>CBDCPM010000004.1:0-4530020 GCA_965220265.1 Dehalococcoidia bacterium | reverse complement strand
GGTTTTGGGCGACGATTTCGCCGGTGTGCTGGTCAGCGACTTTTACGCCGCCTACCACCACTATGCGGGTCCCCAACAACGCTGCTGGGCCCACCTCCTGCGGGACATCCACGACCTGCGATCACTCTACCCAGCTGATGGATCGCTGTCCCAGTGGGCTGACGCCGTCCACCAACTCTACCGTCAGGCCACGGTCTTTACCCACCCCGCAGAGCAACAACGCCGCACCGCCAAAATGGCCCTGGAAAGACGATTGCCGGTCCTCTGCCGTCCATTTCTGGATGACCCGTCGGCGGTCCAGGCCAGGCTGTGCCGACGCATGGAGAACCACATCAAAGAACTCTTCGTCTTCGTGGCCGAACCGGAGGTGCCGCTGGACAACAACGCCGCCGAGCGCAGCCTCCGCCATCTGGTGGTCAGCCGCAAGGTCAGTGGGGGCACCCGCTCGGACCGGGGTACTGCCACCAAGATGACCCTGGCGTCAATCTTCGGCGCCTGGCGGGCACAAGGTCTCAACACCCTCAACGCCTGCCGTCAACTACTCGCTTCCCCTCAAGTCTGAACAGTTACGGTTGGGGGTGCTGAAAGTCCACACGTAGCCGTTGTGTCCATCCTGTCGCCAACCCGTCTCATCGGCGTGGACCACCGGACTGCCTCGGACCTGTTCCAGGATGTCCGCCACCACCCGTTGGGCCTGACCAGCCACTTGCGGTGTGGCCGCCACGATGGCCCCCAGGCTGAGTTGCAGCCCATGCACGGTATCCAGGCGCCACCGGATGGTGCGCAACGCCAGCCTGGCTTCCTCCCGCAGGACCGCAATCAGGCTGATGACGTTGATCCCCAGGCGCTGCTTGCCCATCACCACGCCGTCCAGTTGCGCTTTGGGAACACCGCAGCGTCGGCAGCGGGGACTGGTCAGGTGCGGGTCAGGTAAACGTGTCGGTTACCTGCGCCGGAACCTGCGGCAGGTCGATCACCTCCCGAGTGCCCTGGGCCCAACCCCCAGACAACTGGGTCCCGCAGTCGGGACACTGCTCCACCACATGCTCCACTCGGTGGGTGGGCGTCATACGGGCTCGGGCAAAGCCGTGCGGTCGGGGTTTGCGAGGTTCCTTGGACTGGGAGGTTCCTTGGACTGGGCTGGCTTCCGGTCTGCTTTGGGTTTCAGACCGGGCATCCGGCGGGAGCCTTTGGGTTTGGCTTGCCCTTCCAACTGGGTAATGCATTTCTCCAGCCGCTCAATGCTGGCCTGCTGTCGGACGATGATGCCAATCAAAACATCCCGGTCGGCAGTCCTGAGATCAATTTCGCTATCCAGCCCAGTTATATGACATAACCACCACCCTCAGCGCCAGCCACCCGCACACCAAGTTCCGCCAATTCGCCTCACCAACTCTGAACAGTTACATTCCACCACCGTGGTTCATATTCCACCGGAGTTTCATGTCCGCTCGAATCCGCCTGGCTTCCGAATCCGACGCCGAGCAAATGCTCACGGTCTACGCTCCCGTGGTCCGTGAAACGATCATTTCATATGAATACGAACCGCCGTCGCTGGCCGAATTCCGCGGTCGCATACGCTCCGTCTCGGAGCGTATGCCGTGGCTGGTGTGCGACAACGATGGCGAAATCGCGGGCTACGCTTACGCCAGCCCGTTCAAGACGCGCGCCGGTTATCAGTGGTCGTGCGAATTGACCATTTACGTGCACCCCGAGTACCACCGCTGCGGAATTGGACGTTCTCTCTATACGGCCCTCTTTCGGTGCCTGGCAATTCAGGGCTACTGCGTGGCGATCGCCACCATCACCATTCCCAATCCGGCCAGCATCGCCCTGCACGAGTCCATGGGCATGCGTCAAATTGGTACCTACGAAAAAGTGGGATACAAGCACGGCCAATGGCTCGATGACGGCGTTGGGCAGATCGAACTACAGCCCGCATCAGCCGATCCGGATCCGCCCGTGCCCTGGCAACAGGTTTCCGGCTCGCCCCAATGGAACGGGGCCCTTGCCGCCGGCCTGGCCCACCTGAAGTTATAGCTGTTTCGCTCTAGCGGCCATCGCCCCACCACCGGCGCAACCGTTCGGCAATCGCCGCTTCCGAACCCTGGTCCGATGGCTCATAGTACTTCCGATCGGACAACTCGGGCGGCAAATATTCCTGCGTCTCGAAGTGTCCCTCGTGGTCGTGGCTGTACTTGTACCCCGCGCCGTACCCCATTCCCCGCATCAGGCCCGTCACCGCGTTCCGCAGGTGCAGCGGCACGGGCTCGTGGGGCCGACCGCGCACGTCGTCCAGCGCGCGTTCCAGGCCCATGTATGACGCGTTGCTCTTCGGCGATGTTGCCAGGTAGACCGTCGCCTCCGCCAGGGGGATGCGCCCCTCGGGCAGACCCACGAAGTGCACCGCTTGTTGCGCCGCCACCGCCACCGGCAATGCTCCCGGGTTGGCCAAGCCGATGTCCTCCGCCGCCAGTATCACCAGTCGCCGGGCGATGAACATTGGGTCCTCGCCGGCTTCCAGCATCCGTGCCAGCCAGTAGAGAGCGCCATCCGGGGATGACCCGCGAACCGACTTGATGAAGGCCGAAATCGTGTCGTAGTGGTTGTCGCCCGCCTTATCGTACTGTGGGGTTCGCCGTTGCAGGGCATCCGCAATGCCGTCCACCGTGATGCGGCGCTCGCCGCCTTTCTCCGGCTCCGCGGCCACCACCGCCATCTCCAGCGCGTTCAACGCTATCCGTGCGTCACCATTGGCGATGTTGACCAGGTGAGCCATCGCCTCCGGCTCCAGTCGCGGCGCCAGCACTGCCAGACCGCGAAGGTTGTCCTTAAGCGATCGTTCGATGATGACCGTGACTGCGTCGTCATCAAGGGCGTTCAGCGTGAACACCCGGCACCGGGAAAGCAACGGAGCATTGACCTCGAACGAGGGGTTCTCGGTGGTTGCCCCGATGAACGTGATCGTTCCGTCTTCGACGTGGGGCAGGATCACGTCCTGTTGAGCCTTGTTGAAACGGTGAATCTCGTCAACGAACAAGATCGTGTGGCCTGCTGGTAGAGGGCCTGGCGTTCCTGCGCCCCGGCCACGGCCTTGCGCAGATCGGCCACCCCAGCCGAAACCGCGCTGACCGGTTCGAAGTACGACTGGGTCGTGGTGGCGATCAGCCGGGCCAGTGTCGTCTTGCCGGAGCCCGGTGGCCCCCAAAACAGGATGGACGGCACCCGGTCGATTTCTATGGCGCGCCGCAAGACCCGATCCTCGGCAAGGATGTGCTCCTGCCCGACGAATTCGTCGAAGGTGGCAGGCCTCATCCGCTCCGCCAGCGGGGCCGTTTCCCGGGCGTAGCTCTCACGCCCGTGCTCAAAAAGCCCGCCGGCATTTCGCTGGCCAGTCATCATCAACCTCGAAAGTGCGGCATCACCTCTTCGGCGAACAGCCGCATCGACCGCCCGACTTGTTCGTTGGTCAGCATTCCGCCGATGTTGAACCAACACATGAACTCTTGGGGTTGATAAAGCTCCTGGAACTGTTTCAGCCGCTCGGTAACCTGTTGTGGGTCGCCAATCGCTCCCAGCTCGTCGTATATGCCGTCGTAGGTGAGCTGGCTGGCCCTACTGGACCCACGCGAATTGTTCTGCATGCTCCGCAGCGTGTCCAAGTAGTTGTTCACCGTTGGTGCGAAACTCGCCCCGGCGTCTTCTGGTGTTTCTCCGACATAGACCGGCAGGTTGACCACCACCTTCACAGCCGATTGATCGTGCCCGTGCTCTGCCAGCGTGTCACGGTAATGGGCCAGCCCGTCGCTGACCCCCTGGACCGTAATGATCAGAGGGGTCACCAGGATGTTGTGTCCGAGGCTGCCCACCAGCGGGAAAGTGTCGGCACCGTTAGAGGCCACGTACACCGGTGGATGGGGTTGCTGGATGGGCTTGGGTTCCAGCCGTATTGCTTCGGCCTGGTAGTACTTCCCATCGTAGTCCAGCACGTCTTCCTTCCAAGCCCGCAAAGCCAAGTCCAGCCCTTCGACGAAACGGTCGTTGCGTTCCTCGATAGGGATTCCGTAGCCTCGGTAGTGGTTGGGGTTCGATCCTCGCCCGACGCCGAACACGGCGCGTCCGCCAGACAGCACGTCCAGCGTCGCCACCTCTTCCGCTATACGCAATGGGTGATGCAGCGGCAGCAGGTTCACCGCCGTTCCGAGTTTGATCTGTTTTGTAGTTTGCGAAAGCGCCGACGCCATCAACAGCGGGGCCGGCATCACCGAAAACCGGTGCGCGAAATGCAGTTCGGCCAGCCACGCTATGTCGTAACCAAGTTCGTCGGCCAATTGCACCTGCGCCATCGCATCCGCGTACCGGCCGGCCGGAGTTTGGCCTTCGCTGCAGGGGATTTGATAGAAGACTCCAAACTCCATGTCGTTATACTCCGAAAATGAACTCGCCCGCCGGCGGCGATAGCCTACGGCGCAAGGTTCCGTATCCCTACAGCGGGATATTACCGTGCTTTTTGGCTGGCAGCGTGTCCCGCTTGTTTTGCAGCATTTCCAGTGCGCGAATGATCGTCGGCCTTGTCGCCGCCGGATCGATCACGTCGTCCAAGTAACCCCGATTGGCGGCGACATAGGGGTTAGTGAACCGCTCCTGGTAGTCGGCGATGAGCTCGGCGCGGCGGGCGTCAGGGTCCTCCGCGTTGCTGATGTCCTCGCGGTAGATGATGTTCACCGCTCCGTCCGGACCCATGACGGCGATCTCTGCACTGGGCCAGGCGAGGTTCACGTCCGAACGCAGGTGCTTGCTGCTCATCACGATATACGCCCCGCCGTAGGCTTTGCGCGTAATCAACGCCACCTTGGGCACGGTCGCCTCCGCGTAGGCGTAGATCAGCTTTGCCCCGTGTCGAATGATGCCTCCGTACTCCTGCTCAGTTCCCGGCATGAAACCCGGCACGTCCACCAGCGTCACCAGGGGCACGTTGAAGCAGTCGCAGAACCGTACGAACCGTGCCGCCTTGGCCGACGCGTTGATGTCCAACACTCCCGCCATATATGCCGGCTGGTTGCCCACCAATCCCACCGTCCGCCCGGCCATCCTGCCGAAACCCACCACGACGTTTGGCGCGTACCCGGCCTGGACTTCCATGAAGTCCTCATCGTCAACGAGGTTGTAAATGATTTCGCGAATGTCGTACGGCCGGTTCGGCTCCGCCGGCACTATTCCACGCAGGACTTCGTCAGCGCGGTCGATCGGGTCGCCGAAGCGGTAGCCCGGCGGGTCGTCCAGGTTGTTCAGCGGCAGAAACGAAATCAGCCGGCGCAGTTCCTCCAGGCACTCTTCCTCCGAATCGTGAACAAAGTGCGCCACGCCGCTGCGGGCCGCGTGGGCGTCCGCGCCGCCGAGTTGTTCGTGGGTCACATCTTCGCCGGTCACCGCCCGGACCACGTCCGGCCCGGTGATATACATCTGGCCGGTTCCCCGAACCATGAAGATGAAGTCCGTGATCGCTGGCGAGTAGACCGCACCTCCCGCCGAAGGCCCCATGATGACCGATATCTGCGGCACCACCCCCGAGTACATGGTATTCCGCAGGAAAATGTCACCGTAGGCGGCCAGGCTCAACGCCCCTTCCTGGATTCGCGCTCCGCCAGAATCGCAGATGCCGATCATCGGGCAGCCCGTTTTCGCTGCCAGGTCCATCACTTTGCAGATCTTCTGGCCCACCACCTCGGAAAGCGATCCACCGAACACCGTGAAGTCCTGTGCGTACGCAAACACCTGACGCCCGTCGATGTTGCCGTAGCCCGTGACCACCGCGTCGCCGAGGAAGGTCCGGTCCGCCAGACCGAAGTCGGTGGTACGGTGGGTGACGAAGCGATCAATCTCCGTGAACGTGCCGTCGTCCATCAGCGCGTTGAGCCGCTCGCGGGCCGTCATCTTGCCCCGCTGGTGCTGCTGGTCAACGCGACGCTGTCCGCCCCCCAGCGCGGCCTGATCCTGCAGCCGGAGCAGGTTTTCCAAACTCGGGTCGGTGATCGCTTCTTCTTGTGTGGACAATTCCGGCCTCCATGGGCGATGCTAGCAAAACGCCGTGCGCGGCGGCAAACCCGACCTACGATCGTGACGCTATCGGCGGCTAAGTATAATGGTTCCGGCGATCATGCGCCCCGCGATACAGGTGAACCATTTGACCGCATATCATCAGCCCGCTCGGCGCGCCGCGCCGAGCCTGTCTGTGGCTAACGGCGAACCCCTGGCGTGGGGCCGGCGGACCTACGTTATGGGCATCGTCAACCTGGCGCCCGACTCCTTCTCCGGCGACGGTTTGGCCGGCAACGTCCAGGCCGGCGTGGAGCAGGCACGTCGCATGGAAGCCGACGGCGCGGATATTCTTGACGTCGGCGCAGAATCGACGCGACCGGGCAGCGCTCCCATCTCCGCGTCCGCGGAGGCCTCTCGGCTGATTCCGGCCCTGGAAGCCATCTGCCGCGCCGTTGACATCCCGGTCAGCGTGGACACCTACAAGGCTTCGGTGGCCCGGCAGGCCATCTCCGCTGGCGCCGCCATGGTCAACGACGTTTGGGGGCTGCTCGCCGACGGCAACATGGCGCGAGTGATCGCCGACGCCGGTGTTCCGGCTATCCTGATGCACAACCAACGGGAAGCGAAATACGACGACCTGGTGCCCGACGTCATCGCCGGACTTCGCCGCATCGCCACCATTGCCCGCGCCGCCGGCATTCCCGATCACGACATCATCCTGGACCCTGGCATCGGGTTCGGGAAGACCGCCGACCACAATCTGGAGCTGCTGCGAAGACTGTGCGAGCTCCAGGAACTCGGCCATCCGCTGCTGCTCGGAGTGTCCCGCAAATCCACCATCGGGCGCGTACTAGGAGTGCCTGAAGATGACCGCGTGGAAGGCACCGCCGCGGCCGTGGCAATGAGCATCGCCGGCGGAGCAGATATCGTCCGCGTGCACGACGTAAAACAGATGGTGCGGGTGGCCCGGATGACGGATGCCATCGTGCGCGACTGGAGGCCCGACGGGTGGCCGAGCCGGTAACAGCCTACCTCGGGTTGGGCGGCAACCTGGGCGACCGCCTCGCGGCGCTGACCGAGGCGCTGCAGCTGCTCGGCTCCACTCCGGGTATGCGCCGCACCGCCTGCTCGTCGGTCTACGAAACCGAACCATGGGGGGTCACCGACCAGCCCAGCTTCCTGAACTTGGTGGCCGCATTCGAGACTACGCTATCTCCCGTGGACTTGCTGCTGGCGTGCAAGTCCATCGAAGCCACCGTAGGCCGGACCACCTCCTATCGTTGGGGCCCCCGCCTCATCGACGTGGACATCCTCCTGTACGGCGATCGGATCGTGAGCGTGACAGATCCGGATCTCCAAATTCCCCACCCGCGCATGACCCAACGCGCCTTCGTACTGGTCCCGCTGGCGGAGATCGCGGCTGATCTCACCTTGCCGGGGAGCTGCGCTTCCACTCAAAACCTGCTGGAAGGTACATCCGGGAGGGAAGGTGTAATTCGGTGGGGGCGTGCTCCCTGACGGTGAAAGTTTCGTTCGCTAAAACGATGCTCCGTCACCGGTCGGTACGATATACGTAGCGGATGTCCATAAGGCCGAACAGAGTGGGCGGCACGTTGCCGAACACATTGTGTACTGCGGCGGTGCGGATGCGTTGGGTCGTGTAGATCAGTGAAACGTTTTCCGCGATCAGCTCCCTGGGCATCGTGGTAATACTCGATGCGTTTTTCCCGGTTTAACTCTAGCCTCGACTCCCGACTAACACGGTTTTCAGGCGACGGCCGCTGGTGGGTTGAGGGGCACGCCAGGCTCATGGTGCTAAGCATCGGACATGGGCACCAGTTGGTAGCCGAGTTGGGACGCCCGCCGTTTAGCCGCGCGCAACGCACGGTGCTGATACTGGCTCTCGTAGTATTCGGCGCCAGCATCCACGTAGTCCTGGCCGTAGCGCAGCATGGAATAGATGAGCCTGGCCAGCTTATGCGCTGTGGCGGTGATGGCCTTGGGCGCTCCCAGGTGCGCTTTCTTCCGGCGCAGGAAGGCGCCCAGGGCGCTGTCGGAGCGGTGCAGCCCGTGGGCGGCCAGACGCAATGCCGCCGCCGCACGGTTGGCACTGGGCTTGGTCTTTGAGCTCTTGACCTTGCCACCGGTGATACGGTTGTCGGGGCTCAGCCCCAGCCAGGATGCGAAGTGTTTGGCAGTCGGCCATTTCGTCATATCCGTGCCAATCTCGCTGATCACCTTCAATGCCGTGAAGCCGTCTACGCCGTCGATCCGGGTCAGGTCCACCCTCGTCATCCGATACAGGTGGGTCCTGATATCGAAGCTGGGTGCGTTGCCCTGACTGCGCCGCCGGCCGTTCCCGTCCGGGGACCCGCCGTCCGAGACGTCCTCAAACCGTTCCAACTGGGCTTCAATCTCCCAGTCGCACTCGGCAATCTTCTGGTGGTAGAACCGATACAGTTCCAGGGCCTGGGTCAGCTCAAAGATGTGCTCTTCGAGCCAGTGGCCCTGCAATGATCGGGCGATGGTTGCCTCGTCCGCCCTGATCCGGTGGTCGCGGAGTTTCGCCAGTTGCTGCGGGTCCCGCTCACCGTTCACGATGGCTTCGATTATCGCCATGCCGGTCTGGCCGGTGATGTTGCTGATGACGTGCTGGAGCTTCACGTTCATCTGGGTCAACGCCTTCTGCATATGCTGGATGTGATGAGATGCGTACTCCACCAGCATGGCCCGCTGCCGCAGATAGCTGCGCAGGCGTCGTATGTCCCCGTCGGGTCGGAAGGCTCCCGACAGCAGGCCATAGGTGTGCCGTTGCTGCAGCCACTGGCAGTCCAGCACGTCGGTCTTGCGCCCGGGCACGTTCTTGATGCGTCGAGGGTCCACCAACATCACCTCAAACCCCCGCTCTTCCAGCACCCCGAACAGCGGAATCCAGTACACCCCAGTCGACTCCATGACCACGGTCTCCACTTCGCTCTCGGCCAGCCACTCCGCCAGGCGATACAAGTCGGCCGTGAAGGCGGCGAACTCTCGCACCGGCTGTTCGGCGCGGTCTTGGGGCACCGCCACGAAATGGTTGGTGGCGCCCACGTCGATGCCCGCCGCGTTCAGGTTCACCTGGGACAGTTGCGCGGGCAGACGCTCCGGCCCTCCTCCGGTCTTGCCCACCGGCATTGCGCTCCTCTGGCGTGTAGTCATCATCTCCCCCTACCATGGCAGTGTCGGCGCGTCGCCGGAGGAAGTCACTGACAGTAGCCACTCTCCCGAACGGGATCGTCCCCATTGGGACGTCACCAATGATGCCGCCGTAAGACTCCCGGACCATGCTTTGTATCGGGCAATTTGCACCAAAGTCTAGTCGGTCTTGGTCCGGACGACACGCTTCGTCGTGAGCTTACACGTCCAGCACACCTACCCCAGTTAGTCTCCTCTGCACGGCTCGGGAGCGGGCATATCGATGCTTTGTACAATCAAGCGGCATAGGACAGCGTGTCGAGCATCCTGCGGTACAAGAGGCGCGGGATTTTCATCGCTTCGTGCTCGCGCCCGGACGGCCTAAAAGTTCCCTGCTGCACCCAGCGGTATCGTCTGACCAGGGCAATGGCGTCGGCGAAGGAGGGGCTGGTTTTGTCATACCACGCCGTGGCGCGTGGAGCCATGCCACCCTGCTGACCGATTAGGACATCCGCCGCCAGGGTCACCACGCTGAACAGGCCAAAGAGCGCGGGGTAGTACGCGCGATGGTCTGCTCCGACCACTGGCGCGGGGTTTCCATGCCCAGGTGGGCCCGCAGTTCCTCAAAGGTCACCTCGACCTGCCACCGCAGCAGATAGCACTGCAGTATCCGCAGCGGTTCCGCCGCGACGTCGGTGCATAGCAGCGCATAGGGCCCGAGGGGCTCCTCAAGGTGTCTGACGACGACCCAACGTATGAGAACCCGCAGCGGCCCGCCGTGGTACCACAGCGCCACGCCCGAAGTCAGCTCGACCATGGCGGAGCTGCCGTCGGACCCGGTGGCACGGTATGGGGTCCATTGGGTGGTGAGGTCGTCCAGCACCGCAGTCGGACTGGGCAGTCGCGCTCCGACCACCGGGGGGCGGCCAATCTGGCCGGGCCGCCATGGTGGCGCGGGCGGGTACAGGGACGCGTCTTGGCGCAGTTTGGTTACGACGACGATGGGCTTTGACCTGCTCTGGCAACGCAGCCGGAACTCGCGCTTGGCGTAGCCGCCATCACACACCACCACCAGGTCCCGGTCCGGCAGCCACCGGCGCAAACAGACCAGCATCCGCTGGGCGTAATCGGTGACCATCTTATGCCGGCGGCCTTTGCGCCGGTCGCAGCGTGCCGACGGCGCCAGCGCGGTCAAAAACGGCAGCGCCCAGTGTCGTCCCGCCCACCCGATACGCGTCAGCAACATCAGGCTCACCCATTGCAGGCCTGGGGTCATCACCACCTGGTCGTCCTTGGATTGCCCCGGATCCCGGTATCGCCCCTTGGCCGCAATCTTCCGGCCCCAGCGTCGCTCCACCGTCTCGTCAATGCCGAAAACCAACGGCTCGGTGGCCGAACCAAGGCGCCCGGCCACCAACCGCAACCGCGGCCGGCTCAGTTGCAGCGGCGACCATCGGGCGCGGTTGAGCACCTGGTGATAGATGGCGAAGTCGCCGTGCTGACCGATCCCCAAGATGTTGAGGGCGGCGGACACGGTGCGCTTGCCGGGAGACAGGATCGCTCCCACCGCCAGGAGCTCCCACCGCCAGGAGTTGAGCCTTGCGCCAGGTCCTGGCGTCAAACGGATGCTCAAAGGGCAGCAGCAGGGTTACCATGACGGCGGGCAGGGTAGGCACGCTCGACCTCTGGTAGTGATTTGGTCGAGCTTACCCTGTTCTTATAATTTTTCTAGATTTTGTACAAAGTCGAGCTCCCGGCTTGCACGGATAAACAGGCCGTCGATTTTGGCTTCCCAATCGGTCGCCGGCTGCGTTTGATTGGGATTCCACAGATGCAGATGCCCGCTGCTGTGCCAGACGTTGTAGCCGCTGCCCGGATCCTCCGGTCAGCCCAATAATTACCGCTTCCCAGTCGTAGGACAAGGTCAGTCGGTACACCAGGTCGCCAAAGTCGATTATCTGGTAGTCCACGTCGAGGCCGATTTGCTTCATGCCTTGGTGGATCAACGTGCCGATGGTGCTCCTGGTGGAGTTCCCGCTGTTGGTCACCATGGTGAACGCGATAGCGTTACCGGCACTGTCTTCCCGTATCCCGTCCCCGTCGGTATCGGTCCATCCAAGGCAGTCGAGTATCGCGTTGGCGTGGTCGATGTCGTAGGCGCAGGTGCGGACGTCCGGATTGTGGAATTCGCCGGCCGCGGGGCTCACGAACGACCACTGTGAGAAGCCGTGCCCGTGTGCACCTCGTCAACTATGGTTTCCTTGTCTACCACATGAGCCACCGCCTGCCGGAACGCTTTCGTCCGGAACCATGCCAGACGTTCATTCGCTACATAAGGGCTCCCGTCCTCTGGGTTGAACCCTGGGTTCATGTTGAACGCCAGGAATTCTTTTCCAAAATCGGGCCCAAGCTCGAGAATGGTGAAGTTCTCTACCTGTTGGAACCTGCTCAAAATCTCCACTTCCTCGCCGAGCAGCCCGTACACATCGGTTTCACCGGCGCGGAATTTGGCAAGTTCCACGTCCTCGTTCGCTACTATGATTCGGACTATCTCGTCCAGGTAGGGCAGCCTGTTGCCGTCCGCATCGGTGAGCCAATAGTCCGGGTTTCTGGCGAGCACTAGGTGCTCTCCAGGCTCATAGCTGGCTATCGTGAACGGCCCAGTTCCGATCACTTCGGTCGGGTCGGCGTCGATGTCCCACACCTTTGCGAAGGTCCCGTCGTACACGTGACTCTCCAGGATGTGCTTCGGCAGGATTGACCTGCCCATGTTCCGCAGGAACGTCGGAGACGGCTTCGCCAGAACGAACTCCACCGTATTCGTCCAGGGCGGTCACGGTCATTTCAACAGCCTGCCACACGCTGCCGGCGTCGATGTCGGTGTTGTAAATGATCCGGTTGAAGGTGAACGCAACGTCGGCTGCTGTGAAAGGTTCTCCATCGCGCCACCGCACGTCGGTACGGAGGTTGAATGTCCAGGTCAGCCCGTCCTCGGAACGCGCCCACGACTCCGCCAACAATGGCCCGGCCTCATCGCTCGGCCATGGGATCTCAGTCAGTTCTTCGAAAACGTACCCCAGCACTCCCGACGACGAAGCGTCTTTGGCAACGACCAGGTTGAATGTGAGCGGCTCTGCGATGGTCGCCACTGTCAGCGCCCCTTCGTGCCGGCCTACGGTGTACTGAAACTCTTCAGCATTGAGCTGGAGAAGAGTTATCACCTGAGGATTGAGCTGGAGAAGAGTTATCACCTGCGAATGGTCCCCGTCGTGGTCGCCATTTGGATGGACCCCGTCCTCCTGCGTTTGTGCCCCTCCGTCTTTGTATGGTAGTGGCAGTGGCGGACACTTCGCGACTGGTCCCACCGAACGCGTGTCCTGGGGCAGTGGCTCCTCCGGCTCCTTTTGGAATACCACCTGCCGCGGGTCCGCCGCGTCCTCCGTTTCGCCTGGCCGGCGCACCACCAGGTAACACACCTCGTCGGGTGAATTCGTCACAAATCCCTCGTCCATGGCCGCATACGCCCGGACCGTCGTGTATCCGTTGCTGTCCGCACTCCGAACGATGAACCATCTGTCACTGTCGGAGTCAGTAAAGTGGTCTTCGAACTCTACGCGCCTGTGCTCCTGTCCCGGTGAAGACTCGGCGTTTTTGCGGCTGAGGCCAACTACTGGGGTACTGGGGAGCGCTCGCGGCTTCCGCTGCGGCCAACACAACTAGCGACGCGCCAAGCGCACCAACCGAGCCAACGACTGCAATCAAACCGATACGCAAAGAGATAGACAAGATTCCTCCTTGGGCTCACGAGACCATCAGTCGCCCCAACTCGGCTGTGAAACCTGCTTTCTGGCTTGTATCGTTGTCTCGGTAGTCAATTATAATCACGTGGTCAACGACGCTGAGAACCGGAAAACAGCGTGCAACCATGATCGCCCAATCCCAGGGTCCCAGGAGGCAGCCACCATGTCCATCACCAATCTCACCCGCAGCGCCGTGTACGGCCAGAATGGCATGGTCTGCTCCAATTCTCCTCTTGCCGCCGCCGCAGGGCTACGCGTCTTGCAGGGAGGAGGGACTGCATTCGACGCGGCCCTCGCTGTCGCCGCGGTGGAATGCGTCACGCTCGTACCTGTGTGCGGTCTGGGCGGCGACTCGTTCATTCTCGCCTACGACGCCAAAAGCGGCCGGGTCACCAACATCAATAGCAGCGGGGTCGCCGCGTCTGGCGCCGAAGCCGAGTACTATCGCAGCCAGGGTCTGGCGCAGATGCCCATACAGGGACCCCACTCGGTTTCCGTGCCTGGCGAGGCCGCAGCCTGGGAAGCCATGCACCGCGGCTTCTGCACCATGCCCTTTGCTGACTTGCTGGCTCCTGCCGTCCAATACGCTGAGGGAGGGTTCCCGGTATCGCCACGCATCGCTCGGTCCTTCGCTGGCAACGCGGAACTCCTCGCGCGCTTCACCGCCACAGCGGACATTTATCTCACCAACGGCGGCCGTCCGCCCCGCGTCGGGGAGGTGCTGGTCAATCCGGACCTTGCGAAAACCATTCGCCGGGTTGCCAAGGGCGGCGCAGACGCCTTCTACCGCAGCGATCTGACCACCCGATTGGTCGAAGGGCTCAACAACGTTGGGGGTCTCTTCACCGAGGCCGACTTCGCCGGGCACCAAGCCGACGTCGGCGAGGCCATCAGCTCCTCGTACCGCGATCACACCGTTTACCAGACCAGACCCCCTTCCCAGGGCTTCCTTCTGCTGGAAATGCTGAACATCGTGAGTGGGCACGATCTGTCATCGATGACGCCCAACTCGGCCGACTCCATACACCTCATGGTTGAGGCGAAGAAGATCGCGTATTCGGATCGCAACCGTCTCGCCGGTGACCCCAATTTCGTCGACTGGCCCCTGGACGGCCTGCTGTCCGCCGAGTATGCCGACATGCGGCGGGACCAAATCCATCCCTTCCAGGCTGGCAGCGAAATTCGCCCGCTCACCCCGGTGGATGGTCGCGGCGATACCACCTACTTCTGCGTCGCCGACGGCGATGGCAACGCCGTCAGCTGGATCCACAGCCTGTCCAACGGCTTTGGATCCGGCGTCGTCGCGCCCGGTACCGGCGTGCTGTTCAACAACCGCGCCGGGCGTGGGTTCAGCCTGGAGGCCGATCACCCCAACGTTATCGCACCGGGCAAGCGCACCATGCACACCCTGAACTGCTACCTGACCACCGTGGGAGGAGAGGTGGCCATAGTTGGCGGGACCCCCGGTGGAGATTTCCAGCCCCAGTGCGGTATCCAGATGCTCACCAAGCTGGTCGACGGTGGACTGCAACCCCAGGACGCAGTGGAGTCGGCCCGCTGGTTCAGCTTCCCCGGTACTGACCCCGCAACAATCAACCGTGCAGGCGAGCTCAGGGTCGAGACGGGAATGCCCGACGACACAATCCGTGACCTCCGGCGGATGGGACACAACGTTGTCCAGAGCCCGCTCGGTTCCTACAGCGGCGTGGTCCAGCTCATCGTGTGCGACCGTCGCCGGGGCGTCCTGGCCGGCGCTTCGGATCCTCGGGGAGATGGCCAGGCCGTGGGCTACTGATGGCCGGCCCGCTGCCTCATGTCGTTCGGATTGCCCACAAAGGCATTTGGAGACTGACCATCGCGGCTTGCATGCTGGCTTTGTTCTTGACCGCGTGCAAGCAGGAAACTTCGCCAATTGCAACCGCGCCGCCGCTGACGCCGCCGGCGGCAGTTTCTACGCCGACCGAGGCGGGCTCGGCTCAGACGCAAGCAGCGCTACCGGCCACCAAACTTCCTGCCCAAGCGGACGCGGCGCCCACGCCACCCGCGGCATCGTTATCTGCTGCGCCGTCGCCGACGGTGCCGGCGGAAGTCGTAGCCAGAACGTCCGAAAGGGTGGACGAACTCACCGCCCGTTAGCTCCGGCCCCGCCGGATTAACGCCGACGTTCTCTGGGGTGGTTTTGTCACCAGCCGGGCTTTCGGAATTGGCACTGATTGGGTACCCGATCTCGATGCCCCGGCCAAGATGCTGGAGATGTGGCATCCAGGAAATGCATGCTACGCCATTGTGGAATCAAAAGTAGATCAGCTGGAATCAGATAACCGTCTCCGGCCGGTGGAATTCACCCTCTACTTCGACTACATTTCCGCTCAGTTGTCGCCCTGCCTGGACGAACAATTGCCGCAGGTTGACGCTGAGCAGTTTTTTTCAATTCCGACGCTGACCGGGCCGATCGGGTCTCCACCTGGTTCGACAGTATTTGGGAGCTGTCCGACTCCGAAGCGCTGACGAGCTACGACCATTGCCGCGACGTGTTTTATGCCCACCTTTCCACCGCCAAGTCAGCCACCGACGCGCTTGGACTGGAACCCGCCTGGAGCACAGCCATGGTCGAGTTTTCAGGATGCCGGCGCCAGGCGATACGAGACGACCTTCCGTTTCTGGAGCTAAGGGAAACCCAACTGCTCGCGTTTGAACTCAACGATCGGTACCCCTGGTCACGCTGTAGACCGTTACGGCCGGGCACATGGTCACCCTGGCGATGAAACGACCTCACGAGGAGTGCTGGCCGGACTTTGAAGCGAAGATACCGGAAATCGCCCTGGCTACGGGTCCGGCCCAAATGGTCGACTCCCGGGACGCGGCGCTGCGGGCGCTTCAAACGTGCGTCGAGGAACTGCCCGAGATCAACCCGTTCGCCGCGCAATGATGCCGACGGTCGCGTGTGGCGGCGACCGCTCGTTCGGGCTTACGGGAAGTAGTAGACCGCCGGTAGCCCGCGGTATCGTTCGTCGAAATCCATCCCGTAACCGACTACAAAGTGGTTGGGTATGGTGAACCCGACGTAGTCGTACTGGACCTCAACCTCCCGGCGCTCGGGTTTGTCCAGCAGCGTGCAGTACCGCAATGAAGCCGGACCCAGGCCACGGATGTAGTCCTTGACGGCCACGCACGTATATCCGGTGTCCGCGATGTCGTCGACTATGAGGACGTGTTGGCCGGCGACGTGACTGGGATCCAGCGTACCGGCCAGCTTCACGTCACCCGATGATTCCTTACCGCTGCTGTAGCTGCTCGCCCTCACGAACTCGAGCCGATTCACCTCGGCGCGCAAGACCCGCAGTAGGTCCGCCGTGAAAATTGCCGCACCCTTAAGTACGCATACAATCACGACCCCAGTGGTCGCGTAGTCGCGATCAATTTCGCGGGCCAGCGTGACAACGCCGGCCCGCAACTCATCCTCGGGGATCAACACCGACAGACCGTCACCTTTCATCGCGGTGGCCCCTTGGTACCGAAGCGTTGGCTAGACGTCCAGGTTCCGAACTTCCGTAGCGTGGCTTTGGATGAAACTCTTACGCGGACCGACCTGTTCGCCCATCAGCATCGCGAACACGCCGTCGGTGTCCGATATGGTGTCCCCGTCGTCAATGTCGTTGAGGGTTACCTGCAACATCTTGCGTGCTGACGGATCCATCGTCGTCTCCCAAAGCTGGTCGGCGTTCATCTCGCCCAGGCCCTTGTACCGCTGCAGCGCCGGCTCGGACCGTGCCGTAGACATTCGCTTCATCAGCGCGTCTTTTTCGCTCTCCGAGTACGCGTAGGCGATGTTCCGCCCTCTTTGCACTCGATACAGGGGCGGTTGCGCGATGTACAGGAACCCGCCTTCGATCAGTTCCCGCATCCGTCGGTAGAAGTAGGTGAGGATCAGCGTTCGTATGTGCGAGCCGTCCACGTCGGCGTCCGTCATGATGATGATGTGGTGGTATCGCAGCTTTGCAATGTCAAACGCTTCGCCCTCACCGGTGCCCACTGCCGAGATCATTGCTCGGATCTCTTCATGGCCCAGGATGCGCTCTACCTTGTCGAGGAAACGCTCCACGTTGAGGATCTTGCCCTTCAGCGGCAAAATCGCCTGGAATTGCCGGTCTCGGCCCATCTTGGCCGATCCTCCGGCCGATTCCCCCTCCACAATGTACAGCTCGGATTTTGCCGGGTCCCTCTCCGCACAGTCGGCCAACTTACCGGGTAGTGATGTGCCGTCCAGCGCGTTCTTCCGGAGCACCAGGTCGCGGGCGCGTCGGGCCGCCTCACGGGCCGCGTGGTTGGTCTGGACTTTGTCGATCAGGCTCTTCGCAGCTGTCGGATTCTCTTCCAGGAAGCGCGTCAGACCCTCGGATGTTGCGGCCTCCACCCGGCTGCGTATCTCCGGGTTGCTGAGCTTGTTCTTGGTTTGCCCCTCGAACTGCGGATCGCCCAGCTTCACGCTGATCACCGCGACCAGCCCGCCTCGGGTGTCCTCGCCGCTGAAGGCGTCCTTCGGGTCTTTGAGGAAATTCTGCTTGCGCGCGTAGTCATTCAACACGCGGGTCAACGCCGAACGGAAGCCGGCCAAATGAGTACCGCCTTCCGGCGTCAGGATGCAGTTGGCGAAGGTGCGCTCGTCGGCTGCCAGGTTGTCATGTCCGTCGGTATGGTGGTATTGGAAGGCGACCTCAACGTCCGCGTCCTCGGCGATGCGCTGGTAGTAAAACGGGTCCGGCATCACCACGTTGCGCTTACGGTTGATGTTGCGCACCATGCTGGCCACGCCTGTGTCGAAGAAAAACGAGCGCTCAATGTCTCCGTTGCGTTCCGCTTCGTGGAACTCGCTGACCAGGCATATCTCCAGTCCCTTGTTGAGATATGCGGTCTGCCTCAGTTGGGCCACCAACCGTCCAAAATCATAGGTGATCTCGGGAAAGATCTCCGGGTCCGCGTAATACGTGACTGCAGTCCCCTGTCTCCTAACCTTTTGGTGTTGTTGGAGTTCGGTCGTGGGGATGCCCTTCTCGAAATCCTGCGTGTATCGCAATCCGCCGCGGTACACTTCCGCATGGAGCCGGGACGCCAAGGCGTTCACTACGGATGCCCCCACGCCATGAAGCCCACCGGAAACCTTGTAAGCCGCGCCGTCGAACTTCCCGCCGGCGTGCAACGTGGTCATCACCGTTTCCAAGCCGGACACACCGGTTTCTGCATGAACGTCTACCGGAATGCCGCGCCCGTTGTCAGAAACGCTTACCGCGCCGTCGGCGGCTATGCGTACGTCAATGTGGTCACAGTGGCCGGCCAAAGCCTCGTCCACCGCGTTGTCCAACAACTCTTTGATCAGATGGTGAAGGCCATCAACTCCGGTGCTGCCGATATACATACCCGGCCGCACTCGGACTGCTTCCAATCCTTTCAGTACTTGAATATTGTCCGAAGTGTATTCAGAGGATTGTTCTGCTGCGGGCGACACTACTTGTTGAGTCATGCTAAATTGATTCTCCAGCTTCGAGCCTCTGTAACTGCCCATATGTCGAGGAAATTACTGTAACGCAGTACAACAATATTCAGGATCTGTGCACAAAGCATTATATCAAATCTGCAGTGCCTTTGCCACGCAGCAGATGTCAGGAATTCTCCAATTTTAGGAACACTGCCAAATCGTGGAGCCGTTTCATGAGGGGGCTCGGCCAAAGTACATGCTAGTCAGTACGGGTCGCGCCGGCCCCATCTCCTGCCCGTGCGTGGTACCACTCGCCGGAAAGCAGGCTGGAGATGGCTAGCCGCATCGGCTCAAACAACGGTTGTGGCGGCTCTCGCAACGGGAACCAGCCGTATGCGCGAAACGAACCGTCGCTCGCTTGGGGAACCGGTTCCTGGTCGCCGATATCCCCTAGAAACTCTACGTCCACATAGTGACGGTCATAAGCAACAATGTTGCTCAAGCAAAGCACGCGGAGCTCACCCACCGTAACGCCCAGTTCCTCCAGCGCCTCCCTGCGCGCGCACTCTTCCAACGTTTCTCCAAATTCCAAGTGTCCGCCCGCCGATCCCCACGTTGCCTCCCCATGCGCTCCCTTCCGCTGCCCCAGGAAGACTCTCCCACCCCTGATGAAAACCACTCCCACGCCAACCAACGGCCTGTCCGCCTGCGTACTCACGGCCGGAGTATAGCACGGCGTCTGACCCGCCTTCAGGTTCGGTTGTCGGCCTAGAACTCCGAATGCTAGACTGCCCCATCGATCCCGCACCCGTGAGTTTGCACTGATGTCAACCGAAACTGTCGACGAACTGCCCATTTCCCGGTCCGGCCGGTCGGCCCTTTCGGTGTGCGAAACCGCCGCTCGGCGTGCCGGGGATCTGGTTTTGGAGCGTTTCCGGACCGAGGTGGAGGTTAGCCTCAAGGGCCGCGCTAACGTGGTTACCGACGCCGATCTGGCATCGGAACGGCTGATCCTCGATTACGTAGCCGACGAATACCCCGATTTCGGCATCCTTTCCGAGGAGTCCGCTCCAGTGGCCGGTTCGTCCTCCTACACTTGGGTGGTGGACCCTATCGACGGCACCCGCAATTTCGCCGAAGGTATCCCCCATTTCTGCGTCGTCGTCGCGATCGCCGAGGGCGACCGGGTGGTATGCGGCGTCACATATGACCCAGTACGCGACGAGCTCTTCGCGGCTCAGGAGGGACACGGAGCTTCTCTGAACGGCCAGACCATTCGCGTCTCCAACCGGCAGGACATCGATGAGGCAGTCCTGGGCTTCGACCTGGGTTACAACTTCGATCAGGCCAAGCTCTTACTCGAGCTTGCCGCCGACGTCTGGCCCCGGGTCCAGGGATATCGCCTGATGGGATCCAGCGCCCTTAGCCTCGCCTACGCCGCCTGCGGCCGGATCGACCTCTACTTCCACCACAGCCTGTCGGCTTGGGACATTGCCTCGGGCGTCCTGCTGGCACGGGAAGCTGGCGGGCAGGTACTGGATCGGGCGATCCTGGAAGAAGCCACGCTTTATTCGCCAGGGCTGATCGTCTCCAACCCGGCGTTGGTGGAACAGTTCATCGCCCTCACCGACGGAGCGGCCTGGCGCACCATGTGAACGCTGCCCGTCGCTGCCCAACGATACCGCCGTTGATTCCCGGCTGCTGGCACTTGTCTGAAGTTTGAAGGAGGGTTGTGCATGGTCACGCAGATATTCGAAATGGTCCGCGAAGTCGGCCGCGTTCCGTCGTCGGAAGTCCCCCTCAGCTCCGCCGAGCAGACCCGCTTCGAGCGCATCATGGACCAGGCGGTGATGATCGACGTTCACCAGCACCCTTTCCTGCTTCCGGAGGACATGGACCGGTTCATTGAGTTCCTGCGCACCAGCCGGTACCAATACGGCTACCAGGCGGTCGAGGCCGGTGGGTGGTCGGCGGTTACCACGGCCAGCGCTTTCAGCGGGTTCAAAAGCACCACCGATATGTCCTTCATGGAATACGAAGACATCGCCGCCGAGGTTGGCGGGATGCTGGCGGATGTGGCTACCCAGGACAACATAGTCAGAGTCGGCAACGCCGACGAAATCCTGGCTGCCCGCCAGCAGGGCAAGATCGGCTTCCTGCCCACCCTGGAGCACCTGGCCATCGGGAACCGGATCGAGCGGGTGGACGCCCTGTTCGGCATGGGAGTGAGGCTGGCCGGCATCACCTACAACCGCCGGAACTTCATCGGCGACGGCCAGACCGAGCGCAGCCCCGGCGGGTTGAGCGACTTCGGCGTCGAGGTGGTCCATCGTATGAACGACCTGGGCATGGCGGTGGACCTTTCCCACGCTTCAACCCCCACGGCGATGGATGCTATCGAGGTCTCCCGGTCTCCCACTGTGTTCAGCCACAACGCCTCGTACACGCTGCGTCCCAACGGTCGTACCCGAAAAGACGAGGAGCTGTTGGCCTGCGCCCGATCCGGAGGCCTGGTCTGCATCACAGCGGTGCCCAACTCCCTAAGCGACGACCCAGAGCAGGATATCGAGTGCGTCCTGGATCACTACGACTACATGGTCAACCTGGTGGGTGTGGATCACGTGGGCATCGGCACGGACAGCACGGTCGGTGACCACGTGGCTTTCCACCGCGTGCTGCTGGGCCGCGGCCCCGACCAACTGCCCGCCCCATATCTCAACGGGCTCGAGTCCCCCGCCGACGGCAAGAACATCGTTCGCGGTCTGATCCGCCGCGGCCACTCCGACGAGGACATCTTCAAGATAGTCGGCGGCAATGCCCTGGATTACTTCCGCCGGGTCATCGGTTAACTTGACGTCCTGCCAGGTCTGACCGAAAAAAATATGCCTGATGCAATGAGCTGGGCGCACCTGGTGGGCAGCGTCCCACTGCCCGATGCGGAAACCGTCTTCCGCGCGGTGAGCGATGCCTGGGGCCCGCACCTGCGGAGGATAACCGACGGCGAGACCGGCCGCCGAGGTCGCTGGATCTGGTTCCAGCGGGAGATGCTGGAGCAGCATCCTGCCATGCAACCCGACCTGGACGAACCGCCCTATGCTCTCTACCAGTGGGACGGCCAACTTCTGCGGGAGACGCGATATATGCGCTTCCGATCAAATGTCGACCCTGCCACGGTCGACTTCCCCACCGGCTACGCCGAGGCAGCCCTGGAGTCGTTCGACCTGTATGCCCGGCTGCGGGCCGAGGGGATAATTCCACAAGGCGCCCTGTTCCAGGTGTCCCTGCCGACTCCGATGGCCACGGCATACATGTACGTGAACCCGTCGGCGCGCGATGCCTACATTCCCGCCTACGAGCGGTCGCTACTGGCAGCGGTGGATCAGATCCTGGCGTCGACGCCGCACGACCGCCTGTCGATCCAGCGGGACGTCTGTCAGGAAGTGTTACTGTTCGAGGACTACTTCCCCCACCGCCCCGTCGACTACAAGGAGCAGGTTTTTGCGGAACTGGCCCGGTTGGGCTCAGCTATGCCGGAGACAGTGGACTTGGGCTACCACCTATGCTACGGGTCGCCTCGCGACGAACACTTGGTCATGCCCAGGGATATGGGGATCCTGGTCGAGATTGCCAACGGGATTGCCGGTGGTTTGAGCCGCCGGCTGGACTTCGTTCACATGCCGGTGCCGCAGGACAGAACGGATAGGAAGTACTTCCAGCCGCTGGAGGGGCTGCGCCTGTCGGCCGCGTCTCAGTTGATCATGGGTTTGATCCACCACGATGATGAAACCGGTGATCGGGCCCGTATCGAAGCCGCCAGTGATGTTGTCGGTTCATTCGGCGTGGCCAGCGAATGTGGCTGGGGACGCACCGATCCTGACCGCGTCCCGGGTCTCTTGGAAAGCCACCGCCGGGCAGTGGAGTACATCAACGCCGGATGACTGCCGGCCGTTTGTGAGGGTTGAGATGATACAACTGACTGAGGAAATGTCGCGGTTGATCAACCGCGCCCGTGACGACGGCTACCCGTGCATCGTGGCTACCGCCTCCGATGACGGCACGCCCAACTGCGGTTACATCGGCACCGTCCTTACTGTGGGGGACGACACGCTGATCTATCGTGACCGCACGGGCCGCAACCCGCTGGAGCACATCGAGGAGAACCCGAAGATCATCGTTTTGTTCCGCAACACCGAGCAGGACACCGGGTGGAAGTTCCGCTGCACCGCCACCGTGTACCGTGAGGGCCAGGTCTTCGAGGAGATGACCGACCGATTGCTACAGTCCGGCCTGGTGAACGAGCGTTACTTGCAAGGCAGCGTCGGCGCAATCGTCGTGCTCCAGATCGCCCAGGTGCTGACCCTGTTCGGAGAGCTGTTACAGGAGAGGGCGCCCGGTCAGGAGTGGTGATGGGCCGGTCAGATTGCTGGCGGAGGGAGTGGGATTCGAACCCACGAACCCGTTAGGGTTAACGGTTTTCAAGACCGTCGCATTCGTCCACTCTGCCATCCCTCCGAATAGCGGGGGGAACCATTGTAATGCCGCCGGCCCCCGGGCGTACATACCGGGTAGCACGATGTAACTGTTCAGAGTTGATGAGATCTGCGGGCTTTTTGGCCGTTCCCAGAGCCGTGGCCAAGTAGGCAATTCCGGTGCTGAGCCGATCAGATCCCCTCAAACGTGAACAATTACAGCACGATGGGTGCTCGGGCAATCCGCCGTTCGGACACGTAACTGTTCACGTTTGAGGGGCCTCAGGCGTTCTGCGACGGACAATTTGTGCTGGAGTGACCTCACGGAACAGGCAAAAATCGCTTCGGATCCCATCAAGTCTGAACAGTTACTCGGACACGAGCGCCCCGCGGCTATAATGTCCCGCATTGCATGACCAATGGAGCTGCCCGATGCCTGAAGACCTGGTCCGCGTCGCCGAAAGCTTTGTGCCGGAAATTCTGGCGAACCTTGATCGGATCGACGGCGAGTGCCAATTGCCGCCCGACCTGGCCGACCGCATGGCCGCGCACAACCTCTTCTGTCTCTACGCTCCGCAGGCTTTGGGCGGGCCCGAACTCGATCCTCTCACCGCGTTCCGTGTCGTCGAGACCATATCCCAGGCCGACGGCTCGGTGGGATGGTGCGTATTCAACGGCAGCGCCATCACGGCAGCGCTGGCCAGGCTCACCGTTGATGCCGTGAAGGAGATTTTCGGCGACCCGCCGGCCATGCTGGGTTCCGGCTCGGCGCGACCCGAGGGCACTGCCACCATCACCGAGGGCGGATATATCGTCAACGGACGCTGGAATTACCTCAGCGGCATTGACCACTCCACCGCCCTGTTTTTGAACTGCAGACTGCTGAATCACGACGGCACTCCGGTTCTCAGCGACGACGGCAGTCCGGCCATCCGAGTGGCCGTCGTTCCGGTGGCCGCCGGAACGGTCCTGAACACCTGGACCACCCTGGGGATGCGGGGCACCGCCAGCAACGACTGCGAGTATTCCGACGTGTTCGTGCCGGCGCGCCATTCCTACCGTCGCGGCGACCCGTCGTATCATCCC
This sequence comes from Dehalococcoidia bacterium, assembly GCA_965220265.1. Lineage (GTDB taxonomy): Bacteria > Chloroflexota > Dehalococcoidia > Lucifugimonadales > UBA3495 > Bin87. The sequence goes on along the minus strand of CBDCPM010000004.1, from coordinate 4,505,979 downwards.
GGGCCGCTGTACAACCCGGCCCAGACTGCCATCCTGATCAGTTGGACCCTGGCCGCGGGCAACGCCCTGGGCATGGCCCGCGGCGCGATGAACGCGTTTCACGACCTGGCCACCGGCGCCGGCACGACCAACTCGCCGATGCTGCTGCGAGACCGCAACTACGTTCAGATCGCATTCGGCGAATGCGAGGCCATACTGGATGCGTCCCGCACCTACGTGCTGGACGCGGTGGGCAGCATGTGGGACGCCCAGGTGCACCAAAAGAGCGACCTCATGGACCGGGCCGTCCGCGCCCGCTTGGCCATCACCCACGCCATCCGTCGCTCCGTCGACGTGGTCGACCGGCTTTTCAATGTCGCCGGAACCAACGCCATCCACCGCTCGGTGGGCCTGGAGCGGTTCTTCCGCGACCTCCACGTCAGCGGGCAGCACATATCGGGGCTGCCCAACAACTTCGAGTACGGTGGTCAGGTCCTGATGGGGGCTGAGACCACCGCCTCGCTCTACGCCTGATTTTGATCGGCTAAAAATGAGGGGCGACCAGCCGATCGCCCCTCGTTGACTATCGAGCGGGACGGGTCCTATTCCGGGAAGATGCGCTGGTATATCCCGGGCGATCCTTCGCCGTGGACCATGTGCGGGCGCACCTCGTGGGTCCATACCGGCGTCACGATTGTGCTCCAGTTTTTCCAGGCGTCGCTTTCCGCGATCTGGAGCGATTCCATCTCGTGAACGGTCGCGTACTTGGGCTCGCCCATCACCGCCTGGAACCGGCGGGCGCGGATGTAGCCGGGGATGTCCAGGGCCATGGGCAGCCGCTCGTTATTGTAAGCGTCGTTCCACTTAGCCTCAAGATGGTCCGGGATCGACATCCTACCCACCAGGATCAGGGGTGACATGCCGGCCTGCGCCGTTTCCTCAGATAACTCGTCAGGGTGCACCCGCTTGTACAGGTTCCGGATGTACTCGGTCCCGATCACGCTGGGGGACATGCGCCGCGACCACTCGGTGGGTTCGTTCAGCCATTTCTGCCACGCGTCCGAGTACCAGGCTTCGTGGCTGTCCAGCTCATAGGCCGCCAGGTACTTTGGTCCGCCCTGTACCGCCTCGTAGCGCGCCGCATCGAGGACGCCCGGGATCGAAAGCCGCTCGGGGATATGTTCCTCGTTGTACCAGCGGTTGTACTCTTCGTCGTGCTCCGGCGCCACGTCGCTGTAAACCAGCAACAGGCCGTCGCCCTTTTTCCTCGTCGCCATCGCTCTACTCCGTGTCGCGGGACGCTGGACAGCGTCACCGGATAGTCGATCTGACGCGCAGTATAGCACCGGGACGTGGGTTGACCCGCCCGCTGTCCGCCGCGAAATCAGTCATGCAGTTCTGCGGGCCCACCGGTTGCTCGTTTCCGGTGTATAATCCGCCCACCGTTCACATTTTTGGCCGACGCGTGTCACCAGGTTAACAGGAGGGATTCATGACTACGTCGTTGCAGCAAACGTCTTCCAACGGGCATTCCGACGGAGGCGCAGAAGAATTTGACGTTGTCGTCATCGGCGCCGGGGTCACGGGGTTGTATTCCCTGTACCGGTTGCGGCAGCTGGGTTTCTCGGTAACGTCGCTCGAGGAAGGCGACGGCGTTGGCGGCACGTGGTACTGGAACCGGTATCCCGGGGCCCGCTTCGACTCCGAGAGCTACACCTACGGGTATTCCTTCTCCGAGGAGCTGCTCCAGGAGTGGGAGTGGCAGGAGCACTACTCCAGCCAGCCGGAGAACGAACGCTACCTCAACTACGTCGCCGACAAGTTCGACCTGCGCCGCGACATCAGGTTCAACTCCCGGGTCGCTTCCCTGGTCTATGACGAATCCGCCAATCGCTGGAACATCACGACCGACGATGGCTACCAGGCCCGCGCTCAGTTCGTCATTACTGCCATCGGCATCCTGTCCGCGCGCTATGTGCCCGAGTTTGAGGGACTGGACAGTTACGAAGGGGCGTGGTGCCACACCAACCGGTGGCCCAAGGAAGGCATGGACCTGGCCGGCAAGCGCGTGGGCGTCATCGGGACCGGGGCTACGGCGGTCCAATTGATCCCGGAGATCGCGGACGAAGTCTCCCACCTGACGGTTTTCCAGCGCACCGCCAACTACTGCGTGCCTCTGCGCAACGCAGTCATCGACCGAGAGACCCAGGACTACATCAAGGCGCACTACCCTGAGATCTTCGAGCAGTGCCTTTCAACCCCGGGTTCGTTCATGCATGAGTTCGACACCCGTTCGGCACTGGCGGTTTCCGAGGATGAAAAGCTGGAGCAGTACGAGCGGCTGTGGGCCGAGCCCGGTTTCAAGAAGTGGCTGTCAAACTTCTATGACATCATGATGCCCGGCGAGGCCAACGAAGACTATGCCGAGTTCGTTCGCAACAAGATTCGGGAGCGGGTTCACGATCCCGAAGTCGCTGAGAAGCTGATCCCCAAGAACCACATGTTCGGCTCCAAGCGTCTCCCCTGCGAGAGCGGCTACTATGAGGTCTACAACCGCGATAACGTCCTGCTGGTTGACGTCCGCGAAGACCCGATTGCGCGCTTGACCCCCCGGGGCATTCAGCTGGAAAGCGGAAGCGAGCACGAACTGGACGTCATCATCTTCGCCACCGGCTACGACGCCGTCACCGGCCCTCTCAACCTGATTCACATCGAGGGCATCGGCGGCGAGGTGCTCAAGGAAAAGTTCGCCAACGGCCCCCGCACCTACATGGGAATGTCCAGCTACGGCTTCCCCAACATTTTCACCATCAACGCCGCCTCCGTGGGCAACTTCCCCCGGTCCGCGGAGCCGCTGGTGGAGTGGGTCACCGACGCCATGGCCCACGTCCGGGACAGCGGGCACCGGCGCATCATGGCGACCCCCGAGGCCGAGGAGGCGTGGGTGCAGCACATGAAGGATGACAGCGAGAACATCCTGCGAACCCAGGCCGACTCCTGGTTCGTGGGCGCCAACATCCCCGGCAAGGCCCGGGTGCTGCTGACCGCGCCGGACACGGCGCCGGCCATGCGGGCCAAGCGCGCCGAGGTCGTCGCCAACGGGTACGAGGGGTTCACCCTGGACTGACCCCTAACGGCGTGATGCCGCAGTCGATTGTGGCGTCATGCTGTGTTACTATTTGCACAGATCTAAGGTGCGGCCTGCGCTCGAAGATTTTGGCGGCGAACTGCGCGTTCGCCGCTTTATTTTTGGATTGCATCATGGCTCGAGTATGCGTCTTCGTTGACGGTGAGAACTTCCGTCATTCTGGCGATACACAGATGCGGATGCCAATCGAGGGATGAGAAGATGTCGATCCAGTCGCTAACAAAAGCAATCGAACAGGCCCAAAAGGATCTTGATTGGCTTCAGGAGAAAGGCATCCTTGAACTGCTAACGGAAGAGCAAACTCGCCTCTTGATTATCGACCCGATCCTCCGTGCTCTTGGGTGGGCAACCCCTAATCTCTACAGGGAGTGGAACCTTCCGGACGGTAAAAGGGTTGACTACGCGCTGTTCCTCGGCGATCGCTTGCGAACCATCGACAGCTCTACTACTCCACTCATAATCGTTGAGGCTAAACGCTATTGGCGGGGACGATATAAGGATGAACCCGGATATTTCATCTGGGATGACGAGACTACACAACTTCGGGACTATGCGGACGCGTTGGATGATGACCTGTACTTGGCGGTTTTTACCAACGGGCACACTTGGCTCTTATTCGACATTGAGGAGGGGAAGGGCATGGCAGAACATCCGACTGAGGCGTTGTCAATCACGGACCTGGATCCACAGGATGCTGCCCAAATTCTTCACAGGTACATGGGGAATCCCTGACGTAACAATGCGATGTATTTCATGTCGGGCCAAGCCCAGCGTGCGCCTCTCTCCGGCGAGTCTTTCAGGGTCGCTACCCCTCGGTCGCCGTGACCCTGCCGGGCCGTTTCGCCAACAGGAACGACGCGGCGGACACCGCCTGAAGTATGGCAACGGCCACCAGCACCAGAACGAAACTCCCCGTGCGGTCGAACACCCACCCGGCCGCCCCCGGCACCACCGGCCCACAGATGCCGTAGAACAGGATCATGACCCCCACCAGCGTGCCGAAGCTGCGGCGCCCGAAGTATTCGCCCACGGTGATCCAGGCCAGGGAGCTCACGCCCTGCCCGGCTGCCGCAGAAACAATCAGCAACCAGGCCACTGCGTCACCGTCCATCAGCAGGGCGGCAACGGTGCATAGGGCGACCAACGCCATGGCGCCGCTCAGCAGCCAGCGGGGCGAAACCCACATGGCGGCCAAACCCATGCTGAAGCGCGCGGGAATGGTGGCAAAATAGGTGACCGACAGGTAGAAGGCGGTACGCTCACGGGCCACGTCCTTCCAGATCAGAATTGGGATTTGGTTGATGACCAGCACATCGGACGGAACGGTGCGCAGGGCAGCCCCGATGGTAAGCGCCCAAAAGGACAGGGTGGCCAGGGCCTGGGTCACTGAGTAATCCCTTCGCGGGAAGTCAACGGAGGAGTCCGTGCGTCCCCAGGTCCGGCCGGGCCGGCTCCGATTAATGCTGCCCGCGTCAAGGGGTTGCAGGCCCATATCCTCGGGCCGACTGCGGATGATCGCCGTGGCCGGCAATGTGAGGACGCAGACCAGGACGCCGGCGATGATCGCCGTGGTCCTCCATCCGATCTGGTCCGCGGCAAGGCTCAACGCCGGAAGGATAGCCGCCGCTCCGGCCACGACCGCGGTGTTGATCACCGCCAGGGCGAAGGCCTTGCGATGCTCGAACCACTGGTTGGTCACCGTCATCAGGGTCGGGAAAATACCGAGGCCCCGCCCCACCGAAGCGCCCACCGAGTAGACGGCGACGATGGCCCAGAACGACTCGGCGAATCCCAACGCGGCGAACCCGAGTCCCGACAGCAGGCCTCCAGCCAGGATCAAACGGCGAGCGCCGTAACGGTCGGCCAGCCACCCGGCCACCAGCGACGTCACGTCGCCCACACCCCACGCCGCGCCAACCACGAAGGCCGATTGACCGGATGTCAGGCCGAGCTCATCTCGAATGAGGACCGAAAAAGCCAGGTACCCCGGAATCACCACTCCAAAGGCAAAGAAACCCAGGACAACAGCGGCGGCCAGCACCCACCACCCGTAGAAGACCGTGCCCCGGCTGTTGGAACCGCCGGCGAAGTTCAGGCGGTGCGAGAACCCGCGCACGGGGTTATTCCAATGTCATGGCGCAAACGCCAGGTGCGGGCCGCCCCCGGATGTTGTTCTGGCGTCATGACGAAACCTACTCGCTAGTCCGCCAGCGGGATAACCAGGTAGACCCGCTGCTCTTCGCCGACGACGCGGGTCGTATGGCCCTGGCCCGTCAGATCTTCGGCCAGCAGGACGTCACCAGGCCCCACGCGATAGGTGCTGCCGTCGCTGAGCCCGATCTCCGCCTGCCCGGCCAGGGTCACGGTGTACTGCCGCCGAGGGGCGCAGTGGAAGTCCAGGAAGTAATCGGGGGGCGAGATGCGGATCGTCATGCCGCTGGTTGCCTGCATGGGGGTGCCCCGGCCGTAGGATCCTTCGGTGTCGCGAAAATCCTCGAAGGGCGGTTCGTAGTGCTCGAGACGGGACTGGCCGTCGGGGCCGGTGAAAACGCGCACGAACTGAGGCATGATACAACTCCTGGGGGTGCAGATTTCGGGCAATTATACCGGGCCTACTCGCCGGGCCGATCTTCGGTAGTCGGACGTTGCGTCACCCAGGAGACGTTGTCCGCTTCACCTCCACCGCCCCGAGGCCGGCGCAGGTAGTCAGCCAGCCGGTTGACCACGACGGCCCCCAATAGGCCTGCCGCCGCTCCCAGCGGGAAAGCGAGCAGGGCCCCCCCCCGCCACGCAGAGCACGACCAGCACGTGCGGCTCGACTATGGCCCGGTCGCTAAGCTCCGCAATGTGCGCAAATCTTGACGCGATTGCCCATGCCACGTATGCGCCGGCGGCGCTGCCGCCGATGGTGGCTGATATGACGTAAAACAGCTTCGTCGGAGTGAACATTTAGGCATCCCTAGTGTTTGCTACACAGGATCGTCGGGGTGTCGCGAAGCCAATCCTAGCACATTCGGTGTTCGGATTCGCAACCATGTTGAGACTAATTCGTAACTGGAACCTGACAGCAAGGTGATATCTCCGTTTAATCGTTCGACATCCGTAACGCAGCGACGTGACGGCGTAATGGGCTATCTGCCCTTTCAATACAGTAGGAGGAGAGATCAAACAATGGGATTGAAACGGTATTTTAACGTCCGGCTGCTGGCCGCGTTGGGGCTGGGCGCCGGTCTCATCGCCGCGGTAGCCTGCGGCGGCGCGTCAGACGAACCTGCTGCCCCGGCCGCCACGGCGGCCCCGGCCAGCTCCGATGCTGCCGCCCCTACTGCCATGCCCGAAGCTACCGAAGTCATGATGGCCGAGGAAACCGGCGGCCACGTGAATTTGCTGGTTACCAATATCGGCAACGGCAAGTTCGACCCTCTGCTTACCGAGGGCGAAGACCTCAAGTTCCAGCGCATGTTCCAGGTCGCCCTCGTCGGCGGAGCCGGCGGCAGCGAGTTGGTGCCAGCAGTGGGCAAGGACTGGTCGATCAGCGACGACGGCAAGATCTGGACCTTCTCCGTCAACGACGGGTTCATTACCGCCCACGACGGCATCGTCATCACCCGTGATGACGTGTACTTCAACCTGAACAGCCGTGTTGGAGCGGAAGCCTTTGAGCTGCTGGATACGGGCTATTACGAACCCCACGACGTGGCCCTGGCCAACCTCATTGAGGGCGTCTCCAAGGGCCCGGCCGACGACCAGGTACAGGTTGCCTTTAAGATCGTGCGCCTAGACTTCTCCTTCAACTGGTCCGAGAACTCCCAGGGCGCCAGCCCGATGATCGTCCCCGAAGCCACCATGCGCGAGCGTGCCGGTGACAAAGGCTATGAAACCGATCCTATCGGCATCGGACCGATGCGCTTTACCGATTTCGTGCTGGAGCAGAAGTATTCCTTCGAAAAGTTTGACGATTTCTTCTGGACCATCGAAAACGGCTACTCGGAAGATCGCAGTGTCACTTTCGACACTCTTACCATCGAAGTGGTCCCCGAGCCGGCCGGCCGCCTGGCCGCCCTGCGCAGCGGCGACGCTCAACTTATCGAAGCCAACATCAACATGATTGGCGACATCCAGAGTGTCGATGGCGCATCGATCGCCTGGCAGCGCGAGTCGTCCTACAACTGGGTCGTGTACGTGGACTGCTGGGACGAGTCCCTGTGATGCTACCACAAGGAAGCCCGCCAGGCCGCAGAGCATGCCATCAACAAGGACGACATTGTCAACGGCCTCTACTCGCCCGAATCGGTAAATGCCGACAGCTGGTCCCACGTCACCCCCAACTCCCTGGGTTGGGGCGAGAACCTGCGCCCCCGGGCGTACGACCTGGATGAGGCCAAGCGGCTGCTCCAATCCATCGGATTCGGTGGCGCGGACGGCGGCGACGGCAAGGACGCCAACGGCGAGCAGGTTTCCTTCACCATTTACACCTGGGAAGCCGGCGACCTGCCCTTGCTGCCCGACTTGGCCCAGCTCTACAAGGACTTCTGGACCGAGGGCTTAGGTTGGGATGTTAAGGTCGTGGTCGGCGATGCCGCCGCCACTCGCCAGCAGTGGAACAACCGCGAATTCCCCGGCGATGTCCTAGCGCGCACCAACGAAGGCCGCTTTGATGGCACGTCCATTGCCCAGGGCGGTTTCCTGAACGAGAACATCGCTTGGCGCGCCGTGGACAACTGGCAGAACGAACCCTGGCCAGTACCACCACGCCCGTCGTGCAGAAGGGCCTCTCCGACCTGAACCCCGACACCCGCAATGCCTCGTACAACGAGATGTACGACTACCTGCAGGACCAGGCGTACTGGGGCGATGGGTTCAACACCAACGTTCCGTGGGGCTTGGGCGCCGACGTGGCCTCCTATGAGCCTTGGAGCCTGGTGCCCTACGTCACCGCCATCTGGACGCTGAAACTAAAGTAGGCGAGCGTCGGTGGGTCGGCGCCATCCAACCGCGGATTGGCGCCGACCCTTTACCGGTTAGTCATTCGTTGCCAGGTCAGTAAATTATGACCGCATACATCTTGCGACGCATCGGAGAGGGGCTGATCACGCTGATCGCCCTGAGCTTTGTGGTCTTTGGGAGCGTCCACCTGACCGGGGACCCGGCCAGGTTCCTGCTGCCCATATCGGCGGAGCATGATGAGTCGGTGTATGAAGCGCAGAAAGCGGCCTACGGGCTGGACAAGCCGTTCATCGTCCAGTACTGGAACTTTTTGACCAAGGCGGTGCGCCTGGACTTTGGCAATTCATTCACCGCCCGCCGTCCCGTTAAAGAGATACTGCTGGAACGCATCCCTGCCACCGTCCACCTGGCGGTTACGGCGACGATCCTTGCTATTGGCGTCGGCGTGCCGTTGGGCATAATCTCAGCTGTAAAGCGGGATACGATTCTGGATACAATTTGTAAAACCTTTGCGGTTTTCGGCATGGCGGCTCCCCAGTTCTGGGTGGCCATCATGCTGATTATTGTCTTTGCCGGCTATTGTGGCTGGTTGCCGGCCTTCGGGCGAGGCGATACGACCGGCTGGTTCCCCAGTTGGTCGGAGATCCCTGATTTGGTCGCTCACCTGGTGCTCCCTGCCTTTGTGCTGGCCTTGGCCATCATCGCCGCCATCATGCGCCTCGCCCGCTCGGCGATGCTCGAAGTGTTGGACAGCGACTACGTCAAGTTCGCCCAAGTCAAGGGAATGAGCGACCGGGTGGTTATCTGGAAACACGCCGCCCGCAACGCGCTCATACCGGTCATCACCTTCGGCGGCATCAGTTTCGCCGGCCTGCTCAACGGATCGGTGGTGGTCGAGGTGGTGTTTGCCTGGCCCGGCGTCGGCCTCATGCTCCTGGAGGGCGTGCTCTCCAACAACTTCCCCCAGGTCGAGGGAGCCATCATGGTCCCGGGCGCGGCCTATATCCTGACCGCCCTGATCGTAGATATTCTCTACGGTTACGCCGACCCTCGGGTTCGGATGAACTAGCAATTCCCATCGGGAGGGCAATCTTGGCCGCAGAAACTCCAGCGTTGGTCCTCGCTGAACGCGCTCCCGTCTCTTTGGCGCAGCGGATCAGGGACGCTCGGTTGCCTTGGGTTCCGATTGCGATCCTACTTGTCATCGTCTTCTGCGCGGCCTTCGCCAATCTGGTTTCTCCCCACGACCCGCGCGCTAACAACGTGCGCAACAAGTTGCAGCCGCCGTTCTCAAGTTCCGAGCATATTCTCGGTACCGACCGACTGGGCAAGGACATGCTCAGCCGCTTGATCTTTGGCTCCCGTACCATGCTGCAGGTGACGGCTCCCTCCATAATCGTCGCCATCCTGGCCGGAACCGTTGTTGGCTTGGTTTCCGGCTACTCGCGTCGGTGGGCCGACTCAGTCCTCATGCGTATTACCGACGCAGTTTTAGGGTTTCCATCGATCCTGGTGGCTCTATTAATTGTGACCTATCTGGGCACTGGGGTGTGGAACGTGATGATTGCCATCGCCGCTACCCAATGGGCCCGTTTCGCACGCATGATTCGCGGCGAGGTTCTGTCCATTCGCGATCGCGACTTCGTCGTTCTGGCTCAGATCTACGGCGTCTCGCCCGGAATGATCGTCTGGCGTCACCTGTTCCCCAACGTCATCAACACCCTCATGGTGCTGACCAGTGTCAGTGTTGGTCAGGTCATTCTGCTGGAGGCTTCCCTCAGCTTCCTTGGCTTGGGTCTCGCCCCCGGCGATCCCGCGTGGGGCATCCTGGTCGCGGAAGGCCGCGAATTTCTGACCCAAGCGTGGTGGATCGCTCTGTTCCCGGGAGTGGTGATCACCGTCGTCGTGATGGCGTTCAACTTCTTCGGCGACTGGCTCCGCGACTATCTCGACCCCAGGCTGCGCCGGGCCGGCTGATTGATCCAAAAATGGACTGGCGCTGAGAGCGAATCCGCCAGTCCGTCCTTTTTGACGTGGTCGTCGCTCCGCGAGTGGGTATGGTCTTCCCTTCCCCGTAGCCGTGTCGCGGCGCTGGCGATAAACGTTCGCCGCAGGTGCGCTCAAATGCCCCATTGGTGAGCCGAGTAAATCACCGCCTCGTGTGGACAATCCTGATGGCCCGATGCTACCATTTTTCGAAACAATGCCAATAGCCGCCGTGTCGCTCGATGAGGTCAGGCAAGTGACCCCACGGGCGCTCACCTATGGGACGGTACGATGACTAACCCTGCTTCCGCCATGCCCCGTGCCTATGACGCCGCCGCCGTCGAACAGCGCATCTATCAGACCTGGTGGGACGCTGGATATTTCGTACCACGCATGGACTCGGATCGTCAGCCTTTTTGCGTGGTGATGCCTCCGCCAAACGTTACGGGCGAATTGCATCTGGGGCACGCTCTAACCGCCAGCCTGCAGGATGCTTTGGCCCGTTGGCATCGCATGTGCGGCGACCCTACCCTCTGGTTGCCCGGAAAAGACCATGCCGGAATCGCAACCCAGTGGGTGGTGGAACGCACCCTTGCCGCAGAAGGCACCAGCCGGCACGATTTGGGCCGCGAGAAGTTTGAGGAACGCGTCTGGGAATGGGTGCACCTTTATGGGAACACCATCGACGAGCAGCATCGCCGCCTCGGCGCCTCTTGCGACTGGTCGCGCCTCCGTTTCACGCTGGATCCCGGCCCGGTCTACGCTGTCCGCACCACCTTTGTGAACCTGTTCAACAAGGGCCTGATCTATCGCCACGAACGCATCATCAACTGGTGCCCTCGTTGCGCTACCGCCCTGTCCGACCTGGAAGTTGATTACGAGGAGCAGGACGGCAAGCTCTACCACATCCGCTACCCGTCGGCTGACAATCCCGCCGACGGTGTGACCGTGGCGACCACCCGTCCCGAGTCCATGCTGGGCGATACCGGCGTTGCCGTCCATCCCGACGATGACCGCTACCGGGACAAGATCGGCGGCATGGTCACCCTGCCTATTGTGGGCCGACAGATCCCGGTCGTCGGTGACGCCGCCATCGAGATAGAGTTCGGCACCGGCGCTCTTAAGGTCACTCCCGGCCACGACATAGTGGACTTCGAAATCGGAGAGCGACATAACCTGCCCATAGTCACCGTCATCGGTTTTGACGGCTGCATGACCGATGACGCGGGTCCCGAATACTCTGGCATGGAGCGCTTCGCCGCCCGCGCCGCCGTGGTCGGCGAGCTCGAAGCCATCGGTGCGCTTGAAGGCGTGGAAGACTACCACCACTCTGTGGGCCATTGCCAACGCTGCAATGAGGTGGTCGAGCCGCTCATCAGTCTCCAATGGTTCCTAAATGTCGGAAAGCATGATCAACCGGGCACAATCGCCGGCAACGCGTACGCCGCCGTGGTCAATCGTGACATCGAAATCGTGCCCGATCGGTTCTCCCGTGTTTATCTCAACTGGCTGGAGAACATCCGTGACTGGTGCATCAGCCGGCAGCTCTGGTGGGGTCATCGCATTCCGGTGTGGTACTGCACTGCCTGCGGCGGTCACTCCGTCCACGTCGACGATCCTGTGGCGTGCGCCCAATGCGGTAGCGCCGAAATCAAACAGGAAAGCGACGTCCTTGATACCTGGTTCAGTAGCGGCCTCTGGCCCCATTCGACCTTGGGATGGCCCGACACGGAATCGGCAGATCTAGAATACTTCTACCCCAACTCCGTTCTGGAAACGGGCTACGACATCCTTTTCTTCTGGGTCGCCCGCATGATCATGCTGGGCATCGAAAACACCGGCGACGTCCCATTCCGTTCGGTGTACCTGCACGGTATGGTCCTTGACGCCGAGGGCCATAAAATGAGTAAAACCCGCGGCAATACCCTGGACCCGTTGGACCTGCTGGAGCAGTACGGTACCGACGCGCTGCGGTTTGCGCTGACCACCGGCACCGCTCCCGGAAATAACCTCCGGCTCAGCGACGAAAAGCTGGAATCGGCCCGTAACTTCGCCAACAAAATCTGGAACGCCGCGCGTTACGTGATCAGCGTGATAGAAGCCAGGGCCGCTTCGGACGACGGTGAACTGGGCGATTGGTACCATCTCCCCGCTCCCGCGAACCGCGAGGACCGTTGGATCGTCAGCCGCCTCGATGAACTTACCGTCACTGTGAATCAGGCGCTGGCCTCCTTTGAACTCGGCGAAGCGCAGCAGAAGATCTACGACTTCGCATGGAACGATTTCTGCGACTGGTACATCGAGATGGCCAAGGTCCGGCTGCGCACCGCCGATTCCATCGACGCCACCGCTGCCGCCACCACCCTGGTGCACGTATTGGAGCGTTCGCTTCGCCTTTTGCACCCGTTCATGCCCTTCGTCACCGAGGAAATCTGGCAGAACCTCACCGCACGCGTCCCCTCACCTGACGCCGGGCTTCCGGCGTCCATCATGGTGTCCCCATATCCTCAGGTCGACAATCCGCGCTCTGCTCCGGACGCCGAGTCCGATGTGGAGATCGTGATGCAGACCGTGCGAGCGGTGCGCAACATGCGTGCCCAATTGCGTATTCCTGCAACTCAAAAATTGGAGGCCACGATTGAAACCAACGGCATGCGGGCTGTCGTAGAGGAGGAGAAGGAGGTGATCAGCGCCCTGGCCCGTGTGGAGCCCCTGCGGGTGTTGGACGCTGGAAACTCGGACAGGATGTCAGGTGTCAGCTTGGTGGTCAATCCATTGGTGGTGCGTCTGCCTCTTGAGGGAGTGGATCTGCAGGCGGAGTCCGACCGTTTGCAACGTGAGCTGGAGTCCAAGCGTCAGGATGAGACACGCAAGCAACAGCTCCTGGCAAACCCAAACTTCGTTTCCAAAGCCCGCCCTCAGGTCGTTGAAAATGAACGCCAACGCCTGCGCTCGCTCACCGAAGAGTGCCAGCGCATTGGGGACATCATCGCTCAGCTTGGTGTGTAGCCCAAGATTGCCATAATCTGCACGCGACGCTTGGAGCAGCCAGAGTCCCAAACTGTCAGAATAACCCCCATTGACCTTTATCGCCCCTGAGCAGGAGTCCCTAGATGTCGCGCAACGTCGCCCGGTTTACGATTTTAGGTGTAATCGCCGTACTTGTTCTCGCCGCCACTACAGGCTGCTTCTTCGGGGGCGGGGAAGAACCCGAACCCACGGCTACTCCCGACCTCGCGGCCACCATTGCCGCCGCCGTTGCGGCCGCGGTTCCCATCGCAACCCCCATACCTCCCACTGATACCCCGGAGCCTCCTACTCCCGAACCCACACCCGATCTGCAGGCGACCGTGATTGCTATGCTCGCCGCCGCCGAAGCGGCGCGTCCCACGGCCGCTCCGGTACCCACGCCGACGCCGGCGCCCACCAATACCCCCGAACCGACCAGTACCCCGGTCCCTACAGCGGTTCCCACTGCTACTCCCATCGGCAACCCTGCCAGCCAGATACCGTGCATCGTCGTTGGCGTAGTCAGGGACAGGGAAGGACCGGTCAGAAACGCCCTAGTTGTGGCCATCAGCAAAGATGGGAATGATCGCATCGTGGCGGACGCCAGGTCGGACGGGGATGGCAGGTACCAGCTTTCGATCACTGAGTTTGATCAGTTCTTCGATATTTTTATCGGACGTGACGACACCGGAGTGGATACGCCGAGAACTGTCACCGGTTGCCGAGAAATCCGCAACTTGACAGTGAACTAACGTGTCGTGTTGCAGAATTGGCCCCGGAGGTTTATCACCTCCGGGGCTTTCTTCTCTCTGATAGAATGGCGCGGACCCCTTACCCCATCAGCATCGCGCGTTTCCCATGGCCCGGCATGAAAATTAACTCGGCTCTTGGCATCATCGGCTATCCCATCGGCCATTCTATATCGCCCCGTTTCCAGCAGGCCGCGCTGGACAACCTTTCGGTCGACCAGCGATATCTGCACTACGAGGTGCAGCCCGACCTGGTCGGGGATTTCGTCGCATCCCTGCGTTCCGACACCGTGCGGGGCATCAACGTCACCGTGCCGCACAAAGAGACGGTCATGCCCTTCCTGGACGAGATCGACGAGTGGGCGGCGGAGGCGGGAGCTGTGAACACCATAGTCAATCGCGGCGGCCGCCTCATCGGCTACAACACCGACGGCTACGGTTTCCTCCGTGCTCTTCGGGAGTCCGCCGGTCTTGATCCCGCTGGCAAACGCGCTTTGATCCTGGGCGCGGGCGGGTCCGCACGAGGCGTGGTGCAGGCCCTCCTACGGGCCGGCGTCGCCCAGCTGGTGATCGCTAACCGGACCCTGGAGCGCGCCGAAGCGTTGGCCGAGCTGGCCGCCAATCGCGATGTACCCGCTCTGGCTATCGACTTGAACTCCTTGCGGTCGGAAGGCGTCGATGGCCAAACCGACCTTATCGTCAACTGCACCTCGCTGGGTATGCATCACGGCCCAGACGAGGCTGCTTCACCATTACCCGCATCACGGATACCGCCATCCGCCCTGGTCTACGACCTCGTGTATAATCCCATGCTGACTCCGCTGCTCAGAGAGGCGCATTCCGTGGGAGCCTCGACCTTGGGCGGCATCTCTATGCTGGTGTACCAAGGCGCCGCATCTTTTGAGTTGTGGCTGGAAAGACCCGCGCCCGTTTCCGTCATGATGGACGCCGCCATGTCTGCCATGCGCGAGCGCGAAGCTCAATAACCTCATTTCAGGAGGCCGAAGCTCGATGATACGATGGTTTACGGCGGGCGAGTCCCACGGGCAGGGCCTCATGATTATCGTCGAAGGCATCCCTGCCTATTTGTCGCTCGACGAGGAATACATCGCTCAACACCTGGCACGCCGCCAACGTGGTTACGGTCGCGGTGGCCGCCAGCAGATCGAACGCGACCACGCCCATATCCAGACCGGAGTGCGCCACGGATACACCTTGGGCAGCCCCATCGGGATGCTCCTGGAGAATCGGGACTGGGTCAACTGGCAGGATGCCATGGCCGTCGAATACATCGAAAACCCATCCCAGGAGGGCCGCAACCGCCGCGTTACTCGTATCCGCCCCGGCCATGCGGACCTACCCGGGGCCATGAAGTACGGCTTTCACGATGTCCGCAACTCCCTGGAACGTGCCTCTGCCCGTGAGACTGCCGGCCGTGTTGCCGCCGGCGCCGTCGCCATGCGCCTCCTCCAGGAGTTTGGCATCAAGCTGCACAGTCACGTCATCTCCATCGGCCGCGTTCATGCCAACCCTCCGGAACACGACGCCATCGATTGGGACGCCGTCGAAGAATCTCCTGTCCACTGCGCCGACAACGCCGCCGCAGAGAAGATGATGGCCCAGGTGGACGCCGCACGCGAAGCCGGCGACACCGTCGGCGGCACTGTGGAAATTATCGCCGAAAATGTCCCCATCGGCCTGGGTTCTCATGTGCACTGGGACCGCAAGATCGACGCGAAAATCGCCCAGGCTCTCATGAGCATCAACGCCGTTAAGGCTGTCAGCATCGGCCCCGGCTGGGAGCTGATGGACGCCTGGGGTTCCGAGTTCCAGGACGTCATCGAGCCCGTCACTGATCCCGACAACCCCTGGCAGCGCAAGACCAACCGCGCCGGCGGCACCGAAGGCGGCATGACCAGCGGTCCGCCCCTGGTGGCCCGCTTCGTCATCAAGCCCATAGCCACCCTCCACAATCCGCTCCCGTCGGTCGATCTGGATACCGGAGAGCCCGTCCAGGCCCATTTCGAGCGCAGCGACGTTTGTCAGGCCCCGCCCGCCGGTGTAATCGGCGAGGCCATGGTCGCCTTGGTCCTGGCCGACGCCTTCATGGAAAAGTTCGGCGGCGACAGCATCCCTGAGACGCGCCGTAACTTTGAGGGTTACCAGGCTACCGTCGGCCCCCGCCTGCGCTATAGCTGACCACTGTCGGCACCAACGTGCGCTGGACCGAAGGGAAACTACGGGTTTGGTCCGGAGCGTGGCCCATCGCATCGGCAACACATGGTATGTCGACACGGAACTCACCCGCCGTCAGCGTGAACTGGCCCGCTCCGAGAGCCAGGCCGGTCACAACCTGACTGGTCCAGACCACCATTGACATGGCACGCACCCAGACCTGGACCGGCAGTGCATAGATGGTGATACGACGCCGTGGGCCGATTGTCAGCCATGCGGTTGGGCGATTATCCGTTTGATCGGTAGCGTTTTTCCGGCAAAAGAAGCGACCCGGACGAGTAATGAAATACGGTGTAACCCTTCTACCTAATTCCTACGAATCGTTCCGTCGCCACGTTCGACTGGCTGAGGCGGTTGGCTTCGACTACATTGGCGTCGCCGATTCCCAGTCCCTTTTTCGTGAGCTCTTCGTATCGTTGGCCGTGGCCGCAACCGAAACTTCCCGCGTTCATCTCGGCCCCTCCGTCACGAACCCTCTGACCCGCCATCCGGCGGTGACCGCCTCGGCAATCGCCTCGTTGCAGGAACTGTCTGAGGGACGGGCGTTCCTGGGTATAGGAACCGGTGACAGCGCCATCCTGAACCTTGGCCTACGTCCGGCCCGGCTCCGCGCTCTTGGCGGTTACGTCGCCGCCGTGCGCGCGTTCCTGTCCGGTGAACACGCCAGGTATCTGGGCCGCGAAGGCCACGTCCGCTGGAGCCACGACCCTGTGCCCATCATGATGTCCGCCGAGGGCCCACGTACACTGCGTACCGCCGGCGCCATCGCGGACCGCGCTATGATTCACACCGGACTGACGACGGAGATAATGGCTGACACCATCGCGCGCATTCGCGAAGGTGAAACCGAGGTCGGCAAGTCGGCCGGGTCCACCGAAGTCTGGGCATTCGCCAAGTGCAACATTGCCGATGATCGCGCTGTCGCCATCGACGAAATTCGCATGGCCCTGGCGGCCAGCGCTCATCATGCGTTCAGGTTTACCCTCGAAGGCAAGCATGTGCCGCCCGAGCTCCACGAGGCGATGCAAATAATCCAGGGCGAATACGTCCCAGCCGAGCACGAGCAGGTCGGCGAGACTCGCAACGCTGCCATCTCGGACGAACTCGGAGTCACCGATTACCTGGCCGACCGGTTCGCCGTCGTCGGCACCCCCGAGGAATGTCGTGCCAAGGTCGCCCAGATCGCCGGGTCCGGCGTCGACGTCCTGCAAATCACCGCCATAAGTCACGACCCAGCAGACATCATCCGCCGGTTCGGCGAGGAAGTCATCGCAAAAGTTTAGGGGCGCCCGCAACGGTCGCCCCTCGTCTGACTGGCTTCAGTGTCAGCCTTATGGGAACAGGATTTCTCCGGTTTCCGCGTCCTCGACCGTGATCGCCGTCACCGGGCAGTTCTCCGCCGCTTCGATGATGGTTTCCTCAGGGTCGCCGGCCGCGTCCTTCACGTAAGATTGCCGGTCGTCGTTCAGACCGAATGTGTTCACCGCAAAGGTTTCGCACATGGCGTTGCCCACGCACACGTTATAGTCTACGGTGATCTTCAACTGTCGGGCCATCGGGGAACCTCCTCAAGATGTTCGGGCGAACAAAAATGTTCAGGGTCTTGTGAGCGGCAGCCGGGCTCTATCGGGTAGTGACCGGCAGGTTGAGCAGCGTGCGTTGCCCCACGCTGGGCAGGTATTCCAATTCGTTCGGGTCCGTTTCCAGTTCGAACCCCTCGAACCTTCGGGCCAACTCCGCAAAGGCCTCCTGCCCTTCGAGCCGAGCCAGGGTCGCTCCCAGGCAATGGTGAACCCCGCTGCCGAAGGCCACGTGCGGGTTGGGGTTTCTCGCGATGTCCAAGCCGTCAGGATCCTCAAAAACCTCGGGGTCGCGGTTGGCTGATGAAATCACCCAGCGCACGCGGTCGTCCTTGCCCACTGTCTGCCCTCCGCCCATGTCCACGTCCTGCGTCGCTACTCTTTGGATCGACTTCAGCGGAGAATCGTACCGTAGCACTTCCTCGACGGCGTTTACGATGTGCGTATCGGGATCGGTTCGCAACAGGTCGAATTGATCCGAATGCTGGGCAAACGCCAGCACTCCATTGGAAATCAGGTCGTTGGTGGTCTCATGGCCGGCGACCAGCAGGAGCAATGCGTTGGCCAACACCTCGTCCCTCGTGTAGGCCCCCATGATCTCTCCCTTGCAGATCACCGATAGCAGGTCATCGCCCGGGTCGCGGACCCGTTCGGCAACGATCGGAGCCAGGTAGTCGGTCACCGCCTGCACCCCTTCGGCATACATCCTGATCCGGTCCGGCTGGTTGCCATCGAACCCGCACATCTGACCGCACAGTTCTTTGACGAAAGCGCGGTCACTGGGCGGTATGTCCATCAGCCCGGCGATGATGGTGTACGTGAGCGGCGTGGCGAAGTCGTGCATCACGTCCATTCTGCCCGCGCCCT
Source organism: Dehalococcoidia bacterium (assembly GCA_965220265.1). GTDB lineage: Bacteria > Chloroflexota > Dehalococcoidia > Lucifugimonadales > UBA3495 > Bin87. The sequence goes on along the minus strand of CBDCPM010000004.1, from coordinate 4,487,479 downwards.
GCAAATCGTCCAACAGGTCGTTCACCGTTTGCCGGACCAGCGGACGCCAGGTCTCCATGGCCTTGGGCGTGAAGTACCCGTGAACGACCTTGCGCTTTTCCTTGTGCTTCGCGCCGTCGTTTTGGGTGAAGCGGGCCGCCGCCCAATTGCGCACTGCCCCGAAAAGCTCCATATCCTCCTCCGGAATCGACGGCGAAGGCGGCTGGTTGTCCCGCAGCGCTACCTCCGAAGAGAAATACTCCGGATGACGGGCCGTCCAAACTAGCCGCTCGTAACTGGTGACCACCCACATCTGGTACTGCTCGTTCCAGTGGACCGGCGCCTCCGATCGCAATGCCCCGAAGTAGCCGTACGGGTCGCGAATCGCCTCTGCGGCGAACAGGTAGTCGTGGATGTTTGCGGGCATGGTGAACCCCTCACTCGGCGGGCCTGGGTGGCGTCAAAATTATCACAAGCGGTTCGACAATTCAAACGACATCCATGCTCAAAAACGTAGCCGGCGGCCACTGTTGCGACCGCCGGCTGACTGTTTGATCCGGTTCGACGTGGTGGTTATTACTTTGCGCTCGTCACCGTCACCGGCAGGCTCTCCACCGCGCGGAAGGTGAGCACGTGGTCGTATTCGACCTGTTCCACCGGGATTTCCAGTTCGACGTTTTCGAACCGGTTGGCCAGGTTGCGGAAGATTTCCTGTCCTTCCAGGCGGGCCAGGGTGGCGCCCAGGCAATGATGGACGCCACTGCCGAAGGCAACGTGCTGGTTTGGGTACCGTTCGATGTCAAAGTCGTCGGCACGGTCGAATACCTTGGGGTCGCGGTTGGCGCCCGGGATGAACCAGCGGACCCGGTCATTCTTCTTGATCAACTGGCCGTTCATTTCGATGTCATCCATTGCTATGCGCTGGATGGACCGTACCGGCGAGTCGTACCGGAGGGCTTCTTCGGTGGCGCGGACGGCCTTCCCTTCGGGATCGGACTTGAGAATGGACCACTGTTCCGGGTGCTGGGTGAATGCCAAAGTGCCATTGCAGATTAGGTTGATGGTCGTCTCGTGGCCGGCTGACAGCAGCAGCATGATGTTATTGACGGTCATATCCCGGTTGAACACGCCCTGCCGTTCACCTTCGCAGACCACAGACATCAGGTCCGTGGCATCGAAATGCTCGGGGTTGCTGACCCGGTCCTCGACCATCGGTGCGATGAATTCCTGTAGGTTTTTCACCGCCTGGGTCAGCGGCTTCATGCGGTCGGGACCCTCGCGGTTGAGGAAGCGCAGGTCCTTGGCCAGTTCACGGAGGCGAGGCCGCTCGTTGTCGGGGATGCCCAGCATCCGCGCGATGACCAGCAGGGGCAACGGTGTGGCCAGATCGGCCATCACGTCCATGCGCCCCTTTTCCTCCACGGCATCCAGCAACTCGTCGATGGCCGACTGCACCAGGGGCCGCCACATTTCGATGGACTTGGGCGTGAAATACCCGTGCATCACCCGGCGCATGTCGATATGGTCGGAGCCGCTGACATCCGGGTTGTACCGGCGCTGGTCGTGCTGGATGAACCGCGACACCTGCCACTTCTTGATGAAGTTGTACAGCTCCAGGTCGTCTTCATCAATGGGCGGGTTCGGGGCCCGGGTGTCTCGCGCGTACACACTGGACGAGAACGCCTCAGGATGCCTGGTGACCCACACCAAGTGTTCCCAGGAAGTGATCATCCAAACTTCGAACTGCTCGTTGTAGTATACCGGCTCGTGCTCGCGCAGCCGGTTATAGAAGTCGTAGGGCTTGTAGATCGCTTCCGGCGAGAACGGATTGTCGTTGAAGGTGGTGACCATCGGTTGTAACCCCCGGTAATACGTTTCTCAGGTTGCGGACAAACGTATCCGCAACCCCTGTTGATTGGGCGATTATAACCGATTTTCGCACCAAGTGCAGTTATTCGTGCACTATTGCGCTTTCGTGGTCCGCTCACAGCAGGCTGGAGACAAACACGAGCCGGGGCGGAAGACTGACCCGCCCCGGCTGCCGAAAACGTCGCATCGCGACTGGCGTGCTAGCGCGCGCTGGTCACCGTGACCGGTAGGCTCTCCACCGCCCGCAGGCCGATCAACTGATCGTACTCGACCTGTTCCGCCGGGATCTCCAGCTCAATGCTCTTGAACCGGTTGGCAAGGTTGCGGAAGATCTCCTGTCCCTCCAGCCGGGCCAGCGTCGCGCCCAGGCAGTGGTGGACGCCGCTGCCGAAGGCCACGTGCATGTTGGGATACCGTTCGACGTCGAAGTCGTCTGCCCGGTCGAACACCTTGGGATCCCGGTTCGCACCCGAGATGAACCACCTCACCCGGTCGTCCTTCTTGATCTGTTGGCCGCCCAGCTCGATGTCCTCCATCGCGATCCGCTGGATGGACTTCACGGGCGAGTCGTACCGCAGGGCCTCCTCGTTGGCGCGTACCGTCTTGCCCTCCGGGTCCGATCTCAGGTTCGCCCACTGGTCCGGATGCTGCGTGAACGCCAGCGTCCCGTTGCAGATCAAATTGATCGTCGTCTCGTGACCTGCCGACAGCAGTAGCATCACGTTGTTCACGACCTGATCGCGGTCGAAGATGCCCCGACGTTCTCCCTCGGCTACCACGGAAATCAGGTCGTCTTTCGGGCTGGCGACCCGGTCCGCAACCAATGGCCCGAGGTAGTCCTGCAGGTTCTGTACTGATTGCGACAGTGGACCCATCCGGTCTGGTCCGGTGCGGTTAAGATGACGCAGGTCTTTGGCCAGCCTCCGCATGATGGGCCGGTCGCTGTCCGGTATCCCTAGCATCCTGGCGATCACCAGCAGTGGAAGCGGAGTGGCCAGATCGGCCATCACGTCCATCCTTCCCTTCTCTTCCACCACGTCCAGCAGCTCATCGATCGCTGACTGCACCAGGGGTCGCCACATCTCCATTGACTTCGGCGTGAAGTACCCGTGCATCACGCGCCGCATGTCCACGTGGTCGGGCCCGCTCACTTCGGAGTTGTATCGTCGCTGGTCCTGCTGAATGAACCGGGAAACCTGCCACTTCCTGATGTAGTTGTAGATCTCCATGTCGTCTTCATCGATCGGCGGGTTCGGTGGACGCGTGTCCCGGGCGAACACGCTGGAGGAGAAGACCTCCGGATGCCGGGTCACCCACACCAGGTGCTCCCAGTCCGTGACCATCCAGACTTCGTACTGCTCGTTGTAGTGCACCGGCTCCCACTCGCGCAGCCGCGCGAAAAATTCGTAGGGTTGGTACATCGCTTCCAGGGAGAACGGATTGTCGTTTATCGTGCTGACCATTTTCTGCGACCTCCAGTTTGCAACGCGCGCTGTGCTGACGAATTGCGCAGACTAAATCGCCTAATGCGCCGATTATAGGCTGCAAACTTCGTCTGGGCAAGCGGTCTAAAGATCAGGCCCGGCGATTATTCGCCGGGCCTCGTAATCCTGGGAGTGTTTGCCAGCCGATTACGAAAGGCTGACCGGCAACTTCTCCAACGTGCGGAACGTGATGCTGGAGGTGTAGGTCAGGTCGTCCGCGCCGCAGACCATGTTCAGGTTCGGGAACCTTTCGCCCAGCGCCTTGAACGCTTCCTGTCCTTCCAGCCTTGCCAGCGTCGCGCCCAGGCAGTGGTGGATGCCGCTGCCGAACGCTACGTGTGGGTTCGGGTACCGCTCGATGTCGAAGTCGTCCGGTCGGTCAAAGACCTCAGGGTCCCGGTTGGCCGAGGTGACGAACCACCGCATCCGCTCGTCCTTCTGGATGGTCTTGCCGCCGAGTTCCACATCCTCGCCCGCGATGCGGGTGATGGACTTGACTGGCGCGTCGTACCGCAGGCATTCCTCGGTGGCCCGGATCATCCGGCCGGCCGGGTCGGACTTGAACAGTTCCCACTGGTCCGGGTGCGTCATGAACGCGCGGGTGCCGTTGCAGATCAGGTTGATCGTGGTCTCGTGGCCGGCCAGCAGCAGCAGGATCGCGTTGGCGACGACTTGTTCTTCGGTCATGATCTGCTTACCTGCCGCGTTAGTCATGCGGGCGGCGTCGGTCATCTTGTCCAGCAGGTCGCCGTTGGAATTCTTGAGGCGTTCCTTCACCATGGGCCGCAGGTATTCCTGCAACTCGGTGATGCCCTCGGAAAGCGGTTGCATCCGGTCCGCGTTGCCGCGCCCGATGAACAGCAGCTTCTCCGCCAGCGACCGAATGAACTGCCGGTCGTAGGTCTCAATTCCCATCATCGCGGCGATCACCAGCAGCGGTAGCGGAGTGGCGTAGTCGCGCATCACATCCATATTGCCGCGGTCTTCCGCCTCGTCTAGCAACTGCTTGATGGCCGACTGTACCAGCGGCCGCCAGAGCTCCATCGCCTTGGGCGTGAAGTACCCGTGGATGACCTTGCGCATGTCGGTGTGGTCGGGGCCGCCGTGTTCGCTGATTTCCTGGTGCGTGCTCACCGCTCGCCGGTCGGTCTGGATGAACCACTGGCTGAAGAAATTCCGCACGTCCTCGTACAGGCCCATGTCCGATTCGTCGATCGAAGGGTACGGAGGCAGCGGATCCCGGTGGAACACCTCGGACGAGAACGCCTCGGGGCGTCGGGTGACCCAAACCAGATCCTTGTATTTCGTGATGACCCACAGCTTGTACGGGTCGTTCCAATGGACCGGGTCTTCCTCCCGCATCCGCCCGAAGTAGGAATAGGGGTCCTGGATCACTTCAGGGGAAAACAGGTTTTCGTTAAAGGTGGTAACCATAAAGTCCCTCCCGTTGACTTTTCATGGTCAAACCGACCGCCGGGCGCGACGCGGCCGGCGGCAACAGTCGCCGCGTTTACGTAATTGTAGCAATCGGCATATTTCGGGTCAATTACGATTCATGCATAGTACTGCCACGTTTACATTGCGGTAATGAATGCAACAATACCGGGCGCAGCAGATCCACGCCAACATGAGCTTGCCAGCAGCCGGGTGGTTTTTCATTGCTCCGGTCCGCTTTCCACGACGGCCATGTCGCCCAATGATTGCCCCAAGCCCGCTTGGGCGTGGCTCGTTCCTCGAGTCTCCCTCCCCGGCTCTCGGCTTGCCCAGCCGGGACAGGTCTGTGCTACAATCGGCCCAACAATCCGGCGACCCGGACCCCAACGGTTTGGGCACGTCGGAAAACCCATGTTTGGGAGGTGCCACCATGGCCGAATCCGATTTCACCGTTTATTACGACTTTCGTTGACCCTTCGTGTACAACGCTGCCATGTGGTGGGCGAAAGTACGCGAGAATACCGACCACGAAATTGCCGTGGATCTGAAACCATTCTCGCTGGTTCAGGTAAATCACGACAACAACAATGACGACGGTTTCAAGTTCTGGGAGCAGGACGACTCGGACAACACCTTGCTCGAGCTGCGTGCCGGTATCGCCGCCGAGCGCCAGGGACAGGAAGTTTTCGACCGGTTCTTTATCAACCTGCTTCGCGCTCGCCACGAAGACCGCATCGACCTGACCGATGCTGACGCCATCAACGCTGTGGCCGAGGCCTCCGGCGTCGACATGGGTCGTTTTGCCGAGGACCTGTCCGACCCGGACATCCTGCGCGAGATCGGCGAGAGCCATACTGAGGCCGTCGAGGTTCACGGCGCTTTTGGCGTACCCCTCTACGTCTTCCCCAACGGCAACTCCGCCTTCGTCAAGATGTTTATCCCGTCGGATGACGAGTCCGGCCCCATCTACGACAACCTGGTTGAGATGATGGCTGACCACGGGCACGTGGGCGAGGTCAAGCGCCCGTCCCCGCCGTGGCCGTATGAAGGCGTGCGCAGCTAAAGCGCATCGTTTACTGCATTGAGTTCGCCCGGCGGATATCGTCCCGTCGCCGAACTGGAACAAGCCCTGGGCCTGAGCTTTCAGGACCGGGGCTTGCTCGTTCAGGCGCTGACCCACCGCTCTTACGTCAATGAGACCGGCGGGTCCGATACCGATTCCTACGAGCGACTCGAGTTTCTCGGGGATGTGGTTGTGCGCCTGGTTGTGAGTGAAGAGCTCTACCACCGTTTGCCCGAATGCGATGAAGGAGGATTGACCCGCCGCTGGACCGCCCTGCTCAGTCAGCGCGCCCTCGCTGACGCCGCCCGGCAGATAGGACTTGCCGACTACGTTCTGCTCGGACGTGGATTTGAGGCATCCGGGGGGCGAAACGGCGACGCCGTCCTGGGCGACGTGATGGAATCCGTCATCGCCGCCGTGTACCTTGATCGTGGCGACCGCGCCGCGCGCGATTTCGTCCTGCGCACTCTGTTCGGTCCCATCGAAGCGGCATGCCAATCCGGCTGGCGACCGGATAATCCCAAGGCTGAACTTCAGGAACTCGTCCAGGGCCGGGGCAAGCTCACTCCCGTCTACCGCGTGGTGGCGTCGTCCGGCCCGTCCCACCAGCCCAGCTTCGACGTGGAGGTGGCGACCGGAGAGGAATTGCTCGGAGCCGGGGCCGGCTCCAGCAAAAACGCTGCGGAAGTCGCGGCCGCTCGCGCCGCCTTGGCCACGCTGAGTGAAAACTGAGGCCGTCAACTTCGGAGCCCTCGGCCAATCATGACCGCTATCGCCAGCGAAGCTCGGCGGTCCAGTGCATTTAACCGGCTTTTCCCAAGCCGAAAAATGTACCCAAACCCGGTTGATGCCTCGCTTCCCTCTCCCGCATGCAGGCTGATCCCTGGGCTAACGGTTGCAGCCTCGCGCGCACCCAGTTTGTCATTGCGAGGAGCGTAGCGAAGCGGCAATCCCTTCGCCGTGACGACGCCTCCTCTGCCGACGAGATTGCCGCGCTTCGCTCGCAATGACAAGCAAAAGGGCGCTCGCAATGACAGTTAGAACGCAAGCGGGTAACGTCAGGGTTTGCCGGTGGGAGCGCGGGTTGGGATTTTTGAGGCGGCACGGTACAGGCGATGGACCGCTGCCGCCTCAGAGTATTCGGGTTCGTTTTGCGATGGGCTTCCTCCCGATGTTTGGGATGTACAGGCGATGACTGAGAGAGTGTTGACCAGGTTCCGAGCGGTTATCAGCCCTACGGCCGGAGGTGGTGCGCTGGGTTTTTTGCTCTCATTCTCCATGCCTGAAGCATGGCGCGCTGTGGCCGGGGCGACTACACCGGGTAAAGTGGCCGGAGACAGTCACCCACAAAGGCCGGCAGCGACTTAGTGCTGATTGGCCGTGAAGGCTCGGAACCTGGTCGATGGAAACGGTTTACCGCCGGTGCAACCATGTTAGAGCATACGTGCGGAATATGGCAAGGGGGGTGGTGTCATAGAAAATGGATCTGGACCGGGAACCACCGATGGCGGTGACGGTAGGGGCGAATGATTATTCGCCGGTACGGGGTGCCAGCACACGATTTCCGCCAACGAGATTGCCGCGCTTCGCGCGCAATGACAGTTTGAACGCCAGCGGGTACGCGTCAGCGGCTGTAGACATTTGATTGGCCCGGCGGCGGCGGCTATAATGGGATTAAGCATTCGTTTGTCATTGAGGAGGCGCGCGCATGGTTGCAGACGTCCTAACCGGTACTTTTGCCGTTAAATCCGGCCACGCTCAGATGCTCAAAGGCGGCGTCATTATGGACGTTGTCAACGCCGAGCAGGCCCGTATCGCCCAGGAAGCCGGCGCGGTCGCCGTGATGGCCTTGGAAAGGGTGCCCGCAGACATTCGGTCGGATGGCGGTGTTGCGCGCATGAGCGATCCGTCTATGATCGCTGACATCATCAATTCCGTTTCCATACCGGTGATGGCCAAGTGCCGTATTGGCCACTTCGTCGAAGCGCAGATCCTGCAAGCCATGGGCGTCGACTACGTCGACGAGTCTGAAGTCCTGACCCCCGCCGACGAGGAGCATCACGTCTGGAAGCACGACTTCACCGTCCCCTTCGTCTGCGGCTGCCGCGACTTGGGTGAAGCCCTGCGCCGCATGTCCGAAGGCGCCGCGATGATCCGCACCAAGGGCGAAGCCGGCACCGGCGACGTGGTCGAAGCCGTCCGCCACATGCGGGCCGTGCAGGATGCCATCCGCAAGCTCCGGAATATGCCCGACGATGAGATGGTGGTCGAGGCGAGGGATATGCGTGTGAGCCTTGACCTCCTCATGCAAACTCGCGAAGAAGGCCGCCTGCCCGTGGTCAACTTCGCCGCCGGCGGCGTGGCTACCCCGGCCGACGCCGCTCTCATGATGCAGTTGGGAGCCGATGGCGTCTTCGTAGGCTCCGGCATCTTCAAGTCCGGCGATCCGGCCAGCCGCGGTCACGCCATCGTCCAGGCAGTCACTCACTACAATGACCCCCATATCCTGGCCGACGTGTCCAAGGACCTCGGCGAGCCTATGGTCGGCCGGAGCGTTCGCGAGTTGTCCGATCAGGAACTTCTCGCCACCCGCAGTATCTGAACGGGTTATTCTCGCAAAGAACGTATCGAGCTTACGGCAAAGAGGCTGTTCGTTTAGTTGAACATCGGTGTCTTGGCAGTCCAAGGTGATTTTGCGGAGCACTGCCACGTGCTCCGCAGCGTCGGCTTTGCGGCCACTGAGGTGCGCCTGCCAAAGCACTTTGACGGGTTGGACGGCCTGATCATCCCCGGCGGCGAGAGCACAACTCTCAGTCGTCTCATGTCGCTGTACGATCTTCGCGAGCCCGTTGCGGACATGGTCACCCGGGGCAAGGCCGTGTGGGGCACATGCGCGGGCATGATCATGCTGGCCAACGAGATTACCGAGGACGACCCAGTGCCGATGGGCCTCATGGACGTTGGCGTCCAGCGCAACGCATTCGGTCGCCAGGTCGACTCCTTCGAGCATGACCTGCGGATCCGAGGGTTGGGTGAACGCGAATATCATGCCATTTTTATCCGCGCCCCGGTAATTATCCGGGTCGGTGACTCGGTGGAAATCCTGGCTGCCCTTCCCGACGGCCGGCCAGTTGCAGTCCAGCAGGGAAACATGATGGCCACTTCATTCCACCCCGAGCTCACCCCCGACGCTCGCATTCACCGCTACTTCGTCTCCCTGGCCGGCGGACCTCCCTTCGACCCTGAAGCCTCCCTCATCGACACTCCCCGTGTCCGCTAGCCGTCCATAACCTGTCATTCCCCGAAGCTTTGGCCACGATAGCGCAACAATAAGCAGCCCCACCAGGAGGCATAGTTGGTAACGGTCGAACAGCTGGCCCAGGATGAATTGCAGCAACTGTTGGCAGTCCTACCGGAGAGGGTTACCCAGCGACTCCGGCAGCAGGAAGAGCTTGATGACCTGTTAGAAGTTATCCTTGATTTGGGACGCGTGCCCGAGGCCCGTTTCTCCCACGGTGATGTGCTCCTGGGCGAAGATCCCGCGAGCCGGGAAGATCTGGAGCATGTCGTCTCCGGCATCGGCAACTTCGGCGACGATAACCGCGCCGGCATGGAGCGGACCCTGCATCGGATCTCGGCAATCCGCAACCGCAGCGGAGACGTGGTTGGCATAACCTGTCGCGTCGGGCGTGCCGTATTCGGTACCATCAAGATCATCGAGGACCTGGCCTACAGCGGCCAGAACATCCTCCTCTTGGGCCGCCCTGGCGTCGGCAAGACCACCATGCTCCGCGAGGTCGCCCGTGTCCTGGCCGACGAAGCCCTCAAACGCGTTATCATCGTTGACACTTCCAACGAAATCGCCGGCGACGGCGACATTCCGCACCCCGCCATCGGCCATTCCCGTCGCATGCAAGTCCCGACGCCGACCGAACAGCACGGCGTGATGATCGAAGCGGTGGAAAACCACATGCCGCAGGTAATCATCATCGACGAGATGGGCACCACCCAGGAGGCCACCGCCGCCCGCACCATTGCCGAGCGCGGCGTCCAGTTGGTCGCCACCGCCCACGGCAATTCCCTGGACAACCTGATCATGAACCCCACGCTGTCCGACCTGGTCGGCGGAGTGCAGACTGTCACCCTGGGCGATCAGGAGGCGCGGTTCCGTGGCACCCAGAAAACGGTCCTCGAGCGCAAGGCCCCTCCCACCTTCGATGTTGTGGTCGAAATCCGCGACTGGGACGAGGTCCTGGTCCACGAGGACGTCTCCCAGGTGGTCGACCAGTGGCTGCGGGGCTATCCTGTCGAGCCCGAAGTGCGACGCATGGACACCGAGGGCAACGTGACCCGCACGACCGCTCCACGCCCCAGTGAAGTCGGGCAGACCCCGTGGTCGGCCAACGACATCCGCGGTCGCCGTGGCCGCAAGCGGTCTGACAGCGGCGACACCGAGTACGATGGGTACCCGCCGGAGTCCTTCCGAGATGAACCCGATACCAACGGTTCCACCAGCCGCAGGTTGGATGCCAGGTTGTTCCTTTTCGGCGTCAGCCGCGACAAGGTTGAGGCAGCCCTGGCCGAGCGAGAGGCCACCGCTGAGATCGTCAGCGAGCTCCGCCGCGCCAGCGTGCTGCTCACCACCAAGAACCACTACCGGCGAGGCAGCCAGTTGGTGCGCATCGCCGAGAGCAACAACGTGCCCGTGTACGTCCTGCGCAAGAACACCGTGCCCCAGGTGTCCGAGTTCCTGACCTCCCTCGCCCGTGATCAGGGAATTGACTTGGCTCTCCCGCGCAGCCGGTCCGAGGGAAGAGAGGACACCAACCCCGATGCGATGGCTGCCGCTCGTGCCGAAGTTGAGGACGCCGCTCGTCGGGTATTGGACGGCGAATTCAGCGTCCAGCTCGGCCCCCAGCGTCCTTACATCCGACGCCTGCAGCACTTGCTCGCCGAGGAGTTCAATCTCGCCTCCACCAGCCGCGGCCGTGATCCCCAGCGCGGCGTGCTCATCTACCGCCCCTAGCGGTTGGATGCCTGAAATGGGGGGTCGGACCACGCATAGCGCCGGCCTCGCATCTGCTACCCTGATCCGGGAAAGTTGACAGGCAACCGGGGGTCACGACGATGTCGGGGGTTTTCATAGCCTTTGAAGGCGGTGAAGGGGCGGGCAAGTCCACACAGGCTGGAATCCTGGAAGCGGCGCTTCGACAGAAGGGCTATCGCACGTTGCTCGTGCACGAGCCAGGTTCTACCCCTATTGGCGATTATCTGAGACAGGTTCTGATTGGTGGAGAGCCTGTTTCACCGCCGGCGGAGCTGCTCTTATTTGAAGCTTCACGTGCCCAACTGATGGCGGAGCGCATCCGCCCGGAATTGGACGTTGGTTCAATAGTCGTCGCCGACCGCTTCGCCGGATCAACCGTCGCCTATCAGGGATACGGTCGCGAAATCGAGTTGGAGCGGATTCAATGGCTTAATGATTATGTGACCGGCGGGCGCTATCCGGATCTGACCATCCTGCTGGATGTCGATCCGCTGGTGGGATTGGGACGCGTCAACAGCCGGCAACTTCAGCTCCCTCTGCTCATCGCCGATGCCGCCGACCGTTTTGAAGATGAAGAAATCGCCTTCCACAAGGCGGTGTGTCAGGGGTTCCGTGAACAGGAAGCCGGATCGGATACTTGGTGCTTGGTGGAGGGTAATCACTCCATCGATGATGTGTCCGCTGCGGTTTGGGCACGGGTATGCCCGCTGCTGGTTGGCAAAAACGTCGTCCGACTCGGCTGCGTTGAGACTGACTGATTATTTCCGGCTCATAAAAAGCGACCGCCGCCCTTAGGGGCGGCGGCCATCAATTCCGGTTTGGGCGCTCGACTAGTTGTCGGCAGCCACGGCAAGGTCAGCGTTCGCGATCCTGGCGGAAATGACTTCCTTCATCTTGCGGACGCGGCCCAAGTCGGGATAGATGTTGCCCTCGGCCTTCCGGTCAAAGATCTTCTCGCCGTCCACGAACACTTCCATGATGCTCTGACCGCGGGGGGAGATCGTGATAGCGGCGTCGCCGCCGTAGGCCCGGAAAAACTCGTTCGCCATCCACGTGGCGGTAGCGTGGTGCTGTCAAGGCACGCAGTAGGTAATCTCGATCTGGACTTTGCCTTCCATGTTTCTCCTCCGAATCGAACGTGTATTTGGCGCCTGCCTTGAGAATTCTATCACAAATGAAGAACCGTTCCAACAGCCCGGTTGTTATCACGGTTTGTGATGGAGGCACCTCCACTCAAAGTGAAATAGCGTCTTCGCAATGGCACTCACGCGAACCCAGCTCGTCATTGCGCGGTGCGAAACGGAGCGGCAGTTCCACCGCCTGGACGATGACCCCTCTGGCAACGAGATCGCCGCCCCACCCCGTATCAAGCACGGGGTGGCGTGGCTTCGCCGGCAAAGACCGTTTATCCGCAAGTGGGTACGCGTCAGCGCACCAGCAGGGTAGTTGCTGGCCGGTCTGCGATATAATCGCTGGCGATAACTGATCCGCGGTGCGCGATATGAGCAAGTACGCAGACGTATTTTGGCAGGACTACGCCATATCCCGGCGCGACCGGACCGCGTTGCTCAACCAGGAGCCGTTGGTCCTTTGGTTCACCGGGTTGTCGGGCGCCGGCAAGACGACGTTGGCCAATTGTCTGGCCAAGCGGCTCTATGATAGCGGCTTGCTCGCCTACGTGCTGGACGGCGACAACCTTCGCCATGGCCTCAATCGTGATTTGGATTTCAGCGAAGCCGCCCGACGCGAGAACGTCCGGCGCATGGCCGAGGTAGCCAGCCTCATGTACGACGCCGGGCTTATCACTCTTGCCGCCTGCATCTCGCCCTTCCAGGCAGAGCGTGTGTTTGCTCGCAGCCTGGTGCCGGACGGCAAATTCATCGAAGTGTTCGTGGACACCCCGCTCGCACTGTGTGAGCAGCGGGATAACAAGGGCCTATATCGTCGCGCGCGCGCCGGCCAGATTACCAATTTCACCGGAATCGACTCTCCCTTTGAGCGTCCTCAGGAGGCCGAAATCTCTATGGACACCACCGGGCGAACCCCCGGCGAATGTGTCGATGTCATCCTGGCCTATCTGGTCAGCAACTGCCTCCTCTCATCCCCAATTCCGGATCTCTCTGAAGATCACCGGAAAAACGCGTGAGGTCGCGTGAGGTCGTGAGGCGTGGCCACCCTGGTTCCGTCCGACCCGCTGTCACAATCCCGACGTCGCTCATCTTGATCCGGTCAACGGACTGTTCTGGTGAGCCTGTCGCACCATCAACCGTCCGCGCGCCTGCAATAAGGCGGCTACAGCCGTCGTATTGACCCGTCCGGCGTTTCTCTGTCAATTGGCAACATTCAGCTGTCGACGGTATAATGCTGCGAAATCTATGCTCAAAGGGGGCATTACGTGACTACCAATGGCCAGGCTTCCTTCGATTCCGACCAACTGCAAGTGTTTTTCCGCGGGCAGTTCGTACCAGCTAGCGAGGCCAAAGTAAGCGTAATGACCCACGCGCTCCACTACGGGACCGGCGTGTTCGAGGGTATCCGCGGCAACTGGAACGAGGAGCAGGGAGCCATCAATATCTTTCGCATGAGGGAGCACTACGACCGCCTTTTGGACGGATGTCGCATCCTCATGTTGGACATCCCATACTCGGCCGAAGATCTTTGCAACATTACCGTCGAATTGGTCGAGCGCAACCGCCACGATTCCGACATATATATCCGGCCCCTCGCTTACAAGAGTGAAGAGTTGGTCGCTAACCTGAAGCTTCAGGAACTGGCATCGGACTTCACCCTGATCACCGTGCCTTTCGGCAACTATCTGGGAAGCGATCGGCTGCGTTGCTGCACTTCCTCCTGGCGTCGCGTCGACGACCCGATGATACCGGCGCGCATCAAGGCATGCGGAATCTACATCAACAGCATCCTTGCCAAGACCGAAGCTACCATCGCCGGCTTCGACGAGGCCATCTTGCTCAACCACGACGGCCATGTGTCCGAAGGCTCGGGCGAGAATATTTTCATGGTCAAAAACGGTCGCATCTACACCCCTCCCCTCGAGGACAACGTCCTCGGCGGTATCACCCGCGACACCGTTATGCAGCTGGCTGACAACGACCTTGGTTTGGAAGTGCAGATGCGTACCATCGACCGTAGCGAGTTGTACCTCGCTGACGAGGTCTTCCTCAGCGGGACGGCAGCGCATCTGACACCGGTGGTGGAGCTTGACTGTCGCCCCATAGCTGACGGTCAGCCTGGTCCGATAACCACTGAATTGCAGCGTATGTACTTCGATATCGTGGTCGGTAACAATCCCAAGTACAGGCACTGGTGCACGCAGGTAAGGCAGCCCGTAACAGCCACCTGATCATGCAATAAACGCGGGCGTCGCGAGGTCGGAGGTCGTGCAATGTTGTGGCTGTCCGGCGCAGCACTCGTTGTTGGCTACCTGGTGGGCAGCTTGCCTACGGCATACTTGGCTGCCCGCCGCGCCGCTCGACGCTTCACAGATATCCGCGACTTGGGCGACGGCAACTCCGGCGCCGGCAACATGGGCCGCATTTACGGCCGCGGATGGGGTATCGCCGTGGGTGTCGTGGATATCGCCAAGGGTATCGCTCCGGTTTTCGCCTTCAATATCCTGGTCAGCCTGATATCCACGGATCCGCACGAACCGGCTGAATCGCTGCCGGAATTGTCCGGGCCAGGTATGCTGGCTGGCGCCTCCGCCATGGCTGGGCATATCTGGCCCGTTTGGCTTCGCTTTAGGGGCGGTCGCGGTGCGGCAACTGCCCTCGGCGTGACCACAGCCGTGCTCATGGGCCCGGTGCTGCTCATGGGGTTGCCGGCATTGGTGATCCTGTGGACCACCCGCAGCACGACGATCACCCTCGCTTTTGTCTACATCGCGTCGATAATCATTGCCAAGGCGATATTCGACATCTCGTGGTCGCCTATTTGGTACTGTGTCGCCATATTTGTGGTAATTGGACTAGTCCATTTCTGGACTCTCAAGTACCGTACCAATCCTTCGGTGGAATCGATCGCCGCCGGCTAGCCGGTTTTCCCCAAGCCGGCGCGTGGTCAGACTACTGCCAGCACCGTCGTCCCTCCGACGATCATCGCTATCGCGATGCCCTTGGCGGCCAGCGCTGAAGGCCGCAGCGATTCCTGCAGGATGCCGAAGGTCCGCCAACTCAGCAACGTGCCCACCACGAACACGAACAGCGGCCTCGTCGCTAGTAGCGCCGACGCTAACGACACCGGCCCAAAGTTAAATGACCAGACGAACAGCAGGATGGCTAACTGAGGCAATAGACCCTCCCCTATTACGAAGGTTGCCAGAGCCGGGCCGGAACGCAGTCCGTTCCAGAGCCGGCGCCAGTTAGCCGGCCTGCCGAAAACCGCGAACGCCGGCACCATCCCCAGCTCTTGCAGCCCGAAGACCTCCCACGGGGTCAGGTCGGCCAGTACCAACTTCGCCAGAAAAAACGCCAGGCCCAACGTGATCGAGCTGCCCATGAGCACGGTCAATCCTGGCGTCAAACGCAGCAGCCCTCGGCCAAAGCCTTCGATCGAAACCAACCCGACGCCACATACCACCAACGCAATCGCCGCCCATTGTGGCGGGGAGATCGTTTCGCCCAGCACAACCAGCGCCAATAGCGCTACCAGGATGGGATTGGTCTGGCTGACGGCAACGGCGCGGGACGCTTCGCCTAACTTGAGCCCCAGGAACAGCAACAGCAGCCCGGTGCCCAGGCTAACTCCCGACAACAGGCCGATGACAACCGCCTGCACCGGCGCGTCGACCGGCCAACCGACCGCCGCCAGGGCCAGCGCCGCGAAGATTGATCGCGTAACGATCGACCCGGAGCCCAACGTTCCAACCCCCTCGAGGTAGTTGTCCAGCAGCCTTTTGTGGGCAATGTTCGCAAGGCCGAGCGAAGCGGCGCTGCAGATGGCCAGGATGATCCACACGGCGAAAGCAATTACCTTGGGAGCAGGATAGCGCCGGCGAAGAGCGGGCTGTGTGGAACCGTCGGGCTCTATTGAAGCGTCAGGCGGCGGTGGACAGCCTCCAAAGTATACCTTGTGCCCACGCCGGGTCGACGTTGGAGCGCCTGCTATAATCGCGCCGGAATCGACTTTTCGGAGGGCAACGAATGGGCTGGTCAATTCACCATCCGGTCGGGCTGATCCACCACACGCCGGCGGCGTGCCACCGGGGTTACACGCTTTTCTCCACCACTCGCGGCGGCCAGGACGCCTACCTCATTGATATGGAAGGCAATGTCGTTCACCGTTGGCATTCCCCAGAGGGCATCCACTACTCCTACCTGTTGGACAACGGCAACCTGCTCTGCCGTACCCTTCCTCCTGGAGATGCCGGCGGCGTCGAGTCGGTGGGAGGCTCGTCGGCCAGCATCATCGAACTCGACTGGGACAGCAACCTGGTATGGGCTTACCGGGACAACATGCTGCACCACGACTACGAACGCTTGCCCAACGGCAACACCTTGTTATTGCTATGGGAACCGCTGCCCGAAGGTCTGGAAGCCAGGGTGCAGGGAGGCTTCGATGTCGATTTCGCTCCCGGCATGCTCGGGGACGTGGTGCGAGAAGTCACGCCCGACGGTGGCACCGTGTGGGAGTGGCGGTCCTGGGAACACCTGGATTTATCCGAGGACGTCATCTGCCCGCTGGAGGCCCGCCGTGAGTGGACCCACGGCAACTGTGTGAACGTCACGTCAGATGGTGACCTGTTGGTCAGCTACCGGCTCACCAGCACCGTGGGCATCGTCGATCGGAGTACCGGAGCCTTCAAGTGGAAGTGGGGGCCGGGCGAGATCTACCACCAGCACCATCCCACCTGGCTGGACAACGGACGCGTGCTGATCTTCGACAACGGCGGTCATCGCCGCGGCGCCAGCTTCTCGCGTATCGTGGAGGTTGATCCGGCGACCAACGAGATCCACTGGCAGTACCAGGGTATGCCGGCCATTTCCTTCTACAGTTACAACATCAGCAGCGCCGAGCGGCAGCCCAACGGCAACACCCTGATCTGCGAGGGTGCGCCAGGACGCATGTTCGAGGTGACGCCCCGTGGCGAAGTCGTTTGGGAATACATCAACCCGTTCTTCCTCTACAGCGACGCGGCCGGTGGAGCCGGAGGCATGGAATACACCAACGCCACCTTCCGCTGCCACCGCTACAGCCCCGACCACCCCGCCCTCGCCGGCAGAGATCTGGATCCCGGGAGGCACGCTGGGCTCAATCGCGTTCTATAATGGTGACATTGCAAATCACGCATCTGCCCTTTTCACTAGGTACGGTACCCGATGATCATCAATCGGATACAGGTGCTCAACTACGGATGCCTTCGGTACGTGGACGTACCGATGGACCGATTCCACGTGCTTATCGGCCCCAATGCGAGCGGCAAGAGCACGCTGATGGACGCCGTCAAGTTCGTCTCCGACGTGGTGCGGGACGGGGTCAGTTCAGCTTGCGAACGTCGCACTGCTAACTTCGCGGATTTGGTTTGGGGTCGCCCGGAGGAACCCAAGGAGCAGCGGTTTGAAATTGCACTGGAGTTCGAGTTACCTATCGATGCACTCGAATTGTTGCCATCGCAACGCAATTACGGGGTATTCCGTTACGAACTTTCAGTAGGGTTCGATGTGGCAACAAGTCGGGTTTCCTTACTCAAAGAGCGGGGCGTGCTGAGGGTAAAAACGGGCCAAAGTCTCAAGCAATCGCTAATGTTCCCTGAACCTGATATTCCACCGCAGACCCTTACCGGCGCAAGGCCGAAAGGGCAACGGACGATATTCAGCAAAAGCGAAACTGGCCGCAGCAGATTTAATGACGAGACGGTTGGGGAAACTGGTAGCGTCAACTGGAATTTGGGTCTAAATCTAAGTTCTGACCGCTCGGCTTTGTCGATCATGCCCGATCATGACGACAAATACCCGGCTTCGACCCGGGCTATGGCATTTCTGAGAGACAAAGTGACCGTATTATCTCTCAACAGCGAGCGAATGCGGCAAGCTAGTCGACCAGGTGTGGGCATTGAGATGCTACCGGACGGTTCCAACCTGCCGTGGGTCGCCGATGCAATGATAAGTCGCACGCCAAATCTAGCTGGTGAATGGGTCGGTCATATCCAATGCGCTTTAGCGGGGCTTCATTCAGTGAGAATCATGGACCGGCCCGACGACCGCCACAAATATCTGATGCTGCAATATTCGCACGGGTTGGAGGTGCCTTCATGGAAGGTTTCCGATGGCACCTTGCGCCTAATGGCGCTGACCATGCTAGCCTATTCGCCTCAATCGTCCGGCCTTTACATGATTGAAGAGCCTGAAAATGGGATCCACCCTGGGGCGTTGCAGGACGTTTTTGATTCATTGTCTTCCGTATACGACGCGCAAGTCCTGTTGGCTAGTCATTCTCCAGAATTTGTGGCCATCGCGAACGTCTATCAATTGCTGTGCTTCGGGAAAACCGACGCGGGCGTTGTCGATATCGTTCGTGGGAATTCGCATCCTCGCCTGAAAGATTGGCAATACGAGACCGACTTGGGGACGTTTTTCGCTTCGGGCATATTGGCATGACGGTCACGCCGTTCCCCAAAGACCTCATCGTCCTCGCCGCCGATGGAACCATTCAACGGACTATACAAACTTTGCTGGAAGAGCGACGCAATCAGTTGAGGATATCCGCTATATCTGTGGATTTTCAAACCCACCGCCATCGCGATTCGGGGTGTCGAACTGCGCCCGGCGAGGTGATCAACCCGCTGCGTGCCCAATACAGGAAAGGCATGGTAATTTTCGATTTCCACGGCAGTGGTGAAAGGCGCCGGACCGCGCCCCAGTTGGAAATCGATTTGGAGCAGGATTTGCAGAATTCCGGATGGGGAAGCGACGGAGTCGCTGTGGTATCCATTGAGCCCGAATTGGAAGCCTGGGTGTTCGGCGCGTCCGCTCGTCATTTGGAAAATGCGGTTGGTTGGTCTCAGCCACAGAGCATCCGAGATTGGTTGGAACTGCACGGCTATGTTACCCAAGGGGACGCAAAGCCAACCGACCCGCAAACAGCTCTCGACGAAATGCTGCAAATCCAAGGCAAGCAGCGTTCTCGCAAGCTGTTCGCCGACCTCGCCGGCCGCATCAGCCTCATCCGCTGCCAGGACCGAGCCTTCCAGAAGTTCCGCTCCACGCTACAGCGTTGGTTCCCTGCAGAATAAATTGGGGCAGCGTCGCAATGACGCCGCCCCAATCAGTCCGGTTCAGATCTGGGCCAGGGTCACGCCGCCCGCACCCGCATCTCCCGCAGGTCGTCGGCGATTATCAGCTCCGCCTCCGTCTGCTCCTGTATGTCCTCTGGCGACCACCCCGGCGCGTGCTCCCGTAGCATGAACCCTGCCTCCGTGATCTCGAACAACCCGAGGTCCGTCGCCAGCAACTTGACCACGCCCGGCGCGGTAATCGGCAGGCTGCAGCGCTTGAGCACGCGAGGCGCTCCGTTGCGCTGATTATGCTCCATTGCGATGAACACCCGCTTGGCGCAGGCCGCCAGGTCCATCGCGCCGCCAATGCCGCCTCCCTTGCGCACGGGAATGCGCCAGTTGGCGAAGTCGCCGTTCTCCGATACCTCGTAAGCCCCCATCACCGTCACGTCCACCATGCCCTTCCTGATGATCCCGAACGAGTCGGCGTGGTGCACTATGGCCATCCCGGGCAGGGCAACCACGTTCTGGCCGCCCGCGTTGACCAGGTGCTTGTCTTCTTCCCCGGCCGGAGCCAGCGGACCAAACCCGATCACTCCGTTTTCGGAATGAAAAATGATCTCCTTGTCCGGCTCTGACTCCAGGTAGTTGGAGCATAGGGTCGGCATACCCACGCCCAGGTTCACTATCCAATCGTCCTGGAACTCCATGGCAAGGCGGTCACACATGGTTTGCCGGGAGAGACGGGGCTTGTCCTCGGTGGTCATCGTCGTACTCCTTGTGTTCTTCATCGCGTACCTGATACGGCACCGATGCTGACATGAACCGGCGTTTTCAGTCCCAAATCCCGTTTTCTGGGATCATTACCAGTCGATCAACGTAAATCCCCGGGACGTGTACGCAGTCCGGGTCGATGTCCCCAGGCTCAACGATGCTGTCCTCGACCTCGACCACGGTGATATCGGCGGCCATGGCCATTATCGGGTTGAAGTTTCGTTGCGTGAGGCGGAATTGCAGGTTGCCGAAGGTGTCGGCCCGGTACGCCCTGATCAGGGCGAAATCGGCAGGCAGTGGGAATTCAAGCACGTAGGTTCGGCCGTTGATTTCCCGGTGCTCCTTGCCTTCCGCCAGTTCAGTCCCGACGCTGGCCGGAGTGTAGAAGGCACCGATGCCGGCGGCTGCAGCCCGCATGCGCTCGGCCAGGGTCCCTTGTGGGACCAGTTCTGCGTCCACCTCACCGTCGTTGTACATCTGCACGAACGGCGTGATTTGCGACGGATGCGTTGGTGCGGTGAACGCGCAGATCATCTTCTTGACCTGGCGGGCTTCGATCAACGTACCGACATCAACCCGGTCGTCCAGCGAACCCGCGTTGTTGGAAATGCCGGTGAGGTCCTTGACACCCAGCCGATGCACTGCGGCCAAGAGGTTGCGGGCCAGGCCCACGTTGCCAAAGCCGGGCGACATGAACGTCATGCCGTCTTTCATGTCGGCTACAGCGGAGTCGAAATCGGGGAAAACCTTGTTCTTCATCAGGGTGGGCTCCCATTTCTGATGTCGCCGCCACTAACCGGCGGCGATGCCGTTGTCACCGGAGGCGCGACGGATGCGGCCATTATACAAGCAACATAACCTCTGGCAACGCGCCTGACCACCGCGTCCTCCCGCGACGATTCGGACGCGGCGATGCCCCGCTGTCGTCAACTCTCGTCGTCCACGCCGGTTTGCAATCTGAGGGGCGCGATGGGGTTGGCGTCACGCGGCGGCAGCACCAGGTCCTGGGTCCGCCCACGCCAACGGTCTGCCAGGGGCCAGGACAGCAACGGCGGCCGATCGACGGCGGCGCCGGCAAGGCCCACGTTCCCGACGTCCTGGTCGTCTTCAGGATTGTCCGCATCCGGCCGCCAGGGCCACGGAAGATGCCGCCGCCAGGGATCCGAGCCGCCGTATCCGTTGGCTTCTGCGACCACGGCCATCACCTGGTGGGGACGGTAGACGCGGTGGGTAGGCTGCTCGGCCAGGATGGCTTCCTGGTCGATGGTGGCCCAGAGGGCGGCCACCGACGTTGCTCCAACGCTCCGGGCGCAGGCGATGTCCTGCGGTCCGTCGCCCACGTACATGGCCCCGCCCGGCTCGACGGCCATTGTTTCCAACACGTCCAGCAACCCGTCGGGCGCCGGTTTGTAGGGACGGTCGTCGGTTTTGAAGTTTGCGTATTCGACCAGAGCGCCCAGCCCGGACTCGCGCAGTTCAATCTCACCGAAGTACGGGATCTTGTCGGACAGGATGCCCACGCGGATCCCGCGCCGCCGGAACGCGTTCAGCAGCGTGGCCACACCCGGGTAAAGGTAACGGCGATGCCCGTCAATTGCGTGGTAATGGCTCAGGTATACGGGCAGGATGCCATCCAACTCGTCCTGGGCGTCCGGATGGCTGCCGAAAAACCACAGGAGGTGCTGGTGAAAGGGGCGATGAAACTCGGCGGCGACCGCTTCGGCGGTGGGCGGAACCCTGCCCAGTTCCATCGCGGTGTTTTCCATCAACCCAAGGTGGATGCCCCAGCTGTTCCACAGGGTCAGATCCCAGTCGAAAATGACCGCTTGCATCACCGTCTGACTCCTCTCGACCAAGCGGTGTCCGGTCAGCCAAGCGGTGTCCGGCTAAAGCGCGATGGCCGAATAGCTCTCTCAGCAGTGGCCGGGGTGGCTCTGTCCCCCGCCCTGGTAGTCGATGGCGCTGGGCATCACGGTGGTGCCAGGATGCTCGGCCCGCCCCAATTTGACCGTAACCGCTCCGCTGGCGTAATGCAGCACGCCGCTGACCTCCAAGGTGGGGGAATCGGCCAGGTAGGTGATGTCGCCGTTGGATTCCAATCTGAAGGGCCGGTCGTGACCGGGATAGATGGTGTTGGCCGCTGAGACAATCTTCTGGATGCTGGCCCTTGCGTCGGCCTCGCTCCAGAAAATGATGGCCGGCGTGCCCCTACCGATGGCCCCGGCGTCGGACATCGCGTCGCCACCGATACATACGGCGCCGGCTTCTGTTTCTACTACTACGCTGATGTGCCCACGGGTGTGCCCCGGGGTTTCGATGATACGAACGCCGGGTTCCAGCTCGGTTTCACCGCTGACCGCGTTCACGTTCTGGTTCAGCAGGGTGTCCGCGAAATATCGCGCGGTGGCCAGGTCTCCAACTCGAGGGTTGCGGCTGTATTCCAATTCGTCGGCGTGGATTACGATTTCCGCGTTGGGGAACAGATCGGTATTCTGGGAGTGGTCCCAATGCGCGTGAGTTAGGATCACCCGCCCGATATCGTCCGTGGAAATACCGTGTGCGGCCAGCTCATCGACCAGCATGTTTCGGCGACCAAAGTGCGCCACGTCCACAATGGAAAGCACTTCGCCGCGAATCAGCGTGACGGTGCACAACCCCAACCGAGTCTGGTCGGTGTTCATGGAGTATCCGCCCATGATGATTTCCAGTTCCGGCATAATGTTGCTCCCAATGGGTCTTCGTCGCGGTTACAGGCTTGGTCGGGGGCGATTATAGCACCGTGAACACGCGATCCATTAGAACTCTCTGGCAGCCGAAACACGTATGATTCCCTCTGCCGACATATTCCTAGTCAATGGGCGGGTCCTCACGGCCGCCGGCACTCCCACCGCTCTGGCCGTGGCCGGCGGCAAGGTCCTGGCGACGGGCAGCGATTCCGATATCCAACGGTTGGCGACGAAGCGCACGACCATCTTGGACTGTGCTGGCCGTGCCGTGATTCCAGGCATCGTCGACGCTCATTGTCACGTGTTGGCTTCCGCCGCCGCCAGCTTGTGGGTGGATTGTCGGCCGGCCGCCATGCAAGATATCAGCACGATTGTCGAGGCGCTCCTTCGGGCCGCGGCGCTACAGGACAATTGGATACGCGGCTACGGCTACGACGACTCGCCAGTAGGCCTGGGCCGGCATCTGAACCGTTACGACCTGGACCGCGTTTCCACCGTCCGGACCGTCCGGGTGGAGCATCGCTCGGGACACGCCTGCGTGCTCAACAGCTGCGGGCTGGCGTCGGTCGGGATCGACCGTCAGACACCGGACCCTCCCGAAGGTGCGATTGTGAGAGGCGACGACGGAGAGCCGACCGGCCTGTTGCTGGAAATGTCCGGCTGGCTGCGTCAGCGTGCGGGAGAATCCGAAGACCCGCCCCCGGGGGCAATGGCGGACGCCCTCCGGGGTTTCGGTAATCGGATGCTGGCCTACGGAATAACCGGGGCTACGGATGCCGGACCGAACAACGGCCTGGACCGTTGGCGGTATTTCGAGGTGGTGACTGGTGACGGCACGCTGCCGCTGCGGTTGACCATGATGGCCGGATGGGACCGGTTGGAGCAGATGCGGTTAGCTGGCCTGGGTCACGGCTCCACTTCTCACGAGGGTCTTCTGTCCGTTGGCCACGCCAAAATCATGCTCACCGCTTCGACAGGACAACTACGTCCCCATCCGGACCAACTGGCCCAAATGGTGGCCCACGCTCACGAACTGGGCTTCCCGGTTGCGATCCACGCGGTGGAGCGGGATGCTGTGGTCGCCTCCGCGCTGGCTATCACGGATGCCCCGCCTGTCAAATCCGGCACCGGCAGCCGGCCCAAAGATCGCATCGAGCATTGCGGCGAGGGCTCTCCTGACGTTCTGGAGTTGGTGGCTCAAAGCGGCGCCGTGGTGGTCGCCAATCCCGGGTTTTTGCACTACGACGGTGAACGGTACCGTAGCACCGTCGCTGCCGACCAGTTGCCGCATCTCTACCCGGTGGGGGCGTTGGCCTCACGGGGAGTCCCCACAGCCCTGGGATCCGACGCTCCGATCATTGAGCCGAATCCGTGGGCGTCAATCGCGGCGTCGGTGACTCGTCAATCGGCCAGCGGAGTTCATATCGGAGGGGTCGGAGTGACGTCGGTAGCCGAGGCGCTCGACCTGCACTCCGACAAAAGGCGCATCGCGCCGGGGATGCCGGCGGACCTGGCGGTGGTGGAACCCAACCCGCTGGCGATATCGGCAGCGGATTTACCCTCCGTGTGTGCCGTGGCGACTATCGTGGGCGGCCGGATGGTTTGGCGTCACGGGATCTGACGCCGACAGGCTATTTCGCTGCCGTCCGCCGCCCCTTGCGCGGCCCTAGAATAGCCTGCCGCCGCGATCAGCAATCCGGGGCGGCATTGGTTGCGTGGTGAACGCGCTGGAGGTTAGTGGCGCGCGCGGCCCTGGAAATCCCGCTCGGTCGTGGCTGCTTCCACCGCCTGGTACTCGGGCAGGCTGATCAGTGCCTCCACCTCGGCTCGACGTTCCGCTACTTCCGCGGCGCCGATCCCGATGTGGCCGGTGTCCCGCAGACTGGTGTACGCTCGTTGGATTCCTTGCACCGCCGCGATAGCCGGGGTTGTGGCATAAATGATCACCTTGTAACCCAACTCCTCATACTCCTCCACGGTGATGTCATCGGTACCGGCGATGACCAGCAACGGCACGTCGGGCACGCCGGCGCGGTAGGTTGCCAGGTCTTCTCGCTGGCGTACCCCCCGAGGCATCACGACGTCGACCCCCAGGTCGCGCAGGGCGTTGCCCCGTCTGATTGCATCCTCCATGTCGCCCTCGACAGCGGTGAAGGAATCCGTCCGTCCGATGATCAGGAAATCGGGGTCGCTGCGGGCTTCCAGCGCGTAGCGCATCTTTTCCAGGAACTCGTCCATGGGGATCACGTGTTCCAGGCCAGCGTGGTACGAGGCCCGCTTGGGGAACACTTGGTCCTCGATGTGGATGCCACAGATGCTGGCCCGCTCGAACGTGCGCACCGTGTGCATGGTGTGTACGGGGTCGCCGTAGCCGGCGCCGGCGTCGCAGATCACCGGCAGGGGAACCGATTTCGCCACCCGTTCGGCAACGTCGACCTGCTCGGTCAGTGTCATCAGTGGCTCAGTTACGGCCAGGTGGGCCCCGCTCATGTAGCCGCCGACGTAGACGGTATCGAACCCTAATGACTGTACCACTCTCGCCGACATCGGGTCGTAAGCGCCCGGCGCGACTATCGTTTCTCCGGCGGTCAATCGGTTTTTCAGGTCGGAACGCAGAGACATTTGGATACACCTCCGGTCTGGCAGTGATAATCGTTACAGTTGCGCCGCAAAGCGTACCATACCAAAGCGGGGGACAGGCCAGACACAGCGTCGACCACCGTAGGGTCCGTTCTGCCTAGATCGGAAAAGCCCGCTCCAGGGCTTGTCGCTGCTCCGCGGTAAGGCTCCAACCCGACGCCGCACAGTTGGATTCCGTCCGCTCAATGCTGTTGGACTTCGGGATGGCGATGATCCCTTCCTGGTCCGCAACCCAGTTCAGCGCGACCTGGGCTGCGGTTTTCCCGACCTCGCCGGCAATTTGCTCCAGGACTTCGTTGTCTCGGTTCCCGCCGAACGCTCTACGAAGACGCCCTCCTCGGTTGCCGACCAGCGCCCCTTCGTGCAGGGGCGAGTATGCGATCACCGTGATGTCATTGCGCCGGCAATAGGGGATCACGTCGCGCTCCGCGCTGCGGCGGCGCAAGTTGTACAGGATCTGGTTGGAAACGATCGGCACGTTGGGCATCGCTGCCTGGGCTTCCTGCATCTCATCTACTGAAAAATTGCTGACGCCCACGTACTCCACCAGGCCGTGGGTTATCAGGTGGTCCATCGCCCGCATGGTTTCAGCGATGGGAACCCTGGGGTTGGGCCAGTGGATTTGGTAGAGATCGATCTTGTCCACCGCGAGCAATCGCAGGCTCCGGTCGGCGGCCTTGAGCACCTCATCGTAGCGCAGGTTGCTCCCCAGGACCTTGGTCGCAACGATGACCTTATCCCTAATCCTGGCTATGGCTCCGCCCACTGCCGCTTCAGTGCGGTACATCTCAGCGGTGTCGATCAGGTTGGCGCCCAATTCGACGCCGCGCCGCAGCGGTTCGGGTCCGCCGGTGTATCGCCACGTACCCAACCCAATCTCGGGGATCATCACGCTTGATGACCCCAGCCGTTCGTAGTTCATTCTGATCGCTTCCTTGTTCGGGTTGGTTCAGGTACGCGAACGCTCACCGAGAGACTACGGCGTGACGTCAAATTGAACTTCGGTGACTTTGCGACCTGCCTCGTACACATAAACCCAGTAGCGACCCGGAGCCCAACGGAGCGGGGCCGTTGGGCCCACCGACAGCCATTGAGTGCCGCCGATATGTTGGGGTTGCAAATTGACCCGCACGGTGCGGCGCCCGTTGGAAAAACCGTCTTCGAAATACTCAGCCAACTCCAGCGTGAGTTCTTGCGCGCCGCCAGATAGAGAGTAGGTGTACTTCAAGGTCAGGTACACCCAACCGTCCACATCCGAGGCTGAAAAACTGTCCGCGGGTGGGCCATCGGTGGTCAGGGCTATGTAGGCCTGGTCGATGCGCCCGTCAATCCCGGGCAAGCTAGGGTCTGCAGGCGATGGGTCGGGCACTCCTGGCGCCACCCTGCTGGCCCGGCCCCGGTACCATTGGTCCCAAATATGCTCCAGTTCCGGCTGCATAGTCATTCCGCCGGCTCGGACCCACTCCACGCGGATATCGGTTTCCGCAAACTTTTGCTGCGATGGATAGGACGGATCTCGAGCCAGCACGGCATACAGCGCCCGCCAGCCCTGGAGGAATCGTTCCTCGCCCAATTTACGGTACAGAGCCAACAGCAGCCGCTCGCCGAGGTAATAGTTGCATCGCCACAAACCTGGATCAGCCTGGGCGTCCTGCGGGTTGTCGGGTGTCCGCAGTTCCAGTTCGCTGAGGGTCGACGCTCCGTCGCAGGGATAGTTGGTCGATTCTATGGGAGCGCCAGTAGTGAGGTGACGGGCGTAGGTCGCCGCGAAATCGGCTCCACCCTCGGCAAACCAGTTTGGTTCCGTGTACAGAAAATAGTGGGCAATCTCGTGATAGACAGCATGCGGAGCAAATTCAGGCTTGGAGTTGTCGTCGATTTCAGGCAGCAATGTGATGTGGGTTTGATAATTCGTGCCCGCCGCCACGCCGGTGACGTAATCGGTGACGTGCACGACGATCGCCGGAGTGGGGAACGGCGCGTCAAACATGCTTTCGAAAACCGATACTGCGGTTTGGGCCACGCCCATGACAGGAGAACCGGGCGGCACGGCACCCGAGCGCACTATCGCTATTGGGACAATCGATCCGTTGCGGTTCGTGGTGGCGCCCAGTTCCACGTTGAGCGTTCCCGGGTCTGCGACTATCTCGTCGAACTCGGGAGAGCGGAACCTGGAACGCTCGTAGAGTAAGGCGACAATCGCCGCTTCGGCGGTGGTCAGGCTGTCCTGGAACCAGGCTGCGCGCGTGAGTTGAGCCAGCCGCTCCGGCCTGTCCTGCGCCATCCGTTGCAGCGAGAGCAGTGCCGGCGAATCCATAGGCCGCAGTTCGGTTCTCAATTCATGCGAGCCCAGCATTACGTTCAAGGTCTCCGGCGCATTGATGCCGAGGTTGACCATGCGCTCTGCGGCATTGAATTCATCGACGGTTTGTAAACCGTCGGCGATCCAGCCGATGCTGCGTATCTGCGCCACGACGGCTGGATTAGTCTGTTCCGCATAATCCCAGTTGCGCGCGTCCGACAGGCGGAATTCTGAGGGTGTCACGGCCATTGTTGACGGCCGGGTTTGTATCGGAGTGGCCGGAATAACCTGAGGAGATGGAGCATTGCTAGGCTGTTGGGTGGGCGCGGCGGTATCGCGCGACGGGACCGTCGTGGGTGTGGCGTCAGTTTCCTGGGAGGCCGCAACTCTTGCGAGGGCCGCGTCAATGGTTGCTTGCAGGTCGACGCCGGGAGATTTGGGCGCGGGCGCGTCGCCAAAGAAGCAACCGACAGAGGCGATCACCCCCATCAATGCAAGGACGAACCAGGTCGGTGCGTAGCGCATGATTGAAAGTATAGAGTTCAACGCGGCTGCGCGTCATCAGGTGCGCTATAATCGCGCCCACTAACTTAGACGACTAGCGGAAATTTCACCAGGAGACTTGCAGACATGGGCAAACTGGACGGCAGGGTAGCATTGATCACCGGCTCGGGCCGCAACATCGGCCGCGCCACCGCGTTGATGATGGCTGGGGAAGGAGCCAACATTGTAGTCAACGCTCGCAGCAACCGCGATGAAGCGGAGGCGACCGCGGCGGCCGTGGAGGAACTGGGCGTCAAGGCTCTGCCCGTTCTCGCCGACGTTTCCCAGAAGGACCAGGTTGATGCAATGATCGATGCTGCCATGTCCACGTTCGGGCGCATAGACATCCTGGTGAACAACGCCGCCATTCGCCCCCATAAGCCTTTCACCGAACTCACGGTAGAGGACTGGGAATACGTTCGTGGCGTGGTCCTGGATGGCTCCTTCTACACGACCCACGGCGTGATCCCGCAGATGGTGGACAACAACTTCGGGAGGATTGTATTCCTCACCGGTGACGGGGCCTTTCGCGGTGGTCCCCAGCGCGCTCATGTCTCCGCAGCCAAAATGGGAATGGTGGGTATGGCCCGCAGCCTGGCCTCCGAGTTCGCCGGCAACAACATCCGCGTCAACGTAGTGTCCCCGGGAAGCATCGACACCAGCCGTGCCAACCCGGAATGGTACGCCGGCAGGGTTCCCGACTCCTCGGGTATTCCCCTGGGACGACAGGGTAAGCCCGACGAAATAGCGGCGACGGTCACGTTCCTGTGCACCGACGACGGCGGTTTCATCACGGGGCAAACGATCCACGTGAACGGCGGGCAGGGCTATTTCGGCTGATAGGCGTGGCCCGTCAACCCGGTGACCATCGCGCTCCCCGGATAACCTTCCGGGTCCATTTCGAGTATCCGCACTCGAAACCTTTACCGTGGACGTAGCGCCTCAGCGGACCCGACTAGGCCGCTATGTCGGCCGGTGACTCCACCTGCCGGGTTCTCACGCGTTCCGCAACCATGTCGGCAAAGGTCTTAGGATCCATGCCGGCGTCTAGCGCCTGCTCGATGACGCTGATCAAGTCGTCCTTCAGGGCAATATTACCCAATGCTGCGATAGGGGTTTCCTACCCCTCGCGGTCCCAGCTCCCCGTGTACTTGGCGCGCCACACCGAGCCGAGCCATGTGCTCACTCCCAGCGCGATGCCGCCGAAGAAAGCGAGGAATTGACCGGCTTCAGATTGGGGCAAGAGAAGAGCGACCACGATGAACCAGGCCCCTCCGGTTATCCCCCCGAGAACCAGGCTGCCTGACGCGATTTTCTGTTTAGGGGTGCGGAATACCGCACGTCGAAGGGCTCTGGTCGTATGCCCTTGGTTGGTCTTCCGGGTGATGGCTGCGAACCGTTCGTACGGGATGCGGCGCTGTGGCGGCCGACCTACCTGCAACGACCCCAATACCTCACTGTAGCGCGCCCGGAAGTCGGCGTCGGTCTGGACTCCTTTCCTGGCGTTGCAGCGTCCGCACAGCGCCTGAAGATTGCTTTCTTCGTTGGGTCCGCCGAACTCCACCGGGTACACGTGGTCGACCTGCAGGTTGGTCCTGTTGAGCCGGACGCCGCAGTACATGCAAAGGTTGCTCTGTCTCGCGCTGATCCGTCGCCGCAGTTCCGGAGCGAACCTGATGCGCGCGGTGCGGGCCCGGGCCCGCTCGCTTTGCTTCCTTCGGAGGATCGTCTGGTGCGCTAAATCGAGCGTCGCCAACGTGCCACGGCCGATCAGTTCGCCCGCGGGCCGCAGTGCCGACAGAGTTCGACTGGATGCGGGTTGCAATCTCTTCACGGTTTGTCGTGGCCGTTACCTCGGTTGCTGGAGCCGGTGAAGGGACTCGGCCCGCCATTCGGCTATGGAAAACGGCTCCAATCGGAGCCGTTTCATGAACTTCGCTGGAGCGGAAGACGGGAATTTACTCCCGTCCGCCTAGCCGGTCTCGATGTCGTTTCTCAATCTTATCACGGAACCTCCATCGCCCGCGCAAAGGCTTCGGCGGTCGATCTCTGCCAACCCGGCATACAGTGGGCATAGGTGTCCAGGGTAGTAGTGACGCTGGAATGCCCCAGCCGCCGCGACACTACTGCCACGTTCTGGTGCTGCTGTAGGGCGACCGAAGCGTGAAAGTGACGCAGGCTGTGAAAAGTGATCCACGGGCACCCCACGCGCTCCCCCAGCAGCTTTAGGGCGCGGGTGATGCTGGTTGCCTTGACCACGCCGCCGTCTCGCGCCTGGAACACCAGGGCGACGGGGTCCAGTTCCTCGACGTCGGCTGCCCGGATCTGCGCTTCATGGTGCGCCCGGAGTACGCTGACGGTCTCCAGGTCAAGGTCAATGGTTCGCTGGGACGTGGGCGTTTTCGGCGGCGACAGCACCATTCCCTGGGTTCGCGTTTTTACCGCCGTCTCGATCACGGTCAGATAGGCGGCTCCCAGGTTGACGTTGACCCACCGCAGCCCCATAGCTTCCCCGCGCCGCATTCCGGTGTAGGTCAGCAGGTGCAAAAACGGGAATAGGGGATTGCTTTCTTCCCTGGCGAGGCGCAGCAGCTCCCGCACTACACGGACTTCCGGCGGGATCACCAGCTGGCGACGCTTTGGCGGGGGTGATACCGCGGACGCCGGATTTCGTAGCACTAGCTCCAGGCGCACCGCTTCCCGGTAGGCTGACGACAGTACCGCGTGGGCGGTCCGCACGGTGGCATTGGCGAGGCCGCTCCGTTGCAGGCTCACCAGCATCGCGTCGATCTCGCTAGGTTTCAGGCGGTCCAGCTCAGCGTCGCCCAAGTACGGGATCAGCTGCTTGTTGATGATGTCCTGGTAGCGTTCCAGGGTGGATAGCTGGCGATCTCGCCTTACCTTCTCGTCAAGCCACCGCTCTAGCCAGTCTTTGACCAGCAGAGGGTGATCCGAATAGGGTTGCATTGTCTCTCCCGGACGGCCTACGGGGGACAATGCTACAATAAACATCGCCACCCGCGCATAGCGGTTGGTGAACCTTACGGACGCCGGATTGGTAAACGGCCTATGACGGCGTCCGTTAGAATTGACAAGTCAGCCCGCCGGAGTTAGAAACGGCGGGCTGATTTAATGTTCGGTCAAGAAGTTGTCACGCATGAAAACCACTTACGGAGCGTCGGCCCTCCTCAGTCGCTTTGCTGTGCTATAAGGTAACCGTTTTAGTGCGCGGTAGTATATCCGAGCGTTGGATGGTCGTGTCAAACAGAATAATCGAATATTTTGTACAATTAGGCTCAATAAAAGGGGAACTACATGATGATGGATGAAACAGCGCGCATGGATTTAGCGCTGCGTCTCGTAGATGCTGCCGAGTACCTCAGCCGCCAGTTCTTTCTGGGCCAGGTGGACGTGATGGACGGGATGGACATGA
This sequence comes from Dehalococcoidia bacterium, assembly GCA_965220265.1. Lineage (GTDB taxonomy): Bacteria > Chloroflexota > Dehalococcoidia > Lucifugimonadales > UBA3495 > Bin87. The sequence continues at coordinate 4,455,955 of CBDCPM010000004.1, read as the reverse complement.
CGATCCCCCAGGTCAAGGCGCTCATGGTACTGGAGCGCAACGGACCCACGAGCATGAGCAATATTTCCATCGTCCTCGGGCGGTCGGTATCGGCTACGACTTCCCTGGTTGATCGCCTGGTCGAAAAGGGGCTGGTTACGAGAGGGTCGGACCCCAGCGACCGGCGATTGGTGGTCTGTGAGATCACGACGGAAGGGACCGACTCCATCGCCCGGTCGTGGCAGATCGGCAAAGAACGAATACAGAGCGTGTTGGACATTATGACGGACGAGCAGTTGGAGTTAGCGGTCATTGGCATGGAAACGATGCGCGACGCCGAGCAGCAGGTCCAGCGGTCCATCGCAGAGTTGAGGGCGAAGCTGGAACCCCCGACGACTCACCCGCGGTAATGACAGCAATTGCGATGCGACGATGCGGGGCAAAAGGTCCAGGACGGGCGAAGCACGACCCTTCGCGTGAGGTGTACCGTGTTCTTGAACCTGCTAACTGAGTGGGTATGGAGTTTCCGCTGGAAGTTGATGCGATTCTGGCCGAAACTCTACGCCGCCGATTACCACCGAGACCTAGAGCGCCAGGGCTTACCCTGGACCCTCGAATTGATCGACGAGGATGAGGAGCTGCTAGGCATGACCTTCAATCACACGATGGTCAGGGCCGGTTGCATCGCCTACGCCGAGGACCGGGGCCTTGTGGCCAGGCCATACGACCCCAGGAGCGCTAATGGACAAGCGGCAACAACGCAACGAAATAGCTGACCGGATCATTCCGGCGTTCGCTGCCCTGCCGGTCGTACAAGAGTTGATACCGGACGGCCAGGCCCTACACGTCAAAGCGGTTTGGGACCCGGCGGATAAGGGCGTGAGCGACGCCCTACTGCCCTACGGATTGCTGCTGGAAATCAAACCGTTTGATGACATTCCCGCCGACGCGGTACAACTGCCGGGCGGCCAACTCGGGAAGGAATGACGCGCCGGGATCCTGTGTAACGCTAAAGGGGCTGGCCAGCGGCCACGAGGCCGGATCGAGTAGCCTATTCGTTGGCTCGGAAGAAGTCATCCGGGCAGTCGAACACGGGCGCGTCAAAATCCACCAACGACGTGAGTTGCTCCAGCAGGCGCACGTCGTCGCCGATCCCCGGCCACGGTCTCCCGCCGGCGACTTTCAGAAGCATAATCAGGTAGCCGACGCAATGCTGTGAACCTTCCCCGAACACGAAACCGTCGTTGCCGCGGTCGCCGTTGTCATCTTCCCGGTAATCCGCCGTCGTGTGGCACGGGAAGCCAAAGAGATAAGCGGACGCCTCGATCTCTTCCGCCCGCGCTTTGTTTGCGAATCGGATAGCGGTGTCGTCGGTGCGGAAAGGACAGTTTGTGCATGGCCGTTTCATATCGTAGCGACGCGAGATCATAAAGTGTTTGCTCCTCCCGATCGGCGGCCCGTTGCTATCAGCTGACAAGGGCGCACTCGCGCCCGCCGAGATTGAGTGTAGTAAGATGTTGCCACATTGCCAAGTCCCGCTATGTCGCAACATCTTGCTACGTCACATCAAGGGGTATGCCGTGTGCTTCCATATCGTCCGCTGGTACGACTCCGTTCGGGCAGCGCCCGCGATCCGGCGATGCTACCGCTCAATGTCCACCGCCCAAACCACCCGCAAGCGGGGCATCAGCGGCGAACGGAGCACCGTTTTTCTTGACCCCGCTGTTGACCTGGCCGTCGTCAAGTGTCGGGATGAAAGCAGGTGCGAGTGCGCCCGTTGGCCAGGGGGCCACAATGCCGGAAGCCTGCCGGTAAAGCAGCCCAAGAAGATGTTGGTGTGCGGACGATGCGGGAAGGGGCGACGCGCCGCCGTGGAGATCATCGACCCCCGAACCGAGGAACCGGCGGTGTACTGTCAGCGATGCGCCGAACGCGCCGCGCTGGGCCACCTTTTCAAACGCCAGGCGCCGCCGTTGCGCCGGGTCCACGCGGATGATGCGGCGCAAACGTTTATCGCAGTTACGGGATAGCCGGAGGAAATTTCGCTACTCCAGATCGGGAGTCACCGCGTCAGAGTCCGGCCAACACTCCGACGTATTTCGTAATCGGCCCAGCGGCTCAATTTTTCCGGGTATTTGCTGATTTCTGGACAACGTCGTTGTCGGAATAGCATCTTGGGACGGGCGTTGCAATTTCTCCAGAAACGCGCCAAATCCGGCCCCCTGAGCGAATTTTTCGCGGCCCACGGACTCAACAGCTGCGAGGCGAAGGCACGTCTATTATCCGGTGCTCGGGTGCTCCTGGCGGACTGTGTCCGCAGACCCAGAGGGCTTCCGCCATGAGGCGTTGCTTCGCTCGTCGCCGGATCGTCTTGGCACCGGTGATGTCGCAGTGCCCCGGTCCGCCGGATTCAGGGGTTTCGAGAACGTCCATGCCGGCTTCCCTGATGCTGGCAACCGGGAGGACATACAGGTAGTCTCCTGCGCCTTCGTTCATGACTTCGTCCTGGTGGGCGTCGCCTACCAGGCGACATGAGGCGTATCCGTCTCCCGGTCCCATGTCCAGATGGCTGCTGGGAGGTCTCGGAGTGCCGGTGGAGGGATCATGCGTCAATTGTCCGGCGCCTATCCGCCTCATTACCAGCCGGTCGTGTCCGGCGGGTCGGTGCTGTCCCGTCATAGGCCGAGTTCTGCGGCTGCGTCGGCCAGCACTTTGGCCCAGCGACGGAGGCGTTCCTCGTTACCGGAGACGTCGCCCTCGTCGTCCAGGTCTTGTTGTCCCCTCTCGTCACCGTAGCAGTATTGAGCCGGCTGGCCCGGTCGGGTTTCGATCTCCAGGGTAAGGCCACCCAGGAGCCAGGTTGCCATAGCACCGCCGTCCCAGTTCGGGGTGATGTTCGGCGCCAGAGCGTGTTCGGGCAGGACATCGAGGAGGATCAGCAACAGTTCCGCTACGGCGGCGGCGTCCAGAGGCTGTGGGTTTTCTGATGTCCAGTCAGGGTCATCCCAAGGCAGGCCACACAGCTCCATGATGGTTCCTTCGAACCAGTCGCCTGGGATCATTCCGGCCTCCGGTTCGGCGTGGGTTGCGTCGAGCGTGGAGGTGAGTGATCGTGATATGAAGGCTTTCAGCAGTTTGGGGAGCCACTGCAAGGGGGTGTACTCGGTTGGTTCTTGGCCCATGGTGGGGTTTGCGACCATATTCCTGCTCCTGTAGGGGAAAATTACACGGTGTGTTGTGGGTCGTCAAATTGCCGTGCTTGTGCGGTTGGTGTGGCTGGAGAATGTGGTGCGGCGCGTTATGCCGGAGCGTATCCCTGCCAGTGGGGGAACCTGACTGGGACGCAACGCCGACCGGCAGCGGACCGGTCTATCCCGCGCGTACGGACCTTAAACCCCGATGGATAGAGCCCTGGTTGTGTCTTTGGCCTTCGTGGCCTTGGGGTCACCTGAGCTGTCGAGCGGCTGTTCCTCGTCGTTCTGCATGGGTCTCCGTTCGACGGCGCCCACTACGAAAATCGTCGGCTCATCGGAGGATCTACGAAACTGTCCTGTCACAGTCAGAGTAGCGAAATTTCCTCGGGATAGCCGGCACGAAAGCAGGAATGAGGCGGCACTATGACTCGGGATTGGTTGTAGGTTGGCCGTGCAACAAAATGGGCCAGTTTGTCTTAGTTGAGGTGGTGCCATGGAATACCGAGGACATGAGCTTGATGAGCACGAATTAAAGGCCATCCGGTCCCTTCAGGCCGCGCACGAGCGAGGATGGTGGTGTGCGTATCAGAGTCTATATGGTCGATACTGGTCACTTACCCGTGTGGGGAGACATTTGGATGTTTGCCTTTCCATGACACGGTTATCGCGGTTGCTGGATAAGTTGGGTTGCAAACGCGGACCGCACGGGAATCTGGACATCAATTCGTTGGGTGAGAGCTTAGACGCCTTTCCTGATGAGCCCTCCTTAGCCCCAATCCACCGAAAGGATGAATGTGGCGGCGTGCTGAGGGGATGAGAAAGTGCTCCCGGCTTCGGGGATAATGGTTTTTGAAACAAGAAACCGACCCGAAACGAGGAGCACCTGTTAGATGCTACCACTGGGCAGCCCCGACCGCATCCACGTCGCCTTCGATGATCACCGTCTGGTGGCCAATGCCGGACTGCTCCTGCCGGTCACCCTGGCCCACCATCTGGGTCTGGGTGAGCTGGTGGACCGCCACGTTGACCTGGGAGATGCGCCGGGTCGAGCCAACCCGGGGGACAAGCTGCTGACCCTGGTGGCGTCGGCGCTGGCCGGCGGCGACTGCATTGACGACGCCGACGTGTTGCGCACCGGCCGGACGGCCAGCGCCATCGGCTGCGTGGTCAAAGCGCCGTCCACCCTGGGGACCTTTCTACGCAGTTTCCGGTGGGGTCATGTTCGCCAGCTGGATCGGGTGAGCCGGGAGTTCCTGGCTCGGGCCTGGGCTGCTGGTGGGGGCCCGGGCGATGCGCCGTTGACCATCGACCTGGACTCCACCGTCTGCGAGACCTACGGACTGGGCAAGGAGGGCGCCCGTCGCCATGGCTACACCGGCCAGCGGGGCTATCACCCGCTGCTGGCCGTGGCCGCGGACACCGGCGACGTGCTGATGGCGCGGCTGCGCCAGGGTCGGGCCAACACCGCGCGGGGCGCGGACCACTTCCTGCGGGAGACGGTGGGCCGGGTGCGCTACGCCGGAGCCACCGGACAACTCACCGTCCGCGCCGACCGCGGCTTCTACACCCACGCCATGGTCGCCGTCTGCCGCAAGATGGACGTCCGCTACTCCATCACCATCCGCCAGCACCAAAGCCTGCGCAATCTCATCGAGGCCATACCCGAGACGGACTGGACGCCCATCCCTTACTGGATGGACGGCGGCGCCGACGTGGCCGAGACTGAATACACACCCTTCCAGCATGAGCCCGACGCCGCGCCAACGCGGCTCATCGTCCGCAGAGTGCAGCCCGCGCCTGGTTCCCAACTGGCGCTGCTTACCGACTACAGCTATCACGCCTGCATCACCGACCGGGAGGGCGACACTCTGGAACTGGAGGCCGACCACCGCCGCCATGCCGAGATCGAGAACGCCATCCGCGACCTGAAGTACGGCGTGGGCCTCAATCATCTTCCCTCGGGACGCTTCCCCGCCAACGCCGCCTGGCTGGCGGTGCAGGTCACGGCCCACAATCTGGCTCGCTGGACGGCGCGCATCGGCCTGGGCGAGCTGGTGGTTACCACCAAGACCCTGCGGCGACGCTTCTTCTCCCTGGCCGGACGCATCACCCGCAAGGCCCGTCGCCTCACCCTGCATCTGCCCAAGGGCTGGCCCTGGGAGAACCAGTTCAGTCGCGCCCTGGAGCGATTGCGAGCCCTGCCGCTCCCTTCCTGACGCCGCCTTCGGCGTCCGACCCTTCAACCAGACCGTCCAACCGCCTGGCCGTCCCGCGTCAGGCTGAGCACCGCGGGTCTCCAGCTGCCAGCTGCCCGACGATCTCGCCCTCCGCGGCCACTCGCGAGCCGTCAGCATCCCCCTGGCATAGCTGTCTCTACCCTCACCCGCTCGAATCCGGCGGCGTCAGGGCACTGCTGTCCCATCACCCACGCTTCTCTTCCCTTGCGTAGCCAGCCCCCACGCATCCCTTCGGTGGATTCGGGCTTAGCCCCGACACGAGGAGTCAAGATATACCGTGGACAAACGTTACTTGACGACGAAATCGACGCCCTCGATCAGCTCTGGGATGCCCATAGGCATCACCTTTTCATACACCCGGGGCCGCCATTCTGCACAGTCATGGAAGTTAAAAGACTCACCGGAATTGAGATCACGAGGGGCCGTTTATCGGGGTTGTTCGATAAATTGGGCTGCCAGCGTAACGCACGCGGGTGGATAGATCGCAAGGATGCGGGTGAGAAAATTGAAATCGCCGTGAAAGCGCTCGACATGGGCGAAGGCGGGCCGATTAGCAGGACCGAATGACTCCTTCGGCCAACTGACGTAGCGGATATGCAACAAAATTGGGCATTTTGTTGCACTCCGGCATAACCACTGCCGTGGTGGCAGACTTCCGGGTCGTGATGGTTAGCCGGCCCCTTCGCAGTCCCGTTAGTGGGGTTCGACTAACCGGAACGAGTCCAGGATTGCGTGAATGACTGCGTATTGGTCATAGGCGTCCGTACACCCGGCCGCCGCGACGATTACCGCGCGTTGGCCGTGCGAAGCCCACGACCGCGCGGGAACACCGAGCGCATAAACGTAACTCTCGCACGAGACCGACGGCGATGCGGGCTCGGTATGAACCCGGAAGACCGCGGGCAACCCATAATGCTCTACTTGCTGTACGCCGCCTTCGGCGGTATTTACCTGGCGCGACCACTGACTTTGCATCTGGGCCAGGGCGGCTTCGGCGTTCCCGGGATAGTGGGGGAGGTCCAGCACAATAACCTGTAATTCGGCGGGGTCGTTCCCAGCATCAAAGGCCACAGAATCGCAGTCCGTGTCCCGCAATTCCCAATTGGATGGAACGTCAAGGGTGAAGTTCGGCCTTTCGGCACAATCGGCCGAGGGTTCCCGGTCCCGGTTGTGCTCATAGGTCTTCCATGCCTCGGCAGGATCGTCCTGGGCGCCGGTACAGGCCGGCGCCCAGCCGAGGAAGACCGCAACTGCCAGGATGCACAACCAATCCCCGCTGATGCCCGCTGTGGCCCGTACAAAGGCTGTCACGGAACCTCGCTGATGTCTCCCAGCGTGTCCGGGGCCAGGACCAGGTAGGTGTTCAAGGTTACGGTGGGGTTGCTGTGCCCCAGCCACGCGGACACGGCGTTGACGTTCAGGCCGCTCTGCAGCCAGTGACGGGCGCAGCTGTGGCGCAGGCTGTGGCTGCCCGGTCCCTTGACGCCAGTTCCGGTGGCCACCGTCGCCCGCCCCGCCGCCGCGATCCCCTGCGTGGTCCGCCGGGCCGCGGTCCGGGCGGAAAACTGAAATACCCTATCGTCGGCCCGGCCCCTGGGCACCGACCGGAAGGCGTCCACCAGCTCAGGGTGCGCCGGCACCAGGCGGGAGCGGCCGCCCTTGCCTGCCCGCACCGTGATGGTGGGTGACGCGGCTGCAAAGGACAGGTCGCGCCATTCCAGTTCGAGGGCCTCGGCCTGGCGCAGCGCGGTGCGCCAGAGCAGCAAGGCGAACAGCCAGGGCCGGCCGGCGGGCATGGCGGCCAGGATTTGCCGGACCTGTTCCGGCGTCCAGTAGTGGGGCAAGTCGCGGGCGGGCATGGGACCCGATTCTACAATGGCAGACTTCATTAGCAACTCTGCCATTTTGACGGCGATGCGACCCAGCGCCGTGCTTACGGCGGTGTCCAACTCCGGCCTATGGCGCGAAAAATGGCAGACTTGTACCGGAAGTCGGACGTCACAACCAACCCAACAACGGCGGTGAAAATTGACGCCGTACGCGCATCCGGTTAACCTAGGATCTCCCTAGCCATCCCCGCAAAGGATAGCGCGGGCCGTTTGACCATAGGAGACACCATATGTCCTTGGGAATCGTCATCAAAGGGCCTGAAGGCATGGTTCTAGCGTCGGACACGCGAGTTTCGCTCACTCGCCAATTGCCCAATGGCGTGAATACTTACAATTTTGACAACGCCAGCAAAATGCTGCTGGCGGAGGGCGAAGGCGGACGTATGGCCGCAGTTACGCAAGGCAGCGCGACTATTGGCGGCAGAACAATTCATAGTTTGTTGCCTGAATTTCAAGACCAGATTGTTGCCAATGCACGTACTGTCAGTACGCTTGCTCAGGAGATGTCCGTTTTCTTCACAAACCGATGGGATCAATCAGGAGGCGGACAAGGTACTGTTAACTTTATTGTAGGCGGCGTCGACCGGGGCGATCCATATGGAGAAATTTACAGATTCCGCGTCCCTGCTGCTCCCGATGTTTTTCCAATTCTGGAACATGCAAATGATTTCGGAATGTCGTGGGGTGGGCAAACCGAAGTTGTCAACAGACTCATGCTTGGGATGGCACCGGGCGTTCGTTCATCGGTGCGCGACAACCTTTCACCGGACATTGCAGACCCTGACCAATTTATGCGAGACATTTCGTTTCAGAATGAACTCTCGGTACCTTGGTCATCATTGCCATTACAGGATTCTGTGGATCTGGCTATTTTCCTAATCAGAACTACCATCGTGGCGCAGAGCTTATCCATTGGTGAACGAGGGGTAGGCGGCACCATCGAAGTTATTACCATCACACCAACCGGAGGCGCACAATGGGTACAGAAAAGAGAGATCCAAGGGGAAAGGAAGTAAATCCCGACCTCGACGATTTCAACAAAACAGGCCCGGATGCTTGGAAGACTTCCACCTACGGCTCTCCGGAGAATGAGAAATGGTTGGAACCCGCACCTCCTGACCGTTCCGAACTTTTTGAACCTCTTGTCACCGAGGTACACTCAGGGCGCACTAGCGTTGTCCCGCATGAAGATAACGCAGACAAACCATCTTAATGAGGCAACATCATCGCCGACACAAGGTTGAGGCCCGCTAATCAGCGGGCCTTTTTGGTGACATACCCCATTTACGGTTCCGGGGGCCATCCTATCCTTCGCTCAAAAAATCACGGGAGGAGTCAACATGACCTTCAGCTGAACTGGAAATGTCCGACTTTGAACGGAAGTCTGCCATTTACAGAAGGGGCCAGCCGGCGAGTGTTGTCGTGCAACAAAATGCGGTCTTTTGTTACACTCCGGGGATGGAGGTTGAGCATGAATTATTTGAGCCGCCTATGCTTGTATTCAGGGGTCGGCACCGCGAGAAACATGACTCCTAAAGTTCTGCTCTCTGTTGGACTGGTACTCGTCGGTGTTGCCCTCGGAGTGTTTTCCATGACTATCCGCGACGGTAGCGATAGCGGCTACCCAAAGCGTGCGGTAATAAAAGTCATAGATGACCGAGGGCGTTGGGGAGAAGTTGGAGCCACCGTGCAGGTGGACTTGGGAGACCGTATGTTCGTCACAACCGGCTTCTTGGGAGCCGAGTGGATCGTTGACACCTACACAGACAGTGCTTTTCGCCATCGCGCGAAGCCATATCACGCCGTTCTGGCTGGCGACGGGGAGCGAATTCGCTTCTACCGAGACTTGGAGTTTGGAGATCGGACGCGGCGCGATGAATTGTTTTGGACGCCGGTCCAATAGCACGATGGCCGAGTGACATCAAATGTGGAGCCGGAGGCAGGATTTTTACCTGCTCGGATTTGGAATGGAGATCCAGGATGCTGTGACGGTCTGTTACGTGGAATAGGATGCTCCCGACACCCTTTTGCGGCAAAGCGTAGGGAGCACGCAATGACTAAAAAGCACTCCACACAGAGAAGTTGGTGGCACAGGTCAGTACAGAGTCTCGGCCATCCAGTTCATAGACTGATTGCCGTTCCCACTGCCATCATTGGCTGCATTCTTATTGTGGCTGGGATGTTAGACGAATCTCTAGTTGAGGTCCTGACCAGCCTGGTGATTGTTGGACTGTCGGTGGTGTTATTTGTCGCTAGCGTCATGGCGGAAAGGGCAACCAGACCGTCAGATGGATAGTTAGCCCCGATCCACCGATAAAATGAGAGTGTTAGCGCGCTGAAGACGTAAGGAAGTGCTTCCGAGCTTCGGGGAGAACGGCTTTGGATCGACAAACCCTACCCGATACCAAGAGCACCTAATAGGTGCCACCACCGGAGCCGCCAGACGGCATCCACGTCGCCTTTGACGATCACTACTGCCTCCCCTGACGCATCACCCGCAAGGCCCGCCGCATCACCCTGCATCTACCCGCTGATCTCGCCCGTCGCCGGCACGGCGGCCCGTCAAAAATCCCCTGCGCGTCGCTGACACACTCAGCACCCGGCCCAATCCGTCGGGATCAAAGACCAGCCGGATCTTCCCCTCACCTTTCATACCCCGTCTGAACAGTCCCGCCCCACCCCTTCAGTGGATTCCTGATATGGCAGCCCAAGGTTTGCCCTTTCCCAACGTCGAGCACGACGCTCTTCCGTACCGTAACCCGGGTCTAGCTTCTTCGATCCACGCGTTCATCTGCTTTGTGGGATGGTCCCTAATGGCCATTGTGCTGACATCAGGGTCGGCAATGGGACGGTCGTTTGAGGATTGAAAGCTGCAGTTTACTACCTTCTAACCACGTACAACATTTCCATGCCATCTGGCGGCGCGTTGTCACAGGTTGTCGGTTCTCGGCCAGGGAGTCTATGCAGTTCATACTCCGTGTTCTGGCAACCGAGCTTGGCGGTCACCGCAGCCACCAGGGCGTCAAGGATGTCGTCATCTCCGACAGCACTCCTATTCCGGAATTTGGCACTAGCCTTGTCGAAAATTTTATCAGTCAGGGGTTCGTAATGGCGCAAGACGTTTTTGCGTTGGCAGATGCCTTCCGGTGTTGTCTTTTTATGCCGGATTTCGCGCTCGACACCCAACAATCGGAAACAAACCTCGGGATGGATTTCCCTTATGGTCGGACAGTTTACAGTGCCGGGGTTGTTGATCACATCATCGACTTCGCCCGTAGCTGATGCTATCGAGAAAGTCTGACGGTTAACGCGGGCACTCCAATCGGAACCCACGGGGTTCTGTGTATGAGCCCACGCCACACGACCATTCAACCACTTCCCTTCCCCCCTCACTGCTGCCCCAGCCAACCTGCGGTTGGGCGAGGGAAACACGCTCCCAGTCTCCCCTCCCAAGCACTTTAGTATGGTCCGAGCCTGAGTGTCGCAAGGTCTTTTGGGATGCTGGGCATCAGGGTTCAAACCAATTGGCATGTCCACGAGAATGAGGCAGGCATCAGAGAAGTACGCCACGAGGTCAGCAAATTCCATAAACCCTTTCACTTCGTGACCCCTTCCGTTGTCGAGTCCGACACCGAGCCAACCGCCCACGCACCAATCCACGCCGACGTACTTCATTTCGCTTATAAGCATTTCTCACGCTCCAAATACATATACGGCTACAGCCGACCTTTAGCCTCAATCCACCGAAAAGATGAGTGTAGCGGCGTGCTGAAGGGGTAAGAAAGTGCTCCTGTGCTTCGGGGATAATGGTTTTGGAAACACAAAACCGACCCGAGACCAGGAGCACTCAATAGATGCTACCACTGGAGCACCCCGACCGCATCCAAATCACCTTTGATGACCACCGTCTGGTGGCCAATGCTGGGCTGATCCTTCCCACCACCTTGGCCCGCCACCTGGGCCTGCCCCAACTGGTTGACCGGCGCCTCGACCTGGGCAATGCCCCGGGCCGAGCCAACACGGGCGACAAGATGATGACGCTGGTGGCGTCGGCGCTGGCGGGCGGCGACTGCATTGACGACGCCGATGTGTTGCGCACTGGGGGAACCGTCCGCACTCTGAGCGGCACGGTCAAGGCGCCCTCCACCCTGGGCATCTTTCTGCGCAGCTTCCGGTGGGGCCATGTTCGCCAGCTGGATCGGGTGAGCCGGGAGTTGCTGGCCCGGGCCTGGTCGGCTGGAGCGGGACCCGGCGACGGGCCGTTGACCATCGACCTGGACTCCACCATCTGCGAAACCTACGGTCTGGCCAAGGAGGGCCGCGCCGCCACATCTACACCGGCCAGCGAGGCTATCACCCGCTGCTGGCCTGGGCCCGGACTACTGGGGCCGGAACCGGCGACGTGCTGATGTCTCGGCTGCGCGAGGGCCGCGCCAACACCGTTCGCGCCGCCGCCCACTTCCTGCGTGAAACGGTGGGACGGGTGCGCTACGCCGGGGCCAGGGGAGCACTCACGGTGCGGGCCGACAGCGGCTTCTATGCCCACGCCCTGGTCGCGGTCTGTCGTGAGATGGATGTCCGCTTCTCCATCACCATCCGCCAGCATAAAAGCCTGCGCAATCTCATCGAGGAGATACCCGAGGCGGACTGGACGCTGATCCCGTACTGGCTGGACGGCGCCGCCGACGTGGCGGAGACCAGCTACACCCCCTTTCAGAGTGAGCCCGACGCCGCACCGGTACGGCTCATCGTCCGAAGGGTGCAGCCCACGCCCGGTTCACAGCTGGCCCTCTTCGCCGCCTACGGCTATCACGGCTGCATCACCGACCGGGACGGGGACCCCCTGGAACTGGAGGCCGACCATCGCCGCCACGCCGAGATCGAGAATGCCATCCGAGACCTCAAGTACGGCGTCGGCCTGAACCATCTCCCCTCGGGCCGCTTCCCCGCCAACGCCGCTTGGCGGCCGTCCAGGTGATGGCCCACAACCTGGCTCGCTGGACGGCGCGCATCGGTCTGGGCCAGCCGGTGGTGACCACCAAGACCCTGCGACGGCGCTTCTTCTCCATCGCCGGACGGCTCACCCGCTCGGCGCGCCAACTCACTTTGCATCTGCCCCAGCGCTGGCCCTGGGAAACCCAGTTCAGTGGCGCCCTGGCACGGCTGCGAGCAATTCCACTCCCAGCCTGACGGCACCGCTGGTGTCAACGCCGACGGAGATCTGACCCACTCACCGACTACCCGACCGCCTCGCAGACTTGCGCCAGGCTGGTCCCCGAGCGTCTCTTGCTGCACGCTACCCGGACAATTTCGCCCAGCATCGCCACCGCGGGCCGCCATCATCGTAGCTGTGTGCCAACCTCACGCCGCCCTCATCCCCATCCATTGGAATCGGGCCTGCCCCGTTCGCCTTCCCTTGCCCATCATCCCTGGTGGCAACGCCACGGCCCATCGCTTCGGTGGATTCGGGTTTAGTCCCAATTCGCCGAAAACACGAATGTGACGTCGTAGTGAGGGGATGAGAAAATGCTCCCGCGCTTCGGGGATAATGGTTTTGTCACAGATACCCGCCCCGAAACGAGGAGCACCCGTTCGATGTTATCACCGGAGCGGCCCGACCGCATCCATGTCGCCTTCGACGATCACCGGCTGGCGGCCAATGCCGGGCTGATCCTTCCGGCCACTTTGGCCCATCATCTGGGACTGGGCGAGCTGGTGGACAACCATGTTGACCTGGGAGATGCGCCGGGTCGGGCCAATCCGGGAGACAAGCTGCTGACGTTGGTGGCATCGGCGCTAGCTGGTGGCGACTGCATTGACGATGCCGACGCGCTGCGTGCTGGCGGGACCGAGCGGGTGCTGGGTTGTGTGATCAAGGCGCCGTCCACCCTCGGGACCTTCCTGCGCAGCTTCCGGTGGGGCCACGTGCGCCAGTTGGATCGGGTGGGCCGGGAACTGCTGGCTGGGGCTTGGGCGGCTGGTGCGGGACAGGGCGATGATCCGTTGACCATCGACCTGGACTCCACCGTCTGCGAGACCTACGGGCTTGCCAAGGAGGGCGCCCGCCACCACAACTACACCGGTCAGCGGGGCTATCACCCGCTCCTCGCCGTGGCCGCTGGCACCGGTGACGTGCTGATGGCACGGCTGCGCTAGGGCCGAGCCAACACGGCTCGGGGCGCCGCCCACTTCCTGCGTGAAACCGTCAACCGAGTGCGCTATGCTGGAGCCACCGGACCACTCACCGTGCGCACGGACAGCGGCTTCTACACCCACGGCATCGTCGCCGTCTGCCGCAAGATGGGTGTCCGCTACTCCATCACCATCCGCCAGCATGCCAGTGTGCGGAACATCATCGAGGACATTCCCGAGGCGGACTGGACACCCATTCCATACTGTATGGAGGGCGCCGCCGATGTGGCCGAGACAACTTACACCCCCTTCCAGAATGAGCCCGACGCAGTGCCGGTGCGCCTCATCGTCCGCCGGGTCAAGCCCACGCCCGGCTCCCAACTTGCCCTTTTCGCCAACTACAGCTATCACGCTTTCATCACCGACCGAGACGGCGAGACGCTGGATCTCGAGGCCGATCACCGTCGCCACGCCGAGATCGAAAACGCCATCCGCGACCTCAAGTACGGGGTGGGTCTCAACCACCTGCCATCGGGCCGCTTTCCCGCCAATGCCGCCTGGCTGGCGGTGCAGGTCATGGCCCACAACCTTGTATGGTACGTAGGGATGCGACAGACCGATCCAACCTGGGTTGAAGAAAACCGTGGGCCAGCCGCTGACAACTACCAAGACCCTCCGACGACGCTTCTTCTCCCTGGCCGGACGCATCACCCGCACGGCCCGCCGCCTCACCCTGCATCTCCCCCAAGGCTGGCCCTGGCAAAACCAGTTCGGTCGGGCCCTCGCACGATTGAGAGCCCTACCACTCCGTTCCTGACCACGCCCGCGGCGTTTGACCCGTCCCTGACTACCAAACCCTCCGGCAGGACAGCATCAGGCCGGTCCTCCCGTGTCTCCTGCTGCAATCCACAGGCTGATCTCGACCGTCGCCAGCGACGCCGCCTGCCAAAAATGCCCTTCGTGCCGCCGACACACCCAGCACCAGCACCAATCCGTCGGGATCAAAGCCCGGCCCATTCTTCCCCGCACCACCGGATCCCTTCGGTGGATTCGGGATTAGGTATTTATTTCCCTTGCCGAAGTATTCGACGGGTTGGCGTGTGGCCGGCCATGCCGTCGCCCTTTTCGGCCATCCTGGCTGGGTAACCAGTGCAACAAAACTAGCCAGAATGTTACACTCCGGGGCATGACGACCGCCGTCCTGAGTACGAGACGCGCCCGCGGGATCAATCCCAAAAGGCGCGTTTTGCAACAATTGCCCCGAGAGAAAGGTTGCAGCCTTCCGGAATACTTGGAGGCGCCCGAGGTCAACGCACTCATCCACGCGGCACCGAACCCATAGGCTCGGCTATTGATGCTGGAACAGTGGCGGACCGGTCTCAGGGTTTCCGAAACCCTGTGGCTTGAAGTTCGCGATCTTCACTTGGACTCTGATCCGCCCACCCTGCGAGTTCGCTAGGGTAAGGGCCACAAGGCGAGGGTTGTGCCGGTTCATCCGGAACTGCGGATGGCGTTCATCGCCGCCACCAGTTTCGGGGCCGTCGGCCAGGGCCGTTCAATTGACGTCTCGAGAACCACGGCATGGCGGTGGGTGGAGCATGCTGTTTCCCGCGCCGTGGACGCTGGGCAAATTGCTTCCGGCCGACGCGTAGGAACTCATACTTTGCGACACAGCTTCGCCCGACATATGCTACTGCACAGCATTCCTTTGAACGACCTTAGCCGGTGGCTGGGGCATTCCAGCATACAGACCACGTTGATCTATTTGGAACTGGTGCCCGACCCAGCCGGCAATCTGGCTACCGTCCCGTAGACCGGCAGTTTATTGGGCGCTGGAGACGCTGGGAGATAGGGAGCGACATGGACATGCTGTACAAATACGGGAATGCCGACCGTGTTGAAGCCTGTTTGCCCCAGGTGGGGGATGGAACGCTGAGAGCCACCCAACCGGGGGCGCTGAATGAGCCATTTTGAATGCGTGGTTATACCGGGGAGTCGGCGCGTCGTTGACCACGTGGATTTTCTGCCCGTCGCAGAACCAGCAGCGGGCCCAGAAGTCATAGGTGGGGCCGTTGGGCGGCATGGGACAGATTGCGACGCGGCGTTCCGGCACGGGCTGGCGCCAGTGAGCAGGATGTTGAGTTCCCGATGGCCGGGCTTCAGCTCTCCGCGGCAGTCTGGGCGTCTTCGTGTTCGGGGAGCATCAGCTGGACCTCCGAGAGGTCCTGGCGGAAGAGCTCCAGGATCCTTTTGGCGTGATACACCGCGAAATGACCGGGGGTCACCGGCGATTTGGTGTAGACCCACAGCTGGTCCGGTCCACCCGCGCGCACCCGTTTCACCATCGGTCGACCGTCGGAGTGGATCGGCTGCGTATTGATCAGGTAGCCGGGGCCGCGGACCATCCTCACCGGCAGGGTGGCGCGGGTCAGGATGCCGACCTCATTGAGCCATTCCACCGTGCAGGTGAGGATCTGTTCCCAATGACGCAGGTCGTACTCCTTGTCGTCAGGAAATCGGATTGATGTGGGCAGGGGTGGCATCAAGCCCTCTGCTGGCGGCAGCGGGTAGTCCGCCATCGACACGGCCCCGGTAAGGTATGCACCGGCGATGTGTATCGGATCGGGAGGCGACGATGGCGTAAAATCTATACCTCGGCGCGCGGCTAATTCGGCGTCGCTTATCCGCCACCCGCCCCAATGCCCTCTGCGGTTTGGCGGGTGTGCCGGCTCCACCTTTCCCGCCAGATATAGCCGGTACAGGAGCCCGATCACTGCGATGCGTCCGTAACCCTGTCCGTTGGGAGAAGGCAGCCCGTCGGTATCCCATCCTATTAGCTCGGAGAGGCGTACGGTGCCGAGATAACCCTGGTCGCGAGTTTGCTCCAGCGCGAGCAGGATGGCGTTCTCCAGGATCTCGGTGGCTTGCTCCCCAAGCGATAGAGGGGTGGTCATGTGTGTCCTCGCCTCCGGGTACTTCCTGGCCACTCCCCCTGCAACGATTGGGTGGCCACTTTCCGGGGTGGACCGTGGCGGCTTGCCGAGCTCAGCGGGTCACTCAACATGGAGACCCAGATACGGTATTCAGGCCGGGGAGTTCGATTTGCCGGATGCCGCAATATACCGTGTTCTCATGGTGCTGGCTGAGTCGTTCAGAGAGTGTACCGGGGAATTATACATTGGTTGTTGTCGTAGAGGTTCGTGTGCGATCTGGGGAGTCGCCGGCTATTCGGGCGCCCTATGGCAAACCGGCAGCGGTTGCGTCGATTTTTTGAATTCGACCGAAAATAGGCTGCTCTGTAATACTTCGGTAATTTTTGCCTCACTACAATTGCAGGGCAAGTCTGGAAATCTATCTAGCCGTCGGCCGTGGCCGGCCCAAAGCCGGGCCCAGCGACGGCCTCACCACAAGGAGGTGTGAGCCAAGCAACCTGCAGAAAGCCGCCCCACGCCCGCCCGCGGGCAACCAACACCGTCATTCCTGCGAAAGCAGGAATCCAGGGTGGAGAAGAGGCCCCGTAAACGACGGGCCGAGGGCGCAACGAGAAACTCAAAGTACCCAACGACAGTCTCGAAAGGGAGATTTTGTCACATGAGTAGAAAAACGAGAAAGCTGATATGGTCAGCGCCCCTGGTGGCGGTGTTCGCCGTCATCGGCGCGCTGGCCCTGTTCGTGACCCAGACGCCGGGCGGCATTTTCGCCGACGAGTTGGCCGACGCGCCGCAGAACCTGAAAGTCAAGGCCGCCGACGGCAGCGCCGGTCGCACCACCCTGGTGCTGACTTGGGAAGCCCCGGAGAGCGGCGCGCCCGACATGTACCGGATCGACCGCTCATCGGACAACAGTAAGTGGAAGTACTTGGAGTCGGTGTCCGGTGACTCCGTGACCTACACGGATTCTACTGTGAAGGGTAAGTTCCAGACCGGCACCACGCAGTACTACCGGGTTTTCGCCAAAGACTCGGAGCACGGCTCCGGCGCGGTGTCGACCTCTGAGTCGGCCACCACCACGCCGATCAGTGTGCCTGGACAGGTGAAGCCCTTCGCCGCCGCTGCTGACGGCCCTGAAGCCAACATGCTCACGTGGACGGCGCCGGACGATGGCGGGTCTGACCTCCTCGGATATTGCATCCGAGCCTGGCCCACAAACACCACTGCAGGTGCCAACACGATCGCCCCATTGACCGAGACTAACTGTAGGCAAGCGTTCTTTGCCGACGGGCCTGACAAAAACGTCGCAGCATACGCTGACAATGGCATCGGTGGCATCATAACGATACTTCCAGCGGCCAGTTACAAACACACAGGCCTGCGGGCGAAGCAAAACTGGAGTTACGAGATCTACGGCCTGAATGAACACGGGCACTCCGAGACTCCTTCTGCGGTCCGCGAAGCTACTACATCTGCTGCTAACGACCCGCCCAAGCCGGGCAATCTGTTGGTGCTCGAGTCAGGCACTGCCGGTGCCGGCGGTCAGGTCGATTTGTACTGGACCGTGACCGGCGACGGTGGGCAGAACATAACGGCCTACCGCGTTGAGGTTTCTGACACCTCCAACCAATGGCCCGCCGAAGATTCGGCGGTGAATGCCACCGCGGTGGCGCGTTCGGACGACGAAGACCTCGCACTCAGGCCAGGCTCTCCGACCGGAGCCACCGCACCGAATGTTGCTGCGATCAGTGTACCGGCGTTGAGCGATGGCGACACTGCCACGTCTTACGATTTCCGGCACACTGGCCAAGCTGCAGGGAAGTTGTATTACCGCGTCCGAGTTGAAACCGGGACCGGTGGTAACATGAAGGCCAGCGCGTATACCATGGGCAGCGTTGATGTTAAGGCCACCGAGTTGGCATATAACAATCTCCGGCCCGATGCTCCGGTTCTGGGAGCCGACGGAATTTCAGGCGGTAGTCCGACCGACCACATTGGCACGGAAGACAGCGCCACAGACGATGACGTAACCCCCGGAGAAGTCACTCTCACGGTCCAGCGGTCCGAGAATGGCGGAACCGACGACTACCGCGTCGACATTTCGGACGACGATGGTAGGACGTGGACCATGGTCCACAGTTCCACTCGGCCCATCAACCAGACCGAATACGAGCACCAGGGATTGAAGCCGAACCAAGAGCGGCACTTCCGAATCTTTACCAAGAACGGAAGCGCATACGGATTGGCGTCGGATATAGCCAGCGACTACTCTGCCCATTCGAAGGAACCGGGCAAAGTTCGAGCCCTCACGGCGATGCCCAACGGGGCGGGCGCAATCAATCTCTCTTGGAGCGCTCCTTCGAACGATGGTGGCGCGATGATCGACAAGTACTGCATCATCGCAGTCAAAGTCAACGACGCCAAGACTCCAATCAGCGGTACCGACATAACTCGTACCGGCATTAGAGTTGTGGACGGCGACAGCAACCCACAAACAGAAAACGATAACCCCAACTGCGCTCGGTTCAGTTTGCCGAAATCTGCATCTTTCAAACTGACCAGTGATGGAGTGTATGACGTTGCGGCATCCACTACCAGCGTGATGCTCACAGGCTTGGAACAGAAAACTCGTTGGAAGTTCGAGGTCTACGGCTTGAACGGAGCGACGGTAGGCGGGGATCCGGATGCCGCTGTGAAAGGCGTCGCCAAAGAAAGTGAAACCGAGGACGCCAAGACGACCGAAGCGGTAGTGCCGTCGGCCCCAGTGAACCTGACCGCCGAACTGGCCCGCGACACCAACTTCAGCGGCATCGGCAGCCGCGGTGTGCTGGTGCTCTGGAACGCACCGTCCGACCCGGCTGGTGCGCCGCTCTCTGGCTACAAGATCGAGCGGAAGGTCGACGACGGCGAGTACGAGGAGAAGGTCTCCAGCCGCAGCGCCGGCATGACCCACTGGGTTGACACCAGCGAGCCCGCAGAAGGTGAGGTGCGCGTCTACCGGGTCACCTCCATCAACGCGGTGGGCACCGGCACCGAGATGGCCATGGTCGCGATACCGCTGGCCGCGCACATCACGCACCCGCCGGGCTCCACCGCGCTGACCGCGCCGACCGGCGTCATGGCTACAGATGCCGGTAACCCGGTAACGGTCACGTGGACGCCTGGCGAGAACGCGGACGGAGGACACTTGGTGTTGGTGTTCAATAGCGACTTCACTGCGGTTCCCGGTATTGCGGTACCCACCGCGGATGGGACGTATACCTTTGACGACGTCGACTTCGACGCCGGCGGGTATGTGGCCGTGGTGGTGTCGGTGAAGACCAGGACCGAGTACCTGTACGACTACGACACTTTCACGGTCCAGTAGACCGGTTTCGCAGGGGAACTCCCGGCCAGTTTCGGCCGGCCGGGGGCTCCTCAACCGAGCCTGGTTCGGCCAAGCAATAACGACAATCTCAAAGGAGATTCAGTCAGATGAGTATGAAAACGAGAAAGCGCATTTGGCCGGTGTCGCTGGTGGTGTCAATAGCCATCATCGGCGCGTTGGCCGCGTTCCTTGTACTGGCGGCAAGCCCTGGGAACACCCAGGCGCACGGCGAGTACGTGGCGGGCGAGGACCACTGCCCGCGCATCGCCGACGAGATCGCCCACGACGAGGGCATGGGTTTCGACCACACGTGCGACATGGGGCCGATGGATCCCGCGGATCCTATGGATCCCACCGACCCGCCGGCCAAGACCGTCACGTCCAGCAGCGACAGCGGCAGCGCCACCGTTGAGCTAAGGCTCAATGTCACGTTGGACAAGAATGTACCGGTGGGCGGCGCGTTCGTGCTGTACCTGGAGGATGACTACCAGGAGCCCGACTCCATATCCGCCAGCGACGTGTACTTCGTGGTCGACCCTGGCGACAACAACACTAGCCTTAAGACAGGCAACGGCGCCCGGGTGTACGCTACCCAGAACCCGGAGATCGACACCGACGATCACTTCACCAAGGACAAGAAGGACATCGACATTCGCGTGTCGGTGCCCGACCTGTGCACCACCGACACGCCGGACTGCCAGGACCTGAATGGCCTGATGTCCGGTGACATGGTCACCATGGTGATCCAGAAGAGCGCCGGCATCAAGAACCCGCCGGAAGAGGGCAGCCACAGCACCGGGTACCTCATCATCGGCCCCGCCGATGCCGTTCCCGGATCGGCCGCGCCGGACAATCAACCGTTCATGGTCGCCGACGTGCTGCGGACCTGGGCGAAGATCAGCCTGTCCGACGTGGACAACAGCCGCGGCTACGAGATGACCGTCACCGGTTCCGGCTTCAACAACGGGACCACGGCCGGCGTCTACGTGCTCGGGACCGACAAACTCAGCTACTGGACCGCCAAGTGGTGGGAGACCCTCGACTGCGACGGCATGAAGGACGCCATGGAGGCGGCCGGCGTGGCCCTCATGGGCGACGACTACTGCTTCCGCTACACGGTCAACGATGCCGACATGACCTACTCGCTGGGCATGGGCATGCAGGATTTCCAAGACCTGACCGACGCTGAGAAGATGATGCGTTCCGACAACGTCCTCAAGTACGGGCGGTGCGGCGCCATCATCGAGTTCGGCACCAAGACCGGCGACGCGCTGGTGGGCAGCGACGACAAGGTCGCGGTGACCTTCGAGGTCACGGCCCCCACCTTCAAGCCCGGCAACGTCAACTACATCTGCATGGTTGACGGCGAGGGCCGCGCGTCCAACCGTGACGTCGAGGACTTCAAACTGGAGCCCTCCATCAAGGTGGTTCCCAGCAGCGTGGCCTCCGGCGACACCGTCAACGTGTTCGCCCAGGACTACCCCGCAGGCACCGGGGGCTTCGCTGAGCTGAAAGTTGCCGGCCAGAGTTTGTACATGACCGGCCGCAGCAGCAACCCCATTAGCCTGATGAGCATGGATGGCATTCGCTCGGACGGTTCCGGCGAGGTGTCCTTCAAGGTCCCCGGTGGGCTCGAAGGCGTGCTGCGCATCGACGCCAAGTGGGGCGCCGTCAACGAGGACGGCAAGCTCACCATCACGGGCGGCGAGTTGAACGCCAGCAAGACCGACGCGCTGCCGAACGAGACCATCACCATCACCGGCAATGGTTTCGGATCGCAGACCTGCATACCGGCCGCCAACATCACGCTGGACAGCGTGCCGGTCATGGTGGACGATGAATCCATATCCACCTCCGGCGGCTGCAAAGACTCGTCCGGCGTGGAAGTTTCCAACTCCGGCCAGTTCGTGGCCACCATCGTCCTCTGGCAGGCTAGCGGCACTTCCAACCCGACCCTGATCCCCGGCACTCACGAGCTGAGCGTTGAGGACAGCCAGGGCTTCGGCGCCGACGTGTCCATCACCATCGCCGAGCCCACCATCAAGGTAAGCCCCGACGTGGCCGGCCCGCGGGACTACGTCACCATCACCGGTGAGAACTGGCCGGTGGACAATCCTGAAGGCGCCAGCACGCCCAGCATTCGGCTGGACGTGGACGATGGTCGATCACGCCCTTACACCCTGTTCGCTGACGCGGTGGGTCGTGTCAGTCAGGAACATCGGATCTATCGCAACGTGGCCATCCCCAGCACCGTCCAGGTGAAGATGACCCACGGCGACGTGGCCAAGATCGGTTCCTTCGCGGTGCCGGCCTCCACCATCGAGGTCACCCCCGGTGAGGGCCAGCCTGGTGACATGATCACCCTGACCTCCGGGAATATGCCGGTGTACTCTGAGGTTGACTACGTCGAAATCGGCGGCACCCGCTCCAACGACCCCGGCGTCAACACCGACCGTGACGGCAACGTCACCGTCGAAGACGTGCTGATCCCCGGTCTCGACCCCGGCGTGTACAGCGTGGTCATCAACGTTGGCGGTACCATCGCCATCGGCGAGATCAACGTCCTGGCCGAGTCCTCGGCCGCCGGCGCTCCCGCCATGCTCCCCGGAGCGGTGGAGAGCCTGGGTGACAACCTGGTCGCCATCTTCCACTTCGACGACGTGGGCAAGGAATGGTCGTTCTACGACCCGCGCCCCGACTTCGCCGATCTCAACACCCTGACCGAAATGGTCAACGGTGAGGCCTACTGGATACTGGTCAGCGAGACCGTGGAAGACGTGGTCCTGAACAACAAGGTCCGCAGTCTCACCTGCCGCGGCAGCGACTGCTGGAACCTGGAGGTCTGGTAGGCCGTCGTCCCCGCCAGGGAGCGACCGTCAACCGACTGAATGAGTGTCCAGTAAAGCGCCCCCGCCTCCGCGGCTCACGCTGCGGGGGCGGGGGGACCACCCCAAGCAGGAGCAAATGAGATGAAGAGAATTGGAGCAATGGCGGCGGTGGCGTTGATTGCCCTGCTGATCGCGTTGCCCCTGGGGCTGGTTGCAGCCCAGGGAGATGCGCCGCGGGCCAACGTGCCCCCCGCCTTCATATTCGGCTACGCCATGGCCGACGGCCTCCCGGTTCCCGAGGGGACCATGGTGGTGGCCATGGCCGGCGACGAAAAGATCGGTTCCGCCACGACCATGATGGGCGGCCACTACGAGCTGCAGCTGATGCAGCCCATGGACATGGACGCCATGGTCACGTTCATGATCGGCGAGCGCATGGTGGAATACGAGTACACCTGGATGAGCGGCGACCGCATGATCATGGATCTGGCCGCCGACCTGGCTGCTCAGGATGGGTCCATGGGCCCTCCCGGCGCAGACGGTGCAGCCGGTCCTCCGGGCGTCCCCGGAGTCGCCGGCGCTGACGGCGCTGCTGGCCGCGATGGCCGTGACGGCGCCGCCGGTGCTGACGGCCCTCCGGGCGCTCAGGGCGAGCAGGGCATCGCCGGGCCTCCGGGCCCTCCGGGTGCTCCGGGCCCCGCCGGTGTGATCGGCCCGGCCGGTTCCGGCGGTTCCATGGGCATCATCGCGCTGATCGTGGCCATCGTGGCCGTGATAATCGCGATCGGGGCCATCATCATGGGACGGCGCACCACCGCGTAACCCCTGGCGTCGCCAATCATAGACTTGCAGAGGCCCCCGCCGGTTCGCCGGCGGGGGTTTCATGCTTTAGGGTGTATTCGCTCTGTGCCACCCCATCAGCTGTTGGCAGCCGGGGTAGCATTGTCAAGCCAAAGCCAATGGTCGTCGCCAAGTTTGACATTGACCCTATTGATACCCGCTTTGGTTCGCATAATATTGTTACGTAAACGGGTTTATTCAGGGGAGCTGGATGCCGGCCGGATTGCGGGTTTCGTCGGCCGGATTTGAGCCTTGCCTCATTTGGAGCGAGGAACTACGTTACCGCATCCGCATTTGACCAGGTTCGCCTCGGCAGGGTTCAGGGGTCTAGGTTTTCAATGTAACAAAATTGACCATTTGTTACGCTAAGGAACAGAATCATGAACCTGACACCAGCTCCGATTTGTGTTGATTGCGGCCGGGATTGCGGCCGGGACGTTGCGGCCTGCGGGCGGTGCGGCGGGGAGTTGGTGGACGTGAACCTGCGGGAATACTTTGTTGCTATGGGGATTGCTGCGAGTCCGATGGTCGTCAGGCCAGTCGCTTTTTCCGTTGGCGCTTACAGTGAGCGGCAACCGACCGGGTGGGAAGGGCCGGTTGCGATTATCGTCGTCGGCTTTATTTGCATTGCGCTGTCTGCGTATGCGGCAATAGGCGCGGGGATTGGGTGGGTTCTGCTGGAGAAACTGAGGAATCGGTCGCTCGGCCTGGGCGTCCTGTACGGCCTCGGCTGCGGGGCGGCGGTGGGGTTTTCCTTGTGCATCGTCTATATCTTGAGGTGGACCTGAACGCAAACTACCTGGCAACCAAGGTGGAGCCGGAGGCAGGATTTTTACCTGCGGCCGCAGCCCTCTTACTGTTCGTAAGATGCCCTTTCATGGAGCTTTCCACCCCGACCCCACCAGAGTATTTTACCCTGCAACAAAATTCGGTCTTTTGTTACACTCCGGGGCATGACGACCGCCCTGCCACGCAGGCGACGCCCTCGCGGCGTGAACACCAAAGGGGCCGCGCTGCAACAAAGTCCCGGAGCCAAAGGTTTCACGCTGCCGGAATATCTGGAGGCCCACGAAGTGGGCGCACTGATCGCGGCCGCGCCCAACCCCCAGGCAAGGCTTTTGATCCTGGTGCAATGGCGGGCCGGACTCCGCATATCGGAGGGCCCTGGCGCTGGAGACCCGCGACCTGCGCCTGAACACCGACCGGCCGACCCTCAACGTCCGCAAGGGCAAGGGCAGCCGTACCAGGACGGTTCCGGTG
This sequence comes from Dehalococcoidia bacterium, assembly GCA_965220265.1. GTDB lineage: Bacteria > Chloroflexota > Dehalococcoidia > Lucifugimonadales > UBA3495 > Bin87. The sequence goes on along the minus strand of CBDCPM010000004.1, from coordinate 4,431,299 downwards.
CATCCCGAACTTCAGTCGGCCCTCATCGCTGCCACCAGCTACGGCGCGGTGACTAGCGGCCCCCTGATCGGCGTTTCCAGGACTACGGCCTGGCGGTGGGTACAGCAGGCGGCGCGGCGGGCGGTGGACGCTGGCCAGCAGGATGAGGACCCGCGCATCGGGCAGACAATGGCAGATAGGAAGGTGACGAATGGCCGAGCCGACGATAGAGGAGCAGGACGAACTGAACGAATGGCACGATGCGATGGCTGATGCCATAGAAGAAATCCTGCCTGAACTGCCTGACGGGTATGCTTACCACATCAGGACACGCAGCTTCGAAGACGGTGACAAGGTGTTGGTAGTGATCGGGGCCAAGAGCCGGCTGATCGACGACCAAGGCCCCCCAAATCAGGAATCTCTTGTCCCAACCGGCGACCCAGGCGGCTGGTGGGCGGAGTTCTTTGCCGATGAAGACGACACTGATTGACCCGTACCTGCGGGCCAGTGAATTGACTGCGCCGAATTCACCAAGACCGTAACCGTCAACTGTCCGTACTGCGGCGACTCTGCCATCGTCAAGTAAAGAGACCAGGGGAGACACAACATGGCCGTAGGGAGTTTTTCTATGAATGTTCGAGACACGCGAATTCACGTCGGCGGCGCATCTTCGCGTGGAATGTCCTGGCAGCACATCCTGTGGGCCATAGGGTTCACCGAAGCCAAGATCAAGCGCGGCCCTTTCTGGATGATGGTCGCCTTGACGTTTCTGGTGCAACTGACCGGGATGCTATTGCTGGACCACAGCACGATGCCTTTGGGCGTGGCGCTGGCGGTCCTGGGAGTGTTGATCGCCAACCTCTATGCTTGGTTGGTGGTAACCGCAGGACGCTGCCGAGACGCGGGCCTTTCCGGTTGGTTGGCGATCTTGACGCTCATCCCCGTGCTGGGTTTGATCGGCGTTCTGATAATCGGGATTGCAGGGAGCAAATCCGACCTCCTGACACCTACCCCCACCGGAAGGGCTCCGGGCATAGCCGCGCAATGAACAGGGGCGGGTTCAGGACCCGCCCCTGCGAAGTTGTGGGCCCGCCGCCCGGTTCCTATACTTCACCCGAATTGGTGAAAAACGCCGCATGACAAAATCAGGCAAGATGTCAGGACACCAAACTGACAGGAGAAAACCATGCCGCGAATCTATGGCAGCTTCACCGAATTGGCAGCGCAATTAACCGGGACCGACCCAAACGATTACAACGCGGTGGACACCGCATTGATGGAAAAGTGGGAGATCGCGGCTGACACGTTCGAGGAAATCGCGTTTGAACTCTTACGCCTAACCATCCCTCAGCAGGCACCGTTGAGCGGCGGTATTCGCCATGTGTTCGCGGTATTCCAGGGCGACGGTATCTATCGGTCCCTCGTCGCCACCGACGCATAACAAAATCACATGAAAGGTAAGGTGAACTATGCCAAAGTGGAGTTGGGACGATGGTGGCCGCAGGGAATGGGGGATGCCCGTTTCGACCCGAGATCGTGACTGCGCGGTGCGCGCACTAGCTATAGCGACCCGCCGGCCCTACGGCGATATTTGGAATGTTCTCAACGACCTATGCGTCAATGCGACGGGCCGATCCGCAGAAGAGAACGGAGTGCCCGCCAATATCGCTCGCGCCGTGTATCGGCGTTTCGGCATGGTGGCTTATGACTTGCCGGCACCGGTTACGGTTGACGACGCGATAGGGTTTTGGCCCAACGGAATATTTGTGCTCCGAAAGAGACAGCGGTACGGATTTGGGAGTACCGGTCATACCGTGGCGGTTTGGCGCGGGAGGTTGCGGGACACCCAATGGCCGCGATCCGCAGGTGAGCGGTTTCGAGTATCTACGGTGTTCGTAAAACCCAATCAACGACACTCGTAACAAAATCCACTGAACTGTCGGCTGGCAGACTTGTAACAGAAGTCCGCCATGCGTTAAAGAACGATAGCGAGGAAATCGAACGATGCCAGACATGCAAACCGCGTCCAGTGGAGCCGACATTTCGGAAGATGGCTTCTACAGGTACTCGCTTTGGCGCACCTGGGACCTGTCGAAACCGTCGTGCTTGTTCGTGATGCTGAATCCATCCACGGCAGACGCAAACCGGAACGATCCGACCATCCTGAGGTGCATTCGGTACGCAGAGGCTTGGGGGTTTGGAGAGTTGTTGGTCGGCAACTTGTTCGCTTACCGGGCAACCAACAAAGCGGTGATGAAACGCCAGACCAATCCCGTTGGGCCGCAGAACGACGAGACGCTCCGCCACCTAGAGCTTGTGGACAAATTGCCACTGGCGCTCGAGCGAGAGCACGATTCAGCACTTGAAAACAAGCGGCTGCCCTGCCCACAGTAACCAAGATTCCAAATCGACAACGGAGAACCAGACGGCACGGAGAGCCATAGAGACTGCACTATGAGGCCTCAGTTCCACTAATTTCTTGGGAGATAGCATCGTTGAGACCCTTCACTGCGTCCTGCGGCGAATCCCACACCGTTTCAGAAGAAACCCTAAAATGGCGGCCGCCTGGCACGTCCGCATTTGACTCATCTACCTCCCACGCTTCCGCAGTCCACTTGCCATCTAACAATGGCGTGATCAGGTACCACAACCGCGTTGGCTCCTCTATCACAAGCGAGTAGCTATCCGCAGCAGGCGCAGAAGGTATTCGGAGTTCCATTATGCTGCTGTCGGGGTCTACGCCAAATGCGCCGAGGATCTTGCGGCGCATTTCCTCTTTGTGCTGAGGTGCTACCAACAACGACATAGATTCTGCCAGTAAATGCTTCAAAGCGGGAAGCGCGTCGGGACCAAATGGAAAATATCCCCTGGCAACAACCCAACGTCCTCCCGGCACTTTACCCTGCTCGGTGTTTGGGAAATGGCTCCCTAAGTTGTTCCGCCGGTCCATGAAGTGGTCGTACAGAGCCGTGTTTGTGTACATATTCTTCCGCAAATACTTGTCGCGCTGCTGTTTTGTACGCTGCGCCTTCGCCCACCACTCTACGGCAGCCGAGAAGTATGTCTCCAAAGTGAGCGACGTGAAGCCGTATTGAGGCGGCAGCACTGCATCGACCGGTGGCCGGGGATCACCAGAGAAAGGGTCTGTCTCCAACAGCCTTACCAAATCATCCAACCGTGTATGTACCCACGCGTGCATAGGCACCTTTCCGTCCAACTCGTCAATCACAGCCACGAGTTGCACAGCCTTCGCCACGCATTTGCGGGAACCATACCGCTGTTCTTCGACCGTCGCACCACGCCCGCCGCCACTTCGTGAATGTCTTTGTTGTTTCACCTTGATCACACTCTGCACAAATCGTGCCTGATTCTGACGAGACCTGAAGAGGCAAAGAATCTCTCCAGCGAGAAGAACGGCCGAAGAGGCTCACGACAATCCGTTTTTTCAGCAAGGCTGGTGCCCCAGCCCTTACAGCCGTATCCAAGGTATCATCCAAAATAGCCAAACTGAAGACCATTCAGCACGAAAACCCCGTTTCCGGGTTCGTGCTCAATTTGTCCACACGCTCTAGTCGATCGCGCCGCCATCACCGTCGCCGCGTGGGGTGCAGACGGCGGACACTTGAACAGAGACGAGGCGGTGCTGAACATGCTACGGCCCTTGACCTCCGTCCAGTGCCTGGCCGTCACGCAATTCGGTAAGCCGAGGCATCCCCTCTACCTACCTAAGGCTTTGCGACCCCGGCCCTTGTGATCGCTATGACCACCGACAACTACCCCACTGACCCTGCGACAAACTCCCCGAATCTGTATGCGATGGCAGACTTTAGTACAAAGTCTGCCATCGGCCCACAGGGGCAAAGAGAGCAAACGTGCATTCTGATATCCGAATTCTGAGTTTGGCTTCCATCCTGGCGTTGATCATTCTGGCGTTCGTGTTGTCAGCCTCCTGCGGTCGGTCCTACGACATCCAGTCCGCCAACGCACGGATATGTTTCCCCGAAGGGAGTGATATCCTGGTATCGAACAGCAACGCGATACCGAACATGGAAATAGTCGAGACCAAACCCTTTGTTATGGTTTCACGAAGCGGTCATGGGCCTGTATGCGAAGCAGCGGTCGCGTTCATAGCGGAAGTAAACCGCCACGGCGGGAATGCGGTGATCGGATTTTCCTCCATGGTCGTTACCGGCCCCACGCCACTAAGCTACATAGTGTTTCACGGGACCGCAGTAGTCGTTGAACCGGTAGACGATTAGAGAGCTGGACGGTGCCGCAGGACATGGGAAACACGGACGAAACTCTCATCGTAGCGCTTCGACGTCGAAACGATACGCCCCGTCGAAAGCGGAATTGGCTTTCTGGGTGTGAACATGGCTGACTTGAGATAGAAGTCTGCCACCGACCCTAGCGCACAGCGATTCCCCAAACGAGAGCTTAAATCCGACGTCCCTCGCAACCGTCTAGTTGGTGCGGAGGGGCGCACCGATTTCCACGTTGACGGATCGCTCGTTGCCAGCGCTGCGCAGCCGGCGCTACCCGAAAAGCCCCCCAGCATTCTCAATTACGCCGTCAATCACCGACAGCTGCATAATGGTCTCGGCAATGGCCGCCGCCATCCGACGGTAATGCTCCAGATCATCGTAGGGCGACAACGCGCGGCGGCGGCGGTCTTTCAGCCACTTGTCCATGGGCTGGTAACCGCCAATGCGGAACTCCCACACCGGCGGTGCAACACCGGCAAAATATTGGCTGGTGTTGATATAAACGCGGCCGTCATCGTCAGCATCACCGGGCGCGTACTTTGGGTGACCGGCGGCGACCACGTTGTCGCCCGGAACCGGAAAACTCACCGGCGTAGCGCTCACTGGCTCGGAGCGCAGCAGATGTGCCTCGACCAGCCGGAGCCCCAGGCCGGCCAGTTCCCGGAACATCGTGACGTTGCCCGGCGGCGGCACCCGCGGAAAGTCGGCGCGGAGAAACTGGTTGTATCGCCCCCGGTACGTCGGCGAGTGGAAGACGGCGTAGATGTAATGGAATACGTCCTCCGGGCCGAAGGTTTCTTGCAGATCGCCAGGCCCATCCGGGATGAACGTCAATCCGGTACGCTGGGCCACGTCGTCGGTGAACCCGGGCGCAAGGTTGGGCTCTCGATCCCCAGCAGTGTAGAGGCCGCCAGCGACTTGTTGCTCGGCAGGGAATGTGTATAAGGGATACAAATAGCTTATCTCTTTCTGCGTGACGATGTGACCATCAGAAATTGACTCAGTGACGAATATCCTATCGAAAGCATCCTGAGTCTCGATTCTGCGGGAAGATAGCAGTCCGAGATTGTCACCGGGAAGGAGATGGCGCATCACATTCTGGCGCCGCCTAGTGATGAAAGAATCGCTATAGTACGTGTGCCTGACGTCAAAAGGGCGGTACAGAATAGGCACTACCAGATTACCGTCCATGCTTTCATTTGCTGGGAACGCGAAATCGTGCGCTGCACGACTCATTTCATCGGACGACCAGCGAATAGCTACCCTGTCTCGACCAGTCACGACACCTACCGAGTTCAGTGGCATGACCTCGGTGATCTTCGGCCACTGGCGATATTCTCCTTCAAGTTGGCTGTCCCATGGTCTGAAACGGTAATCGGGAATTTCCGGCTCAACGGTTTGCCAGTCGGTAGATAGTAAGTCCGATTCCGACAGGCTGGCGTACTTGGCATCCCGAGTGCCCCACAAATCGGCGTGTCGCACCTTTGCCGGCCCCGGCTTGCCCGCTTCTTTGACGAATATGGCGATAGCGACGCCCTGCTGGATGTCAAAAACATTTTCGTCCACGCTGCCGTCAGGGGCACTTTCTCGCGTGCGAGAATTCCCGTGCAGGTCCAGCAGGTAGATGTCGGTGAAAGTGTCCAGCAGTTGCTGTCGCATCCCTCGAAAAGTCGGGTTGTCCAGATAACCGTGATTGGTGACAAACGCCAGGACGCCGGCCCCGGTTTGCTGTATCCGCCACTGGCCGAAGCGAATAAACTTCACGTAATCGTCCTGCAGCCATTTGGGGTTGCGTTCGCCCAGCGGCTGCCCGTCAACGGTCTTGTAATCGTTGACCAAGTTGGCAATCCATTCGCCTTTGTTGGCGGAATGGCCGGAGTAGGGCGGGTTGCCGATGACAACCATGATGGGCAGGTCGCGTTTGATTGCGGCGGCGGCGTTGGCCTCGTCGGTGATGGCGCGCAGAGGACCGAACATTGTCTGCGTTTGCTGTTCCGCCTGCTCCAGCGAGTTGGTCAGGAACACACCCAGGCGTTCGTCAGCGCCGAACTCGTAGGCCCAGGTCGCCTGCTGTTCCGACGGCAAATCCTGCGCCGCCAACTGCATCCCCAGCTTCAGGTGGGCCATTGCGTAGGGAGCCATCAACAGCTCAAAGCCGAACAGCCGGGGCAACAGGTGTTCTTTGACGTAGCCGCTCCACATCCCGGCGTTACCGGCATTTTTGAAATGGTCCCGAACGTGATCAATCACGGCGTAGAGAAATGACCCGGTGCCACAGGCTGGGTCCAGCACCAGGACGCGGTGGGACTTCCCGATCTTGGGCTGATCCGCAGCGTCAAGGTATTCGTACTCGGCTGTCGCGTTATCGGCCAGCCCGTCGGCGCAGCCGAAACGCTCCTTGAGCAGACGGTCGACGGAGCGCACGATGTAGGAGATCACCGGCTCCGGGGTGTAATACACGCCGCGCCGCTCGCGCAGGGCCGGGTCATAGGCCGCCAGGAACCTCTCGTAGAAGTGCATTACCGGGTCCTGGCGGGCGGCACGGCTTCCGAAGTTGGCGAATACGGCAGCCATGTCGGCGCGGGCCAGCAGTTGGGTCAGATCGTCCACGAAAGACACGAAGGGCTCGGCGTTAAGGTCAGGGCCGGCCATCATCCCAAAAATCCGCCGGATGAAAGGATTGGCGGCAGGGATCAGATGGGCGGCGTCATTGCGGCGGAAGTCCCCGACACCAGCCTGGCTGGCGTGGTTGACCCGGGCAGCGAAAAGTCCATAGGCCAAGGCCTGCGCGAACATGTCAGCAAAAGCGTCCGTGGTCAGGTCGGGAACCAGAACCTGCAGGGAAGCGTCGTAAAGGTCGCGGATGTTGTCCGAGGTCTCACCGTTCTCAAATGCCGCCACCACCACATCACGGATGAGATGGGTCAGGCGCGCCATGCGCCGCGCCAGTTCCTCGGAGTCGGCGACGGGTTCAGGTGGACGGTCGAGAAACTCGGCCAGCAGCAACCCTACGTTCTTGATGCCGTCGGGGTCGTTCAGATTGGCTACACGGTGGCATTGGCCGCCCACGTACCAGCGGAACTCGGTGTAATTGGTCAGGATGAGGTTGGGCAGCGCGTTGCGATAGCGTTTGAATTGCCGGCCGTTGTCGGTGTCGGCACGCGCCCGGGCGCTTTCCCGGTCAATATCGGCCAGGGAAACGCCCGTGTCCTTGGCTTCTACGTAGCCAAGGATCAGTGGGTTATCTCCGGCGAGAATAACGACAAAATCGGGCGCGCCGCATTCGATATGCTTGGGCTCGTTGACTGCAGTCACTTTGCCGTCTGTTTCCAACAACGCCTGCAGGGCCGGCCGGTGAGTATGCTCGGTGGCGTTGCCCAAAGCCAAGCTGGCTTGGAGCGTCTTGCGATAAATCGTGAAATCGGTGGCGGAAGGCATCTGTGCGTATCATCTCATCGCGACGGAGCGCGGCAGTGGATTGGCGTCGATGAATGTATGACGGGGCAGGCGGGCGATCAATCGTGTGAGCGTCAGTATGGGTAAAGGATTTCCAGTCGAGTTCGCGTCACTAACCCCCGCTGCAAGTACGCCCCAACCCCAATCCGAACCGGAAGAGAGGGCACCCGGCGCGATGTTACCATCACAGGACGCAGAATGTACGACTTTGGGTACAAGTCTGCCACTCCCGCGCTCTCGGACCGGGATCAGGGCGAACCCGGGTCTCAGCGTGGGGACGGCGCTCATTCGATGGCCGACTTCGTATACGAAGTCGGCCATCGAATGAGCTCGCTGCCCAACTGGCGGTGCCGTGTAGCAAAATGGCGGATTCTGTCTCGACCACGTATCAGACCGACTGTGCTGTTGGCGCGAAACCCAGGCCCGTATGGGGCAGTGACTATTTCTTAGAAGCCCCCTATTTCCCACCCAAGCAATGCAGAAGCCATCACCAACGCTAGGCCAGGTAGTCAGCATGGATGCCGTGGCCAATGAACCGGATATACCTAAGGCGGCCACACAAGCTAGCATCGTTACCCGATGGTCTTCGGACATGTCCTATCCGAACATATCGGTTATTTCTTGGTTTAGATTTCGCGACCGCTCTTCAGCGTATCCGATAATCTGCTCCAATAGTCTCACGGTGCTTTGTAATGTCGCGTATTCCTCGCGCAGTGCCACCAAGCCAGGGACTTCGGGCTGGCCAGTGATTACCCAACCGTCACGGTCTTCAGCAGGATGGATCAACCCGGATGCTTTCCATCCGGCCTGTGACTGATAATTCCAATCCACCCAATCTTTGCGGATTTCGTTCAACCGTAGTGTCAATCCGCTTTCTCGTGTAATCTCCTTTGGCATTTTCGCTCCTTCCTAAAATCCTTGGTCGCGGAATCTGGCCCGGGCAGTCCTGTCATTCTATCAATTGCCGACGGCAAAGGCACAAATCGCCCAGGAAGTAAAACGAGATGACGAGGGTGGCAATGCTGGAAGTCGACCGCAATGACCCGATGGCCAAGCGTCGTTGGGGTATTTCAGCTTTCCCAGCGACATCATTTGATCTCAGCACTGCGGGAAGTACCACTTCAACAACTGTACTACCGGTCGTGGTGTTCGAAGAGAGCTTGGTCCAGTCACATAGCGCACGGTTCGCTGGGCCCGACTGAACGTTGTAGGTCGCGCCATAATAAAATACCAAGAACAGCAACGTGAGGTGGTCAGCATGAGATTAGGTCCGTCCGGCGAAATTATCCAGCAACCCCCGCCAGTAAAGCCCTCGCGACGACGTCGTCCTGGCCAAGGTAAATCGGGCCGAAAGTCTAGCCAGAGTCAGCGGAAAAGCCGAGGGCGCGGGCACCGAGATTTTCGGACTCGGTAAGGACCCGCTGGGCGCACATCGGGCGAATGACAAAATCACATGTTTCGTAAAGGCGCGTGTACACATTGAACGAACATCAGGAGGTATTAGACCATGCTCCGAATCTATGGCAGGTTGACCGACAACATCGAACATGGCGGCGAAACGGGCGACCATAAATTGCCCGAACGGGTGGAGGCTGACAACAAGGCCATCGACCGGATGCTCGTAGGATGGGTGTTGCTGGGTATGTTGGCCTTCATCGTTTTGACTGTTGCCTGCGGTAACGAGTCTCACGCTGCGCCCTTCTCGAATACATTTGAAGGTTTGATCGAATGCGTTTATAGCGACATGGAAGGGTCCCTGACCAGGCCCCGTAGCAATCAGTATGCCGACTCACTTTATCTCAACAGCCTTGACCCCGACGTTTCTGTCGTGGGCGGACGGATAGCTATTTCGGACGAGGCATGGCAGCATTTTGAAAGATGGCTGAGGGTGGCAACGGAGTCCTGCGGTGGTATCAGAACCTTCGAGAGATCCAACGATGATTGGCAAGAGCAAAAAGCCTTAGAGTTGCAGGCCATTGGAATTCTGTTTGTGGTGCCATTGGTGGGGTTGCTTTCGCCTGATATGGAGCACAACTGCGCGATATGGCGAGGCGAATTGCGTCCTTTCAAAGACCAATCTGCAGGCATGATTGGTATGGGTAAAGCGAACCAAGAAAAGTGGCAAGCCTTCAGCACCGTTTGGGATAAAGCGTCGGATGGGATAGACCAGCAATGCGCGAACCACGGTGCTTGAAACTGGACCTCCCGGCGCGACGGTATGGCAGGCGCGCCGACCCGCGTAACAAAATCTACCAAAGGGTAACGCGAGGAATGTGTGTCCATATTGCAATCGTACCGGCAGTTTTCCCGTGCCACTGACTGGACGCCGCTGCCGCGCCGCTTGAAATTCTTGGTCGTAGTTCTCGGGTTCGTTGGCATTGTGGCTGGACATTCCCTGGCCGACCTGTTTGCCGACTCCCCGCTGATCCTGATTCCCGTGGGCGCGCTGTCTTACTGGCACGTCGCGTGTGCCCTAACATGGTGGTTGCGGAAACGCCACGGGTGCGCCGACAGCGACAATAGCGGGGACGAGCACTCCGGGACGGGGTGACAAAATCCCATGAAAGGTAACGCGAGGACCCCATGACCACGGCTATCACCCGAAGGCGCGGCGGACGCGGCCAGTACCCCAAAGCGCCGGAAACGGTACAAAACTCCGAGCGAAAGGTAACGCCGTTGCCGGAGTACCTGGAGAAGCCCGAGGTTGACGCGCTCATGGCCGCAGCGCCGCACCCACGGGCACGGCTGCTGATCCTCCTGCAATGGCGGGCCGGGCTCCGCGTGTCCGAGGCCCTGGCCGTCGAGGGGCGCGACTTTACCCTGGGCGTGGACCGTCCGACGCTCCGGGTCCGGCGCGGCAAGGGCAACCGGGCGCGGGTGGTGCCGGTCCATCCCGAGCTGGAAACGGCGCTGGCCATGTACCTCGACCTGCTGCCGCGGGGACACGGCGGGCCGATCATCGGCGTGGCGCGGCAAAACGCCTGGGCATGGATCAAGCGGGCGGTGTCGGCCTGTGAGCAGGCCGGCCAGCTCGCGCCCGGACGGAAGATCGCAACCCACACGCTCCGGCACTCCTACGCCCGTCACCTGCTGACCAACGGAGTGCCCATCAACTACCTCAGCCGGTGGCTGGGGCACGCCAACCTGGGGACGACGCTGATCTACCTCGACCTGCTGCCCGACCCCACCGGATCGCTGCGAATGGTGCCGTGATGCAAATGTCAATGAGGCAAGCGGTGGGGTAGTGTATCCACTTGAAAGCAGGACGGGTAGTCACGCCATTTCAGGCTTTGTGATACCATAACCCCGTCACCCAAAAGACCTCGGCAGAGCCGAGGCCAACGGGACGACGCGCGGGGCATGGGAACCCTGTATCGTGGTACGTATTGTACCACCCGGTACCGGCATGTCCAGACCCCGCAGGTCGTCCCTGCGGGGTCTTTTGGTAGGCGCCCCGGCCAGACCGGGGACTCCCACAACGGTTTAGGAAAACCGCTGGCATTGTGCCAGTGGTGTCGTTGCGGGGTCAAGAGAGGCGTCGGTCAATCGCCGCCTGTTCTGGCCAATCTTGGGGCAAGGATGGTATCCCATGGCGAAAACTGCCAAAGGAACCAAGTCTGTGCACGTGCACAGCCACCGCAAGAGCGACGGCACTAAGGTGCCGACACACAAGCGGTCTACGCCGACAACATCAAAAAGTAAAAGGTAGTCGGTAAAGGTCGGCCCCGCAGGTGATGAGCCTGCGGGGCCAATGATTTCAAACTGAGACACTACTGACGGACACGAAGACGCCAAAAAGGAGAGCCCCGCAACAGCGCGGGGCTCTCCTTTTCAGAACACCCTAGCTGGCGGGAACATCGGGCAATCGTCGCTCCTCGCATAAGCTAGGGACCGTTTCCACGGAAACGCCGGTGGTGCGAACCGCAGCGCTCTGCGGGGCGAACGGGCAAAAGGCAAAAAGAACTCCCGCCGGGGCGGTTTGGCGACAGGCCCGGCGGGAGTTGAAGGAGAACCGAATGGGATTGTTGGACGTTCTCTGTACGCCGATTACCTTTGGAGGACCCGTCGCCAAAGTCCTTGTATCCATCTCGATGATTGTAGGGATGGCGATTCTGGGTCCGCTCGGCTGGTGGAGCACTGGCACGATTGCAGGCGGGTTAGTGCCTGTTGGTGCGCTCTCTCTGTTGCTGATAGCCGTGCTAGCAGGTTGCTGATGACCAAAACCGCACCAGCGAGCAATAGAAGCATCAGCACTACGGCAATCAACTCACTCATGGCTAAACTCCAGGCGCGTCTCTGCCATTTGGCGTCGGAGCATTCTATTGCGGCGGGAGAGGCCAATAATACCCAATACCATCAAGGCCATTCCGAGTATCATCGCTCCATAGAACACTGCCAATAACACTCCTAAAAACAAACTACCGAAAGGCGTGCAGGCCATCATTGCCACCCCCTTACCGCTGTTTCCCGCGTTTGGGTTGAGCGCTCGCCACCCGTCCGGCGGTGGCCCGACCGTGCTTTGACGTGCGCTGCTTGCGAGGTTTGACGACCTTGTCGTGAGCGCAGTAAGGACACGCCACTTTGCGGGTGATGGCATCAACCCATTCCTCGTGAATGTCGTGTACTCCACCCGAACCAAAAGAACATCCCCGCCGGCGACTGTTTGGCGACGCTACCGGCGAGGATGCGGAGGAAAGGATATATGAGCGAGTCTGAAGTGGCAGTAAGGGCCGGGTGTATCGTCGTCGGGGTCGCGGTCGCATACTGCGGGCTTGGACTGGCCTTGTGGAAGCGTGATATTAGTTGGGCTCTTCTTGCAGTAGGCGGTGGCGCCGTCGTGCTTTCAGGGTTGATTTTATGACGAACGGGATGCTCGCCAGTCCCACCGCAATAAAGACAAAGGCCAACGCTAACATCGCCCACCATGCCGCGATACATTGTTCAATCCCTACCATTACTTCACCCGAACCAAAAGAACATCCCCGCCGGCGAGAGTTTGACGACGCCACCGGCAGGGATTAGCTGGGTGGCTGTCGTTCCGACCGGGGTTGCGGTAGCGCTAACTCAAGGACGGTTTCACATTTTGGACATCGTGTTTGGTTGGTCTGTGGCAATCGCCGTAGCATCCTTAATCGGCGCGATAACGATAGGGTTGAACACGTGACTACCGCCATCACAAAGGTTGACCCCAATTCAAGGTTGACCCCAATGCCATGTACATCCAAATGTCCATGTCGCGATCATACCATGTCCCCGGTGCAACACCCAAAATGGCCTACGCGATCAGCTCCTCGTAGGTCAACCAAAAAGGAGAGCCCCGCGCCGTTGCGGGGCTCTCCTTTTCAGAAAACCCTAGCGGGCGGGAACATCGGGCAATCGTCGCTTCTCGCATAAGCTAGGGACCGTTTCCACGGAAACGCCGGCGGTGCGAACCGCAGCGACCTGCGGGGCGAGCTGGCAATATCCCCATCCACACGTTTGGCAATCGGGCGAAAGGTGGGCAAAACCCCCTTGATTGACTATGCCCCTAGCAGCCAAACTCCGGGCAAAAGGTGGGCTAAACCACTAGCGAACCGGAGGCGCTATATGGCAGCGCGCAACGCCACTACCGAACCCAATGAGAATGAGGACGAATACCAGCGCATCCAGCGCGAACTCAGCGATTGGGATTGGACAGAGAAGGGTGGCAGACCCCCCAAGCGGATGCCCAGCGACGTGGCCCGCTCGGTGCTGACCGACGTTATCGAAACGGGCAACCAGAGCGCCGTGGTCCGCAAGTACCAGGACATCTTCCCCTTCAGCCGCCGCTGGCTGAAGCGGGCGGTCGAGGACGGCACTCTGTTGGAAATGGCCGCCCCGTGACGGCGGGCGGGATGGCCATGAGCGCGGCTCCAGCGGAATCCATCCGGGTTAGCTGCCGGCGGTCCGGGCAAAATCACACAGTCAGTAATAGGCGCCACGGGGAGGGAATGTCCACATGAACGGGTTGATGATAGATGACGCGCTGGTCGCGCTGGTCTTGTCCGGTGAGTTTGCGGAAGGCAGGGTCCCGGAGTTTATCGGTCGGACGGCCCTGTTGCAGATGCTGAAGAGGCATGGGTACGACGGGGAGGGAATGGCCACATGAACGGGTTGATGATAGATGACGCGCTGGTCGCGCTGGTCCTGTCCGGTGAGTTGGATGAAGGCTGGGTCCAGGAGTTTATCGGTCGGACGGCCCTGTTGCGGATGCTGGAGAGGCACGGGTACGACCGGATGGTCGGAGGGGTGCGGGTTCTCGCGGCGGCGATTGACAGTTGGCGCGTGGAGACTGGCCGAAACGGGCGCGTGTCCACGGCGGACCTGCGCGCGGGGGTGGAGGACGGGCGGATTGCGCCGAAAACGCGGGTGTACGAGTCCGATTGGGCGCAGATGATGGGCACCACGGATTTGGACGAGCGCTTACAGATGGCCACCGGCATCAAGGATCGGTTGACCGGGCTGAATCGGTACTACCAGCAGCGCCTGTCCCGTGTCAACGAAGTCATCGACGCCATTCATGCCCAACGGCCCATGCGGTTGGACCTGGAGGCCCTGCTCTCCGAGAACGGATAGAGTGCGCGAGTGCGCGAGGGTGCGCGAGGGTGCGCGAGAGAGAGATATATATAAAAGAAATACGGACGATGTCCCTATATTAGCGCGTTATTAATCTTAAAGTCATATTAGAAGGTTGGTTTGGAGAATGCCGCATGGCTATGGCAATCAAAATGACCCCCGATATAACGGTGGCCCAGGCCGGCCAGGACTCGCGGGACTTCTGGAGTAAGGAGCAGCGGATCGCCATCGCAGGTGATATGTGGCGACGGTTCGACCTGCTGAACCCGTATGCCGAGCAGGTGAACCTGGGATTCACGACGTGTCTGATTTCAGGGGATAAGGGATGGGGCAAGTCCCTGCTGGCGGTGGAGATAGGGGTGCAGCACACGGAGAACGGGTTCCGCGTGGTCCACAACATGGCGGACGCGGCCTTTGGCTACTTCCTGGAAGACCCACGGGATTTCTATCTGCTGGCGGAGCGCGGGGACCCCCCGATGGTGGCGATCATGGACGAGGCTCACATGATGGCCAGCAAGTACGGCCAGGGCTCCCACCGCAACCAGCTCCTGCAGCAAACCCTGTCCATGTCCCGCAAGAGAGGCATCCCCTTCTACTTTGTAAGCCAGCAGGAAAATGCCATTTCGTATGACCTGCGGGCGGAAGTGGACTGGCTGATCTACCCGGTGCCGGCGGGTGTCAAGGGGAACAAGTGGGACCCCGAGGCGTACAACAAGTTCAAGTACAAGCTGCCGTCTTGGGCATACATGACGACGTGGACCTACGGGCCGAAGCCCTGGGGCACGAAGTTCTACGCCGAGACGATGGGGGGCAGTCTGCGGCCCTCAGTCAAGCGGTACATCGAGCGGCGCGATCCGTTCAGCCTCCTGCGGGCGAGTGCCGTGTACAACACGTTTGAGACTTTCAAGCTGGGCCAGGCATTCGAGTTGGGGGCCGCAGCGATGCGCGAAGCCATAGACGACGGGAGGGCAATGGAATTCGCGGCGGATGTGCCCAACGCTGGAGAGGAGGACACGGCCATTGACGTCGTGCTGAATGACCTGGGGAAGCTCTACCTGGTGGGGTCCCTTGACCCCTATAGCGAATATGAATCGTGGGAGACGGTTGAAGACGCCATGTACCAGGCGGCAGAGGAATTCGCCGACACGGTAAGGGCATGGAGCGCGTCGGACCTGGCCTATGCCTTCGGTCGCAAGTTGGGAATGCCGAACACTCAGGGATTTCACCCGAACCACGACCTCAAAAATTTGTACGCGCCGTTTTTGGACAAGATGCAGGAGGCGTGGATTGAGAAGCAGTCCCGGCCCGCCAACGGAGGCGGAGGGTTGCGAGAACGGCTGCAGAGGAGGTGACCCGATGGTAAGCCGGGATATAGACGATGTGGTGGACCGCATGGAAGAGCACATGGGAACCCTGGCCTCCCCGCTGGCGCCGACGACGATGAGCGTGGAGGACGAGGAACTGTTGGTGGAGATTCTCGGCAACCGCAACGCCTACGGACACGCCGGCCGACCGGCGGGTTCGCGGATGGTCGCGGTGGACGACGGCACGGGTGACGACGAGGACGGCGGCGGCGGATTGTCTCGTTGGTACAAGCAGACCGACATCGCCTCGGAAATGTCCCAGCGGACGCTCAATTCGATCATCGAGGACGCCGACCTTTCCGACCCTCAACTGCTGGAGCTGGTGCTGCTATTGGACGGCCTGGCCAGGTGGCAATTCCATGCGCCGGGCAACAACCGTCAGCAGCATGTGGACGCGCTGCTGCTGGAGGTGCGTTTGTTGGATGCTGCGTTGACGTTTTGGTCGCAGGAGGACAAGGGCTCCGCCTATTGGGTGCCCAGCGAACATGCGCCGGAGATCCTGGACGAAGCAAGGGACGGTCCCTACCTGCGTCGGGCGGTGAGCCGGGTGGGCCTGTTGCAACGCTACCAGGGGCAGGCCCGACTCGACGCCTGCCGGTCGATGATGGAGTCGACGAAGAGGCATGTGCAGCGCATCTATACGGCGTGGGACCGGGCGATTGGGGAGGGCGTCTCGTTCGACTATTCGTACCTGCTGGACCTGTATGCGATGCCGGTCGACCCGGACTCGTCGGGGCTCAAGAACACCATCGCGCCGTACTTTGGCCAGGAACTGCACGCCGTGTGCATGGCGAGCGTCGCCGGCCAGCGGGCGGGGAAGCGCCAGGCGACGCTGGCGCGGATCCTGCAAAACTTCCGGGGAGGGGGAACCATCGAAGAGCAGAGGATTACGCAGGGGTTCTTTGAACGCCGACAGCGCGAGAAGCGATTGTCCCAAGACGCGCTGTCGGCGTCGCAAATAGGTTACAGCAGAGCCGAGTAGCGTTACACGAGATCCTGGCGAAAAGCAGTTGCCGCGGTCAACGAATATCGGCAACCCGAGACGCCGGCGGCAACGGTTTATCGTAGCGGCCGCTTCCGCAAAACGAAGGAAGGTTGAAAAATGACGACCATCACAGAACAACCCACGGTAGAGGAAAGGTGGCCGGAATACCAGATGCTCCTGGAGGTGTTCCGGATGTTCTCGTGGGGAGGGTTGGAGGCCTACGTTGAACGGCCACTTTACCCCGGTGAGCCCGGCACGGTGTGGTTGCAGGCGACCGCGTTGCCGCCGGAAGAAATGGACAAACCGGCAGCAGAACGAAGGACAGTGGTAACCACGATACCCATCAATGTGTATGAAGGACCGCCGCCGATAATCGCAAAACAGCGCCAGCAGCAGGAGAGCGTGCAGGTTGCCTAAGAAAAACAAAATCAAAAATGTCCCGGACCACGAGGCGAATGATGTCCTGACCGTTTTCAAAGCGGATTGGGACATCGTAGAGGACAGGCGGGTGCGGAATGAGCTGGGCGTTCTGGTGAGCGAGGACAACAACTGGGTCATCACCGACCCGCAGATCGTGATGGCGCTCCAGTACGGCAACCCGAACTACCCTCCCTACTCCATTGGGAATGAGTACGTGTCGGTGAGCGAGAAAAACGAGGTCGCCGATAGTTGGGTCAACCGCACCGCAGAGGCATGGTACAAGAGCGCGTCCGGTGGCCACCTGAACTTTCATAAGCCGTCGCTGTTTCAGCGCATCTCGGCAGTGTGGATAGTGATGGTCGCGGTCTCGGTGGTCTTTGTCATCGTGTACGGGGTCGCTCCTTTCATCGTGGAGCCGAAGGTGGTGGAAAAGCCGGCGTCAACTCAAGGCCCACCGGAGGAGTTGGAACCGTTACGTTACAACTACCTGGGGACTCCGGTACCCCTCGAGCCGGTTCCTCCTGACGACACAAACCCAGGAGGGTAGAGCGCATGGCAGCGAGTACACCCGTCACCAACCCCTGGTGGGAAGAATTGCCGGAGTTGCCCAAGCCTCCATCGCGGATGAAGCCGCACGGCCCCTACCTGCACGACCTACCGCTGGCGGAAGTGGCGCGGTATTTGCGCGCCCATCCCAACCGGCCGGCGACAGCCCGTTACGAACGCTGGCTGAAATCCGAAGGGCGTCAGGCCGACCGCGACCGGTTCCGCCGGTTGATGCGAGCCTACTTTCTCCCTGACGACGCCACCAACGTCGAGGCGGACGCCGCGAGTATTCACATGGCGGCGCTGTCGCTGAAAGACGCCGACAAAGCGGAAGTGGACGCCTACTGCGCCGGGATAGACGCCAAAGAAGCCCGGTACGTCCGCCAAGTGATCGCGGACCCCAATCCACCGCCGGACGAATCATCCGGTCTGGGCGATTGGGCCGAGCTGCAGGCATGGTCGCGGCAGGAACCGATGCTGACCGCCTACGTTGGGTTTTCGACCGCTCCCTGGTATGGCGTCGTGAATAGAAAGGCGGTGCGCCGGCAGTACCAGGTGCTGACCGCCCGAATTGGAGGCAAGTCCTTTTGGGCAAGCGGATGGGTCTATCCGTTGTTCACGGCCGTGGGAATGGGAATCATGTTGCTCATCGGTCTGCTGGTGCTCCTGGTGGTCGATGATAAGCAGATCAGCTACAAGGTGGTGAAGGGCGTACCGGTGGCGGTGATTGGGCATTGGTTCAACTGGTGGTGGGTGTTGGGGTTGATGTTTGGAGTGGGCGCTCCGTTGTCGTTGGCGGGTTGGCCGGTAACGCTATGGTCCATGTGGAAGGTGGCGTTTGCGGACCTCTATGCCCTGCAATTGCACGAGCGGGGGACGCGGCTGAAATACAAGCTGAAATTCAAGACCGCGATCCTCAACCACGCCGTCAACTCCCAGGCATTCGGGGGTTCCACCATCAGGGGAGGGGGGTTGAAGGGTGGGTACGCGGTACACATCACACGCGAAAACCTGATGGTCATGCCGGCGCGGAAGGTTCTGGAACTGCCGCTGCGGGGCGGCAGTGCGCCGGTGGCAATGGACCGGCTCGATTCCGCAGACGACGCTGTCGGGTCGGCGTCGGGGGACGCCATAGAAACCCTGATGGCGGACGGCGACCACCTGTTCGACGGTGCGCAGGCCAGGACAACTGCGGCCGACGGCTCCATGATCCAGAAGGCCGGCGAGATCAAGCAGCAATGGACCAAGAAAAAGCAGGGCCGGCAGCTTCCGGTGAACGAAATCGGAGCCTGGATCATCATCCTGATAATGGTCGTCGCCATATTCATCCAACTGCAATCGGGTTTCACGGTTACTGACGCGGTGACCGGGGCTTTCTGACCATGACCCCCACCAGGGGAAGGGTGTCATGGGTTGCGCTGCTGGTCCTCGTGGCAAGTTGGGCAGGTTCCGCAATGTTCGGGTGGCCCCCCGCGCCGGCCCATGCTCAGTCGGGCATCGACTTCACGGTGGAAGTGGCATCCACCACCGTCACGGCGACCGCCGACACCGGAGTTCCCAACGAGGGGGTGTCCCTGAAACTTTGGTATCGGGACGAGCGTGACCGAATCATAGAGTGCGGGGACTCCGGCGCCGATGTTGACGTGGAGTTGACCACGGACGCGGAGGGGGCGGTGTCCTACGTCTCCACGGACCCCGCCATCACCGAGACCTATGGGGCCACCGGGTGCCTGACGTTGCGGGGAGTTGAGCATTGGGCGTCGTCGGAACCTTTATTTTCGATCTCTCCTCCATTCAGTGAAATGGACCTGAAAGTGGGGTTGCCCACCGCAACGATCACAATCAACTATCGGGGCGACGCGTCGAACCGATACACGGTCGAACCGGCGCAGGGAGCGACTATCACAGTCGAGGACAGCACCTACGCCGCAGGCCGGGCATACGCTTTCCGTGAGAGTCGACAGCCGCTGGCCGCGGGATCCATAACCATGACGCTCACTCCAACTAAAACGTCGAACGTCGGGTTTACCATCCGGCGCGAAACCGCTCCGTTCAGAGGGCACGCTTTGACGGTCTCGCGACATATTCCAGCGGGGAAACCGGCTCCGACGCCGACGGTCTGGCCCGAATTCGCCAGCGAAGTTGATTTGAGGGTGGAGGGAGGACCGGGCCAGATCGTGGCGACCTTCGAGATGTGCTGCCACCGAACCTATCTGCTGGAGTTGAGGGACATACGGTCGCAGGCCAAATTGCTCCAGTGGAGTTACGTGAGCACCGCAAACGGCCAGCAGTACATCGCTCCTCCCGCCGTCTTCGGCAATCTGGATGCCGGCACGGAGTACGGAATCTGCCTCTACGTAGTGGACCGACTGACTGGCAGCCCGGGCAGTCGCAGCACCTATTCGGGACACTACCTTTGCGGCACCGCCACGACGGATTTCCCGACGCCCACTCCGCCTATTCCAACCCTCACCCCGCGTGTGGAGTTGGAGGCGACCGTAACTCCCACACCGTTGCCGGCGGCAGCGCCGGCCAATTTATTCCGTACACCCACGCCGGTCGGGGGCGTGGCGAGGCCGCCGACACCCGTACCGACCGCACAACCGCCGCGGCTCCCGACGCCGACGCCGTGGGGAGAAACCTTGTTCTATACCAACACCGTGCCTGCATGGGAGACCGCTCCCCAGGTGATGGAAAGAGCAGACGGGAAGGTGGAGATACGTGTCCAGTGGACGGGAGTAGCGGAAGCCGACTACTACGAACTGCTGATCACGGACGGCAGGACGGCAGGGCGCACGGAGGAGACCAACGGAGCGGTGGAGAGGACGCATTCGTGGAGGGCTCCTGCTTCGTCCGACGCATCCCGAGTTCGGGTCAGGGCGGTCCAGAAGGGAGCGCCATATTCCGCCACCGTCTCCAACGTGGACAACAACCGCGTGGTGATCCCCTCCGGACAGTCGGCGTACAGTCCATTCAGCGCCGAACAACTGATTTCGACCAATATCACGAGCATGGTGCCGGATCTTGCGCCAACCAAACACGGAGACGGGACGGTGAACGCCGCCCTGCGCCGCGGCGGGGAACTGGAAGGATTCGGGTTCTGGCTTGCGGAGCGGTTGGGAACGGGGGCTCACTGGACCAGTTGGGCATACGCGCAGGGTTTATGGCTGTTGATCTCTGCGGCGGTTATGGCAGCGGTGATATTCGCTGTCGGGAAGGCGACCGGGGGGGCAGTGGGACCGTGGCCTTTCGCGGGTGGCGCGTTCTTCTTTTTCGCGATGTGGTCCGGCCTGGGCGGAGAGATGGCGGGACTGGAATTGCCCGAGAGGTTTTTGCCGCTGGTGCTGTTCGGATTCATGGGCTTCATTTTGGTGCGCGGACGCGGTTGGATTGGATGAACAAGAGACGGACCGATGACGCTGACCAGGGGGACCATCATTTCATTCGTGGCGTTCCATCTTTTTTGCATCCTTGGAGAAGCCAGTTACTACGCGCTGGACTTTCCGGGATACGAAAGAGAGGAGCGAGACCGGAGGCTGTGCCTATACGAACCGCCGCCGGACTGGTGTTTCGTGCCTGACATCGTGGCCGGCACACAGTACCAGGATTTTGACCAGTTCGGCCGGGGAGTGGACAACCCTGGCGACTTGACGGGGCTGGTCGGACAGGGTTGGGGGACGTGGCAGATACTGAACCGCCTGCTGTTTATGAATTACGACATTTTCGATGCCAGAGGACCGATGGGGATTATCGGAGTGGCGATGCGATGGATTGCGCTCGCGTCGATCGCGGCCGCCATCGTGGGGATCGTCATCGGCATTCTGACGCGGCGGTAAGGACGCCGGCCTGATGGTTGCAGCGATGAGGGCATGGAGGCTCCTGGCGGCATCGGGGGTTGTGCTGGCGATAGCGGTCGGCGCGTTGGCGCTGGGGTCTCCCGGGGCAGAGGCGCAAGGCAGACCCGCGCACCTTGCCGCGTGGAGCGACGCCCCCAACCGCATCATCGTCCATTGGGGAGACCCATCGAGCCCAGAATCCTACGCCCGCGGGTTCGCGCCAGGCGAGGAGTACATCGTCCGCTGGAAGCGCGACGGGGGGACTCTGTGGGGCAGCTCCGACAGCAAAAACGACGTGCCCGACAAATTCGGGCGCACGGTTTCGATAGCAACGGCGGGAGGGGCGTCGGTCGGAGACCCCGACCTCGTAGTCAAGTTGCCGGTACCCGACACTGCCCCAGGAAACGTGTCATACGACATTGAGCTGTACCGGTCTGACGCCGGCAAACAAAACCAATGCCTGTCGCCCGGCAGGGTCGACCTGGGCAGATGCAAGCTCGTCGGGTACACGTCAGTCAAAACCAATACGTCAAAGACGGTTGGGGGCGGAGGTCCTTCGACCCTATTCCGTGGCTTCGGGTTGGCCAGCCCGCTGTTCGACGTTCGCGCCGCGCCACCCGCCCAGGCCCCATCCGGCACGATGTACGGAACGAGCACGCAGTCGGACAGCACCTACACGGTGAACCTGGCGACGGGGGAATGGACGCTGCGCGGGAGCACCGGCACGTCCTACCCGCTAAGTTTGGCCTGGGACGGCGACACCATGTACGGGGTGGACGGGGATACGAAAAGCACCCACACGGTGGACCTGGCGACGGGGGCATGGACGCGGCGCGGGGGCACCGGCACAGACGGTCCGGTAGGGATCGAGTGGAACGGCAGCGCGATGTACGGGGTGGACACCGTTTCTGACAGCACCCACACGGTGAACCGGACGTCGGGCGAATGGAGGGACGTGGGGGGCACCGGCCAGTTTTTGCCGCAATACATGGGGTGGGACGGGAGCACGATGTACGGGGTGGACGGGCGTACGGACAGCATGTACACGGTGGACCTGACGTCGGGCGCATGGACGGATTATGAGGACGGGGGCAGAACCAGAAGGTCCAGGCCAGGAGATATGGCGTGGAACGGCACGACGATGTACGGGGTGGGCATCTCTTCGGCGAGCCTGAACACGGTTAACCTGACGTCGGGCGCATGGACGGACGCGGGGGAAACCGGCGTATTTGGTCCGTCAGGATTGGCGTGGGTGCCAGATGCGTCAGCCGTTGCAACCCTTTCGGCGCTGACGTTGAGCGCGGGGACGCTGACCCCGACCTTTGCCACGGGGACGACGACGTACACGGCCGACGTTGCGGCCACGGTGTCCAGCATCACCGTAACTCCCGCGGCGACCGAGGACGTCGCCACGATCACCGTGGACGGCTCCCCCACGACCAGCGGCAGCGCATCGGCGTCAATCAGTCTGACCGGAGGTGATAACCCGGTCTCGGTGGTGGTCACCGCCGGGGACGGAACCACGACGCAGACCTACACCGTGACCGTAACCAGGGCCACGTTTTCAACCGATGCAACCCTTTCGGCGCTGACGTTGAGCGCGGGGACGCTGACTCCGGTCTTTGCCACGGCGACGGCGACGTACACGGCCGACGTTGAGGCCACGGTGACCGGCATCACCGTGACCCCCGCGGCGACCGATGACGCCGCCACCATCACCGTGGACGGCGCTCCCACGACCAGCGGCAGCGCATCGGCGTCAATCAGTCTGACGGAAGGTGATACCACGGTCTCAGTGGTGGTCACCGCCGAGGACGGGACCGCGACGCAGACCTACACGGTGACCGTAACCAGGGACACGCCCACCGGAACCCCCGGACGGGTGCCCAGGCCCACGATAACGACTTCGCAGCGGCAGATGACGGTCACATGGGAGGAGCCGGCGAGGACGGGCGCGACGGCGGTCACCGGTTACGATGTGCAATTTTCGCGCGGACTCGCCCTCAAGTGGGGAATGTGGCCTCACGCCGGAACATCAACCACGACGACGATAACCGGACTCAAGGACGGCAACATCTACAGTGTGCAGGTGCGGGCCGTGAACGGGGAAGGTGCGGGCGCGTGGTCCCAACTCGCGTCCTCATTGGTAGCTGGAGCGCTGGGTGAAGGATGCCAATTCGCCACGCCGTCGTTGGGAGTGATTCCCGCCCGAACGCCCCATGCCGGACCCTACCTGTTCTGTGTGCCAGGGGCGTCCACTCTGACCGCCGGAGACGCCAACTCTCGCATCAGCCTCTGGAGCAGCATAAACAGTCTCCAATGCACAAGCCCCGCGACGCTCTCATTCGGAGTGGGTTGTCACCAGATCGGAATCAAAGGTTGCGGGACCAGCTTGAACTACAAAGCCTCCATCACGCTGACCGGGGCGGGCATAACGCCTCGCACCTGCGTACAGTCCTACGGGGCAGTCCCTCGGGCGATAGTCAGTACCGGCAAATACTACGACAACGAACCGGACTGGACCCCGTTGGATGCCGGCTTGGTGCTGGGACAAACGCGCATGACCATAGTGTTCGACCCACCGGGGGACTGGTATGTGTGGATGCCGGCGGCCATCGCGCCCTGGGGCAAGTGCTCAGGGAAGCACAAAAATATGTCTTCCGATGAGGCGGCGAAGTTGGTGAGGTGGCCAACGTCAATCAGGTCGGGAGAAAGCCTTTTGATCGAAGGATGTGCCAGCACCAAACCGGTGCAGCTGCTGGCGGCCCCGATTACAGGCCACGGCCAAGACGTAGGTGTGGGAGTCGGGGTGTCGGGCGTTTACATCCAGGCAGCGCCGGAACCGCTGATTGACCGGGGTTGGCTGACCACGCGGTTGAAGCAGACGGTGGGCGTAATTCTGTTCGCCGTGCCACTCATCGTAGTACCGACAATCTGGGGGATCACCAAGAAACCCATCGTAGCGGGCATTGCCACCATCGCTCTGCTGTTAATCACCAGCATTGTGCTCCAGTTGCCCGTTTGGGCGTACCTGTCCGTGCTACTGGCGGCGGGGGCGGCGTTCGTTCTCGGGATGCTGCTTAAAAAATAACAAGCGAGGTAGGAGATCAATGGCTCGAAAGTCATGGTATGCCCGCAATGCGCGGGTGCCGTCCCACCCGGCGGGAATGGACCCTTTTGCCCACCTGGGACGCAAGCGCACTCGTGCCGGGTCTCGGCAACGCCGCGCCTCGGTGGCCTACAACCTGCCAGGGGCGCAGGTCGAAGGGTCGGCCGGCGGCGGCGGAACCGCTCGTGGAGACGCCGGCTATTGGAGACGCAAGAAAGCCTACGCATCCGCCAAGAGGCAGCAGAGAAAAAATGCGGGAGCCCAGGTCGGGTCCCCTTCCGGCACGGCCGGACGACCCCGCAAACGGAGTAGGTGAAGATGACTATGACGCATTTATCCGTAGTGGCGTTCATCACGGCCGCCATCGTCATGGCCGCGGCCGCGGTTGCCTGCGACGGACGTAGGGAGGTCGTTATGGAATGGCCTACACCCGCCGTGCCGGTCGCTGACATTGCCTACGAGTCCGTCATTCGCAGCGCGGGGGTCGCGGGTCTGCAAGACGACCCCGATCCTGAAGGTCTACAGCAATACTACCGGGCGCGGGATGAATTCCTGAACGCCTGGCGGTCGGAGAACTGGCCATTGGCGAAAGAATCGCCACAAGAATACCGGCGGGTCATGGACCAAATAGAGGACGAATGGAACACCCGCTACCGGGAATATTGGCAACGCCAAAAGCAAAACCAAACCGTAGACGGAGGCTATTAGGATGAGGAAATCGGCAGGGGGTCGTGGCAAGGAACGACCCTACTACGTTTACGTGCTGAACACCGGCGTCATCGGGTTTCACCACGCCCCCGACACGCGGTTGAGCCAACTCCAGAGAAGAGAGGGGGATGGTCTCCAGATGGTGTGGGTGTCAAAACCGTTTCCCGACCGCCAGGACGCTGAACAATACTGCGCCCGATTGACGCACAAACGGGAGTCCGAGCCGCCGGTTTTCTTGCGGATATGCCGATGCGAGTACGACCACACGGATAAGGCAGCCGTGCTAATTCCCAGAAATGTGTCGGTAGCGAACCTCTAACGGAGCTGCTGGACACTTAAGGTCGAGCGGCGGCCCAACGGGGAAAAGGAGGGCAGAGTGGGAAAACGCATCCGCGAGTGCCGGCGTTGCGGCGCCGGAGACGTTATCGACCGGGCAGACCCGAGATATGGCTCGTATTCGCAATGTATCCAATGTGGCCATGAGCAAGTTGGACCGGATGAGAACGAAACGGCAGCAACCCCGCGTGAGATACGGACAATCAGGGTCAACAGAGGGCGAGCCCTCCCGGCGTTGTCTCCAATACGGATATGGCAGGGACAAGCATGACGGCCTATCTAAACACGTTGATGGATCGCATCAGGGCGAACCCGGTACGGTGGGCGGCGCTCAGCCTTCTGGCGGGAATGCTGCTGGGCGGGATGTGCGGGGGGTGGTACTGCGGCAGGAGCGGAGAAGCCCCGGCACCGGTAGTGGAGGAGAAGATCGTCACCCAGGAAGTGATCCAGGAGGTTCCGGTAACGGTCGCGGTTCCGGTAACGGTCGAGGTTCCCGTGGTCGAGGAAGTGATGGTTACTGCCGAAGTGACGAGGGAAGTCCCGGTGACGATTGAGGTTCCGATGCTGGTAGAGGTTCCGGTACCGGTGACGATTGAGGTTCCAGTGACGGTCGAGGTTCCGGCCACGGTCGCGCCGACACCGACGCCCGAGGCGGCTAGCCCGGGGGACGGAGTGACCATCACACTCACGCCGGCATCGGGAGCGCCCGGGACCAGGGTACAGCTACAGTGGTCAGGCCAGCCGCCGTTTGACCAGGGGGCGGCCTACTTCGACGGCTCGTATCTCTCGGACTACAAGCGGTGTGGCCTGGGGTTGTGCGGGTTCCCGCACATTGGCGTCATCACGATCCCCGACGACCACGACGCGGCTCCTGGGCCGTATCTGGTCGGTGTGGGAGATGGCATTCAGTTGATTACCGCCATTTGGATGATGACACGGTGAGGTTCATTTACCCTGATTTGCTTAGACAGTTGCCGGCGCATAATTATTGTACTGCCCAGAACCGCCCCATAGGATGGAACTACAAAACAAGCCGGTGGCGCGGAGTATAGAAAATGTCGATGGCGTTGAATCTCAACCCTTACGAATATGGTGACGAGCTGGGCATCGCCATGATGCTCCGCATCGGGAATGATGGTCACCCCAACGCCGGCGGCGGCGGCGGCGGTGGCGGTGGCAACCAGGGCGGCGGCAATCAGGGCGGGGGCAACGACGACCACCCCAACGCCGGCGGCGGCGGCGGCGGCGGTGGCGGTGGTGGCAACCAGGGCGGTGGCAACCAGGGCGGCGGCAACGACGACCACCCCAACGCCGGCGGCGGCGGCGGCGGTGGCAACCAGGGCGGCGGCAACCAGGGCGGGGGCAACGACGATCACCCCAACGCCGGCGGTGGCGGCGGCGGTGGCAACCAGGGCGGCGGCAACCAGGGCGGGGGCAACGACGATCACCCCAACGCCGGCGGTGGCGGCGGCGGTGGCAACCAGGGCGGCGGCAACCAGGGCGGGGGCAACGACGATCACCCCAACGCCGGCGGCGGCGGCGGCGGTGGCAACCAGGGCGGCGGCAACCAGGGCGGGGGCAACGACGATCACCCCAATGCCGGCGGCGGCGGCGGTGGCAACCAGGGCGGCGGCAACCAGGGCGGGGGCAACGACGATCACCCCAACGCCGGCGGCGGCGGCGGTGGCAACCAGGGCGGCGGCGGCAACCAGAGCAATCAGGGGAACCAGGGCAGTCAGGGCGGCACCGAGGACGACGAAACCTACGGCGACGACGACGGCGACGGCCAATACGACTCGGTTCAGAACCAGGGCAATCAGGGGAACCAGGGCGGCGGCTACGGCGGTTACGATGATGAGGGATTCGGCGGTTATGTTGGGGGGGCAACGAATGATGCGTTTGGCGGGAACCCCAACGAAACGACGCGGGGCAATGACGGCGCTGGCCGGGACGCGGACGGGGATGGCCGGTCGGACAGCCGGCGTGAGGAAGGCTCCCAGGGCGTGGTCCTCGGGGTTTACTCTGACGGCAGTGAGTATGACCTCAATAGGCCGCTCGAAGCGGCGGTATTGGACACCCCGATCACCGTGCTCGATGTTCCGTCGACTCCAACCTACGATAATGTCCGGGAGGCCGAGGCTGCGGAAAGGTTGGAGCAACTCCTGGCGGACCCCGAAACGAGGGAATTGTTTGAAGGGTTGACCGAAGCCGAGCAAATGGCGGTTTTGAGCGAGCTGAACAGGGCGCAGCAGGAAGAAGACCCCCCAAGCGCCGACTCCGTGCGTGATGCGCTGACGCACTCCGATGCGGCGGCAACGTTGACGCCGGAGCAACGGGAGCTGCTGGCCGACCAGATCGAGGGGTTGTTGGAAGCCGGGGCCGGCCCCGAGGGGGTCTTGGCCGCGATAGAGCAATCTGAAGCCGTGGCGCACATGAGCGTCGAGCAGAAGACCATGCTTGCGATGGATGTGCTCGGTGGCGGGGCGCAGCCGGCGTCCGCCGACACGTCGGGGGTTGCGGCTCCCGTCGAGAACCTGCTAGGCGGGGGGACCGCGATTGAACGCGCCCAACCGCCCGAATATTGGGATCAGGTGAAGGCCGACTACCTCAAGAGCCCGAACGCGCCGGAAGATGCCACGGAATGGCGTCAGGAGGCCGACGCCGCAGTACAAAGGGCCGTTCAGGAGTTCCGGGAACAAGGGTATTCGCCGGGAGCGCTCGCCGCCGCCGAGCGGACGTTGCGTGAGGCAGTGGGCAGCGGGCAGTCGGAGCAGGAGCAGAGCAACATCGCCCGCATGAAAGACCTGACGCGGGGGCAGGTGTGGACCGACACGGGCGAGGGGTACGAGCAGACCGACCCGGACGCGGATGTTCAGATCGGCATCGACGCCCAGGGCAACGTTGTCGGTTCAACCACCAGCCGGCCGGTGCCGGATACCGAATGGGATCGGTTTCTGGCGTCGGAAGAGGCGCGGTTGTTGGCCGAAAACGCGGCCCGCCGCGCCGGTGACCCCAACAACCCCATCGACCAACGCGCCGCGGCCTTTGGGGAACTCAAGGACGTTGCGGGGCCGGAGGGGTTCAGCTCCGCCGAGTTCGAGGCGTTCGCCGCCACCGGGCGATTGCCGGATCGTCTGCGCCCAGCCACCGTATCGGGCGGCGGCAATCAGGCGGCGGGGACCGAGCAACTGTTGAGCGCCGGTCCTGATTTGCCAGCGCCGGCCGATGGCCAGAGCGCGGCGAGTGTGGAACGGGCATTCACCCCCGAATTTGTCGAGTACGCGGCGAAGTACGGCCTGACGCCGGAGCAACTGCAGGCGGGCATGGCCGACGAGGAGGCCAGCGGCGATTTCGACGGCGTTCCGAGGGCCTACGCCGAAGAGACCTTGGCGGAGGCCGACCGCACCGGCGAGACGCCCAGCGAAGTGCTGTCGCGGCAGCAGGAGGAACGGGCGGCCGCGCTGGAGGCGGTGGCGTTCGCGCAGTCGGACCGGATGGGGTATCTGGAGTCGAAGGGCTACGACGGCGACGCCATCGAGAACATGAGCCAGGCCGAGATCGACACCCTGATAGACGTGAACGTGGCCAGCGACCAACAGGCGGTGGCGGCGGCGCAGTCGGACCGGATGGGGTATCTGGAGTCGAAGGGCTACGACGGCGACGCCATCGAGAACATGAGCCAGGCCGAGATCGACAACCTG
Organism: Dehalococcoidia bacterium; assembly: GCA_965220265.1. Classification (GTDB taxonomy): domain Bacteria; phylum Chloroflexota; class Dehalococcoidia; order Lucifugimonadales; family UBA3495; genus Bin87. The sequence continues at coordinate 4,402,000 of CBDCPM010000004.1, read as the reverse complement.
ATAGACGTGAACGTGGCCAGCGACCAACAGGCAGGGGCGGCGGCGCAGTCGGACGTCATGGGGTATCTGGAGTCGAAGGGCTACGACGCCGACACCATCGAGAATATGAGCCAGGCCGAGATGATGCGGCTGGTGGACGTGAACGTGGCCAGCGACCAGCAGGCGGTGAGCCCAGCCAGTCGCGGGCAAGCGATTGTGAACGCGCAGTCGGAGGTCATGGCGTATCTGGAGGCGAAGGGCTACGACGCCGACACCATCGAGAACATGAGCCAGGAGGAGATGGTCCACTTGGCGCAGGTCAACGTGGCCAGCGACAGGCGGGCGACGGGCCTTGCTCCGTTGGGGGAATTTGGGGAATTTGACGGCAGCGACCTGGGCGGGTTGGGAGAATTCGGCTACAGCCTGGAAAACCCCGAACTGCGGGATCATGTCGTTGATGAACTTCTTGACCAGGTCGTGGACCGGTTGAGCGACAAGGAAAAAGCGGCCCTGGGCATTCCGTACGGATTTGAGGGATTGGAAGACTACGTACAAGCGAAGGTGTTTGAGCGGAAACCGGGGATGACCGACCCGGAATATGACGCAGCATACGAGGCAGAAGTGCTTCGGGTTATGCACCTCCAGCAGCAGCAGGCCCCCGGCGCTCTTCTGCCGGCCGTGATCCGTGACGACGGGAGGGTCGAAGCGCGGGGCGAGGTCATGACCGCGCAAGATTGGTTCCGGCCATATACCAAACCAGACGGAGCGCAGGAGACCGCCCAGGAATGGGCCAATCGAGTCGTGAACCAGGGCGATTTGGACCCGGAAGCGGTGGCGTTCCTGGGCTCGTACCTGTATCCAGCGGGCACCAGCGTCCGCGTAGGCGGGAACGCTCGCGACGCGTACTACAACCCCAGTTTTGCCGACGAACGTGACCTGACCTGGCCAGAACTGGCGCGGATGGAAGCCGGGGAGCGGCGGATGGGTGAATACGCGATTACCGGAGCCGAGCTCGCCACGACGCTGGTCGGAACCGCCGGCGCGTTCAAGGTTCCGTTGGTCGCACGCTCCGTGATGAATATAAGTTCCAGGGCGAGCAGGGGCGCAGGCGGCTTAACCCGGGGACTGTCCCGCGCTCCGGGATTGAGCCGGTTGGCCAATCCGGGGGCGCAGAACCTCGTCGGGAAGTCGGCGGATACGGTTGTCCAGGGCGGGGCGGAAGCGGCCATCGACGTGCTGCTGGGCGCTGCGCTCCCGCTGGAGCCAATCGAAGCCCTGACGCCGGAGCGGATCGGCCAGCTCACGGCATGGGAAATCGGGGCCGAGGCCGCGACCAACTTGATGCGGTACGGCAGCGCGAAGACCGGGTTCACGCCGTTGGGTGACATTGCCAAGGTGGGATTGGAGGACGTACCGCTGACCGGCTGGGGCGGGATTGCCGGCCGGCAACGCAACGCCTACATCGAGGGCGCCATAGACCGCAACCCATCGTTGGCTAATGACTTCGAGATTTTCCGCGCCTCGGACGGGACTCCGCTGTCGTTCACCGCGAAAACCGACGTGGGGCGTGGCCTGATTGCCGAGAGCCGGTCTTTCACCCGCATCCGCGACGGCCTGAACAGCGGGATGACGGACGACGGATTGCTAAAGATCGCGACCAATGAAGGGGTCGCCAATCCCGAAGCATTTGTCAACAAGATCAAGAACGTGGCCGATACGGGGCAGTCCGGACTGTTTCAGTTCGGCGGTAAGCCGACGCTCACGTTCGGACCTTCCGGCGAGTCGCCCCTCGTCACGCCGCCGGAGGGCATTCCGACCGTCTACCAATCGGACGTGACGCACTCTGCCGCGGCAGCCTATGATCCCGACCTGCTGGATCCCGGGGTTCCGATTGCCTACACGCCGCCCGGTCGGGCAGTTCCGTCCGGCGTGGCGGTGCAGCATTCGCCCGATCTGGCGGGAGCGGAGATTGGCCCAGCGGCCGGCACCGCATACCCCACCGCCCAGGTGACGTTTGCGCCGGCCAGGGCGGAGGGCATCACGAATGCGCCGCCGACCACCCTGACATCGTTTGTGACCGGCGAACCGACGCCGGAGATTGTGACGCCGGTAACGAGTAGGGTCCCGACCGGCGTACCGCCGGCGGCGGTTCCGACTGTTGGACCCGTCCCGACCGTGCCGCCGACCGTGCCGCCGGATGTGCCGCCGACTGTCCCGCCAGACGTGCCGCCGATCGTACCGCCAGAGGTGCCGCCAGACGTGCCGCCGATCGTACCGCCAGAGGTGCCGCCAGACGTGCCGCCGATCGTACCGCCAGAGGTGCCGCCGGAGGGTCCGCCGGAGGTGCCGCCAGCTGGTGGTGAGACAGAGCCCGAACCCGAACCCGAACCCGAGAAGGAAAAGGAAACGGAAAAAGAGCAGGAGGGGGAGGGAGAACCCGGACCGGAAGAAGGACAGACCAGCGGCACCGGGAGAGGCCAGGTCAGCAACCAACGGTCCGCCATGAGTTCCGCAACGCCGTCGCCCACCGGAAGGTCAGCGGGTTTGCTCCCCTTCCCGACTGGCGGGATGGGTGTTCCCGTAATGCCCTTCGGCAGCGGCCGGCGCGGCGCGGGTGGAGCCAGTCTGAGAGAGGGCAATCCCCGCGTGGTGCAATGGCGGCAGCGCAGCAGAATTGTAGCCGACCTCGACACCGGGCAATTCACCGAGATGGCGATAGGCCCGCCGGCCGGCGTAATCATCACGATGAAAGACCAGACGGCCCCCGCGCCCCACGTCCGCATCGCGGACACGATGGAAGTCACGCCGGGAGAGACGTGGGTTGAGATTTTCCCACGGGCGTCGGGCAAGACCAGCAAGGCGACGGATACCGACACTACGGGCGCGTGGGAGGGCGGACGGTCGGCGCAAGGCCAGAACCCCCGTCGCGTCGCATGGGAACAGCAGACACTGGTTACACACGACCTCGATGAAGGGTTGGTCACAGAGCAGGCTTTGGGAAACCCTATGGCGCTGAGGGTGCTCAGCAGCGACAGCGACGCTCCAAGCAAGGATCGGAAACGGATCGACGTGATGGAAGTCCAACCGTCTGCGACTGGGGTGTCCGTGCGCCCTCGGTCATCACCGAAAATATCGCGTGAGAGGAAAAGAGGCGGCAATCCGCGCAAACGGCCAGATAAGAAGGCGACAGCGGGACGCTTGGCGTCTGCCACCGGAGGCAGGGGGAAATAATGGTTACACGATCCAAGCCTGATTACACGTTCGGCGAGCTGGAGGGGATAGACGCTCTCGAATCCCTGGGCATAGAAATCCAGGACGATGTTCCTGCTTCCCAGGCGGCGGTAGAGGTTATTGAGTCGCCCGGCGCTCGCACGGAGCGCAAAAAGGTTCGCTGGCAGCGCATGGCCGAAGAACACGGCTTGACGGACTTTGATAGCCGCAGCGATGAGGAACTAGAGGCCGCGGTCGCCAGCGCCCAAGCAGCGATTGACGCCGGCCGGTACGATACCGGCGACCCCGGCGACCGCATCACGCTGCTGGGCTACATCAATACGGCCAGGCACACGCTCAACACCAGGGACAAGACCAAACCCGAATACACCGGCGAACCGCTTGAGGCGGCGGCGGTGACGGACGAGTCGACATCCGAGGGATCGGTAGAGATGGCCCAGGCCACGATCCGTGACCCCGACACCGGCGAGACCGTGATCCTGACGGCCGCCAAAGAGGGCGACGGTCCCACGGTCGTGACGGCCAAAACCGAAGGTGAGGCCGGCCCGTTGATGGCTGCGACGGAGGCGGCGATGGAGGACGTGGCGGAACGGTCCGCCGCGCCGTCCGAACCTGTCGGCGACGCCGAGGGATCGGGCTTTGAACCGCTGCCGGACGGTTTCGACCTTTCGGCCTACGGGTTTGGCGACAAACAGGATGAGGCTCCCGAACCCGCCACGGAACCGGACAAATACGAGTTGGCGAATCAGCATGGCGAGATGCTTGCCGACCAGTCGGGCCTTGAACGCGATAGCGACGAATGGAAGTCGGTAGCGAGTGAAGGCTATAACGCATACCTTGACGACCTGGAGGGCATTACCAGCCCCAAGATGTCGTGGGCCAAGCGCGTGATCGTGCCAACGGAAAGCGGATATGCGGTTGTGGAACCTGCCCCCGCCGAATCCCCCGCTACGGAAGGGCAGGGGTTTGAACCGTTGCCAGAAGGATTCGACCTGTCGGCCTACGGGTTTGGCGACAAACAGGATGAACCGTCCCCTGCCGCAGATGCCGCCACCGGCGCCGGTTCGCCGGTCGTTGACACGGACGACGCGGAGACCCGCCAGCAGTGGGCAACTGGCGTTCTCAAAGACCAGTGGTTCGAGCGGTCGTTGGAGGCCCGGCAGGCGGAGCACAGCGGGAACCTCATCACGCGGATCGGGCAGGGCATGGACGTCCCCTGGGTGGGCAGGCATGAGTTGGCAAAGGAGTACGTCGAGTCCCTGATCGGTCCGCCGGATGCTGCCAAGGGCAACAAATATTCGTTCAGGAAGCAGCGGGAGTTGCACCAGAAGTTGCAGGCCCTCGCCGCAGCGGGACAAGAAACGGCGTCAGCGCCCGACGAATCACCCGAGTCTCCCGTCTCGGCTGAGCCGGAACCCGAGACCGGCGACACCATGCCCGCCTCGGAGTCCAGCGCCGAGGCATCCGAGCCAGAACCGGAGGCCCCCCCACTTGCTCCGGTTCTGGCGGACGCGGAACCCGGCCCAGCAGAACCGCCGGCCGTCATAACGCCGACGACCGGGAAGGGGCCGCCGGAGCCGCCGAAAGTAGCCAGCGTGTCCCGCAATGACACCGCCGAACAGTTGCAGCAGAAATGGAAGCAGGCTGACCAAAGCATCGACGCTTATGCCAAATCCTATGGGATTGCCGGGATCCCTGACGACGCTGCCAGGCTGGAACTGCGCCCGGACGGGAGCATTGGGGTCGAACGTTTGAGGGTTACCCCACAGGGGGGCGCATACCGGACACCAGCCCGGCAGGCCAGTGGTTCCGGCGACGGTGGCGGCGGCGGCGGCGGCAGCAGCGCCAAATCTTCAGCGCCGGCAATCGGTCTGCGAAAATCCTGGGACCGGATGTCCCTTGCCGAAAAGCAGTCGGTGATTGATGTAATCAATGATGCGCTGGCGCGACGGGCGCTGCTGTCTTCGGCGTTGGTGACGATGACGTGCTCACCGACCGGTGATCTTTCGTTGTCGCAGGGGCAAAAGATGGCGACCATCGTGGGATCGTGCGTGCCCCGGTCGGCCCCCGTTTCGCCGCGGCAGAGCCTCCAGGCCCATCCGTGGCTGTCCAAACACGAAGTGGCAACGCTTGGCGGAGGCAAACGCAAGAGCGGCCAGAGCCAAAAGGGAAAGAAGTCAAACAGTCGGAGATAGGTAGGCCAGTGGTACGGCAAACGCCAATAGGAGACCCAATGGAAGCACCCCTATCAACACCCTATGATCCCGGCGACGCCTACGTTGTGGAGCGAATAACGACGTATTGGTCGGAAAATCGCAGGTCGGCGTACCGCCGGATGCGTCGGGAAAAGACTTGGGACGCCTTCGTCGAGAGCGTGGTTGCTCAGGTACGAGAAGTGGCCTACCGGCATATTGCCAGCGGCGAGCTGAACCGCCATGCGTGGCGCAGGGCAATCCGCACCGAAGTCATGGGATTGGAAGAGGACTGACCATGCCGAGACAGATTGACATACCCAAAACCGCCGGCGAACGCTGGGATGCCAACATACGCGCCCTGCGCATTCTGAGGGAATTGGAAGAGGACGGGCGGCAAGCCACGGATGACGAGCGCGCGGCGTTGCGCAGGTATTCGGGCTGGGGAGATACGGCGTTCAACGATGCTTTCCCGCCGGAGGGTGAGGAAAACCGGATCAGCGAACGGGGCACGATGTTGCAGCGCATCATCCCCGATGCTGACTGGAAGGCGATCCGCACGTCGCGGCTGAACGCTCACTACACCACGCCGGAACTCGTCGAGGGCATGTGGGACGTGGTGGAAGGCGCTGGATTGTCTGAGTTGCAGAATCCGGTGATCCTGGAGCCGGCGGCGGGTGCTGGCCGCTTTATCGGACTGGCGCCGGATACGTTGGCCGACAACGCACAGTGGCACGCGGTCGAGCTGGACACCACCACCGGCCAGATATTGGCGCACAGTTATCCCGAGGTCGCGGTTCAGGTCACGGGGTTCGAGAACGCCGCGATCCCGAACAACAGCGTTGACCTGGCGATCTCCAACGTGCCCTTTGGCCGGTACGGGATCGGCAGCGACCCCTCATTCATCGGGTCCGGCGTTGCCGAAGGGCGGAAGGTGGCGGACCGTCGCATCCATAACTATTTCTTTGTCAAATCGCTGGATAAATTGAAGCCCGGCGGCATCATGGCGTTTGTGACTACCGCCGGCACGATGAACGCGCCCGCCGCGCAGCCGTTCCGTAGCTACATGGCGGAACGGGCCGACCTGATCGACGCCATCCGTCTGCCCGCGCACGCATTTCCCGACACGAAGGTAGTTACCGACGTGATCTTTCTGCGCAAGCGGGACCCCGAAGACGACAGCCCTCCCAACCTGGAATGGGTGGAGTCGGAACGGGTGCCGATGCAGTTTGAGGACGGGGAAGCCCAGATTCCGGTCAACTCCTATTTCGTCAAGTATCCCGAAAAAGCCCTGGGCGTTCCCCATGCCGATGGCAATATGTACGGCTCCGATCCCTATTACGGCTTGACCAAAGGTGACGACTTCTCCCAACGCTTGACGGAGTCGTTCAATCGAGCGACCAAGGCAGCCACCGCCGCATCGGTTCACGCTTACCGGAACCGTCACGACAACATCAGGGCCGCGCAACGGGCGGCGGAGTCGGAGCGCCGGCAGGATGCGGGGTTCAGGGCCTCGCCGGGAGACTACTTCATCGACGGCAAGGGTCGGTTGATGGAGTACGAGCAGCGGTACGAGATGGAGTTGTTCAACACCATCGACCAGAAGGGCAAGGCGAAACAGGTCAAGCAGTATTTTGCCGTGGGCGAACCCCGCGCCGTGGAGGTCAAGGAGAAGGACCGGGCGGCGCGGGTGCGGGGGATGCTCTCCATACGCGACCTGGCGGCGGCGTTGATGGACCATGAGCTGGACCCGGAGGCCGACCCCGACGCCGTTGAGGAACGGCGGGCGGCGCTGAACGCCGCATACCGCGCGTTCCGCGAGAAGCACGGCGCCCTGAACTCCAAAGACAACATCAAGGCCATGCGTCGCGACGGTAGCCAGACTTTCATCCGGTCGCTGGAATTATGCGAGTCCGACGAGGGATGCGCCCCTGCCAAACGCGGCCAGCGGGCGGACCTTACCGATAACTGGCAACCCGTGGACATCTTCGAGCGGCGTGTACACCGGGTGGCTCCGCAACCCCGGGCGGAGACGGCCGCGGACGCGCTGGCGGCGGTCCGCGACCTGGAGGGCAACCGGGGACGGATCGACTTCGAGATCATGGGCGAAATGCTGGGGCAGTCGCCGGTGGAAGTCCAGCAGCGGTTGGAGAATGAAGGGTTGATTTTCCGCAACCCGGAGACCGGCCATTGGGAAGGCCGCGAAGAATATCTGTCGGGCGACGTGCGGCAGAAACTGGAAGACGCCGAGGCGTTGATGTACGCCGGGCAGAGTAAGTATGAACCTTACGTCAACGCGCTGCGGGAGGTGCAACCCGAGGACATTCCCGCCGGCGACATCTACGTCACGCCGGGCGCGGCGTGGGTCACGGACGACCTGATAAATCAGTTTGTGGCCGAGGAGATACTCGACAACCGGACCGACTACACCCACCAATCGTTCGGCAGGCGGTACTCATTCAACCGCAACCAGGAAAAGGAAAAGCCCTACGAGTTTTTCGTCAAGGATGAGGGCAACGGGCGCTGGCGTCAGGGTCGGTCGCTGAACAAAGCGGGCAATGTGCCGCCGGACATCAAGGACGATTGGAGCACGCCGGAAAAGGGCGTTGGCGACATCATCCAGGCCGCGCTTCAGGGCGGGGTCATCAGGGTCACCCAAGAAGAGACTGACGAGGGCGGCAAGAAACACCGGGTGCCGGACCGCGACGCTACCCTGGCGGCGCAGCAGAAGGTTGACAAGGTGGTCGAGGGGTTCCGTGATTGGTTGTGGCGGTCGCCGCTGCGGGCGGCGCAGAGCGCGGCCCGCTACAACCGCTACATGAACAACATCCGCGCGCGCACCTTTGACGGCTCCCATTTGACGTTTCCCGGCATGGCCGAGGAATGGGCGGAGAAACTGCGCACCCACCAGAAGGATGCCGTCTACCGGGTGATGCGCGACGGAACCTCAATGTTGGCCCACGAGGTGGGGTTCGGCAAGACGGCGGTGCTGGTGGCCGGCGCGATGGAGCGCCGGCGGCTTGGGTTGACCAACAAACCGATGTTCGTGGTTCCCAAGGCGACACACCAGCAGTTTTTGGAACAGTCCCAGGAACTCTACCCCAACGGGCGGTTCCTGTTCCCGCAGGATGGCGACTTCACGCCCGAAAACCGCGAGGCGTTTCTGTACCGCGTCCGCACCGGCGATTGGGACGGCGTCATAGTGTCGGGCGAACAGTTTTCGTCGATCCCCCTGACAGCGCAGACCGAAGCCGCGTGGTTGGAGCAGCACGTCGACCGGCTACGGAAGTCGCTGCTTGCCCGCAACCAGGCGGACGACGCCGGCAACAAGAAACCAAGCCGCAAGCAGAAGGCAGAGGAAGCCAGTCTCCAGGAAGGCATCGCGCGGCTGCAGGCGTTGCAGACCGAGCGCCAGCAACTCAACGACGCCAACACGGAACGGTTCGAGAAGCTGGGCGTCGATGCCGTGCTCGTGGACGAAGCGGACCGCTACAAGAACCTGGCCTACTCGTCGGCCATCGACGACGTGAAGGGACTGCCGAACGCCGACTCGCTGCGGTCACGCGATATGTACATCAAGACCCAATGGTTGCAGGGACGGATACCGGGTTCCTACGGACATCAGGGCAAGGGCGAGAAGTCCGATAGCGGGTTCAAGCGCGAGGCGGTGGTATTTGCCACTGGCACGCCGATTGCCAATACGGTAGCCGAAGCGTGGACCATGATGCGCTATCTCCAGGGCGACGACCTGAAGAAACGCAACATGGAGAACTTCGACGAATTCGCCAACACCTACGGGCGGATCGAAAGCAGCGCGGAGGCCAAGCCGCAGGGCGGCTACAAGGTCGTAGACCGTTTCAAGCGGTTCAGCAATGTGCCGGAACTTTCGCGGTTGCTGCAGGAGGTTTGGGATATTCGCGTGGCGCGGGAAGTGCCCGAGATGCGGGAAGCCCAACCGAGGGTGCGCCGTCACCAGGTGCAGGCCCCGACGTATCCCGATTTGCAGAAGTTTCAGCAGTCGCTCGAAAGGCGGGTCAACGCGTTGGGCAAGGTGGACCCGCGCGAAGACAACATGCTCAAAATTTCGTCCGAAGCGCGCCAGGCCAGCATGGACATCCGCATGGTGCCGTGGGAAGACGTGGACGGGAGCATGGTGACGGCCACCCCGAACCCGAAGGGCAAAATCCCGCTGGCGGCGGTCAACGTCGCGGAGATATACCAATCTGAAATGCCGGACAAGGGCGTCCAGTTGGTGTTTCTCGACCTGGGTACTCCAAAAGGGTCCACGGCCAAGAACGACGACGAGCTGGATCAGGAAGAGGGCAAGGGCGACGAGTTGACGGGGGCGGAACAGGAGACGCTGAAAGACCTCTACCGCGTCATGAAGCGGCGCATGGTGAGCGAGGGGGTGCCGGACCAGCAGGTCGCGTTCATCCATGACTACCCCAAAGACGAACAGCGGCAGGAACTTTTCAGCAAGGTCCGGCGGGGCGACGTCCGGGTGCTGGTGGGATCGACGGAAAAGCTCGGGGTTGGCGTCAACGTGCAGGACCGCGCCACGGCGCTGCATCACCTTGACGCGCCCTGGCGACCGAGGGACATCGAGCAACGCGAGGGGCGCGTGATCCGTCAGGGCAATTCGGTCTACGGGCCGGTGTTCGAGACCTACGTTGACGAGGATGGCAAGGAGAAGAAACGGATCGTCGCGCCCGGCAAGGGAGTGGACATCTACACCTACGTTCAGGCCGGCAGTTTCGACGAATTCATGTGGCAGGGGTTGGAGGCCAAGAGCCAGTCCATCGCCCAGCTCATGACTCGGAACCCCACCGCGCGCACCATCGAAGACGCCGGCGAATTCACGGCGTCTGCGGCTGAAATCCGCGCCCTGGCGTCGGGCAATCCCCGGATCATCGAAGCCGAGAACATGAAACGGGAGGTGGGGAACCTACGGGGTTTGAAGCGCAACTACCAGTCGGAGTTGGCGACGGCGGCGGAGGACGCCGATGGACTGGATGACCGGGTGGCACGGCAGGAAGCCCGGTTGCCGAAACTGCAAGAGGACGCTGCGCGGGCGCGACAGGTGATCGGGGCGCGGGAAGCGTCGCCGCAGAGCACCGACATGACGGTGAGCGGCACCGCCTACAACAAGGCAGCGGACGGCAACAAGGCGCTGGCGTCCGCGCTGGAGTCGCTGCCTCTGTCGGTGAACTGGCAGCAGTTGGGAACCTGGTACGGTTGGAATGTCGAGGGTCTCAAGGGAGACGCGGGTTACCAGATCGCGCTGGTAAGTCCGACTACCGAGTTGTCGTACAACAGCACCGCGATGGAAGAGGCCGGCAACGTGGGCAACCGCCTGCGGGTCGTGCTCAACAAGGTCACCGAAGAGGAGCAGTCGATTCCGAAGCGGCTGTTGGAAAACCGGAACATGCTGGCGCGGTACGAGAAGATGCGCGAGGGTTGGCCGCGGGAAGAGGAACTGCGCCGCCTGGAGCGTGAGTACCAATGCCTGCGCTATGAAGTTTACGGAGAGGGCAACTGCCCGCCCGACGACGGCGACGGGGCATTCCGCACGGCAGACCTCGACATCGGGATCGACAACGACGCCTATGCCAGTTTGAAGGCCGACTTGGACGCTCCTGCAGACGAATACCTGCGGGGTCATGGTTACGATGTTCCGGAACCGGACGCGGTGGCCACGGCCGAGTCCGTGAGGGGCCAGACCGTCGCGGAAACCCCGCCTGACGACGTTGTGGCGCCGGACCCCGTCGCTCCGCCCCCTGCCGACATCCGAACGGCCGTCGCGGTTAGCGATTATGGGTCCCAAATTATCCAGCGGTTCAACGAGTCCGAACAAGGTGGATCTCTTTTGCCGGCGCGTGGCGTGATTGCGCGCTTGACCGACGAAGAGTTGGGATCAGAAGCCGTCGCGCTGGACTCTGCCATTGACCACGATATTCCAGCAGGCCAAGACCAGTACAACGACCGGCTGCGGGAGTTTGCCGAACGGGTGCGACGCGCCATGCAAGAGCGCCAGATCGACAACTCACCCGAAACCCTGACGGCCGTCACGGAAGACCAGCCGCCGCCGATCGCAGAACCGCTTACCGCGGCGAGTGCCGACACTGAGCCGCCGGACGTTCGAGTATGGGTAGCCCGAGGGCTGACGCAGGGAGGGATCCCGGTGGTGCTCACGAAAAGAGCGGCGGAACCGGGAGACGAAGCGCAGTTCAATCTCTCGGGCCAGGACCTGTATCAAGACCTGGGGGATGTCTATACGTCGGTGGTGCCGTTGGACGATGTGAACCCCACGGACGGTCGCCCTCGCATGGCGCGGGACGCCGAGGTGGTGCTGCTGGACAAGTCGCCGGTGCTGGTGGCTCCGGGCGTGATTCCAGGCGGTTCGCCGGTCAAGTTCCCCACCGGAGAGAGGGTCAACTACGGGCACGTTCAAGGTGGGCCGAAAGAAAAGCGCACGTTCCGCATAGAGAAACCTCGCCGTAGCAGCAAGGCCAAGGCGGGGCGGATTGCGGCGGCGCGATAATCATGGCGAAACTGCACATCGCATCCCCATCAAGTGGAGCATCGACCGTGAATTGGGATAGCCTGCCGCCCGACATTCAGGAACGGGTGTTGACGGCGGTGGCCAACGACCGCCCCTATCTGAACGCTGTCCAAAACTCCGACGCGCAGAACGCCGGCATTGAGTTGGACGCCGCGCTACAACGGGCCATCCGCGACACGTTGGTTGAGTTGATTCGGGAGAACCCGCCGGCAAGCGCCGCACTTTCGGAGACGGCCGCGGAGTTGAAAACCGACCGGGAATTGCGCGACCGATTGGCGGCACAGGTGGACGGCATGATGTCGGCTTCGGACGACACCGCGACACTGCTGGCGCAGGCGGAGCAGGACCCGGCCTACCTGTCCGCGAGGGCGCGGGGTCTGATGGAACGCTACACGCCGGAGGAACGGGCGGCGCTGGACCGTAAATGGGAGTTGTCGAAACGACTGCGGCGAGAGCAGTACGAGGCCGAGTTTCCGACGTCGGAACGCCAGGCCCTGATCGACGAAATGCGAGCATTGGGCGTCAGTGAGCGCATGATCGGCTGGTACGACGAGCCGACACAACAGACGGGGCAAGGCAACGCGGAGGTCGACCGTTCGCGGATGCAGGACATCATCGACCGGGAAAGGGCGGAGCAGGCGAGTTTACCAGTCACCGTGATACCGCCCCACGTCGCGGCGGAGATAGCGCGGGGGATCGCAGACGCAGCACGGAATTACGACAATCAGGCGACTATTGAGGCGCAAGCCCGCGAACGGATGCCCGCAAGCCGTCGTTACAGCAAGGCCCCGTCGCTCCGCAAAGCCGAGCGCGAACAGATGAAGAGGCTGACCGAGGAGGTTGACGAACTCGTCGAGCGTCAGAACGCGCTGGTGGCGCAGCACGGCATCACGGACGCGGACATGGAGATTCTGCGCGACCACGCGAATCCGCTGGGGCGACACCTTGAGGACCCGCACCTGCGGGCCAAGTGGCGCAACGAATTCTATGACGTTGCGCCGTATGAGGGGGTTCGGGAAGCGACCAAACGCGCCAACGCCGAGATAGCGAGGTATCAGGCCCAGGGCGGACTGGAGGCCGAGGAACGCCAGAAACGGGAGCAGGAGGAGGAACGCCAGCGGCGGATCGCCGACAACAGGGCAAAGTCCGAACAGCAACTGGCGTGGGTTCGGCAGAAGATCGCGGCCGGCGAAACGGTCGGCATTTATGCCATGACCTACACCGGCGGGTTGGGGGGAATGAAACCTTCCGGGCCCGAGATCACGCCGAAGTTGTATGCCAACTGGCAGGCGTCGGGAGAAGCCCTGTTCAGGATCGGAGCGGACGGCGACCTGCTGGTGGCGACCGGGCGCAAGCGAGACCCCTATCACTCGACGACATTCAGCACCCTGGCGTCAAGCGACGGCCAGCGTTTCAGCGAGAGCGATTTGGAAACGCGGTTGGAAGGGAGGGATTCGGTCAAAGACGGTGTGCCGGTGCAGGTGATCGAACGTGTGCCGGTGGACAATGCAACACGGTGGGTACACCTGTCGGCAGATATGATTCCCGACAGGTCTTTGCCGGACAGCGACCGTCGCAAGATTGACGAAATGATTGAAATCTTGCAGCGCAATATGTCTGCGGACGATCCCGATTACATAGACCCTGCAACAGTAAAAGCCATGTCCAATGCCCAGCGCCTAAAGGTTGCGAAGGCGTTTATGGAGCGGAGGCAGCAAACCGCACCGCCGCCGCCTGCGGAGACCTGGAGCGGAACCGCGACCGCTGAACCGCCGGCAGTGCGGTTGTGGGTTGGGAGGGCGTTGACCCAGGGCGCGATCCCGGTGGTGCTGACCGTGCGCGCGGCGGAACCCGGCGATGAGGCCCGGTTTGTGCTGTCGGGGCAAGACTTGTTTCAGGACCTGGGCGGTGTCTATACGTCGGTCGTGCCGCTGGGGGATGTGACCCCCACAGACCGACTCCCCCTCGGCGCGAAGCGAGCCGAGTTGCTGCTGCTGGACAAGTCGCCGGTGCTGGTGACGCCCGGCGTTATTCCAGACGGTGCGCCGATTATGTTTCCGGGCGCAGAGAGGGTCAACTACGGACACGTTCAGGGTGGGCCGGGAGACCGGCGCACGTTCCGAATTGAAAAACCGCGCCGCAGCCAGCGGGCAAAGGCGGGGCGGGTCGCGTCGGCCCGATAGGGACCGTTCAGGGGGAAACCGATGAGTGCATTCATCACGCGGGCGCGTCGTCGCTGGCCACCGTTGGGCACTGTGTCCCTGCCGCTGGCGGCAAACCTCGTCCTGGCGGTGGCGGGCGCGGCGGTCGCCGGCTGGTGTTTCTCGCGCAATTTCTGGACGCTGGGCGACCTGTACCTCCTGGGTCGTATCGCTGACCAGATGTGGGCCGGGCATGGGTTGGTGTGGAACCAGGGGGAGGCCGTGCAGGTCTATACCTCGGCCGCGTGGATGTTGGTCATAGCTGCCACGCGCCCCCTGATTGATGATGTGTATGTTCAGGCCCTGGTATTACACGCCCTGCTGCTGGCCGGTCTTCTGGGCGTCCTCTACTGGCATTTCCGCAGCGGCGCTCTGCTGGCGGCCGCCGTGCTCGCATTCGCCGCGTCCTGGGGGTTCTACGACTACACGGCCGGCGGCCTGGAGAATGGGCTGGCCTACCTCATGGTGGCCATCTTCGCTGTCGGGCTGTTCCGCCAATGGGAACTGTGCCACCTGGCGGCGGTGGCCGGCCTGACCCTTCTGGTGCGCCACGACCTGCTGCTGCTGGTCGGGCCGGCCCTGGCCTGGGTAGCCTGGGGAGACCGCCACCATTTCACCGTCCGCCGCGCTCTGGCCGCCGGTCTGTTGGTACTCGCCCCAATCACGCTGTGGACTGCGTTCGCGTGGCTCCACTACGGGGAACCGCTCCCGGCTGTTTCAACGCACAAACTTGACTTTTACGGAGGCACTGTAGGCGCAAGGTTTTACACCGGCGTCGTCTATTGGTGGGCCAACCTGCTGACCGATCCCATCAGCATTACGGTTATGGCGGGAGCGGCCATTTCCGCCTACTTCACGCGGGACCGCGCGGCGGCGGCGCTGATGGCGGGCGTGGGCCTGTACGTCCTCTACGTCATGGCCACCGGCGCGCAGATGGACCATATCGGCCGGCACACGGGGTGGCTCTACCTGGTGGGGGTGATTGTCCTGTTGATGTCGTGCGCTGGCACCAATAAGCGCAGGATCTACGCACTCGGGACCGCGATGCTCGTCATGTCCTTGTTTCTGGCGGTGGGCCACCACAACGCCCTTGCGCCAGCCTACGATTATTGGGATAGGGACGAGCCGTGGGTGATAACTCTGTTCGACCAAGAGAAGGGCGAGGTGGTGTCTCAGGGCGGTTTCGTAGGCCCAGGGCGGATTGGATTTTGGAGAGACGGCCGGCGCTACTCGCCTTCCGACTCGCTGCCCGTGCGGGTCAGAAACGATTGGGCTCAACCCCCCGAGGGGCATAGCCTTGCCCTTGCGCGTCATTTTGACGAAACAGACGGGCCGGTGGCCGATGCCCGGCGCTGGGCCACCGGATCCGCCTGGAGAGTGGCATACGAACGAGACGGAAGTTTCCGCGTGCTGACGGGTTGGACGGGTATGCACGACGCCGCCTATTGGCGGGCACTCGGGATTGACATCGGGGAATGAGCCGCTTTCGTCTCACCGAGCCGTTTCCACGGAAACGCCGGTGGCGCGAACCGCAGCGCTCTGCGGGGCGAGCTGGAAATATCCCCATCCACACACAGTAGCTGGGAGACGGAATGGTCAAGAATTTACGCGGATTTATCGAACGGCGGGCGCGGTATGCGTGGTCATCGGCGTTGATGATCGCGGCGGTTACAGCGGTCATGCTCACGCTGGTCTCTTGGCCCCGCATTGACATCGTTTATGTGATTCTGTTGGCGCTCGCGGTTGGAGCAACAATTGGCCTGTTTCTCGACTGGAAAGCGTACTGGCGGCGACGGAACCTGTCGGGGGAATGGGTATGGCGCGAAGGGGCCAGGGTGGCGGTCTATGAGGGGATTGCCCTGGTCATCCGCCTGGGGCGTGACGGGAGGTACCGCTGCGAGATGTCGGTGGGAGGGCGTTTGACGACGTGGCCGGTGGGCTACGCGGAGACCGAAGAGCAGGCTTGGGCTTACATGAGCGGGATGGCGACCGCACTGCTGGAAGAGGCCGAGCAAAACGGGGTGGAGTTCCTCTGATGGGTTCTGAGGGTTGGACAAGCATTTTGCGCCGGCGCGTCAGGGCGGAAAGGGTTGGAATTGCCGGCGCAAAAATATTGACGGAGGTAGGCGGTGGGCGGAACCTTGATTGCAAATCTAAATACGTCTCCAGCCCAGCGCCAAGTGGTAGGCCGCCCAAGTCGATAGAGAGTTCCCGCGCTCGCCAAATCAGGAACGAGGTCCAGCGCGGCAAACCGATCCGGCGGATAGCACGCGATCACGACATAGACCGCCGCACGCTGTCCAGGTGGGTCGATAACGGCAGGCTTGACTTGCTGGCAACGGGATGAGAGACAGGGAGAATTTGAAATGGAAATGATCAGCAACAAACTCATACCGGTGCTCATGGGGTTCCTGGGTACCATCGTGGGCGTGATCTTCCTCCTCCTCACGGTAGGAGCGCTGGACTCCTACTCGCGGTTCTTCGATTACCACTGCTTCTCCAAAACGGAGGGCACTACGGCGATCCTCCACGGCCATCAGGACCCGTCTGAGGATGGCCCGGGCGTGCTGGCGACGCTGGGGGCGGGCACAGAAGCAGCGGGTGTCACGCCGTGCAAAATCCTGACCGTCGTCGGAGAGGGCGGGACTGATGCCATATTGACGGTCAGCGTCGAGGCCGCCACCAATGCCTTGACCCTGTACACAGAAGAAGGCGACCCGTTCAAAATCACTGCGATTACGGCCGGTGCGGTAACCGGACTTACAAACACCGAGATTCAGGCTACCGGAACAGTGCCGTCCGGATGGACCTGGCGTGCGCCGCTGAAAATCACGCAGGAGTTGGGCGGACTGTCCACGACGCTGGTTAACTTCATGCCGCTGCTGGTCACGGTGGGTTTTCTCGCCTCCATCTGGGGAGCCATCGGCGTACACATGATGGACGGCAACGAGGGAGTGAAGGGCCTGACGACCATGTTGGGCGCGAAGATCGCCATGCTGGTGATCCTGTTCGCGGCGGTGCGGCTCGCACCCACCCTCGTCGAGGAGGCCAACGCGACCCTCCTTGGTTTGCAGGTGTACAGCATCACCTTTGAGTACGACACTCTCCAGGACCTGATGTTCGGGTTCGTGCCGATCATCGTG
This sequence comes from Dehalococcoidia bacterium, assembly GCA_965220265.1. Lineage (GTDB taxonomy): Bacteria > Chloroflexota > Dehalococcoidia > Lucifugimonadales > UBA3495 > Bin87. Next base: position 4,384,692 of record CBDCPM010000004.1, on the reverse strand, counting down.
ACTATAGGCATCATCGGTTTCGCCCTCTACGATTCCGTCCGCCTGGTCAGCCGGGTCAGGGGAATGGGCGGCTTCTCGGCGATGAAGGGCCGCATGATGGGCGGTTAGGCAGATAGCCCAATCAAACGGGGCGACGGCATCTTCCGTGTCGTCGCTCCTCAATTTTGGCTTGGAGCGAATCATGAAGACACACAAAAGCAAACCCGGGGTCAAGGTGGCGAAGAAACGGGTCACTTCTGCCAACCGGGCGGTAAACAAGGCGCGCGGCCGGCTTACGAAGGCGAAATCCGTTCTGTGCGACGCCGAAATGAGGGCGAAAACTCGCAAGATTCGCCAACCCGCAGCCAAGAAAAAATGAGGACTGAAGAGGTAGACGGCTGCGTTCGTGCAATGCTTGGACCGGGCCGGCTCGCTTGCCGGCCCATTTTGGTTTGTTCAACATGAGAATGGCCCCTGCTCTGCGCATGGTCTTTTGGGGCCGTGCCTTCTTCCTGTTTCTGCTGTGCGTATCGGCCTGGGGATTCTGGCTGACGGGCATCGACCGTGTGGTGTCGGGCAACCCGGCGGCGGGGTGCTACCTGGACGGCAACCGGACCAAAGCGGCGACGACGGCGACGCCAGTTGTCTACGACGCGGCAGCTCCCAATGAGGCCCCTGCGGGGCATACGGTGGACATTGGGGGCCAGCAATACGCCGAGGGCGAAATGGTGTCCTACCGGATGGCGAACGGCGACCCCGTGGGAGATTTGTCGGCGGCGAACCGGGGATTGCCGGCGCGCAGCTGTGCGGTGTGGTTCGAGAGCGCCGAGTTTCCGGCGACCTACGGGAATAGCGGAAAACTGTGGTTGGTGGACTGTTGCGACGACGCGGCAGACGGGGCTCTGTACCAGGCCAGCGCGCCCGACTGGAATGCTGACACCACTTGGCCCGAGGCGTTCCCCCCGCAGGAATGGGAATGGGATGTGACCTTTGACGGACTGCCGGCGCAGCGATTGCGGTCGGGCGTAATGGGGACCGTGGTGACGTCCCTGGGGATGCTGACCGTGCTCCTCATGTTTACGACCAGCGCCCTGCTGGTGTGGCGGGAATGGTCGGCGTGGGCGGCGGAACGGAGCGTCGGTCAATGACGGCGATGGTGTGGGTAGCGGTACTGCTGTTGGGATGCCCCAAGTTGACCGGAGGCCCGTTCGACGAGCTGGCATTTCCGGCCGCATTGCTGTGCCTGGCGGCGGGCATTTTCGCGGTGGGGTTATCGGCGGCGGACCGCACCTATCCGGGAGCGGTTCTCTATGTGATTGCGATGACGCTGTATCTCTACTTCATCCCAGAACTAAGCGAGAACCTGAATGTGGTGACGCCAGCCGGCTTGCCCTGGGAATGGACGGTAACAGCCCTGTACGCGGTTCTGATCCCAGGGGCGTGGTTCCTGGCGCCCTTTGCCCTGTGGCTGTTCGATTCCGGCGTCCCCGAACAGCAGGAGTAAGCGTTGGGCGAACGATTCAACATTCGCTGGATCCTGTTCGGGCTGCTGGCGCTGGTCGCGGTATCGGCGGGAACCTATTGGTGGGCGCAGAACGCCGGCGGCGGGGTCAACATGGCCGACGCGGGGGATCTGCGGCAGGGGATCGCGGCCGGCCCCCATGTGGCGCATGTGTACGCCGACAGCGGGAGCCTCAGTCTGTCCGAGTCGTGGATGCTGAACGGAAATACGTGCCGGACGAAGGTGGTGGTCGGCCGCCAGATTGACGCCGACGCGCCGGCGCTGTCCCTGCCGGCCCCCGAAGCGTTTTATCCGTTCGAGATACTGTCGCGCGGGGCGTTCAGCCTGCTGGTACCGGACGGGGTTCGCGTCGACGCGGTTGGCACACTCTATACGTCCAGGCGGATCGCGGACTGGACGGACCCTGCGAACCTTGACGACGCCCTCGACCTGGAGATTGCCCGCTACCCCTATCAGACGGGCAGGAGGGGGCCCGGCGGGAGGACCGTGGTAAGTACGGCGGGTTTGGCGGGTAGGGCTCTGCCGTGGCCCGACGAAATTCGGGGCCAACGGCGTGTGGCTGTCCTGGAAATTGCGGCGTCTCCCATGTCGAGGTGCGACGCCCTAACCCCGCGCTGGGAAGCGTCCTACGGCCTGGACGTGCGGAGCACGGCTGTTCCGACGCCCGCGCCGACGCCGACGCCTGATCCCCGTAGCTGTCCGAACCACTCCTGGTATGACCCTCACGGCCACCGTTGCGTTCCGAACCCCACACTCGCGCCGGGGGAAGAGGATCCTGGCCTAACGGGAAACGGTCAAACTCCGCAGACTCTATTCATGGGCGGCAGCTCAAGCAGCGCTTTCACGGCGGCAGATTTCACCGTGCAGGTCTCCGGCATTTCGCCGGTTCGCCTCACCCTGGCGTCTGGCGTAGGGGGGTCCCCCTGTGTCACCCCCTATGAAGCGCGCTCGTGTCGGCACGTCGGTTTGGCCGTTCCGGCTGACTTGACCATTACCAGCGTGGTGAGAGTCGGGCTGGCCGGTCAGGAATGGTGCGGGAGCATTATTCCTGACTGCGCCATTACCAACGCGGTCACCATCGAGGCTGACCCGTACCAGTATCTTCAGGCCGGACCGTACTTTGCATTTTCCGAAGTCGAACTGCTGATTAGATGGACCGAGTAGGTTAGGAGAAGTCAACCATGAAAAAGCACACTACCCTAAGAGCGTTGGCCGGTTTGTTGGTGGTGTTGGCGTTGGTCTTTACCGCCGGCGCAACCTCCGCTTTCGTAGGAGCCAAGCCGTTTTATCTGGATGCTCCTCTGCGTTTTGATTACATTCCAAAGGGCGCGGGAGACAAGCCAATCCTGGCGACGGACCTGGACGGCAACTACGTCAAATCGGTCGCACATGCCAATCAGGCCATCACGGTTACGCTGCAAGACGGCCAAAATGAACAACGCACCCTTTCAATTCCGGTCGGCGCAACGCTCACCGGCGCGAGTTACTCGACTGACACCGAAACGCTGACGCTGACGCTATCGGAAAGCGAGCCGGTGACCGCGGACCTGTCCGGTCTTACCACCAGCTCCGAGGTTGCCACGGCGATCAGCGCCGCGATAGCCGCCGAAACCGACGCGGTACTCACCGGCGCATCCTACGCCGCCGACACCGAAAACCTTACCCTGAACCTCAGTGAAGGCAGTCCGGTCACGGCGGACCTGTCGGGGTTGACCACGGCTGCGGAGCTGTCCAGCGCCATCAACACCGCGTTGGACGGGGTGAGTGGCGTTACGGTTACCGGCGCATCCTACGCCGCCAGCACCGAGACGCTGACGCTGACGCTATCGGAAGGCGGGCCAGTGACCGCGGACCTGTCCGGTCTTACCACCAGTTCGGAGGTTGCCACGGCGATCAGCACCGCCCTGGCCGCTGAAACCGACGCGGTACTCACCGGCGCAACCTACGCCGCCGACACCGAAAACCTTACCCTGAACCTCAGTGAAGGCAGTCCGGTCACGACGGACCTGTCGGGGTTGACCACGGCTGCGGAGCTGTCCAGCGCCATCAACACCGCGTTGGACGGGGTGAGTGGCGTTACGGTTACCGGCGCATCCTACGCCGCCGGCACCGAGACGCTGACGCTGACGCTATCGGAAGGCGGGCCGGTGACCGCGGACCTGTCCGGTCTTACCACCAGTTCGGAGGTTGCCACGGCGATCAGCACCGCGCTAGCCGCCGAAACCGACGCGGTACTCACCGGGGCATCCTACGCCGCCGACACCGAAAACCTTACCCTGAACCTCAGTGAAGGCAGTCCGGTCACGGCGGACCTGTCGGGGTTGACCACGGCTGCGGAGCTGTCCAGCGCCATCAACACCGCGTTGGACGGGGTGAGTGGCGTTACGGTTACCGGCGCATCCTACGCCGCCGGCACTGAGCTGCTGACGCTGACGCTATCGGAAGGCGGGCCGGTGACCGCAGACCTGTCCGGTCTTACCACCAGTTCGGAGGTTGCCACGGCGATCAGCACCGCCCTGGCCGCCGAAACCGACGCGGTACTCACCGGGGCATCCTACGCCGCCGACACCGAAAACCTTACCCTGAACCTCAGTGAAGGCAGTCCGGTCACGGCGGACCTGTCGGGGTTGACCACGGCTGCGGAGCTGTCCACCGCGATCAACACCGCGTTGGACGGGGTGAGTGGCGTTACGGTTACCGGCGCATCCTACGCCGCCGGCACCGAGACGCTGACGCTGACGCTATCGGAAGGCGGGCCGGTGACCGCAGACCTGTCCGGTCTTACCACCAGTTCGGAGGTTGCCACGGCGATCAGCACCGCCCTGGCCGCCGAAACCGACGCGGTACTCACCGGGGCATCCTACGCCGCCGACACCGAAAACCTTACCCTGAACCTCACTGAAGGCAGTCCGGTCACGGCGGACCTGTCGGGGTTGACCACGGCTGCGGAGCTGTCCACCGCGATCAACACCGCGTTGGACGGGGTGAGTGGCGTTACGGTTACCGGCGCATCCTACGCCGCCGGCACCGAGACGCTGACGCTGACGCTATCGGAAGGCGGGCCGGTGACCGCGGACCTGTCCGGTCTTACCACCAGTTCGGAGGTTGCCACGGCGATCAGCACCGCGCTAGCCGCCGAAACCGACGCGGTACTCACCGGCGCAACCTACGCCGCCGACACCGAAACGCTGACGCTGACGCTATCGGACGGTGGCCCGGTCACCGCAGACCTTTCCGACCTCAGCACCGACGCCGAGCTCGATACCGCCTTTGCCAACGGCACCGCACTCCCCCAGCTGCTCGGCTCCATCAAACCCAGCGGCAGTGCCTGCACACGTTTCGCTCCCACCGACATCATCATCCCCCAATCCGGCTGGGTCGCCGTGATGGTCGGACTCCGCAGCAACAACGGCCATCACATCCACCACTACTCGATGCCCGTATCCCTGCTCCACAACCTCCCCGTAAAGATCAACGACACCGCAGGGTCTGCAACCGTCGTACACACTACCGAAACCGCAAACGCCCTCACCCTCCCCGTCCGCGGCAACGGCGAACTCTACTACATCGGCCTGACCACCGCCAACCGTCTCGTCGCTGGAGCCTCCAATCTATATTGGCCCTGCGCTCTCACCGTTTACACCGGCCCCGCCGTAGTCGCCCAAAGCACCGCCACTGTCACCGGCGCATCGTTCTCTTCGACGAACCAGGCCCTCACGCTCACCCTCTCCGAAGGCGGCTCCGTCACCGCCGATCTTTCCGGTCTCACCAGCATCGCCGAGGTCACCACGACCATCAACGCCGCCCTGGCCGCCGAAACCGACGCCGTCGTCACCGCCGGGTCCTATACCTCGGACACCGAAAACCTCACCCTGACTCTCTCCGAAGGCAACCCGGTTTCCGTAAACCTCGGCGACCTCATCACCGCCGACGAACTCCACGACGCCATCGCCGCCATCCCCGCCGGTGGAGTGACCTCGGCGTCCTACGCCGCCGACACCGAAACGCTGACCCTGACCCTGGCCAACAACAACACCGTCACCGTCATCCTATCCGGCTATTCCACCGCCACCGAAGTAACCACGGCAATCAGCGCCGCACTGGCCGCAGAGACCGACGCCGTTGCCACCACAGCGATCTACACCGACAGCGATGAAACCCTCACCCTAACACTGTCAGAAGGCAGTCCGGTCACGGCGGACTTTTCCGATCTCAGCACCGACGCCGAGCTGAACACCGCCTTCGCCAACGCCACCGCGAACCCACGACTCCTGGGCTCCTACGAGACTAACGGCGAGGCCTGCCGCACTTTCACCCCGACCACCATCGTTATTCCTCAATCCGGCTGGATTGTAATAACGGTCGAGCTGTTCAATAACGACGGCCGATACGTCCAACAACTTTCGATGCCCGTATCAATGCTTCACAATCTGCCCGTCAAAATCGACGACAGCGCACTCACCGCTACAGCCGTCAGCACCAGCGAGACCACGGCCAACGCTCTCAGCGTTCCGGTACGCTACGGCTCCGCACGACACTACCTCGGCCTCACCACCGCCAACCGCCTCGTCACCGGAACGACATGGCGTTATTACCCCTGCCGCGTCACCGTCTACACCGGTCCCGCCGTGGTCGCCCAAAGCACCGCCACGGTCACCGGAGCCTCATTCGCGCCAGCAACCCAAGTTCTCACCCTCACCCTTTCCGAAGGCAGTCCGGTCACGGCGGACCTATCCAACCTCACCACCAACTCCGAGGTGACCGCGGCCATCAGCGCCGCACTCGCCGCCGAGACCGACGCCACACTCACCGGAGCATCCTACGCCGCTAACACCAAGACTTTGACACTCACACTCTCCGACGGCGGACCGGTAACGGCGGACCTTTCCAGCGTCGCCACGACCGAAGAGGTAACCGCTGCAATCACCGCCGCCCTGGCCGACGCCACCGGCACCACGACAAGCGCCGGCGTGACCTCAATAACCGCGCTGACTTCCGCGAATATCCCCGATGATGCCACCGAAGCCGCGGGTTTATCGGTCACCGAAGGCGACGTTACCACGTCAATTAAACTGCCGTCGCTCACTCACAACGTCTCCACGTACACCCGCGCCAGCGCCGACCGGCCCAATTGCCAACAGATGGCCGTATCAGGACCGCCGATACCCGACGAACCGTTTTTCTTTGTCATAACCACCCGAACCAGGAGCTTGGGTGGCAGGTCAACTGACAGCCATTTCATTCTACGTTCAGAGATCATGGCCATCCCCGTCGCCCTCACCGGCGCGGCAAACAACCTGGTCAACATCGATGGCACCGGCTCCGACCGGAACGTTCTCTCCCGGTCAGGAGATCCCGGCATTCACCTCGCCAGAACCGCCAGCAACCAGCTGGCCTGGAAGCTCAGTAGCAGCGCCGCATCATGTTCCTTCCAGATCGTCACACTCACCGATTGACCCGCCTTCGCAAACCCAGCAAGCCGAGCCACTAGCCGCAATGTTCAAATAACGGCCTACAAGGGCCGCACATCTTTCGGACGGGCAAAACGGTTTTAGTCCCAAAACGCGCTACGGCGGCCCCAGGCGCAAGGATTCGGCCTACCGTTGGCGTTTCAACCCAACCGCCGGCTGTTTAGCTGCCATCGGTCTTGAATGACGTAAGTAACCTTGCCCGCTTCGTCGCGTTCGCTGGCGTACAGCACGATCTCATTGACCAGGAACGGCCCGGTAGAGAGCCGCATATTGCGCCAGTAATCCGACATTTCGAGGCACCAATCCCGGTTGTCGGTATCGAACCGTCCAACCGTTACGTGCGGCAGAATATGGTGTTCCGGCGGCTCATACCCCAATTCGCCCATCGCCTTGCTCACGGCCCGTTGCAAAAAGTTGAACTGGCGGCGCTGTCCGCTCACCCCGACCCAGGCGATCTTGGGCACCAATCCGCTGCGGTCCGGTATGCCTCCTATCCAGGTGATGACGAAGAGCGGTACTATGAGCGTCGCGTGACCCGGCCAAGGGGCAATGTGAGTAAAGAAAATCACCCACAGTATGGCGACCAATATGGCACCCGCCAGGCTGGTGCCGACTACTCGCATGAAGATGTTTGGCATGAAAACGCTCCTTGTTGGAAGACCCAACAAGGAGCGTGTGGCTATTGCGTTGTCCCGGACGGCGTTGATAGAATGCCGTCAGTTCGAGCGAACGGAGCACGGCTGGCTAAACCTGTTGAGTGTTCCTACGAACGGCCCGGTACTTGCGATGTATCGGGCTTTTCGTTTATTCAGATTTCCCGCGACGTTATCACAGGGAACGCAGTGCATCAACCAGAACCGCGAGTTCAACGTCCCGGGCCACAATGCGGCACCCTTGCCCTTTCCTCGGCCCAGGCGATCTTGGGCACCAATCCGCTGCGGTCCGGGAAGGTATGGCACTCGCGCAGACGTGCATGTCCTTGCCTTCGCGCTCAAAACGCGGCCCAGCGGCCACACGCGCAAGGATTCGGCCCTTCGGCCCTGCCCGGTTGGGCGGCGCATTGAGCGTATCAGCCGGGCCGTCATCCGGGAATTTTTAACCCCGGCAATCTGACGTTCAATATGGATGGCCCGGCGTGGGTTGGGTTCGCCACCATATTGGGTATGCCCCCAACAGATTCGGTTCTCCGTCCCGAGTCGTGGCCCAAATTTGAACGGTATATATCCCCGGACCGTAGTGGGAAAGAACAGGCGACAGGTCGGCGCGTATGTCGAACTGGGACTCCATGCCCCCGCAACCCGTGAGGTTTGGGGTGATGTCATACCGCTCTGCAACGATGCTGTACGCAACGCTTTCTTGATTGGGAACGGAGTTAGACTTCTCTTTCGCGGCGCGGTGTTGTGCGAGAGCATCGCGGGCTGAGGTGGGCGCCACCCGGTCAACCGGCAATTCGTAGGGATTGATGGTTTGCACGTTATCCACGGTGTAAGCAGCGTAGTCGGTGTACCGCTGTCCGGTTTCGGGGTCAATGTAAAACGCATCCTGCTGCAAGGGGCGCAACAATCTACCGACCCGAATATCAAGCTCCAAGCCATACGTGCCGGCCATCTGTCCAACAGTCAGTTGATGAGTAGGCGGGTGGTACGCGATGGACACGACCGAGTAGTCTCTGCTTACTGGCCAACACGCATTGCGCAAATGACCCGCTGCGGTCAGTGTCGTGTTTTCAATGCTGGGGGGGTCACTCCAGACGAAATAGTCTCCGCTGAACACCTGCACCATGTTGGGGAAATATTTCCCCATTGCGATGCCGGCGTGCAGCACGGTATGGCGTGGGTCAATCAGATTGCGATGGTGGCCGGGACTGTCAATCCAGCCGTTCACAATTTCACGTACTAGGCCGTCCCAGATCGTTGGGGTGGTGATACGGTAGTTATCGCTGGGTTTGGCGCAATAAGCGAGGCCGGAAGCGTTCTCAGCCGTGTATTGGTCTCCGCCCGTAAGAGCATAGCGGTACAGCGGCTTGAGACCCCACAGGTCCCAATGACCGTAGTAACAGTTTCCCAGGCTCATTTCGGCGTGTATCTGCGGGGACGGGTTATTGCCCAACCTGACCGGCGGTGCGCCGTATTTCGCCCGCTCCGCGTTGGTGAGTTCCAGCATCAACTGTTTCAGCTCAGACAGTTCTTGCGCGGTCGGTGGTCGCCAAAGCGGTATATGTCGCGTCGGCATGATGAACGGGGCCGGAACAGTGGGAACAGCGACCGTCGGAACCGGCGTGCGCGGCAGCAATGTCGGTTTGAGGGTTGGCCGCAATGTTGCGGCGGGTGTCGGGGTAAGCGTTGGGTAGGGCGTGTAGGTTGGGTAGGGCGTGTAGGTTGGGTAGGGCGTGTAGGTTGGGTAGGGCGTGTAGGTCGGCGCTGGCGTGTAGGTTGGCGCTGGCGTTGCGGTGGCGACCGGGACCGGCTCGACCAGCCCGCAGGCTGTCGCTCCCAGGATGACGGTTAGCAGTAGCACTGCAACAACAGACTTCGGCGCGTTCAATGGAACTTCCCTCCACGAGTGAGTATCTGCCGAAAATGGCCTGCGACGGCCTGAAACGGCTCCGGCGGCAATTCCTCGGTTTTGCGCTCAAAACGCGCTACAGCGGCCCCAGGCGCAAGGATTCGGCCTACCGTTGACGTTTCAATGCAACAGCAGGCTGTTCAATTGCCACCGGTCTTGAATGACGTAAGTAACCTTGCCCGCTTCGTCGCGTTCGCTGGCGTACAGCACGACCTCATTGACCAGGAACGGCCCGGTAGAGAGCGGCATATTGCGCCAGTAATCCGACATTTCGAGGCACCATTCCCGGTTGTCGGTATCGAACCGTCCAACCGTTACGTGCGGCAGAATATGGTGTTCCGGCGGCTCATACCCCAATTCGCCCATCGCCTTGCTCACGGCCCGTTGCAAAAAGTTGAACTGGCGGCGCTGTCCGCCCACGCCGGCCCAGGCGATCTTGGGCACCAATCCGCTGCGGTCCGGGAAGGTATGGCACTCGCGCAGACGCAGCACGAACGGCGGCCGCGCGGCGGCTACGGCATCCAACGCCATTTTCAACGCGGCAACCTGGCTCACGTCTACCGGCCCCAGGAACTGCAGGGTGATGTGGTACGGGACCGTATCCAACCCGCCGCTGGCCGGCCGATGGCGATGGCCGGTGCCGTCCGGTGCCCACAAATGCAACTGCCCCGCCGCGCCTGCGAACTGTGCCCACATCTCCCTGCTCATAGCGGCCAACCGGATGGCTTGGTCGCCGTAGATTTGCAGCCCTACAAACAGCCGTTGGGCCGGCGGGCCGTTGGTTGTAGGTTCGACTTCCATGATGCTGCTCCTTTCGCTGTTGTGTGTTGTGACGGATTCACGCCATTTGGGAGCTGCTCCAGATCCCGGTTTGTGTCGAAACCCGTATCGACGGCCCGGTGCCAGACCGAAACCCGTCCTCGATCGAGGACGGGTTTCGTAATCAGGGGGGGCGACGGTCAGCCGCCCGTGCGCCGGAATGTCCGCACGTCGCCGTCCGGAAAGACGACTTCAAACGCCGCTATGTCGTGACTGGCGGCAAAATCCACCGCGTCGTCAAGGGATTCGAAGGTTTGGGGCGAACCGTCCGCGAGTACCACGCGGTAGGTGACCAACCCCTGCCCCTGCAGCACAACGTACTGCGGTTCGTCTAGTCGGCCCATTCGACTTCCTCGGGCCTGACTTTGTTGATGTGCTGTTGAAAACCGCACTGCCCGCAGGGTTCCGAGCGCAGGTCAAGTCCGGCCTGCTTGCCCAGGATTTCGTAGATGGTGCCAGCCGGCAACTCGCCCAGGCGGTTCGCCATCGGAACCAGGGAGCGGACGCGCCGACCGAGCATCAGGCGGATCGGAGTGCGGGTGTATTCCTGTCGTTTCATTGCGTTGACCCTCATAGCGGCCTATTTCGTCGCGGCCGCTGGCGATGTTCGTCAGTCATTGTTCCGGCGGCCAGGGCGGGAGATCGACCGGCGCACGTCGTCGGCCAACCGACCGGTCCAAATTGCGAACACGGCGCAGCAAAGCAGGTTGACGCTGGTGCCCCAACCGTCCCGAACGCCCGTCATTAGGACGGCGGCCGCCAGGACAAGCACGGCCAACGCGCCCACCGCCAGATGTCCGGTGATCCGCAACGTCATTCCGTTTATGCGAATCATGACTCCTCATGGACTAGCCGGACGTTTTCACTCGCCATGTTTACGTCTCCCTCTTTCCGTCGGCGCATTGTTGGTAGGGCATCAGCACGTCCCATTGATCCACGATGCCGGCGGCGATGCGATGGTGAGATCGCGGGCAGCCCGCACCGCGCGGTCCCAGGGGCATTTATCGCGCATCGCTAATTGGTGTTCGCTATCGAGGCCGGAGCGGGCGATAGCGCGAAACGCGGTCAGCACATTGGCCAGTGCCGAGATTGCGGGGTCCGGCGCTATCCCGTTGTTGAGGCAACATTCCAAGTAATACTGTAGGTCCCAGCAGGCCGTCTCGGTGTCCTTGATAAAGTCTGCGATCAATTCAGCAGGTTCGCGTTGCAGTTCGTCGTAGGCCATCAGTAATGCTCTCCTGTTTCATCGACGGACAGAGACAATCAGGCCGCTTCCGTAGCCAGCGATTCCGCAGGCGTTTCCGGGGACACGCTCTGCATCTTTCCGGCCTGCCGCAGATGATGGGTGACCAGGGCGGCGACCAATTCCGGCAGGTGTTCCGCCGCAACACCATCGAGAGAATCAACGTCGACCAGCAGTCCGGCCCGGTCCCTCCGCTCATAGGTGGAGTCTTCCAAGCCGGGTAACTCGCGGATTCTGGCAATAGGTCCGGACTCGTAACTCCATTCCTGATGGAAGACTCCGAGCGGATGCTGCCATTCAAGGGCGCGGCGCGCCGTGAGCAACGAGGCCGCCAGGGCTCGGCAGGCGTCGTCGGAAAGGGGTTCCAGTTGGCGTGTCAGCCGTTCAACCGTCTGGCTATCCTGGCGATCGGAGCCCCTTCTTTGGGCGTCCAACTTCTCCCGGTAGGCGATTTCCCCTGCTGCCAGCTTTTCCTGATAGTGCTCCCGGTTGAAACATACGAGGGCGGTCTGGGATAGCGGGTAGCCGCCGCGTGACTTTGCATACGCGGCTCCAATAGTGCATTTCTGACACTCTTCCAGGTCGGGGAACCAGGGCGCGACACCGCCCCCATGTTCCTGTTCCCAAAGGCGCGGGTAATCCGGGTCGGCTTTCTGCATGACCTTCCAGAAGCCCTGGCCGTAGCTGGGGACTTCTCGAAACTCCGCCCTCGATCCGAGTTGCTCCCGTTCCTCGTCGGTGACTGGCCGGTTTGGGCCACGCTTTTTACGGGAAGCGATGACCTGTTTCCAAACGGGATCATTGGCTAGAAGTTGCTCAAATTCCTTGTCGCGGCTTGGAGGCTTGGCCGTAGTGCCGGATTTGGAAGCCCCAGCTGGTCCCGCTTCCTTGTTGGCTTCCCGCGTTGCCCTGGTCTGCCAGCTCCGCCATGCCTTTACATCGCAGGTCCAAAGGCGTGACCCTTCGTGCTTGTCGTCGTGACTTTCCGAGGCGGGGATGGTGTGCAGAGATTTGGGCCGTTCCGCAGCGAAGGTATCGACATCAAAGGTGGCTTCGCGGGATGCTCCCGCCGTCCCGCTTCCCTGCCGAGGCCCAAGGGGGCGGTATTCCGTTTCGTTATAGGCAACCCGTTCGCTGATTGCTCTGCGGACGTTGCTGCGCCGCCAGTCCGGGAGTCCCCCCCGTCCGTAGTAGGGATTGAGGATGCTGCCAACGACCGCCTGCATATCCTCGGTGTGCGCGTGGTCCGGGTTTTGTAGGACGAGGAACGCCCTGGCCACGCTGAGGCGGAGCGCCCCGCTTTCGACGTGTTCGAGCACGAAGTCGGGCAGGCCAAGCACCCGCAGGTTATTGGCCAGGGTTGACCTGTCCATGCCTAACTGCGTGGCGAGGCTCTGCACGGATAGCTCAGTTTCGTCGATGGCCCGCTTGTGCGCCCTGACTACTTCGATTGCGGTGAGCTGCTTGCGCCGCTCGTTTTCGCTCAGGGCTATTACTGCCATTTTTTCGTCGGTGATCTCGGCCACGTCCATCTCGATGTAAGAAGGCCAGTCTGCCCGCTGGTGTAAGAACCGGCAGGCCGCGACCCTTCGGTGACCAAACGCGACTTGAAACCGCCCGCTCACGGTCGGGGACCGACGCGCCAGGGGCACTTGCAGCAACCCGATCTGGTGGATGTTGTCCGCGAGTTCCTCAATCGACTCCTGGTCCATTGCCTGGCGCGGTTGCCAGGGGTTGTCGTCCAACAAATGCAGTTCGATCCGTTCTCTGGTTCTCATATTCATGTGATAGGCTCCTTGTGTCCTCTGTCTCAGGCAGTTGGATACTCGCCGTCTCGCATTGCGTTTACGAGGCGGCGCGGTCATTTCCGAGAGCGTCGTCTTGATCCGGCAAGGGCTCCCCGTTGTCGGCGGCCGACTCCCCGTCCACCGGCGAGGTTGGTTTCGCAGACCCAAACCATCTGATGACCGGTTGGCCGGTCTCCGGATCCTCCACTTCCACCGGCCGATAGCCTGAGTCTCGTAGGTCTTGCTCCAATTTCGTGATTGAGGGGTCTATTTCTTGTGGGTCTGGCACAGTCAACTCCATTCTGTAGCGTGATGTATCTAGGTATTGCAGTACCCATCGCACTCATTGGCGAACCCGTCGCCGTCTGCGTCCTGTTCCACAAAGCGACCTTGCATACGATCCTGGCGGTCTAGGTCCACCAACACTTCAGCCAGGGGGCGCAGACTCCTATGCAGGTACTTTGGCTTGCCGTTCTTTTCGACGGCGACACGGGCCGGGTCTCGCAGGCGTTCGTCCAGGGCGATAGTCCGCGCCATGCCTTCGGGGTCCGCGCGGTAAAGCTGCAACCATTCGCGGTTTGAATGGTACGGACAGCCGATGCAGCTCGATTTGGCGAGGGGTTGACCTGGGTAGCGCCGTTGAAACCAGGTGATGCAGTCGGACCGGCTCATTCCGGCCTCGATCAACGGGTAGGCATTTTGTATCCACCGCACCCGCGCATCTTTGCAACGCATCCATTCGTCGGTGCTTATCCCCATCCACTGCACCATGAAGGGCGGACGGTCGCCCCGAACGCGCGGCCGCCGGCCGATGATTTCCCGTGCCTGGTGGCGGATCGGCTCGATCTTGTATTTCCCGGTGCATTGGCGTCTTCCAATGCCCTCAGTCCCGTCATCGCGTTTGGAATAAGCGGGAATATCGGTGAAGGGGTATTTGCGCCCCGTATCCAACCTGCTCCCGTCCCAGGTGTTCGCGTACAGGTTGCCCGCGCTGACCCTGACGATGGGAATGTCCAATTCCAGCGATTGCAGCCAGTCCAGGTGTCGGTAGACGTGGATTGGCTCCCATTGGGTGTCGGCAAAGATCGCGGCTTCGGGCTTGGGCTCCAGTTCTCCCAGCGCAGCCATCAGGTACACCACGGTGCTCTGCACACCGGCCCCGAGACTTATGACGTGATGCACGTCCGCGTTGTCGAAAAGGTTCTCGATCACTGTCACCATGCTTCAATCTCCTTTCAGGCTATGTACTCGTATGCCGAGCGCGGGATGCTCAGCTGGATATTGCTATAGGTCGGTGGCGTGATCTGGCCGGCTTCGACTAGGACCTGGTACAGCTCCATCGCTATCGACACGGCCGCCGGGAACGGCAGGGGCAGTTGCCCCGCCAGCAGCACTCGCGCCAGTCGCCCCCGCATACGACTCCGCGCCCGGTCTTTGGCGTCCCAACGGTTGTGGCAGAGTCCGCACAGCGCCGCGAGGTTGAGCAACGACGCCATTTCGGGCCGCTTGTCCCAAACGTGGGCCAACGTCAGCCGAACTGTCTTCCCGGTGACCGGGTGGGGAGCGTGGTTTTCCGCGCCGCACCACTCGCAGCGGTTATTTGCGCGGTACTCGATGATGAAACGTCGCCGAAGAGCCCAATCCTGCGGGTAGCGACGGGCCATGTCCTTTGAAATGGGCATACTCTCTCCCGACTCGCTCAGTTGGCGGGGTTTTCCAAACCCGACACGAACCCCCGGGCCAAAAGCGGGATTACATGGACGTCGCCATCGGGAAATACCACGGCGATCTCGGCCACGTCGTTTGCCTGGGCGAACCCGATGGCTTGCTCCAGGTCCTCAAACTCCCGGACTTCGCCGCAGGGAAGGTTGAACCGGTAGGTCACGAGCCCCTGGTCAGCCCAAACGATGTAATTCACCTCGTCCATGTGGTCACGTCTCCTGATTCAACCGAGCGTGTAGGCGGCAGAGCCGCAAGGATCGTCGCCGCACCAGTGGCACGGCCCGCCATCCCACCATTGGGCACAATGCCCGCCGGCGTCGTAAGGGTTCTCGGTCAGTCGTGCGCCGCGATCCTTGCTGGCCACGCAGTTCGTTTCCTCGAAGGCGTGGGTTAGGCCACAGCTCTCACAGTTTTCGATTACTACCTTGCGCGGCGGCAAGGGTATGGCGGCATAGCGCATGGTGTTATTCGCTCTCCTGCTCAGTAGTCCGACCCCAACGGATTCGGCCCGTTGTCGAAGTTGGGCGGAAAGTCCATGTTGTCGGCGATAAATTCGCGGTCAATCGGTGGCGGCGGATCGTAGCCGCCAGACCCGTCATCTTTGAACGCCTCCGCACCGTGGAATGCCTGGCCCACCGCATTAACCAAAGACGACTTGCCGCCAAGTTGCCCGAAATTCGCCAACACGGACAGCCGGGCGATGGTCCCCGAGTAGCGCCCTTCCCCGTTGGGATCGTGAGTGAGATAGAAGTACCAGGGGTCGCCCTCGCCCCAATCCACGGACAGCACCATATCGGCGCTGCCGCTTTGCAGGAGCGCCGCCGCCAGGAAGGTGTCCAGGGCTTCGCGTTTGCTGGCAAATCGGAGCTCGGTCGCGGGATTGTCGAATACGTCGGCCAGTCGAATGGCCGGCGGCGTGTAGTCAGCGCCAGGGCAGGGTCCAGGCGCGTGCATCAACCCGCAATGTTGGCAGTCGTGCAGCTCGACGGGACGGGCGGGCCACCGGGCCCCGCAACTGTAAGGCGAGTGGTTCATGCCGCATTCGGCACACTCGCGGGTCGCTATGTTGGCACCGGCCGGAACGCGCACCATCGCCCATTGACCGGTTATCACGCAACAGCCGTCGCGCCGCAGCAGACAGCCGCCGGGGAATTGACAGGTTTCGGCGCAACCCTGTTCTGCAATTCGTTCTGTCGTCATCGCTTCTCGCTCCTTTTGGTTCCACGTTCGGGATGGGGATACAGTCGGGTTTTGCCCGATTCCATTAGGCAGGGTTCGCTGTACTCAGCGCCGCACTCGCCGCACTTGGCGGGAACAGCGGCCAGCAAGGTCCGGGACTGGTGCGGGTATCGCGTCTTGCCCTGGGCGGTGGTGCAGAGTTCCCCCTTGACCGCCAGGCAGTTCGCGCATTCCACGTTCAACGGGTCCACAGTCACCATCCTTTCACTCCGCAATGCGGGCAGGGTTGTTTGACCGCACGCTGCCAATCTCGGGAGGTTGTCGCCGTGATCCATCCTTCGCAGATCTGACACCGGCCGGCGTACTTCACGTCCGGCGGCAACGCCATACGCCTCAACAATGCGTCTCTGATACTCCGCATCGTCTAATCGTTCTTCGGGGAGCAGCCTTCACACTTTGGCCCGTTTTCGTCGGGAAGTAGGGGCCGGCCGCATTGATCGCACTTTGCAGGGGTGCCGGTGTCGTCCCGCGAGCGATTAAATTCCTGCAATCCCTGCAATTCCTGCAATCCCTGCAATCCCTGGTCCATCCGGCGCAGATGGAATTGTTGGTAGCGATTGCCGTATTGGGGACCGAGCTCAACCTGAACCGTGACATCGCCCAGCTCGAAGGTCTGCCCCACAAATGTTTTCAGTTTTTTGCTGAGATTGGACCGGCGTGACTGGTCCGTGAACCCCTTGACTTCCAGCATTCCCTCGGCGTTTGCGGGGTCGTTGGGATCGCCCAACGCGACCGGCGCCAAGTCCTTAGCCACGACGAGGTTTCCCTGGTGGGTATCCCACCACCAGCTCACGAACGGATGGATCGCGGCTTCGGCGGGCGATACCGCCCGCTCCTCAAACTCGGCGACGTTGTTGCCGAAGTCGTGAAAGCCTGCCGCTTCGAGGATTGCAGCGGTCTGTGCCGCCCAAACCGGAAACCGGTGTAGCGCCTTCGGAATTTCTTTTGCCGGTGGCTGACCCGCTTCTAGCCAATGGTGGACCAGCGATAAGGCGGCATTTTGCAGGGTGTCAAGGTTGGCCCTGATATGGGCTATCAGATCGCGATACTTGAAAGCATTTCTGTGATCCGGGCGTTCCATGTGTGCGTCGAGGCGCAAAGGCATGGTGCGATTGGCAAGCTCCGAGTCCATCGTAGCGTTGTTCGCCGTAGCATGAATCACAAAGTTGCGGGGTTCCAGGCTGATGTTCCGGCTTACGCCCAGCTCCCGAGCTTCAAAGTCATCGACGGCTGTGACAAGTTCGGCGATCATGCTGCTGGAAAAGTTGCCGTGGAGATTGTCCAGTAGGACCGTGCCGCTGTTCTGGCGCAACGTCGCCGTCGTTCGCTTCTCAAACTCCAAAGTGTCGGTGCTATACGTGATCCGCTTGGGCATCTTGCCCGTGGTCACCAGCGACACCCCTTGCGACAGCAGGGTTGCGCCGGTGCCAGACTTCGGCTTGTCATACATGAACATCGGCGCAATCGAGTATGACCGGCGGGTGATCCCGGTGATAATCGCGGCGAATGCCGTGGTCCGGTCCGCGTCGGTTGCGAATGGGAAATCGCCAAGAATATCGCTCAGGATGGCAACGGCGGTTTCAACCGCCACGGGCTTCCATCGGAGGTTCGTTTCCAGGTGTAACCGCTCCGCAGGGTAGTACCCGCGCTTGGTGATGAGCCGGTCCCCGTCAGAGTTCAGGAAGGGGTGCGTAATCACCGACTCCAGCTCGGGCACGTCATCGGGCGGATTGTCCAGCAACGCATTGGTAATGCTCCGGTGCGGGTGGTGCGGTTTGGGCCAGCGGAGCGTGACGGAGTCGCCCTTATTTACACGCCCGTACTCCCTGCCGTTCATCTGGTCCACTAGGGTTGCCGCCGCGACCCACCCATCCAGATCAAGGCTATCTTCTGGCACCCGTGCTATCGATTCGGAGTCCCACCCCTGAAACCAGTACACAGCCACCGACGCCTCGACCGCGATAGTGTTGGCGGTATGCTCAATCACGGCTGGAGCGTTGCGTGTGCCCGGGCCAATTCTCACCAGCTGACCGTCCCTGACAAACACCCGGGGCCGGTCCAGTTTCTCCCCCTGCTCAATGATCCCGCGCCAGACGGACTCGACGTGCTCCAGGAAATGCCTTTCGGAAGTCGCTTCGATCAGCGGACGGTGGTTCTTCGCCAGGCACCGGTCCTCCAGCGTGTGAATGGCGAGGTCGAGCCGCAGAGGTCCCTCCTGCCTGGGTTCAGTAGTCCATCCTCCCAAGATCACCGCAGCCCGTTGCTCGATTTCGAGGTCCGCCAAATCCTCGCCCCGTCTGCGGAACGCCCTGACGGGCATAATCCGAACTTCCCTCGCGCCGGCTTCGATGCAACGGATCGCCGCGGTAAGCGCTGCCTTCGTACCGGGCCGGTCATTGTCCGGCGCTATCAACACTGCCAAATCCTTGACGGCCGAATAGTCCGCCCGAGTAGCGCCGTTGCTGCCCCCCTGGTAAGAGAATGAGCGCCACCCGCAAGCGGCGGCGGCTTCCGCCGTGGTTTCACCCTCCGCGATCATCACAAATTGGGACCGATCTTCGGCTTCGGTGCAGCCGGATTCATTGCAGCGATTGCAGGGATTGCAGGGATTGCAGCGATTTAATCGCTCGCGGGACGGGTCAGGGTCATAACCCAGCAGCTCAAAACCATCGGTCGGTGTTGCCTTGAAAGGATCGTCACGGCGTATCCACGGATGCTTATGGGCAAATCGCTCGTCGCAATCCTCTCGATAGCAGGGACCGTCATATCGCTCGACTACCTGGACCGCGCTCTCGCCGGTAGTCGGGTTGCGGTAGGTCCATTCCCTAGTCTGGTACGGGCGACCGCCGTTTTCAGGGGGGGACGGTGGGCGGTACTCTGGCAGGCCCAGGTTGGCCGTGATCCGGCGTTGAGTTTCCAATCGGTCGGACTTGCTCCCGCCATGCTTATGGCAGTGGAAATAGACCCAGCCATTGACTAATCTCGCCCAACATCCACCACGGCTATCGCCGCCGGCATGGCAAGCTGCGGAGCTGAGGTTGAACCGTTCCGCCCCTTCATTCAGGGGCGACGGAAGAAAGCCTAGAAGGTAGGCAGCAGAGTGCGCTTCCGCAAGGGTGAATTGTCGTGGCGATAATGACGGCATCATGCAACTCCCTTGCGCTTGGCGAGACGTTCGCGGAGATCACGGTTATTCCTGCTGACATTCCTCGGCGCGATCACGCCGGGCAGCAGGTTCGGCCTATCCGTCTCACCCTCCGCGATGAGGATCACGGTGGGATCGAGTACTTCCCGGGGCTCCCACAGGTTCAGCAAATAGCCGGCGTACCGGTCACCCTCGGGCATCGGTCCGTCATTGACCGGCCTATGCCGGACGTGTTTATGGGGGTCAACTTTCTCGCAGACGTAACGATTGCCGTTGCGACGCCGCTCGACAGTACAGGAGGTGCCTCCGGGCCAGTCCAGGCGCATCGTGCTGCGCGACGTGAAGCCCTCGGGGTGCCGATAGATGCAAAGCTCCCGCCAGTTCGCGGCGGGTTGGGGCATCACGCGCCGATGCTGGGCGATTCCGGCCGCGTCCCGCAGCGCGGGAGCTGCAACGCGGGTGTCACACGAGCCCTTGAAACAGCCGGCGACTAGCCCGCCCTTATCGTCGTTCCTGAACCACAGGCCGGTGGCATTGTCGCCACCGTGACAAATGGCCGTGGTCGTGGCCCAATGCCCTTCGGTATTGGGCACCACCGTATACCCGTTGCGCTGGAGTCCGTCAGCAACTTGCTGGGCGGCGTCGTGACCGGCTGAGTTAGATACCATTCCGACACCATCCGATCAATAGTTGGCGGCGCGTTTCTTGATAGCGCCGCGAACCGCGTAAAAACTGCGTGGAGTGATCACGCCGGCCGCGAGTCTCGGTCGGTCGGTCTGGTAACCGCAGGTTTGGCAGATGCCCCAATCCGGCGCGGCTACCATGAGATCAAGGCATTGGCAGCGGGGGCAGGCAATCATGGGATAGTCTCCCGTGGCCACACGCCAGGCCCATAGCTCATGCTGGCGGGAGCAATAATCTTGCGGCTCACCGCTTTCCCATCGGGGTCTTTCAAAACGCTGGCGGCACCAACCGCAGACGCCTTGAGTGCTTCGTCCGGTCAACATTTGGTACACTCCAGTTGCTTTATTGGTGATGCGCCGCCGGTGGGAAAGGGTCCCACCGGCGGCGTTTCTCTTACTTGGACTCGCTTTGGATTGCGGCGGACGCCTTCGCCTTCTCTCGCTGGCAGACCCGACACAGCCCGCCGCCGCTGTAATGGCCGCAGCCGTGGCAGTACAGGTTGGCAACCGGGGTTCCGGCGGCAGTACGGTCGTTGGCGTCGTGCAGCTCGGTCGCGGGCATGGCTAGGCCCCTCCCGCGGCTTGGCGGCATGGGCGGCAGCAATGCGGGCATTGCGGACAGTAGCCGAGTTCGGGAATAGCCATCAGCGACCCCGCCACAAGCGATGGTCGATGCCGTCTCGGGTGGGAACGCTGAGCCAGCGGTAGCAACCAGCGGTACGGCAATACAGGTGGGCGGCATGGGTCCGGTTCGGGCAGAAGAAAGTCCCGACCGCCGGCGACTTGCCGCACCAGTCGCACAGTTGAACCCGCAAGCCGGCCTGCCAACGGCGGGTCACCATTCACCCCACCGCCCTGTCCGCGAGTACGCACGGGCAGATGGCCACGGTTGAACAGGAAGTCAGGTGATGCCGAAATGCGACGGGATAGGCACAGCGAAGGGCCGGGACCTGGCCGCAGTTGTGGCACAACTCCGTGCGGACACCCTCATGGTCACGGACCGGCGGCAACGGAGATGGCGGCGTCGGGTCCGGTGGCTTCCACTTGGGCGGTACAACAGGGTTGGGGAAGGGCGACCGGCGTTCGGCGACTGTAGTGAGAACCATAAAAAAACCCCCTGAATTCGATTCAGGGGGTAGCGTATTGAGACGTTACGAAATTGTCAAGGCGTAACGATTTGTTTCCGGCCGCGTTTCCTGGGGTTGTCTCGACAGAGGGGGATAGCGGCATCGTCTGTCACGATATAACCGCCGCCGGCGGCTTTAGCCCGAAGCCTACCGAGGCGCGGGAGTTTCCCCCGGTGTACCCACATTCGGAGTGTATCTACCGGGATACCGTACTTCTTGGACGCGCTGGGCAAGTCGATCAGGCCATCGGGCAGGGCGTCGTAAATCTGCTCACTGGCGTCGGCCGGAACGGAGTCCGGCGTGTGGGTGGGTTTAGTCTCTATGGTGGTTATCATGCGGGCAATCTCGCTGCGGCTCACGCCTCTGGCCAGGGCTTCGCTGATTGCCTGCTCTAGCTCCGGGGCGGCGGTCGATTTTCGGGCCGATTGTAGCATAGGCGTTCGCTCCACCTACTCAAAACGGCTCCGATGGGAGCCGCTTTGCTCTAAGTTCGCTGGAGCGGAAGACGGGATTCGAACCCGCGACCTTCTCCTTGGCAAGGAGACGCTCTACCACTGAGCCACTTCCGCCAGTTAGCAATGTATATAGTGATCGTATCATAAGCCGGAAATGGATGCAAAGGAACCGGGCTCGCTCATTGCGTTTGAGCTGGCACCGCTTGCCGTCTCTGGGTTTCCCGCCCAGGGCCCATCACGACATCGGGCGAAACGTCCGTTGACCGTTCGGGATCACGGCGCGTTTTGGAGCGAGGTCGAGTCCGCGAGGGCCTGTTCCTCAACTTTCCCAGTACAATGCGCCGAATGTGGTGGAGGTACCGGGTGCGCGTGATTGCAAGGAAATCTGGCGGTATGCCGGCCGTCATCGGGGAGAGCACGGGCACGCCAGGAAACTCCAAAAACCTGCTCGTAAGGTCACCATCCGCAACGCGATGCGCTAGAATGTCGTTGATTTGATGGCTGGTTTTGGACCTGCCTAACCGAGGCCATCAGCACTATTTTCGAACCAGGAGGCACCTTCCATGGAATTTGTGCGCATATACACTGGCGATGACGGCCAGACCCACTTTGAAGACCTTAACCTATCGGGCGATCGTGCCATCCACAGCGGGATGCAGGTCACTCCGGGCGTGAATTTCCGGCGATTTGAGCCGGGCTATTTCTCGGACTGGCATACCGCCCCTCGTCGCCAATACGTCATCACGCTGTCCGGCGAAATGGAGGTGGGGATTGGCGACGGCACCAAGCGTCGTTTCGGGGCCGGCGACGTGTTGATGGCTGATGACCTGACCGGCCAGGGTCACACCACGGCGGTGGTCGGCGACCAGCCGCGCGTTTCGGTAACGATTCCCTTGACTTTGTGGTCGCCCTGGCTGCCGGCCGACGAATAATCGGCCCCGACCAATTTAGGCGCTAAGCCGGCGCGTTGGCGCGGATGATCCGCTGCGCCGTCGTGCCGGCGTTCGGGCCGGATACCCGAGGTGCGATGATCGGCAACGTGATCCCTGCCTCCCGGTATTCGGCTAGCCTTTCCCGCCCCGTTCCCGGATCGGCTGGCAGTGACATGCGATCGATCAGGCCATCCGGGACGAGACTTTCGGCTGACGCCTCGTTGCCCACGCGCCAGGCCCGGCGCACCATCTCAACCTCGTCGGCGAAGCCCGCTTCGGCCATCAGCCGACGGTACCTGGGGAACCGCCCGGCGTAGGTTGCGGCCACCCGCCGCATCCCGCTGTTGTCGGCGCCAGGCGTGGAAGCCGAAACCAGCGTCGCCACTTCAACGCTATCCGGCGCGACACCGGCTCGGGACGCGCCTGCGGCAATGTGCTCGCTGGCCGTCCGCGCGTATTCCGGTGTGCACCAGGTGAGCAAAACCCCCTGGCTGATCTCACCGGCGATCTCGAGCATCTTGGGGAACACCGCTGCGAGGTAGATGGGTATTTCCGGGCGGAAGGTGGGGAAGTGCAGGTCGAAGGAGGCGATGCCGATTGCCTCGCCCTGGTAGTCGGTCACCACGCCGTCGCGCAGCAAGCGACGGACGATGTCCACCGTGTCACGAACCCGGGGGATGGGGCCGGCAAACTCGAGGCCGTGTTCGGGCTCGACCTGGACCTTGTGGCTGCTGCCCAGGCCGAGAATGAAGCGTCCGTTGGAGAAGTGGTCGACGCACGCGGCGGCCATGGCGATGGTGGGAGCGCTGCGAACGAACACGCTGCTGATGCCGGTGCCCAGCCGTATCCGGGATGTGGCCAGCGCACACGCGGTCAGGATGGAAAATTGGTCACCGCCGTGGCCCTCGGCGACCCATGCGGAGTCGTATCCGAGTTCCTCGGCCAATTGAACGCACTCCACTATTTCCGGCGGCGTCATGCCGCCTCCGGCAAAGGCTACGCCCAAACGGTCCATTGGGTGCTCCCGTTCAATCCAGGGGCCGCCCGTGGGTGGCCCACGTGATCAACACGGCACGGGCGTTGCGGAGCCACCGTGGGCTCAGGCCATCCGGGCCGCGCTCGAATAGGCGGTCGAGGTTCTCCACGATCTTGCGACGAGTGGGATCGTCGTCCTCTTGTTCCAGTCGGCGCATCGCCAGATCCACGGCCTGCTCGTGGGACAGAGCGCCGGCCGCTTCCGGTATCCACCAGGGAGGCTCCGGAACGATACGGACATCGGGCAACAGACCCATTTCCCACAGGACGGCGGCCAGTTCGGGCAGCCCTGGCCACGGAGGAGGTTGCTCACCGAAGAGGACGCGCCGCAGCTCGTTGTCCATGTCGCCGGGGGTGGGTCTCCAAATCGATATGATCACCCGTCGAGACGCGGAGTTGTGCAGCTTGGCGAGGAAGGGAACGATGTCACGCACGAAATAGGTGACGTCCGACGTGAGAACCACGTCGCCGGTTTCATTGGAGTCCATCCACCAGTCGGGCGACACGCGCGCATTCGCGATGCCAGCTTCGTCCCGCGACTCGATAAATTGGCCCCGCATGCTTTCCGACGGCTCCACTAGCACGACTTCACGCACCTGGCCGGCCAACGGCAGCGACACGCGGCCGGCCCCGCCTCCAATGTCCAGGAGTACGTCCGGCGACCGCAGGTAACCGGCGATCGCGTGGAGGTTTTGGTCCCACTCACGATGGGGGTCCAGGCGGAACAATTCCGCCAGGTCAGCCCAGTGGTCGGCTCTCCGGCTATGGTCGGCGAAGCGTCCCTCCGCCAGCGCCGCGTCGTGTATGGCGGCGCATCGTTCGGCGGCGGAGATCACGGGGTCAGGATAACCTTGCCGCGGGTGCCGCGTGAAGCAAGGTGCAGATGGGCGTTGCCCGCCTCCGACATCGGTAAAACGCGATCGACGATCAGCTTCATTCGCCCGTCGATGATCATCGGCAGCAGGTCGTCCATCGCACCCTGGTGATCTAGAGAGCCGATGGGCGACCGGCCCATACTGAACCCGATGACCGTGCGGTTGACGGTGGTGATGTCGCCGGCCGCCAGGTTGGCCGTCTGACCGCTGGCGTTGCCATAGCTGACCACCCGCCCGTACGAGGCCACGCAACGCACCGACTTTTCGAGCACCGGGCCCCCCACGCACTCCAGCACCAGCGCCACGCCCCGGCCGTCAGTCAGATCTTTCACCTCGTCCTCGAAATCCGCTTCCGTGTAATTGATGGTAACGTCCGCGCCGAGGGAACTGCAAAGGTCCAACTTGTCCTGCGTGGAAGCGGTGGCGACCACGCGTGCCCCCCACTCCTTGGCCAGTTGGATGGCGACGGTGCCCACCCCGGAGGCTCCGGCCTGGACCAGGACCGTATCGCCCGCCTGCATCTGTCCCCGCGTCTTCAGCAGATGATAGGACGTGAGGAAAGTGATGGGCATTCCGCCGGCGTGAATTGGGTCGACGCCATCCGGGTACGGGAAGACGAAATTGTGATTCACGGCAACGTATTCGGCCTGGCCCTGCGGTCCCATCGCCATGACCCGTTGGCCCACCGCGAGGCGTCCGTCGGTGACGTCAGAACCCAACGCGGTGATGGTTCCCGCCGCTTCGAGCCCCAGGGTGGCCGGTAGATCCGGACCCGGGTAGTTGCCCTGGCGGCGCATGATGTCAGCGTAATTTACGCCGGCCGCGTCGACCTTGATGAGAACCTGGTGCGGGCTGGGCGTGGGCTCCGGCGCGTCCTTCCACTCCAGGACTTCGACACTGCCGTATTCTTCGATGCGCAAGGCTTTCATTCGGGGTTCTCCTGATGGGGCCGCCGTTATCAGGCCGGCCCCCGCAGATTGGGCGACTGGAGCACGTCGGGGTTGATAACCCGAATTGCCTCACCGGAGGCGAAGGCGCGAATGTTCTCGACCACGCCGGAGTAGAAGGCGCGATACCCTTCCTGCGTGACGTATCCCACGTGGGGCGTGATGAGAGTGTTGTCCAACGTCAAGAAGGGATGGTCGACCGGCAGGGGCTCTACGTCGAACGTGTCCAGCGCGGCGCCGCCGATGGCTTTGCGTTGCAGGGCATCTACCAGGGCGGATTCAGCCACGATGGGGCCGCGGGAAATGTTCACCAGGATCGCCGTCGATTTCATCAGGCCGATCTCGTGGGAGCCCACCAGCCCATGGGTGCGGTCGCTCAGGCGGACGTGGACGGAAACCACGTCGCCCTCGGCGAACAGGGTGTCTTTGTCGACCAGTGTCGCGTGGCACGCTGCGGCCCTTTCCGCCGTGAGGTTCTGGCTCCACGCGATGACGCGCATGTCGAACGCGTTGCCGACGCGGGCTACCAGCGAGCCGATGTGTCCGAGGCCCAGCAGCGCCAGCGTCTTCCCTTGCAGGCTGGAGCCCACGTGGATGCCCCACTTCCCCTGGTCGCGGGTGGCCCGGTCCTCCTCGGCGATGCGGCGCATCAGGCCAATGATCAGGCCCCAGGTCAGCTCGGTGGGACCCTCGCCGGCGCCTGGCGTCCCACAAACGGTGATCCCAAGGCCGGTGGCCGCCTCGGTGTCGAAAGAGGCGTTGCGCGCTCCGGTGGTTATGAGGCAACGCAGCGCGGGCAGTCGTTCCAGGAGCGATCGCGGGAAAGCGGTCCTTTCCCGCATGCCCATGACGATGTCGAAATCGGCCAGGCTAGTCGCCAACGCATCTTCTTCTGCCAGATGATCACTAAAGAAGGTGACCTCGATGCCGTCGGTCAGGCTGGACCAATCGGCCATGCTCGAGGCAACGCTTTGATAATCATCAAGGACGGCAACTCTCATGGTTTTGGTCACCTCTTCAAATCAATTGTGCTCGGCACCGTTTCACTTGAACGCCGGCACTACTTTCTCAGTCAATAGGCGGATGTTCCGTACGACGACGTCTTGAGGGATCAGTCCGCCGACGTTGAACTCGGCCACGACACCATCCAGCCCGAGCTCCTCCCGAAGTTGGGTGAAGCGGTCAACCAAACCGGCGGGAGTGCCGAAGGCAACCTTGGTGGCGAGGATATCGTCGTACGAGAGGGCGGAGAGACGGGCGCCACGTTGGTCGCGCAGTTCGGTTGCCTGGATGCCGGCCGAGCCGGAATCGGCGGCGTAGAGCCGGCCCATGCGGCCGAAATATGCTTGGATGCTTTCGAACGGCTCTTCTATCGCGTCCTTTTCCGTCAAGCCCGCGTAAACGGGGATGCGCAGGGAAACGTCACCGTTGCCGGGATGTCCCGCGGCCTGCCACGCGGCGCGGTATTGCTTGAGGTTGTCGCGAAGTTCCGGGATGTCCATGCCGCGCAGGCCTACGAAGATCGGGTAACCGTCGGCGCCGGCGCGGGGGAAGGTCTCGGCGGTGGTGGCGGCCATGCGGAAAGGCGGATGTGGACGCTGGTAAGGCAGAGGAGCGACGGTCGCGTTAGTCACCTGGTAGTAGTTGCCGTCGTAGGAGAACGACTCTCCCTCCCAGGCCCGCAGGATGATGTCCAGCGCCTCGCGAAAGCGACCGCGGCTCTCGTTGTAGGGAACGCCGTAGATGTCGTAGGAACGGGCAAATCCCCTGCGGCCAATGCCGAAATCGAACCGCCCCTCGCTGATCTGATCGACGGTGACAACTTCCTCGGCGATCCGCAGGGGGTTGTTCAGCGGAAGCACATATACCGCCATCCCGATGCGCAGCCGTCGCGTCCGCGTCGCGATGCTGCTCGCAATCGTTATCGGCGACGAGAGCACGGACCGGTCGGGAGTGAAATGCATTTCGGCCAGCCAGGCCCCGTCAAGACCGCATTCTTCGGCGGTGTCGACCAGTTCAAAACCCTCGGAGAAGGAGGCAGCCTGGGTGCCGCCCGGGCGGGTTTCGAACTGCATGAACATGCCGAAATGCATGGTTAATCCTCTGAGAACGTTCGTGGTCCGCCGGCCAAAATTGGCGCGACCGTTGGGCAAGTAAATCACAGGGCAAATAGGGGGTCAAGTTGACCGGTACGTGCGCCCGCAGATGGCTGACGATCGTCGCAGCCACCGCATCGCGTGGACAACGCTACCCGCCAACAGGAGCATGTTCGGCATCGCTGGCCGAGGCACGGATGGTGCCGGACGGCGCGCCAACGCATGGCCCTCCAAAAGATATGGGTTTCGAACGGAGCCGGTCCGAAGACAGGGTCTTTCGATTATTTGGGAAACAAGGGTATCGGCAAGCTTGGAGGAAAAAGCGCCGGAGATATAGGGTAGGGGCATCCACAGGTTTGAGGGTGCGTGATGACGACAGAGCCGGGATCAGAAGCTGGATGGTCGCTGATTGAGGTGTTGGGTCGGGTGCGGGATCCGCGCAGCGCCCATGGGAAGCGTCATCCACTGGGGTCGATTTTGGGATTGGCGGTGTGCGCCATGCTGTGCGGAGCGCGCAGTCTGTACGCCATCAGCCAATGGGGCCGAGATCAAGGTCAGGAAGTGTCCGAGGCCTTGGGGTTCACCAGGGAGCGGACGCCGTGCGTGTCCACGCTGCATCAGGTGTTCAGCCGGCTGGATCGGGAGGCATTTGAAGGGGTGTTGGGGCAATGGCTGCAGGAGCGCGGCTGGTCAGAGAGTGCGGCGGTGGCCATTGACGGTAAAAGGTTGCGGGGCATCCACGGTGATCAGTTGCCCGGGGTGCATCTGGTGGCGGCGTATGCCCATCAGGCTGGGATCGTGGTGGGACAGCAGGCGGTGGGGGAGAAGAAGAACGAGTTGGACGCCGTGGCGGGTCTGCTGGGGCAGTTGGACCTGAACGCTCTGGTGGTAACCGGCGATGCCCAGTTCACCCAGCGGGAGGTGTGCCAGCGGATCGTGGCTCAAGGGGGCACTACTTCCTCGCGGTAAAGCACAACCAGCCCACCCTGTTGGAGGACATCACGGCCGTATGGGATGGGGTGCCTGCTTGGAATGGGGCGCCTCCGGCGCCACCCCAGGCAGTCCAGATAGGCCAGCACGGTGGTCGGGTGGAACAGCGGCGGTTGTGGGCCTCCGACCTGCTGGTGGGCTACAGCGACTGGCCGCACCGGGCCCAGGTATGCAAGATAGAGCGCATCGTCCGCAAGAAGAACGTCACTGGGCGAGAAGTGGCTTACGCCGTGACCAGCCTGCCGCCCGAGGAAGCCGACGCCGACCGGCTCCTCGCACTTTGGCGAGGACACTGGGGCATCGAGAACCGAGTGCATTGGTACGGGACGTTACCTTTGATGAAGACCGCTCCCAAGTGCGCACGGGCTCGGCGCCTCAGATCATGGCGGCCCTGCGCAATGTGGTCATCAGTGTGCTGCGATTGGCTGGGGAAACCAATATCGCCGCCGCCTTGCGCCGCTGCGCCGTGCATCCATCACGTCCGTTAGCCTTGATCGGCGCACCACCCAAATAATCGAAAGACCCTGGTCCGAAGAGCTCATACTTGTATCAGCAGTCGGGATTGGGTAAAATCGTCGCCTGCTGTTCCCGAAGGCGTCGTGCCGACGTGTTTCTCGGCCGAGGCAGCCAATCCACACGGAGGCAAGGGTGATTGAATGTACTAGGTACTCACGTGCTCCTGGAACTTAGAGATTGCGACCCCCAGTTGCTTGACGATCTGGCCCATATCCGGCAGGAGATGCTGCGGGCGGCGTCATCGGTGGACGCCCACGTAGTCGGGGAGTCGTTTCATCAATTTACGCCCCAGGGCGTAACGGGCATTCTGTCGATCGCCGAATCCCACATTTCCATTCATACCTGGCCGGAGCACGGCTACGCGGCGGCGGACATCTTCACCTGCGGTGACCATACCATGCCGGAACGGGCGGCGGCTGTAATAATCGAAGCGCTGCGCTGCCGGAATCCGGAGATCACGCAGATCCACCGTGGACCCATGGGCGCGCACGTTGCGGAACTGCATACGGCGCTTCACCTGAACTGACGCCTTCCCAAGCTCGAGATGATGTGACGGCCGGATTTCCGGCCGCTTGAGTTGTGGTCGGCGTCTCCGGTCAGATCCCCCTATCCCGAGGAGTCACGATGGCCAGCTACCCAATGGAAGAGATCACCGGAAAGTGGGTGATCGAGACCGTGATGCCGGATCTGGCGATCATGCTCAAGGTCGACGAGGTCCTCTACTCGGGCCACACGGGGTACCAGCGGGTGGAAGTGGTGCATTCCGACGTGTACGGGCGGAGCCTGCTACTGGACGGAAAAACGCAATCAACCGAGCGGGACGAGCACATCTACCACGAGAGCCTGGTTCACCCGGCAATGCTACTTCATCCCGATCCCCGCCGGGTCTTTATCGGAGGCGGCGGCGAAGGCGGAACCCTGCGGGAAGCCCTGTCCCACCGCTCGGTGGAAAAAGTGGTCATGGTTGACCTCGACCGGCAGGTGGTCGAACTATGCCGTGAGCATCTGCCCCAACATCACCAGGGAGCGTTTGACGACGTACGGGCTGAATTGGTGTTTGACGATGCCCGCGGTTACCTCGAATCAACCGACCAGTCGTTCGACGTGATGATCATGGACCTGGTCGATCCGTTGGAGGGCGGACCCGCGTATCTCCTGTATACGAAGGAATACTACGAAATTGCCCGTGCACGGCTGAACCCTGGCGGAATCCTGGTGACGCAATCGGGCCCTGCCGGATTTCTGAGCCTGCACGAGTGTTTTACGACCATATACAAGACGCTGGAAAGCGTCTTCACCCACGCCGCTCCGTACCAGGTCCACGTTCCATCCTTCATCACGCTCTGGGGATTTACCATTGCGTCGGACTCTCCCTTGATTGACCTCGCTGCCTTTGATGTGGACCGACGACTCGAACATCGGGTCGCAAAGCCGTTGCGGCACTACGACGGACGGAGTCACGAGGCCATGTTCGCCCTGCCCAAGCACATCCGAGACGGGATCGCTGAGGAGACGCGGATCAACCGGGACGATTCTCCGGTCTTCATGGTCTAGGGATCCAACCTTCAGTTTGTTGGCGCGGCCGGATTGCCGGTTCCGGATTGAGCCGCTGCTAACTCCGGGAAACTTGCCAGGGGCAAGACCTCGCCGGCCGTCTCCCAATTGTCCACCAGTACGCGAATTGAATCAGGCACGCGCCGTGTCTGCCCGGTGTCCGCGTGGAAGCCGACGTATATCGCCTCGATGGTGGTGAGCGCGGTGTCGTCAGGAACGCCGCCGTGGGTGAAAATGGCGACTTCCAGTATTAGGCTGGTGTTGCCGATGCGTGCGACCCGGGCGCGCAAGTCCAGCATCTCGTCGACCCGCACCGGCGCCTTGTACTCTATGGTTACCTTGGCGACCGCGCTGTCGAAGTATCCCGCCGCCGCGATGCGGTAGATGCTGAACCCCAGGTTGCGGAAGTATTCCGCCTGGGCGATCTCGAGCCAACCAAGGTAGCTCCCGTTGAAAGCTATGCTCTGGGCGTCGCATTCCTGCCAGCGCACCCGCACTTCGACGCCAAACCGATAACCCGAACGCTGCTGAGCCATATCAGTTTCCGGTGCCGCTCCAGC
The DNA here is from genome assembly GCA_965220265.1 of Dehalococcoidia bacterium. GTDB lineage: Bacteria > Chloroflexota > Dehalococcoidia > Lucifugimonadales > UBA3495 > Bin87. The sequence continues at coordinate 4,353,430 of CBDCPM010000004.1, read as the reverse complement.
CCAGGCCGGCCAGGAAGACACGGTCCGAATTGGTTAGCGGTGCGATATCGAGCAAATCAGGGCGCAGACGCAACGTCCTTTCCAGCGATTGCTGCCGTCGCCAACGCTCGATCTCGGCGTGGTTGCCGGATCTCAGGAACTCCGGCACGGCCATGCCTCGGAATTCGGCGGGACGGGTGTACAGCGGGTGCTGCAACAATCCCGAGGTGATGCTGTCTTGCTCCACGTTCTCCGCCGAACCGATGACATCCGGCACAAAACGGGAGACGGCGTCAACGATGACCATGGCCGCGATCTCTCCGCCCGTAAGCACGTAGTCACCGATGGAGACTTCGTGGGTCACCAGGCCCTGCCGGATGCGTTCGTCGACGCCGGCGTAGTGACCGCAGATGATGATCATGGCCGGCGCGGCGGCAAACTCGTCCACCAGCGTCTGGTTTAGCGTGTCACCTTGGGGAGAAGTGAGCGCGACGGGCGTCGCCGACCGTTCGTCGACCGGGACTTTGGCTAAGGCGGCTTCCACCGCGCCGAATACGGGCTCGGGTTTCATGACCATGCCCGGACCGCCCCCGAACTGGTAGTCGTCGGCGGTGCTGTGCCGGTCAGTCGCAAAATCCCGGATGTCAACCGTTTCAAGCGAGACTAAACCCTTCCGGACGGCTCTTCCCAGCACGCTGTATTCTTCTATAAATTGGAACGCGTCCGGGAACAGCGTCAGGACAGTGAAGCGCATCGGTATGGCGGTCAGACGGTGGGCCGCTTGGCGCAGCGGCCCGTATCGTCAGTGGGCGTTGTTCTAGCTTGTAACCTGCCTAGACGGGTTGCAACTGCCGTGCCGTCAGGCGATTGCTGTAGGCCTCGCCGCCCTTCATGATCAGGAGCAAACGCTCGCGGTCACGGAGCACCGAGATGTTCTGCAAAGGGTCTCCGTGTACCACCAGCACGTCGGCCTGCTTGCCGGCTTCGATGGTACCGACCTCCTTGCCGATGCCGCAGCACTCGGCGGCGTAGCCGGTGGCGGCCTGGATGGCCAGCATGTTGCTCATGCCCTTTTCGACCATCAACTCCAGTTCGCGGGCATTGTCGCCGTGGACGAAACCGCCAGCATCGGTGCCGGCTACGATGTGCACGCCTTCCTTGATTGCAAGTTCGATGCTCTCGATGTGAATGTCCATCAGCGCTTGCGCCCGCACCTTGATGTGGGGAGCGCTGACCGTGCTATGCAAGTCGTACACCTCAAACGTCGGAGTGAAGAAGGTCCCCTGGTCGGCCATCATCTTGAGCATGTCGGGGTCGGTGGCCAAGTAGCACCCGTGCTCGATGGAACCGGCTCCGGCCTTGATAGCAACAGGTAGGCCGGTGCCCCCCACCGCGTGGCAGAGGGTGCTGCGTCCCAGGGCTGCGGCCTCGTCAACCAGCGCCTTTGCCTCATCCAGTGCGTACGCCTGGTCCAGTGGGCCGTTGCCGGGGCGACCGGAGGCTCCGCCGGTGGTCGCGAACTTGATCTGGTCCGCGCCGCAGCGGACCAACTCCCGTACCTTGGCCCGCACGCTGTCTACTCCGTCGGCCACGCCATCAGGCGAAAGGGGGTCGTGGCCCAGGATGACCTTTCGGTGGCCGCTTCCGCTTACCTTGTCTTCGATCCCGCCGGTGGGAGACATGATGTTGACCGAGATGATCAGGCGCGGGCCCTTGATCAGGCCCTGATCCACCGCCATCTTGAAGCCGGCGTCGAGACCACCAGCATCGCGCACCGTTGTGTAGCCGGCGGCCAGCGTGTCTTCGATGACCTGGGCGGTCTTGATGTTCAACAGGGACAACGGTTCGTCCATGCCCCAGCGGCCAGTGAGGCCGTATCCGCCTGACGCCAAGTGGTCATGCACGTCAATGAGGCCGGGCATTACGGTGTGACCGCTGGCGTCGAACACTTCGGCGCCTTCGGGGATGTGTACTGCGGCCTGGGGGCCGACCCCCAGGATACGATCGCCGTCGATCAGCACCGTGGCGTTTTCCACCACAGGTCTGCCCGAGCCGTCGATGAGATTTCCTCCAACTATTGCCAGCATGATCGACCTCTCATTCGTGCCGAACGCGCAGCCGACCGGGTAACCCATCAACGGCGCGGGGATGTTGCTACGGTGAAGCGATGCTAATTTGGGCCCTCGCCGATGTCAAGAAACATAAACCGCGTAACTGGTCACTGGACGCGGATTGGGGGAGTAGTCGGTTACGATATAATCAGCCCGTCCAAACAACCTCTTGTCGGAATGCATATTGTTGAGATTAATCTTGGGCGGGGCTCGTTTTTTGCGCCTGCTCCTGTGTTTAGGCTTCGCTTTGTCGTTGGGCGGTTGCTTTGCCGGGAATTTGGTTGGCGGGGATCTCCCAGCCATCGCTTACATAGTGTCTGACGAAGATGGCGCCCATGCATGGGTCAAGCAACCCGGAGAGGACAAAGCGTCACGTATATCCTCCCTGAGCGCTGATGCAAAGACCCCGCGGTGGTCGCCGGACCAGTCCAAGATAGCCTGGATATCGGTTGGCAATAAGACTGAACTAATGCTTTACGACGTCGCCAGCGAAGGGGTCATGTCACTGGTGTCGACTGTAGACGCCGAGCAGACCCCGATCTGGGCCCCTGAATCAGACCGTATTGCGTACGTGTCGGATGCAGACGGTGAGCCCGACATATATATGGTAACGCTGGAGGGCGGGCAGAAAACGCGGCTGACCTTCAGTCCCGAACGGGAGCTCATCGGGGACTGGTCTCCAGATGGGGAGTGGCTGGTCTTCACGGAGCACGGAACGGACGGGCTTTTCCTGCGTAACCCCAATGGGGTTAACCGAATTGAGTTGACTGCGGGGCCCGACTCCGACCCTGTCTGGTCACCCAAAGGCGACCGCATAGCTTTCCTGCGCAGCGCAGATGGTATCCGTGACGTTTACGTTCTCCGTCCGACCAACTCGGACAACTGGGCCGATAATACGGACGAGGTGGCTGTGTCCGAGGACGAGCATGACGAGTTCTCGCCAGCTTGGTCGGATGACGGTAGGCGGCTGGCGTTCGTCGTGCAGTTCGACGACCAGTCCGAGATTTTCTCTGTCTTGGTGGACGGCTCCGAACGGCGACAGTTGACGCAGAACACGGCGGACGATCTGATGCCGGTGTGGTCGGCAGGCGACGACCGGATCGCGTTCGTTTCCTATGCTTACGGCAACGCCGAGATCCTGTACATGAACGCGGACGGGACGGGCCAGATGCGGCTAACCGTCAACAACGGGATGGACACCCACCCCGACTGGTGAGCACGGTGAGTGACGGTCCAGATGCCATGGCATACTCTGCTCCGGACGTCGACCCCGCCGACGTGGGCCCGTTGTTGGGCGGGCTCAGCGCTCCGCTTGCCGCAATCTCGACACGCGCCGGAGACGTCAGCAACGCTCAGATCGCAGTGGCGATCACCGCTGCTTCGATAGTTCCCAAGCGGCCTAGGCTGATCGTTCAGATCTATCACACCAACTACACCCACGAGCTGATTGTCTCCAGCGGCGTCATGGCGATCAACTTTCTGGAAAGTGACCAGCTCCCCCTCATCTGGCAGTTGGGCATGCACTCGGGCCGTGACGTAGACAAGTTTGAGGGCGTGGGTTATGCCTCCGGGACAACTGGCAGCCCTCTGCTCGAGGGGTGCTATGGTTTCCTCGATTGCCGCGTGGTCAATGCCATGGACGGCGGCGACATGACCGCGTTCCTGGTGGAAGCCGTAACCGGTCGGACCAACGGCGGTCATCGGATGACTTGGCGGGAAGCCAGACCGCGCCTTCCCCGAAAATGGGCCGACGAATGGGATCGCAAGATCGCCGCGGAGATCGACGTTTCCCTGGCCACTATGGGTGGGATTGACCCGGCGGCGTGGGCAGACCATTTCAATATCAGCCCCCACTAGGATGGTACAATGCCTCGGACGCCCCCGGGAAACGTGGCTGGCAACAGCCTCAGCGGATCGTCCGAGGCTGGTATGGACCAGGAAATCGCCCAGGTAGTCGCGAAAATCCACGACACGCCGCAGCAATCGGTGCTGGCGGTTGCGGGTGCCGGCAACTATGCGCTGGCCTGGCTCCTCGGAGTTGGGGGGGCTTCGCGCACCGTTCTGGAGACCCGGGTGCCGTACGGATACCTGGCGATGACCGATTTTCTTGGCGGGTATGCCCCCGAGCAAACCGTCTCCGCTGATACGGCGCGACGCATGGCCAGGGCGGCGTGGCATCGGGGGTTGTTGTTGCGGGAGCACGACGCGCCCATCGTCGGGCTGGCGTGCACCGCGACCATCGCCACCGACCGGACCAAGCGTGGCGACCACCGCGCGTTCATAGCCACTTGGGACGACGATGCGGCCACTACCGGCTCAATCGTCCTTGAAAAAGGTTTGCGGGAACGTGCCGGCGAAGAGGATGTGGTCAGTCGGTTGGTTGTCGCCGCCCTCGCCCGTTCCTGCGGGGTGTCGGCGGAACTCGATCTAGGACTGGCGTCTTCGGAACGAATTGTGACCGAAACTGTCCGCCACGCCGAGCCGGTGCAACGCTTGCTGGATGGAGACGCCAGCTGGATCACGGTTCATCCGGACGGTCGAATGGTTGTGGACGGAGACGCCCCGCGGGCCCTGTTGCCCGGCTCGTTTAACCCCCTGCACCCGGGGCATACGGAACTGGCCGAAGTGGCAGCCGGTATGCTGGGAGCGCCAGTTGCATACGAGCTGTCGGTGTCGAACGTGGACAAGCCACCCTTGGCCGTCGGAGAGGTACACCGTCGACTGGACCAGTTCCGAGGGATTGGCACGGTGGTGCTCACCAGAGCGGAGACCTTCATCAAAAAGTCGGAGCTGTTCCCCGCGTGCGGTTTCGCAATCGGTTGGGATACCGTTACGCGGTTGATCCAAGCCCGATACTACGGAGATTCCGAAGCGGCGATGTTGAAGGCTCTGGCCGAAATGTGGGCCCGGGGAAGCCGCTTCGCGGTGGGTGGCCGCACCGACGACGGCGGCGCGTTCCGGTCGCTTTCGGACGTGAATATACCGCATGGGTTCCGGCCTATGTTTGCGGAAATATCCGAGGCCGACTTCCGGCGCGATGTGTCTTCGACGGCGATACGCGCGAGATCGGACCTCAATTGACACTTAGTGGGGCCGTTGCTACGATGAATCGCCCCCGGCTTGGACCCGTTAGATTTCAACCAGACCATGTTTAGCCCACTGCTACTCCAAACCTTCAACCCGGCTGACTATGCTGGAAACTGGTTGGCGGTGGTGATCGCCATCGTCATCGCCGTCGCGGCGATCGGGGCAATGTTCGCCGGGTCGCAGTTGCTGTCTGCCCGACGTCGTTCTGCCGTCAAGCTCACGACCTACGAATGCGGGATACCGCCAACGCCCTTCGCCTGGTCGAATATCAATATCCGCTTTTACATCTTTGCGATCCTGTTCCTGATATTCGACGTGGAAGCGGTTTTCCTGTTCCCTTGGGCAGTGGTATTTCTACAGGAAAAGGCGGTTAACGGGAACGAGATCCCGTTCTACGCGATGATGCTGTTCTTGGCCATGCTGTTCTTCGCGGTTATCTACGGGTGGCGCAAGGGGGTCCTGGATTGGCAGAAGTAAGCCCGGCCGCGGGTTCCGGCGGATTGCCCGAAAATCAAACGTCATCTCCGCTGGCCATGCCGCCCCGTGCCACCGAGATCATCATGGGCACGGGGAACACACCCGGCCCCAGCCTGTTCAACCAGGCCACCGACGGACGGGTGCCGGGCGTTATCACAGCGACAACCGACCAATTGTTTGCCATGGCGCGAAAGTCATCGCTGTGGACCCTTAGCTTCGGGCTGGCCTGCTGCGCCATCGAGATGATCTCGACGTACATGGCGCACCACGATTTCGACCGCTTCGGCGTAGTGACCTGGCCGTCACCCCGCCAGTCGGACGTCATGATCGTTGCCGGTACGGTGGTCAAAAAGATGGCCGAACCCATCCGGCTGCTCTACGAACAGATGCCGGAACCGAAGTGGGTCATCGCTATGGGAAGCTGCGCCACCAACGGCGGACCCTACTACCGCTCGTACTCGGTGGTGATGGGCGTCGACCACATAATTCCGGTGGACGTGTACGTGCCGGGATGCCCTCCGCGCCCCGAAGCGCTGCTATACGGCATACTGAAGCTCCAGGAAAAAATCATGTCCGACGCGGGTGACGGCGGTGCCGCGGCCTCGGCGTAACGCCCCTGAGGTGGACGCGGAGCCGCCGCCAGACCCCATCGAGCTACTGTCGCCGGAGCGACGCGAGATTCTGGATCGCGCGGCCACACTGTTGGCGGACTACTCTCCGGTGCCCGGCGCGTTGGGTGATCTGCCACAGGTGACTGTGCCCGCCGCCGATATCGTGTCAGCATGCGTGGCCTGCCGGGACGACGACTCGTTGGACTGCCGCATGCTGCTCTGCCTGGCATGCGTCGACTACGAGGAGCGTTTTGAACTGGTCTACTTCCTGCAGTCTTTGGCGCGAGAACAATTGTTGGTCGTAAAGACCGAAGTGCCCTACGACCGCCCAACCTTGCCGTCGGTGTGCGCCGTCTGGCCGGCTGCAGACTGGTACGAACGCGAAGCGCACGACCTTTTCGGCGTATCGTTCGATGGTCATCCCGACCTGTCGCCCCTGCTGCTGTATCCCGAGTTTGAAGGTTACCCGGGCCGGAAAGCCTACGAATTCTACGAGTACCGGGAGTTCTGATGACCGCAGCTCAGGAAATGGGCCCCAATTCGATGGACGACGCGACTCCGGTGGAGTTGATAGCTCGGATCGTACCCAGCGGCAACCAGTTTTTGGCCACGGTAGATGGTCTGGAACTGCAGATCAACGGACGCACGCCGGAAGCCGCTGAGAATGGGTTGGTCCAGGCGATGCGAGGCTGGCTGGAGCGACAAGACACGGTCGGGAGATTGGGCCAGGCGCTTGGTCTGGATAGCTTAGACGAAAACACCGAAATCGTCTTGCGGTTTGTATCCAACGATCAAGGGGTCGAGGACGCGGCCGGCGGGTAGTTTATGGATCGCATCGTATACGAGATAGAAGCCAGGCGTATGGGCCCCGGTTGGTCCGCGCGCTGCCCTGAACTGGAAGTGACGGCGTTCGGCGACACCCAGGAAGACGCCCGTACTTCCCTCCGGAGGCAGGTTTCTGACTACCTCGAAGATTGCGACGAAATGGGCGTTCTGGAGGAAGTGCTGATCGAGGCCGGCTTCTACGACAACGGGGAAGCCTGGATGAGCAGTCGGGTGGAGCCGCCGCAGCCGAGCCTGCGTTTCATCGGGTCGCCGTTTCCCGATACCCGCGAAGAACCTGGCTGAGCGACGCATCGAGGCCCATTGTCTAGTAAACCATGACTGATCCTACCGCTATCACTGCACAGGTGTCCGACGGCGTCCGCGAGGGCACCCAGCCGGTGGAGATGCTGCTCAACATGGGGCCGCAGCATCCGTCTACCCACGGCGTGTTCCGCATGGTGCTCTGGGTGGACGGCGAGAAGGTGGTCGACGTCGAGCCGCACATCGGCTACCTGCACCGGGGATCCGAGAAGCTGTGCGAGGGCGAGCAGTACCACCAGGTCGTTACCCTGTTCGATCGCCTGGACTACATCGGCAACTTCAACAATGAGCTTGCCTATTGCATGGCGGTGGAGAAGCTGATGGGGCTGGAAGTGCCGGAGCGGGCGGAATACATCCGCGTGATCCTGTGCGAACTCAATCGCGTCGCCAGCCACCTGCTTTACGTGGGCACCATGGGCCTAGATGCCGGCGCCATGACTCCGGTAATGTTCTCCTTCCGCGGCCGCGAGAGGGTGCAGGCGCTGTTCGAAGCCGTGTCTGGCGCGCGCATGATGCACAACTACTTCCGCATCGGCGGGCTCAAAGAGGACGTGCCGGACAACTTCCGCCAGATGGTGGACGAGCTGATGCCGCTGCTGCGTGAGGATGTCGAGCAAAGCGACCGAATATTGACCTTCAACGAAATTTTCCTGTCCCGGCTCAAGGACGTGAGCCCAATCGGGGCAGATGAAGCGATAGCGCTGGGCCTGACCGGCCCGATGCTACGTGCCTGCGGCTATGAATACGATGTGCGCCGGGCGCAACCGTACTCGATCTATGACCGCTTCGATTTTGAAGTACCGGTCGGGCTGGACGGCGACTGCTGGGACCGGCATTGGGTGCGCGTCCAGGAGATGTACCAGTCCCTGCGGATCGTGGAGCAGGCGATGGAACAGCTACCGGGTGGGCCGGTGGCGTCGTCGCTCGGCCGGCGCCTGATCCGCCCGCCCGCCGGCGAAACCTACGTTCGTGCTGAGAACCCTCGGGGTGAGATCGGCGTCTACCTGGTCAGCGACGGGACCGACAAGCCATACCGGGTGAAGGTGAGGCCCCCGTCCTTCTGCAATCTGTCTGCACTGCGCCGGTTGTTGGCGGACACCTGGGTCGCAGATAGCGTGGTGGTGTTGGGTTCGCTGGACATCGTGCTCGGTGAGGTGGACCGGTGAGCTTTCTCATTGATTTGGCCTGGAGCGCATTGGCCCTGGCGGTGATGTTTGGCGTGCTGTCGGTCATTGTTCTGTCGTTGACTTGGCTGGAGCGCAAGGCTCTGGGCCGGCTGCAACTGCGCTACGGGCCGACGCGGACCGGCCTGTTCGGGATCATGCAGCCGATTGCCGACGCGGTGAAACTCATCATCAAAGAGGACATCATCCCCGACGATTCTGAAAAGGCCATATTCTGGATCGCCCCGGTGATAGTGGTGGTATCCGCGTTCGTCATCTGGGTAACCATACCGGGCGGTGACTCCGTGGTGGTCCGGAACCTGCCGTTGGGACTGTTTTACATCATCGCTTTCGCCGTCATCGGGATACTTGGCCTTGTGCTCGCCGGCTGGGGGTCGGCAAACAAGTACGGCATCATGGGCGGGTTGCGGTCGGCCGCGCAATTGATATCGTACGAGATCCCCGTGGTGTTAGTTGCCGCTGCCGTCGCAATTCTGGCCCAGTCCCTCGACATGCGGGAAATCGTTGCGCAGCAATCCGCCTATCCCTACCTTGTGGTGCTGCCCCTCGGGTTTGTTGTTTTCTTCGTCGCCGGTCTGGCCGAGGTGGGACGCACTCCCTTCGACATCTACCACGCAGAGAGTGAGGTGGTCGGAGGTCCGTTCGTCGAATACAGTGGCGCCCACTGGTCGGTATTTTTCCTCGCTGAGTACATCAACACCTTCGCCATAGCCGCGCTGACGACATTGCTGTTCCTGGGCGGATGGGGCGGTCCCGCCCTGCCCGACGTGGTGTGGTTCCTGTTCAAGACCTACGCCGTGGTGCTGGTGGTGTTCTGGGTACGGGGGACTTTCCCGCGTCTCCGCATCGACCAGCTGATGGCCTTTGCCTGGAAGGTGATGGTGCCGCTGTCGTTCTACACAGTGATCATCGCTGCCGTGTACCGGTTCTACGGCCTGCCCTGGTGGAGCCTGACCATCATGTCGGCGGCCGGGCTCGCGGTTGCCGGGTGGATCATCTACCGGCGCATGACCGGCCCGGCGCGTCGAGTTGCGGAAGTGCAACGTCAGCTTGCCGCGCGTCGGGCGGTCACGGAAGCACGCACGTAACGGCGCATGCTGGTATCATAGTCGCAACCTCCCAATACCTGCTGTCATGACCACCCGCACCCGCAAAATCACCGTCGACGAGTTCTGGGAAATGGCGAGCGATCCCGGCCATCGTTACGAACTCGTGGATGGTCAGTTAGTTGATATGGACGGAGCCCCCAGACACGGGAGAATGACGGGACATGTTTACACGCTGATCGCCGGGCATATCACCCGCGAGGGATTGCGGATGGATGCGGGAGTGACCACCGGTTTCGCCATGGGCGGCCATACTCTGCGTTTTCCCGACGTGCATGTAACTCGCTGGGAGCGGATGGCAGAGTACGACGAGGACGCCGGAGGCTGGCCGCGGTTCGCGCCGGACGTGGCAATCGAGGTTGTGTCACCCAGCAACACATCGTCTGAGTTGGCGCTTAAGGCCCGAGAGTACTTTGTCAACGGCGCCGCCGCCATGTGGATTGTCGATCCGGACCCGAGGGCCGTAACGATTCGCCGGCCTGGCGCGGCCGACGTGGTTTTCGGTTCCGACGACGTGATGACCGGTGAACCCGAAATACCCGGTTTCTCCTGCGCCGTTGCGGATATATTCGCCGTGTTGGATCGCAAGACGCCGCCGGCCGGAGAACGATAACTATGCTGGGAAGCCTGAAAGGGATGATGCTCACCCTCGCCTCGACGGTCTCCGGGTTTCGCAAACCGGTGACGCAGCAGTATCCCAATGAGGCAACCCCCGTGCGGCCGCGTTTCATGGGGTTCCCGGCGCTTACCTGGGACGGCGAGATCAACGAACCTTACTGCACCGGCTGCATGGTTTGTATCCGCAACTGTCCGACGCAGTGCATGTCCGCCAGCATGATGGACAACCCCAAGCACGCGGAGAGCGAGAGCAGCCGCCGCAAGATCGTCGATTACTTTGAAATCAATTTGAACCGTTGTATATTGTGCGGCATCTGCGTCGAGTACTGTAATTTTGACGCAATCGTCATGAGCCACGAGCACGAGATGAGTACCTACGCGCGCAACGGGGACCGGGTCGACCTTCCCGTGTTATTGCACATCGGCAAGAAATACCAGGACGAGACGGCCTGGATCCCGCCGACGGTCCTCGCCAAGCAAAAAGCCGACGCGGCCAAGGCGGCAGCCGAACCTGAAACCGAAGGGTGAGTAGAGGCTAACCGTGCCCAGAGAAGACGAAACTTTCCGGAACTTATCTTCGCGTCACCCGCAGTACTGCACCTGCGTCGAGTGCGCGGAGAAGCGGAAATCGGGTCGGGATGACTCGGTGTCCGACAAGGTCGGTGGGCTGGTTGGCAAGATCGCTGGTAAGGCCGCTAAAGCCGGGAAAATCGGAAAGGGCAAGAAGCGGGGCAAGACCGGAGCCTCAGGCAAGGCGCGTGGTCGTGCGCAGGCGGTATCGGAACCGGTGCGCAAGCATAAAGCCGACTGCCAATGCGCGACCTGTACGCTGCTCAAATCAATTTAGGTGTTGGCCGACAAACAAACGAAGGCCGGGTAGCCTATTCAGCAATGCCGACATTGGAACCACACCCTCACCACCGGAGCCGCCAACGGGGCGGCTCGTACTTTGACACCGTACCGGGGATCCCACTGAGGGTCCCGGCACGCCGGGACCTATAGACCCGTGGCGCTTGCCCTGTTCGTGATCGTCGCAATTTTCACCCTTGGCGGGGCCGTAGGGGTGGTAGCGACACGAAACGTCGTGCACGCAGCCCTGTTCCTGTTGCTTTCGCTTCTGGGAGCGGCGGGAGCCTACCTGCTGCTGTTCGCCGAGTTCCTGGCCTTGGTGCAGGTGCTCATATACGGTGGTGCCGTCACCATCGTCGTTCTTTTTGCCGTGATGCTCACCCGATCCTCCGAATACCCGCGCATCACGGACAACAGGCAATGGCCCCTGGGTCTGATAACCGCGATCGTACTGGCGGTGATTCTGGGCGCAGCATTCTGGCTGGCGCCCGACGTGGTGGCAGAGCCTCAAGCGCCCGAATTCAAGGAGTTGGGAGCGGCGCTGTTCACCAAGTGGGCGTTGCCCTTCGAGATCGCTTCCCTGGTGTTGCTGGTGGCCCTCATCGGAGCCATCATCATCGCCCGAACGCAGAACGTCGTGGCGCAGAGCGACACGTACATGGAAGGCGAGGGTTAGCCGCACGATGGTGCCCCTCCTGTACTTCCAACTCCTGAGCGCCGCCCTGTTCGGGTTTGGTTTCTATGGAGTCCTCGCTCGTAGGAGCGCCGTGCTCATTGTGTTGTCCATCGAGCTGATGCTGAACGCCGTCAATATCAACCTGATTGCGGCCGCCTCATACCTGAACGGAACGGGCCGCTTCGCCGCATTTGACGGCCAGATCATCGCGATCTTCGTAATCACGGTGGCTGCGGCGGAAGTCGGATTGGCCTTCGCGATCATCCTGCGGATGTATCGCAACCGTGGAACCGTCAACGTGGACGAAATAAATCTGCTCAAGTGGTGATATGCCGCTAGCATTCCTGATCCCAGTCTTCTCCTTCGCCGCCTGCCCGCTGATCATACTGTTCCAGCGTTGGCTGCCGTTGCGAGGCGCCCCGCTGGCGATTTTGGCCATCGGCGGAGGTTTCGTCGTTTGGGCGCTGACGACCGTGAGTTTCCTGGGAGCCACTCCCGATGACCCGGCGTGCGAAGTCAGTGGTATCACCGGGGCCTTGACCTGCCATTTCGCCACTTCGTGGTTCCAGGCGGGATTACCCGGCGTTGCCGCCACCGTTGACCAGGCCATTCACCTGAATTGGGGCATCATCATCGATCCGCTGACGATCGTGCTGCTCGGGCTGGTTACGTTCGTCGCCCTCGGCGTGCAGCTTTATTCGCTGGAGTACATGAAGGGTGATCCGCGCTTCGGCTGGTACTTTGCCTGGCAGGCCCTGTTCGTGGCCGCCATGCTCACCCTGGCCCTGGCCGACAACTTCCTGCTGTTGTACATCGCCTGGGAACTGGTCGGCCTGTGCTCGTACCTACTCATCGGGTTCTGGTTCGAAAATCCCGGTCCGCGCGAAGCCGCCAAAAAGGCTTTCGTGGTGACGCGAATCGGTGACGTCGGTTTGCTGGTGGGCATCCTGCTGCTGTGGGTCAACGTGGGCAGCTTCAGCATGACCGACGCGTTCGCCGCCGCCGCGTCGGGCGAACTGGGTAGCGGCGTCACCACCGCGGCCGCCATTCTGCTGCTGCTGGGAGCGATGGGTAAGTCGGCACAGTTCCCTTTCCATGTGTGGCTGCCCGACGCCATGGAGGGTCCAACGCCGGTCAGCGCGCTCATTCATGCCGCGACCATGGTGATTGCCGGTGTCTACCTGGTGGCGCGCGCCTATCCCATCTTCGCCGCGTCTCCGGAAGCGATGATGATCGTGGCGATCGTCGGGTCGGTCACTGCCTTGGGCGCCGCCACCATCGCGTTGGTGTCCACCGACTTGAAGCGGATCCTGGCGTATTCCACCGTCTCCCACCTGGGACTGATGATGCTGTCGCTGGGTGCTTTCGGCTGGACGGCGGCGGTGTTCCACCTGATGGCCCACGGGTTCGCCAAGGCCCTGCTGTTCCTGGGCGCGGGCAGCGTGATGCACGGCGTGGGAGCCCACGGGGACGTGGACATTCGCCGCGTCGGCGGCCTGCGCCGGGCGATGCCAGTCACGGCGGTCGTATTTTCCATTGGCGCGCTGTCCCTGGGCGGAATTCCGATCCTAGCGGGTTTCTGGAGCAAAGACGAAATCCTGGTCGCAGTCGAGCACAACCTGCCCGTCATATTCATCGTCCTGACGATGCTCACCGCGTTCCTGAGCGCACTGTACATGGCCCGCGCCATGTTCGTGGTGTTCTTCGGACCCGAGGGCGAGGACAGCCACCACGCTCATGAGTCGCCGGTCTTGATGACGGGCGTCATGTCCGTGCTGGCGGTGCTGGCCGTGGGGTTTGGCTGGATCGCCTTCAACTGGCCGGGTGACTTCGAGGGTTTCGGCGGGTTTGTGTACTACGGCCACGCGGAAGGGTTCCACTTCAACTATGTGCTGGGATTGCTGTCGATAATCCTGGCGGTCGGCGCATTCGTGCTGGCGTGGCTGATCTACGTGCGTAGAGCAGTTTCCCATGAACCTTGGCGGGCGCGTTTCGCCGCGATGTTGCGAGTTGTCGAGCGCCGGTATTACGTCGACGAAGCGTACCAATGGGCCATCGATCGAGTCGTGCTGACTGTGTCCGCGGCGTTAGCGTTCTTTGATCGCACCGTGGTCAACGACGTCGCGGTGAACGGCCCGGCGGACGTCGTTCGAAGAGTCGGTGTTGTGCTGCGGTTGCACGTCACGGGCCACGTCTATTCGTACGCCCTGGCAGTGGCGCTGGGCGTGATCGGCCTGGCGATTTTCTGGTGGCTCCGCTCGGTGTAACCGCCGGCGCCGACTGACTGTGACTATGGGCAATTTCGACCAGGTATCCCTGCTGCTGCTTGTGCTGGTTCCCCTTGCTGGCGCGGCTTTGGCTATGTTTTTGCCCAAGGACCGGCCGCGGGACGCCTGGCAGTTCGCAATTTTCGTGGCGCTGGCGTGTTTTGTCCTTTCGGTCATCGTGTTCCTGCGTTACGACTATGGGGCCGGCGGGGTCCAGATGGTGCGGGAGTACGCCTGGATCGGGCAGCCGGTTAACATCAACCTGAGCCTGGGGCTCAACGGCATCGGCGCTCCCCTCGTGCTGCTCAACGGCATCGTGCTCTTGGGCGCGGTGCTTATCAGCCAGACCATCACTCGCCGGACCCGCGATTTTTTTGTGCTGTTGCTGGCGTTGGGCTCGGGCGTGTTCGGTGTGTTCGTCGTCAGGGACCTGTTCTTCCTGTTCTTCTTCTACGAGTTGGCCGTCCTGCCTATGTACCTGCTGATAGGCGTTTGGGGCAGCAGCACCGACTTCGGCACCTTCTTGCGCACCAAGGAATACGGCGCGATGAAGCTGATGCTGATGCTCGTGGCCGGCAGCGTTCTGATTTGGGTAGGTATTCTGGCCCTGTATGTCGCATCCTCGCAGGCTGGCGACCCCACCTTCAACCTCGACAAACTGGCTCAATTGCAACTGAACGGAGAGGTATCACGGCTCACGCAGATGTGGGTGTTCCCCTTCTTCGCGCTGGGGTTCGGGGTGCTCGCCGGCCTGTGGCCGTTCCATACCTGGTCGCCCGACGGCCATGTCGCGGCGCCTACCGGGGTCAGCATGCTGCACGCTGGTGTGCTGATGAAGCTGGGTGCCTTCGGCATCATCCAGGTGGGCATGCTGCTGACTCCGCAGGGAGCCGAGGTGTGGATGCCGGTGCTCATCGGCCTCGGCACGGTGAACGTCATCTACGGTGCGATCTCCGCCCTGTCCCAGAACGATTTGAAGTATGTCATCGGCTATTCCAGCGTCAGCCACATGGGCTACGTGCTCATGGGCATCGCCACCCTCCACCCGGTTGGATTGGCCGGCGCCGTGCTGCAGATGTTCTCCCACGGCATCATGACGGCCCTGATGTTCGCAATGGTGGGAGCGATTTACGAGCGGGCGCACATCCGGGACAGCATGATCCTCAACGGCCTCATCAAGCGGATGGGTACTACGACCTTCTTCTTCGCGATTGCCGGCCTGGCGTCGTTGGGACTGCCCGGGTTGAGCGGGTTCATCGCCGAGTTCATGGTGTTCACCGGCGCGTTCCGAACCTATCTCCCGCTGGCAATCCTCGGCGTCATCGGCGCGGCCATCACGGCGGTGTACATCCTGCGCCTCCTGGCCCGATCCTTCTTCGGCGAGGGCGACCCGCAGTGGGATCATCTGACGGACGCCAGCCCGGTGGAGAAGGGCGTGGGCGCAGCCTTCGTCCTCATCCTGATCGCTGTGGGCGTCTGGCCGGCCTCGCTGCTGCGCGTTATCAACACCGGCGTGGAAAGCGCGCTGGCCGTGTTTTAGGCGGTAATCGGAATGCCAATCGACTACACCGCCAACCTCCACCTCCTGGCGCCGGAGTTCGCCCTCACGGCGCTGGCGTTCCTGGTGTTCACGGTTGACCTGTTCCTCCCGGAGCGCAACAAAGAATGGTTAGCCGGCCTGTCCGTGGTCAGCCTCGTGGCCGTAATGGTTATAGCCATTCTCATGCGCCCGTCTGGTTCCGTTGAGCTGTACGGGGGACTGATCGTCGTCGACAGTTTCGGCTTGTTCTTCAAGATATTCTTCCTGGCCATTGGCGTCGGCATCATCGCTTTGTCAGTCGAGTACGGGCGAGACCGCCTGGATCATCGCGGGGAGTTCTACGGGCTGCTGCTCTTTTCCATCCTCGGCATGAACCTGATGGCTATTTCCCGGGAATTGCTCACCGCCTATATCGCCCTGGAACTGCTGTCTTTCAGCCTTTACGTCATGGTGGCGTACGGATTGCGCGAGGCCCGTTCCAACGAGGCGGGCATCAAGTACATCATCATCGGCGCGCTGTCGTCGGCCATCATGCTCTACGGCCTGAGCAACATCTACGCTGCCCTGGGTACCACGTTCTTCGCCGGCATCGCCGAGGAGTTGGCGTCGCCGGGCGCGCTGAGCCCGGTCCTGTGGGTCGGCATGGCGTTGCTGGTGGTCGGCCTGGGGTTCAAGCTCTCGATAGTGCCCTTCCACATGTGGGCGCCCGACACCTACGAGGGAGCTCCCCTGCCGGTGACGGCCTACCTGGCCATCGGCTCCAAGGCGGCCGCATTTGCGCTGACGCTCCGGCTTTTCGCCGAGGCGATCGTGCCGGCCGCTGACCGTTGGGATGAGTGGCAGTTGGTCATCGCCGTGCTGGCGGCGCTGACGATGCTGCTGGGCAACCTGGTGGCCCTGGCCCAACGCAACCTGAAGCGGCTCATGGCTTACAGCAGCATCGGACACGTGGGTTACGCGTTGGCCGGAGTGACGGTTCTGGGCAGCGATTTTGCCCTGGCCGCCAAGTCGGTGGTGTTCTATCTGGTCGTATACGCCGTGACTAACCTGTTGGTGTTCGCCGGCATCACCGCCTACTACAACCGCACCGGCCAGGACAACATCGCGGACTTGGCTGGCCTGGCCGACCGCCAGCCCTTCGTCGCTGCCGCCATCGCCATCGGCCTGTTCTCGCTGGCCGGATTGCCCATCTTCGCCGGGTTCACCGCCAAGTTCTACCTGTTTGCGGCCGTGGCCGACGGCGGGTTCCTGTGGTTGGCGGGCGTTGCAATTTTCAGCAGCCTCATCTCCCTGTACTACTACCTCCAGGTCCTCCGCCAGATGTACATTGAGCCTGCACCCAATCCTGGCCACGATGAAGCGGGGTATGAACCCGTCCAAGGCCACGCGGACGCCCACGCACATGGCGTCCACGAGCACCCCCCGGTTGTACCGCTGCCTCGTCCGTCACTGCTGCTGACGGCTACCATGGGCGCGGGATTGCTGGTGGTCGTTTGGCTGGGAATCTACCCGGCCCCGCTGCTGGGTCTAATCGACGCTGCCAGTGCGGCGATCGTACCGATGGGGTAGAGTGGCAGGCACAACCCATTGTCAGGGTCCCATAAGTGTTTCAAGCGACTTCCAACGGTGCGTAATTGAGCAATTGCTTTACCGGAACAAAGAGCGAATGTTTTTCACCAGACAACTCCAATACGCATGAACCGAATGGGCCCAAATGAACATCAGGATCCCAAAAAACCATCGTAATGCGCGAATCAACCCCCATAAGGACAGTAACCAGCCGTGTGCGAGGAAAGTAAGGGAAAAGATGATTTGCAATAATAACGATACGTTGCCGTTTTGATTTGCAAAGTCCGTATACAATCCGGCTATCAAGATCACATAGCCTGCGAACGTGGCCAGGGACGCAGCCCTGACTATGACCTCTCCAAATTTCTGGCGCGCGGTTTCATATATGCCAGACAAACCCAGCATCATCAGAAGCAGCGAATAAACGATACACGTCCCTGCGAACTGCAATGCTGCACCTTTGCCCGCATAGTGATACCAAAGATGGTCAACTGAAAAAGTACATGCGTCGTTTACGACACCGCTCGCCCAGCACAAGGGGTCCACGACAATGAAAACTGCGAACAGACCGGCAATCAAACAGGCTAGCCCTGCCACGTGTTGCCCGGGCGAATAGCCGTACCACCGCATTATTGAGTCGACGAAACCAAGCCAGCCCATGATAACCTCCGTTCAAGAACATTGTGACTTACCATGATCATTGGTTATATAACGTCCGATAGTAACTAATTGAACCGGATGAGACGTCCATTTTACAGCACGTTAATGACCGTTTCTACTTTTTTCCGTCGAGAAGGCAATAAAATGGGTTTTACCTACTCGAAACTTCTACACTGCCCGCGGCCGCAGACCTATCGTTGTGCAAATTGAACAATAATTGATTGATCTCCCGTTCCGCGCTAGGTCTACACTTACACATGCCTGCTTCGAGGTAAATCCTATGATTATCGCAGTAATCGGCAACTACGACCCGCCTCCCCACGTGTACGCGCTGGCCGAGGGGGTCGGAAAGGAACTGGCTCTCCGAGGCATAACCCTGGTGTGCGGCGGACTGACCGGCGTGATGGAAGCCGTGTGCAAGGGGGCGAAATCCGAGAACGGCACCACCATCGGGATCCTTCCCGGAGGCTCGCCCCACACCGCCAACGAGTACGTGGACATTCCGGTGGCCACCAATATGGGCTACGCCCGAAACGTGGCTGTGGTCAGCACCGGGCAGGCGGTGATCGCCGTGGGCGGCGCCTTCGGCACCCTGTCGGAAATCGCCTACGCCCTCAGCTACGGCATACCCGTGGTGTCCCTGAGCAGTTGGCCGCTGACGGTTCGCGGTGATGGTCTGCCCGTCGGAGAGAATTACATAATCGCCGATGACCCGGTCGATGCCGTCGACAAGGCCGTGGCCGCGGCCAATGCCCGCACCGACGAAACCCAAACCGTCGCCTTCTCCGAACCCTTGCCGGAGGTACCAAATGGCTGACGCCACCATCGCATCCGTGGTCGGCCGGGAAGCCCTGGACTCCCGGGGTAACCCGACGGTCGAAGCGGAAGTAACCCTGTTGGACGGCAGTGTCGGCTTGGCTCTGGTTCCCTCGGGCGCCAGCACCGGCAGCTACGAAGCCTTGGAACTGCGCGATGGCGACCGTGCCCGATTCGGCGGCAGCGGTACATTGACCGCCGTTGCCAACGTGAACCACCGTATCGGTCCTGCGCTGATGGGAGCGTCTCCATTCGACCAGCCTGGCGTGGACCGCCTCTTGAACGAGCTGGACGGGACCGATGACAAGAGCGGCCTGGGGGCCAACGCGGTGCTGGCCGTTTCCATGGCCACCGCCCGGGCCGCCGCGGTTTCCGCAGCGGGAGGCTCGCTATGGCGGCATCTGGCGGGTGACGGCCAGGTGAGCCTGCCGGTGCCTCTGCTGAACATCCTCAATGGGGGCCGGCACGCGTCCAATTCCGCCGACGTACAGGAGTTCATGGTCGCCCCCGCCGGGTTCGACCGGTTTTCCGACGCGCTGCGCGCCGGCGTGGAGATCTACCAGGCGTTGAAAACCATCCTGAGGAACGGCGGGCACAACCTGAACGTCGGCGACGAAGGCGGTTTCGCCCCGACCTTGCCGTCCAACCGTGACGCTATCGAAGTGGTGTTGCAGGCCATCGAAGCGGCCGGGTACCGACCGGGCGAGCAGGTCCACATCGCCCTGGACGTGGCGGCGTCGGAACTATGGGATGCGGACGCGTCGAATTATCATCTCGAACGGGAAGGGATGTCGCTCAGCGCCGGTGAACTCATTGACCTGTACGTCGGGTGGTGTGCCGAGTACCCCATCATCAGCATCGAGGACGGGTTGTTCGAAGACGACTGGGCCGGGTGGTCGACCATGACCCGTAGGCTCGGTGATACCGTGCAGTTGGTCGGTGATGACCTGCTCGTCACCAACATCAGCCGGCTCCATCGCGGGATCGAGGAAAAAGCCGGCAATTCCATCCTGCTCAAGCCCAATCAGATCGGCACCTTATCCGAGACCGCCTCGGCTTTGGGCATGGCTCGAGATGCCGGATGGGCGGCGGTTATGAGCCACCGCTCCGGAGAAACCGAGGACACGACTATCGCCGACCTGGCCGTCGCGTGGAACGTGGGTCAGATCAAGACCGGCGCGCCGGCGCGCTCCGAGCGCGTGGCCAAGTACAACCGACTGCTGCGGATCGAGGCGGAATTGGGAAGCTCAGCCCGGTACGCGGGGAACGAGGTGTACCTGAAGCTCGGTTCTCGGTAGCCCCGCGATCTGTGGTGACGTTGGAAACCGGCCCGGATTCGCCGTTTCGGTGGTATAATCGCGGACGCCGGGTAGGCTGGTTTCGATATGGGAAACGCGAGCCCACCGGCTGGACAGTACGTATATCGCGTGCTTTGCCTGTCATAGCATTTGGCCACGATTGAACTGATGGGAGGCATTCCACGATGGCGACGCGCATCGGTATCAACGGGTTCGGGCGGATCGGACGGTTGGTCGCCCGGGCGGCTCTTTCACCCACCTACCACGACCGGCTGGACTTGGTCGCCGTGAACGGACTGGGAGACTCCGATACGGCCGCCCATCTTTTTAAATACGACAGCACGTACGGCCCCTATGCCGGCACAGTGGGGACCGACAACGGCAACATAGTTATCGATGGCAAGGCGATCCGGATGTTCCAGGAAGCGGAGCCAGCCAACATCCCGTGGTCGGAGATGGGCGTAGACATTGTGGTGGAATGCACGGGCCGTTTCACCGACGCCGCCAAGGCGGCGGCTCATATCGACAGCGGCGGCGCTAACAAGGTCATCATCTCGGCTCCGGCTCGGGGTGCGGACGCCACGATTGTGCTCGGCGTGAACGACGAGGTCTATGACGGGGGAGAGCATCGGATCATTTCCAATGCTTCCTGCACCACCAACTGTTTTGCGCCTATGGTCAAGGTATTGCACGACGCTTTCGGCGTTGAGCGCGGCCTGATGTCCACCATCCACGCCTACACCAACGATCAGAGCATACTGGACCGCAACCACCGGGACCTGCGGCGAGCCCGTGCCGCAGGCCAGAACATCATCCCCACCAGCACCGGCGCGGCCCGTTCCGTGGGCGTAGTGCTGCCCGAGCTCAACGGCAAGCTCCACGGCATCGCCTATCGCATTCCCACGTCCGTCGGATCCGCCACAGACTTCGTGGCCGACCTCAAGATGAACGTCACCAAGGACGACGTCAACGCCGCGTTCAGGGAAGCAGCGAAGGGACCCATGAAAGGAATCCTGGAGTACACCGAGGATCCCATCGTGAGTTCCGATATTCGTGGCAACACCCACAGTTGTATCTTTGACGCCCTGAGCACCATGGTTCTGGACGACAGTATGGTCAAGATCCTGGGATGGTACGACAACGAGTGGGGATACTCCTGTCGCACCGCTGACCTGTGCTGCATCGTGGGCGGTTGATGCGCTCACCTCCAATGGACGCCCAGCGGCTTCGTCTTTTAGCCCCCCTGCGCAGGCTGTGGGGGCCTAATTTTCTGCTGCCGGCCCTGCTGATCGCCGCGTTGGCCCTTCGCTTGTACGGCATCGACTGGGACGACGGCCACGGATTCCACCCTGATGAGCGCTCCTTCTACCTGCGCGCTGACGACATGTTCCGCGTGCTCACCCAATCCCCGGGACACGAGACCTGGCTGAAACAGTGGCCCGATATGCAGGCCGGGTTGCCCAACATTGAGACCGCGCTGTCTGCGGAGCGCAGCCCCCTCAGCCCGCACTGGTTTCCGTTGGGTAGCGTCCTCATTTATGCGCTGGTATTGGTCCGGTCGGCGGCCGAACTGTTCACCGATTGGGGCGCCATGGATATGCGGTTCGCCGGCCGGGCCCTGGCTGCCGTGGCCGATACAGCGTCGGTTGCTCTGGTGTTCGCCATCGGCCGCAGGATGTACGGTAAGTGGACCGGCCTGTTGGCGGCTGCTTTTGCCGCGTTCGCCGTCATCCACATCCAGCACGCCCATTTCTACCGGCCTGAACCCTTCACTGTACTGACTTCCCTGGCGGCGTTGTGGGCAATGCTCCGGTTCTCGGACACCGCCCGGATGCGTGATGCCGCCCTGCTGGGCCTGTTGGTGGGCTTGGCCATGGCGCCCAAGATCTCAGTAGCGCCGATTCTGGCGCCATTGGCGCTGGTTTTCCTCTGGGCGTGGAAGGACCGGGCCGGTGGTCGCTGGAGCGACCTGACGCCGTTGTCAGCCATCCGCTTCGCACCGGCCGTGTTGGTGGCCGGGCTGCTGGCGTTGGCGGCGTTTTTCATCACCACTCCGTACGCCGTACTGGACTTCGGCACGTTCGTCGCAGATATCCGGGCCCAAGCGGAAATGGCTCGGGAGGCGGGCCACTGGCCCTTCACGTGGCAGTACGCCGACACTCCCGCGTTCTGGTACCAGATCCAGCAGACGTCGGTGTGGGGGTTGGGAATCCCGCTCGGCATCGTTGCCTGGCTATCTGCGCCCTTCACCGCATGGATGGCGTGGCGGGGAGGGGTCGCCCAGCGCTTCGACCTGCTGCTCCTGGCCTGGGCTGTGCCGGCTTTCGTTTTCCTGGAGTTGTTCGAGGTCAGGTTCCTGCGCTACGTGTTCCCGCTGATGCCGTTCTATCTCCTCATGGGTGCACGGATGCTGGTCGCCTTGGTCGAGTGGGCGCACTCGCGACGCAGCAGATACCCCAAGGATCCGGAGGCATTGCCGGACGACGCACCATTTTCCGAGGCGTGGCATGCAACCCCGCCCACCATCGGCGACGACCTGATATTCGATGAGCCGATATTTGGCGATGATGCACCGTTTTCGGAGGAGTGGCACGTAACGCCTCCCACTGGGGGAGTGGTGGTGTCAGCGACGGGCCAGCCACTGAGGCTCATAGCCCAGGAGGACCCTCCACCATCGAACCGGCAAACGTTGGCGGGTTTGGCCAAGCTCTACGCGTATCCGGTTGCCATCGCGCTGCTGGTCATCGTCGTTGCATCCACCGTCCTGTACGCCATCGCGTTCGCCAACGTATACAGCCGTCCGCATACTGCGGTCACGGCTTCAGAATGGATCAACGCCAACATTCCGCCCGGGGCGTCCATCATCAACGGGGGCGCCTACTGGGACGAGCGCATACCCGACCTGGGCAGATACGATGTTTGGACATTCCCCGCTTACCATCCTGATAGCGACCGCAGCAAAATCCCGGAGCTTGTTGATCGCCTGTCCTCAAGCGACTATATGGCCTTCTACTCCAACCGGGCCTACGGCTCGGTGGCTCGGCTCCCGGAAGAATATCCGCAGAGCTCGGCGTTTCTGAAACTCCTATTTGCCGGCGAGCTGGGCTACTGGTTGGATCAGGCGTTTGCGTCGTATCCAGCGGTGGCCGGCGTTCAACTCCGGGATGATCCATACGGTCGGGCCGGGCTTCCGGAGCCTGCTTGGGTTGACAGTGGTGAGCGCGAGGCAGCGGCTCGCGTCGGATTGAACCTCGGGTACGCTGACGAAAACGTCATCGGATACGACCACCCGCAGGTATTGGTGTTCCGGAACACCGACCGAATGACCGCTACCGAGATACGTGAGCGGATCAACGCTGCTTCGGCAGCACACGTGCAAACCCCGCCGCTGATGCTTTCGCCTGATGCGCTGGAGGCGCAGCAGGGCAGCGGCACCTGGTCTCAGGTGTTTCGGCGGGACGGTTGGCCCAATCGCGTGCCGTGGCTGGGCTGGCTGCTGGCGTTGGAGGTGATTTGCCTGGTTGCGTTCCCGCTGACCTGGTGGGTGCTGCGTCCGCTGCACGACCGGGGGCTCCTGTTCTCCCGGGTCGTCGGGCTGCTGCTGGTGGCGTGGGTAGCGTGGCTGCTGGTCAATGCCGGTATCGTGCAGTTTTCGATCCCCACCATAGGTTTGGCCATTCTGATCGTTGCGATACCATCGGTCGCAGTCTTGGCCGGAAGTTGGCGGGAAATGGCCGGGTGGCTGCGGGAGCGCTGGCGTATGGTGCTGGTCGCCGAGGCGCTGTTTGTGCTGGCGTACCTGGCTTTCGTGCTGATCAGGGCCGCCAACCCCGATCTGTGGCACCCGTGGCGCGGCGGCGAGAAACCCATGGAGTTGGCCTATTTCACCGCCGTGGCTCGCTCCTCGGTGCTGCCCCCGTACGATCCGTGGTTCGGCGGCGGGTATCTGAACTACTACTATTGGGGATACTTCATCCTTTCAATTCCCACTCGTCTTACAGGCATTCCCCCGGCCACGGCGTTCAATCTGGCTGTGCCGACGCTGTTCGCCCTGACGACCACCGGCGCCGGCGCTCTCGCGTACTATTTCGTGAAAGCAGCCCGGACGGTTCCCGCAAGGACCGCGCCACCCGGGCAACCGCCTCTCGGGATCCGGTGGTGGCCGCCTTCACTGCAACGTATGCGGCGATGGCTGCCAGGCGGCGCGGCCGTGGTCGGTCTGGCTGCGGCGGTGATGGTCACGGTGGCCGGCAACCTGGACGGGGCGGTGCAACTGTTTCACATCCTGAGCGCGCGGATTGGTGGGATGGCGGCGCCCCTGTCGAGTTTCGATTTCTGGCGCAGCAGCCGCGCCATACCGGAGATCAAGGAATTTCAACCCAACGTACTGACGCCGTGGCTTGAAACGCGCGATCATGTCGACCTGGCTTTCCATATAACCGAGTTCCCGTATTTCACTTTCCTCTTCGCCGACCTGCACGCCCACATGATGACGATGCCCTTTGCGCTTCTCGCGTTGGCGCTGGGGTTTGCGGCGCTGATCGGCGTGTCGAGGTCTGGGCCGAAAAGCATTTGGACGTGGGTGTGCGCCGCGTTGATGGGATTGGCGGAGGGCAGCCTGTGGACCATCAACTCGTGGGAATACCCCGCGTACGCCCTGCTTATGGTAGGGTTCTCCGTGGCCGCGGGATGGATGATGCCCGGCGAACTCAAGGCGCGGTTGGCAGTCGGCACAGCGCTGGCAATCGTGGCCATGGCGGTCAGCTACGCAGCGTTTCTCCCGTTCCACGGCGCCACGGAGACCTTCGGCACGGGGATCGAGACGACGCGTTGGCGCACTCCTTTGGTCAACTACCTGTTGATACACGCGCTGCCGCTGCTGGCGGCGTTGGCGCTGCTGTCAGCGGTCCTGCCGCGAACCTGCGGCCCGCTACTGGCCAGGATCAGAACGGCGACGCCAGTGCCGGCGATGCACCAGTGGCTCCTGGTGGGCGCGTCCGCCGGCGTCGTGTTTGCGTGTTACTTCTGGGCCGCGGGATTCCTGACCGCCGGCGTGCTCATGGTGCTACTGACACTGACACTTTGGGCGCTGGCGGCAGCGCTGCTGAGTGGCGACGAACCTCCAGTTCGATCGGACCTGGCGGCGTTGGGTATGCTGGCCGTCGTCCTGGCCATCGGCATCGGCGTGGACTTCGTCCGGGTCGAAGGGGACATCGCCCGGATGAACACCCTGTTCAAGTATTACCTGGTGGCGTGGCTGCTGTTTGGAGTAGCCGGAGCGTACGGTTTGTGGCGCGGGTGGACGGCGTGGCGGCTCCACAGCAGCGTCTACGGACGCGTGACCCGCTGGACCTTTGCCGGGTTGGTCGCTTTGGTGGCGGTCGGCGTGATGATATATCCGGTATTGGCGACGCCGGTCCGAATCCAGGACCGCTTCAACCCCACGCCGCTGACCCTGGACGGCGCCGCCTGGATGTCAGATGCCGTGCACTGGGAGCGCGACGATCCAATCGAAATGCGCTGGGACGCCTATGCCATCAGGTGGTTGCAGGATAACGTCTCAGGATCCCCGGTGGTGCTGGAGGCGCACGGGGACCAGTACCGCTGGAACGGTCGGATGTCGGTTTACACGGGATTACCTACCGTGATCGGGTGGCCGTGGCACCAGACCCAGCAACGCAATGACTGGGACCTCGTACAGCGACGGGCACGGGACGTGTCCACCATGTACAACACGCTAAGCAGGAACGCCGCGCGCGACCTGATGTCTGAGTATGGTGTGCGCTACGTGGTGGTCGGCGAGCTCGAGCGGATCTACTATCTGCCCGGCGGGATCGCGAAATTTGACCAGATGGTCTCCGATGGGACGCTCGAGCTGGCTTACGCCAACGACCAAACGACCATCTATCGCGTCGTTGATCGGTGATCGCCGGCTCCGTACCCTACGCACCGGGTCTGCGGACAACCGCCGTTTTGACCGTGTTGTGAGCGTTACCCTATAATCGCTTGCGCCGCGCCTCTATTTTCGCACCCTGGCGCGCCTCTGCGTATCGTTAGGAGGTACTACTGTGGCAATCGAATCCGTCCGCGTTGGCCTGATCGGCGCCGGCCGCAACACCCGTGATCGACACATCCCGGGATTTAACAGCACTCCCCGCGTGGAGATCGGCGCCGTCGCCAACCGCTCCCGCGAATCGGGCCAGCGCGTCGCCGACGCGTTCAACATCCCCTCCGTTTACGACAACTGGGAAGAATTGCTGCAAGACGAAAGCCTTGACGCCGTTTGCATCGGGACCTGGCCCTATATGCACCGCACGCTGACGATGGCGTCGCTGGAGGCCGGTAAGCACGTGCTGTGCGAGGCACGCATGGCCATGACCGCTGCCGAAGCCCACGAGATGCTGGCCGCGTCTCAGGCATCGCCGGGGCTGGTTGCCCAGATCGTGCCGTCGCCCATGACTTTCGGGATTGATGACCTGATGATCCGCCTGATTTCCGAAGGCTTCATCGGGGACCTCGTGTCCTTGGATGTCCAGTCCCAGACCGGGTTTGCCGACCGCGACTCCACCCTCCACTGGCGCCAGGACCGTGACATGAGCGGGTTCAACATCCTGAACATGGGTATCTGGTACGAGGCCATGATCCGCTGGGTCGGCCACGCCACCCAGGTCATGGCGATGAGCCAGATCACAGTCCCGCACCGTCGGGACGACGACGGCAACTGGCGTTCGATAACGGTTCCCGACACGGTGGACATTATGTGTCGTCTGGCCAACGGGGCCAACGCCCATTTGAAGTTTAGCGCCTGCGCCGGCCTGTCCCCCGGGAACTCGGTTTGGATCTATGGCACCGACGGGACGATCCACGTGGACGGCCAGATGCGCGTCTACGGCGGTAAGCGCGGCGATTCCGAGCTGCAGGAAATCGCCAACCCGCCGGAAAGCCGCTACGCATGGTCCGTCGAGCAGGAGTTCATTGCCTCCGTCCGGGACCGAGCCCCGGTGATGCGCACCCCGTTCAACATCGGCGTGCACTACATGGAATGGACTGAAGCGGTGACCGTGAGCGCGCAAACCGGCGAGGCTGTTTACTTGCCTTTGTAGCGGCCTAAACGCACTCGCAAGAACGTGGGGGCGATTAATCATTCGCCCCTTTTCTTTTTGCCACTACCCGATGGTTCGACTACCGGTCGACCAGGCAGGCAATTACCTGCGGCGCGGCCGTAGCGGCTCGTTCCGACAGCTCAGCGTCGGTAAGCGTCACTATGGGGTGCTCGATGATCGCCAACCCATACTCCGGGTCGCCGCGCATGCGGGACATGGCGTGGGCCTGGCTCACGAAAGGGCGGGTGGTCAACACTGTGGACGGGATCCCCAGCAGCTCGGTTTCCATTGCGTCGTGCACACTGCACGCGGTGCAGGACCCTCATTCTGCGGTGGCGTGTATCGCCACGTCGATGCTGGAAGCCGTGCGCTGTAGGTCCTCGATGCGGGCCGGCCACTGCCATCCGCCCTTGTTGTGCTCCACGGTGCCGGCGATGTCGTATCGCTCGCCGATGATGGCGGTGATGCGCCGCAACAGGTCCTCAGAGTGCGGCTTGTTGTTGGCGAACAGCCCGATCACCTTGCCGTCTAGGGTAGCCGGACGCTGCGCCAGCCGGGACGGAGCCGGCGGTGCGTCGTCACGCGGATCCAGCGTGACGATAGGGGTGGTTTGAGTTGCCATGAATTGACCTCCTCGTCCAATGGGAGCGCGGTCGATTGCGCGAGATCAGGTTTCGGTCAGTTGGGTACGGCTACCTGGCGGGTGACGGAGCGGCTGGAGCCCCACGTGCTGATCAGGCTGATGAACGCGCCGGCCATGCCGCCCCCGGGCAGCACGGTGATCCGGTCGGCTTCGGGCACCACCGGCGCCATGCGGTCGTGGTCGAGCTCATGCCCCATGCGCTTCCAGCGCATCCACTCGGAAACCGGTAATCGCGCCTTGTCGTGCAGGAAATTGCCCACCTGCTGCCGCGTCCAGCCGGATGCCGCGATGTGCAGCATGGCCTCCGGGCTGATGACGCAAATGACTTCCGGCATGCCGGGACCGAAGGCCAGCATGGCGTGCGCCACGGTGGTCAGGAAGTCGGCCGGATCCCGGTCGCCGTGCAGGGTCACCTGTAGGGGCGCCAGGGTCGCGAACGCTTTCACGATGGTCGCCCCATCACCGTAGCCGAGTTCTGACGCCAGCGATGGCCAGGGGCTGATGGCGAGGTTCTCAGGGAAGCTGAAGGTGATCTTGCCCGGGTGACCGAAGGTGCTGTTGTCCATCACCACTGGAACCGAGCCGTAGAAGTTCGACTTGAACAGGTTGACCGCCCGCCCGATTGCGGCGTTGGCGCGGCTGCCGTTGCCCATCATTTCCACGCCGGCGTTCATCCCGATGGCGTCGGCGTAGGGCCCGCTGACCACCGTGAGCACAGTGGCGCCGTTGGTCGACGTGCTGCTGGCGTGCAGGTTGAAGCTGCGCTCCGCGATTGCCGAAAGCGACGCCATTACCACCGGGAAATGTTCCGGCAGGCAGCCGGCCATTACGGCGTTCACCGCTGCTTTGCCGGCCGTGAACCGCTTCTGGCGAATGATCTCCGTTCCCAGATCGTGGTCGGCGTCGACGCCGGCGTAGTCCAGCATGGCCTGCACCCTGTCCGGCGTGGGCGGAACGACGGGCAGTCCGTCGGTGAGACCGTTGGCGAAGAAGTACTCCTGGGCGTCGTTCCAGTCGGCGAAGCTGAGGGTGGTCATGAAGCAATTGCTCGCAGTATCGGATTTGGGCGATACGGGATTATGCCACCATTCGCCGGAACGGACGAATGACCGCCGGTCTGCTCAATGCTGGAGGCCACCCCGCCGGAAGTCCGGGGCCTCCACTGGCATTTCAGTGACTACCAGGGGATCCTGCAGGCGTGACGCGATGCGCGGGCGAGCTGATGCGATGGCCTCGATCTGCTGCGACGTGGTGATGATGGTGGGCAGGCGTTCCTCGTACCGGTAGCCGACGATCTGGAACAGCTTGTCCTCCGCGAAGGGCGTGCTGCGCTCGGCTCCCATATCGTCGAGCACCAGGACGTCGGCGTTGCGAATCCGTTCGAGGAGGTCGTCATGGTTGACCGCGCTGTCGGGTGCGAAGGTGGCCCGCAGGTAATCGAGGAGGTCCGCCACTGTGGCAAAGAAGACCTCGTCGCCCCGGTCCTCCCGCTCGCCGGCCGCCGCCACCGCCAGGTGAGTCTTCCCCACGCCGTAGGGCCCATGCAGGCTCAACCACCCGTCGGGGCTGTTGGCCCAGCGCTGCACGTAGGACTTGGCGGCTCGCAGGCTGCGTTGCTGGTGGTCCGTCAAGCGTCCGTTGCCGGCCGGGTCGAAAGCCGCGAATGTCATCCGCGCCCGCATGTTGGACGGGATCGAGCCAATCGATCGCGCCGTCGAACCACTGACCCTGCCCAGTCGGTAGAGACGCCCGAACCCGTCCGGCGATTCCACCCGTGTACGAAGGAAATCGTCCAGCCGGTTGGGGTCGCCACGGATGGTGACCACGGTGGGCAGGCGTGCCGCGTGCCGCGAAGCCAGGAGCTGGAAGAGCCGCTCTTGCGTCCAGGGAGTTGACGGCCGGGTGGGCAGATCGTCCAGCGCCAGGAGCGGTGCGTTCCGAACCTGCTCGAACAGGTCAACGAAAGGCTGGTCGGCGTCGTCGTCGAAACCACTGCGCAGGTAATCGATCAGGTCTGCCGCAGTGATGAACAGAGCCGGACTGCCCAGCTCGATACGGCGGTTGGCGATGGCGGCGGCCAGGTAGGTCTTGCCGCTCCCGCTGGGGCCGACCAGGGTGAGCCACCCTTCGGGGTTCTCGGCATAGTCGACGGCGGCGGTCAGGGCGTTGCGGAAAGCCTGCCGCGCCGCGGTCTCCTGGCTCAGGCCGTCCGGATTGGCGTTCTCAAACGTGGCCTGGCGCAGGGAACCCAGGTTGCTATACCGCTCCAGGGCCTCAATCTTTTGCCGCCGATCGTCGTCCTGTTCCTGGCACCGGCAGGGGAACACCTTGCCGAAATCCGGGTTGGTTGCGTGGACCCTCCGCGTGACCCAACCCGCGCCGCCGCACCTCTCGCAATCTTCAGTCGCGTTCCGGCTCTCCGGGTTCCCAGGGTAGTCGGCCATATCGGCGTCGATAGCTGTCCAGGTATCCCGTGCGGCTATCCGGCGCAGTATCGTTCCAAGACTTTCCATGCTCATGGCTGTTATCTCGTGATCGGTCAGTTATCTTCGCCCCGGCACCCGGTTGTTGCTCGTGCTTCCGGCCGCGCAGCACAGCATGGATATAGCTCCAACTGCGGACGTTGCGTTCCGCTGCTAGGGCTATGGCGTCGGTTATCCATTCCGCCGGGTACTCTTCCTCCGCCGCCCTCAGTTGCTCCGCGACGCTGTGGCCGAACGGGCCGATATGCTGCTCGTATAACTCGAATATGTTAGCACGCGCCTCGCGGGTCTGCGGTTGCTGTGAATGTGCTTCCAACGCCTCTTCACCCACCTGGTCTGTCAGGTCGGCGGGGGTCAACACCATGACGCTAGAGGTTTGCAGATACCTGAGGCAATCTTCGTCTCTCAGCAGGACGCGTACCGTTCCGGCACTCTGAACTGCCACTAGTGTGCCGCGGCCAACCGCTGCCGCCAAGCCAGTTCGGACGGAACTTTCTGCGCCACCCGACGAACCCGGGGCCAGGAACCGGTCGTCCAGCAGGTCGTCCAGCGCTATCGATGGCGGGAGTGACCGGCGCCGCGGTTCATCTGCCAACAGGGCCAGCGCCCGGAGCGTCACCTTGAGTTCAACTATGTCGTCGATGTCCGCTAGCCATTGCGCCACGGCCGCCGCCGGTATCGGTATCCGGCGGGCGTTTGCCGGCAGCCTCGCTTTACCAGCGACATCATCCATTTAGGCGACGGACTCCTCGTAACGCGCCAACTCGTCGAATCGCATCAGATTGTCCCGGAAGTAAAGGTGCAAGCTGCCGGTGGGCCCGTGCCGGTGTTTGGCCACGATCAGTTCCACCAGGTTGCGCGGGTACGGTCTGCCGGGCGCGTGCTGCTCCCATTCCTCCTCGGTGAAAGTGCGGTCCTCCCGGTACAGGAAGGTCACCACGTCGGCGTCCTGCTCGATGCTGCCGCTGTCCCGGAGGTCCGACAGTTGCGGGCGATGACCTGGGCGGTTTTCCACCACGCGGCTGAGCTGCGAGCAGGTGAATACCGGCACGTTCAGGTCCCGGGCCATTCCCTTAAGGGACCGCGATATCTCGCTGATCTCCTGCACCCGGTTCTCGCCGTAACCCTGGCGCCGGCCGCCGCCCTGAATCAATTGGAGGTAGTCCACCACCAGGAAGTCCAGCCCGTGTTCCAACTGCAACCGTTGGGCCTTGCTCCGCATGTCCATGGTGGTCTGGAACGGGGTGTCGTCAATGAAGACCGGGAGGCCGGAGAGCAGGCCCACGGCGTCGGAGATCACGTTCTGCTCGTTTTCTGACAGCAGGCCAAGACGCAGTCGATGAGAGTCGACTCCCGATTCAGCTACGAGCATGCGCATCGCCACCTGCTCGCGGCTCATTTCCAGGCTGAAGATGCCACAGGTTTGGCCGGCCTTTGCCGCATTGGTGCAGATATTGAGGGCCAGGCTGCTCTTGCCCAGGCTGGGGCGCGCGCCGACTATCAGCAGGTCGGAACGCTGCATACCGCCCAGTAGGCTGTCGAAGTCGCTGTATCCGCTCTGAAGGGGCGGTTCGTCAGTCAGCGATACGTCGCCGATGTCTCCCTGCAGGTACACGTCCAGCACGGAACTGAGCGGAATGAATCCCCGGTCATCGGCCGCGGGACGTACTCCGAACAGGACCTCCACCGACTGGCGCATCGTATCATCGATGTCCGTGCTTTCGTCGAACCCCAGCTGGGCGATCTGGTTACCGGCATCGATGATCCGGCGCTTGGCCGCCGTCTCGGCGACGATGGCGGCATAGTGCTCCACGTTGACCGACGTGGGCGTGCCGGCTATCAGCTGCCCGAGATAGGGCAATCCTCCCACCTGCTCCAGGCGCCCCTGGGTCTGCAGCTCCCGGGCGACCGTGATCTGGTCGATGGCTTCCTGGCGGAAGAATACGGCAAGAATCGCGGCGAAACAGAAGTTGTGACGCGCCCGGTGAAAGTCCTCGGGCTTAATCAGCGGCGTCACGCGATGCAGGGCGTCGCCATCTATGAGCAAAGCCCCCAGGACTGCCGCCTCCGCCTCAAGGTCGTGGGGCAACTGCCGTTCACTGTACGGGTCGGCAACCACGGCGTACGGGTCCTCTGTTCCATCGGCGCAGCGCAGCGCAGCGCAACGCCATGACGGTTATTGGAGGTTTATTCTTCCACTGCCGCGATGACGTTGACGGTCGCGCGAATGTCGCTGGACAGGTTCAGCACGACCTCGTACTCGCCCGGTTCGCGGATCGGTTCGACGTTGTTGGTAATGCGGCGGTCCATTTCGCGCTCCAGCGCTTCGCCGATGGCGTCGGCGATCCTGGCTCCGCTGATTGCCCCATAGTAGCGGCCCGTGGGGGTGATCCTGCCCGTGATGGTCAAGGTGAGGTTGTCCAGCGCCTCGGCCAGCTCCTCCACGACCTGCGTTTCCCGCGCCCGCTGGTGGTCGCCTTCAAATTTGATCTTCTCCAGGCGCTTCAGCGTTTCGTCGGTGGCGAACTCCGCCAGACCTTTGGGCAGCAGGTAATTGCGCGCGTAGCCACGGGATACGCGTTTGACCTCACCGGCCCTTGCCTGGTCGGGAACGTCTTGCAGGAACAGCATCATCATGGGGAGGGCCTCTCTATTTTCGCAGTTGCGGGCGGCGATGCGTGTATGTACGCTGCCGTTCGCGATACGCGGGGTCCCGGTTCAAGGAATAACATTATAGACTATCCGAGCGCCGGGCGGCACTGACCCCGCGAGCCCACGGCCTGAACGACCCGCCCGGTGCGTTAGAATGGGCCGAAACGAGCACCCGCACAACCCTGGAGGCGCCTGATGTCTTTTTGCGACGAGATTGAGCAACAGTCACAGCAACAACGGGATGCTATGGCGTTCCATCCATTCGTACAGGGCATCGGCGACGGAACGCTGCCGCTGGACCGATTCAAACACTTCATCACCCAGGATTACGTCTACCTTATCGATTTTGCCCGTTGTCTCGCCTTGGCTGCGGCCAAAGCCCCGGACCTGCCGGCTATGTCCTGGTTTGCCCGCGCCGTCGACTACATTCTGAACACCGAGATGGACCTGCATCGGTCGTACTGTGCCCAGTTCGGTATCACCGAGGCCGAGCTTGACGCCACCACGCATGCTCCAACGTGCTATTCATACACTAGCTATCTGCTGCGGGTCGCCCACCAGGGGACGTTCGGTGAGCTGGTCGCTGCCGTGCTGCCGTGCATCTGGGGATACTGGCGCGTCGGCGAACGATTGGCAGACCAGGGTCTGCCGGACCACGCTGGCTACGCCCAGTGGATCCAGATGTACGCCGCCGTCGAGCAGCAGTCGGTTGCGGAGGAATGCCGCACCATCTGTGACCGTATCGCAGCCACGGCTGGGTCCGCACAAATCGCAGCGATGAAAGAAGCGTACATCACCTGCACTCGCTACGAGCAGGCCTTTTGGGAAATGGGCTGGACGCTGGAGGACTGGCCCGTATAGCCTGCCGTTAGGCTTGGACCGGGTGCGTGGGCGCAGCCTTTAACCTGGTCGGGGTGGGCAGATTCGAACTGCCGATCTCCTGCTCCCAAAGCAGGCGCCTTGCCGCTAGGCCACACCCCGACGTACTTACCCCAATCGGCCCGGCGATCCGACAAAGTACCCCCGCGGAGATTCGAACTCCGGTCTCTGGCTCCGGAGGCCAGCACTCTATCCACTGAGCTACGGGGGCTCCTCAATCGTATCACACGGGTGGCGAGCACGTCATTTCCGGAGTTCCTCGCGGTGTGGTGGACGTCGAAACCAACCGCAACGAGTCGCCGGGCTGCTCCCTGATTCCACCGCGATTCCGCCGCGCCGCGATTGCCGCCGTGAGTTGTTCATAGCTTTGTGACGAGCCGCCCTGACGCTTCCACGCAGCGAATCAGGCCAGAAGTTTGTGCGCGCCGGTTGCGCGGGTACTGCTTATCCAGGACGGGAACAACAGAAAAAACGGCCCACGCTGGTGAGCCGTTCCAGAAATTCCAGTGGCGACCCGGATCGGATTCGAACCGACGATCTCAGCCTTGACAGGGCCGTATGTTAACCGCTACACCACCGGGCCGGGGTCATTGCGACTTGCAAACACGGAATCAATTTTAGCCAGCAGACCTCCGAATTGTCAAACGCAATGCCCCGGCACTGAGAAGATCGGCACGCACCAGGACCGACTTTCTTGGTGCCCCGCGCTCCGTTTCGTAATGTGCGGCAGGGACCAATAACGCCCGCCGCGCCGGCTATAATTGCCGGAACCGTTAACCACCAGGAGGGCTCCTTGATTCGCAGCATTGACGGCAAGACGCCACAAATCCATCCCAGCGTGTTCGTAAGCGAGGCCGCCTATATCGTCGGCGACGTGATAATCGGCGAGGGGACCAGCATCTGGCCGGGAGCGGTGATACGGGCCGACTACGGTCAGATCGTCATCGGCAAGAATTGTTCCATACAGGACAACTGCGTCCTGCACACCGACGACTACCTCGAGCTGGGAGACAACGTGTTGATGACCCACGGCGCGGTGATCCACGGCGGAATCGTCGGCAACAACGTGATGATCGGGGTCAACGCGGTTTGCCTGGAGGACTGCAAGGTCGGCGACTACGTGCTCATCGGCGCCGGTGCCATCGTGACCGGCACACCCATTCCCAGTGAATCGCTGGTGGTCGGCGTGCCTGGCCGGATCCGGGAACTACCTGCGATTCACCGCCAACGGCTGGAGAACCCAACGGCGCGCTACCAAGAAAACGGCCGGCGGTTTATCGCTGCTGGACTGGGCCTCCAGATTCCCGCAACCGACTGAGGCTTCACCGGCCGTGAGGGCGTGCTGATCCCAAGCCTTACGCGGCTTTCGCCGGGTACTCCGTACAAGTCTCGTCTTGGAGCAGCAGACCCTGTACCCGCTGCTGCAACTCGTCGCACACCGCGGTTGACACGGTGGGAATCTCCATCAGTACCGTGCGCCCTTCCTTGAGGTGGAGCTCCAGGTAAACCTTGTCGTCGCCGGTGTATTCGAGCATGACCCGAATCGCCTGCCTCAGCCGGTACCGGTCTTCATCCGGTTGGTCGGTCTCAACCATCCTGATCAGCACGCCCGAATCCCGGTGACCATTGGATGACGCGGGAGCCTCTTGCGAAGCTGCGGGTCGGTTGCCGTTCGACCGGGTAGGTCTCGCCGGGGCGCTGGGGCTCACCGGCGCCGGCTTGCTGGCGGATGCCGTTACAGCCTCGCCCGCTGAGGTCATTGGAGCGTTATCCGGCAGTTGGTACTCCTGGGCCTCATAGCAGGAGATGGAGAAATCGTCGCCCCGGATCTGCAGCCGCCCGGTCACTCGTGCCACGCGGCCGGTCTGCCAGACATGGGCCGTTTTTTCCAGCGAATCCGGCCAGACCATCGCCTCAACCTGGCCGCCCACCATGGCTAGGTCAACCCGAAGGAACTTCCGGTTGTCCTTGGTGTAGCGCTCGGTGACCGCGGCCACGTGGCCCAGTAGCGTCACCGTGCTGCTGATCATCCCCTCGTCCAGCTGATCGATCGAATTGTAGGCGTCGCCCGGGGTGATGGCGGCCAGCGCTAGCAGCGGGTTGTAGGACAGAGCGACCCCGAGGTACTCCTTTTCCAGGTTGGCCTTTTCCTGCGGCGTGTAATCGGGCTGGGACGTGTCCAGTTCCAGCAGAGTTCCGCCGGCGCCGCTGTCCATCTCGTCGCCGAACATGCCGAACTGCCCGGAGTTGCGGTTCCGAGTTTCCTGCTGCGCCAGGGCCCAGATGCGGTCCAGGTTGCCGATCACCGTCGCCCGGGGCGCGAAGGAATCGAAGGCTCCGGCCTTGGCCAAGCCTTCCAGCGTACGTCGGTTCAGCCCCGATACATCCACGCGCCGGCAGAAATCGGTGATCGACGCATAGGGTCCTTTGGCCACCCGCTCGGTGACGATGGGTGTTATGGCGCCTTCGCCCACGGTCTTGATCGCCGCCAGCCCGATGCGCAGCTTGCCGCTCTGAGCCCGGTCGGCGGAACAGTCAATGGTGTAGTGGATACCTGACTGGTTGACGTCGGGGAGCTCGATCCCGATCCCCATGCGCGTGCACTCGTTGATCGACGCAACGTAGCGGTCGCCGTGGTCGAGCCGGCAGTTTAGCACTGAGGCCATGTATT
Organism: Dehalococcoidia bacterium; assembly: GCA_965220265.1. GTDB lineage: Bacteria > Chloroflexota > Dehalococcoidia > Lucifugimonadales > UBA3495 > Bin87. The sequence goes on along the minus strand of CBDCPM010000004.1, from coordinate 4,317,005 downwards.
CTAGCGGGTAGTGGGTCTTGAAATAGGCGGTCCAGTAGGAGATCAGGCCGTAGCTCACGCTGTGGGCTTTGTTGAAGGCGTAGCCCGCGAACGGCTCGATCAGGTTGAAAATCTCCGCTCCCAACTCTTCGCTGTAGCCTTTCTGAACCGCGCCCGACAAGAACCTCTGACGCTCTTCGGCCATGAGCGCCGGTATCTTTTTCCCCATCGCCTTCCGCACAGTGTCGGCTTCGCCCAGGGAATAGCCGGCGAAGTTCTGCAGGACGTGCAGGACCTGGTCCTGGTACACGATCACGCCGTAGGTCTCATCCAGCAGTTCCTGCATGCTGGGGTGCGGATAGGTGACCTTTTCTTTACCGTGCTTGGAACGGATGAACCGGTCGATGTGTTCCATTGGGCCCGGGCGATAGAGGGCGATCATCGCCGCGATGTCGCCCAGATCAGACGGCTTGAGTTCCTTGATGTATCGCTGCATGCCGGCGCTTTCCAGTTGGAACAGGTCCGTCGTATTGCCGGTGCCCAGCAATTCGTAGGTGGCCTCGTCGTCCAGCGTCAGGCGGCTCAGGTCAATGCGGATGCCCCGTTCCTCATCCAGCAGTTTGATGGTCCGGTCCAGGATGGTGAGGTTAGTAAGGCCCAGGAAGTCCATCTTGAGCAGGCCGAGCTTGGCTACCGGGTCCATGGAGTACTGGGTCATCATGACCGGACTGCTCTCGTCCCCGCGGGCGGGACGCTGCAGGGGGACCGTTTCCGTCAGCGGTTCGTCGGCGATGAGGACGCCGGCAGCGTGGGTGCTCACGTGGTGGACGATGCCCTCCAGGGCTTGGGCGTTGTCCACCAGATCCCGGATCGCTGCGTCGCTCTGATAGGTGTCTGCCATCTCTTGGTTCGCCATCATCGCGTCCGCAATCGTTCGGGACTTGAACGGTACCATCCGGGCAATGCGATCGACGTCGCCGTAGCCCATGCCCAGCCCGCGCCCTACATCGCGCAGGGCTGCCTTGGGGCCCATCGTGCCGAAGGTGATGATCTGGGCCACCCGATCGCTGCCGTACCGGTCGATTACGTAGCGCAACACCTCGTCACGGCGGTCGTCCTGGAAGTCCATGTCGATGTCGGGCATTTCCTTCCGTTCGAAGTTCAGGAAACGCTCGAACACCAGGTTGTACCGCATCGGATCGATATCGGTGATCCCCAGGCAATACAGCACCACGCTGGCGGCGGCGCTCCCCCGGACGCCAAAGAGGATCTGCTGCTTGCGGACGAACGAGATGATGTCCCACACCACGAGGAAGTAGTTGGCGAAGCTGGTTTGTCGCACCACTTCCAACTCGTACTCCATCCGGGCACGGGCGGCCTCGTTGTTGTGCCCATACCGCTGGTTGAACCCCTCCAGGCAGATTCGCTCCAGGTAGGCGTCGGCGTCCTCGTCGTTTGGCGTCGGATACCGGGGCAGGTGCATCTGGCCGAATCCCAGTGAAACGTCACACTCCTGCGCCACCTCGCATGTGATGTCCACGGCCTGCGGAAAATCGTGGAACAGCGCCGCCATCTCGTCGGCAGACCTGATGTAGTAGGACGAGTCTTCCATCCGCAGCCGCTTCTCATCCATCACGTTGGTGCCCGTCTGGATGCAGATGTACACGTCCTGGTACGGGTAATCGGACTGGCGGACGTAATGGGCGTCGTTGGTGACCAGCAGCGGTATGCCGGTTTCGCGGTTCATCCGCACCAGCCCGTCGTTGATCCGTGGCAGTTGCTCAATGTGCTCGTGCCGCTGCAACTCCAGGAAGTAATTCTCGCCGAACAGTTCGCGATACCAACCGACCTGGTGCTTCGCGTCCTGGTAATTGCCGTCGGCAAGGAGCGTCGGAACCTCGGCCGAAGGACACCCGGACAGACAGATCAGGCCCTGCCGGTGCCGCTCCAGGAGTTCCTTGTCGATGCGCGGCCGGTAATGGAAACCCTCCAGATGGGAGAGGGTCACCAGTTGCAGCAGGTTGCGATACCCCGCGTTGTCTTTGGCGATCAGCACCAGGTGGTTGGCGGTGCGCTCGTTTGCAGTGCGGTTGTGCCGGCTGGCGTGGGACACGTAGAACTCGCACCCGATGATCGGCTTGATGCCCGCATCCTTGCACTCGGAGTAGAAATCGACGACGCCGTACAGCGAACCGTGGTCGGTGATGCTCATGGCGTCCATGCCAAGTTCGCGCGTCCGGTTTACCAAGTCCGGGATACGGCTGATGCCATCGAGCATGCTGTATTCGGTGTGAGTATGCAGGTGAGTGAACACGATCGGCGAACCTGTTTTTCGTCAAGAATTCAAAATCTCGTAGCGCGGAAATGATAGCAGTGGACTGCCCTTCGCGCCATTGCCCGGAACTTCTTACGCCTACCCAGTTGTCATTTCAAGGAGCGGAGCGACGCTGGAATCCAGTTGGTGGAGGGGACGTCGTCCAGGCGACAGGACCGCCGGCCTCCGCTCACAACGATAGTTTGAACGCAAGTGGTTAGGCGTGAGCCCGGAACTTTTCGGGCAGATCCCGTCAGCTTCGCCCCCAAGGTCACACGACGGCCCGCCGGTTCAATGTTCGGCGGGCCTGTGCGTCAGGATAGTACGACGGTACTAACCCGGAACTTCGATCTGCTGGGTCACCACCCGGGTAACTCCCCACCCGGCTAGCCAGGCGGAATGGCGGCCGTCGCCTCCGGCTACCACCACCACGATGTCGTCGGCTTGAAGCGCGATCGGCACCATGGTGTTCGGGTCTTCGTCGTTCACCCAATCCGGGTAGTTCCGGTTGCCCCAGTGTCCCAGTCCCGCCAATTCATCAATGGACATCCGCGCGTTGGCGAACACGTACTCCCGAACGTCTTTCTTGGTGAACCCGTCCGCCGCGATTTCAGCCGCGTGCTCCGGGCTCAGCACCAACGTCACCTGCGCCCCCGTCCCGATCTGGTAGTAGTTGGAGAACCCGGTGGCCCGCGTCGCCTGCACCAGCGTGTTGAGCACGTCGGTGCCCCGCGATACCGTGGTTTCCATAATCGGATAGAAGGCCCGGATGGCGTGGAGTGTCACCATGCTGTCTTCCGCGTCCAATCCCAAATCAACGTGCCTCGGTTCCCACGGGCTGCGCGCTTCGTTCTCGGCGAAGCAGAAGGAGTACCGACCCGGCATGGCCAGTGTGGCCTTGTCCATGTCACCGATGATGAGCCCGGCCACGTTGCGCACGAATAGCCGCAGCGCCCTGCCGATGGTCGCGTTGGCCCGGTAGCCGGGGCCGAAGGCTCCCGAGTCGCCGTTGATCCCCAGGCGCTCCGCGATCGGGCCGTTCACGATTACCACGGGGGCCGCTCCGCCCGTGGTTGCCTGGCATCCGGCCAGGTTGAACGGCGTTTGCAACGCGGCTTTCACGCACGCCACCACTACCGGAAAGTATTCCGGACGACAGCCTGCCATCACCGCGTTGATGGCGACCTTCTCGATGGTCACTTCCGAGTTGGAAGGTTGCGCTATCCCCAGGGACAGCGATGGATCTTCGCCCCACGGGCCTAGCATCCGCTGCACGGCGTCTTCTGTGGCCGGAACCACGGGCATGCCGTCGGTCCATCCCTGCTCTTCGTAGTAGTCCTGGATCGCGTCGTAGGTGCCAGGCACTGTGATGCGCCGCGAGTTCAACGCTCGAGTGTTGGTTGACATAAAGATCACTCTACTGAGGTGGATTTTGGGATTGATCGCGAGCGGCCAAGTCAGCGGCAACGCCGAAATGGTCGGATAGTTTCGCGCCATCGGCGGTTACATTGTCAATCGTGGCCAGAGATTCAGCGCACAAATCGCCGCTTATAGCCATGTGGTCAATGGCGCGCCGGCCCCGCAATCCAAGCCCGGCCGTGGCTATGGTCAAACCCGGCGGCCGTCCGGCTTGCATGGCTTCCTGTAGACTCGCGCGAATCGGTTGGGAAAGCGGAGGGTAAGGATTTCTCCGTTGCCCAATCTGTTGGTTGAAATCCCCCATCACGATCAGCCGGGCGGGCGATGCGCGTTTCAGGATGCAAGAAAGGCCGTCCAAATACTCCGCATGGTCTTGCCACGGAGCTTGGGTCTTGGCGCCAAAGTTCACATTCGCGTTGTGATAAGGAATGCAGACGCCGATGACCGTCACCTGACCTACCGATGTTTCGGTAGTGCCGGCGATGAATCGTCCGGCCGGTAAAACTCCGCTGCCAACATCATCAACGTCGTTCCACTCCCGCCGTGACCAGATCAGGACCTTGCGCCGACTGTTTGCTCCGACTGGCGCGGCGGATATCACGTACCCGTCCCATTCGGATAAGAGCCTGCAATCTGTCTCCGTGAGGCAGATCACGTCCGGGTCATGGCTCTTGATGCGGCATAAAATCTCTGGGCTACGCACCGAACCGGGCGTAGCCCATTGAACATTCCAGTTGACCACTTTCATACCGAAAGCGGCACGCTAACTGACGCGACCGGCGTTCACTTGCCGTTGGTCAGCATCTCGGCGATCTGGCCGGCGTATTCGTGCGCCAGTTGTCGCACTTCCGGTATCGACCGCGGTGCCAACGGACTGGGCAGCGCCAGGATCTGGACGCCGGGCATTCCCAGCGCGGAGGCGCGAGAGTGCGCCGCCCTGGTGAAGCTCTCGGTGATGACGCTCACGGACGGGACGCCGCGGGTTTCGGTAACTACTGTGTCGTGGAGACCCCACGCCGTGCAGCTCCCTCAATCCGCGATTCCGTGCACCACCGCATCGCATTGCTCAAGCAGTTCCTCGATGGTCTCGTCCGAGCACGGCGCGCTGAAACTGAACTTGCGCAGGTAAACCACCTTCTCAACGGCGTATTCTTCCTCGAGGATCACCTGGAGTTCTTGGAGGAAATTGTCCGAGTGGTACTTGCGGTTTTCCAGCAGCCCCACGGTCTTGCCGGCCAAGCCGGGTAACCGGCCGGCTGCCGCCCGCTCCTCGGTCTTGTGCTCTGGACGTGGGTCCAGGATCTGGATCGTCGCGGTGGTCATGGTTCCTCCGTTTTAGCCGAGCATCTGGTAGTGCTTGCCCTCGGTTTTGATCGCCGGGGCGATGACCATTTCCGTCTTGTGGAAGTCGCGAACGGTGTACGCGCCGCACATTCCCATAGCAACGCGTAACGCGCCGACCAGGTTCTGGGTGCCGTTGGTGACGCTGGACGGTCCGTGCATCAGCTGTTTCAAGCTTCCCTTGGTGCCGACGTTGATCCGCGTCCCCCGGGGCAGTTCGGGGTGGGCGTTTGCCATGCCCCAGTTGTAGCCGCGGCCCGGGGCCTCCGCTGCCTGGGCAAAGGGCGTGCCCAGCATCACGCCGTCAGCTCCGCTGGCCAGCGCCTTGCAGACGTCACCGCCGGTTCGCAGGCCCCCGTCGGTGATCACGCTCACGTACCGGCCGGTGCGCTGAAAGTAGTCCTCCCGCGCCGCGGCGCATTCCAGCGTCGCGGTCACCTGAGGCACTCCCACGCCGGTCACCTCCCGCGTGGTGCACGCCGCCCCCGGGCCCACCCCGATCAATACGGCGTCGACCCCGGTTTCCATTAGCTCGATGGCCACGGTATAGCTGACGCAGTTGCCCACTACTACCGGAACGCTGAGAGATTCGATCAACTCTGAAAAGATCAGGCCCCTATAACTGCGGGACATGTGGCGGGCGGTGGTGACGGTGGACTGTACTACGATGATGTCGGCCCCAGCTTCTACGGCCAAAGGACTGAACCGCTTTGTGGTCTGCGGAGTGAACGCGATGGCCGCAATGGACCCGGTTTGCTTGATCTCCTCGACCCGCTCGCCGATCAGGTGTTCCTGGACCGGCCGGCTGTAAACCTCTTGCAGGTACTCCGTGACCTCGCCCTGATCCATGGAGATAATCTCTTCCAAAACCGAATAGGGGTCTTCGTAGCGGGTGTAAAGCCCTTCGCCGTTCAGGACTCCCAAGCCACCCATTTCGTGCATCAGCGTAGCAAACCGAGGCGACACCGACCCGTCCATCGCCGAGGCCATTACCGGGGAGTCAAAGGAGAACTGTCCGATACTCATTTGCGTGGATGTCATTTCCGGGTTGATCGTGATTTCGCCCGGGACGATCGCAACTTCGTCAAATCCGTAGGACCGTTCCAGTTCTTTGAGCAAACGCCTGGCCATAGAGTCACCTCAAAGTTTGCCGTGAAGAATGCCGAACTATGGTAAGAGGCTAAAATAACCGCCAACCCAGATGCGGGTTGAGAGCGGAATTTGCGCCTTGGAACCATTCCAATCGACCAGTAGATTGTAGCATTCGGGGGCGCCTTTTTCAGGGCGCCCCCGGTTGTTTCGATCGACCGTACGTCTCGGTTCAGGCCACCGGCAAGGCGGCCATCTCCGGTTTCCGTACCTTTATGCAGATCTTGCCGTCCTCGTCTATGTCGACGATCGCGGTGTCCCCTTCGTCGAATTTGCCTCCGAGCAGTTCGTCGGATAGCCGGTCTTCGACTTCGTTCTGGATCAGGCGGCGCAACGGTCGTGCTCCCAGCACCGGATCGAAACCGTTTTCGGCCAGGTACCCCCGAGCCGGCTCGGTTAGTTCGATGCTGATCTCCCGTTCCTTGAGCTCCTCGCGGACCATGTTCATCATCAGGTCCACGATCTGGTGAATTTCTTCCCTGCTCAGGGCGTGGAACACGATGGTGGCGTCCAAGCGGTTGAGGAACTCGGGGCGGAAGAAGCGTTTGACTTCATCCATAACCTTGTCCTTCATCCGCTCGTAGGCTTGGTGATCGGTCTGTGCTTGGTCTGACTTTCTGGTGAACCCCAGGGAGGTATCGCGCTTGATCAGGTCAGAACCGAGGTTACTTGTCATGACGATGATCGAATTGCGGAAGTCCACGCGGCGGCCGCGGGCGTCTGTAAGCTGGCCGTTGTCGAAGATCTGCAGCAGGATGTTGAAGACCTCCGGGTGTGCCTTTTCGATTTCGTCCAGCAGGATCGCGCAGTAGTTCTTCTTGCGGACACCCTCGGTGAGTTGCCCGCCCTCGTCATAGCCAACATAGCCCGGAGGCGCGCCAATCAGACGGGCGGTGGTGTGCCGCTCCTGGAATTCCGACATGTCCAGCCGGATCATGTTGTCCTCGTGCCCGAACATGAACTCTGCCATGGCGCGTACCAGTTCGGTCTTGCCCACTCCGGTAGGGCCCAGGAACAGGAATACACCGATGGGATGGCGCGGGTCCTTGAGACCGGCCCGAGCCCGGCGCACCGCCCTGGAGATGCCGACTATGGCTTCGTCCTGGCCGATGATGCGCTTGTGCAGTTCCGCTTCCATGCTGAGCAACCGATCGGTTTCCTCCTGCGCCAGCCGCGTCACCGGGATACCGGTCCACATACTGACTACCTCGGCGATGTCCTCCTCGGTGACCTGCTTACGCTCTTTGCTCCGATCCGCTTTCCACTCGCGTTCCATGTCGCCTACGTTCTCGGTTAGATGGAGCTCGCGGTCGCGCAGCTCGGCAGCGACTTCGTACTGCTGCGAAGCAATGGCTTCGTCCTTTTCCTTGCGTACTCGGTCCAGGACTTCCTGCGCATCCTTAACTTCCTGCGGAGCATGGCTTCCACGCAGGCGTACCCGTGATCCGGCTTCATCCAGCAGGTCAATGGCCTTGTCCGGCAGGAAGCGGTCCGGAATGTACCGGGTCGACAGGGTGGCAGCGGCCTGCACTGCGTCTTCGGTGATGTCGACGTTGTGGTGGTCTTCGTACTGGCCCTTGACACCCCGCAGGATATCCACCGTCATCTCGGCGTCGGGTTCCTCGACGCGCACCGGCTGCAGCCGCCGCTCAAGCGCCGGGTCGCGCTCCACGTACTTGCGGTAATCGTCCATCGTGGTCGCGCCGATGCACTGGATCTCGCCGCGAGCGAGCGATGGCTTCAAAATATTGGAAGCGTCCACCGCGCCTTCAGCAGCGCCAGCGCCGACCAGGGTATGGATTTCATCAATGAAGAGGACGCAATTGCCGGAGGTCTTGATCTCCTCAATGACCTTCTTCAACCGCTCCTCGAACTCGCCGCGGTACTTAGTCCCGGCGACCAAGGCTCCCATGTCCAGGGTGACCAGGCGCTTGCCTTGCAGGGTGTCGGGCACGTCGCCCGACGAAATCTGCTGGGCCATCGCTTCCACGATAGCCGTCTTGCCCACGCCGGGCTCTCCTACCAGGACCGGATTGTTCTTGGTCCTGCGGCTCAGGATCTGCGTGACGCGCTCAATTTCAGTGTCACGGCCAATGACCGGGTCCAACTTGCCGCCCAGCGCCGCGCTGGTCAGGTCAACGCCAAGCTGGTCCAGTGTGGGGGTACGGGTGGTCGAACGGCTGCTAGTGGAGCTGCCGCTGCCGGAGTTGCTGAGGATACGGTGAGTCTCGGCGCGGACCTTTTCAAGGTTGACGCCCAAGCTTTCCAAGACACCGGCCGCAACGCCCTCGCCTTCCCGCAACAGGCCAATCAGTAGGTGCTCAGTGCCAATATAGGTGTGGTTCATCCTGCGGGCTTCATCCACGGCCAGCTCCACGACCTTCTTGGCCCTGGGGGTAAGACCGATCTCACCCTGCGCCGGACGCTCGCCGCGCCCGATGATGAACTCAACCGCCGAGCGCACCTTGGTCAGGTCCACGCTCAGCCCGGACAGGACTCGAGCGGCTACCCCTTCGGTCTCCCGGACAAGCCCAAGCAATATATGCTCGGTTCCGATGTAATTGTGGTTAAACCGCTGCGCTTCTTCCTGGGCTAGGGACAAAACCCGCCGTGCGCGCTCTGAGAACTTTTCAAATCTGCTGCCCATGAGACTCTCCTGGGTTGAGGTCAGGCCAACTGATGGGTGCTGGCGGCGCTATTGTACCGCATTCGGGCAAAAATAAAAGCGGCTTTGTCACCGAATCGTAACGGTGGAGCCGCTCGGTTGGTTTTTCAACCTGTCGCGATACGTGGCCTACAGTCGCCAACGATACCCTGGTGCGCCATCATGCCCGCCCCGACTGACCTTTGGGTTTTGGTACTTTCCGGCGGTGACCTATTTTCCCACTCCGTTACCAGAGCAGTATCGTCGGCGCTGGGGCGTTTCACTGCCGTGTTCGAGATGGAAACGGGTGGGACCACCCCGCTTGAACCACCAGAAAGTAACGTCGGCATTATGCCCGATTTACGTCGTATTGGCAAGAGACGGGACAGCCGTAATCACAGCGCATTCGCCGAGGTCGAAAGCCTGCCTATGCTACACTGTATACTGGCCTACGGATCGGCGCATGAAGGGGCCGTTAGCTCAGCTGGCAGAGCACCGGACTTTTAATCCGGGTGTCGTGGGTTCGATCCCCACACGGCCCACCACTCTGGTCCATTCTGGCCCGTGCCACCACGGCTATTCGAACAACCCCGGCATGGATTCCCTTCATTTCGTTGTGGAAATAGCGGCAGACGCACAAAACGTTTCGCATGTACTCCAGGCTGACGAAAATCTCCGAGTGTGGTCTGCCACATTCTGCGAATGGTCTTACGCCCAGGGCAACTGGAATGGGGGCGGCATCGTGCGTTTCGCCACGCCCGACGGCCAGGGCATGGTCAGCCTCGTAGAGCAGCGCAGGGCCCTACCAATCCCTTTCACTGAAAGCCGTCGGCATCATCCGAGACCACGTGGATGACGCCGAAAGTGCTGATGCCCGGGTCCGGGCTCCAGCCTACGAAAAGTACCGACTGGACGACGCCAACCGTGGGACGCGGTTATCCGTGAGCACCGAAGTTCCGGCAGGATACCGGCACTATTCCCACGAAACTTGGCCGAGGGCGTTTTCGTCCTTCAAGAGCTAGTCAGAATCCTTGGAAGCCTGATCCATACCGGGTCGGGCGAAGCAACGCAAGGAGTAACCCTGTGCGCGTGGTGGTTCTGGTCAAAGCTACGCAAGATAGCGAATACGGCACCATGCCCTCCACCGAACTCCTCGAGGCAATGCGCAGGTAAAACGAGGAGCTCGTGGATGCCGGCGTGCTGCTATCCGGAGAGGGCCTCAAACCTTCATCGGCGGGAAACGTGTTGCCTTCAGCGGCGCAGACCGGACGGTGATCGATGGTCCGTTCCCGGCTACCAACGAGTTGGTGGCCGGCTTCTGGTTGTGGGAAGTCAAAGATATGGCCGAGGCGGTCGAATGGGTCGGGCGCTGCCCTAACCCGATGCCTGGACCCAGCGAAATTGAAATCCGCCCCGTGTTCGCAATCCAGGACTTCGGCGAGGCCATGACTCCCGGTCTAATCGAAAAGGAAGAGCGGCTGCGGGAGAGCACAGGCGCCTGACGGACCGGATCACCGGGACCATCCGTGCGCAAAACCCGCGTACCAGCATAGCGTGATCCGTACCCAGACCCCTTCGGCGTCGTGGTACCGTTGGCACGATGACCAGCGCCAGATTGGCAACGACCCACGACCGGGATGCGGCCATAGACTTGGTGCGCCGGCTTCTCATTTAACTCGGTGGCACGCCCGCCTCCGCAGAAGCGATGGCGCCGGTGTATGGCCGATTCGCCGATGACGGGCCTTCTGGGTTCGTGGTGCTGGCGGAAATCGACGGTCAGCTCACCGCCGTTTGTACCGTCTCATTCGTCGACCCCCTGCGCAGCGTCGGCCGCTACGCCATCATCCAGCAAATGTATGTTGATCCCAGCGTGCGCGGCATTGGCGTCGGCATGGAGGTTCTCCGCTTCGCCTTGAATCACGCCGTGTCGCGCGGCTGCGCAATGGTCGAACTGGGAACCCCGGATCACGGCGCAAGGCAGATCCAGTTCTACCAGCGGGCCGGCTTCACCGAGGTCGGTGCGCGCCTCCGCTGGCGCCCCTGGCCCCTGCCGTGACCAGCCTGATCCTGGTCCGGCACTGCGAGGCGGCGGGTCAGAAACCCAGCGCACCGCTCACCCCGGCCGGCCTGCTGCAGGCCCAGCGTCTGGCGGACTACCTGTCGGCCTGGCCCGTCGACGCAATTGTCGCCAGCGCCTACCGTCGTGCGCAGCAGTCCGCCGAACCCCTCGCGGATCTTTTGCTGCGGGGAGTTCGGGTCGATCCTCGGTTGAATGAGTGCACCCTGTCGCTATGTCCCATCGACAACTGGCGTCAGGTGGTGCGCGATTCCTTTTGCGATCCGAAATCGCGCGTGCCCGGCGGCGAATCTGCCAACGAGGTGCTTGAGCGGGCATGGTCAGCCCTGAACGATCTGCTGCGCGGTACCCATAACCTCCCCGTCGTCGTCACCCACGGTAACCTCATGGGCCTGGTTCTCCACTCGATTGATCCCGAATTCGGCTACACCGGATGGGAAAACCTGTCCAACCCTGACGTCTATGAGTTGCGCACTGGAGAAGACGGAACGGCGGGTTTCCACCGCTTGTGGAATCCTCGGTACGCATGCTGAATCTTCGGTTGCGCCCCATTGCCAACGCATATAAAGTGGCTGCGTAGCAGTAGTACAGCCATCTGAAACGCACGAATAGGAGGCAACACCATGGCCAGGTTGGAAGGCAAGGTCGCGCTCATCAGCGGTGGAGCGCGGGGTCAGGGCGCAGTCGAGGCGCGGATGTTTGCGGAAGAAGGCGCCAGCGTTGTCATCGGTGACATCCTCGACGATCAGGGTCGCCAAACCGAGGCCGAACTGCAGGAACTCGGCTACAACGTCACCTATGTGCACCTTGATGTCACCAGCGAGTCCGACTGGGAGTCGGCGGTACAGTCCGCCGTGGGCACCTACGGCAAGCTCGACGTCCTGCTGAACAACGCCGGCATCCTGATCCGCAAGAACATCGAGGAAACCACCGTGGAAGACTGGGACCGGATCTTCTCCGTGAACGCCAAGGGCGTCTTCCTCGGCACCAAGGCTGCCATCCCCGCCATGCGCGAGGCCGGAGGCGGCTCGATCATCAACATATCGTCCACGGCCGGCCTGGTCGGAAGTCCGAACGGCTCGGCCAGCTACACTGCCACCAAGGGCGCGGTCCGCCTGTTCACCAAGTCCACCGCCATCCAGCACGCTCGTGAGGGCATCCGGTGCAACTCAATCCACCCCGGCCCGATCGAGACCGACATGATCGCGGACACGCTGAATGACCCTGCCAACATGGCCTTGCGGATGCAGCGATTGCCCCTTGGCCGGGTGGGCAAACCCAGCGAGATCGCCTACGGAGCGATCTATCTCGCATCCGACGAGTCGTCCTTCGTCACCGGCTCCGAGGTGGTGATTGACGGCGGGACCACCGCCGCTTAGGGAGGGGCTGATATGGCTACTGTAATCGACACCCACTGCCACGCCTCGCCCTACTGGTTCGAGCCGGTGGAAATCCTCCTCGACGAAATGGAACGCGCCGGCGTGGACCAGGCGGTCCTGACCCAGTTTTTCGGCGTCTTCGACAACAACTATCTGGTCGAGGCCGTCAAGCGTTTCCCCGGCCGGTTTGCGATCATCGCCATCGTAGACCACACTCAGCCCGGCGCCACCGACCGCGTCGCTGAGCTCCACGATCAGGGCGTTGATGGGCTGCGTTTCAACGCCGGGTGGCGGTCCCCCGGCGACGACCCGTTGGCCCTCTGGCGCAAGTGCGCCGATCTCGGCGTGGTCGCCAGCGTCATGGGCACCGTGGAGCAGTACGCCGCTCCGGAGTTCGAGGGGATAATTCGCGAACTCCCCAACCTCAACGTCGTTATCGAGCATCTCGCCGGCGTGGGCGCGTTCTGGGGCCCGGGCCGCGAGGACAAGGAAATCCCGATGGATGCTTATCGCCAGGCGCTGTCGCTGTCCAAGTACCCCAACACCTACGTCAAGGTTCCCGGCCTCGGCGAATTTTGCCCACGGCCCCAACCCTTCCGTCAGCCCATCCCCTTCGACAACATCCCGCCGCTCATCGAGATGGCGGTGGAGGCTTTCGGCGGCGACCGCCTCATGTGGGGCAGTGACTTCCCGCCCTCGGCCAACCGGGAAGGTTACCGTAACGCCCTGCGGTTCCCCATGGATCTGATCGAATATCCCAGTACTGCGGCCCGCGACATGGTGTTCGGCGGCGCCGCGGCCAATCTTTGGGAGTTTCGCTAGTCTACTCAAGACACCATGTGATCACGTCGGGGCGAATAACCATTCGCCCTTACTCATCAAAGGAGGCGTTCCAATGCCACGATTCGCAGTTGATCTCAACACCGACGACGGCCGCTCCAAGGTCGGCGGACAACCTTGGCGTGTCGCGCCCGGCCTTGTCCCAGGCGAACCCAATGAAGGCCTGACTGCCCGCCTTCTCGCTACTCCCGCACGCCTCGCCGACTTCGACGACTCCTCCTGGGACGTTTGCGACAATGTCCGGCAGAGCCTTTCCGAAGGCTTCACCTTCGCCTGGTATCGCATCGCCATCACCCTTCCCGAGACCATCGATGGCGTCAACGTCGCCGGCTCCCGCGTGTGGTTCGAGACCAACTTCGACAACTACGGCGAGGTGTGGGTCAATGGCGAAATCGACCGCGCCTACGGCAGCATCGTCGGTCTGAACACCCCGCACCGCGTGGAAATCGCCGAGGTCGGCGAGCCAGGTTCCCGGTACGTGATCGCCTGCCTCTGCCTCAACGGCCCGCTGGCCGCCCCGCGCGGTGGCGTCTTCATGCGCTTCGCCACCCTCGCCTTCGAGTCCACCGACAACTAAACCTGAGCGTTGAAGCAACAATTTGGGGCGGGTCCAAGACCCGCCCCTTTTTTAGCGCTCAGATTGCTGGATTTCTACGACAGGTGCTGCCCGTAGAACTGGAAGATGCGCGGCCAGGCTGCGTTGGAGGCTTCCACTGCGTAGCTGGGCCGGTCAACCGCGACGAAGCCGTGTCCGGCGTTGGGATAGATTTCGTACTCCCACGACTTGCCGGCGGCCTTGATGGCGGCATCGGTGGCCTTCACCTCGTCGACGGTGGGACGTGCGTCATCCTCCCCGAAAATCCCCAGCAGTGCGCACGACAAATCGCCGACGAACTCGATGGGAGCGTGAGGCATGGCCTCGGTGGGAGGCTCGCTGTCGCGAGCAGTGACCCCGCCGCCCCAGCAGTCGACCGCCGCGTCGATGCCGCTGAGCTTGCAGGCGGCCAGGAACACCTGGCGTCCGCCCGAGCAGAACCCGATGATGCCGACCTTGCCATTGTGCACGTCTAGGTGTCGAAGGTAGCCGATGGCGCCCGCCGCGTCGCCCAGGGTGCGCGCGTCAGGCATTCCGCCCTTATCACGAATGCTGGTGCTGTTGGCTACGGGGTCGTCGCTGCCTTCGCGGTAATGCAGGTTGGGAGCGATGGCTATGTAACCATTGTGAGCGAATTTGCGAGCCATCTCCTTGCTCGCAGCATCCCACCCGGGCATGTGATGGAACATCATCACAGCGGGGAACGGGCCTGATCCCAGCGGGCGTGCTATGTAGGCGTTGATGCGGTCACCCTCGTGCCCTTCGACCCAAACTTGTTCGGCAATCATTCCTTCGTAAGCCATAACGCGGTACCTCCGAGTAAACTGGGCTGGCTGTGGTTTTGCGCTTCAGCAGGCACAAAACTCCACCGTGGGAGACCCAACTGAGCACGATGGCAGGTTACTATCGGCCCTGCCGCAAGTCAAACAGCGGGAGGGCCTCACCCGTACCCACTGGCGTTCAACCCTCGCCCAACCCGCAAGCCGCAACCGTTCCGGCCTCACCCGTACCCACTGGCGTTCAAACTGTCATTGCGAGCGAAGCGCGGCAATCTCGGTGGTGGATGAGTCATCGTCCGGGCGACGGGATTGCTGCGTCGCTTCGCTCCTCGCAATGACAAACCGGGTACGCGTGAGTCTGGAGGTCGCACGCTCGGATTTTCGAATGCGCGCGCGACCCCAGTCCGGTGCGGGCTACGAAAGGCCCGCCTGCCCCAGCAGAGCCTTCAGCATCCGTCCCATTTGGGCCTCGTGGTGCGGGGCGAATGCAGTGAACTCGCGAAGGTTGCGCGAGGCCTCCTCCGCCGGATCGAACCGGTCCCCCATCAGCTCGTAGTCGCCCGCCAGTGCCCGGTTCCAAACGCGCAATTCGTCCAGTGTCAACTGTGGTTCGAACTGGAACCCGTACGAAACTCCGTAACGAAATGCCATCGGGTGACGCACCCATCCGCCGTCGCGGCGAAGCATGGTGCCCTCAGCCAACAACGTGGCCCCGGGTGGAACGGTGAACTGCTCGCCGTGCAGGGTCGGGACCGTCGGGACGGCGATTTTGCGAAACGCCGGATCGCTCGCGCCGTCGGCGGTAATGTCGATCTTGCGTAGACCGAACTGGTAGCCGCCGGTGGGTGCCACCGCGCCGCCCAGCGCACGAGAAAGCAGTTGCGCTCCCAGGCAGATGCCGACAACGGGCGTCGGCGGCCGGTTGCCAACATCACCGGTGGCCGCAGCGCGCAAATAGGCCATCTCCTGGATCAGCGCCGGGAAGTTGTCGTTGGCCGACATCGGCCCGCCCAGAGCCACAATCAGGTCGATGTCAGATGCATCCGGCGCGTCAAACACAGTGAATTCGGGTGCGCCCGCATACACGGGCACCGTAGTCGAGGCGAAACCCGCCTCCTTGAGGATGCCGGTGAAATTGTCCCCCAAGGTCTCGACGGGATGGTGTTGGATGATCAGCGCTTGCATGTTCGATGCGATCAGACTTTGGTGCCGCCACTGAAACCGAGGTTCGTTGTTTGGCGACTCCAAACATACCCGGCAGTCTGGGGCCGCATTTAATTAACAATGGACAGCGCTTGCGAGTTCGATGCGATACCGCCACTGAAACCGAGGTTCCGACTCCAACATACACGGCAGTCTGGGGCCGCATTTAATTAACAATGGACATTCGCGACCACGCTTCCAACACACCACTGTGCCTTTGATCCCTTAGGGTGGCACTGACTGTGAACCAGCGCACCGTTTTCCAGTTCTGTGGGGCCGCCAGTGTGATGCTCCTGCACATGGTGGATTTCGGCGTCATTCCAATTGACTTGCCCGGAGCAGACTTGGCATCTTTTTTGGTCACGAAAGTAGATAATTTCCCGTTCATTGTTTCCGAAAGCACGCTTCGGGTCTTTTTTGCGCGGGTTTAGACGGCCCAGCATCTGATGCATATAGAATTCGTGGCGTCTTCGAATAGTGTCACCGCTATTTGCGTTGGTCCTTGCCCATTGGCCGTAGCGTGACCAAAATTCGTTAGGCTCAGGAGATTCTTTTGCCTGTTTGGTTGCGTACGCCAATGAAGCAGTAAACCAATCGACGGCTTCCGGCAGATCGTCCTCCCAGCTTGGTGCAAAGTCCTCCCAGAGGGCATTCACTAACATGACCACATGGATAGCATGATGGAGTTGCATTCTTGGCCGTTTGCCATCTCCTAACAGCGCATCCAATTTGTCGAAGATTCTCCACAATCGTTCGACGTCTGCGGCATTGAAATCGAATGCAATGTTCCGGTAATAGAACTCATCGATTGCGGGAGAACTGATGCTTTCGAAATCATCGGCGCCATGTTTTAGATGGGACAAATACACCATGGATATTTGGGCCGCTACGGTACGCGTTTCTCCACGGTTCCCCCCTGGTTTCATACGCATGACTGTCTGGAAAAACGGATGTCCCGGGTACCTCGCAATGGGCGGCTTGCCACCAAGTTGAGTAACTACCTCAGCAAAGTCACCAGGTTGGACGTCACGCTTTTCTTGAGGGTTAAGCGGGAGCCCTGCTTGAAGACGGACGAACAAGTCACGTATTTCGTTCGGGTCTTCGCTTTCGATCCAAGCGACTGGCAATGTAGTGTCCAAAAAACGCTTTTGAAGCTCTTCGGTTAGTCCTTGGAAAAATTTTCCGCCCCAAGGGCAAGGCTGATCCTTAATGAACTCGGGAAATCGTGCCTGTTTGTCATCGGCGACGGGATCGAATAGGCGATGTCCACCCTCAGCGAACTCGTAGAGCGACCTGATTCGCTGTTGGCCGTCAATGATTTCCAGGCCTTCGCTCGTCATGCCTGAAATCTGTTTCTTGATGTGATGAAGGTAAATGACGGGCAAAGGATAGCCGCGCATCAATGAGTCGATGAGTTTCTTCTTTTGAGCGTCACTCCATACTTGGCCACGTTGGTACTCCCTGTTGGCAACGAGCATGTCATGCCTGTACAGTTCCACTAATTCATTTACTGAAACGTGACGCAAATCGTTGTCCATTCAGTGGCTCCTTTGGGGGTCTTCGTTCGTAGTTGGCCGCATGCCTAGCGGACCAGTCTCTTGGCAACTACGAAACCTAGATTATTCCGCCGACGCGGTCAATGTCCATTCCAGTGGCAAGTTTTGGCCAATTCCGCCAGCACCAGCCTGTCAGTCGGAAACGCCAGCGACTCGGGCGGATCACTCGGCGCAAACCAGCCAACCCGATCCAGGTCGTCCGAGGCGTGAGTTTGCCCGCCTACGACGGTCCCGTAAAACCACACGCCCACGGTCAGCGACACCGGATTGTGAAAGTTGGAATGCACCGCGCACACGTTCCCGATCTGCACGTCCAACCCCGTTTCCTCGGCGAACTCCCGCCGCGCGGCTTCGCGGATGTCCTCGCCCCATTCCACGTAACCGCAGGGAATGCACCATTCCCCGACGTTGCCGCCGGCCGACCGCCTGCCCAGCAGGACCCTTCCGTCGTCGTCCAGCACCACCACGGCGACACCGACGGCCGGGTTGCGGAAATGCACGAAACCGCACGCCCCGCACGATGGCCTGGGCAACCCGCCGCGAACCCTGGCGTCCAGCTCCCGCCCGCAACGCGGGCAGTAGCGATAGTCGGGAGAAACGGAGTCCGCCATCAGCGCGTTACGTGGCGGCACGCCCGCGGCGCAGGCCCCGTCCCGGCAAAGCCCCGGTGTTCTCGCCCTGCTGGATCACCACCTGCCCGTTGACGATCACGTACTCGATGCCCACCGGGTACTGCTTGGGGTTCTCTTTCGTCGCCAGCGCCTTGACCGTGTCCGGGTTGAACACCACGATGTCCGCCTTGAACCCGTCCCGCAGCAGGCCCCTGTCTGGGATTCCCAACCGCTGTGCCGGGAAGGACGTCATCTTGCGGATAGCTTCCGGCAGGCGCAGGTGCTTCTCGGCGCGAACGAACTCCGCTAGCACTATCGGGAAGCAGCCGTAGGTGCGCGGGTTGGGGTATTCGCCAAACAGGATGGCGTCGGATGCGATCATCCCGTACGGGTGCGACACGAAAGCGTACAGGGTTTGCGCGTTGGTCCCCAGCCCAACGGTGCTGATGCCCAGGTTCTCCGACAGCAGCAGGTCGAACAACGCGTCAGACGGGTCCTGCCCGCGCATCTCGGCGATATCGGTGATGAGCCGGCCGTCGTAAATCTGATTTTCCGGCTTGGTGAAGTTGGTCAGCCAGTTGTTCTCCAGCCGGCTCGGAGTAATCTCCCGCTTCATCCGTGCCCGGTCATCCGCGTCCTGCAATGCGGCGATGAGCCGCTCCGGCCCGCCGTCTTTCGCCCAGTGCGGCAATCCGATGGTCGGCGTCGTACCTGAGTACGGATAGGTGTAGCAATCGAAGGTGCAGTCGATGCCGTCCGCCCTCGCGTTTTCCACCAGGCCCAGGTGCCCCAGATGGCTGCCCACGCCCGACACGGACTGCCGGTAATGCGTCAGGTGCACCGGAATCCCGCTGCGCCGACCGATCTCCACCGCTTCGTGCCACGGCGCCAGGTACCCCTGGCTCAGCAGGCTGGCCCTCGTATGGGTGTGATAGATGCCTCCAAGGGAGGCGGCCGTTTCCGACAGTGCCACCAGCTCGTCGGTGTCCGCATACGCGCCCGGCGGGTAATCGAGGCCGGTGGACAGTCCCCAGGCGCCCTCTTCCATCGCTTCTCGCACCACCGACTGCATGTCGGCGATCTCGCCGTCGGTGGCCTCCCGCTGCTCCCAGCCTATGCTCCAGATGCGCACCGGCGAGTTGCCGAGTATATATGCCATGTTGATGGCCACGGTGTTGTCGTACTTTCCCAGCAGATCGGCCACCGTGAGCCAGTCGGCCGGCATGGGTGGGTAGCCATTCAGGCCGGCGTCCAGCCAGATGTAGCGGTGCAGCTCCTCCTGCGTCTTGAAAGGCGCGTGTGAGATCCCGTCGATACCTACCAGTTCCGTGGTCACACCCTGCCGCACCTTCGGATCGTGATGCGGCTCGCCCAGTATCGTCAACCCGGCGTGGGAGTGCAGGTCGACGAACCCCGGGCAGACCACGTGCCCGGTGGCATCGATCACGCGTGCCGCGTTCTCACGCAAGTCCGCGTCGTCGCCCCGGTGGATCGTCACAATATCGCCCGAAACTGCGACCGCCGCGTAAAACCCGGGGCTGCCTGAACCGTCGATTACCTGCCCATTGCAGATCAGTAGGTCTATCATGCCTGGATAATAGCACGCGAGTTGAGGACCGGATGGCATGCTGAATCTGTTGTCGAAACTGTTCTCGGGGTTGGTTCCTCGACGGAGAAGATATCCGGAGGCTACGGAGTACAGCGTCCATCCGCCTGACGTCACCTTTCTGACTGATGTGGCTCCCGGACGATGGGTCGAAGAAGGATTGTCCGCCCAATTCGCGTCCGTGGGCTCATTGGTTCCCGACAGCTACGCCGCCCACGCTCGGCTGTTGCATCCCGCGCGGGACGCATCGGATAACCCTGTGAAATGGTCAACGGTGGCGGAATGGTCCGGACGCGTATGCCACCCGCTCATGTCTTTCGAGGGCATCAGTTCGCCCGGGCTGGGCCATGGCCCGGGTCCACGTCCATGGAACGAAGATCCCAACCACGGCAGCCTCGATGAGGAAGTGGCGACCGCATTGTCCGCTTTAGTGGCGCAATTCACCGGCACGCCGGAGCAGTGTTATTTCGGAGTTTGGGAAGGCTACGGGCAGTACTCCGGCGGTAGCGCCATGCTCACCTCTGACGGCCGTGGAAGACCGCTGCGGGCGCCCCGCGACGTCAGGCGGGCTCGGCGGATCAGGGGCGTGGGTCGGAACTATCTGCTCTACCAGGGCAGGTTGCAGGATCTCGCTGGGTTTTACACCAATTTCCGCTCGCAGCCACCCAACGTCTGGTGGCCGGCCGACCGAGCCTGGTTCGTCGCCACTGATATCGACCTGGACTCTACCTATGTGGGCGGCAGCCTCGAGTGCATCGCGGCGCTCCTCGCGCACGACGTGCTGCAAGCGGTTCCGGCCAGCCGCGACGCCTCAGTCGCGATGACGGCGGACACCATCAATCTGGGAGATCGCTCCTGATCACCTCGGGTACCTGATACGACAGCCCAGATAAGCAAAATCCCGTTCATCCTGAATGTCCCTGCCACAGAACCGCCTGGCCCCGAACCTCGCTCGCTGATATTCACCCCTTGCATTACATAGGACACCCGTTCTATAATGGTCCCGTCAGGCATTTCCGCCGCCAGGCCAGCGGCGTCGCCAAACCTACATCCGAATAGCTAGGCGATACGGTTTCGGGTCGGCAACGGCCCCAGTCGGTTCTTCGCATCATGGTCGCCAGCGGCCGCTACCCTCTCTTTATTCGACGGGGCGGCCGAGTGTCGACCCTGCGGGTGTCACCTCCGCCCCGTGCCGTGCGGCACCGGTCTCATTAGCCGGCTGCCCTCGGGTCACGGAAGCTTGGGACTCAAAAACTATGCGAGTAAAAAAGTGTTGGCCGTGCTCCGACACCGTCCCGAAACCGCAACGCCTGACACCCAAATCAAACCACCAACCGTCACACCATCACCACCCGGAGGTCATCCACCCGTTCGTTGGTCTCACCCCAACCCGACGTCGTGAAACCATGGTTGCGAGGTCGTCTTGTTACGAGGTCCGCGACCCTGTCGCCATACCATCGGCGGCTGCATACCGTCGCCCGCGCCGGGATTTAAGCCTCCGCGCGTATCGGACGTCGGTCTCGACGTGACGCCTCGCAGACTTTGGGACACGTCAACGCCGCAAGTCGGTTGCGCCAGCCCGGCCCGCGACCGTACACTGCCGCTGACCCTACGGGTCTTACAACCACGGAGGCATGACATGACTGAACTCGATGACCGCTACGAACGCGGGCAGGAAACCCGGCGCATGTTCGGCGGCGGGCAAATCACCGGCGGCTCGTCGCCGAGCGCGTGGGACATCGCGCCAGACTTGGAACGGATACTTGGAGAAGGGCTATTTGGCACCATCTGGCGTCGGCCCGCGTTGACCCCGGTGCAGCGTGAGATGATCACCCTCTCGTGCCTCATCGTGATGAACCGCGAGGTACAACTGAAGCGGCACCTCGGCAACGCCCTGAACGTCGGCCTGACCCCCGATCAGGTTGTCGAGCTGATTATCCACGACACCTGGTACGGCGGAGCCCCGGCTGGCATCCAGGCCCTGACCTTGTGCAAAGAAGTTTTCGAGGAACGCGGCATCGACTTCACGCCCGCCCGGATCCACGACCCCAACGAAGATCCCGACAGCCTTTTCCAGCGAGGCGACGAGTACCGCCGCAACTACATGGGCGGGGGTGGCGGGGCCAGGCCTGCGCCTCCCACTCAGGCGGAGCGCGAGCTCGGTCGCACCACCGGCGAGTACTATTGGGGCGCTACATGGACCCGTCCCGGCCTCGATCTGCCCAGCCGGTGCCTGTGCACCATGACCTGCCTTGCTGCATTGGGACGGGAGGGTCCCCTCCGCAGCCACATCCGCGGCGCCCTCAACATCGGCTTCACCCAAGACCAGGTCATCGAGGTATTCGGGCACATGACCCTGTACGCTGGTATCCCCTTTGCCCGCGGCGCCATGGATATCGCCAACGACATCTTCAACAACGGTTAGTCCGCAGGGTCGCCGCGCAGCAGAAATCGTAGGGGCGCACAATTATTCGCCCCTATTGTTATCTGGTGGGTTGCTGCTTCAATGAAGCCGTTCAGATGCCGTAGCCCACTTCAACGCACCCCGGCAGCCACCGCCGGTTATCGCTCCGTAGCAGCCCTTCTCCGTTTGGCGGTCCGTCCATGCCCGGTAGATAGCGATACGGGGCTGGGGCGCCGGGCAGATCCAGCCCGTGAACGATCGGGTCGATGATGCTCCACGCCAGTTCGATCTCGTCGCTGCGGGTGAACAGTGAAGCGTCGCCTTCCAGCGCGTCCAGCAGGAGCCGCTCGTAGGCGTCGGGAAGGTCTATCCCGGCGAATCCGTCGTGGTAGTGGAACTCCAGCGATACTGGCTTCATTTCCAGGTCAGCATCAGGCACCTTGGACTGGAATTCCAGGCGGATTCCTTCATTGGGCTGGACGCAGATCCACAGTGTATTGCCCGGAATGTCCACGTCGTCGGGTACCGGGAACAGCATGTGCGGCGGCGAACGGAACTGGATGATCATCTCCGTGGTCTTGCGGGATAACCCCTTCCCGGATCTCAGGTAGAAGGGAACGCCGTGCCAACGCCAGTTGTCCACGTACAGGCGCAGCGCGGCATAGGTAGGCGTGTGGGATCCGGGCGCCACGCCCGGCTCGTAGTGATAGCCATCATACTGGCCGATTACCACGTTGTTGGGCACGTCGCGGAGCGACAGGCGACGCACCGCGCTGAGGGCCTTGACCTTTTCGTTGCGCAACGCGTCGGCGGCGAAGGCGTATGGCGGGTCCATGGTGATCAAGGCCAGCAGTTGCAGCAGGTGGTTCTGGAACATGTCTTTCAACACGCCTGACCGGTCGTAGTACTCACCCCTTTCACCCACCAGCACGTCCTCCGCCACCGTGATCTGCACCTGGTCGATGTAGTTGCGGTTCCAGATCGGTTCGAATATGGAGTTGGCGAACCGGAACACCAGGAGATTCTGTACTGTCTCCTTGCCCAGGTAGTGGTCGATTCGATAGACCTGTTCCTCCCGAAATACGCTGTGGATGTGTCGGTTCAAGCTCTGCGCGGTAATCAGATCTGATCCGAAGGGCTTTTCGATAACGATCCGCCGCCAGCCCTGGCTCTCGTCGGTCATGCCCGCGTCCGCCAGGGCGTGTATTGCCGGCTCATACAGCCCGGGAGCCAACGCCAGGTAGTAGAGGCAGTTGAGTGTCTGGACCGATCCGTCCGCTGAGCCGGCGACGCGGTCGTACAGCGTCCTCAACGCGTCGGCGTTCGTGACGTCGGCGGTCACGTAGCTCAGTCGGGCGGCGAATTCGTACCATTCTTCGTCCGTGGCGTCGTCGATGTCTTGTCGCAGCCGTGCCCGGAAAGCCTGGTCGTCCAGCACGTCTCTGGCGACGCCGATGATGCGAACGTCGCTGGGCAGTCGGCCCTTGCGATAGAGGCTGAACAGTGCCGGCGCCAGCTTCGTGCGCGTCAGGTTGCCGCTGGCGCCCATTATCACGACAGCGGTAACGCCGTCGGCGACGTTGCCAGGTGCGCCGGGGTCGGTCACGATCCGGTCTCCCGCGTAGCTTCGCGGACGGCGTGGCCGCCGAACTGGTTGCGCAGCGCCGCCAGCAGGCGCGCGCCGAATGGCTCCGCCTGCCGAGAGCGGAACCGTTGGTACAGCGCGGCCGTGATCGCCGGCGTGGGCACCGCCAACTCAACCGACTCGTTCACCGTCCAACGCCCCTCGCCGGAGTCCTCCACGTACGCGGCCAAACTTTCCAGGTCCGGATCCTCCTCCAGCGCGCGAACCGCCAGGTCCAGCAGCCACGACCGTACCACGCTGCCGTGTTGCCAGGTCTTGGCGATTGCGGTGAGGTCCAGGTCGAACTCGGGTTGCTTGGCTTGGAGCAACTCGAAACCCTCGGCGTAGGCTTGCATCAGTGCGTATTCGACGCCGTTGTGCACCATCTTGGTGAAGTGGCCGGCCCCAGTGGGCCCGACGTGGGAGTATCCTTTGTCCTCGGCGGGAGCCAGGGTCTGGAAGATGGGCTCTAGGCGGCTAAAGACTTCGGGGTCGCCGCCTACCATCAGCGAATAGCCTTCGGCCAGACCCCAAATGCCTCCGCTGGTCCCGGCGTCCAACAGATATATTCCCCGCTGGGACAGGGATTCGCCCCGGCGCAACGTGTCCTTGTAATTGGCGTTGCCTCCGTCGATTACGGCGTCTCCCGCAGTCAGCAGCCCCGCCAGCTCATCGATGACGGTGTCGGTGACCGCACCCGCCGGCAGCATGATCCATACCCCGCGTGGGACGCTCAGCTTCTCGACCAGATCTGCCACCGATGCAGCGGCAACTGCGCCGCCCGCGCTGCTCTCGGACACCGCGTCCGAGTTCTGGTCGTAGGCAACGATGTCGTGTCCGCCCAGCAGCAGCCTCTGGGTCATGTTGGCGCCCATACGGCCCAATCCGATCATTCCGATTTCCAAAACGCTCTTCTCCCGCTATTTCATCGCCGTGCCGTTGCGTAAGCGGCGTTCGGCAGGCTGCTGGCTCAGCTTATGTGTTCCCACTGTATGGTTCCAGGATGTCAGCAAGGGTTAGGTCTCGACGCCTACCCACGTGCTTTGAAACTGTCACAGCGAGCGCCCGTTCCCTCGTTATCGCGAGCTCCCCGTCCCTTGTCATTGCGAGCGAAGCGCGGCAATCTCGTTGGCCGCGGAGATGTCGTCCAGGCGACGGGAAAGCCGCTCCTCGCAATCGTAAACTCCGTACGCGTGAGGAAATGGGTCATAGGGCATCGACGAGACTCTTTATGCCGCTGGTCGGGTCACTGCCCAAATTCAGCGACACGGTGCGCCGTCCCAGGTCGTTTAAGGCCTGCAGGTCGCCCAGGGCTTGGGCATCGGCCAGCACGCCGAAGCTGAGATCCCACCCCGGGATCGCGATGTCCGACGTATGATCCTGGGTCAGTTGCAGGAAAATACCGGAGGCTGGTCCACCCTTGTGCAACTGTCCCGTCGAGTGCAGATAACGGGGTCCGTATCCCATCGTCGTGGCTACCCGGTATTTCGCCATCACGCGCCGGCGCAGTTCGTGGACGGATTCGCGTATCGCGTCCGTGTCCGGCAGATACGCCATGATCGCCAGGTAATCGCCGGGCTGACTATCATTCAGCAGGTGGGCGAGTTGGCTGGGCTCGTCCGCCCGCGCAGATGGGAGTCGACCCTTACGCTGCCACTGGTCGAGAACGCTGATCGTGCGGTCCTTCGCCCCCTGTACGTCCGGCTGGTCAAAGGGATGAATTCCCAGGACGTGCCCAACCACAGCGGTCGCATACTCCCAGCGGTAGAACTCCGCGCCGAGGTCATATGCGTCGGCCAATTCGAGGACGATCACTGGGTGGCCGCTCGTCCGCAGGTTTTCAACCAATCGGTCGGGGGCGATGTTGTCGTCGGTACCCAGCCGGAGTTGGACGAAGAAGCGATCGTTGCCATAGTACCCGCTCTCGGCGTCCGCCAACGGTTCCGTCTCCACTGGCACTACGCCCGTGCCGTCCTTGCCAGTGCTCTCCGCCAGGAGTTGCTCCACCCAAAGTCCGAAGGCCTCGATGCCTTCGCTGGCGATCAGAGTGAGCTTGTCCTTGCCCTTGCGGACCATGGTGCCGATCGTAACGCCGAGCAGAGCGCCTGGGTTTTCGGAAAGGGGTCTGTCCGCGAGACAGCGCCATTGCATTCGTTCGGCCGAGGCGACCAACCGGTCCAGATTCACACCGGTGAGAGCTGCGGGAACCAGTCCAAAATAGGACAGGACGGAATAGCGGCCGCCGATTTCCGGGTTGTTCAGAAACGCGCGACGAAAATTTTCCTCAACTGCTTTTTTGGCCAGCGGGGTGCCGGGATCAGTGACGGCAATAAAATTGTCGCCGGCGGCCTCCACTCCCAGCGCGGCGTCCGCCAGGTCGCGGAAGTAGGCGTAGAAGGTCAGTGGCTCGGTGGTGGTGCCCGACTTGGACGATACCGCGAAGAGGGTTCGGGCGGGATCTATCGACCCCGCCGTGGCGGCGACCCAATCCGGCACGGTGCTGTCAAGCGTGAGCATCCGCGGGCTTGTCGCGTCGGCTGAGCCACACCCGATCACTTGGCGGATTACCTCCGGACCAAGACTGCTGCCGCCCATGCCCAGCAGGACCACGTGCTGGTAGCCGGCCGATCTGACCGCGTGGGCAAACTCACTCAGTTCAGTCAGTTCTGGCCTGATGTCGGTCGGGAGGGTGAGCCAGGCGAGACGGTCGGATATCTCGGCGGTTTCATCGCTCCACAACGTGTGATCGTGGCCGCGAAGTCGGGCCGCAACGTTTTCAAAATCCAGTTTGGCCGCAGCATTGGCCACCAATTGAGAATAGTCGCCGAGGTGATAGCGGTCGGTCATTGGAACTCCCTCGCCCGGCATCTGTTCGCTATGACGCGATTTTAGCATACCGTGTTTCGCGTCCTTACCGGACGCCCGACGACGACCGCGCATCCAGCGTATAATCTGCGCCAAAATTCGGGAGCGAATGGATAACCATGCCTAACTCTGATGCTCTTCGGAACGAATCCACCCCGCAATCCGGCGTGGCCGCAATCGGTGACCTGCACGTTCATTACCTGGACTGGGGCGGCAGCGGTGAGCCCCTGCTCGCCCTCCACGGGTTAGCCTCTTCCGGCCACTGGTATCGTCGGGTCGCTCCGTTTCTATCTGCCGACTACCGTATCATCGCTCCGGACCAGAGGGGTCACGGCGCGACTACCCAGGCGCCAACCGGCTACGACTGGCAGACCTTGGCCGAGGATGCAATCCGCCTCATGGACTATTTCGGGATCCAGCGAGCGCCGGTACTGGGACATTCGTGGGGCGGACACGTCGCCAGTAATCTGGCGATGCGCTTTCCTGACCGGGTCAGCCGAGTGGTCATGATTGACGGGGGTTTCCAGGACGGCGGGCTAATGCCAAACCCCACGTGGGAGGCATTCCGCCAGAGACTCGCCCCCAGGCTAGTGGTGGGGACCCGTGAGGAGTATCTGGCTGGCCTGGCTGGCAATCTTGCGTTCTGCTGGGGAGACGACTTGGCGGCAATCGCTCTCACGATGGTCTACGAGGGCCCCGACGGTCAGATGCACGATCACTTGAGCCCGCAGAATCATGCCCAGGTGCTGGAGACCATGTGGAACGAGCCGCCGTCAATGGTGCTGCCCAGGATCACCGTGCCCGCCTTGGTCGTCGCCGCCGGATCTCGCGCTGACCGCGCCAATTCTCAGTTTTCGCACCAGCGAGAGGTGATGGTGGCCGCCGCAGAAGCAGCCCTGCCCAACGGGCGCGTTCGCTGGATTTCCGACACCATCCACGATATCGGTTATCATAAACCGGCTGAACTGGCTTTGGTCATTCGCGATTTTTTGACCGGGGATTAGCGCGGATCCAGCAAAAAACAGGGCGACCGCTGAGGTCGCCCATTCCGCGTTCTTTACTCGCCCGTTAGTCGGCAGCCGCCGGGGATAAACCGTCCGCGCCGATCACCTCGCCGCCGATCGGCGAAACGTCCACGCTGGGGCCGGAAAGTCCGTAGTTGATGGCGTAGAGCTGTGCGTACGCGCCGCCAGCTTCCAGCAACTCGTCATGGGAGCCCACTTCCACAACTCGGCCGCTATTCAGCACCACGATCTTGTCGGCGTTGCGAATGGTGGAGAGCCGGTGCGCGATCACTATCGACGTACGACCTCTCAGGATCCGGTTCAGGGCCTGCTGGATCAGTAGCTCGGTATGGGTGTCGATGTTGGCCGTCGCTTCGTCTAGCACGAGGATCCGGGGATTTCCCACGATGGCCCGGGCGAAGCTGATCAACTGTCGCTGCCCGATGCTCAGGTTGACGCCGCGCTCAGCCAGCTCGGCGTCGTAGCCGTGTTCCAACTCCATGATGAAGTCATGGGCTCCCACCGCTTTCGAGGCGGCGATCATCTCTTCGTCGGTGGTGCCCTCGTTCTGGTAGCGGATGTTTTCCCGCACCGTCCCGGAGAAGAGGTAAGGTTCCTGTAGGACCATGCTCATCTGGTGCACCAAGGACTTCCGGGTCACGTCGCGGAGGTCGTGCCCGTCAATTGATATCGATCCCCCGGTGACGTCTGCCGATCGATGCAGGAGGTTGACCAGCGTGCTCTTGCCCGCGCCGGTCGAACCCACCAGTGCGACATTTTCGCCTGCCTTGATGTGCAGGTTGACGTTCTTGAGAACATCGGTGCCCGGCACGTAGTGGAAGGTGACGTCGTTGTATCGGATCTCGCCGTCAATCTGTGGCAGGGCGATTGCGTCGGGCTTGTCTGTTACGTCGGGTTCAAGGTCTAGGACCTCGAAGATGCGGACCCCCGCAGCCATTGCGCGTTGCAGTTGGCTGTACTGCATGGTGAGCTGTCGAATTGGCTCGAAGAACCTCTGGATCCAAAGGGCGAACGCCGCCAGCGTACCGACCTCCAGGGCATCTCTTTGGAGCAGGAAACCACCAAAGAGGACCACACCGATACCAATGCCCAGGCCAATCAGCAACTCAACCAGTGGCTGCAACATTCCCGAATATCGGGCGGCCTCGAGGTTGGCGTCGAGATACTCGTTGTTGAGGGTGCGGAAGTGGGCGAGGTTTTCGTCCTGCCGGTTGAGGCTCTGCACCACCCGAACACCGGTGATGTTTTGGTTGTACTCGCCGTTGACCATGGCGATGGCGCGCCGGATGCGCATGAACGAATGCCGCGCAAAACGCTGCCAGTACATCAGGATCAGCGTCAGGATCGGCATGACCAGCATGCACACCAAAGCCAACTGCCAGTCGATGATCAACATGAGGATGATGATCGCGCCTACCGTGACCAGCTCGGCCAACGCCAGGGCCATCAGTTCGAACGTTTCCTGCAGTTGCAGTATGTCCGACTGCATGCGGGACATGATGCGGCCAATGGGGGTACGGTGATAGAAGGAGTTGGACTGGTTCTGCAGGTGACTGAACATGCTTGACCGCAGGTCGTACAGGATGTGCTGTCCGGTCAGTGAGATGAATATGAACTGCATCCGGTTCGACAGGAAGTGGATTACAGTGATGACCATGAAGGCGGCGCCGATGATGTGAACGCGATTGGCGTTCCCCTCGGCGACTGCCCAGTCGATGCCGTATTTGATCAGCAAAGGGATGGCTGCGTTGACCGCCGCATAGACGAGCAAGGAGGCCAGCGCAATAAACGCGTACTTGCTATAGGGGCGGATGTAGGTCGCGAAGCGTTTCACGACGCGGTTGTCGTAAACGCGTCCCACGACATCTTCGTCGGTGAGGTTGTCGTTAGACGGCGCGAACATGCTGTCGGCGGAGGTGCCGCGCATCCCACGCATCATTCCGCCGCCGAGACCCCCGCCGCCGCGCATCATAGGGCAGCCCTCCCGTAGGCCGGCAACGCCGCCTCGAGGAGGACTTCCTCCTGGGGGCGGAGCTGAAGTTCGTAGATGCCCTGATAGATGCCGCCCGTGCGTACCAGTTCCGCGTGGGAGCCTCGTTCCGCGATGACGCCTTTGTCCAGCACCAGGATCTGGTCCGCTTCCCGCACCGTGCTGAGGCGATGGGCGATCACGAAGGTGGTCCGACCCTTCATCACTTCGGTCATGGCCCGGTGAATTTGTCTCTCGGTTTCGACGTCTACGCTGGAAGTGGAGTCGTCCAGGATGAGCACCGGCGGGTCAATCAGGATGGTGCGTGCGATGGACACGCGCTGGCGCTGGCCGCCGGACAGCGTCGTGCCACGTTCGCCAACCCACGTGTCGTAGCCGTTTGGCAGGGTCATGATCTGATCGTGCAGTTGGGCCACCTTGGCGGCACGCTCCACATCTTCCTGCGTAGCGCCCACAACGCCATAGGAGATGTTGTCTCGTATGCTGGCGCTGAACAGGTACACGTCTTGGTGGACGATTCCCACGTTGTGTCGCAGAGACTGGAGGGTGAAGTCTCGGATGTCGGACCCGTCGATGGTGATCTTGCCGGAGGTAACATCGTAGAAACGGGGCAACAGGCTGACCACGGTGGTCTTACCGCTGCCCGGCGCACCCAATATGGCGGTCACCTGGCCGGGCTTGGCGTCCAGGTCAACCTTACGCAGAGCGGGAGCCCGGTCTTCGTAGGAGAACGCAACGTCTTCAAATTTGACGTGGCCTGTGGCCCTGCCCATGTCGGTGGCGCTGGGAAGTTCCGAGACCGGGGATACCGTGTCCAGAACGTTGAAGAGCCGCTGTCCCGACGAAATCGCCCGCGAAAAAGTGTTGATGATCTGAGCGGACGCGCGAACGGGGAACGTGAGCTGGTTTAGGTACAGGAAGAACATGGCAAGGTTGCCCAGCGTCAGGTCGCCGCGAATCACCAGCCAGCCGCCTATCCAGAGGATGACGCCGAGAGCGAAGGTGAAGTAGAGGGTCATCCATGCGCTGTTGGTGCCCTGCATACGTTCCGCGTCGTAGTACTCAACGCGCAGTTCCTCGGCTTTGCGGTTGTACTTGGCCCGCTCATAGTCTTCGGAAGCGAAGGCTTTGACGACGTGCATGCCGGCCAGGTTTTCCTGGAGTACCGTTACTGACTGGCCCATCAATTCCTGGACGTGTAGCCACTTGCGACGCAGGGAGCGCATTACGAAGGACGACCGCAGGATGATGGCCGGCACGAATATCATGCTGACTAGGGCCAACTGCCAGTGCACCACTAACAGGATCATTGGGATGGCCACGATACGGATGACCACGTCCAGCGAGCGGATCATGCCCATGTTTACGAACCGGCGCATTGCCTCCACGTCCGCGGTGGCGCGGGACATCAGGTCGCCCGTGTGCTCCTTGTCGTGGAACGCGAAGCTGACGTTCTGCAGCTTGTCGTAGAGAAGGTTGCGGCAATCAAACGAAACCTTCTGGGACAGCGATTCGGTGGTATACGTCCGGCCGAAATCGCAGAACCCGCGACCAAGGCTGACCGCCAGGATGCCGGCGCCGAAAATCGCCAGCGCTTGAAGGGAGAATTCTTTCTTGAGGAACGCTTTGGTAACTTCGTCCTGACCGACCATGAGGTCGATGGCGGTCCCGAACAGCCAGGGGATGGCCAGCGAGAAACCGATTGCCATCAGTGCCGTGATGTAAGACAGCGAAAGCCGAAGCGGGTAGTTGCCGGCCATGCCGATGATGCGCCAGAGTATGCCCATTATCGACCTTTGCCTACGATAGGGCCGGCTTGCATCCTTCTACGCTTGTTGGCGGTCGGGTTACGAGGATCACAAAGTCGGGCATCATCCGCTGCGAACCCGGATGCGGTTATGAAATCGGATAGCATAGGGCTCGCAATATACACCGAAAACCTTGGCTCGGCAATGCTGACGCCGACCCTGTATTCGCTTTTTCGACGCTGTTTGACCCGAATTCACCGGAGTCTCGGGAAGCGCCAACCGTGACCCAAGCCGATCGTCGACGCGGTCAGACCGGTGCCGTTCGGTTCAAGATTCGCCGCACCGTGCAACGCAGCGCTTTGCCGCGGGCCGCACGCCGACAGTCGCCCAACGTCTACGTACGCCGGCTATCGGTCCATCCGTTCCGGTGCGGACATCCCCATGAGGGTCAGGGTGCGACGGAAGACGATCTGCGCGGCGGCTACCAGTTTGAGGCGCGCCAGCGTCATTTCATTATCCTCCGGGTTGGCCGAAATCACGCGACAGTTTTCGTAGAAATGGTGGAACGCTGTTGCCAGCTCCATCGCGTAATGCGGCAGGTGGTGCGGCTCCAGGTTTTCCGCAACCTGCACGATCAGCTCCGACAGCCTGAGCATCGTGCGGATGAGCCCTAGCTCATTGGGGTGCGTCAACAGCGAAACGTCCCCGCTTGCGAAATCGATATTGCGCTCGGCCGCGAGGCTCAGGATGCTGGCGTTCCGCGCGTGCGCGTATTGCACGTAGTACACCGGGTTTTCCGACGACTCGCGGGTGGCCAGCTCCAGGTCAAATTCCATCTGCGTGGACGCCGCCCGAGCCAGGAAGAAGTATCGGCAGGCGTCCATTCCCACCTCGTCCACCAGTTCACGCAGCGTGACGAAATCTCCGGTCCTTTTCGAGGCGCGCACCGTTTCGTCCCCACGCTTCAGCGTCACCATCTGGGATATGAGCACGGTGAGGTTTTCTGGCTCCACCCCTAGCGCCGAAACCGCCGCTTTCATCCGGGGAACGTGCCCCTGGTGGTCCGCGCCCCAGATATCAATCACCCGGTCGAACCCGCGTCCACTGAATTTGTTGTAGTGGTAGGCGATGTCCGATGCGAAATAGGTGGGCTCGCCCGATGAGCGCACCACCACGTTGTCACGGTCATCGCCCAGGGCGATGGAATTGAACCAGAGGGCCCCGCTTCGCTCAGCAAGGTGACCGCCTTCCCGCAACCGGGAAATTGCCCGGTCGTAGTCGCTGGCGGGCGCGTCTTCGTTCAGGAATAGCCAGCGCTCGCTGAACCAGTTGTCGAAATTCACGCCGATGGCGTCCAGGTCATCGCGAATCAGCGACACCATCTTCTCCCGCGCAATGTCTCCGATCCGGCGAATGGCCGCGGGCTCCGGCAGTTCTAACAAGCCCTGCCCCTCGGTCCCGATGATTTCCGCGGCAAGATCGGCGATGTAGTCGCCCTGGTAGCCGTTTTCCGGCAGTTGGGCTTCCCACCCCAGGGCCTGCTGATAGCGGGTCCACACCGAGCGGTAAAACGCCTCCATTTGGGAACCGGCGTCGTTGATGTAGTACTCGCGAGTAACGTCGTAGCCGGCCGCCTGCATGGTGTTCGCCAGTGCGCTGCCCAGCACCGCCCCTCTGGTGTGCCCCACGTGGACCGGCCCGGTGGGGTTGACGCTCACAAACTCGACCATCACCTTGCGACCGGTGCCCATGTCGGCCGAACCGAACTGGTCTCCGGCAGCTAGAACGGTCTCAACCTGCTGCTGCAGCCATTCGTCGCTGAGCTTGAAGTTGATGAACCCGGGCGGGGCCGGCTCGAAGCCGGCGATCTCGGGGCCCGGTTGGATGCGTTCCGCAATGAGTTGCGCGAGTTGCATCGGGTTCGCCCGCGCCGCCCGCGCCAGGCGCAGCGGAAGGTTGGTGGCGAAGTCTCCGTGGTCAGGATTGTTCGGCCGTTCGATCTCGATGTCCGGCGCGGCGTCTACGTTGATCACCCCGTCGCGGTTGGCCTGCTCCAAGGCGGCGGCGACAATTGCGGCTACGGCGTCTTTCACTAGCATGCTGCTCATCCAACTGGGAAAAGTTTGCGCTGGGATTTACATGGTAGCATCCAGGCGGATTTCACGTCCCCGGATTTCGCGTCCCATTGATGCTCACCGCGAATGCGCCGGCGTCGGTTCCGGGTACGCCCCCCTTGGCTGCGCGCGTGTGACCGGATCGCAGGGTGGCTCGCATCATCCGCGAACCACGTCTGCGCGACACCAGGCGCAGGTCGCCGAGCCAGGGAGGCGTCGCAACAGGCCCTTGGACTTGCGACGACTACCCTTCCGCGATTTGGAACGGGTAGCCCAAGGCGCTCGCGGCAGCGATGTTGGCCGTCATGTATCCCTCCGCGCTTCGGGACATGCCGTTTTCGCCGCGCATCTCGTTGCCCTTGTTTGCCAGGGACGCGGCTTTATCGGCGATGCCGGATACGCCGAACGCCATGTGATACGGACCCGGGCCGAAGGTCTTTAAGTATTTGCCCATGTCCGAGTCGGCATCCAGCGGCTCGGTGAACTCCACGCTGGTCTGGCCAACCTTGTAAACGGCGTTTTTCATGCCGCGTGCCGGAAACACCTCGATCTTTACCGGCGTCATGGCGAAGTTCTCCTCGATATACGCGGCCATGGCGTCTGCGTCGTGGACAAGGATTCGGACGTGATGTATAAACTCGAACATCGCTAGCCCTCCTGGGGCACAAGATTACGCTGGAAGCGGAGGCACGAAACGGTGGCGAGGAGGATCCTTTTGGTCGGGGGTGACGAGTTCAGGGCGTCCTGCGTCGTTATGGATCGTCATGTCCTCGAACTGACCGCAACGGCGAACCCCCGCGTCGCTATCATACCAACAGCCGCTGCCCGCGAAAACCCCGGGCTGGCCGCCTCCAATGGCGTGCGGCACTTCAGTGGTCTGGGAGCCGATGCGTACAGTGTCGACGTCGTGCGCCGCGAAGATGCCGAAAACCCACGCATCGTGGCGCAACTGGACGGCGCCAATGTCATCTACTTCACCGGCGGCAGTCCGGAGCACCTGCATTCAGTGCTCGCCGGGTCCGCTTTCCTGGCGGCCGTCGCCGAAGCGTGCGATGCCGGCGCGATCTGGGCCGGCTCCAGCGCCGGCGCCATGGTCCTGGGCTCGGTGATGCGCCGCCCGTCGTCGGGCTCGCCCGTATCCCCGGCGTTGGGCATGGTGGCCAACGTGATGGTTCTGCCCCATCACGAAAGGAGCGACCCTCACGCTGTCACCGATCAGCTTGCCGGTTCGGCGACGTTCGGGCTCACCGTCCTGGGCATCGACGGCGGCTCGGGAGTGCTCCTGGATCCCGACGGCGCCACCGCCCTGGGTGCCGGCAATGTAACCGTGTACCGTTCCGGCGAGTGGAGCCGTTACGCCGCCGGGGAGAAGGTGCCCGACTTGACGGTCAACGGCCCGGTTTCCTAACCTCGTCGGGACCGCAACTCTTCCCATACCGCGTTCGGCGACACGCCGGCCGACGCCATCAGCGTCAGCGTGTGGTACAGCAGGTCGGCGATCTCGGCCGGCAGGTTGTCCGTCTCGCCCGTGGCTGCCGCCAGGGCCGCCTCTCCGGCTTCCTCGATCACCTTCTGGCCCACCCGGCTGGTGCCCTCCGCCAGCAGCTTGGCCGTGTAGCTGCCCTCGGGCATTTCCCTCTGCCGGTCCTTGATCACCGCGAACAGCTCGTCCAGGACCCTTGGGCCACCCTCGAGGTTCGTATACTCCTCAGGCAGGCCGTCCATCCTGGTGTAGAAGCACGAGACTTCCCCGGTGTGGCAGGCCGGGCCGTCGGGCTCCACCTTGAGCAGGATGGTGTCGGAGTCGCAATCGACGTACCACTCCCGTAGGTTGAGGTAGTTCCCGGACACCTCGCCCTTGTGCCACAGGTCTTCCTGGCTACGGCTGTAGAACCACACTTGGGTACCTTCCACCGTACGCTTTATCGAGCCGGGGTTCATGTACCCCAGCATCAGCACCTGCCCGGTGTTGATGTCCTGCGCGATGGCCGGCACCAACCCTTTGTCGTCCAGTTTTACCTCGCTCATGTGATCCTCCCTGGGGTATTTCCTAGCCGATTTTAGCCAGGACGTCGGGCAATTCCAGCAGGTCGTGGATCACCGCGTCCGGTGTGGGCAGGGCAGGGTCCGTTGGGTGACCCAAACGGTTGATCCATATCGCGGACATACCGACCGCCCGGGAACCCATCACATCCTCGAACTGGCGGTCACCCACGTACGCGCATTCCGATGGTTTTACCCCCAGCTGCTCAACCGCTGCGTCGAAAAGCCGTCGGTCGGGCTTGTAGCACTGCACCGCTTCCGACGATATGACCGCTCCCAAACTCATCGGTATCCGCGCCACTACGGGGTCGAGGTACGCGTCGTCAGCATTCGATATCACCGCCAGTTGCCGCGTTTGGCCCAGGATTGACAGCGCTTCTGTCGCCTCGGGGAACAATGGCCGTGTTCCCAGGTCATCGATCGATCTCTGGGACGCCGCCATAGCATCCCCATTCAAATTCAATTCGGTGAATGCCGTGGCAAAGGCGTGTGCCCAGCCGTCCAGGTACGAAATGAACGGCGCTCCCGGTGCGGTTCGTCGGTCCCGGAAATTGCCCGCACCGTAGTCCCAAGCGTGCCTTAATTCTTCAGGAGTCGTGCCTAGCTGCTGTTCCTCGATGATGGCGGCGAACGTCTGCCGCCAGTGTTCGGTGCCGTCCTGCGCTATCGTGTTGAACATGTCGAAGATTACTGTGGTGATAGCGCTCATCAGGTCCCTTTCCGAGTGTGTTGGGCGGGATTCAGATTCTCATGGGAACGCCGCAGGCTGCCAGGTACTCCTTGGCCTGCGCGATCGAATACGTCCCGAAGTGGAAGATGCTGGCCGCCAGCACGGCGTCGGCCTCGCCGTCAGTGAAGGCATCATGCAGATGCTGCAGCGTGCCGGCTCCTCCGCTCGCGATCACCGGTACCGGCACCGCGCGCGATATGGCTCGGGTCAGCGGCAGGTCGTAGCCATCCTGCTGCCCGTCTTCGTCCATGCTGGTTAGCAGGATTTCACCGGAACCCAGGGCGACCGTTCGCTCCGCCCACTTGACTGCGTCCAGGCCGGTTGGGTTGCGGCCCCCGTGCGTGAAAACCTGCCATCCCGACTCGGCATCAACCGCAAGCGAAGGGTCCTTTGGCGTGGGAAACTCTTCCCCCTGCACGACCCGCCGGGCGTCGATGGCGGTGACGATGCACTGACTGCCAAATTGCGCCGCGCCCTGCGACACCAATTCCGGGGTATTGATCGCGGCAGTGTTGACCGAGACCTTGTCGGCCCCGGCGTTGAGCATGCGGCGCACGTCTTCAATCGAACGGATGCCGCCGCCCACGGTCAGGGGTATGAAGACCTGCTCAGAGACGCTCCGCACCACGTCTACCATGGTGTCGCGCGAGTCGCTGCTGGCGGTGATGTCCAGGAACACCAACTCGTCGGCGCCTTCCAGGTCATACCGGGCTGCAAGTTCTGCCGGGTCGCCGGCGTCCCGCAGGTTGACGAAACTGGTGCCTTTAACGACGCGGCCGGCGTCAACGTCTAGGCAGGGTATGATGCGGCGAGTCAGCACAGCGGACGCAAACGTTTGGCTAAGATATCGGCGGTTAGTATAGCATCCGCCGCACGTTAGACCGGTATCATCAGCCCCGCGCGTTGACGCGTACCCTCTTGGATTCAAACTGTCATCGCGAGCGCTCCGTCCTCCGCCATTGCGATGGCCCTGCCCTCAATCATCGCGAGCGCCCCGCCCGCTGTCATTGCGAGCGAAGCGCGGCAATCTCGATGTCGGAGGAAACGTCTCGCAGGCAACGTGGTTGCCGCGTCGCTACGCTCTTCGCAATGATAAAACTGGGTATACGTGAGCCCCGCGCATTGTTGCCGGGCACTGCCGCGGCTACTATGATGCTTCATTGATCGCCGGCCAAAAGCCGAGCACATACTGGAGGCAAAAATGGCACTGACACTCGCGGACAGCAACCGGATTATGGCGGCGGCCATAGCCCAGGCGGAAGAACTCAACATAAAGATCAGCGTGGCCGTTGTGGACGCCGGAGGTCGGCTCCTCGGTTTGCAGCGCATGGACGGCGCCATCTGGGCGTCGGCCTATGGCTGCCAGGGCAAGGCGGTCGCTTCGGCGGCCTTCGGTCGGCCCAGCGGCGAGATGCAGGACCGGGCCACTGCTCCCACTCCGGCGGGCATCCGAGAACGCGCCGGCTCAGAGATGATCTTCGGACAGGGCGCGGTTCCCATCGTCCAGGGCGGCGCGGTCGTGGGAGCCTGCGGTGTCGGTGGCGGCACCAGCCAGGAAGACGAGCAGTGCGCTGCGGCTGGAGCGGCGGCCCTGTAACCGCTGGCCCAACAGCGTTGCGATCGAGTCCGCCTGTGGCACGGAAACCGTTTTCGCGGTGCCCCCCTCAGGCGGATCCGATCGCATCCGTCAGGGAGTCAGTGCCAGTACTGACGCGGGACAACCGCTCCCGCCTATTAAGGGCAATCGCCCGACGATCAGGGTCGTGCCGGTGGCCGGTAGCTGATCAAGGTTGTTCAGGCATTCTAGGATCATCGCCCCTTCTTGCAAAGCGATCCTGCTGACCTCCAGCCCGACGTCTTTACCGGCGTCTACTCCGTGCGTATCAGTACCGATACCGGACACGCTGCGTTCATTCAATAAGAAACGCACCGCCTCGACGCCGAACCCGGGCGTGTGCATCAGGCCATCGGTCTTCAGGTTGATGAACCGTTTCGGTTCGTCCCAATACCGGTGCCAGCCGGTCAGCAGCAGGACGCAGGAACCGCCCGGAACCGGCCCATGGCGGCTCTCCCATTCGATCACGTCTTGAGGGTCCAGGGAGTAATCCGCGTCACTTGCCCCCGGGCCTCTCGCGTCGATTACGACCGCGGGTACAACCAATGCTTCGGGTGCGATGCCATCCGGGCCCGCGCCATCGTCTACTAGTGCGGATGGCGTCGACAGGTGGGTCCCGCTGTGCTCTCCCATGCTGAAGCGTCGCAGGAAATACCCGTGGCTCCCAATGCCGGCCGCCGTTTCAAATTGGACGGGCGGGTCTCCGGGCCAAATGGGGATGCCGGGCCTTATCGGGTGGGTCAAATCCACGACCCGGCGATAAACGATAGTCAGTTCAGGGTGTTCCATCGGGGGAACCGTGCCAGTCAGGCGGCGGCCGGGAAAGCGTCTTGTGCCGCAGGTGTACGCGCTTGCTGCACTCCCGCAGGGATCATGCCCTCCATGTTGGCCAGGTGTCGGTCGACCCAAAGCATGGCGTCGGGGAAGCTGCGCGTGGCTCCCAGCTCGGTCAGCTGACCGAATCCATTCCGTCCGTAAATCACGTAGCAAATCGACGGCACCTCACCGTGGATCAGGTATCCCCGGTACGATATCCGCCGCCCGCCCGCCGGGATGCGGGAAGTGGCCACTGAATGGGTTGCGTCGATGACGCTGTTGCGAATGTCGGTGCTCATGTCCGCTCCTGTTGCGCCGATTGCAGCGCATTTGTGTGGAGCACATGTTCTAACAAACGATTGTTCTGTGTCAACAGCGGCGGCACACGATTTGCGGCTATATGTTCCGATTCGCTGGGAAACAGCCAAACTAAAAGGCCGGAGGTTCATCCGGCCCCTGCGACGGTGCAAGATCAACGCGTTAGCCCGCGCTTGCTTCGTTTAGGAACTGGTCCACCGGCAGGGTCTGCTGGCTCGAGGTCTGCATGTCCCGCACAACTACCGTGCCGTCCCTAACCTCATCGTCGCCCAGGATCACCGTGGCAGCCACGCCCAGCGCGTTGGCCTGTCGCATCTGCCCCCGCAACGCGCGTCCGCCGTTGGCAAGTATCGCTCCGACCCCGGCGTTCCGCATCCGGGTCGCCAGGCGTACGCCTTCGATTCGGGCGTCTTCCCCAATGGTCGCGATCAGGTATCGGGGCGACGGCTCGTCGGAAACCGGGGTTTCGGCCCGTCTTAGGTTGAGGGCCAACCGTTCGATACCGCTGCCGAATCCGATCCCCGGCGTTGACCGCCCGCCCAGCTGCTCAATCAAGCCGTCGTACCGGCCGCCACCGCAGATGGTGGACTGTGCTCCTTCAACCGCCGGCTGGATCTCGAACACGGTGCGCGTGTAGTAGTCCAATCCCCGCACCAGCCGGTGGTCTACCCGGTTCGGGATCCCGGCAGCGTCCAGGTACGAACGGACCCGGTCCCAGTGGGTCTGGCACTCCGCGCACAGGCACTCTACGGACTTCGGTGCTTCCTCTCCCAGCGCGCGGCACGTCTCCACCTTGCAGTCCAGGAGTCGCAGGGGATTCCGCTCCAACCGTTGCCGGCAGTCCGGGCACAGGTTGCCGGTCTGGCTTTGGTAGTACGACATGAGGGCCGCGATGTATTCCGGCCTGCACTCTCCGTCTCCGATACTGTTCGTGAGCAAAGTGATGTCGGTCAGCCCGATTTCATGCATGAACGCCCACGCGAGCCCGATGACCTCCGCATCCACCGACGGGTCACCATCGCCGATGGCTTCCACGCCGAACTGGTGATGCTGACGGAAGCGGCCGGCCTGCGGACGCTCGTAACGAAACACCGGGCAGAGGTAGTACATCCGGACGGGCTGCGTCTGGTTGTGCATCCCGTGTTCCAGGTAGGCCCGGCAAACCGGTGCGGTCCCTTCCGCGCGGAGGGTCAACTGGTCGCCGCCCCGGTCCTCGAAGACGTACATCTCCTTTTCAACGATGTCTGTGCCTTCGCCGACGCCACGCACGAAGAGCCGCGCGTCCTCGAACATCGGGCTGTCGATCCTGCCGTAGCCGAACCGGCGCGCAACGTCGGTAGCGTGCGACTCGATGTAGCGCCAGTATTTCTGCTCTGCGGGTAGCCGGTCGGCGGTGCCCCGAGGGGCCTGAAAGGTGGGCATGGCGTTTTCAGCACTCCTTGGGCGTTGAACGAGTGAACGCTAAATGGGCAGGAAACACTTGTGGACCGAACGGTCTTTGGACCCAGAGGCAATCCCTGCCTTGCTTTGTCATCCTGGGACGTACCGCAGGCAACCGCCGAACCGTATGCTACGCAGGCCGGACAGCGCTGCCGAAGTTCATTCTATCATCGGCCGCTGCAAACCCGGTCACGTGTCGACCAGTTCCGTTTGATCCGTCAGGCTTTGCCTTCTGCTTCCAACTGGGCTACTTCATCCTGCGTCAGCCCGCCGATGGTGCACAGGATGTCATGGTTATGCTGGCCCAGCCTTGGCGGCGGATCGGCGGGCGAGTCGACGCATCCCGTGAGTTGCACGGGCGTGTTGACCGTGCGGAAAGGCCGACCGTAGGTGTCGCCGCTGTCCACGAACATATTCCGGGTTTCCAGGTGCGGGCAACTGTCCAAGTCGGCCGCATCCTGCACTATGCCCATGGAAAACCCGCAGTCCAGCAGGTGCTGGTTCAACTCCCGTTTCCGGATGTGCTGAGACCATTCCTCGATCGCGGGAACAATGTCGCTGACATAGAAGGGCCCGGTCACGCCGCGGCCCAGGTAGCGCGGGTCTTCAGCCAGTTCGGGTCGGCCGACGAGGTTCCACATGGCCCGCCATTTGTCGTCGGCGTTGCCGGCCCCGGCCAGCACCACGTAACCATCAGACGCCCGCAGGGCGAGCTGAGCCGAGAACATGTTTTCCCGTGCCGTCGTGGTCACCTGGCCTGTCGATTGGAACAGCGGCATGCTGCTTGTGGTGTGGGCGACCATGCAGTCGTACATCGCCATGTCCACGTGCTGCCCCCGTCCGGTCTTCCGCCGCGACTCTAGGGCGAGCATAACCCCCAGCGCGGTCCAAACCCCTGGAACCGAATCGCCCATATTGTCGCCCACCATTTGCGGCCCGCTTTCGGGCGTACCGGTGGTAGCCATCCACCCGCCCATTCCCTGTACGCACGGGTTGTTGGCCGGCCAGCTTGAATAGGGACCTCGCATGCCGTCGGAATCTCCGTAACCGGTGACGCTGGCGTACACCAGCGCTGGGTTGATCTGGCTCAGCTGGTCGTAGCTGTAACCCAGGCGGGCCATCGCTCCGGGTCCCCAGTTGTCCAGTAGGACGTCCGAAACTCGAAGCATATTCTCGAAGGCGCGCTTCCCCGTCGGGTCGCGGAGGTCCAGCGCCACGCTCTTCTTGTTCCTGTTTACGCCCAGGTATCGGGCGCTGACTTGCGAGCCATCGGGACCTTCGATGAAAGGGTCATTTTCCCGAGCGCGGTCACCGCTCCCCGGACGTTCAATCTTGATCACCTCTGCCCCCATATCAGCCAGGATCAGGGAACAGAAGGGGCCCGCAACGATATGCGTTGCGTCCAGCACCCGTAGCCCTTCCAGGGGCAGCGGTCGCAGGTTCGATTCGGCGTTGTTGGGTGAGGTCATGGCTTGGCTCCGGTGATGAATTAAGACAGGGTCGCTTGCCGCAGGATCGATTGCCGCAACTATAACAGGATCGCCTGCCGGGCTGCGCCGCAGCCTGTTGGTTTCCAAGGGCCGCTCTTCCCGGTTCGTGAGCTGCTTTCCCTTCGCCCCTCGGGGAGAACGCGACCGTCTGACCTGCCAAATGGCAGGATGAAGCGGGGTTCGCTAGCGCGATCTCTCCCGGATGTAGTCGACCATTTCCAGCAGTGACCGTCTCGGTGGGCAGTCCGTCAGGTCATCCAACGCGGCGGCTGCTTCGGTGCAGTAGCCCCGGATTACCGCGAAGCAGTCGGGCACGATGCTGGAACCGTCAATCATGTCCAGGGATTTC
This sequence comes from Dehalococcoidia bacterium, assembly GCA_965220265.1. Classification (GTDB taxonomy): domain Bacteria; phylum Chloroflexota; class Dehalococcoidia; order Lucifugimonadales; family UBA3495; genus Bin87. Next base: position 4,274,942 of record CBDCPM010000004.1, on the reverse strand, counting down.
TGCAGCAGGCAATCGACGTCGGAACCGCCGTTGGTGATGGAGGCGAACAGGGCATCAATCGGGTGGTCGTCTGGATATCGCTCCATCAGCATGATGGTGGGCAGCGTCAAAACGCCTTGCAGCAGGTCGTTGCCTACCGGCTTGCCGATTTCGCTGGCGTCGCCCTGGATGTCCAGCAGGTCATCCACTATCTGGAAGGCCATGCCGACGTTGTATCCGTACTGCCGCAACGCCTGCACCTGCTCCTCCGGCGCCCCGCTCAGTATGGCTCCCGTTTCTGCGGATGTGCGGAACAGCGAAGCGGTCTTGCGATAGATTCGCTCGTCGTACAGGCGCCGCGCTATTGGTGGGTCAAAGGTTGTGAAAAACTCGATGAGTTGTCCGCTGGCCAGCTCCATGATCGTTTCCGAGAAGCGGCGTATGACGCGGATTACCCCAGTGTCACAGACGAAGGTGGCGGACGTGGCGAACAGGTAATCACCCAGCAGCACGGCAACGTGATTGCCGTACAGTTTGTTGATGGTCGGTTTGCCCCTCCGCATGCCGGCGTTGTCCACCGTGTCGTCGTGGATCAGGGTGGCCAGGTGCAGCAATTCCACCGCCGCCGCCATGATGAGCGAACGCTGCCGTTCGTGTTCGTGGAAATCCGCGGCCAGCAGGGTCAGCGCGGGGCGAACCCGTTTCCCTCCTGAGCGCAGGGCGTAGTCCAGCAGCGGGTCCAGGTCGGCTATGTCCGTCTGGCACAGTTCGTGCAGCTGCTCTTCGACCTGGGCCAGCTTGTCGACCACCGGAGCGTAGATCGATACGGTTTGCAGGTCCAGCCCGGGCTGCACTGTGGATCGCTCAGGAATCGAGGGCGTCAGGCGGGAACGCCCATCTGACCGGCTTCCTGCTCTGCTACGGCGTCGTCCAGCTTGGCGTAAAGGTTGGATGGGTTCCGCAGCATGCCGCCGGGCTTGATGGCCGCTGTCAACGTGTCGAAGTCCCAGGGTTCATCGGTCACATCACCGTCAAACCCCAGGAATTCGTGAAGTTTCTGGCTGCTGAACGGCAGGTACGGGGCCAGCATGACCTTCAGGCAATTGAGCGCCTGGATGGTGGTTCCCAGGGCGCGTGCGGCGTCGGCCCGGTCCGTCTTGATCGCCTGCCAGGGGGCTCGCCCGTCCAGGTAGCGATTGCACGCCTGTGCCAGCCCGAAAGCGTGGCTGATTCCGGCGCGGAAATGCGTGTGGGCCAGGCTGTCGTCAACCGCGGTCATCGCCTCACGCGCGGATTGAAACAGCGAGAGTTCCGCGTCCTCGGGAGCGGCGGCTTCCATGGGCACCTGCCCGTCGAAGTTGCGGTAGGTGAACCGGAGTACCCGGTTGACCAGGTTGCCGTAGGTTGCCACCAATTCGTCGTTGTTCCGCCGGACGAACTCGTTCCAACTGAAGTCGGTATCCCCCGTTTCCGGCATGTTTATGGATAGCAGGTAGCGAAGCGGGTCCGGATCATACCGGTCCAAGTAGTCGGGTACCCAGATCGCCCAGTTCTGGCTGGTGGAAAACTTCCGGCTCTCCAGGCTCAGGAACTCGTTGGCGGGCACGTCGTACGGCAGGTTCAGACCTCCGTACCCCATGAGCATGGCCGGCCAGATGATGCTGTGGAACGGAATGTTGTCTTTGCCGATGAAGTAATAGGTCCGCGTTTCGCCGTCCTTCCAGAAGTCCTGCCAAGCATCGGCGTTGCCGTTCCGGGTGGCCCATTCCACGGCCGCCGAGAGATACCCGATAACTGCCTCGAACCAGACGTAAATGCGCTTGCTGTCGTAGCCATCCAGCGGCAGGGGGACGCCCCAGGTCAAATCGCGGGTGATAGCCCGATCTTTCAGGCCGCCCTGGAGGAAGCTCCGGGTAGAGTTCGCTACGTTCGGGCGCCAGTGCGGCTGTTGATTTACCCAGTCCAGCAGCGGTTGCTGGAAGGCCGACAGCCGGAGGAAGAAATGCTCGGAGTCGCGGAAGTCAGGTTTTTGCCCGCAAATGCTGCAGTATGGGGCCACCAGCTCGATCGGGTCCAGGGTGTGGCCGCAGTTGTCGCACTGATCACCGCGGGCTCGCTCGTTGCTGCAATGCGGACAGGTGCCCTCCACGTAACGGTCGGGCAGGAACCTGTCGCAGCCGGTGCAGTGGGCCAGCAGCATGGTGTCGAGGTAGATGTAGTCTTGTTCCTTCAGCCTCAGGAAAAAGTCCTGCACCACCTCTTGGTGGTTTGCCGTGTGCGTGGAGGTGAACAGGTCGAACGAGATTCCCAAACGCTGCCAGGTGTCCAGAAACTGCTCGTGGTACCGCTCTAGAACTTCCTGGGGCTCCACCCCTTCCTGGTCGGCTCGGATGGTGATGGGAGTGCCGTGGGCGTCGGAGCCCGATACCATCAGCACCTCGTTGCCCTTCATGCGGTGATAGCGGGCGAAGATATCGGCGGCCAGGTAGCAGCCGGCGATGTGTCCCATGTGCAGCGGGCCGTTGGCATACGGCCACGCAACGCCTACCAAGATGCGCTCGGGCACGGTAACTCTCCACAATCCGATGGCTGAAAGGGCTGACCAATTCTAGCATAATGGGCATGCGGTTTTGCTGCACGAGACCTGCGTCGGATCGCATGATTCGACACGTCGTTGGTGAGCTTATTTTGCGCGCAATCTCCTGCCAGGTAGCGCACGCTGGTTTGTCGCTACCAATGCGGTAGAATACGCAGTGGCCCAACCCTCTGCGCTATGCGCTCGTTACTCAAAGACTACTGCTCATGACTGAACCCATAAGACCAGACCTCTTCCGGCACTTGAAAACCGTGGGCGATCCAACGGTCGCTCCTGATGGCAGCAGGTGCGCCTACGTGCTCTCATGGATCGACCAGGAGACCTCAGAACCTCGGGCGCGCGTCTACCAGGCGGCCTTGCACGACGCGGCTGCTGACGGGACGCCTCGCCCGTTCACCCAGGGAAACAACGACGGGCATCCCCGCTTCTCTCCGGACGGCGCAACGTTGGCGTTCCTGCGCCCCGGATCGAAGAAAGAGGTCTCGGACCGCCAGGTTTGGCTTATGCCTGCGGCCGGCGGTGAGGCATTCCAACTCACCGACCTGCCCAACGGCGTCAGGGAGTTCACCTGGTCGCCGGATTCGGCTCGGCTGGCGGTGGTGTCGGACGTGTCGCCAACGGGCCGTTCGAAGGAATCGGATCTGCCCGTCGCGCCGGACGTGCCCGTAGCGAAAGAGGTCAACCGTATCCGGTACCGTCACGATGCCATCGGCTGGCGCGGAGATAATCATTTCCACTTGTTCATGGTCGACGCCGCTTCCGGAAAGTGGACGCAGCTCACTGACGGTGATTGGGACGACATGGCTCCCGCTTGGTCACCCGACGGCGGAAGGATTGCCTTTATCTCCGGTCGCTCGGACAGCCGCGACAAAACCGCCGCCGCCGAAGTGTACGTTGTGGACGTCCCCGACAAGGTCGATACCGACCGCGACGTACCCGTGCCGGTGTCGTGGTCCGAGGGCTTGACGGACGCCGGAGCCGTCGCCTGGGCCCCCGACGGCGAACGGCTGCTCGCGGCCGGCGGAACCGGGGATGGGCTGATGGTGCTGTGGCAGGCGTATCTGTACGTGCTGCGGCCGGCGCATCCGCCGCGACAGCTGACCGACGATACGGTCCGGCCCTGCCTCGGATATCCCGGCATCTTCCCTCCGCTCGAGTTGCGGTGGACGGCCGGGGCTGAAGACGACGGACGAATCGTTTTTTTGGGCGACGCTGAAGGGCAAACCCGACTGTATGAAATGACCGTGAAGCCTGAGGGCAATACCAGTCCCACACCGATCACCGCGGGGAGCGAACTCCTTTCCGGCATTGCGATGGATCGTGACACGAATCGGGTGGTGATAACCGGGTCTGGAACGAACACGCCTTCCGATGCGCATTTGCTGGAGATCACGAATGGCGGCGGAGTGCCTGCTCGACGCCGGCTGACCACCCACAATGACGATTGGCTGGCCCACCATGCCCCGGCGCCGATGGAGAAATTTCTCCTTGAAAGGGAGGACTGGGACATCGAGTGCCGCTTGTACCATCCACACGGTTTCGACCCGGCAAAGCGTTACCCGCTGGTCCTCGAAATCCACGGCGGACCGAATGGAGCGTTCTACGACTCCTTCGTGCCGTGGCACCAGGTGTTGGCCGGGGCCGGCTTTCTGACCTTGGCGGTTAACCCGCGGGGCTCGTCCACCTATGGGGAGGACTTCGTCAACGCGGTTCTGGGTGACTGGGGCGGCGACGACTATCGCGATCTGATGGCGGCCGTGGATGCGGTGTGCCAGCGCGACTATGTAGACACCGACAGGTTGGGCGTTCACGGCTACAGTTACGGCGGCTACATGACCACTTGGATGGTTGGCCAAACCAACCGGTTCCGCGCGGCCGTGGCCGGCGCGCCGTGCATCGACCTGTGGACCATGTACGGTACTTCGGACATCGCCACGAGCTTCGGTGAGACCCAGTGGGCTATCCGGCTTGCCGGTGGCATGCCCATCAGTCGCCCTCTGGCTAGCGAACTGGCTGAGGGTGTGGACGCCCTGGCCTACCGTCTGCTCCAGCGTTCACCGATCAAATTCGCTCCGCAAGTTGAAACGCCCGTGCTCTTGCTGCACGGAGAATCCGACGCGAGGTGTCCGATAGGACAGAGCGAACAGTATTTCCAGGTACTGAAGCGTCTGGACAAAGAAGTGGAAATGGTTCGATTCCCCGCCTGCGGACACGGGTTTCTCCGAACGGGCCACGTCGCGTTGCGGCAGGAATATCTGCAACGGATGCTCGACTGGTTCCAACGCTGGCTCTGAGGGCGGTACTCGGCGCATGTTCTGACGGACCGCGGAAGCTCTTCGCACGCCGCCACTTGGTGGACTTAGCAACCCAAAAGGAAGAAAAAGGTCATGCCTGAACCCGATCTCAGCGTTGAACAGGTACGCAAGATGGCGGACCTGGTCGGTATACCCATTGACGATGCCGATCTGCCCGAGGTGGCAAACCGGTTCGCCAGCCTGATGCAGGAACTTGACCGCTTGCGCGATTTGGACCTGGAGGACGTCGAGCCGGTCACCATTTTTCCCGACGTCGATGCTGGCTGAGACTGCCGGGTTTGGCCGATCCAGGCACGCCTGCTATGCCGCTTGAGCTGGAAAGTCTGCAAAGCGCCATCGCAAGCCTTGGATCGGTACTTGAAAAAGGTGCAGAGGTCTCTGACGATCATCCGGCTGACGCTGTATTGCGGACCGCAGTCCAGTCCGGCGTCATCAAGTATTTCGAGTTCACCTACGAGCTCTCATGGAAGTTCATCAAACGATGGTTGGAAGTCAACGTAAGTCGTACCGCGGCCGACGGCGTTACGCGCCGCGAGCTTTTCCGGATGGGTTTCGAAAACTTGTTGATCGACGATGCAGATCGCTGGATGGACTATCACCAGGCCCGTAACCAGACTTACCACACCTACCGAAAAACCACCGCCGACGAAGTCTACTCGGTTATTCCTGCGTTTTTGGACGATGCCCGACTCCTGTTAGCAGCCCTGGAAGCCCACAATGATTGACGTGAAACCGGAGCATTTGGCCGAAGTCCAATGGGTTCTCGAGGAGTATGCCCAAGGATGCGAGGTTCGGGCCTTCGGATCGCGGGTTACGGGAGACGCCAAGCCGTGGTCCGATTTGGACCTGGCGGTTGTGGGTGCCCAACCACTCAGGTTTCGAAGTCTGGGTCGGCTAATCGAGGCGTTCCAGGAGTCCACTTTGCCATACCGTGTTGACGTGCTCGACTGGCACGACTTGTCTCCCTCTTTCCAGGCAATCATCAATCGCAAATACGCTGTTGTCCAGGCAGGCCAAACCGCCGGAGCTTCACAATGATCTCTTCCCCATCCCACGACGACATCGTCTTCCTCTCTGCTGAAGCCACTTCGGCTGCCATTCGCAACGGCGATTTCACCGCCACCGATGCGGTCAACGCATACCTGAGCCGCATCGACGCTATCGACGCCGACATCAAGGCCTACATCACGGTTAGCCGCGAAGAGGCTTTGGGCGCTGCGGCGGATGCGGACGAGGCGCTTCGCCGTGGAGACGAAACGGCCGTCAGCGGTGCTCTTTTCGGTGTTCCCATGGGCATCAAGGACCAGTTCAACACGGACGGCATTCTCACCAGCAACGGGTCCCGCGCCTATGCGGGCAATGTGCCCACTGAGGACGCAACGGTCGTGGCCCGTCTCAAATCCGCCGGCGCGATCCTGCTCGGTAAGCTCAACCTCAGCGAGTTGGCCATGGGCGGCACTGCGGATCCGCCGTACGGTACTCCCCACAATCCCTGGCGTCGCGATCACACGCCCGGTGAGTCGAGCAGCGGGTCGGGCGCGGCGCTGGCGGCGCATCTTTGCGCTGCGTCGGTCGGCGAGGACACTGGCGGAAGCGGGCGGGGACCAGCTTCCTATTGCAACGCGGTGGGCCTGCGGCCGACCTTTACACGCATCAGCCGTTACGGCATCACCCCGATGTGCTGGTTCATGGACGCTGCCTCGCCTATGACCAAGACCGTAGAGGACTGCGCGCTGGTTTTGGGGGCCGTGGCCGGCTACGACCCCATGGATCCTACGACGAGCCGCCGCCCGGTTCCCGACTACCGCGGAATGCTTGACGGTGACATTCGGGGCATGAAGGTCGGTCGCATGACGGAGTTGTGCGACGCGCCCGACATGCACCAGGACGTGCGGCGCGCCACCGATGCCGTTTTGGAAACCCTGGCCGGTTTGGGAGCGGAGGTAGTTGATATTTCCCTTCCGCTGACGGGAATCGCGGGAGCCATATTCGTGGGCATTGCCGATACCGAGGGGGCCGGTGCCCGCGATGGTCTGATGCGGCAGTCGCCCGAACTATTGGACCGCGCTTCCCGCACGCGCCTTCAGAGTGCCGCCCTGGTGCCCGCCAAGGTGCAGAACCGGGCCATGAAGGCTCGTGTCCTGCTCAGGCGCCAGTTCGAGGACGCCTTCCAGCAGGTCGACCTGCTCGTGTCCCCGACCGCTCCCTACCCTGCTCCCCGACACGATGCCTTGACTGCGCCGTTCGAGTCGGCCGACGATGTGCGCCAACGGTTTTTCTTCCGCCGTTCGTACACCGGTTGCTACCCCTTGGCCGGAATGCCTGCCGTGTCGATTCCGGGAGGGTTCACGGAGGACGGGCTTCCCATTGGCGTTCAGTTAGGCGCCGGGCCTTTCGCCGAGGGCGCCATCCTGAGAGCGGCCTACGCTTACCAGCAAGCCACAGACTGGCACACTCGACGGGCGCTGGTGTAGTTGGCGCCTGCCCCGGGTGGTCGGCTACGTCCGGAACGTTACCCGGCGGAATGCTTCGGCCAGGGTCATGCCGCTGAAATCCTCTTCGGTATAGGTATTGCCCGCTTCGGCCGACTCTTCGGCCCTCGCCCGCACGAACCCTTCCAGATCTGCCCGGGACATCTGGCGGGCTTGGGTACCGTGGGCCATCACGGCTTCGATCTTGGTATCGAAGTCCGACGAGATGTCCACGAAAGCATTGGGGTTTTCAGATCCCCAGAACATGATCGCTGCGGTCTTGTGAGGCTCGATTCCCTCGTTTGCGAACAGGTCGCCGAAGTGCAGGTGGTCGCGCGAGTACGGGAAAACGGCATCCAGCGCCACCTGCCCGGCAATGCGGTGGTCACGGTGCCACTGCATATTTCGGCGGTACGGCTCGGTGGTCAGCACCACGTCAGGTTGCACCACGCGGATCTGCCGTACCAGGTCTTTGCGGAAATCCGAACTGTCTTCCAGTTCACCATCTGGCCGGCCGAGCATGACCACGTTCTTCACGCCCAATATCTCCGCGGCAGCCAATTGCTCCCGGCTACGGATGGCCACCAACTCGGACGGGTCGATCTCCGGATCATCGGTGCCTTTGCTGCCGTCGGTGCATAGAACATAGTGGACTTCAGCCCCGCCGCGCACCCAGCGGGCTATGGTGCCACCTGCCCATACCTCCGCGTCATCGGGATGTGGGATAACCACTAGGGCGCGTTCGGGTTGGTAGTTCATGGAACTTGATCCTCCGGGTCAGAATGCGGATGAAAGACATGGAATACAACCCAGTTCTCACCGGATCGTCTCAGCCGTCAACCGCCGGTGTGTCTAGTCTTGAATTCCCGTGACTACGGGAGCCGATTCTTGCACGCGAGGCGGCGGCGCGTCCGGCAATGGCTTCACCTCTCCGCCGCAGCCCCACAGCCAATGAGAGTCCGGTGTTGGATTCCCTACGCCGTTGATCGAAACTCGTCCCGCGAAGACTTCGCCGGCTAGAATGCCACCCGAAATGATGATGCGCATCGCTTCGTCCACCGTGATATCGGTCGGCGTCACCTTGCTCGACGCAGCCACCACCAGGTAGCCGGAAGACGGCACTGGTGTGGTGGGCACGTATATGGACAGATACTCCTCTACGCCGTCCAGTTTGCCCAGGTTGGACGTGATCAGGCCGATCGATAAAACGCCCAGGCGGGGAAACTCGATCAGCACCACTCCCCGGTAATCCTGCTCTTGGGTATCGGATAGGAAGTCGATGCCAACCCGGGTCGTCTTGTACACTGCTCCGATAACTGGGACTCGTCCAATCAAATCGTGCATTTGGTTGATCAGGAATTTGACCACCGCCCAACCGATGAGTAGGCCAACCACATAGATGATCACCAGGACCACTGCAACACCGACGAGGTCAGTCCAATCGAACCCTCCGGTCTTGGGAATGTTGAGCCAACGTACGAAAGGCTCTAGCATCGAGGCCAGGACGTCGTAAAAGAATCTGAAGACGAAATAGGTCACTAGTACCGGCAGGAACACCAGCACCCCGGCACCCAGCCTGCTCTCCAGGTGGCGCAGCGCAGAAGCCAACGGTCGGCGCCGCCGGCGGGCGTTTTGGCCACCGAAGCCCGGGAAATCCGGCATGCCGAAATCGTTGGGCGTCCGTCGTCGAGAGGTTGGCTTCATCAGTGAGCCATCCCTCGAATCGGTTCGGCCATTGCTAGGCGATCGTAAAGATCCAACATTCGGCCCGCCACCTGGTCCCAGCTCAGGCTTTCCGCGCGGCTTCGAGCGGCGCGACCCATGCTGTCCCGCAGGTCTTCATTGGCCATGATCATTTCCAACGATTGAGCAAACGCTTCCGGGCACCGCCATGATTTCAAATACCCTGTTCTGCCGTGCTGGACTATCGTGGACAGCCCACCGACGCGCGACGCGACCACCGGGGTTCCACAGGCCATGCTCTCCAGCGCGGCGAGACCGAAACTCTCGTAAAACGACGGTACGATGCACACATCGGCGGCAGAGTAGTAAAGGGCCAACTGCTCTTGCGGCACGCGGCCAACGAAGGCGACGGTGTCTCCCAGTTGAAGATCATCGGACAACCTGTGCAGCCTTTCCAACTCCCCACTGCCGTCTGCATCAGAACCCACCACCAACACCTGCACGCCTTCCTCGGATTCGAGCGAAGCCGCCGTATGCAGCAGAAGGTCCACGCCCTTGAGCGCTTCGATCCGCCCTACGTACAGCAGCACCTTGTGCCCGTTCAGACCCAGTTCGCGGCGGGCCGCGGCGCGACCGATGGGCCGGAACCGACCCAGATCGACTCCGCACGGTATTAGCTCCACCCGCTTTCCGTCGGCAGCATAAAGCCGTACCATCGCGTCCCGTTCGTGCGGGCTGAACGCGACGACGCAATCAGCGTCCGCGATGATCTGCTCTTCCGTCTCTTGGCGCACGGGGGGTTCCTGCTCGCCGGATCGGGACTGCATCTTGATGCGGGAAAGAGTGTGGAACGTGACTATATGCGGAGCGCCGGTCGCGGAGGCCAGGCGCGTCCCCGCCCATCCGCTCAGCCAATAGTGAGAATGGATGGCTAGGTATCGGATATTCTCGCGTTCTTGATACGCCCTGACTCCCGCAACAAAATCATCCAGATAGCCGGCAAGTTCGCCTAAGGCAGCATCGGGGGGCCCGGCGGGAACGTGGACGAAGCTAACTCCGTCGCTACCGATATCCTCCCCGTCGCACGGGTAATCGTGCTCCCGGGTGAATACGTCGATTGCCACGCCCCTGCCCGCGATCGCCCGCGCCAGTTCGCGGACGTGAACGTTCATCCCGCCCGCTTTCCCCTGTCCAGGCGCCGCCAACGGGCAAGTGTGGTAGGAGATCAGGGCAACGCGCGGTGTACAGTCAGATATCAAGGCAAGGCGCTCCTGCGACGGTCGACACACACAGATATGATATGCGCAATCAGGATGTTCTGAATTTTAGCAAAGGGGTGTTTCTGATTAGTGTCGTTACCCGCCGCCTACACCGAGCGCATCCGTGCGCTGGAGCGTTATGCGGTAGAGATGATGGTCCCGGCCACCAAGCCGGTACTTGTAGGGTTCGTTCCCTCTCAGGAAATCGAAATATCGATATCCCTGTTCCAGCGCATCGCGCAGGCACAGCGCGTGGAGCAGCAGCCCCACACTGTAGTAGCGATATTCCACGTCATGCCCGCTGTTGTACAGCATCCGCACCCCGTCGTAATCGAGGCACAGTGACGCAGCCACCGGTTTGTTGTCCATCTCCATCATGAAGAGCCGCAGCACTCCCTGGTTCGCCGTCGTCGCAATAAGCTGTCGGAAGAACGCTTCCCGATCGGCGGTGAGAAACTCGGCTTTTGCCGGATCGCTGCTTCGCATCAGTTCCAGAAATGTGTCCGCGCAATCGCTTGCCACTCCGGGGTCCGAAACGCAGAACCACCGCCAATTCTCATGGCCCTCTAGCCGACGTAATTTGCGCCGTAGCTCGTGTCGGTCCTTCTTGCTCAGCCCCGCAAGATAGTCGTCCCACGTGGCTGGCAGATAGATGCGTGGCGCAACGTCTTCTTCGGTAATGTCCACCGAATATCCGCGTGCCCGCGCCAGTTTGGGGAGCATCGCCAACGTTGGAGAGTCTTCCCCCACGGAATACAGGTCAAGCTGGCGGCCGCCTTCGGAGTCGATTGCGTCCAACAATGCGGAAAAAAACGTCGGCTCTGTGCCGTGGGCGATGACGAAGTCGTTGTAGTCGAAGGTGTCGCTGTTGCCAACGAACGAAAAATTGTCGCCGCAGCGCGACAGCGACGCCAGCGCGGTAAGTTGGCCCGCAGCGTCGGTCAGGTAAAACCCCGCCAGCGACCGGCCGTTCTGGAAGGCGCTCCACCAGAGTTCCTGCCACGTGGGCGTGATGTACAGGTTGTTGACCACCGAACGACCCAGCAACTCCTGCCATTGTTGCCGGACTTCCTCAAACGAGGTGATGGGGGTTGCTGGAGAGGTTGTTGTCATAGCGAAGGGCCGGTCATCCTCGGTTGTCTAGAAGGCTCAACAGTTCATTCGGAGAATACGTCGGAGCGGCGCCATTTGCACCGCCACCGGGCGCCTGCCGTATTGCGGTGGTGACAACACGGTGCCCCGGCTTTTGGATCCCGCGCATCGACATGCACAGGTGCTCTGCCTCCACACGGCAAGCGACCACGAGGGGTTGCACCCGCGACATAACGGCATCAGCCAGTTGCGCGGTCAGGCGCTCCTGGACCTGCAATCGCCGTGCCGTTGTGTCCAGGGCGCGGCCTATTTTGCTTATTCCCGCGATGTGTAGGTCTGGTACGTAGACCAGGCTCGCCCGTCCGAAGAAGGGCAGCATGTGGTGCTCGCACATGGAGTAGAAGGGCAGATCGGCTACCAGCACTGGATCGTGGGTCACGTCATCGGAAAAGATCGCGTCTATCTCCGCAGCCGGGTCCAACCCCACGCCCGAGAACAGTTCCGTGTACATTTCAGCGACGCGTTCCGGAGTGCGCCACAGGCCCTCGCGTCCGCTGTCCTCGTCTATGTACCTGAGGATCGCGCCCACCGCGACCTCTATGGCCGCAAGGTTCATTTTGGGTCCGGTGCTGCTCATCTGGCGGGCAGCGTCCCCAGTATGGCAGTCTCAATGGCTTCCAGGTTGGGCTTAACTTCGACCGTGTCGGCCTGGGTGCTGCTCACCGCCATGTCCGGATCTTTGAGTCCGCTGCCCGTTATGATGCAGACCACCCGCTTTCCCGTCAGGTCCAGGCCGTCGCGCTTCAACTTCAGGAGTCCTGCCACCGAGGCTGCTGAAGCCGGCTCTCCGAAAATGCCTTCCCGCGAGGCCAGCAGCCGGTATGCGTCAAGAATCTCATCGTCGCTCACCGCGTCGATGACGCCCCCCGACTGATCTCGCGCCCGCTCGGCGGACTTCCAACTCGCCGGGTTTCCGATGCGTATGGCCGACGCTATCGTCTGCGGATGCAGGACCGGCTTGCCCAGTACGATCGGGGCCGCACCCTCGGCCTGGAAACCCATCATCTTCGGCAGGGTTTCGTTCTTGCCCAACTGGTGATACTCGACGAACCCGCGCCAGTACGCCGTGATATTGCCCGCGTTTCCCACCGGAATGAACAGGTAATCCGGCGCGTCTTCCAGCACGTCGGATATCTCGAACGCCGCGGTCTTTTGCCCTTCGATCCGGTGCTGATTCACCGAGTTGACCAGGGTGATCGGATTGTTCTTGGTGAACTCTCTGACCAGCGCCAGGGCCGCATCGAAGTTGCCATCTACCAGGAGTATCCGGGCGCCGTACGCCACGGCTTGCGCCAACTTTCCCAGCGCGACCTCGCCTTTGGGAATCAACACCCAGGCGGCCAGGTTGCAATAGGCGGCATAGGCCGCGGCCGACGCGCTGGTGTTGCCCGTGGAGGCGCACATCACGCCGACGCTGCGCTCTTCCAGCGCTTTCGCCATGGCCACCACCATGCCCCGGTCTTTGAACGACCCGGTGGGATTGCAGCCCTCCAGCTTGAAGAACAGGTCAGGGCAACCCAATTCGGGCCCCAGTTGACGGGACCGCACCAGCGGCGTATCACCTTCGCCCATCGAAAAGATGGGCGTCTCTTCATTCACCGGCAACAGGTCCCGGTATTGTTGTAAAACGCCTACGCCCATTTTCTACCGCGTTTGGCAGTCTGGTGCCACGGTCGTGCCTTGTAAATATTGTCGATGCGTTGGGTCTTTGTCTGCGGTCGCTTTACTGTTCGATACGGATCAGATTGTCCACACTCACCACCACATCTAGCTCCGAAACCGCCGCCAGGGCAGTCTGCACGTCGGCCTCCCGGGAGGGATACGTGGTGATGACCAATTGGGCGGTGCCGCTGCCGGGGTCGGTATCCTTCTGAATCACGGTGGCGATGGAGATGTTGCCGTCACCCAGCAACCGTGCTATCTGTGCCAGCACGCCGGCTTGGTCGGCGCAGGTTAGTCGCAGGTAGTACGCGCTGGAAAGTTCGGCGATGGGTCGAATGGCGTCCCCGGCTTGTTGGCTGCGACCGTTTGAAACCGGTAGCAGCGGTGGTGCGCCGGCGCTGTCGATGTTCCTCACCACGTTCAGGATGTCGCCCATCACGGCGCTGGTCGTGGCGTCGCGTCCGGCTCCCTGCCCGTGCAGGATAATCTGACCACACAGGTCGCCGGTCACTTCCACGGCATTATACACGCCGTCTACCTTGGCCAGCAGATGGTCCTCGGGAACTAGGGCCGGATGAACCCGCGCTTGGACGGTCCCGTCCGGTTGGGCAGCCGCGATCGCCAGGAATTTTATGGCGTATCCCAACTCAGCGGCATAGCGGAAATCTTCGGGAGCGAGACGGCTGATTCCCTCGGTGTGGATCGCCCCGTGGGGTATCGGTTGGTGAAACGCCAAACTGCCCAGTACCGAGAGTTTGTACGCGGCATCAATCCCTTCAACATCGTTGGTCGGATCGGCCTCGGCGTATCCCCGGCTCTGGGCTTCGGCCAGGGCCTCGGCGAATGGGGTCTGGCTGCGCGCCATCCGGGTGAGGATGTAATTGGTGGTCCCATTGATGATGGAACGTATCGAGCGGATGTCGTTTGCCAGCAACTGGGACATCAAACAGCCGACGATGGGGATCCCACCGCCGGCGGATGCCTCGAACAGGAGATTCACGCCTCGTGACTGCGCCAGTGCCAAGAGCGCCCCGCCCCGCCGGGCCATCACCTCTTTGTTGGCGGTGACCACGTGCTTTCCGCCGGCCAGGGCCCGTTCTAGGTATTCACCCGCCGGTGAGTCTCCACCCATTACCTCAACGACCACGTGGATATCGGGGTCGGCGAGAATATCCTCCGGATTGGTCGTCAGGACTCCCGGCGGCGGCGACGGTTCGCGAATTTTCCCCGCGTCGCGAACGAGCGCTCGCCTCAATCGAACAGTGCGCCCGGTCTTCCGTCGGATCTCTTCTGCGTTGCCCGATAAAGCCGCAGCAACGCCGCCCCCGACGGTACCCAAACCCATCAGGCCGATGTTTATTGATTCCGTCGCGCCGGGCATTTAGAAATACTGCGGTCTGGTTGGCTCAACGGGGAGTAGCGGACTGTCTCGCGATGCTGGATTGGTTTCGCGGACGTCTTGAGGTCCTCGCGAACCCTACTGCTGGGGTTGGGGAGTGACCCGCGGCCGCGTCAGTCGGACCTGGTCCGTCACCCACGCGTACCGGTTGCTGTTGAAGTTGATCTTTACCCATCCATCTTCAGATCCGCGCTGTAACTGGTCGTCTTTCCATCGCTCGACCGCCGCGCTGGCCATCTGGAAAAGCATTTGCGCCTCGACATCGCGTGTTTCCGGTCCGCCGATGGTGTGGATAATGAAGATCGTTTCCTCCTGGTAGATCGGAGGGGATATCTCGCCGGGTTCAAGCAAGGCGGGTTTGCGCGTTTCGGTGCCGTCTTCGGCGGTTTCGGTTTCGCCGAACACGTAGCTGTCGAACTCTGGGAAGGCTCCTTCAGGCACCCAACCGATGTATCCTTCCGATCCGGAAACCTCTCGGGACACGGATCCGAAATCCTCGCCCAGCACCAAACGCTCGCGCACTGCCTCCGGAGAGGCCGTGGAGTTCAGGCTGAGCGCGATGGCCTGCAGTTCTACCTGTGGCGCTTCCTCCGGTAGGGAACCCAACATGATGCCGAACAACGTGCTCTGGTGCAGCCGCTCTTCCATGATCCGGCGGTAGGCGTCGTCCGTCAGGCGGACCTGGGTCAAGAAGTTCTTGTAAGTGTTGTCGAACTCCGAGTCCAATTGCTCGTCGGTTACTTCCTGTCCTGGCCCGGGTTCGGGTCGGAATTGGTTCTTGATCGCATCGTCGATCAGCGCGTCCGTGACGTCTATGCCAAGACCGGGCGCCGCCTGGCGCAATATCTCGGCGTGCAGCAGGTCCGTCAGCAATTGGAACGGTATCCGGCTGAAATCCACCTGTCCGCCCTGGTAACGATTGATTCCCTGCAGCACGCGGATCCGCTCAACCAGGTCGCCCATGGTGAAGCGTACACCCCTGACTTCGCCGGCCATGACGCGTGGCGGGTGGATGAACTGCTGATACACGCCCGCCAACACCACGCCGACGATCACCAGTATCAGTACCGCTCCCACCGCAATCGCGATACGTTGCCGGCGGGATTCTAGCCCGCGCCGGGTGCGAACAGCCTGGGCAGCGCCCGGGTTGTTCGTGCCCAATCGCCGGCTGCGACCGGCAGCGTTCCTAACCGGACGTCGCCTAGTCGGTTCGGCTGGAGCTTCGTCGACCTCGGCGGTGCTACGCTTCCAGGGCAGCGAGATGTTTAGCATCGGGGGTGGGCTGATTAACGGCCCAAACGCATCCCGACGTTGATGCTATGCTCGGGTGCGTAGGGCAAGAGGGCCAAGTAACGGGCTCGTTTGATTGCCTGAGCCAAAAGCCGCTGGTTCTTCGCAGAGGTGCCGGTCTTCCGGGTGGGTTCGATCTTCCCCTGATCGGAGATGTACCGCCGCAATCGGTCAACGTCTTTGTAATCGGGGGTAACCCCTTCTACCGTGAAGGCACACACCCGCCGGCGCGGTCCATATCGTCGTCCGCCGCCTCGACCACCGGTACGTGGTCCGCCGCGTCCTGGAGGTCGTCCGCCCTGGCCGCCTGGTGGCCTTCCGCCGAAGCCGCCTGGCCGCCCGCCAGGTCCTCCGGGGGGTCCACCGCCGAAGCCGCCTGGCCGCCCGCCAGGTCCTCCGGGGGGTCCACCGCCGAAGCCGCCTGGCCGCCCGCCAGGGCCCCCGGGAGGGCCACCGCCCGTGGGACCGCGTTCAGGGGCTCCGGGGCTACCACCACCTGCGGCCGGAGCCGGCGCAGGTGCGGCGGGTTGGGGCGGCGGTGCGGATTCGGGCGTAGTCATGGTTAAGGGTTCCTCCGGTTGCCTGGTGTTCGAAAGCGTAGGTTTCAGAAGGGCAGGTCGTCAACTTCCATCGGTTCGCTGGGGTTGCCAGCCCCGTAACCAGCCCCGCGCCGGTCATCGTATCCGCCGCCCTGGTCGCCTTGCCCGCTGTTGTCGGGTCGGCCACCGTAGCTACGGTCTTGCTGTGCGCCGTACCCACCGTCAACCATCTGGTCCTCCCGGCGACCCAGCATTTGCATGTCGGTTACGGTCACGTCAAGAGAAAATCCGGGCGTTCCATCCCTACGATCGTACTGGCGGGAACGGAGCCGTCCTTCTATGTAAACCTGTTGGCCACGGGTGAGGAACTGGTTACAGGTATCGGCAAGCCGCCCGAAAGCGGTGCAGTTGAACCACTCGGTTTCCTCGCGCCGCTCCCCGGCGGCCGTCGTGTACCGGTGGTTGCTAGCGATACTGAACGACGTCATCGGATTGCCCGACGTGGAGTACCGCATCTCCGGGTCCCGACCAAGGTTTCCGATTACGATGATCTTGTTCACGGGAAATTACGCCTGCACGTCCCCATCGGTTTCGGCGGGCGGCTTGGGTGCGGGCGCCGTTTCTGCGGCGTCGGTCGGTTCGGGAGTCGGCTCAAAGGTAGCGGTTGGCTCTGCGGCGTCGGTCGGTTCGGGAGTCGGCTCAAAGGTAGTGGTCGGCTCTGCGGCGTCGGTCGGTTCGGGAGTCGGCTCAAAGGTAGTGGTCGGCTCTGCGGCGTCGGTCGGTTCGGGAGTCGGCTCAAAGGTAGTGGTCGGTTCAGGAGTCCCAGCCGGTCCAGGCGTCGCTACGCCTTCGGCAATGTTCTCCGCGGCCGGAGCAGGCGCTGAATCAGTAGGTCCGGGTGTAGCCGCCGCCACGGCCGAGGCTTCTGGACGCGGCGCCGGCGCAGCCTGCGCATCGGGACTGGCCGGCGGCCCACCTGGCCGGCGCTCCGCGAAACTGCCCGGGGCATCGGGAGAAGGCGCGCCTCCGTCCTGGCGTCGACCGCGTCCCGGCGGGATATACCGGGAAGGGGCAGTCAGGGGACCTGGCGCCGGCTTGTCCGGCAGAGGCCCGTCGCAATTTAAGATCAGCGATCGCAACACCCGCTCGTCCAACCGTAGGTAATTGTCCAATTCCAGATTGAACGAATTATCCACGGTGAAGGTACTCAGGTAGTACGATCCCTCCAGGAAATTGTAGTTCCCTTTGCGGATCGGGTACGCCAGCCGGCGGGTGCCCCAAATCTGCTCCGCGGTGATATCGCCGTCCCGGTTGACGATGAACGACTTGATCTCGTCCCATGTGGCCGATGCTTCGTCCTGATTCAGCATCGGGCTCAGAATTGTTACCAGTTCGTAATGACGCAAGTTAGAAACTCCTGAATTGGTGAAAACGCAACCATGATTATAGCATTTGGCACCTTGAGTGTCAGCATGATCGCTGCGCAAAACCGTGGATACCCGCCACTCGTATTGCGCACGGGAGCCGACGCCTCCCCGCGAGACTGTCGTGTGTGCGGCTGTCGCAGCCAATCTCAACCCGCTACATCAGTCCACTGTCAGTAGTCGAAATAGACCGCGTTGACTAGGCCATGCAACTGCCCGCCGAGGTTAGCCATGCGGCCCAGCAGCCGTGGTTTGTCGGCCGTGTCTGGCCACTCGTACAAAACCAGCGATCTGAGTCTGCCTGCCATTCGGTTCGCCGCCGCGCTCGATCCCTGGTCTGGGCCGGGCCCAACCGCCGCTAGTTCCTCGGATACCGTATCCAGGGCGCGCCGCATCGAGTCCGGCAACAGCGGATCGGTGACCAATAGGTCGAGAACCTGCTCCAACCTGATCTCCACTCCGTACGTGCGGATGTACGCCTCCTGAGCGTGGTAGACCCGAAGCAGGGTGGTCCAGTCCGCCTCCGTATGTTCGGTTGCCCCTTCGTCGACCTCCAGTTGTGCCATGAGCAGGTTGCCCGCCAGTTGGGACCGTTCGATGAACCTTCCCAACAGCATGAAGTGCCACCCTTCGCCCCGGTACATCGTCGCCGCAGCCACCCCCATGAATGTTTCTATGTCCTCAGCCGTTTGCGTGTAAAAGTTCTCCGGCGACGCCTGCCAGATGTCCAATATGCTGGTCCGCTGGAGCTTCAGATACGTCAGGTTCAGCGATCGCCACATCTCCGCGCTGATGCAATGTCGCACCTGTCGCGCGTTTTCCCTGCCCAGGGCGAAGCAACTCCACATCGAACCGGCGTTCGTAAGCTCGAAAGTAAGGTCGTCCGCCAGCGTGAAAGAATCGGCCAGGGTGTACTCGTCGCCCACCTGGTGTTGCGTCTGCAGCTGCCGGTTACCTCCCTCTGATCCCTGGGACTGCGTCGCATTGTCTGAATCCGCTGTCACCGCTTCCAGGTCCCCGCCCGGCGGCACTCGGTCCAGGCTGTTGTAGATGCGTCGCCAGCCGGAATAAATTTCGCTGACCGGGCGGTCGACCAGTGCTTCGGTCTTAATACTACAGTCGCGCTTCAAGGGAAGGACTCATATCACTGACCGTGCCCGAAGTTAGACGGCTGTCATGCAGGCTGCTGTGACTACTTTATGAGAGTGCTGACCTGCCTATCCGGTAGCCGTGGTGGAGCTGGCGGCACCAAGCCCGAGCCTTGGAATCCGTTACAAGAGGCACTTTCAGAGGCCCGCAATTCAAGTGCAACTGTAATATTAAGCTGGAGCAGGCGGCATAAGTGGTCCGCCCGTTCCAGGTAGCGGCCCATCCAGTACAGTCCCTGTGCGCTTCGAGCCAGCAACTCGGTTACTCCTCCAGGACCCAGACGTCCTTGCCGCTGCCTCCCTGGCTTGAGTTGACCACCAGGCTGCCCCGTCGCAGGGCGACACGGCAGAAGGCTCCCGGCACTATCCGTGTGGTCTGTCCATGCAATATGAACGGCCGGAGATCTACGTGGCGTGGCTCGAACTTGCCGTCGATCAGGCAGGGCGACCGGGACAGAGCCAGCGTGGGTTGGGCAATGAAGTCCGCCGGATTGGACCGAATCTGCTCCGCGTATTCCGCCCGTTCCTGTGGCGTGGCGTGAGGACCCACCAACATCCCGTAGCCGCCCGATTCTCCGACCCGTTTGACCACCAGTTTGTCCAGGTTGTCCAGCGTGTATTCGAGTTCCTGCGGACGCCGGCAGAGGTACGTTTCGACGTTCTGAAGCGACGGCTCTTCGCTCAGGTCGTACCGGATCAGGTCCGGAACGTAGGCGTAAACGCTCTTGTCATCGGCGACGCCCGTTCCCGGCGCGTTCGCTAGGGCAACGTTCCCACTCAAATACGTGTCCATCGGGCCGGGAACCCCCAGCACCGAGTCGGATCGGAATACCATCGGGTCGAGGAAGTCGTCGTCTACCCGACGGTATATGACGTCGATGCGCTGCAGGCCCGTGGTGGTCCTCATGTAGACGAAACCGTCGTCGACCACCAAGTCCCGTCCTTCCACTAGCTCCGCGCCCAGCTCGTGGGCCAGGAACATGTGCTCGTAGAAAGCGGAGTTGTACACGCCAGGCGTGAGCAGCGCAATACTCGGGTTGGCTCGTTCTCTTGGGGCCAATTCCCGCAGTGTGTCCAGGAGAAGACGCCCGTAGTTTTCTACATCCAGTACTCTGGAGGCACGGTACAGTCGTCGCAGGCTCGTTTTCACCGCCTTGCGGTTCGCAATCATGTAGGAAACACCGGAGGGGACCCGCAGGTTGTCTTCCAATACCCGGAACCCATCGTTGGTGCGCACCACGTCGGTGCCGCATATCGCCACCCAGGTGGCCTGTGGCGGAGTGAATCCCCGCATGTCCAGACGGTATTGCGGGCAGCCCAGTACCATGTCCGCCGGTATCACTCCGTCTTTGGTGACCCGCGACTCCCCGTACACATCCTGCAAAAATAGGTTCAGCGCCCTCAGACGTTGCGCCAAACTCGCTTCTAATCTACGCCACTCCGACTCAGCGACCAACCGGGGCACGCAGTCGATGGGGATGATCCGTTCGTCGGCTTCTTCGTCCTCGTACACGGTGAAGGTAATCCCTTCGTTGGAAAATGATCGCGTCACCCTTTCCTGGATGGCCATCAACTCTTCGGCGGAAAGGTCGGTCAGCGTTCGCTGGAGCCCCTGCCAGTTGTACCTGGTGCGCCCGTCGGCGTGAAACATCTCGTCAAAGATGTCCGCGTCAAGACTGTAGTCCTGGAACCGATCTGCTGTAGTCACGTGCTCGCCTCGTACCTGCTCCGCCGCCGACCTGCCGGTGCCGTCCCGGACCTCGTTACTGGCGCCCGGCGCTTGAGACTAGCAAATAGCCTCCGCACCAGACAACACAATCGCTGCACCGGAATGGCGTGATGTTCCGCCCCCGTCAAGAACGCGTCGCGCGCAATCTCGCGGCCTGTCCGTACCTCGCCGCCGCCATTCCTCGTCGCGTACCTCGCCTAGCGCCGCGGTGGTCCGCGCGAGAAACCGTCAACCGGGCCACCCTTCCGGACGCATATCCGCGTGCGTTCAAGCTGTCATTGCGAGCGAAGCGCGGCAATCTCGTTGGCGTCGGAGACGCCGTCCAGGTGACGGGATTGCCGAGTTGCTAAACTCCTCGCCGTCGCAAAATTTTTGGGGGTTAGGGTCACTTGTCCCGGCGCTGACCACTGTGTCGCCCGGTCTACGATGTCAGCCCACCGATGGTCACGCTGCCGCAAGTGCCGGTATCACGTGGTTTCCGAAAGCTTGCACTTCGGCTTCGGGCGGCGCGAACGTCAGGCACGGCATCAGGTATATCTGTTCGACCCCGTGTTGCGCCATCTCCTTGATCCGTGCGGTGCAGTATTCCGGCGTTCCAATCAGTCCGAGAGCGTCGCACAGTTGCCCGTTTACATCGTCGTCTACGAACTGCGTAAGCTCGATTGCTTCTTCCCAGTTTGGCGCGTGGCCAAGGTCGGGATAAACATCGCGCACCGCCTGCGGGACCTCGTAATCGGGAATGTCCAGTCCTGAGTAAGGCAGCCAGTTGGGCCCGCCCCAGAGGAACGCCCAGTGCACCGCCACGGGTCGGGCGAGCCGTCGTGCCTCTTCGGTGGAGTCTGATACGCACGTGCGCACCGCAAACATCACGTCCAGATCGTCCAAACTTCGGCCGCTCCGTTTCGCTCCGATTTCCAGGTGCTCCAGTGCCTTCCCCACGATCCCCGGCGTGTACCCGACCAGCACCAGCGCTCCGTCGGCCACTTCACCCGCCAATTCCAATGAGCGCGGACCCGATGCGGCCATTAGGACGGGGACTCCATGCCCGCCGTCGCTCCCCGCGAAGTCCAATCGGTTGGTCATTCCGTCGTATTCCACCGACTCCCCTGCCAGCAGCGCTTTCACTTCCATGATGCAACGACGCATCTGGCGCAACGTGGCCGGCCGGCGCCCGATGGTGCTGGCCGAGGTATAGCCCGTGCCGATGATGAATTTGGTTCGGCCCGGAGCGATTTCGGCAACCGTCTGGGCCGCTCCGGCCAATACCGACGGAATTCGCCCGAACGGGTTGGTTACCGCCGGGAACAATTGCAGCTTGCTGGTGGCGTTAGCCGCCATGCCCATCGTCACGAAGGTGTCGCGGCAGATCATCTGGCTGTCCAGGATCCCCGCGCCGTCGAACCCCGCTTCCTCAATCTGACCTATCATCCTCAGAAGGTCGGGCATCGGCGATGTGCCTGGCACGCGCATCGAAATCTTGATGGGGTCGGCCATTGTGGATTCCCTCCGCAGGTGGATCGGGCCAATATTCGAGTTGAGCCAACTCGATCGCGTAGTATAGCAGCGCGTATGCCCCGCCTTCACTGCATCTGGCTGAACGCGATGTCGTGCCATCTGCTACCCCGATTTTGGAGAACGCGGCACCCTTTATTGTGACGCATCTGCAACACGTTGCCTGTGTGTTGCCACTCGCGGCATGAGGCGGGTACACTTCGGGCATTAGATTTGCCGAGGAGGGCAACATGGTCGCCGTCAAATACGCACTGGACGATTTTGTCCATGAAATGGAAGAACTCTTGGTTTCTCAGCCGAATCAGGAGAAGATCTTCGACAAAGGATCAGATTGCCTCGCCCGGCTGATTGCTAATCCCGGCGCCATACCCGAACGTTTCCGCCTGCCTGTCGGTTCGGGAGGCCGGTCCAATCACGGCTCATGGTTGCTCCACCACAGCCCAGAATGCGGCCTGTTGGTCACCGCCGTCGTGTGGGGTCCCGGCGACCACGCTGCCCCACACGATCATCGGACTTGGGGCATGATCGGCGTGATGGACAATGCCCTAACCGAAACCCGTTTCCGCCGCGCCGATGACCGCGAGCGCGAAGATTGGGCCCAGTTGGAGCGGGATCGCTCCGCCGTGGTGAAGCCGGGGGAGATCAGCCTGCTCATCCCTGAAGTCGACGAAATCCACCAGATGGACAACTTCACCGACCGCCCCACCGTCGAGGTCCACGTCTACGGTCAGGACCTCCGCGGCCTCGAGCGGGTGCGCTACGACCTGGAAACCGGCGCCATCCGGCAGATGAAGACCGACAAGTATGACAACTGCTGACCCGGCATTGTCACACGGGGCGCCCATTCACGCCCCGCGTGTATACTTAACCTCATAACTCATCGTTTTTAGTCCATGGTTAGCCTGTGGACTTCTACAAGTTATACCTTTCGCCCGCCCTGCACCGACTTCCAGCGGCGCGAAAATAAATGGCATGGCAGTCCGTATACTTTCGGACAGACAACGAGCGGACTGTAGAGGCCCGCGTCGACGATATTGTCGGTGCCCTCGTTCGCGTGGCCTGCTGCTGATTGTTATGATCGGAACTACTTAGACGTGGTCGACGGAGATGCGCTGATGGCTAAGCCGTTTAGTCCGGAACAACTCAACGAGTTGTTCAACGAAACTACCCCTTTTGCCCTGATTGACGTACGCGAACCCGGTGAATACAACACCAGCCACATCCCGGCAAGCACCCTGATCCCCCGCAGGAGGTTGGAATTCGACCTCAACGCCGCTGTCCCCCATCCCGGCACGTTGATTGTGTTGTGCGATGACGACGGCCGTCGCGTCTCCCAGGCCGTGGCCACGGTCGAGGCGATGGGCTTCGACAACGTCGGCTGGCTCAACGGTGGCATCAACCGTTGGATGAGTTTGGACTACCCCACTGAATGGGGAGTCAACGTTCCCAGTAAGGACTTTGGTGAGAAGGTCGAGGTCGTACACCACGTGCCCGAGATTGATGCCATTGAATTGCGCGCCCGCATGGATCGCGGCGAAAAAATGGTCATCCTCGACACGCGAACTCCCGAGGAATACCGCCGTTTCTGCATACCCGGTGGCCGCAGCGTGCCTGGCGGTGAACTGGCTCTCCGGATCACCGACATCACCGCAGAGTTGGATCCGGACACCACCGTCGTGGTCAACTGCGCCGGACGCACTCGGAGCATCATCGGGACCCGTGTCCTTCAACGCATGGCCCTGAACCACCAGGTGGTCGGTCTTAAAAACGGCACGTCCGGCTGGGTGCTGGCTGGCTACGATCTGGAATCCGGCGCCACTCGGGACCGCCTGCCCAACGTATCTGAGAACGGCCGAGCCGCGGCGGAAGCCTACGCTGAACGGTGCGCTATTGAAGACGGCGTGCGCTTCTTGGACGTCGCCGGTCTCGACGCCATGGCCGACCGCACCGTGACCGAGAGCATCTACTTCATCGACGTCCGCACCTCCGAAGAATATGACCGCGCCCGAATTCCGGGTTTCCGATGGTTCCCAGGCGGCCAGTGCGTCCAGCGCAGCGATGATGTTGCGGTGGTGAAGAACGCCCCGATCGTGTTCTGCTGCGACGGCAAGGCCAGGGCTGTCCTGACTGCGTCTTGGTTCCGTCAGCTCGGACACCAGGAGGTCTACGCTGTCAACGGCGGCACCCAGGCTTGGGTCGCGGCGGGCCGTCCTTTGGAATCTGGCATGAGCATCGGGGCTATGAACGACGGCTCCATCGCCGGCGATACTGAGTCCGAGCTTTTGGCGGAGGCCCGTCGCGCGGTGCCCACCGTTTCGGCCAGGGACCTCGATCAAAACCGTCCCGATTTGATCATATTCGTGGACACCAGTCAGGAATTCGCTCGTGGTCACGTGCCCGGGTCTCGCTGGGTCCCGCGCGGGTGGCTGGAGTGGCAGATCACGGACCACGTCAGGTCGAATGACGCCAGCATCGTAGTTACCTGTGTCGACGGACGCCAGTCTCTGCTGGCAGCCGCAATGTTGCGGCAAATCGGTTATTCCAACACGAGGGCCCTGGCCGGCGGTGTCACCTCATGGCAGGCGGTGCGGCTGCCTGTGGAGGAAGGTCTGTCCGGGGTCACCCGCACGCCTGCGGACGTGGTTTTCAGCGGACCGGATCGCACCTACGCCGACATGCAGCACTACCTGCGCTGGGAGACCGCCTTGGGAGAGAAGTACTCCGCTGGTTAGCGGAACTGTCCCACGGTGGTCGCCGCAATGGAGTCCTGCTCTCCCTGACGGATCCCAAATGCGGGGCAACAGCTAGCGACCTGACTCGCCGGAGCTGTCGATCAAGTCGCTTTCTTCTGGATTGGGTTCGATGCGCAACGTCTGCACGATCCGGTTGTACGTCGTTTCCGACGCGTGCGACTGTGCCACGTGAGTCGTTGCACCGTCCTCCGCGCGCCGCCGATCGTCGAATATGTCGTACCATTCGCACTCGGCACAGTCCACGCGCCACTCTGTGCGCCCCGTAGGGACCTGCTCCGATATCTCGACAATGATGTGCAGCGTGGTCACTGGAATCTCCTCACTTACCTGCTTGGTGCCGGCTCCAGAGATTGTTCCCGTGGTCGCGCCACGTGTCAAATCGCCCGTGGCCCTGCCGAAGCTAACCCGCCGTTCCTGCGCAACAGGAATTCAGGTTCCTGCTCAGCACCGTTCCCGTCCCCCTGCAATGGCAAATCATGGCCCAGGAAGAATTGCTGTCGAGAAGCGACTTTAGAGAGGCCCGGCAAATCACGGCTCGCCACTTGTCGCCGCGCCGCCGGCATGGGAAACTGGCACATCGCCGGCTCAGGGCCGGCCATCCAACCTTGGAGACGCGGACCCAATGACTACCCAGCAAAATTCCCCGGAGAACCAGGCCGGCGATGCCGCCCTGCCCGACTTTTTGCAAATGGACGGCGCTCAGTCTTCTGACGGCGTCGACAACTCGGACTCTTGGTACGGTTGGCCCCACAAAAAAGTCGAACCCATCACCCTTCTCCGGCCCGATGGCAAAACCGAACGCGTCCGCACTCCGGTCATGGACCTGGAAGGATTGATCACCCCCACCGAGTTGCACTACGTCGTCCAGCATTTCGGAATACCCGATCCGGTGGCCGCTCGCGATTGGTCCCTGTCCGTCGATGGCGAAGTGAAAAAGCCCCTGCGCCTCTCCTACGACGACGTTCGGCGTTTCCCTTCCCGCTCGGTCCGCACCGTGATGGAGTGCTCCGGCAGCGATGCCACCTATTTCGAATACTTCAAGGGCGAAGGTACCCGTCCGTCTCGCACCCAGGAGCGCATGATCCTGTCCGGTAGCGAGTGGACTGGTGTGCCCTTGGCGGCCATCCTGAATGAAGCCGGGCTGACCGGCCGCGCCACCCACATCCGCGCCGAGGGTTGGGATGACGGCGTGCCCGCTTCTGCGGCGGAAGGCACCGACCCATTCTTCTACGACAAAGGTCTTCCCATCCAGAAGGCTCTCCATCCCGACACTATCCTCGCTTATGCGCAGAACGGTCAGGTTTTGGAGCATCTCCACGGGGCGCCGATCCGTCTGCTCGTGCCCGGCTGGTCCGGCAACTGGTCCGTCAAGTGGCTGCGTCGACTGGAGGTCCTCGATCACGAACCCGATTGCTGGTACCACTACAACTTCTACTACTACGGCGACTCGCCGGACGACCCCAACAAAGAGCTGATCACCACCATCGGCGTGAAGTCCCTCGTATCCCAGCCCAACGACGACACGTCTACGCTGCCCACCGGTCAGCATGTGGTGCGTGGTTACGCGTGGAGCGGTAGCGGTGCCATTACCCAGGTTGACGTCAGCGTCGACGGCGGCAAGTCCTGGCATCCAGCCCGCCTGGAGGAACCTGGGGAGCGCTGGATGTGGCGCCGCTGGTCCTGGGTCTGGGACGCTGCTCCCGGTAGTTATTCGATCATGTCTCGGGCCACTGACAGCGTCGGGCAGGTCCAGTCCCACGAGCCGCGCTACAACAATATGCGCAAGAACTTCAGCGCCATCGTTGGATATGACATTACTGTCGAGTAGCCGCTCGGCCGGCCATTAGCGCGAGCCGTTGCGATCACCGGCAACGTTGTCCGAAGTGAGATCGTGCCGGGGTTCATGACTGGTGCCCGGTTTGATGATTGAAGTGAATTGGTTGGCGTCCAATCACTGAAGCGTGTTGTCGGGCCACGGAGAATAACAACATGACGACCATCGCCTCCATCTTGGAACAGGCCCCCGTCGTGGCTGCCGAGTGGGCCGAAGAACGCGCCGACCGCCAGCAGCGTACTGAGGCCGACCCGGCTGACTACGCTCGATTGGCTCAGATCGGCGTCCCGCTCATGGCCGTGCCAACGGATTTGGGCGGGACCTGGCAAACCCTGGAGCAATCCGCAAGGCCCATCTGCTCCATGCTGAGGAAGCTTGCCACTGGCGACCCGTCGATCACGCTGGCCAGCGCTATGCATCACTTGGTGCTGTCGTCTTGGCGGTTGCCTGCGGTGCCCGAACCGTTCTCCGACGGCTGGGTCAAGCAGCGCAACGAGGTGTTCGACAGCGTTCACAGCGGCTGCTGGTGGGGCACCATCGTCAGCGAGCCCGGGTCCGGAGGCGATACTGCCCGCACCTCCAGCGTCTGCGAACCTGACGGCGTGAGCGAGTTCGGTTACCGCATTTCCGGACAGAAACACTTCGGCAGTGGCTCCGGCCTGACGTCGTTTATGACCACCCGGGCCCTGGCCGCCGGAGAAACCGTTCCCGACCTGTTTTTCATGGAGGTTCGCAATCACCCCTGGGACGGCGCCACCGGGTTGAAACTTACCGCCGAATGGCGCGGCCACGGCATGAAGTCCACCAACAGCCACGCCTTCGAGTTCTCCAGTTTCCCGGCCACTCGTGTCGCCTGGCCCAATCACCAGGCCGAGTTGATGGGCGCCAACGGCGGTCTCGGCTCGGCGGCCTTCACGTCCGTTATCGTTGGCGTGGTTGATGCCGCCATGGATTTCGTGCGCCCCCGCATCAAGAACGGCATGGCATCCGACCCCGGCTTGAGGGCGTTTCAGCAGGTCGAGTGGGCCCACGCCGAACAGGAGGCGTGGCTAATCGCCCAGGCGTGGGAGGGCGCTATCCGCTGCCTAGAATCCAACACGGGTCGACGCGAACTGCTTCTAGCGAAGGAAAGCGTAGCCCGCCTGGCGGAGGACTGCCTCGGGCGCCTATGCAAGCTTTCTGGCGGCGGCGCCTACACCCGTTACTCTCCGCTGTCCGTCTGGTATGACGACGCGCGCGCCTTGGGTTACTTGCGCCCGCCTTGGGCCTTGGCCTGGGATCAGGTGTTCCAGCAAAGCCTGGCCGAATGACGCGGGAAGCGCTTCCCGCGCAAATGGCGCGTCGGCGGTGGTAGGAGTACAATCCCAGCCTATGGTTGAGTACGCTAGGCGCAACGTAGCCATAGTGACCTCCGTCGGGGCGATGGTGGTCACTATAATGCTGATCATCTTCTTCGGTGCTTGGGCAGTTTCTGCCTCCGGCGACGCCGACGTCTCCAGCCTCGCCAACACCGCCACCGCCGGGTTTACCGGCACCCCTTACCAGCCCGGATCGGTGCCTGGTGCCGCTGACTCCGATTCGGTTCCTCGATTGGCTTCCGCTGATCCTGTTTCCGAGACCTGGTGGGGCAAAACCTTCTTGGTCGCGTGCCCTCTGCACTGACTGGCCGTCAATCCCCTCTCACAGGAGTTCCATCTGAATGGCCACATTTAATGGTATGCGTCGGTCCACGGGCGGTTTTCACTATGCGTGGGTAATCATCGCAATCTTGGCGGTGGTCCAGATTTTCGGCCAGTCCATATCAATGTCGGCCGGGATCATGGTCCCCGAACTGCGGATGCCTCTGGAAGAAGGCGGCCGCTTTGGATGGTCGCCGGCCATCATCGGTTTCGCGTTGGCCGGCTACTACTTGGTGGGCTCGCTGACCTCCCCGTTCAGCGGGAGGTTTGGCGACATCTTGGGACCCCGAAAACTTCTGATGGCCGGAGGGGTCTTGTTCGGCGTGAGCATGATCCTGATCGGGTTCATCACCCACGTCTGGCAGTTCTTCATCGTGTACAGCGTCATGCTGGCGCTGACCTCGTCTATTGCCATGGTCCCGCTGATGGCCGCGGTCAACCCCTGGTTCAAGCGCCGATTGGGCTTGGGCATCGGCCTCATGTGGGCCGCCGGCGGCGTTGGCGCGGCGGCGTTGGCCCCGATTTACTCGCTGTTGCTGGTCAACTTCGGCTGGACCGCCACCTTTGTTATGATCGGTCTGGTCGGCGGCGGTCTCACCCTGGGCTTGATGCCGTTTTTCCGCAACCAACCTGCAGAAAAGGGATTGCTGGCCTACGGAGCGTCAGCCACCGATCCGCCGCCCGTGAGATTCAGTGCTGACGCGTCCAGGCTCCGCCTCAAGGTTTTCCAGCGCCAGATGAAGCACACCCGGGCCTTCTGGAACCTGCCTGTAATTCACGGCATGGGATGCGCCGGCCACGGCATCGTCCTGATTTTCGTGGTGGACTTCGCCGTCAACCGCGGCATCGAATTCACCACCGCCGCGATTATTCTCACGCTCATCAATGTCTTCAGCATAGCGGGCCGCTTCCTCGTGCCGATCATCACCGAGCGCATCGGCGGCAAGCTCATAATGTCAGCCGCGCTGGCCATTCAGGCCGGCTCCGTGGCTATTCTGCTGTTCGCCGGCGACGTGTGGGCGTTCTACCTGTTCGCCTGTGTCTTTGGGCTGGGCTTTGGTGGCGAGATGTCGGCTTATCCGGTGGTCAACCGGCAATACTTCGGCACGGGCCCGGTGGCGACGGTGTACGGTTTCCAGATCTCCGGAGCCATGATGGGGCACTTCATCTCCACCCTGGTTGCCGGCATCATCATCCAGTTCATCGGCTATATGCCAGCGTTCATCCTCTCTATGACCTTCAGCAGCCTGGGCGTGGTCATCATCATGACCCTGGAGACCACCAAGCGGCAGTTGATCCCCGACTGGGAGGAACAGTTGCCTCCGGAAGCGCGCACTCCTGCCTTCAATGCCGCGCCCGCGATAGTCCCTCCCGCCGCCGCGGCCGCTGGCATGGCTTTCGGCAGCGCGGGCGGAGACGGGAACTAGTCAGACACCCTGTCCCCGTAAATGACCACCGATCTCGCCTTCCTGTGCGACTCTGCCCTTGAAGACCGGGGCAAGGTGCACGCCCTTGGCGTGGGTATCGACGGGGTCTCGGGCGCTTCCCTGCCCATGACCCACCCACGGTTCGTGGTGGTCTGCGTCATGCGATATTCCGTCGTGGAAGCCGGCGAAAAGCGAATGGTGATCCGCCTGCTGACCCCGGATGCCCAGGACGCCATCCCGCCCATTGAGCAGGACATCACGCTGCCAGCGCGTGACGGCGTTGTCGACGCCACCGCCCGGATCATCGCTGAGGTGAACGGCGTCACGTTCAACCTGGCTGGCCCCCATGCTTTCCACGTCGCCATCGGCGGAAGCGAAGTGGCCCGGCTGCCCATCAACGTCAGCGTCCGCGCCTCCTGATCGTCGGTCTACGGTGTCCGTTCCCGAAATTCTGCTGGCTACCGGAAACGCCGACAAGCAGCGCATGCTGGCGTGGCTTCTGGAAGGCCTCCCGTTTCGTGGGCTGTCGCCCGCCGATGTCGGCGTGACCGCTGATCCTGATGAGAGCGGCGGCACCCACGAAGCCATCGCTCGCGCCAAGGCGGAGGAATGGTCCCGGGTCGCCGGCATGCCGTCTATTGCCAGTGACGGCGGTCTCGTGGTTCCCGTTTTGGGCGCAAACTGGGAAAGCCGGCACACCCATCGCTTTGCTGGCCCCGCCGCAGATGACGCTGAACGCCAGCGTCGTCTCATGGACATCATGGAACCATTCTCCGGTGACGACCGCTCCGCTGCTTTCGTCGAAGCTCTGGCCATCGCCGACGGAGGAACCACCGTTGCCTCCTGGGAAGTGTCCGGCGCCACCGGGTGCATCGTGGACTCTCTGGCCCACAAAGGCGCCGATACCGATGGCGACGGTTTCTGGGTGTTCCCTTTGTGGTATTTCCCGGAGTTCGGGCGGACCTACGACCGTTTGACCGAAGCGGAACGGGTCAAGTTGGGCGACCACTGGGATTTTCTGCGGGCCCACGTTCAGGATTTTGTTCCCGGCTGGTTGCGCGGCCGCCGCTCCTGAGCAAATCCGCTACAATAGTTCGGCCACGCAGACTATCCCTTCGGAGCTACCTTTGACAGCATCCCACGCTGAGCACGATTCTCCCGCCCCTGCTTCCGTCGAAGACGTGCAGGGCCTGCTGCGGGATCAGGCGTACATCACCGACCGCGGGTTGGCTATTGCGATCTTCTTGGCGCTGAAATTGCGCCGCCCCCTGTTCCTCGAGGGTGAAGCCGGCGTCGGCAAGACCGAAATCGCCCGTGCCCTGGCCGCTGGCCTGGATACCGACCTGATCCGTTTACAGTGCTACGAGGGCCTGGACATTAACCACGCGGTATACGAATGGAACCACACCCGTCAGCTGCTGGAAATCCGCTTGATGGAAGCGCGGCGCGATACCGAGGGCGGTGACGCCGCCAACGTCGACCTGTTCAGCCCGCAGTTCCTGATCAAGCGCCCGCTGTTGGAAGCCATAGACGAGAGCCGGGATCGTGCCCCGGTGCTCCTGATCGACGAGCTCGATCGGTCCGACGAGGAATTCGAAGGGTTCCTTCTGGAATTGCTCGCCGACTACCAGATCACCATTCCCGAACTGGGCACCTTTCACGCCGCCTTCCCGCCGGTGGTCGTGATCACGTCCAACCGGACCCGCGAGGTGCATGACGCCCTTAAGCGCCGTTGCCTCTACTACTGGGTCGATTACCCCGACTACCAGAAGGAGCTCCAGATCGTCACCGCGCGTCTCCCTGACGCCCCGCGCCAGTTGGCCCAGCAGGTCACTGGCTTCATCCAGGAACTGCGGGAAACCGAGCTCTATAAGATCCCCGGCGTCTCCGAGACCCTGGACTGGACCTCGGCGTTGATGGCGCTGAACATGCGTGAACTCGAACCCGAGGTCATCGACGACACCCTGGGCATCATGCTGAAGTATCAGGACGACATCGAGGCGGTGCGAGGCGAACCTGTCCGCGCTCTTCTCGAGCGCTCTCTTAACCGCGGCCCCAGGCGTGGCGGGCGGAGAGGTTAACGTGGATGCTTGCCATGTCCTGGTCATCGGTGCCGGCATCGTCGGCACGTCCATAGCTTGTCGCATCGCCTCCCGTGGCGCCCGCGTTACCATCATCGATAAGTCCGACCCCGGCAGCGGAGCCTCCAGCCACAGCTTTGCCTGGATCAACGCCGGCGCTAAGGAGCCGGTTGGCTACCACAACCTGAACCGCCGGTCGCTGGAGATGTGGCCCCGATTCGCCGACGCCCTGGGTGAAGACGTGGGTTTGCGCTGGGGTGGCAAGGTTTCTTGGGAAGCTGACGCCGAGGCCGCACGGGCCCTCAGGGCGCGCGTCCACCAGCTCCAAGCATGGGGATATCCTTCCCGCCTCGTTTCCCGCGAGGAACTTCAGGAACTCGAGCCGGCCCTCCAGATCGGCGACGTCGTCGCCGCTGAATACAGTGAGAACGAAGGCCAGGTCGAACCGCAGATGGTGGTTGACGCCTGCCTCAACCAGCTGAGGCAGTTAGAGGGCGCCATCGTGACCGGCGCCCAGGTGACTGGCCTGCGCCAGAACTCACGTGGCGCCATCAGCGCCGTACTTACCACCGGTGGCGATTTTGAAGCCGATGTCGTGGTTGTTGCCGCCGGCACTTCCACCACCGAGGTTGCCAGCTTGGCCGGCGTCAACGTGCCCCAGGCCGAGAGCCCGGGTGTGGTCATCCGCACCACGCCAATGCCCGCGCTCCTACGCAACGTCCCCGTGGTATACGCTCCCCCGCTGCAGGATGGCCGCCGCGAAATTCACCTCAGGCAGTGCCCGGACGGACGTTTGATGATCGGCGAGGGCGATCAGGAAAGCCTGGCCGAGGACGATAGCCAGGCCCACGCCGATCACCTGCTCGCCCGGGCTTGTCAGCATCTGCCGGGATTGGTCGGAGCCGAAGCTGTGCCCGTGCCCGTCGGCTGGAGGCCCATGCCGCTGGACGGCTACCCGGTCATGGGGTTCGCTCCCGAGGCTCCAAATCTGTACGTGGCCCTCACCCACAGCGGGGTCACCCTTGCCCCCGCGTTGAGCCAACTCGCTGCCGGAGATCTGCGACGGCGCCCGGGCCGACGCCGTGCTCGGACCATATCGTCCAGAGTGGTTCGTCGGCGTGACGGCTGAGACGGCGTCCCAAATGCAACACCCCCGCGCCCTGCACCGTTAGACCATTATTCGGCTCCTCTGCTTAGCTCTGCGTACCAACCGGTTATCTGGCTTTGCCATTCAGGCCTGTCTGCCACGGGGTGCTCCCGTGCGAGTGCTGCCGTCCCTGCAGTGACTGCAGTCAAGATATGGGGCCAACGGACGTCATTATCCGCTGGCCCCTGGGTCGGCTTATGCGCCGAATTCGATTGGTTATTTGCGGTGGCGTCTTCCGACGCCGCGGACCTCAGGCCGGATAATGAGTTATCGTCTCCGTCGATATGGCCATGCCCTCGGTCCGCCCGTAACCCTCTCCCCCAATCCAGTTTGTGTAGCGTGGGCCATGCCCGCGATCAGTCCTATCGGACTCCTCCAATCTATGGGCTATGGGTTGGTGGTTCCGATTGTGCTGAATTGATATCGCTGGGTACCTCCAATGGTTCGGTCCGGTGTTGTGGCCATCAGTATGCGTTGGCCTTCGCTGGTTTATCGCGCTCCAACGTGTATCAGTGTGGCGGTGGGGAGGCTTCCCGTATCCTGCCCGTAAGTGCTGCCGCCAATGAGAGGGCTCCCCAGCAGGGATGATGTCTCCGCGTATATCCCTGCTGCTGGTTCCGCGGACCAAACCTGCGTCGCCCCGTAGGGGATCTGATCCGCCGACGCGATCATCAGGCTCATTAAGCCCGAATCCACCGATGGGATGCGGACACGGGGGTTGGAGCAGGGATGGGAGGGCCGGGAATGAGACTACGGGGACTTGATCCTGATGGATGTGGACGGGTGCGGGGTGCGAGTATCGCGCGAAGGTGATTTCTGACGGCCCGCAGCGCTGGCGGCAGGCAAGATCGGTAGCCAGCAGTCAGCAGGAGACGCCGGAAGCCGGCCTGGCGCGGGTGGAGGCGGCTATCGGGGATGCTGGTGGATGGTCAGAAGCCGTAGGGCGATCAGGAAGGGAGCGGCAGGGCTCGCAATCGAGCCAGAGCGCTGCTGAATTGGTTTCGCCAAGGCCAGCCCTGTGGCAGATGCAGGGTGAGGCGTCGCGCCTTGCGGGTGATGCGTCCGGCCAGGGAGAAGAAGCGCCACCGGAGGGTTTTGGTGGTTGCCATCGGCTCACCCAGCCCGATGCGCGTGGTCCAGCGCACCAGATTGTGGGCGATTACTTGCACCGCCAACCAGGCGGCGTTGGCGGCGAAGCGTCCTGAGGGGAGATGGTTGAGGCCCACGCCGTACTTCAGGTCGCGGATGGCGTTCTCGATCTCGGCGTGGCGGCGATGGTCAGCTTCCAGTTCCAGGGTGTCGCCTTCACGGTCGGTGATGAAGGCGTGATAGCTGTAGTTGGCGATGAGGGCCAGCTGGGAGCTGGGGGTGGGCTCCACTCGCCGGACGATGAGCCTCACCGGTACCGCATCGGGCTCACTGGCAAAGGGAGTATAGATGGTCTCGGCCACGTCGGCGCCGCCCTCCATCCAGTAGGGGATGGGCGTCCAGTCTGCCTCGGGTATGGCGTCAATGAGATTGCGCAGTTGGGGGTGCTGGCGAACGGTGATGGAGTAACGTACCTTCTTATCGCGGCAGGCGGCCACCATGTCGTGGGTGTAGAAGCCGCTGTCCGCCCGCATGGTGAGCAATCCAGTGGCTCCGGCATGGCGCACTCGGCTCACCGTTTCGCGCAGGAAGTTGGCGGCGCCGCGGGCGGTGTTGGCCCGACCCTTTCGCAATCGACACATCAGCACCTCTCCGGTGCCCTCGGCCACGGCGAGGAGCGGGTGATAGCCCCGCTGGCCGGTGTAGCCGTGATGGCGCGCACCCTCCTTGCTCAGACCGTAGGTCTCGCAGATGGTGGAATCGAGATCAATGGTCAGCGGCTCGTCTCCTGGACCGGCGCCGAAGGCCCAAGCTTGAGCCAGCACCTCACGGCTCACCCGATCCAACTGGCGCGTGTGGCCCCACCGGAAACTCCGCAGAAACGTACCCAGCGTGGACGGCGCCTTGACTACGCAGCCCAGCACCCGCTCGGTCTCGCCAGCGCGCAACACGTCGGCGTCGTCAATGCAGTCGCCACCGGCCAGCGCCGACGCCACCAGGGTCAGCATCTTGTCGCCGGCATTGGCGCGACCTGGCGCATCTCCCAGGTGAACGTGGCGGTCCACCAACTCTCCCAGCCCCAGGTGATGGGCCAGGGTGATGGGCAAAAGCAGCCCCGCATTGGCCACCAGGCGCTGATCATCAAAGGCAATTTGGATGCGGTCGGGCTGCTCGCGTGGTAGCATCTTTTGGGTGCTCCTGGTCTGGGGATGGTTTCGTCTTTCTGAAACCATTATCCCCGAAGCCGGGAGCACTTTCTTACCCCGTTAGTACGCCGACACCCTCATCCTTTCGGTGGATTGGGGTTAAGGTAACGAGCACAATCGCGGTCAACGCCAACACCCACAGTCCCTTGCGTCCTCTGGTCGCCTGCGCTTGCATCCTGCTGTTGCGTATGCTCGGCGCACTCATGGTCACCTCCTCGATTAGTTATCATGCTGGCCTCGTTACAACCCTCAATCCGTTATGGGAATATTATATATCATTATGAGCGATACTTGGAACTTCCACCCGAGTTATCGCCTGCCTGCCAGTAAGGCAAAGTTATCCCGCGGTCCAGCGGCGCGCACCTCTCTTGATGAATATGTCGGTCTCCGATTGCGCCCGTTTTCGTCCCAAGTGTCGCCGGTATGGTGGTGGTGATGGCTGTGCGTTGCGCATTTCGTCAAATATAGACGGGGCCGGGCGATACCGCGCCTGCCCGGCGACCCCGACCCTGCCTCGTCCCCGTCCATGTATGGATGTTACCAATCAATTGTGAAAACCAAGTGAAGATCCGGTGCGTTTGTGTGTACATAACGTGCAAGTCTTATTGCGGAACGTGGGCTCAGCCCCTGACGCATACCCACTCGCGTTTAAACTGTCATTGCGAGCGCCCCGTCGCTTGTGACTGCGAGTGCTCTGTCCGTTGCCGTTCCGAGCGCCCTTCCCCATGTCATTGCGAGCGAAGCGTGGCAATCTCGTCGGCTGAGTAGACGTCGTGCAAGCGGCGGGATTGCCGCGTCGCTACGCTCTTCGCATGACAAACTGGGTCGGGTAAGGGCGGAGCCCTCCTTTCCACCATTTCCGCATCCAATACTCTGGACACATGTGGAGGCGCCGGCCGTCCAGCGGGCAGACGGGTCAAACCCTTCGACACACCTCAGCCAGGTCTCTGATCCAATCGTTAGGCCGTACGCCGCCCGCGACCACTACGTAACCGCTCTCGCGCTCCTGTGGGGCGGGCTGGATGCGCAGCGCATTCCTCTGCCAACGTAGACCGTCCCGAGTTGGTCGGTTCAAGGTTTGTCAAGCTCGGCGGGTTCTCTGCCGCCGCTGAGCTGACCATGTCCGGCTTGCTCGCTGGCCCTTTGGGGTTGGGCTGCGTTGGGTCGTCCTGATGTCTGCGCCCCAATCTCTCTCCCGTTTCGCGAGGAACACTGGACCTCTTCGACGTGAGAAAGGGCCAGCGAGCGTTATCGCCCACTGGCCCCGCCTGAGGCGCGCCTATGCGGATTATTTGGTTATCCTGGCCCCTTAGCTATCTGCTGCGGAACCCTGGGCTTGTGTTGATGTTGCGGCGCTTATTCACGCCCGTCGTTGCTGTAATGTGGTAGGGCCCTGATCTAGGCTCTATGGCGCCATCAGAGCCACCGGCTTGTTCTTGTTTCCGGCCCGATTTGGACCTCTTCCACCGCTATCCGGCGATGTCCCTCCTGGTGTCGCGCCGCGGTCTTGTTATCCCGCCGATAGGATCAGTACCGGCCCCAGAATGGCCACGGGCAACGCGGTTATCGCGATGGTCAAGACGTGCCGCTTCCAGTTACGTCTGCCGGTTCTGATTTTCGTTGCGACCATGATGCCGTCTTCTCCTCTTTTGTGATTCATCTGTGGACGAGCGGGGAGGCTTCCCTTTTCGGTGTCGGCAACCCCGCGTGGCCTCGTCCTCATTCGTGTTTCCAGATTAGCAGCCGAGTGTGAAAATCAAGTGAAAACTAGCCCGATATTCGTGAACAAATTGTGAAAATGTTTCAAATCTGTTCCGGGCACGGTTTGGCCTGCCCGACGGGCCAATCCGCTAGCACGGGACCGACCGGTTCGCTTGATGTCCGTGCGGCGCACCACTCTGTCACGCATCGATGTTTGCCCAACCGCCCATACCGTCCGACGCGGGTTCTCTTGCCCAATAAAGCCTGCCGGCGTAGAATGGCGCAACTTCATTCGTAACCCGATTTACGCATTCGACTGAGGAGAATCTGTTATGCCAGAAGTTAAAGGCCCTCTGGACGGAATACGCGTCATCGACTTGGGGCGCCATCAGGCCGGCCCCCGTTGCGCCCAGGTATTGGCCCGTTTGGGCGCCGAAGTAATCAAGGTGGAACGCCTCGGCGGCGAGGAGACCCGCTACCACGCTCCCTGGGTCCGCAAGCAGTCCGCCTACTGGGTCCAGTACAACAGCGGCAAGAAGAGCCTGAGCATCGACCTCCGCAAGGAGCAGGGCAAGGACGTCCTCCGCAAGCTGGTCAAGGTCTCCGACGTCTTGCTGCAGAACTTCCGCCCCGGCACGATCGACACCATGGGTTTCGGATACGATGTTCTCTACGAACTGAACCCCCGTATCATCATGGTCAACGTTTCCGCCTATGGTCAGTTCGGCCCCTACCGGGAACAGATCGGCTACGACCCGATCGGCCAGACCATGTCCGGCATCGCCATGGTGACCGGTGAAGAAGGGATGCCTCCCATCCGCGCCGGCGTGCCCATCATCGACCGGACCACTGCGCTCCACGCTGCCATCGGAACCTTGGCCGCGCTCCACGAGCGTGAGACCTCGGGCGTTGGTCAGACCATCGACGCCTGCCTGGCCGACACCGGTTACAGCTACACGGAGATCCCGATCACCGCTTACCACGGCGCGGGCATCGAGCCCAAGCGGGGCGAGTCCGCGGCTCCTCCGTCGGGCACCTATCCCTGCAAGGACGGCTGGGTGCTCATTTCGGCCGGCGACCAGCACCACTGGCATCGCGTCTGTAACGCATTGGGCAAGCCCGAATGGCTGGAGGACCCCCGGTTCACCACCCGCCACGAACGCGGAGCCAACGGCGAATTGGTCAACCAGGCCATGCGCGACCTCATGCTCGACATGACCATGCACGAAGCCATCGCTCACTTCACCCACCACGACGTGGTGGCTGCACCAGTCAACACCATCGCCCAGGCCGCCGCCGACCCACATCCGTGGGAGCGTCGCGCCATGGTTGAGGTGGACGACTGGTTGGCCGGGTCCATCGCGGTCTCCGGCGACTTCTGGCACTTCAGCCGCACCCCTGCCGTGGTCGGCACCACCCCTCAAGTCGGCGAGCACAACGAAGACGTCCTCACCGGGATGCTCGACTACACCGAGGATGAAGTCCAGTCCATGTACGAAGCCAACGTCATCGGCACCTTCCACCACTACGACGAAGTCCCCGGCTAATCTCCGGTCACACCACGCGCATCCGTAGGGGCGAATAACCATTCGCCCCTAACTTTTGCCCACATCCCTGGCCGAAGTTACAATGAACCCACAGTACGAATGGGACGAAACCAAGCGTCGGATCAATCTGGATCAGCACAAGTTGGATTTCAAGGACATGCATCAGTTTGAATGGGATGCGGCCATAGTCCAACCCAGTGATCGTTACAGCGAGCCAAGGTGGATCGCATACGGGTATTTCGATGCCGATTTGCACGCCGTGGTATTCACGTTACGGGGCGACGTAAAGCGCATAATCAGCTTCCGCAGAGCCAGACCCAGAGAGGTAGCAAAATATGGATAGTTGCTATCAGCCCAACGGCCTGTCGCCCGAAGAGTGGGCCGCACTTCCTCCTTACGAACAAGTCGCCAACTTGACCTATGTGGAAGTTGAGGCTTTGTACGGTGAGGAAACCGCCATCAACGTCGGTATTGCCAAAGACCCGGATGCGGCCGTACCGACCGACCAGGAGCTTGCCCAGGCCCGCCCTATGTCCGAGGTGTTTCCGGAATGGGTTGAGGCCCACCGCGCCGGCAAAATAGTTATGCCTCCCCGCCCTCCCGTGACCAAAATGCGTGAGGAAGTAATTCTGGACAGCGACATCGTGGAATATTTCCAACACCTCGATCCCCACTGGCAAAAGTCTCGCCTCAACGATTTCCTTCGCATAGTCATCTCCGGCCGCCGGCCACAGGCGTCATCGAACCACACCGACCACCCAGCCCCCTGACCCAAACGAGCTCCAATCCCCATCGCCGCCCCTTATGGCATAATACCCAAATCCATCCCCAACGGAGGTACCTCTCCCATGGTTGACCTCAGGCGCGCCGCCGCCATCGTGGGTATCCACGAGCATGTCACCCGCTACGCTCCCGACAAGAGCGAACTCCAGATCCAGGGCGAGAGCGTCATCAAGGCCCTCGCTGACGCCGGCCTGTCCAAGAGCGACGTCGACGGCCTCTTCACCGCCTCCAGCAGTGCCCGCAACAGCGGCATGAACCTGGCCGACTACCTCAACATGTACCCCAGCTACGTGGACAACACCACCGTTGGCGGCGGCTCCTTCGAGTTCCATCTGTCCCACGCCCTCACCGCCATCGCTGCCGGCCGCATCAACGTCGCCGTCATCACCTACAGCAGCCTGGCACGTTCCGGCGGTGTGTCCGTCGGCACTGGCGGCGTCGGGCGCTTCGGCCATCCCATCTTGGAGCCGTCCCCCGACAGTTTCGAGGAACTCTACGGCATGACCACCGTGGGCCTCTACGCCATGATCGCCCGCCGGCACATGCACCTCTACGGCACCACCGCCGAGCAACTCGCCGAGGTCTCCGTGGCCATGCGCCACCACGCCTCCATGAACCCCGAAGCGCTGTTCCGCGACCCGATCACTGTCGAGGACGTAGTCGGTTCCCGCGTCATCTCCGACCCGCTCCACCTCATGGACTGCTGCATCATCACCGATGGCGGCGGAGCCGTCGTGGTCGCCTCGCCCGCGGTCGCCCGTAACTGCCGCCAAACTCCGGTTTGGGTCCTCGGAACTGGCGAGGCCATCGCCCACCAGGGCGCTGGCAAGCGCGACCTGATCTACATCGCCGCCCACCAGAGCTCCCCGCGCGCCTTCGAAATGGCCGGCGTGACCCACGACGATATCGATATGGCCATGGTCTACGACTCCTTCACCATTACCGTGGTCGAGACCCTAGAAGACCTGGGGTTCTGCAAGAAGGGCGAGGGCGGAGAATTCGTCAGCGGAGGCCGCCTCAAGGTCGGCGGCGCGCTACCCATCAACACCGACGGCGGCGGCCTGTCCTCCAACCATCCGGGGATGCGTGGTCTCTTCCTCCTCCTCGAAGCCACTCGACAACTCCGCCATCAGTTCGACGGCACCGGACGCCAGGTTCCCAATTGCCAGATCGCCCTGGCTCACGGTACCGGCGGCGCCCTGGGTTCCCGCCACAGCGGCGGCACCGTCATCCTAGCGAGGGATTAGCCATGACCACCACTTGGAACAAGCCCCTGCCCACCGTCGCCGGTGAGACCAAGGCATTCTGGGACTCCTGCCGCCGCGGCCAACTGGTTATCCAGATCTGTGACGACTGCAACGAGTACCAGTGGTACCCCCGCGGTATCTGCGCCAATTGCTGGAGCGAAAACATCCGGTGGGTCCAGTCCAGCGGCCGCGGCACTGTCTGGACCTACACGGTCACCTACCAGAACCGCACCACCGGTTTCGCCGAGATGGTTCCCTACGTCCTCGCTCTTGTGGAGCTGGACGAGGGTGTCCGGATGTTCACCAACATCGTCGACTGCAATCCCCGAGACGTCCATATCGGTATGCCCGTGGAGGTGACTTTCCAGACCGCCACGCCTCAGATCACCATCCCCTACTTCAAGCCGGCCGGCTGATCCTGGCCGTTTTCCCCGGAAGAGCCCCGTCGGCGCCCCCGCCCGACGGGGCTTCGTCGTGCAACGACCCCGCCCCTTGTCCCACCGGCGTTGACGGTGAGTTGCGGCTGCGAGCCGTAGGTCCCCGTGCCGCAACCGTCGACTACAATTCACTCCCCAACCCTGCTAGACTGACCTCGAGATATCTGGACGACGGAGCTGGCGGCCACACCATGACTACTACACCGCAGCAGTTATATCAGCTGCAAGAATTGGACCATCGGATCGACGGCATCGACGCCGAGCGCGACCGGATCAAAAGACGGCTCGCTGCCGGCGTCAACCGGCCTGACCTGACCAGCGAAGCCGAGCACCACTCGGCCCGCGCCGTCGCCGTGAATGCCAACGCCACGTCCCGTCGCGAGGAAGGAGAACGGATCCGCGAGCGCCTCACCGGGTTGGAAGCGCGTCTCTACAGCGGAAATACCTCCCGACGCGATCTTTCCGCCATCCAGCGGGAAGTCGATTCGTCAAAATACCAACTCGACCAGCTCGACGAACTGTTGTTGGAACTCGAACAGGAACAGAACACCCACGAGGCCGCCGCCGTCGCCGCCCGCGATGGAATGGAGGCCGCCGCGATCGAATGGCACAACCTCATCGAGTCCCTTAGCAACCGGCTGACGGAGTTGGAGAGCGACCGCGAAACCGCATCCTGCCAGCGGCAGGATATGGCCGTTACCCTTCCCCAGGCCGATCTGCAACGTTACGAGCGGCTGCGGCGCAACAAAGCCGGCACCGCCGTCGCCCTGGTTGACAACGGCCGCGTCTGCTTGGCCTGCCGCATGGCTCTTACCAGCAACGTCATCCGCCAGATGCGTGACAAGTCGAAGCAGGTCCCGTGCAGCACCTGCGGCCGGATCCTGTTGCAACAGTAGCTCCGTCAACGCCGGTCGTAGTGAAATGCTCGACCGCTACTACTGGATTGCCCAACGACTATAGGATGCAGAGGTGACCGATGAGACCGTTGCGCGTTGCCATGCTTCACTTGGCCCCCGAGTTGGCCGACGTTGTACACAATCGTGCCCTCGCGGAGCAGGGTTTGGTACGCGCTGCCGCCATGGGCGCCCAGTGGGTGATTACTCCGGAATTGTTCGTCACCGGGTATAAGTTCGCCGAGATGATCGGCACCGACTGGATCCTGCCCCAGCCCGACGACTGGATGCAGGCCTTCTGCGGCCAGGTTCGCGAGCATGGCGTTACGGTGTTCCTGTCCTATCCGGAGCGGGATCCCGAGGCCGGCCTGATGTTCAACACCGTATTCGTGATTAGCCCGGAAGGGAGCATCATTGGACGGCACCGCAAGGTCAAGGCTCTCCGCGGCCCGGAGGCCTGGTCGTCGCCCGGTGATGAAATTGTCCCCATAGATTGTGACGGGACCGCTGTGGGCGTGATGATCTGCGCCGACGCCTACCGTAATGACGTCGCCGGCATCCTGAAAGATCGAGGCGCCGAGATCCTTGTGTCACCGGCCTCCTGGGGCCCCGGCGACTGTGGCCCGCTCGGAGAATGGGAGCAGCGGACCCTGGATACCGGTCTGCCGATCATGGTGTGCAACCGTTCCGGCTGGGAAGCCGATGACCTCGACTTCAACGAGGCGGTGAGCGTCGTCGCGGTGGACGGCAAGCGCGTGCTTCAGGCCTTTTGCGGAGAGGCGTCGGCGGTCCTGGTGTTTGACTGGGATCTGGACGCCATGGCTCCCGTTTCCACCGACTACGAAATCGCCTGGCTGTAGCGCTGCCGGCGCTCCCCGGGTTTGCGCCGCTCACCGGCCGGGTCGGCCGCTTCTTCTCAAGCGTGCCCACTTGCATTCAAATTGTCATTGCGAGGGAAGCGCGGCAATCTCGTTGGCGGATGAATGATCGTCCGGAAGACGGGGTTGTCACGTCGCTTCGCTCCTCGCAATGGCAAACTGTGTACGCGTGAGGCCCGTTCCCGTTTTGCCGCCCGAGCCGCATGGGCCTATAATTTTATGCGTGGCTTCGCTGGCCTCTGGCTCACGCGCGTGCCATCTCACCCCAAACACGGTAAACCAAACCGGCATTCTTGGAGCGGCTAAACATGGACCCCATAAACGTTGTAGCGGAACGCTTGGGTATAGACCAGAAGTACCTGATTCCCTTCGGCAACACCAAGGCCAAGGTGAGCCTCGACGCAATTCGGGAAAACGGCCCGCGCGGCAAGCTCGTGGTGGTAACCGGTATCACGCCCACCCCGGCCGGCGAAGGCAAGACCACTACCTCCATTGGCTTGACCGATGGCTTGGGTCGGTTGGGCCATAAGCCCGTCGTCAACCTGCGTGAGCCGGCTCTGGGCCCAATCTTCGGTATCAAGGGTGGCGGCACCGGTGGCGGCAAGGCCCGCATCGTTCCCGAAGACGAGATCAACATCCATTTCACTGGCGACGCCCAC
The DNA here is from genome assembly GCA_965220265.1 of Dehalococcoidia bacterium. GTDB lineage: Bacteria > Chloroflexota > Dehalococcoidia > Lucifugimonadales > UBA3495 > Bin87. The sequence goes on along the minus strand of CBDCPM010000004.1, from coordinate 4,231,424 downwards.
GCCGTCGGCTCCACGCACAACCTCTTGGCCGCCCTGGTCGAAAATGCCGTCTACCGAAACAACGCCTGCGACATGGCGCCCGAGGGTGTCACCTGGTCCCGCGTTACCGACGCCTCCGACCGCGCCCTTCGCCAGATAACTACCGGGCTGGGTGGAAACGCCAACAGCCCGCTGCGCGAGACTCGCTTCGACTTCGTGACCGCTTCGGAAATCATGGCCATTCTCGCGCTGGCCCACGACCTCGATGACCTGCGCGCGCGCATTTCGCGTATCGTCGTCGGCACTAGCCGTAGCGGCGACCCGGTATCGGTCGGTGACCTCGGTCTGACCGGCCCCCTCATGGCCGTCATGCGTCACACCATCATGCCCAACCTCGTGCAGACCATGGAAGGCCAACCCGCGCTGGTCCATTCCGGCCCCTTCGGCAATATTGCCCACGGCTGCAGTTCCATCATCGCCGACCGGCTCGCTCTCGGTTACGCCGACATCATCATCACCGAGGCCGGGTTTGCCTCCGACCTCGGCTTCGAAAAATTCATGCACATCAAGACCCGTCAGAGCGGTTTGCCGGTTGCCGCCGCCGTTCTGGTGTCCTCAGTCCGTGCCCTGCGCTGGCACGGCGGCGCGCTCCGCCGCAACCTGGCCCAGCCCAACTTGGACGCGATGAAAGCCGGCTCCTCCAACCTCGTCCATCACATCAACATCGTGCGCAGCTTCGGCCTTCCCGTCGTCGTCGCCCTCAACCGCTTCGAGGGTGACAGCGACGAGGAGCTTCAGGCCGCCGCTGCCATCGCCGAGCAGGCCGGCGCCTACGCCACCGCCGAATACTCCGGGTTCACCGACGGTGGTGAGGGCGGCGTCGCCCTCGCCGAGGCGGTCGCCCGTGCCGCTAACGACCCGTCCGTCGCGCCGCAGAAGATCGACTACGCCTACGACCTCGACGCATCCATAGAGGACAAGGTGCTGGCTCTCGCCCGGCGCGTTTACGGTGCTGAAAGCGTGACGTGGACCCCCGACGCCCGCCGTCGTGCTCGCTCCTTCGCCACCCAGGGATGGGACAAGTTGCCCATCTGCATGGCCAAGACTCACCTGTCCATCTCCCACGACCCGACCCTCAAGGGCAGCCCCTCCGGCTACGTCTTCCCGGTGTCCGACATCCGTGCCTCCGTCGGTGCCGGCTTCCTCTACACCCTCGCGGGCCGGATCGAAACCTTGCCCGGCCTCCCGACCCGACCTCGGGCTGTGGACATGGACGTATCCGCCGACGGCGAGATCGTGAACCTTTAGCAGCCAGCATCCTCGCGCCAGCAATCTATGCAGTGCTCTCACGCTGGTCCACCCGCGTAAAACTGTCATTGCGAGCGAAGCGCGGCAATCTCGTTGGGGGAGGAGACGCCGTCCGGCGGACAGGATTGCCGCGTTGCGTCGCTCCTCCCGGTGACCAATTGGGTACGCGCGAGCGCCCGCCCGGCTTTACACTGCGGAAACCGCAAGAATATAATCGCCTCTAAGATTACGAATTTCGCAATACCGACGGCGGCGATGGCCGCCGACCCAGGGGTGCTACCGTGGCCGTGCTCCAGATACGCATATTTCCCGATCCGATCCTACGCCAGCGGGCCCGCAAGGTGACGCAGTTTGACGCGAAGCTGGCAAAGCTCGCCGCCGACATGGAGGAAACCATGAACGCCCGCCACGGCGTTGGTTTGGCGGCCAACCAGGTGGGCGTCCTGCAGCGCATCTGCGTCGTAAAAATGGAAGATTGGGAGGAGGTGCTGGTCCTGGTCAACCCCGAGATCATGCGGCGGGAGGGTCTCCGCGAGGTCGAAGAGGGCTGTCTCAGCCTGCCCGGCTATCGTGGCATGGTAAACCGCTCCGAGCGCATCCGGGTGCGTTATCAGGACCTCACCGGCAAGCAGCAGCGCCTCAAGGCCGAATGCATGCTCGCTCAGGCCGTCGAACACGAGACCGATCATCTCAACGGCATCCTGTACATCGACCACCTGATCGCCCACGACCAGTTTTTCCGCATCCATGTCGATGAAAACGGTGACGTCGAATACATCCCCACCGGGGAACCCGACGCCGCCGAGCTGGAGGCCGCTGCCTCGCGCATGAACCGCCACGTTGTGCCCCAGTTCGACCCCAGCAACGGCCGGTCCTCCGTCCGTCAGACCGACGACGCCACTGTCGCCGACTAGCATGGACTCCGCCAGCCTGATCACCCGGCTGGCCGGGTTTTTCGACGCCCAACTCGTTTCCCCGGCCTGGCTCGTCGGTGGAGTCGTTCGCGATTCCCTGCTCGGCCGCGAGATCCAGGACATCGACCTCGCCGTTCCCGGCGACGCCCAGCCCGTGGGGCGCGCCGTCGCCGATTTTCTCGGCGGAACCGCGGTTCCTTTGCCCGAGTGGAATATCGTGCGGGTCGCGCTTCCCGACCTCTCCGAAAACTCTCGTCCCTTCCTGATCGATATTTCCGGTCATGACAGGTCAATCGAGGACGATCTCCGCTCCCGGGACTTCACCGTCGACGCCATGGGCATCCCTCTTGACTGCTGGGACACCGACGAGCGGTACGACGCCATCATTGATCCTCTCAACGGCAGGGCTGATCTGGCTCGTCGCCTTCTCCGAGCCAGCAGCGATGGCGTTTTTGCTGCCGATCCCGGGCGGATGCTCCGCGCCGTCCGCCTTGCCCAGCAGCTGCGGCTCCGCATGGAGCCAGATACTGCTCGCCTCATACGGCGCGGCGCCCACCTGCTGCCCCGCGTGTCGGCCGAACGCGTCCGCGACGAGTTCATGACCATCCTGGCCGCCGACGGCGCCCGCCCCCAGTTGGAAGTCCTGGATCGCCTCGACCTCCTCTGTCGCGTGATCCCCGAGTTGGAGGCCACCCGGCATTGCGAGCAGCCCCGTTCGCATCACTATTGGGACGTGTGGGACCATCTGCTCCATTGCGTCGAGTACGCCGAGGAGGTCACCGCCGGTCACCGCAACAACGCCATCTACACCATGGCGCCCTGGACCGCAAAAGGTGATGCCTATTTCGGAGAGATAATTGGCGACGGCCATACGCGCCGCACGGTCCTCAAATTGGCGGCTCTCCTCCATGACATCGCCAAGCCCCAGACCCGCGCCGCCGATGCCGACGGTCGTGTGCGCTTCCTCGGCCATAGCGAAGTCGGTGCCGAAGTCGTCGAGCACCGTCTGTCATCGCTCCGCATGTCTCGCCGGATTATCGATTTGGTATCCGTTATGGTGCTGCACCATCTGCGCCCCAGCCAACTGCGGCACGGGTCCGAAATGCCGTCTCCCCGGGCGATCTTCCGTTACTACCGCGATGTCGGTGACGCTGCGGTGGACACGCTGTACCTCGCGATGGCTGATGTATTGGCGGCCCGCGGCCCGGAACTATCCCCAGAACGCTGGGGTAACTATGCTAGAATGATCGCCGTTGTTCTCGGATCCGGGGCGGAACAACCCGAAAATCGGAATGGCAGCCCACCCTTGATTAATGGCCATGACTTGATGGACGCTCTCGATCTCCCTCCCGGACCCCGTATCGGCTCTTTGCTGGAGCGCCTTCGCGAGGCCGAAGCGGTAGGCGAAATCTCCAGTCGATCCGATGCCATTGAATTGGCCGCCAGGTTGGTCAACCAGGGCGATCTATCGTAACTTCCGTTGGCCGTAATCTCCGTTGGATCAATGCGCATAATTCCATTTGTCTCCTTGATTCGCTCGACGTGCACCATTGGTGCCCCGCGAAATTAGCGGCCATATAACCCGGTCGAGCATCGTTGGCGCAGAGTGCGCCGGGAATACCAGAATAGAGGTCTGAAACAGGTAACATGCGACGACGCACCGTTTTACTGACGCTTTTCATACTGGCGGTGCTGGCTGTTTCGGCCGTCTCCCTCGCTCTGCCGGAAATCCATATCGCGATACCTGGTGTTGCCCGTATCGATCGAGCCGACACCGGCCCGCTTGGCCTCAAACTGGGCTTGGACCTCCAGGGGGGCGCTCATCTCGTGTACCAGGCCGAAACCGGAACTGTCCTGACCGTCACTTTCCCCGACGACACCGAATCGGACGCCGCGGCCGTCGAGGAAGCACTGGCCAGCGCCGACTATGAGGGTACTGTAAGCCAGATCGATGGTGCCCAAACCTACCGGATCACTGGCGAATTTCTCTACCCCGAGCGCCGTGAAGCCGTGCGCCAGGGATTGATCGACGCGATTGCCGAGCCCGTCGAGTTCATCAGCGACGACACGCCCCCTCCCACTGAAGAGCAGATGGACGGCGTGCTCAGCATCATCAGTAACCGCGTCAACCTCTACGGCACCGAGGAACCGATAGTCCAGCGTTTCGGCGACGACCGCATCATCGTCCAACTCCCCGGCGCCACCGGCTCCGTCGTTTCCGTCGAGTTTACCGACGCCGCCGACATCGCCAAGCTCGGTAGCGTCATCGCCGATCAGGGCTACGGCGACGACGTGGTGGACCGGGATTCCAACCGCTTCCGCATCACCACCGCCACCTCCCTCGATGCCGCCCAACGCCAGGCTCTCGAAACCATCTTGGTATCCGAAGTCGGTCCCATCGTTTCCTATCAGGTGACCGGGGGCATCGATGACGCCAAGCGTCTCATCGGCGAGACTGCCCAGCTCGAGTTTCTCCGCCGTCAGTGCGCAGGGCCGGTCGTCGCCGCCGACGGAACTTACATTGGTTGCGAGCGTCCTTATACCGACAGTAGTATCGGCCTCACTGGCGACGACCTGGATGATGCCTTCGTCAGCACCGACGAGATCGGTGCGTGGGTCGTCAACATCCAGTTCGATGATCGCGGCGCTGAGTTGTTCGGCCAAATGACTGGCGAAATCAGCACGCAGACCAATCCTCAGACCGATGCGGTAATCGCCGTGTTCCTCGACCGCAACGAGATTATCGCGCCCGTCGCCCGCGCTCACATCCGCGACGGACGCAGCCAGATTTCTGGTGGCTTCAACCGCGAAAGCGCCCGGACGCTGGCGATCCAGCTCAAGTCCGGTAGTCTCCCCGTACCCTTGAACCTCATCCAGGAATCCGGGGTCGATTCCATACTCGGCAAGGAATCGCTGCAACTCAGCCTGATGGCCGGTCTGGTCGGTTTGGCCCTGGTGCTCATCTTCGTCATCGCCTACTACCGCGCCGCCGGCGTCGTCGCCGCCGTCGCCCTCGTCTGTTACGCCGTCATGACGCTGGCCATCTTCAAATTGGTGCCCATCACCCTCACCTTGCCTCACATTGGCGGTTTCATCCTTTCCATCGGTCTCGCCGTCGATGCAAACATCCTGATCTTCGAGCGCATCAAGGAGGAGATCCGGCTGGGCCGCTCCCTGGGTTCGGCAATGCAGGTGGGCTTCAACCGTGCTTGGCCCGCTATCCGGGACGGTAATGTCAGTACGCTGATTACCTGCGTCGTGCTCCTGTGGTTCGGCAACCGCCTGGGCGGTGGATTGATCAACGGCTTTGCCCTGACCCTGTTGGTTGGCGTGATCGTAAGCATGTTCACCGCAGTCGTGGTCAGCCGCAACTTGCTCCAGGCCTTTCAGGCCACGGCTCTGGGCCGCACCGCCAGTCTGTTCACCCCGGAAAAGATCCAACCCCGGTCTACTGGGCAGCGCCCTCAGTCGGCCCAGGGGGGCCAATAACGAATGTTCAATATCGTCGGCAAGCGCGGCTGGTACTTTGTATTTTCGGCCCTGCTGATTATCCCCGGTCTGCTGTCCATGATTGCCCCGCCCGGCTGGGCCAGCGGCGGCTCCGGTCTCAAAGCCGGAATCGACTTCTCTAGCGGTTCGGTTCTGACCGTCGCTTTTGAGGATCCGGCGAGCACTGTCGCTGTCCGCGACCTTTTGTCCACCGTCGGCCATCCTCAGGCGAAGGTCCAGGCCGTGGGTGACCGCTCCGTTTTGATCCGCACCCGCGTGCTCGAAGAGCCCTCTGACGGCGGGTCCTCCGAGCGCCAGCGCATCGAGGACGCCCTTGAGGCGCGAATCGGTCCCATCGATGCCTCCGGCGTCGATACTGTGTCACCCATCATTGCTCAGGAGACCGTCCGCAACACCTTCCTGGCCCTGTTGGTCGCCTCCGTCTTCATCCTCGGCTACATCTGGTACGCCTTCCGCCGGGTTCCCCGTGCCCATCGCTATGGCGTGGCCGCGGTCGTGACCCTCGTTCACGACACCGTGATCGTCCTCGGCGTGTTCTCCATCCTCGGCCGCGTCTTGGGCATGGAGGTCAACTCCATGTTCATCGTCGGTATCCTCACCGTCGCCGGATACTCGGTCAACGACACCATCGTGGTGTTCGACCGCATCCGCGAGAATTCCATCCGGGTGCCCGACCGCAGCCTTGAAGACACCGTGAACCTCAGCATCATCGAGAGCGTGGCCCGGTCCGTCAACACCAGCTTCACCACGTTGCTGGTGCTGCTGGCCATGCTGCTCATCGGCGGCGCATCGATCCGGGAACTCCTTTTGGTGGTGGCCATCGGCGTGGTCGTCGGAACCTATAGCTCCATCTTCATCGCGGCCCAGTTCCTGGTTATCTGGGAACGTCGCGAGTTCGGCCGCGTCTTTACCCTCGGTCGCCGCCAGCCATCTGCTACGTAGGATTAGGAGAGCAGGCGAAATCATGGCGGAGTACGAAGTCATACTGAAGCAATATCCTCCGGACGACGGTATGCCCAACGGCTACTGGGTCGCGGTCTCTCCGTCGCTGGCCGGTTGCGTGACCGACGGTGAAACCGTAGCGGAAGCCCTGGCCATGGCCGCTGACCTTATTCACTTTTGCCTTGAGGACGACGACCCGCTGGAAACCGCCACGGCGGAACGCGAAAAAGCCGCCACCCTGATGGAGGCGGAAGAGGAAAATGTTGTCATTGCCATAGACAGCCACATGGTGGAATCGAGGGCAATGACCGACGAAGAATTGGCGGCTTGGCCCAGGTTCGCTTTCCTGGTTACGGGAGCAGCGAGCTAGAAGGCCTTGCCGAGGTACTTTCGTAACCTCAAAACAGCGGACGTGCTTTCGGCATACTTCCGGATGGGGTTCGTCCGGGTGAATAACCGGGGGCGGCGTCATAAGCTCCGTCACCACTGGCTGAACTTGACGATGATTGTTCATCGGCACAGAGGCGAAATCCTGCAAGGAACCTTGGCCGACGCGGTTCGCCGGTCCGGTGTAACCGACGCAGAGCTCTGGATGGAGAAACACCCCGGACCGGTTTCGCGATTAGCACGATTAGCCGTTCAGGGCACCAAAACCACGCGTCCCAGCGGTCTCCGCTCCTCCACCAGCCGGATCGCCTCTTCAACCCTCTGCGCGGTGAGTGGCAGAACATCCGCGACCACTGGCTCCAGCTGACCCGTCGCTGCCATCTCGACGCACCGCTCCAGCGTGCCCCGCGAGACCCCGGACACGCCCGTTAGGCGCAGGTCCCGGAATATCACTTCGGCTAGGCTGATGGGCGCCGGCTCCCCGGTCACGTCCCCCAGCAACGCCATGCGTCCGTATTGCCCTAGGCATCGCAGCACGTCGGGCCACATCGGAGGACCGACCGTGTCGATCACCACATCGGCTCCCTGGTCGTCCGTGACGGCCATGACGACCCCCGAGAGATCCAGCCCGTCCCCCAGCTCAATCACCATCGTTGCGCCCAAGTTTTCCAGGCCGGCCGCCTTGTCCGGTGATGATGTGACGGCGATGACCTGCGCTCCCTTGGCCGCCGCCAGTTGCACCGCGTGGCTTCCCAGTCCGCCTCCCGCTCCCGTGACCACTACCGTTTCTCCGGCCGAGACCTCCGCATTGTCGACCCCCGACAGCGCAACACCCGCCGGACAGGCAAGCAGCGCTGCCCGCTCCGGCGACACCCCGTCAGGGACGGCCACCAACGCCGTTTCCGGCAGCGCAACAAACTCCGCGAACCCGCCGTCTCGCCCGTGGCCGATCCCCGCGCCGTTCAAGCATCTGTGTTCTCGGCCCTCTAGGCACCGTGAGCACCGGCCGCACGCCGCGGTGAGCAGGCTGACCACCGGGTCTCCTTCCCGAAACACTGCGGAGCCTTCCCCCAATGCGACCACCGTCCCTGCTATTTCGTGCCCCAGGACGACTCCCTGCGCTACCCCGCGCCGCAGCGTCCCGGACATCACCAGGTAGTCGTGATGGCAGAATCCGCCGGCATCCACCTGCAGCAGCGCCTCGCCGGGCCCTGGGGTCGGGACCCCGCGTTCCACAATCGCCAGGGTGGGTGGATTGCCGGCTTCCACTAGCGACAGCGCGGACATGGTTTGGGGAATGGACGAAAGCGTCATCGCCGTCATGGTAAACGACGGCCGGTTTCTGCGATACTGTTCCTCAGTCCCATCTCGCCGGTGTCTGCCGGGCAACTACCGAGGCAATTGGAATGATTATTGGTGCGCACGTGTCCGCCGCCGGCGGCATCGGTAACGCTGTGGATCGCGCCGTGGACATCGGCGCCGAGGCCGTTCAGATATTCGGTTCGTCTACGCGCTCGTGGCGGTTCAAGGCTCTCACCGACGCCCAGGCGGATGCCTTCCGTGAGAAGAACGCGTCGGCCGGGTTGGCGCCGCCCTTCCTGCATGCGATCTATCTGATTAACCTGGGCAACTCCAATCCCGAAAACGTCGATAAGTCCGTTACCTCGTTGGTCCAGTACATGCAGCTGGCCGACCAGATCGGCGCCGGTGGCGTAATCTTCCATCCCGGCAGCCATGGCGGTGCGGGGTACGACGGCGTTTTCCAGCAGGTTGTGGACAGCATTGGCCGCGTCCTGGATCAGTCCCCCGAAGGTCCGTTGCTGTGCCTCGAGAACATGGCCGGCATGGGTCAGCACATCGGCGCCAAGTTCAGCGAATTGGGCGACGTCATGCGCGCCGTGGACAGCCCCCGCCTCGGCATCTGCCTGGACACGCAGCACGCCTTCGCCGCCGGGTACGATCTGACCAACCCCGAAGGCGTCACTGGCATGATCGACGAGTTCGACCGCGATATCGGTCTGGATCGCCTCAGCGCCGTTCACGCCAACGATTCCAAGCGTCCCTGTGGCTCCGGCGTGGACCGCCACGACAACATCGGCGACGGCCTGATTGGTGAACAGGGCTTCACCAACATCATGTCTCATCCCGCCTTCGCGGACGTGCCCTTCTTCCTCGAGGTTCCCGGCTACGATAAGGACAACCGCGGGCCCGACAAACCCAACGTCGACATCCTTAAGTCCATCCGATCCCGGGTTTCCGGCAACTAGCCACCCAGCCCGAATGAGCCCCCGCGAATTTGAGGGTCTGGTCCAACAGGCCTACTGGGAGTTGCCCGAGTCACTCCGCGACACGCTGGACAACCTGGATATCCTCATTGAGGACGTCCCGGGTCCCGAAGCGGCGGACACCGACGATCCGCTCGACCACCATCACGGCGATACCCTCCTCGGCCTCTACGTCGGTGTTCCTCTCGTCGACCGTTACGCCGCCGATCCCATGATGCCCGACCGCATCTACATCTATCGGTTGCCTATGTTGGATATCTGCGACACCCACGATGATGTTGTTCGCGAAGTGCGGACGACCCTCTTGCACGAAATCGGTCACTACTTGGGCCTCAGCGAGCATGATCTGGACCGGCTGGGCTACGCCTGACCTGCGCCGAATGTCCTGGATGAACCGCCTGGCCTGGTTCATCGGCAGCGGATTCTTCAGCGGATTGTGCCCCATGGCTCCGGGAACCGCCGGTGCCGCGGCTGCTGTCGTGATTTATTGCGCCCTGATGTTCCTGCTCCCCGCTGAAGGCCCGTGGGTGACGCTGACGCGCCTGCTGATCCTGGCGGTCCTGATCGTCGGCGGGATGGCTGTCGGGGTCTGGGCCACCGGCCGTATGTCCACCGACGCCAACCCCGATCCCGGTTCCGCAGTGTGGGACGAGTTCGTCGGTATGTGGGTTACGTTGATCCCTACCGCCTGGGCCGCCTGGATTCTTCCTGACGCGCTCACCGTGCCCTGGTGGCCGCTGTGGTGGGTGGCCCTGTGCTTTTTCGCCTTCCGCGCTTTCGACACCCTCAAACCCTGGCCCTGCCGGGGACTCGAAGACCTCCACGGCGGCTGGGGAATCATGCTGGACGATCTGGCGGCCGGCATTTGGGCCCTGATCGTCTCCACGCTGGCCTACGTCGGTATCCAGGCAGCGATTACCTACTTCTCGCTTACTGCCTGATCCGGCGCGTCGGGGAATACCCCCGCCAACGCCGTCACTTCCAGCGCCTGCATCGCCTCCCGTTCATCGTCTTCATAGTGGTCGTGATCCAGCAGGTGCAGCGTTCCGTGCACGATCAGCAGCGCCAGCTCGCGCCGTAGCGGCACCCCTTGGCTCTCCGCCTGCCGCGCGGCCTGCGGAACCGAAACCACTATCTCCCCCAGCGGTGGCGGCTCGTCGTCCGGCATCGGCCACTCCGACCGGTCTTCTCCCCGGGTTTCCGGAGCCTCCTGATCTCCCTCCCATCGTCCCCAGTGCTCGAACGAAAACGACAGCACGTCGGTCGTCGCGTCCAATCCTCGGTACTCCCTGTTGAGCTCGCGGACCGTCGCGTCATCCGTCAGGAGTAGGCTCACCTGGCCCGGCGCATCCGCTGGCATTGCCTGCGCCAGTCCGCTGCGGACCACCGAATCGAGCCACTCCACATCGTCAATTCCTTCGTATCCGTCCGGAACCTCGGTCTGTATTGAAACGTTAACATTTGAGAGTAATACCGTCATATTGCTGAGAATTATCCTTGTAATAGGTGCGTGATACAATTGTTTGAACAGCTTGGGGCTCAGGACGATGCAATGAGCGACGACCAGTTTACTCCCAACCCGGAACCCGCCGATGATCGCTGGGCCGATTACGCTCTGCCTGAAGAGGGCGTCGCCGACCTTGCCGACCGATTGGTCGAGTTCCTCCCGGAACAAGACGAAAATGATCCTCCGCTGATCATTGGCCAGGTGCTGGACGATTTCATCGACCAATCCGGCGCTATGCCCGAAAACCTGCGCGATGAGGATGCCCACGAGCGGATTTCGCAGATGCAGATGGCCGTCACGCTGGCCTACCAATTGGGTCGCCTCGAATCCCGTTCCCCGGATATGGTACGGCGTTTCATGCTCGAAGCCATCGAGAAGTGGGAGGCCAAGCCACTTAACGATTCGCTTGATTTCGTCGAAGCCGATTTCCGTAAGCCCAAGGAATTGGTGCTTCCCCGTTTGCGTCGCTGGTGGCAGGAAAACATCGCCGCCGAAGACTATTACTGGGACGAAGAGTAGTCCCCGATCGCTGGGTTTCGGCAGCGGGCCGGGAGACCTTTCCGCGCCAAATCCGTGCTCCAGGCCGAATCCGCGTTCCGGACTTCGCGTTCGACGTCGGTTGGAGGGAACCTATCCGATGACCACCGCCACTTACGATCTGGTGCTGTCCGGCGGCAATCTGCTTGACCCGGCGCAGGGCATCAACGACGAACCCCGCGACATCGCATTCAAGGACGGCAAGGTCGCCGCTGTCGCCGCGCACATTGACCCGGCCACTGCTTCTCAGGCCATCGACGCTAACGGCAAATTGATCACCCCGGGCCTCATCGATCTGCACGGCCATTTCTACCACGGCGGCAGCGGCAGCGCCGTGCATGCCGACCAGACCTGCCTTGGCAGCGGGGTGACCACCGGCGTTGACGCCGGCAGCGCCGGTTTTCTCAACTACGGCGCCATGCGCGACTATGTCTTTCCGGCGCACCGTACCCGCCTGATTGCCTTCCTGCACATCGGGGCCGTCGGTTTGGCCGCCAATCGCGTCCTCGGCGGTGGTTTGCACGACATGCGCGTCATCGACGTGGAGCAGACGGTGCAGGCCATTAGGGAAAACCCCGATTTCGTATTTGGTGTCAAGGTTCGCATGCACTACGATGCTGTCGCCCGGTGGAACGCCCACGAGGCCATGGCGCGCGCCCGCGAAGCCGCCTCCGAGGCCGGCGTTCGCCTCATGGTCCACGTCAGCGGCACGCCCATACCCTTGCCCGACGTGCTGGAGCATCTCGGTCCCGGCGACATTTCCACCCATGCCTTCAACGGTCACCCCGACAACATGCTGGATAACGCCGGTAAGGTCCGGCCCGAGGTCCGCGCGGCCGCCGACCGTGGCGTCATCATGGACGTCGGACACGCGGGGGTCCATTGCGATGTCGAGGTGGTCAAAGCCGCCATGGATCAGGGCATCGTCCCCGATACCATCAGCACCGACGTCCACATCGCGCCGCCGGGCCGCATCGTCTACCTGATGAACGACCTGGTCAGCAAGTTCCACGCCATGGGCATGCCGCTGGCCGACGCCGTTGCCGCCAGCACCAGTCGGCCCGCCCAGATCCTCGGGCTGCAGGACAGCATTGGGTCTTTGGCCGTCGGCATGGAAGGCGATGCCGCCGTTTGGGAAAAGCGCCAGGGTCGGTTCGTCTGGCACGATATGGCCGGCCACAACGTCGACGGCGCACTCCGTCTCGACACATTTGCCACCATCAAGGGCGGCGTGACCGCCTGGCGTGAGGGCGTTCTGACCCAGATGGGCCAGTGCTAGCGGCGCCGAATTATGCGGACGTTCCGGTTCGCCGAAATCTGCTTTCGCCGGTCTCCGTTGGCGTGAAACCCCGCTGGTGATTTGACCTGTGCCGCGGGTTGCCACGGAGCCCGATAACTCATGGTGGGTAACCCGGCAGGACTGTGGCGAACGTTTCGGGGTCGCATGACCATGAAAGACGGCTGCACCCGTTCCTTGACGCTGCGGTAGCCGACTGATACGGTGAGGTTGTTATGCGTATTGGTGAATTTGATATTGTCGAACCGGTGCCGGAACTGCACGACCCGCACCTGCTGGCTGTGCTCCGCCCGTGGATCGACGTGGGAAACGTGGGCAGTTTATCCTTAGGCAGGATTGAGCGCCACCTGCGTAGCCAGGAACTCGGCCGCCTTTATCGCCCCGGCCGTTACTACGATTTCACCCGCTATCGCCCGCGCTCCTACCTCGTCAACGGCCAGCGCGAGGTCACTATCCCCAATACCATCATCCGTTACGCTAATCCTGAGGACGGCCCTCACCTGCTGACGGCGCATCTCCTTGAGCCCCATCTCTACGGCGAGGACTACTCCGACGCTTTGCTGGAGATCATCAAACACTTTGGCGTGAAGCAGTATGCCCTCATCGGCGGTATGTACGATATGGTCCCGCACACCCGCCCGCTCGTTATTTCCGGTTTGGGGACCGGTGAGAACGTGGAACGCGACTACCAGATCGCCAACGCTCGTGCCAGCAGTTATGAGGGCCCCACCACCATCACGTACACCGTCAGCGAGGCTGCCTCTCAGGCGGGCGTGGAGACGCGAGCGTTCGTCGTGCACTTGCCCCAGTACCTCACCCTGAACGACGATCACCAGGGCGCGGCTCGGATGATGGATCTTCTGTGTCGTTTGTACAACCTGCCTGACTACATCGCGCAGACCGAACGCGGCCAGAAGCAGTACGACGAACTCACTTCCAACGACGGGCAGATCCCCACCGGCGACGTGCTCACTCGTATCGAAGAGATGTACGACAACGAATATGGCGCCGACGAGCGGGCCGAGCCAACCACGCCGTTGCCGTCCAGCATCGAAGAATTCCTCCAGGGCTTGGGCGCGGATCTCGGCGACGACGAGGAAACTCGCTAGTCGTTTCCCGTTCGCCGGGACTGGTGAACCCATGGTCTCCGCGTCGCCTTCAACCGGAGTCCGACCCCCCGTAGCCGAGCTCCTCCGGAAGCTCATCCGCTTCGACACCACCAACCCTCCCGGCAACGAGAGCGCGTGTGCCGCATATTGCCGGGATGTGCTCGGTGAAGCTGGCATAGCCGCTGAGCTCGTCGGTGACGACCCCGACCGCCTCAACGTGATCTCCCGCCTGCCCGGCCTTGGCCTCGCCCCACCTCTCCTTCTCTACGGCCATATCGACGTGGTTCCCACGGCTTCCCAGCCTTGGGACGTCCCGCCCTTCGAGGGTCGCCTGCAGGACGACTATGTCTGGGGACGCGGTGCTTTGGACATGAAGGGCGGCATCGCTATGATGATGGACGCCTTCATTCGCGCCCACCAGGAAGATGCCAACCTGCCCGGCGACGTGATCCTGGCGTTGGTCAGCGACGAGGAGGCCGGCGGCAACACCGGTGCTGCTTGGCTGTCGCGGTCCCACCCCGAGTTGTTCGAAGGCGTGCGCTACGCCGTCGGCGAGTTCGGCGGCTTCAGCAAGACCTACCGTGGCCGCAAGTTCTATATGGTCCAGGTGGCCGAGAAGCAAGGATGCCGCGTCCAGGCAGTCGCCCGCGGACCGGGCGGACACGGCTCTCTCGTGCACCACGACACCGCTCCCACCCGTATGTCCGAGTTTCTGGTCAAGCTCGACCGTACGCCGCTACCTTTCCACGTCCATCCCGTCACCCGCACGATGATCGAGGCTATGGCCGGCCGCTTGCCCTTGGCCGACGGCGCGTTCTTGCGGCTGCTCCTGAACCCCGCGTTCACCGGGCGCATGCTGCGTCGCATCGGAACCGTGGGGCGCGAAATGGAGCCCCTGTTCCGTCACACCGCCAACGCCACAGTCATCGCTGGTGGCGAAAAGACCAACGTCATCCCCAGCGAGGTGACTGTCACGCTGGATTGCCGAATGCTCCCCGGCTACGACGCCGAGGACCTGCTCGGTGAGTTGCAGCACATTGCTGGTCCGAACATCGAGCTCCAGGCCGTCCGCTTCGAGCCCAAACCTTGGGTCCTCAACATGGGCCTCTTCGACACCCTCTCCGACATCATCCGGGAACAGGACCCCGAGGGTGTCTCCGTACCCATGCTGATGCCAGCCGGCACCGACGGACGCCATTTCGCCGCACTCGGTATCCAGACTTACGGTTGGATGCCCATGAACCTGCCCGCCGACTTCGACTTCCTCAAGACCATCCACGCCGCCAATGAGCGCGTGCCTGTCTCGGCGTTGGAGTTCGGAGCCGAGGCCCTCTACCAGCTGTTGCAACGCTTCCACGACTGACCGTGCGTTCGGAGTGGCTGCTCTGCGGCCTCCTGTTCGCTACGGCCGGCACGATAGTCGCTTGCGCCGCTGACCCAGCTTCTCCCATTCCTTTTGAACCGGCCGCTAGCCCGACTATCAGCGCGAGGTCTTCGGTGGACCTCGTCGCCACTGTCACCGTCCGACCCTCCCACACCGCAAATGTGGCCACCAACCGTGTACCGTCAGTCAGCACACCCTCGCGGCCCGTTTCCACCCCAACGCCTACGCCTCAGCCAACGTCCGTTCCGCCTGTAGGACCGACCGAGACGCCTGCCCTGCTGCGCCTCCGAGACAATCTGGACGACCCGCAGGGCTACTGCATAGATGTCGCTGGCTTCGGAGCCAATATCCGCTTGGATGCGCCGTTGCCGGCACACACCTGCAAACCCAACTCCCCGGACCAGCTGTTTGCTATGACGGGAGATGCTAGAAGTTGGAGCGTTTTGCTGACCGGATACGGTCTGTGCTTGGAGGCCGCCCAAGCGGATCCCGGTGCTCAACTTATGCTCCGGCCGTGCAACGGCCAATCCCCCCTTCCAGCGCTTCGAATGGCTGGCCGCAGGACGCCTTGCCTTGCGCGTAGTTGAGGGCGAAGCGCGACCGGGATCATGCATCGGTGTTGCCGGCGGCTCCGGTCAGCCCGCTGGAGGACGGCCGCGATCTGATCCTGCACGCGTGCGACCAATCCGATCCTGCCCTGATTTCCTGGGGAACCGTCAAGCAGTAGGGGCGAACAATCATTCGCCCCTACTCCCATTGTCCGGTGTGCCAAGATCAGGTTACTGGACTGTTGCGGCCGCTCCCCTGGAGACCTCGACCAACCGCTCGAAGGCATCGGGATCCCGCACTGCGATATCCGCTAGCATCTTGCGGTCAATCTCGATTTCTGCGACGCTCAGGCCGTGCATGAATTGGCTGTAGGTCATATCGTGCTGGCGGCACGCCGCGCCGATGCGGACGATCCAAAGGCGTCGGAATTCGCCCTTGCGCTGCCGCCGATGCCGGTACGCGTGGCTCCACGCGTGCATCAACGCCTCTTTGGCCCACTTGTAGTTGCGTCCTGAGGACGCTTGGTATCCCTTGGCAGCCTTCAGGATCTTCTTGTGTCGGGCGCGTTTGGTCACGCCCCTCTTGACTCTTGGCACGGTTAAGGATTCTCCAGTTTAGACGTCGTAGGGTATCAGCCGGCTCAGGCGCTTCACGTCAGCGTCGGCGAGGCCGATCTTCTGCGCGAATTTCCGCGTGACCTTCTTTGGCTTCTTGCGCCTCAGGTGGCTGCTCATCCGCTTGCGGCGGAGCAGCTTGCCGGAACCCGTCACGTGTATGCGGGCTTTGGCCCCTTTGTGGGTTTTCAGTTTGGGCATGTGCGATTATTCCGTAGCTACTGGTTCCTTTCGTTCGTTGCGCGCTACCACCGTCGGACTCGGTATCAGGACCATCGACATGGCCCTTCCTTCCATCGAAGGCTGCTGCTCCAAACGAACGTCGTCTTTCAACTCTTCCGCGACCCGTTTCAGCAGCGAAAGGCCGTTTTGCTGGTGCACTGCCTCTCGTCCGCGGAACCTGACCGTCAGCTTGACCTTGTCACCGTTACCGATGAATTGCCGCACCTTGCGCAGCTTGGCGTCAAAGTCGTGGGTGCCGATGTTGGGGCGGAACCGGACTTCCTTCAGCTCGTTGCTTTTCTGGGATTTGCGGGTCTCGCGCTCCTTCTTGGACGTGAGGTATCGGAGTTTTCCGTAGTCCAGCAGCCGCGCGACCGGCGGGTCGGCGTTTGGCGCCACTTCCACCAAGTCAAGGTCATTCGTCCGCGCCCTGGAGAGAGCGTCGGACACCGTCATCACGCCAAGCTGCTCGCCATCTTCTCCAATTACTCTTACCCTTGGGACGCGTATCTGTTCGTTGACCCTGTACTGTCTGGCTATGGCGACACCTCCTCGGTAGTGCGTAATGTACAAGGTTGGGACTGGTTCCAGTCCCAACCGCTCATCGTTGCACTATTCTAGCGGCGGCCTACCGGGCAGTCAACGATCACGTTACAGTTTCGAGGCGATTTCGCTACTCAGATTCGAACATCATCATGAAGGCCACGCAGGCATCATTGCCAAGGCAAGCCGCAGTTGCTAACCTCCAAAAACAGCAGCAGGAGCCCCAAGTGACCACCCAACAGTATCAACAAGCCAGCGAGCATTTCTTGACGCAGGCCAGACAGGAACTCGCCGACGCCGATCTCCCGCAGGCATCCGAGAAGGGATGGGGCGCCACCGCCCAAATCCTCAAGGCCGTCGCCGAGCAGCGCGGCTGGGAACACAGCCGGCACCGACACCACCTCGTCACCGTCAGCCGGCTCCGGGCTGAGACCGGAGACGGAGACATACGCCGGCTGTTCAACACGGCCAGTGCCTTGCACGAGAACTTCTACGAGAACACGATGCAGACTTTCGAAGTCGCAGAAGGGCTCGACGACGTCGAGGCCTTGATGGACAAGCTAATACCTTTACTGAGCCAGACGTAGTCTCGGCCACTCTAACCCGTCGAGTAGCGAAATCGCCTCTACAGTTTCGATCGCGGTGGGTGCTCAGCTCGCCCTCAATCCTGTCGCTTCCGTGGGCCGGTGGCGGCCAGGACCCGCACCGTTCTCATTCCGCTTCATCTACTTCCGCGTCGTCTTCAAATAGGTCTTCGTCCTCGTCGTCCAGGTCGTCTTCACCGAACAGGTCTTCATCCTCGTCATCGTCGTCTGCGGCGAGAACCTCCAATATCCTGGTCAACTGCTCATCTTCTTCCGCGGTTGCCGCGGCCAGCATGAGTGCGCTGTTGACCTCTTCTTCAGGCTCAGGCTCTTCAACCCGGGTCGCGGCAAAGCCGTAGAAAACATCGCTGTCCAGCACCCTGGCCAGTCCGTTCACCGTCAGCGTGATGGGACGGAGTGGCGTCGACCATGTTTCGGTCAGTTCGAGGTGCAACTCGGACAGTGTCATGGGCCCGTCTCCGTGCAGCAGCATCATGCGGAACACGATCTCCTGTAACGGCATCGAAGACTGTATGAACTCGCTGTCGCCGGCGCAATGCGCCCTGATCTCTTTCACCAGGTCGGACGCGTCGGCGATCTCGTCCGGCGTTTTGCCAAACGACGGGCATGCGGTGCTTAGCCGGGACAGGAGCAAGGGAATCGGAGACCGGTTCAATTCTTCCAGCCTTTCCAGGCTGAACCGGTATTCCGGTCCCGCCGATCTGCTATTTCCCGTGACGGTGGTCGTCATGCGTTAACCTCTTCATTCCAGTCCAGCATTATGATCTTTACGGCTTGTCCGGCGTTCTTTCGTGGTAGGTCGGCCGGGCAGATCGCTAGTCCGTTGGCCTTGGACAACGATGTCAGGATGTTGGATCCCTGCGGCCCAGTCGGTGTGGCGTACCAGGTGCCGTCGCGTCGTTCGACCTCGACCCGGGCGTACACCCGGCGCCCATCACTGTTGAATATCGGCCCGGTGAGCACCCCTTCCACCACGGGGCGGGCCAGCAGGTCCCGTCCCAACATGCGGCGCACGGCCGCGCGACCGAACATTTCGAACGCCAGCAGCGCGCTGACCGGGTTCCCTGGCAAGCCTAGCAAAGGCAGTGGCTGGCGTCCTTCGCGCTGGATCAGCCCGAACGCCAACGGCTTGGCCGGCCGCATCCGCACCGACCAGAAGTTCATGTCTCCACGCTGCTCCAGCACGTCCTTGACCATGTCGTAGTCGCCCTTGGACACGCCGGCCGACGTGACCAGCAGGTCCGCGTCCGACGCGGCGTCGATGCAGCGATGCAGGTCGTCCAAGTTGTCCCGCGCGATGCCGATTATCTTCGCCACGCCGCCGGCCGCTCGGACGGCGGCGGCCACGCTGCTGCTGTTGCTGTCGTAGATGTGACCCGGCGCCAAATCATTGCCCACCGTGGTCAACTCGTCCCCAGTGGACAGCACCGCGACTACCGGTCGTCGGATCACCCTCGCGTTGGCCAGGCCCAGCGACGCCAGCACTCCGGCTTCCGCCGGGCGAACCACCGTACCGGCCGTCAACACCAACTCCCCCGCTCGCACGTCCTCGCCCGCTGGCCTCACGTTGCTGCCCAATGGCAGGGCCTTTCGGATAACGATTTCGTCCAATGGAGTTCCGGCGCCCCTGCGTTCCAGTTCGTCCGTCTCCTCGAAGGGGACTACGGTGTCTGCGCCGTTGGGCACCGGCGCGCCCGTCATGATCCGGATCGCGTTGCCCCTGGTAACGGTCTGATCCGAGACCTGTCCCGCCGCAACCGCCGAGATCACCGCCAGTGTCGGTGCCACATCGTTGGCCGCGGCGATATCCTCGTTCAGCACGGCGTAGCCGTCCATTGCCGAGTTGGCTAGCGGTGGCAGGTTCAGCGGTGAGGTGACGTCCTCTGCCAGTACCATACCCAGGCATTCCAGCACCGGCAGTTCCACCGCGTCCAGCGGGCTGAAGTGGGCGATGATTCGCTCGAAAGCCTGCTCCACCTCCAGCATGTCCTCGTGACCGTGGCCATTGTGATGGCCACGATGGTGTCCACTGTGGCCGTGGTCTCCACGCTCATGCTGATCGTGGTCATGGATACTCTCGTGGTCGCCGTCGCCATGGGCATCGTGGGCGTGCAGGTCTCTCGGGTGCGCGTGAGTAGTCATGGCAATTACGTCCGTAGCAGGCGTGGGGTGCGGCAGGCGACAAATAATCGTACCATACTTGCCCTCTGGCTCTGGCTAGTCGGTGTGCGCGAACAGAGCCTTTCCGCGGTCGTCGTCAATCGTGTTTCCGGACGTTCCCGTCATTGCTGCGCACGGTCAATATGGGTTTCTAATTGTTCGGCGTTACTGCACTCTGACTTTATTTGGTTTCACCTTGCCAGTCAGATGCGCGGCGTATTTCGGCTTCTGGACGGCCATGCCAACTTTTAGTTGCCAAGACCAGCATCACCTTTTCCACTATCAAATCGTCCTCTTGGATGGTAACGCCATACTCTTCAGCGGCGTTTTGCATAACTCGATCTTCTGGAACAGATAAGGGCGTGTTAATCACACTTCGATAGAGCCTATATTCGTCCACCGTGAAACTGGATTCCTCGGATTCTGGATTTGCAGGTTGTTCAGCCAGGTCCCCCGTTCAGACGAGCTCGAATAGCAACCGATGAAACTTAACTCTATGACTATTTGGTCCCTATTTGGTCAATGATGGGGTCGCTAGGTTCGAGGCTTCGCTTGGCGAAAAGTTCTTCGCAACTTGCCCCGGCTTCCAACTCACTCATAAACTCCGAAAAATTTGAGAAGATGAGGATCCGCACGCTACTGTTGCAATGGCAAGAACTACGCATGTAAACAAAGGAATCCATAGCAGCGCATCAGCGAAACGTTCTCGATTTCCGCATTCACCGGAAGGACGGATCATCTTTGGAAAGACCCCGGTGCGTTACGACCGCACCGTCGCCCCGACTTCCCTTTCAAGCGCCCGCGTCAATCCATTCATCGCCCGGTTCACTTCCTCGGCGGTCAACGTCCTGTCCGGGGCCCGGAATCGGATGCGGAAGGCCAGCGAACGCGTACCCTCCGGCACGTTTTCTCCGGCGTACACGTCGAACAACTCGGCCCGTTCCACCAGCCGCACCCTTTGTATGAGGCTCTGGACCTTGGCCGCCGGCACGTCCGCCGGCACCACCAGCGCCAGGTCGCGATTCGCCGCCGGGAACCGTGACAACGACTCGAACCGACCGGCGCCCGTGCCCGCTTCCAGCAGATCGTCCAATCGCACCTCGAAATAGACCACCGGGTCCGGGCCCAGGTCAAACGCCTCGCGAATGTCGGGATGCAATTCCCCGATGGTGCCCACGTCGATTGCGGGACCCGAACCCGCCGCCACCTTGGCGCAACGTCCCGGATGGAACATGGGTTGGTCGTCCGATTCCCACGAAGCCGTGATACCCACGCGATCCAACGCGGCTGCCAACGTTCCAGAAAGATCGAAAAAGTCCAGTGTTTCGCCGGAGCTCAGCCAGTTGTCATCGTAACGCAGTCCGGACATGACGCCTGCCACCATCTCCCGTTCCACTGGCAGTCCCGTGGTTTGCGGGATGAAGGCCCTGCCCAGTTCGAACAGCCGGAACCCGCCGTCGTTGTGCCCCTGGTTGTATGCCAGTGTGTTCAGGATGCTGGCCGCCAGCGTCGGCCGCAAGATGTCCTGGTCGACGGCCATCGGGTTCGTCACCCTTAGTAGCGCTGTTTCTCCACCGGCATCGCTGTTGCTGCTCAGCCGGTCCAGGTCCTCCAGGCTGATCAACGGGTAGCTGATCGTCTCTTGCATCCCCGCCGCCGACAGGGCGTCGCGCAGTCCGTCCTTCAACGCCGTCATCGGGTTGGGCCGGTGGTACGGTATCGGCGACGAAAGCATCGTGGTCGGCACTTCGTCGTACCCGATTGTGCGGATCACTTCTTCGATCAAGTCCTCTTCGATGGCGATGTCGCTCCGCCAGTACGGCGGGTCCGCCTCGAGGCTGTCCGGACTCGTGCGCCTCGTTGTGATTCCCAAGCTCTCCAGCACCGTCTCCGCGCGAGTGATGTCCAGGTCCATTCCCAGCACCTGCCGCAGCCGCGCCACCGTCAGCGGAACGGCCGGAACCTCAGCGTCCCCATCGGGGAGCACGTCAATGATCCCCGCAGCCGCTTGCCCTCCGGCCGTTTCCAGTATCAGCTGTGTCGCACGGCGCAGGGCAATGGGAGCCAGCTCAGGCCGTAGCCCCTTCTCGAAGCGCAGGCTCGCCTCCGTCCGCAGGTTCAGGTCCGTCGAAGTGCGCCGGTTGTTCAGGGGATGGAACGTCGCCGATTCCAACAGCATGTTGGTCGTGTTCGCTGTGATTTCGCTGTTCGCCCCCCCCATCACGCCGCCAATTCCGATGGCCCGCGCCGGGTCCGCGATCAGGAGGTTGTCGGCAGACAGTTTGCGGCCCACTCCGTCCAGCGTCGTGAACTCCTCGCCCTCGGTCGCCCGGCGTACCACTACGTGGCGGTCCGTCACCGCGTCCAGGTCAAAGGCGTGCAGCGGTTGGTTGAACTCCAGCATCACGTAGTTGGTGACGTCTACCACGTTGTTGATGGGTCGCAACCCGGCGCGATTCAGCCGTTCCTGCAACCATTGAGGCGAGGGCCCGATGTTGATACCGGTAATCACCGAGGCCGTGTAGCGTGCGCATAGGTCCGGATCGGCAATGGTTACCCGCGCCAATGTCTCCACCGGAACGTCTGACTCCGCGTATTCGATCTCCGGAACGCGGACCGCCTGCCCGGTGATCGCTCCGATCTCCCGCGCTACGCCCAGAATCGAAAGGCAGTCGCCACGATTTGGCGTAAGCTCAAGCTCTAGGAACGTGTCGCCCATCACTTCGTCCAGCGGTGCACCGACCACTGCGTCGTCCGAAAGCACGATAATTCCTTCGTGCTCGTCGCTTATCTCCAACTCCGCCTCGGAGCAGATCATGCCCTCCGACACCACCCCGCGTATTGTTGCCGGCTTGAGCTCTTCCCGTCGGCCCGTGTGCATGTTCAGCAGCATCACGCCCGGCCGCGCAAAACAAATCTTCTGGCCGGCGGCAACGTTCGGCGCCCCGCACACCACCTCCAGCGGCGGTCCGTCGCCCGGGTCAACTTCGCACAACGTGAGGCTGTCCGCGTTGGGATGCGGCCTCGTGGCCCGCACGTATCCAACCACGCAACCTTCCCAGCCGCCGCGCGTGAACACATCCCCCGCCTCGATGCCACCCATGGTCAGCCGATGCGCCAACTCATCAGGGCCGAGCGTAATGTCAACGTACTGCGAAAGCCAGGAAAACGGGATGATCATGATTTTGTCGGGCGGTTTCTGCCGTTTGAAAGTCTCAGGTCAGGTTTGGCTAGGTGGACGTCGATGTTGATTTGATTGGAGCGTCCGTACCGTAATCCGTGTCCGGGGTCTCTTCTTCTAGAATGTCTTCGAAAATCCGTTTTGCTGCAGCATGTTCTCCATTTTCTAACATGGATTTCGCTTCTTGGCGCAGTTCGGCTCGCACAACTTGACTGCGTCTAACCGCTTCTCGGGCGGTTTTAATCCAACTTTCCATCGTCGTCACCTCGTCCTCGTTACCCATTCCCCGAGGTACTCACGTGCCAGGCCTATATCGCCCTGCTGTTCTCTCGTGGAGCTTTTGCTGCCCACCACCAACAATATAATCAAATCTCCGCCGATTTGCGTGTAGTACAACCTGGGGCCGGATCCTCGCCCTAGAATGCGCCGTTCCCATAGGCCGCCGCCGAGGTTTCGTGTATTGCCGAGATTACCTTGTTCAATCCGGGCAATCCCAGCGATCACCCGGGCCTGGCTGCGGTCGTCGAGTTGTTCGAAGCTGCGGCGAAATAGACTGTGCCCATTCGCGTCAGTGTACTCCTCTACGATCATGCTACGGAACCAGACCAGTGCTATCGATCCTCCGCGTTAGAACTGCCGCAAAAACCTCACGTCGTTCCGGTAGAAGTGCCGGATGTCGTCAATCCCATACTTCAGCATCCCGATGCGCTCCGGCCCCATACCGAACGCGAACCCGGTGTAGCGCTGTGGGTCGTACCCGACCCCTTCCAGGACCCGCGGATGCACCATCCCCGCGCCCATGATCTCGATCCAGTCCTCGTCGCGATTGATCGGCCGCCTTCCCGTCTCCGGATCTACAAAGTTGGAGATGGACATATCCACGCCCGGTTCGACGAATGGGAAGTAGTCGCACCGGAACCGTATCTGCCGGTCTTCCCCGAACACCCGCCGGGCGAATTCGTAAAGCGTGCCCTTCAGATCGGCGAAGGTGATCCCTTCAGCAACCGCCAGTCCTTCAACCTGGTAGAAATGCCATTCGTGGGTGGCGTCGGTCGCCTCGTAGCGATAGCACTTGCCCGGCACCACGACTCTCACCGGCGGCTCCTGCGCTTCCATCACCCGCGCCTGCATCGGCGACGTGTGTGTCCGCAGCAGCATTGGTTGCTGCTCCTCTTCGTTCACATAATCCACCCACAGCGAGTTCCACATGTCCCGCGCTGGATGGCCGGCCGGTATGTTGAGCATTTCGAAGTTGTAGTGGTCCAGTTCAACTTCCGGCCCTTCTACCACGCTGAACCCCATGGCCATGAACGCGTTGCAGATCTCGCGCACTATCTGTGTGGTCGGATGCAGCCGCCCGGTGACAACCGGTCGGCCCGGCAGCGTGACGTCCAACGCGTCCCGCGACGCCAGGGCGGCCTGCGCGATTTCCCGCGTCCGCTTCGCCAGTGCCTCTTCCAGCGCGTTCTTGGCCTGGTTGGCCCGCGAACCGACCTCGCGCCGCTGCTCCGGCTCCAGTTGGGGGAGCGATCGCAGCAACCCCGTCAACCGTCCCCTGCGTCCCAGGTAGGCCACGCGCCACTGCTCGGCCCCGTCGGCCTCGCCGATGGCGTTGAGCTCGTCAAGGGCGTCACGGGTGAGTTGATCGATGAATTCTACGGAAGGCGCGTCAGGCATGAGAAGGAACACCAAAGTTCGGCCAATACAGGGGGGCCGACAAAATTATAGGCAGCGCCTTCCCGAAGGGTCAAGAAATTTCCAGGCCCAAACGCGCCGCTAGCCACGCCCCGCGCACCTCACCGTGAATGTGACCGCCGCCTTCCGCAGCCCCGTCGTAGACCCTGAAATCGCACTCCGGCAGCGCCTCCGCCAATTCTTCTGCAAACGAAAGCGGGCAAACGCTCCGGTCAAATCTCCCCGCGCTCATCAGTACCGGGCATCGCACCTCCGACGCCGTGTTTAGCGGATTGACCACCGCAAGCCGCCCTGCGACCGCTTCCCGGCTGTCTGGGTACATACGCAGGTAATCACCCAATTCCGCCAACGGATAACCCAGACCAGCCTCCAGGCCCGCCGAATGCCCCAGCGCCAACGGCGTGTCCGCCGCCACTGCCGATACTCCCGACCGGCGCGCCGCTGTAGCCAGCGCTAGGCTGGCGCCCAGTCCCGCGCCCATTAGCGTCACCGTGTCCACCGTCGCCGCGTTCTGCATGCCTAACACATCTACCGCGCGGAGCGCGTCCGCGTAGGCGCCGAACAGCGTGTACGTATCCGAACTCTCTATCCCGTCCGTCAGCAGCCCCGGATAGATGGCTCGCACCTGGCTGTCACTGTTCCTCTGCCCGCGGTGGGTCGCGTTCATCACCACCACGTGGTTCCGCAGCGGCGTGTAGACGATGTCATGCACGCTCGCGTAGTCCGGCATCCGCACCAGCGCGGGAAACGACCCGTCACTGTGCGGCCCGAACTCTTTTGGGATCGACAGCCACGCGAACAGCCGGTGCCCGCCGGTGCCGGTGTACCGCATCCGAAACACGTCCCACTCCGGTTGCGAGTAGAACGCATCCCGTTCTATCTCAATATCGGGATCGGTCTCGCCCAGTTGCGCCTCGATCCTTTCCCAGAACGCCTCCGAGTTTGCCTGCGCGGTGGTCATGGTGTCGCGACCTCCGCCCGGCCCACGCCGATGCGCTCTTCCAGCCACGCCCGCTCCCGCGCCGGATATTCATGGGCGTTGCCGTGGCCAGACTCCGGGAAAAGCCACAACTCCCGCTCGCCGCCCAGCAGTCGGTACGCCGCGTAGCTGGTTTCCGGCGGGCAAACCTCGTCCTCCATGGCGATCCCAACCACCATGGGGCACTTGATCCGAGGCGCAAAGTTCACCGCGTCGAAATATCGCAGCGTGTGAAGCATCTGCTCCGCCTTCTCCGGGTGCGCCCGTTGATAGCATGAAAGCTCATCATATGGGTAACTGCGTAGCATCCGCATCGACTCCGGGAAACAGCACAGGAACGGATAGCCCGCGACGCCCGCCTTTATCTCCGGCCGCAGCGCGGACGTTATGAGGGTCAGGCCACCGCCCTGGCTGCTCCCGCAACAGTAGATGCGTTCGGCATCGACCTCTGGCCGAGAGAGCAAAAAGTCCACGCCGCGCACGCAGTCCGCGATCACTCCCTTGTAGCTGTACGTGTCTCGTTCCTCCACGCCGCTGGTCAGCAGCCCAGGATACCCGGGATTGAATTCCCCGCTGCTGGGCAATTTCCCTCTGACGGCCACCGACAGCACCGCCACGCCCTTCGCTCCCCAGTCCCGTCTCAAGGCCGGCTCCGATTTGTACCCGGGCAGATGCAGAATCGCGGGGAACGGCCCGTCCCCCTTCGCCGGCACGGCATACCAGGCGAATACCTCCAACCCGCCGAGGCTCCGGTACTTGGCTTGGTACACCTTGGTCGTGTCCGTGCTCCGCAGCGCGTCGGTCTCGGCCGTCGCATCCAGCGGAATTTCGGCTAGCTCGGCCCGGACTCCATCCCAAAAGCTGTCAAAATCGTCCGGACACGTAGCCGATGTGACAAACGACTCCAGATCCTGTTGCGTGGCCATCGATAAACTCCTCATAGTCGGCAGACTGGCCTATTATAGCCCCGCATCCCATCGTGCGAACCCTTTCGGTTATCTACGCCCAGGGTCATTCGATTTTCCCAAACGTCATTGCGAGCGAAGCGCGGCAATCTCGACGCCGTAGCAAATGCCCTCGCCGGCAGCGGTTGCATCGCGCCGTGACTGGTGTGTCCCGCCATCTTTGCGGACAACAATCGGATGACCTTGTGTGTTCGCATCACACCTACCAACTCGAGTTCAAACTGTCGTTGCGAGCGAAGCCTTGCGGTTGTCGGCGCCTGTGCCTGCCGCGCGCGTCCACTTGAATGCAAACTGTCATTGCGAGCGAAGCGCGGCAATCTCGTTGGCGGAGGAGTCATCGTTCGGGCGCCGGAATTCCCCTGCCGCATCGCTCCTTGCAATGACAAACCGGGTACGCGTCAGGTGTTCTCGCTCTATGCCAGCATCCGCAACCCCGCCACCGTCGTGCCTGCGAAAGCAGGCATCCAGAACACCTGCCCAACGACCGACTTGCTGCGGCTGTACTCACCCTCACCCAATTTGACGTGCCACGGCGACACCGTGTGTGCCCCGGTCGTGTCGAAGGTCAGGGTAAATGTCCGACTAAGTGTTCAGCAAAAATGTCCGCTGTTTAGGCGGCGATGGTATCAGATGTTGTCGTAGTTGACGCGATGCGGACTTGCCGCGTCGGTGGATGATCAGCGTCCAGGTATCTCCTCACCGTGGCCCGGTGGATCCCCAGCTCCCGCGCTATGCCTCGGATGGACATACCTTTGCGCTTCGCCTTCTGTATTGCCTTCCACCGTGCCTTCTCGAGGAACGTCGGCTTCCGAGGCGGGATGGCTGCCACGTTGCCGGCTGCGGTCCCGCGGTTGGTAACCGGGTCATGCGCGGTTCCTTCGGCACCATGTGTGTCGAGTTGGGAGAGGGTTGTCGCCCAAGGCCGGGTCGGATGGTCAGGACCGGACCGGTGCCTAGCAAGGGGCAGGTATGACCCGTTGCCGGTTCGCATGAATACCGGATTGGGCGGCGCCTCTTGAGAGGGGATAGTGCGTCCCTGGTGTTGCAGGGACAGACGACCGTCCAGCCCTTCCAGGACCTCAACTGCGGCGCCAGCATAGCTGGGACGTTGCAGCTCGGGCAGCAATTGCGGGGTATGCAACTGGAACTTCACCGTGTTGTCCCGGGCCACCTTCCTGCGGTGCTTGAAGCAGAGGATACGGTCCAGGCACAAATCCGATGCCAGCGGGCGGTAAGCGGCCTCAGGGCATTGCGGCGGAACGCCGAAGCGTGTGTTGCAGCGCGGCAGGAAGCTCGGCAGCACGCGGTCAGCTTCCGCGATGGTGGCCGCGCCAGCCAGTCGAAGTTCCGTCACCAGCCGGTCCTGAAACGTTTCCGCCGTTCGCTCCACGCGACCCTTCGCCTGGGGCGACAGCGCGAATATCATCTGGATCCCCAGCTCGTCCATGGCGCGGCTGAACTGGGTTGGCGCACCGACGAGGCCAGACCCGGGCGTGTGCTTGAAGGCGGCGTGCCGGTCGACGTAAAGGGCAACCGGCGCTCCGTGATTCTCCACCAGCTCCTGTGTCAGCAGGAAGTAGTTGCGTGCGTTTTCTCGCTCGCAGAAGAGCGCGTTCACCACGGCGCCGGTAGCATCGTCCACCGCCAGCAGCAGCGTGAACTGCGGTCCCGCCTCCCCCAACCATCGGTGATAGCTGCCGTCCAGCTGGATCAGCATCCCCTCCTGCGGCATCCGCTGGCGACGCACCCGATGCTTGGGTGGACGGCGACGGCGCGGACTGCTCAGTCCGGCGTCTACCAGTATGCGCCGCAGCGTGGTCCGGCCGATGTGGATGCCCTCGCGCTCTCCAAGCAATTCGCCCAAGTGGGTGTGGTTGGTTCCGAAGTAGCGGGTGCTGGCAAGGCGCAACACCTCGGCCCTGGTTGCCTCGGGTGTGGCGTTGGGCGGCCGGCGGCCACGGTGGCCGTGAGCCAGGGCAGTGACACCCTCCTTCCGGTATGCCGCCAGGATGCGCCTGGCATGGCGCGTGCTCACTCCCATCAGCTCGGCTGCCTGGTCTACGGTCATCTGCTCCGCCAACAGACTGTTCAGGACCTTGAGTCTCGCTTGTTCTTTCTGGTTCAACGTCACATTCTCCATAAGGGGACTGTGACATTTATGCTGACCAGTTAGCGAGGACACTTTCGCTGACCGTCAACACCGGTCGTGGACCCTACCCGAACCGTGTTAGGGGGTACCCGGTGTTATAATTCCGCCACACTTGCCGCCGGTTGAACATCGGCGCGTTTCAGGAGCGAATTTCTATGAAAGCTGGGTTTATCGGGGTTGGCAACATGGGCAACCCCATGGCCGCCAACATGATCAAGGCTGGGCATCAGCTCACCGTCCATGACCTCCGCCGGGAGTCCGCCATCAACCTGCTGGAAATGGGCGCCCAATGGTCCGACACCCCTGCCGGCTGTGTCTCCGGCAATGACGCCGTCTTTACCTCCCTCCCCGTTCCGCGCGACGTCGAAGCCGTGGTGATGGGCGAGAATGGCATCATGTCCGCCGCCGGATCCGGCGACGTGTACGTGGACCTCTCCACCAACTCCCCCACCGTTATCCGCCGCATCCACGACGAGTGCGCCACCCATGGCGTGACCGTGCTCGACGCCCCGGTCAGCGGTGGCGTGTACGGCGCGGCCGCCGGCACCTTGGCCGTCATGGTCGGCGGCGACGAGGAAACCTACAGCGCCGTCAAGCCCATGCTCGACGCCATCGGCGCCCATGTCGTCTACTGCGGCGAGATCGGCAACGGCATGGTCACCAAGATCTGCAACAACCTGCTCTCCATGGGCATCGGCGTCCTCATGTCCGAGGCCCTGACCCTGGGCGTCAAGGCCGGCGTCTCCCTGGAGACCCTTGCCGACGTCATCGCCAATAGCAGCGGCGGCAACCGCCGTCTCACCGAAAAGTTCCCGCGTTACCTGTTCGCCGACAACTTCGAGCCCGGATTCGCCACCGCCCTGGCCGCCAAGGACGTGCGTCTCGCCACCGACCTCGGCCGCGAGTACGGCATCCCCATGGAGCTCTCAAACCTGGTCGACCAACGCCACGTCGAAGCCCTTTTCCGCGGTTGGGGCCCCGAGGACTCCGACGCCGTCGCCAAGCTCCAGGAAGAAAAATCCGGCGTCCAGCTCCGCTTCGGCAGCGAGACGGATAGGTAAGGGGCTGCTATGTTGGTTCGCTAGGTATAACGGTTACTGTGAGCAGCGCGTTGACAGGAAAGTACTGATGACTACCCATGGCGCGGCGTGCCGAAAACCTGAAGACCATTTGGCGGCGGCTGACCGGGCATTCGCGAATGGCGATGACGATACAGGTTCGATCCTCCTGTACCTGTCCGTGGAGTGTGCGCTGAAGCGACTGGCGGAAGCGTTAGAATTGCGCGTCGAAACACGGGAGGAGTTCCGCGACTTCGCCGATTGGCTGGACCGTCAGTATGGCGGTGACGGTTGGCACGCGCGCAAATTACGGCTAGCAACCGTTTTCCGCGACAACGCCGTGCACCACTTCGCGCCTCCGGGCGATGTCGCGCTGAGTTGGCCATCAGTTAGGGAGTTCGCGCAAACATTGATAGGGTATCAACCTAAGAACCTGGTTGATGGATAGCATTGACCACTTGGCGGTGGCGGATCGTCTCAATCAATTGGCTGAAAAGTTGCAGGTGGAGGGTGACGATGTCGCCATGGCAGAAATGTTGTGGGGAGCAGTAAATCGCATGACGAACGCTTTGGCCCTTCAACACGGGTTGGCCCACGGGAATAGCTATCCGCGGGGCGGCCGCGTCATCAGGCATCTGATAGCCAATCACGGGAATAACGCCGAGCTCCAAGACAATTGGCTATCTGCCAGTGCTTTCCACGGCCATTTTTACAACAGTCACCTGGAGCCCGCGGATTTGGCTGGCCATGTCCAAGATACACAAAAACTGATCGTTGCTCTTCGGCATTTGTGCCGTCCCGGAATTGATACGTCAACAACGAACCCGCTAGTACCACTTGCTACTCCTACTCAGAGGTAACGACGTACAACTTTGGCAGCCCCGTCCGCGATGTCTGTAATACCGTTGTGCGGGAGAGCGCCGCACGAATGCGGAAATGGCCTGGACTCATCATCGCAGTCACAAACTGCCTTCTGATCGGATGGTGAAGAGTGCGCCGGGATTGCCACACCGCCCCCGCAAGGTAATAATGGGGGCGGTGTTTTCGTGTCTCGTGGATCCCAAGAGGCGAATCTTGTTCCGATCGGCCTATCCCACCACCGGTAAGCCCACGTACACCACCCGCTACGTGTACGCTGACACCAGGCTGTCCACCCATGGCGGCACCGTCGGCAAGATCAGCGTCACCAGCGAGGAGCACACCCGCTTGCAGCAGATGGCCGAGCACCTGGAACGCTGTTGCAATGATCTCGACGCCGCCGGCTACGAGGTCATCTCCATCACGCCCATCGTCAGCGGCCGCACCGCTTACATGCACACCGAGAACAGCCCCAATTTCCCCGGCCACGGTTACAGCGTCACCGACGGCGTAATAGTAACTGGCCGCCTCAAATCCAGCCAGAACGACCAATGACCCAATCCTCCCCCATCGAACCCTTCGACGAGCCGGCGGCAGCCATCTATGACTACCGCCAGCAGGCCCGGGAATTCCTGGTCAAAAGCCACCAGTACCTTGCCGACGACGACCTCCACCAGGCCGCCGAAAAAGGCTGGGGTGCCGCCGCCTGTATGGCCAAAGCTGTCGCGGTGGCCCAGGGTTGGCAGTACCAGCGTCACGAAGAGTTCGCCGACATCATCAACCGCGCGCGATTGGCCTCTGGAGACGAACGACTGCGTCAGCTTCGCGCCGAGGCCAACGAACTGCACGGCTATTTCTACACCAGAAAACGTTTCCTGGTCCCGCAGGATATTGCGGAAGGGCTCGACCGCATGGCAATCCTGCTCGAAATCCTCCAACCCCTCACCGAAACCAACACCACGTAGGAGACCGCAATGACCAGCAGCGCAGAACGCCACGTCGAAACCGCCGACACCATCGAAGCCATCGAGGAGTGTTTCCGCCTTGGCTGGACCGACGGCCTCCCCGTCGTCCCGCCCGCCGATTACAAGGTCCGCGAGATGCTCTCGTTCGCCGGTCTCACTGGAGAGGAAGAACTTCTCAACCTGGACATGCGCAGCCGCGTCATCACCTCCGAAAACGCCGCCGCCAACGCCGTCATGGCCGGCTGCGAGGCGGAATACTTCCCCGTCCTCGTCACCGCCCTGCGCACCCTCGAAGAGGAGCGCAACTTCGTCAACATGGCCGCCTCTTCTACCAGCTCGCCCAGCATCCTCATGGTCCTCAACGGCCCCATCCGCGAGGCGCTCGGCATCAACAGCCGCGACGGCCTGTTCGGCCCCGGATTCCGCGCCAACGCCAGCATCGGCCGCGCCGTCCGTCTCTGCTTCATGAATGGCTTCGACGCCTGGCCCGGCCAGCTCGACCGGGGCACCCTCGGCACGCCGGCCAAGTACACTTTCTGTATCGCCGAAAACGAGGAGACTTCCCCGTGGGAGCCGCTCCACGTCAGCCGCGGTTTCGAAGCCTCGGACAGCGTCGTCACCGTCGCCGTCGCGTACAACCCGGTCAGCGTGCCCAACAGCTACGCCCACACCGGCCGCGCTATTCTCCTCTCCATCTGCGACGCCCTGCGCTCCGCCGCCCTGGCCCATCGCTTCCCTGCCCAGTGGGTCATCGTCATCGGCCCCGAGCACGCCATCACCCTTCAGGGAGACGGCTGGACCCGCCGCGACATCCAGGACTTCCTCATCGAGAACAGCGGCCGCTCCCGCGCTGAGCTAGTCCGCCTCGGCTCCAAGCAGGGCCCCGAGCGCCCCGGCGACGAGGAGGTCATCATGCGCTGCGCCAACGACCCTGACGACATCCTCATCATGCACGGCGGCGGCACCGGCGGTCGCTACAGCGCCATCATCGACACCACCGGCTATCGCATCCGCACCCGCAAAATCACCGCCAATTAGCATGAGCACCCAACTGCCGGAAAACCCCTTCCCTGGCATGAACCCGTACCTGGAGCGCCCTGAGCTTTGGCATGGAGTGCATACCTCCGTCATCGCCGGAATGCAGCGGTGGCTTGCGCCTCGACTGCGTCCCGAATACATGGTGCGTATTGAGGAGAGAATGTGCGTTTCGGAGGAGATGGATGGCGAGGGACTCCGTCAGGCCCGTTTGCCTGACGTTATGGTCCTGGACGATGGTGCCGGCGCGTCAACGTCAATAGCAATTGCCGACGCGCCCCGGAGCAAGGACGCGATCCCGGTACGAGTGCCGTACCAGGATGAGCAACGGCAAAGGTACCTTGAGGTAATCCGCGTGAGTAACCGGGAAGTAGTCGCCGTGATTGAACTGCTTTCGCCCAGCAACAAGAGCAGCCCCGGTCGTGAGGCATACATTGCCAAGCGCAATCAAGTGTTCCACAGCATGTCTCACCTGGTCGAAATTGACTTGCTCCGGTCCGGCCAACCAATGCCGGTAATTGGCGACGTGCCGCCCAGCCACTATCGTATCCTCGTCACCAATGCTCGGAACACGGACGCCGTTGCCGATTTGTACCCCTGCAGCATTCAGTCGCCCCTACCCCACTTTGTCATGCCCCTGGTGGAAGGGTCCGAAGGCATAGCAATAAACCTGAAACCCATAATCGATGAGGTGTACATCCTCGGATCCTACGACCGGGACATCGACTACGACCAAGACCCCAACCCGCCCTTCTCTGACGCCGACCACGCCTGGATCGACCAACTCCTCCGCAGTCAGGGGTTACGCAAACCCACCGTTTGACGGTACAATCCGCACATATCGTTTACCGCAACCACACGCTCAGACCAACGGAGGTTACCCATGACAACCGCCGAATCGAGCCGCCTCCGGCTCGTCAACCCCCGGGGCACCGAGTTGCCCCAGTCCGAGTTCCACATGAACGACCGCTCCTCCGGCCTCGCCGGCAAGCGCCTCGGCCTCATGGAAAACTCCAAGGCCAACGCGGACAAGCTCCTCCATGAACTCGGCAACATCCTCAACGAACGCCACGGCTTCGCCGAGATCAAGTACTACGACAAGGGCCACGCCAGCCTGCCGGCCAAACAGGACACCATCGACTCCATCCTTGGTGAGGTCGATTACCTCATCACCGGGGTAGGGGATTGAGGGTCCTGCAGCTCGTGCAGTGTGCACGACGGCATCGATTTCGAGAAGCGCGGCGTCCCTACCGCGGCCATCATCACCCACGTCTTCCTCAACACCGCCCAGGCCATGACCCGCATGATGGGTGTGCCCGACTACCGCTATGTGGTCGCCCAGCATCCCCTGTCCAGCCTCACCGACGATGAGGTCAAGGCCCGCGCTGCCGAGATCGCCGACGAGGTGGAGTCCATCCTTGTCGGCCAGCCCGTGGCCGCGTAACCACCCGCGCATCGGGGCCGCCTCGAATGGCGACTCCCGGTACATCGCAACCGTCTCGCCTGCCCATAGACCCGGCCATCCGGCCCGGTCTGGCAGGCGAAACTCAATTGACCGTCGCCGCTGAACATCTCGCTCCCCACACTCCCAAGTTCAGCACTCCGGCCATGGTCATGCTCATGGAGCAGGCGTCGTACCACGCGGTATTGCCGCTGCTCCACCCGGATCAGACCGTCGTGGGCTACGAGGTCAACGTCAAGCACCTGGCCCCGGCCGACGCGGGTTCCTTGGTCTCTGCCCAGTCCGTGCTGGCCGACGTGTCCGGAAACAAGCTCCGCTTCGAGGTGGAGGTGCGCCACGGCGACCTGTTGCTGGGTACCGCCGAGCACAAGATGGCCATCGTAAGTAAGCCACCAATCGGTACTCAGGCCCCAACCGGTCGTTGACGGCTGGCTCTCGTCCCAACGCCCCGCCGCATCCGCATCTGGAGATCCCCATGTCCTGGATTCGCGAAACTGACGTCGCCGTTCCCGCGGTCATCAAGTGTATGTCCATCAACCCCGACCTCATGGCGGCGGTGCAGAACCTCAATGCCAACGCCACCTTCGGCTCCTCCGCATTGACCCGAACCCAGGAAGAAGCCATCGCTACGGTCGTCTCGCTGGTCAACCGCTGCCGCTATTGAGCCGTCGCCCACGGAGGGTTCCTCCGCCAACATTCCGGCGACCCCGAGTACGCCAGCCATATCATCCACGACTACGCCCAGGCCGACCTCGACCCGCGGACCCGTGCCATCCTCGATTACGCTGTCAAACTCACCCTGACCCCGGCCCTCATGCAGGAGTCCGATATCGACGGCCTGCGCGCGGTTGGCCTTACCGACGAGCAAGTCCTGTCCACCGTCGCCATTACCTGCGTGTTCAACTTCATGAACCGTCTGGCCGACGGTCTGGGCGTTGAAATCCCCGAGGGCCGCGAGGCCATCATGAGCCAATGGCTCTCCGACGCCGCCAAACAGACCCAGGACTGGCTCCTGTCTCCGCAACCGACCGCGGTTTCATAATCGTCACAAACAGGACTTGCTGTGACTGTTTTGCAATAAGGCATATCCAGGGAGAAAAACCGTCAAGCCTGCGAAAGCAGGCATCAAAGATCGGCTCAAATTGCCCGCGATGGGAAAAGCAATCATGCCTGCGAAAGCAGGCATCCAGAACGGTTTGAGACCATCCGTCACGAACAATTCAAGGTTTCTGCATTCCGGCGAAAGCCAGCATGGTCGGATCGGGGCAATCACAGCTCAAACTCGAACTATTTTGATCTACTGGATCAGTTCGACGAGCAGGATTGGGAACATCCCTAACACTGAACTGCTACAATCCCGCCAGTCGCTTAAATCCTGAAAACCCTGCTTCTAACATCCACCGTCCCAATTCCCGGAGGTTCCCATGACACTCCTTCCATCCGGCCGACCCCGCCTCCAGGACAAAGCCGCCATCGTCACCGGCGCTGGTTCCAGTGGCCCTGGCGTTGGCACCGGCAGGGCCGCCTCGATTCTGTTCGCCCGTGAGGGCGCTCGCGTCATCCTCGTCGACCGCAACCTGCAGGCCGCCGAGGAGACCCTCGCCGTCATACACGAGGAGGGAGGCGAGGCGTCCGTCATCGCCGCCGACGTCACCTCCGCCGCCGATTGCGAGGCCATAGTCGACGCCGCTGTCGAACGCTATGGCGCGCTGCACGTGCTATTCAACAACGTCGGCATCACCGGGCCCGGTACGCCCACCGATGTCGAGGAAAGCGTTTGGGACAATGTTCTCGACGTGAACCTGAAGAGCATCAACCTCAAATTGGCACTACACGGTGGTGCTTCGACCTTGGACCCACGGTGACCCGAGGGTTCGCGCTGATGAGTGATGCTGACCGGCGTCGTGTCGTTCGGAGGCGCCGCAGAAATGCGGCGCTTCTTCAGTGTAGCCCAACGCGCGTGAGGCGTTTACTTTTCGCACACTACTCCGTCGCCGTTGGCCATCTCGGGCGCTGCGGACCAACCATCTCTGAAAGCCCCTACCGCGGCCCCTGCTACCCTGCACGCTGGGAGCTGTTGCCGCTTGGGTGGTTCTGTGGACTGCAATTCAGTACTGCCAGCGCTTTCCGGTTCGCGCATCGTTGATGTGGTTGCCGTCCTGGATGGCCATCTGGGCACCGTCGTCGGGCGCCTGTCCGTGGCCGCTTTCACCTAGCGGGTGTTCGGGGAACGCGGAGCTGGTGGTAGCGACTACAGAGTTCGCGGCCGAATCTCTAGGGTAGATGGCCCATCAATGGTCCAACGCCACCATGTCCTAGGAAACCCAAACAGTCAAGTACAGATTCTCTCGTCGTGCCGGGGCAGATGTCGCTTGCCCAATCAAAATACGTGACTTGATCCTCAAGTACAGGTTTGATGATGGGCGCACGTAACAGTGGCAACGGACTGCTCGAGGTAGCCGGCAGTTGGTCTGCGCGTTCCATTTGGAAAGCGCAGTGGACCATCATCCGGTCGTTGTACCCAAGATATGACACGGTTCCTCTGGGATGGGGAACCAGTCCTGCGGGCGTAGCGATAGCGGAAACAAACAGCCCGATGCTTCCATGGATGAGTTTGACCATCGGGTCATCCGCGTCACAGTCGGAAGAGAGCAGGAAATCTACCGCCTCTGACAGGTCAAAATCCTTGCCTCGGCGAGCACGTTCGATGCAACGGATTAGTTTTTGAGCGTCTTCCGCCGTTTCCTCTCCGCCTGCGACTGTCAGCAACAGCAGCCAGGATTCCCGCGCATCGAGGCGTTCTGGTCTAAACAGATGGCGGAGGGCTTTAGGCCGCTTTCTGCGTGCGTGCGGAAATCTGCCACCACTCCTTGGAAGCAGTGGGCCAAAGTAGTCTAAATATACAACGTCAAACTTCCATACCCTGCGGTCCAAATGCCAGTCAAAATCGTTCGCGACTTCCGTCTTTGGCTGTTTCGCGCGTGGACCACGAGATTTGCCCTCACCAGACAGGATGATGTCGTCAACGTCGCCATGATAGACGGAAGGGCTAAGTGCACGGAACCGTTGGGTTAGAACTTCCCGCATTTTTCTGAGGTTGCCGGGCTTTCTTTCAACTGCAGCCACCTCGCTAAGCAAGTCTCGCCATGCGTGGATGTCCCGACATTCTTCGCCCGGCAAGCCAAAATAGGCTAACTTACCCCCCTTGTCGGAGCTGAATGCCTGGAGAAGGGGCAGATCAAAATGGTCCCTGACGGCGTCTTTTTCAGGGGTCGACTGGTATCCGGTAATCTTGGGCGGCATATCTCTCTCAACTAGCATGGACCATTGATGTCGTGCACCATTTCGTCAGCAATGGTGTTGAGTGCCGTCTCGTATTTTTGGCCGCGACCGCCCGATGCTTCGAGGAGGCCCTGGTCGCACGCCCTGACCAACGACGTTCGTTCGGGATCATTGTCAACGACAAACCCCAGATCTTCTAGGAGTTCGCGGAGGCTGATGGGCCCAGTTGGGGCCCAACCCAACGCTCCACGCAACTCTTGACGAGAGTCTTCTACACTCTCGCTGAGTGTAACGCCGGAGGCCTTGAGACTATCCAGTATTGGCGTGGCTCGTCCAATGCTCTGAGCCTGCACAGCTCCCTGGAGCGCTATCACCGCTCTGGCAACGTTCGGGTTGGGGCGTGTTTCCTGCATGGCGGTGAGGTTGAATAGGGCCCGTTCCAACACGGCTATCTGCGGACGTTTTTGAGGTCCGCTCTGCCGTCTTCGACGATTGTTCTCCGTCAGCCGCATCGCGCTTCGAGACAGGCCCTCTGTGGTAGTTATCAGTTCCTTCAGTTCGCTCTTCAACTGTTCCAAGGATGCAGCTTCATCGGGCGTCGACGGTCGGGTTGCCTTACGTCCACGTGTAAGTCGTAGCGCTCTGCGCTCGGTTTCGGTCAGCAAGTCGCTATGATTTCTGCACTGTCGATAGAGTTCGTACGGGTCGGTGTCCTCACTCTCGAACATGCGTTGAATGTCGTCTAACGTATTCTTCAGGCCGGGTACTTTGGATGTCGCCAAGTTTATTTCCCTGGTGAGATTGGCGCTGCGGTTGAGTTGGTCAAAATAGTCTGTCAAGCATCTTTCCAGCGTCTGCTGTGCCGCGCTGGGTTCGAGCCAGTTTCGCGCCGCATTGGGGAACACGTTTGCCAAATCCATCACGTACACTTCACCTGTGAAGTGGTGATACAGGGCGCCTCCACCCAGACGGGGCCACAGCGATTTCAGACTCAATCGATCTCCCAAGGTGAATCCCTTTGATTTCAACAGAAATCCTCCAGCACCGCCACTATCATCATCCTGAGTCCGGGAGCCCAATCTATTCCTGTGTGGAGAGCGGGCATACCAGATCCCCGCTAGGGTCTTGCCTTGATTTTTCACCCAATCGAATACTGGTTTATCCAACTCGTGCACAACGTGTGGTTCAACCAATGCCTCTGGTTCGATCCCAACCTTCAGCGACAACCGTACTGTGCGCTGGCTCATCTCTTTGTCGAGCCAGTGATTCACCTGTTGCCCGTACTCTCTCTCCGGAAATGCGATGGGCAAGGTATTGAGCAGGTAAGACCGCAGAGAGTCGTCATCCGCAAGTTGCGCGCGATACTCTTGGTCGATGCCGTCAAGGGTAACGGTCGTGCCATGCTCGTCGCCCAGTTCAAAATCGTGCTCATTCCTGCTGAAGGCCACGTGTTCGTATAGCAAATCTCCCAGCGCTACCTCAGCGCGTTTGCCGCCCTCTCGGTCGTGTTCCAAGATCTCCCGCATGGCGCCGAAATCGAACCGGACGGTGTAGCGTTCCGATCCTCCTTTCGGGCGAGAGGATATTTCCATGGCGTCGCACATGCCAAAAGCGGAATAAATCCCGATCCCACGGAACCCGACATTGTCGCGAGTGCTTTTGTCGGACATTCCCAACCGACGTGCCCTTCTGATTTGCTCCCAATCCATGCCCTCGCCGTCATCATTGATCTCCACTGTGGGGCCATCCACTCGCACCCAGATGGTCGTCGCTTTAGCGTCAATGCCATTCTGAGCATACTCACGAATCGCGTCCCTAGCGTCTGAATACAGGCCACGCGAAAGGATGTCCAACAGTTCACCGCCGATGTCACGAGGTTCCAACGGTACCTTGTCAAACGTCTCAGATTGATGAAGCATCATGCACCTCTACGCCGCCTTCGATTCGACGTTAGACACCGCCAAAGCAAATTCCCTGTCTCGCCAACGTGGCGAGGACAGGGAACATCTCCGCTGGTACGTTACCAGTTGATGCCGCAACCCTGACGCATCAGGCCTTCGGCGGTGCCCTCAGCATTCCGAGTAGCGGGGCCAGTTTATTTATCGTGGCACAAATGGTATCACAATGCTACCCGTTGAGAATTACCTCGGCTGCGGTTGGCAGCATTCTGGTGTTGCAGGAATCGAGATCGGTAGAGCCCATTGGGCCGAGCCATGCTTCGTGCCTCGCCTGCGGTGACACCATCGCAGGTGCCAAGCGGGTCTGCCATGCACTTACTGTCAGTGCCGCTGTACCTACTCGGTGGTCGCGGTCAAGATATTCTCTATCAATTGCAGCGCTGCGCTCACAGATGGTGTGGCCTTCACCAACTCTTTGAAGACCGTTCGGTAGGCGTTGGCTTCGAGTACCGCCATTCCTGCGTACGCTGTAGCCGGCACGGGTGGCTCTAAGTTGCGGAGTTGATCCTTGATCTGGTCAAGCCGTTTTAACTGAGTGGGTGACGAGCCGGTAGTCACCATCTTGTCGCGTACTGCAGCTTCACGTTGTAATGCGTCATTGACCAGCTCAAAGGTTGCCTCCGCGGAGAGGTATCCAGTCTTTGCTAGGGCGTGGGTCTCTTCGAGGCGGGATATATCCGCCAACAGTTTCTTTTTCCTGTTACGGCTTGCCGATGAGTTCCTGCACCGATTCGAAAGCGTGCGGAAAAACGGCCCGAGGTGGTTCTCGAGGTTTCTCAGGTGTGGGCCTGGTTCGAAGTAATCGCGCCGACCGTTCGGAATGATGTGCGGGTCGAGGATGTGGAACTCCCCTACGCACCAGCGGTTGAACCTATCTTCCTGGAACAGGTGGTCAAAGACCGATTCGTCGCCGATTTGGATATTCCCAAGCCTGGCACGGATTCCACGTACTCCGGCTGCTTTGGGTATGGCTCCCGTGTAGGAGGAATGTGCCACCCAAGCTACTGCGGCGTCTCCGGTACCTTCCAATCGTGGTATGCGGAATGGTTGGAACTCCGTGAAGCAGTCAGTGCGGCTGTCGTTGAATCTGATCGACTCGCCGTGCTGTCGGTAGATGGGTTGAGAGTCGCCGTTGATGGTGATTACTTGCGACGTCAGAGGTCCGCAGCAGTCGAAAAGGTCTTCGACTTTCTGAGCAAATCGGAATTGGTCAGACATTGGTACCGGGCAGGTTTCGCTGACGAACGAACGTACCGCGTCTTCGTTGAGCAACGAACCGGCTGCGTGACGACTGATGCCGCTTATCTCGGCTTCGAAGAAATGCTCTGGGTACGTTTCGCCTGGCTCTTTGTCAACTGTCACGCAATTCTGCAACGCATCCTCAGCGCGGTCTGGCCATTCGTGTTGGGTATTGGATCCGATGCCGGTCCAGACTATGCGAGTCACGGGGTCCGTGTGGCGGCGGCGGGTCCGGAACGTGACCGTGGAAGCGAAGGCCAAGCCGGACAGACGGCCGACTCCACGAAATCCGCGGTCAACGCCCAAGCATTTGCTGCTGCGTCCGATTGGGATGAGTTCCTTCTGGGACTGTTTGTGGGTTAGTCCGGGGCCGTTGTCTCGGATGCGTATGGTTCGCTCTCGAGGGTTCAAGGTTACCTCAATCTTGCCTTCGGCATCGGTGCGGGATCGCGCCAGCGCGTCCACCGCGTTCTGAATGTATTCCCGGTAGATGGCCAGTGGGTTGTCGTACAATCCGGCGGTTACAAGACCAAGGATTGACGAGCCGACGGCCAGGTGGGGTACGGCGGTGGTTGGCAATTTGGTCACCTCTTCATTAATTCGATTACCTTTCCAGTCTTTTTCAGGGTTTCCTCGTGGTCGAAAAGACCGGCGTCTTCTACGATTTCATCTTGCCCCAATGTAATGCCGTCTGAAGTCGACGTAGCGGGCGTCGTTTGAGACTTGTCACTATGTGCCACGTCGTACTTTGAGTGCATGGCGTGAAAACGCAGTGCCTGCTGGACCATGGTATCAAGCGATTGGTCGTCTGCCATTTTTGCGAGCCTTCTTTCGCCGGGCATTCTCGTCCCGGATGGGCCCGATAGCAGAGCAGTTAGTTCCTGCTTTTGGCTTTCGGTCATCCGATTCTGCAGTGTCTCATACTCTTCACGGATGCCCCGACCATCGCCGAACTCAAAGTAGTCCCGGTGGAACAGGAACCCGTGGGGCAGGCTGAGCAGGTGTTGAAATTCTTCTCGGTTTTGCCCGTAGGCTCGTAGGAAGAATTCGGGGTTTCCGCTGACTACACCGTGAGTGGCTTGCAGCATTATCTGGAATGACCGGAGGCAGTAGCGGTTCCAATTCTTGCCGACGTGAGAACGGTCTTTGAGATTCACTGGTTGGTACCGCATGGGGAATGACCAGATGCGGACCCCGAGCTCTTGGTTGAGCAGGATGTTTACGTTCATCCGTTGGTACAGGTCTTCCGGCGTGTCCATGAAGTTGTACAACATATAGTTGGAAAGCGACAGGATCTGGTTGTCAGCAGCCATCCGGACAGCGGTTTCGTAGGGTTTCCGGACGCCGATGTGGTCGAACGCGATCCTGAGGGGGCTGATGCAAATTTTGCTCATTTCCTCGAGGTACATTGGCGACTTTGACAGGATCCTGGCGTCCACTCCTTGGTTGAAGTCGACCCGGCGTTTCACGCGACGATTGCCGTCGCGGACCATGGTGGCGCCGGCCTCGAAACCCAGGTCGACGATCTCCGCAATCACTTCTTTGTACTTGGGAGCAGCGGTGACGTTATTGTCCATAAGGACTAGGTCTTTCTTTTCCCCGTGATTAGCCTTGACGCCGTTGACCAAATTGGACAGTGGCGGCATGTCACGTTGAGCCCCTTCAAGTTGAGGTACGCCGCAGAACGAGCATTTGCGGACGCACCCGCGCGAGGCGTATCCGAAGTAGGCATCGTTGACGGGGTACCGGTAATCCACGTGGTCCAGGATTGAGTAGTCGGGGACCAACTCTTCAATGGGCGTCCCGTGAAGGTCCTCGTGACCGTATTCGAACTCTTCAGCCGACAATTGCAGAGCGGAAGCCGGCGGGCCGTCAAGCAGGCCTTTGATGAATCTGACCCCTGCCCATCGAGGTTCGTTCAGAAACTGGTCGTGCATCAATGAGGCGGCGATGCCGCCTACGAAGACACGTTCATTCTGTCCTCCGGCCGCGCGGATAGCGAAGTCGATGGCGTCGGCAGTGCGCTTCCACTCGAAGCTGAACAGCGTCGTGACGTAGATCCGTTCCCAAGATTGGATCATTACCTCAGGGTCATTGCCTTTGACAAACTTTACCGTGTCGTTTAGGCCAGAAGGTCCGTGGTAGGCGGCGAGTTTCATCAAGCCTAAAGGTGGGTATTTGTTCGGGTAGCCAGGCTCAATGAGGAGGATGTTTTTACTCATCGTTCGGTACTCGTTTCAGTAGTTGACTAGCGACAGACACGATCTTTTCCAGTTCGAATTTCGTTTTGCTTCGTGACTGTTTGCTCTTCAATAGTTGGTTCAGCTGACGCTTTGTTTGTTGCGTGCCGAGATCGTTCCGGAAACGTTGCAGGCGCTTGAACACGGCATCGGTGTCCCCGCTGAGTTCGGCAATCGCTAATGCCTCACCGAAGGGATTATCCTCTTCGTCAAGGAAAATCCGGCGGGCCCGCTGATTGCGTAGGACATCTGGCAGTTTGTCACGCATGTCCAACGCCCGTTGGAACTCCCCGACTTTTATTAGAGACACCACACGGTCGTCCAATCCTGGGATGTCGGCTCTCGGTTTCCTGAGTTTGCTGCTGGACACGTACGCGTCGTAATAACTCCAGTGGGTGGTGTCGTTATCGTCCGCTGCGACCATCATGTCGAATGCTTCAAGCATGTGCCGTACTTTAGCAGGCGTTTGCTCGATGTCCTTTGCGATCTCTTCGACTGTCGCACCCTGGTTGTTGAAGCGGCGGTGGATGTATGCAGCATTCTCGTAGGTTTCCCAGTTGGTTTTGCCGACGATGTGGAATCGCCCCAGCAAAGAGAAGATGAGGCTCTCGGTCTCTTGGGTGGCGTATTGTGAGAAATCAAGGATGTAGCAGGGTAGTTCAGTCAGAGGGATGGAACCTTTGCGGCTCATTTTAAGCGCCGCAAGTCGGCTGTTGCCTTCAAGGACTTGGTAGTCATAGTCGCCATGTAGGGGCGAGTCGTTGTGAACCGGAACGCAGTACAGCTGTTCATTTACTTGGCCGTCTCTGTCGATTTGGGACCGGAGGGACTTGACGTGTTCCATTGTTTCCAGCATCCGCTGGATCTTTTCCTGTGTGCGGTCATCTTCACCCGCGAAGCGGGAGTAGATCCGAGGGTTTTCTGGGTAGAAAGCCAAACGTTCCACAGGCACTGTGAGCTCTTCGTACGGTACTGGCTTTTTGTCGAGCATCAGCTGTCCCATGGGTTCTCTCCTTCCGCGTCTAATATCTCAGTCAATACTCGGTTGAATGCGTACGTGGCGTGTCCTCGGTACTCTTCTATTCCAATGTCTCCCTGCGCTAGCGAGGCCGCCAGTTCTTTGGCTGACAGGAGTTCGCCTACCCACTCATCAACGGTGCCAACGGCGACTAGGTTTTCCACCAAGCAGTCATTGGTCTGGGAGATTCTGTGGATGCGGTCCTGCGCTTGCAGGTAGTCATCGAGGCTGAAGGTCCGGTCAAAGAACACGGCGTGGTCAGCCACCGTGAGGGTGAGCCCTTCTTTCGCTGCACCTGGGGTGGCCACCAGTAATCGACAGTCAGGGTGGTCCATGAACCTTTGCAAATCCTCGTTGCGG
Organism: Dehalococcoidia bacterium; assembly: GCA_965220265.1. Taxonomy (GTDB): domain Bacteria; phylum Chloroflexota; class Dehalococcoidia; order Lucifugimonadales; family UBA3495; genus Bin87. Next base: position 4,187,128 of record CBDCPM010000004.1, on the reverse strand, counting down.
TCTGCCATTGAGCGCCCACCGTGTACTAAAGCTGGGCGGAGCGCAGGGTAGCGCTCGGCGATTGTATCGGCGTTTTGGGTGAAGGCGGTCCAGATTATGGTTTTGGGCCCGTTTGGGTCTCTGTCAGCGACGATGTTGTCCAGGAGTTTGAACTTGCCGGGAGTGTCGCGGTAGGATTCGTCAACCAGTGCTGGATTGGAGGCCACTTGGACCAGCCGGAGCAAGCGCTTCAGTACGGTCTCGGCTTGGTCTACTGTCTCGACCGCGTTCTGCAGGACCTCGGCCGCCAGTTCGCTGCGGTACTTGTCATACAATCGGGCTTGGGCCGGCTCCAATTCAGCCTTTGTGTTTCTGATGAATTTGCTCGGCAGCTGGACCTCGGCGCTGTCTTTGGTTTCTCTGATGGAGAAATGGCTGATCTTCTGGAAGATTTGGGCGAGTTGGGTTTCGAACGCGCTGGTGGCCAGCTCGTTGGTTCCGAGGTTCTTGGTCAGGTCCATCTTTGATTTGAACGACTGGTACGAGTGGCCGAGCGACGCCCCTTGGTCCAGGAAGAACACCTGCGACCAGATGTCGTAGGGCCGATTTGCGACGGGGGTACCGGTCATTATTACCCGTTTGGTCAGCAGTGGAGCTAAGCCGTGTAACGCGACGGCAACTTTCGTGCTGGGGTTTTTGATCCTCTGTGATTCGTCCAGTATTACCCCCAGATGTCGCGCTTTGGCAAAAAGCTGCAGTCGGCCTCTTTCCGAGTGCATCACCTCGTAATGGGCTAGGTAGAGCCGCCCGGGCCTGTTGAAGGCGTAGAAGTTAGACTGGCGGTCTTGGGTAAGTATGACGGGTTTCAGGCTCGTGTGAAGCAGTGCTTCCCTTTCCCAGTTTTTGACGAGGCTCTTTTTCGTCACGACGAGAACCGAATCGACGGTTCGCGCTGCGAGCCAACGCAGGGCAAGGTCGAGGGCCATTTTCGTTTTGCCCAACCCCTGCTCGTGGAACAATGCCGCGTATTCGAGGTCGACCGTAGCCTTCACCGCATCAGCTTGGTACGGAAGGGCTTCGTGGCGCGCGCTGTAGCGAATACGGTGGTCAGTCCGCAGCATGACGTTGGTGGTCCGTGGGAAGGACGAGTGGGCTTCGACCGTCGAGGAAATGGACTCTGTGCTTCAAGCTCGGCCAATCCTTGGCAAGGCTTCTGATGACGGCGTTTGCTGTCGCGGTGCTGACCCAATTGACGGCCAAAACGAGGTGGCGTGAGCCATCCATCTCTACGTACTTCGTAAATGACTGAAGCTGTAGCTCAGTCCTTGCCGATTCCACGTCCCAAGGAGGCTTGGCTTCCCCAACGATTGTTAGTCCCGAACCGGTCGCGTAAAGGTCTGGGCGATGGTCGTTAATCTTAGGCGGCATTCCGTACGATGTGCCTGGGAGATCTGCGCAGAGTGCGGAGATTTTCTCATCGCCCATGCTGGTGCGGACCGCGCGGACGGCCCGTAGGACCAAACCTTGATGTTGACGACTCTCGGCCACGACGTAGGCTCAATCGAGTCCTCTAATCCGTGTGCAACTGGAGAAGTTCTTGGACCGTTGTGAACAGGTCGTGTAGTTCCAGGAACTCGTCTGAATTTTCGTTTGCCACGACCGCTTGGGACTGCTCATACGACAGAGTGTTTATTTTCTCCTGCAGTGCTCGAGCCAATTGGGAGATGTTTGCCTCCCGGAGTCTGGTGTCCAGGTCGGGTGTGTCCAACTCCCGCGCCGCTGCTCTGGCACCGTCTCTCAGGAAGGTTCGTCTGACGTCAGGGTCGTTCAGGATTTGGGGTAGCTTCCGCACCAACGCCAGCGGGGCCAGTTTGTGGCTGTCGATCCATTCGCTGAAATGTCCTTCGTTGTACCCGGCTCCGTAGAGCGAGTGTTTGATCCCTGGTTTCTGGAGTTCGACGAACGCACTGAACCTGGAGGGGTCGAAAATGTTACTGGAATCTGCTTCGACGACCGGTCGGTAGTGCACTTCCATGTCTCGGTACGCGGCGATTGACTGCCTGATGTCGCCTTGAGACCCGCCGCAGTAATCCACCAACTCGGCGAGTGGCATCTTGTAGTCTTCCACTAACTCGTTCAGGTACTTCGCTTTCGAGTAGGCATCCCATGGACGGTTGCCCACCAAATGGACTTGAAGCCTGATCCGGTGTGTTTCGCTGTCGTCGATCTCGCTGTCGACAATGGCTGGAATCAGGTCCCATCGGCTGGTTCCGTTGCCGTCGATTGTTTCTTCGCTACGAAGTTGCCTGTATATGGCGACCCTGGTGTTGCCCTCGATGCAAAGGTACATCTCACCATCGGACGGTTTCACGATGATGGGTTGGATGATTCCACCGGAAGCCTTGATTGAGTGCCTTAAGCGATTGAATGATGCTTGGGCAGTGTCTCCGCTCTCTTCTTCGGCGCCTGCTCCGAGTGCGAGAAGCATTTGAGCTTCGTTTGAGATGTCGGCGTACATCTCCAAGTAGTGCTTGATCCTCGGGTTCGTCTTGTCGAGGATGATTTTGTCCACAGGGACCTGTACAGCGTCGCGCATTCTCCACCAACCAAGGGAGCGATGGGTGGCCTACAACTGGGTAGGTTGGCGAGTGCGCTGTCGCTACTCGGACACCGCGCATACGGCCTTCCCTTGGATTGACCACCGCCAATACGCCCGGATTTGTACCACACAATCTGTCGTATGTTCAAATTGTAACCAGCCGGCCGGAACGGGGCGGGTCTGTGTGTTCAATGCTGGCCGCGTTTCTTCGGCCCGAAGTGGGTCGCGTGATGGCCGTAGTGGTGCCTGCGTGTCGCAGCGTTTGCGCTTGATCAGGTCGTGCTTGGCCGCGCTGGTCAGAAGTCGTCGGTGGTGGCGGCCTCGAGTTCGGGGGCAGCTTCCACGCGTTCTGGGCAGTCGGTGGCCACGCTGTCGGAGGAACGGCACTCGGCGGTTCTGGTGCCGAGATTCGGCGGGTGAGGTTGGACAGGGCTTCGATGAAGGCCTGTCTGACGCCGCCCTGGGGGACGCGCTGGGTTTGGTTAGGGTGGATGATCTCGCCGGCGATGCGCGCGTCGCAGTGCTCGGGCGATGCCTGCGGCAGGGCGTACTGGTAGATCATGAGCTGGTAGCGGTACCAGGGACGTTCGCCGCTGGTCTTCACGTCGATGATGACGACGTTGTCCCTGTCGAGTACGAGCAGGTCGCGTGGTGGCCCACGGCGCTGTAGATGGTACTGAAGTCCGGCTGGATGCTGCACCTGTTGTAGCCGTCGAGACCGTGCTGGTCGATCCGGCGGTCAACGTAGTAGCTCGCACGCATGAGTCCGCCTGCGTTTCTGTGCTCCGCCAATCCGAGGCGTCCCCGTCTACGTAATTAAAGGCATAACTTACTTGTACAGGAGGCCCGATATGCAGCCGAAGAGACGGGGTATTCGACGATGGTTCGGCATTACGAACGTTTTCCCACTTTCCGCCTTGGCTGCATTCGCGGTACTTGCCGTCGTGGCCGTCGCGTTGGTCGTGCCTAGCGAGGCTCATGCTGACCACGGCGGTGTGTACGCGGTTTGTCCCGACCCCATCGAGGAGGGCAACACTGGCTCAATTGGAGTGCGCCGTTCGGGTCACAAGATCAAGTCGGCGTTTTTCTTCACGGATCACCGGTACCACACTGCCGATGGCGACGACTACGTGGAGTACCACGGCTTCAAGGTGCAGTCCAGCGGTGGTGAGAGTACGCTGCGGGCTCCCATCGTGACCAAGGAGGACACGCTGCCGGAACACGATGAGACATTCGCCATCGGCTTCTGGGACGACGACGTGTGGCACCACTGCGTCGTGACGATTGAAGACGACGACGCGCCGGAGATCGTCCATGTGACCATCGCTTCGAGTCCCGTCGACCAGTATGCCTACCACAACGGCGACGCCATCGACATTGCGGTGGACTTCGACCAGAAGGTCGATGCTGGCGCCGATGCGAATCTCGCCCTGTACCTCGGCGACGAGGACGACAGCACCTGGCGGGGCGCCAGCTACGAGGCTGGTTCAGGTACCAGATCCCTGATCTTCCGCTACCGGGTGCAGCCTGAAGATTTCGACGGCGACGGGCTCAGGGTGGCCGCCGCCGCCACGGGCGATGACCGCAGCCCTGCCTACGGCTTCGGTGGCAGCATCTTTGCCGAGGGAACCGACGTGCCGGTCGAGTACGGCCACGCTGGCGTGACTGGTGACTGGAAACAGAAGGTTGACGGGCGACCCTACGTACAGGAGGCGCAGATAATCTCCTCACCGTCGGATGGGTGGACCGCGTACCGCGCCAACGAGGTCCTCGAGGTTTCTATGAAGTTCGACACGGACGTTGTCGTGGATGGCGACGTGTCGATGCAACTTCATCTTGGTGTGGTGGACTACAACTGGGATGGAGTGATCAGAGAGGCCGGCTACCTGCGCGGTTCCGGTACGGACACGCTGACCTTCGGCTACACGGTGCGTCCTGGCGACATGGACGCCGAGGGTGTGGGGATCGTGCTGGGGACCGAAGAGAGCGGCTTCGCGGGTGGCGGCACCATCAAGGCCAAGGGCACGGACGTGGAGCGCAATCCCTACTACCTGGGCACTGGCCATCAGGCGAAGCATAAGGTGGACGCGAGTCCACCGGCCGTGTCGTCAATCAGATTCACGTCTCGGCCGGCCAATGGCGAAGCCTACGTCGCCGGTGAGAGCATCACCGTGGAGGTGAGATTTGACGAGCGGGTGGTGCGCAAGGGAGCGCTGAGCCTTGAGCTTGACATCGGTGGAGTGGCCCGTCAGGCGACGGTCGAAGCGTCGCCGACCCTGACGTTCGGTGACTCGTCGGTCTTCCACTACGTGGTGCAGGCAGGGGACACGGACATGGATGGCATCGGCATTGCAGCCAACAGCCTGAGCGCCAGTGGAGGCGGAGTGTACGACAGCGCTGGCAATGCTGCGGACCTCGGGCATCCGGTGGTGGTGGCCAACGGTGGCCAAAAGGTGGCGACGGGCTGAGGCAGCGAATTGAGGAACTGGGTTCGCGTTGTTGTGAACAGCAACGGGCCTACGGTGCCGGACAGGTGTTCAGAGCGCCGCATCGGGAGAAACCCCTTGAGTGGTTTCAGGATGTGGTGTCCGTGGCTCTGGCGCGGAAGTTCTGGGCATTGCCGCTGGGTTAACAAACGCATCTGCCCCGTCGTCAGGGCGGCCGGCGTCGCAGTTGGTCGCCGTCATCCTCGTTGAAGTGCCGTAGGTCGTTGTGCCACTCTCGGTTTTAACTTCCGCATGCCTGGGGTTACCTCTCGCAAACGACCTCGTCGCCGTCGCCGTCTCGGGCGCTGGGCACCATTGACTTCGGAAAGCCCCTGCCGCCGCCTTGGCTGCCCTGTACGCGGGTTTCTCCGGCCGCCTGCGCGGCGTCGCAGGAAGCGTACTGGGAAGCAGGAGAGTTGCCGTTGGGAGTGGGACTGGGGCGCGGAGTGCTTCCGCCGAACGATGGCAGATCTGGTTTCTCCATGCTGACCGCAACCCCCAGTTGATGCGGGACATCGCAGGTGGTGAGCATGTCTTGCAGAGCCGTGAACTCCGTAGCGGTGGCCGTTAGGTCCCAGGTGTCCTTGATCGTGACCCAGTCGACGGCGTACTGGCACCAGTACGACCGGTCGTCGGGTTTCCAGTCCTCGGGTCCCCGAGCACCCTTCGAACGGTTGGCGCTGGCCGTAACGGCAATCAGGTGCTGGGGGTCGTCGAGGTAGTTGGCATACTGCTCTCTGCGTTCGGTCGACCACCGCCATGCTCCGCTGTCGTGAGCATTGCCGAGCGGGACCATGTGGTCGACGTCCAGCTTGCTGGGGTCGATGACGACGGTGTTGGTGTAGGGCGCGAGCCACTGTCCGGCGGCGACGCGACACCCCCTGTAGGTTCTGTAGGAAACGGCACGCCGGCTTTCGGCGACCAGCACCTCTTGGCGGGCGTCTTGGCAGTCGTCGTCGGAGTCCGTCCAGTGGTTCCAGTCATCGCGGTCGTAATCCGGCAGTTCGGTCGGGATCTCGGCGACCGCCACCTTCAGGAGTTTGATTTCCGATGTGTGGATCGCCGTCTGCGTCGGAACCGGCGTGGCGATAGGCGGTTCCGTAGCGTCGGTAGGGGGCGTGGTTGGTTCTGGCGTCGGAGACGCCGGTGCCGTTGCCGGTCGGCGCTTCGGTCGGCTCCAACGTCGGCGTCGCCTTGGTGGTGGCTTTCTCCACCGGCGCCTCGGTGGCGGCGGTCGCCATGGGGTTCGCCGTCGGGGTCGTCGTGCTGGCGGGCTGGGTTTGGAGCGTCGCGGGTTCGGATGAACACGCGATGATCACGGCGATGATGACGGCAATGGCAGCGACGAGTTTCACGTTGTTTTCCTCTGATCGAGTTATTGGCGTCTACCGTACGGGTGATCGGAGGGTTCGGTTGCGTCGTGCATGCTCATTGGCTCCGCTATGGTTTCTGCAGGACCGAACGCTGGTGCAACCGGCGTGCGGAGGCAACCAGCGCGTTGAGGACGCCGTCGTCGGCGTGCTCGACGGTGGTGATGTAGTCGTTGCGTTCGTCGCGGGTGACGACGATGAGCAGGTAATCGTACTGCATCAGGTGCCAAGTTACCATGGCCCGAGTGGTCCTGGCAGGGCAATCGCATTACAAATGTTCTATAAGGGTTTCAGCACCAGCCAGTGCCCCGAAAGCCCTTTGCTGAAGGAAACAAGGGCCGATGTTGAAAGATTTGGCATTGGAATCCGACCAACGTCGGCATAATTGCGATGCAGTGGCCCGGAATCTTCCGGTGTCGTCGGGATACAACATTCGACGCCGCAATAATCTGCGACGTCCATTATGCCAAACACGCTAAATGCGATTGCCCTGGTGGTCCTGGCGTTGCCGTCGGCGAAGGGGTGGATGATCGACGTTGAGTGCTGTTTTCTTTACGCGCGGAGTCTGGAAAGGTAAAATTGTGTCCCGACCGGGTCATCGCTCGACGGAGTGCCGGGCATTATCCGCCTGGTAGGCTCCGTGACATCGGAGCCGATTATTGCCCCTCGGAGAGAAACTGAGGGGCGGAGTGCTGGCGCATTGATTACGACGTGCACTCGAAAGGAGAAACATGGGTTGCCGGCCGCTTGCGATTACCGCCGGTTTCCGTCCGGCCCGCTGCGTGAACGAGAGCGGGCGTCGGTTGAAGTTCCGTGTCGAGAACTTCCGATGGCGGCGTTGGTTATTTCTGAACATTCTGGCTGATGCCAATTCGTCGTTGCATGCGTGAAGCATGGAACGGTGCCTGTGGCCCGACGATGCGAAGTGGGCGAACGGTTCGGGCAATCAGGCGCAAGGCCAGTAAGCGGGAACCACTTTGCGTCGTCCGAATCAGATCAGAATTCCGCTGCGTACGCCGGCCGAATTGGCGGTTTTGGCTGAGCGTGCGGTGTACGCCGGCAGCGCGGAGCATAAGTTGGTGAGGTGGTGGGGTGGGTTGCCGATGGGGCGCCAGTTGCCTGGGGGTGGTGTTGGACGGCCTGGGAAGGAAACCACGACGATTTGTCCGTTGGCCAAAAAGTCGGACCAGGTCAGGGCGACGGGATGGGTTAAAGCCGCGATTCGGGATGGCCAATGTCGTTTCCACGAGTCCGACCGGAATTTCCCGAAGAAGGTGTGGTACGAAGCCGAGGGTAAGATCTGGATGGGTCTGCTGGTCAACGACGGTCTTGGGGAGTATAAGGGGTGGCCGATCTGTAGGGAGTACAGAGATGGAGTTTTTGGTCGAATGGATTGACGGTGTGTCGAACGCCTCAGCTGAAGAACGGGCAACCATGTGTGACCTGCGGATTTTCGTCGGAGACACGAATGCTTGTTCCCACAGAGATGATGTTGCCCACGAAGCGTACGAGTCCGTGGTTGTGCCGGCGATATATTTGGCCGAGGGCATAGCGACCGATTGGTGGTCCATCTTTGGTGGGCGGGACCGCAACCGCTCGATCTGGGCCTACGGAACCGGTTTCATCCTGCCGTGTTTGAGCTTTGGTTGCGATGGTTCGATGTTCGAGGTGTCGGGCGAGCAGATGAACTGCGAGAACCCAGGGCTGCGTTTCTGGCAGGTTGATGCTGAGACCATCTCGCGTGAAGAGGCGGAATGTCATCTGTCGGGATTCGTCGAGGATGTGGTTGATCGCTTGTCGGGAGAGGGCATCGACGGAAGTGAGGTCCAATTGCGTTGGAAGCGAGTGAGTGAATCCCGCCAGGATCCTGAAGAGGTGGCGTTTTGCGAGGCTGCTGGCGCTTTGGGGTTGGACCCCTACGTCATGGACGATGGCAATGCTGACTTCATCGTTCGGGCCGGCAGAACGCTGACTGGCACTGCACTCACAGAATTCCTGGCTGGTGTTGACCCGGCGCGCCCAGAAGGTCGCCACAAGGTGCTCGCTTCAGTGGAGGAAGCTGCTGGAAAGGTGGAGCCCCGTTGGAGGTTGCCCGAACTACGGGCTGCTACCGAGGCAGTCGACTCCGTACTCCGCGAACGCCGTGCCGGTGAAGGCGCCTGGGGGGCGGCATATCGCTTGGCTCGGGCAATTCGCCGGACCATCGGGGTCGGTGAAGGGTACGAGTTCGATTCGGTGTGTAACATAGCTGGGAAGCTGGGCAACTCGTCATTCGAGCGGTCAGAGGGGTTATCTGGGGTTGACGGCGTGGTGTCACGTGGAGCGGAGGTGCACGTCCATTTGCGGAAGCCGAAGTACGGCCCGCCATGGTTCGAGAATTTCAACCTGGCGCGGGCAATTGGGGATGCAGTCTGTTTTCCGGAGGAAGGGGCGTCCGTGGTCAATCGGTTGCATGGCGCGGAGCGGCAAGCGGCGGGCCGTGCATTCGCGGCGGAGTTTTTGGCACCCGTGGAAGCGGTTCGGGCGATGGTACAGGAAGGCTACGACATCGGGGAGATCGCCGGCAGGTTCGTAGTGGATCCAAGGGTGGTGCAACTCCAGATTGAGAATCGGAATCGCGTCGAGCAGGCGTGTTCTGGGATCATGTAAGTAGGATGGTCCGAAACGGTCCTACAGTTTTAATAGTCGCTAGGGTTAAGTTCCCTGTCGCCACCTACGCCTTGAGGCGTGCTGGCCCGCAATTTCGTCGAAACATCATTCGCCGTGGGTACCCGCTTGCACGGCGTATTGGCCGTCATGCCGCGGATCAGGGCGCTGGGCGTGAGACTTCAACCCTGGGTTGCTGAGAGCAGTATGGCTCGTAGAATTGATCGCCGGTGCAGCCGTGCCGTGAACTCCACCAGCGGTGCCAGCTCTCCGTTGTGGGCGCCCTCGAGGGCGTCGATGTAGTCGTTGCTGCACCAAGTGCCAAGAAACTAAGGCTCCCGTCACGCGGTCGTTGCCGTCCTGAAGAGGGTGTATCTGCGTGGATCGGATGGATCAGGGTGGCTGAAGTGGAGCGACGTTCAGAATCGCCAAGGCCACGCGTGGGCGAACGGTTGGTGTGACCTTAACCCGCTGCCGCTCTCCTAGATCCTTTCCATCCGCCGTATCAAAACGTGTCGGCGATGTCGCAGCCGAGGAACTGGCGTCCCACCTGATGGGCGGCGGTCATCACGGAGTAGCTGCCGGCCGCCGGGTCAAGGACGACGTCACCGGAGGCGGTGCCCGCCTCGATTAGACGGGCCTGAAGGTTCACGGGCTTGGGATGAACGTTTCCGATGCGTTTGACCTTTTCCGTAACGACGTCGGGAATGTCGTCGCTATTCCAAATGCCTTCGGCCCGTGTGGGCGGTTTCTGCATAATGAGCAGGTATTCCCCGACGCGTCGGGTGCGGTATCCCATGCCCATCCTGGCTTTGTCCCAGGTGATGAGATCCACGACTTCGAGACCCTGCTGTCCCACCCAGGGACCGACGCCCGTGCACAGGTGGAACTTGTCGGTCCACAGAAACAGGTGGCCAGAGGGGATCAAGGCTGCGGAGATGCCGGCGATGAATTCGCCGATGGTCTCCTCGCTCATCTGGAGGAGGCTCGAGCGGCCTCGTCCCCTGCTGACGCCTTCGTTGCCGTAGCGCATCTTGTCCAGCAGGCCACGGTACTGCGGGTCGAAGATGCAGAGCGGAATGGACTCCGGCTCCAGCGCCGCCAGGAGTTCCCGGCCGTCGCATTGGTGCCGCTGGTTGAGCGGCAACGGCCAGGCGACAGCCTGAGCCGTTGCCGTCCGGGGACAATTGGTTGTCGGAGAGACGGTCATGAGGGGCGGATGGGTTGCCATTGTCGTGTCGTCACCCTGGTGTGTTTTTCTGCTCGCACGCCGGCCATAGAGCGGCTGCCCTTCAGAAGTCGGTGGTATCTCCGGCCTCCGGCTCGGAACCTTCTTCGATGCGTTCCGGACAGTCGGCGGTTGTAATGTCGCAGAACCGGCATTCCTGCCGTGACGGCACCCGTCTCGCGGGTTCGTCCGCTGAGAGGCGGCGGATTAGCGCGCCCAGGTTCTGCACGAAATTCTCGTCGACGGCCTCTGCTGGAATGCGGACCGTGTGATCGCGGTAGGTGACCTGACCGCGTAGCTTCGCGTTTCGGTAGCGTTCGAACGCTCTGGGGACGGCGTACAGGTAGATCATGACCTGCACGGTGTGGCTGGGGCTTTCGTGGCCGGTCTTCGCGTCGACAATGACGGCTTCGTCGTCCCGATACGCGATTATGTCTGGCTTGCCAGACAGCGTTGCTGACCGGCCGCGCAGCTGAAAGCCGTTCTGTCCCTCCACTTCAACGCTGTAGCCGCCGATTTCCCAGTTGGCTCTCCGTTCGTTGAGGAGCGCGGTGTGGTTGAGCATCCACTGGGCCTGGTTGAAGTCGGACGGTACACGGTCCCAGTCTTGGTAGTGGGCCTTGAACCAGGCTGCCCACTCACATGAGTTTTCTCCCGTGAGAAGGCGAGGCAACCAGGTGGCCCAGATGTAGGGGTGTTCTCTCTTTTGCGGCATGTGACGGTTCCTCCAAGTTAGGTAGCCGTCGTCAGCCTGACGTGAGTTTATTCCTTGGCCGTGTGGTCGCGCTACGGCCGGCCGTCATCAACTTCGACGGTGGCCGTTCTGTGTGCCGAACTTGCCGGAGGGGTCTGAAAACGCCGCTGTGGGCCCAACTGCTGGGTACGCCGTCGGAGGCCGTCCGGGCGGCGCTGCGGGCGAATTCGGCCCATCTGGCGCCCGGAACGAGACCGGCTGCCCCGTCGCCTGTGGTGCCGGAACTCCTGCTCCAGGCGGAGTTTGGAGATCTGCACGATGGGGAACCGCCCGTGAGGAGGGAAGTGAGGCTCTGGCGTTTCTGCCAGCTGCTCGATGATGGCCAGCACCTGCCCTTCGCCCTGTAAATCCCTGGCGCGGGCCGCCCAGTCGCAGGTGATGGTGGATGGGGCCGTGGTCAATCCGGCCGATTGGAGGAGTCGTAACAAGGGGTGACGGCGCCGCGGGATGGCCGGCATAACGGTCCCCGTGGCGCCCAGGATTGCCCGACCTCCCTATGGTCCCCATCTGCAGCTCGGCGGCTCCAGGATTCGCCGCCGCCAGCGTCAGGTTCGGGAAGCGGGTGACCGACAGGAAATCCCATGCCGCGTCATAAGCGGGAAGGGAACCAATGACAAACAGGCCGCATAGGCCAGGGAGGTGCCCATATGGCGCCGCGTGAACTACTGATTGATGAGCAGAGGCGTCTGCTCCGGATCACGGGGCTGATGCCTCTCTCCAGCGTCTCGAACCTGGCGCCTGTTCTGGGGACAGGAGAGCGGAGCATCCGCCGGATGCTGAACGGGCTGCGTCGCGGCGGCTGGGTGTGGTCGGTGCGTCGGGGGATGACGGAGCGGCGGCAGGAGCGGTGGTTTCTGACCCGTCAGGCGGCGGACCTGCTCTACGCCAGCGACCACCAGCATGCCGCGCCCCGGGAAGCCGCGCGGGCGGCCCTGCCCTTCGGCTACTCTGCCCCGCCGCCGGCCGACTTCGACCGGCGGTTTGCACAGGACCACGAGCACCAGCCCCACTTCGAACATTTGGCTTCCTCACCCTTTGTTGCGCGGCCATCGCACGATGACGGCGGCGCGGGCACTTACCACGAGCATCCGCCGTGGACGGCCACCAGCCGGGGCATCGAAATGTCCCTGCGCCGCCTGGCCATGCTCGAAACGGTGTACCGGCTGGCGCCGGAGTTGCTCACCTCGGGACACCTGCGTTGGCCGGCGGGGGAGCCATCCGCCAGACATGACCTGCGGATGACCGATTTCCGCCTGCTGCGGTACGGCGGCTTCCATCACGCCGTGGCCCGCTATGGTCCTGAGGTGTGGACCCCCTTCATCTACGCCGGTCTCCACGCCACCGAGCGCGCGCTCAGGCGCAAGGAACAGCACCAACTGTGGGGCGTGGACGCCTACGTTCATGACGAGGACCGCTACCTGCGCATCGCCAACCGGGTGTTCTACGAGGATCCGGAACAGGAGGTGCGACCCTCGGCACGTGTGGTGGTAGCCGCCGACGCCTGGGCGGCGGAGTTGGCCCGGCAGACTCTGACCGGTTCCACTCCCACGCTGATCTGGACGCCGGGCAACGGCTATGGGGGCAACCCATGGTGGAGCTGAGGCCCTCCGAAGACCTGGTGGCGGACCCGTCCGGCCATCCTGCCCTGGGCCGGCCCGAGAACATCGACCGCTGGCTGGGCCGCAACCGCGACCTGGCCGCGCTGGACGGCCCCCGGGCCTACCGGGTGTTCATGACCATCGCCGAGTTCCCCGCCGTGCGTGCGTCGCAGATCCGGCACATCGTGGGCGGCGCATCTGCCGAGGTACGCTGGATACTGGATGATTTCGTCAGCACCGGGCTGGTTGCGGAGTTTGACGGGCGCTACTACCTGGACCGGTCGGGAATGGCGCGGGCGGCCACCCTGAGCCGGGTGTCGGCGGCAGCGATTCGGCGCCGCCACGGAGCCTACCTCGAAAGGGGCTACCGGGAGCACGAGCTGGGCCACAACGACGGGCTGAATCGGCTGGTGGCGCGCTTTGCCCAGGAGGGCGTGGCGGCAGTCGCCGGGTGGCGGGGCGAGGTGAACGTCCCCGACGTAACCCAGGTGCGGCCGGACCTGCTGGCGCCCGTGGTGGCGGGGCCCTACGGCGGCGGGTACCATTTCCTCGAATACGAACGATTCGCCGGGAACCAGCGCACGGAATCCAAGCTGCGGCCCTACCGGCGAATGATGGAGATGGGTCGTGCGCTGCCGATGCTGATGGTGGGCGACAGTTATGCGGTGGTGGAGAACTTCCTGTCGTTGGCCGGTGATCTGCCTCTGCTGGCCGCCAGCCTGGATATGGCCCTGCAAGGGCCGCTCAGCGGCGCGTACACCGTGTGGCGGAGTCCTGCCGGCGGTTCAGTGGAACTGTACTGCCTGAGACGAAACCGGTACTGACGCCTCGGAGCCCTGGGCGGAGGCAGCAAATGGACGCGGCGCGCCCAGGGAGCGCCGCGTCGGCAATTGTCGATGAGCAGGTGGCGATGGTAAGAACTGACGGTCCTGCAATTTCGTTCTCTGGGAGGCCTGGTCTGCAAGGACCGTCAACCGCGCAGGACGTCCACCTGAGCCGAGCACTTTCCGGTGCGGACCTGCAACGACTGAAACGTACCGCGGTGGGCCGCTGTGCCGATGCCATTCCCGCAACTCAAGCCCGCTCCTATTCGCAGTAGCGCTCGTAGTTGGCGCGGATCTCATCCATCGTGACCTCCCCGCGCTCCAGTTGGACCTGCAACCGTTCCTCCGTCGCCTCCGCGCTCAGCAACACGGTCCCGACCGCCCTGGACACCGTCAGCCGGTGCAAAGCGGTGTTGGGGTCCGCCATGCACTCGGCGTACCTGCGTACCATCCGTTCGTCAGCGTTCATCCCGCAGGCCAACGTCGCCCACATGGTGGCGACGGCCCACGCCACCGCCAGCATTTGTCCCAGGCTACGCTTCCTGCCGTGCCAGGCTGGCATTGCCGCCCTCCCGACCGGACGAGATGGCGCGGGTTCGTGAGGGCAATCCCTCCGGCAGCATTTCCCCAGGTCCGGCATGCTGCGGTCGCCGGTCCTCTCCGGGCCTACGCCAGATGCTCGAAGCTTGGTCTGATGCTTGCCGGTGTCCGGTTCCGCAGCGCCGGTGCGAACATGTAGAACCCGCCCGGGGCGTCCGTCGCCAAGGCAAATCGCGTGACTTCATGAGCCAGCTGGAATCTCCGCCAGAATCCGGCAGTGGTGGCACGGTCCCCATTCGTCGGCTCCGTTCATCGTCCATACTTGGACGCGGTCGGAGAACTGCCGGTCATGAACTCGCCGTCCCCTTCATGTTCTGCACTTGGTCAAACTCCTGCTGTGTGACGATTGCAGGGAAGGCGTTGGGCGCCCGCACCGCGGTGTCGGGGTCCTGCATATCCTGCTTCGCCGCCACGCTGGTGCCGCAGTAGACCTCGTTGCCCAGGATGCGCCTGACGTGTTGCCCGCGCCACCGGCCGACCGTCGGCGCCTTGGCTCCACCGGCATTCAGTTCCGCCGCGATCTCGAGCAGGGAGGCGCCCGCGAGGCGCAGGTCGAAGATCATCCGCACCGTCTCCGAGTCCGGCGGGTCCAGTTCGAGCTTGTAGCGGCGGACGCCGCGGTCCCAGGTGGCAACCTTGCGGTAGCCGTAGGGCGCGTTGGCGAAAACGTAGAAGCCCCGCTGGGCGGCTGCCCTCATGCCGCGACGGACCTGTTCGGAGTGTCTCCTGCGCTGGAGATCAAAGGGGTCGGTGGGGATTGCATTTTCATCCGGTTCAGCAACTGACATGGTTTTGGCTCCTTCGGCGCTCAGCCTTCAGCCGTTAGAGTTGGTTCGTCTCGGTGTGAGACGCCATCGGCAATCAAACCCCGCGACCGTGCGGGATGGGGATGCGTCGCGGTGGATCGCATCGTCCTGCTGAGGGTCGTCGCGGTTGCGCCACGCACTGCAATGGGAGTTTCCTTGCGCCGGCGTCATGGCCAATTGCTCCGGTCGAGCCAGTGGTGCAGGGCGTCGGCAACGCGCTGAAATCCGTCGGGCTCGGCGGGGTCCAGGGCCAGTCTCGCCACGCGCTGGTGGTCAATGTTGCGGGCCTTTACGCTCAGGCCATAGATCTCCCAGTAGAATCCGGAGGTCAGCACGCTTACTCCGTGGGTCATCCCGCGTGTGTGCTCCCACAACCGTATGCGGTCGCGTCGTCGGGGACGCGCATTCTGGACTTCAATCAACACCGCAATGTCGCCGTTACTGTCGAAAAGCGCGTAATCGACGCTGCCGCGTCTGCGGAGGTCATAGTCTGGTTGTCATTCCCAGGGCAGCCAGGTGCTCCAGCCCAGGGCCCACAGGATGGGGTCAACAATGGCGTATCGGATGCCGGCACTGTGCTCGGCGAGCAGGTGGCCGGCCTGATCGACGGTCTCCATGATCTCGCGGAGGGCTTCTTCGACGTCGGCGGCGCTCATACGGTTTCCCTTGGGGTTCCGCTACTGGTTTTGGGAAGGCGTGTGGGCGGCTGAGCCATCCGGGGCGGCGACTCGATACGTTGTGCAACTCATGGTGGTCTTGGGGAGCCGGTCGGCTCAGAGTGGGTGTGGAGTCCAGCAGGGGTCCCGCTGGCCTCGCGTGTGTGTGAAAGCGCTGCTGGTGTTTACTGCGGTCCTGAGATCGAGACCGAGTTTGAATTTGAAAGCATGCGGCCGTCGTCGGTGCAGATCGCGCCGGCGGCGGTGCAGTCGGTGGTTGCGGGCAGCGTGATGGTGATTGCGCCGTTGCCGCTGGGTTCGACCGTGATGGTCCAGGTCTGGTTGCTGCCCTGCACCTTCCGCTGGGCCTTGGTGACCGGGCCGTGGTCGTCCTCGATGAACGCGTGGTCGCGCAGGGTCCGGTAGCTGAGCGGGAAGTTCTCGCTGAACGAGAGGTCGAAGGTGAACTCGCCGCTGCCGCTGTGGCTATCCGGCACGTTGCTGAAAGTGGCGGTCAGCGGCACCGGCTTGGCCGCCACGGCGTCGGTGGCCACGCTGGTCAAGCTTTCGCTGTTGCCAGCGTCGTCAGTGAAGTCCACCCGCACCTGGATGGTTTTTCCCTGCTCGGTGCTGGTGAGCTGGTAGGTGGAGCCGGTGGCCCCGCTGATGGCGGATCCTCCGGCCAACCACTGGTAGGCGTAGGAAACGTTGGACAGGCCGTCCTGGTCTGAGAGCGAGGATGTGTTTGCGGTGAGGGTCTGTTCCACCTGCGGCGTGCCGCTGATGGTGGGCGCGCCGGTGGCTGCCCGGTTGGGCCTTGCCAGCACCGCCACTGTGGCGGCGCTCGTCAGCGACTCATCGTTGTCGGCATCGTCGGTGAAGGCCACCTTCACTTTGATGGTCTGGCCCTGGTCGGCCTCGACCAGAGTATAGGTGGAACCCGTCTCTCCGGCTATGTCGGTGTCATCAGTCCCGTCATTCCGGACCCACTGGTAGCTGTAGGAAACGTTGTCCAGCCCGTCCTCGTCGTCGATGTTCGACGTGCTCGCCGTCAAGATCTCGCCCACCTGGGCGGTCCCGGTGATGGTGGGCAGGCCCGTGGGCGCATTGTTCTCGGCTGCGGGGGTACTCTTCGCCACTGTGGAGGCTGGGCTGTCGCCCTCGTCGTTGGTGGCCATGACCCTTACGGCGTATTCCACCCCGCCGGTCAGTCCCGTGATGGTGTGGGTGGTCCCGGTCACCGCGGCCTGGGAGACGTCGGCCGTGGTGTCCCAGTTGTCCGCTGCCTCCTTCCACTGCACCTTGTAGCCGGTGACTGCGGAACCTCCGTTGGATGATGGTGCCTGCCAGGACGCGTCCAGTTCCTGGATTTGGTTACCCTGGGTCACGGTCAGCCCCTGGGGGGCTGTGGGCACCGTTGCCAGCACTGCTGCTGTGGCGATGCTGGTCAGCGTCTCTGCGTTGCCCCGGTCGTCGGTGAAGGAGACCTTCACCTTGATGGTCTTGCCCACGTCATTGACCCCGGGCGTGTAGGTCGATCTGCCGGTGTCGTCGATGTCCGAGTCGGATGTGCCGGTGTTGGCCACCCACTGGTAGGCGAAGGTGACGTTGTCGGTGCCATCGGCATCCTGAATGTCGGATGTGGAGGCAGTGAGCATCTCGCCTACTTGGGCGCTGCCGGCAATGGTTGGAGCGCCGGTCGGCGGATTGTTGACCGCCTGGTCGGGGTCATCTGTCAGGTTCACGGTGGCGGTCGAGGTGGCTCCGGCTATGATCCCGTCTGGTAGGGCACCGAACGAGAGCGAAAGACTTTCGCCGTTTTCGGTTTCTTCATCGGCGATGGCCGTGACGGTGATTGTCCGTGATAAGGGACCACCGGCCGTGAAGGAAACGTTCTCGGGAACGGTGTAGTCGTCGGTGGATGCCCCACCGGCCGGTGAGGTGGTCATCGGGACTGTTACGTCGTGCTCGGGGTCGGCGCTGAGTTGAATGGTGACCAGTGCTGGGGCTCCGTCCTCTGTAGCTGTGTAGTACTTGGAGCCGAAAGATACTGCCACGGTTGGGGGTCGGGTGAGTAGGATGCGATACGTCCTTTGTGCATCTGCACCCGGTGTCGTGGCAGTAATGCTGACTAGGGACTGGCCGACGGGTATCGCTACTTGGTGGTTGTCTTGGGTGGAGTCTGCATCCTGGGATGGCTGGAATGAAATAGTTGCTTGGGCGTCATTGGGAGTGCCGGAAAGGGTGATGCTATCTGCGGTTGGGTTGACGGTGGCGGTGTAGAGGACCGTCTCGGCATCGAAGGCGGGGCTCAGCGTGGCGTTTGAGACGGCCAGGGAGTTGAGAGATGGGTCGGGAGCTGGCTTGGCTTTGACTTCGCCTTGTACGAGGCGGGCTTCAAAAGTTTGGTCATCGGTCCAGCTGACGTCGATGTCATCCCAGGTGACCGATGAGTTGCCTGAGCTTCCTTCGGGGAACGGCAGGTTGACTCCTTGGGTCTCCAGGGTGAGGTCATTGGATTCGATGTTCGTGGTAAAAGCCATGCTCAGCTTTCGCTCGCCTGTGTGGTAGTAAAGCCATTTGGCCTGCAGACCTGCAGTTCCTCGCTGGTTGGCGAGCAGGCTGGCGGTGCCAGCGCCGATGCTGCCGTTCCCGTAGTCGGTGACCGTCATATCGGCCGCCCAGATGGTCGTTCCGGCGACGGCCACGGTCCCGCCGGGCAGCGAGGCCGCCTCATCGTCGAGGAAGGTCGTCGTCGCCTTGGACTGGTCGTTGGTTCCGAGCTTGTAGCCCTCGCCTGTCTTCAAGGTGACGGTCACCTTGCTGTCGGGCTCATCGGTTTCGTCTCCGATGGTGCCGACCTCGATGGTCGCCGTTGGAGAGCCGGCGTCGAACGACGCGCTCGTGGGCGTCGTCTCGGCGAGCATCTCGCCGTCCTCGGTGACCGTGAAGCTGACGGTCAGGGCATCGGTGGTCTCTCCGGTGCGGCTCAGCGTGAAGCCCGCGCTCGAGCCCTCCGTCTCGAACCGGTCGCCGGCTTTGATGGTGACAAGGGGCAGGTTCGCCACCGAGTCGGTCGGGCCGGGCTCGTCGTTGTAAATGGTTCCAATGGCGCCGAGGCCGTCCTGGAAATTTCCATGACCGTCCACCAAGCGGGTCACCCCCGACGGGTTGTTCACGATGACCAACAGCTCCTCACCGCTGTCGTCCACGGTGTCGTCGATGACCGGGACCGTGATGTACTTGATGCTCTGCCCAACGCTCCACGTCAACGTCCCGCGGGTGTCCGTGAAGTCCACACCGCCCCCGGTGGCGGTTGCGCTCTGGGTCCCGTAGTCCACGGTGGTCGTTTCGAGCGCCGGCGGCAGCAGTGTCACCGTGAAGACCAGGTTCGCGTCGTCGCCCTCGGTGGCCTCGTCGTTCTCGACGCTGATCTGTGGGTTGACGGCGAACTTGAGCGTGTTGTTGGAGCCGACGTTGTACTCGGTCCCGACACTGATGAGCCTCATCGTCGCCAGGAGCGGCCGGGTCTCGGTCGCACTGATCGGGCCTTCTATCCTGTTGTCCCACCGCCAATTGTCGCCGATATTCGCGGGCTTGGTGGTTGCCGTGAACCCGTTGAGTCCGCCCATGGTCCTGACCGGCAGCCCCGTGATGGCCCCGAGCGGCTTCGTCCACTCGAGCTCGACGGCGTAGACCACCGTGTGTGCGTCGTCGCTAGAGGTCCTGCCCGGGTTTGAGGTGCAAAGGGCCGGATTCGAACCGTCTCTTTGCGCACAGAACACCGATGTGTCCCCGCTCGCCTTGACGCTGTACTTGAGGTACACGCCGTCGTTCCCGGTCGAGACGGTCATCGGCTGCCCGGCGACCCTCTCGATATCGAGATTCAGCGACGCGGCCTGTGCCGGGCTGGCTACGCTGACTAGCGCCAGCATCGCCACTAGGGCCACTAGCACTATGAGCTTGCGCCAATCCAGTGTCCGGGTCTTATCCGAATGCGAAACCATGCGCTGCACCTCCAAAATATTGGGGTTTGTGACCCTGCTGAAGTCGGGGTTCTCATCCGCCGGCGCGCGGCGGTCCTTGTCGTCCCTGTGTCCGGTTGCCTGCTATTCCGTTACCAGCTCGCTCTTCTGCCTGACCCGGTCGTGCTTGGGAATTACATACAAGGCGATTCCTGTGGGGTCGGTCCTGCTGTTGTTCCAGCTCCGCTTGGAGCTGCAGGGATTGTGTCCAAATTTGGACACAACCCCCTTTCATGCCAGCGGGGTCTCGTCTTTCTCATGTGTCTTGTTCCCGTCTTATTCTGGGCCTGAGATCGTGATGGTGGTTGAGTTTGACAGCTTCCGGCCGTCGTCGGTGCAGATGGCGCCGGTGGCGTTGCAGTCGGTGGTCGCCGGCAGCGTGATGGTGATTGCGCCGTTGCCGCTGGGCTCGACCGTGATGGTCCAGGTCTGGTTGCTGCCCTGGACCTTGCGTTGGGCCCTGGTGACCGGGCCGTGGTCATCTTCTATAAATGCGTGGTCGCGCAGGGTTCGGTAGCTGAGCGGGAAGTTCTCGCTGAACGTGAGGTCGAAGGTGAACTCTCCGCTCCCGCTGTGGCTATCCGGCACGTTGCTGAAAGTGGCGGTCAGCGGTACTGGCTTGGCCGCCACGGCGTCGGTTGCCACGCTGGTCAAGCTTTCGCTGTTGCCAGCGTCGTCGGTGAAGTCCACCCGCACCTGGATGGTGTCGCCTTGCTCGTTGGCGGTGAGGGTGTAGCTGGAGCCGGTGGCTGCGCTGATGGCGGCGCCTCCGGCCAACCACTGGTAGTCGTAGGAAACGTTGTCCAGTCCGTCCTCGTCCGAGATGCCCGAGGTATCCGCGGTGAGCGTCTGTTCCACCTGGGGAGTGCCGCTGATGGTGGGCGCGCCGGCGGCTGCCCTGTTGGCTCTTGCCAGCACCGTCTCGGTGGCGGCGCTGGTCAGCGACTCATCGTTGTCGGCGTCGTCGGTGAACGTGACCTTGACCCGGATGGTCCGGCCCTCGTCGGCGTCGACCAGGGTGTAGGTGGAGCCCGTCCCTCCGGCTATGTCGGCGTCGTCGGTCCCGTCGTTACGGACCCACTGGTAGCGGTAGGACACGTTGGTCAGCCCGTTGCCGTCGTTGATGGTCGAGGTGTCCGCGGTGAGGGTCTGTCCAACTTGGGGAGTGCCGCTGATGGTGGGCAGCCCCGTGGGCGCAGTGTTGGCCTGCTTTGCCGCTGCCACGGGGTCCGTGGCCACGCTGGTCAAGCTTTCGCTGTTGCCAGCGTCGTCCTCGAAGTCGACCCGCACCTGGATGGTGTCGCCTTGCTCGTTGGCGGTGAGGGTGTAGCTGGAGCCGGTGGCACCGCTGATGGCGGTTCCCGCAGATAACCACTGGTAGCTGTAGGCGACATCGTCCAGTCCGTCCTCGTCGTCAATGTTCGACGTGTCCGCCGTCAGTGTCTGTTCCACTTGGGGCGTCCCGCTGATGCTAGGCAGCCCCGTGGCGGGATTGTTGGCTTGCTCTGCTGCTGCGACGGCGTCGGTTGCCACGCTGGTTGCGGTTTCGGAGAAGCCGTCGTCGTCGTTGAAGGAGACCCGTACCTGGATGGTCTGGCCTTCCTGGCTGGAGGTCAGGGTGAGGCTCGAACCGGTGGCGCCGTCGATGTTGGAGCCGCCGGCGGTCCACTGGTAGGCGTAGGAGACGCCGTCGAGCCCGTTGCCGTCGGTGATGCCGGTTATGGCTGCAGTCAGGGTCTCACCTACCTGGGGCGTCCCGTCGATGGTGGGCACTCCGGTGGCCGAGAGGTTGATTGCTTCCAGCAGGGACACGGTGAACGCGTCGCCGTCGTCCCAGAGGTCGGCGGCGGCGGCCAGGGCCGTGGCGTCCCACTGGAAACGGTATGCCGGCGGGCTGGCGCCGGTCTGGGTCATGGTTGCGTCGGCAAACGCGAGCTCGGTGTCATGGAGTTCGAGTCTCCAGGTTGCAGTCTGCGCCGTGGTCGGCTCGGAGCCGAGTTCAAGCGCAAGAGTGGTGTTGCTGCCGACTGAAGCGCCCAGGAAGGTGATGGCTCGGGTGTCGGCGCCGTCGGTGAAAGCGGCTGGGCTCAGGCTTCCCTGGTTGGTAACGGAGTCGAAGTTGAACTCCTCGTCCAGGCCGTCGGGGTCCTCCGGCGTCATGGTCGACAGCCAGAGGAGTTCCCGGGTGGCGCCCGAGGCGATGACCGCTTCGGTCACCGCGCTGGTGATCGACTCCGTGTTGTCGCGGTCGTCGGTGAAGGCGACCTGTATCTGGATGCTGTCGCCCACGTCGGTGGACGTCAGGGTGTAGGTTGAACTGGTGGCCCCGGTGATGTCGACGGCGTCGCCGTCGGCCACGCGCATCCACTGGTAGGAGATGGTGGCGTTCTCGAGGCCGTCCGCATCAGCGATGCCAACGGTGTCGGCGGATAGCGCCTGCTGGTCCTGGAGGACGCCCTGTATTGACGGCGCGCCGGTGGCGGGCCGGTTGGGAGGCGGGGCAACCGCGGTGGTGGCCTGGCTGGTCAGCGTCTCCGCGTTGCCGGCGTCGTCGGTGAACGAGACCTTGACCTTGATGGTCTTGCCTACCTCGTCGTCGGTGAGGGTGTGAGTGGAGCCGGTGGCGTGCTGGATGTTGGCGTCGGCGGCGAGCCACTGGTAGTTGTAGGAAACGCTATCGAGGCCGTCGGTGTCGGAGATGGCGCTGGTATCCGCGGTGAGCCTCTCACCGACCTGGGGCGTACCGCTGATGGTGGGTTCACCTGTGGCCGTCGTGTTGGGTGTGGGCTCGGCCGGCGTCGTCGGGACGATGCTGACGGCGATGGTCTCGCCGTCCGTCCAGTCGAGGTCAACGTTGGTCCACTTGAAGCTCTGCTCGCCTGAGCTGCCGGCTGGAAACTCCAGGGTGATGTCGCCGACGATGATGCTGTGGTCCTCGGCGTCGTCGAAGGTGTCGGTGAACGCCAGGCGTAGGTCTTTGTCGGGTACGTGTGACCAGAGGGATTTGATCTGGAGGTTCCCGGCGCCGCCGATGTTGGAGAACAGGTCGGCGCTGGCGGCGCCGATGGAGACGGCGGTGTATTCAACTACCAGCATATCGGCGGACCACACGATTGCGTCGGTGTTCCGCGTGATGGGAGTAGTCGGTTCGCTGGTCAGCGTGTGCTGGTAATCGTCGTCGTCGGTGAAGGACACGCGAACCTTGAAGGTCTTGCCCACGTGGGCGGCGCGCGGCGTGTAGGTCGACGCCGTCGCGCCGCCTACGTCAGCGTCCGTGCCGCTGGTGGTCACGATCCACTGGTAGCTGTACGAGACGCCGGTGAGGCCGTTGGCATCGTCAATGGCCGAGGTGTCGGCCGTGAGCGCGGAGTCGGCCTCGGGGGCGCCGGTGATGGTGGGAAGGCCCGTCGGCGCGGAGTCCGGTTCCCGGACCACGGCCACGTCATCCTCCTCGATGGTTCCGGTGGCGACGGCGTCGCCCAGGGTGGCCCATACCGGAGAGGACAGGGTGAGGGTCAACGTCTCGGTTTCCTCGACGACCGTGTCGTTGGCTACGGGCACTGTGATGGTGCCCGTCAGGGTCCATGGCTGGGAGAGGCTGCCCGTGTTGATCCACCCCAGGGTGAGGCTGCCGCTGCCGGCGGTGTAGTCCGAACCGGCGGACGCCGTTCCGTCCGATGTGGCGTAGCTGACCGTCGGTACCGGGCCGGACCAGTACCGGTCCAGGGTTACGGCGAAGTCCAGCTGCGCGCCGTCTCCTTCGGTCACGGCTGCATCGGCCACGGAGATGACCGGCGGGCCGGAGCTCCTCTTCCAGTCTCCCCGGGCCAGCAGCTCCCCGTCGGCGGTGCAGATGTGCCCGTCCAGGGCGCAGTCGGTGGCTGAGGCCAGGATCACGTCGAATGGCCCGGTGCCGGCGGGCCTGACCGTGACGTTCCATCTCCGGGTGCTGTCCTCGTCCTTCTGGACCACGGTGTTGATGGTTGCGCCGGTCACGGTGAGGGCATGGTCCTTGATTTCCGCTGCCGTGGTGTCAACCTCTTTGCTGAACACCAGACGGAACTGCATCGGCGTGCTGCCGTCGTGGTAGTAGTCGAATCCCTCGAACTCGGCGTTCAGCTGCGTTCCTGGGAACGTGTGGGTGATGCCGTTGGAGAGCGGCTGCGGGTTGTCGCCGCCGGTGCAGACTGCGCCGGTGGCGGAGCAGTCGGTGGTGGCCGGCAGCTCTACGGTCACGTCGCGTCCGTCAACGGGCCGGGTGGTGATCTTCCAGAAGTCCCGGGCTCCGTTTACTCGTTCGGCGCCGGTGACCTCGCCGTTGGTCACGGTCATGGCGTCGTTCTGCATGACCAGGTACTTGGTGGCGACGTCTTGGTTGAAGCTGATGTTGAAGGTGAAGCTGCTCTCGCCGTCGTGTCCGGAGGGCAGGTTGGTGAAGCTGGCGGTGAGCGGCTGCGGGTCGTCGTCCCTGATGGTGGCTTTGCCCGTGTCGTCGGAGATGGCGGCGTAGACGGCGTCGCTGATCTTCAGGGTGAAGCTGCGGTCGCCGGTCCACGTGTCGTCATTGGCGATGTCAACCGAGATGGTGACGCTGGTGTCGCCGTTGCCGATGAAGGCGGTGCCGCTGCCGCCGGTGTAGTCGGTCCCGTCCCTGGCGGTGCCGTCTTCGGTCGTGTACTCGAAGGAGACTCCGGCCGTTACCGGGCTGGTCAGGGAGACCGTGAACTGGGCGGTGGCTCCCTCGCCCTCGGTTACGGTTACGTCGGATACCCGCAGGTAGGAGATTTCCTTTGACTCCTCGGTGTTGTAGATGATGCCCTTGACGTGGTCGTCGACGAAGAGGTGGTCGCAGGAGTTCCCGCTCTGGTCCCTGCAGTCGTACAGAGAGAAGTGCATGTACTCGCCGCTGTCCTCTTCGGCGTCGTCCTTGATCCTGAGACTGACGGTGTGGCTGTGCGGGCCGTTGGCGTCGAAGCGGAGCGAGCCCTGGTCGCCAAAGAAATCCACCTGGTCACGGGCGGAGCCCTGGGTGGTGCGGTAGGACAGGGTCACGTAGTCGGCGCCGGTGGGCAGCGGGTGCATGGACACCTGGAAATCCAGGGTTTCGTAGACCCGGGTCCACCAGCCGGTCCACCACTGGGTGATTTCGGGGAAGAGGTCGGAGTCCAGCACCAGGCCGGACTTGACCGTGTCCTTGGGCCAGCTGGCCGGATCGCTGGGGTCGGCCGGTTCGGGCGCCACAATCAGTATGGTGCAGCCGGTGGCCTCGCCCCGCCGGACTTCGGGGCAGCTCTCGTAGGCGTAGGAGTCGCCGGGGGTGCCGATGCCATTGCGGTAGCTGCCGGAGATGCGGAGGCTCACCTGGTGCTCCTGCCTGGTCCAGGTGGCGTTGGCCTGCTTGGCCCTGGAGTGGGAGTAATCGTCGACGGTCCAGCCGTCGCCTGAGTCCTCGGCCTCGTTGTCGGTCATGCTGACCACGGCCGCGGCGGCCGGGTCGTTGCTGGTTGACTCGATGACGACGAAGTAGCTGGTGTTGGATTTCAGGGCGCTGTTGCCGGAGGTCCGGGCGAAGGTGTGGACGCCGCCGGTTTCCACCGTGATGGGCGCGTACGTTCCGCCCTTGGTGAGGTCGGTGGGAGTGGCGAATTCCCAGTCGCCGCCCGGCGCGTTGGACTCGACGATGCTGACCTTGACGGTGCCGGTGGGCTGGCCGCTGTCGAAGTCGATGTGGATCTCGTGGACCTCGTAGATGCCCACGGTGTCGCCGGTGCGGAAGCCCTGGGCGATGGAGTAGGAGCCCAGGTTCTCATAGGCGGTGTCGGCGTCGCCCCGGCGGTTGTCGACCCAGGTCGTGTGGTCGCTGGTGATGGCATCAGTGGCTGCGTCGCCCTTGACTTCGATCTGGTAGGACTGCCCGCTGACATCGCTCCAGGTTGTGCCTGTTTGACTATGGTGCCGGTCATTGCCGACGGAGAATCCTGCCACGCTGCCCGGGTCTTCGCCGGAGCTGTTCGTGAGCTGGAGGGTTATTGCGTCGGAAGTGACCGTTACTCGGTTTATTACTGCAAAGTAGGTCGTGTTCGCGGTCAGCGTGGGGCATTGGGTGCCGGAGGTGGGGGCGGTGAAGCTGTGCAGCCCGCTACTCGTGAAACTGGTGGGGTCGGTCAGGGTGCAGAGGACGTTGCCCGGGTCGCCGCTGGTCTCCTCGTTCAGGGTTGCGGTCAAATGGCTGCCTGCTGTCGTGGCGCTTGCGATGTTGTTGAACAGGAAGCCGATGGCATCGAGGTTGTATCCCTCTTCGGCTGCACCTGTGGTGAAGGCCTGCGCCCGCAGCTGGCGGCTGTTGGTCAGCCCTTGGGAGCTGTCAGACGTCCGGCTTGTGTTCCTGACCAGCACGTCGGCGGGGACGATGGTAGCGGTGGGCTCGCTGACCAGCGGGCCTTCCTCAAAGCCCTGGTTGTCGGTGAAGGAGATCCTGACCTTGAGCTTCTTGTCGGCGTCTTCGTCCTTGGGTCGGTAGGTGCTGCCGGTGGCGCCAGTGATGTCGCCTTCGGTGGCGTTCACGTCGTCGATCCGTATCCACTGGTAGGTGAAGTTGGCGTTGCCCGTGCCCTCGGGGTCGGTGATGCTCGAGGTGTCGGCGGTGAGGGTCTCGTTCACCCGGGGCGTGCCCGTGATGGCGGGCTGGCCGGTGGCGTCGGAGTTGGGCGCGACGAAGATGTTGGACAGGGCGTAGTATCGGTGGTTCGTTCCTGCCGTTTGCGCTATGGCTGAGAGTGGATCTCCCGTGCCGTTGACGGTTCCGATTCGTACTGTGGTCGTCGAGCCCATGGCACGTGAAACGCCTTGTTGCACTGCCTCCGTGCCATTGTTTTCGCTTCCGGTCCACATCAGTACCTGGGTGGATGAGGGTGATGTGCCGGTGGGTCCTGTCCATTCCTCGTTGTCCCAGGAGCCGTCGTAGAAGTCTCCGTAGTTGTCGGCGACCTTGTCACCGCCCATCCAGTAGATGGGGACGCTGGCGTAGTCGTTGGGGTTGGTTCGCGTGTTGTCGCGGGCGTCCACGTCGGCGGTGCTGCCCAGGACGCGGAACCAGTAGTCGTAGGCCTTGATGTCCATGTGAGCGTTGCTGGCGTTGGCCTGGCTCTTGACGTAGGTGTTGTAGCCTTCGATGTCGGTGTTGGCCGACGAATGGCCGGTGAGGGTGATGAACAGCAGGCGGAACTTCTGGCCGCCTGTAAGGCCGCTGGGCGTGAGGGACCAGCCCTGTGGTACTTGGATCCCCGTTGGGAACGTGCCCCTGATGTCTATGACCAGGTTGTTCTGGAAGGTTGCCGTTACCCAGCTTCCTTGGTTGTATACGCTGATCGGGTAATTCAGGGACCAGCCGGGTGCACTGCCGGGGTTCTGGCCGTCGGTTGTCGTCCGGTAGATGTCGATTTGCCCGCTGGCGCCCCCGTTTCGCTCCAGGACCAGGTGGTACTTCTGTCCCGGTGTCAGCACCGGGCAGGAGTCTGGCGCGCTGAAGCTGGAGGTGGCGGCGGCGGCGATACTGGCCGGGTTGGTCAGCGTGCAGAGGACGTCCCCGGGAAAGCCGGACGAGTCCTCGTTCAGCGTAACGGTGATCTCGGTGCTGGCCGCTGCCGGGTCGTCGACGGCGCCGAATCTGAAGTGGACATCCGTGAGGGTGAACGGGTCGGCGTCGCCCGACGCGGTGAAACCCTGGGCTTGTCGTGAGTTGGAGGGTATTGCTCCGGTCGTCGGCGTCCCCACCGCGGTGTTCTCGACGATGAGGTCCGTGGGTTGGATGGGTTCTGTTGGGTCGATCAGGACGCTCTGAAATGGGGTCCCATAGCCACGGTCGTCCGTCATGTGGACGTCGATGTTAATTTGTTTTCCGGCGAGGTCGGCGGTCGGCGTGAAGGTCTTGCTGGTTGCTCCTGCAATGGGACCGGATAAGGTCCCGTCGACTTTGAACCACTGGTAGGTGAAAATGGCGTTGTCTGTGCCGTTTTCGTCGGTGATGGCGCTGGTGTCCGCGGTGAGGGTTTCGCCCACCCTGGGGACGCCGGTGATAGATGGGAGCCCTTCGGCCGGGTGGTTTTCGATTTTGAAGATTCCGGTGATGGCATACATCGACTTGGATTCGGTTGGGTCGCCGGCCGCGTGGCTCAGCGGGCTGCTGCCGGCTTCGTTGAGCTTGCCTGCTTCCACCGCGCTCTGTCCGAGGGCCTTGGAGACGCCGCCCCTGGTCTTGGCGGTGCCGTCGTCGTCGGAGCCGGTCCAGTACTCCTGGTTCAGGTCGGTTACCGGATCGCCGTGCCAGTCGCGGGGTTGGTTCTCGTTCTGCCAGCCGCCGTCGTAGAAGTCCTCGTAGTCGTCGGCTACTACGGCGCCCTTGTACCAGAATATGGGAACACCCTTATGGCTGCTGGTGTAGGTGCTGAAGGTATTGTCCCGGGCGTCAACTTCGTCTGTGCTGACCACTAGTCTGATGTTGTTCTTGGGCTGCCCAAGCTGGCGCACCGCGAGCGTCTCGGGTGTTCCGTCGCTGGCGTCGGCCAGCGCGTCGGAGAGGTTTGCCTGGTAGCGGAGTATGTCCCCGCCAGTTGCTGGGTCGGTATTGGCTATGAATATCAGCCGGAAGCTGCCTCCTGAGAGCCCGTCCGGGATCAGGGGCGAGTCTATGGGTATGGTGATCTCCCTGGCCCGGTCGCCCTTGACCTCGATCACCGCCCGGTGTGACGACGGGGAGTCCTCCCAGTCGTTGTTGGTGTAGCGGAGGCTGGCATCTTCAATGGTCCAACCTTGTGAGGAGGCGTCCGCTTCATCGGTCTCGGTGGTTACCGTGACGTTGATGATGTCGGTGGCGCTGGTTACGGTACGGTAGATGACTGCAAAGTAGTCTGTGTTCCGTTCCAGGTTGGGGCATCTGCCACGGTCGGGCGGGTTGGTGAAGTGGTGCATGCCCGGCGCTGAGAAGGTCGCGGGGTCACTCAGGGTGCAGATGGCCCTGTCCGGGTTGCCGCCATCGTCCGGCAGTAGCAGTCGGACCTGCAGGTGGTTGCCGGCGGTGGCGGGGTTGTCGACCTGGCTGAGGTGGAAACCTATTGATTCCACGTGGTAGCCGCTGCTCCCGTGGCCTGTATTGAACTTCTGGGCGTAGCGGAGGACGGTGGCGTTGAGGGGCGCGGCCACCTCGTCGTGGCCCGGCTTGTTGCGGAGCAGGACGTCGTACGGCAGGACTGGTTCGGAGCGTTCGGAAACGAGTACTTCGGGGTTTCCCTCATTGTCGGTGAAACTGACGGTGAAGCTGAGCTGGTGATCCGCGTCGGTGTGGGTTACAAAGTACGGTTGGTCGGTGGCGCCCTCTATCTCGGTCTCGGTGTCGGTAGCGGGATGGTACCTGAACCACTGGATTTGGAACCCGGAGTTGGGGACTCCCTCGGGGTCTGTGATATTCGAGCTGTTGAAGGAGGTGGGATCGGTGTAGATTTCGTCACCGACCCTGGGGTTGCTCTTGACGGCCAGCGTGTCGGCGACCAGCGGGTTGATGGTGGCCTCGGTGTTGGGCTCCACCCGGAAGATGCCGGAGAGGGCGTAGAAGGGCGCGGTGTTCGTTGCGGCGGTTACCGTCGATGCCGACAGGGGGTTCATGGTGGAGCTGGAGTTGTCCATCTCTCCTTGCCTGACGCTGGTTTCGCCCAGGGCGACGGAGACGCTGGACTCCGTTCTCGCGGTGCCGTCGTCGTCGCTGCCGGTCCAGATGATGTCGGAGTCCGTAGAGAGGTCTCCGGCGGCGGTTCTGCGGTTTGCCTCCTCGTCCCAGGTCCCGTCGTACAGGTCGGCGTAGTTGTCGGCGACTTTCGCGCCGTTCAGCCAGTAGATAGGTGCGTCGGTGTCTGAGGACGTCGTCTCGGTGTTGTCGCGGGCGTCATCGTCGGCGGTGCTGCCCAGGACCCGGAACTGGCTGGCGTGCTCCTGGATGTCGGCGTGGCCGGCGGCGGCCTGGGCCTGGACGTAGGCGTTGTAGACGTCGATGTCGGTGGAGGTGGGGCTTTCGTCGTCCGTCAGGAACAGCAGCCGGAACTTCTGGCCGCCGGTTACGCCTGTGGGTGTGAGGGCCCAGCCGAAGGGGACCTCGGTCTCGGTGATTTCGGCGAGCTCGAACTCGGTCAGGCGGGCCCGGACGTCGATGACCATCGCTGCATCGAGGGCGTGGTCTGCCCAGGTTGAACTTGATGCTGTGTATTGTTCTGCAGCGTCAGGTATCGTCCAATCGTGGGCGCTTGCGCCGTGTGTTCCCTTGTTCAGATTGAGGTTGATGGTAACGTTCTCGGTATAGCTCGTGTCCTTTTCCACAACTACGTGGTAAGTGTTGCTGGTCTCAAGCTTGGGGCATAGGGTGCTTATTGTTGCCGTTGGAGCGTAGAATTTGTGCCCGCCTGAGCTTGAGAAGGTTGCTGGGTTCTCCAAGGTGCATATCTCTCCTCCTGGCGAACCGGAGGAGTCCTCGTTGAGGGTTACTGCGATCCCGTTACCAATGGTTGCCGTGTTTCCTATGTTGCCGAACTGCAATTCTATGAAGTCGAGGGTGAAGGTACTGGCTGACGAAGCTGCAACCAATCTTTGGGCCAACTTGGACGTTGTCGCGGTTAGCGCGAGGGCGAACCGAAGTGTCGGGTCTCTGTCTGTGTTAGAAACTATGAGGTTAAGCGGTCCGACCACCTTGGTAGCTAGGCTTTCGAGCGGGCCTTCAGCGTTCATGAGGTCGTCGGTGAAGGTCACCTTGACTAACAGTGGCTTGTCTATGTCCTTCTCTTCGAGAAGGTATGTGCTTGCTGTTGCTCCAGAGATGTCGGTTATGGTTTCGTCAAAACCGTCATATTCATAGTAGGCCCACTGGTACATCCAGTTGGGGGTCGTCAGGCCGTCGTTGTCCTCTATATTTCCGATGCCTGCTTCTAGGGTCATGCCTGGACGCACCGTGGTCAGGGAGTCGGTCGGTTTGGCCTGGTCCACGATGCCAGGCTTGCCTGTGGCGACCGTGTTGGTGAACGCTTCTCCTTTGACCTCGACCTGCATGCTGTTGTTACTTACTGCGGCCCAGGCTGTGGCGTATTTCTGAGCGTTGTCGCCGACGGACCATCCCGTGGCGCCGCCCATGTCCTCCTGATTATTGGCTGTCGTGCTCACCGTGACGGTGCTGTTGGCGGTGGTTGTGGCCACTCGCTCCAGCACGACGTAGTAGACGGTATTCCTTAGCAGTCTTGGGCAGGCTTCTGTGCCGGTTGGTGCCGCGAATTCGTTGACGGCGTCCGCCGTGAACGTCGCCGGGTCGGAGAGGGTACAAATTGCCGAATCGGGGGTTGAGCTGGCCTCTGAGTAGAGCTCCAGCTTCAGGTCGGTTCCGGCGTTGGTGGCGTCCGATAGGGTCGCCAGCTTTATGCCGATGGCACTGACGATGTACCCGTCTGTGTTAGTTCCGGTCGTGAAGGATTGGGCTGCTCTCGAGTCGTCCGAGGCACCGGTCCCCAGGGTTACCACTGTGGTGGCGTGAGTGGCCTGGCCGGTGTTCTTGATGAGGGTTATGGGAGCAGCCAGCGCGCTGGGCGCCGCCGCCTGCAGCATGGCGCCGGCTACGACGGCGAGCACGAACGCTGCGAGCAATGCAGCGGTGAACTGCTTCGCGTAGCCTCTGCCCTTGCGGGCACGCTGTGGCGGCCGCTGGGGAGTGTTGGCGCTGGCGGGTGTTCCGGTGTTCATCGTTGCTCCTACTGTATTGCCGGTGTCAGGTTGCTGGGGGCATCGCCGCGGCGTCATGGGCGTCGGGCTGCGATGCCGGGCGAGTTCGCGTTATGGCGTGTCGCCGTTTGGAATTTGAGGGTTTCGGGACGAGTCGGCCTGCGTTTGCCCGTGACTCGCATCAATCTCTCGACTGCTCCTCCCTGCTCCGGTACGGACGGAGGTTCCCGGATCAGCAGCCGGCTTCCGCGCCCACTGGCAGTGGTCGCTCCGGGAGGCGGGCTCTGTGCGTTGCCGGGCGGCTTCCGCTTGCCTTTCTGGATTGGACGCGGGTGCTGCGGTACCGCCGCGCGTAGCTGGCGACCGGACCACGGCAAGGTCACGCTGGTTTCTGGCTCCAGCTTCCACCTGCGGGTCTGGCGGCGCTCGGCGTGGCCCCAGGAGATATGCGGCCGTCGCTCTGGCAAGGGCCTCTTGGTCGTCCCGGTTGTCCGTGAAGGGGGCCGGCGCCTTGCTGGGCCTGCCGTCATCTTCCACTTCGTCCGGTAGCGAGTGGGCTGTGCCTGTGGCGTCCTGGATGCCGGCATTGGCGGCGGCGCCCACGGCCCGATGGCAGGTGAGGGCGGCGTGGTTCAGCGCGTGGGCGTCTACAACTTTCGGGATGTCCGCCGTGGGCGTCTCGCCCACCTGTGGCGTGTCGGGAATCGACGCGGCGTGCTGGGTGGGGTCTTCCCACTCCAGGGCAATGCTGCCGCCGACTATGGCGGCGGCGAGGTCGCTAGGCGCGTTGGGGTTGCTCTGGGGCTGGTGCGCCCAGGAGATGAGCAGTAGCGGGAGCGGCGCCGGCCGCCGGGAGATGATCACGGCCCACCCCACGCCCTAACTGGGCCAAAAGTCGGGGGGGGGGGGGCTTGAGGCCGATGCCGGTGCGTACGTAACGCCGGTCACGGTTTGGGGCTTACCTGGCGGCGTGGAAATATTCGCCTGGCGAGGCTGCCCGCCCTCGGCGTCGCAGTCCCCGGTGACGGGCTGGCTTCTGCTGGAGTCCGGCGGCTCCGCGGTTAGTAGTGGAATGCTGCCGGTCCGCTGCGTCTTCAGGACAGCGTAGCCCGTCGCGTGGGACGGGAGCCGGTGTTCAGGGTCCTGTAACCGGCCTTGACCTTCCCGCTGGAAGGTATCTCGAGGGGGCCCTGCATCTGGCGCGTTCATGCGGCGCGTTCTTCACCCTGGGCGCGCATCGGCGAGCTTCTGTCGGAAAGCCCCGCAACGCCTGATTGTCGACTGATATTTGTAACATTCTACAACACGCATAGCAATGACTATTCCGTGCGTTCACGTTTGTTATGCACGCCGTAAGCGGTAAGGGACGACCCTGGGTTCGACCCGACCTGGTCTTCTTGCCGGGGCGACCCCAAGGCCGGAACGATTGGAGTCGCCTGTGGTTGAAATGGCGGGCCTGGATTGCCATTCCCCGGGTGGTTCACGTCGCTGCGGGAACGGCGAGTTTGCTCGTGTCGAACCGGACCGGCGGGGTGGCGACCCGTTATGTCCAAGCGTTACCAATGCTACTGCGTACGTTACCCATCTCATCAATGCCGACTGTACCCTTTGGCAAGATAATCCAGTCGGGCGTTGCCGACAGGTCAAGCGTACCGACCTTGGCGTTGGCGGACGAGCCGGAGCCCCTGAGGGGGCCGTGATCTGGCGAGATTAGAGGTTGGAGCGGCTGGCGTGCCGTGAGTTCAGCACGATCAGAAAGGTTCGATTGCAATCTTGCCGTCCCGGTTTGGTGGCGGTAGATTTGGTCCGGTTGTTGGCGTACACGCTCGCGGCGTCTGTGGCCTAATGCCAGGCGACGGCGTGGTTACCGTCCACGGTACGGTGTGAGCCTGGCGGCGCTGCCGGTTGCCGACAATCAACGCGCAGGTGGGGCAGGCGGTATGGAGGGCACCGTGTTTGGTGTAATACGCATGGCGGCAGGAAGGTTCTCGTGGCGCTTTGGCTGGGGTGGTCAAACCATCCCGGAAGAACTTCTGCACGCCGCTAGGGTGCTGTTGTGGGTCCGGTGGTTCGGACTGGGCGCCGCTTTTGTGGAAATCCACTACCGGGTCGACTACTGGTCGCTCAGCCACATTCTCAACACGTGCTACTGCCTGGGGTTCCTGGCGGCGAACGGGTACGTGCAGTACCTGATGCGGCGCAGCGGGACGGTTAAGCCGGCCTGGCTGTTTATGCTCAGTGCCCTGGACGTAGTGGCGATTTCGTTCAGCGCCTCCATCTCCGGTGGTTTCAACAGTCCCTACTTTGCGATGTACTACGTCGCGCTGGCGGTGTTCGCCTACGTGTTCACCTCTCCGTGGTTGGTCCTGTCCTGGACCACGCTGGTGGCGGTCATCTACTCGGTGCTGAGCTTTACGGTGGAGCCGACGCTGGACCTCGCCGGCAAGGATGAGCAGCACCTGTTCTACCGCGTGGTGGCGCTGTACGCCGTCTCGGTGGCGGTCAGCATCATCGCCGGCCTCGAAAGGGAAAGCCGCCGGAAAGGGCTGGAGCGGGAACGCGAACTCCAGCGCCAGCGCATCGAGATCTCGCAGACGATCCACGACACCACCGCGCAGTGGGCCTACATGGTCGGCCTGGGTGTGGAGCGGGTGATGGAGCTGGTCGATGAGGAGCAGGAGGAAGTGAGGGCCAGGCTCCGGCTGGTGGCGGAGCTCTCCCGGTCGGCCATGTGGGAGTTGAGGCATCCCATCGACGGCGGGCAGATCTTCCGTGGTGAGGAGCTGGGACAGGTCCTCGAAGCCCACGCGGGGACCTTCACCACCATCACGTCGGTTCCGGCGGAGCTGGCGCAGCGTGGGCCGGAACCGCCACTTTCAACCATTGCCAGGAGCCTGCTCTTTTCGATTGCCCACAACGCGCTGACCAACGTGATCCGGCACGCGGAGGCCAGTAGCGTCGTCATCGTCCTCGACTGCACCGGCGAGGAGCTGCGGCTGTCGGTGTCAGACGACGGCATCGGGCTGCCGGAGGACTACCAGACCAGGGGGCACGGGTTCCGGAATATGCGGGCGGACGCCGAACGGATGGGCGGGTGCCTGGAGGTGAAATCGGACGTTGAGAGCGGCGGGACCACGGTTACGTGCGTGGTTCCCTGCCGGAACATAGCTGGAGGGGAATAGATGACTGCTGAGAAACGCACCAGCGTGATGCTGGTCGATGATCATTCCATCATGCGGGACCTGCTGCGGGACGCCCTGGAGAACACCGGGGAATTCGAGGTGGTGGCCCAGGCGGCGGACGGGCAGGAGGCGCTGCGGGTGGCGGCGGAAGCCGTTCCCGACGTGATCGTCATGGACGTGATCATGCCGGTGATGGACGGCATCGAGGCGTGTCGGGAGATCACGGAGCTGCTGCCCGACACCAGGGTGCTGATGCTGACGGCGTCAAATGAGCAGGACGCCATCGTGAGGTCCATTGCCGCCGGAGCCACCGGCTACCTGCAAAAGTATTCCGGCAAAGAGCAGTTGCTCACGACGTTGCGTGAGGTGGCCGAGGGCGAGTTTCGGATACCGGGGAACGCGGCCAGGCGGCTGGCGCGGGCGGTGCGCGGTCCTCTCGGGGACGGCGCCGGTGAGCGGTTAGAAACCCTGACGGACCGGGAGGTGGAGATCCTGAAGCAGTTTGCCGAGGGGTTGAGCTATCAGGAGATTGGCGACGTGAGGGAGATTAGCGCGCTCACGGTGCGCAACGCGGTGTCTGGGGTACAAAAGAAGCTGGGGTTCAGGACCAGGCAGCAGATGGTGGTCTGGGCCATCCGAGCGGGCGTGGTGGATGACGCCTCGGCGTAGCGTCTGGCGGTTGAAGACTGGATGATCACCGTATGATGCCACGGCTGCCCGTGTTGGGCGGATTGGCGAACCGCGGCACCTCTCTCCACAGCGTTGAAGGCGTGGGCTCAACGGGATTTCGGTGGTTGCACGTAGCGAGATGTCCCCAACGCGCGGTGCGGCCTTGGAGTGTCGAATCCGTCAGAGGGGCATGGTCGTCGTCACCCCTGCGGTACCGGAAGCCCTGCCCGGTCTATGTTGGCGGTTTGAGCGCCGTCAGCACCCGGTTGCATCGGCCGTTCGGGTGATCCGCAAAGCATACGGTTTCGGGGTGAGCGTGAGCCCGAACACCTCGCGTTCGGAGGGTGACTGGTCGTCTGCGGTTTGGAAGCCCAGCGTCCTGACAATCTGTGCGGCGGCGGTCCAGGTCGCCATTCGCCCCAGGCGCTGTCCCGGACAGATGCGGATGCCGGTTCCGAACGGGAGGTACGCGTCCTGGCCTGCCGTGGCGCGGTTCTCTGCCAGGAAACGCTCGGGCCGGTAGACGTGCGGTTCGTCCCAATACCGTTCGTCGTGGTGGATGCCGTGGATGTTGGCCAGGACCTGCGTTCCCCGGGGGATGCGGTATCCGGCCAGCTCGGTGTCGGCGGCGGCCTGGTGGGGCACTCCAAGCGGGGCCGTGGTCC
The DNA here is from genome assembly GCA_965220265.1 of Dehalococcoidia bacterium. GTDB lineage: Bacteria > Chloroflexota > Dehalococcoidia > Lucifugimonadales > UBA3495 > Bin87. The sequence continues at coordinate 4,151,296 of CBDCPM010000004.1, read as the reverse complement.
GGTAACGCAGGCACTCGTCGTAGCAGGACGACGTGTAAGGGAGCAGCGTCGGGTCGGTCGGCGGTTCGCCCGAGGCCAGGTTTTCGGCCATTTCCCGCCGGATGGCGGCCTGCACCTGGGGTCGGTTGGCGAGGATAAGCAGCCACCACTTGAGGATGGAGTAGGTTGCCGGATGGGTGGCCAGCAGCAGGTCGGTGCAGGAAGCCTCGATTGCTAGCTCCGACAGGTCGGCGCGCTGGTTCAGCATGAAGTCCATGATGCAGGAGGGTTCGCCTCCGGCCATCGTTGGCCGGAGGCGGACGATGTCGAACAGTTTCTGCAGGGTCTGACTCCTGAGCGTCTTCTGGCGTCCGGCCCGTCGGACGTGGCGGTCGGGTACGAACTTCAAAGGCGGTATCAGGTCGCCCAGGCTGAGCTGGGTGGCGGCTCGCTCGGCCCACTCGGTGTCGTGACGCAGGACCGTCCGGAGCGTTTCGTACTCCGGCGGGTCGTTGGGGTCGGCTCCGAACATGACCGAGAAGGTGATGTCCCAGCTGAGATCCTCGATGACCTCATCGATGTTCACGGGAATGCCGGCGTCGGCCGCTCCGGCGAGACGGTCAGTGAGGCGTTCCACGGCCGGGACGACCTGCCGCTCGTGAATGGAAACGGCTCCACCGGGACAGGACAGGTTCCGGTGGACCAGGCTGCTGATGCTCTGCCAGCGTGCGCCATAAGGGGACATGGCGATGCTCCGGCGTTCGGTCAGAATCGCGGACGCGCGGCTCACCCAGCGGTCGGCGAACTCCGGCTTCTCGAAGGCGTCGGCCAAAATCGCCGGGTCGCTGATCACCACCGTGGGCACGTGGCCGACCCGGATCATGCAGACGTCGCCGTGCTGGCCGGCGATGCGGTTGATGGCCAGGTGGGCGTCCTTGACGAGGAGGTGCAGGGAGCCCAGCATGGGGAGCCCGCGCGGCCCTGGGGGTAGGGGAAGGCTGTTCTGCAAGGTCTTGGTCCTCTTCCGGTGTGGCGGAGCGGTCACCATGGGTGAGAGCGCTCGGAGTACACGTGGTTGGGCAGGCGGTATGAGATGCCGTTTTGCTCGAATGTCACGGTCTTGAGCAGGTCTGTGAAGTTCTCGAAGCGGCTGTGCCTGGCGAGGGCCGGCGCGTGCCGGGCCATGAACGAGTTGTAACGGGTCTGGAGGCGGAACCAGGGGGCTACGCCCAGGACGCGTGTCCTGGGAAACCGCAGTTCGTCGGCGAGCCGGTTGCCGATCAGGGCGCGCGAGATGCTGAATATGTAGCGCGCCATGGCGCGGCGTTCGTCGGTCTGGGTTATGCCGAGCACCAGCGGCGCCGAATTCACCAGCGCATGGGCCATGACGATGGATTCCAGGTCCGGGGGCGGCTCGCAGCCGCGCCCGATGCGGAGTATCCGGTTGGCTTCGTCCTCGTCCTGGAACAGCATGGCGCCGGGGACGCCCATGAGGTGTCCCGAGTAGCGCCAGATGCCCATGAAGGACTCCCGTTCCGCCGGGGAGATGCGGACGCCCAGCTGGCTCGTGTGGTGGAGGAGCCCGGCGGAAAACGCCGCGATGGCGTAGCCCAGGTGGGCGGCGCTGACGGGTGTGCCCCAGGCGGCCTCGTCCCAGTCGGGGGATTGTGCCAGCAGGCGTCTGATGCGGGCGTGCACCAGCCTGAGGCGCACGGAGAGCTTCCAGCCGTCGCCGCGGCGGTCCATGCCGCCGGGCATGAATATCTCGATGAGGTGGTGGTTGTTCTGCTTGAGGCGGCGTATGCCCTGGTCCTGTATGCGACCGGTGATGAGGAACGAGTTGGCGATGTTGGTCGAGAAGCCTTCGATGAGCACGCCGGCGAGCATGGCTCCCAGCACGACGTTGGAATGCCGGAAGAAGAGACGAGATCCATCGCGGTAGGAATCCAGGTCAACCCAGTCGGGGGTACGCGCGGCGTCCTCGAACAGGGCGGCGACCTGGGGAGGGCCGGCGTCGAGGACCTCCGGTAGGTCGTCCATGCCGGCCCTGATCAGGCGTTGGGACTCCTCCGGCGGCAGTTCCGACAGGGCCAGGGTGGCGGCATCGGCCAGCGGGTCGCCGACCCGGGTGTGCAGGATGTAGTTGTGGGCCCTCGTCGGGTCTCTGAACCTGGTGGCGGCGTAGCCGGCCAGGTATTCGGTCGGTATTTCCATCCGTCATCACTGGGCGGGGAGGCAACCGGCATCAATGGCGGGCTGGACGTTGGCCGGGTCGTCCAGGAACGTGTCGGGGTCCGTGTTGCCGGCAATTTGCAGGAGGCACAGGATCGCCGACGCCTGGTCGGCCTCGCTCATGGTGGCGAGGATCTGGCGGATCGTGACCGGCCCTTCGGTCTGGGGCTGCTGGGTGCCTGTGCCTGGCGCTGCAACGACTTCCTCACGCTCCTTGGGGAAGATCACCTGCTGGGGTTGCGCGAGGTCGGCTGCGTCGTCCCGCCGCCGGAGCTTCACGTAGCAGACCTCGTCGGGGCTGCCGACCTGATAGCCGACGCTATAGCGCGTGTCGGCCCGGTAGGCACGCGCGTGGGTGTTGCCGCTGGAGTCGGTCCCCCGGATGACGTACCAGTCGTCGCCGTTGGAGTCAGTGTGGAAGCCGTCGTGGGATATGCGGCCGTACTGGTCCGTGGGGACGGCTCCCGGCTGTGGTTCGGCCGGCCAGCTGGACGGGCACGACGGCGGGTCAGCGGCGGCTGCCCGCCCTGGGAGCATGGCGACGGCGCAGATTGTGATTGCGGCCAGCGCAATTGCGCTGGCCGTGGTGACGAACTGGCGGGTGTCGTTCATTGGGTGGTTATTCCTCCGTCATGAGTACCTTGATCGCGTCCTGCCCGGTGTAGCCGGACCCGCTGGCGGTGTGGACAATCGTGACCCAGTAGCCGTAATCGTTGTCGTCGGTGTCGGAACTGACGGTGACGGTTTGGGGCGTGTTCCAGTTTGTGGACGTGAAGGTCAGCGAATTTGCGCTGATGGTCACGTTGTCCGGCGTGACTGCCGTCAGCGCGACGTTGACGTTGCCCGTCGGCTGGGCGCTGAGGGCGATGGTGTAGCTGTCGCCCTTGCCCTCGGTGATGGCGAGCTCGCGAACGCTCATGGTTATGCCGCGGGCGCCGGTCTCAGCCGGTACGGGGGACGCGTTGGTGCCCGATGTGGCGCCGAACAGGGTCATTGGGTTGCCCGCCATGTCCATCAGGATCTCGGGGGCCGCGTTGGCGTACACGCCGTCGTATCGGACCTTGACGTCCTGCCCCGACGTGATGGGTTTATCCATGGTCACCGTCACCGTGTCGTTCGAAACGGTGGCGTTGGTCTGCACCGGCCAGGCTTCGTCCACCTCAACGTTCAGGACCGACAGCACGAACAGGTGCGAACCGGGGAGGTTGTTCTGCGAGATGAACCAATCGAGGAGGGGTGCAACCTTCACGTCCTCCGTGAACGTGATGGTCACCCTGGTGCCGTCCGCAGAGGTGACGGCGCTCAGCAAGGTGGGGCGCACGCCGTCCACCTTGTGGCTGGAATCGGCTGCCAGTTTGCTGTACGTCTGTTCCGTGTCGTTGTGGGCGAAGTCCTTGATGGCGCCGCCGTTGAGGTCGAGCTTGTTCTTTTCGATGGCGACGCCGTTTAGGGACAAATCGTCCTCGTCCACGGTGTAGATGAAGATCACATCCGACAGGAGATTTGAGAGAGGGTCAATCTGCACCCGGTCGAAGTTGGCCATCCGGGTTTGTCCACCGAAGTTCAACTCCAGCTGTGGCGTCCCCGTAACGGCCACGCCCTCGCCGAATATCGCCTTCACCACGATGTCGTCGCCCAACTTGTAGGTGTTGTCCGAACCCGCATTGGAGGTGATCTCCATGTCGTACAGGTCAGGAGCATCCTGGTCGTTGGATACGTCCGAGAGCGCGCTTTTGTCGGGTCCGTGACCGTCGGTGTAGGTGACCCTCACCCGCAACCTGCCCAGCGCGGTTCCGGTGTTGTCCACCGTGAAGGTCTTTGACAGGCCCCACGGTATGTCGCTCCAGCCGTCCGGCCGGTACCAGGAAACCTGCCACTGCCAGGACTCTGCCGAGACGTCCCCGTCCGGGTCGGTCAGCGTCGCGGTGAGAGGGGTGTTCACCACGTGCGTGTAAGCCGACAGGGTCACGACGCCCGGCTCGTCCACGTTGGAAACGAAGATGGCCACGGTGGTGGTGTCGGCGCCATCGGACACGGTTACCGAGTATTCGTTTTTGGTTTCGTAGTCCAGCGCGGCGCTGGTCAGCAGCTGGCCGGTGTCGGCGTTGATGCTGAAGGAGGCGGCGTCCGTTCCGCCCAGGGTGTAGGAACCCTGGCCGACCGGCGGGCCGATGGCAACGCCCGCGGGCGAGTTTTCCGCCACGATGTAGCCGCCCAGCACCTTGTGGCCTGCCTGCGTCGGGACGGCCTGGTGAGCCACCTCGGCGGCGTTGCCGTCGGTGTCCTCGATGCTGCCGGATACGACCGTGAGCATGTCGGCGTCGATGGAGACGCCGTCTTCGTCCCGGTCTCCGCCTTGTACGGTGTAGCTGAACACCATCGCGGCGCCGGACACGCTGCTGTAGGTCGCCGACTTGGCGGCGCCTCCGATGTCGAGTTCCAGGGTGGCTTCTGGGTCAGTAGCGCTGTCAGAGGACGGGGCAACGAAGGAGACATTCTCGCTGAAGGTCACGGTGACCTCAATCGCGTCTCCGACGGCGTAGGTGTCATCATCCCCGGGGTCGGAGGTGATGCTCAGGGACTCGAGCTTGGGTGGAGTGCGGTCGCCCAGGGAGCCGTCCACCTTGTGGTTGGCAGCGTCCGCGATGGAGGTGAACCAGTAGTTGGCCTGTATCTCGGTGCCGGCTGCCTTGATGGTGCCGTCCGCTATGCCTAAGTCGCCGTCTGAGCCGGCCCCGACGTTCAGGGTCACGCCGTCCAAGTCCTTGTCGTCCGCCTTGACCTCGTAGGCGAATATCAGCTGCTTGGTGCCGGAGCCGGACTCGTAGGTTGCCTCCCGGTGGGTGGCGACGCCGAAGGGACGGTCGTCGTAGTCGAATGCCAGGTCGATGGTGGGTGTGCCGGTCACGTCCACCGGTGCGCTGTAGTTCAGGGCGAACTGTACCTTCTCGGCGGTCCAGTAGGTTACGCCGGAGACGGGTTCGGACGTGATCTCCGTCGATTCGACGTAGGGCCTGCCGTCCACGTTTTGGCCGGTCCTGTTCTTGAAGCCGTTGTAGCCCCAGCTGGCCTCGGTGTCGGTGCCGGCGGAGGTTATCTTGCCGTCTCCGCAGAAGCCGTAGCGGTTATCGCGGGAGCCGCCTCCGGAGTCGATGCCTATGCCGTTGTCGTCGTAGTCCTTGGTCTGGACGGTGTAGGTGAAGCCCAAGGCGTGGGTGCCGGTACCCGACTCGTACCAAGCGCCGCGCCAGCCGCTGTTGGGGCCGGTGCCGACGCGGATGGAGATGCAGACCGGGCCGGTCACGTCCACCGGCTGGTCGAATGCCATGACGAAGTAGATTTTCTCGCCCTGCCGGTAGTAGTCGTCGAAGGTCCAGGTGTAGCCGTTCGCCTGTCTCACGACGTGGGATACGGCGGGGACGCTGGAGACGGTGACTGCACTGACCTTGGGGCGGCCGTCAACGCCGTAGCTGGCGGGGTCGGTGACCTCTCCGGTTTCCTGCTCCCAAGTCTGGAGGTTGTCGTCACCGTAGAAGTGGACGATCACGTCCGTGTTGGCGGACCCGTCCGAGTTTGCTCCGTAGGCGGAGCCCCTCCGGAACCCGTTGGTTATGACGATCTTGTCCGCCTTGGGGTCGCCGTCCTGGACCTCGTACTCGAACACCGGGCGGGTGTCCGTGGAGAGTATGGTGTTGTGCTCCGCGAAGCGGGTGTGGACCGTCCCGTCCGCGTCGGTGAATTCCAGGGATATGCCGACGCCGTCTGGTATGTGGACCTCGCCGTCCACCGTGAACCTGACGTGTATGGACTGGTCCGGGGCGAAGTACTGGCCGTTGGCGGGTATGCCCCAGAGGCGCGTTGAGGTGACGTTCAGTCGGTCCGACTGGGCCTGGGCCTGGGGTGCGCTGAGTGTATAGACGGCGGCCAGGGCTCCCAGCAGGATTGCTGCTAGGACCCAGATTCGCCATGATGCCGGTGATATTGCTCCTCTCATGTGGTTCTCCCTAATTCCTCGTTTTTCCTATGTTCCTGCGGTTTCCTAGCTGCTGGCGTCTGCGCCTGAGACGTCGTGGTGCCAACCCGAGCCGAACAACATGCCGTCGTGGAGCACCAGCCAGAAGTGCTTGTCCTTGACCGCGCCGGTGGTGGGGTTGGTGTCCTCGTGGTTGACCCAGTTGCCGTACTGTGTCGCTATCCGAAGCGCGGGGGGGCCATTGGGCCCTCCGCACACTGCCATGCCGCGCCAAAGCGCTAACGGCGGCCTGCTTCTGCCGCTGTCAAAACTGCGCTGCGCGAACGCTCTCTGCCGGGCTTGATCGAAAACCACGCGGCTCGCTTGACCACACTGCCCGGCCCGCTGCGCTTCTCAACACGATCTTTGACGCCGGCCACTATTTACGCTGTGCGATTATACCCAATTTGCGGTACGTTTCAATGCGAGGGGCGTGAGGATTATTAAGCAAATAATGGGTGATAGAATCATTTAGTCCGGCTAATAAACATAATCAACACGCGTTAACTATTGGAATACGACATGAAGCCACAAAGACCAGCCAAGGTTGCGGGTTGGTTAACCCGCATCCATCGAGGGGATGGAACCATGTCGGTCAGACAGGAGATGAGATGCCAGGGAATGAGGCATGGCATCGAGGCGTGTCGGGAGATCACGGAACTGCTGCCGGATACGCGGGTGCTGATGCTGACGGCATCGAACGAGCAGGACGCCATCGTGAGGTCGATTGCGGCCGGAGCCACCGGCTACCTGCAAAAGTATTCCGGCAAGGAGCAGCTGCTCACGACGCTGCGTGAGGTGGCCGAGGGCGAGTTTCGGATACCGGGGAACGCGGCCAGGCGGCTGGCGCGGGCGGTGCGCGGTCCTCTCGGGGACGGCGCCGGTGAGCGGTTAGAAACCCTGACGGACCGGGAGGTGGAGATCCTGAAGCAGTTTGCCGAGGGGTTGAGCTATCAGGAGATTGGCGACGTGAGGGAGATTAGCGCGCTCACGGTGCGCAACGCGGTGTCGGGGGTGCAGAAGAAGCTGGGTTTCCGGACGAGGCAGCAGATGGTGGTTTGGGCCATCCGAGCCGGCGTGGTGGATGACGGCTCGGCGTAGCGTCTGGCACGGCGGGTGCGGCGGCTGATGGACTTGAGGTTGCGACGGTAGGCGCCGACGGCGTTGTTGCTCATGCCGCGGCGGTGGTGGTAGCCGGCCATGCGCCGTTCTCCTTGTTCTTCGCTGGGTAGCTGCGCCGGCGTCCACCGGCGCACGGCGGCGTCAAGGCGTGGTTCCGTGCGGGCCAGGTACGGCTTTATTGCTCTGATACTGGCGTTGGCTGCGTTGGCTGTGTGGCCGGTTTCGCGTCACAGGCCTGGGTGCTCGCGTCGAGGCGGGCTTGGCTTGGTTCGTCCATGAGCGCGTACGCAGTCAGGAACTCGCCAGGGCCGCCGAGGTGTTCGATGACGCAGTTGGTGCGCTGCATCTCGCTGGTGTCATAGTCGGGCATGTTGCGTTCGCGCTCCTCGTCAGTGAGGCAATACGCCTCGATGGGCTGGGCGGTGAGCATGATGGCGAGCATCAGGGCCATTCCCGCTTCTTGAGCCTGCTCGGTGCGTTCCAGCGGTGGTTTGAGGTTGTGGTAGGCGTCGTTGATCTCCATGAGGCATCGGTAGCTGGCTCGTTCGAGTGGCCGACGGCCGTTTTTGATGTCTCTGCCGATCTGGATGTCGATCAAGGCTTCGTCGGACAGGCAGGCGGCGAGGTCGAAACTCTTCTGTGAGGTGGCCATCCTGGGATCGAGGGCATTGAGCAGTTTCCGGTCGTCGGGAATGTCGTCGGGTATGCAGGCTTGGTCGGCGTCGGACAGCGAATCGAGGATCGTTGTTGCGGGACTGTAGGGCAACGGGGCCGGTTCCTGTTCCGACGGGTCAGGGTTCTCCTCCGGCGGCATTTGCGTGGTAGGCGCGTATTCCGGTTTTGCCGGTTTGGGCTCGTGATCCTCTGCCGACTCCCTGTGGCCTGCGGGCGCTCCATGTTCCGGAGCCTGGCTGTTGGTCTGGCCGGCTGGTGAGACGGCCACGGTCTCGGGGATGTCGGTCGGCGACGCCGTGGGTGTGGCACTGCTCTGTTGCGAGCAGGCGGCCATGAGGATGGCCAGCATGAGCGACGCGGCGATTATCCTGCCAGGTTTGCGTTTCACGATTTCTCCTCGTGGACGGCCGTGGTGTGGTTCGACGTGGCGGGTTTATCGGGTTCGGATTTCTGGTGTTCGCCTGTGGCGTATGCCAGTCCGGTTACTGCGGCCGCGAGCAGGATTATGGTCAAGACCGTGGCGATGATCAGCGGCTTGCTCGATTTGTTGCGGCGGTGATGGGCGAGGCGGGATATGCCGATGGCGGCGAGGTATGGGATGGTGACGGCCGCGGCGACGGTGGCTACGCCGGCGATGATCCAGCCGATGACCATGGCTGCCATGGTGAGGTAGTAGAGGTTGGTCCAGGGGCTGTCGATGTCCCACATCTCAGGTCTTCTCCATGGAGGCGTCGTCGGCGGGTTCGGCCTTGCTGTCCCTTGGGACGAGGTAGTTGAGCGCTCCGAACAGCACGATGGGAATGGCGGCGGTGACGCCGAGGAGCACGCCGGCTACAAGGGCTACGATGCCGGGGATGACCACGAAAAATATGATGACGGCGAAGGAGCCGATGAGAAATCCGCCGAAGGCGTCTATGAAGTCCATGGGGCCTAGCCGTAGTGCCTGGAGACTTCGTTTGCGTACTTGACGCCGAGTTGTGCGGCGTTCTGGTCGAGCCATTCGGTGAGCTTGGTGGGTGCCGGTGCCGGTTCGTCTGACCTCGAGACGAGCAGACCTCGGGACAGTCCCTTGATCTCGTCGTTGGTGAGGACGATGTCCTTCAGCATCCAGCCGAGCATTCGGCCAGCCAGGTAGGTGAGCGGCTTCGGGGAGGGGGTGATCCAGCATCGGGAGCCCGTTTTATCTCGCACGAGTCTTACCATTTCGGCGTAGGTGAAGACCTCTGGGCCGACGGCGTCCACCTCGACGTTTTCGTTGCTTGCAGCGTGTCTGACGGCCAGCTGGGCGAGGTCCTCGACGAAGACGGGCTGGATGCCGTATTCGCCTTTGCCGGGCAGTGGCACAACGGGAAATTTGCGCAGGGTCCATGCGATGTTGTTTAGCAGGATGTCCTCGACGCTGTAGAGCACGGTGGGGCGCAGGATGGCGTAGGAGACGCCGAGATCTCGGAGGGCGTCTTCCAGCTGGCCTTTGCCTCTGAAATAGGGCAGGTCGGACTCTGGGTCGGGGTTGGTGATGCTGATGTGGACGATGCGGCGAACGCCGGCGGTCTTGGCGGCGCCGAACATGACCTTGGTCTGCTCGACGCACTGTTCGTGGGTGCGGCCGCCGTAGTTGACGCGGATCCAGTAGGTGTTGAACAGCGTATCGGTACCCGTCAACGTTTCGGTCAGCTTCTCTGGGTTGTCGAAGTCGAACGGGTGCAGTGGTACTTGATTACCGAACGGGTTATGCCGGTCGGGGTGCCCGGTGATGGACTGGACGGTGTGTCCCTGCTCGAGCAGCAGGTGCGTGATGTAACGGCCGGTGTATCCGGTGGCGCCCGTTACGGTGTGCAGGAGGCTCGTCGTCATGGTGATCCTCGCGTGTGGCTCAGGTTTCTGGTGAGGCTATTTATGATGTTCCTGAGAGGGCTGTCTGTTGGTTCTTCCCCGGGTGGCTCTGCCACGGTTTGGTCCACTGGGTGCGGTATTGAGTTCGGAGTGCTCGTTTGCTGCGTCCTGCCAAAGGGATGCAGCAAGCCTGGTTCTCGGCCGCCTCGTGCGGCTTGGTGAAAAAGGAGGCATGTCGGTGAGCATGTTTGAATTCGAGTTGGCCCATCACTTTGGGCCGATCATATACGCTTTCCTGTTTGGGCCAGCCGGGTTCGGGGTGGTGCTCACGTGCCTGATGGCTGCTCTTTTGTTCCGGCGTGGAACTGCGCGCCGCATGGTGGTGTTGGGAGTTCTGATCACCTGCGCCGGGCATCTGGTCGCGTGGGCCGGATTCGCTTTATTGCATACGGACTACGGTGTTCAAAGCGGGCTCGCGGAAAACCTTGGCATCCCTTGGTACCTGTTCTGCATCTTTGCTTCCACTGTCGCCATTCTGGGCAGCGGGGTCTACTGCTGGGTTCGACCCGCGTGTGCCGGTATTCGGGGACGGCGTGGGAAGACAACCAAACGCTGATCGGTGGCATAGCGCTGCGTTGGCCCTGGTGGATGACGGAGGCCGGCATGGGCTGCCGGCCTCCGTTTGGTGGCGCGTGGAAATTGGCCGGTTATCCTGGACCGGCGACGGATACCGAGGTCGAGTGAGACAGCATCCGGCCATCGGCGGTGCAGATGGCGCCGTCAGCGTTGCAGTCGGTGGTCGCGGGCAGCGTAATGGTGACGGATCCGTTTCCGGCGGGCTGGACCCTGATGGTCCAGTTCTGGTTGCTGCCCTGGACCTTGCGTTGGGCCTGTTCGATTGTGCCATCGTTGATGGTGAAGGCGTGGTCGCGCAGGGTCGCGTAGCCGAGCGGGAAGTTCTCGCTGAAGGCGAGATCGAAGGTGAACTCGGCGCTGCCGTCGTGGCTGCTGGGCACATTGTCCAATGTGGCCGTGAGCGGGTCATTGGACGTCTGCTCGTCGGCGGTATCCGAAGACGCATCCTCGGTCGGCCCGGTCACCGTGGCCGACGGGCTGTTGGACAGCTGTTGCCGGTTTTCGCCGGTGGTGCAGATGGCTCCTGCTTCGTTGCAGTCGCGATGGGCGGGCAGCGTGATGGTGATGTCCTCGCTGGAGTTCGGACGCACGGTGATCCGCCATAGGAAGACGCTGTCGTTGACGGTGGCGGCCTCCGTGACCGTGCCTGCGGTCACGACAAACGCGTGGTCGCGCAGGTCTGCTGCGGTGATGTCCACGGGGCCGTTGAGGTCCAGCAGGAATGAGAAGGCGGCGGCGCCGTCGTGCTCGGTCGGCATCCCGACGAAGAGCGCCCGCAGGGGGTCCGGCGGCAGGTCGGTGTCGGTGATGGTCCCGATGCCGTCCGGATCGGTGATCTCAGCCCCCGATGCGTTGCTGAGGGTCAGCCGGATGGTTTCGTCCTTGTCGACGATGGTGTCGTTGAGGATCGAGACGTGAACGGTTTTGGTCGTTTCGCCGGCGGTGAACGTGAGCGTTCCGCCGGTGGCCGTGTAGTCCTTGCCCGCGGTGGCGGTACCGTCGGCAGTCGCGTAGTCGACGGTTATGGCGTGGTCGGCAGCCTTGTCGAGCGTGACGGTGAAGGCCATCGTCGGGTCTTCGTCTTCGCTGGCGGTGGCGTCGCTGACGGCCAGGTAGCGTTTGGCGGACTCGGGGCCGGTGATGGTGAACGTCGGCGGGACTTCCAGGAGCTTTATTCCTGCCGGCGAGCAGATGCCGCCGGAGTCGCATGCGGCGTCGGCGACGAGGACAAAGCCGATGTCGTCGTCGCCGGCGGGGTCGAGGGTGAAGACGTAGGCGTTCTCGAGGCCGTCGTCGGTGTGTGCCTGCACCGAAGTGATCGTCGCGTTGGTTACGCTGACCGATGGGGTGGTCTTGCTGAAGCTGGCCACGGCTTCGCTGAACGCGACGACTACTTGGGGCCGGTCGTCGGCGCCGGTATGGGAACCGGACGTGGCGGCGCTGCCGGGGAACCTTGCGGAGACGACGGGCGTGTTGTCGTCGTCGTGGATCGTGCCGGTGACGGTGTGATGCCAGCGGTTGAGCTGCGAGCCGCCGGTGGGGTTCGACAGGACGAACCGGAACGTCTCGCCGCTGTCGGCGAAGGAGTCGTCCAGGATGGGGACGTGGACCAGCCGGTGGCTATGTTGGTCTGGCTCGAACGTGAGGGTGCCGCTGGTATGCGTGTAGTCGGTGCCGGCGGTGGCGGTGCCGTCGACGGTGGCGTAGTCGATGGTGTAGGTCCCTTCCTTTTTGAAGTCGAGGAGGCTGACGTAGAAGCTCATGTGGGCGGTGTTGCCGTTGCCGCTTTCTCGGGCGGACTCGGGCCAGGAGCGGAACGTTGGGGTTTCGTCGTAGATGCGGCCGGTGACGTAGTAGGTCCCGATCTCGGCGCCGCCGCCGTTGGGGCCAACCGCGATGAAGCGGAACGACGTGTGGCCGCCGAGGCCGTCGTCGAGGATGTCTATCTCCACGGCCTTGTTCTTTTCCCGGGGGGCGAACGTCAGGGTCCCGCTGGCGCTGCGGTAGTTGACGCCGTCTTTGGCCGAGCCGTCCTCGGTGCGGTAATCGACGGTGATGGTTGACCTCGACGTTGGGTACAGGGTGATGGGCATCCGCATCTTGGTGACGGTGTTCGGGTCTCCGCTTTCGTCGGCCCAGGCGTCGCCCATGTAGAGCCGCGGCCAGCCGGCGTAGCGGCGTTTGTTCGGGTCGTTGGTGTCGTCGTCGGTGACGCGCACGGTGGCCTGTTCGTGGGACGGCCACCACTGGGCGGGGCTGATGCCGTTGACGCCGAAGTAGAGGTCGCCGTAGCCGTCCTCGTCGTTGTCCTGCTGCTTGCGGATGCTGGCGGTCTGTCCGGTGAGCTGTCCCGAGGGGATGGAGATGGCCGGATACGGCCAGCCGAATACGCCGTTTGAGTCTCGGACCGTCATCTGGGATGGGTTCACCATGTTGATCGGGACGGTGGTGTCCACATCGAGGCGGTGCTGCAGGGTGGCGGTGACCTTGAATGTTTCGCCTTCCGCAACGGTTGCCGGCGCGGAGAGCTTGACGACGGGCAGGAGCTCATCGTCCTGCACGATGAGCGGGTCCCTCAGTTCGAGTTCGCCGAGCTTGGCGACGACGTCCCGCTTGACGGGCTGGTTGTACACCGGGGGACTGTCTTGGTCGGCGGCGGCCCAGAGGTATGACCAACCGATGTGCTCTCCCGCCCTGATGGTCACGGTGGTGGGGTTGTCGGGGTGGAGCTCGTCGGTGGGCCGGCCGCCCCAGGTGAGGGTGAAAATTGTGTCGGTCTTGACTGTGGTGCCGGGGGCGTAGACGTAGACCGGCGTCTTGCGGTCGCCGACCACGTTGCTGCCTCGCCTGATGCTGTGGTTGGTGACCCACATGCCGAAGTCGAGCGGGATCGCCTCCACTTCGGGCGGGTCTTGGGTGGCCCCCAGTGTGGTCACGGCGTTCAGCTGGAACTTGTACTTCTGAAAGTTGGTCAGTCCGGCGACGGTGTTAGTGCGTGCGTCGGCGCCTCCCGTCACGTCGGCCCAGGAGCCGTAGTCTGCGTCTATCTCGGCATGGCGGATCTGGTACTTCTCGACGGTGATGGCCGGGTTGGCGGGTGGCGGGTCCCAGGTCAGGATAACTTCCTTGTATCTGGCGGCGGCTGCCAGGTTGAGTGGTGTGGTGGCGTCTTTCAGCGAGTAGGGGGTCTCCTTGACGCTGCCCTCGGCGCCGTTGCCGACTTGGTTGATGGCGCGCACTTCGAAGGTGTACTCGATGCCGCCGGTCAGGTCAACGACGGTGTGGGTGCGGGCTGCGGCGGCTCCGGCGACGTCGGACCAGGAGCCGTAATCGCCGCCGGTTGCGGCGTGGCGGACCTGGTACTTCTGGATGGAGTCGTCCCAGTCGACGGCCGGCGGAAGCCAGGTCAGGGTTACTTCCTGGTTGCCTGGAGCGGCGGCCAGGTTCAGGGGCGCGGTGAGCACTCCTATGGTGGCCGACGCGATGTTGGATTGTCTGCCCTCGTTTCTGTCGATGTCGAGTCCGGCGACCCGGTACCGGCGGTAGTCGCCCAGCGAGAGTCCGGTGTGGGAGTATGACGTTGTCGTGGATAGGGTGTTGTATACCATCCTCGTCCATGAGGAGTTGGGGCCGGTGGAGACCCAGATGCGGTAGCCCGTGATGGGTGGATATGAGCCTGTATCCGTGGGCGTTTCCCAGGTGAGGTTTATCTGGGTTGCGGAGACGACGGTGGCTTCGAGGTTCAGCGGTGCGCTGGGCCCGTAGACCACTTGCGCGGATACGGCGTGGGAGCCGGTCAGGCCGGTCAGCGCCATCGCCCCTGCCAGGACTGCCATCACGACGGCGCGTATGGCGGCGTTTGCCCGTCTTGCTGGCCGGTTGCGTGGTCTCGGGCGGTGATCCGGTCTCTCCTGCGCTCGTGGGCCTTGCATCGTCTCCGCTCCCGCTGGATGCGCTGGTCATGCTGTGTTGTAATCTGCCCTCGTCCGTTGGGACGGTGGCTTTGGAATGCCGGCGTTCCGATGTTGCTACCAGGGTTGCTCGTAGGCTGGGGTCAATGGCGGGCTGAGGCGGTTGCCGTCATCCTGTGGGTGGCGCTGCTCGCCTCAGCGGATTCTCCGTCTGGTTTGTCCCTGCCTGGTCGGCCGGTTTAGCTGGGATCGTCGCACCAGGCGGTCACCTTCGGCGTCTGCCGGCCGGGGATCCGGTCCTGGTTCTCGTCTAGGGCCGTGACCTGGTAGGTGTAGTTCAGCACCGGGGCTCCGGCTTGGTCGGTCCAGTCCCACCAATCCTGGCTGTAGGTCTGCAGGTCCTCGGCGTCGTCGCCCATGAACTTGAAGTGAGCCGCGACTTGGCCGTCGATGAACCTTTCGACGATCCAACCGGGAGGGTCGGCGAGGGTGTTGTGGTTCTCGTCCTCACCTGCTGACCAGTACATCCATCTTCCGCCGTCGGAACCGCAGCCGGCGTTGAACTGGGGCCGGTGGTCGTGCCACCATTCGCCGTCGTGCGCCGATGCTTCCGGCGTCCCCGTCATGGTCACCAGTGCAGCTGCCACGGCCAGTGCTGTCAGCGCGGCCAGCGCCGGTGACTTCTTGATCGTCTCGACAACTCTATGTCTCATTGGGTTCGCTCCTTTCTTGGGGGGTGTTGATGGACCCTGGCCTATCGTTGTACGTGCTGTGCCTACTCTGGCTGGTGCTGGAGTTTCGGAATCTTCTCGTGTAATCGGCCCCCGTCCCGGCGGACGGGGGCTTTGGAATTCCGGCGTCCCGATGTGGCTACCAGGGTTGCGCGTAGGCTGGGTTCGACGCCGGGCTGAGCCGGTTGCCGTCATCCGACCGGTAGGCGGCCACCGCGTAGGCGTACAGCCGCCCTGGCTGGGCGGTCAGGTCGACGTAGGTCCTGTCCGTGCCTCCGGTGTGGCGCACGAGGGTTTCTTCCCAACCGAAGCGCATCAGCGTGTTGGGGTCCGTTACGTCCTTCCGGTAAATCCGGTAGCCGCTGACGGCGGTCGGGAAGTCGACTGGCGCGTCCCACTTGAGCCGTACTCGGTCGTGGTCGAGCATCTTGACCCTGAGGTTGTCGGGCATGTTGGTGTGATGCTGCGGCTCAGCCGCCATCGTGACCGTGGTCTGGCCGGCTGGTCCGGTCATGTAGACGTCGTTGACGGCCATGACGCGGAAGGAGTAGGTCGAGTCGTAGGGCTGGCTGGCGAACCGGTGGGTGCGCTGGTAGCCGGTGGATGTGCCCGACCTGACCCAGTTGCCGTTGCCGGTGTTGTACTCGATGAAGTACTGGGTCGGCTGCCCGCTGTCGGGCTCGTCCCAGTGCAGGCGTACGCCGTTGGTTCCCTCGCGGTTGGTCACCACGCCTGACACCGAGGACGGTTGGGCGATGGTGAACTTGCGTATGGCGGACCAGTCGCCGTAGGCGTCGTCCTTCTGTGACCGGACGCTGTACTCGCGCAGGTCCTCGGTGTCGGGATCCCAGTCGTGGAAGACGAGTGTCGCGGCCATGGTCTGGCTGGACCAGTCTCCGCCGTCCACGCGGTGCCTGACCTCGTAGCCGGAGACGCCGCTGGTTTCCGAAGGCGTCCAGCGGACCAGCAGCTGGGTGTTGTTGTTCCAGAGCTGGGCGGAGACCGACCCTGGCGGGGCGGCGCCCTCGTACCAGATGGCGGTGGCCTTGGCGCTCCAGTTGCTGACGCCGCCGGCGTTGTACGTCCGGACGCGGTACTCGTAGGTGGCGCCGGCGTCGGGCGAATCGTGGGTGAGGCTGGTGGCGCCCGTCACGGTGTGCCGGGTCCAGTCTTCGAGATTTTGCTGGCGCAGCTCGACGTGGTATCCGTCGATGAACACGCTCTGCGGCGCACTCCAGGTCAACTCGATGTTGTCGCCACTGATGGCGGCGGTCACGTCGGCGGGCTTGCCGGGTGCCAGCACTCGGGTTGCGGTGACGGCGTCGGTCCACGGGCTGTTTCCGGCGGCGTTGACGGCGCGGACGCGGTACTGGTACTCGACGTCGCCCTGGCTGACGGTGTGGGTGAAGTAGCCGTGTTCGCCTGAAACCGACGCGGTGACGCGTTCGGTGCCGGAGGACAGGCCGTACTCGATGTCGTAGCTGGCGACGATGCTGCCTGCCGGCGCCTGCCAGGTGACGCCGATGCTGCCGGCGCTCGCGGCGGCTTCCAGGTTCGATGGCGCGGCGGGTACCAGCAGCCTGGTGGCCGGCACGGCGTCCGACCAGGGCCCGTTGCCGGCGGAGTTGTGGGCGCGTACTTGGTACGCGTAGGCGGTGCCCTCCACGCTGTCCGTGTGGACGAAGGTGGTCTGCCCCGCGTCGATGTTCGCGCTCTGCCGTTCCTCGGATTCGGCGGCGCCGTAGCTCACATGGTAGCCGGCGACGCGGCCGGTTTCGGGCGCGGACCAGCTCAGGGTGATGTTCACGTCGTCCGCCGCGACACTCACGCTGGTGGGTACGCTCGGCATCAGGACGCGTTCGATCTGCACGGCTTCAGACCATGGACTGTCGCCGCCCGAGTTGTGGGCTCGTACCGCCAGGCGGTAGACGGTGTCGCCGGTGATGTCCGCGATGGTGTACGAGGTCGCGGTGCCGGCCAGCCGTTCGCTTGCGACGAATTCCTGGTCGGCGTCGGCCTGGTGCCGGACGGTGTAGCCGTCGACGTGCACCGAGCTGGGACGCGTCCAGGTCAGGACGATGTCATCGTCGCTGATTGCGGCGTTGACGCCGGTTGGCGCTGTGGGCGGCGTCACGCGGCCGGTGGAAGCCGTATCGGACCAGGGACCGTTGCCGGCCGAGTTGTGGGCGCGCACCGCGTAGTGATGGGTGACGTCCGCGGCGGCGTCCTGGTGCGTGTGGGTGACCGTTCCGGCTGCGATGTTGTCCGCCAGGCTGGCCCAGTCGCCGTCGCCCGTGCGGTGCCGCACGCGGTAGCCGTCGATGTACGGGCTGTCGGGCGCCGTCCAGGACAGGACGTTGTCGCTGCCTGAGGCCGATGCCGAGACTCCGGTGGGAGCGCTGGGCGCGACAACGAGCGTTACCGCATCGGATTCGCCCCAGGCGGAGCCGCCGTGGTCGTTGCGGTGCTGCACGCGGTACGCGTAGGTGGCGTTGTCCTCGGCGGTCGCGTCGTCATGGCTGGTGACCGTCGCGTCGGCCAGATGGGCCCATTGGCCGCCCTGTGGTTGTCTTTCGACGCGGTACGTGCCGATGGCGCCGGCGTCCGGCGCGGTCCAGGACAGGTCGATGGTTCCGTTTGCTGCCGTGGCCGCCAGGCCGGTGGGCGGCGCCGGTGGCTCGATTGCTGCGCTGGGGGCCGGCTCGCTCACGTTGTCGGCGCTGAGCGCGATGACCACGTAGGAGTAGGCTGACCCGGCGTTGGCCGTGCTGTCGACCAGCGTGGTCTCCGTTGCCGACTCGGCCAGCGTGGTCGGGATGGCGTCTCCGGCTAACGGATCCGCTCCGTCGTAGCGGAGCACCAGGTAGCCCGCGACCTCGGATCCGGCTGCCGGCGCTGTCCACGCCAGCGAGACGTTCCCGTCGAACGGGTCCGTGATGGTCGCGGTGAGGCCGGTCGGCGGCAGGATGGGCCTTGACGGGATGGTCGCGACCGCAGCGGCGGCTGTGCTGGTTCCGATTGCGTTGCGGGCTGCGACCCGGTAGGTGTAGTTGCTGCTGAATCCTGCGTTCGGGTCGGTGAACGACGTGGCGCCGGCGCCGGTCGTTCCCAGCTCGATTTCGTCCGTGCCGTCGGAGCGGCTGACGGTGTAGCCGTCGAGTGGGTACGCGATGTCGCACTGCTCGACGGGCGGCACGCTCGATGCCGTCCAAGTGAGGGTCACGGAGGCGGTTTCGTCCGCGGCGGTCGATTCCGCCACCGCCGCGCTGAGGTTGCCGGGAGTCGATGGGGCGTCGGCCACGCTCGCTGATGCTGCTGCGGATGCCGGGCTGGCGTCCTGGCCGCTGTTGGCGGTTACGGTGTAGGAGTAGGCGGTGCCCGGCTCCACGGAGTGGTCCGAGAACGTCGTCTCGGTTCCGTCGGCCTCGAATGTCTGGCCGTCGCCTCTCGAGATCGTGTAGCCGGTGGCGCCGGTGTCGGAGCCGTCCCAGCTGACGCGGATGCGAGGATCCTCGCCATCCGGGACAATCAGGTGGGCCAGCGTGTTGGCTGGCGCGTCCGGTGGGCCGGTCTGGGCGGTGGCGTTGCCCTGGTGGAGGACGGTGACCAGGATTGCAGCGGCGGCTATTACGCCGGCGGCGGCAACCCACGGTCTGGTGGATGGTCTCGGTAGTCGCATTGTCTATGCACCTCATTTTTTGGCGAATAGACTTAACGTAATCTACGACCTCGGCTCTTTTTGTCGTTTTGCCCCCGTCCCGGGGTGGTGTGGGCGTGAGGACGGAAGATTCGCCGATGCTGGACGGCGTTGACCGAGTGATTCGGACGCGCTGATGGTCCGACACCCCGGGTAACCGGACGGCACGGCCGTTGGGCCGTGGTCTCAGCCAGTCGTCGCTGAAACGTCGGCGAAATCCTGACGGGTTTCCGACAAAAGCCGCCCGCCCCGTCGGTTGGGGGCGGTCGTCGGCGTTAGTTGGCGACGATGCGGAGTACGCCGTCAGTGCTGTTGCCCTGCACGGGTCGCCGCTATGGATTTGCCAAACGCTGCCAGGGCGCCCCAATTTCTGCGCTGGAGCCGCTGTGAGGCACGATGCTTGTTTTGGTGCAGGTTTTTTCCTGCTGCGGGTATAAAGCAGTTGGATTACGTGACCGGTCACGTTCAGGGGATCTTTACGACCGTTCGGCTTGGTGTTTCGTAGTTCCCAACCATCTTGAAAGGCTGTTCTGCGTCGTCCGTGTTCTCGAGTATGAATCCCATGAAAAACGGCCTGTTGGCTTTCATCGTAAGCGAAATCAATCGCGTCGGGACCTGCAGGATGTCTAGGCACGCCTCTCGGGAAACCCCGAACCGCGCGAATTCGTCCGGAGTGTGCTCGAGCGTGGCTTTCATCACTCTGGCCAGGTAGAAGCCCACCAGGAACGTGAAAAGCTGAACGTAGGAGATTCCACCGAAGTTTATGATGTTCGCCCTGCGGTAAGGTTCGTCCTGGGGATCTCCCATGGTTAGCTGCACCGGCATAGCAGGATTGCTTGTGGCCATCTGGTCCAGTTCCGAATGAGTGCCTTCCTTATTCGCCATACTGCGGAGCAGCGTTTCCGAGCTGATGGTGATGTCGTCGACTTGCAGTACCTTCAGGTTCAGCCATTGACCGAGCCGTAGGGGTGTGGCCGACCGGTCGAACGGGTCTTCAAGTCGGTAGCAGCGGTCTCCGGCCGAACTGAGTCCGTACAGTGGTCCGATTACGGTTTTGTGCTCGTGCTCAGACGGCAAGCTGACGCGTTTGATGTCGGTTTCCTCTCCTCGAGAGTATTCGATGGCGGAATTTCCGATCCATTGGGTCAGCGTTTCCGTGCTTTCCTTCCTTTCGGGTGGCTTCAGTGGGTGCATCATCGGGGTGAAGCATCTTTTCAGCAACTCTTCGCTACTCGGCAGGATGAGTTTCCTGACTGGCGTCGAAATGTGGCGGCATTCCCTTTGGAACCTCGTCGGCGTCAGTTGGCGCCTGCCCGCCAGTTCGTGAGTTCGCGCCACGGCCGCGGCGATGTCTCCTACGCACTCGATGGTAAGCCCCAACGTATGGGAGTCTGCGAACGCGTTCAACGCCCAGTGGGATCTGGGTGGGGGGATACTATCCTGTTCCGTACCGCGCGGTGTCAGGTTCCCTTGCGGTGGTCGGGACGGCGCCTGCGACAGCTTACGGCGTGCTCGTCCACGCTTGCTCATGCTGCCATTGTCGCACTGGGGGTGGCGAACGTCCATCGCACCCTTGTGTGACGAACCGGTGCAGGGTTGGTACGAGCGAGCGGGCATCCTTGAGCGCAAGGCCGGCGGTTGAGTTTCTCAATTTTCTGGAGGTTCCGGTGCGACTGGGTCGGCAGCGCGAGGCTATTGGTGGTCATGATGGTGCGTATGGTGGTTGCCTGAGATCTTACCGTGAAATTCCGCGTTGGGGCTATTGAGAGCGCACAGCATGTTCTTTGGGTTTTCCCCGACTTGGTGCCGATAGGCGTGCCCTGGGGGCACGGGGCGCGAAAATTCGGGGTATCTGGGACCTGCAACGAAACCGGCCGCCCCGTCGTTAGGGCGGCCAGCGTCGCCGTTGGTCAGCGACAGTCGCATTTTGGCAGCGGCGGCGGAGTTCGCGCCATGGCTAAATGTCAGGTTGGCTACGATGCTTCACTTCAACAGGGTGTTGCACGCCGGCTGATAATGCTTGATGAGCAGGTCCTCCAACTCGGTGGCCCACTCCGAACTGTCGGTCAGGCAGTAAGCGAACTCGACGTGGTCGCGGTTCAGGTAGAGAGCATCGTACAGCCTGCGGTTGCTGCGCTTTTCTTGGGGCGATAGGTGGTCCAGCAGACGGGTTTTGACGCTTTCTCCGTCTGCCGACTTGCCGATGTAAATGCAGTCGTAGGGCCCGTTCCAGATTGCGTACACTCCCCAGCCATCGGTTGAGAGCCTCTGCACAGTATCCCGGTTGTAGCCCTGCCGCTCGTTTTCGAGCAGGTGCCGGGCAGTGTGGTAGGTAGGCTCTCCGGACACGGTCTACTCGTCCCGCGAAAGTGGGACCTCTCCGCCCAATCGTCGGGTTTCTGGCCGGTTCATTTCGTTCATGATCTCCGGCCAAGCTGTCACTACATTGTTGAAGGCTACGGCACGTTGTGAGTCGTTGCGCGAGTTGTGGTGGTCGTATAGGATCCGTGCCATTCGTTCGATACTGTCCAGTCGGTCGCCGGCCCGTCTGGCTATCTGGACACAACCGGCGACGCCTTGGCGGTCTTCGCCAGTCTGCATCTGGTACGCCATTCGCAGGCAACTTTCCCACGCAGTCAATTCTTCGCGTGAGGGGTAGTTCCGCTCTGCATCATAGGCGTCGATGTCGTACAAAGACACTTGACCATGGCTGGCGTCCAGTAGCTGGTGGGTCTGCTCCAGGCGTTCGTCGATGGTTAGGTCGTAGGCGCGGGCAAGGTTTTCCGCAGTGCCGTAGTCGCCCCTGCCGCTGGGATAGGCGTGCAGCCAGTCTAGGCAGAAACGGCTTTCAGCGTCCAGTTCGCCGGCCTGCTCGCGAAAGTAAACGTCCACCGTGTCGTTGATGGCCATGAGCGCTTGGCGTACAGTCACCGTTTCGCCACTAAGCGTTTCCACGTTGCGGTAGCGAGAGTAGACTGCCATGCCGAGGCCGATGGCGGCCTGCCGCAGGTCCACCGGCGCAATGTGGGCTTCTCGAGTCAACTGGTCGAGCTTGGTCGGCATCTCCCGTTGGAGTGCGCTGATGAAGTCACTACGGCTGGTGGCGGGTGCGTTTTCTGGCCTGGATCGGCAAACCAAGATTACTGAGGAAGCTAATACGTTGGCTTTTGCTTTCACTCCAGTTGGCCTTTCTGTACGCATCGGCCAAGTACCGATGATCTGGAATCCGGCGTTGACCAGTGCCGCAAGCATTGTTTCCCAGCCGGTAGAGGTCACGCCGTCCCTTTCCTCTTCTTGTTGTTTATAGGCATAGAATATTGACGATGGGAACTCTGGGCTGCAACGCTCCCGTATCAAGCGCAAAGATTGCCCCAACAATTCTTCGAAGCGTTCCGCCGGGTTTTCGAATCGTGGTGCCGCTGTCATTTCTTCTTGCGTGGGCACTGTGATGCCGGCAAACAAGTCGGGATAAACATCGCGCAGAAGTGGGCGTAGCCAGACGTAGAAAAAGTCTGAAAGGTCGGCGTAGCCGATGTTGTCGTAGTAGGGCGGGTCGGTCACGATGACCGGCCCCTCTGCCGCGTGGATAGTGGTGGTGGCGTCTGCTTGGTGCGTCATGCCCGTGTGTACAGGACTGGGCGAACGTTTGACGATTTCGGCTACTGCGTCAAGCAAGTCTATCCAATTTTTGGTCGAGTTAGAGAATATGTTCCCTTCGGGAAAATTCCAGATCATGGGTAGTGCTTGGCGTGAAAAAACACCCTCTATCTTTTGACCTGGCGCGTTCCAGACGGTGAAACTAGAGCCTCCGTTCGCAGTCCTCCCAAGAGCTAAGGCGAGGTACGTGCTAACCGCGTTGGCATATTCTGGATTCTGTCCTTGTCGCGTTATGAGTGCCCTAACTTCCGACAGTGAGTCACCCAAAGCGGTCAAGGCCGCCAGCTGACGTTCCGTGAAGAGTTTGCTCCATTCAGTGAAGCCGTATGCTTGCACGCGGAAGCCTAAAGCTCGCTGTGGCAATCTGCCGTTGGGCCGCCAGGCGGGAACAGATGCCTTTGATGCTTGGATGTGCTCATCGGTTGGTGTAAGAAATAATCGCTTGCGGTCGCCTTCGGCGACTACGCAGGTCATCACTTCTCCCATGTCGCCGGCCCTGGCCTGTTGCCTAACGTACTCCAGTGTGACGGCACCATTGCAGGCAATGCAGATGGCGCCGTTTCGGTTGACGGTTCGGTCAACACTAACCAAATCGTCAGGTGGAATCCGACTGTGTACTGTGAAGGAGACCGTCTTGGTGTGCCGGTCAACTTTGGGCCACATCCAATGTTCATTGCCCCGTTTCTTTGACGCTTGGAATGTAGTCATTAGTGGCATCGCCACACCGCAAGCAGGGTTGGGACAAGAAACCGTGCGTGCCCATAGCCACGCAATTACTGTCGCTTGGCTCCCGTCGGGCAACTTGGCCTTCGGAAAGAGATGTTCGATACGTTCCCAAGCCATTTCCCGCATTTGCCGCCCGTAGTACCGGACATCGTCCGCGAGGCCCGCCCCACCGCGCCATGGCAGTTTCTTAGATCTCTTGCCTTTGCCCGATGCTAGGCCCATGGGGTCGGCTTCGGGGTTCACTGGTGGTTGGTTGGCGAACTTGGCCGGCAGTTCTATCAGGGCTTTGGTGATTAGGACCGCGACCGGATTAAGGTCGGATCCTATGGCCCGTAGGCCTAGCCGCTGGGCTTCTAGCGGAATGGAACCGCCGCCACAGAATGGGTCGTAGATTGGCTTTGCCTCCCTTCTGAGGTAGTCCAGTACAGCAGCTGCATCCGTGGGTGCCGTTTCGCCGTTGAAGCGTGCCACCGAGCGGGCGATCTCGTAACGGGCTTCAGCTATTAGGTTGGCGTCGCCACTGTTCTCCCACTTGACCAAGCGTATGATGAGGTCATGGAGCCGCTGTCGCTCGGACCTTTGGGACCTTTCTGTAGGAAAATCTTCTGTGCAGTCTGCCGGGTCGTCCACTAGGCTGGCAAATATGACCGCCCTGCAAGCGGCCAGAGGCTTTCGTGACCACCAAAGGTGCAGGGTGGAAGGGTGTCCATGGCGGATGGACTTCTCACGTGCTGACTCCGCGTTGATGGCGTCCAGCGGGAGGTCAACCTCGATCAGCTTGCGGCGATAGGTGGGTGGAGCGGCGTTTTCTATGTTCATCGCTATTGGCCCCTACTCGTCAGTGGTGTCGTCTTCCAGCTCGATGCCCAGCATATTGCTGTTGTCCCGCAGGCTGCGCGCGACATTTTCGGAGATCCCGTCGGCGTTGGCGCCGGTGACTACAACCTCCACGGTCACTTCACATCCAGCAGCGGCCATGACGCGTGCGATTTCGTCCCTGATGGTCGTGTTGAAGTCGTAGGAAACTGCCTCCTGCTGGGCCACCGTTTTGCGAGCTACCATGTGGCGTGGGCGACGGGGCTCGGGCGGCGGTGGTTCTGAGATTTCTCGGGTTTCCGTGTCCGAGGTTTTTTCGTTTTCTCGGTCGTCATCATCAATGGGTGGTTCATCGGGTACGGGGTCGTCCTGTTCTTCTTGGGCAATCTGTGTGATGCCAGGTTCTACGATGAGGGTTGAGCCAGTCAGAGGTTGTTCCTGGTAGGTGGTCTGGCTTCCGTCGACGTTGCGGAATAGGTTGTGGTACTGACCTGTCTGGTCATCGTAACCGTCGGCTCGGCTGAGAGCACCATCACTGATGCCGGCGGCTAGACATTGTTCCAGAACCTGTCGGTTGCGTAGTCGAAGACCGAAGTAGATGTTGCGGGTGAGGAGTTCCCACAATTCGTCAATGGTGACGTGATACCGAGGGTTTGGACCATTCCACAGCCTTTCGTGCAATGTCCGGTTGAGGGCTTGGGGCGCCAGCGTGTCTACGAGCAGTTCATCTCCGACGAATCTTTGGAAAGCGTTGACCGCTATGTCGGGTTGGGGCGCGACCTGCCTCCAGTTGTTGGTTTCGTACTCGGCGGTCTGCGGTTCTGGTTGGAGTGGTGCCATGATCCAGCGGTAGGCGTTGGACAGGGTGCTCTGCATGGCTCTGTTGGCTTCCTGCTGCTGTTCGGTGCTCTGGGTGCGCCGGTCACCTATCAGATTGGCCACCCGGCGGCTTCCGTTGATGATGGAATCCCAAGCTAGGAACCGCCGTGCGGCGGATCGCATCTCGCGTACGCCATCGTTGGAAGCGGCTAGGAACAGCAACGTGTTGGGCCGAGTTCGCCTCACTTCGTTCCCACAGTTGGACAGCATCGAGCTGGCCGTTTCTGAAGCGTGGTCGATTTCGGCGGCTCGACTTGGCTTGGCCTGGTCTGGGCGGAGGATAGCGAGCCTGACGAAATCTTCATCTCGTACTTCGGCGGACGACTGTGGGCAAGCTATTACGGCACGGTTAGGATTACGGTGGTTGAACTCACTGAGGCGGCGGATGATTTCCTCGTCTACTGCCTCGTTGGTCAATTCGGCGGCTCGGTCGTTGACTACTTTGTTAAGGTTTTCTTGCGAGTCAAAGTAATATCGAGCGTCATTGCCGCGGTAGAAGTGGTACAGCTCGCCGTCCATAGCTTGCACAGCCTCGGAGTACACGGCTGCGCCGTGTCCGGGCATAACTACGGCCAGGTTGACCTGTCTTGCGGTGATTCCACGAACTGCCTTCTCAGTAGCGCTGCCGAGGAACACGGCACGGGCAGCACGTCGTGCTGCGCCACCGACGGAACCGAATCGCTCCGGTTTTTGCCGGTCGATGGCGTGGGTACGGGAGTTGTCCCGGTCGACTTCGCCCATGACCGCGTCCCACTGTGGACCCAGTAACCGGAGGAACTCCGCGTTGATTGACGTTTCACTGAAGGGTAAGTTGCCGGGCATTATCAGCGGTGACTGGTTGTTGTCGGCGCACAGCCAACTGATGGTGTGTGCCATCGTGCGTAGTACGCCGCGGGTGCGCTGGAACTGGTGGTACAGGGACCAGTCTTCGTAGAGTCGGTCAAAAATCTCCGGGTGGATGGGATAGCATTGGCGGAGCCGCTCTAGGTAGCGGGTTTCGCGAGCCTCTGGGGGATAGTCGCCGGCGTTGCGCTGGTACATCCGGTAAAAGGCTTGGCAGGTTTCTTCTCTAGCCGCCTCATCGCATTGTTCTTGGAAGAGGCGGCGCCTCACCACGGCGAAGGCTTCGTCGTTGCTGGCCTGTGCAACCTGGGTGACTGCTTGTACTCGGTTGAGCAGGTTTTCCAGCACGGCCATCGCTTCTTCGCCGCGTGGACCGCCGGCTTCGGTGGTGGAAGTCGGCAGCGTTACGATGAGCGCGACATTGTCGCACCGGTTGACCGCGCCGGTGAGGTTCTGGAAGAAGGAGCTTATTGTGTCGAGGTCTGTGTTGCGCGCGTAGTTGACGATTTCGTCGATGAGGATGACGCACGGGCCTACCATGCTGAACAGGTTTCCCAGTTCTTCGCCTCCGGGGGCTGTGCCTCGTCGTGCCGCCGTGCCCACGGTTTCATAGGCGGATTGTCCACCTAGCTGCCAAGCCAACTCGCCCCACAGGGTGTTTAGCGGATCTCCGGTGTCAGTGCTGCGCGTGCTTGTTTGCGACAGCCAGTCGCATTGGAGCACGCAGATTTTCGCTTCCACTCGTTGGTGGGGGTCAACACCGGCGTCGGACAGGATGCCAACGACTGCTTCCCTAATGCCGGCGGTTTGTGTGGCATCTGCTGCGTTCAGCAGTTCGTCGGCGCTGTTGATCAGGTGGTACAGCGCGATGAGGCTGTGAGTCTTACCTCCACCGAAGCCTGTTTTGGTCTGTATGATGGGATTGCCGCCCTTGTTGTTGATGCGCTTGGTGGCCGTAACCAACAGGTCACGCATGCCGCCGGTGATGTAGGTGCAGCGGAAGAACTCCAACGGGTCACCATACATTGCGGGCGCTGTACCTAGAATGACTTCCTGGATGTCGGCAGCGAAGTCGGCTTCTAGGAATGAGCCTTCTGCCACGTCTTCTTTGGGGCGTATGACGTCCTGCCAGTTTTTGAGTGGATGGCCGTTTCGGTGTTCTGACTCTTGGTCAGACACGGGCGCAGACAGCTCCATTTGGCTTGGTTCCACAGGGGCAGGCCCGCGGATCTGCGAGCGGATGTCCAAAACTTCTTGGGCTTGTTCCGGACGGTTGATCCTGGCAAGTGCGTCACTGATGTAGTACAGGTTGGCCTCGGCCATTTCGGCCGGGACGTCCTGTCCGCTGGTGTCGTGGGACAGGTCGTTACGGATGTCCCGCACGGTTCTCAGGATGTTCCTGATGGTGTTCGCCTTGGCGAATTGATGCTGGAACAGTTCGGACCAGTTGCGTTCGACTAGATTAGGAATGTACCCAATTTCTATGGAGAGCGGCACGTCTCCGCCGGTTTCCCGTAACTTGTCCTCAAAGGCCTGCTTTTGCCGGTCTGTGAGTGAGTTGGCAACTGTCTGTTCCAGTCGTGAACCTTGTTTCTGGCGCAGGACCCGTGCGACGAATTCACTCATCTGGTCACGGTAGATTGCCAGTCCCTTGTGAAGTGCGTCCGCGTTCGGATATTGGGCGGTGGTCATCTGGAACTCTCCAGGGTGCAGGTCAGTTCCCGCTTTCAATGGCTGGATGTAGCATTTCCATCTGGCGGTTGGAGCCTACGGGAAATTGCTCGGGCGGATTGTAGCACCATTCTTGTGCGGTGGTACTCCGTTGGCGTTACCGTTGGGTTCAGCGAATAATGACGTGCCTCGCGGCTAATGATGAGGATGCTAGTGCCTCGGCCAGTCTTCGGGTCCGAGGCCGCTCACCAGATTAGACAACCATCCGACTGTCTCGGGGTAGTGAGCGAGGTCCAGCACGAACTCCTGCCCCCTACCGACGGTGCGCAGGTAGGCGTGGTTGGCGTCGTGCTGCCAACGTTTGCGGTCGGGGTGGTAGGTCAAGGGCTGCTTGTTGCCCTCGGGATAGCACCACCGTGGCAGACGCCAATTCGACACGCCGGCGCCGTTGGGATCGGTCAGGACCAGTCGTCGGTCGAACCTGGGAAATACTCCCCATCCCGCGATTTCGCGCTGGTTGTCACCGCCCAGTTCGAGCTTTGGCGTCGCCGCGTAGACGGTGTTCCTGTCGTCGCGGTACTTCGAAGCGAGGTGGGGATGATGGCGTGCCCAGGGGAGGTCATTGGGCCCGATGTCGGCGACTCGATACTTCCGCTCGACCTGGAGCCAGCCCCACAGGACGTGCAGCTCGGGCGCTCCCTTGATGAAGCGCCAGCCCTGGGTGGTTTCTTCCGCCTGGCGGTAGAAGCCGAAGAACAGGAAGACGTCGCCGCTGTCAATGCCCTGCTTATTCAGGTGGCTCTGCGCGATGCCGGCTTGGCCAAGCATTCCCCGCCATTGCTGCCAGTCGGGGCGGTCTTTCCGGTACCGGTGCGCGTCGAAGTTCAGGTCGGGGTCCAGATGGACCAGGTCAAGCCCGCTCATACGGCCGTTGGTGATGCCGGCAACGACGCTCGCGATGTCGATGTCGCCGTGTTGAAGGTCTTCGAACGCTTCCTCGTCGTAGGAAGGGATGGGCAGCGAGAACATGGTGCCGTCGGGGAAGATGGGGCTGGGACAGCCTCCGGAGCCGGAATCAAACCCCTTGCGGCTGATGATCAGGTTTTTCGGTTTCAAGGTTCTACGTCCGGCTTTCGACTGTGCGCCAGAGTAGCACCGGCGCATGCCGACATCCAGTGATGCTCCGGTCTTGCGGAGTGCCCCAGCTTCGTCGTATACGGCCCCCGGGCGCGTTCTACGGCCTTTCTGGTGCATGGTTGCCCTCGGGCCGTTTGGGGCCGCTCTACGCGCCATCCCCTCGTGAAGCGGTGTCGGGAGCCAGCCAGACGTTGTGATGAGCCTCGGGTGTTGCTCCGTCCATTCGCTCGGCCCACTGCTCGACAGACAGGATGCTGATCTGCGGCTGCACGCTTGGCAGTGACTCAGACGCAACCTCGGCGGCTTGCGCCAGCCGACTCTCGAGGTTGGCCCTGCCGCGGTCGTCGACCACGACCACGATTTCCATGGGGTCGTCCGAGGCGAAACCGGCGGCTCGCGGGCCAGATAGTGCCGCACGCGACGGCAGCGGCGGTTCGAGGTCGTTCAGGGCTTGGACGTAGTGGGTTAGCCACCGCAGTTCGGACGCCTTCAGCACGGGGGTCGGCTGGCGGGTGTGTCCGTCGGGCACCACCGTGAGGGTGGGCGCGTTCGGGTTATTGCTTTCGGGAATTGGAGGCTTTGCACAAATAATCGGTTTTGAGGCGATTATTTGTGCAGGTTAGACCCAAAACCATTGTTTTAGGGAATTATATACTTGACGATCCCAAATCACGGGCACACTTGAACAGGTACGAATCGGCGTGTTGGGATGGCCGGAATCGAGCCTTGCTGGGCGGCCTCTTTTCATCCCGCTCCACCATACCCGGGGTTAGTTCTTCGCCCAAACGGGTACTGAAGTACGGAAGGGGGTTTCTTGGGAGTGATTCCCAGTTCATGGCTCCGCTTTCAAGCGCGGCGACGAATTCGTAGGCAGGGTCAACATAAGCTCGGTTGGCATCGTAATGGCCGTTGTTGGTCAGCAGCAACCCGTCGTGTTTCAGGAAGCGCCGACAACGCTGAGAAATGGGGCCTGCGTTCAGGGAAATCAACAGGTCAAAGGAACCCGCAGGTTCGCCTGCAAATGTGCCGTAATCCGCTTCATAGCAACGGATAGCAGGATCCTCTGTGTAGTGCTTGTGGGCATTTATGTGCTTCATCAGTTCGGGGTCGGTCAGCCGCCGGGCAATGCCCTTCAAGGAATCCACGTAGCAGACTTCGGGAAAGACCAACGAAGGTGTGATGTCCAGGTAACTTCCCGGATATAGAACTCGGCGGCATCCGAAGTTCTCCTTGACCAACTGCAAGAACCTCAACAGTGTCGAGTTATGTGTTTCACGAGCTTCCATTTTTCACTACCCTCGTACTGCGGCTTGTCGCCGCCTGATGGGAGTTGTCGTATATTCCCTTGCAACTCCACGTGCTGAAGCACCGTTTCAGCTAATCCGAGTGAGTCAGTTGGTTGGCTCGTTTAGTCATTCGGCTTGGGATCGTCAAGTATGTAATTCCCTTGTTTTACGCTCACTCTTCATGTGGAACGTGAGGGTGGTCGGTGTGGTGTCAATGCCGACCGGCGCACTCGTCCCGGTGTAGTCGGCGAGGCGTGGGGGCTGCTACCGCGACCTGACCGGTGTGAGCGTCGCGATGTGCTACGGCTTGTCTTGTGTCTGGGGTTGGCAACGGGTCGGTCAGTGGCCTGACAGTGTGATGGTGCGGTCGGCTCTGCGTACATGGAAAGTAAGGATGTGGTCCGTGGGGTCGTGGGTCATCCGCAGGTCTTTGAGGATGTCCTGACCAAGTATGCAGGGCAAGCCGGCGGGGACATCTTGGGGCGTCGCTATCCAGATGTCTACGTCGTAGTGGTAAACGGAGGCGCCGTCGGCGCTGGCAATGGCGATGGTCGCGGGTTCGGTGAAGCGCCTTGAGCTGCCGGTTGCGCCGGTGATGACGAAGGGGTTTTCGAGTTGCGCGTAGGGCAGGTCGGCAAAGACGGTGGGGTCGGGATGGATTCCGGTGGAGTCGGAACCGGTGTCGACCAGGAATGTGGCGTAGGCGTTGACCATGAGCCTGGGGATGAGGACCCGCGCGATAATGGTGGGTTGTGCGTCTTCAAACCAGCCTTGGATCATAGGACCATGACCTTGGGGTGGGGGTCTAGGAACTTGGTCCTGGCGGGCCCTTTGGGCGAGATGGCGCGAAGGTCCCTAGCCAAGGTTTCCTGGTCCGGGGCGAACCTCAGTACCAGGTCGGAGGTCATGCCGGCCCACAGGCCGGAGCGAGGATTGTCCAAGGTCTGCAATGCTTTCCTGAATGCAGCGGAGACTCGTTCGAGTTCCCGAATGCCGGCGATGGTTTCGCGGGCATCTTCAATGGCGTCGTGGTCTGATGCTGGGTGGTTGCCCATTTCGCTCCTCCGGGAAGGATGGGGGTCGGTTTCAGGGTATCTGAAGGCAATTCGGGTCGCAACGGGTTACTGTGGCTGTACAGTCTTCCTGCTTCCTGCCGTGGTTTTGGAGTTCGATGGTATTGGCGAGATTAGAGGAGGCTCAACTGAGCTGCGTCATGGTGAAACTGCGGAGGATTCCGAGGTGTTGACTGAAGGTTTTTGTTCAACACGGCGGTGCGAACTACCCAAAACTCTCATTTTTGTGCAAGGCCGCCAAATCCCAAAGGCAAGAAAATGGTAACTAGGCGTGCCATTGTGACGATCTGGTTCCTAATCTTGGCAGCGAGCATGGTCGGGTTCGCGTGGATGCAATGGCCGTCCGGCAACGCTGACACGTCAATCG
Source organism: Dehalococcoidia bacterium (assembly GCA_965220265.1). GTDB lineage: Bacteria > Chloroflexota > Dehalococcoidia > Lucifugimonadales > UBA3495 > Bin87. The sequence goes on along the minus strand of CBDCPM010000004.1, from coordinate 4,120,013 downwards.
AAGAGCGGTATGACCGGTCAATCTACGAGAATCTGGACCCGTCATTCTCGAGGGAGCACATGAGAGGCCGCTTGATAAGCGCCGCCAGTAAATCTCCCGAATTCGGCGGGCTTTTCGTTTCCAAGAGAGGAACCGTCCTCAACATCTACATCGCAGAGGATGAGAACGACCCTGAAAAGTGGGAGGAGACCCGACAAGCCCTCCAAGAATTGCTCGATCCCGAGTCGGGCTTGAAGTTGAACGTCATCAAGGGCAAATACACCATCGCCGAGCTTTCTGAGTGGTACGACCTGATGGAGTCAGAGGGCATATGGGATCAAGACGGGGTGTTCATGATCGACCTGCACGAAGGCAAAAACCAACTCTTCATCGGAGTGCCCAGCGAGTGGGATGTGGAGGGCGTTTACACATTTCTGGAGGGGATAGGAATACCTCGGGACGCCGTGACGGTGGCGGTCAGAGAGCCGCCGAAGCATCAGGGTTGAATGTCAACACGCCCTAGTATGGTGCCCCTGACGGTGGTCTGGTTTTCCAGAAGATGGCCTGTTTCGACAGCGGCGTACGGGCCGACATGTGGTCGGGGTGGCCCCACAGTAGGACGGTGTAGATCCCTGGTCCGTAGTGGTCGAGGATCCTGCCAATGTCGGCTTGCACGGTGATGGAGTTTGCACTGACGGTCATGGCCTCGGCGATGATGCGTGAAGTGGTTATCGTGACGTCGGGGGCGTTGGCGCTGGCCGATTTTGCTGCTGCCCAGGCTTGGTGAGCTTCTTCTGCGCTTGCAGGGGCTGCGCGGCCGGATGATGTGAGGTACGGGTCCACGCATTTGCGCTGCACCGTTTGCTGGCGTGTTCCGTCACCCGTGTAGTGGCTGCCCTCGGGTAGCGGCTTGACGACGTAGGCGACGGGCGTTGGGTTGCAGAGGGCGTAGGTGTGGGCCAACTGTCCCAACGTGAGAGGCTTCGGGGGCCGGTCGTAGGCAATTTGGACGTTGACGGAGTTTCCGATGTCCAGTGTGGCTCGGACCACTTTGGCGCTGAACGTGAGGGTTCCGTCGTTGCTGATCGTTGGTCGCTGGCTGAACCTGACGTAGTCGGTCGAGAAATGCTGGGTCATGGTGGTGCTGTAGCCGTCGTTGGCGATCCCGACGTTCAGGATGGTATAGGCCGGATCTAGCAGGGCTCTGCGGTGGCCAGGGCTGTCCATCCAGCCCTGCACGGTTTTTCGGACTTCATCCTCCATGCTGCGGATCGTTGCGTAGTTGTCCGATGCCTGGGTGCAGTAACTGGAGCCGCTCATGTTCTCGGCGTCGGCGCCGGTGCCTCCAGCTAGGGTGTAGCGATGGTTAGGCTTGAGTCCCCAGCGGTCCCAGTGGCCGCTGTAGCAGCCTTCTAGGGCAGCCTGCGCGTGGAGCTGCGCGGCGCGGTTGTTGCCCATCCTGACGGCTGGTACACCGGCGGCGGCGCGTCGTTCGTTCGTGAGGTCGAGCATCAGCCGTTGCAGGCTGCCGGTGGGTCGCGACGGGTTGCTGGCGGCTGCGTGCTCAGGCGTCGGCGTCGGTGCTGGAGCCGTCGGCTGGACTGAGTAGGGCGGGGTCGGACGGGACACCATCGGCGGCGGCCTCAGAGTAGGCGCCAACGACCACGTTGTAGTAGGCACAGGAGCCCATGCCGGCAACGGTGTTGCCGTGGGCGGCCACGTGGGGACTGGCGCTGGAGTAACTCCCAAGGCGGCTGCAACCGCGGCAACGGCGCCGTCGCAGTTGCGGCGCAGGGAATCACGAAGTCCTTCGAGTGATTTGAGGCGCGCGACCTGCTTTCTCCGTGTAACTTCTACGCCTCGGTAGTAGCCTTTGCAGGTAGCCCAGGCTTCTTCGTAAACGTCCCTGTCGGTGACGGACTTCGTCGTTTGCTCGGGTTCCGGAGTAGCGGCCGGAGTTGCCATTCCTGCCGTCGGCCTGGCGTTCTCCGAACGGTCTTCCCCCAGCATTGCCGGATCATCCGGCTCTGCTGCGTACCAATGGCCGTCTGCAACCAGGAACACCCATCGAAGGGTTCCCTCTCCGGTGGTCGTGATGGCGTTGTTGCCAGTTCGAACGGCGGGAAGCGCGAAGCTGACGTCGATGTTCCCAGCATCGTCAATGGCCACTGCGGAGACATGAGGATTCCAATCGCTTGGCGGGCAATGGTCGTCGTGTTGCGACTGCACGTAGGAAACGGCGGCATTGGCGCCGTCAGCTGTAACTACCGAATGTGACGCATCGGTAAGGAACCGCCGCAACTCGGCATCGCACCGTAATTCGTCCTGAGCTTGTCCAGCACCTCGAGGCTTGTTTTCTGGATCCCCCTCGACTGGCACAGTCTGCCGGTCATCGAAGATGCCGCACGCAAGGGCCAGCCCGAGCGGCAGCAAGGTGATGAACAGCAGGATCTTTCGAAGCATATGCAAGCTCGCCAATCTTCGGGTTCGTACAAGACGATGGAAGGATCATAACGATGCGGTGACGGGGGCTTGCGAGGGCTGATGGTGCCTGCCGTGGGTGTGCCCGAATTCCTGTGCTGGGGCTACGGAGAGGCCCTCTGGCGATGCTGGTGGACATTTCCCTGTCCGTGGTCTGCAGGGGCGCCCTGGGCCGCGTGGCGCGGAATTTGGCAGCATCTGGTGCCGGAAACGGAAACGGCCGCCGCGTCATCGGTGGCAGTCGATGTCGTCTATATCGAGAGCCTGTCGGGTCAATTCTGCCGTCGATCAGCGGCCAGTTGGCGGTCTCGCTCGGCTTCCTCGGCGTTTCCGAGGTTGTCGTGAATCAGCGCGCGGAACTTGTACGCTTCAGGGTCATGCCCTGGAAATCGCTCAATGTGGCGGTTCATGTCAGCGAGGGCATGCTCCCAATTTGGTGTTGGCAATCTGGTGTATGCCATCGCACGGTGGCCGTAGCCCATGTGGTGGTGCGGGTCCAGCTCGATGGCCCTGGTGGCGTCCTGTACGGCCTTCTCGGGCTGGGGAGTAGGCGCAATCGTGTGTGCGTGGGCACGGCGGCGCCAGAATCCTGCGTCGTTCGGGTCCAGTTCAATGGCCAGGCTGTAATCGGCGTGGGCTTCGTCGTGCCTGCCGGCGTACATGTACGCGGTACCTCTGGCCTCGTACAGTCCTGCGACATCGGGCTGGATGCGGATCGCTTCGTCGTAGGCGGTAATCGCCGAGAACCAGGCTGCGGAGCGCATGTGCAGGTAGCCCTGCTCGTAGGCATTGACCGCGGCGGGGTCGGTCAGGTTAGCAGGAGGCTCCGGGTCGACGACCTGTACCCGAGACCGGTCGGGAGTCGGTAGAAGTTCCTGGCTGGCAGGTGGTCCGTTGCCGCACGCCAGTGCGAGCACCAGTGTGACCATGATGGCGGTGAGGAGATAGTAGCGTGTGCGTGGTTGGGCCAATGTCTGCTCGCTGGAGGACTGGTTTCGGCGCAGTCTATTCCGGCGTCGTTGGGTCGACAAGGTCGGCTGTTGCAGACCGGTGTCGGGCGGCGTGGTTTTGGAAGCCGAACCAGTGGTGCTCCAGTTTCCGCGCTGGGGCTACGGAGAGGCCCTCCGGCGGTGCTGGTGGACATTTCCTGGTCTGTGGCCTGCAGGGGCTCCAGGGGCCGCGTGGTGCTGGGATTCGCGATGCCGTGTGGCCGGTGGCGTCAGCCTCTTGCTGTTTCCGGTGTGGGTGCGTCGTTGAATGGCAGGTCGAGCAGCATGGCGCTCTGGCAACCCTCGTGGACGAGGTAGGCCCTGGGCTCGTGGTCGTCTTCTCGGACGGCTGTCACGACGGCGACGACCTGTCGATCACGGCCTCAAGTCATCTGGGCTCTCGGCGATGTCCCAAGCCTCCATCTCGTCCTCGCAGAAGTTGCTGTGCAGGTCATTGGCCACCTGATAGCACCGGTAGGTATCACGGTCGCTCAGCTCGGCCCTCAGGTGGCTCGCCACCCGCGACAGGTGGTGGTGCTCCTCGTGTTTCCAGTCCCTTTGCTCCGCCATAGCCTTCAGGATTTGCGCGGCTGTAACCCAACCCTTTGCCGAGGCCTGCGCCAGACTCCGGCTGAAGTCGAGGAAATACCGTTGCCCGACAGTTTCGCCTTGGTGCACAGTTTCCAGCGCATCGTGTCGAACGTCGAGTGCGCGGGAGTCCACGAGGTCAATCACCGCGTTCGCGCCGCCGACTACGGCCCGCGCATCCGCGCCGGCATGGAGATGGGCATGATCATGCCGACGTCGGCGTATTTGAAAGCCCAGCGGCTGCGACGGCAATTCCGCGCCGACTTCATCGAGATGGTCGCCAAGGTCGATGTCGTGATGACGCCGGCGATGCCGGCGCCGGCTCCCCGGGACCTGAACACCACCGGTGATGCGGCGTTCCAGGTGCCGTGGACGGCAGCAGGGTTGCCCACGGTGGTGGTCTCGACGGGCCTGAGCGAATTGGGGATGCCCCTGGCGGTGCAGTTCGGCGGACCGTGGGCCCAGGAGGGCAGGGTCCTGGGCGCGGCGCAGTGGTGTGAGCGGATCGCTGGGTTGAAAGAGGTGCCGCCCAACTTTTGACACCTGACGTCCATGAGGTTGTGTCCGTACGCGAGCGGCACGGAATCAGGGTGCCGAATGACACCTTTCGCCTTTACCATGTTCACGCGTTGACGCCGAAGTTGGCAACGAGATTCGACAACCACTCGACCGCCTCGGGGTAGTGGGCGAGGTCGAGGACGAACTCCTGTCCCCTGCCGACGCTCTGCAGGTAAGCGTGGTCAGCGTCGCGCCGCCAGCGTTTGGGGTCAGGGTGGTAGGTCAAGGGCGGCTTGTTGCCGTCTGGATAGAGCCACCGGGGCAGCCGCCAATTCGAGACGCTGGTGCCGTTGGGGTCGGTCAGGACCAGCCTCAGGAAGGGGTAGCGGGTGGTCGTCCGCCTTTGGGCGTTGTGGCTCTGTCGTTACCTTTACCCGAAATCCATCGCGGTGTAGAATTCAGTCGTACTATCGACCGGGGACAGGTCCGGGTTCCCAGACACGGTCACCACATGGTCGGCCAGTGTGTCGTAGCTTTAGTTGCGCGATTGTCCCAGTCATTGGCGGGCGTAGAAACTAGCAAAACCGGATGCCCACGAATGGAGTTATGCAAAATCACTGGTAGGGACTTAGGAGGGTATTCTGGCCCGCATCCCCAGTGGGAGATTGCGCGTGAAGGTCGTTTTCGAATCTCCTCCCTGCCCATTAGGAAGCCACATGTCTGGTGGCCGTAATATCTCCACGTTTCTTGACGTTCCGGGCGGTTTCCTTTGGAATCGCGCTAGCGGAGGTCGGTTTTGATGCTTGGTGTTCTCTCGACTAATCCACCTGATTCCGTTTCCACTGCGGTTATTGGCTCTGTTTTGGAGTGTCATGATCAGGGTTTCCATTTTCTCGGGGGCATGGTTCCCGATGTAAACAAGGGACGGTCCTACGACCACGTTGATCTCGCGGAACCGGTAGTTTTTGCGCTGGGGGATACGGGGTATGAGGTGTGGAACGTCGACTCCGTTCGGTACCATGCGATAGTTGTTCCCGGAATCTCTGCCACTGGCGGCGACTTGGAGCCGGCGACTTTGGCAGCCAACGCCGTCCGTCATTTCAGGGAACTAATGGGGCGTGGTCGCGACGAGAGGATGCGTTACCTGACGGATGCAGGCATGCGAGCAGCGGAGGTCGCTAGCCTGCTGGCGCTGGTGGTCCGGTGGCTTGATGAAGCAGGCTTGGAGAATTTAGGTGTTCTATCGCGTATAGCCGTTGAAGGAGACTTGGGGCCGGGCCATGTGTTGGAGAGGTGGATAAGCGGGCGTTCCAAGCTGGACTTGGCGTTGCTGCTGGACGACACTCCCATTGGCGACCGGGAATTGGCGGTTGCCTACGCGTTGGCCCATGCGTCAGCGTTGGTTTTGGCGTCATATTGGTCAGACGTAGTACCTGACGACGGAGTTCTTGCCTTGGTGCCCGGCGATGATCTGGACTGAGCGGAGCACATTCTTCTGACCTGAGGCAATTCATGGCCGATGTTTCCCAAGGCCAAGTGTACCGGTGTGATTTCGGGGCAGAAGGCGGCATAGAGTTGGCTGGCCCACGTCTGGCGCTTGTGGTTAGTGAAGATGCCTACAACGCCGGCAGTTCCAGTGTTTTGGTCGTTCCAACCACGCGGGGTGGTTTTGACCCCCTCTACGTCGATTACTATCCTCCGTTGGAGCGGTTTGGCACTCGGGCGTCCTGTAGAAACATCCGCGCCATCAGGGCTGATCGCCTGCGGCGACTCAAGGGTAGTGTGAAGCGTCCGAGATGGTTGAGGTGGTTCGAGGCGGGATCCTGCCATATTTGTGGAACGCGGTGCGCCACACACCTTCTGTCGGCTGGGAGTTTCCGCCCGGTACTGTGCACAACGGTTTCATCCCGAACCATCGGGGAGAGGTTGAGGAGACCTGGTTTCTGGTGCTGGCCTGCAACGAGGTGAACGGTTTTGCCACGGTGTCGAAAGTTGACCAGTTACCGGTGGGAGAGTCCCAGGTCCGGATACCGTTGATCTCTCTGGAGGGTCCCACCAGTATGGCCGCTTACTCGCACGGACTTCAAGCTGTTGACTTGAACGTTGCCTTTGATGCGTTGCATGGCCCGAGTTACGTGGGCACGGTTTCCCGTGGCTCTTTGGTCAGGGTGGTCCGGAAGGTCGCACGTCTCGTGCGATTGTAGGTCCGCAGGGAGTCTCAGTAGGCTTGGGAATGCTGAACTTCTGACTGGCGATTGAGCGTTTTACCGCGGCGTGATGATGTCTTGGCAGAGCTGCTAGCAGCGCGGCGTACCGGTTTGTGTAAGCCCGAATCCACCGAAGGGATACGGCGGCGGTCAGACGAGGAAGGTATCCCGACCCACTAGGTCCAGGTACAACTGGTCCGTCTCCCAAAGTCCCCTCTGGTGTGATCGCTCGCCCAACATGGTCTGGCATCGCTCCGCCAACTCAGATGGCCCGGAGTATAACTGGCGACTCGTCAGCCAGAGTTTCCGGACGAATTTCAGTGGGTCGGCATGGTGCTATTCAGGGGTCGGCGGTGAGGCGTATGACAGAGGGTTCTTCAGCGAGGAAGTCGATATGAATCTCGTCTTCGCCGGTGTGATGGGGCAGGCGTATGGCGATCCAATAGCAGTGTGGGGCCAGGTTCTCGAGGTGGATGGAGGCGTTTTCGTGCTGGATGAGGGGATCCGAAGTCAAGATGACGTCGTCGGGCGGTTCTACACCCCAAGCATCGAGAGGCGTTGTCGGAGGTTCAGTGAACATGGTGAAGACGCGGAGGTCGTCGGAAGTGCGGACAGTGAGGGACAGGCTGGACTGGCTCAGGCGGGAGACAGTAACCTGGGCGTTGCGGGCAAGGATCTCGTCGACGTGTATTGGGTCGTCTGGGAAGGGACGGACTTCGATGCTATTCATGGTGCTCAGTCGCTGTTAAGGTAACCGTCCAACAGTACAGCTCGCCGACATCGGCATTGCGGAAGAAATGGGCTCGCAGCGCGACCAACAGTCCGTAGATGCTGTCCTGACCCAAGCCCAGATGCAGCTGGTCCGCTTTCCAAAGTCCTCCCTGATTCGATCACCCACCCAACGTCGTCCTTCACTCGGCTAACTTGTCTGGGCCGGAGTATAAACCGCTATTCTATCAACCGGGGTTTCCGGCCGGACTTCTAGGAGGATTTGGCCTGGTGGGCGCAGCAGGGCCGGGAACTGCTAGACCTGCACATCGGATTTGAGACGGCGGAACCTTGGCCGTTGGAACGGCGCGACAAAGACGGCGTAACGCCGAGGAAAGCTATCCTGCGTGCTGACAAGAGCCAAGGAATCATCACGGTGGATGAGCAGACGACACTGGTCGGCGTGCCGGCCGAGGCGTTGGAGTACCAATTGGGTACTCGCTCGGCTCTGGAACGGGTTCTGGACCAGTACAAAGAGTGTAAGCCCCGAGATCCGACGATCCGTGAGCGGTTTAACAGGTACCGTTTTTCGGATCACAAGGAGAAGGTCATTGACCTGCTGGGCCGCGTCTGCGCGGTGAGTGCTTTCACGACCACCATCGTGGACGAGTTGGGTGCTAGGTTGTCGATCAGGGCGGCGTAGTTGCCGTAGGAACGTGTGCTGGCGACGTGCAGTTCCGCTCTAGTATTACAGTTGCACTTGGATTGAGGGCCTCTGAAAGTGTCTCTTGTAGTGGATTCCAAGGTACGTGCTTGGTGCCGCCGGCTCCACCACGGCTACCATATATGCAGGTCTGCGCTCTCATATAGTGGATACCGTAGCCTGCATAACAGTCGTCTAACTCCGGGCATGGTCATCGACATACGTCCTTCCCCTGAAGCGCGGCTGTAATGCTAGGAGAAATTTTCAGACCGATGCGTGGAAAAGCATGGTGTCTTCTGAAAAGATGCCTAGCTCCCGTATGACGCCGGTAGGTCCTTCGTTCGGTTGGTAGAACGGGATACGGATGCGGTCCCTGTCCCGCTGTGCTGTAGAGACGTTGACGGGGCTCCCCACGGGTGACGCCAACCTTTCAATGTCTGCTCCCTTTCCCAACGTGGGCATGAGTATGCCCTGCGTGAATCTCGTCCCCTTCGACGGGTCTGACCTGAACTGGATGATGGCCGTGACCTCGGTGTTGGGTGGGCGAATGAGTGCCGCTGGGGATTCGGTGTCCATGCCGCCGTAATCAACGTGTTCGCACGTTACCAAGCCGTCTTCTACGGATGCTCTGCATGATCCGCAAGTCACCTCGAATACGATCTCCATTTGCTTGGAAACCAGTGCGAGAACCTCGTCTCTGATGTCGCTCACTTCCTTGCGTGCCAACGAGAAGAATTTCACCTTTTTCTTGTAGCGGTAGGCAACCTTCACAGTGTCGTTGGGGCCAGGCTCTCCCACCGCATGCGCTGCGGTGAATTGGTTGGAAATTTCTTTAGCGCGTTGCTTTTCCTTTCCGTTCCACGGGTCCAGTGGAATGCCCCCTACGATGATGTCGGAGCGAAAGTCTCCGATGTGCCGAAGCCATCCTCCGTAGTGCTGGATTTCGCTCCAATGTGTCCACGACTGGCTATGGCTGTCCGGACGCGTGAAGACGAGGTTGATCTGGTTCATGGTTTCTCTACAAGTTTGCGGTTGCCGCCTAAGGATCGAGGATGATTTGGTTCCGTGTCCGCAACGTCCGCAAATCCAGCATACACCACGTGTGGTTTGGTAGAGTTGCTGCCTGCTGCCTGCTGCAGCGGCAGGCTATTTTCTTCCTGCCGGATCCGTGTGTTCTTGGTAGGCGCTGTCGCCTGGGCGGTTGCTTAGCCCAAATCCACCGAAGGCATGCGGTGGGGCGGTCGGTGGTCGAGTGCATCGGTCGTGGCCCGAACTGGAGCCGGCATGGCTTTGGCCAGTTCGGCCAGCCGATTGGCGTCGTCGCCGATGTAGAGCGGAGTCCATACGGCTTTGGTCTTTTCCTGGCTTTGCGCCACGTTGGGCAGAAACTGTTGCCGCGCCGTCAGATTGGCGGCGAAAAGCATGACGTGTCGCCAGTAGGTCACGTCAGGGCTCAACGCCATGCCAGGCGCCAGGACACGGCCGTCCTGGCAACGTTGCAGCAGTTTGATGGCTTGCCCGCTGGAAAGCCTGAGGATTGGCACGCGCCAGGGCTTGATGCGGAGTTTGGCTCTCGATTTGAGCGCGGGGCCAGCCAATGCTTCGGACGGTATCGGGCTATTGCCTTGGCTGGGCAGCCAGACGGTGGCTTCCACCTCGGTACCGGCGGCGTCCTTGGGCGCAATGCCCACGGCTTTGGCCAGGCGTGATGCCCTGGCGCATCTTGGGTGGTGGACTCCCGACGGCCGTTCGCGTGGCGGGGGCGGGTCGGAGTCTTCGCCCCACAGCGTCAGGCTGCCGTCCAGTTGGGCGGCGTGGATGATGATCATTGCGGTTTTCTCTCTTTGAGTTTTACTACGGGAGGCGTGCCACTGGAAAGGGGCTAACGGTAGCCGAAAGTGCAAGACACCTGCCCCAGTTTCGTCGTATACGGCCCCCGGGCGCGTTCTACGGCCTTTCTAGTAGTTTGGTTGCCCTCGGCCGTTTAGAGCCGCTCTACGCGTCGCCCTGTCGTGAAACGGTGTCCGGAGCCAGCCAGATGTTGTGATGAGCCTCGGGTGTTTCCCCCTCCATTCGCTCGGCCCACCGCTCGGGAGGCACGATGCTGATTTGCGGCTGCACGCTTGGCACTGACTCAGACGCAACCTCGGCGGCTTGCGCCAGCCGTCCTTTTAGGCTGGCCCTGTGCTGGTCGTCGACCACGACCACGATTTCCATGGGGTCGCCCGAGGCGAAACCGGCGGCGCGTGGGCCGGTCAGCGCGGCTCGGGTCGGCAGCGGCGGCGTCAGCTCGTTGAGTTCCTGCACGTAGCGCGTCAGCCACGCAAATTCTGATTCCCGTAGCACGGACGCTGGCGGCTGGCTGTGCTCGTCAGGGACGACCGTGAGAGGTGGGGCGTTGGGATTGTGACCCTGTGGGGCGGGGTTCGCCGCCATCCGCTGCTCGGGGAGCCAGATGAAGCGGTGTGCGGGGTCGTGGTTCATCGCCTCTTGGACGGTTCTCCTCTGGACGCTGGCCGTTCGTTGGACGTGTTTGATGAGGTTCTCAATGTCGGTCGGCCCGTGCTCCATCAGGAAGGCGTAGGTTACGTCTCCGGTGCTCGCACGGGTGTTGCCCGTGTTTCGGGTGTCGAGGGGGGTGTCCCATTCCCGTAGTCCGTACGTGGATCGGCCCTGCCATGAGATCTCGTCGGATTTCGAGACTGTGGCACGGACGGCGGCGCGAGTGTTGTACTCCGCAGGCAGGAACTGTCCCGCTAGGCGTTCAGTCTCGGTTACGAGGTGCGCCATAGTGTGTGGTTCTTGGTCCCGCTTGAAGATGCGGAGTACGGTGTTCGTAACCAACCGTTGAGGGCTGAGTAATTGGCCCCAGGGCTGGTCAGGATGGTAGAGTCCCTGGTCGTCTGGGCCGATACCGGTCGTGCGTCGGATGAAAAGCGCGAGGTCCAGTTTCGGCCACTTGTCGAAAAGGCCTTGCCGGTCTTCGAGTGATCGGAGTATCTGGGCTGCATTCTGTGGTTTGACTGATCCCGCCATGTGGGCGGCGATGTCCCGCACGACGGGAGTGAGGTCGTGGTTGAGCGGGAAGATGGGCGGCGGTGTGACGTGGCCGGCGGCGCGGATGAGCGGTGAGTGTTCCGGCGTCGAGAGTTCGAGCTTGATGAACTCCCTGATGGTGGTCTCGGCGTAGAGTGGCGGCCGGCGGTTGTGGCGGTTCGTGATGGCGGCTCGGGCGATGACGTCGTTGGCGCGCCGGGCGATTTGGCAAAGTGGGTTGCCGTGTTGGCGGTCGGTCTCGATCAGGTCATGAGTGATGTCTTTCCACTTGATAGCGATGGTGTAGAACGGCGTGTCGTTCCGTGCCGCCGTGTCGATGTCCATCATTGGCTCGTTTTCGGCGTCGCCGAGCTTGGCGTCCATGAGGTATGGGAACGAGGTGTTACGGCGGACGGCGTCAACCACCTCTTGGGCGGTGGCCTGAAGGTCGCCGGTCACGACGCGTTCAGGCATGTTTAGTTTCTGGGGCATGAGTTGATGTCCTTTGCGGCTGTCGTCGCTGAAAGCGATAAGCGGCTTTCTGGCATTGCCGTGAGTCGCTTCAATCGGCGGCGAGTACGCCCCGCGTGGGCCTGCGGCCAGACGCCTACGTTGCTGAGCCTGTCTTGGCTTGAGCTGGACGGGATTATGCCGGCGTCAGCGCGCGGTAGTTCGCGCAGTTGCAATGGGAGGTGTCGGTGGTGTTGCTCGTCGGCCGGCGCTGGCAGCGTGGAGCAGGTTCCGACGTGACGGGCCACGTCCTGTGTCGGGTATGAGGGACAGCCGGCTGTTCGTCGCTTCCTGAGCGTCGTCCCTCGTCGCAGAGTTTTGGTCACTCATACCCGTTGCAACTCTCACTTTAGAGTGCTATCATCCTCATCACTGAATGGCTTGTGAGAAAGCGCGCAAAACGGCGGAGCGATTTGGAGGTTTGCTGATGACTCCATGGAGAGGGAATCTGATGACCGACTTGGTAGCTCTCGAGGCGGCGTTTCTGGAACGCGAGCGGGAGGCTGCGGAGCGCGAGATGAGGGGGGCGGGGGACCGAGTGTGGTTCGCGAAGCAGATTGAGCGCATCCGGCGGATCATGGCGGTGGCTGATGTGCAGCCTGGTGGATCCGATGAGGGTCAGGTGAAGCCGGCAGGTGGACTGGATGTTTCCGACGCTGGTGAGCCGCGTGCGGAGCGCATTGCCAGGCTTCGGGAGGAGTACGGCCCACACCTCCCGTTTTTGGTACCGGAAAAGGATGACAACGGCAAGTCGGTGTACGACGACAGTGTCCCGAGAGGTCTGAAGACCAACCGTGAGAGAGCGTGGGCGCTTGCGAGGGTTTACGGGGAGCGGCTGAGGGAGTCGTCTCTGGCAGACGTCATATTCCGGACTGGAGAGACCAGAGCTACCAGTCCCCAGTCAGTGAGAGGCGGGCTTAGCGGACTGGTGAGGTATGGACAAGGCTGGGTGCGTGATCGCGGGGAATTGGTCTACCAGGGTAACGACTTGAGGCCGGACGGGGAAACGATAAATCGATTGATTCAGGAAAGGGACGAAGCACACGCTCTGGCTGACCAAACCGCGAATACTACTCAATTTGAGAGTTGATGACATTTTATGGTAGCGCACGAGCGCACAATCGCTTAGTATGGTTGTGCTAATTTGAGCCACGCCAGATGAATAAGATGGCCGAAGCGGTCTAGACCACCGCTTCGGCCGGACGTAGAGCCCCCCGGATGAGGAGTCCACTGTGTTGAGTTTATCACGCAGCCCAGAAATCAGCTGTTTCGTCAATTCCTGGTTCAGGAGCCAGGGGAGCGCGCTGCTTTTCAGTCAGCCGACAGCGCGGTCAGACCCATGCGCATTTGCCGTGATGCGCCGGCCATGAAGGCCGGTGGCGTCGCGGCTTTCTTTTTGGAACTGGCACACAAGACGGAGGATCCATGAAGGACGAAAAACTAGACAAGGCTGCGCGGTACTTGCGAACCAGTGCGCAGAACGATGAGGAAGCTTCGAAGTCGCTCGACGCTCAGGAAGAGTACTGCAAGCAGTACGCGGCCGCGGCGGGCTTCGACGTTGACTCCGCGCACGTTTACCGGGAAATCGGTGACGGTTCGGGGCCAGACCGGCCGGAGCTCGAGCGGCTGTTCGAGTCGGCGGAGGACGGCCGGATCAAGGCTGTGATCGTGTACCGGATGCACCTGCTGTGCAGAGACCGTGTCGAGCTGCGGAACATCATTCGGAAGTTGAACCAGGCGGGAGTCGTCGTTTTGGACGCTTACCTGCGAAGAAAGGAGATACGAGGAGGTCAGTGAAATGGTTGTGAAGCGAGTCCCCAGGAAGTGGCCTGGCACAAAAAAAATGGCGCCGCGGGGAATTGAGCCTTCGCCCGCGACGCTAGGACCAACCGAGCAGGCGCTCGAGGTGATCGAAAGCAAGTCTACGAAACAAGGAGGTGATTTGGCAAATGTGGGGGCGCCGGAGCCCCGGGCGTCCTGGCCTGAGGAGCGCGAGTTGCATCTCGACGACGTAGCCATTGAGGGCTGGGTGGCGGGTCTGCCCGTCGTGCACGGCGTGGCGGACAGTGGCTGGGAGGCGTGTGAGGGCGGTCGGGTCCGCCTCGTGGTCCGCGTGGTGGACAGTCCTGAGCAGCGGGAATGGGTGCGCGCGATGTCGTATGGCGGCGCCTACGCGAAGGAGGTGTTGGGGTAGAGCTGATCACTTTCGGGAACAGTCGCCGGCGGCGCGCGCGTCGCGTCCGTCGGCGACAACGAAAATCGAGATCCATGACAAGGAGGATCAGCATGTCTGAGAAAAAAGGAAAGTTCGCGGTTTACGCCCGCGTTGCCGCTGCCTCGCAGGAAGCGGGCAAGTCGTTGGACACGCAGACAGCGGCGTGCATCGAGCTTGCGGCATCTCAGGGGTACTCGGAAGTCGATGCCATCGTTCTCCACGAAGTCTGGAGTGGCATGGTTCTCGACAGACCGCAGTTGACGGTTGCTCGCCGGATGGCGGCTGACGACGAAATTGAGGCGCTGTTCGTGTACACCACTGACCGGGTTTCGCGTGATCCGGTAGATCTGCTGACTCTGATCCAAGAGTTCGCTGCGCACGGTGTGTAGGCGTATTTCGTGCAGGGTCCGTCGGACCCCGGGCCACAGGCTGAGTTTTTGGACGCCTTCATTGAATTCTGTGCGGGTCACGAGCGTTCCATGTGTCGGAAGCAGGCAGTCCGTGGCATGGACGCCGTAGCCCGCATTCGTGCCCAACCCTACGGTTGCGACCTGGACTCGACTACTGGGAAGCGAGTGATCAACGAGGTGGAGGCCGAAGTGGTAGTGAGGGTCTTTGGCCTTTATGCCGAAGGCTTGAGCCTGTTCAGGATAGCCAAGTTGCGGGTGTGCGTAGAAGGTGTCCGAGCTAGACCTACAAAGTTGCTGGCGGCGTGCCGTGCATGCCGTCAGCGTCTTCGGTGAGCGAAGTTCACGATAAGGAGGAATGACATGTCGAAAAGCAGGATGAGGGCCGTGGCTTACCCGCGGGTAAGTGGGTCCGTTCAGGAAGATGGGACGTCGCTGGACACGCAGGCGGCGGAAATGGTGAAGATGGCGAGTGGCATTGGGTACACGATTGCCCCGGAGGACGTTCTGCCGGAAGTTCGTACGGGAATCAACGTGTTCCGGCCGATGCTGGACAAGATTCGCGGAATGGCGGATGCGCGTGAAATTGACGCTTTGTTCGTCTACACGACGGACCGGTTGTCGCGCGACCCCGTGGACTTGCTAGTGCTGATCAGGGAGTTCAACGGGAAAGGGGTTGAGGTGCATTTTGTGCTGGACCCGTCGGACAATTCGCCGGAAGGCGAGTTGGTGAAGTTTGTGCTCGGGTTTTCTGCGGGCAGGGAACATGCCCTGATCCGAGAACGCACAACGCGGGGCAAGATTGCAGTGGCTCGCGGTGGTCGGATACCGGTAGGTTCGCCGCATGGTATCTACGGTTACGATTATGATCTGGTGACCAAAATGCGGGTGGTGAACGAGAGCGAAGCTGCGGTAGTGCGGAGGATATTCCGGCTGTATGTTGATGGCTGGAGCAGGTTTCGGATCGGGAAGAAACTTAACGAGGAGGGCATCCCGTCGAAAAAGGGGGTGTATTGGAGTTCGACGGCGCTACGCGGACTGCTGTCGAACACGTCCTACATCGGGATTGACTACTATGGGAAGACAAAGTTGGTTCGCGGGCCAGACGGCAAGGCCCGGCAGGTCGCCGTGCCGAGGGAGGAATGGATTGAAATAAGGGGTTACACGCCGCCGTTGATTTCGGTGCAGGTCTTTGAGAGGGCCCAAGAACGTGCGGAATCTACGCAAGGGCGCTATCGCGGCAAGAACGCACGCTTTTACCTCATGACCGGTCTTGCCGCGTGTGGATATTGCGGTCGTCCGCTTTGCGGGGCTGGTGGCAATGAAAAGAACTGGTACTACCGCTGCAATCGGTGGCGACCAGAGCAAGTGAAAGGGGACTTACCCTGTCAGCAGGGCCGAATTCCGGGTGCTTGGTTGGAGGGCTTGGTGTGGTCTCATGTGGTGGCGATGGTTCGCGACCCTGGCGGAATCATCGCGGACTTGGAGTTGAACTTTCGGACGGGTGGCGGCGATATTGGCAAGGAAATCGCGCGGGTGCGTAGCGAAGTCACGAAAGCGGAGCAAGAGGAGGAGCGCCTGTTGGTGCTCTACCGGCGGGGTACCATTCGTGTTGAGTTGCTGGAAGCGGAGATGAGCAATTTGGCGGCTTCGCTGGATGGTCTGCACAAGCGGTTGACGGCGTTGGAAGGACAGAGAGACCAAGAGATGCAGGTATCGACTGCGGGTAAGCGCATTCGTGACTACTGCCAGAGGATGTCGGTCAGTCTGGAAGGATTGGATGGCGAAGGCAAGAAGGCGTTGATGTCGCGCTTGGGCGTCAAGGTGATAGCCGTCAAGGGAGATGTGATGATAACGGCATCGATTGACCCAGGGTTTGTGCTAACTGAAGATTGTTCAGCATGATGCTCACCACCAAGTACGCCGCACCGAAGATGATCGACGCCGGCGGAGGGAGCATCATCAATATGTCGTCCATCGCCGGCGTCCGCGCCGGCAGCGGACTGGCCAGCATTCCCTACTCCGCCTCCAAGTCAGGCGTCATCGGCATGTCCGAGACCATGGCCGTCCACCTCGGCCGTGACAACATCCGCGTCAACGTCATCGCCCCCGGCCACATCTACACTCCCATGGTCGCCGGCGCCATGGCCGAGGAAACCCGCGAAAATCGCCGTAAGGCCGGCCCCCTCGGCATCGAGGGCAACGCCTGGGACATCGCCTACGCCGCCCTGTTCCTCGCCAGCGATGAGGCTCGCTGGGTTTCCGGGGTGGTCCTCCCCGTCGATGCCGGCCTCCTCGCCGCCACTCCCCTCGCCATGTACAACCGCATCCGCGACGAAACCTAACCCGCTCTAATTCGTCACCAAAACCTGTCGCCGGGAACCAGCGGCCCCGCACACCGTGCGGGGCCGTATTGTTGGCCCCTACGTCCCCCTTCGCGCCAACGGTCCCACCGTCATCGCAAGCACCGCGACGTTCTCCCCTGTCATTGCGAGCGCAGCGCGGCAATCTCGTCGGTCCCCCTGTCATTGCGAGCGCAGCGCGGCAATCTAGCAGCCTGTCCGAGGATTAGGGAGGTGTGACGATCTACGCCTTTAAACGCAATATCATGCACTATACCGTTCAAAACTCTGTCTAATTTACGAAGCGAAACCTATCTTAAGCGATATAATTCGTATAGAACATTGTTTCTCGGACAGGCTGCTAGTGGGTTCTACCGGGCTACGCCGACCACGACTCCACGTCCCCAAATCTGGTGACACCCACTTCCCACCTCGGCCAGAACTCCCGTGCTATCATGTATCCCCAGGCGAAAACTCGATCCCGACCAGGTCCCAGGCAACACGGCCACATCAGCACCAAGTCGCTACCGGCCTCTGCAGGAGACTGTCCTCGGTCGCTATAACCGGAGCAGTCCCCTCGGCCACCGCGCCTGCCACAGCGCGCCATGCTCCAGGCATCGTGCCCCAGAGGCATGGAGAATGAGAGCCAAAAACCACAGCGCAACACCTCCGGCCGTAGGGCTGATACATACCTGGGACCTGGTCAAAAACCCAATCGCCTGCAAACCAACAACAACCTGCAACCCAGCGACAAAAGGAGCAAGCCCATCGCAACATCGCCTCGTGCCTGACCCGCCAGCAGCCCTTCGCCTGTCCGCTGCCGCGTCGGTCACCCGGCAATCACTACCAACCCGGTACATCTGTCATTGCGAGCGCAGCGCGGCAATCCCGTCGCCCCGACAAACCCCGCTCATGGTGAACCCGTAGACCCATTACCTGTGTCTGTCATTGCGACGAGCGCAGTCGGCTCATGGTGAGCCTGTCGAGGCGCGCGGCAATACCATCCCAGATGTCATTGCGAGGATGCCCCAGGCATTCGCGGCAATCCCGCCGGGGCATGTGCCAACGCCGCCGTGCGGGTGCCCTCACCGGCCGCAACCCACATCCGTTACCCATCCCATCGGGACGCACCCATCCAAAGGAGCGTCATCCATCATGGGCAGTGTCCATCACCACCAGACCCAGGCCCGGCGGTTTCTGTCGCTGGCCCGTTCCGACCACAACTCCGGCAAATACGATCGCGCCGCCAACGCGCTGGCGCGGGCGGCCTCTCACGCGGCCACGTCGGCCTTGTTCCACTGTGCCCTGTTGCGCCGGCCCACCCGGCGCAAGCTGACCAACACCCTGTTCATGCTGGCGGATGCGGGACAGATCTCCAACGGAGGGGTCCGTATCTTCCGCAGCATCTACCGGTTGCCCGACCAACTGTCGACGGCAGACCCCAGGCAGTGCCAGCGTCTGTCCCGTCGGGCCCGCAACCGTGTGGCGGCGTTGATCCGTTCGGTGGAGGGAGCCATCGCCGGCCGGCCCACATCGGGACGCGGCCGCCGCAACCGTCCGCCGCGCCGACCCGCCCCGACCTGCATATCGGAGATCATCGCCCTGCCGGATTACAAGGAGATAGCCCAGGCCCACAACTTGGTAGGCGCGCCGTTGTCCCGTCGACCGGACCCCCACGGTTTCTACGTCCGTGGCGAGACGCCGCGAGAGTGCCCCTGCCATCCCGTGCCGCTGCCCCTGCGCGACGACCGCGACGCCATCGAGTTGTCGCCCCTGTGGAAGCGCGCCCTGGAGCGCACCTTCCGCGTCCCCTTCTCCGATACCATCCCGGTTCGCCTGGCATCCGCCTGAGCCTGATGAACTGTCCCGTATTTCGACATTGCGAGCAGCGCCGTGACCCGGCAATCCCGTCCCATCCCTAATTGCGAGGAGCGTAGCGTCGCGGCAATCTCGTTGCAAACACCCGCCTCCGCTATCGGTGGACCCATCTCCGTACGCCCACGGCGACCACGTCGAACTACGAATGCCCTCCAACGGTCCGGGCAGGTAGGCGGACACCTGTCAGTAAATTACCCCTCCCTCTTCCAGCCGCTCGATCTCGCTACCGCGCATCCCCAGCAGCTCGCCGAACACGTACGCGTTGTCCTCCCCTATGTTGCTGTACTTGGCGAACGGGATGGGCGTTTCCGACATCTTTGCCGGTATCGACCACGACACGCTTTCGCCCTCCGTCCACTCCGTCGCCTTTACGTCCCGTTCCGCCTCCCAATACTGGGTGTCCTGGTAAAACGTCCGCGATTGCAGGTGCCCGTTTTCGTTCAGGTCCTGCCCTTGAGACACCATCCCGGCCGGCACTCCTGCCGCTTGGAGCTTCTCCATCAGGGCCTGTGATTCCTGCGTCCGCGTCCACTCTGCAACCCCTGCGTCCAGCGCGTCTTCGCTGCGCCGCCGACCCAATCGCGTTTCGTACTCGGGAGCGGCTGTCCACTCCGGGTCGCCCATCGCCTTGCGGAGCCGCACCCACTGCTCGTCATCCGACACGGCTATGGCAATGTAGCGGTCCTCCCCGGCGCACGGAAACACGTTGTGCGGCACGGCCCAGGCGTCCCGATTGCCCCGGCGCTGTGGTCCCCGTCCGTTCACTTGGTAATCCAGCAGCGCCGGCCCGCCGGTCGCCACTCCCGACTTGAATATTGACGACTCCAGCGTCGCGGTCTTTCCCGTCAGGTGGCGCCGCATCAGCGCCGCGATTATCCCGGCCGGCTGGAACACCCCGGTGTGGTAGTCCGAGTAGGACGTGTTGACCACACCCGGCGGCTCATCCGGCAGCCCTGTCATCAGCGATACCCCGGATAGGTGCTGCACCAGGATCCCGAAGGATTTGTAGGTGTAGTACGGTCCGTGCCCTCCTAGCCCGGTCTGCCACATGATTATCGCGTCCGGCCGTTGCTTCCGAATTTCCGGGAAGTCGATTCCCCAGCGTTCCAGCACGTTCCGTCTGAAATTGGTCATGAACACGTCGCTGATCCGTACCATCTCCAGCATCAGGTCCCGTCCCGCCTCGGTCCTCACGTCCAGCGTGATCCGCCGTTTCCCGCGCTGGTATTCCGGCTGGCCCGCCCCTCGCGACCACGCTGGGATGAACGCCATCTCGTCCAGCACCTTGTTCGTCTCGACCTTGATCACCTCGGCCCCCAGCGAACCCAGGATCCTCCCCGTCAGCGGCAGCGCCACATATGGGCCGAATTCCACCACCCGTATGCCCGCTAGCGCGGACGGCGTGACTTCTGGTGAATCTATGACGCTGGCGGTCATTCCTTCGCTCCTCGATTATCGCGATAATGTTCCGAGTTTGCCGTCTGGCCCGGCGTGTCAAATGACGCCGTCGGCCCGCAGTTTGGCAATTTCTTCTGCGGTCATTCCCAACTCGCCCTGGTACACCGCGAGGTTATCTGCGCCCAACGCCGGCGCCGGCCGGCGCCGCGCCGACACTTCCTCGCTGTGGAATATCCCCAGCGGATACTTCACCGTCCCGATCGACGGATCTTCGTGCTCAATGTCGTACCAGAACCCCGACTCCTCCAGTTGCGGGTCGGCCAGCAGGTCCGCCACTTCGTTGACCGGCAGGAAAACCAGGTTCCGCCGCTGTCCCTCATGAAACAGCTCTTGGACCGTGAAGTTTTCCGCAAACTCCAGGAACAGCGCGGTGATGATGTCGATATGCTCCGCCCGGTCCTGGTTCCCGCCCCGGTATGCCTCGTTGAGCACTTCGTCGTTCCCGGTCACCTCGTGAATCCATGCGGCCAACGCGTCCCATTCCCGTGGTGTTATCACCCCGGCGGCGATCCAGCCGTCCTTGCACGGGTACGCCCCCAGCGGAATCACCAGCGTAGAGTTGGTGCCCACCCGTGTCACGTTCTGCCCCAGCTTGCGCCACAGCAGCGCCGGATGCGCGTCCGTGTAGTAGGTGATCAACGCCTCCTGTGAAGACACGTCAATGTGCTGCCCTACTCCTCCGCCGTTGAAGTCGCGGTGATAGAGGGACGCCAGGATCCCCACGGCCGCGTACTGCGCCCCGGGGTAGTGGCTGTGTTCGTTGCCCTGTCGCACCGGCGGCTCGTCTGGCTCACCGGTGATCTGCATGTACCCGCTCGCCGCCATCACCACCAGGTCGTCGCCCGTGTAATCGGCCCATTCGCCTGTCGAGCCGAACGGTGTGACCGAGGCCATCACCAACCCCGGGTTGTCCGCGCGCAGGGCGTCATACCCTAGTCCCCGATCCGACAGGTAGTGCCGGTCGAAGCTCTCGATGATCACGTCGGCTTCAGCGGCCAGCCGCCGGAACAGCCTGAGTCCCGCCGCGGTTTCCAAATCCAGCGTGATCGACCGCTTGTTCGTGTTGTAGAACAGGAAGTCCAGGCTGTGCTCAGCGTCGGGTGCGTCTCCGGGATACGGCCCGAGAGTTCGCGAATGATCTCCCGATGGCGGCTCCACCTTGACTACGTCCGCGCCGTAATCGGCCAGCAACCGGCCGCAGAACGCCGCCCGTCGATCGGTCAGGTCCAGTATCCGATACGGCGGTATCAGGTGCTCGCCGGTGTACTCGTCGAACCGAGGCATAGGCTGTAAGTCTCCGTCTCCGCGCTGCTGGAACGCGCGGGCTGCGTACCGCCAATGTATCGTTGCCCAATCGCGGTGTCAAAACCGGAAAGGCCAATTCGCTGCGTCTATAATGTTTCCTGACCACAATCCTGATCTCCGAGAGCGCTTATGAGCACCATGCACCCCACCGATATCAACGCCGCCCTGGTGAACCTGGCTCGCAAACGCAGCCAGGAGCGTTGGCAGACCGTCCCAGTCGGCCTGACGCCATTGTTGCGCCCGATGCTGGCCTTGATCGACACTCGCTCCATGCCGTTCGCCACCGATGAGCACCGCCCGTCCATTTTGCTCGTCGCTGGCCTGCGTGGTGAGTCCATGGACACCCCGCGCATCCTCACTGCTCTCGATTTGTTTGCCCGGTCCTCGGCTGCCGGCGCGTCCGGCGTCGCCCTCAGTGCCCTCGCAGCCAGCAACCCCGACGCCCTCGCCGGCGGCGATTGGGAACCCGCCTCTGGAAACGCCACTGATCTCACCCAGGGATTCCCCCCTGACGGCGGGTTCTACTCCGACGAGACCGGTTCCGAGAGCCGATACCTGTGGCGGTGGGTTTGCTATCAGGCGCCGGACCTGGTTGTCGAAGTTGCCCTGTCCGACGAATCCACCCTGAAACCGCTATGGGAGGCCAATTCAGCCGCCGCCGGCAACCCGGTCGCGGTGGCCCTCGGCGCCTCCCAGGCGCCCGATGACGACTCGCTCGTGGCTGCTCTTGGCCGTCCATCCGAAGATTCCCCAGGTGTCATCCCTGCCCTGCGGTTAACCACCCATTGGACCGGCCTTTCCGACGCCCTGCGGTCCCTCTGGGCTTTGACCAGCAAGGACTCGAATGTCCCGCCCTCCCGGTCTCGCCTCGCTCTCGACGCCCGCCGTCGTCGCACTCCCATCGAACTCGCCCGTATCCTGGCAGGGCGCTACGGCCACGCCCTCGACCCCGTCAACTACACCCAGGGCGTCGGCATCAGTGGACGCCTCCGCCTCGCCGCCCTCGACGACACGCTGCCCAATCCAACCGACGACATCGCTCGGATGATAGACCCTATCACTGCCGATCCGTCGGCTTATCTGGCTGATGCCGGCGGTGCCGCGCTGGCCGGCGTCGTCTGGGCCGCCCGTATGGCCGATTACACCGGCGACGAAAAGTACCGCCGGCTCTTTTTCTACGCCGCGGATCGCTTCGTGGCTCGCGGGCCGGGCGAAGCCCCAGCGCCGTGTGATCCCGATTTCCGTGTCGAGGATATGTTCATGACCGGCGCAATGCTTGGCAGAGCCTACCGCATTTCCGGTGACGCCAAATACGCCGACCTCCTCGCGACCTTCCTTCTGGATGGCGGAGACGTTCAGGAGGCAAACGGCCTGTTCCGTCACGCCCGGTCGGCTCCGTTCTACTGGAGCCGTGGCAATGGCTTCGCGGCCCTCGGATACGCCGAGGCCCTGACCTACCTGCCGGCCGACCATCCCGCCCGTGAAACGCTCCTGGAGCGTCACCGCCGCCACTTGAATGCCCTGATGCGCGTCCAGCAACCCATGGGAACTTTCGGTGAACTCGTCGATCTGCCCGGTGCCTGGGGCGAACTGACCTCGACCTCCATGGTCGGCTACGCTTTGGCCAGGGGTCTCCGTCTCGGCTGGCTCCCTTCCGACGATGCTGCCGAATACAGTGCCGGCTTGATGGCCTGTTGGCGCGCCCTGTCCGAACGGATCGACGAGAATGGCGGCGTTGTCGACGGTTGTATCAGCACCGGCGTCATGCCCGATACGCGTGCCTACCTGAACCGCACCGCCCTAAATGGCCACGACGACCGCACCGGCAGCCTCGCCCTATGGTTCGCCTGCGAAATGGCTCAGCAACCCTAGCGAAAGCCCGTGCTAAAATCGCCCCAGGGTGGGACCGCTGCCACCAATGGAGCCAATCATGCTGACCAGGCTGGAAGTCAACGGATTCAAAAACCTTGTAGATTTCTCGCTCGATTTTGGCCCCTATACCTGCATCGCCGGCCCCAACGGCGTTGGCAAGTCCAACATATTCGATGCCATCCGCTTCTTGTCGCTACTTACTGACCGCACCATAAACGAAGCCGCGTTACAAATTCGCAACGCCGGCGAGGAAACGGGAGATATCCGGGATCTGCTGTTTCATTCCGGCGGCGAACGGGTTGACCGCATGGAATTTGCCGCCGAGATGATTGTCGGCGAAAACGTTCGAGATGACTTCGGCCGGGAAGCCAAGGCGTCTTCATCCTTTCTCCGCTATGAGATCGCACTACGGTACGAGCCACCGTCTCCAGGCATCGGACAGTTAGGCGGGCTTACCCTCGAGAGGGAAGAACTCCGCCCCATAACTGCCGGACGCGCGGCCCGTCACTTGAAATTTCCTCACAGCAAAACGAAATTCCGCGATAGCGTGGTGTTCAACAAGCGTCACGCTCGTAGCGGGTTCATATCTACCCAGATTGATCCTGAGACTGAACAGGCCGCCATAGTGGTACATCAAGACGGTGGTTCTCATGGTCGCGGCCGCCCGTCGCCGGCTCAGGGAGCGACCCGTACTATCATCGGCACCGAAAACACCGCCGCCACGCCAACAATTTTGGCAGCGCGACGTGAAATGCAGAGCTGGCGGGTTTTGGCCCTCGATCCCGTTGCCATGCGCCGGCCGGATCGTTACACGCAACCTCCGGGTATCGCTTCCAACGGGGAGCACATACCGGCTACTCTCCAACATCTTGCGAGCCTGGCTCCCTTTTATGACGAGCAGCCCGATGACGTTTTTGCAACCGTCTCCATTCGACTGTCGTCATTGGTTCCTGTGCAGATGGTCCGCGTGGTCCCTGACGAAGTTCGGCAATTGCTGTCGTTGGAGCTCGAGGAGGATACTGGGGTCAAACTTCGGGGAAATTCCATCTCCGACGGCACCCTGCGGTTTTTAGCATTGGTAGCTTTAGCGGAGGTATTCTACGAAAGTGGCGTGCTTTGCATGGAAGAACCTGAAAACGGTCTGCACCCCGCAAACTTAGCGACCATGAACCGGCTCTTGCACGACATTGCGGTTGATCCAGATGACCCGGTCGGGATTGACAACTCGCTGCGACAGGTGATCGTGGCTACCCATTCGCCTTACTTCGTTCAATTGCAGGAAAAAGATGACTTGCTGGTGGCAAAGAGCCGCACCGTGCGCGACCAATCGGGAACTCTGGTGGAGCATTTACTTCAATGCTATCCGTACAATGGCACTTGGAGGTGTTCCACCGACCGTGAAGGAGTAAACTTGCTTTCGCTGCAATCGTACCTGGTGCCGCCGGAAACGGCCCAGATTGCTTTCCCCAGAGAGTTCTGGGAATCTCTATGGTGATGCGATTCCTGTTAGTGTGCGAAGGTGCTACTGATACGCCTCTGGCGTCCCACATTCAAAGATTGCTCGACTCTGTTGGTCACCGGCAAGTTGACTTCGCGACCTCTACAGCAGGGCGAGCGCTGGTTGATAAGGTGTGGAACGGCCTGGGTATGGCTCCCCATTTTGACTTGCTGTTTGTTCACCGTGATGCCGACAACGTCGGCCCGGAAGCGAGACACTTTGAAATTGCGCAGGCAGTTCAAGAAGCTCCGTTTGGCCAACCCTGGGTCCCAATTATCCCGGTGCGGATGACCGAAGCATGGTTGCTATTGGATGAGTTCGCGATCAGGAAAGCGGTTCGCAAGTCCGATGGCAAACGCGCCCTAACTCTGCCGGATCCCAACGTAGTGGAGAGGCGGGCCAATCCGAGGGAAATCTTGAACGCTGCGCTGCTCGATGCCAGCGAAATGCGTGGCCGGCGAAGGGTTGGTTTGCGCCAGGATCTGCCTACTCTGCGGCGCAACCTGCTACAAAACCTGCCCGTCAGCGGTCCTCTTGAACAATTGGAATCTTGGACGCGATTTCGCGATGATACCGTCGCCGCACTAAATCTGTTATTCAATTAGGGCTTCGCCCCCGTGCACGTCCTGATCGCCTACATTTCCCAGCGAACTCCGTTCTTCTACGGGTGGATCGTGCTGGGCACCGCCAGCAGCAGCATGTTCGTCCGCAACGCAGCGGGAAGTTTGACGTTCGCTGTCTTCGTGCCCCTCATCGCCGACGAGACCGGATGGAGCCGGGCGCTCATCGGCGGCTCCGCCGCTGTCGGCGGCCTGCTGGCAACCGGGGCATCCCCACCCGTGGGCCGGGCTATCGACCGCTACGGAGCCCGGGCTGTGTTGGTGTCTGCCCTTATCATCATCGGCCTGAGTACCATCGCCATGGCTTGGCTCTCCGTCCACGTCGCCATCTTGTACTCGTCTATGGCCGTTGGCCGCATCATGTTCAGCGTCCCGCTCAATGTGGGCGCGGCGACAGTTGTGGGCCGTTGGTTCGTCCGCCAGCGCGGCCGGGCCACGGGCCTGCTGTTCCTGTCCCACTCGGGCGGCATGGTGGCTTTTCCGCTGGTGGCCACGTGGGTGAGCGCAGCATATGGGTGGCGGGTCGCCTGGATAGTTCTCGGTTTGATGGTGTACGCCATCGCATTGGCCCCCGCGGCCCTGCTGGTCGCGCAGCGTCCGGAGGACGTCGGGATGCTCCCCGATGGTGATGAGCCGGACGCACCCACCGAGGCCAACGCTTCGGTTTCACGGGTCGCCGAAACCGAATCCGCATTGGAATGGACGACGCGGCAGGCTTTGCGCACGCCGGCCCTGTGGGTTCTTGCCATAGGTACCGGTCTTCTATTCCTAATGCAGTCGGGCACCAACGTGTACCAGGCCGATCTACTGCGTTCCCGAGGTATCGACCTTTCGTTGTCGCAGCTCAGTATCGTCGTCAACGGCGCCGGCACCGGGATTGGAAGCCTCCTGTGGGGACGCGTCGTGGAGAAAAGGCGGGTTTCGTATACTTACGCGATCGTCGCCCTCGTCATGGCCACAGCCTCGGGGCTATTCGTCGTCGCGGACACGATTGCTCTGGCTTTCTGCGCCGCCGGCCTGTTCGGTCTCGCCGTCGCCGGCATCCTGGTCGTACCCGCTGTCGCCTACGCGAACTTTTTCGGGCGTCAGTCCCTGGGCACCATCCGTGGTGTCACGGAACCCTTCACCTCTCTCGGCCAGGCCATCGGTGCGGTGGCATCCGGGTTGGTCTACCAGTTCTCCGGAGGCTACGGCATCGCGTTCGTTATTTACGCCGTCTTGGGGGCGATCGCCGCTCTTGCCCTTCTTCTCGCCAGGCCGCCGGTGCATCCTCAGACCCGTTCGTCGCTGTCTCCGGAAACCGCCGACTAGCCGTCCAGATCCACTCGCCTCAGCAGCAACGCATCGGACGACATGATTTCGTCCACCCGCGCGGGGATTTCCTCAAAGGTGTCGAGCGCGGCGCGGATGAGCCGGCCCGATAACCCGCCGCAATCGTCACCCCCCAGCAGGACTGCCAGTTGCGCCGCCCGTTCAATCGAGGCGCCTCCCCCTGAAGTAACCTGAACCCCCTTTTGGTACAACTCCGTGTCTCCGGCGGCCAGGGCCATGTCGCGGACTTCTTCCCACATTCGCGTGTGAATGGAACCGGGACTGATGGCGTTCACCGTGATACCCGTGCCGGCGAGTTCCACGCTCAGATTCTCCGTCATATTGACGATGGCGGTTTTCGCAGCATCGTAGGATGTGTCGTTCGGTCCTCCTACGCCGGCCATGTTTACGATCCGGCCCAAGCCTCGTTCAAGCATGCCTGGTATCACCGCCCGGCAACCGTAGAAGGTGCCCAGCACGTGGACCGAAATTACATTGGCCCATCGCTCCGGGTCCAACTTCCATAAAGGGCCTATCTCGCCCGTGTTGCCCGCGTTGTTCACCATCACGTCGATGGCCCCAAACCGGCCCACCGTGTGCGAAACGGCGTTCTCCACTTGCTCTCGTTCCCTCACGTCCGTGATGACCGTGGTCACCTCGCTGCCGAATTCCGAGCGGATCGCTTCGGCCGTCGACCGCAGTTCGGCGTCGGTCCGGGCCGCCAACGCCAGCATCGCCCCCTCCGCCGCGTAAGCTCGGGCGATCGCTTGCCCGATGCCCCTGCCGCCGCCGGTGATCAGCGCTACTTTCCCATGCAGTCGCCTCTCGTCCGTCATTTGCCGTTCTCCTTTAAACTCCGAACGCCCCTGCAGCGATGGTACAATTCGACAACATACTACACGATGGGAGAACGCTCATGAGCGACGCGTCCCAAGCGACAGCGACTACCGTCTCGTTCACCAGCATGGCTGCGGGGACCCGCGAAGACTACGAACTTTTGGAACGCCTTGAAGCGCAATTCGCCTCTGGCACGGCTGACCGCGTGCT
Source organism: Dehalococcoidia bacterium (assembly GCA_965220265.1). GTDB lineage: Bacteria > Chloroflexota > Dehalococcoidia > Lucifugimonadales > UBA3495 > Bin87. The sequence goes on along the minus strand of CBDCPM010000004.1, from coordinate 4,092,361 downwards.
GGATCAGTTGCGTGGACTCGCCGGTTCCTTGGCCGGCTACCAGGTGGACCGACTGGCGCACTCGTTACAATCCGCGACTCGCGCGTACCGGGATGGCGCCGGCGAAGAGATGATCGTAGCCGCCCTGTTGCACGACATTGGCGATTTGCTGGCTCCACACAACCATAGCGAAGTGGCCGCCGCCGTTCTCAGGCCGTACGTGTCTGAACGGACCTACTGGGTCATCAGGCAGCACGGCCTGTTTCAGACTTATTATTATGCGCACCACACGGGCGGCGACCGTAACGCCCGGGACCGCTATATCGACCACCCGTGGTACCAGGACGCGGTGGAATTCTGCCACCGCTGGGATCAACCGTCATTCGACCCCGATTACGACTCCCTCACTTTGGAATTTTTTGAGCCTATGGTTCGGCGGGTGTTCGCTCGGGAACCCTTCAGCGTTGAGAGAGAATAACCATGAGCTTGGAAGGCAAAGTAGCCCTGATTACTGGCGCCGGCGGCATGCGCGGCGTCGGCCGCGCATCCGCCCTGAAACTGGCGTCCCAGGGTGCTCAGGTAGCCATCACCGACCTTCGGCGGCCCGCCGACGACCTTCCGCCCGGCGAAGTCCGCGCTGAGTGGCAGTCGATTGATAGCGTGGCCGAAGAGGTCCGCAGCCTGGGCGGCAATGCCCTGCCCGTCTACGCCGACCTGTCTAACGCCGATGCAATCGAGGGCTTGGTGGCGGAGACCGTCAACCACTATGGACGCTTGGATATTCTGGTCAACAATGCGCGGGCCATTATTGGCCGTGACAAGGTGCCCGTCACCGAGTTGGACGAAGATGTGTGGCAACATTTCCTCGCCATCAACACCACCGCGGTGTTCCTGTGCACCAAGTACGCCGGCCGGGAAATGGTCCGCCTGGGTAACGGCGGCCGCGTCGTGAACATCGCCAGTAACGCCGGCAAACAGGCCAGCGCCGACGGTGCCGCTTACTCGGCCAGTAAGTTCGCCGTCATCGGTTTGACCCAGGCGTCAGCCATGGACCTCGCTCCCCACGGAATCACCGTCAACGCCGTCTGCCCCGGTCCAATCAACACCGACCGCATGAGCTACTGGGAGCGCGATCAGGCCGCCCAAAGAGGGCTCACCCAGGAGGAATTCCGCGCCCAGGTCGTGGCGGCCTCTGCCGACCGCACTCCGCTTGGCCGCATCGCCGAACCGGAAGACGTGGCCAACCTGGTGGCCTTCTTGGCCGGGCCGGACTCCAGCTTGATAACTGGGCAGTCCTACAACGTCAACGGCGGCATATTGTTCCACTGATCCCCTTGCGCACGACAATTGAGGTATCACCTGATGCAGTACGGCATTACGCTCCCCGGCCGGGGCCCGCTGTCCACTCCCGACAACCTGGCGACCATTGCCCAGCGCGCCGAATCGTTGGGTTTTGACTCCGTTGCCCTGGGCGACCATATCCTGGTGCCCAAGAATATTGATTCCGATTACCCGTACACCGAGACCGGGGAATTCCCCGGTTCAGCGTCCGGTCAGGCCATGGAGCAGATCACCGCGCTGGCCTACATGGCTGGGTGCACCAGCACCATTCGGCTGGCAACCTCGGTGATCATCGTGCCCCATCGCAACCCTTTGGTGGCCGCCAAGGCTCTGGCAACCCTGGACGTGCTGTCCGGAGGCAGGCTGATCGTCGGCATCGGCGTCGGTTGGTGTCGTGAGGAGTTTGAAGCCGTGGGTTGCGAGCCCTTCGACGAACGCGGCGCCGTAACCGACGAGTACATCCGCGCCTTCAAGGAGCTGTGGACGTCTGACGATCCCACTTTTGAAGGCCAGTACGTGAGTTTTTCCGACATTTGGTTCCTTCCCAAGCCAATCCAGAAGCCGCATCCGCCTCTTTGGGTCGGCGGCGAGAGCCGCCCCGCCATCCGCCGTGCCGCAACCCTCTGCGACGGATGGTACCCCATCGGCAACAATCCAGCCTTTCCCGTGGGAACGCCCGAGGCGTTGCAGAACGGCATGGACCGCCTGCGTCGCACGGCCGAGCGCGCTGGACGCAATCCCGACGAAATCCAGATCGTCTACCGCTCTCACGACTACCGCATTACCGGATCCGACACTAGCCCGGACCGCGCTCGTTTCACCGGCGGCGCGGAACAGATCGCTGGCGACATCCGCCAGTATGAAGAAATGGGTGTCAGTTACTTGGTGCTCGACATCGCCCGACTGAGTGCCGACGGCAATTTGGAAGAAACCCTGGGACACTTGGAAGACTTCACCACCCAGGTTGTTTCGCGCGTCTAGGGCGGTAATCGGACACCCGGTCGCCCGCGCATCCGACCGACGGGCCGGTAGGCGCTGATGGCGTTCACACTTTCGGAAACCAACGCCGTCGAGTACCTGCTTGGTGTGGGGCTGATCCCCACCGACCGGGCCAGTTCGGCATCCGCCCGGGAACTTGGCGGAGGGATTTCAAATATCGTCGTAAGGGTGAACTTTGCCGGCCAGCCTGACGGGCTCGTGATAAAGCAATCCCTTCCCCGATTGCGCGTCGCTCAGGAATGGCTGGCGGACCAGGCGCGAATTCATCGCGAGGCCGCGAGCCTCCGGTATTTGGAGGGAGTGTTGCCTCGGTCCGCCTTGCCGTCGGTGGTTCATGAAGACCCGGGAAATTTCCTGTTCGTCATGACTGCCGCCCCGGAACAGGCCCGGACGTGGAAGGACGACCTCCTCGACGGGCGTGTCGACCCAGTCGTCGCCACGCAGGTCGGCCGTCTGTTGGGCACTATGCACCAACATTCCGCCGTCTCAGGCGACGATATACCCACCGAACTGCGCGAATTCGCCGATCAGCGCTGCTTCGTCCAGTTGCGCATTGATCCCTACCACCGGGCCACCGCACACGCGCATCCTGACCTGGCGGACGTCATCGAGTCCGCCGCCCAGGCCATGCTGGACCACCGCCTCTGCATGGTGCACGGTGACTACAGCCCAAAGAACGTGATCGTGTCCGGAGCTGGTGAGGAGGCGACCGCATTCTTGCTGGATTTCGAAGTCGTTCATTTGGGCAGCCCGGTTTTCGACCTGGCGTTCATGTTGAATCATCTCACCTTGAAAGCCATCCACCGCTCGGATCTCGCTGACCGGTACAACGCGGCGGGAAACGCCTTTTGGGCGGCCTATTGCGCCAATGCTCCGGCCTTCGCGGCCGACCCCGCTGATCTCCAGCGCCAGGCAGTCCACCAAATGGGCGCACTCCTGTTAGCTCGAGTCGACGGAAAATCCCCGGCAGAGTACATCACGGCGGAGCCAGAAAAGTCCGTGGCCCGCCGGCTTGCCCGAATGATCCTCACCGGTGAAATCCGGTCGTTGCCGGATGTGCATCAGGCGCTGCTGAATTGACCGTGCGGGACGGGTTCGCGTGTCTGCAATCTGGTGACACCGTCGGCGGCTGCGTAGTACACTTTCGGGGCGGGTTTCCGGCCCATGGCCCGGGCGCCTAGCTCCTGGTCAGAGGAGATGAGAGCTTGCCGCAGGAACTGAACGCCGGGTTGGACGGAACCGGTCTGCGCATTGCAGTGGTCGCCGCCAGGTTCAACTATGTAATCACCAAAAATCTGATGGAAGGCGCCGTCTCGACGTTGGGGAAATACGGCGTACGCGACGGTGACATTACCACTTCCTGGGTCCCGGGCTCGTTTGAACTGCCTGTGATTGCCAAAACGCTGGCTCAATCCGGACGCTATGACGCCGTGATTTGCCTGGGTGCCGTGATTCGGGGGGAAACCAGTCATTACGACATGGTGTGCAATCAGGCTGCTTCCGGCATCGCTGCGGTGGGTCGCGAAACCGGCATACCCACCATGTTTGGAGTATTGACTACCGAAAACATGGAGCAGGCCATCAACCGCTCCGGAGGCAAGGTCGGTAACTTGGGTTCGGACTGCGCGGTCGGCGCTATCGATTGTGTCCGTCTTTTGCAGGCAATCAAGACCGGCTGACCAAGCCCTCTGGTGTGAACAGCAATGCAGTCTACTGTCGAATTCAACCCCAGCTATTCCCTGCTCACGATTGACCTGACTGCCGGCGAATCCATCAAGGCCGAGTCGGGGGCCATGGTCGCGCAGCAGGGTGTTGCCATGTCGACTGGGATGAGCGGTTCCGGGGGTCTCTTTGGCGGAATTCGGCGCATGATGGGCGGCGAATCCTTTTTCGTAAACACCTCCACTGCCGAGGCGGCAGGAGGTTGGGTCAGCCTTGCCCCGCCCGCTCCCGGTGATGTAGGTTCGTTCACCCTAGAGCCAGGAACCAACCTTTTCTTGCAATCCAGTTCGTTCCTCGCCGGCACCGGCAATGTGCAGATCGATAGTCAGTTCCAGGGATTTCGCGGGTTTTTCAGCGGAGAAAGCTTGTTCTTCATCCGCGCCTACACGCGGCAGGGCACGGGTACCGTGTATTACAACTCCTACGGTGCCATCAAAGAGGTTGCAGTGAATCCGAGCCAGGAGTTGGTGGTGGATACCGGGCATCTCGTGGCTTTCAGCGACGACGTGGAATACTCCATCGGTAAGGTTGGCGGCATCCGCTCACTGATCGCTGGAGGTGAAGGGCTCGTCATGAAGTTCCGGGGCAGCGGAACGGTATGGATCCAGACACGTAACCTCGCTTCCCTGGCCGAAAAGCTGAACCCGTTCCTGCCCAAACGTGGGCAATAGCCATCGGCCCATCCCTCAATCGTTTCCCCCCTGCCCCGACGGTCAAGCAGATCTATGACCGTCGTCGAGCTGATCGGTTGCTGCCCTGTATGGCCTGATTGTCCCGCTTACCAAGGAGATACAGCATGGAATTTGGCGTGACTGTTCCCAATAACTGGGGTATCGAGGATCCACAAGCGGTCGTCAATTTCGGCCCGCTGGCGGAAGAGTTGGGGTTCCATTCCGTCTGGGTCATGGATCACCTTTTCAACAACGGCTACATACGGGAACGGCTGGACGACAAACCTTACTACCACCCGATGGCTACCCTTTCCCATATCTCTGCCTTGACCTCGAGAGTGAAGTTGGGCACGTCGGTGCTGGTCTTGCCGTATCACAATCCGGTGGAGTTGGCTAAGTACGCCGCCACGCTGGATCAGATGTCTGGAGGACGCGTGGTCCTGGGCGTTGGCGTGGGCGCCATGACCCCCGAGTTCGAGGCGCTGGGCATACAGTTGAGCCAACGCGGATCCCTGACCAATGAGTCCATCGACGTCATGCGGGAGCTGTGGTCCAACGAAGACCCTCGGTTCAGCAGCGACCGCTGGGAATTCGGCGACCTCAAGTTCTCGCCCAAGCCGGTGCAGTCCGTGGCCGGTTCACCACACGTACCCCTCTGGGTGGGTGGCGGTAGCCCCGGGGCATTGCGCCGGGCCGCTCGGCGGGGTAACGGTTGGCATCCGTCCGGCGTGAGCGCCGAGGAGTTTGCTATTGGTCGGCAGCGGGTCCGAGAGCTGGCCGAGTCCGCCGGCCGTAACCCCGATGATTTGGTGATGTCCGCCCGCGTGGAAGTGGAGGCCCATGGCGGCCCATCCAGCCAGCGCTCTGCTGACCGCTCCCGCCTCCCGGGCCATGACCCGGCTGGCATGGCCGCCGGGATCGCCGCCTACCGGGAGGCCGGAGTGCAGCACATCGTCTTGGCGCTCAATACCGGGGACGTCGGCCGCCTCCGCGAGTTGATGCATTCCATCGCGTCAGATGTGATCCCGCAGTTCAATTAGCCTGCTAGACCGGCACCTCGGCGCGCTCGTTCTGTGTCGATTGCGCCGGAACCGCACCAGAGCGAACGGGGGCGATTTTGCATCGCCCCCGTGCCATTCCCGTTGCTACCTCAGACCGAGCAACCGCCTACAGGCTTGCTTCAAGCACACTTCCGGGCGTGATGGGCAGACTCGTTAGCCGTTGGTTTGTAGCGTGCCCCACTGCATTGGCGACGGCGGCCAGCGGGGGAACAATGGGCACCTCGCCTACGCCGCGAACTCCGTATGGATGCCCGGGATTAGCCACTTCCACTATGACCGTATCGATCATGGGCAGGTCCAACGAGGTGGGCATACGGTAATCCAGGAAGCTCGAGTTCATCATCTGGCCGTTGTCATTGAAGTAATACTCCTCGTTCAGTGCCCAGCCGATGCCCTGCACCGCCCCTCCCTGGATCTGGCCTTCCACGTAGCTGGGATGCACCGCCTTGCCGGCGTCCTGGATGGCGGTATATCGCAGGATTTCGGTTTTACCGGTCTCCGGGTCAACCTCAACGTCTACCAGGTGAACGGCGAAGGAATTGCCCTCGCCGGTGGGATCTAGGCTTGCCGTCCCGGTAATGCCTCCGCCGGTGGTGTAGAGCTGGCGCGCCAGATCCTTGAAGGTGAAGCTCAACTCTTCCGATTGGTGCCGGATGACGCCGCCGTCGTACTCAACCTCCTCGACTGGAACATCCCAGATGGAGGCAGCCCGTTCGACCATCTGCTCTTTGACGTCTTCCGCAGCGAGGATAGCCGCCCAACCGGTTGCGAATGTGGTGCGGCTCCCGCCGGTGACCATCGTGAATCCGATGGAGTCTGTGTCGACCACCTGTGGTTTGATGTCCTCGTACGCTATGCCCAGGGTTTCGGCGGCTTGCTGTGCGATGGAAGCTCGCGAGCCCCCGATATCTACCGAACCCTCAATCAGGTTCACCGTGCCATCCGGGTTTACCGTCATGTTGACGCTGGAGTGGAACCCGCGGTTCATCCAAAAGCCCGCAGCTATACCGCGGCCCCGATTTGATCCTACCAGCGGCGTCCGGTAGTGCTCGTGGTTACGTGCGGCTTCTAGGCATTCCACCAAACCGATCTTTTGAAACACCGGACCCTCAACCTTGCGCGAGCCTTCGGTTACAGCGTTATTGAGACGGAATTCCACCGGATCCACGCCCAGTTTTTGGCAGAGTTCGTCTACCACCTGCTCTACCCCGAACGCCGCCTGTGGCGAGCCAGGCGCTCGATAAGCAGCTGTCTTGGGCTTGTTCACGACAACGTCGTAGCCTTTTACGCTCCCATTTTCCAGTTCGTAGCACGCGAAGGCGCAGGTGGCTCCCTGCATCACCGGCGAGCCCGGATACGCGCCCGCTTCGAAAGCCAACTCGATCTCGGCAGCTATGATCTTACCGGCTGAGTTGGCGCCCATCTTGACCCGCATCCAACTCCCGGGGGCCGGACCGCTCCCTTCGAATACTTCGGTACGGTTCATCAATACCTGGACCGGCGCCCCTGCTTTGCGCGACAGCAGCGCAGCAACCGGCTCCAGGTAGAACGAGACCTTGCCGCCGAACCCGCCACCGATCTCCATCGGGGTGACACGAACATCCGACACGTCGATTCGCAACACGTCTGCTGTGTTGGCTCGGACCACAAAGGCGCCCTGGGTACTGGACCAGATATTGATCTGCCCGTCAGCGCGCCAGTGTGCCGTCGCGTTGTGCGGTTCAATATATCCCTGGTGCACGGAGGCCGTGGTGAATTCCCTCTCGACGATGACGTCGGACTTGGAAAATCCGGTTGCCGTGTCGCCCTTCTCAAATTTCATGTAAGACGCGACGTTGCTGGGTTTGTCCGAGATCTCGCCCAAGACGGAAGTGTGGATCAGATCATCATGCAGGAGGGGAGCGCCATCCTGCATCGCGGCCCGCACGTCTATTACGGGCTCCAACACTTCGAATTCGACGTCGATCAGGGCCAGCGCAGCCTCCGCGGTGTGGGCATTTTCGGCGGCTACTGCAGCGATAGCGTGCCCACGATACAGCGTCTTGTCGCTGGCGAGGAAATTGTCGCTCAAGAACTTGAACCGGTTGAAATCGTTACCTAAATCCTCTTTGCTGAGCGCCGCAAATGGCAGATCGGCCGCCGTCACGACGGCTCGCACTCCGCCCAGGGCTTCGGCCTTAGTGGTGTCGATGGACTTGATCCGGGCGTGCGCATGCGGGCTTCGCAAAACACGGGCGTGTAACAGACCCGTCAGATCAAGGTCCGCGCCATATTGGGCGCGCCCCGTCACCTTATCCACTCCATCGGGACGCACCGGGCGCTTGCCCACTACCTCGTATTCCACTTCCGAAAGGACTTGGTTTGCCGTGGTCACTTTGGTTCACCTCTTTAACGATGTAGGGGCGAATAACTATTCGCCCCTATTGCTGAGAACATTGAAACGGCCGCCGGATTAACACCCGTCGGCAACGAACTGGAGACTATGCCCGCATTCGTTCTCCGGCGTCCAGGACCGCACGAACGATCTTGTCGTAACCGGTGCAACGGCACAGATTGCCGGCCAACCAGTGACGTATGCGTGCTTCGTCAGCGTCTGGCTCCGCCTCGAGCAGGGCCTTGGAGGCCACGATGAAACCAGGTGTGCAGATGCCGCACTGGAGGGCAGCGTTTTCCAGGAACGCCTGCTGTATGGGATGCAAGCCTTCAGCGGAGGCCACGCCTTCAATCGTGTCGACCTCGGCGCCCTGTGCCTCCACACCCAAGACCAGGCAGGAAGTAACGATGCGCCCATCCAGGTTTACGGTGCACGCTCCACAGTTGCCGTCGTTGCAACCTTCCTTGGAGCCGGTCATACCCACGACGTCGCGCAGACATTCCAACAGGCTCTGGCGCGGCTCGCACAGGAAGTCGGTCTGGTTACCGTTGATGGTGGTGGTTACATGGACAAGTCCGGGCATTTTTACTCCTCCCCTCGGGCGCGCCGGATGGCGATATTCAGGGTGCGACGGGTCAATACGTCCACCAGATGGTGGCGCTGACGAATCGTGCCGCGCATGTCGGTAATGGGAGTGGCAGCTTCACTGGCCAAGCGTCCGGCCTCGGCGATAGCATCATCAGACACTGCCTTGCCGGCCAAACTTTCACCGGCCGCAGTGGCGAGAATCGGGGTTGGCCCGACCGAGGCTAAGGCAATTCGGGCTGACTGGATCGTCTGTCCCGAAGCATCCAGAACTACCGAGGAGGAAACGCCGGCGACAGCGATGTCCATCTCGTTCCGTGGGATGAAGCGCAGGTACGCGGCGCCGGAATTGGCGACGGGCGCTGGGATTTGGATACCCACCAAAATCTCGCCAGGTTCCAACACATTCCGGCCAGGGCCGGTGCAAAAATCCTCTGCTGCCACGGCACGCCAGCCGTTGGGCCCGTTGATATGTGCCTCGCCGCCGAGGGTGATGATTGGCGGGATACTGTCTCCGGATGGCGCGGCGTTGCACAAGTTCCCACCGATCGAAGCCCTGCCCTGAATTTGAATGCTTCCGATAAGGCCCGCGGCATCGATCAGACCAGGATAAGCAGAGGCTACGGCCTGATTCTGATAGATCTCATAACAAGGCACGGTAGCACCCAAGCGCAGCCCGCTGTCAGTCAATTCGATCTGGTTCAGCTCGGGGATCTTCTTGGTATCCACCAAGACGTCCAATTCTAGCCGGCCACCGCGCAGTTGGACGATTATGTCCGTTCCACCGGCCAACGGGCGGGCGCGATCGCCGTGTGCGGACAACACCGAAACGGCTTCGCTAAGAGATGTAGGGGCAACGTAGTCAATAGCTCGCATAGGCACCTCCTCCAGCGCAGATTATAGCACGAGCAGCAGCCTCGTCAGCGGTCGCTTGCCTTTTGCCGGCGCTTGCAAATGCAGTGAGCCGGCCGGAGCAGCCGCGCTTCAAGGGACGCGCGCCATCATACCGTAACCGGTCCTGTCGCGCCACAGATGACCGCTACCTGGCCAGTATAGCCTGCAACCGGTCTCGAACCGTCGGCCATTCGCTGTTGATGATACTGTAGTAAACCGAATGTCGGTTTACGCCGTCTCGGGCGATCCGGTGGTTGCGCAGCATGCCTTCCCGAACGGCCCCGATGCGTTCTATCGCACGCCGCGACCGTGTGTTGCGGTGGTCGGCTTTCAAGCAAACTCGCAACGCGCCCAAGCCCTCGAAGGCGTGACGCAACAACAGAAATTTACATTCTGTGTTGACGGTAGTGCGTTGGTATTCGGCGCCGTACCAGGTCATGCCGATTTCCAGGGCCCGGTTCGGCCGGTCGATATCGAGGAACCCCGTGGATCCGATGGCGCGACCTTCAGCCTGGTGTACAACGGCGAATTGGATACGTTCCTCGTGATCGTTCCGCGCCGTGCATGACTCGATCCACTCCTGCGCGTCCTCTAAGAGGGTGTCTAAAAATGGGGAAGGCGGGCCAGTCTGCGCAGGGTGAGGCCGGTCATTGCGATGTAAATCCAGGTTTCGGTGGTTTCACACAATGCTTCGTAGTCCTTGCTCAACCGCCGTTGCAGGTTCAGCCAGCCGAAGGTGCGCTCCACGACCCACCGCCGGGGCAGGACCTGAAAGGTATGCTGCTGTGCTGGGCGCCGCACCAACTCCAGGGTCCAGCCGCCCACCGTCCTGGCCCACTCTACCAATTTGCCGCCGTAGGCCCCATCAGCCCAGATCAGCTGTAGTCGAGGGAACCGCCCCAGCAGTCGGGCCAGCACCAACCGGGCGCCGTCCCGGTCCTGAATGTCGGCGGGATGCACTGCCACCGCCAGCGGCAGCCCCAGGGTATCCACCACGATGTGGCGCTTGCGGCCCTTCACCTTCTTGCCGGCGTCGTAGCCTCTGGGCCCCCTTTTTCCGTGGTCTTCACCGATTGGCTGTCGATGATGGCCGCGCTGGGACTGGCCTGGCGACCCTGAGCCTGGCGCAGCTCGGCGTGCAGGACGCTATGTACCCGTTGCCAGGCGCCATCACGACGCCAGGTGCGAAAGTAATGGAACACGATGCGCCACGGTGGCAGGTCGTGGGGCAGCATCCGCCAGGAGCAACCAGTGCGCAGCACGTAGCGGATGGCGTTGACGATCTCCCGCCGGGGGTAGGTGATGGGTCGGCCGCCCGGTTTGGGCGGTGGCAACAAGGGCTCGAGCAGTTGCCATTCTCGGTCGCTGAGGTCGCTGGGATACGCTGGTCGTTTCATACCCCTAAGTTACGACCAACGCCTTTATCATGCCTCTGTATCTCTACCCCAATTTCAACCTTTTTAGACGCCCTCTAAGCTTGTGAAGGCGGGGCGGGAGAGATAACGCCATATCGATTCTTCAGTTCCGACCCGAAACAGGTCCTCAGCATGCTGAGGACCGATGGGTTCCAGGCGTACATGTTGGCCATTAATTGTGATCGGTTGCGGGTTCATGAAACTTCCTCAGAAGCGGGACCTTTCCGATCCGCGCGGATGGCTCCCTGGCTAGCGTTCGCAGTCAATTGCCGCCACCGCCCGCGGGCGACGCCAGCGGAGTCCCTGCTTCCGTGCCAATCCAGCGCCTGCGCGAATTGGTTGGTGGACTGGGCCGTGTGGCGAACAGAAAAGCGACCGCACTCAGCAGATACAACGGCGTGAATACAGCCAACACGTAGAAGTAGCTGCCAGTCTGGTCAAAAACCAATCCAGAAGCGTAGGGGGAAATGAACATCCCCACGTTCATGAACAGGCTCATGAACCCCATTAGAGTCGCGAACCGGGCGCGGCCGTAATAATCGGACAACATTAGCCAATTGACTGAACTGATCCCTTCGACAATGGCTATCCCGACTACAAACAAAAGAAGACCGCTCACGCCCGGGCCTATCCACAAGCCGCCCATACCGATGGCTCCGATCGCCATACCAATGGCGAGGAGGATGTTGCCGCGAAACCTCCCCGACGTAACACCCAAAATGAACCGCAAAGGGATTCCAAGGAAGAACATCGCTGCTACCCAAGCCGCGGCTTCGTTCTCTGAAAGTCCACGTACGGCCATGATCGGAAACACATGCACGAGCATTCCGTTGGTCACGGATACGCGCAAGATGGCGCCCGCCATCATCAACCAATAAGTGCGGGTGCTAATCGCTTGTCGGAACGAAAAACTGGCGTCTCCTTCGCTTCGCCGCCCGCGGCTGTTGGAACCAGATCCGCGGCCAGTGTTCGCGGGGGGATCTCCGTCGGGTAACAAACCCATGTCTTCGGGACGACTGCGTATGAAAAACGCAGCCGGCAGCGTCATCGCTACGATAAAAACACCGGTCCAAAACAGGGTGTCACGCCATCCGATCTGTTGAATGCCCAGATTCAGGAGAAGCACTACAAACGCCCCACCGCCCGCGAACGCGGTCATCAGCGTGGACATTGCTACCGAGCGCCGGCGGATAAACCATTGGTTGACTGCGGCCATCAGGGTCTGGCCGAACCCCGAGCTTTTCCCCAAAGAAATGATTCCGGAGAATAATATGACGAGTTCCCAATAGCTGTCCGCCCGTGACAGGAAGATTGTCCCGACACCGGCCATCAAACCACCAGCCAGTATCATTGGCCTGGCGCCGTAACGGTCGACCGCCCAACCCACGAGGGGCCCCCCAGCGCTGCCTTCAGCCCGCGCGAGGCTGAAAACCAACGACATCTGCGCGGAGGTCAGGCCCATTTCGGTCCTGATCGGTACAAAAAATCTCGGGAACCCCTGGGATATGGACCCGTTCCCGAACATACCTAGCAAAGAGGAAACGACGACGACCCACCAGCCATAAAAGACGCGAGGCCGTCGTCGTTGAATGTCGCTTTCTGTGTCTGTCACGGCAAAAAATTAAGGGCGCGCACCTGCAATACGGTCAAACGAGCGCCGTATACGAATCATTCGTTGGGATCCACATCCTGATCAGCCATCGGGGAGGAACCACGGCTGGGCTGCCGCTTCATCAGGCCAAAGGAATTCGAAACCAGCCCGCAAAGCATTCTGGCGGTCCAGGTCTTCCCGGTCGCCAATATGGTAATAGGCTTCTGCGGTGAAATCGGACTTGACCCCCGACAACATATGCTTTGCGACGGCGAAATCCACATTGATCTTGTGGCCTTCCCACAAAGACCGCTGGCTGCTGGGTGGCCGATCGGAGCAACTCCCAATCAGGAAACCCTTGTCCTGGACAATCCTCACCATCTCTATGGTCAAAGGGCCTGGGGGATCTCCCACTTCCAGCGTGCCGTCGATGTCAAAACTGATGAGAATAGCCATATGTCTCCTCTCGTGATTGGTTGGGCGCCTAAACCCGAAAATTGGGCGACCCCGTAAGGTCGCCCAAAGCGACGATGTGTACCGGAACCCGACGGTGCGGGATTAGTCCGGCGTGGCGCTCCAGACCGTGAAGTTCCCGCCCATCGGCATGGGTCCACCAGAAACCGCGATTTCAGGTTTGACCCCGGTCAGGGCGCGAGCGCCGGCGCGCCCTTGCAACTGTTGCATGCAATCGGTGTGCATCCAGAACCGGCTCCTGCCGCCGCCGATATTGCCGCCGCTGGCAAGGATCGGGTTGGGTCCCTCGATGCTGATATCGGTCTGGTAAAAGTCCAGGGCGTCGCCGGGTTGCATTCCCCGATAGCGCAACCCCTCAATGTGGAACTGGTGAAACTGGGCGAACCCGTCGTACATGTTCTCAAAGGAGAGATCATCCGCCGTGATGCCTGCACCCGCGTAGATTTTTCGTCCGGTAGCTGCAGTCTCCGCCTCCACTTCTTCCAGCGTCGGCGTTATGCTGCGCGCCACACCGCGACTCGAGGCGTGGTTGAGGATGTACACCGGCTCCTGGGCCATGTCCTGGGCCCGGTCCGCAGTGGTGAATAGGTAGGCCGCGGCGACCATGATCGGTATGTCGTTATCGAAGAGGTTCGCAGGTTTAGCGATCCACCGGGAAGACAGGTAATCCTCTGGCGTCAATTGCTCGGGACGATGCTGTGCCCAATATCCTTCAGGGAACAGGAGTCCATTGCGCCTTGAATTCTCCATGAACGGCGCCATCATGTCATGGTGCTTACCGTACTTGGTGCAATATTGAGCGAACTGCAAAGCCGTACCGTAACATCCGGGTGCACCCCACAGCGTTCGTCCCGGACTGACCGCGAAACTGCCGGGTACCTCGTCAGCGCCGCTGATGCCCCCATGGTTGTAGCGGCCTTCCAGATTGTGCCAACCTTTGAGGACGAGGCAATTGCTGGCCAGGCCGTCACCAACGGCCTGTGCCGCAACCACGATGGCGGCAGACATGCAGCCGGGCGCGTACATGGTGAACTTGACGTTGGTCAATTCAGGCATGTTTTTGATGATCCATTCCGCGCTTAGCTGTCCGATGCCATCCAGAGGGTCATCGGTTGGATTGAACGCGTTGACCACATCCATGGGCACGGGCTGATCCGCTGGCCAGTAAGCGCCCGTGGTCGTGACCGGGACCAGCACGAGGCCATCCACCTGGTCCGGAGCCACGCCCGCGTCAGCGATAGCCTTGCGCAGAGCCAAAATGCTTAGCGCACCCACCGATGTTTCCGGTTTACCGTCCCATCGGCGGGCCGTGGGGGAATGTCCAATACCTACGGACGCGACCTTTCCCCGGTGTTCCCAAACCCCCAAGCCTTCTGTGGAACGATACATCGATTCCGGAGCCATTTGGGTCGTCATAACTAACTCCTTGCGATTGTGGTCAAGGTTCTTCCGAACCAGCAGGCCCAGAGACGAGCACGAAAGGCGGGTGCAGGTTCGTCAGCCTACAATCTGCCACTCAGGGACTTTTTGGCCGTTTGCCGTAGCTTCGAAAATCACTTGGACGTCAGCACCTACTGGCACCTCGTCAGGTGCGATTCCCGGCAAATGGGAATACATCAGCACGCCGGGATCTTCGTCCAACATGATGACGGCCAGATTGAAGGGAAGGTCTTCTTTAAGGGAAGCAACCGGGCAATCGTACACTACGCCATAGTTGTATATTTTGCCCTTGCCACTCAGCTGCTTCCATTCCAGGTTCTCGCCGGACCCGCACCGGTCGCACGCGGCGCGAGGCGGGAAGTGCAACCGGTCACAGGCGGTGCAATTCTGGATAACCAGCCGCTCTTCATTGGCGGCTTCAAAAAACGGCTTGGTCAAATCGTCGGGCGCCACACCCTGCTTAACCATGTTTCTCCTCACGCGATGCGAATGTCCCGACAATCATGCCGGGAAAGCGATCAAAAAGATGGAAAATTTGGTACGGCAAAGAATATGCGTCAATCGAGCCGGATGTCAAGCAAAGTCGTTCCGCCACACGTCGCCGAGCTTGCCAATGCGACGGAGCCCGATACCATGGATACACTGACTGAATTGACCGCAGTCGATTCAGATTGGCACTGGTGCCGGAGCGATTCGGTCCGGCACCGACACACCCAGCGTCAAGGACGCACTCTGGTGGTGACCAATCCCGGATTAGGAGGGACCGTCACGCCAGTCGGGACGACGACCGCGAATTCTACCGGAAAGCTGATCACCCCCCGCTCGGTTTTAGCATCCGGTGATATTTCACGTACCTGGGCGTCCAATTCAACCCCCGGCAACGCTGCCATTGTGACTGATCCAGTCGTGCCAACTTGGATGCGTTCAACGTTGTTGGCTTCCACCAAGCCTCGAATCGAGATGTTTGTTGGGTCGACCAATTGGATTACACGCGCATCCACGGTGATGACGTCGCCCGGTTTCACGGTCACCAGTCGGACCATCCCCGGGAAAGGTGCACGCAAACGAGAGCGTTCGAGATCTTCAACAATCTCGTCGTAGTCAAACTTGGCATCGTCGAGATTGGCTTCCGCCAGGGCTACGGCGGCCTTATCCGGTCCCGACGCCAGTTCGTCCCGAGCCTCTTGGGCAGTCACAATTTGTTGATTTAGATCCGTCAGCACGGCTTGGTCGATCCCCTTTTCGAGGCGGGCCAATCTCGATTGCGCGGCTTCCAAGGCGAGGCGCGCACTTTCCACGCCGGCCTCGAGGCTCGCGAGTCTCAGTTGGTCAATTCCTTGCTCGAGTTCAGCCAGGTCGCGCTCCGCTCGTTCCAACGATTCCTGAGCGACCAGGACCCTGGCTTCCAGACGATCCAATTCGGTCTGATCCGGCCCGATCAATTCATCCCGCAATTGACGGTTCAGCCTCTCTATTTCCGACTCCAGTCTGGCGACTGTGGCCGCGGCTCCCGTGCGGTCCACTTCCCTAGGACCCGCTTCCAGGTCAGATAGTTCCGTCATCCAGTGGTCGACATCACGTTGAGCCGAATCTACCGTCGCCTGCAGCGCTTCGAATTTCACCACGTCAAAATTCTGCCCATCCTGCAGGCTATGGAACTGCCCCTCAATTACCATTACGTGGAACTCGGCAAACATGTCCTCCGCAGTTTCTAGCCTGGCTTCCGCTGCGGCCAATTGCACTCGGGCCGTTGCCAGCTGTTGTTCATGGTCTACGTCGAAGTCTCTCAGGTCATCGCGCGCCCGATCCAACTCGCTTTCCGTTGCGGCGATTTTGGATTCGAGGCCCGCAACTGCTTCATTGTGCAGCGGAAGGAAATCGGTGACCGCTTCCCGGGCGTTTTTCAACATGGCACGTGCCTCGGAACGCCGGGCCAGGGCTCCTGCGAAGTTCTCTCCGTGCATGTCGGCAAAATCCGACACCGCATCTTCCGCCTGATCCAAAGCGTATTTGGCGTCGGCGACCGCTTTGCGCTCGGCTCCGAGCGCAACATCATACTGGAGGAGGTAATCCTCCGGATTGTCCCGAGCTTTTTGCAAACTCAGTTCGGCTTTGGCCAGATCACCCTCTGCTTTGGCTCGAACGAGTGGGTCCGACGATTCCAGGCCCAGCACTCGATCCAACTCCTGTTGGGATCTGTCAATTTGGTACAGCCCTTGCGATTCCGCGTATCGCAGATTTCTAATGGTTTCGGAGTCAACGGTCGCCAGAACTTCGCCCGCCGACACTTTGTCGCCCACGGTGACGTTAACCGCCCCGACTTCGCCAGATATTTCGAATGCCAGGTCCGCGCTGTTCCCAAACACCAACTCGCTGGGCACCTCGAATTCCCGGGATTCCATTGGGACCGACGGGCGGAACGCTGCACGCTCTGGTGGTTCGGCCGTCTCATCTGCGAACCGTCCGCACGCGGAGCCGATCAGTGCAAACGCACTGAGCAGCATCACCAATGCGATTGCCGAGCGATGGGGTGCGGACACGGAACAAGTTCTACTCAGACGCAAGGAATCACCTCGACGAGGGCAATAGGCGTTTCTGGAAAGAGTGCCGGTTACTATGCATCGGCGTGAGCAACAGGGCGGCGCGCCAACCAGCGGAACGCCGAGGCCCAGGCCTTTGGGATCGCGTCGTGCAGCAGCATGTAGGTCACTGGCACGGCAACCAACGTGAGGAACGTGGAGCTGATGAGTCCGCCGATGACCACTGTCGCCAGTTCCGCTCCAACCAGTCCACTGGTATTGCTGAACGCAAGCGGAAACAATGCAAGAATGGTGGTGAACGCGGTCATTAAGATGGGACGCAATCGCGTGCGGCCCGAGAGTATCATGGCATCAAGCGCACCAAGTCCCTGGGACCGCAGTTGGGCAACAAAAGTGATCAGGACTATTGCGTTGGTCACGACGATTCCGATGAGGAACAAGAGCCCCATCAGAGATGGCAGGCTCAGAGCACGACCGGTGATCGTCAAAGCAATCAACGCTCCGACCACGGCTAGCGGCATGCTGAGAACCACTATGAAAGGATCGCGCAGAGAACCGAGCGTCGCCACCATCACCAGATAAACAAGCGCGAGTCCGATCATCATGGCCAAGTACACATTGTTGAACTGTTCCTGGATATCGCTCGCGAAACCTCCCTGACGGATTTCCACTCCAGCCGGCAGGTCGGTATTCTCGATGATGCGATCGATGCGTGCACTGATAGCCTGCGGATCGTTCCCGTGGAACTCCCCGGTGATCGTGACGGATCGTTCGCCGTCGTAGTGCGTGACGAGTGACGGTCCCACAGTTGTCTTGGCCTCAGTCATGGCACCAAGCGGAGCAGTACCTAAAGCTCCGCCGATGGACAGATTCTGCAGCTCGGAAAGCTCGTCGACGCGATCCGTGGGTCCGCGCACGACCACGTCATAAGTTTCCCCGAGGAGGTTGACGTTCGCTGCGTCGACGCCGTAAACCCAAGTTCTAACCTGTCCAGCGACTGTGGCGGCGGTCAGGCCGTAGCGCCTGGCTTCCGACGCGTCGACCTTGAAAGTCAGCTCTTCGCTATTGTCGCTCAAGTTGGTTTTTAGGTTGACCACACCTTCCAACGGTTGGATTCGATCTACCAATCCCTGCGACACAATCCGTACGCGGCCGTAGTCGCTACCCGTAACGGCAATCTCGATTCCGGCCTGTGGAGGACCAGCAGCATCAACAAATAATTGAACGTCTACGCCGTCTTTTTGTGGCAAATCCGCCCGCAACTGCTCATCGAAATCGGCTGGAGCGGATTCCGAAAGGGCGATGAAGAACCCGGCAACGTCGTATCCAGACTCGCCCAGTCCGGGGCCGAAGTCCTGGCTGGTTGAACCCAGAGTTGCCTGGTACGAGGTGATATAGCCGGCGTCAACGTAACGGTCTAGTACCGTCTCGATATCTCGCACCTCTCGATGAATCGCTGTTGCGCCAGTGTTTTCGGGCATGGTGATGTCGATGCGCATCGACTGCGCTTCTCCGGATGAAAACAGCGTGATCGGCAGCACGAAAATCAGCGGTAGCGTGGCACCTACTGCGGCGATACAACCGAGGACGGTAAGGAGCGGATGATTGAGAGCCCAAGTCAGGACGGGCGTGTAAATACGCTGCAACCACGTGTCTCGTGAGACGGAGTCGTCGTCGTCCGCCATATCACCGGCGCGCAGCAGCAACGAGGCCAGGACGGGAACAGCGGTCAGCGCAATCAGGGTGGACGCCAACAGGGAAACGCACACGGTTTGCGCGAACGGCAAAAAGAATTCTCCCACGATCCCGGGGATGAAACCCAGTGGAAGGAACACCGCCACCGTAGTCAACGTGGAAGCCAGAATAGCGGGACTCACTTCGCGAGTGCCACGGATGGCCGCGGTTAGGCCAGGGTCGTTCCCTAACGGCGCCAGGCGATAGGCCGTAAATTCGGGCCCTTGCATGGGATAGCGCGTCGCTCCAGCCTGAACATGGCGGTAGATGTTTTCCAGGACGACGATGCTGTCATCTACGATCCGCCCGACGGCTATCGCCAACCCGGCGAGGCTCATGAAGTTGAGCGTCCAATCCATTGCCGCCATGACAAGGATTGTGATCATGATGCTCAACGGGATAGAAATCGCGATGATAACCGTCGGCCTGAGGGTTTGAAGTATTCCCCGAATTGCCGTTGGTCGGAGTTGCAGGAGGAACAAGAAAATGGCGATCACAGCAATGACGAAACCCAATCCGCCCTGACCTACCACGTTGGTCAATTGCTCCTCCAACTCAGGTCCATCGTTGTAGAGGACATCAACGTACACATCAGGCGGGAGTTGCAGATCTTCTATTATGCGCGCCAACTCCTGGGTTAAGTCGATCGTGTTGCCGTCTGGAAGTTGCAGCACCTGAAGTGAGATGCTTGGCTGTCTGTTGGTGCGTGAAATGGTGGCCGAATTCGGGGTGTCAACTCGTACCGTCGCCACGTCGGATAACAGGATCGGAGTACCGCCGTCGTCCACCATTGGGGGACCAGCCGTGCCAAATGTGGCTAGGCGATAGTCGACCGGGAGATTGCGAATGGAATCGAGGTCGCCGTAACCGCGGTAGGTTCGCAAACCAAGGGAGCGGTCGCCTTGATCCAACGAGCCGACGTTGAGGTCGACCGAATTCCCGGTAACCGCATTTACCACATCTTGAATGGTGAGCCCGTGCTCGTCGGCCCGAGCCGGATCGACGATTACAGAAACGCGTTCTTCTACTCCGCCCCGCACATCCACGTCGTATACGCCGTCAACCGCTTTCAAGCGTGGCAAAATGTCATCGTCCACGATGTGCTGCAGGGCCGGTATGTCCCGCTCTCCGCTAACACTCAACCACATGACGGGGAAAATATCGGAGGTCAACCGTAGCACATAGGGATCCCCTGCTTCTTCGGGGAGCTGCAAGCCATTGATCCGGCTCTGGATTTCCTCTTCCGCCGACTCTACGTCTGCGCCCGCGGCAAAATTAGCGGTCACCAGCGACATCGCGGTCGTCGAAATCGACGTGGTCTTCTCCAAATCGGGCAATCCCGAGATCACGTCCTCCACTTTTGTCGTCACGTCCGTGGCTACGGTGTTCGGATCACCCTGCTGGTAGGTCGTGATCACATAAATGATCGAGAAGCTGATTTCCGGGAAGAGCTCCTGCTGGATCTGACTGTACGAAAAGACCCCTGCGGCCAGCAGCAGAACCATCGCCATGATAGTGACCGGCTTGCGTCGGAGAGCGAGCGAAGTCAGGAAAGTCAAAGTCGCACCGAGATGAACTGAGTCAGTTCGATCGCCGTCGGGACCAGTGGGTCAGACTGTCCACGCTCGACGACGGAGTAGAATCATACCAGACCTGCGCATGCCGTTCAGTGGACGAGTACCCGATGCCATTGCCCACTGTTTCGCGCGTATGTACTCTGCGCAGAGTTTGAATTGAGGAGCGCAACACGGATTCCGCCTTGCTTTCCCATATTCCCTGGCCTGGAAAACATACGCCGCGAGCTCTATTTTCAGATCTATTGGAGCAGGCCGTGGTCGGTGAGGAACTGGGTTTCAAGGCAATCTGGTTGGCCGAACACCATTTCACACGGTATGGTTTGGGCGCGTCCTCGTTGGTGATCGCCAGCAATATAGCGGCGCGTACCAGCAGAATACGTTTGGGGACTGCGATTCTTATACTGCCGCTGCATCATCCGGTGCGGCTGGCCGAAGACACGGCTACGCTCGACCTGCTGAGCGACGGTAGACTTGACGTGGGGTTTGGGTGGGGTGCTTCGGGCTCCGAATACGTCAACTTCGGCGTCGACCATGCCGAGAGCCAAGCGCGCTACCGCGAGACCATCGAGATGGTGGAAACCCTCTGGACAACTCCCGATTGCACTTTCGAAGGACGATACTACGCTCCGCAGCGCCTCAATCTGGTGCCCATGCCATTGCAACAACCCCACCCACCGGTTTACGTGGCGGCTACACACAGCCCCGAGTCACTAGATTTCGTTGCTTCCACCGGTCGGAGGCTCATCATTGGCGTCGTCCTCAACACCGATGACGCGGTAGATTTGCTGAACCGCTTCTTGGTGCAGTCTCAATACAGCGGGCACGCTGCGGATGCCTCAGACGTCCCATTTTTCCGCTATTTCTACGTTGCCGAGACTGAAGAGCAGGCACACCGCGACCCCCGAGAAGCCCTGAACTGGACGTCGGACATCAATACCTGGCGGCGGGATTTTGCGGTGGGAAGCGAAGTGTACGAGCGCATCGCGGACTACCGAGCGCGGCGAACCGAGCTGCCGCCCTCGTACGAATATCTGGCCGAGCATCGGGCTTTCATCGGCAGCCCAGACCAGTGCGCCGCCAAGATCCAAGCGCTCAAGGATGCTGGAGCTCGTTATTTCGGATGCAATTTTGCCTTCGGTGGCCTGGATCAGAAAAAGCAACTCAGGTCTATGGAGTTGTTCGCGCGTGAGGTGATGCCCCGTTTCGTCGAATAGCCGGCATGGTGCTCAATCGTTTCCGGCGGGCCTCGGCTCCGGATTTACGGGAACCACAGGAGCAGGCACAACGCTTCGCGTGCTCAGCGCCCTGTACACGGAAACGGCTACTCCCAAAGCCAAAGCTGCCCCCAACATCAGGAAAGACCACCGCAGGCCGGCCACGAAAGCAGTGGCCACGTCGGGGTTCACCGCCTCGAGCTTAGGCTCCACCCCGTAGGTCGCCATTGTCGACACGACGATCGTGGTTGCGACCGCAACGCTAACCACATTGGCCGAGTTCCGAACCAATTGGGTCAGGGCCGACACGACGCCGTAACGGCTACGATCCACGACGCTCAGGATACTGCTGTTGTTGGGCGAATTGAATATCCCATTGCCGGAACTCTGCATCATCATGGTGGCTATAACCAGCCAGATTGGGGAGCGCTCCTGCAATGCGAATGCCAACACAAAGGCCCCCGCCGCCGCCAGCGAAATGCCACACACCGTTGGAATTTTCCATCCAAAGCGATCCGACAACCGTCCGGTGAACGGTCCGATTATGACCATGCACAGCGCCGGTGGAATCATCATCAGCCCAACCTTTTCGGGGGAGTACTCCAGCACTCGCTGCAAGTAAAAGGGCATCATGAACCGAGCCGCCGACGAGCCGAAGAAAGACAACCAGGCGGCCGCCACGCCCAATCCGAAAACCTGATTAACGAATAGCCTGAGCTCCAGCATGGGCGAGCGTACGCGCAGTTCCCACCATACAAACGCCGCCGACAGCG
This sequence comes from Dehalococcoidia bacterium, assembly GCA_965220265.1. Lineage (GTDB taxonomy): Bacteria > Chloroflexota > Dehalococcoidia > Lucifugimonadales > UBA3495 > Bin87. The sequence continues at coordinate 4,069,977 of CBDCPM010000004.1, read as the reverse complement.
CTACAACCGCGGAACCGCCTACAATCACCGTTGCCGACCGCCAACCTAATCCGTTGCCATTGCCCACGACCAGCAACAAAACCAACAGGATTACACCAGAGGTTGCCGCACCGGCCCAGTCGAAATTGGACGCGTTTTGACCGCGACGATATTGGCCAGCTCCGGGGCCGCGTTCCAGCACCAACCACGACAGTAGCAACACCAGGCAGCCCGCCGGCACGTTCACGAAGAACACTGACTGCCAACCGAACCACGCTACCAGGAAGCCGCCTAACGCCGGCCCAGCGATCGCTCCCAACCCTACGACGCTCAGGTGTGTGCCGAGGGCCTTGCCACGTTCTGAGTCTGGGAATGCCGCGATCATCATTCCCATCCCGCAGCCCTGGACCATGCCAGCACCAATGCCTTGCAAAACCCGCATCGCCACCAGTAGTTCTAGGTTGTTGGCCAAAGTGGCGCCGATCGAACCAACCACAAAAATGGCTGTCCCCACAATGTAAACGCGGCGCCGGCCAACGACATCGCCCAAGCGCCCCATTGGCAACAACAGAACGCTGATAACCAGGGCGTACGCGATGACCACCCACTGCACCGATTCAAGGGAGGCATCGAAATGGGATTCGATGCCGGGCAGCGCGATCAGGACGCTGCCGTGGTCGATCACCGAGAAGAAAGTGCCTGTGGCTATGGTCCAGAAGTTCCACCATTTGTAGAACCGGCTGGACGTGATCCGCTGAATCAAGGAATTGCCGCCTGTTGACGGGAGCCGGGAAAGGGCCTTTATCTTACATGCTTTGGGGTGTTACTGCGCAGCTGATGTCGGCGCAGCCGCTTCTCATGCCAGACGTCTCACACGATTGAGCGCGGCGACGCAAACCAGGGAAAGCGCCAAGCCCAGCAGAGCCACTATGGCGATCGCCGTAGAAGGGGTAGTCACATCCGAGAGGATACCGACACCAAGGCTCGCCACGACCAAAAATCCTCGGTCGAAGCTCTGGAGACTGGTCAATCTGCCCCTCAGATTGTCCGGTGCCAAGGTCTGGATCAGAGTTCCGCGTGTCGTCCGGAAAACAGCCTGGCTAAACGCCATAGCGGCGATCACCACGAATGCCAGAGCCATCCAGCGTGACAAAGCGAAAAGCAACAAGGTAATCGAACTGGCAATCGCTGCTCCCAATACCACTCTGCCTTTCGGATACACGAAACCGAACGACGCCATGAACAAAGCCGCCATCAGGCCTCCCACACCGGTAACCGCAAGGAGGTATCCTCCCACGTTCGCGTCTCGTTTCAGTACCTCGGTGGTGAACACCGGGAACAGGAACCAGGCTGGATGCAGGATGATATTGGGGATAACTGAAAGGATCATCAATTGAAGAAAAGCCCGTTCGCCACTCCAGACGTAGCGTAGACCTTCCGCCATGTTGGATAGCGCCGAACCCTGTTGACGCGCGTTTCCGGCCTGCTGATAAGGCGTGCGTAATGGGACGATCATGGAAACATTGGCAAGATACAAGCACGCTTCGATGACAAAATTCCAGAAGAAACCCAGGGTGACAATCAGTACGCCGCCGACAAAAGGTCCAACGATGCGGGTTCCAGTGATGGTCAGCACGTTGGTCGCCAGAGCGTTGCCGAGCATGGCTCGAGGAATTGTTCCGGCTATCAGCGCCTGCCGCATCGGTTGGGTCGTGGAATGGCACGCCCCGGCGAGAATAACGTACACATAGGCGTGCCACACCTCAACTCGACCAGACAGAACGAGCGCAGCGAACGAAAAGGCCAGAGCCGACATCACCAACTGGAGTGCGATGACCAGCTTTCGCCGGTCGAACCGGTCGCTGAGTACTCCTCCCCATGGGCCGACCACGAGACCCGGCAGGGTGTTGATCCCGCCGACAGTTACCACCAACAAGCCGGCGACGTTGGATCCTTCAGACAACTCGCGGACCAACCACCCCACGCTGAGGAGCTGAATCCACTGGGCGTTGTTGGCAAAAAAGTTGCCGAACCAAAGCAGGCGATAATTGCGGTACGCCAACCAGGCGTCGAGTGTTTGCAAACGCGGCAGGCGAGCCATGGGCACAAAAACTTAGCGCAACGCCCTAACGCGACCGAGCGCGGCAACACAGACCAACGTTAAGGACAGCCCCACAGCGCCGACAGCAACTATGGCCAGCGATGCCGATGCAAAATCGGCAAACATCCCTATGAGGATGCTAACGCCGATGAGGAAAGACCGTTCATAGGCCAACAAAGCCATGGTTCGTGCTCGAAACCGATCCGGTACGATAGTGAGGACCAGCGTTCCCTGAGTGGTGCGGAAATAAGCCTGGAAGAACGACATGGCTGCCAGCACGGTGAAAGCCGCCCAAAGCCATGACGAATATGCGAACAGCATGGTGGCAATAGACGACAGCGCTGCTGCTCCAAACAGAATGTAACCGCGCCGGAACGGGAGGCCCCAAGTGGCAATCGTAAGCGTGGAAAGCAAGCCACCCAGGCCGGTGATTGCGAGCAGGTAGCCGCCCATGTTGACGTGGGCCTGCAACACTTCCACCGTGAACAGGGGCAGCAGGAACCACAAAGGGTGCAAAATGGTATTGGGAATAACCGACAGCACCGCTATCTCAAGGACTTCACGCTGGTTCCGCCAAAGGTGAAGCAAAGCGTCCTGGATGTCCGCCAGAGGCGTGAAGCGTCGCTGCTCTTCCGAGGGTTCGGTTCCTGTGTGCGGTGTCCGCATGGGCAGCAACATCAGCACCACACCCAGGTACAAGGACGCTTCCAGGGCGAAGTTCCAGAAAAATCCCAGAGAGAATATGAGGATCCCGCCGACGAAGGGGCCGAAAATCCGCGTCCCCGTGACGGTGAGCGTGTTGATGGCATAGGCGTTGACCAGCGCCTCCCGAGGTACGGTATTGGAAATCAGCACTTGTTGCATCGGCTGGGTGATGGCCAGGCAAGTGCCGGAAATCAGAACGTAAGCGTAGGCGTGCCAGGGGCGCACGTAATCGCTGGCAACCAGGAAGGCAAACCCAAGCGCCAGCACTGCACTGACGGACTGTACCGCGATCGCTAGCTTGCGACGGTTCAGACGGTCGCCGAGGACTCCAGTGATGGGATTTACCAAGAGTCCGGGGAGCGTGTTGATCGCGCTGACGGACAGTACCAACAAACCGGCAATACCAGAACCCGAGGAAAGCTCCTTGACCAACCAACCGATGCTCAGTAGCTGCAGCCATTGACCGGTAAATCCAAAGAAATTGGCAAACCACAATAGGCGGAAATCGCGAAACTCCAGCCAAGCGTCCAGGGTATGCAGACGGGGAAGTCTTAGCGACGGAATGATGGGGCTCTCTGTTCAAATGGATAGAAGCGCCAAACATGGAACGGCATGCGATTGATGCCGAAGCTAAAGGTGGCTCGAAACATGGTGCTCCCCGTTCGAATGGTTGTCAACTTGACTGCTCCATGACCTTCCGACCTAGCGTATACAGTATCCAAATCCCGCGGCAGTGACCGTTGATCGCTATGATATGATGACCGGCGATACGTCGAGTTCAGGCTTATCTTGCGCTTGTCCGCGCAGCGATACACTGGACGTGGGCGCCCGCGCAGCGCGGAACCTTGCAGGTGAAGATATGCACATGGATCCCCAACGCGCTTTGATGGCCCACCTATTACGCCGGGCCGGTTTCGGCGCCACTCCGGCGGAACTGGATACCTATTGCGGCTGGGGTTACGACGCGACGGTTGAGTGGTTGTTGCATCCGGAAACTCAGCCAGCGTTCGACGAAGACGTCATCGAACGGTATTACATCGATTGGAAAGAAAGTCGCAACATTGAGGGGGCGCTGACGGAGACGGTATACCGCATGAACTGCAACGCGGGGACCAGGCCGCTACAGGAAAAAATTGCCCTGTTTTGGCATGGAGTATTCGCTACCGGACTGGCCAAAGTGTTGCACGAAAAAACCATGCTCAACCAGATTGACATGTTGCGCCAATACGGGCTGGGTAGTTTCGAGGAGCTGTTGCGCCAGTTGGCCCGCGACCCGGCAATGATTTTCTGGCTGGACAACAACTTCAACCATAAGGACGCCATCAACGAAAACTGGGGTCGTGAGTTGCTGGAGTTGTTCTCTATGGGCGTAGGAATGGACGACCAGCCGAATTACACGGAAGACGACGTGCAGGGAGCCGCCCTAGCATTCACGGGATGGACGATTGACGATGATAACGTTGCGAGCATCCCGTACGGCAAGACTCCGTGGATGTTCCGATACGATCCGGACGATCACGATGAGGGTTTAAAAACGTTCCTGGGCGAGACCGGAAACTTCGACGGTGACGATATAGTTGAAATTGTTTGCCGACAACCCTCGACAGCGAGGTTTATCAGTCGACACCTTTACAATTTCTTTGCAGCGGACGATGTGCAGGTACCAGCGTGGCAGAATACGTCGCCGCTAGATCCTCAAGCCATCGCTACGCTTGAGGCTGAGTATTTCAGATCCGGCTACGACATACGGTCGATGCTGCGATTGATGTTCACGTCGGATTTCTTCAAGTCCGAACAGGCGCGATATACCAGGGTGAAAAGCCCGGCGGAGGTTGTGGTTGGCACGCTGCACCTTGTGGGAGATTTCAAGTTTCCGAAGGTAGGTTTCATGGGTACGGCGCTGGAATGCCGGTACATGAACCAAGACCTGCTCAATCCACCGTCGGTGGAGGGCTGGCATACGGGCAAAGAATGGATTGACAGCGGTAGCATGGTGGAGCGCATCAATTTTGTAGCTGATAATTTAGGCGATGCGCATCATGCTGGTGTGCGAGCCATCGTGGAAACACTGATGGCACGAAACCCTGACGCCACTGAAATCGTCAACGGATGCCTGGAACTACTGGGTGGCGTCATGCTCAGGGATGACAACTGGGCTGCGTTGGTCGCTCAGGCAGCCGAAGCGCTGGAGTTGGGAACCAGCACCGAAGCCGTGATATTGAACGCATTGCGAATGATCGGATCAACACGTGAATACCAGTTTGCGTAGTCGGGGTTGATAAGTTGGGGGTTACGCTCAAGCGCGGAAGGTATGCGGCCCGCGCGAGCTACCGTCACGCTCATATACGTGGGACAGGGAATAGTTTCCCTTGAGTATCAGACTAGAACCAGTTCCCAGCGCCGCAGCGCGTTCCATGTCCCAAGGCCAATTGGCTTTGGTCGGCACGGCTGATGAGTTGGCCCGCGAGCGCTTTGCGGGGCGTGCGGCATATTATGACCGCCAATCAGAATTCCCTATAGAGAATTTCGTTGACCTGAGAGAAGCCGGACTACTGACGCTCCGAGTGCCCGCCGCTTACGGCGGAGGCGGCGTCGATGCGCTAACTTTCGCCATGTGCATCCTTGCGGTAGCCCGTGGTTGCCCATCCACGGCGCTTACCCTGACCATGCACACCAATGTGCTCGGCTCGTTTGTCGCAGGATTGGGGACCCCCGAGCAGCGACGGCGGTACTTTGCCGAAGTGGTGGAAGCAGGAAAGCTGTTTGCGTCCCTGACCAGTGAGCCTGGAGCGTCAGCACGCGAGCGGTTCGTGTTGTCCACGACTTTCGCACCACAGGAGGGCGGTGGGTACCGGGTTTCCGGCACAAAGCATTTCTGCTCGCTGGCCGACGCGGCGGACTATTTCTTCGTTTCCGGTGTGATGGAAGGGAGCAGCGGCGGTCCTGACAATATCCTCTCGGCGATGATCCGCAGCGATATGAGCGGCGTCAGAGTGTCCGGAGAGTGGGACGCGGTAGGGATGCGGGCCACGGCCAGCCATACAGTTATTTTCGACACCGTCGCGCCGCACGATGCGGTGTTTGGGCCGCCTGGTCGGTTGCTCGGCGCCGACTGGGGCAGTTTCTCGTTGGGATATGCTGCCGTTTACCTGGGGATAGCCGAAGCGGCGTACAACCATATCCGGGAGTATGTCACCGCGCGAACGTGGACACCAGGCGGCGACGCCATGATCGGCCATCCTTCCACTCAACAGACCGTTGGGCAGATGAGCGTAGCCATTCAATCAGGACGGCTCTTGCTGGTCGATGCTGCGCTGACGGATCGCGATGCGGATCCAGTGGGCGCGGTACTGGCGGTAAATCGCGCCAAGCAATATTGCGCCGAGGTTGGGGCTTCGGTGACAGATGCGGCGATGCGATTGGCCGGCGGTGGCGGTCTGCTCAAGTCGTCGCCTCTCGAGCGGTTGCGTCGAGATGCATTGTCGGGTCCGGTCATGCCCCCGGCGAATGACCGCTGCCTTGAAACCATTGGCAAACTGGAATGCGGGCTGCCCGCGGTGACGATCGAACTCGGCTAAAGACCAGAATGACCACTATTGTTGAACACCCACTGTCGGTTTCGCGGCTGTACCAGTATTACGATGTGATCGGCCTTTTGTCTGGTGGCGGGCCTGGATTTAGCGGGCCAGTTTCGTTGGCGCTAGGTCCGGACGGACTGTTGCACGTAGCCAGCCGGGCGAATCCGAACCAACCAGAGGCGGTGCGAGTAACTCGCTGTAGCATTGAAGGGGACCACGTAGGAGAGTTTTGCGGCTGGGGAGAAGCGCCTGGGCAGTTCATCTGGGTGACGGCGATCACTTTCGGGCCGGACGGCAACCTGTATCTGTCGGACGAAAACAATAACCGGATCACCAAATTTACGGCGGAAGGTGAGTTTCTGGGTTGTTGGGGCGAATTTGGCAGCAATTTTGGACAGATGAACCGGCCGTCTGGCATGGCTTTTGCTCCGGACGGAACGCTCGTAATCGCGGATTCATTGAACCATCGCATTCAGCGGTTTAAGGCCGATGGACATCCGCTGGCGACGTGGGGAGAAAACGGGGCAGGCTTGGGTCAGTTCAACATGCCCTGGGGCGTCGCGGTGGACTCCGCGGGGACGGTGTATGTCTCTGACTGGCGCAACGACCGTATCCAGAAATTTGACGCCGACGGGCGTTTCTTGGCCGAGTTTGACGGGAGGGACGGAGGGGACGGGTTCTCACGGCCGAACGGACTGGCGGTGGACGGTGTAGGACGTATTTACGTATGCGACTGGTGGAACGACCGAGTGCAGGTGTTGGATGCCGCAGGAAAAGTGATAGACACGCTGATCGGCCACTCCGGGACCTCCAGGTGGGCCAGAACCTTCCTGGACGCCAATCCGGACATTGAGGAGAAACTCAACAAAGCGACGCAAAACATTGAACTGAAGCGCCGGTTCTATCGACCCACCGCGGTTGCGCTAAGCGAAGACGGGTTGGTGTTCGTGGCAGACTGCTACCGGCACCGCGTCCAGATCTATCGCTGGCTTCAGGACGTCATTGGATGATCCATCACCCAGGTTGACGGGCGCAGACGTACACAGGAGGAACTATGACCAGCAGCAACGGCCTGAGGGCTAACCAGGAGATCGGGACGACCGTGCTTGTCGTCATGATGGAAGTGGATGAGGCGGACGATGAAGTATTCAATAAATGGTACAACGAGGAGCACCTGCCAGAGCGGATGTCCATCCCCGGGTATGTCAGTGCCCGGCGGTTCATGCTAGATCCAGAGGACGGGCAGGCGAACGGGGTGATGCGTTACTTGTGCATCTGGGAGTTGGAAAATGACAGCCCGTTAAAATCGCAGATTTACAAGGACCAGAACGCCAAACCCACGCCAACCAAAGAGGCGGCTAACGGAGTTGTGAAGCAACGGGCGAGAGGCCTTTACCGACAAATATTCCCGACCAAAGGCGGCTACGACGACCGATCAGGCTACACCTACCCGGACGGCACCAGGTTAGGCGCATAAGGCGACCTGCCATAATCCATAATGCGAAGGGGCTGTCCAACGACAGCCCCTTCGGTTTCCCGATTTCTAAATGCGGGTGAGACGTAGCAGGTCGCCGATGTCGGTCTCGTCTTCAATATGCCACAAGCGGGCCAGCAACTCCTCTGACTGTTGAGGAGAGAGCAGATTTTCGCAAAGACCTCGGTACTTCACCTCAACCTCGGCGTCCGTCATGGGATTGAGATGGTGACCGCGGAAGTGGGCCACCTCGGAGCTGTAGGTCTGTCCGTTTTTCATCCGCAGATCGAAGTTGCAGAGCATGGCTTCGGGTACGCGTCGGTTCGCCTCTTCCGATGCCTCGATGCGGGTCCGGCTGATCAGTGCAGCAATGCCAGGGTCGCTGATGTGATCATCGGAAAAATGGCTCTGGTTCAGGGTGTTGTGGGTCAGGGCGATTGCAGTGGCGTAGGGCATGCTGTGGTCGGCGGACTCGCGGGTCTTGGGGTGATACTTCTCCTCGTCGCCGGCCATGATGTCGATGGCTTTCTGCAGGGTGCGGATGTGAATGTCCTCAACGTCAGCGACGTTGAAGCCGGAAACCTGACGACGGGCGTCCAAGGCGGCTTCGACGACAGTTTGTGAGTACAGGCCCAGAGCAAACTGCTTGATGTTGCACTCGTGGACTTTGAAAGGCCGGCCTTGGTCTCCGCCAAAAAGTTGCAGTTGGTACGGCTCTTTGGTCACGGCGGAGAAAAAGCCCAACTCACCCTCGAATATCGGGGCGGGGCCAGTTAGTCCGCGCTCGGCCAAAAGAGCTGCAAACACCGCGTTGCGGCTGGCGTTGGCATAGGCGCAACCTTTCCAGTGGGAAAGTTCGCCGACGCGGGTTTGCCCCAAGGCCAGGTTTGGGGTGATCCCCAGGTTCAGAGCCTGCTCAGTCTGACCCGCAGACAGACCCATGGCACGGGCGGCGCCAACGGAACTGGCGATTGCACCATTGGTAACATGGTCAAATCCGAGCGACCTGATGTTATAGGCGTCGCCGAAACGACAGAAGGCTTCATAGGCCACTGCAGTCGCGGTGATTAGACGACGACCTCCCTCTCTTGCCAGCTCGGCACCGGCGAGCGTGGCAGCAATACTGTCGCTGGGGTGGCCGGATTCTTGGGTGGTGTAACCATCGTTGAAATCCAAGCATCGAATCATCACCCCGTTGGCGAAGGTAGCTAGTTCCGGGCTGCTGGTCAACCCGCTGCCGATGATGGTGACGGGCCGGCGGTGTCCAGTGACTTCTCCGGCAAGGTCGCGTGCGATCTTGCTCGGCTCCGCCGTATAGCCGCCAATGGCACAGCCTACGGTGTCGATGATCATCCGTTTGAGCAGATGGACGGAGTCGGTTGGAATGTCCCGGAAATGCAGATTGGCGGAGTAATCGGCGACGTATTCGGCTATGGTGGTCATAAGATACCTTTCTTAGCGAGATCGCGGGCGGTCGGCCGTCGGCCAATAGCGATGCTGGGATTGTGTACGGAAGATTGCCATGTTTCGGGCAATGTGACAAGCGATTTGCAGTCGGGGAACGCCACAACTTCGCGTCTAAAAGTCGTAGGTCTAATGGACCCGGCCCGCGCTCTAGACAGAACTCCCGTCTTGCCGTGCCGGCCAATGCGTACCGCAACGGTCCCCGGGTCGACTGCGGATGGGATGTTGGCGTCATAAACATGGGGCGAGCCATGGCTCGCCCCGATACGATCCGCCGGCTGACCGTGGAGGCTATTCCTTCCAAAACCTCTCTTCAATCCAATGCCATCCATCGCTGGTCACGATTTCTCTGCCGGCTTCAATCATCCCGGGATGTCCGCAAGCGTAGATCAACGTTTGGGAACGGTCCAGGCCGAACTTCTCCAAATGCGCTGCCACGATATTGTTGAGGCGACCGGTCGCACCTGCCCAGCCGGCGTTGCGCTCTTCCGTGGGACGGCTGATTGCCGGAACGAACGTCACAACGTCCGGATGAGCAGCAGCCAACTGAGCCAGTTCTTCGTCGTAGACGAATTCGTCCAGATAAGATGCCCCTTCTATCACGTAAAAATGGTGCCCATCACGACCGTAGTGCAGGTGATCCCGGACGATGCTAACGAACGGGGCGGTCCCGGTGACGGTTCCCAACATTAGGTGCTGGGTGGCCGAAGGATCCATCAAGAACAGGCCTTTAGGCCGGGGGCGGATTGACATGGTGTCGCCGATTTCCATCCGCCACATCCTCGGGGTCAGTTCTCCGTCGGGAACCAACTCGACGAAAATCTCCAACAGGGGTTCGTGCGGAGCGGAAACGATCGAATAGGCTCGCTCGATGTCGTCCAAGCCCAAAGTGCAATACTGACCGGGCTCGAAGTTGAAATCCTGAGGCTCCGTTTTGATGACCATCAGGTCATCCGTGTAATCAGTGCGTTCCACCAACCGCGCCCGCGGCAAGTTGGCAATGCGGTGACGAATCACAGTGGTGGATGGGAAAGTGGTCATTCTGGCTCCATTTATCCCGAATCCACCGAAGCGATGGGCCGTGGCGTTGCCACCAGGGATGATGGGCAAGGGAAGGCGAACGGGGCAGGCCCGATTCCAGTAGATGGGGATGAGGGCGGCGTGAGGTTGGCACACAGCTACGATGATGGCGGCCCGCGGTGGCGATGCTGGGCGAAATTGTCCGGGTAGCGTGCAGCAAGAGACGCTCGGGGACCAGCCTGGCGCAAGTCTGCGAGGAGGTCGGGTAGTCTGGTGAGTGGGTCAGATCTCCGTCGGCGTTGACACCAGCGGTGCCGTCAGGCTGGGAGTGGAATTGCTCGCAGCCGTGCCAGGGCGCCACTGAACTGGTTTTCCCAGGGCCAGCGCTGGGGCAGATGCAAAGTGAGTTGGCGCGCCGAGCGGGTGAGCCGTCCGGCCATGGAGAAGAAGCGCCGTCGCAGGGTCTTGGTGGTCACCACCGGCTGGCCCAGACCGATGCGCGCCGTCCAGCGTGCCAGGTTGTGAGCCATCGCCTGGACGGCCGCCAAGCGGCGTTGGCGGGGAAGCGGCCCGAGGGGAGATGGTTCAGGCCGACGCCGTACTTGAGGTCTCGGATGGCATTCTCGATCTCGGCGTGGCGGCGATGGTCGGCCTCCAGTAGGGGGTCCCCGTCCCGGTCGGTGATGCCGCCGTGATAGCTGTAGGCGGCGAAGAGGGCCAGCTGGGAACCGGACGTGGGCTGCACCCTTCGGACGATCAGCCGCACCGGTGCAGCGTCGGGCTCACTCTGAAAGGGGATGTAGCTGGTCTCCGCCGCGTCGGCGGCGCCGTCCATCCAGTAAGGGATCGGCGTCCAGTCCGCCTCGGGTATCGCCTCGATGATGTTCCGCACGCTTTGGTGCTGGCGGACGGTGATGGAGTAGCGCACATCCGTCTTCTGCACACCCCGACGATGGCATGGGTGTAGAAGCCGCGGTCGGCCCGCACCGTGAGTTGTCCCCTGGCCCCGGCGTAGGGCACCCGTCCCACCGTTTCACGCAGGAAGTGGGCGGCGCCGCGAACGGTGTTGGCGCGGCCCTCGCGCAGCCGAGACATCAGCACGTCGCCGGTTCCGGTCCCAGTAGTCCGGGCCCAGGCCAGCAGCGGGTGATAGCCCCGCTGGCCGGTATAGCTGTGGTGGCGGCCCCTTCCTTGGCCAGTCCGTAGGTTTCGCAGATGGTGGAGTCCAGGTCGATGGTCAACGGCCCGTCGCCGGGTCCCGCTCCAGCCGACCAGGCCTGGGCCAGCAACTCCCGGCCCACCCGATCCAGCTGGCGAACATGGCCCCATCTGAAGCTGCCCAGGAACGTCCCCAGGGTGGAGGGCGCCTTGACCGTGCCGCCCAGGGTCCAGGCGGTCCCCCCAGTGCGCAACACATCGGCGTCGTCAATGCAGTCGCCGCCCGCCAGCGCCGACGCCACCAGGGTCAGCAGCTTGTCGCCGGTGTTGGCTCGGCCCGGGGCGTTGCCCAGGTCGAGGCGCCGGTCAACCAGTTGGGGCAGGCCCAGGTGGCGGGCCAAGGTGGTGGGAAGGATCAGCCCAGCATTGGCCACCAAACGGTGGTCATCAAAGGTGATTTGGATGCGGTCGGGATGGTCAAGTGGTAGCATCTATTGAGTGCTCCTTGTTTCGGGTCGGTTTTGTGTTTCCAAAACCATTATCCCCGAAGCACAGGAGCACTTTCTTACCCCTTCAGCACGCCGCCACACTCATCTTTTCGGTGGATTGAGGTTTAGTCGGATTGGTTGGCGGTCACGCACTCGGCATGGCAGGTGGCTGCCGCGCAGTACACACTCAATCCATTAAGAATGTTGCTCGTTGAGCGATAGATCGATAATGCCCGTCACGTTAGATCACCGATTCAACTCGACACGGTTCAAGATGCAAACCGGGCACACGAGCCATCGGATTGGTATCCTCGGACGCCTGCAGTTCGACGGCCAACTGACCGAACAAGGTGGTAACCGACACGACGCCCGGTGGGACAGCCGGGTCAAAATGCGCCACTCCGGTGATCAGGTTACTGGCGGTCACAACACTAACGGGTGCGTCGTCGGAAATCCCCCAGGCGGTTGCGTCGGCTGGGTTTAGATTCACCTGCTCGTCGCGCACAATGTGATTTAGCTGCCCAGTCTCGATGGTGATTTCCTTTTCACTCTGCAGCAGAACACGCCCTGGGGCGAGGATGGCGGGCAGATCGACCGCAGAGGCCGTCGCAGCGGCGCGGAAACGAGGGGCCCCCGGCTCAGCTCGTCCGTTGGGGAACCCGCCGGCGTACAACACTGGGGTAGAAGGGCTTTCAGGTGTCGGGCAGGGCCACTGTATGCCGCGCTCTTCGCGGGTGGTGTACAGCAACTGAGTTGGCCTCGGGGCATCTACGCCGGTTTGCATCACTAACGCGGTTTCCCGGGCCAACCGCTGATAGCTGATACCACCGTAGTTCGGTGCCGCTGAAGCTATTTCGTCCATTACCCGGGCGGGATCATCGTAGTCCAAACCCGCGATGTCCATTCGACGACCCAGTTGGTCGAAGATCCAGCCCTCCGGCATGGCATCATTATTTCGGAGGGTGATCGCCGGCTTGACCCGTTGGACGCGGCGTTCCAAGTTGGTGAACGTGCCGTCTTTTTCCGCGAAAGTGGCCCGAGGCAAGACTACATCCGCTATCTGAGCGATTGGCGACAGGAAAGTGTCCACCACAGCGAGAAATTCGAGACGCTCGAACGCGGCCAAATTGCCACCGAGCAGGCCGTTGGAATAGTTCGGGCTATCCCCGATGAGCAGCATTGCGTTGATGCTATCTCCGGCTGCTTCGAGCATAGAGGCTGCGCTCATGCCGGTTGAAGATGGCAATGGTACTCCCCAAGCTTCCTCCACGCGGACTCGGTGACCGTCGTCAAACATCGGCGCTCCGCCCGGCAGACGATCCGGCAGGCATCCTACGTCGATAGCGCCCTGTCCGTTCGCGCCTTGTCGCATAGGGAATATGCCGCCGGCAGTCCGGTCCACGTTTCGGGTCACCAACGCCAGGGTAGCTAAAGCGGCCACGCATTCCCGGGTGATTTCGGTGGGCAAGTTGTCGAGGCCGTAGACTATGGCTCCCGTATCCGCCGCACCATACATCCTGGCGGCGCGGGCGATGTCTTCTTGAGGAACACCTGTGGTGACGACGGTGTCGTCGTCCAGACGTTCCAGTTCGTAAGTCAAGGTATCGTAGCTGTCTGCATGCTCCACCAGCCATTCGGCGTGGATCATGCCTTCCTGAAGTACCGTCTTTAGAATCGCGCCCAAAAGCAGCAACTCGGTGCCGGGCACGGGGCGGAGCCACAGATCGGCGTATCGCGTGAGCTCGACTTCCCGCGTGTCAATGACGATGAGAGGCGTCCCGTTGCGAGAGGCGCGCTTGATCGGGACACTGACCACGTTGTGGCTCTCAGTCACGTTCGTGTTGAACACCAAGATGCACCCGGCTTTTTCCAAGTCCCAGATGGAGTTGGTAGCGCCTGGATAACCGAGCACATCTTCCAAGGCGCCAGTGAGCGCGGGCTGCGTGTTACCGGAATGGTCGATGTTGTTAGTGTTCATTCCGACACGCGCGAATTTTTGGGCCAGGTAGAGTTCCTCGTTGGTACTATCCGGAGCGGTGATCAAGCCGAACCCGTGTCCGGAGCGGTGGGGGCGGAGCCGTTCCGCAACCAAATCCAAGGCTTCGTCCCACGTGGCGTTTTCCAAGCGGCCGTTGCGACGTATCATAGGACGGCGCAAGCGCTGACCACTGGTCAAATGGCCCAAGCCGAACTTTCCTTTGTAGCAAGCCTGGCCGCGGTTGGAGGGAGAGTTGAGTTCGGGGATTGCGCGAATCACCCGTCCCTGCTCGTTGATCTCGAGGTTCATCTGACAGCCCACGGGACAGTGAGTACAGACGGTGCGTTCCACCCGAGCAGGCTTCTCCCATTTGCCCTCGCGTTCAGTAAGCGCCCCCACAGGACAGACGTCGATACAGGCGCCGCAGAACTCGCACCCCGACTCCAAGAGAGAGGTACCAAAGGACGTGCCGACCAACGCTTTGCCTGACCGCTCGGTGAAGCAAATGGCATTATCGCCGCGGATTTCTTCGCAAGCCCTGACACAGCGACCGCAGGTGATACACAGATTGTAGTCACGATCGTAGAACGGGTCGCTAACCTCCAGCGGGATGTCGCGGTATATATAGGTCATGGGCGATTCGAGCTCCATACCCAGATACCGCACGGTGTCTTTGAACTCGCAACGCTCGTTCTTGGGACAAGTGATGCAACGGTCGTTCACCGAGACATGCCGCAGGCAAACGTCGGAGGGTCCGCAGATGTCGACACGGTGGCAGGTGAGGCAACCGTTAGGGTGCTCGGCGATCAGCATCTGCATGACGGAGCGGCGAAGCTCGATAACGTCGGGCGTCTCGCTCCATACGGTCATGCCGTCGGCAACCGGGAGCGTGCAAGCTGCCGGGAAGCCTCTGCCACCATCAACCGCGACAACGCACATGCGGCAAGCCGCAAAGGGTTTCATGCCTGAGTGGTAGCACAGGTACGGCACGTAGACCCCGGCGTCGATGGCGGCTTCGAGCACCATCTTCCCCGGCTGGGTCTTGATTTCCACCCCGTCAATGGAGATGGTGATATCGTCAGGCATGGCGATTCCTAATCCAAAATGGAGCAGCAGTGGGATCCGGCAACGGCTGATCAGCGGCGGGTGAGGCGGGGTGAGAACACCTGGTCGGGACAATCCCCGGTGTGGCGCTTTTCACGAATGTGAGCGTCGAATTCGTGGCCGAAATACCGCAGAGCTGACGACACCGGGTTGAACCCCAACTGTCCGTGTCCGCACAGTGAACCGGCCTGCATGTTTTCGCCGATGTTCCGCATCAGGGACAAGTCTTCCTCGGTGCCTTCAAGGTTGCTGATGCGTTCCAGGACTTCGAGAAGGTGGCTCATGCCCATGCGGCAGGGGAAACACTTCCCGCACGATTCGTACTGGCAAAAAGCGATGAGGTTGCGGGTCAGGTCCACCACGCAGGTATCCTCGTCGGCGACGATGATGCCTCCCGAACCCAAGATGGCACCAGCCGAGCGGAAGACGTCGAAGTCGAGCACCAAATCCAAGTTGGCGTCGCTGGCCGAGAGCACACCGCCCAACGGGCCGCCGGTTTGGAGCACTTTCATGGTTTTGCCGTTGGGAACTCCTCCAGCCATATCGAAGAGCACCTGGCGCAGGGTCATCCCAAGCGGAACTTCGATCAAGCCGGTGTAGGTGATATCGCCGGAGAGGCAGAGGATGGCGGTGCCGCTGCTGCCGTTGATGCCATTGTCACGATCGGGCGGGGTTCCGATACCGGCAAACCATTCGCCGCCGCGGGCTACGATTTCCGGAATGTAGGCGAGGGTCTTGACGTTGTTGATGTTGGAAGGCTTGCCGAATACGCCGACCTGAGCGGGGAAGGGAGGGCGATAACGGGGCATCGACCGTTTGCCTTCGATCGCCTCCATCAACGCCGTTTCCTCGCCGGACACGTAAGAATCGCCGGTCAGGGCGACTTCCATATCGAAGGAGAAATCGCTGCCCAGAATGTTCTGGCCCAAGAGGCCGAGATCGTAGGCCTGCTGGATAACGGCGCGGGTGCGGTCGATGGGCTGGTTGTGGCCGTGACGGATAAAGATGTAGCCGCGATTGGCGTTGCAAGCGTATCCCGCAATGGTAATGCCTTCCACCACAGTAGCCGGGTCGCTCTCCAGGATGCCCCGATCGTTGAACGCCCCGGGGTCGCCCTCCTCACAGTTGCACAGGATGTACTTGTTGGGGTCGGGGTTACCAGCCAAGAATCCCCATTTGACGCCGGCCGGGAAAGCAGCGCCGCCGCGGCCACGGAGGCCAGAGATCCGGACTTCGCCGAGGGCATCCTCCCGAGTCATCTCGGTTAGCGCCTTGTTCAAGGCCGCGTAGCCGCCGTTGGCGATGTACTGGTAAAGGTCAGATGGGTCGATGTTGCCGGCGTTTCGGAGGGCGATGCGCTGCTGCAAAGCCATCATAGGATGATCTTCGAGATGCGGGATGCCCGAGGGAGCTTGCCCGCGATCGCCCAGATAACCGATTGCGTGTTCCGTCAACGGCTCTTCGCCGGCCACGTGCTGGCGCACAATTTGATCGGCCAACTCCGGAGTGGCCCGATTGTAGAACACCCTGGGGCCACCGGGCATTTGGACGTCCAACAGGGGCTCAGCGAAGCACAAACCAAGGGTGCCGACTTCGGACACGTTAGCGGCGATCTGCTGCTGTTCCAAGGCGGCCTTTACGGCAGAAACGACTTCGAATCCACCGGCAGCTTCGCCCGCCAATCCAGTGCCGACCCGTATCCAGGGGCGGTCTCCGGCGGTCAGGCTCTCCCACCTACGGCGGGCCTCGTCGAGGATCGCGGTGAACGGAGCGGCGGTTTGATCGGTCACGGCTGCCATGTCCAGATCAGTGGACGGGGTCGGAGGCCAACGCGGCGGCGATCCTGGAACGGGCGTCGTCGGGCGTTATCCGACCGGCCAAATGGTGATTGATGGCCATGACCGGCGCGTGGGCGCACGCACCCAAGCACGTGTTGTAGCGGAGGGTGGCTTTGCCGTCGGGTGTATCGCCTTCGTCAGACAGGCCCAGGGTCTCCTGTGCCGCCGCGATAACGGAAGTCGCTCCCATGACGTGACAGGACGGCCCCCAACACACTTCTATACGGCAATCGGTAGGCGGGTCGAAACGGAAGTTGGGATAGAAGGTCGCCACCGCCCAAACATCATTGACGGTGGCGTCCATCCGATCAGCAACGGCCTCGACGGCCTCGGTTGGGATGTAACCGATGGTATCCTCCACCGCCAGCAGAGAAGAAAGGACGGTGACCGTGCTCTGTGGCTGGTCACTTACCGCCCGATTGATGAGCTGGAGCGTGGCATCATCCATTTATGAAATCCGTTACAAATCCCGATTCGGAACGGCGGCAGTCTAGCACAATGGCCCTCTGGCGGGCAACGCAGAATCAGCCATTCCGTCCGGGGCAAACGGTTTTCAGTTGTCGCCCGCGTCGCGGTTTTCCAAGGCCTTGTCGATCACGCGCTGGAAAACCTCGTACGGCTGGGCGCCGCTAAACAGCAGGTTGTCGAAAACGAAGGTAGGGATACCGCGGATCCCGTAGCCCAAAGCTTCGTGATATTGGTCCGCCACTTTCTGGGCGTAATGGCCCGATTCGACGCGTTCGCGCAATTCAGCACCATCGAGGCCGACACCAGAGCCGATATCGGCAAGGACCGCAGGGTCTCCAAGATTCTCCCCATGATCCCAGTATGCTTCGTAGGCGGCGTGGTGGTACTCGAGGAATTTCCCGTTTTCCTGAGCGTACTCAGTGGCCTGAAGGGAGTAGAGGCTGTTGGGGGTATGCTTGGGAGGCCGCATCACCAAGTTTGCCTCGCGGGCATGGGTCCGCAGAGGGTCGGCCAACTCGTCGTCCGATTCTCCGGGGCGGGATTCCCGCAAGCGGCCTTCCTGGGGCGTGTCCGGGCGGAGTAGGTATGCCCGACCCTCCACGGTGATATCGTACTCTTCCGAAAGTTTGTCGACGCGCTCAAGGCCGACATAGCACCAAGGTCAAATGTAGTCGTACCACACGATCACGTGCACGGGATTGGGGTGGTCCGGATGGCTGTGGGCCGGGGGCTGGGTGGTCATGGCATCACCTCTGAGAGTGGAGCGGTTCGGGAGCAACTCCGAAGTAGCGGCGAGAAGATATTGGCTAGCAGGACGCCAAACGGTCTAGCAGAGGGTACAGTCCTTCCAGACTGTCAATATGGTCGCAATCCGCGACGTCGGCGTGAAAGCCGCCACGGTCAATCAAGACGGGACGGAGGCCGGCATCCCGGGCACCCTGCACGTCGGAGCGGGGCTGGTCGCCGACGTGCATAGCCTGTTCCGGGCGCAATGCCATTCGGTTGAGGGCGGCTTCGAATATGGCGGTAGCGGGTTTTTCACCGGCTTCGCGACTGGTGATGCAGAACTCCAAGTACTGACGGATCCCCAAGCGCTGGGTAAGTTCGTCCATATCGCGACGGAGGTTGGTCAGGACAGCCAACCGATAACCGCGCCCGTTCAACTCCTGCAGGACGAGGCGAGTTTCCGCGAATTCCACCAGCTCCTTGGGCACGGAGATCGCCATGTCCCAGATCTGTTTGGCCATACGGAGGGAAACGGCCGCGCCCGATTCCTCGAGGATGATCTGCTCGTAGCGAGCGAAGAACTCGTCGCGGGCGAACGCATCGCGTTCGCCCAAGGGCCAACGATGGTTTTCCTCGTTGAAATAGAGGTCCGCGATAGCGTAGCCGCGGGCCAAGCGGTCGGCGGGGACCCTGATGCCAAGATTCTGACAGGCGGCATGCTGGATTTGAGGCAACGGCGGCCAGAAACGCACCAAGGTGTTGTAAAAATCGAAAAAGATGGCCTCTATCATCTGCAGGGCCGCAGCATGGGCATTGAGTGTTGGCCGGGCCACCCGATGCGGCGCAGGCCAATGATAGCACAACGGATAGGCCGATTTACGGTACGCGGCTCGTCGTATGGAGCGGCGCGCGGACGCCACGTCCGGCCGTATGCGCTACGGGATCGACGGCGCGGCGTTTCACTGCCGTGTGCGGTTGGCAAGCAAATCAGACAGGCAGGTCGTGACATCCTCCGGCGATGCAACGCGCCAATCGGCGCGGGTGTCCGACAGGGCAGGGCCCACGAATATCCCGACGCCCCCGACGGACTGGGCCGCGCCGTAGGCGTCTTCGTCCGTGGCGTCGTCGCCGACGTAAACGGGAAAAGCATCGGGAGCCAAACGGGA
Source organism: Dehalococcoidia bacterium (assembly GCA_965220265.1). Classification (GTDB taxonomy): domain Bacteria; phylum Chloroflexota; class Dehalococcoidia; order Lucifugimonadales; family UBA3495; genus Bin87. Next base: position 4,050,730 of record CBDCPM010000004.1, on the reverse strand, counting down.
CCGGATCAACAACAGGGCACGACCTTTATCCCACGCAATAGAAGGGCGCAGTTCCAGGGCCATTTTGGCCGCAGTCACGCGGCAAATCCCGGCATCGACGAGAGGACGCGTGGCGCGGTCGAAGACAGAAGCGACGGCATCATGGTATTGCAGGGGAGTTTGCCGGTAGTGAACGGTCAGAGTGAAGGTCTTGTCTTCGAGGGACACGCCGGGAAAGTCGGTTACGCTGGCTCGGAGGGAGCGGGCGGCATCCGTGATAGCGGTCGCCGCGGCGTCGGCATCCCGGTGTCGGTAATCCAAGCCGGGCCCGCGGATTTCGAGACCATGATTGCCAGCGTAGACGAGACCTTCGACGCCGGCGCGCCACTCCACATCATCCAAGGAACGGCCGCTCACCACCCCCACGATGAAACCGGGGAGGCGTGAAAGTTGATGCAGGATCACGGCGTTGCCCGGCCGCAGGACCGCGTCCTCGGGGCGGGAGGCTATTTCAGACAGGGTGCCATCAAAGTCGAGCAAGAGAAGAACGTGGCTTTGCGCCGCGACCAGCGGGTTAAGGCCGGCCGGCAGTTCCTCTGGCACGGCACTCAACGATCCGGGATACCGGCTCAGGCCGTGTTGGCGGTGGCCAGGCGGGCGTGATCGGGTGTGCTGGCCTGCATGAGGTGCATCATGATGCGGCCGGCCCATTTGTAAATGTTGTTTTCACGGACAGTGTTCCGCATCTGGCGCATCCGGATGCGACGCTCGGAGGCGCTCATGGTGAGCGCCTCATGGATGGCTTCGGCGAACTGCTCGGTGGCAAAAGGGTTGATGATCAGCGCACCGGTCAGCTCCTGGGCGGCCCCGGCGAAGGCGCTGAGGATGAGCACACCGTCCTCGTCGACGCGCGACGCCACGTACTCCTTGGCGACCAGGTTCATGCCGTCGTGGAGGCTGCTTTCGGCGCAGAAACTGGCGAGGCGGCGCAGGGCGGAGAAAGTGGAAGACGGCAACGAAGTAGGCCAATAGAGGACAGGCTGCCAGCCGTCGTGTCCGAATCGTTCGTTGATGCGGTTGACCGCGGACTCGATGTCGATGGTGAGCTGCATATAGGAGTTGATGCTGGTGCGGCTGGTGGCCCCGGCTTGGAGGAAAACCAACTGACCGCGGTACTGAGGCCATTTCTCAAGCAGGCGCTCGATGGCCCGGAGGCGGTGGGGGATGCCCTTGGTATAGTCCTGCCGGTCAATGCCGAGGCCAAGGATGCGGCCGCGGTTCAGTCCAAGTTCGCGGGAAAGGCGGTCCATTTCGGCTTCGACTTCGTCGGATCTGGCCTCGGTGTCGAGGCTTTCGAAATCGATACTGATGGGGAATGGGCGCACCAAGGTAGTCTCGTCGCGGTAGTCGATCAGCCCATATTCCACATCAACCTGGGCGTCGAGGTTGGCATCAACGCAGTTGAGGAAGTTTTGACAGTCACCGGCGAGGTGGAAGCCGAGCAGATCGTTGCCCAACATGCCGCCGAGGATTTCATCCTGCCACGGGCAAATCCGCAGGATGTCCGGATTGGGCCATGGGATGTGCCAAAACTGCCCGATGATGGCGTCGGGATTGACCTCGCGGATGTACCTGGGGAGCAGGGCGAGGTGATAGTCCTGGATGAGGACAATGGCCGGCTCGTCGTTGATTTCGTCAAGCACGAGATCCGCGAAACGCCGGTTCACCGACTGATAGAAGCCGTAGTGCTCGGCGTCGAAAACCGGTTCCGTGTAGGCGATATGGCACAGCGGCCACAGACCCTCGTTAGAGAAACCGTAGTAAAAGCCCTGGTTCTCTTCGTCGCTCAAGTTGAGCAGCCGCATGGAGTAGGCAGGGGCGTCGGTAGGTACCTGGATACGGCCGGAGTCATCCATCGCGGCCTGATCATCGTCGCCGTTGCTCTGGGCGATCCACGTACCGCCGCAGGCACGCATCAACGGATCGATAGCCGCAGTGAGGCCGCCAGGGGGCATCTCCCCATGAGGCACACCGTCCTTCATCTTGAACACGTACGGTTGTCGATTGGAAACCACGATCAACCGATAATCGCTCAACTCCCGGCTTACCAAACGCTGTAAATCATCGCCGGTCCACATAACGGGCCACCTCCGTCCACGGGTGCGCCTCGCAGCATGAAGAAGTTATCCACTGCAAAACCCTATAATCATTATTATCAAATACGGATTTTGCCACACGTGAGCCGCCAAGTCAATGGACGGTGCAGCGCCGGGTAGCCCTAACCGGTAGCCTGATGGGTTCAGGCAGAAGCCAGGCGGACGGGGATGGTATCGGGGAAGGGGACGCGGAAGGTGCGCTCCAGGGCGCGCTTCCACAGGGGCGACAACTCGATGGTGTCGTGGTCGTCGCGCATGGGCAGCGGCACCGGATGGCAGGGACACTCCGGCGGCGTCTCCCCACGGGCGTAGAAACCGTGGGGGTCCGGTCGACGGGACAACGGCGCTCCTACCAAGTTGTGGGCCTTGGCTATCTCCTTGTAATCCGGCAGGGCGATGATCTCCGGCACGCAGGTCGGGGCGGGTCGGCGCGGCGGACGGTTGCGGCGGCCGCGTCCCGACGTGGGACGGCCGGCGATGGCTCCCTCCACCGAACGGATCAACGCCGCGACACGATTGCGGGCCCGACGGGACAGACGCTGCCGTTGGATGGGTAATGCCGCAGCCAGTTGGTCGGGCAGCCGGTAGATGCTGCGGAAGATACGGACCCCTCCGTTGGAGATCTGTCCCGCATCCGCCAGCATGAACAGGGTGTTGGTCAGCTTGCGCCGGGTGGGCCGGCGCAACAGGGCACAGTGGAACAAGGCCGACGTGGCCGCGTGAGAGGCCGCCCGCGCCAGCGCGTTGGCGGCGCGATCGTATTTGCCGGAGTTGTGGTCGGACCGGGCCAGAGACAGAAACCGCCGGGCCTGGGTCTGGTGATGATGGACACTGCCCATGATCGATGACGCTCCTTGATGGGGGGTGTGTCCCAATGGGATGGGTAATGGCTATGGGTCGGCTCGGTGGCCGGTAAGGGCGGAGCCGAATGATTATTCGTCCTTACGCGATGACGCGATTGGTGGTGCGTCACGCCGCCCATGCTCCGGCGAGATTGCCGCGAATGCACAAGGCATTCTCGCAATTACAGGCAGAGGTAATGGGTCGACGGGTTCACCATGAGCGGGGTCTGTTGGTGCGACGGGATTGCCGCGCTGCGCTCGCAATGACAGATGTACCGGGTTGGTAGTGATTGCCGGGTGACCGACGCGGCAGCGGACAGGCGAAGGGCTGCTGGCGGGTGGGACACGAGGCGATGTTCGATGGGCTTGCTCCTTTTGTCGCTGGGTTGCAGGTTGTTGTTGGTTTGCAGGCGATTGGGTTTTTGACCAGGTCCCAGGTGTGTATCAGCCCTACGGCCGGAGGTGTTGCGCTGTGGTTTTTGGCTCTCATTCTCCATGCCTCTGGGGCACGATGCCTGGAGCATGGCGCGCTGTGGCAGGCGCGGTGGCCGAGGGGACTGCTCCGGTTATAGCGACCGAGGACAGTCTCCTGCAGAGGCCGGTAGCGACTTGGTGCTGATGTGGCCGTGTTGCCTGGGACCTGGTCGGGATCGAGTTTTCGCCTGTGGAACCATGATAGCACGGGTGTTCTGGCAGAGGTGGGAGGTGCGTGTCAGCAGATTTGGGGACGGGAAGTTGTAGTCGGCATAGCCCGGTAGAACCGACGAGATTGCCGCGCTTCGCTCGCAATGACAGGGGGAGTGGTCGATTGGAGGCTGCCGCAGGAATGGCGGCATCAGGGCTCGATGGTCGCTGTGTGGTGGGGCGCCTGGATGCCTGCTTTCGCAGGCATCCAGGCGATGGGCGGGCATGGTGGAAGAGGGCAGGCATGACGGAAATGGGCGGGCATGGCCGGCAGGGTCTTTCGGTTGGCCACACTTTTGGCGAATGGTTGTTCGCGCGTACTACCGGACGCCGCGATGGTAGCAGCGTTGTCAGTCTGCCAGGACAGAACGGTTTCTTGGCGGGAGGGGTGGCCAGACCGCGACGACGAGATTGCCGCGCTTCGCTCGCAATGACAAGGGGCAGGGCGCTGGCAATGACAAAGGGCAGGGCGCTGGCAATGACAAGGGGCAGGGCGCTGGCAATGACAAAGGGCAGGGCGCTGGTAATGACAGCGGGGAGTTGACGAAGGAGAAGGCAGGCGGGCGCGGAGTACAGGGCGAATAGTCATTCGCCCCGTACTCCGAGGCGATTTCGCTACTCGACGGGTCAGAGTGGCCGAGACTACGTATGGCTCAGTAAAGGTATTAGCTTGTCCACCAAGGCCTCGACGTCGTCTAGGCCGTCCGTTACGTCGTCGGTTTCCATATCGTTTTCGTAGAAGTTCTCGTGCAGCAGGTTGGCTACGCCAAATAGGCGGCGGATATCGCCGTCGCCGGTTTCGGCCCGGAGACGGCTGATGATCCTGTGGTAGTGCCGGTGGCGGTTGTGCTCCCAGCCCCGCTGTTCGGCGATGGCCTTGAGGATCTGGGCAGTAGCGCCCCAGCCCTTCTCAGATGCCTGCGGGAGATCGCCGTCGGCGAGTTCCTGTCTGGCCTGCGCCAAGAAATGCTCGCTGGCTTGTTGATACTGTTGGGTGGTCACTTGGGGCTCCTGCTGCTGTTTTTGGAGGTTAGCAACTGCGGCTTGCCTTGGCAATGATACCGGCGCGGCCTTCATGATGATGTTCGAATCTGAGTAGCGAAATCGCCTCGTACTCCGGAGAGGCGCAATGAGGGCAGCGTCGTCAGTCCGTCAGGATGGGCGGGTTCCTGGCGTAGAGGTGGCCAGACCGCGACGACTAGATTGCCGCGCTTCGCTCGCAATGACAATGGGGGAGGCGCTGGCAATGGCAAGGGACGGGGTGCTGGCAATGGCAAGGGACTGGGTACTGGCAATGACAAGGGACGGAAAACTGGCAATGACAGCGGGGATGGCGGACACAGAGGGATGGCGAGGTGGACGCCGTGGTCCTCCCTGAAAGGGCCACCGGAGTGGGGACGGGACTGTGTTCGGTGATCGGATGTCGTTACCGATACGGCGAATCCGGTAGCGATTTTGGGGTATGGTTGCTGGAGGCACCGTGCGGCGCAGAATTTTCTTGACACTCGCCCCACCCCGTACCATAATTTTTAGGTCTTGATCCCCGCTGCCCCTAAGCGAGATATCAGGGTAAGCGCGCGGGCAGGAGGTTCTTTTTGTCCACCAACTCTTTCACCCTGACCGATGAGATGCGCGAGCAATCCATCGGAGTTGAAAGCGCACCGACCTACACGGAGGTCGAAAAAGGTCATATTGGCCGGTTTGCGGAGGCCATCGGGGACGACAACCCGGCGTACACGGAAGGCACCGCGGAGACCGGAGGCATCGTAGCTCCACCGACCTTCCTGAGAGCGATGCGCGCCGTGCGGCCGGAGTTGCCTTTTGAAGTGCCGTTCACCCGGCTGCTCGACGGGGGCAGTGACTGGGAATATTTCGAGCATGTGCGGCCGGGAGACGTCATCACCGCCGTCGGCCGCGTGGAGGACATCCGTGAACGGACCGGCAGCATCGGGCAGATGCTGATCACAACCATCCAGGTTACCTATCGCAACCAGACTGGTGCTGTTGTTGCGACGCAAACCAGCACGTCCATACGGCACTGATGGTCGACCGACCGCCGCAAGGGGAGGAACACGATGGGCCAACAGATTTATTTTGAAGACGTCAGCGAGGGCATGGAACTACCGGTGGAGGTGAGAGAACCCACCACGCGGCAGTTGGTCCAATACGCCGGAGCGTCGGGTGATTTTTACGAAATTCACTACGACAGGACCTACGCGGAAAGCATCGGTCTGCCCGGGATAATCATCCACGGGGCGTTGAAAAACGCGATGTTGGGGTCTTACGTGACGGGTTGGGCTGGTCCGGCATCCACGCTTCAGCGGTTGACCTGCCAGTACCGTGGCATGGACTTTCCCGGCGAACCCATCGCAGCCAAGGGACACGTTACCCGGGTGTACCAGGAAGGCGAGCGGAACCTGGTGGACTGCACGATCTGGCTGGAAAACCCGCAGGGTCAGCAGACCACGCCGGGTACGGCGACGGTGGCTCTGCCCAACCGCAACGAGTAGCAGATGCGCGCCGCGAATAACGGCCGCCTGAGCAACAAATTCGGCGAAAGGATAAATCGATTATGCCCAACAATCTGGAAGGAAAGGTAGCGATCATCACGGGCTCGGGCCGCGGCGTGGGCCGGGGGATCGCCAAGCTGATGGCCGAAGAAGGCGCCAAGGTTGTGGTGGTTGACCCTGGAGTCAACGTTGATGGTACCGGGTTCGACCAATCGATCGCAGAGGTGGTGGTTGGCGAAATTCGCGACGCCGGCGGAACCGCCATGGCGTGCGCCGAATCGGTGGCGACCATGGAAGGCGGCGAGCGGATCGTGCAGACGGCCATAGACAACTTCGGGCGGCTGGACATCGTGGTTTGTTGCGCCGGGATCCTGCGAGACCGTATGATCTTCAACATGACGGAGCAGGAGTGGGATGATGTGATCGCGGTCCACCTCAAGGGAACCTTCACGGTGGTCAAACACGCGTGCATTCTTTTCCGGCAGCAGCGCTCGGGTCGAGTGATAACCTTCAGCAGCCAGTCCGGACTGGTGGGCAACAGCGGCCAGGCCAACTACGGCGCGGCCAAGAGCGGGATTGCCGGCTTCACCAAGGTGGTGGCCAAGGACATGGGCCGGTACGGTGTTACGGTGAACTCGATCGCGCCGCGGGCGACCACGCGGATGATCGGGGCCATTCCCGAATCGGCGGCGGAGATCCGGGCGCGGGGTGGTGTCGCCACGCTCTCCGGAGGCGGGGGTGCCGACGGTGAGCTGGGGAACCTGGATCCGGACGGGATCGCACCGTTCGTGTGCTACCTGTCCTCGGACTATGCGTCTAACATTAATGGGCAGACGTTCCTGGTGTATGGCAATACGGTCTCGCTGATGTCGCAGCCGAGGCCGGAAAGGGCCATATGGACGGAAGCGGGACACTGGGAGCTGGACGACCTTTCGTCGCAAGCGCGTGGCTACCTCACCGCCGGTATTGACAATCCGGCGCCGGCGCAACAGAGATAACTCCTGAGAAACGGTTCCGGCGCATCGACAATTTGTCCGGAACTATCGCTAACGAAGCGAGGACAAAATAATGCCCCTATTGGAAGACAAGGTAGCAATCGTAACCGGAGCCGGGCGCGGGATCGGACGCGGGGTCGCGAAGTTGATGGCGGCTGAAGGCGCGAAGGTCGTGGTCTGCGATCTGGGCGTGAACGTGGATGGCAGCGGAGCCGACGTTTCGGTAGCGCAGCAAGTGGTCAACGAGATCGGCGAAGCGGGCGGCACCGCCGTGGCGTGCACGGAATCGGTAGCCATAATGGAAGGCGGCGAGAAGATCGTGCAGACGGCGGTCGACAACTTCGGCAAGCTGGATATCGTGGTGACCGTGGCGGGCATCCTGCGGGACCGCATGGTCTTCAACATGACCGAGGAGGAATGGGACGACGTGATTGCGGTGCATCTGAAGGGCACCTTTACGGTGGTGAAGCACGCGAGCATCCTGTTCCGGCAGCAGAGGTCGGGCCGCATCATCACGTTCAGCAGCACGTCCGGGCTTTACGGCAACAGCGGCCAGGCGAACTACGGAGCGGCCAAGGACGGGATCGCCGGATTCACCAGGGTGTGCGCGCGGGACCTGGGTCGGTACGGCGTGACGGCCAACGCGATTTCGCCGTCGGCCAGCACCCGAATGACCACCAGCGTGCCGGACGAGGCCCGAGCGTTACGGTCGGCGCGGGGCATAGCGGCGGGCGGCGGGCTGCGCGGTGAAGCGGAGGACGTTGCACCCATGGTGACCTGGTTGGCGTCGGACGAGGCGCAGCACGTGAACGGCCACGTGTTCCACGTGACCGGCGGGCTGGTAACGCTGCTGAACGAGCCGGAGCCGGTGAAGACGATCCACAAGGACAGCAGGTGGACGGTGGACGAACTGGCGGGTGTTTTCCCGGCGACGATCGGGGTCGAGTTGTACAATCCGGCTCCGCCGCCGCCGCCGAGCGCATAAGTCATACGACTGCGGGCGCGACGCTCGCGATGGATGCTGAAGGAACCATGCCGGGCGGGTGACTGCTCGGCATTGTTATTTTCATAGGCAAACTGTAACGAATGCAGCATCCTCGTGCTTGGTGCGTTGTGTGATGGTGCGATATATCTGAGTAGGATAAAATTCCAAGGGCATCTCGTGCCGGTTGCCCCATATCGAATGAATTGAGATGAGGTAGACGCCAATGGCCAGGACAAGTGGGGGCGGTCGCGGCTCCGCGCGCGGCTCATACAGGAGCGGTCTCAAGGGTGCGGGTGGCCGCAGTCAGCGCAATGGCGGCAGCAATGGTTTCAGCAGCCGCACGAAAGGTACCAAGCGGTCTGGGCCTGCCACCGGTCGAGGAGATTCTCGAAACAGCGGGACATCGAAGAACGTTGTTGCTTATTCCGTGTACGACTCCAACGGCAAGCGTACCTATATCGGATCGACAAACAACCCGGGCCGACGCGCATCGGAACACGCCAAGTCCGGCAAGCTGAAGAGAGGCGGGTCTCTCGTCGTGGAATCGGGGCCGATGACACGCGGTGCTGCGCAACGTCTGGAGACGAAGAAGTTGGCAGGCTACAGGAGCCGTACGGGAAGACTGCCCAAGGGTAACAAAGCTCCCGACGGGCAATTCCGACTGTTTTAAAACCAATCTCTATATAGGCCCTGCACATGCCAATTACGGTCAGATGTCAGGATAGCTGCTGGGGTGACAAGATGTCACGGGATACGCAGATTCAATGCCGACGAGATTGCCGTGCTTCGCTCGCAATGACAGGGATCTGGAACTGAGAATCTCGGGCGCATTGACACCGTTTGAGGGTGGGCATACCATGGTTGGAGTGGTCGTGCTACACGGGGAGCTGGCGGTGCCCTGAACCCGCAACCCGCCACAGCGGGGTGGAATTCCTCCCCTCGGCAAGGCGCAAGGGCCAATTTCCCAGGGAATGGCGCTGACGGCCGGGTCCCACGCGGCGCAGGCTCGTGAACCCCGCCAGGGCTTGACGGCAGCAACGGTAAGCGGTGTCCTGCGGGTGCCGTGGGAGTGCCTGGCCCGAGCCAATCCCGACGATACGCCCCCAGGCTGCAGCCAACGGGAGGTGCTCGGCCACTTTTTCGGTTCTCATTGATGACGATGCACGAACCAAGATCCTCTGTGTTTTAGGAATATGCCGGAAACCGTTGCAGTCCCCCCCACCGTGCGCCGCCGGCGCAAATCGCTGGGACAACACTTCCTCGCGGACGCCAGGATCGCCAATCGTATCGTCGCGGCTGCAGAGCCAGATGGGTCGGACACGGTTCTTGAAATTGGGCCCGGCGCAGGGGTACTGACCCGACGGCTGGTCGAGCAGGCCGGACGGGTCGTTGCCGTGGAGTTGGATCAACGGTTGGCCGAGGAACTGCCAGCGAAATTGGGGTTTCCGACAAACCTGGAGGTCAAGCAGGGCGACGGACGCGAGGTCAGCGTCGACGAATTGGTGGGCGTGGGGACGCCGTACAAAGTGGTGGCGAACCTGCCGTACTACGCGGCGGCGCCGATCGTGCGCAGGTTCCTGGAAACGGTGAGGCCGCCGACGGTCATGGTGGTGATGGTACAGCGAGAAGTGGCGGACGCGATGAACGCCAAGCCCGGCGAGTTCACGTTGCTGTCTGTAGCGACGCAGTTCTACGCGGAGCCATCGGTGGTGGCGCAGGTCCCACCTCGGTGTTTTCGGCCGCCGCCGAAGGTTTCGTCCACAGTGCTGAAATTGGCGGTGCGTCCGGAACCCGCCGCTGCGGTTGTAGATGTGGGGGACTTCTTCGCGCTGGTACGGGCCGGGTTCAACGCTCCAAGGAAGCAGTTGCGCAACTCGCTGATGCAAGGAAGCGGGGCGTCGGCGGAGACGGTGACCGCGGCGCTGGCCAGGGCCGGGATCGACTCGCAAAGGCGTCCGGCGACGCTGGAAATCGCTGAATGGGCGGTACTGGACGCCATTTGGCCCGCTGGCGTCTCCAGATCCCGGCCGGTATAACCGCCCGGTAGGTTTCATTGATGGCGTCCGAACCGCTGACGCTCAAAGCGTACGCCAAGGTGAACTTGACGCTGGAAGTTATAGGCAGACGCGTAGATGGTTACCATAACGTGTCCACAGTCCTGCAAACGGTGGACCTGGCGGATACAGTGGTGGTCAGCGAAGCCGGCGAGCTGGCCGTAGAGTGCGACGATGCGAACCTGTCGGGAGAAGGCAACCTAGCGTGGAAGGCGGCGATGGCATTGGCGAGTTGGGCTGGGTTGGTTCCTCGGGCGCGCATACGTATAGACAAGGCAATCCCGGTCGCGTCGGGATTGGGTGGAGGATCTTCGGATGCGGCGGCGGCGCTGACCGGGTTGAATCAACTGTGGGATTTGGGACTGCCTGGAGAGGAACTGGAGAAGGTAGCGTCAACTCTGGGTTCTGACGTTCCGTTTTTGCTGACCGGAGGCACGGCGCTGGGCACAGGCCGGGGCGATGAAATCATCGCGCTGCCGCAACTTTCCGCCTCGGAGGTTTTGCTGGTGGTACCGGCGGACAGTATCGAGGCCAAGACGCCAACGATGTACAAGGCGCTGAAACCAGAGGATTTTTCGGACGGGAGCAAAACACAAGAGATTGCAGGTCGGTTGGGCGGGCAGGCATTGACGTCCGGGGACTGCTGCAACGCCTTTGAAAGGGCGGCGCGGGAAATCTTTTTAGGGCTGGCGGACGTATGGGACAGGGTGGCGGAGGTTACGCAGCATCCACCGAGACTTTCCGGGGCGGGACCCACGCTGTACTGCATGCCATCTTCAGAAAGTGAGCGTACCAGGGTGTGCGAGTCCTTGCGGGGGACGGGAGCAGCGGCGTACCTTGTGCGGACGATTGCGCCTTAGAACAGCCACAGGATGGACCCGAACAACAAAGTCGAATCCAACGATCATGGAGATACCAATCGCCGATGGATATTCTTGCGGTAATCAGCATACCTTTTGATCCGTATATCATTCGCACCGCCGGGTTCATACTGTCATGGCACGGATTTTTCACGTTTATCGCAGTTGCGGTAGCCGTGTACCTGACATGGCTATGGGGCCGGAGAGACGGGTTGGACGGAGACGCGATCCTGTCGGTGGCGACATGGTGCATCATCGGCGGGATAATCGGAGCGCGGATACTGCACGTCATCGACTTTTGGGACGACGTTTACCAGTACAACCCGATCCGGGTAATCTATTTCTGGAACGGCGGGATCGCGATATTCGGGGCATACCTGGGCGGGTTCGCCGGGGGCGCGGCTTACATCACGGTGCGGAACGCGCGGTGGCTGACCAGATTCTGTAACAACCCGGGTTTGCGTTGGACGGGAATGCACCAAGCGGTGGCGAAAATGCCGCCGGTGCCGCATCTGGCGGACATGGCCGCGCCGGCGCTGCTCATCGCGCTGGCCATCGGCCGGATTGGCGACGTCATCAACGGCGAGCACTGGTCCAGTTTTTCCGACCTGCCCTGGGCTTGGGTGTACACCGATCCGGACAGCCTGGGTTACGGCAGGCCGGCATCGCATCCGGCGGTGGCGTACGAGTTGATATTCTGCCTGATATGGGCGGGGGTATTGTGGTGGTTGAGGGACAGAATTCGGCCAAGGGGAATGCTATTCGCACTGTTTTTTGCGGGGTATTCGGCGGGGCGTTTCTTCATATCGTTCGTGCGGCAGGAACAGAACACCTACGTATTGGGGTTCAACGAGGCGCAACTGGTGGCGCTGGCGATCATGCTGGTGACAGTGCCGCTGTTGATCTACCGGGCGCGGTTGGTGCGCCCGGAGCGCGGGCGGCGAGAGCCGGCTCGGGCGGAGACGGAGGAAAGCTGACGGACCGTTTGGCGCGGCGGGTCAGCGGACGGCCAGGGCCCGGGCAAATATGGGAGCGAGATCAATGGCGACGCCGGGCATGGCGTCGGAGGTGAGGGTGTCCGAGGCGGCGAAGGTTCGGACCGGGGCGAACGTGTCGCCGTCGCCGGAATGGATGGTTACCGTGGCGGCGTCGAGGTCGACGATCCAGACTTCGTGCACGCCGTTGGCGGCGTAGACGGGCAGCTTGTCGTTGAGGTCCCGGCGGCGGGTGGAGTCCGACAATATTTCGATTACAACATCGGGAGCGCCGGTAGCGGCCAACTGTTCCAGGATGTGGAGCCGATCATTGGATACGTACATGAGATCAGGCTGGAAGGTGTTGTGTCGGTCTATGTGGACATCGTAAGGAGCAATGACAATGCGGCCGATGCCGTTCGCCCTCACCTGGGAAGACATCTCCAAGCTTAACTCCAACAGAAACGATTGGTGCGCTAACGTGGCGCCAGACATTTCAATGAGTTCTCCGTTAATGAGTTGGTAGCGAGGGCCGGAGTTAGCCGGTGGCGTCATCGCCACGTAATCCGCGTTGGTCAACCTGGTGCGCGGTTTCGCTTTGCGCTGCGTCATTAGAACCGTTCCTTCTGCCTGCTGGCGCCAATTATATTGCGGCCTGAAGCAGGTCAGTGCACGGGTTGGGCCCGGGCGAAGATGGGAGCCAGGTCGATGGCGACGCCGGGCATGGCGTCGGAGGTAAGAGTGTCGGAGGCGGCGAAGGTTCGGACCGGGGTGAACGTGTCGCCGTCGCCGGAATGGATGGTTACCGTGGCGGCGTCGAGGTCGACGATCCAGACTTCACGGACGCCGTTAGCAGCATAGACGGGCAACTTTTCGTTGAGGTCGCGGCGGCGGGTGGAGTCCGACAAGATTTCGACTACGACATCGGGAGCGCCGTTGATGCCACTACCATCCGGGTTGAAGATGTGCCGCCGGGCGTTGGATACGAACAGCAGGTCAGGTTGGTAGGTGTTGAATGCGTTGATGTGCACGTCGTAGGGTGGGATGCGGATTTCGCCGCTTCCCAAGTCTTCGACCTGCAACAGCAACCCGGAACACAACCACATCAGGAACACTTGATGGCCGTCGCTGGCTCCAGACACTTCGATAAGTTCTCCGTTGATGAGTTGGTAGCGGGGGCCGGAGTTAGCCGGTGGCGTCATCGCCAGGTAGTCCGCGTTGGTCAGCCGGGCGCGGGGTTTGGCTTTGGGCTGTGTCATTAGAACCGCTCCTTCTGCCTGCTGACGCCAATTATACTGCTGGGCGGAGATCGTCGATGCGGAGGTAGGTGCGACGCTCACCGCGGTAGCTGTCTTCGGCAAGCTGGAAAACCAGATCGACGGCGTCGTAACCGCCCCAATCACCAGGGTGATTCCACGCTAGCGCGTCGATATCTCGACCGCCGCTGCTGACGCGTAGTTTGAGGTGTTGACCGTTGGCTCCGACGTAGCCCCAAGTTAGTACGCTGGCGCCGCGGGTCAAATACCGGGGGACCGGATTGTCCTTGCCGAAGGGTTCCAGGCGGGTGCAGAGGTCGGCCATCGAGGGACTGAGAAGTTCGTTCAGGGTGCCCTCGGCGTGAATTTCCAAGGACGGTTCGGGTCCGAACAGGCCCATCTCCGCGTTGGCGATGCCCTTCAGACGATCAACCACGTCGCCGTATTGTTCGTTGTGGACAGTGAAGCCGGCGGCGGCCTGGTGCCCACCGTAGCGGACCAAAAGATCTTCGCATTGGGAGATGGCGTTGATCAGGCTGAAACCGCCGACACTGCGGGCGCTGGCGACCAGGTGATCCGCGTCCGCACGGGCCAGGGCGATGGTGGGACGGTTGAAGAGTTCGGTCAGGCGTCCAGCCACGAGGCCGTTGATGCCGGGGGTATACGCATCGTCGTACGTGATGATAATTGCCGGCAATGGCGCGGTGGCCATGACCTGTTCGATGGCAATGTCAAAGGAACGGGCCGTCAGGTCGCGGCGGCGGGAGTTGTACTGTTCCAACTGGGTGGTGAGTCGCTCGCCCTCACCTTCGTCGCGGGTCAACAACAGGTTCAGCGAGGTTTCGGGGTGTGCCATTCGGCCGGAGGCGTTGAGACGCGGGCCGATCTGGAACGAAACGTTCTCGGCGCGGATGGGACGATTGGCGAGTTTGACTCGACGGAGCAAAGCGCGAAGGCCGCGGCGCGTGGTGAACGGGAGGACTTCCAGTCCTCGCTGGACGATGTAGCGGTTCTCGCCACGGAGGGGAACCAGATCGGCGATGGTGCCCAAGGCAGCGAGTTCCAGCAGCGACGGGTCGTCGGGCTGTCCCAGATAGCGCAACAGAGCCGAAGCGAGCTTGTAGGCGATGCCGGCTCCGCAAAGCTCGGGAAAAGGGTATTGATTGCCGGCCATCCTGGGATTGACGATGGCTACCGCGTCGGGCAGTTCCGGAGGCGGTACGTGGTGATCCGTGATAATGACGTGGGCGCCCTGTAGGCTGGCCAGGGCAACCTCCGCAGCATTGCTGACGCCGGAATCGACGGTGACAATCAGGGTGGCGCCCCGGGACACGAGGCGTTCCACTGCGAGCGGGGTCATCCCATGGCCCTCGGCCACAGGGTCCGGCAGGTAGGGGATCACACGGGCGCCAAGCCGCTCGAGCGTTTCGCAAAGGATCGCGGTACCGGTGATGCCGTCGACGTCGAAGTCGCCGAAAACCGCGACGGTTTCTCCGGTGCGGACTGCCGAGGCGAGCCGGGGCAATGCCGCGTCTACTCCGGGCAGGGAATCGGGAGAATGAGGCACGTCCGGAGGGTCCAAAAACCGGGCCAGCGCGGCGGAGTCACCGATTCCCCGGGAAAGGAGGAGTTGGACGGCGGGAGCCGACAGGTTAGAGGGGAAGCGATGGCCGTCGGGCCGGGCCGGGAGCAGCCAGCGCTTGGGCGGGGGGGTATGCCGCGTGGAGGTCACAGACCGGGTCGAGTCAAAACGATCACGGAATTGTGACCGCCGAACCCGAAGGAATTGCTGAGCACCACGTTGACGTCGCCCGAGCGCGCGGAATTGGGAACGTAGTCCAGGTCGCATTCGTCGTCGGGGTCGTGGAGGTTGATGGTTGGCGGCATCACACCTTCGGCAAGCACCCTGGTGCACAAGGCGGCTTCCAGCGCTCCGCCGGCGCCGAGGAGGTGACCGGTCATGCTCTTGGTGCTGCTGACCGGTATGCGGTACGCCTCGTCGCCCAGCGCCAGTTTAAGAGCCTTGGTTTCGTGCCAGTCGTTCAAGGGCGTGGAGGTGCCGTGGGCGTTGAGGTAGTCGACGTCGGAGGGCTGCAGGCCAGCAGACGCGAGGGCTTCGGTAACCGCAGTGGCCGCGCTCTGACCGGTGGGGTTGGGTTCGGTGAGATGGTGAGAGTCGCTGGTGGCCGCGTAGCCGCGCAACTCGGCGATGGGCTCTGCGCCACGCGCCGCGGCATGCTCGACGCTTTCCAGGACCATGATAGCTGACCCTTCAGCCAAGACGAAGCCGTCGCGGTTCCGATTGAAGGGCTGGCTGGCTCTCTGGGGATTGTCGTTTTGGCGGGAGAGGGCGCGCAGTGCGTTGAATCCAGCGACGGACAGTGGAGCCACAGGAGCTTCGGCGCCACCGGCGAGGACAACTTCGGCTTTGCCGTGGCGGATCATATCCCACCCGACGCCGATAGCGTCGGCCCCGCTACTACAGGAAGAAGTGATGCAGTAGTTTGCGCCCATGGCGCCGGTCACCATGGAGACCTGAGCGGAACCCATATCGGCGAGCATCATGGGGATCAGGAAAGGAGTGACGCGGCGGGGCCCCCGGTCCAAGAGGACCCGGTGCTGCTCGGTGAGGGTTGATATTCCGCCGATGCCGCTGCCGACCACGACGTGGACGCTGTAACGGTCCATTTCGCGGGGGTTGAGTTCGGCCTGGGCGCAGGCTTCCTGGGCGGCCACCGCGGCAAACTGCGCGAACCGGTCCATGCGCCGCGCGTCCTTGCGCTCGAGGTAACTCTCGGGTTCGAACCCCTTGACCTCAGCGGCGAAGCGAGTGTCGAACGCCTCCGCGTCGAATCGGGTGATGTAGTCGATGCCCGACTTGCCAGCGGCGACAGCGCACCAAGTCTCGTCTACGTTGAGGCCCAACGGGCTGACAATTCCCACACCCGTTACCACCACCCTGCGGCCAGAAGCGCTGCTGGATGTCATGCTATCTCGCTTGATTGGGAGTGTTCCGATGGCCACCGCGATCCAAGACGCCATTGAGCATCTGGGTTACCTCACTGACGCGGGTGGAAATGCCGGTCGCGACGTCTTTGCTCCCGCTATCGGCGCGCTCGGCGTAAACCCGCAGGGCCTCGGAGGTCTCGTTGATCGTGGTGCGGAGATTGTCCATGAAGTCGGAGCCCATATTGGACAGGGGCTGGCTCACCGAGCGGAGGGTGTCCGCCAGTTCGGTCACGTGCTGGTTCAGGTTTTCGCCGAGTTCCTTGCCGGCCTGCTCGACCTGATGAGACCAGGTACGCATAGTCTCGGCGGCCTCGGACAGATCCCCGACGCTGCGGGCCTGGCGCAGGCGATAGTTACCAAGGATCCGGAAGATCCGTCCGTACAGGGCGTCGATGGAGGTGAGCTTGGCACTGTACCGGTTGAACAGGTCGCGGCTCTCGGCCAGGGTCCAGCGTTCGTCCTCATGTACGAGCTGGCGGCCGGTGTAGAGTTCGTAAGGCCGCATTTCACCTTCCTGAAGGATACCCCCTTCTGCGTTCAGGGGTTTCAGATCCCAGTTGGAAGTAGCGGGCAACGGAGTGAGGAGGTTGGCGGTCTGGTACCGGCTGTGCTGGGTAACCCAGTCGGCCAAGTTCATGATGGATTCTTCGGTGTCGTAAGGAAGACCGATGATGGTCATGGCGACGACGGAGAAGCCCTTTTCGTTGAGGTGGACCAGATCTCTCTCCATCTGACCGGGTTCCTGCCGCTTGCGAACGGCAGCCAGGCTTTCGGCGTTGTTGGATTCGACGCCGAGGTAGAGCATCTTGACGTTGGCGTCCAAGAGGGCGTCAGCCAACTCATCGTCCTGACCGATTTCGGCGCGGGCCTGGCAGATCATGTTCATTGAGTCGGTTCGTTCGGCCCAGCCCTTGAGGCGCTCCAGCCGTTCGTTGCGGAACTTGACCGCGCGCAACGGGGGAGTGTGCAGGTCGTCAGAAATGAAGACGTTGAACTTGCCGTTGCGGCCAGTGTGGATCAAGCCGTCCGCGGCGAGCCCCTCCAGCTGTTCAATGCGCTTGAACTCGGTCTCGCGATCAATAAGGCGATAACCCAAGAACTGCTGGATGACCTGGCAGTAGGAGCAGTTTTCGGTACAGCCGCGAACGGTCTCCAAGACGCCGCCCGCCATGGGGTTCATGGGGGACAGGCCGCGGATGGAGCGGAAGTCGGGCAGAGGCACAAAGTCGGGGGCGACAAGACCCTTGCGGCGGGTCTGGGTCACGTGTCCGTCCCGCAAAAAGGAGATGCCGGCAACGCGCTCGAGGTACTGATATTTTCGGTCATCGCGCCAGGTGAGCAGGATGTCGCACAACTGGCCGACGATGTCCTCGCCTTCGCGATTGACGATGGCGTCGAATCCGCCGCGGGCAATGGCCTCTTCTGGAAGAGGGCTCATCTGAGGGCCGCCGCCGAGGATTACGAGTTCGGGATGGAACTCGCGGGCCTGTCGGGCGAGTTCGTAAGCGCGAGGCGTTTCGTTGATCAGGGAGGTGATCATCAGAACGTGCACGCTGTCGAGGTCCTTGTCGGGATCCATACGGCCCAGGCGGTCTTCGAACCAGATATCCCGTTCGTAGACGTATGGGCCTTCCCATTGGGCCAAGGCTCCGGAGAGAACCAGCATGCCCTGGCGGGGGATGGCGATGTATTCGAAGTTGCCACCAGTGGACGCAGGTTGGACCATCATCACCCGTCTGGTGCGGTCGCCCTGGGGCCGAACGGAGACCGGCGACTGAGTAGCGGGGGTCCCGTCGAATTTAGTATCGAGCAATTCAATAACGCTCATATTAGCTCACGTACTCCGATGACGTTGGACAGGAGCGGTGGTTACTGAGAGTTTGGAGTAGACGTTGAAAATCATTATACAACATCGGCACAGACGCCAACATTCTTTGGCCACACGATGCGGGTGAAATCGCACTTTGCGCATTTGGTATATCGGTATATTGGTATAATGGACACCGCAGATTATTGCTGTGCAAAATTTAGCATTCACGCAGCGCCAGCAGATTTTGGGTTACTACACTGCGATTATCGCGACGATGGTCCGGATCCAATGCCCAAACCCTGCAACATCGTCCTTGTTTCGTTTCGTTCACCTAACGGTTTTCGAGTTTCTGACTGGCGCTGAGACCCATGTAGGACGTGTGTAATGCGATTGCCCTGCCAAACGATGCAGGTGAAATCAACGCCCACTAAAGTGGGGGACGATATCTTTGGCAATCACTTCGAGATGACGGCGCCGGTCCTCACGAGGCGCCGCGATACTGAAAATTATGTACCGGGCACCGGCGGCGATGTATTCTTCCAACCTTTCGATACACATGCGAGGAGTACCCAAGAGGCAATAGCGGCGCACGATGTTAATGAACTCGCCGCCGTAGAGGTATTGGTCGCCGAGGGCCGCGGCGGCAACGCGGGCGGCTTGCTCCTCGGTAGGGGCCAAGGTGATGTAAGGGAAAAAGGCCCATTGGAAGTTGCTGATATCGCGTTGTTCTTCCTCGGCGAAAGAAGCGATCTTAGACACGCTGTCGCGATAGCGGTCTGGGCTGTAAAAGTAGGGCAGCCAGCCGTCCCCGTAGCGGACGGCGCGACGCATGGCGGCGTCACGACGGCCGGCGACCCAGACGGGAGGGTGAGGCTGCTGTGCGGGTTTGGGGTTGATGGCGGCTTCATCCAGCGTGTAATGACGGCCTTGGAAGGAGACGGTGTCCTCGGTCCAGAGGCGACGGAGGGCGTCGAGGCATTCGTCGGTACGACGGCCCCGTCGGCGGATGTCGAGGCCGGAGTTCTCATATTCCATGGGGAACTCGCCGCCAACGCCGACGCCGAGGGTAAGCCGTCCGCCGGAGGCGATGTCGAGGGTGGCGGTCATGCGGGCCAGCATGAGAGGGTGGTAGAAGGGAGCCAGGGTGACCGAGGTGACGACGCGCATTCGCTGGGTTGCCCCGGCGGCAACGGCGAGCAAGGGTAGGGCCGCGTGGGTAGGGCCGGGCGGGCGGCCGCGCATGAAGTGCTCGCCGGCTCCCATGTATTCGAAGCCGAGCTCTTCCATGAGGCGCGCCTGCTCGGCGGTGCGGCTGGCAGGGAGAGCCATGCTGGCGCCGAAGTGCAGAGCGTTGGTATCGGCAGGGTTGCTTGCGGAGGTGGTCATGGTCGACCTTGCGGGATGATACAGAGCAACAGGATCTTCGGGCGCCGGTATGTTAGAGGGCAGGTTCTACGCCTGCCCTCGTTGGCTTGTCGATTGGATAGAAGGACGATTGGGCGGCTTATTCGTGGGCGGGATGGTACCAGTGGCTATCGTAGAACATCAATGGGTTGGCCTCATCCCCGGTGCTTTTCATCTCACGGACTTCGCCCACGTAGATGGTGTGGTCGCCGTAGACGTGGGAGCCGACGATGTCGCAATTGAAGAAGACCATGGAGCCGTCCAGCTCGGGCACGTCGTGCGTTCCCATGGTGTACGAATAATCTGGGTTACCTTCCCGTTGCTCAGGTCGGCGGGCGAAGTAACGGCCCAGCACTTCCTGTTCTTCGCGCAACACGTTGACCCCGATGCGCTTCCGTTCTTCAACATAGCCGTAGGTGATGGTGTTATGGGCCACACACACCAAAAGAGTCGGCGGATCAAGGCAAACTGAAGTGAATGCGTTGGCGGTCATGGCGTGGGGACTACCCGACGGATCGATCGTTGTGATAACGGTGACCCCAGTCGCAAACCTTGACATGGCCTGCCGGAACTCATCTTGACTAACCACTGCGCGCTCACCCCCGGTTAGGTTGGCGATGATTATACCTGCCCAATATCACTAATGCCAGTCGGTCATGCCGAGGTCGATCCGATCGCCATGCCGACCAGTGGAGCGCCAACATCCCCGGTGCCGGGCCAAGGTTTGAAGGCGTCGCCGACGAACTCCGGATCGTTTTGGGCTGCGACCGGATCGAGTTTCAAGACGGTGTTCGGCGGGATACGGCCCTCAAACATGTCGGGATGGGTGAGCTGCGCCAACAGCTCGAGGCCGTCGACGACCCGAGGGCCAGGGCGGCTCAGGGTGCTATGGTCGATCAGGTAGACTTCGCCAGAGCGCACGGCGGGCTGGTCGTTCCAGCCGGGATGGGCGGCGAGCCAGGGAATTTCGCGGACGCTGCGGGAAAGATCGGAAGAACACAGATCGATGTAGAACTTGTCCGGTCGTGCGGCGACCACGTCTTCCCAAGCGATGCGTTCGGCGGGGCAGCCTGGGACAAAACGCTCGGGCAACAGGCCGCCCGCCCGGACCAGGAGATCGGTTACCCAATGGCCGCCGATAACCAGGGGATTGACACCCTCGACTGAAAAAACCGCGGGCCTGGTGCGGGCCGCGTCCACTTTGAGAGCCACCGCGTCGACACGCTCTCTGAGGGCGGATACGAGCGATTGCGCACGATCCGGCACGGAGCAGGCCATGCCCACTTCCAGGAAGCTATTGAGGATCTCTTCCAAGGTGCGGGGGTTCAGGTTGAGGACGGTTGGCGGCGCGGGGATGGGTGCGACGGCTCGCTGGACGGTGCCGGCGTCGATTTCGCAGAAGTAGCAGAGATCCTGGGTGATCACCAGGTCGGGAGCGGCGGCCTGGAGCCAATCGACATCGAGGTCGTACGGGTTTTCGCCGGCGGACAGGATGCGGTGCATCTCCGCCTCGACTTCCTCGCTGGACATAACCGAGGGATCGATGCGGCTGCGGCAGACCACCCTGATTGCGGTGGCTTCGGGCGGGTAGTCGCAGAGGTCGGTAACGCCTATTATCTGATCCTGCAAATTCAGAGCGAACAGGATTTCGGTTCCGCTGGGCAGCAAAGAGCAAATACGCACGGTCGGAAAACCTTAATGTTTGGGGAGAGGGCCGGTCATCGATGGCAGGGGAATTGGATGGCAGGGGAATTGGATGGCAGGGGAATTGCAGGCAAGTAGAGCCGACGCGCCCAAGGAACCGAAGGCATGGAAGTTCTCATGGGCCGACTCATGGGAACGGGTTTGTCCACTAAATACGTTGAAACCGGGTTTGATACCCCGGCGGCGGCATTGTAGCATGTGGCAGATGCATTAGACGACGAATATCAGAGTTCATAAGACCACTATGAACGCATACGGTTACAGTACACATCCCGATTCGGCGATGGCGACGGAAGCTTGGGGAAAGTGGTCGCTGGCCCGGTTGAACGCATACAGCTTCGGACTCGCCGGGTTCGTGCTGGCCATGGACACGGCAGTCCTGCCGATCCTGGTGCTGGACGTTGCGCCCGAGGCGGCCAAGAACACGCTGCTGGGGGTTCTCGGACTGGCCGGGATGCTGGCGGCAGCGCTGGTGCAGGTTCCGGTGGGCTGGGCGAGCGATCGTACGCGGTCGCGCCTGGGGCGGCGATTGCCGTACATGCTGTGGGCCTGCGTGTGCATTCCGGTTGCCCTGATTGCGCTGGCCGCTCCGCTCACGTACAGCAGTTTGCTGGTGGTGTGGCTGTTCATACAGATCAACTCGGGGATCGCGTACTCGCCGTATCTGGCCAGCATCAGAGAGTTGGTGCCGTCAAACCGAATGGGAGAGGCGGCGTCGATCAAGACCCTGCTGGAAGCGCTGGGCGGAGCGAGCATCCTGTGCGTGGCGGCGCTGATGGTGGGGCACTACTCGAGACCGGACAACCCCTACTGGCTCTGGGCGACCCTGGCAATGTTCGTGGCGGCGATACTGATCACGGCGTCGATCAGCTCAACGACGATCTACCGACGGATGCGCGAGGCGGGTCGCACCGCCATGGCGGCGTTTCACCGGTCGGCGATGGCGTTCCCGGAATCGACCAGCCTGGAGCGGCTGCATCCGGACCTACCCTGGTTCGTGGCTTCGCGGGCCGCGTTCCTGGCGGCGGTGGTGATCTACACGACCTACGGGCTGTTTTTCCTTCGGGACAAGGTGCAGGTGGAAAACCCGGCGCAGGCGCTGGGAGTTGCGATCATCGGGATCGGCGGGATGCTGGTGCTGACGACCTACCCATCGGGCTGGTTGTCGGACCGGGTAGGGCGGAAACCGGTGCTCGCGGTGGGCACAGTGGCCGCCCTGCTGGGAACGATTGCGATGATGTGGGTGAGCACGTACCTACTGGCCGTAGTGGTGGCAAGCGTCGTCGGGGGAGCGGTGGGTATCATCATGACCACGCACTGGGCGCTGGCCAACGACCTGGTATCCCCGGGCAGGGAAGCGCAGCACATGTCCGTGGTGAACCTGGGGACGTTGATGGGGGCGGCGGGAGCCAAGGCGATGGGTCCTCTGCCCGACCTGGTATCGGTCTGGTTCGGGCCGGGATTCGGCTACACGGCCCTGCTGGGAGCGAGCGCGCTGATGCTTGTGATTGGGGGATTGCTGCTGTTGAAGGTGCAGGTGCAACGTCCGGTCATTTCGCCAGCGTTGGCGGTCAGCGGCGTGGCGCCACCAATCGACCCAGGCGACGCGAATTGATCACCGAACGAAGTCGCTAACCGGTGCCGTGACCGGATCTATGGCCGTTGCTTGAACGAGATTGCCGCGCTTCGCTCGCAATGACAGATGTAGCGAAAGCGGGTCCCAGCAGCGAGGGGATGATCAGCCGGAGCGGCGGCGGTGGGTCTCGCGAACGAAGATAAGGAGGCCGATGCCGGATGCGGCGAAGACGATGGCGTCGATCCAGAGTGACCAGGAGAAGCTGCTGGCGTCGGCGATGGCGCCCAGGACCAGCGCGCCCATGACGGTTCCGATGCCGCCGAAGGTGCGAAGCAAGCCAATGGTGACGCCCTCCAAACCCGGAGGGGCGATGTCGGCGAAGAACACGGTGCCGGCGGGGCTGCCCAACCCTTCGCCCATGCCCAGCAAGACACCGGACAACAGAAGCTGCCACAGGTTTCCGGCCCAGATGAACGCGGCAATTCCCAGCGTCATCAGAATGATGGATGGCAGGATGGGGGTCTTGCGCCCAAAGCGGTCGGACAGGTAGCCGGACATCAGGGTGGTGAAGAACTGTGGGAAGTGGGTGACGCTGAACCACAGGCCGAGGTCATCCGGACCGAATCCTTTTTGGCGTCCGAATAGGGGCATGACGCTCATGCGGGCGCCCTGACGGTTGGCGACGATCATCAGCGCGAACATCCCGACGAGGATGAAGGCAGGGCTGAAAATCAGCCGCCAGATCGCGCCCCGGCGACGGGCCGGGTCGGGCGGAGCGCCAGCAGCGCCGGCCCCGGGGTTTTGGGTCTGGGGCGCCGCGCGGCGACGAGTCGCGCCGTCCGTTGCCAGCTGTTCGCGCCAGCGGGACTCGGGCAGGGCCACGATGATAACGAGCAAGGACGCGGCCATCAAAACTGCCTGGACGTACAAGGGAACCCGCAAGCCAAACAGGCTGGCAAGGTAGCCGCCCAGCAGGGGCCCCAGGGTCTGGCCAGCCAGGATGCTCAGTTCCTGAAGGCTCAGCAGTCGGCCGCGGTTTTCGGGGGTAGCCTCGTCACGCAGATAGATGGTGGCAACGGTGAGGAAGATGCTGCCGCCGAACCCGGAGACGAAACGCCACCCGGTGAGCCACACGTAGCTGAAAGAGACGGAAACCAAAGCGGCGCCGACCAAGTTGATGGCCGATCCGAGGGCGAGAACGCGACGCCGCCCGTAGCGCTGGGCGAGGTAACCGGCCGGCACGCTGGTGATAAGACGGGCCATGCCGAAGAAGAAGCCGACGGCTATGCCGACCTCGGTGGCAGATACACCGTACTCGTGTTGCAGGAACAGCGGGAGCACGGGCGAAATGACGCCCATGCCAAAGCTATTCAGCGCGACGACGGCGCAGAGGAGGGCAACGCTGTGGTAGCGACCCCCACGGCCCACGGCGGACCGCAATGAACTTGTCGTCACTGGAGGCGTTGTTCGTCAGCGTCTACGACAGGCCGGGTAATCTCGCGGATGCGCTTGAGAATGCGGAACCGGGGTGTCATAACATAGCGGCCGCAGGTTAGACAGCGCAGGCCGATGTCGCCGCCGACCCGGTTGACGTGCCAGTGATAGCCGCCGCAGGGGTGGGGCTTCTTCAAACGGACGATGTCGCCGGGTTTCAGATCTCCGACATCGGTCATTGCTTCCGTCCCAACATTACTGCCATCCCAAACCCATTGAGTCGAGGGTGGAGTTGATTTCGTCCCGCAGCCTGGAAGCGGCGTGTCGGGCAGCGGAGGCGTAGTCCGCGCCGGAAGAGGCGTAGATGACGGAACGCGACGCGTTGATAACGGCCAAACGTCCGTGGGAGTCCACACCGCAGCGAACGGAGTCGGCCAAATCGCCGCCCTGGGCTCCGATGCCGGGGATAAGCAGGGGCAGATCCGGACAGATGCGGCGGACTTCGGCTAACTGTTGGGGGGCAGTGGCGCCGACGACGAGGCCGAGGTTGCCCTGAGAGGCGCGTTGCTGGGATCGTCGGGCCAAGCGAAGGTAGACTGGTTGGGTGAGGTTGCCCACGCCGCTGACCGCAAGGTCCTGGAGGTCTGCCGCGCCGCGATTAGAGCCGCGACACCAGATGAACACGCCTTTCTCAGGGTTGGTGAGCCAAGGCTCCACGGTGTCCATGCCGCCCCAGGGATTGACGGTGACGCAGTCGAAGCCCCATACGTCGAACATTGCAGTGGCGTAGGCGGCGGCACTGGAATCGATATCCCCGCGCTTGCCATCGCCGATGATGATGCTGTGGGGGGCGACGTCGCGGATGTGCCGGACGGTTTTCTCAAGGGCGCTCCAACCCGGCAAGCCCAAGGCCTCGTAAAAAGCCAAATTGGGTTTGAAAGCACAGACCAGATCGGCGGTGGCCGATACGATTGCGCGGTTGAACTCGGTTACGCTAGGCAATGGGATGCGCGCGGGATCCGGGTCCAGGCCGACGCAAAGAAGGCTATTGGCCGCTTCACTGGCGGCACGAAGGCGTTCGGTGAAATTAGGCATGGGACATCAATTATCCGCGTGGGGTAGGGTAGTTATGAGGCCAATATTATAGACCCGCCGTGACGGGGCTGTCATATGAGTGCAGTATCGCGAGCGTGCACACTGCCACAGTTCGCCATCGCGAATATGCCTTCGAACGTTGATGGCAATCTGGCTGGGGCACGGACTGACGTGAACGACAGCCGTTGCTACGCCGACGAGATTGCCGCGCTGCGCTCGCAATGACAAGGGACGGGGCGCTCGCAATGACAAGGGGGATGGCGCTCGCGATGACAAGGGACGGGGCGTTCGCAATGACAGTTTGAACGCACGTGGGTACGGTAGGGGGTTGAGCGTTCTTGACACCTTATGACGGGCTTTTCTACACTGCGGCGGAGTTCGACATCAGGAACAAGCAGGAGGTCATCCGAGATGACAACTGGCCGATATACGCATCCGCACCTCCCAGTTACCGCCGCGATGGTGGACGCCGCCCGGCGCTGGGTGGCGAGCCTGGACAGCAACCAGCGGGGCAAAGCGACATATCACTACATGGATGGGGAGCGACTGTTCTGGTACTACCCGCCGCTGAACCGGCACGGGCTGCCGCTGCGTGACATGACCGAGCAGCAGAGCAACCTGGCCATGGAGTTGCTGGCCACCGGACTGACCGACGAGTCGAACCAGCAGGCTCGTTCGATCATCGAGCACGAGCTGGTGCTGGGTCCGCTGGAAGCGGAGTGGGGGCAGGTGACCTGGCCGCGAGACCCGGAGCTGTACTACTGGACCGTTTTCGGTGACCCGGGCCGGCATGATCCCTGGGGATGGCGGGTGGAAGGGCACCATGTGTCGATCCACTACAGCGTATGGGGCGACCAGGTAATCGCGGTGACGCCGTTCTTCCTGGGCGCGAATCCAGCGGAAGTGCGGAAAGGGTCGAAGGAAGGCCTGCGCATTCTGGGGCGGCGGGAGGACCTGGCGATCGATCTGATGGGATCGTTGGACGCCGGCCAGCGCGGCAAGGCGGTAATCCACGACAAAGCGCCGTGGGACATCCTAGGCTACAACAGCAGCAAGCAGGCCATCCATGACGAAGAAGGGCTGGCGGGCCACGAGATGAACGGCACGCAGCGGGAAATCCTGATGGCGCTGATCGGGGAATACGTGAACGGGGTTCCCGCGCCGGTGGCGGAGCAGCGGCTATCGACGATCCGGGAGACGGGGTTGGACGACTACCGGCTGGTCTGGGCCGGCGCGTTGGACCGGAGCCGGGACCACTACTACCGGATCCACGGCGGGCAGTTCATCGTGGAGTTCGACAACGTCCAGAACGAAGCGAACCACATTCACTCGGTTTGGCGCGAGGTTGAGAACGACTTCGCGCAGGACGTGCTGCGCGACCACCGGATGCTGTATCATATCCTCTAGCGCTTTCCGGATGAGGGACCAATCAAAGGGCCGCAGTGCGCGGCCCCTTTTAGCGTCGGTTCGGGTGGCTGGCGAGTTTCGAAGCCTAGCCGTCTTCGCCGATTTTGAGGATGCTCAGGAAGGCTTCCTGGGGGACTTCAACCCGGCCCACGCGCTTCATGCGCTTTTTGCCTTCCTTCTGCTTTTCGAGGAGCTTGCGCTTGCGCGTGATGTCGCCGCCGTAGCACTTGGAGAGGACATCCTTGCGCATGGCGCGGACGGTCTCGCGGGCGACGATGCGGCTGCCGATAGCGGCCTGAATGGGAACCTCAAACATCTGGCGCGGGATGGCGGTGCGAAGTCTCTCGACGATACTGCGGCCCTGGATGACGGCGGTGTCACGGTGGCTGATCATGCTCAAGGCTTCGACTGGGGTCTGGTTGACCAGGATGTCGATGCGGACCAGCGGCGCGGCGCGGTAGCCTTCGAAGCTGTAGTCGAGGGATGCGTAACCCTGGGTGCGTGATTTCAGCTGGTTGTAGAAGTCGGCCAGCATTTCACCGAGGGGCATGGTGTATTCCATGACCACGCGGTTCTGGCCGTCGGGATCGCTAGAGCCGGAGTCGCCGTCGGAAGCGGCACTGCCCTGCATGTACTCCATGCGGCGGAACTCGGACCGCCGATTGTGCATCAGGTCCATGATCGCACCGACAACGCGGCTGGGGGCAACGATGGTGACGCCGAGGATCGGTTCGCGAACCTCGGAGATCGAGTTGGGCGACGGCAGGAGGGACGGGTTGTCGACGCGGATGACCTCACCGTTGGTAAGCAGCACCTCGTAGGCCACGCTGGGAGCGGTGACGATCAGGTCGAGGTCGTATTCCCGCTCGAGGCGTTCCTGGACGATCTCGAGGTGCACGAGGCCGAGGAAACCGCAACGAAAGCCGAAGCCCAGGGCACCGCTGTTTTCGGGCTCGATGGCCAGGGAGGCATCATTGAGCTTGAGCTTTTCGAGGGCGGCGCGGAGGCGAGTGTAGCCTTCGCCGTCGGAAGGATAGAGGCCGGCGAAGACCATGGACTTCAGTTCGACATAACCGGGTAGCGGGTCCTCGGCGGGTTCCGCGTTGTTGGTGAGGGTGTCGCCGACGGCGCACTCCTGCACGTCCTTGAAGCCGGTGGCGACGTACCCGACCTGGCCGGCCTGGAGAGCGCCGGTGGAAGTGGGTTCCGGAGCGAACACGCCGACTTCCATGATCTCGACCGAACGGCCGGAGGACATGACGCGGAGGCGGTCATTCTGGGAGATGTGGCCGTCCCGAACGCGGACGTAGGCGATGATGCCCTTGTAGGTGTCGTAGGTGGAGTCGAACACGAGGGCACGGAAGGGCGCGCCATCGGTTCCCTTGGGAGCAGGAACACGGTCGACGATGGCGTCGAGGAGCTCGCGGCACCCGAGTCCATCCTTGGCGGAGACGAACATCACCTCGTCGCGGCGGAAACCGAAGATCTGCTCCAACTCGGCGGCGACGCGGTCCGGCTCGGCGGAGGGCAGGTCGACCTTGTTGATGACGGGGATCATCTCGAGGTCGTATTGCAACGCCAGCATGGTGTTGGCGATGGTCTGCGCCTCGACGCCCTGGGTGGCGTCAACTACCAGAATCGCGCCTTCGCAGGCGGCGAGGGCGCGTGAGACCTCGTAAGAAAAGTCGACGTGGCCAGGGGTGTCGATCAGGTTGAGGTGGTACTCGGTACCATCCGGGATGCGGTGCTTCATCGCCACCGCTTTGCCCTTGATGGTGATGCCGCGCTCACGCTCCAGTTCCATCTGGTCAAGGAACTGCGCCTTCATGTCCTGGGGGCGCACGGTTCCGGTAATTTCCAAGAGGCGGTCGGCCAGGGTGGACTTACCGTGGTCGATGTGGGCGATGATACAGAAATTGCGGATGTGCTGCTGATCCATGACGAGAGTCATGGTAGCACGGGGCAATCCGGGCGGCAATGAGAAGGGCGCGCGGCGTGGCGCTGGTGACGGATACATTAGGTTCGATCACCGGCTCGGAACTTTCGGAGCCGCCATGGCAGCGGCCAGTTTGTACGGCTGTCGTGGCGTGTCGTCGAATCGCGTCATTCCGGCGAGAGCCGGATTCCAGGGGCTCTCGTGACCAAGCACGTGCTCGTTGTATAACGATTCTGGATTCCTGCTGCGCGAGGATGACGAAAATTTATTCGACGACACGCCTTAACAAGTTAACAAGCCGACAATGAGGAACTGAAACGACCATACTGATGCGAGGAATCTAAAATGACGATCACTATGCAGGAAACGAAAGAAACTATCCTTGCTATGCTGGGTGATGCCAACGGGCTAACATCTGATCCTCACTGACCAAATTCATCCGCACTGGATACGTACATGGCGCCTGGGAATTACGCCAACGCCGAAAGCGTCGAGCGTGGAGCGGAAGGAGATAAATTCAATTGGGTTGCCTATTCTTCCTACGGGGAAGAGGACTACATGAACAGCCAGGATTTGGCGGCGAAATTGGAGCAAGTGTTTGCCGCCGACGAACTGTGTCAGAACCTCCACGCGACCATCTAGCAAAATGAAATCGGCATGGCTCACCGTGTGGAATATCGTTTCCACACATTCGGCGTCGAACTTTCAGAGGGTCCCGACGGTCCCGATTTTTGCTCGTCGTGTGGTTGGAACACGCAGCACATCAAATGCAACGCCGTCCCCGACGACCACCCCAGCGAGGCTTGCCACTACCTTTGCGCTAACTGCGGCAAGGACACGGGGATTACTACCCCATGTAATCGCCAGATAACGCTAGACATGGAATTCAAGTCAGAGGCGTTCCTGACCCGTTCGCCAAACGTCGTTTCGGGCGTCAGCCCGGACGTGGTCAACGTGGCCGGAGAGATTGTGCTGGGCTACGCGCTGGCCGAGAACAACCTGCGAGCAATGATGGTGAAGGTGCCCGGCCATAAGCCTGGCAGCAACCTGTCAGCGGATATTGAACGCCTAAAAAAACGCAAGAAAGAAATTGTAGCGTCAGCGTCGGCAAAATCAGCCGATGGTGGCCAAGCGATGGAAGAGTGTATCAACGCCATCATCGATGCGTTTGCCAAAACCCAGGGAGAACGGAACGCGCTGGCCCATGGACAATTGGTGCAGGTGGGCTTGAGTGCTGTGACTGTCGGAAGTGATAACCCCGACCGCGACAAAGACCGAGGTTCACGTCTGCAAATCGAACACGACGGCGAAACGGTAGAACTGTCGGAAGATGGAATCCATGAGTTGCTCGACAATGCTCGTAAGCTACAAGCGCATGTCGGGCACTTGGGCGAGATATTGGAATTTCTAGCGAGCCGATAGTCCGACAGTAAAAGTTCATTGCCACTAGAACGACCAAGACAATTGGCCTGAAATCGAGTTCATTGGCGTTTAGGCAAAATCCAAATCTCCTACGTTCGGTCCATTGCGGCCTTTTCGCTATCGTGTTTCGGCCCAAGCGTCAACTCGTTCGACCAATGTGCCAACCAACGGGCACGTGTTTGGTCACAAGGGCACCTAGATTCCGGCTTTCGCCGGAATGACGGAGTTTGCGCGCCCTAAGCGCTTTCGGCCTGGTCGGCGTTGGGATTGCGCAGGGGGATCACCAGGATGATGAAGGCGGTGATCATGGTCAGGATGCCGGCATAGTAGTACACGGTTCCGTAGCTGCCCCAATGCTCGATGATGGCGGAGGCGAGGAAGGGCGAGCCGATGCCGATCACACCATTGATGCCGAAGAGGAGGCCGATGGCGGTGGCCTCTGTGCCCTGGCCGACGTAATCCAGCACGGAGGCCTGAATGATCTGGTGGAGGGCGAAGCTGAAGAGACCGAGGCCGGCCATGACTGGGATCAGGAGCAGGCTGGAACCGACGCTGACCACGGCAAGCGACAGCAGGGCAGCGACGACGAAGCCGGGGGCGAGGACCGCCTTGCGTCCCCATTTGTCGGACAGCCAGCCGAGCACGGGCGCGGACACAATGCCCATGCCGGTGAGAAGGGCATAGTAGACGCCGGCCTGGAGTGTGCTCATCTCCAGGGTTTCTCGCAGGTAAAAGGGAGTCCAGTTGAACAGCGCGTTGAGACCAATGCCGCGCAGAAGGGCCACAAAGATCAAGGCCATGACCACCGGGTTCTTGAGAAGGGTAACGGCGCCGGCAAACTGATCGCCCCAGCTCATGACCGGCGACGCATTGGCCTCCCGCCCAAGCCCGCGCAGCGACCACCACACCATGGCGGCCATGATCAAAGCCAGGCCGGCGTAGATGAAGAAGACGTGCCGCCAGATGATGAAGCTTGCACCCAGCAACGCACCGGCGATCACGGGCCCGCTGACGTTGCCGAGGTTGGAACCAAACCCGTGCATGGAGATGGCGAATCCGCGCCGGTCGGGGAAGCGTTGGGAGATGGCCGCCGAGGACGGGAGGTGCCACAGGGATCCCGGTATGGATAGCAGGAATACGACCGTCACGAGGAGGGCGAAAGTGGGAGCGGCGCCGATTGCCGCGAAGGTGATGGCGTGGCCCAGCATACAGGCGGTGAGGATGATGCCCCAATAGGATTTGAGATGGTCGATTACGGGGCCGCCACCAAGGCTGGTGGCGCTGGAGCCGCCCTGGCGGACGGCGAAGAGAGAGGCGGTGCGTATGGTGCTCAATCCCATGGCGGCCGCGATTTCGGTGATCAGCAGGGGGAAGCCCTGGTCGAACATGTGGGACAGGCCGTGTCCCACGGAAAGACTACCGAGGACGAATGCCCGATTGTTCTTGATGCTTGGCGCTCCGGGCGCGACCGGCGTGGCGGTTGTCAATGAGCCTCCAGGACGCCTATTGATGGCGTGGGGCGATTGTAGCGGGGAGGTGGGGGAGGGGCAAGGATAGGTTAGTCCCGCCCGGCTGCGGCTACCCAGAGCGCTGGCTCAAGAGGCATATAATATGGACGCAGGCCTGTGAGGAGCCCCAACATGATTACTTCGCTGCGGCTCAAAAACTTCAAGAACTTTGCGGACGAGACGCTGAAGCTCGGCCCCTTCACGGTGATAGTGGGGGCGAACGCTAGCGGGAAGAGCAACATTCGGGACGCGTTTCGGTTCCTGCATGGTATCGGGCGGGGGTATACGCTGGCGGAAGCCATAGGTGGGAAGGTGGGAGCGGGCGGGCAGATTGAATGGGAGGCGATACGTGGGGCTCCCAACGAGATAGTTAGAAAGTCCGGGGGTATCAAGGACCAAGGAGATGAATTCTACGCGAAACTGACCGTGATCACTGAAGGGAAAGGCATGGATTATTCCTGCACAGTCGGAATAAACCCTGAGGCTGCGGACGGGTTTCGCCTGTTGACGGAGATGATGTCCGTCGAGGATAGGCAGATATTTGGGTTGGTGACATCCGAACCGGATTGGCACTATATCCAAGAATTTAGACCGGCATTGGCACGTGCGCTCGATCGGGATCCGGGAAGCGAGGGACTCCGATCCCTTATGTGTTCCTTCATCGAGGGGATGCGATTTCTGGAGCCAATGCCCCAACGGATGCGCGAGCCATCGATCCCGGGTGCCATATCTCTGGGGGACTACGGGCAAAATTTGCCCACCGCATTGGAAGCAATTTGTGCCGATGATCACCGCCAACGAACCTTGCTGTCTTGGCTAGAAGAACTGACGCCGATGGACGTTGAAGGCTTTGACTTCCCACGGGACCCGAGCGGACGCGTGCATCTTTACATCCAAGAGCGGAATGGTCGGAAAGTTTCCGCGTATAGCGCGTCGGACGGCACGCTGCGGTTCCTAGCCATGTTGGCCATCCTTCTAGATGAACACGCTGATGGGATCTACTTTTTCGAGGACATCGACAGCGGAATTCACCCGAGCCGGCTGTGGCTGCTGATCGACCTGATTGAACGCCAGACGGCCAAGGGAAACATTCAGGTGATCACCACCACGCATTCACCGGCCTTGCTCGCATGGATGAACGACGAAACCTTTGAGCACACTTCCGTCGTGTATCGGGATGAACATTGGCAGGACAGCGTCATTCGTCCAATAGCAGATTTGTATGACTTGCGGCAGTTGAGAAAATCCAAGGGTTTGGAGTGGTTGTTGACCAGTGATTGGCTGGACAATGCGATGCATTTTTCCGAGGGAGGATCTGATACTGAGGACGGAGAGGGGGACGCGGAGGAATGAACGTCCTCATAATTCCCGAACACCCGAGCAAAGACCAATACATTCTGAAACCGCTTTTCACCCGGCTATTTCAGCAGATCGGCGCGCGCAATACGCGCGTTGAGGTTTGTCAGGATCCAGTGTTGGGCAATGTCGATGAGGCTCTGAAGTCTGAACGTCTGCTGGAAATCGTGGAGAAACGGCAGGCAATGACGGACATCTTCATATTGTGCGTCGATCGAGACGGTCAAGCGGGACGCCGACAACGGTTGGCTCAGATCGAGAACGAATTCGAAAACGGTCCCAAATTTTTCACCGAAAATGCTTGGGAAGAGGTGGAAACGTGGGTCCTAGCCGGGTTGGATCTGCCAGGCACTTGGAGATGGCAAAACGTCCGCGCCGAAGTTAACGTAAAGGAACAATATTTCGAACCATTAGCTGCGCAGAGAGGTCTTACAAATGCACCGGGCGGCGGCCGTAGGACGTTGGGCGAGGAGGCATCGCGTAATATCAGCGCGATCAGATTGAAGTGTCCGGAGGATTTTGATGCGTTGGCGCGGCGTCTCGAAGCAACGATCGCTCACGCATGAACTGAACACATTCGCTCAGAGATTGATGCTACAATGCGCCGCAGACTTTTGCCGTGGAGCGGGTGTTGCCGCCCATTTTTAGGAGAATCCCGTGCCTACGTATGTCGATCCGTCCGCCTGCAACGCCTGCGCCGGCGTGCACGGCGGACCGCAGTGCGTGTATATCTGTCCGAACGACCTGATGGTATTAGATGCAGTCGTGAACAAGGGCAGCAACCAGGAACCCGATATGTGCTCCGAGTGCTATGCCTGCGTGAAGTTGTGCCCAGAAAACGCGGTCCACGTGCGCGGCTACGCCGACTTCGTGCCGCTGGGCGCCGAGGTGCAGCCGCACTATGAGGGGCAGGATATCGTCTGGGACGTTAAGTTCCGGGATGGCAGGACAGAACACTTCCGGTTCGCTTCACGCTCGACGCCGTGGGGGAGCATCGATCCGTATGCTGGCGTGGCCCCGGCGGACGCGGATGCGCTGCGCACACAAGTGCTGTACGGTGAGCCGCATTATCTGATGTTGCCTGAGAAGGGTGCATAGCAGGTCTGCTCTCGCGATCAGATAGTCCTTTCGACGTTTGCAGCCGGCTCTGGATCGACGGAGCCGGCTGATTTTGGACAGCAACCAGGCGCAAGGTTTAGCCCCAATAGGCTTTCGTTGACGCGAGCCCGGGGGGCGAACGGCGCTGGCTCGGTGTGGACCGCAGGATCCTGGCGTTGCGGTGCTGGACCGATGGGGCTTAATATTACAGTTGCACTTGAATTGCGGGCCTCTGAAAGTGCCTCTTGTAACGGATTCCAAGGCTCTGGCTTGGTGCCGCCAGCTCCACCACGGCTACCGGATAGGCAGGTCAGCACTCTCATAAAGTAGTCACAGCAGCCTGCATGACAGCCGTCTAACTCGGGCACGGTCAGTGGTATGAGTCCTTCCCTTGAAGCGCGACTGTAGTATTAAACTCAATACAGCAGCCCTGAACATTAATGTGTGTCGGTCAATCAATGATCAGCGCCGACCATGACAATACTGCTGTCCGGTCAAGTTTTGCTTGCCATCCTCCGCTGGCGGGCGTCGGCAGGTCGGTCGACGCCGCGTATCATGCGACGAAATACTCCAAGAATGCCGGGTTGTGAATATTCCGTACCGGTCCCCTATGCTAATATCCCGAAAACCTTTCCCGGAGAAATCTCATGGCCCGCTTCCTCACAACCACCCAGATATCGGCCGAGTTGGAAAATCTCATCAAATTTGCACAGGACGAAATAACCATCATCAGTCCTTACCTGAAAGTCAATCAGCGGTTGCAGAACTTCATAGAGGATGCGGACCGGAGAAAGATCCGTTTCACGCTTGTCTACGGCAAGAAGGAAATGCAGCCGGCGGAACGGGAATGGATTGACCGCTTGACCACCCAAGAAACTGGTTTCGTCACCAACTTGCACGCGAAATGCTATCTTAACGAGACCACAGCCATTGTTACATCGATGAACCTGTATGAGTTCTCGCAGCAGAACAACGACGAGATGGGCATTCTGGTGACTCGGGATGCCGACCGGCAACTATATCAAGACATCTACGCAGAAGCGCAACGCCTGGGACGCAATGCGGGATTGCGATGGGGCGAAGAAGCCACAGCCACGCGAATCGCGCCATCCAAGCAAAGGGGAGACAGCCTGCGACCCTGCCCACTCGTCAGGTCAAAACTACCGGCCACTGCATTCGCTGCGGAAACACAATAGACTTTGATCCCAACAAACCTCTGTGCGGAACATGTTACGGGAGCTGGGCGCAGTTCAAGAACGAATGGTATCCCGAGAAATATTGCCATGGCTGCGGCGAGCCAAACGACACCACGTTCGCCAAACCTTTGTGTTTGTGTTGCTACGGAAAATATAAGCCAAAGTAGAAAATCTTCGATTTGACGCGATCGACTGACTTCGAAGTATCAATTTTCGGGGTTGTTATTTTGGGTTATAGGGCCCGGCACGACCATGGTGTAGGGCCGTCGTGCGTGACGGCCAGAACTGCGGAACCGCTAGGGTTCGTTCCTGCAGTACACGACCTTTGCTGAAACCCCTTGCTACGCCCACGAGATTGCCACGCTGCGCTCGCAATGACAGGTGGAAGAGGGGTCGCAAGGACAGTAGATCGAGCATTCCGATTTGGTAAAGTGGGTACGCATGAGCGTCACGGACCGGATGCTGGCGAAGTTCAACATCGCGCCGAAGAGCCTCACCGGGTTCGCCAAGCGGCAGACCAAGGCGGCGATGCCGTATATTCTCAGGTTTGAAGCCCTGCTGGCGGAGCATGCCAGGATGAACCAGTTTGACGGGGTGATCTGCGGTCATATTCACACGCCGGACATGCGTAACATCGACGAGATCGCGTACCTGAACTGCGGCGACTGGGTTGAAAATTGCAGCGCGGTGGTGGAGCATCACGACAGGCGCTGGGAATTGTTGAGGTGGAGGGACCGCGATGACTGAGCGTTTTCGGCTGGCGTTGGTGACGGACGCGTGGGAACCCCAGGTCAACGGAGTGGTGACCACGTTCAACAACGTGATCAGCCGGCTTGAAACCCAGGACGTGGACGTGACCGTGGTACATCCGTTGTTGTTTCGAACGGTGAAGCTGCCACGGTATTCGGAGGTCCGGCTGGCGGTGGCGCCGGTAAGGGTCTACAAATCCCTGGACGAGCTGGACCCGGACTACGTGCACATCGCGACGGAAGGGCCGCTGGGAACCATCGCCCGTTTTTGGTGCCGGCGACGAGGGATCCGGTTCACGTCCAGCTACCACACCAGGTTTCCGGAGTACG
The DNA here is from genome assembly GCA_965220265.1 of Dehalococcoidia bacterium. GTDB lineage: Bacteria > Chloroflexota > Dehalococcoidia > Lucifugimonadales > UBA3495 > Bin87. The sequence goes on along the minus strand of CBDCPM010000004.1, from coordinate 4,014,401 downwards.
TGAAGGAAATGTACGGGTTGCCCTCCAGCCCGGTGACCCGCTACATGCGGTGGTTCCACGGGGGAGCGGAACATACCCTGGTGCCAACACCCAGCATGAGGGACGACCTACAGGAGTCAAGGTTCAAGAACCTGGTGGTCTGGCCGCGGGGAGTGGACTCCGTGTTGTTCCATCCCGCGCAGCGCAACGAGGGTTGGTACCAGTCGGATGATCCGACCCAGCGGGTGCTGGCGTACGTGGGCCGGGTGAGTAAGGAGAAGAGCGTAGACGACTTTTGCGAGCTGGCGGAGCACCCGGAGTACAGTTGCTGGGTGGTTGGCGACGGACCCTACCGCGAAGAGTTGGAGCAACGTTACGGGGACCGGGTGACGTTCGTAGGGTTCAAGCGCGGGCAGGAGTTGGCGCAATATTACGCGTCGGCGGACGTGATGGTGTTTCCCAGCCGCACCGATACATTCGGCAACGTGATCACCGAGAGCATGGCCTGCGGGACGCCGGTTGCGGCGTATCCGGTCACCGGGCCGATAGACGTGATCGCCGATGGAGTTTCCGGAGCGATGGACGAAGATCTACAGGTTGCGGTGGAGCGGGCGCTGGAGTGTGACCGCGAACGAGTGCGGGAGCACGCGCTGGGCTATTCGTGGGAGAACTGCGTGCAGATCTTCCGGGATTCCCTGGTGGGGAAGCGAGGATAGGGACCGGTACGCCTCAAACAGGCGGCGCGCTCATTTGGGGTTGACGGGCCCGCAGGGCGAAAGTTACTGCGGCGAGGGCCGCGGTTGTTCCGCCGATTCTGAAGACGTCACGGTAGGAAAGCAGGAACGCGGTGCCGGCGGGATGGCTGGCGGCGTAATGATCGCTGAGGGCGGCGAAGACCGCGCCGACGATGGCGACGCACAGGACGGTTCCCGACGCCTGGGCCAAGGACATGGCGCCGGAGGCGGTACCGTAGCGTTCGGCGGGGACGGTGCCGAGCATAAGGGCGTAGGCTGCCGACTGGTACCAGCCCACACCGAGACCGACCATGGCGATTCCGGCTGCAGGGTGCCAGACAGCCGAGTTGGCATCCAACATGGACATGGTGAAGAGGCCGACAGCGGACAGAGCCAAACCGGCTGCACCGACAGGGCGCACGCCCCAACGGTCGCAAAGCCAGCCGCCGATGGGTGACGAGAGGATGTTGCAGGTTGACATAACAGCCAGCATGATTCCCAGAGTAACCGGGCCACGGTTCAGGGCGTCGGTGATGTAGAACGGGAAAATGAACCAGATAACGAATTGCGAAAAGTGACCCATGAACATGGCGCCGGTGGCGGTCTGGAAACCGGACAACCGGGCCAGAGCGCCGGGCAACACCGGCGACGCAGCGGTTCGCTCGACACGGATCAATGCCACCAGGATCGGCAGGGTGGCGGCAAGGAGGGCGAGCACGGGCAAAGAGGTCCAGCCGATGGCCTGACCCAGGCGCAAGCCGATCATCAGGCACAGCAGGAGCGAGAGAACGAGGGCCGAACCAGGAAGGTCGAACCGGGGTTTTGCGCCCCCGGCTGTTTGATTTCCGAACGAACGCGGCACGGACACAAGGCCGACCAGGAGGGCAAGGCCGGCCAAGGGCAGGCGGCCGGCGAATACGGCGGGCCAATCGAACAGGTGCACCAGGGGTCCGGCCGCCAGGGTGGAAGTGACCATACCCAGCGCCAGGCTGGCCGAGGTGAATCCCATGGAGAGGCCGCGGCGATGCTCGGGGAAGACCGAGGCGGCGATGGCCGGTGCAGTGCTGTAGAGGCATCCGGTGCCCAAGGCCTGGAGGACGCGGAAACCAACCAGCACCTCCAGGGTCGGGGATAGGGACAGGCACACCATGGACACGAGGTAGGTTGCCGTGCCGAACAGGTAGACCACCCTGAGGCCGAAACGGTCGGCGAAGGCTCCGGCGCCCAAGGCGAGGCCGGCCCGGGTAGCGATAAACACGACGATCACCCATTGGACGGAGGCGAGATCCGTATTGAAGGCGTCGCGCATGGCCGGGAGGCCGACGTTGACCGCGAAGTCCAAGGACGCCAGGACCATGCCCAGAGCGGCGGCGGAGGCCAGCACGAAGGTGCGCCAAGTGATCCGACCAGGCATCGCAGGCGCGTTAGTGTCGGATTGGGCGCGCATGGCGGTTGATTGTACGCCATGAGCATAGCGCACACCGCAGCAGCGGCTGCGTGCTCAGCGGCGGTGGGATATCGCAGTGGGGTAAGCCGCGAGGGCGGGCTACGCCAGGGGTTGATTGAACGGGTAGGCGTGAAGCTTAGGCTTCCGCCGTATCGACGAGCGATTTGACACCATCAGGAGGCGGCACGCGGCCGGGACAGGCGTGGGCGCGGTCAAGACGCTCGTCGCTGCTCCGGAGATTGTCCCAGATCGCGGGTTCAGTCGGCGGCGATGGCGATAGTGGGTTGACGGAGCCGGCACGGGGGCACGGACAGACCGTTCTGGATGGCGGTTTGGGCCACGTGGATGACGTGGGCCGGGATCGCGTTGAAGTCAACGGAGGCGATGAGGATCTAACTGTCAGTGATGATTTTGGTTGCGGTGATTATGGGCGATGCGCTCCGGCGATGGTGATGACGATGCGCTGGGCGCAATGGCAGAAGGAGGGCAAGTCGGGTACGCACGCAAAGCAGTCTTCGCAGTAGTACGGGCGATTCACGAATTCGCAGGATTTCGGCGTGCAATAGTTGCAGTTGTGGGAGCACCGCGGATCGGCGCACCGGCACCCAGTGATCACGTCGACCAACGCCTCGATCTCTTCCTGCAAAGTTAGCGGGTCGCACCCTGCCTGGGCGGCCAGATTCCGGGCCAATTGCGCGACCAGCGCGGGGAGTTGGTCATCGGAGGCCTGCCTGATCAAGTGGGTGTCTTCATGGGAGGTTCGAGCCCGATGGCTCAGGCCAGGCCGTGTTCGGCAAGGACGGGTCGGATGGCCTCTATGAGCGGCGGGAGGTATTCGTTCCAGTCGCCGACGATGCCGTAGTCGGCGGCGCGGAAGATGGCGGCGCGGTGGTTGCGATTGATAGCAAGGATTACGCCGACCTTCTGGATGCCCACGGTGTGGTTGAAAGCGCCACGTATTCCGACAGCGAGGTACACCTGCGGGGCGATGGTGCGGCCACTGATGCCGACCTGGATGTGGTGGGGGAGCCAGCCGGAATGCACGACGTTGCGGGTGGTGGCGATGGGTGCACCGATGCTGGAGGCGAGTTGTTGGGCCGCGGCTACGTTCTCCTCGCCGATGCCCATGCCCAGGCCGACCACGACTTCGGCCGAGGTGAGCTCCAGCGCGCCGTGCTCTTCGGAGAAGTGCTCGCTGATGAGGGTCACATCGACATCGTCGGTGGGGGAGGATGGAAGGGCCGCGACGAGGGCGCTGGCTCCGGATTCGGGCGCGGCGGGCGACAGGACGCCGGGGCGAAGGGTAACCAGGTTGGGAAGGGTCTTGGACAGGATGGGGGCGACGACGTTGCCGCCGAGGGCCGGCTTGAGCTGGACGAGCTGGCCGGCGTCGTTGATTTCAAGGTCGATGGCGTCTCCGGTGAGGCCGAGCCGCTGGCGGGCGGCGATGCGGGCGGCCAAGTCGCGACCGTCTGCGGTGGCGGCGAACAGGATGGCGTACGGGGGTTGCTCGGCGACGGCGTCGGAGAGAGCCCGCGACACCCCACGGCCGCAGAGGACGCCCAGGCTGGTGGTATCCAGGGTGAGGACGCGGTCGGCGCCGGCCTCGGCCAGCTGGGTGGTCAAATCCGATGACGGACTGCCGTCCTGGATTACGACGGCGACCACCTCGCTCTGGGTGATTGGGGTGAGGGTGCGGGCCCTGCCGAGCATTTCCAGGGTGACCTGGCGTACGCCGTCCGCAGCCAGCTCGGCGACCACCCAGATGATGCGATCACCGCCGGTGTAGCGGGGCAACGCGGCGTTTCCGCAGTCTGAACCCACCTCTGAAGACAGGGCAGCCAGCCGATCGCGGAGCATGTCGGCTACCTGGCGGGCAGCATCCTCGGGGGTTTCGTCGCGGATCACAACGGCGAGACGGTCGGGTTCGACGAGGCGGATATCCTCGACCCAGGTTGGGGATCCGTCGAGGCCGAACAACGACAGGTCGTCGGTTAAATCGGCGCAGGTAAGATGCTCGATGCTGCGCTCCTGGGCCTCGGTCATCTCATCGCGTCCGGGGTAGCGTTCCTGGCCAGCGCCTTCGGTGACGCAGACCACGGCGGGCAGCGGGCACTCGATTACCTGGTAGCCCTCGTCGGTGGCGCGCTCGGCGACGATGCGGTTAGCGGACCGGTCGATCTCCAGCTTGCGGACGTTGCTGATATGGGGCAGACCCATCAGTTCGGCGACCTCGGGTCCAACCTGGCCGGTCTCGGCGTCGCTGCTGTTGCGGCCGCACACGATGAGGTCGGCGGACTCGCGCTGGAGGGCCAACGCGAGGGCCTGCGCGGTGGCCAGGGTGTCGCTGCCGGCGAGGGCGCGGTCGGAAAGTAGGATGCCCCTGTCAACTCCCAGAGCGTAGCACTGGGTCAGGCCCTCAGCGGCGTTGGGCGGGCCCATGGAGAGCGCGACGACGGAGTCCTCGGGGCCGGCTTTGAGGTCGACGGCCATGTTGATGCCCAACAGATCGAAGGGGTTGATTTCGGACGGGACACCTTCGCGCTGGATTACCTTGTTTTCGTAGTCGAACTCAATGCGCGACACCACGGGAACGAACTTGACGCAGACCGCGATTTTCATCGAACTTGGGCTCCTTGGCGGGTTATGGAGAAAAGGCGGCGCTCAGCTGGCCGCGGACCTGGGCCTCGAGGCGCAGGAGATCTTCGCTTATCGACACGAGAAAGTAGACCGGCTGGCGGAGGCGCTGGTGCGCCTGGGGCAGCCGGGACAGGCCATCGGCCACGCGCTGGCGAGCGTCCACGATTGAACTGGGCGAGATGGTGCGCCGGCCATCGTGCATCGCCAGGGCGAGCAGCGGCTCTCCCAGTGGGATGGCCTCGGTGTCTAGAGCGATGACGTCAGCCGACATCATGCCGTCCGGGTGGGATTGGCGAAAGACCTGCTTGGCGCCGGGCAGGGACTCCTTGCCCTCACTGAGCTTCATCACCGGCCGGCCGGCGTAGCTGACCATCTTGTAGACTATGTCGCAGGAAGGGGCGTCGGCCGATACGCCGACCCGGGTGCCGACACCGAACATATCGATGGGCGCGCCTCCCGCGACGAGGCGTTCGATCTCGTACTCGTCGAGGCCGCCGCTGGCGACAATGTGGACGTAATGGAGGGAGGCGTCGTCGAGGATGCACCGGACTTGGCGACTGAGGGCGTCGAAGTCTCCGGAATCGAGGCGGACGCCGGTGAGGCGATGGCCATCGCTTTCCATTTCGCGGGCGACCTTGACGGCGGCGTGGGCGCCGCTGATGGTGTCGTAAGTATCGAGCAGGAGGATGCTGCGGTCGGGGAACATCCGGGAGTAGGCTCGAAAAGCGTCGATCTCGGCATCGAAGCTCGTGATGTACGAATGGGCCATGGTGCCGGTGGGCGGGATGCCGTAGCGGCGGGCGGCAAGGACGTTGCTGGTCGCGCCAAAACCGGCGATGTAGGAGGCCCGGGCCATGCGCAGGGATGCCTCGGCGCCGTGGGTGCGACGGGCGGCGAAATCGGCGATGGGGCGGCTTTGCGCGGCCAGGACGCAGCGGGCGGACTTGGTCGCCAGCAAAGTCTGGTACTGGACCTGGTTCATGACGATGGTTTCGGCCAGCTGGGCGGCGATGATCGGGCCCGTGACCTCCAGGACCGGCTCGTGGGCGAAGAACAGGGTTCCCTCAGGCATGGCGCGGACGCTGCCGGTGAAACGGAAGTCCCGCAGGTAGTCGAGGAAGTCCGCGGTGAAGATTTCCGTGCTGAGCAGGTAGTCGACGCTGTCGTCGTCGAAGGAAAGAGCCTCCAGACAGTCCAGCGCGTCGTCAACGCCGGCGACGACGAGGTAGCCCCGGTCCGGCGGGTACTCGCGCACGTACAAGCTGAACGTGGCCTCGCCGGCGATGTTCTCGGCGAAATAGGACTGGGCCATGGTCAGCTCGTAGAGATCGGTGAGGAGACCGATTTCGCCGGCTGGCAGCGGCAGGTACGGAGGCTCGTTGGGCAAGGTCATGGAGAGCAGACGGGAAACGGTACAAGGCGGCGGGTTCGTGCGGGATGCTGGCATTATCGGGCGGGGTTTGGGGAGAGTCAAACGGTCTGGCGATGGTGCTACACTGGGCACATGGACAGTATCACGCTGCAAAATTACCGCTGTTTCGGGAGCGAGGAGCAGACGGCGCGGCTGGCTCCGCTGACGCTGCTGGTGGGTCCGAACAGCACCGGGAAGACGTCGTTTCTGGCGTTGATACGGGCGCTTTGGGACGTGGCGTTTCGGGAGGTGGTGCCGAATTTTCGGGAGGAGCCGTTCGACCTGGGGTCGTTTGGGGATGTCGTTCACAGCAGAGGCGGTAGAACGACGACGCCTAACTCGTTCGCTGCTGGTTTTGAGTACTGCCCGAGGTCGGATTTGCATGCCGGGACGATATGGTTTGACGCTACCTTTGAGGATCGCCAGACTGCCCCGTTTCCAGTAATGCGGGGCATCGCTGATGAGGAAGCGCGCCTTGAACTGCGGGCGCGTGAACACCGTGGAATGGGTAGGTCCCAACTATACACGTCCGCAGAGCTTAGGGATGCTGACCGCATTATATTGCCTGACGACTACCCTGCGGGGGTAGCGGAATATTTGCGCTACGTCTTATCGGAAGAGCGAGGTTACATGATGCGTCCTGTCGCCAACGCACCTACTCGCTCGCGCCCACACCGTACTTACAATCCGATAGCACTGGAACAGGATATTGGAGGGGCATACGTCCCCAGCTATTTGGCTGGTTTGTATCGCCGCAATCCTGACGAATGGCAACTGCTCAGAAATGGCTTAGAAAATTTTGGGCAGGCATCGGGGCTGTTCGATGAAGTTTCGGTAAGGTCGTTCGGCAAATCAGATGGCGACCCGTTTCAAATACAGATTCGTAAATTCGGCAAACGCCGGAAAGGGCCATGGCGCAACCTGATCGACGTTGGATATGGCATTAGCCAGGCTTTGCCGATTTTGACGGAACTGTTGCGCTCTGACATGCCGACTATATTTCTCCTGCAGCAGCCCGAAGTCCACCTGCATCCCCAGGCCCAGGCCGCGTTGGGCACCGTGTTTTGCCAGGTGGCTGCTGGGGGGCGGCAGTTGGTGGTTGAGACGCACAGCGACTACATTATTGACCGGGTGCGGATGGACGTGCGAGACCAGACGACGGGGCTGAAGCCGGAGGATGTTTCGATACTTTACTTCGAGCCGGGGGATTTGAATGTAAAAATCCACTCCATTCGGATTGACCAAGCCGGTAATGTGCTGGACGCGCCTCTCTCCTATGGCAAATTCTTTATGGCCGAGACCCGCCGCTCAATTGGATTGTGAGCAGTGTGCGCCATCGTTGACAATAACGTCAGGCATGAAGTATTTGGTCCTCATGATACCCAAACACCGGCGGGGAAACTTTTCCTTGACTGGCTTGACAGCGGGCGCGGCGTGTTGGTTGTAGGTGGTCATCTCAGACGGGAGCTTGGCGAGTATCGGCGGTTCCAATTATGGCTGGAGACCGCTGTTCAATTCGGCAGGGCCAGGCAAATCGACGACGCACAGGTTGACAGAGAGACCGACGAGATGAGTTCACAAGGCATACGTTCCAATGACTCCCATATCCTGGCTTTGGCCAGAATCAGCGGCGCTCGCTTATTGTTCACCAACGACCGAGACCTCCAGCAGGACTTTGGGGACAGTGCCATACTCCAGGGGACGAGAGGCCGAGTTTACACTACCATAGAACGATCCGACGTGCGCCGCACTCACCGACAATTGCTCCGTCGTACTGATCTTTGCAACGGCTAAATACCGGCCAGCCGGGGCAGTATTGCTGTCCGCGTATGGTATATTTATGCGGCATTTTTGCCTTGAATTGTTTGTTTGCAGGAGCGTTTCACGATGCCCGCCAGCGCAGAGATTACCGCCATTCCGAACGGTACCATCACGTCACCGCAGGGGTTTTCCGCCGGCGGCGTGTTCATCGGCCTCAAGACGCGAGGTGAGGACAAGTTGGACCTGGCCATGCTGGTGTCTGACTCGCCGTGCTCGATCGGCGGGGTGTTCACCACCTCGGCGATACGGTCGGCGACGGTGGACCTGGACCGGGAGCGAGTGGCGAGAGGGCAGGCCCGGGCGCTGATCGTGAACGCGGGGATCGCGAACACGTGCGTGGGGGCGCAGGGCTACAAGGACGCCGAGGAGATGACCCGCCTGGCGGCGGAAAAGCTGGGCCTCGGCGCCGAGGATGTTCTGGTGTGCAGCACAGGTGTAATTGGCGTCGAGTTGCCCATGTCGCTGATACGGTCTGGCGTCACGGAGATCGCACTGGCGGCCGACGGCGGGCCCGAGTTGGCGCGGGCGATGATGACCACGGACACCCACCCGAAGGAAGCCGCGGTGTCCTTCACGGCGTCCACGGGGCAAACGATCACCATCGGGGGCGTCGCCAAAGGCTCGGGCATGATCCACCCCAACATGGCGACGATGCTTTCATTCGCGGCCACCGACGCCGCGGTCGACCCGGGGTTCCTGCAGACGACGGTCAAGGCCATCGCCGACGAGACCTACAACATGCTCACCGTGGACGGGGACAGCAGCACCAACGATACCTTCCTGGCATTCGCCAACGGTCAAGCGGGCAACCCCGTGATAAACGACCGGTCGCCGGACGCCGCAGCATTCACCAGCGCGCTGCACCAGGTGTGCGCCAACCTGACCCGGATGCTCGCCCGTGACGGCGAGGGCGCGACACGTCTGCTTACCGTTCAGGTGGACGGAGCCAAGGATGCGATTGATGCGCGCAAGGCGGCGCTGACCATCGCCGGGAGCCCGCTGGTCAAGTCGGCGGTGTACGGAGCGGACCCCAACTGGGGTAGGCTGATGATGGCTCTGGGCCGCAGCGGCGCCGAGGCGTTGGAGGAAAAGGTCGACCTGTTCGTGAACGGGGTTTGCATCATGGAAGCGGGGACACCGATACCGTTCCATCGTGACGCAGTCGTTGCATTGATGTCCGGCGAGCAGGTGGACTTTCGGGTGAGCTTGAACCTGGCGGACGGGGCAGCCACCGCCTACGGTTGCGACCTGACTGAGCAGTACGTCATCATCAACAGCGCGTACACCACGTAGTCAGAAACCGCGCGATTGGCCCGGCAGTGGCCGCGGTCCGTCCCGATTCCATTCGCCGACGCCGCAGGGTGAGGAACGCCGACGTGTCACAACAGTTTGCGGAGCCGCCCATCGTCGTGAAGATTGGCGGCAGCACCTTGGGCGGCAACGACACCTCGTTGCAAGACCTGGTCGCGTTGCACGCCTCCGGAAAACCGGTGGTGATCGTCCACGGGGGCGGGAACGTGATCAGTGCGTGGATGCAGCGGCAGAACCTGGCCCCGAACTTCGTGAACGGGTTGCGGGTTACTGATGGGCCGTCGCTGGAAATCGTGGTGGCGGTACTGGGCGGGCTGGTGAACAAGGAATTGACCGCGCAGATGCAGCAGTTGGGTGCGCCAACCATCGGGATCAGCGGCATGGACGGGCACCTGCTGCAAGCCCATGTTGCCAATCCTGACCTGGGTTACGTGGGCGAGGTTACAGCGGTCGAGCCGGCACCGGTGCGAGCGATAGTATCGGCGGGGTTCATCCCGATGGTGTCGCCCATCGCGGTGGATGTTAGCCCGGACAGCGAGCACGCGGGCAAGCCGCTGAACGTGAATGGCGACACGGCGGCGGGAGCGTTGGCGCATGCGCTGCGGGCGGAACGGATCATTTTCCTGACCGACGTGGCCGGCGTGATGGACAATGGCGGTCGGGTGATTCCACGCCTGGATTCACGGGGAGCGGAGGCGCTGAGGGCATCGGGAGTGGCACGAGGCGGGATGCTGCCCAAGCTGGCGGCGTGCTTGGACGCCCTGGCTGATGAGGCGGTTCCCATCGCTCACATCGTGGACGGGAGGGAGCCCGGAGCGGTGATGAACTGCGTGAACGGAAGGCCGGTGGGGACCAGAATCACTCCGTGATCGGCACCGAACAACAAGGTAAAATGACGAGGGGCGGGTCATTGACCCGCCCCTGTTGATTGGAAGACCCGCGCCGTACAGGGAACTATGCGGCGATGAGGTCCTTGGAGATGGCTTCCGGAATCAGGTCGCCTTCGCTCTCCAGGTGGGCGAGGATGGCGTCGGTGGCGGCCTGGATGAGTTCGGGGTCGAGGTTGGCGGCGGCGTCCGCGTATCCGGCTTCGGCCAGGTAGCTGCCGGTCTGGTCCCGCAACTGGGCCAACGACCATTCGACCTGGGGTCGGCTGTCCCGGACATCCTCGGGAAATTCGACATGTGAGCCGCCGGCGCCGAGCTTGTCGTAGCCGCCCTTGTGCCAGTGGCCGCGAGCGCCGTGCGGGTCGAACCGGACGATCTCCTCACCGTTTACGTCCACACCGAAAGTGGGGCCGCCGAACTTGGCCTTCAAGCAGCGCAGGGGCCAGAGGTACAGTGTGACGTCGCCGGACTTGCTCAGCGGGCGAACCATCACGCGGCCCAGATAAGACTCACCATCAATCATCGTTGCCATGAAAATATCCTCCTGACGGCGGTTTCAATCCGCCGGGTGCTAACTGCCGTATAGTAACACACAACACCGATTGCTCACCGCGCGTTCGTCAGGCTCGGCTGCTGAAAAAACTTATCGTCGGTTCTGCCAGGCGTTCGCCGCCGCCGCAGTATCGGATGGACGCCAAGGCCAGAGCGACGGGCGACGATCATCGTCGAGTCGGGTGCGTCATGCACCCACATACACGGTACTGCCAGGGATTATACTCACCGCAGGCACGCACAAAGAGAGAGATGTGATGACCCGTTCAACTCTGAAAGCTGGGAGCGTGATGCTCCTGGCGATGATTCTCGCGTTGGCCGTCGCGGCATGTGGGCAGAGCGCCGCCCCGGTAGAGGAATCTGAAGCCACGCCGGCCGCGAGCGCGGATGCTGCAGCCGCGCCGGCTTCCGAAGGTTCCACGGCAGCCGCTCAGCCCAACGCGCTGCCGACCGAGCCGGCCACGACCACACCGACCGAAGCAATGCCGGCCACGGCTGAACCGACGTCGATGTCGGCGGCAGAGGCGAAAGCGCGGCCGATAGTCCAGGACATCCCCAACGTGGCCGGGATCGACGCCTGGCTGAACACGGACGAAGCGCTGTCCGTTGAAGGACTGGTTGCCGACGGGAACGTGGTCCTGGTCGATTTCTGGACCTACACCTGCGTCAACTGCATCCGCACGCTGCCATTCCTGCGGGATTGGTGGTCGCAATACGAAGACGACGGGCTGGTGATCCTGGGCATCCATACGCCTGAGTTCGAGTTTGAGAAGGACCACGAAAACGTGGCGGAGGCGCTGGAGACCCATGATATCGGATGGCCGGTGGCGCAGGACAACGACATGGTCACGTGGCGGAACTTTGAAAACCGATTTTGGCCGGCGAAGTACCTGTTCAACAGCCACGGCGAGATGATCTACTCGCACTTCGGCGAAGGGGCATACGGAGAAACGGAGCAGAAGATTCGCAACGCGCTGGTGGAAGCGGGAGCGGACCTGTCGGACGACCCGCTGAACCTGCCGCAAGACCAGGTGCGGGACGCGGCGTTCCAGGCATCACGGGTCGGCGGAAGGGCTCCGATTACGCCCGAACTGTACGCCGGGTGGGAACGCAACGTCGGCGTGGCCCAGTCTGGCCGTCATCCCTACGTGGCCCAGTTTGAAGAGTACTTCGGTTCGATCCTCGACGGCGGCGACGGGCTGCTGGACGTCAGCGTGCCGCAGGACCTGCATCCGCACCTGCTGTATTTCCAGGGCCAGTGGTCGGTGGAGCCGGAGCGGATACGACACGCGCGCGAGACCGAAAACCTCGAGGACTATCTGGCGTTGAATTACGCCGCCAAGAGTGTTAACGCCGTGCTGACCTCGGATTCGGGCGAGGCATACCGCGTGGTTGTCACGGCGGACGGGGCGATGCTGTCCGAAGAGAATGCAGGTGCGGACGTCCAGTGGGACGAGAATGGGTACTCTTACATCATGGTGGACGAGCCGAGGATGTACGGGGTCATCGACAACCCGCAGTACCTGCCGCAGTCGATACTGACGATGCGGTCGGACTCCGATGACTTTGGCCTGTTCGCGTTCACCTTCGGCGTCTACGCGGAGGGGCCGTGATGCGTTTCGCGCTGATCCTGGTGGTGGTCGTTGTCGGGGTATGGGCGATGGCCGCCTGCGGACGGCCGGAGCCCGAACCTGCGCCAGATCCCACGGCAGTCCCGAGGGTTCGAGTCATTGAGGTGCCCACGGCGAGCCCGGGAGACGGCGCCATAGAATCGCACTTGGCAACCAAGCTACTCGAAGTGGGCACCCAGAGAGTCGCGTTCCTGCTGAATACGAAAAAAGCGCTGGTCAAAGCGCCGGAAGTTCGAATTTCGGTTGCGCCTGCGGACGGGTCAACTCCGCCGGCGGAGATCACCGCGCCCTACAACGCGTGGCCGTATGGGGTACGGGGCTCCTATGCGGCCCCGGTGGAGTTCCCTGCGCCCGGGGACTACCGGTTGACGGTTATGCCCGTGGGCGGCGAGGTTTCCGGCGAAACGGTGATCGAGGTTTCGGTGGTGGCGGACTCCCCAATTCCGTCGGTTGGCGAAGCAGCGCCGGCGAGCGAAACGAAAACGCTCGACAACGGCACGAGAGTTGTCGACTTGACCACCTCGTATGAACCGGATACCGAGCTCTACCGCATGTCGGTGGCTGAGGCCGTGGCATCGGGCAAACCGTCGGTGGTGGTGTTTGCCACGCCGGCCTTTTGCACGAGCCCGACCTGCGGCCCGCAGGTGGACACGGTGTCGGAGTTGCGGGTCGAGCACCCCGATTCTGCTAACTACATCCACGTGGAGCTGTACGACAACCCGGAAGAAATACAGGGAGATCTGAGCAAGGCTCGACTGGTGCCGGCGGCCGACGAGTGGGGGTTTACGCAGATACCCGGGTGGACCAACGAATCCTGGGTTTTCGTGCTGGACGGCGAGGGGATAGTGCGGCAGCGGTTTGAAGGGTTTGCCACGCTGGAGGAGTTGCAGGCGGCCCTGGCAGAGGTGGGTGGTCTGTGACGGGCGCGTGATTGCCAGGCATTGGTGTGCCGGTGGCTGAAGTTTTCTCACTGATGGCATTGGTTATTGGCGGAATGTTTTGGATCCTGCATTCGCAGCAGCGACGACAGATGTGTTTCAACCTCGTCGGAACCGGGAACTTGCGTCGAGACGATTCCTGAACTCTGATAGAGGTTCTGGCGTTCTCGGATTCGTCACGGTGGGGACGGGGTTGCGTAATGGTGGATCGGCCATATTCAGGCTCGTCTGCTCCCAAGAGCTGTATACAATTGGTTATACTGCAAATGTAGACAGCGCCTGTACGTAAGGGCTGGTCTAAGGAGAAAGGGGAAGGATGGCGCACAATGACTACGTTGCATGCTACGGCGGAAAAGTTCGAGGAGAGCCTCAACGAGGCCGTGTTTTGTAACACCGAGCCACATGATGGCGCATTCGCCCAAGTTCTTGAGGCATCCTCAATCCCCGGGATTTGGTCCGGCACGTTGCGCGGTAGGGTGTTGGATTTACCGTACCACGAAGATGGTTGGCAGGAAGGGGCGGTACGTACGAGCGTGCGAGCGGCTACCGGTCTGCTAGTTCTTTTGGAACTGATCGGACCGTTGGAAATGGGGCCGCCAGACATTTGCCCTCTTTGGAACGGAGGTGTACAGGCAGAATGGCATCGTAACCAATACGACGTAGAGGTCGAATTGTGGCCTGGAGGAGAGACACACTGGGAATTTGAGGATTTACGGAATGGAAAGGTCGTGTCCGACCAGTGCAATTTCTTGGCAGCCCTCTCAACCGACCTAGATTTCCTGCGCTATGAGAACAGCCTATCCAGACTGAAAGAGCATCTCAACCTTCTGGCTGCTGATCGGGGTTAGTTTTGGTTGGCCGGGGAGAGAATGCTGATCCGCTCCATGATGGAGCGGTTTTGCTGAGACGCGTTTCCAATCAACATTTGGTTTCGGACGACAACGCAGATCGTCTACGGGTAACCAGTGCAGCGTTCAAGCAGGGAGGAGCTGACGGAGATGTTTCGGTCCACCTTTGGCCTTTCGTGGATTATGACCACGTTGCACAGCGCGGCAAAGAGCAGTATTTGGTCTGGTTGACCGTTGGAGATGTGCGCCGGGCTGGTTTAGATGTGGTTTTTACCCCTTCCGATGATGAGCCGGGTCACTGTGATATCGTGGGACGGAAGACCGGTGCCAAAGCAAGACAATTAGCCCGGTCCAGTCAGTGGGTGCCTGGGTACGGTCCGTTGGGAAACTGAACGTGTATGCCCATAACTGCCAGCGAAAAGAAGGGCAGGAGACGGCGAATGTTAAGCACCACCTGAAGACCGAAACGCCAGAGTAACCGCGAACATGGCGCGTGCGGTCTGCACGACCTGGTCGGAGTTTAGGAACCATCTCTCGTGTCGGCCGGTACGATTGACCTCGGAATTGGCGCATGATAGAGTTTTCGGTGAAAAGCTGAGATGGAGACGAGTAAGCGGACGACGAGCGTCGTAGCGAGCTTGGTGCGGTGAAAGCAGGCACAATCGTCCCGCCCAAAATCCCTCCGGAGTTGCCGGCTGAAAACCGCCCGCCGAAAACGGTGGCCAGTAAGTTAAGGCCGGGGTCGTTGCCCGTTAGAAGCGACGGGACATGATGGTGTCCTGCCAGAGAGGCCCTAAACGCCCGGACCCCGGACGTGGAGGGCAAATAGGGTGGTACCGCGGGCAAACGTCCGTCCCTATGGGACGGGCTTTTTTTGTGTCGCAGCGAACCTTAACCAGCACGGTCTGGGACCAGCGCGATCTGGCAGACGGAACGACGTTGTATGGAGATACGCCGTGAAACTGAAAGGTTCGGAAATCATCTGCGAGAGCTTGCTGCGGGAGGGAGTCGATGCGCTTTTCGGCCACCCGGGCGGGGCGATACTGCCGTTCTACGACGCGCTATGGTCCTACCCGCAGCTGCGCCATGTGCTGGTCCGGCATGAGCAATCGGCCGCGCACGCGGCGGACGGCTATGCCAGGATGACGGGCAAGCCGGGCGTGTGCGTGGCCACGTCGGGGCCCGGGGCGACCAACCTGATAACCGGGATCATGGGGGCCAAGGCGGACAGCGTGCCGCTGGTGGCAATCACCGGCCAGGTGGCGCGGGCCGCACTGGGCACGGAGGCGTTCCAGGAGTGCGACATCTGCAGCATCGCCTCGGTTTGCACGAAGCGGACGTACCTGGTGATGTCCGCAGGCGACCTCGCCCGGACGATACGGGAGGCTTTTCGCGTGGCCCAGGAAGGGCGGCCGGGGCCCGTGTTGATCGACGTGCCTCGGGACGTTCAGTTGGAAGAAGCCGAGTTCAAATACCCGGAAACGCTACGGGTGCCGGAAGCGCCGCTGTCGGACGAAACGATGGAGAACGTCCGCAAGGCGGCCGAACTCATCAACCAGGCGGAGCGCCCAGTGATCATTGCGGGGCACGGGATCGTCAGTTCCAGGGCGTTCGACGAGCTGCTGGCATTGTCGGAAGGATCCGGTATTCCCGTGATCAATACGCTGCTGGGGTTGAGCAGTTTCCCGAGGAACCATCCGCATAGCCTGGGAATGCTAGGAATGCACGGGATGTACTGGTGCAACATGGTGGTTGACCAAGCGGACGTCATCATCGGGTTGGGGATGAGGTTCGACGACCGGGTGACCGGTCGAGTATCGGGGTTTGCCCCGCACGCCAGGATAGTGCACTTGGACATTGAAGCCAGCCAAGTGGGGAGGATCGTGCCGGCGGAAGTGCCGCTGGTGGGGGACGCGAAGCCCATCCTGAAAGCGCTGGTTCCCCTGGTGCAAAGGGTTGAGCGGCCAGACTGGATGGGAACGATTGCTCAGCTCAAAGCGCAACACCCGTCGCTGGCGATTCCGCAGAGCGACGCTCTGATGCCCCAGCAGGTGCTGACCGAGATGAACGAGATGCTGCAGGAGGACGATGACGCCGTGGTGGTTACCGGAGTCGGCCAGCATCAAATGTGGGCGGCGCAGTACCTGTTCCTGAACCAGCCGAACTCTTTCGTGACCTCCGGAGGATTGGGAGCGATGGGGTTCGAGATGCCAGCGGCGCTGGGAGCGCAACTGGCCCGTCCGGGATCCACGGTATGGACGGTCGCGGGCGACGGTGGGTTCCAGATGACCTTGCAGGAGCTGATAACCGCCGTGGAGGAGAAGCTCCCCATCAAAATCGCGTTGTTCAACAACGGGTACCTGGGCATGGTTCGCCAGTGGCAGGAGATGTTCTTCGAGGGGCACATAAAAGAGGTGCCGATGCCTGGGCCGGACTACGTCAAATTGGCCAATGCGTACGGGATCCCGGCACTTCGCGTGGAGCACCAGGAGGACGTGGCCGCGGCGTTGCAGGAAGCCAAGGCATACGACGGGCCGTTCCTGATCGAGTTTGTCCTCGAGCGTGAAACCAACGTGTTCCCCATGGTTCCGCCGGGCGGGTCGTTGGCCGACACGCTGGAGGACCCGAGGACCATGGCGGCAGTGCGCTGAAGACGTGGTAACGCGGGACACTTGCCGCTGTGCGGGGTTGGTGGTAGAAATAGGCATCGCCGCCTGACGGTTGGCACGGTTGGAGGTACAGTATGCCCCGGGTCACGATCCAGGAAGCTTCGAGAATTCTGAATGTTTCGCAGGATGTCATCCGTAAAGACGTTCGGAGCGGTAAATTGCAGGCCACCAGGGAAGGTGGACCGAGCGGCACCCGGTGGATGGTCGACATCCCGGAAGACTTGGAAGAGTACACGGATGACTTCAAGGAGGGCATCCACGCCCTGGCCCAGTCCCTGTCTCCGTGGTGGTTCGATAACCCCCGTCGCGAGGGAGTCGTCCACTACCTGGAAAGCTTGGGCATCGAAGAGGTTGAGCCTTTCTTCCTGTGTGGGGTCAAGGGGCAGGACATTTGGCCGGCCACCGGGCATGACGAACGGCAAAGGTGCCCCGAGTGTGTCTTAGAGGTCCACGACCAGGGGCTGACGATGGAGACCAGAGAATAGAAGCGAGCGATGCTCTGCTGAAATAGGCGCAACGCTGAAGAGGGGCGACCGCAGGGTCGCCCCTGCTAGGTTCAGGACTGGTCGCTAACGGGAACGGGCGTTATGGGAATGGGGAGTCGACGGTTCAGGATTCGGCCGGGGCACCGTTGGCGTAGGGCTTGAGGGCGGCGTAGATCACGTCGTTGATGGGTGTTGGGACGCCGGCGGCTTCGCCGGCGCGGACCACAGCGCCGTTGAGCGCCTCCAATTCCATCGGCCGGCCGGCCAACAGGTCGGCGTGCATGGACGCGCTCATGGCGCCCTTGGCGGACTCCATGTAGTCGAGGGTGCTTGCCACGATAGTTGGGGCCAGATCAACGCCGGAGGCGCGGCCGGCTCGTTCGATCTCGGACATGCAGCCGGCCACTATCTTGTGCCACTCGGGTCTAGGGAGGAGGTCGCGCAGGTATTCGCGGGCCAGCGACGTCACGCCGGCCATGGTGGTGATGAAAAGGAACTTGGTCCACAGCGTGACGGCGATGTCGGCGGCGGCTTCGGCGGCTACGCCGGCATCGCAGAACGCGGCGCAGACTTCGTCCGCCTTGGCCCGGTGCGACGGATGGCTGTCCCTGATGTTGCCGGTGACGATGCGAACGATGTCGCCAGCCTGGGTAACCACCCCGGGTCCGGACCGGCCGGCCTCGATGTAGGCGGCGCCGGGCAAGATCGCGGCGTCGGGAAAGGAGTGCTGCAAAGGCACGAATGAGTCTATGCCGTTCTGCAGGCACAGGACCGCGGTATCGGGGCCAACCATGGGAGCCATGGCCGGCACGGCTACCGCGTTGTGGTAGGTCTTGGTGGTGAGCAGGGCCAGGTCCACGGGGCCGACATCGGCAGGGAGATCGGTGGCGGTGCAGGGGACGGTGAAGTTACCGGCCTGGGTCTGCATCCTCAGACCGCCACGGCGGATGGAGTCCAGGTGTTCGCCGCGGGCGATCAGTGTTACGTCGTGGCCGGCTCGGCCCAACATACCGCCGAAGTAGCCGCCGATGCTGCCGGCTCCCATTACTGCTACTTTCATCGGCCAGGGCTCCTTTTCCTAAGCGGGAGGGCGGTCAGTCGGGGAGACGCCAACGCCATATCGTGCGAAGCCTATTGGACGTCGAAAATTCTGGCGCGCACGCCAAACACGAATCCGGGCAGATCGGGTTCTCCGCTAACGATTTCAGGGTCGTCGAGGACGACGGGGTCGACTTGTGGGCGGTAGATATGCACCTGGCGGCGGAAGGGGTCGATGAGCCAACCCAACATCGCGCCGTGGTCAATGTAGTCTTGCATCTTGCGGTGGGCGCTGGCCGGACTGTCGTTGCGAGACATGATCTCCACCACGAAACACGGGCAGAAATCCAGCAGCCAGGTTTCTGCTGATTGGGTGTACGCTGCCAGTTGTTCCGGCGACAACCATGCCGCGTCCGGAGCGTAACGGGCGCCGTTGGGCAACCGTATGCCCAATCGAGAACCATGGGCTTCACCGCCGTGTATCCTGGTCCATACGCCCAAATCGATGATGAACTCCCCTTCTAACCTGGACCCGTGTTTGCTCTGCATGGGGGATATCAGCAACGCTCCCTCCGCAGTCATTTCAAGCATGCCCACCAAATCACGGTTGGCGGCGTTCAGGTTCGCGAGCCACTCGTCGAACTTGACGCCGACAATACCGGCTTCGGCCAGGATTTTCAGCACCGGACGGAAGTCCAGATGTATCGGAGACGGAGCAGGATCACCGTCACTCCACATGTTTTCCAACAGTATGGCGGGCGTTTCGGTAGGCGTCTTGGCAACCATTGCAATGGCCCTCCTGGGTGGCGAGTATGCCACAAATGCCGGCACCGGCGCAGTCATCTCAGGTTACCGGCAGAGTCATTGGGTTTTCCGCCCACCTCCGTTGAACAGAGGGTGTCAAGGCGGCCGGGAGAGTAGTCCGCTCGTGCTTCGATAGGCTCACCATGAACGGACTACTTCAGCGTCGAAATGACAGAAAAGCCCTGGGCCATCAATCCCAGCGTTGACGGTATATGACGCCGATGCTAGCATTGCCCGGACTAATGAAAAGTATCGCCAGCACGGAAGGAGAGGAAGAATGCAATTCGGACTGTTCACTACTTGGAACGCCGTTTACGAGGGCGACAAGGTTCCCTGGGACCCCGAATATCAGGGCGGAAAGCTGCTCGAGCCCGAGGCGTACAAGCAGAATTTCAAGGAAATTGACCACATCGAGGACGCGGGCTGGGACTTTGTCTGGTTCGGGGGCGGTCACTTCTCCACCCAGGGCAGCATGGATCCCCAGTCCCTGATGCTATCCGCCGTCATCGCCAACCACACCAAGAACATCAGGATCGGCACCTCCATCCACCGTCCGACGCTGCGGCTGCCCGGGGAGACCGTGTCGGAGCGGGCGCTCCCGCACGAGCGCTACGCCTTTGACAATCTCCAACTGGAGGACCCCTTCCAGGTCGCGGAACAGGTCGCCATAGTGGACCAGGTCAGCCAGGGCCGGTTTATCTACGGCCCAGGGGCGCGTACTCGTGGCTCTGAGGAACGCCGGGAGTATTTCTACGAGTACCTCGAGCTGCTCAAGCAGCTCTGGAACGAGGACCGATTCTCCGGGTTTGAGGGCAAGTACTTCAACTATCCGGCGTTCTACGAAGACTACATGAGCATCCCCAAGCCGGTGCAGAAGCCGCTGCCCATGCTGCTCCCCGTGGACAGCCAGGAGAGCTTCGTTCCCATGGGCGAGCATGGATATCGCATCGCCATCGGCGCCGGCAGTTCCCCCCACAACCTGCGCGGTTCCGCTGTCCTGAGGCAAGACGTGCAGGATTACCGCAAGGCATGGTACGACGCCGGTCACGAGGGCGAGCCGAGCACGGTGGTGCGCGTGCCCACGCTGGTGGCCGACACCCAGGAGAAGGCGGACCGCCGGGTCGACGACCTGATGGACCTGGCGCGCATCTATTACGCCGGTCGGCTCGCCATTGGAAGCACCGACGCGGGCAGCGCCGGGCCCGAGGCCACCCAGGAGGTCAACCTCTTCGGCACGCCGGCAGAGGTGGTCGAGAAGATCCACATGTTCCGCGAGCAGTTCACCACCGACGAGATCATGTTCGAGTGCAACTGGACCTCCTCCGTCCCCCGCGAGGTAGTCATGGACACCCTGAAGTGCATCTCCGACGATGTGATACCTCACTTCAAGTAGACCGCAAATCAGGTAAGGCAAGAGAAGGCCGGAACCGCGCGGTTCCGGCCTTTGTATATTTGCGCCCGTGGTGGCGTTTTACTGCTGTACGAAGCGGCGATAAACCTCTTCCTCGGACAACGCTTCCTGGTGGAACCAACTGTCGTCGATAACCTTGTACACCGCGCTGAGCCGTTCCAATAACTGATTAGTCAACAGCAAAGCGTCCAGCGGCGTTTCGGGCATTGCCCTGTCGTCCTCCAGGGTGAAGACCGTTTCGGACATGGCGCGGATCAGTTCCACGGTGCCGACATGGGTGGCATTGCTGCGGGCAGTAGCCAGGCTATGATAAATGGATGAGGCTTCGTGCTGCTTCAACAGCATTGCCAGCGAACGGGTCGGGTCATGGGTGGATATACTGCGTATGGCTGCGGCGTTGGAGAGGGACTGCTGAAGGGTCAGCATATCGCTGCCGTTTTCCACTGCCATGCGCGCGAAAGTATTAACGACACGGGCGACGTTGTCCGCGCGCTCCAGCCACCGGCCCATCCAAATCAGGCTGTACACCCTGGAGTCGGTGAGCCACCGGTCTGGGGTAAAGGCAATTGACCTAGGTTCTACCATCTTCAGGTTGTCTCCTCCGGGCGGTTCGTATTGGGGCGGGGATGCGGTTACGAGGCCGTGCCGTTGAAATGCAGAAGGTTCAGGGCGTCGTCCACGGAAACGGTATCGCGATCGAAGAAGACCGGCGCGGTGGTGAAATCGAGGTGTCCGCCTCCACGTGAAACGAATGAACCGGAGACCGGCAGAACTTCCGAATAATCGCGACCGACACCGAATTTAAGGTAATCGGTGCCAATGTGTATTACGACGCCACGGGTGGGATCGGCGGGCAACCAACCGAGGTGAGGATGCAAAAATTCGATCCAGGCGTGGGTCTCCCCGGGTTGACGAGTCAGAAGTCCGCTGACGTAGCGGGCGGGAATCCCAAGGGCGCGAAGCATGGCTAAGCCGAGATGAGCCTGGTCCTGGCAGACGCCGCGCAGCGACACCAAGACGTCCGCCGCAGTAGTGTTCACCGACGTGTGCCCGCGTTCGTAGCGAATGTTTGTGTAGATCCACTGGACGACGTTGTCCACAGTGTAGAGCAAGGTAGTCGCCCCGGCGGCGGCCTCCAGCGCAGCATTCGCGACGCTCTCCGGGTCGACCAGCCGAGAAGCGGACAAGAATCCCTGGGCCTCCAAACCGTACTCGGCACCGCCGAGGGGCAGGTCGGATACAACGGGAGTGTGGCGGTTCAGGCAGACTTTCCCGGTGGCGGCGATGATCAGTCCCTGGTGCGGCGCCGTAATTCTCACCCGGTGAACAGTGTTCCCCAGCCGGTCGGGACACTCAACCTGCCGGCCCTCCGGGAATGTGGCCACGCCGCAGGGTCCCGGCGTCTGGTAGGTGTCGGCGTAGGCCGCGAGCCGGAGGAAATTGTCGTTTTGCACCACTATGTCGGTGTAGGAATATTTAGCCACGTAGGCGTAGTGCACCGGGACCGGTTCGAATGCTATCGGACCACCCAGCTCGGTTTGCATGATCCTCCTGACGAGTTGTTGGTGACCCGGCTGTTCGCCTCGGATACACGGGTGAGGCCGCCGGGGAAAACGGTGACTTCCCCACGGCCGTTTTGCACCGCGAACACGCGCAGGTCGACGTGACGCTCCCCGAATTCGCCACTGGTCTCGTCAAAGACAAGATGTTGGGAGAAGTCCAGGGTCTCCTGGGCGATGAAGACCTGGGGTTGCTCGATCAACTGTTGAGACAGACGGCTGCGGTAGCCCTTGTTCAGATCGGGCACGATGAAGACGCCCAATCCACCGTATCCCTGGCGAGTCTTGAGCACCAGACTGTCCAAGTTCTGCAGGACGTATTGGCGGGCATCGGGGGACCGCAGGTCGTAGCTCTGGGCCTGTTCCAGGATGGCCTCTTCTCGCAAATAGGTTTTTATCATATCGGGAACCCACAGGAACACCAGCTTGTCGTCGCAAGCCCCGGTGCCCAGGGCGTTCACGAGGACGACCTTGTGGTCCAGGTAGGCGTCGGTCAAGCCGGGGACGAAGAGTTTCGAGGTCCTCCACGCGACGGTAAATCAGATCGATCTCGAAATCGCCGCCCATGCAGCGGGCCCAGACGCAACCGTGGTGGCCGATGTAGAGGTCCGAGCCTTCCACGAGAGGGATGCCCAACAGCTCGGACAAATACCGGTGCTCGAAAAAAGCGGAGCCGTACTTGCTATCCGTGAGCAGCACGCAAACCGGCGAGTCGGTGTCGCACAGTGACGCGAACATATCGAGGTAGGCGGACCGGATATCGTACGGAACGATGTCGTAGCCACCGGCAAACTCGGGCAATACGTTCAAACCGATTTGAGTGGTTTTCAGTTGGTAGGCGATGCCGGAGGTTGTCTTCCAGAATGATGTAACGACCGTCACCCATGTGCACCAGATCGATGCCGTAGATGTGTACGAAAACATCGCTGGCAGGGCGAAAGTCCTGGAGCTCAGGGTTGAAATACTGGCAGGAGTACATAACGTCGGGCGGCACCACCTGTTGATCACCGCAATAGAGATAGAACAGGAAATGGTTGATCGCTTTCAATCGCTGGGCCACGCCCCGGGAGATGGTTTCCCACTCGGCAGCGGGGATCAGCCTGGGCAGCCAGTCGGCGGGCACAGTGCGAAACTCGCGCGGATCCAACATGAACGTGAACGCGTCCAGAGCGGCGCTATCGTTGGCGTCGCGCCAACGCTGACGCAATTCCGGCACGCCGAGGCCGTTCAGGCTGTCCATCAAAGGCTGATAGACAGGACGGGTGGTCCCGTCGGGGTTAAGGTGTTCGTTCAATGGAGTTTTGGAGACGTCCCTAGTCAGCATTTGCCACCCAATCCTTAGCGAGCGCACGCGTGGAACAATCGGTTTGGAGCGCCGTTCGGTGGGACCGGACAGGTGAACGGCAGCTACACGTTACCAGCCTACTCGGTCGGTGTTGCGGTGGGATTAACGATTTGAAACAAACAGATGTCAACCCGTGCCGGCACCGTTTGGAACCGGGTGTGGGAGCAGCGCGCGAGGGCCGTTTCCGGCGTTGAGCGTTCGGTCCGGCGTTTCGGTAAACGGGCGGTTATGCTATACTCGGTTGAGTTCGCGGGCAGGCCGGTATCGACCACCCTGCCCGCCATTTCATGCAGAATCAATCGGGCACAGGAGCGTATCGGCGTTGAAGGTCACGAGGGACAACACATCACCCATTGAGGTCACGCTGACGGTGGAATTGGCCACCGAGGACGAGAATCCGTTCATCGAGCGTTCCTACCGGCGGGTGGTTACGCGCCTCAACATCCCCGGATTCCGTCGCGGACGGGCTCCGCGGCACATCGTGGAAAGCATGATGGGCCGGCCTGCTTTGCTCCAGGAAGCACTGGAGTTCATGGTACCGGAGACCCTGGACAAGGTTCTGCAGGACGAGGAAGTATCGGCTTTCGCGGAGCCCAGCATAGAGGTCACCGAGTTGGAACCCGTGTCGTTTACCGCGACAGTCCCGTTGGAACCGACAGTGGATCTGGGTGATTACCGTGAGATTCGTGTCGAGACCGAGCCGGTAGAGGTCACCGAAGAAGAGGTTGACGGCATCCTGGACAGGGTTCGAGATGAGCAAGCGGTGTGGGAGCCGGTGGAGCGGGCGGCGCAGTATGGCGACCGATTGAACCTAAACGTGTTCGGGACGCTGGAAGAAGAAACGGTGGTGGAAGACGAGGACGTGGAATACATTCCCAACGAGGAAAACGTGCTCCCCTTCCCGGGTTTCGCGCCGAACCTGGTTGGCCTGTCCGAGGACGACGAGAGTGAGTTCGCCGTGACCGTCCCCGAAGATTATCCGCGCGAACAGTACGCGGGGAAGGAAATCCAGTTCAAGGTTTTGGTACTGTCGGTTAAAGAAAAGTCTCTGCCCGAGTTGGACGACGAACTTGCGAAATCGGTCGGCGACGGGTTTGACGACCTGGAATCGCTGCGAAGCAATATTCGCGAATCGTTGAAGACCCAAGCGGAAAACGCGGCTCGCAGCGACTTGGAGCAAAAAAGCCTAGAGGCGCTGTGCGATGTAGCGGTGGTCAACGCGTCCTCCATCCTGTACGAACGGGAACTGGAGGCGATGCAGACGGACCGGGAGCGGATGCTGCGACAGCAAGGTCTTGACATGCCGACCTACCTGCGTTTCATGGGCAAGTCACCGGACGAATTCCTTGACGAGATGCGCCCCAATGCGGAGAAGCGGTTGGTGAGCGGCTTGGTGATGAGGAAGCTGGCGGAAGTGGAAGAAATCGAGATTTCCGACGAGGACGTCCAATCGGAAACCGACCGACTGCTGGGCTTGTCCACAGGAGACGAAGAACAGGAAGAGTCGAACCTCGACTCACTTCGGGAGTTCCTCGGGTCGGACTCTACGCGGGACAACATCCGGTCAACGCTGCACAGCCAGCGGGTAATGGAACGGCTCACGGACATCGCCCAGGGCAAGTTGGACGAGGAAGGCAACGGAGAGGCGAGCGCCGCGGACAACGAAGCTGACCAAGCCAACGAATCGGATGCCGCAGAACCTGTTGAAACCACCGATGAAAGCGATGGTGACGCCACGGCGGGCGATCAGACAGAGAATCGAGAATGACGTCAAGTCGCCAACCATTCCAGGAGAACCTTCAGATGCCACGACGTTCTAATCCATCAGGCATAGTCACGCCATCCAACGTGGTCCCCGGTATCATTCGCCCAACTACCGAAGGTGAGCGCGCCTTCAACCCGTACTCGCTGTTGCTGCAGGCCCGGATAATCTATCTAGGCACGCAGGTGGATGATGAGATTTCCAACGCGATCGTTTCGCAGTTGCTGTACCTGAGCTGGGAGAACCCTGAAGAGGATATCAGCCTGTACATTAACTCACCTGGCGGTTCGGTGCTGGATGGCATGGCGATCTACGACACGATGCAGTTGATCAAGCCGGACGTGTCCACGATCTGCCTGGGCAAGGCCGCCAGCATGGGCGCGGTGCTATTGTCCGGCGGAACGAAAGGCAAACGGTACTGCACGCGGAATTCGACGGTGCTGATCCATCAAGTGATGGGAGGGATCCAGGGCTCGGCTTCGGATATCGAGATCACAGCCCAGGAGATTCTGCGCCTGCGCCAGCGCCTGAATACCATCCTGTCGGAGAACTGCGACCAACCGTTCGACAAGGTATCGCGAGATTCCGATAGAGACTACTGGATGGACGCGGAGACAGCGGTGGAATACGGTATCGTAGACCACGTTATGAACACTTTGCCCGATTCCTTCAGCCGCATGTTCGGATAGCCGGCGACGCGACTCGACTGACCCATAACCCGGCCCAAAATCAGGAGACCGTAATGGCCGTTCCTTTCGAAGACTCTCCACTGCTGCAACCCACCAACATCGTGCCGATGGTCATCGAGACCAGTCCACGGGGCGAGCGGGCTTTTGACATCTACTCTCTGCTCCTGCGGGAGCGGATCATCTACTTGGGAACGCCAATCACGGACCAGGTCGCCAACGTGATCATCGCGCAGTTGCTATACCTGGAGCGCGAGGACAACGACCGGGACATCAGTCTGTACATCAACAGTCCAGGCGGATATATCGCGTCGGGACTGGCCATTTTGGATACGATGCGCCTGATCAACTCCCCGGTGTCGACCATATGCGTCGGTACGGCCGCGAGCATGGCCACCGTGTTGCTGGCGAACGGGGCCAAAGAAAAACGCTACTGCCTGGCGAACTCCACCGTGCACATGCACCAGCCCAACGTGGGCAGCTTCCAAGGTCAGGCCGCCGACATCGAAATTCAGGCGAGGGAGATTGTTCGGCTGAAGGAAAGGCTCAACAAGATTCTGGCTGAAGCGACGGGCCAGACCGTGGAAAGGATTGCGGACGATTCCGACAGAGACTACTTCCTGACGGCAGAAGAAGCGATCGAGTACGGCATCGTGGACGAGATACTGGGGACGCAGAAGGAAGAAGAAGCCGCTGAAGCCGCGTAACGGTCGGACACCGATCAAAACCGACCTCGGAGGTAACCATGGCCACCGGTAGCCGCAACTCCAATCGCAACGCCCACCGTTGCGCGTTTTGCGGTAGCCTGTTTCCGCAGGGCCGATTGGTTCGACCTCCGGGCCAGACCCGTGGCGGGATCTGTTTCGACTGCGTCCGCGAGTTGGCCAACTATGTGGCCGAACGCGGGGGCAAGAAACGGCGAGAAGAAGGCGACAGCGCGCAACCCCGGCCAAGCGACCGGGTGGAACCGGCGGACAAACCGCCGCCGAAGACTGGCTCGGGGTCCCGAACGCTGGTGCCCAGGGAAATCGATGCGGGCCTGGACGCGTACGTCATAGGGCAGGAAACAGCCAAGAAGACGCTAGCGGTAGCGGTGTACAACCACTTCAAGCGCGTTCGGAGCGAGGCGACGGATCCTGAAGTCGAGGTACAAAAGTCGAACATCCTGCTGATCGGGCCAACCGGTTCCGGGAAGACCCTACTGGCGGAAACCCTGGCAAGGTCCCTGGACGTCCCGTTCGCAATCTGCGACGCCACATCCCTCACGGAGTCGGGGTATGTGGGCGAGGACGTGGAGAACATACTTTTGCGGCTGATCCAAGCCGCGGATTGGGATGTCTCCCAGGCGGAGCAGGGGATCATATATATCGATGAGCTGGACAAAATCGCGCGCAAAGAGGGCGTTAACCGTTCGATCACGCGGGACGTAGCCGGGGAAGGGGTGCAGCAGGAACTGCTCAAAATCATTGAGGGCTGCATCGCCAACGTGCCACCTCAAGGAGGCCGAAAGCACCCTCACCAAGAGATGCTGCAGATCAACACCAAGAACATCCTGTTCATCTGCGGGGGAGCATTCGACGGTTTGCAGGAGATAATTGGCAAAAGGGTTTCCTCCGGGTCAGCGATGGGATTTTTGGCACAGAACCAGGAGCGCGGCAACAAAAACGCTAACGGCCTCCCGATGTTGGATTTGGTTTCCCCGGAGGACCTGCTGCAATTCGGATTCATTCCAGAGTTGGTGGGCCGACTTCCGGTGGTTGCGGCGCTGCAACCATTGGATCGCGAGGATTTGATCCGGGTACTGACCGAGCCGAAAAACGCGATCGTCAAGCAGTACCAACGGCTGTTCCATCTGGACAATGTGAAGTTGGAATTCACGGACGATGCACTGGAGGCGGCTGCTGAGCGGGCGCTGACATACCAGACCGGAGCGCGGATTCTGCGACACATTGTCGAGGACGCACTCATGGAAGTGATGTACGAACTGCCGTCGCTACGAGATATCGGGCGCTGCGTCGTTCACGGTGAAGCGATCACGGGAGACGCTTCGCCCAGGCTCTACCGGCGCGGCGGCGGCCGGCACCTGACGCTGAAAACGGCGCTGGCCCAGTCCGGGGCGAACCAGCAGAGGAAATCGGCGTAGTTCGTTTATCCGGAAGCCAAAGCGGCTTCGATGTGGTCGGTTAGGGGTAAGCCGGTCGGATGCGTCAATTCGAGAAACTTCCGCGCTGAGTCCAGAGCGGATTCCGGCCGGACACGCAACCTCCCATCAGCAACGGCGCGGAGGGTTTCCAGCAGCAGGAAAGGCTCGCGCCGGTACCCGGCCTCGCGGATGCGCTGGAACAACGGGAAACCCTCCCCCTCAGCGGAGCGGATGTCCGCCAGGTCGCGCCCGTCGAGCGTCACCCAGTGTTGGTCGAAGCCGTCGCCAGTAATCGGAACGACGCAATGGGACAGCACGGGCCCACGGTCCACTTCTTCGGTGGCCAAGTGGATCATCGCTCCGGTACGTGTTGATCGGGTCTCGATCAATTCCCAGATAACGGATTGCCAGGTACCGGTCGGTCCGTCCGGTAGAGCGCCGTGGAGGTTCAGGAGAGGATAGCGGCGGCACATTGCGCCGCTACAGATGAGCATGTAGCCTGCCAATGCGCATACGTCCGGATTGTAATGCTCCAGGAGGCGGATTGCCTCCCGGTCAAATCCCGAGCGATGGTGCTCCATGGACCCGGCGCCATGTTCGCGACGGTAGCGGCTCGATGACAGGGTTACCAGTGGGAGGCGGTAGGAACGTACCAGGTCGAAGAATTGGTCAGACCCCTCGGCCTCACCAGGTTCGCGATTGCTGAACACGAACTCGATCTCAGCGTCCAGGCGGCCCGCCGAAATCGCTTCCTGGATGAAACAAAGAAGGCCGCGAGAGCCTTCACCCCTTCCGGTGGAAAACCATCCAACGCGCAGCATCACGCCGTACCGGTTCGATGAATGAAATCAGAAAGGCGGGTCATCATCGTCGAAAAGGGAAGGATCATCGGGTTCCAACGGGGGCGGCGGATCCCAGTCGTCATTACCGGCTGGGAACTCGGGGACCGTCGGCGCAGCGGTGGCGCGGCCATCCCCGATTTGAGTGATGCGCAATTCGGTTTCGGTGAGAAGTTCCTGGCACCGGCCGGCCAACTCCATGCCTTCCCGGTACAAACGCTCGGCGTCGGTCAACGATAACTCGCCCTGTTCGAGACGGGACACGGTGTCCTCAAGACGGCGATAGGCCTCTTCAAAAGGCATCGCGGCGAGTTGGGCCCTCCAAGCGTCGCTCGGTTCCGTGATGTCCGTCATGGGCCGAGGCAACCGCTAAAGAAGCGGCTTCATTGCCGGAGGAGGTGCGGGAGAACGCCGGCTGCTGCGTTTGCGCGGCGTTGGAGCGGCAGCTCCATCGCTTGCGACCGGGCTGACCTGGGTGTCGACCGGGGCGTCCTCGGGGACAGGCGACAGGGAATGATGGCCGGCTGTAGCAGACAGCGTGCCACCGGCGAGCGAGATGTCGAGACGGCTACCGTCAGTCGCCTGGTCGGGCGAAGTCAGCACGAGACCATCGTCGGACAGCCGAACGACGGCGTAACCGCGGCGCAATGTGTCGGCGGGGTTTAAGGCGCCCAACTTGCTTACCAACGTGGTCACATCGCGACCGATCAGGGTGTGACTATGGCGGATGGACGAGGTGGCGCGTTCCGCGTACTCGTCGACACGTCGACGCATAGACGCAACGTCGGGCGCGCGGCGTTGCAAGCGTTGCTGCTGGAAGAGCACCGATGACCGGAGGCGGGCAACGTGGCCGGTCAGCACCGAAGTCATCTGCTGACGCGCGCCGAAGATCCCGGCCAAGATTTGATTGCGGTCGGGAGTGACCAACTCCGCAGCCGCGGATGGCGTCGGAGCGCGGCTATCGGCGACCTCATCAGCGATAGTCGTGTCGGTCTCGTGGCCCACACCGGAAACAATGGGGATGCTGCTGGCGAAGATGGCCCGGGCAACCTCCTCGGAGTTGAAGCACCACAGGTCTTCAAGGGATCCACCGCCGCGGGCCACAATAATTACATCGGCGACAGCTTCGTCGTTGAGCGACCGGATTGCTTCGGCGATCTGCGCGGAGGCGAAGTCGCCCTGCACCGCCGAGGGTGACAATCGGAGTTCGGCGAGCGGGTAACGTCGCATGACGACGTTTTGAATGTCCTGCCACACCGATCCGCTGGGAGAGGTGACCACGCCGATCACCCGGGGGAACAGGGGCAATGGGCGTTTGCGTGACGCATCGAACAGGCCTTCGACTGCCAGTTGCTGCTTGAGTCGGGCCAGTTCCAGGGCGAGGGCGCCGGCTCCCACGGGCAGAACCGCGGCGACCTGCATGTTGGCTTCGCCTGATGGCGGGTAGAAGGTGAAATTGCCGCCGGCCAGGATTTCCTGGCCGTCCTCCAGGTATTCCAGGCCGGAGCGGCCGCGAAACATCACACAACGAATGCTGCTGCCGTCTTCGCGCAGCGTGAAATAGGAGTGACCGGACGCGACGGTACGGAGGTTGGCGATTTCGCCCTGGACGGTCAGGCGCGAAAGGAGGCCGTCCGACTCAAGTTTATCCTTGAGATAGACCGCCACCTGGCTAACCGAATGTACTATCGGCGACAGCATGGGGCGACACCGAAGGCGGCGCGCAAGGTCTCCTGATCTACGAAACGCGTTCGGAATAGGTGCCGTTACGCGTGTCCACTTTGACGCGGGTACCGGGGGTGATGAACATCGGGACGGTGATTCGCAGGCCAGTTTCCAGGGTTGCCGGCTTATTGCCGCCCTGCGCAGTGTCGCCCCTGAATGCGGGCGGAGTGTCGACGACTTTCAACTCAACGTGGATAGGAAGGTTCACGTTGATCGGATTGCCCTTGTAGAGCACCAACTGGACCATCATGCTTTCGGTGAGATAGCCCAATGCGTCGCCCAACTGGGCCGCCGTGAGCTCGTGCTGGTCGAAGGTTTCCTGATCCATGAAGAAGTAATTGGTACCGTCGGTGTACAGGTATTGGGTTTCCCGGTTGTCGACCTCGGCAATGCTGAAGGCCGTGTCGTAACGTTGGAAGGTGCGCTCGATGACGGTGCCGTTGATAAGGTTGCGCATCTTGATGCGGGTCACGGGCGCGCGCTGCTGCATCTTGTGACGTTCGTAGTCCATGACCTGCCACGGCTGGTTCTCGAGATCAATCACCATGCCTTTGCTGAGGTCGCCAAAGTTGATGCTCATAACAGAAATCCCCCATGCGGTTCGCCGACCGCAGTTGACGGCGCTAGCCAGTCTCGTCGCGGATAATGCCTGCCAACGCTTCCAGTGCAGCAGTATAGCCCCTCCAACCGAGCCCGGCAATTTGCCCGCGCGCCGTGTCGGCCAACACCGAGTGGCGCCTCCATTCCTCGCGGGCGTGGATGTTGCTGAGGTGCACCTCGACGACGGGGACGTCAGTGTCGGTGAGCGCGTCTTTCAGGGACAGGCCGTAATGAGTCAGCGCTCCGGCGTTGATCACAACACCGTCGATGGAGCCAGCGCGCTCCTGCAGTTTGTCGACCAACGCACCCTCATGGTTGGACTGGAAACACTCGATGGCGACGCCCAATGCGTGCGCGCGATCGGAGATTCGGCGGTTGATTTCGTCCAAGGTGAGCACGCCATAGTGATGATGGTCCCGTCTACCCAGGGCGTTAAGGTTGGGCCCATGAAGGACCAGGATAGAGGTCATTTTTTGGGCGTGGCCTCGTCGCCTGGAGCTTCGGGTTCCGCGGAAGCGGCTAGGGGGTGGAAGTCCATGTAGGCGCGGCGGGCTTCCTGCTTGGTGATGTGGGTGTACATCTGGGTGGTGGAAACGCTGCTGTGTCCGAGGAGCTCCTGGATTACGCGAAGGTCAGCGTCGCCCTCGAGCATGTGGGTGGCGAAGCTGTGACGCAGGGTGTGGGTGTGGATGCCTTCCTTCAAGCCGGCGCGGGCGGCGTAGTCGCGGACAATCTTCTCGATGCTGCGGCGGGAGAGACGTCCGCCATAACGATTGACGAACAACGGATCGCTGTGGTCGCTACTTTCGGCAAGATGGGGCCGGCCATTTTCGAGGTATTTGTTGAGAGCGTCCTCCGCCGGGGTTCCGTACAGGGTCCAGCGTTCCTTGTCGCCCTTTCCGCGGACCAGTATCTCGCGGCGGTCATGGTGAACGTCCCCCATATTCATGCCCTGCAATTCGGCCAGACGAACCCCGCAGGCGTAGAGTAACTCCAGGATCGCACGATCCCTGATCCCAGCAGGGGTATCGTCGTCGGGAGCGGCGAGCAAGCGAGTGGCTTCCTGCTTACCCAAGAAGCTGGGCAGCGGTTTTTCCACCTTGACCGGGAAAGAACGGGCCGACGGGACCGGGGTGGACGCGAACCAGCCCTCCTGTACCAGGAAATTGTAGAAGGTCCGGAGGGCGGTAAGTTTGCGGACGATGCTGACGCGAGCGTAACCGGTGGGTCGTGGGCCGTCGGACCTGCCAGCCGTGGCGAGGAAGGCTACATACCCACGGAGCAACTGGCGATCCATATCGCGCAGGCCGTGTCCGTTCCGCCTACAGTAATCCAGAAAGGTATGCAGGTCGTCGAGGTATATGCGACGGGTATTGTCGGACAGAGCGCGTTGCCCGGTGAGGTAGAGAGCATAGCGCTCGAGCAGGTCGGCCGGGGCCGGAGCGCAACTCTTTGCCTGAAGCGGCGGGGCCGTAGTAACGGTCAGGCTAGTCTCCAACGCCAGCCAACTCCGGAGTGTCCACCGGCGCTACGTCCGACGGCTCCGTCGTGGGCGGATCGCCCTTCCACTTGCAATCGTTGCAACGGGCGCGCCCGCGGGCGGCGGCAACCAGCATCCCGTTGCAATCAGGACAGGGAGCCGGCAGCGGCTCGGTGTTCACCAGGAAGTCGCATTCCGGATAGCCCGCACATCCCCAGAAGGAACGGCCGGATTTCCTGGCGCGGCGCTGAACCAGGTCTCCACCGCATTTCGGGCACGGGACGTCGCTCTTGTGGACGATATTGCGTCGGTTGTCACAGGGGTTGTCATCGGCGTTGTATCCGGTGCAAGCCAGGAAGCGACCATAGCGTCCGGTCTTGATGACCATCGGCCGTTCGCATTTTTCGCAAATCTCGTCAGTCGCTTCGTCGGGCGGGCGTTCCACGTTGTCGCGCATATTGCGAGTGTTCTGGCACTCGGGATAGCCGGAACAGGCCAAGAATCTGCCGAAACGGCCCATCATCATCGTCATGGGATGGCCACATTTTTCGCATGACGGCGTGAAAGCTCGCTCAGCAAGATCTACCGCCTGGTGGAAAGGCCCGTAGAAGTCGCGGAGCATGGGCACCCAGTCTTGCTCTCCCTGTGCGACGCTGTCCAGATCTTCTTCCATTTTGGCGGTGAACTCCGGCGCCATCACATCGGCGAAACGTTCAGTAAGGAGGTCGGTGACCGTGCAGCCCAATTCGGTTGGAGAAAGGCGGCGTTGCTCGCGCAGGACGTATTCCCTATCGACCAGGGTGGCAATGGTCGGCGCGTAGGTGCTCGGGCGCCCAATGCCCTTTTCTTCCATCTCCCTGATGAGAGTGGCTTCGGTGAACTTCGGCGGCGGCTGGGTAAAGTGCTGGCTGGCTTCCAGCTTTTGGTTGACAAGACCGTCGCCGGCGGCCAATTCAGGGAGCGCGTTTTCGCCGCCGTCGGCGGCATCGTCACGTCCTTCGAGGTAGACGGCGCGAAAACCGGGGAACTTCAGGACTGAGCCGGTGGCGCGGAAACGGAACACGCTGTCCGAGGGGGATGCGCAACGAGCGTCAATCTCCACGGTGGTCGCCTCAAGAAGGGCGTCGGACATCTGGCTGGCCACCATGCGCTCCCAGATCAGGGTATACAAGCGCAACTGATCGCGGTCCAGGAAGGCGGCCATGGCCTGGGGTGTGCGACCTACAGACGTCGGGCGGATAGCCTCATGGGCTTCCTGGGCGTTCTTGCTTCGAGTGCGATAAGCCCGTGGTTTGTCGGGAGTGTAGTCCTTTCCGTAACGTTGTCTAATGTAGTCACGGGTTTCGCGGACGGCAGTCTCGGCGACGGTCACGCTGTCGGTTCGCATGTAGGTGATGAGGCCGACGGAACCCTCGCTGCCGACGTTCAATCCTTCATAGAGTTGCTGGGCCAGGGCCATGGTGCGCTGTGCGGTGAAGCGCAACTTACGTCCCGCGTCCTGTTGCAGGGTGCTGGTAATGAAAGGTGGCGCGGGCCGCTGGCGACGGGGCTTCTTTTCCACGGTGTCGACCGCATAGGCGGCGCTCTGCAATTCGGATTCCAGCCCGCGGGCGGTGGCCTCGTCGTTGATGTTCAGCTTGCGGGATCCCTTCCGCGAATGGAGCGTTGCGGTGAACAAGTTGGAAGGGATGTTTGGGTCGGAATCCTTGTGGAGTTCCGCTTCCAGGGACCACCATTCCTGCGGGACGAACGCTCCGATTTCCCGTTCGCGGTCAACGATCATGCGCAGGGCAACGGACTGGACTCGTCCCGCCGACAAACCGAGTTTGACCTTGAGCCAGAGCAGCGGGCTGATCTCGTACCCGACGAGGCGGTCCAAGATGCGGCGGGCCTGTTGAGCGTTGACCAACTGCATGTCGATTTCGCGGGGATGCTCGAAAGCTTCCTCAACCGCTTGCTTGGTGATTTCGTGAAACACCACGCGCTTGGGCGGCTTTTCGAACTTGTCCCAACCGGCGGCGGCCTGCAGGTGCCAGGAGATCGCTTCACCCTCGCGGTCGGGGTCGGTAGCGAGGAAGATGTCCGAAGCATTGGCTCCGGCTTCCTTGAGTTCCTTGACGAGGTCGCGCTTGTCCTTCATGGTGAGGTACTTGGGCGAAAAATCCTGCTCGGTATCGACACCGAGGGTGGACTTGGGCAAGTCGCGGACGTGTCCCATGGACGCGGTGACCAGGTACTTGTTACCCAGAATTTCTCCGACGGTACGGGCCTTGGCCGGCGATTCCACCACGACCAGACGCTTGCCCCTTGACGAAGGCATGCGAGCGGTGCGGCGGGTGGACCCGCTGGCAGCAGGACCCTGGGCGCTGGACTTGCCAGCGTCGCGGGAGCCGGATCGCCGCGTCTGACTAGCACGACGGCCCTTGGTAGTTTTGGTGGATTTTGCCGAAGTTGCTGTCTTGGGCGGCATAGAAAGAGTTCGTCTCCAGTTCAGGTTGCCAGTTGGTAATGCATGGCACCAACTTGTCTGACCAGACCCTTGAGTTCCAGCATGGTGAGCAGACCGCTAACTTGCGCGATTGGCCGACGACTCAGAGCAACCAGATCGTCGACGTGTACCGGGTCCTGGGCGATGTGTTGAAGCAGTTCGGCCTCGTCATCGTCGGGGGTTTCCGGAGCGGCTCGCTCACATTCTATCGGATCGTGGCAATGCGTGCGCGTCGTTTGCCTGGGACCGTTCGCATCAGTTTTCCCGGGGGCGCCCGAAGACGGATCGGATTTAGACAGGTCCAGAGGGATCTGCCGCTCCGATGTTTCCAAGCCAATCTCGACCAGTATATCGTTCACGTTACAGACGAGCTTGGCACCCTCACGGATGAGGCGGTTGGTGAGCTTGCTGGACTCTGAATACACGCTGCCGGGGACACAGAAGATTTCGCGGTTCTGTTCCAGGGCATGATACACGGTCCACCTGGTTCCGCTGGTCTCGCCGGCCTCGGTAACTAACGTACCGAGGGTCATGCCGCTGATGATGCGGTTTCGACGGGGGAAGTTCGATGCTTCCGGCCGCACCCTCAGCGGGAACTCGCTGACGATCGCTCCGCCTTCAGCGACGATACGTTCCGCAAGCCGAAGATTTTCGCGAGGATACACGGTATCCAAACCGTTGCCCAAGACGGCGACGGTCACGCCTCCGGCGTCCACGGTGGACTTGTGCGCTCGGGCATCGATGCCCAGAGCGAGGCCGCTGACCACGGTCACGCCATGGGCGGCCAGTGAGGAGCACAGGTCGGCAGTCACCCGGTACCCGTAATCGGTGGGGTGGCGCGTCCCCACGACGGCGATGGAGGGTGTTTCGACTGAAGGAAGAGCGCCTCGAACGTAGAGTACGGGCGGAGCGTCGTCGGTGTGCCGAAGTCGATCCGGATAGCTGGGGTCGTGCCAGGTGATTGCCGAGACGCCCGCGTGGGCCAGTCGCGACAATTCTTGATCCGGGGAACAAGTTTCCCTGGCACTAACGATGGCCTGCGCCACGACCCTGCCAACGCCGGCAGCTGTCAACTCGCGTACGGGAGCTGACCACGCCGCCGACAAGTCGCCGTCGAAGTGGGCCTCTAGGAGACGGAAGCGGGCTGAACCCAAACGGGGGACTCGGCTCAAGGCCACCCAGCATCCCA
This sequence comes from Dehalococcoidia bacterium, assembly GCA_965220265.1. Lineage (GTDB taxonomy): Bacteria > Chloroflexota > Dehalococcoidia > Lucifugimonadales > UBA3495 > Bin87. The sequence continues at coordinate 3,977,979 of CBDCPM010000004.1, read as the reverse complement.
AGGAATCAGTACAGGTGGTGCTCATCGCAGCGATTCTAGCACAGGGGCCGTGCTCGGACGGCGGGCTTTTGTCAGCGATTTCCCAGGACGCGGGCAATTGAAGAGCGGCCTCGCACGCGCCCACGGTGGCAAGATTGTCATGACGTTTCCTTGCCCATGTAACCGGGGTCGGCTAGTATTACGCCAGTCAACCACACGCTGCGATAGGAGGTCCCGATGCGATACAACTATATTGTGATCGGCGCCGGCTCGGCCGGAGGCACCATCGCCACCCGGCTTTCGGAAGACCCCGACAAGAGCGTCCTGCTGCTGGAGGCGGGACCGGACTACCCCGATTTCAACCACCTGCCGGATGATCTGAAGCTGGGCAACAACGTGTTCTTTTCGGCCTATGGCCCGCACAGTTGGGCCTACAGCGCCAGGGTGACGGCGCAGCAGACCGACCTGGTAATCCCGCGAGGGAAGGCCACGGGAGGTTCCTCGGCCATCAACGGGCAGGTGCTGTACCGGGGCATACCGGAGGACTACGACCGCTGGGCGGAGTGGGGCAACGACGAGTGGGGTTACACCAGCGTGCTGCCGTTTTTCCGTCGCATGGAAAACGACCATGACTTTCAAGACGACTGGCACGGCACGGACGGCCCGATACCGGTAAGGCGTTATCGGCCTGACGAGTGGCTGTCGCACTCGGTGGCCTTTAAAGACGCGGCTCTAGGGCTGGGGTTCCGGGACGATCCCGACCAGAATCATCCGGAATCAACCGGCGTGTCACCCCGGGCGCGCAACACCCTGGACGGCGTTCGGATCAGCACCGCGTTGGCGTACTTGAATTTGGCGCGGCATCGCCTGAATTTGACCATCAGGGCCGATGTGCAAGCGTGCCGCGTTGTTTTTGACGGGAAGCGGGCCGTCGGCGTGGAGGTGGAGAGCGGAGGTGACCGGTTCGTCGTCGAAGGCGACCAGATTGTGGTGAGCAGCGGGGCGATAGCGTCGCCCCAGTTGCTGCTACTTTCGGGAGTCGGTCCAGCGGACCACCTGCGTGAAGTGGGTATTCCAGTGATCCACGAGCTGCCGGGCGTGGGACAGAATCTGCGAGACCATCCCTCCGCGTGCGTGCTGTTTCGCGCTGCCGGGGATCGCCCGGACGTTCAGGCAGCGGCGATTCAGGTGGGCTTGAGGTACACGGTGGAGGACTCGTACCTGCGGAACGACATGCAGATTTCGCCGCTCTTGATGACCTCAGAGCACCGCCCGGCGCAGGTGGTCATCGACGACGACGAAAATTACGTAGGAATCAGTGCAAGCCTGCAACTGGCGCTGGGCAAGGGCGAACTGAGGCTCAAGTCCAACGACCCGCTGGAGTATCCGTACCTGGACTACAACTACTACCAGGAGCCCTTCGATTTGGAACGAATGCGGAAAGGCATCCGTACCTGTATCGAAATTGGGGATCACCCGTCTTACCGGGATATTCTGCTGGAGCGGGTTAATCCGGTGGACGCGGACTTGACGTCGGATGCTGCGCTGGACGACTGGCTGATGCGGAATTCGGGCACGTCCCACCACGTTTCAGGTACATGCAAGATGGGGCCGGCGGGCGACGACATGGCGGTCGTGGACCAACATGGCAGGATCCACGGTTTGGAAAACATCCGCGTGGCCGACGCGTCCATCATGCCGGACTGCATACGGGCGAATACGAACGCGACCACGATCATGATCGGCGAGAAGGTGGCCGACTACATTCGCACCGGGAGATAGTTGGCAACCTGCGCATTGGCGGTGAAGGGCGGGTCCGAAAACCCGCCCTTCTGCTTTGGTTGCCCTGCCGGTCAGATGATACGGGGCACCGGAACGCCCGGGATGTTCACGCGGACGCGGCAAAGCTCTTCGAAGGTAGTGATGTAAAGGGTCTTCCAGTCGCCACCGCCGAAGCCGACGTTGGTGGCGCGCTTGCCGCCGCCCAAGGCGATGGTGCCGAGATGCCGGCCATCGGGAGCGACAATCCAGACGCCACCGGGCCCGGTCACGTAGATGTTGCCTTCGAGGTCGCACTTCATGCCGTCGGGCACGCCGGGCCGTTCATCGGCAAGCACGCACAGCAGGCGGCCGTTTTCGATCCCACCGTCGGGACGAACATCCCAAGCTTTGATCAGACCGACGCGGGAATCGTTAACGTACAAGATGCTCTCGCCCGGCGAGAAGCAAAGGCCGTTGGGTCCAACGTAGTCATCGATCAGCAACGTGATGTCGCTCAAGTCAGGCGAAACCCGGTACACGCCGGCGAAACCCAGTTCTATGCCCGGGTAAGTATCGCGGTACGGATCAGTGAAGTATATGGCGCCGTCGGACTTCACCACCAAGTCGTTGGGACGGTTGAGCCGCTTGCCCTGGTAGCTGTCGGCGACGACGGTGATGCTACCGTCGGCTTCCTGGCGGGTGACGCGGCGGGCATCGTGCTCGCAGGCAAGGAGGCGGCTTTGGGGATCCCGGGTCAGGCCGTTGGCCTCGTTGGTACCCGCCTGGAATTCGGACAGACCGTCGGCGTCGTTATAACGCATGCGACGGTTCCCACCGATGTCGCTGAACAGGAGATAACCACCCTCCTGGAACCAGACCGGGCCTTCGGCCGGCCACCACGGCACGCCGAGGGCGGAACCGTCGCCGCCCAAACCGCTGGCGAGCCATTCGACTTCCTGATCGAGATCCAGGATACGTTCCAAACCGGGCGTCACCTGTTCGATGGGCATTACTGTCGCTCCTTGTTGATCAGCGGATGCCCGACAGCGCACGGTCGAGGTTGAACGCGCAGCTGATCAGGGCGAGGTGCGTGAAAGCCTGGGGGAAATTGCCGAGCCCCTCGCCGCGGGGGCCGGTCTCCTCGGCGTACAAGCCCAGGTGGTTGGCGTAACCCAGCATCTTCTCGAACATGAGGCGGGCCTGGTCGAGACGGCGGGAATCACCCCAGCCGGCGCGGGTCAAGGCCTCCACAAGCCAAAAGGTGCACATGTTGAACGTGCCCTCATGCCCGGTCAGGCCGTCGGTGAACTGCTCGTGGTTGTAACGATAGACGAGGCTGTCCGACACGAGACCACCCTGCTGCGGGCTGCGATTGATGGCGTCGATGGTGCTCAACATCCGGGGGTCGGTCGGAGACATGAAGAAGACCAGCGGCATGATCAGGTTGGACGCGTCCAGTGATTCGCTGCCGTAATGCTGGACGAAAGCCTGTCGTTTTTCGCTCCAACCACGACTCTGGATCTCTTCGTAGATTTCGTCGCGCGTAGCAATCCAGTGTTGCCGCTCCGAGGGGAAAGAGCGCAACTCGGACAGTTTGAGCGCTCGGTCCAGCATGACCCAACACATGAGCTTGCTATAGACGAACTGCTGTCGCCCACCTCGGGTTTCCCAGATACCCTCGTCGGCCAGTCGCCAATTGTCGCAGACCCAGTTGGTCATCTGGCGGAGCTTGGTCCAGAAGTCGTAGGATATGGGTTCGCCATACCGGTTGAACAGGTAGACGGAGTCCATGAGCTCGCCGTAGATATCGAGCTGGAGCTGGTCGTAGGCGCCGTTTCCGATGCGGACAGGCTTTGAGCCGCGATAACCGTCCAGGTGGTCGAGGGTCACCTCGTCGAGACTGCGGCGACCGTCGATGCCGTACAGGATCTGGATGTTGCTCCAGTCACCGTCGAAAGGATCGATCTGGGCTTCCAACCAGTGCATGAACTGACTGGCCTCATTGGTGAAACCGATGCGGAGCAACGCGTACAAGGTGAAGGCGGCGTCGCGGATCCAAGTGTAACGGTAGTCCCAGTTGCGCACGCCTCCCAATTCTTCAGGGAGGCTGCAGGTTGGCGCGGCGATGATGGCGCCGGTTGGCTCGTAGGTGAGCAGCTTGAGGACGAGGGCTGACCGCTCCACCATCTCCCGCCACCGGCCTTTGTACGTGCACTGGGATATCCAGTTCCGCCAGTAGGAGACGGTTTCTTCGAACAAGGCGGCACTTTCCCGCTCCGAAGGCGGATGATAGTCGACCATGTCATCGCCCATGACGCCGATGGAGAAGGTGGATGATTGCCCCTCGTTGAGGACAAACGCACCAAGGACACCGCCCTCGTGTTGTTCCAGCAGGATATCGGTCGACAGCTGCAAGCCCAAGTTATCAGAAATGAACGCCGCTCCGTTTTCGTTCAGTTGGACCCGGTGTTTGTCCAGAGCGTAATTGAACGCGGGATAGCATTCCAGGAAGAACGGAACCACGCCACGGACGCAATTGACGCGCCGGATCAATTCGGTATGGTGATGCGGGCGCTCGGGCGATGCCACAGGCATGAAGTCGATGACCTCGGCGACACCGTTTTCCGCGAGGAACCTGGTGATCAGCACGTTGGTGTCGGGCCAGTAGACTTGGCGCTGCACGGGTGGGGCGTCGAGAAGGGGTGCTATCTTGAAGTAACCACCTTTCTTGTCGTCCAGGATCGCGCCGAATACGCTGGGCGAATCGAAGTCAGGGCAACAGAACCAGTCGACGGACCCGTTGCCCCCGATGAGGGCACAGGTCCGCATGTTGCCGACGATCCCGTATTCTTCTATCGGCAGGTAGGCCATGATCCGGCCCTCACTGGTTGATTATCCCGCTGGGGTTTCGAGCGTAGCGACGCTAAACACCACTCGGAACGGGTTGCAGTATATGACCACGCTCCGGACATCGGCCAATGACACGCTTGACGGGATGTCATAGTTTTGGGAGCCGACGTTGCCTTTCAGCCTACCCAATTCGACGTAACCCGCGTCGTCCAAGTCGGAATGGCTCTCCGGGTTCGGGGCGTTGACCAGCAGAACCCGCAGGTCCGGTCCGTTGGTAACGCTGAAATCCTCCAACCTGAGGATGTGTCCGCCATCCGCGCCCAGATCATAGACCGTGGCCGTACCGGAGCCTTTGTGGAAAGAATCGGCGTCGCGGAACTGTCCAGTCAAACCGGGTTGCGGCTGGGTCTGCGATCCGGATGTGCTTGCCGCATCGGGCATGACCTCGTCGGCCGGACGCTTCAAGTTGGCGGCCGCGGCCATGGCGTCCTCGACTTCCGCCATGGTCATGTTGGCGGGAACAGCTGCCCGGGTGGCCAGTGGAAAATCCTCGTGTACTTCCGTAGTGATGACCAATGGGCTAAGCAGCCACCAAGCCAGCCACGCCAGAGGGATCAAAATCAATATGCCGATTCCGACCAGTAAGTATCGAAGCATTATCGCGCTCCACTCGTTGGGATAGGTTATGTGGGATCAGGACAGCGTACCCCTCAATCTGTACAGGGCATTCCTGACGGTCTCGATGTCGTTGGCATTGGGTGCTGCTTCTATATACGCGGCGAAATCGTCCGCGGATTGTTCATGATTGCCGGCCTTGAGGTGTACGACACCGCGGTCGCGCTGTTCCTCAGGCCGGTCGGGCAACACTGCCATCAACCCGCCGATGGTGGTTATGCAGCGATCGAATTCCTCGCGGTCCCAATATATAGCTTTCAGGTTGCGGAGGACGCGGGCGAGGATTTCCCTGGGGGTCACTGGGTTCAGGTGGTGCTCCTCCAAGCGCGTGGAATCGCCGGCAGCCTGCCGCATCACCGCGCCGCACTCGTCCCGATTCATGAGCAACCCGCCATTGAAGGCGTCCACGAAATAGTTTTCTTCGTCACGGTGGCGGACGAGGAAGTGACCCGGCATACCGATGCCAAATATCGGGACTCCCGCACGCCTTCCAACCTCAATACACAGCAACGAAAGGGTAATTGGGATGCCGAGACGCCGCTGCACCACCTGATTCAGGTAGGAATTGTTTGGGTCGTAGTAGTCGTCCCGGTTACCGGCGAAGCCGATTACGCCGAAAAGCAGATCGGTTATGGCGTTGAGCTCCTCGAGTGGTCCGGCTTCAGGAGGCGTCCGCGACTGCGCGGCGTCGGCCATTCGGTCCAGGTTTTCGAGGGAACCATCGATGTCGACGTTGGGGTCGCCGGTGGATGCCACGAGGAGGGCCCCGGTGGCCAGGTCAAAATCCCCTCCCACGGTGTCGGCCGAATCCGAAGCAACCAATTTTTGCAATTCGAGGATCGCGTCTGCCGCAAACATAAAGTGCTCCCTCAATAGCCGGAGCTATGTCCGGATACCTGCGCTGCGACGGCGGCGGAATTCGGCCGAGGACACGTCCGCCACCGGAGGATTGCCGGGATAGCTGGCCTGTTCAGCCGTGACCGTTGCTGCGCGTTCCGCGATGTCGCGGATTTCGCGGGTTTCCGCGCCGCAGTTATCGCACCATGTCAGTTCGCTGGTCATGAGCCGCATGTTGTCTTTTTTGACCGTCATGGCGCCGAATTCCGTGGAACAGTCGGCGCAGCGACGGACGATGGTTACATCGGTAATGGGCAAAATCATCCCCTCCTTCTCTGCCGGCCGTTACGGCAGACCGACGATTCGTACAGGTCCGGGCCACGCATACCTGGGTGGGTTTTGCGGAGGCCCAATGCCCAAGCCCGAGTTCTTTGAGCGTGGCGGTGTGGCTGGATCAACGGGCCGTGAATCCACCGTCGACGACCAACTCCGCGCCCGTGATGTAGGACGCATCGTCACTGGCCAGAAACAGCACGGCGTTGGCGACCTCTTCCTGGCGTCCTTCACGGCCCAAGGGAACCTGATCTTCGATCATGGAGCGTCGACCGTCCCGCACGTTCTCGGTGGGGATGTTGCCCATCATGGGTGGCATGTAGCCAGGATGGACGGAGTTGACTCGGATGTTCTCGGTACCGTAGCGAACTGCCATGGCCTTGGTGAAAATGCGGACGGCGCCCTTGGATGCGTTGTAGGCCGGATGGCCGCTGGTCATGCCCACCAGACCGGCGATTGACGAGATGTTGACGATGGACCCACCACCATTCTGTCTCATTTGCGCCACGGCGTGCTTCGTACCCAGAAACACGCCAGTGGAGTTGATGTCCATGATGCGGGACCAAGCTTCGAGGCTGTCGTCGTCGGGGACGGCACGGCTACTGATGCCGGCGTTGTTCACGAGGATGTCCAGGCGCCCGAAGCGGGATACGGTCTGCGCGACAACGTTTGTCCAAGCGTCCTCGCTGGTGACATCGGTGCGGATGTAGACGCTCTCGCCACCCGCCTCGTTGATTTCCGCTTCCACCTGGCGACCGTCATCGTCGCGGATGTCAGCGACGACTACCTTTGCGCCTTCGCGTGCGAACAGTCGGGATTCCACGGCACCCATGCCGTGGGCACCGCCGCTGACGATGGCAACCTTGCCTTCCAATCGCAATTCCTCATCTCCGGGGAAGCCACGAGCAAATGGGCTGAGACTGTCCCAATGGCAGTCGGGTTCGGTCACAGCATAACCGCCGGACGCCGAGCGTTCAACCTCAAATGGATGGGTGTATGCTGGTAGCGAAGGGTGGTCCCGGGGCGCGAAGTCATTGCCCCAGGCAACTACGGGATATGTACCAAGCAGCAGTGTTCATCCACTTGGCTTCGGCGATTATTTGGATCGGCGGCAGCTTGTTCCTGGCGTTGGTGCTGATCCCGGTGATGCGGCGCTACGCGCCGGCGCCCGGCCAACCGCCAGTACTTCCGGTCGACATGTTGGGCAACATGGCGAGGCGGTTTCGGGTGATTTCCTGGGTGTGTATCGTGTTGCTGGTGGCGACCGGACTGTACATCCTGCCCACCCGCTACGGGATCGGATTCGCAGACTTTTTCAGTTTAGGCGGTCATTTCGCGGCGACTCTACAGGTGAAAGTCGCGCTGGTAGCGGTGGTGATTTGGCTGAGCGCGATGCACGATTTCATCATCGGGCCGTACACCAACCGACTGATAGAGGCGATGCAGGCGGGGGCTGAGGCGCCTGGGTACCTGCCATTGCTAAGGAAGACAGTGGTATGGATCGCCCGGATCAACGTGCTGCTGACAATCCTGATAGTTGCCGTTGCCGTAACGATGACGCGCGGAGTGCCCGTTTAGCAGCGAGGTTCGATCATGACGCAACCCGAACACGCCTCCGTCTTTGATGCCCTGCCCGTTTTCGATAACCACCACGGGCGTCCGGCGGTCTGGCCGGGCCTGCGGGTGGAGGGACTGGTAGAGCGGCCCACCGTGTTCACCGCGGTGGAGTTGTTGGAGTTGACGCGGCAAACCATAGTCGATGACTTTCGGTGCGTGGAGGGTTGGTCGGCGCCGGGGCAGGAGTGGGAAGGGGTTCCCCTGGCGGTATTGCTCGATATCGTGAAACTTTTGCCGGGCGCCCGGTTCGCGGCGATTGCCGCGATGGATTTCAACGTGGGCGTGGCGCTGGATGATCCTTCGGGCGTGCTGCTGGCGACCAGGCTCAACGGCGCAGACTTGCCGGAAGAGCATGGCGGCCCGTGTCGGTTGGTCAGCGTCGGCCAGGCGTGCTACGCCAGCGTGAAGTGGGTGGACAGCATTACGCTGACGGACGTGGCTCCGGACGAGACCGCCAGGGAAATCGCGATGGCCCGGAACGCCGGCGAGTGATACTTTTGGATAGAGGGACGCATCATGCGGCCTGAGTTTGCGAGGCACGTGAACATCGGTCAATAACTCTGGAGGGCACCGTGCGATCACCCCACTAACCAGACCCGTCGGAACGACTGCCCCACACTTTTTCCCACACCAAGCTTCGCGAACGACGAAACCATCTGCGTATCCGGGCAAGTCTGCTACCCCCTGTCATCCTCAAGCTGGCCGACACCTTGGGGACCCCCGACATAGCCTGCGCACGAATATATGCGGTTTTCGGCCTGAGTTCAACTCCCATACTTTCCAGAGACGAACGAAGCCGTTCTTCCAAGTCCTCCAACTGTGATCGTACATCTGCCGTCGCACCCCGGTGCTCACGATTCAGACGATTCAGTTGTCCCCTTACCTCACTCACTTTCCGCTCAACTAACTGGCTCACCTCCCGATCTTCACGCTCGACAAGTTTGGAAACGACGACCACGACAAAAATGGACCATATCAAGATCACGACAATATCGATGACCACCCTAACCAACAATCGCTCGATTAAAAAATACCCAATGACTGTAGGGAAAACCACAGGCACCACAATGGTGACCACTATCATCAGGTAATGACCCAGCGAAAGTTTCGCAAAACGGTCAAAAAGCCAAAGGACCACTTTCCTCCCTCCTAATCATCGAACCCTGCGGGCACCTTCGGCTCATGCCCAGCCTCCATGTTAAGCCTCGGAAGGTATTGCAACATACCTACTCACCACGAGGACGATCGAGATCGCGGAAACGGTAGCCCAAACCGCGCTCGCTGAGAATGTATTCGGGGTTGCGAGGGTCGCGTTCCAGTTTTTGCCTGAGGTATGTGACGTAAGTTCGCACATACTGGTGTTCGCCGCGATACTCAGGACCCCAAACCCGTTCCAGGATCGTGTCGTGGGTAAGGAGTTGTCCCGGGTTGCTGACCATCTGGTAAAGCAGCCGATATTCGGTCGGGCGGAGGTGCATCTCCTTACCGCCTGCCAGAACGCGGCTCTGGTCGAAGTCGATGGTGAGCCAATCGTCGACGATGACCTGCTGCAGGCGGGGCGGTTCGGTTGCCTCGATACGGCGGAACAGGGCCCGGATCCGTGACGCGAGTTCCCTTGGGCTGAATGGCTTGGTTATGTAGTCGTCGGCTCCCAGGTCCAAACCGGCTACCCGGTCGGCTTCGTCTCCCCGGACAGTCACGAAAATGACGGGCACCGAGGAACCCAACCGGATCCGGCGAAGGGTTTCGAATCCGTCCATATTGGGCATCATAACGTCGAGCACGACGAGGTCCACGGGCTCGTCATTGTCCAACTTCTCGAGGGCTTGGACGCCGTTTTCGGCGGTGATGACGTTGTAGCCTTCAACTTCCAGGTTCATGGCGGTGAAGCGAACGATGTGAGGCTCATCGTCCACCACCATTATGGTGCGCTTGTCGGCGGCGGTCATGGTGAGGCGGCGGTCATGGTGAGGCGGCGGTCCCGTTGGGCAGCGTAATGATGAACGCGGAACCTTCACCAGGGGCACTCTGCACCGAGATGGATCCATGGTGGGCTTTCATAATGGCGTCGCAGATGTACAGGCCAAGACCCATGCCCCTGGGGTGGGTGGCAGCCAGGCTCTGGGAGCGATGGAACCGCTCGAAGATGCGGCGGGTCTCCCAGCGAGGGACGCCCACGCCGGCATCGCTGACGGTTACGCGAACGCTTCCGTGGCTGTCGTGTGTACCGGATACCACGACCGGTCCACCGTCTGGCGAATACTTCACCGCGTTGTCCACCAGGTTGACCAACACCTGTTCCAGCAAGCCAGGGTCGCCAGTGACAGGCGGGAGGTCGTCCGGGAAAGACACGAACAGCGAATGCTTTCTCGAGGTTGACTGGAGCCGTTCAATGACCTTCTCGGCGACGCCGGCCATGTTCACCTGCTCGAGGTTCAGCGGCAGAGCGCCGACTTCCAAGCGGGACGCCAGGAGCAGGCGATCCATCAATTGGCTCATGCGGTCAGTTTCTTCCTCGATCGCCTCGAAACCCCGACGCAAGGTCTCGCCATCCCACTGGGCGTCAGGGCGTGCCAGGGTGTTGGTGTAGCCTTTGATGATCGCGAGTGGGGTCTGGAGCTGGTGTTCCAACATGGAAAGGAAGGTTGACCGCATTTCCTCGGTTTCCCGGAACCGCGTCATGTCGCGGACGTTGACAACCGCGTTCAGCGGCGCCAATTCGGGAGACCGTACCACAGCATAAACTAGCGCGACATCCGTCCGTCGGCCGCTTGATGACTGAGCGGTGGCAGCCAACTCCGTCACGTTGCCGTCGACCACGGCGGCCGGTGGTTGGGCATGGATCATAGGACAATGGCCTGGACAAATGGGCCGTCCTTCGCGGTCCCGCCAGTTGAAGGCTACCGCGCAGGGCAGCCCCAACAGTTCTTCGCCGGGCCGGCCCAATAGACGTTCCATAGCCGGGTTGACGCTGATGATTCGCCGGTCGGCGTCCACGGTGTAGATGCCGTCGGCGCTGCCCTCCAGGATCGACTCCACGCGTTGCTTTTCCTGGGTGAGGAGATGAGCCAAGCGAGCGGACTGCACGGCGATGGCCGCCTGTTCCGCGAAAGCGGCCAGCACTGGAGGATCCAGCCGGGAAAAATTAGCGGCATCGGAGGAGCGGAGCACGAAGATCAGTCCCACGGTCTCGTCGTTGGTAGACAACGGGACGGCCATTACCGGGTTCTGCAATTCTCCCGTGGTGGAAACGGGCAAGGCCGATTGGGGGAACAGGGCCGAGAGGAGGGCGAATTGTTCCCGGCTGAGGGCGAGGTCCGGTATGGCTTCGTTGAGCAGCGGACGGATGCGGGCGATTTGAGGACCGTCCAGACCGTAGGCTCCGGTCACCACGAATCGGTGCACAGCGTCGTCCCAGGTGGCGACCACGGCCGCGCTGCCGCCCAGCGCGCGCACGGCGTTGCGCAGGATACCCTCCAGTTCCGGCTGCAGCTCGACGCCGTTGTAGTCATCCGTTCGCCCGACGGGATCTGCGTTGAAGTAGCGGGTCACCATGCGTAGGCCGATTACGTCCGGTGTGCAGCGAATTCCAACGCAATTTTAACATTAAGGCCGTTGGAAATCGGATTGCGCGAGGCGACAATATATTGCAAGCCTAGCCGGCCGGAGCAGCGGCCGATGCAAGGAGGTAACAATGCCCAGGTACGTTTACCGGTGCACTGCCTGCGAGTACGAATACGACCGAAGGCAGAGTTTCGGTGCTTCGTCGGAAACAGAATGCCCGGAATGTTCGGGCGTTGCCCGGCGTGTGTTTCACGCGGTACCAGTGATTTACAAAGGATCAGGTTTCTATACCACCGACTACGCACGCAAGCAGTAAGCCAGTCCCCGGTTGGGACCATGGCGCAAACAAGGCTACAAAACAAAAAACGCAAGGAGGCACCCAGTGACCACTTTCACACCGCTAGGCGAGCGAATCGTCATCAAGCCCATGGAACAGGAAGCGCAGACCCGAGGCGGCATCCTTTTGCCGGACACCGCCAAGGAGAAGCCGCAGGAAGGCGAAGTCGTCGCCGTGGGCCCCGGCCGCGCCGCTGACGACGGGAGCCGCATCCCCATGGAGCTGTCCGTAGGCGACAAGGTCATTTACTCCAAGTATGCCGGCACGGAATACGAGGACGGCGACGAAGAGTACCTGATCATGCGCGAATCCGACGTGCTCGCCAAACTCGGTTAACTCACCAATCACCATCCGCACACACCTGACTGAGGAGAACCGCAATGCCCGCAAAGAAGTTGGCATATTCCGAAGACGCCCGCAAGTCGCTGCGCACCGGCATCGACACCCTGGCCGACTCGGTCAAGATTACCCTGGGTCCCCGCGGCCGCAACGTCGTGCTGGACAAGAAGTTTGGACCCCCGCAGGTCTGCTCCGACGGCGTGACCATCGCCAAGGAAATTGAGCTTCCCGACGCGTTCGAGAACATGGGCGCGCAGCTTCTGAAGGAAGCCGCCACCAAGACCAACGACGCCGCCGGCGATGGCACCACCACCAGCATCGTGCTGTCCCAGGCCATCATCACCGAAGGCTTCAAGAACGTCACCGCCGGGGCGAACCCCATGGCCATCAAGCGCGGCATCGAGCGCGCGGTCGGCCAGATTGTGACCGAGCTGCAGTCGATGTCCCAGCCCGTGGAGACCCGGGAGCGCATCGGGCAGGTGGCTTCGCTCTCCGCTCACGAAGACGCTATCGGCGAGACCATCGCCGAGGCGATGGAAAAGGTCGGCAAGGACGGCGTCATCACCGTGGAAGAGTCCCGCGGCCTGACCGACGAGATCGAGTACGTGGAAGGCATGCAGGTCGACCGCGGCTATATCTCGCCTTACTTCATCACCAACAGTGACCGCATGGAAGCGGCCATCGAAGACCCCTTCGTCATCATCACCGACAAGAAGATCTCGGCGGTTGCCGACCTGGTCCCGGCCCTGGAGAAGATGCTTCAGGCCGGCCAGAAGAACGCGGTGATCGTGGCTGAGGACGTGGACGGCGAGGCTTTGGCCACGCTGGTGGTCAACAAGCTGCGCGGCATCATGAACGTGCTGGCCGTGAAGGCCCCCGGCTTCGGCGACCGCCGTAAGGCCATGATGGAAGACATTGCCATCCTGACCGGCGGCACCGTCATCAGCGAAGAGACCGGCCGCCGGCTGGACTCGGCCACCATCGAGGACTTTGGCCGCGCCCGGCGCGTCGCCTCCACCAAGGACGACACGACGATCGTTGAGGGTCACGGTTCGGAAGATGGTATCCAGGCGCGGATCAACCAGATCAAGGCCCAGATTGAAGACACGACCTCCGAGTACGACCGAGAGAAGCTGCAGGAGCGGATGGCCAAGCTGTCCGGCGGCGTGGCCGTGATCAAGGTTGGCGCTGCCACCGAGATCGAGCTGAAGGAGCGCAAGGCCCGGGTCGAGGACGCGCTGTCGGCCACCCGTTCTGCGGTGGAAGAGGGCATCGTCCCTGGCGGCGGAGTCGCCCTGGTTCGCGCCCAGCGCGCGCTGGAAAGCATCAGTGGTTTGACCGGTGACGAGGTCGTCGGCCTCAACATCATCCGGCACTCGCTGGAGCAGCCGCTGAAGATCATCGTGGAGAACGCCGGTGGCGAAGGCGCCGTTGTCCTGCATGACGTCAAGGACCAGTCCGATGACTACGGCTACGACGCGGAGCTGGGCGAATTCGGTCCCATGCTCGAGCGCGGCATCATCGACCCGGTAAAGGTCACGCGCTCCGCGTTGCAGAATGCCGCGTCCGTGGCGGCCATGGTGCTCACCACCGAGTCCATGATCACCGAGATCCCTGATCCGACGCCGGCGATGCCTGCGGCCCCGCCGATGGACTTCTAGTCCGAGGCAACGGTCCCACTGGGATTTAGACCGGGGCGGTTGTTGTAACCGCCCCGGTTCGTTTTCAACCCCGACGTTTTACCTATTCCCTGAATGGGAGTAATATTGCGTTCGCATTTATATTGCCCAAGGTTTGGGTGCTGATGGCACGCCCTGCGGTCATTCCATCCGAGGTCGTCACTGAATAACCCCGTGCTGCGTCGTCTGTGGGCCTGGTATCCGCCGACCCCCTTTTATTATGGGTGGCTGGTTCTGGGGGCGGCTTGCCTTTCATCCGCCACCGGGGCCAGCGTGTCCCAGGTGGTCATGGGCGCTATCCAGGTGTACATCGTGGAAGACACTGGGTGGGATTACGGCACCCTTTCCATTGCGGTGACCGCCGGCACCTGGTGTTCCGGGATATTGGCTCCCTTCGCCGGCGCATTGGCTGATCGGTACGGCCCCCGCGTCCTGACCCCCCTGGGGCTGCTGGCCGTCGGCTGCGCATTGGTGGCCTTGTCCGCGGTGAGCACCAAAACCCTGTGGCCGTTTTTCGTGGCTTACGTTATCGCCAGGACGTTGAGTAATCCGTTCCTGATCGGAATTGTCCCCCGAACAGCGACGATCAATTTCTTTCGGCGCCGGCGGGGAGTCACTTTGGCCATCAACGGGATGGCCCGTCCCGTAGGCGGCGCGATCAACATCCAGATAATTTCACTGATCGCGGCGACGCACAGCTGGCGCGCCTCTTACGGATACGTCGGCTTCTTCATGCTGGCGCTGACCGTACCGACATTCCTTATCATGCGCAGAACGCCAGAAGAGATCGGGATGCTGCCCGACGGAGACAGACGCTCCGCAGCCGAGGACCAAACATCCCGGGCAGCCTCGGGTCACAGGTCGGCGAGGCGTCACCAGGTAGGGACCCAGGAGTTCAGCTGGACGGCTCGCGAGGCGATGCGGACTCGTGCTTACTGGTGTATCGCAGGGACCGCGGTCCTGGCCATAATTGCCTCGGCAGGCCTGGGCTACATACTGGTTCCTTATCTCGTCAGCGAGTCGGGGCCGGGTTTGACGAATCCCCAAGCAGTGGGAGTGGGTAGCCTGGGTGCCGTGCTGGCGTTGACCACTTTGGCCTGGGGGTTCCTGGCTGACAAGCTCGGGCCACGGCCCTGCATGGTGCTCACGATCTCAGGGGCGGTGTTGTCCGGGGTGTTCCTGGCAATCGGCGTGAACTCGGTTTGGACGGCTTACTTGTTCGCCGTACTGTGGGGATTCTTCTCGAACACGGTGGGCACCCTGGAGCACATGCTCCTGGCACAGTATTTCGGGCGGGGGTCGTTCGGGGCGATCCTGGGCTCCCTGGGTCCGGTGCAGACAACGGCGCTGGGAATCGCTCCGCTATTCGGCAGCTATCTGCTGGCTTTCACCCACAGTTACACCATCGTCTTCATCGTACTCATGGCGATGTACGCCGGCGCCGGGATGCTGATCCTTCTGGCCAAAGCGCCGCGCCTACCGCCCCGGGCCACTGAAGCGCAAACTGAACCCGGAGTCGCGCCAGCAACGGTATAATCCGCACGAACCACCAAACGGAGGCAAACTGATGGCCAACAGCACGTACATGAACCCCAGCGGCATTGCGGACCCCTCGGCTTCGGGTTTCAGCGCAGTGGTGAAAGCCGGAAACACGGTCTACATCGCTGGGATGGTCGCCCAGGACGAGAACGGTAGAGTAGTTGGAGAAGGGGACGCGGAAGCACAGACCCGGCAAATCTGGCGGAACATCGAGGTCGCGGTGAAAGCGGCGGGCGGAACCCTGGCCGACATAGTCAAAACCACGACCTACGTGACCGGTATCGAGCATGGGGCGGCCGTGCGCGCAGTGCGCGGCGAGTTGTTCGCCAGCAACCCGCCCACGAGCACGCTGCTGGTGGTAAGCGAGTTGGCGAACCCGGCTTACGTCGTCGAGATCGAGTCGATAGCAGTGGTGCCGTAACGGTGGCGCCGCAGGCCTAACCGACGCGTCGCGTGGTCGGCTAGGGCAAGTCGCCTAAACCATTGGCGAGTGCCTGGAAGAAAGGGAAGGGAGAGGAACCACGTCAATCCCTCAACTGCCCGAACAGGGCGATGGGACAGGCAGTTTGCAACGCCGGCCAATCGGATAAGGTCAGGTGTGCCACGTTTCTAGATCGGCGCGACGCTTCTGGAGGACGAGCCACATTCGATGCCAGACGTAGCGCCTCTCCGGTTCTTCCAGGCTGCGGTCTACCAGGTTACGGACGGCCAGCACCGCCTGGCCGGCAAAAAAGCCCCAATGGCCGGGTTCGTCGCGGATCCACCCATCCACGCGGTCCGGGTTGGTGTCCGCAATGTTTTCGAGGAGCTGATCCAGGGCGGCGTCAGCGCCGCCCGAATCGGTGGACATGAGATCAGCCGCCGCCCACAGGCCGGACGATTTCCAGAGCGTCGCCCGGGTTGAGTTCCACCTTCTCGAAGTCCTCTTTGCGTATCACATGGCCGTTGTATCCCACGGCGATGAACCGCATGTTGACGTCTATGGTAGCCAGATAGGACTGCAGGTTGAGTCCCTCGTCGATATCGCGAGGTTTGCCGTTGACTTGCAGAGTGATCATACCGGCGCTCACCTCCGGCTCGTGGTGTAACGGCTACCGGGACGACGGTTGCCGTCGCTGCCGGCGATCGCGTCCTGCATAGCCGATTTTATTCGGGAGGCCTCCCGTTCGGGGTTCGTACTGGCAAGAATGGCGGTGATGACCGCGACGCCGTTAGCGCCGGCCTGCATCACCTGAACGATATTGTCCGCGGTGATTCCTCCGATCGCGAGCAGCGGAGTTTCTACACCCGCTGACCGGATACGTTCAAGCAGCCCGGGCCCGGACGGCTCCTCGCCAGGATGGGATCGGGTAGCGAACATGGTGCCGACCAGCAAGAAATCGGCGCCGGACGCCTGCGCCTGGGTTGCGCTCTCCACCGAATGAACCGAGCGACCGATGAGCGACCCCTCGGGAAGGATTGCGCGCACGACGGCTGTGGGCATGGCCGATTCGCCCAGTTGAACGCCGTCGGCCCCGCAGGCGATCGCCACGTCGGCCCGCTCATTTACCAGGAGGATGGAGGAGCCCCGAGTGATGTTGCCCAAGGATTTGGCCAACTCCAACAGCGCGCCGCCGGATTCCTCTTTGTCACGGAGTTGGACGATATTCACTCCGCCAGCGATGGCGGACGAGACCCGGCCCGGCAGTTCGTCCGGCGGGCAGACGCGCCGGTCAGTGACCAGGCACAGGCAGGAATTTGGTAGGGCAAGGGCCATGGCGAGTCGCTCAGGCGGCCGCTACCGGTTCCGGAACGTCCGACGGAGGACTGCTGGCGATGGCCTCAGTGCGAACGGGAATACGGCCGGCCAGGTAAGCCTGCCTTCCGGCCTCCACGCCCTTGCGGAAGGCGTCGGCCATCATTGCCGGATCCTCGGCCTGGGCGATGGCGGTGTTGACCAGCACGGCCGAGGCGCCCATTTCCAATGCTTTCGATGCATCGGACGGGACGGCCAAACCGGCGTCCACCACGACCGGAACCGTGGCGTTTTCCAGGATGATGCGGACTTCTTCGGCGGTGTGGATCCCCTGACCCGAGCCGATGGCCGAACCCAAGGGCATGACAGTGACGCAACCGATTTCTTCGAGGTTCTTGGCCAAGACCGGGTCCGCGTGGATGTAGGGTAGGACTTTGAATCCTTCATCGACGAGCTGACGCGCCGCTTCGAGAGTCCCGATCGGGTCGGGGAACAGGTACTTGGCGTCCGGGATGACCTCCAGCTTGACGAAATCTGTCTGGGCAACCTCGCGTCCGAGCCGCGCCACGAACAAGGCCTCTTCGACGGTGCGGCAGCCGGCCGTGTTGGGCAGGATCCAGTACTTGTCCAAGTTGATGTGTTCCAGGATGTTTTGTTCGGGATTGTCGAGGTCGAGTCGGCGGATGGCCACGGTGACCATCTGGGTGCCCGAAGCCTCCAGAGAATCGATCATTTCCTGCATGCTGCGATGCCGACCGGTACCGACGATCAGCCGGGAAGAAAACGACACGCCACCAATTACCAGTTCATCGGCCATCGCTGTCACTCTCCTGTGTGATGCCGGTAGCGGACGGGCCGTCGCCGGCAGTTGCCCGAAATGCGAAACCGCCAGGCGATTACCCGGCGGCCGAATGTCAATGCTACCTACTGTTCCTCCGCCGGCATTACCCGGGTCAGGTACAGACGGTCGGCGACGAAGTTGGCCGCCCTCTCAGCCTAGTTTACCCAAGCTCCCGCCAGAATCGCGTGAGGCGTTCAATTGTTGCTCGAATCTAGCACTACGGGCGGGGCAAGTCAAACTGATGCTTCCCAAGCGGTCAGCGAACGTTCCAAGTGACTAAACCTCGTATTCGCCCACGGTTCCAGGGATGATCAACCGGGCGCCGGTGACTTCCTGGACATCCTCCGGGGTCCAGCCGGGCGCGACTTCGCGCAACACCATCCCGTCAGCCGTTGGCTCCATCACGGCGACATCGGTGACAACCAGGGAAACGCAGCCACGACCAGTGATGGGGAAGTCACACTCTTCGACCACCTTGGGGTTGCCGCTGCGATCGTTGTGCTCCATGGCGACGATGACCTTGTCCGCGCCGGCGGCAAGGTCCATGGCTCCGCCGATGTTGCCGACGCCGCGCTCGGGCAACATCCAGTTGGCCAGATCCCCGGTGGCGGACACCTGGTGAGCGCCGAGGACCGTAACGTCCACGTGGCCACCGCGGATCATGGCGAAAGCGTCGACGGAGGAAAAGTAGGCCATGCCGGGGACGGGTTGGAGGAACTGGCCGCCGGCATTAATCAGGTCGATGTCTTCACTTCCCTCCTCGGCGAGGGGGCCGCAGTTCAGCACACCGCTTTCGCTGTGGTAGAAAACAACGCTGTCGTCATCCACAAACATGGAGACCAGCGTTGGGATGCCGATGCCCAAATTGACGCACGACCCGGCGGGCAGTTCCCTGGCCACCCGCATGGCGATTATGGCCCGGTCCAGGCGTTCTTTTTCCATAGTCATAGCGGGATCTCCGGTTATTCGTAGCCAGTGAAGCCGGCGGGTCGGCGGACGATGCGCTGGACGAAAATGCCGGGTGTGACCACCGCTTCCGGGTCCAGTTCACCGGGGGGCACTATTTCGTCGACCTCTACAACCGTCACCCGCGCGGCCGGCGCCATAACCGCGTTGAAGTTGCGAGAGGTGCCTCGGTAAACCAGATTGCCACGGGTATCGGCCTTGTGGGCGCGGATCAACGCGAAGTCGGCGCGCAAGCCGTATTCCAGGATATGCTCGCGCCCGTCGATGACCCGGCTTTCTTTTCCCTCGGCAATGCGGGTGCCGGCCCCGGTAGGGGTGTAGAAGGCCTCGATGCCGGCGCCACCGGCCCGCAAGCGCTCGGCCAGGGTTCCCTGGGGCACTAACTCCAGATCGACCTCCCCTCGGCGGTAGGCCAGCTCGAACTCGGAGGGCCGGGACACCGAAGGGGAGACGGGAAATGACGCGATGGCTTTGGCGACCTGGCCATTCTCGACCAGCACGCTGTGGTCAATGGCAGTCCTGCCCGGGGGAGTGCCGAAGCTGACTACGCGGGCGATTCCGGCGGTGTTGCTGACGATGGTCAGGTTACGGCTGCCGCGATCCCGCAGCGAAATGAGGAGGTAGTGGGCCATTCCGCCGGGGCCTCCAAAACCGTCGATGAAGACGGTGGCCCCATCGGGCAGGTCCGCTATGGCAGAAGGACCGTCGGCGTAGACCTTGCTGGGCGGCTTGCCAGGCGGGAAGGTGAAATCCATTTCGCGCAACGCAGGCGAAATGTTGATGCCGGCTCCGGTTATGGCCCGAACGTCTGCAGCGGACCATCCGGGGGCCACCTCTGTCAGGGTGAGGCCAATTTCGGACACGCGGAACACGGCGACGTCGGTGATGATGGTGTCGACGCGACACACCCCGTCGGACGAAAACGACAGGTGGTCGACGAGGTTGGAAGAACCGTCATTGGCGGTGTGGGGCACAACGGCCACAACACGCTGGGCACCGGCCGCCAGATCGATGAAACCGGCGTGGCCCTGCGGGCCCGGGTAATGGGGAGCGAGATAGCTGGCGAAGTTGCCGGCGGCATCGACCTGAGCGGCTGCTAGGATCACCAAGTCTACGCAGCCGCCGCGCACGATTGCACCGGCGTCGACCGTGCTGATCGGCAGGTCTCTCAAGGTGCTGTCCACTCGGAGGAACCACGCGTCAATGTCGGGGGAGACCAAGTCCGGAATGTAAGACGGCACGCCTCCGCTAACCGATACCACCGAGCCAGGGGTAATTTCGGTGGCCGCGCGCCGGGCGATGTCAAGATCGTTCAGCCTGGAGGGCGGCACGGGTTAGTCCTCTGCCTGGGGGTTCACGGCGAGCACGACGCGGTTCACGAAGATGCCCGGGGTGATGACCAATTCGGGATCTATGCTGCCGGGCTCGCCGATTTCGTCCGCTTCGGCGATGGCGATACGGGCGGCAGACGCTACGGTGGAGTTCCAGCCGCGTTGAGGGCCCTGATACACGAGGTTTCCCATTGAGTCGGCGCGAGCTGCGCGCAGCAGGGCGAAATCGGCGCGCAGGGGACTTTCCAGCACGCACTCGACTCCGTTGACGATTCTGGTCTCCTTTTCGGCGGCGAAACGAGTGCCCACGCCTACGGGTACGAAAATGCCGCCGATGCCGGCTCCGGCGGCGCGGAGCCGTTCGGCAAGAGTGCCCCAAGGTACAGCTTCAACGGTCAAGTCGCCGGCCCGCCAGAGGTCGTGGACGGCGTCGTCGCTGTTTCCGGAGAATGGGGCCGGAGAGATCACCCTGGCTATTGAGCCACTGCGAACCAGGCGATCAATTGCTTCGGCTCCGTAAAAGGCGGAGCCGCATACGCAGGTCAGGCTTTTTACTCCTCTATCCGCCAAGGCCGACAAAAGACCGATGGGAGCGTTGGCGCCGGAAACACCGCCTAGCAATACGGTGGCGCCGTCGTGGATGTCGGTCACCGCAGCGGCGGCGCTGTCGTATAATTTGCGGGATGGCATGATCAGGTTCCGAAAGCGTTCGCCATTTTAACCCAATCCACAGGCTTGATAAAGCGAGACGCAGCGACCAAACGCGTGCGGATTCGCAGGGTATCGACCAAACCAATGCGCTACCAGACCATCGGATGCGAAAAGACTGGGTTCCTAGCGACTCTCACGTTGCCTCCCACTACGTCCGAGGCTACGATCGGTGAGGCGGTGGTGGAGGAGTTGTTAGACTGCTGCCGGGAGCTGAGCCTGGACGATGAGCTACGGGTCGTTACGCTGGTCGGAAGTGGCGACACGTTCGCAATAGGCCGCGAAAAACTCCCTGACGAATTGCGCGAAGCCCCACTGACGGAACGCATGGCATGGTTCAAAAAGATGGGCGCGGCGAATGCCGTGGCGTGCCTGCCCATGCCAACGCTGGCGATACTGAACGGAGATGCAATCGCCCACGGGCTGGAGATTGCCCTGGCAGCCGATTTGCGAATCGCAGCGGACGGCGCGCGGTTGGGAGCAGGAGAACCCACGGGAGACGGATTCCCGTACGATGGGCTGACGCAGCGCTTGCCCAGACTGGTCGGGCAGGCCTTGGCGCGGGATATGCTCCTGACAGGTCGGACCCTGACCGCCAGAGAAGCGTTGGACTTTAGGCTGGTGAACCGGGTCGTTTCGCAGGACGCGCTGGAAGAAACCAGCGCGGAGATTGCGGCCCAGATAATCGCGGCCGCCCCCATCGCGGCGCGATATGCGAAAGAAGCGGTGGCCGCCGCCGGAGACTTGACCCTGGCCCAGGGGCTGCGGCTCGAGGCAGACCTGAGCATTATTTTGCAGAGCACCGAAGACCGGGCGGAAGGTCTGCGATCCTTTGACGAAAAACGGACGCCTCACTTCACCGGGCGCTGAGGGGTTGCAAGCCAATGACGGTACGATTGGACATACATACGCACGTGGGCGAGATGTTCGCATTCCAGGAACCGACGCCGGAAATCGCAGAGACCGTGATCGCGCGGATCAAGGAAGCAGGACTGGACGGCATCGCGGTGACCGACCACTGGCGGCGGGACTGGGGACTGGCGCTGCACCGGGTGGTGGAACAGCACTTCCCCAACGAAGTGATAATCATCCCCGGACAGGAAATCGACGTGCGTCCGGCGAGCAGTCCATTCGACGAATACCACTGCACCGAACTGTACCTACCCGGCGGACGCCTGTTTCGCACCTATTGTCACCCCGGGTATTACACGCCCAACATTGTGATCGAAGACGGGGTTCATGGGATCGAGGTGGCCAATCATCATCATGACTGGCACATCCGCCCTCCGGCAGTCAAACGGGTAGCAGAGGAGCACGACCTGCTGACATTTTCGGTCAGCGACGCCAACGTGCTGTCTGAGATCGGAGCCGGCAGTACGGAGGTCGATTTGGACGAAATGATGCGGCGGGCGATACTGCTGGACTGATGGCGTAACCCAATGGGCGTGGCATTTCCCACCATCGTCTTTGAAAGGGAGGGCCGTGTCGCCAACCTGGCGCTGAACCGTCCCAATCGGCTGAATGCGTATTCGGTGGCGATGCGCGATGATTTTGCCGAAGCGCTCCACGCGGTAGCCGAAGATCAGGAGGTGGGCGCGCTGCTCATTACCGGCAGGGGTCGCGCCTTTTGCGCCGGCGCCGACCTGAGCGAGTTCGGCACCGCCCCGTCGCAGGTGATCGCGCGTAACGCCCGGTGGCAGCGCGACGTTTGGGGTCAGCTGATTGACCTGGACAAACCGATAGTTGTGGCCGTGCACGGCTATTGCATCGGTTCCGGCGTGGAAATCATGCTGCTGGGCGATCTGCGCATGGCCGCGTCGGACACGGTATTCGCCATGCCCGAAGTCCAACTGGGCATGATTCCCGCCGCTGGAGGAAGCCAAACGCTACCAGCCAACGTGGGCCCATCGGTGGCGTTGGACCTGTTGTACACGGGGCGGCGCTTTGGGGCTGCTATGGCGATGGGCTACGGAATGATCAGCCGGGTCGTGGAGCCTGAAGAGTTGGAACTGACGGCCTGGGAAACTGCGCACCAATTATCGGAGCTGCCGGTCGGCTTTGCCTCAGGGTTGAGGTCGGCGTGGGGCGCTGGCAGCGAAATGCCGCTGGATGCGGGACTAGCTTCAGAACAGCGATTGGCGGCTGCGGCCACAGGGTTGTCAAGAGAGTAGAATTTGAGCATGGAGAAAGGATGAACACGACCGAATTCCTCATGATCGCGTCGGCGATCGTTCCAGAACGGACGGCGATCGTATTCGACGGCGATCACATCAGCTTCGAGATGTTGCAGGAGCGGGTGAACCGGCTGGCCAACGCGATGTTGGAGCTGGGTATCGGCCGGAGCGACCGGGTGGCCGCGATGCAGACCAATTGCCATCACCTGGTCGAAATTTACTTTGCGGCCGCGCAGCTGGACGCGATTTACGTGCCCATCAATTTCCGCGCCAAAGAGGACGAGCTGGCAACCATGTTGGGCATCGCGCAGCCCGACCTGCTGTTCCTGGGCGAACGTTACCTGCCCCTGGTCCCGACGGACGGATCGCTGCCCGTCGAACGTATTGTCATGCTCGACGCGCCGGCGACGAGCGGTGGTTATGCCTACGACGACCTGTTGGCGAACGCGGACCCGGAACAGGTCCATTTCCCGGAGGATGACGAAGACGCCACCACTGTCATCATGTTCACGTCGGGCACCACGAGCGTTCCCAAAGGAGCGCAACTGACCCACGACAGTTTCGGCACCTTTTTGCTGTCAAACGTGGCTCCGGCCGACCCTGAGGTCGAAGAAACCAACCTGCTCACCGTGCCGATGTATCACGTGGCGGGGCTGCAGGCGGCCCTGGCGGCGGTGTTCGGAGGCCGGACGTTGGTGGTGATGCCGCAGTTCGATGCCGAAAGATGGATGGGTCTGGTAGCAGAACATCGCGCAGACCGGGCGATGCTGGTGCCCACCATGCTGAAGATGGTCATTGACCATCCCAGGTTTTCCGAATACGACCTGACGTCACTGAGCGTGATCACCTACGGGGCTGCGCCGATGCCGTTGTCGGTGATCCGACAAGCCATCGACAAGTTCCCGGGCACGCGATTCATCAACGCGTTCGGGCAGACCGAAACGGCGTCCACGATCACGATGCTGCCGCCGGATGACCATGACCTGACCGGAACAGCGGAGGAAGTGGAGACCAAATTGCGCCGGCTCACGTCGATCGGCAAGCCCCTGGACGACGTTGAGGTTATGGTCGTTACGGAAGACGGTGACCCGGTTGGCGAAGGAGAAGTCGGCGAGATCGTCGCTCGCGGCCCACGGATGATGACCGGCTACTGGCGACAAGACGATGCCACGCGGGATACTCTAAAAGGCGGATGGCTCTACACCGGAGACCTGGCCTGGCAGGATGAGGACGGCTACATCTATCTGGCGGGGCGAGCGCGCGACTTCATCAAGCGCGGCGGTGAGATGATTTCCCCCGAAGAAGTGGAGCAGACCCTGTCGCAACATCCCGGGGTTGCCGATTCTGCCGTCATCGGGGTGCCGGACCTGGAGTGGGGCGAAGAGGTCAGAGCCGTAGTGGTGGCGGCGGACCGCACAGTCACCGAGGAGGACCTCATCGATTTCTGTCGGGACCGCCTGTCCGGGTACAAACGCCCGCGGTCGGTGGTGTTCGTTGACGAACTACCGCGAAATGTGATGGGCAAAGTGCTGAAACGAGACCTGCGAGCAGAATTCGGTGACCCAGTCACGAGTTCCTGATCAACCAACGCGATAGCCAGGGAGGTGACGGTATGGACATAGCGGTAATGGGTGCCGGCGGTGTGGGTGGATACTTCGGCGGGCTATTGGCGCGGGCGGGCCACAGTGTGACCTTCATCGCCCGGGGGCCGCACCTGGAGGCGATTCAGCGCGACGGGTTGCGTGTGGAAAGCGGGAATGACGGGGTGTTCACGGTTCCCGGTAAGGCCACAGACGATCCGGCGTCGGTGGGTCCGCAGGAGCTGATCCTGTTCGCGGTGAAAATGTACGACAATGACGACGCGATACACGCGATCGGCCCGATGGTTGGGCCAGACACGATCGTGCTGACGCTGCAGAACGGGATTGACAACGGGGAGCGGTTGGTCGAAATCTATGGGTCTGAGCGGGTGATGATAGGTTCGGCTTATCTTGAAGGGCGGATCAGTGAACCTGGAGTAGTGACGCAAGGGGGCCCTGGAGCGGCGTCGTTCGGCGAGCGGACCACCGGGATCACCGAGCGCGCGGAACGGCTGTTCAAGGTGTTCCGAGACGCCGGCTGGCGGGTCGACCTGCTGGAAAACATGACCGGCATGCTGTGGAAGAAGTTCGCCTATCTTGCGGGCTCGGCCGGGGTTTGCGCGGCTAGCGGCTGCGCCTACGGAGAATTGAGGACCGTGCCGGAGACCAGAGCGGCCATCGAGGCGGCCATCGCCGAGGCGCTGGCGGTGGGAGAAGCGGCGGGCGCGCCATTGGAACCGGATTCGTTGGAATGGTCGATGAACGCGTTGGACAATTTCCCGGCAACGGGCATGGCATCGTTGGCCAAGGACTTTGCAGAGGGCCGGCCGGTTGAACTGGAGGGACTGACCGGGACGGTGATACGCATGGGTCGCGAACGCGGCGTTCCCACTCCGGTGAACGATGCGCTTTACGCGGTGCTGAAGCCCCGGGCCAATCGGATTGAGGCTGACTTGGGCAGGGGTTGATGCCGTCAATCTCCCGTGGCGGCGGGGCGCGGCCGCGGTAACATATCGAGGTTGAAACGCCGGTGGTAAACCGGCGTTTTTGTTGGCATTGAGGCACATTTGCAAGTCAAGCAAATCGTGTGCGATGTTTTACGAAATACGCAATAATGTGAATAATGTCACATTAAACAACACAAATTATTCGGGTTGACACCGTTAAAACGCGTTGTTAGGCTTGCGCCCACTGAAGACCGACAACCGATTGGCAACACGACTTTCGGTGCCGCAGGGGGTTTGCAATGTTGAACCGTGCTTTGAATCGTCTCACCGGTCGGGTAATCATAGTGATGGTGATGACCGTCGCGCTTACGGTACTGGTGGCCTGCGGGTCGACGGCTCCCAGCGACAGCACCGCGCCTGCCGGGGACGGCACCGCACCGGCCCAGCCGGCGGCCAGTACGTCGGGAGATTCCCCGGCGCCGACCGCCGTACCCGCCGAGGCGGGTGCCCCGCAGACCTCGGACCGGGGGATTTACGGCGGGATAGTGCCGATGCAGGACTATGCCTTCCCCAACCTCATCTTCCATCCGCACGAGTTCACCAACCAGGTGAAGAACATTTCGGGCATCTACAACGGGCTGCTGGAGTACGACTCGGAAACGGACGACCCGTATGACATCGTGGGAGACTTGGCGGAGAGCTGGGAATTGCAGCCGGACGGCGTTACCTACATATTCCATCTCTACGAGAATGCCATGTGGCATGACGGCACTCCGGTTACCGCCGAGGACGTCGTGTACAGCATGGACAGCCTGGTGAATACGGAGGAGAACCGGCCGCAAACCCTCATCATAGCGCCCTACTTTTCTCCGGGGAACGCGCGAGTCATTGACGAGCATACGGTGGAGATTGCGACCAACAATCCGGCTCCTGATTTCGTCTCGATGATTGCCACCGACGCCTTCAAAATGATGTCCAAGGCGTGGGGCGAATCCGGCGTTGACACCTCGAAATGGGAAAACGGCATGGGGTCGGGGCCATTCAAGCCCACGAAACTGGCCAAAGACGTCTCCATTGAACTGGAGCGCAACGATAATTATTGGAAAGAGGGTCTGCCCTACACTGACGGCAGCATCCACTACTACATCGCCGATAAGGGCACAGCTGTCGGTTCCTACCGTACCGGGCAAGTTCTGATGGCGACGTGGCCGGCGACCAATCTGAGCAACACTGAGGTTCTGGAGTTGCGAAAGTCAGATTCGGAGACACTTGACGTCTACCTGATCCCGAATACAAGCCTTAACGGCACGCTCATCAACACCACGATCGAGCCGTTCAACGACGTGAGGGTCAGGCGGGCACTCCACTTGGCGGTAGATCGGAGCGAGTTCCGCGAAATTTTCGGGGGAGGGATCGCGCCGGTTGGTACGCCGTTGCCGCCGGACACCTGGTTCGGTCGGACGGAGGCGGAAGCGTTGGAACTACCCGGTTTCCGCAGCGGGCCGGACGGTGGAAAGCACCCGGAAGACCTGGCGGAAGCAAAGAGGCTGCTGGCTGAAGCGGGCGTGCCGGAAGGGTTTGAAGTCAACATCATGGCGCGCACTGCGGTGGAATACGTCGATTTGGCCCAATTGCTTTCTGACCAGCTACGCCGCCATCTTGGCTGGGAAGCCACGGTACAGCCCATTGACAGCGCCACGGGCCTCACTCGCTACAAGGAGCACGACTACCAGATCGGGGCTCAGGGAACCGCGCTGCTGGTGGGGGAACCTGATCCGATCCTAGGCAAGATTTTCATGCCTGGCGGCCTCTGGATACAGTGGTCAGGTTGGGAAGCGCCGCAACAGTTCAAAGACTGGTTCGCGGCACAAAGCCAGGAACTGGACCGAACGAAACGCGCCGCGATTCTTCGGGAAATGGAAGATTGGGTGCTCACGGAAGACCCGGGGCCGCTTTTGGTTTACTACTGGAACTTCCGTGACCAGGTTGTAAACAAGCGCATCAAGAACTACCGAATGCCGGCCAGTCTCTGGACGCAGCTCAAGCACGACCGCATCTGGTGCGACCCGACGTGCTGATACCTGCCAGTCGTGACGTTCCGACCAAAGGCTAACCCATAACCTTTCACCAAGCCGCCTCGAAACGCCAGCAACAACTGAGGAGCCGCAATGAACACCTACGTCATAAAGCGATTCATGCTGTTCATACCGACGCTCCTTCTCGTCACCCTCATGGTGTTTGCCCTGATGCGGCTGGTGCCGGGCGACCCGGCGTTCCTGTTGCTGGCCGGGTTCGAGGGCGATGGTCAGTTTTCCGAGCAGCAGTTGGCCGAGCTCCGGGCCAAGCTGGGGACCGACCGGCCGCTGGCGATTCAGTACCTGGATTGGATCTGGGGCATGGTGCGCGGGGATTTCGGAGTGTCGATGTACTTCGATACGCCAATATCCGAAGACCTGGGCGCCAAGGTGCCGATAACGCTGGAGCTGGCGGGGTTAGCGCTGTTATTAGCGTTCGTGGTGGCGATGCCGTTAGGCGTGTTGTCGGCAGTGAGGCAAGACACCATCGCCGACTACGCATCCCGGATCATCGCTATCGCCGGTGTAGCGATGCCCACCTTCTGGATCGGCATACTGGTGGTGTATTTTCTGGTAGCGTGGTTTGACTGGCTGCCGCCCCTGGGATACGCCAACGTCTGGCATGACCCGTGGCGCAACCTGCAGCAGATGTTCTTCCCCGCGGTGGCGCTGGGTTTCTACAACATGGCGCTGATCGCACGGGTGACCCGTTCCTCTATGTTAGAGGTATTCCGTGAGGACTACATCCGAACAGCGCGGTCCAAGGGTCTGCGGGAGAGGGCCGTGATCATACGGCACGCGCTGAAAAACGCGTTCCTGCCCATCATTACGATCTCAGGATGGCAGGTGGGGCGCCTGATAGCGGGCACGGTGGTCATTGAGACCATCTTCCTGGTACCCGGAATGGGCCGCCTGCTGGTGGACAGCATTCTGCACCGGGACTACACCATGATCCAAAGCATCGTCATGGTGATCGCGTTCATGGTGCTGGCGTTGAACCTGGTCGTGGACCTGCTTTACGCCTTGCTGGACCCGCGCATACGCTATGAATAATCCCTTTGGGATCACGGATCATGACCGCAAGCCCTGGAGAGGAATAACAACATGGCCCAGCAAGCAACGGGCGTTCTCTCCCCCACCGAACCGGCCGGCGCCGGAATGCGACCCAAGCGCACGATTTGGGAAAACGTAGTCAATTTTGCCCAGCGCAAACCCTTGGGAGCGTTCGGCGCGGTGGTTGTGATCCTGCTGGTAATCATCGCCGCCCTAGCGCCGATAGTGGCGACGGACGATCCGCGACAGACCAATGCCGCCCACCGCTTCAGCCCGCCCAATGGCGAGACCTGGTTGGGCGGCGATCAAATCGGTCGGGACGTATACAGCCGGCTGGTTTACGGGACCCGCATATCCCTGGTGGTGGGCCTGCTCAGCGTGTTTTTCGGCGTCACCATTGGTGCGTTCATCGGGATCGTCAGCGGCTACTTCGGGGGGATTACCGACCTGGTGACCCAACGAATCATGGACGCGATGATGTCGTTCCCGGCTTTGATTTTGGCGCTGGCGATCATGGCGATCCTGGGTGCGTCGGTTACCAATGTGGTGATCGCGCTGAGCGCGGTGTTTATACCCGGCGCGTCGCGCACGATCAGATCCCAAGCGCTGAGCATCAAGGAAGTGGACTACGTGCTGGCGGCGCGAGCGGTGGGAGCCGGGGACTGGCGGATCATATTGCGGCACATGGCGCCGAACTGCGCCGCGACGTTCATCGTGCTCGCCAGCATATCGCTGGGCTGGGCGATCGTGGTGGAGGCGTCGCTGAGCTTCCTGGGCGTGGGGATCCCGCCGGACGTGCCGTCATGGGGCGGGATGCTGAACGGCGTGGCGCAGAACTCGCTGGACGTAGCCCCGTGGCTCGGGGTGTTCCCAGGCTTGGCCATCGCCATAACGGTGTTCGCGGTGAACCTGCTGGGTGACGCGCTGCGGGACGTGCTGGATCCCAGGATGCGGGGAGCGAACTGACGGTCGCGGTCAAGTCAATGAGCAGGCAAAAATGGGGAGGGTTTCGGACCCTCCCCATTTGCTTGCGGATCGAGGCGGCTAAGATTCGGGGAAGGTAAGCTTCATGAGGACGTGGCGGCGGTTCTTGGTGTAGGGGCGCACGTGCTCGGGCCAGCGGCCGGCGTCCACTGCTTCGGCCCACTCCGGGCTGGTGAGCACGTCCGGGCTCTCGATCTGGTAGACGGCGTGATGCTTGGGAGTGCCGGGGATCTCGATTTCCTGCACTTGCCCGCCCATGGCCATGAGCAGACGCTGGGTCTCGTAGCGGGTTACGCCGAGCACGCCCGGTGTCTGGTTGAGCAGAGGGCAGTGCTCGGTGTTGTACACGTCGTTGAACAGGGCTTCGTGCTCAGGGTCGATGTCCATACTGGCGATGAACAGGTACTTGGAATGCAGATCGGCCACGGTGGCACCTCCGGAGAGTTCAGTGGGATTGGTGCAGCATCTGGGCTGCGATGGCCCAATCGGAACGGGCCGAGTTCATATCGCCCAGGTTGGCGTGGGCCTTGCCGCGGGCGACGTAGGCTTCGGTGTAACGATCATTCAGCGCGACGGCAGCGTTGAACTCCGCGATGGCAGCGTGGTTGTCGCCAGCGTCGCGCAGAGCCAGGCCGCGCCAATAGTGAGCCAAAGGATCGTCGGGTTCGTGGACCACGGACTGGCGCAAATCTTCGGCGGCCTCGACCACGAAGCCCAACTTGTAGCGGGCTATACCCCGGATGCGCCACGCGCGGGCCAGAGCGCCATCGAGTTCCAATGCCCGGGAGCAATCGGACTCCGCGCTCGACCAGTCGGACAAGTGCAGGTGGATTGCGCCCCGTTCTTGCCAGGCATCTGCCAGGTCAGGGTCCAGCTCTATGGCGGCGCCCAGCTCAAGCAAAGCGGACTCAGCCCTTCCCAGCAGTGACAGAGACCGGCCGCGCAGGAAACGAACGACGGGGTCAGCGGGATCGAGCAGGAACGCCAGATCTAGATCGGCCAGGGCAGCATGCGGGTTGCCGTCGGCGAGGTACGCCTGGGCGTTGCGTATGTGTTCCGCCACGGATGGCGCGCGGTTGCAGTGGGTGCGCTGCATGGATGAAGCGTAGTGATAACGCAAGGGGCGACCCGCAAAGGCCGCCCCGGGCTGGCGTGACGGTGGATCAGAAAGCGCGGCGGTGGGAGTAGTTGATCTCCGCGTTG
The DNA here is from genome assembly GCA_965220265.1 of Dehalococcoidia bacterium. GTDB lineage: Bacteria > Chloroflexota > Dehalococcoidia > Lucifugimonadales > UBA3495 > Bin87. The sequence goes on along the minus strand of CBDCPM010000004.1, from coordinate 3,946,872 downwards.
GTGATGAACTCGAGGAGAACGGCGTTTCCGTTCTCGTTCTGCTGGCGGGCGCGCTGGAATGCCGGGATGATCTCGTTGGGGTCGGTGACGCGCTCGGCGTAGCCGCCCATGGCTCGGCCCAGGTCGGCGTAGTTTCCGCCGAGGTCGCGGGTACTGTAAAGCTCGTGGGAGCGTTGCATCGCGTTGGTTTCCACGGCCATGGTGGAGTTGTTCAGGACTACGGTGGTGATGGGGACGTTGCTGCGGACGGCGGTCTCGAAGTCGAGCCCTACCATGCCGAAGGCGGCGTCGCCCATGAAGTTGACACACATCTTGTCCGGGTCAGCCAGCTTGGCGCCGATTACCAGGCCCAAGCCGGTGCCCAGCCCGTGGGATTTCCCCCAACCCAGGTAGGTGCGGGGCCCGCCGGAGCGGTAGAACGGGGTGATCTGGTCGCGCGGGCTGCCGGAGTCGTGGGTGATGATGGCTTCGCTCGCCGGAACGGCCTTCTGGAAATCGGTGATTACGCGGTAAGGATTGACCAACGGGCCGGCGTCGGTGGTCTTGTGCTCCCATTCGGCGAGCCAGGCGTCGCGAACCGAGGCGATCTCGCCGGTGACATCGGCGTTGTTGCGGCGAGTGTCGCCGATGATCGGGCGGCAGGCCTCGATCATCTGGCGCAGGGCCAGCTTGGCGTCGCCGATGACGGGGAACTGGACGTCGTAGTCCTTGTTCAGGTCGCGGGGGTCGTTGGTATTCTGGATCAGGGTGCGGCCGGACGGCAGGTTCATGGACATGCCGTGCTTGGTGAAACTGGAACCGACTCCGAAGATGACGTCAGCGCGACGGACGAAATGGTACACCGTGCCGGACATTACGCCGGAACCGCTGCCCAGGGCAAGGGGATGCTGCTCCGGGAAACCGCTCTTGCCCAGCAGGGTGGTCATGACCGGAACGGACAGGAGCTCGGCCAGCTCCACCAGTTCATCGGTGGCCTCGGCGTACATCACGCCCTGACCGGCGTGGATCACCGGATAGGTGGCGGAACACAAGGTGCGGGCCGCGGCCTCGACGTCGTCGGGGTCGGCCTGGGAAGCGGAACGGCGGACGTTGCCACCCCAGTAGAATGCCTCCTCGGACACCTCCTCGAGGGCCACGTCGGCGGGGATCTCGACCATGGACGGGCCGGGCCGACCGGTGTACAGGGCGTTGACGGCGCGACGCATGACCTGGCTGGTGCTGCCGGAGAGGTTCAGCCTTTCGAGGTGCTTGGTCACGCTGGCGAAGCTCTCGATGGAGTCGAACATGGGGAAGACGCCCTGGCGCTCGCGGGGGTGGCCAAGGGGCAGCAGGAGGATGGGCACCGAATCGGAGAAGGATGTGGCGACACCGGAGTAGGCATTCTCCGCGCCGGGGCCGTACTGCATGGCGAAAACGCCGGGCGGCCGGCCGTTGGTGATGCGGCTATAGCCGTCGGCGATACCGACGCCGACGCGCTCCTGGCGGCAGATGATGGGTCGGATGCCGGCGGCGGCGCAGGCCTCGATCACCGGCGTGGTGGGGAAGCAGGACAGGTATTGGACGCCCTCCCGCTTCAGAATTTCGGCGATGGCATCGATAGTTTGCACGGTGTTACCTCTGCTCGGATTGTGTGATGGCGGTGAAGGATCACGCGGCGGGATGTCCGCGTTGAGGGCTATTCGGCATCCGATTCGGGACCGACCATGCCGGACCAAAAACCGGATACCGGGAGAGACACATCAGGGAACGCCAGTGGGCTCACGGAGTCACCGGCGCGGAATTGGCGAACCGTTTGGTACTGCTCGCCCACTGGGTCAGTATGGATGTGGACCCCATATTCTCTGAGGTTGACGATCCAAACTTCGGGAATGCCGGCGGCAGCATACGCGGCTAATTTTTCGCCCTGGTCGTAGTTCAGCGAACTGTAGGAGACCTCGACGATGAACAGGACGTCGGTTGGAGTGGCGGGCGACAAATGGTAATCCGGTCGCTGACGGAGGATAGCGAAATCAGGTTGCGGTTCGCTGAGCTGGTTGATCCGTACGGAACCCTGGACCCTGATCCGCGCCCGTCCACGCAGGGCGCCAAACATCAGATCGCTGATGCAATCCGTAGTGTCATTATGGGTAGTCCCGATAGGGGCCATTTCGACGATTTCTCCGTTGAGCAGCTCGATGGGCTCGTATTCGGAAAGGATGCCGGCCTTACCCATGGCCTGGTACTGGTCCGCGGTGAACCGATAGCTGCCGCCGAGAACTGCCTCGCGGTCCTGCCGGCTCAGGATGCCCGCAGAAACCATGGCGCGGAACTCGGCGGAACAGAAAGTTCGGAGATCGTAAGTGCGGTTGATTGCGGTGGCCATGACGGGCTAACTGAGCGGGAAAGTCGTTTGCACAGGGCATTGTAGCATTCTGTTGGCGCAGGGCAGCGTCGTGCGCGAGCATATCATCGGGCTACAATGGTACCCGTCCCCGGCTGCGGTTTGCCGACCATGGCGTCCATCGATCCCGATTGTGTGCGCTTATCTATGGGGCTAGAATGACTGCGGAATCCAGCATGGAGAAGGGAAATTGAGCAGCGGAGCCCTGGCCGGTGTCAAGGTGATTGATCTGACGCACCACATCGCCGGCCCTTACGCCACCAAACTGTTGGCCGACTTTGGGGCCGACGTGTTGAAGATCGAGCGGCCCGGAGGGGACCCGGGGAGGCGACTGCCGCCGTTTTACCACGATGAACCGGACACCGAGAAAAGCCTGCCGTTCCTCTACCTGAACACGAACAAGCGCAGCATTACGCTGAACCTGAAGTCGGAGACGGGACGCTCGATCCTGATGGACCTGCTGGCGGATGCGGATGCGCTGGTGGAGAACTTTGCGCCCCGCGTGATGCGATCGCTGGGCCTGGATGCAGACACGCTGCGAAACCACAACCCCAGCCTGGTGGTTGCGTCCGTGTCGAACTTCGGGCAGACCGGGCCATGGCGGGACTTCCGGGCGACCGAGATCGTGGAGTACGCGCTGGGCGGATTGATGTACATCTTCGGGGCGTACGACCGGGAGCCGCTGAAACACGCGTTGCACCAGGCGCAGTTCAAGGCTGGCACCAACCTGGCGTCGGCCACGCTGATGGCTTTGTACCACCAACGGCTCACGGGCCAAGGGCAGAGGGTGGACGTGTCGATTCAGGAAAGCATCGCCTCGGCGCTTCGGGACGTAACCAACAACTACACCTACACCGGGGCGGTGCGGCGGCGGCAACCCAACCATACGGGCGACCTGACCCGGCTGCGCGCGGTGTCCGACGGGTATGTGCTGCCAAATCCCGGCATGGGGGCGACGCTGGACTGGAACATGCTGGTCGACTTCCTGGAAGCGCCTGAGTTGGACGACGAGCGGTTCGACAACGCATCGGCACGGCTGGAGAATGCGGAGGCGCTGGGAGACATCCTGGACCAGATATTTGCGACCAAGCAGAAGCAGGATATCTTCTACGCGGCGCACCAGAAGCGGTTCATCTACGGCGTGATCGATTCACCCGAAGAAACACTGGACAACCCGCAAATTCAGGCCCGGGGGTATTACGTGCCGGTGCAGCACCCTGATCTGGGCGAAATCACATTCCCCGGAGCGCCGTTCCTGATGTCGGGTTCGCCGTGGGCGGTTACGGACGCCGCACCGAGATTGGGCGAGCACACGGGAGCGGTGCTGGGAGACATGGGTTACAGCGCGCAGGAACTAGCCTGGCTACGGGCTTCGGAGGTGATTTGATATGGCTGGCCCGTTGGAAGGCGTTCGCATCGTGGAGATGGGTCAGCTCATCGCCATACCGTCGGCGATGAAGTGGATGGGCGATATGGGGGCCCAAGTGATCAGGCTGGAGTCGGTGCAGAGACTGGAGAGCTACCGCACGGACTCGCTGTACCACAATGACGTGGACGGCGAGTTCTGGAACCGGGGCGCCAACTTTTACGAGCAAAACCGGAACAAGCTGGGGCTGACGCTGGACCTGAGCCGCGACGAAGGTCGAGCGGTGCTCCGCGATCTGATCGCCGTGGCCGATGTGTTCGCTGAGAATTTCACGCCCAGGGTGATCCGAAACTTTGGGCTGGAGTACGAGGACCTGCGCAAAATCCGACCGGACATCATCATGTTGTCTTCCACCGGGTACGGGTTCGACGGGCCCTGGGCCAATTTCGGCGCGACCGGGCCGGCCACGGAAGGAGCGGCGGGCCTGGCGTACATCACCGGGTATCGTGACGGCGGGCCGGTGATGTCCGAGATACCGTTCACGGATTACACGGCCGGTGAGCATACCGTGGCGGCCGTGATGCTGGCGCTGATGCACCGGCTGAATACCGGGCAGGGACAATTCATCGACGTGTCGCAAGCGCAGACGTGCTCCGCGACTATCCCGGAGGCGCTGCTGGACTGGACGGTGAACGGACGAGTGCCGGAACGGATCGGGAACGAGGACCCGGCCATGTCGCCCCATGGCTGCTACCCGTGCGCCGGGGACGACCGGTGGATCGCCATTGCGGTGGACAGCGACGAGGCCTGGCTGGGTTTGTGCCGCGTGATGGGCCGTGCCGATTGGGCGGCGGACGAGCGGTATGCGGACGTGCTGAACAGGGTTCGGCATCGAGCGGAACTGGACAAGATGCTGGGTTTCGAGACCCGGAACCACGAAAACCACGAATTGATGGCTCAGTTGCAGGCTGCAGGTGTGGCGGCCGGAGCGGTGGTCGACAGCGAAGACCTGCTGTTCAACGAGCACCTGAAGGAGCGGCGTTTCTACGAGGTGGTGGAGCACCATTCGGACACCGGGATGCCGCCTCTGCCCTATGCCGGCCGCCCGTGGAAACTATCCGACACGCCCGCGGTTCCGCCCAAGCCCGCTCCGATCATGGGCCAGCACAACCGGGACATCCTGGCGGACTTGCTGGGCAGGACCGGTGACGAGATCGCAGCGTTGGAAGAGGCGCAGATAATCGGCTACACGCCGCTGTCGCCTCGCGGGGTGCGTCGGCCGTCGCTGGACGAGCAGGTGCGGCAGGGAAGAATGCAGCGGTACGAGACCGACTATGCCGCGCGGGTGGCGGAGTGGTTTAGGATTGATGGGTAGCGCAGCAATCATAGGCGCAATCGCTCAGAGGCGGTGCGATCTGCGGGCCTTTTTGATATATTCCGGAGAGTTAGCAAAGTAGGAAGTTCCCGCATGGGACTGATCAGATCCCATCTCAGGCAAAGTGTTACCAGTAGACCAGCAATCTGTATTTTGTTCAAGATATGGTACACTTAGATGACGATGCTGCTAACAAGGTAAGGTGCAAAATGGCTTGGGAAAACATTCTGCGAGTGTGCAAAGCCGTTTTTGTGCTATCTGCGGCTGCTCTCGGCTTGGGAATAGTAATCATGCTGCCGTTGATGCTGGGGGGCAGTGGGTGGATGGGATTAAGCGAACTCACCGTGACCATCGGCGGGAGTTTGATGGCCGTGGGGTCGGTTGTAGGTGGCGTGACTGGCCTGATACTATTGACCTCGTAACCTCCCGAAAATCATGATAATCGCGCGTAATACACAAGGGAATCAATGTGAAATCCAGATATTTTGATGTTCAAATAATTGGAGCAGTAATTATTTTCGCGTTTATATCCACGCTGGCGATAACAGCAGTTTGCGTAGCAATGGGAGTAGTCCAACTTGGCCTGCCAATACCGCAAGAGAATTTCGTTCGAAACGTGGGCTACAGCATTTTTGCAGGCGGAGTGATCATCGTGTTGGTTGAACTACCCAAAATCATACGGTAACACGTGCGGGAGAATGACGAATAGGGATGGGTTTTTGAAAAGGCCAGTCGCCAAGAAGAGGCCCCGCCAACGGAATGTTGGTGGGGCCGTGCGTATCCAATCTGAGGCTGGTCACGCCTGGCGCGCCTCGAAAGCCGAGATGGCGTCCTCATGCTGGAGGGTGAGGCCGATGTCGTCCAGGCCGTTGAGCAGGCAGTAGCGGCGGAACTCGTCGACTTCGAAATCGACCACGATTTCCTCGTCCGCATCGCGCACCTGCTGTGCTTCCAGGTCGACCATGATCTGGAATCCGGGGTTCGCGGTAGCCTTGTCCATGATGCGGCGGACATCAGCTTCGGACAGGGTGAGGGGAAGCAGGCCGTTCTTGAAACAGTTGTTGAAGAAGATGTCGGCGAAGCTGGGGGCGATGACGCACCGGATGCCGAAACCTTCGAGGGCCCACGGCGCGTGCTCGCGGGACGAACCGCAGCCGAAGTTGGGTCCGGACACGAGGATTTTGGAGCTGCGGTAGGGGCCCCGATTGAGGATGAAGTCGGGGTTTTCAGATCCGTCTTCGTTGTACCGGTAGCGGTCGAACAGGTTCGGTCCGAAGCCGGTGCGTTCGATGCTCTTCAGGTACACGGCAGGGATGATCATGTCGGTGTCGACGTTGACCGCGTCCAAGGGAGCGACGACGCCTTCCAGTTGCACGAAGGGTTCCATAGTTTCTTCCTCAGGTTTTGAGCGCAACGGGAATGCCGCGCTGCGCTCGCAATGACGGGGTGGTTTAGAAGTCGCGCACGTCGACGAAGTGGCCGGCGATGGCGGCGGCGGCGGCCATCTCGGGGCTGACCAGGTGGGTGCGGCCGCCGTTGCCCTGACGTCCCTCGAAATTGCGGTTGGACGTGGAGGCGCAGCGCTGGCCGGGGTCCAGGATGTCGGGGTTCATGCCCAGGCACATGGAGCAGCCGGCAACCCGCCAGTCGAACCCGGCGTCCCTGAAGACCTGGTCGAGGCCCTCGGCTTCGGCTTCGGCCTTGACGCGGGCGGAACCGGGGACGACCATGGCGTACACGTCGGAGTTGACCTGGCGGCCGCGGATGACGTTGGCGGCGGCGCGAAGGTCGTCAATACGGGCGTTGGTGCAGGCGCCGAGGAACACGCGGTCGATCCTGATGTCCTCGATGCGCTGGTTGGGTTCGAGGCCCATGTACTCCAGGGCGCGCTCGGCGGCCTCGCGCTCGGCGGTGGTCTCGAAGGACGCCGGATCCGGCACCCGGTCGGTAATTTGCGCGACCATGTCGGGCTTGGTGCCCCAGGTAACGAAGGGAGCCAAGTCGCTGGCGTTGATCACCACGGTGCGGTCATAGGCGGCGCCGGAGTCGGTGGCCAGGCTCCGCCATTCTTCGATCTTGGCTTCAAGCTCGGCGCCCTTGGGAGCGTAGGGGCGGGTGCGAACGTAGTCGAAGGTGGTGTCGTCGGGGGCGATCATGCCGGCGCGGGCGCCGCCTTCGATGCTCATGTTGCACACAGTCATGCGGCCGTCCATGGACAGGCCGCGGATAGCTTCGCCGGTGTACTCGATGACGTGGCCGGTGCCGCCGTTGACGCCAATCTGGCCGATGATGCCCAGGATCACGTCCTTGGCGGATACGCCGTTGGGCAGTTCGCCGTCAATGCGTATCTCCATGGTGCGGGGCTTGAACTGGCGCAGGGTCTGGGTGGCAAGGACGTGCTCGACCTCGGAAGTGCCGATGCCGACGGCGAAGCAGCCCAGCGCGCCGTGGGTGGAGGTGTGGCTATCGCCGCACACGACGGTCTTGCCGGGGAGGGTGTAGCCAAGGTCGGGTCCGATGACGTGGACGATACCCTGGTTCTCGCTGAAGCGGTCGTAATAAAAGGGCAGCGCGAACTCGGCCGCATTACGATCCAACGCGTCCAATTGCGCCTTGGAAATCTGGTCTTCGATGGGCCGGGTGAGTTCCCAGGTGGGGGTGTTGTGGTCGGCGGTGGCGATGGTGAGGTCCGGTCGGCGAACCTGGCGGCCGGCCATGCGAAGACCGTCGAAGGCCTGCGGGGAGGTGACTTCGTGCACCAGGTGCAAGTCGACGTAAATGAGAGAGGGCTGGCCCGGTTCTTCGTGAACGACGTGGGCATCCCAGATTTTTTCGAACATAGTGCGGGCGGCCAATTCAGTTCCTCCTCGGTCCGGCATAGCTTGAAAGCCGGCCGGCAGCGATCACGATACCGCCCGGAATTATAGCATCGTGGGAGGCCGGTACCTTAGGGGGTGTCGTCAAAAGAGTTTGCTCCAGATCATCACTGCCCGGAGTTGGCAAATGGCCAGGTATGACGCCGCTCTCTTGGCATAACGGGTCGCCACTCCGCGCCACTGCTTGAAGTCCAAGAATCCGTTCTCCACCAAGTGCCGCAACTTGTACAGTGCCTGGTCGTAGTCCCGCTTTTCTCTCCGGTTGCTTTTGGGCGGTATCACTGGGTTCATTCCCGATGCCCGAGCGGTGGCTATGATCTCATTGGTGTCATAGGCTTTGTCCGCCAGCAGACACTCCGCCTCTATACCCTCGATCAGGGGCAACGCCAAAGAGCAGTCGGCCACCGTGCCTCCAGTAACCGCCAGCCTTACCGGCATTCCGTGGGAGTCCACCGCCAGGTGCAACTTGCTGTTCAGCCCCCTTTGGTGCGGGCAATAGCCTGATTTCCGCCCCGAGCGCCGGCACTGTGGGGATGGGCCTTGATGTAGCTGGCGTCTATCATCAGCCATTCGAAATCAGGGTCATCCATCACTTCCTCCAACAGTCCGGCCCACACACCTCGGTCCCGCCAGCGGCAGAAGCGGCGGTGGGTGTTCTTCCAGTCTCCGTAGTCCGGGGGCAAATCGCGCCAGGGAGCGCCGGTGCGCAGAACCCAGCAAACGGCGTCGATAAACCGCCGGTTGTCATGGGCCGGCCGACCTCTCTTGCCTGCTCCCCCGGGCAGGTACAGCCTCAGCCGCTCCCAAACACCGTCTGTCATATCGTGGCGCCGGTGCGCTGCCGTCATACTCACCACCTTCCACACTCTCCCTGTTACCGGCAATTTACCACCCTCTCACTGTTTTGACGACACCCCCTAGTGTTCGCCATGGAACTCGGTCATCATCAGTTCCACGATGTCTTCCCGGGTCACGGCGCCGATAAATTTTTCGGATTCACGCTCCACCACGGGAATTATCGAGAGGGAGGTCTCGGTCATTCTCTGGAGGACGTCTTCTACGTGTTCGTCGGGCCAGGCCAACGGCATTTGCCGGCGCACGATGTCCTTCAGCGAAGTCCTGGCCCAAAAACCCTTGGGCAGATACCTGAAAGTGGACAACGAAACGATGCCGACCAGAGCCCCCTTCTCGACGACGACGTAGTCGTGCTGGTTTGGCATCGTCCATCGGTCGGTGAAGTCGCGGACCGTGACGTAAGGATCGGGGTGTCGGCGACTGCGATCGAGGATGTCGTCAACCGTGATGTTGTCCAGGGCGAAATGGACCACGCCATGGGGGATATCAGTGAGTTCTTCGGGCAGGTCCTGCCGACGGCTGGCACGGCTGACGGCAAAACTGATGACTGGCGGCATGAACAGGATGTAGCAGAACATCACCAGGACCAGGAAGGAGAACACCACCTCGTCAATGACGCCCGAGTCCCAGAGCACCAGGAGCAGGGCGATTTCGGCAACGCCCTTTGCCATCAGGCCCGATGCGACGGCGTAGGGCACGGTGAGGCGGGATACGTAGGCTCCGATAAACGCGCCAACGAAGTTGCCGAGCAACGGGATGACCGCCAACGCCGCCATCGTCCAGACCGGCAAGGTGACAAACGAGAAGCTGAACTGCAACCCCGCGGACGCGAAGAACAGGGGGACGAACAACCCCTCGGCGACGCTCCGCAGACCCGGCGTGATCTCTCGCCGGACCTGGTACGGCAGACCGGAAAGGGAGGCTCCGAACAACAGCGCCCCCCGCGAGCCGTGCAGGCCCATGAGCTCGGCGCCCCAGACGATCAGGAACAGGAAGCCCAGAAGGAGGCCGAGGGATAGTTGCGGGACCTGGATTACCCGTTGCAGCAGTGCAACCAATGGGGGCAGGACACGGGAGGAAAGAATCCACGACACCACAGCGAAGCCGGCAACCTTGCCGAACAGGATCAGGATGCCAACCGGGGAAACCTCGTGGGCGTGCTCGCCGATGCTGAAACCGATCAACAGCAGGGTGATCAGCTCAGCGATCACCACAACGGTGAAAATCTGCAAACCCACCGGTTCCTTGAGCCGGCCATCTTCAACCAACACCTTGACCACGATGCCCAGACTGGTCATCGAGAGGACGCCAGCAACCGCCAGGGCCTCGGTGAAGGCGAGCCGCAGGCCGAAATCGAAAACAAGGTCGGTGGTCACCAGCATGGAGATACCGAGAGACAGGGCCACAGAGAGCACGGCGGCGAGGAAATAGTGGCCCCGCAGGCTCGCCATGAAACTGGACATGTCGATCTCATCCAGACCGATCAGGAAGAAAAATATGAACACGCCGAGGGTCAGGAGAAGCTCAACGTGCAGTGTGGAGTCCACCGACCAAAATCCGGTCAACTCCATAACGGGGCCGAGGAGGATGCCGGCCGCGGCGTAGGCGACGATTGCGTTCAGGCGCAGGCGCCGGAAGATGCCCTCGGCCAATTTGGCGACAATTATCAGCGCGCCGAGGGCCAGCAATGATTGACGGAGCTCGATGGAGTGGCCGGCCACACTGAACAATTCCGTAATGTCCAGAAACGGCAAATGTTCCACAAGCATATTGGATGTCTCCGAGAGCGGGTTGGAAGAAACTCGAAGCCTGTCCAGAAAATAGTGTTTGTATGGTGAGAAAAATGAGATCAGATGTTGCGTCTTGGCGCGGCCAATTATTTCGCAATTCGGCGAGTCGTACAAGCGGTTCAATGCCCTGTGATAAACTTGGCGCGACCCCTTTTGAACGCAAACCACGGAGGAAATTCGATGCCGTCCGCCGAAGCTGTTGTACTTCCCGACAACGTTCGTCCAGTCCACTATGACCTGACTTTGACACCGAATTTCGACGATTTCACCTTTGCCGGTGAGGTGGACGTGACGGTGAGCATGGAACCCGGCACCACCGAGATCATGCTCAACTGCACTGAAATCGAGATACACTCGGCGACCGTCAGCTGGACGGATAGCCATGGCGAACACGAACATTCGGCCAGCGACATCGCCTACGATGCCGACGCGGAAACCGCGACCATCAGCATTCCAGGGACGCCGGCAGATGGACTGGTGGGCAACCAGCACCTGCGGATGTCGTTTACCGGAGAGCTCAACGACAAGTTGCGCGGCTTTTACCGTAGCCAGTACGTGAACCCCGAAGGCGAAACGGCTTACCTGGGGACCACCCAGTTTGAGGCTACGGACGCACGGCGGGCCCTGCCTTGCTGGGACGAGCCGGCGGCAAAGGCGACGTTCCAGGTCACGCTGAACGTGCCGGAGGAAATGGAGGCCGTTTCCAACACCCCGATCATCGAGGAGACTCGCGGCGAAAACGGCCGGAAAACCCTACTGTACGACAAGACCCCAGTGATGTCGACGTACCTCCTGGCCTTCGTGATTGGCGACCTGACGCACATCGAAAAAGAAGCGGCCGACGGGACGGTCATCGGGGTGTGGATGACCAGGGGCAAGGAAGAGCAGGGACAGTTCGCGCTGGACACTTCGGTCAAGATGCTCTCTTTCTTCAATGATTACTTCGGCATCCCTTACCCGTTGCCCAAGTTGGACCACCTGGCGATCCCGGACTTTGCTGCCGGAGCGATGGAGAACTGGGGGTGCATCACGTATCGGGAAACCGCGCTGCTGGTGGATCCGGAGAACTCATCGGCGGGCACGCGGCAGAGGGTGGCCGAGGTCGTGGCCCACGAGATGGCGCACATGTGGTTCGGCGACCTGGTAACCATGGAATGGTGGGACGATCTCTGGCTCAACGAGAGTTTCGCGACCTGGGTGGGCACCAAGGCGGTCGACTGGCTGTTCCCCGAATGGTCGATGTGGACGCAGTTCGTGAACATGGACACCAACCGGGCGTTCAACCTGGACGGCCTGAAGAATTCCCACCCGATTGAACAGGAAGTCGCCAACCCGGCCGAAGTGAGCCAGCTGTTCGACGCCATCAGTTACAGCAAGGGCGGGTCGGTGTTGAGGATGCTGGAGCACTTCCTGACGCCCAACGTGTTTCGGATCGGGCTGAACACCTACCTGACGCGCCACTCCTACCAGAACGCGCGCACGACGGATCTGTGGACCGCGCTGGAGGAATCCTCCGGGCAGCCGGTCAACTCCATCATGGGCAGCTGGACCAGTCAAACGGGATACCCGGTGCTGGATGTGGCGGCGACCGCCAACGACAGCGGGTTGAACCTGGAGGTCCGGCAGGAGCGGTTCGTCTTCGACTCAGTACTGGGTGAAGACACCGGAGACGACGAGGAACAGGTGTGGCCGGTGCCGTTGACGGTGGCGGCCTCCGGAGGTCCCGTAACGGCCCACCTGGTGAGCGGGGCCACGGATACGGTACAGGTGGCGGCTCCGGGGCAGGCCGAATGGTTCAAGGTCAACCCCGACCAGACCGGTTTTTACCGGGTGAACTACACCGACGCGGACCGGGAAAGTCTGGCAGCGGTGGTGGCCAGCAGGACGTTACCGGCGACGGACCGACTGGGGATCCAGAACGACGCTTTCGCGCTATCCCGAGCCGGGCTGCTGCCGGTCACGCGGTTCCTCGCGTTGGCGGAATCGTACCAGGATGAGACGGACGCTTCGGTGTGGAGCGACCTGGCGACCAACTTGAGAGAGATCGAAAGCCTGATCGCCGATGAGTCGTACCTCGGCTCCTACCATGCCTTCGGGCGGCGACTGTTTGGTCCGGCGGCGCAACGGTCGGGCTGGGAGGCACGGCCCGGCGAGGGACACCTGGACTCGCTGACGCGGTCAACGGTGCTCAGCCAGGCCGGCGTGTACGGAGACCCTGACACCATCGGGCAGGCCCAGGAACTGTTTGAGGCCTACCAAACCGACCCCGCCAATGTGCGGCCCGACCTGCGCGGCGTGGTATTCAGCCTGGTGGCGCAGGCCGGCGATCGCTCCGTCTATGATCGAATGTGGGACCTGGAGCGTGCAGCCGAGTTGCACGAGGAAAAGATCCGGTTCCTGATTTCGATGGCGCGGTTCCAACAGCCGGACTTGCTGCGGGAGACCCTCGACCGGTCGCTCACCGACGACGTGCGGTTGCAGGACACGATATTCGTGGTCTCCGCCGTGGCAGCCAACAACAAGGGACGAAGCCTGGCCTGGGACTTCCTGAAGGAGCAGTGGGAGGAGTTCGACCGCCGGTACGGAGGCGGCGGCTTTGGACTGATGCGGCTGGTGGCCATCACCAACGCGTTCACCACGAACGAACAGCGGAACGACGTGGAGGCATTCTTCGAGTCTCACCCTACGCCGGCAGCCGAGCGGACGATCCGGCAGGCGTTGGAGCGCATCTCGCTGAACATTGCCTGGCTGGACCGCAACCGGGACGAGCTGGGGCTGTATTTCGGTTAGGGAGTGCCTTACGACCATAGGGTGCGCCTGTTATAGCGACAGGCGTGCAGCTTCAAATCCTCAGGCGCCCGAAATGCCTCGTTTTGAAATAATCGGCCCAATAACGGACATTGAAACCATCGCAGTTGGCAACTCCATCCGTGTGATCTGGGATTTGCGCCGCCGCTACGGCCACGGCAACTGGCGCAAGAGAAAAGGGACCGCAACAGTGCGCCTGAGCGATGGTACAATGCACGACGCCGAGGTGCACTGGTACGAAGCGCATGGCATCGGCAGGCGCCGTATCAAAATCAAGCGATTACTCGGGTGATGGATATGGGCTCAAAATTCGTTGTCTGTATAGACAGCGGTGACTGGCCGGAGGATCTGGTGGTCCGTAAAATCTACCGCGTGCTCGCCGATGAGCGCGCAGCAACGGTCGGCTGGCTTCGCGTTATTGACGAGTCGGACGAAGATTATCTCTACCCGCCCGACTGCTTCATTCCCATCGAGTTAACCGAAGAAATTGAGCAGGCGCTTTACGCAACCGCACCCGTTGGCTAACGTTCTGACGTAGCCAGCAGGTCGTCGGCCAGGTCCTCGATGCGTTGGCGCTGGGGAGTGCAGGCGAGCCAGCGTTCCGGGATGCTCGATGCGCCGAAGCGCGCTCCCAGGACCGCGCCGGCGACGGCTGCGTTGGTATCGGTGTCGCCACCGGCGGCAACGGACGCAACCAGCGCGTCCTCGAAGTCGAGGGGTGTGGCGGCGGCCCAGAGCCCGAACTGGGTGGCAAGCAGGGTGTGCCCGATGAGCCGGTGGTCGCGCATCAGCCAATCCATGTCCGGAGGCGGCTGATGCCGGTGGTCGAGCGCGTCCAGCGTGTCGGCAGGAATACCATCGGAGTTGGCTTGGATGGCCAGGTCGGGGCAACCGTCAGCGCGGGCCGCAGCCAACAGGCCGGGCAAATCGGGCTCCGCGCTATTGATCAGAGCGGCGATGATGGCGTTGACGAAGATGCAAGACCACTGGCAGGTCGCAGCGTAGTGGGTTACAGCACACGTCATGGCGGAATCGGCGACGAGCAGTTCCGGATCGCTGCGGCGGGCGATTGCCACCGGGGCGCAACGCATCACGCCGCCGTTGGGTGCGATGCGGTTTCTGCACTCGTAAACGACGCGGGCCGGTTCGGGCAGTAGCTTGCCGGATTCCAACTCGCGGATTACCTCGCTGGTGGTAATGCCGATGCCGCGTCCGTTGTCGCGGGCCCAGACCACCAGCCGGTCGGCGAAGTCGCGGGCGACGTCGCCGCCGGCCAGCAGAGCTTCGCCCAAGTCGACCACCTGGGCCAAGTCGTCATCCATGGGCCGGCCGGCTTCCCGCGGGTCGATCTCCGTGAGCCCGTCAGGGTACCAGGACGCAATTTGGTGGTGCCAACTGCTTTCCACGGGGTAACTGTTCACGTTTGAGGGGCCGCAGGCGGTCTGCGACGGACAATTTGTGCTGGAGTGACCTCACGGAACAGGCAAAAACCGCTGCGGATCCCCTCAAGTCTGAACAGTTACTCCACGGGAAGGCCCAGCAAGTTGCCGACGGCGAGGCCCAGGAGCACGCCGCGGGCACGGTTGGCCAGGGCCTCGTTGGTGGGCGCGCCAGTAGTGGAAGACGCCAACAATCGGGCGGTTTCAGGAGCCTGCGAAACGATGGCATAAGGGGTCATTTGGGAACGTCTCCTGGTCGATTTTGCGGTGTGAAACCTCGGATGCGAGGTTCATTCCAGTTTGACACGGTTACCGAATGCGGGTAGCCTTGATTGTGATTTACGGAACAAATGGCAATGAAATTATGGATTCTTCAGAACGCATCAACGAGCTCAAATCGTTGCTTCGCGAGCGCATTCTCATCACCGACGGTGCGATGGGAACCCAGATCCAGGCGAGGGGCCTGGGACCCGAGGATTTTGGGGGAGAGGAGTACGAGGGGTGTAACGAATACCTCAACGTAATCCGCCCGGATGTGATTGACGACATCCACCGGGGATATCTGGATGCCGGTGCAGACATCATACAGACCAACACCTTCGGCGCCACGGCGCTGGTGCTGGGCGAGTATAACCTGGCCTCCGAGGCGCGCCGGATCAACCTGGAGGCTGCGGCAATAGCCAGGCGGGCGGCTGACGACGCGACGGCTGACGACCCGAGCAAGCCGCGCTTTGTGTACGGCGCGATGGGTCCGACGACGCGGACGATATCGGTTACGGGTAATTTGACCTTTGACGAGCTGGCGGCTGATTATCACCAGCAAGCGGCTGGGCTCATCGAAGGCGGGGCCGACGTGCTGGTGCTGGAAACGGGACAAGACACGATCAACATCAAGGCGGGGCTGGAAGGGATAGATCGGGCGCGAGCAGAGTTGAACGCGGACATTCCGGCGGCAGTGCAAGGAACCGTCGAACCCATGGGAACGCTGCTGGCAGGTCAAGATGCCGAGGCGTTTTACACGTCGCTGGCGCACCGGAACCTGCTGTGGGTCGGGTTCAACTGCGCCACTGGCCCGGAGTTCATGACTGATCACATCCGGACGCTAAACGAGTTGTCGCGATTTGGGATTGCCTGCGTACCCAATGCCGGTCTGCCCGATGAGGACGGTAACTACAACGAGACCCCGGAGATGCTGGCCGCCACGCTGGAACGATTCGCGGCGAATGGCTGGCTCAATGTGACCGGAGGCTGC
The DNA here is from genome assembly GCA_965220265.1 of Dehalococcoidia bacterium. Lineage (GTDB taxonomy): Bacteria > Chloroflexota > Dehalococcoidia > Lucifugimonadales > UBA3495 > Bin87. The sequence goes on along the minus strand of CBDCPM010000004.1, from coordinate 3,930,731 downwards.
TGCGGTACGGGTCCGGACCACATTCGACAGTTAGTCGAAGCAATGTCCGACAAGAGGCCTAGGGCCATTGAGCCGATCATAGAAACGCGCGTGTCCGGCATCGAAGCCGTGGTGGTGAACGAGGACACCAGGCCGACAGTCATTGGGGAACGCACGAACGTGCTGGGCAGCCGGCGGTTCAAGCGGTTGATAGCGAGCGAACGATTCGAGGAAGCGGCCGAGATAGGGCGCCGGCAGGTCCGGAACGGGGCGCACGTGCTGGACGTGTGCCTGCAGGATCCGGATCGTGACGAAATATCTGACGTAATCAAGTTCCTTGACCAACTCAACCGAAGGGTCAAGGCGCCGATCATGATCGACTCGACGGACGCCGAGGTGATCGAAGAATCGTTGAAACGCCTGCAAGGCAAGTCCATCATCAACTCCATAAACCTGGAGGATGGTGAGGAGCGTTTTCAACGCGTGGTGCCGTTGGCAAGGCGATTCGGCGCGGCGCTGGTGGTGGGATGCATCGACGACGATCCCAACCAGGCCCAGGCGGTAACGCGAGAGCGCAAGCTTGAGATCGCCCGGCGGTCCCACCAATTGTTGACCGAGAAGTACGGCGTGCCAGAGCAGGACATCATCTTCGACCCCCTGGTGTTCCCGGCGGGTACTGGCGACCAGAACTACGTTGGCTCAGCCGCGGAGACCATTGAGGGTGTGAAGCTGATCAAGGAGGCGTTGCCCAATACGAAAACTGTCCTGGGCATATCGAACGTTTCATTTGGTCTGCCGGCAGCAGGTCGCGAGGTGTTTAATTCGGTGTTCCTGTACCACTGCACGCAGGCCGGCCTTGATATGGCCATCGTCAACTCGGAGATGATGCAGCGTTACACCACCATCCCCGAGGATGAGCGCAAACTCTCTGAAGACCTGATCTGGCACCGCGGGGAAGACCCCGTGGCGGCGTTTGCGGCGCACTTCCGAGACCGGGCGCCGAGAGCCACCGCAGAACAGAGGTCGGCGCTGCCGTTGGACGAACGATTGGCGCAGTGCATCATCGAAGGCAGCAAAGAAGGATTGGCCGAGGACCTGGACTTGGCCCTGCAGGAACGGGAACCGCTGGCGATCATCAATGGGCCACTGATGGCCGGGATGGACGAAGTCGGGCGGCAATTCAACGCGAATCAGCTGATTGTCGCCGAGGTTCTACAGAGCGCGGAAGCCATGAAATTCGCGGTGGCCCACCTGGAACCGCATATGGAGCGGGCGGACGCCGCATCGCGGGGCCGCGTCCTGCTGGCGACCGTAAAAGGCGACGTGCATGATATCGGCAAGAACTTGGTGGAGATCATCCTGTCCAACAACGGTTACAGAGTAATCAACCTGGGAATCAAGGTTGCGGCGCAGGAACTGATCGCAGGATACCGGGAACACCAACCGGACATAATCGGGTTGTCGGGACTCCTGGTGAAGTCGGCCCAGATGATGGTCGAGACGGTGCAGGACTTCCGGACGGCAGGCATCGCGGCTCCGGTCCTGGTTGGCGGCGCAGCTCTGTCCAACAGATTCACCAGATTGAGGATCGCGCCGGAGTACGGCGGGCTGGTGGCATATTCGCCGGACGCAATGACCGGGTTGGCGCTGGCAAATGTCATACGGGACGACGATGAACGCGAGCGGTTAATCATGCGGCTGGAAGCGGAAAGCGCCGAGCTGCAGGAGGAACTGGCCGCCCGTGGGTAGCGCCCCGACGGCGACCGGCGTCGCCCAGCTCGAAGCTTCGCCGCGGCCGCCCGACCTACGGCTGCACGTGCTGGATGATCACGATCTGGACGAGATTTTCGGGTACATCAACCCGCAAATGCTCTATGTGCGGCACCTGGGATATCGGGGGCGTTTCTGGGACGCGTTGCGGGAGGAAGAACCCAAGGCGGTGGAACTGCGCCGACAGGTGCAACGGATTGAGGACGTGATGCTGTCCCGCTCTGATATCAGCGCCCGGGCGGTGTTCAAGTTCTTTCCGTGCCGCTCGGAAGGGCAATGGCTGATCGTGTACAAGCCGGACGGGACTACCGAGCTGGAGAGGTTCTACTTCGGCAGACAGCGAGAGCGCGAGGGACTGTGCCTGGCGGACTACGCGCGGTCGGTCGGCGAAGGTCCGAATGATTACCTCGCGATGTTCGTGACCACCGTGGGGACCGGGGTACGCGCGCTGTCCGAACGGTGGAAAAACGAAGGGCGATACCTGGATTCGCACACGCTACAGGCCCTGGCCATAGAATCGGCGGAGGGTTTTGCGGAGTTGCTCCACAAGCGGATCCGCACCATGTGGAGCATCGGCGAACCGTCGGGCCTGAAGGTGAACGGCGAGGACGAGCTTCGGGACCTGTTCCGGGCGAACTACCGTGGTAAGCGGTTTTCCTTCGGCTACCCCGCGTGTCCGCGGCTGGAGGACCAAGAGAAGCTGTTCTCATTGCTGGACGTGACCGCAAGCATCGGGGTTGAGCTCACGGATGGGTACATGATGGACCCGGAAGGCTCGGTGTCGGCAGTGGTGTTCCACCACCCGCAGGCCAAATATTTCAACCTGGACGAGGCGGACACCGAAAGGTTGGAAGCCCAAATTGCGGGAATGCCGGCGGGTCAATAGCCAATGGCTTTGCGATCAGTACAGCGGCCCGTAGCCTCTTGGTATACGGGCTTTATCTCTGCGGAGCCCGAGCAGGCGACAGTCATGCCCAAATTTCCGGGAGTTGCTGTCCGTGCGGCGATGTCCCTACTGGGCGGTGAAGCCACCGTCAACGACCAGCTCCGCTCCGGTGATGTAGGAAGCCTCGTCGCTGGCCAGGAAGAGGACGGCGTACGCCACCTCCTCGCGGTTGCCCGTGCGTTTCATGGGGATGTTCGCCATCATGGCGGAGCGGGTTTCCGAGTTGGCCGAACCGCCGGCCATGGGGGGCATCAGGCCGGGATGGACGGAATTGACGCGAATACCGGACTCCGCCCAGCGGACGGCCGCTGATTTGGTCATCAGACGGACAGCGCCCTTGGAAGCGTTGTAACCCATGTGGATGAAGTCCTGGCCGACGATTCCCGAAATGGACGAGATGTTGACGATGCTCCCACCGTCGCCCTGTTCCATGGCTGCGATAGCATGTTTCATACCGAGGAACACGCCTTTGGCGTTGATGTTCATCAGGCGGTCCCAGGTGGTGGTTCCCAGGTTGTCCTCCTCGTCGTAGCCGGAGATGCCCGCGTTGTTGACCAGAATATCCAGTCTGGCGTACCTGCCGATGGCGTCGGATATGACCTGCCGCCAGTTGTCCTCGTCGGTCACGTTGAGGTGGGCGTACTCGGCGGTGCCGCCGTTGGCGACGATGTCGTCGGCCACTCGCTGGCCAGTATCGTCGGTGACGTCACAAACGACCACCGTGGCGCCTTCTTCCGCAAACAGGCGGGCTTCGACTTCACCCATGCCGCGTGCCGCCCCGGTAACGATGGCGATTTTGCTTTCTAGCCTGGGCATCGGAACCCTCCTTCAGTACGCGTGCGCCGAACCCCGAGGCCCGGATTATAGCATCGCGGTCTGACTATCTAGTCCCAAGACATGAGGAACCAATGACGACTGCCCAAACCATGGATTCGGCACTAGCTACTGAACGAGCCGGCGCATCGCCTCACACAATCGCTGGGTATTCAGAGGGTCGTGAGGGAGCAAGTTCGTTCCCGCGTTACACCGGGGTCATCGACGTTGGATCGGGATCGGCGCGCGCGGTTGTGATGCAAGTCCACTCCGGGGGCGGCGTTGAAGTCGTCGCTCAGCGGAGGGTGACGCTGAACCTGATGAGCCACGTCGGAAACGATGGCTATCTGGACGAAAGCGGAGTGGCCAGTACGTTGGACGCGCTGGAGGATTTTGCGTTGGTGGCGCGAGCGTACGGGCTTCAAACCATCCATGCAGTGGGCACCGCGGCCCTACGCGAATCGGGCAACGCCGAAACCATCACCGCCGCAGCCCACCAACGGTTCGGCATCCCGCTACGGATTATCGATGGTTCCGACGAGGCGGCGTATTGCTTCGTTGGCGCCATACACGGCTTGCGGGCGCGGGACGGTCTTTTGGCGGACATCGGCGGCGGCAGTACTGAGATGGTCCAATTTCGTGACCGTGAGCTGGTGTCCAGCGTGTCGTTGCCGCTGGGGAGCCTTCGGATCGCCAATCAGTTCGACCTGGGCGACCGTCCGACTGAAGCGTCGGTACGGGCAGCGTACGGATACGTGCGGACGGTTCTCGCGGACGCTGGTGTTGAGCCACTTCCGGATGGAGCGACGTTGGTCGGATCGGGAGGATCGGTTCGCCTGTTGTCCCGGCTGGACCGGGGGCGTGAGCCTTATCCGATCATCAAGCTGCATGGGTACGAAATCGCCGCCGCCGCTTTGGCGGATCAGATTGGGCAGATGGCAGGGAAGACCCGGATAGAGCGGGCCGGCATCCCTGGGATGAACCCTGAGCGAAGTCATTCGGTGATCGGCGGGGGCGTGGTGGCGCATGCGTTGATGCAACACCTGGGAACAGACCGATTGCTGGTATCCGGGCAAGGACTGCGAGAGGGCTTGGCGCGGCACCCGGATCCGCTGGCGGCGCGCGAAAGGATACAACTGCCTGATTTGAGGTCGGTACGGTCGGATTCGCTGGCTGATCTGGTGGGAAGGTTTGCGGACCGATTTGGGCAGCGCGGCGAGCGGCGGGCCGAATTGGCCGGACGCATCGCCGATGCAGTGTGGGACGGAAGCAACCCCCAGATCGCGAACTCGCTGCGGTGCGCGGCGAGACTCCTGGACATCGGAAACGCGGTGGACTATTACAATCGCCTCAATCGAACCGCGAGTATAATAGTGCGAACCGACCTGCCCGGTTTCACCCATGCAGAATCGGCGCAGATCGCGGCCACACTGCTGGCCGCGGAATTCGGGAACCTGCCGCGCAGGTTCCGAAAAAGCAGGCTGGTGCCTCCGGCCGAATTGCGGCTGATCAAGCAGGCGGCCGTGATACTGTTGACCGCTGACGAATTGGACGGCAGATTGCCGCAGGGAATGGCGGCAAACGCGGTTACAATAGGTCGAGAGGAAGGAACCTGGTGGATCTCTACTCCGAGTTGGTCACCGGTGGCCGCTCCGGATTTGCCGAAAAGATGGAAAAAGGCGTTCTCGGATGAAGTACGAATAGAAAGGGGAGCACCATGACCGTATTGCAGGAACAGCAGGCATACAAGATGGGCGAACGCTACGGGGAACATCCCGACGATGGACAGTATCCCGGCAAGCTGATCATAGTCGAGGGGATCGACGGGTCCGGGAAGAGCACGCAGATCGACCTGTTGGGCAAGTGGCTCACCAGCCAGAACCTGGTAACCGTGTTCACGGAATGGAATTCGTCGCCCATCGTGCGTCGGACGACCAAGCGCGGCAAAGTCGAGGAAATGCTGACCCCGATGTCGTTCAGCCTGATCCACGCCGCAGACTTCGCCAGCAGGGTGCACGCGCAGATCCTGCCTGCGCTAAGGGCCGGCGCAATCGTGCTTGCGGACCGTTACGTGTTCACGGCGTTTGCGCGCGACGCGGCTCGAGGCGTCAACCGGGAATGGTTGCGACGAGTCTATTCGTTCACGGTGCAGCCGTCATTGGCACTTTACTTTAAGGTGCCGTTGGATGTGTCCATCCACCGGATCACGGTTGGGCGCGAGGAGCTGGGATATTACGAATCTGGACAAGACATGGGATTCTCGGCGGACCGGGAAGAATCCTTCCGCTTATTCCAAGGCCGGCTACTCAACGAATATGACGCGCTGACGGAAGAGTTCGGCTTGATGACCATCGATGCCACGCAGCCGATTGCCGTGCAGCAACAGCAGGTGAGGCGGTACGTCGAGCCGTTGCTCGAAGGGGCCATGGCGATACGCGGACAGAGCGTGCCCGAAGCCTTGGGGCAGTCCGGGTTGACCGGGCGTTACATCACCTCGCCGATGCGCCGGCGCTTGACGGAACAAGAGGCGCTGGCGGCCGCCGCATCCGACGGGTAGGCGACGCCGGAGGGCTGGTCACTGCTGCCAGCGAGCCGTGATCCAAATGAACGACAAGCAGGAGCGACGACGATGAACGAGGTCAGGTTCTACGGCCACACCCCACCGGGAGCCGGAGAGGAAGCGACACCGGGACGCCTGATAGTGGTGGAAGGCACCGACGGCGTTGGGCGGTCAACGCAGATCGCGATGCTCAGGGAGTGGCTGGAAGCCGAGGGGTATGCTGTGCTTGTCACAGGATTCCGGAGATCCGAGCTGGCGGCCAACGGGATCGACCGGGCGATGCGAGGCAACACGCTGGACCCGCTGACGCTCAACCTGTTCTATGCCACCGATTTCTGGGACCGACTGGAGAAAAACATCGTGCCGGCGCTGCGTTCCGGCATGGTCGCGCTGGTCGACCGGTACATCTTTTCGATCATCGCGAGGGCTCGGGTGCGTGGCGTGTCCGCGCGATGGCTCAACGACGTGTTTGAATTCGCGGTGGTGCCCGACCTCGTCCTGTACCTGGACGTGGATGTTGAACATCTGGTGCCGCGAGTGTTGTCCGTGCGGCAACTGGACCACTGGGAGTCGGGCGAGGACTTTCTGCGCGGACCGGACCTGTATGATAACTTCATCAGGTATCAATCGGCCCTGATCGACGAGTTCCGGGAACTGGCCAAAGAGCACCAGTTCGTGACCGTGGATGGCCGCAGGAGTGTCGGAGACGTTTTTCACGCCCTGCAGACCGAAGTCCGCAAGGCCCTTGAGGGGATGGGGGCTTTTTAGCCCCGTTACAGTCCGAGGGCGTCCGCCAACCGGCGCCGGTGGAACTTAGGATCGCCCAAAAACTGGTAAAGCGTGCGCGAGGCGGTGGTGTGTAGCGTGAGGCCGTACTCGGTGGTGCTACCGACCCCGGCGTGCACCTCGTGGGCGTGGTTACAGGCGTTGTAATAGGCCGCGCTACTGACCGCTTTGGCGAGGTGGATGCTGTCGGCGGCGTTGCGCTCAGAATCGAGTTTCCACAGGGCTTCGTAGGTGGTCCAGCGGGCGGCGTCCAACTCGTTGACGAGGTTGATGATGTGGTCCTGGACCCTCTGGAATCGGCCGATGGGGGTGCCAAACTGAATGCGAGTGCGGCTGTAGTCCACGGACATCTCGTAGACCTGTTGCGACCCACCCACCTGGAAAGCGCAGAGTAAGGGGATAGAAGCGGCCACGGCCCGTTCCAACGCCTCCCAGCCGCCGGCGAAAGAGCCGCCGGCGAAAGAGCCGCCCAGCACCGCCGACCGGGCGACCTGCACGCCGTCAAGCCGGACCTCGGCAAGGTTCCACGCGAATCCTTCCAAGCGGCGTATGGAAACACCGGGGGCGTCAGCCGGGACGATGACGAGGCCCACGTGTTGGCGGTTCTCTGTCCGCACGGCGCAAATCAGATCGGTGGCCGCCGTCGCGTCGGACACGTAAACTTTGGTGCCGGCGATCCGGTATCCATCGCCGTCGGCGGTGGCAAGGGTTTGCACGTCGGACTCATCCCACTGGTAATCGGCCTCGGTGATGGCCAGAGCCACGGTGCGGCGGCCGGCGGCGATGTCCGGGAGCAAGGAACGTTTCTGCTCGTCGGTTCCGGCCTCGAGGATGGTCAAGGCGCCGAGGGCTGCGGTACTCAGGTGCGGCCCGGGCACGGGGCCCCGCCCCAGCTCTTCGAACAACACTCCGGCGTCAGTGAACGAACCGCCTTCGCCGCCGTACTCGGTGGGAATGACAATGCCCAACCAGCCGGTGCCGGCGAGCTTCTGCCAGGGTTCGGAGGGAGCGCTCTGCCCGGTGGCGGACAACTCCAAAAGTGTTTCCTTGGGATATTCGGTGTCCACGAAACGGCGAACCGCCGCCTTGAGCATTTCCTGTTCTTCGCTGAGGGCCAGATCCATCGGGTCGATTACTCCTAGTTGGCGGCAACGCCAGGGACGTTGCCGCGGAAAAACGAATTAACGAGGGATGTGAGATCAGGCGAGGGCGCCGGCGCGTTCTCGCTGCTGGCGTCCGATCCCGATACGGCGGGCCATGATCACCTTCTGGATGTCGGTGGTGCCGCCCGGGTGGAGAGCGATAATGGCGGCGCGCTGGTGAGACTCGATGTGGCCTTCACCGGCGCCCCACTGCTCGTCCTTGGTCAGCGCCGCGGGGCCGAGAATGTCGAGTATGCCGGTGGCGATGCGGAGGCCGGACTGCTTGCGGAAGTACGACGCCTGAGGACCCTCGTAGGTAACGTTGGCTCCACTGTGGCGCATCCAGTAATTGCGAAGTTGGAACAGGCGACCGATCTCGGCGTCGATGTAGATGTCGACCAATCGCTCGCGCACATCCGGGTCCTTGCTGAGGGCCTCGCCGCGGCGGTTGTTGGTCGTGCAGTGGTCGAAGATGCGATCTACGATCCAGTTCCTCCCGATGCGCCCGCCGGTGCCGTGCTCCAACTCCAGGTGCGTTGTTGCGACCTTCCAGCCCTCGTTCTCGCCGCCAATCAGGTTGCGGGCCGGCACGCGAACGTTGTCGAAGTAGACAATGTTCTTGACGCCGGAGCCGGCGCCGGACTCTCCGGCGGAGGACAGGAGGTCCATCGGGAAGACGCTGATGCCGGGGAGATTGGACGGCACCATGAACCAACTGAGGTTGTGGTGACGGTCGCCTTCCTGATCGGTGCAGGTGATGGTCCACATGTAGTCGGAACCGTGGGCGCTGCCCACGTAGACCTTCTGGCCGTTGATGACATAATCGTCGCCGTCGCGCCGTGCCGCGGTCTTGGCGTTAGCCAGGTCGGAGCCGGCCTCGGGCTCGGTCAAAAGCTGCCAGGTGCGGATCTCACCCTTGAAAATCTTGGGCAGGAATTCCTGCTTCTGTTCCTCGGAACCCCATACGAGGATGGAGCTGCCGCCGAGCCGTCCGCCGGAGTCGTAATAGGGAGGAAGAGAGAGGTTGTAGCCGTCAATCTCCTCCTCGAGAACCACGGAATGGTCGACGGTCAGGCCGCCGCCGCCGTATTCCTCGGGAGCGGTGGGCCACAGCCAACCCTTGTCGCCCAATCGCCGGCCCAACTCGCGGCGGAGCTGGTATTGCTCGTAAGTGAGGTCGATGGAGTCGGCTGGGTGCTGGATGCCGCCCGGGATGTTGTCGCGAAGCCATCCCTGCACTTCGGTGCGGAAGGCTTCCTGCTCGGTGGTATAGCGGGGTTCGAAGTCCATGGCGTGCCTCGAATGCGACCGGGTTACGGCCCAGCCTGAGTGATTCCGGGAGTTAGTGGGCAATTATGCCCTAAGGAGTCGGGCGGGGGCAACCGAGAGCGTACACGCGATACTTTGACAGCCCCAATTGTATGTCGTATGCTTTTGACAGTATACAACATACACGTCGCGCGCAAGGAGGAACCCGGCAATGCGGATTGGCGTCAACATTCCCGACGAATTACTGAGACGGTATGAACCGCTTAAGTCTCAGGTCAACATATCGCAACTTTGCAGGGAGGCAATTATCAACCGCGTCGAAAAGTACGAGAAAGCTGTTGAGAATCTCGCAATCGAGCCTACCCAATCGGCTCTGAACAAAGTGTATGAGGAGGAGGAGGCGTATCGATCTATTGTCGAACGTGACTGGGAGACCCTGGGATACCAAAATGCTGTGTTGTGGGTGCAAGCAGCCGATCGTAAAGATTGGAATGCTTGGCACAAGTTGAGGGCTATCAGGCGCGAACAAGGTCGACCAGAATGGGAAGTGGAGCCCCCGCTTTTCAGTGCCGAAGACGGGCGATTGCCTTGCTTTGACCGATTGAGGTTGGAGTACTACCAGTCAAATCGGTCACAAAGTGACGCGTTTTACGAGTGGCTCGATGACCAGGCTTGTTATGTCAATTGGGACATCGCTCACGAACAATATGGTCGTTCTTGGTCGGCATATATCGATGCCGCTTGGAAAGTGATCTGCGAATGGCGCGAACAACGAGAACAGGCTCTGCGCCATGAGAGGGAAATTAGTCGTGTCAACAGGCCACCACCGTCTGTCCCTGACCACTTTGTGGAGGAAACATAACGTTAGCGGCTGCGGAGTGCGCGGCCAGGGCGGGTGCCGGTGTGGCGGCCGTTGTCGATTACTAGGGTGCCGTTGACGGCAACGTAGTCGATGCCTACGGGGAACCGCAGAGGATCGTCGAAGGTTGCCGGGGTGTCGACGCCCGATGGGTCAAACAGGACGAGGTCGGCCTTGGCGCCGTCGCGGATGACGCCGCGGTCTGATAGGCCCAAACGCTGGGCGGGCGCGCCGGTCATCTTGCGGATGGCTTCCTCCAGGGAGAAGAGACCTTCTCCTCGAACGAACTGGGCCAGGACGTAGGGATAGGTGCCGTAGGTGCGAGGATTGGGACGCCCTCCAGTGAGGATAGCGTCGGTGCCGATCATCTGGGCCGGGTGGGACGCGATCTCGCGGATGTTTTCAAGGTTGCCGGTCCGAGCGACGAAAGCAACCTGGAGGTCTTCCTCAAGGAGCAGGTCGCAGACGGCGTCCACCATGCGTCCGCCACGATGGGCGGCCAGATCTTCCAGGGACCGGCCTTCCCATTCCTTGTTTTTGTCTGAGGCGATGTGGGCGAAGATGTAGTTGTCGAGAGTCTGGCCGCCCCACTGGGGCTCTACGGCCCGGACCATGAGGTCACGCACGTTCGGGTCGGCGAGGCGGGTCATGAGCGCCTGGGGGCCGCCGGCGTGGACCCAATAGGGAAGGAGGGAGTGCAAAATGGTGCTGGCGGCCGGGTAGGGGTATTGATCGAAGGTGACGTCCTGGCCGCGACTGCGGGCGTCGTCCACGAGGGCTGTCATCTGCGAGCCGAGGCCGGCCACCGGGCTGTGGTAGTGTGACAGGTGCACGGGAGCGCCGGATCGCCGACCGATTTCCAGCGCCTCCCGGAACGGGTCGAGGAGGCGGTCGCCCAGGGTGTAGCGGGCATGGGTGCAGTAGAAACCGCCTTCGTCCGCGGCGACGGTGGCGATGGCGGCCAATTCGGCGGTGTCGCTGTAAGCGCCGGGGGCGTAGGTCAGCCCGGTGGTGAACCCGAACGCGCCGTCGCGCATGCCCTGACGGGTAAGGTCGCGCATTGTGGCCAGTTCCGCATCGGTGGGCAGGCGGGACGACCAGCCCATGGCGGCCACCCGAATGGCGGCGTGCGGGACGAAATGCAAGACGTTGCAGGTGGAGTTACCATCGAACAGGGCGAGGAAGTCGGCGACGCTGCTCCAGCGGACATCCGGTGGCGTCCCATTGACCGCCGCCAGATAGACCAGGAGCTGCTCCAGGGCTCGGGGCGTGGTGGGAGCGTACGACAGGCCGTCCATGCCGAGGGCCTCGGTGGTGACTCCCTGCCGGACCTTGGGCTCGTGGTCAGGATCGGTGAGCAACTTGAGGTCGGAATGGGAGTGCATATCAATGAAGCCGGGGCAAATCACGTAGCCGCTGGCGTCCACGGTGCGCCCAGCATTGACCGACGCGGTATCGCCGGTGATGACCTGTATGGTGTCTCCGGTTACGGCGACGCTGGTGCGATGACCCGCAGAGCCGGTGCCGTCGATCACCGTGCCGTTAGCAAATAGCAAGTCAACCATGATCCTGCTCCCGCGGGCTGGGCTGAGAGCCCCGGCCGCCGTATCGTTTTCGTGTTCCGGTATGTCGTGCATCATACACTCCCAGGTAGAAAGGACGACGTCGCGCAAACGCAGTCGGATTAGATTTGGGCTATAATGACGTGCAGATACTCGATTGGAAGGAGAAAGGCCATGCCGGAAACCGTAAATCGCGATGAAGTTTACGAAGCGCTCCGCACGGTATACGACCCAGAAATACCAGTGAACGTGGTGGATCTGGGCCTTATTTACGACGTGCAGGTCAGCGACGCGAACGACGTGTTTGTCCAGATGACCCTGACTTTCCCAGGCTGCGGGATGGGTCCCCATATCGCGCAGCAGGCCGAGTGGGCGATACAGGACGTGGAAGGGGTTGAAGAGGTCAACATCGAGTTGACTTTCGATCCGCCGTGGTCTCCTGACCTGATTAGCGAGGAAGCTCGCAATATGTTGGGCATCTAGCCCAGACGCTGACGGTCGTCCGGTTACGGAGAGAAACTCTACAATGGCAACGCCACAGCAGCCCAATGCCCAGCAAAACGCCCGCCTGGAGCAGATCCGGCGGCAATGGGAGCAGAAGCGGCAGATCACCGATCGCTTTGCCGCGGTGAGGACGAAGATTGGGGTTTACAGCGGGAAAGGCGGCGTCGGAAAGACCACTGTGGCGTGCAACCTGGCGACCATCCTGGCGAAGCAGGGCGAACGCGTCGGGCTGTTGGACGTGGACATCGACTGTCCCAACGTGACCCGGGTGATGGGAATCACGGACAAACCGGACTACCGCGACGGGCAAATCAGTCCGGCGGAAGGTCACGGCGTCAAAGTGGTGTCGATGGGATTTTTTCAGGAGAACGAGGACGAGGCGATCATCTGGCGCGGCCCGATGATCCACAACGCGATCAACCAGTTTCTCCAGGCGACCGACTGGGGCGAACTGGACTACCTGATTGTCGACCTGCCGCCAGGGACCTCCGACTCGCCGCTGACTGTGATGCAGACGCTGCCCATGGACGGGTTCGTGGTGGTGAGCACGCCGCAGGACCTGGCCATCATCGACGCCAAGCGGTGCATCAACATGATCCGCAAACTGAACCTGAACGTGGTCGGGATTGTGGAGAACTATTCGGGCGATATTTTCGGAGAAGGCGCAGGACGGCAGTTGGCGGAAGACATTGACGCGCCGTTCCTGGGCAGCATGTCCCTCAGCCCAGCGTATCGGGACACAAGCCGGCCCACGGTCTTGGTGGACGAGGCGGTCAGCGGCGAGTACGCCGCCGTGGCTGACGAGTTGCGCCGTAGCCTGAAAGCGCACGGGCGGGAAGCGTAACGGCGCTTCGCGGCTAGGAAGCCTGTTTCTCGATCCCTTCTTCCAGTGCAGGAAGGGAGCCAAAGGCTGACCCGGGCAATTCCATTGCGCCAGACGACGCGCCTACTACGTGTATGCGTAGGAGCGCGGATATCTCCTGCCTGATGGCTTCCTGAGCGAATGGGTTGAGCTCACCCATTTGCCGGAACTTCCGGTACCTCTGCTTGACCAGCTTGCCGGCGGACACGCGGCTGGCTTCGGCAAGATGTTTGTAGATGGAGTATTCCAGGTTCTCCACCGCCTGACGTCGGTCGAGGTGGGCGCCACCGGCGGGTTCGGGTATCACCTGATCGATGATGCCGAGTTCCTGGCAGTCTCGAGCGGTCAGCATCAGTACGTCGGCGGCCTCGCGAGTGAGATAACGTTCGCGCATGCGGCCCCCCATCGCGTGGTGCAGTGAAATTGGCGAGTAGATTGCGTACTGCTGCATCAGGATGCGGTCGGACAGGCTCAGCGCCAGCGCTGCTTCGTTGCCGGCCTCACCGATGATCACCGAGACAATGGGAGTCTCCGCCTCGAGCATCATTGACAGGCTACGGGCGATAGCGTTGCCAACGCCGTGCTCCTCAGACTCCAGCCGAGGGTCGGCGCCCTGGGAATCGATCAAGGTGACCAGGGGCAGGTTGAACCGCGCGGCCAGGCTGATGATGCGTTGAGCCTTGCGTAGCCCGTCGGGATGGACGTGGTAGCGGCTGCGGTCGGTGTCGTGGGAATGGGTGCGCTGCTGACCGATAACGGCGACGGGATGCCCGCGGAGCAAGCCAACGCCGCCCACTACGGTGCGGTCATCGCTACCGACGCGGTCCCCGCAGATCTCGAAGAAATCATCCAGCATGTGCCGCATGTAGTAGAGGGCGTCAGGCCTTTCGTCGTGGGTGGCGGCTTCGACGGATTCCCACGTCTCCGTGTCCTCCACGGACGGCGCCATGAGGCGCGAGACGGCGCGACGGCCCAAACGTATGGCTTCGGGTTCCACGAGGAGGTTGAGTAGTTGGCTTAGCCGTACCCGCAGTTGCTCTCGATCCACCACGTTATCGAGCAGGCCCCGGCGCAGGTGGTATTCGGCCGTGTGGACATCGGGCGGAACCTGCCGCCCGGTCGCTTCGATCATGGTGCGGATGGGAGACAGACCCACGACGGAGCCGGGTTCGGCGATGATGACGTCTGCAAGGTTCGCGAAACTGCCATAGGCCTGGCCGGTGGAAGGATTGGCCAGCACGGCAATGAATGGAATGGACGCTTCGCGCAGCTTGTTGGCCGCGGTGACCGTCTTGGCCATTTGCATCAGCGACAGGACCCCTTCCTGGGTTCGCGCACCGCCGCCGGTGACCAATGCGACGATGGGAAGGTTGCGGCGGACAGCGTGTTCGAAAGCCAGGGCGACTTTTTCGCCGACCACGCTGCTCATGCTGCCGCCCATGAACCCGTAGTCCAACACCACCAGCATCAGGTTGCGGCCGTCGATTTTGCAGGTTCCAGTAACGGCGGCCTCGGTCAAGCCGGTGCGGTCCTGGCTCTCGGTTAGTTGCTCGTCATAAGGCGTACGGTTGGAGAACGCCAAAGGCGCCACGGAGCGCACGTACCGGTTTTGTTCGCGGAAAGTGCGGCGGTCGGCGAGGAGTTCGATCCTTTCGCGCGCGGACAGGGTGTAATGGAACCGGCAGAAGGGGCAAACCCGGTAGTCGAGGTAGGCCGTGGAATCGCTGATCAGTTCGTGGCAGTACAGACAATGATCGTGCACCGCAGACAAGTACATCTCCTCCAGCTCGTCGCCGTCGCTGAAGAGATGAACCAGGAAATTGGTCAGGTTACGGACCGGCACCCAAATCCTCCTTTGGTAGCCGAAAAAGCCGACGGGCGTATGCGGGCGGATCCAGTCGGCTTTTCCAAGTCTTCAGGCCGTTCCAGTTACATCTTTATTTTACACAATAGCTATTTCGTCGAACGCATGATTGCGGGTAGATTTTATGGGATTGCGCCGCATCCAGTCGAGCCAACGCGCGAGTTCACGCGCCGCGGGTGTGGCCCACGCAACCTGATCACGCGTCCGAATCTGGCTCCGATCCGGACCGGCATGGCCCGCCGATAATCAGGCAGGTTCGATGGCATCGGATTGAGGTTCAAAGCGAATGAATGTAGCGGCAGTCTGGCCCGACGTGAGACGCACGGCGGCCCAATCGGCGACTCGGACCCCGACGATCCAAGCAACCCCACGGGGAGTCACGACCAGTGGAACCCGCTCCCGCCAAAGCCGGGGGATCTTGGCGTCGGTGAAAATATCTTGCAACTTTCGGGTGCCCGACATGCCCAGCGGTTGCATGCGATCTCCGGGCTGCCAAGTTCGCACGGTGGCCCCTTCGGCCAAAGCTTCCGAAGACAGGTAGGCGGTCAGCGGGTTTCCGGTATCAAGGGGAGTTTCAGGATGCATGCGGGCGGACTCGGCGGTTACCTCCCAGCCGTCGCGCCTGGTGACGGCAATGGCGATGGGTCCCCAAGGCAAGGTGAGCCGGAACTCCCGAACCGGGTCGGGATATGGGCAGTCATCCGCTCGTGCGGGGCCGACGAGGGTGGCGCGCTGGGAGTCCACGACAAATCGAAAACCCCGAGGCAGTTCGAGGGTCTTCCCGGAACCGGGATTGGCAACGGCATGGGCCATAGCGGCCAGGTGTCGCTCGGTAAGGCGATGTTCCTGCCCGGTCGCTTGGACCCACGCGCGCCGGAGAATAACGTGTCGGAGGGCCAGGTGCGTTTCCGCAAGACCGACTCGGTCGAGTTGCAAGGTCCCGTCGGCGGCAATTGGCTCGTGGGCAATTTGCGGCCAAACCAGATCGGCCTGCTGTTCCATGTAATCGACCTGTGCGGCCGCGGTACGGGAAATTCGGCCCAAGGCCTCGACGATCCGGGGGTTCAGCTGCTCTTTCAATGCCGGCATGAGATCCAGGCGGACGCGATTGCGGGCAAAGTCGCGCATGTAGTTGGTGCTGTCATCGCGATAATCGATGCCGTAGTTCCGGCAGTAGGAGATGGTGTGATGCCGGGTCAGGTTGATGAGTGGTCGCCAGACCTTCAGCTCCGTGTCCGCAGCGTCAGGGGCGCGTGAGGGGTTTGGGTACGGCCACGGGTCGAGTTCGCTCATGCCACGCAGTCCGTGGAGACCGCTGCCGCGTGCAACGTGAAGCAGCACGGTTTCGGCGAGGTCATCGGCGGTATGTCCCACGGCCACCAACCGGGCACCCACCTGAAGGGCGGTTCGCGCCAGGAACTCGTACCGAACGTCCCTGGCTGCCTGCTCGAAGGAACTGACGCCGGACTCGCGCCGGTAGGCGTCCACGTCCACTTCGTCGAAGATGCACTCGGGCCACATCCGGCGCACAAAATCGGCGTCGTCCTGGGTTTCCTGTCCTCGGAAATCGTGCAGGAGGTGTGCGGGCTGTACGGTAAACCCGAAGCGAAGGCGCGCCAGGTAGAGCACGTTCATTAAAGCGCAGGAGTCGGGCCCCCCCGAGACGCCGGCCACCACGACGTCACCGGGTTTCAACTCGGCACGGCGCGCCGTGGTTTTCGCGGTGGTGCGCAGCCGCCTTGTCGGCCAGAATCTGCGATCATTCCGCCGCTTATTGCGACCCATGACGCAGTGATTCCTAATACCCGGTGCGGTTAGCGGGGGACAGGTGATCCACGGCATTATAGGCGGCCAGGCGGCGTCCACGCCGACCGGAGGTAATGGTGGTGCGGCTGCCCAGAGACAGTTCCATGTGATTGATGTTGGCAAGTGGAAGGTCGATGACGGCGGCGACGATACACCGGATGGTGAAGTTGTGGGTGACGGCGATGACGGTGTCGTCAGCATCGTGGCGTCCGTCGATTTCGTCGATTGCCGCCATCGCGCGGCACTGCACATCGCCCAACGACTCTCCGCCGGGCATGGTGACGCTACTAGCATCCCGGCGCCAACCCTGGTACAGGTCGGGCCAGCCGTCGCGCATTTCCTGGACGGTTACACCCTCGAGAGATCCCATGTCCATCTCGCTGATGCGGGGTTCGTCGGTCACGAACAAGCCGGACAAGTCTGCGATGGCGCAGGCCACGCCGCGAGCCCGCTGCAATGGGCTGGAGTACACGGCTACCGGATTCCACGTCAGACCGGCGACGGCCAATTCCCGGGCCTGGCGATAGCCGCGGGGGGTGAGAATAGAGTTGGTGGTGCCCTGCAGGCGGCCCGCCGCGTTGATGTCGGTTTCACCGTGGCGGACCAGGTGGAGCTTCATCCGGATGCATCCTTTAGAGGGGATTCGACCAACCGCAGGCGTACCCTGTCAATGCGTGCCCCCACCATGTCGGTGACCGTGACCTCGAGGGTACCAGTCTTTACCGAGTCATTCTCTACGGGAATTTCGCCGAGTTCGTGCAAAACCAGACCGGCGATGGTCTGGTAATCGCCCTCAGGTACCTCAATCCCGGTGGAGTTGAGCCGGTCGTTGATTTCGATGATCGTCATTCCGCCGTCCAGCACGTAAGCACCGTCGGGTAGTTGCGCGATGCCGCTGTCTGCCGATACCGAAGGCGGGTCGTCGTCGACGAAGGTTCCGACGATGACGCCGATGAGTTGCTTCATGGTGACCAGGCCAGCGATTCCGCCGTATTCGTTGGTCACGAGCATCATCGAAAGGCGTTTTTCCTGCATGGTGTCGAAGGCGTCGGACACGGTGACGGTTTCGGGTATGAAGTCGACCGTGCGCATGGTCTCGGTGACGGAATCTTGAGGTCCGATTTCGCCGCGACCCTGAGCGATCAGCACCTCCTTGTTGGAGAGCACGCCCAGGACGGCCTCCTGGCTGCCTTCGAAAACGGGGAATCTGGTGTGGCTGTGCCGAGCGTACAGGGTCAGGAATTCGTCGAGGGTGGTGTCTTTCTCAATCCAGACGATTTCGGTGCGTGGCGTCATTATTTCGCTGAGCCGACGATCGCGAAAGTTGAAGACACGATGCAGGCGTTCGGCCTCGTCGGATTCCACTTCGCCCTGTTGGCTGGACAAGTCAATCATCATCCGGAGCTCGCCCTCGGTGAAAGTGGTTTGCCAACTGTCGGATGAGGTTCCCAGGGCTTTATAAATCAGGCGAGGCACCACCGTGAAGAAATAGATCAACGGCGTGCTGAGTAGCATCATCCAGCGAACGGGACGGGCCGCAACCAGGGACCAACGTTCGGAGTAGGTTGCAGCCAGCGTCTTGGGGGTGATCTCGCCAAAGATGGAGATCGTCACCGTCATGATCAGGGTGGTCAGCAATGCGGCTGAGCCCGGATCATTGAGCAAGTCGGCGGCAAGAGCAGTTCCCAGGGCCGTGGCAAAAATGGTGAACGCGTTCTGGCTCAGGAGAATGGTAGCGAAGAATTTCTCGTGCTGCGACAGGACATGGTTCACGGCACGAGCGGCGGCATTTCCCTGGCCGGACAAGTATTGGATTCGGATCTTGTTGACTGACACCAACGCCGCTTCGGCGCTGGTAAAAAAAGCTACTCCCACGAAGCTGATGGCGAGCAGCGCAACCTGCAAACTCCAGGGCATGGATAATCCGCCGGAAGTTTCCCCCACCTGCAACAAGACGGCCCCAATGGATAAACCGTCGGGCGCGATGTCCATCATCTGGTTTCTATTCCTCCCAGCGGTCCCGTAGACGTAACCGTCGGGCGCACGGGGCTCGCCTGATTTAGATCATTACTGAGAAGGATAGCATCGCCCAGAATGGCGCGCAAAGCCGAGAGGCGCCGGTTGTTGGTTGATATAATGTAGCGACCCAGTCAATTCGAGACTACCGAGCCATGCTGATTTTGGGCATAGAAACATCCTGCGACGAAACCGCCGTGGGGATAGTGGAGGACGGCAGGCGTCTTCACGCGAACGCGATTGCGTCCCAGGCCGCGCTGCACGCCGCCCACGGTGGGGTTGTCCCCGAACTGGCGTCCCGGCAGCACATTCGTGACATGGAACCGACCCTGCGGCGTGCGCTTTCGGATGCCGGCGTAACCCTGGAAGACATCGACGCGGTGGCCGTCACGCACGGACCGGGTTTGGCCGGCGCCCTGATAAGCGGGGTCAACACCGCGAAATCGTTGGCGCTGACCCTGGATGTCCCGCTGGTGGGGGTTAACCACCTGGAGGGCCACGTCTACGCGGCTTGGCTCGTTCCCGGCGATGTGTCGCCGGCGGAGGCGCCCGGGTTCCCTTTGGCGTGCCTGGTGGCGTCTGGAGGCCACACGGACCTGATCCTGATGGAAGGGCACGGCGATTATCGCCTGGTGGGCCGGACTCGGGACGACGCGGCAGGCGAGGCGTTCGACAAGGCGGCGCGAGTCCTGGGATTGGGGTTCCCCGGAGGTCCCGAAATCCAAAAGGCCGCGGAGTCCCTGGTGGATTTCTCCGAGGATGGCGAGCCTTTAGCGGCAGCTGCGGCGCCGTTGCCGCGGGCGTGGATGCGCGATACGTTCGATTTCAGTTTCAGCGGGGTGAAGACGGCGCTGTTGCACCGTGCCCAAGACGTGGGCTTATACCCGCAACCACAACACCCGGACACAGACGTAGACCGGCTGGTGGCGAATTTGGCGTACCAATTCCAGGAATCGCTGGTGGATGTGATGGTCGCCAAGTTGCTGAACATGGCTGATCGCTACAAGGCCCACGGTCTGGTACTGGGCGGAGGCGTGACGGCCAACGCCCGCCTGAGGCAGCGGGTGCTGGCGGACTCGCCGTTGCCGGCGATCATACCACCGCCGGTGCTGTGCACCGATAACGGGGCGATGATCGCGGCGGGCGCTTTCTACCAGATGCTGCGCGGCGCCGTAGCGGATATGGCACTGGACGTAGACCCGTCGCTGCCTTTTGGTGTGCCGGCGTAGGTGAGGTTGCGGCTAAGAGCCTGCGGCGCTGACCTCACGCATCGACGGTTGTTCCAAGCCTGGCCCGGTTACTGATCGCAACCGCAAGAGGATGCCGGCGAAGGCAAGGAGGTCGGCGTTGTCGGCCGTACACGGGACTTCGACGGTCCAATTTAAGCCGTCGATGCGGACCAGGTTACCGCCGGCGTCAGTAAGGCTGCGCCAGATGATCCATCCCAGCAGTACGATCAGCACCATCAGTACGGCAGCCATGGCGTGCAGGTTTATGACCGGAATGATCACATCGGGAAGCCGGTCGACCAACCAATAGGCCAACAGCAGATAAACCGCGGCGCCGCCAAGCGCCAGCGCCGCCCATTGTTTCCAGGACAGACCGCGCCGGGAATCGTTGCGCACGCTGACCGCCGTCACGGTGTCCGCAGCGAACATTTGGACAAAACGTGTGGGTCCTTCCTCCATCACCGAGATGACCCTGCGGTTTGTCGCCACCAGAAGTCTTCCCGCAGGCGTAGGCTCTTCCGCCAATCCCCGTTCGGCGTCGAGAATTGCGGCCACAATTTCGCCAGGGAGTAGTTCCACTCCCCGGATGCGGGACAGGAATGACGGGGTTTTATGCATCATGCAGAGCGACTGGAAGAAACGCCGGGTGGAATCGTATCACAAGGTTTGAAAGCTGGCGGGAGTTGGCTGCGAACAACGAGGGACGAGTAGCGATCCGAGTGTTGCTTCTCTTGACTGGCCTTGCATCGGTCGGTCAATGACGGGGGCTCGCAGGGAGACGATCCAGCGGAAATCGAGCCCGAGGAAATTTGTACTTTTTGAAAAAATTGATTAATTATGCATTTCCTAAAACACGCACCAGCATGGACCCATTTGCTAGATTGCTAGCCACGTTAGGGCGGGTGATCCAAGCGTCGGCGACGCGCGTCTCTACGGATAGCGGATTCAGAATGGGTAAGTGATGACACTGGCGGTATTGAACAGGCAGGGTCCCCCTGCTATGTCAGCTGGTTCAGTGCTGTCCGGACGGCCAACGTTGACCTTCGTGACAGACAAGAATGAGGACGAGGGTTTCCATCACCGGCCGGTTCTGGTGACGGAAACCGTGGAATGGCTGTCGGTTGGCTCCGGAGGGGTGTACGTGGACGGCACGGTGGGAGAGGGCGGACATTCGGCGGCGATCCTCGAAGCTTCTGGTCCGGACGGCAGTGTGTTGGGAATAGATCGCGACCCCCGCACCGTGGAAGCGGTACGAGGCCGACTGGCCGGTTACGGAGACCGGGCGCAAATCGTGCACGGCAATTACGCCGAGATGAGCGACATTGCGACACGCTTCGGGCTCGAACGTGTCGACGGCGTATTGCTGGATCTGGGATTTTCCTCACGGCAGGTTGACGCGGCGGGATATGGTTTTTCGTTCCAACGAGATGAACCGTTGGACATGCGATACGACACGGTCGGTCCAACGGCTGGCGATTTGCTGAACCATACCGACGAGCGGGAATTGGCCGACGTGATTTATCACTACGGGGAAGAACGCCGCAGCCGAGCCGTCGCCCGGGCGATCGTAAACGCTCGGCCCGTGACCTCCACAGGGCGGCTGGCATCGGTGGTCGCCAGAGCTCTGGGAGGGCGTAGGGGAAGCCGACACCCGGCGACGAGAACGTTCCAGGCGCTGCGGATTGCGGTCAACCAGGAATTGATGCACTTGGAGACGGGGCTGGACGCGGTCCCGGGGCTGTTGAAGACAGGTGGAAGGTTGGTAGTCATCAGTTACCACAGCTTGGAAGACAGGCTGGTAAAGAGGTGGATGGACCGAGAGGCCGCGCGATGCATCTGTCCGCCGGAGTTGCCCGTTTGCGCGTGCAATCACGAGCCTGCCGTGCGGTTTGTGCGGCGGCGGGTCGTCCGCCCTTCCGCCGAGGAGACAGCAGCAAACCCGCGCAGCAGGAGCGCACATCTCAGGGCGGTGGAACGCATCTGATCCGCCGTCTACCCCACCATCATTGGCCCTTTGTAATAACCACATACCATTGAGGTAAAGCCACAATGCCACAGGAATGGATGTACGCTGCAGTTGACATAGGCACGAGCAAGATTGTCTCGATCGTTGCGCGCCTGGGGCCGGAAGGGGAACTGAAGCCGCTAGGCATCGGGATGGCCCCGTCCAACGGCGTTCAGCAGGGCATAATCGACGACTTTGGCGAGGTGAAGAACAGCCTGCAGGAGAGCATGTCGGAGTGCCTGCGTTACGTGGGTCGCAACCCAGTGGAGCGCTTTCACGTGGTAGTGAACGGCGATCACCTGGTCAGCACCAACTCCACGGAAATGCTGGGAAGCGGCGAAGAGGTGGTGACGATAACGGAGCAGCGTCTGCGTTCGCTGATGAGCAGCACGTCGGGGAACCTGCAACAGCAACTGGACAGCCGGAGTGCGCAGACCCTGCACATGATCCCGATGAGATACCGGCTCGACGGGATGACCGGAGTGCGCAACCCGACCGGCCTTCACACCAACGAGCTGCAGATGGAGGCTCACATAGTGCGCGGGATGTCGGTACCGCTGGGGAACACCGTGCGGGCGCTGCAGGCGTGCAAAGCCAAGGTCGAGGGGATGATTGCCCATCCGCTGGCCTCGGCCGAAGGGGTGCTGACCGCCGACGAGCGCGAGATGGGCGTGGTGGTAGTAGACATCGGCGCCGGGACGATCAAGACGGCGGTCTATCGTGAAGGGACGCCGATTTTCTCTTCGGTGGTGCCGGTGGGCGGCAATCAGCTTACGAGGGACATGGCGGTGGCGATGCGCATACCGTACCAAATGGCCGAAGACCTGAAGGTCCAATTCGGTCACGCGCTGCCCGACGCGATTCCGTCGACCGAAGAGGTGCTAATCCCGGGGACCCAGGTGCAACCGA
The DNA here is from genome assembly GCA_965220265.1 of Dehalococcoidia bacterium. GTDB lineage: Bacteria > Chloroflexota > Dehalococcoidia > Lucifugimonadales > UBA3495 > Bin87. The sequence continues at coordinate 3,907,850 of CBDCPM010000004.1, read as the reverse complement.
AGCGGATGGTATTGCGGCGCGAGTTGTGCGAGCCGCTGTACCTGCGTTCGTTGCAGGTGCTGAAGCTCATCAGCGAGGAACTCTACAAGGCAGAAATAGGGTGGATTCCGCCGGGAGGGATAGTGTTGACGGGTGGGGTATCTCGCATGCCCGGATTGGCGGAAATGGCTGCCCGAGGCTTGAAGACCGAGGTGCGTGTGGGGATCCCTGTGTGGTACGCGGGATTGCCGGAATCGTTGCGGCAGCCGGAATTCTCGGCAGTATTGGGCGCCCTGCAGTGGGCAGTGAAGCACCGGAACCGGCTGGATCAGGAGCGCCCGCGCGGCTCTGGAGACCGCAACTGGTCTCCGGCGTCACTTTTCCGGCGGCCGTTCGCCCGCTCCGCCGCGCGGCAAACCGCCAATGAAACGGAAGAAGAGTAGACCAGTTTGTACCGGGCCCGCCCAGCACGGCGGGCAAAACGGAATGGTTTGACAATCGACAAAGCCCCAAAGCAGCAACAATAACAGGAGGCGAAAGGACAATGATATTTCCCGATGACTCCGCGTCGTGGGAGCCAGCCGCGCGCTTCGATGAGACCGAAGGGCTGATACCTGAAATCGGACGGGGGGTTCCGCTGATAAAAGTGCTTGGCGTGGGCGGCGGCGGCTCCAACGCGGTGAGTCGCATGTATAAAGAGAAGCTGCCCGTTGTGGAATATTACGCGCTGAATACAGACGCGCAGCACCTGTCCAGGTGCGACGTTCACTACCGTATCCCCCTGGGTCGAAACCTCACGCGCGGGTTGGGCGCCGGCGCTCAGCCTGAACTGGGCCGCCAGGCTGCGGAAGAGTCGCGGGCGGAAATCGAACAAGCGGTGCGCGGCGCCGACATGGTGTTCCTGGCGGTCGGCATGGGTGGCGGAACCGGCACCGGGGCCGCGCCGGTGGTCGCACAGATCGCCAAAGAATCGGGCGCCTTGACCATCGCGGTGGTGAGCCGGCCGTTCGGTTTTGAGGCCCAAATGAGGCGCAGGAACGCTGATGAAGGCCTGGAACGGTTGCAGGACCATGTCGACACCATGATCGTCATTCCCAACGATCGATTGCTGGCGCTCAACGAGGAACAGTCCAATTCGTACTCGTGGGAAGACGCGCTCAAGTTGGCCGACTCGGTATTGCACCAGGGGATCAGCGCGATCGCCGAAGTAGTGACGGTGCCAGGCGAGATCAACGTGGACTTCGCCGACGTCAAGACGATCCTCACGGGCGCCGGCCAGGCTTGGCTGTCCATTGGCCGGGGTCGTGGGGAGGGTCGCGCCAGGGAAGCGGCGCGGCAATGCACTACCAGCCCATTGCTGGACATCTCACTTGAGGGGTCGCGGCGGATCCTGTTTGTCCTGTCCGGCGGCAACAACCTGTCGCTGCAGGAAGTACAGGAGGCGGCGGCGGTGGTTGAGGAACTGGCAGACCCCAACGCCAACATCATCTTCGGCACCAACCGGGATGCCCGGCTGGACGACGAGGTCAAGATGACGATGGTCGCGGCAGACTTCCCTGCGGTGGTAGAGACCCCGGAAGACGATATCGCCAAGTTGCTGAACGAGATGGAGGTGCCGGAAAGAAGGGATTACGAACTCCCGACGTTCCTGCAGAACCAGCAGAATCGCAGAGGATTTTATCGCTAAACCGATCCGGCTCCGACGCCAACGGCCCCCTCTTCTTATGGGAGAGGGGGTCTATTTTTGTCCGTTCACGGTTGGGGAGCCCAAAACTCGTCAAAATGCATGTCAAAAATCTATACGCGCTTGGTGCAGACTCGAAACCGGCTCGGTTATAATCCTGACTACCACAAATTGTGGTTATAGGGTTCGAAAACACAACATATACCGATTTCAAAAACTGTCTGAAAAAATGACCAAAAGGCGAACGATCAGATGAAATGCCCTTATTGCGAAACCGTACAGAGCAAGGTCACCGATTCGCGGGATACCGATAACGGTATCCGGCGGCGGCGGGAATGTCTGTCCTGCGGCCGTCGGTTCACCACTCATGAACAGGTCAGGCTGCCGGCACTGCAAGTGGACAAGCGCGACGGCCGCAGGCAGGAATTCAGCCGGGTCAAGCTGGTCTCGGGAATCGACATGGCCTGCACGCGGAGGCCGATTCCTCGTCGGGACATTGACCGGCTCGCCGACGACATTGAAACGGAACTCCAGCGCCTGGGCAGCGGCGTGGTCAAGTCCCGTGACTTGGGACTGATGGTCCTGGAGCGGCTGCGCGCGCTGGATGAAGTCGCGTACATGCGGTACGCGTCGGTGTACTACGACTTTCAGGGAGCGGACGACTTCGAGGAACAAGCCCGTTCATTGCGACAAGGGCACCCGGAACCGCTGCTGAGTCTTGCCGCGGTCACATCCCGGAAGCCCCGGGCCCGCCGCACCACTCGCCGCGGAGGGCAATAGGCCGAACCACGGCTAGACGATTTCACAAACCGGCACGTGATCTACCGATCGCATCGCGACGTATCGATTCAAGGACTACGGGCGCTCCGGCATAGCCACCATTGCCGGCCGTTCAGGTCAAACCAAATTGGCAACATTGCCACCTGCTCGCCATCAACAACCCAAGGGAGGTGTTCAACACCATCATGAGCAGCACCGTTCAATACTCCGCCTTCACAAGGCTGTTGACCCACAACAATCGGGTTCACGACATGGAGGAGATGCTGCGGAAGATGTGGGTCCCGTCAGACTGGGCCACCAGCGACGTGGACAATGGCGACTCGTGGATTCCGAACCCCTTTGCCGAACTTCAGGATGACCTGGACCGAGAGTCCCGGGCGTGCCTGGTGAGTTGCTGGGCGGCACTGCCGGCGCAGCGGGAGGGCGATGACCTCATCGCGTGAATGCGTCCACCTGCCCAGACGGCCGACGGCGGCGGATGTTGATCAGCCCCGCCGGGTGCCGACGAATCAACTCCAGCATGAGCGTAGCGCTCGGGAGCCTGAACAAATGCAACATTCGGTGCATTACAACGTAGAGATCAACTGCGGCCCGTGCCCGGAGGGGACCGAGGCCGAGATTACCCAGCAGTTGCGAACCGCCTTTGCGGTGACCAATTGTCGGAATACGTCCACGGGACTGGCGTTGCGCCTGACCGCGGGTCACCAGTACGCGTACGGAGCATTGCGAGATTTCGCGGACCTGGTAGCGGATGCGCTGACCGGGCTGGGAATCAGCATGACGTGCGGGGTGGTACGCCAGGTCACCAGAGGAACCCCTGGTGACGAAGGAGTTTGGCATCGCGTGCAAGACGCAACAGCCGCGCTGGTCGGATTGGACCTGCGGCCGGAACGCGAGACGCCGGTGCTGTACTTCTACAAGGGTTTGAGGTTTGACCTGGATCTCTCCGCACGGCTGAAGGGAGTGAGCAGGAAAAGCGAGGTCGGAGCAATCTGACAAATGGGGCGGGGCGTTGGCGCGCCGGCGTCCCGCTGCACCAGGTCTATGAACCCCGGCGCGTGAGAGGGTTGATGGTTTAGACTACAGCGATGCACGGGAACCCCGCACTAATCGTCGTTCTTTGTCTGTCAATCATAAATTGCATCAACATAATTGAATTTCAGGGAGGTACTGGCGGTGGCAACGGCTACGGGAAATGAATTGGTGGGCAGGGCTGAATCGGCCGATCCGGTGAGGCGGCCCATACGGGACGCAATGGTCGCGGCCGGCATTGCCGGCGAATACAACGATCGAAACGGAACCCTGACCGATAACGCAAGAGTCGTGCTGCAACGTCGGTATCTGTCCAAGGACAGGGAAGGGAACATATTGGAAGACCCGGAGGGGATGTTCCGTCGGGTTGCCCGTAACCTGTCCCAATCGGAGCTGGAATATGGGGCCACGGAAGAGGAACGAGCCGCAGTAGAGGAGCGTTTCTACCGGGTGATGCGACGGCTGGAGTTTCTGCCGAACTCGCCGACGTTGATGAACGCTGGGCGTGAACTGCAGCAGCTGTCGGCGTGCTTCGTGCTGCCGATCGAGGATTCCCTGGATTCCATCTTCACCAAGGTGAAGGAAACGGCGCTGATCCATAAGAGCGGCGGCGGTACGGGCTTTGCCTTTTCGCGGCTGCGCCCGGAGGGCGACGTTGTCGGATCGACCGGAGGCGTGGCGTCAGGCCCGGTGAGCTTCATCAACGCTTTCGATGCGGCGACCGACGTGGTCAAGCAGGGCGGCACCCGCCGGGGCGCGAACATGGGCATCCTGCACGTGACGCACCCGGACGTGCTGTCGTTTATCAAATCCAAAGAGGACGGAACGCATCTCAGCAACTTCAACATCTCGGTGGCAGTCACGGAAGACTTCATGGTGAAGGCGGAGAAAGGCGAGGACTATGATCTCGTGAATCCGCGCACCGGGCAGGTCTCCGGCCGGCTCAACGCCGGAGAAGTTTTCCAGCAAATGACCGAGCTCGCGTGGCGCACCGGTGACCCGGGCATCGTGTTCCTGGACCGCATCAATCGCGACAATCCCAACCCTCAGCTGGGCGACATCGAGTCGACCAACCCGTGCGGTGAGCAGCCGCTGCTGCCATACGAGTCGTGCAACCTGGGTTCGCTGAACCTGGCCCGGATGGTCCGGTACACGGCCGACGACGTGGAGGTTGACTGGGAACGGATCAGTGAAGTCATCACGACAGCAGTGCATATGCTGGACTGCGTGATCGACATGAACGTCTATCCCATACAGGAAATCGCCGACATGAGCCGGCGGACCCGCCGCATCGGACTGGGCGTCATGGGATGGTCGGACCTGCTGATCCAAATGGGCGTGCGCTATGACAGCGTGGAGGCCCTGGAATTGGCCAGCGAGGTGATGAGGTTCATCAAGGAAGAGTCCTACCGGGCATCGTGCGAGTTGGCGGAGTCGAGGGGCCCGTTCCCCGAGTGGGAAAACAGCGCATACAACGTGGGACCGGCTTCCACCCCAATGCGGAACTCGGCGCCGGTGACGATTGCGCCAACCGGAACGATCAGCATCATCGCGGGGGCTTCGAGCGGGATTGAGCCGCTGTTTGCCCTGTCCTACGTCCGGAACGTGATGGACAACACGCGACTGGTCGAGGGCAACGCTTTCCTGGAAGCCGTCGCCCGCCATGAGGGGTTTTACTCGCCGGAGTTGATGGAACACTTGGCCAGCGTCGGATCGCTGGAGGAGTTAGACGTGCCCGGATGGGTCAAGGACGTGTTCCGGGTGTCCCACGACATTGACCCGCGGTGGCACGTGCGGATGCAAGCGGCTTTCCAGGAATACACGGATAACGCCGTATCCAAGACGATCAACTTCTCCCACGACGCGACGGTTGAGGATGTGGCGGAAGCTTACCGGTCTGCCTATACCCTGGGATGCAAGGGGATCACGGTGTACCGCGATGGCAGCAAAGCGGAGCAGGTGCTTAGCACCGGCAACGCCGTGCAGGAATCGGGAGAAGGCAGCTTGACCGACTCGGACGACCCGGACGCGGTGAAGATCATAGGACTCGGTAGCCGGGTGCCCCGGCGCCGGCCGCGGCAGATCCACGGCATCACCGAACGGGTACGGACGGGGCACGGCAACATGTACGTCACCGTGAACATGGATTCCGACGGACTGCCCTTCGAGGTGTTTGGGGCCATGGGTAAGGCCGGCGGATGCGACGCAGCACTGCTGGAAGCGGTATCGCGCCTGGTATCGCTGGCGCTTCGGGCTGGCATCGAGCCCAGCGAGGTTACCCGGCAGTTGCGCGGCATAACCTGCTGCCCAGCGTGGGATAACGGGGTGCTGGTTGGATCGGGTCCCGACGCGGTCGCCTTGGTGCTGGACAACATCGCCAGCGGCGGGAACGCCCGTGACGGCGTACCAGCCGGCGTGCAATTGAGCCTGGCCGGCGGGCCGACGGAGAACGGAACCAACGGTTATTCGTCGGCGCCAACGTACCCGGCGGGTTTCTCCCAGAGGTGCCCCGAATGCAACGGAGGCGTGGTCAACCAGGAGGGCTGCTTGACCTGCTATTCGTGCGGCTGGAACAAGTGCGAATAATCGTCAAAGGGGGCGGACACTCATCCGCCCCTTTCCGTTCTGTTGATTTAGCCGTACACAGCGGCGTAACGGAGATGACATATGTCGCCATCCCACCGAAGCAGGCGCTATTTAGTGATTGAATTGGATGATTTTGATGCGGATTGGAAAAATGGCGTATCGGAAGGCTGGATCAACCCTATGACAGATCCTGTCACATCGGTCGCGATCAAAGAAACTATCGCGTATTCTGCGTGGGCTCCAAGGGCCGTACCAGGTTGGCCGGACAACATGAGAGCCGTAGATTTTCCCAGGTCGGCGATAAACCCGATCGGCAGGCTGCGAATTAGCTACGAAATTGTCGAAGACGACGGTGAAGTCCACTTGCTGAACGTTCGGAACATCAACTAAGCGCGCGACTATTTTGGATATCTCGAGGACTCAATTGAGCTGATGAAACGCCCGCCAGGGAATATGGTATCGGTTGCCCATCCTCAGTAGACAGCCAGCCGATCTCTTGGTGGGAATATTGCTCGATGCCGGCTGCGTTGAAACCCGCGAAGCGGGAAACCTGCGCTTCGAGAATTTCGCGGTCGCTAGGTTGCAGACGTTCCAGATTGGCGGTGCGCAAAGGAAGCAAACAATAACGTTGGTAGGCAGCCTCTGAAGATCCGTAAACGACTTCCACATCCCCCTGCTGTTCCATTTGCTGCCGCACTTGATGCCAATTTTCAGGGTACGGTCCGTGAGGGAAATGTAGATACGTGGTCCCTGTGATAGGTTCACCGTGATAGATGTACGCGTCGCAATCTGCGTAATACAGAAGTTTCGCTAATTTTTCGATTCCAAAATCAGGGTCGTCAATAGAAAGTTCACTGAGGTATAGCGCTGCTTCTATGAGCTTTCCCCGATTTTGCTCGAAATAAGTTTGCTGATCCATGTCTCTTCCCGGTGTATGTACTTTTGGCCCAGTATAGCAAAGCAGATTCAAGTAGGTGTACCGTTCAGAGGCAGTGATGGATCAGGCCGACACTCGGGGATGGAAGCGGAGTGCGTGCTATAATTTGCCGCCAAATGGTGGACTAGGATCCGCACTGACGGATGAGGCGTGACATGGTTTCTGCGACGGAAAACGAAACGAGGCGACCGACAATAGCGATCACCATGGGCGACCCCTGCGGGATCGGGCCGGAGGTGGTGGTCAAGGCGCTGGCTGACCCCCGGGTTTACGCGGCGTGCCGCCCGGTGGTGGTAGGCAACGTCCACGCGATGGAAGAGGCGGCCCGCCTCACCGGACTTGGCCTGGGCATCAACCGCACTGACGATCCGACCTTGGCCGGAGAAAATCCTTCGGTCGTGGACGTGGTGGACATCGGCAACCTGAATCCCGAGGACATCACCGTCGGTCAGTTGAGCGTTCCGTGCGGCAAAGCAGCCATGGAGTGGGTCAGCAAAGCGGGACAACTGGCGATGGCCGGTGTGGTTGACGGCCTGGCGACGGCTCCGTTGAACAAGGAAGCTGCCGCGCTGGCCGGCTACGAAGCCATCGGGCACATGGAGTTGCTGCAGGAACTGTCCGGTGCGAAAACGGTCGCAACGATGCTGATGGCCAAGAACCTGCGGGTGGTGCACTTGACGACGCACCGGTCGCTGCGGTTGGCCTGCGATTATGTGAAGAAAGACCGGATCCTCGACTACCTGAGGTTGACCGACGACAACTTCAGGCAGTGGGGATTTGCGGAGCCGAGGATCGGCGTGGCGGCGTTGAACCCACACGGCAGCGACGGCGGATTGCTCGGGAGCGAAGAGGCGGAAGAAATTGCGCCGGCGGTGCGACAGGCACAGAGTGAGGGGATCAAAGCCATTGGGCCGGTGCCGGCGGACATCATTTTCCACCAGGCGATTCAAGACCGATACGACGTGACCCTGTGCATGTACCACGACCAGGGACACATCCCGGTCAAGGTTTACGGCTTTGAGGAGAGCATCACCGCCAACCTCGGGCTGCCGTTCATTCGTACGTCAGTCGATCACGGGACAGCCTTCGACATAGCGGGCAAGAACCTGGCAGACCACACGTCGATGGTGGAATCGATTCGGATGGCGGTGGCCTTCGCCAGGGGCGACGGCCTCACCGATTCGTGGGGCGAGGACTGACGCGATGAACATCGGATTCGTCGGCGGCGGAACGATGGCCGAGGCCATCTTGGGCGGGATGCTCAACGCGGGCGTTGCCGAAGCTGGCGACGTGATTGTTGGAGAGCCTGTGCCCGCGCGACGGGACTACTTGGCCGAGAGGTACGGGGTCGCGGTCTCGGACAAAAACGGCGCGGTGGTTGACGGATCCGAACTGATTGCGCTGGCGGTAAAGCCGCAAGACCTCCCGAAAGTGTACGCCGATATCGGCGGCTCGTTCGGCGGTGGGAAATCGCTCATGTCGATTGTAGCCGGGGCCACGATGAGCTCGCTGGCGAACGGAATGAAGCATGATGGAATCATTCGCGTCATGCCAAACACGCCGGCGCAGATCGGCGAGGGCATGACAATGTGGACCTGTGCTGCCTCGGTTAGCAAGGCCCACCGCGAAGCAACCGACGCCATGCTGTTGACCATTGGCGATGCAATTTACGTCGACGACGAAAAATACCTGGACATGGCGACGGCGCTCAGCGCCAGTGGGCCGGCATACGTTTTCCTGATAGTCGAGGCGCTGATCGATGCCGGGGTGTACGTCGGATTGCCGCGCGACGTGTCGCGGCGGATGGCGCTGCAGACGGTTAAGGGAAGTGTGCAGCTGGTGTCCGAGACGGGCAAGCACCCGGGTGAGTTGAAGGACATGGTCACGTCGCCGGGGGGCACCACGGCGGAGGGACTGCAGGCCCTGGAACGCGCCGGAGTCCCGGCGGCATTGGTCGACGCAGTGAACGCCGCGTACCTGAAATCCGTGCGGCTGGGCCAGAACTAGACTCGTCCGGCTACGCGGGAATTACGACATGCCCCAGCTCACCAGCCTCGTCAACTTAGTCATCACCCTGTGCTATCTATTGCTGCTGGCCCGCATCATCCTGGGCTTCGTGGTGCAGTACATGTCGACGCAAGGAAACGGGACGCCGGACGTGCTTGCCCGCCTGTACGAGGTCGTGTTTGCATTGACGGAACCGGTGCTCGGGCCAATCAGGCGGGTGCTTCCGCAGACCGGCATGATCGACTTCAGCCCGTTGGTGGTGATGATCGTGCTGGTGGTGGTCAATTTTGTCCTCCAGAGGTTATTGGCTTAACGTCAAATCGGTTCCGACAATCGGGCGGAAAGGAGAGCGCTGGTGTCCGGATCAACGTCTCGGTCGCAGCGCAAGTTTTGGACGGCGGGCGGGCTTCGTCCGCCGGACCTCCAACTGCTGCGGTTGGCGTACGCTGACGAGTTACCCTCCACGACGGGTGCCTCTCCAAGCTTGGTGATACTCTGTGGGTTGCCCGGCACGGGAAAGTCCCATTTCGCCCGGGAATTGGCCCGACGAGCTCCGTTCGTCTGGCTGAACAGCGACCGAACCCGCAAACTGCTGGTCGATACGCCAAGCTACAGCCGGGGAGAGCACCGACGCGTGTTTGCCGCGATGCACGTGTTGACTCGAGGCTATCTGCGGGATGGATTTTCGGTGGTGTTCGACGCTACCAATCTCAACGAGAACGTGCGGCTACCGTTATATTCGTCCGCCCATGAGGTTGGTGTCGGGCCGTTGATTGTGCGTTTCACCGCGCCGACGGAACTGGTGCGGCGACGACTCACGGACCGGGCAGCGGGGCGTGCGGATGCCTCCCAGAGCGACGCCACGTGGGACGTCTACTCGCGCATGGCGGTAGCCGACCAACCGGTGCCACGCCCGCACCTGCTGGTCGGAGGTCCGGAAGAAGCGGAGTCCATCCTGCAAGAGGCCCTGCGACGGACCGGGTGGTCGCCGGTTGTGCCATAACCGGGCGCTTGGCATAATCTCGGCACAGACAGGGAGACTGACGGTTTCAGGAGAAGCGGCATGGCATCTACGATTAAGGTCACAGTCGGGGACGCGACCGTATTCGCGACGCCGGCGTTGTTGGTGAATCTGTTCCAGGGGGTGACGCATCCTGGAGGTGGAACCGGCGCCGTAGACCGTGCGCTGGGCGGGGCGATATCGCAACTGATCGCCGACGGCGAGATCAAGGGCAAACTGGGCGAACTGACGCTGATACATACCATGGACCGGATTCCCGCCAAACGGGTGGTTGTGGTTGGACTGGGGAAGTCCGAGGACTTCGACACGGCTGCCGTGCGGCGTGTCAGTGGCGACGTGGCTCGGTTCCTGCGCCGCAAGGGCGTCACCGAATTCGCGACCATCGCGCATGGCGCTGGCATCGGTGGGCTGAGCGCCGCAGAGTCGGCGCAGGCCATCGCCGAGGGCACGCTGCTCGGCCTGTACCAGTTTGACACCTACCGCAGCGGTGGCAGCGGTGGCAACGGATCCGAAGCCGGCGAGGACAGCGACGGGGGCGTCAAGGGAATCCGCAGCGTCACGATCGTGGAGCGGGATGCGGGCACGGTGAGCGACCTGACTTCCGGAGTGTCCGTGGGGACGGTACTGGCGGAATCTACGATCCTGGCGCGGGACCTGGTGAACCATCCGGCCAACGTGATGACGCCGACGAAGATGGCTGATGCGGCGGCGGAAGTTGCGGAATCGGTTGGCCTGGAACTGGACGTGATGGACCGGGACCGGATGCGGGAGCACGGGATGGGCGCTCTGTTGGGAGTGGCACAGGGGAGTGAGGAACCGCCCAAGCTGATCGTCATGACCTACCGGGGCGACCCGGACAATCCGGAGAACAACTTGGGACTGGTTGGCAAGGGCATCACCTTTGATACCGGCGGCATCTCGCTGAAACCCGCGGCCAACATGGAAGCCATGAAGGGAGATATGGCCGGCGGCGCTTCGGTGATCGCCGCGATGAATGCGATCGGTTCGCTGAAGCCGCGCATAAACGTGACCGGGCTTATCGCTGCAACGGAAAACATGCCGGGGGGAAGGGCACAGCGTCCCGGGGACGTCGTGACTGCGATGAACGGCAAGACCATCGAGGTGATCAACACGGACGCCGAAGGTCGGCTGGTGCTGGCGGATGCGCTGTGCTATGCGCGCAGCCTGGGGATCACCCGGCTGGTGGATGTGGCGACGCTTACCGGCGCGATGGTGGTTACGCTGGGCAAGGCCTGCACCGGCATGATGGGAAACTCTCACAAATTGGCGAAGGACGTTGGCACTGCCGGCGAGCGCAGCGGGGAACGTTTTTGGGAACTGCCGATGCTCGAAGACTACCGGGAGCTGATCCGATCCGACGTGGCCGACATGAAAAACACCGGCGGACGGCAAGCCGGTTCCATAACCGCCGCCATGTTGCTGCGGGAATTCGCGGAAGACGCGGATTGGGTGCACCTGGATATAGCCGGCACCTCCACCGCCTCCAGCAACAAGGGGCACCTGGTGAAGGGAGCGACCGGCGTCCCGACCCGGACGCTGGCGCAGTTGGCGATGAACCTGGCAGACGGCGACTGAACTCCGGTTCCAGGCTCACATCGCTCCGAGACAGACATACGCAAAGGAGGCCCAGGATGGCAACGGTAGGCAGCGGAGATTTCATCTACGAGGTCGTGGACAATTGGGCGAAGACGCCCGAAGGGTGGGCAATAGGCCAGGCAGAACCGGCCTGCGACTCCCAGGATCGGGTGTACGTTTTCAACCGTAGCGATCACCCGCTGATGGTGTTCGACCGAGACGGCAATTTCCAGGGCGAGTGGGGCCGGGAGTACCTGACCGACGCGCACGGGATATACATCAGCGGGGAAGATCACGTCTATCTTCCGGTGCGGGAGTCGCACGCCATCGTCAAGTGCACGCTGGACGGCAAGCCCCTGATGACCATGGGGGTTTGGGATGCGCCGTCGGATACCGCCGGGGCCCGGCCCGATGGAACGATGTGGAAAGCGGCCGGGCCGTTCAATCGTTGCACGGACATCGCGTTGGCTCCCAACGGCGACCTGTTCGTTTCGGACGGTTATGCCAACAGCCGGGTCCACAAATTCTCGCCGGAAGGGAGGCTGCTGCATTCCTGGGGGCGCCCAGGCAAGCGCGGCCCAGGAGAGTTCCATATTCCACACGGTATCTGGGTGCACTGGGACGGTCGGGTGATGGTGTGCGATCGGGAGAACAACCGTATCCAGCTGTTCACCGGAGATGGGGAATACCTCGGCATGTGGACCGACCTGGCCCGCCCCTGCGACATCTACGTAGATCACGACGGCATCGCCTACGTGGTGGAGCTGGATGCTTTCATGACCATCCTGAACATGGACGGCGAAGTGCTGGCCAAGGTGGATATAGGCGGAGACGGCGGCCACGCGGTATGGGCGGACTCCCACGGTGACCTCTACATCGGCCACAACCAGGAAGGGCGTCGATTGGTGAAGCTGGTCAGGCAGTAGTCCGAGGGATGTCGGGCGTTTTGTGAATCACGTAGGGGCGAATGGTTATTCGCCCCTACAAAATTGCTCGTCCGGTTACGCGGTCGCGTCAGGCCAACGCACCCGCCTCCAACGCGGCGCTCGCGAGTTCGCGCAGGTCCACGCTGTTCAGCTTCTGGCCCTGGACACCCATCAGGCGGAGGGGACGACCGGGCCTGGTGATGCTGATGCGGTCCAGGACATCCTGCCAGGCGGCGAGGTAGTCGCAGGTGCCGCCTCCGTTGGGATCGTCGCCGCCCTCGATGCTTTGGCCGGATGGGAGGCGTACCGCGGTAACCGCGCAGGGATCGGCGGACGGGGCGAGCATCATCACCGGCAGGTCGCTTTCGGATAGCCCAACTTGATCCAAAAGCCTGCGAACGGTGGTGGATATCCCGTGCATCCCAAAGACGACGAGATGAGCAAAGCTGGCGTCGCGGTTTTCGAATTCAGTACGGTAACGCCGGAATATCTCATGTGAGCCGGTAGCCTGGGGCTTGACCAGAAACAGGGCCATCGCAGGAAAACCCTCCGGGTCGATCATGGTTGCTTGCAGATCGGTCCGCCAGCGAACCAGCTTGTCGTGGTCGTGCTCGTCGTAGTGGTGTGACATGATCATCCTCTAGGCACTTGCGTATGCCTCGCGCAGCCCTGCAGGTCGATTTTGACCATTGTGAGTAGTTCGTTGAGAACTGCCGTGGACCTCGCTTCATCCCGCATCAACTCAGCCAGTTCGGCGGGAACGATTTGCCAGTGGACGCCGAACTTGTCCTGGATCCATCCACATTGGATGGGCGATCCGGCCACGGTAAGACTGTCCCAATAGTCGTCGATTTCCTCCTGAGAATCGCAGTTGACGACAAAAGAGATGGCCGGCGTGAATTCGTAGGCTGGAACCCCGTCGAACGCGGTGAAGTGCTGACCTTTCACTACGAAAGACACCACGTGACTACCAGCGCCCGGACCATCCGGCAGCGCCGATTCGTCGACTATACGAGAATCCCTGAAAACTGATACGTAGAACTCCGCCGCCTCACGCGCACAACCGTCCAGCCACAGGAACGGGGTGATTTGCGGAGCGCTTTGGTTCATAGTTCGCCTCGTCCTCCGGCTCGTCGGGTCGATCAGACTTGGAGTGGAAGGCTGCGCGGGCTAATGTGCGGTCATCCGCCGGCGTCGAACTGGACCAGGATGCCGTCCGGGTCGTACACGTAGAAGCTGCTGACTCTGCCCTCGGCGTTGGTCCAAACCTCCATCGGGGCAGCCAGCGGGACACCCTGTTCTGACACGCTTTCTGCGAGAGCTTTCGGGTCCGCAACGCTGAAGGAGATATGGCTGATGCCCACCTGGTCGAGTTTGATGGGAGTGCCGTCCGGGTTTTCCCCGGGATGGGAGGTCATTGTCAGAGTAGGCTTGGCGCCGTCGGCGTAGGCGAGGCGAACCTGGCGGCGGGTGGCCCGATTATGGGCGTACACGTGAGGCAGGCCACCAGTGGTGGTGTCTTGGATGACGTCGCTGACGATGGACATCCCCAGCACATCGCAGTAGAACTGCAACGAGACGTCGAGGTCTTTCACGCAGATGGCAATGTGAGACACGCCGGTGGCGTTCATCGGCATAGCGGCAACTCCTTGTGAGCGCGAGCAGGTTAGCGTTGGCGGGTTTGGTGGTCCTTTACAGTCTGGCGAGGGATCAGCCTCCGCCGCTGTCGAACTGCACCAGGATGCCGTCAGGGTCGTACACGAAGATGCTGGAGACCTCACCGTTGGCGTTGGTGAAACCGTCCATGGGGCCGGCCAGCTCGACGCCAGCAGCGATCAACTCGTCGGCCAGCGCTTTAACGTCCGAAACTGAAAAGGAAATGTGGCTGATGCCCACCTGGTCCAGCTTGATGGGGCCGCCGTCGGCGTCGTCACCCGGGTGGCTGGTCATCACGAGAGTCGGAACGCCTCCATCTCCATAGGACAGGACGGCCTGGCGGCGAGTGGAACGATTGTGGGCGTAGACGTGGGGAAGGCCGCCGGTGGAAGTGTCCTGCACCCGGTCGACGGTCACGGTCATGCCCAGGATGTCGCGGTAGAACTTGAGGGATTCGTCCAGATCGCGGACGCACACGGCGATGTGGGAAACGCCGGTCGAATGCATTGCCATAGCATGGCCTCCAAAGCAAGGTTCGGGTAGGGCGCCATCGGCGACCCGGCGTAATGCTACTGCCGCCACTCGGGGATGTCAAAATCGACGACGTGTGGCGTGCCTTCCCCATTGGTCCACGTGCTTCCACACCAGGATGAGCGCCCCTAATCCGAGGAGCATCGCCCCAAGGTCGGTGGCTGGAAACGACCACCAGACGCCCCAGACGCCGAATACGTGGGACAGCCCGAAGACCCACGCAAGGAGCAGGACGACGCGCTGAGTAATGGTCAGGACGACTGAGGGCCAGGCCATGCCCAGGGCCTGAAACGCGATGGAGCTGATGAATTCGATGCCTACGATGGGCAACGCCAGCAGCGCTATGCGGAGGGCGATGCCGGACTCCGCCGGCAAGGCTTCGCGAGTTGAGAACAGGGTGACGATGTGGCCCGCTACCGGCAATATGACGGCGACCATGACCACGCCGCCGACCGTCGCACCCAGACAACTCTGCCAGATGGCCTGGCGGACCCGGTGGTAGTTTCCGGCTCCGTAGTTGTACGCTGCCAGGGGTAGGTAGGCCAACGCCGCGCCTATGAATGGTGCCAGGGCGAACTCCAGCACCGCGTTGATTACGCCGAACAGCGCGATGTAACCGTCGCCACCCGGGTATTGGCTGAGGATGTTGTTGATAACGACAACGACTATGGACCGGGCGATTTCTATGATGCAGATGGGGGCGCCCAGGGCCAGGATCTCGCGCATCAACGGAAACCTGGGCAGCAAAGCGTCGGCGGTGATGCGCAATGCGCTGCGGCCTGAAAGGTAGAACCAGGCCCCGTAGAGCACCGCCAGCGCCTGGGCCAGAACCGTTGCGACCGCGGCGCCGGCGACGCCCCAGCCGAACACGAGGATGAACACCGCGTCCAAAGCGACGTTGACGATGGCGCCGCCGGCCAGCACTATAGTCGCCGTCGCCGGCCGTCCCTCGGCCATGAGGAAGTTGTTCAAGGTCATGGCAACCATGGTGAGCAGGCTGCCCGGCAGGATGATCGCCAGGTACTGATCGGCGTATTCAATTGTGTGGGCAGACGCGCCCATCCAGCCGGCCAGGTCGTCCAGATGGGTCTGGCCTGCCGCTACGGCGACGAGATAAACGGGCATGAGGATGGCCAACGACGAGCCGATGACCCGGGAAGCGCGGAGCGAATCCCTTGCCCCCAGGGCCCGGGATACCACGGACATGCCACCCAACCCGGTCAGCAACCCGATGGCGACAGAGGCCATCTGTATCGGGAAGGCGGCGGATAGCCCGCTCAGAGCGTCGACCCCCACGACATTGCCGATGAACGCGCGGTCGACGATGCTGTACAAGGCCATGACGATGATGGCGAGCATCGGCGGGAAGGCCATTTTCAGCAGCAGACGCCACATGGGCGCCGCGCCCATCGCGTCGGCCTGTCGAGTTGAATGATCCGAAGTTGCCATTTATCAGGTTGCGAAGTCTTTTTGACCGGTTTAACGCGGCGATGCTAAAATCGGACAACGTCGCATTATAAGAAACTGGGGGTGCACGCGAGCGCCCACCTGGACACCAGTCTCCGTAGAAGCGAGACGGGACGGAGTACGTCACGTCAAGGAGGTGTCAAATGTCCGGACATTCCAAATGGTCGACAATCAAACGTGCTAAGGGCGCGGCCGACGCCAAGCGTGGAGCGTTGTTCACCAAGCTGGCGCGCAACATCAGCCTGGCGGTCAAAGAGGGCGGTGGGGGCGACCCGGAGACGAATTTCCGGTTGCGCATCGCCGTTGACCAGGCCAGATCCAATAACATGCCCTTGGATAGCGTCACCCGCGCCATCCGACGGGCCAGCGGGGAAGGCGGAGAGGGGATGGAGGACCTGGCCGAGGTCACCTACGAGGGGTATGGGCCCAGCGGCGGGGCCATCCTGGTGAAGGCGCTGACCACCAACCGCAACCGCACCGCATCGGAAGTCCGGTCGGCTTTCAACAAGGGCGGCGGTAACCTGGGCGACGCTGGCTGCGTGGCCTGGAACTTCGACACCCGTGGAGTCATCGTGCTGGAGGTTGACGACGAGGCGGTGGCCGAAGAGCTGATCATGACCGCCATCGAGGCCGAGGCCGAGGACGTTAACTTCGAGGACGGCATCCTGGAGGTCTACACGACTCCCGAGAACCTGTTGTCGGTCAAGACCGCCCTGGAAGGAGAAGGAGCGCGGCCCTCGTCGGCCGACGTGTCCATGGTACCCAAGACGGTGATCCCGCTGCAGGACAAGGCCGCAGAGCAGACCCTGAGGCTGCTGGACACCCTGGAAGAGCTGGCCGACGTCCAGAAGGCGTATACCAACGCCGACTTCCCGGCGGAAGTGCTGGAACGCTACGGGTCCGCAGCCTGATGCGTGTCCTGGCCATCGACCCGGGTACGCTGCGCATGGGATACGGCGTCCTGGACGCCTACCCGGCTCCCGAAGCTGACGACTACGGAGTGGTCACCTTGCCGGCGTCGATGGCGATCGAGAAACGCCTTTACCAACTGCACACCCACATCCTGAACATGATCCATGTGTTCCAACCCGATGCCATCGCGGTTGAGGACCCATTTGTGGGCCGCGGCGAACGTGCGTTTGCGAAATCGGCCTTGGCGATCGGACAGGCGCAGGCGGTGGTGCTGATCGGCGCGGCCAGCCAGGGGATCCCGGTGCATCGCTATTCGCCGGCTGACGTAAAGATGGCGGTGGCGGACTACGGCAGGGCCAGCAAGGAACAGGTGCAGCAGATCGCGTCTTCGAGGTTGGGATTGGCGCAACAACCGGAATCGGACGCCGCCGACGCTCTGGCGGTGGGCTTGTGCCACCTTCAGCGCATGCAGGCTGCCGAGCTGATCTCGCGCGAAATAGCGCCGGGCGAGGAACTTTAGGCAATGTTGGTCGGCGTGCGAGGCGCGCTGGAGGCCGTCGGATCGGACTGGGTTAACGTGCAGGTCGGCGGCATTATCCTGCAAGTGTCGGTGCCGGCCTCGGCCGTTGCGGGTTTGGGCAGCGTGGGAGAGCAGGTGCGGTTGCACACCATCCTGCGCATCCAGAATGAACAACCGGTGCTGTATGGGTTTGCCGATGCCGGAGCGGTGGAACTGTTCGGCGCGCTGACGGGGGTCTCCGGGATCGGACCGCGTTCGGCGATGGCCATTCTATCGGAGCTGGGCGAAGACGGTTTGCGGCAGGCGGTGGCTTCGGAGGACGTGGCGGCGTTGGCGCGGGCCCAAGGAGTAGGGCGGCGCACCGCGCAAAGGATTGTGCTGGAGCTGCGGGGCAAACTGCCGGACGCGGACGCCGGATCGCCGGCGCTGGTCGCCGCTTCGGGAACTGACGCAGAGGCCGTGGAGGCACTGACGGCGCTTGGGATGACGCTGGGCGACGCCCGGCAGGCGGTGGCGAGGCTGGAGCTGCCGGCGGATGCGGCGGTGGAAGACAAGGTGAGGCAGGCGCTCTTGGCCATCGGGGGTGGGTAACGCGATGTCTTATAATTGCGGTCACGCGAGCGGATCAACGGACTTTTCGCGAAACCAGGGGTCCCGAGTGATGAAACGGAGGAACCATGCCTGACTTTCAGCTGGTGGCGGATTTCGGCACGATGGGTGACCAGGAACAGGCGGTCGCGAAGCTGACCGCCGGCGTACGCGAGGGTTTGGGTTACCAGACCCTGCTGGGAGTAACCGGCAGCGGAAAGACCTTCACCATGGCCAACATCGTGCAGGAGGTGCAGCGACCGACGATCGTCATCGCGCACAACAAGACCCTGGCCGCCCAGTTGGCCACGGAGTTCAAGGAGTTCTTCCCCCACAACGCCGTTGAATACTTCGTGTCCTACTACGATTACTATCAGCCAGAGGCGTACATTCCGCGCACCGACACCTACATCGAGAAGGACAGTAGTGTCAACGAGGAGCTGGACAAGCTGCGGCTGGCGTCCACCACCTCGCTGCTGACCCGCCGGGATACGCTGATCGTGGCCTCGGTATCGTGCATCTACGGTTTGGGCGACCCATCAGACTACTTCGAGATGGTGGCCCATGTAGAAGTCGGCGAGGAGTACAACCGGCGGGCACTGCTGCGTCAGCTGATCGACATGCAGTACGAGCGCAACGATACCGACCTTGCCCGTGGCCGGTTCACCGTGCGGGGAGATACGCTTGAAATCGTGCCGGCGTACGAAGAATTCGCGGTCCGCATCCAGTTCTTCGGCGACGAGGTCGAGAGGATCCTCACCCTGGACACGCTGACCGGTGAAGTCCTGAACGAACGGAGTGAGTTTTCCGTATATCCGGCCAAGCACTTCGTGACCAGTCGGGAGAAGCTGGACGCAGCCCTGATTGACATCGACGCCGAGATGAAGGAGCGGGTGGACTGGCTCCGGCAGGAGGGCAAGCTGTTGGAAGCGCAGCGATTGGAGCAGCGCGTCCGGTACGACATGGAGATGCTGGGCGAGACCGGCTTCTGCGCCGGCGTCGAGAACTATGCCCGGCACCTGTCCCGGCGGCCGGCCGGCAGTCCGCCGTGGACGCTGCTGGACTACTTCCCCGACGATTACCTGATGTTCGTCGACGAGTCACACATGACGCTGCCGCAGGTACGGGGGATGTACAACGGCGACATCTCGCGCAAGACCACGCTGGTGGAATTCGGGTTCCGACTGCCGTCGGCTCTGGACAATCGGCCGCTGCACTTCAAGGAGTTCGAGGACCACATCAACCAGGTGGTATACGTCTCCGCGACGCCGGGCCCGCTGGAACTGGAGCGCACCAGCACCATCGTGGAGCAGGTGATCCGGCCCACCGGGTTGCTGGACCCGACCATCGAGATCAAACCCACCGAGGGTCAGATCGACAACCTGTTGTATGAAATCCGCCAGCGCATTGACTGCCAGGAGCGAACCCTGGTAACCACGCTGACGAAGCGGATGGCGGAGGAGCTGGCCGACTACCTGTCCGAGGCGGGGATCCGCAACCACTACCTCCATTCCGATATCCAAACCCTGAACCGGGTGGAGATACTGCGGGATTTGCGCCTGGGCATCTACGATGTAGTGGTGGGCATCAACCTGCTGAGGGAGGGGTTGGACCTACCCGAGGTGAGCCTGGTTGCGATCCTTGACGCAGACAAGGAAGGGTACCTGCGCTCAACTACATCGTTGATCCAGACCGTCGGTCGCGCCGCCCGTCACTCATCCGGGCACGTGATCATGTACGCCGACCGGGTGACCGACTCGATGAAGAACGCGATTGACGAAACCTACCGCCGCCGGGCAATCCAGGGGGCGCACAATGAGCGCCACGGGATTGAGCCGCAGTCGATCCACAAGGCCGTTCGGGACATCACCGAGGGTCTGCGCGGGGTCGCAGAGACGAAGGCTTCCTACCAGGTGGCCCGGGAGGAGATGTCACGGGACGACATGTACCGGGTGATCAAGGACCTGGAGTTCCAGATGAAACAGGCCGCCCGGTCCCTGGAATTCGAAAAGGCGGCCCACCTGCGGGACGAGATGCTGGAACTGAAAAAGATCATCGTCACCGAGGAGAAAATGCTGGCGGTGGGGTAGGCGCGCGGCCTACCAGTGCTGGGCCAGGTTGGTGACGAGATTGTAGATGAACCAGCCGTCGCCGGTGCGGAAGGTCTGGGGCTTGGCGGTTTGGGCATCGCGCATGACCCCGAGGCCGTCTTCGTAGGGGTCGAAGGACACGATGCGGTCGTAGCGGATGCGGAACCGCTTGCGCGGGCCGTGAAAGTAGATGTGCTTGCTGGTCACGCCCAGCAGCCCCGTGTCCTCATGGACCGTTTCTTCCCACTCCACCGCGCGACTGCGGAATGTGCTGGGACGGTAGTACAGGCCCTTGGCGACACGGATGCTGACGCCATGAGAGGTGCCGCGCCGTTCCCTTCGGGTCTTGACCTCATAGTAGTCCACGCCGTCGATGACCCAGACTAGCTGTTCCGACTTCATCAGGTTAAACGGCACGTTAGGCACGTCCCCCAGCCGGTCGGGGATCAGTCCCTCCGCCGCCTCTCGGATGACGGCGGACTTGATCATGTTGTGGTAGGCGCCGTTGATATCCACGTCGGACTGTTGCAGTCCAAAGCGCCGGAGGTAACGGATGAGTGCGTGTTCCTCGTCCAGGGACAGGACGCCGTCCTCCAGGGAACCTTCGACGGCGGCCTCCCACGCCCGGGAGAGCAACGACCCGCGCTCGCATGGTGAAAACTCGGAATATTCGAGGGCTTCAGCAAGGTCGTCGAGGTGGTAGTCACCCGTAGTGGTGGCCAGAGCCGCCAGGCGCGCGTCCAGCATGAGGCGATCCCTGGCGGCACGTTCCAGATCGGCGACGGCGGTTTGGCCGGCTTTGTGCTCTTCATCGATGGCAAACTGCTCTCGGAAGTCCCGCAGCCGACCCTCTTCGTCTTGCGTCAGGATGCCGTCGGACAAACCCTCGCGCACGGCCTGGTGCCAACCCTCGGCCATGGCCGCTCGGATTCCATCGTCGTCGATGTACGAACCGGCGGCGATGGCCCCCAGATCCCCCATCAGTGCGGCTTCACTGAAATTGGACTGCCCGGCGGCTTTTGCGACCAGCGAAACCATCTGCTGGTGACCTGCCTGATGAGCCTTGTCACAATCCTTGTGACTGCGACGCAAGAAGCCGGCTTTTTGGCCGCAGTATTTGCAGTTTCCCATGTCGCGTTCGCGCGCTACGTGCCAGATTTAGCGGCCAAGCGGGAGTTCACCAAATCATGCAGTTCAACCAATACCGCCGCGTTTTCCTCCAGGGTGAACTCGTCGACGAGGTAATCGTGCTCGCCGCTGACGCCGCTCACCGCGCCGGCGTCCACCAGGAACCGGATGCAGTCGGCGTCGGTGTCGACGTCAGGCAGAAGATTGCGGCCCACCTCGAGGGACAGCGCGGCCACCAGGCCATAGCCGCCCCAGTTGGACGTGCTGGATATGATGAGTCGGTCGCAGCCCACGACGGCGGGATGGTCGGGCAGTTGGTCGGCTTTGGCGACGATGTCGGCCAAATTGCCCATGCCGATTTCGTTGCCGCCATCGCCGATACCAACCGACGGCAGCCCGAGGCCAAACAGACGGTCCACGCGGGCTGTCTGGGGAGATATGTCGCGGCCTCGCATGTTGCGGTATATGCCGTCAGCGTCTGGAGAGCAGCGCTCGATTGAGATCACCAGGGCCGGCTGAAATTCTGTCGCGACGCCGGCAACGAACTCGTCGTTATCCGCCGGGTCGGCGGAGATAGGGAAATCGACCACGCGCGACGGGTCACCGCAATGACCCAGCCAGGACGACATTATGCCGGCCACCGGCGCGTCCGCCAGGTGGACCACCGGATGCCCGAGGCTGCGTACGGCGTTGCCAATGGCGAATGCTCCGGGCGGTCCGTCGGTTTCCGGCGCGTCACTCATCATTATGTAGAAGCCGGTGGTGATGATCAACGGCCCGGGATGATCCAGGACGTAACGAGCGGCCTGGCCGCAAAAGTCCTCCGGCAGGTGAGGGCGCAGCGCACCGATTCCCCTCCGGTCGTGGTCGAGAACGATGTCTTCGATTGTGCGCGTCATGATGCTCCGTGGTCAGATTACTGCGTAGTCGGCGTCGCGGCGGTCGGTTATGAACATCTTGCCCGGCGCGTGGGTGATCATCAGCGGCGGTTTGCAATTGAGGGCCACTGCCTGCGGGGTGACGCCGCAAGCCCAGAACACGGGCGTCTCACCCGGACGGATTTCGACAGCGTCGCCGAACTCCGGGGCGTGGATGTCGCGGATGCCAATGGAGTTAGGATCGCCGATGTGCACGGGAGCTCCGTGAGTGTCCGGGAACCGGGAGGTCACCTGCACTGCCCTGACGATCTGCTCTTGGGGGATAGGGCGCATGCTAACCACCATGGGGCCGGAGAACAGGCCGGCCGGCCTGGTCGGTATGTTGGTGATGTACATGGGGACGTTGCTGCCGGCTTCCTGGTGGCGCAGCGGTATGCCGGAGTCGGCCATGGCGGCTTCGAAGGAGAAGCTGCAACCCAGCAGGAACGACACCAGGTCGTCTCGCCACACGTCGGCAACCGATTCCAATTCCCCGACCATCTGGCCATTCTCGTAGATGCGATAGGCTGGTATGTCGGTGCTGATGTCCGCGCCCGGGGCGGTGAACACGGGCTCCACGGAGCCGGCCTCGATGACTTCCAGCAGAGGACAGGGTCGAGGGTTCCGCTGGCAGAAGAGCAGGAAATCGAACGCGAGGTCTCGCGGCAGAACCGCGAGGTTGGCCTGCACGTGCCCATTCGCCAGGCCCGCGGTGACGCCGGCGTACCCGCCGGCTCGAATTATACGGCGTAGTTCAACAGGTTGGGTGGGGAGCATCGTTGCGGTGGTCATAGTGGGTCTCCAGTGGGGACGGCAGGATTGGTTCGCCGAGTCGTATGCTAGAATTGCGCCATTATCTCGCAATGATAGACAGGTGACCGGAAAGCGTCAATTTCGCACCCGGCCCCTCGGGCGTACCACTCCAGGCAGCAGGACATCGCTTTGTACAACGTGTTTTTGCTCACGCGGCCGGGCGGTGCAATGACATCCTTGGCGGGCCAGATCGACCGCGCCGGGTTGGCTTACCGGGCCGGGAGCGACGTGCTGGAACTGGAGGACGTGGCGCACACGGACAAGTTGGACGTGGTGTTGCTGGACATGTCGGCAGTAGGAATCGGCGCGCAATCGGTCATCGAGCGGGTGAGCCAATTGCATCTGCCGACGCTGTTGGTAATGGATGAGAACGCCATCGGCCAATACGATCCGGCCATCAATCCCGACGACTTCATCGTGGCTCCCCTGGATTCCGCCGAACTGGTGGCCCGCGTCGGGCAAATACTGTACCGGCGCGACGGGCGCGGCGGCGAGCAGTTGATCCGGGTGGGAGAACTGGCCATCGACCTGCAAAGCTACGAGGTGACGATGGCCGGCCGGCGGATCTCGCTGACCTACAAGGAGTTTCAACTGCTCACACTGTTGGCATCCAACCCGGGCCGGGTCTACACACGGGAAGCGTTGCTGAACCAAGTGTGGGGATACGATTACTTGGGCGGAACGCGGACGGTGGACGTGCACATACGGCGGCTGCGGTCCAAGGTGGAGGACCCGGACCATCGGTTCGTGGAAACCATCTGGAACGTCGGATATCGTTTCCGGGACGTTAATTCCGAGGGATGACGCGGAGTATCGCGGGAACAACCGACTGCGGCGCGCGTTCTATCCGGCCGGATCAGTCGCTGATGTTATCCTGAACCCGGGCCAGGAACCGGTCCCTTTCCGCAACGATGCCAGCGTGCTTCGGGTCGGTTAATTCCGGGTCGGCATCAAGGATGGCCGTAGCTTCCTGGCGGGCCAGCGCCATCAGGTCCTGGTCGAACACGTTGGCGATGCGAAGCATGGTCTGGTCGCCGCTCTGCGTGGTGCCGAAGATGTCCCCTTCGTGGCGCATCTGCAGGTCAATCTCTGCCAGCTTGAAACCGTCGTGATTGGCTTCGAGAGCTGACAATCGTTCTCGTGCCCTTTCCGACTCCGTTTCGGACATCAGCAAGCAGTAGCTGCGGTGCTCGCCGCGCCCGACGCGCCCGCGGAACTGGTGCAGTTGGGCCAGACCGAAGCGGTCCGCGCCGTCGATCATCATCACCGTGGCGTTGGGCACGTCGATGCCGACTTCGACAACGGCGGTGGCGATCAGCACGTCTATCTCGCCGTCGCGGAACTGGCGCATCGCCTTGTCCTTGGCTCGTGATGGCAGGCGTCCGTGAAGAAGGCCGAGGTTGAGGTCCGGAAAAACTTCGCCGGACAGTCGCTTATGTTCTTCAGTGGCAGCACGCACGTCAAGGTTCTCTGATTCCTCCACCAACGGGCAGATGATGAACGCCTGTCGCCCGGCTTCAACCTGTTGTCGTACGAAGGCATACGCGGCCGGGCGTTTGTCTTCAGGAACCATTCTGGTGAGGATGTCCTGGCGTCCGGGAGGGAGTTCATCGATGGTGGAAACGTCCAGGTCGCCGTAGAGGGTGAGCTGAAGTGTCCGGGGTATCGGGGTGGCGGACATCATGAGGGCGTGGGGTTGCTCCGGCCCGGCGCCCCTGAGAGCAGTGCGCTGGGCGACGCCAAACCGGTGCTGTTCGTCGGTGATGGCCAGGGAGAGGTTGGGAAGATCAACGCCGTCCTGTATCAGGGCGTGGGTGCCGGTCAGGAGGTCGAGGTGTCCCTCAGACGCCAGGCGCAGTACTTCCCTTCGTGGCGCGGCCCGGGTGCTACCGGTCAGCAGGCCGACGGTGAAAGGACGCCGCAGGCTGGGAAGATACGCCGAGAAAACGTTGGGCTGCTGCAGTGGTTGCTCGAAGGTGGAGAGGAGACGGCCCACGGTGACGAAGTGCTGCTCCGCCAACACTTCGGTGGGCGCCATCAGGGCCGATTGATGGAGGTCCGAAGTCGCAGCCAGTATCGCGGTCAACGCAACCAAGGTCTTGCCGCTGCCGACTTCTCCTTGCAACAAGCGGCTCATGGGCGGTGTGCCCCGGGCCATGTCGGACAGAATTTCGCCGATGCAGCGCACCTGCGCCTTGGTGGGAGTAAAGGGCAATTCGGACAGGAACCCGTCGACTGCAGGGCCGCTGTATTGCACCGGGGTTCCGATTGCGCTCCGTTCGCGATGCCGGCGCCGGCCCAGGATAGCCATCTGAAATGACAGGATTTCGTCGAAGGCGAGGCGCCGGCGGGCCTGGTCGGCGCGGGACAGGTCCGGCGGATAGTGCGCGTCGTTGATGGCCTGGCGCAAACCTACCAGCCTGGTGCGCGCCAGCGCATCTTCGGGCATCGATTCGGCGACGCTGTCCGAAAACCGTTCCAGGGCGCGCCAGGTGAGGCTCCGCAGGTTACGCGCCGTCATGCCCTGGGTCAGGCGATACACCGGGGTGATGCGTCCCGCATTCAGGGGTGGGGTTGATTCGGTGACCACGTCATATTCGGGCGACTGGATGGTCAATCGGCCACGGTAGACTTCGGCCTTGCCGTGCACGACCATAGTGCTGCCGGCGCGAAGGCTGCGAGCGAGAAACCTCTGCCCGAACCATTGCAGGTCGATGGCGCCGGTGTTGTCGCGCAAAGTCCCCTCAACCAACTGCAATCTGCGCTGGCCGACGTTGGAGGAGCGGATATCGGCCAGCGCGCCTTCCAGGGTGAAGGTTCCGCCGGCGTAGACATCGGCGATGCTCGTGACGTCCGCGCGGTCGTCGTATCGGCGGGGCAGCATGTACAGCAGGTCGCGAACCGTACCGGCTCCCATGGACTCTAACCGCTGCACGGCTTTGTCGCCCCTACGGCTGACGGCGGAAACGGGATCGTCCGGGTCGCCCGGGCTCGTAGCTGGCTTGGGACCGACGTGTGGGCGCCGGCGGACCGGGACGTGATGGAAGGCGTCGCCCGGGGCGAACAGCGGGGTATCGGGTGCGGCGGCCGCGGTTGGTTGGCCGACGGCTTTTCCCGCGATTGGTGGGCCATCGATCTTCGGATGAAGATCGTCCGCCCCGCCGGCCAGCACACTGCGCCAGGCCGAAACCCACTCGCGTCTCTGCTCAGGCGGCAGTTCGCGGTAGGGTGCCGCTATCAGCCGACCCACGCGAACCGAATCATCCCCGAGCCACTGGCGGAGTTCGGGCTCCCAACGCTCGATGAAACGGCGGATACCGCCATTTACCGCATTGTCCTCAAAGCCCTTGTGCTCCTCCAGCGCAAGGATTTTTTTGAAGGCCTCGCGCCAGACGGGAGCGGTCTCGCGGCGGTCAGTGTCCATTGGCTTGACCTGAATTGAGGGCCCGCTTGTGCCGGTTACGGCGTGCGGCCATCAAGGGAGGGTGGACACCGCCACCGCACCGGGGCCAATGTGGGTTCCGATGGCAGAACCTATCTGTAGCGTGTAGGTGTTTTCGGGGTCCGCCAAGTCGGACAGACGGTTGCGTATCTCTTCCGCCGGGGCCGCGTCGGTGGTGTAGGCAACGGCCAGCTTCGACGCCGGGCCCTGTTCGCGCACCAATTCCTCCAAACGCTGCAACCCGCGGCGGAGATTGCGGGGGCGGTCCACGGGCAGCACCTCGCCGTCGGCCACCTTGAGGATGGGCTTCACCTTGAGCAACGAACCCATGAAGGCCTGAGCTTTTCCTATTCTGCCTCCTTTCTGCAGGTATTCCAGCGTGTCCACCATGGCGAACCCATAGCCCTGACCGGCGCGGGTTTGGGCAGCGGAGACGACAGAATCCAACGTCGTATCCGGCGCGGCGGCGTCTTCGGCGGCGGCGATCACCTGCAGCGTATGCCCGACGGAAGCGGTACCGGAGTCGATCACGGTCACTGCGCCATCGTCGAATTGGGAAGCGGCCTGTGCCGCGGAATTATAGGTGCCACTGAGTTGCCTCGCGATCGTTATGCACACGACCTGATCACCTGCTGATACCAGAGGCTCCATTGCGCCGATAAAGTCGCCGGGAGTGGGCTGCGACGTACTTGGCAACTGAGCGGATGACTGGAGGCGGGAGTAAAATTGGGTGGGATTGATGTCGATCCCTTGGCGAAAGGACTCTTCCCCAAACAGGACGTAGGCCGGGACCACGGATATTCCGAAGCGGTCGACGGTTTCCCTGGCGATGTCGCAGGTACTGTCAGTAATGACTTTGATGGCCATGCGGGATACTCCTTCGCAGCATCACGACTGGGCGCGGTTATTCAACGGACACCAGGTATGGGTAATGGGGCTGCCCGCCTTCGTACGCGTCCACCTCCGTCCCGCCGTAGGATTCTTCCAGTTCCTCCTGCAAGGCGGCGGCGGTCTCGGCCGAAGCGCCTTCTCCCCAATACAGGGTGATCACGCTGTTTTCGTCTGCAGCGGAGTATTGCAACCCCTCGCGCACCGCCGTGTCGGCTGTTTCGGCCAGGGCGGCCAGTTTCCCGTCCAGGATCGCCATGTATTCGCCTTCCCTGACCTCTCGGCCGTCGACCACCGAGTCCCGGACCGCCTGGGTCACTTCAAGGGTTTCCACGGCGCCACTGGCGGCTTCCATGTTGGCCAGATTGTCGGCCAACGAAACTTCGGGATTGAACCCCAGCAGCGCTCCCGTGCCCTGCGGCATGGTGCGCGTTGCCAGGACGTGCAAAGTCACTTCTCCAGTGTCGGCATCTTTAGCCTGGTTCGCGGTAAGAATGACGTTACCGTTGTTGGGAAGCACGATCACGTCGTTGGTGCCGGCGGACATGGCGGCGTCGATTATCTCGCTGGCGCTGGGGTTGAGCGTCTGCCCGCCGGGAATGATGGCAGCGCAGCCGGCGTCCTGGAACAGGTCGGCGAGACCTTTACCTGATGCAACCGCGATCACCGAAACGCCGGGGCGGATCTCGGTTGGCCGAGCGCGCTCCCGGTGCCCGGCCGCCCAATCGCGGTTTTGCCGGCTCATGTTGTCGATTTTCAACTCATCCAGTTCGCCGAAGGCGATGCCGTAGCTCAGCGCCGAACCTGGATCGGTGGTGTGAACGTGTATCCGCACCGCCTGCCCGCCACCGACGATGACGGTGGAATCGGCAATGCCGGAAAATCCGGTTCGCAACGTGTCGACATCCAATTCGTGCCCATGGATGACGAACTGGGTGCAGTAGCCGAATTCTTCCGCCTCGTGAGCGTCGAGAAAGTCGGCGTCAACGGCGACGGACGCGGTCTGCTGTGGGTTGATAACGCCGCCCACGCTGCGCAGGCCCAGGTCAACGGCGGGTCCAGCTTCCCCCAGCAGATGCTGGAGAGCGCCGCCGATGATGGCCACTACCCCCAGGCCTCCCGAGTCGACCACTCCCGCTTCCTTGAGGACCGGAAGCTGATCGGGAGTGCGCGCCAGGGCTTCAATGGCGCCGTCGTAAGCCACTTGCCACAAGGCAACGACGTCGCGCTCCCCGGCGTCGTTGGCCCGGACCGCGGCATCCGAGGCGCCGCGGATTACCGACAGCATCGTACCCTCACGAGGCTGGCTCACGGCGTGATAGGCGGAGTCTGTGGCCGAACGGAATGCGGCCACGGCGTCGGAAGAGTCAATCTCCACGGCTCCGGCGACCCCGTCCGCGAAACCCCGCAACAACTGCGAGAGAATCACCCCGCTATTGCCACGGGCCCCCCAGAACGCGCCGGTGGCGATGGATTCCGCAACTTCCCCAGCGGTTTCGGCGGCAGCGTCCTTGTTCATTTGCTCGACGCCGGCTCGAAGCGTGAGCAACATATTGGTTCCGGTGTCGCCGTCGGGTACAGGAAAAACGTTGAGCGCGTTGGCGGCGTCCCGATAAAGTTCCATGTATGCGACCGCGCCGAGCATGGCCTGGCGCAAATCGGTGCCCTGCAACGTGGTGGAAATCGATGTCATGCCGAAAGCGTTATATAGATAGATAGTTGGTCGGCGCAAGTATAGCACAGGGGGTTTTGGGTCCCGATTAGGTGAATCACTTTGCCCGCACGAGTTATGGATTTGCCGGCTGGCAGTTGACGTGGCACACTCTTGGCATCCAGCGATTTCCGCGAACCACGAGGCGCACATGAGTCAGCAACTTCCGCCAGAAGTCCTCAACCTGATAGACGCCGCACTGACCGAAGACCAGGCATTCAACGATCCGACCACCCAAACGTTGATTCCCAATGGCGTGACGGGAAACGGCATGCTGCGTGCCAAGGCTGACGGCGTACTTGCCGGGGGCCCCGTTGCGGAGGCCGTGTTCAAACGGATCGACCCGGATCTTGAGGTCGAATTGTTGATGGACGACGGAGCCCCATTGGAGCCCGGTCGGGACATTGCCAGCGTGGTGGGATCCGCTGCCGCGATCCTGAGAGCGGAGCGTACCGCGCTGAACTTCATGCAGCGGATGAGCGGCATTGCCACCGCCACCAACCGATACGTGCGTGCGGTAGAGGGGACGGCGGCCCGAATTGTCGATACCCGCAAAACGGCCCCGGGACACCGGTTCCTGGACAAGTACAGCGTGCGCATGGGCGGTGGCTACAACCACCGCATCAACCTGGCCGACGGTATCCTGATCAAAGACAACCACCTCGCCGCGCGGGCGTCGTTGGAAGAACCACTGGGGGCAGTGGTGCGGCACGCCATAGCACAGGCATCCCACACGATCCGCGTTGAGGTCGAGGTGGAGTCGCTGGAGCAGGTTCGAGAGGCCGTGGACGCCGGCGCCCACATCATCATGCTGGACAACATGACGGTGGACATGATGCGCGAGGCCGTGGATATCATCGCCGGCCGGGCATCCATCGAGGCTTCCGGCGGCATCACGTTGGCAACCGTGCGCGTGGTGGCCGAAACCGGCGTCGATCTCATCAGCATCGGGGGTCTGACCCATTCCACTGACGCGCTGGACATTTCCCTGGACCTGGAGTTCCCCGACTAGCATGAGGGTCCGACGAGTCGCGCGCTTGAACACGGGTAGTGCGCGGCGGTATATTGCCCAATGCCAGTCCAACAAACTACGTGCAAGGAGCATTCCCCAATGGCCCGACTGAGTGACGTAACGCGTGATCAACTCGCACCTGAGCATCAGGAATTTTTCGACTCCATCGCCAGCAGTCGCGGCAGCGTCCGCGGCCCGTACGGAGTACTGCTGCATAGTCCCGACCTGGCGGCTAGAGTGGCGCACACCGGCGCCTACGCTCGGTTCGACCTGGATATTTCCGAAGCCCACCGCGAGATCATCATCTGCGCGACGGCTCGGGAAATTCGCCAGCAGTACGAGTTCTCGGCCCACGCCCGCCTGGCGCGCCAGGCCGGAGTCCCGGAGGACGTGGTCAGCGCCATTGCCACCGGCAAGGCACCGGAGGGCCTAAGCGGAATCGAGGCCTCGCTGGTCAAATACGTCCAGGAGTTGTTCCGCAACCACAAGGTAAGCAACGAGACTTTCGACGCCGTTTCCGGCCATTTCGGCATTCAGAAGACGTTAGAGATTACCGTGCTCATGGGCCACTATCTCCTGGTGGGCCAGGTCCTCTCGGCCTTCGAGGTCGACCTTCCCGAAGGTGTGCAGCCGGAGATAACCTAGTCGACGGTTAGTGCAACTAACACAGCGCCAAATCACATGAACCGACGCCCGTCCTGAGGAGAACCAATTATGGAACCCCTGATCCACAACATTAAAGACTTCGCTTCTGGGGCACCGGCGCGGCTCATCAGCGCCGACGACAATCCCGGGTTGGTGACGCTGGCATACTCGGTGATCGAGCCCGGCGGAACCAGTTCCCACCACATCCACGAATGGGAGCACGAAGTCTACATCATTGAAGGCAGCGGCTCGCTGGTCGCTGACGGCAAGGAATACCCGGTAAAAGCCGGGGACGCGATGCTCATCCCTCCCATGGTCGATCACGTCACCCGCAACGACGGCGACAGCGCCATCCGGCGGATCGAGATCAACCCGATTGCGGCCGCCAGCGGGAATGCCCGGCCCGGCGGGTCTGAACCGGGCGCCGGCACACCGCCGGTGATCCGAAACCACGCCGACCTGAACGCCGAAACCGGTCACACGATGCTGGGCGGTCGTGACGGCTGCCCCAACTACCTGATGCTGTACAACGGGGCGATGCAGCCCGGCGCGGTCAGCCATCCGGAAACCGGCGGGCACAACCACGCATGGGACCACACTGTGTTCATCCTTGAGGGCACGGGTACGCTGGTCGTTTCCGGAACGGAGTACGCGGTGACCGCCGGCGACGCGGTGCTGGTGCCGCCGGGTGAGCATCACCAGTGGAAGAACGAGACCGACGCGCCGATGCTCAGGGTCACTTTCAACGACATCAAGTCGGAAGCCCACGGCTAACACCCGTTACGGAACTGTAGCAGAATGACGAGGCGATCGCGGAAAGAATCACCGCGCTTGCCTCGTTTTCTTCGTACATTGGCGAAAACAATCTGAGATGGCTGATTTGACCCGCATTCAATTAGTACGTGGTCGGGAGGTGCTCGACTCTCGCGGGAATCCCACGGTGGAGGTTGACGTCCGGCTGCGCGGCGGCGCGTTCGGTCGCGCGATTGTTCCATCGGGAGCGTCAACCGGACGGCATGAGGCAGTCGAACTTCGGGACGGCGACCCCACCCGATATGAAGGGAAAGGCGTGCTGAGGGCGGTGTCGGCGGTGAACGATGTGATTGGCCCCGCGATTTGCGGCGACGCCGACGCCGTTGACCAGCCGAAACTGGACGCCCGGCTTAGCGAACTGGACGGTACGGCGAACAAGGCCAACCTGGGAGCGAACGCCATCCTGGGAGTTTCCCTAGCCACCGCTCACGCCGCCGCCGCCGCTGCGGGACAGCCCCTCTACCGGTACTTGGGTGGATCGGAAGCGTGTGTTCTGCCCATGCCAATGGTTAACATCATCAGCGGCGGGCGGCACGCAGCCGGCGGCCTGGACATGCAGGACTTCCTGGTGATACCCATCGGCGCCGAAACTTACCGAGAGGCGTTGCAAATGGTGGTGGCGGTGTACCGGGCGGTGGGTCGCATCCTTTCTCAAACGCGACCTTACCCGTACGGTGTTGCCGATGAGGGTGGATATGGGCCGCCTTTGCCTTGCCACGAGGACGCGCTGGGGCTGCTCTACGACGCCACTCGGTTGGCGGGTTACCGGTGCGCGCGGGATGGCGATATCGGGATCGGGCTCGATGTGGCGGCGACGGAGTTCGTCGGTGATGGCGGACAGTACGTGTTGCGCGCCGAGGGGCGCGCCTTTACCTCCAGAGAGTTGGTCGACCTCCTGGACCACTGGAGCAAAACCTATCCGATCATTTCGATCGAGGATGGGTTGGCCGAGGACGACTGGGATGGCTGGGATTACTTGAGCACAAAGATGGGCGGTTCGACCCAGTTGATCGGAGATGACCTGTTCACCACGAACCCAGAGCGCCTGGCGCGCGGCGCGGACGACGGCATCGCCAACGCGGTGTTGGTGAAACCCAATCAGATCGGGACACTGACCGAGACGTTGGAAACAGTGAAATTGGCGCAGGAACGGGGTTACCTACCGGTGATTTCGGCCCGTTCCGGAGAAACTGAGGACACTACCATTGCTGATCTGGCCGTTGCGACCGGCGCCGGCCAGATCAAGATTGGTTCCATCACACGTTCCGAACGGCTGGCAAAGTACAACCGGCTGCTTCGGATCGAGGAAAAATTGGCGGACCAGGCCCGTTTCGCCGGACGGGACGTGTTTGCGCAGTTTTTGCCTCCGTGACGGCCGCCGCTGAGCTGGGGATGGAGATCCTGTGTGTCCAGGCGGCGCGCCTGGGCCTGAATTTGTCAGATGACCAACTGGCCCAGTTCTCCGAGTACGACCAGCTGCTGACGGACGGGAATCAGCGGGCCAACCTGACCTCCATAACCGGCTCCGAAGCCGTGCAGGTGCGTCATTTTCTCGACTCGCTGACTGCCGTGCTGGCGGTTACCGATTGGCGGGACGGACTGCGCCTGGTTGATTTGGGAAGCGGAGCTGGTTTCCCCGGGGTGCCGCTAAAGTTAGTATTCCCAGGCATACGACTGACGCTGGTTGAGTCGGTGGCCAAGAAGACGGCATTTCTTGAAACGTTGGTGGCGGGCCTGGGCATCGATGATGTGGACGTGGTCACAACGCGCGCCGAGGAATTGGCCCGTATGGAAGGTTACCGGGGACAGTTCGACGTCGCTCTCGCCCGGGGGGTAGCGGCGGTGCCGGTGCTTATCGAGTACGCGCTGCCGCTGTGCAAAGGGCACGGTACGCTGGTGGCGTGGAAGGGGAAGGACGGTCCCGCGGAAGCGCAGGCTTCGACTAACGCGCTGTCTGAATTGGGCGGAAAGGTTACCGGTGTCCGCTCGATGAACGATCTGTCGCCGCCGCTGCCGCCGGATCGCTGGCTGATAACCGTGGAAAAGGTGCGCCGGACGCCGGGGAAGTACCCGCGACGAGTCGGCGTGCCCGCCAAGCAGCCGCTATGAGCCGATCGCGGCCAGGTTGACGCGGCCATTCGCGTCCCAGCCCCTGGCGGCGTAGTAGTCGGTGGTCATCGCGTCCAACTCGTCGGCGGTTAGACCCACGCCGGCGGCGACACCGTCTGTCAGCGGCTCGGTTAGAGTTCGCACTGGAAGGGTATCGTCGGATCGTCGCCAGCCCCAACGCTGGTTGTACGCCTTCTTGAGGTCGGCGATGTGCGCGGCGGCGCGGCGAAGCTCGTCGGCGTCGAAATCTTCCCAGCCGGTGACCATGCGGTACACCGCCGCTGATTCCTCCCAAAAATCGCCGAAGGCCCGGCGCAGGAACTTGCACCAAATCAGCGAGTCCAGTGCCGCGGCAAAATCCTCGCTGTTGGCCGCGATGCGGCCGCGCCGGTCATCCACGGTCAGCCGGTCCACTTCCGGTGAGAAGTCGGCGTCGTATGCGGAGGTGCGATTGTGGCAAGCGCCGCGCGGGGTGGTCGCGAGTCCCAAGGCCAGCGTTTTCAGGCTGCGGGGTTCGTAACCGGGCATCTCCAATCCCTTGACCTGCATGGCCCAGGATTCCGACCCGTGGCCAACACGTTCGGCGGCAAGGCGGCTTCCCTCGGCCAGCAGACTGCCCAATAAGCCGCGACGGTGCCCGATGTCGTCCAACAGGCCGATTACGGCGGCGCCGTCGCCAAAATTCAGCGAAAGAGCGGAGCCATCATCGCCACTGCCAAGGTCCACGTTTTGCAGCAGTCCCCGCTCTGCCGTTTCGATGGCCCAGGCGATGACTCCACCGGCGGAAATGGTGTCCAGCCCCAATTCGTCGCACTTACGGACCGCACGGATCACCGAATCGGGGTCTCCGACGCCGACCAACGGGCCGAGGGCGAAGAGGCTTTCATATTCCAGCCGGGCGCTGACCTCGCCGGTCTGCTTTCCACGGTCGGATTTCTTGCCCACGGTGACGATTTTTTCGCATCCGATGGTGCAGTTGGCGCAGTGGGCGGAACGGGTGGCCTTGGTTTGATGCAGCGCCTCGCCGCTGACCGCGTCCGCGCCTTCGAAGGTCGACTGTTGGAAATTGCGCGTTGGCAGCGTACCCAGGCGGTTAAACACGGACACGTTGGCGATGGTTCCTAGTTCGCGGTACTTAGCGGTGGCCGCACCCAAGCTGCGACGGCTGAGGTCGCGGGCGTAATCGCGCAAGGCCTCGGGATTGGCTGCCGGTGGATCGGATTCGGGAGTTCCGCGCACGGCGATGGCCTTGAGGTTCTTGCTACCCATGACCGCACCGGGGCCGCAGCGTCCGGCCTGGCGCCCGCCGTCGTTGGCGATGCTGGCGAACCGGACCAGGTTCTCCCCAGCCGGGCCGATGCAGGCCACGCGCACGGGACGGCGACTACCGTCATCCAGTTCCTCTTTGACCGCCGATTCGGTGTCCATGGTGGAAAGACCCATGAGGTGACCGGCTGGCCGTACACGTGCTATGCCGTCGGTATCGATGTGGAGAATAGCCGGTTTGTCGGCGCGGCCAGTGATAACCAGGGCATCGCCGCACGCCCGCTTCAGCTCTACAGCCAGATGGCTGGAGGACAGTCCGTCGGCGATAAAGCCAGTCAACGGGGACCGGGTCATCACGGCAAACTTGCTGGAGGTGGTCAAACGGGTGCCCACGAGAGGACTGGTGACAAAAATCAGAGCGTTCTCCGGCTCCAGCGCGGCGTCCAGCGATCGCATCCTGTCTGAATGGGAGAGAGGTTCGCCGTCGTGGTCAACGGGAGGACCGGCGTAACGATGCAGAAGCCAGGTACCCAGTCCGATACCCCCGATCGTCGACCGGAGTGTCTCCGGCGGTATCGGGTCGCGACGATATTCGCCGGTGGTCAGGTCAACCACCGTGGCAAACCCACGGTAGCCATAAAGGACCGACATAGCGATCACCCGCCGGCCTGGTTGGACAGGAGAAGCAGCGAGTCGCCCGGTTCCCAATCCAACGGTACGTCCACATCGGGCGACAAAAAAGCCAGACCGTTCCGGTTCAAAGCATACCCGTCAGCGACCGAAATCGCGCCGTCTTCGGATCGGTGCAGGGCGCTCCCCAGCAGATCAGGGCATTCATGCGCGAGGGCGTGCACCAATGTTGCCACGGGCGCCCGGGCGTCGACTTCCAAGGTCACGCTGCCGACGCCGGCGTGGATGCGTGCCATGCCGAATAGTTCGACGGTGACGACGACGGTATCGCCAGCGGTGGTTACGGCGTTCATTGCGCCAGTTCCATCGCGCGTGACAAGTCCTCGGGCCGGTTGATGTTGAAGAAGCTGAGCAAATCGGGATCGAAGTTCCGGATGTCACTCTCTGGCACGTACCGGACGGTAACGTCGTCGAAGAAGCCGGAAATTTTCAGCTGCCCGGCGCGCAGCCTGGCCTTGATTGCCGGCCGGCAATCGCGCCGGTACATGGCATGGGTGGGTTCCGGTCGGCCGTCCACCACCGGAACTACAGCGTCGACGCCGTCGCGCAGTCCCGCCAAGTGCGACAGCAAGGGCGCGGACAGGAAAGGCATGTCGCAGGCGATTACCAATGACCATTCGGTCGGCGAGGCGTTCAGCCCGGTGTAGATGCCGCCGAGCGAACCGCAATCGGGAAACACATCGACCGCGGTCAGGTGCTCATCGTCCAACGGCAGTGCAGCGGCGCGATCCGGGTCGGCAACAACGACCACCACGTGGCGGGCGGAAACGGCCTCGGACGCCAGTCGGATGACGCGCCGGATCAGAGGTTCGCCGGCGAAGGGTTCGACGGCCTTGTCGCGTCCCAGTCGACGGCTCTGGCCACCTGCAAGGATTACGGCGGTAATCGCTGATTTGTCGACGGAATTCATAGTAAACATCGTATCGGACGCGCGTTAAGTTCAGCATATCACTGGCGACGGGGAAGCGCACGGTGCCTGCCCGACCAAAGTCGTCAAACTCCCCGCTCACCAAACTCCCCGCTCACCCAAGAAGTTCCGCATGCGTTGCACGCACCATTCGGGGTAGATTACGTTGACGCCGTGGCCCAGGCCGGGCCACACGTCCAGACGGCTGTTGGGGATTTCGGAGGCCATGAACTCCTGCTGCTCCATGCCGGTGGTAAGGGATTCGTCGCCGGTGAGCAGCAGCGTGGGCACCGCGATGTCTTTCAGGTGCGGGCCGAAGTCCAGGCTGTCCAGGTAACTGTGCAAGGCTTGGCCAATTTCCGCCGGCGTCTGGTCCATCTCGGCGATGTACCAGTCCTTCAGACCCTCCGCGGCGTGCCGCATGTCCAGGCGGAAGTTGATGGTCGCCGCGCTCCACGCACCGATGCCACCCTGCTCCATGGTTGCGAGCCAGCTGCCGCCAGGCGTCGAGCTTTCCCGTCGCGTCAGTCGACACGGCGAGTTGCACAGTACCAGCCCACGGCACCGGTCCGGGTAATCATGGGCGAACTGCATGCCCATGATGCCGCCGAAGGATTCACCGACGTACACGGCTCGTTCCACTCCGGCGTCGTCCAGAATTGCCAACAGGTCGCCTATCAGTGTATCCAGCGTGGGTTCGTAGCGGGCCGGATCGATGGCCGATTGGCCCATCCCACGCATGTCGGGCCGGATGACCCGATACTCCCGGCTGAGCAGGGGCGGCCAGTTGTACCAGAACTTGCCGCTACGAGAAAAGCCGTGCTGCAGGACTATTGCCTCGGGAGCCGATCGCCAGGGGTCGGTGAAGTCGTCCAGATAGTAGTGCAAACTGGCGTCGCCACGCTGGATGGTGGGCACGGTGCGCCTCCTGGATTGCGGTTTTCGCTCGTATACCATACCCTTGCCGCACTGGCAACACAGGCGAAAATGGAGGCATGCGATGCCGGCGCGCACCGGAGCGCAATACATCGACGGAATCAGAGAGCGGGCTGCCGAGGTTTATATCAGCGGGCAGAGGGTGAAGGACGTCACCGCTCATCCCGCCTTTGCCGGCGGGCTGCGTACCGTGGCTGGGCTCCTGGACATGCAGCACGATCCGGGACTGCGGGACGACATGGTCTACGAGTCGCCGTCCACCGGCGATCCGGTGGGTCTTTCTTTCATCATGCCGCGTGATGGGGACGACCTGAAACGGCGGCGCAAGATGATGTCCAACTGGGCCCTGGCGTCGTGCGGGATGATGGGTCGCACCCCCGACTTCCTGAACGTGGCGGTGATGTCCATGGCCGCCGCCTCCGACTACTGCGGCCAGAATCGTCCCGAGTTCAAGCAGAACATCCTCGATTACTACGAGTACATCCGCGAAAACGACATTGTGATGACCCACACGCTGGTCAACCTGCAGCGCAGCCGTTCCGTCGGCCAGACGCCATTCGATGATCGTACCGAGGTGGCGCTTTCGGTGGTCGAGGAAACGGACGCCGGGATCGTGGTACGTGGGGCAAGGGTCCTGGCGACGCTCGGGCCGTTGTCGGACGAGATAGCGGTGTATCCGGCCCGCACCCGACGGGTGCCGGCCGGCGAAGAAGGAAAGTTCGCGTTCGGTTTCGCGATTCCCTGCGATAGCGCGGGCCTGAAATTCCAGTGCCGGGATACCGTCGACCTGGGCCGGTCCCATTTTGATCATCCTGCCGGCAGCCGGTTCGAGGAAATGGATGCCATCGTCTTCTTTGATGACGTGCTGGTTCCGTGGGAGCGGGTGTTCCTGTACAACGACGTGACCCTGTGCAACCAGTGGGGAGAGCGCACCAACCGCAATGCGCACACCGGACACCAGGTTGTCACCAAGAACGTGGTCAAGTGCGAGTTCATGCTGGGCCTGGCTTCGTTGATGGTGGACACGCTGGGTTCCGGCGATCTGCCCCAAACCCAACACCTGATCGCCGAGCTGATCGAGAACCTGGAAATAACCAAAGCGCTGTTGGCGGCGTCAGAAGCCCAGGCCTCTACAGACGAGTGGGGGATCTTCTGCCCGGACTATCGCCCGTTGCTGGTGGCCCGCAAGCAGATGATAACCATGTATCCCCGCATGGCGGAAATTCTGCACCTCCTCGGTTCCAGCAGCCTGATGGCCCTCCCGGCCGAAGCCGACTTGAACGGCCCACTGGCCGAGGACATTCACCGTTACATGGACACCGACACGGCAACGGCGGAAGAGCGAATCCATTTGTTCAGGCTGGCGTGGGATGTGTCGTGCAGCGCGTTCGGCGGGCGACAGACATTGTACGAGCGCTACTTCGGCGGCGACGCGGCCCGCAACGCTGCGCTGCTCTTCCAGATTTACGACCGTACCGATGCTCGCAACATGGTGGGCGAGTTTCTGTCCTTGGAGTAGCACTCGTGATAACCGTTGCCGAAATCAACATAGCGCCGGTCAAGTCCATGGCGCTCGTGCCGCTTACGGAGGCGAAGCTGGACTTGGGAGGCATCCTGGACGACCGTCGGTTCTACCTGGTCAACAGCCAGGGACGATTGCTCACGCGTCGGCAGGTGGGCAAGCTGGCGCAGCTGGTGACTTCGTGGGACGCATCCTCCGAGTGGCTGCGAATCGAGTTCCCCGACGGCACCGTCCTGGAGGGAAATCCTGAACTGGACCGCTCAGTGTGGACGATCGTGTGGGGCCGCCGCGTGCGCAGTCGCGCTTTGATGGGCGACTGGATGGGGGCCATCAGCGAGTTCTGCGGCCAGCCTGCGACGCTGATGATGTCGGACCTGCCCTGCCAGGTGTTCGACGAGTTCCCGATTTCGGTCCTGTCACGGGCGTCCGTCGAGCGCCTGTCGACCCACATGGGCATGTCGGAGGACGAGTGCCTGGCGACGGATCGGTTCCGCCCGACGCTGCTTCTGGATGGCTGCGAGCAGCACCAGGAGGACGGTTGGATGAACCGTACCCTGTCGGTCGGTGACGCCGTGGTACGGGTCCTGGCTCCGGACCCTCGGTGCGCCATCATCAACCAGGATCCGGAAACGGGGGAGACGGACACCGACACGGTGAAGTCGATACTTGGCTATCGTCCCGATCCCGCAGCCGCGTACTTCGGCGTGTATGGCATCGTCGAGAAGCCCGGGGCGGTCCGCGTCGGTAATGAGGTGAGCGTTGGTTAGGTAGCAATTCTTTTTGTATCAACCGCGCTTTTTCGAAAGGCGCCGTGCGTGCTAGAATAGCGGCACGCAGTAAGGTGGAGGCAACGAAATGTTGGATACTGCATCGAGCCGAGAAACAGTCAGAGTTGCCCACAGAGACGGCTTGGGAGAGTACGATTACGCGATCGAACTTACACTGCTTTACTACTTCGAATCGGGGCAGTGGGTAGGGGTCTGCGACGAACTGGGTACGTCTGCTTTCGCCGACAGCTTGGAACAAATGAAAACGGAACTCCGAGATGCCGTGGCATTGCAATTGAACGAGATGGAACGAATCTCCGATATCCGCGAGTACCTTGGAAGCAACCAAGTGTCAACAACCCCGATTGAGTTGCCTCGGCAGGCGGGTTTTGCTGTTGTATGAGTATGTCAGGTCGCGACCTCATGCGTCTATTGGAAGGCGACGGTTGGAATAGCGGAGGTCAGCGCAATCATGGTGTGTTCTACTACAAACAGTTTCCCGGCGAACAGCGTCCACGTTCAACGGTCATCCCCGACAAATCAACACCTTTGCCGGATAGAACGTTAGGCGCGATTTTGAGTGTGAAACAGACCGGCATCGGTCGCGTTGGTTTGCAAAGATTGATTGAAGCCGAGTGAACAGGCCAAGGAACCAATTAAGAAGGGCCCCGCCGCAGAGCGGAGCCCTTTTGTATATTGGTTACCGTTGTCGGTATAGCGCACTGGATCAGTGCTGCACCAGCCCCTCTTCCATCATGGCGGCAATGGCGCCGTCGAACGCCTCGATGGTGAAGTCGATGTCGACCTCGGTGTGGGTGCCGGACAGGACGCCGCTGGTGCGGGACATCAGGTCCACACCGCGAACCTGTAAGGCCTGGCGCAGGCTCCGCTGGATCTGTGCCGGCTGGTCCTTCAAGCGCGACGCGTCCAGGCCGTCGATGCTGCGGGCCCCGAAGAACAGGTGGAAGGTGGACGATTCGCCGTAGACCGTCGCGTTCACTTCGCGCCGCTCCACCACCTCGCGAAGACCGACCCGAAGCCGCTCCGCCATGAGGTCAGCCTGGGCGTTGTACTCGCCGGTGGCGACCAGGCGAAGGGCCGCGTTTCCTGACGCGGCAGCGTAAGGATTGGCATTGAAGGTGCCGCCGTGAAGGACACGTTCGTAGCGGTCGTGGTGGCTGTCGCCCGTCTGGTGCATCACGGCCATGACTTCGTCCCTGCCACCGACCGCGCCGCCGGGCAAACCGCCGGTGATGATCTTGGCCATGGTACAGAGGTCGGGGTCAACGCCCAGGAGTTCCTGCGCTCCACCGGGCGCCCACCGGAATCCGGTGATGACTTCGTCGAGGATCATGACGACGCCGTGCTCGCGGGTCAAACGGCGCACGCCATCGAGGAACCCGTCGGGCAGGGGCACCGTGCCGTATGACGCGCCGGACGCCTCGGTGATCACACCGGCGATGTTGTCGTCGCTGTTTAACGCGTTTTCCAGCGCGGCCAGATCGGTGGGCAGAACGATGATCGAGTCAATGACGCCCTGCGGTATTCCGGTTGACGCGGGCGCGTCGAAGGGCGGGAGGTTACCGGGCATGACGTAGTCGTGCCAGCCGTGGTAATGGGACTCCCAGCGGATGATCTTCTCCTTGCCGGTGTGGGCGCGGGCAACTCGCATGGCCAACATGGTGGCTTCCGCGCCCGACCCCACGAAGCGTACCTTGTCGACGCAGGGCATTAGGGTGCAGACACGCTCGCCCCATTCCAGCATTGACTCGGTCGGCGCTCCAAAGTGCGAGCCGTCAGCCAGGACGCCGGAAAGCGCGGCGACGACCTCGGGATGCGCATGGCCGAGCAGGAGAGATGCTGATCCCATCCCGTAGTCGACGTACTCGTTGCCGTCGATGTCCCATTTGCGCGGCCCGCTGCCACGGGCGATGACCACCGGGAAGGGGTCGGAGGTGTAGCCGTCGTGACCCGGGCTGCCCGACGGGAACCGGGCCCGGTAGCTCGGCTGCAATTCCCGCGAACGAGGGTTCATACG
The DNA here is from genome assembly GCA_965220265.1 of Dehalococcoidia bacterium. Lineage (GTDB taxonomy): Bacteria > Chloroflexota > Dehalococcoidia > Lucifugimonadales > UBA3495 > Bin87. The sequence goes on along the minus strand of CBDCPM010000004.1, from coordinate 3,865,934 downwards.
GATGTACTGTTCCTGGATGGTTTCGGCCATGGTAGTAACTCCTGCTAGGGTGTCGCGGGTTAGTTGTCTGCGGCGGCTAGGGCATCGGGCTGCCCAAGCGCCTCGCCGAATACGCCTGACAGTTGAGCGCAGGCAGCGTCCACGGCCTGGCGGCCCTTGTCGATGACGTGGGGTAGGCCAAAGAATCCGTGGATGACCCCGTCGTACCGGACGAGAGTGGTAGCAACTCCGGCGTCTTCGAGCGCGCCGGCGTAGGCTTCGCCCTCGTCACGGAGCGGGTCGAACTCCGCCGTGATCACCAGGGCGGGCGGCAAGTCAGCGGACAGCCGAGCCCGGCCCGGCGAGACGAAGATGTTGTAGCCCGACAGGTTGGTGTTGTCCACGTAGTGATCCCAGAACCAGCGCATGCTTGCGGTCTCCAGGAACATGCCATGGCCATTGACGCTGTAGGAACGGGTATCGTAGGCGTAATCGGTGGCGGGATAGACCAGCAACTGGAACGCCAGAGGCTGGGGGAAGTCATCCTGCGCCAGCGCCACGGCGGCGGCCAGGTTTCCCCCGGCGCTGTCGCCTCCGACGGCGATGAGGTCGGAGCGGCTCCCCAGCGCGTTGGCGTTGGCCATCGCCCACATGGTCGCCGTGAGACAGTCCTCGAATGGCGTGGGGAACTTGTGCTCGGGAGCGAGGCGATAGTCCACCGACACCACCACGCAGTTGCCGCCGACGCAGATCTCTCGGGCAGTTGCGTCGGCAGTTTCGACGTTACCGATCACCCAACCACCGCCATGGAACCAGACCAGCGTGCCCCACGGGCCTTCGGTTGCGGGCGTGTAGATCCTAACCGGCACATCGCCCGGTTCCTTGCCGTGCGTGTTCTGCAGGATCCGGTCCTCGACCTTGCCCACGGCTGGCCCGGCCGGCCGGGGGCGGCTATTCATCACCTCCCGGCACTCATTGACGTCCATTTCCTGGAAGGGCTTGATCCCCATGGAGTCGAATAGCTCCAGCACGTGAGCGGCCTGGGGATCCAACAGTTTGCGCATCGCCGACGGGTCGCCCTCGTGGTGTCGGTGGTACTCCTCGGTCATGTCGTCTACGGCGCCCCGAAGGAACCGGCAGGCGTCGTCCATTGCCACCCGGGCGGTATCCATGACGCTGGCCATGTTGAAGAAGCCGTGGATCATTCCATCGTAGCGGTTGGTCTCTGCCGGAACGCCCATTTCGTTCAACAGCCGGGCGTAGGCCTCGCCTTCGTCGCGCAGCGGATCGTATTCCGCGGTGATCACCAGGGCCGGAGCCAGATCGTCGACGTCATCGAAATCGGCGCTAAGCTGCAGCGGCGCGGCCAACGGGTCTTCCGCCTGGGCAGGGTCGGCCAGGTACTGGTCCCAGAACCAGATCATGCCCTCGCGTTCCAGGTTGTACCCGGTGCCGTTGTCGATATAGGAGCCGGTGTCGAACTTGACGTCCGTCACCGGATAGACCAGGAGCTGGTGGCTGACGCGGAAGTCTCCGGTCTCGGCGGCTTTGATGTTAACTGCCGCCGCCAGGTTGCCGCCCGCGCTGTCGCCGCCCACCGCGACCACGCCGGGCACGCCGCCGAGTTCATCCGCGTGGTCGCTGGCCCACACTGTCGCGTAGTAGCAGTCGTCAAAGGGCTCGGGGAACTTGGCTTCCGGAGCAAGGCGGTAATCCACCGATATCACCACGCACCGGGAACCGGCGCAGAGATGGCGAGCCGTGCCATCGGCCGAATCCAGGTTGCCCACCACCCAACCGCCGCCGTGATACCAGACGAGAACGGGGAACGGTCCGTCGCCTTCCGGCGTGTAGATGCGGACGGGCACCTTGCCAGCGGGGCCCGGCACGCTACGGTCCCGCACCTTGCCAACCTCCGGTCCCACGCCTCGGGGGCGCTTGGCGGCGTTGGCCCGCGCTTCCTGCGGCGATACGGTGTGGTTGGGCGGCAAGCCCAGAGCGCGGGTCGCGTCGATAACCTCTTGCGCTTGCGGATGCAGTGGCATATTCGGCCTCCACCTGAGTTGGACTACTATAGCGAGAGCCGCCGGGGCGCGTTATCAGCGTGGCCCGGCGGCCCTTGTGACATCCGTCAATGACTACGCGCTCCGGTTGGCGTAGTCCTCTCTCGCCCGGTCCAGCGCCCGAGACCGGCCGGCCATCAGCTGCTCGTTGCGTTCGTAGGCCCACTGGTTGGACGCGATTGTCGCCTCGGCCGATCCCTGGAAGTGTGGCATCACATGGCGGGCCATCAACTCGTAGCTGTGGAGCATATGCTCCCTCGCGGCCCAGTCCACCGTCTGCACCATGAATGATCCGAACCCGCCGCTCCGTTCCTCGAGACGCTTGATACCCTCGATGCAATCGTCCGGAGTGCCGATGATCCAGGCGCCTCTTTCGGCCAGTACGTCGATGATCTTATCGGGTGGGCCATCCACCACCTGCGGCCTCCCCATCGTGTGCTCGAAGTATTCCCGCTGATACTGGCCGGCGCCGATGCGCGCCTGCTCGAAGGCTTCCTTGCGGGTGTCGGCCAGGTGTACGGGCAAGACTAGACGCCAGTCGAAGCGGTCGACCGTCTGGTTGTGTTCGGCGGCGGATTCCTCGCAGATGTCCCACAACTCGCTCAGGTCGATGCCCTGTGGCGCAGCCGGATCTCGCGGCGTCGTGATCGTCAGGACCGACGCGCCGTGTTTGCCGGCTAACGAGACGCCCGACGGCGTCTGAACCGAGGCTACCGAGATCGGCATGTGTGGCGTCTGGTACGGGCGCAGTTGCAACATTGCCTCGTTCAGCTCGAACCAGTCGCTCTTGTGGGTTATGGGTTCTTTCTCTGTGAACAGCCGCATGATGACACCCAGGGCTTCGTCCATGCGAAGGCGCTGCTTGGTGGGGTCGATGCCCATCATGTAGGCGTCGCCAGGCAAAGCGCCCGGACCCACGCCCAGCATCACGCGCCCCCGGGTCATGTGGTCGAGCTGGGTCATCCAGTTGGCGACCATAAACGGGTGGTGATACGGAAGGCTGACAACGCCCGTCCCCAGTTTGATGTGCTTGGTGCGGTCGGCGGCCACACCGATGAAGATCTCGGGCGAGGAGATGATCTCCCATCCGGCGCTGTGATGCTCGCCGATCCAGGCTTCGTCAAATCCCAGGTAGTCCAGCCATTGCACCAGTTCGAGATCGCGTTCCAAGGCCAGGGTGGGGTTCTCACCGGCGCGGTGGAACGGGCCCATAAAGATTCCAAATTTCATGCGGTCGGGTAATGCCATTGGGGAGCCTCCTCCTCGTCCGCGGCCAGCGGATGGGAAACAAAGGGCCGGTGCGCGAACACGACGAGAATCGCCGAGCCAGTGGCGCTTCGTGGAACCCTTGGGTTGAAAATGCTAGTCGCATTATATGGGCCGCAGCCGGCGGCGGCAAGCGAACTGCACGTTATTGCTTGAGGCTCATAGCTCGGCTCGCCCACTCGCCAAAGTTACGCGCACCCTTGCGGTGGTCTCCCTGGCTAGTGTAATTGTTTTTCAAGACGCAACTACAATTGGGAGAGATTTATGAGCCAAGAGCGCAGTAGCGCTGGCCAACGAAACGTTGGGTGGGTACAACGGTCCTGGTTATTCTTGATATCGATTCTTGCGGTAACGGCGGTAGCGTGGATTCATGCATGGTTGGCTATCTGCAAATGCGGGTTGGCTGTCCAAAAGTGTCACAAGGTGTGCGAACTATGCTCGCCGGACCTGTACGCGCACTTCTCGTGGCATATCCCGTGGCTCGTTTCGATTTTTGCGATCGGCATGATAATTTATCTGCGCGAAACACACCAAGCTTGGAGGATGCGTTACGCTATCTGCTGGATGATCCTGTTTGCAGTCGCGCTTGGGTACATGTGCGTCTATCATTGGGACGGGCTCCAAGGAAACCAGTCGCCTGCCGAGACGTTGGGGAACATCGGCTTGGCTGCAGTCGGCGTCGCGACGCTGTTGTTCGTTGTCTGGCGCGGCAGGCTAGTACTGTTTCAATCTGATTTTGTCGGATAGATATATTGGAGCTTACGGCGAGCATCTTGGGTGGTAAACCGCCAGTCTATGGCTGATTTTGCTGCGTTGCGCTCGGGTTCGAGCGCCGCAACCTCTCGCCGTAGCTCCGCCTCATCGCTGATACGGCGGTTCAGACATCCCCTGCTGAAGACGCTCAACTCGATCTCAGCCATGTTCAGCCAACTGCCGTGCGTAGGAGTGTAATGAAACTCGAGGCGTTGGGCGATGCGCCGAGCTTCGGATGGCTCAAATGCTGCGTAGAGCGCGCCGAGCTTGTGGGTGTTGAGGTTGTCCAGTACCAGCCGGACCACCTCGGCATCAGGGTATGCCTCGTCCACCAGCCACCGCATCTGGTGCGCGAAGTCCACGGCAGTGCGGCGCTCGGTCACCTCCACAGGTCTCCAGCCACCCCTCGGCTCACAGATCATGAACAGGTTCCGTGTCCCGTTGCGCTGGTACTCGGTGTCATAGCGTGCCACCCGTCCCGGGGCAGCCTCCAGGGGCGGACGCACCTCCCCAGTCAATTGCCGGGAGGTCTCGTCTGCCGGGAGGTCTCGTCGAAACACACTACCGGACGCTCCGGATGGTACGCCTGTTGGTACAGGTCCAGCACGTCCTCCATCCGCGCCACGAACTCCCCGCTCACCTTGGGGATACACCACTCCTGCTTCTGCCACGGCTTGAGTGCGTTTTTTTGAGCATCTGGCGCACCGTCTCCAGGGAGATGCTATCGGCAAACTCCAACTCCACCACCTACCTGGTCGGCCAACAACTGGAGTGTCCAGTGCGTGTGCCCTTCGGGCGCGGCGCTGCACGCAATGGCGATCAAGTGCGCTTCCTGCTTGCCGTCCAGCTTGCGCTCCTGGCCCGGCCGCGGTCGGTCATTGCTGGCGGCCTCAAGTCCTTCCTCCACGTACCGCTTCCGCGCTCTGGCGACCGTGGCCGCGTTGACCAACAGCACATCGGCTATCTCACGGTCCCGAAGCCCCTGGTCAGCCTTGAGCAGCGACAGCGCCCGCTTCACGGTGCGCACTGACGCCTTGCCTCGCTGGGACACCTCATTGAGACGGGAGCGTTCGGCCTCGGTCAACTCTACTTTATACTTGATGGCAGCCATGGCTGGGCACTTCCTCACACAAAGATCATGCCTAAGTATGGCTGCTTTCTTATATTCTTACAAATCTACCTGGCAACGGTACTAGTGGGCCAGGCGAACCAAATCGCACGAAACCAATCATTGCCAGAGCGCTACCAACGGGCAGGTGCAATGTTACGAAACGACGATCCATTGGTCCGTGTCGGGGGTGTCCACGTAATCGAGCAAATAGGTTCTGAATTCCGAGACTACCGACATTTGTGCATTAATCGCCTCACCAGATTCGCAGATCAGCACGACGGTGACGAAACGAATCGGGACGACGTTGCAGCCGCGCGAGCCGCGGTCAATAGACTGACTCAGCGACGATAACCTTCCCCAAATCCCCTGCGAACGCCACTAGCGGCGATGGAAAAATCGCCGCCCTGTCGGTCCTCAAGCACGAGGTCTACAGGGCGGAGCAATGCCACAGCCGAAATAGTAGCCTGTGGTTATCCGGAAATCAGCGGCAGTCCCTCGTCCTCACGGACCGCGTTGATGATCTCCAACACCCGTTGCTGCAGCGGCGGGTAGGATAGCTCGAACTCCGTCAGCAGCCGGCTGTTGTCCACCCGGTAGTTGCCAGAGTGTTCTCGGCCACCTTCGTTGTCGAAGGAGATCTGGGCGTCCGGCAGGTAGCCCCGCACCATTTCAGCGAGGTCTCCGAGGCTGATCGGCGTGCCGCCGGAGTTGTACACCTGATTCTCGCTGCTATCCGCTAGGGACACCCGTACGAAAGCCTCAGCGATGTCCTCCACGTGAATCGGTAGTCGCATCATTTCCTGGTATGGGAAGCTGACGGGCTCGCCGCGGGACGGCAGGGTGACGCAGCGCACGTGGTCCACGGAGCCGCGCACCTTGTCCGGTCCAGTGACGTTGGCCGGACGAATGCCGGTGATGGACATACCATAGTTCTCGTTGAACATCTTGGCCTGGAACTCGTTGAAGATCTTGTGCACCGCGTACTGGCTGGTGCCGTAAGTTCCATCGTCCTCGTTGGCCTCGCGGTCGCCGAAGTTGGACTGCTGTCCGCTCACAGCCACGGAGCTGGCGTAGACGATGCGGTTCACGCCCAGCAGACGGCCAGCCTCGAAGCAGTTGTCCATTCCAAGGATGTTCAGACGCATCTGGTGGTGGGGGTTGCCCTCACCGCCGCCCAGCAGATACGCCAGGTTGATGATGCGGTCGGGCTGCGACTCGACGATGGCACGGTTGACCTGTTCGAAATCGGTGATGTCGACCCTTGAGCTGCGCACGACGCCGGCATCCACCCCGCGAATGTCAGGCAGCGGGTTGATGTCGGTGGCGTAAACGTCCTCGCCGCGCTCCACCAACTTGCGCACCACGCGGGGCCCGATGAAACCGGAAGCTCCCAAGACCAAAACCGTCATGTCTGCACCTCCAGATGCGTGATCGTCAAAACTGATGTGGAACTGCCACAGTGCTTGGCGACTACGATCGCCTGGCCCGGCGGCAAGTTACCGTCTGATGGCGACGAAAAACAGCCGCCGGAATGGATATAGAGTGACACCGTCCGGCCGCTTCGGGTACACGGCGTTCAACCGGCGCCGATACTCGGCGAGATAGGTTTCCCGCTCCCCGTCTTCAAGGCCGTTGAGGATTGGGCGTAGTCCAGTGCCGGTTACCCATTCGAGCACCGCGTCATCGCCGGTCAGCACGTGCTGGTATTCCGTGGTCCAGACGTCCAGGTGGTCGGCCTCCGGAGCCAGCAGGTCGTAGTAGAAATCGGGATCCTGCACCCACCGGTTGCCGACGGCGACACGGAGATTCGGGGAGCCGATGGGTTGCCCACCGGCGCCACCGTTTTCGAGGGTTTCGCGCATGATCTGGTGTGACCGCATGTCCCAACTCAGGGGAGCCTGGATCGCCAGGCAGCCGCCGGGAGGCAGCATGCCCCACAGACGCGGCACCAACTCGTGATGGTCCGGTACCCACTGGATTACCGCGTTTGAGAAAAACACCGACGGGGTTTCGGCAGGTCGCCAGCCCGCGAGGTCACCCTCCTCCCATCGGACCCTGGTCGGTGCGAAGCCGTCACCCGATCCTGCGGCCTGCGCCAGCATCTCGGGGGAATTGTCCATTCCGATGACGTCGGATTGGGGCCAACGGTCGGCGAGCAGGCGGGTCACGTTGCCGCTGCCGCAGCCCAGGTCGTAAATGACTTGCGGGCGCTCCAAAGGGATACGGCCCATCAGGTCCAGGGCCGGCCGAAGCCGGTGGTCCGCGAATTTCAGGTACTGACCGGGATCCCAAGATTCTCCGGCCAGATCGCGTTGGTGGGGCGTTGCTTGCGTCATCTTGGACTGTGCGCTCACATAGGGGCGTCGGGTGTGCGGCGAGTATAGGCACGGGAGAATCGAGCGTCAACCGTGGATGGGCCGTCGCAGCCTCGCCCCAGCGCGGGCCTCATTGACCTTCCAGGGCCAGGAGCCTTCCGTCTGTTGTGGGCACATACATCGTCCGCCCTGACACGGATGGCGCGGCTGACAGCGGGTAATCGCCCGTGTCGTGCGCCCATTGCCCCGAGCCGGTGCTGACGTTCAAACCGTGGAGCCTGCCGTCGGCGGTGCCCAGAACCAACGTGTCTCCCGCGACCACCGGCTCCGCCACCAACTCGCCGTCGAGTTGTGATTCCCAAACGATCGATCCGTCGACGCCATTGAACGCGGTCACCTTGGAAGATTCGTTGACCACGAACAGGTTGCCATCGGCATAAGCAGGGCTGTACTTGACCTTGCCGCGCGCCGAACCGACCCACAGTGTGCCCGTCTGTCGCGGCGGACTCGAGCGCAGGCGCCACGCGAAAAAGTTGAACTTGGCCACGTAGGCAAAACGGCTGAACGGCCGGCTCACGGCCAGGGGGTCCACGGCCCAAACCCCGCCCCGGTTGGTCACAAAGAAGGCGCGTCCGTCGGCGATAACGGGCCCGCCCGCCACAGGCGTGCCGGCATGGAACTCCAGGCGCCGGCGCCCGGTGTCGGGGTCAACCGTGATGAACCGTTCGCCCAGCGAGGTCGCCGCCACGACCATCCCGTCGGTCGCCGGATGGGCGACCACCCAACCGTTGGCATCGGCCGACCAGCGGAGATCGCCGGTCGCTGCGTCCAGGGCTTCGAGCTTCCCGTTGGTCGACCCGATGTACAACGTGCCGTCCAACACTATGGGCGAGCCCAGCACGATGTTTTCCAGATCATGCTCCCAGCTCAGTTCGCCCGTGATCCGGTCCAATGCGAGCATGCGATGGTGCCGGGTGCCCAGGTACACGAGATCTCCCGCAACTGCCGGAGCGCTGTCCGAGGGCGAACCGATGTCACGCATCCAGAGCGTTTCGCCGCTATCCGTGTCCAACGAGATTGCGAAGCCGGCGTCCGTGGCAGCGAACAACGTGTCTCCCGCAATGGCTGGCGTGCCCAGAACCATACCCGGGGTAGAGATCCCCCACCGGGTCAAGAACGGCGGCATCGGGGCGGAGCCTGGCGACCACCCAGTCCCGCCAGCGTTCTTCCGGACTGACGCCCAGTCGTGAGGCTGTGCCGATGAGTTGAACGTGGAATTTGCCTTTGGTGGTGGGATGAGCAGCGGCATCAACTGGAATGAACGCACAAACCAAAGCGCCAGCAGCACAACCACGACGAGGCCGACCGCCACCCACAGCCGCATATTACGGAGCCACCGGCGGTTGATGCCGATGGCCCGGATGGCAGGCGTGGTGCTACGCAAGGAGGTTACGGACCGGCGTGGACGAACTGGCACTGTGGCCGCGTTCTACGTCCGCCCACGAAGCTTGGGATCCAATGCGTCCCGTATGGAGTCGCCGAACAGGTTGAACGCCAGCACGGTCACGGTGATCGCCACGCCAGGGAACACTACCATCCACCAGCGTGGGATCAGGCCGGCCGCAACCGGGCCTCCCAGCATATTGCCCCAGGTGGCCGTGGGCATGGGCACGCCCACGCCCAGGAATCCCAGCGAGGCTTCGAGGATGATCACTGAACCCAAGTGAGCGGTGGCCAGCACTAACCAGGGCGCTATGCACTGGGGTGCGATGTGTCGAATCATCACACGACCGCTGGACGCCCCGATGGCCTGCGCCGCATCCACGTACGCATTTTCCTTGACGCTCAAGGTAACCGACCGGATCACTCGAACTGACAACGGAATCCGCGTAATGCTGATGGCAACGATCACCGTCCAGACCCCGGCGCCCATAGCCAATACCAGTATCATCGCCAAGATGAGTGTGGGGAAGGACATCATCAGTTCCAGGAGGCGCTGGCTGTAGATGTCGAGCCGGCCGCCGAGGTACCCGGATGCGACGCCCCAGGCGGCGCCGACCAGATCGCCCACCAGCACCGCCACCAAGGCGACGAACAGCGAGATCCGCGCCCCATGCACCACCCGGCTGTACAAGTCCCGGCCGATGTCGTCGGTGCCCATCCAATGGGCCGGCCCGGGGGCGTCACGCAACGCTGTGAAGTCGGCGTACTCCGTAGGATGGTGAGTTGCAACAAAGGGCGCGAAAACGGCAACGAACACGATGCCAAGGATCGCCAGTCCGCTGATGGCTCCCACGGGGTTGCGCTGGCAAAAGTTTACTATCGCCCACCCCCAGCTTCTGGTTGGGCGCTCTGCATCCTGTACCAGGACGTCGGTAGCGGTTACCTGTGCCACGAGAATACTCCAGACCAGTGTGTCCTGATTCTAGATTAGCTGTAGCGGATGCGCGGGTCGATCCAGGCGTAAGAAATGTCAACCAGCAAATTGGTCAAAACAAACACGAGGCCGTAGATCAACACCAGATTTTGAATCACGACGTAGTCACGCTCGAAGAACGCTGCCACCAGGGTACGCCCCAGTCCGGGCACGCCGAACGCCTGCTCCACTGCCACCGAACCACCAATGAGGAAACCCAACAGCACCCCCGACAGGGTGATAACCGGCATGATGGCGTTGCGGAGCGCATGTCTCAGGATTACCAGTCGTTCTGCCAGGCCTTTGGCTCGGGCGGTGCGGATGTAATCCTCGTGAATCGTTTCAAGGAGCGCCGAACGCGCCATTCGGCAGACGTACGCCGCCTGTCCTAGGCCCAGGACCAGGGCCGGCCCCCAAATGATTTGCAAGTTAGCCCACGGGTCTTCCCACAGGTTGATGACTCCCAGCGGAGCTTTCCATTCCAATGTCAGGACCAGCGTCAACACGATAAGCGTGCCCAGCCAGAAATTCGGAATCGCCAGGAACAGGATGGAGAAGAAGCGCCCAACATAATCGAATGGGGTGTTTCTTTTCATTGCGGCCAGTATGCCCACCGGCAACCCGATGAGCCACGACAAAAGCACGGAAATGACGGCGATCTCCAGGGTGAGAGGGCCCCGGTTTATGACCAAGTCCATCACTGTGTCGGAACGCCAAAATGACTGGCCCAGTTTCAGAGTGACAATGTCCTTGAGCCAATCTACATACTGTAAGTAAATTGGCTTGTCCAGGCCCAGGCTGGCGATGATTCGGGCTCGGTCCTCTTCGCTGAGCTGTAACGTGCCCTCTTCACCGAACATTACGGTAAGCACATCACCGGGCAGGATGCGCATCACCAAGAAGATGATGATGGTAAGCCCGATAATGGCCGGAATTGCCAACAATACCCGACGGAGAATGTATTTTTGCATCAGAACATCCAGTGGAGTGAACGTGATGGGTGGGTTGGGATGTCAGGCGGGCGGCGTTGCGTCGCCCGCCACTTGTAAGCTCGCTTGGGGAAGCTGGCGGGTTACTGGCCGCAGCCTTCATCCATCCACACAGTGTCCATGCGGTCCAGGTTGTGAACCAGAGCGCCGTGCTTGCCCTCAATGCCATGGACGCACTCCAGCCATCCGGCGAGAGTGCGGTTGTACCACCATTCCACCACCGGCGGGTCATCGTCCAGGATTTCAGCCGCCTGTTGCACCAGTTCGTAACGCTTCTCCAGGTCGGGTTCGGTGTCCACCTTCGCCATGATGGCGTCGAACTCCTCGTTGCAATAGTTCGAGTGGTTCTCACCGCCGCCACATCGGTAGAAGCTGTTCATGTACGCCGACGGGTCAATGAATGGAGAGGCGATGGCGCCCACCGTGATGTCGAAGTTGCGGTTAGCCAACTCTTCAAACCACACCGCCGAAGGAACCGGGCGAATCGTAGATTCAATACCCAGGATGCTGCGGTACTGCAACTCGGCCATTTGCGCGATGGCCGAATACCACGGGCTGTCCGGTTGTCGTTGCAGCAGGTCAACGTTTTTGATGCCGTCGGCGTAACCGGCTTCCACCATCAGCCGCTGGGCTTCGGCGATGGCGGCGTCCCGGTTGAATATCAGCCGGTCGTCAATCTGAACCTGCGGGAGCTGGTACGCCTGCTCGGGGAGGGTCCAGCCCATCCCGCCAGGGTAGCCATACAGCCATTCGCTCACCACTTCGTGGGCTGACAGCCGGTCGAACGCCAGCCACATGGCTTTGCGCACTCTGACATCGTCCCAGGGTTCCCGGTCGGTGTTGAACCAGATCCCGCCGAAAGAGTAAGACGAGAAGGGCTCGACCACGAACTTGGGATCGTCCTGCATGCGGTCGTAGGCGGCCGGGTCGATGGTCTGTGCATAATCGACGTTACCGGCCAACAAGGCCGCCGAACGGTTGGTGCTGTTCTCCAACGGGTACGTCCACACTTCGTCCAGGAAAGGAAGTCCTTTGTTCCAGTAGTCGGGGAATTTTTCGTTCTTCCAAACCTCGCCCTGCTGATGTTCCAGATATCGAAAAGCGCCGGTGCTTGGGGCGTTTTGCCCCGCGATCTTCAGGTCGTAACTGTGCTCTTCCAGGTACGCTTTAGGAAAAACTCCGTGCCATTCCAGCGCGAACGCATTGAGCCCGTATTTCAGCGGCGGCGGCGTCTCGAAATTGAACGCCACCGTCAGCGGGTCGATTACTTCGATGGTCGGTCCGAAGGGGGTGTAAAGACCCCGCCGGGCGCTGACCACCCCTGCCGGAGGGTCGATAACCCGGGACCAGGACGCGGCTACGTCGTCGGCAGTTAAGATCGTACCGTCGTGGAAGTTGACCTCTTCACGTATGGGGAAGGTCCAAGTGCTTCCGTCCTCCGAAACTTCCCAACTGGTAGCCAAGTCTGGGATGATCGTTTTGCCGGCGTCAATGGGGTTGTAGCGCAGGATGTTGTTGTACAACATCATCTGCTTGAAGGAGTTGGTAACGCTGGACACCTGCAGCAGGTCGAAGTGCGCCGGGTCGTAGTATCCGCCCCGCCGTAAAATCCCCCCATACACCACGTCGGGATATATGACCATCAGGTTGTCCAACGTTATCGGGTTGGCCAGCACCTCGGTTGGAAGCGCCGCCGCTACCGGCGTGGGTGTGGCGTCGGCCGACTGGGCCTGCTGCCGTCCCACCTGTTGAACGGGCGACGTGGCACGGTCGGACTGAGCGGCTGGCGCCGACGTGGCACGGTCGGTCTGAGCGGCTGGCGCCGACGCGGCTGCCGCTTGGGCCTGGGTTCCGGTGGAACCGCCGGTGGCGGCAGTTTGGCCCGCTCCGGAATCATCCGGCACCGGAGCCTCAGCGCCGCCGCACGCCACCGCCACCAGCAAAACCAGCGCGAGCATTCCTCTGATCGGGACTGAGGATACGATATATCGAAAGGCCATGGTTACTCTCCTCTCGTTCGTCGCCAACCGCCTGGCGAGCCTGCCGTGCGAAGACTTTTCGCCTCGTTGTCTTTGCCGGCAATCGGTAATTGTGATCCAAATTGGGCGAAACACGGCTAAATTATGGCTTATAGTATTGCTAAACGAAATAATCCTTCATTTGTCTGACGAATTCCTTAGCGCCCTCGGCGCATTCTATGGGCAGTCATCGCGGGTGTCAATACAATATATCGACGATGGACAGGGCGCATTTTGATCGATCAATAAAATGTCCGTCGCAATCGTTTCGAAAAGCCGATCCGCTGGAGCCACCCGACCGTGTGCTATACTGCCGCCGTTGCCTGTTGTGACCTGATTTGTTCGGAGACGCGCGATGGTTTCGCCCTTGGCCGCTACGCCCAACCCGTTCCGCGGAATCGTCGTTAATACTGCCGAGATGCCCTCCGACCCAGACGAATTTGCCGCGCGGTTGGACGCCTCCATAGCGGAGTGGCGGGATACGGGTTACGAAGTGGCCTGGGTGGACATTCCGATCACCCTGGCTTCTCACGTCCCAATCGCTGTGGGACGCGGGTTCGGCTACCACCACGCAGACGACGACGGGATCACGGCAACGCTTACCCTGATATCCGGTTCGTTCATCCCCACCTATGCGACCCACTATGTGGGCGCCGGAGGCGTTGTGGTGAACCATCGGGACGAACTGTTGGTGGTGTGTGAACGCTACCGTATCGACAATCGGCCACCCTTTTACAAGCTTCCCGGCGGGGCCCTCGAGCCGGGAGAGAACATCGTCGATTCCATCGTCCGCGAGGTCTTAGAGGAAACCGGAATCGAAGCCGAATTCCAAGCGCTGGCCTGCTTCCGCCACTGGCACGGGTATCGGTACGGCAAGTCGGATATCTATTTTGTTTGCAGACTTAAGGCGCTGACCCACCAGATAAAGATGGGCGAGAAAGAGATCGAGGAGTGCCTCTGGATGCCCGTCAAGGATTTCATGGCGGATGATGACATCAGCCCGTTCAACAAGGGCATCGTTCGTTCCGCCCTGGAGAGCGACGGCATCGTACGGGCAGACATGCCCGGGATGCCCCACGATCCCACGCGAGAATATTTCCTGCCTGATTTCCTCAGGCAATAACGGTCGCGCACCGGCGACCCGCCTGATACAGGTACGGTCCAACACCCGTTCCCGGCGCTTGATCGCCGAGCTACTGGAGGAATCCCATGACAACCACCGCCAACCCCGCTCAGAAATACCGTGTCATCGGCACCCGTCCGGTTCGCCACGACGGCGTGGACAAGGTGACCGGTGCTGCCCGCTACGGAGCCGATATCAACCTGCCCGGCATGTTGTATGCCAGGGTGCTCCGCAGCCCGCACTCTCACGCGCGCATCCGCAGTATCGACACCAGCAAAGCCGAGGCCCTGCCGGGCGTCGTTGCGGTGGTCACTTCGGCGGACTTTCCAATCATCGACGACCGGCTTCTGGACTTCGCGGAAGTTCAGGGCAACGCGCGCATGATCGCCGAAAACCTGATGGCAAAGGACAAAGCCCTGTACGCCGGCCACGCGGTAGCCGCCGTTTGCGCGACCAGCGGGCATATCGCCCAAGAGGCGCTGAATCTAGTGGAAGTCGACTACGAGGTGCTGCCCACGGTGCTCTCCTGGCGCGATGCCATGGCCGAAGGCGCCACGCTGATCCACGACGACATGACCACCTATTTCCGGCAGGAACGTTTCGCCCGCGGCGACGATACCGGCGTCAAGAGCAACGTGGCTGGCCACATCCAGCATAATGTCGGCGATGTTGAGCAGGGGTTCGCCGAATCTGACATCGTGATCGAACGCGAGTTTGAAACGCAGACTGTCCACCAGGGTTACATCGAGCCCCACGTGTCCACCGCCATGTGGTCTGCCGACGGCCGCGTGACCGTGTGGACCAGCACACAAGGATCGTTCAATATCCGCGCCCAGACCGCCGCGATCATCGGCGTCCCCGAATCACAGGTCAAAGTCGTTCCCATGGAAATCGGAGGCGGGTTCGGCGCGAAAGGCATCACCTATCTGGACCCGGTTGCCGCCGCGCTGTCCCGCAAGGCCGGCCAACCAGTCAAGGTGACCATGGACCGCACCGAGGTGTTCGTGGGCAGCGGCCCCGCGTCGGCAACATTCATGCGTTGCAAAATGGGGGTCAAGAACGACGGGACCATGGTCGCCGGCCAGCTCTATATGGTGTACGAAGCCGGCGCGTACCCCGGCTCGCCGGTGGGCGGCGGCGCGCTCTCCGGTTTTGGCCCGTACAAGATGGACCACATGCTGGTGGACGGCCTGGATGTCGTATGCAACAAGCAGAAGGTCCAGGCATACCGGGCTCCGGGTCAACCGCAGGTAGCGTTTGCCGTGGAAGCGGTGGTGGACGAACTGGCCGAAATGCTCGGTCGGGACCCCATGGATCTCCGCCTCCAGAACGCCGTCCAGGAAGGCGACCGCATGCCCAACGGCGTCCCGCATCGCGTGTTTGGCTGTCGTGAAATGGAAGAGGCGATGATCAACAGCGATCACAACCAGATGCCCGTGGGAGGACCCAACCGAGGTCGCGGCGTAGCCGTAGGGTTCCGCTGGCAGGCCGGACAGGCCTCCTCCGCCACGATAAACATCAACGCCGACGGCACGCTGAACCTGATCACCGGCTCCGTCGACATCGGCGGCACGCGCACCGCGGTAGCCATGCAAGTTGCAGAAACCCTGGGCATCGAAATCGACGATATCGCACCGACGGTGGTCGACACCGACACCGTGGGCTGGACGGCATCCACCGGCGGCAGCCGCATCGCCTTTGACACCGGCCTGGCCGCCATCGCCGCTGCGGAAGACCTGCGCGACCAAATGGCCCAGCGTTGCGCGATGGTGTGGGAGGTCGACCCAGAAAACGTCACCTTCGCTGACGGTGTGTTCACGTGCACCAGCACCGAGGAATGCATGACATTCGCCGAGGCTGCTGGCCGCATGATGCGCACCGGCGGTCCGCTCACCGCTTCTGCCTCCGCCACGTCAACCGGCGTCGGCCCAATCTTCGCCGGTAACATCGTAGATGTGGAAGTTGATCCCGACACCGGCAAGGTGGAAATCCTCCGGTGCACGGCGTTCATCGACTCCGGGACCTCGGTGCACCCCAGCTATGTCGAGGGACAGATGCAGGGTGGCACCGTGCAAGGGTTGGGCTGGGCGTTGTCGGAAGACTACACCTATGCGGATGACGGACACATGCTCAACTCCAGCTTCCTTGACTATCGCATGCCGACGGCGTTGGACCTGCCCATGATCGAAACCGTGGTGGTGGAAGTTCCCAACCCGCGTCACCCCTACGGATTGCGGGGCGTGGGCGAAGCCCCGATCATTCCCCCTCTGGCCGCGTTGCACAACGCCGTCTACCACGCAACGGGGGTTCGAGTGAACAAGCTCCCGCTGTCGCCGACGGCGGTGCTGGCAGCTATGCAGGAGGCGAACGGACAGTAACGTGTGTCTGCCGTTCACCCAAAAAGAAGTGGGGCCGGTTCAAAACCGGCCCCACTTCTTGGGCAACTGTCGACCCGATTACCGTTCGCGCGGGCTCAACACCTCGGTCAACATCAGAAAGTTGGCCTGAAGCTCCGGAGCTAGCGGTGTCCCGCCGCGCGACAGGAGCAACAGCAGGCGCGCCTGGGCCGCGAGATCCGCAGCGAGCTTGCGTTTGGCCTCTGCCACCGTATCTGCGGACACCGGGACTCTGAGCCCGTTGAGAGGCAGCGCCGCGCGGGATTCGCCGGCCCAATACTGGTCCAGGCTATCGATGATAACCACCGGGATGTCCTTCGAAACCACGAAAGGCGCTTCGCGAGGGCTATCGTCGCCGGTGAGCACGTCGGCAAACGCTCGAGTGACGTCGCTATGGTTGATGTGGAACGTGGCGGCGTTGGGCTGGCTGGTCGAGGTGTTTTTCCACGTCCAAGCGTCAGGCAGCGCGGCGTTGGTGTTGGGAACGACCGCGACCGGCAGGGAGATGTCCTCAGCCAGTGTCCGGCCATCGCCAATGTCATCGGTCGGGTCCCGGAGCCCATATCGGGGTTCCGTCGCCTCGCCGGGTTGTTCAGGAGCGGTCATTCCAGGCCTCGCGGGTTAGTGAGCGTGACCGTCGGTTTCGATCTCCCAGGCGGCGTAGACTTGATCGGGCAACGTGATCGGGCCAACGGCTGCTTCGTAATCCCGCACGTGCTTGGCTGACAGCACTGCGATGGCTTTCATCATCTGAGGACTGACCTTGATGCGTGCCCGCAGGATAGGTTCCCGCTCTTCAACCTGCTCGCCGAAGAACAGCACAGCCGAGTACAGGCTGCTAAAGATGTGGAACGAGTCGCTGTAAAACGTGATGGGGTCCAGTGAACTGGGACCCTCGGCTGGAGATGCGGTCGGCGCGGCCGCCGTGTTCACGTTTAGGGAGGCGATGTCGCCCGGGTTGACGTAAGTTTCCTCCTGGGGAGGCTTATCCTCGGGCGGAACGTAAGGACGTTGGATGATGGGCATGGTACCTCCGTCGCTGTCCGCGCCGGGGCGCGGCAGGTCGATGCGGCGAGTCGGGGCCATTATAGCGACTCCAGCCCGGCATTGCCGGCGCCGCTAACCGCCCGACTGGGACAAACCGTCTATGAATTCCAAGCTAGGCAACTTCCTCAGTTCCTGCGGAGGCATTTTCACCTTGGCCGACCGGCTTCCTGCCCCCAGGATGATGTAGTCCATTTCCAACAATCGCTCGTCGGCGTAAATGGGCAAGTCGTCCGGCAATGCCAAAGCCGTCACGCCGCCGATCATCATGCCCGTCACCTCGCGGGTTTCTTCGGGAGTCGCGAACGAGGCCCGAGACACCCCCATCAGGTGGCGCACTCGCCGATTCACGTCCAGGCGGTCACAGGCCCGCACGATGCACGCGCAATAGGCGGCGGCTCCCCGTTTGCTGGCGACGATGATGGTGTTGGCGGAATGAGCCAGGTCGTAGCCGTACTGGGCGCAAAAGTCAGCGGTGTCCCCGTACTGCGGATCGATAGAAATCCATTCCCATGCGGCGAACGCCAGATCGTTCAGAGCGGATCGCACCTGGGTTTCCAGAACGTCGCTGTCGTCGTGTGCTTCCATGGCGATTATCCGAAGCTTAGCGTAGCGTCCGACAGGCACACGAGTTCGTCGCGCTGGTTGACGCCCCGAATGCGGCACTGGACCTTGCGTTGGCCGTACAGGTTGCCGCCCGTTCCAGTCACTTCGCCCGAAAAGGTCACCACGTCGCCGGCACGAAATGGGGTGATGGCCCGCATCACCAGGTTTCCGCCGTTATACAGGGCATCAGGCGGGACGTTTAGTCCGATGAACCGGTCCACGTAGGACATTGTCGCCGGTCCCGCGTTGACCGCTCCGCCGAATATGTTCTGGCGGGCGAATTCCTCGTCGGTGTGAATGTTGCTTTCGCTGGTACGGCCGGCCAGTCGGTGGGCGTTTTTGCGGAGAATGTTTTCGGTGGTCTCGCCAACTGACAGCGTGCGGGGCAGAGGAGTTCCAGCATGGGCGTCCTCCCAGGTGAGGAACTGCGCCGGGTCCGGACCCGCCGCCACGTCGTCGGTGGGAGGTGCGCCGGAATACAGCTCGGGAACCGACCGTTGCCCGGCTGAATATTCGAATATGCAGGTGTAGTCGTAGCTGGCGACGACCGCGCCGGCCTCGTCAAATGCGGAAACCCGAAACGTCACGAACTTGCTGCCCCGCCGCTCGTATTTCTGGTGCACCCGGCGCGTGCCGGTAAGAGTTTCGCCCGAACGCACGGGTCGATACCAGCGCATCTCGCACTTGGCGAATGGGGTCTGGCGGCGGTTGGTTTGCGATCGCTCCTGCGCCACGAAACCGTTTGCTTCGGCGATTTCGTCCCGGAGCAACGGCGCGTAGGTCAACGCCATGGTGGGCATTGCAATTACGCGCCTGGAATCCTGCCCGAGGGCCGGCATCGAATATCTGGGGTCGGGGTTTTGAGCGCAGGCCGCGTATTCGGCGATGTCCTCGGCCGATAGCGTCACGCGGGTTTCCGCTCCTGCCTGTCTAACGCGTACAGCGTCGTAAGTCCAAAGGCGCTCGGTAGCGATTGCGTTCGGTTGGGTCATGGTCGCTGCCTCCTGGGATCTGCGGGAATTATAACTCGCCTTGGCGGCCCTGCCCCAAACGACTGGCCGGATGTCGTTCTGGTCTAACCTGGCATTCGCCCCACGAACAGATTGCCCCCGAAGCCGCCCGCGTACCCGTCGGTCTGCACGTATTTTGCCTCCAGCCCGGCATCACTCAGCGAGTCCAGCCACAGGGACTTGGGAAACAGCCCGCTGGTATGGCGGTCCACTTCCACCTGGATCTCGCCGTCGCGGTTGATTATGAACAGGAAAACCGACTCGAGCGTGGTCGCTTCAGGCGACGGCTGTGCGACATATTCGATGAAAGTCACGTACCGGTCTTCGGTTTCGCGCGTCCAGTCCACTACCCGGGAGCCGCCGAACGTATCGCGCAGGCTGTCTGGAGCAAGAAGGACCAACCCACCGGGGTCAAGATGCAGTTGAGCGGTTTCGATTGCCGCGCGCAGGTCTTCTTCGGTCACCATATAGTTCACGGCGTCGTGAATGGTGACCACCTCGAAGGTGCGCCCGAGGCGGATGGTGCGCATGTCTCCAAGGTGGTGGACGGTGGTCGGGTTCAGACCCCGCGAGATTTCCAACATCTCAGGGGATAAGTCCACGGCTTCCGTGGTGAAATAGGACGTGAAGTGCGACAGCAGATGCCCGCCACCGCAGCCCAGATCCAACAACTTGGCTCTCGGGTCCCACGCCGGTTGGTTTCCTGTCCATCCGAACTCCGACCAGATCAGATCTCGCCACTCCGCCGCTTCGACCCGGTATTCCGCCGGCGGGCTGATGATCGGCCAGAGGTGGGCCAAATCGTGGTAGAGGCGCAACGTCACGGCAAGTTCAGGCTGCTTTTGCACTAATGCCGAAAGTGTCGACGTACAGGTATTCTCGAATTCTTCCGAGGGTCGGTCCCGGTGCCGGCGGGTTGTTGTACAACCATCGTTCCAGGTTGCTCACGATGACCCCGGGCTCCAACTCGATGGCAGGACGGCCCAATCGCTCCCACCTTGCTATCATGCGGGGTGCGTCGGTCGGTACCATGGAGCCATTGTTCTTTTGTGCAGCAGGATAAGCGCTCATTTTGCGACCTCATGTTCGAATTACGAACAATTGTACGGTCAATAGTTGATCGGCGCAAGAGATGACGATCAGTGAATCCCGACGCAAATTATTCCGCTGATAGTTGGTCCAGCCAGGACTCGATCAAATCGACGCCCCGCGCTCCAGAGCTGACATGGGCGATCCGGCCCTGTTTGTCGATGAACACGTAGCTGGGGACTCCCCTGATGCCATATGCCCCAGCCAGTTGGGCCTGTTCGTCATATACGTTGGGGAAGGTGAGCTGATTGCGCTCCACAAATGCGACCGTTGCCGCCTCGGAGGTGTTGAACTGCGAAACTCCGATCACATCGATACCGGCGGCATCCAGTTTTTCCCGGTAGAGGGATGCTACGGCGGGCAACTCCCGCCCACAGTGTGGTCACCAGGGAGCCCAAAATGCCAGAAGGGTTGGCGAACCGTAGGCTTCCCGCAGCGAAAATTCCGATCCGCCCAGCATCTGCGCGTCGAACGGTATCGCCCGTTGCCGGTCTTCGGTCGCAGCCTTGGTCGGCATGGGCCAGGGTGTATAGGTGGGCTGAGGCCTCGGGGTATACGTTGGCGCCGGCATGTCGGTGGGTGGGGCCGATGTCGGAGTGGGCGACACCGTGGGATCGACGGTGGGCAACAACGCTTCAACGGTAGCCCCGTAGTCACTGTCCGGCGCTTCTGTGGCTGTTTGCTCGCAAGCCACCAGCGCTGCGCAAACAGCCAACACGGCCACCAGAAGCGCAATGCGTAGAAGGGATTGACGAGACACTTCGCTCGCAACGATGGGCATGATGGGTTTCCCACGCTTCATGACATATCTACCCTAGCACACTTTTGAAAGTCGTGGCACAGCGTGCCTTCGGGGGTAACTGTTCACGTTTGAGGGGACGAGATCGGTTTGCAAAACAGATTCTGTGCTTGGCCACCCGTCCACAACCAGTCGGAAAGGCCGAAGAACCCCTCAAGTCTGAACAGTTACCTTCGGGGTTGCGAACGAGCATGACCGGCGCAGCACGAGGACGACTTTCCAGCGTCACGGCGGCGATGCTCCTCAGGCGTACCCAGTTGGTCATTGCGAGCGCCCTATCCCGTGTCATTGCGAGCGAAGCGCGGCAATCTCGTCGCCGGAAGAGCCGTCGCCGCTTCGTCCTGCCCAATGCCAAACTGGGTACGCCTGATGGTACGCGGCAGCAACACCCCCTCTTGACAGCTACGAACTCCTGTTCCATAATCAATCCGGTCAGATGATAATTCGCTCAGCCAGAGCCATACGGTCGTTCACGGCCATCCGTTAGCATCAAAATCGCAATACCTGGTCGTACGACGACAGGGACCGCCGCCGTTCCCACCCGGGAAACTCGCCGGCGCGGTCCCAAGCGGCCACAGGAGACGCCACTATCCTGGGAGATGCGGCCATGACCCTCGTGGTCTGCCCGCAGTGATCCGAAACAGGGGTTAAATCTTTGCGTACCACCCCGGCCGTGGGGCTAGCCAACGACCATCAGGCTCTGGCAGAACGAACCAAATCACCGCTCCGACAACCAAATCACCGCACCGAGAACCTGACTGCACCGAGAACCTGGCCGCACCAACTATCCGACGCATCTGGCACGTACCCACTTGCGTTCAAACGGTCATTGCGAGCGCCCGTTTCGTTGTCATTGCGAGTGCCCGTTGCATGGTCAATGCCAGCGTCCTTTCTGTTGTCATTGCGAGCGCCCGTTGCATGGTCAATGCCAGCGTCCTTTCTGTTGTCATTGCGAGCGCCCGTTGCATGGTCAATGCCAGCGTCCTTTCTGCTGTCATTGCGAGCGCCCGTTGCATGGTCAATGCCAGCGTCCTTTCTGTTGTCATTGCGAGCGCCCGTTGCATGGTCAATGCCAGCGTCCTTTCTGCTGTCATTGCGAGCGCCCGTTGCATGGTCAATGCCAGCGTCCTTTCTGCTGTCATCGCGAGCGAAGCGCGGCAATCTCGTTGGCGAACGATACGTCGTCCCGGCGGGCGGATCGCTACGTCGCTTCGCCTCACGCAATACCCAATTGGGTATTGCGTGAGGGCGATGCTCCTCTTGATAGTCGCCGCTCAGTGCCTGTGCGATATACTACCCCGCAAAGCTTGTGTCCCGCCGTTTCCATACGTTTCAAGCCGAACGTACCCTAGGACCGGGGTTCCGAGCGGCCCCGCTTATGCAGGAGATACCAGTGGCAATATCGAGAGACGACGACATCATGCGTGAACGGACGGAAGCGTGGCGGCAACGCGCCGACGCTGCTCCCAGGCGCAAGACTGCGTACAAGACCCTGAGCCAGTTGCCCCTGGCGCCGGCCTACAGTCCAACGGACTTGTCCGAGACCGAATTTCTTGAAGACATCGGCCTGCCTGGCGAGTATCCATATCTTCGGGGTGTGCATCCCGCCGGATACCGCTCCAGGCTGTGGACGATGCGGATGTTCGCCGGATTTGGGCAGCCCGCCGAAACCAACGAACGGTTCCGTTTCCTTTTGGACCAGGGAGAGACCGGCCTGAGCGTCGCCTTTGATATGCCGACCTTGTACGGCTATGACCACGACGATGAGCGGGCGCGCGGCGAATTTGGCAAATGCGGGGTGGCCGTGTCCTGCCTGGAAGACATGCAAACGGTCTTTGATGGCATACCGTTGGACCAGGTCACCACTTCGATGACCATCAACAGTCCGGCTGCAATCATCTGGGCCATGTACATCGCCGCGGCAGAGCGGCAAGGGGCAGCGATCGATTCGCTGGGCGGCACGTTACAGAACGACATCCTGAAGGAGTACATCGCTCAGAACGAGTACATTTTCCCGCCCCATCCCTCGATGCGCCTGGTGGTCGATACTGTCGAGTTCGCCACCCACCGCATGCCCCGTTTCAACCCCGTCAGCATCAGCGGATACCACATTCGGGAGGCGGGCAGCAACGCAGTGCAGGAACTGGCGTTCACGCTGGGAGACGGGTTTGAATACGTGCGCCATTGCGTCGAGCGAGGCATGGTCGTTGACGACTTTGCTCCCCGCCTGAGTTTCTTCTTCAATGTCCACAACGACTTTTTCGAAGAGATCGCAAAGTTCCGGTCGGCCCGGCGCATCTGGGCGCGCGAGATGAAAGAGACTTTCGGGGCCGAAACCGAGCGCTCCAAGTGGATGCGGTTCCACGCCCAGACCTCCGGAGCGTCGTTGACCGCGCAACAACCCGAGAACAACGTGGTCCGCGTCTCCCTTCAGGCTCTTGCCGCGGTGTTGGGAGGCTGCCAGTCGCTGCACACGAACAGCAAGGACGAGGCTTGGGCGTTGCCATCGGCCGGGGCCGCCCTACAGGCGCTGCGCACCCAGCAGATCATCGCCCACGAAACGGGCGTCACTGATACGGTGGACCCGCTGGGTGGCAGCTATTTCGTGGAGGCCCTGACCAACCAGGTGGAGGCTGCCGCCTACGAATACTTCGAGCAGATCGATCGGCAGGGAGGTGTTATACCGGCACTGGAGTCGGGCTTTTTCCAGCGAGAGATCGCCGACGCTGCCTACATCTACCAGCAGGAAGAGGACCGCAGAGAGCGCATCACCGTCGGTGTCAACGAATACGTGGATGCCGACGACAGCCTGTCGATCCCGATCCTCCGCGTGGACGAGGCCGGCGAACAGCGTCACCTCGCCCATCTGAACGAGGTCAGGCGCCGGCGTGGTGACCGCGAAGTCGCAACGCGTTTGCGCGATCTGGAATCGGCGGCCCGGCGATCCGGCAGCGAGGCCAACCTGATGTACCCGCTGATCGAGGCCGTCAAGGCGGAAGCCACGCTGGGTGAAATGATGGGTGTTTTCCGCCACGTGTTCGGTGAATACCAGCCTACGTGGGGATTTTAGGTCAATCCGATGACCGAGTAGGTGATAGTAATGCCTTTTAATGAAGAGTACGAGGCTCTTGAACTCGAGTTCAGAGAGCGCGTCAAAAAAGACAACGAAGCTTTTTTCAGAACTCGGAGATCAAGAGCTACTACTTGCCCACGGTCCCACCAACAGCTCCGGTTGACTTCGTGCTGGTAGCGATGGAGCCATCGACAGCCAGAACTGCCGACGGTACACCTATTGCTATCAGGAACTTTTGTGCGTCTGTGGGCGACTTCGCCCTGCATTACAGTGCGCGGAATTTTCTGTGTGAGGAGGGATTAACGTACTTCATTACCAATGTGGCGAAAGGGGCGGTGCCAACCGGCCAAGCAAAGAAAACTGCCTCCAAGAGGTGGCCTAAGTGGTATCCGTTGCTAAAGAAAGAGCTCGCACTAGTGTCTAAACCCGAGGTCCCAGTGATCGCTGTCGGAAGTCGAGTGGAAACGTTTCTGGGTGAACAGGGGACGCCTCGCCTGAAAGGCTCGATCCTGCACTATTCACCAAACGCATCTGTAGGCCGAATGATTGCGCCGCAACTCTTCCCCCAACAGTATGCTGAATTCTTGAAGGCGGTGAGTGTGGCCGACCTGGTACGCGACGCGAAGGACTTGATGAAGGACGCAATGTTCGACGAATGCCGCGAAGGCATTCTGCAGAATTTGCGAAAGGCAGGGGGCACGCCATCCAACAAAAGGCTGATGTTTACCTATAAAACCTTGTTCAATGCGATGTTCGAACGTCCTGAGTTCTGATCGGAGGAAAAATGCGGCGGCCCAAACTGGGCCGCCGCATCCTCGTAAGTAATACTCGCGTTCTTACGCGGTGGCTGCCGCCTTTGACTGCTTGGCGGTATCGATCACCCGTTGCTCAATGTTTTGCGGCACCTGTTCGTAATGGCCGAACTCGAACCGATACGAGCCGCGCCCGCCGGTCATGGAGCGAAGGTCTTGGGAGTACCGCAGCACCTCGGCCTGGGGCACTTCGGCCTCGATAATCGTGTAACGGGCCTCGGGGACCATGCCCAGGATCCGGCCGCGCTTGCTGTTGACGTCGCTGATGATGTCTCCGGTATAGGTTTCGGGCACCGTGACGTACAGTTTGACGATGGGCTCCAGCAGAACCGGAGACGCCTTGGTCATCCCCTGACGCAGGGCCTGGCTGCCGGCAATCTCGAACGCGATCGGTTTGCCGTCAACGGGGTGTGTGCTGCCGTCGTAGATGATTGCTTTGAGATCGACAACGGGGAAGCCGGCGAGCACCCCTTCTTTCAGTGTGTTCACTACGCCTTTTTCCACGGCCGGTATCAGTTCGCGCGGTACCCGACCGCCAGTGACTTCGTTGCCGAATTCGAAGCCTTCGTCGCGTGTCTTGGGTTCCAGCCGGAGCACCACGTGGCCGTATTGCCCACTGCCGCCGGTCTGCTTCTTGTGACGATACTCGGAGTTGGTGATCTGCGTGATGGTCTCCCGATACGGGACAACGGGCAGTTTGGTGTTCAGGCTGGCGCCGAACTTCCTCTTGATGCGGTCAAGTGCCACCTCAATCTGAACCTCGCCGAGACCGGTCAACAGACTCTCGTTGGTTTCAGGATTGCGGGTGAACTGCAGGCTGGGGTCGTCTTCGACTATCCTGGCCAATGAGGTCGACATTTTGTCCAGATCTGCCTGTGTTGCCGGGACAACCGCGAGCGAGTAAAAGCCCTTGGGGAAGTTGATGCCGGAGAGTGTGACCCGGGCATCGCTGGCGCAGAGGGTGTCGCCCGTCAGCGTGGAGCCCAACTTGCCTATGGCGCCGATATCGCCTGCCACCACCTCGGCCACGTTGTCCTGGCTGCTGCCCTGGGGCAAATAGAGCTGGCCCAGCCGTTCGGACTGGTTTCGATTGACGTTGTAGGTCTCGCCGTTGGACTTGATCGACCCGCGGAATACGCGGAACATCGACAGTTTGCCCACGAACGGGTCCGATGTTGTCTTGAACACCAGCGCTGCAACCCTACCCGCACCGTCGGGTTTGACGTCATCGTCGCCAGAGGTTTGAGGAATGTCGGCCGGGGACGGCAGGAAGTCGTGCATCACCTGAACCAGTTCGTCCACTCCGATATTCTGTGTCGCGGAAGTGAGCAAAATCGGGATGAGGTCACCGTTGCGAATGGCTTCACGCGCGCCCGCGGTTACCTCAGCGGCGGAGATATCCTCCCCCTCCAGGTATTTGTCGGCGAGGGCGTCATCCGATTCGGCCACTGCCTCAATGAGCCGCTCGCGAGCCGCATCGAAGTCGCCGATAATGCCTGCAGGTATGTCCGCAGGCGGGTCTATCACGCTGACCAAGCCGGTGAAGTCTTGAGCTTCTCCGATGGGCAACTGGAACGGCACGCAGCGGCTCCCGAATATATCCTGCAACTCTTGGACATTGCGCTCAAAGTTGGCGTTCTCGCGGTCCATCTTGTTCAGCACGAAGGCCACCGGTATGCCGCGATCCTGGGCCATGCCCCAAGCACGCTCGGTTCCAACGTCAACGCCGGATGCAGCGGCCACCAGTATCAACGCGGACTCAACCACCCGCATCGCGGCAATCGCCTCGCCGATGAACTCGTCATAGCCCGGGGTGTCCAACATGTTGATCTTATTGTCGCCATCGCTGATCCGCAGCAAGCTGGCCTGGACACTGGAAGTCCGCCGGGTTTCCTCGGGTTCGTAGTCGGAAACGGTGTTGCCGTCCTCCACTCTGCCGATACGATTAATTACTTTGGCATTGAACAGAATGTTTTCGGCGAGGGTGGTCTTGCCCGCACCGCTATGGGAGAGCAGGGCAACGTTGCGGATGGTGCTGGCGGATACGGCCATGGTGGTTCCCCTTTCTGTTCCTGAATCAGGTTGCAATTAGCGGATTGTAGCGAAATTATGATGCCCGTTGCAACTGAACGACCGCGCGGATAAAATAGTAGGCCAGCGACCGGTAGTGAGCCGCTCCTCCAGCGACTCCGCCCTTTGGGATCGGCCGCTCCTTTTTTTGCCTTGCTGGGAAGCTATAACGGCAATTTTCGACCGTCAACCGGCGGATAGCCTGGGTCGTCGGGAAGATCTTTGCACCGTGCCGCGGCGGTGGCCAACGCGTCGCACCGTTCGTTGCCCGCATTTCCGCTGTGCCCTCGCACCCAATTGAAATTTGTGGGGTGTCGTTCCAGCAGATCCAACAAGCGTTCCCAAAGGTCGGGGTTGACCGCAGGCTCGCGTTTGTTGCGCATCCAGCCGTTGTTGCGCCATTTCGCCGCCCACCCCTTGTTGACGGCGTCCACGAGATAGCGGGAGTCGGAATAAAGCGTAACCCGACAGGGTCGGGTGAGGCTTTCGAGGCCGGCGATCGCGGCGAGTAGTTCCATCCGGTTGTTGGTCGTAAGGGAATATCCTCCGGACAATTCCTTGCGGCGGCCCTGGTGGTCCAGGATAACGCCGTAGCCGCCCGGCCCCGGGTTCCCCAGGCAGGCGCCGTCGGTGTGGATGGTGACCTCCATCGCCACCGGTTTCAGGCCGAGGGGTGTCGAGCCACGTGGCGCATGATGGTTCGCGTAAGGCCGACGCACTTGTCGCGGACTTTAGCGGTCCATTCGTCCTGCACCGCGGCCTTCCAAGGATCGGAGTCGATTACTGACGGGTTGTCGATCTGGTATACGGCCGCGTACTTCGGAAAGCCGTCGGCGTTGGTGGTCTCCACGCGGTATCGTCGAGCGCCCAGGACACCGTCGACCTCGCACAGGCCGGGCAGATGGACGGTATCGTAGAGGCGGTTGAACTCCTCCTCGACCTCGCCTGAGATGTCGGTACGCACCACGAAGATGTACGGAGCTTCGGTGGATTCGTCGCCGGCGTCGGAGGTCCGTTTCAGCATGGTGTGGGTGCGATTGGTAGCGCGGGGGCGTATCTTGTTCACCCAATCGCCCTTTTCGCTCTCAATGCTCCAACCCTCGGACCACGGCACTCCCGGCTCGTCGATGGCGTAGAAAGCAGCGTATTGGGCGAACTTGTCCGCGTCCGTCGATTCCAGCACGTAACGGTTGCAGGAGTGCACCCCCGGAGCTTGGCACAGGTATTTTGCGTGTTCGGTGTCGTAGACGCGATTGAACTCGGCTTCCCAGTCAGCCGGGATATCCATCTGAACGAAGTACGCGTAGTCGGCGGGCATGTCGTAACCTCCTTCGTCTTGTCCGGTTGGTGGGTGAACTCAGTAAGTCAGCGCGTCCGCCGTGCCGTCGGGCAGCTCAACCGCCAGGGCCTGCAGGGCGTGGGCCAGGCCGTGGTAGTAGGAGACCACCACCAGCAGGTCGACGATGCCGGCGTCGCCGATGATGCCCTCGACCTCGGCGAAAGTGGCGTCGGATATGCGGTGCTGACGCAGCAGTTCGATCACAAAACCCGATACTGCGGCATCGTCGCCAGTGAGCCCGTTGGGGGCGCGGTATTCGTGGATCGCGGAAATTTCGGCGTCGCCCAGCCCGGCGTTGCGGGCGGCCGGTTGGTTCACCGTCCAGACGTAGTGGCCGCAGGCCTCGCGGGCCGCCGTCAGGACAGCCACTGCTTTGACCCGGGGCGGCAGCGGCGTTTCAAAGCGGACGTAACCGCCCAGATGGGCGAAATTGCTCGCCGCTTGAGGGTTGTTCAGGATCGCGGCGTAGTTGCGCTGCACCCCACCGCGTGAGGTTTCGATTTCATCCCAGACCGCCTGTCCGGCGGCGTCCATTGTTTCCCTGGTGGCAAAGGGTACGCGAGCCATGGTTCGTGGCCTCCTGATGGGCTTGTCGCTTACGAATACCGGCGGCGATTGGCAACCGCCGCCGGGTGAATGACATCGTTGTGTCCGCGAAAGTCAGCTGCCGTTGGTGTCCCAAAGCTGTTCCAGGATGGCACCGGGGGACATGGGCAGATTATCCATGCGAATACCGATGGCGTCGTGAATGGCGTTGGCGACGGCGGCCATGGGAGGAACGATCGGCACCTCGCCCACGCCACGCACACCATAGGGGTGTCCGGGGTTGGCCTTCTCCACGATGACCGTATCGATCATGGGCAGATCGAGGCTGGTCGGCATCCGGTAGTCCAGGAAGCTGGAGTTCACCATGTCGCCGGAGTCGTTCATGAAGTACTCTTCGTTGAGCGCCCAACCGATTCCCTGTACGGCGCCGCCCTGCATCTGGCCTTCGACGTAGCTGGGGTGGATGGCCTTTCCGGCGTCCTGTACCACGGTGTACCGCAGCACGTCCACCTTGCCCGTGTCGAGATCGACTTCGACGTCCACCAGGTGGGTGCCGAAGGCTCCACCCTCGCCGCCGGGGCTGACGCTGACCTGCGCGGAGATGGGGCCGCCGGTCCGCGCCAGTTGCGAGGACAGTTCCTTGAAGGACATCTGCAGGTCCTCGTCGGAGTTGTGCTTGAAGATGCCGTCGGCCAGGTCAATCTCCGAAGGGTCCTTTTCCCAGATCTGGCCGGCGCGATCGATCATCTTGCGCTTGATTTCCTCGGCGCACTCGTAGGCCGCCCAGCCGGTGGCGAAGGTCGTACGACTGCCGCCGGTCAGGAAGGTGTAACCCACCGCGTCGGTGTCGCCGACACTGGGCCGGACGTCTTCGGCGGGTATGCCAAGCACTTCGGCCGCCTGCATGGCGATGGACGCCCGAGAGCCGCCAATGTCAGTGGATCCCTCCACCAAACCAATGGTGCCGTCGGCGTTGACGCTGATGCTCGCGCTGGACGCCAATCCGATGTTCATCCAGTATCCACTGGCCACCCCCCGGCCACGGTTGGGGCCGGAGAGCTCGGACTTGTAGTGGTCCGTGTCCTTCGCGGCCTCCAGGGTTTCAACGTTGCCGATCACGCGGAACTGCGGGCCGTCGACCCGGCGGTTGCCCTCCTTGCTGGCGTTCTTCAGGCGAAACTCCAGCGGGTCCATGCCGCACTTGGCAGCCAGTTCGTCAACGACCTGCTCGCCGCCGAAGGCGGAGATGGGCGCGCCAGGAGCGCGGTAGGCGAAGGAGCGCGGCTTGTTGGTGACCACGTCGTAGCCCTCAACCCGCTGGTTTTCGAGGGCGTAAGGAGAGAACACGCACTGGGCGCCGGCGGTCACCGGTGAAGATCCGGGGAATGCCCCAGCTTCATACATCAGCACCGCGTCGGCGGCGACCAGCGTGCCGTCGTTCTTGGCTCCCATTTTGATCTTGACGTACGCGCCGGCCGTGGGGCCGGTTGCCTCGAACGTCTCGGTGCGGCTCATCTGCATCTTGACGGGGCGGCCGGTCTTCTTCGAAAGCAGCGCCGCCACCGGCTCCAGGTAAAGCGGGATTTTTCCGCCGAATCCGCCGCCGATCTCCATGGGCACGACCTTGATGCGGGACACTGGCAAATCGAGCACGCCGGCCAAGGCGTCGCGCGCAACGAATGCGCCTTGTGTGCTGGTCCACACCGTCAGGTATCCGTCGGCATTCCAGAACGCGGAGGCGTTCTGCGGCTCGATGTAGCCCTGATGCACGGTGCGCGTGTTGAATTCCCGCTCGATGACGAAGTCGGCGCTCGCAAACGCTGCTTCCACATCGCCTTGTTCGTAAACGAAACGGTTGGAGACGTTGCTGTGCTTGTCGGTTTCCTCGCCGAACTCGGTGGTGGTCATGTCCTCGTGGAGCAGATCGGCGTCGTCCTTCATGGCGT
Source organism: Dehalococcoidia bacterium (assembly GCA_965220265.1). Lineage (GTDB taxonomy): Bacteria > Chloroflexota > Dehalococcoidia > Lucifugimonadales > UBA3495 > Bin87. The sequence continues at coordinate 3,835,171 of CBDCPM010000004.1, read as the reverse complement.
CCAGGACATTGGTGCTGGCCTTCAGGATTTCGTACTCGATCTTGATGAGGTTGACCGCCTCTTCGGCGACGTGTGCGGAGTCGGCAGCAACGGCCGCGATGGGGTGCCCGCGGAACAGGGCTTTGTCGGCAGCCAGAATGTTGTTGCTGGCCGCGCGCGCCGACATCGGGGGGTTCTCCTTGCCGGCGATGGGCAAATCGGCGCCCGTCACAACACCGCGAACGCCGGCCAGCGCTTCGGCGGCCGAGGTGTCGATGGACTTAATTCTCGCGTGGGCGTGGGGGCTACGCAGAACTTTTGCGTAGAGCATCCCGCTCATTTCAAAGTCCGCGCCGTATTTGGCCCGCCCGGTTACCTTGTCGGCGCCGTCGTGGCGAACAGGCCGCGTGCCGACGACATTATAGTTGGTGTTTGAGAGCACGATGTTGGTCATAAGTCGCCTCGCTGCTGGTAGTACTTGCGTCCCGATTTTAGCACAGCCCCCGCTCCCGCCCCAACCCTGGGAAGCAGACCAACCGCGCATCTGCGGCACACGCCAGGCCCGCACCCGGGATGTGCGGCGTCCCGGCGCACCTTGGCGCGGCGCAACGACGCGTTCAGGTAAGCGGCAGTGGCGGTTGCCACAGCTTACCCGTCTGGTTGACCGTGATCGAATCCACCCACTTCACCCAATCATAGCCGCGCTTGTGCGGCTCGACCATTCGGGCCGGAAAACCGTGTCCGGCGGAGAGCGGCTCGCCGCCCACGCGGATGGCCAGCAACGCGCGGTCGGCTTCGGCCAGTGAATATCTGCGGAAGTATCCGGTGCGCGACCGGATCGTGATACTGCCGGCTCCGGGTTTGAGTTTGGCTTGCGCCAGCAGTTGGGCAACCGGTATGCCCTCCCACTCCCGAGTGGTGTGCCATCCGCCGGTGCAGTCCAGGGTCGCGGTGAGTTTTTCGTTCCACGCCTGGAGCTCCCCAAGTCCCATGCGATACGGGGCTTCCACATGACCTTCGACCCGGAGGTTCCAGGTCGAAGCGTCGATGGCGGGCACCCGGTCATTCAGCCACATGGTGACCGGAAAATCAGAGCCGTTTTCGGGGTATGAGCCCGTGAACCGACGGCCGGCGCCCGGGCCGCTTGCCAACACTCCGGCCAACTCCGCGGTCCTCCAGGCCAATAAACCGGCCATTGCCAGACCGATTACCCGGAGTACGTGACGGCGGTCAACCAGATAACGCGAGCGCAGGCTGATCCGGTGCCGGAACGAATGCCAAAGCAGCAGGGGTATCAGCATCCACGCCAGGTTCATGTGGATGGTCGTGCCGGAGAAACCCAGCCAACTGTAAGCGCCGAGGTGGCTCCAAGCCAGTCCGAGGGCGAGCACAATCAGGAGCCCCAGCAGCAGCACGATGGACCACAGCATCGAGTTCAAGGACCCGCGCCAGTTGCTCCCGGTACGCAGCGAACCGAGGATGTTCCGCGATTTCCACGCGAAGAGCGCCAGGATGGCGAACCCAAAGATCCGGTGCAGGTGCATCGCGCCGATCCACTCGGGGTTGGAGTGGGTGAGGCCCAGGTAGCCGGTCAGCAACTCGGCGACGACCAGGACGATGAGCGCGATGTTGGCCCAAGGGAAACGCATCGCTCATCCGGTGTTGCCGGTCCGGGCGAGGCGATGCTGGTCCCGGCCCCAAAGGATGATAACGATCGCCAGGTCCAGGTGCAGAAGCGCGGAAATCCAGGCCGTAAACCAGGCGGAGTCACCAAGGACGGTCAAGCCGAGCACCAAGCGCGCCAGCATAAGGACGAAATACGCGCATCCGATGATCATCACCCACCGGCTGCCCTTCCCGCTCAATAACCGCGCCCGGTGCACCATGCTGCAAATCGCCACGGCCAACAGGGCGATGATGACAATCTGGCACGCCAGCAGCGAGGGGTACGGAATACCGCTGCCTTGCCAGGCTTCGAAGGGAGGCAGAAATCCCTGCGGGAACCACCGCTGGACGGCCTGTCCCGCCACCCGGACCAGGAACGCGGCCGAAAGCGCTGCGACCGCAACGACGGACCACAGTTTGGGGCCAGTGGCCGCTGGCATCATGACTCCCCGGCGTACGTCCGGAACCAGTCGCTGGAAAACACGCCGTGCGGATCGTAATGCGTCTTGCAGGACAGGAACTCCGAAAACCGCGGGTAGCACGCCGCCAACTGGTCGGGCGTGGCGAATTTATTGTAGGTGAGGAAATAGCTGCCGTCGCGGTCGATTGCCAGGTAGATGAGGGCCCGCAGCGTGTCGCCCACGCGCCGGATACCGGACGGATCGTGGTCCACGTGAAGATTGACGACGATGCAGGCGTAGCGTTGCCTGGCCCAGTTGAGGACCGTTTCGTCGTCGCGCTCGATGAGGCGTATGGTGCCGTATATCACATTAGCTTCCCGACGCCGCAATTCAGAGGCCGCCGCTTCCATGAAGCCCGGCAGTTCCGGCAACGGCACGTATAGTTCGGTAATCGTCTCGGAGCCCGGGACGGCGCGCCCAAGCCGCCGGTCGAGTTCATGGTGATAATGGTCTATGTACTGGCTAAGCTGGAAGGTGTCGCTGTCGTAGGTCTGTCCGTCGGTGCTCCGGTAGAAGCCGGCATATTCATCGAAAGCGCGGGCCTTGTCGGCATGGGACCAATAGAGCAGTTGCCGCCAGGCGGCCTCGGTGAGCATGTTTTGCGGCTGCGAGGTGGTTGGGGCCTCCTCATTGCCAATCGGCCGATAGCAGGACAGGACGCCGTCACTCAAGAACCCCGGCGAGTCCTCGTCGGTGCGGTACTGGAAATCGCCGTAGGTGAAACCGTCCGCGATCCGCTCCTTGAAATGGGATTCCAGCCTGTCGATGGTGGTAATTTCCACCACGCGGCGCACGCGGTGGGCTGGCATGAGGCGCAGGTCGACGCTGGTTATCACGCCGAACAGCCCGTAACCGCCGATGACCAGCCGGAAAAGGTCGGAGTTGTGCTTTCGGTCGCATCTGACCAGGTTGGAGTCGGCGTCAATCATTTCGAACGCATCCACGTCCTGGACAATGGGTCGATAGGTGAGACCGCGGCCGTGGCCGTTTGCCGCCAGGGCGCCGCCGACGCTGAGCCGGTCCGCCCCGGTCTGCTTCTGCACGACGCTCCAGCGCCGTGGACGGTCCTGCTGCAGTTCGCGGAGTCCGGTTACCAGCTCCGACCAAAGGATCCCCGCTTCCACGGTGACAATACCTCTCTCCGCGTCCAACGCGACTATGCGGCGCAGATGCCGTGTATCCAGCAGCGTCCCGTCAGACAGGAATTGCTGACCGCCCATGGAATGAAAGCCGCCCGCAATGCTGAGGCTTTGTCCGGCGTTGCGAACCGCGGTTACAGCCTGCCGCGCCTCCGAGACAGAATGAGGAGCAATGATTTCCCGTACACCGGTTTCGTTCAGTTGCGAATGAATATCATTGACGGTTATGGGTTCAACTCTTTGCATCGTCAGTATTTTCGTCCTTCTTGCGCTTTGGCGCGCTGCCTTTGCCTACGAGCGTGAAACCCGATTGGATGCGCCTGCGTGTTACACTCCCGTCGCGTTGGGCGGGGCGTGTGCTATCCGCCAACGGGCACCCTAGAATAGGCGGAACGTAAGAATGCAGCCACTTTCAGACTTGCGGGTTTTGGCCGTTACCGTGTTCCTCGCCGGACCATTCCTGAGTATGACGCTGGCGCGTTTGGGCGCGGAGGTAATTAAAATCGAGATACCCGGCCGGGGAGATCCGGTGCGCGGCAATGGTCCTTTCGCCGGTCCCGACGGGATACATTCTGAGCAACGAACCGGGAAGCACATCGCAACACGGTTTTTGAAGCGGAGCCAGGGCGTCAAGAGCGTAACCCTGGACTTGAGGAACCCGCGTGGTCGGGAACTGTTTCTCGAAATGGCTCGCCAATCCGACGTGGTCCTGGAGAACCTGGCGCCCGGCTCGATGACCCGGCTGGGCCTCGGTTACCCGGACGTGGCTACAGTGAACCCGGGCGTCATCTACGCCAGCATCTCCGGATACGGCCAGACCGGCCCTTACGCCCAGCAGCCGGCCCACGACCCGCAGATCCAGGGTATGAGCGGCTTGATGGACATCAACGGCGAGCCCGATGGACCGCCGACCCGGGTGGGTTTCTACATCGGCGATTTGGTGACCCCGATGTTCGCGTCTACAGCCATTTTGGCCGCCCTGCGAGAAAAGGAGCGTACCGGCCGGGGAGCTTACCTGGACGTGTCGATGATGGACACTCTCGCGTCATTGATGTTGATGGAAAACCTGGAAGAGGACATGGCGGCTGGCATCCCATTGCGCACCGGTAACAACAGCCGCAGCGGCCCCACCGGCCAGTACCAGGCCAGTGACGGCGCCGTCATCATCACCGCCGCCAGCGACGACCAGTGGCGTCGCCTGTGCAACGCAATCGGAACGCCCGAACTCATCGAAGACGACCGATTTGCGCGTTACCAGATCAGGTCGGAGAACGCTGGCGCTGCGCGAGCTGAAGTCCAGGCCCGCATCGGCGAAATGAGCCGGGCCGAGGCGCTCGAGTGTCTGTCTGCCGGCGACGTGCCCTGCGCTCCGGTCCGCACGGTGCCCGAAATCCTGGATGACGATCATTTCCGTGATCGAGGGGCGTTGAGGCCGATGCTCAACGCGGCCTTCAACGGCGAAGTGGACGAGGTGGTCGCCGGCTTTCCAGTGTTGTTTGACGGCCAGCCGCTCCCCGACGTTCCGGGCGCGCCGTCCCTGGGCATGCACAACGCCGAGGTGCTCAAGGCGCTTTGCGGTGTGGATGCGGATGGATTGGCCGCGCTGCAGGGCGACGGCGTGATCTAGGCTTCGCCCTGTAGGCATAGTCAGGCTGTCCTCAGCGAGATTTCGCTACGCATACCCATCGGGAACCATCCCATCGGAAGCCATCCCCAATTTAACCTGCCCCGGTCGTTTCAGGAGAAACACAACCATGCCCCGAATCACCACCAAGCCCCTGCGCTCCGTCATGTTCGTGCCTGGGAACAAGGAAGACTGGATGCGCAAGGCGCCCCAGTATGGCCCGGACGCGCTGATCCTGGATCTGGAGGACTCGGTTCCGGAGTACGACAAGGACGCGGCGCGCCCGCTGGTCGCCAGGATGATAGACGAACTGTCTGAACGCGGGCAGACCCTTTTCGTGAGAGTGAACCGGCTGGAGACCGGGTTGACCGGGTTCGACCTGGAAGCGGTCACCCGGCCCGGGCTCTACGGCATCCTGCTGCCCAAGGTCGAAACTCCGGCGGACGTGGTTGAAGCGGACGTGCTGCTGCGCTATTTCGAGCGCAAGGCCGGCATGGAGCTGAACACCGTCTGCATCGACCCCGGGCTGGAGACGGCGTCCGGAATCCGCATGGCCTACGAGATCGCCATGGCATCGGACCGGGTCGCCCATATGGGCGGGAGCGGTGGCAAGGGAGGGGATACCGCCCGCAGCGTGGGTTACCGCTGGACCCTGGAGGGCGCGGAAACTCTTTACCTGCGCAGCAAGGTCCTGATGGACAGCCGGGCCGCCGGGATCCAGTGGCCCATCAGCGGCGGTTGGTTCGACATTCGTGACCTTGAGGGTCTACGCTACTGGTCCAACAACCTGAAAGCCTTGGGATACACGGGGATGCACCTGATTCATCCCTCCCACGTAGCAATTGTGAACGATATCTTCACGCCGACGCCCGAAGAGATTGCCTTCTGGCAGGGATTGCTGGACGCCATGGAAGAGAGCCGGCGCCAGGGTACGGCAGCCGTGACCTACGCTGGCGATATGGTCGACGTGGCCCACGAGGAAACCGCTAAGGCCATGTTGGAGATGTGTCGCAGCCTGGGACTGGTGTAATTGGGCCGTTAGCCGCCCTCGCCGGCTCGAAGCACTCGCTGAACCTCCAGACGGCTGGTCACGAAAGCCAGCCAAACCACGGTAACCGCACTCACCGTGGCCAACACCGCGTAGGCCAGCGCGAGCATCCGCCAGTCGGTTTCCAAAGTCAGTGGGGGCGTGGCGCGGACGCCTCCCTCGGCGACCTCCAGGACGGGAAGCAGCGCCGCGCCGATCTGGGCGCCGGCCCAGGTTCCGACGGCCACGCCCGCAATCACAACGATGGCGAGGTTGAACCAGACCACTCCGTTCAACTGCCCCCGCGTGCTTCCCAGTGTCCGCAGCAGGGCGAACTCGGTTTGACGTTCCCGGGTATCCAGCCAGCAGTACAACCCGATCCCGGTTGCGCTGGCCAGCGCCAGAGCGAGGAACATGATCACCAGCAGCCCGCCCCAGCCCGCGTTGGCAAGGGGCTCCTTACCGCGCAGAGCCGCCTCTTCCTCCGCGACAAAAGCCCTGCCCGCGGTCAGGCCCAATTGGTCCATGCTGGACACCGCGACTTCGGCCTCGGCGAGAGCGTGTTCCAGAGCACCGGGAGCGATATCACGATCCAGCCAAACCTCGCCCGAGCCGCCGAATATACGCCGGCTATGTCGGTTGGCGTATTCGACGAACTCACCGAGGTCGGTGATTATGAAGGCCTGCACGCGCGGGTCTACCGTGGGGAAAAACTCGGCGACGCCGACAATCCTGATTGGCAGAGCGAAGGTCGACATGCCGAGGCTGATTTGGTCGCCAATCTCGGTGCCAGTCGCTTCCAGTATTGCCGGACTGACCACCGCCTTTACGGGCGGAGCGTCCTGACCGGGCCACAATCCCGGTGCGCCGATCCCGCCCGGAGCCCAGCTGAAAACCGCCGACCCGGTGGTGCCGGATCTGGCCACGTTGCGGCTGGTTTCCACCGAGTAGAGCCCGGGTCGAACATAGTCTTCAATCACGCTCCATCCGTCGGCGGTGTTCAGCCCGGCGACGACAACTTCGCCGGCCTCGGTTTGGGCCGTCAATCCGTCCACAAAAAGTATGCCGGGGCGATCGCCGGTAGTCCTTCCGGCAATTTGCAGGTTGATCAGAGAGTGTGGCGGCACGTCGAGCCGAGGAACGTCGGGGTCTTCGGTTGGTCGGCCTCCCCGGCCAAGGCGAAGGACGGTATCGCCCTGGAGTGATTCCCACTGGCGGGTCTCCCTCACGTCGCCCAGTGGCACGTCGTAGAAACGGCCGGCGCCATCACGCAGTCGGGCAGTCATGCCAATCAATGGTTCCCGTGGAAATGCACCGGTTTGAGTCGTCATCGCCCACAACGACAGTCCGGTGGTGCCATCAGGTAGCGGTAGTCCCCGCGGGGAGTCCTGGTTCGGTGAGATCATCGTCATCAGATCGGCCAGCCCGCTGCCGTCCGCGAAATCGTCGCGCCACCAGGCAACGTCCGCCAAACGGTCCGAGTCCACGGCCAGGACCGAAACTCGCTGAGATCCGAATCCCTCGGTCAACAGGCTACCTTCAGTTCGCATTGCTTCCGCAGAATTGGGCAAGACGTCCGACAGCCCGGCGAAAGCCCGCGATATGCGTCCGTTGTCGTGTTGTATGCGGATGTCCGCGCCGGAGTCGTATCGGACGCGGTCATGCAGGCTCCGGTTCAGGGTGGCCGAAAATGCACTGCCCACGACTCCCAGGGCGGTCGCAAGCATCAACAGGGCCACGAGGCTGCCTGGCGCGATTGGATCACGAGCGATGCGGCGTAACCCCTGTACCAGCCAGCCCGGCCCAACTGGTCCCACGATTCGAGCGGATATTCCCAGCGCCAGTGGGAAAAGGCGCATAACCAGCAGCCCCAGGGCAATCAGGCCCAACGCTGGACCCAGCAACAAGGCGAAATCGATCTCTAGCTCGCGCCCTCCCAGGCTCCGGGTCAGGACGGTACCGCGGTTGGAAATCTGCCACCATAAGAACGCGATTACCACCAGGGCCAGCAGGTCCAGGTAATAGCGGTGTATGAATGGCGTCCGGGCTGGTCGCGCTCCAGATTGGCGGAACTCCACGATCCCCTTGCTCGCAGCGGCGAGGGTCGCGAGCGACAGTACGATCACGGCCAACGCCGCGCCTGCCGCGCCCATTCCGAACGCTTGCCAGGACAGGGACACCGGCGCCCCTGCCGATTCGGAGTCAAACACCAGTCCACCCAGGACTTTGGCCAGCAACGGCGACAGCAGCGCTCCGGCCAACAGCGCGGGACCGGCCAGGAGGATACCTTCCACCAGCGTCAGGATGCCGATTTGGACCGTAGTTGCACCGCGGCTCTTGAGCATGGCGATCTCGCCGGCACGGGCTCGGATGACCATGCCCGCCGTAATGATCAGGTAGTAGGCGAGGATTCCCGTGACCAGGAATACCATCAGGAACAGTGGGATGCGCGCCAACAATAACTGCTCCTCATGGTCCTCAAGGATCCTGATCAACCCGGTGGACGTGCTTCCATTGGGCAGACTGTTCGCCACGTCGCGTCGGACCCGTTGCAGCGCCAACTGCAGTTCGTCGACCTTCTTGGCCGGAATGCCTTCTCGATCGACTTGCAGAAACCATGCGGAACTAGTGTATATACCGGGGTAACGGCGGCCTATCTGCTGGCGTAACGCCTGTTCCGAAGTGAACAGGGGAACCAAGGTCCAGTCGTCGTCTTGATAGGCGAGCAGTTTGTGCCTACGGTACCAATACTCATCCTCCAGGTCGGTGGGTTCGATGATGCCCACTACTACCACGCGGGTTGAAGGCTGCCTCTCTCCTCCCGTCGCCGGTACAATTTCAAACCCTTCTCCGAGTTCCAAGTCCAGAAACTCGAAACCCAAGAGGTCTACCACGACTTCAATAACTATTCCGTCGGTTCCGCCCGTGTTGTCGTCGTACCCACTGCCTCCGGAGACCTCGGGCCAACGTCCTTGGACCAGTTTGCCCTTGCCGTCCTTCAATCCAGACAGATATTGGACCCGCCCGCGCGGACGGACGTCGTTGGGCAGGTCCAGATTGGGGCGCCCGGTGAAGTAGAAAGTTGCCGTTTCTACCTGGAAGGACACCGCCCCGACAGCATCGCCCAATGGCGGGAGCACGCGCTGCGCAACGAACTGCCGGCTGGTGAGGTAGCGGTCGCTCGCCGGCGTGGCGACGCGAGGGTCGTCGAGGCCGTTGAACACGCGTACCCAGACATTTACGTCGCTGGACTCGGCATCGGCCAGGGCTCGGCGCAGCGCGGTTTCAGCCAGAAGGTCGTTGAATACCACCGCGCTGGAAAGGAGAACGACTGCCAGCGCAACGCCCAGCAGTACCGTCAACTCCATCCGGAACGACGACATGAGTCGCCGTCGCGCCAGAACATAACCCAAATTGAGGATGGCAGTCATCTGCTGTTACTCTGCTTCCCGCAACACTTCAGGGGGTCTGAGCCGGCTGGACACCGCTCCCGCGAGGCCGATAGCTGCCACCGCCGCCACGACGAGACACAGGAAAGTTGCCACCAACCATGGACCTTCAGCAACAAAGATGATGGGCGGAGTGACCGCTCCGCCGGAAGCGTTCCCTGCCAACTCACCCAGCGTCCATCGCGCAAGTCCCCAACCGGCCAGCCCGCCGACTACGATCCCTAAAACGCCGATAACCGCCCGTTCCAGGGCCAGGCCGGCTATTCTCTGCCACTGGGGAATGCCCAATGCCGCTCCCACCGACATGTCGACCCGTTGCTCGCGCACCGCTACCGCAGCGTGGGCGCACAGCGCCAGGGCTACGGCCAGCGCCAATGCTGCCAGCCCGATGCCGGTCAGGGCGTCCCAGGCGCCTCCGGCCAACGGATTGCGTGTCGCCAGGTCGACGGCTTCAGCCCGGTCCCGGAGGAAGGACAGGCGGTATCCCACGTCCAGAATTTCATCGGCTACTCGCTGGCGGTCTGCGCCTTCGGCGACGTCGAACCACCATTCGTCAGGAGTGATTGGCTGCGCGCCCGGCACCTGGTTCAGCCAGGCCCGAAGCTCGTACACCGATACCACCACGAATGAGCGCCTGGCGTCCAGCGTCGGGAAGTGATTAACGGTGCGGGTGACCCGGGCGGGCACCACGTAACCGTCCACGGTGAACCTCACCGTCTGGCCCGGGGTGAACCCCGGGCCGGTGATCGCCGGCAACGGAAGAAGTCCCGGCGGGATCACGATTCCCCGGGGAGACCGTCCCAACGGTTCTTCCCATTTTATGGACAGGCCGGTATCTCCGGTGTGGGCCGCGTCCGCGCTCCTCTCGGTGCGATCGGGAACGTTACCTGTCTGCGGCAACGGCACCCACGGACCGGTGTCCTCAAATCCTTCGACCACCTCACCGTTCGCTGGCAGACTCGGACCGTAAACTGTGATTCCGTCGAACGAGAGACCGCCGGGCGGGGTCCGCGCAAAAGAGTCCCCTGAAATGTAGATCGCAACCACGCGCCATTGATCATCGGCGGTTACGGTGGCGCTTTCCTGGGGCAATGGCGACCTCAGGTTATGCCACCCGGTTTGGTGTTGGCTGAGCATCCCCATTTCGAGGTTGCGATAAAACCCGCGATCGCTGCCAATGCGGAGCCACAGACGATAGCTGGGCAGAGGCACGGACACTCCGACATTGGGCGCGTCGTCTCGACGTACCCAAACGCCGATTTCCCGGGTGCCTTGGGGTATTTCAACGCCGGCGGTTTCCGGCGAAAGCGTCCGTCGCAGCGGCGCAACCAGCGTGTCTAGTGGTGTTGCGTCTCCGTCCACTAAGTCGTCTCGCCACCACGACACGCTCCCGATGGTCAGGGGGTCAACCCCCAGGACGGTACCACGCTGGAACGGCCCGTCGACGAAACCGACCGACTCCCGGATGATCGGAGACACCGCTTCCACACCGTCAATTGCCTTGAGTTGATCCACCCGCTGCTGTTCGGTGCGCCCGATGAAGCTGGTCCCGCCCAGAGTGATGTCACCGCCCACCCGGTGGTTCGCCTGGTCCGCTTCGCTGCGGGCCAGGGTGGTTTGAAAGGTTCCCGCGAACACGCCGAGGGCTGCCGCCAGCGTCACCACCACGGTCAACGAGGCGTAGGGCAGTGGATGCCGTGCCATCCTGCGCAACGAAAGGCTGACCCAGGCCGGCGCAAGTTGCCGGGACACCCATGCGGTTACCGTCATCAACCAGGGCAACGCCCGCAGCAACAGGAAGGCCAGGGTTAACAGCGCGGCCGAGGGCGCCAACAACAGCGACGGGTCTAAAGCGGGTCCCCGGCCGGTCAGCTCAGCTTCCACGAAGCCGCCCCGTTGCCGGATCTGCCACACCAGGACGGCCAGAGCCACCACCGCTATCACGTCGATGTAGTAGCGTTGCAGCCACGGCGCGGACGGCGGACGCGCCCGTGCGCGCAGGAAATCCAGGATTCCGAGGCGTGCCAGGCTTCCGCCGGCCACGGTCAACACGGTGAGGCTCAGCAGGCCTCCGATGGCGCCCATCGCGTACATCTGCCAGGACAGGGACACGTCAAGGGGAGCTTCGCCGGCACCGACCCGGGCCGCAGGATTGATGGTCTCGACCAGCAGCAGGCTCCCGATGCCCCAGGCCAGGAGTGGTCCTATCAGCGTGGCCACGACCACGACGAGGCCTTCGCCCAACGCCAGCAGCCCTCCCACTTGCCCGATGCTGGCGCCCCGGCTGCGCAGCATTGAAGACTCGGCGGACCGCGCTCCTGCCAGCAGCCCCACGGCTAGGGCCAGGAAGTACAGGATGACCACCACCACTAGCGAAATGAACAGGATTAGCGGAGCTCTTGCCAGGGTGAGCTCCCGTTGGTAGGTGGCCAATAGTCCGGTATTGCGGCTGTTCTCCAGTCCGGTCAGAACGTACGACCGGGGAAACCGGCTGTTGATGTCCGTTTCCAGCGCGGTCAGGTCGTCCCTGGTTTGCTGCACGGTGGGAGAGGTGATGACGTCCGGGTTGATGTACAGGAACCAGCCGTAGTCGCCAACCAGGGTTGGAAACGGCTTGCCGATGCCGTCGAAGAACGCTTGCTCGTGGACGTAGATGGGCGCCACGGGACGACCTTCCCAGTCGCTGATGCGGAAATAGTCCGCGGAACCCATCCAGTACTCTTCCCTGGGGTCGACCGGTTCAACGATTCCCACAATATCGACCCCGATGTATTCAGCCGGCTCGTCGTCCCGCCCGGGGAACACCACAAGCCAGGCTTCCTTGCCGACCCCCCATCCCATGAGACGGGAGGTGTCTACGCCCAGCACCCCCTCGATTCGTGGGCACCCGTCGGGAAAATTGACGCAGGCGCCACCGTCCCGCCCGACCGCGGGCGACGGCCAGCGACCTTCAACGAGACGTGAATGCTCGGTGAATTCCGTAACGAAAAAGGGCCGGCCCAACGGAACATCGGAAATTCCGAAGGGAGCGCCCACCTGAACGAAAGGCAACGTAGGCAACATTTTGGCGTACCGGTTTTGGTCCCGCCGCAGATACCCGACATCGTCCTCGATGATCTGCTCGATGTCGGTGCGCAGCGACGAGTAGTCCTCGGGACCCAACGGGCGGTTGCGCACCACTATTTGCGTATTGATTACCGTTGGGGACGTAACCGCCAGGGAGTGCCGTAAGCCGGCCTCGGCCAGCCCCTGCGAGTACATGGCTCCCAACGCCATGATGGTGACCGCCGCCAAAACGCCAAAGGCGGTAACAGCCAGCAGACCCCAGGCGGAACGGATCCGCTTGGGTAGCAGCCAAACCAGGAGGGCGAAGTTACGTGTCAAGGCGTGAAGTTCCGGCGCGAACGCCAGCGCCAACGAGGGTCAGCGATCACCGGATTTCGGACGCCACTCGGTCTCGCACCAGCGGCAATAGGTCGTTGGCCGCCCGGTGGCACTCCTCGACGTGCGGGAAGCCGCTGAGGATGAACTCGTCTATTCCCAGGCCCCAGTAGTCCAACAACTCGTCGGCCACCTGCTCCGGTGTACCAACCAGCGCGCTGCCGCAGTTGACGCGAACCTCCGACAGACCGTTCCACAAGTGTCGCCCCAGGCGATGGTCCGCGGCTTCACGCGCCTGGGCTTGCTGCCCCACCATGGGCGTGCCCAATATGGCCCCCTGCCGCTGCGCCTTGACCTCCGGTGCAGCATCGGCGATGAGCCGGCGCGCCGCCTGCCATGCTTCATCCTCGTCGTCCCGTATAACCAGATGGGTGCGCAGGCCGAGGGTGAGAGGCCGGCCCGTGTCCGCAAATTGCCGCTTCAGGTCGGCCACGCGCTGTGCGGTATCTTCCAGCGGCTCAATCCAACCCAGGTGCACGTCCGCCTGACGGGCCGAAAGCCCGAGCGCTCTCGGCGACGCGCCCCCGAGGTAGAACTTCGGGGCGTCATGGCCCGGGGCCGGAGCGCAATAGGCTCCAGCAAGTTGGTAGAAGTCGCCGGAGTAAGTCACCGGCTGCGGGTCTTGCCACAGGGAACGGCAGGCCTGGATGAACTCCTCCGCCCTCTCGTAGCGCGTCGCGTGGTCGCTAACCTCGCCCACGCGTTCAAAGTCATTCTGGATACCGCCCGGCACGATGTTTATGTCCAGGCGTCCTCCGGATATCTGGTGGAGCGCGGCGGCCATTTGGGCGAACAACCCCAGGGCGATAAATCCGGGCCTTACCGCCACCAGGAAGCGAATTCGAGAGGTTACGGCCGCCAACGCGGTGGCCGTGGTCCAGGTCTCGGCCAACGGAGCGTCTTCCGAAAACAGCCCGTTTGCGAAACGGGTTGGAATGAGCATCGAGTAGAAACCGCATTCTTCGGCGGTTTCCGCGACATGCTTGAGATATTCGAAGGTCGGCGGTCGGTCTGCCCGTACCGTGCCGGCACGCTCACCGTCTCCGTCAATTGGTATGAACCAGTCGAAACGCGGTTCTGGACGATGCCCATTGCTAGTGACCATACTTCACCGATCAAATTTTAGGATGGGTTCGACAACGGCCCACATCGTACAAGTCACTTCGAGGATGGTCAATTTGAACGGTGGACCCGCCCGTCTAGGGCTCCGGTTGGTCTGGTCCCGTGGCTTCCTCGGCGTCATCGTTCACCGCCGGTTGCGGCATTGGCGGGTTCGGATTTTCCTCCATCTCGCGCTGATACCACATGAACATCACGATCCCCGCGGACAGGATGCTCATCATGTCGCCCGGAACCCACAGAATTAGCCCTCCAAAACGCTGGTCCGACAGGTGCGAGAAACCCTCCCAGGGACGCGGAAGTTCCTGGTAGGCGGAGTAGATCAGGCCGTCCTGGAACGCGATCGCCGCTCCCAACAGAGTGTTGGGGAGCACTATCAGGCCCAGGTAAAGCACCCGCAACCCATAGTGCAGCCGCGAGCGGTGCGGCTTGGGGTCAATCACGATCCACCAGAACAGGAATCCGCTGATCAGCATCGTCGCGTGCATCAGCTCGTGAACCCAGTCGTTGTGCACCGCCAGGTCATGCGGTCCCGGCGCTTGCCAGATGTAGAGGAGTGCCAGGAACATAACAGTGGTAAATACGGGGTTCGTCGCCTTGACGTAGATCCACCGGGCCAGGGGCGAGCGGACCAACCGTCGGACGATGTTCTGGCGGGCCCATGTCGGCATCCCGCGCAGCATCGGCGTTAGCGGAGCGCCGAGCAGGATCAGCAGCGGACCGACCATGCGAACCAGCAAGTGTTGCGCCTGGTGAACGGAGAAATAATGTTCCGCCAGCGGTTCGATCGGTGATTGCAAAGCCGCGAAAAGAACCAATATGCCGGCGAAAAAGCAGCCCTGCTGCCAGGCGTTGACACGATGCGTCGGGTTCGGCCAGTTGTTGAGACCGTTGACGTACAGATAGACCGCCGCCAGCAGAAAGAGGCTCGGCACGGGATTGGTTATGAAGCCCCACGCCGTCGCCGGAGTCTGACCCGGAGGGATTCCCTGGTGAGCTGACGCGATGCCCGCGCTCATGGCTACGGCGATTGCAGCGGAAACCGAGCCCAGCGCCCAGAGACTCCACCGGCGGTTATGGCACATGATCATTGCGACGTGTCTCCGTGTGCCACGGCCCTGGCCTTCTGGTTTTGGCGAATCCTCCAGGTCAGATAGCCGGCACCGGCAACAATCACCAATGCCACGCCGATGAAGACGAAACCGGCTGCCGAGTTGGTGCTCGGCTCCGGGACTTCTAACACAAACCCGTCGGCACCGTAAGAACCTCCGGAGGGGGGTTCGAGCAGAATAGTGGTTTCCCACCGTCCCGGGTCGAACTGTAGCGTGGCGGTATACAGTCCAGGCACGTTTGGACTCAAAGCGATGCTCTCCCCGGTGTCGTCGCTTCCACTCCATGTGGTCAGGACGGTCACCGTGAGATTCCCGGCGGGGGTTCCTGTCGACGTTTCCATAACTCGGATGAAGAACTGCACCGACTGTAGCGAGGGCAGCGTCTGGGCGTCGACCACCACGGTGTATGGCCCGGCGACCGATTCGCCACGCAGGGAGTCTTCTCCCACAATGTCCTGACCCCAGGCGGCGGCGGCTAATCCCGACCACAGCCCGAGGACGGCGCACAAGGCCACGGCCAGTGTCAATGAACGGCGGATCAGCGTCATAGGTCACCCGGAAATGGAGGAGCGAACCATCGTCCGCTCCTCCATTTTACGCTACTGCCTGTACCGAGCGGTTATGGCTGGAAAGTCTTGCGCCAAATCCCCGGGGAACCCGCGGCGTGGGTCATGACGTCCCGCATGCGGCCGTTGTCCGGGTGAGCTTCCCGTTGCTCCAGCCATGGGGCGGTGGAAGACACCTCGGGGTTCTCAAATTCGTAGACCGTGGCGTACGTGGGTTCGCCGCGTACCGCCTTCCATCGGCGTCCGCGAATGCAGCCAGGAACCTTTTCGTAGTTCGGCACGTAAACCGTTGAGTACCAGGTGTTCCACTCGGCATCGTGCGCCGCGGGCACGTCCATCCGTCCAATCTGCAGCGCGGCGGACATATCGGCATTGGCCAGTGCGTCGCTGAGGTCGGTGGGGTGGATCATCTGGTACACGTTGTTAAGCAGGGTGGTCGCCACTGCCCGGGGGCCGGCCTTCTGTCCCCACGGCGTGGGCGGCCGGTTTTTGAAGGCGTCAGTATCGACAACGGCGACCGATTCCAATTCATACATCGCCAGATGCTTGGGACCGCTGCTCGTTGCCTCGTACCTGGCGGCGTTTAACACGCCCGGTACGGACAGCAGTTCCTGAAGGTGCTCAGTGTTGTACCAATGGTTGAATTCTTCCTCGGCTTCGGCTGGTACGTCGCACCAGACCATCATCAAACCGGTGCCGCGCTTTTTGGGCATAACGGTCCTCCTGTAGGTGTAATCGCTGAGTAAATATTGGGCGGTGCCAGTGTAACATAACGCGCATCGGGGTCGTCTCTGACATCGGCGATCAGTACTCGCGCATTAAAAGACGGCATCCCGGACACGATGGATACCCACTAGTACCGTTGCCAGGTAGATTTGTAAGAATATAAGAAAGCAGCCATACTTGGGCATGATCTTTGTGTGAGGAAGTGCCCAGCCATGGCTGCCATCAAGTATAAAGTAGAGTTGACCGAGGCCGAACGCTCCCGTCTCGATGAGGTGTCCCAGCGAGGCAAGGCGTCAGTGCGCACCGTGAAGCGGGCGCTGTCGCTGCTCAAGGCTGACCCGGGGCTTCGGGACCGTGAGATAGCCGATGTGCTGTTGGTCAACGCGGCCACGGTCGCCAGAGCGCGGAAGCGGTACGTGGAGGAAGGACTTGAGGCCGCCATCAATGACCGACCGCGGCCGGGCCAGGAGCGCAAGCTGGACGGCAAGCAGGAAGCGCACCTGATCGCCATTGCGTGCCGCGCCGCGCCCGCAGGGCACACGCACTGGACACTCCAGTTGTTGGCCGACCAGGTGGTGGAGTTGGAGTTTGCCGATAGCATCTCCCTGGAGACGGTGCGCCAGATGCTCAAAAAAACGCACTCAAGCCGTGGAAGAAGAAAGAGTGGTGTATCCCCAAGGTGAGCGGGGAGTTCGTGGCGCGGATGGAGGACGTGCTGGACCTGTACCAACAGGCGTACCATCCGGAGCGTCCGGTAGGGTGTTTCGACGAGACCTCCCGGCAGACGAGACCTCCCGGCAATTGACTGGGGAGGTGCGTCCGCCCCTGGAGGCTGCCCCGGGACGGGTGGCACGCTATGACACCGAGTACCAGCGCAACGGGACACGGAACCTGTTCATGATCTGTGAGCCGAGGGGTGGCTGGAGACCTGTGGAGGTGACCGAGCGCCGCACTGCCGTGGACTTCGCGCACCAGATGCGGTGGCTGGTGGAGGAAGCATACCCTGATGCCGAGGTGGTCCGGCTGGTACTGGACAACCTCAACACCCACAAGCTCGGCGCGCTCTACGCAGCATTTGAGCCCGGCGAAGCTCGGCGCATCGCCCAACGCCTCGAGTTTCATTACACTCCCACGCACGGCAGCTGGCTGAATCCTGTCCTGAGCTTGCCGAAGGGATGGCTGAGATCGAGTTGAGCGTCTTCAGCAGGGGATGTCTGAACCGCCGTATCAGCGATGAGGCGGAGCTGCGGCGAGAGGTTGCGGCGCTCGAACGCGAGCGCAACGCAGCAAAATCAGCCATAGACTGGCGGTTTACCACCCAAGATGCTCGCCGTAAGCTCCAATATATCTATCCGACAAGATCAGATTGAAACAGTACTAGTACTACAGGCGCAGATTAAGAGCGGGTAGAATTAGGGACAGTCAAGCAGTGTGAGGTGAGGCGGTGGCTGTTGAGATGGATGATGCGGCGGAAGTGGCCCGGTGGGCTGAGGGCATCGAGAGGGTGCATGAGTGCATCGCGGGCCGGTTCCGGCGTGCGGAGCCAAGGCGGCGGGTGCTGGAGTACCTGCGGGGCTGCTCAGTTCCGTAGAGCGCAAGAATGGCTGGCAGTTGGCGGAGCAGGCGGGGGATCCACTCCTGACGGGGTGCAGCGCCTGCCATGCACCTACCGGTGGGACGCGGACCAGGTTCGAGATGACCTCAGGGACTACGTGGCCGAGCATCTGGGCGCCGCCGACGGGGTGCTGGTGGTGGACGAGACCGGCTTCCTCAAGAAGGGGAGCAAGTCGGTGGGGATGCCGCGGCAGTACAGCGGCACAGCGGGGCGGATCGAAAATTCCCCAGTGGGAGTATTCCTGGCCTACGCTGGCGCCAGGGGCAGGACCCTGCTGGACCGGGAGTTGTATCTGCCTCAGGTATGGGCGGAGGACCGGGAGCGACGCCGTGAGGCCGGGGTGCCGGAGTATGTCGAATTCCGCACCAAGCCTCAGTTGGCCCAGCTGATGCTGGAGCGGGCGGTGGGATCGGGAATTCCCTGCGGCTGGGTTACTGGAGACGCGGTCTACGGCAGCGACCGCAACCTGCGGCGGTGGCTGGAGGAGGAGGGCATCCCCCAGGTGCTGGCCATCAAGCGCAACGAGCAGTTGTGGGCCTGGACCGAAAAGGGGCCCCGCCAAGTGAGGGTAGATCGTTTGGCGTCGTGGGTTGACGAATCGGGCTGGCAGCGGCTGAGCGCGGGGGACGGCGCCAAGGGTCCCAGATTTTATGACTGGACCACCGTGGCGATACGGCCCCTGCGGGAGCCGGGCAAAGAGTACTGGCTGCTGGCCCAGCGCAGCATTGCCAAGCCCGATGAGCTGGCCTACTACGTTGGCTTCGGCCCGTCCGGTACCGCAATGGCGGAGTTGGTGCAGGTGGCGGGCCGCCGCTGGGCCATCGAGGAATGCTTCGAGGCGGCCAAGGGACCGGTGGGACTGGACCAGTACGAGGTGCGCAGATGGGATGGCTGGTATCGCCACATCACCCTGGCGATGTTGGCTCACGCTTACCTGGCGGTGATCAGGTATCAAGCCACGACACCGGGATGCCTGCAGGAAAGGGGGGCGGTCCCTGCAGGGACCGGAGCCTGATTCCATTGACAGTCCCCGAGGTGCGTCGGCTGCTTACCCCCCTGATATGGACTCCAAACCGGTCTGCCGATTTCGTTCTGTCCTGGTCCCAGTGGAGACGGCGACATCAAGCCAGAGCGCAACAAAGCCACTACCAACGTCGATTATCGCAACTGGTAACAGTAGTGCGGCTGTAGTACTAGGCTGTGTTGACATTTGATTATAATGGCGGCATGGGAAACGTCAGACTATCACCAAACCAGTGGACCAGGATTCTCCAGTTCTTGCGTAGTCGTACCGACTTGTACGTTGGTCAGGAAGCGGAATGCCAGCGTTTCATCGAGGCGGTGCTGTGGGTGAACCGTTCCGGCGCCCAGTGGCGGCTCCTCCCGTCCGAGTATGGCAACTGGAACAGTGTGTACAAAAGGTTCGCCCGCTGGGCCGACCGGGGTATCTGGGAACTGATGCATCAGCATTTCGCCGACGACCCGGATCTGGAATGCCTCATCATCGACAGCACCGTGGTTCGGGCCCATCCCTGCGCCGCCGGAGCGCCCCCCAAAAAGGTGGCCAGGCAGCCCAGGCCCTGGGCCGGAGCCGTGGCGGGTTTAGCACTAAGGTCCACGTGAGCGTGGATGCCTTGGGTAATCCCTTGCGGTTCATCCTGACTGGGGGACAACAGCATGACATCACTCAGGCCGATGCTCTGATCGCCAATTATGCCGGAGAGTACGTGATTGCCGACAAGGGATATGATGCCCAGGAGTTTCGTCAGCATATCCTGGAACGGGGCCTGCGTCCGGTCATACCGCCGCGCTCCAACCGCAAGGAACCCCAAGCCTACGATGCTTACCTGTACCGGGAGCGCCACTTGGTGGAATGCTTCATCAACAAGATAAAGCACTATCGCCGGGTATTTTCCCGGTTTGAGAAACTGGACACCAGATACTTGGGGTTCCTTCAATTTACCGCTGCCCTCATTTGGTTACGGTGAAATGTCAACACAGCCTAATCAGTCAGTGCCACCGAGCTCCAATACCTTTCTATGTTGAAGTTTCTAGGCATGTCGGGCCCCAAGATTTCGCACACCACTCCGGAGGAAAGCGAGGTCCTTTCATCACCGTAACGAATCTCCTGCGGCAATGAATTAACATTCAACAGGTAGGCCCCAAGAGAACCCTGGATTTTGATCTCTAAGCCCCTGTTCCCTTCGTACAGAATCGTTTCTACGCCGTTGCGCAAATACGGTCTTAGAACCTGTCTACGATCTCTGAAATAGGTTAAGTTGAGACTATTATCAGGGGAGGGGTAATCATGTCTCATTCCTATCCCAGCGACATCAGCCGGAAGCAATTCGCCCGGATTCTGCCGACGTTGGAGTCGGCTCGCCGCCGGACCAAACCCCGCACCGTGGACTTGTATGACGTTTTCTGCGGCGTGCTGTACCTCTTGAAAAGCGGGTGCCAGTGGCGAATGCTGCCCGCGGACTTCCCCAATTGGCGCACTTGCTACCAGTATTTCCGGCAGTGGAGCGAGCAGCCTGGCCCGGCGAAAGAATCCATTCTGGAGCAAGTCCTAAAAAAAATCGGTTGGCGCGGTCCGGCAAAGCAATGGACGGAAAGAGCAGACCAGCTTCTGCATCGTGGACTCCCAGAGCGTCAAGAACACGGACAGTGCCGATAGCAAGGGCTATGACGCGGGCAAGAAGGTGTCCGGAATCAAGCGTCACATCGCGGTGGACACGCAAGGATTGCCCCATGCGATACATGTGACTACCGCCAATGTTACCGACCGGGCTGGGGCTTTGGCGATGTTTGACGAAAACCGGGCCGACCTCAGCCAGGTCCAGAAGGTGCTGGTGGACGGGGGTTACACCGGGAAGCCCTTTGCCGCTGCGGTGCAAAGCCTGTTGGGAGCCGCAGTGGAAGTCGTGAAACGCCACGAACTGCACACCTTCGTGGTGCTTCCAAAGCGATGGGTGGTGGAGCGGTCTTTCGCCTGGCTGGAAAAGTGCCGCCGACTCTGGAAGAACTGTGAAAGGAAGCTCAATACCAGCCTGCAAATGGCGGTGCTTGCCTTCATGGTGCTAATCCTCAAAAGATCGTAGACAGGCTCTTAGAACGTCACCGGAGATCCGAGCCATCTGAATCGTGATGAAATTCTCTTGTTGCAGAGTGCCTATTGAAATAGGTGCGTCTGCGACGTCGCGCCGTCCAAAAAATAGCCCATTCCAATCCGGAGCTGTAGTTTCTCCGTGAAATTCATCCTCGACCTGAATCACTTCGTCGCTGTTGTATAGGACATCAACGAGAGTAAATCGACGCCCGCGGTCGGCCCATATCCGCACCGCGTCTAGCACCGTCGTCTTGCCCACGCCGTTCTTGCCGGCGAGCAGCGTTACGCGACCCAGCCGCGGTATCGTCAGCTCGTCGATGCCGCGGAAGTTTTTGATGACCAGGCTGGGGAGGTGCAGGTTTTGGTCTTGCGTTGGTTCTGACATGAGGGCTCCCCTAAATGGCTACACGGCGATCACCGCAATTGGCGGGGGCGGTTTTCCGATATAATCACAGTCTAAACTATCAATTCGGCATGGGGAAATGATAGCCCCGGGAGGACTCATGAAGTACGACGTTATTGTGGTTGGCGGCGGTGCCGCTGGTTCGACGCTGGCGAGCCGGCTGGCGGAGGATGCGAACACCTCGGTGCTGCTGCTGGAAGCCGGCAACGACTATCCAGACCCGGCCGTCTTGCCGGACGATGTCAAGTTCGGCGGCACCAGGTACGCAGAAGCCCAGGATTCCATTCACAACTGGGCGCTGCGGGGCACTATCACTGAGGAGCAGGGCGAGATCCACGTCGCCCAGGGCAAGGTTATCGGCGGTGGTTCGTCCATCAACGGCCAGGCAATGCAACGGGGTTTCCCTGAAGACTTCGACAACTGGGCCGCCATGGGCAACGATGAATGGTCCTATGACAGGGTGCTGCCCTTCTACCGGAAGATGGAGAATGATCTGGACATCCAGGACGACTACCACGGTTCGGACGGTCCCATGCCGGTGCGTCGGCGTCTGTCCGGCGCGTCGGCCGACATCCAGAAGGCCTTCCGTGATGCCTGCCTGGCCGAAGGCTACCCTGCTGTGGAGGATACCAACGGACCGAACCCGACCGGCGTGGGCGTGTCGCCAACCAACAACCTGGGTGGCATCCGCATGAGCGCGGCCATGACACACCTGAACCCGATGCGACACCGGCTCAACCTGACGGTGCGGGGCAACGTGTACGTGCGCCGTGTTCTGTTTGAGGGAACGAAAGCCGTCGGCGTGGAAGCGGAGAGCGGCGGCGAGATATTCACCGTGGGCGCGGACAAGGTTGTGCTTAGTAGCGGGGCAATCCGGTCGCCCCAGTTGTTGATGCTGTCGGGCGTCGGCCCCAGGGAGCACCTGCGACAGTTCGGTATCCCGGTGATCCACGATAGCCCGGGAGTGGGGCAGGGTCTTTGGAACCACCTGAGCGCGCACATCACCTACAAGGTGAAGGATGGCAAGACGCTGACCGGCGATTTGGACGCGCCTCACTTCGGGCTGCACTATTCCTCCGAGGGGTCGGGCTACACCAACGACATGGTGCTGCGATCCAACACGGTGGTGGACGAGCGCGAGGAGAAAGTTGCAGGAGTGCGCACTCGGTACAACACGGGGGATGTGCCTCCGGACCGGGCAGCGCGCATTTCCTGCACGCTAGGGCTGCCCGACGGGTCGGGCTACGTCCAACTACAGTCTTCGGACCCAGACGTGCAACCAGAGTTCAACTATCAGTACCTGCAACATCCGAACGACATACGGCGGGTGCGCGACGGTCTGAGATTCGGCATACGGATGCTGGAATCGGAGGCGTTCAAGGACGTATACGACTTCCGCATCAATCCGACGGACGAGATAATGGCCGATCAGGATGCGTTCGACACTTGGATACGGCAGATCGTGGGCACGGCGCGCCACGTTTCCGGCACCTGCCGGATGGGGCCGGACGGCGACGCCATGGCGGTGGTCGACCAGTATTGTCGGGTGCGAGGAGTCGAGGGATTGTGGGTGACCGACGCCTCGGTTATGCCCAGGGTCCCGCGGTCTGGGGGTATTCACCCCACCGTGATCATGGTGGCAGAGCGGGTAGTTGACTGGATTGCTACAGGGTAATCCAGGCTGACCTGCCCAGGTAAACACGTCGACCCGGACCTATTCGTTCGGGTCGATCACTATGTCGGGATGGGTGTCGACACCGTAGCGATCGAAGACCGCTTCAATCTGCTCCATGTCGGCGCCAGAGAGAGCCCATTCCAGCGCGGCGACGTTGTCCTCCACCTCCTGAGCGGTGCGGGTGCCGACGAGAGCGACGCTGACGGCGGGATTGGACAGGACCCACCGCAACGCCAAGTGGGGCATCTTTTTGCCCCGCGCCTCGGCGATGGTCTTGAGGTCCTCCACGACCCGCAGGTTACGCTGGAAGTGCTCCTCGGCGAACACGCCGACATTCCAGCCCGGCCGTCCGCCGGTGGAGCGCCAGTCGTTGCCGCCGAAGGTGGTGTCCGCCGACATTGTGCCGGTCAACAGACCGAAGGCCAGCGGCCCGTAAACCATCACACCGGTGCCCTGCTGGAGGCAGTAGGGAAAGATTTCCTGCTCCATGCGCCGGTCGAACATGTTCAGGCCATACTGGACGATGTCGACGCTGCGCACCCCTTCGCATTCCTTGATCTGGTCCAGGGTGAAATTGGAAACACCCACGGCGCGAACCTTGCCCTGCTCCACCAGGCTGTCCAGCGCGTACATGGTCTCGTCGAAGGGAGTGCTGACGTCCGGCCAGTGTATGAGCAGGACGTCAATGTAGTCGGTGCCCATGTTCCGCAGGCTCTGCTCCACGGAGGCGAGGATGGACACCATGCGACTGTCGCGACCCTTGGGTCGATCCGTATAGCCCACACCGCACTTGGTGACGACGATGACATCCTTGCGTCGTTCCCCCAGCGCCTTGCCCAAAACGACTTCCGACTCGCCTCTGCCGTAGGCCGGAGCGGTGTCGAAGCAGTTAATGCCCAGGTCGATGGCGCGGTTAACCGCGGCGGCGAGCTCGGTCTGGGACACGTCCCCGTAGGTGCCACCCATCTCCCAGCAGCCGAAACCCAGGGCGGAGACGGTCATATCCGTAGGTCCGAAGCGTCGGTATTCCATGGGACTCCTCTTTACGCCACACCAGGTGACACGGTCGGAGACGGTGGTCGCTATCACTCGAGGTTTGGCCAAACTCCCCGGTTGGGTGACACACCCTCGTAGGCATTGGCGATGCGGAAAAGGTTTCCCTCTTCCCACGGGCGGGCGATGAACTGGAGGCCGATGGGGAGCCCCAGCTCGCTGAAACCGCAGGGCACGGTGATGGCCGGGAAGCCAGTCGCGTTCATCGGGCTGGTGTTGCGGGAGACGTGGCCGGAGCCGGGGCCGCGCACCTTCTGACGCCGTCCTTCCACGTCGATGGTATCAGCGTCGATGCGGGGCGCGGGCAGAGGCGTGGTCGGGGTCACGAGGAAGTCCACATCCTGAAGGACACGGGCGTGCTCCTCCTTGATGAGGCGCTGGACCTTCATCGCCTTGGAGTAATCGCGACCCAGGACGAACTGGCCGGCCAGTGTGCGGTAGAGCGTGTCGGGACCGTAATCCTCGCGACTGGACGCGATGTATGGCTCGTGGGTGACCACACTGTCGGCCATGCTGGAGAAGCGCAGGGCCCCCGCGTACTCCATCGTGGGCACACTGACCTCGCGGCTGGCGACGCCCAGCTCCTCCAGTGCAGCGATGGCTCGGCGTACGGCCTGCTCTACCTCTGGGTCGAGCAGCTCGAAATAGTAGTTCGAAGGTATGCCCATGGTGAGGCCGCTGATGCCTCGTTCCATCATGAGCGCGTAATCGTCCACTGGAACCGGAACGGTGCTGGGGTCGAGGGGGTCGTAGCCGGCGATGGCCTGTAGGACGAGAGCGCTGTCCCGGACGGAACGGGTCATGGGGCCAATGTGGTCACCGTTGAAACTGGTCACCAGTAGGCCGCGCTGGCTAACCCGTCCGAAGGTCTGCTTGAGTCCAACCACACCGCAAAATGCACCGGGCAGGCGCACGGACCCGCCCAGGTCGGTTCCAAGGGACGCGAAAGTCACGCCGGCAGCCACGTTGGCGCCGCCGCCGCCGCTGGAGCCTCCGGGGATGTGGTCGACGTTCCAGGGGTTGTGGACCGCGCCGTAGTGAGGGTTGTTTGAAGTTGCTCCGGCGGCAAACTCCTCCAAGTTTTCTTTGCCGATGATGATGGCGCCGGCAGCTTTGCAACGACGGACGACGTCGGCGTCTTCGTCTGGGACGTTGTCCCTCAGGACCTTGGTGCCGACAGTGGTGGTGATGCCGGCGGTGGCGATGTTGTCCTTGATGCCGATGGGGATGCCGTGGAGTGGGCCGAGGTATTCGCCGCGGGACAGAGACTCTTCAGCCTGTTCGGCTTGGGCCAGGGCCTGCTCGCGCATGATGGTGATGAAGGAGTTGAGAGTGGGCTGGCGGAGCTCCGCCTCCCCCAGCGCGGCCTCGGTGAGGTCTATCGGAGAGACCTCCCGCGCCTGTATCAGCGGTGCGATCTCAGAGATTGTCAGCTTGAGGAGTTCGGAATCAGGCATCGGCTTCTTCTCCTTCCGCCGCCCGGAGGAGGCGCGAGGACGGCACGTCGGACAAGTCCAAATCGCGCAAATTTTGCAACTCGGCCAGGTAATTGTCCAGCTCGGGCTTGACCAATTCTAGCTCGGCGTCGGACAGTTCGAACCCGCCGTATTCGGCCACAATTCGCTTCAGTGTTTCGTTTGATACCGGCATTCGCTACACCTTCCATTCGTGCTCAGGGTAACCGGCAGTCTACATAACACACGAAGTGCAAGCAAGAAACGGATTATGGAGCGGTCGGTACGCGGCGACACGCAGGATTCGACCGCGCGGCTCTGTACCCAGGGCAATCGCGTCTTAATTGATTTTTTAGAAATATGCTAACGTGCCATGATTCATTGACCATCGTGAAGGGAAATGGGCATGGCGCAACGTCCCAAGGCAACCATCCTCGAGCATTTCGCCGAGTTGGACGATCCCCGAGTGGAGCGCACCCGACGCCACAAACTGGTGGACATCCTGGCCATCGCCATCTGCGCCACCATCTGCGGCGCCGATTCCTGGGTCCACATCGAGCTCTTCGGCAGGAGCAAGCTGGCCTGGTTTCAGAGCTTTTTGGAACTGCCTCACGGCATTCCGTCCCACGACACCTTCGGGGATGTCTTCGCTCGCCTGGACCCAGTGCAGTTGCAGAACTGCTGCATCTCATGGACCCAGGCCATCGCTGAACTGCTCCCCGGGGAGGTGGTCGCTATCGATGGGAAGACGGCCCGACGGTCCTATGACCGGGCCGGAAAGAAGGGGGCCATTCACAGGGTCAGCGCCTGGGCCACCCAGCAGACCCTGACCCTGGGCCAGGTCAAGACTGACGAGAAATCCAACGAGATCACCGCCATTCCTCAACTGCTGGAGTTGCATGGCTGCATCGTAACCATTGACGCCATGGGTTGCCAGCGTGAGATCGCCCAGCGGATCACCCGGACTGAAGAGCACCCAGGGCGGCGCCGACTACGTGCTGGCGGTGAAGGAGAACCAGGGTCAACTGTACGAGAGTATTCAGGACCTGTTCGAAGGGGCCGAGGCATTGGGCTTTGACGAGACACCCTATGACCACGCTCAGACGGTGGACAAGGGACACGGGCGGGTGGAACGCCGGGAATGCTGGGTCATCACCGAGCCGGACTGCCTGGACTACCTGGACCCCCAAGAGCAATGGCCGCAACTGAAAGCCGCCATCAGGGTGGTGGGCCACCGCACCACCCTGATGGCGACGCCAGCCAACCCCGCTACTACATCAGCAGCCTGGCCGGCTCAGGAGAACAACTGCTGGCCGCCATCAGGAGCCACTGGAGCATCGAAAACTCGTTGCACTGGACCTTGGACGTGACCTTTCGGGAAGATCAGTGCCGAGTGCGCAAGGACAATGGCCCACAGAACATGAACATCCTGCGGCAGATCGGACACAACCTCTTGAAAAACGAGACCACCCTGAAAGTGGGCATCCAGGGCAAACGCCTCCACGCCGGTTGGGACGAGGACTACCTGCTCACAGTCCTCCTCGGATAAGACGCGATTGCCCTGCTTCGGGAAAGCTTCGTAGCGCAAGGACTGTTGCGACAGTCGTCCGATGTACGTTTACGAAGGGAATAGGCCAGCGACAAGCGTCCCATCATAAATGCGTCGTTGTAATACTAGGGGGCAGCTTGCAGAGAAACAACAACTCCGAACGTGGTCGCGGAACGCTCGGCGAACACTCAGTATCCCCTCTTTGCCGGATTCATGAGAGAAGTCGGCTGAGGCGGGTAGCCGAACCTAGCCGAAGAGGCTTGGTGTACGTCAAGTTGACTGAGCCCATGAGTCGAAGCTATCGCGGTGCAGTCTCGGAGCCGCATTCCGGGTCATTGTTGGAGAGCTATTCGTCTTCGGGAGGCTGTTCGGAGGAATGCGACTTATGGAAGCGCTTGTGTACGAAATGGATAAAACCGGCTATCAGATCTACTCCTTCCACTGGAAGATCGGCGCGGACGGCATCGTAAGCCTCGAGAGCAGGATCCTGGTGAGGCTGGTCATGACTGTGGCCACTTTGCTCGCCGACGGTGCCGTTGCTGTAGGAAACCTCTTTGGGTAGGAACCACGGGAGCGGTTTCTGGTAAGTGCCTATCCTAATAACTCGTGAAAACTCGCGCTCCCGTTCTGGGAAGCCCAGGTGGGGTTACGTTTAGACTGGGGCCATGACCAAAGCGAAAGACCCCAAGCCGCCACGTCCCAAGCCGCCACGTCCCAAGCGGGCTGGCCCAGCCAACAAGACCAATCCCACCACCGGCGGTTTCCAGATTTCCGACGAACTCTGGGCAGTGCTGGAGCCCCTGATCCCCAAGCGTGTGAACACCCATCGGTTTGGGGGCGGCCGTCCCCGGGTTCCCGACCGCACCTGCGCCAACGGCATCTTCTACGTGTTGCGCACCGGTTGCCAGTGGAAGGCCTTGGACGCCACGGGGATCTGTTCCGGGTCCACTGCGCACCTGCGCTTTCAGGAGTGGGTTGCCGCTGGGGTGTTCCTGGAGTTGTGGCGGGTGGGACTGGAGCGCTACGACGAACTGCAGGGTCTGGACTGGAGTTGGCTGAGTATGGACGGGGCCATGACCAAGTCGCCCCTGGGTGGGGGAAAAAACTGGCGCCAACCCCACCGACCGAGGTAAGCGAGGCGTCAAGCGCAGCCTGTTGACTGAAGCGTCGGGCATTCCAGTGGGCTTGGCGGTGGACGGGGCCAACCGCCACGACATGAAGCTGGTGTGGGCCACGGTGGACAGCGTGGCGGTATCCCGACCGGCGCCCAGCCCAGAGCATCCCCAGGGGATGTGCCTGGACAAGGGCTACGACTTCGCAGAGGTGCGCCGCACCCTGGACGAGTTCGGCTTCACGGCCCACATCCGCAGTCGAGGCGAAGAGGCTCAAGCCATCAAGCGGGAGGCCGGTTTCAAAGCCCGGCGTTGGGTGGTGGAACGCACCCATAGTTGGCTGAACCGTTTCCGGCGCATTCTGGTTCGTTGGGACAAGTCCCCCGACAACTACATCGCCTTTCTTCACTTCGCCTGCGCCCTCATCGCCCTCAGAGCCGCCGGATTATTAGGATAGGCACTTAGTCGGCGAGCTCCGGCACGGATACCCCGTGGCCCAGCATTCTCAATGCGCCGAACCCTGCTCGGGCCACCCGGTCGGATCCTCCGTTGACGATCCGGAGCAGTTCGGACACCACCCTTGGCTCCCTGAGCGAACCCAGACATCTTGCCGCCGCGGCCGCCACCTTGGGTTCAGGGTCATCCAGCTTGAGCAGCAATGCGTCGCATACGCTGCGATCCCGCAACTCCCCAGGGCTTCCACCACCCGCTGGCGCACTGCCCCGTCCCGATCATCCAGAGCGTCGACGAGGTCGGGCATGGCCGCCGGGTTCCTGATCTTGCCCAGCGCCCACGCCGCGGCGGCCCGCACCTGGGGGTCGCCGTCCCGTATGGCTTGCCTGAGGCTGTTGACCGCGTATGCCTCCCCCTCCCATCCGAGAGCAACGGCCATTCTTCGGCGCAGGTCACGGGTCCAGTCGTCGGACGGATCTATTGAGAGCTTTGCCTGATACAGCGTCAGCAGGGTACGGGACAGCAACGGGCCTACCCCCGGCGGCCGGATCCGGCACAGGGTCGCCAGCGCCCGGCGACGGACCTCACGGTCGTTCTCGGACAGCAACGTTTCCAGTATCGGCACGCCCAGGTCGGGCTCCAACACGGCCACTGAGCAGGCCGCATTGGCCCGCACCAGAGCGTCGGGGTGGCCCAGCAACCGGTGTAACGCCGGTAGCGCCGCCTCTCCGTCGGCAGATGCAAGCCGTTCCGCCACCTCGGCAAGTAACTGTTCACGTTTGAGGGGATCTAATTGTCCCACCGGGGACATTCCGTACTTGGCTACCATTGCGTCCAGGGTCAAAAAGCCCGCAGATCCCCTCAAGTCTGAACAGTTACCTCGGCAAGGTAGTCCTCGCTTTCCAGCCGGTCGGCATTTCTGACTCCCAATTTCCGCGCCGCCGACGAGCGGACGCCATTATCTTCGGAGAAGAGCTCCTCAATCTCCGACCGTCTCATCGATTGCCGCATTGTTCCTCCTCCTCTCAACGTTTTCGTCTTGGTCGCTGATCAGAGTTGCCGGTTCTCCGAAATCCGACCAAACTCTGCATTCCGCACCCATCAGGTCGCGGCTCCTCACTCGGGTCGCCGAGGCGGTCAGCATGGGCCAACCGACGGCCAGCCTCCAGACCAGTTCCTCCATGTCGTTCCGGCATATGACGATGATAGGGAATCGGTCGGACCGGGCGTTGGACAGGGCGCCTTTCAACGCCGCCCGCACCGTCGACTCGCGTTTGCCGTGGCGGACGTCAACGACGTAATGCCAACCTCCGCCATGGGGCGCCTGATCCACCCAGACGACACCATTGGGCTTGAAACGTCCGTCCTGGGCCAGCCATCCCGGCGCAACCGAGCAACCCGAGTCACGGAATTTGCTCAGGATGCGCGTTGCATCGCGAAGCCGCTTCCAGCGACGTTTCGAGTAGGCCCGGACCTTCGCGTCGCCATGACGACGAAGGGGCAACCCCAGCCACACCCGGTCCCGGCGGGCAGCCATGGCGAGCGCCCAATCGTCGACCGCGCTGCCGCCGTCCTCAAACCGGTGGATCATCTTCCTGGCCTCCAACTCAGCGAGGCCCCTCTTGGTGAGCGATCCGCTGATTCCCGTCATGCGGGCCAGATGAGAGGACAATATCCCTGGGTTCATCTCCACGGTGGTCGTGAGACGTCGCATCCGGCTACCGGGGTCGTCGGTCAGGAGACCGATGAGGTGTTGTACATCGGCTCGCAAGGGCGGCGGTTCCTCGCGGGTACTCAGGGGCATGGCGCCTGCGCTGTCTTTCAGACCCAGGTCGCCGCTCAGTTCCTCGGCGTCCAGAGTCAACGTGGCGCAGGATTGCTCCCAATTCCGGCGGACAACGGACCTCCAAACCCGCTCGCACACCCAAGCGTTGGGAACCAGGAAGAAGATGCGTCCGGGCCAACGGCGTTCCCCGCGCCCGCTCCAGCGGCCCAGTTCGTTCCAGCATTCCTGGAGCCGACGATCGAGCCGCTCCTGGTCCTGCCAGACGCCCACCCACACAAAGGCCCCCACCCGTCGGAGTATTGGGCGACCGCATCGAACGGCCGCCGCCACAGCCAACGCAGCTCGCGCAGTTCGCGGCCGAACTTGTCCTGGGTCAGGATTCCCGTCAGGCGGTATACCGCAGCAAAGCCCTCCGGGTTCAACCAGAGCCTCTGCACCATGTTTTGGGTGTGGCATTGCCGTAGATCGCCCATGACCCGGTCCCACTGGTCCTCTCGTATCCAGAAACGCTCCTCGTCCTTCCCGTTGATATACACGCGCCCGCTTTCCACCAACTGCAACTCCCGGAAGCGGTCGATCGATTTATAGACCGTCGCGATCCCGCGACCGGTGGCGTACGCCAAATCCTGCCGGCTGGCCCATGGCAGGTCCCCCAACCGGTCGAAAATCTCGATGTCGACCGCGCTCAGACCGAGGTCCCGAATCCTCCGCGAGCGAGAGTCCTCGGATCCATCCCGAATGAGGGATGAATCTCTGCGGAGCGTTGAACCGCTACCACGCCGCATGGTCTTCCGGTCCGGCATTCGACGGACTGGCAATCCCGGCGGCCTGGAGCTATGCACTACACCCCGACCCTCAGCGCCGACGTCCCTATGCGGCTGTGCCGATATGGCCGGCTCAACTCCTGGCGCGCTGCTGCCCGTTGCCTCATCCATTTCACCAGGCGCCATCGCCCGAAGTTTGGCGATCAGTTCCTCGAGCGTTGGGAGCCTGTCTATCTGGGCGGGCCGGGTCTCAGTACGCGCTTCGAATTGGTCGGAAAGCACGGTGTCAACGGCCACGGGCGCAGGGCGCGACGTCTGGGCCAGCCACAGCGGTGCAGCCTCTTCGGGACTCAGCACATGCCGCAACTGGCGTTCCGCCGACAGAAAGTCCAGGGGCGGCCAGGGGTCGAATGTCCGGCGCATTCGGTTGTTTCGGGCGCGGGCGAGATTCTGTCCGACCGATTGCTTACGGATCCGGAGTCTCCAAACTTTTTCGCCGCCGGCGAGTTCGACCATCAATTTCGCCAGTTCATCCAAGGCGGTCGCTGACCGGCGCCTCTGCTCACGAACGTCTTTGCAGATTGCAACGAGCTGGAACTCAGCCTGAAAGGCGGGCCCACTTGCCTTTGCGGCCCACCGCCGGGCGTCGCCAAGCGCTTGGGCATCCTCGTCACCGGAGGGGGCGTTACTTTTGAACCTCGCTTCCCACCCCGGGCGGGCCGGCTTCAGAAGCACACGAACCCCCAGGGTGGCGTCTGAGCCATCGTTGGCACGCCCGATCATGTGCCTGAGAACATTTCGCCACCTTTCGCGGATGTGGTCGGGCGAATCTCGGGCGATCGACAGCACGCTGTCCCGCGACAGCGTCACCGTACGGACCGCGGCATAATCAGTCCTGCCGATGCGCAGCCAATCATCATTGTTCGATTGGCTCACCGCGCCAAATTCGACGAGCAGGCGAGACCGGACCCTTGAGTTCCCATGCGGGAACCGGATGAACAGTCGGTGCCACCCGTGCCCACCCACGGTCTCCAAAGCGAATCCCTCATCGTACGCGTGGAGATCCTTCAGGAGCGCGGCGTTATGCTCTGGTATGAATAGGCCATCGGGTCTAGAAAGCGGGCCGGAAACCCCTATCTTCCCCAGAGTGCAATTTTCAGTGCGTCGAATATCGATGTAATTATGGGGTATTAGCAACGGATTGCCTATGGATATCTGCCGTATATGACTGTAAAGCGTCTGGCAGTTGCGGGGTAAAAACTCCGCCAATGGCTTTCCGGCCAGACCTCTAGGAGAGAACAGGAACGCGTTTCGGCTGGAAGTCATTTGGAGCGGCACGTGGCACCTCCCGGTTAGGATTGCTGTTCTCTCATCGTAGGAAAACACCCGGGTACCTTGGCCTCCCCAGCGCCGGCCCGCCGCGTCGCCAGCACGGGAAGTCCCGCCGCGAACCGACATGACGGGGGTGGATCCGACGGCAGCCCGAATAACGGGACCGTCACATCGTCGTGCGGCGATGCCGTGGTTAGAGATGGAAACCCGCACGTCCCTAAACGATCGATTGTCCGGGTGGACGCATCGCGCGCACCGCCGTACTTCCACGCTGTGGATGCTTCCCCCTCAGCAATACAGTTCGAACCGGTCGGGCATAGGACGGCCGCAAAGGTTGTTCGGGAACTCCAAGTCGATATCGGCCGGCAGGGAGGCGCTCTGTCGGCAACCGCATCGCCGAGCGCTAGGCTCGGGCACCTGTTCGGCCGGTGCAATCCATCAAGTGGAAGTCTCGACGGTCTTGACAGCACCGCCGAAAATCCTCAACGTGTTCAACGGATTGCCTCGTCGGAGCGGTAAGCGCGACGTGTCCGCCATCCTCCAGGCGTTCCTCCCCAGACCTCCTGATTCCGGTACAGGCGGTCAACCAAGGGTTGAATGCCCTGGTAGCATCTGCACGGCGCATCCATGGGGTGCAGCGCGCCGTGGCGTTCACTCGCTCAGAGGGCGAGTCGCGCGAACGGTTGACAGTTGATCCTTCAGTGATCATGGCTGCATCGATACGCGATATCCCGCGGAGCGGTCCGAAGCCGTTCGCAGCTCGTCTACCTGGGGCAAAAGCTGGTCGGCCCAACGCCCATGCCAATTCACGGCAAACGTTCCCTCGATGAGAGATGCCCGTCGACCTCAGGGCGGGAACTCGAGGCCGCACCGCCGATCAGGGGACACGGATACGCCTGATCACAAACCCTGCGTTAGGGATGACTCTGTGTGACGACCCCGCGCGCAACGCCAACGCCATGCAGTCGCGGCGCTGGGGAGTCGAGCCGGTGACCAGGCGGAGAGAGGGGTAGCATCCCCTGGATTCCCTGATACCCCGGCTACGGTTTTGCTGAGCATCACGGAATTAGGAGGTGAGAGCTCCGAACCCTCCGACCTTCCCGGTCCGGGGTCAGCGGCGGCTGACATGTCGGCGATGCCGAGATCAGATCCTGAACCTCATTGCATACGACTGGGGCCAGCACGCTTCTGTTTGTCTCGGTCAGCTTGGTCCGACTGCCGTCCCCAAAACCTTATGTGCAACGACGACACGATCGCGGAGGTCAATAATCAAAACAATGAGAGCGACGACTGGATACTCGCTGTGCTTTGCTTCACACGGTTACCGATGGCATTATCGACTGCCGAAACCCGGAGGGTTCCACCTGAAATCCGCAGCCTCTGGCGCAACGCCCCGATGTCTTCCCGATCACCTCCGAGGGGACAGGCCGGATCTCGAAACCCCACGGTCTGCCCGGATAACGTGCGATCCCGGTTCGCCACTCACGCCTCCTCACGTGTTCGCCTGCCAGCCCGTTTCTCAGCCTGATCGCTAACGGAAAAGCTTGAAATCTCGGTGGTTTTTATCGACCGGAATTCGTGCGCGTTTGTGCTCACTTTTTTGTTTAACCCCTGTCGGGTGCACCGATGGGGTCCGCGTGTCTCAATTTTCCTTTGCAAACGCAGCTTAAGTCTTACCAATCACTAGGGCGAAACGGAGGAACCCAATCTATGGGTATCTATAGGAGATTTCTGCGAATCCTTATGCGCGAAACGGTTTGACGCAAACCGTTCGCAGTGCGTCGCACCTGTCTTCGAAAAGTTCCCCAATTGGGACTGCTACCCGTGGCGATTTGGAAGAGCTTTGATCGGGTAAACCGCGAATTATCACGGTCTTTGACCGCCCCTGGAGCCGGACCGGCGACCATTGCGGCACTTCGATGTTAAAGTGTGGTGCTGGCGTACCGCGAGGTTGCCCGAACGGAATTAACGGAGGTCATCCACAGCTAGCGGGCAGGCGGGAGCCCGAGGCAGATTGCGTCTGGGCCCGGGTTGCCGCGCGACACGGTACGCAAGTACCTGACGGCAGCGCAAGCTGAGGGTATTGTCCAGGACGGGACGGTTGGTGATGGGGAGCAGTTGGCACGGCCGGTGGTCGTGGGGTTGTTCGATTGGAAGGCAGGGAGGTTACCCCGCCGCCATGCTGGTCCGCGGCCAACTCCGGTTGCCCACAGACTTCGCGCACTGTGCCGACTGCATCTCCCTGGCGGATCTACCGGTGATAGGCGTTACGTCCTGGTCCCACCATCCCCAACCATTCGTGCAGCAACCCCAGGCATGGTTCCACCCGAACCCGGGATAGTAGAGTCCCCGCAAGGACCGGCGTTCATAATCCGCCTTGCCAGCCGCATAGGGGCACTCGCTCACCAGTTGATCCTCCGAGTGGGTCTGCACGCAGCCGTACAATGGGGTCCAACTTTCGCAACACCCGGATTCGTGCACGGAGGTGATCCTTGTTCTGTCGTGGGACGCCGTCCACCACGCCATGCACCACGCCCTGACCCGCAGCAACGCAGACCTGCTGATCGGGCCGTCCAAAACTGGGGGCACCGCGTCTATGCCGCCCTGTGGGCGACTCCGCGTTCGAGCTGATAAAGGCCGACTTCTCCCGCCAGCCCGAGGCGATGAGGCGATTCGTCGACGTTTTTCTCGCCGCCAATCACCAGCGGCTGCTGGCGGAGGAGGATCCGGCGGCGACCTTCACGGCCGATCAGGCCCAGGATTCAGGCGATTTCGCTACTCGTCGGGGCAGAGTGGATGAGATTACGCTTGGGCCAATAGGGGGCGTAGCTTGTCCAAGAGGGTCTCTACGTCGTCTAGGCTTTCGGCCACAATGGTGGCGTCCATGTCGTTTTCGTATAAATTCTCGTGGAGTTCGCTTCGCGAGTTGAAGAAGCACCGGATGTCGCCGTCGCCGGTCTCGGCGCGCAGTCTGTTGGCCGCCTGGTGGTAGTGTCGGTGACGGCGGTGCTCCCGGCCACGTTGTTCGGCAATGGCGTTGAGCATCTGGGCGGGCAAGGGTTCTCGCACCTCAGCCAGCAACTGCGTGGAAGTCTCGTCGAAACACACCACCGGTCGGTTGCGGTCGTAGGGTTCGGCGTACAGGTCCAGCACGTCCTCCATAGCCGCCACAAACTCCCCGTTCATCTGGGAGATGCACCACTGCTGTTTCCGCCAAGGCTTGAGGACGTTTTTTGAGCTTGAGCCGCACCGTCTCGTATGACAGGCTCTCCACCACGCCCAACTCCACCACCTGGTCGGCCAGCAACCGCAGGGTCCAGTGGTCATGGCCCTCGGGCGCGTCGCTGCACGCCAGGGCAATCAGGTGGGCTTCGCCCCGATCGTCCAGCTTGCGGTACCGGTTGGCCTGGGGACGGTCGTACAGCACGCCGTCCAATCCCTCCTCGGCGTATCGCCGCTTGGTGCGAAACACCGTGCGCGGCGACGTATCCAGGGCCGACGCCACCTGGGAGGCGCTCCAGCCCTCATCGGTCTTGAGCAGGATGCGCGCCCGATTGATGACCCGCGCCGAGTGTTGACCACTGCGGGTCAGCCGCTCCAGCTGGCTCCGATCTTCCTCCGACAACTGTACCGCAAATTTCTCCTGAGCCATGGCTGACGCACCTCCCGCACCACTGTTTGATCCCAAGCCTAGCGACCGCAGCCCATTTCAGCCTTCATACGCCAATACAAATTTGACCGAGTACTAGGCCGTTCCCGAGGATGGTGCAATGTACGATTCAAGGCACGGCGTTTAGCCCATATGTACCTGACGGACGTTATCACTTAAAGTTTCCTGATAGACCTAAGCCCCATCCTCAGAGCTTGCAGGGTGTTGAAAATGCCGGCGGCCCAAGCGCGGGGTGGTAGGTTTGTCATCTTCTGTAGAGGGGGTTTCCCATGAGTGGCAAAGCGGCTCGGCAGGCCGCCACGTTGACAGTGGTTACGCCCAACGCCTTGGTGCCACAGCACCATCCCATCCGACAGATCAAGCCTCTGGTGGATCAGGGCTGGCCCAGCTCGCGCCCGCTTTTGACCCGCGCACCACTCGGCATGATGATTATCGTTTATGCCAACGAACCACGAAACCGATCGAAGAGGTCTTTCGCTGAGTGAAGACGGTGGCTGGAGGCCGGAAACTGACACCGGCAATGTGAACCGTGGAATAGGTCTGTCCTGACCACCGCCGGCCAGCCCACCACCAGCGTCAACCAACCCGCCTCACCCACCAATCAACCCGTCATTTCAACATCCTGTTAGAATTCGATGCGACACTGGCAACGGAACTTTCCGAGACAGGAGACGGCCATCCATGACCCTGATTTCCTTCCGATCTGATCCAATATCCGAATCCAACAGTATTCGCTTCGGCGACCCGAACTGCTCGTTGCATTTGCACGAATCGGTTTCGGAAGCATTAGATGGCATGCCGCACTTGCGCCGGCGACTGGGTCTGATTTTGCAGCAATTGGCAGCGCACGGGCGTACGGCTGTGGTAAAGGGGTGCACGGGTGAAAATCGAGGTTGGCGACGCTCCCCTCTGGGAGGAAACGGGGGTATGCAATATTACCTTTGGTGGGCGCCCTCAGGAAGCCCACCTACATATGGTGTGGCGAGCGGTACTGGCAATCGAATTTGGGTGAGCGCAGTACGTCATCATGACGATCACGAGCCGCTCTCTATCGGCAATATCGACAGCGAATATTACGATCTGACCCAGAACGACGTTAACAGTACAGATGAGTCCTTCGTCACCCAGCCCTGGACGGATGACCAGCGCAGGTTTGTCAACGACAACAGTCCAGTTCGTTTGCTGTCCGGCCATCCCGGATCTGGAAAGACGACAACGCTTTGGCGCGCTGTAGAAGCCCGTCAAAATCAACGCGTACTCTATGTTACTTGGTCGCGTGAATTAACCAGGCTGGCCAGGGAACGGCTATCCACTTTTGCGCCCGACGATGTGGTGGTTGACGAGCACGATTTCATCACCTTGCTGGGTTCAATTTCCGGTTATGATGTCGCCCGCGTCACATATGCCAGCAGCCGCGCCGCCTTTTCCGCAACGGTGGCCCAAGCTCGCATTGGCCGTAACGTTTTAGGTCCTTGGGCGGATCGAGACGAAGCCCTGTACTCCGAATTGCGCGCGATCTTGTTAGGCCGCACCATTCCAGGCAATCCGGGTTGCACTCGGTTTGGCGAAACGCTGTGGAGGCTGGGCGACGAGGAATACTTCCGAATTCGGGGCCTTAGTGTCGGGATAGGAGAAAGAGCAGCGAGCGCCTTGCTCAATATTGCACGCCTGATCGAATCACACGTAGTGGTCGATAATGTATTTCCCGAACTGGCGGCTTCCTTTGAAGCTATCAGGCGACTGCGGCGCGACGAAGTCTCTGGTGGTTTAACGCAATTCGACCGCATCGCGGTTGATGAAGTGCAAGACTTGACCCTTCCTGAGAGCCTGTTTACAATCTTTTTAGGATTAGCACCATGAAGGCAAGCACCACCATCTGCCGGCTGGTATTGAGCTTCCTTTCGCAGTTCTTCCAGAGTCGGCGGCACTTTTCCAGCCAGGCGAAAGACCGCTCCACCACCCATCGCTTTGGAAGCACCACGAAAGTGTGCAGTTCGTTGCGTTGCACCACTTCCACCGCGGCTCCCAACAAGCTTTGCACCGCAGTGGCAAAGGGCTTCCCGGTGTAACCCCCGTCCACCAGCACCTTCTGGACCTGATTGCGGCCGGACCGGTTTTCGTCAAACATCGCCAAAGCCCCAGCCGGGTCGGTAACATTGGCGGTAGTCACGTGTATCGCATGGGGCAATCCTTGCGTGTCCACCGCGATGTGACGCTTGATTCCGGACACCTTCTTGCCCGCGTCATAGCCCTTGCTATCGGCACTGTCCGTGTTCTTGACGCTCTGGGAGTCCACGATGCAGAAGCTGGTCGGCTCTTTCCGTCCATTGCTTTGTCGGACCGCGCCAACCGATTTTTTTAGGACACGCTCCAGAATGGAATCCTGACCCGGGCCAGGCTGCTCGCTCCACTGCCGGAAATACTGGTAGCAAGTGCGCCAATTGGGGAAGTCCGCGGGCAGCATTCGCCACTGGCACCCGCTTTTCAAGAGGTACAGCACGCCGCAGAAAACGTCATATAAGTCCACGGTGCGGGGCTTGGTCCGGCGGCGGGCCGACTCCAACGTCGGCAGAATCCGGGCGAATTGCTTCCGGCTGATGTCGCTGGGATAAGAATGAGACATGATTACCCCTCCCCTGATCATAGTCGCAACTTAACCTATTCCAGAGATCGTAGACAGGTTCTGAGATTGCGGTGCTGGTTGAATTATGTCGCGCTACCGCTCGCCGGCGCGGACACGCACCCTGGTTCATGTTGGCAGGCGACGAAGGCCAAGCGGTGCCTCCTTCCGGCTTTGAGTGGGCACGCCTCAACGATTTGTTGGCAGCTCGCCTTACGCAGCCGCAGGAATTCGGTCTAGTATTACAGTCGCGCTTGAGGAGCAGGTGTCTGAAGGCGTCTCCGGTAGTGGCATTGCATGGCTCGGGCCTGGTGCCGACGTCTCCATCCCGACCAGTGGATGGTCAGGGCAGGACTGCCACGGGGCAGCCACAGCAGCCGGCATAGCAGTCGTCTGACCTCGGGCACAGTCAGTGGGATGAGTTCTCCCACGAACCTATCCCCCTTTTACCGTCGCCACCGGCGGCATAGGACCGGATTACCGCCAGAAAGGCATGGGCCAGCAGCGCCAGGGTGATGTGCCGGTACCAGCCGACCCACTGGCGTACCTCATACTCGTCCAGCCCCACCTCCTGCTTGGCCTCCTTGAAGGCGTCTTCGATGATCCACCGGGTGCCCGCCACGCGCACCAGTTCCGCCAGCGCTACCTCTCCCGTACTAAAACAGGCGTAGTAGGCAGCTCCTCAGGATCGGCGATGCTGCGACGCACCAGCAGCCAACGCCCCTGATCCAGTGCTGACCAGGGTCCTATCGGCAACCATCCCCAATCGTAGAGGCGCGGCCCCTTGCTGCCATCACCGGCGCTCAGACGTTGCCACCGGTCATCGGGTATCTGCTGGGCCAGTTCACGGGCTGCCACTTGGGCTGAGCCACCCTCCGTATCCGCCCACAGCGGCTCATTGTTCTTCACCGCCAGCGCGTAGGACAGGCTCTGTTCCTCCAGCCACCGTCGCAGTTTCCGGTCATTGCCGTACACCGTATCCCCCGTTACCCAGGCAAAGGGCACCCCAACCGCCACCGCGCGGCTGATCATCTCCTGAGCCAGTTGTGCCTTGGTATGAAAGACCACCCCTTCCGGGACACCGGCTTCCCGCCGCCGCTCCACATCCTCCGCCCATTCCTGGG
The DNA here is from genome assembly GCA_965220265.1 of Dehalococcoidia bacterium. Lineage (GTDB taxonomy): Bacteria > Chloroflexota > Dehalococcoidia > Lucifugimonadales > UBA3495 > Bin87. The sequence goes on along the minus strand of CBDCPM010000004.1, from coordinate 3,795,144 downwards.
GCAGATACAGCTCCCGATCCAGAAAGGCCGCGCCGTGGCGGCTGCCATACGCCAGGAACACCCCGATCTGACAGTTCTCCACCTTCCCCGCCGTGCCGCTGTACTGACGCTTTACCCCCACCGACTTCTGGCCTTGCTTCAGAAACCCCGTCTCATCCACTACCAGCACCCCGCCGGGGTCGCCCAGATGCTCCACTACGTACCCTTGCAGGTCCTCCCGCACCTCATCAGCGTCCCAGTGGTACACCGCCAGCAACCGCTGCACCCCGTCCGGCGTGGCGTCGCCAGCATATTCCGCCAACTGCCACCCATTCTTGCGCTCCACCGACCCCAGCAATCCTTGCCGGTACGCCAGAACCCGCTGCCGAGACTCACTGCGGCTGAAACGCGACGCGATACGCCCGTGCAGCGCCTGGAGCCCAGCCTCCCAGTCCAGCGTTTCCTCCAGCACGGCCTCTCGCTCCAGTAATGTCTGACCCATTTCCAACCCCTCCGCTCTCACCAGTAATCATGGGCCTATCCTACCAAAGGCAAGCGCGACTGTAATACTAGAGGCCAACCTCCGAGCCCCAGACCGGATTTCCCAAGTTATCGAGAGGGCCTCACAACTATATGTGGCTGCTGGGCTTGAACGTGGGATGCGACCTGCTAACCAGCAGCATCAATCGGGCGGCGACCCTTTCGACGCATCACTCCTTTATGTTGATGTGCATGATTGCGCTGACGCGGTTACGCTTTTGGAGAGGCTCAACAAGGTGCCAGATTTGGCTGTTGTGTCGCCTAACAACGATGTACCGCAATGGTTACCGGACCGTCTGCACGATATGGTACTGACTCCGGATGTCGTCAAAGGGCTGGAATACCAGACAGTCTGTGTACTCAACGCGGGAACGCTGTCGAAAAATTTGAACGCGGACATTTCTGCACATATCGACTCGCCAGAACTGGAGCACCATTCGCGGCGCACTTCCATTGACCAACTTAGGGTGGCACTAATATTACAGTTGCACTTGAATTGAGGGCCTCTGAAAGAGTCTCTTGTAAGAACCTGTCTACGATCTCTGAAATAGGTTAAGTTGAGACTATTATCAGGGGAGGGGTAATCATGTCTCATTCCTATCCCAGCGACATCAGCCGGAAGCAATTCGCCCGGATTCTGCCGACGTTGGAGTCGGCTCGCCGCCGGACCAAACCCCGCACCGTGGACTTGTATGACGTTTTCTGCGGCGTGCTGTACCTCTTGAAAAGCGGGTGCCAGTGGCGAATGCTGCCCGCGGACTTCCCCAATTGGCGCACTTGCTACCAGTATTTCCGGCAATGGAGCGAGCAGCCTGGCCCGGCGAAAGAATCCATTCTGGAGCAAGTCCTAAAAAAAATCGGTTGGCGCGGTCCGGCAAAGCAATGGACGGAAAGAGCAGACCAGCTTCTGCATCGTGGACTCCCAGAGCGTCAAGAACACGGACAGTGCCGATAGCAAGGGCTATGACGCGGGCAAGAAGGTGTCCGGAATCAAGCGTCACATCGCGGTGGACACGCAAGGATTGCCCCATGCGATACATGTGACTACCGCCAATGTTACCGACCGGGCTGGGGCTTTGGCGATGTTTGACGAAAACCGGGCCGACCTCAGCCAGGTCCAGAAGGTGCTGGTGGACGGGGGTTACACCGGGAAGCCCTTTGCCGCTGCGGTGCAAAGCCTGTTGGGAGCCGCAGTGGAAGTCGTGAAACGCCACGAACTGCACACCTTCGTGGTGCTTCCAAAGCGATGGGTGGTGGAGCGGTCTTTCGCCTGGCTGGAAAAGTGCCGCCGACTCTGGAAGAACTGTGAAAGGAAGCTCAATACCAGCCTGCAAATGGCGGTGCTTGCCTTCATGGTGCTAATCCTCAAAAGATCGTAGACAGGCTCTAAGGGATTCCAAGGATCGGGCTTGGTGCCACCGGCTCCACCACGGCTACCATATAGGCAGGTCAGTGCTCTCATAAAGTAGTCACAGCAGCGTGCATAACAGCCGTCTAACTTCGGGCACGGTCAGCGACATGAGTCCTTCCCACAAAGCGCGGCTGTAATACTAAGCAGGACTACGGAAACACTTGTTTTTGTTGATGTCGAGCCAGACGACGTTGCGCGGGAATCTGGCCGAAATTTGCTGGACAGTGCCGCGATCTACTCGCATGAAGATTTGATTGACTTTTTCGATAATGCTGACGTCCTGCCAGAAGAGCGAGCCATTGCGGTGATGAACGAGGCTCGTAATCTCATTGACAACGCACCGGGACGGTCTTGGCAACGTGCGGTTCAATCGATACAACTGCTTGGGGACGCCGACTTGCCCAACGGTATATCCGATCCCGGTACGCGCAGAGAGGTTGGTCTGACGTTGTTGGCTACTGCCGCTCGACTGATGATAGATGGTTTACCTCGCAGCTTGAGCCGCGATGAGATAGTCAGCATGGCCGAAGAAGCCGCTGACTCGTTGGAGAGCGTGGAGTACGCCGAAGCTTTCCAGCACCTGAATGATTCGGCGCTTGATCGCGAAAGTCCCCCGTTTTCCTTGCTCGACGCAGCGACCGCACTGGGGGAAGAAGGCGCTTGGCTATTTGAGGCCCTACCTCCCGTGTTCCAGGAACTCGGCCAGAGCTTGAACCGTTTCGCTTCGAGTCCAGACCACGCAGGGTACTTTGTAGGCGATGTCGAGGGTTGGCTTCGCACGATTTCCTATACCAGTGATGTGGTAGAGGGTGCTCGTGAGTTACGGTGCACCGCTGCAGAAACACTCGTCCGGAATGGCGCAGCTGACGCTGCCGAACAGGTGCTCATGGTCGTTGAGCCAAATGGTGGACCGATCACGACACTGTCGTGGAATGTACAAATCCAATCACGTCTTTTGGAGCTTCAAGTTAGGCCGGCAAACCAGAGATATCAACAAGCCGAGCGGTATTTGGACGACGCCATCCTGTTGGCGATCGATGGCGATTACCACGAAGCGTACGACAAACTAAGTTGGGCTATTCGCGACGGAAACCAGGACACAATGCGATGGGCGTACTACTGCCGAGCCCGCATTCCGCATAATGCCAACGCTCAAGCGGACGACGTCCAGCATATGAGGTTGGGGCAATATCAGCATGGCCCGGTCGGAATAGACATAACAGAACTCCCAATCAAAATAGGAGATTATCCATGCGTCGGTCTCCAGTACCTAAACGCCAAAGTCGGAGGGCGGCGATTCGGACCCAATCTGTGGGAACAGATGCGTCGTTATTTTGAGGATAAGACAATCCACAACGCTGGAGACGCGGAAATGTGGATGGGACTGGGCTACGCGCTGTGCAGGCAAGCCGGAATCACGGGCAGATATGAAGAAGGGGTAGCTGCGTACGACCGAGCAATTTCTTTGGATTCGGAACATGACGGAGCCTATGGATTGAGAGGTGACCGTTTCCGTCGGATGCACCAGTACGACGCAGCGATATCAGACTTAGATCGGGCGATCCAATTAAACCCAGACAAGTCAACCCATTGGTGCCATCGTGGCATTTTCTACGAAAGGACAGGGGAAGTGGAACTTGCCATGCAAGATCAAACAAGGGCAATTGAAATCGACCCTTGGTTTGCGCAACCGCGTCAAGAGCGTGCAGGCCTTTGGGAACAGAGCGGTCAGCCTTTCCTAGCGCTATATGACTACAACCGCGTAAGCCCCAATCCACCGAAAGGATGAATGTGGCTGCGTGCTGAGGGGATGAGAAAGTGCTCCCGGCTTCGGGGATAATGGTTTTTGAAACAAGAAACCGACCCGAAACGAGGAGCACCTGTTAGATGCTACCACTGGGCAGCCCCGACCGCATCCACGTCGCCTTCGATGATCACCGTCTGGTGGCCAATGCCGGACTGCTCCTGCCGGTCACCCTGGCCCACCATCTGGGTCTGGGTGAGCTGGTGGACCGCCACGTTGACCTGGGAGATGCGCCGGGTCGAGCCAACCCGGGGGACAAGGTGCTGACGCTGGTGGCGTCGGCGCTGGCCGGCGGCGACTGCATTGACGACGCCGACGTGTTGCGCACCGGCGGGACGGCCAGCGCCATCGGCTGCGTGGTCAAAGCGCCGTCCACCCTGGGGACCTTTCTACGCAGTTTCCGGTGGGGTCATGTTCGCCAGCTGGATCGGGTGAGCCGGGAGTTCCTGGCTCGGGCCTGGGCTGCCGGTGGAGGCCCGGGCGATGCGCCGTTGACCATCGACCTGGACTCCACCGTCTGCGAGACCTACGGACTGGGCAAGGAGGGCGCCCGTCGCCATGGCTACACCGGCCAGCGGGGCTATCACCCGCTGCTGGCCGTGGCCGCGGACACCGGCGACGTGCTGATGGCGCGGCTGCGCCAGGGTCGGGCCAACACCGCGCGGGGCGCGGACCACTTCCTGCGGGAGACGGTGGGCCGGGTGCGCTACGCCGGAGCCACCGGACAACTCACCGTCCGCGCCGACCGCGGCTTCTACACCCACGCCATGGTCGCCGTCTGCCGCAAGATGGACGTCCGCTACTCCATCACCATCCGCCAGCACCAAAGCCTGCGCAATCTCATCGAGGCCATACCCGAGACGGACTGGACGCCCATCCCTTACTGGATGGACGGCGGCGCCGACGTGGCCGAGACTGAATACACACCCTTCCAGCATGAGCCCGACGCCGCGCCAACGCGGCTCATCGTCCGCAGAGTGCAGCCCGCGCCTGGTTCCCAACTGGCGCTGCTTACCGACTACAGCTATCACGCCTGCATCACCGACCGGGAGGGCGACACTCTGGAACTGGAGGCCGACCACCGCCGCCATGCCGAGATCGAGAACGCCATCCGCGACCTGAAGTACGGCGTGGGCCTCAATCATCTTCCCTCGGGACGCTTCCCCGCCAACGCCGCCTGGCTGGCGGTGCAGGTCATGGCCCACAATCTGGCTCGCTGGACGGCGCGCATCGGCCTGGGCGAGCTGGTGGTTACCACCAAGACCCTGCGGCGACGCTTCTTCTCCCTGGCCGGACGCATCACCCGCAAGGCCCGTCGCCTCACCCTGCACCTTCCCAAGGGCTGGCCCTGGGAGAACCAGTTCAGTCGCGCCCTGGAGCGATTGCGAGCCCTGCCGCTCCCTTCCTGACGCCGCCTTCGGCGTCCGACCCTTCAACCAGACCGTCCAACCGCCTGACCGTCCCGCGTCAGGCTGAGCACCGCGTGTCTCCAGCTGCCATCTGCCCGACGATCTCGCCCTCCGCGGCCACTCGCGAGCCGTCAACATCCCTCTGGCGTAGCTGTCTCTACCCTCACCCGCTCGAATCCGGCGGCGTCAGGGCACTGCTGTCCCATCACCCACGCTTCTCTTCCCTTGCGTAGCCAGCCCCCACGCATCCCTTCGGTGGATTCGGGCTAAGCCAGCAGCGCAACGCAATTGGGGATCTGAAGTTGTAGAGGCTCTTCGTGAGAAGGCCTTGGATGAGCTTGAGAGCCTCTCTCTCACATTCCAACAGGTGATTCAGATCCTCAGCCCGGATTTCGACTGGGAGAAGGTGCGCGACCTCGACCCCACTTGGACGCATCACTGGATGGACCGCGCTTCCCATGTCGCGCCAGAGGATGAGGAAAGACGAAGTTGGTGGGCTCAACTCATGGCCGGGGAGATACAGCAACCAGGAACTTATTCGCTCAGGACGTTGGCCATTATGGACGTGCTGTCACCACAAGAAGCGTAACAGTTCAGAGTCGAGGGGAAACGAGCAGCTGACGGCAGGCGGCGAGAGGATTTAAACCTTGGGCGCGCCAGGCGCCGAAGATGGATGCCAGCGTCATCTTGCTCTCGGTGCCCTGCTCCGAGCGGGTGCCGCCGCTGACCTTGCGGCTGATGACCAGATGACGCAGGCTGCGCTCGGCGGGGTTGTTGTCCGCTGGCACGTCTGGTTCGGCCACGAAGACGAAGAGTTCCTTGATGTGGCGCTCAATGCGCCGGCACAGCTTGCCCTGAACGGCTAGCGGGTCAGCCAGGAAGGGATGGCAGATGGCCAGCAGCTTCCGCTCCAAGGCCAGTTGAGCAGTGCGCCGTCGTCGTGCCTGAGGATGAGAGAAGGCTTTGGCTTCCTCGTAGAGTCGATGGACTGCCGCCGCCCAGCGGGCCAGCGGGGCATCTTTGAGGTAGAGGGCCACCAAGTCGTGGATGTCCCGCAGCAGGTGCGCCCAGCACCGTTGCTTGGGGCCATCGTAATGGTGATAGGCGGCGTAGAAATCGCTGACCAGTACTCCGGAGAATGCCTCGCCCAGCGCTTCGTCCACCACCGCCTTGCCCCGACCCCGCCGCAGGAAGTAGCGCTCGGTGGGAGTGCTGAAAGTGATTGGTCAAGGGCTCGCACACGTAACCGTTGTTCCCATTTTGACGCCAGCCGGTTTCGTCGGCGTGGACCACTGGGCTGGCGCGGATGCGGTCCACCATCGCGGCCACTGCTGGTTGGGCCTGTTGCGCGGTCTGGTGAATGGCGCTCACAATGGCCCCCACGCTGAGGCGCAGCTGATGGACGGTGCGCAGATACCACTGGATGCTGCGGATCGGCAGGCGCCCTTCTTCCCGTAGCGTGGCGATGCGGCTGATCAGGTTGACGCCTAGAAATCCGGCCGGAAACCGACCGGATTATGGCGAGGGGTTATACTCCGGGCAATCGAGGCTAGCGGAGCAGGGCGATGCTGGGAAAGCGTTCAGACCAGAGGGGCCTGTGGGAAGCGGACCGGTTGTATCTGGACCACGTGGGCCAGGACACCTTCTACGGTTTGCTGGCCTCACTGCGGGGCCAGCTGTTCCGCGATGACGATTTCGCCGAGATCTACGGTCCGGACAATGGACGGGACAGCGTGCCGCCCAGCCTGCTGGCCACGGCGCTGCTGTTGCAGACCTACGACAAGGTGAGCGACGCCGAGGCCCAGGCGAGGGCTGACTGCGACATCCGGTGGAAAGTGGCGTTGGGGATTGAGATTGAGGATCGACCCTTTGCCAAGAGTACGCTGCAGATGTTCCGGGCGCAGCTGATCCTGCACGAGAAGGTGCGGGAGGTATTCGAGAGCAGCCTGCGCTTGGCGCGGCAGTCGGGCTACCTGAAGAAGCGTGGGATGCGGGTGGCGCTGGACACGACCTACATCCTGGGACGGGGCGCGGTGAAGGACACCTACAATCTGTTGGCAGACGGGATCGTCAAACTGTTGCGGATCCTGGCGGCGGTGGCGAAGATCACCGTCGGGGAATGGGCCGAAGCCCAGGGGTACGCGAGGTACCTGGGCTCCAGCATCAAGGGCGAGGCGGCGATTGACTGGTCGGACCGCAAAGCGTGGGCGGCGTTGCTGGCTGAGATAGTGGCCGACGCGGACCGGCTGCTGGAATTGGCGCGGCAGGCGTGGGTGGAATTGCCGCAGGACAGCGTCCAGCGGCAGAGCGTAGTGGATGGGGCGGAGTTGCGGGGACAGTTGCTGCTCCAGGACATCGAGCGCAAGAGCGGCGATGGCGATGTTGCTGCTCATGCTGATGATGCTGATGACGGGGTGAGCATCAGGGATGGGGTGAGCAAGGACCGGATGCTGTCGGTGCACGACCCAGAGATGCGCCACGGGCACCAGAGCAGCCGGCGACGCTTCAATGGGCACAAGGCGGCGATTGTGGTGGACACCGACAGCCAGCTGATCACCGCCGTGGACGTGTTGCCCGGCAACGCTCCCGACAATCTGGGGGCCTTGGAACTGGTGGAGCAGAGCGAAGCGAGTACCGGCTCGGTGGTGGAGGAAGCCATGGGCGACGCCGCCTATGGGGACGGCGGGACCCGCCAGACCTTCGCCGACGCGGGACGCCGGTTGGTGGCCAAAGCGCCGGGCCGGCCCAACCGGAGCCACTTTCCCAAAAATGACTTTCACCTTGACCTGGCCGCGGGCAGTTGCACCTGTCCGGCGGGGCAGGTTACCCACGCCATCGTGCCGGCGGGAAGGCGGACGGACCGCACCGGTCGTGTCTATCGCTTGCAGGCTTTCCGATTTGATGGAGCGGTATGTTGGGCCTGTCCACTGCGGTCCCAGTGCATCGCGGCCCAAGGCAGGCCGGGACGGCGGGTGCAAATCCATCCGCAGGAAGCCCTGCTGCAGCAGGCCCGGGCCTTGCAGCAAAGCGCCGACTACGACGAGTATCCAGCGCGCCGAGTGGTGGTAGAGCATCGGCTGGCCCGGCTGGTCCAGCTGGGAATCCGCCAGTCCCGCTACTTCGGTAGGGTCAAGACGAAATTCCAGCTGTATCTGGCGGCCACAGTGGCCAATCTCACCCTGGTGTTGGGCAACATCGGGCTGTCAGGCAGTACCGGTGGCGGCGCAGCAGGCCACCGCGTCGTCCTCAATGATGTCCTTGCTGTGGTCGCCAATGCTGCGGCCAATTTCAGCGCTGCCCGGCTCGGACAACTATGGTCCCTGTTTTTCCTCACGTCGGCTTTACTGCCGCAACTCCACTTCCAAATCAGGGCTTTCCGGCCCGGTTTCTAGGCGTTGGCGCCCCAGTGCCACGCCGTCCAGTTGCGCGGTGGGCACTCGGCGCCGCCGACACACTGGGCAGGTCCTGGCGATGAAGACATGCTCGGTGACTTGCACCGGAACCACCGGCAACTCGATGACTTCCCGGGTGCGCTGGACCCAGCCGCCAGTCAGGTGCGTCCCGCAATCGGGACAGCTCTCCACCACGTGCTCCACCCGATGGGTCGGTGTCATGCGCGGGCGGGCGAAGCCGTGGCGTCGCTGCTTTCGGGGCTGCTGCTGCGCTGGGGACTGGCGGCCCGATTTCGCCTTGAGGCCGGGCATTCGGGGCGGGCCGTCCGGCTTCGCCCGGCCTTCCAGTTCGGCAATCCGCCGCTCCAACCGCTCAATCACCCGCTGCTGTTCCAGAACGGTGGCCTGCAGTTGGGCGATGATGGCGATGAGGAAATCGCGGTCGGCGGTGGTCAGGTCACTCTCAGTATCCACTCCCTCTATGGTCAGCCGCGCCTGTCCGCGTTTTTGATGGATTTCTCGCTCTCGAATCAGGTTTCGGGCCGCTCGATCGCCTGCCAAATCCAGCCCACTTGGGCCGCGTATCAGGCTGACCCATTGGGTCACGAACGCGCGCGTAGACGGTGAAACCGGCTTCCCCTGCGCTGCAACTAGGGCCCACAACTGGTAGAGGTTCCACTCTGTCAGGGCGTGTTCCTCGACTTCATTTCTCCACCGACCAAGCCAATCGGCGAAGTAGTCCCGTCGGCCATCGTGCTGAGAAAGCCCGAGTTGTTCGGCCCGCTCGGTGAGCAGCACGTTGTAGAGCAGGGCCGCTCCGTGCATTGCAACGGCGAACCGCCGAGCCTCGCTCAGCGCGTCGCGGACCTGCCCCGTGGCCGCATTGGCCTCGTCGTCAGCCCAAGCAACGGGGCGATTTCAGGGCGTCGGTTGCCTTTCCCGACCAAAAATGCGAGCAAAGTATCGGGCGCAGCTTGCCTGATACGTTCAGCAAGCCAGGTCGCTTCGTCTCGCGACAGAGCAAAATCGCAACTGGTGAGCGCAAAGGTAACTGTTCAGAGTTGATGAGATCTGCGGGCTTTTTGGCCGTTCCCAGAGCCGTGGCCAAGTAGGCAATTCCGGTGCTGAGCCGATCAGATCCCCTCAAACGTGAACAATTACGCGCAAAGAAGTCTTCAGGAGGCGCCGGCATTGAGGGATCCCAGACTGCGTCGGGGCGTTCGACGAACTCTGTCGCGTCATCCAGCGGTCTCGAGACTTGACGCAGGCCCGCGATCTGTGCGGGCGACCCGTCGTGCCTCAAGATTCCGAAACGACGCAGGCTGTTCCAGTAGATGGTGGAGGGCAGGTTTTGGACTCGCTCACCCACGACCCCTCCAATCAATCCCGAGGTATCTTCCCCGTTACGCAACGCGCCGATTAGCCGCCGTTCCTGCGCATCCACCCAGGAAGAAAGTTGCGATCCTTGGCGTCCGCGGCGGGCGCCTTCGCGGCAAAACCACGGCACGAACAGCAGATACCGAGCCCGAGTGAGCAGCACCGAGGTTCCAGGGAACAGCGTGTCGCTCAAAGCATCCCGAATCTGGCCGAGCCCCAACTCGTCACGGCTCTCGGGTTGGGAGAACATCGCAACGATCTCCCGGGCACGACGCTGATCGGCTTCGGAACAATCGAGCCATGCAAGAACGGCGGAAGGCATATACGGCTCCTTTTCGGGCAATGCACACAGAGTAGCGTGGTGAGTTCAGGACGAAACCCTACGAAAGCTTTAGTTGGTACTGCCACTCACGATGTGATACCACCAAACGTAGAGAGGGTCTCGACGGCCGGGCACATAGTTGGCCGCTGACGACATGGTGATCAAGGCATCGCGCAACTCCGTTTCTGAGACTGTCGCCGACCATTCTTGCAAGATATCCAGGGTAGAGACCAGCACTACGTCTGGGAATCGCTCGCTTAGCACGCGCTTGGCTTTCCGGTCATCAATCCCTATTGCAAATCCGCGACTGATGGCTACGGATCCAGTGATCGCTTCGCCGTCGTCGATGAAGGACGCCAGCATCACGAAGTAAGCCTGTTCAATCGGTCCGCCTAAATCAAACGTTTCGATGAGACCCTCGCAGATAAGAGGAGTCAAGTCCACCGGGGCCACGCCTTGGAATTCGCCGTCGGCGTTGGTGTTTCTGATGAACAGCACTTCGGCGTCCAACACATACTGGGCAACGCCGAGCCGCCAGTTTATTGCCAGGGCGATATCACGCAGACGGCCAGTGCCGTACAAATTGAGCAGGCAGCTGGCGTCCAGCAGGAGGACGTCGGTGGCTCGCTGCTCTCCTACCACGGTTCCTATCCTTTGGTTCCCGTCACTCGGCTGGACAGATCAATAGGAATCGCCATCAACCCATCATCGTCCATCAGGCGCAGGGGGTTGGTCATGCTTTGTACCGTTTGCCGCGTCGAAAGGCGGTCCTGTCTCAGCAAACGACACAATTCGCCCTCGGTCAGCTCGCCTTCTTCATAGGCTTGAACCGCCAGAAACCTATAGCGCAGCGGTAGCGGATCATCATGTGGGTAGGCGACCAGCCCCAGTTGCTCCTGCGCCTCGCGGACCTTGAATCCTCTGTCACGCAGTCGTTCCCAAGTGCCGCCAGGAAGTAGCTTCAACCCTTCAAGACGGAGCATCATGGCCTCGACGGACACGAAATAGTAATTGGCGAGTCGGCATATCTCGGCTGCGGTGACGTTTCCTTCGGCAGCGCGGGATATTTGGTAGAACCTGCGACGCAGCCCAGTCGCCGGCATCAGCAGCGCGGCGGCGAAAGCATCGGCGAGCCGTTCTGATGCAGAGACGCGTCCGAGGCTACTCACCGGGGTCACTTCGGAACGAAACCGACTGGTGAGAAAATGACCATATTCGTGCGCCAATGACCATCGCCGCCGCTCTTCGGGATGACGCGCATTTATGGCAACGCAGCCGCCCAATTCTTCTGTGAAAGTGAAGATCCCAGCGAGGTTCGATGGCAAGTCTGCGTAGAAAATACGCAGCCCTACTTCGTTTTCGAGAATCTCTCTTAGAGGGTGTCTAAAAATGGGGAAGGCGGGCCAGTCTGCGCAGGGTGAGGCCGGTCATTGCGATGTAAATCCAGGTTTCGGTGGTTTCACACAATGCTTCGTAGTCCTTGCTCAACCGCCGTTGCAGGTTCAGCCAGCCGAAGGTGCGCTCCACGACCCACCGCCGGGGCAGGACCTGAAAGGTATGCTGCTGTGCTGGGCGCCGCACCAACTCCAGGGTCCAGCCGCCCACCGTCCTGGCCCACTCTACCAATTTGCCGCCGTAGGCCCCATCAGCCCAGATCAGCTGTAGTCGAGGGAACCGCCCCAGCAGTCGGGCCAGCACCAACCGGGCGCCGTCCCGGTCCTGAATGTCGGCGGGATGCACTGCCACCGCCAGCGGCAGCCCCAGGGTATCCACCACGATGTGGCGCTTGCGGCCCTTCACCTTCTTGCCGGCGTCGTAGCCTCTGGGCCCCCTTTTTCCGTGGTCTTCACCGATTGGCTGTCGATGATGGCCGCGCTGGGACTGGCCTGGCGACCCTGAGCCTGGCGCAGCTCGGCGTGCAGGACGCTATGTACCCGTTGCCAGGCGCCATCACGACGCCAGGTGCGGAAGTAATGGAAGACAATGCGCCACGGTGGCAGGTCGTGGGGCAGCATCCGCCAGGAGCAACCAGTGCGCAGCACGTAGCGGATGGCGTTGACGATCTCCCGACGAGGGTAGGTGATGGGTCGGCCGCCCGGTTTGGGCGGTGGCAACAAGGGCTCGAGCAGTTGCCATTCTCGGTCGCTGAGGTCGCTAGGGGGTGTCGTCAAAAGAGTTTGCTCCAGATCATCACTGCCCGGAGTTGGCAAATGGCCAGGTATGACGCCGCTCTCTTGGCATAACGGGTCGCCACTCCGCGCCACTGCTTGAAGTCCAAGAATCCGTTCTCCACCAAGTGCCGCAACTTGTACAGTGCCTGGTCGTAGTCCCGCTTTTCTCTCCGGTTGCTTTTGGGCGGTATCACTGGGTTCATTCCCGATGCCCGAGCGGTGGCTATGATCTCATTGGTGTCATAGGCTTTGTCCGCCAGCAGACACTCCGCCTCTATACCCTCGATCAGGGGCAACGCCAAAGAGCAGTCGGCCACCGTGCCTCCAGTAACCGCCAGCCTTACCGGCATTCCGTGGGAGTCCACCGCCAGGTGCAACTTGCTGTTCAGCCCCCTTTGGTGCGGGCAATAGCCTGATTTCCGCCCCGAGCGCCGGCACTGTGGGGATGGGCCTTGATGTAGCTGGCGTCTATCATCAGCCATTCGAAATCAGGGTCATCCATCACTTCCTCCAACAGTCCGGCCCACACACCTCGGTCCCGCCAGCGGCAGAAGCGGCGGTGGGTGTTCTTCCAGTCTCCGTAGTCCGGGGGCAAATCGCGCCAGGGAGCGCCGGTGCGCAGAACCCAGCAAACGGCGTCGATAAACCGCCGGTTGTCATGGGCCGGCCGACCTCTCTTGCCTGCTCCCCCGGGCAGGTACAGCCTCAGCCGCTCCCAAACACCGTCTGTCATATCGTGGCGCCGGTGCGCTGCCGTCATACTCCCCACCTTCCACACTCTCCCGGTTACCGGCAATTTACCACCCTCTCACTGTTTTGACGACACCCCCTAGGATACGCTGGTCGTTTCATACCCCTAAGTTACGACCAACGCCTTTATCATGCCTCTGTATCTCTACCCCAATTTCAACCTTTTTAGACGCCCTCTTAGGTTTAGGATCGGTCCATCCCCAAGTCCCAACCGATTTCTTTCAGAGGCGGCCACATCTTCAGCAGTATCCTCAGGTGGGAAGCCGGACACTGCATACTGGGCTGGATACGATTGCTGGGGACGCACGCCGTTGACCGTTTCCAAGTACAGGTAGTCTTCACACAGGTCCTGGAAATCGTGGACTCCTTGATTCAGCACCTGCCGAGTTTCTGCTCCGCTGGTGTCATTCAACGCGGTTCGGAATTGAACGGAAAAATCACTTACGGTTTCTCTTAAGCCTACGAAGTGGCCTACAGACCTGCTATAAAGCTGCGCCAGGCTGATCAATTCGTCTGGCCGAATCCGGCGATCGCCTTTTTCAAGAGCAGTGACGGTCGTGCGTGCCATGCCCATAGAATCGGCAACCTGTTGCTGCGTCAGGCCGCGCGCTCGGCGTGCATCCTGAAGGCGTAGTCCCAGCAACTTCGGGTCAGCAGTATCAACAAAAGCTTCTTGCATTGGACCCTCCTACACCGAAATCCCGACGGCTGCGGAAAACGCGGCCCACTCTTGAACGTGATTTTGGAAAAGACCAAGCAGGTTGCCCTCAGCCTGTTCACTGGTCAGATCCGGCTCGGCTGCGATTACTTCGACGGTTCTGAGTAATTCTGGAAAAGCAGCCGCCAGCTTTCCCCAAGGATTTTCGGAGGCAAGGCAGCCGGCTATCTGCTTAACTTGCTCGGACATCACCATGAATCCATGGGCTTGATCCTGGTCAAAATTGCACAGGGAGTGAAAGACGTCGCATCGATACGATTGCCCAGGATCATAGTGCGACAGTCCGCTAGAATGAAGAGCCTGCCGACGGAGGATACAAGACGTGCAGTGACCACATTGGGATTGTTTACGCACCCGCTGAGGGTAGCCATCACACGACATCGTTTCGCTGACCACCTCTGCGAGACCGGTGGGACGCAACGACCTACACATTTCGGCTTTGGTGGTGAAGAGATATGGGTTTCTGATTCGGCAGGGTCGTCCCAATGCTGACTCGAACAACTCTTGTGCCATGCACAGCGACCGCGGATGAACGCCGCGGTAATTGTCCGTACCGATCTGAGTTGCGTTGAGGGGTAAGTTCAGTGCCCCTATGCCGTTTTCGTAGACCCAAAGGGTGTTTGTGCCTGCCTGCATGGCGGTGATCGCTCCAACGGCAAGGAATACCAAGGCGCGAGTGCGCTGACCTTTCTCTTCGTTATTATTGCCTCCTGCACTTATCCCGTAAGGAACGGAAACGTGCCACACGTCCTGCCCCTCGACGGGCAGCGTGCTACCACAAACGGCTCTGATCCTGCGCACCTGACGCTTTTGCTGGCCGGCAAGCCTGTCGTGGGTACGACCTGATACCAAGATGCGGGTGCCACCCGGGGAACCCAGCGTGTGTCGCGCCAAACCGGCGAGAGAATCGAGGCCGCCGCTGAACAGGGAGACCGAAACTGGCGCTTTCGGCGGCAGGTCGAACAGGAAACGCTGTGCACCCTGGATTTCCTGGGTTTTCCTCGAACCGACAAACTCGAACGCCCAAACGTCTCCGCTGATCCACCATAACAACTCTTGGAGTCGCCGCGTCAGTTTTGGTGAAGACCAGACACCGGGTTGGCGCACTGGGATCCGCAGGTTGAATTTGCGTTGACCCGTAGCCACGCCCCGGTATCTACGAGGAGACTGTCGGTCTGCCGCATATATGAAGCCAACGACATCTAGCAGGTCTGCGGCTGGTGCCGGCAGCTCTTTGGCAAAAGTCCGCGAAAGAGGCTCCCGGTCAATCCAAAAGTATCGCGCGGATCCCTCCCATTTTTCTTGACCTGGAAAATCGTACGAGTAATACAACAACATCATAGATTGCGCTCTGCGGAAGACGGCTTCAATGACCGTCCAGCGAGAAGGTTTTCGTTGAGCAAATCGCTGGTGCTTTCTTTCTTTGTGAGGCGTGAGGGCGTGCGCAACCCTTTGCCGTCTGGGCTGGTCGTGAGTTTCTTGGCTAGTTTCACCAATTGAGGGCGCAGAACATCCTCTACAGCCCCTTGCCAGTTAGCGACCTCATCGTAGTTGGCAAACCGCTGTTCGTAGAGCAATGGCTGCCGCGCTTTGGCGAAAAAGTAGCGTTCAACCAACGCCAAGCACGTATCCTCCGTCAAACGATCGCCTACGTTCGAGTTTTCCCCGGACTATTCTGCGGTTTCCAATTGGACAATCAGAGACTTCGCGACGTCTGCGGCGACAGCTGTATGCATATGCCCATCTTCAACCTGAACGATGCCGTCGAGAGCGTCAAACGCGGCCATCGCTCCGACCTCACGCGCATCGGCCAGGATGCCGACAATTTCCTCGAGACTCGGCACACCACCATTTCGGCGCAATACTCGGCTTAGCGCAGTAACCAGCTTGTCGCAGATCTCTTCTGTGGTCGCATTCTCCTCCCGGGCGTATCGGTACGCCGCAAGCCACCCAGGGCCCAATTGTTTTTCGAAACGATCGCGTTCTACCATCGAGAACTCCTTGGCCGTCAGCATTTATCAAAGGAGGCTGACATTGTCAGCTATCATAACATGTGCATATCCTCAGATGTCATGCCTGTAGCCGCCGAACCTGACGGAGGATGGTCAGCCGCGCAGGTCGTCCAGGAACTCGGACGCTGGCTTGACACCGCTGACCAACAGCCGATCCCTCGCCCTGGTGCAAGCTACGTAAAGCAGGTTGCGTTCGGTGTTGTAGACCTCGTCCAAGTCCGCCTCGTCGGTTATCTCCTCGACGCGGGACTGGAGCGGGATGACCTCCGCATCGCACGCCATGACGGCAACGGCGCGGAACTCCAGGCCCTTGGCCAGGTGCATGGTGCCCACGGTGACACAGCCATCAATGGCCTCTCCGGTCTCGTCGAGGATGGCAACAGGCAACCCCGCGTACACGGCAACCGCCTTCGCCCTGTCCATCTGGTCCCCGGAGCGGACGAAGACCCCGACCTCACCCGGCTGCAGGCCATTCGAGAGGACTTGCTTGAGCCATTCGGCCACGGCTCGAGTCTCGCCTTCTTCATCGTCCAGCACCTTCACCGTGGGCATCGGCCCATTGAACACCGATATCGTGCCGCTGCGCTCTTCAAGGTTTCCGTCGGCATCTGCAATCTCTGGATCCAGCAGGCGGTCTGCCTGCACCCTGATCTGATGCGACGTCCGGTAGTTGACGCGCAGCGTCTGGGAGCGGCCACGGATGTCGATGCCCAGCTCTCGCCACGAGAAGGGCTGCTGGAAGATGCGCTGGCCCAGGTCACCGGCGAAAAACAGCCCATTCTCCCTACCGCCGGCCAGTACCCCGAGGAACCGCAACTGTGGCACGCTGACATCCTGGACTTCGTCCACCACGACGTAGTCGAAACGTCGCTCGCCCGTTTCCCCCAACCCGGCCGTCAACCGCCCGAACACTTCGGCCAGGGTGGTTAAATCCTCCTTCCGCAATCCCGACTTGACCCATTCGAATACCGGCCACAGCGTCTCACGCTGCGATTCCGAAAGCCGGCGGTGGCGTCCGGCCCGCCGGATGCTGCGGTAATCATCCCACGTGTCCAACTGCCAGCCGTCAACCACTCGCTCCCACTCCGTGTACAGAAAAGATGGGGAGCTGCTGCTGCCGCGCCACTCCACGGCTCCCTCGATGAGTCGTTCAATATCCGGTCGATCTGCCAGCGTGGGTATGCCGAACCGCTCGCCGAAAACGTCCAGCGCGACGCTGTCCAACGACGCCACCGTGATACGGGTAAGGATTGTGTGGTCGTGGTTGGTCAGCAGTGCCAGCTTGGTCCGCAACAGGCGCGCCAATGCGTCCGAGAACGTGGTGAGCAGCACGCGGGCGGACGGGTCGGCAATGGCCAGGTGCGCCGTCCGATGCAGCGCCACCACGGTCTTGCCGGTGCCCGCAGAGCCGGATACTCGCGCCGGCCCGTTGTAGTGGCGTTCCACCATCGCCTGTTGCTCGGGGTGGAGAAATATCGTCCACTTCTCCCAGGGGTATTCCAGTGCGGCGGCCAGTTCCTCGACGTTGAGCATCACGCGGAAACGGCGTAGCGCGTCGGGATGGTCGAAGGGATCCGCGCCCGATGGGGCGGGCAGGGACGGCTGTGGGTACTTGCCCACGGCCAATTCCAGCAGCGCTTCCGCAGCCTCGGTGGGCAGGTGGTCCGCCAGATCCAGCACGCTGTCTTCGTTCGCCAATCTCACATCGTCGAGCCACTCCGCGGGGACGCCGTAGCCCAGCAACTGATCGTCGGGAATGTGGGCGAACAGTGGCGGCCTGGGCGACGGCGCAACCGGAGTTTCCACGTACACGGGCACCGCGATTTCTTGCACCACCTCGCGCAGTTCGACCAGTTGGGCCGCGCCGGTGGTGGGGTGGGTCTCCAGCTTGCGGCGTTCCGCCCAGTGGTAGGCGTCGTCGTGGCGCCCAACATAGCAGAGAGCGACGTCCTCGCCGGCGCGGTGGAAGATGATGCGCAGGTCGAGGTTGACCCGGGCCGACCAGAAATTGGGATCCCTGGTATTGGTCAGCTTGTGAACACCCAGGCCCGGCTGGGAAGGGTTGGTTTGCAGGTCAAAGGCGGAGGTCTTGGCCGCCCTCTGCTGCTCGTTGGACAGCCGGCCGAGGCTGGCGGTGAACGTATCGGCGATCCGGAACTGCATGAGCGTATTTGAGCTCAGCCCGCCAAACCATCAAACGCTGCTGGTCGCGCCAAATCAAGCCCACTCACCCCACCCGAAACACCTTCATCACTTCGTCGCCCAGGTGGTTGATTACCTTGACGGCGATGCGGCCGGTTTCCGGTTTGGGGAACGGGCGCGAGGTGTCGCTGTTGAGGGTGGCCCAGGCGTCGGCGTCGATCTCGGCTTTCAGGGTGGTTTTGAGGGAGCGGTACGGGTCGCTGGCGCCCAGGAAGTAGGCGTGGCGGACGAAGAAGCTCTCCTGGTTGTAGTCGGTGTCGATGAACCAGCAGGCGATGCCCTCCGGCCCGTCGCTGCGCACCTCGCCGGTGTTGGGATGGAATACGTCCACGCCGTTGACCCGCACCTGGATCTGGTCGTCGTCGGCCTCCAGATGTCGATGTCGGGCTCGCCGAAGATGACAAATAGATTGCCGTTGCCGGTGTTCTTCAGCTCGCCGGCCATGTGCAGGTCGGCGTTCATGCGGGCCTTCAATACCGGCACCCGCCCCAGGCTCTCGAACTCGGTGGTGTGGGCGTCGTAGTTGAAGGCGCAGGCGATGAGCACGTCGAACCCGCACTCGGCGGCCTCCCGCGCCGCCTCCACCAGGTCGGGACGGGACACGGTGCCGAACTCGGGGCCGACGAAGATGCCGGCGCGCTTCTCCGGCCCGGCCATGGCGTCGTCATCGTCATCCTTCGACGAGCTCAGGATGGACGGGGAAGTGGCTCCCTCGACGTACTTGCCCTCCGCGCACACCAGCCGGCCCGGCCACGGCATCAGCGACGTGAAGTTGATCCGGTCCTCCTTGTGGGCCTGCTGCACGCCCGACCGTCTCAGGTTGTCCAGGATGATGGCGCCGAAGTCGTAACCGGTGGAATACCCGTTGCGCGGTTCGGCTACGCCGTCGAGCACGTCGCCGTTCTCGTCCACGCCCAGCACCCGGTGGGGCGAGATGCTCTCCACGGTGAAGGGGCCGGCGACCCGCACCTTGCTGCGGTCCTCGTGGGGCTTGTCGTACAGGTACTCGTACTCGGCGTGGGCGGCGATGGACGCGTCGATCTCCTGCTGGCGGGCGATGCGCAGTTCCCACCAGTGGGCGTGCGCTTCCCGTGCCGCGGCAGACCAGGACTCATCGGAGTCCCGGGGGATCTCCCACTCCTCCCACTGCTCATCCAGCCGGCGGTTCAGCGCCGTGCGGACGCGCTCCATATCCTGCTGGTAGTTGTCCCAGATGACGTCGATCTCGGCGTTGTTTGCGATGTCCCGCAGGGTGATGTGGGGCACGCGCTCGTACACGAAACCCTGGCGGACGTTGCCGTAGGTGGGCATCTGCGACGGGTCGCGGCGGGAAAGCTCGGCCTCTTTGACCTGCCCGTCCCGGCTGTCCGCCAGGATGTAGTAGGGGTAGCGGGCGCCCATGATGCGGGCGCGGGCCAGCGCCAGGGCGACCCGGGAGGTGTCGATGGTGATCCACCTCCGGCCCCACTGCTCCGCCACGTAGGCGGTGGTGCCAGAGCCGCAGGTGGGATCCAGCACCAAGTCTCCCGGATCGGTGGTCATCAGGATGCAGCGCTGAATGATCCTGGTACCAGTTTGAACGACGTAAACCTTTGAATCCTCGCCACCACCCGTGAATCCGCCTCTCACAGTGTCCATCCAACCGTTCGTAATTCTTCTGACGGGAAAATCGTCGTAGTAAGGCTTAAACCGAGGACGGTTCCCTTTCAGCATGATTCGATTCGCTGCTAGCAACCGGTGGACGCCTTGTCGATTAGTTGACCACCCTCGACCGGAAGGGGGGCCAACAAGCTTTCCATGGAGTTCCACTGCAAATGAACTAGATTCTCCTCCGGTTGCTGAGAAGCATGATCTGTCGCTGTGTAATTTGGTTCCAAATGGGACCTCTTTTGCCGGGTCCCAAACGGTACGATTTCCATCATTGAATTCAACCCAATGGTCTGCATTTGGATACCAACCATCGGTCTGAATTCGAACATAGGTTGGGCGAACTTTCACGGCGTCGTGGTGTTTCGCAAACCAAAGAATGTAATCGAATGTGTTTGCGATTGATCTACCGGTCTGAAATCCACCTCGGCGGTAAAGAATTTGACTGACAAAATTATCCTCTCCAAACACCTCATCCATCACCGCCCTCACCCTATGAACATTCTCGTCGCCAATCTGCACGAACACGGAGCCGGACTCGGCCAAGAGATCGCGGGCCAGCGTGAGACGATCACGCAAATATGATAGATAGGAGTGGATGCCGTCGCGCCAGGTATCGCGAAAGGCCTTGACCTGCTCCGGTTCCCGGGTGATGTGGGCCGCGTTGCCGTCGCGCACGTCGCGGCTGGTGGTGGACCACTGGAAGTTGGAGTTGAACCGGATGCCGTAGGGCGGGTCGATGTAGATGCACTGGACCTTTCCCTGCAGGCCCTCCCGCTCGGCCAGCGACGCCATCACCTGCAGGCTGTCGCCCAGGATCATGCGGTTGGACCAGTAGCCGTCGTGCTGGTAGAAGTCGGTGCGGTCGGCGCCCTCGGGCAGGCCGTTGAAGTCGGCGAACATGTCCAGCTGCACGCCCGCATCCTGCCGGCCCTTTTGGGACTGCCGCATCAGGTCGGCGATGAGCGCCTTGGGATGCACCGGTTCCGTTCAGTTGTAGATGATGGCTGAAATCACCGGCCATGACGCTGCGCCTTCTGCACCGCCCGTCGTGTTTTGGCATAGGTGTGTGCCTGCTGTTTGCGGCCAGTTTTCGCACTACTATTGGCCTTCGGTTTCGCCGCAATCGCCGTAACCTTTGCGGTTCCACCCTTGCCCGCAGGCGGGGATACCTTACGCGCCGGCGTCCTGACTAAAGGGGAACGGGGCGCCCTCCGCTTCGGTTCCTTGAAGCCGATAAACTTCACGCCCGGTCGTTCCTTCAACTCCGGCATTTCAGCGTCCGCCAATCGCGCTCGCGTTTCGCGCAGATTCCGCACCCTGGGTTGGTCGTCCGGCGACGACGCTTTCACCACATCTTCCCATTCGCTGAACGGCGGCTTGACCTTTGCCTTTTCGCCCGGCGTCTTGTAGTCGAGCGACTCGTGCTCGCGGAACAGGTTGTAGTCGATCACCCACCCGTCAAGATACCGCTGCCCGGTCTCGATGTTCTCCAATCCGCGCAACGTCTTTGCGCGTTGCCGGAATGTGCCTTGCAACCGCTCCGAGCGGTTGTTGTTAGTGAACGACCGTATGCCCTGCGATTGGATGTGCACCGTCTCCGGGAACACGTCCTTGATGGCCTGCGTGTACGAAGCCAACTTGTCGGTCTTGATGGTCTTGGGCGGTTCGGCGGCGGCCTCTGCCGCCTTTCGCATCACGGCCACCGCTGCCCGCTTGTCCCTGTTGGGCGACAGGTGCGACGCCAGAACGTAGCGGGTTTCGCTGTCCATGACGTTCCAGTTCCATAACTGCTCACCACCGACCTTGACCTGCATCTCGTCGGCAACCCAACTCCGGCCCGTGTGCGCCGGATGCTGGCTCATCTCCTCGACTGCCGCATCCGTGTAGTCCACCACCCACTCGTAGATCGCCCCTTTGGACGGTTCGGGAATGTCAAACGTCTTTGCCATCATTTCCGCAATCTGCTTGTATGACATCCCGGAGTAGTACATATCAATCGCGGCTCCGACCTGATTGGCCGGCACTCGGTGGCCGTGAACCGCACCACTGTCGTTGAATTGCTTGCCACACCCCTTGCAGCGGTAGCGTTGCTTGCCCGCCTGTTTCCCGTTCTTAACCACCCGGATGTCGTCGCAGTACGGACAGTTGACGGTGACGGTCTCGGTCTTGACGAATTCAGCCATCGGTTGCCCCTTCTGGTTCCGGCAGCACTACGGGCAAATGCGGCGGCAGCGCACCGCGTCCGTATAACGCCATCAATACCAACTCACGCAGTTCCTTCACTTCCTGCCGCAATCCCTTCACTTCACGCTCCAAATTATCAACCCGGTTGCCGAGCTTGGCAAACGCATAGACACCGGTGACCGCCAATCCCGTCAACGCAATCAGCGCCGCTATCAATTCAGCGTCAATGAACATCGTGCCCCCTCTCCAACCTCGTCATACCGCCAAGCGGGTCTGCGTGTCTCCCACGAAATAACGCGGGTCAACCGGCGGCAACTTCGGTCGCGCCTCCTTCGTCAACATTTCCTGTACGCTCAACACCTGCATCTTCGGATACGCCTCACCGCGCAACGTCACCCGTCCTTGTTGGGCTGCGTACAACCGCAACGGCTCATTCGGCGGGTACAGCGTCACCATCAGCGACATCGGCGATTTCACCTTCTTGTTTCTCCATTCGGTTTGCACTCCCAACAACTTCTGCATGTCGGGCCGGCCGATCTGCCCCTGGTGCATCTTCACCTGTATCGGGATCACTTCCCCCGCTTCCGTGTAATACCGAGCGTCCACACCGCCGTCGCCTATCTTCTTTGCGTTTGGCACGGCATTGAGCAGTCCCGCTACCTTATCCTCCGCCCACGCCCAACCCGGCAACCCATCTTCCGCGTCCGCCTCGCTCGTTAAAGCACGCCGCTCAAACGCGTCCCACTCGTAATCATCCCAATCCATCTTGTAGACCGTCGGCATTGCCTTGCCGCCACGCGATGCCAACCGTTGCTCCATTACCCGCACCGCGATGGCGCTCACGTCTATGCCCAAGTATCCCCTGCCCAACTTCGCCGCCGCGTCCGCCGCAGTCCCGCAACCGCAGAACGGGTCAAGGATTACCTCTCCTTCGGCAGAAGACGCCGTGATGATACGCTCCAACAGTAGTAGCGGCTTTTGGGTCGGATAACCCAATCGCTCTTTCGCCGCCGGTTGCAGCATCGGTATATCCCACACATTAGACAACGTGCGGTCGGTCTTGGTTTGGTACATCACGTTGCCGTCTTCGTCACGAGCGTTCACCATCCGCCCATTCACCTTGCGGCGCACCAATTGGCGGACCGGTTCGTCACGCAGTTCCGTGAGTTGTTGGAACGCAAACTTGGATTTCGCGTCCTTGACGTAAAAGAAGATGGTATCTGTGGCCGCTGGATAAAGTCGTTTGCGCCGGTCGTGCATTTTGTTGTAGTAGTGCCAGATGATTTCGTTCTTGAATTGACCCGCACCAAAGACTGCGTCCATCAACACCCGCAGAAGCCAATTGGCGTTGGGGTCGCAATGTAAATAAATGCTGGCGGTCTTCTTCATCACCCGCCGCATCTCCTCCAACCGCCGCGCCATAAACACCGCGTAAGCCGCCATCGGAGAAGTCTCGCCGCGCACCAACCGAACCGCGTTGATGGCGTCCAGCGTCT
The DNA here is from genome assembly GCA_965220265.1 of Dehalococcoidia bacterium. Taxonomy (GTDB): domain Bacteria; phylum Chloroflexota; class Dehalococcoidia; order Lucifugimonadales; family UBA3495; genus Bin87. The sequence goes on along the minus strand of CBDCPM010000004.1, from coordinate 3,771,727 downwards.
TGCCGTTAGCCATACGCTGATAGGCGTTCTCCGTCTCAACCGTCCACCGCCAGATGTCGCGCAGTTGCGCCTCCACCCTGCCCTTGTCCCCAAAGGCCGCAACGTAGTTCTGATTGCTGTTGAACGGCGGGTCAAGGTAAATCAAGTCCACGCACTCATCCGGCAACTCTTTCAGGATGTCCAGATTGTCCCCGCACACCAGCGCGTTGCCGGACAGATAGGGATGCGTTGGTGCCGCCACAGTTTTAGCTCGGCGTGTTGACCGCTTGGGCGATGACGACTTGGCGGCAACAGTAGCAACTTGACGCGTTCGGGGTGGCATAACGTTCCCCTTTTCCTGTGGTATCGTGATACAACCGGGCAAGGTTATATGCGCGGCGTATGGGGGAGATAATAGCATCTATCTACCCCATGAAGTAACGCCGCCAACGAGAGCCCAACATCGCTGGCGGACCGCTCAACCCTTTGGACAAGAGCACGGTCATGCTCAATATATGGCGTAAAATGGCGTCAACATAATTTTGAAGGGTCCACCAGCCCGTCAGCAGGAAGTCATAAGCATGGCACGCACCAAACTGCACAGAAAAGAACAAAACGACGAGTGGATCGTCATTGGCACTGCCGTTTTCTACATCAAAGACGCAGGAAAATGGCGCGAAACAACCAAAGCCGAAATGGACGTTTTCCAAATACAAATCGACGTTGCTGACTCCGCGCCGGTGCCCCTGCAAATCAATACTATGTTCCCCGACCTCGCAAGCGGCGAGGATGGCGATTACTACGCCCTGATATATCCGGTCGGATGGGATGGGCCAGTATGGAATGACACCCCGCTCACCCCTTGACCTCCTGCCTGTCAACCCGTTTCGCAAGTCGCTCGTCGCATCCTCTACAACTGAACGGAACCGGATGCACCTTCTCCTGGATGTACAGGGGCGGCACGTTGACCACCAGGTCGGAGAGGTCCTGCTCATCCTTGCCGCGCCACACCAGCTGGGGATCCAGGTCGCGGTTGCGACGCTCATACGACTTCTGCAACGGCGTTTCCTGCTCCTCGCGCACCATGGACTGGTACTCGGCAGTGGGGATGTTGGTGCGGGTGTCCTCCTCGTGGCGCAGGGCTTCCACGGTGCGCTCGCGGCGGCGGTTCCCGGTCCTTCTGGCGCTGGTCATGTTTTATTCTCTCCAGTGGCGGGCAAAACGGGTTCAGTATTGTTGCGCCCAAGCCGTCAACATCCGCGACGTTTCGTGTTACGAGTACCAGATTATGCACGATCGCGGTGGCAGCCAACAGGCCGTCAATCACCGGGATCGGGCGAGTTGCGGCAAGCTGTCCTCAGATGTCGGCCACGGAATCGTCCACGGGCAGAACGCGGCTGGAAAATTGTTTGAGGACCGTTTCCAGCCAGGAGTCCAGGACGTCCGCTTGAGGCAAGTCGCCGCGTCTCCGGGCAAGATCAATCCCCCGACGGATCTCGCCAATGCTGAGCGAACTGATAAAGAGCCGTGCTTCGTCAACGCGGGAGTACCAATCGCGGACGTGGGCATCACAACGGGCTCCCTTCCTGACTTCGGAAATCACGTTGGTGTCCATCAGGAACATCAGAGCTCGATATCCCGGGGCAAATCCCTCCGCCTCGTCAGGTCTATGCCTTCCAGCGGGGCCGCTGCCAGCAGCTCTTTGAAGTCAAGACCTTCAAATCCTTCGTGATCGACCGTTTCGTTTTCAAGCGCAATCCCGCGGTGGGCCTCTATAGATTCTGCCAGGCCTTCCTCAATATCGTACACGTCGGTGAATTCAGCGAATGCCCAGCGGCCAAACTCGGCGGCGGCGTTTACGCCGGGCAGCCAGTAGGCCTCCATGGTGTTCTTCTTCTCGATGGCATCCTCGCCACGGTAGCCCTTGATCTCCACGATCAGGTTCAGGGGATCATCGTGGCCATCATCCACCAGCAGGACGAAGTCGGGGATGTAGATGCGGGGAATCGAGCCATACCGGTACGGAACATCCAGGCCCAGGTTGTGGTTCTTCACGTAGGCCAGCACCGCCGGATGGGACTCCACGACCCGGCAGAACTCGGCCTCCCAATCGCTGTCCAGCACGGCCAGGTTGACGTGGCATTTCCGGGAGTCGGTGGTCCAGAGCCCCGGCCTCGACGTGGTGAAATTCACGTACCGCGTGGAGCCAACGGGGTTGTACGGGTCCAGCAACGCGCGTACCACGCGCTCCCCGCTCTTGCTGGTGATGGCGGCGGTGATGCGGTTGCACGCCATGTCCGCCAGCTCCTGGTACATGAGCTGCGCGGGATAGGTCCCGCCCTGGCACACCAGGCAGGTGTCGAGCCACTGCTTGACCACAATTTTCAGCTTGCCGAACAGGTGCAGCTTCAGGTCCTCGTTGGGGTCACGCCACCTGGTTTCCAGCAGCCGCTTGGTCAGGTGCAGTACCAGGCTGGAGGTGCTCAGGTCGCCGGTGTGGACCAGGTTCAGATCAACGCCCTCGCCGATGATGCCCTGGTTGCGGGTCACTGTGGGCCCGATCAGGTCGGGTGTCAGGCGCAAGCGGGAATCGTCGTTGAAGCTGGCGACGAGGTCTTCCTTGGGTGGGTCTTCCCGGTAGCCGGACACTCGCGGGAAGCTTATCTCCAGATGGTCCCGGTCCGGCCGGACGGCGTGCACCTGCACGGTCTGGCGACGCGGGCCCGGTCTGACTACCACCGGGCGGGCGGTGAAATCAAAGGGGATGCCCAGCACGTCGGCGTATTCAACATCGAAAAGGCCGTCGTCATTCAGGTCGTAGGACTGGCGCCGCAACGCCCGCCCGACCACCTGCTCGCAGAGCAACTGGGTTCCGAAGGCCCGCACGCCCAGGACGTGGGTGACGGTGCTGGCGTCCCACCCTTCGGTCAGCATGGAAACGGACACGACGCAGCGGATTTGCCCGCCCAACCGGCCCTCCTTGCCGACGGTGTTCATCACCTCGCGGAGCAGCTCGGTGTCGGTGATGTTGTCCGCCGCCTCCCTGTCACCGGTCCTTTCCAGCCGCTCGCTGCGGAACCGGTCGATCTGCTTTTCGGCGGCGCGTCGGAAGTCGTCGCTGAGCTTTTCGCCGGACTCCAATTGGCGGCTGTCGATCAGCAGGGTGCGGGGGATCGAGTAGCGATTGCCCGATTCGTCGAAGTTGCGGAAAAGCTCCAACCGTCCGGCGTGGGCGGTTGTCGTGCCGTCCGCGTTCGCCCGTTCAAAGCCGGAGATGTAGTCATAGACCAGCTTGGACGTGGACGTGTTGTTGCATACCACGATGAAGCAGGGTGGAACAACGGCGCCCGACGCTTGCCACTGGTCGAAGGTCGTTTTGTAGTGGCCATAGAGGGCTTCCAGAGCCGTCTGCAATTCCACAGGCAGGTCCAGAGGATCGAGGTAAGCATTCCTGCCGCGGCCGGCTTTGGGCATATCATCGCGGATGTGTTCCCAAAGGTTGCGGAACACCGGCACCCGCTCGCCCGGGATGTTGTCGGCGACAGGAACGCGAGGAAGCTTCACGATGCCGCACTCGATGGCGTCCATCAGCGAGAAGTCGCTCACGGTCCAGGGGAACAGCGTGCCCTCCGCATAGCCCGACCCGCGCAGGAAGAACGGGGTCGCCGATAGGTCAACCACCTGTCGCACGCCGAGCTTGCGCTTGACCATTTCCAGGCCGGAGATCCAGACCCTTGCCTCCTCGTTGTTGCGGTCCGCCTCATGCCGGTCCTCCCTGGTCAGCCGGCCTTCGTCGTCCTCGCCGGGCTTGCGCCGGTAACAGTGGTGCCCCTCGTCGTTCAGCGCCATGATGCCCCTGAGGCCCATCAGCTCGGGCATCACCCGCTGGAGCCTCTGGCCTTCGGATTCGAGGGTTTCAATTGGATCCCCCGGCCCCTGCAGCAGGTCTCGCCCGCCCCGGGAGATCTCCATGCGTTCTCGCTGGCGCAGGGCATGGTAGTTGGTGATGACGATCTTCGCCCGTTGCAGGTCGCCGAGCATGTCGCTGGGCACCAGCTCCCGGCTGGCGTAGTAGCTGTCGGGGTCGTTGGGTTGCAGCACCCGAAGGCGGTCCTTGATGGTCAGCCCGGGCGTGACCACCAGGAAACCGTTGGTGAACCGGCGGCTGTTTTTGTGCCGCATCGCGTTGATGGTCTGCCACGCGATGATCATCGCCATCACCGTCGTCTTGCCGGCTCCGGTGGCCAGCTTCAGCGCCGCCCGCAGCAACTCCGGGTTGGCCTCGTTGTTGGCGTTTTCCAGGCGTTGCAGGATGCGGCGTTCGTTCTGCCCCATCCTGGGCGCGACTTCGGTGAGCCAGATCAGGGTCTCAACCGCCTCGACCTGGCAGAAGAAGGGGCGGTAGTGGCTGAACTTGTGCTGCCGCCAATGGAGCAGCAACCGAGCCGTCTCTGGGGTGACGCCCCAGTCGCTGGGGGACGGGATACTCCGCCACACGTCCACGTGCCGCCGTATTTCATTTACCGCAGCTGTAACGTCGTACTCCTGCTCTTCGGTGGACATCCCCTCCCCCTCGTCCATGACGAGCCGGCGTTGGGACTCGCGGGCCCGTCCACGCTGGCGCGGCTTGGGGATCGGCGTGATGAATTCGGCGCCGCGGCGGCTGTTGATGACCTGTTGGGTAGGCTGGCCCTCGTCGTCCAACTCCCAGTGTTGCGTGGGGTATTCGTACGGAGAGTTGATGATCGGCCGGTCAAAGAAGGGATTTTCCATGATTCTCCTCACCCAAATCATACGCTATAGGGTGTTGACTATCAACTCAACTCCGACTACCATTCAGACAGGAGGTCTAAACCATGGATTTCCCGCAGCGCCTACGAGCCCTACGCCGCGAAGCCCGGCTCAGCCAGCGCGGCTTGGCCGAGCGAGTGAGCGTTGACTTCACCTACCTGAGCAAGATCGAAAACGGCCGCGTGGAACCGCCAAGCGAGACCGTCCTCAAGAACATCGCAGCAGTGCTGGCCAAAGAATTGGGATTGGACGAAACGGAATTGTCCGATGAACTGATCACGTTGGCCGGCAAGATACCATCCGATTTGGCGGAGACGCTGGCCCGAAATCCCGGGGCAGTTCGATTTTTGCGGTCCCTTGGGGATGACGTGCGATCTGCCGAAGAGTGGCAAAGACTGATACATAGTCAGGAAACTGAATAATGGTTGCAAACAGATTTTTATCGGATGCGGAACTCGAACGATTGGCGAATCGGCTCCTGGCCCGATACGAGGAACGGTACGGGCCGATTGCCTGTCCGCCGGTGCCGGTTGAAAGCACCCTGGAGGACGTTCTGGACCTGAGCATTCTGTGGGACACGGTACCCGAGAAACCGGGCCAGTCCATCCTAGCCGGTCTGGACCCCAACAACCGGACCGTGGTGTTCAACGAGACCCGGCTGACGCTGATTGATGAAACACCCGGATTGTACAACACCGTACTGGCACATGAAGCCGGCCACTGGGAAGCGCACGTGGATCTGGCTTTGCTGAATCAGGCCGCGCTGCCCGATTTGGAACGGGACTTCGGATGTCTGTACCGACAATCCGGCCCTGGTGGAGACCCCAGGGAACGTCAAGCTCACCAGTTCATGGGGTTTCTGCTCCTGCCCTCGCACCTGCTATTTGAGGCCATCCGCGAGGTTGATCTGCTCAACTGGCCGAACCTGTACGCGTTGCGAGACCTGTTTCAAGTGACGATCACGGCGCTCACGGTGCGTTTGGCCAAGCTCGACCTGCTGTACATATCCGACGATAGGAAGCTGTATCCATCCCGCCAAGTGTATGACGGCCAAATGCCGTTGGCCCTCTAATCCCTCCGACTGGAGTACCGGCAAGCGAACCCAGATTGAGACATCTCCGCAATACGATAAGGAGACATATCGTGATACGACAATGCGCCCAATACGTGACCAGCCAAGCGAAGCGAGTTCCATGCAACCGACCTTGTCTGACGTTTTACTGCAGCCAGCACGGCGGGATAGACGCGCATCTGTCGCCGCCAGCGAGGCTACATTCACCTCGCCAATCTCGATGAGCGTTCGAACGAACGGATCACTTTATGACCATACCTGAATCGCAGCTTAGTCGGTGGTGCCATCACGGACCCCAAGATGCATCAATACGCACTCACCAAGCAATCAGGCGGGCTTTAAATGCTTATCACTGGCCCACAGGCGTGACCTACGATTTCTACTTGCAAGGATCGTATCGGAACGACACTAACATCAGCGGCGATAGCGACGTTGATGTAGTCCTCGAACTCCAGTCGGCTTTCCGACACGAGGCAGACCTGCTCACCGAATACGACCGTCGACGTCTAGAGGGATCATTCCAATCTGCAACCTACGACTGGAACGACTTCAGGCGCGATGCGCTAAAAGTTCTTGAAGCGGGGTTTGGCAAAAATTTCGTCGCGCAAGGCAACAAATCGATCAAGCTGAAAGCACATCCTCCCAGGCTAGCCGCTGACGTAGTGGTCTGCATAGAGCACCGCAAATACTTCAGCTACCAATCGTACTTGGAGGGCATGACCTTCTATGCGCTGCGTGACAAGCGGTGGATCGTCAACTATCCCAAAGAACATTATAAGAACGGCGCGGGCAAAAGCCGCCTCACTTCGGATCAGTATAAGCGGACCGTGAGGATGTTCAAAAACGCAAGGAACTACCTGGAAACCAACCATGGGATGTCATCAGAATTGGCCCCTTCGTATTTTCTGGAGTGCTTGCTCTACAACGCGCCGGACGCTACGTTCCACTACGGCTTCCAGGACACGTTCTGTGCAGTGGTCAACTGGATGGCGACAGCGGATTTCAGCAAACTCCTTTGTCAAAATGAGCAGCAATTCCTGTTCGGATCCTTGCCCGAACAGTGATCAGTGACCCACGCCAAGGATTTCGCCAGCAGATTGGTCACGTTGTGGAATAACTGGAAATGAGACCGACTGATGCATTCTTATGACGCTGAAGGAAGGCCGCGGGTAATCGCTTTCCTGGCTGTTTGCAGCATTCTGGTGGTTTGGCTCTTGCATACTGGCCTGCGCGCCATCGAATACCAGCCGGAATGGTGGTTCAGCGTACCTTCCTTCGCAGGCGTGATCTCCTTTGTGTATTAGGCATTCGACCGTTGGGTTTGGTCACTTGCATTGCTCAGAAGATTGGGGATAGTACCGATCCCTGACTTGAACGGAGAGTGGGAGGGAATGGTCCTGTCCTCATATGAATCCGATAGAAGTGGCTACGAGGTGTCGATTGTGATCCGACAGCGATGGACGCGCATGGTGGTCACGTTGGACACCGAAAATTCACAATCTCGCAGCATTGCTGCAAGTTTGCGATCCGACGACGAGCCAATCCCAAAACTGTCCTATCTGTACGTGAACGAGCCCAAGGCCACAGCGCACGAGACGATGAACATTCACCACGGGACGACGGTCGTTGAACTGAAAGGAGATGTTCTGGAAGGCAGTTACTACACCGGACGGGGGCGCATGACTTACGGCTCGGTGAAATTGACCCGCTCCGGACAAAAGTAGAGCTTGCGTAGGAGAGATAACCGTGAAACTGACTGAACTCATCGAACACGCGCCGTGGCGCGAGGCGACGACTTATCGCGAGGCTTGGCCTCATGAGTACGTGCTGTTGCGAAAGGACAGCCAACGAGAATTGCTGGAGGCCATTTGTGAGCGGCTGTGCAACGGCGAAGGCGTACCCGGCAGGTTCTTCGCGATGCGGAACCAATACCTGTTCATCGGCGACTACAAACCATGCTTGACCTCCCCCCAGCGGCCGCGAAAGCAAGGCATACCCAAAGCTGATGATGCCGGCTTTTCTCTGGAGCAGCCGCGGTGACGGCTATCGATCGGCAAAGACTCCTGAATATTCTGAGTAGTCGGGCACCACGCCGACGGTGCTGCGAAACCTCTCTCCAGAACCACGCAGAATGACTAGGGTCAACACCATACAGTGCTGCGTCTTCAAGAAAAGGAGGTCAGACTCAGGGCCTTTCGATTATCGCCGACACCCAACCGTCATTCCCGCAGAGGTCATGGATGCGCCTATGGCGTGCGGGAATCCAGAAAACATCGACAATTGCGGTCGAGGAGGAATCAGACCACGACCGGTGGCGTGAGCTCTCCGATTGTGGAAAATCGAAAGGCACGTGCCGCCATCGCCTCCCGCGTCCTACCATTGCCTCCGATGCAACGCTGGCCGCAGCCCGGGTTGCGGCAATCCTGTTTGTTCCTGACTGGTCCGGGACCGGAACTTACGCAGTGATCAAATCATTTCGGCGCGGAGCCGCACTCGCCCTGGCGGCGCTGACGCTGGTCGGGCTTGTGCTTTCCGCCTGCGACCGCCAGCCCGATTCGCCGGCAATGTCCACGCCGGCGCCACCGGTTGCTCTTAGTACTACAGTCGCGCTTCAAGGGAAGGACTCATATCACTGACCGTGCCCGAAGTTAGACGGCTGTCATGCAGGCTGCTGTGACTACTTTATGAGAGTGCTGACCTGCCTATCCGGTAGCCGTGGTGGAGCTGGCGGCACCAAGCCCGAGCCTTGGAATCCGTTACAAGAGGCACTTTCAGAGGCCCGCAATTCAAGTGCAACTGTAATACTAGAGGGTGTCTAAAAAGAGGGAAGGCGGGCCAGTCGGCGTAGCATGAGGCCGGTCATGGAGATGTAGATCCAGGTTTCCGTGGTTTCGCACAATGCCTCGTAGTCCTTGCTCAATCGCCGCTGCCGGTTCAGCCAACCGAAGGTGCGTTCCACTACCCAACGCCGGGGCAGCACCTGGAAGGTGTGTTGCTGTGCTGGACGGCGCACCAGTTCCAATCTCCAACCGGCCACCGTCTGGGCCCACGCCACCAGTTTGCCGCCGTACGCGCCGTCGGCCCAGATCAATTGTAGCCGAGGGAAGCGGCCCATCAAACGCCGTAATACCAACCGCGCGCCGTCTCGGTCCTGAATGTCAGCCGGATGCACCGCCACCGCCAGCAGCAGTCCCAGGGTATCTACTACGATATGGCGTTTGCGTCCCTTCACCTTCTTGCCCGCGTCGTAGCCTCTGGGCCCCCTTTTTCCGTGGTCTTTACCGACTGGCTGTCGATGATGGCCGCGCTGGGGCTGGTCTCCCGGCCCTGAGCCGGCCGCAGCATGGCGTGCAGCGTGTCGTGGGCCCGCTGCCAAGTTCCGTCCCGACGCCAGGTGCGGAAGTAATGGAACACAATGCGCCACGGCGGCAGGTCATGGGGCCGCATCCTCCAGGAGCAGCCGGTGCGCAGCACGTAGCGGATGGCGTTGACGATCTCCCGTCTCGGGTAGGTGATCGGCCGACCGCCCGGCTTGGGCGGAGGTAACAGGGGTTCGAACAGTTGCCATTCTCGGTCGCTGAGGTCGCTGGGATAAGCTGGTCGTTCCATACCCCCACACTACGACCAACTCCTCCCTCTCTGCCTTCATGCGTCCAGACCAATTGGACCCTTTTTAGACACCCTCTTACTGGCTGGACGGCGCCGCCGACGTGGCGGAGACCAGCTACACCCCCTTTCAGAGTGAGCCCGACGCCGCACCGGTACGGCTCATCGTCCGAAGGGTGCAGCCCACGCCCGGTTCACAGCTGGCCCTCTTCGCCGCCTACGGCTATCACGGCTGCATCACCGACCGGGACGGGGACCCCCTGGAACTGGAGGCCGACCATCGCCGCCACGCCGAGATCGAGAATGCCATCCGAGACCTCAAGTACGGCGTCGGCCTGAACCATCTCCCCTCGGGCCGCTTCCCCGCCAACGCCGCTTGGCGGCCGTCCAGGTGATGGCCCACAACCTGGCTCGCTGGACGGCGCGCATCGGTCTGGGCCAGCCGGTGGTGACCACCAAGACCCTGCGGCGGCGGTTCTTCTCCATCGCCGGACGGCTCACCCGCTCGGCGCGCCAACTCACTTTGCATCTGCCCCAGCGCTGGCCCTGGGAAACCCAGTTCAGTGGCGCCCTGGCACGGCTGCGAGCAATTCCACTCCCAGCCTGACGGCACCGCTGGTGTCAACGCCGACGGAGATCTGACCCACTCACCGACTACCCGACCGCCTCGCAGACTTGCGCCAGGCTGGTCCCCGAGCGTCTCTTGCTGCACGCTACCCTGACAATTTCGCCCAGCATCGCCACCGCGGGCCGCCATCATCGTAGCTGTGTGCCAACCTCACGCCGCCCTCATCCCCATCCATTGGAATCGGGCCTGCCCCGTTCGCCTTCCCTTGCCCATCATCCCTGGTGGCAACGCCACGGCCCATCGCTTCGGTGGATTCGGGGTAAGGATAAGATTAGGCAGGGCGGCGTGGTAACGCTTGAACTGTCGGCCGTTGTCGGTGTCGGGTTGGGCGCGGCTACCGTCCCGCTCAATGTCGGCCAGGGAGATGCCGGTGTTTTTGGCTTCTACGTAGCCGATGACCAGTGGGCTGTCGCCGGCGGCGGTAACGACGAAGTCAGGCGCACCGCAGGCAATCCGCCTGGGTTCGTTAACGGCGGAGACTTTGCCGTCAGATTCCAGCAGCGCCTGCAAGGCCGGGCGGTGGGTATGCTCGGTGGCATTGCCTTGGGCCAAGCTGGCCTGGAGAGTCCGGCGATAGGTTCGGAAATCGGCGTAGGTAGGCATCTTTGCACGTAATTACACTGCGATCGGGGGGAAGAATTGGAGGAATATAAACGGGGAGCAGAAAGCGGTCAAGCCACATCAGTACTCGTAGAACATCTGCTGGAGGGCGTCGCGGTCGTTGGTGATGGTGAGGCCCAACATGAGGAGGAGGCGGGCCTTCTGGGGCATGAGGTTGTCGGATACGATGAAGCCCTGCTCGTCCTTGCGTGGGGTCATGACCACGCGGCCGGCGCTGGAGCGGCTGGCGAGGACGACGGGCATACCGCCGTTCACCGCCTGCTCGGCGGCGGAGATGACCGCCGGCGGGAAGGTTCCCGCGCCGAACCCTGCCAGCACCAGTCCGGCGGAGCCATGGGCGCACACCGCATCGATGAGCATCCCGTCGGCGCCGGCGTAGGAGTGCACGATGTCCACGCGGGGCAGGTCGGTCATGCCGTCCACGCGGAAGGGCGTCTCGGTGGTGTGCTTGCGGACCGGACGGCGGTAAAAGACCACCCGATGGTCCGAGTCGGCGTAGCCCAGGAAGCCGAGCTCGTTGGGCTTGAAGGTCTCGACGCGCAGGGTGTTGGCCTTGTAGACCTCGCGGGCGCAGTGGATCTCGTTGTTGAGCACGGTGAGAACGCCCATACCGGAGGATTCGGGAGTGGAAGCGATGCGCACGGCGTCCAGGAGGTTCAGGTCGGCGTCGGTGCTGATGGATGTTGGCGGGCGCATGGCGCCAGTGATGACCACGGGGCGTTCGGTCTTGACGGTGAGGTGGAGGAAGTAGGCGGTCTCCTCCAGGGTGGCGGTGCCGTGGGTGATGACGATGCCGGCCGTGTTGGGCTCGTCGCGGTCGATGGCGTGGATGCGCTCGGCGAGGGCGATCCAGTTTGCCGGGCCAATGGCGGTGCTGCCGACGCTGACCATATCCTCGGCGATAATGTTGAAGTTCTCGCCGATCTCGGGCACACGGGCCAGGTTCTGGTCGATGGTGAGGTGGTCGCCGATTTCGGGGTAACGGATGTAGTCCATCCGGTCCGGTCCGACGCCGGCGATGCTGCCGCCGGTGGCGATGATGTGGACGGTGGGATTGGGCATGGAGGGCTCCTTATGGGTCGGTTGCCGCACATGACCGGGGTTGGTCGTGGTTCGCGCGGATTATAGCAACGAAGGGGGCCGTGGCTGACGGTGGGGTATAATCGGCGGGATTTATCCGATCCACGACGACCAGGAGACACTCAATGCCCCCCAAGCAATATGAGAATTCGCCCGGCCTCATCATTGAGGGCACCAAGCGATATCACGCCATCATCAAGACGGACAAGGGCGACATGACCGTGGAACTGCTTTCGGAAGTAGCCCCGTTGACGGTCAACAATTTCGTCTTCCTGGCGCGGGATGGATTCTACGAAGACAACCAGTTTCACCGGATAATCAACGACTTCATGATCCAGGGTGGGTGCCCTCGCGGTGACGGTACCGGCGGTCCCGGCTATCGGTTCCGCGACGAGGAGGTGACGCGCTCCTACACGCGGGGCACGCTGGCGATGGCCAACGCCGGTCCCAATACAAACGGCAGCCAGTGGTTCATCGTCCACGGCGCCAATGCGGGACTGCCGCCCAACTACACCATTTTCGGGATGCTGACCGACGGCGACGACGTGCTGGAAGCGCTGGCCACTTCGCCGGTGCAGCAGAGTCGCAGCGGGGAAAATTCGCAACCGGCGGAGCGGCTGGCAATCCACAACATTGAGATTACCGAGACCGATCTGGGCTGACCGGCAACAACACGGACGCTAAAAGATGAGGGCAGGTTGAAAACCTGCCCTCATCTTTTGCACGTTACGCGCAGTCCCGTGTGGTGGTCGCGAGTTACGAGTCGCCGGCGGCGGCGGGCGCGGGTACAGGGACGCTGGGCGAGGCGGCGGGAGCGGTTGGGATGCGTGGGCGCTTGGCGAAGAGGAAGCAGATGCCGCCCACGAAGTTGAACCCCGACAGCACCAGGAATGCCACAGTGTAGGACTCCTGCCAGTCGTACATGTATCCCGCGAAGGGGCTGGCCGCCAGCAGGAGAATGTTCATCGGGATGGTGCTGATGCCCAGGATCTTGCCGAAATTGCCGCGGCCAAAGTACTCGCCCCGGATGGAGGTGGTCAGCGGGTTCCGGCCGCCAAAGCCGAAGCCGAAAATTACGGCAAAGGCATAGAACATCCAGAGGTGGGTGCTGAAAGTCAACAGGACCACTGCGCCGGCCTGGATGGTGGTGAAAACGAAAATACCGAAGCGCTTGGGGAACCGGTCGCCGATGTAGCCGCCGATCAACTGCGCCCACATGGCGACAAAGGTGTAGGTGGTCACCACCCAGGCGGTGTGCCCGCCGAATCCGGCGTCGGACAAAAACAGGCCGAGGTGGGTCATGATGGCCAGGATTATCATGCTGGTCAGGCCATGACCCACGGCGATGAGCCAGAATGCCGAGGTGCGCACGGCCTGGTGGGCGGTCAGGCCCTGGGGCGCGGACGAGGCGCGCTGACCGCCCAGGGTTCGCGACGTGGACGCGGCCTCCCCGTCCGCCTGCAGGCCCATGTCCTCCGGCTGGTTGCGGATGAAAAACGTCAGCGGAAAGGCGGAGGCGAACACCACGATGGCGATCACAAGCGCAGTGCCCTGCCATCCGATGGCGCTGCCGATGCCAAGTCCGATGAGGGGCACGACGATCAACGCACCACCCCGGCTGATCCAGTTGGCCCAGCCCATCGCCGAGGCCATGCGCCTGGAGAACCAGTTGTTGATGGTGGTCATCATAGGCACCCAACTGCCCATGCCCTGCCCCAGGGCCATGACCATGAAGGCGAAGTAGAAGGTGTAAAGGGGCGAAACCGGCCAGAATCCGGCCCCGATTTGCGAGAAGGCCAGGAAACCGAAGCCCAGGATGATGAAACCGATCAACACCATCTTGCGGGCGCCGAGCTTGTCGGTCAGGTAGCCCTCGATGGGGCCCATCAGGCCCCCCTCAACCCGCGTGAGGGTCAGGGCCATGGACAGCGCGCCCCGTTTCCAGCCGAACTCGTTTTCCAACGCCACCGCCCACAGCGTCATGGCATGGAACATGGGCACGGTGGCGATGGTCATCACGAAGCCGGTGATGCCGACGATGTACCAACCGTAGTAAATGTTGGACGGCCGGAAGCTGAAGCGTGCTCCGCCGGAGGGTGCGTCGTTGCTAGTCATAGCGATTAAGGAAAACGGCGCAACGCGACGATTGCCGTTGCGCAACGGCGCACATTTTACGCCTTTTACAAATATGTCCACAAGGTATATAGATTGATGACGAATATCACGAACTGTTATCGTGCTGACAGGCAAGTTTCGGTCAACGGACCCCAGCGGGATTGCCACCCTGAGCCGACGATGCCAAACTTGGGGGACGAGTGAACTACGTCCTCAACCCATATCGACATTCAGCAGAGGTGTAACGTGAGCAGCGCGCAAATCAACGGAATTGACCTGCACTATCAGAGCTACGGCGAGGGCGAAGCCATCGTTTTCGCCCACGGCGCCGGCGGCAACCTGCTGAGCTGGTGGCAGCAGATACCCTTCTTCTCGCAGCGGTACCAGTGCGTCGCCTTCGACCATCGCGGGTTCGGCCATTCGTACGATGTCCCCAACGGGCCGGGAGCCAACGCGTTCGTGGACGACCTGCGGGGGTTGCTGGACCACCTGGAGATCGAGTCGGCCCACCTGGTGGCGCAGTCCATGGGCGGCCGGACGATGCTAGGGTTTGCCGTGGCGTACCCGCATCGGGTCAAGAGCCTGGTGATGGCGGACACGGTGGGCGGGATGAACGTTGCGGAAGTGATCGGACAGCAGCGCGTGTGGGCAGAGAAGCAAGCGGCTAACCCATCGGCCAACGGCGAGATCGGGTTCCGCGCCGTGGCGCCCCTGTTCGTGCAGCGGAACCCCAACCTGGCCAACCTGTACCTGCAGGTATCACGCACCAACCCGCCCCGTCACACCCCGCCGGGCGGGATGCCGTCCGGGCCGGGCGCCGCCGAGCTAGCTAACCTGAAGGTTCCCACGCTGTTCTTCGTCGGCGAAGACGACCAACTGTCGCCTCCGCCGGTGATCGAGGCCGGCGCGCGGGCCATACCGGGGGCAACGCTGCTGCGGGTGCCGGAGGCCGGACACTCGGTCTACTTCGAGAAGCCCGACATCTTCAACTTTGAGGTGCTGCGGTTCATTGAGAGCGCGGTTGCAGAGCCGGCGCGGGACGCCGTAGCCGCCGGCGTTTAGCGGCTTTAGCTCTGAAGGATGGAACAGCCTGAATATGAACTTCGCGATGACATGCTCGAGCGCGAAAGGCTGCGTCTGGGATACGCTCGACTGCCAAAAACCCGACATGGCACCGAGTTGCAACAAACCCACCCTGAAATCTTACAGGAATGGGTGATGCACACGATTGAACGCCCTTACGAACAGTGGGAAGAATACGTAGAGTACCGGGACGAAGTTAGGACGATCCTGGTCGGGCGTGTCCCTGAGTTCCATCAATGGATCAAAGTTGTGCTTGTAGGCCGTCCTGACACTGGCGCGTTGCATACCGCCTATCCAGACAGGCAACTGGAAAAGAGATACGGAGGCAGACCGTGGTCAAATCTAGCGTGAACCACCAGAAGAACGAGCCAGTGGTGAAGTATTACCCCGATACGGAGACACTCTCCATCACAAACGGGAAGCCTTTGGGTGAAGGTGACGACGTCTGCCAGGACGTGGTGGCGTTCTTCGATAAGGAAAACCCATCCGAGGTGGTCGGGCTGACCATTGAGTGCGCCGAGGCAGTGTTGAAGCCCTTCGTGGAGGCAATTCTGGCGAAGCACGGTGTTACCAAGGCCGACACGAACCTATGATTAGCAAGGATGCCAACGTGACCACTGGAGTATCCGTAGAGCGGCGGGATGGGATCGCCACGCTGGAGATAGGCGGGCGAACCCACCTGAATCTGCTGGGGCCAGCGGTGTTTCGTACGCTGCACGAGCAGGTCGAGAAGTGCGGGGCAGACCCAACGGTGCGGGCCATTGTGCTGCGCGGCACCGGTGAGCGGGCGTTTTCGGCAGGCGTAGACCTGCAGGAGATGAAGGATCTGACGCCGTTGACGGCCGAGAAGTTCATCCGCAGCCTGCACCGGGCCGCGCGAATCCTGGTGGATGTGCCGGTTCCCGTGGTGGCGGCGATACAGGGGCCGTGTCTCGGCGGCGCGCTAGAGTTGGCGTTGGCCGCCGACATCCGCATCGCGTCGGACGACGCTATATTCGGGCTGCCGGAGGTGCGCGTTGGCCTGCCGTCGGTGATCGAGGCGTCGCTGCTGCCGCCTACGGTGGGCCTGGGACGAGCACGGAAGATGCTGCTCACCGGTGAGACCGTGGACGCCGCAGAAGCGCTGCGGATCGGGTTGGTGGACGAGGTGGCTGAACACCACGAGGTGCACGAAAGAGCGATGGACACGGCGCGGGAGTTCCTGGGGATGGCCCGCCCCGTCCTGGCCGCGCAGAAAGACATCGTCGCCAGGTGGCTGGAACTGGGCGAGGCGGAGTCCGCAGAGTACACCATCAAGATGTTCGCCCTGGGTTTCGCCACACCGTACCCACACGAGGCCATGAACGCTTTCCTGGAAAAGCGGCCACCGCGATTTGACACTGAGGAGTAATGCAATGACGGAAGGGACAGAACTGTTTCACATCATGCACACCACGCGGGCGATGCGGCGGCTCAAGCCGGATCCGGTTCCGGACGAGTTGGTGCAGAAAATCCTGCAAGCCGGGCAGTGGGCCGCCAACGGCGGGGCAAACCAGCGCTGGCGGTTCCTGGTGATCAAGGACCCCGGCATCAAGGAGCAGGTGCAGAAGTGGTACCAAAAGGCCTTTGACGAGGTCGTAGGGCCACGCTACCGGGGCAGCGAGCCGCCTCCCGGTTCCAGCCCCAGCCGGTACCGCCGGCAGCACGATGCGGTGGAATACCTGACGGAGCACTATCACGAAGCACCCGTCTGGATCGTGGCGTGCCAGGACGACGGTGAGGAGACGCCGACACGGTCGTCCGGAGCATCGATCTACCCGGCGGTGCAGAACATGCTGCTGGCCGCCCGGGCACTGGGGCTGGGCTCCACATTGACCAGCCGGCACCTGCGGCATGAGAAGGAAGTGGAAGAGATCATGGGCCTGCCGCCGGGCGTGCATTCCTACGCCATCCTGCCTATCGGCTACCCCATGGGGAACTTCGGCCCGGTGCGCCGAGGGTCGTTGTCGGACGTGGTGTACCTGGACAAGTGGGGCGAAAAATACCTGGAAGAGTAAAGCCGAGGACGCGCTTATGTTGTGAGTGCGACGTAGGGGCGAGCAATTATTCACCCCTACGCTGCACGCACCCATCGACATGGGGAGGACAGTAATGGCGGGACCGTACCGCGCCGACCACGTGGGGAGCCTGCTGCGGCCTGCCGAAGTGAAGGAAGCCCGGAGCGCTTTCCAGGCAGGACAACTGGACCGGGACGAACTGCGCGCCGTGGAGGACCGGGCCATCCTGGACGCGCTGGAGCGGCAGCGGGCCGCCGGCGTCGCCGTGTACACCGACGGCGAGTTTCGGCGCACCGGGTTCCAGAACGACCTTATTGAGGCGGTCGACGGTTTCGTTATGCCGGAGAGACCAGCCGTGGTCCGGGTCTGGCAGGGACCGGGCGGCGAATCCACGGAACAGGGGACACGGCAGGTGGCAGGGGCCAAGCTGCGGCAGGTCCGTGGCCTTACCGAGAACCAGCGGGGGTTCCTGCAAGAGCACTCGCCCGATCCGGTGAAAGTCACGTTGCCCAGCCCCAGCCAGTTTCCGGCGATCAGCTTCCAGCCCGGCCTCAGCGATCAGTTCTATCCCACTCGGTCGGACCTGCTGTGGGAAATCGCCGGCTTCATCAAGGCGGAAATTGCCGCCCTGCTGGACGCAGGCGTCGACTACATACAGATCGATGCCCCGCGCTACAGCTACTACGTAGACCCGCGCTGGCGGGAGCACCTGAGGGAGCTGGGGGAAGATCCGGACGCGATGTTCGAGGAGGCGGTGAACGCCGATAACTTTTGCCTGGAAGGGGCGCAGCGTCCGGGCGCCACCGTGTCTATGCACATCTGCAGGGGCAACAACCAGAGCAAGTGGTACGCCGAGGGCGGCTATGAGGCCATTGCGGAGCGGCTGTTTGGCTCGCTAGCGGTGGACCGATTCCTGCTGGAATACGACACGGATCGGGCCGGCACTTTCGAGCCCCTGCAGTTCATGCCCGCCGACAAGATGGTGGTGCTGGGGCTGATCAGCAGCAAGGATCCTACGCTGGAATCCCGGGGGTACCTGCTGGCCCGGATTGAAGAGGGCAGTGCTTACGTGCCGGTGGAGCGGCTGGCCCTGAGCCCGCAGTGCGGGTTTGCGTCGACGGCGGCAGGGAATCTGCTGACTGAGGAGGACCAGTGGCGGAAGCTGGAGCTTGTCGCGGAGGTTGCGCGGGAGGTTTGGGGCGGGTGATCGCCTAGCACGCATCGTGGCACATGCGCCACGAGAAGGAAGTGGAGGAGGTCCTGGGCCTGCCGCCAGGTATGCACTCCTACGCCATCCTGCCCATCGGCTACCCCATGGGCAACTTCGGGCCGATGCGCCGGGGCCCGCTGTCAAACGTGGCGTACCTGGACAAGCGGCGTGAGAAATACCTGAGGGAGTAGGGTTGCGGCTATTTCGTCCCGGTATCACGGCCACAATTACGTTCCATCGAATGTAACTCCATCACCGTTCACAGTTCCCTGTACAAAGCAATCGGATCCAACACAACCTCGTTTTCCTTTTTCCCGGATAACGCTGTCTCGAGCACGTGAAGCTGTTCCAAGAGCGTCAGAAGCGACTCCTTCATGCTTAGAGCCGCGTTCATGGCATCGGTCACGGCTACCTTAAGTTCCGAATCCGCGCCTTTGTTAAGCGCTCTTTCTGGTGTGTTGCCACCGATTCCTTGGGCAACAGTACCGAACAGCACAAATTCTTGCTCCGAGAATCTGGAGTACTTTTTGACGACCAAATCTTCTGGTTCCCTGAAATGCTGTCTTTGCAGTGGGGCCGAGAATGTGTAAGGCCCGATGTCAATATGAGCCTCGAAGGCGTCTTTATATCCGTACTCTAAAATGACGCGAAGCTTTTCCAGAAATGTCGGGTCAAAATAAAGCCCTGCGCTCTGCGCTAGTTCGCGCATTTGCCTTCTTTGCTCGGCTTCCTGAATCCGAGAACGCTGCTTATTATTGCCACGGTCGCCAGTGCGTCCTGCATCGGGTAGCGGGGCATCGTTGGCTCCAAACCCAATCACGTATGACAGTGCTTCGCCGATCGTATTGAAATTCGACACGATGGTATCGATCGCCCGCATATCGTTGAAAACCATTCGGCCTCGCACCGCGACGAAACTGGCATTTGCTACGGCGTCGGACACATCGGTATCTGCCAGGTCAGAAACATCCGTGACCTTACCTTCGCCGTATAGCGCAGTTTCAAACAACGTGTAAGAAAAGTCGTGCAGAAACCTCCGTTCTTCGACCGAGTTGCCGGATTTCAAAATATTGGCCAACATTCGTCCGCTACCAAAGGGACCGGATTGACGTTCGTCTTTCTCGTCAGCACTATGCTCGACGTTTATCACATGTTCGGTCAACCCTCCGAACAATTGGGAGGAAATCGAGTACATTTTATACTCGTCCAAATAAATCAAATTCTTAATCGCTTCCATTCTGCTTCCTTCTGCCGATGAAATCAGCATAGTACCGGCGTCTGGTATCGACGACGGACCAAACCAAAACGCCAATACCGATCACTAGTGTGATCAGCACAGCGATACCGAGGATCTGTGTCAACGACAACATCATGGCACCAACTTGGAAAGTCTGTAGTACACTGAGGCGCTTAACAACAGCGAAACGGCACTCAAGGCCAAAGTGAACACGAGCATGGAAGCGCTATTCACTAATCCAGGGTTAGATTGGCCCAACAACTGGCAGGCGAAAAGAACTGCGTACATTACGATAAACAATATCGATGATCCGTTGTGGAACGTTTTCCACGACTGATGGCCGTCGTGAAAATGCTCTATCTCGTTTATGTTCGAAATATGCAATATCAATCCAAATATGATGAAGTCAGTGGCATTCAATAACGGAACCTGCTGATTGTCAGTAACGGCCCAAAGCAGGAATCTCGCCAGTACTGGGATCAATCCCACAAGCACCGTATATGACAGCCATTTGACGTTTCGATTTACCATGATGGCATACACGGATATCCAGTCTGGTCGATACGGAAGTCAAATCAAAATATCCTAACGTGGTCGCCCACGGAATCCTGATCTCTACTTTACCTTACAGTAGCAGACAATCCCGCGGACGCGGCTAAAGATGGTGTTCTAAACAAATTGCGTCGCGTCTTGGCCGAGAGCGTCTTAGCAGTAGGGGCGAATAACCATTCGCCCCTACGTATTGGCGTATTGCCATTGGCCTACAGGAAGGCGAACTGCTCGTAGTCACCGTGGACGATGGGGATGGGGTCGAGCTCCAGCCACCGGTTGAGGATGGTGGCGTAGGTGGAGCGGAAGTCGTTGGTGAAGTGGAGGTCGCCTTCCGAGTGATCCTCGGGGCGCAGGGACGGGTATTCACCGTACAGGCCGCCGTTGACCGAGCCGCCGATAACGAAGGCCACGCCGCCGGAGCCGTGGTCGGTGCCGGCGCCGTTGTCCTTGATGCGCCGGCCGAACTCGGAGAAGACGAGGATCAACGTGTCGTCGGCCAGCCCGTGCTCCTCCAGGTCGCTGGTGAAGTCGGCGATGGCGGTGGACACGTCGGTCCACAGCTTGGCGTGAGCCAGTAGCTCGTTGCTGTGGGTGTCGAAGCTGCCGTGCTGGGTGTAGAAGATGCGGGTGCCCAGGTCGGCGGACATCACCTGAGCCATGTTCCTCAGCGACTGGCTGATGGGGGTGTCGGCGTATTCCACCGAGGAGGAATACAGGTCGGGCGCGCTGCGCAGCCGGTCGGCGCCCTTGAGGGCGTTGGAGCCGGTCTCGGACAGCACCTGGGCGACGATGTCCTTGCTCTCGGTGGGGCCGTAGATGCGGCTGAAGGCCTCCAGGGCGTACTGGCGGGACTTTTCATCCTGGATGTCGGGCATCAGGCCGTAGGTCTCCAGGTTGGCGACCGACGCGACGGGAACGCCCTTACAGACCATGGCGCGGGGGAGACCGCGGCCGAAGTTGACGCCGGTGAGGACGTTCTCGCCTCGGGCGTCCAGGTCACGGATGGCCGCGCCCAGCCAGCCCTCGGCACCGATCTTCTCGGACTCGGCCGTGTACCAGACGTCGCGAGAGCGGAAGTGGGAGCGGTTGGGATTGGGATAACCGATGCCGTTGATGACGGCGAAATTGCCCTGGTCCCAGAGGTGCTTGACGGGGGAAAGGTTGGGGTTGAAGCCGACCTCGCCGTCCAGGTGCAGCACATCGCCCTCTGGGATGCCGACGTTGTTGCGGAAGTCGTAGTAGAGGGGGTTGTTGTAGGGGATGACGGTGTTCAGAGCGTCGTTGCCGCCCTGGAGCTCAATCACCACTACCGACCTTTCCTTCTTGGTGGAAGTCATCGGGCTATCCTCCTGCTTGGGTCTGGCGGGACCGAATGGGGTGCGACGGGATTGCCACGCTACGCTCGCAATGACGGAGAGGAGGCGTGGTCGTGGGCCGGCTGGTACACCTGGATGCGGTGCCGGTTGCTCTCGGTGACGTACAGGTTCCCCTCACGGTCCAGCTTGACCGACACGGGGGACCAGAAATACTTTTCGATGTGGGAGGATTCCTCGTGGGGTTCGTCCACGAAGTAATCGATCTCGGGTTCCAAGTTCGCCCGGGAGCGTGCCCCGCCCTCCTCCACGTTGACGGACAGGAAGTTGGCGGCCCAGGCGGACAGGGTGGCTTCGCCGCGTAGCTTCTGGACGAAGCCACCATCGGTGTCCAGGATCTGCACCCGCTCGTTGCCCCAGTCCGCCACGTAGATATAGCCTGACGAACCCACGGCGACGCTGGAGGGGCGATGGAACTGGCCGTCGCCGCGACCGGAGGTTCCGAAGGACGCCAGGTGCTCGCCGTCGGGCGAGAACTTCTGGACCCGGTCGTTGCCCCAGTCAGCTACGTACACGTTGCCGTCGCCGCCGAGGGTCAGGCCCCAGGGGAGTTTCAGCTGGTTTGGGCCGTTCCCCTCGCTCCCGAAGGCAGCCAGGAAGCAGCCATCGGCGGTGAACTTCTGAACGCGGTGGTTGTAGGTGTCGGCCACGTACAGATTGTCATCGGCGTCAAAGGCGAGGCCGGACGGGGCATCTAACTGGCCCTCGCCGGCGCCGTGCTCGCCCCAATGGGACAGCAGCGCGCCTTCCCGATCGAACATCGAGACGCGGTGCAAATGCTCGTCGCTGACATACACCCGGCCCCGGCTGTCCAGGGTGCAGGCCGAGGGCCAGATGAACTGACCAGGCGACTCGCCGTATGCCGCAAAGGTTCCGTAGTACTCGCTATCGATGTCGCACATGGTGACGCGCACACCGCGGGTGACGTTGTCCAGCGAACGGTTGGCCACATACATCCGGCCATCTGCGGCAATGGCGGTGTCGGTGGGATAGTAGAAACCCCGGCCCTCCATGGTCGTCATGCCCAGGGTCATGCGGTATTCCAGGAGCTTGATTTCCGGTATGTCGTGAACTGCGGTCATGATCTTCTCACCCATTGGCCATGGCGAGCGCAGCGTGGCAATTTCGTTGGGGCGACGGTAACTGCTACGGGAACGGGATTGCCGCGTCGCTACACTCCTCGGAATGACGTTGAAATGTTACGCCCGCTGGAACTCGTGGGTTGACGCCACCATCTGCAGGACTTCGGCGATCCGGCCGTGGCCGGCGTCGTTGGGAGTACCCACCACGGAGGCGAAGTCGACCAGCTCGCGGCGGGTATCCTCGGACACAGTGATGGCACCCACCTGGTCGAGGCAGGCGTCCACCAGCATTTCCGGCGACTCGGCGGACGGATTGCCGGCGATGCGCTCTACCATGGTACGGACGCCGGGTCGAGCGGTGTCGCCCAGCTGTTGCGACGCGAAATTGATGCGCTCCACCAGCGAGCCGGTATCGATCCAGTCGGTGCCCTGGTGCCAACCCTCCACGCTGGGTGGATTGTTGAGGAACTGACCCATGAACACGGCCTGCTGGTAGCGGTCGATCATTTCCTTGCGAGGGCGGTCGAACTCGCCGGTCAGGCGGAGCACGCCGGCCACCAGTTCCACGGGACTCTTCACCTTGCGATACCAGGACGCCTCATCGCGGAAGAAATCGGAGTTGAACAGCGTGCGCAGCATGGCGGTGATGTTGTAGCCGCTGTCGAAGTAGGCCTGGACCAGCAGGTCGATGGCTGCCGGATCCTGGGGTTCAGTGTAGGGCCACTCTGGCACGGGCGGCTCGTCGGCGACGAAGAAGCTGTACATGTGCCGGGAGATGAACCGGGCGGTGGCTTCCTGCTGGCAGATAATGTCCACCACGTCGTCGCCGTTGAGCGGGCCGCGGCGGCCCAAGAACTCCTTCTCGCCGAAGTCATGGTCCCCTTCCTGGAACTCAAAATGCCATGAGATGCGGCCGTAAGGCCAGTCGGAGTCGCGCATGGAGCGCAGTTCCATGTACTCCCGGTTGCCCAGGGTCCAGCCGGTGAAGGCACGGGCGCATTCCTGGACATCCTGCTCGGAGTAGTTGCCCACGCCCATGGAGAAGAGCTCGAGCAACTCCCGGCCGTAGTTCTCGTTGATGGCATCCTTGTGATTGTCCTGGTTGTCCAGCCAGATGATCATGGCGGGGTCTTTGGACAGCTCGATCAGCAAGTCCTTGAAGCTCCCCATGCCCCGGTACCGGAACATGCGGACCTGGTCGGAGAGGGCCTTGCCATGGATGACCTTGGGGTAACCGGTGGCGAAAATGCCGTGCCAGAATAGGGCGACCTTCTCACGCAGCGGCGTGGTGGTGGTGGCCATGCGGTACAGCCAGTTCTCGCCGGAGCCCAGGGTGCCCAACATGCCGGACAACTCGGGATGGAACCGTCGAATGAGATCGTCGCCCATCCGTTGTTCGCTGCTGTGGTCGAGGAGCCGCTCGACGGTGGCTTCGTAGCCGTGGGCGGCATAGGCCTGCAACTGCTCGCGGGTCGCGCCGAAGCCGGCGCGCCGCATCAAATGGCCAACGAGTTCTATGTCGCGGTTTGCCATGTGTTGACCTCCTTCAGTTTCCCTGGAGGATGAATTCGGAGACGCGCTCGCCGATCATCATGGTGGTGACGTTGGTGTTGGCGCGGATACAGTCGGGCATGATGGACGCGTCCACCACGCGGATGTTCTGCAGGCCCTTGACCTGGCCGTACTGGTCGACGACCGCCATGGGGTCAGAGGCGGGGCCCATCTTGCAGGTGCAGGAGATGTGCTGGGCAGTGGAAACGATACCCATGAGCCAGTCGTCAAGGGCCTCGTCCGTCGCCAAAACCGAGTCGGTCGGCTCAATCCGCTCCTGAACGATGTCCGCGAAATCGCCGTGCTCGCCCAGTTGAGCGGCGATGCGGACGCCATCGCGCAATCGTTTCCGGTCAAACTCCTCCTGGAGATAGTTGTAGTTCAGGGAAGGCTGTTGGTGAGGGTCGGTTGATTGCAGCTTCAACTCGCCGGCGCCCACGGCCAGGTAGATGGAAACGGACGCGCGGATGCCCACCGGCTCCATGCGGTCGCCGCCCCGGATGACCTGCTCCGTGGCGTAGGACGAGAAGATCATAATCATGTCGTTGCGCAGGTCGGAACCCTCCGCCGTGTAGCGCAAGCAGAGCTGGCTGCGGGGAGCCAGGCCGTCGAAGCCGTGGCCGGGTTTGGTCCGCCAGGTGACCGGCACGATGGGATGGTCGCGGAGGTTCTGACCCACGCCGGGGCTGTCGTGCACCACGGGGATGCCCAGGCTCCGCAGGTGTTCGGCAGGGCCCACGCCGGAGAGCATCAGGAGCTGCGGGGAGGCGATGGCGCCGCCGCTGAGGACGATCTGGTCGCCCTCGACGGTGAAGATCTCACCGCCGGTTTCGACCACGGCGCCGATGGCCTGATCGCCGTCGAAGAGAACCCGGTGGACGGTGCAATTAGGCCGAATGGTCAGGTTGAGGCGATGGCGGGCCGTGTCGAGGTAGCCCAGGGCGGTGCTCCAACGGATGCCGTTGGGGTTGTTGTAGGGAGTTGGTCCGACGCCGGAAGCGTCGGGACTGTTGTGGTCGGGGCTGTCGGCAAAGCCGTAGGCGCGACAGGCGTTGTAGAAGGCGGACTGAGCCGGGAGCCAATCCTCGCGCTTGAAGCGGCGGGCGATGATGGGGCCGTCGTTGCCGTGGAAGTCGTCGGAAAAGTCGGTGTCGGTTTCCAGCCGGCGCAGGCAGCCCATCACGTTCTGGAAGCTCCACTGATCGTTGCCCATGCCGGCCCATCCGTCGTAGTCCTCGGGCACGCCGCGCAGGAACATCTGGCCGTTGATGGCGCTGGAGCCGCCGGTGACCCTGCCCCGGGGCACCATGATTTCGGGGTTCTTGTCGGTGCCGCGCCCGGTGAACTGCCAGTTGTGGTCGCTGGTCATCACGTCGGTGGTGGTGGCGTAGCCGAACTTGACCTCGTCGGGCAGGTGGTCAAAGTTGGGGTAGTCGGGGCCAGCCTCCAACAGCAACACGGACCGGCTGGGGTCCTCGCTCAAACGGGTAGCGACGATGGAACCGGCAGAGCCGGCGCCGATGACGATGTAGTCGTACTTCAAGGCGATCCTCCTCGGGTCAGGAGTGTTCAGTTTCAGGAGAATGCGGGTTCAGGTTGCTGGGTTTCCGCAATCATACTTGAAAACACGGGGCTGTTCCACAGTTGGAGAACGCCTGGCCACTGCAACGGGGGACGCTTTTGTATAATGAGGCTGCTGGCAACCCTAATAAGATGAGACAGGAACGCCGGAAGGGAGCGCCGAATGAAGAGCCTCAACCTGAGCATTGAAGACCGCCTGCTGGACGCCGCGCGTCGAAAGGCGACCAGGGAGAATACGACGCTGGACGAGCTGTTGCGCGGCTGGCTGCAGGACTACGCCGGCGACGAGCGAGTGGAGGAGACGCCGGAGGAGCGCAAGGAGCGGGCGGATCGCGCGATGGAGGTCATTCACGAGTTGCGTAAGCATATTGACACCAGCGGCCCGAAACCTAATCGCGATGAAATGAATGCCCGCTGAAAAATTCTTCGACTCCAATGTGTTCGTATACCTGTTTGAACGCACCGACCTACCCAAATACCTACGCGCGGAGACCTTGGTCCGGGAAAACCTGACGAATGGGACCGGATGCATCAGTTACCAAGTGGTCCAAGAAACGCTCAATGTGGTTACACGAAGGGCAGGGGTAGAATCCCATCGAGTGGATCAGCTGCTGCGCGAGATACTTTTTCCGCTGTGGGAGATTTACCCAACTCCCGAGCTCTATCGGAGTGGCCTGCAAATACGGACAAGATACGGATTCAGTTTCTACGATTCGCTCATCGTGGCGGCGGCACTGGAGGCCGGTTGTTCCCAACTTTACAGTGAAGACATGCAGGACGGCCAGCGAATCGAGGGACTGACCATCAGAAATCCCTTTGCGGAAACGCGCACGGAGTAAGTGGAGGACGACCATGCCTCAAACCATCCGACCCGACGACCCCCGGCTGACGTGGCAGGGGGCAATTTCGTTTCACGATACCGAGCAATGGCGGATGCCGTGGCGCATTCCGTACGAGGATCGGGCGCTCTTTCCGCCCGACGCGTTGAGGGAGCGGGCGTCCATGCCGGCCGGCGTGCGGATTTCGTTTCGGAGCGACACGGAGACGGTGGCCGGGTCGGTGGTTCCGGCGGCGGAGTCCAGCCCCCTTGATCTGTACTGCGACGGGAAGTTCCACGGGTCCGCTGAGCTGGAGGGACGGGACGGCTTCCGGGTCGAAGGGCTGCCTGGCGGCGAGAAACTGGTGGAGCTGTGGATGCCGCAGCATGGGGAGTTCCGGCTGCGCCACCTGGAAGTTTCGGATGGGGCGGGCCTGGAACCGTACGACGACCGCAGGCCCCGCTGGGTGGCCTACGGTAGCTCGATTACCCACTGCCGTACCGCCGCCAGCCCCAGCCTCACCTGGCCGGCGGTGGCCGCCCGCGCCTGCGATCTGAACCTGACCTGCCTGGGTTACGGCGGAGGCTGCCACCTGGAGCCCATGGTGGCGCGGATGATGCGGGACCTGCCGGCCGACTATCTCTCGATGAAGGTCGGGATCAACATGTACAACGCAGCGAGCATCGGGCTGCGGACCTTCATGCCGGCCACCATCGGGTTCGTGCACATCCTGCGGGAGAAGCATCCCGACACGCCGCTGGCGGTGATTTCGCCGATCTACTCGGCGTCGCGAGAGAACACGGAGAACACCGTTGGGTTCACCCTCTCGGCCATGCGGTCCGAAGTCGCCGAAGCGGTATCGATCATGCAGGCGAGGGGCGACGGCAACCTGCATTACGTGGACGGCCTGAAACTATTCGGGCCGGAGATGGCCCATATGCTGCCCGATGACCTGCACCCCGATGCCGAGGGGTACCAGGCGATGGGGCGCAACTTCGTCGAGAAAGTGGCGTCTACGGTGTTTGGTCGGGCTCCGGTTCCAGCGTAATCCATTCGGAGATGGCGCAGCCGGGTTCGCGCTTGCGGGGAAACTCGCGGCAGACGCGCGGGCGGTGGTCGTAGATCCGGCAAGCGGAAGTGGCCGGATCCAGCATGGGGCAGCATTCCCGCGGCTGGTCCAGGAACAGCACGTTGCCGCCTCCGTCGGGGGCGCGGCTGATCCTGGCCTCCGTGGCCAGTTCGGCCGCCGCGCGATAGAAGCCAGTGACCTCGTCGGGTTCTAGCCGAAGGATGATGGGGCCGCGGCAGCACATGGCGCGGCACTCCTTCATGCAGATGCGGCTGGCTTCCTCCGGCGGGAGTGACAGGTTCGGCACGGGTTGACGGTCCGCAGCCTACTTGCCGTCCTCGATGCTGACGGTGATGATGGCGTTGGCGATGAGGGTGCCGTCGCTGCCGTCCTCGTTGAGCAGTTGGAGCCCGCCGACTACAACATCCACGTTGGCGCGACCGTGGGGTAGAGAGTCGGCGACCTCATCGGCGTTGACCTTCTCGGGATGAGGAGCGCCGATGGTGACGTTGACCGTCATATCGTCGGCGGTGGCCCCCACCAAGCGGGTAAAGCCCAAGCTGCTGTGGTGGATAGCGTCAAACACGGCCCGCTTGGCCGCCAGCGTGTAATCCAGGCCGTGAACATCCACGCCCATTCCCATTTCGGTAACGCAACGTACGAGAGCCATATCGGGACCTCCTGGTCGGCTGATTTTCTGTCGGATAGGGACGGCGGTTGCCCGGGTTGACCGAGACCGCCGCTCTCCGGCCATTTAACGGCAGGGGGTTATGGGGAGTCAAGCGCGGCCTGTTGCTATAATTCACGCCCGTGCCTCGCCCAGGAATGCTCCAACTACGATGCTCGTCCGTATTATCTCCCTTGCCGTCGTGGCCGTCACCGTAGCGGGATGCGCCGCCGCTCCATCCGACGGACCCGACGGGCAGACCCTCACCGTGTTCGCGGCTACGTCGTTGTCCGAGCCATTTCGGGCAATTGCCGCCGAGTTCGAAGCCGTCAACCCAGGCATCAACGTGACCTTCAACTTCGCCGGCAGCCAGACGTTGCGCACCCAGCTTGAGCATGGGGCGGCCGCCGACGTATTCGCATCCGCCGACTGGCGGCAGATGGCTGCGGTGAAGGCGGCCGACCTGCTGGGGAACGTACCGGAGTATTTCGCCACCAATCGCCTGGCCGTGGCCACGCCGATTGGGTCATCGGCAGTACATGACCTGTCTGACCTGGCGCGTCCCGGCGTGACCATCGCCGTTGCGGCCGCCGAGGTGCCGGCCGGCGCGTACGCTCGCGAGTCGCTTGCGCTGATGGCCGCCGACACCGAATTTCCCGCCGATTTTGCCGAGAAGACGCTGGCCAACGTGGTGACCAACGAGACCAACGTGCGCGCCGTGGCCCAGAAGGTGGCCCTGGGCGAGGTGGACGCCGGCTTGATCTACGAGACCGATGCGGAGGCCGCCCAATACGCCAGCGCATTCCGCGTGATACCAATCCCGCTGGAGTTCAACCCGGCAGCACAGTATCCGATCGCGGCCCTGACGACGGCGGCCGACCTGGACGCGGCGCTGGCCTTCATCGCGTTCGTGCAGGGTGACCAAGGTCAAGCCATCCTGCTGGAACACGGCTTCGCACCGCCGGCCAACGTCGCTTGCCCCTGCGCTGAAAGAACGCCCGCCTTGGACGTCGCCGCGGCCACCCGTCACCGGCAATGATCCCAAGGTTCCTCAAGGGCCGCGCAGGCAGCAAGGGAGGACGACAGCCGGCGTCTCTGGGGGCGCTGGCCCCTGCCGGGATGGCGGCGACGGTCGTCTACGTACTGTTCATCGGATTGCCCATCATGGCCCTGCTGGCGCGTGCGGGGCAGCAGGAGGGTTTCCTGGCCGGACTGACGGGAGGCTTGGTACTGCAAGCGCTGCGGCTCACCGTGATCACGAGCGTCGTGAGCATGGTGATAGTGGTGGTGGTGGGAACGCCGTTTGCCTTGCTGCTGGCCCGCCGTCAGTCGCCGCTGCTGCGGGTGATCGACACCTTCGTGGAACTGCCCATCGTGCTGCCGCCGGTCGTGGCCGGCGTGGCGATGCTGATGGCCTTCGGCCGAAACGGGCTGCTGGGACCGGCGTTGTCGACGATAGGGATCGCGCTGCCCTTCACGACTGGGGCCGTGATCTTTGCTCAGGTCTTCGTAGCCGCGCCGTTCTACATTCGGGCGGCGCGGATCGGGTTCGCCGGCGTCGACCCGACCTACGAAGAGGTGTCGCAAACGCTGGGGGTTTCGCCGTGGGCGACGTTCTGGCGGCTGACTCTGCCGGTGGCCTGGCCGTCGCTACTGACCGGACTGACCCTGTCCTGGGCGCGGGCAGTGTCGGAATTCGGCGCGACGATCATGTTTGCGGGGAACCTGACCGGGCGCACGCAGACGATGCCCCTGGCGATAATGACGGCCATGGAGTCGAGCCTCGGGTCGGCGCTGGCGCTGGCGGTGCTGCTGCTGGCGATGTCCTCCCTGGCGCTGGCGGCGCTGAGCCTGCTGCTGCGTCGAACGGGGTCTCTCGCATGAACGAGAAACCGAGCTCAGCCGGGGCTTCCGGCGACTTCGCGGTCAACCTGGGCGACTTTCGGCTGGAGCTGTCCTTCGAGGTGAAGGCGGGCAGCGTCCTGGTGCTGTTCGGACCGTCCGGGGCGGGCAAGACAACAGCTCTGCGCACCGTAGCGGGACTGGTACGGCCCGACGCCGGTCACATCGTCATAGCGGGCCGCACGGTGTACGAGGACAGGGGCGTCTCCGGAGTGCGGCGGGTCTGGGTGCAGCCACACCTGAGGGGTGTGGGATACGTGACGCAGCAAAACCACCTGTTCCCCCACCTGACCGTGCGCCATAACATCGCCTACGGCCTGCGGGACCGGCAGGGCGAGTGGGCGCGCCGACGGGTGGCAGAACTGGTGGAACGGCTGCGGCTGGACGGGCTCGAGGACAGGCGGGTCTGGCAACTGTCGGGAGGCCAGCAACAGCGGGCCGCGCTGGCCCGGGCGCTGGCGCCGTCGCCGGACCTGCTGCTGCTGGACGAACCATTTGCCGCTCTGGACATGGAGTTGCGGCGGGAGCTGGGCTCGGAGTTACGGGCAACGATCCGTCAGTTCGACGTGCCGGTGATCCTGGTGACGCACAACAGGGAAGAGGCCCTGGCCCTGGGAGACGACGTGCAGATCATCGACGCCGGCGTAACCGTAGCACAGGGGCCACCGCTGACGGCGCTGGAACAGCCGGGCCGCGGTCGCGTGGCGCGGTTGGTAGGCGTCGAGAACCTGCTGGAGATGCGGGTGACGGCGCGGCTGCCACAGGACGGCACCATGGTATGCGCGGCGGCGGAGCATGTGCTGGAGACTCCGCTGGCGGACGGGTGCGCGTTGGGCGATCCGGTGACCGTGGGGATCCGGGCATCGGACATCATCCTGGCGGCGGGCCCGCTTCCGGAATCTTCGGCGCGGAACACGTGGGCCGGCGTGGTGACGGCGGTGACGCTGAGGCCGCCGGGCTACGAGGTGACTCTGGACTGCGACGGGGTCCCGCTACGCTGCCACATCACCGGGACGTCGCTGGAAGCGATGGGCATCACGTCAGGGCTGTCGATGTGGGCGATCTTCAAGGCTTCCTCGTGCTTCCTGCTGAGCGAATAGGCGGTCGCGACGGAAGTCGGACCACACCGTACGGGATATAATCTTCGCGACGCAAACTGGAGGACGGTTGGCGATGCCTGGATACAAGGGGATTTTGTTCGACATGGACGGGGTGCTGGTGGATAGCGAGCCGCTGTTCCATAAGGCGGTGAACGTGATGGTGGAACGGTGCGGCGCGCCGCCGATAACGGAAGAGGAGAACAACCGCTACCTGCTGGGCACGACGGTGGAGGAGACGTGGGTGCGGGTCAAGGAGCTGCGCGGGATACCGCAGACGCCGGCGGAGCTGCTGGCCGGCTACAACGAGGTGGTGAAGGACGTGCTGCGCTCGGACCTGGTGGCGCGGC
This sequence comes from Dehalococcoidia bacterium, assembly GCA_965220265.1. Lineage (GTDB taxonomy): Bacteria > Chloroflexota > Dehalococcoidia > Lucifugimonadales > UBA3495 > Bin87. Next base: position 3,740,227 of record CBDCPM010000004.1, on the reverse strand, counting down.
CGGGGGTGCGGGCGTTGATCGCGGAGGCCCAGCGGCGGAGCCTACCCATCGCAGTGGCATCGTCATCGCTGCGGGAATGGGTGAACCTGAAGCTGTCGGTGATCGGGCTGACCGACGCCTTCTCCGTGGCGCTGGGCGGAGACGACATCGAAAATGGCAAGCCGGCCCCGGACATCTACATCAAGGCGGCGCGGCTGCTCGGGCTGGAGGCGGCGGAGTGCGTGGCGATCGAAGACTCCCCCATCGGTCTGGCGGCGGCCAGTTCGTCAGGAGCTTACACCGTTTGCACCCTGACCGATTCCACCCGTCACCTGGACCTGTCAGCGGCGGACGTGATCATCGAGAACCTGGAGCACTTCGACTACAGCCTGCTGGCAGAGGGAAGCTAGCCTCGTTGCCGGCGACGGCGATATCCCGGGAGGCCGGGGTAGGTTCCTTCCTGCAGCACCCATTGCAGCCGCTGCATCAGGGCCCGGACCTCGGCGGCGTCCATCAGGGACAGCAGTTCGGCCACGTCGCCCGTGGGCGCCAGCATTTGCCCGCAGAGGCGGCGCAAGGGTTCCAGCAGACGATCGGGTATGGGTTCGTCCGCGAAATCCCAGATTGCGGTGCGGATCTTGGTGTCCGCATGGAAGGTCAGGCCGTGGTCGATGCCCCACAGCTTGCCGTCGGGGGCGCGGAGGACATGCTCCGGCTTCCGGTCGGTGTTGTTGGCAACGAGGTCGAAGCAACAGATGGTGCGCAGCTGATCGGCGTCGCACTCGCTCAGTTCCTCGCGCGTGATGGTGTAGTAGTTTTCCCTGGGGTTGTGGTCGACGTAGAGCTGGACGGAACCAATGCCGCCCGGCCCCTCCCGAATGATGGTTGGTGGAACGAAGTCCCAACCCAGAATGCTGCTGAGTAGGTACGCGGCGTACTCACGCTTGTAGAGTGTGCCGGAAGGGAAGTCCCACAGTGGCCATTCGCCCTGCCTGGGCTTGTAGATGGCCAAGCAGTAACGATCGTCCAGGGAAATCTCGGCCAGGTATGTGTAATTGGAGCCCTGCCGCGTCAGGTCGCAGCTCAGGATCTCCCCGTGCCGGAGCAGGTCAAGGTCGGATGGCCCGTCGGTGACCACGGGAAAAGGCGGCCTGCAGGCCGGCTAGCCGGTTTCGAATACGGCGTGGCCGTTGGCGCGGACGCAGCGGTGGCCGTCGGGATCAATCGGCGCGCCGCACAGGAAGCATGGAGGTCGACCGGCGGCGCAGATCCCCAACGCCTGTTCGGCCAATGCTGACGACTGGGCCATCGTCATCCAGAAGCTGACGGACGTCTGGGCCCCGGCGTCGGGGTCGTCCTCGTCGCCCTCGAAGGCGTGGATGACAAAGCAGTTCGCCTCCTTGTCGTATTCCAACTGCATCTGTCGAGCGTGAAAGTCCTGCTCCAACGGGTCGCCCATCCACGGCGGCTCTCCGGGAGTGCTGTCTTTATCGACAACCGATTCCCCGAACTGTTGAGCGGCCTGCTGGAGATACAGTGCCAGTTGGAGAAGCTGCTCTTTCTCGAGCCAGATAAAGGATTGGGCTCTTCCGGCCTCCGCAACCAGCCGGAAGGTACGACGGCCGGGCTGCCCGAAAGTCTCGGCGGACACGGACCGAGCAGCGCCCAACTTGTAGCTAACTTCGCGCTCTGCCATGCGGCTATGATAGTCGCCGACACTTAGGCTGGCAAGTGGCGCGCGATCCACCTTGGACGTGCTTGCCGTCACGGCAACCAGCCACGATCCACCTTGGACGCGCTTGCCACGACAGCAGCCAGCCCACGGCCTCTGCGCAACCGCTTCCCGGATTGCAGCCAATTCCTCGCCGACCGGATGTCCCAGCCATCTCAATGCGCAGGGACTGCGTTTGCTGGGACTTCGGGATCCAGGTTCAAACACGCGGACGCGTAATCGCAGGTGAAACGTGGGGCCATCACCCACGCAACCACGCGAACAAAGCGCAATCTGCCCCCGGTACCGGACTTTTCATGGTGCCTGGTCGCATTCAACAGCACTTTTACATGGTTTAGCGGATGGCGTGAGAACCTTTGCACATGAACATAGATCCCGAAAAGTCGGCCATTTCCCAACTGCAGCCCTCGTATTGCTGCGGAAAGCAAATCCGTTTTTGTGCACATATACAACAAATACAGTGCAAAACATTGATTGCACAGACTTTGTGCGAAACGGCGCATATCATCCGCATGATCAGCAATCGGCGGATGCTCAGGGCCGCTCCAACGATATCCGTTGACACATAGCGTACTAAACGCGTGCGCGAATTCGACGAACTGTAAACGCCAGAGCGAGCCGTCGCGCAGGCAATCCGGCACCATGAGCACTCACGCCGCCGGGCCATACGGCGACCTGCCACTCAACACCATAGCACCTTCGATGACTGGACATGGGGTCGTACCATCACTCTTGACGGACCACAACAGTCAACTTGCTGCCGTTTGCCGCACTACTGGAAAGATCAGGTAGGAGGTTCACGGAGACAACAACGGCGATCCCATGAGCATCAATCGCAATCCAGGAGGAATCCGCATAAATGCAGATTGGTCACAAAAACGCGACAACCACCACCCAGCGCATGGCGCTGCTGCTCAGAAACTCGTGGCGGTTGGCGTTGATGGGAATGCTGTTCGCGATGACATGCTGGGAGGTCAGCCCAGGAGAAATGCCCCTGTCGTACCACGATTCCGTACGACCCGAAGCGTCGGGTGCCATTGAAGCATTGAAAACACGCCAGGGCAAATAGGTGGCCTTACTGGAGCGCGGCCGCAGAGCTCATTTCCGGTTGGGCCGGCAGTTCCGCAATGTTGGAAGCGTCGGCGTGAAAGCCAGGCATCGTCCGTTTAAACTGTAAGATCACATTCAGTGCAGGGTGTTCTTTGTGAAAGGAGGGGCGCCAGGATCCCCGTGGTCGCTGGATCTCAAGCGGACCCGCGCGCGGCTACGAGAACGCCCCAACGGCAGCCACCCAGGGGCGGAAGCCCGCAGAACCCGATCGGTAAAAGAAAGCCGGTCTCTGGCGAGACCGGCTCCAGTTTTTCAACGTTACAGGATTGCCAACGAAATGCGTCGGCCGCCGTCACACGGTGTTAGATTGCGGGTAGGCTTCGGTGGCTACAGACCGCCTAGGTACTCGTTGTAACTGCCTACATCGAGGAGCGCATCCAACTCGGCGGGATCGCTCATCCGTACCCGCAGCATCCAACCGCCGCCGAAGGGATCGGTATTCACCAGTTCGGGCTCCTGGGCCAAGCGCCCGTTGATTTCGGCGACCTCGCCGCTGACGGGCGAATAGAGGTCCGACACGGCCTTGACGGATTCGATCTCCCCCATCTTGGCCATGTGCCCAACGGCGGCCCCGGTGTCGGGCAACTCCACGTACACGACGTCGCCCAACTGGTCCTGCGCGTAGTGGGTGATGCCGACCAGGACGGTTCCAGCGGCGGCATCCTCAACCAGGGCCCATTCGTGCTCCCTGGAGTATTTGCGGTCTTCGGGATTCACTTTGTCTGATACCTCCCAAGGGTAGGGTAGTCAACGATTTTGGCAGCCGACACTGTGCCGCAGACCGCGGCAACCGGCGCAAGACTGGTCGGCGTTAGTTGGCTCGGTGGTAGAAAGGCAGATCCGCCGTGGCGACCTGGGCCTGACGCCCGCGGATGTCCACGGTGAGGACCGTGTCGGGTGCAGCGTATGCAGCATCGACAAAGGCCATGGCGATGCACCGTTCCAGGGTAGGCGAATAACTGCCGCTGGCGACGGTACCGACCACCTCGCCATCAGCCAACACGTCGTAACCGGCACGGGGAGCGCTGCGTCCCGGCAGGGTCAGTCCGACCAGGCGGCGTTCGGTCCCGTACACTCGCTGGTGGTCCAGCACGTCGGCGCCGTTGTAGCCACCGTCGCGCCGCACGAACCGGCCGAGACCGGCCTCAATGGGCGTGACGGTGTCAGACAGCTCGTGGCCGTGCAGAGGAAGGCCGGCCTCCAGCCGGAGCACGTCCCGCGCTCCCAGGCCACAGGGAACCGCGCCGGCTTCGGTGAGCTTGTTCCAGATGGCGACGACGTCGGTCGACCCGACGGCGAGTTCGAACCCATCCTCTCCGGTGTATCCGGTGCGTCCGACGAAGACGCGGCGACCGTCGATATGGCCGCGGCCCCAGGTGAAGGGGCGCAGCAGGGACGGGACGGGGGTGCGGCCCGGGTTGCGGGCCAGGCGAGCGCCGAGGGTGAAGTCCGCGCACAACCGGTCAACGATCTCTACGGCTTTGGGTCCCTGCACGGCAATGAGGCCGGTGAGCATAGTGCGGTCGGTGATGTGCACGCCGCGACCGTCGAAATGAAGGGCGAGCTGGCGGTCGAACCAGCGGGCCACGGCGGGCCGGTTGCCGGCGTTGGGAATGAGCAGGAATTCGTCTTCGGAGAGTCGATAAAAGATGGTGTCGTCGATGACGCCGCCCTGCTCATTGCAGATGAAGCAGTAGCGGGCGCGACCCACGCGCAGGCCAGATGCGGAGCCGGTGAGCAGGATGTCCAGCAGCGCGGCCGCATTGGGGCCGCCGATGTGCAATCGGCCCATGTGCGAAACGTCAAACAGGCCGGCTGCGTTGCGTACGGCCGCGACCTCCGCGATGACTCCTTCGTACTGCACCGGCATGTCCCAACCGCCGAAGGGCACCATGCGGGCGCCAAGAGCTACATGGGTATCGTAAAGCGCGGTGCGGAGATTCTCTGCGACGGTGGTATCAGCGGCCATAATGTATTCGAGCGGCGGTGTGAAGTTCGGAAGGCTTAGAATCATGATACCGCCAAGACCGTTGAGGCGCAATGCGAGAATTGCCACGACCCGCTTTCATCGCGTGATGCCGCTAGAAACACAGGGCATTCCTGTCGACATCGTTGAGCAATTGACAGCTGGATGCCGCCGCGGTCGCCGCGTTGACGAGATTGCCAGGCTACGCCGACAATGAATGGTGCGAACCAAGTCGCCACCCAGGACAAGTTGCCACCCAGGAGTCGAGGGATGAATGACAAGCCGGAGCCAGCGGAACCCGAGGACGAGGAGCGCAAAATCTCCACGGTGGAGGGGTTGGCTGCCTACCTGAGCGAAAACCGGCAACTTGCCACGGCGTTGGTCGGCGAGCTGGCGGACGAGGTCGAGACGGAAGGTTACGATCCGATCAATGACATCCTGGAAAAGGGATATGAAGATTCGTTCTACATGGACGACCTGATGGGCTTCGACGAAGGATTCGAAACGATCGTGATAACCCCGATGATCGAGATCGGGACCGATTGGGAGCAGCCATTCGACAACCACGGCCTTGGCGCCAGCGTAGACAGCTTGCTGGAGGGCGTGGGAGTCGATGAAGAGCTTGCAGCCGAATTCAGACAAAGTCTGATGCAGGAATGCCTGCGACTGGTGGAAAGGAAAGGGCGAATCAGGCCGAATTCCGGTTTTGTTGATATTTTCGGCCTGAAGGTGTTCGAGGCCTACAAGCCGCTTCAGCCGGCGCTCCAGGAGGAGCTACAGCTGCGCCGACAGGATGAGGACGAGGACGATTGGAGCTTCAGTACAGCCGGTGAGTTGCTACGGGATGCCCTGGCAAGCGCAATCGAAAGGGCGGCACCTCTCATTGCCGACTGGATGGCTGAAACCATCCAAGCGGAAGGGGAGGAGTTAGCGTTCAACGCCCTGGAGAGAATGACTTCGCAACACAGGGCCGACTCTCACGACGCATAACCGTCCCCGTGCGTACCGACTTGGTGATCGGGACAAGCACAGTGGTACGGCAGCCGCGCGTAGGCAACGACGAGCCTTGCCGCAACTGGATCGCCGCGTTGCGCTCGCAAAACCGGTCTCGCGACGTCTGGTCACGGTGATGCCTGGCGCGGTGTAACTTGCCTCCTGCTTTCCGGTGGCGCGGTTGGTGGTTTGATTTGGGTGTCAGGCGTTACGGTTTCGGGACGGTGTCGGAGCACGGCCAACACTTTTTTGCTCGCATAGTTTTTGAGTCCCAAGCTTCCGTGACCCGCGGGCAGCCGGCTAATGAGACCGGTGCCTTGCGGCACGGGGCGGAGGTGACACCCGCAGGGTCGACACTCGGCCGCCCCGTCGAATAAAGAGAGGGTAGCGGCCGCTGGCGACCAAGATGCGAAGAACCGACTGGGGCCGTTGCCGACCCGAAACCGTATCGCCTAGCTATTCGGATGTAGGTTTGGCGACGCCGCTGGCCTGGCGGCGGGATTGCCTGACGGGACTATTATAGAACTGATGATCGGTTCAGCGCAAGGGGTGGGTGTCACTCACGCGTACCCAGTTTGTCATCGCGAGGCGCGCAGCAACGGGGCGACCATCGTTGCCCCGACGAGATTGCCGCGCTTCGCTCGCAATGACAGTTTTGGCAACGTGAGTGTCCATGAGGTGGGTATCATCAGGATGGCGAATTCGGGTGCGGCTGCCTGGCAACGCAGAGGTGAGCAACGGCGTAGCAACCCCGCTGCCGCGAGGTTTGCTGCGGCGACTGCGGGACTGCCGCGCTTCGCTCGCGATGACGGAGAGGAACACCGAAAATGTCCAGATGACACACAGCGTCGATTTGCGGGCGGCCCCGATTTGGGAGATGATGAGCGGGCCGGCGATACGGCGTCCGGACCGAACATGAGGAACGCACGGGAGGCAGAAAGATGAGCGACCTGGTATTGCGCACGGCCGTGGGCAACTACGGGCACACGACGCCGCTGAAGGACGGCACGATCACGTCGCCGGCGTTCAGCATGGAACAGATCGAGGTGTCGCCGGTTACCAGCATCTTCCGGCGGATGGTGCGGGAGCTGGAGTTTGACGTGGCGGAGATGGCGCTGTCCACGTACCTGTGTGCCCGAGCGCATGGCAAGCAGTTCACCGGCGTGCCCATCTTCCTGACCCGGGCCTTCTACCACGGCGGCATCGTGGTGAACCGAAAGAGCGGGATCGAGTCGCCGAAGGACCTGGAGGGCAAGCGTTTCGGGGTGCGCAGCTACACGCTGACGCCGGGCGTCTGGACGCGGGGCCTGCTGCAGACCCGGTACGGGGTGGACCTGGACGCGGTGACGTGGGTGCTGTCGGGCGACGAGCACGTGGCGGAGTACGTCGCGCCGGCCAACGTGGTGTCGTCGTCCAACAACAACCTGGGCGAGATGCTGCTGTCGGGCGAGATCGACGCGGCCATCGGCGCGGGGCCGGTGGACTCGCCGGACATCCGGCCGTTGTTCGCCGAGCCGGATGCCGCCGATGCCGCGTGGCACCGGGAGACGGGCGTCTATCCGATCAGCCACATGCTGGTGGTCAAGAACGCCGCGCTGGATGCCAACCCCGACCTGGCGGGGGAGCTGTTCGAGACATTCAACACAGCCAGGGCCCTCTACCTGGGGAAGCTGCGCTCGGGAGATGCCGCGGGACCGGAGGACCGGGTGCTGCACAAAATGGTGGACATGGTGGGCGAAGACCCGATTCCATACGGCGTCGAGAGTTCGAGGAAGACGCTGGAGACGTTCGTGGGATTCAACGTGGAGCAGAAGGTGATACCGGAGGCCGTCGCCGTCGACGAACTGTTCCCGGAGGAGACGCTGGGGCTGCGGTAACAAAGTGCGGCGCGCACGCTCTGTACCTTGCTGACCAGGGTCTTTCGATTTCCCTAACTGTCATTGCGAGCGAAGCGTGGCAATCTCGTTGCCGTAGCGCGGGCTTTTGCCGACCGCGGTTGCGTCGCCCGACGACTGGCACATCGCCGCATCCCTGGCGACAACAATCGAAAGACCCTGCTTTGCTAACACTTTTGGCTCGATTTTATGAGCTCTAGCAACTACATTTGTTACTAGACATGGACGCTTTGCTAGTGAATGCAGGTAGCTGGGCCAGCATATCGGGAGTGGTGATATCAACCGTTGGATTGATTGCCACCATCTACGTAGCGTGGGGTGCGAGATCAGCCTCGCGGGCTGCTGAAAAGGCAGCAACTGCCACCAATGATCGCATTGAGAGCCATCTGCAATCTGTAGATCTTGAGCGTGCGATCGCGTTGATTCAACGGATTAAACTGTTGCACGATACTGAACGATGGGAAGCGGCATTGGAGCAGTACCAGTCCTTGAGAATGATGCTGTCCGATATTATCGCCCGTTCACCAGAAGACCAACCTGAACTTCGGATAAACTTGGCACGGCCAGGACGATTGTCACCGCTATGGAAAACTCCGTGCGAAACAGTATTCGTCAGGGTGACGAGGCTCCAGATTGGCCTTCACTGGATGAAAGCCTCAACGATATTCAAAGCACGCTGGAGGAACTCGCGAGCGCCATAGGCTTTGGGAAGCCGTCGGAGGAACCGAAATGAATGAATTGGACAGAATTCTGGACGGGTTGATCCAGCGGACCTTCGACGGGAAACTGAAGTGGAGTCGAGCGGTCTCTGATGACCAGTTCGCCACATCGGTAGATACGATTTCAGTTCTGATCGGGAAGTCTAGCAGGTTGCAAAGCGGGGTAGCTGACCAACCACGTCTCGAGATCTACAACGAGCGCGGCGATTTGGCCGAAGTCATGCAATTCGACCGCCCATCTACAGGCGAAATGGGACAGATTCAAAGACTTAATCAACTCCATGGACTAGCGCGACGCTCCGCGCTGGATACCCAAACTACCTTGGAGAAGTTGGCAAAAGCTCTGGAAACGTAAATGGTCGCCCGCCATTCGGGGACGATAGACGCAAACACTAACGGGGGCGCAACATTTGCGTCCCCGCCTCTGTATGGGAGATCGCTGTTTGCGATCAGACCGCCACCGCTTCTTCGTAGGTTGCGTTGCCGGTTTGGTTTTCGGGGAAGATTTGCCAGTCGAGCATCCAGCGGTGGGTGCGGTCGAACATCTCCCGGGTGTAGGGCTCGAATACCAGGCGCTCGCCGATGCCGGCCCGGCGGTGGTCGAAGAGCGGGTGGTAGCGCTGAGGCAGTTCCTCGAGGAAGTAGCGCTGGTAGCGCTCCTTGGCGGCGTCGGTCTCGCGCTGGGCGCGCCGGAGGGCGTTGAAGTAGGCCCGCAGCTGGTCATCAGTGGCGTCGCCGTTGATGAGGAAGCCGATCATGAAACTGGTGTCGACCAGCTTGCGGAAGCCCTGCTGTTCCAGCACGTAGCCGGGCGCGCCGAAGACGTTGGCCGCCGGCACGCGCCGATCCAGGGCAAGCTGCAGCCGGTCCAGCGGGCCGCCGACGAACTGCATGCTGATCCGGTCGCGAGGCAGGATGCTCTCCAGGGCCTGGAGGGCGGAGAAGTGGCTGCCGGAGTGGAAACCCACGGCAACTTCCACGCCGGCCAGGTCCTCGGGGGTCTGCAGGGGCGACTCGGGGGCGACCCAAATGCCGCTGGGAGTGACGGAGTAGGCGTGGCCCCACATGCGGCCATGAGTGGCGCTGGCGGCCATGCCCACCGCCCAGTGGCAGGCGGAGCTGATCTCGCAGGCGCGGCCGGACTCCATGGACTCGAAGGCGCCGCGCTTGATCGCCGTGGGCGCGCCCTCGGCGGAATCGACCGAGGGGTTGAGCGTCTCGTCAGGCCGGTTGGACGCGACGAACTCGTAGTCGAGGCCCTCGTCGGCGAAGTAGCCGTGCTCCTCGGCGACCCATTCCTGCAGGCGGCCGTGGGGGACGATACGGAACTTGGACATCAAGGGCCTCCACGTGGCAAGGTTTCGTAAATTGCATGGTTTGGTAACGGGATTATCCTCGATGCTCACCCTTGTTTCAACTTGACGTTGGCAATATGATGACGCCGAAAACTGGTTGCTATCTGAAGACGGGTGTTATCTGAAGACGGGCGCGATCTGAAGGCGGTATCGAATGGTCAAGTATTCATTCCGGTTGCCCAACGCGGACTACCTGGGGTTTCCGGCCACGGCGCAGGGGATCCTCGAGACGGCGATAAAGGCGGAGGAACTGGGGTTTGACGCCGTGTTCGTCAACGACCATGTGATTGTCGACGATTCGGCGCGGAGCGAGCCGTGGCGGCAGGTGTACGACCCGCTGATGTCGCTGGCCTACGTGGCGTCGCGCACGTCGAAAATTGGGCTGGGGACATCGGTGCTGATCATGCCGTACCGCAACCCGGTGGTGACGGCCAAGATGGTTGCCACGCTGGACCAGATGTCTGGCGGGCGGGCCATCGTGGGCGTGGGTTCGGGCTGGAACGAGACCGAGTACGCCGCGCTGGACGTGCCGCACCGGGAGCGAGGAGCGCGCACCAACGAGTATCTGCGCCTGTGGAAAGCGTGCTGGGAACCGGACCCGGTGACCTTTCACGGGAGGTTTTTCTCATTCGACGGGCTGTACACCAGCCCCAAGCCGGTGCAGCAGCCGCATCCGCCCATCTGGATCGGCGGCTCCAGCCACGCTTCGCTGCGGCGGGCGGCCCGGTTCGCGGAGGTTTGGCAGCCGACGCCCACGGCGCTACCGAGCCTGATCAGCAACCGGCAGTACCTCAAGGACGTGTCCGCCGAGATCGGCCGGGAGGAACCGCCGCGGGTGCGGATGAGCTTCCGGGTGACCATCAGCAGCATCACCGGCGTTTCCAGCTCGGGGAGCGACCGGCCAGCGGGGATGGGCACCACCGAGCAGATAGCGTCGGATATGAACCGCTACCGGCAGGAAGCCGGCTTGGAGGAGTTCCAGATCAACTGCCACGAGTGCGGCAACCTGCAGCAACTGCTGGACACGATGGATGCTCTGGTGCAGGAAGTGTTTCCGAAGGTGGATGATTAGGATGTAAATGTACCAGGCGTGTCATTGCGAGCGGAGCAGCGACGTGGCAATCTCGACGGCGCAGCGACGGCTTCCGGTGCCACGAGATCGCGCAGGGGTGAGAACAACACCCTGTTTCTTCGCCCACTCCGAACTGATAACATGCTCGCACCGCGATGGAGGAACCCATAATTGACCGCCACTTCGATCCTGGATCGCGTCTCCGAGCTCTTTGCCGATGCGCAGCAAGTCCACGGCCAAGCCGTCGAACGCCTTGAAGAAGGCGACATACGAGACGCGGCCGAAAAGGCATGGTGCGCCACAAAACGCGCCACCGACGCCCTCATCCTGGCCAGTACCGGCGAAGAGCCAGTCACCACCGCAAGGACCACCGACGAGTTGGATGCTCTGGCACACCGGGAACCGGAAGCCCGGACGCTCCTGGGTCGTTACTACAGCCGCCTCGGACAACTCCACGGCGCTTGCTTCTACGACGGACGTTGCAACCCGCAAACCGAGCGGCGGATCAGAGAAACGACCGATTACATCGCCGACGCTGAAATCCTCTCGAGGGCGTGATCACTGCCTACCCCGCGTCAACTTCCCAAAGGCGCGCACCCTCTGAGCCAGACTCCGGACAACCTCAGTTCCGCCGTGAGTTGCGGTTGCCCTGAACCGTGGGCCAACGAGATTGCCACGCTGCGCTCGCAACGACGAATACTCTTGAGCGACACACCATGAGCGGATTTCCTTACGACCGAGAGGAGAAGCGCCGCGTCCTGATGGATGCGGTAGAAAGCGTACGGGCCACGCTGGAGGCGGGTGCGGAGGAGTCGGAGCGGATCGGCACGCTGGCGGCGGGGTCGGTGGATGCGCTGTACGAGTCGGGGTTGTTGCGGCTGAAGATGCCCCACGTGCTGGGCGGTGCCGAGGCGGACGTGGTGACACAGCTGGACGTGCTGGAGGCGGTGAGCCGCATGGATCCGGCCTCGGGCTGGTGCCTGATGATCGGCGCGGCGAGCCTGGGCAGCCTGGGCGCGTTTCTGCCGGATTCATCCATTGAGGACATATTCGTCGGCGGCAAACCGCCCAAGGTGGCGGGAGCGGCCGCGCCCACTGGAACCGCGACGCCCGTGGACGGGGGCTACCGGCTCACCGGACGGTGGCAGTTCGGCAGCGGGATCCAGCACGCCGAGTGGGTTTCGGCCGGCGCGCGGGTGGTTGCGGACGCGCCGGCAGGCTACCCACGGCAACTGCGGGTGGTGATGCCCAGGGACAAGGTCAAGGTGCACGACAACTGGCAGGTGATGGGGCTGCGGGGCACGGGAAGCTGCGATTTCTCGGTGGACGACCTGTTCGTTCCCGACGGGTTTGCGTGGGACTCGACGCTGACCGAGCCGCGACGGGGCGGCGCGCTGTACCGTCTGGGCCGGCCGGGATACGTGACCAACGAGCACTCGGCTTTCGCGCTGGGGGTGGCGCGACGGGCACTGGACGCGGTGACCGAGGCGGCGGCGTCCAAGACGCGGGGGTACAACTCGGTGAACCTGCTGGCGAGCCGGCCGGCATTCCAGCGGGCGCTGGGCGAGTGCGACCTGCGGCTGCGGGCGGCACGCTCCCTGAACGTGGAGATATTGGAGGCGGCGTGGCAGTCGGTCTGCGCGGGTCACACGCCGTCTCCACCGCTGCAGGCGCAGATGCGAGGGTGCGCGACCTATACCACGGATGTCGCGGCCGACGTGGTGTCGCAGGCGTTCCGGTATGGCGGGGGCGCGGCCCTGTTCATGTCCAGCATACTGCAGCAGTGCCTGCGGGACATCAACGCGGCGGCGCAGCACCAGATGGTGAGCGACACGGCGTACGAGAACCACGGGCAGTTCCTGCTGGGGCTGCCCGACGCGAGGGTGATGGAATAGAGGAGGCGCGGATATGGCTACCTATCTGTACGTATCACTGCAAGGGGACGACGTCATCGCCCGGTACGACCTGGACCCGGCTACGGGCGGCCTGACGAACCGGGTGGAGTACCCGCTAGCGGGGATGCCGGCGCCGATGGCGACGGATCCGGAGAAGCGCTTTCTATTCGTGGGTCGGCGCCGGCCGGGGGAATTCGGGATGACGTCCTTCAGCATCGATGGCAGCAGCGGCGACCTGGAGCGGGTTAACGACATCAACCTGGGCGGCAACCCGGTGCACATCTCCACCGACCGCACAGGGAAGTACCTGCTGTCGGCGTACTACTACCAGGCGCGGGTGGGCGTGCATAAATTCGGCGACGATGGGAGCCTCGACCCTTCGCCCATCGAGTGGCGGGAGACGGGCATCGGGGCGCACTACATCCAAACCGACGCGTCGAACCGCTACGCCTTCGTGCCGCACATCGCGGAGGGTTCACAAACGGGGCCGAACGCCATCTTCCAGTTCCGGTTCGACGAGTCGACGGGCAGGCTGACCGCCAACACGCCGGACCGGGCGACGCCCACCTCGCCGGAAGGGCCGCGGCACATCTGCTTCAACCCCAACCTGGACGTGGTGTACTCATCGAACGAGCAGGGATGCGGCGTCACAGCCTATCGCTTCGACGCCGACGCCGGCACGCTGAGTCCGTTCCAGACAGTGCCGACGCTGCCGGAGGGTTTCATGGAGCGCAACACCTGTTCGCAGATCCAGATCACGCCGTCGGGCCGGTTCCTGTACGCGCCCAACCGGGGGCACAACAGCGTGGCCGGCTTCGCGGTGGATGGGACGGACGGCAGCCTGACGGCCATCGGGCGGGTGGCCACGGAGGCGGTGCCGCGGGCCTTCAGCCTGGACACCAAGGGCAGCTACCTGTACGCGTCGGGCCTGGAGACGGGACGGCTGGCGTCGTACCGGGTTAACCAGGACAGCGGGGAGCTGGAGCCGATGGAGGTGTACGACATCGGGCGGGATCCGATGTGGGTGCTGATCATCGACCTGTGATCGCGAATGGCCGAGTGACACGGCCGGATGGTAGTATGGAAGGGCAGTCTGTACGACTGCCCTTTTCCGGTTGGGGGCTTAGCTCAGTGGGAGAGCACCTGCTTTGCAAGCAGGGGGTCACGGGTTCGAATCCCGTAGCCTCCACCAATTTCCTCCAGAACCGAACCTTCACAAACGGCGTTTGTGTGTCGGCGGGTGATGTCGCCCTCGCCCGAAGAACGTCAGGAATGACTGGCCAACATTTATTGTGCGAACCGAGACGGGGTCAGTACGGTCGGTTTCTCCTTGACAGCACTGAAGCTGCGGGTATGCTGCTCTCGCAGGTCATGGGACTTTTCCTGTACACTGTGAATACGCTTTGACGGTCTAGCAGCCTGTCCGAGTATTAAGCACGCGTGACGACTGCCGTTTCTAAACTGCTAATCTTGCACCAAAACGTCCATGATATTAGTCACCATACAGCGTGTTGTTAGTTTTGATGACGATATTCGCTTAGAACATTGTTTCTCGGACAGGCTGCTAGACCCGATTCAAGGGCACTGACACCGCACCACGCGAGGCGCCCATGTTGTACTTAGCCATTCTTCTAACCATTGTCTCTGCCGTCCTCTTCGCCGCCGGGTTTGGACTCGCCGGATATGTCATCGTCACCAAGATCCGCGAAGACTCTTGGGATTTGAACGGTTCCAACTGATTTCGTTGCGAAAGTTGCTCTGACCGTAAATGCCGTCCATCAGCAACTTCAGATAATGGCTGGCGGTCGGATCGCAGTGCAGATAAATGGAGCCGGTTTCCTTGAGCACTCGACGCATCTCCAACAATCTCACCGCCATCATGCAAAGGTACGACTGCATCCCCTTGCCGTGGGTCAGACCAGCCGCCTGGAGCACTTGGTACATGGCCGGTTGCTCATCGGCGATCAGACCCATCCACGCCACATCCAGGTCGGAGAGGGTCCAGGTGTCCTTGAAAGCGGCGCCGGCCGCCGCGCTGCCCACCGGCGCAGCGTAGTTGCGGTTGGAGTTGAACGGCGGATCCAGGTAGATGAGGTCAACCGATGCGGAGTTGAGGCCGCGCAGGATGTCCAGGTTGTCCCCGGTCCAGATGGTTCGGTCGGCGAAGTTGGTCATCGTTCAATCTCGGCAGGTCGAGTCTATCGATGGCAGAGTTCATTAGCAACTTTGCCGAAGCAACTTTGCTGATCGGTCGACAGCCCCTGCGCCCATCGCGGGGAGCGAAGTCGTTGATTGCGGGGTTGTCGAAGCGCGTAGCGATCTGGTTGAGTAAGAGATGACGCCACCCGGTGACGAGAG
This sequence comes from Dehalococcoidia bacterium, assembly GCA_965220265.1. GTDB lineage: Bacteria > Chloroflexota > Dehalococcoidia > Lucifugimonadales > UBA3495 > Bin87. Next base: position 3,725,153 of record CBDCPM010000004.1, on the reverse strand, counting down.
TGCCGCGCTGCGCCCAACTCCCGATACGCCGCCCCGATCCTTCCATCCCGATTAGACCTTTGTTAGACACCCTCTGATTAATCGGCGCCCGCCTGCTTGCGCCTCCGTGCCCCCGGAGACTCGTACAATACGCCGGCGTCAACCAGCGCCGCCACATCCTTCGCCGAGTACTCCAGGTGCTCGGCCAGCACGTCGGCCATACGGCTGGTCCGCACCAACGAGACGGTGGGCCAGGCGCTGGGGTTCAGCGACAGGCCCACTTTCAGCCCGGTCCTGGTGCATCCATAATGCCCTGGGGCAGACCGATGCCTCTCCTTGAAGGCCGGATCCAGTGGACAAGTGCGGCCCCTTTTTCTGCCGTATCGGACCTGCTGCCTTGCCCCCGCGTGGGCTTGCTGTCTTTCTGTTGATTCCTCAAGACCAAGATGACTGAATGCCACGACCACACCGTCGAAGCTGATTTGAAACCGTCCGCCGCAAGTTTTTACGGCTGGCGTGTGGTTTGGATCGGCGCGTTCATCCTGGTCATTGGAGGGCCTGCCCCAACTCATGCTATTCACGCTGGGAGAAGTTCTGGTGCCCCGCAGCGGCAGTCTAGCCTTGGCAGTGGCTTACGGGGTGCTGACCGGTTGGTTGCCGTTGCTGCTGATGCCATTGGTTGGGTGGGCGGTCGACCGATGGGGAGCGCGCCGCCTGGTATTGTGGGGATTGCTAGTGCTCGGTGTTGGGGCGATTTTGTATCTGGGGCGCCAGATCCCGGTGGTGTTGTATGCGTCGCTCTTCTTCGTGGGCGTTGGTGGAATCGTCGGGACCCATTTGCCGGCTGCGGCGGCGGTGAACAATTGGTTCGTGAGTCGTCGCGCCATGGCCATGGCGGTCTTGTTGCTGCCATTGGTCATGGTCGGGTTCTTGTTCGAAGTGCTCGGGTCTTCGGTGGAGATTGACCCTCGCACGGCTTCGTTGACGGTAGCGGCTACTGTCCTGGTTCTGGCTGGGCCGCTCTCCAGGTTGATCAGGAATCGTCCGGAGGATCACAACCAGCATCCTGACGGCATTGCCCCGGGTCACCGACGTGAACCTGAATCGGACGCAAAGGGTTGTGGCGATGCTTGGGTGCCCAACTATGCGTGGCGGGAGGCGCTGCGTACGCGGGCTTTTTGGCTGCTGGTGGTGGGCGGAGCCGTCTTCTCCGTCTCGTCCGGCGGGCTATTCTTCAACGCGTTGATGATGCGCCAATTGGGTTTCGAGCCAGTCATATCCGGCGGGGCCTCATGGATTGATGGCGCGTTCGCGATTCTGTTCGTTCTGGTTGGTGGATGGGTGGGAGACCACTTCCCCATGCGCAGGACCATGTTCGTATTCGGACTGTTGGAAGCGTGCGCCGCCGGTGTCCTGGCATCTCGCGGAAACGTTGCCGATGTTTTATCTTTCGGCCGCCCTTGCCGGCACGGGCGCTGGCGGGATGCTGCCGCTAACCCTGGCATCTCGCGGGGTTTACTTCGGCCGCCGCAACTTCGCCACGATAACCGGACTATCCTTGATGCTCCCGAACCTGGTTAGCGGGGGAGCGCTGGCGGGGGTCTTGATCGCCTGGCTTAGCGCAATCACCGGTGCCTACACGTTGCCCCTGGCAATCGTAGCGGTAATCGGCGCAGTCGGTTCGTCAGCATTCCTGTTCCTGGGCGATCCAAAGCTCGCGCCGTCCCAAAACTCACGTTTGGAGATGCCACTTCGTTTGCCTCAGGGTTGAGCGACTGGTCAGCGCCTCATCGACGGTGCCCAGTACGAGTTGGTGGTTTTCGGCGACGCCACGAATGGAAGCCGGTCGACACGCACTATTCGAGCCACTGTGATGCAATCCCCTTATGCGGGGGGAACCCGCACATTGCCAACGTCCGCATGGCGACACTGCGGTCTATCCCCGCGTGTGGGGGCTCTACTGGGGATATGACGCCGTCTACTCGGATCCAATTGCAAGTGTGGGCCCGCGAATTTTCCAGCACATTCGCGGCTGAACGTTCGCGTAGAAGGACCCACGTTTCAACACTTTGGCAACTTGTTTCAACAAAACATACGGCTTGTCTGCTAGACGGTAAACCCGTGCGTCCGCGGCGACTCAAAACGGGTGGTGTTGGGTGGTTGATCGCTTGGAAGACGACACAGAGTTTTCCATTGCCGGTGTCGACCAGCGTACGCGATCCCGCACCGATGGTTTGAGTCGAGTGCCGCTGCACCGTCCATAACCACTAAAACGGAGTGGGTCGCAAACGCGGCATCGCGCGCTAGTCACGTTTCATAAAGGTATCGACTGCCCGATTGCCCGCAGTTTGCGCCGCCTCTCCTGGGCGTCGGGGACAACCTGGATAACGAGCTGCCAGTAGTCGTCTGAATGGCTGCGCACGGTCAGGTGCGCCAATTCGTGGACGATGACGTAATCCACCAACGCGGGTTCCAGCATCATTGCACGCCAGTTGAAGCGCAGCGTTCCATCCGGCGCACAGCTTCCCCAGCGCTGACGCTGGTCACGAATCAATACGTCAGGCAGTTCGCCACCACCGAAACGTGGCAGCCACTTCTTGACTCCCGCTTTTAGTCGTATGGCGGCCCTATCTCGATACCACGCAACAACAGCCTTGCGGATGCGACCGTACCGCTCACTTTCGGGGATATCCTGGGGCACTTTGATGCTAAATCGCCAGTGGTCGAAACGAACCTCTGGCGTGCGCACGTCGGCGGCCTCGAACACCGTGCGCACGTTGCGCCCCAGGTAAGGCAGGGTTTCACCGCTGACAAACCGCTTGGGCGCGACGGTCAACAATCCGTCAGACGCGTGGTTGAGGATCCATGGCGCTCGCCGCCGCACCAAGTTTTTCAGGTCCTCGGACGGCGTGTCCATCGGCGCCGCTACCTGCACACCGCCACCGTCCACGGTGACCTGGACAGTTTTCTTCCGGCGGTCGCTGCGGCGTACCTGGTACTCGATGGTGGTGTCACCGAAGCGGATGCTGTCCCGCTCCATCATCGGGAACCACGGCTCCGGAAAGCGTCCACGATGCGGTTGGCAAGATCATCGAGTTCGGCTTCGGTGTACTTTTCGCCATCCCTCAGCTCCCGCTTGATGTCGCGCCGCATCAAACGTTGGACTTCCTGGTTAGTCTGCCAGTCCACCATGGCGCGATGTTGGGACAGCGCGGATTCCACCTTTTCCGTGGCTTCCTTCTGCGCCTCGTCCATGCGCACGTGGTACGCCGCCCGTTCGCCCTCGGAGATCATCCGCGTCCCAGCCTCGTCGATTATCTCGTAGATGGCGAAAGCCTCGGCAGACAATCCCATCTGGGCCGCGATGTCTTCCTCTGCGTCGAGCTGCGCTTTCAGGGCAGCCTGCAGTTTGGCGGCCTCGGCCGCGTCAATTACCTTGTTGCGCAGGTCTTGGATGATGCGCTCCAGCTGCTCGGACAGCTTGCCGTAGAACACCGGATTGTCGGCGAGGCGTTCGTTGATGTACGCGCGAATCGTATGCTCCATCACCGACGCCCTGGCTTCGTCGTGGGGAAGTCCGGCTATCTTCTGATCGAAATCCTTGTCCAGCACCGAAACCGGCTCCATCAACTCCCTGACGTTGGCGTCGATGCGCTCGTCGATCAGTTTCTTGACCTTGGCGCCGATGTCGGTCCAGTTCAGACGGACGTCCTCCTGGAGGAAGTGGGCGCGGGCGTAGGCGCGGATTTCGGTGAGGCGCGCGAGACGTCCCACGTACGGCAGCGCCTTGGGATTGGGAATGGCCCGGTCCATCAGGCGGGAGAACTCGCGGTAATCGGCGTTGAACCTTTCGTACACGTCGGCCTTGAAGTTGCCCTCCGTGTTGGCGTCGGGCGCGAACACGGCGATGCAGTCCCAAACGTCATCCAGATCAGGCCCCTTGAAGTGGGCTTCGGCGGCCACCACAGCCGCTTCGAGGGCAACCGTGGGGTCCTCTTCCAGTTCTCGCATCGTTCCAACAACATCCGACAGGTCAAACGCTTGCAGAGCTGCCTCCAAATTGCGCGACACGCCGTAGTAGTCCACCACCAAACCGTATCCTTTCTCGGTGGCCACGCCGTCGTGGTCATGACTGAACGGCCGGTTGACGCGGGCGACGGCCTGGAGCAAGCCGTGTTCCTGCAAGCCCCGGTCGAGGTACAGCACCTGTTCCACCGGCGCGTCGAACCCGGTGAGCAACATGTCCACCACGACCAACACCTCTGGCTCGCCGTCGGGGAGCTTGAAACTGTTGGTCACCTGGTCCTGGTTGAGTTCCTTGGCCTCCTTGAACTCGATGCCGTCATTGGCCGATGTGGTGATGATGGGGTAGGCGCGAACGTGGAAACCGTTGAGGTACTTGGCGTAGCGGATCGCCGCCAGCCGGTTGGGCGCGACGACCTGGGCCTTGAACCCGTTGGGCTTGACCTTGGTCTTGAAGTGATCGGCGATGTCCAGCGCGATCATCTGGATGCGCTGCTCGGCCCCGGCGACGGTTTCGCGGTTGGCGTAGCGTTTTTTGATCTCTTCCTTCTGCGCTTCCGTTTCCTCGCTGAAGAGCGTGTCGAACAGCTTGTCCAGCGTCTCAGCTCCTTGGATGGCCAAATCCGGCAACCGAGCCTCATAGAGGATCTGCACCGTCGCGCCGTCCTGCACCGACTCGCGGATGGTGTAGGTGTCGATCAACGGGCCGAAGCGCCGCATGGTACTCCGGCGAAAACTCTTGTCGATGGGTGTTCCGGTGAACCCGACCAGGACCGCGTTGGGCAGGGCCTGGGATAGCCGGGCGCCCAATTGCCCGTACTGGGTGCGGTGGGCCTCGTCCACCATGACGATGATGTTGTGGGCGGGGTTGAGAGTGTCCAGTTCGCCCGCGGGCGCGGCCACGACCTCCTCGAACTTCTGGATGGTGGTCATCACCGTCCGGCCCGTGCTGGAAGTCAGCAGCCGGCGCAGGTCGCTGCCGCTGTTGGCTTGCTCGGGAGCCGGAAAGCCGCATCGCTCGAAGGTACGGGAAATTTGTTCATCCAGCTGTTTGCGGTCGGTCACCACCACGATGGTCGGGTTGTTCAGCGCTGGTTCGCGGCGCAGCTTGGTGGCCAGCCACAGCATGGTCAGCGACTTGCCCGAACCCTGGGTGTGCCACACCACACCGCCGCGTTCGTCGGGACGCTTGGCCTCGGAAAGCCGCTTCATCGCCGCAGTGACTGCCCGGTACTGCTGGTAGCGTGGGAGCTTCTTGATCAGCTTGCCGCTGTCGAGTTCATAGACGACGAAGTCCCGCAGGATGTCCAGCAGGGTCGCCGGCGACACTAGGCCCACGATGAGCTGAGCCTGGCCCTGGGGTTCCGCGCCGAACCGGTCGCGCACCTCCTGCTCCGTGTACGGGAGCACCGACTTCCACTCGGAGTACGCGTTCTCCGGCGCGTACAGCGTGGAGAATGCGGCGCCGGCCCCGCAGTGGGCGACGCACAGAAGGTTGTAGTGGAACAATGCCGGGGCGCCGGCGCCCACCCATTTGGGTTCGGCCTCCTGGTAACGCCGGAGCTGCTGCACCGCCTGGGTTTTCCAGACCTCCATCCACGTCGGCGACTTGGCCTCCATCACCACCAATGGGATGCCGTTGACGAAGAGCACCAGGTCGGGGATGACCATTTTCTGGTCGTCGTTGGGGTCGCCCTTGTCGTTGCCGCGCCGGACGCGGAACTGCGTGGTGACCACGAACTCGTTTCCGCCGACAGGATCGTCGAAGTCGAAGAACCGGACGGTGCGGGTGACTCTGCCGTCGGGGGTCTCAACGGTCAACGACATGCCGTAGGTCAGGTACTCGTGGACCAGCTGGTTGCGCGCCATGCCCAGGCCGCCGGTTCGTTCGAGATCGTCGATCACCCGGTCGGCCTGCGACTCGGTGAGCCCGTTGTTGAGGCGCACCAGCGCGGTCCGCAGCCGGCCCTTGAGCAGCACGTCGCGCTCGTAGGGCCGTTCGGCCTCCAGCTGCTCCGCCGGAACGTAGGTCCAGCCCAACTGCTCCAGCAGATGGCGGGCCCGGTCCTCGGCATGGTTGAACTCGTTGAGCTTGTGGGGCGTGGTCATGTCGATCTGATGACTTCCAGCCCGGGGATACCGTCGAAGTCCCTATCGTGGGACGCCAGCGGGCAGTCGAGCATCAAGGCGGTTGCCGCAATCCAGGCGTCGGCTACCTGCAATCCCCGTCCTATGGACAGGCTTTCCGCGCGCAAGCGGGCACAAACAGTCGCGATTTCCGCGTCGGGCCATATGGTCTCATATTGCTGGAGGTGCGCTTCGAGTTCGCGTGTCCTGCTTGCGCCCCAACCGCGGCGGAATGCTCCGAACCAAGACTCTTCAAGGGTCTGGAAAGATATCAAGAGTTGGTAGCCCAGAATACGTTCCTCGTAATAATCGGCTCTGCTGTCGCGGTTGAAGATGTACGATACGACACTGGAATCCAGGACGACCCTTTCAATCAGCCGTTCCATGTCCGCCCGCGGCCCTCGTAAATGGCCCTCAGGAAATCATCCACATCGACAGGTTCGCTGGCGCGGATGATCTGGTCGGGGTCGAAAATCTTGGGGTTGGGGTCGTTTAGGATCTCATCTATGGAGCGTTGGGGTCCGGTGGGCCTATTTCATCAACGACGACGGCAATCCATTGGTCATTTTCGTCCAACCAACCCTGACCCGTGACTTTGACGAATTTCTGCTTGAGATTGAGCGCTGCCTCAACCCGGGCAGCGCTGAGCCGCAGGGGCACTCGACAATCCCGGTAAACACTCAGAACTGCGGTTCCCGCTTTGGGGTCAACGTCAACCAGTCGCCCGTGCATCAGCGCCGGCTCCGGTCCGCCGAGCTGTGGGATTTCACCGTGTTGGTCGCTTTCAGTCATGGTGTCCCTCCCATCAATGGGAACTGGGCGAGCATCAGGTATCCCAACCCTGACAGCAACCGGCGGGCCGGCTCCTCGGCGTTGCTGAACTCGTTGAGCTTGTTGGGCGTGGTCATTGGAAGGCTCCAATCACGCGTTTGACGAAGGGTTTATCTGCGAGTTGAACGCATTCATGCCAGTCAGCAAGGTACTCCGTCAAGATCCCTGTAGAACTGGGCATACGGTGCACGGCATTCCAGCCGCTGGGATCCTCTTCGAATAGGGGCAGCAACTGATACGCGACAATAGCATTCTTGCCCCTCAGTTCGGCGTTCTTTCTGAGCTCGCATTCCTCATTGGACAGCCAAGTGGCTAGGTGCACACCTTCCGGCAACGTCCAGCTATCGTTGGTCAACAGGTCTTCCGCATAACTTGCCAAATTGCCAGCATATCCCGCCCAGTGGGGATAAGGTGGTTGGGTTGGCCATCGTTCCGCCATGCGCCGCAAAGTGAATACGGAGGCTAACTCGCACAGAGCCTCGTGGAACCACCGGTTGGGGTTGTCGCGCAGTCGCTCATAATCCGACAGAACATGGCAGAATTCGTGGGCGAACTGGTAGGAGAACTGCGCCCAATAGGTGTCCCGCGCGGCGAGTTGGATGGTGATCGGTCCGGACTGAGCGTGGCGGTAGAGTGTAATTGGGACGGCATCGGGGCCGGATGCCGGAACCACCCTAATTTGCTCAACCACCGGCTCGACGAGTAATCGATGCAAGTGAGATGCAACGTCGGCCAATAAAACGCCGATGTCCTCCGGTGAGGCTGACCCCCAGCCGAAAGGTTCAACGTCGATAGTCATAGCCGCTGCCAACTTCGGTTCAACATCTAACTGCGAATTGACACCCTACCCGCTAATAGCCCGTCGGCGGTCGAGTCTTTCAACAATCGTGATCCGTCTCGCTCGTTCCGTGCCATATCAATGGTCGCGTCCACGCCACCCAATATTTGCACGACCGAATCCTGTTCATCACGGGGCGGGAGAACCATTGATAACTGGCGAACCTGCTGATAGTTCAACCCCTGGCGGCTCTGACCGGTCTGGGTGTCATCGATTTCCTTTTGGGAGCGAGGAGTACTAAGCCACTTGGATAAGAAACGCGGATTGAGTGCCTCAGTAGTCCGAATGATGCATACGTGCTGATTTACGTTCGCCGGACCCATGTCCACTGGGGCGGTGGTACAGCGGCCGATGGATGCCCCGGTTATGTTCAACAGCACATCGTCTGGTTTGACTCTGGACCGTCGCATCACGTCGTCTGTTTCCTGGGGGATATAGACGACGTCGTCCAATCTCAAGCCATCAAAATGGACATTTTGTGATCTCAAGAAAGTTATCCCGGTTGTGGTGTAGACCGATTTACCGCCTCTGGGTGTTACGCCACTCCCAACGTGGGTGACGCATTCGCCCAACCGCACCACCTCCCAGTCGGCGGGGATGGTGCCGATGCCGGGCACGTCCTTCCACTCGGTGTGCCAGCCGGGGACGCCGCGGGTGAGCAGTTCGTGGAGCAGGGAGCCGCGCAGGGTCTCGGTGGCGGCGATGACCGCCTCGGTGCGCTCGATGGCCTCGTCGATGGAGTCCAGGACGTCGGCGATGGCGCGCTGCTCGGGTAGGGGTGGGAGGATGACTGGATAGTCCAAATAGCCGGCATAGTCCAAGTTGCGGATGCCAGTCGTTTGATGCTCAAGCCGCGCGGTGACCCCTTGCACATAGCGATGCCATAATGCCCTCGCGGCATAGCGCGGAATGCACTGATTGCTGTCAACCCGCAGCTGTTGGCAAAAATTGTTGCAATAGACAGGCCCGGATCCCTGGATGAGCGCGACGCGGCCAACTGGTGTCCCGGGCCCGCCGCCACTGCGTTCTAGCATTAAATCGCCGTCATTCATCAATCTACGGTCGCGGTCTCGTGCCGAAAGTCGCCTCCATGCTGCCGTTTCGACATTGATCTGCCCGTCCCTCGTTAGGTCAGCAGCCCTCAACACCCGCACTCCCAACTCGTCGGGCGTCGGATCATCTCCCCAAGAGCCTGGCTGGTCCAGTATCAGAACATCCCTCAACCGCACCGTCCGCCAGCCGTCGGGCAGTGCGGTGTCGTCATATGTGCGGACGGCGCTCATCGGGCTGCGTCCACACAACGCAGTTCGCCGGGCCAGTCCAGGATGCGACGGTCTGCCGTCACCAGCTGGTGGCCGTTCATGGCAGTGGCGACGATGATGCGGTCGGCCGGGTCCGCGTGAAAATCGGCCAGGGCATTGGCGCGGATGCCGATCTCGCCGTCCACGGGAATCTCTATCAGGCCCTGGCCGAGCAGTTCCCTACGCCATGCGGTAACGTTTTCTGGAAAGTCCAAACGATCTTTGGCCCGAAGCAACGCCACCTCCCAAAACGTCATCGCGGAAACCGCGAGTTCTCCGTTCCGCAGCGCGCCATCGATGGTCTGCCTGGAATTCGGCCCGAGGTGGTGGTCGCCCGTCCAAAGCCACAACAGCGCGTGGGTGTCCGCGATGGTCATGGATTGATCACCCGGTCCGGATCAGATTGGGCTTCCCATTCGACGTCCAGCGGACTGATGATGTCGCCGAGTATCTTCATCCTGCCCCGGCCGGCGCCGAACAGGGATTTGGGGCGCTCTTGGAAGGCGGTCAGCTTGGCCACGGGCCTGCCGTTCTTGGTGATGACGATCTCGCCGCCGTCCTCGGCCACCTCGTCCATCAGCCTCAGGCACTTGGCCTTGAACTCGGATGCCTTCATCGTCCGGCTCTGGCCGGCGTCTCCGCTGCGCGTGCTCATTGCAGACGCTCCTATCGGGTGGTTGGGGATATTCTCGCTACCCCACTATACAGTGGTCATGACCATGGTCACCAAAGCGAGACGAGGAACGGAGTGCTATCGCGTGTACCCCATCCCAGCCAGCAATTCGTCCATGCGGGCCACTGCCTCATCGCGGCGGCGCTCGGCCTCCCGCAACTGGGCCAGCGCGTCCTCCACGCTCATCACGTCCACCGGCTCCGTCGTGTCCACGTAGCGGCTGATGTTCAGGTTGTAATCGTTGCCGGCGATCTCCTCGAGGTCGGCCACGTGAGCGAACCGTTCCACATCCTCGTAGGCCTCAAACGCGCGGACGATGCGGTCGATGTGCTCCCGGTCCAGGAAGTTCTGCGCCTTGCCCGGCCGGAAGTAGCCCTCCTGGGCCGCGTCCACGAACAGGACCTTGCCGCGTCGCTCCGCAGGCTTGGCTTTGTTCAGCACACAGATCGACACGGGGATAGCGGCTCCAAAGAACAGGTTGGGGGCCAGGCCGATGATCGCCTCGAACAGGTCGGCGTCCACGATGCCCCTGCGGATCTTGCCCTCGGCGCCGCCGCGGAAGAGGACACCATGGGGCATCACCACACCCACCATGCCCTGGGCGTTGGTAACCCCCAGCATGTGCAGCAGGAAGGCCAGATCGCCCCGAGTGCGTGGCGGGATTGCGTCGTAGCGGTCGAAACGGTGGTGAGGATCAGCGGGAGCGAAATCGTGGCCCCAGCTCTTCATGCTGAACGGTGGATTCGCGATGACACGATCGTAGGAATGCAGCCGGCCTTGCTGATCGACCAGGCCGGGTTCGGCGATCACGTCGCCGGGCACCAGCCGCGCCGACGCCAGCCCGTGGAGCAGCATATTGAGCTTGCCAATGGCGAACGTGCCCAGGTTCCGTTCCTGTCCTTCCAGCGCCAGGTTGCGTATGTTGCCGCCCTGTTCCCGCACGTAGTCGGCGGCGAAGATGAGCATTCCCGCTGAACCAAAGGTGGGGTCGCAGATACGCATCCCTTCCTGCGGTTGCAGCAATTCCACGATGAGCCGCACCACCGAGCGAGGCGTGTAGAACTCGCCGCCCTTCTTCCCTGCGTCGTCGGCGAACTGGTAGATCAGGTACTCGTAGGCGTCGCCCAGCACGTTGCCGGTGCCGTCCCGGTCCGCGGCGAAGTTGGCGTCCCGCAGGTCGAGGTCGTTGAAGTGGTTCAGGAGGCTGCGGATGATGCGCTCGCGGTTGGCGGGACTGCCCAGCTTGGACTCGTCGTTCCAGTTCGTGCCGGTGAGCACGCCGTCTATGCTGCCGGCGTTGGCGTCCTCAATTTCGTGACTGGCGATGTTCAACGCCTCGCCCAGGTTCATCGTAGCCTTGAGGATCTGGCTCCACTGGGCAGTCTCGGGCACGGCGAACTGGTGCTCGTCGGGGTCGGACACTGCGGCCGCTTGGGGCACGCCGGCGGCAACGGCGTTTAGGACTTCCTCGTCGAAACGATCGGAGAGCCGTTTCAGGAACAGCATCGAGAAGATGTAGTTCTTGTAGTCTGCGGAATCGATCTGGCCCCGAAGGATATCGGCGGCCTGCCAGAGTTTGGATTCCAGTTCCCCGCTGGTGAGTGGCATAGGCGCTCCTTGCAGCGTTCGGCCCAAGGCGTGGATCTCGCCGGCTAGCTGGGAGCACATCATCGTCGGGGATACCCCCTTCCGTCAATGTCACGATGGACTTGCATCGTCGGCACACTCAATTCACCTAGTTTCAATGGTCAGTTCACCTGAGGACTCCGCCACCTCGTAGTGGAGGAGAGTCATCACATCACCACGACACGAACCAGGAGGTTGCCCATGCAAAACACGAAAGGGTTGACGCCCATGATCACGCCACGAGGTTCAGCGTAGGAAAGACCTCGCCACATCTCAGGGTCGCTCGCGACGAGCGACCCTTTTGTTTGAAACAAGGAAAAGGAGAAAAAATCATGCCAATCACGATGACACCGTCGGAGTTTCCGCCCAAACGCCGCGACAACCCCGGAATACGAGCGGAGTTGCGGGTTTACGAGGCTCTCGCCGCCCTCGACCTGGAAGGCCGATGCATCTACGAATTTCGCTACCACGAACGTGGCCAGCAGGTTGACTACGCTCTCTGGGTTGACCGGTCAAATCGGGACGCGGCCGGCCGTTACGCAATCCAGGTCAAAGGGGGCATTTACGACTGGGGCGACGATGACCGTTGGCGTTTGCGCACTCCCGATGGCACGTGGCTATCCAAGCCGTCGCCTCTTGCGGAAACCGTCGACGGCCGTATTGAGATGCACGACGCGATTCAGAAAGCTGCCAACTTCTACAACTTCATTGGTGGCCTGTTGATTTTGCCGGACATGCCCCGCGACCGGGAGCTGGAGCGCTGGCTCTGAATCGGGACGGCGTCCACATCTCATGGGATCCGGAGCGCCTCCATGAGGACCTGGCCCGGATGGCGAAACAGGTTGGTTTCAAGCGGCCGCCAACCCGAGCACACGCCCAGAATGAGACGCAAAAGATTCTCGAATTGCAGCGGAAGTACCAACGTCAGCAGCCAGAAATTGAGCGCCGACTGGTGGTCCCGTCGCAGGGGGTCGAGGTTGACTCTCTCCTGGACCAGCAGCCTCTGATCGGCAACGCCACCTTCAACATCCAGCACTTGGAGAGATTGACGGTCCAGCATATCTATGTCGATCGGGACGCCAACGGGATGCTGTGGCTACCTGAACCCTGATCAAGGCAGAGCTCATGCTCAAATGAGGCCCTATCTGAGTTCATCTCCGGGGCGGACCAGTTCCGGCCTGAGTTCACCGCCATGGTTCCGATAAACGGGATGCGGCGGGTTTCCGCCCGTCGCTTTTTCTTTTAACAGTGAATGGAGCGCATATCCAAACACTCCCAAATTAAGGTTGAAATGACACGTACTGTAAAGGGCGGAGAGAAAATGTACCGCGTGGGCGGCTCGACCGGCGTGTTTGGGCGGTTGAAAACTGTACCGCCTGGTGCTTTCCATAGGGCTGATTTTCAGCCTGTGGAAGGTGCGATGGATGTTTCACGTGGAGATTATTTTCGGGTGCGCCGGGCCTGCCTGGTGGAGGGGATGAGAGTTCGGGAGGCCTCCCGGGTGTTCGACCTGCACCAGGACACGGTGCGCAAGATGCTGGCCAATGCGACGCTCCAGGGCTACACACGGCAGAGCCTGCCGCGCCGGCCGAAGCTTGAGCCCTACACCGGCATAATTGACGCTATCCTGGAAGCCGATGCCAAGGTTCCCAGAAAGCAGCGCCACACGGCCAGGCGGATCTTCGAGCGGCTGCGGGACGAGTACGGTTTTGAGGGTCAGCACACCATAGTCAAGGACTACGTGAGGGAGCACCGCCGGCGGGTTCGGGAGATGTTCGTGCCGTTGACCCATGGTCCGGGCCACGCCCAGTGCGATTTCGGCGAGGCGATAGCGGTGATCGCGCCAGCGATGGTGGCAACAACGGTCATGATCAAGGTGTCGCGGTTGCCGACGTGGGCCATCTCGTGGGCCATGACGCCAGCCAGTTCCTCCCGAGTGAGGATGTCGCGGATGCCTGTGGTCACGGCGACGGTTGCGTTCTGCGGATTGCGGCCGGTGGCAAAGGCGTTGGGAGAAGGCTCGTCGATTCGTACACCTTGGGCATGGGCATGTTGGCGAGGCGCGCCTGATCGGCCACCAGTTGATACAGCTCGGGGTCATCATCAGCGGTGATCGGCCGGGCGTGAGCCATGCTGAGAGCGATCTTGTCGCTGAACCAGTAGGCGCCAAAGTTCATCGCCAATGCGAAGATCACGGCGATAACGACACCGACCTCGCCACCAATGGCGGCCCCGATGAGCAGCAGTAGCCCCGTAAGAACCATGAGAAGGAAGAACGTTTTAATGTGGTTCATTGCCTTCACTCCGGCAGGTGGGCGTGAGCGGTGAATTACAAGATCATTTTATCATTTGGCGTAGAGTGTATATCCGATTTATCGGCACACACGCCGAGTACGACGCTATCAACGCCGGAGAGGTGTCACCATGGCAGGGATTACGCGAGTCCAGACCGAGGCAGAATATAACGCGGCACTGGCGCGGATTTCCGAGTTGCTGGATGCGGAGATGGAAACCCCGGAAGGGGAGGAGTTGGACCGGATTTCTACGCTGGTAGAGATATATGAGGCGGAGCACTACCCGATAGAACGTCCAGAGCCCAACTCCTTCATTGAGTTTCTGCTGGACCAGGGGATGGTGTCGCGGGGGCAGATGGAGGCCCTGGCAGGGGGAGCGATAGCCTAGAGGCGATACTGGCGGGCCAGCAGGCGGTTACGGCGGAATTGGCGCGGTTGTTATACCAGTACTCGGGCATCTCGGTTGAAGATCTGCTTAAAACCCCGGTACATCGGGCGACCGCAGCATCAGACTAAAATCCCCTAGGGGGTGTCGTCAAAACAGTGAGAGGGTGGTAAATTGCCGGTAACAGGGAGAGTGTGGAAGGTGGTGAGTATGACGGCAGCGCACCGGCGCCACGATATGACAGACGGTGTTTGGGAGCGGCTGAGGCTGTACCTGCCCGGGGGAACAGGCAAGAGAGGTCGGCCGGCCCATGACAACCGGCGGTTTATCGACGCCGTTTGCTGGGTTCTGCGCACCGGCGCTCCCTGGCGCGATTTGCCCCCGGACTACGGAGACTGGAAGAACACCCACCGCCGCTTCTGCCGCTGGCGGGACCGAGGTGTGTGGGCCGGACTGTTGGAGGAAGTGATGGATGACCCTGATTTCGAATGGCTGATGATAGACGCCAGCTACATCAAGGCCCATCCCCACAGTGCCGGCGCTCGGGGCGGAAATCAGGCTATTGCCCGCACCAAAGGGGGCTGAACAGCAAGTTGCACCTGGCGGTGGACTCCCACGGAATGCCGGTAAGGCTGGCGGTTACTGGAGGCACGGTGGCCGACTGCTCTTTGGCGTTGCCCCTGATCGAGGGTATAGAGGCGGAGTGTCTGCTGGCGGACAAAGCCTATGACACCAATGAGATCATAGCCACCGCTCGGGCATCGGGAATGAACCCAGTGATACCGCCCAAAAGCAACCGGAGAGAAAAGCGGGACTACGACCAGGCACTGTACAAGTTGCGGCACTTGGTGGAGAACGGATTCTTGGACTTCAAGCAGTGGCGCGGAGTGGCGACCCGTTATGCCAAGAGAGCGGCGTCATACCTGGCCATTTGCCAACTCCGGGCAGTGATGATCTGGAGCAAACTCTTTTGACGACACCCCCTAGTACTACAGTTGCAGATGTGACAGGCGGGTTTTATAGTGGCATTGGCGGGCTCTGGCTTGGTGGCGCCGTCTCCACCACGACCAGGACAGGATGAAATCCGGCAGTTGGTTCTCCGTCCATACCAGGCGTGTCAGCAGCCGTCGCACCTCCGGCACTGTCACGGGAATCAGTTCCTCATCGGGGCCATAGTGGCCCCCTTTTCTCCCCCTTCCACCGCCTGATTCCTGATTACCGTCAGATAGGCGTGGGCCAACATCGCCAGGGTGATGTGCCGGTACCAGCCATCCCAACGCCGCACCTCGTACTGGTCCAACCCCACCTCTCCCTTGGCCTCCTCGAAGCATTCCTCTATGGTCCATCGAGTCCCTGCCACCCTCACCAACTCCTCCAGGGTAGTGCCCGCTGGACCGAAGCAAACGTAGTAGGCCAACTCATCAGGTTTGGCAATGCTGCGTCGCGTCAGCAGCCAGTGCCCCTGGTCCGGTTCCCTCAAGGGCCGTATTTCCACCAAGGCCCAGTCGTAGACCCGGGGGCCCTTGGCGCCAGCGCCGGCGCTGCACCGGACCCAGGCGGATTCCCCAACCCCGGACGCCAGCCGGTCAGCCCTCACCTGGCAGGGTCCCTGCTCCGTCAAAGCCCACAGCTGCTCGTTGCGCTTGATGGCCAGCACGTGGGGAACGCCCTCCCGCTCCAGCCACCGCCGCAGGTTGCGGTCACTGCCGTAGACCTCGTCCCCGGTAAACCAGGCGAAGGGCACTTCTGACGTAACCGCCCGCTCCAACATCTGCTGGGCCAGTTGCCCTTTGGTCTGAAAGCCGACACTCTCAGGCACCCCGGCCTCCCGCCGGCGTTCCCGGTCATCAGCCCACACCTGGGGCAGATACAGCTCCCGGTCCAGCAGGGTTCTGCCATTGGCCGAGGCATAGGCCAGGAACACGCCCACCTGAGAGTTCTCGATCCGGCCCGCCGTGCCACTGTACTGGCGCTGCACCCCAGCCGATTTCTCCCCTTTCTTGAGGAACCCGGTCTCGTCCACCACCAGGACCGCATCGCCGTCGCCCAGATGCTCCACCACGTACTGCTTCAGGTCATCGCGGACCAAGTCCGCGTCCCAGACGTAACCCGACAGCAGGCGCTGCACCCCGTAGGGAGTGGCATAGCCCGCTTGCTCCGCCAGTTGCCAACCGTTCTTGCGCTCCACTGGACTGAGCAACCCTTTCAGATACTCCAGCACCCGCTTGCGCGGCTCCGGCCGCCGGAACCTGCCCGCGATGCACTCGTGCACCCGCTCGATGCCCTCGGCCCACCGGGCGACCTCCGCTACCTCGTCTCTCCCAACAATCACCACCTCACCTCAACACTCCTCGGCTGCCTAAAATTCTACCCTTTCATGATCTGCAACTGTAGTACTAGAAACCGCTGAACGGCTGGCGCACTTGAACATAGTGTGGCGGCCGTTTCTATGTTTCCCGGCGCAAATCGCTGTTGAGGTAGCGCATTGTCCCCAAGAGCGACGCCGGCAGCTTGCGCAACAGATTACGTTAGCTCAATAATGCCCGCGCCATGATGGATGAGGGATGCCGTATGCAGAGCATCAAATCGCCGTGGATTACCACGTTTGACCAGTTCGTCGGCTCAATTCAAGAGTCGGCCATGATTGCCGCGCCGTTCATTACTCGCCAACCCGTGGAGCGGCTGGCTGGGAAACTACGATCCCGGCGTCAGTCGGTTCGCCTCGACGTACTCACCAATCTGTACGCAGATAACCTGATTGACGGTTCACTGGATATCGGAGCATTAGCGTGGCTCTGTGAGCAAGTTCCCGGCACAACGGTCAGGCACCTGCGCTATTTGCACGCGAAAGCGTACGTCGCTGACGAACACCTGGCCATCATCACTTCGTCGAACCTAACCAACAGCGGACTGTATCGTAATCGCGAACTGGGCGTCGCAATCACGGCCAAGAGTGTAGTGAAAGACGTAGCAGACGATTTGCGGGAATACGGCAATCTGGGGGTTATAGTACCTCGCGACGACCTGAAATCTATCGACAAAATGGCGCGCCGGGCCAGGGACAGTAAGTCAATTTCAGAAACTCCAGTCACTAATGCCGTTAAGGGCGAGTACGAAGTCATCGTCAACAGCATGGAAGAACGGTTGATTGAACTGCGCACGGCCGGTGAGGAATTTGCCTCTGACCCGAAGGGTTCAATCACAACTCAATTCGCGGACGCCGTGAGGTACATTTTGCGCGTACACGGGCCCCTACCGACCAGTGAAATAAATCCGCTGGTGCGCCATCTCAAACCGGAACTCTGTGACGACGATGTGGATAGAGTGATCAATGGGCAATCGTTCGGCAAAAGGTGGAAACACGATGTGCGAAACGCGCAGCAGCAGTTGAAAAGAGACGGCGTGATAGTCCTGGAAAACCGAAAATGGCATTTGGTCTAACGGAGGCGCGACCCGATATGACGCAACGCGATATAACTCACGTACTGGTCGACGTTATCAGTTACGATTATTTGTGGCCCACGCGCGACAACGAGGACGCAGTGTTTGGCTTTACCCACAGCCTGGAGGTCAACGAAATTTGCGCCGACATGCTGCCACCGCACGTCGTCACACCGGTCACGAAAACGGAGTTGGAGAGGGCGCTTGCTGACTATATCGGGCGACGGGGCATCGGGGCTGAGGATGAGGCTACCATTCGCGGGTGGATGGCAAACATGCCCGACAATATCGCTATTATCGAACGTGAGCCGAATCCTTTCAGATGACCCGCGGGCGCGAGCAATGCCGGGTTGATCTACACCCATTGCGATGCCGAAGAGATTGCCGCGCTTCGCACGCAGCGACAGACACAGACGACCGGAAATCCTCAATGGAAAGCGGGTGAAACATGATTTCCAACAGTAACGACCACAGCCCTCGCACCCTCTCCGGCCTCCCCATCGACCCCCTCTATACCCCGGCCGGTTTGGCCGGCAGCGGCTTTGACGCGGCGGCGGATCTCGGCCAGCCGGGCGAGTTTCCGTTCACGCGGGGCGCCTATCCCACGATGTACCGCGGACGGTTGTGGACGCGGCGGCAGATCGCCGGCTTCGGCACCGCCAGGGCCACCAACGAGCGATACCGGTTCCTGTTGGCCCACGGGCAGACGGGGCTGAGCACCGACTTTGACCACCCCACGCTGACGGGATACGACTCGGACCACGAGCTGGCCGAGGGCGAAGTGGGCCGCCTGGGCGTGGCCATCGATACCGCCGCCGACATGGGCGAGCTTTTCGAGGGAATCCCCCTGGACCAGGCCAGCGTGTCGCTGACCATCAACCATCCGGCCATCGTACTGCTGGCGATGTTCCTGCACAACGCGGAGCGGCAGGGCACGCCGTGGGCCGCGCTGCGCGGTACCGTGCAGAACGACTCGCTGAAAGAGTTTCACGGGCAGAAGACCTTCGCGCTGCCGCCGGCGCCGGCGCTGAAGTTGACGACGGACGTGGTGGAGTTCTGCACCAGGCACGTGCCCAACTGGTACACCATATCGATCAGCGGCTACCACACGCGCGAGGCCGGTTCCGACGCGGTGCAGGAACTCGCGTTCACCGTGGCGCAGGGGATGGCCTACGTGGAGTCGGCAATGCGGCGGGGGTTGCAAGTGGATGAGTTCGCGTCGCGGCTGTCGCACTTCTTCGGCGTGCACAATGACTTCTTCGAGGAGATCTCCAAGTTCCGGGCGGCGCGACGGATGTGGGCGCGATTGATGCGTGACCGCTACGGGGCGACCCGACCGGAGTCCATGCGGATGCGCTTCCACACGCAGACCCTGGGGTCGACGCTGGTGCGGCAGGACCCGCTTAACAACATCCTGCGCGGCGGGCTGCAGGCGCTGGCCGCCGTGCTGGGCGGCACGCAGTCGTTGCACGTGAGCGGGTACGACGAGGCGTACGACATACCGTCTGAGGAGGCGATGCGGATCTCCCTGGCGACGCAGATGATTTTGGCCCACGAGTCCGGAGTGTCGGCCACGCCGGACCCGCTGGGAGGGTCCGCGTACCTGGAGACCCTGACCAACGAGCTGGAAGCGGCGGCGATGGCGTACATCGAGCGGATCGACGGGATGGGCAACGGGAGCATGCTGGATGGGATGCTTGAGGCCATCGGCAGCGGGTACATCGAGAGCGAGATCGCCCAGGCGTCGTATCGATACCAACAGCGGGTGGAGTCGGGCGACTACACCATCGTGGGCGTGAATGACGAATACAGCGGCGATGCGACCAACGCCGGCGGCTTGGAGCTGTTCGAGTTCGACTACGCTGAGGAGGAACGGCAGATCGAGCGGCTGACCACATTAAGGCAGCACCGCAGCGAAGCCGACGCGTCCGCCGGCCTCCGGGACATCGTGAAGACGGCGCGGGCGGGCGGAAACCTGCTGCCGGCCATCCTGACGGCGGTGGGCGACGGCGTCACCGAAGGTGAGATCATGGGCGCGCTGCGCGACGAATGGGGCGAGTACGTGGACCCGGGGGTGTTTTAGGCGGGTGGCATGGATGTGCGGTATATTGTCCGTACGTAACGGTGGTTGCGACACCAGAGACGCACCTTATGAACAATCCACTGGCAATTTTCGTCACAGTATGGTTGACCGCTTTTTTTGGGTTTAGCTGGGTGATGCTGGCCGGGAACTGGTTGGGTTTCAGCGCATTCAGCGCCGACCGGTACATCGTCGATGAGTTGTTGCCATTGGCGTACGGCGGCGCAGGGTTGTCCTTGGGATTTATTACGGCGATCATCGCCGTGAAATTGCGCCGATGAGAAAGATACTCGGCGATCTGGGTACGATGTGCCTGGGAATAGCCGCTATCCTGATTGCCAGCGTAATCATCAGTCTGGGAACCGCTGAAGGTCCGCAGGCAGCGCCCGCGATTGGCTTTGCCGTTTTGATCGTAGCCGGAGTCGTCCTGCGAGTGCTCGGGGACGATGCCAGTACTTCGGTGGAAGGCAGGTGACGTATGGCGTCGGCGTTTGGGGATGGACCAACCAATCCGCCGCGCGTCCTCCTCGCCAAGCTGGGGCTGGACGGGCACGACCGTGGCGTCAAGGTCATCGCGCGCGCGCTGCGTGACGCCGGTATGGAGGTCGTTTACCTCGGCATGCGCGTTACGGTGGACCAGGTTGCGGCGGCGGCAGCGCAAGAGGACGTGGACGTGGTCGGTATCAGCATCCTGTCAGGAGCGCACCTGCGGCTGATGCCGCGGATGGTGGACGCGCTGGACCGGCACGGGCTGCGCGGAAGCTCTACCGAGGACAACGTAATGCTGCTAGTCGGGGGGACGATACCCGACGGCGACGTCCAACCGCTGCGTGAGGCGGGCGTGGACGGCGTGTTCCCCGTGGGAACCTTCACTGGGGAGATGGTGGAATTCATCCGGGCAGGATTGTTTCGGGAAGCATGATGAATTGGCCCCCGGAATATGACCCTACCTACATTCCGAACCGGGACGCGGAGCACTGGGACGCGCGGGCGGAGACTATGGATCCGACGGAGCGGGACGGAGTGATCCTTGAGAAGCTGAGGGGGCAGGTGCGGCACGCATGGGAGGAGTCGGGATTTTACCGGGAGTTCTGGCGAGACGCGCCGGTCGATCCGGCGGATATCCGTAGTTTTGAAGAGTTCGCGCGGTTGCCAATCCTGACCAAGGAAGAGGTGCGGGTGGAGCAGGAAGCGCACCCGCCCTACGGCAGGTTCCTGTGCGTTGCGCCGGAGCAGGTGTACCGGATCCACGGGACGTCCGGAACGACAGGGCGGCCGACGGTGTTCGGTATCAGCCGTGGCGACTGGGAACGCATCGGTGAGGCCCACGCGCGCATCCTTTGGGCCGCGGGAGTGCGGCCCGGCGACACCGTGATGGTGGCGGCGGTGTTCAGCCTGTACGTCGGCAGCTGGGGCGCGCTCGTGGGAGCCGAACGATTAGGAGCAACGTGCTTCCCCTTCGGCGCGGGCGCCCCCGGCCAGACGGAGCGGGCGGTGGAATGGGCGCAGATGGTGCGGCCGGCGGCGCTGTACGCCACGCCGTCTTACGCGCTGTACCTGGCGGAAACGGCGCGAGACATGCGGGTCGATCCGCGTACGGACTTTGGGTTCCGGCTGATGTTTTTCAGCGGCGAGCCCGGCGCCAGCGTACCGGCGACGCGGCAGGCCATCGAGGATGCCTTCGGGTGCTACGTGGTCGACCAGGGCAGCATGGCGGAGATGACGCCGTGGATGACCAACGGCGGATGCCGGCACCTGGAGCGCGGAATGCACCTGTGGCAGGACATTGTATACACGCAGCTGGTGGACCCCGAAACGCACGAACCCGTTGCCATGGGCGGCGAGGGCGTGCCGGTTTACACCCATTTGGAACGTGAATCACAGCCGATGATCCGGTACTGGTCGGGAGACATCGCACGGTGGGAGATGGTTGACTGTCCGTGCGGGAGAACTTATCCGACGCTGACGCAGGGGATCTACGGCAGGGCGGACGACATGCTGATCATCCGAGGACAGAACGTTTTCCCCTCACGAGTCGAGGATGTGTTGCGGGGATTGGATGAGTTCGGCGGGGAGTTCCGGCTGGTGGTGGAACGGGAGCGCGGTTACCTGGACCGGTTGACAGTGCAGACGGAGGTGTCGGCACGCGTTTGGGCATCGGCGGGTGAGAGCGGTCCGGAAGGATTAAACGCGCTACGCAGCCAGGTGGCGGATACGCTGCGGCGGGCGCTGGGCGTGGGCGTCTCGGTTGAACTCAAGCCTGAGGGGGAGTTCGAGCGGACGCAGTTCAAGGCGCGGCGGGTCGTCGACCTGCGGTAGCCGTCGCGACCGACGAGATCCGATCCCGCCTGGCGTGTCGTAACATGCTGGCACCATGAGCAAGGTTAAGATCTACCGGAGGCCGAGCATCCCGGGCCCTCGGGCGCGGGTGGGCGAGGTGATTCCGGGACTCCACCAGCGGGGCCTGCTGACCACCAGCGCATTCCTGGTGATGACGCCCGATGAGGAAACGGGAGAGACGTCGGTTACGGTGATCGACTCGGGATGGCGGCTCTTCCACCATGGACGGGTACTGGGTTATTTGCACCAGCTGGGCTATGGACCGGAATCGGTGCGGCAGATTGTTTCCACACACTATCATCCGGACCATGTGGGTGGGATGGCCAGTTTGCAGCGCGCGACCGGGGCGCCGTTGGCCGCGCACCACGTGGAGGCACCGTACCTCGCGGGAGAACGCGGGCAGAAAATACCCAACCCGGTCCGCCCGCGGTGGCTGCGTCCGCTCATGTGGCCACTATTGACCTGGATGACACCATCACACGTGCCTGTGGCGACCACTCTAGACGAAGGCGACGTGTTGCCTTTATTGGGCGGTGCCCGGGTTGTCCACACGCCAGGGCACACGCCGGGAAGCATCAGCCTGCTTTTCCCCGAGGAGGGCGTACTCATCGTGGGCGATGCGGTGCAGCGCTATCACCACCGGTTGACGCTGCCGTCGCGATGGTTCTCCAGCGACATGGAGGCGGCGAAGGAGTCGATACGCAGGCTGGCTCAACTAGATTTTGACATTATGTGTTTCAGCCACTTTGAGCCGATGCGACAGGGGGCGCGGGCAGCGCTCCGGTCGCTGGCGGAGTGGGTGTGATGAAGCACAGCATTTTGGATGGAGTGTAACGTTATGGACATCAGCGAGTTGAAAGAGGTCAGTTTGCGCCAGGTATGGCCGAATGAAACGCACGACTTCACACCGTGGCTAGCCAGCAACTTGGACCGGCTCTCACAAGTAGTCGGAATACCGTTGGAGTCGGAAGGCACTGAGGTAGCAGTCGAGCAATTCTATGCGGACATTCTCGCGCGCAACACCAATGACGACACGTTAGTACTAATTGAAAATCAGTACGGGTGGACCAACCATGACCATTTGGGAAAAGTTTTGACCTATCTTTCCGGCCTGCAGGCGCAAACCATCATCTGGGTTTCTGAACAATTCCACGAAGCGCATCTGTCCGCTGTTCGTTGGTTGAACGAGCACACTACCGGGCAGTTCGCGTTTTTCGCGGTGCGCATCAAAGTATTACGGATCGGGGACGACGTTACGGATCCAGTCGCACCGTTGTTTGAGGTTTTGGAACGACCCAGCGAATGGGATCGTCGGATACGGGTAGTGGCTCAAGAAGAGAACACTCAGCTTACCGAGCGGCGCAAATTCAGGTACGATTTTTGGAGATTCTACGATCAGCGGCATCCCGGAGACGTTGAACTACGTCCGGATCATATAGACAGCAATGTGTATCACGACATAGCCGGCTTGGTGGTCTCCCAGCATTTGTCTCGAAACAGGGTCGGAATATACATACGGCCGCGGACTGGCGATGGCAGCGAGGAAAGCGAACTGCGGGTTGAACGGTTCTGGGAAGTTTTGAGCGACGATGGCACTAAAGACTGCTTGTATGTCGATACCCGCGACCGACAGAACTGGACGCAAATGGCGGACTGGCTACACGACAGGCTGAAAGAGTACCAGCGTGTTCTTACGGAGAGTTGAACCGTTGATGACCGAGCCACCGAGACTATTCCATATGGGGCGATAGTGATTGACAATGACGTCTAACTACAATGACAACGCGCCAAATGAATTGCCCGCCGGACTACCTCTACCCCTCGAAGGTATCCGGGTGCTTGCCGCGACGCATATCGTCGCGGGCCCGTTCTGCTCGCAGATACTGGCGGACATGGGGGCGGAGGTTATCAAGATCGAGCGGCCACGGACGGGGGACCTGGCCCGCGGCCGCGGGCCGTTCATCGGGGATCCCGACACAGGGCAAATCAGTAGCCGCTTCCTCGGGGTCAATCGGAACAAGAGGTCGGTGACGCTGGACCTACGGAATCCCACCTGCAAGAGGGCCTTTGAGAACCTGGTTGCTAACTCGGACGTGTTGCTGGACAACTGGGGGCCGGGAGCGTTCCGGCGGCTGAGGTTAGGCTACGAACGGTTGCGGGAAATCAACCCGCGCCTGATCTATGCGGAGATCACCGGTTACGGTGACGGTGACGGCCAGAGCGGACGCGGGCCGTACTCAGACTGGCCGGCGAACAATCTGGCGATACAGGCCATGTCGGGGTGGATGGACATCACCGGCGCGCCGGGCGGATCGCCGCAAGCGGTGGGCGACAACATGGGTGACTCGGTACCGGGAGTATGGGCGGCGCTGGGTATCGTGCTGGCGCTGGAGACGCGGCGCCAGACGGGAGTGGGCCAGCACGTGGACGTGGCGATGTACGAGTGCATGGCGTCCCACGTGATCAGCAACATGAACGCCTACCAGGCCACGGGCAACGCGCCGGGACGGACCCGCCAGGCCTCGCTGTCACCGGGTCTGGCGCTGCGGGCGTCGGACGGGTACGTGGTGATGGCCGGCGTGCGCAGCCCGCAGCGGCTGGCCGGGCTTTGGGAATTGATCGAGCGAACCGATTTGCCGGAGACAGACGAACGTTATCTGCAGCAGTTCCCCGACGCCGATTTCGTTTTCGACGAGATGATCCCGGCCATCGAGGAGTGGTCTTCTAAGCGACCCAAGTGGGAGGTCGCCGGTCGCTTCACCGAGCTGGGCTTCTCCATGGGTGTGGCCCAGAGCGTAGCTGACCTGGCGGACTGCCCTCAACTGGAAGCGCGCGGAATGTACGTCGACACGGGCGACACCCTGGGCGGGAAGTTCCGGTCACTGGCAACCCCGATCCAACTGACCGCGTGCCGGCCATCGGATACCAGGACGCCGCCGCAGCTGGGCGAGCACAACGCCGAGGTGCTCTGCACGCTGGGCGGGCTGACGCCGGATGAGTTGGCCGGGCTGGAGGCAGAGGGAGCGGTATAATCACGGAGAGGTGCAAATCATGGCCCAAGAACGAATGGCGTACGAAGAGGTAAAACTGAAGGCCCACGAGATTTACAAGGCCAACATTCGTGATCGGCTGGCTCCCGGGGATGAGGAACGATACGTAAAGATCGACGTGATCAGCGGCGACTACGAAATCGGCGACAATTCGGCCACCACCGGGCGCAAACTTCGAGAGCGCCGCCCGGATGCGGTGATTCACACCATGCAACGTCACCGGAGCTATGTGGCTTACCTGCGTACGCCGGGGCGTCGCATTCGCGAAGAAAAGGCAAATCTTTAGCATGCAACATGGCGCCGTAAACAACTATTTGGAGCCGATCGTTTCTCTAATTGTTCTTGGCAATAGCGCCCCGTCCGAAGCTATCGATTTCACCATCGACACCGGTTTTTCTGGCGAACTGACTTTGCCACAGGATGCCATCGATCGACTCAATCTGCTTCGGGATGAAGAAGGCGTGCCGTATATCTTGGCTGACGGAACCCTACGCGTCATGCCCAGGTACATCGGCCGGGCCCAGTGGCACGGGCTAATTAGGGAAGTGAATGTAATGGACACTGGATCAGAGGCTTTGCTCGGCATGCAGTTGCTCGCCGGCAGCAACCTCAACGTCGAAGCTACTCCAGGCGGCGCAGTGATCATCACCGAACTGGCGTGAGGCGCCGCTGGATTGAACCGACCCTCAGCCAGGAGAACTGTGGTAATCTTGGCACCGATAAGACCCGATAATCCTTATCAGGAGGGCGAACGATGTGCGCGATGATGAAGAATCGGAACGGATTGACGATTACGACCAACTCCCCGGCCGCGGCCGACCTGTACCAGGAAGGTCTGGACTTGGTGCTGTCGCAGAACTATGGCCCGGACGCCAAGCTCAACTCATCCATCGAGGCGGACGAAGGGTTCGCTATGGCCCACGTCGTGCAGGCTTACGTCCTGCACCTGCAGATGAACGTGCCGGCGGCCCGGGCGGCTGCGGAGAAGGCGGTGGAGCTGTCGGCGGGCTGCTCACAAGAAGAGCGGCAGATCGCCCGGATCGTGCACTCCTTCACCCACGGCAAGGGTACTGAGGCAATCGGTCTGGTCAACGAGCACTTGATCGATTTCCCGACGGACACCCTGGCCATGCGGGTCGCGCAGCGCCTGTACATGCTGGGCTGCTTTGGCGCCGGCGTGCCGGACTTCCCCAATCACCTCATGGCGATGATGCAAAAGGTGGCGCCGGCCAACGGCGACGACTGGGCTTTTCTGGGTCAATACGCCTTTGCCCATCACGAAACTAATCAACCGGAGAAAGCAATGGAACTGGCCACCCGTTCGCTGGAGGGAAACCCGCAGAACGCCGTGGCAAGCCATTCGGTAACCCATTCGTACTTCGAGCAGGGTGACGCCATGAACGGCGGCAGGTGGTTGGGCGACTGGCTGGCTGGATTCGACCGGAGGGCATCGTACAACACGCACCTGTCCTGGCACCTCGCCCTGTTCGAACTGGCGCAGGGGCGGTACAGCCAGGCCCTGGACCTGTACGAAACGCACATCCGGCCGGGAGTGCAGGCGCGGAACCTGTCCAACCTTCAGGACGCGGCGTCGTTGTTGTGGCGTTTGCAGATTTATTCCGGTGAAGAGCCGGGCAAGCCCTGGGACGAGGTGCGGGACCTGGCGTTGCCGGCGGCTGATGCGCCGGGAGCGCCATTCCGCGACTGCCACGCCGCTCTGGCCTTCGCCGGCGCGGGCGACGCCGAGGCCACGCAGAAGATGGTAGACCGACTCAAGGCCCAGGGCGAGAATGGTGACGACCTGTCGCGGGAGATGATACTGCCCATCGCGATGGGTGCGGCGGCGTTCGTGGCCGGCGACTACGACGAAGCAGCCGACCTGATGGGGCCCACCTATCCCATGCTGGCGCGCATCGGCGGCAGCCACGCCCAGCGCGAGGTGTTCGAGGACACGCTGCTGGAAACCTACATCCGCGCCGGCCGGTACGATGAAGCCAAGGCCATGCTGGACGAACGCCTGTCCCGGCGCTCGTCGGTTCGGGATACCTACTGGATGGGACGGCTCGAGGCCGAGGCTGTCCAGGGGAACCCCGACGCCTCGCGGCAGCTATTGGCCCAGGCGCGGGCAGCCTGGGCGGATACCGCGGACGAAGCCGCGGCGGAGATTCAACGCCTGGCGTTGGCCGCGGACTAGACGCAGACCCTCCAGCACAAACGAAAGAGGGCGGGTTCTGGACCCGCCCTCAACTCTTCGGCTGGCGTGTCGGTCAGTGACCGCATCCGCAGAAACCGCCGCATCCTCCTCCGCCCATCGGGGCCGGCATCGGCGAACCGCCCAAGTCGGCCATGTCGCTGGCGAAGCTGTCACCCTTGCTGACGGCGGCGAACACGGAGATGGCTCGCTTGGCGGGCTGCTCGCAGTGCGGGCAGTCGGCGCCGCTGGCGGACATGGGCTGCAACTTCTCGAATTTGTGGCCGCAGGTGGTGCAACCGTACTCATAAATAGGCATAACAGGCTCCCACAGAAGAGATGATATCCGGAATATACGCCGGGCAGCTGCTCACCGTCAAGGCGAGACCCGCGCCCACGCGGTCCCGCCCGCGTTTCAAACTGTCATTGCAAGTGCCCTGCCCTTGTCATTGCGAGCGCCCTGTCCTTTGTCATCGCGAGTGCCCTGCCCTTGTCATTGCGAGCGCCCTGTCCTTTGTCATCGCGAGTGCCCTGCCCTTGTCATTGCGAGCGCCCTGTCCTTTGTCATCGCGAGTGCCCTGCCCTTGTCATTGCGAGCGCCCTGTCCTTTGTCATTGCAAGTGCCCAACCCTTGTCATTGCGAGCGAAGCGCGGCAATCTCGTTGCCGGAGAACATGTGCTGGCCTCCCGCAGGTGCGAGTAATGATTCGCCCCTACCCTCATCTCCGACGACGGTTCTGGATAACACCACCCGATCCAGATCCATTTTCTATGGAGGCGATTCCGCTACTCAGATCGGTGACGGAAAACGCCTATAGAGTGGACGAATCTCGTAATGCGCGCCGTCCAGCAATTGGCGGATTTCCGAGCAACGATACACGGTGCACGCCCCGTTAGCCAACAGTAGCACCTGCCTACTTGATGGCTTCAGGCCATATTCCGGGTAAATGCGACTTTTCGCCGGGGTAGCCAGCGAAATCCTACCGGTGGGGTCTATGCAAGTTACGTCAAAGCGCGTCCCTCCTCTAATCGAACGGAGTGGGTCAAGCCGCGTCAGTTGGGCGCACGGTAGCCCTCGGTTCCACCTAGGTCATGCTGGACGACTGACAGCGATATGGTGAGGCTGTCCGTGATGTCCGGCCTGGTGGCCTCGGCGGCGCCGCGCTCGGCTGCCCTTTCCAGTGAGGATAGTTTTTCATCGGAGGGTGGAGTTGCCATCTGGACGGTCACGACGATTTCAATGGTGTCGCTGTCGTAATAGGTCACGCTGTCCTGTACACCGTCCTCTGCCATCACCGCGAAATGCGCTCCGACTACCGCTTCATCCGCCTCCCGCCTGGTGAACCCCGGGTCTTTGCCGGTTTGTAGGCTGATTGCAACGTGAGGGTAATCAGACTTGAATTTGTCGATGGCATCCTGGGCGTTGCCGGAGATTGAACCCGAAAGCTTGATCCGGGCCGTGGACCCGCCGGTTATGGCAAAATCAACGACGCTGTCGGGGTCGTCGTCCAGAATGGCCGTCACCATCATCGAGATGTCATCACCCCAGGCATAACGCGCGATGGATTCCTCAAGGGTAATCCCCTCCGCGTCGGCTACGAATTGCAGGTCACTCAATTCAGCAGGACTTATGGTGGGGGTGGGCTGGTGGCTCGCGGGAGCCGTGCTGGGGTAGACCGTCACCGTCCCGCCGTCACCGCCGGGGGCAGTCGTCAGTACCACGACCGCGATCACGACCAGGACACCGCCGCCGTAGGCGAGCCACATGTACCAGCGGGTCCAACGATTTTTGGGTGAGGCGCGTCGCTCATTCTCGTTCATCATCGGGAAGCCTCCTACGGAGCCGCGGCCCGTACGAAAAGGCACCGCAGATCCGAGCAAATTGGCCATGCCGCCATTCCATCAACGGGAAGGGTTCCAGCTGGCACCAGACCATCCACCGTCACTAACCTCGTCGACTACCCGGCACGCCCAATGGACGCAATCTACACCCTGGGGTATCGACAGCCAATGAGGCGTCCCCAGACGCACGGAGTCGGTCTTTCCGGGATTCTACGGGATGTTATACGTGGAAAGCGAAAATCCCGTAACGGGGCTTGATACGGCGATTCTCGCCGGGGATCACAACGCCCGTCCCGGGCAGAGTTTCGAATGCCGCCGGGGTCCGAGAACCCGGAAATACCCGGAATTTCACGCGTTATGGCTAATTACGAAATCCGTCGGACAATTGGTCGATGTCCGACGTGCCGGCAGTGGAATCGGAGTAGCGAAATTTCCTCTTTCTATGACACCCCCTTGCCATATTACGAACTCATGCTCTATAATGGCTTCACAGGCGATCAATCGGTTCCATCGACCAGGTTCCGAGCGTTCACGGCCAATCAGCACTAAGTCGCTGCCGGCCTTTGTGGGTGACTGTCTCCGGCCACTTTACCCGGTGTAGTCGCCCCGGCCACCGCGCCCGCCACAGCGCGCCATGCTTCAGGCATGGAGAATGAGAGCAAAAACCCCAGCGCACCACCTCCGGCCGTAGGGCTGATACCGCTCGGAACCTGGTCAAACACTCCAAATCATCGCCTGTACACTCTGAAAAACTCGGAGGAAGTCCATCGCAACACGAACTCGAATACTCTCTGGCGGCAGCGGTCAATCGCCTGTCCGCTGCCGCCATGCCAGTCCCAAACCACGCGCCCGCGCTCCGCATATGGGTGAATCGGCCCACCCTGATTCAGCCCGTTGATTTCGATACCGGTGGGAGTGCTGCAACGCCGGCGACGACCCAGCGATATTGGGACACTTCGTTGCGCACGATCGTTGACGAACGTAGGTCACCGGTCTGAGCGGGTCGGAGTTGACATGATGGGAAGCCGCTAGTAATCTTACGATACGCAGTATCATTATGATTTCGACCACGCCCAGACATTCAGGCCACGAGCACCCGCGCCCGCGTTCCGCCGCGGTGGTGGATGACATCCTGGCGCAGCTGAGCGACCGGGGATACCGGGACACCGAGCCAAGGCGCCTGGTGATCGGCGCGGTGGCCGCACAGGGCCGGCCGTTCACGGCCGAGGACTTGTGCGCATCTCTGCCATGCGTGGGCCGGGCGACGGTATATCGGGGGCTCAGGCTGCTGGTGGAAACCGACCAGGTGTGCCGCGTGCTGCTGGAAGACCGGGAGTTGCGCTACCAACTCAGCCACCAGGGCCACCACCATCACCTGCTCTGCGCGGTATGCGGAGCCTCTGCGGACCTGGAAGGTTGCGACGTCGAGGGCTTGCTACAGGAAGCAGCAGCGGCGGCGGGCTTCTACATGAGCGGCCACTGGCTGGAAGTGTACGGCCGCTGTTCCGAATGCGCTGAAGGCTAGCAGCGCTCCTTTTTATTTTTGCTCCATTACTGATACCAACTATCTATAACTGTGGTCAACTGATACTGCATATCGTTAGCGCTAATCTATCGATACTTCATATCAAATTCGTCACCAACTGATACCGAGCATTGATCAGACCAGGATACGAAACCGCACAAATGGAGCAAGTGCGATGAACCCATTTAGTCGACATCCCTTCCCACTCGCCAATGCTTTCAGGCCACGACGCACGCTGATGCTATTGATTCTCCTGTTGGCCGTCGCGCTTACGGTGACCGCCTGCAGCGGCGCAGCGTCGGACGGAGGGATGACCGAGGCTGCGCTGCCGTCCGTCTCTGCGGAGAGCCCGGCGCCTGACGAAAAACTCAACGTCGTAGCCGGAAACGCCGTACTCGCGGACCTGGTGAAACAAGTGGGTGGAGCGCGGGTTGAGGTACACACCCTGGTGCCCGTGGGCAGCGACTCCCACACGTGGCAAAGCACGCCGCGGGACAGCGTGCGCATCAACGAGGCTGACCTTATAGTTAGCAACGGCGCCGGGCTTTCCGGCCAGGTCGAGCGGTTGATCGCCAACGCGGCAAACGACAACGCTGTGGTCTTGGTCGCCTCTGAAGGGTTGGAAGCACAGGAGTTGGTAGAACTGCCGTTCCCGGACGCGGAGCACGAAGAGGACGAAGAGGACGAGTTGGAGCTGGCCGGGCAGCTCCTGATCGGCGACGGCGAAACCGGTTCGCTATCGGTGATCGACCTGGAAACCGGAATCGTGCACCAGAACGCGTTCGACCTGGGTTGGCGGGCGGGCAGCATCCATGCTACGAACAGCGGGCGGTTCGGGATCGCCGTATCAAGCGACGCCAACATGGTCCACGTGATCGACGGCGGCGTGTACCTGGACGAGCACGGCGACCATGGGGACCTAGTAGAAAGGGACGTGTCGAGGCTAGGTCTTGACCTGTCGGGTGACCGACCGATGCACCTGTACGTCGGAAGCGAGTGGGCTACGGTGTTCTACGATGGCTCGGGAGACATTGTACTGATCAACGAGCGCGAGCTGGAAGAAGAGGGCGCTTCCTATGAGCCGACGGTCATCAACGCTGGCCCGCAGCACGGCTGGGCGGTTCCGCTAGAAGACGACCTTTTCGCGGTCACCATCAAACATCCTGCGTTTCCGGAAAATCCGTACGCCGACCTGCCGATCGGCGCGGAAATCCGCAACCTGGACGGTGAGGTGTTGTACAGCGCAGAGGGATGTCCGGACCTTCTCGGCGCCGCAGGCAATGGGCACCAGGCGGTGTTCGGATGCACTGGCGGCGCGCTGATCGTGGAAGCCCGCGACCGCGAGTTTGAGCACGCGTTCGTCCCGGCTCCCGAGAGTTCTCTCGAAGACTTCCGTCTCACCTCGGTTTGGGGCCACCCGGGAATGAACCACTTCTTTGCCCTGGGGCCCAACGTGGGACTGTACGTCGTTGATCCGGAGGCGGGCGGCATGGAGCAGCTGATACCGGCGTCGGCGGAACTGAGGCCTATCCAAGCGGCCATCAGACACGACGGCGAATTGTTGCTGGTGGTCATGAGCGACGGCGAAGTCCGCACGTTCGGAGCCCATGACCTGGACCTGCTGGCGTCGGTGTCTGACGTGCTAATCGGCGAGATCGACCCCAGCTTCTCGGCGCGCCCGCACATCGCGACGGCGCCAGGGCGGATATTCGTTACCGATTCCGGAGCGGGCCAGGTGATCGCGCTGGGATCGGGAGACCTGGAGGTGGCGGATCGGTGGGCAGTTGGCGGCAACCCGACGAAGATATCCTTCGTGGGGATCCTGAAGGAGGGAGACCATCCCGAAGAGGGTCACGACCACGGCCCAGAGGGAGGGGACCCTCACTTCTGGCTAAACCCAAGGATGTGCGTCCACTATGTGAACCAAATCGCCAACGGGTTGGTGGCGGCTGACCCTGACGGCGCGGCCGTGTATCTCGACAACGCGGCGGCGTACATCGAAGAGCTGGAGGCGTTGGACGCCTACATCGCGGACGCGATCGGGTCGATACCGGCGGCCCACAGGGTGCTGGTCACGTTCCACGACGCCTACGGATACTTCGGAGCCCGCTACGACGTGGAAGTGCTGGGGTTCGTCGGATCTCACGGCGGAGGGGTTTCCCCTGACGACATAGCAGGGGTGTTGGAATTGGTGAAAGACCGGGGCCTGCCCGCAGTGTTCGCAGAGCCGCAGTTCTCCGGCGACGCCCTGGAGCAGGTTGCGCGGGATACCGGGATACAGATCGGAATCATC
Source organism: Dehalococcoidia bacterium (assembly GCA_965220265.1). Classification (GTDB taxonomy): domain Bacteria; phylum Chloroflexota; class Dehalococcoidia; order Lucifugimonadales; family UBA3495; genus Bin87. The sequence goes on along the minus strand of CBDCPM010000004.1, from coordinate 3,692,314 downwards.
CGTTCACTGCCCGACGACGAATATCCCGACTACCTGAGCATGATGCGGGCCAACGCGGACGAGCTGGCGCGGCTGCTGAAGTGACCCTGCGCCACCGGCTGCATCGCCCGATTTTACTCGGCGATGCAGCCGAGATACATAGCTTGCCTCATATTTGCGGCAACCCTTCTGCTGACCCCGTGGGGCGGCCGCCGGCCGGGAAGTCCCTCCCCATCCGACAGTTACATTGGTGTGCCGGAGGCTCCGTCGGGGCCGTACATCGGCGGCAGGGTATCATCTCCGCTCCGGCCGTCGCGGGAGACACCCTTTATGTCGGCGACACGCTGGGAAAGATGTACGCCGTGGACGCGATTACCGGAGCAGAGCGGTGGCAATTCCAAGGTGAGGACGGCATCCTGGTCTCGCCTATAGTTGTAGGCGATTTACTGGTGTTCGGCGACAAAGCCGGCTGGCTGTATGGCCTGGGTCGAGCCGAAGGCATGGAGCGATGGCGGCTGCAACTGCCGGCCGGCGTCCGCACCGAGCCGGTCTATGCCGAAGGTCAAGTGCTAGTGCGTACCGACGACGGAGGGCTCCACGCAATCAGGTGACGAACCTGACTACTGGGCGGTGTAGCCTCCGTCGATGACAAGCTCGCTGCCGGTCATGAAGGAAGACTCGTCGGAAGCCAGGAACAGCACACCGTTGGCGATGTCGTCGACGGTCCCGATGCGGCCGATGGGCGTGGCGTCGATGCGCATCTGCCGTAGTTCCGGATCGGACATCATCCGCTCGGTCATGGCGGTGTCGATGTAGCCGGGGTGGACCGAGTTGCAGCGGATGTTTTCGCCGGCGTACTGGATGGCGGTGGATTTGGTGAGCAGACGCACCGCGCCCTTGGAACTGGCGTAGGCGGCACCGGCTCCGGAGCCCGGGCCAAGGCCAACCAGGCCGGCGATGGACGATATGTTGACGATGGAGCCGCCGCCGGAGGTGCGCATGGCAGATATTGCCGCGCGGGTTCCGAGGAAAACGCCCTTGCCGTTGACGTCCATGATCTGGTCCCACACCTCGGCGGGCGCCTCGTGGATGCGCGGGGCGTTCATGCCGCCGATGTTGGTGCTGCCGACTCCGGCGTTGTTGACCAGGATGTCCAGCTTGCCGTAGCGGCTGACCGCCTCGGTTACGGCGTCGGCCCACTGGTCGGAATCGGTCACGTCGAGGTGGACGAAGGCGGCCTCGCCACCCAGTTCACGGATCTCAGCCTCCAGCTTCATGCCCTCATCGTCCAGGATGTCACCAATGACCACCGCGGCGCCTTCCTGAACGAACAGCCGGGCCTCGGCAGCGCCCTGACCGCGCGCTCCGCCGCTGATGAGGGCTATCTTGCCTTCAAGTCGCATGTTGGATCTCCTGAAGAGTTGGTCTTTAAACGTCAGTGGTTTGTGGCCGCGAGGTTGCCATGTCGCTATGCACTTGGCAATGACACAGGCCTGAATGCCTAGCCTCCCAGTGTCGTGGTGAGCACCCACATGGGTCGCTCGCCCACCGCATAGGTGCCCAGAGGGGTCATTTCGCCGGTGTCGCCGTTGATGCCGTAGGAAGCCAACTGACCCGTCGCCGAGCCGGCGGCGAACACGTAACGGCCGGAGGGGTCGAGGCTGAAGGCGCTAGGCACGGCTTCGGTGGCAGCGTGGTCGGCCGGCGTCAGGCGACCCTCGGCGTCGACAATAAAGCTCGCGATACTGTTGTGGCCGCGGTTGGGCACAAACAGCAGTTTTCCATCGGGAGAAAACTGGATCTGGGAGCAGGTGTTGCGCTCGGTGACACCGGCCGGCAGAGTCGAGACGGTCTCAAACGGAGTCAGCTGGCCTTCGCTATCAATCTGGTAAGAGGACACGCTGCAACCCTGCTCGTTGGAGAAATAGACTAGGTCGAGGCTGGGATGGTAGGTGAGGTGCCGAGGGCCGATCATGTCGTCCTGCGCGAGGGTAGGAGGGTCGTTAACGGCCAACGCGCCGGTGGACGCATCGAAGCGGAATTGGTAGATGACGTTCGGCCCCGGAATGTTCTTGGGCGGCTCAAGGACATTGTCCTGCTGCCTGGCGATGTGGGGCACGTAGGCGAACCGGTTGGAGCGGTCGGTCATCATGGAGTGTGCGCCGGAGTCAGTGTCCACGACCGCGGTGGCCGCCCCGCCTAAGCTGCCATCGTCGCCGAGGGGATGCACGGCGGCTTTTCCGTCGGCGTAGTAGGACGAAAGCAGGAACCGGCCGGTGCGATCGGTGGAAAGAAAGGCGGGTTGCCCGGGCGGCGTCACCGAACCGGTCTGGGTCAACTCTCCCGTCTGCTGGTCGATGCTGTGGCTGGTGATTTCGGGAACTTCCCGGTGACCGGCGTACAGGGTCCGCCGGTCGGGGCTGATAGCCAGCAGGGACGGGCCGCCGGACACCGCCTCTTCTCCGGCTATTGTCAGGGCTCCGCTGGCCTCGTCCATCGTGAAGATGGATACTTTGTTGTCGTCCTGGGCTGCAACGTATACATAGGTTGCCATTTCTGTTGCCTCCTGTCAGCGTGCGCAATGGTTCTACCTGGATGACGACGAGTGTTATCGGAGCAGTGTTTCAGCCATGGTCTCCAGCTGCTGCCCCATCTCCTCTTCGCTGTCGGAGTGGTTGGGCCAAACGCATACGCGCAGGGCGCCGGCGTTGAGGAAGTCGTCGACGGCCTGGCGAGTGGTGTCCGGAGTCTGCCCGAAAACGGAGATGGTAATGGCCTCCGGGTCGCGGCCCCGCTCGGCGGCCAAGGTGTCAAGCTGCTTGCGGCTATCCTCGATCTGGCCTGGGTTGGCCCGGTTGGGGAGCCAGCCGTCGCCGTACCGCACCACGCGGCGGAGGACGTTGCGGGCGTTGCCGCCCAGCAGGATGGGTGGATGGGGATCCTGGGCGGGTTTAGGATACATGTATACCGGCGGGAAGTTGTAGTAGCGTCCGTGGAACTCGGCCTGATCCTCGGTCCAGAGGGCCTTCAGGGCACCCACGGCCTCTTCGGTCTGGGTCCAGCGGTGGTCGTAGTCTCCACCCATCATCTCGGTCTCCTCACGGTTCCAGCCGGCGCCGATGCCGAAGACGAACCGGCCATCGCTGTGACGATCAAGCACGGAGATCTGCTTGGCGAGGATCAGGGGGTTGCGCTCGGGCAACAGAGTTATACCGGTGCACAGCTTGATCCGCTCGGTGACGGCGGCGGCCATGGCGAGGGACATAAAAGGATCGGAGAAGTGACGATATGTCCAGGGTATCTCGCCGCCCGTCGCCGGGAAAGGACTCGCGCTGGTGACGGGCAAGATGGGGTGCTCGTGATACCAGATTGACTCAAAGCCCAGTTCCTCGGCCTTTTTGGCGATAAACGCAGGGTCGAGGGTATAGGCGGGCAGGGGGACGATTATTCCAACTGACATTTGGATTGCTCCTTACGGTTGGGACGGAAGACTTAGCGCGGGTCTATTGCTCGGCGATCCAGTTGGCGACGCGCTCGCCGATCATGATCGTGGTGCAGTTGGTGTTGGCGCGGATGACGTCGGGCATCACCGAGGCGTCGGCGACGCGCAGCGACTCGGTGCCGTGGACGCGGCAATACTGGTCGACCACAGCCATGGGGTCGCTGTCGGGTCCCATCTTGCAGGTGCCGGAGAGGTGCTGGCCGATGCAGACCTCGCGGAGCATCCAGTCGTCCAACGTTTCGTCGGATACCAGCTCAGCCTCGGTTGGCGAGATCAGGCCGTCATAGATGCCGCCGAACTGCTCATGATCGAGGAGGCGCACAGCGATGCGGACGGCCTCACGCATGCGCTCGCGATCCCAGTCGGCCTCGAGGTATCGGCAGTCGATGTGGGGCTGCACGTCGGGGTCGGTGGATTGCAGGGTAAGCTCGCCCGCGCTCTCGGCCAGCTCCATCATACAGGTGATGCGGATGCCCTCGTTGTCGAAGGGATCACCGCCCAACGGCGTCGAGAACGACGACGGGAAGATCTGCATGTCGTTGCGGGCTTCGGAGCCGCCGGCGGTGTAGCGGAGCACGGTCTGGATGCGCGGGGCATCCGGGTCGAGGGGGAAATCGTCCTTGACCTTGACGCGCACCGGAACCAGAGGGTGATCGCGGAGGTTCTTGCCGACGCCGGGCAGGTCCCTGACAACCGGGATGCCCAGGCTCCGGAGTTCCGCGGCGGGGCCGACGCCGGACAGCATCAGCAGTTGTGGTGAGGCGATGGCGCCGGCGCAGAGGACGATCTGGGCGGCCTCGATCTGGAAGGTCTCTCCACCGCTCTCGACCTCGACACCGACGGCGCGCAGGTCTTCGAACAGGATGCGGCGCACACGGACGTTGGCGCGGATGGTCAGGTTGAGACGGTGCCGGTTGGGATTGACGTAGGTAAGGGCGGTGCTCATGCGCACGCCGTTGGGGTTGTTCATCGGAAAGGGGCCGACGCCCGTCGAGTCGGGATGGTTGTGGTCGTACACCTCGACGTAGCCGACGTCGGAGCAAGCCTGGACGAAGGCTTCCTGCAGGGGCAGCCAGTTTTCGCGCCGGTGGCGTCGCACTGGGATAGGGCCGTCGAAGCCGTGGAAGTCGTCGGAGATATCGGTGTCGGTTTCCTGCTTGCGGAAGAAGGGCAGGACGTTGATGTAGCTCCACTGGTCGTTGCCCCAGGAGGCCCACCGGTCGTAGTCCTCGGGGACGCCGCGCAGGAAGACCTGGCCGTTGATGGCGCTGGTACCGCCGACGACGCGGCCGCGGGGCACGTTCACCGGTTCGGACTGGCGAGGGGTGCCGGTTCCCACGAAGGACCAGTTGTGGGGCGCGCCCATTTCGGAGGCGCGGGGAGCGTAGCCGAACTTGAGGTCGTCGGGAGTCTGCTCGAGGTCAGGGTAGTCGGGGCCGGCCTCGAGGAGGAGAACGGACCGGGACGGGTCCTCGGACAAGCGGGTGGCCATGGTCCCGCCGGCGGAGCCGGCGCCGATCACGATGACGTCGTATTTCATGCTGACGCTCCTTGGAATTCACCAGATCGTTGGCGTTACGAATACGGGGCGAATGATCATCAACCCCTACAAAGCCTGAAGAAACTCGTCGGTGGTCATCACGGTGCCCTGGCGAGGGTAGACCTTTTCGGTGAGGACACGATGGACCTCGGGGTCGCCGTCAGAGCAGGCGTCGGACAGGACGATGAAACTATAGTTTATGTCCACCGCCCAGCGCACGGACGAGAGAACACAGCCGCTGGTCGCCACTCCCATGATAACCAGGTTGTCGCGGCCCATCTCGCGAAGGGTCACGTCCAGGGCAGTGGTGGAGAATGGGCCTGGGCGTACCTTGGTGATGACCAATTCACCCTCAGCGGGAGTGACTCCCTCGTGCAGTTCCACGTCGGGAGCGTACTCTCCGAAGGGACCGCCACGATGCACCACGTAGATTACAGGTATGCCGGCCTGGCGGGCGCCGGCGAGAGCCCTGGCAGCGTTTTCAACCACGGCCCCAGGCTCGGTGGCGACGTTGGCGATGATGCGCTGCTGGAAGTCCATGATCAAAACGGCGGTGCGGCCGGCGTCGATCATTGTCGCTTGCTGGGTCATGAGGGTCCTCCCGGTACGGTTGGCATCGCTGCCGGTTGGGATGGCGGTATTATAACCGAGCGCATCCCCAGGTATGGGCAAAGCATAGGGGCGAATAATCATTCGCCCCTACCGAAAATAACGGCCGCTCGGCCTGATTACAGGTTGAGTGGGTGTTCCTCGTAGTCCTTGACCTTGTCGTAGACCTGGATGCGGTGGCGGCTGGCCTCGAGGACGAAGATTCGGTCATTTGCGTCCACCCGCACTGAGACCGGGCGGCGGAAGCGCCACTCAGGTTCGAGGTCGACACGGCGACGCGCCTTGACAATGTCGGGGTTGGCGTCAATGTAGGTCTGCGTCCACGGAGACGGCTGCTGCGCATCGCCGACCAGCGACGCGATAAAGCGGCCCTCGGGAGCGTACACCTGGAGGCGATGGTTGCCCCAGTCCGTCACGTACACGTCGCCCTCGGAGTCGACCGCGACGCCGGTAGGACCGTGAAGGTCGCCAACGCCGGAGGTCGGGGAACCTTCGAATTTCAGCAGGAAGTTCCCGTCCGCGTCGAACTTCTGCACCCGGTTGTTCTTCCAGTCTGCCACGTAGACGTTGCCAGTGTCGTCCAGACACATGCCCCAAGGCAAGTTGAACTCACCATCGCCACCACCCTGATGGCCGAACTTATGGAGGAACGCACCCTCCTTGGTGAATTTCTGAACCCGGTGGTTCTGGCTGTCGACGACCAGCACGTTGCCGTCGGCGTCGAAGGCCATACCGCAAGGGCCGTTCAGCTCGCCCTTGCCGGTTCCAGACGCGCCCCAGCAAGCCACGAACGCACCTTCGGGGTCGAACACCGACACGCGATTGAGGAAATCGTCGGATGCGTAGACGTTCCCGTCACCGTCCAGAGCGATGGAGCGGGGCCAGACGAACTGGCCGTCGCCCCGACCAAAGCCGCCGAACTGCCCGAGGAATTGGTGATCCTGGGTGACCCGGCTGACGCGTTGGCCGAGCTCCTCAGCCCCCCGGCTGAGCACGTACATCAGGCCGTCGTCGGCCAGCGCAAAGTCCTGAGGAGTCCAGAATCCTTGACCGGACATGCCGTACATGCCAATGCAATAGTTGTAGTCGAAGACCCGGCCTGCGGCCACTGTGGTAAGCATGATTGACCTCCTTCGCCTGAGGGGCGGTGTCCTACACGAAGTCCAGCTGCTCGAAGTTACCGCCGACGATCGGAACCGGGTCGAGGCCCAGCCACTTGTCGATGACGGTGGAGTAGAGGCCGCGGAAGTCGTAGTTTGGCGCCAGGTCGCCCTGGCTCAGGTCTTCGGGGCGCAGGGACGGGTAAGTGCTGTACATGCCGCCCTTGACCTGGTTGCCGATGACGAACGCAGCGCCGCCGGCGCCGTGGTCGGTGCCCGTGCCATTGTCCCGGACACGGCGGCCGAACTCGGTGAAGAGGACCATGATCAGGTTGTCGCCAGCGTCATGCTCAGCCAGGTCATCGAAGAAGTCGCTGATGGCGCTGGACATATCGGTCCACAGCTTGGTGTGCATCGGCGGCTGGTTGAAGTGGGAGTCGAAGCTGCCGTGCTGGGTATAGAACAACTGGGTACCGAGGTCGGCCAAGTAGACCTGGGAAATGTCCCGCAGGTACTTGGCGATGGGGGTATCGGCATATTCCACCGTGGATGAGTACTGCTCCGGAGCAGAGCGGACGATGTCGGCGCCTTTCAGGGCGTCCCGACCGGTCTGCCCCAGGTAGTCCATTACCGCGCCAGTACCCACGGTGGGGGAGTACATGCGGGCGAACCGGTCCAGGAGTTGGTCGCGCTCCGCTTCGACGGGAACGCTGGACAGGACGCCGTAGGATTCCAGGCTGGATACGGACGTGACGGGTACGCCTCGGAGGGCCAATGCGCGGGGCAGACCCTGGCCGAAATTGATGCCCTTGAGGACGTTTTCGCCCTGGGGATCCAAATCGCGAATTACGCGGCCGGCCCAACCCTCGGTTCCCACGATGTCGGGCTCGCAGGTGTGCCAGATGTCCATGGAGCGGAAGTGGGAACGGGGCGAGTTCTCGTAGCCGATACCGTGGATGATGGCTACCTTGCCCTCATCGTAGAGTTTCTTAAACGGGCCCATCTGGGGGTTGAAGGCCAGCTCGTCGTTGATGGGCAGCACCTTGTCTTCGGGTATCCCTACCCTGGGGCGAGCGTCGTGGTAGTGGCCGTTGGTGTAGGGAATGATCGTGTTCAGATAGTCGTTGGCTCCGGTCATCTGTAGAACCACCACCACCGGATCTTTCTTCGTCGTAGCCATTTTGTTCCTCCGTTTCCGGCGGGGCCGCTCATCGGCGGCCCATGCATGGTCGAGTTGACCGTTGGTTTACGCGAATTGGAAGTCGCGGGATGCGGCGATGAGGGCCATCATCACGCCGACGCGTATTTCGGATTGTGCCGCCTCTACCTCGGTTTCCCAGCGCAGGTCCCCTTCGATTCGGGCCTGGTCGAGCAACTCGGCTCGGGTGCCGTCACTGACTTCCAGGGGTCCGACCAGTTCCAGACAGGCGTCGACCAGCCCTTCAGGACCGAGGATTCCGCGGCCCCGAAGGTTCTCCACCATGGAGCGTACACCGGGAAGCGAGACGTCGCCGAGCAGGCCGGCGGCGAAGTTAACACGACGCACCAACGCGCCGCCGTCGATCCACTCGCTGCCGGTGTGCCAGCTTTCCACGCTGGGCGGGTTGAGCAACTCTTGGCCCTGATAAGCGCACTCGAAGGCCAGCGAGTTGAAACCGGGGCGCGGCTGAGTGAAGTTACCGGCCAAACGGGCGGTGCTGATCACCAGTTCCGCAGGGCTCTTGACCCGAGAGAAGCGGGCTTCCTTGAAGAAATCGGAGTTGAACAGGACACGGAGCATGGCCCGGATGTCGCCGTCGGACTCGTTGTAGGCGGCTATCAGGCGGTCGATGGCGTCCGGATCGTTGGGTGGCGTGATGTTCCAGCTGGGCACCTGGGGTTCGTCGGCGACGAAGAAGTTGTACATGTGCCGAGCGAGGAAGCGCGCAGTCGCGGGTTGGTCGACGACGAGTTTAATGATGTCCTGGCCGTTGAAGTTGCCGGTATGCCCCAGGAAGGTCTTTTCCCCGTCGTCGTGGTCCTCCGGCCGGTACTCGAAGTTCCAATAGAACCGGCCCAAGGGGTTGCGCGGGATCTTGGGGCCGATGGTCCAGCCGGTGAAAGCGCGGGAGGCCTCCTTGATATCGTCCTCGGAGTAGTTGCCGACGCCCATGGAGAAGAGCTCCAGCAACTCACGGCCCCAGTTTTCGTTGATGGCGCCGCGATGATTCCCGTTGTTGTCCAACCAGAAGATCATGGCGGGGTTCTGGGCGAGTTCCAGCAGAATATCGCGGAACTTGCCCAGGCCAACACGGCGGAACATGGCGATCTGCTGGGTAAGCTCGGGCGGATTGTCGACCTTGGAATTTCCGGTCGCGAAAAGCTGGTGCCAGAACAGTGCCATCTTCTCTTCGAGCGGCCGCTGGGTGTTGATCATACGGTAGACCCAGTCCGCCTGGTTGAGCGGCGGGCCCAAAGCGCCCTCGTAGCCGGGCATAAACCGGTAAAGCAACTCGTCGTCCACAGGCTCGAACTGCTCGGGATTCAGCAAGTCCTCCACGGCGGCTGCGTACCCGCGAGAGGCCTTCTCATTTAACTCGTCGTGGGTTGCACCGAATCCGGCTCGCCGCATCAGGTGACCGATCAAGGCAATGTCTTCGCGATTCGTCATGATTTTCCCTCCCGTAAAGGACGGTCCCACCGCTCACGAATGAACTAAAGAATCCGGTAAACTATGCTCGCAATACTACGTATCGCCGCATTTGATGTCAAGGAAACGCAGCGTCCAGCCGACGCCAGGTGACACTGTGCATCCGTGTCGGAGTCGGCGGGATCCGGTTAGGCGGCCATGGGCCGTTTCCAGTAGTAATACACGAAACAATCGGTGGGATTCTGCGGGACGAAAAGCGGCATTGCCGATACCAGTTCCCAGCCGAGGGCGCCGCGCTCGTTCATGAAATCTTCGTTCACGGCGTCCACGTTCATGCCGTGACCAAAGAAACCGCCGGAGCGTATGGCCATCTTGTCGACGATGTACTCCCATTTGGTAGCCATCTAAATCTCCTTGATCGAAGACAATGGTGAGGGGCGGGTCGGCACCCCGCCCCTGCCGTGGAACGAATGTGGTGCGGTTGCAGCGCGCCAGCCAAACGTTTAGCGGCTGTCCAGGAACGCTTACTTGCCGGAGCGCAGCCAGTCGGCGCAGCGCTCGCCGATCATGATGGTGGTGCAGTTGGTGTTGGCGCGGATGACGTTGGGCATGACCGAGGCGTCGGCCACCTTGATGCCCTCGAGACCCTGGATGTTCAGGTGCTGGTCTACCACGGCCATTGGGTCGCTGACCGGACCCATCTTGCAAGTGCCTGAAGCGTGCGTGGTGTTGAACACTGTGCGGCGCATCCAGCGATCCAGGGCTTCGTCGGAGGCCAGGTCTTCGGCAGTGGGCTGGATGATCTTGTCGACTATGGGACCGAAGGCGTTGTTCTGAAGGAGGTTGACGCTGAGGCGGACGGCCTCGCGGAGGCGTTCGCGGTCGCGCTCCAACTCCAGATAACGGTAATTCAGAGAGGGCTGGACGCTGGGGTCGTTGGCGGAGAGACGCACCTCGCCGGCCCCGTCGGCAAACTCCAGGATGCACTGGATCCGCACGCCGCCCGCCTCGAAGGGGTCGGCGCCGCCAATGGGGGTGGAGAAGGAGGACGCCATGATCTGCATGTCGTTGCGGTCTGGAGAACCAGTGGCGGTGTAGCGCAGCGCGGTCTGGGTGCGCGGCGCGAGGGGGTCCTGCTCGTGGTCGTCGCGCACCTCGCAAATGACGGCGACGATGGGATGGTCTCGGAGGTTCTGGCCGACGCCGGGAAGCTCGTGTACTACGGGGATGCCCATTTCCCTCAGATGATCCGCAGGGCCAACACCGGAAAGCAACAGCAGTTGCGGGGAGGCCATCGCGCCGGCGGAGAGCACGATCTGGTCCGCTGCTACCTGGTACACCTCCCCGCCGCTTTCCACCTCAACGCCAACGGCTCGGTTGCCCTCGAACAGGATGCGACGCACCACCACGTTGGCGCGCACGGTGAGGTTGAGCCGGTGGCGCACGGCGCGAAGGAAGGTGAGGGCAGTGCTCATGCGTACGCCCTCGGGGTTGTTCATGGGGACCGGTCCAACGCCGCCGGAGTCGGGGCTGTTCATGTCCTCGTCTTCGGGGTAGCCGGCTTGGATACAGGACTGGACGAAGGCCTGTTGGAAGGGCAGCCATTCCTGACGCGGGAACCGGCGCACCGGGATGGGGCCCTCAGAGCCGTGGAAGTCATCACTGATGTCCATGTCGGTTTCCATCTTGCGGAAATAGGGCAGGACGTTGATGAAGGACCACTCGTCGTTGCCCTCGGAAGCCCAGCCGTCGTAATCCTCGGGAACGCCGCGCAGGAGAACCTGGCCGTTGATAGCGCTGGTGCCACCGACGACCTTGCCGCGTGGGGCCGGGAGGAGTTCGGTCTGGTCGGGGGAACCCCGGGCCCACCAAGTCCAGTTATGGGGCGCGCCCTGGGCGGAGGCGTCCGGCTTGTAGCCGAATTTCAGGTCGTCAGGATAGTGCTCGTACTCGGGATAGTCGGGCCCGGCTTCAAGCAACAGGACCGAACGGTTCGGGTCTTCGGCGAGACGAGAAGCGACCACGCAGCCGGCGGAACCGGCGCCGATAACGATTACGTCGTATTTCATGCTGACACCTGCGCAAATTTGTTCGTGGGCAAGAATGGGTTGTCGCGTCAGGATAAAGGAACGGGCGGGCGATTGAAAAGGGTAAGGTAAGTACAAGGTAACCAGCCCGGTCGCAACTCACATCGTGCGATGGAACCAATGCACAGCGGCTACGCGAACGCAACCAGATGACGGGGTTCAGCGCAGGCCCTATAATCGGCTTATGCGCCGACATGATGCGCGCCGGGAGGAACCCATGAACTTTGGCATGTTCACCGACTTTCACATTGGCGAAAACAGGACCCAGGCTGAGGCGTTCGACGAGTCTTTCGCGCAAATCGCCGACGCGGAGGCGATGGGTTTCGACACGGTGTGGCTGGCCGAGCACCACTTCAGCCCCGAGCGGGCCGTGCTGGCGTCGCCGATGGTGATCGCCAGCGCCATCGCGGCGCGCACCGAGCGGATCCGCACCGGGCTGGCCGTGCAGGTGCTGCCGCTGACCAACCCGCTCCGGGTGGCCGAAGAAGCCGCCACCGTAGACCACATCAGCAAGGGCCGGTTCGAGTTCGGCATCGGCCGGAGCGGGCTGACCAAGTACTACCAGGGCTACAACATCCCCTACTCGGAGAGCCGGCCGCGTTTCCTGGAAGCGCTGGACGTTATCATGCAGGCCTGGAACAGCGACCAGTTTTCCTACGAAGGGCAGTTCCATTCCTACCAGGACGTGGCGGTGGTGCCCAAGCCCTACCAGCAGCCCCACCCGCCGGTGCGGGTGGCCGTGGCCGGTGAGGACACCTTCCCGCTGATCGGCAAGATGGGGCACCCGATTTTCGTGAGCGCGAACGCCGGCCGGGAACAGCTGAAGGTGCGCATCGCAGCATACGAGGAAGCGCGGGCCGCCGCTGGCCACACCGGGTCGGCCGACATCGCGGTGCGCGTGCCAGTGTACGCGGCCGAGACGACAGAGCAGGCCCACGGAGAACCGGAAGCCAGCGCGATGTCTGCGATACAGTACGCGGCCAGCGAACTGGTGAAGACCGCCGCCAGCGAAGAGACGGCCGAGCGCATTCGCAGGATGGCCAACACCCCCTACTCGGACGTGCTGCAGCAGCGGGTGATATTTGGGACGCCGGCGGAGATCGTGGACCGGTTCAGGGGATTCCAGGAAGACTTCGGGGCGACGGGTGTGGTGATGGAAGTCAACTACGGGGGAAGGATCCCCTACGACCGGGTGAAAAACTCGTTGCGCTTGATCAGCGAGGAAGTGATGCCACACTTCAAGTAGTCACCGCCGTCCCATGTAAATGCGAAGGGGCGGGTCTGGAACCCGCCCCTGGCTTTTGCCGCAACATCGAAAGATAAAGCGGGACTACCTCACGGCCATCATCTCCGCCTGGGCGGCGAGTTCCTCGTCCCACGGGCCGGACATGCGGCCTTTCTCGGTTCCGCCGATCATGTAGCCACTCTCATCGTGGCCCCACTGCTCGCGAGGCATCTCGTAGGACAGCTCGATGCCATTGCCGTCGGGGTCGCGGATGTAGATGCCGATGGCGTGGCCGTGATCCGACACCCGCTCGATGGGAATGTTCTTCTCCTTGACCCGGTAGTAAAGCTCCTTCAGGTCTTCCAGGTTTTCCATGTACCAGGCCATGTGGTTGAGGCCCACCTGCCCGCCCTGTGGTCCCATAGCGCTCTCGCCCACCTCGGTCAGCGCGATCTCGTGGGAGTTCCCCAGGTCGGCGGACATGAAAGCGGCCCGACCCGGGGTGAAGCCGTAGGTGTGGAGGCCCAGCAGGTCCTCGTACCAGTCCCGGGCTTTTTCCGCATTTCGGACGAAAATGTTGACGTGTCCCAGATTTCTCGGCGTGTAACCCATAATGTCCTCCTTATCCATCAACGGACATGGTGCCAGTTGCGCAATGATAACAACGGCCTCCCGCTATGGAAAGGGGTACCGACCGGGCTGACGCAAGCGCTAGCCGCGCTCCTCGTTCTCCAGGGCGTCCGGCGCGTGCTTCCAGTCCTCGGATTCGGGAAGAACGGGATCGGGCGATGTGGAAGTTCAAGCACCGCGGCTATGCTCATTACTCCTGCTCAGGTTGTCCACCCCGCCGACGCCGGCGACTATAACCGCGACGGCTAACTGCAATAATCGCCCCGACCGGTTGGCCGCGCCGTCGTTCCCATGGCCGTATGCGGCACGACACCAGTGCGCCGCCGTCATCTGCGTGCGCGACCCGCACCAGGGTCACCTGGTTGCGGCCCACGTTGCTGAGGCGCAACCGCGCGGGAGCCGCCGTCGCTGGCTCGCCGGTGGTGGTCGCCGACTCCACGTCGGAGTACGGACCCGTGCCCGCGCCATTGGTGGCACCCCCGGTAGTATCGCGTCATGCTCAGGTACAGGTGTCGTCGCTGTAGGTGGTCGTGCGGTTGCTGCTAGTGAGCCGCTCCCACGGCGCGTTTTCGTCCGCGGTACGCTTCACCCGATAGCCCCGGATGGTCGACCCGTTGTTCGCCGGCATCGTCCAGATCAGACGAATCTGCCGGTCAGCGACCACGCTCAGGGTGAGCACCGGCTTTCAAGCGTGCAATCCGAAATCGTGGCGTGCGGCGCACTTCATCATCCCCTTTTGACCGAGAAAAATGCCGGCTGCGGTTCGCAAGGGTTGACGTTAAGGCGGAGCACGGAATAAGATTGGTCATAATACTCCAACAATTGATAATGCCTTGGAACCCCCAGGGCAGCGCATAACGGAGATGTTCATGGTACCCACCCGAATCGAAATGGACGACGCCTGCGCGATTATGGACCCCTTCCTGCCGATGTGCGTCGACTTCCTGTTGGACTATCAAGATGAGGTGAACTCCCCCAATACCTCTGCCATCCGCCGCCCCATGAGCCACCGCTCGTTCTGCTCACTACTGTCTGACTATTTCTACTCGCGAGTGGAAGAGGCCCCAGACCACGGCGTGCGCTTTGAGCGTCGGGAAGAAAGCGGCCAGAAATACGTTGTTTTCGAAGACCGTTTGGCTGTCCGGGTAAAGCAGATTGACAAGAAATATCTCTCGTGGAATTTGCCGACCACCCATTCGACGCTCTGGAACCTCCAGTTGCCGGCACCGGGGATGGAGCCACTCCCCAAATTGGAACTGGGGTACCATCTGGACCCCCTTATGAACGGCTACCGCGGGATCCACATCTTGCAGAGGTTTGAAAAAATCGTGGATTGGCGTGAACAGATTTGCGGTGTCCGAACCGATGCGTTTGACATCGTGCAGCCGCGACTGGATGGCTTGGGGGGAAGTCGTAAGATATACCGGTATAGACCCGTGCGCTAACACTGGGTGCGATGATGACTTCGAAAACCGTCAACCCTGAACTGATCCAATTGGCTCGGCAATCGCGTGGCCTAACCCAGACCGCACTCGCTGCAGATATTGGCGTGAGCCAGTCCATGATTGCCAGGTACGAATCAGGCGTGAAGGATGTGCCGCTCGACCACCTGACCAGATTGTCAGAGGTTCTGGATTTTCCGGTTCGCTTTTTCAATCGACCGATGGGCAGGGCCGGATCCGGTAGCGAGATATTCCACCGCAAACGAGCCCGGGTACCGGCCAATGTCCTGGGGCGCAACTACGCCGATGCCACGATCCGGCGGATGGAGATAGACGCCCTGAGAGAATCGCTGGACGGCGTGTTCAATTTCCCACCGTTTCCCTTCTATCCTATTGAGGAGTTCGATTACGACGCTGAGAGAATCGCCCGCACGGTCCGGGCTGCGTGGCAACTCCCGGAAGGGCCGGTATTCAGCGTCACCAGGACGGCTGAGGAAAACGGGGGCATCGTGGTGGCTCACAAGTTCGACTCCCGTATCGACGGGTTCGGCTGCCGGACGCTGGGGCTCCCACCGGTCTTTCACCTCAACCGCGATCTCCCGCCAGACCGTTGGCGTTGGACGCTGGCACACGAGATCGGGCACATGGTGATGCACGTCGAAGCGGGCAGACCGGATAAAGAAGCGGAAGACCAGGCACACCGGTTCGCAGCCGAGTTTCTCTGTCCCGCTTACCAGATAGAGCCCCAACTGCGGCGACTAAACATGGGAAGGTTGGCCCCACTGAAAATGCAGTGGAAAGTATCCATGGCAGCGTTGGTCAAACGAGCCAAGGACGTGGGTACCATCGACGCCAAGCAGTACAAATCGCTGATGGTGCAGTTATCCCAACAAGGGTACCGAACCCGAGAACCTTCCAATCTGGACCCACCGGAAGAACGGCCCACTTTACTGTTCGATCTGGTGCAGTATTTCGAGCAGAGCCTGGAGTTCTCTCGGGCTGAAGTACTGTCGTTGCTCAACATCGGCGAGACTGATTTCTGGACCTATTACAGGGACCCGGAGGACCTTCTCAGCGACATTATGGGCCTGCCGACTGAGAGACAAGGAGATGCCGACGTGTCCGAACAGGTCGCGCATTTGCGCCTGCACGCAGGAGCCCCACCAGTTCACCGGCAACTGGGATGTGCTCCTGAGGATGTGGGACGGGACCAAAAGTTGCTTGACGCTCTGCATCTTTTGCAGAGGGAGCAAATCTTGCCGGAGCTATTGGTTGAAGCCAGCGAGGAACGGGTACGATCCAGGATTGAGTCTACCCATAACAGGCAACGTTTCATCGACGACCTCGACCGGCTCTATGGTTCCGACTTTCAACAGTAGGGCAGCGGTCCCAACCGCCGACGCCAACGGCCTGAAAATGGAGACCGGAAGACAAATGAAGGCAAGTGCCGCCGTTGGTTAATATTTACGGGTACAGGTCCGTAGAGGCTACCGTGACAGGCTTTGCCGAGATTGCTAGTACTCAGTCAGCCTTGGAAAGGCAGGGATAGAAGCGATGGAGTTTGGTTCTGGCATCGTCGGTGCTGAACCGCCAGTTGATAGGGACGCACGCGGTGTTGCGCCGCGTTTCGTAAGCCGTGATGGCGCGTTCCAAGGCGTCGGCGTCCAGCATGGCTTCCTCTACACAGCGAACTGGTTCAGCGAGACGTAGTCCTTCACGTACTCGGGAACCAGCGCCCGGTATTCTGCGGATACGGCCCGGTAGTCCTCGGTCGAGAAAGCGGCATTGGTGGCCAGGGCAGTGAACCGCTTGTTGTCGATTACGTGCCGGGTGAGGTCACTGGTTACGTAGGCCTTGAAGTACGTCCTGATGGCCGGTATGGACTGGATGTCATCCGGCTCGTGGCCGGCCACGAATTTGTTGAACTCCTCTTCCAGCAGTTCATCCTTGGACTTGAAGGCCGGGATCAGGTCGAAGACCTTTTCCAGGATCTCCCGAAGGCTGATGCGGCGGTCCACCGAGGCTGCCTTCCGCAGCTTCTCCAGGGTGTAGTTGTCCCCGGGCTGGTCAAATATTTCCCGGTTCACGTAGTCGATGATGAGGTCCCAGTTGCCCGCTTCGACCGCTTTGCTGACGGTTTCGTTGGCTCGGACGGTGTCCGCGAACCTGTCGAACAGCATCCGGTCAATCTTCATGCCCGCGTAGCCGATGGTCTCCTCCTTGATCATCGAGAGGATGTCTGGCCCAACGTGTTCGTAGGTGAAGCCACCGGAAGGCCCGTCATCCCCATCGCTTCCGTCCCTTCCAGTGGAACGCCTCTGCGGCAACTCGAGCACTTCGTCGTAGTTGAACTCTTCTTCGAAGTATTCGCAGTTGGTGAAGAAGTCGAACAGTTTGAAAGCGGTCTTTTCGGGCTGCGTCACGCCATCGGCCAGGCTCGAATCGGAGAGCAGTTCCAGGAAGTTGTGCCGCCGCGTTCCCCGACCTTTGATCTGCACGAAGTCGGTGGGCGAGAAAACCGGCCGGAACAGGCCCAGGTTGAGAATGTCGGTGCAATCGTAGCCGGTGGTCATCATGCCAACGGTCACGCACACCCGCGCCTTGCTCGTCCGGTAGGAGGGGACGAAATTCCCCGAACCCATCAGGTTGTTGTTGGCGAAGTTGATGGTGAACTGCTGGGCATCCGGTACCTGGGACGTGACCTGCACGGCAAAGTCCGACTGGTACTTGCCGGGATACATCGCATCGGCCATCTCGTTGAGGGTCTGGGTGAGCCTCGCCGCATGGTTTTGGCTGACGGCAAAGACGATGGACTTCCCGATTTCTTCGCTCACCGGGTCCCGCCGCGCGTTTTCCAGGAAGGTCTTGCAAAAGACCTGGTTGGTGGCATCGGAGAAGAACCGTTTCTCGAATTCACGCTGCTTGAAAGTCTCCTCGTGCTCATTGCCGGTGTCGTCGGTAAACGAGGCCACGAAACCATTGTCGGCTAGCAACTGGGTGGTCACCTTGGTCCGCGCGTCCACCACGGTGGGATTGATCAGGTATCCGTCCTTCACGCCATCGAGCAACGAGTAGCGGAAAGTGGGCTCTCCACTCTCGCAGCCGAACGTTCGATAGGTGTCCCGCAGCAGTCTTCGCTCGGCTTCCCGTGGGTCGTGTACTTTGGACTTGGAACTGTCAAACCCTCGCAGATAATCCCTCGGCGTCGCGGTGAGGCCCAGCTTGTATCCAACAAAGTAGTCGAACACGGACCGGGCGTTGCCGCTTATCGAGCGGTGCGCTTCGTCGGAGATTACCAGGTCGAAGTCCTTGGGTGAAAAGAGTGACTGATATTTGTTGTTGAACAACAGTGACTGGACGGTGCTGACTACAATCTCGGCCGAGCGCCATTCGTCGCGCTTTTCCTTGTAGATTACCGTGGTGTAGTCCGCCGATAAGACCTCGGTAAATCTCTTCAGGGCCTGCGCTTCAAGCTCCAATCGGTCTACGAGGAAGAGGACGCGGGAAGCGTTGCTGGAGCGCAAAAACAGCTTGATGACCGCCGCAGCCGTAAGCGTCTTGCCGGTACCCGTGGCCATCTCGAAAAGAAAACGGTCGTTGCCATCCTTCACGGCTCGCTGTAGCGCGTGGATCGCCTGGAGTTGGTACGTACGCAGGAAACGGAGGCTGTTTGCTCGAATGAATCCGGCCCGTTCGGCTTCGTTGTTCCACGCCGCTTCGGAGGCGTAGTAAGGCCTCTGGGTTAGGACGATGTAATCGTCCCGGACCTGCTCTTCAACCAGGCGCTCTGGGTTCGGCTGAACCTTGCTGTACCCAACCACCGATTCCGGCTCCGGGAAGGAGGTGATGATGTATGGGTTGCCCCGATCCAGATCCCAGAAGTAGTGCAGGTTTCCGTTGGAGAGGATGACGAACCGGCAGTTCAGCGAGCGAGCATATTTTCGGGCTTGCTCTTTTCCTGCGAGAGGCTGTTTTTCCTCGGACTTGGCCTCCAGAACGAGCAGCGGGAATCCTTTGGAGTCCAGCAACAGAAAGTCGATGAAGCCCTTCGTCTCCTTCTCAAAGTCGTCCCCGAGGGCGTCAAGCTGTGCCTGGGTGACGGTGACGCTCGGTTCAAGGCGAACGTTTGCGGGCTTGTTCCGATCCGGGAAGAGGCGCCACCCTGCTTTCTCAAGCAGCCGGTTGATTTTTATTCGTGCCGTAGCTTCATTCATAAGCCACTTTCACCGCATCGCCAGTCTGTCAAAGCGATCATATAACCGAGCATACCCCATCATTGCGATGCTGGCACGTTGACCTGCGCATCGTCAGTCGGAAGCGTAGACTGCCACAGGGCTATCGACAAGCCCACCGCCGATCTAAACTCCCGGGACGGTACGCGCGGGCACCGAAAGGTCGAAATAAAGCGAAGTTGTCGGTACGTAACCGTGAGACCGCCCGAATCCAGCGATATCGAGCCTGAAAACCCCCTTGTCCAGCGCCCGGAAACACCCCATCCAGATCGGTCGATTTGGCGGTTTTCGCGGGCGCAAGAATACGAGGGCCGGAGGTGACGACAACCCCGACCCTCGCAGTGAGGACCAGGAATGTCTCCGTTGGTAAGCTAAGCGCTGGCTGGCGGCGGCCGACTCAGGGTAGGACTGGATCCCGTGCTGGGACATATCTAGGCCCTGCATCTCTTCCTCTTCGCTGGCCCGCGAGCCCATGGTGAACTTCAGCAGGCAGAACCGGGCGAAGCCGGTGGCCAGCGATCACACGACCACCGCGACAACCTGCCCTGTTACGCCATCCTCCGCATCCCGCTGGCCGGGTTGTCGAGAGGAATCATCTTCGTCATCTTGAACGCGTCAACGATCGACGCATCCGGTGGCAGAGCGTCGGTGTTCATCATTGGCCTGCCGGTGAGCCCGTTCATCGGATCGGCCAGCTTGGGGAGCACCCTGCCGAACGACACCAAGTCCAACAGCCCGGACCCGGAATCCCAACCGTCGACGTCTTGCCGGTGGTTGGTGAGATGGATCGCAGCCGTCGAATTCGACCGCCCCAAAACACCCCATCGACGCCCCAAAATGACCGGTTGAGCCCCCGAAATCAGCCCGTCCAGATTGGCCGGTTCGACAAAATCGACACCCCCAAAACCCCTCGTCGAGCCGCTCAAATGACCGGTTGAGCCCCCGAAATCTGCCCGTCGAGATTGGCCGGTTCGACAAAATCGACACCCCCAAAACCCCTCGTCGAGCCGCTCAAACGGCCGGTTGAGCACCCGAAAACACCCCATCGAGATCGGCCAGAATCGCCAAAACCGAGCCCTCGGAATCACCCCATCGAAGCCCGACAATGACTGGTTGAGGACATAAAAACAGCCTGTCGAGATTGGCCGATTCGACAAAAATCGACACCCCCAAAACGCCTCGTCGAGACCCTCAAACGGCCGGTTGAGCACCCGAAAACACCCCATCGAGATCGGACAAAAACGCCGAAATCGACACCCCCAAACCCCGCCGTATAGACCCTCATGGAGGACCTGGGCCTGCAGCCTGAGATGAACGCCGTGACCGCGCCGGTAGACGCCATCGGCCACTGCGAACCGGCGCAGGGCTGCACCGCCCGAGGCATCTTGCCGGAGATGCTTCGCTCCGACGAGGAGCGCGTGGACTGGCTGGAAACCCGGCTGGAGACCATCGGGATCATTGGCGCGGTCTTGGCGCGTCGTCATTTGGCGTGGCTTCGCGCGATGAATGGCGAGAAGGCGGACATGAGGAAAGTGCTTTTCTCAGTTAATTGAAGAGCGCGGGAATCGTCGCGTCTGGCGGCGCGAGTTGACCGGTGCGGCCCGGACGAATGGCCCGTGGCACGCGTCGGCAATAACCGGGGTAGCTTTTGTGGGCTGCCTTCCTGCGTTACCGCGCGAGCTGGGTCATCGCGCCTGTAAGTTGCGTTTTCCGTCTTCCCACATGCACCGCTGGAAAACAGGTTTACCAAATTCGTAATCCGGCCCAGGCTTCGCGGCGGTGCCGGTTTGGTTTCAGCACGGTGCGACCGTCGACGCCGCGCACCTTGCCGGTTTTGTGGACGGATGCTAGAATCATTGCACGCTGGTTGACTTGTCCCAGCGCTTCGCTCCCCTGTAGCTCAGCGGTAGAGCGGGCGGCTGTTAACCGCTAGGTCGTAGGTTCGAATCCTACCGGGGGAGCCAATTTATGTTAACGGCCCGTGCCGCTTGGACGGAGATCAGGTGACGGTACGGGAACCGTCCTTTGACGCACCAGCCTGTTGCGTGTTGCTGGGATGTCTTGATAAATGTTACATTTGTTTGTTCGTGCCATTCCGAAAGTCTGGAGGGGTTACATGCACACAACAATCAAGAAATGTACAGTTTTGTTCGCAATTGCGACACTGTTTGCAATTGTCGCGGCGTGCGGCGGCGATGGAGAAGCTCCGGCTGCTCCAACGGCGTCGGAACAGCTGACCACCCCGGTACGACAACCCACCGCGGCTATGGCGGAACAGCCCACTGAGGCGATGGCCATAACCGACGAACCCTTCAGGGTAGGTGTCATGGAATCCCTGACGGGGCCCGGCGAAACCTACGGAACCGTGTCGGTGCAGGCCAAGCAGATGGCCGCAGATGAGATCAACGCAGCTGGCGGGATCAACGGCCGGATGCTCGAGCTGATCGTCGAGGACTCGAAGTGCTCCGCCCACGACGCCATCACCGCGTACAACAAACTGACCGACGTGGACGGCGTGAAGATCATCCTCGGAACGTCCTGTAGCGGAGCGATGCTGGGCGCGGCTCCTCTGGCTGAGGC
Source organism: Dehalococcoidia bacterium (assembly GCA_965220265.1). Taxonomy (GTDB): domain Bacteria; phylum Chloroflexota; class Dehalococcoidia; order Lucifugimonadales; family UBA3495; genus Bin87. The sequence goes on along the minus strand of CBDCPM010000004.1, from coordinate 3,670,759 downwards.
GGATGGCGTGGTCCTCTTCTCCGGACTGGCCACCAACCCCGACATTGCCCATGCCGGCGACTACATTTTCCGCACATCGATGAACGACCTTCAGCTGGGCATCGACACCGGCAATGTGATCCGGGCCGACGGAGCGCAACGTCTGGCGACGATCACAGAGACGACCGACTACGCCGAGGGCGTGCGGCGGACCACAGTGGAGCAATTCGTCTCTTTGGGAGGCGAAATTGTCGCTGAGGAGCGATACGCGTCAGACGTGACAGATTTCCGCAGCCAGCTGACCAAGATATTGAGCGCCAACCCGGACGCGGTGCATATTGCGGCGCAATCGGAGTTTTCCGGCGGGACGGTGGTCAAGCAGATCCGCGAACTGGGATATCAAGGACCGCTGTACTCGGAAATCGTACCGGTTGGAGCGACGGCCCTGGAGGTCGCCGGAGAGGCGGCCACGGGAGTGAAGGCCATCATCGCCGAACTGGACCCGGCCAACCCTAAGAGCCAGGAAGTGCTGAACAATTTCAGGGCCCGTTACGACTATGTGACTCTGCCGTGGTACCTGGCATCCGGCTACGACAACGTTTACATCACGGCCGAATGTCTCAAGATGACTGGCGACGACCAGGACGCCGACGGGTTCCGCGATTGCCTGTACGGCATCACCTGGAGCGGCGCCATTGGACAAAACTACAACTTCGACTCAAACGGTGAAGTGGTTGGCCTCGCCAACGCCGTGGTGGAAGTACTGCCGGAATCGGAACGAACGGAGGACAACAACGGCTACCGCATCCTGGGGCCCGCGCCCGGAGCGGAAGCCGCCGCGGCCGCGCCGGCCATGTCGCAGGAGCCGTTCCGCATCGGCGCGATGGACGCATTGACCGGTCCAGCGGAGACCTACGGCAACCCACTTATCCAGTCCAAGCAGCTGGCAGTTGAAGAGATTAATGCGGCCGGCGGCGTCAACGGTCGGATGCTCGAACTCGTCGCCGAAGATTCCAAGTGCGCGGCCCAAGACGCCATCACCGCCTACAACAAGCTGACGGACGTCGACGGGGTGAAAATCATCCTGGGTACCACGTGCAGCGGTGCCATGCTGGGCGCGGCGCCGTTGGCCGAAGCCGAAGGCGTGGTGATGCTGTCGGCGTCGGCAACCAGCCCCGACATCGCTACGGCCGGAGATTACATCTTCCGGACTGCGATAAATGACAACCAACTGGGCATCGACACCGGCAATGCCATGACGGCAGACGGTATCCACCACCTGGCGACTATCACCGAGTCCACCGACTACGCGGAGGGCGCGCGTCGCACCACCGTCGCGCGGTTGGAAGAATTGGGCGGCCATGTCGTGGCCGGCGAAAGCTACACTTCCGACATCACAGACTTCCGCAGCCAATTGACCAAGCTCATCAACGCAGAGCCCGACGGCATCTACCTGGCGGCTCAACAGGAGTTCTCTGCAGGGACCATCATGAAGCAGCTTCGGGAGTTGGGATACGAGGGACCGATCTACGCCGAGACAGTTGCCACGGGACCTGAGGCCCTGCAAATCGCCGGAGAGGCGGCCACGGGGATGAAGGCGATCATTCCCAATCCGGAGTTAACCACGCCGGAGGGTGTCGCTTTCCTAACCAATTTCGAAACTCGGTGGGGTAACGTCGCCACGATACCGTGGTTCCAAGCGTCGGCATATGACGACGTTTACATCGCCGCGGAGTGCCTGGCGCAGACCGGCGACGACCAGGACGCCGACGGCTTCCGGGACTGCCTGTACGGACTTACCCGCAGCGGGGCCATCGGCGACAACTACAGTTTCGACGACAACGGCGATCTCACCGGCCTAGGAAACGTGGTTGTGCAGATCCTGCCGTTGTCCGAGCGCAATGACGACAACCTGGGCTACGTATCCTTGGGCGAGGCTCCAACGCCGTAGCCACCGGCCAGCTCACAGCGTTAACCGAAGAGGGCCGGCCGTGGCAACTCGGCCGGCCCTTTATGCTATGATTGGCCTCACCATAACTAACGATTGGCGATTTATCCGACTGGCGAGGATTTCGTTGGCTAGCGACCGTGAAAGCGCCCGCGGGCTGACCCGATTGATAAACGTGCCCAGTACGCGGCTGTTTGCCGCCCTTTTGACGGCGCTCGCCCTGGGTTACATCGCTTGGAAAATCGGGCAAGCGCCGACGCAGGCACTGCAATTTGCATTCAACGGTCTCGCCGTGGGCGCGGTGTACGCCCTGCTGGCGATAGGCTTCACCCTGGTCTACAGCACGGTATGGTTCTTCGACCTTTATTATGGAGTCTCCGCCGCGCTGGGAGCTTACGGGGTGTTCTACCTGCGCACCGATCCGGGGCTGGGAAGTCGGCTCGACATCAACAGTGTCCCCGTCAACGTTATCTTCGGAGCGGTGGTAGCGGGTGTGGCCGCCTGGACGCTTTACACCGTACTGGAGCCTCGTCTACGAGGGCGGGTCAGCCCGACGGCCTTCCGCGCCATCCTTGCGGTCGTTGCCGTGGCGATGGGCATTTACACCGTGGCGGTGCTGTCATATCCGGAACACCTGCATCTGACCCTGAGTCCAGCGGTAGGACTGGCGACGGCGGTCGTTGCAATCTCGGTCGCTCAACGAGCCACCCACATGGTGGCGGCGAAGGTCAGTCCGACGCGGGTGGCGCTGGTCACTGCCGTGCCGGCGGCCGCTTTGGGCGCCTGGTGCGGCTACCTGCTGACAGACGCTCCGGGAGCCGGCCTGTACCTGAGTTGGGCGGTTTCATGCCTGTTGGCCGGCTGCGTGGGGCTGGCGCTGTACCGGGGCCTGTACGTGTACATGCGCGAACGGGCACGGTCCCCGCTGATCATGCTGGTCGCGTCCCTGGGCATCCTGCTAGCGATCACCGCGCTGATCGTCATAGTGTTCCAGAGCGCTCCGCGGCCGCTGCCCGACGCCTTCGGCAGTACCCCATGGAACATCGCCGGCGCGCGCATCAAGGGGTTCAACGTATTTGCGGTTGGAGTCGCCCTCGCCGGTTTCGCCGGCATGTGGTTCCTGCTGAAGATGACCTCCTTCGGGCGCGCGGTACGAGCCATCGGCGACGACGAAGAGGTCTCCAAGGTAGTCGGGATAAACACCACCGTTATCATCGCCGCTGTGTTTTTCATCGGAGCGGTGTACGCCGCGATGGCGGGAATCCTGACCGGCCACGACACGGCGGTGCAACCGCGCATGGGCCTCCTGCTACTCCTGAAAGGCTGGATTGCATCAGTGGTCGGCGGCATCGGCAATATCTACGGGGCCATCGTGGGCGGATTTGTGCTGGGGTTAGTGGAGCAGTTCGGCATCTGGGACCTGGCAGGGGAATGGAAGGACGCCATATCGTTCGTCCTGCTCATCCTGTTCCTGTCGTTCTGGCCGCAAGGCCTGCTGCCGAGGAGGTGACGCGGTGCCGATGGATATGCAGGGTGTGAGGGAATTTGCCCAGGCAGCGCGAAATCCGCGAGAGCTGGTCCGCCACGCCCGGGGTAACATAGAGTTGTGGGCCAACCTGTTAGTGATCGGCTGGGCGGTGGCGTTCATGCTGTGGCAGGGCGTCGGGTTCGCGGTGATCATCTGTACCGTGTTTGCGATCTGGGCGATCCTTGCCGTCAGCCTGAACCTGGTAGTGGGATTCACCGGACTGCTGTCGGTAGGACACATTGGCTTCTTTGGCCTTGGTGCGTACACCATGGCGATCCTGACGTCGGACCCCGCGTACGAACAGCTGCGGACGGCGGCGATACCGACATTCGGCTGGCCGTTCTTCGCCGCGCTGCCGGTGTGTATAGGGCTGGCGGGGTTGGCCGCGGTGCTGGTGGGCGTGGTGTTCAACCGGTTTCGCGACGACATCTTCGTGCTGGTCTCCTTCGGGTTCGCCATCATCGCGTTCAACGTGTTTCTCAACCTGAGGAGTGTCACCCGAGGGGCATTTGGAATACATGAGATTGCCCGTCCCCAGATCGGCGATTGGGTGTTCGATGGTGAGGTCGAATTCCTGCTGCTGGCGTTGGCGTTCCTGGGCCTGGTGATGCTGGTGTCATGGTTCATCACCACTTCATCCTTCGGGCGAGTGCTCACGGCAATCCGAGAGGACGAGCAGGCCATTGAGGTGTTCGGATACCAGGCCACGCACTACAAGCTGGCGGTCTGGGTCATTTCGGCGATGATGACGGGCCTTGCGGGAGGATTGTTTGCCAGCTGGACCACGTTCATCGATCCCAACTCTTTCATCCTGTTGGAGTCGGTCCTGCTGGTATCCATTGTCATACTGGGTGGGCTGGCGACGATTTGGGGTTCGCTGCTGGGCGCGATGACCTTCGTGTTGCTGGAAGAAGGGATGCGGTTCATACCGTTCCTGCCCACGGAATACATCGGGCAGGCGCGACAGGTGATCCTGGGGATCCTGCTGGTGTTGTTGATGCTGTTCCGGCCGCAGGGACTGGTGGGGAGGTACAGGCTATGACGACGAGCGACGGATCACTGGCATTGCAAACGGACAAGATCTCGAAACACTTCGGCGCAGTGCGGGCAGTTGACGAGCTGAGCCTGTCGATCCCGAGGCACGGGACCACCAGTATCGTAGGGCCCAACGGCTCCGGAAAGTCGACTCTGGTAAACCTGCTGAGCGGGGTACTGCCGCTGGACGGTGGGATGGTGATAATCGACGGAGCGGGTCTGCGAGTGGTACGCGCGCACGAAACGCCAGCGCACGGGCTGACCCGCACCTTCCAGGAAGTGCGCCTGTTCGACCAGATCACGGTTTGGGACAACATCATGGTGGTGCTAACGGAGCGACGCCTGTTCCCGTCGCTGGTGGAGCGGGTGAAGCCTGCCACGCGGCAGAAGGCACAGCACATCCTGGAGTCCGTGGGGATGTGGGAGAAGCGGGACTCGCTGGCCATGGAACTGTCCTACGGCCAGCGCAAGCTGCTGGAAATCGGGCGCGCCATGGCGATGAACGTCCAGACGTACCTGTTCGACGAGCCTTTCGCCGGCCTGTTCCCGCAGATGCTGGAGCGGGTCGAAGACATTATGAAGCAGATGCGGGCAGACGGCCACACGATAGTGTTCGTGTCCCACAACATGGACATCGTACGGGAGCTGTCGGACCGGATCATTGTGCTGGACAGCGGGACGCTGCTGGCCGCCGGCGATGTTGAACCAGTCCTGGAAAGCGAAGAGGTTATCGAGGCGTATTTGGGCGCGTGACGACGCCAGCTTCGGTGTGGGAGATGGACAAGAACACGGCAAACACTGCAGACGCGCCGCTGCTGGAGTTGGTAGATATCTCCGTGGAGTACGGCGCCGTAAGGGCGCTGGACGACATATCCATGGGCGTCCAAAAGGGCGATGTGGTGGCGATGATGGGGCCAAACGGGGCTGGCAAGTCCACGGTGCTGAAGGCCATCATGGGACTGGCCCCGGTGACGCACGGTAGCGTGTACTGGCGGGAACGCCGGCTGGCAGCGGCGACCCACGAGATCGTGAAGGAAGGCATCGCGTTCGTGCCGCAGGGGCGGCGCGTATTCACGCACTTGACCATCGCCGAGAACCTTGAAATGGGCTGCATCTATCTCTCCGATCGAGCGGAGAAGGCGAACCGGCTGGATTCGGTGATGGAACTGTTCCCCGTGCTGTATGAAAAGCGCAAGGACATGGCGAGCGCGATGTCCGGTGGGCAACAGCAGATGCTGGCCCTGGGCCGCGGGTTGATGGCCGCGCCCGAGCTGCTGCTGCTGGATGAGCCCACCCTTGGCCTGGCGCCGATAATAGTCAAAGAAGTCTTTGAGAAGGTTGCCGAGATCAGCGAGCGGCTGAATACGACCATCATGGTGGTGGAGCACAACATCAAGGGCGTGCTGGACATAGTCGACCGGGCGTACGTACTGGACAAAGGTACGGTAGTGCACAACGGGACGCCGCAGTCGATACGGGAAACCGATATACTCACCCAAGTATTTTTGGGGAGCGCATAAACGGCCCGCATCCCATCGCAACGAACCGTGTAATGACCGCTAGTACTGTTTCAATCTGATCTTGTCGGATAGATATATTGGAGCTTACGGCGAGCATCTTGGGTGGTAAACCGCCAGTCTATGGCTGATTTTGCTGCGTTGCGCTCGGGTTCGAGCGCCGCAACCTCTCGCCGCAGCTCCGCCTCATCGCTGATACGGCGGTTCAGACATCCCCTGCTGAAGACGCTCAACTCGATCTCAGCCATGTTCAGCCAGCTGCCATGCGTGGGAGTGTAATGAAACTCGAGGCGTTGGGCGATGCGCCGAGCTTCGCCGGGCTCAAATGCTGCGTAGAGCGCGCCGAGCTTGTGGGTGTTGAGGTTGTCCAGTACCAGCCGGACCACCTCGGCATCAGGGTATGCTTCCTCCACCAGCCACCGCATCTGGTGCGTGAAGTCTACGGCAGTGCGGCGCTCGGTCACCTCCACAGGTCTCCAGCCACCCCTCGGCTCACAGATCATGAACAGGTTCCGTGTCCCGTTGCGCTGGTACTCGGTGTCATAGCGTGCCACCCGTCCCGGGGCAGCCTCCAGGGGCGGACGCACCTCCCCAGTCAATTGCCGGGAGGTCTCGTCTGCCGGGAGGTCTCGTCGAAACACCCTACCGGACGCTCCGGATGGTACGCCTGTTGGTACAGGTCCAGCACGTCCTCCATCCGCGCCACGAACTCCCCGCTCACCTTGGGGATACACCACTCCTGCTTCTGCCACGGCTTGAGTGCGTTTTTTTGAGCATCTGGCGCACCGTCTCCAGGGAGATGCTATCGGCAAACTCCAACTCCACCACCTGGTCGGCCAACAACTGGAGTGTCCAGTGCGTGTGCCCTGCGGGCGCGGCGCTGCACGCAATGGCGATCAGGTGCGCTTCCTGCTTGCCGTCCAGCTTGCGCTCCTGGCCCGGCCGCGGTCGGTCATTGATGGCGGCCTCAAGTCCTTCCTCCACGTACCGCTCCCGCGCTCTGGCGACCGTGGCCGCGTTGACCAACAGCACATCGGCTATCTCACGGTCCCGAAGCCCCGGGTCAGCCTTGAGCAGCGACAGCGCCCGCTTCACGGTGCGCACTGACGCCTTGCCTCGCTGGGACACCTCATTGAGACGGGAGCGTTCGGCCTCGGTCAACTCTACTTTATACTTGATGGCAGCCATGGCTGGGCACTTCCTCACACAAAGATCATGCCCAAGTATGGCTGCTTTCTTATATTCTTACAAATCTACCTGGCAACGGTACTAGTATTACAACGACAGTTGCTATGGTAGGATAATCGGCGAATCAACGCAGGCTTCGGGAGGTGGCGCAGTCCTCCGAGATGGCGCGATAACTCCGTTGGAGGGAGCGCGACATCCCTGACACCAGAGACCATCAGTCTAATCCGACTGGCTGGGGAACCCAATATCGCAGCTGCCTTGCGCGGCTACGCCGTCCACCCAGCACGACCGTTGGCCTTGGTCGGCGCCTCAATCAAATAATCGATAGACCCCGGACGTCAGGATTCTGGAATACCGCTAACCCAGCCAAACCACCAAGAACGCCCCCGCGCCCAGGGAGTTCAAACATGGAGTTGACAGACGAAATTCCCGCACGAGCCGATTTACGTAATGACCCTTGAGCGAACCAAGATGGGCATCATTGGAGACCATGGGGGACAATGGCGGAGTTCCGTGAACGTCGATGGCAGACTTCCGTTCAAAGTCTGCCATTCCTAAACTAAAGCCAAGGTGAAATGCGCAGATGGTGGGGGGTCAAACGATCGAGCCGGGTCGTTCCCCAAGTACGGATGAGAAGGATTCACGGGCTTAACCCAGCTGATCATCATCGCCACTTAAATGTACATCCCACCTTGGCTTTAGTTTAGTATTGAAACGACACATTTAGGACGCGACACCTGCCACTGGCCCATTCCCTTCTCAAATATACGTCGGCTAACTGTCAGAACAATCCTTTCTTTACGAAGATTTCCCAAAGCAGCACGTCAAGCCGTCGTGGTAATACTAATGGCCGGTTCGAGTCTTCTTAGGTGGGCCGGACTGGGAAAGTGACCGGCAACGGGCAAATATGTGGAGACGGGCAGGCGCCTACAAGTTTATTGAGGGTTCCTCGTAATCCTTTAGCTTGTTGTAGATTTGAAGCCGGTGATGGTAGGACTCCAAAACTATGATCCGGTCGTCTGCGTCAACGTTGACAGCCACTGGCCGCCGGAACCGCCATTCAGGCTCCAGATCTGTCCGCCGCCTGGCTTTGATGATATCCGGATTGGCATCGATGTAGGTCTGCGCCCATGGCGAAGGCTCTTGGGCGTCACCGACCAGCGCCGTAATATATTGGCCGGTGGCGGCGTAGATCTGGACTCGGTGGTTCCCCCAGTCAGTTACGTATACATCTCCATCTGAGTCCACAGCTACACCGGATGGCCCTTTGAGCGAACCCACCCCGGTGCTGGAGCCTTCGAACTTAACGAGTAACTCTCCAGTAGGGGCGAATTTTTGCACCCGGTTATTTCCCCAATCCGCGACGTAGATGTTGTCCTGACGGTCGATGCAGATGCCCCATGGCATCTCCAGATCTCCGTCACCGCCACCCCGCTTCCCGAATTTGGACTGAAACTCACCGATCTGGTTGAAACTCTGTACCCGGTGATTCAAGCTGTCCACCACCCAAATGGTTCCCCGGGAGTCGAAAGCAATTCCTGACGGTCCGTTTAGCTGCCCGTCTCCGCTGCCGGACCTGCCCCAGTGATATCGATAACTACCCTCTTCACTGTAAATGGTTACCCGGTTGAGATATTCGTCCGAAACGAACACTCGGCCGGTACGGTCCAGATCAATTGACCGGGGCCAAACGAAGCGCCCGTCTTCCTCGCCGACGGAGCCGAACTGTCCTTGAAACTCGTGGTCAAAGTTGATCTTGGTGACACGCTGACCCAATTGTTCCACACCGCGGCTCAACACATACATTCGACCGTTCGGTCCCAGGACGAAATCTTGGGGAGCCCAAAATCCGAAGCCGGCCTGACTGTACATGCCTATGCAGTAGCTGTAGTCATACACCCGGCCGGCGGCGACGGTGGTCAGCATATCCCCTCTCCTGCGAACTATTTTGGGATCCTAAAGCTACACGAAGGACATTTGCTCGAAGTGTCCACCAACGATAGGTACAGGGTCGAGTCCCAGCCACTTTTCCGCCAAAGTGGAGTAGAAGCCACGGAAATCATAGTTGGGCTCCAGGTCTCCCTGAGTGAGATCCCCGGGTTTCAGCGACGGATAGGTCCCGTACATTCCACCATTCACCCGTTCGCCAATGGCGAACGCTACCCCAGCCGCTCCGTGGTCGGTACCAGTGCCATTATCGCGGACGCGGCGCCCGAACTCGCTGAACAACATAATAACCACCTCGTTTGAGGCGTCGTGCTCACGCAGGTCGGCGAAGAAGTCGCGTAGGGCAACGGAAATTTCCGTCCAAAGTTTTTCATGTGGTCCCAGCTGGTCATAGTGGGTGTCGAAGGGCCCGTGGGAGGTGTAAAAGACCTGGGTGCCCAGGCCGGCCAGATGCACTTGGGCCACGTCTCTGAGGCGCCTCGCGATGGCATTATTGGCGTACTCTACGTTTGAAGAATAGGTTTCGGGAGCAACCCGGATGATGTCGGCTCCTCGCAACGCATCCCGTCCTGCCTGTCCCAGATATTCCATGGTCGGTCCGGCGCCGACGGTGGGAGAGTACATGCGGGCAAAGGTCTCCAACAACTGGATCCGTTCTTGCTCGGAGGCGATTCCCGGATTTGATGAGAGTACACCGTATGAAGGAAGGTGGTTGACAGAAGTAACAGGAACCCCATTCATGACCAGCGCCCGAGGCAGGCCCTGGCCCAGGTTAACTCCCTTCAGCACGTTCTCGCCGCCAGGATCCAAGTCCCGGATGACCTTGGCGAGCCAGCCGTTAATACCGATGGAATCCGGCTCGCAGGTATGCCAGATGTCCATGGCGCGAAAGTGCGAACGGGGTGAATTTTCAAACCCGATTCCGTGAATGATTGCCAGGTTGCCCTGGTCGTAGATTTCTTTCAACGGCTCCGAATCGGCCCGCAATGCCAGTTGGTCATTTATGGGCAGTAATTGGTCTTCAGGGATATGGACCTTGGGTCGGTTATCCCAATACAGGGGATTGCTATAAGGAACAATCGTATTGAGATAGTCGTTGGCCCCAGTTAGCTCCAGCACGACCAGCACGGGGTCTTTATGGGTTGATGCCATTTTCATATCCTTCTACATCAGTTGTATGCGCTTGCCTAGGCAAACTGATATTCTCGCGAGGCGGCAATCAAGGTCAAGATCTTGCTCACATTGTACATTGTATCCCTGAATTCTTCGTGGGTGCTCCAGGCTAGATCGCCACATTTTTCAGCATGGGCAATCAATTCAGAGTGGGTCGCCCTACTGACTTCCAACGGTCCCATCGCATCGAGACAAGCTTCCACTATCGCCTGGGGGGAATAATCCCCATGCACATGCACATTCACCAACATCCGTTTGACGATAGCCTGCACGCCGGGTAGTGAGATGTCTCCAAATATCCTCGCGGCAAAGTTCACCCGGCGCATCAAAACGCCGGGGTCGATCCATTCTGAGCCTGTGTGCCAACCCTCCACGCTGGGAGGATTGAGCAGCGCCTGTCCCTGCCAACCGCACTCCAACGCCAGATCGTTGAATCCTGGCTTGAAGCCTTGATAGTTGCCCGCCATACGCACCGTGCCAACGATCAATTCAGCCGGGCTTTTCACCCGGGCGAAGCGGGCATTCTTGAAGAACTCTGAGTTGAACAACGCTCGTAAAATAGACCGGATGTCGCCACGGGATTCATTGTAGGCATCCGCCAACAACTCGATGGCTTCAGGGTCAACGGGTGGTGTAACGTTCCAACTGGCGACATGGGGCTCGTCGGCGACGAAGAATCTGTAGAGGTGACGGGCCAGGAACCGGGCCGTAGCCGGTTGATCCGCAATAATGTCCGCGATGTCTTCGCCATTGAAGTTCCCGGTATACCCCAGGAAGGTCTTCTCCCGATCGTCGTGGTCCTCAGGTTTGTAGTCGAATAGCCAGTGGAAACGACCGTAAGGATTACGGGGAATCTTTGGGGCAATCGTCCATCCGGTAAAGGCCCTGGCTGCTTCCCTGATATCATCCTCTGAGTAGTTTCCGACGCCGAGGGAGAAAAGCTCCAACAGCTCCCGCCCCCAGTTTTCATTTATGGCACCGTCACGATTTCCTTGGTTGTCCAACCAGAAGATCATGGCTGGCGACTTGGCAACCTCTACCAGGAGGTCGCGGTAAGTACCCAATCCGTATTCACGGAAGATGGCAATCTGGCGAGTCAGCTCCAGTGGATTGTCCACCTTGGAGTTGCTGGTGGCGAACAACTGATGCCAGAAGAGGGCCATCTTCTCTTCCAGAGGCCGTTTGGTGTTGATCATCCGGAACACCCAATTGGCCTGATTTATTGGCAGCGCCCCGGCCCCCTCATAACCCGGGAAGAACCGGTACAGCAGTTCGTCGTCTATGGCCGGCTGCCGCTCTGGATACAGAAGCTCCTCGACCACGGCTTCGTAGCCTTTGGAGACACGCTCCTCCAGTTCCTCACGGGTATCACCGAAGCCTGCGCGCCTCATTAAATGGGCCATCAATCGGATGTCTTCTTGGTGGGGCATTACCAACTCTCCGTTTATCGAGCCCAGAACACTAAGCCAGGCGCCGATCCCCAACATATTAGGATTGGCCAAGTCGAATGTCAACAAAAAGCCGTAACAGGTCAGGGTCTTTCGATTATTTGGGAAACAAGGGTAGCGGCAAGCTTGGAGGAAAAAGCGCCGGAGATATAGGGTAGGGGCAGCCACAGGTTTGAGGGTGCGTGATGAGGACAGAGCCGGGATCAGAAGCTGGATTGTCGCTGATTGAGGTGTTGGGTCGGGTGCGGGATCCGCGCAGCGCCCATGGGAAGCGTCATCCTCTGGGGGCGATTTTGGGATTGGCGGTGTGCGCCATGCTGTGCGGAGCGCGCAGTCTGTACGCCATTAGCCAATGGGGCCGAGATCAGGGTCAGGAAGTGTCTGAGGCCTTGGGGTTCACCCGGGAGCGGACGCCGTGCGTGTCCACGCTGCATCAGGTGTTCAGCCGGTTGGATCGGGAGGCGTTTGAAGGGGTGTTGGGGCAATGGCTGCAGGAGCGCGGCTGGTCAGAGAGTGCGGCGGTGGCCATTGACGGTAAAAGGTTGCGGGGCATCCACGGTGATCAGTTGCCCGGGGTGCATCTGGTGGCGGCGTATGCCCATCAGGCTGGGATCGTGGTGGGACAGCAGGCGGTGGGGGAGAAGAAGAACGAGTTGGCTGCCGTAGCGGGTCTGCTGGGGCAGTTGGACCTGGAAGGTCTGGTGGTAACCGGCGATGCCCAGTTCACCCAGCGGGAGGTGTGCCAGCGGATGGTGGCTCAAGGGGGCACTACTTCCTCGCGGTAAAGCACAACCAGCCCACCCTGTTGGAGGACATCACGGCCGTATGGGATGGGGCGCCTGCTTGGGATGGGGCGCCCCCGGCGCCACCCCAGGCAGTCCAGATAGGCCAGCACGGTGGTCGGGTGGAACAGCGGCGGTTGTGGGCCTCCGACCTGCTGGTGGGCTACAGCGACTGGCCGCACCTGGCCCAGGTATGCAAGATAGAGCGCATCGTCCGCAAGAAGAACGTCACTGGGCGAGAAGTGGCTTACGCCGTGACCAGCCTGCCGCCCGAGGCAGCCGACGCCGGCCGGCTCCTCGCACTTTGGCGAGGACACTGGGGCATCGAGAACCGAGTGCATTGGGTACGGGACGTTACCTTTGATGAAGACCGCTCCCAAGTGCGCACGGGCTCGGCGCCTCAGATCATGGCGGCCCTGCGCAATGTGGTCATCAGTGTGCTGCGATTGGCTGGGGAAACCAATATCGCGGCCGCCTTGCGCCGCTGCGCCGTGCATCCATCACGTCCGCTAGCCTTGATCGGCGCACCACCCAAATAATCGAAAGACCCTGCGTAACAGGTACAGGGCTATCGCATATGGATGTTGGCGAATTGGGACAGGATGTTGATGAGGAAGCCGTTGTCCCAACCGGCCCGTTTCAGTTTGCCCCGCATTGACCCCTTGCTCGGTTCCAGTCGCGCCAGGTTCAGCGCCAGTTTGCGCAGCAGGGCCAGGTTCTCCGCACCATGCCCTTTCCGGTTCCGCGCCTGGTCTTCGTTGCAGGTTACGTCCAACACCCAATGCAGCCGGTTCTCAATTCCCCAATGTCCACGCACGATGTCGTTGCAACGCTCCGGCGGCCAATCCTGGCTCAGCAGGTAGTAGCGGGTTTCCTCGCTGACGTCGTCCTTTTGTCGTCGGGTTGCGCTCACCTTGCCCACCGCCTGCAAACCGGGCCAGTCATGCCGTTCTTGCAGCCAGGCGATGCAATTGGTGAAAGATCGGGCTGACGCTGGCGACCCGGGTTTCAATGCGTCCGTGTCCCTTGCCGACCTGCGTGGCCTGGGCCACCGGCGTGTCCGGGTCGTCCAGGAACAGCTTTACGTCATCGTGGAGCGTACCCTGATTGATGGAGCCACCCTGATTGCCTTTCAGCGCCAGCGCGTAGTCGCCGCCCTGCTCCACTACCTGCTGGGACACCTGCCGCTGGCAGTGCATGGCGTCGGCAGTAACCACCTTGCCCCGCAAACTCAGCATTTCCAACAGCTTGTGCACCGCCGCAATCTCGTTGGACTTGTCGTCAACGGCCACCTGTCCCAACACCAAGCGCTGCTCGTCGGCCCAGGCGCTGACCAGATGCAGCGGCGATTGTCCTTCGGCCCGGTCGTAAGAACGGCGCAAGGTCTTGCCGTCCAACGCCACCACACCCGCAATGCCTTCCGCAAACTGCCCCATGAACCCCAGAAACCACCGCTGGAAAGCTTCCGGGTCCAGCATCTTCAGCACTCGGGAAAAGGTGTCGTGGCTGGGAATGCCGTTTTCCAGCTTCAGAAAGGATTGCAGCAAGTCCCGTTTGGAGTGGCCGTAGAGCTCCATGTCGGTGCAAGTCTGGCCGCCGCTGACCACGGTGCATAGGGCAATGACCAGGATGTCGTGCAGGGAACGGAGGCGGGCATTGACCGCGCGCGGGTCTTCCAAATCAGCAAATACATCGGCCAGCTCGTTCATGGTGTCCTCCCCTCCGCCACAGTTTGGACAACATCATAACCGGCACCTCAATTTTCATATGCGATAGCCCTGGGTATAGCGGCGGCGTTCTCTTTACGCGAATCGCCTACGTTGATATGCTGGCGTTCATCGAGACGGTGTGGTTCTGGGTGTGGCTGATAGCATGGGATAACTGGGTCTTTTGGTTATGTCATGTTGCACTGAGAGATGGAGCCGGAGCGCTACACGCTGCTCTGTGGCGCGTGATAGAGCCATCCTTGAGGAGCGGCGATATGACATTCGGAGAGGCAATCACAAAAGCCCGCAAGGACAAGAGGTTGAGCCAGAAGCAGGTGGCGGCCGAAACTCAGAAAGAGGACGGTAGTGCCATCTCTGCCCAGTACCTGAACGATATCGAGCATGACCGGCGCAACCCGCCCAGCGAATATATCGTTCGCCAACTGGCGGAATCCTTGGATTTAGACCTGGACTATCTGCTATTTCTGGCTGGTAGGTTCCCTTCGGATATGCTGGAGTTGTCCCGGGACCATCAGGACATCAGCTCGGCGATGAAGGCCTTTCGGCGCAACCTGAGCGGACAGGGCAGATGAGTTCAAACTCAATCACATGGATCAAGGATCCGACCGGCCGCTTTCCGGAGCGGCCTTTCTATCGTCAGGAGGACCTGGACAGCCTGAGCGAAGGGTGGATCGTCGGCTTCCTGATGGAGAGGTACGGCAAGGCGAAGTTCCCGGTGTCCACCGAGGATCTGACTGTGATGATAGAGCGGGATACGTCCGACCTGGACCAGTATGCCGACCTCAGTGAGGAAGGCGAGGAGGATGAAGAGGTTCAAGGGCTGACGCTCTTTTATCCGGACCGGAAGCCCGAGGTGAAAATTGCCCAGGAGCTGGCCGATGTCGGTTACCGAGAAAACCGGCTCAGGACCACCCTCACGCACGAGTTCGCCCACGTGAAGTTGCACGACGGGCTGTGGCCGTTCGATCAGCCGAGGTTGTTTCCGGATGAGCAGAAGGCGCTTGGTCCCAGGTGCAAAAGGCCGGGTGAAATCGGAGGATACGTCGGCGATTGGATGGAGTGGCAGGCCGGGTACGCATCCGGGGCCATCCTGATGCCGATCAGCTGGCTGAGGGATCTGATCCAGGAGGCCTTTACTGCCTGGGGCGCCTTTGCCAATATTCCGAGGAACTCTGCGCAGGCTGTAGATCTCATTGCTAGAGTGGCGCACCGGTTTGATGTTTCGACCGATGCTGCGCGGGTCAGGCTTTCCCAGTTGGACTACCTTATGGATGGGTCTCCGTCCCGGTCGTTGCGGTTGGGGTAACGGGTATGCAATTTCTGCGCTCTGTGTTACGCTGATCGGCGTATCCGCTGATTATGGTAGCCGGTCCCATGAGTGAAGAGCGCGACAAGCCAATCCGTAGGTCGGACACGATCCTGCCGACCCGTCGGGATCCGCTTACTTGGCCTGACGATGCCACGTTCAAGATCCTGTCGATTGATGGCGGCGGCATCAAGGGCATTTTTCCGGCTCAGATCCTGACTTACCTGGAGGAAACGTGCTTGGACAGTCAGCCCATCGGGGACTACTTCGACCTGATCGCCGGTACATCCACGGGCGGGATCATCGCCCTCGGGCTGGGCGCCGGACTGACGGCTCACGCACTGTTGGATTTGTACGTCAATGAGGGGCATCGGGTGTTCCCGCCGGAACAACGGCTGAGGGGCCGGCGGCTGTTTCGGCGGTTGTCCCGCAATCGCTATGACCGGACCGCCCTTGATGAGCTGCTCTGGCAGACTCTGGGCGCCAGAACCTTGCGAGATTCCAGATATCGGCTGCTGATACCGGCGACCGAGGCCAAGCACGGCGACCCCGCGGTATATAAGACCCCCCACCATCCCGGGTATTTTCTGGACGGCGACAAACCCATGGCGGAGGTGTCGGCCGCGACGTCGGCAGCGCCCACATACCTTAAGCCGGTGGTCCAGGATGAATACATCCTTCTGGACGGGGGCATCTGGGCCAACAACCCAACGATGATGGCCCTGGTGGAAACCCTGACGTGCTTCACAGTGGCTCGCGAGCAAATTGAGATCTTGAGTATCGGGTGCGGACAGGACGGATTTCAGATCAGCAGCAAGCAGGCGGCCGGGGCGGGCCAGTTTCAACGGCGCGAGATCATCTACGTGGCCATGCACTATCAGTCGCTCACGGCCGTCAACCAAGCAGGGTTACTGATCGGCCGCGACAAGGTCACGCGGCTGGACCGCCCGGAAGGATCCGAGCCGATTGATTTGGATGATTGGGAAAAGGCCAGACGGTTGCTGCCGGAGGAAGCGCTTGCCGTCGCGGAGCAGTACGCTGACCAGATATCCGAGACGTTTTTGACGGAAACCGCGGCGCCGTTCACGGCGTTGGCATAACTGCAAAGGAGTTTGGAAATTGGCCAAGAACAACCAAGAATTCGCCACGTTCCTTAGGGACGAGGTGAATCTCAACCAGAGCCGGCTGGACCGTTTGGAGACTGCGGTGGGCGGGGTGAATGGCTACCTCAAGGACAACCTCCCTGGGTACCAGACGATGGAGCGGCAGGGTTCCTACGCGCTCGGCACGCTCATCAAGCCGGTGGACGACAACGACGAGTACGACGCCGACATTCAGATCGTCATGAATCCGAACCCCAAGTGGGAGGCCAAGGACTATGTCTTTGAGATCAACCGGACGTTGGCCAAGAACAAGACCTACGCCGACAAGCTCCGGCTCAAGACCAGGTGTGTGACTGTCGATTACGCCGGCGACTTTCACCTGGACGTGGTTCCAAGAGTGACCAAAGGCGGCAAGCACTACGTCTGCAACCGGATCGACAACAAACTCGAGGAGACGGACGGTAACGGATACCGGGAGTGGTTCAACGAGAAAAACCGGATCACTGGGGGCAACCTGAAGCGGGTGGTGAGGCTGCTGAAGCACCTGCGAGACCACAAGAACAGTTTCACGGCCAAGTCAATTCTCCTGACGACCCTGGCCGGCGGCGCTATCAAAGCTTCCGACGAGGGAACCGTGGCCGTGAGTACGGTTGCGGATACGCTGGAGACCGTGCTCTCCCGGATGAACGATTACCTGCAGCAGCATCCCAATATGCCCAAGATCAAGAATCCGGTCCTGCCTAGGGAGGACTTCAACCGACACTGGGACCAGCGGAAGTACGCTAACTTCAGGACCCGGGTCCAGTCTTATGCTCAGACGGCGAAGCAGGCAAAAGGCGAGTCGTCGGCTGAGAAGGCCATAAACCTCCGGCAGAAGCTGTTCGGGGACAAGTTCGGTAAATCGTCCGGCTCCGGTGGTGGTTCGTCGGGTCAAAACGCCAGCGGTAGCGCTGTTGGCGGCGCGGCGGCAGCTACGACGACCTCAAGGGTTGTCCGACGCCCGAACGAGGCTCGCCGGTTCGGATAAGCATTATGACTGGCGACCATTTCGACACGGAGACGTTGGAGATTTTTCAGCACGATTTGGCGGCAGCCGGCTTCAAACCGGTCACCGTCGCTGGATTTCCAGGCTGGAGGGGTCCGATACATCAGGCTTTCGCGGGCCTGACTGACGCGACCACCATGGATGTGGTGATCCGTCCCGGGTGGCCGTTCCAGTCTCCAGCCCTCTTGGTCGAAGGCCTGGATACCAACCACTCGACGCCAGGTGGGTTCGTTTGTCTTTGGCGGGACGGAGATCCCAGCGGAGATTGGGAAACCGTCGAGGGGTTCTTCGCACGTGTCGATGAATGGTGCGAGAACGCGAAGCGGGGCTGGGTAGGCGACGACCTTGAAGGCGACGCCTTTCTGAACTTCACGAAGAAGGTCTCGGCGGTTGCGACCTTCAACATATTGGAACTCGGTATCCGGAGCGGCGATTTGGCAGAACTTCGTGGCCGGGTGAATCGAGATCCACCCAGAGTCGAAGTTGTGCCGGGGCGCCAGAACCTGCCGAACCAACTTCGCGGTCTGGGGTTCCATGTGGGCAGGTTGAACACCCCGCCACCCCGCCACCCCGTCAACTTTCGGAGATATTCCGCTGCTTGTCACGGAAGCAGAGCGGGCGGTTACAGAGAGCGCTGAGCGAACGGCGTCAGCCTGAACCATTCGTGGCCAGCGGCGGGTTAGACCTCATCGTGCTCTGTTGGGAACGGAACGGCAGGCTTGACCTTTTGGTAATGGCGTGTCAAGGAATGAATAACGATACGGAGGCAATAGCGTTGCAACCAGGGCCGACGGACGAGCAGAGCTTAATCTTGCGGGCAGGGCCCGATGCGACGGAACTACGCACCATGACGGCGACCCTGTTCGGAGCCGGAGCGTTGGGCGGCCACGTCGCGGTTGCCCTCGCGGAAAGCGGATTTGGATGCCTGAACATCGTGGATGGCGACGTGCTCTTGGCGGGCAATGTTGTGAGGCACGTTGCAGGACATGATCAAGTGGGTCGAGCCAAAGTCCAAGCGGTTCACCGGGTGATCTCGGGCCATGCTCCCTGGACCGAGGTCGCCGAGTTCCCGGAGGCTCCCATGACACCCGCTCAAATACGTGAGCGGATCTCAAACGTCGATATCGTCGTCGACGCGACGGGCAATGATGCCTTTGCACCGGCGCTGGCCATGGTGGCCAAGGAAGACGGAGTATCCCTGGTGTCCGGCGCACTCTACCGCGGCGGCAATGTTGCACGGGTACAACGGCAGATATTGGGAAGCGACACACCGATCCACCAGCGACAGGAAGGCGTGCAATATACGGTTATTCCACAGGGGGATGCCCGGGAGGAATTCGCGGCGCCGGCGCTGGGCTGCTCGGCTCCGGTTAACAACGCTCCTCCGTCATCGGTGATGGCATGCGCTTCCCTGATAGTTCAGGTTGCGTTGGATGCGCTGACCGGCCGATTTGAGCTCAACGACGAAGTGGTCGACGTCTATCGGAGCATTCCCGAAGCGCCGTTCGATAAGATCGGGCGCCTGACCTGAATTCCGTTGGATGAATTGAAGGGAACTGCTTCAGATGGCGGCAGTATCGGCCGATGTGTCTGCGGCTGCGGAAAACGCAGCGGGCGGGCTTGCAGTGCTATGTTAAAACGAACCGCCACGGCCCTGACGTTTGCCGGCATAAGCGTAGCATCGGAACCAAGATAAACCCTGGAGTTCCGAGCGAGCGGCGCGCCTCAGAAGTGCTATTTCGGAAATCAACATTTCGGGGTTAGATTGGGTACAGGGATTTGGTTATGATGCCGACCATGACACCGCAGCAGTTCATCGAACGGTGGCGGAACGCTGGGTTCGGTGAACGACAGGGGGCACAGTCGTTCTTCAATGACCTCTGTGCTGTAGTGGGACATCCGACGCTGGCGGCCTACGGCGACCCGGATAGGTTCACATTCGAGAAGCGGGTACCGGGCGGGTTCGCCGATGCCTACTTTGAGGAGCATTTCGGCTGGGAGTTCAAGGGCCAGGATGCGCAGCTGGACGGAGCCTTCGACCAACTCCTCCGCTACCAGGTTCACCTGAAGACACCGCCGCTGCTCATCGTGTCGTCCTTCCAGACGATACGAATCCAGACCAACTTCCCCGGCATGGAGACGGCGCGGTACGACGTTGGGATCGAGGAACTGGAACGTCCTGAGCAGTTGGAGGTGGTGCGGGACGTGTTCTTCGCGCCGCACCGGTTCGGGGAACGGCTGCGCTCGGTAGATGCTGTAACGCGGGAGACCGCGGCGCTGTTTCAGTCCATCGTGTTGGACATGGAGGCGCAGAACGAGGACCCTGAGCGCTTGGCGCGGTATTTGAACCAGCTCGTGTTCTGCCTGTACTCGGAGGGTGCCGGTCTGCTCCCGGACGGACTGTTCAGCCGCATAGTCCGCCAACACTACAGGGATCCGGAGACCTTTGACCGGGCGATACGGAGCTTGTTCGCACAGATGGCGACCGGCGGCTTCTCCGGCGCCGATGAGATCGCGCATTTCAACGGCGACCTGTTCAACGTCGTGGACACCGTACAGCTAAGCACGGTGGCTTTGCAGCGGCTGGGCGAGGCGTGCGAGAGGAACTGGCGAGACATCGAGCCGTCGATATTTGGGACGCTTTTCGAGCGGGCGCTGGATGCTTCCAAGCGGGCGCAGACAGGCGCGCACTACACTGGGGCCGACGACATCGAGTTGGTAGTGGATCCGGTGGTGATGAAGCCGCTGCGTCGCGAGTGGGATGCAGTGCGCCAAGAGATCGATAACTTGTTGGACGCGAGCGATAGCCATGGGGCAAAGACACGCTTAGAGACATTTCGGAAGCGACCGGCGTCAATAAAAGTGCTCGATCCCGCCTGCGGCAGCGGCAACTTCCTGTACATCGCGATGCGATCCCTGCTGGACTTGGAGCGCGAAGTGATCGACTTCGCGGCCGCGAATGATTGGGGCGGGCTGGCGCCGGCAGTGCAACCGAACCAGATGCTAGGACTGGAGATCAACCACTACGCGGCCGAACTCGCCCGCACCGCGCTGTGGATTGGCTACATACAGTGGCACCAGGCCAACGGCTTTCCGTACACGCAGCGACCGATCCTGACACCGCTGGACACCATCCGCCAGACTGACGCCATCCTCGACCGCAGCGACCCCGAGAACCCGGCCGAACCTGAGTGGCCGACGGCAGAGTTTATCGTCGGCAACCCGCCGTTTTTGGGCGGCAAACTGCTGCGCTCCGGCCTGAGCGACGAATATGTGGACGCGCTGTTCCAGCAATACGATGGGAGAGTGCCGGCCGAAGCTGACCTAGGGGGTGTCGTCAAAAGAGTTTGCTCCAGATCATCACTGCCCGGAGTTGGCAAATGGCCAGGTATGACGCCGCTCTCTTGGCATAACGGGTCGCCACTCCGCGCCACTGCTTGAAGTCCAAGAATCCGTTCTCCACCAAGTGCCGCAACTTGTACAGTGCCTGGTCGTAGTCCCGCTTTTCTCTCCGGTTGCTTTTGGGCGGTATCACTGGGTTCATTCCCGATGCCCGAGCGGTGGCTATGATCTCATTGGTGTCATAGGCTTTGTCCGCCAGCAGACACTCCGCCTCTATACCCTCGATCAGGGGCAACGCCAAAGAGCAGTCGGCCACCGTGCCTCCAGTAACCGCCAGCCTTACCGGCATTCCGTGGGAGTCCACCGCCAGGTGCAACTTGCTGTTCAGCCCCCTTTGGTGCGGGCAATAGCCTGATTTCCGCCCCGAGCGCCGGCACTGTGGGGATGGGCCTTGATGTAGCTGGCGTCTATCATCAGCCATTCGAAATCAGGGTCATCCATCACTTCCTCCAACAGTCCGGCCCACACACCTCGGTCCCGCCAGCGGCAGAAGCGGCGGTGGGTGTTCTTCCAGTCTCCGTAGTCCGGGGGCAAATCGCGCCAGGGAGCGCCGGTGCGCAGAACCCAGCAAACGGCGTCGATAAACCGCCGGTTGTCATGGGCTGGCCGACCTCTCTTGCCTGTTCCCCCGGGCAGGTACAGCCTCAGCCGCTCCCAAACACCGTCTGTCATATCGTGGCGCCGGTGCGCTGCCGTCATACTCTCCACCTTCCACACTCTCCCGGTTACCGGCAATTTACCACCCTCTCACTGTTTTGACGACACCCCCTAGTGTGTTACTGGTTCGACAAGGCAGAGCAGGCAATAGCAACCGGGAAGGTCAAACGGGCGGGGTTGCTGGCAACGCAGGGCATACGCGGAGGCGCCAACCGCGCGGTGTTGCACCGGATAAAGAACACCGGCGATATTTTCATGGCCTGGTCGGATTATCCGTGGGTGCTGGACGGTGCGGCGGTGCACATCTCGATTGTCGGTTTTGATGGCGGCTCCGAGAGTGAGCGGGAGTTGGACGGCCATCCGGTGCCGGCAATAAACGCCAACCTGACAGTGGGCGTTGACCTGACCGGCGCGCAAAAATTGGCCACAAATCTGAACACCTCGTTCCAAGGACCGGTAAAAGTAGGTCCGTTTGATATCTCTCCAGACTTGGCCAAAAAGATGCTGGCCAGTCCCAACCCACACAACGAAAGCAACTCGAACGTGATGACCCCCTGGGTAAATGGTAAAGACATAACCGGCCGTGCTAGAGGGATGTGCATCATCGATTTCGGAGATTTGTCCCGCGAGGAAGCGGCATTGTACGTAGAACCTTACGAATATGTGAACGCTTACGTTCGGCCATCCCGGGAAAGTAATCGCGATCGACAGAGGCGCACGTATTGGTGGAGATTAGGTCGCAGCGGCGAAGACCTGAGAGCAGCCGTCAAATCCCTAAAACGATTCATCATTACTCCTCGAGTGTCCAAGCACCGAGTATTTGTATGGACCGCACCTGACACGCTTCCGGACAGCGCAGTGGTCGCCATAGCCCGAGACGACGACTACACGTTCGGCGTGCTGCACTCGCGGTTTCACGAGCTTTGGGCACGGGGTATGGGTACGCAGTTGCGTGAAGTGGAGTCAGGATTTCGCTACACACCCACGACCTGCTTCGAAACGTTCCCGTTCCCTCATCCGACGGAAGAGCAACGAGAGGCCATCGGCGCGGCGGCGGCGGTACTGAACGAACTGCGGGAGAACTGGCTGAATCCAACGAGTGTCAGCATGGTGGAACTGCGCAGGCGAACCCTCACGAACCTGTACAACAAACGTGAGACATGGCTGGATGATGCCCACGCCAGCTTGGACGCGGCGGTAGCTAAGCCCCAATCCACCGAAAAGATGAGCGTGTCGGCGTGTTGAAGGGATGAGAAAGTGCTCCCGGCTTCGGGGATAATGGTTTTTGAAACAGAAAACCAACCCGAAACGAGGAGCACCCAAAAGATGCTACCACGCGAGCAGCCCGACCGCATCCAAATTGCCTTTGATGATCAGCGCCTGGTGGCCAATGCGGGGCTGCTTTTGCCCATCACCCTGGCCCATCACCTGGGGCTGGGAGAGTTGGTGGACCGCCACGTTCACCTGGGAGATGCGCCAGGTCGCGCCAATGCTGGCGACAAGATGCTGACCCTGGTGGCGTCGGCGCTGGCCGGTGGCGACTGCATTGACGACGCCGACGTGTTGCGCGCTGGCGAGACCGAGCGGGTGCTGGGCTGCGTAGTCAAGGCGCCGTCCACGCTGGGTACGTTTCTGCGGAGTTTCCGGTGGGGCCACACGCGCCAGTTGGATCGGGTGAGCCGTGAGGTGCTGGCTCAAGCTTGGGCCTTCGGCGCCGGTCCAGGAGATGAGCCGCTGACCATTGATCTCGATTCCACCATCTGCGAGACCTACGGTCTGAGCAAGGAGGGTGCGCGCCATCACGGCTACACCGGCCAGCGGGGCTATCACCCGCTCCTCGCCGTGGCCGAGGGCACCGGAGAGGTGCTGATGTGTCGATTGCGAAAGGGTCGGGCCAACACCGCCCGCGGCGCCGCCAACTTCCTGCGCGAAACGGTGAGCCGAGTGCGCCATGCCGGAGCCACTGGATTGCTCACCATGCGGGCGGACAGCGGCTTCTACACCCACGACATGGTGGCCGCCTGCCGCGATAAGAAGGTACGTTACTCCATCACCGTTCGCCAGCACCCCCAACTGCGCAATCTCATTGACGCCATACCCGAGGCAGACTGGACGCCCATCCCCTACTGGATGGAGGGCGGCGCCGACGTGGCCGAGACCATCTATACTCCCTTTGCCAGTGAGCCCGATGCGGTACCGGTGAGGCTCATCGTCCGGCGAGTGGAGCCCACCCCCAGCTCCCAGCTGGCCCTCATCGCCAACTACAGCTATCACGCCTTCATCACCGACCGTGAGGGCGACACCCTGGAACTGGAAGCTGACCATCGCCGCCACGCCGAGATCGAGAACGCCATCCGCGACCTGAAGTACGGCGTGGGCCTCAACCATCTCCCCTCAGGACGCTTCGCCGCCAACGCCGCCTGGTTGACGGTGCAAGTAATCGCCCACAATCTGGTGCGCTGGACCACGCGCATCGGGCTGGGTGAGCCGATGGCAACCACCAAGACCCTCCGGTGGCGCTTCTTCTCCCTGGCCGGACGCATCACCCGCAAGGCGCGACGCCTCACCCTGCATCTGCCACAGGGCTGGCCTTGGCGAAACCAATTCAGCAGCGCTCTGGCTCGATTGCGCGCCCTGCCGCTCCCTTCCTGACCACGCCCTCGGCGTCTGACCCCTCCACCAGATTACCCAACTGTCTGGCTCAGCCGCGCCAGGCTGGGCCCCTGACGGTCTCCGCCTGCGGTCTGCGCTGAAAATCGCGCCCAACGCCGCTACTACGGGCCGTCAACATCCCCTTGGCGCGGCATCCACGCTCCACATCGACTATCTCACCGACATCAGGCCTCCGCCAGCCCGTTCCCTGACCCCTCGCCCCGTGTCGGACCACCGCCGCGGTGTCCCTTCGGTGGATTCGGGCTAAGGCATACGGATGGCCGGCGGACCTGCCGGATGTAGAGATCCTAGAGCGGCTGCTTGCATTGAACCTCGTGCGGGCGGATGCAGAGCCATAGTTGCGTAGCGTAAATTGCCATAAGTTCCTGGCGAGAGAGTCTCCGATTCATAACTCCCAAATTATTTCCCGTGTCCGACATTCTATGTACAACGGCTGAAACGGCCTAGCCTACCGGCGGAACGACAAGAAGAACGGCTGAGCAGAATAGTGGGGACGACGATGAAACTTAACAGGTTGGAAACGCTTTTCTTTGACGAGATCATCGGCGTAGAACTGGACGTGCCCGTCCATGCAACCTTGGAATATCAAGGTGCGTCTTTGGAGATGATTGTTGTCCCTACGATCGCCGCCCAAGGCTACCTGAGTTTCAAATACTACAGCGCCACCCCGTATGATCCGGGGAAGGAGACGGGACCAGGCGGCATTCCCCACACCGAGCTAACGTTTGATGAATTTATGGGTACTCACCCAATGCTCGAGGACGCATGGCACAGTCACGCTACGGTCAGATTGGACTTGAGACCATCACGGGGGCCCATACCACCCAGTTCGAATCCGACATTAGACGCGAGAGTCTTGTATGCTTCCCACGGGCACCGGGGCGTATTGGTGCTGGATACGAACCAAGTGGCGTTAGGTTCCTCGGCGCTTCGCAAAGCCGAGTTTAGCATAGCGGGGTTTGCCGATTTCAGGACACCAGAAAAGCAATTTTCATCAGTCAAGGGTGTTATGGGTAGTCAACAGCAACCGCTACAAGACGCTGCGGATAGATTGGGCGACGGGGCTCGCCTCAGTCTGTCCCCGGCCCCACACAACATCGTTATGGATACTGGAGATGGCTGGCTTGTAACGCTGACAAAAGATGGAACGCCCGGAGAAGATATTGTCAGTCACACGGGAGTGGTACAAAAACTAGACTGCACAGACTTCACAACCGATGAACTGAAGGAGGTGCTGGAGGGGGTGCGTTATTTCTTTGCATTCACGATGTTGGCATACTGCTTTCCCAGCGTGGTCATCGGATACGACGCCGTAGGCGAAGTCGTATATGGCGAACCGGGCGAATTTGGCGCTCACCGGCACAACACGCTGAACTGGTTTCACCACGACAGGGACGTGCCAAGGGGAAACATCCTCGAGCGCTTTTTCCCCCGGTTCTGGCGCAGGTGGCAGTCCAGCAAAGACGAGTTGATTGCAGTGATTGACGCGTACGTAAGCAGCCAGGCTATGAGACGTGCTGGAATTTTGCGCGACGCTGTAGCGAAAAGCTGCGGTGGACTGGAAATTCTCGCCGGCATGGCCCTTGGAAGAACCATTCGAAATACTGCGAAAGAAGATTTCGGCAAGGTCCTACAATGCTACAAGATACCGCACCGTCAACTGGACCCGGTCGCCAACCCCGTCACTCAGAAACTGTGCTCCGACCTGAAAATTCCAGACGATGGTGCCTGTCTCCTCGTTGACGTACGGAATTACTTGACCCATCCACTCGACAGAAACCCGGTTATCAAACCAGGCCACCTGCGTTACGTGGACGGCGACCTAGCACATTACGTGCACCTGCATGATCTGAGCCAATTTTACTTGGAGCATATGCTGCTTAGGTTCTGCGGATTCAGAGTAATCCACTACAGGGAATTGCTCGAATTTCAGAGGTAATAACCTAGCAGGATATTGAAATGAGGTGTTGTCTGGTGGGAGGGCGGTGATGATTGGTCGAAACCGTGGGGCTAGCTTGGGATTAATGAGGCAGGCTAGTTGACATTGGTGGCGGGCTAGGCGGCAGGTTAAGGAGCGTTATCGGCGGTGCTCAGGACAGACCTGTGCTACAGTTCACACCGTTCTTGCAGTCAGTGTCGCCAACCGCGCCAGGTTGTAGCTGGCGGTGGTCATCTCCATCCAGAACCGATTGCAGGCCACCCCGCAGTAGCGCAGTTTCCGGCCGCCAGCAACCGTTTTCACCCAGCCAAACGCTTCTTCGACACGCTTCCTAGCCCGCTGGCTGGAACGATACCCATCGTCCCGAGTGGTACGCCGGTCAATGGTTGAGTGCTGCTTCTGGGCCACGCGGGGAGTTATCCAAGACCTCCGGCATCCCTTGACGAAGCCCCGGCTGTCGTACCGCGGTCGGTGCTCACGGTGATGCCTCTGGTGACCGGCATTGCCTACAGCATTTCCAACGACGCATCCCGTTCCGACCTAAACGAAAGCCAAGGTGAAACCCGCATTGCCGTTGGGTAGAATTGGGGATAGATGGGTTGTTCGGCGAGCGAAATGGGAGTGGGGGTTGCAGTTGGGCACGACGGAGATGGGCACGCTGCTGGAGCGGTGGCGTATGGATGAGGCTGAGGTACGGCGATGGATGTATCGGGCCCCGACGCCACGGGAGCGGGAGAGGTGGCACGCGATGTGGCTGCTGGCCCAGGGATGGACGGCGACGGCAGTAGGCAGGGCGTTGGATCGGGATGCTCACACCATAGGCCAATGGGCCACGATGTTTGCGGAGGATGGTCCCAAGGCGTTGTCATTTGAGCAGTCGGGCGGTTCCCCCCCCGCGCTGACCGGGGAGCAGCAGGCCGAGTTGAAGGCGACGGTGCAAGAAGCGCCCAGGCAGGCGGGCATCGAGCTATCCAACTGGAACTGGAGGGCAGTGCGCCGGTTTGTGGAGGACCGCTTCGGGTTGGCGCTGAGCCGGAGCAGTTGTCTGAACTACCTGTACCGGCTGGGGTTTGTGCTGAAGCGCCCGAAGAAGCGGTTGGTCAAGGCAGACCCGGTGCGTCGGGAAGCCTTTGTGGCGGAGTATGTCGCTTTGACGGCGGCAGGCCGACGGAATGGGACCAAGATATTCTTCGCTGACGAGGCGCCCTTCCAGGCGGATGCTGATCTACGGGGCAAGTGGGTGCTGAAAGGGGAACCAGCCCTGGTGGACTCCACCAGCCCGCGACGGGGTGAGAAGGTCAGCTACTACTCGGCGGTGTGCCTGGAGACCGGAGAGGTGGAGGTGATGGAACTGGAGGGCAACAGCAACTCCGAGACGTCAGCCGCTTTCCTCCGGCAACTACGAGCCCGGCACACCGAACCGCTGGCCGTGATCTGGGACAACTCCCCAGCCCATCGGGGAGATGCGCTACGCACTTATCTGAACACTCCCGGCTTGCACCTGCGCCTGGTGAACCTGCCCAGCTACAGTCCAGACTTCAACTCTGACGAGGCCATCTGGGGCTGGGTACGCCAGGAGGCAACCGCCAACCGATGCCTGGGCACCAAGGCCACGGTGCGGGAAAAAGTGAACGGCTTCTTCGCCGATCTGGCCCACCGCAGGGAAGAAGTCAAAAGGCGCTGTCGAACTGTACTCCAGGCGCGCGCAGCAGAACCGCCCCGCACCACTCAAGCCGACGCTTCCGGCTCAGCAAATGTAGATTTCACTTTGGCTTTGGTTTAGCTGTGCTACCGGACCTGCTGACGGAGGGGGTCCCTGCACGTGCCGGGGTTAGATTTTACAAGTAACGCAGCGCCGACCTCCCGGCTTCGCCGCGGGTGTAGCGTCCGACCATGCCGCTGCCCTGCTTCCAGCGGCTTTGGCGTTCGATCTCGTGGGTGGCGGCGCCGTTCTGGGCCATGCGACGTGCCATGCCCACGCGTCTGCTGTGGCCGCTGAAGATCTCCCAATCCGCCAAGCCGGAGGCCATTGCGATCACCTTCACCCGCCGGGTGATCTGGGACTCCGGCAGCCTGAACACCTTCTCCCCACCCCCAACCCCAGCCGGCCGGATGGCGGAAAGCGCCTGCATGGCGGCGGGGGTGATGGCCACCAGGGCTACGTCGAACCTCGCCCGCTCTTGGGCCTGCTGGGACGTCTCAATGCCACGGCGGCGCCTTCGGGATCGCTGAGAGGTGAGGCGGATCACGGCCAGGACGTCGGAGGTGAAGGCACCGGACTGGCGCTGGTGGCGAGCCGCAAGGTGACGATGTCCGCCTGGGTGGCCAGATAGCGGGCTACAGTGAGAGGCTCGGCGGGATGCATCACAGTTCAACCGCTTCCTGTTGTACCGCGATCGCCGTCTCGGTGGTGTGGCTTTCCCCAGCTTTCCTGCCGCGCCATATTCGGATACTATTTCCGAGGTAGGCGTAGCGAATCGCGTCTTTACCGGTGGTTTCGTGCGTAATCACCTGACTTGAACACCGGCTATCCGCTAATTTAGCCTACCTTCCACAGGATATCTCTCGTCCGCCGCAGTGGCCAACTTGGGACCTTCAGTCATAGCCGCATTAGTTGTAGGCGGATCGGGTGTGATCGGCGCGGTCCTCGCCTATTTGCTGGGCCAACGTCGGACTTCCGTGGAACGAAAGCGCACTTTGTGTGCGGAAGCTATTGCCGACGCCCTGAAATGGCTGGAACTGCCCTACCGGATTAGAAGGCGGCCCGATAACACTCCGCAAACGTTGACCGCTCTTGGCGACCGCATCAATGACTTAAGAGAACGACTGCAGTTCCACGAGAAATGGCTTAGGATGGAGATACCGCAATCAGTCGTAAGCTATCAGCGTCTGGTCGAGGAGGTAATGGCGGCGGCCAGACAGGAAATAGAAGACGCTTGGACCGCCTCTCCGGCCGAGAACGCCAGCGACATGAACATCGGCCAGCTCAGCATCATCCGGGAGGGTGTGCACGCAGCTGTGGAGGACTTTTCGTCGGAAGTGGTCAAGGCTCTCGCTTGGTGGCGGATACTGAGTTAGCAGGGAGAAAAAGCCGTGCCGGACATCCATGTAACATTGAACCTTTTCGTATTGTTTGTGGCACTCGGCGGCGCGGGCTTGGTTGGCGCACTGCTCGTGGCCCTCCTGCTGGGGCCCAGGATTCGCCGACTGGAAGGGCTGATTTGCATTGACGACCTGACCAATCTATTTCACAGCGGGGAGTTTCGTCGCCGATTGCCTCTGGAAGTCAAAAGGGCGAGGGATTCATCTCAACCTCTTTCGCTGGTGCTGATGGACATTGACAATTTCAAGGGCGTGAACGACGCCTACGGTTACAGAAACGGTGATGCGGTCTTGAGGGAGTTTGCTGCGCTACTCAAGTCATGGGTCAGGCGCACGGATGTGGTTTTCAGGTACAAACAGGGTGATGAGTTCGCGGTTTTGATGATCGACACAGAAACATCCGATGCCGTGTCGTTCATGCATCATTTGCGACGAGAATTCGGCGCTCACAAGTTTCGGGTTACAACCAACCGGGGAGTCAGCCGAGATGTGTCGGTTACCTTCTCCGTAGGGATAGCCGGCCTTGACCTGCAAGCCGACACTGTAGAGACCTTTACCGAACAGACGGAACTCGCCCTGCGCGATGCCAAGCGGGCGGTTGAGCAGAGACGTCCAGCCCTGGCCAATCTCAGCGAGCCGGTTGGCGGCGACCTTGTCATTGGCGCTGGCTCGGATAGACCGACTTGCTAGAAGGCTTCCTTGGAGCACTACTCTCGCCAGTTTAAGGCTGGCGCCACGCTCGTGATCACCCGGTCATCGACAAGGTTCTCTATCCACTCGGGTTCCTGCGCACGTACGGGGATAGACAGCGACAGACCGAGTTGTCGAGGTGGGGGGAAATTGGGTTATAGGTACCGCAGCGCCGACCCGGCGGACTCGCCGCGGGTGTAGCGGCCGACCATGCCGCCGCCCTGCTTCCACGGCCCTGGCTTTCTACCTCGTGGGTGGGCGCGCCGTTCTGGGCCATGCGCCGGGCCATGCCCACCCGCCCGCTGTGCCCGCTGAAGTATTCCCAATCAGCGAGCCCTGCAGCTCTGGCGTTGGCCTTGATCCGCCGGGCGATCTGGGATTCCGGCAGTCCGAACACCTTCTCCCCACCGCCAGCCCCCGCCGGCCGGATTGCGGAAAGCGCGTTCATGGTGGCGGGGGTGATGGTCACCACCGCGCCCTGGGCCTCCACGTCGGTCTTGGAGCGGACCACGGTGATGCGGCCGGAGCCGTCGTCCCAGCGCTGCACGTCGCCCCAGGGTGAGAGCGGCCGCCACGGACCGGCGCAACCCAGCGTAGGAGGAGCTGGCGGAGCTAAAGTACGCGCTTTGCCCACCGCGCCGGCAAGATTAGTGTTGACGGACAGGGCAATCGCGTCTTATCCGAGTAGGACTTTAAGCAGGTAGTCCTCATCCCATCCGGCGTTGAGGCGTTTGCCCTGGATGCCCACTTTCAGGGTTTTCTCGTTCTTCAACAGGTTGTGTCCGATCTGCCGCAGGGTGTTGATGTTCTGTGGACCATTGTCCTTGCGTACTCGGCACTGATCTTCCCCAAAACTCACGTCCAGGGTCCAGTGCAACGAGTTTTCGATGCTCCAGTGGCTCCTGATGACGGCCAGCAGTTGTTCTGCTGAGGCTGACAGACTGCTGATGTAGTAGCGGGGTTTGCTGGTTGATCCTGCTGCGGTTTGACGATGGCCCATCGCCTTGACGGCAGCTTTCAGTTGCGGCCAATGCCCCTGGGGGTGCAGGTAGTCCAGACAATCCTCATCGGTGATGACCCAGCATTCCCGGCGTTCCAGCCGTCCGTGTCCCTTGCCCACCGTGGCAGCGTGGTCATAGGACACCCCGTCAAAGCCGAATGCCTCGGCCCCTTCGAACAGGTCTCGGATGCCCTCGTGCAGTTGACCCTGGTTCTCCTTCACCGCGAGCACGTAGTCGGCGCTGGCTTCTGTGATCCGCTGGGCGATCTCCCGCTGGCAGCCCATAGCATCGATGGTGACGATGCAACCGTGCAACTCCAGCAGTTGGGGAATGGAGGTGATCTCGTTGGGTTTCTCTTCAGTCTTGACCTGGCCCAGGGTCAGGTTGTTCTGCGTGGCCTCCGCCTCCGGCGGACTGACCATGTGGATGGCGCCCTTATTCCCAGCGTGGTCATAGGAACGCCGGGCCGTCTTCCCATCGATAGCAACCACCTCCCCGGGGAGCAGTTCAGCGATGGCCTGGGTCCATGAGATGAAGCAGTTCTGCAACTGCACTGGGTCCAGGCGCGCAAAGACATCCCCGAAGGTGTCGTGGGACGGAATGCCGTGGGGCAGTTCCAGAAAGCTCTGAAACCAGGCCAGTTTGCTCCTGCCGAAAAGCTCGATGTGGACCCAGGAATCGGCCCCGCAGATGGTGGCGCAGATCGCTATCGCCAGGATGTCCACCAGTTTATACCGTCGGGTGCGTTCAACCCGTGGGTCGTCCAACTCAGCGAAATGATCGAGAATAGTTGGCTTGGGTGGTTGCGCCATGTCCGCCTGCCTCCACGACCCTCAATGTATCCTCCGACATTAGCACGTTTCTAAAAATGCTATTAAGACGCGATTGCCCTGTGTTGACGGGTTACCTCGTTCGTGTTATATTGATGGCGAGCGCTCCCTAGCCCCGCATAATCGGGGATGTACCGAATGTCCAGCTACGATATCGTTGGAATAGGCGCTCACCCCCCCGTCAATGCGGGGGATGCAAGCTCCCCGCACCAGCGGAGGGCTTTTCATTTAACGTCGTCAGACTTGAACGATGGGATGTGCATTTGCGGGACTTCGGGAATCGGGCTGGGAGTCCCTCAGGAATGCTTCGGCCCTTGATTGCAAGACGGTCCGGCAACGTCCCTTGACTTCCTCCTTACGCCCAGCCAGCCCTGCCAGGAAGCCGCCGATCCTCTCCTGTACCGCTGCCTTGCTCCCCAGGCACAGATTGCCGGTGGCCTCCTCTCTCGCCCAGCCCCAGATGGCTTCGTCAGAGTTGAAGTCTGGGCTCTATCCCGGCAGATTTATCAATCTCAGGTTCAGCCCCGGCTTTCTCAGCAGTCCTCTCACCGCCTCGCCTCGATGCGCCAGCGCATTGTCCCAGATCACATTCAGTCGCCCGTCGTGCCTCTCCCGCAACTGTTCCAGGAAGGCAACCGACGTTTTGCTGTTGCTGTTGCCTTCCAGTTCCATCCACTCCACCTCCCCGGTCTCCAGGCTCACCGCCGAGTAGTAGCTGGCCTTCGCCCCGTAGCTCGGGCTGGTCGAGTCCACCAGGGCCGGTTCCCCTTTCAGCACCCACTTGCCCCGCAGTTCGGCATCGGCACGAAAGTGGGCCTCGTCGGCAAAGAAAACCTTGGCTCCGGTCCTCTGGGCCTCCTCCATAAAAGGGCCCCGTACTCCGCAACGAAGGCCTCCCTCAGGGTCTCGTTAGCTTTGAGTAGTCGCTTCTGGGGACGTTTGAAGCTGAACCCCAGCCGATGCAGATGATTCAGGCAACTGCTGCGGCTCAGGGTGATGCCGAACCCTTCCGCGGCAAACTGACGCACCACCTTCCAATACCAGTTGGCCAGTTCGATGCCTGAGGCGGCAGGAGTTTGCTGCACCGCCGCTTTCAACTCCTCCTGTCGCGCTGGGTCAAGGGCGGGGGGAACCGCCGGTCTGCTTGAAGATCAGAGCTCTGGGTCCTCCCTCCCCAAAGGCTGCCGCCCAGCGGCCGATGGTGTGGGGATCCCGTTCCAAGGCCTCCGCCGTGGCCGCTGCCGTCAGGCCCTGGGCCAGCAGCAGCATTGCGTACCACCTTTCCCGCTCTCTGGGCGTCGGCGCCAAGATCATCCGCCGCCGCAGGTCATTGGTTCCCATCTCCCATTGTTCCAGAGACCGGTCTAGCTCTCTCACGCCCATCATCACACCCCACGCAACCCAGAGATCGTCTAACCCAATTACCTCACCAATTTACCCCATCCCTCTGCGCATTTCACCTTGGCTTTGGTTTAGTTGCAGACGGATGCCAATACGGTGGCCGACACTACCGAGTGTTAACACTGGTCGGGGGGATTACGTAAAACCAAATAGCTGCGGTTAATGTCCGGTCTTCTCGGCGAAGCCGTAACAACGCTTTGTCAGGGTGGCTCTAGTATTACAGTCGCGCTTGAGGAGCAGGCGTCTGAAGGCGTCTCCGGTAGTGGCATTGCATGGCTCGGGCCTGGCGCCGCCGTCTCCATCCCGACCAGTGGATGGTCAGGGCAGGACTGCCACGGGGCAGCCACAGCAGCCGGCATAGCAACCGTCTGACCTCGGGCACGGTCAGTGGGATGAGTTCTCCCACGCACCTATCCCCCTTTTACCATCGCCACTGGCGGCATAGGACCGGATTACCGCCAGAAAGGCATGGGCCAGCAGCGCCAGGGTGATGTGTCGATACCAGCCGACCCACCGGCGTACCTCATACTCGTCCAGCCCCACCTCTTGCTTGGCCTCCTTGAAGGCGTCTTCGATGATCCACCGGGTGCCAGCCACGCGCACCAGTTCTTCCAGCGGCGTGTCCCCAAGGCCGCAACAGGCGTAGTAGGCAGCTCCTCAGGATCGGCGATGCTGCGACGCACCAGCAGCCAACGCCCCTGATCCGGCGCTGACCAGGGTCCTATTGGCAACCATCCCCAATCGTAGAGACGGGGCCCCTTGCTGCCTTCTCCCGCGCTCAGGCGTTGCCACCGGTCAGCGGGTATCTGCTGGACCAACTGCCGCGCCGCCACCTGCGCCGTGCTGCGCTCCGTATCCGCCCACAGCGGCTCGTTGTTCTTCACCGCCAGCACGTAGGACAGACCCTGTTCCTCCAGCCACCGCCGCAAACGCCGGTCATTGCCGTACACCGTATCCCCAGTTACCCAGGCAAAGGGCAACCCAGCCGCCACCGCCCGGGCGATCATCTCCTGAGCCAGTTGCGCCTTGGTATGAAAGACCACCCCTTCCGGGACACCGGCTTCCCGCCGCCGCTCCACATCCTCCGCCCACTCCTGGGGCAGATACAGCTCCCGATCCAGAAAGGCCGCGCCCCGTCGGCTGCCATAAGCCAGGAACACTCCGATCTGGCAATTCTCCCCCTTCCCCGCCGTGCCGCTGTATTGCCGCTTCACCCCCACCGACTTCCGCCCCTGCTTCAGAAACCCCGTCTCATCCACCACCAGCACCCCGCCGGGGTCGCCCAGATGCTCCGCCACATACCCTTGCAGGTCATCCCGCACCTCATCAGCGTCCCAGTGGTACACCGCCAGCAACCGCTGCACCCCGTCCGGCGTGGCGTCGCCAGCATATTCTGCCAACTGCCACCCATTCTTGCGCTCCACCGACCCCAGCAATCCTTGCCGGTACGCCAGCGCCCGCTGCCGAGACTCACTGCGGCTGAAACGCGACGCGATATGCCCGTGCAGCGCCTGGAGCCCAGCCTCCCAGTCCAGCGTTTCCTCCAGCACGGCCTCTCGCTCCAGTAATGTCTGACCCATTTCCAACCCCTCCGCTCTCACCAGTAATCATGGGCCTATCCTACCAAAGGTAAGCGCGACTGTAATACTAGTCCGGAACGCAACCGCCGAACATAGTCGCTGACCAGCCCCCGCGGGTAGCGGCTACAGATACCTGAGCGCTGAACCGGCGGACTCGCCGCGGGTGTAGCAGCCGACCATGCCGCCACCCTGCTTCCAGCGGCCCTGACGCTCGATCTCGTGGGTGGGAGCACCGTTCTGGGCCATGCGCCGGGCCATGCCGACCCGACCGCTGTGGCCGCTGAAGAATTCCCAGTCGGCTAGGCCGGCGGCTTTGGCAATGGCCTTCACCCGCCTGGCGACCTGGGACTCCGACAACCCGAACACTTTCTCACCACCGCCAGCCCCCGCCGGCCGGATGGCGGAAAGTGCCTGCATGGCGGCGGGGGTGATGGCCACCACGGCGCCCTGAGCCTCAGCGTCGGTCTTGGAGCGGACCACGGTGAGCGGCCGGAGCCGTCGTCCCAGCGCTGGACGTCGCCCCAGGTCAACGCGGCCGCGCCGGCGTGGCTGGACGGCGGTGATGCGGATCACGGCGACGACGTCGGCGGTGAGGGCGCCGGACTGGCGCTGGGGCTTGGCGAGGCGCCGGCTCCGTCCTTTTAAAGAGGCGCGCACGCCCGGGCCCCGGCAGGGCGATTCCAGCCTGGCCCACTGGTGACCTTTCGAGATGGCCGAGGTGGCCAGGCGCAGGGTGGCGATGCTGGCGCCGGAACCGGCCCGGGCGGCTAGGTAGCGGGCCACGGTGAGGGGTTCGGCTGGCAGGGAGGTAAGCCCCACCTCGGAACACCAACCGGTGAATATACGCCACTGGGTATCGTAGGTGCGGCGGGTGTTATCGGAGAGGACCGATTCCAGGGACGAAGCCACGCCCCGGTCGGCGGCCCGCAGCGCCGGTGCTGCCTCCTGGGGGACTATCTGGTAATCGCTGGCGGTGGTGGTCATTACGGCTCCGTCGGAATCATAAGGGGAAACGAGTTATCAGAATGGGGCGATGGGGTTCACGGTCCAGGGCCGGGACTTTCGCGGGCCGCGTACAGGTCGTACCCGCTGAGCTGGCGGATGCGTTCCCAGAGGGCACCCCGGTCGATTTCCAGATCGCGCCACATGGCGGGGATGTCGTCGATGGGATCGGTGACCACCACCTCGCAACCGCAGCTGGAATACTGGTCGATGCGGTCCAGGTCGCTCCGGAAGGCGTGGCTCAGCCGGCGTCGTGCCGGGCGATGGCGGCGGCCGTCTCCGCCACTGAGTCCCGGGGGTAGATCACGCCCAGGATGGAAAGCAGCGCCGCGCCCGAGTCCCAGAGCAGCCCGTGGGCGTTTCGCCCGCGCATGGCGTTCAGGACCGGGCTCAGGCGGGATCGATCGAGCCAGGACCGGCGCACGTAGTCCAGGTCGCCGGCTTCCTCGCACACCCTCTTGAACCTTTCCAGGGTCACCAGATCCCACTCGTTGGAGACGTCGCCGTCGTGGCGATAGCTGTCCTCGGCACCGGGATCCCTGGTGAAGACGCGCCCCTCCCGGGCGGCCCGGGCGATGACGTGGTTCAGGGTGCGGCGGTAGGCGTGGTAATTCTCAGTAGTCTCGATCATCAGCCCGTCCACCACGCCGTGATGGGGACTGTCGTAGTCACGATAACCCGAGTAGTGGCACTCTTTGAGATCGGCCAGGGTGCGTCCCAGGGCTTTGCTGCGGTCATCGCTGTCATCGGCGGCGGAATGGACGCCGATCATGTCGAGGTCGGACTGCTCGTCCCAGCCGCCGATGGCCCGGGAGCCGAAGAGGACGACGGCCTCCACGTTGGTATGGGCAACCAGGTCACGGCAGAGATCGGTAGCGGCCGGGTCCGGACCCGGGTGGACCACGGCCGGCAACTGGTCGCCGATGCGGTGTCGCCTCACCGGCGGCATGGCGACGGGTCTGGACATCAATGACCGGGGCGATCAACGGCGGGTCTCCGGAGGGTGATTTCAGCGGGTGAAAGATGCGCGATAAAGGTAATTATCGCGCGGCAAATGGACGTGCGCAAGACGGGCGCAGAGGCTCTTTCCACCGTCGTTTGCCTGACCAACGCGGGCCCAAAACCGTCCCCGGCGACAGGCTGTCCTCCCGATAGCCCGATGGGAACGCCCGGTCGTGCCGCGTGAGAACGGCGGGGGCCACATCAGCGACGCCGGCGACCAAACCATAGGTATCCATTCCAATGGTATCCATACCTATTAAATGGAATGGTTATGAATTGTATGGAATGTATTGGTTTCCAATGCATTGGAAACCATTGCACACCATTGGGTACCGGTCCACCGCATGGCGCCGTCCCGGGCAAAACGCAAAGGGGTACGGCCGGTTTTCACTACAATCCGGTTAACGCCACATAAACATCCGGGGGTGAGTGCCATGCCGAAATGCGCTGCCTGCGACGCCGAAATGGAGCCGCCCGTCCGAGTTCCCCACACCGTCTACGTCAAGACGCTGTACCGGATCGGCGGCCAGGACTACTGCCGCCACCACGTCATCAGGGCCGCGGTGGCCGCCGGCGTCATCACTGAAGTCAAGGCCGGCGCCAGCCCTAGCCATCGCTGATCGACCTGGGATCAATAACATCGAGACCAGGTACTGACCACTGCCATCCCGGCTGATGCCCGAACGCGACTGATATGCTGTGCGCGAACCCGCTCGGAACAGTGGCCAGGAACGTCGCCACCCAGCTCGGGCACCATTTCGGATGTGCCATTTACGCCGATGCCGGCGCGGTTCCGGTGTTCGGGGGCGCGCAGGGAGTACCCAGCTACCTCCGGACATGGCCACCGTGCGCCGGGGACGCAGTCATAGCAGTTCTTTTCCCCTGAATGGCCGGCGATAAGGGTCTAAAAACTGCTGAAAATGACACGCCGGAACTCGCACTCCCGCAGCAGGAGGTACCCGTGCGTCGAGCCATGACCCGGCACGAAGTCAACGACCTGACCGTGGAGAATGGCCCAGTGTCCCCTCCTGAAGCGGGGAACTTTGACGGAACCGGCCGGAGCGCACCATAGGTCGGGAGCTTCACCACCAGTCTCCCGGAATACCACCACGCCATCCGGCAAAACTTGATGAACGCGGCCCACCGCCTTGGTCCGGGAACCTACCCAGTCTTGAAAAAAGATCAGGGAGTTGTCAGCACGCGCGCGCCGCATTCGCTCCGACCAAACGCCGACACTCGGCGCCACGTCGATCACCGGCCGCTCATCGCGGCTCTCCTCCACCCCGTAGCCCAACGCCAACTCGGCCAGCAGCGCCACCGTCAAGACGACGAACACAAGCCAACTTTTGACCACTGCGAGATCATCCCCTACGGAAGTGGGAGAACCTTCATGTCCAGGCATTGGGGGGTAAGCAATTCCAAGGGCGTCTGCTCCGGCGCCCGTTGCCAATATCAATCTCGTAAGCGGGGCTGAAAGTCTCCGCCTATGTTGCTCCACATCAATATCAATGTGTAGAGGTTAACGCCGCCATTGTGCAGGGGTCGGTATTCCTGACGGTCGGTCCGTCGCGGGTCGACATCATTCGATTGTCCCGCCTTGCAGGAAAGCACTGAACCGAGTAAGCCTTGAAGTACGGCCCCAGATGCTCAGCCGAATGGTCCGCTCCCACCTTGGGCAATACTCCAGTCCAACGTCGCCATCGAAGAACCCTCCACCACTGCCATTCCCTTCAGCGGAGTGGGAAACGATCCTTTGGTTCATCAGCGCATAACGATTGCTCATGCGCGACGGCCGCTTTCGGCGAGAGCCAGACAGCCCCTCATCGTTCGAGCTCCCCGGCAGTTCATGCCGGGTCCGGATTCGACACGCGGCCCAGGAACAGGACCGCGCCGGTGCCGGTGTCGCGGATGAGGAAGATGAAGGGCCGGTCCACCGTTACCGCGATGGGTTCTTTGCTGACACCGGACTCAAGCATGACCACGGCGGTGGCCGCCGCCGCCTCGGTCCCCTTTTCATCCACTGAAACGAACGCCTTGTGTACTACCGCACGGATCCAAAGGTCCCTGGAGCCGGTCATGCCTGAAAAATCGGCTCCGGCGCCGAAGGCGTCGGGCATCCCCATTCCAGCCAGGGTAGCTCCCAAGTCAAACTCAGATTCGAACTCGAACAAAGGCATCGTGAGGGTGATGTAGTCAATCTGGATCTCATCGATGATCCGGTCAAGCATTTCCGAGTCCAGCGAGCCTTCGAATTCTTCCAGCCCACCCTCGTCGGGCAGCAAGATGGTCATGGACAACTCTCCCCAGGAGTACGGCAGGTCAACCGCCTGGTACCCGACGCCCCTGGCATATCCGTAGAAATCCTTGGAGGTTTCCCTCATCATCGGAACCATCACCATTCCGCCGCCGTCCAGATGAAAGGGACGTACCTCGGTATCCCTCGGACTGAAGGGCCAGAGCCACGAGGCGTTGAAATAGATGGCGTTGGTGAGCACCAACCGGGTGGACCGGTCTATGATCCCCGGAGGCAGGAGGTCCTTGACCTTCCCTGAGGTTTCTTTCGCCACCCAGTCATTAATCCTGACGCGAGACTCGTCCGGCGCGCCGGCGAAGTCCGCGGCCATCATCCCGGCTCCGTAGTGTTCGGCCAGCACATCGAGGAAGTCAGGCAGAAAATGATA
The DNA here is from genome assembly GCA_965220265.1 of Dehalococcoidia bacterium. Classification (GTDB taxonomy): domain Bacteria; phylum Chloroflexota; class Dehalococcoidia; order Lucifugimonadales; family UBA3495; genus Bin87. The sequence continues at coordinate 3,631,073 of CBDCPM010000004.1, read as the reverse complement.
ACCCTCCTGACCCCAGATTGCGTTGGCGATGTTCAGGCGGAAATACTGACCGGTTTCACCGTCCTGGTCGGGTGTTCCCGGTGGATCCTTGCCCCTGGAAGCAAGGGTCCGGTCTAGGGCGTTGAAAGCGGGATGAAGATCGTTTTGCGGCAGCCGGTGGTGCAGCGTGTCCGCCATCTGGCGCTGGGTCTCGCCTCTGGCTCCTGCGGAAGTCATGGTGAGGGCTTGGGAGATGCTGAAGGGAGAGTAGAACAGGTTGCCTTCACCGTGGCGCAGGGCGTGGTACAGGTCGAAGGCGAAGGCATTGTTTCCCCGCACCAGCTCGTCCCGGTCGGCTGATCCCACGGACGGGACCGACCGTTCCCGGTCCGAACGCAGTTCCAATGCTGGCGTTGGAGCTGGAAGAACGGAGGCAGTCAAGCTGGCCTCAGGCGGTGCCAGCGTCGCCGACGAGTCGGCTGAGGGGAGTCCCTCCCCACAACCGGAAAGTCCCGCCAACAGAATCAACGCCGCGGCCACCGACCAGATCAGTATGGACATTCTGGATTGGGCCACTGATGTCACCGGAAATGCAAACTGTTTACCGTGGCATGAGGACCGATGAGAACCGTTTTGGCCTCGGCAACAGGACATCATTCCTGCGACGGGTTGCGCCGGCGCAGTTCCCGTATCAACCGCGCTGCTGACCGCATAGCTGTTGAGCCGATGGTCCACAGGGAGGTGGTGGCGAAGTTCGTGGTCAGAATTATCGCCGCCACCTTCACCGCGTACAGCATAGTCCAACCCAAGGTGACGTTGCCGGACAGGTCCGGAGGCCCGCAAGGAAATGTATACCGGTTGGGTTCGCCGGGCACAGGCACTGAGCCCGTGCCCGCGGCGTCAACCATATGGGCCAGTGTCACCACCGCCAGCACCCCCACAGCGGAACCGACTGCCAGTCCCGTCAGTTTCCTTACCCAGTTATGCTGCCAATTCAAGGTCAATCCGGTCGTCGAGCCGGTACGGAATGCGACGGCGAAAAGGGAAAGAAACGTCAAGAACTTGAACTCGTTGACCGGGCACAAAGAGAACATCATCGCCGTAGCCACGCCGTTGCATCGGCAGGAGCATCGATCGGGGCGGAGCTTGTGATCTGCCGAAGGCACATCATGGTGGTGCGCTCACCGGTCATACCGCGCGCTGCCGCCGGAAATTTAGTCCAGACTGGTCTTCGCAGCAAGTGTCGACCATGGCCCGTACAGGCGGAATCCGTTCCTGCTCTCGAGAGTCTCATTGCGGCCCCCGGTCTTCGCACCGTGGCCGCTTGTTCCACCAGAGTGTCCAACTGCCAGCCCTCCGATCAGTGGGGCGCCAGAGAACCACCGCCGCAAGTGCGCAGTTTTCGATAAGGGCGATACAAACGAACAACCCTGCTCCCCAAACGCCCAATACTGCACCCCAGTAGAGTGGACCCAACGATCCGCCCAACGTACCCAGCAGGATCATGGCCAGGGCGAACTTCGCGAAATGCTGTTTGGGCAGGAGATCCGCCATCAGCACCCAGGGGAGACTGATCAAGCCGCCCCGGACCAACAATAGTAGATACGCGCCTGCGCCCGGGTCATCGATCATCCCGACCCAAGCCGCTGCCGGCAGAGTAAGCACCGCCAAAGCGATGAGCAGCCAACGTACGGGAAGGAAATCGGATGCTACGCCCCAGGCCAGGGCCCCGATTCCGCCAGCCAGGGCCAAGGCTTCGTACTCGGCATCATGAGCGGTGCCAGCCGACGCGGTAGCTGCCGTAACCCACCGGAGATGCAATTACTTTGAGGCGAATGCCATGGCCGCAACCAGGTGTACGGCGGCGGTCGATACGAAATCGGCTCTGACGCCGGGAACGGCGATGGTCTCCCGTAGAGACGGCCCTGAATCGTAGGTCGCCCTGAACCACCGGGGGAGAAGTATGTAGAGCGCAATCCCGCCGGTCAGAGCCAGCACCAGCGCGAACCATCCGACGGGGATGTCAAATTCCCAGTCGCGTAATGCTCCGGCTCCCAGATTGGCCCCGAACACCAGGCCGAGTACGCCGATGATCGTTCCCCTGAACCGGGCGTACCCTTTGACGGCAATTGCGTAGAAGACCAGGGAGTGAAATGCGGCCCCTCCGGCCCCCACCAGGAACAAACCGGCTGCAGCGGTGCCGAAGTTACGGGAAAGAGTTACCAGGACGAGTCCAAGAGCGAGTATGCCGGCGCCGGCCGCCATCATTCTGTGGGGTGGATGGCGGTCCACCCAGATGGCTGCCAACACCACGCACAAACTCCCCAAACCAACCATGAGCCCCAGCCAACCGACTCCCATGGCCGTGCTGTTGAACTGGTCGGAAACAAGCCAAGTCCAGGAGGCGCCCGAAGTTCCCATATCCAGGAGTAGCGCGGCCACCACCAGAAGCAGACCCAGCTTGACGTCGGGATGCCGGATGGACGTCGCCATGCTCGCTATTGTAGTCGCCACAGAAGGAGTACTCGCGCCCAAGGCCCTGGTCGAGGGCGATATCGACTCCTGGTCCTACGACCGGGCGTCGACCTCCGCTCGCTTTGCTGTGGGCTCAGGCTGCTACGAGCGCAGCAGCTGCATCCTCACTTCCAATGAGTTTCAAGCCGCGATCGACGGTTGGATCTTTGGCTCTCCGTGCCATAAGCTACGGCAGCGACCGGACCGGACTGTCAACGCTGGGCTGGGTGCGGAATGCCCCGGATAACGATCGTGCACCGGCAATTCGTGGGGTGGTATCACCGGATCTTTCGCGAGGTTCCATTCTGCCGGCAAAACTACGGCGAGTGTCGCCGGCTTTGCTGATATGTTCTCTGCGGGGAACTGCGGCAATCTGGCAGATCGATCCGGGACCCATCACGTTATCCCGATCTTGCGGTCTGGAACAGCAGCGCCTGATGGTAATCCGTGAGGACCACCAGCCGGTCGCCGAATATCAAATAGCGTCTCAGCTGGGGCAGAAGTTCCAGATAAAGTTCGACCTGGCCGGCTGTGTCCGGTTTGCTGGCCTCCTCTCCATCCTCGCGTGGGCATCTTCCGTCCGGCAAATCGTTGTACCAGGGGTCCAACCCGGCCAACCCTTCTGTGTTGCTCTCCCCCGGCTTCACCATGGCAAGAGTCAAGTCGTCGCGACTATAGTCCCTGCCATCCACGGTCCCACGGACGGACGTCTCGGTGAACCTGGCGATGATATCCGACCCAGGGAGCGCGTTCTGCACGCATGGCGGTCCACCTGCGCGGTACTCTTCCCGACGCACTTCGATGATTGATTGGAGACTCCACTCCGTGTCCGATATCTTTTCCACCGCCGGCATGAGCTCCTCGAAGTCCAGCGGATATCCTTGACCCGTGCGTATTCGGAGGAGCCTGATCCCATCCTCTTCGCGAACGGCGTGTCTCCCGGATCGCCCTATGTCCTGGATGAAATCTCGCATGTTTCGATCTGAGATGCGGGATGCCCGGCTGGTCTCGGCGCCGGTAACGGCTGTGGCCCGAACGCGGATGCTCGTCCGCCATCGGTCGTATTGGGCCACGAAGCCATAGCCGGCGACGGTTCCTCTCACGAATGTCTCATCCCAGAAGGCCAGCGTGGGCGATACGCCGCGGGGTGCTTTCCCGTCGGTGGAGACGAGACGCCATGCCGTCCCGGTCAGGTCTTCGGCCACGCCGACCAGCGGGGACTTGTTGACCATCACCAGGCGGAGCTTCCCTGACCCGTCCCGGATTTGTAAACGATGGTCCCGAACCCGGTACTGTTTCGCGTCTGCCAAGGCGGCCCTGTAGTTTTCGCTGCGACGTTCCGTGAGTATTTTAGGGAAAGGGCACCCGGCGAGTGTCCTCCCGAAGCCGGAGAATGAGATGGTCCCATCGGGCTGCGCGACATAGGAGCCATCCTCATGGCCGCCGCCGAAGTGGTTGCACCCATCGTGACCTCCGGCAGAGCCCTCGTAAGTGGAAAGCGTCAGCACGGTTCCCCATATCCCTATCACTGGTTTCCCGTTCAATCTTTCAGCCACCCAGATCGGGCCATCCGTGGACCTGGGGCCCGGGATGAGAGTGGGCACGTCCTGTGCCGGCACATACATACTCCCGGAACCCCCGCAGGCCAGGAAGAAGGCGAACAGAAACATCGACAAGCATGACATAAGGCTGAGTTTCATCGGCGGGTAGAGTCCCAGAAGGTGGAGCATGAGGAAACGGACGGCATGACGACAGCCACGGCGTCAGGCTTCTCAGAAAGGGTTCCCCCGTCCCAAGACGACGAAGGTCTCAATGGGCGTAAGGCCAACCAAACACCGGGCATTACTTGAGCACCTTCAGCTCTTGGGACGGCGTCGCCAACATGCCGGCTGGTTCCATTACGAGCATGCCTCTGATCAAGTAGGTTCCTGCCGGGACGGGTTCTCCCCAATTGGTCATCTGCTCCCACTCGCCGACGAGCACGAGCTCCTCGCCGGGTTCCAGGTTGATCTCCTCCATTACTGCCGGAAAGTCCTTTCCGCACCGCCAATGCCAGACCTCCTGGTCAGAGACCGTTGCGACCACAAAGTCATGGGGAGGCCTGCCGGTGTAAAACTGCACTGGTTGATCGCTGCTGTTCTTGAGCGTCAACTTCATCGATACCGTCTCACCGTAATCAGCCTGGGAAACCACCTCCAGCGAGTGGTCGATGGCTCGGCGCAATTCCTCGCTGGGAGCAGCACCGAATTCGATGCGCAACAGTGCGCCACCTTGGCATCCAACTTCAATATCGATGGCTTCCCTTGGGACCTTTGCCCGCGATATCGCCGCCTCCAACTGCTCGCGGTCTCCGCGCAACGGGACCAGGCCGAATTCAATGCGACTGTTCTGCACGTCCACTCCGCTCCAGGTGATGCCGCGAACTTGTCCTGCGGCCTCTTCCTGCACTGCCCGGTACCATGCCTTCAGTTGAGCAACGCTGGGGCTTTCCTCGATGGCCGCGAGCGAGGCCGACCCGGTAGGCGAACGCGTGGTTTTCACGACGCTATGCGGTGAGGGACTCGGTACGGGAGAGGCGACCTGCGGTTTTACAGTTGCGCACCCGGCGATCCCGAGGACACTGAGTACCAACACGACCAGCGTGAAGACCAGCACTTGGCTCAACTGGATACGGAAAACGGAGCGTGTCAATTCGCCGCCTGCCTCTGATCTGCGTCGGATTGGCTGGTGTAATTCGGATGACCTTACCGATGCGGGATCCCTTCCATTGCGAGCCTCTCGTAAGTTCCTCATTTGGCTGCCAAAGTTCGAGGGAAGAACTATCTCTATGCCGTTCTACAGGGAGTCGAGTCTGCCAGGAACAACGTTCCTCGGTTGGACTCCATGATCTCTGGTACCACCAAGCCAAGGAGCAGATACCCCGATGCCGTCCACCATCCTGCAGGCACAGTTGCGGTCCGGTCGGGCAGTCGAAAGTGAGCGCTTCATGCCCAATCTGGTCGCATCATGTGGAGAACCTTTTCCTATTGGGGGCTGGCGTACTCGGCTGCCAGCAATTCCTTCACGCCGTCGGTAGTGAGTTCAAACGGGGCGCCGGATCCGGGAACAGGTTCGAAACCCAGGTCCTTCAGCGCCGCCCGGTAGTAATCGTTGGTCTGGAATGAGAGCCTGCCCCGGGAGTCCACCAGGGCGATCCCCAGTCCTTTCGGAGTTCCCCAAATCCTGGTTTGGGGATCGTCCGGATGGCGTGACCTGGCCCACAGCCAATTGAGGAAGAGCGCGTAATCCGCATCCTCAGGTATCGGGAGCACTTCACGCGGTCTGAATTCGGGCTCTGCGGTCTCGGGATTGGTGATGGTGTATCCGGCATTCCACCCGACGTAAACCGTTGCGCCAGGCTCGAAATCGCCCTTCAGGGATTCGAGCACCTCGAACCGGCGGTATACGTCGGTGAACGATGTGGGAGCGTTAGGATACAACGAGGAGTTGGGGATCTCATGCACCGCTTCGTCCTCGTAGCGGGCCACGATGATGTGCTGGGAGGACTGTACCAAGGTGTCGGGGGCCACGTGGACTAACCAGCCTTTATGCGTGTTGGCTCGCCAAAACAATCCGGCGCTGACCAAGACGCCGATCGTGGCCGCCAGGACCGCGAAGATGCACGCCGTGATCAATATGGACCTGATTTGCCGTCTGCGGAGCTCATGCATCTCATGTACCTCGAACCGTGTGGGTGTATCGGTGGCGCAGTGACTGTCAGCCTCAATCGAGATGGACCGCGTATTGCCTCCTCACCCCGAAGCAAACTTCGGCAATTAACGCCACATTTGCGCGCAGCATCGCCATAGGTTCAACGTAGTTTGACAACTGGCGGACTTCAGCCGTCTTCAACCGGTAAGCGTACACGCCGGTCTGCGCCTTGCTTGGGGGAATCCCGAACACATCGCAATGTTCCGCGACCGCCCAGACCACGTAGTCCTCGGAAATCATCGGGCTCGATCTGCCGCGGCCGCCGTCCCCGATGATTGTCTACTCACCGGTTTCGAGGTCCAGAAGGACGATTACCGACTCGTCGCGTTCCTGGAACTGTTGCCACGTTACCCGCTGACCATGAATGGACGGCCGTCCATTGTGGCCGCCGGTTTCCACCAGCGGTCTTTCCTCTGCGGTTTTCAGATTGTAGGAATAGATGTCGAAGGGATTGTCCGGACAGTTGGAGCAGCCCGCTCGGGACGGGGCGTCCTCCGGCCGGGTACGGTTGTCGGACCAGACCGCCATATCCTCGTGAATGGCCGGCGTCTTTTGTTGGCAGGGAGCCACCGCCACCGGGATCTCCACCTCCTGCTCCAAATCATAGGCGTAGATGTCGAAATCCTGCGTGCGGCCTGCCAGCAACCCGTTGCGATTGTCCTGCCAAACCAGGTGGGAGCCGGACGTCTGCAGACCTTCTCTGGTGGCTGGCGCGTCGGTAATGCGCTGCTCCTCTCCGGTGTGCCGATTGCGAACAAACACGTCGCCAGACAACACCCGGGGTAACTGTTCAGACTCGAGGTGACCGTCAGGAACGCAAACCGTCATACCGGCGAACGCCGGTATCCAAGAAACCGGCAAACGTGAGTGGGCAAGGATTTTGTGGATTCCGGATCAAGTCCGGAATGACGGGTTGGACGCGGAAACGGCTCAGCAAGTCTGAACTGTTACCACCCGGGTGGGGTAACCTGGCAATTGGATCTGCCGGCGCTGGTCAACCCAAGCAACGTAGTCAGCGCTCAGGGCAACCGCGTGCTTTGGGTACCCATCGTCGGTGAACCGGGTCGATTTGCCGGTGCGGACATCAACGAGCCACAACTCGCCGTCCCGGTCGTAGCCCACCGCATCGTTGCCGAACAAGTCGACCAACCGGATGCCGGTGTCCAGGTCCACTGTCCCGGGTGCTGCAATCGGCGCCGGAGTGGGATTCGACGGAGACCTTTCACCGCCGTTGCAGGCCAAAACCATCGCTGTGACAACGAGGAAAACGACAAGTGCCGACCTTTGATTTCCCACATGCGGGCAGCGCGTTTTTGTGTGAAGGAAAGCGCCATTGGTTGGTAGCAAGGTCACGCCCCAACCGGCCATTGACCGCGCTTCCGACGGGCAGTCACCTGAAAACGCGTCAGGACTGAGTGTCTTGATACACTCATAACTGTTCACCTGTGCTGAGCGAAATCTCTCCTGGCATCGCGTAGGGTTCCGCGCTTACCAGGCCGCGGGACGGCATCACAAATCTGTCAAGGCGGATTGTACACTCATAGTTCCTCGGTCGGCCGTGGAAACCGCTGCCGGCGAATGTTGATCCCGCGATTTCGTCTATCGTCGACATGGGATCGCCGGCCGCCTCTGGCCAAACTGGCCACATATTGTTGTAATCCATGATCGCCGTCGTGGCCGGAATCCTGGCCGAGAAAAGAAGAACCGATCAAGTGGAGCTCATCAGTATTACCGGGTCGCGGCAGGCGCGCCCCGCATGGATACATGGGTCGAAGGCGCTGCTGGCCATCGTTCTTCTAATGACGGTTGGCGTTGCCTGCACCGGCGCGAGGACTGATCCGCAGCCCGAGATCGCTGTCGTTGCGGGGGTTCCAGAACCGACGCCCACCGTGGCCTCGATTGACGGCGCAACCTGGATCCTGGAGTCCGTCGATGGGCAACCGCCCATCGCAGGAACGTATCTGACGCTGACGATCAACGGCCCGCAGTTCGGCGGGTTCGACGGCTGCAATTCCTTCGGCGGCCGGCACGAGTCGGGAACGTCGGTAGTCAAACCGGATGGCACGATTTCGGTGCCTCCATTTGGCGGCGCTATGGCAGACTGTCTAACGGACACCATCCTCGACCAGGCGAACCGGTCCTGGGCGTCATGACGCAGCAGGCCAGAGCCCGCGTTGTAGACGGCCGCCTGCACATCATTGACAGTTCCGGAGACGTCGCGCTGGTGTTCGCCAGGCAAACGCCATTAGCTGGACGAACCATCGATCTGGCAGGTACCAGTTGGCGGCTCGTGGACCGCAACGGAACCTACGGCGAAGAACCCACGACCGTGGTTTTCCTCGATGACCGGGCAACCGTCGGAACCACCGCGTGCCGCGACTACGCCTTGGGTTACACCGCTAATGGGGCCGTATCAGAATCTCCTACACGGGCATGGCCGGCTCCGCGGAAGGATGCCCCAGGGACGCCGTCAACCGAGAGCATCTCTTCATGGAGGACTTCGGATGGGCCAATGAATACTCAACCTTCTACGTCCAAGGGGTCCTGCGGTCACTGCGGATGGTGGTGCGTACCAGCAGGGGCAAGACGCTCACCTTCGCACCGCTGCCCCAACCACCAGACGCCATATCCGACAGGCAATGGACCTTGATCCGGTTCCTGGAATCCCGTTCGGGCCAATCCGGCATGAGGTGGGTTGAGCACACCGATGTGGCGCCGGGCTCCAACATCACCGCTAAGTTCGACCATAAAACCGTCCAAGGGTCGCTGGGGTGCCACTCGTACGCTTAGCACACAACCGGCGGAGAAGGAAAGGTATTGGTCGGGACGGACGGATCAATATCCTTTTCCGAGGCAGCCCTGAGTACGCACAACACGTGCGACGGGGATGCCAGAATCTCTCCTCATCAACGCCGGTTCCTCGACCTCCTGGCAATCTCAGAGCGCTACCACGTCCTCGATGACCGGCTGGTCGTCCGAACCAAGACTGGCGACGCCCTCGTGTTCGGGCCAGCGGACCGTCCGCCTCTTCCACCCACGGCGCCTGCGGGGACCGAATACAGGATGAAAGACCTGACGGCATGGCTCATCAAGGCCGTGGAAGAGGCAGCCGTGGGATTTCCCGGCATCTACATCTATCTGTCGGCCGTGGACGAGAGGAACAAACGCATCGCAATCAGCATTCGCCCGTTGCGCGGAGCTCTCGAACAGATGGAAGCCGCCATAGCGAAGGCCGATGTGCCACGGGAAGCCGTCGTGATCGAAATTGGATGCAGCACCGACGCACTGAGCCTCCTCGACAAAGGCAAGTCCCCGAACCAAACGTTTCTCGCCGCCATCGATTACTCGCTTGAGGCGCCGTCCCAAGTGGCCTACGGGGAGGCGGTACGCATGACGTTAACGCTGTGAAACATCAGCGATGGAGCCGTCCAGGTCCCGATGGGCGGGATACCCTCCCACGACTTCGCAGTTGCGACCAACGCCGGCGAAAACGTCTGGCGTTGGCAGTGTGGGCAAATCATCCTGGATGCGATGGTCGGCGAAACCGTGGAGCCCGGCGAGGAGATGGAACTCGTCGGCGATTGGGAACAGGTGGATAACCAGAGCGAGCCCGTTCCCGCCGGAACCTACCTGATCAGAGGATCCCTAATGATGGATCCCCCAGAGAGACTGGTGACGCCACCCCACCAACTGCAGGTGCTCAAATGATGAAGTTGTTCCTGACATTTGCGGTGCTCGGGGCGGCGGCCTTGCTGCTGGCAGCCTGTGGTGCTATGCCACCACGGGACGCTCCTCCGGCAACTTCGGCTCCACAACCATCCGCGCCGGGCGCATCAGAAGCGGTCTCAGAAAACTACAGGCTGGACCTGGAATTCGACGTCGTGGTTACCTTCGTGGAGGGGTTAACGTCCGAGATGCCGGAGAAGGTTGCCTACGTGACCCATGTGCCTTCCGGTTCTCAGGCCATCCTGAACCGCAACGGTATGGTCTTGGAACGACACGATGGGCGTGGGGACGGTTCAAGCCGCCTGGACGCGGTCCTTGGCGACGAGGGCCAGATGGCCCGCATCACGGCGGTCCTCACGAACGGCGAAGACGCCAGTCCCAAACCGCACACCATCGGCTGGGTTCCCGTGGTGAAGTTCAGTAGCATCCAATACATGAGACGGTGGAACCTGGTTGGGAAAATAACTCGCGCGGATCACGCTGACCTCACGGAGAAGCATCTGGGGCCAGAGCTCTACCGAATTGCCTTCCGGCTGGACGGCTACGCGGGCCCCTTCTACCGTTCCCAGGACGGCGACGCCACCTACTTGAACCCGGGAACGCAGGTCTACGCGGTCAAGGGGTACGCACCTGAGTTCCGGTTGGCGACGTTCGAAGGAGGTAAGCCGACCCTGTACGAAGCCGACACCAATCCTTCCGCCAAGTTCGGCGAGGACCTGCTGGACATACGGGACAAGATCACGGCCATTGACATACTGAATGATGATGACCAGATGATGGTCCTTGCCACCATCGATGAAGCACCAACCATCCGGCGGTTCGTTGACGTGGCGCTGGAGGCTCCGGTCAACCAACGGAACCGCGACCACGACGGTCCGCGCTACTTCCTCGGTTTCCGGCTCGCTGACGGGACTTCGGTGGTGAGGGCGTTCTGGCTGGAGTCCGGCGAACTCTCCCGGGGCATCATGACGGACCCTACATTAAAGCTGTCCGTTTTCGGGGCAATACCGAAGGATCACCTGCCGGCGGCGACGGACGGAGAGCCCCGAATCTCTGAGCGACTGGCCGCCCGGCTGGGCCTGGCGTACCTGAGCTTCAATGTCCCCGAATTGAATGTAACCGGCAAACCCCATTCTCCGACCGTCCGCTTGATGCGTACGAGCGAGTTCGAGACGATGCGAGGGAGTTCGGCGGGGACGATGATCCCGGACCCATTGGTCTGGGTGGTCGAAGCCCAGGGTTCATGGCGCGACGACGGCATAGTACCGGAGAAAGCCCGGAAGGACCTATCGGTGGGTCTGGTAGCGTTTGATGCCGATACGGGGTCAAACGCTACGGCAGGAGCTATGGGGACGAGCCGCTGCTGGAACGACGCAGCACGCCCTGACTGGGTTCACCCTGGGAGCTGCAGTCCATCACCCGGTACGTCCCGGGTCAAGACCCTGGTGAATTTCTGTTCCTGTGATGAGTGTTTCCGTCATGGGGAAGTGTACGGATAGGGCCCCGCATCCGCAATTGTTACCGTACCATTCATATGAGACGCTCCTGGCTCCGGTTTGGCGGGGGTCGGGGCGACAAGCTGAGCCGTCCGCTGGACGATCCCCTTACGGACAGCGCCGCGCCTGCCGGGATGAGTCGAACGAACGCTCTTCATCGTCGACTGGCCGCTCGACGCCGATATGCAGCGCCGAGCCAACATCGGCCTGAACCAGGGCGAGGCTCATCACGCCCTCCGGATCGGGCGCCAGGGCGAAATCCGCGACCGCTCCAGCGAGGGCCAGCATGACCGCATGGCCGGGTTCAACCTGCTCGCCGCCATCGTCATTTACTGGAATACCGCCTATCTCGGCGAAGCGGTCAGGCAGCGGAAACACGCAGGCCGACGGTCGAGCTCGAGATCCCGGCCCAAATCTCACCCCCTGGGTGGGCCCACATCCTGCTCACCGGCGAATACCGGTGGCCAAAGCGCCGATAGCAGCCTTAGCGTACGATTATGCCCCTTACCGGAGGCGACCCGTACCGGATGGCACACCACTCCGTCATCCTGGAATTGACACCTGAAGAGGGTGTATCTGGGCGGGAACGGCCTGGACGGATGTGTGCCGGCGGGATTGCGGGACGTGCCGAAAACGACTTGGCTGAACTGGGACTGCCAGGTTGTTAGCTAGGCTTTGCACATTTCAAGCCGCATAGGCGAGTGAATCTACAAGTCGGTGGTACAGGACAGCCGGGACTTTCAATATATCCGGTTCTGCGTCGGACAGTGAAAAACCCTCCGACGCCAGCCACAAGTGGCGGCGCACCAGAGCGCTGGCATCCACGAAAGTTGGAGACGGCTTGGCGTACCAGGCCGCGGTGCGATGGCTCATGGGCAGTTGTTCCTGCATCAAGTGAGCCGCCAGGGTGGTCCAGGAGAATAGGCCCATCAGGATCGGCGTGGTGCGGGCAATGGCGCGATCGGACCACTGGCGTTGGGTCGCCACACCCAGATGTGCTCGCACCTCCTGGAAGGTGACCTCCAGTTGCCAGCGCAGCACAAACCATTCCAGAACCTGCACCGGGTCCACGGCCAGGTCAGTGCACAGCAGAGCCTGTGTAGCGAATTCTCCTTGGGGGTCCCGAACCAAGACCCAGCGCAGGGGCACCGGCGGCTTGCCCGAACGATACCAGACCGCAGTTTGCGAGGTGAGCTCCACCGTGCGGGTCGTGCCGTCGTACCAGGCCACCACCGCGGTGGCCCAGGACTGACCGGGATGGTCGACGAGTGATTTCAGCGCGGGCAGCCGTCGGCCTTTCAGCGGTGGCCGACCGTTCCGGCTCGGTTGACGTGGTGGCGCCGGTTCATAGAGGGCCGCGTCCAGGCGCAATCTGGTGATGAGGTTCGAGGCTCTCGCAACCGCTGGCCCATATCGCCGCGTCCAGGCGCAATCTGGTGATGAGGGTAACGGGTTCACGGAGGGATTGGCAGCAGTGGAGCAGGTCCAGGACGGCGTAGCCGCCGTCGCCCACCAGCACCAGGGGGCGCTGGGTCAGCCAGCGGCGCAGTTGCATGACCATCTGCCGCGCCCAGTCGGTGAGTTTTTTGTGGCGGCGTCCGCGCTGCCGGTAGTAGCGTTCCGCAGGCGCCAGCACGGTGAGAAAAGGCCAGGCCCAATAGCGTCCCGCCCAGGGGACCTGGCCCAGCCACATCAGGGAAATCCAGCGCAGACCGCTGGCCTTGACCAGGTGGCTCCGGCTGGAACGCACCGCATCGCGGTAGATGCCCAAGGATTTGATTTTAGGACCGCGGCGCCGTTCCAGGGTTTCGTGATTGGTAAAAGGCTCGTATGCCGAAGATCAACGGACCATCGCCTTGATCCAAGTAGAGGATCAGCAGTCCCAACAGGATGCGTGCCGCCTGGCGGGGCGACCACACCGCCCGATTGAGCACTTGATGATAACGGGCGCAGTTGCGGTCGTCGCTCAGTCCCATGACACGGAGCGCCGATGCCACGGTGCGTTGGCCGGGAGCCAGTATCGCGCCGATCAGCAGGATTTGGGCTTTCAGCCAGGTCGGGCTGCGAAACAGCATGGCGAAGGGATGGAGTACGGGTACAATCGTGTTGGGCAGGGTGAGCATCGCTTGGCCTTTTTCCAGGAGGGTCCGGCCAGCTTACCCTGTTCTTATGATTTATCTAACTTTTGTGCAAAGTCCAGGTTAGGAACTGTGGTCGGGATAGGTATTGATGGCAGGTCAGTGTCATGTGGCGTAGCATGAAGAAAACAAGGAGGTATGGCATGGGATCGCCGAGTTTCCGAGCGGGTCAGGTGATCACCGTGCTACTGGTGTTGGCGTTGTTGGCGGTAGGCTGCACGTCTGAGGGTCCCGTGACGCAGGTTCCTCCGGCGACGGCTGCACCGGCTCCTACATACACCCCGTTGCCCACGTATACGCCCTATCCGACTTATACGCCGGTGCCTACCGCCACATCCGAGCCAACACTGACGCCAGCTCCTGCACCGGCGGCGACGGAGACGCCGGCGCCCGCTCGAACGCCGGCGGTAGGAATGGACCGGGCGGCGTTGATAGCTCTCTACCAAGCGACCGGTGGCTCCGGATGGATCAACAACACGAATTGGGCGGGCGAAGCGCCGTTGCGCCAGTGGTACGGCGTAACCACCAACGCGCAAGGCAGGGTGACCGAGCTCTTCCTTCAGGAGAACCAGCTAACCGGGGAACTGCCGGCGGAACTGGGAGATCTGTCTGAACTGAGGATCCTGGGGCTGTGGTCGAACGAGTTGACCGGAGAAATACCGCCGGAACTGGCTCGGCTGACCGACCTGGAACAGTTCGCCGTGGGCGGCAACCGGCTGCACGGGACAGTCCCCGAGTGGTTGGCGGACTTCCGCAACCTGGAAGAGTTGCACCTGCCGACCAACCGGTTCACCGGGCAATTGCCTGCGTGGTTGGGGGATCTACCGCTACGACGGCTGATATTGGGCAACAACCGGTTCGATGGGGATATACCCGAGGAGCTGGGCAACCTGCGATATCTGCGAGCGCTTTGGCTCGGCGGCAACGACCTGACCGGTTGCATACCTGATGAGCTGCGCGAGGTGCCGGACAATGATTTCGCCGCGTCAGGAGTGCCGTTCTGTTCCGAGATCGCTCAGGCGAGAACGCCGGAACCCGAGGTGACGTCATTACCGACCAAGATTCCCATGCCCACGCCGACACCACTGCCCGTGGCGATAAAGGCGCGGTACATCGACGACCCCGGTGTGCCGTACCTGAAGTGGGAAGTTGGACCGGAAGTAACCGAGGAGCAATATGGAAATCTCCGCGCTGGAATTGTCTATATGCACCGGTATGCGTCCGAGTTGGGCCTGCCCCCATTGCCGGATGACGCCACCTTTTACCTTTACCACGACCTGGACTTGGCGGCCAGGACATTGGCGCGGCTGGAGAACAGGAGCGTTGAAAGTGCCCGGCGCGCTTTCGTCGATCGCTCGTGGGGAGGATTGGCGGGCCTGGAAGATGCGGATTCAGGTTGGATTATCGTCAATCTGCTCGCCCTTGCCCAGCACGATCGGTCCAGCAGTTTTATGAGGATCGCCGCCCACGAGCTGAGCCATGTGCATCAGTACACGTTGCAGGGCAACGGCAGGTTCTCCTATACCCACTCAGAAGTGCGGGTTATCGGCCCGGCGTGGCTACAAGAGGGGGGCGCCGAATTCCACGCAATGGCGGCTCTGGCAAAAGCTGGGGTTTGGCCCTACGAGCAACGTCACCAACATTACGCTAACGAGGCGCGCGAGGTGGATGTTTCCCTCAAGGAGATGGAAATCTACGACGTGCTGCTCGGGGGACCCGGCCGTTCGGGCTGGCTGCGATGGGGGCGGAGCTCCTGGCGGCGAAGGCTGGCGAAGAGGCGTTGATCACCTACTGGACGCTAGTGAGGCCCGGTACAACCTGGCAGGAGGCATTTGAAACAGCCTTCGGAATGACGATTGACGAATTCTATCCGTTGTTTGAAGAGCATCACGCTACCGGGTTCTCCGCACCGGACACGGACTTGCCGGGCACCGTGTCACGTGTTCCTTTGGCGGACACGGACCGGGCTGCGTTGACCGCTCTTTACGAGTCCGCCGGCGGGGTCTATTGGGCGAACAAGGGCAATTGGTTGAGCGACGAACCGGGGAGCCGATGGCATGGCGTAACCACCGATCCTGAGGGCCACGTAACTGTGTTGGACCTGAGGGACAACCGGTTGAGCGGGGAACTACCGGCGGAACTGGGCAATCTGCGCAAACTCAGGGAGTTGAGATTGAACGAAAACCAGCTGTCGGGCGAGATTCCTCCGGAGCTGGGAAGGCTGGCCAACCTGGAAGTCTTGTCCGTGTCGCGCAATCGGCTGAGTGGGCCAATACCGTCGGAGCTTGGCGAACTCTCTGGCTTGGGAGACCTGCGTATCTGGGGGAACGAATTGAGCGGCGAGATTCCGTCGACACTGGCAAACCTGACTGAGTTGACTCACTTCTCGGTCGGCGTTAATCAGCTAACCGGGGATATCCCGTCATGGCTGGGCGACTTGACCAATCTGCGATCGCTTAACCTAGATCAGAACCAGTTTACGGGGCCGATCCCCGACAATCTGGCCAAGCGGACAAACATGGAGTATTTCAACGTCCACAGCAATCGGTTGACGGGGCAAATTCCGTCCTGGCTGGCCGATTTGCCCTTGCGGCAACTGCTTTTGAACGACAACCGGTTCACGGGAGAGATCCCCGAGGAGTTTTTAGCCTTGTCGGAGTTGGAATGGTTGTGGCTCGGCGGAAATAGTCTTACCGGATGTGTGCCGGCAGGATTGAGGGGTGTGCCTGAGAACGACCTGCACCGGCTGGGTCTGCCGGATTGTTAGCAGGCGTCGGTCGGATTGCCGTGGACGGCATGCGCATTTCAGGGGACGCACCGTGAGGAAACCGAAGAGAACCGGCTTTGAAGCCTGCACCGGGGTCTCCAAGTCGGCCTTGGAGCATACCAAGGTGATGTTGGCATTACTTTCGCCTCGGAACGGTGGAGGTCGACGTCGGAGCCCGAGCAATCTGGATTACGTAATGACCCTTTGGCGAACCACGGCAGGCATCAATGGGGTCGTTGCGTAAGTCCGAATCCAACGAAGGGATTGGTCAGGCCGGTCAGACTGGCGATGAGCGCCACGAGGAAGAGACTGCAGGGCTTTGATGCCGATAGAATGGAAGGGGTGCGGGGTGTGCGGCCACGCAAAGGGGTTTTTGCACGGCCCGCGGCGGCGGCGGATGAGATCGTTGGGCAGATTGCAGCCGGAGACACTCGCGGACCGGCCTGGCTTAGCCCGAATCCACCGAAGGGATGCGTGGGGGCTGGCTACGCAAGGGAAGAGAAGCGTGGGTGATGGGACAGCAGTGCCCTGACGCCGCCGGATTCGAGCGGGTGAGGGTAGAGACAGCTATGCCAGGGGGATGCTGACGGCTCGCGAGTGGCCGCGGAGGGCGAGATCGTCGGGCAGATGGCAGCTGGAGACACGCGGTGCTCAGCCTGACGCGGGACGGCCAGGCGGTTGGACGGTCTGGTTGAAGGGTCGGACGCCGAAGGCGGCGTCAGGAAGGGAGCGGCAGGGCTCGCAATCGAGCCAGGGCGCGACTGAACTGGTTCTCCCAGGGCCAGCCCTTGGGAAGGTGCAGGGTGAGGCGACGGGCCTTGCGGGTGATGCGTCCGGCCAGGGAGAAGAAGCGTCGCCGCAGGGTCTTGGTGGTAACCACCAGCTCGCCCAGGCCGATGCGCGCCGTCCAGCGAGCCAGATTGTGGGCCATGACCTGCACCGCCAGCCAGGCGGCGTTGGCGGGGAAGCGTCCCGAGGGAAGATGATTGAGGCCCACGCCGTACTTCAGGTCGCGGATGGCGTTCTCGATCTCGGCATGGCGGCGGTGGTCGGCCTCCAGTTCCAGAGTGTCGCCCTCCCGGTCGGTGATGCAGGCGTGATAGCTGTAGTCGGTAAGCAGCGCCAGTTGGGAACCAGGCGCGGGCTGCACTCTGCGGACGATGAGCCGCGTTGGCGCGGCGTCGGGCTCATGCTGGAAGGGTGTGTATTCAGTCTCGGCCACGTCGGCGCCGCCGTCCATCCAGTAAGGGATGGGCGTCCAGTCCGTCTCGGGTATGGCCTCGATGAGATTGCGCAGGCTTTGGTGCTGGCGGATGGTGATGGAGTAGCGGACGTCCATCTTGCGGCAGACGGCGACCATGGCGTGGGTGTAGAAGCCGCGGTCGGCGCGGACGGTGAGTTGTCCGGTGGCTCCGGCGTAGCGCACCCGGCCCACCGTCTCCCGCAGGAAGTGGTCCGCGCCCCGCGCGGTGTTGGCCCGACCCTGGCGCAGCCGCGCCATCAGCACGTCGCCGGTGTCCGCGGCCACGGCCAGCAGCGGGTGATAGCCCCGCTGGCCGGTGTAGCCATGGCGACGGGCGCCCTCCTTGCCCAGTCCGTAGGTCTCGCAGACGGTGGAGTCCAGGTCGATGGTCAACGGCGCATCGCCCGGGCCTCCACCGGCAGCCCAGGCCCGAGCCAGGAACTCCCGGCTCACCCGATCCAGCTGGCGAACATGACCCCACCGGAAACTGCGTAGAAAGGTCCCCAGGGTGGACGGCGCTTTGACCACGCAGCCGATGGCGCTGGCCGTCCCGCCGGTGCGCAACACGTCGGCGTCGTCAATGCAGTCGCCGCCGGCCAGCGCCGACGCCACCAGCGTCAGCAGCTTGTCCCCCGGGTTGGCTCGACCCGGCGCATCTCCCAGGTCAACGTGGCGGTCCACCAGCTCACCCAGACCCAGATGGTGGGCCAGGGTGACCGGCAGGAGCAGTCCGGCATTGGCCACCAGACGGTGATCATCGAAGGCGACGTGGATGCGGTCGGGGCTGCCCAGTGGTAGCATCTAACAGGTGCTCCTCGTTTCGGGTCGGTTTCTTGTTTCAAAAACCATTATCCCCGAAGCCGGGAGCACTTTCTCATCCCCTCAGCACGCCGCCACATTCATCCTTTCGGTGGATTGGGGCTTAGGTCTGCGAGGTTGGTTGGGCCGTGGGGCGGACGAGCAGAGGCCAACCGCTCCGTCAGGAAGGAACTGGCAGGGCGCACAATCGAGCCAGGGCGCGACTGGACTGGTTCTCCCAGAGCCAGCCCTTGGGAAAATGTTGGGATGCAGCCCGCGCCCGAGCCGTTGATGCGCCAGCGTTGTGACGTCAATTACCTGTGTCCCGCCAGCATGGCTAAAAAGCTGGTCTACGCTTCGGGCAGCGAGAGCCTGCTGGACCAGGACACAATGCCGGAACTGACAGTGTTAGAAGGGAATCCCAGGTGCTAAAGCTTCGGTAACATTTCTGAATGAGGCTACACGGATAGGTACAGGGACTGACCCTTTTTTATCCTGACCGGGAACACCGGCTCAGGACCACCCTCACCCATGAGTTCGGCCACCTTAAGTTGCACGCGCGGCTATGGCCGGTTGACCAAGGAAGGCTTTTCCCGGATAGTAATAAGTACCGCCACGAACCCGGATCATAGCGACCATACAGCAGGACACGGAACCAAGGGAGATGATGAGGATCGGCCGTTACGCAAACGAGGGAACCATCGTGGCGCTGATCGCCACTGGCGTAGCGGCCGTCCTGCTGTTCTCCCTGGTCATGTCGGCCCATGCCCAGTCCACGCCGTCGAAAGCCGAGGACAGCCGTAGACCCAGTATCGCCGGCACAGTTAACTCCGCTGCGACTGGTTCTTCCTACATGGTCAGCTCAGCCGACGCGGAGTCTGGCATCGAGATCCAGGCGATGCTTTCCGATGAAGACGGTTACGCGGCAACCGTCACCGGCAACGCCACGCCCTTTATGTCAGGCCATACACTGGACCAGCGCACCCAGGCGCTTCCGCCAACGATCATGTTCCGGCGAGCAGATCCTCAGCGCGCCCGCGCTAACGGCGAAGATGACGTGACTCTCGTTCCCGCGAGTTGGTTCCTGCTCCCCGAGGGATTTGTTATCGGCGATGAGTTCCGGCTGCTGTTCCTCACCTCCACGAAGCACGACGCCTCGTCCCTCGTCATTGGGGTCTACAACACATTCATCGTAGACCGGGCCGCCGCCGGCCACGACGACATCCAGCACTACAGTTCCGGTTTCCGGGTGGTCGGCTGCACTCAGGCCGTCGACGCCCGTGACAACACCAGCACCACCTATACGAACAGAGACAAGGGTGTGCCCATCTACTGGCTCGGTGGCGCCAAAGTCGCTGACGACTACGAGGATTTCTACGACGGGGACTGGGACGATGAGGCCAACGACAAGAACGAGTCCGGCAACAACGGTCCCAATACTTCAGTTGCAGCCAACTATCCCTTCACCGGGTGCAAAAACAACGGGACGGAAGATACGACAGGAACCGATATCAAAACCCTCGGAGGCAGTAACAACGTCACCGTCGGACGGCCCAGCACCGTGGGCAGTGGGCCCATTGGCAGCAACTTCACGGCCTCAAGCAGCGACACGCGCCCCTTCTACGGACTCTCCGCAGTTTTCAAGGTAGCCTCCGATGACGCCACTCTGAGCGATCTGGCGATCAATAATGATCGAGGCGCCGCGATCATGCTGACACCGGCGTTTACCTCGGGGACGATCAACTACTCGGCGTCGATTTTGCACCGGGTGGACGAAATTACGATCATCCCGACGGTTAACGATGACGACGCCACGTACGAGATTCAGGACGGCAGCGGCACAGCGCTCGTGGATGCGAACGCGGGCGAGGACGGCTTTCAGGTCGCTTTGTTGGAAGGCCTCAACACCGTCAAAGTTGAAGTAACTGCTCCGGACACCACCACCACTGGGACCTACACATTGGCTGCAGTGCGCGACAAGGCGCCGACTCCGGCGGGTTGGAGCCTGATCCCTGACGCGCTAAACGGCGGCGACAAGTTCCGTTTGCTGTTCATCTCATCCACGAAGCGCGACGCTTCTTCCTCCAACATCGGGGACTACAACACCTTCGTCCAAAACCGCGCCGCTGCCGGCCACGCCGATATCCAAGCCTACAGTTCGGGTTTCAGAGTGGTCGGTTGCACTCAGGCCGTAGACGCCCGTGACAACACTGGCACCACCCATACGAGCAGCGACAAGGGTGTGCCAATCTGCTGGCTTGACGGCGCCAAAGTTGCTGACCATTACGCGGATTTCTACGACGGGCCCTGGGACGATGAACTCAACGTCAAAGACGAGTCGGGCGAGGACGGGCTCTCCCTCACGCTATTCACAAACCTGCCTCTCACCGGCTGTGCAAACAACGGCACGGAGTTATTCGCTGGCAGTGACTCCCAGGCTCTCGGCAGCGGAGGGGACATTGGCATCGGCCGGCCTACCTACACCAACGGTGGCCCCATCGACGGCAATGAAACGGTCGGCCCGAGCGATGTGCGTCCTATTTACGGGCTCTCCGAGGTCTTCCAGGCGCCCTACGATGACGCAGCTCTGAGCGGTTTGGCGCTCGAGGACGATAGTGGTGACGTGGTCGCACTGACACCGGCGTTTGCATCGGGGACCAGCAACTACTCGGCGGCGGTTGCGCGCGGGGTGGACGAAATCAGGATCATCCCGACGGTGAACCAGGACAACGCGACGTACGAGTTTCAAGACGGGAGCGGCACGGCGCTCGTAGACGCGAACCCGGACGAGGACGACTTCCGGGTCGAGATTTCGGAAGGCGCGTTCATACTGTGGGTGGTGGTTACAGCCCAGGACACCAGGGTCAAGCGGACGTACACGGTGGTGATTTCCCCTCCCCCGACCAAGGTTGCCGCGGACTGGGGCCTGAAGCCGAGCAATCGGGGGATCGGGCACAAATTTCGCCTGCTGTTCCTCTCCTCCACGAAGCGCGACGCTACGTCCTCCAACATCGCGGACTACAACACCTTCGTCCAAGGCCTCGCAGCTACCGGCCACACCGCTATCCAATCCTACAGTTCGGGTTTCAGAGTGGTCGGCTGCACTCCGACCATCGACGCCCGTGACAACACTGGCACCACCTACACAGCCTCCGACCAGGGCGTCCGCATCTACTGGCTCAACGGCGTCAAAGTTGCTGACCACTACGAGGATTTCTACGACGGGGACTGGGACAATGAGACCAACGACAAGAACGCATCCGGCACCAACGGCCCCGATACTGCACAGATCGAAAACCGGCCCTTCACCGGCTGCGAAAACGACGGCACGGAGGCGGGCGATTCCCAGGCCCTCGGTAACAGTGGGGACGTACGTCTAGGCGCGCCAGGGGGCATCTTAGCGATCCAGGGCCCCATCAGCGGTTCCGCAGACTCGGCAAGCGACGATCGCCCTTTCTATGGGCTCTCGGCCGTCTTCCTGGTGGTTTCCGACGACGCGACACTGAGCGATCTAACTATCAACGATGGCACCAACGACCTGATCCTTGACCCGGGATTCGCGTCGGGCACGCACGAGTATGCCGCTGAAGTTACACACGCCATAGACACGGTTACGCTGAGCGCGGCGGCGACCCACGGCGGAGCGGAGATCAGCGGTGTCACCCTGGCCGGGGCAGCGATCGCGGACACCGATTTCACCGACGGCATCACGGTTCCCTCGCTCCTCCTCGGCGACAACGTAATTGTTGTGACAGTAACTGCGGAGAATGAGTCCACCACCCAGACCTACCAGGCGACGGTAACGCGGTTGCCGTCGAGCGAGGTCCCCCTCGGCTGGAGCCTCAAGCCCGCCGAGCTGGGCACCGGCGACCAGTTCCGGTTGCTGTTCCTCTCGTCCACAAAGCGCGACGGCAGCTCGGCCAACATCGCGGACTACAACACTTTCATCAGGGAACGCGCCGCTGCCGGCCACGCCGACATCAAGAGCATCAGCACCCTGTTCAAGGTCGTTGGCTGCACCGACGACGTCGACGCCCGCGACAACACCCGCACCACCCATACGAGCAGCGACAAGGGTGTACCCATCTACTGGTTGAATGGAGGCAAGGTCGCCGCCGACTACGAGGATTTCTACGACGGGTCCTGGGACGAAGAGGTGAACGACAAGGACGAGCTCGGCAACGACGGTCCCGATACCTCCCAAAGCCCCAATTACCCGCTGACCGGCTGCTTCAACAACGGCACCCAGGCGTCCCTTGGCGCTGATTCGTTGGCGCTGGGAGCAGCAACAGTACGCGTCGGCCGGCCCGATACTACCGGCTCGGAGTCACCGGGACCCCTGAGCGGCAGCAACACAGTCCTTGCCTCCGCCACCCGTCCAATGTACGAGATTTCCGAGGTCTTCCATATACCCGCCTCCAACGACGCGACATTGAGCGGACTGACGGTCAACGATGGGTTCAGCGACCTGACCCTTGACCCGGTATTCGCATCCGGAACGTACGAATATGCCGCTGAGGTTGAACACGCCGTAGACACGGTAACGCTGACCGCGACGTTGAATCATGACCGAGCGGAGGTGAGCGGTGTCACCCTGGGCGGGGCCGCCATAGCGGACACCGATTTCACCGACGGGATCACGGTTCCCTCGCTCCTCGTCGGCGACAACGAAATTGTTGTGACGGTAACGGCTCAGGACACCGACACCACACTGACATATACAGTGACGGTGACGCGCCCAATAGCGGAACCAGGGTCCGTGCTGGTCAGCAACTTAAGCGCAGGGTCGAATCTTGGTAGCACCAGGTCTGCGACTATCGCGCAGCGTTTCACCACGGGATCGAACGCCGACGGATACTCCCTGACCAGCGTCGAAGTCGTCTACGCGGACATGCAAGGCGACACTTTCTCGGCGAAAGTCTGCACAGTAACAGGCTCCGACCCACCGACGTCCACATGTACCGAGCTGACACCACCCACAACCTTCGCGGAGGGGCCTATCTCATTTACCGTCGCACGCGGCATTGCGCTGGCGGCCAGCAAGAAGTATGCCGTGGTAATGACTCCAGCAGCAGGGGCAACGGTAACCTATGCCGCGACTGGGAGTGACACCGAGGATTCAAACAGCCTTGACGAGTGGATCATCGCGCCTGAGTACCGCTACGAATCAAGCGGCACTTGGGAAACGGACGCGAGTTCGAGCGCTCTGAGAATGCTCATCAGAGGCAGCGTGAACACCGAGTCCAATGACGCAACGCTGAGTGCTCTGTCGGTCAACGACGGGACGAACAATCTGACTCTTGACCCGACGTTCGCATCTGACAAGTACGTCTATGCCGCTGATGTTGGGAACGATGTTGACGCGCTGACGCTCACCGCGACGGCGACCCACGACGAAGTGGAGGTAACCGGCGTCACCCTCGGCGGAACCGCGGTCGCAGACACCGATTTCACCGACGGCATCACGGTTCCAGCGCTCGCCGTCGGAGCGAACGAGATCATCATCACGGTAACGGCGGAGGACGCCACTATCTCCCAAACATACACGCTGACCGTGACGCGCGCGGCGGTTAGCGTGTCGGTGAGTTTCGAGCAGGGGACCTACACCGTGGCGGAGGGCGCCAGTGTCACGGTCAAAGTGAAGCTGAGCGCGGATCCGGAGCGGACGGTGACCATTCCCATCACGAAGGCCAACCAGGGCGGGGCGAGCGACTCCGACTACTCAGGCGTGCCGGCCAACGTGGTCTTCGACAGCGGCGACACTGAGAAGACCTTCTCGTTCAGCGCGACCACCGACAGCGTGGACGATGATGGGGAGTCGGTGAAGTTGGGCTTTGGGACCCTGCCCACCGACGTAACGTCGGGCATTCCCAGCCAGGCCACAGTGAACATCACCGACGTGCCGTCGGTGAATGTGAGCTTCGAGAACAGCTCCTACACGGTGGACGAGGGGATCAGCGTGACGGTGAAGGTGAAGCTGGACGCGGATCCGGAGCGGACGGTGACGATTCCACTAACCAAGGCCAACCAGGGCGGGGCGACGGCGGCCGACTATTCTGGTGTGCCGGCCAACGTGGTCTTTGACAGCGGCGACACGGAGAAGACCTTCTCGTTCACGGCGGCGACTGACAGCGACAACGATGATGGGGAGAGCGTGAAGCTGGGGTTTGGGTCCACGCTGCCCACGGGTGTGAGCGCCGGGTACCAGCGAGGCGACGGTGAGCATCACGGACGACGACGTGCCGTCGGTGAGTGTGAGCTTTGAGCAGGGGAGCTACACGGTGGCTGAGGGGAGCAGCGTGACGGTGGAGGTGAAGCTGAGCGCGGATCCGGACGGACGGTGACCATCCCACTAACCAAGGCCAACCAGGGCGGGGCGACGGCGGCCGACTACTCCGGGGTGCCGGCCAACGTGGTCTTTGACAGCGGCGACACGGAGAAGACCTTCTCGTTCACGGCGACGACTGACAGCGACAACGATGATGGGGAGAGCGTGAAGCTGGGGTTTGGGTCCACGCTGCCCACGGGTGTGAGCGCCGGGAGTACCAGCGAAGCGACGGTGAGCATCACGGACGACGACGTGCCGTCGGTGAGTGTGAGCTTTGAGCAGGGGAGCTACACGGTGGCTGAGGGGAGCAGCGTGACGGTGGAGGTGAAGCTGAGCGCGGATCCGGAGCGGACGGTGACGATTCCCATCACCAAGACCAACCGTGGCACGACTTCCAACTCGGACTACTCCGGGGTGCCGGCGAACGTGGTCTTCGACACCGGGGACACCGAGCAAACATTCTCGGTATCGGCGACCGACGACAGTGTGGACGACAATGGCGAGTCGGTCACGCTGGGCTTTGGGACGCTGCCCGCTGGGGTCGAGCTGGGCGGCAACGCTGAGACCACTGTGTCCATCACCGACGACGACACGTAACTGTTCAGAGTTGGTGAGGTGAATTGGCCGAATTGGGTTTGGAGATGGCTGGCGTTGGGGATGGTGGTTATGTCATATAGCTGGGATGGACGGTGAAATTGATCTCCGGACTGCCGACCGGGATGTGCTCATCGGCATCATCATCCGACAGCAGGCCATCATTGAACGCCTGGAGAAGCGGGTCGCCCAGTTGGAGGGCAAGGGCAAGTCCGGCGGTTCAGGACGGATGTCCGGCCTGAAGCCCAAAGGCGACGGGAGAGCGGATCGACCTAAGAAGCCGCGCCAGCCCCGTCGCTCGGGCTTTGCCCGAACCAGAATGACGCCCGACCAGCGTATGGAGCACGCGCTGGAGCGGTGTCCCGATTGTGGGATCCAGTTGTCCGGCGGCTGGACCCAGCGCACTCGGGAGGTCATCGAGTTGCCCCAGGTTCCGGTGCAGGTAACCGAGCACGCCTATATCGCCCGCGCCTGCCCCCAGTGTCATCGCCGCTGGGTGCCGCCATCGCAACTGGACGAGGTGGTGCTGGGCCAGCAGCGCCTGGGGATCAACCTGGTCAGCCTGATTGCCGCGCTGCGGGAAGAGGCCAGGCTGCCCTTCCGTACCATCCAGTGGTACCTGGCCGCGTGCATGGTCGGCGTCTCAGCGTGGGCGCCACACCAAGGGTGGCCGACCGAGCCCAGGGGATGATGACCGATATCGTGGAACGGATCCGAGGCAGTCCGGTGGTCCACGCCGACGAGACCGGCTGGCGGGAGGACGGACACAACGGTTACGTGTGGACCTTCAGCACCCCCACCCAACGCTACTTCCTGCACGCTACTTCCTGCGGAGGGGACGCGGCAAAACCGTGGTGGATGAGGTCCTGGGCGATGAGTTTGCTGGGGTGCTGGTCAGCGACTTCTATGCCGCCTACCACCACTATGACGGCCCCAAGCAGCGCTGCTGGGCACATCTGTTGCGAGACATCCACGACCGGCGCGTCCTCTACCCCGACGATCTCCCGTTGGTCCAGTGGGCGGACGCCGTCCACCAACTCTACCAACAGGCCAAAGCCTTCACCCACCTCTCAGAGCAACGGTCAGAGCAGCAGCGGCGCGCTGCCCAACTGGCCCTGGAACGACGGCTGCTGGCGCTGTGCCGTCCCTACCGGGATGACCCGGCGTCGGCGCAGGCCAGACTGTGCCGACGCATCAGTAACCACATCAAGGAACTCTTCGTCTTCGTGGCTCATCCGGAGGCGCCGCCGGACAACAACGCCGCCGAGCGCAGCCTGCGCCCAGTGGTGATCAGCCGCAAGATCAGCGGCGGCACCCGCTCGGAGCGGGGCACCGAGACCAAGATGGCGCTGGCCTCAATCTGCGGCACCTGGCGAACACAAGACCTCAACCCACTCGCCGCCTGCCGACAACTCCTTATTTCCCCTCAAGTCTGAACTGTTACCCGCCGGACCAGGAGACCACTTTGCGTTTATGGTATGTCACAATGATTGTCTGTCATAAAGAAAGGAGTACAGTTGATGACGGAAGAGAGTGAACACCGGACCCGGCGAGTAACGGTGCTCCTCACGGAAGAGGAGTACCAGAGGGTGCGGCGGGCGGCTTACATGGAGGAATTGTCTCGTTCTGAATGGGGCGGCCGGGTCATGTTGGACGCGATCGAACGGCTCGGGGGGAAACGGCTGAGCAGGGACCGGTAGAAGAAAAAGATGAGGAGGAACTGGAGACCGCGCCCACCGGGTCTGTTGAGATTCGCTGCAACAAGTGCAAGGCGAAGACTATGTCCCTGGATGTTAATTCCTTCGCCGCGAAAAATGGTCGGGCGGCCACTCGGGCCATCTGCGTTGATTGCGGGACTCGCAAGGTCCGCATGGGTTCGGTGCCGGCTAGCTGACAGTCATCAGGATCGATAAGGGAGGCGCCGTACGCGTCGGTAACCCCACGACGCGTTGCTACCCCGTTTGGGCGGCGACCATGGCCAATTGGGATCGTCGATCTGGGCGGGACGCCAGCTCAGGGACTTGAGTGTCTCCATCGAGGCCAGCCAGCCATCGCTCCAAGATCGCGAAGGCGTCGATCAGTTTGGACGCTTCGCAGGCACGTTTGCGCCAATGCTGGGACGAAGGAGCTCATGGCCGGCTGGAAGCTCTCAAGATCGAGTCCAGATATCGCAAACTGCACTACGGCAACTCATTCCCTCATTGTCCATGTCGCACCGTGTCCTATCGCCGCGGTCCCCTATGACGTTGGCGTTGAGGCTCATTTTCCGGACCGGTGGAACCGCCCCGATTCCAGCATCGTTGCCGCAGCGGCCGCGGTTGGCTTTCCGTACGCCAACAACGGGGCGATAATTAACTTTGGCAATGGTCGGGCTTCCCGGGTGCACCGTCCGCTGAATTGGATGTCGGATCGTACTGCCCGTCCAGCCCTACGGCGCCAGCCTCACGGATCCCCAGCCACCACTTTGATAACGCCAAGCGTGGCGTGGCCCATTGCCCAGGATGAGCACATCGCCGCCACAGCCGGCGTTCAGTATCCGCTGGGCCACATCCATGGGAAACTCAGCCACCGGCTTGACCTCGGCGTAGGCCTCGACGCCCTCCAGCACGAGACGGAAATCGGGCACCCAGCCACCGAACCGCGCCGGCTCGTACTCCCAGGTGATGCCCTGCCGGTCGAAGTACGCCGCCCACCGGGCCTCCAGCTGGCTGCGAAAGGTCGTACCGCCGTACTCGGTGATGACGGGGGTCTGCTCGGGAGCCAGCGTATCGGGGGCAACATCGGCCACCCAGCGTTGCAGCAGTGTCCTCCCGGAGCAATCGTTCTCTTTCCGAGCGCTGACCCGGCTGGCGGGCGATTTCCAGAAGCGCCTGGGTGTAACGGCCCAGGTTGTCGGCCACGGTCTTCGACAACCCCAGCCCGCCGCCTACTTTATCCCAGAGGACGACGGCGCGATGCACCTCGCTGCTGCGTCCGTCGCGGACCACCTGGACGTTCTGGTGGGTGGTGCGGATGTCGGCGGGATGGACCGCTTCCCGGCTGCACATCACCGTCCGGAGGGCCCGGGCCACATCCCTACGTGTGTTGGCGTCGTCGAACCAGTCCTCCCAGATGATGAGCACCGTGGCCGTGGTGAGCAGGTTGGTCTCCACCTCGGGGATGCCCTCCGCTCCGTAATGAACGTCGCGCCAGTCAACGTCGCCCGGTTCCCTTATGGAACAGCCCACGATGCGCTCCCAGGTAACCGCCTGGGCATGGCTGCAGTATTCCAGGTGGCCCCGTTCGGACGCGCGGGGCTGCTGCAGCGTTACGGTGGCGCCGCTCCTGACGATGGGACGGGTCTCCCGAGGCGGAGCGTGGCGCGCAGTGATCACCGTATCGCCGCCGGACTCCCGCCAGCCCATGATGGAATAGGACTGCTTGGCGTGGAGGTAGGTGGCCAACGGATAGGCGTCCCGCGCCGCCTCCCTGCGGGACACCTCGCTGGTGAGCAGTTCCATCTCGCCGCCCGGCATCAGCTGCACGATGTGCGCCCGTCCGTCCACGGCGTCCCTGATGTCGTTGCGGTGGGGCTGCTGCGGATCCCCGGTCTGGAACTCCGGCGCGTAGTGATCGCCCCGGGCAATCTCCCGAAGCATCTGGGGCAGTTGCTCCGGCCAGGCGTCCGTGGGTGACGGGATGGCGCGTTCCATGCCGTTCAGGTCCGTCTCCTTGGCCAAGCAGCGGCCGTGGGTGTTTTTGATCACCGGGTTGGCAGGATAGAGCCGGGCCGGATCCACCGGCTGGTTCCAATACACATCAAGGCTGTCCTCGTGGAATTGGAAGGCGTGGCGCGGCGCCACGATGATGAACCGTCCCGGGCCGGTGCGTCCCACCCGTCCGGCCCGCTGCCTGACCTTACCCACCGAGTGGGGCAGTCCCAGGTTGAAGCCCACCTGTAGGTCGGGGATGTCGATGCCCATCTCCATGGCGCTGGTGCTGGCGATGCCTCGCAATTCTCCGGCACGGAGCGCCTCCTCGATGCGCTCCCGGCGCATGAGCCCCGAACGGTAGGCCATGGCGTCCCGGCTCTCCACGATGATGGCGTCCTCGGTGATGCTGCGTGCCGCCTCGATGCCGGCCGCCGCCCGCTCCGCCAGCTGCCGGTCGTCCACGAACGCGATGTACGACCGGCTGGGGTCATCGCTGATCACCTCCCGCACCGCCGCCTGCAGATCCCGCCAGCCGTCGTCGTGAGGCTCTCTACCGACGACGTGCTGCACGGCGAGCTCGGCATGGGGGGCTACCGTTGTAGCGGTCGTCCACCACCTGGAAGGGCAACCCGGTCAGCGTTTCGAGGTGCTGGGCCGGATGGTGGATAGTGGCGCTGGCCGCGATGACCCGCAGGGGCTCAAACTCCGCCATCAGTTCGCGCCGTTTCTGCTGCAGCCGGTGCAGCCGGTAGAGGCAGTGGGTGCCCAGGGCGCCGTCGTAGGTGTGGGCCTCGTCCAGGATCAGAAAGGCCAGGTTGGAGATGAAGCGCCGCACGTTGTACTGGGTGTTCTGCACCTCTCTCAGGTCATGGCGCAGCGGCCGCCGGCCGTAGAGGGGCTCCGAATACGCCATCAGCCACTGCTGGATTACGTCGGGGGTCATCAGGGCCAACCGGGTGCGCTGCAGGATCTCTCTGCGTTCGGTGAGATCGCGCACGTCGCCGTCGATCCGGTTGATGCCTCCGGGTTCAAGGCCGGCGGCCTCGGCCATGTTCTGCCAGCGGACGACCTGATCCCGGGCTAACGCCTTGATGGGATAGATGGCAATCGCCGTTGCGTTCGGATGGCTGGCCAGATGGTGCAGGGTGGGCGCCTGGAAGACCAGGGACTTGCCGCTGGCGGTGCCGGTGCTGATGCCCACGTTGTGGCCCTGCCCCACCAATTCCAACCCCATGGCTTGGTGCAGATACAGTTGGCCATCTCGGGTTTGACCCCTCACGGCGGGCCATACCGGGCTGTCGGCCAGCCACGGCGGCACTTCGCCATGGCGGGCTTCCTGGCCGGCAATCGTGATTTCGTCGTGTATATCCACGGTGGGCTACCGGCGGCGATGCGACTCGCGCCGATGGGCAACTCTAACCATCAGGATGACCAACTCGTCGTCCAGCAGTTCGTACAGAATGCGGTAGTCGCCCACGCGCTGGCGAAGCAGGCCACCCTTCAACGGGCTGCCGGCAAGCGGCTGTTCCCGCAGGGCGTCGATGGCCGCAATGATCCGTTCCCTGGCATCCCGGGGCAGCTGCGCCAACTCCCGCCGGGCGCTGCCCCTAATCCGTATCGAGTAGCTCACGCCGAACCTCGTCCCAATCCAGTACGGGATCGGAGGGGTCGCGCAGCCGCTCCAGGGCCACGGTGAGATCGTCGAAGTCCTCCAGGGAGCTTTCCAAGGCCTGGCGGATCACCTCGGCGCGGCTGCGATTGAGCGTGGCGGCCGCGGCATCCAGCGCTTCGGCCACTTCGTCCGACACCCGGGCGGTGATCTGTGCCATCAGTACAACCCTCTGCAATGCGTGTTGCGTGCGTGTAATGTCATCGACATTGTTCGCACTCACCATACCCCCGAACGGCGGAGGACGTCAACGCGTCAGACGGTAGGAGGACGTTGGCGAGCACATCCGGCCGACGATGCCTGATGGGTGTCCAGAAACCTGCTGCGACCGGTGGATCTCACTGGTTTCCATCGATATGCTTCGGGGCGGTGCTGCGCAGGCCGTGGTCAGGCGGCAGGTGGCCGTGGCGGCGCAACGTGGCGATCAGCGCGCCAGCCTGCCGCTGGTCCAACTCGTCAAAGCGGGCTGGCGCCTCGGGCCGGCGGCGACGCGCCATGGGCCACGCGGTGTTGGCGTTGGCCAGCAATCGCTCCAGGTACCGCAGCTGCGCGAGGTGGCTCGTCCGATCAATGGGTCAGCTCGCGGTCAATCGCCGCAACAATCCATGAGTTGAGACTCTTCCCGTTGGCCCTGGCGGCAGCGACAACCGCCCGATGGGTCTCCGGTTCCATGCGCAGCGCGACCCGCCCGGAGAAGGGCTTGTCGGGGGCTCGCCCCCTCTCGGCGCAGATTTTCAGATACTCGTCGACCGAGTCCCTGAAGGCCTGCTTCAACTCGTCCACCGACTGGCCCTGAAAGGTGATCACGTCCCGCGTGTCAACCACCTCCCCGTGCAGGATGCCGATCTCATCGTCGAAAGTTACCACCGCCCGGTAACCGTTGTACTCCACCTGATGACCTCCTTCTAGTTCGGCCTGACGCCAGCCTGCTCCAAAAACCTGCGCAGCGACGCCACCGCACCCCTGTCAATCTCGTTGCCGGGATGTGGCCGGTGCATCAGGATGAATTCGTCGTTGAGGAAGGCGGCCGTTCGCGAACCTTCACGTTCCTCCAGCTCCGCTCCACAAGCCTGTAGCAACGCCAGGGCATCGGCCCACCTTATCCCCGAAGGAATGGGACGTCGAAAGATCGCCGCCAGCGTTTCTCGGTGTCTCCTCCGCATGGTGTGATGGTATCATGCTATGATACTATACACTGGCGACGATGGCGTTCCGCATATCTTGAGACGTGACCATGCCGAAGGCTGCGGATGCGAACCTCGTGATTGGCCCATTGTCGGTCGCGGCGAGTGGCCAACTTTCATTGACCGGCGCCACTCCGGTTCGGCGGCTCGCCGCTCAGGCTGCGGCTCGCGGGCAGGTGGCCGTGGCGGCGCAACGTGGCGATCAGCGCGCCGGCCTGCCGTTTGTCCAACTCGTCGAACCAGGCGGGCGCCTCGGGCCAGCGGCGGCGTACCATGGGCCACGCAGTGTCGGCGCCGGCCAGCAGTCGCTCCAGGTACCGCAACTGCGCGGCGGTAGCTCGTTCCATCATCTCTCACCTTGCTTTACGCCGGACGTTGTCCACCACGTCCGCCGGAGGTTCGGGTCACTGTCGATGGGTCGCTGTGCTTCCATTATCCCAGATGCCGGATCCTGCCGTATTTCCTCCGATCAGCCAGCGACGGCCCACGGAGCCAGATATCGCGCTCACCGTGCCGTGGCCGCCGCGAAATGCCCCAAATCTCCCTTGCAGTCTGTAGCACCCGGCTGCGCGCTGCGACCACAATCGGCACGACGGTCGCCGCATCCGGATCGAACACCAGCTTCCGCCGTTCCGACCCCCGATCCTCCACACGCCAGGAGCAATAGCATGGCCATGGAAACCCGCAGTGACCACGGAACCCCGATCATCAGTGGAACCCCGGTCATCAGCGCCGAGGGCCGTCTCGACAGCGCACATGCCCAGGTCTTCCACGACCGGCTGGACGCTGCCGCCTGAGCCGTCGTCATCGACATGGAGAACCTGTCCTACATCAGCAGCGCGGGCCTGCGGGTGATCATGCAGGCCGTGCGGAAGATGCAGCGGCGGGACGCTCGCCTCGCCCTCTGCTCCCTGTCCGCCGATGTCCGGTCCATCTTTCAGACCAGTGGCTTCGACCAACTGGTTGACATCCTCCCGTCGCGAGCGGCCGCCCCCTCGCGGCCGTCGGCCCGTGACAGCCGCAGCCCGCTTGTGGACATCGTTAACGATGTCGCTTGCCAAAGCGACATCACCGCCCCTGTGGCCCGAGCCGCCATCAACCGGCGGTCGAGCTGGGTCTGTTCCTGGCCCGCGGCGCATCTCACCGCGGTGCCGTGATCCGTATCGCATGACCGCTCCCAGTGGTCGACGCGCGCGACCCGGGCCATCATGCCCGCCGGAATGGGCCGGCTCCAGTCCTTATCCAGCCGGACCCGAAGTTCCCGCCCGATGCGATCCCCCGGTTGCCGCCATTGAGCCCGGCGAGTCAGCCGGGGCCCCACCTAAATCGGCAGCGTGGGACTACGGGTGATCCTGCGGGCAGTGCGGAAGACCCAGCGGCAAAACGAGCACTGTATTGCGCGACGTGGTCATCCATGCGCCGCCATGTGCTGCAGCACGGCCAGCGATGCCCGGACGTCGGCCAATGCACGGTGAGCGTCCCCGTCGAAGGTCAGGTCGCACTGCTCAACGGCCCGGCTGAGTGACTGCCAGGTGAAACTGCCGTGCCAGTCGCTCCAGGCGCCGTAATATTCAGCGTAAAGCTGCATGATGTCGTTTCCCGACCGGTGTGGGAAGGGCCACCGCTTGCGCCGCGCCTCGAACGACTGGGCCAGCAGGCGGGCGTCGTAGTCCAGGTTATAGGCGAACACCCGGTTGCCCCGGTTCGCCTGCTCCCAAATCTCCCGCAGCCTGGGCATGAGGTCCACGATGGTTGGGGCGCCCTGCACGTCAGCATCGGTGATGCCGTGGGTGTTGGAGGCGTCTCGCGGGATGGCACGTGTCGGCCGCACCAGTGATGTGAGCAGCACGTCGCCCCTGCCGTCGATGCAGGCGATCTCCACGATCTCGGCGTCAACGCCCAGGCCCGTGGTCTCGGTATCGAAAATCACCAGTGGTTCGGACAGCATGTCCCGTGCCATCCAGTGCGCGTTCTGTCGGGCCGGTCTGCCTCCTGCCATGTTACTTCCTCAGCAAAACGGGCTGCATGTCGCCGCGCGGTAGAGCGGATGGCCGGGCGACCCGTCCTCATTCCACCGTAGGCAGTGTACATCATCGCCAGCGGTGCGGCGGCGTCCCGCGCCGGATGCGCCTCGTGAACGCCCCGCGGTCACGGTGATGGTGGCCTCGGCGTGCATGGCTAGCGCCGCGGCGTGTTGACGGGTTTAGATGGGCGACGTTGCGCCGTCCACGGTGTAGCACCCGGTGTCTCATCGCCGCAGCCTTCGGCTGAGGCTCTCGAACGCACCGCGGTACGTAATGGGCGTTATGCGGACTTGGAGGGTCGTGACCTATTGCGGCACTGGACATGGTCAAGTCGTTACGCTTAACAGTAACTGAGGCGACCATGGCGAAATCCAACAAGCAACGCCAGAAGGAGTACCGGGGGCGCCGGCGGGAGCAGGGTCTCTGCCTCTATCCCGGCTGCCCCCGCCGGCCTCGAAAGTACGCCTATTGTCCGGACCACCGGAAGGAACTGAGGGATCAAGCGGAAGAGCGCACTCTGCTGGTTGGGTTGTATGAAAATCACCAAGCCGAGATCAGCCGGTTGCTATCGGAGTTGGAAGAAACCCGTCGCGAGCGAGATCGGTTCCGCGATGCCTGGTATGAGGCTACTGGCCAGCCCCCATGGGAAGAGATCTCTTGACCCTGCGGTTTGACGTAAGGGATGTTGGGCGAACCAAGCCTTCCTGCCCCACCCTCCACGAACGCCGCCAAAACGCGACGGTCGACCTGCGCAATTATATGATCTTCCCCGCGGGCGGTTTTAACCAACAGGCTTCCCCGTGCGTACAATAAATGCTGTACACAATGTCCGGAGGTGTAGCAATGCCCAGGTTGGATATACGGCTCGATCACGATTGCCGGGCCCGGCTTGACGCCGTGGTCGAAGACTCCGGATTGTCAGCCTCCGAAATCATCAGGAGCCTGATCGACCAGGCGTACGAGAGCGTACTCAAGAAGGAACGCCAGAACGCCTTTGAGCGGCTGATCTCCCTGAACATCGAGACGCCGCCCGATCCCGCCGAGCTGTCCCGGGAGCTGGAGGAAGCCCATTCCCCCGGCCACATTTATTGACGCCAACGTCCCGATCTACGCGGCCGGAAGGGAGCATCCCTGCCGTGAGCCTTGCATTCGGGTCTTGGTCGCCGTCAACGATAACCCTGGAGCATTCGTTACGGACGCTGAAGTGTTCCAGGAGGTTCTGCACCACTATCTCCGGACGGAGAGGCGAGATGCAGGTCAGGTCGTGGTGGAAAGCTTCGCCGCGATAATGTACGGCAGGGTGTCTCCGGTGACCATCGATGATGTCCTCGCTGCGGGACGACTGGCCAGGACGCACCAAGACTTGAGTACGCGGGATCTCTTGCACTTGGCGGTCATGCACCGCTTGGGCGTGACCCGCATCGTTACGGCCGACGCCGACTTTGGCAGAGTTCCTGGCATCATCCGGCTGGATCCGGCCGACGATAGAGAGTAGGAATTGGCGTGAGGGCAGTCGGCGACGCGGTTTCTCGCCAACCTCGCTCAGCGGCTGTTTTCAGGATAGAAACCGCTCAACATAGTATGGAACGTCGTCTCAACTGGAACAACCAGCGTCAAGAGTAATTGTTCACGTTTGAGGGGATCTGATCGGCTCAGCACCGGAATTGCCTACTTGGCCACGGCTCTGAGAACGGCCAAAAAGCCCGCAGATCTCATCAACTCTGAACAGTTACCGTCAAGAGACGTCGCCGTTCTCGACCCAGTGCCAGAATGACTGATGGCCAACGGCCGGTATCGGTGCCGACGACGCCACCACGTCGGTAAGGAACCACAGCCAGCGGCCGGACCTGAAGTCACACCCCCAGGATCGATGTTTGTTCGCGCCACTCCTACGGCGCACCCCATCTCAGTACCAACGTCATGCACCGCGCTGCCGGTCATTGGATTCACGTACGCCACCCGTGCCATGCCGGCCAAGGTAGCGGTAGCCAGCACCGCGCCCGCCGGAATGGTCCGGCGCCAGCCCTCGCCCAGGCGGGCGCGCAGTTCTTGCTCAATGCGGTCGCCCGGCTGACGGACCACCCGTTTGCCGGCGTGGACTGCGATGGTCTGACCTACCAGCCGTTCCGGCGCCGGCCAGGACCTGGTCTCCACAGTCTTGATCCCCAGGGCGATCAGTGACGCCCAGGGCTGGTGCAGGGTGATGGCGTACACCTGGTTACACCTGGAGAGATCGGGCGCCCTCCGTGGAAGGGACGCCGCGAGACGCGGCCGCGACATGACCGGCGCCGGGTTTGACTTCGGCGACGACGCCGGCGGCCACCGCGGCTTGGATGATGTGGTGCCGACAGTAGTCTTGGCCACCGATGCGGTACAGGCTTTTCAAGTAGATGGTGTGGGGAGCGCGCACGGGCGGTTCCAGTTCCGTTCCGCAGGCAACGCAGTTGGGCATGAACTCACCTCCTGGGATCTCTCCGGTTGCCGGCATTGTAGTGAACGGACACTTGGCCCCGTTTTGCTGGGCCCGCCACCTTCCGTGGAGTGCGGTCGTTTGCCATCCATTGGTATGCAATCAATACTGCTGGATTGGATAGGGTTCCATTCCATACGCATGCTTGGCATACGAATAATATCGATACCATTGGAATGGATACCAATGGATTCATTACCGGCCGCACCGGCGGTAACCGAGCGGGGTCGGACGCTCCCGGCGGCCAGGCCGATGGCAACGCGCCGCGGAGCGCGGATCCGCCGCCCGCCACGGGCCGATAATCGACGGGAAAGCAGCTACTTGCGCACGTCCGTTCGCCGGCGATAATTACCTATATCGCGCAGTTCAAGGCGGACAACCCATCAGCCGACGTTCGATTGTTGACCCGTGATTCCGGACCAGTCCTGACAGCGCATAGTTTGGCTATCCCGTGCGTGGTGATTCCCGAGGGATGGCGTCTTCCACCAGAGCCAGACGATAGGGACCGCCAGATTCAGGACCTAATGCGTCAATTGCGGGAACTGCAAGCGCAGGAACCGGAGTTCCAATTCTCGTGCGAGCTTCAGTCCGGCGAACGACCAAACCACGTCGAAATTGTTTACGAAGCCTTTCAACCGCTAACTGCGACGGAACGAGACCGAGTGTGGGAGAACCTCCTGGATCTTTACCCGCCAACGATGGTAAATGGAAACCGGGTTGCCGCGCAGGATATATCCGAATACGAGGAGCGCAACCATCCAGCTTGGAGATCTGCATGCGAGGAATACCTGAAAGTTGTGCACCTCATTGTGCAGATGGAGCGCTGTCCCGAGTTAACGTGGCGATCCAGAACACCGGGCCGAGGCCAGCCACAAACTTCCTCGTTGATATACGGGCATCTGGAAACTTCGGTCTCACCGTTCCGACGAGTGAATTGAGAGATTATCGGTTGACCCCAGCGATGAAGCGTCCCAATCCGCCAGCGCAGCCTAAACCCCCGCGTAGTCCAAAGGACATACTTAACGAGCTTACTCGGCTGGATACGCTCGGACTTCGATACCTCGACGTCACTCCGCATATCCAAGACCAAGAGGATTTCGAATACACAGCGACGCCGACAATCGAACCTGCGCCAACGATCAGCCTGAGATGTGGCCTATGGCGTCATTAGTTGGAACCAACGCATTTCACGGTACGGCTGGTGCCACCCTCCAACGAAGGGCCAATCACAGGCGAGATCACTTGCACCGTTCACGCAGATAACCTGACGAGGCCCGCAACGTTTAGGCTCGTCGTGACCCTGTCTCCCGAGTACCGTCCCACGCTGGCGCCTGCCATTGGGTGGTTCACCACCCCTCATCCCAACGAGAGAGACGAGTAGGGAAGAGCACCGGCACTACCGACGAGAATTTGTTCAAGCCCCGTCAGGAAACACGGCACTTGCCCAAGATGCCCCAGCCTGCGAAAATATGGCCGCGGCAGAACTCATCAAGAGCACCGCGGCCTAATCCAATGGTGCCGTGCATGGGCGGCAGGACATCTAGCGTTGCTTGGAGGGACCGCCGTTCCCAGAGCGGCGCCGACCGGCTTTATGGAACACGGGCCACTCTGCGGCCAAGACCGGGATCACCGAGACGTAACGCCAGATTTCCGATGATGCCGATGTACGTCCAATGAGCAAATGCTTCGGAACCCCTCAATGAGCCTCGGGCAAGCGACATATCAACGCAATTGCAGTGGTATATGAATTGGTATATAAGCAGTTGTTTTCGCCGGAATGACCGCAATTTTGCGTATGAAATGAGCGCTAAATCGACGGACGCCCTCCGCCATTTTACATCGTGAATAGGTCTGTCAAGTGGCCGTTGCCTACCAGTATTGAGTAGGGATGGCCATTTTGTATCCTGTAACGTCTACCAAACCATCGGGGAGGGGACTTTCGCATCGTTGGACCGGTTGGGATGGGCTGCGTTTCGCCTACGGGGATTGTGGAAGGTGGATTGTGAAGGGTATATGGCCGCCCTGGCTCACAACGTACTGAAGATGGTGCGCAAACTGGGCCGTGGCGCAGGTCCCCCTGACCCGGCGCCGCCCGCTGCTGGAACTCCCGCGGATGCCGGTTGCCCCATGGCCGACGCGGCGACATAGTGCGCCGCACCTTCGCGGTGTTTTTTCTGGGTAAGTTGGTTGGTGTCAGGTCTCACTCCCGCTCTCGGGTAACATCACCGCAATCGCGGCGACTTTCTCACCGGTCCCTTACCGCCGCCCTTGACACTCCATCCAGGACATTCCGGTGATGAAGGACATGGCCCTATACCGCGAGGAACCCTACTCGGAAAACGCCGGCCACCAACCCGTGACCAGACACTTCAAGGGGTAGGAGCGCCAGGCGACCTCGGGGAGATACAGTAGCTTAGGCGTTGCGCCCGTATACACACAGCCAGTACCTTACTGGGAGCATCGTATCCCGGCATCCGGCAGCGGTGAAATGATTTTGGGCCGCACGTACGTACGTGCGGCCCAAAATCATTGCCAAGGCAGGAATCCTACCCTGCCGCCACACCATCAGTCAGTATCACTCTCGAATCCAGCAAGGTTTGGTAGCGGCTCCCCAAGCCATGTTCTTCCAGAATCTCCCGGGCGTGGGAACCGGGCTTCGGGGCGGGTATGCCCGGGCGCACCGGGGTGCGCGACAGTCGCGGCGCGGGACCGCAGGTAGTCACCATTCCCAACTCGTCGTGCTCCCGGGTGATGCTAAGTCCGTGGGACTCCACCCAGGTGTCGGTCATCAGCTCCCCGACGTTGGTGACGACCCACTGCGCGCCGATGCCGGCAGCGGCCAGTCGCTCCACCCAGAACGCCACGCTGTTCCGCTGGAACCGCTCTTCCAGCGACGAAGCCAAGGCATCCCCCCGAAGGGAGTCTATTCCAGACAGTCCTTCCAAGCCTGACAGCCTTGATAGGGCCAATACCGGAGCTCCAATAAAGAACCAGCCGTCACTGGCCTGGTAGGCCCGATGCAACGGGCCGGTTCCCAGGGCGTACTGCCCGCTGGTCTCGTTCCACTGCTTGCCCTCGTAAAGCTGCATGAAGGGCGATTGCAGCGTCATGGCGGTGTAGGCTAGGGCTGAGTCTATGTGCTGGCCCTCTCCGGTGCGCTGCCGGTGCAGCAGGGCCAGGGCCACCCCGTAGGCGCCCATGAAACCCGTGCCGTAGTCGTTCACCGGGTTGGGCTGCGACTCGGGCATACCATCACCGCCGAAGCGACGGGTCATCCCGGCAGTGGCCTGGGCAAACCCCTCGTGACCGGGGCGCTCCGCCCAGGGGCCGATGTGCCCGTAAGCGTTCAATGAAGCGTAGATTATGTCGGTCTTGCGCTTTCTCACCTCATCGTATCCCAAGCCCAGCCTCTCCAGGCTGCCGGCCCGATAGTTCTGGGCCACCACGTCGGCATCCTCCAGCAACTTCCAGAAAACGTCGCGCCCCTCTTCAGATTTCAGGTCCAACAGGATACTGCGCTTGCCCCGGTTGATGTCGTTATGCCGGGCCACGTTGGAGCCGCGGCTGGGGTTATCTATCTTGATAACATTGGCCCCGTACTCGGCCAACGTCCGGCCCATGGTCGGGCCGGCCAAGATTATGCACAGGTCCAGCACCTTCACCCCGTCAAGGGCGGAACTCATGGCGTCCTGGTGCGCCGGCGCCTCGGAAGCGGGGCGAGGCCTCAACTCCGCGAGAATTTCCCCCCGATGCTGGTCGGGAGTGGGAGCCGGGCCGCGCACACTGCCCGGTGTCAAAGACATCCGGGCGTTGATTCCCGGCTGTAGCATCTTGCCGTAGGTGGGGTCGTTAACCTCCACCACCATCTGGGAGGCCCGGGCGTGGGGATGGTCAAACCACTCGGCGCTGGTGCGGCAGACCGCCCCCTCGCTGCCCGCCTCGGCGATCAGGTCTTCCCATTCCTGCGCAGTGCGAGTCAGGAAGAGATCCCCAATCCGCTGCTGGGCGTCGGCGCGGAATTGGGGAACGTCCAGGCGGCGGTCGAAGTCGGTAAGCCCCTCGTCATCCCACGATGTAATCCCGGCGGCTTCAACGAAAGGCCGGAAGTTCTGGTTGCCGGAGCCGCCGAATCGCACGTACTGGCCGTCGCTGCACTGGAAGATGCCGCCCCACAACTCTTGCAGCGTTGGAATCGCCGGGGGAGCGTCGTGCACCCGCACTCCGAAACGCCCCAGGGACTGGAACATGCTGTCAAAAAGGGGGACTTCTATTCGTTGCCCCACGCCATCGCGCTCCCGGGCGTTCAGAGCGACGACGATGGCCACCACCGACTGGAAGGCCCCATAGACCGAGGCGATGGGAATGGCCGTGTAGACCGGACGCGGGCTATCGGCGTTGGGCGGGCGGAAGGTGGCCGACGCCGCCCCCACAACTCCTTCGTAAGCCGGCATGGCTGCCCTGGGATCGTCCGACGCAAATCCCGGAATGGAGCAGTAAACCAGGCGAGGGTTGGCCAGAGTCATCTCCTCGGGTCCCAGCCCCAACCGGTCCATGGTCCCGGGCCGGAAGTTCTCGACCACCACATCAGCGCTCTGTATGAGGGACCGGGCAACGGCCGATTCGTCCGCCCGCTTGAGGTCCAGGGTTATGCTCCGCTTGCCTCGGTTCCACGTTGAGTTGGCCGGGGTCGTCCAACGAGGTCCGCCCGGAGGGTCAATCCGCACAACGTCGGCGCCCTGATCCGCCAGTAACATCCCTGCCAAGGGGCCGGAAATGTACTGCCCGAAGTCAATTACCCGAATGTGTTCCAGTGCTCCTGCCATGTCTGGTCCTTCCACATGATCGGCCAAAAAGATTGGCTACGTCGATTGAGCGCACGCTAACACTGCGGGTATGAGCGGTCAACCGCCGGCTTTCAAGCGTGGTGACATCACACCCATGGCGACGAGGCTTTTCACTATCTCGCCTGGCATCCCAAAATTGACCCTCTCGGCATGGGTTACTATAATCGGCGGAGCCCACAGCAGTAGCGGGTCCTTGCCCAGGCAGCGGAAACCGTGACTGCGAGGTTCACTGCTTACGTAAGGAGAACTTTCATGGTTGAACAGCAGGCAGCGGTGCTGAGCCCTGAAACTCTGATAGAGGAGTTCCAGAAGAACGGTGTCACCCATGTGGTGACCATTCCTGACAGCGAGACCAACTACTTGTACGAATTGATGAAGGACGAGCCTTGGCTGGAAATCGTCCCTGCATCCCGGGAAGGTGAGACCTTCTCCATCTCCCTGGGGCTGCTAATCGCCGGCAAGACCCCGGTAGTCCTGATTCAGAACACGGGCATGATGGAATCGGGCGACTCCATCCGGGGTATGGCCCTGGACTCCGGGTTCCCGCTGGTAATGGTGGTAGGCTATCGCGGCTGGAACCGCCACGGCGTTATAACCGACTCGGCAGCCACCTATACCGAGCCGTTCCTGAACGCCTTTCGCATCAACTACTACCTGGTGGAGCAGGATGCCGACAGCCCGCGCATCTCCACGGCCTTCGAGGAGGCCCGGGCCACCAAGCGGCCGGTTGCTATCCTGGTGGGCGACGAATACCACGGGTTCAACCGCTAGACGGATAACCCTTCGCCAAAAATTATTGTTCCATCGGCGCCCTACCACGTGCGGTAGGTCTTCTCGGGGTGGGGCGGGGTACGGAGCACGAACGATCCACGTAACGGAGGCAAAGAATGATTCATTCCGCGGACGTATTCCGAGTATTCCAAGAGTTCCGGGGCGATGCCATCGTGATTCCCACCGGCACTTCCGGTCGCCACTGGCGGGAATTCAGCACCGACGAGGGCCGGGACTTGAACCTGGGAGGCGCAATGGGCCAGACCACTTCGGCGGCCTTGGGACTGGCCTTGGGACTGCCTGATGAAAAGGTCGTGCTGTTCGATTCCGAAGGCGCGCTGCTGATGAACATGGGGATACTGGCTACTATCTCCGGCATGAAGCCGAAAAACTTCTGCCACATCCTGTTGGACAATGAGTGCTACGCTACCACTGGAGGGCAGCCGGTTCCCAACGCGCAAGAGATCAACTACGCCGGTGTAGCCAAAGAAGCCGGTTATTCTTCTGCCTACAGCTTCGACGACCTGGAAGAGTTCGCCACCAACGTGGAGCAGATAATGCAGGATACCGGCCCGGTATTCGTCGCGATCAAAGTTGTGCCGGAGGTGGAGAACGAGCCAATAGGTATGCGGCAGCGTGTTCCTACCCGTAGCCGCGCCGAGACCATCCGGGACTTGCAGTCGGAGTTGGGAATCAGCGCCGATTAGTGTCAATGGCGGCGGCAAAACGTACCACCGGGGTGTCGAAGTCCAGGGGAAATATCCGCGTAAGTGTTCAGCGTAAGCGTCACTCGGTTAGGCTTGGGACGTCGCCCACCTGACAGCGGGTAACCGCCCCGCATATCGCCTCGCGTCGTGACCAGGGTCACTGGGATTGCAACCTCCCGCCATAAGTAGGGCGAGGTAGCAGTAGCGATCCCCACACCCGCGTCCTGCCTTGCGGGGCTTGCCCTTGGCCGCCACCACGCTGACGTTGACGACACGGC
This sequence comes from Dehalococcoidia bacterium, assembly GCA_965220265.1. Classification (GTDB taxonomy): domain Bacteria; phylum Chloroflexota; class Dehalococcoidia; order Lucifugimonadales; family UBA3495; genus Bin87. Next base: position 3,588,101 of record CBDCPM010000004.1, on the reverse strand, counting down.
CGCCTGCCTTCGTCTCCAGGCCAGCGCGTCCAGCCGTGCGTAGTGGTACGGGTCGCCGCGCAGGGGACGGCAGGGAAAGTTCTCTGCCATCTCGTTCAAACTCTGGCAGATCCGTGAAGCCCGGCTCTCTTCCCCAAGCTCAGTCCATGTTTGGAGCTACCGTCGCAGCGCAGGGCCTTCATCAGGTCATCTGCCCTCCCTCGTGGACACACCCTCCATATCTATCCTGATCTTGCCGAAGGGTGGGGCCCGGTGAACGATGCTCAGCCGTGCCTTCTCGCTGCGTCACTTGGGCTGCAGCAGGCCGGGAAAACGCCGGCTCTCACTGATCCTGGGAACACGCATTTCGATCGGCCTAGCCGGGAGTCCCAGGTCCGGCTGCTATAGCCACCTCAGTGGGTAACGTCCCGCCAATAGTTGTAGTTGGGGTCACCCTCGTCGACGTCGTTCCGGCTGCTGTTTCGAGGATGTTGCCTGCCGGCAGGATCCAATCCGAGGTCGCTGTCGATGCTGAGTCCGTGAAGCCGGTAGTCCGCATTCTGTTCGAACGTTTCGACCCAACGACCAATTGCCTGCGGATTAAATTGGTGCACTAGCCCGGTTACTTGCTGTTTACGCAGGAGCAATCTCGCGGCAACACATTCGCAATTCGGCAGTAACACGGCGTTTCTAACGTATTTGTCAGCGACACGGGCGCCAGACGCCCAACCTAGTCGTCTTACCAGAGTTGACGGCGACCTGCCGTTGGCGAATCTACTCCAGAGGAGGAAACACCCACGATGTCTCTCACCCGTTTAGCCAAATTGCCTGTACTGATGCGGTTCGCTCTTTTTGGAGCGGTCGCCGTTTTGATGTCTCTTACGCTGGCCGCCTGCGGATCCGAGCCTCCTCCGGCGCCGACCGCCGCGCCAGTCGCCCAGGAAGCCGCAGCTCCGTCAACCGCGCCCGCCGTTGCCGAGTCCGAAACGATCAAGGTGGGCATCCTTCATTCCCTGTCCGGCACGATGTCGATCAGCGAGACCGCCGTGCACGACGCCGAATTGCTGGCCATCGAGGAAATCAACGCCAGCGGCGGTGTGATGAGCAAGCAGCTGGAAGTGGTCATCGAAGACGGCGCTTCCGACTGGCCGACGTTTGCTGAAAAGGCGCGCAAGCTGCTCCAGGAAGACGAAGTAGACGTGGTGTTCGGCGGATGGACCAGCGCCAGCCGAAAGGCGATGCTGCCGGTGTTCGAGGCCAACAACGGGCTGCTGTTCTACCCGGTGCAGTACGAGGGGCTGGAGACGTCGCCCAACATCTTCTACACGGGCGCGACGACCAACCAGCAGATCGTGCCGGCCATTGAGTACCTGCTGCAAGAGGGCAAGACCAAGTTCTACCTGCTGGGCTCAGACTACGTGTTCCCGCGCACGTCGAACCTGATCATCAACAAGCAGCTGGCCGCCGCCGGCCTGGAGGCCGTGGGCGAGGAGTACACCCCGCTGGGCCACACCGAATACAGCACCGTGATCACGAAGATCAAGGCCGCCGACCCGGACGTGGTGTTCAACACGCTGAACGGCGACTCCAACGTTGCCTTCTTCAAGCAGCTGAAGGACGCCGGCATCACGGCCGAGGAACTGCCGACCATCTCGGTGAGCGTAGCCGAGGAGGAGATCACCGGCATCGGTGCGGAGAACATCGCCGGCCACCTGGTGGCGTGGAACTACTTCCAGACCACCGACACGCCGGAAAACGTGAAGTTCGTCAGCGCGTTCAAGTCCAAGTACGGCGAGAACCGCGTGACCGACGACCCCATCGAGGCGGGTTACTTCGGCGTGTACCTGTGGAAGGCGGCCGTTGAGAAGGCCGGGTCCACCGACGTGGCCGCGGTCAAGGAAGCCGCCAAGGGCATCCAGTTCGCCGCTCCGGGCGGTATGGTGACCATCCACAACGAGAACCAGCACGTGTCCAAGACCGTCCGCATCGGCACGGTGCGCGACGACGGGCAGATCGACGAGATCTGGAACTCCGGCTCGCCCGTGGTCCCGGACCCCTACCTGGACAGCTACGAATGGGCCGCCGGCCTCCGGGAGCTGGCCCAGTAGCCTCAACTGTCAGAAGCAGGATTTGCCGGATTGAAGGATTTACGGGATTGGGTGTTCTCCGCCACCGGATGACTGCAATCCTGTCAATCCCGAAATCCTGTAAATCCTGCTTCTGACAACAACCCATAGGTGCGGATGACATCCGCGCCTCCGCCTCCTCAAACTCCTTTATGGCCACGATATGGAAGTTTGGGCTCTACAACTGTTCAACGGGCTCAGCCTGAGCTCAATCCTGCTGCTGATCGCACTGGGACTGGCGCTGTCCTTCGGGTTGATGAACGTCATCAACCTGGCGCACGGCGAGTTCATCATGATCGGGGCGTACACCACGTACGCGTTGCAGCAGGCGGCGCTCAGCTTCACCGGTGATGCCCAATCGGGGATCACGTTCCTGATCGCCATTCCTGCGTCCTTCGTGGTCGCCGGAGCGGCGGGGTACGTGGTGGAGAACGCGCTGATCCGTTTCCTCTACCGCCGCCCCCTGGACACGCTGCTGGCGACCTGGGGCGTCGGCCTGTTCCTGCAGCAACTGGCTCGGTCGATATTCGGCGCGCCCAACGTGCAGGTGGTGGCGCCGCCCTGGCTGGGCACCGCGCTCACGGTCACGGCCGACCTGGTATTGCCCATTAAACGCGTCTTCATCCTCGCCCTGGTCACCGTGTGCATCGGCGGGCTCTACTGGTACATGTACCGTTCCAGCGAAGGCCGCCGGATGCGGGGCGTGATGCAGAACCGGGAAATGGCGGCGAGCCTGGGCGTGTCCACGCGGCGGGTGGACAGCTTCACCTTCGCGCTGGGTTCGGGTCTGGCCGGCGTGGCCGGGTGCGCGCTGACGCTGATCGGCCCCATCGGGCCGTCGCTGGGCACGTTCTACGTGGTGGACGCCTTCATCGTGGTGATCCTGGGCGGGCTGGGGCAGGTGCCGGGCACCATCCTGGCGGCGCTGATCATCGGGATGCTGAACACCATGCTGGAGTTCGGCACGACGGCCGTGGTGGGCAAGGTGCTGGTATTCGCCATGGTGATCCTGTTCCTGCAGTGGCGTCCCGCCGGCCTGATGCGGGCCAAGGGACGGTAGGCGGACGTGACGACGATGTCATCGATCATGACCGTGGTGCGGAACGCCTCCGCGCCGGTGCGGGTGCACGACCGCATCGGTTCATGGATCGCGCCGGCCATCATGCTGGTGGTGCTGCTGGTCGCCCCGACGGTGCTGTCCGATTTCCGCGTCGCGCTGCTGGGCAAGTTCCTGACCTTTGCCATGCTGGCGGTGTCGCTGAACCTGATCTGGGGTTACGCCGGGATGCTCAGCCTGGGGCACGGCGTGTTCTTCGGCCTGGGCGGGTACGCCATGGCCATGTACCTGAAGCTGGAATCGGCCGGCGGCAAGCTGCCCGACTTCATGTTCTGGAGCGGGTTGACGGAGTTGCCCTTCTTCTGGGCGCCGTTCAAGTACGCCTGGTTCGCCATACCCATGACCTTCGTCGTGCCGGCGGTACTGGCCGGCGCCCTGGGGTACCTAGTGTTCCGCAGCCGCATCACCGGAGTGTACTTTGCGCTGATCACCCAGGCGCTGGCGCTGATCGTCAGCATCCTGTTCATCGGGCAGCAGGCCTACACCGGCGGCACCAACGGGATCACCAACTACACCAGCATATTCGGCTACCCGCTGAACGCGCCGTCCATGCAGTTGATTCTGTACTACGCCAGCGTGGCCGCGCTGACCGCCGCCTACCTGCTGTGCTGGTGGCTGATCTCGTCGCGGCTGGGCCGCCTGCTGGTGGCCATGCGCGACGACGAGAACCGCGTGCGGTTCTCCGGCTACGACCCGGCGGTGCTGAAGACGCTGGTGTTCTCGCTGTCGGCCGGCATCGCCGGCGTGGCCGGCGCGCTGTTCACGCCGCAGGTGGGCATCATCTCGCCGACCATGATGGGCATCGTCCCGTCCATCGAGATCGCCATCTGGGTGGCCGTGGGCGGACGCGGAGCGCTGCTGGGAGCAGTCATCGGCGCGGTAGTCGTCAACGGGGCCAAGAGCGGCCTCAGCGAGTCGTTCCCGGCGGTGTGGCAATACTTCCTGGGCCTGCTGTTCATCGGGGCGGTGCTGCTGTTCCCGTCGGGTATCATGGGGCTGCTGCGCGGCGAGGGCTGGCGGCGTCCGTGGTGGCTGTCACGCGAGCAGGTTCGCGGGGCGATCAGCCGCCTGATTCCCGGAGCAACGCGATGATTGAACGTCCAAACAACCCAGCCTCCCGGAACGGCTCCCGCCCGTCGCCGGACCTGAGCCAGCCCATCCTGTCCGTGGAGAACCTGACGGTGAGCTTCGACGGCTTCACCGTGCTGGACGAGCTGAATTTCGCCATCGGCTACGGGGAGATGCGGTTCCTCATCGGCCCCAACGGCGCGGGCAAGACGACGCTGATCGACGTGATCACGGGCAAGTCCAAGCCCACCCGCGGGCGCATCATCTTCGACGGCGCCACCGATTTGAGCCGTAGGCAGGAGTACCAGCTGGTGCGACTGGGAGTGGGCCGCAAGTTCCAGACGCCGGCCATTTTCTCCAGCTTGACCGTGTACCAGAACCTGGAGGTGACCCTGGGGTTCCGCAGCCGGATCACGGGGCTGCTGCGCAAGCTGCGGCGCGGCGACGGCGACCGGATCATGAGCACTCTGGAGGAAGTCGGCCTCCAGCGCCGGGCGCAGGACGTCGCCGGCGGCCTGTCCCACGGCGAGAAGCAGTGGCTGGAAATCGGCATGCTGCTGGTGCAGGAGCCGAAGCTGCTGCTGCTGGACGAGCCGGTGGCCGGCATGACCCGCCGGGAACGCGACCGCACCGGCGAGTTGCTGCAGTCCATCGGCGGGGAGCGGTCGGTGCTGGTGGTGGAGCACGATATGGACTTCGTACGGCAGTTCGCCCAGACGGTCACCGTGCTGCACCTGGGCAAGGTGCTCAGCGAGGGCACGATGGAAGACGTGCAGCAGGACCCGGAGGTGGTCCGCGCGTACCTGGGCAACAGCCGGTCGCAGCGTCCGCAGGCCGGCCGGCTCAACGGGCGGCGCGAGGCCGAACACGCCGCGCCGGTCGCCGCGGACTGATCATCGCTGACAGATTATCATGGCCATGTTCCGCCAACCCGAACCATTCCTGACCATCAAGGGCCTGTCCGTGGGCTACGGGCAGAGCCTGGTGCTGACCGACGTGGCATTGGACGTGCCGGAGGGGCAGGTGGTCTGCCTCATGGGCCGCAACGGCGTGGGCAAGACCACGCTGCTCAAGGCGATCATGGGCCTGCTGAACCCCCGCGCCGGCCAGATCCGGTTCGGGCAGTCGGATATGACCCGGTGGGCGCCGCACAAGCGAGCCAAGGCCGGGTTCGGCTACGTGCCGCAGGGCCGGCACATCTTCCCCTACCTGACGGTGCACGAGAACCTGCTGATGGGCCTGGAGGCCTTCGCCGGTAAGAAGGGGCGTCCGGAAGCGATTGAAAGGATGTATGGCCTGTTCCCGGCGTTGAAGACCTACACGAAGAAGGTCGCCGGCACGCTCAGCGGCGGGCAGCAGCAGCAGCTGGCGCTGGCCCGGGCCCTGGTCCGTGAGCCATCCCTGCTGCTGCTGGACGAGCCCACCGAGGGGATACAGCCGTCCATAGTCCAGGAGATCGAGGAGTTGCTGCACCGGCTGCGGGAGCAGAACGAGACGACGATATTGCTGGTCGAGCAGTTCCTGGACTTTGCCCTGGGCATCGCCGACTACTGCTACGTGATGGAAAAGGGAGCAATCGTCCTGGAAGGCGCCGCCCGGGACCTGGACCACAACCTGGTCCGGGAGTACGTGGCGGTGTAGGTCCCGGCATAAAACGCGAACGTGAGGAATAGCCATGACAACTGAGACAGCCACCGCCAGGGATTTCGTGCTGCGTACCGCGCGGGAAAACGACGTCAAGTTCATCCGCCTGTGGTTCACCGACATTCTCGGCAAACTGAAGGGTTTCGCGGTCACCGCCGACGACCTGGAGGATGCGCTGGAGCGGGGCGTGGGCTTTGACGGCTCGGCCATCGACGGGTTCGCCAGGCACCACGAGAGCGACATGCGGGCCCACCCCGACCCGTCCACCTTCAACCTGCTGCCCTGGCGTCCGCGCCAGAACGCCGTGGCCCGGATGTTCTGCGACATCCGCCAGCCCCGGGGCCAGACCTTCCCCGGCGACCCGCGCCAGGTTCTGAGGCGGAACCTGGACAGGGCGGCCGAGATGGGGTTCACCTATAACGTCGGGGCCGAGCTGGAATTCTTCTACCTGAAGAATGCGGTGACACCGGAGCTGCTGGACCACGACGGGTACTTTGACCAGCTTTCCAGCTACCCCGCCTCCGATCTGCGGCGGGAGACCGTGCTCAACCTCGCGGAGATGGGCATACCGGTGAAGTATTCCCACCACGAAGGCGCGCCCAGCCAGCACGAGATTGACCTGGAGTACACCGACGCCCTCACCATGGCCGACAACCTGATGACGGCCAAGCTGGTGATCAAGGAGCTGGCACAGCTGCAGAACGTGTACGCCACGTTCATGCCGAAACCGGTTTCGCGCATCAATGGCTCGGGTCTGCATCTACACCAGTCCCTCTTCGCCGGCGAGGCCAACCGGTTCTACGACGCGGACGACGAGCAGTACCTGTCGACGCTGGGCAAGCAATTCATCGCGGGGCTGATCGCCCACGCGCCGGAGATAACCCTGGTGACCAACCAGTGGGTCAACTCCTACAAGCGGCTGATCCCGGGTTACGAGGCGCCGGTGTACGTCTCCTGGACCCACGTGAACCGTTCCGATCTGATTCGCGTGCCCAGCTACGAGCGCGGGGAGGAAGCGTCCATCCGCATCGAGTACCGGTCTCCCGACCCGGCGTGCAACCCCTACCTGGCGTTCAGCGCCATGCTGGCCGCGGGGCTCAAGGGCATCGAGGAGCAGTACCAGGTTCCGGCTCCCGTGGTGGGCAACGTGCAGGAGATGTCGCCCCAGCGCCGGCAGTCCCTGGGGATCCGCACCCTGCCGTCCAGCCTGGGGGAGGCCATCAACCTGGCCGAGACCAGCGAACTGCTCTACGAGGCTCTCGGCGACCACGTGTTCAACAGCCTGATCGAGAACAAGAAGCTGGAGTGGGACGAGTACCGGTCGGAGGTCACCGACTACGAGGTCTCCCGCTACCTCTCCACGCTGTAAGGCCGGAGGCAACCCGTTATGATGCTGACCCCGCGCGAATCGGAGAAGCTGCTGATCTACGTCGCCGCCGACCTGGCCCGAAAACGCCAGGGTCGCGGGCTGAAGCTCAACGTTCCCGAATCGGTGGCCCTGATCACCGAGTCGATCCTGGAGGGAGCGCGGGACGGCAGGACCGTCGCCGAGGTGATGGAACTGGGCCGCCAGGTTCTGCGCCGGGAGGAAGTGATGGAAGGGGTGCCGGAACTGGTTGACCTGGTACAGGTGGAAGCCACCTTCCCCGACGGCACCAAGCTGGTGTCCGTACACGACCCCATCGTGTAGATGCAACCAGGACAGGCATGAGCAACCCGAGCGAACACTATATCATCGCGGACGAGCCGGTTGAGATCAACGCGGGCCGGCCGACGCGCACGTTGTCGGTCTGGAACACCGGTGACCGGGCCATCCAGGTGGGCTCCCATTTTCACTTCTTCGAGGTGAACCGGGCGCTGCGCTTCGACCGGGAGGCGGCCTTCGGGATGCGCCTGGACGTGCCGGCCGGCACCGCCGTGCGTTTCGAGCCGGGTGACCGGAAGGACGTGACGCTGGTGACCATCGGCGGCGCGCGGCGGGTGCGCGGGCTCAACGGCCTGACCGACGGCAGCCTGGACTCTCCCGTCGTCCGCGCCCAAGCCCGGGAAGCAATCGCCAGGCGGGGATTCCTGGATCAGACGCCGAAACCAACGGAAACCAACGAGGCATAAAGATATGGCCCGAATCAGTCGCCGACAATACGTGGACCTGTACGGCCCGACGGTGGGAGACCGGTTCCGACTGGCCGATACAGCCCTGGTCTGCCAGGTCGAGCAGGATCTGCTCACCCACGGCGACGAGCTGGTGTTCGGCGGGGGCAAGTCGGCCCGGGACGGTATGGGGCAGGCGTCGGACGTAACCAACCGCAACGGCGCGCTGGACCTGGTCATCACCAACGCCATCATCATGGACCCGATCCTGGGCATCGTTAAGGCGGACATCGGGGTGCGCCACGGGCGCATCGTCGCGGTGGGCAAATCCGGCAATCCGGGCGTGATGGATGGCGTGCATCCGGAAATGGTGGTAGGGCCGGGCACCGAGGTCATCGCCGGCGAGCACCTCATCGCCACCCCCGGCGGCGTGGACTCGCACATCCACATGATCGCGCCGCAGCAGGTGCACCACGCGCTGTCCAACGGCATCACCACGATGATCGGCGGCGGCACCGGGCCGGCCGACGGCACCAACGCCACCACCTGCACGCCGGGCCCGTGGAACATCGCCCGGATGCTGGAGGCCGCCGAGCCGCTGCCGGTCAACTGGGGCCTGCTGGGCAAGGGCAACGCCAGCGACCCCGCGCCCCTGGAAGAGCAGATCGCCGCCGGGGCCAGCGGGCTCAAGCTCCACGAGGACTGGGGCACGACGCCGGCGGCCATCGACTGCTGCCTCGCCGTGGCCGACCGGTTCGACGTGCCGGTGGCGATCCACACCGACACGCTGAACGAGGCGGGATTCGTGGAGGACACCATCGCCGCCATCGGCGGGCGGGCGATCCACACCTACCACACCGAGGGCGCCGGCGGCGGCCACGCGCCGGACATCATCCGAATCGCGTCGGAACTGAACGTGCTGCCGTCGTCCACCAACCCGACGCGTCCGTACACCGTCAACACGCTCACCGAGCACATGGACATGCTGATGGTGTGCCACCACCTCAGCCCGCGGGTTCCCGAGGACGTGGCCTTTGCCGAGAGCCGCATCCGGCCGGAGACCATGGCCGCGGAGGACGTGCTGCACGACCTGGGGGTCATCAGCATGTACGCGTCGGATTCGCAGGCCATGGGCCGGGTCGGCGAGAACTTCACGCGTCTGTTCCAGACCGCCGACAAGATGCGACAGTTCAAGGGCAAGCTGCCCGAGGACTCGCCGGACCACGACAACTTCCGCGCGCTGCGCTACCTGGCCAAGCTGACCATCAACCCGGCCATCACCCACGGCATATCGCACCTGGTGGGCTCGCTGGAACCGGGCAAGCTGGCCGATATCGTGCTGTGGCCGCTGGGCAGCTTCGGGGCCAAACCCAAGATGATAATCAAGGGCGGCATGATCTGCTGGGCCGTCATGGGGGATCCCAACGGTTCGATACCCACCGCCGAGCCGTCTTTCTACCGGCCAATGTTCGGCAGCATGGGCAAGGCGGTGGCCAGCACCTCGGTCACCTTCGTTTCCGGCGCGGCGTACGACGCTGACGTCCACCGTGACCTGGGGCTGACCCGGCGGGTCGAGCCGGTGCGCGGGTGCCGCACCATCACCAAACGGCAGATGGTCCGCAATGATGCGATGCCCGTCATCGAAGTCGACCCGGACACCTACACGGTGAGGGTCGACGGCGAAATCGCTACGGTGCCGCCGGCCGAACGCCTCAGCCTGGCGCAACTGCATTTCCTGGTCTAAAGGACGCGGACGATGACGGGAGACGACGGCAGCGCGAGCTTTCTCGCCGCCCTGCAGCTTGCCGACTCTTTCTTTCCGTCGGGGGCATACGCCCACTCTCAGGGTCTGGAAGGGATGGTGACGCGGGGTGGGGTCACAAACGCGGACGATCTGGGCGCATACCTGCATAACCTGCTGCATTTTTCGATCCTCCCGTGCGATGGCGTCGCCTTGCTCAACGGGCACCTCGCCGCACATGACGAGGACCTGGCAACGCTTACCGACATTGACTGGCGTCTGCACGCGATGAAATTGCCAGAGGAACTGCGGCAGGCGTCCTGCCACACCGGCCGGCGCATCTTGGACGAAACGGCCCCGTTGCTCTGCGGAAGGGTTGGCTTCTCAGTTCATGGCGAATTTCGGCAATTGGTGATGAACCGCGACACACCGGGCACGGGAGCCGTCGCGCTGAGTGTGGCGTCCTACGCCGCAGGAGTCGAGGCAGAAACCGCCCTGCTGATGTTCTGCCACAGCTTTGCCGTGGGTGTGCTGGGCGCGGCGCAGCGGCTCCTGCCGATCACGCACTCGGAGGCCCAGCGCATTCTGCATTCCTTGCAGGGGCCAGTGGCCGGGTCCGCTCACGACCTGCGAGTCCGCGACTGGCGGGAGATGACATCCTTTACGCCGCAGGCCGACATTGCGTCAATGTTGCACGAGCACGACGACGTGCGCATGTTCGCCAGCTGATGCCAAACCGGTTGTCGCTGGCTGGCATTAAAACAGGAGCAGAACGATGAATAGAGTTCCCCGAATAGGCGTCGGCGGCCCGGTAGGATCCGGCAAAACCACGCTGGTGGAAAGGTTGGTGCCGATGCTGATGCAGCGAGACCGGCATCCGGTGGTGATCACCAACGACATCTTCACCAGGGAAGACGCCGAACACGTCAAGCGCACCCTCGAGGGAGTGTTCGACACCGACCGCATCCGCGGCGTGGCCACCGGAGCCTGCCCCCACACGGCGGTCCGGGAAGACCCCAGCCTCAACCTGCTGGCCGCGGAGGAACTGACCGAGGCCTACCCCGACTCCGACATCGTCCTCATCGAGAGCGGCGGCGACAACCTGACCCTGACCTTCAGCCCCGCCCTGGCGGACTACCAGATCTACGTCATCGACGTGGCGGCCGGCGACAAGATCCCCCGCAAGCGCGGCCAGGGCATCACCCAAACTGACCTGCTGGTGGTGAACAAGACCGACCTGGCCCCATACGTCGGCGCGGACCTGGGCGTGATGCGCCGGGACCTCAACGTGGTTCGGGGCGAGCGTCCTTACGCGTTCACCAACTGCCGCACCGGCGAGGGATTGAACACGGTGCTGGACCACATTCTAGACGCAATTGGCTACCCTGCAACCGCCTGCTGAAACCCGGCGTTCAACGGGGCATGGGCTGGCGGAACTGGTCCTGGAGCGACGGGCGGGACGTACCCGCCTCACCCGTTCTCGTACCAGGCCGCCCCTGATCGTTCAGCAGGCGCTCTATCCCGACGAATCCATGCCGGACATGTCCTACGTTTTTCTGGCCAACCCCACCGGCGGTTTGTTGGCTGGCGACTGCCAGGAGGTTAGGGTGGAAGTCGGTTGCGGGGCCAAAGCCCACATAACCACGCAGAGCGCGACCAAGATTTTCACGATGGATCAATCGTCTGCCGAGCAGCGCGTTGAGCTCAACGTGACCGCCGGCGGCTACCTGGAGTACTTGCCCGACCCGTTGATCCCATTCCGTAACGCCGACCTGCGCCAAGACATCGCCATCACCGTGGAGCCGGGAGGCGCACTGCTCTGGTGGGATGTGGTCACGCCCGGTCGGGTTGCCATGGGGGAATCCTTCCGGTATCGCAGGTTGAGCAATCGTCTCGCCGTCTATCGTGACAGCGGGCGTCCGGTTTATCGAGAAGCGTTCGACCTCGTGCCTGGGGAATCGGACCCAATCGGCGTTGGGTTGCTTGGGCCGGTTACGAACAACGATCCCAGCGAGCACGACGGGCGGACGCTGGGCTCCATGCTGATACTCTGCAACGCCACCGACGCGCGCCGCATCCTGGAGTTGCTGCGCGCCATTCTAACCGACTGCGCAACGACTCAAGCCGGAATATCCATCCTGCCTGACGGCAACGGGTTGGGCGTGAAGGTGATCGGAGGGGATTGCGCGGCGGTCCAATCGGAATTGGATCGGGTTTGGCAGGTGGTTAGGCGGGAATTGCTGGGAGCCGCTCCGCCTCGCCTGCGGAAATACTGACGGGGCTGCTTCCCGCTCCTCACGCGTACCCAGTTTGTCATTGCCAGCAAAGCGCGGAAACGTCGTTGGCGTAGCAATGGCGGTTGTTTACGGTGATCCATGCCTCAATGAGATTGCCAAGTAAGGCTATCCGCCTTGTCCTGATGACAGTCTACGAATGCGGCTACGCGGGAGGTCCCGACTTGACGCTGGTGCAATACAGCGTTGCCGCCCGGCTCACCCACTGGTGAACGACGCGCCCACCCGCATATTGGCCGAACCTCCGGGCTACTCCAGTAGCCAACTAATACCGCGTCAGTGTGAAACCGAAGGATAGATACGGCGAAGCTTATGCCGGGCATTGGTGGTGGAGAATCTCCAGTCGATGGTTGCCGCAGCCTGATTCCGCTCGGTCTCCAAGGCGGCAATCTCGCGTTTGAGGGCAGCCTCATCTTCAATGTGGCGATTCAAACATTGGTTGCTGAAGACGCTGAACTCGATCTCCGCCATCCCTTCGGCAAGCTCAGGACAGGATTGAGCCAGCTCCCATGCTGGGGAGTATAGTGAAACTCCAGCCGTTGGATCACCCGTCTGGCCTCCTTGGGCTCGAAGGCCTCGTACAGGGAGGCGGGTCAGGGAGGCGGGTCTATGAGTGTTCAGGTTGTCCAGCACTACCCGGATCTTCTCCGCTTCCGGGTAAGCGGCATCCGCCAGCCAGCGCATCTGATGGGCGAAGTCGGTCATGGTGCGACGCCCGGTCACTGCCACGTGCCTCCAGCCCGCCAATGGCGCACAAGTCATGAATAAGTTCCGGGTCCCGTTGCGCTGGTACTCGTAATCAAACCGCTCCCGCCGTCCCGCCTTGGCCGGGATAGGAGACCGTTTCTCCGACACCAACTGCTTGGAAGTCTCATCTTGGAAGTCTCATCGAAACAGACTACGGGCCGCTTGGGGTCATCGGGTTCCGCATAGCGGTCCAGCACGTCCTCCATGCGGGCTACGAACTCGGCGCTCACCTTGGGGATGCACCACTCCTTCTTCCGCCACGGCTTGAGCTTCCGCCACGGCTTGAGTTCGTTTTTTCAACACCTGCCTGACCGTCTCCCGGGAGCTGGAGCCGGTCAACTCCAGCTTCACCACTTGGTCGACAAGCAATCGCAACGTCCAGCGAGTGTGCCCTTCCGGGGCCGCGCTGCAGGCCACGGCCACCAGGTGGGCTTCCTGCTTGCCATCAAGTTTACGCCGTTGTCCCGGCCGCGGCAGATCATTGAGGGCGCGTTCCAACCCGCCTGCTACGCAGCGCTGCCGCACCCGGCCGACCGTGGAGGGGCCGACCATCAAGGCTTCCGCCACCTGCTGGTCGGTAAGGCCTTCAGCGGCTTTACACAAAATCAAAGCCCGCTTCACTTTACGCCCCGAGGACTTGCCGCGCCGGGTGACACCCCACAAATGTTCCCGCTCATCCTGGGTCAAGTTCACTCGATATAACTTGGCAGGCATTCCCCACACACTCCGCTATGAACCGTTGGTGCTAGTTTGAGATGATATTGAAGATGCCACCGGGTTCCTTATGCTGTAAGTTGATCCGCTCTACAGCGGAGGAACCCTGTGAACATCGCCGATTTTATCACCGAACTCTACTGCCAGATAGACGACGCTTTGCCCCGATTGCCCCAGCATCCCCAAGCCGTGCTCTCCCGGGGCGAAGTGGTCACCATCGGAGTGCTCTACGCCGTCAAGGGCGTCAGCCGCCGCGCCTTTTACGACTGGCTCAGGCACAACTATGGAGATCTCTTTCCCAAACTCCCCCAGCGCACCCGCCTCTTCCGCCACCTGGAAGCCAAAGCCTGCTGGACCGGCTATTTCCTGGCTCAGCCCACCATCCTGGGCGTGGCCGACAGCTATGGCGTCGAACTGGGCCATCCGGTAAGGGCGGGGCGTCAGCTCCATCAGGTGGGCCAGCGAGGCAAGTCCAATCAGCGCTGGGTCCGGGGCGGCAAACTCTGCGTCGTGCTCAACAAATTGGGGCTGATTGTGGATTGGGACTGCGCCACTGCCAACGTCCACGACCAGCGGTTCTTACCCTTGTTGGCCTGCTACGACGGCCAGATGATCATACTGACTGACACCGGCTTTCACCGCGCCAAAGGCGACCCAGACAACGTGAAACTGTGTCGTCGCGGCCAATGGAACGTGCGGATGATCGTGGAAACCACCTTCTCCATGATGACCACGGTGTGGGGCAGCAAGGAGATGCGTCATAACACCTGGCGAGGATTTGAGGCGCATCTGAGTTACCTGATGGCCGCCTTCAACCTACTGGTGCAGTGGCATGGACTGGAACCGGACGAAAACGGACGCATCCATCGCTCCATTGCCCAATTCGTCCTCTGATATTAACTAGCACCAACGGTTATGAAAGAATGCCTCAATTATATCAATTCTTATATTTGTCAAAAACAACTGGACGCGGTACTAGTTGATTTCCGACCTGATCATGCGCTGTTTCCTTCAACGGGGCAGGTTGCGATCTTGCCGCCAACGCAAGCAGGGTCCGATCGCTACCGGCGACCGATGCGCGCCGCCTATACCATGTGACGTTCAAAGAATGACGCAATCCGCGCGATGTACTCTTCAGGATGTTTGCGGTACACGTTGACGTGTTCGGCATTGCGTACCATCCACAACCGGTCTTCTCGGTTGTCCCTGGCCTCGTGCAGTTCACTGCTCTCCGCTGCTGAGACGATCGGGTCATTTTCCCCGTGGATGAAGTAGATGGGCGATTCCACCTGGTCGACCACCTGGATGGGACGCACTCGACTGAGGTCGGATTTGAAAAACAGGCGTCCGGCCAGCACCACAAAGACGCCGTACCACGCGGGAAGTCGCACCGGCCCAACATATAAGTGGCTCAAGTCCATCAGGTAGTCGCTGAACCCCCTGTCGCTGACCACGGCCGGAATGCGCGGCTCCTGCGCCGCCACCAAGATGGACACGCCGGCGCCCAGTGAGAACCCCAGTATCCCAATGCGTTCCAGCGGGATGCCGCGCCCGGCCACGTAGTCCACTGCCCCCAGCGTGTCCCACTGTTCCCGGTCCCCTTCCGAACTGCGCTCTCCTCCAGATTCTCCCCGCCCCCTGAAGTCGAACAGGAAAGCGCTGAACTCGCACGCCACTAGGTCGGCGCCCAGTTGCAAGGCCATGATGTCGGGGCTGTTCCGGTGGTGTTCAGTACCCTGCACCAGGATGATGCACCGGTCATCCTGGCCGGCCGGCAGATACCAGCCGCTCAGCGCGACTCGATCTCCGCGGCTGGGGAATTCGATGCTCTCCCAATGGAGGCCGAACTCGGCCGGGTGGCCGAATACCGCCACCCGCTCCACGGTAGTCATCTCGTGGGCCACCCACGCTCCGTAGGCGAGCATCACCAGCAGTGTCACCAGAACGAGCCCGACCAGGATGACCGCAATTGCCAATTCAGGTGCCTCCCGTGGTCGTGAGCAATGATTACCCGGTCCGTTAGTGCGAGCGGAGCGTGGCGGTACGTCGCGGCGATGTTCGTCGCCGCAGGAACCAGAACGCCACGCCGCTCCACTCTCCGCAATTCCCGATTTGTGAACGCGGGTGCTCTGGAGATGTCCGAACCGTTTGACCGGTTATGGAGCGCTGGTCGAATCGGCTAGTGTGCGGTCCCGCCGTTGCCCATGACTCTCTGCTCAAACCGGCGGCGTTCCAGCCAGTTTTCGGATGCCTCGGATGCTTCCAGTTCGTCGTCGAAGAAGCCGTGCCTCCGCTTGGCGACCTGCATTGCCTCGTAGAAGAGCAGCCACACGATGTGGCGCACGATTTCATCGGGCACGCCGTTGGCGTAGAACGAGCGCGGGTTCATATCCGGGTCGGCGTTGACGTAGTCGACCACGTAAAATAGGCCGTCCTCATGGAGACAGATTTCGCTGCTGAATTTCTTCATCCGCGAAACGCTGGCAATATTGCGCATGATGCGGCGCAAGGGATGCAGGCGAAACCGCCTTATCTGCGTGGGCGACACCATCTGATACTCGTGGGTGACCGGGTCCCACCAGCAGGGGATGACCTCCCGGCAGATGTGATAGAGACGGAACCACCCCATTCGCCCACCCAGGGGCTTCATCTTCATTTGCTGCTGGATGAGAAAGGCGTCGGAGTTGGGGGCCTGCTCTGCCGAGACTACCAGGTCACGCTCCGAGTAGGCGTCCATGATTACGCCGACGCCGGAATCGCCCCAGGCCGGTTTTACCACGAAAGGCACTCCGACCCGCTCCCGGATTTCGCGCGTCATCTGGAACGTTTCAATTTCATTGCGCGGCACGATGACAGTCTCCGGGACGGGGATGTTGTTGTCTACCAGGAGATTGTGCAGGTTCCCCTTGTGCGCGGCGAAGGCGGTCAGCTCGGGGTCGTCGATCACCACGCCCTTCTGCCGTTTCACCTCGTATGCCAGTTGGGTATAGACGTCGGTGGGGTCGGTCTGGTTGGCGGTGAGGTCCAGCATGGCTCGCACGCCAATGTCACCCGCCCGCAGCTTGGCCAGGAACTCATGCACCCACACGTCGTCGGCGAGAAAAAAGGAGAGGTCCATCTGGCCGCATAATTCGCGCATCTTGTGGGCAAAGAAGTCGTAGTTGGAGAAGGGGCTGGACAGGACGATGTCATAGGTTTTCTGCGGCACTTGCATCTCTCCGTATGGCGATGGGAATGCTGTCGATCGATTTTATAACTGGTTATGCCGGCAATGTATATGTCGCCGGTTTCAGTTTTGCCCAGTTCATCGCGAACGTTGGCTCCCGCGTCTCTCCGCATACCCGACGGTGACTGTCGGTTCTGAAGAGGGCAGAAATTTCTGGCGCCCTCCCTCACGTACCGGTTTCCACGGGGTGTCGCAATCGACATCCTGCTGACAATTTTCCCCGCAGATCTGCCTGATAGCCGTCTCGTTCAGTTCCGGGAAATGGCGAAGTTGCTGTGTCCGTGACCAGCCCTGCATAGCGGATCTGCTACTGGCCAAAGGCATAAAACATCCCCAGCGTCGCGAAAATGCCTTCGGACGCTGCAAATCGCCACAAGTCGCCGCCCGTTGGCTGGCGCATCACTCCGCCCGGCCACCAGAATCGGTCAACGTCGGCAGCATGCGTCACCGGGCCACCCGTCCGGTCGCCTGCTGCCGTTGCCCAATCTGGGCATTTACCACCTGTCGGAGATGGAATCATGACAATCGACGCCCTCTCAGACGGCGCAACCGTATTGGTGCTGGACGAGCATCGCTTGGACAGTTCCAATGCCGGGGCCCTTCACGAAGATCTGGAGTCCGCCACCGAATCCGCCGGCCAGGCCGTGGTTATAGACATGGAAAGCCTCGCGTACATCAGCAGCGCCGGCCTTCGGGTGATCATGCAGGCCGTGCGGAAGACGCAGCAGCAGGGCGGCCGCCTGGCCCTGTGCTCCCTCTCCAGCAGTGTTCGCGCCGTGTTCGAGACCAGCGGTTTCGACCAGCTGATAGATATCCACCCCTCGCGAGTGGAGGCCGTCGCAGCCGTCGCGACGGAAACCTGACGGCCCTTCCCATCTCACCGTTGACATCGACAGGAGCCCGATCCGCCATCATCCCGCCGATGCTTGGTTCCCTGTAATTGCTTGCCTGCTTTCCGGCTGTGACCTGAATGGGCCAGCAGCGCCTCGCCGGTCTCCCGTATCTCGCTGGGCCCGGTCGGCCAGTCCATCGAGATTGCCGACGGTGTCCTTCACCCGGCCAGCAACGAATCCTCTTCTGTCATCGGTTCAGCGCTGTTCAGCGACGGTGACAGGGCCGCCAAATAGCTGGGCTGTTCCACGGTTCTGCGACGATTGGCAAACGAAAGTCCGCTGAAAAACACTCAGCGGACACCCTGGTAAATAATATGTAGTGTTCAGGGTTAGCGGTTCGATTTCACCGCTCCAAATCGGCCGCCAGTCTTGCGCTGATCAGTCGGTTCAGGCTAACCCCTTCCTCGGCGGCCTTCATGGCCAGGGCTCGGTGGGTTTCCGGCGGTACTCGAACTACGAACCGACCGCTGTAGGCGCGATCCGCCAACGGCTCCGGGGGCGTTTCGTTGTTGGCCTCCATGTCCGACACGCATTCCGCAACCAACTTCCGGATACCGGAGAACGCGTCTTCGTGTGTCGGAGCCAGCCAGCTCAGCGAGGGAAACTCGGTGCACAGTCCGACGAACTCTTCATCCTCGGCGGACCATGTAACCCGGTACGTGTAATGATCAGTCATCGTCATTCAGCTTCTCGAGGGCACGTATGACCTGGCGCACCTGGTACGCTTTCGCCATGCCCTTGTCGTTTTGTATGTTCACGCGCGGGTCGCCAGGCCAAGGTGTCCGGTAGACCCGGTGGCTCGTCCCGCTCTGGCGTGGAGCCCCGAAGAAGTGATCGCAGATTCTAACTAATTCGTTGAACCTGACCCCTTTGGAGTTGCTTTGAAGTGACCCGATCACGGAGAAGAGTTCCATGTTGTATACCTTCAGTACTTGGAAATTGCATGGCGAGCATGGTTGGTTCCTCCATTGGCGGGCAAAGTGGTGCTGGCAGTAACTCCAGGAAGTCTGATCCCGTGGCACGAGCTACTGCGCGTTGACAGTCACCCCTATGGTACTAATACCGATACTGTTTGTAAATCGACCGACGTAAAGCAGTTGGGCAATGATGCCGGCAAACGATTTCGACCGTGATGCAGACGCCCCGTAAAATGTGGTTCGACGCAGACACTGGCTGCGACCTGTTTAAGTGCAACCGCAACCAGCGCCGCACGATGCGAAAGACTGACCGCCACGCCACCGACCCGCCGCATGGCGACCGGAGTTTTGGTGAAAGGCAACCGTCCACGGGTTGATCGGCAATCGGGCAAGGTAAATTGTGAAAGGACCCACTTTGCCCAAGCGTGGTAACCAATAGACTGCGAAATGACCGAATGGTATCGTGGCGCCAACAGCGAATACTGAAATGCTCCCACGCCTCAAGCGGTAACGCCTGTTGACGGTTGGGATTCTTCACCGCTTTCTATCGACATTCTGAAAACGAACAATTGGAAAACGAGGGGGACGGATTACTGCCCGCGAAGTGCTGGAAGGTTGGCAGGAGGAACTGCCCGAGGAGGTCCGCACCGCCCTGGAAGCTATCCTGGTACGGGAAGAGACCGGTCCCAAGGTTGGCGAGGAAGCCCCGGACTTTTCCCTCAAGCGACTGGGTCCGGAGGACCGGGTACGGTTGTCCGATTTTCGCGGCCGTCGGCCAGTGGCCCTGGCCTTTGGCAGCTACACTTGACCCCCTTTCCGCGCTCAGTTTGAGTGTATGACCAAAATCTACCAGCGTTTCCGGGAAGATGTGGAGTTCTTCGTGGTCTACGTCCAGGAAGCCCACCCCACCGACGGGTGGCAGACGGAAAGCAACATCGAGCAAGGCGTGCTGTTCCGCCAGCACCAGAGCTATGCTGAACCGGAGACGGTGGCCCAATCGTGCAGCATAGACTTGCACATTGACCTGCCCGTCATCATCGATGAAATGGACAACGCAATCGATGAGACCTATGGCGCCGCGCCGGAACGTCTGTACCTGGTGGGCGTTGATGGCAAAGTGGCCTACCACGGCGGCGCCGGACCCCACTTCTTCGACCTGGACGAATGGGAGCAGGCTATCGAAGCCTGCACCAGAGTAGCGGCCAACCGGTAGCGCTCCGGGGTCAGCACGACCCTGGCACCGGTCCGGGTTAATTCCTCAGATGGCGCCAAGAGACGATGCTGCAGTCAACCCAAAGCGAGCGGGGGATGATTTGTGGCCGACCTGAGCGCCAGCGTTGACTATCTGCAAACGCTGTCCCACGTGAGGACGGACCGGATTGGGGTGACGGGGTTCTGCTTTGGGGGCGGGTTGACCTGGCTGCTGTCGGTGCGGAACTCGGAGATTGCGGCGGCAGTCCCATTCTATAGGTCGGCGCCGCCCTTGGACGAAGTTCCCAACCTGAGCGCGCCGGTCCTGGGCATTTACGCCGGCGACGACGAACGGATCAATAGCGGCGTACCCGACCTGGAATCTGCGTTGCAGCAAAATGGCAAGACCTACCGGGTAATAACATACCCCGAAACGAGACACGCTTTCTTCAACGACACCGGGCAACGCTACCGCCAGGAGGCCGCAACCGCCGCCTGGCAGGAGGCTCTCGGGTGGTTCGACGAGCATCCAAGTCGTAGACGTCAGGCCATCCTGCAATTACTGATGCGTGAGCGGACACCTAAACTAATCCCTTCCGTCATTACCGTAAAAATAGCCGATTTTCATGCTCATACGTGGCCTCGGCAAGGCAATCCGCAATTCTCGCGCAAGGGGGAATCCAGTGGTACCGGAGGGAAGGAAGGAAGCCGGGTTTAGATAACCATTCACGCATCAGTAAGAGGTAATATGTCATTGTATCCCACGTTTGTCCCCGAAAGCGGGAAGGTCAGTGACTCCGCCTTGGTGTCGGCGTTGGCTCATTGCTTGAAATCGCATGAATGCTTTTGGGAGCCGTTTCATGCCGTGGCTGAGGATCTGGGTATTTCGATACCTTTCGAGGATGTTGTGAAGCATGAGGATTCGGGCGGCGGCGTGCGTTTGGATTTGGGTTTGTACGACGGCTCCGGCGCCCTGTGGTTTATTGTTGAGGCAAAGGTCGGTGCTGGCCTCACGGTCAATCAGCCCCTCGGGTATCTGGACCGCCTCACGCCGGCCCGGCCCGGTGTGCTGATGTTCATTGTCCCCTATTGGAGACTTGATGATGTTTGGGAAAGGGCGACTCGTGATCTTCCCCAATGCGAATGGGAGTCGACGAGAGTAGATGCTTATGATGTCCGAGCAGTTCGTTCCGTGACCGGTCGCAAAAGCCTGGTTTTGATGGAGTGGCAGGCTTTGGGGGAGGCGTTCCGTGTGGGCTGGGGAAAATATGTTGATGTCTTCGGATATATGCCAGGGTCTGGGAACCCGAACGACGAGGCCTTGGATCAGACATGGCGTGACATCGAGGACTTTAGTCACATGGCGAGGTCTGTTTAGGCCCGTGGTCTGATTGGCTTTGCTGTTGCAAAACATTGGGCGCTGTCGGATAACCCGACTCCCTGCTTTGATTGAACCCCAAGTGCTAAAATCCCATCGGAAACCGGCAAGCAAGAAGTGAATAAGTGAATATCGGTCACTGACTATCGGCCGTCGGCCAACCGGAGGCGTCTTGGCAATTACAGAATTGGAAATCACCAAACGCACCAGCTTCGCGTTCGGCGAGAGCTTCGGCGACGTGGGCGCGTATGAGCTTCTGGAAGGCACGGCTCACTACGCGGTGGACCCGTCCCACGATCGGAATCAGGGGATCACGGACCTGGACCTAGCGCCGTGCAATTCCGCCGGCAAGGTGGAGTTTTCGGCGGACTTCGCCATGCTCCAGCCGGTGAACATCGACCGGGGCAACGGCCGCATCCTGTTCGATGTGGTGAACCGGGGCCGGAAGACCGCCCTGAGCCTGAACAGCGTTCCCACCGCCACCGACCCCACCTCTCCCCTGGAAGCGGGCAACGGCTACCTGATGCGCCGGGGCTACACGGTGATCTGGGGCGGCTGGCAGGCCGACGTGCCGACCACTCCCGGCCTCATCGGACTTCATGGGCCCGAAGCCATCGGCCCCCAGGGGCCCCTGACCGGCAAAATCCTCTGCCAGTTCCAGTGCAACGAACCCACCCAGGTGTTCCTCCTGGCGGACCGGCAGCACCTGCCCAACCCTGCCGCTGACCCCGAAGAGGCGGAGGCCACCCTGACGGTGCGCGACTTGCCCAACAGTCCTGCTACACCCGTTGACCGGAGCCAATGGTCCTTCGTCCGGGTCGAGGACGAGGATCTGGAGCCGCAGCATAACCACATCTACATGCCCTCAGGGTTCGAGCCGGGGAGGATTTACCAGTTGGTCTACACCACAACCGGCAGCCGGATCGTGGGACTGGGGTTCGTCGCAATGCGGGATGTGGTCTCTTTCCTGAAACACGCCCCGGCCTCGGCGGGAAACCCCTGCGCCGGGGCAATTGACTTCGCCTACGCCATGGGTCGTTCCCAGAGCGGGCGCTTTCTGCGCCAGTACATCCACGTGGGCATCAACGAGGACGAGGAGGACCGGCCGGCCCTGGACGGGATCATCCCCCACGTGGCCGGCGGGATGCGCGGCGAGTTTAACCTGCGCTTCGGACAGCCGTCCAAGGACGTCTGCTATATCATACCGGAGATGTTCCCCTTCACCGACACACCACAGACGGACCCGGTGACCGGCGCTCAGGGTTCCCTGCTCGACACCCTGGAGCGGCGGGGCAACGTGCCCAGGATCATGTTCACCAACACCTCCGCCGAGTACTGGCGTGGAGACGCCGCATTGATCCACACCGACCTCGAGACCCTGACCGATGCTGCGGAGTCGCCGTCGGTCCGCCGCTACCACTTCGCCGGCTGCCAGCACGGCTCAGGTGATTTCCCTCTGGTGGAAGTCCGTACCAGTGACGGGATACGAGGACAGCTACCCTTCAACAGCGTGGACTACGCTCCCCTGCTGCGGGCTGCGCTGGACAACCTGGACCGCTGGGTCACCACGGGCGAAGAGCCTCCCGCCAGCCGTCATCCCAGCCTGAACGACGGCACGGCAGTGGAGTCCAATACGCTGCTGGAACGGTTCGCCCAACTCCCCGGCGTGCGGGTCCCGACCCAGACCACTAGAGCGATTCGGCTGGACTACGGCCCGGAGTCGCACCTGGGGCGCACCACCAAGTTGCCCGCCGACCAGGGTGAGGAGTTTCCGGCGCTGGTGGCCGACCTTGACGAGTCCTTCAACGAACGCGGCGGCATCCGCCTGCCCGACCTGGCGGTCCCGGTGGCCACCTACACCGGCTGGAACCTGCGCGACGAGAGCATCGGCAACCCCAACCTCTTTATCGGCATCACCGGCGGCCTTGCCGGCTGGACCCTCCCACTGCCGGCTACCGAAGCCGAGCGCGAATCTGCCGGCGATCCACGAGCGTCCATCGAGGAACGCTACGCCAGCCGTGAGGATTACCTGGAGCAGGTGACCCGCGCCGCGACGGACCTGGTGATCGAGGGCTACCTGCTGGAGGAAGACGTGGCCGAGGTGGTGGACCTGGCAGGGCGCAAGTACGATTACTTCGTGGACAACGGCGCGGAGTGCTGAATTTCATTGAGATCAGGGCAATGCCGGCGTGACCACTGCCGGCGCTGTCCATCACATCTCAGGTGGCATTCCCCGCACCCCGCAGGACGCCGAACCGGGCGGCTGAAAGCGTAGGCGCACCCAGCCTGGCGCGTACCCACTTGCGTTCAAACTGTCATTGCGCGCGAAGCGCGACAATCTCGTCGGCGGAGGAGGCGCGGTCCAGGCTACGGTACCGCCACGTCGCAACGCTTCTCGCAATGACGAACTGGGTACGGGTGAGGGTCGTCGGCAAGGGAGGGAGAGGTCACGATCACCAGCGTGATTGCTCGTCGTTCACCTCGCCCGTCTATGCCCTCTGGAGGTGCCGTTCACAGGCCGACCACGCGCACTCGGTGATTATGAGTGTCGGCAATAAAGAGGTCGCCTTCCGCATTGATGCCGCAGCCATGGGGATGAACCAACCCTGCTTCAATGGCGGGGCCGCCGTCGCCGCCACCGCCTTCGCGCCCTCCGGCGATGGTGGTTACGATGCCGGTATGGGCGTCGATTCGCCTCACTGCACAGTTATCCGAGTCAACTACGATTATGTTGTCATTCAGGTCGCAACGCATCGCTTTGGGCGCTCCCCAGGTGGCTGCCAGCGCCGGGCCGCCGTCGCCGGCGTAACCGAACACTGCCTCAGCCCCGGCAACGGTACTCAGCACTCCATCCGGGGATATTTTGCGGACCCCGTTTCCTTCCCGCTCTGACACATAGATATTCCCCTGGCTATCCATGCATACGGCCCGGGGACCCATCAGGCTCGCTTCGGTGGCCGGTTTACCGTCTCCGGCGCGGGACATCTCCCCGGTTCCGGCAAAGGTGGTGATGATCCCGGTCGCCAGGTCCACCCGGCGTATGCGTTGGTCCTGTATGTCGGCGATCAGCAGGCCGCCCCGCCGGTCCAGGAACACGTCGTTGGGTTCCCGGAGCATGGCTTCGTTGCCAGGACCGCCGTCCCCGCTGTACTCGAATTCGCCGGTGCCGGCGACGGTGGAGATTATGCCGGTACGACCGTCTATCTTTCTTACCGCAGGGTCGAACCTCTGCGAGAAGTACATGTCTCCGTTAACATCGATGGCCAGTCCGTATGGTTGGTTGATCAGCGCATCGACGGCAGGGCCGCCGTCACCGGCGTACCCCGGCTCTCCCGTTCCGGCTATCAGCGTGATTATGCCGGTCCGCGCATCCATGCGGCGGATCCTGTGATGGCGCCCCATGCACACGATCATGTTGCCCTGGGGATCAAATTCACAGGCGTACGGAGTTTGACACGCGGCGTCTATCGCCGGCCCGCCGTCACCCTCCCAACCTTCTGATCCGTTTCCCAATATGGTCTGGATGATGCCTTTCTCAGCTGGCATGTACGCCTCCGTTTTCACCAAATATCCCGTTCCCTTTCGTCCCGGGGGCCATTGTATATCGGGCCTCGCGAAAAAACCCGACCGGCGCTCGGACACAAAAGCAGCCGGCCGTCAAGGAAAGCGCGGGCCGCCGCGTACCCGCTCGGGTTCAAACGACCACGCCGCCACCGCGTACCCACGTGCGTTCAAACGGTCATTGCGAGCGAAGCGCCGCAATCTCGTTGGCTACAGCGGTGCAGCTGGGGCGCGTTCTGGTATCAACCCAGTCTCGGTAATATCGCTACTCTTTGGCAGCGAGTTCTCACCTACATAGCAGGCGTGCCCGAAGGCGGGTTGTATTGCGTTTATGGACCCGATGGGCCACCTGCGGCGTGCCCAAGTGATCATCCACGCTAACCAAGACCTCAAAACCCTAGCACCGGATATTTTCTGCCGGGTTCAGGTAGGCGTTGGTTTCGTAGCCACGCTTGCGCATTGGAACCGTTCCTTCCACCGAAACCCTTCCAACTCCCAACATCTTGGAGACTGCAGCATCATTTGACGGGACGCTACCCTGAAAGGGGGGTCGCACATAGGTAACTGTTCACGTTTGAGGGGATCTAATTGTCCCACCGGGGACATTCCGTACTTGGCTACCATTGCGTCCAGGGTCAAAAAGCCCGCAGATCCCCTCAAGTCTGAACAGTTACGCACATAGCGGCATCTTGCCAAACGAATGGCATTCCTACAACGCTACCGAGAATCAGATGAAACGGGGCCGCGGTTGCAACGTGGCCCCGTTTATGTAGGTACAGCCAAGAGCTGTAGGATCCAGTTCAAACGGCTCCGTGACCGATCGGCCGCAATCACCAGAGAAAAGCAAGAGAACTCCCCTCCCCTACCCCAGCGCGCACGGGTCAGCAATAGGGGCCATAAATATGAGCTCAGGGGCCCTTTCCGAGATTGTTTAGGAATTTATACGCAGCGCACGCAAAACGCCGTCAGAGGCCATGATTGGGCTGTTATAGATCAATCTACAGAGATGCCCAAAAACTTGCGTCTTTCGCAATCAATACGGAAAATGCGGCTTACCCCGAATCCACCGATGGGATGCGGACACGGGGGTTGGAGCAGGGATGGGAGGGCCGGGAATGAGACTACGGGGACTTGATCCTGATGGATGTGGACGGGTGCGGGGTGCGAGTATCGCGCGAAGGTGATTTCTGACGGCCCGCAGCGCTGGCGGCAGGCAAGATCGGTAGCCAGCAGTCAGCAGGAGACGCCGGAAGCCGGCCTGGCGCGGGTGGAGGCGGCTATCGGGGATGCTGGTGGATGGTCAGAAGCCGTAGGGCGATCAGGAAGGGAGCGGCAGGGCTCGCAATCGAGCCAGAGCGCTGCTGAATTGGTTTCGCCAAGGCCAGCCCTGTGGCAGATGCAGGGTGAGGCGTCGCGCCTTGCGGGTGATGCGTCCGGCCAGGGAGAAGAAGCGCCACCGGAGGGTTTTGGTGGTTGCCATCGGCTCACCCAGCCCGATGCGCGTGGTCCAGCGCACCAGATTGTGGGCGATTACTTGCACCGCCAACCAGGCGGCGTTGGCGGCGAAGCGTCCTGAGGGGAGATGGTTGAGGCCCACGCCGTACTTCAGGTCGCGGATGGCGTTCTCGATCTCGGCGTGGCGGCGATGGTCAGCTTCCAGTTCCAGGGTGTCGCCCTCACGGTCGGTGATGAAGGCGTGATAGCTGTAGTTGGCGATGAGGGCCAGCTGGGAGCCGGGGGTGGGCTTCACTCGCCGGACGATGAGCCTCACCGGTACCGCATCGGGCTCACTGGCAAAGGGAGTATAGATGGTCTCGGCCACGTCGGCGCCGCCCTCCATCCAGTAGGGGATGGGCGTCCAGTCTGCCTCGGGTATGGCGTCAATGAGATTGCGCAGTTGGGGGTGCTGGCGAACGGTGATGGAGTAACGTACCTTCTTATCGCGGCAGGCGGCCACCATGTCGTGGGTGTAGAAGCCGCTGTCCGCCCGCATGGTGAGCGATCCAGTGGCTCCGGCATGGCGCACTCGGCTCACCGTTTCGCGCAGGAAGTTGGCGGCGCCGCGGGCGGTGTTAGCCCGACCCTTTCGCAATCGACACATCAGCACCTCTCCGGTGCCTTCGGCCACGGCGAGGAGCGGGTGATAGCCCCGCTGGCCGGTGTAGCCGTGATGGCGCGCACCCTCCTTGCTCAGACCGTAGGTCTCGCAGATGGTGGAATCGAGATCAATGGTCAGCGGCTCGTCTCCTGGACCGGCGCCGAAGGCCCAAGCTTGAGCCAGCACCTCACGGCTCACCCGATCCAACTGGCGCGTGTGGCCCCCCCGGAAACTCCGCAGAAACGTACCCAGCGTGGACGGCGCCTTGACTACGCAGCCCAGCACCCGCTCGGTCTCGCCAGCGCGCAACACGTCGGCGTCGTCAATGCAGTCGCCACCGGCCAGCGCCGACGCCACCAGGGTCAGCATCTTGTCGCCGGCATTGGCGCGACCTGGCGCATCTCCCAGGTGAACGTGGCGGTCCACCAACTCTCCCAGCCCCAGGTGATGGGCCAGGGTGATGGGCAAAAGCAGCCCCGTATTGGCCACCAGGCGCTGATCATCAAAGGCAATTTGGATGCGGTCGGGCTGCTCGCGTGGTAGCATCTTTTGGGTGCTCCTGGTCTGGGGATGGTTTCGTCTTTCTGAAACCATTATCCCCGAAGCCGGGAGCACTTTCTTACCCCGTTAGTACGCCGACACCCTCATCCTTTCGGTGGATTGGGGCTTACCAAGAATCCGCCAGGCAAAAATCGAACACGAAAGTTGATGACTCGTGCCCATTACCTTAGATGGCAATTACTGCTTAAAATGGTTGTACCACTGCGGGCGGTGTCGCGGACAAACCTGACATTACCCGTAGTGGACACCCACCAGTTGAGCAGTCAGATGCTCTCGCTGGTTCCCATGTCCATAATGACGATTAACTGGGTACGTGTGAGGTAAAACATGAGCTTAGTGGACGAATTTTTCAGCCGCGTCATACCTGCGAAGCTGAATGAACCTACTCATGTGACTCTCCATTTGGAAGATGGACCGACGCCGATCGAAACCACCCTCGTGCTGCGAATTGACCCAGAGCACGACTTAGTAGCTGATTTTTACTGTGTCGAAATCGGTTGCAACACCGGTTGGGCCCAATCCCGGTTATCCAGGACTGTACAAAAGATACAGCCTATCACCGTCCGTTTTTACGGAGTAAGTGGTGCTCGTGATATACAGGCAATCGTAAACAGAATCAATCGCTTTGGCGCTGCGAAAGGTCAGCTCATATTCATGGACGGTAGAGTCAAAATACGCGATTCAAAGATGAAACGTGCCAAATTCAGCATCGTCGATTTCCCTTTATTTCACGGGCAACAAGCGACGTATTATGTGGAAACAACCTATTCGGATTTCCCCAATCATGGGACGTCACGCGCACTGGGCCGCTCGGAGATTGAGGCGGATGGTTGGAAGATTATCATTGCAGAATGCGCTGACAAAGATCAGTACGCCGTCACTCACAACGGCCATATCACTAGAAATGATGGCAGCGAGTTCGCTCTTGAAGAGGTCGAGCGCTTGATCGATGGACTGATATATTTCTTTGCGTTCGTCACGGGAATCTATCGCCATCCAACAACCGTTTTAGGTACCGGGGCGGACGAATATGCCGTATGGGGGAGAGTGATTTCATTCAATCAGGAAAAATA
The DNA here is from genome assembly GCA_965220265.1 of Dehalococcoidia bacterium. Classification (GTDB taxonomy): domain Bacteria; phylum Chloroflexota; class Dehalococcoidia; order Lucifugimonadales; family UBA3495; genus Bin87. The sequence continues at coordinate 3,559,682 of CBDCPM010000004.1, read as the reverse complement.
CGTTGAGGACAACTGGTTTAGCCGATTCCACGGAGAGTCATTGGGCGCGCTCTTCCCTGCATTTTGGGAAAACTTCAACGCCAACAACGAGGCGATCCGCAATATCATCGCTTCGTATGCAGAAAGCTCAATGATAGCGCACATCGGATTATACAAAAATGCCCTGACCACCAGCCAGAGTGCGTTGGAGGCAGTGGCGCGTTGGGCATTAGGCCGGGATATGAAATGGATGCAATCGGGGAGAGAACCAGCTGCGGAGTACATTCAAGAAGCACTCTGTGCGCTCGGCATTAGTAGCGACCTTTCCGATTACCCGGTTCTGCTGTATTTGTGGAAATCCAAATATAAGAGGAGTGGTGACGATGATGCTGGTCCGTTATTCATCACCAGGCTCCGCAACCAGATCCACCCAAAACTTACTGAAGTCGAGGTGTCGGACTACCACGAAGCATGGCGATTGAGCCAACTGTATATTGAATTGATGCTATTGAAATTGTGCAATTACAACGGCTACTACCGTAGCCGTGTCCCTGTCCAGCAGACCACGGGTGCACAGTTGGTCCCTTGGATACTGCCCGCCAACTGAATCCCTAAATTGCAAGCAAAGTGATCGATGCCGGGTAGGTAGGTGTACCAGGTGTCGTCCCTATCATCATGTGCCGCGACAACTAAACCTCAATCCACCGAAAAGATGAGTGTGGCGGCGTGCTGAAGGGGTAAGAAAGCGCTCCTGTGCTTCGGGGATAATGGTTTTGGAAACACAAAACCGACCCGAGACCAGGAGCACTCAATAGATGCTACCACTGGAGCACCCCGACCGCATCCAAATCACCTTTGATGACCACCGCCTGGTGGCCAATGCTGGGCTGATCCTTCCCACCACCTTGGCCCGCCACCTGGGCCTGTCCCAACTGGTTGACCGGCGCCTCGACCTGGGCAATGCGCCGGGCCGAGCCAACACGGGCGACAAGATGATGACGCTGGTCGCGTCGGCGCTGGCTGGGGGCGACTGCATTGACGACGCCGACGTGTGTAACTGTTCAGACTTGAGGGGATCCGCAGCGGTTTTTGCCTGTTCCGTGAGGTCACTCCAGCACAAATTGTCCGTCGCAGACCGCCTGCGGCCCCTCAAACGTGAACAGTTACCGACGTGTTGCGCACTGGGGGAACCGTCCGCACTCTGGGCGGCACGGTCAAGGCGCGATCCACCCTGGGCATCTTTCTGCGCAGCTTCCGGTGGGGCCATGTTCGCCAGCTGGATCGGGTGAGCCGGGAGTTGCTGGCCCACGCCTGGTCGGCTGGAGCGGGACCCGGCGACGGGCCGTTGACCATCGACCTGGACTCCACCATCTGCGAGACTTACGGACTGGCCAAGGAAGGGGCGCGCCACCATGGTTACACCGGCCAGCGAGGCTATCACCCGCTGCTGGCCTGGGCCCGGACTACTGGGGCCGGAACCGGCGACGTGCTGATGTCTCGGCTGCGCGAGGGCCGGGCCAACACCGCTCGCGGCGCCGCCCACTTCCTGCGTGAAACGGTGGGACGGGTGCGCTACGCCGGGGCCAGGGGAGCACTCACGGTGCGGGCCGACCGCGGCTTCTATGCCCACGCCCTGGTCGCCGTCTGTCGTGAGATGGATGTCCGCTTCTCCATCACCATCCGCCAGCACGCCCGCCTGCGCAATCTCATCGAGGCGATACCCGAGGCGGACTGGACGCCGATCCCTTAGAACCTGTCTACGATCTCTGAAATAGGTTAAGTTGAGACTATGATTAGGGGAGGGGTAATCATGTCTCATTCCTATCCCAGCGACATCAGCCGGGAGCAATTCGCCCGGATTCTGCCGACGTTGGAGTCGGCCCGCCGTCGGACCAAGCCCCGCACCGTGGACTTATATGACGTTTTCTGCGGCGTGCTGTACCTCTTGAAAAGCGGGTGCCAGTGGCGAATGCTGCCGGCAGACTTCCCCAATTGGCGCACTTGCTACCAGTATTTCCGGCAGTGGAGCGAGCAGCCTGGCCCGGGTCAGGATTCCATTCTGGAGCGTGTCCTAAAAAAATCGGTTGGCGCGGTTCGACAAAGCAATGGACGGAAAGAGCCGACCAGCTGCTGCATCGTGGACTCCCAGAGCGTCAAGAACACGGACAGTGCCGATAGCAAGGGCTATGACGCGGGCAAGAAGGTGTCCGGAATCAAGCGTCACATCGCGGTGGACACGCAAGGATTGCCCCATGCGATACACGTGACTACCGCCAATGTTACCGACCGGGCTGGGGCTTTGGCGATGTTTGACGAAAACCGGTCCGGCCGCAATCAGGTCCGGAAGGTGCTGGTGGACGGGGGTTACACCGGGAAGCCCTTTGCCACTGCGGTGCAAAGCTTGTTGGGAGCCGCGGTGGAAGTGGTGCAACGCAACGAATTGCACACCTTCGTGGTGCTGCCAAAGCGATGGGTGGTGGAGCGGTCTTTCGCCTGGCTGGAAAAGTGCCGCCGACTCTGGAAGAACTGTGAAAGGAAGCTCAATACCAGCCGGCAGATGGTGGTGCTTGCCTTCATGGTGCTAATCCTAAAAAGATTGTAAACAGGCTCTTAGAGGGTGTCTAAAAAGAGGGAAGGCGGGCCAGTCGGCGTAGCATGAGGCCGGTCATGGAGATGTAGATCCAGGTTTCCGTGGTTTCGCACAATGCCTCGTAGTCCTTGCTCAATCGCCGCTGCCGGTTCAGCCAACCGAAGGTGCGTTCCACTACCCAACGCCGGGGCAGCACCTGGAAGGTGTGTTGCTGTGCTGGACGGCGCACCAGTTCCAATCTCCAACCGGCCACCGTCTGGGCCCACGCCACCAGTTTGCCGCCGTACGCGCCGTCGGCCCAGATCAGTTGTAGCCGAGGGAAGCGGCCCATCAAACGCCGTAACACCAACCGCGCGCCGTCTCGGTCCTGAATGTCAGCCGGATGCACCGCCACCGCCAGCAGCAGTCCCAGGGTATCTACTACGATATGGCGTTTGCGTCCCTTCACCTTCTTGCCCGCGTCGTAGCCTCTGGGCCCCCTTTTTCCGTGGTCTTTACCGACTGGCTGTCGATGATGGCCGCGCTGGGGCTGGTCTCCCGGCCCTGAGCCGGCCGCAGCATGGCGTGCAGCGTGTCGTGGGCCCGCTGCCAAGTTCCGTCCCGACGCCAGGTGCGGAAGTAATGGAACACAATGCGCCACGGCGGCAGGTCATGGGGCCGCATCCTCCAGGAGCAGCCGGTGCGCAGCACGTAGCGGATGGCGTTGACGATCTCCCGTCTCGGGTAGGTGATCGGCCGACCGCCCGGCTTGGGCGGAGGTAACAGGGGTTCGAACAGTTGCCATTCTCGGTCGCTGAGGTCGCTGGGATAAGCTGGTCGTTCCATACCCCCACACTACGACCAACTCCTCCCTCTCTGCCTTCATGCGTCCAGACCAATTGGACCCTTTTTAGACACCCTCTTACAATTCCGGCTTCCTCCTCGCCGGAGACCGGTCTCTCGACGTCCGCCGCTGCTGCTAGCCCAACCGCTCTGCCCAGCGCAGCTACGGAGACACCGACGCCTTCTCCGACACCGACTATGACGCACCCGGCGCCTACCCACTTGCCCACCCCGACTGCGCTGCCGATTACCGCCACACCGACGCCATCACCGACCGACACGTCGCCACCAGCGGGAAGGACGTCAGGCGATTGCGGCAAACTGTGCACCGAGGAATTTTGGTTCAGCGACGTGACTGTTGCATCGGTGCAAGCCGAGTTGGACCGGGGCGCCGACCCGGCGGCTCGAGACGAATCCGGATACCCTGCCCTCACCATGGCGGTTTTCTTCTCATCCGACCTCGACATCGTCAGATTGCTCTTGGAAGCCGGCGCCGACCCCAACCGTACGGATGACTCCGGTTCAACGGTGCTGTCCACTGTAATAGAGTCCGCCGCCGCCTACGCTTCCGACCCCGACATCGACGATTTGATCCCTTGGTCTGTCGACGATTTAACGGCGAACGTTGTCGAAATCATCGAGTTACTGCTGGAGTACGGCGCGGATGCCTCGGCGAGGGACAAATATGGGCAAACGGCCCTGTTCATGTACTTTGCGACTTTGGCAGAGCAACTGGTGAACGCAGACATCAATTACAAACCGGCTCCACCGGACCCGCGGATTGTCGAACTGCTGCTTTCTCACGGCGCCGATCTGGCGCCGGAGCATGATTCGGACCCCCTGGTTCTGGTATATGCACTGTTGGTCGGGGCCGATGCGGAGACCATCACGCTCCTCCTGGATCATGGCGCCGCGGCCGCGATTGAGGGGAGCGACTACGGTCGCATTCCGCCGCTGCACTTGGCCGCCAACAGCGCCGCCGATGCGGAGGTCTTCAAAGCTCTGTTGGACAGGGGGGAAGATGTAACGGCCAGGGGCTCCCACGACTGGACGGCCCTGCACATATCGGTGCGCAACGGCGACCTTGACCCGGAGGCCATCAGGCTGCTGCTGGACGCCGGCGCAGATGTGGCCGCCAAAGGCGACGACGGAGATACGCCATTGCATCACGCCGCAAGTCACTCCGGCCCGGAGGTCGTCAGGCTGTTGCTGGAACGGGGCGCGGATGTGGATGCCAGGGACCGCTGGATGAAAACTCCTTTGCACGCCGCGGTGTCTGACGGTTACAGTTGGGCGGGCACTCCCCACGTCGCCGGCCCTGAGGTAGTCAGCCTGCTGCTGGACGCCGGCGCCGACGCAAATGCCAGGGACGGCTCGCAGCGAACTCCGCTGCACTCCACCGCGTTGTATCAACACCCCGACACGGTGCTACCGCTGCTGGACAACGGCGCCGATGTGAATGCCAGGGACAGTTCGGAGCGAACGCCGCTGCATCACGCCGCCGCAGCGGGAGACCCCGCGAGCGTGTCGTTGCTGTTGGCCCACGGCGCTGACGCCAACGCCGACGACGATAAACTGCAAACGCCCCTGCACTGGGCAGCGAAAAGGTCCCCCTCCCCCGAGGCCATCGCCCTGCTGTTGAGCGCCGGAGCGGACGTCAGCGCAATTGACCAGGATGGGAGGACGCCGCTGCACCTTGAGGATGCCTGGGACGCAGAATCGCCTACCGCCAGGATTGTAGCCCTGATGCTGGAGGCAGGACTGGACGTGAACGTAACTGACCAGGAAGGGAATACGCTGCTGCACCTCGCGGCGGCGGCGCACTCCAGATCGCACGGAAGCATTGGGCTGTTGCTGGCCGCCGGAGCCGAGGTCAACGCGGTGAACCGACTGGAAGAAACGCCTCTGCACCTGGCGGCCAATTGGGGATCATGGTCTGCCTCCCTTCAGAATATGTCCCTGCTGCTGGCTGCAGGGGCGGACATCAACGCCCAGGACAAGGAGGGAAAAACGCCGTTGCACCAAGCGATCATTTCGGACTTGAGGAAATCTTCTCCCGAGGCCATCGCCCTGCTCTTGAGCGCCGGAGCAGATGTCAACTACGTGGACCAGGAGGGAAATACCCCCTTGCACCTCACTGCCTCGAATTCCAGCACACGCCCATCGCTGGAGACCATCACTCTGCTGCTGGCGGCCGGGGCAAACGTCAATGCTCGGGACCTGTTGGGATATACGCCGCTGCACATGGAGACTGCTTCAGACTGGAGGTCGCCCTCATCCGATGCCATCACCCGGCTGCTGGACGCCGGCGCAAACGTCAACGCCGCCAACGAGCGGGGAGAAACGCCGCTGCATCTGGTAATCGAATCGAGTTCATCATGGCCCATGGCTGCCGAGCACACGGTCGCTACGCTGCTGGATATTATGGGGCTGTTGCTGGAGACAAGCGCGGACGCCAGCGCCGCGAACGGGCAGGGAGAAACGCCATTTCACTACTTGGCGCGTGCGACCGAGCTATGGCATGCCCCCCAGGCGGATAAGGTTGTGAGGTTGCTGTTGGACCCCGGCGCAGACATTGCGGCAGTCGATCATTACGGCTACACGGCCTGCGACTTTTTCGATTCATTTGCCCAAGACGCTGCACCGGAGCTGCTCTGCCCCTGACCCGTCCTGCCGAGTTGCCCCGGCAAGGCAGCAGTAACTGTTCAGAGTTGGTGAGTATATGGACACTCGGTCGAGGAAAGCTTCCACGCCGGCGACGTCATGGTGGCTGGTTACCCCGACGTAAAGTTTGTTGCTCGCCTCGTCCAGGTCGGCCATGTGTACGCCGGGCTGGTCCCAGATGCCCTCCGTCCTCAGCAGCTCATACCATTCGGAGAGTTGCATGATGGCGTCGTCGCCCTTGATGACGTTCAGCCTCAACCCCAATCCACCGAAAGGGTGAATGTGCCAGCGTGCCGAAGGGACGAGAAAGTGCTCCCGCGCTTCGGGGATAATGGTTTTTGAAACAAGAAACCAACCCGAAACGAGGAGCACCCAAAAGATGCTACCACGCAACTACCCCACCGCATCCATGTCGCCTTCGATGATCACCGCCTGGTGACCAATGCCGGACTGCTCCTGCCGGTTACACTGGCCCAGCACCTGGGTCTGGGTGAGCTGGAGGACCGCCACGTTGACCTGGGAGATGCGCCGGGTCGGGCCAATGGAGGAGACAAGTTGCTGACGCTGGTGGCGTTGGCGCTGGCCGGTGGTGACTGCATCGATGGCGCCGACGTGTTGCGCACCGGCAGCACCGCACGGGTGCTGGGGTGTACGGTGAAAGCGCCGTCCACCCTGGGGACCTTTCTGCGCAGCTTCCGGTGGGGTCATGTCCGTCAGTTGGATCGGGTGAGCCGGGAGCTGCTGGCTCGGGCCTGGGCCGCCGGTGGAGGCCTGGGCGATGAGCCGTTGACCATCGACCTGGACTCCACCATCTGCGAGACCTACGGTCTGCGCAAGGAGGGCGCCCGTCGCCATGGTTACACCGGTCAACGGGGCTATCACCCGCTGCTGGCCGTAGCTGCGGCCACCGGCGACGTGCTGATGGCAAGGCAGCGCCAGGGCCGGGCCAACACCGCTCGGGGCGCGGACCACTTCCTGCGGGAGACGGTGGGCCGAGTGCGCTACGCCGGAGCCACGGGACAACTTATCGTGCGCGCCGACAGCGGCTTCTACACCCACGCCATGGTTGCCGTCTGCCGCAAGCTGGATGTCCGCTACTCCATCACCGTCCGCCAGCATGCCAGTTTTCGCAATCTCATCGGGGCCATACCCGAAGCCCACGCCCGACTCCAAGTTGGCCCTCTTGGTCGACTACAGCTATCACACTTGCATCACCGACCGGGAGGGCGAAACTCTGGAACTGGAGGCCGACCACCGCCGCCACGCCGAGATCGAGAACGCCATCCGCGACCTGAAGTACGGCGTGGGGCTCAATCATCTTCCCTCGGGACGCTTCCCCGCCAACGCCGCCTGGCTGGCGGTGCAGGTCTTGGCCCATAACCCGGCCCGCTGGACGGCGCGCACCGGTCTGGGCGAGCAGATCCTTACCACCAAGACCCTCCGGCGACGCTTCTTCCCCCTGGCTGGACGCATCACCCGCGGGGCCCGCCGCCTCACCCTGCATCTTCCCCAAGGCTGGCCCTGACAAAACCAGTTCATGCAGGCCCTGGCTCGACTCCGCGCCCTGCCGCTCCCTTCCTGACGGGACCGTCGGTGTCCGACCACTACTGGACCCACTACTGAACAATTCAATGGCTGTCCCGCTGCCTGGCGCCAGCCCAGTCAAACGGTGTCTATTCCTACCTGCCCCTTGGCCGATTTCACCTACCGCCGCCACTCCAGGCCGCCGCATTGCCACTGCCGTAGCCTCCGCCCACTACTTCAACCCCATCTAACGGGATCCGGCCTGGCCCGCTCGCCTTCTCTTGACCATCATCCCTCGTGTCAACGCCAAGGCTGATTCCCTTCGGTGGATTCGGGACACAGCACATCGGCGAGTTTGCCTAGAAACGGGTTTTGCGCACATGTACAAGTCGGCGATGTACATAACAATGTGCGCACAGACTTTTGGGTCGCCCCGGGTTAACATTCCGCGCCCCAGGAGCCTGGGCCGTGCCCCGGGAACCCGAGCGTGGTCGTTGAACGTCTGCCCATCCACGACCGCGCCAGTTCCACAGCCGGTTGTCAGCGCCGTTCGAACAGTTGGACGGTTCAAACGTGGAGGCCAGATGTTGAACAACGCATTGACTGCCATCAGTAGTCGCGCGCAACTATATCGGGTGTACGCGGCCATCGTGGTGCTGTCGCTGGTGACGGCAATCCTTTCGCCGGCGTGGCCGGTAATGGGCCAGGGGACGGATGAGGGTGTTCCAGCTAAGCCGATTGGCCTGACGGGAACGGTGTCATCGGGTGCGGTGTCTTTGTCCTGGGATGACCCTGGGGATGCCAGCATCACGGGTTACCAGGTGCTCAGACGCAATCCGGCGGTGGATGAGGCGGGTGAGCTTGCCACCATCATCGACGACACCGGCGCTGCTGACACGTCCTACACCGACACCAAGGTTTCTGGGGACACGGGATACTTCTACCGGGTGCGGGCGCGCAACTCCGCGGGCCTGAGCCCCAAGAGCGGCTTCTTCAGGGCCGATGTTCCGGCGCCGGACCCTGACGGTACCCGTTCCGGCGCCATTGACCTGGGAGACATCACGGACCAGGACGCTAAGATCTTCCGGAGGGACAGCGTGGACGGGACGGATGATGTGGTGGACTACTACAAATTCACGCTGACGGTGGTCCGTGAGGTGGGACTGGGATTGCGGAAGCAGGATGCCAATGGGGACCTGTACCTGGAGGACGCCGATGGGGAGCTGCTCTACAGCAGCGAGAGTGGAGGCAGCGCCGACGAGTGGATGTCGGTAAACGCGACGGCTGGGACGTACTACGGGATCGGGACGAGTTGGAGAAACCAGCACGTACTGCGCTACGGGGTAAAGCCAGCCGCCCGGCAGAAATAGACACCGGAGAACAGCAATGCACGATCAAGTAGCGAAAGTTGAAACATCCATATCGGGCCGTGGCAAGTTATTCTGGGCCGTAGCGATTCTGGTGTCCGTAGGGATCATGGTAGGGGTCGCGGTCGGAGTAGCGTTGCCGGGGGCGCTGGAAGCTCAAAATGAGCCCGGTCAGGATGTCTCTTCCGCCACTCGGGTTGACCAGAATGGCGCCACCGTCAGCATTGGCGCCTTCAACCCTGCCTCCACGTCTCGTCCTGGCACATCGTATACGGGCGAAGTCGATGACACACCCTCGGGCGCGTCCGCTGTATCGGCCCAGGGAAGCGCCCCGGGCATTCCGGACAAACCTACGGGAACTGCGATCTTCATCGGAGGCGTTGATCTGGAGTGGAACGACGTGCCGGGGGCTGATTTCTACGACGTTCAGCTTTTCCGGAACGAGCAATGGATGGACCTGCCGGGAAACGGGGTTGAGATCGCGTTTTACGGGGCCGGGGCCATCGTCAGTGAATTGGATCCAGGCTCATCGTACACGTTCCATGTGCGTGCAGGAAACGCTGGCGGTTCCTCGGATTGGTCTGATTACCTCTTGATGAGCTCCACGAACCAGTCCGTGTCGGGCCGACGCGCCAGGCCGGCCAACCTGGCGGCTAGCGGCGCGGTTGTCGTCAATGGCATACCGCAAATCAGCAGGGTTCTCACTGCGGATGCGACGGGCATTTCGGACGGAAACGGTCTGGACCGGGTGCAGTTTCGGTTTCAATGGGTGTCAAACGATGGGAGCACAGACGCGGACATCGCGAGCGCGACGGGCTCCAGCTACACTTTGTCAGCCAACGACGAAGGCAGGACCATCAAGGTCCGGGTAGCCTTCACCGATCGGGGTGGGTACGCAGAATCGCTGACCAGTTCGGCGACGGCAGCGGTGGGACTTCTGTCCAATATCGAGGCTACCGGCGCGCCGACCATCACCGGGACTGCGCAGGTGGGGAACACGCTGACGGCGGACACCTCGAGTATCGCCGACGCCGACGGGCTGGCGAATGTCTCCTACAGCTACCAGTGGATTGCCAACGACGGAACCTCGGACACGGAGATACAGAATGCCACGGGGTCCAGCTATACCCTGGCTGCAGCCGACGAGGGCAAGACCATCAAGGTGCGCGTGTCCTTCACGGATGACGCCGCCAACGACGAGACCCTGACCAGCGCAGCGACGGTGGTTGTAGCGGCCCAGAGTTTGGACGCGGAGACGGCGCGCTACGAGATCACGTTTACCGGACTGTTTGACGCGGAGGCGTTGGGTGTGGACGTTGATGTCCCCAGGAACGCGAATTTTCGAAAACTCGTTGGCAGCCTGCATGACCAGAACATCTCTTACTGGAGTGAAGGGGCCAGCGCGAGCGAGGGCTTGAAGATCCTGGCCGAACACGGGAGGACTGACTCTTTCGAGGATGAAATCGCCGGCTCCGTCAGTGACGGCAGGGCCCTTCGTTCGTTCGAAACAACTGAAAGAAGACTGGGACCAACGGCCGAGGAGAAACTGCAATTCACGACTACCCGTGACTTCCCTCTGGTTACGCTGGCCGCAAAAATCAATCCGACGCCGGACTGGTTTATCGCCATCGGGGCTCTGAGCTTGCGCCCCGACGGAGAGTGGGAACGAGAGATCGTCGTCGACCTGTACCCATGGGATGCTGGTACGCAAGACGGCACCGAGTTCGAACGGCACACCCCTGCTACCAACCCACCGGGGGTGATCACGACGCTGAGAAACACGGGAAAGTTCTCGGACAGTCCCATCGCCAGGGTTGCGTTCACCCTGTTGGTACCGCCGCAAGTACGGGACGTCACCGCGGATACCGGGGATGGCCAGATAGAAATGGCGTGGACGAAGGTTGATCGCGCAGCGGGATACAAAGTGCAGTGGAAGTCCGGAAGCGAGGGATTCGGTGACGCCGCGACCACGGGACGCGAGCACGTCATCGAAGACGGCGAGTCGGACGGGTACACCATCTCCAATCTCACCAATGGCGCGGAGTACACCGTCAGAGTAATCGCAACCAACCCGGCGGGCGACGGCGAACCCTCGGTGGAAGTAACGGCCACGCCGTTGGATCCGGCGGCCGACGACGTGCTGGTGAGCAACATCCACCAGAACCCCGCGCTCAGCGCTCAACTGCCCGTATCCGTCAGCGATCCCCGGTATCTGCAGGGGTTTACCACCGGCGCCGGGGCCACAACCGTGGAGAGCATAACTCTTCCGGACCTGAGCAGCGTTGAGACCAACGCGGCCGTCACGTTGAGCCTGTACTCGGACGTCGGAGGCGCTCCGGGCACGCTCCTGCACACTCTGACACCGCCGGCAACGTTCTCAACCGGCGTGGATGCGACGTTCACCCCGCCGGCCGGTGCCATCATCACGCTGGCGGCGAATACATCGCATTTCATCCAGATAGACCACAGCGCCGGGTCCCTGGCAATGAGCTTTACCAAAGCGGATGCAGAGGATCCCGACAGCGATCCCGGGTGGAGTCTGGCCAATGATTGCCAGACCAGGAGCTCCACCGACACGGTGTACTCCACATGCCTGTTCTCCAAGGCTTTGAGGGTTTCGATCCAGGGCCCGCCAGCGGTGTCCGCGCCGGCTTTGTCCATCTCGGATGCCAGTGCAACTGAAGGTTCCAGCGTTGAGCTTACCGTCGTCATGAGCAAACCGGCCGCCGACTCGGTGACGGTGCAGTATTCCACCCGCGACGGAACGGCGACCGGAACGGACTACACTGCAGCCGCCGGCGCCACGCTGACATTTGCGCCGGGGGAAACGGAACAAACCATCAGCATCGCCACCACCGACGACACGGCGGACGAGGACGACGAAGACTTCACGGTGACGCTCAGCAACCCGTCCGAGAATGCTGCTTTGGGAGCCAGCTATTCGGCAACGGGAACCATCGTCAACAATGATGAGACCACGCTGACCGACGCAACGTTGAGCGCGTTGACCCTGACCGACAACAACGGCGCGGCGATCGGATTGACGCCTGCTTTCGCACGGTACTCCTTTGTCTATTCGGCATCGGTTGCCAACGATATTGACTCCCTTACCGCAACCGCCACGAAGAACAGCAACGGAGCGTCCGTCGTCTTCGTCGGCGCCGACGATACCAGCACGCCTGGTGAAGCCGGTTATGAACTGGAGGTTGGCAACAACCTGGTCAAGGCGATGGTCACTTCACCCGACGCCAACCGGGTCAAAATCTACATGGTGAATGTGGCGCGGGCGGCTTCGGACGACGCGACCCTGGTGTCGCTGAGCTTGGCGGACGCCAATGCGACTGTGATCGCACTGAACCCGGCGACATTTGATGCCGACACCACCGAATACACGGCGTCCGTGGCTGGTGACATCGACTCCGCCACGGTGACCGTCGCGGCGAACCACAGCGGCGCCAGTGTGCTGATCATCACCGCCGACGGTTCCGAGGCGGCCAAATCGGCCACGGTGGACCTTCCACCGGGCGACACCTTCATCAAGGTGATGGTGACGGCTGAGAACGGCCAAACGTCGAAGATCTACAGCGTTTTCGTCACCCGACAGGCGAGTGGACAGGAGAGCGACGCCACCCTGAGTTCCTACTCGCTGGCAGGCTCGGACGCCGCCGAGCTGCTGGTCGCGCCATCCTTCAACCCCGAGTTTGGCTCGTACTACGCTTACGTGGAGAATGATATTGCCTCGGTCACCGTGACCGCGATCGCCAATCGACCTGAGGCAACGATGGTTTTTCTGGACGGCCAACGAACCGGAACTCCCGGTCAGGTGAGCCGGAATTTGGCAGTCGGAAGCACCCGCGTGAAGGTGGTCGTAACGGCCGAAGACGGCATCACGCAGAAGATTTACCAGATCTTTGTTCTACGGGCCCCGTCCGACGCGGCCACAGATTCCTCGCTGTCGGAACTGACCCTGACGGACTCCGCTGGAACCACCATTGATCTGAACCCGGCGACCTTCGACCCGACGACCACCGCCTACACGGCGTCCGTCGGCAACGAAGTGAATGCGGTGGAGGTGATAACGTTAGCGACTGATTCCAACGCCGAACCATTCATTATCGGCACCGACGCCCGCATTTCGATCGAGCAGGGTAGCGTCGAGCTGGCCGTAGGTGAAAATCTCATCAAAGTGACGGTGTACGCTGAAGACCACGCCGCCACAACGACCTACAACGTAACCGTCACGCGAGCGGCATCGGACGATTCGGGTGACGCAACGCTGAGCTCCCTGACTCTGTCCGACGGCGTTGGCACGGATATCGGCCTGACGCCCATCTTCGATCCTGGCACCATTGGCTACACCGCGTCCGTTGCCAACGAAATTGCGTCGGTGACACTGACCGCGGCGAAAAACAACACCGGCGCTTCGGTGGCAATTATCGAAGCAGACGGCACGAGCACACCAGATTCGGCGACCGTCGATCTGGACGTGGGCAGAAACCTGATCAAGGCCATGGTCACCTCACAAGATGGCTTGGTGTCAATGATTTACAGCGTTATCGTGTCGCGCGCCGCGTCGAATGACGCCACGCTGAGCTCGCTGACCCTGGTGGACTCCAACGGCTCTGGGGTGTTGGTCACCCCGACATTCCAGGCCTCCGAGGGTGTGTACACCGCATTGGTCGCCAACGGTGTCGATTCTGTAACTGCCACGGCGACGCTGAACGACGGCGACGCATCGATGATCTTCATTGGAGACACGGACACCAGCACGCCAGCGGAAATCACGCAGGACCTGGCGGTTGGCAGCAACCTCGTCAAGGCCATGGTTACTGCGGAGGACGGCGCCACCACCAAGGTCTACATGGTGACGGTGACCCGGCCGGCAGCCAACGCCGCGACCGACGCCGCGCTGAGAGCGCTCACCCTTGTGGACGACGGAGACGCCTCCGTAGATTTGAGCCCGCCATTCGATCCCGAAACCACCAGCTACACCGCAACGGTGGCCAGCAGTGTCCACCAGATCACCGCGTCCGCAACGGCGGAGCACAGCGGAGCGTGGCCGTTGATATTCAGTGAGGATGGCCGGAATAAACGGGGTGCGAAGTCGTCGGACTTGTCCGTGGGCGGCAACCTGGTCAAAGTCATGGTAACCGCCGAGGACGGCGCGACCACCAAGATCTACATGGTGACGGTGACCCGGGCGGACCCCAGCTCAACGGACGACGCTACGCTGAGTTCGCTGACCTTGGAAAATAGCGATGGCGCCTCCATTGGCCTCACGCCTGCGTTCGCCCCGGCCACTGCTGCCTATGCAGCGACGGTCGGTTACGCGGTGGACTCAGTTACCCTCACGGCGGCCAGGAACCACGGCGGAGCGTCGGCGTCGGTGATCCAGGAGGATGGCACGACAACGGTGGACAAGGCGACGGTCGCCTTGGCCGTCGGCGATAATCTGATCAAGGTGATGGTCACGGCAGAGGATGGTCTGACCGTGCTCATCTACCAGGTAACGGTCACCCGCGCCGAGGCGTGGTCTGCCACGCTGACGGTTGGAACCAACACCGCATACGTCCCCGCGACCACCGGCTACTCGCTGTGGGGTACCAATATTGGATCGGTTTCCAGTCAATCCTTCAGGCTGGATGGACGGACACACCGGGTGCTGACCATCATGCGCTTGGCCGGCGGTTTGTACCTCAACATCAGCCGGGAACTGCCGGTGGACTTCACGTTGACGATTGGTACGCTAGAGTTCCTGGCCAGTGACAGTTCACAACCCGCATCTGCGGCGGCGGGACGCTACTGGTGGGAAGCCGGCAACCTCGATTGGGCGGACGGAGACACGTTGGAGGTCAGCATCACGCCGACCGGGGATGGTTCGGATGCGCTTGCGGCCCGGCCCCAGGCTCCGCCCAGCGTGTACTTCACCAGCATACCGGCGAACCACAATGGCGTTGATCCCTTCACCTTCCGGCTCCGCTTCACGGACGAGGCGCCGATGAGTTTCAGGAAACTACGCGACGAAGCCCTGGAGGTGACCAACGGGACGTCAACCAAGGCCCAGAGGACAAAGCAGGGATCGAACCTGCATTGGAACATCACGGTGCAGCCCGACTCTTCGGATCCCGTGACCATCGCCCTGCCGGCGACCTCGGATTGCGCGGCGGAGGGCGCCATCTGCACCAGCGACGGCCGGAAGTTGTCCAACAGCGTGGAGTTCACGGTGCCCGGCCCGGCGACGTCACAGTAAAGGCCTCTACCGACCTTGGGCGATAACCGTGTGCAACACCCAAAACACCGACAGGACATTGCGAATATGACAACTCCATCCACCTGATCGACCGGCGGATTGGCCAACAGTTCGTCCTAGAAATCTGGCCGGAAAGCTTTGCTGATTGGATCAAGGGTGATACTCATGGCCATCCAGGTTAGTTGAGGGAAGTTAGGCAATGCCGAGCGAGCGATCTGCTCAGAGAGGTCTATGGGAAGGCGACCGGTTGCATCTGGACCTGGTGGGCCGGGGCACCTTCTACGGTATACTGGCGTCATGGCGCGGCCAGCTGTTTCGAGACGCCAATTTCGCCAAACCGTACTCCCTAGTATTACAGTTGCACTTGAATTGAGGGCCTCTGAAAGAGTCTCTTGTAAGGGATTCCAAGGCTCGGGCTTGGTGCCACCGGCTCCACCACGGCTGCCATATAGGCAGGTCAGTGCTCTCATAAAGTAGTCACAGCAGCGTGCATAACAGCCGTCTAACTTCGGGCACGGTCAGCGACATGAGTCCTTCCTACAAAGCGCGGCTGTAATACTAGGCAATGGCAGCACCTGCGTTACGCTCAACCTGTTGGCGACGGCATTGTTGTTGCAGACCTACGACGGGGTGAGCGACGCCGAGGCCAAGGCACGGGCGGACTTCGACAACCGTTGGAAAGTAGCGCTGGGGATAGAAATTGAAGACAGACCATTTACCAAGAGCACGCTGCGGGTGTTATGGGCTCAATTGATCCTGTACGACAAAGTGCGGGAGGTATTCGAGGGGAACCTGCGGTTGGCCAAGGAGGTGGGCTACCCGAATAAGCGGAGCATGAGGGTAGCATTGCACACAACCTATACCCTGGGTCGTGGCGTGGTGAAGGACACCTACAATCTATTGGCCGACGGTATGGTCAAGTTGATATGGGCGCTGGCAGCGGTGGACCATTTCCCCGTGAGGCGCTGGGCCGGGACGCACGGCTGCCGCCGGTACGTGGGTTCCAGCGCGAAAGACGGAGCAGCCATTGACTGGTCGGGCCGACGGGCGGGGCCGGAGCTGTTGGCATTGATTGTGGCCGACGCCGACCGGCTGTTGGAATTGGCGCGACAGGCTCAGGAGAGGCTGACCACGGACAGCGCGGACCACCAGCCGATGGAGAAAACAGTAGAGTTGCTGGGACAATGGCTGCTCGAGGATGTGTCGCGCAAGAGCGCCGCCGACGACGGCTATCACGGGGTCAGCCTGAAGGACGGTGTGAGCAAGGAGCGGATCGCGTCAATCCATGACCCAGAGATGTGTGACGGGCCCAAGGGAAAACGGCGGAGGTTTGACGACCAAAAGGCCGCGTTGGTGGTGGACACCGACACCCATTTGATCACCGCGGTGGATTTGCTGCCGACCAACGCTTGCGACAGCGCTGGCGCGCTGGGATTTGTGGATCAGAGCGGAGCAAGTACCGGCGTGGTGGCAGCGGAGACCATTGGAGACACCGCCTACGGGGAAGGCGGCACTCGCCAGGAGTTCGCCGACGTGGGACACAAATACCGATTGAGCGGATTCAGGTTCAACGCCGCAGGCGGCGCTGGTTGTGCGCTGCGGCCGCAATGCATCGACGGAACTTTCGGTGCCGGGCCGACGGTACAACTGCATCCCCGGGAAGGCCTTTTTCAGGAGGCCCGGGCGCTACAGCAAACCCCCGACTTTGCGGAGTGCCGTCGGCGACGGGTGAAGGTGGAACACCGACTGGCTCGGCTGGTTCGCCCGGGCATGCGCCAAGCGCTTCACTTTGGCCGTGCCGAGACGAAGTTCCGGCTGCATGTGGCCTCCACGGTGGGCAATCTCACTTTGGCGACAACCAAATTGCCCACGGCGGAGATAAAGATGGCGACGACACAGCCATCCCGCCGGTCGCCAATGCTCTCATCAACTGCGACGCGGTCCGACTTGAACCACTAACACGCCGCCTGCCCTTCCTGATATTGGCATTGATCACGAATGCACGCCGCCCAACCAAGGGTTTCCAGCCCGCTTTTTATGACACGGCCAGGAACGCTGACTGATCGGCGGTACCGGTCAACGTAACACTGAACTAGGGAGTACTTCTGTAATCCATGGGACCCGCTGCAACGTTGGGATTTCGGCGCTTCAAGCGCCGGCTACACTTGGAACCCGGCTTGGTTCTCCCGGCGGGAATAGTCTGGCCTAGTATTACAGTTGCACTTGAATTGAAGGCCTCTGAAAGTGTCTCTTGTAAGGGATTCCAAGGCTCGGGCTTGGTGCCACCGGCTCCACCACGGCTGCCATACAGGCAGGTCAGTGCTCTCATAAAGTAGTCACAGCAGCGTGCATAACAGCCGTCTAACTTCGGGCACGGTCAGCGACATGAGTCCTTCCCACAAAGCGCGGCTGTAATACTAGACAGACGGCGAGAAGCGGCACCCATCGGTCCAGGCTGACAGCAGCTCTTTTGGCGCACTTGGCGCTAACGGTTTTCGCAGTCCTGGTAGTTTTGGGTGTTGCGGTCGGGGTCGGGTTCTCGTGGCGCTCCGCCGGAGCGCAAACCGTCGGGACATTGGTCTCCAATCTGACCCAAGCTGAACAGGGCACATACGCGTTAGGCGTCCATGCGCAGGGCTTCCGAACCGGGCCCAGCAGCAGGGGTTACCAGATTACGGAAATCCAGGTTAAAACTCAGCAGACTCAGATGGTCAACCCCTCCGGCAGGACCTACGTCGCCATCAAGGCAGACAACGGCGGCTCCCCGGAAGCTGAATTAGTGAAACTCAACAGTCCTTCGAGTATGAACCAGATCGGCATTAATACTTTCACGGCTCCGCGCAACACCTTGCTGGCAGCAGACACCACCTACTGGTTGGTCTTCAACGAGGAAATCGGAGAGTCAAACGATAGGGTGGAGTCACATCTCACTAACTCAAACGCGGAGGATACTGACTCGGCTGCCGGTTGGACCATTGGCGACAGCCACCTGGTGTGGGATGACACAAACGGAGTATGGTCTGGAAATCAGCACGCAACGCTCCTGAGCATCAGAGGGTATACCACCGAAGACCCCAACCTCGGTGAGCTCATCCTGAAGGATCAAAGCAACAATTCGATCCAACTCGACCCAGTGTTTGTCCCCAATACCACAGAATACCAGGTCAGATTGTCCAACAAGGTTACCTCTGTCACCGTTTTGGCCAGGACCAAAAAGTCCAATTCCTTGGTCTCCATTGGGGGCGCGCAACAATCTCTGGGTTTTGCCCAAGCCACGATCAGCCCCAACGCAGGTGAAAGCACGATCACGATCGTCGTTTCGGACCCGGACGGGGTCTCGAAGGTAACTGTTCAGAGTTGGTGAGGTGAATTGGCCGAATTGGGTTTGGAGATGGCTGGCGTTGGGGATGGTGGTTATGTCATATAGCTGGGATGGACGGTGAAATTGATCTCCGGACTGCCGACCGGGATGTGCTCATCGGCATCATCATCCGACAGCAGGCCATCATTGAACGCCTGGAGAAGCGGGTCGCCCAGTTGGAGGGCAAGGGCAAGTCCGGCGGTTCGGGACGGATGTCCGGCCTGAAGCCCAAAGGCGACGGGAAGACGGATCGACCCAGGAAGCCGCGCCAGCCCCGTCGCTCGGGCTTTGCCCGAACCAGAATGACGCCCGACCAGCGTATGGAGCACGCGCTGGAGCGGTGTCCCGATTGTGGGATCCAGTTGTCCGGCGGCTGGACCCAGCGCACTCGGGAGGTCATCGAGTTGCCCCAGGTTCCGGTGCAGGTAACCGAGCACGCCTATATCGCCCGCGCCTGCCCCCAGTGCCAACGGCGGTGGGTTCCCTCGGCGGAGTTGGACGAGGTGGTGCTGGGCCAGCAGCGCCTGGGGATCAACCTGGTCAGCCTGATTGCCGCGCTGCGGGAAGAGGCCAGGCTGCCCTTCCGTACCATCCAGTGGTACCTGGCTGCGGTGCATGGTCGGCGTCTCAGCGTGGGCGCCATCGTGGCCGCCACACCAAGGGTGGCCGACCGAGCCCAGGCGATCATGACCGACATCGTGGAACGGGTCCGAGGCAGTCCGGTGGTCTGTGCCGATGAGACCGGCTGGCGGGAGGACGGACACAACGGTTACGTGTGGACCTTCAGCACCCCCACCCAACGCTACTTCCTGCACGCTACTTCCTGCGGAGGGGACGCGGCAAAACCGTGGTGGATGAGGTCCTGGGCGATGAGTTTGCTGGGGTGCTGGTCAGCGACTTCTATGCCGCCTACCACCACTATGACGGCCCCAAGCAGCGCTGCTGGGCACATCTGTTGCGAGACATCCACGACCGGCGCGTCCTCTACCCCGACGATCTCCCGTTGGTCCAGTGGGCGGACGCCGTCCACCAACTCTACCAACAGGCCAAAGCCTTCACCCACCCCTCAGAGCAACGGTCAGAGCAGCAGCGGCGCGCTGCCCAACTGGCCCTGGAACGACGGCTGCTGGCGCTGTGCCGTCCCTACCGGGATGACCCGGCGTCGGCGCAGGCCAGACTGTGCCGACGCATCAGTAACCACATCAAGGAACTCTTCGTCTTCGTGGCTCATCCGGAGGCGCCGCCGGACAACAACGCCGCCGAGCGCAGCCTGCGCCCAGTGGTGATCAGCCGCAAGATCAGCGGCGGCACCCGCTCGGAGCGGGGCACCGAGACCAAGATGGCGCTGGCCTCAATCTGCGGCACCTGGCGCACACAAGACCTCAACCCACTCGCCGCCTGCCGACAACTCCTTATTTCCCCTCAAGTCTGAACTGTTACCAGCACGGTTGCCGCCCGGATAGACCTTCACGAGATCACGGACCTTAGCAATGGATTCGTCAGACATTGGACATCTCCTTTTCAGAACTTGATGGACCAGTGGGTCGGAACGGTCATGGTGGCCGCCCACGCGGGCGTGAGACAATGGTCAGGCATCAGCCATCCTGGGACGCTGCCTCGGGCGGGGGGAGGTAAATTCGCTAGAAACTCTGCCACGCTGATATTTCTATACCGGCACTATTTCTCTGTTTTTACATGACCAGGAAGGATCTTGATTTGTCCAATCGGCAGGGCGAGTGGCGCGGAATAGGCCAGCCGGGCCAACCCTGGTGGCTCCTGGCCGGCGGGTGGGGAACCGGGACTGCTGGGAGCGTCATCCCAGATCACCCCAGATCAAAGCGATACAGATTCATCACCTTGTCCCACGCGGCCACGAAGTCGCGCACCAGGGCCTGCTGCCCGTCGTCGCATCCGTACACCTCCGAGACGGCGCGTAGTTCCGAGTTCGAACCGAATACTAGAAGTCCGGCCGGAAAGTCAATTGACAGGTTTTCGCACTACGCGGATCAGACGAATTACACTTTTGTCCGGTGTTTTTGCGTATGGAAATCGTTTCTGGAATCCATTAATGCAACGATGTTCGACGCAAGGAAAATCTCGATTTAGGGAGAATAGGGGTTTCCGGCCCGTTCTCTAGGTCCACCCTAGTGCCGGTCCACCTGAGGTCGCCAGTCCGGCGGTCTCGCCCCTCGAACACCCCCTCAGCCGTGGAGCAGGCCCGCCACTCAGTGCCCATGTCCAGCAGGTTTACGAAGAAGTCATTGGTCAACGCCCCCGGCCGGTGGGTGAAGACTCCGTGTTGGGATTGCCCGGTGCTGGCATCCAGGACCCGCATCCTGCCAACCAGCGCCGTCATCTCTGGCGGGGTCAGCGTCAACAGGGATGCCCGCTCCACCAGCAGGTTCTCCGCCGATTCCCGGTGGCCGGCCTGCAGGTAGTTGCGGAACCCGTCGGCGGTGGGCTCTAGCACCGCGAAGGACTCGGCGCCGGTCCACTCCTGCGACGCGTCGGTGCGCCCCGGCGTAAAGGGCACCAGCACGTCATGCCCCGCGTTCCTGGCCGCCTGCTCGACGCCGGCGCACCCGGCCAGCACCACCAGGTCGGCCATCGAAACCCTCTTCCCGCCGGTCTGGGCGCTATTGAACTCCGTCCTGATCTGCTCCAGTGTCCGCAGCACCCTTTCCAACCGGGCAGGATCGTTCACCTCCCAGTCCTTCTGGGGCACCAGGCGGATGCGGGCCCCGTTGGCCCCACCACGCTTGTCAGTGCCGCGGAAGGTGGCCGCCGAAGCCCATGCGGTGGATACCAGCTGGGAAACAGACAGACCCGAGTCCAGGATCCTGGCCTTGAGATCGGCGACCTCCCTCTCCCCGATCAATTGATGATCGACGCAGGGGACCGGGTCCTGCCACAGCATCGGCTCCGACGGGATCAGCGGGCCCAGATACCGGCTCCTAGAAAGCGGGCCGGAAACCCCTATCTTCCCCAAAGTGCAATTTTCATTGCGTCGAATATCGATGTAATTGCAGGGTATTCGCAACGGATAACCTATAAATATCTGCCGTATATGACTGTAAAGCGTCTGACGGTTGCAGGGTAAAAACCCCGCCATTGACTTTCCGGCCGGAAAGTCAATTGACAGGGTTTCGCACTACGCGGATCAGACGAATTACACTTTTGTCCGGTGTTTTTGCGTATGGAAATCGTTTCTGGAATCCATTAATGCAACGATGTTCGACGCAAGGAAAATCTCGATTTGGGGAGAATAGGGGTTTCCGGCCCGTTCTCTAGGGCCCATGTCGCGGTGGGTCAACTTGAACCACGCCCGGGCGAAGGCGTCTTCCAGGTCCGCCGGGCTCTCCAGGAAGCGCTTGGCGATGGCCCCATAGGCAGGGTCCATCCTCAGCGAGAGGTCCGTCGTGAGCATCATGGGGGCGTGCCTCTTGGACACATCGTGGGCGTCCGGGACGGTGACCGCTCCAAGGGCATTCTCAGGTGCATATTGCCGCTTGCCGGCCAGACTATTCGTCAATTCCCAGTCATAGGCGTGCAGATTCTCGACGAACTCGTTGTCCCACTGCACCGGGTTGCTGGTCCAGGCTCCTTCCAGGCCACTGGTGAACGTATCCGCTCCCCTGCCACTGCCGAAGCCGCTCTTCCAGCCGAGACCCTGCTCATCCATGCCGGCGCCCTCCGGCTCAGGTCCAACAAAGTCCTCGGCCCCGGCGCCGTGCGCTTTGCCGAAGGTGTGCTCGCCGGCGATGAGGGCGACAGTCTCTTCGTCGTTCATCCCCATGCGGCGAAAGGTCTGGCGAATCTGCCGCGCCGCCGCCGCCGGGTCCGGGTTGCCGTTGGGTCCCTCCGGGTTCACGTAGATCAGGCCCATCTGGTCGGCACCGTAGGATTCCTGCAATTCTCCGTCGTCGTCATGGCGGTCGTCCCTCAGCAAGGAGCCCTCAGGTCCCCAGCAGGTCCCGTCTGCCTCCCATGTGTCCGGGCGGCCGAAGGCGAAGCCCAAGGTCCTGAAGCCCATGTCCTCCAGGGCGCAGTTGCCGGCGAAGATGATCAGGTCGGCCCAAGATACCTGCCGGCCATACTTCTGCTTGACCGGCCAGAGAAGGCGGCGGGCCTTGTCCAGGTTGGCATTGTCAGGCCAGCTGTTGAGGGGCGCGAAGCGTTGCTGGCCAGAGCCTCCGCCGCCGCGCCCGTCGCTGGTGCGGTAGGTGCCTGCGGCGTGCCACGCCATCCGGATGAAGAGAGGCCCATAGTGGCCGTAATCGGCTGGCCACCAGTCTTGCGAAGCCTTCATCACCTCTTCGAGGTCTTTCCTCAGCGCGTCGACGTCGAGGGTCTCCAGGGCTTGGGCGTAGTCGAAGTCCTGGCCCATGGGGTCTAACGCGGGTGAGTCCCGGCGAAGGGCCTCAGGTCCAGCTGCTGCGGCCACCAGCATCGTGGCGAGGTTGCTTCGTCTCTGGGCAATGTCTGATTTTGAGCATCGTCTTTCGAAGGTGAGCAGTGGGTCAACGTCGCTGTAACCAAAGAGGGAAGCCTCCAATGTTTATATTATGACTATTATAATCTGATAATGATTATAAAACAATAACAATTATAGTTTACCTCCCACTCTCGGGCCGGAGTCGGCGCCGCTGGGTAGATTAAGAGCGCGGTACCCCGCCCGGCACGGTGCTGTTCTGGCTGTGGGGAGGCAAAGCCAGCCGGTTCCCCGTGTGTGAAGGACAGGCAGCATACAAGCCGTCCATCATCGCCCTCACCGAAGCCCTGTCCAAGTTCAACAGGACCATCGGAGCTGCTGTCCGCCATGGACGGCGTGGCCGACGCGGTCCGCAACCATGGCCACAGCCTGGCCCAGACCCTGGAACAGGCCCAGTCCGTTCCCGCCGACGAGGCCGCCTTTCACACCGCCGCGGTGGGCCGGCGTCCCTTCATCTCCGCCCGCACCGGCCCCGAGGCCTGCTGGACAGCATCGCCCCGCCGGACGTTCCCCAGGATTGGACCACCGTCTCCGTGGACGGTTCCCACATCGACGTGGACCGCCACCTGCCCCTGCGCTGCCACCTGATCAACCTGGGCGGCTGCACCATCACCTACGGCCGGAACTCCGGCTGCCAGCTGTTCAGCGAACCCATCGTGTCCGTGGATGACGAGGACCTGTACCTGCGCCCTCCCGACGGCAAGTCCGCCGAGACGCTGATCGCCGGTCCGCTGCTGGGCGCTCTGCGCACCGTGCGGGAGGTCGAGCGCCTGGCCGACGCCGTCGAAAGCCTGCCCGATGACCAGCCCGTCCTGGCCCTGCTGGACGGTACCCTGACCTTCTGGGACCTGAAGCGCGGCCAGTATCCACGCTACGTCGCCGACGTTCTCATCGGTGATCGCCTCAGCCGCGCCCTGGCCCACCTGCGCGACGCCTCCCGGGACGGCCGCCCGGTGGCGGTGGCCGCCTACACCTCCAGGCCCCGCACCGCCGAGGTGGCCGGCGCCGTGCGTCTCACGCTCTGTGATCAGGGCGACGGCGACTGCAACCGCCTCTGCACCGCCCGACGCTCCGACCTGCCGTCCTGCGACGACGCTGCGGGCTTCGACGACCGGAAGGAGTTCCGGGGCATGACCCTGATGCTCCTGGAACAACGGGGCCTGCCCACTCCCAAGTCCGCCAAGTCCTTCTCCAAGTGCCGGCCCTGGGTGTGGTCCTGACAACCGCATTCTCTCATCGTTAAATTACGTTGATCCCAGCGGCAGACGCCTCGCCTCTATATCCCGGTCCTGATCAATGCACCGGCGCGTCTACATCGGCGCATCCTGCTCGTGACTGCCGCCTCTCCAGGTGAACGCCATGACCTACGGCCGCAACACCACCGTCAGCGCCATGCGCACCCGTAACGAGATCGAGGAGGCCCTCGAGCGCTACGGCGCCGACGGCTTCGCCTACGCCACCCACGGCAACCTGGCCACCGTCATCTTCGCCATGGAGAACCGCCGCATCCGCTTCCTCCTACAGATGCCCGATCCCGAGGACTTCCGCCATACCAACCACAGCCCGCCCCGCGAACGCAGTGCTCATGCTCAGCAGGAGGCCCATCGCCATGCTTGTCGCCGCGCTGGCCAGCCCTGCTGCTGTTTGTTCCATCAACTTGTACGGTAGGTATCAGCGCAGCAGGCCGACATCACTAGAGGTCGTCGCGACCGGCCAAGGAGCGCGGCCACGCATTCTCCAGGTCGAGTCTGTAACATTGCCCGGGGCACAACCCTATATCCACAAGGCTGGACCGCGTCAGGATTAGTCAGAGGATAAGCCGTGGGGATGTTCGTTGGTCCGTAACCGGCGAGAATTCCGGACACAACGTCGTTCCGCTGCGAGTCGGTCGTGCGTGGCCAATCTTCAATTACTCGCGAGCCGTTGTGTCGGGGAATCGTAATTGTTCACGTTTGAGGGGATCTGATCGGCTCAGCACCGGAATTGCCTACTTGGCCACGGCTCTGGGAACGGCCAAAAAGCCCGCAGATCTCATCAACTCTGAACAGTTACGGGGAATCAATGAGACCATCGAGTTCCTAATTGGTTTGACGACCTGCAATGGTCAGGCGTGGAGTCCGGCACGTGTGAGTTCAGAACGAAGTCGATCCACCTCGGCTTCCGCTTTTTCGGCCCTGATTTGCTCACGCTCCAGCGCCATGGCAGTGGCAGCCGCCGCCGACCGTTACTCCGCGTTATCCTCCCTCAGCAACCGCAACTCTTCCACCAACTCCGCTTTGGACCGCTCCAACTCGCGCACCTCGTCGATCAGCGACTTGACGGATCTCGATTGACGGGGGCGCTCCACAAGAACATCGGATGCGTTCGACAACGCACGCTCATACGCGTCATCGAAGGCCATTTCCCCGTTCAACACCTCCCCCTCCCATTCCGAGTCCCGCACCACTCGGGCACGTCGGTATGCCTCGGCAAATCCAACTTTCCCGTCTGAAACGTCCTCCGCCAAACCAAGCGACCACACCACCTTGGCTTGGCTGATCAGCGGGGTACCCACTCCGGCCAGGTCTGCCATCTCGTCGATCGCATACAGTCGGCCGGTGTCAGTCGGAAAATCCACAGTGGCTGTGGATTTTTGGGGCCGTCCCCTGGCGCGCCATTCGCACATGGACACGACGATCAGCGCTTTTCGGGTCTGGTTCAGCTGCCGTTCGTGGAGACCCTGGGCACACAGGAAGGCAACGGGATCCCCGCCGACGAAGTCCTGAAATCGCACTCTCAGATCCAGCTCCCTGGCGATTGTGAACCGGTCCCAATCCCAGAGGACCTGGTCATCCAGCAGGATAAGGTTCACAACGATATCTGCGCCGCTCTCCCGATCGGCGACCATCTTTGCGCGGACGGCGGCGCGCAACCGGTTACGGGTCACCGGATCTCGGTTCCCGAGAAGCTGACCAAGCGCGTGCTGCGTATAGTCGGTTTCTTTTTCCTTGCCTCGTCTAGCGAAGCCCGCCGGCCGCAGAGCATCGGGTTTTCTCGGTTGATCCCTTTCCCCTGCGTCGGGTCTCGCTGAACTCGCCATCAGTTCCAGTTGACCATGGGAGACTCCCTCGAAGCGCCGTTTCCCCTGGTTCGCCATGCTGCACCGCCTCGTTTCGACTGTACCGCTGATATCGGGTACACAGGCATTATTGGAAACCGGCAGGGAGGGGTCCGATCGATAATCGGCCAACCATCAGGAGCTTGGCGCCAGCCGGTGTCAGGGGTGCATGAAACGTGATGACGGCTCTCTGCCGTTTCCAGCCATGTTGACCGGTCGCCGCACCACACCTTTTCCCTGCCATGCGCCGATGATTGGAACGCTCGGCTCGGGTCGCTCCCCGTACGTCACAACTGCCCGGAAATTCCTGGTGGTCGGTTGTTGACCATTTCCGCCTAAACCCGTCGAGTTTCACCTGAAATGACGGTTTGTCGCACATATAAAGGCTGGGCGCCTTCCTGCGCCGCAAGAAAGCCCACCTCGGTGCGCCCAAGGCCATCGCCGCCACGGCGCACACGCTGGCCAGGCTCGTCTATTCCATGCTGCGCTACGTCGGCGAGTACATGGACGCTGAAGCGGAATACTACGAACGGCAACATGAGCAGCGGGCGTGGTGCGCAGCCAAGCGTCGGGCGGCCCAGCCGGGTTACCAGCTGGTGCCAATGTCCGATGACCACGCTTCGGCACCGCCAAACGGATTGGAGGTACCGGCGTGACACTCTCCGTTAGTCCCTACTGCCCTTGATCGCCTGGCCAACGCCAGCTACGAGATCGTCATCGAAGGCACCAGCTATCGGGAACGACTGTCGCCACACCGTGCCTTGCAGGGCGCGAAAGCAGGAGATTGGCCGGGAAACAACAAACTGATATTGATCAAAATCGCCAAGCGCCCAGGGTGGTACATAGTGCTTGGCGATCACCGGCTCAATGTCCGCGGCGTTTCACAGTCAGGAACAGAGCGGCACGGTGCGCAAATGGGCCAAGGCCCGGCTGACGTCGCTCTCCCAGGGCCAGCCCTGGGAAGATGCAGGGTGAGACGGCGCGCCTTGCGGGTGATGCGTCCGGCCAGAGAGAAGAAGCCTCGCCCAGACCGATGCGCCCAGTCCAGCGGGCTCCGCCTTTGGCGGATGGGCGATAACCTGGACCGCCAGCCAGGCGGCGTCGGGAGGGGAAACGGCCCGAGGGGAGATGGTTGAGACCTACGCCGTACTTCAGGTCGCGGGCGGCGTCCTCCACTGCGGCGTGGCGGCAATGGTCGGCCTCCAGATCCAGGCTGTCGCACTCCCGGTCGGTGATGCAGGCGTGATAGGTGTGGTTGGCGAAAAGACCAAGTTGGGAGCCGGGGGGTTACACCCGGCGGACGATGAGACGCACCGGTACGGCGTCGGGCTCATTCTGGAAGGGAGTGTACGTGGTTTCGACCACAACGGCGGCGCCTTCCATCCAGCAGGGGATGGGCGTCCACTCCGCCTATGGTATGGCCGCGATGAGACTCCCAACCGGGCGTGCTGGCCGACGGTGGTGGAGTAGCGGATATCCATCTTACTGCGGGCGGCGACGATGGCGCAGGTGTGGAAGCCACTATCGGCCCGCACGGTGTGGGGGCCGGTGGCTCCGGCGTAACGCACCCGGCCCACCGTCTCGCGCAGGGAGTGGGCGGCGCCCGGGCGTTGTTGGCTCAGCCGTGGCGCAGTCTGGCCATCAGCACGCCACCTGTGGCGACCGCGTAAGGAAAGATATTGGCCGGAGGAGCGTATTGGCCACATGGGATTGGACAAGTTCAGAATTCCATGTTGGCGTAGGCATCGGTGATGAGAGATTCGTACTCGACGAAACGCGACATAGCCTCAAACGACTGCATCGCGTCGTACAACTGGCGGCGCCCGCCTGCGGTCAGATTGGGATGTAGTCCTGCGTCGATGAAGACCCAAGCCGGTTCTAGGTCACCTGAACGGATGAAGTCGACGAAGTCGTTGATGACGGCTATTTCGTCTTGTCCGACGATGCGGTAGTGCGTGCGAAAGTGATCGAAATCGCCGCCGAAACGGTACGAGTGCTCATGCCCGACATGGGTCAACGATACGGGTACCGTGCCCGTGCCGGAAGGAAAGATGAACGCCTCTCCATCTGGACCGAATGCCCCATGGGAGCCGAGGTTCCGAAATCGTTTTCGGATACGCTGCAGCTGGCTGTGGAACTGGTTATTCTCTGGGTCGTCCAAATCGAGCGCACTGCGGAATTTTGCGGTCCAATCTGCGAATGACAAACGGTCGACTTCTTCGGCGGTTGTACAGCGGCCCCGGAGGATTGCGAGGTGGATGAACACATGCTCCGTCCAGCTGAAGAAACTGTCTATGGCGGCGAAGGCGAGCCACTCTGCTTCCTGGCGCAGCTGGACCTCCGGAAGGGAGATGCCGACAATGCCATCTGCGTAGTAGGTTTTGATCTCTCTGCCGGCGTTGTGTCTCGCCTCGTCGCATTTTGATCGATGCTGGTCTTGGAAGAAGTGGTACCGGCCGTACAGACGGTTGGAATGATTCATCACGGCAACCGAGGATCTTGCAACGGCTTGCCTCGCCCTCAGTCGGAAGTAAGATTGCGATCTTCGGATGCCCTTCTTGATCAGGCGAACGATCCTGGTGGCTTGGCGCTCGGCGTCGGGTGAGTTCGGTGCAAAGATTCCCAATCCGAGTTTGCGATATTCGATCAGGTAGATTTGGTCCTCGAGATCAACGGGGATTGACCAAGCGAGTTTTTCGCCGGAGCGGAATGTCTCGAACGACAGCAGTTCAACCAAAAGAAAGTACACCAGATAATAATCTGGCAATTGATTGCCTGCTTCCGTGCGTGTGGACCGCGCTGAAGCATGCGCCCATTCCTGCTGGCTCAGTTCGACCCGTTTGATGGGTCTGATGGCACTCAACGCACGTTCTTCGGCGACTTTGGCGTCCAAGCTCATGTGTAGAACTCACGCTGGCAGTGTGTGGGATCGAATCCGCATTCGGCTGCTGGGGCGAAGACCAGCTTTCCGTCGAAGTAGTGGACAGGTACTTGGAACTATAGTTTAGGGGGTGTCGTCAAAACAGTGAGAGGGTGGTAAATTGCCGGTAACAGGGAGAGTGTGGAAGGTGGTGAGTATGACGGCAGCGCACCGGCGCCACGATATGACAGACGGTGTTTGGGAGCGGCTGAGGCTGTACCTGCCCGGGGGAACAGGCAAGAGAGGTCGGCCAGCCCATGACAACCGGCGGTTTATCGACGCCGTTTGCTGGGTTCTGCGCACCGGCGCTCCCTGGCGCGATTTGCCCCCGGACTACGGAGACTGGAAGAACACCCACCGCCGCTTCTGCCGCTGGCGGGACCGAGGTGTGTGGGCCGGACTGTTGGAGGAAGTGATGGATGACCCTGATTTCGAATGGCTGATGATAGACGCCAGCTACATCAAGGCCCATCCCCACAGTGCCGGCGCTCGGGGCGGAAATCAGGCTATTGCCCGCACCAAAGGGGGCTGAACAGCAAGTTGCACCTGGCGGTGGACTCCCACGGAATGCCGGTAAGGCTGGCGGTTACTGGAGGCACGGTGGCCGACTGCTCTTTGGCGTTGCCCCTGATCGAGGGTATAGAGGCGGAGTGTCTGCTGGCGGACAAAGCCTATGACACCAATGAGATCATAGCCACCGCTCGGGCATCGGGAATGAACCCAGTGATACCGCCCAAAAGCAACCGGAGAGAAAAGCGGGACTACGACCAGGCACTGTACAAGTTGCGGCACTTGGTGGAGAACGGATTCTTGGACTTCAAGCAGTGGCGCGGAGTGGCGACCCGTTATGCCAAGAGAGCGGCGTCATACCTGGCCATTTGCCAACTCCGGGCAGTGATGATCTGGAGCAAACTCTTTTGACGACACCCCCTAGTACTACAGTTGCAGATCATGAAAGGGTAGAATTTTAGGCAGCCGAGGAGTGTTGAGGTGAGGTGGTGATTGTTGGGAGAGACGAGGTAGCGGAGGTCGCCCGGTGGGCCGAGGGCATCGAGCGGGTGCACGAGTGCATCGCGGGCAGGTTCCGGCGGCCGGAGCCGCGCAAGCGGGTGCTGGAGTATCTGAAAGGGTTGCTCAGTCCAGTGGAGCGCAAGAACGGTTGGCAACTGGCGGAGCAAGCGGGCTATGCCACTCCCTACGGGGTGCAGCGCCTGCTGTCGGGTTACGTCTGGGACGCGGACTTGGTCCGCGATGACCTGAAGCAGTACGTGGTGGAGCATCTGGGCGACGGCGATGCGGTCCTGGTGGTGGACGAGACCGGGTTCCTCAAGAAAGGGGAGAAATCGGCTGGGGTGCAGCGCCAGTACAGTGGCACGGCGGGCCGGATCGAGAACTCTCAGGTGGGCGTGTTCCTGGCCTATGCCTCGGCCAATGGCAGAACCCTGCTGGACCGGGAGCTGTATCTGCCCCAGGTGTGGGCTGATGACCGGGAACGCCGGCGGGAGGCCGGGGTGCCTGAGAGTGTCGGCTTTCAGACCAAAGGGCAACTGGCCCGGCAGATGTTGGAGCGGGCGGTTACGTCAGAAGTGCCCTTCGCCTGGTTTACCGGGGACGAGGTCTACGGCAGTGACCGCAACCTGCGGCGGTGGCTGGAGCGGGAGGGCGTTCCCCACGTGCTGGCCATCAAGCGCAACGAGCAGCTGTGGGCTTTGACGGAGCAGGGACCCTGCCAGGTGAGGGCTGACCGGCTGGCGTCCGGGGTTGGGGAATCCGCCTGGGTCCGGTGCAGCGCCGGCGCTGGCGCCAAGGGCCCCCGGGTCTACGACTGGGCCTTGGTGGAAATACGGCCCTTGAGGGAACCGGACCAGGGGCACTGGCTGCTGACGCGACGCAGCATTGCCAAACCTGATGAGTTGGCCTACTACGTTTGCTTCGGTCCAGCGGGCACTACCCTGGAGGAGTTGGTGAGGGTGGCAGGGACTCGATGGGCCATAGAGGAATGCTTCGAGGAGGCCAAGGGAGAGGTGGGGTTGGACCAGTACGAGGTGCGGCGTTGGGATGGCTGGTACCGGCACATCACCCTGGCGATGTTGGCCCACGCCTATCTGACGGTAATCAGGAATCAGGCGGTGGAAGGGGGAGAAAAGGGGGCCACTATGGCCCCGATGAGGAACTGATTCCCGTGACAGTGCCGGAGGTGCGACGGCTGCTGACACGCCTGGTATGGACGGAGAACCAACTGCCGGATTTCATCCTGTCCTGGTCGTGGTGGAGACGGCGCCACCAAGCCAGAGCCCGCCAATGCCACTATAAAACCCGCCTGTCACATCTGCAACTGTAGTACTAGGCTAGTGATGCGGCGGAGTCTTCGTTTTGCAGATGCTTTTTCCAGATTGGAAATTCGGTCCAGCCTGATGGGAACCGTTGCAAAAAAGGTTGACTTGTATCTTGAGGAGGCGCAGAAGAAATGCAGCCGGGATGCGGCGACCCTCGCTTTACTGCGGCCTGTTGTGACCCGGTCCCCACCGGTCTGCCGCATCCCCTCTGGATTTCTTTCCTGTTCCCCCCAAGGTACAAGTCCCCAGAGGTGGTGTAACGGAAACCGGGTGGCAAGAAGGCAGCCACCGCGTCATCCTTATCGGAATTACCACAAACCCTATGAGGGAGGAACGCGATGGCCAAGAACAGCATGGACTGCGATGATCTGTCTGGGCCATCTCGTACCGGGTTTGACCCCAGCATGGATTGGCGGAGATGCCTTCAAAAGGATCTGTCGACCCGATCCGAGGTGGCCCAGACAGCACTGACAGCCTCGGTGAGCAGTGACCTAATAGGAGCGTGGCGCAAAGCCCCATCGCAGTCTTGTCCGCTCAACCGACCGGCGGCTACTCTCCGGGAGGTAGGTATGCTGGAAGACACCGATCACGTAAATAGGGCTGCGCTGCGGGTGGTGATCGGGATCGACACTCAACAGGAACAGCATGTAGCGGTGGCAATCGACCGGCAAGGTGTCCGCCTGGGAGAGCGGCAGGCGGCAGCGACTACATCCGGCTATCGCGATCTCGAGCGATGGTCCAGCAACTTGGGAACGATTCACGCCTTCGGTATCGAGGGAACGGGTTCATACGGCGCTGGCATCGCTCGCTTCCTGACCGGTCTCGGCTATTCCGTCGTCGAGGTCAACCGGCCCGACCGGTCAACCCGCTTTCGGAAGGCAAAGAGCGATCCCACCGATGCGGAGATGGCGGCCCGGGCGGTCCTGGCCGGAGTAGCCGATGCTATACCCAAGTCGGGCCAGGGCGAAGTCGAGATGATCCGGATGCTCAAGAGCGCCAAGGACTCGGCCGTCAAAGCCCGCACCCAGGCCATCAACCAGATGAAAGCCCTGATCGTGACGGCCCCGGCCAGTCTGCGCGAAACCCTTGATGGTCTCTCCGTCAGTACCCTCGCCACGCGGTGCCGGAGCTTCCGAGTGCATGGCTTGAGCGACCCAATGTCGGGGGTGAAGTACGCTCTGCTCTCCCTGGCCTGCCGCCACCGTCAGCTCAGCGAGGAGATTCGCAACCTGAAAGCCCAACTGACGCAACTGATCGGGACCGCATCGCCAACCCTGATCAACATCGTCGGCGTGGGACCCGACACCGCGGCGACCCTTTTGATTGCCGCTGGGAGCAACCCGGAGCGCCTCCGCTCCGAGGCTGCTTTCCCCGCGCTGTGCGGTGTGTGTCCAATACCGGCTTCCTCGGGCAAGACCAACCGGCATCGGCTCAACCGGGGTGGCGACCGCCAGGTCAACGCGGCGCTGCGCCGCATCGTCGTAGTCAGACTTCGATGCGACCTTCGAACGAAAGAATACATGCGCCGCCGCACCGGAGAGGGAATGAGCAAACCCGAAGTCATGCGTTGCCTCAAACGGTACGTCGCCCGCGAGATATTCTCCCACCTACAGACGCCCGCGGGACTGGCCAGCGTAACTGTTCAGAGTTGATGAGATCTGCGGGCTTTTTGGCCGTTCCCAGAGCCGTGGCCAAGTAGGCAATTCCGGTGCTGAGCCGATCAGATCCCCTCAAACGTGAACAATTACCCAACATGTAACTGTTCAGACTTGAGGGGATCCGCAGCGGTTTTTGCCTGTTCCGTGAGGTCACTCCAGCACAAATTGTCCGTCGCAGACCGCCTGCGGCCCCTCAAACGTGAACAGTTACTGGCCAGCAACCCGGCTTGACACCTATAGGAGCATCCTTTTCGAACTACTAAGCAAGCGCGGCATGGAGGGCGACATGGACTTTCTGCGGGAAGCCCTACAGGTGTTGGTAAAGGGGATCATGGACGCTGAGGTGTCGGCGCAGATCGGTGCCCAGCACGGTGAGCGCAGTCCGGATCGCCTTACCTACCGCAACGGCTATCGCGGCCGAGATTGGGGCACCCGGGTAGGGACCATGGAACTGCGCATCCCCAAGATTCGGGAGGGCAGTTACTTCCCCAGCCTGCTGGAGCCCAGACGGCGCAGCGAGAAGGCGTTGCTGGCCGTGATCCAGCAAGCCTACGTGGAGGGCGTGTCCACCAGAAGGGTGGGCGATCTGGTCAAGTCTTTGGGCTGCGATGGCATCTCGAAGCGCCAGGTCTCACGCATCTGCAGGGATCTGGATCAGGTGGTGGAATCTTTCTGGGACGACCCTTGGACGGCGGTCTCTACCCCTACGTGTGGCTGGACGCTTTGACCCAGAAGGTCCGTGAAGGTGTGTGTTGGTGACCACCGGCGTAAACAGCCAGGGTCAACGGAAAGTGCTGGGCATGGACGTGTGCGCCAGCGAGGACGGTGCCTTCTGGCTGGCCTTCCTGCGCTCGCTGAACGCTCGGGGCCTCAGCGGGGTGGAAATGGTCATCTCCGATGCTCACCATGGCCTGAAGCAGGCCATTGCCACAGTGTTTGCCGAAGCCGGTTGGCAACGCTGCCGCACTCACTTCATGACCAACCTGCTCACCCGGGTGCCCAAGCGATCTCAACCCGGCGTGGCCACCATGGTAAGTACTATCTACAAGCAACTCTCCCCCGAGGAAGTCCACGCCCAAGCCGACCGGGTGATCGTCCAACTGCAAGACCACTTCCCCCAGGCCGCCCAGATGCTGGCGGACGCCTTGCCTGACATCCTGGCCTTCACTGCCTTCCCAGTTTCACATTGGCAGAAGCTCTGGTCCAACAACCCGCTGGAACGGCTGAACAAAGAGATCCGCCGGCGCACCGACGTGGTGGGCATCTTCCCCAACCGAGCTGCGGCTCGGCGTTTGGTGGGCGCGGTGCTGACCGAGCAGCACGACGAATGGGCCGAAGGCCGCCGCTACCTCACCTTCACCGACGACCTCGCTACCGAGACCCTGCCGGCCAGCAACATCCTGGAGGCTGCTGCCTGAACCACATCAACAAGGATGACGACTTTCCCACCACTCGACGGGACGTAACCTCACGACAGCGCCTGCCGAGGCCGCGAAAATGCGGTGATTTTTTGACCATCCGGCACGCGGCAGCGGCGCGGTTGTCTCCGGGAAAGCAACCGGCGCGAATGCTTGTAATACCATCAGAAGCACTAAATCGCGCTCGCGCGGATCTTGTGAGCAAACTGGTCGGGGATCGTTGTAACCACTAGGTCTCGGTGGACTGGGGCAACGTCCCGTTCCTCTTGCGACACCGATGAGCCTATGCGCAGAAGCGGGCCCATGGCTCGCGACCGTGCCCCCACCAGATCAGACCCATTATTATGGTTTGTAATGGGCCATTTCAAACTGAGTCACTACCGACGACGGTCTGCGGCAGACGCTGCGCCGAAGTCCGGTGTGGCGGGAAAAAGACGACCTGCTACGGTCGGTTCCCTGTGTGGGGAGCAACTTTCGCTGACGCTCCTGGCGTACCTGTCGGAACTGGGCACGCTCAACCGGAAGCAAATAGCTGCCTTGGTCGGCTGGGCTCCCATCAATCGGCACAGTGGAACCATGCAGGGACGCCGCGCCCTCTGGGGCGGCCGAGCGCGAGTGCGCATGGTCCTCTATATGGGGCGCTGGTCGCCAGCAGATACAACCCGATGATCCGCGAGTTTTACCCACGGATGCTGGTTGCCGGCAAAACCAAGAAAGTTGCCTTTACCGCCTGCATGCAGAAGCTCCTGGTCATCCTCAACGGCATGCTCAAGAGTGGCCAACATTGGAAGCCCGATACAGGCGCGCGTTGATTTCAAAGACGGTTGCTCGACTGCTCGAAATGTGGCGTGCGTTTCCATTGTCCCCGCGACTTGGATCTATCGAACGGTGTTTCTTTCCTCGCCTGTCACGAACGGATGCAATGTTCCCCGGAGATGAACCTCTGGTCCGTTCCAAAAGCCCGGAAATTCCCGTTCAAACATCCCCGGTTTTTCCAGCGGAACGCAGCTCTGCCGTCGTAATACGACCAATTGTTGCAGATATTGGTCCTTTTGTAGCATAAATGATTATTGTCCGTGTGGCACGATCGCGTCGTTTCGGCGATAATGGTAGCGCAGACGTGTAATCCACCTGATGTTGCATATCAGGAGACTTTGCGAGCGTCGATCGTTTTCGGAGCATGTGACACGTTTCGCTCTTGGAGAGCGATTACAGTCGAGACCCATGGTGATTGGTTCTCTATTGCACGGCTCGGCACTTGCATCAACCAACGTACGTGATTTTATAGAGTCATTATGAAAATACGAGATTTGAGCAATGTGGCATCTGCTGGAGCCCGAGTTGCATTGCGATCTTATGGTCACGAACTCCGCAATGCTCGGATCGCTGCGGGGCTCCGGCAGGAGGATCTAGCGCACGATTTGGGGGTTTCGACCCAAGCCATTAGACTTTGGGAATCCGGCAGGGTCGAACCGAACGAGGCAAACAAGGAGCGGCTCGCCACGCACTTTGGCGAGCATGTGCGGGAATTCGACACATTTTACGAAGACTTGCACTTCCGTCGCGACAAGAAGAGCCTCCCCATTGTGAGCGCAGAATTGCTGCGCAAGGCGCGTCAGGATGCAGGTTTCACGCAGGCCCAAGCCGCCGAGAGGATCGGTGTGAGCCGCTTTTCCATCGTGCGATATGAAAGAGGTGCTTCTCGACCTTCGGATGACACTCTTGGCAAATTGTCGGAAATCTACGCTAAGAGATCGGATTGGTTTTTGGTCGATGAGCTCGGAATACCGTTAGCTACGGAAGATCGTACCGAACGTGTCCTGGACCCTGTCACTTCAGCTGGTAGAGCGCGGATAGCACTCGAAGCGGCCATTTCGGAATTGCCTGACGGCGTGATCGATGAGATCACACGACACATTGGAGCTGCCCGCTTGTTCAACCGTTTGGGAGGACAAGACGCACGTTGAGTCCCGATTCCAGCCATCTGACTTGGGCGGCCCTGGCACCCGGTTCACTCAATCGTCACGGTTGGCGCCCGTTGGCACATGGACTGCGAGTCCCAGCACCGCCTACGCACCGGGATCGTCGATCTACAAAAGCACTGCTTCATCTCCTGCTGCTCTAAACCAACTTGTGGCACAGATCGTCCCTACGGGTTCGGCTCACCAATCATCGACCGGTTCGACCGGGATCATCGCT
The DNA here is from genome assembly GCA_965220265.1 of Dehalococcoidia bacterium. GTDB lineage: Bacteria > Chloroflexota > Dehalococcoidia > Lucifugimonadales > UBA3495 > Bin87. Next base: position 3,523,005 of record CBDCPM010000004.1, on the reverse strand, counting down.
CTCACCGCATAGCGAAATTCGCTTCGGATGGGTCGCCGCGGATGGTAACAAGATTGAGGTTACCATCGCCTGCGTCAAGGGCGAGGTTGATCCCACCAAACTCTCCCGAGGTTGTTGACCGGATCGGCCCGTCACGTTGCCAATTTCACATGGGCGCGAACGCGTTCGCCGTCAATGCAAGCACGTGGAGAAGTGATCTACCCCGGATGTCGCGATTAATCGGTGCCGACATCAGTAATGACCGAAGTTAGGCAGCGGCTGGTCGCCCATGCAATCGGGAACTCCCGCTGGCATGTCCGGTTGCACGTCGGGACTCTCGAAACCAGTTGGGTTGGCACCCATGCTCAACGCCGCTGTGCCGTCGCCTTGCCCCCTCGCCAGTCCAACGAAGATCTGAAATTCAGAGCCGCCACTTGCACAGCCGCCTTGCTTAGTACTACAGTTGCAGATCATGAAAGGGTAGAATTTTAGGCAGCCGAGGAGTGTTGAGGTGAGGTGGTGATTGTTGGGAGAGACGAGGTAGCGGAGGTCGCCCGGTGGGCCGAGGGCATCGAGCGGGTGCACGAGTGCATCGCGGGCAGGTTCCGGCGGCCGGAGCCGCGCAAGCGGGTGCTGGAGTATCTGAAAGGGTTGCTCAGTCCAGTGGAGCGCAAGAACGGTTGGCAACTGGCGGAGCAAGCGGGCTATGCCACTCCCTACGGGGTGCAGCGCCTGCTGTCGGGTTACGTCTGGGACGCGGACTTGGTCCGCGATGACCTGAAGCAGTACGTGGTGGAGCATCTGGGCGACGGCGATGCGGTCCTGGTGGTGGACGAGACCGGGTTCCTCAAGAAAGGGGAGAAATCGGCTGGGGTGCAGCGCCAGTACAGTGGCACGGCGGGCCGGATCGAGAACTCTCAGGTGGGCGTGTTCCTGGCCTATGCCTCGGCCAATGGCAGAACCCTGCTGGACCGGGAGCTGTATCTGCCCCAGGTGTGGGCTGATGACCGGGAACGCCGGCGGGAGGCCGGGGTGCCTGAGAGTGTCGGCTTTCAGACCAAAGGGCAACTGGCCCGGCAGATGTTGGAGCGGGCGGTTACGTCAGAAGTGCCCTTCGCCTGGTTTACCGGGGACGAGGTCTACGGCAGTGACCGCAACCTGCGGCGGTGGCTGGAGCGGGAGGGCGTTCCCCACGTGCTGGCCATCAAGCGCAACGAGCAGCTGTGGGCTTTGACGGAGCAGGGACCCTGCCAGGTGAGGGCTGACCGGCTGGCGTCCGGGGTTGGGGAATCCGCCTGGGTCCGGTGCAGCGCCGGCGCTGGCGCCAAGGGCCCCCGGGTCTACGACTGGGCCTTGGTGGAAATACGGCCCTTGAGGGAACCGGACCAGGGGCACTGGCTGCTGACGCGACGCAGCATTGCCAAACCTGATGAGTTGGCCTACTACGTTTGCTTCGGTCCAGCGGGCACTACCCTGGAGGAGTTGGTGAGGGTGGCAGGGACTCGATGGGCCATAGAGGAATGCTTCGAGGAGGCCAAGGGAGAGGTGGGGTTGGACCAGTACGAGGTGCGGCGTTGGGATGGCTGGTACCGGCACATCACCCTGGCGATGTTGGCCCACGCCTATCTGACGGTAATCAGGAATCAGGCGGTGGAAGGGGGAGAAAAGGGGGCCACTATGGCCCCGATGAGGAACTGATTCCCGTGACAGTGCCGGAGGTGCGACGGCTGCTGACACGCCTGGTATGGACGGAGAACCAACTGCCGGATTTCATCCTGTCCTGGTCGTGGTGGAGACGGCGCCACCAAGCCAGAGCCCGCCAATGCCACTATAAAACCCGCCTGTCACATCTGCAACTGTAGTATTAGAACCTGTCTACGATCTCTGGAATAGGTTAAGTTGAGACTATTATCAGGGGAGGGGTAATCATGTCTCATTCCTATCCCAGCGACATCAGCCGTAAGCAATTCGCCCCGATTCTGCCGACGTTGGAGTCGGCTCGCCGCCGGACCAAGCCCCGCACCGTGGACTTATATGACGTTTTCTGCGGCGTGCTGTACCTCTTGAAAAGCGGGTGCCAGTGGCGAATGCTGCCCGCGGACTTCCCCAATTGGCGCACTTGCTACCAGTATTTCCGGCAGTGGAGCGAGCGGCCGGGCCCGGGTCAGGATTCCATTCTGGAGCAAGTCCTAAAAAAAATCGGTTGGCGCGGTCCGGCAAAGCAATGGTCGGAAAGAGCCGACCAGCTGCTGCATCGTGGACTCCCAGAGCGTCAAGAACACGGACAGTGCCGATAGCAAGGGCTATGACGCGGGCAAGAAGGTGTCCGGAATCAAGCGTCACATCGCGGTGGACACGCAAGGATTGCCCCATGCGATACACGTGACTACCGCCAATGTTACCGACCGGGCTGGGGCTTTGGCGATGTTTGACGAAAACCGGTCCGGCCGCAATCAGGTCCAGAAGGTGCTGGTGGACGGGGGTTACACCGGGAAGCCCTTTGCCACTGCGGTGCAAAGCTTGTTGGGAGCCGCGGTGGAAGTGGTGCAACGCAACGAATTGCACACCTTCGTGGTGCTGCCAAAGCGATGGGTGGTGGAGCGGTCTTTCGCCTGGCTGGAAAAGTGCCGCCGACTCTGGAAGAACTGTGAAAGGAAGCTCAATACCAGCCGGCAGATGGTGGTGCTTGCCTTCATGGTGCTAATCCTCAAAAGATTGTAAACAGGCTCTTAGACTGTGGTCGCCGCGCAACGCGATGCGTCCGCGCTGACCGTGCGCGTTCCGCCGCGCAACTCTACGCCCGGCCCGTTGGTTAGAGGACAGGCCTGAAAATCGGTCGGTCTGTATTGCGGGGACAAACCCTTTGCGGCCGTGAAAATCGAGGGGGTCGCCCTGTTTCACTACCATTAGGGCACCACACGGTTCGGTGTCCCCACTCAACCGGTGGCGAGGCTCTACCGCCGATGCCACGCAAGACAAAAAACGCTAAGCCAGCAGCACTCCCCCCGCCGGAGATCAGAGGTTTCCTGGCGGAAGTGGGAGAGGTCCTCCGCGAGTACCTTGAGGCGAAGCGGCGCTCGGAGCATATAATGCTGGACAGTGCCGATGATGGAGCGCATGACGATGAGAGCGGTGGGATATCTTCGAGTTAGTGACGACGATCAGGTAGAAGGCTATTCGCTGGATGCCCAACGGCGGGCGTTCTACGACTTCTGCGCACAGAAAGGGTGGGAAGTCGTCGGGATCTACACAGAGGAAGGCCGCTCGGCGTGGGCGGAATCCAGCGCCAAGCGTCCGGCTTTCCGCCAAATGCTGACGGACGCCCAAGCGGGCAAGTTCGACGTGGCCGAGACTCACACCCTAGACCGGTTCACCCGGAACCTTAGGGTGATGCTGGACGCCTTTCACGTCTGTTCTCAGCACAACGTTACCTATGTGAGCATAACCCAAGATATCGATTACTCGACGCCAGAAGGCAAGTTGTTCATGACCATGCTGGGGGCTTTCGCCCAGTATTTCTCCGATGCATTGTCGGGCCACACTAAGAAGGGCATGCGAGAGCGGGCGATGCAGGGGATGTTCAATGGTGAGCCGCCTTTCGGTTATGAACGTTGCGACGCAGATTGCATCGGCGTTGACCAGAATCATACCGGTTGCCACATAGATCCATTGGCGGGCCCGCAAATGATCGAGATGTTCGAAAAATATGCTGCTGGTTCACACTCGTTGCGGACATTGGCCGACCTGTTGAACAGTCGGAGGTTCCGCACCAAAGGGCGGATTCGATCGGGCGGGGAGTCTGACGATGGTGCCGAACTGGAGGCTGACAACGAAGGTTCCTTGTTCACGGGTTGGGCCCTCAGGGACCTCCTGAAAAACCGGTTTTTCATTGGAGAAGTGCGCCACCATGACGAATATTTCCCCGGTCGCCACCGCCCGTTGATAAGTGAAACCTTATTCAACGAGGTTCAAGAGCGCATGAAAGAAAATCGCTCTCGAAAATCGGTGTCGGTCAGCCGGATAGCTAAGAACCCGCATATGCTGACTAACCTACTACGGTGCCATGATTGCGGCGTGAAGCTATGGTCCCAAAAGCAGGGTGACCAAGCAGGCACTTATTATGTTATCCCCAGGAAGGGCAAAGGTCCCAAGTGCTCTCATTCGGGGAAATATTTCGTAGGGCACGTGTTTGAAAGTCAAGTCGATCAGATCTTTTCCGGATTCAAGCTGCGGCCAGACTGGGTGGATTGGGTGATTCAAAACTACGTTGAAGGGGCGGATCGCAACGAGAGTCTTCAGAGGCGTGCCGCGATCCATAAAAAGCTCGAAAGGGCCCAGGAGTTATACCTGGAACGCGACTTGACCAGAGAACGTTACTTGGTCATCAAAGAGAACGCGGAGGCTGAACTCGCTACCGTCTATGTCCCGGAATTGGACGACGCTGTCGAGGCAGTGAAAATCCTCAACGACCTCGGCGACCTTTGGAAAGCGTCTAACCCCGGCCAGCGCAATCGGCTATTGTTGGCTATCTTCCACAGCTTCTATGTAGACTTGGAGACCCGTGAAGTCGTGGGACTACGGCCTCGGAAAGCTTTCACTGCCCTCTTGCGGGCGGTGGATGATCGCGACGATGTGGAGATTTGGGCGACCCCATATGGGGAATTTAGTAGGGATGGTGGAGACGGGGGAGAGTCGCACTCCCCGTCCAGAAACTCCCCTGATCGGATATGCTACAAGCGTGTTCGGCGATTTAGTCTCGCTGCTGAGGACTCCCGCCGACAGGATTCGCCAGCCGCCAGCCGATAAAATCTATGGCCCCGAGTATCGGTGTCCCTGGGGTAGCATCCCGGAATTATTGTACGTCCGCTTCCCAGTTTCCGGGCTTACTGGTGGCAGACGTAGCCGCTACTAGGCGGCTAGAGCGAATTCACGTTCGCCAGTTAATTGTTTGCCACTGTTTTAACGAGGGCAGCAGCAACCTCGGCCTGCAATCCGTCAGAAACCGCTCCTGTCGAACCTACGCGTCCCCATTCTGAAAGGCGTCGCTCGAATAATGCGACGCGTGTAACCATGGTATCACCAACACTATGTGCCAGCAAACGGCTCTAACGGTCCAAAGGGCGCGCTGTGCAGGATCGCGAGCTTCAGGGCTTGGCGCCAATGGCTTCACCGAAAGCCCAGCCGCCAACCGCGCGCTCAATCTCTTTCCACTCGTCCATCTCGGCGCGCCACTGATCGAACTGTTCGTGAGTAGCCAGGCCGTATTGAGTGGGCGCCGTTATCACCCGGGGCATGAAGAACCAGTCCATGATGAAAGCGTGGAGGAAGGCAACATCGTCAGCGGAGCTGGAGTAGTCGAACGATGCGGTCGCGTGGATGTTGGTAAAGCCGGCCTCCAGGGGCCTGCGTTTCAGCTCCTGGCCCATTTCAGGGTGGCCGCGGCTGGCCGCCAGCAGCCGGGTGAGCGTGGCCCAGGCTTCAGAAGTATTTTCGCCGGCCGGCTCAGAAAACGAAGGTCCAGCGATCATCTCTCTACTGGCTATAATGCCCCCGGGCTTAATAACTCTTTTGACCTTGCGCAGCGCCGCATCGGTGTCGGGGACACGCATCAGCACGGCGTGGCGATGCGCTACGTCAAAATAGTTGTCCTCGAAATGCAGTTCGTACACGATGCCGACGTGGAACTTTGCGTTTCGATGCCCACCCGATGAAGCGGCGGAGCGGGCCATTTCGATCGGGCTCTCCTTCATATCTATGCCGTGAACTTCGCCAGGGTCCACCGCTGCCGCCAACCCGATGCTAACGGTGCCGGGACCGCACCCAAAGTCCAGCAAGCGTAGTCCGGTGCGTAGCCACGGAACCAGATGCGCGCCATGTGTATGCGCGTTTCGCCGGTCCAGCAGTTGCAAGAACTCAGCGCTGTACCCACGAGACACACGGGTTGGCTCGCCAAACTCGCAAATGTTCACAACCCCCTCATACAGCGCCCTAGTCTGCTGCGGTCCCAAAGAGCCGACCCTCACCGGTTGCTCCCACACCAACTGACGGGTAAGATGAGCCCACTTTGGGCATTCTTGCCCGTCACAGTAGGTGAATCCATGGCGATATTCCGACTCTATGCCGGCGATGACGGTCAGTCGCACGTTGAAGAGACCAGCCTCGCGGACTATCCGGAACTGGGCGATGCGCGAGCCGCTCAGTCGATAACCTTCCGCGAGTCTCCACCTGGCAATTTCGTCGATTGGCATCCCGCTCCTCGGCGGCAGTACGTCATCTCGCTCAGCGGGGAAATCGAAATCGGCCTCGGCGACGGCTCTATTTTCCGCTACGGTCCCGGCGACGCCCGCCTGGTAGAAGACACCACCGGCCAGGGGCACACTACCCGCGTGGTTGGAGACGTACCCAGCCTCACTGCGGTTGTCCCGTTGGCGGGCTGATCCGCGGTCAATTCACCCCCCAGCACACAGGAGGAAACCTTTATGGGACAGATAGTGCGCGTTTACACCGGCAGCGATGGCGAAAGCCACTTTGAAGACCTGACCCCCGACCAGTTCGCTGAGATCGCCAACAACGTCGGCCCTGGCGAGATCAACGTCAACCGACGAGAATCCCCCAGTTTCTCCGATTATCACAACGCCCCTCGCCGGCAATACGTGGTGAACCTCAACGGTATCGCCGAGTTCGAGGCAGCCGACGGCACCAAGGTACGGATGTTCCCCGGCGACGTCCTGGTGGCCGAAGATCTGACCGGTCACGGACACATCGCCCGCAGCATCGGGGACGACTTCCGAGTATCCCTGGCCGTTCCCCTCGCTGAAGGTTAGCGGGAGGCATGACGCCATGATTATCCGTATCTACGCCGGAGACGACGGCGAATCCCGTTTCGAAGACCTGAGCCCCGACCAGTTCGCCGAAATCGCCAACAACGTTGGCCCCGGTGACATCACCGTCGGCCAGCGCCCGGCCGGGTGGTGGCAGGACTATCACACCGCGCCCAGGCATCAGTATGTCGTGTTCATGTCCGGAGGCGCCGAGATCGAGGTTGCCAGCGGAGCCAAGCGTCAGTTCAGCCCCGGCGATGTTTTGGTGGCTGAGGACCTCACTGGCCATGGGCACATCATTCGCAACATTGGCGAGGAACCCCGGGTGTCGCTAGCGGTTCCCCTGAAGTGATCCGCCGTTCGCAATGGTACAGCAGTAACTGCGGGGGCGACTTCAATGTCGCCCCCGTTAGCGTTGTCGCCCCCGTTAGCGTTGCGAGTTGGCGGCCCCCGCCAGCAATCGTTGCAGGTGGATCAACCCTTGTTGTTGCCTGGCGCTTCCGGCAACCCGTCCCCACTCCGGAAGTTGCAACGCCGACGCCAGTTCTCGGGTGATTTCGTTTTCCGCCAAGCTCCCGTACCTTCGGTACAGTTCCAGCATCGCTCCCGCGCCGATCGTGTTCCCGGTGAGCGTTGCCCACCCGTGTAAGAACGGCAACACCGCGTTGACAGCTATATCCTTGGCCCTGCCGGACCCGATCAGCGCCGTTCCCCCTTCTGCGCCACGGCCCACGCTCAAAGACCTGGTCAACTCCGCGGGATGACCGGAGACAGCCACGCTCGCCAGGCCGGCATGCAGCCCTGCCTCGGCGAATTGAGCTAACAACTCGGCGGCCCCTGCTACCCTTCGACGCGGATGATTGGATGGACGCACCCGAAATAGTTTCCACTGGCCCACATCCAGCGTGGGTCCCAGGTCCACCGAGGTCCCTCCCGAGGATCCTCGTCCTGCGTGGCCGCCAAACCCGGCTACGTCAAGCAGCGTAGAGGCTAGCGCGCTGCTCCGATCCCTCGCGGGCAACCGACGTGCCATGTCCCCCAGGACGTCGATTCGGGCGGCGGCCGCGAGTAGCAGGAACGCGTGTTGGTTGTGTCGATAACCCAATGCTTCGCATATCGATTCCCACAACGTCTGCTCTGGCGGTTGCGCCGACATTAGCTGCTGCAGGACACCGCTGCGCCCGAGGAACCGCCCGTCGCCAGCCCGGTTGAGTAAGGCAGCCATCCGATCCGCCGTGTCCGGACGTCTGTAGCCGTGACCCTCCAGCAACCCCCACAGGTGGTCCCTCGTCTCGTCTGGAGCGCCCTCATCGGTCGGTGCATCCAGCAAACCTTGCAAATCAACCAGTGGGGGTCTGCCGCCGCTTGCCGTATGCGAGTGCGTGCCGGTTGTCTCCAGCGCGACGTGCAGTGCTACCCCGTTGTAGTTGGGATCCTCGTGATGGCCGTGCGATCGCCAATCTTGCTGACGCAAATGGACTTCCACGTCGCCCTGTACGAGCCCTTGATCTTCCACCAGCAGCAGGGCGTTCCTGAAATCTGGCCCCGCTGTCACTCCCGGGCGCCCCGGGTATAGCACCCGGATCCGGCGGCCCCGTTCGGTTCGAAGCGCCCGACTGCGCGCCGCCCTCCGCTGCCAGAGGAACGCCAGCTGCTTTTCTGTGAGGGGCGGGATCGAATCCGCCGTGCCTCGTCCTTGCGGTGTGTCGCCGATATCCGATTCTGGAGGGTCGTTCACGCTCATGGATGGCCACCTGCGTCAGGTTTACCACCTGCTGAATGCGCGCGTCTATCTCTTGTTGTCAGCAATCACGGTGGCTGTGGTCGTCGCACAATACTCACCCTGGCGCCACCGACGCAATCCCGAGATCAACCCCACGCGCACCCTGACACCTACCCAGTCTGGCAAATCAGCTATTACGAGCGACCCCTCCATTGTCATTGCGAGCGAAGCGCGGCAATCTCGCCAGCGCAGGAGACGTCGTCCACGCAACGCGATCGCAAACGATGACACCACCCCCTTGCCCTATTACGAACTTATGCTCTATAATGGCTTCACAGGCGATAAATCGGTTCCATCGACCAGGTTCCGAGCGTTCACGGCCAATCAGCACCAAGTCGCTGCCGGCCTCTGCAGGAGACTGTCTCCGACCGCTTTAATCGGGGCAGTCCCCTCGGCCACCGCGCCCGCCACAGCGCGCCATGCTTCAGGCATGGAGAATGAGAGCAAAACCACAGCGCACCACCTCCGGCCGTAGGGCTGATACCGCTCGGAACCTGGTCAACACTCTCCAGAACATCGCCTGTACATCCCAAACATCGGGAGGAAGCCCATAGCAGCATCGATCTGAACCTTTCGCGCCAGCAGTGGCCATCGCCTGTCTGCTGCTGGCGCGCCAATCCGATAACCGGCGCGAAACATTCGTCGCTTCCAACCATCGGCGGAACCCCGTCCATCCCGCAGACGAGGAGCAGCAATCCAGTGAGCTCTCTGTCTGGCGCGGTTGCGCGTCGCGCCAACCCGCCCGGCCATCACCCGTTTCCGGAGCCCTCAACGCGGCGCTCCGCCAATGCGGACGGTCCGGCCTTGCTCCCATGTGCTCATGCGGCCCGGCTTTTCACCGGTGCCCCACACTCTCGCTTGGGTCGACAATCCCGCCACAATGTCGCCTGCCCTCGCTACCCGCGAGGCAGCCCGTCAATCGTGCAAGATTGGCCCCATCTATGATGTGTGAGCGGACACCTGAATCGATCCCGCCCGTCATTTCCGCGCAATCGGGAATCCGGTAGAACCGGACTGAAGCCGGGCTTGGGCAATTGTTCATGCAGCAGCGGTCCGATTTGCAATCCTGTGTTTCCTGCCTGTCCCGGCAAAAAGCTCCGGTACGCCTGAAGCTGCCCACGCGCGAGCCAGCTCAGCAGAGCGGGCACCGCCCACGCGCTCTGTTCGAGGGCTTTACCGTATTGGTCTTCTGCGGCGGCTGCGCCAAAAATCATCAGCAAGTTGGCCTCGCCCCTGGCCGAAGTGGGCGACCAACCTGGTTGGAGATCTCTGAACCGACGCACGCACCCATTTCCCCATTGCCTCGGGACCAAACGACCGTTGCGGGTTCCATCCGATGTACCCCCGGTCGGCCCGTGCCGTACGACCGCTGGTGGTAGAATGCGGCAATTCACGGCATCTGGAGGGACTATGGCTGCCAGCAAGATTACCATCGGCAACGTGGAGATTGCTTCGTTGTCGGACGGCCTACTGGAGTTTGACATCTGCAATTTCTTCCCCGACATTCCGGCATCGGAGTGGGAACCCTTCCACGACCATCTGACTCCCGACCGCAAGGTAAGCTTCAATTTGGCTTGTTTCCTGGTGCGCTCGGAGGGCAAGAATATCGCCATTGACACTGGCCTGGGAGCCAAGGACACCCCCGAGACCCCTTGGGGCGAACTGCTGGACGATATGTCCCGCAACGGAGTGTCTCCTGACCAAATCGACGCCGTAGTGATGACCCACCTGCACCGGGATCACGTCGGTTGGAACACCGTTCGCGACGATGGCGGCAACCTGAAGCCGACCTTCCCCAACGCCCGCTATTACTTCAGCAAGGTTGACCTCGACGCCAGCCATGATCCGGCTTTGCAGCCCGACCGATACCCCAACGCCCCTGATTGTGTCTGGCCCCTGGTCGACATGGGTCTGGTGGAGTTGATGGAAGGCGAGTTCAGCATCACCGGCGAGTTGACCACGGTGCCAACCCCCGGCCACACCCCGGGACACATGAGCATCATGATTGATTCTGGCGGGGAGCGAGCCCTGATCCTGGGCGACGTCCTGCACAACACGGCGCAGATCCAGCAGACCGGCTGGGCGTCCCGCGCCGATATCATCCCGGAACAGGCCATCGCCACGCGGCAATCGGTGCTGGACCGCTTGGAGAACGAGGGGATACCTGTGGCGGCGGTGCACCTGCCCGCACCCGGGTTCGGGAAGATCGTTCGGCTGCAGGGCCGGCGTTACTGGCAGGCTATCTAACTAGATTGCGCCGGCAGTATCACCGCGGCGCTGTTGCGCGTAGGGGCGAATGATAGGTTCGCCTCTACCTTTGTTTTTCTGATGGCCACCGTGAGTGAACACTCTCCCCTGACGGGGAGAGTGTTTTACGGTTGGGTCATCGTGGCGACCATGTTCGCCATCAACTTCTCAACGATGGCGACGGTCACCTTGAACTGCGGGCTCTTCGTCCTGCCGATGCAGCACGACCTGGCGCTTTCCCGGTCGACCTTCGGCTGGATGCAGACCACCCGGCGCCTGGCCACCGGCGCGCTCAGTTTCGCCGTAGGTTGGTTGATCGACTGCTACGGCCCTCGGGTTTACATACCGATTTCGGCGGTCCTGATCTGCGGTTGCCTGTTCCTGGTGAGTTTCAGTAGCCACGCCTGGCAGTTGATCCTGTTTTTCGGACTCATCGGGGCGTCCGGCCTGGCCGCGCCCAACGGCATCGTGACCTCTGTGTCAGTGGCCAAATGGTTCGTCCGCCGGCGTGGCCGCGCCCTGGCCCTGGCAGGTGCCGGTCTGGGCATTGGCGGCATCGTCCTGCTGCCGGTGACCCAGTGGCTCATCGACGCCTATGGGTGGCGGGGTACGTGGCGCATCCTGGCACTGCTTTTTCTCGTCATCTCCGTGCCGTCGGCAGCCCTGTTCCTGCGCCGACAACCCGAGGATATGGGACTGCAAGTGGACGGCGATCCGCCCGTCGCATCACCGCTCTGCCTTTCTCTGTAGTCGCGCTTGCACCGGGTGACGATTCACGCACTGCCCGCTTTCACGACGGTGGTACTGCTGCGGCCGTGTCTTGGTGGCCGGTGGCTGCCTTGGGTTAGAATGCCTACATCCCGGCCATCGGGACCATGGCTGCGCCGGTCCCGCTGCTCTGAGGATCGGAAAGCCAGAAAATTTGCCGTGTTGTACATCGCGCTGATTGTCGTTTTTGGGTTCATTTTCCTGATACCAGCCGGCATCGCGGTTGTCAGGGGGCATGGGTCCCGTGGACGGTGGGACAACATCCTCGTAGGTCTGTTTACTGGTGCGGCCAGTGTGGGTCTGGTCACCGTTTACGTTGCATTGGTCTTGATCTTGGTACCCGCCATCTTGGTGAGCGGGGTTAGTTGGCTCGCTGTATTCGGCGGCGGCGTCGCCATCTCGGCCGTGATGATTCGGGTGACCCGAGATTGGCTGCGCTGATAGCGACCACCACATGAACGGCGCTGCCCCCACGCAAAACGGCCGGCGTTCCCGATTGACCGGATCAGCGCCCGGGCCCGCGATCGTGGTAGTCCTGGGCGGAGCCCAATCCCTCCAGTGCCAGTCCATAACCCAGGATGTCGTGCAGCACGCCTTTGAGTTGGTGCGTTAGCAGGACACGCGAGTAGCGCAGTACCAGTTTGGGTTGCTGCGCCAGTTGCCTCGCCAACTCCCAGGCCCGTGGCAGCAATTCGTCCGCCGGGAGCACCTCGGCGACGAGCCCGAATTCCTGGGCCTTTGCGGCGTCAAGCATCTGGCCGGTCAACAGGAAATAGCGACCGCGGTTGATCCCCAACAGAAGTGGATAGATGATGTGCATGCCGTCGCCCGGAGTTAGCCCGCTCATGAAGTGGCCCGAATCCTGGAACGTGGTGTGCGGCGCGGCCAGCACGATGTCGCTGAGCAGTGGCAATTCCGAATGCCGCAGCGCCGGACCATTGATGGCGGCGATGATCGGCACCTCTATATTCAGCAGGTTGCCCAGCAGATGCTTTCCTTCCCAGTAGGTGCCGTCCCATTGCTCCGGTGTCCGCCGCGGCACCGTGTCGCTGCTCCCAGCCGGCCCAGTGAACCCCTGGCCCGCGCCCGTCATGATGATGACCTTGTTCTCCGGGTCGGTCCCGATGGTGTGAAACACCTCCGGAAGTTCGGTATGCGGGCCGGCGCCCCACTGCAGCGTGTCCCCGTCGCTGTGCAGCGTCATCTGCAGTATGCCGTCCTCCCGCTCGAATTTTGCAAATGTGAACCGGTTCTGATAGTCCTCAAACCGTGCCATGGCGATCTCCTTTTCTTTCAACGATTGCGGTCAAGTATAATCAACAACCCGCGGAGACGTGGGACTTCCGCCGAGCCGCACGCCCCTTGTCGCCGTCGCGATCTTCCGCTACACAGTGGGTCAACCGATATGACTGCATCGAACTTCAACATCGGGCCACAGTATCTGCCCGGTTCATCGCCCGGTGATATTGCGCCACTGGACCGGAGGCCGAGAACGATGTTCCGGTCACCTCATTGTGCCGACATCGACCAACTGGATGCCGACATCGCGTTTGTGGGCATGCCCTTTGATCAGGGCACTTTCGGCCGCCCCGGAGCCCGCTATGGACCGGATGCGCTGCGGGACGCGCCACGGGCCTATTCCTACCTCGATCCCTACGGACACGGACAGGATGCCGAGGGTTTTTTCGACGCCGACGCGGGCGACGAACTCCTTCGAGGCATTACCATGGCGGATTGCGGCAACGTGACGGTGAATCCCTCGGATGTGGTGCACAATTTCAAGCGACTGGCCGGCGTGGTGGCGCGCATCGCGGAGCGCGGCGCGATGCCCGTGATCCTCGGCGGCGATCACGCTATCACCTTTCCAGCCGTGGCCGGCCTGGGCCGCTTCGCTCCGCTGGACATAGTGCACTTCGATGCGCACCTCGACTACACCCACGACTACCAGGGAACCATGCTGACCCACGGCAGCCCAATTCGCCGTTGCCATGAGCTTGAGCACGTGGGGTCCATCGCCTCGGTGGGTATTCGCAGCGTGCGCCGGGCTCCCTATGAGGAGGCCATGGGCCACGGTAACACCGTCATTACCGCCCGGCAGTTCCGCGAGACTGGTCCGGAAGCCGTGGCCCAGAGTCTGCCCATTGGATCCAACCTTTACATCACCTTCGACGTGGATGTCCTTGACCCTATCCAGGCCCCGGGCACCGGAACCCCCGAGGTGGGAGGGCTCTACTACGAGGAGTGCCGCCGCTGCCTCACTGCTCTGGTAGCCCGGGCCAACCTGGTTGCGTTCGACGTGGTGGAGGTGGCGCCGCCGTATGATGTGTCTGACTTGACTGCCCAGGTGGCCGCGCGCTTGATCACAGACGTCCTCGCCGCCCGTTTCCCGTCCCGCTGACGAACCCTCCTTGGCGCACAACTCCTCGCTTTTAGTTGACGCCTCCGAGTTCCTCGCTGCCGTCGAGCCGGCCATCCTGGGCGCGCGGGACCGTGTCCTTGTCCAGGTGATGACTTTCGAGATGGACCAGGTCGGCGCGAACTTCTGGGACCTGTTGGTGCGCTCCCCCGCCCGGGAAAAGATCCTCTGCGTCGACGCCTTTTCTACCGCCAAGATTAGTGACGACTTGGTCTGTAGTCCCCGGTACTTGCTCGATCGCGACTTTCGCCGTGAGGTCGCAGCCACTCGCCGCTTGTTACGCACCTCCCAGCGGGACGGAGTCCGGATCGTCGTGACCAACCCGATGGGCATTCTCTGGCGCAAGTACCCCTTCCGCAATCATAAGAAGATAATGATCGCCGACAACCAGGCTTTCCTGGGAGGCATCAACATCAGCGAGCACAACTTTGCCTGGCGCGACCTGATGATTGGGACCGACTGCGCCCAGCTTGTCGACGCTTTGGCTGAAGATTTTCACCGCACGGTAGGTCGGGTCAACAGCTCGTATGCTCACGCAACGCCCCTGGGCACGCTCTTCTTCCTGGACGGCCGCCGGAGCAGACCGGAGTACGAGCAGGTGTTTGCCGTGGTGGAAGGCGCGAAGAGATCTCTTGACATAATCTCTCCGTATGTTTCCGCGCCGTTGCTGAAACGACTGGCCGGGTTGCCGCCTACGGTTAGGGTTCGCGTAATCAATCCCGCCCTCAACAACAAAACCGCTATGCAGCAGGAGTTGTTCCGTGCGGCTGCGGGTACCAGCTTTGAAGTGCTCCTGTATCAACCACGGATGTCGCATATGAAAGCGATACTGATCGACGACGAGACCCTCATTCTGGGGAGCAGCAACTTTGATTTCTTCGGGTACGATCTGCAGCAGGAGGTGGTGCTGTGCGCGAAAGACGCTGGACTGATCCGTGATTTCCGAGCCCGTGTCCTGGAACCTGTCCTGCAACAGTGCCGGCCGGTCTCCTCTGCACCGTCGCGCTTCTACCATCGCGGCGGGTTGGGTGTTGGGCTCGCCAAAGCGTACATTGGTCTGCTCAGCCGCTTGCCGCGGCGAACATAAAGCGAGCGCATCCCCGCCGACAATTTCACCGGAGCCGGCGAGCCTTTGGCCCGAACCGGCTCCCTGCGTGACCGCAACCCGTTGATCAGACCGGCAATTTCGGCTCCGAACCGTCCGGAACGTCTATGTCGAAGGCGTTGGCATTGAAGGCGAGGAGCGAGTAGTACCCAAACAGCGTGGTCAACTCCGTCAGTCCCAGCGCGCCGAATTGGTCGATGGCGGCCTGGAAGGTCGCCTCGGTGACGCGGTGGTTGTTGAATAGTTCGGCGGCGTAGTTCACCACCGTCTGCTCATCCGATGGCAGTTGCGGCAAAGCTTTGCGGTCGCGCAGGTTGTCAACGAACTCCGCGCTGATGCCCTGTTCCTTGGCTCGCACGGAGTGGGCGTGCCAGATGTATTGGCAGTCCATGTTGCGGGCGGTGAGGATCATCGCCAGCTCCTGGATCTTCTTGGGCAGCGAAGACTCATCCCGCAAGTAGTTTACGAGATGGTTGGCCCGCTTCCGCATCTCCGGACTGTTGATCATGGCGGACCCGGGACCGCTGGAAACCACTCCGCCGGAATCGGCAGTCTCGTGGTCGAACGCCTCTCTCAATCCCTCGGGAACCTGGTCGCGTGTTAGGATCGGTGTACGCATTGGGAACCTCCTGATTGTTTGCGGCCAATATAGACGCGCCGCTCGTCGGGTAGCAAGCGCGGTCGTAGGTTCGGGGTGTGTTCCGATGCGACGCTTTCACCCCAACGGCCCGCTTCGGGTAGGCACGCGCCCGCATATTGAATCACGCACCCGCCTCCCGCGTATCATTCCGACGAAAATCGTAATAGAATACCGGCATTCACCCATGGTCAGGAGGCAAGGCAATGGCGACCGTGAACACCGTGATGGGGCCCATCGACACCGACGACCTGGGGTTCACCCTGAGCCACGAGCACGTGGGAACCAATGCCGCTGGCCTGCGCCACACCTATCCCGAGTTCATAGACCGCGACGGCATCCGCGAGCAGTCCATCGCAGCGATGCGCGCCGTTCACGCGGACGGGGTACGGACGATCGTGGACGTGAGCACGTTCGATCTGGGTCGCGACGTGCAGTTGATGCGCGAAGTTGCCGAGGGCAGCGGGATGCAGATTATCGCCGCGACAGGCAACCACGTGGCGGTGCCGCGCCCCTTTGGTGATGTGTCCCCCGACGTGATCGCGGAGCTGTACTTGCGAGAGATCGAGGACGGGATCGAGGGAACCGGCATAAAGGCGGGCATCATCAAGGTTGCCTCCGACGAGGGTGGGATCACTCCGCCACAGGAGGTGGTGCTGCGGGCCGCGGCGCGCACGCAGAAGGCCACAGGCATGCCCATCTCGACGCACACCTGGTCGCCCGAACGCATCGGCGACGCGCAGGTGCGCATCCTGGAGGAAGAGGGTGTTGACCTGGACCGCGTGTACATCGGGCACAGCAATGACGACACTGATCTGGAGTACCTGCTGGGGCTCCTCAACAAGGGCGTGTGGCTCGGTCTGGACCGCTATCCGGGCGGACTACGCCCGGGGACTCCCAATTGGGAGCAGCGTACGGAGGTCGCCAAGGCGCTGATGGACGCCGGTTTCACGAACCGTATCTTCCTGTCCCACGATTACTCGGTCCCCAAGGCGCGGAACGGTGCGGAAGTGCAGGAGCAGCGCCGGCAGGCCAATCCCGATGGGTACAACTTCATACCACGGCATGTGCTGCCCCGTTTGAAGGAAATGGGAGCGTCAGACGCGGACATCCACCAGATCACCGTGGAAAATCCCCGACGCTTTTTCGCCGGCGAGTAACACCGACCCCAGGATCGCTTGGTAAAGCATTCGTGATCTCGTCGCTGGCGCGAAGCCCGCGCTATAAATGGTACGCCTTCGGCACCTTGGCGGTGGGCACCTTCGCGTCCGTGGTCGACCACGGTAGCGTGAGCGTCGCCCTGCCCACCATCGCCACCCGCTTCCAGACCGACATTCCCAGCGTGCAGTGGTTGGTGATCGGGTAT
This sequence comes from Dehalococcoidia bacterium, assembly GCA_965220265.1. GTDB lineage: Bacteria > Chloroflexota > Dehalococcoidia > Lucifugimonadales > UBA3495 > Bin87. Next base: position 3,505,883 of record CBDCPM010000004.1, on the reverse strand, counting down.
GCCATGACCGTCATCGCGCTGCTGCTGCCCATGGGCCGGCTCGCAGATCTCATCACCTCTAAGCGCGTGTACATCATCGGTTCGTTTGTAGTCATTGCCGGCTCCGTCGCAGCGGGCACGTCCTCCGAACTGTCGGTACTGATCGCCTCGCGCATCGTGCAGGGCACCGGTGCCGCCATGACCCAGGGCACCGGCATGGCTATCATGATAGGCGCTTTTCCTCCCAACGAGCGGGGAAAGGCCATTGGCCTGATCATGACCATGGTCGGAACCGGGGCTGTCGCCGGCCCGGCGTTGGGCGGCTTCCTGGTTGACGCTTTCGGATGGCGTTCAGTGTTCTTTGCCACTGTTCCCATGGTAGCCATCAGCATCGCCATGTGCGTGGCTGTCCTGAGCAGCGCCGACCAACCGCGCCCGGTTCGGGGTCCCGGTCGGGGTGGTTTTGACTGGTTGGGAGCTTTTTTGTCGTCCAGCGCCCTGCTGGCGTTGCTGCTGGGCATCACCAATGCACACCGCACTGGTTGGAGTTCCCCGCCGATACTGGGCGCCGTTGCGGCCTTCGTGGTTCTCATTGGCGGTTTTATCTGGTGGGAGCTTCGCATCGCCAACCCCATGCTGAACTTGCGGTTGTTCCGACGGCGCAACTTTTTCCTGGGGGTGACGGCCAACTACCTCATGTTCATTGGCAGTTCGGCAATTCTGTTTATGACGCCGTTTTATCTGCAAAATGTTCTGGGTTACAGTCCGTCCGTGGCGGGTCTGTGCGTGGTTCCCGGCGCCTTGTGCATGGCGATCCTGGGACCGCTCAGCGGCCGGCTTTCCGACCGTTACGGTTGGCGCAAGTTCACCGTGACCGGTCTGATGCTGTCGGCCACAGGTATCGCCATTCTCTCCCAAGTGACTGCAGAATCTTCACTGTTCCAGGTCATTCCGGGCCTGATGCTCACCAGCAGTGGAATGGGCATCTTCTACTCGCCCAACTCAAGTTCCATTCTGAGCGCGGTGGAACGGGAAAGCCACGGTGTCATTTCGGCCCTGGTTAACCTCATTCGTAACGCCGGCAATGTGGTCAGCGTAGCCGTCGCCACCGCCATCGTGACCGCTACCATGGGTTCCATGGGCTACGAGCCCAGCCTGGACGCCGTGCGCCACAGTACGGACAGTGGCGTGGCAGCCGCTTTTACAACGGGCTTGAGATACGCTTTCTTCACCATGATCGGGTCGCTGTCGGTCGCGCTCTTTTTGTCGGCGCTGCCCACCCACCGGGAAAAACAGGCCGATCCGGCTCCGGTTTCTCGGGAACCCGTCTTGCGCCCGGTCACCAGCCAGGGACAGGAGGACTAAACATGACCACCACCACCACCACCACAAAGGACTGCGGCGAAGGGATCCTGGAAGCCTTCCGAAACCTGGGCATCGATTACATAATCTCGTCACCGGGTTCTGAATGGGCGCCGGTATGGGAAGCGCTGGCTCGCCAGAAGATCAACGAAACGCCAGGACCGCAGTACATCAACTGTTGGCACGAAACTCTGGCGGTGAACATGGCCAGCGGGTACACGCGGGTCACCGGCCGGATGCAGGCAGTGCTGCTGCACGCTGGAGTCGGCCTGCTGCAGGGGAGCATGGGGGTACATGGTGCGATGATCGGCGAGGTGCCGATGCTGGTGTGCTCGGGCGAAGCGACGAGCTACGGCGAGAATCCGGATATCGACCCCCAGGGCCAGTGGTACCGCAGCCTTAGCGTGGTGGGCGGCCCCGACCGCTTCGCCGACGCTTTCACCAAGTGGAGCGGCAGGGCCACGAGCCCCTACACCGTGTATGAGCAGATGGTGAGGGCCGGCGAGTTGGCGCAGCGGGTTCCCCAGGGGCCGACCTTCATGAACATTCCCATTGAAACGATGGTGCACGAGTGGACGCCGCCAGGCAAACTCAGGGCCGTCCCGACTGCACCGAAGATACGGCCTTCGCAGGATGACATCGCCGAGTTGGCCGACCTGATTGCGGGGAGCAAGTCTCCGCTGATCATCACCGACTGCGCCGGGCGCGAGATCGCGGGGTTCAACAACTTGGTCATCCTCGCCGAACTGTTCGCCATACCGGTGGTGGAGAGCGCGGCATTGTACGCGAACTTCCCCAAGAGCCACCCACTGTATCTTGGTGGGCAGTCGGAACGCTATCTCCAGCAGGCCGACCTGGTGATCCTGGCCGGGAGCCGCGCCCCGTGGTATCCCCCGCAGGCTGGCCCCCAAACAGCCACGGTGGTGGCGATGGGGGAAACCACGGTCAAGGAATACATGGTGTACCAGAACCTCTTCGCCGATCGTTACGTCGAAGGCGATCTCACCATCGGGCTGGGCCTGCTGGCCGACGCTTTGCGTCCCGCGGTAGCCGGTCGAAAAGATGAGATCGAAGCGCGCCGCCAGCGATGGGCCGAAGAACACGAACGGCTAGCGGCAGAGACCCGCGCGGCCGAGGCCTCCGCCAGCGCCAGTAGACCCATCGACCCTGCCTGGCTCTGCGCCGTCCTCAGCGAGGTTATGCCAGAGGACGTTGTATATGCCGAGGAAGTCACCACCCATCGCGGCACCATCGGCCGGCACGTGGGTTGGGACAGGCCCCAGAGTTACTACAAGACCAACGGAGGTCTGGGTCAGGGACTGGGCCTCGCCCTGGGCGTCAAGCTGGCCAAGCCCAATCAGCCGGTGGTGGCTCTCATGGGTGACGGCGGTTTCCTGTATAACCCGGTGACCCAGAGTTTCGGCGTCGCCCGCGAAGCAAACCTGCCCTTCATGACGGTGCTGTTCAATAACGAGTGCTACGAGGCAATGCGGGGCAACCACCTGGCCTATTACCCCGACGGCGACGCCGCCCGCTCCGGCATCTGGCACGGCGTGCACATCCCCGGGCCGGATTACGCCAAGCTGGTGGAACCCTTCGGCGGCTACGGCGAACGTGTGGAGGATCCTGCCGACCTTGCCCAAGCCCTGCTCAACGGTCTGGCCGCCGTCAACGAGGGGCGGGTCGCGCTAATCGACGTCGTCCTCAACAAGTAACGGAGTGGCGATGCAGGAGGACAGGATGGAATGGATTCGGCGTGACTGATCTTCAGTGTACTCCGGTCCACTGTCCTTCAACATCAGCGCCGAATCCGATGAGCCGAAGCGAACGCTGGCGTCGAGGATTTCCACGCCAACGACCTCGCCGCTCGCATCACAATCAGCAGCTATGCCGGTGCGTGGCTCAATTGTGCAGACGACATCAACCTTTTGCAGGTACACATAGACTGCGTCGATGTCCGAACTGTACTCGATTTGCATGGCGGCAGTCCTTCAGTTCGTCCGATCCACCACAGTTATTATCAGGATACCATTTTCGGTCTCAACGAAGGTTGCCCTTATAAGTCGATCCCCAATTCGTTCATAGGCGTTCGTCCGGCCCCGGATGGAAGGCTCAAGACGATCCGGATCCATGACAGTCTCTTCAACTTCGGTTTCGCTGATCTGACGCCAGCGCATACGGCGTCGAGCATGGCGATCATATCTAATGCGACGGATCATTCGGGGTATCGGCCGATCTCCCGCGCCAACGCGATCAGTTGCTCGTCGGCCCCGTAGTCTCCCAGCAGCGACAAGCCGACGGGCAGGCCGCCAACTTCGGCTAAGGGCAAACTGATCTGGGGGCGGCCGGTGTTTCCGGCTATGGATGTGAGCGCGCTGTTGCGCAGCCGCAGCGTGTGGCGCTCGGAGACGCGCTGGCCCATAGGAGGAGCCGGAGCAATGGTGGTGGGCAGGCATACCACCACGTCACCGCTTTCGAAAACCTCGTTCATACGGACAACAACAGCATCGCGGCCGGCCTGCGCGACGCAAATCTGGTGATCCGTGACCGCGCGTGCTAGGGCGTAGCGGTCGGACACCTCAAAGCTGAACGCCGGATTCGCCTGGTCGATCCAGTCGCGCGCTGACTCCCACGCTTCACGGCTCTGCAACACTTGCTGGTGACCCGACCACTCCTCCAGGCTCGTGGGTGAAAGTCGTAGAGTTGATGACGTCGTGAAAAACGGGGCAGCTCTCTCCAGAACCGCTTCCAAAGCGTGGCGCGTGTCCGCTTCGGGAAGGTCGAAGGCGTCTTCGGCGATTATCAGGTGCTGAGGACGCCGGGTCGCCGGACCGGGCGAGAGGACAATGGAGCCCACGCGGGCGAAAGTCCCGGCGTCCCGCGCGAACCAGCCGATGGTGTCGAACGTGGGAGCTTGCAGCAGCATCCCGTCCAGCGGGATTCGGCCGTGGGTGGGCCGCAGCCCGAACAGTCCGCAGAAGCTCGACGGCACGCGCACGGAGCCGCCAGTGTCGGAGCCCAAAGCGAAATCTACCAACTCGCCGGCCACTGCCGACGCGGAGCCGCTGGACGAACCGCCCGGGACGCGGCCGGGAGCGCGGGGATTGACGGGGGTGCCGTAGTGTACGTTCTCGCCGAAGATCCCACGGGTTAGCTCGTCGGTTATGGTTTTGCCGACCATGGACGCGCCGGCGTCGACCAGTCGTTGCACCACCCAGGCTGTGGATTCGGCCGGGCCGTGGGTGGCCAGCCAATGGGGATTTCCGCATCCGGTGACGTGCCCCGCGATGTCAAAGATGTCCTTGGCCGCGAACGTGAGACCGGACAACGGTCCTCTGCCGGAGCCTGACAGGTAGGCGTTATTTTTGGGAACAAAGGCGTTTAGGGGTCCGGACATGGTTAAAGCATTGCCTCATTCAAGGTGACACCGAAGCCCGGGCGATCGGACGGTGCGATGTAACCGTCCTGCGGCTCAGGCTCGTCGTGCCAGAGCACGTCCCGCAGCGAACGGATGTGGTCGGAGTGATACTCGGCGAAATCGGCCCAGTCGCTGGCGGCTATGAGATGCAGGCCCCAGACTTCGGCGCCCCGGTGGGGAGACACTGGCACTCCGGCGCCCCGGGCAAGGTCGATTATGCGTAGGCCTGCCGTGATCCCGCCGCACCACGTTATATCGGGCTGCCACAGGCCTAGGGCGTTGGCGCGGGCGATGAGGGTGGGAGCGGCCACCGGCCGCAGATCGGCCTGGCCTGCCAGATCGTCGGGGGTCAGCACGTCTTCGTACCAGTACAGGTTGTATTCGGACAGGATGTTGGCCATGCGGGTGGTGACCTCCGCATCCCACGACATATAGCAATCGACCATTACGCGGGCATCCGCGCCGTAGAGACTGCGGGCTTTGGCAACCGCGGCTGCGGCCGTTTCGTAGTCGGCGGCTCCAGCCCACCGGTGGGGGAACTTGTGGGCGCGGAAGCCGAGGTCGCGGTACGTTTCCGACTCTGGGCCCGGGGCATAGGCAAGGACGCTGGGCTTCCGCGCACCGCCCAGTAGTTCGTACACGGGCTGATTCTCAGCCTTGGCCAGCAGGTCGTAGAGAGCGAGGTCGACACCGCTGAGGGCCATGATGGCCAGGCCCTTGCGCCCGTAGGGGAGGGATTGTTCGTAAAGGTAGTCCCAGGTGTCGATGATGTCCGGCAGGCTGTTTATCTCGCGACCCATCAGCAGTTCGTGGAAATGGCGGTTGACGATTTCTACGCCGGCCACCCCGCCACCACCGTACCCAAACCCGGTGGCTCCGGTGTCCGTCTCAACGCGGACGACGATCTGCCAGAAATGGGTTCGCCAGGACGGAACGATGTACCGATACTCGGGATATGCGGCGGTAACGTCGGTTATCTTCATTTAATCGACTAATCGACCGGACCGCCCAACGGCGCACGGGGCGAGCCGCTCTCGAGGAATGTGCCGTAGCCGGGGTTTTGCTGCAGTTCACCATCCTGCAGCAGCACCTGGCCCCGCAGCATGGTCATCCAGGGGCGGCCGTTGACGCGCCAGCCTTCAAACAGGGTGTATCCGGCGTTGCTGTGATGGTCGCTCGCGGTGACGATACGGTCGCCGTTGGGATCCAGGATCAGAAAGTCGGCGTCGGATCCCACCTGGATGACGCCCTTGCGCGGGTAGATGCCGAATATGCGGGCCGGGTTTTCAGCCATGACGCGGGCCAGCCACCAGATGGGGAAGCCACGCTTTACCACGCCTTCGCTGTACATCAAGGGGACAATGGTCTCGATGCCCGGGGAGCCGAAGGGTACCGACATGCCGTTGGCGTCGACGAAGATGTTGTCCCAACCGGGCTGCTTGAGTTCCTGGGGATGTGGCGAGTGGTCGCTGGCGACGATGGACACGTGGCCCTGGCGCAACCCTTCCCATAGGGCGTCACGGTCCGGGCCGTCATCCGGTCGGAGCGGCGGGCCAATCTTGGCCAATGGGCCGCGCTCCGCCATCTGCGCATCCGATAGCAGCAGGTACTGCGGACACGTTTCCGTCCAGACTCGCTGACCCAGGCTCTGGGCCTGCTTGATGCGTTCGAGGCCAAGTTGCGTGCTGAGGTGCACGACGTAGGTGGGGCAGCGGGTGGCGGCGCTCATCTTAACGGCGCGGTTGATGGCTTCCTCTTCAGCCCAGTCGGGGCAAGCCGTTGGGAAGTCCGTCGGATGCGTATGGCCTTCGGCCATGAGCTTGTTCTCGAGGTATTCGATGATGTTGCCGCTTTCGCAGTGGAGCTGCAGGACGCCGCCGCCGCGGCCCACCAGGTCCATCGCCTCGCAGATGTAGTCGTCGTCGCACATCCTGCCGGGACGTTTCTTGTAGGTCATGAACATCTTGAAGGACTTGACCCCCAGGTCGACGGCCTCGGGCAAACCGGGCAGAATGCTGGGCCGGTTCTGCAGGATGAAATGGAAGGCGAAGTCTGTCAGAGCGGCCTGTTCGACGGTTTCGCGAGTGCGATTGACGGCCTGCGGCAGTGTCTCGTCGCCCTCCAGCTGGTAGGTGCCGAAAGGAACCAGGGTGGTCAGGCCGGCATGAGCCGCGGCCAATGAGCCCAGGGCGTAATTGTCGTGGCCATCCAGGTGAACGTGGCTGTCGATCAGGCCGGGAAGCACGAACTTGCCGGAGGCGTCGATATAGCGATCGGCCGGTGGCAGGTAGTTTTCCGGGCCGATGGCAACGATCTTCTCGCCGGAGACGGCGATGGAGCTCTCGTACACCTGTGACGAGGTTACGATCTGCCCACCTACGATGACCGTATCCACATGATTCGCGGCCATGGCGACACCTCCTTCTGCTAGAAAACGCCCTGTGGTTCCAACCCCAGCACGAATTGGCCGGCGGTCTCGTAGTGCACGTAGTGTCCCTGCACGTGCTGGGTGATGACGTGCATGTCCTGGAAACGCCGCTGGATCGGATTGGACTGGAAGATACCGCTCGCTCCGCACAGCGTGTAGGCCGCGTCCACCACCTGGGCCGACGTGCGGATTGCGTGGGTCGCGGCCACCCGCAGCTGGATGCGCTCGTCGGTGGTGAGCGTACCCTTGGTGCGGGCTGAATCCCACAGCCGGCCGTGCGCTTCCTTCAGGAAAGCGCGGGCGGAGCTTTGCTGGGCGTAAGCCTCGCCGATGGTGCGCTGCGTGGTCTGCTGGTCGCGGAGCAAAACACCCGAGCGGTAGGGCATCCGGCTGCCTCCCACGCCGATGGCAATGTCCAGACTCTTGCGCGCCACCCCGAGCGCAACGGTGGCGAACCCCGTGGCGAAGAGCAGCGTTCGGGGCACGACATAAAGTGGGCCCTCGGTCCGCGACGGTCCGTCCTGGGCGTACGTGCGCTGCTCAGGTACGAAGAGGTCGTCGACGTCGAAGCTGAAACTGCCGGTGCCTCGGAGGCCGGCCGTGTGCCACAGGTCGACGATGTTGACCTCCGGCTTGGGCATTAGCAGTATCCGGGGCCCCTGATCGCTGGTGGTGGCGCCGTTTTGCCCGCCCTTCGCCACAGGGGACAGCGCGGCAATCCACGTGGCGTGGTCGCTGCCGCTGCTCAGGTTCCAGCGCCCGTTCAGGCGGTAGCCGCCTTCGACGGGAGTGGCGAGGCAGGATCCTGTAGGTGGCCCGTTGGTGACGACGGCGCGAGGCTCGTCCCAGATGAGATGCGCCGTGTCCACCGGCATCCGGGCCGCGCTGGTGGCGAAGACGTTGTTTTGATTGAGGCACCAAGCGACGCTTGCGTCCACTGCAGCAAACTGCTCCAGTATCCGGAGAAAGTCAGGATGCGCCAGCTCGGCGCCGCCCAGGTCGCGGGTCAGCAGCAGGCGGAAGAACCCGGCGTCGGCCATGTCGGCGGCGAGGTCGGGCGGCATCTGCCGCTCGGCGTCGATCCAGTCGGCGGCCTCGTCTACGCGAGCCACGAAGGGTCGAGCCGCGTCGAGGTAGTGGGCGATGTTGTTCGGTACCGAAGTGGTGGTCATTTACGCTCTCAAAGGGCCGTTCCGGCGGTTTCAAGCTTACGGTACACGGGCGTGAATATGCTGTCAAAGGGCACGCAGGAAGGTATTTACATCATCGGTGCACCGACGCATTATGTATCGGCCTACAGGCGAGTGGCCCGCACTCAATCAAGAGACGCCAAGGAGCGAAAGATGGCTTTGTTCGAGGGATTTGAGCGTATGCTCGTGGAGACCAGCGGCGAGGCGGTGAACCTGGTGAAGGGCGGCAGCGGTCCTCCTCTGCTGTTGCTGCACGGTTACCCGCAGACGCACACCATGTGGCACAAGGTCGCGCCGAGGCTTGCCGAGGACTTCACGGTGGTCGCGGCGGACCTGCGTGGCTACGGGGACAGCGGCAAGCCCACGGGCGACCCGGAGCACTTCAACCATTCGAAGCGCGCGATGGCACAAGACTTGGTCGACGCCATGACGCACCTTGGGTTTGATACCTTCTTCCTGGGTAGCCACGACCGGGGCGCTCGGGTCGCCCATCGGCTGACCAAGGACCATCCCGAGCGCGTGTTGCGGTTGGCGACGCTGGACATTGTGCCCACGCGCCACATGTTCAGCATTGTCGACAAGGAAATGGCAACCAATACCTACCACTGGTTCTTCCTGATCCAGCCCTACGACTTTCCCGAGCGGGTCATCGGAGCCGATCCCGACTACTACATACGCTCGCGGTTCATGCGGGAGCGGAACGCTGAAACGGTGTTCTCGCCGGAGGCGGTGGAAGAATACGTGCGTTGCTTCAGCAACCCTGAAGCCATTCACGGGGCGTGCGAGGACTATCGCGCCGGCGCGAGCATCGATCTGGAGCACGACGAGGCGGACTTTGCGAACAAGGTGAACTGCCCACACCTGGCGCTGTGGAGTGACCGCGGCTATGTGGGACGCACCCAGGACGTTCTCGGCGTATGGCGGAACTATTCCAACGACGTCGAAGGGCAGTCCCTTCCCTCCGGTCATTACATTGCGGAGGAATTGCCGGACGACGCGTATCGTCTTCTCCACGAATTCTTCACGCGGTAGGTGGGATTATGGCCAAGGATTACCTCGACCTGCTGGCCGAGTTCGTTGCGGAATTGCGCTGGGAGGACTTGCACTCGTCCACGATTGCTGCAGCGAAGGACGTGGTGCTGGACACCATCGGCGCGATCCTTGCCGGCAGCCGCCAGTCGGAAAACGCCAACTTCGCCGGTCTTGCCGCCGCCATGAGCGGGCCTGGCAGGGCGACCGTCCTGGGTCATGGTCACCGGGTGCAACCGGTCTGGGCCACCATGGTGAACGCCACCGCCGGCGTGTCGCTGGAGATGGACGAGGGCAACCGCCTGGGCGGCGGGCACCCGTCCATCCACGTCACGCCCGGCGCAATCGCCGTCGGCGAGGACCTGGGACGCAGCGGCAGCGACGTGCTGTCAAGCATCATCGTGGGCTACGAGGTCATCTCCCGCATCGGCACGGCGACCCAGGTCAAGCCGGAGGTGCACTCGCATGGTACCTGGGGAACCATCGGCACGGCGGCGGCAACGGCGCGACTGATGGGTTTCGACGCGGCGCAAACCAAGGTAGCCATGAACCTGGCCATGTCCATGAGCCCGGCCAATACATGGACGCCTTGCCTGGAAGGTGCGACCGTGCGCAACCTGTACCCCGGCCGATCCGGTTTCCAGGGCATCATGGCCGCGCACCTGAGCCAGTGCGGGTACACGGCAATCGCGGACGGGCCGGCCGATCTGTACCGGAGCTTCTTGGGCGAGGGATTCGACCCTCAGGCTGTGGTCGATGGGTTGGGAACTTCGGGAAAACTGCGCATCGAGCAAAACTACTTCAAGCTGCACGCCTGCTGCCTTTACAACCACCCGGTACTGGATGCCGTGCAGGACTTGCTCCGCGACGAGCCCTTCGCCGCATGCGACGTGAACAGCATCGCGGTGACCGCGCCGCCCATCGCCGGCATCATGGCCGATCCACATCCCGAGAACATGCTGGCCGCCAAGTTTTCGATCCCCTACGCGGTGGCCGCCGCCATTTGCTATGGCCGCACCGACGTCACCGCGTTCCTGCCTGAGCGGGTGGACGATGCGGACATCCGCGAACTGGCCCAGCGGGTTACGCTGGCCTCTGACCCCGAGATGAACCTGCGCCGTTACGACTACCCGTCGGCGCGGGTCGCGGTACAGCTGAGAGACGGTCGAGTCCGCCGGGCCGAGGTCACGGCTCAGCGCGGCGACTTTTCCAATCCAGCGGGGAGGGAAGTACTGTTGGGCAAGTTCGATCTGCTGTCGCGAGACACCCTGGGTGCAGGCATAGTGCAGCAGGTGGTTGAAGCGGTCAGCCGCCTTGATCGATTGTCAGATGTACGCGAACTGACCGCCCTGCTGTCCACCGGGTAGCAGCTAATACTCGATGCTGTAGATCCGAGCCGCGTTGTCGTGGAACATGGCGGCGCGCTCGCTGGTTGAGTAGCCTGAGGTCATGCGCTTGAAAGCGTTGTACATGACGTTGTACGAGAAGGAGACCTTGTCAGGCGGGAAGTTGCTCTCGAACAGGCAGCGGTCGGGTCCGAACTGGTCGATGCAGTAGGTGATCAGCGGGCCCATCTCCTCTGCCAGCTGTTCCGAGCCTATGGGAGTGGCCCGCGTGTGCCAGTCGAACCCGTACCGCGGCTGCCCCACGCCGCCGAGCTTCATGACAACGTTGGGACACTGGGCCAGTGCGGCCACGCCTTCGCGCCAGGCCGGCATCACTTCGTCGTCCCGGTTGCCGTACGGGCCGACGCGGATTAGGCCACCGATGTGGTTGGAAACGATGGTCAGGTCGGGTACGGCCCTCGCGAAGTCGACCAGGTCGGTCAATTGCGGGAAGAAGACCACGTTTTCGTAAACCAAACCGCGGCTGGCTAGTACTTGGGCGCCGGCGCGCAACTGCGGGTCGGCCAACTTATGTTCCACGGAGCGGCTGTCCAGCTCAGGATGGGGGTCCCAGCCGGTGTTGTACCGGATGCCGCAGAACCGGTTAGGGCTGGCGGCCTGAAGCGCGTCTAGGACGCGAGCCACGTCGTCGCCGAGGGCGAGGTCTGCGTGGCCGATGATGGCGGCGGCGGCCTTCGTCGGCCCATAGAGCCCGGTGGCGCTGGCGGCTGCAATACCTTGGACGAATTCGACCTCACCCACTGGCCGTAACTCTTCGGGTCCGTCGGGACGGTACATCGACCGAGCTTCCAGGAAAACGGTTGAGCGCACGTTGTGTCCGCTGTTGACGTCAGCCGCCAGTTCATCCAGCAGATAGCGATGGTAGGGTACGCGGTCCATGCGAAAGTCCCAGAAGTGGTGGTGGGCATCGCAGATGGGCAGGTCAGGCTCGAGGGAGGGTTCGGCGGTGAGGGCCAACCAGTCGTTGTCTCCGTAGGGCATGGTTACGCTCCGTGTGGGGTGTGAAGGGAAATTGGGCGACGATAGCAAACGGCCTCCCCCCGGGTTTGGGAGAGGCGCGTATGCAATGCGTATGGGTCGCTCCTAGTCGTCCGCAGTCACTTCGGCCGGCTCTGCGGGCGCCGGGTTGGCCACGTAGGGCTTTCCGGTGGCCGGATCGACCTCGAAAGGCCCCGGGAGATCCAGTTCCTTGGCGATCTCGCGGACTGCGGGGAGCACTTCCTGGCCCATGAGGCGCAGACTGCGCATGGCGTCGTCGTGGGTCATGGCTCCGTCGCCATCCCAGAAGAATATGCTGCCCGGGCGGATGGTCTCCAGCACGTGACGGATCTTCGGGATGACGCTGTCCGGCGTGCCGGAGATGATGGTGTAGTCGTTGATCTGCTGCTCGTAGGGCCGGGACAGGACGCCACCGGGTCCGGCGCTACCGCCGCGGGCGGCGGTGGCAACTTCCGTGGTGGGCAGGACGCGACGCCGGGAGGTCAGGCCGGGGAGATGCAGCAGGGCCTGATTGGTCGTGCCTTCATTACCGGCAAGGAAGGGGTTGCTCGGCCCCTGAACGTACTTGCGTCCGGTCTGCTCGGCCAGCTCTTCCGTCTCATCGACGTGAACCTTCCACAGGTAGCCGATGTTCTGCGGGCCGGACTCGTAACCCAGCTCGGCTGCGGTGTCGTGGTAGAGCTGGAAAGCCTGCCTGGTGGGTTCCATCTCGGTGGCCAGCATGATGTACGGAATGCGCTGCTCGGCTGCCCAAATCAGAGAGTCGCGGGAGACTACGCCGGGCAGCCAGATGGGCGGGTGCGGCTTCTGGTAGGGGCTCACCCATGGGTTGACGTGGCGGAAGTGGAAGTGCTTGCCCTCCCAGCGGAACGGTCCGGGCGTCGTCCACGCCTTGACGATCAGTTCATGCGCTTCCTTGAACCGTTCCCAGTTGTAGTGCGGCTCGATGTTGTGGGCCACACTCTCGCGGCCGGTGCCGCGCACCCAGCCGGACACCAGGCGTCCGTGGGAGATCATGTCGATCATGGCCAGCTGCTCCACCAGCCATAGGGGGTCATCCCACAGGGGCAGGATGTTGCCCAGGAGGACAATCTTGGCCCGGTTGGTGATGCGGGCCAGGACGGACGCCTCCACATTCATCGCGCCGCCCATGCAGAACGGCGTGCTGTGGTGCTCGTTCAACATCAGGCCGTCGAAGCCCATTTCTTCGGCGTAGATCTTCTCGTCGAGGTAGCGGTTGTAGAGGCCGGCGCCCAACTCAGCATCGTAAATCTCGTTGCTGACGTTGAGGTCCATGATTGACTTGCCGGTGGCCCCGAAATACCCGGATTTTGGGTCCTGGTAAGGCCTTTCGGTGAAATATCCAATGAACATGATGCGTTTCCTCCAAGCTCCGGCTACGCGCGGATTTTACCATAACGCCAGAACCGCTAAGACGATAGGAACTCCCTGACGATGGCCACGAATTCGTCGGTCTTTTCCAACTCGGGACGGTGCCCACAGGAGTCAAGGATGTCGAGGCGCGAGCCGGGAATGGACTCGTGGTAGGCCCGGCCAGCGGATACTGGGACGATGTTATCCTGCTGCCCCCAGACGATCTGGGTGGGCACACGCTTGAGGCGGTGGACCAAATGGGGCAGGCCCAGGGAGTGCATGTAAGGCCGCCAGCTGAGGCGGCACGCCTCCTCCCTTGCCACCGCCCAGGCTTCGACGAGCTCCGCGGAAGGCTCGTCAGGGCAGATTTCGCCGAACTCGGGGGTGTTTTCAGGGTCGTGGAAGCCAACAGCCAGATATTCCTCGGCAACCGCCAGGAACATATCGAAGATCTCTCCGGTGGGCGGGCGTATGCCGGCCGGCGCCACAAGGACGAGCTTCCGGAATAGGTCCGGAGACATTGTGGCCATCTCGGCGGCCAGCCAACCACCCAGCGAGAAGCCCATGAGATTGACCGGCCCGAGGTTGAGGTCGTCGAGGGCCTCCAAGTACCACCCGGCTAGGTCTCGCATATTCATCACCCATTCCTGTCGCTCGGTTGCACCGAAGCCCGGATGGCAGGGAATGTACAGGCTGAAGTCTTGGGCGAGGGCCTCGTGGTATCGGAGCTGGCCGTGGTGACCGAATTCGTCGTGCAGGATGAGTATGGGGGCTCCGCTGCCGCCCGTGATTATCTGCAGCTGGGTGCCCGCCGCCTCCACGGATCGTTCGGTCCATGCCTGGGTGACTGTCGCCATTTGCCATGCCCTCCTTCGTTCCGGACGGTTGGTGTGATTGCGGCGCCATAATAACACGGGGGCAGACAGCAATCGGGGGCGGCCGTTAGGCCGCCCAGGGCAATCGCGTCTTATCCGAGGAGGACTGTGAGCAGGTAGTCCTCGTCCCAACCGGCGTGGAGGCGTTTGCCCTGGATGCCCACTTTCAGGGTGGTCTCGTTTTTCAAGAGGTTGTGTCCGATCTGCCGCAGGATGTTCATGTTCTGTGGGCCATTGTTCTTGCGCACTCGGCACTGATCTTCCCGAAAGGTCACGTCCAAGGTCCAGTGCAACGAGTTTTCGATGCTCCAGTGGCTCCTGATGGCGGCCAGCAGTTGTTCTCCTGAGCCGGCCAGGCTGCTGATGTAGTAGCGGGGTTGGCTGGCGTCGCCATCAGGGTGGTGCGGTGGCCCACCACCCTGATGGCGGCTTTCAGTTGCGGCCATTGCTCTTGGGGGTCCAGGTAGTCCAGGCAGTCCGGCTCGGTGATGACCCAGCATTCCCGGCGTTCCACCCGCCCGTGTCCCTTGTCCACCGTCTGAGCGTGGTCATAGGGTGTCTCGTCAAAGCCCAATGCCTCGGCCCCTTCGAACAGGTCCTGAATACTCTCGTACAGTTGACCCTGGTTCTCCTTCACCGCCAGCACGTAGTCGGCGCCGCCCTGGGTGCTCTTCAGTCCGGGTGATCCGCTGGGCGATCTCACGCTGGCAACCCATGGCGTCAATGGTTACGATGCAGCCATGCAACTCCAGCAGTTGAGGAATGGCGGTGATCTCGTTGGATTTCTCGTCAGTCTTGACCTGGCCCAGGGTCAGGGTCTGCTGGGTGGCCCAGGCGCTGACCCTGTGAATGGCCCCCTTCTTTCCGGCCCGGTCATAGGACCGTCGGGCCGTCTTCCCATCGATAGCGACCACCTCCCCGGGGAGCAGTTCAGCGATGGCCTGGGTCCATGAGATGCAGCAGTTCTGCAACTGCACTGGGTCCAGGCGAGCGAAGACATCCCCGAAGGTGTCGTGGGACGGAATGCCGTGAGGCAGTTCCAAAAAGCTCTGAAACCAGGCCAGCTTGCTCCTGCCGAAGAGCTCGATGTGGACCCAGGAATCGGCGCCGCAGATGGTGGCGCAGATGGCGATGGCCAGGATGTCCACCAGTTTGTGGCGTCGGGTGCGCTCCACTCGGGGATCGTCCAACTCGGCGAAATGCTCGAGGATGGTTGCCTTGGGACGTTGCGCCATGCCCATTTCCCTTCACGATGGTCAATGAATCATGGCACGTTAGCATATTTCTAAAAAATCAACTTAGAGCCTATCCTAATAACCTAGCGGCTCTGAGGGCGATAAGGGCGCAGGCGAAGTGAAGAAAGGCGATGTAGTTCTCGGGGGACTTGTCCCAACGGACCAGGATGCGACGGAAACGGTTCAGTCAACTGTGCGTGCGTTCCACCACCCAACGCCGGGCTTTGAAACCGGCCTCCCGTTTGATGGCCTTTGCCTCTTCACCGCGGCTGCGGATGTGGGCGGTGAAGCCGAACTCCGCCACAGTGCGGCTCACCTCGGGGTAGTCGTAACCTTTGTCCAGACACATGCCCTGGGGATGCTCTGGGCTGGGCGCCGGTCGGGATACCGCCACGCTGTCCACCGTAACCCGCACCAGCTTCATGTCGTGGCGGTTGGCTCCGTCCACCGCCAGACCCACTGGGACGCCCTGGGCTTCGGTCAGCAGGCTCCGCTTGACCCCCCGCTTGCCTCGGTCGGTGGGGTTGGCGCCGGTTTTTTTCCCCACCCAGGGGAGATTTGGTCATGGCTCCGTCCATACTCAACCAACTCCAGTCCAGACCCTTCAGTTCGTCATAGCGCTCCAATCCCACCCGCCACAGTTCCAGGAACACCCCCGCGGCAACCCATTCCTGAAAGCGCAGATGCGCCGTGGACCCGGAGCAGATGCCCGTGGCGTCCAGCGCCTTCCACTGGCAGCCGGTGCGCAGCACGTAGAAGATGCCATTGGCGCAGGTGCGGTCGGGAACCCGGGGCCGACCGCCGCCGAACCGATGGGTGTTCACACGCTCAGGGATCAGGGGCTCCAGCACATCCCAGAGTTCGTCGGAAATCTGGAAACCGCCGGTGGTGGGATTGGTCTTGTTGGCTGGGCCAGCCCGCTTGGGACGTGGCGGCTTGGGGTCTTTCGCTTTGCTCATTGCCCTAGTACCGTTGCCAGGTAGATTTGTAAGAATATAAGAAAGCAGCCATACTTGGGCATGATCTTTGTGTGAGGAAGTGCCCAGCCATGGCTGCCATCAAGTATAAAGTAGAGTTGACCGAGGCCGAACGCTCCCGTCTCAATGAGGTGTCCCAGCGAGGCAAGGCGTCAGTGCGCACCGTGAAGCGGGCGCTGTCGCTGCTCAAGGCTGACCAGGGGCTTCGGGACCGTGAGATAGCCGATGTGCTGTTGGTCAACGCGGCCACGGTCGCCAGAGCGCGGAAGCGGTACGTGGAGGAAGGACTTGAGGCCGCCAGCAATGACCGACCGCGGCCGGGCCAGGAGCGCAAGCTGGACGGCAAGCAGGAAGCGCACCTGATCGCCATTGCGTGCAGCGCCGCGCCCGAAGGGCACACGCACTGGACACTCCAGTTGTTGGCCGACCAGGTAGGTGGTGGAGTTGGAGTTTGCCGATAGCATCTCCCTGGAGACGGTGCGCCAGATGCTCAAAAAAACGAACTCAAGCCGTGGAAGAAGCAGGAGTGGTGTATCCCCAAGGTGAGCGGGGAGTTCGTGGCGCGGATGGAGGACGTGCTGGACCTGTACCAACAGGCGTACCATCCGGAGCGTCCGGTAGTGTGTTTCGACGAGACCTCCCGGCAATTGACTGGGGAGGTGCGTCCGCCCCTGGAGGCTGCCCCGGGACGGGTGGCACGCTATGACACCGAGTACCAGCGCAACGGGACACGGAACCTGTTCATGATCTGTGAGCCGAGGGGTGGCTGGAGACCTGTGGAGGTGACCGAGCGCCGCACTGCCGTGGACTTCGCGCACCAGATGCGGTGGCTGGTGGAGGAAGCATACCCTGATGCCGAGGTGGTCCGGCTGGTACTGGACAACCTCAACACCCACAAGCTCGGCGCGCTCTACGCAGCATTTGAGCCCGGCGAAGCTCGGCGCATCGCCCAACGCCTCGAGTTTCATTACACTCCCACGCATGGCAGCTGGCTGAACATGGCTGAGATCGAGTTGAGCGTCTTCAGCAGGGGATGTCTGAACCGCCGTATCAGCGATGAGGCGGAGCTGCGGCGAGAGGTTGCGGCGCTCGAACCCGAGCGCAACGCAGCAAAATCAGCCATAGACTGGCGGTTTACCACGCAAGATGCTCGCCGTAAGCTCCAATATATCTATCCGACAAGATCAGATTGAAACAGTACTAGTATTACAGCCGCGCTTTGTAGGAAGGACTCATGTCGCTGACCGTGCCCGAAGTTAGACGGCTGTTATGCACGCTGCCGTGACTACTTTATGAGAGCACTGACCTGCCTATATGGTAGCCGTGGTGGAGCCGGTGGCACCAAGCCCGAGCCTTGGAATCCCTTACAAGAGACTCTTTCAGAGGCCCTCAATTCAAGTGCAACTGTAATACTAGTCTATGCGCAACCCTGGTTTGGCTTCCCGGAACAGGGCCGCGAGTTTTCACCAGTTATTAGGATAGGCTCTTAGGACACGCTCCAGAGAACTTAGTATTGGTGAACCGTCGTCAACCTGCCCAAAGATGCAAACGACATGGGCAGGCACGGATTCGAGTATCAAATCCCCACCTATCCTACCCGATATCGTCATTTACATCCCGCCTTGCCGACGTTCACCCGGAGTGCTCTGATCTACCCATTGAGCGTAACGCCTAACGACACGGTGGGGTTGGCTTGCCAATCCAAGGATTGCCCCATCTTACGATCCCGCATAGACAGGAGTGATCTGGGTATAAACAGCTGGAGATATACCCGGTAGCGTCATTCGCCCGGGTACTGATATCAGTACGCTTCCCAACGACGTGACGCCATTGACACCAAAATCCCCGCACGTTTGCCGGATGATGTGTACATTCACTCATGTACAGCTAATCAGGTGATTATCCAATTTGCTGAACAATTGATTAAACGATTAGCTCACCGACCTGAAAGATTGCGCGGCATAACTGCGTGTTCCGCACTAACCTGGCGCAGCCATCAGGAAGGAGTGAGCCGTCGGTAATCTGGACCGTTCAGCGGCAGGACCGTGACTAACATCCTGTCAAGCATCCGTGAGGCAACACGCGGACGGAGGCTGTCCATCTCGGCAGGCAAAGATGAAGTCGTGATTATGGTGGGGAGCCGCTCCTCGTAGCGGTAGTTGACTATCTGGAAAAGCTTGTCCTCAGCGAAGGCCGTACTCCGTTCCGCGCCCATATCATCGAGCACCAACAATTCGGCGGTTCTGACACGCTGCAGAAGGTCAACATGACTTATGGGGCTGTCAGGGCTGTAGGCAGCCCTCAGATGATCCAGTAGGTCGGCAACAGTGGCAAAAAATACGTCATCGCCGCGTTTCTGGCGCTCAGCGGCTGCGGCTACCGCCAGATGGGTCTTGCCAACACCGCACGGTCCCATCAGCATCAGCCAACCATCGGGGTCATCCCTCTCCGCCCAGTGTTGGGTGTAGGTCTGAGCTACGGAGAAGCTCTGCCTTTGTTCGGCGGTAAGCACACCACTTCCACTGGTCTGAAACGTCTCGAAAGTCATTTTCATCAGCATGTTGGCCGGGATCCCGCCCAAACCTCGAGCCCCAATATTTTCGATCTTCCCCAGCGTGTACATCCGGGCGAAACCGTTAGCGGTCTCCAAACGTGTCAGCAGGACATCATCAGCGTGGGCTGGATTTCCGCGCAGCACTATCACGGTTGGGAGACGCGCGGTATGCCGGTGGGCAAGCAACTGGAGGAGTCGGTCCTGCCCCCAAGGTGTGACCGCAGTTGTAGGCAGATCATCCAGAATCAACAGAGGCGCATCGCGTACGTGATCGAGCATATCTACGAAGTTCGCTTCCGAGCTGTTTTCGAAGCCACTTCTGATGTAGTCCAGCAGGTTGGATGCCGTGATCATCAGTGCCGGTTTACCCAAGTCTATCTGCCGGTTAGCGATGGCGGCAGCCAGGTAACTTTTGCCGCTACCGCTGGGACCCGCAATGGCAAGCCATCCCGTGGGAGCGGCCGCGTATTCGCTCGCAACCGCGAATACGGCAGCGAACAGTTGTTGGTTGGCGACGTCATCAATAGGGCCTCGAGGATTGGCTACATCGAACGTGGCTTGCCTCAGGAACCCCAAGTTGCTGTACCGTTCCAGCGCCAAAGTGCGGCGTTCCCGACTATCGTCCGACTCCTGGCATTCACAGGGAAACACACTACCGAAGTCTGGGTGCGTCACCGGAACGCTGACGCAGAGCCAGCCGGCGCCGTTGCAAGTTGTGCATATTGGAAGTGCAGGCTCGGATATCTCGCGGGTAGTGGGCCCTTGGGTTGTACCTACAGTAGCGATGGAGGCCACCCGTCGTAATATTTGGGCAAGTGATTCCAATTCATTTTCTTCCGGCCGGCCCGGCCCGGATTTAAAAGTGTTCTTGTTTCCTGAGATTTATTAAATGACCGGGCCGGGCCGGCCGGCGCGCGCGGCTCAAGCGTCGTCAAGTGTAGGATCGCGGTCTGTTCTGAAGTTTTTGGCTCAGCAGATTTCTGGCTTCCTCAGGGTTCAGCTGCGTTTCTCCGGCTGGGTGGAACTCTCCAACCTCGCTGTTCCATAGCCTGGAACATGCACCGGAGCCTCGGCAGTAGTAGGTCATGCCCGGGAGCTTGCGGAGACTTACCCATGTTGTGAGCGTCATGGTCCCGTTTGTGCACTGCGGACATCGCGTGACTTCAGGAGGTTCTGCTAGAAGCTTGGGTTCAGCCTGGCCCGACGGGTCTGGTCTATTCTTGCAGACTGCTGGATTCTCTTGGTAAATGATCTTTCGTTCACTGCCGTCGATGGTTCCAAGAGCACTCTGCGCGATATCCAGGTGGACCGGGCGTTGAAGCCACATGCCCATCGTGGCGATGCGCTGCGGGCTTACTTGGCCACGCCCGACTTGAACCTGTGCTTGGTGAACCTGCCCAGCTACAGCCCAGACTTCAACGCCGACGAGGCTATCTGGGGCTGGGCGCGCCAGGAGGCGACCGCCAATCTCTGTCTGGGCACTCGTGCCGCAGTGCGGGAGAAAGTGGGCGACTTCTTCGCCCGTCTGTCCACCCGTCGCGAGGAAGTCAAGCGCCGCTGCCGAACCGTGCTGCAAGCACAAGTGGAAGAATGAATGGCCAGCAACCAAACCGACTTGCAGCGCTCTGCAATTGCAGATTTCACCTTGGCTTCAGTTTAGCCCGAATCCACCGAAGCGATGGGCCGTGGCGTTGCCACCAGGGATGATGGGCAAGGGAAGGCGAACGGGGCAGGCCCGATTCCAATGGATGGGGATGAGGGCGGCGTGAGGTTGGCACACAGCTACGATGATGGCGGCCCGCGGTGGCGATGCTGGGCGAAATTGTCAGGGTAGCGTGCAGCAAGAGACGCTCGGGGACCAGCCTGGCGCAAGTCTGCGAGGCGGTCGGGTAGTCGGTGAGTGGGTCAGATCTCCGTCGGCGTTGACACCAGCGGTGCCGTCAGGCTGGGAGTGGAATTGCTCGCAGCCGTGCCAGGGCGCCACTGAACTGGGTTTCCCAGGGCCAGCGCTGGGGCAGATGCAAAGTGAGTTGGCGCGCCGAGCGGGTGAGCCGTCCGGCCATGGAGAAGAAGCGCCGTCGCAGGGTCTTGGTGGTCACCACCGGCTGGCCCAGACCGATGCGCGCCGTCCAGCGAGCCAGGTTGTGGGCCATCACCTGGACGGCCGCCAAGCGGCGTTGGCGGGGAAGCGGCCCGAGGGGAGATGGTTCAGGCCGACGCCGTACTTGAGGTCTCGGATGGCATTCTCGATCTCGGCGTGGCGGCGATGGTCGGCCTCCAGTTCCAGGGGGTCCCCGTCCCGGTCGGTGATGCAGCCGTGATAGCCGTAGGCGGCGAAGAGGGCCAGCTGTGAACCGGGCGTGGGCTGCACCCTTCGGACGATGAGCCGTACCGGTGCGGCGTCGGGCTCACTCTGAAAGGGGGTGTAGCTGGTCTCCGCCACGTCGGCGGCGCCGTCCAGCCAGTACGGGATCAGCGTCCAGTCCGCCTCGGGTATCTCCTCGATGAGATTGCGCAGGCTTTTATGCTGGCGGATGGTGATGGAGAAGCGGACATCCATCTCACGACAGACCGCGACCAGGGCGTGGGCATAGAAGCCGCTGTCGGCCCGCACCGTGAGTGCTCCCCTGGCCCCGGCGTAGCGCACCCGTCCCACCGTTTCACGCAGGAAGTGGGCGGCGCCGCGAGCGGTGTTGGCCCGGCCCTCGCGCAGCCGAGACATCAGCACGTCGCCGGTTCCGGCCCCAGTAGTCCGGGCCCAGGCCAGCAGCGGGTGATAGCCTCGCTGGCCGGTGTAACCATGGTGGCGCGCCCCTTCCTTGGCCAGTCCGTAAGTCTCGCAGATGGTGGAGTCCAGGTCGATGGTCAACGGCCCGTCGCCGGGTCCCGCTCCAGCCGACCAGGCCCGGGCCAGCAACTCCCGGCTCACCCGATCCAGCTGGCGAACATGGCCCCACCGGAAGCTGCGCAGAAAGATGCCCAGGGTGGATCGCGCCTTGACCGTGCCGCTCAGAGTGCGGACGGTTCCCCCAGTGCGCAACACGTCGGTAACTGTTCACGTTTGAGGGGCCGCAGGCGGTCTGCGACGGACAATTTGTGCTGGAGTGACCTCACGGAACAGGCAAAAACCGCTGCGGATCCCCTCAAGTCTGAACAGTTACACACGTCGGCGTCGTCAATGCAGTCGCCGCTCGCCAGCGCCGACGCCACCAGCGTCATCATCTTGTCGCCCGTGTTGGCTCGGCCCGGCGCATTGCCCAGGTCGAGGCGCCGGTCAACCAGTTGGGGCAGGCCCAGGTGGCGGGCCAAGGTGGTGGGAAGGATCAGCCCAGCATTGGCCACCAGACGGTGGTCATCAAAGGTGATTTGGATGCGGTCGGGGTGCTCCAGTGGTAGCATCTATTGAGTGCTCCTGGTCTCGGGTCGGTTTTGTGTTTCCAAAACCATTATCCCCGAAGCACAGGAGCACTTTCTTACCCCTTCAGCACGCCGCTACACTCATCTTTTCGGTGGATTGAGGTTTAGGTGGAGGATCCCGGGACGGTCTCAGGGGTCAAATGCTGTATCACGGCATTGCATAAGACGAAATCAAAGAATTCTGTCTCAAAAGTCAGGGGTTCCCACAGGTCGGCGACTTGAAGCTTTTCCGCGATTTCCTGGTGCAGTTCTTTCCCCAGGCTGATGTTCTCTTCCACCGCGTCAACCCCGTAGACGTCGTACCCCCAAGTGTACAGCAGGTAAACGTCCCGTGCCCCGCACCCGGCATCCAGTCCGCGATTGCCTGGGGTCAGGTCAATGGCTCGATTCAGCAGGTCGGTATCGCCCTTCAGGGAAGGGTGGGAAGCATCGGTGTATACCGAATGCGCGAACTCGTGGAATAGCTGAGAATATCTCCGAGTGTGTTCTTTGTAAAGTCCAGCAAATCGAACTGTATACAGCCACCCTTGAGGCGATCTGACGATTAACGACGAATAGATAGCGCATTTTTAAGTAACTGTTCAGAGTTGATGAGATCTGCGGGCTTTTTGGCGGTTCCCAGAGCCGTGGCCAAGTAGGCAATTCCGGTGCTGAGCCGATCAGATCCCCTCAAACGTGAACAATTACATTTTAAGATTTGCGTTTACATTACGGTCATTATTCCGTAACATCGAAGTCTACACTCCAATAATAGTCCATATGCGGCCGTTTTTCTCTATATCTTTGGGGTTGTTTGACGTAGCGGAATGAATTCTACAGCAGGTAGTCTGCGTCAGCTCTTCAAGGCTCAAGCGGCGCAGACTCCAGACAAACTGGTGATAATCTTCCGCAGTGAGCCGACATCTTACGCTCAACTGGACCAGGAGACTGATGCGTTGGGCGCCTATCTTCGGTGTTGCGGGGTCTCGACCGATGACCCAGTGGGCATATTCATGGAGACTTGCCCGGAGTATATCGTGGCAAGCATCGGGACTCTGAAAGCCGGCGCCGCCTTTATGCCGATGTCCTTTGACGACCCTGAACCCTTGCTCCGTGCCGTGGTGTCTGAATCACAACCCAAGGTGGTAATCACCAAGGAGCGGTACTCGTCCAGATTGGGTCAATTCACCGGGATTCATATATTGGTCATTGACAGCGATCAGAACTGGAAGGGCTTCAAGGCTGAAAGCCGTGGTGTCAACCACGGCAGCGACAGTTTGGCGTTCATACTTTACACCTCCGGCACTACCGGAGACCCAAAGGAAGTGATGCTGACCACCGGCTCGGTCATTTCGTCCTACCTCGCCAGATACAGGTTCAGTTCTTACAGTGTCGAAGACCGGGTTGCCTGCAACATTTTCTTCCCCTGGGAATACCTCCGTCCGCTGTTGAAGGGGGGAACGGTATACGTAATCCCGGATGATATTGTGTTCTTGCCCCGCGCTCTCGCCGCGTTTATCTCTGAGCACCAGATCTCCGAGATTTTTTTCACACCCTCCCTGTTGCAGGGAGTCTTGAACTCGGCAGACCATGATCTCTTGCGCGCCCGGCTGTCGTCGCTGCGAGTGGTCTGGCTGAACGGCGAGGTAGTGCCGACCAGCCTGCTGACGATTGCCCTGGACGTTCTGCCCGACTCAGCCCGTGTGTTCAACACCTACAGCATCAGTGAGACCCACGATGTTTGTACCATTGACTTGACGGACTTGAGCCTCGAAGGGATGGATGTGTGGCCGGTGGGTCTGCCGATGGACGGAGTGACGATCCGAGTGCTCCCTGAGGGGGAGTCCAGTCTGGCCTCACACGGCGCCGGGGAGTTGTTCATCGGCGGCCGCGCCCTGGCCCGGGGCTATCTGAAGAGGCCCGACCTGGATTCCAAGGGGTTCGTCTGCTGGGATGGGGAGAGGTATTACGCCACTGGCGACTTGGCCGAGGTCGATTCGCGGGGGATGACAGCGATCATTGGCCGGAACGACTCGATGGTCAAGATCAGGGGTTACAGCGTTTACTTGGGGGCCATCGAGGAGATGCTCAGGAGGCACTGCGACGTGGCGGATGCGGCGGTGCTGGCTGAAACCGTAGACGAAACCAACAAGCGTCTCGTGGCCTACGTTGTCCGGGCGCCCCAGGCAACATAGAAGATTGACGCCAGGAGCAGGACCAGCAAAGATCTGCGGTCCAGGTTGGAGCGATATCTGCCACTTTACATGGTACCCAGCCATTTCGTGCAACTGGAAGCGCTTCCCATAAATCGACAGACGGGCAAGCTGGAGCGCAAAGCCCTTCGGGCACCTCGGGAATGGGCACCCATGTCAAAGCAGAGAACACCGCTGCCGGAGCGCGCCACGGCCCCAGAGCGCCGCCAAGCTTTGCGAGAGCTCTGGGGCGAGACCCTGGATGTTGACAGCGACTCTCTGGAGGACGACTGGAACTTCTTTGACCTTGGCGGCTATTCTCTAGCAGGCTTGGAAATTACCCTCGGCATCGAACAGGTGTTTGGGATTGAACTTCATGGCGCCGAGATTTACGAGTACCCGACCATAAGCGAGCTAGAGGCATACCTGGAAAGTAGAGGGACGAGTATGGAATCGAGAATTTCGATGGCCGACGACTCAGTTCTTGATTCGGAGATTGCACCGGATGGCAACGCAAGAGTTACACGCTTGAGTGAAGCATCGTCGGTCCTGGTCACGGGGACAACCGACTTCCTGGGGGCCTTCCTGCTTGACGAACTGCTGCGCTTCACCGGGCAGAACACCCGGTTTTACTGTCTCATAAGGGACCGGGCTCCAGGACAAGAACGATCCGGGAACCGGGTGTTGGAGACTTTAAAGTTTTACGGCTTGGCTGGTCAGTTCGAGCAAGACCGCATCATCCCAGTCACGGGAGACCTCACTCAGCCCGGTCTTGGCCTGAGAGACGACGAGTATAGAGAACTGGCGGACAAAATAGACCTGATATTTCACTGCGCCGCCTCTGTCAATTACGCCTATCCCTATGTCGCGGCCAAGCCCCACACCGTCGGCGGGACACTGGAGGTGCTCAAGTTCGCCTGCAGCGGCACCACCAAACCAGTCCAATACATTTCATCCAACGGCATTTTCCCGGGAGGAGACGACGCCCCCTACTTGGAAAACGACCAGATTGACGACTTTGTCGACAGGATGGAGGGAGGCTACAACCAAGCGAAGTGGGTGGCGGAACGCCTCGTGTGGGCGGCAGTATCCCGCGGACTGCCGGTCTGCATCTTCCGCCCCGGGAATATCGGTCACCACAGCGGCACGGGCAAACTTAATCCGAATGACTTCCTGGCGTTAATAATCAAAGCCTGTGCTCGGTTGGAGTGTGCTCCACTGGCGCCGGGTTGGTTCTTTGAAATGACCCCTGTAGACTTCCTGGTGACCGCCATTACGAACATTTCCGACGATGCGAGGCACCTGGGCAAGGTGTACAACGTGGTCCAGCAGAACCCGGTTCCCGCCGACCGCGTCTTCGCTGACATGGAAAGCCATGGATACGTAGCACAACGCGTTCCATTGGGGGAATGGAAATCAAGATTAGAAGGAATGGCCGAACGCGAAGAGGACATGGAGTTGAAATCCTGGTCCGGTCCCTGGAATCAGTCGAGCCTTACTTGGCCGATACGAGCGTTTATGACATCAGCCGGTTCGCCAAGGCTCTTTCGGAGACTGGTCTGACAATGCCGACGGTTAATGCGGACTACGTGACCAAGTTTCTGAAAAAGTGACCCAAAGGAGTTGAACGTTCACAAAGGACGGCCCTGCTGCCATATCCCTGACCGCATGACTGGAGTCGGGACGTACGATCGTAATTGTTCACGTTTGAGGGGATCTGATCGGCTCAGCACCGGAATTGCCTACTTGGCCACGGCTCTGGGAACGGCCAAAAAGCCCGCAGATCTCATCAACTCTGAACAGTTACGTATGATCCACCCGCTTGCTAAGGCCGGGATCTTCCCGCCAGCCCAGGATTTTCTCGTTCGTCTTTGCAGTCAACCGAATCCCTGCGCAGGTCGCACGTTCGGCTATCGGCGCCACTCTCACTCCACTGAAATGACCGGCATGTAATCGGTTGAAGTAATGTGGCCCAGGTGGATGGGTCAACTGCAGTTTGACAGCAACTCAAGACCGCACTGACACTGCGCAGGCCGGCCACATGAGTCAGTTGTCAATTCATCACATGCCTGTCGAAGCCCGGTCCCTTCCCTGAGGATTAAACGGGGTCAATGCGGGCAGGACCAATTGTCGTTAATCACTCCGATCCCAATCAACTGCGGAACGTGATCGAGGCACACCGAGACGATGCCAGCGCAATCCATCAGCTTCTGGTCCCGTTCATGCGTGAAACCGAAGTGCCGGACCGCCTGCTGAGACCGCGCCTGGAACTGCGTATTTAGCTCCGTTGCCGATTGAGTCCTGGCCAATTAGTCCCTGACCAATACTGGCGCAGCAACCCCGCTCAAGGGTACCATCCGGCGGAGCGAGCGGTTCGCATCATGGATCAACGATAGTCTGCCCGCCGCCGCACCGGGCGAGACACCGCATCAGGCTGTTTCGAGATTGAGGACATTTCAGCAATGAGTCAAAGCCCCGATTTTTCCGAAGCCTTCTACCGGAGTCACGCACAGCGTTACGCCGAGGTGAGCCACGGCTTCGTTCAGTCCGTGTACAGCAACTTCTCCCATCCGGGTCTCAAAGGCGATACGGACCTGATGGACCGCCTCCAGGAGCTGATACCCGCCGGGTCAATAGGGCTGGATGCCGGCTTCGGAGCGGGCGCTCGCGACGTCTTCTTCTACTGGCAACAGGGGTACGACATCTACGGGATCGACTCCATTGAGGAGAACATCCAGGAAGCGCGCCGGCTGCACCCTGAGATCGCGCAACGAGTGTCCCTCACCGACCTCCGCGAGCCCCTCAACTATCCGGACGCTTCCTTCGACTTCATTCTGTGCAACGCGGTGATCCAGCACATCGCCCCCGACACAGTTTTGGGAGTTACCCTGCCGGAGCTAGCCAGGCTCCTCAGCGTCGGGGGCGTGCTCCAGCTCATGTTCAAGGTCGGAGCAGGAATCGCGACGGTTTACGATAAGGATTACGGTGTGGATCGGACCTTCCAGCTCTACGGCGTAGCTGAAGTGACGGATGTCCTGGCAAGGCATGGGTTGAGCGTGATTCCGGCGGAGGGAGCAAAGCTGGGGGGAGTCATGTACTTCACTGACCCCAAGCCGATGGACCACTGCGTCCTGTTTGCGCGCAAGGTCGTATGAATGGAGGGCCCGTTGCCTCAGGGACCGGAGCGCGACGACAGGACAGAGATGACCGTCTGACGGTTCCCCAAGACCTTGAGGAGATTACCCCCGCCTGGCTGACCGCGGCGCTGCATGGCAAAGCAGCCTCAAGCCGCGCCTCCGTGACTGGTTACTCGGCGGAGCCCGTAGCCGAAGGGAAGGGGTTTATGAATCAGGTGGTTCGACTGAGGCTCCATTACGACGATGATCCGCTGGACCTCCCTCGCACCATAATTGCCAAGCTCCCCTCCGCAGACCCTGCATTGCGGGCGATCTCCGACCGGCTGGGACAGGACCGGCGCGAGGTCAGGTCTTATCAGGAAGTGGCGGCCGACGCCCACCTGCAAACCCCGCACAGTTACTACGGTGGAATAGACTCGGCAACCGGTAACACCATTCTGCTGCTGGAGGATTTGAACAGTGCCCGCCAAGGCGACAGTGTGGCCGGATGCTCCCTGGCCGAGGCCCGGCGCGCCATGGCCCAATTGGCTGAATTACAGGCCGCCTGGTGGGACAGCCCCCGCCTGGACCGGTTGGACTGGATGCCGTTGAAGGACGCCGAGATCGGCGTCTATCAGGAGATATACCCCGGCGCGTGGACGTCCTTCATCAAGCAAGCTGGGGGCGGAATGCCCCAACGCTTGCGACGGCTGGGAGACCGCCTGAGCCTCGAAGTTCCGAGGATAAAGGCCAAGCTCACGGCCCCTCCCAGGACGATCATCCATGGAGACTATCGCCTCGACAATTGCTTTTTCCAAACGTCCGGCGGGGCACAGTCGTTGATGGTTTTTGACTGGGAGTTCTGTGCGCGCGGCAGAGGGACCTATAATATTACCACGTTCGTCAGCGAGGCCTTCCCTCCACAGCAACGCAGGGGTAACTGTTCAGACTTGAGGGGAAGCGAGTAGGTGACGGCAGGCGTTGAGGGTGTTGAGACCTTGTGCCCGCCAGGCGCCGAAGATTGACGCCAGCGTCATCTTGGTGGCAGTACCCCGGTCCGAGCGGGTGCCTCCACTGACCTTGCGGCTGACCACCAGATGGCGGAGGCTGCGCTCGGCGGCGTTGTTGTCCAGCGGCACCTCCGGTTCGGCCACGAAGACGAAGAGTTCTTTGATGTGGTTCTCCATGCGTCGGCACAGCCTGGCCTGGACCGCCGACGGGTCATCCAGAAATGGACGGCAGAGGACCGGCAATCGTCTTTCCAGGGCCATTTTGGCGGTGCGGCGTTGTTGCTCTGCGGGGTGGGTAAAGACCGTGGCCTGACGGTAGAGTTGGTGGACGGCGTCAGCCCACTGGGACAGCGATCCATCAGCTGGGTAGAGTGATCGCAGGTCGTGGATGTCCCGCAGGAGGTGGGCCCAGCAGCGTTGTTGGGGACCCGCATAGTGGTGGTAGGCGGCGTAAAAGTCGCTGACCAGCACACCGGCGAAATCGTCGCCCAAAACCTCGTCCACTACCGCCTTGCCCCGGTTCCGTCGCCGGAAGTACCGCTGGTTGGGGGTGCTGAAAGTCCACACGTAGCCGTTGTGTCCATCCTGTCGCCAACCCGTCTCATCGGCGTGGACCACCGGACTGCCTCGGACCTGTTCCAGGATGTCCGCCACCACCCGTTGGGCCTGGCCAGCCACTTGCGGTGTGGCCGCCACGATGGCCCCCAGGCTGAGTTGCAGCCCATGCACGGTATCCAGGCGCCACCGGATGGTGCGCAACGGCAGCCTGGCTTCCTCCCGCAGGACCGCAATCAGGCTGATGACGTTGATCCCCAGGCGCTGCTTGCCCATCACCACGCCGTCCAGTTGCGCTTTGGGAACACAGCAGCGTCGGCAGCGGGGACTGGTCAGGTGCGGGTCAGGTAAACGTGCTCGGTTACCTGCGCCGGAACCTGCGGCAGGTCGATCACCTCCCGAGTGCCCTGGGCCCAACCCCCAGACAACTGGGTCCCGCAGTCGGGACACTGCTCCACCACATGCTCCACGCGGTGGGTGGGCGTCATGCGGGCTCGGGCAAAGCCGTGCGGTCGGGGTTTGCGAGGTTCCTTGGACTGGGAGGTTCCTTGGACTGGGCTGGCTTCCGGTCTGCTTTGGGTTTCAGACCGGGCATCCGGCGGGAGCCTTGGGGTTTGGCTTGCCCTTCCAACTGGGCAATGCATTTCTCCAGCCGCTCAATGCTGGCCTGCTGTCGGACGATGATGCCAATCAAAACATCCCGGTCGGCAGTCCTGAGATCAATTTCGCTATCCAGCCCAGTTATATGACATAACCACCACCCTCAGCGCCAGCCACCCGCACACCAAGTTCCGCCAATTCGCCTCACCAACTCTGAACAGTTACACGCTGGCAACAAAGATTGACGCGGCTTCCCGCAGTCTATAAACTACACGCTGAACTCTGTTGTGGCCGTTTTCGGGCGTAGCATCGGGTAAATATCACGATAACAATTCATAAAAGCGCTAACTGCAACGAAACAAGTGAAAAGGAGGAATTAGAATGGCGTATGACCTGCTTATCAAGAACGGGCGCGTGGTTGACGGCTCTGGCGGGCCTTCCTTCTACGCAGATGTGGCGGTGCAAAATGGGAAAATCGTGGGGGTCGGCAAGTTCACTGAATCGGCCGCTCGCACTATCGACGCCGACGGCCGAGTAGTGGCCCCCGGGTTCATTGACCATCACACCCACTATGACCCCCAGGCGTTATGGGACCCCCTCTGCAACTATACGGTCCAGAACGGCAACACCACCGTGGTAGTGGGACAGTGCGGACAGACGATCGCCCCGGCGCGGGCGGGGGACCAGGAGTGGTACCTGAAGTTTTTCGCGGACGCCGAGGCCATCCCGCTGAGTTCGTTGCAGAACGGGGTGAACTTCACTTGGGGATCCATCGCGGAGTACCTTGACGCCTTGGGCCAAAGGCGTGGCGTCAACGTGGGCGCCCTGGTCGGCCACTCCGGAGTAAGACGCTACGTTATGGGTGAAGCAGCCTCGGAGCGGGCCGAGGCCACTGCTGAGGAAATCGAGTCCATGAAGCAGTTGGTCCGAGAGGGTATGCTGGCCGGCGCGCTGGGGTTCAGCACCACCCCCAAGGACCGGGATGACCCTGCCGGCGTCGCCGCTGAGGAAGAGCGGTATATCCTCGGCAGCGTCCTCGGCGAGCTGGGCACCGGCCTCTTCCAGGTTAGCGGCGGCTCCCCTGAGGGCGTTTACGCGTCGCATCGCACTGCCAAGGAGCTATCCCGGAGGAACGGCCGTCCTGCCATCTACAACCTGGTGTCCCAGGAGCTGAACAACCCCGACGGATGGAAAGAGCACCTGCAGTGGTTGGCAGACTCCTTCAAAGAGGGGATCAGGGCCTATGGCTCCTGCATATCCATCACGGCCGGTCCGATCTTCAACCTGAGGCTGGGATTGGATGTTCCCCAGGACGAAGACCTGATCAGCCCGCATATCATGTTCGCGGGTATGCCCACCTGGGACTCGGTCATGGCCCGGCCGACTCCGGAGCGTGTGCGGGCTTTCCGGGACACCGAGATCCGCCGGGCGCTGAGCGCAGAGGCGGTGGAAGGCACCGTTGCCCAGGCGGCACCGGGGACGGACCGCCGGGGCAGTCCCCGGGGATTCTTCAACCGGCGCTGGGATTTGGTGGAGGTCTTCATGGCCCACCAGGAGCGGAACCGGCAGTTCGAGGGCAAGAGCGTCGAGCAATTGGCTCAGGAGCAGGGTAAGGGGATTATGGAAGCCTTCCTGGATCTGTCCCTGGACGAAGACCTGGAGACCCACTTCCTGTGCGTTGACCGCAACGTGGACGTTGACTCCCAGAGGCAGATACTCGGCTCGCCCTACACCGTTATCGGCACCACCGACGGCGGCGCGCGTCCGGACACGATGGACCGCTACGAATACAGCACCAATCTGCTGGGCTACTGGGTACGGGAAAAGCAGATTATGTCACTGGAAGATGCCGTCTATCGGCTGACGGGCAAGACCGCCCTGATGCACGAACTCCATGACCGCGGCTTCATCGCCCCGGGCAAAGCCGCCGACCTAACCATCTTCGATGCTGACACCATCGCCTCCAAACCCCGGGAACCGGTGGGTTATCCTCCGGCCGGCGCTAATGCCAAGCACGTGAGGCGGGGCGCTATCGGGATCGACTATGTGATAGTCAACGGCGAGGTTCTGCTGGAAGACGGCGAGCACACCGGAGCGCTGCCCGGCCAGGTCCTCCGGGGGCCCTTGTACCAAGGCTAACCGTTAGCCCAGAAGCGATCGGTCGGGCAAATGGCCCAACCTCGTCGCAATGGGTATTTCAGTAGGGGGCAGATTTGAAACCTGCCCCCTACTCAGGGCCGGTGCCAAGTCGCCGCTACCGTCCCCTCCGGTACGTCGTTCCCGCGCAAGGACAGCCGGCCCTGTGTCGAGTACGAGGCAGGGAATCCAGGGACTCTTTCTAATGTCAACGTCGACGGAGATCCGTAACAGTTCAGACTTGGTGAGGTGAATTGGCCGAAGGCGGGTTGCCGAACGCTGGCACGGGTGGCGGTGGTTATGTCATATACAGGGCATGGATACTGAAGTTGACCTCACCACCGTCGACCGCGATGTGCTGATTGCCATCATCGCCGAGTTACAGGCGGTGATTGAGCGGTTGCAGCGGCGGATTGCCGAACTGGAAGGCCAGGCGAAACTGGGCGACCCGCTCCGAATGCCCGGCCTCAAGGCGAAATCGGCCCGGAAGCCCCCAGCGCAGCCGGGGCCCCGCAAGCAGCGACGCCACGGCTTCGCCCGCCCGCGCATGACACCGACCCACCGGGTGGAGCACGTGATGGAGAACTGTCCCGATTGCGGCGCCCACCTGTCCGGCGGTTGGACCCAGCGCACTCGGGAAGTCATCGAGCTGCCGGTGGTTCCGGTGCAGTCACCGAGCACGTCTACATTGCTCGGACTTGCTCGGCGTGCCGACGGCGCTGCACACCTCCGGCGGAACTGGACGGCGTGGTCCTGGGCCAGCAGCGCCGCGGCGTCAACCTGCTCAGCCTGATCGCCACGCTGCGGGAAGAGGGGCGGCTGCCCATCCGTAGCGTCCAGTGGTATCTGGACACCGTGCATCAGTTGCGCCTCAGCGTGGGGGCCATCGTGAGCGCCATCCATCGCACGGCGCAGCGGGCCCAACCGGCAGTGGCCGCGATCCTGGACCGCATCCGCGCCAGCCCAGTGGTCCACGCCGACGAAACCGGCTGGCGTCAGAGCGGGGCCAACGGCTACGTGTGGACTTTCAGCACCCCCACCGAACGCTACTTCCCGCGAACGCTACTTCCCGCGAACGCTACTTCCCGCGAACGCTACTTCCTGCGGCGGGGTCGGGGCAAAACAGTCGTGGACCAGGCGCTGAGCGATGCTTTCTCCGGAGTATTGGTCAGCGATTTCTACGCTGCCTACCACCATTATGATCGCCCCAAGCAGCGGTGCTGGGCCCACCTGCTACGGGACATCCACGACCTGGTAGCCCTCCACCCAAAGGACGCCCCACTGGTCCAGTGGGCCGGGGCAATCCACCAACTCTATGCCGCGGCCAAAGCCTTCCACCATCCCGAGCAACAGCGACGGCGTGTTGTCCAACTGGCATTGGAGCGCAGCCTGCTGGCCATCTGCCAGCCCTTCCTGGATAACCCGTCGGCAATACCAGCCAGGCTGTGCCGACGCATCGAGCGCTTCAGCAAGGAACTCTTCGTCTTGTGGCCGAACCGGACGTGCCGCCAGACAACAACGCCGCCGAGCGCAGCCTGCGCCATGTGGTAATCAGCCGCAAAGTCAGCGGCGGCACTCGTTCGGAGCAGGGCACCGAAAGCAAGATGGCGCTGGCATCTCTCTTCGGCACCTGACGCGCCAGAGGTCGAAACCCTCTCGACGCCTGCCTTCAGTTGCTCGTTTCCCCTCAATTCTGAACTGTTACGAAGATCTGACCCACGATCGCCGATCCGGGATTGACCCATCCGCATTGTTAAGTGTGACCGCAGATTTGGAATTGACCCGCCTGTCCGGTTACGACTGGGCATCGCCGAGCTAAAATTGACCCACCCGGGTTTTGCTCAGCGATTTGGTCAGTCGGCGTAGTTGACGCCGGCCTCCTCCGGCGCTGCGCTGAGTTGCTGTTACGGAGGGGATAGCCCCGCCTGACGTTTCTCTCTGAGCCGGTAGCTCTCTCGCCGCGGATGTTCAGCACATGGCTGTGGTGCAGCAGCCGGTCCAGCACGGCCGAGGCGATCACGCTGTCGCCCAGCAGCTCTCCCCACTCGCCGAAGCCCTTGTTGGAGGTGAGGATGATGATGCCCCACTCGTAGCGGGCCGATACCAAGGTGAAGAAGGCGGTGGCCGACTCCCGGTCGTAGGGCCAGATGCCGAATTCATCCACCACCAGCATCTTGGGGGCCAAGTAGACCCGCATCCGGCGGTCCAGCTTGTGCTGGGCTCGGGCCTTCCTCAGGTCCTCCATGAGGTCGTAGGCACGGACGAAGTAGGCGCCGTGGCCATTCTCCATTGCCCGCAGCGCCAGGGCGACAGCCAGGTGGGTCTTGCCCACACCAGGCGTTCCCAAGAGCAGGACGTTGGTGGCTTCGGCGACGAAGGCCAGCTTGGTCAGTTCCTTGACCAAGCGCTCGCTGTCCCGCGTCAATCATTTTTGCCGGTCCTGTTGCCTGGACTTTGCACAAAATTTAGAAAAAGTATAAAGGCAGGGTAAGCTGGCATGACCCAAATCTCACTAAAGGCCCAGCCATGCTCACCCTGCCCGATGCCATTGTATCCATACTCATTCCCTTCGCAACGCTGTTCAGCAGCCCAACCTGGCGGAAAGCCCAGGTGCTGCTGGTCGGCGCGATCCTGACCCCGGGTCAGCGCACCGTCGCCGCGGCGCTGCGGGTCATGGGACTGAGCGACGACCAGAACTACGCCCGCTACCACGAGGTGCTCAATCGGGCGGTGTGGTCTTCCCGTGAGGTAGCCCGCGTCCTGCTGGTGCTGCTGCTCCAGCACCTGGATCACAGCGACGGCCCACTGATCTTCGGCATACGAGCCTTTTACCAATCGCGAAACCCTGGAACGGCGTCGCGGCGCCAAGATCAAAGGTCGGGCCATCTACCGGGACCCGGTGCGTTCCAGCCGCCAGCTACGTGGTCAAGGCCAGCGGTCTGCGCTGGATCTCCCTGATGTGGCTGGGCCACGTGCCTTGGGCCGGACGCCATTGGGCCCTCCCGGTGCTCACCGTGCTGGCGCCATCGGCGCGGTATTGCCAACAGCGAGGACGCCGCCACAAGAAGCTCACCGACTGGGCGCGGAGATGGTCATGCACCAGCGCCGCTGGCTGCCGCAGCGCCCGCTGGCGCTGGTGGGCGACACGGCTACGCCGTGCTGGACCTGCTCCACTGCTGCCAATCCCTCCGTGAACCCGTCACCCTGATCGCCCGTTTGCGTCTGGACGCGGCCCTCTATGCGCCAGCGCCGCCTCGTCAACCGGGTCAGCAGGGCCGCCCGCCATTGCAAGGCGCGCGGCGACCGCCGCTGAAAGCGCTCCTCGACCAGCCCCAGATAACTTGGGCCAGTGTGGCCGTGGCCTGGTATGACGGCACCATCCGCACGGTGGAACTCACGTCGCAAACGGCGGTCTGGTACCGCTCCGGCAAGCCGCCCGTCCTCATCCGCTGGGTGCTGATCCGCGACCCCCAGGGATCCTTCGCCACCCAGGCCTTGCTGTGCACCGACCAGACCGTGGCTCCGACCCAGGTCCTGGAATGGTTTGTGCTGCGCTGGCAACTGGAGGTCACCTTTCAGGAGGTGCGGACCCACCTGGGCGTGGAGACCCAGCGCCAGTGGTCCGATCTCGCCATCGCCCGCACCACACCGGTCCTGCTGGAGCTCTTCTCCTGGACCGCCCTGGCCGCTCACGCGTTGCAAAAACAGCACCCCATGACCCAGCGCCGAGCGGCCTGGTACGACAAACCATCGCCGACCTTCGTGGACGCCATCGCCCTGGTCCGACGTCACCTGTGGCTGGCGTCGGAGGGTTTCTCGCTGTCGGTCGCCGACCCCGATATTCAGGAACTCCCCGTCGCTCTGTACCATCGACTTGTAGATTCCCTCGCTTACGCCGCTTGAAATGCGCAAAGTCCAGCCGTCTCGTCAATGCCGAAAACCAACGGCTCGTTGGATGAACCCAGGCGCCCAGCCACCAGCAGCAACAGCACCCGGCTCAGTTGCAGCGGCGACCACCTGGCCCGGTTGAGCACTTGATGGTAGAGGGCGAAATCTCCGTGCTGCCCAACTCCCAGGATGTTCAGGGCGGCGGACACGGTGCGCTTGCCGGGAGACAGGATCGCTCCCACCACCAGGAGTTGGGCTTTGCGCCAGGTCCTGGGGTCAAACAGGTGCTCAAAGGGCAGCAACATGGTTACAATGACTTCGGGCAGGGTGGGCATATTCGACCTCTTGTGATGATTTGGTCGAGCTTACCCTGTCCTTATAATTTGTCTAGATTTTGCACAAAGTCGAGGGCGCGAGCACGAATCGATAAAATCCCGCGCCTCTTGTACCGCAAGATGATCGACACGCTGTCCTATGCCGCTTGATTGTACAAAGTCGAGGCAGAGTCCATCCCGAGTCTACACCACGCAAGTGGCTCGATTTATGAGACAGGCTCCAAGGGCCGAGTGGAACGTGCCGCCGGCACTTTTCAGGACCGGCTGGTGACCGAACTGCGCCTGGCCGGCGCCAGGACCATCGACCAGGCCAATGCCGTGCTCAGGGACTTCCTGCCCCGCTACAACACACGGTTTGCTGTCCCGGCCGATCTGCCGGAGCCTGCCTACCGCCCGTGGGACGGAAACCGGCCCTTGGACGAAATCCTCTGCTTCAAGCACACTCGCAAGGTGGCTCGGGACAACACGGTCAAGTACCGATGGCGCACCCTGCAACTGCTGCCCAGCAGGGAGCGTCCCAGCTACGCCGGTGTCCAGGTGGAAGTCCTCGAACACACCGACGACCGCCTCCAGGTACGCCATGAGGGTGAGATCATCCCCTGCCGGCCAGCGCCGCCCCGACCCGGTGCACTGCGCGCTTCCCACGGCGCTCTGGCTCCCAACCCAGAAATCGGCCGCATCGCAAAACGCCTGGGCAATCATCGCGTCAGCCAACCCCAGTTGCGACACCTGGCCAACCTGGAGCCCGATCCCGTCGTCGAGGAACCGGCGGTCGATAACCATCACAGTGAACCTCCGTCCCGCCGGGAACTCACCCCGCGACAGCTGGCCCTCTGGAAGGCGGTGCAGCAAGCCAGGGCCCAGGGACTATCCCTGCGCGAGATCTCACGTCAACTGGGCGTACACCGCAACACGGTCCGGAAGTACGCCCGCTCCCTCACCCAGCCGACCAATCGCCCCATCAACCGTGGCGCCAGCGGATCATTTCAACCAGCCATCAACCGCTCCGACTGACAAATTCGCTTTCCATTTGAACTGACAGAATCGCTGGACAACAACACCGGGCCCGCGTCTGGATCGTGCTGGTTCCTGGAAAGAGCGCGTCGGCGATGGTGTCGCGAATGCTGCCGATGCCCAGCTCGTCCAGTGTTCCTGGCTCGTTGAGCGCAGAGACCAACTCCAGCACCGCTCGGCGTTCGTGCTCGCTGCTGTCCAGCCAGCTCAGAGTTGAATTGAAAGCGCCAGTCATAGCCGTTCGTGTTCCCTCTCGAAGCCATCCACCACGGGTGTGATGTCTTCAATAAACTTCGCCAACGTCCCCGCCAGGGTGCTGGCGAAGTTCTCGCTGAGCGCATCTCAGCGATGCGCCACCTCAATCACGCCATACTCGATGACCTGATCATTCTCAACCTCTACCTGGTCGGTCCGAATTGTCTGGTCGCCATGGACGATCAGGCCGTCAAACCGATGCTCCAGGCCTCTGCTTCCGTCTTTCAGATAGGTGAAACTCACGTCCACTTGCCACCCAGGAATATCGGTATCAAGATTGTCCTAGTCGCCACGGCGCAGGTTAAGCCGGTATGACATATCCCATGCGCTCCAAGGCGAGCGCGAGTACCACAGATTGTAGTGCCGATAACCGTACCCAAGGGAGCCCGCTGACTTACTCTCCCGGTTTGGCCTGAGACTTGCGTCTGCAGGGAGATAGCTGTGTGACATCGGCTCCGTCCCGGGGACGCAACTCCAGGGTTCGCTTTGAACTTCAGTACCGTCCGCTCGGGTCATCCGCCAGCCAGCACTCATGGGCTCGATCTCTCTGCAATGCTCGATCTTCGCGGTCCTTATGCACTTGCCGTCGAGGACATAATTCCTGGCGGAAACGACCTTGTGCATAGTGCCGTCCGCAGATATCCGATCCACGGCGAACATTCCCATCTGGATATGTTCGTCCAATTCATCATCGAATGGCCGCCCACGGACGTCCTCCGCTTCCGCAACGTCGAAAGACAGAATCTGCTCTACGGTGTGTCCGGCTACAATGACACTGACCCACCGCACATTCACGCCCCGAATCTCTCCGAGTTGTTCCTTCACTTCCGCCGTCATAACCCGCTCCCGGACAGGATGTTGAACATGACATGATAGTCCGAGCGGCTATCATACCGACAGCCGCGGTCCTGTTGATGCCCGTTGTGGTTTGCATAACAGCCGTTACGTCCGATTCCCGTTCCGCAAGATACCAATAGGAACATGGAGAACCGCCTTGACTAATGGACGAACTGCTCTCCTCGGCAATTGGGACAATTTCTGCAATGCGGCTGGCCATTGCAATACATACAACATCTCGACGGCGTCGCGCACCATATGTGACCGAGCTCGGCCCCACGCAACTACGCCTCCAAATTCGACGCATCGTCTTCGCTGGTCGCTTGGCAGGTTTCGCAGTACCAGTAGAGGACTAGCTCCTTGAAGGTCGCCTCCGTCAGGGAGGTTTGGTGCTCAAAACAGTATGGGTCTCTGAACGGGGTACACAATGGGGATAACATCGCCTTGCCCCCTTCTATCAGGATGTACAAGCCGGTTAGCAACCCATTCTCGACCGTGGCCGAGCACCGTCCGCAATCCCTTGGCTGGTCGCCGCTATCATCTCCACAGTGCATGCACCTTCCGCCTAATAAGCGGTCAAAACAATCCGACTCCAGGAACATGTTGCCAGGAGGGGCCTTGTAGCAGATTCGGCAAAGCAGGGTGTCACCATGCCCCTTTTCATAAAAGCAATCGTGTGTCCAATGCTGGCTGGGGTCGCCCATTGGCGCAGTACCAGGGATCGGATCGGGTACAGGTTGGTCCGCAGCGTCAAATGCACGGTCCATCCTCGCGCCTAACTCACCCCACGTCATCGGTGGATTGAGTTTATGGCCTGCTAGTACCGCGCCGCCTGAAGAGTGGCGGACGATTTGAGCGTCTCTCGAGTTTTCCTCGGGTAGGCCCGAGTACAAGTGCCAGGGGTTGACGCAGAAAGGTCGGTCACATGTATGGTTCAGATGCTCATCTGGCGGCACCGGGCGTTTGTGGTGCTGCTCGAAGGCTTGCCGATGGGCCAGTTGTTGAGGGTTGCCTTTGGTCTGTTTGACCCTTCCGTAACCGTCGTGATTGAGTTTGCCTTTGAAGATGTGACATCTACCCGCAGAGTAACCGGAGTGGTTGATCAGGCCAACCACATCCTCGACGTAAGCTTGGGGACTTACCAGTTGGTCACGCGAGATGGCGTCTTCAGGGACGGTTCCAGCCATGGCCAGCAGGTGGTTGCGGTGTTGGTGTACCGAGTATCGAGTCCGATTGGCGATCTTCACTTGGTGCTCCTGTTGGTGTAACCTCGGCGAGATCGCCGTGAACTATGAACCAGTATTGCATGATCTGTGCACGCCCTCGGGCACTCCATGAAGGACAATTGGTCCCACGTGAACCCCTACTTTCGTTTCTTTTGTGACGGGTTGCCCTGACGGCCAAAGTTGGCCATTGCGCACCTGATTCGAGCATCCACCATTTGTGGTAGTCCGTCTTATTGATACCCGCATTGGTTCGCGCAATTATCATTATGTGAATCCGCCCACGCGGGGATTCTCCAGGATGCCCAAGGAACCCCGATCCCGCAGCCTTGCCGTTTCGCCGCCAACGCCTCCTGGCTGGCGATCCAGGTTATGTGCCATCACCTGGATCGCTGGACGGCGCGCATCGGTCTGGGCGAGCAACTGGCAACCGACAAAACCCTCCGGCGGCGGTTCTTCTCTATCGCCGGACGGCTCACCCGCTCGGCACGTCGCCCACCCTGCATCTGCCCCAGCGCTGACCCTGAGAAACCCAGTTCAATCGCGCCCTGGCCCGATTGCGGGCCATGCCACTCCCAGCCTGACGGCGGCGCCGGCAACCGGCCCGCCATCCGGCCAACTGGACGTCCCAGCTTACTCGCACCAACTCGGTCCGCAAGGGCCACTTCTTGCCTACAGCCTATCGAATACCGCCCGCCATGGCCACTGCGGGCCGCCATCATCGGGTCTGTGTGGCTACCCCCCTCACGCCGCCCTCATCCCCACCTATTGGAATCGGGCCTGGCCTGTTCGCCTTTCCTTGCCATCAACCCTGGTGTCAACGCCAGTGCCCGTCCTTACGGTGGATTCAGGTTTAGTCTTGGTTACTACAACTAAAACCAAGTGCCCTCACCGGGGTCGCCTACCTGCCGAGTCGCCCTTCACAACCTGAGGTCAACCGGCTCGCTCTCGAGTGCGAGTACCGCGAATGCACACTCGTGTACTCGGTAGAGAGGCTCTCCCTCGACGAAACGCTGGAGACCTTCCACGCCCAGCGCGAACTCTCGAATGGCGAGGGACCTTTTCGCGGAGAGGCCGCGATTCCGCAGCCGCTCAATGTTGTCCGGCAGCGTGTACTCTGGACCGTAGATGATCCGCAGGTACTCGGCGCCACGGCATTTCACGGCGGGCTGCATCAGGCCCCGCTGCCCGGTGGCAATGAAGTTTAACGGCTTCACCACCATGCCTTCTCCGCCATTGCCGGTCAGGTCTTCCCACCAACGTGTAGCATCGATCTCATCCGGCGCGGTCAGGTTGACCACCATGTGTTGGGTTTCTTTGAACAACGCGGGGTCGGCCTGGGATAAACGCGCAGCCATGTTCATGTGCCATGAGTGATCCCGGTCGGTGTGAACCTGGCCCTCGCTCGCCAGCAGGTGGAACGGCGCCAACTGGATATCGGCGAGGGACGTTACCGGCCAGCAGTACCTGCCATACGAGTCGCTGTAGAGTTCCGCAAGGCGCAGACGCTCTTCGACGCTCTGCATGGCGCCACCGATGTCGATGCCCCGAGCCGCCGTCTGTCTAAGGAGTGCTTTCGCGCCCGAGAGGCTGCTACGGGCTGCCGCGCCAACCGCCGCATATTGCTCGCGGAGCAACTCCTGCGCTTTGACCGACCAGGGCATCAACTCGCAATCCAGCACCGCCCAGTCGGTACCCAGTTCTTCCCAAAGACCGGCGTTAGTAAACGCCGACCGGACCCGTTCCAGGAACTGTGTCTCGAGATCGTGGTCTTCAAAGAACCGGCGTCCCGTACGCGTGTAGCAGGTGCCGATGCCTTCTCCGGTGATGCCGAACCTGCGTCCGATGACTTCGGCGTCCTGCCCCAACACGACAATCGCCCGGGAGCCCATGTGTTTTTCTTCGCAGACCACGCGGGACACGCCGTTGTTGCGGAAATAGGTAAATACCTCAGCCGGATGCTCCAGCATTTCGGGCAGTTTTGAGGTATCACACGGAGATATCGTGGGCGGGAGGTACACCAGCCAGCGCGGATCCAGGGCAAACCGGCTCATCACCTCCAGAGCCGCCGCCGAATTCTCTTCCCGCACCGTGATGTTGCCGCGCAGTCGCGTCTCTACAATGCGCTTCCCGAGCACGTCGTCGATGTCGAGGAGATTCGTCGTCCGAGCCTCGCCCGGCGCAGGGGAATGTCCATTCGGCACAGGCTCGGCCAGGGGTTTCATCGGCTCGTAATGAACTCGGGCTGCTGGAACCGATACGAGCTCCTGTTCGGGGTACCGGAGGGCGGTCAGCTTGCCGCCGAATACGCAGCCCGTATCAACGTTTATGGTCCGGTTGAGCCAGGCGGGATCCGCAACCGGTGTGTGGCCGTAAACCACCATCGCCCGACCACGATAATCAGCGGCCCAGTTGGCACGTATCGGCAGCCCCCATTCGTCCGTTTCCCCGGTGGTCTCACCGTACAGGCAGAAGTCCCGAACACGCGCGGACGCCCGTCCCTGGTATTCTACCTTCATGCCGGCGTGCGCTACGACCAGCTCCCCGCCATCCAGCACGTAGTGGCTGATCAAACCGCCCAGGAACCTGGTTGCAGTCTCTCGAAACGCCGGCGACTCATCCTCCAGCTGCTCCAGTGATTCCGCCAGCCCATGCGAGATCTGTACGTTCCTGCCCCTGAGTTTACGAACCAGCTTGGACTCGTGGTTGCCCGCGACGCACAACGCCACGCCATCTTCCACCATGGACATCACCAGTTTCAGCACATTCGTGACGCCCGGCCCACGGTCGACCAGATCGCCGACGAACACGGCCTTGCGCCCTTCCGAGTGGGTGACCGAATAGCCGGTTTCGCCGTCGGCGCCAACCCGCGCGGCCAACTGATACCCGAGGCGTTCGAGAAGCAAGACGAGTTCTTCGAAACAACCGTGCACGTCGCCGACGATGTCGAACGGCCCTTTCTCGTTCTGGCGATTCGTCCATAACGGCACCCGCTCGATGGTGACCGCTGCCACCTCTTCAGGAGAATTGAGCACGTAAACGTAGCGAAAACCCTCACGTTTCAGCCCTCGTATGGACCGCCTGAGTTGTGACGCCTGCTGGCGCACGACGCGAGCGCCAAACTGCCGGTCGGGACGACTTTCGTTGCGCGCCAGGCACAGCGCCTCAGGAATGTTCAATACGATTGCCGCCGGCAGACAGTCATGCTCCCTGGCGAGTTCCACCAGCGATTTGCGCGCCTGCGTCTGTACGCTGGTGGCATCAATTACCGTGAGTCGACCGGCTCGCAGGCGTGTAGCCGTGATGAAGTTGAGCAACGCGAACGCATCTGGCGTGGCGGCCTGGTCATTTGAGTCATCCGCAACCATTGCTCGGCATGCGTCAGAGGACACAACCTCGGTGGGCATGAAGTGCGTGACGGCGAAAGTGGATTTCCCGGACCCGGACGGGCCGATCAGTGCGACCAGGCACAGTTCTGGAATGGATACTTTCATCGGGTAAAGACTGCCATCTGCGTCGGTGCGCCGTGTGTGTCGTGCTCCGGGCCGATGTCCGCGAAACGCACGTCGTACTGGCGGCGATCCGCAACCTCTCGCGACCAAGTCTGGAATTGCTGACGCGTCCACTCAAAGCGGTGGTCCCGGTGCCTGAAATCTCCAGCGGCCAACCCCGTGAACAAAGTGTTGTACTCCACGTTCGGCGTCGTGATGAGCACCGCGCCGGGTTTTGCTGAACCGAAAACGACCTCCTCAAATGCGTCAAGCCGTGGTGGGTCGATGTGTTCGATTACCTCCATGGCTATGGCCGCTTCAAAACCGGACAGTCGCTTATCCCGGTAGGTGAGTGAGCCGTGCAGCAGGTTGATGCGTTCTCGTTGCCGATTGGGCAGGGTATCCAGATGCAGACGCTGCTCTGCCGTTGCCAACGCCCGATGGGACACGTCCAGACCCGTTACTGAACCAATCGCCAGCTCCCGGATCAGCTCGCTGATCAGTCTGCCTTCGCCGCATCCCAGATCGAGCACGCGGGTTGCGCCAAGTGTGCGGACGGTGTCCAGCACTACCTGAATACGTTGCTCACCCAACCGCAGCGGGGCTTCAAGTTGCTCTTCTTCCTGGCCATACCGCATGGTGGTTACACTCGGGTCAGACTGGCCGGCGTCAAGAAGTTGGGCCAGCGCCTGGCGCCAGAGGTCCCGCTGATGCTTCAGGTAGCGCCGGGAAATGAGTTCCCGCTGCGGGTGGTTGTTCAACCACCCCTCGCCATAGCGGAGCAGCTTGTCTACCTCGTCGTCGCCAACCCAGTAGTGCTTGTCGTCGTCAAGCACCGGCAGCAGCACGTAGAGGTGGGCGAGAAGGTCCCGCAGCCGTGTTTCCGACGTGAGTTGCACCCTGAAGTACGGGCTCGCGCCCCATTCGGGAAAACGCTCGTCCAGAGGATGACCTTGTATTTCAACGACATAGCCGAGCGGCTCGAACAATTTCCGGATCAGGTCGGCGCCTTCTCGAGACGGCACTACCTCAATTCGAGCTTCGAGCGGAATGGCTTGCTCTGCCAGTGCCGGCCGATCCTTGCCGGCGCCAGCCATTGCGCTGCGGAATACGGAGGCAATCGCCACGCTCAGGTGTGATGACGCCACGTATGGGCGATCGTTCACGTATTGCTCAAGCCAGGCTCCGTTGTTAGGCGCACCGGATTTGCCGCGTACCAGGCCGATGGGATCTATTCCCAGGAGCAACGCTACCGTACAACGGTCATTCTCAGCTTCTGGGTAAAAAACATCGGCTTTACCGAATGGGAGATTGAACGTCTGAAATCGACCAGGGTTCTTGTGTAGCAAGTACCCCAAATCCGTCGCAGGCTTATACGTGGTAGAGATAGTGAGCAGCATGACATTAATGGTACGGCAGGCAACGACTGGTGTACAGGATCGTTGGTCTTTGCCTGCTCGGTGGTACCTGATAGACGACAATTACTCTTGCCGCGCATTACCTCAAATCAAATGTTACTGAACTTCGGGCGCACAAGGTCTCCTGGCAGATCCAGCCGCGAAATTGGAGATAGCTGGACACCGTCGTCGGAGGGACCTGCCGCAACGCATCGGTAGACCTGGTTTGGCCGTACGACGTCCGGCGCCCTCCGCCTTATTGATAGCCGCAGTGATTAACACAATCGCCGTTACGTGAAGTCGTTTGTTAGAGGATTCCGGTGCGGCATTGCTGCGACGTGATCTTCCTGCCCCAAGTTGCGAATGCTGTCGGCCACGATGAACCGCGTTCCGGCGTCCAAACAGGACAAGCGCCACGGCTTTCGTCAGCCGATCGCTGACGGCTGCCATGGTTGGTAGAGGGCTACAGCCGGCCATCCACTCGCCACAGTACAGCCCT
Organism: Dehalococcoidia bacterium; assembly: GCA_965220265.1. GTDB lineage: Bacteria > Chloroflexota > Dehalococcoidia > Lucifugimonadales > UBA3495 > Bin87. The sequence continues at coordinate 3,461,113 of CBDCPM010000004.1, read as the reverse complement.
CTCGCGTTCAACGCTGCTTGATGATGGCAGACTACGATGGACCCAGGTAGGTTGTGTTGGGCTGCTCTCGCCACTGCTTACGGCGAAGGCTCTTTGGAGTGGGCATGGAGTTCCTGGAACGCCCGTAAACCCACTCCAAGGCTGCCACATCCATCGCCTCACCACCCAAGGCATTCTCCATCGCTCCGAACACTGTCCGGCGGCGGCGCGTAGTTCGTCCTGCTTCAAGGTGTCTGCGCCGGCCCTCGCGCGGTAGAATGCCATGCTGGAAGAATGCCGATGAGCCAGCCTAAACCAGCTGCCATCTTTGACCATTGTCAGCATTGCGGCGTGGTCACAGTCTGGCAGTACCGGGTGGACAACCAGGACACCGGCGCGGAAGGCGAGGATTACCGGTGTCAGGGCTGCCAGTTGGCCGACGAAGTTGCCGAACGTCTCGCCCAGGCTATCGCCGACCTTGACGATCATGAACCCTACCCGACGTTCGGTAGTTGAGATGGACCTGCGACCGGTAGTTGGCCGCGTCGGGACTGATCCCTGGCGCCCATGCTCACTACTGGGGATGGCCGCCCTCGCGGCATTGGGGGTGTCGGGTGACGCCGATGCGGGCCAGGTGCGAGGGCGATTGGTCGCCGCAGACGTCGCAGTTCTCCTGCAGCTTCGGAAATGGGGGCGATTTGGCCGATGGTGAGGTCATGGGGCCACTCCAGCAGCCGGGGAATGACGGCTACCCAACCATTCTACGCGCCAGCGCGGAGCTGCCGTCAGTGGCGGGAATGGTTGAAAACCGGTCGCACGAAATGAGTGTTGGGATGCTATCCTTCGTCAGCAGCAGAGCTGATGCAGAGGGGTACAATGCAGGGGCAGTCCTGCCACAAGGAGCATCTGATGTTCAGAGTATCCGCGCCGCCCAAACCGCAGACCCCTGGGCCAAGCAGACCCATCCCTCCCGCCCCGCACGAAGGTCGGCCAGGGTAAATACAAGGCCTGCCGACGGCGACTCTCCCGGCTTGATGCCGGCCGGACGCTTTTATTTAGGAGAAGCGCTGGAGAGTTTTCTGGGCGAGCCAAAAATGGCTTGCCTTCCTCCGCTCGCTGAGCACCCGGGGTTTCAGCGGTGTGGAACTGCTTACCTCCGATGCTCACCAAAGGCTGAAGAACGCCATCGCCGCGGTGTTTGCTGGGGCCAGCTGGCAACGCTGCCGCACCCGCTTCATGGCCAACCTGCTCACCCGAGTGCCCAACCCAGCGTGGCCACCATGGTGCGCACCATCTACCAGCAGCTGTCTCCCGAGGAAGTCCACGCCCAATTGGACCGAGTGGTGGAACAACTTCGGGAGTCCTTTCCCCAGGTGGCCGAGCTGCTGGCGAACGCCGCGCCGTACATCCTGGCCTTCACGGTGTCCCACTGGCAGAAGCTGTGGTCCAACAACCCGCAGGAACGGCTGAACCGGGAGATCCGTCGCCGCCGAGCCTGCCCCCGAAAGGGGACGTGGTGGGCATTTTCCTCAACTGGCAGTCGGCGCGGCGGCTGGTGGGCGCGGCGCTGGCCGAGCAGCACGACGAATGGGCCGAAGCCCGCCGCTATCTCACCATCCCCAACGCCATCGGCAACGATGCGCTGCTCGCCCCTAATATGCTGGACGCAGCGGCCTGATCAACGCCAACGAGGGCGACGCTCTTAGTATTACAGTTGCACTTGAATTGAGGGCCTCTGAAAGTGCCTCTTGTAAGGGATTCCAAGGCTCTGGCTTGGTGCCGCCAGCTCCACCACGGCTACCGGATAGGCAGGTCAGCACTCTCATAAAGTAGTCACAGCAGCGTGCATGACAGCCGTCTAACTTCGGGCACGGTCAGTGATATGAGTCCTTCCCTTGAAGCGCGACTGTAGTATTAGGGGGTGTCTAAAAAGGGTCCAATTGGTCTGGACGCATGAAGGCAGAGAGGGAGGAGTTGGTCGTAGTGTGGGGGTATGGAACGACCAGCTTATCCCAGCGACCTCAGCGACCGAGAATGGCAACTGTTCGAACCCCTGTTACCTCCGCCCAAGCCGGGCGGTCGGCCGATCACCTACCCGAGACGGGAGATCGTCAACGCCATCCGCTACGTGCTGCGCACCGGCTGCTCCTGGAGGATGCGGCCCCATGACCTGCCGCCGTGGCGCATTGTGTTCCATTACTTCCGCACCTGGCGTCGGGACGGAACTTGGCAGCGGGCCCACGACACGCTGCACGCCATGCTGCGGCCGGCTCAGGGCCGGGAGACCAGCCCCAGCGCGGCCATCATCGACAGCCAGTCGGTAAAGACCACGGAAAAAGGGGGCCCAGAGGCTACGACGCGGGCAAGAAGGTGAAGGGACGCAAACGCCATATCGTAGTAGATACCCTGGGACTGCTGCTGGCGGTGGCGGTGCATCCGGCTGACATTCAGGACCGAGACGGCGCGCGGTTGGTATTACGGCGTTTGATGGGCCGCTTCCCTCGGCTACAATTGATCTGGGCCGACGGCGCGTACGGCGGCAAACTGGTGGCGTGGGCCCAGACGGTGGCCGGTTGGAGATTGGAACTGGTGCGCCGTCCAGCACAGCAACACACCTTCCAGGTGCTGCCCCGGCGTTGGGTAGTGGAACGCACCTTCGGTTGGCTGAACCGGCAGCGGCGATTGAGCAAGGACTACGAGGCATTGTGCGAAACCACGGAAACCTGGATCTACATCTCCATGACCGGCCTCATGCTACGCCGACTGGCCCGCCTTCCCTCTTTTTAGACACCCTCTAAGGGACACTACCTATTAATCTGTGGCCCCCCGACCGCACACAGCTTCCGGTAAGAGAGTCCGCCGCCCGGCAGCGGACCGATCCCAAAAGGGCTCAACCGCCCGTAATATTGCAATGAGATGAGGCCCTCAATTATCCCGCCGCAAGTGTAGATTAGTCACCACTGTAGAGGGGTGAGAAATAGGGCATCATCAGGTTCCCGCCAGTCTTCCACCCAGCCGGCACATGCTGGGCAGCCGAGGCTCTCACCCCTTTTGCTCGGAAACAGCACACGCTGCTATACTGCGACCACAATTCGTAGAGAGTTTCTGAATATTGCAGGTTTACAGGGAACATCAAGCGAAAATTTTTCATTTATTGAGTTTCCGAGCCCACCTCACGATTGGTAGGTCAGAAGTAGAAGCCCGAGGTCTGTGTGAGGTGCCCGCTGTTGGACTCGTCGGGAGTTGATGCTGTACGCAATGAAATCTACCCCGGAGATAGACGATGGCTATGCAGGATAAGCGAAGCAGGATCGATGCCCGCTGGCAGACGCTGCAGCCGGGCTGGGGAAAGGACCACTCTTCGGAGCTCCGGTCGCTGTACGAGTTACTGCAAGATGACGAGGAGATCGAGGCGCTGGTTTCCTGCACTTGGGGCCCTGGCTCCGTGTTCCGGGAAGGAGCAAGCCGCATGGACCGAATGCGGCGGAACAAGGGAGTAGTCCTCGTAACGAGGGAACGGGTGGTGATGCTGAAGGGGGCATCCTTTGGACCACATTTGGTCACTGAGATGCCCATGGAAACCATAATCTCGGTGGATTACGACGGCGCTGGGGACGGTGTGACCATCGCAGGCTTGAGCCTGAGCAATTGGTTGGGCAACGACGACGCCCGGGGCATCAACAAGATCACGGAGGTCCGCGACGGCCAGGCTCGTCGGTTCGCCGAAAAGGTGCAGGACACGAAGGCCAACCCGCCTCCACTCCTGGGGTCCAATTTCGAGGAACCATCCGCCTCAACGAACACAGCTCTAGATTCCGGTCGGAAGGCGGCAGTCCAATACGCCGCAATAGGCAAAACGGAGCGAATCGACGCCCAGTGGCGGGAACGGTCGACCATGTGGGGCCGAAACGAGCCCAACCCGCTGGAGCGCATCGTAGCCGTGCTGATGAGCAACCTTTCCGGCGAGAAGACTGACGTCTATCCGGGCGAGCGCCGGATGCTCCACGAGATACTGGAGGATGACGAGAGCATCGAGTATTGGATGGGGGGCCGATGGGGCCCAGCCGATGAATTCGATACCATCGCGCAGGCTGTGACCAGAGCGGCCGTGAGCACTGCCTTCGGTGCGGCTCTGGGCCAACCGGTGGGTGGGGCTCAGCGTTTCGCGCCAGACGTTCACAACGGCGTCGTGGTGGCCACCGACCGGAGGGTCGTCATGTTGAACTCCGGAATGGTCACCCAGACCGTAGTGGAGATCCCATACGAGGGTCTTCAGGTCGCGTACAACGAGGGGCTTATCACTTCAGGCATCAAGTTCTGGGGAAGCACTGACGAAGAGTACGCCTACTATTTTGACCACAACGGGAAGGCCAAGCTGAGGCCCCGCACCCGGCCCCTCTTCAACGTTGTCAGGACACACGCCAGTAGCGCGCAGGACGGTTCCGGAACGTAGGGGCACTCTCACCAAAAGCGGGGGAAGTGCCGATCTCCATCGAGGAAGCAATTGATCCGAGTCAAGGGCCGCGAGGTTTTGTACCGCTGGTGCCATGGTATCGCCTGCCACAGAATCCAGCGGGGATACGGCGCCGGTGACCGCATATCAGCGGGACCTCGATCAGGGCAATCGCATTTCATTGGGATAGGACTTTGAGCAGGTAATCGAACTCCCAATCGGCCTTTTTGCGTTTGGCTTTGATGCCGACTTTGGCGCTGCGTTCCTGTTTGAGCAAGTTCAGGGCCAGGTGCCTGATCACCGCCAGGTTCTGGTTGGCATGGCCCGTCCTCACTCGACTGTGATCCTCGTCGAAGGCCACGTCCAACACCCAGTGCAGGCTGTTCTCGATGCTCCAGTGGCTCCGCGCCGCCAGCAGCGTGGCCACGTCCGCCGGATAGCCGCAGATGTAGTATCGGGTATCTTCTGGTGAACCTTCGGCACTGTCCCGTCGGTAGCTGACCTTGGCCACCACGCCCAAGCTGGTCCACTGTCGGGGGTCCACCTAAGCCAGTTCCTCTGGGTCGGTGATCACCCGGCACTGGCGGCGTTCCCGCCGACCGTGGTCTTTGTCCAGTTGCTCGTGGTGGCTGTAAGCCACGCTGTCCCATCCCGCATGCTCCTGGCATTTGAACAAGTCCTTGATGTTCTCGTGCAACTCACCCTGGTTGGCCTTCATCCGCTTACGCCGCTTAAAATCGAGCGCAGGATAGTCGTCAGGGTCGGTGGAACGCCCGCCCGCCGGCTGGCGGACGTGGGTCTTGATCAGCTGGCCCCGGTGGTAGATGCGGACCAGCTTGCTGTCCACACTGACTTCCACCTTCTGGCCCGGCCGGCAGAGGTGCGACGGCACCGAGTAGAGCGCATCCAGGCACTGGATGTGAAAGTTCCGATGAACGGTGTTGGTGCGCCAGTGGGCGATCTCATAGGGCACGCCGTCCCAAGGGAGCAGGGTGTGTCGCTCTTCATCCTGGAAGACCACCAGGGGTTTCTTGCGGGTGGTGCCATGGATGCGCTGGCCAGCCACCTCCAGGCACCACCTGGGCGCGGCCGCTCTTACGTGGGGGAAGTCGTCGAAGTCAGCGCCCTTGAAGAAACGCTCTCTGGCGTAGGGCACCTTGCGTTCCACCTTGAGTTTGTCCTGGGGATTGCCTGCCCTCGCCGGATCGGGGATGAAGCCCCGGTGCTGGGCGTACTCCAGGAAGCCCCTGGTGAGAATGGGATTCAGGGGATCCGTGCCCACCACGGAGGCGGGGAAATTGTCGATGCCAGGTATTTGGGTATCCCGCCGAAAAATGCCCACGCCGCCTCGAGACCGGCGATGACGTCCGGAAGCTTGTGCTGCTGCATGGGCCAGACGAAGCAGTGGCGGGAATGACCAAGCACGATGACCATGGCCCAGACCGCCTTGCGCTCGCCGGGTCGGTGATCATGCCCAACCGGCCGAAGTCCGCCTCGGCCACCTCCCCCGGCGGCGTGTCCGCCATCCGTACTGTGGTCTTGCTCGGCTTGTGCCGGTTGCGCTTCACGATGAAACGGCGCAGCGACGGTTAGGACACCACACAGCCCCGCATGGCCAGCAACTCGTGGATGCGGGTCATCTGCAGCCGGTCGTTGGTGATCCACTGATAGATCTGGTCCGCCCACGGCTCCAGCAAGTCCTGCCGGGGCGTCGCTACCTGCCGTGGTCCCGACAGGCTGATCCCAACCAACCGGACCAACTGCTCATCATCGGGAGCCAGCCCATCCTGGGCAATGCCCTCGGCCTGTGCCGCCCCCAGGTACTTACGCACCGTATTACGGGACAGCCCGGTGCCCGCCGCGATTTGTCGTGGACAATATCTTTCCGACAGCAATTCCTCCTTCGCTGCCACATGCAGGGCACCCATGATCAACCCGCCGAAGTACCGGCACGCGTCGATGCACACTCTGGTGCCGTGGGTGGTGCGGGAGCTTTCCCCGCACCACTTGATGGCTTCCTCAGGGCGGGTCGCGAAATACATCGCCACAGCAGCCAGGCGCATTAGCCCGAATCCACCGAAGGGATGCGGCCCTGGTGTTGACATGAGGGATGATGGGTACGGGAAGGCGAACGGGCTTGGCCCGGTCCCGATCGATGGGGTTGAGGGTAGTGGGCGGTGGCGACGCCAGTGGCAAGGTGACGGCCCGCAGTGGCGGGGGCCGGCGAAATCGGCCAGGCGGCAGGCCGGAAGTGGCACTGGCGGACTGGGCTGGCATGAGTTTGCGGGACAGCCCCTGGGGCTGTCCGGTGGACGGGTCGGGCGCCGACGGCGCGCCGTCAGGCTGGTAGGGGAATGGCGCGCAATCGGGCCAAGGCGCAACTGAACTGGGTTTCCCAGGGCTGGCCCTGGGAAAGATGCAGGGTGATAAGGCGCGCCGAGCGGGTGAGCCGTCCGGCGATGGAGAAGAAGCGCCGCCGGAGGGTCTTGGTGGTTACCAGTTGCTCCCCCAGACCGATGCGCGCTGCCCAGCGGGCCAGGTTATGCGCCATCACCTGGACGGCCAACCAGGCGGCGTTGGCGGCGAAACGGCCTGACGGGAGATGGTTGAGCCCCACGCCGTACTTCAGGTCTCGGATGGCATTCTCAATCTCGGCATGGCGACGATGGTCGGCCTCCAGTTCCCGGGTGTCCCCGTCCCGATCGGTGATGCAGCCGTGATAGCTGTAGTCGACCAAGAGGGCCAACTGGGAGTTGGGCGTGGGCTGCACCCTTCGGACGATGAGCCGCGCCGGCGCGGCGTCGGGCGCACTCTCGAAGGGGATGTAGGTGGTTTCGGCCACGTCGGCGGCGCCGTCCATCCAGTAGGGTATGGGTGTCCAGTCCGCCTCCGGTATCGCCTCGATGAGATTGCGCAGGCTCTGGTGTTGGCGGATGGTGATGGAGTAGCGGACGTTGGTCTCGCGGCAGACCGCGACCATGGCGTGGGTGTAGCAGCCGCGGTCGGCCCGCATGGTGAGTGGTCCCCTGGCCCCAGCGTAGCGTACCCGTCCCACCGTCTCACGCAGGAAGTGGGCCGCGCCGCGAGCGGTGTTGGCGCGGCCCTCACGCAGCCGAGCCATCAGCACGTCGCCGGTTCCAGCGGCCACGGCCAGCAGCGGGTGATCGCCCCGCTGGCCGGTGTAGCCGTGGTGGCGCGCCCCCTCCTTGGCCAGACCGTAGGTCTCGCAGATGGTGGAGTCCAGGTGGATGGTCAGGGGCGTGTCGCCGGGTCCCGCTCCAGCCGCCCAGGCGTGGGCCAGCAGCTCCCGACCCACCCGGTCCAGTGGCGGACGTGGCCCCCCGGAAGCTGCGCAGGAATGTCCCCAGCGTGGATGGCGCCTTGACCACGCAGCCCAGCACCCGCGCGGTCCTGCCAGCACGCAACACGTCGGCGTCGTCAATGCAGTCGCCGCTCGCCAGCGCCGACGCCACCAGCGTCATCATCTTGTCGCCCGTGTTCGCCCGGCCCGGCGCATTGCCCAGGTCGAGGTGCCGGTCAACCAGTTGGGACAGGCCGAGGTGGCGGGCCAAGGTGGTAGGAAGGATCAGCCCAGCATTGGCCACCAGGCGGTGGTCATCAAAGGTGATTTGGATGCGGTCGGGATGGTCAAGTGGTAGCTTCTATTGAATGCTCCTTGTTTCGGGTCGGTTTTGTGTTTCCAAAACCATTATCCCCGAAGCACAGGAGCACTTTCTTACCCCTTCAGTACGCCGCCACACTCATCTTTTCGATGGATTGAGGCTAAGGCGAGGGAAAGTTGCGGCTGCATGTGGACTGTGGCAAGTACGCATAGGTTCTAAGTGCCGATCCAGCCTGCCCCGCTGATGTCGATGACCTGGTTGTCGGGCCCACGGAATTTGAGCTCGTAGTAGGCACGACCGCCTTCGGGCTGCTGATGGCCCAGATCCAACCGACCCATGGCGGTGGCACCATGCTCCTCGAGCTTCTCGGTGGCGTCGTCCACGTCGTCCACTACAAAGCCCAGGTGGTCGATGCCGGCATAGCCGGGGACGTCCCGGAGAGACTCTCCGTTGCCCTGATCGTTGCTCCGCAGGATCGCCAGGTTGATATAGCCGTCGGAAAGGTATACCCCAGAGCCGGCCTGACCGACTTCCTCCAACTCGAACACCGACTTGTAAAAGGCCGCCGTCTTTTCCGGGTCCGGCGTGCGTATCGCAATGTGCTTGATCTTAGCCATGGTTCTCCTCCTACGTGAAATCTTGATTTGTGCCGACTATTCCGAGAGGCGGCGCCCTTCTCCGCCTTCATGTACTTTCAACCAAGCCCCGGGCTCAGACCCGGACCACATCGGGAATGTCTACCTCCACTCCCACCATGAAGTCCCGGACCAGGCGATTGAAGGTTTCCGGTTTTTCCGCCATCGGTAGGTGCCCGCAGTTATCTATCAGGCTCAGCCTGGCGTTAGGCAGGGTGGAATGGAGAGCCTCTCCCTGTCCCACGGGCACCAGCCCATCCTGCCGGCCCCAGACCAGTAGGGTCTCGGCGTCAATGGCGGGGAGCATAGCCGTCATCTCCGAATCGGCGCACTCCTCTTTCACCAATTCGGCGACCAACCCTCGGCCCTTCCATTGACGCTCGAACTCCGGGCCTCTCCGCACGTTTTCCCACTCCGCGCCGAACCCGTAGGACTGGGCAGTGGCGATGAGACCCAGCTTGGCAAACACCGCCGTTGCGAATGACTCCTCGTCCAGGCTGGTCAGGTCCGGGGAAGCCGCTTGAGGGAAATCCAAACCCATGGGGTTTGCTAAGATCATCCGCCCTACCCGCCCTGGGCTCTGGACCGCCGCTTTCAGCCCGATCCAACCGCCGATAGAGTGGCCCACCAACGTGGCCTGTTCCAATTCCAGGGCGTCCATCAAGTCCAGGACCAGGCTCGCGTAATCAGCTACGTACTGCAGAGATTCCGGCGGCCGGCCTTCACGCCATCCCGGTAACTGGGGCAGGTAGGTCACGGCGGTGGTGCCCAAGGACATGTGACAGGCTTCCCACTTGCCGGCTCCGCCCATACCGTGAAGGTAGAGCACCGGGTCGATGCCCTCGTCAGCTCCGCCTACCAGGCAGGAAATATCGAACCCGCCGGCCTGCACTGTCTTGCGGTTGAAAATGGACCCGTCAGCGGCTCCCATAAACCCACCTCTTTGACATCACGCCGGCTCTGGCGCAAGAGTCCACGGCGTTCAGGCCGTTTCGTTCCACCAGAGTTTGACGCATTCCAGCTCGAAGTAAGATTTGTCAGCTTCGGGATCAGGCAGAGGGAATCCTTCAGGAACAGTGACCCAGAAGCGAATCACGTAGTCCTCGCCCGACTCGGCCCGCTTCTGCACCGCCAGAGCGGCGCCGGGGGCCCGCTGGTCGGCTGTTCCAGCAAAGTCTCCGTAGCGGCCCTGAAACATAACCGTGCGCTCCGAGCCGGTCCTGTAGTACGTCTCCAGGATCACCTCAGCATCGTCCGACACCGGAGCACCCTGCCCGTCCACCAGGCGCAACCGCACCGCGCAGCCGCGGTGTTCGGAGGTTGGCCCTACGAAGATCAGCTGATACGGTACTCCGTCGGGCCCTGGAGGCGGTACCAATATCTCCCAGCCGACGGAGACTTTGCCTTCCCCAGCCTCCTGAAATTCGCCCCGGGTCTCCAGGGACTCCCGGCTCAGGGTGTAGTTGAAGTCTTCATACAATGGAAGGGTCATTTTTCCTTGCCTGCCCGAGTCTCAATTTGACCGGCGATGCTGAAGCTAAACCGCCTCGGCCTGCTTCTCCGGGGACCCGGCCTTCGGGACATTGATGTCCTTCAGACGGGGCATGACCTCCTCGGCAAAAAGGCGCTTTGACTTTATGACGTTTGCGTGTGTGTTCTTGCCCACCCGGAACATGCCCAGGAAGTGACCATATCCGGCGGTCTGCATGTCGTTGGCTAGCCATTCCGTTACGTAGTCGGGGTCCCCGCAAACGATGAAGCCAGTCTCCCGGAGCTTTTCAAAGGGGGTGCCGGGCCCTGGCATCTCGGCGCCTGAGGAGCGCTTGCGATACTGGTAGGAACGGTCGGTCTGCAGGCCTGGCACCGGGGCGGGCACCTGCACCGGGCGGCTGAAGGTGGTCAGGCGGCGCACGTACATCACAGCGTCGCGGCACTCTTCGATTGCCTGGTCGGTGGTCTCGGCAACGTGAATGTAGCGGGAGCCGATGAAATACTCAGGGCCGGCTCCCCAGCCGAATTGCTCCCTGGCCACTTCCTGGTAGTACTCGAAGGCGTCTTGGAACACGACCGTGGGGTTCCATACCCGGGCTATGGGGAGGCGGTTCCTGGCGGCGAATTCTATTGTCTCGGCCGAGCCGGCGGGCATCCAGATGGGCAGCGGGTCTTGGATAGGACGCGGCCAGACAGAGACCGCCCTGAGGTTGTAGAAGTCGCCTTGGTAGTCGAAGATTTCCTCGGTCAGGCACTTCTTCAGGATTTCGTAGGACTCGGCGAAGCGCTCACGGCTGCTGAAGGGGTCCACGTTGTAGGACACGTATTCCTGGGGCACCCCACGGACGATGCCACCGATGAAGCGGCCTCCGGAAAGCACGTCCAGTTGGGCGAACTCCTCGGCGGTCTGAACCGGGTGCCGCAGGGGCAGGACGTGGCCGATGACGCCAACCTTCATCCGCTTGGTCCTGGCAATCAGGGCTGCGGCCAACACGGTGCAGGACGGGTTGATGTTGAAGTAGGTGAAGTGGTGTTCGTTGACGAAGGCGCCGTCGAAGCCCAGCTCCTCGCACAGCTCCCACTCTTCCAGGTGCTCTTGATAGGTGAGGGCCGCCAGGTGAGGGTCGCAGAACTTGTTGGTCTGGCGGGTCTCAGGCCCAACTTCGTCGGGAATTCCGGGATAGGTCGTCTCGTCAAAGCTGTAGAACTTCATCGTCGTTCAAGCTCCCTTGGATATTTCGGCAAAGACGTCGAACGCTCTGCCCTGTGCGTGAGGTTTCCTCTCATTTTCGGTTGGTTGGGCTCGAGCATCGACCATGCTATCCGAGCTACACGACGCGCTCCGCGCCATGGAAGTCCGCCCCCTCCAACTCCAACTCGTCCCGCTGATAGTTGATATTCCATGGGCTGCCTGCTCTCCGTACTAGAGGCGGTGCGCACCAAGCGGTAGAAGAACCGGGCCACACCAGGGAGTGTGGTGGTCCCAGTCCGGGGGTTCGGAAAATTGGGACCATAGGCCTCGTCATCGGAAACGCTGACACAGTGTGCCGGCTTCACCGTAATGTCAGCGTATTTTGGCCCCCGTGGGGACAATCGTCCAAATATGCCCTCCGCTAAACGCTACCGCCCTGAGCAAGGAACGCGGGGCAGCTGGCCATTTCCCGCCGACGACACTTTCCCAGTTGCTCCGTCTCGGACTCGTACCCCGAGTGGAGCCAGCATCAGGCGAAATCCAGCTCCTTCTTCCCTTCGAATATGGCCGGGGACGTCGCCGCAGAACGACGGAATTGGAAGGTACCCAAGTACCGATCATTGATATCGGATCCTCGATTCCCTCAGGAAACACAACAGCGCTTTTCGAGCCAGCCTATATTGACCGAACTGGGCTGTCAACGTTCATGTGGTGGGGCACCCAAGCAATCATGTCTTGATGTGTTTTAAGGCCATGATGCTCACGGTGGACAACCTGGGCGCCAACTCCCGGGAGCGGGAGTACCGTTACGCCTACACCCTGGACCAGGAACGCACCCTGAAGAACTTCGAGGGAATCGAGCTGCCCAACCTGCCCACGCGGGAGAATTTCGCCGAGAGCTTCGAGTCGGGCCTCAACTGGTCCGACCTGGAGTGGCTGCGCTCCATCACCTCGATGCCGCTGGTCATCAAGGGCGTGCAAACGGCCGAGGACGCCCGGCTTTGCGCCGAGTACGGCTGCGAGGCGCTGGTGGTCTCGAACCACGGCGGCCACGCCTTGCAGGGCACGGAAGGCACCATCGAGATGCTGCCCAAGATCGCAGACGCCGCGGGCGATCGGCTGGAGGTCTATCTCGACGGCGGCGTCCGCAAGGGCGCCGACGTGCTGAAGGCGCTGGCCTTGGGCGCCCGGGCGGTCTTGGTGGGCCGGCCCATCTTCTGGGGGCTGTCGGTCAACGGCGAAGCGGGCGTCCGCCACTGCCTGGAGATCCTGCGCACCGAGCTCAGCGTGGCCATGGGCCTCTGCGGCGTGACCGACGTGAAGCGGGTGGATCGCTCCGTTGCCCAGGACCCGGGCCCGGACAGCGCCGGCGGCGTGCTGGGCGAGCTGGAGCGCCTGGCCCGTCTGCTGGACCAAGGCTACATAACCCGCGAGGAGTTCGAGTCGCTAAAGGGCCGGCTCCTGTAAGCCTGGTGGGTGGCGCAACTGGGCAGTTGCGCTGGTAGATACACGGAAAGAGTGAGCACGTCGACTTGCCCCCAGTAGTCGTACCGCTTTCTATGTTGGACCGACCAGCGCCGGCGCAGGCTCTTCGGGCCGGACGGTCTCCGGGCTGGAGGCCGGTAGCCCGGGGACCTGTGCGGTCTGATACGGTTCTAGGTGTGGCGGTACTGTTCCGTCAGCACATGCACCTCAGTCGACGGTAAAGGCCGACAGAAGAATCTTGCGGTCCAGAATATGACCCGCCGGGGGTCTCTGTGTGGCACTTGAAAACCTCGGTGCTGGAGCCTACTGATGACTTCTGCTACCCCCTCTACACTAGAGCGGCCACTGCCTTGATTTCGACCAGGAACTCTTCACGTACCAGACCGTCGACCACCAGCAAGGTGTTGGGCGGATAGTCTCCGCTGGGGAAAATATCCGGGAAGACCTGGTTTCTTCCGTCGATGAATCCTTGCACCGAGTCGCGCCCCACCACATAGGTCGTGAATTCCACCACGTTGTTGAAACCGGCGCCGGCTGATTCCAGAACGCCGCCAATGTTCTGAAAAACCTGCCGCGTCTGGGCTGCGGCATCGCCAGGCCCTACGAGGGCGCCCGAAAGGTCCACACCAACCTGTCCCGCTACGTATATCAACTTCCTGGGGTTCACCGACATTCCGACCGAATAGGCGCCGAGGGGTTGGGGAGCCCGATCGCTGGTTATCGCTGTCCGCTGCAATTCCGCCATAGCGTTCACCTCGCTTGCATCGCCGATGCCATTATATGGCACAGGGCGTTGACAACGCCGAAGAGACGGAGCGGTGCTGCCCGCGACATCCGACCATATTTGGCCTAAGCCGTCCTCATGAGCAAAGCCAAATGGTAAATCTGGTGCTGAAATCAAGGTGGGCAACTGCAGCCACACGACCCCGACCAAAGATGGAGCCGTGGCCGGGTTTTCCATACGACGGTGTTCGGTGGTCCGCAGAAGCAGAGCATCGCCCGCGGTACACTCGTCGCCGCGTTCGCGGGGGTCTGCATCATGAGCGTAAGTTCCTAGGGGGTGTCGTCAAAACAGTGAGAGGGTGGTAAATTGCCGGTAACAGGGAGAGTGTGGAAGGTGGTGAGTATGACGGCAGCGCACCGGCGCCACGATATGACAGACGGTGTTTGGGAGCGGCTGAGGCTGTACCTGCCCGGGGGAACAGGCAAGAGAGGTCGGCCGGCCCATGACAACCGGCGGTTTATCGACGCCGTTTGCTGGGTTCTGCGCACCGGCGCTCCCTGGCGCGATTTGCCCCCGGACTACGGAGACTGGAAGAACACCCACCGCCGCTTCTGCCGCTGGCGGGACCGAGGTGTGTGGGCCGGACTGTTGGAGGAAGTGATGGATGACCCTGATTTCGAATGGCTGATGATAGACGCCAGCTACATCAAGGCCCATCCCCACAGTGCCGGCGCTCGGGGCGGAAATCAGGCTATTGCCCGCACCAAAGGGGGCTGAACAGCAAGTTGCACCTGGCGGTGAACTCCCACGGAATGCCGGTAAGGCTGGCGGTTACTGGAGGCACGGTGGCCGACTGCTCTTTGGCGTTGCCCCTGATCGAGGGTATAGAGGCGGAGTGTCTGCTGGCGGACAAAGCCTATGACACCAATGAAATCATAGCCACCGCTCGGGCATCGGGAATGAACCCAGTGATACCGCCCAAAAGCAACCGGAGAGAAAAGCGGGACTACGACCAGGCACTGTACAAGTTGCGGCACTTGGTGGAGAACGGATTCTTGGACTTCAAGCAGTGGCGCGGAGTGGCGCCCGTTATGCCAAGAGAGCGGCGTCATACCTGGCCATTTGCCAACTCCGGGCAGTGATGATCTGGAGCAAACTCTTTTGACGACACCCCCTAGCAGTTTGGATTGTTGCAGGTGGCCAATTTGCGGTGCGAGTTCAGCGATCCGTAGCCATTCTAGCGGTCGGCACACGAAGGCGAAAGATCCCTGATGGTGCGAGGCACCCACAGTGTCATCACTGGTCACGCCTACCCAGTTTGCCGTTTCACGAGTGAAGGTCCCGCGTAATCCCGATGACCCGCGCACGGTTCCATCGGCTACTAGATTACCAAGCTGCGCTCGCAGTGACAGAGCGGCTACCCGTGGGCAGGACGCCGTGTCAACGTCCACGGTATCAACTGGACCGGGACGCCAGATCGCCGCGTTGCAGCGGAGCCGCCTACTGCCCGATTACATTGAGCAGGGCTTGGCGCTTCTCATGGCGAACCACGTTCAGGGCCCGTTCCAGCGCCGCCGGCACCTCCGCGGGATCCTCGACCCTCTCTCCGTAGCCGCCGGCCGCCTGGCAGATCAACTCATACTAGAACGACTGGGACAGCGTCGTAACCGCGAAGTTGTTGGTCTGCACCGCGTAGCCATCGGCGTAGGTGCCCCGGGTGGCGCTCTGTACGGCGTTCCAGATGCCGTTGTTCCACACGATGGTCAGAATGGGCAGTCCTTGCGCGTCGGACACGATGTGCCCAGCGGTGCCGGAACCGAAGATGTACGACCCGCCGCCAACGCAGCAGACTATGGTCCGGTCCCGGTCGGCCAGCTTCGCGCCCCGCGCCGCGCCAATCCCCCAGCCGAGTCCGCCGGATACCGGAACGCCGAAAAAGCTTCCCGGCTTCCTGATGTCGATCTGCGCCGCGTCGATACCCAGTTCGTTCAATACGATGGTATCGTCGTCCAGCACGTCGGACAGGCACCTGGTGAACCACGATTTGCTGATGGGTGCTGTTCGCTGGCGGCCTTGGCCTGCCGCAGCCAGCCGGCGCGCATCTCGTCGGTGCGACGCTCCCACTCATCGGTCCGCTTTTTGACAGTCGGCGCGTCAACCTCAATCTCGCTGACCGCATCCGCCAACGCCTGGAGGACCAAACTGGGCGTGCCGGCGAGGTTCAGGTCGACCTGGAACCCGCGCACCGGATAGCTGGAAAAGAGCGGATCATCGCCGATGCCGATTACCTGGCTGCCTTCGGCTGGCTGATGCCGCTTGGGCGTCCAGGGCACATCGGCTTCGAGCACCACCACCGCATCCGCATCGGCCAACGCCGACCCGATGTCCGACCCGGCGTACAGGGCGTGGTTCCTGGGGAAGTTCGCGTACAGCGCCCCCGACTCGAACACCGCCATGCCCAGCAGTTCGGCCAGCTCCACCAGCGTGGCAACCGCCCTGGGGTCATTGCCGCCGCCCCGGGTGACCAGGATGGGATTGCGCGCCCCAGCCAGCACGCGGGCGGCCTGCGCGATGGCTTCCGGCGTGGGCAGACGGTCGCCGGCCTTCTGCTGCCGGGATGCGTCCCGGTACGACAGGCCGTCGATTTCCTCGGCCAACACCTCCCGGGGCAGGGTCAGATACACCGGCCCGGCCGGCGGAGACTCGGCGATGGCGAAAGCCCGGTCAACCAAGCTTTCCAGGTCGGCCCCGTGGCGCAGTTCGTAGTCCCACTTCACCCACTCGTGCACCATGGCCGCCTGGTCGAAGGACTCCTGCGCCCAGTGGATGCTGCCGTCGCGGGAACCCCGGGCCTCGCCCTTCGTGATGGGCGTGCGGCTGGCGCTGAAAAGCATGGGCACCTTGGAGCGGGCGGCATTCACGAAGCCCCCGATGGCGTTGGCCGTGCCGGGAACGGTGTGCACCATCACCACCTGCGGACGCCCGGTGATCATCGTATAGTCATGAGCCATGCTCACGGCGGTGACCTAGAACTCTGGCCGGAAACGCCGGCTGATTGGGGTTAGGGTGATACTTCGGGTCATGCCAGTCAACGGAGTGGAGTAGTGCAATGCTGGGCGAGCGAACTGAGCAGCGGGGACTGTGGGAAGCCGATCGGATGTATCTGGACTACGTAGGCAAGGACACCTTCTACGGTTTGCTGGCCTCCTTGCGTGGCCAACTGTTCCGTGACGCCGACTTCGCCGAGTTCTACTGTCTGGATAATGGGCGCACCAGTGTGCCGCCCAGCCTGCTGGCGACGGCGTTGCTGTTACAGACCTACGACAAGGTGAGCGACGCCGAGGCCAAGGCGAGAGGCGACTTCGACATCCGTTGGAAGGTGGCCCTGGGGAAGGTGGCCCTGGGGAAGGTGGCCCTGGGGATTGAGGTGGCCCTGGGGATTGAGGTGGAGGACCGGCCCTTTGCCAAGAGCACACTGCAGGTGTTCCGCGGCCAGTTGATACTGCGCGACCAGGTGCGTGAGGTGTTTGAGCGGAGCCTGCGACTGGCGCGGGAGACAGGGTATCTGAAGCGGCGGAGCCTGCGGGTAGCGTTGGACACGACCTACATTCTGGGACGTGGGGCGGTGAAGGACACCTACAATCTGCTGGCGGACGGGATGGTGAAACTGCTGCGGGCGCTGGCGGCGGTGGATAGGACCACCGTCAAAGCATGGGCTGAGGCCCAGGGCTACCAGCGTACCTGGGCAGCAGCGTGAAGGGCGAGGCGGCCATCGACTGGTCGAGCAAGCGGGAGCGGCGGAAGCTGTTGGCGGAGGTTGTGGCGGACGCGGACCGGCTGCTGGAGTTGGCGCGGCAGGCGCGGGACATGCTGGATACACACAGCGTCCAACGGCGGGAGATAGTGGAGGCTGCGGAGTTGTTGGGACAGTTGCTGCTACAGGATGTGGAGCGCAAGGGTGGCGATGATGACGGCCACGGGGATGGTGGGGTGAGCCTCAAGGAGGGTGTGAGCCGGGACCGGATGATGTCGGTGCATGATCCAGAGATGCGCCACGGTCGCAAGAGCAGCAGCAAGCGCTTTGACGGGCACCAAGCGGCCATTGTGGTGGACACGGACACCCAGTTGATTGCCGCGGTGGACATGCTGCCAGGCAACGCCCCCGACAATCTGGGGGCATTGGACTTGGTGGAACAGAGTGAAGCCAATGCTGAGGTCTTGGTTACCGCAGCCCTGGGCGACACCGCCTACGGCGACGGTGGGACGCGGCAGGCTTTCGCTGATGCGGGACGCAAGCTGGTGGCCAAAGTGCCGGGGCGTCCCAACCGGAAGCACTTCCCCAAGAATGACTTCCACCTTGACCTGGCAGCAGGCAGTTGCACCTGTCCGGCGGGCCAGGTTACTCACACCATTGTCCCCGTCGGGAAACGCACCGACCGGACGGGACGCGTCCATCAATTGCAGGCTTTCCAATTCCACGGGGCGGTGTGTGGAGTTTGTCCGCTGCGGTCGCAATGCATTGCAGCCAAAGGCCGTAGAGGGCGGAGGGTGCAAATCCATCCGCAGGAAGCCCGGTTGCAACAGGCCCGCGCTTTGCAGCAGAGCGCCGACTATGATGAGTACCGTCAGCTACGGGTGGTGGTGGAGCATCGGTTGGCGCGGCTGGAGCAACTGGGCATCCGGCAGACGCGCTACTTCGGACGGGTGAAGACGAAGTTCCAGCTGTATCGGGCAGCCACGGTGGCCAATCTGACGCTGATGGCGGGCAAACTGGGTCTTACGGACGATACCAGCGACGACCCGCTCGGCAACCACGTCATCGGCGCTGAGGTCGTCAATACCGTCGCTACATTCCGCGCAATCCAGCTCGGCCACATCTGGTCGCTGGCATTCCTCACGTCGGCTTTACTGCCCCAATCCCACTTCCCAAACCAGCCTTTCCGGCCCGACTTCTAGACGCGGACATTCCAGAGGGCAACATCAAGGCGCGACGTGACGCTGCCGTTGACATCGTCGCCGCGCTGGGAGTTCCGGCCGGTCTATTCGTCGGTGACAGCAGCGGAACATCCTTGCAAGAGGCGTACCGGCAATTCAGCGTTGCCACGCTCGCGCCAATGGGCGAATTGGTAGCCGAGGAACTGGCGTTGAAGCTGGATCGGCCCGGGCTGGTGATCCGGTTTGACCGGACTGCCGCGTCCGATGTTGTGCGCCAGGCGACGGCATTCGAAAAGTTGGTGAATAACGGGATCGAACGCGAGCGGGCCGGACGGATCGCGGGCGTTTAAGGTTCACTGAAAACACGATCGCCACACATCGTACACAACAAGACGGTGAGTATTGGGCCGCTTGGGTTGACTAAGCTTCCAGACCGCCTGTAGTGATGTTTGCCACGATATTTGCAATTGGACCAGCGGGAAACATATCTCATTCCTTTCCCGGTTACCACAACACAACGACCTACCCATTCAAGCTTGAATCGTCCAAACAATACGAGCACGAACCATCCCATAATGACTAACCACAGAATTTTCCCTGGGTCGCTGGCTGGTAAAACTGCGGACAATATTTCGCCCGCCATCGCTGCGAATTCACCCATGACCTTACTTCCTTGAAACTATCGGATTACGCAGCAATACGCCGAAGGCGTCGATCTATATTGGATTTGCTCGATATGTTACCACTGCGGCAACGCACCGCGCCCCCGTTATCGGGCCGGGCGCATTGCCGGGGTAGTATTACAGTTGCACTTGAATTGAGGGCCTCTGAAAGTGTCTCTTGTAAGGGATTCCAAGGCTCGGGCTTGGTGCCACCGGCTCCACCACGGCTACCATATAGGCAGGTCAGTGCTCTCATAAAGTAGTCACAGCAGCGTGCATAATAGCCGTCTAACTTCGGGCACGGTCAGCGACATGAGTCCTTCCCACAAAGCGCGGCTGTAATATTAGGTAGGTTTGTGCCCGCATTGCGGCGGCCAACTCGCTCCCGACCAGGACGGCGATCTCCAGTGTCTCCATTGCGCCCGATACCTTCCTCCTCCGGTCAAACGCTCTGCCGACCCTGACACCGTTCGCGTTCAGAAACGCCGGCTAGAACGCCGGGAGTTAGGACTGTGCGAACGGTGCGGCGGCAACGTCAAGGCAGTTGAGCGCGGCCTGTGCAAAACTCACCTAGAGAAAGAACGTGCACGGTGTAGGCGCGCCGCTGACCGTCGCCGCAAGAGTGCAGTTGCAAATGAACTTTGCCAGACCTGCTGCAAGAGGCGAGCCGATCCCAACTATGCGGCGTGCTCACCATGCCGGGCTAAAATGCACCGCTACCACGAGGGGCGGAAACTATGCCCGTGCGGTAAGCGGTTCAAACCAAGGAACAACCGGCAGATTTATCACTCCGAAGAATGCCGCGATGCGATTTACAGAATGATGGCACTGTGACAGTCGGATTTAGAACTTGCCCGATCCGCCAGACCTGCTACCCTAAAGATGTTCCCGTTCCTTGCAGGGTACGTGAGCGGTCCGGTCGCCCCGTGAGTTGTCACACGGGGCGATTTGTTGTGCAACTGCGGTATCCTGACTACGCGGCCCGACGGCAAAAAACGTTGTCACGGTGACAACCTTTTCGGGCGGGTCGGTGCCTCACTTTGACATCGTTAGCAGGGACGGGTTTCAAATGCTTATCCGTTCTCCGCATTTACATTCCACCGCCTTGCCGTCCCCCACCACACCAAACCCCTCTGGAACTTGTATGACACGGGTTTCTGGCCCCCGGTGTTAAACGTCCAACCGTCGTTTTCCTCGACACGAATATCCGCCAAATTCCCACAACTACCGCATTCGCACTTTATCCAGTGTCTATCCATTCCCATATTGCCTCCTGTCCGTGTTGAATATCGCCCCCGCGTCTGAAACCCTTGTGATATAGAAAGTGATAAACGGCGGCTATTGGCCACCGTTTTCTACTTAGCCCCAATCCACCGAAGAGATGAGTGTCGGGGCGGGTTGAAGGGATAAGAAAGTGCCCCTTTGCTTCTGGGATAATGGTTTGTGAAAGACCAAACCAACCCAAAAGAAGGAGCACCAAATAGATGCTACCACGCAACCACCCCGACCGCATCCAGATCGCCTTCGACGACCACCGCCTGGTCAGCAATGCTGGGCTGATCCTTCCGTCCACGCTGGCTTGGCATCTGGGCCTGCCCCAACTGGTTGACCGGCGCCTGGACCTGGGCCGTGCCCCAGGCGGAGCCAACACGGGCGACAAGATCATGACGCTGGTGGCATCCGCTCTGGCCGGTGGCGACTGCATTGACGATGCCGACGTGTTGCGTGCTGGCAGGACCGCGCGGGTGCTGGGCTGTACGGTGAAGGCGCCGTCCACGCTGGGGACGTTCCTGCGCAGCTTCCGTTGGGGCCACGCTCGCCAACTGGACCGGGTGAGCCGGGAGTTGCTGGCCCGGGCCTGGGCCGCTGGAGCCGGACCCCGATCTTCGAACAATCACGGGCCGTTGACCATCGACCTGGACTCCACCATCTGTGAAACCTACGGTCTGTTCAAGGAGGGAGCGCGCCACCACGGCTACACTGGCCAGCGGGGCGATCACCCGCTGCTGGCCTGGGCCCGGACTACTGGGGCCGGAACCGGCGACGTGCTGATGTCTCGGCTGCGCGAGGGCCGGGCCAACACCGCTCGCGGCGCCGCCCACTTCCTGCGTGAAACGGTGGGACGGGTACGCTACGCTGGGGCCAGGGGACCACTCACGGTGCGGGCCGACCGCGGCTGCTACACCCACGCCATGGTCGCGGTCTGCCGCGAGACCAACGTCCGCTACTCCATCACCATCCGCCAACACCAGAGCCTGCGCAATCTCATCGAGGCGATACCGGAGGCGGACTGGACACCCATACCCGTAACAGTTCAGACTTGAGGGGAAATAAGGAGTTGTCGGCAGGCGGCGAGTGGGTTGAGGTCTTGTGTGCGCCAGGTGCCGCAGATTGAGGCCAGCGCCATCTTGGTCTCGGTGCCCCGCTCCGAGCGGGTGCCGCCGCTGATTTTGCGACTGATGACCAGATGGCGCAGGCTGCGCTCGGCGGCGTTGTTGTCCGGCGGCGCCTCCGGATGAGCCACGAAGACGAAGAGTTCCTTGATGTGGTTACTGATGCGTCGGCACAGTCTGGCCTGCGCCGACGCCGGGTCATCCCGGTAGGGACGGCAC
This sequence comes from Dehalococcoidia bacterium, assembly GCA_965220265.1. Lineage (GTDB taxonomy): Bacteria > Chloroflexota > Dehalococcoidia > Lucifugimonadales > UBA3495 > Bin87. The sequence goes on along the minus strand of CBDCPM010000004.1, from coordinate 3,439,322 downwards.
AGCGCCAGCAGCCGTCGTTCCAGGGCCAGTTGGGCAGCGCGCCGCTGCTGCTCTGACCGTTGCTCTGAGGGGTGGGTGAAGGCTTTGGCCTGTTGGTAGAGTTGGTGGACGGCGTCCGCCCACTGGACCAACGGGAGATCGTCGGGGTAGAGGACGCGCCGGTCGTGGATGTCTCGCAACAGATGTGCCCAGCAGCGCTGCTTGGGGCCGTCGTAGTGGTGGTAGGCGGCATAGAAGTCGCTGACCAGCACCCCAGCAAACTCATCGCCCAGGACCTCATCCACCACGGTTTTGCCGCGTCCCCTCCGCAGGAAGTAGCGTGCAGGAAGTAGCGTTGGGTGGGGGTGCTGAAGGTCCACACGTAACCGTTGTGTCCGTCCTCCCGCCAGCCGGTCTCGTCGGCGTGGACCACCGGACTGCCTCGGACCCGTTCCACGATGTCGGTCATCATCCCCTGGGCTCGGTCGGCCACCCTTGGTGTGGCGGCCACGATGGCGCCCACGCTGAGACGCCGACCATGCACCGCAGCCAGGTACCACTGGATGGTACGGAAGGGCAGCCTGGCCTCTTCCCGCAGCGCGGCAATCAGGCTGACCAGGTTGATCCCCAGGCGCTGCTGGCCCAGCACCACCTCGTCCAGTTGCGATGGCGGCACCCAGCGGCGATGACACTGGGGGCAGGCGCGGGCGATATAGGCGTGCTCGGTTACCTGCACCGGAACCTGGGGCAACTCGATGACCTCCCGAGTGCGCTGGGTCCAGCCGCCGGACAACTGGATCCCACAATCGGGACACCGCTCCAGCGCGTGCTCCATACGCTGGTCGGGCGGCATTCTGGTTCGGGCAAAGCCCGAGCGACGGGGCTGGCGCGGCTTCTTAGGTCGATCCGCTCTCCCGTCGCCTTTGGGTTTCAGGCCGGGCATCCGTCCTGAACCGCCGGACTTGCCCTTGCCCTCCAACTGGGCGATCCGCTTCTCCAGGCGTTCAATGATGGCCTGCTGTCGAATGATGATGCCGATGAGCACATCCCGGTCGGCAGTCCTGAGATCAATTTCACCGTCCATCCCAGCTATATGACATAACCACCACACCCAACGCCAGCCATCTCCAAACCCAATTCGGCCAATTCACCTCACCAACTCTGAACAGTTACCCATCCCCTACTGGATGGACGGCGCCGCCGACGTGGCCGAAACCACCTACATCCCCTTCGAGAGTGCGCCCGACGCCGCGCCGGCGCGGCTCATCGTCCGAAGGGTGCAGCCCACGCCCAACTCCCAGTTGGCCCTCTTGGTCGACTACAGCTATCACGGCTGCATCACCGATCGGGACGGGGACACCCGGGAACTGGAGGCCGATCATCGTCGCCATGCCGAGATTGAGAATGCCATCCGAGACCTGAAGTACGGCGTGGGGCTCAACCATCTCCCGTCAGGCCGTTTCGCCGCCAACGCCGCCTGGTTGGCCGTCCAGGTGATGGCGCATAACCTGGCCCGCTGGGCAGCGCGCATCGGTCTGGGGGAGCAACTGGTAACCACCAAGACCCTCCGGCGGCGCTTCTTCTCCATCGCCGGACGGCTCACCCGCTCGGCGCGCCTTATCACCCTGCATCTTTCCCAGGGCCAGCCCTGGGAAACCCAGTTCAGTTGCGCCTTGGCCCGATTGCGCGCCATTCCCCTACCAGCCTGACGGCGCGCCGTCGGCGCCCGACCCGTCCACCGGACAGCCCCAGGGGCTGTCCCGCAAACTCATGCCAGCCCAGTCCGCCAGTGCCACTTCCGGCCTGCCGCCTGGCCGATTTCGCCGGCCCCCGCCACTGCGGGCCGTCACCTTGCCACTGGCGTCGCCACCGCCCACTACCCTCAACCCCATCGATCGGGACCGGGCCAAGCCCGTTCGCCTTCCCGTACCCATCATCCCTCATGTCAACACCAGGGCCGCATCCCTTCGGTGGATTCGAGCTTAGGATCGCGATTTTCTGGTGGGCCTGGATGGACTCGAACCAACGACCTCAGTCTTATCAGGACTGCGCTCTAACCGCCTGAGCTACAGGCCCACAGGGGTTTCCATTATACCCATCCTTCCGCCCTGCGCAATACAACAGGCGGCCGCTGAATAGAGCAATACGGCTACAAATTGCCCACAACTGTGCTGCGCCGCTCCACTCCACTATCAGGGTATCCCGCCAGACCCCATGGAGCATCGCAGCCTTTTTGCGCCGGCCCAGCACGCGAAATCCGCACGCCAGTTGGATCGCGATGCTGGGTGCATTTTCCGGAAAAATGCTGCTCTGCAGGGTCCAGAATCCCGATTGACCGGCCCTCCGGACGAATTCGCGCAGCAGGGCTTTCCCGACACCCTGTCCACGGCAGTTTTCATCCACGTAGATGCTGTGCTCGGCGACTCCTGTGAGTAGCATGCCCTTGCGGAAACCGGCGAAAGGGCCGCCCAGGCGACCACCGTATTGTCTCCTCGGGCCACCTCCCGACAGTCAAGTAGGTGTCCGCGATCCCAGGCGCCCCATTCGGGAGTTTCCGTTTCGAAAGTGGTATTCCCTGTGGCTATTCTGTTAGCATATATTAGCCCTACCGTCGGCCAGTCACTGTGGGTCATCGGTCCAATGGTGAGTTCTCCGGAAGAGGCTGGAATAGGGGTCAACGGTAATGCTCCTCTGGTAGTTGGGCAGATGTCATATCGTTCAGCCCTGCGCGGCGAAAATGGCTTGCGTACACTCGAGACGGCAACGGTAGCACTAGCCCGCTCGGCACAAAAATGGTATCGTTTCGCTGACCTATTTGCAGGGAGCCACCGTCAAACGCAACGACGGAAATCCAACATGGAGGGATGACATGCCTCAGATCAAACACATCGCAATCGCAACCAACGACGCCGCAAAGACCGCAAAATTCTACCAGGAAGTCTTCGGCCTCCGTGAAGTCGCCAAGTTGGAAAGCGACAACGCCAACGGCTATATGCTTAGCGATGGCAATGTCAACATGGCCATCCTCGACTTCCAGAACGACACCGTGGCCGGAGAGCGCGGCAAGGACTGGGAGGGCATCCACCACATCGGGTTCGAAGTGGAGAGCCTTGAAGAGACCGAGGCTCGCTTGTCCGCCGCCAATTCCAAGCCGATGGACGAGGTCAACCACGCCCTCCATGCGGCCATGTCCGGGCCCCGCACGCAAAACGTCGAGACCAAATATGAGGGCCCCAACGGCGAGATGATTGATGTATCGGAAACCGGTTGGGTGGGCACCCGCGGACTCGACTAGATTGAAAGCGCAATAACCCCGTGCCCGCATGTTGTATAGATGAGGAGGGCGATGCGCTGCCGCATCGCCCTGGAGTATTGTGAACAGGACGTCACAAAAATTAACTTGTTACATCAAAAGGACGCTTTCACACCCCGAAACGTGGGAAGGGTTCTGCGTCGAAATGGACGTGCCCGCGGTCGGTGATACATACGAAGAAGTTGTCGAGATAATGCACCGCGCGGTGCAAAATTACATTAAATTTATCGATGAACGACAGCCCGACGACGAACAGAGCCTGTTGTTCCGCCCCATGCCCAACGGACAGGTGTGGAAGCTCAAGTTCGAAGAACAAGTCCTGCAGAAACTGCCGTTCTCCAGTCACCGTATACGAAAGACATTCATTGATGCCGAGACCGGCATCCCCGAACAGTTGGATCCCACCCATACGGAACTGTGTTTCAATTGCCGAAAATATCGCAACGTGACGCAGTTCGAGGTGTTCCACGAACCCAATTCCGCTTACGTGTGGTACGACAAGACCTGCAACGTGTGCAAAGAAGCGGGAGCCGCCTAAACGCCGCCACGGTAAAAGCGGAAGAAACAACCGCCCCACTGGGTTGGGGCAGTTTTATTTTGGTCGGCCCGAATGCCAAACCGGAGCGACCGGCACGCCGGCGGCGAAGGCGCTACGCCGGCCTGAACACCAACCCAGGTTCATCGGGGTCGATTTCCGTCAGGGCGATTTCCAACGCCATGCCGGTCCGTATGTTCTGCGGGTTGGACGCGTCCACCCCGGCGATTCGAGCCGAAATACGCGGCCCCTCCTCCAACGTTACAATACCGGTGCAGTATGGGTTGTTCCGACCAAAGCCCTTGGCTTCCAGTGAGGCCGGCGCGACTGATATGCAGGTGAAGGTGCTCAACGTAGCGCGGCCACTGAGTTCGTGCCACTCCATGTCCCGGCTATGGCTCACCGGGTCGATGGGCCGCGCTTCAGCGTACAAATTACCGTTTTCCCGGCAACGGACTCCCATGAACCGCCCCTCCTGGAGAAAGGCGTAGAATGACGCAGCGTTGAACGGCCGGGATTCGGCTTCGGTAGTCATGCAGGAGCCTCCTAGCCGCGCTGGAGCACGTTGACGACACAGGTGCCGCCGGTTCCGCCCACATTGTGCGTGAGCCCGAACTCGAGGTCGGAATTGGCAAGCTGCCGTTCCCCGGCCTCGCCGCGGAGTTGCTTGTAAACTTCGATGACCTGCGCCACGCCGCTGGCGCCAACGGGGTGGCCCTTGGCCTTCAGGCCGCCGCTGGTGTTGATGGGACGGTCACCGATTCGGGAGGTGCGCCCTTCATCCACCGCGTGCGGGCCCTCGCCTGGCGCGAAGAAACCCAGGTCCTCGCTGGCGACGATCTCGGCGATGGTGAAACAGTCGTGCACCTCGGCAACGCTGACCTGCTCGGGTCCTATTCCGGCCATCTCATAGGCCTGGGCCGACGCGATCTTGGCCGCTGACAGGGAGGTCAACTCTTCGGCGTCATGCAGTGGGCGGCCGGTGGCCTGCCCGATGCCCGCGATATGGACCGGTTTGTCGGTGAACTGGTTGGCCAGTTCGCTGGCTACCAGCAGCACGCAGGACGCGCCGTCAGTAATCGGTGCGCAGTCGTAGAGGCGCAACGGCCAAGCGATCCAGGGGTTGGCGCGGGGGTCGTTCAGGAAGTCCAGCTCGTCCTCCCATTCCGGTACAGGTTCGCCGCGCTGCTCGGCCCTTGCCTTCCGTCGATCCATCATGTCCTTGACGGTGACCTGGAACTGGGCTTTGGGGTTCAGCTTGCCGTTTTCGTGGTTCTTGATCCCCACCTTGAGCAGGTGGTTCAGGTTGGTCTCGTACCGGTCCATGTGTGCCTTGGCAATGGCGCCGAAGATGCCGGGGAAAGTCAGGCCGGCGGGCACCTCGTACAACCCGTCCGCGGCAGAAGCCAGGACGTCAGTGACCCCCTCGGTTGGCAGCGAGGTCATCTTCTCCACGCCGCCCACCAGCACCACGTCGTACATGCCGCTAGCAATGGCCATCACGCCCTCTCGGAGGGCACTGCCACTGCTGGCGCACGCGTTCTCGACACGGGTCATCGGTGTGGGCGTCATCCCCAGCCAGTCGGCCATGATAGGCGCCATGTGGCCCTGGTGCTCAAACAGGTCGGCCGAGTAATTACCCAGGTAGCCAGCCTCGATGTCCTGGGCCGAGATGCCCGTATCGGTGTTTTCCTGCATGTCCTGGAATGCTTCGACGAACAGGTCGCGGCTGGTCTTGTCGGGGTAAGCCCCAAACTGGGACAGACCGGCGCCTACTATGGACACCGAGCGAGCCAAACGACGGGGACGCGTGGTAGCCATTTGTAACTGCTCCTCATATGCGGTTGCGGTGGGACATCCTACACCAAAAAACGCGGCCATTGCCATAGCGATGTTGCGGTGGCGAGCTCAGATGGCTCCGGCTGTCCAGCCGCTGCAGGTTGCTTGTTTCGACGGGTCAATTTGCGGCCCGCAAACGTCCGATGCTATACTTTTCATAGATGCTGCAGAAGCGGTTTTTGCGGAAGGCTACGCGCGCAGTGTCGGGAGGGGTCGATGATACAGAGCGCCGTTGTGCAGCAACTTCGTCAGGGGGGCGTGCGGGTGACGCCCCAACGCCTGGCCATTGCCGAGGCGGTGCTCAACTCCACCGACCACCCCACGGTGCAGCAGATCCACGAGCGGGTCCAGCAGCACTTTCCTTCAATGACGCTGGCCACCGTTTACTCGACCCTGGGCGTGCTCTCCAAGAGTGGTTTGATCCAGGAACTGCCCTTCGCCAAGCAGTCCCGGTACGAGAGCAACGTCTCCCCCCACGTGAACCTGGTATGCATCGGGTGCGGGAACATCGCCGACGCCGACGACAGCAGCGACATCATCATCCGATTGCGTGATCAGGTCTCCAACGAGACCCGATTCCAGGTGATGTGGCAACGGGTCGATTTTCACGGTTGGTGCCGCTCGTGCGCGCCGGCTGATGAGCCTGCGAACTCGCACGCCAGCTAGTCTTATTTCCCTGTGATCACTGGCATTGTCGGCATAACGCTGTGGACCGACGACCTGGACCGGATGTTGCGGTTCTACCGTGACGTCCTCCTCTTGCCCCTGCATTCATTCCATGAAGATGAGGGTTTCGCCGCTTTTGAATTGGGTGATATCCGTTTCAACGTGGGCCGGCACGGGTCAGTCAGCGGCGAGTCCAAGGACCCCCTGCGCGTCATGCCCCACCTGGGTGTAGACGACATTCGCGCCGAGCACGAACGCCTTGCCGCTGTCGGCGTGCCGTTCATCCGCGTTCCCGAGCAGGAGCATTGGGGCGGCTGGGTCGCAACCTTCCAGGATCCGGATGGGAACGTCCTGCAACTGTTGCAGTTCCCCGATTAACGGTTCCGACGATCAGTCCCGGAGCTTGCGCGCCAATTCGGCGTTGGACGGTTCAACCAGGACGGACCCGTCCGGAAACACGATAGTCGGGATAATCAGCCGGTTGTCGTTGACCTGTTTGACGTAGGCCTGTGCGGCATCGTCACCATCGACGTTGATGTACTCATAGGCGACTGAACGGCTGTTCAGGTAGTTCCTGGAACGGTGGCAGTCGGGGCACCATTCGGCGCCGTAGAGCTTGATCTCGGTTTCGGCGGTGGTCATGGGGTAGACTCCTTCAATCGTCGCGGCTAATCGGCGGCCTTGCCGACACCCTCGTCCTGCTCGGTATAGGTGGGGCGAACCAGCTCGAAAACGTCGTCAGTGTGGCAGTACATGTTGCCGGCCAGTCGGCCCGTGGGCTTGAGCGCGGCATGATTGATCCGGAGGCCATTGGGGCCGTCGTAAAGCACGTCTTCGCTGATGTGCATGCGGACTATCTCGCCGATAACGATGCCGTGGGCGTGAGGCTGCTCCCCGATGTTCACGACCTGCACCAGCCGACACTCCATGTTCACCGGGGACTCCAGGACGCGGGGCGCCTTGACGATTTCGCTGGGCGCTTCGGTCAGGCCGGCGATGTCGAACTCCGATACGTCGGAAGGGTACTCGGCGGCGGTGGCATTCATGGCGGCCGCGATATCGTCCACCACCACGTTGACGACGTACTCGCCGGTCTCCTCGATGTTGGTCAGCGTGTCCTTGCGCTTGTCCTGCCAGCCCGGGGCGCGGCGCGACGAGGAGAAAATGACCGTGGGCGGGTTGTAGGCCATGGCGTTGAAAAAGCTGAAGGGGGCCAGGTTCACCACGCCGTCGGTCGAGACAGTGGACACGAAAGCGATTGGCCGTGGCACCACGACGCCGGTGAGGATCATGTTGAACCGTTCGAAGGTCTTGGGGTCGATGAGCATCGGGGAAACTCCTGCCGGTTTGCGTGGTCGGCGACGCGCGCCGACGATTTGGGGCGCGATAAGTATACCTCGCGTCGTGCAGCGTATTTGATAAATTGCCGCAGTCGCCCGCTTGGGATAAAATCGCCGCCATGTTTGACGGGCCATTGAGCGGGATCAAGGTACTGGACCTGAGCGAGGACATTGCCGGGTCTTTTTGTGCGCGGCTGCTGGCGGACTATGGTGCGGACGTGCTCAAGGTTGAGCCCACCGGCGGGTCGGCAATGCGGCGGGTGGGTCCGTATTACCACGATGACCCGCACCCTGAGAAAAGCCTTTTCTTCCTCATCCTCAACCTGAACAAGAAGGGCATCACCCTGAACCTGGAGACCGCGGCCGGCCGCCGCATCCTGAAGGAACTGGCCCCTCACGTTGACCTGGTCATCGAGAGCTACCGGCCGGGACACCTGGACGACCTGGGCATCGGCTACGAGGCACTGTCGGCGATCAATCCCAACCTGGTGATGACCTCGATCACGCCCTTTGGCCAGACCGGTCCCTACAGCCAGTACGCCGGCGAGGAGATAGTGTCCTACGCCATGGGGATGGTGATGGGGATCAGCGGAGTGCAGGGCCGCCCGCCGCTGAAACACGGCGGCTTCCAGGCCCAGTACCAGGGCGGGCTGTTCGGCGCCGGTGCGACGGCCATGGCGCTGTTCGCGCAGGACCGGCACGGGGTGGGACAGCACGTGGACGTGTCGATCACCGAGTGCGTGGCGTCCACCATGATGGCGACGCAGACCATCTACCCGTTCATCGGCGGGGTGCAGGTTCGGCGGGCGCCGGGCACCATGTGGGAGAACCCCATGCCCTGCAAGGACGGCTGGATCATCGTGCAGGCCGGGGGCGGCGCGACCTGGGATGATATCGCCGACTTCTTCCGCGCTCCCGAATTGCTGGAACCGCGCTTTGCCGACCGGGCGCAGCGGGTCCGCAACGGGCCGGCCATGGACCAGGTGGTGCTGGACGCCATCAAGGACCGCGAGAAGTGGGAACTGTTCCCCGCGGCGGCTGAAAAGCGCATGCTCTTCGGGCTGGTGCAAACGCCGACGGAACTGGCGGACTGCCCGCAGCTGGAATCCCGCGAGTTCTACCGGGAGACCGAGCACCCGGTGATTGGGCGGGTCAAGGTTCCGGCCGAGTTGTTCCGCATGACGCCGACCGGATACCAGTTGCGCATGGCCGCGCCAACGCTGGGCCAGCACAACGAGGAGATCTTCGTCGACGGGCTTGGCTACGACCGCGAAACGCTGTCGGTGATGCGGCAGCTGGAAATCATCTAGGTTATTCTGGTGGTGGAGGTTTGAGATGGTTACGCAACCGCAAACCACGGGCGCTCCCCCGGTTCCGTTTACGGATGACTATGTTTGCCCCGACCCGGAACCGCGGGACATGATACAGAGCCCCACCATCAACAAGTCCGGCTACTTCGTTGCCCATCATTTTGCGGCGCGGCCGGGCACGCTGGTGCGGGCGCCCTGCGTGCTGAACTTCGACCCATACAACATGAACAATCGTGTCGAGCCGGACCTGCTGGTGGCCTTCGGCGTGGAAGCCGCGTCCATCCTGCCGCGCAACGGCTACATCATCTGGGAGGTGGGCAAACCCCCGGACTTCGTGATGGAAGTAGCGTCGGAGACTACCCACCGCAGGGATACTGGGTTCAAGCGTGATTTGTACGCCAGGTTGGGCATCGCCGAGTACTGGCGGGTCGACCCCACCGGCGGCGACTTCTACGGCTACGCGCTGGCCGGCGACCGCCTGGTTGACGGCGAATATCAGGCAATTGACCTGACGACGGAAGCGGATGGGATGATATGGGGTTACAGCCCGACGCTGGACCTGTGCTCGTGCTGGCATCCAGCGTGGGACTGGGACGTTGACGACGAAACGAACCTGCGGTTCTACGACCGCAAGACGGGCCGCTACCTGTGCGACTTTATGCTGGTGGAGGCAGCGCTGGCAGCGGCGGAAGAGCGCATCCGCCAGTTGCAAGCACAACTGAGCGGTGAGCAATCCTGACCGGTATGGCTAATCCATGCGGGAGTTGAAGTGACATGGCCACATTGCCCCTGGAAGGAATCCGGGTCCTGGATTCCACCTACGTGTTCGCGCTGCCCTACACGGGTGGGCAGTTGGCTGACTTGGGGGCGGAGGTGATCAAGATCGAGGGTCCCGGTCGGCCGGACATAACGCGGGGCGGCGGTCTCTACGGTACGTTCCCCGACAACGATCCGGGCGTGGACTGGTGGAACCGTCCCTCCACCTACCAGCTGCTGAACCGCGGCAAGCGGTCCATGGTGCTGGATATGGCGCAGGAGGAAGGCCGGGAGATCTTCCGCGAGCTGGTGATGGTCAGCGACGTGGTGATGGAGAACTTCACTCCCCGCGTCATGCGCCGGTGGAACCTGGACTACCCCAACCTGCGGAAGCTGCGTCCGGACATCATCATGGTGTCCAACACCGGTTACGGCCACGGCGACGGGCCATACTCCTCATACCCGGCGCAGGCGACCACGCAGGAGGGCACCCACGGCCACTGCTGGATCACCGGCTACCCCGGCGACGAGCCGTCCAAGGCGGGGCGTTCCTTCGTGGACTTCCTGTCCACGTGGAGCGCGATGCTGGCCATCGGGTCGGCGCTGCGGTACCGAAACCGCACGGGCAAGGGCCTGTGGGTGGACATCGGCATGTACCAGGCCGGCGTGATGTTCCTGTCCGAGTACCTGATGGACGCCATCGCCAACGGTCGCGAAGGAGAGCGCATCGGGAACCGCCACCCCAACCGCGCGCCCCAAGGGGCGTATCCTGCCGCCGGCGAAGACGAGTGGATCACACTGTCGGTGGCGGACACCGAGCAGTGGCAGTCCCTGTGTCGCCTGATGGAGCGGAACGACCTGGCAACGGACGCGCGGTTCGCCACGCTGGCCGGCCGGCAGAAGCACCACGACGAGCTCGACGAGGCCATCGGGCAGTGGACGAAGCGCCACGACAAGTACGAGATGATGCACGCCCTGCAGGCCAGGGGGATCGCCTCCGGGCCCGTGCTCAGCGGAAAGGAGGTGCATTTCGACCCGCACTACCGGAGCCGCAACTTCCTGGAGCGGGTGGAGTATCCGCCGGAGCGGGACATGGGCACCCGCATCATCATGGGCCGGCCGTACAAGCTTTCGAAGACCCCGCTGGAGATCCGGGGGCCGGCTCCGAACTTCGGCCAGGACAACGTGCCGTTGCTGGAGATGCTGCTGGGCAAGCCGGCCGAGCAGGTGTCCGCGTGGGCCGACGCCGCGGTGATCACCGAGGTGCCCACCACCGGCGAGCCGTCGCCGACCCTGGACCCCGAGGAGCTGGTGGAACGCCGGCAGCTGGCGGAATGGGACCCGGAATACCGCGAGCGCCTGGGCATTTGACGGCTGGGCAGTCGGGGTCTAACCTGAAAGTCGGCGCAATATCGATACACGCGCCGCGCGTTCGGGGCCCGTAGCTCAGTGGAAGAGCATCCGACTCATAATCGGCAGGTCACAGGTTCGAACCCTGTCGGGCCCACTTCATTGGTTCAATTGGAATGTGACATTTATGGACCTACCAGGAAATGATGTCCTGATAGCGAGTGCAGCGAGCTTCTTAATTGACGGTGGAGAGGAAGATTCGGCTGGCGTACTCTTGTCATGTACCATTGACACATGGGACTCGGGCGACAACTGGCTCTCGGGCAATCAACTACTCACCGGATTGCATATTGAGTTAACTGGCCCAAGAGCAGCATATGATGTTCTCAGTGCCAACAGGAACCGAATAAATGAGCAGGTCAGAGCTGCGATTGAGGCGGTTTTGCCTCCAGAGACGTACATCAGGCAATTCACTGCAAGAGCTGAACTGGTTGATATCGAACTCGATTCCGATTGGCGAAGCGAATTGCTAGAAATTGCGCGAGGCAAGCGCATTAATAACCAAGGTTTGTCATATGGCGTTAATCCTCCTCCTAGCCTGAAATGGAACAATATGAAATTTCGCTCCGCGAGCGAAAGGAAAATTGCTGGTGCGCTAGACACCAAAGGAGTTCTGTTTTTGCCGAACTGCATGGCTAGGTTAGGCGAACAACGGAACCGACGCAACAGAGAAGCCGATTTCCTGATTTGTGACCGGCAAAAGTGGGGCATCTTGGAAGTTGATGGTGAGCCGTTCCATCCACCGTCACGTACGGTTCACGACCACGAACGGGACCGGTTGTTCAGGCACCATGGTATTCGAGTGGTAGAACACTTTGATGCCAACAGATGCTATCAGGACCCAGACGGGGGTGGTGGCAGATTTTTTGAGATTGTTGCACGAGAACGGATGAGGTTCCGAACCTCCAGTTTCACCTGCAGCTCAATGTGTATGAACTCTGACCGCCGGGAAGCACCAACTGAACGCTGGAACTGAGGAACGTTGACCACGCCGAGTTTAAGTAGAGGGTGTTGGTGGCAGCTTTATGAATCGGCGTGAGGCCGGGCATCAACTAGACATCCCAATCTAGCCGGAGAACGTCATGGCAGAGTGGCCCATACAGGACGCGAAGAATAAGTTCAGCGCGCTGGTCAACGCTGCGTTGTCCGGCGAGCCTCAGCAGGTTACCCGGCGGGGCCAGCCCGCGGTGGTCGTCATCGCTGCTGAAGAGTATGAACGGCTGTGCCAAGCGGAGAAAGCCGGAGAGCCGGACTTTATCGAGCACCTCCTGGCCATACCCAAGGCTCCCGATGACGACTCTTTCGAGTTGCCGACGCGAACCCGGGACTTCCATCCCAGGGAAATCGATCTCTAATGTACCTGTTGGACACCGACGTCGTCTCAGCATTGCGGAGGCCCGAACGGAACGCCGTTGTTTCCGCTTGGGTGCGCAATCAAACCCCCGACAGACTTTACACCAGCGTCATCACCGTGGGCGAAATCTTGTACGGCATCGCCCGGCAACGCAGACGCCAGCCCGAATTCGCCGCGCAGCTTGAGCGTTGGTTGGAGTCGGTGACGGCGTTGTTCAAGGACCGTGTGCTCGTATTCGATGATACGGCCGCCAGGCGTTGGGGCGTCTTGCACGCGGAACTGGGCTTCACAAGTTCCGACCTGCAAATCGCGGCGATCGCTTGGAGCCGCGGTCTCACCGTAGTAACCCGTAACGTTCGCCACTTCGAACCGACGGGCGTGTCAACGTTGAACCCGATAGAATGAGCAGCGTGTTTCATTATCTTGATGCTAGTGCCTACCTGCAATGTTGGAACTGAGAAACATTACCCCCGACGAGTTTGAGCGGTGGATGCGCACCGAGTCGCGTGCCCACGGCAACCGCCTGAACCACGACCCCGAGCATCTGCGGCCCCGCTTTGACCTGAGCCGATCCATCGCCGTGTTCGAGGACGGGCAGATCGTCGGCGGGTGCCACTCGCACCTGCTGGAGATGTCGATACCGGGCGGCACGTGCGCCGTGGCCGGGGTGTCCAACGTGGAGGTGCAGCCCACGCACACCCGGCGGGGCATCATGACCCAGATGATGCGCCACCAGATAGACGGAATCCACGAGCGGGGCGAACCCCTGGCCGCCCTGTTCGCCACCGAGAGTGGCATCTACGGGCGTTTCGGCTACGGCATCGGCGCCGTACATGAGCAGTGGTCTATTGAAAAGCGCCACAGCGCCTACGACCGCCGATTGGATAGTCCCGGCCGCCTGGAGTTCGTGGCGCCCGCAGACATCATGAAGATGCTGCCCGAGGTGTCCCGTCGCGGCACCCAGGGCCGGCCCGCCATGTTCCAGCGCGCCATGCACCACTGGGAAGACGCGGCCAATGACCCCATCCACTCCCAGGGAGGATCCGGCGGCGTGTTCCACGTGGCGTACGTGGAGGACGGGCGCATCGACGGCTACGCCTCATACCGCACCCAGCGGCCCACGGTGACGGTCAACGAGCTGGTGGCCACCACGCGCGAGGCGTCCGCCGCCCTGTGGCGGTTCTGCTTCGACCTCGACCTGTACGAGCGTACCGAGGCCATGAGGCGGCCCGTGGACGATCCACTCCCCTGGATGCTAGCTGACCCACGCCGATTGCAGCGGTCGACCCGCGACGGCCTGTGGGTCCGAGTTGTCGACGCCCGCGCCGCTCTGGAGCAGCGGACCTACGCCGCCAACGACCGTCTGGTGCTGGAAATCCGCGACGACTTCTGCGAATGGAACCAGGGGTGCTGGAGCTTGGAGATGTCGCCGGAGGGCGGCGACTGTCGGCCGGTCACCGGCGGCGCGGACTTGGCGATCAGCGTATCTGCCCTGGCGACGGTTTACCTGGGGGCGGCCAGTTTCAGTACGTTGCAGCGGGCGGGAATGGTGGACGAGGCGACCTCGGGCGCCGTCCAGCGCGCCGACCGGGCGTTCGCTGTGCCCCTGATGCCGTGGACGCCATACAACTTCTGACGAGGTGAGAGCATGGGCAGGATGGACGGCAAGGTTGCGCTAATCAGCGGCGGCGCGCGCGGGATGGGGGCATCCGAGGCTCGGTTGTTCGTCCGGGAAGGCGCTGCGGTGGTCATCGGCGATATCCTGGACGAGGACGGCGAGGCGACGGCAGCGTCGATCGCGGCCGATGGCGGGCAGTGCCGTTACGTGCACCTCGATGTGACCCAGGAAGCCGACTGGCAGTCGGCCGTGGCCCAGGCGGTGGCGCAGTTCGGCAGCCTCGACGTGCTGGTGAACAACGCGGGCATCGGCAGCAGTTCGTTCCAGATCCACGAGGAACCGGTGGAACTGTGGGACCGCACCATCGACGTGAACCTGAAGGGTGTGTTCCTGGGCACGCGCGCCAGCGTTCCGGCGATGCTCGATGCCGGCGGCGGTTCCATCATCAACATCTCGTCGCAGTTGGGTATCGTTGGCGTGCCGTACAACGGGTCCGCATACCAGACCTCCAAGGGCGGGGTGCGCATCTTCACCAAGGCAGCGGCGTTGCAGTATGCGAACCGGGGCATCCGGGTCAACTCGGTGCACCCGGGCCCGATAGTGACGGAGATGACTCGGGCCGGCCGCGACGATCCGGAACGGCTTTCGATCATGCTGTCCCGCATTCCCATGGGCCGGTACGGCGAGGCCGAGGAAGTTGCCAACGCCGTGCTCTACTTGGCGTCCGACGAGTCGTCCTTTGTCACCGGCAGCGAGGTGGTGGTGGACGGAGGCTGGACTGCCCAGTAACTCAGGGCCGCTCGACAGTAATGAAGCACTCCAGCTGATCGATCAACTGCTCCGGCGTGACGGCCCTGGGTTCCACCACAAGGTAGTCCAGACCGGCCCGCTCGTATTCCGCCAGGTCGCCGGCCACTTGCTCCGGAGAACCCCGCAGCGGAGTTCGCCCCCCGCCGTCGAAGGGCTCGTCGGTGACGTCTAAGCCGGCCCGCAGCGAGATGGTAAAACCCTCCGTTTCGCTGCCGGCGGCCGCCCGAAGTTCGCCAATGTGGCCCGCCACCCGTGCCACGTCGTCCGGACTCTGCCGGACTCCGTGCCACCCGTCGGCCAGATTGGCGGCCCGACGCAGAGCCGGTGGGCTGATCCCGCCCGTCCAGATCGGCGGGTGAGGTTGAGCCACGGGCTGAGGCGCCATTCCCAGGCCGGCGACGCTGTAATGGTTCCCCTTACAGTCGGGTGCGGTCTCGGTCCAGAAGGCCCGCAGCATCTTGATGTGTTCGTCGGTTACGGCTCCACTTGCGTGGAAATCGGAGTTCAGAGCGGCGAACTCCTCTTCCATCCAACCGACACCGGCTCCGACAATTAGCCGGCCGTTGGAAATCACGTCCAGCGTGCCCAGCATCTTGGCGTTGAGCACCGGATGCCGATACGGCAGCACCAGCACGCTGAACCCCAGGTGCAGCCGCCGCGTCACCGCCGCCAGATAGGACAGCGTCGTTACCGGTTCCAGGATCCGATCGGAAGCCGTCAGCGGGAACCGGCCGTCACTCCGATACGGGTACGCCGAGCGCAGTTCCGTGGGTATCGCGATGTGGT
Source organism: Dehalococcoidia bacterium (assembly GCA_965220265.1). Lineage (GTDB taxonomy): Bacteria > Chloroflexota > Dehalococcoidia > Lucifugimonadales > UBA3495 > Bin87. The sequence goes on along the minus strand of CBDCPM010000004.1, from coordinate 3,423,606 downwards.
CGCTGAGGAACACGCCGTTGTAGCCGAGATCCTCGGCGCGCTGGGCGATTTGCATCAGCGATTCGATGTGCGCCATGGTCCCGACGTTGGGTAGGATCATACCGTATTTCATACTCAAAACCTGCGGCTGGAAGGCTCGGCCGGTGGCCGGTTTCGGTTGACACTCCGCCGAACCCGATGCTAGCATAACCTACCGCCGGAACGGGCGATTTCCGCCGGAGTGAACGGGGCGGCACACCCGTAGCCAAGCCCCTGACCAAGGAGTACACAGATGGCCGACCAGCCCGAACTGCACCGCGGTTTGATGAACGTCTACATGGACACCACGGAGTCCAGTTTCATCGACGGCGATATCGGAAAACTGCTCTATCGTGGTTACGACATACACGATCTGGCCGAAAAGTCCACCTTTGAGGAAATCATCCACCTGGTGCTGTACGGTGAGCTGCCAAATCGAACCCAGCTCGAAGAGACGGATGGCTACCTGCGGGCCAACCGTCGCATCCCCGATGAGATCATCACCGTCATCGACGCGGTCAAATCGGCGCATCCCATGGACGTCCTCCAGACAGCTCTCATCGGCCTGGCCGCTTTTGACGATGAGTCTGAGGACAACTCCAAGGAAGCCAACGTCCGGAAGGCCCTTCGGTTGACCGCCCAGGCGCCAACTATCGTAACGGCTCATCATCGCATCCGGTCCGGACTGGAGCCGGTTGCGCCCAACCCCGACCTGAACCTCGCCGGCAACTTCCTCTACATGCTCTTCAACGAGATGCCGGACGACGAGACCGTCTCCCTAATGGACGTGGACTTCATCCTGCACGCCGAACACGGCGTCAACGCGTCCTCCTTTGCTGCCCGCGTTTCCGCCTCCACCAACTCGACGCTGCACGCCGCCGTCTCCGGCGCGGTGGGCACGCTCAAGGGGCCGGCTCACGGCGGCGCCGCCGAAGAAGTGATGAAGATGTCGATGGAAATCGGCAACCCCGAGAACGCGGGAGAGTACGCACGCAACAAGTTGGACAACCGTGAGCGCATCATGGGCTTCGGCCACCGCGTCTACAAGGCCGAGGACCCCCGGGCGCGCCATCTGCGCGATCGCTCCCAAGCGCTGGGCGAAAAGCGCGGCGACCCGCGCTGGTTCCAGATCCTCACCCACCTGTCCGAGGACGTGATGGCCCCCTATCGGGACCGCGGCATCTACGTCAACGTGGACTTCTACGCCGGCTCTATCTACCACCTGCTGGGCATACCGTCGGACCTGTTCATCCCGATCTTTGCCCTGGGTCGTGTCCCCGGCTGGTCTGCCCAGTGCATCGAGCAGTACCAAAACAACATCCTCCTGCGGCCGCGCCTGCATTACATCGGTCCCATGGACCGGGATTACGTGCCCATCGAGCAGCGCTAGTATCACCACCGTGTATTCGAAGATGCAGGGGCGAATGATTATTCGCCCCTACTCATTTCAAACTCCCTAAAGTCGGTCTACGGAAAGACTTCCAGGTTCCCGAGATGCACCTCGGCGACCACCTCGCGTTCGCTGGGCGCTCCGTGAGAGTGCCCGTGCCCATCCCCGTCCGCACTTTGTTGATCCTGGCCGTCGCCATGCCCTTGTCCGACATCGGGTACGGTGACGGTTGCCGTGGCCTCCACGTTTTTCCCGCCGTACATCAAATCGCTATGGTCGTTGGTATTGAGTGACACCCGAATTTCGTGCTCGCCTGGAGTCAGCTTTTCTATGTGGTACTCATTCTCGAAAACTCGCGCTAGTCTGACGCCATCCGCGTAGATGTGGGCGTGCCCCGCGCCGGGCGTGTGGGCCTGGTCCACCAGCTCGGGTGCGAATCGGAAACCACCGGCCACGATTTGAACGTCGACGCCACCGTGCGCATCCGGTTCCGCAATTATCGCGACGCTTAGGGGCGTTTCAGATACCACGGTCTCAGGCGCCTCAGCGCCGTGATGATCGCCCGCCGCTTTGTTGTTTTCGGCTGCGAATACGTGAAAGTTCAGAGCGAATGCGCCGGCGGTGGCGGCCTCGAAGACCAACTCGCCAGGATACCCAGGCGATACTGACGCGGTGAGGTTGTAGCCGTGCAGGTGGACCTCGCCCTCTTCGTCGGCCTCGATCACCAGGCGGACCATGTCCCCCTGCGAGACACGCAGGTCGTCGCGAGTCAGGCTCGTACCTCGGTCGGCGATGGGCAGGTCGATAACGACCGCATCGGCTGGTGTATGGCTCGGCATTGCCTGCCCGGTCTGGCCGTCATTGCGGTGTTCGCTCATTGCGTGGGACTCGACAGTCCCACCGGCCGCAGCCCTGGGCGCCATGGCAGGATCGGGTTCATTGGCGGTTCCGCAGGACAGAGCCGCCAGGAATACGATGGTCAGGGCCAGAGCTAAAGCCGGCCGAATACTGCGATAGTGTGGTGTCTGCATGGACAGAATCCTCCGTCAGGATAGACAGGCGCCGGCTACCGTCGCGGGGCAGCCATCGAGCGCCGGAGTTAGAACGGATTGAAGGGAGGATTCAGGCGATTGGAGGCGGTAGTGGCGGTGAAATGCTTTCCCCGCTGGCACGGCCTGACCCCGGTGCGTACCGCTCCAGCGGATTGTTTTCCTTGGCCACAGGCAGGGGAGGACGTAGCGATTCCGGAGCAGGATGGTAGGGCGCGTTGAGCGCTGCCAGCGTCAAGCCAGCCGCGGCCGGGGCAAGGTAGAGGATTTCCTCTTGACCGCCGTACTCGCCAGGTTGGGAGAAGCGGGCCGCTGATTCTTGATGGGGGTGTTGAGGAGAACCCTCGTAGGCGTGGTGGTGCGCTACGGGAACGCCGTTCAGGTAGATGTGACCGTGGTTGTGGGTGCGCTCCGCGAAGTGGTGGTCGTCAAGCGGGCCAACAATGGGCAGGAACAACGCGAACAACGCCGCTGCCATGAGCAGCATCCAACCCAGTGAGGGCGGTTGGCGCACGGTGGAAGCGGGGGGCAGGTTGCGGAAGTTACGCCGCATGTCGGGTGATTTGAGAGCCATCGCTCGATTGCCGAAATACCGGCGAGATAGATGCCGCCGGCGCAGTTATCGTTGACAGGTAGATAGAGCATATCAGATAATATGCGCCACCAATGCCAACACAAATAGGAGGCAAAAAGATGGCATCTCAGGACATCGCCTTGATGGCCCATCTGATGCGTCGTGCCGGTTTCGGAGCGTCCCGCGAAGAGTTGGAAGCTCGCGCCGCCAACGGGTACGAAGCCACCGTTGAAGAGTTGCTCGATCCGGACAGCCAGCCGGCCATTGACCGTTACGAGTTGGTTCGTTTCCAGCCGTGGACCTGGCGCCCGGGCACCATTCAGGGTATGGGTTCGGCCGAATGGCTGCACTTCATGATAAACACCAAGCGGCCGCTGGAAGAGAAGATGGCGTTGTTCTGGCATCAGATCTTTGCCACCGGCGTGTCCAAAGTCGACCACTACGACGAGATCACCCGCATGGTCGCCCTGTTCCGCGAGAAGGGCATGGGCAACTACAAGGAACTCCTGCTGGAGATTGCCAAGAACCCGGCGATGATCTATTGGCTGGACAACTTCGAAAACCACTCCGACGCTGTCAACGAGAACTGGGGCCGCGAACTGCTGGAGCTGTTCAGCATGGGCGTCGGCACCTACACCGAGGTTGACGTCCGCGAAGCCTCCCGCGCTTTCACCGGCTGGACCTTCGAGGCCAAGCTGCCGCGCGGTCCCATTGGCCGTCACGACTGGCAGTTCCAGTACCTGCCCGAAGACCATGATGACGGGGAAAAGACCTTCCTCGGCGAGAGTGGCAACTTCAACGGCGAAGACATCATCAACATCGTCTGCGACCACCCGGCCACGGCCACCTTCATCGCCCGCCACCTGTACAACTTCTTCGTCGCCGACGAGGCCCAGGTGCCCGCATGGCAGGTGACTCCGCCCAAGGACGAGGATGCCATCGACCTGCTAGCCGACACCTTCGTTGACTCCGGCGGTGGCATGACGGCCGTTCTGCGCGTCCTGTTCAACAGCGACTTCTTCAAGAACGCACGCTACGCCCGCCTGAAGAGCCCCGCCGAAGTGGTGGTAGGCACTCTGCGGTTGGTCGGCGGCTACGAGTTCCCCGGCCCGGGCTTGGGCGAGATTGCTCGCCAGCCCACCTACATGGGCCAGGACCTGCTCAACCCGCCCAGCGTGGAGGGTTGGCACACCGGCGTGGAGTGGATCAACAGCGGCTCCCTGATGCGCCGCATCAACTTCACCGCCGACATGGTCAGCGACGTGAACCGCCCCGGCATCCGCTCCATGATCAACCGCATGCAGGCGCAGGGCGACCTCACTGCCGCCGCTATGGTGGACAGCTGCCTCGATCTGATGGGTCCGCTGGAAGTCGACGCCGCCACCCGCGAGGAGCTCGTCTCCCACGCCCAGACCTCCGGCAACGTTTCCTGGGCGACTGACGCCGACGTGAGCGCCTCCGAGGAACGCATTTCCGAAATGCTGCAGCTAATCGTTTCGCTGCGCGACTACCAGTACGCCTGACGTAATCACTGCGGCGACGCGGTTAGGGCGTCGCCGCAACGACCGTCTCGCGCTCCGCCTCCGCGGAACGATATCCACAGGAGCAAGCACAATGACCTCAACGAAGAAAGATCCCGTTCTGGTGGTGTTGCAGCTGACCGGCGGCAACGACTACATGAACACGGTAATCCCCCACGCCGAGCCCCTGTACCGCGACAAGCGGCCCGTAGTCGGCGTGCCGGACGAGCGTATCCTCAAGCTCAACGACAGCATCGGTTTCCACCCCGAACTGGCCCCGCTGCGCCGCTTCTGGGACACCGGTAACATGGCGATCATCCACGGTGTCGGCTACGCGAACAGCCCCCGCAGCCACTTCCGCAGCATGGACATCTGGCACACCTGTGAGCCGGACAAGCTGGGCACGGAAGGTTGGTTGGGACGCGCCGCCCGCGACATCGACCCCAACAAGGAAAACGTGGTCACCGCCGTGAGCTTTGGCCCGAGCCTGCCTCGCGCCCTGGCGCTTTCTGGCGTGCCGGTGGCTTGCGTGGACGACCTGGAGAACTTCGGGATGCTGACCAGCATCCAGGAGGAAATGCAACGGGACAAGATCATCGACCGCTTCACCCGCCTGTACTCCCCAACCATCGGCAACGGCTTCGTGATGGACTATCTGGGCCAGACCGGCCTCGACGGCCTCAAGGCCGCCGACATCCTGAAGGTCGCTCCCGAGCAGTACAGCAGCACCGTCGAATATCCCGACACCCCCATCGCCCGCAAGATGAAGGGCATTTCCCAGGTGCATCAGGCTGGCCTCGGCACCCGCCTGCTCTACTGCGACCACGGCAGCTTCGACAGCCATTCCAACCAGGTCGGCATGCATGATGGTCTCTGGCGCGACGTTTCCGCCGCGGTGTCCAGCTTCTTCGACGACCTGCGTGAGAACAACGCCAGCGACAACATCATCCTGATGATGTTCTCCGAGTTCGGCCGCCGCGTCCACGATAACGGCAGCGGCACCGACCATGGCGCGGCCGGCCTCGTCCTCATGATGGGCGACCCGATCAAGGGTGGCGAATACGGTGAGTACCCGTCCTCCAAGCCCGAGGATCTGGAACAGGGCGACCTGGTTCCCGGCACCGACTTCCGCGGCGTCTACTCCGCCATCCTGGAAGACTGGATGGGCCTGGACGCCAACCCCATCGTCAGCGGAAGCTTCGAGAAAGTCGCGTTTGTCTAACGGGCTACGGGTTCCGGTCAACGGGACACGCTGATTGGCAAAACCGACCGGGGCCAGTGGGTGCAAGTCTGCTGGCCCCGCAGTTATGGGCACAACGGGCCACGACGGCCCATCTGCCCAGACCCAGACACACAGGCAACGAGCAGGTAAAGATATGCTTACGCAAATAGCCAAGGGCCGGGTGTACGACTACAGCCACTCGGTCGGCCGGGGAGCCGCGTCCGGCATGGGCTTCAGCCAGCCCACTTCGATGGCCTTCGAGGGTAACACGGTGTACGTATTGAACCGTGGCATCGAGGGCATTTCTAACGTGCCGTGGAATCGCCTCGCCTATGGCGCTCGGGTCAGCATCGTTGACCTGGGCGAAAATGAAGGCGACGAGGAATTCACTGGCGAGTTCGGAAAGTACGGCGACCGGGAAGGCGAATTCATCTGGCCTTCTGGCATGGTTCTCGCGCCCAACGGGCACATCTACGTGGCCGATGAATGGCTGAACATGGTGTCGGAGTTCGAAAAGGATGGGACCTTCATCGCCCGGTGGAGCGCCGTCCCCGGGGACGATGGCAAGGAACACGCCACCTCCAGCCTGGCCGTCGACGCCGACGGCAACCTCTATTGCACCGACGGCCGCAGTCACGAGGCGCACAAGTTCACCTCCGATGGTCGGTTGATCGCCAGTTGGGGCTCACTCGGTGAGGGGAACGGCGAGTTCAATTCTCCGTGGGGCATCACCGTCGGCCAGAACGACGGGTCGGTTTACGTAGCTGACCATCGGAACCACCGGGTGCAGAAGTTCACCGCCGACGGCGAGTGGCTGATGCAGTTCGGTGAGCCGGGCACCAAGCGCGGCCAGATGCACCTCCCCGTTAAGGTCACCGTAGACTCGCGTGGCGATGTGTACGTCGCCGACTGGAGCGACAATGGCATGCATCCCGGGCGCGTTCACGTCTTCGACCAAGAGGGCAACTTCATCATCTCCCTCATCGGCGACGCCCAGTGGCTCAGCAAGTGGGCGGACATGACAGTGGTCGCCAACGCCGACTACCTGAAGCGCCGCCGCGAGGTGCCCACCACCGAGTCCGAATGGCGTTTCGCCCTGCCCACCGACGTCCACTTCGACGAGGGGCGCGGCCGCTTGGTGGTTCTGGACGCGCAGCGCAGCCGGCTCCAGATCTACAACAAGATGGAAAATTACATGGTTCCCCAGATGAACCTGTGATTTGGCGTGATTACCCAGGAGCAGGAACCCGAATACATTCGGCTGGCGGAGGCGTCTCCCTGCATGCTTTGCTTGGAGGCGCCTCCCGAAATCCTGGAGGCGTGCGCGTTGGACAATGAACCCACGCCATTCCTCGAGCAGTTTTTCGAAGCGGGAATTCGCGCGCACGCACGTATGGAGCATGGGCGCGAGCTCCCGCAAATGTATGTCAATAACGCCATACTGGTGCTGTGGCTGCGTTCGTGTCGTCTTTACACCAATGACCTCCTCGGCGTAGCCGACCCAGATCTGGAAAAGCAGTTCTTCTCCAGCTCAGACGCGACCCCAGCTTGAGCTCGGCGCCGGTCTGACGGCAGCTTGTTGCAGTACGCTACAATATCTCGGAAGCGCGGCATACATTGCCATCGTTCTCGCTGCCCTGGGGGTGCCGCAATTGCTGGCATACTATTTTGACCAGAGGGATCGACGCCGAACGCGGACGGCAGAGCGCGCAGACGCTGAGCGCCGGCATCAGGAAATGATGACCGTGTTGACCGGCACGATTGCGCGCTTACCGCCACGCTGGAACGTAACGGCCAAGGTTCGCCTGAGCGTCCCCAGATCATCGAGCAGTTGCCGCGGTGTATCAGTGATCTGGAAGCCGCAAGCGCCCGGCTGCGCAACGGCAACGGAATCGACTGAGCGCACGTCGCCGGTTAACAGAATAAGCCTGAGTTGTCAGTCCGTTAGTTCAGCCCTGATGTAAATGCCTACCATATTGGACCCGAAAGCAGCAGGAGCCCGCAGGTTTGAGGGCCAGGTCGCCGTTATTACCGGAGGCGGGCAGGGCATCGGCGCCGCTACCGCACGTCGTTTGGCGCAAGAGGGCGCGTCCGTAGTTATCGGCGACATGGTGGCCGAGACATCCGAGCGTGTGCGGGCGGCGATCCTCGATTTTGGTGGCTCTTGTGAGGTCTCTCTTGGTGACCTCTCCCGGTGGGATAACGCCGAGGCCCTGATGGCCAAAGCCCACGACGCTTTCGGAAGGATCGATGTCGTCGCCAACATCGCTGGCGGAACCATCTGGTTTCAGTCCTTCCAGCACTACACACCCGACCAGATCCAGGCGGAGATGGACCGCAGCTTCTGGACCGCCATGTGGTGCTGCCGCGCGGCTCTTCCCTACATGATCGAGCAGGGCTCCGGTGCCATTGTCAACATCGCCACCCATGCCGTGACCGGACGCTTCCGGGTCCCCTACGCCGCCGCCAAGGCTGGGCAGATCGGGCTCACCACCTCATTGGCGCGCGAGGTCGCCCACCTGGGCATACGTGTCAACTGTGTCGCGCCGAGCGGGACCGCGGCAGAAGATCGGGTTACGCCCCGCGATCACGGGGTAATGGTCGCTCCGCCGGAGCTGCCGCCCAGCGAGCGCGCCGACCAGGAAGAGTACCGCTCGGCGACCCGCAACTCTGAAATCCCCATGGGGCGGCGTGGTGAGGCCGACGAGCAGGCGGCGGCCATCGCCTTCCTCGCCTCCCACGACGCATCCTACATCACCGGCCAGGTATTAGCCGTCGGCGGCGGCCAACCCTACCCGTTCTAGGGTCGCCCATAATCCGTCACACCGTGGGATTGTAGGGGCGAATGATCATTCGCCCTTCCTTCGTTCATACGGTGACCGGCCGCGCCCGCGCGGCCCCTTCCACTTGACCGTTCTGCTAATATGGCGGTAACCGATCACGCTATGAGACGAGGGCAACGATATGGGACTTAAGCGCCTTTTGCTCAAACCGCTTTCCGGCTATCCTGGTGGTTACAAGAACATGCGCCGGGGAACCCAGGGCTTCGACTCGACGCCTCCCTTCAAAGTCCCCGATAATCCGCGCGACCGGCGCAGCCGCATCCCTCCCAACGGCTTTCGCGAATACTGGTATCCTGCTCTGCCCGCCAAGGACGTCAAGAAAAACCAGCCCACCATGCTCCGGATGCTGGGCACTGATGTGGTGTTCTTCAAGGACAAGCAGGGCGACGTGCAGGCGCTGCTGGACTGGTGCCCCCACCGCGCGGTGTATCTGTCCATGGGCCGCTGTTACTTCGAGGGGTTCCTGACCTGCCCCTACCACGGCGCCACCTTCGACGGCGACGGCAACTGTGTTGCCTTTCTCACCGAGGGCCCCGACTCCATGATGGTCGGCGCGCTCGGCATGAAGGCCCGCAAGTTCCCCACCGTGACCCTCAAGGGCATGGTCTTCGTCTGGATGGGCGACGGCGAGCCCGTCGCGCCCGAGGAAGACATCCCGCCGGAGATGTTCGAAGAACATAACATCTGCCGCCCGTCCTTCACCATGTTCGACTGTAATTGGGTGCTCGTTCTTGAAAACACCATGGACGCCCACAACGCTTTCATGGTGCACCGTAACGCCCTGCGGATGCTGGGCAGCCGGGTCGGCGGACGGCCGCGCACGCCGCTGGGATACCGCGTGAACCTGGTCAACAACAAGAACGTCCACTACCGCCCGGGCAGCGGCAAGGCGTCCACCGAAAAGTACTACTACGACGATGACGGCAACATCCCTTACCAGATGTACTACCCCGGCATCGACGGGGTGTGGCCTCTCCACCGCTGGCGTCTTGCCTGGACCTGGTTCTTCGACTGGAAGGCCCGCCGCCGTGGCCAGGATCCGCAGTACCGCCGTGCCTCACCGGCTGATACCCCCGACGTCAACGAGTGGAACGGAACCCGCCTGCCCGGCATGTCGCGCACGGGAGGCAACAACCGCTACTTCCGCAGCACCCGCTGGCCCGTGCCCGTCGAGGAGAACCTGACCCGCATGGTCTACCTCAACGTCGAGCGGTATGAACAGCGACCTAGCCTGCTCCGGCGCGTCGTGAGCGCAGGCACTTGGCCCTATCGCAACTGGGAGCTCAACTTCAACTTCCGTAACCAGGACTACGACGCGGAAAAGTACACGCAGTACCAAATGCCCGAGTACCTGTCTTCCACCGACTCGGTGGTCGTTGCCATGCGCCGACTCTTCGTGGAGCACAACCGCGATGTGATCCGCCAGCGTGAGCACGAGGAAGCGTTGCCCGAGGTCATGGACGAAACCGAAGCCGAGCGCATGGTGCGTGAGGGCGACGTCAAGGTAGCGTCCGCCACCGCCGCCTTCGACGCCGACCGCCTGGAGGCGGAACTGCTGCGCCGGGTCTAGGCGAAAGCCGGCATAACCTCTTCGGCGAACAACCGAATCGACTGCTTGGCCGCATCGGGGTCGATGTAGCCGAACAAGTGCCGCGCGCAGAATATGTCGTGGCCGATCAGTTGGTGTTGCTCTTCCAGGCGTTTCGCCACGGTCTCCGGACTGCCCACCAACGCGATGCCGTTGTCGATCCAAAAGTCGTAGGACTGGGCGCGTTCGCGGAAAATCCGCCTGAGTTCGGCTCGCTCCGGCGTCCCCGGATCGTCTCCGCGCATCCCGTGCGGACCGTACCCGATGCGCGTTGACCCGATATAGTCCAGACCCTTACCTGCAGGAACCGCCGATGGGTGAAGTGCCGTAGCCAAGTGCGGCTCCGCCTGTTCGCGCGCCTTCTCGTCCGTTTCGGCAACGTGTACGTGCCGCGTCAGGAACGCTTTGGGCATCGGTGTGGCGTGACCTTCAGCCTTCCACAGGCTGCGCCACGTGTCGAATTTGTCGGCAATCACCTGGTCGGTATCAATGTTCTGGGAGACGTGGAAGTTCTTCTTTGCCGCGTATTCGAAGCTGGCGGCGCTGTGGGCCCCGAACCACACCGGCGGGTGCGGCTTCTGGAACGGCCGCGGCGTGATCAGCGCCTCGTCGTACTGAAAAAATTCACCTTCGTAGGTCACGCTGCCCTCGGTCCACGCCATCAGGATGATGTCCAGCGCTTCGTGGCTGATATCGCGCCGTCGGTCGAAGTCCACCTTCCACCGCAGGAATTCGTGGCTGGTGACGCCGGTGCCCGCGCCGAATTCCACGCGGCCCCGTGACAGGTGGTCCAGCATGGCTACCTCTTCCGCCAGCCGCACCGGATGGTGAAAGGGTAACTGGTAGATCATCACGCCGAACCGCATCACGCTGGTGGCCCGCGCCAACGCTGTCAGGTACACGCTTGGCGAACTGAGGAAGCTGACATCGGAACTCTGGTGCTCGATGGAGAAGTAGTACTTGTACCCCATCTGCTCCGCTTCCTGCGCCCCGCGGATGTGTTCGTCGTACACGTCCGCGGCCAATGCATGCGACTCCATCTGCGCCTGGTCCAGTACGTCATACAGACCGATCTCCATCTTGGCCATGCGGTTCACCTCCAGTGTTCGGTGCTCACGATGGGCGGTTCAAAGCGAGCGAAACGATGGTCGGGAATACGATGGTAGTATAATACCGACTGTAACTGGGAGGGGCTTATGACCACCGTCGACTATTCAGTACTGGACAACCTTGAGGGGTCGACCCGTTCCTTCTACCCTCAGCGCCATTGGACAGAGGCGCCGGAGGCCGCGGTCGACTACGGGATAACGGTCGACGACGGAGTGGTGCTATCCAGCCGGTTCTACGCGGTGGGGAGGGAAAACGCCACCGTGCTGTTTTTCTACGGCAACGGCGAAACTGCGGCCGGTTACGATGTGATAGCTCCCTTCTACAATCAGATCGGCGCCAACTTCTTCGTCGCTGACTATCGTGGCTACGGAGCGTCCGGAGGGTCGCCAGCCTTCACCACCATGCTGTCTGACGCCAGACAAGTGCTCGATTGGCTGCGCAGTACGATGGAGGAGCTGAGATTCACTGGGCCCGTGTATGTAATGGGCCGGTCCATGGGCCGCCATGCTGCCGGCGAATTGGCCGTTGCGGCATCGGATCGGATCAACGGCGTCATCATCGAGAGCGGACGGCCCAACCTGGGCCGGTTCACCGAGGGACTGGACGCTGAGTCAGCCCAGGCCCTGGAAGAGGCCTACCACAACAAGTTTTACTCCATAAACATTCCGGCCCTGGTCATACATGGCGAGTGGGACGAAATGGCCCCTCTCGCCGACGCGGTGGACATGCACAACAAAATGCGCACTGCCGACAAGCACCTTGAGATTATCCCCGGCGCGGGGCACAACGACCTGATGTATGTTGGGATCGAACAATACTTCGGCGCGATACGGAGCTTCCTCGCACGCTACGCTGGGTCTGGGCCGACTGCCCCAGACACTTACCAATCTGATCCGTAGGGATGGCCCTCGAACAATTTAATCGTCTCCCGCCAAAAACACGTTCCGATTCTGGCCAGGAGGGCGACATCATGGTGACGCGAATTGCAGGACACATTCAGGCCGGGAGCATTGATGAACTCAAGGACGCCGGCTGCAGGGTGATCACCGGCGGCGGCCACGCCATCGCCGTCATCTACCACCACGGTCAGGTGTATGCCGTGGACAACCGCTGCCCCCACATGGGATTCCCCCTGGATCGCGGCAGCGTCAGTGACGGCATTCTGACCTGCCATTGGCACCACGCCCGGTTCGACCTGGCCAGCGGCGGCACCTTCAACCCCTTCGCAGATGACGTGCGCAGCTTCCCTGTAAGCGTCGTGGATGGTCAGGTATGGGTTGATCCACGGCCGGCCCAGCGCGATGAGGCGAAGCATTGGGCCGGTCGCCTGCGAGACGGGCTGGAGCACAATATCCGGCTGGTAACCGCGAAGTCCGTGCTGGGTTTACACGCCGCAGGTTCCGACTACCGGGAACCCCTTCGCATTGGAGCCGACTTCGGGACCACCTATACGGCCGCCGGCTGGGGTCCTGCCATGACCATCCTCACCGCCACGGCAAACATCCTGCCGCTCCTTTCCGCGGACGACCGCCCGGTTGCCCTGTACCAGGGCCTGCTTCACGTTGCCCGCGAGTGCGCCGGCCGTCCGCCCCGTTTTGTCGTTGATTCGCTGCCCACCGGTGAGACGCGACCAGAGGTGTTCAAACAGTGGTTCCGGAACTTCATCGACGTGCGCGATGAGGACGCCGCCGAGCGATGCCTGCGGACGGCCATCGAGCTGGGTGTACCGCCTCGCGAAATCGCCGACATGATCTTCGCCGCGGCCACCGACCACATCTATCTGGACGCTGGCCACTCTTTAGACTTCGCCAACAAGGCATTCGAGCTCCTCGACCACATCGGCTGGGAACACGCCAGCCAGACAATGACCAGCCTGGTACACGGCATGAGCCGCGCTCGTCGCAGCCAGGAACTCAGCGCGTGGCGACACCCAATCGACCTGGCGTCGCTGGTGTGGCAGGCTCGGGAGGAGCTGCCGTCTCTATGCGAGCAGGGACGGACCGCCGCCGGCTGGGATGGCGCCGACGCGTTGGCTCGCGAAATGCTCGGCGATTCCCCATCGGGCATCCTGGAGGCCATTAAGTCCGCGATAAGTTCGGGCGCCACCGCCGATCAGCTCGGTTCGGCCGTCGCCTACGCCGCGTTCCTCCGGATGGCCCACTTCCACGTGTCCAACGAGTTCAGCGACTGGGACACGGTTCACAACACCCTGACGGCGGCCAACGCCCTGCACCGGGCGTTGCAGCGTGCTCCGTCCACGGAACTGCTGCGCGGCGTTTTCGACGTCGCCATGAGCATCTACCTTGACCGGTTCCTCAACATGCCGGCCCAGCGCATCCCGGAGACGGGCGCTGAGCCCGTGGACGACGATGCTTTGCTGGCAGAGTTGGGTGAATTGATGGACGTGCGCCAGCAGGTGGAGGAGGTGTCTCTCCTTGTGTCCCGCTATCTTACCGGTGCCGGTGACGCCGACGCGCTGGTGGCCGCCCTCGGACGCGCCATGCTTATTGAGGACGCTGGCTTCCACTCTTTCCAGATCGTTGACGCCGGGTTCAACCAGTACAGCAACCGGCGGGGGACCGAATCCGGGAGGCACATGCTCATTGGGATGGTCCGCTACCTGGCCGCTCATGCGCCCACCTCCCGCGCCGTGGGCCAAACCTACCAGATCGCCCTGCGCCTGCACCGCGGAGAAGAAATATTTCGTGATCCGTAGATGGCCCGTGCGCCCGCCTGACGCCGATGTATAATCGCGACGGCGGTTCCCGAGCCGCCTGGTCTTGCCCCCAACCTGCATGATTGCCCCTTGGAGGATCGACAATGCCCGACCCAGGCAAAATGTCCATTGATGAACTGCAACAGTTGGCCGATCGCGCCGGTCTCGGCATGAGCCGGCAAGAAGTGGAAGATCTCAAACCCGTGTATGACATGTACGCGGCATACGCCAGGCAGGTTCACGAGATCAGCTTTGGCGCCACCGAGATGGTCGTGGATTTTCACCCGGACTGGCCCGAAGAATAGTTCCGGTGGCCATGACATAGCGATTCGCTCATATCAAGGAGTTACCATCCCATGGCTACTGCTGACCGTCGCCTGTATTTTCTGTCCATTCACCAGGCCGGGGAGTTGATGCGTAAGGGCGAACTCTCTCCCGTGGAGCTCACCCGTGCCTGCCTTGACCGCATCGCCGACACCGACGACCGCTTGCATTCCTTCATCTTGCTGCTGGCTGACGAGGCACTGGAGCAGGCGCGCGTCGCCGAGTCGGAAATCCTGCGTGGCGAATACCGCGGTCCCATGCACGGCATCCCCTTCGCCCTCAAAGACCTGTACGACACCGCCGGTGTCCGTACCACCTCGGGCTCGCGCGTCGACATCGACCGCGTGCCCGCCGAGGACGCCACTACCACGGCCCGTCTCAAGGCCGCGGGAGGCATCCTGTTGGGCAAGCTCGCGATGCACGAATTTGCCCTCGGCGGACCCGACTGGACCACCCCCTTCGAGCCGGCGTGCAACCCCTGGAACTTGGCCCACATCACCGGCGGCTCCAGCAGCGGCTCCGGCTCGTCGGTTGCCTCCGGGCAGGCCCTGGGGGCCCTCGGTTCATGCACCGGCGGGTCGATCCGGGGGCCGGCCTCCCTCTGCGGCATCGTCGGACTCAAGCCCACCTACGGCCGAGTCAGCCGCTACGGCGTCGTGACCCTCAGCTGGTCCCAGGACCACGCGGGACCCATGACCTGGACGGTGGAAGACACTGCCTACATGCTCCAGGCCATCGCCGGACATGATCCCAAGGACCCCACTTCAAGCAAGGCTCCGGTTCCCGACTATTCCCTCTCGTTGCGGGAGGACATACGCGGCGTCAAGCTGGGCCTGCCCCGGCACTACTTCTTCGATCCCGACCCCAGCGTCAACCCCGAAGTCGTCGCCACCGTTGAGAAGGCCATCGCCGAGCTGGAAAGCTTGGGCGCCAGCGTGGAAGAGGTATCCTTGCCCAGCTTGGACCATGTCCGCGCCGCCAACTCGGTCATTATGGTCAGCGAGGCCTACGCTTACCACGAACCCAACCTCAAGTCCCGGCCGCAGGACTTCGGTGAAATCGTTCGCGGACGCTTCCGCATCGGCGGGTTGATGTCCGCCGCCGACTACCTGCAGGCCCAGCGCGTGCGCACTTTGGCGCGCCGCGAGTTCGCCGAGGTGATGAAGAAAGTCGACTTCCTGGTCACGCCCACCATGACGCAGCCTGCCCCCGCCTTCGAGGGCTACGATCCGGTCAGCACGGTACGAGGAAGAAGCTTCACCGCCCCGTTCAACGTCACCGGCCTGCCGGCCATCTCGGTTCCCTGCGGCTTTACCGAGAGCGGATTGCCCATTGGCATGCAGATCGCCGGCAAGCCCTTCGATGAGCCGGGCGTGATCCAGGCTGCCTACACTTATCAACAGCACGCCCGCCTGTATGAAACCCGACCGCCGATCTAGCCGTGGGCGGCAACCATTGGTCTTCGACGGACGGACGCCATGAAGCGACGGCTTGCCCAGTGGCGCTGGCGGATCGCCGGCCTCACCGTCGTCTTGGCGGTGGCCCGGATCGCCGTTGCCGTTGGATTCGAATTGTTCGGGCCCGCGGAAGGCGCCGCCAATAACGCACTGTCTGCCGTCGCCGCTGCTTGGGATGCCCTGTGTCTTGGATTGGTCTTGGTCGCCGTGGTAGCATTCGTGCAGTATGGTCGGATCTTCAACGCACGGGTTCCGACGGAATGATCGACGGCGTCAGACACGGCACCGGATCTTCTCACTTCCCGCAGCGATAGAACACGATGATAAACGTCACGATCAGGATGGCGAAGCGGTGGCCTGCGATCGATACGGTTGAGCGGTCCGGCCCTTAATGGTAGGATACCGATGGCGATTTGTTGATTCAGATCGAGGAGGCTTTATCAATGGCAGAGCATGACCATGATATCGGATTGATGGCCCACTTGATGCGGCGGGCCGGTTTCGGCGCAAAGTACGACGAGCTCGAGGCTCGCGCGGCCAAGGGCTACAACGCTACCGTCGACGAACTGTTGAACCCCGAACAAAACCCCAACGGGTTGGACTTGGACCTGGCTGAACGCTACTTCATTGAGTGGAGCCACTATGTCCGGGGCGTGCCCGAATATTTCGCTTTCCGAATGATCAATTCGAAGGCGCAGCTCGAAGAGAAAATGGTGCTGTTCTGGCACGGCATCCTGTGTACTGCGGACAGCAAGACGCAGAGCTACCCAACGTCGTACGAGGAAATCGAAATGTTCCGCAAGTTCGGCATGGGCAGCTTCCGCGATCTCCTGAAGGAGATCTCCCGCGACCCGGCGATGATCTACTTCCTGGACAACTGCCTCAGCCACAAGGGCGCCATCAACGAGAACTACGGCCGCGAGTTGCTGGAGCTCTTCTCCATGGGCGTGGGCATGGATGGGCAGTTCAACTACACCGAGGACGACGTCAAGGAATGTGCCCGGGCGTTCACCGGCTGGACCATCGCCAACAACGTGCCGGGCCAGCCCTACGGTCGCTACGCCGCCAAGTTTGTCTACAACCCGGACGACCACGACGAGGGCGTCAAGACCTTCCTGGGTGAGACCGGCGACTTCAACGGCGACGACGTGATTGACATCATCGCCAAGCAACCGGCCACCGCGCGGTTCATTTCCCGCCACCTGTACAGTTATTTCGTCGCCGACGAAGCGCAGGTTCCGGCCTGGATGGACACCCCGCCTCGGGACGCGGACACCATCAAGATGCTGGAGGACGAGTACTTCCGCTCCGGTTATGACATCCGGTCTATGCTGAAGGTCCTGTTCCATTCCGAAGCCTTCAAGAACGCTCGCTTCCAGCGTGTCAAGAGCCCCATCGAGACCGTCGTCGGCACTCTCCGCCTGGTGGGTGACTGGACGGAACCCAAGCCCGGCTTCGAGGTCATCTTCGAAGAGATGAAGCACATGGGCCAGGAGATCTTCAACCCGCCGTCGGTGGAAGGCTGGCACACGGGTCGCGAGTGGATCGACGGCGGCACTTTAGTGCACCGCATCAACTTCACCGCTGAGTTCGTGGGCGACGTCAAGCAGCCCGGCGTCAGCGAGATCATCGAGCGTCTGGCCGACCGAGGCCCGGTCATTTTGCCCGACCACATGGTCGACGTGACCTGCCAACTTCTGGGCCACTACGAGCTGGCGGATGAGACTCGCGAAATGCTGGCCACCAGCCTCGCCAAGGGTGGCACCATCCACACCGATACCGCCGAGTTCGCCACTCGCGTCAGCGAGTTGCTGCAGATGATCGTCGCCACCAAGGAATATATCTACGCCTAGTCCGCACGTATCCGGCTGGCGTCAATTTGCCTGTCAACCGCGCAACCGATCCTATGGGAGGAAACATCGTGACCGCTACGAAGAAAGACCCGGTGCTGGTAGTCCTGCAGATGTCAGGCGCCTACGACGCCCTGAACACCATCATCCCCTACAACGACCCGTTGTATAAGGATTACCGCCCGCATCTCAAGGTCGAGGTGGAAGAGGTCCTCGCCATCGATGACAAGGTGGGATTCCACCCTGCCATGGCCCCCATCAAGGACTTGTACGATGAGGGCAAAGTCGCCGTCATCCAGGGCATCGGCTACCCCAATCCCATCCGCTCCCATTTCCGCTCCATGGATATTTGGCACACGGCCGAGCCGGCCAAAATGTCCATAGAGGGCTGGCTGGGTCGGGCCATCCAGGACATTGACCCCAACAAGGAAAACGTTCTGACCGCCGTTAACTTCGGCCGTGGCCTCCCCCGCGCGCTGGCTGCGCCGGGCGTGTCTGTCGCCTCTGTCGGCAGCCTCGAGACCTACGGAGTCCTTACCGGCATCGATGGCGACAGCAAGCGAGCTGAGGCATTGGACATCTTCTCCAGGATGTACTCGCCCATGGTCGGCTCCGGCCCCATCAACGACTACCTGTCCCAGACTGGCTTGGACGCGCTGAAGGGCGCAGACATCCTGAGCACTGCTCCGGAGATTTACTCGTCCAGCGTCGAGTACGGTGGCGACATGTTCTCCCAGTGGGTCAAGAACATCGCCCAAGTCCACTTGGCCGGCTTCGGCACCCGCGTCCTTTACACCGGCCTGAATCCCGGCGCATTCGACACCCACGCCAATCAGCCCACGTCCTTCGCCAAGCTGTGGGGAGAGGTGTCCCGGGCCGTCAACGACCTTTACCAGGACCTCAAAGAGCACAACGCCAATGAGGAAGTGGTTATGGTTCTGTTCACCGAGTTCGGCCGCCGCGTGCAGGAAAACGGCTCTGGCACCGACCACGGTTCCGGAAGCGTGGCCTTCGTGATGGGCGATGCCGTCAAGGGTGGCCTCTACGGTGAGTATCCATCCCTTGAGTCGGACAAGCTCGACGAAGGCGACCTGAGGTGGAACAACGACTTCCGCAGCACCTACGCTACCGTCCTGGACAAATGGCTTGGACTCGATGATCAGGCGATCCTGAAGGGTTCCTACGAGCAGTTCGATTTCATCAAGTAGCCAACGTGACTCCGTCCGTCGTTCCGGGAGGTGCCCGGGCCCGGCGTTCATCGCCAGTCCGCCGTCTGGCCGGAATGACGGAACGACTTTGTAACAGGTGAGAATATGGTTGCTCAGACTGAAATTGCTCCGGTGACTTTCCAGTACAGCCACACCATCGGCCGGCAGGAGGCGCGCGGCGGCAACGGGTTCTTCAACCCGGTGGCCATCACGCGCGACAACAACGGCATGCTGTACGTGCTGAGCCGAGGCACCGAAACGCCCGCCTTCTTCCCCTGCAAGCGCGTCACGGTCTTCAATCCCGATGAGGAAGAAGTGGTTGCCGAATTCGGCCAGAAGATCCCGCCGGAAGACGCGGACGAAACCACGCCCAACGGTTCATTCATGTGGCCGACCTCCGTGGCGCTGGACAGCAAGGGCCACGCTTACGTTTCCGACGAATGGCTGAACCGGATTTCCATCTATGACCAAGAACGCGGCAACTGGATTGGAATGTGGGGCGTGCTTGGTTCCGGCGACGGGGAGATCAACCGACCCGCCGGCTTGGCTTTCGACAAGGACGACAACCTGTACGTCGTGGACAGCCGAAACCACCGGGTCCAGGTTTTCGCCAAGGACGGACAGTTCAAGTTCAACTGGGGACGACGTGGTTCCGGCGACGGCGAGTTCGATCACCCTTGGGGCATCGAGATAGACCACAACGGCGACGTGTACATCGCCGACTGGCGGAACGACCGCATCCAGAAGTTCGCTCCCGACGGCACGTTCCTGATGAAGTTCGGGACGTCTGGCGACGGTGAAGGTGAGTTCGACCGTCCCACTGGCGTGGCGGTCGACAAGGATGGTCATGTCTTTGTCACCGACTACAAGAACGACCGCGTTCAGGTGTTCCGGGAGAACGGCAGCTATGTCACGACCATGCACGGGCAGGCCAGCCTCTCCAAGTGGGGCGCCGAGCGCGTGTTCCTCGATCCCACCATCGTTCGGGCCCGGGAGCGTGCCCTGAACCTCACGGAACGGGAAGGCTCCTTCCAGGGCCCCATCGCGGTTGAAGTCGATGACGATGGCCGTGTCTTCGTGGTGGAATGTCCCAGGCACCGGGTGCAGGTGTTCAGTAAGCAGACCGCCATGTTCGCCGGCGAACTCTGATCACCAGTAACCGACCCGTATTTGAGGGGCTTCGGCTTGAAAGCCGAGGCCCCTTCTGTTTGCGCCGGCGCCATACTTGTTGGTCGGGTCACGGTAGATCGAATGATAATGCCCGCCGTTGGCGCCCAAGTCGCCCTGAGACTAGAATTCTATGATCAGCGTCGGTACTTGGATTCGATAGTAGATCGACCCGCGGCCGTCGGCCGGTCCGTGCCAGGCAAAATGGGTATCGTCTAGGTTCGCCTGAAATCTCAGCGAGCCTGGCCTGTGCGCTCTCGTCAGGCACCAGTTCTACCCACTTGGCCGCTGCATTAAGCAACAGTGCGCGTTGAGCTGTTGCCCAATCCGATACTGCTGACCCTTCAGTTGGCGGTATCGTGCCATCCTTGCCCGCTCCGGACCAAAGCTCGTAGGGCCGATTTGGCACTTGTACCGCTGCCCGGGTCTCGCCGTCCAGCGCAGTTATTAGATACAATCCCGCTTGTACGCGCGGCCCTAGTACTGTTTCAATCTGATCTTGTCGGATAGATATATTGGAGCTTACGGCGAGCATCTTGGGTGGTAAACCGCCAGTCTATGGCTGATTTTGCTGCGTTGCGCTCGCGTTCGAGCGCCGCAACCTCTCGCCGCAGCTCCGCCTCATCGCTGATACGGCGGTTCAGACATCCCCTGCTGAAGACGCTCAACTCGATCTCAGCCATCCCTTCGGCAAGCTCAGGACAGGATTCAGCCAGCTGCCGTGCGTGGGAGTGTAATGAAACTCGAGGCGTTGGGCGATGCGTCGAGCTTCGCCGGGCTCAAATGCTGCGTAGAGCGCGCCGAGCTTGTGGGTGTTGAGGTTGTCCAGTACCAGCCGGACCACCTAGGCATCAGGGTATGCTTCCTCCACCAGCCACCGCATCTGGTGCGCGAAGTCTACGGCAGTGCGGCGCTCGGTCACCTCCACAGGTCTCCAGCCACCCCTCGGCTCACAGATCATGAACAGGTTCCGTGTCCCGTTGCGCTGGTACTCGGTGTCATAGCGTGCCACCCGTCCCGGGGCAGCCTCCAGGGGCGGACGCACCTCCCCAGTCAATTGCCGGGAGGTCTCGTCTGCCGGGAGGTCTCGTCGAAACACACTACCGGACGCTCCGGATGGTACGCCTGTTGGTACAGGTCCAGCACGTCCTCCATCCGCGCCACGAACTCCCCGCTCACCTTGGGGATACACCACTCCTGCTTCTGCCACGGCTTGAGTGCGTTTTTTTGAGCATCTGGCGCACCGTCTCCAGGGAGATGCTATCGGCAAACTCCAACTCCACCACCTGGTCGGCCAACAACTGGAGTGTCCAGTGCGTGTGCCCTGCGGGCGCGGCGCGGCACGCAATGGCGATCAGGTGCGCTTCCTGCTTGCCGTCCAGCTTGCGCTCCTGGCCCGGCCGCGGTCGGTCATTGATGGCGGCCTCAAGTCCTTCCTCCACGTACCGCTTCCGCGCTCTGGCGACCGTGGCCGCGTTGACCAACAGCACATCGGCTATCTCACGGTCCCGAAGCCCCTGGTCAGCCTTGAGCAGCGACAGCGCCCGCTTCACGGTGCGCACTGACGCCTTGCCTCGCTGGGACACCTCATCGAGACGGGAGCGTTCGGCCTCGGTCAACTCTACTTTATACTTGATGGCAGCCATGGCTGGGCACTTCCTCACACAAAGATCATGCCCAAGTATGGCTGCTTTCTTATATTCTTACAAATCTACCTGGCAACGGTACTAGTCTTGCGTGTCCACCGCGATGTGACGCTTGATTCCGGACACCTTCTTGCCCGCGTCATAGCCCTTGTGCCCGGCGGTGTCCGTGTTCTTGACGCTCTGGGAGTCCACGATGCAGAAGCTGGTCGGCTCTTTCCGTCCATTGCTTTGTCGGACCGCGCCAACCGATTTTTTAGGACACGCTCCAGAATGGAATCCTGACCCGGGCCCGGCCGCTCGCTCCATTGCCGGAAATACTGGTAGCAAGTGCGCCAATTGGGGAAGTCCGCCGGCAGCATTCGCCACTGGCACCCGCTTTTTTCAAGAAGTACAGCACACCGCAGAAAACGTCATATAAGTCCACGGTGCGGGGCTTGGTCCGCCGGCGGGCCGACTCCAACGTCGGCAGAATACGGGCGAATTGCTCCCGGCTGATGTCGCTGGGATAGGAATGAGACATGATTACCCCTCCCCTGATCATAGTCTCAACTTAACCTATTCCAGAGATCGTAGACAGATTCTTACCCAACGCCCCACAATACTGCCGAGCCACTCCCACCGACTTCACCCCCTGCTTGGGGAAATCGCTGCCGTCCAGCACCCACACCGCCTGCGGATCATCCAACCGCGAACCCAGATACTCTTGCACACGCCCAATCACGCTGTCGTCGTCCCAGCGAGCCTCGGCAAGAAACCGCTGCAACGCCCGCGGCGGTACCGGAACCATCTCCGAGAGGTTCTCGGCGTTGCGCCGCTCCTGAGACTGTACCAGCAGGCCTTGCATATAGTGGCGGCTGTGCTCCCGCCATTGCTGGCGGCCAAAGGCTGGCGCGAAGTAGTCGAAGTAGTCGTGGAAATCCTGAAAGGCCTCATACACCCGCTCAAGGTCCGCCACATCCATCACCCCACCCCTTTGAAGCCTTCATCCTATCGCCTGACAATCTTACCAAATAACCCGTCGTTGTAATACTATGAGACGGTTCCTCCCAGGGCAATCGCGTCTTATCCGAGGAGGACTGTGAGCAGGTAGTCCTCGTCCCAACCGGCGTGGAGGCGTTTGCCCTGGATGCCCACTTTCAGGGTGGTCTCGTTTTTCAAGAGGTTGTGTCCGATCTGCCGCAGGATGTTCATGTTCTGTGGGCCATTGTCCTTGCGCACTCGGCACTGATCTTCCCGAAAGGTCACGTCCAAGGTCCAGTGCAACGAGTTTTCGATGCTCCAGTGGCTCCTGATGGCGGCCAGCAGTTGTTCTCCTGAGCCGGCCAGGCTGCTGATGTAGTAGCGGGGTTGGCTGGCGTCGCCATCAGGGTGGTGCGGTGGCCCACCACCCTGATGGCGGCTTTCAGTTGCGGCCATTGCTCTTGGGGGTCCAGGTAGTCCAGGCAGTCCGGCTCGGTGATGACCCAGCATTCCCGGCGTTCCACCCGCCCGTGTCCCTTGTCCACCGTCTGAGCGTGGTCATAGGGTGTCTCGTCAAAGCCCAATGCCTCGGCCCCTTCGAACAGGTCCTGAATACTCTCGTACAGTTGACCCTGGTTCTCCTTCACCGCCAGCACGTAGTCGGCGCCGCCCTGGGTGCTCTTCAGTCCGGGTGATCCGCTGGGCGATCTCACGCTGGCAACCCATGGCGTCAATGGTTACGATGCAGCCATGCAACTCCAGCAGTTGAGGAATGGCGGTGATCTCGTTGGATTTCTCGTCAGTCTTGACCTGGCCCAGGGTCAGGGTCTGCTGGGTGGCCCAGGCGCTGACCCTGTGAATGGCCCCCTTCTTTCCGGCCCGGTCATAGGACCGTCGGGCCGTCTTCCCATCGATAGCGACCACCTCCCCGGGGAGCAGTTCAGCGATGGCCTGGGTCCATGAGATGCAGCAGTTCTGCAACTGCACTGGGTCCAGGCGAGCGAAGACATCCCCGAAGGTGTCGTGGGACGGAATGCCGTGAGGCAGTTCCAAAAAGCTCTGAAACCAGGCCAGCTTGCTCCTGCCGAAGAGCTCGATGCGGACCCAGGAATCGGCGCCGCAGATGGTGGCGCAGATGGCGATGGCCAGGATGTCCACCAGTTCGTGGCGTCGGGTGCGCTCCACTCGGGGATCGTCCAACTCGGCGAAATGCTCGAGGATGGTTGCCTTGGGACGTTGCGCCATGCCCATTTCCCTTCACGATGGTCAATGAATCATGGCACGTTAGCATATTTCTAAAAATCAATTAAGACGCGATTACCCTGCGGTTCCTCCGTCGGTTCTTCGGTAGTCTCTTCGGTGGGCTCCTCAGTAGGTTCTTCTGGGGGCGGCGGCAGAGGTGGTTCCCCTTCTCCACAAGCCAATATCTCGTCTACACCGTCCGGTTCGTATAGGGGGTCGCTCTTGTGGGCGGTAGTTTGCGCGTCCGTACATCCGCGTCCGCGGTCTTGCCGGTAGTTGCTGGGATCAAGATCGGGGTGGCTATGGGGTTCAGTCGTCCACTTGGTCCATGTATTCTCGCGTGGCTCAGGATCAATACTGTCGATCAGAGGCTCCTTGGTAAGGCAATGCCAGTCGCCGCAAAAATTGCTATCGTCGCGGTGACGATGACCTGCGCATTTGCCATCGCCGCATCGTTCCGTATCTTGTGCGCTGGCTATGTCAGGTGACTTAGCCATCACCGCAAAGGCGAATGACACCGCCGCGAGGGCAACTGCCAGCACGGTTATACGAACAAACCGATGAGACCGACTACCCATCAGTGCACCGTTACTGAATGTGCGAAGTCGGTCTTGTACGGTATGCTCGATGACGTTCCGGAATCAAGGCGCGACGGCAATTGGTAATTGTTCACGTTTGAGGGGATCTGATCGGCTCAGCACCGGAATTGCCTACTTGGCCACGGCTCTGGGAACGGCCAAAAAGCCCGCAGATCTCATCAACTCTGAACAGTTACGGCAATTGTACCGCGTAAATCTCGCCGGACATAACACGTTTTGGGCGGATTCAGGAATCGACTCGTCTGCTCGGAACAGGTGTACGTTGGGATGCGCGTACATCCGGGAAACCCACATTGAGTCTTTATCGAGCGTCCCGTGGGCGTGGCCTGAATCGGGTCAACTGTCCGTGCGAAGTGTCCGATGAGGTAAGCAGCGGGCAGACACGGACAAGCGTCCAGACCGGATGAATCCTTCCGGCGAGTCATGCTCAGACCACACGTGACGGCGTGGTGCGCCGATGTGACCCCGCGAAGCGGGCGTGAAAATCTAATCGCCCAACTAATCTTGTGTGTCGACCTGATCAGACACCCGACGCCCGCCGTGGCTCATATGCCAACCTGCTTTCCCGGCGTGCGCATATGAGTGAGCACGTGTCGGGTCGGGCTGGGACACGGGTGTATGCCAGTCTATCTAGTCGTTCCGGTTATCCCCCGGAGGAGTGGTTGTGTGTCTGACGCCCGTATGAGGCGCCGCGGCCAGCGCAGCAATTTATCGGCCACGCGTTCGGACAAGTTTACGTTTCTACCGGTTGGTCGCTATCCATCCATTCGGCATAGGATCCATCGTACAGGCTTACGTCATACCCTATCCGGTTCAAGGCCAGCCACGTTACGGCCGCGCGGATTCCGCTGCGGCAGTAGGCTATCACGGGCTCGCCTTCCGCGATTCCGGCTTCGGCCAGCCGTTTCCGCACTTTGTCCTGACCGGCGTACAGGTTGCCGTCCGCACCCGCGAGGTCGGCGTGGGGCATGCTGACAGCGCCGGGGATGTGGCCGGGGCGATGATCCATCTCGACCTCGCCGCGGAACTCCTCGGGGGTGCGGGCATCCACCAGACTGGCGAACCCCCGACTTGCCACATCATCCAGGGTGGTGCGGATGCCAAGGTTGAGCCGGACCGTAAAGCTGGCCGGGCTGGTGGGTACCGGGCGGTAAAGCACCTCGCGGCCGTCATCTTTCCACGTTTCGTAGCGCAGGTCCATGATGTGGACGTCTTCACGCCCAAGGTACTCCAGTACCCAGGCCGCCATGGCGGCGTTGCGGCCGTCCTGGTGGTCATAGAGGACCGGGGTAACGTCGTCGCCGAGGCCGACGTCGCCAAAGGCGTCGGAGAGCTGCTCAGGCGATCCCAACCGCCCATCGGGTCCCTGCAGCTTCTTGTACGGGACGCTGACGGCGCCGCGCAGGTGGCCCATGAGGTAGCGCATGGCCGACCTGGGATCGATTATCAGATAGTCCGACTGGCCGTTGCGCGCGGCGACCCAATCGGGCGATACGAAGGTTGCCATCAACCGACCATTTCGAATTCGGTTTCGACGGACGTGGGGTTGACCACCGACTGGGTGACGGGAGAGCCTTCCACGGCCAGCCGCCAGATTTCCTTGAGGATGTCCTCGTCTGCGTCGGCGCGAACGAAGCATTTGGCTGAGATCTTGCCGTAGCCGGGATTGCCTTCGTCCTCAACACCAGCCCACTTGCGGATGTTGTCGAAGTAGCCTTCCACGGCGACTTCCAAGTCGTGGATGCGGACGCCCTGCTTGGTGGCGTTGACCACGAAGCCGACGGTCATGCAGCTGCCGATGGCCGAGAGCAACTGCTCGTGGGCGCTGGCCGCCACGTCGGTAGCGGTGAGATCGCCGGGTTCATCCATGTCGACCTGGTGGTTGCGCATGTAGGCGCGGGCGCGCATGCCGTCCTGCCAGACCACACGGGACTTCCAGGGACCGGTAACCGCGTTGAAAACATCCGGGTCGCGGAAGGAGTCGAGCACTTCGGCGAGTTTTTCCCGGGGCAGACCGTTGAGGTTTCCTTCCTGAGTCATGTCCAGCTCCTCCGTGATCGTTGATCCGTCTTGCGTGATGCTCGGTAAGTTTATCAGGGCAGCCGTTCGAGTTTGTCCAGCAATAACTGAATATCGTCCAGACCGGCAGCTACGTGATCGTATTCGTCCAGATCCTCGTAGAAGTTGGTGTGCAGGTCGCTGGCGACTCGATAGAGACGTCGGACTTCCACATCGCCGGTTTCGTCGGCCAGTCTCCCGACAACTCGCCCCAGCGCCACGTGGCGCTTATGCTCCCAACCTCGCCGCTCAGCAATTGCCTTGAGCATTTGCGCTGCTGCGCCCCAGCCCTTTTCCGATGCTTGCCGGGTGTCTCCCCGCGCCAACTCCTCCAGTCCCTGTGCCAGCAATTGGCGGCTTGCTTCTCTGTAGTCTAGGGTAACCATCAAGCAACCTCGCCTGGCCATGCTCCTGGGACGTGAGCCTAAGCATACTCCGCGCGCAAGATCTGCGCGGCGTCGGTGATGACCTGCATCTTTTTGGCGGCCATCTCGTGGGTGTTGACGTTGCGCTCGGCGAAGGTGCCAAAACCGCAGTCGGGGTTGAGGTAGATCTTGTCGGGGTCGAAGTACTGTAATAGTTCCTTCACCCGTTCGACTATCTGGCTGGCCGGTTCGATGTCGTCGGTGCGGGGGTTGACCACGCCGAGGCCGATCTCCTTCTCGTTGCTGTATTCCTTGAACACTTCCATTTCGCCGGCGCGGGGAGTAGCGCACTCCAGTACCAGCTGGTCGATGTTCATCTGGATGAGGTAGGGCAGCATGGGGCCGTAGTTGCCGGTGAGCAGGACTTCTTCCTTGCGGCTCCAGTTGCCGCGGCAGATGTGGACGCCGGTCCGGATGCCGTCGATGCCCTCGAGAGTCTCGTTCATCAGCCGTACCGCCATCTCGAGCTCGTCGGTGGGGTCGCGGCGGTTGGGCAACGCGGCGCACATGAAGGTCTCGGTGCTCTCTTCGCCGAACACCACCTGGCTCAGGATGGGCTCGTCCAGCTGGACGAAGTCGCAGCCCTGGTCGCGCAGGGCGATGATTTCCTCCCGCAGGATCTCGACCACGTCTTCGGCCAGGTCTTCCGGCGACGGATAGACTTTGTCGGAAAGACCCTCGAACCAGCTGGAGCGGGTGAGCATGTAGGGACCGGGCAACGGTATTTTGATCTGGCGGTCGGTGTGCTCGCGCATGAAAGCCAGCTCATCCAGAGCCAGTCCCTGACGCTTACCGATTTTGTCCACCACGATGGGGCTCTTGATGGCGAAGGATGGAACGTCCAGGGCGCGCAAAACCTCTTCCATGCGGGCGCGGTCGGTGGAGTAGTCCAGCAGCTCCGACACCTTCATCAGCTGCATGCCGGTGAGCTTGTCCACCGCGAAGGAATAGAAGTTGTCCCGACGCTGCTCGCCGTCGCTGATGATGTCGACGCCGGCCTCTTCCTGGGCACGGATGCAGGCGAGGACCTCACCGTCGGCCACCTCATTGAACTCGGCCAGTGTGAGCTCACCCGCCTCCTTGCGGCGCAGGGCGCGGATCAGCTCGGTGGAGCGGGGCCAACTACCGACCACGGTAACGGGGAACAGGGGTGCGTCCGCCATGGGTGTCCCTCCAGGACTGCGATATTCCGATGCACGCGGCCGCAACCAGACCAATGCGACGAGGTGCTGCCGCCGAATAATCTACACCAGAAACGGCTCAATGGACAAATTAACGACAGTACATTCGCTGACGCGGGAACCCAGTTGATGGTTCAGCCTTCCACCCTGCGGAACATTTCCCGACCGGGAAATCGTGCTGGCATAGGAAGGGAGGGTCTGACTTAGAAATTTATCGGTGTGTACTCCAATGTCGGCAAGAAATATTCGGTCACGTCTTCCTCATGTGCGTCGGATTCTCCGACCATGTTCGCACACCGTAGGTTATTCAGAATCCCGGTGCTATCATGGGTTATGCGATCGAACTCGGACTAGCCGTTGCGCTCTATAAGTCTGGCCGGAAAGCGATTTGTCCGGGTTTCCCGCTGATTCAAGGAGACGTATTCCAGTCTTATATGGCGTCATAGTGTACGATATACGTCTTATACACTTAGTAGGACATCGTAATTCGATGTTCAGAAAATGACGGCTTGGGTAGAAACGGGGTTCCCGGCCAGACTCCTAGGGAAGGTTGCTCGTGCGTGCCGGTAGCGTACGAATACCGAAGGATGCAATGAACATGGCAGATCTCTGGCATTAATACCGCCAACAGGGATGGCGATGGCACGTAGCAGCCACATTGGTAGTAGCCGCCATATTTATCGATCGTAATCTGATTACGGATGCTCAAATGTTGCGGGCACCGATGCTCATAGCGTGCGGTAGCGGGTTAGTGTTGTTGAAAGAATTTCCCGTTGGGCTGCCTCATGGAGAAGTTGAGTGGTTCAAGGCGACCGTCGCACTAGCTGCTGCTGCAATATTGTTCTGGGGCGCAGTTCTAATCGCTGACGACACGGTCAGAGATTTCGTAAAAGCGAAACTATCATGTCAGGAGGCGTTGGGTTTTTATTATTTGCGATCCTGCTGTTTTCGCTTTTTGTTGCGTTTATTGCAGTCTTTCTACTGTGGATTGTGCCAGCAGTTTGGACATGGTACCGGCACGGCACTAGCCGACAACCAGCCAATAGTAAAGGCGGCCTCAATGTCGCCGTCGTAGCCAAATGGTCGGAAGCGCGCCGGTTAGTTGACGAAGCGCTAGTACCGTTGCCAGGTAGATTTGTAAGAATATAAGAAAGCAGCCATACTTGGGCATGATCTTTGTGTGAGGAAGTGCCCAGCCATGGCTGCCATCAAGTATAAAGTAGAGTTGACCGAGGCCGAACGCTCGCGTCTCAATGAGGTGTCCCAGCGAGGCAAGGCGTCAGTGCGCACCGTGAAGCGGGCGCTGTCGCTGCTCAAGGCTGACCAGGGGCTTCGGGACCGTGAGATAGCCGATGTGCTGTTGGTCAACGCGGCCACGGTCGCCAGAGCGCGGCAGCGGTACGTGGAGGAAGGACTTGAGGCCGCCAGCAATGACCGACCGCGGCCGGGCCAGGAGCGCAAGCTGGACGGCAAGCAGGAAGCGCACCTGATCGCCATTGCGTGCCGCGCCGCGCCCGCAGGGCACACGCACTGGACACTCCAGTTGTTGGCCGACCAGGTGGTGGAGTTGGAGTTTGCCGATAGCATCTCCCTGGAGACGGTGCGCCAGATGCTCAAAAAAACGCACTCAAGCCGTGGCAGAAGCAGGAGTGGTGTATCCCCAAGGTGAGCGGGGAGTTCGTGGCGCGGATGGAGGACGTGCTGGACCTGTACCAACAGGCGTACCATCCGGAGCGTCCGGTAGTGTGTTTCGACGATACCTCCCGGCAGACGAGACCTCCCGGCAATTGACTGGGGAGGTGCGTCCGCCCCTGGAGGCTGCCCCGGGACGGGTGGCACGCTATGACACCGAGTACCAGCGCAACGGGACACGGAACCTGTTCATGATCTGTGAGCCGAGGGGTGGCTGGAGACCTGTGGAGGTGACCGAGCGCCGCACTGCCGTGGACTTCGCGCACCAGATGCGGTGGCTGGTGGACGAGGCCTACCCTGATGCCGAGGTGGTCCGGCTGGTACTGGACAACCTCAACACCCACAAGCTCGGCGCGCTCTACGCAGCATTTGAGCCATCCGAAGCTCGGCGCATCGCCCAACGCCTCGAGTTTCATTACACTCCTACGCACGGCAGTTGGCTGAATCCTGTCCTGAGCTTGCCGAAGGGATGGCTGAGATCGAGTTGAGCGTCTTCAGCAGGGGATGTCTGAACCGCCGGATCAGCGATGAGGCGGAGCTGCGGCGAGAGGTTGCGGCGCTCGAACGCGAGCGCAACGCAGCAAAATCAGCCATAGACTGGCGGTTTACCACCCAAGATGCTCGCCGTAAGCTCCAATATATCTATCCGATAAGATCAGATTGAAACAGTACTAGTATTACAACAACGCATTTACGATGGGACGCTTGCCGCTGGCCCATTCCCTTCGCAAATGTACGTCGTACAAATGTCGCAACAGTACTTGCGCCACGAAGCTTTCCCGAAGCAGCACGTCAAGCCGTCGTTGTAATACTAGATGCTGCGCGAGACGCCGGCAGACTCGAAGGCGATCCGCCTCCTTAGTGCTGCCCGATGAACTCCAGCACCAGCCCGTTCCATACCTGCGGACGTTCCCAGAAGCCGGCATGGCCAGCCTCGGGCAATGATACTAACCGGCTGCTTGGTATGTGCTCCGCGAGCATCCGCATCAGCGCTGGGGGCGACAGTATGTCAGCTTCTCCCGAGAGCACGAACGTGGGCACGCGCATGGTCGCCAGCCTGGCGTAGGTGATGGGTTCACGCAGGGGTTGGGCAGGAACAACTCCGTAGGGGCGGGTACTATGATCAATCTCCAACCAGCGGGCGGATCCGTCCGGGTCCGTTCCACGGTATGAAGGCCCCAGCTCGCGTAGTTCCACGGGCAGGTTTTGGATTTCCGGCGGGCGCAGCCGGTGCTGCACCTCGAGGTACTCCGCGTCCTGCACGCCGCCGATGGTGTTGGCCGCTACCAGACTGAGGACCAGCTCCGGGTGCGACAGGGCGTAGTCAATCCCGGTGATACCGCCGGCCGCGGTGGCCACCAGATGGAACCGCTCCAGGCCGAGGTGCTCAACCAGGCCGTTCAGGTCGTCGCCCTGGTAGCCGGGCTGCTCGCCATCGCCCTTTGAAGGATCCGTGGTGGGCCGTGAACGGCCCCAAGTGCGTCGTTCGTAGGTGACGCAACGGTACCCGGCCGTCGTGAAGGCGGGCAATTGGTAAACCCAACTCTCGCAGGTCCCAGAAGCGGCGTGGAGGAAAATTACCGGAACGCCGGACCCACCAGAGTCTTCGTACCACAGGTCGACGCCGGGGAGCGTTACGTGCGGCATCGGTTTATCCCTGCCAATGGGGTGGCAGGCTGGGTCCCGCCATGCCGAACTGGCGGGACAGCCATTCCTCGCTGTAGCGGCCGTCCCGGTAACCGGAGTGCTCCGCCTTGTGCACGTCGGTCGCACCCCTAATGGACTGCGTCAACGGGTCAAGAGCGGCTGTGTCCAATGCCGCGCCGTCAGCGCTGGCCATCAGCAGAGTCGTTGCCCCGACTTGGGAACCGAACCAGCGGAGATCGAAATACGATAGCGTGCGTCGCACCCCTTCCTGGCGCTCGGGATGCAATCTCAGGTAGTCGTTGATTTCCTCGAGCGGGTAGGCGCTGGTGCGCTGGGCGAGGTCGGCGGTGGCGTACAGGAGAGCCGGAGTGCACACCACATGCGTGACCTGTGCGCTCAACGCTCCGGTGGTGAGCGCCAAGTCGTTGCCGATGGCAGCGATGCGCGTTGTGTCCACCTCTGGGCGGTCGGCCAGGTATTCGAGGCCGCGGACGCAGTCGGCGACGATGCCCCGGTACACGTAGGCGGCGGGGTCGTCGATTCCGTCGGTGAGCAGTCCGGGGAACGCTGCCGCGTAGGGTTGGTCGGCCAGGCGCTGGCCGCGCACGCAGAGGGCGAACGTAACGTGCTCCCGACGCTGGCCGTTGGCAGTCCCCTGGGGCACCAGATCCACGACGCTGCCATAGCGGGGCAGGTAGTAGCGGGCCGGGAAGGGGCCATCTCCTTTCGGGATACTCAGGTAGGCGTAGAGGCGGTAAGGGCCGATGGAGGTCAGCCGTACACCATAAGCCGTGGCGAAATCGGTGGAACGCAGGGGGATTTCCTGTACCTCAGGCGCAGCCGGCAACGCTGACAACTCGGCCAATACGCCCTGCCAGTAGCTGTTGAAATCTTGCGGCTTGGCGCCGGCAAAAGTGGTCATTGGGTTACGTTCCGGTCCATGCTGGTAAGTTCAGGTGCAATCATGCAGCGGCCAACCGCTCGGCGTCGTCGATGTATTGTACGGTTTCCCTGATGCGCCGCTCGGTGTCAGGATTGCACGCCCCGGTGTAAAAACATGCGCCGTGCAGTTGGCTAAGGCGGCTGTAGTAACGGCCCTGCAACGTTCGGGCTTCAGGTTCATTGCGGGCAAGGGCGTCGAGGCCGTCGCTGGTAAGCCCGGTGGGCCCGGGTTCTTCGCCGGTGCGAGCGAATAGGAGGGCGTCGGTGGCGCGCTTGGTGGCGCACCAGGCCTTCTCGGCGGCATCCCTGATGTCCCCCTGGTCGAGACGCTCGATAGCCAGGGTGTAGACATCGCGGGCATCCGCGAAAATCGCCTGGGGAGATTGTAGTTGGGTCATGGAACGCCCATCAGTCCTGGAGGTGTTTCGCCATGAAGGCGTCGACGATTGCTGCGTGCTCGTAATTGTTGGCGTCGTGGCCGTGACCGTCGTAGGCGTACATCCGCTTGTCTTCGCTTGAGATGGCGTCGAACATGGCGAAACCGGTTTCGGGTGGGCACGTGCTGTCCTGCAGGCCCACGCTGACGATGGTCGGACAGGTGATCCGGTGGGCCAGGTTGATGCCGTCAAAGTAGGCGAGCGTGTTCTCCACCTGCTCCCGGCTATCCGGGTTGAGCCGCAGGTAGTCGGCGATTTCCTGGTACGGATAGGCGTCAGTCAGTTCGATGGCATCCATGTAGCCGCAGAGGTAGGGCGCGCCGGCCGCCGCCGCCTTGATCTCGGGGCGCAGCGCGGCGGTGGAGACGGTAAGGCCCCCGCCCTGGCTATGCCCGGTTACCCCGATGCGGTCGCCGTTCACCTCCTCACGATCCAGCAGGAACTCCACCGCCCGGCAAGCGTCCATATAGAAGCCCCGGTACGAGTAGGTGTTCTTATCGACCATGCCGTAGGTGAGCAGCCCTGGATAGCCCGGGTTGAACTGGCGGTTGCTCCGCAGCTTGCCGCGGGGAGCAACGCTGAAGGCGGCGTATCCCTTGGCGGCCCAGCTCTTGGGGACCGGCGGCTCCATGTTGTACCCGGGCACCTGGAGCAGCCCGGGCAACGGGCCTTCGCGCTGGCGGGGAACGGCGTACCAACCCGCGATCCGCACGTGGTCGAGACTGGTGAAGAAGACCTCGTAAACGTCGACACGTTCGGAGGACCGGAGGGGGTCGTGGACTACCTCCGGATCCAGCGGAATCCGGGCTGTTTCGGCCAGCACGTCGTCCCAATACGGGTCGATGTCGGCCGGCATACGGACCTTGCTGACGTACTGGTCGGCGGGCACTGTGGGCATGCTACACGTCCTCGACGGGCATGGTGGCGATGCCGTAGGTGCCGTAGAAGAAGTTGGCGTAGTGGGTGGAGCCGCCCGTGACGAACAGGAGGTACTGTTCGGGGGTTTCCAGGGCGGGCATGGTGGCGTCGGGGTCGTCGGCCAGGTGCTGCAGTTCCGGATAGCGCAGCCACTTGCCGTCGCCGTCGGTGGGCATGCCGGCCGGCCCGATGGCGTCGCGGAGAGAGGCGCGGCAGTGCTCGTGCAGCCACTCCTGGGTGTCGCGCTTGCTGAATCCAGCCTCGGCAAGGATCACTGCGCGGGAGGGGCTGAGAATGATGGGATGATAGGGGCTCTGGTACTCAACGCGCTGGTTGGTGTGACCCACCTGGGCGGACTGGCGGCCCCTGATCCAGCTGCCTCCGCCGGCGTGGCGATAGAACATCATGGAGGCGATGTTGTTCAGCGTGTCGTGGTGGTTCTTCGAGGCATTGTCGAGGATGTCAGTGGGGCCGGTGACGGTAACCACGGTTACCGCACTTTCGTCCGGGCGGAACCCATTGTCCACGTGGTAGGGTTGCCAGGGGCTGACCTCTTCGTTCTCAGCGATGCACATGCCAAACTTGGTGGGCAGGCCAATGAAGTTGGGATCGCCGGCGCCGGCTTTGCAGTAGCCGATGTTGATCAGGCAGAGCCGCAAGGCGCGGCCGATGGCGGTGTTGGCCTTGTTGACCACGCCCGGGCCCATTGCCGACGTGCCGTAGTTGATGCCGGCCCTGGCGGCGACGGGGCCGTTGACCAGGATCAACGGAGCCTCGGTGTGGCCAGATACCTGCATGTCCCGGTGGTTCATCTCCGGCTGGGCGATGCACTCAAGGGCGGCAAGCAGGATGGGGAACTGCGCGGGTTGGCAACCGGCCATCACCGCGTTGATGGCGATTTTCTCGACGGTGGCCAGGCCGAAGCCGGGCTCCATCACCATCACCACGTCCTGCGGGTCGCGCCTGGTTCCCTTGAGCATTGCCTCGACGGCGGCAGGAATGGGAGGAACGATGGGCATGCCGTCGCTCCATTCGCGTTCTTCCATAAATAGGTTAACCGCGTCCAGCCCGAGCGGCGTGTCGTCCAGCTCAACCGTGAATACGTCGGTCTCGCTGTGGCCGTTGGCGCTGCCGGAGAGGTCAGCAGACGCGGACATCCTGGTCAAGCCGAGGATGATGTTGTCGATTTGCTCGTCCACCATCCCGTGGATGTAGTCGGGCTGCTGTCCGGTGCAAGCGTGAGGGATGGTGACAAAAGCGGTGGCGGGCTGTCCCCAGCCATCGACGCAGGACTGCCAGGCCCGGGCGAAACTGCGCGCGGCAATGCCCACGGCGGGCACGCCGGCTTTTTCCATGGCAACCATGTCGTGGGCAAGCCACGACGTGCAGCCCCCTCAATGGGCGGCCGCGCCAACCATGGCGTCGACCTCCGTGGCGATGATTGACGCCTCTCCCTCGTCAATGTGATTGCCCCGGCTGAGAGCTGGCCGGTCCTCGCACAGGTTTCCGCCGTAGCTCACAAACTTTATGTTTGAGAAGCGCCGGCTGAGATGCTCGGCGACCCGGTTGACGGCTACATCGGCGCCACCGGTCATGTTGTTGTACAGGCCGATAATCTTGCCTTCCAGGGTTTCCAGTCGGGGCGCCGGCGGCACCTTGAAGTCAACGCGCGCCGCGGCCGGGGACATGATCTGCAACTTCATCGCGGTTCTCCTCCCATTCGGAGCCCTAAAGACGTTCGGATGGTGGCAGTCTATGTGGCGGCGACGGTTACGTCAACGGACACAGGCCGCAGGCGAAGTTCAGTTGCAGGGCTGGGAGCGAGAACTCTTACTGAAGTCCTTCCAAGCGGCCCAAATAGCGGTCCATTAATAAGAATGACCGTGTTGGCAATGTTGGGCCAGGAACCAGACATATGTGCGCGATTGCAGCTAGGCACGGGGTACACAAATGCCGATTCGATGATACAATTCCCGCGAAACAGGCAAGGGCCATCAAGGGCCATTGGTGTGTGCGTTTGCGCATTCGCCAGTGCCTCCAATAACTGCCCGCGCAATTCAGGAGACAGCATTATGGCAATCGATTTCCAGAGGAATGAGGGCACCTTGATCATTGAGGCTGCCGAACGCGTAGACAGCACCAACGCGCAGCGCTTCCTCGAAGATCTGGATGCAGCCATCGAACCCACCGACCAGGTAGTGATCCTGGACATGGAAAAGCTCACCTACATAAGTAGCGCGGGCCTTCGGGTGGTTCTGCAGACTGCAAAGACCTTGCAGCGTCAGAATTCCGGCTTTGCGCTCTGCGCATTGACGGGGACCGTACGGGAAGTTTTTGAAATCAGCGGTTTCGATCAGGTAATCGCTATCCATCCCTCGCAGGAGGAAGCCATCGCCGCTCTCATGAGATAATTTCTGCGAACGGCCGCCAGGTTACCCGGATAACGATGCAGTAGAACGGGCGGTAATCGCCCGTCGAGGATGGGACTATGGCAGATACGTCAGGGCCATACCGAATACTGGTGGTCGACGACGAACCTGACCTGGAGCCGCTGGTATTGCAGCGGATGAGGCGGGCGATCCGGTCCGGTCGCTATCAGTTCGTCTTTGCGCAGAATGGAGTGGAAGCACTCGAGACTCTGCACAGAGACGACAAAATCGATATGGTGTTATCAGATATTAACATGCCCCAGATGGACGGACTGGCGTTGCTGTCACATATACCGGAGGTAGCGCCCGACATACATGCCGTCATCATCTCCGCATACGGGGATATGAAGAATATTCGCTCGGCCATGAACCTCGGAGCATTCGATTTCGTCACCAAACCGGTTGATTTTGAGGACCTGCGGATCACGATCGAGCGTGCGCTGTCCAACCTCGAAGCCTGGAGAGAGGCGACGGCGTCACGAGAACGGCTGGTGGCACTGGAAAACGAGCTCGACGTCGCCAACAAGATGCAGCAGTCGATCCTGCCCACGGAGTTCCCGGGTCAGACCGGCTTTCAGATATACGGCAGCATGACCCCGGCCCGGGTTGTGGGAGGGGACTTCTTCGACGTTGTTTACCTGAACAATGGTCGCATCGGGTTGTCCGTGGCGGATGTCTCAGACAAGGGCGTGCCCGCCGCTCTTTTCATGATGGCCAGCCGCACGCTCCTCAAGAGCGCGGCCATGGGGCTCAAGTCCCCGCGCGAAGTCCTCACTGAAGTAAACGATCTGCTGTACGACGATAACGACGCCATGATGTTCGTTACGCTGTTCTATGCCGTGTACGATCCGGCGACCGGGGAACTGACCTACGCCAACGGCGGCCACAACGCCCCTCTCATCGTGCATGTTGACGGTACTTCAACGGTGCTGCCCGGCACAAACGGGATCGCTCTGGGCGTAATGCCGGGCATGGACTACGACGAAAGAACGATTTCCACCTCAGCGGGCGATACCGTCGTTTTTTACACTGACGGTGTCACCGAGGCCGTGAACGAGGGGGGCGAGGAATTCGGGATGGAGCGGCTGAAGCAGGTGTTCACGTCGCAGCCGCCCCGAGAGGCTGAAGCATCTACCCAGGCCGTCTTTGACGCCGTGAACCAATTTGCGGGGAATACCGCGCAGTTTGACGATATTACCTGCCTCATCTTCCGCCGGAGCGAGACGGTATCATGACCGCCCACGTGTTTTTGAAGATAGCGCCCAGCCATGAGCAGCTTGAATTGATCCCGGCTGCGGTTGAGGAATTCGCCGAGCGCGACAACTGGCCACCGGACCTGGTATTCAAGCTGAATCTCGTCCTGGAAGAATTGGGCGTCAACATTGTCAATTACAGCGGAGCCACTGGGGACATTGAAATCTCGCTGGCTTCCGACGCGGACAGTGTCACCGTGGAGATTGCAGATGACGGCCGGCCGTTCAACCCGCTGGCTGACCTGGTTTCTCCGGATATTTCCGCCCCGTTGGGTGACCGGCCCATCGGCGGACTGGGTTTCCACTTGGTGCGGTCGATGATGGACGAGATGCGCTACAGCAGAGAGGGCGGCAAGAACAAGTTGGCAATGACCAAGCTCAAGTCAGAGTGACTCCGGCGATTGGGGTCTCGATTGCGTTTCACCATCGAATCGCCCCGTAGTTCGCGGGCTGTTGTTTCTACCGTTCCACACCGCAACGCCATCGTCCGTTGAGATCAGAGGCTAGTCGGTGTCCTGGGCCAATCTCCTTGAGAAGACATTCCCGACCGTCGTGGTCGTGTGCCTTTTCGTGCTGGCGGCATGTGGCCCCGACGCGGACGCCGGCGCCATGGTCGATCCTACTGCCGTCACGCCCACTCCCACGCCGCGACAACCTACCCTCGCTCCCACAGTGGATATCGGGGATCCGGGGATATTTGAAGACCGCATAGTATTCGGGCAGTCCGCGGCGTTCACCGGTCCCGCGGGTCAGTTGGGCATCGGCATGCGCCACGGCATCGAAGCCGCGTTTGCCGAAGTCAACCGCGCCGGTGGAGTGAACGGACGCCGCCTGGAGTTGGTAACGCACGATGACACCTACGAGCCGGAGCTAGCGATTGCAAATACAACGGAACTCATCGAAGAAGAGAATGTCTTCGCGTTAATTGGCGCTGTTGGCACCCCGACGTCGCGTTCTGCGGTGCCGGTGGCAGAAGCTGCCGGAGTACCCTACATCGCGCCCTTCACCGGAGCCGCATTTCTGCGCGACCTCAAGCTGCGCAGCGTAATCAACCTGAGGGCTTCCTACAACCAGGAAACCGAGGAGATGGTGGGACGCCTGACCGAGGACCTAGGTATCGAGCGCATTGCGGTCATGTACCAGGACGACTCTTTCGGCAGAGCTGGATTCAACGGCGCGAGAGCAGCGCTGCATCGACGCTATCTGGAACCGGTATCGGTAGGCCTGTACCAGCGCAATACCACCGCGGTGAAGACCGGCTTGCTGGATGTACGGAAAGGACGCCCGGAAGCTGTGATCGTGGTGGGCGCCTACCAACCGGTGGCTGCGGTGATCGCCTGGGCGAGGGAAATAGGAATGAATCCGGTGTTCATGACCGTTTCTTTTGTCGGCAGCAACGCCCTGGCCGACGAGTTGGGCCCTGGTGGCAAGGGAGTAATTGTCACCCAGGTCGTGCCGTTCCCTACCGATACGTCCATTCCGATCGTAGCGGCTTACCAAGAAGCCTTGTCGGAGTATGCTCCCGACGTGGAGCCAGGGTTTGTATCCCTGGAGGGGTACATGTCGGGTCGTCTTGCCATTGCCGGCATTGACCGGTGCGGCGACGATTTGACCCGAGCCTGTTTTTTGAGCGCGCTCCGAAACGCCCAGCCAATCGACATGGACGGCCTGGAGTTGCGCTACGGCCAGGAAGAGAGCAACCAGTGGTCTGACGCAGTGTTTCTGACGATGATCGGGGAAGACGGCGGATACATCCCCCTGGATGTCTTGCCGAAGGATGTATTGGGGAGCGAAAACAAATGATGGCAACACTGACCAAAATCCTGGAACTCCGTTACCGGATTTCTTCCCAGTTGTACCTGGCGCTTGGGGGCGCGGTTTGTCTTACGTTCGCGGCGTCACTGGTGGGATGGTTTTCCTTTGACCAGGTGGGCGATGCCCAGAACCGGGTCAACGAGCGGAGCGTTCCGGACCTGGCCGCCGCTTTCGACGTCGCCCAATTCAGCAGTGCTTTGGTGGCGGACGCCGCGGCGCTGCCCACTGCCACCAACCCGGATGAGGTTGCCGTCGTCAGCGACCGCATCGAAGAGGCCCACGAGGCGTTCGAAGAACAATTGGCGATCCTGGAAAATCGCGCTGATGACTCCGAAAAAGAACGGTTTGTCCGCATACTGGCTTACTCGGACACCCTGTTGCTCAATATCGATGACATCAAGGAGGGTATATCGGAGAGGTTTGCGCTAGAAGACCAGTCGGAAGCACTGCAGACCGAGCTGACCACACTCAGATTCCAGCTTGACCATATCGTCTCTCCGGCGCGCGACGATCAACTGTTTTACACGGTGACCGGCTACCGGGAACTTGGGGAACCCCCGGCTGACGAAATCGCGTATCGAGCGGAGGATGAACTCACCCGGTTCCATTACCTTTCCGAGTTACAGAGCAACGTAAATGTTGCCACGCAAATCCTCGCCAGCGCGACCACGGTTTCCGATCCGTCACTGATTGAGCCTTGGCGGGAGCGGTTCGAGTCATCGGTTTTCCACATCAATCGTAACCTGAGCCGATTGTCCGGCACCGAGATCCACTCGGAGTTGA
Source organism: Dehalococcoidia bacterium (assembly GCA_965220265.1). Lineage (GTDB taxonomy): Bacteria > Chloroflexota > Dehalococcoidia > Lucifugimonadales > UBA3495 > Bin87. The sequence goes on along the minus strand of CBDCPM010000004.1, from coordinate 3,383,543 downwards.
CGCCTCTTTTCTCGCGTTTGCTGGAATTGGGACAGGGCGATGAGAACAGTTTCGAACTGCGCTCACGTCAGCTCGAACTTGCAGATCTCCAGGTGGTATTGCTTGCCAACAACTACGACATCGCCGTACTGCTGCTGGACGAAATGGAGTTCCTGGTCCAGACCGCACGGGACAGCGCACAAGTCGCGACCGAGGCCTCAGACCAGGCGATTTTCACAGGCCGTACGTTGCTGCTGGCCATCACCGGTTTCAGCATCGTCGGCGCGGTGCTGATCGCGTGGCTGTTCGTGGGGCGGGTCCTCCTGCACCGGATCGATATGCTGTCGCAGTGGATGCGCCAAATGGCCGGCGGCGATCTGGAAGCCCGGGCAGAAATCAGGGGCCGCGACGAGGTGGCCGAAATGGCCGCGGCACTGGAGGTCTTCCGTCAGCATGCCATCGAAATCCAGCGGCTGAACCTGGTAGAGGAGTTGGCCGATGAACTGCAGGGCAAGAACGGCGAACTCGAGCAGGCCCTGACGGATCTCAACACCGCGCAGGGTCAGATCGTGATGCGGGAAAAACTGGCGGCGCTGGGTGAGCTCACTGCCGGAGTCGCGCACGAAATCCGGAACCCGTTGAACTTCGTGAAAAACTTTTCTGAGGTATCCGAAGAGCTACTGGAGGAGTTGAAGGAAACGTTGGAGGAGAGCGACGACGGCCGTTTGAACGAAGAGCAGCAAGATCTGATCGAGGACATCTTCGGCGAATTGGGAGGGAACCTGGAGCGAATACGGAACCACGGAGACAGGGCGAACCGTATCGTGCACGATATGCTGATGATGAGCCGCGAATCTGTCGGACATCACCCCACCAACATCAACAACCTGCTGGATGAACACGCCCGACTGGCGTACCACAGCGCCAGGGCGATGGACTCCAACTTCCAACTGGACTTGCAGTACGACTTTGACGAATCGATGGGCGAAATCGTCGTCAATCCCCAGGACCTGGGTCGCGTTTTCCTGAACATCGTCAACAACGGTTGCTACGCAACCAACGAAAAACGTATGACCCTGACGCAAGGCGGGTCCGACTACTCGCCCACACTGTGGCTGTCCACTCGACGAGATGACGATCGAATCCACATAAGCATCCGGGATAACGGGACCGGCATGCCGCCGGAAGTTATTGAGAAGATGTTCAATCCGTTCTTCACCACCAAACCCACGGACAAGGGCACCGGCCTCGGCCTGTCGATCTGCAATGACATCATTCGCCGTCATGGCGGCGAAATTCTGGTCGAATCCGAGCCGGGTGAGTTCACGGAGATGACCATCGCTCTGCCGTTGCATCCCCCCGGACCCGTCGCCGACGAGCCCGAAGACGAAGTCGAACAGGAGCTTGTCGCCGATGCAGCAGGGGTGGAAACGACTGATCTGCGGTGATCAGGTAGCGGCGAGTTAACCTACGGGAACAGACGTTGTGGCGTTCCAACCGGGCCGTCGTCATCGATGAGATGCGGTCCATCGTTAGCCACCCGGTTGACCGCCGAGGAGACCTCGCGCACCGACATTTCCGGCCAATCCCGGCTGCTCAATAACGCAATCAAGGCGTCGGGCTCGGTCTGGTCGGAGAGCCACAGGTCGAACTGCTCGGGCGGCAGAATAACTGGCATGCGGCCGTGTATGGGCGCCACTAGGGAATTTGCAGCGGTGGTGACGATCACGCAGATCGCCTGACCCTCGTCGTCGGTTTGTGCGGCATACCAGATGCCCGCGAAGGCAACCGGAAGACCGTGTTGGTGCGAGATCCACTGGGGCGTCTTGGTCCGCCCCGATCCGGCCTTCCATTCGTAGAACCCGTTGGCCGGCACCAGACAACGACGGGTCGCGAATGCGTTTCGGAAGATGGCTCGCTGGTCGATGGTTTCCGCGCGCGCGTTGAACAGGAGCCGCGGAGCCGAGCTGCTGTTCCGCCCACGGGTAGGGGTCAGGCCCCAGCGCATCATGCTGGCGGCCCGTTCCTCACCGTCAGCACTGATGGCCATGACGGGCGAAGTGGGAGGGATGTTCCAGCGAGGCGTATAGGAGCCGCGCAAATGCTCCAGCCCAAAATCAAAATGGCCAGCCAGTTCCCCCAGCTCGGCGAACAGCCCGAAGCGCCCACACACAGTGTTCAGTTCTTATCGTTTGACGTACATGCCTATGTACGTCAAGTCGGCGTCATACATCCCTGATCAATCCTCCTTCCGAGGATCTTTGGCGAGGCACGGCTAACTGGGATGGTTTACTGGACCGTCACAGGATGCGTGTGACGAGGCGTCGATCGCAACGCCTCTCCCGGGTCACCGTCGGATGCTATGGCCACCGATTTTCCCAGACGCCATCGGGATGGGCAAGGTGACCGGCCCGCCTACCATCATCATGGTGCAGACGTTCCTGTAGGTGCGGCGGCCATCTGCGTTGGTACCGATACAAGGTGGGACATGGGCTGGCAGGTGACCTACTGCTAAATGGTGCTGGCAGTCACGCTACCGCGGCATGCACGGGTCCAGCGCAAACCTGGATCGCTCGGGCCTCGCCAGGAACTGCTGTGGCACCGAACGGTTCGACAGCAGCGGCTACGAGTTCAGGACCGGTGCATGCAACGCGTGGCTCAATTCCGGGGAAACGATTGTCCGGAACGGCCCATGGGCTTGCTGCGGCTGGGTAGTTTACAACCGGGGACAATGGGACCGCCGCGAACGACGGCATCTGCGAAACGCGGTCAGGTCGCCAAGCCGTGGCGCGTTAGGCTCGCTGGCGTGGGGCCGCTATGGATTGGGCTTTTCGCAGGGCACTTTGGATCGGCGATTATTCACCACTGGACGTACATTGGAATGTAATTCCAACCGCACATACTCGTTCCACCTCGTTGAATTGGAGCGTGTCGTTAAGAGCCGACGTCCCTTGGTTCACCACTGGGTCGCTGTCCGTTCTCTCAAGAAGGGCCGTTCCCGTAGTGGCCGGTGTGGTCGCAGCAAAAAGCGGTAGGTTTCCTCTCGCCGATGTACGCCATGGTTAGGTTTGGGCAATGAGGTCGTGGCCCGGTTTGCGCCATGGCCTCATTTTCGTAGGTCGAGCCGCTTCGGTCAACCCACTCTCAGCAGCTCATCCATTGGGCGCTCCTGTTCGATGTTCGGCTCCCGAAAGCCGTTTGTCGGGCCGTTTCCCGCCAACACTGCCTGGCTGGCGGTGCAGGTGATGGCGCATAACTTGGCCCGCTGGATCACGCGCATCGGGCTGGGCGAACCGGCGGGCCCCACCAAGAGCTTGCGACGTCGCTTCTTCTCCTTGGCCGGACGCATCACCTGCAGAGCACGGCATCTCACCCTGCATCTGCCCCAGCACCGGCCCTGGCAGAACCAGCTCAGCAGCGCTCTGGCGAGATTGCGCGCCCTGCCGCTCCCTTCCTGATCCCACTCACGGCGTCTGACCTGTCCACCATGACGCCCCACGCCTGGCCGATCAGCGCCCAGGCTGAGCTCCTGACGGCCTCCGTCGGCGATCTGCGCTGAAAATCGCGCCCAGTGCCGCTACCTCAGGCCGTCAACATCCCTCTGGAGTGACCGCCACACTCCGCATCGACCATCTCACCGACATCGGGCCTCCGCCAGCCCGTTCCCTAACCCCTCGTCCCGCGTCGGACCACCGCCGCGGTATCCCTTCGGTGGATTCGGGCTAAGGTCTGTCGGCATCTAGAAATTGGCGTTGCCGAAATTCAGCGTAGAGTTTTACAGCCGATTTCAGGGTGGACGAACCAGTTCTGATGTCGCCATCGATGGGGATGTTATGGTTGGGTGTTCTTTTCATGTCCTGGTCCGCGGCGGAGTAGGTCAACCGGTGGAGCAAGTAGCGGCACTGGTCGTTGTCGAAATGTTGATCCAAGTCACCTTCGTACCGCTCGACGTTTTTGCAGTTGCTGATTCGATTCTGGATTGTCTTTTCTTTGAACCGGCGTCGGCCATCACGCCCATGTAGGCTGCGAAGATGGTTTCTGAAGGCGGATTCCATCATGCTGTTTGTCCTTCGTTGGCGTACCGGCCCAAATGTCCACAGGCCGTGGGTCAATATGGTGGTCGGCCAACTCACCCAGACCCAGGCGGTGGGCTAGAGTGACGGGCACGATCAATCCAGAATTGGCCACTAGGCGGTGGTCGTCGTAGGCGATTGGGATGCCGTCGGGGCGCTCAGGTGGTAGCTTCCGTTGGGTGCTCCTCGTTTCTGGGCGGTTTGGTGTCTCAAAAACCATTATCCCCGAATCTGGGAGCACTTTCTTATCCCTTCAGCACGCCGATAGACTGATCACTCCGGTGGATTGCGGCTAACCCTCACATCGCGGAGAAGGAGCAAAAGATAATCGGCTTGGTTGGATTGCTCCGCTTCAGGGCTGTCTGGTCTGATAATCGGACTGTCAAAGGTAAACCCAGGGTTTGCCTCGTAGTATTCTCCCCCGATACGGTTTAGTTCTTCGACCAGTTGGGCAAACAAGTCGTGCATTTGCGTCTCAGAGAACTCAACGACATCTCCCTTGACAAAGAACTTCAGTATCTCAGGGTCTCTGTCGAGTCTCCCATTGACGTGCAATATGGCTTGACGGTACTTGTTCAAGTCAGCGAATACAGCACTTATCACCTCGTCCTTTGATGACAAGTTGCATTCTGAGGCTATCTTCCCCCTGCAATCGTCTTCCCAAAGCGCGTAGGTCAGTGCTATTACGCCCTTGCGATGAAATTGGATATTACGGCCTTCTTCCATCGAAGCAACTCGTAGCTGCCCAGTCGTTTTCTTGAACTGGAATGTAGTGGACAGTGAATTCGGGTCGCCTCTGATTACGGCAATAGGCTTTTGGAGCTTGTTCCTGTCCGCCTTAGCCAGTTCCAGTTCCAGTTCACGTAGCCATTCGGAGAATCTTATGATTCCGGCTTCTATTTCAACGCTGGTCGCGTAAACGTCAGTAAGCCGTCTGTGAAAGTCTGTGAGAGCCTCCATTGGAATTTGCTTTTCCCTCCTATAACGGGCCACTTCCCTTCATCGACGTTACCCGGATAGGTGGCTAACTTCAAGGCAATTCTCCAGCACGGCTACCCTCCGGATCAGCGCGTCGTTTGCGCGGTGGGTGTCTGAGCTTGCGGCCGCGCTGTTCGATAGTTTGCCTCCGTCGCTGGTGCAGACAGCGCTCGGCTTGATCGTCGGCGCTACCTTACCCCGCCAGTTTTGGGCTGTTACAATTCGCCCCACAACCCCAAACTAACGAAACTTTTTGGAGAGTAATCATGGCTGTTTCCGCCGGGATATCAAATGCGCTGGAACGTAACTGGGGTATGGTGGACCGCGCCATAGACGGGCTGAGTGATGAGACCCTGGCGCGCCAGATATCCGACAGCGACAATTCCATCGGTTGGCTCCTATTCCACATGAGCCGGGTGGTGGACGTTTTCATGAATGCCAGGTTCCAAGGCAAGGCTCAGATATGGATAGAGGACGGTTGGTGCGAGAAATTCGGCCTGAGCGACGACCCGGAGACGACCGGCCAAGGCTGGGACGCGGCGCGCGTGGCAGCGTGGCCGCTTCCCCCCAAGGACGTCCTGGCAGGGTACTACGAGGCCATGAAGACCTGTTGCGGGGACTATATGTCCTCCGTGACCGACGAGGAGTTGAGCGCTGCCATGAGCCTGAGGCCCGGTGCGGATCCCGAGCCGAAGAGACCATCATGGGTGTCCTGGTCTTTGACAACATCGTCCACGGAGGGCAGATAGCCTTCCTGCGCGGCCACTTGGAAGGCATGGGTTGGTTCGTCTAGAGCGTGTGGACAAATTGAGCAAGGACCCGGAAACTGGAGTTTCGTGCTGAGGCCCCATCAGCTCAGGTTTCTGGGCCCGCGGAGGTGGATAAGAGCGTGCGGCCTTGGTGGCGGACCCGTTGGCTGGAGCGCGGCGTCGCGCGTCCGCGTTTTATCTTGAATACGCCTGATTTCAGGTTAAGACTGGACCGGCGAGAGCTGGATGGCCTTCCCGTCGCCCAGTTATATTCTGGCTGCCGTTGGGAATGCCCGAGTTAGTCCCGGTTGGTGACGTTTGGCTATGCCGTTTGTCGGGTTTCACCTGAATCTGGTCGCGGCTTCGATTCCCAAGCTTGGAGTTCCTCTCGGAGTTCCTGCAGGATACTGCGGGTAGCGTCCAACTTGGCTTGCCTTATCACCGGGTTCTCGTCGAGGGTGCTTTGCGCCGTCCCGTTTTCCATGCGCTCGGCCAGTTGAGAGAATGTCCGCTCCCGCTCTTGGGTCACCCGGTATTGTTGCTCGTTTTCAATCATGGCAGGGTCCTCAGGTCGATGGCGATTATCCCTTTTGGAATATCCTGCTGGTCGGTTTGGAAAAACTCCAGGAAAGTTCTGCCCTGTTCGTCAGCTTCCCAGTCGGCCGGGAAGAGTTCGCCGCCGAAGGTCATCTTCTGTGCTTGGCGGCGATTGCTGAAGTCCAGCAGTGTTACGTTCAGCAGTCTTGGATCCACGTTGGCGGTTTCCCAGGCGACGTCGTAGTCGGCGGGGAGTTCCTTGTCAGTGGCGAAGCTCCCGTCGAGGTAGATCTTTTGGCATCCTGATTGTCTGAGGCTTCGGGCGGCTTGGATCAGGCCTTGGAGGAGTGTCCTGCGGTGTGAGTTGGTTGCCAAGCGTTCGGCGACTTGTTGCCATGTAGCTTCGTGGATACCCGGCGGCAGATAGCCGTTGGGCTGGAATGGCGGTATCATGGGCTGAACTCGGCGTTGGTGCCGCGGCACGATTTTATGCCGTTCGGGAGTGGGACGCAACGTGCTGAGAGACGGGCAACTGTTCAGGGTTGGGGAGGTCTCGGGGCTTTTTACCCCTCACGGTGAGGCGGCTAAGCCCGAATCCACCGAAGGGACGCGAGTGGGTTGGTGACGCAGGGGATGAGAAGCGTGGTTGATGGCTGCAGTGCCCTGATCCCGCCGGATGCGGGCGGGTGCGGGTCGACACAGCTACGCCAGGAGGATGTTGACGGCTCGCGAGCGGCGGCGGCGGGCAAGATCACCATAGTCGATGGCAGCTGGAGACACGCGGTGCCCAGCCTGACGCGGGTCTGCCAGGCGGTTGGGCGGTCTGGTTGAAGGGTCGGGCGCTAGCTACGCCGTCAGGAAGGGAGCGGCAGGGCTCGCAGCCGGGCCAGGGCCTGCATGAACTGGTTTTGCCAGGGCCAGCCTTGGGGAAGATGCAGGGTGAGGCGGCGGGCCCTGCGGGTGATGCGTCCAGCCAGGGAGAAGAAGCGTCGCCGGAGGGTCTTGGTGGTAAGGATCTGCTCGCCCAGACCGATGCGCGCCGTCCAGCGGGCCAGGTTGTGCGCCATGACCTGGACGGCCAGCCAGGCGGCGTTAGCGGCGAAGCGTCCTGAGGGTAGATGATTGAGCCCCACGCCGTACTTCAGGTCGCGGATGGCGTTCTCGATCTCGGCGTGGCGGCGGTGGTCGGCCTCCAGTTGCAGAGTTTCGCCCTCCCGGTCGGTGATGCAGGCGTGGTAGCTGTAGTCGGCGATGAGCGCCAGTTGGGAACCGGGCGTGGGCTTCACTCTGCGTACGATGAGACGCGCCGGCGCGGCGTCGGGCTGGCTCTCGAATGGAGTGTATTCAGTCTCGGCCACGTCGGCGGCGCCGTCCATCCAGTAGGAGATGGGTGTCCAGTCCTGCTCGGGTATGGCCTCGATGAGATTGCGCAACCGGGCGTGCTGGCGGACGGTGATGGAGAAGTGGACATCCAGCTTCCGGCAGACCGCGACGATGGCGTGGGAGTAGAAGCCGCTGTCGGCGCGCACGGTGAGTTGTCCGGTGGCCCCAGCGTAGCGCACCCGCCCCACCGTCTCCCGCAGGAAGTGGGCGGCGCCCCGAGCCGTGTTGGCCCGACCCTCACGGAGCCGCGCCATCAGCACGTCGCCGGTGTCCGCGGCCACGGCCAGCAGCGGGTGATAGCCCCGCTGGCCGGTGTAACCATGGCGGCGGGCGCCCTCCTTGCCCAGTCCGTAGGTCTCGCAGATGGTGGAGTCCAAGTCGATGGTCAACGGCTCGTCTCCAGGTCCGGCCCCAGCGGCCCAGGCCCGCGCCAGCAACTCCCGGCTCACCCGATCCAGCTGGCGGACATGACCCCACCGGAAGCTGCGCAGAAAGGTCCCCAGCGTGGATGGCGCTTTGACCACGCAGCCGATGGCGCTGGCCGTCCCGCCGGTGCGCAACACGTCGGCGTCATCGATGCAATCGCCACCGGCCAGGGCCGAGGCCACCAGCGTCAGCAGCTTGTCCCCCGGGTTGGCTCGACCCGGCGTTTCTCCCAGGTCAACGTTGTTGTCCACCAGCTCACCCACACCCAGGTGCTGGGCCAAAGTGACCGGCAAAAGCAGTCCGGCGTTGGTCACCAGGCGGTGATCATCGAAGGCGACATGGATGCGGTCGGGGCTGCCCAGTGGTAGCATCTTTTGAGTGCTCCTCGTTTCGGGTCGGTTTCTTGTCCCAAAAACCATTATCCCCGAAGCGCGGGAGCATTTTCTCATCCCCTCAGCACGCTGGCACATTCACCCTTTCGGTGGATTGGGGCTAAGTACGAAACTTTTCGGGTGATCCAACCAGATCTCCTCAAATGTGAACGGTTACGGTGAAGGCTGTGTCGTTAGCGTTGGCGACGTCGCCCTGAGGTTTCGTCGGGCCCGCATCGTTGCCTGGCCATCCGAGGGAATTTGTCCACAGACCGTAGCCCGAATGCAGGCTTCCCGGACAATTTCTACGGGCTTACCGAAGAGCACGCCTTGAGTTTGCCGTGCTCTTCCTTTCCGTTAGGCCTGTTGATGTTCCCCGAGAGAGGCGACGACCTCGAAACCGACTGCTCGTGTCCGGACTGGTCAAATTCCTGCAAGCATCTCGCTGCCGTCCGGTCCAGGCGATGTCCTGCTGCTGCGCCAGCGCCACCTCGGGGGATTGCCGCGCAGCCGACCCGGTATCCGGCTGCCTCCGCTCGTCCTTCAGTATTTGTCCGGTCGCGCCGCTGCTCTGAGCCCTGCTGATTTGCTGTTTTCAGCCACTTAGCGCGACGTTTGGCCGGTCTGGGGCCACTCACGTCCTTTTGCGCAGTTCCGTCGCTCTATGTGGCTGATTTGAGGTTCAGTGGGTATCGTCCGCCGCGGCCCTGGTTCGGCGTGGTCCCCGCATCAGCACGTCGTTAACACCGGGTACGTCTCCCGTTCATACCCGGTATGAGCTTCGCCGGTAGCGGGCACCGTCCCCTGCAGTCGTGATCCAGCGGGGTCGAAGGTGGGAATTTCGAGCACGTTGATTACCCCAGACAGGCTGCTATGGCTGGACCGACCTGAACGTGTTGACGCAAATCCAACGCTGACTCGACGGACGTCTCGATGAGGAGTGCTCATTGAACATGGGAACACCCTCGCATCCGGAGGGAGTGCAGCATTGGTCCACATGGCTATGTTCGCCCAAAAGCTGGAGGGGCGCCGGAGGAGACAGAATGGTTTCTGGCCGTTCTTCCGAGACTGCTGCGGGTAGTGCGGCAGGGGAGGCAGGCCGGAAAACTTCTTCGCCGACGTCACCGCCGTCAAGCGGGAGGAGTGGTACGGCGGTTTCCGACCAGATATGGAGAGGGGCCCCGGCAAGCCCACCCTTCTGAATTCCGAACCCTAACCGGCTCCGGCGCGCTGGCCTTGCCGAAGCCACGTATGCGGATGAAATGGAACGCCGCCGCCCGGAGCATCTATTCCGCCGGCCTGATGTTCTGGTTGTGCCGGAACAAGTTGACGGGGTCGTATTTCTTCTTCAGCTCCGCCAATCTCGGGTAGTTGGCCCCGTAGGAGGAGCGGACCATGGTGGCGCCATCATCGGCCTCTCTGCCAACGTTATTGACGTAGACCCCGCCAGTGCTGTAGGGCAGCAATTCCTCCCACAGGTCGCGAGTCCACCGGAGGTGGATTTCCGACTCTCCCGGGTCGGCCCAGCGGGCGATGAGCAGGAGGTTATACCTGGCATCCCGGTGGCTGTAGGCTGTGGCATCCTGGGGAACGCGGCTAACGGCGTTCCCTTGCTGCTGAAAGAACAAGAGGTTCCCGGGCGATGATGTGTTGCGATAGCCCTCTATCAGGGCGTCAATGACGCCGTCGCTGATGTCGGTGATGAAGTGGGACTTCTCATAATACTGTTGGTTTTCGGGGGTGAACGAGTCCACCAGGCGTTGCATTTGAACGTATGGCAAGAGGTCAAACTGGGCCATCACGGGCTGGCCCAGCTTCCTGAGGGGTTCCAACGCCTTCTCTCCCTCGACCGGAGACCCATTGTAGCAACCCACTATGCCCACTACCGGCGTGCCGTCCGGCAGGGTAGCCAATGCGCTGACCGTGTTCAATTCGTCGGGGACATCAGCGGCGAACTCGTTGTAAAACTGGAGAATCTCCTTGGCCTGGTCCAGGGGGAAGATCACCATGCCAACGGTTACAGGGCCCACCGGGTGGAGTTGGTACTCGAAGGAAGTTACTACGCCGAAATTACCTCCCCCGCCGCGCACCGACCAGAACAGGTCTGGATACTCGGTTGAGTTAGCGACGCGAAGCTGCCCGTCGGCAGTGACTATATCTACCCCAATCAGGTTGTCCAGGGCCAAGCCATGCTTGCCCCCCAACCAACCCATGCCGCCGCCGAGGGTAAGCCCGCCGATGCCGGTATCGTAGTTGGTGCCGCCGGTGGAGGCCAGTCCGAAGGCCTGGGTCTCCCGGTCAAACTGACCCCACTTGGCGCCGCCTTCGGCTCTGGCGGTGCGTCGTACCGGATCTACGCGGACACTGTTCATCCGGGACAGGTCAATAACCACCCCGTTATCGGCTACGCAGGTGCCAGGGAAGTTGTGACCGCCGCCCCGGACGGACAGCAGCAAATTGTTGTCTCGGGCGAAGTTGACCGCATCGATAACGTCTGCGACTCCGGCGCAGTACACCATGAGAGCCGGATGCTTGTCGATATTGGCATTCCAAACCTTGCGCGATTCGTGGTAGCTGTCATCCCATGGCAGGACCAATTCTCCGCTCAGGTTCCCCCGCAATTCTTCAATTGCCGCCTCTCCAAGCATGGAGTTGGTACCGGTCATAGTAGTTACTTGCAAATCCCCCACGGGTTTACCCCTTTTCTGTGATACCTGAACCGACACAGGCCCCCATTCATTGGGTTGAATGGGCCCAGCTTTGCTCGTTTTGGTTTCGATATGCTGGACAGTCCGACCAAGAGCAGCCTAGGCTGGGATCTTCCTCGCTGGATATTATCATTGTCGGGTTCAGCCCGTCTAGCAAGCAGTTAATGGTTGAAAGCGTTGCCATTTAGGTGGTTCGGTTAATAATCCGTCATTCAGGCGAAAGCTGGGCTGAAGGCACCGACAATTAGCGAGTGGCTGGAGGAGCAGCTCGTCATCGAAGGTGCCAGCTACCGCGAACGACTGTCGCCACATCGCGCCCTGCTGGGCGCCAAAGGGGGTGATTGACCGGTAACCCACAAACTGCTATTGATCAAAAATCGCCACGTGCCCAAGGTAGTACATAGTCCTTGGCGATCACTGGATCAATGTCCCCGGCATTTCATACAAATCCGAAAAGAAGGTTGGTTTAGGGCTTCTATAGCGGTTCATCGGGCGCATCTGACGTTCGCTGTGGTATGTCATGAGTTTCCTCCGAACTCTCGATGTCAGCCTCGCGTTTCTCCGGGACGGGAACCGTCCATTCTTGCTTTTGGGCCAGCTTCCAAGTGTAGGTGATTGCTGTGATGGCCGCATTCAGCATATTCCCGATCGCATCGTCAAAAAACCTGCTTTCGTTGGGGATGGCGTGTGCGGTCAGGTTCCTTGCCAGGCAGGTTATGAGAAAAGCACGCGCCATGGACGCTTCCGCTGTGGCGCTAAGTGCGGGGTCTGTGACGATCGTCTCCAATTTATCCAGGAAATCGGCGGTGGACTCGCCACTCACGAGCTTCCGTGGGTCTTTCAAAGCGCGCCGGAAGATTTTTATCCACACCCGATCGTGCATGACCTTTCGCACGGTGCGAGTTAGGGTTTTGGTTCCATCCGTCCGCTCTGCCGTGACTCCGATTTCCTTTAGGAGGCTTTCGTATCCGGTCAGCACGTTCCGAAGGTTCGTGTACGTCTCCATGCCGGTGAACTTCCTGGTCATTTCCTCATGGCCTGCCGCCATCATGCCGCTAAGGCCGGCTCGGAGCAGAGGTAACCCCTGCTGTTCGGAATAGTCGAGCAAACTTCGGGCATCGGCTTCGACAAATGACCAGTCGGGGTCGCCTTGTTCTTGCCACGCTCGGCTCCAAGTCGGCGGCGGATCTGCGAGCATCTGGATCGCGTAATCCCGCTCTTTGTTTGCCGCCAGCAGGTACCGGAAAGTTTGCCTGTCGAACCGGTCGTATTGACCCAGCCAATCTGCGACTTGTTCAGTCGTTTTGCCCATGGCCAGTCCCAACAGGCGACCACAGTGCCGGATGTCATTTCGCAACTCCCGCGCCAGTTTGTACCGTTCGTCGCGTTCGTAGCCCTCGTACAAGTGTATGAGTTGGCGGAGGAATCTCAGAAGGTGGTCGCCGGTGAGTTGGTGTCGTTTCATCGTCAGCGCAGCCCAGTCTGCAAACCTGCCTTGCATGGCGCGTTGTTCGTCAGGCCCGGGCTCGGTTCGGTAACGCTCACGTGCGGCGAGCGTGATCCAGAATGACAGGGCATCTAAGCAGGCCCGCATTCCGTTGAAATCTCTGAACCGTGTTGTCTCCGATTCGGAGCGCACGAATGCCTTGAATGAATGATCTGACGGAAGTTGTTCGACGAGACCTGCGTACCGGTGTAGGTGAGGGTGTTGCTGGAGTAGATGGAGCTGGTGGACCTGCCAGTGGCTGTAGTAGTGGTCCGCGGTCGCGCGTCCAAACGTCTGCCCGCTGGAGTCAACAATTTGGGTTTGGTATTCGCTCCAGGGCCTGAAGGTGTCGGCCCTGGGGACCGATAGGTAGGGGTGACCACCCGAGTCCAATGTTCGGTCGAAGCAGTGGATCAACTCCTCGTCGGTCAGTGTTTTGTCCCTGGTGGGCAATGGTCTGAACTTCTCGGTCAGCTTGACCAGTTCGGGCCACTTGTCGAAACCGTTCCAGCCATAGTCGCCGTCCTGCTCATGTTGGTCCAACTGGACTATGAACTCGCTGGGGTAAACCACGCGGGCAACCGGGAACATGACACCGGTTCTCTCGTATCGTTCCAGTTCGGTTCTCTCAGTCCTTACGTTCAAATCCTCGCAGTGCCCGATGAACAAGCCGACTTCGGCGTATCGTTCTCCGTAAATATTCACTGTTAACTCCCGGTGTTTGGCGCGGGGACATCGGACCGAGCCGTCGACCTTCCCGGTGGTGCTTGTTTCTGGCGGGTGGGTTTTGTGGCCCGTTCTTGGTTCTGGTGCGAGCGTGGTGGACGTCTGTTGCACTCCGTAAAAGACGGACGGCTGCTCAACTGACGTTCGGGGATTCCCAGTATCTACGCCGTGGGAATGGATGGTCAACGAGGAATTATCCCGGTCCAAGGGGTCGCTTTGGGATCGGATGGTTCGAGTAGGCGGCGACGTTACGAAAACCTTGACGGTCGGTGTCGCGCATTGGAGCTGATCGGAGCTTTCGATTTTGGCTGGTGGGTTATTGCTTCAGCTCGGCATCCCGCGTTGTGGTCGCGGGTCGTTGTCGGCACGGCAACGCGCGTTGCCTTGGTGCCTGTTGGTTGCCTTCGCCAGTGCCTAATATTACAGCCGCAGTTTAGTGTGATAGGGTGGGATGACAACTGACGAGAGAGGAGGGGTCGGTGATGGGCCGTACCGTACCGGAACGAGAGGAAGTACGGGCTTGGGAGTCTGGTCTCCGGGCGCTGCACGAGCGCATTGGGGGACGGTTCGGTCTCCGTGAGCCTTGACAGCGGCCGCTCGCCTATCTGAAGGGTCTGCTGGGTTCCGTGGAACGCAAGAAGTGACGATCATCCGTTGACCGCTGCGTTAACAGCCTGCCCTGGCCCTCAGGCCTCTTCCGACTCCGCCGCCCTTTGATCTGGTGCGCCTAGCCCCTGCGGGATCCTTACCAACGCGTCAAAATCAGCCAAACCGCGGCCTCATCATGGGCCAGTCCAGACCTCCACGACCTTCCGGCATTCTTCCGGCTCTTCGCGTACCGTCCGTCCGTAAATGGACCGTCCGTCGGGTGTGAATGCTAGCCCCAGGAAATACTCGCAAGCTCCGTCTATCCTCTCGCCGTTCAGTATGATCCTTGGCGCCGCCCTCACGTCGCCTGGCCCGCGCGGGCTCTCAGGGCTGTTCTCGTCCCAAATCACATAGTCGGGCTTACCAGACAGTCCCGACAACCAATGCGCCGCCATGAACAGAAACCCCGCCAGTACTATGAGTAGGGCGAGGCATCCAAACACCGACCCGATCAGTATGATTGGCGCCCGCCGTTTATCCATTGCCTTCCCCGCTATCGCGCCCAGGGCAGGTGGACGAGGATATCGCAGGACTTATCCTGTCAATTGTTTCAGTATATGGCACGGATCTCCATGATGAATTCGCAATTCTCGCGGTCCTGCCACACCGTCTTGGTGCGCGCCCCCGAAGTCCCCGGGGAACTGGCTAGCCCGAATGATCTCGTGCAACCTTGCGCCGATTCGTCCCCCCGAATGACCACCCGGGGTGAGTTGCGCTGTTCGCTATCCACGAAAAGGCTGAAGGGGAAAACGTTACCCCAATTGGTGACCTGACCCGTACCCACCGTCCCTACAAAGGCGTAAATCCCGATGTACATCCCGGCGGCTACCACGAAACAGAGCGCTGTGCCCCCAATCACGGTGCCGATAATCGCGGCTGCATACCCGATTCTGCCCCACATATTCACGGGTTCCGTCCCTTTTCGTGCTGGGTTGCGCCGGGATCACGCTACGTGAATTATAGCATCGGCTCCGTAAGCCCCCCTCTTGACCGCGCTGCCGCGTGCCCCAGGATAGCTGGCAGGAACCCCAGTTGATTTGGGCGGGGTTATACTCCGGGGCATCCGATCAGCCGGGAAACCGCGGCCGTGGGGTACACTTGCCTCCTCCAATCTCTCGCCAGGAGTTTCCGACCATGACCACTCCGTCCGATGCCATTGAGATTTGCTGCGTCAAGTGCAAGGCCAAGACCGCGTCCCGGGACATCGAGGCCGTGACCATGAAGAATGGCCGGGCGGCCACCCGCTCCGTCTACGTGGAGTGCGGCACCTAGAAGTTCCGAATCGGCGTCCTGCCCTAACCCGCTCGCTCGTCCCACCGTCATGGCGCTGGACCTGGGCCTCACCACTCACCAGCTGCTGTCCACGCTGGACGGTGTGGTATCGGACAAACGTACCCGAACCGCCCGGCTTGGACGATGCCACCAGTCGGGCCCTCGATGTGCCCGTGGGCGAGGCCGCCTTCCGCACCTCTGCGGTGGGCCGTCGTCCCTGCATCTCCGCCCGCACCGGTTCCGAGGGGTGCTGGGTAGCCGGCCGCCGCCAGAGGTCCCCGGGGATTGGGTAGCGCTGTTCGTGGACGGCTCCCACATCGATGTGGACCGCCACCTGCCCCTGCGTTGCCATCTCATCAACCTGGGCGGCTGCGCCATCACCTATGGGAAGGATCCCGGTTGCCAGCTGTTCAGCGAGCCCACCCGGGCCGTGGAGGACGCCGATCTCTACCTGCCTTCCCCGGACGGGACGCGCGGTGAGACCCTGATTGCCGGCCCGGTGGTCGGCGCGCTGCGCACGGTGCGGGAGGTGGCACGCCTGGCCGATGCCGTCGAAAGCCGGCCCGACGACCGGCCGGCGCTGGCCCTGCTGGACGGTACTTTAGCCCGAATCCACCGATGCGACGCGGCGGGGCTGGTCAGACGAGGGATGTGGGGTCGGGAGCGGGCTGACGAGGACCTGATGCCGATGAAATGGACGATGCGGAGTGTATCCCCCACGCCAGGAAGATGTTTACGGCTCGTGGTAGCGGCGTTGGGAGCGATCATCAGTGCAAATCGCAGGCAGAAACCGTCAGGAGCCCAGCCTGGGCGCTGATCGGCAGGCGTGGGGCGTCATCGTGGACGGGTCAAACGCCGAGGGCTGCGTCAGGAGGGGAGTGGCAGAGCGCGCAATCGGGCCAAGGTGCTGCTGAACTGGATTTGCCAGGGCCAGCCTTGAGGGAGATGCAAGGTGAGCCGGCGTGTCTTGCCGGTGATGCGTCCGCTCGGGAGAAGAAGCGTCGTCGCAAGGTCTTGGTGGTTGCCGCCGGCTCGCCCAGCCCGATGCGCGTCGTCCAGCGTGCCAAGTTGTGCGCGATGACCCCGTTTCGAGTATGGGGCAGGCTCTGTACGGCCAGCCCAGCGGCGTTGGCGGTAAAGCGTCCCGAGGATTCGAAGCTGTTCGGGGAATGTTGCCGGCCCGGTTCCGGGGATGTTCGAGTCTGAGTAGCGAAACGGCCTATCTTGTTTGCCAGGTGGATTGAAAGTCTTTTCGATTGGCGGTATCGTAGATTCACGTGAACCCATCAGGGTCCTCCTCGATATCAGAGGGCATAAGGGGCCTGGTGACTTGAACCCCGGGGCGTTGGTTTAGCCGACGCCCCGTACCTATGGGGTAATCCTGCGCAGCCGAGGTAGTAGAGTTCCCAGGCGCTGGGCGTATCCGGCTGGTTGCGGTCCGTTTCCGAAGCACCCGCCAACGTGTCGGCGTTGCTGCGGGCCAGGGCGTGGGATACGGCGTAGTAGGTGGAGCTGACGGAGAGACGGAGCCGGGCCTGGTTGATGGGGCTGGACGGCGGACTGGTCGCCATCTCCCGCGCCAATTTGATGAGGTTTTGCCAGTTCATGGTTGGGCCTGCTGGGCAAATGGTCTTGATGGTGGGGATGCAACAGGTCGTCGGGGCAAAGTTTGGCTGACCCGGGTCCGGCAGTTCTGGGCAGATGTCCGGGTTGATGCCGCTGTCGTTCACTTGGTGGATGTTGCGTAGGTCTGGAGAGGGTTCCGTTACCGGCGCCGGTCTCCTCCCCCTCGTTGGTCAGAAGTCGGCGGTGGTTCCGTCTTACGGTGGGGACTCCATATCCACTCGGTCGGGACAGTCTGCGTCGGTGATGTCGCAGAAGCTGCACTCCGCCCGGCCGGGCATCAGGATCGATGGTTTAGTGGCCGCCACTCTGCGGATCAGTGCTGTCAACTTATCGACGAACGGGTGTCATTTGATAGCGCCGGCACGTCGACGGCGTGGTTTTGGTAAGCGACAAGTCCGGCGACCTTCCGGCCTCGCCAGTGGTTCAGTGCCAACGGCACCCCGTGCTGGTAGATCATCACTTGGACGGAGTGGGACGGCCGCTCCTGGCCCGTCTTCACGTCGATGATGATCACTTCTTGGTCTTTCTGAGCGATGAGGTCGGGTTTGCCGGCCAGCGTTGCTAAGTTCCCGCGCAGGCGGAAGCTGTTCTGGCCTCGGTGGAGACCCGGTATCCGTGCGCTCGCCAGTGATCCCTGACGGTGTTCAGCAGTGCGGTGTGGCGGAGTAGCCAACGCATCTGGTCGAAGTCCGACGGGACGCGTTCCCAGCTTTGGTGATGGGCCTTGAACCAGATGGCCCATTCGCAGGAGTTTTCGCGGGTGAGGAGTTTGGGTAGCCAGGTGGCCCAGATGTAGGGGCGTTGTCGTCGTTCTGCCACGGCACGGCACCGTCCGATTGAATAGCCGTGGGTCGGCCTGGCTCGAGTCTATCGGGCGGTCGGTTGGGTGGGCTACGGGCTGCTGTCATCAAAAACTTGGCCGCCCCGTCGGTCGGGACGGCCGGGGTCGCCGTTGGTCGGCGATGAGTTAATTGCGCCAGCCACGGGGTCTGTCGCGCAGCAAGCTAAACTAAAGCCAAGGTGAAATGTACATATCGCCAGACCGCGCTGCCGGTGGCAACCGAGTTGGGACCGGCAGGTAATGTGAGGTTCCGTGGAGTCCTTTCGGTAGTCTTAAAGACCCCGAAATGCACATCCCACCTTGGTATTGGTTTAGTGTCATCAGTTTCGCGTTGGGCGGCCATCTATGCGCCTACGCATTGGGAATCACGTTTTTGGCCTGCGGCGGCTCGGCTCGGTGGTTGCTATTTGCTGGGCCTAATCTGCTGTTTTCAGCTACATAGAGCGATGTTGCTTGCTTTCGGGTCCTTTACTGTGCCCAACGCCAATTCGCCCGTCTCTGTGGCTGAAAACGGCTGATATGCGGTCTTCCGTGGCAACCACAGGGTCCCGTTTTGGGCGCTCACGCCCTACTCCCCCGGTTTCTCTTGAACGCTCCCTCACTCGTTCGGTCTCATTTCTCGTTTAACCTAATTGTCGCGTTTCAGCGCCGTAGAGCGATGTTCGCCCAACTGTGGGCTTTCCTCTAGGTGAAGCCATTTCGCTGGTCTCTGTGGCGGAAATCGCGTTGTTGATGGCTGGGAAAGGCACAACACCGGACCTTGCTCCGTTCGACCAAGATGTCCAGTGCCGGCGACAGTAGTTTATCCTCACCGCAGGACAACTAAGGCCCAACGAACCACCAGTTGCTTGAGCTACCTTGGACGCCACCCGCCGGGTTTCCATGGCCAAATATCTGTGATAATGTATATTTGAACGACGAATAAAATGTTCGCGGACGATCTCAAGAGCCAGTTATTCATACCTCGGCCACGGACGCAAAACTGTCTGATTCCAAGTTTGTGATATTATCGGGCCGGTCATCCATTCTCCTGTGTCCCCAAAGGAGATCCGCAATGGTTTGTGCTTGGCCGTGTCGTAGCTCCGCATACCGTCTTGAGCGGCCGAACCCGCTATCTGCGGCACGTCCTTGCACGGCAGCTACCGCCTGATGAACCCGATGGCTTCCCCTGCAAATGTCCTCAATCGCTTCGTTGGCGTCGGCTGCTCGCCGAAACATCCGGGGCGGATCACTTGGGTTCGACCACGGCCACTTTTGGTGAATGTCACGCCCGGCAGCCCTGGAACGAGCACACCTTGGATGCCCAGGCCGGCAACCTTATTACCTCGAACCAGGCTTCTGCTCTTCCGCAGCGACACGCCAGAGAAACTTCGGTCAACCCAGTGTCCTTGCTCGGCCGGCAATGGCGGATCAGTAAATTAGGACCTTGGTCAACCATCCCCCGCGTTCCCAACTGGATAAAACACGTCCCCGGTTTTCTCAGGGATTACATGTCATCACTCGTTGGACAGGCCCATGTGTACGTCCACAGGGTCCCACCTGTTTCACGGCATACGTTTGAACCATAAATGGCCAATGAGCCACAGCCGAATCCCCAGCACCTACGACAATGCGCCGTAGCGGGGAGGTCAACCACATGAATTTTGACGAATACCAAGTGCTGGCCAGTCAGACTGACCAACAATCTGGAATGGGAGCGGTCCAAGACCATCTTGACCTCATGATGGTTCCCCTACTAGGTTTAGCCGGAGAAGCCGGAGAATTGTTGGCGGAACACAAGAAGTGGCTCCGCGACGGGCGGTCATACCCGCTCTTCCCGGAAAGAGTTACGGAAGAATTAGGCGACCTCCTGTGGTACCTGTCGAACGTTGCAACCAAGCATGGCTTCCGTTTGGGGGAGGTTGCGCTGGCTAACCATGCACAGATCAGCGCTCTCGGGGGGAACGTGCCCGACGCGAACGCGTGGTCAGGCCTTGACCGTTCTCTTACGGGCATCGAGTTCAACGATTATCAGCGCAGGTTCAATTGGGTTGGCCCTCTAGACCAACCACAGAGATCCCGCAGCCGGGGGTTACTTGTCTGTGGCCGGTAGCATCTCGCACGAAAAAGGGGTCAGCCCCGCGCTTGCAGGGTTCTCTCTTCGACAATTGGTTTGGTTGTGCGCTCCTCGTGTCGGGACCTGTGGATGGTCGGCCGTTGGGTATGACGTACTGGGAGCGCTCAGACGCCTGAGGTTGGCGGATCTGTGCGTGTTCGGTAGGGAATGTACCGCCTTGCGCGCCGGCGGGCCAAACCGTTGCGTCTTAGCGCGTCGCGGAGGTACTGCACGCCGGAGTAGGAGTGTCTGGCGTCGACCTCGCCCTACTGGCTCCCGGGTGGCTTCGACTATGAGTACGAGGCGGCTGTAGTGTTCCCCAATGACCGCGGCCTGACGCTGTCCATCGGGATCGCCGGGTACCGATGGGGGTAGTAAGTCGGCGTTTTCGATCCCAGCCGCGTCGGTGGCCTGAGGTGGGGCGGCGTGCCTTTAGGCTGCTCGGTGGGCTAGCGGCGGTTACGGGGTGCTGGTGTGGTTTCCGGGCAACATGGACTCCAGCGCGTCCGCCAGGACTTCGATTTGGTCCAGGTGGCGGCGGACGGTCCGTGAGCTCAACGCATCCTCGTAGAAGTTCACGTGGAGACTGTTGGCGATGGCGAACCGATCGGCCAGGTCATCATCGTTGGCTTCTGCGGCCAGGGTCTCGACCGTTTGGGTCAGCAGCCCGTGGTGGCGATGTGGCCAGCCCCGGGCTTCTGCTACGGCTTTGACCATCTGGGCGGCGGCGCCCCAGCCCTTTTCGGCGGCTTGGCGTATGTCCCCTTGGTCCAACTCGGCTCGTGCTTGGGCCAGTAGTTGCCGGCTGGCGGTGTTGTACTTCTGTGTAGCCATGCTTTCCTCATCCGGAAGGATAACACGCCGGGTGCCAAGAGCGTTTGTCCCCGGCGCGTGAGGTTTGACCGTCGGTTGTGATGTGTTCCAGGGTGCTCAGACGCCCTCGTTTGTCTTATTGTCTGCCGGGTAGAATTTACCGGCTCACCCGCCGACGGGCCAAACCGTCGCGGCTCAGCGCGCCGTAGCCGCTCTCATGTCACTGCCGGTCTGGTGAGTTACCGCCACCATGTCGCTACCGCGCTCTCTCGGGTGTCCATGGAGGTCTGTGAAACTGTCCCCAAAGCAACGACTGCCGGTTCGGTGGTCATCACCCTCGGCGCGGATCTTGGTCGGGTGTGGTTGTTCCTGCAGCGCCAGGATGTCGGGCACGGACGCCGGTATCTCCCGAGCCAATGCAGTCTCGTCCAGATCCAGGAATTCGTCGGATATACGTGGGCAGTCGATGAGCCTGTCATCGATCGGGGCCCGGTCAATCCAGTGGGAGTACGGGTACCTGCTCTGCTATGGCGGAGTGGGCTACCACCGCGCGTTTACGTCGAATAAGGTGCCTTCTCCCAGCGCGGGGCGTTTCTCGTTATGGACGTACCACGAGCCGCTTTGGTCCGCATCCGGTCCATCTTCACCGTCGGCCGGAAACGCTGTGAAGCGCATTATCACGTATTCCCGCGTCTCCGGCTGCGCACGGACGACTACGTCAACATAACCTTCCCTGAAGGGCATCCGGATTGAGCGCGGGCGGGTGAGTTTGATGTCCCACGCCGGGTCGGGATCTTGGGCGGCTTCATGCTGGTACAACTGGTACGCTTGGTACCAGAATTGTTCGGTGAAACCGGCATTCCGGGCGGCGGCGTTGCTGAAGAAATCCTGCGAAGTTGTGGTCTGCCTGTGAACCATGGCGAGGTGTCCTTCTAGCGGTTAGGGGTTTCGTCGGCGGAGCTTGTCTTCGAGTTCGCGGAGCTCGGCTGCGGCGTTGTCGGTGCGGGCACGTTCGCTTTCAAAGGTGGGTATGTGCTATCCCTTCGCTGGATCGTGGCAACCCAGCTTTCCTTGTTCCCACCGCAGGTTCAGGTTCAGCGCCGCGCTGTAGCCCTGCAGGACGTCGTTGTCCAGTCCATCAATCGGTATTGGCTGGTACACGCCGTCCACCAGCCGGTCTCCGGCCAACCTGGTGCCGTGATGCTCGCCCGTCGGGTCAAACCGCCAGTGCTCCAGGATGCCCAGCGCGGCATAGTCGTCCCGCTTGGGGCCAGTGTCTTCGCTTCCCGTGCTTACCGACGCGATCTCCAGCGCGAAGTCCGGCGGCTTCCGCTGCTCTGCGATTACGTAGCCGTTGTTGGCACGGTACGCCGCGGGGTCCACGTCGAAGGCAACCAGCAGGTCCGGGTAGCGGCTGCCTTCCAGATGTGGAGTGGGCGTTGCTATCAGGTAATGCTGACCGGAGACGATGAGGTGGTCTGCGGCGCCGGGTTGCCGTGCCAAGAGGAGACGTTTCAGCAGGTAGGCGTTGCCGTTTTCGGCCAGTCAGTCGAAGCTGGTCATGTCGTCGGTCTCACGTTCGGGAGGGTCAGGCAGGCGGAAACGGCTTGGTGGATGGGTGACCTTGGTGTCGGCGGTGGTCATGCTGAACCTCGGCGGGCTTAGCGTGGTTGTTCGGCGGTCTGCCGGGTGGATGATGGATCGGATTATAACCATGGCTGCTTTGGTCCGGGTGGGACTTCAGCCGGCTGCGAGGTTGACGGACGGGTTGAGACGTGTTCGGCACGCCGAGACGGCCCCGTTTGGCGTATCTGGGTGTCGGGTAGGGAATTTACCGCCTCACCCTGCGAAAGGCCAAGCCGTGGGGTCTGGACGCCACCGGAACGGTTATGGCGGTGGCACCTGCACTCGGTGGTCATCGGGGAACCGATGGCCATTGCTCGTTTGACGGTCGTCTCGGGAAGAGCCCCCATGCCGAGCGTTTGCTGCGTCTGCTCGGGTTACCCACAGCGGAACAGTCGGTGTGGGGCGTCAGAACAGTGGGAGTTGCCGTTTGTTCGCCTCTTCTTGGAGGCGCTTTTGGATCTGTCGTGGCGATTCGGGTTTGGGTTCTCGTTTGGCGGGCTTCCTACGGGGCTGCTTCGTTTTGATCTCGGCTGTTTTGGTGGTGTGGGCAGGGGAACTGTTTTTCTTGGATCGACGGGTGGCTGCCTTGGGCTGTTTTCTGGGTTTCCTGAGGACGAGCACGAAGGTACAATCGAAAGTGCGCTCTTTGGAGTCCCCCGCGTGCTTCCGCACCGCCCCACGGAGTGGAGGTAGCGGCGTGACACTCCCGGT
Source organism: Dehalococcoidia bacterium (assembly GCA_965220265.1). Classification (GTDB taxonomy): domain Bacteria; phylum Chloroflexota; class Dehalococcoidia; order Lucifugimonadales; family UBA3495; genus Bin87. The sequence goes on along the minus strand of CBDCPM010000004.1, from coordinate 3,360,495 downwards.
TAGTCTATAGCAAAATTATGCCCGTGTCCGGGCTGGGCAGAGGCGACTAACTGATGAGTTTGCCCCAGGATGTATGCTCATGGTGGGGCGTGTCGTCCGGACAAAGACCGAGAGGACATTGGTGCGTATTGCCCGATCTATAGCATGGTCCGGGAGCCTTACGACGGCATCATTGGTGACGCCCCAAGCCGGGCGATCCCGTTGGGGAGAGTGGCTACATCCCGCGGCTCCCTCCGGTGTCACGTCTACGCAGCCATCGTGGAGGGAATGATGAGCGGACGCCAGAACAGCGAGAAACCGGCGGGGTTGTCCCAGCTGAACCTGAACGCGGCGGGCATCGACGTGGGGGCCACCAGTCACTATGTGACGGTGCCCGCTGACCGCTCAGAACAGCCGGTGCAAGAGTTTGAGGCTTTCACGGCGGACCTGTACCGTCTGGCGGACTGGCTTACCGAGTGCGGCGTGGAAACCGTAGTCATGGAGTCCACCGGCGTGTACTGGATACCCCTGTTCGGGGTGCTGGAGGAACGGGGCTTTCAGGTGATGCTGGTGGACCCACGTCGCATCAAGAACGTGCCGGGGCGCAAGACCGACGTGGCGGACTGCCAGTGGCTGCAGCAGTTGCACACCTACGGCCTGCTTTCCGGAGCCTTCCGTCCCGACGGAGACATTCGGCGTCTGCGCAGCTACCTGCGCCAGCCGGGCCATGCTGGTGGAATACGCCTCCCATCACGTCCAGCACATGCAGAAGGCGCTGACCCAGATGAACGTGAAGTTGCAGCACGTGATCCGGGACATCACCGGCAAGACCGGCATGGACATCATGGACGCCATCGTGGGCGGCGAGCGGAACCCGCGGAAATTGGCGCGTCTGCGCGATCCCAGGATCAAGGCCGACGAGAAGACCATCGCCAAGTCCCTGCGGGGGCACTGGCGCGAGGAGCACATCTTCGAGCTGACCCAGGCCCTGGAATTGTACCGGTTCTATCACGACAAGATCGCCGAGTGCGACCGGGAGATTGAAGCCCAACTGGAGCAGTTTGATGACCGCAGCGACGGCGAACCCCCGGCTCCCAACGGCAAGAAGCGCTCTCAGGGCAACGCGCCCCGCTTCGACGTCAGGACACACCTGTACCGGATGACTGGGGTGGACCTGACCCGCATCGACGGCATTGACGGCTTCACCGCCCTGAAGGTGATCAGCGAAGTCGGCACGGACATGACCAAATGGCCCAGCGCCAAGCACTTCGCGTCGTGGCTGGGACTCAGCCCCGACCACCGCATCACCGGCGGCCGCGTCATGAGCTCAAAGACCAAGCCCAGCGCCAACCGGGCCGCGGCAGCACTGCGTCTGGCTGCCCACGGGCTGCACCGCTCCGACAGCGCGTTGGGTGCCTTCCTGCGCCGGAAGAAAGCCCAACTGGGTGCGCCCAAGGCCATCACCGCCACGGCCCACAAGCTGGCCAGGCTCATCTATTCCATGCTGCGCTACGGTCAGGAATATGTGGACGTCGGTGCTGAATACTACGAACTACAATATCAACAGCGTGCCCTACGTGCGGCCAAACGCCGAGCGGCCCAACTGGGCTATGCGTTGGTGCCTCTCTCCGATCCTGAGGATCATCATGGCAGTGTGTCCCTCAACCCGCCAGCCGCCGCGTGACCACTCCGGTTACTCGGGAGCCCTGTCGAGGGCGTGTCCCGGGACACAGTGTCCAGCAAGGGCGTCAGCAGGGATCAGCAACTGGCGCAGGCGCTGGTCAACGCCCCCGTCTGGAAGGGCATCGTCTCGACTCGGGAAAAAAGGGGCCGAACCGGCCTGTGGCCGACGAAGAACGAGTCGCGCTGGGCACCCGGGTGGAACTAAAGGATGTGGACCCCTACGGCAACGCCTTCTGGAAGATCCTCCTGGAAGATCCTCGAAAACGTCAGCCCCACCGACGTCCATGACTGGGAGGATCAAAGCGGCGGCCGCGTCCCGCCCTTCTTCAAGCTGAGGGACTGCCGGAACTGTGTCTCCGGAGCCGCCTACGGAAAATCGCGCCACAGCTACTCCTACGGTCTGGACCAGGTCAAGCTCATCTGCACCAACAAGAGCTGCTATCAGAGGAAGCTCGCCGGCGACGAGGCTGCCCACCGGGAAAAGGTCGAAGCGCAGCTGCTGGGCATCGACCGCCAAGACGGCAAATCCATCAAAACCCTGATGGGCCGCATGGCGCTGCTCTCGTACGGCGATCTCAGAGCCTGTCTACGATCTTTTGAGGATTAGCACCATGAAGGCAAGCACCGCCATTTGCAGGCTGGTATTGAGCTTCCTTTCACAGTTCTTCCAGAGTCGGCGGCACTTTTCCAGCCAGGCGAAAGATCGCTCCACCACCCATCGCTTTGGCAGCACCACGAAGGTGTGCAGTTCGTGGCGTTTCACGACTTCCACTGCGGCTCCCAACAGGCTTTGCACCGCAGCGGCAAAGGGCTTCCCGGTGTAACCCCCGTCCACCAGCACCTTCTGGACCTGGCTGAGGTCGGCCCGGTTTTCGTCAAACATCGCCAAAGCCCCAGCCCGGTCGGTAACATTGGCGGTAGTCACATGTATCGCATGGGGCAATCCTTGCGTGTCCACCGCGATGTGACGCTTGATTCCGGACACCTTCTTGCCCGCGTCATAGCCCTTGCTATCGGCACTGTCCGTGTTCTTGACGCTCTGGGAGTCCACGATGCAGAAGCTGGTCTGCTCTTTCCGACCATTGCTTTGCCGGACCGCGCCAACCGATTTTTTTTAGGACTTGCTCCAGAATGGATTCTTTCGCCGGGCCAGGCTGCTCGCTCCACTGCCGGAAATACTGGTAGCAAGTGCGCCAATTGGGGAAGTCCGCGGGCAGCATTCGCCACTGGCACCCGCTTTTCAAGAGGTACAGCACGCCGCAGAAAACGTCATACAAGTCCACGGTGCGGGGTTTGGTCCGGCGGCGAGCCGACTCCAACGTCGGCAGAATCCGGGCGAATTGCTTCCGGCTGATGTCGCTGGGATAGGAATGAGACATGATTACCCCTCCCCTGATAATAGTCTCAACTTAACCTATTTCAGAGATCGTAGACAGGTTCTCAGGACCCTAGCATCCGCGCTGATTGCGGCACAACCCGAACTGGAACTGCACCATGCGATGGGAGTGCCACACAAGAAGTGGAGCTACGACACCGCGCCGGTGAAGTTTGTCCGGGGCATGCTCATCCACAAACCACCGCACTTCGACCGGTGGGGCCGGAACAACGGGAAGGTGGTGGTTGACCTTGAGTCCCTGGACGAGGTCTCCGATAACGATCTGCTGGAACTGACGGCGTCTCTCATGACCTACCCTTGCGCCAGGCCGGGAAGCTTTGTGACCAGGACGCCGCATCGGGCGAGGCGAAGGACGTGGCTGATGCTTGATTGGAGGGCTCGTTCATTCGCCTATATAGCCTATGCCTAGATTGCCACTGGTCAGAGCTGGCCTACTTTCGCACAAAGATCCCCATTTGTCGACGATGAACTCGAAAAATCCGTCAAAATACGTGCCGGCACATATGCTCGCCAGTTGGTGTCCGACGAGGGTGGGATAAGTCACGCCAATGGAGATGCGTCCGCCCGGACAACTCACATCCTGGGTTTGTTCACCGTAGGACAGTCGTACGGTTTCTGGGATTCCATTCATCGAATAATTGATCAAGACCGAAAGATGCTCGAACGCGACCGATAACAAACCCGTTTCCGCGAGTGCCCTTAGAGCGTCAAAGTCTATGCCCTGATCCCGATAAATCCCGGGCAGGTTTTTGGACTCGTCAAGGATGATCAGCGGCACGGCTTGTCTTCCTATGCCAACGAAGAAACCACAGTAAGTAGCGAACGTGTTCGCCACTGTAGAGTCCATATCCGCCAGCACGTTCACAGCCTTTCGCGAAAATGTCCCCGGATTGTTAGCCTCTCCAGCAAGCACCCGAGACCAGCGCTCCTGCATCTGTGCATCGGAGACGCTTTTGCATCGCCCTGCCCAATTGCGCAACCAATCGTCGTCCATATCATCAGGCCGAGCATCGTTGTTTAAGTGAATGAGGGCGTTCATTACTATTGCCTCAAGGTTCATTTCTTCTACTATTTGTTCGACTGCGACTCTGAACTGGGCACGCTGGATCAGCGCTTCGGTTGCTAACTCTGAAATCTCAATCTCTGACTTGGCACGGATCGATCCGGCGGCAGCTTCAGCTTCCGCCATGCGCCTCACTTGGGCCGGTGCGGTGAACCAGCCAATGGCGTCGGATATCCTGTTGACCAGTGCCGCACCAGTTTGGCTGGCGGCCAGTCCCCCAGCAGCCCCCAATACAGCCGGCAGAAGATTAGGATCAGTCATTACCGGTATCTCCTTCCCTGAGGCATACCGAAACTATCACATGGCCCCATCTGACCACCATCTCGAGACAACAGGCACCTTCAGAGGCGGCCATTACTCAACATCTTTAAATGGGCTTCGTGCGCTTCGGCCACCATCCCCACAGGGTTTCGTTGATATTCGTCCCAGACTTCTTTCGTGAGTCTAGCCGCATTGCCGAACCAGCAAAGTAGGCTGAATTGAATAGCAAACTGCACGTGTTTGTCGTGAGCGGATACATCCTCGTAGCACCTGGCCCAGTCAAACGTCTCGTTATGGCTGGTGCTTAGACGCTCAGCATCTGCCTTAACCTTTGGTTCAATTCTCTCGGATGGTCGAATAGTCTCTCGTTGATGTTTTTCATCTCGTCCGCTAGTGTCCGCTCCAATTCCCAAACTTCGCAGACCTCCAGCGACCGCGCGATTGCCTCGCAGTCCCCAAACACTTTGCCAGCCACGACCGCAGCGACATGGTGACTTCCGTCGCCAGCGCGTCCTAAACTAAAGCCAAGGTGAAATGTACATATCGCCAGACCGCGCTGCCGGTGGCAACCGAGTTGGGACCGGCAGGTAATGTGAGGTTCCGTGGAGTCCTTTCGGTAGTCTTCAAGACCCCGAAATGCACATCCCACCTTGGTATTGGTTTAGGACCACACAGGGATGCCAATGGCGACAGATGCATAAATTGAGGTCCTTATCACAGAACCCGTGTATCCGTAGAGCGTAGTTCATCACGATGAATTCTGTTCGATGGATCGGGTCCCCAACTTTTGCTAGTTGGGGATAGAAGTCAGCGCACGCCCTAAGTTGATCAGCGATCACCCTCATCCTGCGGACGCTTTCGACGTAGCTGATGCCCCCTCCGAATGCCAAAGCAACCGGACCGCAGTCACCGGAGGGTTTCAAACCTAACCTGCACGTCATGTCGTTAAGATCTAGGGGTAGGTTCGCGAACTCTAGGTGCTCTATGCACATTTGAGCCACGTGAGTATTCGCCGGTTGAGAAGGGGTTTTACTCAATTTGCCTCCGAGTGGTCAGCGGATTCCGGTTGGGCCCACATTTTGGAGGCGACCGTCTAAGATGGCAAATAGCGTAGGTTTCGCCCGTTCTCCGGTAACAGTTCAGACTTGAGGGGAAGCGAGGAGTTGTCGGCAGGCGGCGAGGGGATTGAGGCTTTGTGCGCGCCAGGTGCCGAAGATGGACGCCAACGTCATCTTGGTCTCGGTTCCCTGCTGTGAGCGGGTGCCGCCACTGATCTTGCGGCTGATCACCACTGGACGCAGGCTGCGCTCGGCGGCGTTGTTGTCTGGAGGCACCTCCGGATGAGCCACGAAGACAAAGAGTTCCTTGATATGGTTCTCCATGCGGCGGCACAGCCTGGCCTGCGCCGCGGACGGATCATCCAGGTAGGGACGGCACAGTGCCAGCAGGCGTCTTTCCAGGGCCAGTTGGGCGGCGCGCCGCGGCTTCTCTGCCGGGTGGGTGAAGGCTTTGGCCTGTTGGTAGAGCTGGTGGACCGCCTGGGCCCACGGGAGATCGTCGGAGTAGAGGACGCGCCGGTCGTGGATGTCCCGCAGCAGATGGGCCCAGCAGCGCTGCTTGGGGCCGTCATAATGGTGGTAGGCCGCGTAGAAGTCGCTGACCAGCACGCCAGCAAACTCATCGCCCAGGACCTCATCCACCACGGTTTGCCCCGTCCCCGTCTCAGGAAGTACCGCTGGTCGGGTGTGCTGAAGGTCCAGACGATCTTTGACGGATCGGGCCGTTGTGTCCATCCTCCCGCCAACCGGTCTCGTCGGCATGGACTACCGGACTGCCTCGGATCCGTTCCACGATGTCGGTCATCACCGATTGGGCCTTTTGGGCCACCCTTTGAGTGGCGTCGACGATGGACCCCAGGCTGAGGTGCAGACCATGCACTGCGTCCAGGTACCACTGGATGGTCCGCCAGGGCAGCCTGGCCTCCTCCCGTAGCGCGGCAATCAGGCTAACCAGGTTGATCCCCAGACGCTGCTGGCCCAGCACCACTCCGTCCAGTTGCCCAGTAGGCACACAGCAGCGTTGGCACTGTGGGCAAGTGCGGGCGATGTAAGCGTGCTCGGTGACCTGCACCGGAACCTGGGGCAGATCAATCACTTCCCGGGTGCGCTGGATCCAACCGCCGGACAGCGGGGTCCCGCAGTCGGGGCAGTCCTCCACCACATGCTCCACCTGATGGGTGGGCGTCATGCGGGCGCGGGCAAAACCGTGGGGTCGCGACTTGCGTGGTTTCCTGGGCTGGGCTGGCTTCCCGTCGGCCTTGGGCTTCAGACCGGGCATCCCACGGGAACCGCCGGATTTGGCCTGACCCTCCAACTGGGCAATCCGTTTCTCCAGGCCCGCGATGATGGCCTGTTGGCGTACGATGATGGCGATGAGCACATCCCGGTCAACGGTGGACAGGTCAATTTCCGGATCCATACCCGGTATGTGACATAACCACAACCCCCCGCGCCAGCAATCCTCAAACCTCTTTGGACTAATTCTACTCACCGAGTCTGAACAGTTACTTTGCCATGACCAGGCGGACTGCCCTTTCGACATCTGTTACGCTCATTGCTTTTAGCCAATGTGCATCCGTTCGCTACTGGGGATGTCCGAAGGCGTTCCAGGCATAAGACAACTTCCACGGACCGGCTACAGCGGCCGGAGGCTCATTTCATTTGCTGCACTTGTTGGAACTCGTCTGGGCTGACGATTGCCGGGAAGGCGTTGGGCACCCTGACCGCGGTCTCGGGATTCACCATATCCTGCTTCGCCGCCACGGCGGTGCCGCAGTAGACCTCGTTGCCCAGGATGCGGCGTACGTGTTTGGTTTCCCACCGGCCGACCGTCGGCGGGTTGGCGCCGCTGGCGTTCAGTTCCGCCGTGATCTGGAGCTCTGTGGCTCCTTCGAGGCGCAGGTCGAAGATCCTCCGTGCCGTTTCCGACGCTGGCGGGTCCAGTTCCAGCTTGTAGCGGCGGACGCCGTTGTCCCAGACGGTAACCTTGCGGTAACCGTAGGGTGCCTGGGCGAACACGTAGAACCCCTGCTGGGCGGTCGCCCTGATGCCGCGTCGAACGCTTTCGGCGTGTTCGCTGCGGAGGTAGTCCCCGACGGCCGCAACGAGAGCTTTCGCCCTGATTTCGATGACCGTAACGAGTTCCACTCCGTTGGCCGCCAGCGTCGCCCGGTACTCGTTGAGTTCATCCTCCTGTTGTGAGATGTGGTTCAGGTCCGACACGACCACCTTCTGGAACGAGGGGTCAGATGCCGCGGCGTCCGCCATCATCTGCAGTAACTGGGTCTGTCCCCCCGGAGGTCGACGTACTCCCCGACGACTGCAAAGCCGTTTTCCTCGGCCGAGTTTCGCGCACGGGCAAGCTCGTCGGTTATGGACTCCATACTGTCGCCGGCCGTGCTGGCGTAGATTGCCGCCCGTTGGGTTGCGGTGTCCTGGTTTGATGCCATCTTTACCACCTCCTGACCGCACCCGGCCCCACGGGGCCGGGCGTTACTTGTGGCGCCATTGTTTCCATGTGGTTGCTGGGCACTTTGCTGGGCAAACTTCCTTTACGACGACCCGTTGACGGTGAACTCGTTCCGGTTGGACAGCGTCCGTCCGTCGGCGGTACAGATGGCGCCGGTGTCGTCGCAGTCGGTGGTTGCCGGCAGCGTGATGCTCACGTCGCCGTTGCCATCGGGTCTGACCCTGACGGTCCAGCCGAGGTTGCTGCCCTTCTGGGTGCGCTTGGCCTTGGTGACGTTGGCGCCGGCCTCGGTGAAAGCGTCATCGCGGAGTGTCTTGTAGCTGAGTTCGACTTCTGCGCTGAAAGTCAGGGTGAACTCGAACCACGTGCCGGAATGGCTGGCGGGTACGCCCGAGAAGCTGGCGGTGAGCGGCGCGGGCTTGCCCGCCACGGTGTCGGTCGCCGCGCTGGTGAGGGTTTCGCTGTTGTCCCGGTCGTCGGTGAAGGAGACTCGCACCTTGATGTGCTTGCCTAGATCGTCGGCAGTGAGCCGGTAGGTCGAACTGGTCGCGCCGGTTATGGCGTCGGATTCGCGTATCCACTGGTATTTGTAAGAGACGCTGGTGAGGCCGTCCTGGTCGGTGATTGCTGACGTGTCGGCGGCAAGGATCTGGTCCACTTGGGGAGTTCCGCTAAGGTCTATCGTCCTATGTTTGTGGCACAGTACGTTTGGTGGATTCCGGCGTCGAAGCACTCGTACTCTCTGTCTGAGATTTCCTTTATGAAAACGCGGTATCCCCCGATGGCCTCGAACTCCCAGTGCTCTTCTGATGCGCGTGTTGCACTGACTTCTATGTAATGGGTGCCGCCATTGTTAGGCTTGAGTATGGCGGTGTTGGTGGCCGTTCGCTTCAAGGGGTAGTTGTAGCCACTGCCTCCGTGAATCAATTTTGTGACTTTGCCGGTACTGAGGGCGCCGTCGCCGGAAGGGTTGGCTCCTGCGACTACGATGTAGTAGCCTTGACCTGCTTCGAGGTTGTTGACTCTGAGCCAGTCCTTGTCGTGGCGCCATTCGATTTCTGCTTCGATGCCGTTCTCATCGTTCATAGGCAGTACGGCTGTTGTGCTGTTGTTTGCGGGATGGTCGTCGGTCTTGGTTCGGATGCCGACCTTGTATTTGCCCCGGTCGCCGTTGCCTATGCCCAGGAAGTAGTTGCCGGCTTGGGGGGGCGTGGTGGGAAGAACCTGCTGCTGAAGCTGCCGTCGTTCCGGTCGTGCCCGGCTGTTCCGGGAACCATGTTCCCGTTGTTGTCATACAGGCCTATGATGTTTGTTTCCTGGATGGTGGCCTCGGGATTGTGCCTGTTTGCTACGGCGTCAAACCGGTATTCGGTGCTGGCCTCGAGGGTTACCTGGTGCCAGTCGACGTCGCCGGTGCCTTCGTGGTACCCCCTGCTCAGGCCGCCGTTGACGGTTATGAGGCAGTTGTTGCCGGTGGCGAGAGTGCGGGCTTGGATGTTGGCCACACAGTCGTCCCGTGAGGTCGTGGCTCTGATTCTCACTCGGTAGGTGCCTGCCGCCTCGCCACGTTTCAGGTTGGCCCCGACCGAGACGTAGTGCTTGCCGGTCGTCTGTGGAGTGAATAGGAGCCGGGGGTCCCTGCCGCGGCCGGAGTCATCGTCGAAGGTGCCTGCGTTGTAGTCGCCGTCTGCGTTGTACACGCCGACTAACTTGGGGTTCATCAGCGTTCCTTCGGAGTCCCTGGGGTCGAAAGCATCTACTCCGTTGTGGTGAGGGAGGGGGACGCTGAGCGGACGGAAGCTGCCGGTTACTTTGATCTCGTATCGCTGGTTTGCCGTGAGGTCGACGGCGTGCCAGTCCACGTCGCCTTCGACCTCTATTTCTCCGGAGTGGTTCAGCGGGCGGTGGTTTCCAAGTACGAGCGTGCACGTCGTGGATGTAGTCGCGAGGCAGTCGTCGCCCTTCGTCGAGACTGTGACCATGTATGAACCGGTCCTGGCCGGCTCCGCCGAGTAGACGTCGATGATGTACGTGCCTTCAGTGGTGTTTGTGAACTTGAGCCGGGCGTTGCGTCCGGAGCCGCTGTTATTGTCGGATGCGACTTCTTCTCCTGTGGAGTCGCGCAGCATGACCTTTGGGTCGAATAGCGAGGCATAATTGGTGGAGATGCCTTTGACCTCGATGTAGTACGGGTCGTCTGGTGCGGCTGGCAGGGTGACCTTGAACCAGTCGTGGTCAGCTTCCGTACTTGGGTCATCTGGGTCATCTGGGTTACCTGGGTGACCTACTGTGTCGAGGTGGCTCTTCATTGGTTCGGCGCCGACGGTGAGCGTGGCTTCGGAGTTGTTGTCGGCAAGCACGTCCTCGTTCAGGATCGTGCCGATGGCTCGCTCCCTGTCGATCACTGCCCGGGTGGGGTTGTTGAGGTTGACACCGACGGTCTCACCCGAGTCCTCGATGTCGTCGTCGATGACGGGCACGTTGGCGGTCTTTTCAGTTTCGCCGGGTGCGAAGGTGAGCAACCCGCCGCTCTTTCGGAAGTCGACCCCTGGGGTGGCCTTCCCGTCTGCATTCACGTTCGCGGTGGCCCACTGGATGGTGACCGTCTTGGTGGATGTGTTGTCCAGCGTCACGGGGAAGGACAGCACCGCATCGTCGGCCTCGTAGACTGACGTGTCGGCGATGCTGAGCTTTGGCGGGTCGGTGACGGTGACGACCAGGTGGTAGGGGCTCAGGCCGGCTTCGTGGGCGGTGAGGCGCACGAAGTAATCGTCGGCGTTGAGCATGATCTCGATGCTCTCGGCCTGGCTTCCTCTGGACACGCTGGTTGCCGTGACCCGTCCTTGGGCGTTCTCCAGGATCATGTCGATGTCCCGGTGCAGGTCGGTCCGTTTCTCGTGGCCGGTTAGCGTGAGGTTGACGGTGCTGGTGTCGGCCAGGCTGAAGCTGACGTAGTCGAGAGCGTCGCCGACTCCGTCCACGTTGCCGCTGAGGCGGCCGGTCCCGTTGAAGAACTGGACGTTGCGGGCCTGAGCCGGTGTCGCGTCGGTATCAGGTTCCAGCGCGGCGTCGCTCGCCGGGCCGTAGCGCAGGACGTAGTCGTTGACTCCGTCTTCCTGCGCGTGTACGTGGACGTAGTAGTCGCCGGGCTGCAGCTCGGCTTGTATGGCCTCGTTGGCGTGTCCGTCCCGTCTGCTCTGATGGATCACGCTGTGGTCGGCGTCCTCGATGAGCAGGTCCGCGTCGCGCTCCTGCTGGCGGATGCCGAACTCCAGGGAGGCCGTCTGGCTGACGGTGAACTTGTAGTAGGCGTCGCTGGTGAGGTCGGTGTCGAGCTGGCTGTCCAGGAACTTTGCCTTGGACATGGTTGCCAGGTCTCCCAGTTCCGTGGCGTCGGTGCGGTCGGACTCGGTCAGCTGCAGGGTGTATGTTCCGGTTCCAGCGCCGCTGGCGCCGACGCTGATGTAATAGTCGCCCGCTCCCTGCGGGTTGAAGTCCAGCGTGGTGCGTACCGCTGCTCCGGATCCGGTGCCGGGGACCAGCGCGCCTTGGGCGTCGAACACGCCGACAATTTCCGGTTCGGCCAGTGTGCCGCCGCCTTGTGGCGCGCCATTCAACTCCAACTGGTAGTTCTTGGTCCCGTCCATCGTGACCCTGAACCAGTCTTCCTCGTGGGCGCTGTTGACCTCGCCGGTGGCCGGCGTGGCGGCGCTCACCCTTCCGGTGGTTCCGGTGTTGGCGGCGTAGTCGTCCTCTATGGTCTCGAGCGACAGTACGTACGTGCCGACGCCCTCGCCGCTCGCTCCGGCGCTGACGTAGTAGGTGCCCGCCGTCTGCGCGGTGAAGAACACGTGGCTGTACCAGTAGAACCAGGTGGCGTTGTCGTTGCTGGTGTTGGGCAGCAGCTCTCCGTCGCCGTCGTGTATGCCGTGGATCATCGGGTCGCCCAGGCCCTGGGAACTTCCCGAATGCAGTTCGAACTGGTAGGCGGTGCCGGCCTCCAGGTTCGCGGCGAACCAGTCGCGGTCGCCGGCTCTTTCGACGTTTCCGCTGGCGTCGTCCTCTACGGTGATGGACGCGGTGGTCTGGACCGTGGCGCGGTAGTCGTCGGTGGTGATCGTGATCTCGTTGGAGTCGGAGTGTGCGCTAACGCCGTTGGTCTCCTTGTGGGCCCTGATCCTGAACTGGTAGGACGTCGCCGCCGTCAGGCCCGTTACGGTGTGGCTGTTGGGCAGGGTGTCGCCTGTGCCGGTCACGCTCTGGTAGGCGTATTCGCCTTCCCCTGCGCTTCTCACTCCGACACTGAACCCGGTCAGGTCGGTCGTGTCGGAGATGGCTCACGACAACGTGACGCTGTCGGTGGTCGCGCTCGCCGGCGTGCTGAGCGCTGGGGCCGGCGGCGGTGTGGGCGGGTCTTCCCGCGGTGTCTCTGCCGGGGGTGGCGTGGCCGTGGGTGTCGGCTGGTCGTGGGCGGTCTCAAAGTTGACGTAGTTGGACTGGTAGTAGGCGTCGTCCCTGAGCACCCGGACCCGGAGCGCGTAGGTGTTGTGGGGTTCCAGGCCGGTCACCGTGTGGCTGGTGACGTCCGCGGCGATGGTGGTCCAGGAGAGTGCCTTCTCGTGGCCGATGTGGCGGATGCCGACCTGTTGCTCTGAAAAGCCCTCGGGGGCGGCGTCCCAGTGGAGGGTGACGCGGTCCCAGTCGTGGGTGCCGGTGCGCAGGTTCTGTGGTGCCTCCGCGGGGCCGGCCTTTCCGTTGTCGGTGGGGTCGTCGTGGGCGCCTGCGTGCTGCGGCAGTGATGTGATGCCCAATGCTGTGAGGATTGCCGCGGTCGCGAGCATGGCGACGAGCGTGGTTGTTCTCTTGATTACGCTGGTCATCTGTTTTCCTCTCCCTGCCGCTTGCACGGCGTTGCTTCGTGCGCGGTCTATGCCACCTGTTTCTGGAGACGTCGTTCAGCCGGGCTGCCCCGAAGCTCATGGCGCATCCGTTATCTGGCATTGTTCGTCATCGGATCCGGGCATGCTCATGTACACGAAGTGTCTGCCGTCACCCAGGTTCAGGTAGCCGTCCGAGTCCTGGGCGGCGCCCGCCGCCACGCTTATGGCGATGATCCCTGTCGTGCTCGGCGTGATGGTGGCTACGCGCTCCCTGCCGCTCCTCCTGCTGCTCCAGCCTGTGATGCTCGCGCCTCCGGCCCGCAGGCACGTCCTGTCGGCCTGCTGGTAGCCTTCGACCACCAGCTCCTCTTGGAGGAACCCTGTCATAGGCTTGCTGAACTTCACGACCACCCCGAAGGCGCTGCTCTGGGACTTGAAGAACCAGCCCGACTCCGGGAGGTAGGCGGGGTCGTTCTCGTTCATCGTCGACGGGTTCGGGTTCGCCTTCGGGATCACGATCTCCACCGTGGGCCTCGGTCTGGCTAGGAGACCGACGCTGTCTCCGATGTTGGTGTGTCCGGCCCTGTCTCTGGCGACTCCGTTGGCCACACTGATCGAGATGGACACGGTTTCCTCGCCCCGTGGGGCGTTCGGCTTTATGGTCGCCACGTAGCTGCTGCCGCTCTGGTTGGACGTGAAGGACTCGACCGTCGCGCCGCTGACGCGAAGCTCGTTCCGCTCGAAGCCCGTGACCGGTTCGTTGAACGTGACCGTGGCCCTGAACGGTCCGTCATGCACGATGCTGACCGGTGAGCCTTGCTCGTAGGTGATCCTGGCGCGTGGCCGCTTTACGTCCGACGAGGGGAGATTGTCGACCACGAGCCTGAACGGCGTCTGGGCGCGGTTGAGCCTGTTCGGCAGGTGACTGGTCAGGTCGTCTTTCACGACGCCCTCGGGCACGGCTATCGTGACGGTGTTGGGTCCTCTGGTCTCCGGCAGGTGCGGAATGACCTCCAATCTCCACTTCGTATGGTGCGCTGGAATGCCGCTCCGGGATGTGGCTACCGCTCCCCAGGAGAAGAGGGTACCGTTCGTGATGTAACTCTGCACCGCTTCGTAGGCCCACCGGTTTCCAATGCCCTTCACCGGCTGACTGGCCTCTATCATGACTTCGTACACCGGAACACGCAGGGTGCCGACCTCAGTTGGAACCGAGTCGGTCCTGATGCGCCTGGCCGTCATCGTCAGGTAGGGCCTGTTGTCCGTCGTGGCGTTCGCGACGCTGGAGGGCTGCGAGGTCCCGCCCCGGTTTATCGCCGAGACCCGGTAGTGACGCCTGTTTCCGAGCTCCAGGCCCGTGTGGGAGTGGGTCGTATCGGTGCTGCTCGTATTGGCCACCAGGTCGGTCCAGCTGCTGTTATCAGTGGAGACCTCGATCTTGTAACCCGAGACTACGGCGCCTCCCTCGTTGGCCGGTGCCGTCCAGGTCAGGTCGATCCTGTTTGGTCCCTTCGGCGTTGCCCGCAGGCTGGTCGGTGCGTCGGGCACCTGCGGCAGCGGTGAGTTGTTGGTGACCAGCCTGTTGCTGAACCCCGGCGCTTTGTTGCCGGTCGGGTCGGCTATGGCGTTGGTGGAAGGAGCCCGGTAGGTGAGCCTGACGGTATGAATGTCCTCGACGGCCGGCGCAAGGGTGAGTGTGACGACGGCGGCGCTTATCGAGACGTTGGAGACGGCAACCGTAGTGGCCGGCCTCGGACTGACGCTCAAGGTGTACTGGTCTTGATTTGGGAGCGAGTTTTCATCCAGCGGCTCGTCGTAGGTCAGTTCGAGTTCCGTGCCGTTCACTGTTGTGCTGACCAGAACCGGCGGACTCAGGTCCCTGGGGGTGGCCGTGCCGGTCGCCGCTGGGCTCTCGCCACCGGCGTTCACGGCCCGGACCTCGAACGTGTATTCAGTGTCGTTGGTCAGACTCTCGACCGTGAGCCGTGTGGTGCTTCTGCTGCTGTCCGGTATGTCCGTCCAGTCGGGGGTCCAGCTGGCGCGGCCATCGGCGCTCACGCGGTGCTGGTAATGGGTTATCGTGTTGTCGCCGGGGTTGTTCCAGCGGAGGCTCACCTCAGTGTCTCCGTGCGTCGCCCTGAAACCCGACGGCTGGGCGGGCGGAGGTATCTGCGGCGTGGCCCGTACGGTGGACTCTTGGCCCGCAAGTCTCTGTCCGGCCCTCATGTACACCGCACGCACCTGGAAGGTGTACTCGGTGCCGTTGGTCAGGCTGGTCACGGTGTACGTCCTGGTGTTGGCGCCGCTGCCTGGAATGTCCCTCCAGTCAGGACTCCAGCTTGTGCCCGAGTCCGCGCTCACCCGGTACTGGAAGTCGCTGATGTCGGTGCTCATGGGGCCATCCCAGAGAAGCGTGACACGGCGGCTGCCGTGCATGGCGTCCAAGTTGGACGGGGCTGGCAGGTCCATGTTGTACGAATAGATCTTGTCGGTGGTGCGCCCTTGCACCACCCACATGGTGGTGCCGTCCGACCAGATGCCGACGGGATCGGCGTTGCCTGCGTCAATTAGCGTGTCGAAGTCCTTGGACGAGTCTCTCGCCTTGGTCGAGAGGTTGTAAGCGTAGAGCTTGTCGTCCGTGGTGTCCGCGACCCACATCGTGGTGCCGTCCGACCAGATGCCGACGGGGCCGTCGTTGTCTGCTGCATCGAGCGTGTCGAAGTCTTTGGATGAGTCGCGTGCTTTGGTCGACAGGTTGTAGGCGTAGAGCTTCTTGTCGACGCCGTCCGTCACCCACATGGTGGTGCCGTCCGACCAGATGCCTCTGGAGGCAGTATTCTGTGCGGCAGAGAGTGTGTTGAAGTCCTCGGACGAGACCCGAGCCTCGGTCGAGAGGTTGTAAGCGTAGAGCTTGTCGTCGGTGAAGTCCGCGACCCACATGGTCGTGCCGTCCGACCAGATGCCGGTGGGGTTGTCGTTGTCTGCGGCAGCAAGTGTGTTGAAGTCCTTGGACGAGTCCCGCGCCTTGGTCGAGAGGTTGTAAGCGTAGAGCTTGTCATCATCGTTGTCCGCTGCCCACATCGTGGTGCGGTCCGACCAGATACCGTATGGGATCGTGTTGCCTGCGGCAATTAGCGTGTCGAAGTCATCCGCCGCCTTCCAGCCGTAGTTAGTGGTCACGCCCCGGTTCACGGAGAGCGTGTACTCCTTCGTCGTGGTTGTGTTCTCGGCGGTGACCGTTATGGTGACGGCGTTGCTGCCTGCCGATAGATCGACCTGGTGTCCGGGTGTGGTGGTGGTGGCGGCGTCGGCGGGACTGAACGCGACTGTGGCGCTCGCGTGGCCCGTCGTGGCCGCGACCGTGACTTGGGTCACGGTGTGGGACACGCCGTACTGGTATGAGGTCTGGTCCGCGTCGAACCCTGGAATCGTCGTGCCGTCTACTCTGACGGCGCTCAGGGTGGCGTCGTCGCTGAGGGGCATGTTGTACGAATAGATCTTGTCGTCGGTGGCGTCTGCGACCCACATGGTCGTGCCGTCTGACCAGATGCCGTAGGGGTTCTCGTTGCCCGCGTCATCAAGGGTGTCGAAATCCTTGGATGAGTCGCGTGCCTTGCTCGACAGGTTGTAGGCGTAGATATTGTCGTCGACGCCGTCCGCGGCCCACATGGTGGTTCCGTCCGACCAGATGCCGGTGGCGTCGTCGTTGCCCGCGTCATCAAGTGTGTCGAAGTCTTGGGACGAGTCTCTCGCCTTGGTCGACAGGTTGTAAGCGTAGATCTTGTTGTCCGTGGTGTCCGCGACCCACATGGTGGTGCCGTCCGACCAGAGGCCCAATGGGAAGTTGTTGTCTGCGGCATCAAGGGTGTTGAAGTCCTTGGACGAGTCCCGCGCTTTGGTCGAGAGGTTGTAAGCGTAGATCTTGTCTTCCGTGCTGTCCGCCACCCACATGGTGGTGCCGTCCGACCAGCTGCCTTTGGGGTTGTCGTTGCCTGCGGCATCTAGCGTGTCGAAGTCCTTGGATGAGTCTCGCGCTTTGGTCGACAGGTTGTAGGCGTAGATCTTGACGCCATCGTTGTCCACCACCCACATGGTGTCGCCGTCTGACCAGGTGCCGACGGGGTCGTCGTTGCCTGCGGCAGTCAGCGTGTCGAAGTCGTCTGATGCCTTCCAGCCAAAGTCGTTGGTGACGCCCCGGTTCACGGAGAGCGTGTACTCCTTGGTCGTGGTTGTGTCCTCGGCGGTGACCGTTATGGTGACGGCGTTGCTGCCTGCCGACAGATCGACCTGGTGTCCGGTTGTGGTGGTGGTGGGGGCGTCCGTGGGACTGAACGCGACTGTTGCGCTCGCGTGGCCCGTCGTGGCCGCGACCGTGACTTGGGTGACGGCGTGTCCCACACCGTACTGGTATGAGGTCCGGTCCGCGTCGAACCCTGGAATGGCTCTGCCGTCTACTCTGACGGCGCTCAGCGTCGCGTCGTCGCTGGGGGCGTTGTATGAATAGATCTTGTAGACGAGGCCGTCTATGACCCACATGGTCGTGCCGTTTGACCAGAGTCCTCCGGGATCCTCGTTGCCCGCGGCATCCAGGGTCTCGAAGTCCTTGTCTGAGTCGCGGGCCTTCGTCGAGAGGTTGTAGGCGTAGATCTTGTCGTCCGTGGTGTGCGTGACCCACATCGTGGTGCCGTTCGACCAGATGCCGTAGGGAGCGGCGTTGCCTGCGGCATCAAGTGTGTCGAAGTCCTTGGACGAGTCCCGTGCCTTGGTCGACACGTTATAGGCGTACAGCTTGCCATCCTCGTTGTCCGCTACCCACATCGTGGTGCGGTCTGACCAGATGCCGGTAGGCTTGATGTTGCTCGCTGCACGACGAGTGTCGAAGTCCTTGGACGAGTCTCGCGCCTTCGTCGAGAGGTTGTAGGCGTAGATCTTGTCGTTCGTGGAGTCCACCACCCACATGGTGGTGCCGTCCGACCAGATACCTGTCGCGTTGTCGTTGCCTGCGGCGTCGAGCGTGTCGAAGTCCTTGGATGAGTCGTGCGTCTTAGTCGACAGGTTGTAAGCGTAGAGTTTCTTGTCGCGGGTGTCCACGACCCACATCGTGGTGCCGTCCGACCAGATGCCGGCAGGCCTGTTGTTGCCTGCTGCAATTAGCGTGTCGAAGTCGTCGGATGCCTTCCAGCCGAAGGTAGTGGTCACACCGCGGTTCACGGAGAGCGTGTACTCCTCGGTGGTCGTCGTGTCCTCGGCCGTGACCGTAATGGTCACGGAGTTGCTGCCGGCCGAGAGATCGACTTGGTGTCCGGCCGTGCCCGTTTCGGCATCTGCGGGGCTGAAACTGACCGTTGCAGACGAGTTCGTCGTTGTGGTCGCCACCGTGACCTGAGTGACGGTGCTGGCGACGCCGTACTGGTAGGACGTTGTCTCTGAATCGAACCCGGCCACCGACGTCCCGTCCACGGTGAGAGCCGACAAGGTGGCGTCGGTCGATGTGGCCTGCCTGGGGGTATTGCCCTGGTCCGCAGGCGGTTTGGAGCCGGGATTCGGTGGTTCTGCTTCCGTCGTCACATCGACGTGGTTGGACTGCGGGCTGGTTCCCGCGGGGTTGATGGCTTGGACTCGATAGACGTAGCCCGTCTCCGCGCTTACGGTGGTGTCGGTGTAAGAGGTCGCTGGGCTGCCGGTATTGGACTCGATGGTGGCGAAAACCCCCGGGTCCTGGGTGTCGACGTCGTGCCGCTGCACTACGTAGCCAGTGATGGAATCGTCACCGGGGTCGTCCCACCCCAGCGTTACGCTGTCGTGAGAGACCGTCGTAGCTGACAGCCCGGTCGGTGCCGCCGGAGGTGCGGCTGGCGTATCCACGTCGACGTAGTTGGATTGCGGGCTGGTTCCCGCCGGGTTGATGGCCTTGACCCGATAGACGTAGCTGGTCTCCGCGCTCACGGTGGTGTCGGTGTAGGAGGTCGCTGCACTGCCGGTATTGGATTTGATGGTGGTGAATACCCCCGGGTCTTGGGTCTCGACGTTGCGCCTCAGCACCATGTAGCCGGTGATGGAGTCGTCGCCAGGGTCATCCCACGACAGCGTGATGCTGTAGTGTGCTGAAGCGGAGACAGTGAGCCCGGTTGGGGCAGCGGGAAGCGACACCGCGACGGTGAAGGTGTGCTCGGCTGACCAGGGGCCCGAGAGGCTGCCGTTCTGTTCTTCCTCGAATCTGCTGCGGATCTTGAACTTGTAGGTCTCACCTTCGGTCAGGTTGGTGAGTGTGACCGAATTGGTGGTCGGGAACCTGTTGCCGGAACTGGCGTTCCAGGTTTTGTATTCCTCGCCAGATTTGGCGAAGGTGACGCGGTAGTCCTTGGCGTCGGTTACGGCGTTCCACGAGATGGTGGCCTGGCCGGGCGTGTCGGCGTCGATGTTGACGCCGCTGATGACGCCACGGGGCTCCTGCGCACTGACCGTCAAAACGGCGAATACGGCGAGCGCAATGGCAGCGATGACCGCCAGCAGGATGGTGTTCCGGCGTGGAGTGTTGATGATGGTTCCCATTGTTTCCTCCTGGGTGATGAGGGAATCTTCTATTGAGGGCGGCTGTGCGACAGCGGCGGGATTTTGGTTTGCGGGATCATAAGAAGCCGGTGCCGTGGATTTGCGCCTGTCGTACCCGTCCCGGGATGCCTGACGCTTTTGGTCGGGCTCGATTTGTCGCTGATGTGCTGGATTCACGCTTTCGTATTCTCATATTAGAATACTAGACCCGTCAACGTCTGGGCATCGTATTGATAAGTAGATATTGCGGTAAATGAGACCGCGACAGGGCGCATTGCCCTCAACAAATGCCTGTTCAGGCATCATATTCAAAGGTGATAGACGCTCAACAGGCCCAATAGTAGTTTGATGCACGTGTGCGGAGCGCCGAGTTGGCGGGCCGCGCGGTTGGTCTGAAGGTCGGTCCCCATAGGACTGCTTCGCGGCTTTCGCTCCGTAGTCGGGGTGCCGCGCATAATTCAGGGGTGTGCCCGTTTGACACCGGATGCGCTGTTCGGTCTGCTGGCCATGGGGCCCTACGGCGTGATGGCCGTCACGCTTGACCAGACGATAGTGTTCTGGGATCGGACTGCCCGTGAGTTGCTGGGCTACTCGGCCGAGCGACTGGTTGGCGCCAAGTGTTTCGATGTCCCGTCGGGACTTGGTAGCAGCGGTCTCACGTCGGAGTGCGCCGACTGCTGCGCCTGCATGCGTTACGCCCGTGCTGGCCTGGTGCCGCCGGCGGTCGAGTTGGCGATGCGGGCCTCGTGGGGCGAGGTCAAGTGGCTTGAGGTCAGGCCTGTGATCGTGCCGTGGTTCGAGGACGTCGGGACAGTGGTCGTCTACCTGTTTCGGGAACGGTCTGGCGACTTTGACCGTCCGGTGGGTGACCTTGTGGTCGCCAAACAGGGTGCGGCGTCCGATTCAGCGAGGGAACCCGTGGTTGCGGAGGAGGCGGAGGTGCGGCCGCTGACGCCTCGGGAGTTGGAGGTGTTGAGGTTGATGGCGCTGGGCTGGGAGACGGAGTACATCGCCGGCGAGTTGGAGGTGACGCACCACACGGTGCGTTCGCACGTGGCGAACCTGCGTCGGAAGTTGAACGCGAAGTCGCGGTTCGAGGCCGTGATGACGGCGACGCGGCTCGGGATCCTGACGCTGGGGGAGCAGCGGCCTGGCTGAATGGCCGTGCCAGTTTCAGGTCGTGTCTTCGGTGAGCCTGCGTCCCGGTGCTAGTGCGTACTCAGAGGGATTTGTTCTCACCATGCGGGCGACCTCAGACAAACAAAAACGGCTCGATTGAGCCGTTTGCGATTCCGTTGGGCGTTGGTTGTGTTCAGCGTTGCTGGATGAACCTCAGGTGGCCAGGTGTTGCTGGAGTATTCGCTCGATTCTCTCTTCTGCGTCGAGGACATTGGGCTGAAACACCGTCGGCCGTGCGCCCAACGCGCGGCTAACGTCTTCGTCGAATCTCCTCGTCGGGACGTCTTTGGCTCGCCAGTCCACTGGGCGTATCTGGAAACAGAAATCTGGGTAGGCGTCATCGTGGGCGTGTTGTATGTGTTCTTGTCCGACGTTTACGCCCCAGCTGTGGGAGTAGATGGTCGTGCGGTGGCTACGTTCCTTGCCGACCTCGCCGAAGTAGTGGCGTTAGGCCATATCCATGCGTTGCTTGGCCAGGGGGAGCACGACGTTCTCGGCGTATTTGTAAAAGGCGGCGGTAAATTGGGCCACGTGGGCGGCTTGATCGTCGGGTTGCGGCGTTCAGATACTGTACCGTCCGCCGCCTTCTATAAGGTTGATCATCAGCCTTTGGAAGGTGTCATGGATGTACCAAGTGGAGATGTACTTACGGTTGCGCCGGGCGTGCATGGTGGAAGGGATGAGCGTTCGGGAAGCCTCCCGGGTGTTCGGCCTGCACCGGGACACGGTGCGCAAGATGCTGGAGTACTCGGTTCCGCCCGGCTACCGGCGAGAAAGTCCGCCGCGCAAGCCCAAGCTTGAGGCTTTCACCGGCGTGATCGACGCGATACTGGAAGGTGACACGCGGGTTCCCAGGAAGCAGCGTCACACGGCCAAGCGGATCTTCGAGCGGCTGCGCGACGAGTACGGGTTCACCGGCCAGTACACCATAGTGAAGGACTACGTCCGGGGGCATCGGCGTCGCAGCCAAGAGATGTTCGTACCGTTGTCCCATGCGCCGGGTCACGCCCAGTGTGATTTCGGGGAGGCGCTGGCGGTGATCGGCGGCGTGGAGCGGAAGGTGCACTACTTGGTGATGGACCTGCCCCACAGCGACGGGTGCTTCGTGAAGGCGTATTCCGCTGAGACCACCGAGGCGTTTCTGGACGGCCACGTTGCCGCCTTCGCCTTTCTGGGTGGAGTGCCCCAGAGCATCCTGTACGACAATACGAAGCTGGCGGTGGCGAGAATCCTGGGCGACGGTCGTCGGAAACGCACGAGGGCGTTCAGCGAATTGCAGTCCCATTACCTGTTCGAAGACAAGTTTGGTCGTCCCGGCAAGGGCAACGACAAGGGAAAGGTCGAGGGCATGGTGGGCTACGTGCGGCGCAACTTCCTGGTGCCGATACCCCGGGCGGAGAGTTTCGCGGCGCTGAATGCGCACCTGGAGCAGCGATGCCTGGAGCGGATGGACGCCGTACTGCGGGGCCACACCGAGACCATCGGCCAGCGCATGGAGCGGGACCTGGACGCCCTGCAGCCTTTGCCCGCAGTGCCCTATGACGCCTGCGACAAACGAGCCAGCCGGGTGAGCTCCCTGTCATTGGTCAGGTACCGCACCAACGACTACTCGGTGCCGGTGGCTTACGGACACCGGGACGTGCTGGTGCGCGGTTACGTGGATGAGGTGGTGATCAGTTGCGGTACCGAGGTCATCGCCAAACATCCCAGGTCCTATGAGAAGGACGACTTCGTCTTCGATCCCATCCACTACCTGCCGCTGCTGGAGCGGAAGACCGCGGCCTTGGATCAGGCCGCGCCCCTGCAAGGGTGGGAGTTGCCCGAAGAGTACGGCACGCTGCGCCGTCTGCTGGAAGCGAGGATGGGCCGTCGGGGCAAGCGGGAATTTGTGCAGGTGTTGCGGCTGCGGGAACACTTCTCCCATCAGGAAGTCCACCACGCCGTCAAGGACGCCCTCCGGTTGGGCGCCATCAGCTTCGACGCGGTGAAGCATCTGGTCCTGTGCCGGATTGATGGGCGGCCACCCAAACTCGACCTGGAGCTCTATCCCTACCTGCCCCGGGTCAGCGTCAAGACCACCCGCGCCCACGACTACATGACCCTGCTGTCGGGGAGGGCGGCATGAGCAACCAGTCCACGCTGCTGCTGGAGCACCACCTCAAGGAACTCAAGCTGCCCACCTTCCTCAGAGAGTACGGCAAGCTGGCTGGCCAGTGCGCGGCTGAAGGCGTAGGCCATCCCGACTACCTGCTTCGCCTCGCCGAACTGGAACTCATCGACCGTCACCAGCGCATGGTGGAGCGCCGTATCAGGGCGGCGCGCTTCTCCACTGTAAAAAGCCTGGACACCTTCGACTTCCTCGCCATCCCCTCGGTGAACAAACCACTGGTCATGCAATTGGCCCGGTGTGAGTACATCGAACGCAGAGAGAACGTCATCGCCATCGGCAACAGCGGCACCGGCAAGACCCACGTCGCCCTGGGCTTGGGCCTGGCCGCCTGTCAGCGGGGACTGTCCGTGGGTTTCACCACCGCCGCGGCCCTGGTCCACGAACTCATGGAGGCCCGGGATGACCGCCGACTGCTCAATCTGCAGCGGCAACTGTCTCGTCACAAGCTGCTCATTATCGACGAGTTGGGCTTCGTCCCACTGTCCACCACCGGCGCGGAACTCCTCTTCGAGGTCTTCAGCCAGCGCTACGAACGAGGCTCCATCCTCGTCACCACCAATCTCCCCTTCGACGAGTGGACCGACGTGTTTGGATCAGAGCGGCTCACCGGCGCGCTGCTGGACCGGCTCACCCACCACGTGCACATCCTGGAGATGAACGGCGAGAGCTACCGCCTCAAGGGCAGCCGGCAGAATGCCGCCACGCCGGGTCCGGACCAGTCCGTCGCCGATTAGCGCCGCGCCAACGCCGGTCCCACTGTCCAGGCGGGACCCCCCACCTCACCAGCCAAGCCGTGGCCGTCAGGCATCACCCAGGTGGTACAACATTCCTCCGCCGCAGTGGTACGTATTGTCGACGCCCTTGACAGCGTATTCGATGGCTTCCCTGGATTCGTCGCTCTGGGGTGGGATCTCGATGAGGCCGTGGAGGTCTTCCCTTGGTTGGTAAGATCCGCTGGGGGATTTCATGAGGCCTCCTTCAGGATCGTCGTCATCGCGGATTCGTAATTTGACGATTTTCCGCCTGGAGGTGCCGAAGGTTGCGCAGCCGGATTTCGGCGTTTTCCATCGTGTGGCGGATGACAAGCCCGCGAACGCGCTGGAGGCCGTAACTCTTGCGGCCTGCGCCGCGGAGGCCAGTGCCCGCCTAGCGGGACGCCCAGGGTGGCGAGGGCGGCGTCGATCCTTTGCTGCCGTGCACGCGACGTTCGCCAGCCGCCTGGGCGGCGTCGCACGAGCTCGGTGGCTTTATGGCTTCAGAAGTCGTCCGTCGTGCCGTCCTCGGGCTCGTAACCGTCTTACACGCGGTCCGGGCAGTCGGCGGCGCTGATGTCGCAGAAGCGGCACTCGCTGCCGCTGGGCATTCGTTTTGGTGGAACGTCGCTGGCCAGCCGTCGAATGAGGGTCCCGAGGTTCTCCGCGAATTGGTCGTTGACCGCCTCCGCGGGTATGCGGACGGTGTGGTCCCGATACGTTACTTGCCCATTGAGTTTCAGGTTCCGGTATCTTTACTGCCTAAACTGAAGCCAAGGTGAAACCCGCAGAGGAGCATCAGGTAAATTCGGGTATCCAGGGGGCGTGCGTAAGAACTTATGTGGCAATCCCAAACAATTCTCCTCTCCCCACAAATGTGGATCCCACCTTGGCTTTAGTTTAGTACGTGAGTTTCGCTGTTCGCTTGCGCACCGTCGCAAGATCTACATTGCTTCGCCACCGGCATAGTGCCTGAAATCGACCGAGGTTAGGCCGACTTCATGCCAACATGGCACCCAGTGGCGGTGGGGCTGGGCCGTGGAATCCACCCGTGGGTCGAAGTCGAAGGGTTGTCAGGTATCCCGGTGCTGTCTCAGGCACTCGACGATGATTCGATTCATTTCGGGAAACTGCTCGGCGGCGAAGTTGTCGATCCAAGCCTCGATCTTTGACCGGGCGGTGCCGTCGTCCCAGCTGGGTCCGTAGTCGGCTGCTTCAAGTATGCAGTCTGGTTCCACGTGCAGGATCATCCAGCCGTCAATAAGGGAGTTGCGGGTGGGTTTGAAGACGGCGGGGTTTTGCCTGGCCGCATCAAAGAGAATTTTCCTGATGCCGGCCTTGCCGGCGTCGGCGGGCGAGAGTGCCAGTTGGAGGTACGGTATCTCATCGTCGAAAGCGAACTCAAAGAGAAGAAGCGCGTTGGATTGGGGCGCCCAGCCGGTGCCGGTGCCGCTGCTGGGAAATTCATCCCAGTCGGCGGCGCGAAAGCGGACATACTGGGTTTCTTCGAAATCCAATTTCCAGAAGGAGTGCTTGGCGACAGCCTCCTTGAGCATGGGCTTGGCCTCGCCGACCCAGTCGGGCCGGTTAGAGTTGATGTGCTCTATTGCCTCCCAATGTTCAAGCCAGATGCGGCGGGCCTGTTGATCAAGGCTGGTTTCGGGCATGACGTTGCTCCTGATGGTGGTAGCGTAGATCTGCAGCAGGGCGTTCGCGTCGAGGTCCGCGACGCCTGTTTCCAGGGTTTCCTGGATGGCGTCGTGGATGACGGAGTAGCTGGCCGGTTGCCATTGCTGTCGGTCGCGTTCCAGGTTGGGAGGTAGGCCGGCGGGGGACAGGAAAATGTGGTGTCTGGTGAAGTCGGGGAATTCCTCGGCCAGGGCGAGGTGGTAACGGGTGAGCTGGTTGCTGTGCTCCTGGGAAAAGGTCTTGTTCTCGATGGCAATGAGGTGTCGTTGGTCGTGATCAAGGATCAGTATGTCCAAGTAGCCCCACTGCCCGTCGACGAAGTTCTCCCACTCCTGTTGAACTCGGGCGGCGCTCCAGTCGGCGTTGAGCAACTTTGGCGGAGCTGATGTTGCGTTGAGCAGGGCGGCGATGAAGTGTCCGGCTTGCCGGTGGTGCGTGGATGGTGTCAGGAGCCAACTGATGATCCTGGAATGGAGTTCCTCGGCGGCCCACCCGCGAGGCGCGATGAGATCAAGGGCGTCCAGCTGGTCGCGTTCCTCGACGATGGCGTGGCTGAGGTCGGTGAAGGTTTTCAGCAGGTCTGGCGAATGGAGGGCCAGACGGGAGGCCTCGCGCTCATAGGTCAAAGATGTTTCCAGCTGTGCTATCGCAAACAGTGCGCGATTTAGGAGTTGTTCTTGCGGCTCGATGTTGTCGTCTGGGATGGTCATGGTGGCCCTCCGGTCAACATTTGTGGCAAATGGTCGGCTGGCTTTTGTTGATAGTTGGTATTTGGGCAGGCCTTCTAGCCAACCGCCAGTGAGCCGGTGGCGGCGATTGTCACACGCAGTATATGCGCCGGCAATGACGCAACGGCGCGGGTCAAAAGTCGATGGTTGTACCTTCTTCAAACTCCCAGCTTTCGTCCGTTCGTTCAGGGCAGTCAGCGGCCGTGATGTCGCAGAACCGGCATTCCTGGCGGCTGGGTACTCGTCTTGCCGGTTCATCGCCCGAGAGTCTTCGAATGAGCGCGCCCAAGTTCTGGATGAACTGATCGTCGACGGCCTCTGCCGAAATGCGGACCGTGTGGTCCCGATAGGTGACCTGCCCTCTGAGTTTGGCACCCCGGTACCGTTCGAGCGCCCTGGGGATGGCGTACAAGTAGATCATGACCTGTACGACGTGGCTGGGGCTGTCGTGGCCGGTCTTGGCGTCGACGACGACGGCGTGGTCCTCTCGGCGGGCGATGATGTCGGGCCGGCCGGCGAGGGTCGCGGTCCTGCCGCGGAGTTCAAACCGGTTTTGCGCCTCGATGTCGACGTCGTGGCCACCGACGGTCCAGTTGGCGATGCGCTCGTTGAGGAGCGCCGTGTGGTCGAGCATCCACTTGGCTTGGTCGAAGTCCGACGGGACTCGTTCCCAGCTTTGGTGATGGGCCTTGAACCAGATGGCCCACTCGCAAGAGTTCTCGCCGGTCATTAGTCGGGGCAGCCAGGTCGCCCAGATGTAAGGGAAATCTCTTCGTTGTGCCACGGTACGGCTCTCTGGGATTGAGTAGCCGTCGTCGGCCTGTTCCGAGTCTATCGGCCGGTCTCTTGGTGGCGCTATGGGCTGCTGTCATCAAACGGTCGGCTGCCCGTCGGTCGGAGCGGCCGGGTTATCGGCGGTGTTGGTCAACGTCCCTTATGTCGATCGCCGCCTTGCTCCTCCCTGTCCCTCAATCTCTTGGCACTCCCGGCACATCTCGGCCAGCGTCCCATCCGGTAGCGTCATCTTGTCGTTCCCGCAGTCGCAGGTCCGTTCTCGAATCTGGAGGGCGCTGTGGAATTCCCGGTTCCGGTGGGCGTCGGCGTTGCAGTGTTCGTCCTCGATTCGGTTCCCGGATCAAACGCCAGCACCGCTAGTTTGCTGTTTTCAGCCCCGTAGCGAGCATTTCAGGCTTTCAGCGGACAAATTCCCGCCGTGTCGGGTTTCGTTGCTCTGTGTGCGGCATTCCTGCTCTTCGAGTTTCGGCGCGCCGGTCCAATTGAAACGGCGCGCCGCTAGTTGATCGGTTCATTCCGTGTGCTCGTGACGACTTCCTGCTTAGAAGTTTCCTCAGGTTTGAGTCAGGGTCTGTTAGCTGACCGGAGCGATGCATATTTCGGTCGTCCGTCGTCACCGGACAGCGACTTCTACCGGACCGCTCATGAACGCGTTGTCCCCGCTCGTTGGCGTCTTGCCTTGGACCCGGTAGATGTAGGTCGTCCCCGAAACTGCGGTCGTGTCCGTGTGGGAGGTCGCTGTTTTGTCGATGGTCGTATTCGTCCATGACACCGGTGTTTCGCCGGCCACCCGCCGTTTCACGACTTGGCTGATGAAACTCCGGTTGTTGTGGGCAGTCCAGGTCAGGCTGACTTCGGTGCCTGAGACTGACGCGGCAAGATTCGTAGGCGGGACCTTTGGCACGGATATCTCAGCTGGATCGCTGTCTTCCCCGCCCCTGCCTGGCTTTTCAGCTCGGACGCGGTAGATGTACTTGATCCCGCCGTACAATCCCTCGTCCCGGTACGACTCTGCATCTGCGTCGAGGCTCAGTTCGGTCCAATCGCTGACTCCGGCAACTCGGCGCAGTAGTACCTGACTGGTGTACGCCGTGTTCGTGTGCTTGGTCCAGGTGAGGTTGACTGCCGTCCCCTCTGCTGTTGCTTGGAGTTCCGTCGGGCCTTCCCCGCACTCCTCTCGGCTAGCGGCTCTGTCCGGGTGAATTTCGTCTGGAGCAGGGAAATCCCCTTTGAACACTCGGGTCCACTTCGACTTTCGGTCACCATTTATGGCACGAGCCCGAAAACAGTACCTCTGTCTGTCTTCGTTCAGATTCCCGACTCGTGCTGTTGGGTTGTCGCCCCATGTGAAATCGAGGCTGTACGCATCGTCTTGTCCTCTCTCAGTGAACGGCAGTTTCGCCCACTGCTCCGCTGTCTGGTTCCACATCATGATCTCGTACAGTGCATTCGGGGTCGTTGTCACTGACCCTTCGTGAAACTGTATGAGTAGCGCGTCGTCATCCGCGTCTGCGGTTGGTTCAGCCGCTACGGTCGGGAGCGTTGTGATGACCGGGGTTACGTCTCGGATCCGGGCGCCGGCGCTGGTTATCCCTATTGATGGACCGCCTGGGCCTAGGCTGCTGATGGCTCTGTATATCCGCCATGGTACGTCAGTCTCGACCACCAGATAGTTGTTTGTGGTCTCGGCTTGTCCTGTGCCGTCTGGGCTTTGGAGTCGGTAGCCAGTTGCCAAAGGCTGTCTGTTCCAGCGGAACGTTACAACGCCGGGCCCGCCTATGGCTTCGCTTCTGCTAGGGGAGCAGACTTGCGGGAGTATGAGCAGTGGATTGGATACTGCGCTTTCAGGCCCGCATGGGCCTCTCGTCCCGTCTCGTTCGCCGCATGTTCTTACCGTCGCTTGCAATTCGCCTACTGGTTGCTCTGGCCCGAATATATTGGACAGGAATTCTACGCTTTCCAAACGGGTTCTGTTGCGCGGTTCGTGTGTTCGCAGGGCCTTTCGATTGTTGCCGACCGATGACGATACTTGTCCAAATCCGGTGATTTGAGCGATGACCGCCTACTGGGAGCCCCCGTTGGCAGCAGAGCCAAACCGGATAATCGAATGGCCCTGGTGTGTTCGCCTCCCGTTCGTGGTTTTGATCTTCACTTGGTATCTTATGTTGTTCCCTGTTTCGTCAATCGCTGGCCATGCAGACTCGTTCCAGGTTACTTTCACCTGCGGCGAGGTAATGCATGCGGGCGTTGATATCTGAACGTTTGTCGGGGGATCCGGTGTTGGGAGCTGTGCCAAGCCGTGACCCCAATCGTTGTTGGGGTCCGGGCTTCCCATCTGCACCGCCTCGCTCTTCAGGTATTGCGCGATCTCGTGAGGTTCGTCGTAATCGTCGTCCTCTCCTCGCGCTTGGATGACGAGCGCTGCGAGGCCTGCAACCCTTGGTGCCGCGAAGCTTGTGGCCTCTTCTATCCCCGTCATGCCTACTGCTACGATGTCGGGCTTCACCCGCTCGTTTGGCGGGCCGGGCTCAGGTGCTGGGCCATGGGAACTGTGCCGTAGTACCCGTTGACCATCCGCCTCTGTCGCTCCTACTGCCAGTAGCCCCGGGTTATTGCTTTCTGCCGGGTTGCTTATGCTGCCTTGGCTTGATCCCGTCGTTACTGTCTTGAATTCTTGGTCTCTGCTCCTGATTTGGATCCAATCCGGGTCGGGTCCGCTTTTCTTGTTGATGTATACGCAATGGTCTCCTGTTTCGTTGGCACGAAACGTCATTACCTCCCGAGGGTACTGGTCCGACCCTCCGTTTTGTGTCTCGTCGCTTGTGCCCAGGATCGGTTGTATTTCCTCTTCGCCGTTGTACAAGAAGATTTGCAGGTCTGTCGAGGGGCCCGTCGCTGTGTTGGTTGCAGGCCACTCGTCCTCCCATCTCATCACGTATCGGTACGTTTGGTTCTTGGTCAGGTATGTCATCAGGCAGGTGGTTCCGGGTGTGCCGGTTTCGAGTATGTCTAGGTAGTTTTCTGTGAATTGCACCTCTCTTGAGAACCACGATTGCTTTCCCATGTTGCCCGCGTGGGTTATCCAGATCGCTCCGTGTTCAATGGCTGCCTTGGCAGTGTTAAGCATGGGCTTCACAGTGGGTCGTCCGTCCGTCGCGGTCCCGTCACCTGGTCCGTCCCACACCGTTTCTACCGACGCGTTGATTGCTTTCACGTCGACTGTCAGAGCATGTGCTGCGTGGGTCTCTGGGTCTGGGTTCGTCATCCACATTGTTGCGTATCTGACTCTCGCGTCGTCATGTGCGTTAGACACGTAGAGTGTCACTCCTGGCGCGATCCTCAGGAGTTCTTGTACTATCTTGGTCCCGTGCCCGGATTGGCTGTTATCGGGTGGCCCTTGGTACTGCTCGCAGTCCCTTAGGGTTGTGGACGGGCCATTTTGGCCGTCGTAGCACAGTCCGTGTGTTCGCGTTCTTGTCGTCGCTAACAGACTTTGCCGTAGCCTTTCAAAGTTTGCGTCAATTACTCCTACATGGACGCCGTTGCCTCGTACTCCTGCCCCGTGCCATGCTGCCACGCCGTGTACATCGTTCGCCACGTCTCCCTGGTGCTTTGGACTGTATCCGTTGTGGTTTTTCCCTCCAGGGTGTACTGGCTGTCCTCTGTCAATGCGTCTGACCCCTTCAATCCCTTGAATTTCGTCGACTACTGCTGCGATCTGATCGACTCGTACTTCCGCGTAGGTGGAACCTTCCTCAATCCAACCTATCCAGCTGCCCTGCTCTCGCAGTAGGTTAGCGGCTTCCGTCGCTGCTTCGATGCTTTCCGTTTCGACAACCAGCGAGAACCACTTCATTCGTTCCAGCTCGGCTTCCGACGGTGCCCCGCGTGTGCGTTTGAGGGTTTTGAACTCGTCGAGTTTCTGCTGCAGTCGTGGACCGACGATTCGCGTCGGGGTTGGTGTTCGTTCCTTCGGTTTCTCCACTGGGATCAGTGTTCCTTCCGGGTTGTGGAGGTAGATCATGGGTGGCGTGCCGGTCAGGGTCGGCGCTGGTCCTCCTACCACGATTGGCAACGTCGCCCCAAGGGTGGCCGTTGGCTCTTCACTACTGCTCTGGCCTTCCGGTGCTCGTGCCGGTGCTGTTGGCGCGCACGCGAGTATTGCGATACTCCCCACGATCAGCATTGCCGCCGTCGTCAGGATCGCGACTCTTATTTTTGTTGTGGAGCTCATCTCTCCCTCCGTTGGTGTGATTGTGGTGTCTTGGTCGCTGGGTCCTCCTTTCCGCCTGGTGTGGTTCGTCCCCGGCTGGACGGCGGTTTGATTAGCCGTGAACGCTAAAGGGGCCGCTCGTTCTGAGCGGCCCCTTTAGACTAGGCGTTCTATTGTCGCCTGTGTCGATGTGCGTCTGTATCGTCAAAAGTCGTTGGTGGTCATCTCCTGTCCGCCCTGCTCCACCTCAATCCTCGCTGGGCAGTCGGCGCTGCTAATGTCGCAGAATCGGCACTCCTGCGCGCTGGGTACACGCCGTGCCGGCTCGTCGCTGGCCAGCCGTCTGATCAGGGCGGCCATCTCTTGTACGAAGCCGCCGTGGACGGCGCCTGGGCCTACTTTGACGCTCTTGTCCGGGTAGACGATCTCGCCCGCGACCTTTCCTCTTCCGATCGGTATTTCGAGAAACCGTCGTAGCGCGTACATGTAGATCATCATCTGGGCGCGGTGCCACTCTTGGGGCTGGCCGGTCTTCACGTCGATGATGTCGATGCGCCGGTCGTCATCGGCCACGAGGTCTGGTCGGCCGGCGAGTATCGCGGTCTCGCCGCGCAGTCGGAACGAATTCTGGTGCTCGACGTATACCTTGTCGCTGCGGCCTTCCCAGAATTCTCTCTGCGCGTTCAGGAGGGCGGTGTGCCGCACGTGCCACTCGGTGGTGTCGAAGTTCGAGGGTGTGCGTTCCCAGGTTTGGTAGTGAACCTTAAACCAGATGGCCCACTCGCAGGACCGGTCGCCGGTCATGAGTCGCGGTAGCCAGGTAGCCCAGATGTAGGGGAAGTCTCGTTGCTCTGCCACGGTGCGGCCCTCGCGGATGGAGTAGCAGTCGTCGGCCGGTTCCGAGTTTATTGGGTGGTGGCCTCGTGCTCGCGCTATGGGCGGCTGTCATCAAGCAGTCAGCCGCCCCGTTGGTCGGAGCGGCCGGGTTGCCGGCGGTGCCGTGGACGTCCCCTACGTCGCTCGGCGCTGCGGCCTTCCCTGTCCCTCAATCTCCTGGCATTCCCTGCAGGTCTCGCCCAGGGTTCCGTCGGGCAGCGTTATCTTGTCGTTCCCACAGTCGCAGGTCCTCTCCAGAATCTGGAGGGCCCGGTCGAATTCGCGGGTGCGGTTGGCCTCGGCGGTGCAGTGTTCCTCTTTGATCTCGTCGTACATAGCGGTAAACCTCCCGAATGCTGTTTGGCTTTTGCCTGCCTGGAGATCTCGGTGGCCGGTGGCCACCCATTTGCCCAGGACGCTCTTCGAGATTGTACTGCCGTACCGTCGGGCTTGCTCGACGACTTCGGAGTAGGTGCCGTCCGTCTCGGGCAGTGCTCTGATGACGGCCACGATGTTTTCTGCGGTGAAATAGCCGACGCCGGTGCTGTGCTTGACCATCGCGCCCTCCGTCTCTGTGCGGGTTCTTTCTCGTCTCCTTTCCGGTTTTCTTTTGCTGGTTGCTCTGGCGACAAGAAGAGCCGCCTTAGTGGCGGCTCGGCTCGGTGGTCGGTTTTTGCTGGGCCTAATCTGCTCGTTTGCAGCTGCGTAGAGCGACGTTTGGTTCTTCAGCGTCTACAACGGCCTCTTGGACAGTTTCATCGCTCTATGTGGCTTATTTGCGAATTGGCGGCTGACCTGGGTGCTGGGCTCCGTTTCGCTGGCGTCGCCGCAGCGCTGCTTGGCTTTATCCGTCAATGCCGAAACACTGCAGGTGGTCGCGCAGTATCTGAACACCCTCGTTGGCCTGCGGGTGCAGCGGCTCCACGTCCAGGGCGCTGTCGAAATGCTGGAGAGCCTTTTCCGCCGATTTGCGGGCCATCTCGTCGTCGATCTCGGCGAACGCCGCCTGCATGTGGGCGTGGGCGAGCAGGTTGTGGAGGTCTGGGTTGAGTCCGGCGACCGCCGCGGCATTGTTGAAGTCCTCGCTGGCGCCGTGGTAGTCGCCGATCTCGCCCCGGGTGATGCCGCGGCGCGTGTAGCACTGGGCGTTCTCGGGCTGAAGTACGATCATCTCGGTGAGGTCGTCGATGGAGCCGATGCAGTCGCCGATGCGGTGCTTGTTGTAGGCCCTGCCCTTCAGGATTTCATACCGCTTATCCGGCTGGGTGCGCTGGTCCGCCTCGTTGTAGGCTTCGACGGCGCGTTCGTGAGACCCCATGCCTACCATCGCTTCGGCCAGCGCGAGGTATGGGTCCGGCAGGTTGGGCACCAAGTCAATGGCCTGCTGGGCCGCGGCGGCAGCACCCTTGTAGTCACGTTCACCAATGAGGTCGTGGCACCAGTCGAGTAGACGTTGGGCCTGCACGGCGTCGGCGGTGCTTACTGACGTTTCGCGTTCGTGCTTGGGTTCGGTGGGCATGCGGAGTTCTCCTTGGGTGGGTTAAATGCGAAAAGCCGCCATTGCGGCGGCCCGGTTGGGTGCTCGTGTTTTATTTGGCCTAATTTGCTTGTTTCAGCCACATAGAACGACATTCGCTGCTTCAGCGTCCACCAGCCTTGGGTAGCGCAGTAGCTCTCAAAGAGAGGGTGCTGCCGGTCCAAGTCTGCCTTCTGATCATGGCTGGATACTCGGGCATAGCAAACGGTAGGCAAGTCATCGCGCTCGTGTCCGAGTAATATCGGGTACCTCCCGGATTCTTTCGAACCGGCACCAAGTAACCCGTGGCTTCCCACTTCCGCAGGGTCTTTGGCGTAACCTCCAACACGTCCGTCCGTGAACAACGACACGCAGATCTAACCGCTGCCTGAGACGTGAGCCAGCGGCTGATTGCCGGCGTTGCCCGAAATGCCCGACGGTTGAACCCTGTGCTATATTTCCGGCGTGTACCGGTTCGTATTGTGGTTCCTGCCAGTATTCTCGCTGGTCGCCTTGCTGGCTTGCCGGACTAGCCCTGATGTCATCCAGGTCATAGTCACAGCCACACCTGATGTTGAGCGTACGGTTGCGGCTAAAGTCGAAGCTACGGTCTCGGCTGCGACCACTACTACCTCGACCATTCGCGCCACGGCATCGTCGCCCTACACCCCGACGCCGATTCCTTTGCCTCCGGCGGCCCCAACACCCACCGCTTCGCCGCTGCCCACGTCCACACCAGACGGAGGTGCGCCACCTCCGCCGGTCGTCGGTCAGGATTCCGATCCAGGACAGATAATGGCGCCGACTCCACCAGGCCCGGCGGCCACCTCCGAAGTCCCTGATTCGGAAATGGCTCCGTTGGACCGACTCAATCGGATCGGTTGGGTAGCGGACGGGATCTCATTCCAGGAAGGCCTAGATTATTCCGTCCTGAGCGAAATGGAGCCTGATTTGTTGGCCGAGATCCTCAACCATGGTTGGGTCCAAGATGAAGTCAGCGATGCCGAGCGCTCCTTCATGCTGGGCACCTGGTGGTTGTGGCAAGTGGGCGGAGCCTTCGCCGAAGCGGCTGTTGCATTTCTGGCGATGCCATTCACGGAATCGATTGACGATGCCGACGCGAACCTGGTCAACGTGCTGTTTGCGTTGGCGGCGCACGGAGACGCGGAGTCGAGGGAACGGGACACGGCCGTCTTCAAAGTCATCGTCTCCCAGCCACATCTCGTTGATGGCGACATTCGAGACTCTGACACCCTGGGATTGACGTTTCAGGCAACGACCTACCTGGTTGGGGACATCTTGCGGGGAGAACGCGTCTTGGTGGAGAACTTCGCCACCTCCCGACGCAAGGTGACCTTGCCCGCGTCAGGCTCGATAACCATCCAGGGAGCCTCTGCCGAGCCACCCAGGGTCCTCGACAGCCAGATGGACAATCTGGAAAACGCACTGAGCGCGTTCGATGAGTTGATGCACGGCGTGCCGTCGGGAGACCCGATTACCATCATCCTGGGAGATGATTTCGCCTTTGGCGGTTCCACCCACATTGCGATCGACCCATCCTGGGACGAGAACCGGTTCATGGAGCGAATATCGGAGGACTACTGGAACGGACCGAGGTTGCACAGTAGCGGAAACGGCGAGCCACCCATTTATTGGATTTCCCACGGCGCTCGCGCGATAACCGCACAACTGGTTCAGGGCAAATCGGCTGGCGACACCAAGCACGTTTGGACGTCCCCGGATTCGCCGTCACGCACGTTCGAGCCCACTCTTGAGGATTGCGCCCGGTACGATTTCCCTTACGGCTGGAGATGCGAGCAGGTGGTGGGTGTCGGTCTGTTTTTCGAAACATTACCAGTCGTGGGGAGGGATAGTTTTTTCGCGGGATTGCGGTTGTTGAGGGAAGAGTCCTTCGAACCTCAGCGGCCCGGCGAACAGGTTCTGCGCAATCTCCAGCTCTGCGACTACGTTAGGATTTTTGCGGAGGGGGCCGATGATCGTTCAACGTCCGAGGTTTTGCGGGTGATCACAAAGTGGGCCGGGTCCCTGCCCGATTGCGAGTGACCTTTCGGGTCATCCGGCCACGGCACAAGCAGACGTGGGTGCCCCAGCATTTCCCGTCGTGGATGCTGACGAAACTGACCTGCACCGACGTGACGTGCGGCTCTCCGGTTACTGGAGGGCGCCTTCCCCGACCGGCGGAAACATGCCATCGGTCGTTATCCCTATCCACGAGGGCTAATCCAAGCCGGCCTTCTCGCGAATTTGCTCGAACTGGACCTTGTACGTGAACATCAGCTTCCGCCTTGATTCCGTCAACTTGGACCCTCGCCTGAATCTATCTAGCCACCTGGGGATGAACTTGGCCATGCCGGCATCATTCAACACTTGCCTGACGGTGTTTTCGATGCCGCACCAAGAAACCGTCTCTCGGAAATCCTGATACTCGACGGGTCTCAGGCGGGCCAATTTCTGTCGGCCGCGCCCAGCCGACTGCGAATAGTGGAGAATCCTGTCTTGCAGGTTCTCCATTTCCTGTTCCTTCAAAAATTTACAGACATAGTTGCCGATGGGGATGATTGGAGCACACGGATTGGCGACCAACTCAATCTCCTGTTTCAACAATGGATACCATCGCTCGTAGCGTTCCTCACGGCGGGTGTCAGCCTTCTTGATCTGCATTGAGCCTTTCGACAGGTCCGTAAGGTAGTAGGATTCACTACCTCGGCACAGGTAATTCCGAATGCTGTGATGGAGAATGAAATCCTCGACGGAACCGGAAAAATTCTTGCGGCTCCACTCCGGGTGGTTTTCGATCTCCTCACGTGACTTGCCACCCGAGGGTTCCATGGCGATAAGGACGAAATCGACCGTCCCAGCGGGCGCCAGATTGGGGAGGAACTCGCTTTCCGTACCGTAGCACTCGCGGTCCTTTCTAACCTGCTCCTTGAATTTGTCCTCTAAGTTTCGGTACTGTTCTTGGAAAGTCATT
Source organism: Dehalococcoidia bacterium (assembly GCA_965220265.1). Lineage (GTDB taxonomy): Bacteria > Chloroflexota > Dehalococcoidia > Lucifugimonadales > UBA3495 > Bin87. The sequence continues at coordinate 3,324,243 of CBDCPM010000004.1, read as the reverse complement.
ATGCCGGTCACCACTCTCCATAAGCCCCAATCCACCGAGGAGATGAGTGTGTCGGCGTGCTGAAGGGATGAGAAAGTGCTCCCGGCTTCGGGGATAATGGTTTTTGAAACACAAAACCAACCCGCACCGAGGAGCACCCAAAAGATGCTACCACGCCAGCAGCCCGACCGCATCCATGTTGCTTTCGATGACCATCGCCTGGTGGCCAATGCCGGACTGCTTTTGCCGGTCACCCTGGCCCATCATCTGGGGCTGGGAGAGCTGGTGGACCGCCACGTTGACCTGGGAAATGCGCCAGGTCGTGCCAACGCGGGAGACAAGGTGCTGACGCTGGTGGCATCGGCGTTGGCCGGCGGTGACTGCATTGACGACGCCGACGCGCTGCGTGCTGGCGAGACCGAGCGGGTGCTGGGCTGTACGGTGAAGGCGCCATCCACGCTGGGCACGTTTCTGCGGAGTTTCCGGTGGGGCCACGCGCGGCAGCTGGATCGGGTGAGCCGGGAGGCGCTGGCCCGAGCCTGGGCGGCTGGGGCCGGACCGGGCGATGATCCGCTGACCATCGACCTGGACTCCACCATCTGTGAGACCTATGGTCTGGGCAAGGAGGGCGCGCGCCATCACGGCTACACCGGCCAGCGGGGCTATCACCCGCTCCTGGCCGTGGCCGAGGGTACCGGCGAGGTGCTGATGGCAAGGCTGCGAAAGGGTCGGGCCAACACCGCCCGCGGCGCCGCCAACTTCCTGCGCGAGACGGTGAGCCGAGTGCGCTACGCCGGAGCCACTGGACCACTCACCATGCGGGCGGACAGCGGTTTCTACACCCACGACATGGTGGCCGCCTGTCGCGACCAGAAGGTACGCTACTCCATCACCGTCCGCCAGCACCCGAGCCTGCGCAATCTCATCGAGGCCATACCTGAAGATGACTGGACGCCCATATCCTATTGGATGGAGGGCGGCGCCGACGTGGCCGAAACCAGCTACACTCCCTTCGCCAGTGAGCCCGACGCGGTACCGGTGCGCCTCGTCGTCCGGCGGGTGAAACCCACGCCCGACTCCCAACTGGCCCTGCTTGCCAACTACAGCTATCACGCCTGCATCACCGACCGGGAGGGCGACACCCTGTATCTGGAGGCCGACCATCGTCTGACAATGGATCCGGGCCACGCCGAGATCGAGAACGCCATCCGCGATCTCAAGTATGGCGTGGGGCTCAACCACCTGCCATCGGGACGTTTTCCCGCCAACGCCGCCTGGCTGGCGGTGCAAGTCATGGCCCACAACCTGGTGCGCTGGACCACCCGCATCGGCCTGGGCGAGCAACTGGCAACCACCAAGACCCTGCGCAGGCGCTTCTTCTCCCTGGCTGGACGGCTCACCCGCAAAGCCCGCCGCCTCGCCCTGCATCTGCCACAGGATTGGCCTTGGCGAAACCAGTTCAGCAGCGCCCTGGCCAGACTGCGCGCACTGCCACTCCCATCCTGACGCCGCCCGCGGCCTTTCACCTGTCTACGATGACGCACCACGCCTGGCCCAACCGCGCCAGGCTGGGCTCCTGACGGTCTCCGCCGGCGATCGGCGCTGAAAATCGCTTCCCGCGCCGCTACCAGGGGTCGTCAATATCCCCTTGGCGCGGCATCCACGCCCCACATCGTCCATTTCATCGGCATCAGGTCCCCGCCCGCCCGTTCCCTGACCCCTCATCTCTCTCAAATGCCGCGCCGCCCTATCCCATCGGTGGATTCGGGCTTAGAGACAGGCATCTCACTGATTTGAAACAGGTAAAGTCAGCCCCATGCGCCACTACTCACTCCAGCAGTCAGTCCAAACGACAGTCCATTTCCTCGGCGACTACCTGAATGCTTCCGTAGACCAGATGGATCAACGTTTGGGCTCCGGCGCTTTTGTCAAAACCAATGCTGGGAGCGGCTTCTATGTATATGGCATTGATGTCATCCGCCCGACGACGAGCAGACCCAGAGCCTCTGTGTTCATAAGCAGTGAACCACTCCAAACTTGGCTGCATTCCGACCCTGTCTTTAGCGATGTCTCGCAGACGCGCATAAACCCCTTGACGTATCGAGTCCAACACCGCCTGACGCTCCGAAGGGTTGATTTCGTCATCCGACAAATCACTCTGTCGGTTCAACCACCGCGACACCGCTTCCTGTAGACGCGTGCGAAAGTCGGCCACGGGCAGGAGATTGTCGTACCCATCTTCGCCTCTAACCATGCGTAGCGACAGTGCCTTTATCCTGGTCCAATGTTCTGGCCCTGTAGCGTGCCCCTTGAATAATCTGGGCTGCCACAAATCGTGAAATTCATCCATAGCGTCTTTGATGGCCCATTCCAAATCAAGGCTGGACAGCCTGATTTTTGCCAGAGGTGTGCTGTCTGGATGAGCTGCTTCCTCGATTGCATCGAGCAATCTTCTCAACTCACTTGCGCTATATGTAGTCAACTGATTGTTGGGCTGGTCCAAGTGTTCAAAAAAGAAAGTGTGCTGTTCAACTCGGTCAAGCAATTCCTCAGCAACATCGTCGCCAATGTTCCGCATTGTTTCCACAGCATCACGCCCAGGGTCACGAACGCGTTCTTGGCGATCTTCAATCGTAGACATGTCGTCGCCGACGACGTGCTCGAAATGCGTGAATGCGAAGGCCAGTTTGGCAGCGTATCCAGAACTCCCGACGGCTTTCATCAACTCCTGAGGCGCGGCCAGCAGAGGCTGTTGGGCGTTGTCAACAAGCAGAATGAGGTCAACATCCGCAAACCGGTCGATAATCCGGGAATGGACGCTGGTAGATGTTCTGGCCGCGTGTCCCAACCCTTCCCCGTCTATGATGACCAACTTTCGCCCCGTGCCCAGCATGTTGTCCGCAGACATGAATGGCCCCCGGACTCTTACTCCGTTAACCAGCGGAGTGAGCAACCGACCAAAGTCACGGCTGTTATTTCCCACGCGCCTGATCATTCGGTCGAGAAACGTATCCCCATCATCCGATTCAACCTGCCAGGAAACCGGCCATTCGTTGTCAAAGCGGAACTCGCCATCATTATTGGAATCGAAACGCGTACGGATGTCGCCCATGATTTCCGATACCAAGTCTTGAAACTCTGGAACCCACTCCAAAATTTCCCCAAACAGTTCCATCCACACATCGCGGTCGGATGCCACTTTAGCTTGGTCGAATGTAGACCCCGTGGCATCCATCGTTTCTGATGCTGCCAACGCCAATTGACGAATCTTGGTTACGTAGTCTCGCAATCGCTCCTGATAGGCGTCTCTCTCGTCATGGTCGCCAGTTTGGATATCGAAGGCACTTTGATTTTCTGACGTTTTTGACCATTCAGAATCCCAGGCGCCCAACAGGTACCGAAGGCGAAAGCGTTGATCCGTAGCATTCAACAGCGCCCTGGCCACTCTGCTGTCGTCGCTTTCCTTGATTACCTCACCACAGGCGTTGAGCAGGCATTGCTCGATCTCATTCTTGCACTCCTCTTCGTCCATAAACGTGATCACTGCGCGGAATGGGCCGTCATCATTGATTATTTCGGTATCGGCAGTGGTTGTACGGGATGCCGACGTGGGTGGGAAACGGTTTGAACCGATGATCCTGCGCAGGAGCGTCGTTTTGCCGGCACCCGTGGTGCCGACCAACAACACTGTGGAGTAACCGTCCTCGCGGGATGGCAAAGGCATATCTCCATCTCTGATGCTGATAGGAGTTCGACCTTCGGTTATCTGGTTCATCACGTATTGCCTCCTGATAGATTCTAATGCCAAGGTCTAGAGCCTGCGCATTCGTCTCGCACGTTCCCACGCAAGTGCACTGCGGCGTGTCACGCGAGGGTCGACGATCCGCATCCTGCCCCTCCGTCCGTCTCTGCGGTGCTCTCCCGCACGCCGTCGGGGACCTTTGGTGTGCCCCCTATCCGTCGAGATAGACAATGCGGTATATGTCTCTGGGTGCTCGTGTTGAAGCCACGAAAAAACCCCTTGTCCAAATCCTGGACAAGGGGTACAACGGCTGTTGCGTGTTCCCGGATGCGGTTGCTACAATGGCCGCGCCTAGGACGTTCCGATTGCCTGCCCTCATCAGGGATTCGGCGTAGCCCCCAAGTGTTGGAGCACTTGTGGCGTTACGTGATTTAAGATGTCGGGGGATTATCGCATAGGGTGATGCAAGCGGCAAGGTTCAGACTCCAACGAGCCGATTTCTAAACTCCAAACTGACGCAACGAGGTTCAATTAAGCACGGATTGGAGCCGATTCCTAAACTCGCCTAGTACTACAGTCGCGCTTCAAGGGAAGGACTCATATCACTGACCGTGCCCGAAGTTAGACGGCTGTCATGCAGGCTGCTGTGACTACTTTATGAGAGTGCTGACCTGCCTATCCGGTAGCCGTGGTGGAGCTGGCGGCACCAAGCCAGAGCCTTGGAATCCGTTACAAGAGGCACTTCCAGAGGCCCGCAATTCAAGTGCAACTGTAATATTAGTGCGGATCGTCGGGCTGTTGGTGGTGATGCCTTTGGTTAGAGTTACGCCGTCCAAGGTTGATGCGTCCACCGTTTGCTGGTTGCGTGGGTCCGGTTCCTCCACCGTGACGGTCGTTCCGTCGTAACGGACTGACCGCTGATTGGAGCGGCCGAGCATTCGTCGGTACCACGGCTCTTTCGCCTGCAGGATTTGGTCTTTGCTCATTTCGTTGTCGTGTTCGTCGGGCTGCTCGGATATTACCACTGCGGGTGTTTGCCACCGGTACCAGTCCGCTTTTGGTGGTCGGCGTGTTGGTTGTGGCGGTGATGGCGTTCTGGACGCGCTCAGACGGTCTCGGTTGGCTTTGTTGGGCACTGGATATGAGGGTTTGCCGCCTCACCTGCCGACAGGGCAAACCGTCTCGTCTCAGCGCATCGTGTGTTTCAACCTCATCATCCACTTCGGCCACCCGTTGCAGGAGACCAAGCGGAAGTCCTTGGCCCGGTAGCCCCGATCGGGCTCGCGTCCCGTTGGGGTACTGGATAGCGAGGTAAAAGGGGACGCGGTCGAGTCTCGCCTCCTACCTTCCGCCGGAAAGCCTCGGGGATGAGTACGAGTCGGCCGTGGAGATCTCTAACGACTTCGACCTGATGCTGCCCCTCAGGATGGTCAGGCACCGGTTGGGGAAACGGGTGTGCCTCTTCGGTCCCAGCCGTCGCCGGTTGTAGGAAGACGGGGCGACGTGGCTTTGGACCGGCTAGTGGGCCGGCGGCCGCTACAGAGCGCTAGCGCCGCTTCCGGGCAGCATGGACTCCAGCGTGTCCGTGAGGACTTCGATCTGATCTAGGTGGCGACGGACCGTCCGGGAGCTCAACGCATCCTCGTAGAAGTTGATGTGGAGGCTGTTGGCGATGGCGAACCGGTCTGACAGGTCGTCATCGTTGGTTTCTGCGGCCAAGGTCTCGACTGCCTGGGTCAGCAGCCCGTGGTGGCGATGGTGCCAGCCCCGGGCCAGTGCCACGGCCTTGACCATCTGGGCGGCGGCGCCCCAGCCCTTCTGGGAAGCTTGGCGTATTTCGCCTAGGTCCAGCTCGGCTCGGGCTTGGGCCAGCAGTTGCCGGCTGGCTGCGTTGTACTGCTGTGTAGCCATGCTTTCCTCATCCGAAGGTTAACACGTCAGGTGTCAGGAGCGTCTATCCGCGCGCGGGCCGGGGCGGTCTACGCGAAGTTCAGCGCTTTGGAAATACGCCTGCGGACTTTGGGTAACCGGGGTGCAAGTAAAATGCCGAAGCACAGTGCGCCGGCATTTGCGGGTTAGCCGTTGTCGAGGTAGTTCATGCTGGTGCCGGTAGTGGAGTACCATTTCGCTCGAAACGTTCGAGGCATTTCCGGTAGGCTTCGGGGGCTTCGGTCTCGAAGCGTTCGAGTATTTCCTCGGTGGAGAGGGACATGTACTCACGGTAGGAGGTCTCGAAACCGGGGGTATGCTTGATGTAGGCGAGGAGCCGGGACTTGGTAGCGGACATTCTTTCGCTCATGCTCTCATCTCCTTGAGGGCTCTTCGGACAGCCTCGCGGGTGGATGAATATCTTACTGCATCCGGGGGCAAGTAGTCCAATGGCGCGAGGTGGTCTTGCTGGTGGTGGGCTGGCGTGGGCTGTTCGAGGCCCATCACCCATGGGGTGAGGTCGGAACAGTGTATGAGGGTTCGGTTGTTGTAGACGACGTGGTAGCCGGTTTGAGGATCGACCATGGCGTCGTGTCCGGTGAGTATGGATCTGAACCCGTTGTCGTGGGTGTTCTCGTAGAGGACCCTCGTGACTTCGTTGCTGACGCCGTAGGCTTCGGCAGCGACCAGGCAGCAGTATTCCAGGGTGAGTTGCTGAGCTTGGTCGTCGCGGATGATGCGGGCGTCGGATGAGAGCTTGTAGGCGGTAGCCCACCCGAAAGTGTTCGAGAATCCGTAGTCGTCGATGGCGTCGTCCGGGTAGGTGAGGTCGGCGTAGTGGTTGCCGTCGCTCATAAAGCCGGTACCGAACCAGTGACCGTTGAGGTTGGACCGAACGTGCCCGTAGTGGCCCACCCCCCGGAAGAGTAAAGTTCCGTTCTGGGTCTGAAACTGTGTTTGCGGCACGCCGGCGATTTGCCCGTGGGTTTGGAAAACGGCTCTGGCGAGGTTGCGCAGGGCTATGGCGTTGCCGGTCACTGGATGCACGCTTTGGCGGGCCAAGGTCAGTTGGGCCGCGTCGGAGGCGGCGCGCTGTGCGGACCGGCGGTGGCAGTCAGAGAACGGTGGTGTAGGTCTGGAGGGTGTAATGGAGTGCAATGGTCCTGCCTAACTGTTGTGTGCGTGAACATCGGTGCTGGTGTAGTTGGGATTATAAACTCTGTTGACTCCATGGGAGTCTGGGATTGGCTTGGGTCGCCGACAGGAAAGTGGCCGTCATCGGCGGGCTGCTGGTCGGTCTTGGATTCTTCGCCATCGGGACTGCGGTGGTGACCGCGTCCTCCGACACCGCCTGCGGACGTCAACAATCCCTTTGCCCGGCAATCACGCCACTAACTCAGCCCGATGGCTGTGGGCGTTACCACCAGCGACTCTTCCCTGCCCTCGTCCCTGATCAGTTCGACAGCATCTCTTCGGTGGATTCGGGCTTATCGGTGGATCACGGTGACGGATTACTGCTCGCACCTGTTTGTTGATCCTTACTTTTGGCGGCTCGCCGTTTGGCTGTAATGGTCGCATTGCCCCGCCGGTGTTTTGCGGCGCATGATGGACATCTTGTTTGGTTTGAGATCGCGGGCTGAGAGCAGGTGCGGCAGAGACCAAGCTCTTTGGCACGTTGCCGTTTGTTTTTCTCGCGCTCGCGGGCGTTTTGTTTACGCTCAGGCCGTTGATTTCTGTTCTTTTCGTATTCGCGCCGTTTCTGCTGCCGCTCCAGAAGCTCGACTGCGGTTGGGGCACGGCGCGACCTCTTCGCCTTGGTAGACTTCTTGGCCTTCGGTTTCGTCTTCCGACTCTTGGTGGTGACTCAGTTTGAAATGGGGTATCAGAGAATCGAATAGTAGCCCGATTGCGCTGGCCGGCCAAATCACGGGTCAGTCACCTCGGACGACGTTTTCAAAGTCCCGTCCACCCGGCAGAGTCACTCACTAACCCAGCGTCCTGAGATGGACCCCTCGACCTCCTCACCTGTGTTCGCGTCGAAAAACAACACCAACCGGTTCTATTGCCTTTGACCACTACGGTCGACCGAGCTTCCCGCTGGCCCAGACGGGAACACCATCGGCAGGTTGTCTACCACTACTAGCCACACTTTCACTTTCACTTCCTCTACCTGTTGGCCACGGTTGTCCTTCCCGGTGTACAGGCCCACCGTGGCCCTGGTCTCCAAGGTCGAGGTATCCACTCCACCGAGCACATCGTCCGCTTTGCCCAAGGCCGTTTCCACGACTTCCTCCCTGGACACTCCGGGAGTGAAGGAGGCTGCATCGAGCCTCTTCTCCGCAGGGTTGATGATGGCATCAATGTCCTCGGTGGTCTCCGAGTCGTTTCCGATAAAGGCAAATGCCAACACTGGGACGACGGCCAGCGCGGCGACCAGCCCGCCTGTGACAATCCAACGTTTCATGTCCTGACCTCATGACGACAGCGAGGAGCAGTATTATCCGATTTCCTGATACCCCATTTCAAACTGAATCACTACCCGACTCTTGGGCTGCTTGACTTCCTTGGCCGGCAGCGTGACGGTGCATTCAAATTGATTTCTTTTGGAATAACGTAGCGGGCCAATCTGGCGAAACCTCAGCTACACGGCATTGCGTCCGGTGAATCCCTGCTCGCGCGGGGCCTTGTGTTGCCTCGGTTCGTCTGTCGAGAAACTACTTGTCGAACACGGGCAGCGGGTCCCCGGGCTCGACGATCATGTACAGCAGCGCGCCCTCAAGGTCGGCAATCTTCTCCTCCTCGGTGGCTTCGTCGCAGACCCAGCGGGTCACATTCCCCTCGTCATCCTCCTCGTAGCAGATAACTGCCGCTTCGTCGCTCTCCGTCTTTTCGACCGTGCGGTCCTCCGACATGGCATAGATCACCCACGTCCCCTCCGGGGCCGTCTCCAAGTGCTCGGCAGGTATTAGGAGGGTCTCCCGCCCTGCGTCCCGAACGTCGGAAAGGTAATCGCGAACGTCGTCCAGGGTGGTCGAATGGTGCGTGCTCTCCGACAACGAAACGTCGGCCTTGGCCATCACCGCCTCGGCGTAGTTCAACCACAGGGTTTTTGCGTCGCGGTGAACCACTGCCTCGCCCTCTTTCGCGACACGGGCGCGCAACTTGCTGATGGACAGCGCCAGCTTGGCCTTGCGGGGATATACATCTGTCCAGTAGGTGTCCTCCCCAACGGATTCGACGTAACCCTTGTTGTAGTCGTCGTACTCCCCGTTGTCGTAGGCTTCCTTGGCGCGTTTCTTGTTCTCCGCAATCTCATCGTCCGTTGCGGTGAGTTCCAGTTCCTTCGCCTTCTCGAACAGCGCGAGGTCCTGGATCAGCTTGGCGAGGGAGGCGGTCTCCACGCCCCACTTGGTCACCACGCCGTGCATGGCTTCCAGGTGCTTGGTCGGCAACCCCGTCTCGGGGATCGACCCATTCAGTTCCCGTTGCGCGAGGTTCTGCATGTGAGTTGCATGGAGTTTCTCTTCCTTCAAGTCCGCCAGTGAGACGGACGACTCCCCAACCTTGGCGATCAGGATGTCCGAGTCCGATGCGTCGGACGTACTGGTTGCCATCTGGCCGGCCTGGAAGTCGCTGCTCTGCAAGTCTCCCGCCCGCACGAGCAGGCCTTGAGCAACGAAAGCGGCGGCCCCGATCGTTGCGGCTGCGAGAATGGCCAGAACGACTATCTTCGGTTTCAGTCTGATAGTTGTCATTTGCTTCCGTCCTATTCTGTGTCAGGTTCGAAAAGGTCTGCGGGAGGCTACTACAAGTCCCATGCACCCTGTAGCCACAGGCCACCGTAGCAACCATTCCAGTTGCACAGCCTCCAGCCCATGTTGCCCTTGGCATCAACCGTGCCGTTGTTTGTGATCTAGACGGTGTAGTTATGCGATACTCCGCCTTGCCGGTGCCAGCCGCCTGGAATGAACGCCGGGTCGGGCCTGAAGGATGGCGACGGCACCCGGAACAGGAAATTACCGTTGTGGTAAATCTCGACATTCGTGAAGGGGTCTTCGACATCTTTGTCGTTGCTGTAAATCATGTCGCTGCGGTGCACGGTAAAGGCGTTGTCGTACTGGTTTTCCTCCCACTCTGTTCCGCCCCAGTAATGGCCTTGGTAGCGCTCATTGGCACCTGCAGGCGGGCCGGATGCACGTCAAAGGTGGATGTCGTTCCGGCGTAATCGGCGGAGATCACACCGTTCGTCATGGCGACTGCGATGGCCAAGGTTGCTACCATCAGGACCATCCAGACATGCCGCCGCTTCGGTCCGGATAGGACTCGGATCGGCTCAGGTGCTTGTTGCCTACCGTCGTGGTTTTCTTGATTGCCGGTGTTTCTCGGCGCAGTCGGGGCAACGGGTTTGGCCTTCGGTGGCGGCGTTCGGGCAGTCCCGGCAGGGGCCGAGCTCCTTGCGACGTCGGCGTTCCTCGGCGGCTCGTACCCGCCTGAGTTCTCGCTTCTGCTCGTCTGTGAGCTTGGGCTTCGGAACGCTAGTGGCGCTCTTGCGCTTTCTCGCGCCGGACCCCTTCTTGACGGTTTGCTTTCTGACTTTGCGAACGCGGGATTTGGTGTTTGCCAGCGTTGGCCGGCATGGGGAGGACGAAAACGTGGTGGAGCGTACTGCCTATTGTCCGCGTGTGCGAGGTGCCGTACCCTACGAAATCGTCCATTGGCATTCCCCCACCGCCCATCAGGATTTCCGCATCCAGTTCCAGCGGATGCCGTACTTCACGCCATCCTACCTTTGCCGGGGAGGTCAGCAGGTGGAGATTGAGCAGACTGCCGGGGATAGGCAGGCGGCAAAACCTGCTCTATGCTGACCCGTGGCACAGATAGGATAATCCGTCACGTCCAAGAAGCCATGGTGTGTTCCATGACAGTGGTGCGACCAATGATCAAGCTGGGCACCCTGGTCGGCAGTTTCGCGCTCGTCGCCGTGCTTTCAGTTGGAGTTGCCTGCGCTGAGGAACTTCCGTCTCCAACTGAATCGTCTGACCGCGCAAGGCTGGTGGCGCTGTACAACGCCACTGACGGTACGAACTGGGCGAACAACACCAATTGGCTGAGCGACCGGCCCCTGGGGGAGTGGCACGGCATCGCCACCGACGCCAAAGGTCGCGTGACGGAACTAAACCTCCCTGACAACCGGTTGTCGGGGAGCATTCCGCCGCACCTTGGCGGTCTGACCCATCTCATAGTTGTAGATTTGGGCAACGACTATGGTGCCTGTGATTATGACGGGTGCGAACCATCGTCTGTTACGGCCAACCGGCTGAGCGGCGAGATGCCTTCCTCGCTAGGCAATCTCTCGAATCTGCAAGACTTGGATTTGAACTTCAACCAACTGAGTGGAGGGATACCGCCCCAACTGGGCAACCTGTCCAATCTGATAATCCTAAACCTCTATGGCAATCCGCTGGGCGGCACGATACCCTCGCAATTGGGTAACATGGCCAGCTTGCGGGAGCTGGATCTTGGTTATAACCAATTGGAGGGGAGCATTCCGTCGGAGCTGGGCGGCCTGACCAACTTGGAGCAGTTGGAGCTCTCGGGCAATCCGCTGGGCGGGACTATACCCTCGGAATTGGGTAGCTTGGTCAGCTTGCGGAAGCTGGTTCTTAGTGATAACCAGTTGGAGGGGAGTATTCCGTCGGAGCTGGGTGGCCTGACTAACTTGGAGCGGTTGGACCTTTCCGACAACCAGTTATCAGGCGGTATACCGTCGGAGTTGGGCGGCGTTACTAACCTCGGGAGTCTGGATCTTAGTTATAACCGATTGACGGGGAGGATACCGTCGGAACTGGGCGGCCTCGCCAACCTGGAGTGGCTGAAACTCTACGAGAACCAGTTGAGCGGCGAGATACCTTCCCAATTTGGGAGCCTCGCCAGCCTGGAATGGTTGGAACTCTGGGGCAACCAGTTGAGCGGCGCGATACCGCCCGAATTGGGGAACCTCGTCAACTTGGAATTGCTGTACCTCTGGGGCAACCAGCTGGGCGGCGAGATACCGCCCGAGTTTGGAAACTTGGTCAACTTGGGATTGCTGGCCCTCTCCGATAACCGGTTGGGGGGCGCGATACCACCCGAATTGGGGAACCTGGTCAACTTGGAATTGCTGGACCTCTCCGACAACCAGTTGGGCGGCGCGATACCGCCCGAATTGGGGAACCTCGTCAACTTGGAAAGCTTGCGCATCGTTGGTAACCAGTTGGGCGGAGGGATCCCCTCGGAACTGGGTAATCTCGTCAACCTGGATTCGCTGGCCGTCTCCGACAACCAGTTGAGTGGTGAGATACCGCCCCAACTAGGGAGCCTCGCGAACCTGCGGAGTCTGTATCTCGACAGCAATCAGTTGAGCGGTGAGATACCGCCCGACCTAGGTAACCTCGCCAACCTGAAATTGCTGTGGCTTGGAGGCAACCAGTTGAGTGGTGAGATACCCACCGACCTAGGCAACCTCGCCGGCCTAGCATGGCTGGACCTCAGCAGCAATCGGCTAACGGGCTCGCTGCCTATGAGCCTCACACAACTGACTGCGCTAAAGAGCTTCGCTTTCGGCGACAACATCGGGCTCTGCGCCTCTAAGGACAAGGCTTTCCAGAGGTGGCTGACGGCCATGCCCAACAACCGCCTGCCCCCAGGGGTCAGGCCACTGGGCCCGAACTGTGGCGCGGCAGGTGCCAACGATTACGGCACCGATGATGGTGGTCTGGTCGAGGTAGCGAACCTGGCGCAGATCAACACCGTGCGGTGGGGCTTGGGAGACGGCGGCGCGTCCACGTCCAGCACTGCATCTACGCCACCTACGACCCTGCGGTTCGTAGATTCGGCACTTTGAGCTCCTGCTCGGTCCTAAAGTGTCGATGTTCAGGGTCGGGCCCATTGGGAAAGTTGCTGAACTGAAGGGGATCTGCCGAAGCGCAGGTTTGGTGTGGATGGTCCACGGTCTTACCCGTGCCAAGCACCATGGCGCCGCGACGGACTCGGCTCCGAAGCCTTGCCAGTAAGCAAGACCCTGGAGGCGGCAGGCTGAACCGGACCAACAGGGATGTAGCCAATTAACCTGTTGACGCGGGTCACCCCTTGCGGGCGGTCTTTGATGATACATCGTATGCCATATTGATGGGCACCGGCAGGTCGAACTCGCACTCGAAGGTGTGTCCTATCGCCCGTTTGTGGGGGCTGCCCCCTCGCGTTTCCGGTCGCTCTTGCTGAGAGGGGATCAACCCCGCGTACCCGGGGTCGTCTGTGGTGCCCTGTTGCTTGGAACGCTTGATGCGGGTCTGGCAAGTCTGCTCGGCCGTTTCCCGGACTTCGGAAAGGATTGCATCAACGGAGAGGTTCATGGGTGTGCGGAATCGCAACTTGGAGCCGGGGGTGTGCCGCAGATGGATCGTTGGGAGGGATTTGTGTGCTGGCCTACCTGAAGTTCTCGGCTTCGGGTTCGTCATGGGTGTTTTCGTAGCAGCCGATTCCCACGCGCGGCGAGTTCCGCAGGATGACCGTTGTCATGTCTCTTGGTGTGCACTGGTCGCAGAAGTATGGCGGCGCCACGATGAGGCCGCCTTGTTCTCGCGTTATATGGATGTAGGGGTTCTCGTGATACTGTCTGGTGGCTACTGTGCCACAGTTGAAGGATCGTTCGGGGCGCAGGTTGCGAGACATGATCGTGATGAAATCGTCTGCGTGCCCCTGGGGTGCTTGGGGCGTGTTGATGAATTCCGGCAGGTAATCGTACGGAACCGGGATTACGCCCACGTGCTGCAGGTTCAGGCGTGTGGTGTGGCCGTAGTCGAACCCCTGACGGAATTGCTGGTTAGTGGCGAGGGTTTCTTCCACGGTGTGGATCATGTGCTGCTCGTCGGGATCTGCGAGGTCGTTGTCGAACATCGGAGCGTCGCCGGGTCCAGGTACGCAGGCGCTGTACTGGACATCGGCGATTTGGAAGTGGCTCATTTGGCCGCAGCATTCGAGCCAATGGTCGCGGAGGAACTGGTCCAACTGGCGCAGGCTGGCGGTTGGCTGCACGACGAGCATCATCCAGTGTCGAAGTTCCTCGCTCCGCACCCACAGCATGATGGGCTGTCTCTTGGCGTAACGTTCGTCCACGTCCGGGATGATGTAGTTGCTGTGTGCTTGGGTCATCAGGCATTCCTGCGCGTGCTTGACCGCATGGTCGGCGCGTATGTCTCCGCCACAGACGTGGCAGCGGCCGGCTGAGTTCGCCGCTTCGGCTTGGGCTGCTTGGGCGACTGCTTCGAAGCCGGAGTGGATATCTTCGATGTCAGCGTGGTCCTTGGCTGCTTGGTCACGCAGTTGGCGGCGAGTTTGTGGGAAGGTGGTGTTGTCGGGAAGGTCTTCGATGGGGAGGTCGGTCACCGATCTCCTGGTGGCGTCGAGCAGTCGGTCCTAAACCGAAGCCAAGGTGAAAACTACATTTGCGGAGCGGAGAGAGTTGGCTTGGGCGCCGCCAATTAATTCGTCGGCTTCTGCTTGCAGCACGGTTCGGCAGCGGTGTTTGACCTCTTCGCGTCGATGGGTCAGATCGGTGAAAAAGCCGCCTACCTTTTCCCGCACCGCGGCACGGGTTCCCAGGCACACATTGGCGGTTGCCTCCTGACGCACCCAGCCCCAGATGGCTTCGTCGGCGTTGAAATCCGGACTGTAACTAGGCAAGTTGACCAGTCGCAGGTTCAAGCCGGGCGTGGTCAGATAAGTGCGTAGCGCATCGCCCCGATGGGCTGGAGAGTTGTCCCAGATCACGGCCAGTGGTTCGGCGTGTCGCATCCGCAGTTTTCGCAGAAAGGCGGCTGATGTCTCGGAGTTGCTGTTGCCTTCCAGTTCCATCACCTCCACCTCTCCGGTTTCCAGGCACACCGCCGAGTAGTAGCTGACTTTCTCCCCACGTCGCGGACTGGTGGAGCCCATCAGGGCCGGCTCTCCCCGCAGCACCCACTTGCCCCGCAGGTCAGCATCCGCCTGAAAGTGAGCCTCGTCGGCGAAGAATATCTTGGCCCCACTGCGTCGGGCCGCAGCGGTAAGGGCGGCATACTCTCCCACGAAAGCTTCCCGGCGCGCCGGGTCCGCCTTGAGCAACCGCTTCTTGGGTCGCTTCAGCACAAACCCCAGCCGGTGCAGGTAGTTCAGGCAACTACTCCGGCTCAGCGCCAACCCAAAACGTTCCTGCACAAACCGGCGCACCGCCCTCCAGTTCCAGTTGGATAGTTCGATGCCCACTCGCGACGGCAATTCCTGCACCGCCCCCTTCAATTCGGCCCGTTGCTCCACGTCCAGCGCGGGGGGGAACCACCAGTCTGTTCAAAAACCAGTGCCTTGGGACCGCCTTCCGCAAACGCCCTGGCCCATTGACCAATGGTGTGGGCATCCCGTTCCAGGGCACGGCCCACCGCCGCCGCCGTCCAACCCTGCGCCAGCAGCCACATCGCGTGCCAACGTTCTCGTTCCCGGGGCGTCGACGCCCGATACATCCGTCGCCGTACCTCAGCTTCGTCCAGTTGCCATCGCTCCAGCAACGCTCCCATCTCCTCCCTGCCCACGACAACCTCCCCCAAATTTCCCTACCGACTACCTCAATTCTCGACAATTCTATCCAACACCAATGCGGGTTTCACCTTGGCTTTGGTTTAGCTAAAACCCTGGGCGGTTACGGCGAAAGAGTCGAAGACCCGCAAGAGATAGTTCCGGCCATAGGACGGGCCAGGGAGGCAATGTCCAGCGGCGGTCCGGCATTGCTAGAATTCCTGACCAAGGAGGAAAATGCCCTTTCACGGTACCCTGCCCGCGCACCACGAGCGTTACCCTGACCTGAGTTCCAGGTTGGCACGGAGCGATCCCCTCTGCGGCAAGGCGCTCCGTGGCTTACCGTGGTTCTGTATGACGATGAATAATGCTCGCATAAGCTGGGGAAGGGCGAAATCGAACCTGAAGACGGGGGGATGATTGTTGACAGGCTTCCAAGGGCGGGCGTACTCTCCTCTCGTTTCATCAGATAAGGCCGGGACCGGTGGAAATGGAAAACCTCGATTCAAATCCCGCCGATCCAGGAAGTCTACAGCAGGAAGTCTACATTCAGAGGAGAAGAGCCTCATGTACGCAGTACCTGACGTCGATGAAGTGGTGGCCGTGGCCAAGGAGTTGAGGATTCACCTGAGTCCCGATGAGGCCGTTAAGTACCAGAAGTACCTGGTGGAACAGTTGGGACAGTTGGACACCTTCGTGCAGGCCCGGTTGGAGGAGCCCAAACCTCCGATGGTCTCTACCGCCCGCGAGCCCGGGTACCGGCCGAGCGCGGAAGAAGACCCGCTCAACGCCTGGATGTGGAAATGCCGAATCGAAGGGGCGGCTGAAGGTCTGCTTGCCGGCAAGACCGTCAGTTACAAGGACCACGTCGCCGTGGCAGGCATACCCATGAGCTTCGGCTCCTTCGCCCTCGAAGGCTTCATCCCCGACTTCGACGCAACTGTGGTCACCCGGGTGCTGAAGGAGGGGGGCACGATCATCGGCAAGAACGTCATGAACGGCCTGAGTGGAGGCTTCGGCACCGGCGGCGCCATCGGCGACTACGGCCGTCCCCTCAATCCCCACGACCACGATCACGTGACCGGCGGTTCGTCCTCGGGCTCCGCCGCGGCCGTGGCCGCCGGCGAGGTGGACATCTCCTTCGGCGGCGACCAGGGCGGCTCCATCCGTATCCCGGCGGCTTTCTCCGGCATCGTCGGACACAAGCCCACCTTCGGATTGCTGTCGCATTTCGGTATCAGCTTCGGCTCGGACCAGAGCATCGACTACACGGGTCCGTTGACCCGTACCGTGGAGGATGCGGCGGCTACCCTCCAGGCCACGGCGGGTTACGACCCTTACGATCCCCGCCAGACACGAGACGTCCCCACCAGCATTGACCTGCTCGGCCGGCTGGCCGACGGTGTGTCCGGGCTGCGCATCGGGGTGCTCGAGGAGGGCTTCGACGATGCCGAGGCCGATGTGCGCGACCTGGTGATGGCGGCGGTCGACGTCCTCGCAGAGGCAGGTGCCGACGTATCCCAGGTGTCCGTCCCGGAGCACCACACCATCCACGCGGCCCAGGCCGCGCTCACGGGCGAAGGCGCCCTTGCCATTTTTAAAACTGGGTTCTTCGGCGCCTTCGCCCGGACCTACTACCCCGCCTCCGTCATCGCCGCCATTAACAAGCTGTGGGCCTCTCAGGCCGACGTGCTTGCGCCACGCAGCAAGCTGTCGCTCATCGCCGCCGAGTTGAGCCGGCGCAACTACCACGGCCGGGTGTACGCCAAGGCCCAGAATGTGCGTCCCACCTACATCAAAGCCTATGACGCCGTACTTGCTAACCTCGACGTGCTCGTGATGCCCACATGCATCATGACGGCGCCCAAGAACCAAACTCCGGGTAGCTACCTGGAGGCTGTGGAGGAGAACCTGGCGACGATGAACTGGAGCGGCTCTCGCAACACCCTGCCCTTCAACTACACCGGGCATCCAGCCCTCGCCCTTCCCGTGGGCAAGTCGTCAGCTGGTCTCCCAGTCAGCATGCAGCTGGTCGGCCGCTACTTCGACGACCCGCTCCTCATGAGGGCCGCCTACGCCTACCAGCAGTCAACCGACTGGGACAAGATCATCAGCGTCCAATCTTGATCGGGCTAATACCTGGCGAAGGGTCATATTCGTTACGTTACCGCATTTTATTGGGCTGTTAGGCCGCCATCGATCACTAGCTCGCTGCCCGTCATGAAAGATGACTCGTCGGATGCGAGGAACAGGGCACCGTATGCCACGTCTTCCGGCTGCCCCAACCTGCCGATAGGATGGCGGGATATGGTAATCTGCCGGGCCTGTTCGTCAGCTAACAGATTGGGTGCGGTCATAGCTGTCTCTATCACACCGGGGTGGATGGAGTTGGCGCGGATATTATCTTTGGCGTACTGGATTGCAGTGGACTTGGTAAGGAGCCGCACCGCCCCCTTGGAAGCGCCGTAGGCAGCCGAGTAGCGGGTACCAATCAAGCCCGCAACGGAAGAAATGCTGACTATGGAGCCGCCCCCATTTTCGCGCATCTCGGGTATTGCGTACTTGGTTCCCAGGAAGACTCCCTTGGCGTTTATGCCCATGATTTCATCCCACAATTCGGAGGAGGTCTCTTCCACATTGGCTAACTTGAAAATTCCGGCATTGTTGACCAAAACATCAAGCTTGCCGAAGCGCTGAACTGCGGCCTCCACTGCCTCTTTCCAGTGGCCCTCGTTAACCACGTCCAGAGTGACAAAAAGGCATTCCCCGCCGGTCTCGCTTATCTCGGCTTCTACTCGGCGACCTTCCGGACCGATGCCGAACTGCGAAGCAAGTGGGTGCTGAGGGGAGGGGCGGCCATGGTGGCCTCCACCGGTCCTATGTACGGAGAGAAGGCCAGCTACTATTCCGCGGTGTGCTTGGAGACCGCCGAGGTGGAGTGGATGGACCTGGAGGGCAACAGCAACTCCGGAACCTCGGCCGCCTCCCTGAGGCAACTGAGGGACAGACACTCCAGTCCGCTGATGGTGATCTGGGACAATGCGCCAGCGCACCGGGGCGAGGCGGTGCGGGAGTATCTGAGGACACCCGGTCTGCACCTGGGGTTGGTGAACCTGCCAGGCTACAGTCCGGACTTCAATGGCGATGAAGCTATCTGGGGCTGGGCCAGGGAAGAGGCAACGGGGAACCTGTGCCTGGGGACCAGGGCGGCGGTGCAGGGGATGGTCGGCAACTTCCTCGCCGGCCTGGCCAGTCGGAAAGAAGAGGTCAAGAGGCGCTGCCGGACCGTACTGCAATCCAGGGCCGAAGGTCTCCCCCGCAACACACAGCCTGATTCCCAACGCCCTGCAAATGTACATCCCACCTTGGCTTTAGTTTAGCACTATCTCTTTCACCATTTGCATGTAACCTTTCGGACAAGTCTCCCGTATGATCTCTTCCAGCTCTTGGGTGGTTCGGTAGCCCCTCTCCAACGTTGTTCTGGCTGCTTGGGCGCGACGCTTTTCTTGAGCTTGATCGAACTGGCCGTTGCATTCGGCGAATGCCGCGATATACAACTCCTCTGTGTTTGGCGTCTTTGGCTTGATTGGTTCTGACGTCTCTGGTATGGCTGTTGTCGTCGTCGGAGACGGCTCGGGCGTAGGTGGCGGTCGTGTTGTCCAGGTGGCCGATGGTGTGTCCGTAGGCGTTGCTGTGAGATGTGTGTCGCCGCTGCTTGCTGTGCTACCCGTGGCTCTCACCAAGGCGGGGCGTTCAGGTTGTTCGTCCTGCCTATGATTGAGTACTCCCACTGTCGCGACGGATGCTAGGATCGCTAGTACCGAAGCAACTACCAGAATGGACCGTGCTCTGGATCCCCTTTTTGGTTCATCTGCGGTCCCCTCTCGTCTTGTCGTGCTTTGGTACCGCCTTTGCTCTTGTTGGTGCGTGGGATCATCGAGGTGGTGTCGCGCTATCTCGACCCATTCCGCTGCCTCGGGCCGCCCGTGCTTGCTGTTCGCCATTTTCGTCACATCGCGCTTGGGACGATATTTGCTTGTCGCATGTTGAAGGCCCGTTCGAACATTGACCTTACGTCCTCGGGTAGCTTGGAGTAACGCTTGGCATTGTCCCGGTTATTGATGTGGATGAACGGCGGTTTAGATCTGCCGTAGGGGTAGTATCCTCTTCTGATTTTTTCCTGCCGGGTGTTGGCGTCGGAGTCGTGGCCTTCGTCAATTCGGCAGTCATAAGGGTGGCTGCCGTCCATCAGCAGTTGAAAAATAACTACCGCGATGCCGAACTTGTCGTGTTCCCGGTTGCGGGTCACGCAGGGGTATCCCGTGTCGTGCCGGACGGGGCCGCCGGGGCACTGCGGGTGCCGGCACGGTCCCTGCATCTGCTGAAGAAGTTCCGGCGCCGTATATTCAGGGCGGCCGACCTTACACCGATAGATGGTGCGGGTTTTCCGGTCGCGCACTTGGAAGGAGTCGCAGTCAATGATGCTCACGTCTCCGCGTGTGGGTTCCACCAGGATGTTCCGGTCGTTGATGTCGCCGACCAGATGGCCCTGTTCGTGGACGCGGCCAACGGTCTTCGACAGGTTTCGAATGATGTTCCACTTGGTCTGTTGGATTTGGACCCCGTCTAAACTGAAGCCAAGGTGAAACCCGCAGAGGAGCATCAGGTAAATTCGGGTATCCAGGGGGCGTGCGTAAGAACTTATGTGGCAATCCCAAACAATTCTCCTCTCCCCACAAATGTGGATCCCACCTTGGCTTTAGTTTAGTATTACAACGACGCATTTACGATGGGACGCTTGCCGCTGGCCCATTCCCTTCGCAAATGTACGTCGTACAAATGTCGCAACAGTACTTGCGTCACGAAGCTTTCCCGAAGCAGCACGTCAAGCCGTCGTTGTAATACTAGCAGCCGGTTCATTGCCTGCAGTTTTCGCTGTCTCACACTGGGGGCGAAAAACTCGCCGACAGTCATCGTCCCGGCCATGTCCACCCAGGGCATAACAAAACCTACCAACGAATTGCTGCTCCGGTCCTGGATGATCTGCTCCGGCCACGTCAGGGAAGGGTGTCCGGCACGCTCTCCGGCGAGCCGCGGCCTGAGTTCTTCCATGACGAACAGCTTCTTGGCAGCGATGCTCTTCGGCGCCTTGCCGGGTTTGTAGACCTTGATCACCCACTGCAGGGAGTCGGCCACGGCGTAGACCTCGCCCTCGCCGCCTTCGCCGATTTTCTCGCCAATGACGTAGGAGCCTTTGCGGTCCTTCCGCTGGATCGGCGTGCCGGTATGCGGCCCTTCAGCCATCTCTGCACAGCGCTGCCACGATCAGGCTCATGTCGTCCTCGGTCTGTCCAACCTCTTCTGCCAGCCAGTTGAACAGGCTGGCTCCGGCACCGGGAATCTCTGCTGCACTGCTTTCCAGGGCCGCTTGGAAACTACTGGTTACGACGTCCGGCGGCACGTCCTCTATCGTCTTGGCCGTGCACTCCCTTTCCCCGACGGCACGCAGGATGCTAATTGCTTGGGGAATGAAGGCGTCTTTTGCCCTCCGGTTCTGGAAGTCCACCGCGTGCTTCTGGAGCCCGTCGGTGAACAATGCCAAGGCGGTGATGCCGCTGGTTTCCCTGCTGAACATCGTTTGCTGGAAGTGGGGTTCGGTCACGAAGAAGGTTTCGTTGACGTACTCGCCTCGTTGGGGAATTGTGAGCATCTTGCAAACGCTGTCCGATTCGACGATGGCGGCGCCGTTGCCGACCTGGATAGCCGCCACTTGGTCATAGACCCACGCTACCAAGATGAGCGTGCAGTGGTAGTCTGACATCCTGGCGTCGCGGATCAACATGGCCCTGGATCTGATGGCTTTTCTGGCGGCCAGCAGCCCTGTGTGGACTGCGAACGCAGGAGTTTCGTTTTCGTCAAGAATGACTTGTCGAGCTCGCCGCACAGCGTAGTCTGCCGCCAATCGGCTTCCTTCCTTGGCCCGCCCGGCCGAGCCGGCGCCGTCGCTGACGGCGGCGATGATTCCCCTGCCCCGGGGCAGCAGTTCCACGCAGACGCTGTCCTCGTTGGGACGTCCTGTCTTCGCGTGGCTTGCTCCCCGACGTGTGACGGAGGCTGCGAGCAACTTGCCTTTCATACTATCTCCCAGCCTGAGGTGTCTTCGAGGACGATCTGGTCGGTGGGAGAACTCCGGCTGACGGCCGTCATGGAGTTGCTCAGCCAGTCGAACAGTTCGCTGAAATTTGCCTCGGTGGTTTTCTTTGGCGGCCGACCCGGTGGGGTGATTTTCTCTCGTATCAGCGAGATCGCCGTTTCGTTGGCGTCGCCGCATGTGATGACGAACAGGTTGCATCGTCTATCGTCGTGGGCTTCTCTGATTCGTTTCCCGACGGCGGTAAGTTCGTCCTCGCTGTCGTGTTCCGGGTAGCCGTCAGTTAGCAGCAGGATCCACGGCCGGTAGTAGGAGATGCCGTTCATCCGGTAGTCGTCCTTGCGCTGGGTGACTGCGTCCATCGCCACGTTCAAGGCGTATGAGAGGCACGTCCCGCCGCTTGGCTCGATGACCGGAGGTTGCCAGGTCTCTGCGCTCTCAAACGGGTGGTAGCGGGCTAGGTTGTTGAACTCGTTCACGGCGACGTCGATCTTGCGCCCGACGGTTGCGTCTTCCATCAGGTTGCGCTTGAATTTGGCCAATGCCTCGTTGAGCAGGCGGGCTGGTTCGCCGGCCATGGACGCGCTCTTGTCGAGGACTAGGACTACGGCGCAGCGTTCTTCGGTGTTGTTCAGGAACTCGGGCTTGTTGGGTTGGGGAAGACCCACGCTCGGTTTCAGAGTCGAGCGTTCGTCTTGGATGCCTTCAAGGGGGTAAGGCACGTAGGCCGGGGAACTGGTCTGTTCGAGCACCTCCGGGACGTTTTGGGCGCTCGTGTTGGGCGTTGGTGTCGTCATCTACCTTCCTCCGGTTACCCGTCGGGTGTCATGGGGGATGGTAGTGTTTTTCGGGTGGCACACTGGATTGCGGGCCCATTTTGATGTTGGACGAGGGGTCGGTAATTGGTATCTGTCCTGATCTTGTGTAGTCGTCGGGAGGGCGATTTCTGCGGGTGTTCGGCTGATCCGTGGCACTTCGGTGCTGTTGTTTGGCCCGCTCCTGTGCAATGAAGAAGGGCGTCCTCACCGTGCGGCCGTCGTATGGGTCTGCGAACTTTCCTGATCGGACAGAAGTCCTCAGTGGTGCCTTCCTCGGGCCGCAGGTCCACGTCGACGCGTTCCGGGCAGTCGGCGGCGCTGATGTCGCAGAAACGGCACTCTTGGCGGCTGGGCACGCGTCTTGCGGGTTCTTCGCCCGAGATCCGGCGGATTAGCGCGCCCAGGTTCTGGATGAACTGGTCGTCGACGGCGTCCGCCGAAATGCGGATCGTGTGGTCCCGGTACGTGACCTGCCCCCTGAGTTTGGCGCCCCGGTACCCCTGGAGTGCCCTGGGGATCGCGTACAGGTAGATCATGACCTGGACGGCGTGGCTGGGGCTGTCGTGGCCAGTCTTGGCGTCGACGATAACGGCTTTGCCTGGCCGGTGGGCGATGATGTCGGGCCGTCCGGCGAGGGTTGCGGTTCTGCCGTGGAGCTCAAACCTGTTCTGCGCCTCGGTGTCGACGCCGTAGCCGCCGACTGTCCAGTTGGCGATGCGCTCGTTGAGGAGCGCGGTGTGGTCGAGCATCCACTTGGCTTGGTCGAAGTCCGACGGGACGCGTTCCCAGCTTCGGTGATGGGCCTTGAACCAGATGGCCCACTCGCAGGAGTTCTCGCCGGTGAGAAAGCGCGGTAGCCAGGTGGCCCAGATTTATGGAAAGTCTCTTCGTTGCGGCACGGTGCGGCCCTCTGGGATTGAGTAGCCGTCGTCGGCCTGCCGTGAGTCTATTGGCCGACCGCTTCGTGGCGCTATGGGCTTCTGTCATCAAAAAGTTGGCCGCCCCGTCGGTCGGAGCGGCCGGTGTTGCTTCCGGTCGACGACGAGTTCATCGGGGGCCGTTTGGAGTTGATGTGGATGTGGTGGCCGACACTGCAAAACACTCGCCGGATCGGCCTTCCCGATTTCTCCCCCGCGCCTCTGCTCTAAACCCGGCTGATTTGCTGTTTTCAGCCACATAGAGCGATGTTTTGGCTCTTCAGCGTCTCCAACGTCCTTCTGCGCAGTTTCATCGCTCTATGTGGCTGATTTGAGAATCGGCGGGTATGGCGGGCCGCGGCCTCGGTTCGCTGGGGTCTCCGCATCAGGACGTCGTTAACACCGGCTGCGTACATCGTTCATACCGGGTATGGCGCTCGGGTTGAGCGTCGCCGCGGCGTGGTGTGACCTGCTCGTTGTTGGCCTGTGCTCCTCTGCTGCACTCCAAGCTCGGACGCGCCGGCCACAACCAGCCGGCGCGTCCAGGACTTCAGGCTTTCGCTCTCCTTCGGTTAGTCAACCCAGAGGGTTATGGCGTTGCTGACGCCGCCCTTGCCGTTGGCCTTCTCGGCCCGGATCCGGTAGACGTACTCGCTTTCACCCGGCATCGTCGTGTCGGTGTAGCTGGTGTCGTTCAGCCCGATCGGGATCTCGGTCCAGTCGATGGGCGTTACGCCAGCTTCCCGTCTCCAGACGTACTGATTCGTGTAGTTCGGGTTCGTGTGCGCCGTCCAGTTCAGCGTCACGCTGCGGCCGTTCGCCGTTCCCGTCAGGTTGGAGGGTGGCATCTTTTCGACTGGCTGGCTCGGCTCGTCCAGATTTGCGGGCCTCGTGCCTCTGGTTGTCAGAGTTGTGACCTCGCTCCACGCGCCGTGGTCTGCTCCGTCTTTGGATCCGTCGTCCCTCGTTCCCCACACTTGGACGGCGTACGTGGTTCCCGGGATGGGGCCGGTGAACAGTGCTTGTGTCCTCATGCCGCGTTGGGTGAAGTGGGCTCGGTACTCCTCGTGCCAGCCTTTGCTCTCAGCCGGCAGCCGGACCCATTTGTCGTTGAGTCCGTCCCACAGGCGGATCTGATAGATCGGTGAGCCGCTGTTGGTCGTCCACTGCAGTGCCCTGGTCAGGTGGGGCCGGTTCCCGTTCCAGAGGTTTCGCACGTCTCCGGGAGATATGGGTTCTGTGGGGTCTGCTGTCGGGGTGGTCGTTACTGCGCTTGACCATTCGCTTGGGCCTCCTGTTCCCAGGGTTCGGACTTGGAAGCTGTAGCTCGTTCCGTTGTCCAGTTCCCTCACGACGTGATGATCTGCGTTGCCCGGCACGTCGGTGGGGTCGCCCTCGTCGACACGGACTTGGAAACTGGTCGCGTCGGGTTCCGGCCTCCACTTGAGGACTACTTTCCCGTCGCCTGGCGTGGCTATGAGGTCGTAGGGTGTGCAGATGTGTTCGGTTACGCTGAACACCACCGGTGGGTCACTCGGCTTGCTGCAGTCGCCGCCGGTGCGTGACTCGCAGGTTTGCACTGTGAGTTCGTAGGCTCCGCGGTCCAGTCGTCGCGGCATGTGGACGGTTCCAGTCGAGTCGGCGACCGGCTGGTTGATTCTGAAGTTCCTCGCATCCGGGTTCGCCTGCCTCACGTCAATTCTGAAGTTGATGCTGTGGTTGTCGTCTTCGGGGTGATCGAATTCGGCTCTCACCATGCCTCCGAATGTTTGGCACGGCAGGTGGATGGCCCTGATGTTGATCGGCGGGCTGTTGCCTAGAGCTGAGCTCGTGACGGTCTCTGACCATGGGCCTACTAGTGTTCCGTGGGTGGGTCTAACTCTGAACGACACGGTTACTCCGGGTGTGAGGCCAGTGATGGTTACGGTCGTCTCGCCCATGCTCGTTGTGGTTTGCGGCACTCCGATCTGTTCGATCTCGTAGTCGGTTGCACCCGCCACGTAGCTCCAGTTCAGTCGGACGCTCTCGATCTCGCGCGTCGCTCTGAAAGTGTTCGTGGCCTGCAGAGCTCCTGTCGTTGCCTCAAGTGGTGCGGACCATGCTGATCGGTGTTCGCCTCTGACGCTTCGGACTTCGAACCGGTAGGTCTGTTCCGGCGTCAGTCCCTTGGTTTGTAGGAAGTGGTTGATGGTGTCTTGGGGCTCGCCGCCGTCCAATCGGACTTCATATGAGGTGGCTTCAATTACGGTCGTCCATAGGAAGTCGATCCTGCCGGCAGTCAGCTGAAACACTCTCAGGCCTGTTGGAACTGGGAGTGTAGGGAGAGTTGTTGTCGCCGGCTTGCTCCAGGGTGATGCTGCATCTCCTGCGATTGCGCGCACCCGGAATTGGTACGTCTCGCTAGGTGTGAGCATTTCGACGGTTTCGCTGGTCGTTGAGGTCAGGAAGGTTTCTATCGAACCGCTCTGCTCGACTTCGTATTCTGTTGCGTCGGTTACGGCATCCCAGCTGATGGTGGTGCTGTCGATTGCCGCGGTGGCTTGCACGTTCGTTGGTATCGCGAGTGAGAACTCGTGGTCGTCTGACTCGGTGGTCAGGATGCACGAGGCGTCGTCGGTGTCGTTGAGGCAGGCTTCCACTTCGGCGTAGAACGTCTTGCCGCCCGTCGTGGTGGCAATTGAGGTCTCGAAGGACTGGCCAGTCTCGGTATCGACTGTGATCGTCGTGCCGATGACCGTGGTCGCTGTCCGCGTGCTGTTGCGTTCGTAGAGGGTTACCTTGTGATAGGGGAAGTTTCCGCCGATCACTTGTGCGGTTGCTGGGGAGATGGTGATCTCAACGCTGTTGGCATTCTGTCCTGTTGTCGACAATCGGACTCTGGCCTCGCTTGGTGGCGGCAGGTATGCGAGTCCGCATCCCCAGGCAATGTCTTGGCAGCGTTGGCTTGGTGGGAGCGCCACTGCTCGTGGTTGTGGCGTCGCTGGAGGGCTTTTGGCCATGCCTCGCATCAGCCTGACGATGGTCGCGGCGTCGGTGGTTTTTCCTGCCGAGTTGCGTATTTGCCGTGCGATGGCGGCGAGTCCGGCTGCGCGAGGTGCGGCGAAGCTGGTGCCTGGGTTGCCTCCGCTCGGGTTCGTCCCGATTGCTACGACGTCTACTCCTGCGACGTCGCCCCGGCGCTCTGCAATCGGCACTGGTCCTCGTCCGCTTATCCACGCTACCTGCATGCCATTCGGGTTCGTCGTTCCCACTGCGAGATGGTGTGGGTCAGCTATCTCCGCGACATGGATCAGGCTGCCTTGCAGTCCTCTCCCGTCTATGATCTCTGCGTCGTTGCTCAGTAGCTGGATCCAGTCTGGTGTAGTCCCGCTTTTAATCACCGAGACGCACTTGAGGTGGCCTCCTGCAGGCAGGCCGGAGAATGAGAAGCTCTCAAGCGGGTATGTTGTCGTTCCTGTATGGACTTGAACGCCGTCCTCAATTCTCTCTACGCTATTTGTCGTGACAGCAAGGCTCAGGTCCGTTTCTGGTGCTGTCGTATCTGCGTCGGTGGGCCAGTTGTCGCCCCAACGGAGCAGGAACTCTAGGCTCGTCTTGCTAGCCGTTCCGTGCAGGGGTAGGCATCTCCCCGCTTTTTGGATCTCCGGTGTGTTCATATCCAGCCTGTTCTCTGCGTTGAAGGACAGGCTCCTCGAGAACCAGGTTTTCTCTCCGTTGTTTCCGGTCGGCGATACCCAGAGGATCCCGGCTGTAGTCGCCTTTTCGACCGATTTGATGATCGGATTCTCGTACGGGTGGCTGACGGTCGCCGTGCCGTCTCCTGGTCCTTCCCAGCCTAAGTCGACCGAGTGGACGATGATGTCGACGCGCGGATTGTTCACGTCCCTCGTTAGCCATTCGACCACACTCGCCACCTCCTCCCTGTACTGTGCGTTCGACACGTACAGTGAGACTAGCGGAGCGGCTTCCAGTAGTGCTAACGCTACTTCTGTCCCGTGGTCCTGGTCTTCAGACCTGTTATTCCCCTCGCAGTGTGCCGGGGTGTTGCCTATCGTGCCCGGTACACCCAGTCCAAGAGCTCTATTGAAGCAGTGAGCCACCACGGTTCGCGGGTTGGCGTCCGTTCCGACGATCTCGTCTCCGAGACCCTCCCAGCCGGCGTCGATGACCATGACTTTGACCTCTTGGCCTTTGAAACCGAGGTTGTGCCAGGCGGTGTAGCCGTGGACTACTCCTGTTGTTGGTGCGGTTTGTGGCTCCGGTAGCGGCGATTCAGTCGTTGGGGTGCTGTAGGGGTTGGTGGTTGCTGCTCCGGTTGGTGGCACGCCGACGCCGGCTGCGATGGTGATCATTGTTACGAGTGCGGCCAGGCTGATCAGTGCCCTCCCGGCCCGCATGAGTTGGTAACGTCTCATAAAGATGCCCTTTTCCTTGTTGGCGACGGAGGTCAGCCCGGCTGAGGGGTTGCCCCCGGACATGCAAAACGGCCGGACAGATGTCCGGCCGTCGCTGTTTGGTAAACCTCGACGAACGTCGAGGTTTTGGTCAGGGTCCTTGTTTCATCGGTGTATCCCGGGTGTCATTCATCGTGAGGCCTCCTTTCGTAACGTGGTTTTATGCGTCCTGCTTGGCTTGGTCAGTTCCGTGTGCTTCGTTATTCCCTACACTTTCTCACGCTCACTCCGGTTGTCCTTGGAGATCTGCGGGTGTCTCGATGTTTATTGACTTTCTCTTCCCTGTCTATCTCAATAACGTGACGGTTCTCTGC
This sequence comes from Dehalococcoidia bacterium, assembly GCA_965220265.1. Lineage (GTDB taxonomy): Bacteria > Chloroflexota > Dehalococcoidia > Lucifugimonadales > UBA3495 > Bin87. The sequence continues at coordinate 3,296,354 of CBDCPM010000004.1, read as the reverse complement.
GGCCTCGCTGGCATCGCCTTCCTGCTGGTCGCCCTCGCGTTCGGTGCCCGTCTGTACGTCCTGCATCGTTCTGGTCGCCGGCGGCGTTGGGTTCAATGGGCTTTTGGCGTGAGTGCGGCGATGGTGCTGGTCTCGTTCGCGCTCGCGCCATTTCTGCCTGGATGGCTTCAACCCCTCGTTGTCGAGCCGAGTGGGGCGCTTCGTCCGGTGCCTTTGGTCACCACGCCTGATTGTGACGGAGTCCTGCGAGGCGTTCTCTGGTCCGATTATGGTCGGGATATCACCCCTTATCGCGTTGAGTTGCTCATAGGGCGGATTCAAAGTCAGCACTCGATTGCTTGCGCGCCAGAGGTTTGGGATCCTGCCCCGGTGCCTTCCGGGACCAATCGCTGTGCTGGCCCAGTCCCGGGTGCTGTCTTCGACCCTGAGTTAGAGAGCTCATCGGTTGTACCGGACTCGCTCTATCAGTTGTCTTTGAACCCGCATGCTGGCGGCGTTCTTGATGCCTATGATCGGAACCTCATCGTTGAGTTTCTGCCCGATCGTCGTCCTCACGATGGCTCACTCTGTTGGATGTTCTTCTGGAATACTGAAGATTGGTTCATAGTCGACCAGTGGCCTGGGTACTGACCACTCGGCTTTGTTGGAGCACCGCCTTTATGACGGGGTGTTGTGCTGCATGTGCAACTGGGCGACGGATGAGTGGTAGTCGATTGACAGCCGGCGCGGGTTTGGTTCCTTGAGCCCTTTGGTTGCGGCTTTCAAGTCGCCCTCTCGGTGGCTCAATCTGGATCGTGTTGCTGCGGGCGCGCTGGTTCAGAAATCGTCGGTGGTCGTCTCCATCCGGTCGAGTTCGGCGTCAATCCTCTCTGGGCAGTCGGCGGGTCCGATGTCGCAGAACCGGCACTCCTGCGCGCTGGGTACTCGCCGGGCCGGTGTTTCGCTGGCTACTCGTCGAATTAGGGCTCCGAGGCTCTTCACGAACTGGTCATTGGCGGCCTCTGCCGGGACGCGGATCGTGTGATCTCGGTACGTGACCTGCCCGCTCAGTTCAAGGTTCCGGTACCGCTCGAGCGCCCTGGGGATGGCGTACAAGTAGATCATGACCTGTACGGCGTGGCTGGGGCTGTCGTGGCCGGTCTTGGCGTCGACGACGACGGCATTGTCTTCCCGGCGGGCGATGAGGTCGGGCCGGCCGGCGAGGGTCGCGGTCCTGCCCCGGAGTTCAAACCGGTTCTGCGCCTCGATGTCGACGTCGTAGCCACCGACGGTCCAGTTGGCGATGCGCTCGTTGAGGAGCGCGGTGTGGTCGAGCATCCACTTGGCTTGGTCGAAGTCCGACGGGACTCGTTCCCAGCTTTGGTGATGGACCTTGAACCAGATAGCCCACTCGCACGAGTTCTCGCCGGTGAGGAGTCTGGGCAGCCAGGTGGCCCAGATGTAGGGATGTTCGCGGGGGGGGGGGGTCGGCACGGCAAGACTCGCGGGACGGTATGCCTGCGAGGCTATCGGGCCGTTCGCCGGTCGCGCCACGCGCGGCTGTCAGTAATCAGCCTGTGTTTCGTCCTCACTGCCCTTCGAAGCAGTCCATGTCGTTCGCATTAATGGCGCCTATTAGATCGCTCACGTCGTAAGCACGGGAGAGGTCTCCGTCGTCGTATAGCTCTACCCTGAACTCGACGGCTCCGTGTTCCCGTATCGCTTGTACGAGCAGGACGGCATCGTTTCCTCTGATGCGTATATGGTCAGCCGTCGTAGTCCAGGTCATCCACTGAACTGGTATGTCGGTGTCGCCGACCTCGGTTTTGGCTCTGATCAGTCCTTGGTGTTCTCCGGCGGCGTTGGTAGTCACCGTGTGCTTGAGTAGCCTGTCCATTCTCAGGTTCACCCTAGCGATTTGGCTACCGTCCATGTACGAACCACACGTGTATTGTTGCCGCTCGTACCTTACGCTCCTCGATGACTTCACTCCGTACCTCTGCTGTTGTTCAAGTGTGGCGACGGTGCCCCCTATCAACCACTTCCCGTACGTGGAATCGATTCGGGCAATTGTTGGCGCTATCTCCCGTATCGCGGCTACGGTGGGGGCTACTCTGGTCTGTTGGTCACTGAACTTATCGTTCGCTGTCTCCGTTGGGGACGCCTCTGCTACGAAACTGCCTGTTTCTGTCGCAGTGAACGTCAGCGTCCTGTTGATGTAGATCGCGTCGCCTTTTTGCAGATCGTTCAGTTCGACTTCATACGGTCCGTGTCGTAGTCCTCCCAGCTTGCATTCCACGTCTGAGGTCGGCTCCCATTCATACAGCGCGATGTTTAACCGTCCTGGGCTTCCTGTAATCTGGTGTGGTACTGGGATGCTGCAGGCGTTATCTACCTGTGTTCCTACTATCAGGTGAGGGTATCCTCCTGGTACGTCCCGTCCCATTCGCGCGGTGCCGGTCTTGGCCGCCACCAGTTGAAAGTGTACGAGTCCGTCATCTGCCGAGCCTTCCATGGCTTCTTGCGGACCAACCGCCTTTACGTACCGCACCCCCGCGATTCCGGAGATTTCGTCTATAACCTGCGCGCTCACTTTGCCCGTCGCGATTCCCGTCTGCACAAGTTTCGGGTCGCCCATGGCTGATGTCACGGGTTCCTTGGACTGCTCTTCAAGGACTCGCACCACTCTTCCCAGTGCTTCCTCGTCCGCACCTCGACGGCGATACTTATCGTGTTGTCATCCTCTCGATGCTTCGCTGTCGGAGCGGTCTCTTGGGTATCACTCGGTGCCGCTCGCGTCTGGCAGGCTAGGAGTAGGGTCGCTGTGCATAGGCATAGTGTTGCTATCAACCAGATCTTGGGCTTCGCCGCTGTTCCGCTCTGCATTGTCTGTTCGCCTCCGTGTCTCCCGTGTGCTCCCTATTTTGGTGAATTCCCCGTTGAGTCACGCGAGGCGGGTGCTTTTGCCTGGAATGAGGCTGGGCGTACTACCTGTACTCCTTCACTTTCTCGTGCCTATTCTCGATCGTCTCATTCGCATAATCTCAATCGCGGCCCTCCGTCCCGTTCTCCGCCGCCCTTGACCCTCGATCTCTTGGCACTCCCGGCACGTATCGCCCAAGGTGCCGTCCAGCATTATCATCCTCTGCCCGCCGTACCTACATATGCGCCGCAAGATCATCAGCGCGCGTTCGTATTCCCGCGTGTGGTTGATCTCGGCGCTGCAGTGCTCGCCCTTGATATGGTCGAACAGTTCCGCGAACCTGACGAAGGGTCTGGTGCGGTCTCCTGCCTTCAACTCCCGCCGTTCGGTTGCGACCCATCACCCGACCATGTCCTTCGATACATCGGCGTCGTACTCCCGCGTCTGCTCCGCGACCTGTTTGTAGGTGCTGTCCGTTTCCGGCAGGGCTCTGAGCTAGGCTGTTGAGAACCTGAAGCCTGCTCTGCTCTTTTGGGGTTAATGTCACATTCTCCATGATGTGACATTATCGCTGGCCAGTTAGTCAGGACCTTTTCGCTGCGCGTCGACAGCCCTTGACATCAATGGCGCTTCGCCGGGACCTGCACCAGCGCTCCAGGCCCGAGCCAGCACCTCCCGGCTCACCCGGTCCAGTTGACGAACATGACCCCAGCGGAAACTCCGCAGAAAGGTCCCCAGCGTGGATGGTGCCTTGACCGCGTAGCCCAACCCCCGCCCGGTCCCGCCAGCGCACAGCGCGTCAGCGTCGTCAATGCAGTCTCCAACAGCCAGCGCCGACGCGACCAGGGCCAGCAGATTGTCTCCCCCGTTGGCCCGCCCCAGCGCATCTCCCAGGTCAACATGGCGATCCACCAGATCGCCCAGTCCTAGATGATGGGCCAACGTGACCGGAAGCAGCAGTCCGGCATTGGCCACCAGGCGGTGGTCATCGAAGGCGACGTAGATGCGGTCGGGGCGCTCGGGTGGTAGCATCTGTTGGGTGCTCCTCGTTTCGCGTGGGTTTTCTTGTTTCAAAAACCATTATCCCCAAAGCCGGGAGCACTTTCTGGCCCGCTCTGCGTGCCGGCACCCCACCATATCGGTAGACTGGAGGCAAGGAATGACCGACGATGGACGCTCAACCTGCCAACCTGCGAACGCTCCACTTCGGAACCACGGTCCGGCGTAATCTGATTTACCATAGGGCCCAAATCCTTGAACCAATCAGGCGCCTCGCTTTTCGCAACATGCGCTATCTCTCAAATGCTATGGCGTACCACCGCGTGCCCGTCGACGCGTCGACGGGCACCGTGGAATTCAACGAGTGGGTCCGAGAACTCCAAGACCGGATGCTCCGAGACCAAGGCTCCGAACCGTCGGAGCTGAACCGAGTGTTGATCCAGATCGCAACTTTCACGCCGGTGAAACTTTACCTGGCCTTGCTCTACGCCGAGATTGAATACCTGGAAGAACGGGCTGGCGAACACCCTTTGTCTGGCAACCAAGACCTTAGGGCCTTCCTAGTGGACAACGGCGACCTTACACAGCATTCGAAGCGTTTCCGAGACGGAATGCTCCATCCCAGCGAGCGAAGCATACCCTCTGAAAAGGCATGGGTCTCCAGCGGCTTCCGCGATGAATTGCCGCGAGTGCAGATGAGGATCGACGCCATCATCGGAGAAGCGAGAGAAAGGTTGCGCTTGGAAGTCGCCAGCACGCTTTCGGAGCTTCCCGAGTTGCAGCGTTGGCATTGTTACCGGAATTTTCTGACGTGGCTAACCTACGATGATGCGATGCTCCTCGATGGGGTCAGCTACAACCAGCTGGTCCAGGAGATTGAGCGTCAGAACGATGAGTACCCGGGAATACTTCGGGCGGCGGAATCAACCCAACCGACCGAGACCCAACTCGAGACGAACGGGCTGCTCCTGCAGTGCATGAAGAACTTGCACCGCCCATGGCCGTTCGGAGGCGAAGTCGCAGAGGAAGGTTCGCTGCAGCCAGCGATGAACCCGCGCTTTTTCAAGCGGGTCGAGTACGCGGTGAATTCCCCTGCCACAATAAAAGAGTGGGACCGGTATGCTCACCATGTCCGGGACAACCTCGCCAATTACAACTTTCTCCTGGATGCAGTGGGCGTCCTCCTCAACGAGACCATGAGCCAGGTTTCCGTTGAACTTACCGTTGACGGACTCGACGACGCGGACGAAAGGGTAGGTGCGGCCATCGAGAGGCTCACATTTGACCAGAAACAATCCATCGCAGGTCGGTCAAAGGTTTGCCTGGCACTGCTTCAGGGCTTGGCACACGCGTACGAGATCGTCAGGCACCGAAACTCTCAGATGGCAAACCAACATGTCGATGCGGTGATGGCGAACGGCGACGCTAAGCGAACCATCCAAAACTTCCGCAACATTGTGTTTCACGTTGCGGAGCCGTCGTTGGACCCGTACAAGATGGACGACGATGCTTCTTGGCTCGGAGCTCAGTCACAACATGACCTGTTCCTGGGATTCTCTATGTTTCTTGGGTCCATGACGGCTGCAGGTGGTCCGGTAAAAGTGCCCGATGGGGCGGCCCCGTGAACGTCGGAAGAGTTGGCCCAGAAGAGAACTTGGAAGGTCGCCTTGCCGATCCCCCGGCCTGTCAAAGGATGTCTTGAAGTGGGATGTCTGTCGCGATCATTAACCGCACCTTTCACCCTGCCTGAGAGATCCTCATAAGGAGCACAGACGCGAGCCCTGGCGGCAAATGCGACAGTCTAGCGGCGCGAAAAGAGGGGCGGTCGACCAGTCCAGCCCAAGATGGTGGACCAAGGTGACTGGAGGTACAAGCCCCACATCGGCCACCAAGCATTGGTCGTTGAAGGCAACAAGAATGCGGTCGAGCTGCCGACGCGGTCGCACCTATCGGGTTCTCTTGGTTTCGGGTCGAATTTCAGTGTCACAAAACATTTTTCCCCAAAGCGCAGGGGCACTTCCTCATCCCTTCACCACACAGACAACCTCATTTTCTTGGTGGATTGGGGGGTTGACCGCCGTCGAGACTTTTTTCACGGGCGTTTCAAAATGGTCAGGGTGTCAGCCGCCAGCCGGGCCGCTGATTTGCCATTCTCATGTTTATGCTGCTGTAGGCTCAGCCGTGGATGCGCCTCGGTTCGTTAGGCAGGAGACCGGAAAGCCTGCTCGCCGTAGGTTCGCGATTAGCAATCGCGGTCTGGCTCACAGCTATTTTGTAGCCTGGCCGGTTTCCTCGTTTCGGCTTACCACTGGCACTGTATCAGCACCATGCCGGTCTCGTCTCGAGGACGTCCTTTTCTCTGAGCCATGTCTGGCATACCGGACCTTTGAGATGGGCGCACACACTGGTGTCCCGGTTATCTCGGAGTGCCTTCAACCTGTGCCCGCTCGAGGTTCAGCACTAGCAGCCTTTCCAGGATTTCGGCGTCGGTCAAATACGTCGGCCAACCGTAGGCGTCCGCGACGGCCGCGTCGAGCCGGCGGTGGGCATCATCCAGCCATGTCTCACGCTTGTTGTACAGGTTGGTAAGGGTCCTCTTCCGCAGTTCCGCTACGCTGATACCACTTGGATTTAGCCAGTTCTCACGCCGTTCATTCAGCACTGCCGCGGCGGTGCCGATGGTTTCCCGTTGCTCTTCGGTCGGGCGGGGGAACGGGAAGGTTTCGAAGCAAGTACTGGGTGTGTAGCGAAACCCCGACTCCACTTCACGCAACTGTGTACCCATCCCCCGCGCCCAAAGCTCGTGAAACCGCGAGTGCAGCACCCCAAATGTGTAGTCGTCATCGCGGGCTATAGCGACCACCGCACTGTCCGGAAGCGTATCGGGTGCGGCCCATACGAATACTCGGTGCTTGGATACTCGGGGAGTGATGATGAACCGCTTTAGGGATTTGACGGCTGTTCTCAAATCTTCCCCGCTGCGCCCTAGCCTCCACCAATAGGTGCGCCTTTGTCGATCGCGATTGGTCTCCCGTGATGGCCGAACGTGGGTGTTCACGTATTCGTAGGGTGTAACGTACAGTGCAGCTGCCTCGCGGGACAAATCTCCGAAATCGATGATCCACATCCCTCTAGCACGGCTGGTTATATCTTTGCCATTTACCCAGGGGGTCATCACGTTTGAGTTGCTTTCGTTGTGTGGGTTGGGACTGTCCAGCATCTGTTTCGCCAAGTCTGCGGAAATGTCAAACGGACCTACTTTTACCGGCCCTTGGAACGAGGTGTTCAGGTTTGTGGTCAATTTCCGCGCACCGGTCAGGTCAACGCCCACCGTCAAGTTGGCGTTTATTGCCGGGACCGGATGGCCGTCCAACTCCCGCTCATTGTCGGAGCCGCCATCGAAACCGACAATCGAGATGTGCACCGCTGCACCGTCCAGCACCCACGGATAATCCGACCAGGCCATGAAAATGTCGCCGGTTTCCTTGATCCGGCGCAACACTGCGCGGTTCGCGCCACCTCGTATCCCTTGGGTCGCCAGCAAGCCAGCCCTTTTGGCCCTCCCGGTTGCCAGTGCCTGCTCCGCCTTGTCGAACCAGTAACAGACTAGATCCGCTTCGGCTGGTACTCTCCCGTTGTATTGCTTGAAAAGCGCGGCCACATATTCGTCGCTTAGGCTAGAGCGCAGCAGCTTGCCGCCCAAGAACGGCGGGTTGCCTACGATGAACTCCGCCGCAGGCCACTCGGGTTCGGCCGGGTTGTCGGGGTCTGTCATGTCGAGAATGGCGTCGGTCTGGCGGATGGTGTCCAGCGGCGTCAGGATCGGTCGTTGGATGTATGGGAATCCATTGGCTTGGTGCCACTGGATGTAGCCGATCCACAGTGCCGTCCGCGCCAGTTCTGCCGCGTAATGGTTGATCTCCAGGCCCAGCATCTGGTCCGGCTGCACGGTGGGCGTCATCCCGTGCCATCCGCGCTCCGCCGCCAAGTCGATCACCTCCCTCTCCAGGTCCAGGAGAGACCGCAGCGCGATGTACAGAAAATTGCCGCTGCCGCATGCCGGATCAAGCACCTTCGCTGACGCCAGTCGCTGGCGGAATTTGTCGAGGCGCGCCTTGGCCTCGTCACCCTCGTCTCGTTCCAACAGGTCGTCGATTTCTTGGCGCGCTGTCTCCCACTCCCGTCGCAGTGGTTTCATCACGACCGGTTCGATGACCAACCTGATATCGTCAGCCCCCGTGTAGTGCGCGCCCGTCTGCGCCCGCTTGGATGCGTCCAGCGCCCGCTCGAACAGCGTCCCGAAGATCGACGGCTCGATGTCTCGCCAGTTGCTCTTGCACGCCTCCCCCAAGCGCTGCAGTGCCACCGTGCTCAGTTCGACCGTATCGACTGTGTTGAACAGGTCGCCGTTGAAGTGGGCAACTCGGTCAGGGCCGTAGAACTTGCCTGCGCCCATGGCGCCGAACAAGCCTCTTATGGCCTCGTCGAAGTCCGCCGGATCGCGGTAGTGTTGTGTCACGATGCGACTGAATAGCCCGTCAGGGAGCAGGCCGGCGTCCTCCGAGTAGAGGCAGAAAACAAGCTGGTTCAGGTAACGTGCCAGGCGCTCAGGGTCCTCGTTCCGGGACTCCATGTCCTCGACGATGGACTGGAACAACGATGCCGTCTCCCGGGTCACCGCGTCGACTGACCGCAACCGTTCTCGGAAACGGTCTGGCGCGAAGAAGGCGTCCCGCACGAGTTCCAGCCGGCCTGGCTGTTTCAACTCCTCGATGCCGACATCGTACCGAGCCGTTTCCATCCCGGGGAAGTTGGTTTGGATGCGTATCGTCTGGAAGGACGACACGATCAGCAACGGCGGCGTCTTCAGGTGCACTTGGTAGCGGAGCAGTTGGTCGAATGCGCTGTCCAGTTGGGCGTCCTGCCCTTTGAACTCCCAGCCGAAGTGCTCCTCGAAGTACGCGTCGGCGAATCCGCCTGGCACCCACTTCTCGAACGTGAACCTCTCGGGGTCGCCGTACGCCGGCGGCGTCGGATGCCCCACGACAGCGCACAGGTCGATGAAAAAGGGCTGCGCGCCCTGGCGTTCCCCGAACCCGGCGTTGCTCCAGCGTTCGACGAAATCGCGAGGGTTCATTGTGGGTAACTGTGGCGTCATCCCGTCTCCGGGCGCCAACATATCACCGGGGAAGTGCCACCGCAAATGACACGCGGTAGAGGTTTGACTGATTGTTGGACTGTCTCGTCGGCCCAGTGTGGGCTACGGTTTGCGTTCGCAGTAATCGCCTGCTGGGTGGTCGACGTAGTAGTACCCGACCTCCTCGGTCTCGCTGCTGTTCTGACACAGGTGATATCGTTCGGCTGTCTTACCCAGCGGGTATCCGGCCCTAATTTTGTCGGCCGTGACGACTTTGGGCAGGTATATTGGCGTCGTCGCTCCCTCGTACCGCGGCAGTTCCAGCTCTTCGTACTGGTCCGCGTCAGGCATTTGGTCAGGGTCGAACGGTATCCAGTACCCGTAGAAGAGCTCGGGGTAGTAGTAATGGCAAGCCTGGATGTCGGTTGACCCTTCGCTAAGGCCGGCTGCTCTGACGATCCCCAGCCACTCCAGGTCGAGCGTTTCTTCGTATTCGCGAGGGGATTTCGCTACTCCCATTCTCGGGTAGCTGGAGCGTAGATCGACCAACTGACTGACGATTGTCGTAATCCGATTTGCCCTCAAATAATCGAACGGAGTGTGTCAAGCCGCGTCAGTTGGGCGCACGGTAGCCATCGGTTCCACTTAGGTCATGCTGGACGACGGACAGCGATATGGTGAGGCTGTCCGTAATATCCGGCCTGGTGGCATCGGCGGCGCCGCGCTCTGCTGCCTTTTCCAGTGAGGATAGTTTTTCATCGGAGGGCGGAGTCGCCATCTGGACGGTCACGACGATTTCATTGGCGTCGCCGTCGTAATAGGTCACGCCATCCTGCACACCGACCTCTGCCATGACCGCGAGATGCGCTCCGACTACCGCTTCCTCCACCTCCCGCTTGGTGAACCCCGGGTCTTTACCGGTTTGTAGGCTGACCTTAACGTGAGGGTTTTCGGACTTGAATTTGTCGATGGCATTCCGGGCGTTGCCGGAGATGGAACCTGAAAAATTGATCCAAGCCGACAACCTGCCGGTTTTGCCGGCATCAACGACGCTGTCGGGGTCCTCGTGCTCGATGGCCGTTACCATCCTTGAGAAGTCGTCGCGCCAGGCATAACGCGCGATGGACTCATCGAGAGTGATGCCATACTGGTACGCGATCGTTTCCAGGTCGTCCACTTCGGCGGGGCTGTTGATGCTGTGGTGTTGGCGGATCAGCGCAGCCGCTTCGTGGGGGGTCAACGTCGCGATGTTGTGGTGTTGCACCACCGTCTTGCCGTCGCGGTGCATCGCCATCGCCATGACCCCGACCGCGATCATTACCAGGATGCCGCCGTAGGCGAGCCACATGTACCAGCGGGTCCAACGATTTTTGGGTGAGGCGCGTCGTTCATTCTCGTTCATCATCTGGAATCCTCCTACGGAGCCGCGGCCCATACAAAGTGGGATTGTTCAAGTAGGAAGCACAAAAACGCAAAACGTAGCGTAACTGGCTGGGGTCAGGGACCGATGGTATCTGGCTCGACGATGCGTTCCACACCGGGCAGGTTGGCCAGTTCGCGCAAGTGGCGCACCAGCACCTTGGCCCAGAATGATCCGCCGAAGTAATCCGGAAATGACGTGTCTATCTTTCCCACGCGGCCGCCGGCATCGCGAATCGCTTGGGCGATAACTTCGGCCTGCCCTGGCGGATCTTTGGCCGCGTAGAATTGGGCGGACACGAGGTTGTCGACACTGGCAACCACCAAGGCAGCAGCCTCGGCTTCGGAGAGTAGGCCCACTTCGTACTGTGCGAGAGCGTTCAGATGGCGGTACCCCATGCTGTTGCCGTCGGCGTACTGGGTCCGGTTTTTGAAATTCTTGGTCTCTGGCATTTGAGCCAGCGACGGCAAAAATCCCACGTCTACCTCGGCAATCACCCAATTGGACGAATCGTGTAGGATTTTCCCGCCGTGTTCCTGAATGCGGCGTACCGGGCGTCGTGAAGAGATGCGGGTGTGGAAAGAAACTGTCAGGCCACGGGTATGCCATCCCGGTTCGCCAGACGACATTTCCGCCTGGTACTGCACTATGCGGGCATTCAGCGGCGGGTCCAGCACTCGGTACGTCTTGGGTCTGCTGACGTGTGCCTGAACCCAGGCGCGGCGCCCGTCCGAAGTGGAAAAGTCATACTCGGACGGGGCGTCCCCAGCCCGCGGAGCCACCGGCTCCGCGGGCTGGGGATTAGCGTTGCATCCGGTTGCTAGCCATGGGACCAAGGCCGCCGCAAGCAGCAGGGCGCAGACGAACCTATGGGTCATTGACAATATTCATCCTCGACGTCTTTGGTTGCTTGAGGGTGTCGATAAACGTGATGTTGCCTTCACCGACGGAGCACGTCATGATCCAGAACACCATTCTCAACGGCGTCCCCGGGTTGTTGGGCATCAGCCAAAGGTCGCCGTCCGCGCCGGGACCCATTGTCTGACGGGCATTCTGTTGCAGAATGTGGATGCTGTTGTGGACTCGAACGCGTCGGTTGGAGCTGATGCTGTTCACCGTGACGTGATTCGTCTGACTGGCCGTCATGTGAAACTTGTGGTGCGTCGTGCCGGATGCCGTGAATTGGGATACGGAAGCATGATTTTCGCGCGGCGGGGGCGACGCCGTCGGGGACGCTACTGGCGTGACCCCGAGCGGCTCGAGGGCCAGGCCGATCGCGACGCGCAGCTCGGCCGGACGGCTTTTTACGTGTACGTGCTTGGTACTGATTACGGCCACTATGTCGGCCACACATGGAATGTCGGCAATCGTATTCGCCAGCACCAGCGGGGTGAGGTGGCTTCCACCGCGGGCGGCGACCCTCGGTTGCTGTGGAGATCAGAGGTCTTTTCGACTAGGGAAGATGCTGCCGGCTTTGAAGCCGCGCTAAAATCGTGGCGCGACCAAGGATCGCCGCGCTTTCGTGAGACGGTCGGCGTATCTCCTGAGCTATTCGACAATCCGGCACTTCGGCGGGCGCGTCCTACCTCTTCCGGTTGTTTCTCTCTTGCTCTGGTATCCCTGTTGATCCTGCTGGGTGTGCTGGTGACGTTGGTCGGGTGTGTGCCGGCGTCTTTGTCTTGGCCGGTGTCCCCGGTGTAGTTCCGTCCGTCGAGATCCCGGGACTCGTCTGGCCAAAATAAAAGCCATAGAGCGATTCTATGGCTTATCGGGTGGGTTTGGACGCCCAACCGCCTAAAGCTCGTCTATGTGGCTGAAAACAGCCCGTTGGCCCTTTCTGTTACGCACCCCGGCCCTGTTCTCTTCCTCTCCGGCTTATCTTCCCGCTCTGTCCTCATCTCTTCGCCGTGTCTCGCCAAGTTGCTGATCCCCTGGGCTTCCGTCGTCTGCTTGGCTTTCTGCCCGCGAATCTCTTTGTTGACAGAAAAGCAGGGGCGTGGTACTGGTTAAAGAGAGATCCACGGCGGCTCCAACGTACCACCATCTTCGCCGCCGGGTCTCGCTGGAACATGGGCGGGCCTTTTGTGGGCCTTCGCCGTTCCTATGTGGGTGGGGCCTTGAGGTCGCCCTCTTTGGCTTTATGCCTAGGCTCCACCCGCACATTAGCACAAACCGTCATTTTATGCAATTTCTAGGATCAAAACTCACTAGTTTTCGAGCGTCAAACACAAGGGAGGTACACCATGTCCACTATCGATCTCGAAGATCATCTCGCCCAACTCCAGGGTCATAGGTCGCAACTTGTAGCAGAGATCGCACGCTTGGACGAGCAGATTGAGGCGACCCAAATGGTGATCTCCAGCCTGGAGAGTCCCATACAGTCGTCATCGGACGCTCCGTCCCAGTCCGCGGGTGCGAAGCGAGGCAGTTCCTCCGCCCGTGGTCCTAAAAGTGCCGACCATCCAGCTGCGCGGGCTCTCCGGGCCGATGACCTCAGGCCCTATCAGCGCTGCAAGAAGGACGTGCTTACACTGGCCCTGCGGTACGCCGAGCTCCACGACGGCGAGATCGATATGCAAGGACTAGTCCCGCTCGCCATCCGCTTGGGCCTCTGTGGTGCGGAGTTCTACAAAGATGCTTGGGGCGCCGTCTATCGCCCTCTGGCGCGTAATGATCAGTTCGTCCGCGTCGCCAAGGGCCGATACGTTGTTTCCGGTCCCGACGGGGACTCAGTGGCCGATGTCGCCTGATGCCGGTTTCGCAATAGGTGGCCGTGTGAGGTGAGCTCTCACACGGCCGAAGCGACACAACCCAGACCTTCACTCCGGGAGTGCCACCATGAATTCTGATGGTTTAATCCGTTCCCTTGGGTCTTTCCTGATTACTTTGTTCGCGGGGTTCCGCGCCATAGCGGCTTTCGGCTCCGTCGTCAAGGCCCCGCGGTCTCCGGGTAGTCCCCAGCTCGTTATTTCCTGGCTCGATGGACACTCCGTTCAGGTTGCGCTGTCCTGCGTGTCTTCGCTTGCCGAACAGGTTCAAAATGCAGCGCAATTTGACATGAATCCGTTGCGGTTGAACGTCCCCGGATTTATAATAGTACGCCCGTTCTTGAACGAGATTAAAAGTATTGGGACCGTCGACTTGTTCAGGGGAGACGGTCCCATTGCGGCCTCGGTGAGGAGGCGCACGGTGAGTCTAGCACACGCTCTTTCTGAGTACACTCCTGCTCTGCTCACTTCGGTTTTGCCGTCCAGGCGCGGCCTCGTCCGTGGCGGCTTGCAGTTCCTGCCGCGTCGGCCTGGAATTCCTCTGCCCTGCCGGCCTCCCGGCGCTCCTGTCCGTGGCCCTCCTGCCTTTCTGAAAAACCCGATTTTTCACTTGCGGCAGGAGGCATGACAATGCCCACCTCGAAAATGAAGAAACCGGGCCCCGAAGAGCCCGGTCACCCCGGAAATCCGCCCCCGAGCGTAGCAACTCAAGCGGATGACCTTGCAAACCAGCCCATTGCTGGGGCTGATCCATTCAATTCTACCGCACCAGACGGCGCGGTGGAGCATTTGCCGGTTCACGGATCGGACGTCGATACCCCACATTTTCGATTCTCAGCCACATACAGCAACGAAAAGACCTCCAGTGGTCCCAACGGCCCTAATTCCCCGGAAAATCCTCTATGCGCGTGATTCGCGCCGAGCGTCCTCATGCGGGTTCGTCGGGCGCTGATGTCGAGGACACCATTCCCGGCTTCGCAGTGCCAGATCTTGCGAGCCATCTTCCCGACGGTGAGATCGTCGTGGATACCGGGTGGACGGATGCTGGACGCGTGCGACTCCGCGCTGTCTTCTGCGCTGGCTCTCAGGACCCACTCCTTCGTTCGTGGATCGTCGATCTGATGCTTGCCGGCGGCATCCCTGAGATGCCGGAGTTTCCGACGGTTTCCTAAAGCGGAAACCAATCTCGTTACGACGGCAGCGCCTTCGGTTCCAATAGCCACTCGCTCTGCCGTCGCTCTCAAACATCTTTGTTCCAGGAGGATATGCGATGGAAGGCCAAATCAAAGTTTTGTCCCTTGGCCAAGGCCCGGGGATTGCCGCTAGCTACGCTCGAACCAACGGTACTTCGAGCACAAACCTCGACAATCAAGAGGCTCGCAATGTTGCTCGAGCCGAGGAGTTGGGCTATCCCGTACCCGAGTCTTACAGGCTCCGGGAAACCGCTTCCGGATCGGATCCCGACCGACCTGCCCTCGCCGAGCTTTATCGCTTGGTCGCCAGCCACGAGGTTCAATGCGTCGTCGCCTATGACGTTGCTCGGCTGTCTAGGAGCCGGCCCGAGCTGCTGGAATTCTTCCGACATGCCCAGGAACACGGCGTGCTCGTTGAGTTTGTCGCCACGCCGCTGGGTCCAGAACATCCACTACGGAATGTCTGATGACATGCTCGGCATGGTGGTCCTGCAATAGCGCAGTCCTGTCTTGATGCTCACTGCTGCAGCTCTTGTGAACCCACCACTTTCGCGATCTATCTGAGGCAGATACGAATCTCCTCGCGACGGCGGGGGCGGGCGTTCTAGTAACCACTGGCTCCGCCGTCATTCCCAAACACTTCTACGGGAGGATATGTGATGAAAGGAAACATCAAAGTTTTGTCTGTCGACGACGGCGCCGGGATTGCGGCGATTTATTCCCGGGTCAGCACTCGCCTCCAAGGCGAAAAGGGCACTTCTCTCGAAACGCAGGATGCCGCAAGTGTCGCCCGAGCTGAAGGGTTGGGCTATCGCGTGCCTGAACGTTGCAAGCTCCGCGACATCGCTTCCTGCGCGGATCTCAATCGACCCGGCCTTGCCGAACTCTACCGGTTGGTCGCCAACCGCGAGGTTCAGTGCGTTGTCGTGTACGAAACCGATCGTCTGGCCAGGGATCCTATCGAGGTGGTCAAATTTGGAAGACATTGCATCGAGCACGGTGTGCTACTCGATTTTGTCACCGGCCGCTCGTTTGAGACCGTCTACGATGAATTGATTCACTTCGTGGCCGGCGCGATCGGTATGGAAGAGCGCCGTCTCATTACCGAGCGCACCATGAGGGGCAAACGTGCGGTCGCGGAATCCGGAAAGATGCCTTGCGGCAACGGTAAGGGCATGTACGGATACGACTATGATCCTGTGACCGGTGTGCGGACTATCAACGAAGCAGAGGCGGCGGTCGTTCGAATCATGTACGAATCGCGTGCCGCTAAGACGCCGGTCCTGCTCATTGCGAAGCGGCTCAACCAGAAGGGCATCCTTACCAAGACCGGCTGTCAATTTGCCGCCCGTACGGTGAGGTCGATTCTCACGAATGATGGTTACAAGGGCGAGCAGTACTACGGAAAGTTTCGGCACCAGCTTGTCAACGGGAAACGCTTCACGATTCCCGTCCCCCGGGAGGAATGGATACACGTTCCGAACTTCTCGCCCGCTATCGTGGACCCTACGCTGTTTGACCTCGTGCAGAGCACTTGGGCTGGACCTCAGCCGGTGGGGGACAAGGAAGGTAGGCTCTTCTTGTTCACCGGCAGCATTTGGTGCGCAGTTTGCGGATGTCCCCGCACTGGCATCACGCAAAAGGAGATTTATTACTACTACCGCTGTGCCGGCACCTTAGGCACCGAGTTTCGGGACGCGATTTGCCAGGTGGGTTCGGTTCGTGCGGATGAACTGGAGCCTGTCGTCAAGGAGCACATTCGAGAGCTGCTGAAGAACCCAGCAGTCGTGCTTGAGAACCTCCGCGATTTCCGCGATACCGGGTCCGGTGTCCTGGGCCGGCAAATTGAGCGGTTGAAACACGACATCAGCAAATGTCGTTCGGAAATTCGGACGATGGTGATCCAGCGTACGAAGGACGTGATTGACCAGGCTATGCTCGAGGAACTGGTCGCGCCTGTCCGAGTGCTGGAGGAGAGCCATACCAAGCAATTGGCGGCTCTGGAGGCACAGAGGCAGATCCACGACGCGGATGAGCAGGTCGAACAGCAACTCAAGGCCCTGTTTGACCGCTACCACGAGCGCTTGGATAACCTCTCTTCCGACCAGTGGCAGACCCTGCTCGGATTGCTCCAGATCCGGATCGAGGCCACCCAAAATCATGCTCTCGTGACTGGCGTCATTGACCCCAGTTTAATCACCATTGCACATACATTGGCATCTACAGCGGATTACAGTTACACGCTCCCGGTGAAAGCGGCCAAGGTCCGGTGGCCGAAGAATAATCTTGGCCGGCCGCGGTCCAAGAAAGTCTCTCGCCACAAGAAGCGTTAGTTTTCCGGTTGCCTATGTACGTCATCGTTTGTCGCCGTCGCGGCCCTATCGGTCTCGTATGAGCCGCGGCCGCATTTTCGCAGGTTGGGTTGTGCCGGGCAAGCGAGTGGGCGGTTCTTGGGTTGTTCTGCTGGTCGAGGCTGTCGATGTTCTTGTGGGAGTGCTCGATGTGTGCTATCCGCGGTCGGGAAGGTAGGCTGGACCGCGCCGATTAGCGGATTGGGCCAGTGCTCGCGACTGGGAAGGGGTCTGCGCGCCGGTGGTCTTCACGCGCTCCCGCCCCGGTCGTTTGGTCTTCCGGCCTTGGCTCACGCGCTTACTTCATGCCTAGCCATGTCGCTATGGTCGTCATCGTGGCCTGCGCCACTTTCAAGATATATGGCGGAACCGAATTCGATAGTGCTTGGAGACTTCTGCTCTGGGAACTGTTCTGGGTCTCAGGCGTGGCCGTGTTCTGCTCGCTTTCGGAGCCGCATTCTTCTCTGCTGCTCCAGCCGGGCTCGATGAGTTGCCTCTGGATCCTTGACAGCTCGGCGTATATGGCTGCAGGCCGACTCTAGTCCCAACTCCTTTGCCGTCGCGATTGTGAGGTACGCCTTGGTCGGCACCTTGCGCATCCCGTAGAGCATGTTCAGGGCTCGTACTACGGCGTTCCGCTCGTCTTCGTCCGTGGACAGGGGAAATGCTTTTCTTGGATCGGCCAGTGCCGGCCTTGGGCTGTTTTTGGGGTTTCCTGAGGACGAGCACGAAGGTGGAGTCGAAAGTGCGCTCTTTGGAATCTCCCGCGTGAGCCGGCGGGCGACCGAACTGGCGCGCCTGTGCCGCGCCTTCTATGACCTGGGCGTTCGGGTCGTGTTGGCCTCGGATGCCGTCGTTGAGGTCCGGCTGGACGACCTGCTGACGGCCTTGGGAGGTAGCGAGTTCGACGCCGCCTGACGACGCGGCTGGTTCTTGATGCCATGGAGCGGCCCGGGTGTTGCCATATGGCTCACCTGGGCCGCTTTTCAACGCCGGTTTCTCCGGACCTCGTATGTTCGGGATACCACGTGGTGCGGACGTACATCGAGACCGGCTCGGCCGGTCCCGAGTGGCCGGCCGTGGCGCAGTTGCTGGATGACGCGGCTTCGTCGGAACGGGACTTCGACGCGGTCGTGGTCTGTTCTTTCTCCCAGTTGGGCCGGAACGTTCAGAGGTTCATCGCTCTGCGCCGGACGCTGTCCGATGCTGGGGTGCGCGTGGTGTCCGTTACGGAGCCGACGGTCGGGATACCCTAGTCGTTATCTACGATGGTGACCTCTGCCAGGAGGCTGTCGTTCTGGTTTGGAGGCCCCTCGAACTCGGCGCCCTGGGCGTTGTAGAGGTAGACGTAGAAGGTCTCGTCTTTCTCACGGTCGCTGTCGTTGACGATGGTCACGGTGAGGGTATGGCTGGTCTGGCCGGCCTGGGTGTAGTTTTCCCGCAGTTGGGAAAACCGGCACCTACGGCACTAATTTGATGGGTTGGTCCGTACGACCAGGCGTGTGGCCTCGGCAACGTAATCTGCTGCTCCATCGTCGGTGGCGGCCGTCAGAAGTCGGCGGTTTCTCCGGCCTCGCTCTCGTAGGTGTCTTCCACGCGCTCTGGGCAGTCGGCGACGCTGATGTCGCAGAACCGACATTCCTGGCGGCTGGGCACCCTCCTTGCCGGTTCGTCGCTCGAGATGCGGCGGATCAGCGCGCCCAGGTTCTGGATAAACTGCTCGTCGACGGCCTCTGCCGAGATGCGGACCGTGTGGTCGCGGCAGGTGACTTGCCCCTGAGCGCGGGGTGCTGCGACTGCCCGAAATCGCGTTCGCCTGCATGTCGCGTCCGACGGCGTGTGGCTGCAAAACTGTTGCCCCGCTGGAAATTCCGACATCTGCGCTGCGGGCTTGGGGGAACCATGAACGGTTATCGTTGGACAGTACGAATTGCTCTGGGCGGCCTGGGGTTCCTGGCTACCTTTGTGGCCGTTACCCGAATCTTTGGCGTGGTCATCACCGGCGTGCAGCCGGAGGCGTGAGTGTTGACGGCGATGATAACGGCTCCATTCACGGTGGGAGCGGTTTCGTGGTTTACCCTGGTGGCGGCTCTGCTGGAAACCGTGTGCGCCGCCGTCGGCCAGTCATGACCTGAACCACTCTGATCAGCTTTTTCAGGGTGTACGTCTCCGGCGCGCTCCGCCTGCCCGACGGCTCGCGCTGGTAACCGATGGACACCTCCGACACCTCTGTCGGGTTACCCTCGAGGGTGGTATGGTGTGGGAGAACATCAACCCCCACATCGCGGTCAACACAGGGGTTTTGAAGTTGACCGCGGGTTCCGCTCCACCAGTCACTGGTCCAATACGATACCGTGGCTGAGTCGGCCTGCCGACTGTCCTGAAACGATGGCAAAGAAGGTGACAGCAAATGTCGCGTCACTCGCCGTCGGAACAGGGCAACAATACGCCTCAGCCGAGTTCCGTGGCGGTTGGTCTCCGAATCTCTCTGCCGCGCATCATGCTGCTGACCATGCTCAGCTACGGGCTGTACGCGCTCTATTGGACGTACATCACTTGGAAACAATACCGCGACCACACGGGAGAAACTGCCTACCCCGTTTGGCACGCTCTGGCCCAGTTGGTGCCCATCTACGGTTGGTTCCGGTTCTACGCCCACGTCAGGGCCTACGAGAGTTTGATGGAGGGACAGGGTACGCGCAGCAGCCTTCGGATACGGGCGGTCATGGGCATCGTCGTTTGGGTCACCCTATTGGGGCTGGTTTCTGCGGTGGGCGAGTCGTATGTTTCCGGCATCGTGTCGGTTTCAATCGACTTGGTCAGGATCCTGATGGCCATGGGCGTCATCTGCTGGATACAGTTCAATATCAACCGCTACTGGGCGGAACGCCACTGGAGCAGCCCTGAAGGCCCTGGGGTCAGACGTGCTCCCGTTGGCAAGGGAGCGATTGCGCTGACCTGCGTCGGAGCCATGATCTGGATTTATATCATCATCGCCTTGAGCTACCTGTCGGCCACCGGTTGACCGCATCAGTTGACGAGGAACGGAATCACGGTTGCCGGCTGTATCCAGCCGTAGGTCGCCATCACCGGCGGCAGTGGACACCACAAAATGCAGGGGTTCGCAGAAGCCGCTGCCAGTCATTCCGGGAAAGCTCCGGACGTGAGATTGACGGTATGATGTGGCACACTCGGATGCGGAGAGTCGTCGATGGGCAAGAGCTGACTTTCGTTGTCCCACGTAGACCACCGGACGGTCATCGTCGCAGGGGACGTGGACGCGGTCGGGCTGCCCAGACGGTAGCATCCGTTGACCACTCCTGATCTGCGGTTGGGTTTCTGTTTCCAAAACCGCCATCCCTGAAGTCGAGGGCGCTTTCTCAACTCTTCAGCGCGCCGACAGTCTAATTTCTGTAGTGGATTGGGGCTTGGAATTGGAGAGAACGCCAGTGAGGGCCAAAGCGAGGGCGGATGCTTCAAGACAAAGACGCGTTGCCGCAACCTGACCCCGTGGGTCAACCTGCTGCGAGACGTCGTTCCAGAATCTACTACGGTTGGTACATCCTGGCCGCCGCCGCGGTCATTTCGGTAGCGACCGCGGGAGTGGCCGAGAGTTCCCGTTTACTTCTCTTGCCCATGCGCATGGAACTTGAGTTGGGCATGGCTGCCTTTGCCGGCGCCATCGCCATCGGCCAACTCATGAACGGCGTAACTCAGCCCATCATCGGTTACCTGTTCGACAGGTTCGACTCTCGCAGAGTCATCCTGACCTGCGTCGTTGCGACTGGCCTTGCCACCGCCGGCCTGCATTGGACCTCCCATTACTGGCACCTGATCTTCCTGTTCGGCTTCGTGTTGTCCATCGCGATGGGCGGCGCCTCCTTGGCGATCTTGTGGCCGCTGGTGGCCCGGTGGTTCCGGAAGCGGTTGGGATTGGCGCTCGGCCTGTTGACCGCCGCCCCATCCTTGGGACGCACTTTGTTGGCTCCCACCACAAGCCTTTTCTTGTCTCGATACAGCTGGCAAGAAGGCTGGCTTGCTCTGGGCGCCATCACTTTGTTCCTGGCCTTGCCGGTGGGCCTGAAGTTTCTGCGCAACTGGCCGTCGGACATCGGACTGAAGCCTGACGGAAACCCGGAAACGCCGGTGGAGATACAGAGTAGGGGCAGCGCGCCCGCGCTCCAACGAGGTCGGTTCGAGGTGGACCGGTGGCGGCGGGCGTTTCGGTCTCCGCCCATCTGGTTCCTGTTGCCGACGTTGGCAATTGGCGGTTTTACCGGTTCGATTATCTCTTTCCTTTTTGTGCCGTTCGCCGTTGAACAGGGGTATGCGTTGACTGCGGCATCAACCATCTTTTCGGTGATGATCATGCTGGGCGGGGTGGGCGCGGTTGCCGGAGGTTGGCTGGCCGACCGGTACATCCGCAAGAACGTGTTGGCGGCTATCTACGCTGCCCAGGGCATCGTCTTTCTGGCGCTGGTCGTAGGATCTCAAACATTTGCCAGCTTCTGGGTGTTCTCTGTCGTGGCCGGCTTGTGCTGGACCGCCTGGACGCCCATTGCATTTGCGTTGGTCGTCGACGTGTATGGACTGCGGTCGCTGGGGGCAATTTGGGGGATGGCATTTCTATCCCAGCAGATTGGCGGCTTGGTCGGCCCCAACCTTACCGGGTTGGTGTATGACCTCACTGGCTCTTACGCGTTGCCTTTCGTCGCCTGCGCTTCGATGCAGATCCTCGCGTCCATCGCTGTCTTCGCAATCAACGAAAAGAAATACTCGGGACGATACCAGGCCGCCGTAGGAGGAGCGGTGGCAGGTAATTAGCCCGATTTCACCGCGGTGTTTCTGGCCGCTTGGCTGCCGGTTCGCGAAACAAGCCGGTGAGGTGTAGACGGCATGATGACCGCAATTTGGATGGCCGGACATTCAGACCGGGCGGGCGTGATGGCGCTGGCGCGTGGAGGGCGGCGTCCAGGCGCAATCTGGCGATGAGAGCGACCGGCTGGCGGAGGCTGGCGTCAGCGGAGCAGATCCGGTCCGCCCAAGGCGGATCCCCCGCCAGCACCAGGGGGCGATGGGGTAGGCAAACGGTGTCCGCCTGAGGCGGACATGACGGTCTGCCGGGCCCAGACGGTGATTTTCTTGTGCCGGCGTCCCTGTTGCTGGTGGTAGCGCGACGAGGGCGCCAGCACGGTGAGCACCGGCAGCGCCGTGTGGCGCATCAGCCACTGGGCTTGGCCGAGGTCCGTGGCTCTGTGGGCGAAAATTGGCGTATGTAGCGCCGGAAACGAAACCGGCCGCCCCGTCGGTCGGGGTGGCCGCTGGTCGACGTTGGCGGGCGACTTACTTGTTGCCTTATCATGGCCCGCCCTACACTAGGCGGTGTCTTCTACGCACTCCCAACTTTCACGAGGTGGTTCATGCCTATTCGCATTCAACCCAAGGAGATCGAAATCCCGCCTGAAGACCCGTTCGCTTTCGATCTCTTGGGCCGCAGGGAGCCGGTGGAAGTGTTCAGTCGTCTGATAAGCGACCTTGAAGGACCATGTGCTGTCGCCCTGGACGCCGCTTGGGGTGCCGGTAAAACTACGTTCCTGAAAATGTGGGCCCAGTACCTTCGAAACGAAGGTTACCCTGTGGTTGAGTTCAATGCTTGGGAAACTGATGCCTCTGGAGATCCTTTCCTTGCGCTTTCTACGGAGATCACCAACGGCTTGAAAGATTCGGGCAAACGTCCCGTAGATCTCAAAATCCGCCGGATGGAGATGCTCGCCAAGCAAGTTCTGCGCCGGACCCTCCCTGGTGCTTTACGTTTAGGCGCAAGCTTCGTGCCCGTAGTAGGTGGCGAACTCGGCCATGCAGCCAGTTCTTGGGCCCAGGACGCTATGTCCGGATACGTTGAGACCCAGCAGACGGTGCGCCAATACCGTTCCTCTCTGGAGGACATGGCCGTCGCCCATCGGGACGTTAGCGAACATAAACCCATTGTGGTGTTCATTGATGAACTTGATCGTTGTCGTCCATCCTACGCGGTCGAGCTTTTGGAGACTGCCAAGCATATATTCTCCGTTGAACACATGGTCTTTGTGCTGGCCGTCAACCGTTCTGAGTTGGCCCATTCTGTCAAGGCCCTGTACGGGGAAGGATTTGGTGCTGCCGCCTATCTGCGTCGGTTTTTCGATGTTGATTTCAGACTACCTCCTCCTGATAGGCAGCAGTTCATGGACGATTTGTTGAATTCGGCCGGGGTTTCTGGTTTCTCCGAGCAAGTCCAGAACCACGTCATGAATGAAATTTATCAAGGCTCTGTTGTTGCGTTGAAGGATTTCCTCAGCGAGCCGGTCTTCACTTTGAGGGACGTGGGGCAAGCCGTCCACCGTTTCGGCTTGGTTCTGTCGTCACTATCAACCAGTGAGTTTGTTCTCATCAGAGCGTTGACGGTGTTGATCATAGTTGAGGCCCTCAACCCGACTCTATACCGGAGGCTTGCTGATCATGATGAAACTCTCACGGACGAGGAGGCTGTAGGAACGGTCTTCGCGGCCGTGGAACGGGGCGAACTGCGTCACTCTAGGTCCGGTCGACTCGTTGAAGCCGCCATAATTGGCTCAATGCTGGGAAGGTGGGATTACGGCAATGCGGCGCTTGAGATCCCCGAGCGGCTTCCTCTTTATGGCCGGCTCCGTTCCACCATGGCTGGTTTGACCCATGTTCCTGTGGATGCCTCGGAAGAGGAGCAGTCAAATTTTGGCTTGTACCAATTGATTCACGACATGGTCGACCCTATGGCTCCTCAAAGCGTGCCACTAAATTTTGATCTTTCGGTTCGGCGTTTCGAGTTGCTTTCCGGTGAATTTTCAGGTCGAGCTCGCTCCGTAGGATACTCATTCCGTTAGGGTCAGCAAAGTAACCAGTGGGTTCAGGTCGCCGTCGGTGGCTTTGAGGCGTCAATGTAGGCGCTTCGGTCGTCTCGGGTGATGACTATGGGCAGGTAGTCGTGCTGCACAAGGTGCCAAGTAACTAGGGCCAGCGTGACGCGGCTCTTGCCGTCGGTGAAGGGGTGTAACTGGGCGAACCAGTGGTGGAGCCACGCCGCCACCAGCAGTGGGTGGTAGACGGCACTCTGATTTACTTACTCGTGGTACCAGGTGAGCAGGTGTTCGATTTCCGAGTTGACGTGTTCCAGAGGGCAGTGCTGGTGAACGACACCGTAGGGCTGGGTGGGGTTGTTGGGCATCGTCTTGAAGGCGTCGCGATGCAGGGTGGCGTCGAACCACTGGCCGAGCCCGTTCATGGCCTGGCAGGTGGGCAGGTGGGCGACGATTACCTGTTGGAGCTGTCGGATGGCGGAGCGTCTGATGGGCTGTCCACGGCGTACCGCGCCGTAGATGGCATCGAGAGCCGTCAGGTGTTCCTGCAGGACGTCCAGCAGGTTGTCGAGGTGGCCCGTGCTGGTCTGAGGGATGTTCGTCGACTTGAAGCCATGCTCGATGAAGGTTCTAGTCTGGATGTCGTCCAGCCGGTAGAGGCCTTCGACAATGCCGGTCTCGATGGCCCACGTGCAGTGGAGTGCCGTCGGGTCTGCCTCCCCACGTGGGTTTGTTGGTCAAGCCACTGCTGGAGCAGTTCGTCGTCCGACAAGAAGTCGTGCTCTGGTTGTGTGACAGGCGTGCGATGGGCTGCCAGCGTCGTGTCGTCATGCTGTTGCGTTTTGCTACTTGGACATCGGCCATGCGGCGGCTGCCCTTCAGAAGTCGGCGGTTACTCCAGCTTCGGTCTCGGAGGCTTCGTCCACGCGGGCTGGGCACTCGGCGGCGCTGATGTCGCAGAATCGGCACTCCTGGCGGCTGGGTACCCGTCTAGGCGGTTCGTCGGCTGACAGACGGCGGATTAGCGCGCTCAGGTTCTGGATGAACTGCTCGTCGACGGCCTCTGCTGAAATGCTGACCGTGTGGTCGCGGTAGGTGACCTGCCCCCTGAGTTTGAATCTCCGGTACCGTTCGATGGCCCTGGGGACGGCGTACAGGTAGATCATGACCTGGACGGCGTGACTGGGGCTGTCGTGGCCGGTCTTGGCGTCGACGATGACGGCTTTGTCTTCCCGGCGGGCGATGAGGTCGGGCCGGCCGGCCAGGGTGGCGGTTCTGCCGTGGAGTTCAAACCTGTTCTGCGCCTCGGTGTCGACGTCGTGTCCGCTGGAACGACTACGCGGACGTGATGTTGGCGAATCCGCCGTTCATGACGCGGAAGGGTGGGATTCAGCCGCACAACCGGTTCCGCGTGCCAGCGAAGCGGGCGGAAGTGCTTTTCGTGGACTACATCGCGTCGCACCTGAACGAGCACGGGCGGGCCGGCATCATCGTGCCGGAGGGCATCATATTCCAGAGCCAGAACGCCTACCGGCAGTTGCGACGCTTCCTGTTGGACGAGAGCCTCGTGGCGGTGATTTCGTTGCCTGGCGGCGTGTTCAACCCTTACAGCGGCGTCAAGACGTCAATCCTGATACTCGACAAGGTGCTGGCGCCGATGACGGATTACGTCGGCTTCTTCAAGGTGGAGAATGACGGTTATGACCTGGGCGCGCAGCGCCGGCCCATCAGCCATGACGATCTACCTGTTGTGGCAGACGAAGTCAACGAGTACCTATGCTGGGTTCGCGGAGGCGGTGGCTTGGATGGGTACCAGCCGACGCTGGGTCGCGTTGTTGCCAAGATCGAAATCGCTGCTGATGGCGTGTTCACCCTGAGTGGTGAACGCTACCGGACGCAGGATGCCAAGACCTCTAAATATGAGGCCGTTCCGTTCGAAGAAGTTTGTACTTTGGAGTACGGGGCCAGCCTGCCCAAGAAAAATCGGGTAGATGGTCCCTATCCTGTAATGGGTTCCAACGGTATCAGCGGATACCACAGTGAGTACCTCATTGAAGGTCCTGCAATCATCGTTGGTCGGAAAGGTTCGGCTGGTGAGGTGTCATACGTCGAAAGCAACTGCTTTCCCATTGATACCACGTACTAAGTAAATGTCGCCGACCCAGCTCGCGCAGACATCTGTTACGTGTACCGCTTGCTAGAATCCTTGGATTTGCCCAAATTGCGAGAGGGGGCGGGTGTCCCCGGACTTAACCGGAATGACGTTTACCAGAATTACAAGCTACCCCTGCCACCCCTGGAGGTCCAGCGCGAGCTCGTAGCCGAGATTGAGGGCTACCAGCGGGTGATCGACGGGGCGTGTGCGGTGGTCGACAACTGGCGGCCGCGGGTCTCGGTTGACCCTGAATGGCCGCTAGTGGAAATTGGAGATATTTGCGGTTTGGTCAACGGCCGAGCTTTCAAGCCCTCACAATGGGAAGGTGCGGATAGCGGAGGTCTTCCCATAATTCGGATCCAGAACCTGAATTCTGAGGAAAGCAAATTCAATTATTACACCGGCGAGGTCAAGGAACGTTACATCATCAACAACGGAGAGCTCCTGTTTTCCTGGTCCGGTTCTCGAGGGACATCGTTTGGTGCGCATATTTGGCACGGCGGAAAGGCAATACTCAACCAGCACATTTTCAAGGTGGAGTTTAACCGCGAGGTGGCTGATAAAGGATATTTGTTCAACGTGCTGAATCGGGCGGTGGCAGAGGTCGAGCAAAATCTGCATGGAGGGGTTGGCTTGGTTCACATTACTAAGGGCAACCTCGAGCGCATAAAGATCCCATTGCCGTCTCTCGAAGAGCAGCACGTGGTTGCTGCAGGCATTGAGTCAGAGAGGTTGGTAGTGTCGGCCAACCGTGAGCTGATGAAACGCATGGAGCAGCGCATCGAGGACGCCGTCGCGCGGGTCTGGGCAGCCTGACAAGGTTGGGCTGAAGCCCAACCCAGGAATCCTGTAAAATTTGAGGTCGTTGGCGGCTCCGCAGCGCGCTGCGGAGCCGCTCATATTTTGCGCCAGCCTTACGGCAAGCGGAGGAAATTATGCCCTTGCGTTTCATAATGTGGAACGTGCAGCACGGCAGTGCTGCTTACATTGGAACTCCTAGCGGGAAGCACATTGTCATAGACTTGGGTGCTGGCGACGACTTTAGTCCTTTGACGCACCTTTGGCACGAAGGGGTGCGTAAGCTCGACCACGTGACGATCACGCACCCGCACATGGATCACATTGACGACATTCTCAACTTCGATGCGCTGACTCCTGGAACGCTTGGGAGTCCTAAGCATCTGACTGAGGCTGACATCCGGGGAGGGCACCCGCCGCTGAATCAAGAAGCGGAAGCCAAGATTCAGAAGTATCTTGAGATTAGACAGCGGTACAGCAGCCCTGTTGGGCCACACGAGGACGTTGACTTGCCGCAGAACAATGGTGGGGCGTCGATCAAGACATTCGTACCTTCGCAGTCCTCGACGAGCAACCTCAACAATCACAGCGTGGTTACTGCAATCGAGTACGGTGGCGTGAAAATTCTGGTTCCAGGGGACAACGAGTCGCCCTCGTGGACGGAGCTGCTGGGCCGAAGCGACTTCGTCTCCGCGGTCAAGGGTACCCATGTGTTGGTTGCAGCGCATTACGGGCGTGAATCTGGATTCCACCGGCCTTTGTTTGAAGTTTTCCGTCCTTTGATAACGCTGGTTTCTGATGGTCGCGTCGTAGACACCAGCGTGACCGGCAGATACACAGAGGTTTCGCGAGGATGGAATGTCAACAAGCGGAGCGGTGGCCAGGAAACGCGGTACTGCTTGACTACGCGAAACGACGGAATGTTGGACGTGGAAATTACGCCCATACCTGGTCAAATAGGCTCGCTGAAGGTGACGGTCGACTGAGGGCCAACCATCATGCCTTTCGCTGACGCATACACGTTCCGCGCCCGTGTGCAGCCCGCGTTCATGGTCGTTCTTCCGCTGGGGATCTTTCTGTTCGCGCTGTTGCCCGAACTTCCTCTCTTCGTTTCTGCTTTCGTCGGACTCCTGGGGGCAGCCGGCGGGACTGCCGTTATGGCGCAGGTAGGGCGGGAGCTGGGCCGCAGGAAGGAGCCTGATCTCTGGGAGGGCTGGGATGGACCGCCTACTACCCGTTTGCTCCGGCATCGTCGAACTTCGGGAGACATCGAGCTAGGGTCTGGCTTGCGCGAGCAGTTTGAGCGGTGGATCGAGCACTCGCTGCCTACTGAACGAGAGGAGGAAACCTGTCCAGAGTGGTCGGACGTGCAGTACGAGGAGGCGATTAGGGCTTTGCGTGCCGCCACCCGTGACCAAACTAGGTTCGGCTTGGTTTTTGCCGAGAACGTCAACTACGGATTCAGGCGCAACCTGTGGGGTATGAAGCCCGTCGGGGCGTCCATTGGGGTGGTACTCGCTTTGTTCTCTTGGATGCTGCTGGTGTTGACCGTATGGGGGCGTCCCTGGCCAGACCCTTGGTGGGGCGTTTTGACTCACCCGGATACTGTTGCGGTAGTTCGGCTAGCGGTTGCGGCCGTGAACACCGGGGCTGTTGCCATTTGGCTATTTTGGGTGAAGCCGTCGTGGGTGAAGGTAGTGGCCGACGTGTACGCACTCAGGCTTTTGGAGTCCGTCCAGACGCTGAGAGAGGAATAGCTTTCGCCGTCATTGGCATCGCGTGGTTAGTCCTATGCTGACCACGAGGTCGGAAAGCCACTCGACGGCCTCGGGGTAGTGAGCGAGGTCCAGCACGAACTCCTGCCCTCTGCTGACGCTTCGCAGGTAGGCGTGGTCAGCGTCAGGCCGCCAGCGTTTCCGGTCAGGATGGTAGGTCAACGGCGGCTTGTTGCCGTCGGGATAGAACCACCGCGGGAGCCGCCAATTTGAAACGCCTGCGCCATCGGGGTCGGTCAGGACCACCCGTTGGTCGAACTTGGGAAACACTCCCCATCCCGCGATTTCGCGCCCGTCGTCGTCACCGCCCAGTTCGAGCTTCGCCGCCGCCGCGTAGACGGTGTTCCGGTCGTCGCGGTACCGCGAAGAGAGGTGGGGATGGTGGCGTGCCCAAGGGAGGTCATTTGGCCCGAGGTCGGCGACCCGATGCTTCTGGTCGACTTGGAGCCAGCCCCACAGGACGTGTAGTTCCGGCGCTCCCTTGATGAAGCGCCAGCCCTGGGCGGTGTCCTCGACTTGGCGGTAGAGGCCGAAAAACAGGAAGACGTCGCCGCTGCCGACGCCCTGCTTGTTCAGGTGGCTCTGGGCGATGCCGGCTTGGCCGAGCATTCCTCGCCAGTGTTGCCAGGCGGGTCGGTCTTTCCGGTAGCGGTACGCGTCGAAGTTCAGGTCGGGGTCCAGATGGACGGGGTCCCGTCGCTTGATGCGGCCGTTGGTGATTCCGGTGACAACGCTCGCGATGTCGACGTCGCCGTGCTGAAGGTCGTCGAAGGCCACCTGGTCGTTGGAGGGTATCGGCAGCGAGAACATGCTGCCGTCGGGAAAGATGGGGCTGGGGCAGCGCCCGGATCCAGAATCAAAGCCCTTGCGGCTGATGATCAATTTGCTTGGCTTCAACTTTCACCGTCCCGCTTGGGACCGTGGGCCAGAATACCATGATGGTCGTCGGCTTGGACCGCCAGCCATGCCTTCGTTCTGGTCGCGCTGGCGGGGACGCTTGGCAACCTCTCTGTTCGACCTTGCTGCGGCGTGGTCGAGCCTTTCGCTTTCGCGTCGCGCTGGTCGTTTTGACTTGGCCGGGGACTTGGGACACGGGTTGATACTCTCCGTCTTTGGGGATGTCCTGTTGGGGCGGCTGGTTTCTCAGGGTTGTCGACGCGTTGCGCTCGTTGTTTTGTCCGGCGGTTTTGGCTGCAACAACACGCCGGCCACAACGTCCCAGGCATGCGGTGGAGGTGGTGGGGCCGTATGCGTCGTCCGTGGCGAGGGTGCGGTCGATTTCTCGGCGCTGTTGGTGGTTCAGTGCTGGGACTCGCTTACTCGGTCCCCTTGCGCTTCGCTGTCTTGGCTACGTACCGTTGCCAATACCGGCTGTGTCTCCGTACGCAGTCGCCGCAGCGGGTTTGGCCTTCTGGTTTGGGTTTGCCGCAGTCGCGGCACAAACCGGGGGCTTTCCGCTCCGCTCTCAGCGACGCTTGTTTTTCGCGTTGCTTCTTTTGGTAGACTTCGTTTCGGACCCTCTTGGGTGCTTGGCTCACTGCTTTGGTTGCGATTTCTTGTTGGATCTGCTCGATTAATTCTGGGCCGATCCGTTGGCGGGGTTTCTTGCCCTGGGCCCTTCGGCGGTTCTCGGAGTAAGTGCGGTTCCATGTGCGGTGTTTCTCGGCGCAGCTGGGGCAGCGGGTTTGCGCGGGTATCGCTTCGTTGCCGCATCGGCACAGGCCTAGGTCTTTGCGTTCTTGGCGGGTAAGCGCTGGTTTCTTTGGCGTCGATGGCTTGGGATTCGGCGTTGGCGGTGCCGGTTTCCGCGGTGGGGCGGGACCTGCCTGCTTGCTTTGGCGTTTGCGGCTGGGACCTGGTTTGCGCTTGGGTATGAGTATGGTGTCGACAATATGTTGTGGTTTTGGATGTTTTATCCCGGTCGTCGCCGGTGTGGATGCTGCGGTCGCTCCCGATGAGGGCGGATGGCGGTGTGAGTCCTGGAAAACGGCCGATGGGGTTCGAAAGTAATTCGCGGGGGTCTGGCCGGCTGCCAGGATGGCCGTTGGGGACGGAAAAACGACGAGTGGCGTGGTTGTGTGGGTTGGAACGACTGATTGGTCGGAAGGAAGGTCAAAGAGGGCTGAGACGTCGTTTAGGGATCGCTGGAGGGTCTGACGTCTTGGGCAGGGCGCCGGGTTGGGGACGATGGCTGGAAAGGCGGAGGTGATGGATGGTGTCGGTGAGAACTTTCCGAATGCTGAAAAACGAAAAGACACCGCGGTTGTATAGGACCCGCTGGTGTCTCACCACCGCCCCACCCCCGCCCCCAAAGTCCCCCCGGAACCCGCATATATCCTGTTATGGTATGACCCACCTGGGGGCGGCGGGCCTTGCGGGCCGGATGTCCAGTTCGTTTGAAAGCAGGCCGCGGGTGAGGGTGGATCCGGTGATCTGGGAAGCGTCGATGGCGTGCTGGCGGGTCTGGTCGGGATGCTCGCCGTAGAGTATGCGGCCGTGATAGAGGAAGGAATAACTGGATTTAACAGGCAGGATCCTGCTGGTCCATGATGAGTGGGCGTAGATGTGGTTGGTCGGTGCCATGGTGGCTATCTGGCGAGGTCTGTGATGTCGGGCGCTGTGGCGGTTAGGCGAAAGTGGGGGATCGGCGTGCTTCGGTTACCCGCCGGGAGTGGAATCAGGGGTTTCGAGTGTTTCCTCGATCTCCGCGAGGCGGGTGTAGGCTTCGGCGACCCGTCGGGTGTGTTTGGCTATTTCTGGGATCCAAGGTTCTTGCTGAAAGCTTCCTGGCGACGGCGGTTGCGGGTTTCCGCTATGCGTTCGGCGCAGGTTGGGCATGTGATGCGGGGCAATGGGGTCCTGTCGTCGTAGTCGTCGTGGATCAATCCGTCTTCTGCTGGGCAGATGACTTCGATTGTGTAGGTGTCGCCGTCGATGGCCAGCATGGAACTCGGGTACTGCATCAGCCAGTTGCGGAGGGCGTGTTCGTCCGGTGGGCAGGTGAGGACGATACGTTCGCCGTTGTTCTTGAGGACGGTATCTTCGGCGGCGAGCAGGGCGCGGCGGTAGTACCCTTCGCCCATGGGTCCCGCCCAGGTCATTTCCCACGTGCCGGTGGTGTCGGTTTCCTGAAGCTTGACCAGTGGACCGGTTTGGCCGACTTTGATGGTTAGATTGTTTGCTGTGTCTGGCATTGGATGGGTGCTCCACCTGGCGTTGTGACGGTATCGGTGCCTCGTTGGTTGAAGAGTACCATTTGGAGCCGTCCTGCCGGTGCGGCCTCTCTGGGGAATTGGTGACGCGGCGCCACTTTTTGCCGCGGTAAAAATGCTTGGGGATTTCAGAACGCGTCCGGTGCCGGCATCCGTTGGCGGCGTTGCTGGCCACCGCGATGGATCTCGAGGTCGTGGTGCAGGTGGATTGCGCGGCCGGATGTGGGCACCGGCTGTATAGCGACCGGGGACCGGTGGAGTGTCCCTGCCACTGGCCGCCGGCGAAGGTGGCTCAGGTGTCTCGGTCGTTGCAGGACCAGCGCTATGCCGTGGGCGTGTTGTCGTTCAGGTAGGTGAGCCAGAAACTCTGGTCGCTGAGCCAAGCCCGAAAGTCAGGGTTCTCGGTATAGGCCTTGAACAGTTCGGTGTTGGTCCGGACCATTGAGGTGATCAACCGGCGCAGCGCTGCGTCGTGCTCAATGCGTGCGTTCTGTGGGTCTGAGTTGAGCCTGGCGTTCTGGTATGCGGTGTCGGCGACCACTTGGTCCGGGATGGTCCTTATCAGTTCGGCCACCTTGTCGGCGTCCGTGAAGTCCGTGCCCCATGTTTCGTTGAACGTGGCAACTATCCGGGAGAGTGGTTCCAGTTCCGGTTCGTTGCGTCCGCCGCCGCCTCCGACCAGAATCGGATCGATCTCGCCATCCTCGTCGGCGAGGGACAGCCGTTGGGCGGCTTGCTTCTCCGCCCGGTAGCTGTCCATGTCGACGGTTTCCAGGATGCCCTTTGAGAGGTCTTCGTCGGCAGGCGCCGGCAGCTTCGGTATCAGGAAGTTCAGGAAGATGGACAACTTCTCCCATTCGGGGTTGGCGTAGGGCAACACCTGGGATAGGAAGGCGTATAGCCTGACGAACGCTTTGGCTGAGCTTTTGAACTCGACTTGTCCGTCCTCGCTCAGGGCCGTGTACGGGGCGATGCAAGCGTCGGCGATGGGGTCGAGTTCGCCCCGGTCCTTGCCGGCCAAGCAGCCTTCGGCGAGTTCGTCGACTTGGTGGGACGTGTAGACCTGGCGGTTGTCGAGCGTGGCCTTGAGGTCGTGGAGCTTGTTGGGGTCGGTCTCGTCGGCCAGCATGGTGGTGCGGTAGTAGTCGGCGAAAGATTCGTGGATCACGTCCGATTTGTTCATGAAGTCGAGGACGAAGGTATCGGTCTTGTTGGGATGGGCGCGGTTGAGGCGTGAGAGCGTCTGGACAGCCTTGATGCCGGCCAGGGTCTTGTCCACGTACATGGTGTGGAGCAATGGCTCGTCGTAGCCGGTCTGGAACTTGTCGGCACAGATCAGGATGCGGTAGGGGTCTACCTGGATTTTGTCGGGTATCTGATTGGACGGGAACCCGTTCAGGGAGGCCTCGGTTACGGACTGGCTCTGGTGCTGGCGTTCGCCCGAGAAGGCGATGATCGAACGGTAGGGGTAGCCTTTTGCCTTGATGTAGGCGCTGATGGCGTGGTGGTAGTTAATAGCGCGGTCCACGCCGTCCACGACCACCATGGCGCGGGCGCGGCCGTCGATCTTGCGGGGCAGGAAGACCGACTCGTGGAAGTGGTCCACGATGATCTCAGACTTTCGGGCCACGGCGTACTCGTGGCCTTCGACGTAGCGGCGTAGCCGGCGCTGGGCCCGGTTGGAGTCGAACTCGGGATCGTCATGGATTTTCTTCACGAGACCGAAGTAACTGTTGACGGTGGTGTGGTTGCCGAGCACGTCGAGGATGAAGCCTTCCTGGATGGCTTGTTTCATGGTGTAGCTGTGGAACGGCAGGTGCTTGACGGTGCCGTCAGGTTGCGGGTTAGGGTCCCCGAACAGTTCCAGGGTCTTGTTCTTGGGTGTGGCCGTGAAGGCGAAGTAGCTGGCGTTGTCGAGCAACCGACGGTTTTCGATGATGCGGTTGATCTGGTCCTCGAACGTGTCGTCGTCATCGTCGCTGGGCTGCGTGCCCAATGCCGCGCTCATCGCGGCGGCGGTGCGTCCGCCTTGGCTGGAATGGGCCTCGTCGATGATGATGGCGAAGTTACGGCCGCGGTGTTCGTTGGTGATCGCTTCTATGATGAGAGGGAACTTCTGGACGGTCGTGATGACGATCTTCTTGCCCTCGGTGATGAGCTGTCGCAGATGAGCCGAGGTTTCGGCGTGGCCTACTGTGGATGCCACCTGGGTGAACTGACGGATGGTGTCGTTGATCTGGTTGTCTAGGATGCGCCGGTCGGTGACGATGACGATGGAGTCAAACACCGGTTGTCCGTCGGTGGCCAGCTCGATGAGTTGCCTGGAGAGCCAGGCGATGGAGTTCGATTTGCCGCTGCCGGCGGAGTGCTGGATGAGGTAGCGCTTGCCGGCTCCGTTGGCGGCCGTGTCTTCGAGGAGGTCGCGCACTACCTCGAGCTGGTGGTAGCGGGGCCAGATCTGCGCGTCGCCGACCTTCTGGGCGTAGTTCTCGATGATGTCCGTCAGGCCGGGCGGATTGAGTACATTCTGCCAGAGGTAGTCGGTTTTCAGGCCGCTGGGG
This sequence comes from Dehalococcoidia bacterium, assembly GCA_965220265.1. Lineage (GTDB taxonomy): Bacteria > Chloroflexota > Dehalococcoidia > Lucifugimonadales > UBA3495 > Bin87. Next base: position 3,262,214 of record CBDCPM010000004.1, on the reverse strand, counting down.
TTGGGCGGGTTGCCGGCGCCGTCGTTGTCGTTCCCCTTGTTGAATGGCAGGAACACGGAGGCTTTGCCCGCCAGTTTGGTGCAGAACTGTACTTCCTGCTCGTCCACCGCGAAATGGACGGCGCACCGGCCGACGTGGAACAGGTCTTCGTGTTGGTTGCGGGTCGTCCGGTACTGCTGGACGGCGTCATTGACCGTCTGCTTGGTGAGGTTGTTCTTCAGCTCGAAGGTGGCGATGGGCAGGCCGTTGATGAAGAGTGCCAAGTCGAGGGCGCGCTGCCTTTCGTCGTTGCTGTAGCGGAGCTGGCGGGTGACGGAGAAGCGGTTCTGGGCGTGGCGCTGCTCGGCGACGGTGTTCCCGGGGGTGGGAGTGCCGTAGAACAGGTCAACGTGGTGCTGGCGGTGGTTGATGCCACGGCGCAGGACGTCGATGATGCCGCGATTGCGGGTCTCGGTCTTGAGGCGTGCCAGGAACTGGCGCCTGGTTGTGTTGTCGTCGTCCAGGGAGAGGGCGGCCGCGACCTCGGGTTGCGTGACGTTCAGGAACGCTGACAGTTGGACGAGGTCCACGCAGTTGGCGCGGTCGTAGTCTGTGGCGTCGCCCAGTGACCAACTGGCAGCGTAGATATCAGGACGCTCGCGGTTGTCGCTGTCTGCCGGCGTAGCCAGGCGGTCTCCGGGTCTCTCCGTGAGTAGCCTTACGACACGTTCTTCCAAACCACGTTCTGTGGTGTCCGTGAACACCAAGGTCCTAGCGTTGGTCGCGGTTCCTCGGTAAAACACTCCACGCTCCGCGCCAGACCAATCCAGCGTCTCGGGAATGTCCGAGAAGTCAATCTCCTCGTCGGGCATTTCGGCCAGCGCTTGAAGTTCCTTTTCTTGCTCTGGCGTGAGCCTAAAATTCTCCTGTCTCATAGGCATTCCTTTCACGCCTCTCGGCTTTCCTTGCGCTGATGATCCGGCCCACTGCTTCTCCTCGGTTGTAGTCGGGCTCCGGTTCGGTATGGATGACGATTATGGCTACGTTGCGAACCTCTCCGATGGTACGCCGGCGCTGCTCTGTTGGAAAGGGGTCGGGACGGGTGGCGGCCAGGGGATCTCTGAATACCAACTCGGCGACCTCAAAGCTGATCCGGTGTTTGCGACGGTTTTCGTCGTTCTTGTCTTCGTCCCATTCCCACCGAATCGGCAGGCCGCTAATGGTGGCCACGTCCCTCGCCCTGTGATGCTGGTGGTTGCCGTGGGAGCCTTGCCCCAACACGTTGAGGACGCGGGCATCGTGCTGGCTCTAATCGGGTATTCTTATCGCGGCGCCGCGGACGTCCAGTTGGCCGGTGACGGCGTCGGCGATCAGGCGGGTACGGTACTCGTTGATGAGGGCGATCTGTTTTTGAGAGGCCAAGGACGTACGCTCGATGGATTCGGTCGTCTCGCCGACTGCGGCAATGATCTCTCGCTGCTCGGCAATTGGGGGAACGGGAATTAGGAAGTCCTTGATTGACTGAAGGGTCAGTCCTTCCCTGGAAGCGCCGGTTTGTTCCGTCCTGATTTCACTCTGCATGAGAGGCGTCGCTAAGCCCCAATCCACCGAAAGGATGAATGTGGCTGCGTGCTGAGGGGATGAGAAAGTGCTCCCGGCTTCGGGGATAATGGTTTTTGAAACAAGAAACCGACCCGAAACGAGGAGCACCTGTTAGATGCTACCACTGGGCAGCCCCGACCGCATCCACGTCGCCTTCGATGATCACCGTCTGGTGGCCAATGCCGGACTGCTCCTGCCGGTTACCCTGGCCCACCATCTGGGTCTGGGTGAGCTGGTGGACCGCCACGTTGACCTGGGAGATGCGCCGGGTCGAGCCAACCCGGGGGACAAGCTGCTGACGCTGGTGGCGTCGGCGCTGGCCGGCGGCGACTGCATTGACGACGCCGACGTGTTGCGCACCGGCGGGACGGCCAGCGCCATCGGCTGCGTGGTCAAAGCGCCGTCCACCCTGGGGACCTTTCTACGCAGTTTCCGGTGGGGTCATGTTCGCCAGCTGGATCGGGTGAGCCGGGAGTTCCTGGCTCGGGCCTGGGCTGCCGGTGGAGGCCCGGGCGATGCGCCGTTGACCATCGACCTGGACTCCACCGTCTGCGAGACCTACGGACTGGGCAAGGAGGGCGCCCGTCGCCATGGCTACACCGGCCAGCGGGGCTATCACCCGCTGCTGGCCGTGGCCGCGGACACCGGCGACGTGCTGATGGCGCGGCTGCGCCAGGGTCGGGCCAACACCGCGCGGGGCGCGGACCACTTCCTGCGGGAGACGGTGGGCCGGGTGCGCTACGCCGGAGCCACCGGACAACTCACCGTCCGCGCCGACCGCGGCTTCTACACCCACGCCATGGTCGCCGTCTGCCGCAAGATGGACGTCCGCTACTCCATCACCATCCGCCAGCACCAAAGCCTGCGCAATCTCATCGAGGCCATACCCGAGACGGACTGGACGCCCATCCCTTACTGGATGGACGGCGGCGCCGACGTGGCCGAGACTGAATACACACCCTTCCAGCATGAGCCCGACGCCGCGCCAACGCGGCTCATCGTCCGCAGAGTGCAGCCCGCGCCTGGTTCCCAACTGGCGCTGCTTACCGACTACAGCTATCACGCCTGCATCACCGACCGGGAGGGCGACACTCTGGAACTGGAGGCCGACCACCGCCGCCATGCCGAGATCGAGAACGCCATCCGCGACCTGAAGTACGGCGTGGGCCTCAATCATCTTCCCTCGGGACGCTTCCCCGCCAACGCCGCCTGGCTGGCGGTGCAGGTCATGGCCCACAATCTGGCTCGCTGGACGGCGCGCATCGGCCTGGGCGAGCTGGTGGTTACCACCAAGACCCTGCGGCGACGCTTCTTCTCCCTGGCCGGACGCATCACCCGCAAGGCCCGTCGCCTCACCCTGCACCTTCCCAAGGGCTGGCCCTGGGAGAACCAGTTCAGTCACGCGCTGGAGCGATTGCGCGCTCTGCCGCTCCCTTCCTGACGCCGCCTTCGGCGTCCGACCCTTCAACCAGACCGTCCAACCGCCTGACCGTCCCGCGTCAGGCTGAGCACCGCGGGTCTCCAGCTGCCATCTGCCCGACGATCTCGCCCTCCGCGGCCACTCGCGAGCCGTCAGCATCCCCCTGGCATAGCTGTCTCTACCCTCACCCGCTCGAATCCGGCGGCGTCAGGGCACTGCTGTCCCATCACCCACGCTTCTCTTCCCTTGCGTAGCCAGCCCCCACGCATCCCTTCGGTGGATTCGGGCTAAGTAAGCCGAGAGGTAACGTGGCAGGAGGTGCTGATGGTTAGGCCGAATGATGCAGACGTGTTGGTTGACGTTGGCTGCGCCGAACTGATTTGGTACTGCGCAAACTCGGCCGATTGATGCTCCTGTAATGTTCAGCAACACATCCTCGGGTTGGACGTGGGACGCCGATAGTGCTTGGTGAAGATCAGGTGGAATTTTGGCGACGTCTTGCAGATGCAATCCATCAAAGTGGATGTTTTGACTACGCAAGAACGGTATGCCTTCCGGCCTGTAAACAGAAGATCCACCGCGGGGGGTGATGCCACTGCCGAACTTGGTTGCTAAATGACCGAGTTTCCTCACAGTCCAGTGTGCTGGTATTGGATCACCGCTGGTCGTCCCCGATTGTTTGAGCGGCGCGGCAGCGTCCAGCCCACGAGTGACTAATTGATGGATAACGGCTTGGCGTTGCTCTTCCAGCAGGGCGATGAGCCGCTCTTTGGCGCCGATGTAACGGTTGATCAGGTCTGCGGCGTGGTCGAGGTAGCGGACGATGGCGGCTTGCTCGTCGGGCGGCGGTAAACAGATTTGGATCGATTTGAAGTCTTTGTGCCGGAGTCTCCAGCGGTCGGACGCTATCCCATAAGACCATCGTCGGGCCTCAGCGGCAAAATTGGGTGTTCGGAATAAGTAGCCTATATATTTCGCGTTGACACCCATTCGTGGTTTCTCTACCACGTAGTCAGGGCTGATTAATCCTCGGTACTCTGATGCTCCTATGGCGCCCTGCCAGGCTCTCATCTTGTTGTAGACGATGTCGTCCGGCTCAACCAACTTGTGCTGTGATCTATCCGATGGCTGTCGCGCATCGGCTTCTGGGTCCTCAGAAAGATCGGACTGTAGAATCACACCGCGCCCGATGGTAACCGAAAGCATTATTTCGTTGGGATGGTTCGTTTCGTCGGTTTCTTGGAACGCGATGCGGTTGGAAACAATATTCCAGTGCGCTGGTATAGGCGGTAGCCATGGAATGCCGTGCTTAGATGCGTACCGTTCATACGGCTTCAAAACGGGCTCGAGCCGGTTCGTGTCACACTCTTGGGATAGGTCTCGGTTAGCGGATGTGATCATCCCACATTCGCTCCAATGAGCTGTGTCAGCGTTCCCTCGGTTTCTTTCTCCAGAGCGATGATGTCGGCCGTGATCTCCTCCAGCGAACGCATGGGCTGCGGCTGGTAAAAGTGTCGGTTGAAGTTGATCTCGTAGCCCACCTTGGCGCTCGGTGGCGTGTACCACGCATCGTCGGTGTACGGTAGCACCTCGCGTCGCAGGAATGCTTCGATGCCGCCCTCTTCCAGCAGCGGGACCTGCTCGGTGTCCCGCAGGTCCGGATCCGGTTCGTACTCGACGACGGCTGGCTTGCCCTTGATGGTGGTGGCGAACATACCGCGAAGCGGATCGGCTACCGTGCTGGCGGCGTGGATCTTCTTGATGACGGCCGCGCCGTTCTCGTCACGCTGCCCCTCGAGGCGGAGTTTCCGGATCTCGGCAGCTTTGTAGACCCTCTCTGGTTCTGTGCCATCGACGCGAAGCGGTCGCTCGACCGTGACCTTCCAGTACCCGAACGCTGCATTGGGAAAGATCTTCGACTGCTCGGTTTCCTCGAACGCGATGAACGCTTGGGTGATGCGGTCGATGTCGTCCTCGGCGAGTTCGCAGTTCTTCTGCCCGAGGTTGCGGCGGAGCGGCGTGAACCACTTGGTGGCGTCGATGAGCTGGACGTGGCCTTGCCGATGGCTTGGCTTCTGGTTCGTCAGTACCCAGACATACGTGGCGATGCCGGTGTTGTAGAACATATTGAGCGGCAGGGCCACGATGGCTTCGAGCCAGTCGTTCTCGATGATCCAGCGGCGGATGTTGCTCTCGCCCTGGCCGGCGTCGCCGGTGAACAGGGAACTGCCGTTGTGGACCTCGGCAATCCGGCTTCCCAAAGGGGTGCCGTGCTTCATCTTGCTCAGCATGTTGGCCAGGAACATCATCTGGCCGTCGTTCACCCTGGTGACCAGCGAGTATTCGGCCTCGTTGCCGTGCTGGATGACGAACCTGGGGTCGGTCATGCCGGACCTACCGCCCATGCGGTCGCGGTCGGTCTTCCAGCTCTTGCCGTAGGGCGGGTTGCTGAGCATGAAGTCGAAGGTGTGGTCGCCGAAGGCGTCGTTCGACAGCGTGGAGTGCTGCGGTCCGCCGACGATGTTGGCGTCGGCGTCCTTCTCGCCCTTGAGCAGCAGGTCGGCTTTGCAGATGGCGTAGGTCTCGGAGTTGATCTCCTGCCCGTACAGGTGGGTGGACACCTGCTGCTCGCGCATGGTGGCCATGTCGTGCAGGGTTTGCTCTGCGATGGTCAGCATGCCGCCGGTGCCGATGGCGCCGTCGTACAGGACGTAGGTGCCGGACTGGATCTGGTCGGCGACGGGCTGGAATACCAGCTGGGCCATGAGCTCGACGGCATCGCGGGGAGTCCAGTGCTCGCCGGCTTCCTCGTTGTTTTCTTCGTTGAACCGGCGGACTAGGTCTTCGAAGATGCTGCCCATGGCGTGGTTGTCGAGGCCGGACAACTTGGTGGTGCCGTCCTCGTTCTTGACTGGGTAGGGGCTGAGGTTGATGTCGGGAGACAGGAACTTGGTGATGAGGGCGCCGAGGGTGTCGCTTTCGGTAAGCGTGTCCAGTTGGTTGCGGAAACGGAACCTGTCGATGATGTCCTGGACGTTGCGGGAGTAGCCGTCAAGGTAGGCTTCGAAGTCCTGCCGTAGTGACTGCTGGGCGGCGCGGGCCGCCAGGTCGCGCATGGTAAACGGTGAGGTGTTGTAGAAGGCGTGCCCAGCTGCCTGTTGGAGGACGCCTTCTTGATCTGTGATGCCGGCGTCGTCGAGGAATTGCTTTTCCTCGAGGATTTTCTGCTTGGTGGGCTCGAGGACGGCGTCCAGGCGACGCAGGACGGTCATGGGGAGAATGACGTCGCGGTACTTGCCGCGGACGTAGATGTCGCGTAGCACGTCGTCCGTGACCGACCAGATGAAGGTCGAAATGCGGTTGAGTTGGGTGTCCTGCATTGGGGGCTCCGGTTGATATTGACGGGTAGGATTTTAGCAGGCTCGGCCTAGTATTACAGCCGCGCATCGAAGGAAGGACTCATGTCACTGACCGTGCCCGAAGTTAGACGGCTGTTATGCAGGTTGCTGTGACTACTTTATGAGGGCGCTGACCTACCTATATGGCAGCCATGGTGGAGCCGGTGGCACCAAGCCCGAGCCTTGGAATCCATTACAAGAGACACTTTCAGAGGCCTTCAATTCAAGTGCAACTGTAATACTAGTGCGGTCCGTGGGTGGGCTTCGAATCATGCGGCGGTGGGCGGAGAGGAGTAGTGGGTTAAAGGGGGATGGACAACAAAAAGCGGCGGTTCGCCTGTTGCGGCCGCCGCTGGTTGGTGGGGTGGGATTAGGCTGGGCGCTGTTCGCCTCTGGATGAATAGTAGGCGTCGTTGTTGGGGTTCATCTGGTTGGCGCGGTTGTCGTCGTTGCCATCGTCATCGTCGTCGTCGATGCGGTCCTCCCAGTCGTCGGGGCGGCCGTCGTAGCCGCGGGAGTCCCAATATGCGTCGTTGTTGGGGTTCATCTGGTTGGCATGGTTGTCGTCTGATCCGCTGCCTCTTGGCATGGGGACACCTCCGAAAAGTTTGGTCGGATTCTACGAGGCTTGGGAAGGGGGTAGCAAGGAAAGAGTGTCAAGAATTGTCGCCTGTGAAAGGGTAGGGAGGTGGTGCGGCGAATCAGTCGGCGTGAATGATCAGATAATCACGTAATCAATTGATTGGGTGATGTCGGCCTTGCCGGCGGTGGGCTCGAATGCGGCCGGATGGCGATGCGAGTCGTGGAAAACGACCGATGGGCTTGGTGGTCGTTTGCGGGGGTCTGGCCGGCCGCCAGGATGGCCGTTGGGGGTCGAAAAACGACGCGTGGCGGGGTTGAGTGGGTTGGAACGACTGATTGGTCGTAACGAAGGTCAGAAAGGGCTGAGACGTCGTTTTGTGGAGAACGTTCAATCAAACTTGGCTTCCCATAGGTCGTACTTCGCTACGTACATCCAGCATCTGGCGCCGTCGGCCGGAAGGTAGGTGTCGTTTTGTTGCTGTTCTACGATTCTGTCCCATCAAATGGAAAGCGAAAATGCCCTGATGAAGGACGTTACGTTGAACCAACAAGAACAAGCCAGACTATCCGTGCTCAACTCCGTTTTGGAATACCAGGTCCCCATCGCCGATGCCGCCGAGTTGCTGGGCGTGTCCCAGCGCCACGCGCGCCGGATGCTGGCCGCCTACCGCGAGCGCGGCGCCGCCGCGTTGGCCCACGGCAACCGGGGCCGCCGTCCGCACAACGCCACTTCGCCAAGGGAGGCCGCCGCAGTGGTGGAACTGGCGACGGAGCGTTACGAGGGTGCCAATCACACCCACCTCACCGAGCTGCTCAGTGAGCGAGAAGGCATCGACCTGAGCCGGCCCACGGTGCGGCGCATTCTCACCAGGGCGGGCATCGGCAGTCTCCGCAGTCGGCGCACCCCGCAACACCGGTTCCGCCGCCAGCGGATGCCCCAGGCGGGGATGCTGATCCAACTGGACGGCAGCCATGACGCTTGGTTGGAGGACCGAGGCCCCAAGTTCGCCCTGCTGCTGGCGGTGGACGATGCCACCAGCACCGTGGTCAACGCCGTGTTTTGCGCCGGCGAGACCACCGCTGGCTACTTCACGTTGCTGGAAGGCCTGATCGAGGACTGGGGCATCCCCCTGGCCCTGTATAGCGACCGCCACGCGGTATTTAAGCACAACGCCCGCCAGCCGGAGACCGCCGCGGCGGCCACCCGGTTCACTCGCTCGTTGCAGGAGTTGGGAATCCGGCAGATCTTCGCCCGCTCTCCCCAAGCCAAAGGCCGTGTGGAACGCGCGGCGGGGACCTTCCAGGACCGGCTGGTAACCGAACTGCGGTTGGCCGACGCCAGGACCATGGATCAGGCCACGGCGGTGCTGCGGGACTTCCTGCCCCGCTACAACGCCCGCTTCGCCGTCCAGCCCGAGCATTCGGCACCCGCCTACCGACTGGCGGACCCCGACCTGTGCTTGCCGGAGATCCTGTGCTCCAAGGACACCCGCAAGGTGGCTCGCGACAACACGGTGAAGTACAACTGGCGGGTCCTGCAACTGCTGCCTGACCAGGAACGCACCAGCTACGCCGGACTGCGGGTCGAGGTGCTGGAACGACCCTACGGAGAGCTCATCGTCAGGTACGAAGGCCGTCGGGTGGCCACTCAGGAACCGCCGCCGCGCATGGGCGCCCTGTGGGCGGGTGTCACCGCCTGGTCTCCGGGACCGGAACTCCGACGCATTGTCAGCAGCGTGGGGGATCACCACATCAGCAGGTCCCAGCAGCGCCGTCTGTCCGCCCTGGAACCGGTGCGTCCGGCCGAGCCTGCCCTCAAGCCCATCGCCGGCAAGGACACTGCCAGCACGCCATCGAACCCGTGGACGTGTACGCCCACCCAACTGGCCCGATGGAAAGCGATCCAGAAGGGCCGGCTGAAAGGGCTGTCCCTGCGGGCGATCTCACGGGAACTTGGCATATCCCGCGTGACCGTGCGCAAGTATGCCTACGCCGAGAAACCCCCTACCAAGAAGCTCAGCGCCAAAGAACAAGACAAGCTGCGATCCCTACGCAAAACCGCAACCGTCACAAGCTAACCCAGCGGACATTTTCGCTTTCCATTTGATGGGACATAGTCGCTGGACAACAACACGAAATCGAACGCCGCGAATTCCTCACCTGGCTCCGCCAAATGCTCGATTACTACGGAATCGACAGCATCACAGCAGTTGAGCGCGGCATCGACCAGAGTTAACAAAACTCGACAATCCCTAACCCGTACAGGCAACCGGAGACCAGCCCAGCACGTTCATAATCGCAAACGTGGCGAAGAGAACCCAGATGGTCACCGCTGGCGCCCCAATACGGACGCCAGTACCCAGACGGCGCAGGCCCCAGAGCAAAAGCTGGACCGACACCGTCAGGAAAGCACCCACTCCGTAGAAAATCATTGCCAGCACCGCTAGGGACCAGCCTCCATCATCAGCACCACCTAAACCAGCAAACGCCGCCCATACGGCGAGGCCCACGGCTGTTGCCCCAAACAACAAGCCCAGCAGCCCTCCGCCGAGCTTGCTCGCTCCCGGGATCAACGCTCCCGCGATCACACCCACTAGGCACGAAAACACCACCATCCCGATCAAGGGAAGCCCAATAACTAGGAAAAGATCCCACAGCGTGAACGAACAGCACGGAAACATCAGAAGCATCAGGAACCTCCACGTCGGCGCAGCACCCAAGCTAGGCTTTACGCATTTTTAGAAAAGTAAAAGGACAGGGTAAGCTGGCCTGACCCAAACGTTACTGAAGGTCCAGCCATGCACACCCTGCCCAATGCCATTGTACCGATACTCTCCCCCTTCGCAATTCTGTTCACCAACCCCACTTGGCAGAAAGCTCAACTCCTGCTGGTGGGCGCGGTCCTGGCCACAAGCCAGCGCACCGTGGCCGCGGCGCTCAGGGTCATGGGGCGCAGTGACCAGCGCGACTACGCCCGCTACCAAGAGGTGCTCAATCGGGCGGTGTGGTCGTCCCGCGGGGTCGCCCGCGTCCTGCTCTTGCTTTTGCTCCAGCATCTTGATGGTGGCGATGGTCCATTGATATTCGGCATCGACGAAACCCTGGAACGGCGTCGCGGTGCCAAGATCAAGGCCCGGGGAATCTACCGGGACGCGGTGCGTTCCAGTCGCCATCAACTGGTCAAGGCCAGTGGCCTGCGGTGGATCTCCCTGATGTGGCTGGGCCATGTCCCTTGGGCGGGACGCCACTGGCTCTGCCGGTGCTCACCGTGCTGGCACCTTCCTCTCGGTACCACCAGCAGCAGGGACGCCGGCACAAGAGGATCACCGACTGGGCCCGGCAGATGGTCATGCAGCTGCGTCGCTGGTTGCCCCATCGCCCTCTGATCCTGGTGGGAGACAACGGCTATGCCGTGCTCGATCTGCTCCACTGCTGCCAGTCCCTCCGCGAGCCCGTTACCCTCATCGCCAGACTGCGTCTGGACGCTGCCCTCTACGCCCCAGCGCCGCCACGGCCGTCGGGTCAGAAAGGCCGGTCTGCCCTGAAAGGCCCCCGACGACCCTCCCTGAAAACCATCCTGGACCAAGACCATGTGGCCTGGACCGTCGCCGCAGTGTCTTGGTACGACGGCACCACCCGCACCGTGGAACTCACCTCCCAAACCGCCGTCTGGTACAGCTCGGGCAAACCGCCCGTCCTCATCCGCTGGGTGCTGGTGAGAGACCCCGAAGGCATCTTCGATCCCCGGCCTCCTCTGCACCGACCCGTCGGCAGACCAGACCCAGATCCTGGAGTGGTTTGTCCTGCGCTGGCAACTCGAAGTCACCTTTCAGGAAGCGCGCACCCATCTGGGCATGGAGACCCAGCGCCAGTGGTCCGACCTGGCCATCGCCCGCACCACGCCGGCTCTGCTGGGTCTCTTCTCCTGGACCACCCTGGCCGCCCACGCCTTGCAAAAACAACATCCGATGACCCCGCGCACCGCCGCCTGGTACGATCCGCCTCAGGCGGATCGCCGACTTTCGTGGACGCCATCGCCCTGGTGCGTCGGCACCTCTGGCTGGCATCGGAAGATTTCTCACTGTCGGCCGGCAACCCCGACACGCAGGAATTCCCCGTCGCTCTGTACTACCGAATGGTGGACTCCCTCGCTTACGCCGCTTGAAATGCGGAAAGTCCAGCTTGGAGCCAGCCCCACAGGACGTGCAGCTTTGGTGCCCTCCTAACGAAGTGCCAGCCCTGGGCGGTCTCCTCGACGTGGCGGTAGAGGCCGAAGAACAGGAAGACGTCGCCGCTGCCGACGCCCTGCTTGGCGAGGTGGCTCTGGGCGATGCCGGCTTGGCCGAGCATTCCCCGCCACTGTTGCCAGTCGGGTCGGTTCTTCCGGTGCCGGTGAGCGTCAAAGTTGAGGTCGGGATCGAGGTGGATCAGGTCGAGTGTGCCCATGCGGCCGTTTGTGATGCCGGAGACAACGTTGGCGATTTGGATGTCGCCGTGTTGGAGGTCTTCGAAGGTGGTCTCGTCGCCGGAGGATATGGGGAGCGAGAACATGGCGCCGTCGGGAAAGATGGGGCTGGGACAGCCTCCGGAGCCCGAATCAAAGCCCTTGCGACTGATGATCAGTTTTCTTGACTTCAACGTTCCCCGTCTGGCTTTCGAATGCTCGCAAGAGTAGCACCGAGGTATGCCGACATCTAGTCATGCTCCAGTCTGACGTAGGAGGGTGCCCAGTTTCGGCCGTATACGGCCTCTGGAGGCGTTTTACAGCCTCTCGGGCGGGGGTGGTTTCTATGGAACGGCCCCCGGGGCGAGCCAGACGTTGTGGTAAGCAATGGGAGCTTCCCGGTCCTGCTGTTCGGCCCACTGCTGGGCCGACAGGATGATGATCTGCGGTTGCACGGAAGGCACTGATTCAGACGCGGCGGCGGCGGCTTCCGCCAGCTGGCTTTCGAGGCTGGGCCTGTCGCGGTCGGCGACCACGACGGTGATTTCCATGGGTTCGTCCAAGGCGAAGCCGGCGGCGCGTTGGCCGGTCAGTGCGGCTTGGGCTGGCAACGGTGGTGCCAGTTTGTTCATGGCTTGGACGTAGTGGGTGATCCACAGCAGTTCGGACTGACGCAGGATGGGGCCAAGGCGGCTCTGCTGTCCGTCTGGTACCACCGTCAGGGCGGTGGCAGAGGGATTGAGGCCTTTGTGGAACGGATTGGCTGCCACCCTGCGGTCGGGCAACCTGACGAAGCGCTTCGCGTGGTCGCGGTTGATGACGTCCTGGATGGTTCTCCGCTCGGTTCCGACCGTCCGCATGGCGTGTTCGATGGCTTCGTCGACGTTGGAGGGCCCGTGTTCCATCAGGAAGACGTAGATGTGGTCTCCGGTGGAGGTTGGAACCTTGTTCACGTTTGGAGCGTGGGGAACGTTTCGAGTGGTGCCCCATTCGCGCAGTCCGAAGGTCGAACGGCCTTGGAGCGTGACCTCATCGGACGGGTAGGCGAAGTTATGGACGGCGTTGGGGAGATTGTATCCATGGGGCAGGTGGTGACCCACTAGGCGTCCGGTCTCGTCGATCAGGTAAGCCGCGCTGCGGGGGCGTTGGTCGCGTTCGAGGATGTGCAGCACTGTTTTGGCGACCAGCTGCGAGGGTCTGATGAGCGTGCCCCAGGGTTGGTCCGGTTGGTAGTTTCCCTGGTCGTCAGGGAGCAGTCCGCCCACTCTGCGGATGAAGAGTTCGAGGTCGAGTTGCGGCCAGTTCGCGATGTCGTCCTGGTGATGGCTCAAGGACTGGAGGATGTCGTCAGGACTATGCGGGTCGCGGGTCCGCGCCATGTTGGCGGCGATGTCCTTCATGATGTCGTCGATGTCGTGGCTGGCTGGGACGACGGTCGGCGGGTTGACGTACCCGGCGGCGCGGATGAGGGGTGAGTCCTTCGCCGTCGCGAAGCCGAGCTTGATGAGGACGCGGATGGTCGGTTCGGCGTAGAGAGGTGGCCGGCGGTTTTGCCGGTTGATGATGGCGGTCTTGGCCATCACGTCGTTGGTACGCTGGGCGATTTGGTGCAGCGGGCTGCCGGTTTGCAGGTCTGCTTCCTTGAGGGCTTTGATGATGGGACTTAACCAGTAGCCTATTGTGGTTTTCGGCTTGTCGAGGATGGCACCGATGGCGGGGTCGGGCATCGGTGCGGTGTTGGCGTCGCCGAGCTTGGCGTCGAAAAGGAACTGGCGAGACGTTTCGCCACGTGCCTGTTGGATCGCCGTTTGGGCGGCGGAGCGCAATGGGTCGGTAACGATGGGCTCAAGTATGTGGGCAGACTTTTCCATTGATTGGTGTCCTTCGAAGAACGGTGGTGCTCGGAAAACGAAAAGCCGCCCGTTGGGGCGGCTCTCGTCATGGTGGGCTGGCCTGTCTGTGGTCAGCTACGTCGTTGGCGGCGTCCTACAGCAGGTCTTGTGTGTTTTTCAGCTACGCCGACGTTTGCAACGTCGCGTAACCTCCGGAGATCTCCCGATGTCGGTATTATGCCGCTGTTTTCGCTTGGAGCAGTCGGCTGACGGTACCAGGATGGATTGCTGTTCAAATCTCGGGCTTGGACGTTAACTCAGGAGCGCCGTCAGACTCATGAGTGTGGGGCGTTTCCGGGGGATAAATGGTGAAGACACCAACTGTCGCACTAAAACTGCTTGACTCCGGACGGCATGGCGAGTCAGAATAGGCACAAGAACATTCCCCGGATATGAGGACTCTATGTAGGCAAGGACTCATCCGGCGTTTGCCAGCAAGTTCGTTGTCGGCGCCGAAAATTCGGTTGGTGATTTCGGGAGATCAGAAACATGGGGCAATTATTTGGAAATATGGCACAGATGAGAGTTGCGCTGGTCGAAATGCGTCTGCGGGGCGCGGAAAGGGAGCGTCAGGGTGCGGAGGAGAAGAGATGGGCGGATGTGAACTTGGAGCTCCTGGACCAGATCGAGGCTAAGGCCAGGCACTTGCTCGGCGCGGCTGAATATGCTGACCTCTCGCTGCATGGTCAGGAAGGTGCGGATTCCTCCCTGTATGACAGGTTGAGGAACCTTCACATTTCGCGTCGATTTATATTTGGTGGCGATTCGGATTCCTTTCAGTATCTTGCTCCGGACTACGATGGGCCGACGGGCAGGGCGCTTTATGCGCTCCCTGTGGTTGCCGGGAAAGGGACCAACAGGCGGCGCGCATTTGCGGCGGCTAGGGTGTACGGGCCCAAGTTGGACACTGCGTCGTTGGCCGATGCAATTTTCCGGACTGGTGAAACGCGTGCAGTGGATGCTGCATCCGTGAAGTCCAGTCTTGGAACGCTGGTCCGTTACGGACAGGAATGGAAGCGCTCAGAGGGCGGTGTGCTGGAGTACGTCGGGGATGGTTTGACCCCGAACCAGGAGATGATATTGAAGCTGCTTGAGAAGAGCCATGAAAAGCAGGCGGAAACGAGCTAAACGTCATTTCGCCAATTTGCAAATTGATGACACTCACTGAAGGTGATTATATGGTGATAGCGCATACAATGTTTGTGCTAGTTTAGCCCACATCGCAAGAAAGAAATGACCGGCGCAAGTGCAGCCCGCGCCGGCCAAGAGTAGCACCCTCTCGAGGAAGAAGGAGGTCTACGATTGTCAATTTTACCACGCTGCTCGCTGAGCGGAGCCCGGGACGAAGCGGTGCCGTTCGGCGTGATATGCACCGGCCCCAAAGCGCGCTCAGATCCTTGATTTTGTGCCGCGATGTGCGCCGGCCGTGAAGGCCGGTGGCATCGCGGTTTTTCGTTGTCCGCCGTCGCTATATGGCGTGGCGGGTCTACCGCCGTCGGCGGGGAGAGAGCTACATCACACGGAGGTTTGATATGCCTGATGGCGAGAAAAAGAAGGGCGCTGAGGAGCGAATCATCCGGCTCTTCATGGAAGGCTCGATCTCGAGCGAGGTTTTCGAATCGTTGATCGAGGAACTGGAGGAATCGAGCGAGGTGTCTCACCGGGACGCCGACGTGGTGGAGCGTTTGCCCAGCGCGAGTGGCGGAGAACCTTCGGCGCCGGAAACGTACAAGAAGGCTGTGGTCTACGTCAGGGTGAGTTCATCCGGCCAGGAAGCCGCGTGCGTCGAGTTGGCGGAGTCGCTGGGGTACCAAGTCAATGACGCGGACGTTTACCGGGACGTCGGATCCGGAGGAGACGCTGATGCGTGAGGAATGCGAAAGTATGCGTCGCGCGGCGGTCGCCGGCGAGGTGAGTGCTGTGCTTGTCTACGGTGCGGACCGGTTGCCGCGCAACGGGTCGGAACTCTTGGCGGCGCTGGAGGAGTTTGATGGCCACGGCGTGCCGGTACATTTCGTGAAAGATCAACACGGTATCCGAGCACGAACAGTGAGTCGACTCCGGCGGGCGACCAACGTTCTGGTCAGGTTCGTGCTGTCCCTGGTTGGACACGGGAACGCGAACACAGCGAGGAATCGGGATTAAGTTGCCGCGGTGCAAGGCCGTGTGGCTGGCGCACCGCGGAATTTTGACGGTCAAGAGTAACCGCGCACTGAACGTAAGGAGGTGTCCGTTGACAATTTCTGAAAACGACTTCAAAGAGGTGCGGAAGCGCCTGCAAGCCCAGCGTGGCGGGAACGAGGACAGTGTTCATCGGCGAGTGCCGCCGGTTGCCGTGCGATGTGACGCCTGTGGGTCGCGCTTGGTGGTAGTCAAAAGTGCCCGCGGCCAGCGTTACTACCGATGCAAGAGGGGGATGCTTGGCGACATTCGCTACGGGGCCTGCAGAACCGTTACCCGCGTGCCGGATTACTCGTTCGCCCCTTTACCCACAACGTCAACAATGGAGGAAATCATGGAATCCAAGAAAACCGGGGCTTCAAACGAATTGGCGACGGAGCGCCACACGGCGGTCTACGCCCGTGAGGCACGTGCCGACCCGGGACAGTCTTCTCTGGAAGCACAAGTTGATGCGTGTGTTCGCCAGGCTGACGAGGACGGAGAGCCGCCCATCGGTGCCACTTATGTTTTTCGGGACCAAGGCAGTGGCCTCCAACTCGACCATCCGGGGTTGAACCAGCTTCGGCGGGCCGTACAGGCAGGCGAGGTGGGCGTGGTGTACGTCTGCTCGCCGGACCGCCTGTTGCGCAGTCTCCATCAACTCGCGCTGCTACATGAGGAGTTTGCCTCGGCGGGCGTCGAAATCCGCTTTGTGCGGGGATCCTTCGACACCAATTTCCGGGGTCGTTTTCCCGTCTTGGCCTACCCCGGGTCTACGGCTTTGCCTTCGACAAGGTTGAGATGTCACCGACGCCTGATGAGCGGTAGGCCAGCACCGTGCGCTTGATCTTCAAGCTGGTCGATGCAGGTTGGACCGGAGCTGACATCGCCACCTACCTGAACGAGACGAACCCAACGAGCGAACGGGGTCAGTAATGGGAACTTTCGTCCTCGGCGGTCCCCGGAGGACAAGTTGCCCAAGGGCTGGCAGATCACCAGCTCAGGAAATCCACGGATGGGTGGCCCTGACAGGAGGGCAGTTGTGGTAAGGCATCAGCCTCAATTTGTCAAACAGTCTGACGGCGCGGCCGGTGCCGGACGGGTGTGTTGTCCGGTGCCAGTGGGGTGCATCGTCCGGCGTTTGTGTAAGAGCTGGAGACTGATCCAACGATTGGTGGTGGTTCCCAGTCTTGTTTGTTATCCGGTCGCACTCGACGCCGATGGCGAAGGAGGTATGCCTATGGGCAAACGGAAAGAAGGCCGTGAACGTCTTGGAAAACAAGCGGAGCCGCGTGAGATTGACCCCTCAGACGCGGCCCCAGACCAAGCTGAGGAGTTTCCCAGGATGGTCGTTTTTGATGATACCGCATCGGTACCATGGGATGGAATTCCGGGTGGGGTGCTGTCTGGCGAGGCTGACTCGTCGGAGCCCTCGGAGAACACCGCGGGTGATGTGGTGATGGATACGGGTTGGTATGACCACCGCGGCTGGAACGTGCGTGTCGTGGTCTTGGGCGGACCGCCCAACCGTAATCGTCGGCGTTGGTTCCAAG
Source organism: Dehalococcoidia bacterium (assembly GCA_965220265.1). GTDB lineage: Bacteria > Chloroflexota > Dehalococcoidia > Lucifugimonadales > UBA3495 > Bin87. The sequence continues at coordinate 3,245,184 of CBDCPM010000004.1, read as the reverse complement.
GGAGGCTTATGAGCGACTAGTTTCTCTGACGGGTAGCCCACTGGATCAACTGGGGAGGTTTGACCGTGAAGTTGCAAGGTGGGCGCCCGGCATACGCGGCCTGGGGGGCTGAACCCCGGTGACTGGCCGCGATTTGCGGGTTGAGTGTCCGCCGGTTCGTTGGCGTTGACTCTGTTTCGAGACAAGGAATTATGGAGGTTTGAATCATGCCAGTTGCTGCGAAGGAGGTCGCCGCTATTTACGTGCGGGTGAGCACTCCGGGACAGGAGTTGTACGGGACGTCCTTGGAAACCCAGGTCGAACAGCTCCGTCTGTTGGCGGAATCTGACGGGTGCGTTGTGCCTGATGAGTATATCTATCCGGACACGGTGTCCGGGGAGAGCACTTTGCGCGATGGGTTCGAACGCATGATGGGTGGGATTGGGCGTGGTTTGTTCAATCGGGTGTACATCCTCGACCCGGACCGGTTGGGGCGCGGCGCATTCGAGGTGATGAGCCTGTGCAACCGTCTGCAAGAAGCTGGGGCGTACGTCGTATTCAAGAATGGCCCGTCTGGAGACTCCGAGGAATCCAAGCTTTTGATGATGATCTTGGGATGGGCGGCTGGTCAGGAACGTTTGAAAATTGCTGAGCGAACAATGAGAGGTAAGGCTAAGGTGGCGAGGTCGGGCAGGTTGCCGATCGGGGTGGGCAAGTACGGGATTTTCGGTTACCACTATGACCCGGATACGAAGATCCGGACCGTCATCGAGGCTGAGGCGATTTGGGTCGTGCAGACGTACGTGTGGTACGCCTCTGGTCGGACCAGTTATGCAATTGCATGCGAACTGAACGAGAGGGGCGTTCCGACCAAGAATGACAAGCTTTGGCACCCTCGGACCGTGGAGAACATCCTGCGGCACGAGTCCTACATGGGTTGGGACGTGTTCGGCAGGTGCCGTTGCAGGACCTATTACGTCAATCGTGGCACGCCGGACGAGAAGAAGGTACGGGAACGTACCCTCCGACCTGAAAGCGAGTGGATCTGGATTAAGGGGTTCTCACCCGTAATCGTGGATCCTGCCCTGTGGAAACAGGTGCAGCGGCGATTGGACATGCCGCGGGCCAAGAATATGGGCCCGGAGGTGTATGTGCTGACTGGTCATTCTTGGTGTAGCACTTGCGGAACGAAAATCAATGGTGCGAGTCGTTCGAAGGGTGTCAGGAAATACCGGTGTCGGGGTACGCAAAAAGCGTCCACGCGTGCGAAGATTTGCAGTGCCGAGTACATCGAGGCCGATGAATTCGAGGAATCGGTATTTGGTGGTCTGGCAACTGCGCTTCGCAACCCCGAGTTGGTGCTTGCGGAGTTGGATGAATTCTTGATCACTGGGGAGGGCGATGTCGCTGTCCAGATCTCAGAGATGAAGAAAAGGGTTCGGGAGTGTCGGGAGAAGGAGGCGAGGTTCCTGGCGTTGTATGGCGACGCTGAAATTGATCAAGACGAATTGAAACTTCAGAACGGTCCCGTAAAGGCCTTTCGGGAGGAATGTGAACGTACCCTCGGCGAACTAGAGCGCCAACGCGAATGGTCGCGTGATGCCGAAAGGGTCAGGGTACTCGTGGCGGAACGTTGCCACGAGCTCGCCGAGGGCATTGAAGATCTTGACTTCGCGGGGAAGCAGGCCCTGTTGGGGGCGTTGGACGTTCAGGTTTTCGCGGTGCGTGGTGAGGTTTCGATGACCATTACGGTCACCGGAAAAAGAACTACCACTGGACATACATTGGCATCAATGAAAAATTGGCGGTATAAAGCAAGTTTTCGCCTTCGCTGAAAGAGACATCGATTGCCACGTACGTGGGTGCGGCGGATTTTATCACAAGGCGACGGGGAGGCGATTTCCAACTTGTGGGTCCGAAGCACCGCCAGCGTCAGTGAACCGGAGAACCGGGTCAACACCGCCTTAAAGGAGGGCGAGATGTTGACCAACCAGATAGCCAGCCACTATCCAAACCTGAGCGAGCAGCAGGCCAACGTAGTGGGCCATGTGCACGGACCTCTGCTCGTGATCGCCGGCCCCGGGTCGGGGAAAACGACCACGCTCGTGCTGAGAGCGCTCAACCTCATCGTGGGCGGGTACGCTCACCCGCGAGAGGTCATGATATGCACCTTCTCGCAGAAGGCGGCCCAGGAACTAAGGGAGCGGTTCGACCGCGCGGCCGCTGACATCGGATGCCGTCAAGACCTGTCCGAGGTGCAGATAAGCACCATTCACGGCCTCTGCAACCGCATCATCAGGGAAAGCGACGGCGCTGTGCCCGCGGGTCAGAACCCGCAGATGCTGGACAGCCTCCAGCAGATGGCTTTCATCCAGAGCCGCTTGGAAGAAATCGCCAGTCCTGAGCAAGGTCACCGGTTCGTCCGCCGTTGGGGCGCATCCGGCGTTGCCAAGGGATTGGCCGACAGTTTCAACACCATGTCAGAGAGGACTATCGACCCTCAGGCGCTGCTCGCGTCCGAGGACGCACTGCACCGGGCGCTGGGCGAGTGCTACGTTCACTACACGCAAGCGCTACACCATCACCGGATGGTGGATTTCAGCTATCTGCAACGGTGGGCTCTGGACCGTCTCAGACAGGACGCCGATACCCCGCCGCTGGCCCGAGACGTGAAATGGGTCATGGTGGACGAGTATCAGGACACCAACCACGTGCAGGAGCAACTCCTGCTCACGTTGGCCGGCAGCACGGGCAACCTTGCCGTGGTCGGTGATGATGACCAGTCCATCTATGCGTTTCGGGGCGCGACTGTCCGCAACCTGCTGGACTTCCCGACTCGGTTCCCGGATTGCAGCGTCATATCGCTGACCACCAATTACCGCTCCGAACCCGGGATAGTGGACGCGTGCAACCGGTGGATGCTGGATGCGGCAGCAACGGATACGGCCGGCCCGCGCTTTAAGAAACACATAGAGCCGTCCTCTCGGACGGGTCAGGCCGATTATCCCAGCGTAGTCCGCATACGGGCCACGGACTCGGATGACGAGGCGCGGCAGGTGGCGGCCATGGTCGCGCGCCTCAAGGGTTCGGGCGTCATCGAGCGCTATGGGCAGGTGGCGCTGCTCCTCAACAGCGTGCAGGACCGAATTAGCGGCCCCTACGTGGGAGCGATGCGAGCGGCAGGGATCCCAGTGACGGTCCACGGGAGGCGCAGATTTTTCGAGTACGGAGAGGTCAGGGATATGGTGGCGTGCTTCGCGCTTATCATGGGGTGGACGGCCCTTCATGAGAAGGGAGACCGGGCGGTGGACCAGTATGTGAGCGAAGCGGTGGACGATCTGCTGGGGCGGACCCCACATGACTCGGTGTTGAGTCGCGCGCTTCTGCGTTGGCAGCGGGAACTCGCGGGTCTTTCCGCAACAGGTCGGGACCTGGACCGTGACTTGCTGGATTATTTCTACGTGCTGATGGCGCTGGATCCTTTCATCGGATTGCAGGGGAGTCCGCGGCCGATGGTCAATCTCGCCACCTGGTCACGGTTCCTCTCCACGTTCCAAACGCTCTACGGTTATGACCGGGTTCAGGCTGGTCAAGTGGACGGCATGCGACGGGACTTTTTCGCGAAGTTCATGCCGCTCGTGTTTCGGCACGGGGTGGCGCAGCAAGAAGTGCCCGGGGTGATCGCCGACGGAGACTGCGTGCGGGTCATGACCGTGCACCAGTCGAAAGGGTTGGAATTTCCGGTGGTGGTCGCGGGTGGATTGACGTTCGAATCGCGGGACAGGTCGGTTCAGAACGAATTGGTCCGGTATGCGCCGGACTGGGACCCGGCGGGTGAGAGCGGGTGCGCGGGTCTTGGCGGCGCCCGTCGTCAGTACGTGGCGTTCACGAGAGCGAGGAACCTGCTGGTGCTGGCGTCAAATGCATTGTCGGCGCAGGACGGGCCTTCCATCTGGGCGGATGCGGTCGATTGGAGCGAGGCGAGTCGGGACCTACTGATTGGGCAGAGGTTCGCCCCTGTGGGCGAGCCCGAAAGGCGTGAAACGTACAGCGTGACCGGCGACATCCTGCTCTACGACACGTGCCCGCGGCGCTACGAATATTTCCGGCATTATGGGTTCGAGAAAAAATGGTCCGAGGCAGCGGCGTTTGGGACGCTGGTTCACGCCTGTATGGAACGAGTTTGCCAAATGTTGGCGGATGGGTCTGACCCGAGTGCGGTTGGTCCCGTGATCGAAGGGCTGGTTGCGGAGGAGGCATGGCGGGTCGGAGCGGCGGAGCGGACTGGGTTTAGCGACCAGTCACTTCGGCGTGTCGAGCGGCAGGCGAAGGGCTTTTTACAGCACGTCCGGTCCACGGGGATGATGGTCTTGGTCAGCGAGGAGGAGGTGGCCTACGAGGGAGAGGATTGGCGCGTGGAGGGTCGGGCCGACCTGCTGGCGGAGGTGAACGGAGGGCTCGCGGTGCTGGACTTGAAGAGTGGACAGCGGCCAGCGGCAGATGCCGAGATCGTTGACAAGTACCGCAAGCAGTTGGCCTTGTACGGACTGATGGTGGAGCGGAACCGGGAGCGCCAGGTTGAGAATTTGAGCGTCTACTGGATGGACGAGGACCTGGGTTCCGATGCGGTAATGGAGGTTGAGGATACGGGTGCGGCGGTGCTGGAAGCACGGAACCTGCTGGGTTGCACGGTGGAGAAAATCAAGGCACGGGACTTTGCCGTGTCGCGACCGCCTGACAAGGAGGTTTGCCAGCGGTGCGAGTTGCACACGGTCTGCAAAAAGGAAGGAATCTTCATCTGCCCCCAGGCCTGAAGCATTAAATGCTGACTACGGCTTGCGCGGACGTGTGTCCGCAGGGCTGATTTCCCGAGTGGTCAGAGGGCGACAGCAACCCGACACCTTTCTGATGCAGGCGAGGCGGCGGACCATTAGGTCAATGCCCCGGCCACCGTGGCCGAATCGGAGGTGAATGTGGCCGCCCTGGGACGAACTTCATGCTCACTCCGGCTCTGTCCCCTGCGGCAGAGGCTGGTGTCCGCGGCGTTCGGCAAGGAAGTCGAGAGAGGCGTGGGCCGCCCTGCATACCTCTTCATCCTCGTCCTTGAGGGCATCGGTTAGGAATGGGATGACGCTCTGGTCGCCCAGGCGCCCCAGTTGCCGGGCTGCCTCGGCCCGCACCGATGAGTCGTGGTCGGATAGAGCGCGCAGCAGATGCGGAAGGGCGTCCTGATCAACCAGCGCGAGGAGGGCGAGAACCGCACGCAATCGGTCATCGGAGATCGGGCTATTCAGCCACGCCAACATATCGCCGGCGGTGATGGTATCTCTCAGTTGGCGCAGGGCGCAGGCGGCCAAAGGCGCCAGTTGCTGATAGCCCTCCTCGATCACCAGTCTGAGGGTGGGCATGGCGCGAACCGTGCCCATCCTGCCCAGATCACGGATGACCTGCCGGACGGCGCTGCCGGGGCGGTCGTCGTACATATTCTGGTCCACAAGACTGATCAGCGCATCCTCGGCCTGAGGCCCGCCCAGTTGCACCAGAGCCCGCAAGGCCGCGCCCCGGACATTCTTGTCGTAGTCGTCAAGCCCTCGGATGAGCGCCGGAACGGCTTGGCGGTCACCCAGACATCCCAGGGCGGTGACCAAGTCTTCCCGCAGGCCCCTGCGCTCCTCAGCCATGATGTTCACGTCCTTGAAGACGTTCATGAGGGCGGGGACGGCTTGGGGATCGCCCAGGTAGCCGAGGGCAACGACGGCTTCCTGCTGCACCGATCGGCTACGGTCTGCCAGAGCGTCCATGAGGGCAGGTACAGCCTCGGCGTCGCCCAGAAGGCGCAAGGAAGCGGCGGCCTGGCGACGCGCTGGCATTGGGCCATCGCGGAGAATTTCCAGCAAGACGGGCAGAGACTGGGGAGCGCCCAGTTTGCCTGCGGCGAAGGCGGCGGCGGCGCGAACCTCCCGGTCAGGGTCTTGAAGCAGGGGGATCAAGACCGGCAGCGCCGCAGGGATTGCCAATACGCTCAGTGAGATGGCGGCCTGGGTTCGCACCATGGCGACCGGGTCCTGTAGAGCATTGATCAGGGGCAGCACCACCGTGTCGGAGCGCAGCAGGTCAAGGGTGGTTTCATCCCGGTATCGCGCCGTCCGTTCAGCGAAACGGCACAAGTCGCCCAGGCTCCGGGCCGAATTGGCGCGCACCAGAGCATCCGCGTCCCCAAGAGAAGCCGTCAAGCTCTCCACGGCCAGCCGGTCGATGGCGGGAGCTGACCACGCCGCCCGGTCCGGCGCCAGGACGAGTCTGGTTGGCGTTCCTAGAGCGTGGGCGGCGGCTCGCCGAGCCGGGACCGACTCCGATTGCAGCAGAGCTGCCAGGAAGGGAACCAGTTGGTCATCCTGACGGACACCCAGCATCATGGCGGCATAGCGCTTCGCCTCACGGTTGTGGTGGGTCAGGACAGGGACAATCTCTTCCGGTGGGTATCGGTTCAACATCGGTCATTCACTCGCGGGAAGGTTGGTATGGCACCGCTAAGCCGGAGGCGACAGGTCCGCAGATTGCCGCTCCTGCTGGAAACGGAACCACCGGGCGGCCGAATTCCGGATCTGCCAGTCCGAATCCTCGCGGCGGTCCAAAAGGTGGGGTTCCGCTCTGGGGTCGCCGGTTTCCGCCAAGGCCAGAATCGCTTCCCGGCGCACCAGGGGTTCCGGGTCTTCCAGAGCCCGAATGAGGGGCTCCACCACGGTGGAACTGCCGGTGTGGCCCAAGGCTCGCGCCGCAGCCAACCGAATGTCGCGGTCCGGTTCTCCCAGGGCCGCGACGAGACGGGAGAGGGCGGCGGCGGACCCCAGACGGGCCAACCGACGGGCGGCGTTGGTACGGTCCGCCGGGGTGGAATTGTCGAACAGGTTCAGCAGCGTGGCCTCCAGCAGGTCAGGGTCCAGGGCAATGAGCGCGTCCGTGGCGGCTTCGACAACCCGAACCTCGGAGTCGTGCCTGGCGGCCAGCAGGTGGGGTAGGGACCGTGGCGCGCCCAGCAGCACCAGGGCCCGAACCGCGGCAAGTCGCACCAGGTCTGATGAATCGTGAACGGCGTTTATCAACGGATCCACCGCCTCCGCTACACCTAGCGTTCCCAGGGCTTGGGCGGCGGCGGCACGGACCGGGGCCGCACGGTTGACGAGATAGTAGGGATAATCATCGTCCTCACCGTCGGCCTGGCCCAAGGCAGCGATGAGAGTCGGCGCCGCGTCGGGGTCTCCTAGCCGTTCCAGAGCCCGCACGGCTGCCATGCGCAGGTCGTGATCCCATTTTTCGGTCAGCGTCTGACACAGTGGGTCCAGCGCCGTGCGATCTCCGATCTGGCCCAAGGCCTGGGCTGCGGCTGTCTGAGATGCGGTTCTCCAGCCGTCCAGCAGCTTGATCAGCGCCGGGACAGCGCCGGAATCCCGCAGTTCACCGAGGGCCTGGCAGATTACCACCTGCGTTGGCTCGGGCGCTCCGGGTAGAGCCTGCACGAGGGACTCCGTCGCTTCCTGAACCCGCCACTGACCCAGCGCCTCCGCCGCTATGTCCTGGATACCGCTGTCCGGTTCGGCCAGCACCTGCAAGAAAGCGGGGACGGCTTCTCGGGCGTCCAGCACCGCCAAGGCTTCGGCGGCGCTACGGCGGAGGGCGGCGTCGGGAGATTGCAGGACCAGCGTCAGGTGAGGTATCGCCCGAGGGTCCCGTAATGAACTCAGGGAGCGAAGCGCCTCATTCTGCACGCGGTTGTCGGGATCGGACAGCAGGGCGATCAACTCCGGGACGGCGGTCGCATCGCCCACCCGGCCCAGGGCCCGGGCGGTGCTGGCGCGGACACTGGCGTCGGAGTCGCTCAGGGTTGCCGCCAGAAACGGAGCTGTGTCCGGGTTCCCTACCTGACCCAGTGCACAGGCAGCCTGGGCCCGGACCGCCGGGTCGGCGTCCCTCAGAGCCGCTTCCAAGGGTTGGATCGTCCAGTCGTCGGCCAAGTCGCCCATGGCCTGGACAGCGAGGCAACGCCGCCGAGCCACTCCCTGGACCAGGATGCCTTTGAGGTATTGCTCCACCTGCTCCTCATTATCCAACCCGAGCAGGCGGGCAGTGTAGCTCCTCACCAGACGGTCCTTATGGGCCAGGAAGGGGATTAGTTCTTCAGGGGCCGGGTTGGTCATATTTTAGTCTTTCCTTGTGTCTGGCAAATGATCCGGTTTGCGCCGGTCGCGGAAACAGTTCCGGCCGCCGCGCGGGTCGGGACGCTGTTCCCCTGGAAGTGCCTGCCGGTGGCCGAAGCGCCTCAACGGTCCACTACGGCGTTCATACAGGCAGGCTCCACGATTACAGAACCACATTTACAGACTAGCGTCGGGACGCCCATGTCGGCAAGGCCCTGCTGTCATGTTCCGCAGGCGATTTCCCCATTCAGGGCATCCCGAGCTGAAGAGCGGATTGATGACAGCCGGCCGTAGCGGGACCAAGCAACGCACAGATAGACTCGCAAGCATCAACGTCCCGCGAGTCCCGCCGTGACGATCCCCCGAGAATATCCCTACATCTGGGCAACCTGGCTACCTCGCCTCCTCACCGGCGAGAACTCCTACGAGTGGACCATCTGGTTCAAAGCTGGACTATCCACTAACTGGAGTTTTCACGCGGCGACTGGCCCTCCTCACAGCGTAGCCCGAATCCACCGATGCGACGTGGTGTTGCCGGTAAGGTGAGGGATGAGGGGCCAAGAAAAAGGCTTGCTAGGCCGTGGTTCCGGTCGGAATAGACGATGCGTGGTGTGTCCGCCACACCAGGGGGATGTTCACGGCGCGTCGTAGCGGCGTTGGGAGCGATCATCAGCGCAAATCGCCGGCGGAGACGGTCAAGTACCCAGCCTGGGCGCTGATCGGCCAGGCGTGGGGCGTCAGGTGGACAGGTCAAACGCCGAGCGCGGCGTTAGGAAGGGAGGGGCAGGGTGAGGCGACGTGCTTTGCGGGTGAGGCGTCCGGCCAGGGAGAAGAAGCGTTGTCGGAGGGTCTTGGTAGTTGCCACTGGTCTCGCCCAGTCCGATGCGCGTGGTCCAGCGAGCTAGGTTGTGGGCCATGACCCCGTATCCAGTACGGGGCAGGCTCTGTACCGCCCGCCAGGCGGCGTTGGCGGGAAAGCGGCCCGAGGGGAGATGGTTGAGACCCACGCCGTACTTACTGACCTGTTACTTCGAACAGGTCGCTTGGCTCCAGCCCATGTAGCTGCAGGCTCGTTACCAGCCCACCGTCCCCAAGGTGTGCTTCGGGTTTGGTGGCTTGGTATAAGTGGTTCTGATAGGACAGCCAACCGTCCAGCAGCAGCTGGCCGAGCGAGTCTGCCTTTTCGGTGGACAACCGGGCGAGCGGTTCGACGGAAACCTGAGGAGTGTTGGTCTCCTCCGCCCATACTTGCGCCATCAATCGGACGCCGTCCTCAATGTTTTGCTGGGACAGGAGCCGTTCGCCACTCTGGTACCTGAGGGTGGGCGAGAGGTTCGAATGGCGTGGGATGTCCGTGACCGTCTGCGGTGTCAGCCTGGTTCGGAGGACCACGTCGTACCAAGGGCTAGGCGGCGTCTCATTGTGGGGAACGCACCATGACATGAACTTGAGGAGAACCTCGGGTTCTACAAGTACGTCGAAGTCCGAGCGCGGATCTCCCAAGGGGTGGCTCATCTCGCGTTGGATGTGTTCGCCGACGATGAACCTGATTGTCGGCTTGATGCGGCGTCGGTGCTCGGCCTCATCTTGGCACTCCCTGAGTAGGTTTACCCTGAAGGACACTTGGATTTGGTTTCCTGCCTCCATGGCGTCAGCGGGTCTGGATGAAAGGAGGAAGTCCATGATGGTTGTTATGTTGGCGTTGACCACGAATTCATGGAAGGCGTACTGCCTTTCGGATTTGGCGGCGGGGTTGGCTGGTTCGAAGGCCATGTCGAATTCTCCCTGATCCACGATTGTTACGCGGTGCTCGTGGAGCCGTCTGCGAGAAAATACCCGTCACGATTAGGCTGGATTGCAGAGAACCGGCCGACGTCAAGTTTGTTGAGCGGAGGGCCAAGTCGTCGTTATTCCCGAGATCGGTCCTTCGTTCACCAACAGGGGCAGGTAGGGTGGCCCGTGGCCGGTGATGTTCCGGTTGCTGCTGGGAAGGTGTCTGAAGCGACATCGGATTGCGTGGGATCGCATTTGCTGGCCTCCATGAAACGTAGAACGCAATCTCTAGGTCGATGGTAAACCCTTACGCTCCTGGTGCGTAAGGGCCTCAGTGTCACCAAAACAGTGAGCTGATTGAACCGCTGGGTGAAGCGGGTGAAGGCTGTCTGCCGTTTTCCGGCGCTGATGTCGGCCCGGCCGCTCGCGACCCACTTGCCGAGGTTGTGTTTCGTCACATCGCCACGGTGTTCTTGTCGTAGTAATGGTCGGAAATTTCGCCCCTCCGATGCGGTTTCTGGCCGAACGTGGTCCACCGTGAGACCAGCGGTACACGACGCAGTTTCTGCGCTTCCCAGAGGTGCTCCAGTTTCCGCCGGAAACGGCCGCGGGGCGTGCTCTACGGCCTTTGCTGTGCTTCGCGTTGCTCCCTCGTTGGACAGGGCCCGGTGGAGCTTTCCTCGCTTTTTCTCGGTCGTGGTCTTCGCCCGCTCGGGCTGAAACATGGAGTCGCGGTGGCATAGCAAGCGGCGAGCGGTGCAGGAGGCCGGAATCGGGGCCCGACGGTGGCGTGGAAGGCGCGTTCCGGTGTTCGGTAGACGTGTGGGAGACCGGAACATGCAGGTCGGTGTGCGAGACAGCCGCGCGCGGTGCGGGAGTGGAATTATCCTGTCGCAGCACCTTGCTGGTGAGCGGAAATGGGCCGGTTGGTTTACCCGTACGTACGGGGATGTTCCCGGCGGGCGCGGTGGTGCCGCCAATTTCAATTGGTAGGATCAACCGCGCACCGTGTAATGGTGAGGTAGTTGTACTCGTCGATGAATTTGGCCAGTATGCAGCGGCCAGGGCCCTGTAAGCCGAGTTTCTCGCAAACGTGTTCCGCGGGGTCGGCTACGCTGTGGTTCTCTTGAGCGTCCAGCGCAATTGCTTCAGCGCACCTTTGCATTCTTAGCAAAAAGTTGACGTAAGTCGCCCCAGCCGAGCCGCCGTCAATTTCGGCGAGACGGTAATATGCCAAAAAGATGCAATCGTCCCACATCACGAACAGTTCTGGGTTCAGGGCCGCCAGGACCTTGGCGGCGATTGTGTAGCCTACCCCATGGGCTGTGAGAAGTTGGTCAAAGGCCTTTTCAAAGGTTGGCCGGGATGCTGTTATATCAACTTCGATGAGCCGTTGGTCGCGGAGTTCCTGGGCTGCGAAGTCAGGATTCCGAAGTACTTCCTGAACGGAATCGCGGGTAACGACGCTGGCGCGAGTCCCGAATTGTGCCAGGAAGTGCCTCAGCTTTTCGGCGGTTGCATCGTCGCAGTCGTGTAGTGCGCTGTCGCGGAAATCCTCCGTGTTCACGGCGGCCCACGCAGGGACGAAACGGCTGCAGACGTCGCGATATGTACGCGACGACCATCGTATCTGCTCCAAGGTGTTGGGGGCGTTGATTCCAACTGTGGTCAAGGTGTACTCCTCCATACGGGACGGCAGCAGTGCAGTCATCCGACTTATTTGGTCGTCAACAGTTTCGCCTGTCGGAGCCGAGGCTGCTCACGAGGTCGGAAAACCACCCGACGGCCTCGGGGTAGTGTGCGAGGTCAAGCACGAACTCCTGCCCTCTGCCGACGCTTCGCAGGTAGGCGTGGTCAGCGTCGCGCCGCCAGCGTTTGCGGTCGGGGTGGTGGGTCAGCGACGGCTTGTTGCCGTCGGGATAGAACCACCGTGGGAGCCGCCAATTCGACACACCGGCGCCGTTGGGGTCGGTCAGGACCAGTCGTTGGTCGAGCCTGGGAAACACTCCCCATCCCGCGATTTCGCGCCGGTCATCGTCCCCGCCCAATTGGAGCTTCGTTGACGCCGCGTAGACGGTGTTCGTGTCGTCGCGGTACCTCAAAAAGAGGTGCGGATGATGGCGCGCCCAAGGGAGGTCATTTGGCCCGAGGTCGGCGACCCGATACTTCTGGTCGACTTGGAGCCAGCCCCAAAGGACGTGTAGTACTGGGGCTCCTCTGACAAAGCGCCATACTTGGGCGGTTTCGTCCACTCGGCGGTAGAGGCCGAAGAACAGGAAGGCGTCGCCGCTGCCAACACCTTCTCAATCTCGCATATTTTCCCTATTGGACCCCCTGCTTGCGCAGGAATGACGATTAGGTTCTGCAAGGGCTGGCGCAGCGACTTTGAAAAGGCCCTGGTGAGACGTGACTGGCTCTGGACGGCCACACCCCAGCGGAGTATCTTGAAGCTTGGGACCCGCATCCGTGCTGAGGCGTGAGCAGCATGAGCCGTAGCAACGACTTGGGGCGGATATACGAGGAGCTGCGCCGGAGAGCGGTCGCCGAGTTCGGCGAGGACCGCACAGTGGAGCTGGGATCGTACCTGCGAACCGCGGCCGAGCAGATATTCGACGTTGACAATGCCGCGGTCCACCCGGACCTAGAACCGCTGAACCAAGAGTAACCGGCGCCGGGAACGAACCAAGGCCCGCACTGGTGAACGGCGAACCAACCGCGGCACGCTTGCCGCCTTCATCGAGGTTGAATGATGCCTGAACTCCATGAACTTTCGGTGGCAGAGGCCGCCGTGCGGATTCGCGAAGGAACCCTGTCGCCGGTGGCGCTGGCCGAGTCGCTGCTGGCGCGCATCGACGCGCTGGACGGCGACCTGCAGGCGTGGGTCACCATCGACCAGCACGCGGTGCTGTCGGCAGCCCAGCAACGGGAGGCGGAAGTCCAGCGCGGCGACCCGCTGGGACCGGTCCACGGCGTGCCCGTGGGCCTGAAGGACATTTTCTACACTGAAGGCATGCTCACCGCCTGCGGATCGAAGGTGTACGCCGACTTCGTGCCCGACTTCGACGCGACATCGGTGGCCAAAATTAAAGCGGCCGGTGGCATCATCCTCGGCAAGGCAGTCACCACCGAATTTGCCTCCTCCGACCCCTCGCCGACGCGCAACCCGTGGAACTTGGAGCACACTCCCGGCGGCTCCAGCAGCGGGTCGTCAGCGGCGGTGGCGGCGCGGATGGTTCCGGCGGCGCTGGGCTCGCAGACCGGCGGCTCCACGTGCCGACCGGCGGCCTACAACGGCATCGTCGGCGTGAAGCCCACCTATGGGCGCATCTCACGGTACGGGGTGGCCCCGTTAAGCTGGTCGCTGGACCATGTGGGCATCCTGACCCGAACGGTGGCAGATGCCGCGCTGATGCTGACCGTGCTGAGCGGCGCGGACGACAATGATCCCGGCAGCCTTCGCGAACCCGTGCCCGACTTCAGTGCGCAGATGGCGGAGCATGACCGGCCCCCGCGCATCGGGCTGGTGCGGCAGTTTTACGAGGAGTACGCCACGCCGGAGATGTGGGCGCACACCGAGGCCGTGGCCAATCGACTGGCGGAAGCCGGGGCTGAAGTCGAGGAAATACCGTTGCCGGACAGCTTCGCCGTGGTGCACAGCTTCCAGCGCATCGTGTCGAACGTCGAGTGCGCGGGAATCCACGGGGTCAATCACCGCGTGCGCGCCGCTGACTACGGCCCGCGCATCCGCGCCGGCATGGAGATGGGCATGATCATGCCCACGTCGGCGTATCTGAAAGCTCAGCGACTGCGGCGGCAGTTCCGCGCCGACTTCAGCGAGATGGCTGCCAAGGTCGATGTCGTGATGACTCCGGCGATACCGGCGCCGGCTCCCCGTGACCTGAACACCACCGGAGATGCGGCGTTCCAGGTGCCGTGGACGGCCGCCGGGTTGCCCACGGTGGTGGTGTCGACGGGCCTGAGCGAGCTGGGGATGCCCATGGCGGTGCAGTTCGGCGGGCCGTGGGCCCAAGAGGGCAGGGTCTTGGGCGCGGCGCAATGGTGCGAGCGGATTGCCGGGTTGAACCAAGCGCCGCCCAACTGTTGACACCTGTCGTCCATGAAGTCGTGTACAAAGACAAACGGCACAGGGTCAGGGTGCCGGCTGATATGCTCCGCCCCGACATCTCCCCTGAACCTTCAGGGGTCGGGGTTTCGGTCGTGTTGCCGGAGTGGATTGCTGGTGCCGCGGGATGGGCCTTGGCAACCGTCGTGGACATAGCGTGCGTATAGCGCCTGAAACCGAAAACTTCGCGCTGCGCGTCGCTCAAATTGAGTAGGTTCTGTTGACATTTGGTTATAATAGAACTATGTCAAGACTTAGGCTCTCAACAAATCAGTGGACCAAGATTCTCCAGTTCTTGCGAGGGCGCGCCGACCTGTATGTTGGCTAGGAAGCGGAATGCCGACGTTTCATAGAAGCTGTACTGTGGGTGACCCGTTCCGGCGCCCAGTGGCGGCTCCTCCCGGCTGAGTATGGAAATTGGAACAGCGTGTACAAAAGGTTCGCCCGCTGGGCCGACCGGGGTATCTGGGAACTGATGCATCAGCATTTCGCCGACGACCCGGATCTGGAATGCCTCATCATCGACAGCACCGTGGTTCGGGCCCATCCTTGCGCCGCCGGAGCGCCCCCCCAAAGGTGGCCAGGCAGCCCAGGCCCTGGGCCGGAGCCGCGGCGGGTTTAGCACCAAGGTCCACGTGAGCGTGGATGCCTTGGGTAATCCCTTGCGGTTCATCCTGACTGGGGGACAACAGCATGACATCACTCAGGCCGATGCTCTGATCGCCGATTATGCCGGAGAGTACATGATTGCCGACAAGGGGTATGATTCCCAGGAGTTTCGTCAGCATATCCTGGAACGGGGCCTGCGTCCGGTCATACCGCCACGCTCCAACCGCAAGGAACCCCAAGCCTACGATGCTTACCTGTACCGGGAGCGTCACTTGGTGGAATGCTTCATCAACAAGATAAAGCACTATCGCCGCGTATTTTCCAGGTTTGAGAAGCTGGACACCAGATACCTGGGCTTCCTTCAATTTACCGCTGCCCTCATTTGGTTACGGTGAAATGTCAACACAGCCTAGTCTCTATGGTAGCGTTATTGATGGTCATTGCGCAGCCAACCACGAGTGAGCCAAATCATGGCTGCCGGTGCGGCGATGGCGACGACGAATGCGGCCAAGAGCCCCACGCCGGTGGTCAATATTTCGGGGACGCAAAATGCGATTATGGAAACCCCGACGCTGGTCAGGCCGACGGTGGCCGAACCCGCAAATAAGCCGACCAGCAAGCTGTCGGAATGTTGACGGGAACGACCACTGCTGCGCAGGGAGACACCAACCGGTATCAGGAACGGCAACACGAGTGTGATCAATCCCGTGACAAACAACATGGCGGGGAGCCGGAGCGTCTTATTCCGCTCGGAGAATCCGTCGTCGGTCGCCTTTTGCCCGGTGGCTTCACCGCGCTTGGGGCTCAGTAATTGTCGATTCGTCCTAGAATTAGGTTTCCTCAGTCAGCCGCATGGAGGGACGTCATGAGTGTATTGATCAAGAACGGGCACATCTTCACCGCAGTGGACAACTACGTGGCGGACATCCTGGTGGACGACGGCAAAATCCGCACGATAGGTATTGACTTGTCTGCGGACGACGCCAAGACCATAGATGCAATCGGCAAGTACGTTATTCCCGGCGGCATCGACCCTCATACCCACTTGGACTTTCCTTTCGGCGGTACCGTCTCTTCCGACGACTTCAGCACCGGCACTATCGCCGCAGCGGTCGGCGGTACCACCACCATAGTGGACTTCGTGGTGCAACAGCCGGGCCAGTCGCTGACGGAAGCACTGGAAATATGGCACCAGAAAGCCGGAGGACAAGCCGCGGTCGACTACGGCTTCCACATGATCATCCGTGACCTGCCGGACTCCCGCTTGCCCGAGATGGACGAGATGGTACGGCAGGGCGTCACCAGCTTCAAGATGTTCATGGCTTACCGCGGCGCGGTGATGGTGGACGACGACACGATCTTCAAAGCCATGGTTAGGGCGGCGGACAACGGAGCGATGATCTGCCTGCACGCCGAGCACGGTTACATGATCGACGTGCTGGTGCAGGAGGCCCTGGCCAAGGGTGACACCGCACCCAGGTTCCACGCCAGCACCCGTCCTCCGATAACCGAGGCCGAAGCCACCCACCGGGCGATCCGCATGGCCGAGGTCGCCGGCGCGCCAGTTTACTTCGTCCACCTCAGTTGCACCGAGGCGTTGGAAGAGGTGCAGGCGGCCCGCTCCCGTCGAAATTACGTCTACGCTGAGACCTGCCCCCACTACCTGACTTTGGACAACAGCATGTACGACCAGGAAGGTTTCGAGGGAGCCAAGTATGTGCTGACGCCGCCCTTGCGCGACAAATGGCACCAGGAAGAGCTGTGGAAGGGGTTGCGTCGCAACGACCTCCAAGTGGTCTCCACAGACCACTGCGCTTTCCGGTTCAGCGACCAGAAGACCCTGGGCGTAAATGACTTTTCCAAGATTCCCAACGGCGGGCCCGGTATCGAAAACCGCTTGAGCCTCATTTACACCAACGGCATGGTATCCGGTCTGATGGACATGAACCGGCTGGTGGAAGTATTCGCCACCACGCCCGCCAAGCTGTTCGGGCTTTTCCCTCGCAAGGGGACCATCGCCGTGGGAAGCGACGCCGACATAGTCGTGTTCGACCCGGATGCCGAGACCGTGATCAGTGCCCAGACCCACCACATGAACATAGACTACAATCTTTACGAGGGTATGACGGTCAAAGGCGTGCCCGAGGCTGTAATCGCCAATGGGCGTGTGCTGGTAGAGGGCGGAAAGTACACCGGCATTTCAGCCGGCGGCCGCTTCCTCAAGCGCAGCCCGCAATAGACGGGTGAAACCATAGCATTCAAAGGAACAGACATGGACAGAGTTGGGCTGAATTTCCAGGACCGGCCGTCCCCGCGGGAGCAGGTAGAGTTGGTCCGGTACGCCGAGCAGCGGGGGTTCGAATCGGGTTGGGCTTCCGAGACCCGGTTGGTCCGCGACGCCATGACACTCTTGGCGGCCTTTTTCCCAAGCAACCAGCAGCATCCGGCTGGCGAATGGCGTCGTCAACGACTGAACCTGCACAGCGAGACTTAGGCGATGACCCTGGCGACGCTCCATGAGTTGTCCGACGGGAGGATCATTCTGGGGATTGGGGCCTACTGGGACTCCTTGGCGCGCAACCAGGGAATCCGACGCCGCAGGCGCCTGTCCGCCATGCGGGAGTACGTGACGGCTGTCAGGCAGTTGCTTGAAATGGAGACGGTGAACCTCGACGACGAAGTCGTAAAGGTCGAAGACCTGCGCCTGGACCTGGGAGATCGGATGGTGCGGGAACCCATCGACGTTCCCATCTACATTGGCGCCACAGGCCCCAGGATGATGGAACTGGCTGGAGAGACCGCCGCCGGCGTCTTACACATCTTCTTTACGTCGACCATCTGCCTGCGCCAGTCCCTCGAAATGGTGGAACGGGGAGCGGCTCGGGCCGGCCGGTCGATTCAAGACGTTGACATGCCCCGCATGCTCGCCGTGGCCATGTCCGACGACGCAGAAACGGTCTGGAACATCGCCCGTCACGACGTGACTATGTATGCAGGCCAGCAGCCGCACATCGGCAAGGCCAGTGGCGTGCCCGACGACGTAATTCAAAACGTCCACGATGCCATGGGGGATGGCCTCCAAGAGAAGGAGTAATCGAAGACGCCATATCCTTGGCAGGGGACGATACCGTTGACTTGCTCTTCGCCGCCGGTACCCCGGAGATGTACAGGGAACGTGTGCTGGAATACGCGGACGCCGGCGCTTCCTGTCCGGTGCTCTGTCCTTTGACTTCCAAATACGGGCGATTATTGACGCCTTCGCCCCTCACCGGAGGCTTATCAGGAGGAGGTTGCCATGCCACGGACCATCCGCGCCGGGTTGATTCAGGCCAGAGTCGACGGCCAAGCGCTCCAGGACCTGGGCCGTCTGAAACAATACATGATCGACAAACATGTCTCGCTGATCGAGCAAGCGGCGGCCCAGCAGGTGCAGGTTCTGTGTCTCCAGGAGTTGTTCTATGGCCCATACTTTCCCGCCGAGCAGGACGTCCGCTGGTACGCAATGGTGGAAAAGGTACCCGAGGGGCCGACAGTCCGGTTGATGCAGGAACTCGCCAAAAAGCACGGCATGGTGCTGATCGTTCCCGTCTACGAGGAGGAGATGCCAGGGGTCTACTACAACACGGCGGCCGTGCTGGAGCGGGACGGAACCTACTTGGGCAAGTACCGCAAGACCCACATACCCCACTTGGAACCGGGTTTCTGGGAGAAGTTCTACTTCAAGCCCGGCAACACCGGTTACCCTGTCTTCGACACCAGCGTCTGCAAAGTGGGCGTGTACATCTGCTACGACCGCCACTTCCCCGAAGGCGCGAGGGCGCTGGGTCTCAACGGGGCAGAGCTGGTGTTCAACCCTTCCGCCACCGTGGCGGGACTGTCCGAGTACCTCTGGGAGTTGGAGCAGCCCGCCCATGCCATAGCCAACGGGTACTTCGTCGGCGCCATCAACCGAGTGGGCTGGGAACAGCCTTGGGAGATAGGGGAGTTCTACGGGAAGAGCTATTTCTGCGACCCCAGGGGTCAAATCGTCGCCCAAGGGTCCCGTGACCGGGATGAAGTCATCGTCGCCGACTTGGACCTGGATGAAATACGCCAAGTCCGCACCACTTGGCAGTTTTACCGGGACCGCCGCCCCGACACCTATGACGAGTTGCTGGAGCCATAGGATTAGTCCCTACCCCGAAAGCCTAAACCGAGACCAAGGTGAAACCCGCATTGGTGTTGGGTAAAATGGATTCAAATTGGACGGTCGTTTGCGAGATCTGAGGGGGTAGTCGGGTAGGCAGGAGATGGGGGGTTGCTGGAGCAGTGGTGCATAGACGAGGCTGGAGTAAGGCGACGGATGTACCGAGCGCCGACGCCACGTGAACGGGAGCGATGGCACGGGGTGTGGCTGCTGGCCCAGGGATGGACGGCGGCGGCGGTGGGCCGAGCCCTGGAGCGGGATGCCCACACCATAGGCCGATGGGTCAAGGCCTTCGCCGAGGGCGGTCCCAAAGCGCTGGTTTTCGAGCAGACTGGTGGTTCCCCCGCGTTGGACGTGGAGCAACGAGGGGAGGTGAGCCGGAGCAGTTGTCTGAACTACTTGCATCGGCTAAGGTTTGTGCTGAAGCGTCCCAAGAGGCGGTTGGTGAAAGCGGACCCAGCGCGGCGGGAAGCTTTCGTGTGGGAGTATGCGGCGCTGACGGTTGCGGCGGCACGGACGACAATGATCCGGGCAGCCTGCGCGAACCGGAGCCCGACTTCAGCGCGCAGATGACGGAGCACGACCGGCCGCCTCGCATCGGGCTGGTGCGGCAGTATTACCAGGACTATGCGACTCCCGGATGTGGGCGCACACCGAGGCCGTGGCCAACCAGCTGGCGGAGGCTGGTGCGGAGGTCGAGGAGATACCGCTGCCCGACAGCTTCGCCGTGGTGCACAGTTTCCAGCGCATCGTGTCCAACGTCGAGTGCGCGGCAGTCCACGAGGTCAATCACCGAGTCCGCGCTGCCGACTACGGCCCGCGCATCCGCGCCGGCATGGAGATGGGCATGATCATGCCGACTTCGGCGTATTTGAAAGCCCAGCGACTGAGGCGGCAGTTCCGCGCCGATTTCAGCGAGATGGTCGACATGGTGGACGTTGTGATGACGCCGGCGATGCCGTCGCCGGCTCCCCATGGCCTGAGCACCACCGGTGACGCTGCGTTCCAGGTGCCGTGGACGGCCGCGGGGTTGCCCACTGTGGTGCTCTCGACGGGCCTGAGCGAGCTGGGGATGCCCATGGTCGTGCAGTTCGGTGGCCCGTGGGCGCAGGAGGGCAGGGTCTTGGGCGCGGCGCAATGGTGCGAGCGAATCGCTGGGTTGAACCAGGCGCCACGGTAGCGTTCCGTTTTAGGTGGTTTTCTGGCATGGATGCGCAGGATAGATGGGATTTTCTGGTTGTGGTTTCCTGGATTCCCGCTTTCGAGAGAATGACGAAGAGCTGAACCACCTGAATTGCAACGCTGCCGTCAGTTTGTAACTGTTCAGAGTTGATGAGATCTGCGGGCTTTTTGGCCGTTCCCAGAGCCGTGGCCAAGTAGGCAATTCCGGTGCTGAGCCGATCAGATCCCCTCAAACGTGAACAATTACGTCAGTTTCGCTTCGCTTGCAGCCTTGTGCTGCTGAGGGCTAATATAGGCTGCCCCCCGCGAGGCTAGGCAAGCTTGACGGCTGTACTCCGAACACAAGGACGCCTAACGATGACCCGAACCGGACTCGCTGCTCTCACTCTGGCCGAGCTCGACGCCATGCGCATTGAGGAGGCCCAAGCTTTACCCTTCGACGAGCGCGACCAGCTGCTGGACCTGATTATCGCCGACGGGCGCCGCGACGCCACCGCTTCCGTCTCCTACCGCACCGGGCTGTACAGCGACTACTTTGAGGAAGACCTGACCCGGATGCTCAAGGTGCGGGCGGTCAGGGTACATTGCCGCGGCACCACTTCTTCTAACTTCGACGGCGTCACCGTCGGCGAGACCTACCTGGAACAATACCGCGCCTGCTTCCGGCACGTCGAGACCATCCTGAGCGCGGCCCGCACCAACTTCAGACGGGTGGTCAAGATGGTTGTGTTCCTGACCAACATGGACCGGTGGGACGAATTCAACACGGTGTACCGGGAGTTCATTCCCAACCCGCCCTGCCGCGCCGTCATCGGCACTACCGGTCTCGCCCAAAAGCCGTTGCTCATCGAAATAGTCGAATGCGTCGCCTACCGCGTCGCCGACTAGAGAGTGTCGACAACTGGCAAATTATATCGTCACTCCTGCGCAAGCAGGAGTCCAGAGAAGGCGTGGCGAAAGTAGCGTTCCGGTTTAGGTGGTATGAATGTAGGATGTGGTCATCAGGTTGGTTGGGTACCCGAGCGGAAGGGTTCTGTCATGGGGCCGTTATACCAATTGGAAGTGGAAATGGAGCGGGAAATCCCCGCCCGCTCGCAGGTGTCGTTGCAGGCAGCGCTGGATGCTTACCGGGCCGAGTGTCCCGACTGCGGTTAGCGATGCACCGCCACCACCGTTCCCACCGCTCCATAATGACCGGCTACGGAGCGGTGGAGTTGCAGATACCGGTGTTCCGGTGTGGGGGATGCCGACGCATGAGCAGCGGCATGGACTCTCTGGAGGATGAAGGGCGTTACCGGCGGTATTCAAAAAAACCACGGAGTTAGCCTTGAAACTGGCTGGTCTGGGGTCGGTTACACGGCGGCCAGCGGTTGGGTGGGAGCGGTGAAGAGCAGCCTGTGCCTTGGCTGCGGCGGACGCCATTGCCTTTGCCGGAGCTAGGGGGCCGAGTGTTGGAGCTGGATGGCTTATGGACACGCACGGGGCGGGGGAGAGTGGAGCTGAAGGTGGTGCGGGATGAGCATGGCGTGGCGTTGGGGTCTTTCGCCAGTTGGGGGGAAGTGATCGACCAAGCCTGGCGGCAGGGCGCGGCGATGCCTCGCCACCTGGTGAGCGGCGGGCATCGGGCCATTGGGGAGGGCATTGCCCTGGTCTATGGCAGCGAGGCGCCCCATCAACTGTGCCACTTTCATCTGTTGCGGGAGTATCGGCGGAACTTGGGCTGGGACGGTTGGTGGGAGGCTCGGCAACTGCTGCGGGCGGAGAGCCGGGCCGCTGCCATCGGCTGGGTGCGGCAAATTATGGCGTTGACGGAAGGTCGGGGTCGGTACTGGTGTGAGAAAGCCCTGGGGCAAGGACTGCGGCATTTGGAAACGGGGGAGTGGCAGTACAAGACCACGTCGCGGTTGGAACGGCAAAACCGGGAGTACCGACGACGGGGAAAGATGGGCACGGTATGGTCGCCCCACAACCTGTTAGTACTGCTCCAACAGCGCGGCCTGATTAACCAAACCACCTAAATCGGAACGCTACCAGGCGCCACCCAACTATTGACACCGGTCGTCCATGAGGTTGTGGCCGTACGCGAGCTGCACAGGATCATGCTGTCGGCTGATGCTCTTCACCCCAACACTTCCATTGAACCTTCAGGTCGCGGCGCGTCGGTGTTGGCATGTCCTACTGCAACAATTCGGTGCGATCTGAGGTTGGAATTCTGATTCTCGCTCACGTTTGACAGCTCACGCTGCGGATGCGTGATATGTGGCCACGGTTCGACTGGTCGGAGGGAAGCGCACAGCGGCGTTCCGGAGAGTCATACCCCCCGTCGTCAATTTCGTGAGTAAGCACCGAGCGTGCTTACCAGATCGGCCAGCCATTCGACGGCCTCGGGGTAGCGAGCGAGGTCCAGTACGAACTCCTGCCCTCTGCCGACGCTGCGTAGGTAGGCGTGGCCAGCGTCGCGGTGCCAGCGTCTGCGGTCGGGATGGTAGGTCAGCGACGGTTTGTTGTCGTCGGGGTAGAACCACCGCGGCAGCCGCCAATTCGACACGCCCGCGCCGTTGGGATCGGTCAGGACCAGCCGTGGGTCGAACTTGGGGAACACTCCCCATCCTGGGATTTCGCCCTGGTCATCACGCCCCAGTTCGAGCTTCGTTGAAGCCGCATATACGGTGTTATTGTCGCCGCGGTAGCCTCCAAAGAGGCGCATTGCCTCACATAAAACGTTACTCAACGAAGGTGCTTGCCTCACATAAAATGCTACCGAAAATGCGGAGGCAGCCACGTGGGTAGCGGCATAAGCAAGGTGGCAAAACGAGAACTATTGGCAACACTACGAGACCGTTACCGGTGCTCTTCCAAAAAGGACAAGAGCCGCATCCTCGACGAGTTCATCGCGGTCACTGGACACCATCGGAAGCACGGCATCAGGTTGCTCGGGAAGCTTGACGACCACGAAGACACAACGCGTTTGGTGAAAAGCCGGCGCATTTACGATGAGGTCGTCCGGGAAGCGGTGATCGTGATCTGGCAAGCCGCTGACCGTATTTGCGGAAAACGCCTGAAGGCGGCGCTACCCCATATGGTGGAGTCCATGGAGCGCCATGGGCATCTGGATCTGGACCCAGGAGTGCGAGATCGGTTGCTGTTCGCCAGCGCGGCCACGTTGGATCGGCTGCTGAAGACCATCCGTCCCACCGCGGGGAGCCGGCGCAGACGCCGGCGCGGGCGGTCCATGGGGAAGCGGGTTCCGGTGCGGACCTACAACGACTGGAACGGACCGCCGCCGGGCTATCTGGAAATCGACTCTGGAAATCGACCTGGTGGCTCACTGCGGCGGCTCCGTGTCTGGATCGTTCATCCACAGCCTGGTCGCAACCGACATTTGCACCGGTTGGACCGAACAGTACCCCTCCTGGCCCGGGAGCAGTCCCTGGTGGTGGCGGGACTGGAGGCCATCGCTACACAGTTGCCCTTCCCCATCCGCGGTATCGACTCCGATAACGACGGTGCGTTCATCAACGAAACGCTGATCACCTACTGCGCCGACCGCGGCATCGAATTCACCCGGTCCCGACCCTACCGCAGCAACGACCAGGCCTGGATTGAGCAGAAGAATGGCGCGGTGGTCAGACGCTTCGTCGGCCACGACCGATATTCCGGTCACGTCGCCGGCCAGACCATGGCTCGCCTCCACGCGGCCGTGCGGTTGTACGTGAACTTCTTCCAGCCATCGTTCAAGCTCATCGAAAAGATCCGGGACGGCGCCACCACCATCAAGCGTTACAGCAAACCCGCCACGCTCTGCGACCGGTTGATCCGGCACGACACAACCGGCGATGAGCTGAAGGCCGCGTTGCACAAGTATCAGTCCGGTTTGGACCCGGTGCTGTTGCTGCACACCATCAGGGAAGCCCAGTCCGCCCTGGTGGCGGCAACGGCGCCAGAGGTGCAGGAGACGCCAAGGAGTGAAAGCCTGGAGCAGTTCCTGGGCAAGCTGCCCAGTCTGTGGCGGCAGGGCGAGGTAAGCCCCACTCACGCGGTGAAGGCGCGGGTGCCGCGGCACTGGCGAACCCGCAAGGACCCCTTCGAAGGAGTGTGGGCCGACGTGCTGGTGTGGTTGCAGGCTGAACCGGATGCCACGGGCAAGGATCTGATGGGGCGATTGCAGTCGGAACACCCAGCCCAGTTCAGCCAGGCTCAGCTGCGAACCTTGCAACGCAGGCTGAAAGAGTGGCGGGGCATCATGGCCAAAAATCTCGTTTATGCTTCGTCCAACGCAGGCTCGGCGGAACCGGCTGGACTGCCGGAACTGACCTTGCTTGGAGCGGATCCCAAGTGCTAGAGTTTTGGTAACATTTCTCAATGAGGCAACAGGGAGGCATTCCTTATTGTCGTCTATCACCATGGAAAGAGACGACGGGGAGGTTGATGAGCTCGACGACCAACCGGAAGCGGCTCAATGACGTAGGCGGAACCCATGGACGGCGCACCGGTGTGTGAGCCCGTCCTTCCGCCGCGGCATCTGGCCCGACCGGTTGCCCAGAAGCCACCGATGGAATGGAGCAGTGCTGATGTCAACATATCGTGGCCTAAAGACCCCGAACAGTGACAGTTTGGGTGCAGGCCCATCCTGCGAAAAGGCTCACGAGGGCGAGCATCGCGATCATCGTTGGGATGACCACGGCCGTGCGGCGATTGGTAATTGTGACCATGGCTCGTCGTTGATGTCGGATCGGGCACGGAAACCGATCAGTCGGGAGATATGGACGTGGATGTGACGGTGTGCCGGCATGTTACCTTTGGCGCCGTTCTGAGTTCTCCCATGAGCAGGTACGCCAGTGCTCCCACCACGCTGATGAATCCAAGGAACAGGCTCAGGACGGTCGAGCCGCCTGAAGATAGAAGAAGTCCGACCACCACGTGTGAGAAAGAGCCCACGAGGTTGACGACGCACAGGTAGCAGCCCAGCACCGTGCCCAGGTTGCGCCGCCCGAAATACATGGCCACCGCTGCCAAGGGCAATACCGCCATCGCGCCAGATCCTATGCCAAACAACACAGCCGATATCAGGAATAAGGGGAGCGTGTGGGCGAAGGCCGTGACCAACATGGTGGCGGCCAGAACCACGGCGAAACCGGACAGGACGCGGCGGATGGGCAGACGGTCCCCAAGGAACCCGCCGACCAGCGCGAAGGGGATGGCAACCACCGAGGCCAGCATCATTATGAGGCCGGACTGCAACGTAGAAATACCGCGTTCGGTGGACAGAAATGCGATGTAAAACGCCCACGTGCTGGCGAAGGCCATCGCGCAGCCGCCCGCTGCCAGCAACCAGAACGAGCGGGATACCAGTGCTTCGCGCCACCCGTAATCAGACGCAGGTTGAACGTGGCCAGACGACAGGTCAGGGTTCCTGCCATCGGGATGCAACCCGTAATCCTCGGGACGGTTCCGGACCAACCGGGAAATCGGCCAGGCCAGAACCAGAAAAAATGCTCCGGTAATCAGTAACCCCAGGCCCGTGCTGACCAGCTCCGCAAACCCCACGCCCACTCCCAGCGCAACATTTGCGCCAAACCCCAGCACGGACGGCATCTGCATGAACGCCAGGGCCGTCGCCCGGCGACGGGCAAACCAGTTGCTCACCATGACCGTCATTGGCAACTCCGCCGCCATCCGATAGCCAAGAGCCAGAACGGCGTTGCCCAGGAGAAGGATGCCGAAGATGCCCGCGCCCAGGTGCAGGACGAAACCGCCGCCGATGATCGACAGCCCCCACATCGCCGCGCGCCGCGGCCCCCAACGGTCCACTGCCCGACCGATGAACGGCAGCAGCAGGATTGCTGGCAGCGAGTTGCCGAGCAGGGCAAACAGCCAAAGGTGCAGCGCAGGAGAACCGCCGTCGCCGAGGTCGGCCAACGTAACGCTGGTGATGGCCAGGATGAATGCGCCGACCAGCACCACGTACCAGCCGCGAAAGCGTCGGCGTGGCTGGGTCATCCTGTCGTCGCTCGGGGCCCCTTTGGTGTCCATCATTTCATGATCACGCCGTCCAAGAGGATACACGGCCGGCCCGGGTCTTCAACGAATCGTGCTGCCATCGTCTCCACAGGGTTGGCAACTGTTGCAGATTTAGTAGCTGTTAGTGGGTAATCGTTGATGATAGTTGCAGCGGCGGTACAGCGTCTTGACGTAGACGGTGTGGGGAGCGCGCACGGGCGGCTCCAGTTCGGCGCCGCAGGCGAGTGATTGGTGGCGTTAACCGGATTGTAGTGAAAACCCCCGGCGCCCCTTCGCGTTTTCCCCGGGACGGCGCCCGGTCGTGGACTGGTACCCAATGGTATGCCATGGATTCCAATGCATTGGATATCAATCCATTCCATGCCGCCCTCCATTCCAATGGATAGATATGGATACCATTGCAATGGATACCTATCCATTGATCCCGTCCATCACCGGTGCGGCGACGGACGTGGTCACGCGACAGGATCGGCGCTCCGCCGAGCATGAGAGAAGGCAGCCCGTGGCCACGGCCGGTTTCACAGCCCTCCGTGGTCAGGCAAACGACGGTCGTCAAGCCCACTTGCGCACGCCCGTTCGCCGCGCGATAATTAGGGTTATCGCGCATCTTTCATGCCCCAAACTCGCCCCCAAATCCCGCCTCCGGAGACCCGCCCATGACGACCATTGCCGACCACCAGATTGTCCCTCATCACCCTGCGGAGCTCCCCGAACTTGCCGCCGCCGACCGGGGCGTGGCCGCCTCCCTGGAAGCCGCTCTCTCCGACAACACCCGTCGCACCTACGATGCCCAGTGGCGCATCTTCGACGACTGGTGCGCCGAGGTGGGGCTCAGGTCCCTGCCGGCCGATCCCCTCACCGTGGCCCGTTACCTGGCCGCCCGCGCCGGCTCCGGCGCCAGCATCGCCACGCTGCGACTGGCCACGTCGGCCATCTCGAAAGCGCACGAGTGGGCGAAGCTGGAATCGCCCTGCCGGGACCCGGGCGTGCGCGCCTCTTTAAAAGGATGGGGACGACGCTTGGCCAAACCCCAGCGCCAGTCCGGAGCGCTGACCGCCGATGTCCTCGCCGTGATCCGGCTCACCGCGATTCAGCCCCGCAAGCGCGGCCGAGGTATGGAAACGCAGGAGCAGGCGGTGGAACGGGCCAAGTTTGACGTGGCCTTGGTGGCCGTCCTCTCCGACGCCGGCCTGCGGCGCAGCGAGGCGTCGGCGTTGACGTGGGGAAATATCCAGCGCTGGGGCGACGGCTCCGGGCGCATCACCGTGGTGCGCTCCAAGACCGACGCCGAGGCCCAGGGCGCGGTGGTGGCCATCACCCCCGCCGCCATGCAGGCCCTGGACGCCATCCGTCCGGCGGGGGTTGGTGCGAGTGAGAAAGTGTTCGGGCTGTCGGAGTCCCAGATCGCCCGGCGGGTCAAGGCCATCGCCAAAGCCGCGGGGCTGGCCGACTGGGAGTTCTTCAGCGGACACAGCGGGCGGGTGGGCATGGCCCGCCGCATGGCCCAGAACGGCGCCCCCACCCACGAGATCGAACGGCAGGGCCGCTGGAAACAGGGCGGCGGCATGGTCGGCCGCTACACCCGCGGCGAGTCCGCCGGGTCGGCGCTGCGGTACCTGTAACCGGTCGTGGCTTCACTATGGAGGCTCGGGCACCGGATTCGCATCTTTAAACTTGAGCCCTAACTTCGAATGTCGGTGGCAGAACATCCAGCAAGATTGCAGTGGCATTTGCCAAATCTTGACGGGGCATGTCAAGGACGATTCCTAAAAGCCGAACCGGTCTCGCTCTTCAGCGTCCCGATCGTGCCACTGCGCTTCACGTTCGTATGATTCTGCGATGCGCCGTAGCAAGCCGGCCGTTGTCGGCCACCGGGCCGCAATTTCGTCTGCCTGTCTCCTGTATTCTTCCACCAGCGTTCGCTCTTGGCCCCCTCCGTCGAAAGCATCCCGAGTGGTGACGCCTCTGAGATTATGGGTTCCGGTGGTGAACCCGTTCCCAATGTACTGTGAATCGACGAGTTCCAGTAGTTCACGAACTGGCTCACAAGGCCATATACCATCTTCGCCAACAGGGGCCTTGGCCAGCAATTGCCCGATGAAGTTATCGCCAACTTCCCCGCGCCCTCTGTCTGCACATAGACGTCTTGCTTCGTTGACCCAAGTGGTGAGCGCCTCGTAATCCACTACGCCTTGTTCCATCCTTCCCGGAACGATGCCCTGCCCCAGCATGATCGGTACAAGGATGCTTCCAGCTACCCACGCCGCTTGTTCATTGCCCACGTCATCGGCCGGCCCGCCGGCTCGTCGGTACATGTGAGCAATCAAGTCGGCGAAGAGCGCGGGGTCTCTACTGATTTCGCGGTGCAGCGCTAGGTCGCGCCGCGAATCTTGAGACAACCCAGCGATAAACGGCAACTCGAGGTAGGCAATAGTGATGTCGTCCACCGCCTCGGACTCGTCAAGCTTTTCGAGCAGGCTGGTGATGTCGTAGATGGACCAGTTGGAACGCGGCTCCGGCGCTGAGGTATCCACGAAGTCAGCTGGCAGCTGCTCAAGTGTGCGTATCACGATTTCATGGTGAACCGATTGATGTGATGTCCATTCGGCTACCGCGGGGGCACGATGATATTCCAGGAGTTTGAGGGCCGCGAAAGCGACATCCGCTTCGTCTTCCTGCGAGACGGCCCAGGGATTCATCAATTCCCAATAGCATCTCTGTGCTTCCGATTTCTCTTCGTACAGACGCAGCCAGGTTTCGCCGTCTGCCGGCGCAGCCAGAAACACATCCGCCAACGCTTGGGGCAAAGCATCGGCCGCCTTAGCGCGTTCAAGAACTTCATCCAAGGCTGGCCAACCGGATTGTCGGAAAAGCGCCCCGAATATGCCTCGGGCCATCAGCCGGAAATGTGCTTTCTCCGAACCCGCGTGCTCCAAGGCGAGCTCGAGAGCAGGCACAGCGCCAACGCCAATGAAGAAAGCGCGACCGACCTCCCAAGGTTGCCCTGCGGACTCTGCGATGGAAAGGATCGCCTTGGTATCCCCACCACCGTACGCGGACACGATCGCAGATTGGCGGGCAGCGTCAAGGTTCGCATGGTGCGACTCTAGATCGCGACGGTCACTGCCATCAGGTAGGTCAGGCCGTACACTAAAAAGCCAACCGTGCGCCGTGGCCGTGTCGTCGGGTGTCAATTCGTCATAGATGGCTGCGAGGGGGGTCAGCTCTGCTTCAGGTATGGCCCATTGGGCATCTGGGTAGCTGCGATGCTGGTTCAGTTGCGCTCGCAGCTGCGACCAAAGGTTGGCGGAGTTTGGGTGCTGTTTTATGGCTTCGGCCCTTTGCGCCATCACCATTGTCGCTTGCCGCCGGGTGTCGGACGACAAGTTGGATATCAATTCGATGACGTTTTCCCACCGGTCAGCGTCTTCCCCGACGTGTTCAAGCAAAAGCTGGTCCATCCCTTCGACAAAGGCGTAGTACTCCGCCCAAGTTGGACGTGGAACACTGTTCTGGACCCGAGGACGCCATAAAGGACGTTCGCGACCCATAACACCATTAGACCAGACCGATGGATACGCCTGGCACAACGTTTTCCATCCGACTTCCGGTAACCGGCTGAGCAATGTGCCCAAGGTATCAAGGCGTTGTGGGTCTGAGGCTTCCGATACTCGGAACCACGGCAGGAACATCGCTTTGAGGCTTTCGGCCGGCCGGTTGGCAATGCGTCCGCCGGGGTCAGTTCGCGCCAACCGAGCGAGGATCATCGCCACCTTGGGGAAATACTCCGGCGCCCACGCCAACCTTTCGAGCGCCCACAGAAGCCCCGTATGTTGGGCGCCGCCAAACAGCGGGTCGCCCTCCTGATGGAACAGGTCCTCAAAAGAACCGGGCGTCGTTGATAAACGACGTTCGATGGCTTCTAACACGGTTTCGGGGTGGGCCTCCGCGAGCGTGGCAAGGTCGCTGCTGAGAGTCGCCCAGATTTCCCAACCCTTGTCTTCGGCTAAAATGCGCCTCAGCACCATGGCCGGGCGGTACGGTACATCCTCGACGTTCTGGGCACGGTCTCCTTGATTGCCCATCAGGGCGAGTGTACGGGCGATGCCCTCGCGTAGCGACCGACTGTGAGGGACGCCCTTACCCTGGATTCCGGCCAGATGCCTTTCTTCAACCGGCAATTCGTACTCGGTGGATTCGGCCTCCAAAGTCCGCATAGCCTCCTCTGTGAACCGCTCCACGTCGTCTGTAGTCAGGCGTGGCGCCAGCAGGTGCCACGCCTCTTCATGGGACAGGAACCGCCACCTGCTGCCAACTTTCGTCAGGGGGCTGTCTTCAATTTGTGCCAGTGCTGCGGCCTCACGAGCAACCTCTTCGTATGGCCGCGCGGTGATTTTCGCTACGGTCTCCCTGTCGCTTTCGTTTGCTTCATCCCACTGGCCGACCAGCATGAGCGACGGCAGCGGGCTTTGTGGGTCCACGGAGGCCCAAGCCGGTATCGCTCCACCCGCCTCCTCAATCAGGAACCGTCGCATTATCGGGAGGCTGCGGGCTGTTTTCCTGACCAGTGCTCGCGACTCCTCTTCGCTTAAGCCCATTTCGGTAAGCGCCGCCACGGTTTCGTCGCGCCCGAGCGGAGGCAGTTGAATACCGTTGCCTCTCAGTGCTTCGCTTGCGTGCAGCGGCGTGATTACATGGTGCCCACGGCTGGTAGCGACCTGCGATGATGCGTTGCCGTCAAAGGCACGGATCAGTACCAGCGGCGACGTGTGTCTCACCAAACTGTTCCAGGCGTCTTCAGACTTCACAACGAGAGCTTTGGCAAGCAGGGCGGCTCCCCAAGCATCGTCGCTGTTTCGCGCGCATGCTGCCACGAACGCGATAGATTCCTCCCTCGTCTGCGCCTGCACATAGCAAACGGATGATGTTTGCCGGATCCATCCCGAAAATCTATCCATGTTCTCCTGTCGGCCGGCGACCACCAATGCAGGACTGATGTTGGGCTCGGCGACGGTGGCCCAGTTTTCCCACCACTCATCCAGCGTAATGTACCCATCGGAGGGAAACTTGCCGATGACGCCCGCAAACCATTCGGCTACAGCCGGAGCTTGGGCAAGCCAAGCGATCAGGTCGTTGGCATCATAAGCGCGCACGTTAGCCCATTTGCCATCGCCACGACGTGATTCTTCCCATTGTTCTTTATTGTTCCACTGCCGTGCCGTAACGAACACGAACGTGGACGTCCCATCGGGGGCACCTTGGGGTGGATCGGTCCGCTTGCGGTAGTCATCGTTTGCCTTGGCGCCCACATCGCCGCGGCAGCTCAGTTCCCAGGCCGAGGCGTCCTTCGGCACCCAGGCGTTCCCGGTCTCAGCCGTGAGCAGTCCGTCCCAACCGGACCTCCAAACCGCGCTGCCGCTGGGCATATCAAGGCGGGACAGTTCAGGAACGGTCGCCAAGATCAAACGCCGAATGAGTTCCGGCAACTGGTGGTTCGCGTCGGGCCGGTTCGCCCAGCTGGAGATTTCAGACGGGTCAAAGGGAATCATGAGTTATCTCGGTGTCTCCGGCGATTATTGCAGGTGTTTCTTTTGGGCTACTCGTTGACAAATGACGTCCACGAGTCGCATTACGCGCGAGATCGAGCGTCAGTGAAACTAGAGAACATTATTGAGGGAACGTCGTGATGCGAAGACTGGGAACATGCGCATTCTGGGCAACGCAATCCGGTCATCTGGGGACAACCGTTTCAGACTCAAAGAACGGGGCTTACCCTCGGCATTCCGTATTTCGAACTCTCTTTGTCGAGCCAATTCCAGAACAACGTGATCAAGATCATGGAATCGCGCGGCGGTCCTGTTAGCCAACTCGTGATGCATCGTCTCAACAGTAATAGGGCCTTCTGCAACCAAAGGGTAGAGCTCTGCCGGCATGGAGTCGAGGAGTTGGTCCCGCAATTGGTTGGCTTCGAATTCTTCGAAATGAAACAGCGGTAATGTTCCGGAATTCAGAGCATCCCACCCCATCATATCGAAGCTGCCAGAGCCATAGTGCTCGAAAGCGTTGAAGCTGTCCCAGTGGCACTGAATCATGACGTCGCGAGCTGTTGGATGCCTCGAAAGGTGTAGGAACCACAGCGCTCGGCGGGACTGCTTGGGTCGGATAAAGAATGGAGTATCGTAGGTAGCTCCTGTATTGTCGTGAATATGCTGACGCATAACACGCTGAGCAACCGCCCTGCCACCATCCTCGTTCCTGAGTCGCACCAGATTTTGAATTTGGGATTCTGTAAATTCCAGTGGAGCGGTGGCCCTGACCAACTGCGGTCGCTCTGCAAGATGATTTAGCAGCGAATCCGCTGCGAAGGTTAGGATGACCTCTGCTCTGGGCAACCGTGAAAAGATGCGCTTGACCAGACCAGTCTCTATTTGCGAAAAGCCAGTCTGATCCAGAAGAAATATCGCGCGCCCGGCTCGGGGCTGGTGGTCAAGGATACTGGCGATAATTTCATCCGCTACATCGTCGAATGAGGCGTTTCTCACCCCGATATCGTCGCCATCAACCTTGTAACCGCGATCCGCCAAGGCTCTGCGCAGATGATCAATATGATCTGGATTGACATCAACAAAGTGAAACTTGCAGTCGAAGCGAAGGGATTTAGTTCGACTTTCATTTAGTCTGTGTCGGGCATTGCGACTCTCCTCCAGCATGATCAGGGGAGTGCCGGAGATGATGTGGTCACCGTCACGGAATATGCCACCGCCGGCGAACCCGTCCACTAGGTCCAGCTTGAATTCATCGCGAGCTGGGATGGAACCCAGCCGATCCAAATACCTGGCCAGATAGAGGCGAAGTACTTGAAGTTTGGCCCTGCTATGTTCCTCGATCGCGGGCGGGGGCGAATCAAGATGCCATGTGAAGGGCATAGCCTTTCTCCAAGATGGGGTATGGGGGCTTGGCGTTGTGTTCAACGCCTTCCAGCAGTCGACCTCCAGATTTCGGGGTTCGGCCGCCCCACTGCTTGAAAAAGAAATAAATGCCTTGCTCCTCGCAGAGGTCTCTTATGTCCACGACCCAAGGTAATTTCATGGGTCGCGCTCCCGGGCCACTCTCACCACCCACAATAACCCAGTTGATACCATCCAGATTGATTTCTCCCAGATGCTCCAGTAGCGGTTCTATTGACAAAAAGCGTAGCGCAACCGGAGCCTGTTGGAGGTGCCGGATACGAGACGTGGCCAGATGATCTTCGACTGAAACGCCGCACCAGATATGAGGAGGCGCGCCACGGTCGCCGTACCTACTACGCAAATAATCCAGCATCAACGAACTCCGCTTGGTGAGTATCTGGAAGACATGCCGATCTGCCGTTTCCATAGTGTCGAACACCCTGTCTATAAACTCCCGTGACACGTCTTTATGGAAGAGGTCACTCATCGAGTTCACAAACACCATCCGCGGCGCTTTCCAACTGAGCGGTTGGGATAGACGATCCGGGCGGAGCGTAAGGTCAAACCCCATTTTGTACGGGTGGCCCGGGGTGCCCCGGAACCGTTCGGCGAACCTCTCGGCATAGCAGTTGTCGCATCCGCGTGTGATCTTGGTGCAACCGGTCACGGGATTCCAGGTTGCGTCCGTCCATTCGATCGAGGATTTTGCGCCCATACTGCTTTTTACCGTAAGGCCCTAATGTAGGTGCTCTAAGGATGCGAGATCAGAATAAATCTCGGGCTTCCGCCAAAATTTCCGACACTTTGGCATCCGTCAGCCGGCCCACCGGTTCTCCGAATAAGCTCTCGTGCAGCGTGTGCAAACGGCTGGGGCGCGCCCAGCTGTTGCGTTCTAATTCCCCTTCATCCATGTCGTCTGCCGTAATCTCGATGTCCCCGGGTCGTTGACGACGCCGGCTGGTGACTTCGCATAGTATCCAGTCACCCATCCCCACTTCGGCGAGCACCACTGCGGGCCGGGTTTTTACGCTGCTCAAATCGGTAAATGGAAAGCCAACCTCCACTACGTCTCCGACCACGCCCCCTCCAGCCTGGGATCCTCTGGTTCATTGAACCACTGCCCTAACGCCAGCGCGGCCCACTCGTGTTTGTCCCGGTCTCCGAGCACGACCAGCTTGCCGTCTTTCCAGTAGGCCATGTCGTCCACGACGTCCATGGTCGCCACACTGACTGTGCACACCCGCTGTAACAAGTCGATCACCTCGTCCTTGTAGTCGGCGAACCGGTAGGCGTTAAACCGCTCCCGTATTGTGGGGTCTCGGGGTTTGCGTTCTTTATATTGATCAAGCACCCACTCCAACGCCGAGCGACTGCCCAACCGATAACGCCAAGCAGCTTTCGGCACACCGAGCAGCGTCGTTTGTTCATCCAGCGCTATGGTGCCGCGTTCCCGGTAGGCTTTCAGGATGGCACGTTGAGGCACGACGTCGGCTCTGTCCTGGCGCTCCAGCGGGTATGGTTCCGCGGACTCAAACCCGAGATGCAAATCCAGCAGTTCCTGGCCTATCTTCACCCATTGATCGAAGTCGCGATAGAGCGGCAGGCGCGGGAACTCTCTTGACAGGTCAACCGCATAGTCATGAAGATACACCGGGTCGTGCAGAACGGCGTAGGTGTAGGCGAACACGTCCTCAGCGGTTATCTCGTCAGCGCCGGCCATCTGGTCAAAATGGCTGCCCCACTCCTGACGGTAGTGGTCATTAATCCTCTGTAAACCCCATCCGGTGATATTGCTGACACGCCCTGCCTCAGCCGTATAACGGTAGAGTGGCAGGCATTGGGTATCACCAGTGAAGTGCAGGTCCACCACCCGGTCAGTGGCCAAAGCATAGAAGGCTTTACCGTTGACGCAGAGATTGATGACACTGTTGCGCTGCCGCAGATCAGCCCCGAACATCGTGTAGTGGTTCCTGGTCAGCACGTCGTTCATCGTGAAGTCAGCGAGATGATGCTTCGCCACAAAAGGCCTATACAGCGATTGGATGCGATTTGCCTCGCTATAAACGATTCGCCGCCCGCGTTGAAACTCGTTACGCAGATCCCGGGTCCACTTAATTACCGTGGGATATGAAGCATCATTTTGGTCCAGGAGATCATTGTATTTATCGGCAAAGAACAAGGTTTTCGCCCTGAGGTTGCCGACGTCGAAGTCGTAAACCCACTCGTCTCTGTTAGTGGCCACGGCCATTGAATGCATCCCGAAGATCGACTGACCTTCATCGGCACCACTGGCTGTGCTGCTTCTCCGATTAGCCAACGGTAGCAACCGCTCGAAATCGCTGTCGGACTGATTGAGCCAATTCGATTTGGCATCGGGCACAATGCTGTCAAATTCAATGTCATCGAAGTTAGCGTCCCGCAAGTAGGCAAGTTTGTTAATGGCGAGCTCAGAATCCTCGCGTTTAGCGTAGTGGATGCCACATCGTCCCAACTTGGCTTTTTCTCGGACGAAAAGTCCAATCGCCACTCCGGTCTGGATACCGAAGACGTTGTGCGTGGTGCCCGAAATCTTGGGGTTGCGACGCACATCGGACCCCAAGTCCAGTATGTAAATGTCAGTGAACTCCTGAGCCGCCACCTGACGGAACCCATCATCCTGCCGCGTATCAAGATAACCACGGTTGGTGACGAAGGCGATAATGCCGTCGTCCGCCAACCGGTCTGACGCCCAGCGGATGAACCGCTTGTACATATCGTACTGCTTCGTCTTCTGTGCCCGGCTGGAGGCCACGTACGTCTCGCCTATGCGCCGGTCGATCTCCAGATACTCCCGGTTTTTATTGTTGTCGTTCTCGTTCTGCTGGTTGGCGTTATACGGAGGGTTGCCAATGATCACGCTGATTGACTTCTCGTTCTGCTCCTGGACGCGGATCCAGTTCTCTTCCGACACCGCGCCCAGGTTCAGCGTAGCTTGTCGCTGCACCGCGCCGCCGCTGGCGCCCTGCCAGTCCAGATTGTCCAGGGTATCCACGAAGCACAGGTGTGGAAATTCCCGGTACCGGCCGGTGCGCTCCTGGTAGGTGTATTCGATGTTCAGGTTGGCGATGTAATAGGGCAGTATCGCCACCTCATTCGCGTGAATCTCTCGGTCGTACTTGTATTCCAGCCGATCCTCGGGTAGATAGTTGACCAGGCCGGTTACGAAGGTGCCAGTACCGGTGGCCGGATCAAGGATCTGCACGTTTTCGTCGGCCAGACTCTTCCCGAAGTGCTTCTGCAACAGCCAGTCAGAGCCGCGGATGATAAAGTCCACCACCTCGTTGGGCGTATAGACCACCCCCA
The DNA here is from genome assembly GCA_965220265.1 of Dehalococcoidia bacterium. GTDB lineage: Bacteria > Chloroflexota > Dehalococcoidia > Lucifugimonadales > UBA3495 > Bin87. The sequence continues at coordinate 3,208,824 of CBDCPM010000004.1, read as the reverse complement.
GTCGATCAGCGGCTGCGGGATTGTAAGCTTGGTAGAAGTCCTCGTAGATGGCCTTGAGGAACTGCTGCTTCTCAGCGTAGTCGGCAATCTCGTCTGCAGCTCGGCCGATAGCTCCATAGTAGACCCGCAGCCGGTCAATGGCTTGGCGGCGCACTGGCCCGGTGAAGAAGGTCTGGGCCAGGGCGTCCAACTGGCGCGCCACATTGTTCTCCCGGTGGAACTGCACGTTGGAGAACACCCGCAGGAAGATGTCCTCGGTGAGGATGTGCTGCAGCAACATCTCCCTCACGTCTGCATCGGTCACGTCAGGACTTATCGTGCGGCGGCACAGTTCAAGAAAACCGTCCGCAGCTGTGCGGTAATTGGAGTTGCCGGCCTCCGCCTCGGCTACCGTGGCGCGCAGATTATCCAGAACCGCAGGGAGGTCCGTTTTGAATTGCTGCCTCGCCTGCCGGAACTCCTCGATCTCAGAAAGTTCGTAGTCCAGGAATCGCCTGATCAGCCGGTGCAATTCACCAGGCCGGGTCATGTCAGCGCGCATGGCCTCCCGGCTGTTCTGGAAGAGCACGGCAGTTTGGGAATCCTCAAAGATTATGTTGTCCCGTGGATAACCACGGTTGAACTTAGCTTGTATCTCGGCATCCAGGTCGTCGTGGAGGTCTTTGGATTCCCAAAAGCCGCGGGCCATGCGGAGAGCGTCCTTGACGGTGCCATCAGGGATGCCCGTCGCCGCCGACAGTTCGGGCACTAGAACCAGCTTTTCCCGATGGTCGCGGCAGTAGGCAGCTAGGCAATTCTGAAAGGCAGGTCGGATATTCAGCTCGTTGTCCGAGCCGCCGAAAGCGATCAGCTCCTGCAGTTCCTCTCGGTAACGCTCGATGTGCGGATACGTCGCCATGAGGCTATTATAGACGACTGGGTCGGGAAGACATTGTGTCAGAGTATGCTGCTCTGACGGTGGCGGCCAGACGGACGCTAGCCCAGATATTCTTTCGGAGCAAGTAGGTCCTGGGGGAAGGAACGGTCCACGCCGGATCCAATAGCCTACGCCGAGATCGAGAATGCCATCCGCGACCTTAAGTACGGCGAGGGTCTCAACCACCTCCCATCAGGACGCTTTGCCGCCAACGCCGACTGGTTGGCGGTGCAAGTAATCGCCCACAACTTGGTGCGCTGGACCACGCGCATCGGACTGGGTGAGCCAGTGGCCACCACCAAGACCTTGCGACGCCGCTTCTTCTCCCTGGCCGGACGCATCACACGCAAGACACGCCGCATCACCCTGCATCTCCCTCACAGCTTGCCCTGGCGAAACCAGTTCAGCAGCGCCCTGGCCGGTCAGCGCCCAGCCTGGGCTCCTGACAGCCTCAGCCTGCCATCTGCGCTGAAAATCGCCCCCAGCCCAGCTACCACAGGCCGTCAATATCTCCCCGGCGTGAGGGACACACTCCACATCGCCCATCTCTCCGACATCAGGCCACAGCCAACCCGTTCCCTGACCCCTCACTCCTCGTCTGACCAGCCCCGCCGCGTCGCATCGGTGGATTCGGGCTTACACTAATCAGACGTTCGATGGTCTCTACGACCCCGGCGGCTTTTTGAACCACTCCTAAGTCAATCATCTCCGTGGTCGTCACGAACTGCCGGGTGGCGGCGTCCTCCCTAGCTCTTTCCACAGCGGGCTCGTCGGTCCGGTAGTGGACCTGTTTGACCACTCCCAAGAACAGAAGCCGTTCCCGGTTTATCAGTTGGCCGTCCTTGCTGAGCCACGGCGGCCTGTTATAAATCAGCACAGGACTGCCGCTACTCCCCGGGAACACAGACGCGTCAATCAGAAACTCCGGGTTCCCGTTGTAATCGGTCTGCGGCAAGGTCGCGATAGATCCGGTTCTAATGATAGGCAGGTTGTTGACAGCATCATAAATGCCGGACGGGTATCCCACAAAAATCACCTCGTCCATTGCGTCAATCAGTCTGAACTCTTCCGGACCAGCCAGCCAGCGTGTGGAGATACCGGTGAAGTAAACGTGATGTCCCCTTTGGTTGACATGGTGTACGACTGGACCGAGGCGCATGGCCGCGAGGTCGACGCGTTGGTCCGAATGATAGGTCCATTCCCATGCCTGCTCCTGCACTGGTACTGTGACAGTGCGGCCAATCAAAGGTCGGTCAATTCCCCCAGTCTGGTCGGAGACTGTAAAAGTGAGTTCGCACTCCACCGTTCCTTCGACAACATGACGGTTGGTGACGAGATAGTCGTGCGATTGCCCGTCCCGCGACGTGTGAGCGAAAACAAAACCGGTTCCGGTACCTGCCTCAGTGGCTATCCGGAACGTCGTGAACATCAATTGTTCAGGAATGGTAAGGTTGTCCATAATCCGCTGAGGTCTCCGGAAAGGCTTGGGTAAGGTTTCTCTCGTGTAGTGGCGGATGGCGATTGTGCCGCAAAAATTGGCCGTAACCAAGTGCCGCCGTGGGCGGCATTAGTGAACGATAACGCGTCGTCGGTTCGGAGGTGAAATGACCGCTTCCCATGATTCGTACGTCCAAGACCACTTTGAGGAAGTAAGGAATGCTTTCAATGACTGTGATTTGAACGCTATCCTGGGAAAAGTTGACGCTGACAATTACGATATGTCTCGGACACTATACGGGGTTGCCGAGCAAGCCGCAGAAGAAGAGCATGAGCACCTTTCTAGGGCACTATGGCTTTTGGCTGACGCGTGCTCGTTCGTACTCTCGCCCGACAAACCGAACGACCCCTTTGGTCCATTGTGGGTCGGTCCCTTGACCAGGTCAGCAATTCCAGCCGATTTTACAGAGTCGGAGGTTGGATTTATAGCCTGCGCAGTGGAAGCCGTCGAAGACCCCTTGCTCAAAGCGAGGTTGGCAGACGTAGTCTGGTGCAGCAACAAATCCCTCGGCGTTAAGTATGCTTGGGCCGCTATAGACAGTTACATGGCACTGCCGCTGAAGGCCGATGCTTGGTTTAAAGAACAGGACAGGTGCTGGCAGAGAGCCATCGGTTTGGCCCGTATGCTAGGGAAAGGTGCCGGAGACCGGATCGAAACAAAACTCGTTCAGGCCCTTAATTCGGCGACACCTGAGGACGGGTTTTTCTCTCTCGGGATTGCGAATGCACTGATGGAAAACGGTCTCGGGATGAGCCACTCGGCGGCGCTCGGCGCCAAGTTGGAATCGTTGGCCCACAGTTTTGATGTTAACGGTAATTTCCACGCCAGTACCAGCTTCTATGACGCTTCCTCAAATTGGTACAGACACTCGAGCGACTTTGACAAATCGACTGACATGACGATTGCCCAAGCGGAGGCGTTGGTCAAAGACGCCGACGCCAGAGTGTCTGTGTCGCAGGCCAGTTATTCAGCTGCCGCGACCTTTTTGGAAAGGGCCGTTCAGGTTTACCGCAGCATTCCTCGTGCCTATCGTGATAGCCACCAAGTTGATCAGCGCGTTGATGAGTTGAGATCGCTGATCAATGAATATGGCGTGCTGGCTCTGGACGAAATGGGCACGTTCAGCGGTTCCAAATTGGATCTCAACGGGTACATCCAGCAAGCTCGTGATGCCGTGAGTGGCCTGCCCATAGGCGAGGCGCTGAACGTTTTCGCCAATCTGCACCACACCCGTGCGAAGCAGCTACGTCAATCCGCTACCGACAGCCTAGCCAGATCTCCGCTCAGAGCCCATATACCAAAAGTAATCTCGAGCCATGATGGAAGACGCATCGCAAGGACGCGTGGGATAAGCGGTTCTACGCCTACCCAAGACGACGATGCGGAGATCCGGGCCGAAATGATCGGTATGCATTATCTGCCGTTCCTCGACGTCACCGTGAACGCTGCCATATTACCCGCCCTAGAAGTATTGGTCCTAGAACACCGTCTTCAGACGGCCGACTTGATCGAACTTGCCAGAAGGTCCCCGATAGTCCCCGCAGGAAGGGAAGGGCTTTTTGGCAAAGCACTGGCCTTCGGTTTCGACGGCGACTTTGCTACCTCTTTGCACCTACTCGCCCCTCAGATCGAGCACATGGTGCGCGTCCAGCTGAACCTTGCGGGCGTTAATACCACCCGGTTCGACCAAGGTGGATTAGTAAGTGAGAACGGGTTGAGTACGCTGGTGGACTTCCCGGAGATGGATGCAATCTTCGGGGACGATTGGACATTTGAAATCAGGACCTTGTTCTGCGACCCATTGGGGCCCAATCTTAGAGCCTGTCTACGATCTTTTGAGGATTAGCACCATGAAGGCAAGCACCGCCATTTGCAGGCTGGTATTGAGCTTCCTTTCACAGTTCTTCCAGAGTCGGCGGCACTTTTCCAGCCAGGCGAAAGATCGCTCCACCACCCATCGCTTTGGCAGCACCACGAAGGTGTGCAGTTCGTGGCGTTTCACGACTTCCACTGCGGCTCCCAACAGGCTTTGCACCGCAGCGGCAAAGGGCTTCCCGGTGTAACCCCCGTCCACCAGCACCTTCTGGACCTGGCTGAGGTCGGCCCGGTTTTCGTCAAACATCGCCAAAGCCCCAGCCCGGTCGGTAACATTGGCGGTAGTCACATGTATCGCATGGGGCAATCCTTGCGTGTCCACCGCGATGTGACGCTTGATTCCGGACACCTTCTTGCCCGCGTCATAGCCCTTGCTATCGGCACTGTCCGTGTTCTTGACGCTCTGGGAGTCCACGATGCAGAAGCTGGTCTGCTCTTTCCGTCCATTGCTTTGCCGGACCGCGCCAACCGATTTTTTTTAGGACTTGCTCCAGAATGGAATCCTGACCCGGGCCCGGCCGCTCGCTCCACTGCCGGAAATACTGGTAGCAAGTGCGCCAATTGGGGAAGTCCGCGGGCAGCATTCGCCACTGGCACCCGCTTTTCAAGAGGTACAGCACGCCGCAGAAAACGTCATATAAGTCCACGGTGCGGGGCTTGGTCCGGCGGCGAGCCGACTCCAACGTCGGCAGAATCGGGGCGAATTGCTTACGGCTGATGTCGCTGGGATAGGAATGAGACATGATTACCCCTCCCCTGATAATAGTCTCAACTTAACCTATTTCAGAGATCGTAGACAGGTTCTTAGGAACAACATCGCCCACGGACTTCTGGACGACCAAGCGTGCCTCTCTTCTTACACCGCCTACGGTTGGTGGTTTGCATTCAAGTTGGTTTTCATGCCCTTCTGGAACTCGTTCGCCGTTGGCCCTGGTAGGGAGAACCAGGGGCAGGCCGACGAGGCAGCGGAGAATGTCACCAATCCCTGAAATAGGTGCAAGGATCCGGCCGTTCTGTGCTGTAGCAAAGTGTGATCGTCAGCCCGTGAACCATTTCTTCAGCCGCACTGCCGCGGTCGCCACAACCTTTGGTGTCGACCCCCATAGACAGGCTCATCAGCGACGAGTCGGAAATCGTTAGCAGGCATCATCGGACGGAACAAAAGCCCTCCCCGTGGCGGTGACCATCTGTTCTATCTTACTGCGAACACGAAACCCATTGCCCCAAGTCGAATGATACTGAACTTCGGTCACACAAATTCTCCTGGCAGATCCAGGAAAATTGGAGTTGGCTGGCAACCGTTGTCGCGAAGGCTCGCTGCAACGAATCGGCGAACCCAATTTTTGGTACGCATCCTCCGACGTCCCCCGCCTTATTAATACCCACTGTGATTCGCACAGCGGCCGTTACGTAATGCGGTCCAACTCATCGACGTCTGTCCTGCGCTGAGTATGGCCGAGTTCATTAGCAACTCTGCCATTCTCCCGGCGTTCCGCCCAAGGAGCCGTGCTTACGGATATGGCCGCGACCCCTCCTGTACACGAAAAATGGCAGACTTTAGGGCAAAATCGGGCATCGCAGTTCGCGAAGCAGTTGGGTTCCGTCTGCCGAAACCGGCGCTAACCTGACCTGGGCGGTTGGGGGCCAATATCCAAGCGTCCGCGCCTCTTGCGGCCAGGGGAAGCTCCCCCGGACTTCCGACTCGATTTAGTCTTGGGCTGCCCCGGCGACCTGGGTTTCTGAGGCGGGCGCGGCTGGAATAATGATCCGTCCGGGTTCAATCTCATGGTTCAACTCCCCCACTGGTGATGTCCGACTTGCGCCTGCAACCTATTCCGCTACCTGACCTCCAGCATAGTGGGGGCCGACTCGTACACGTCAACGCCGTGTCCGTTTAGCGCTCCTTGCAAGCGCCGGCGAGCTGTTTGTGGCCAGTGGGGTCTCCGGGTATTGTGTTGGTACACAGCTATATGATTGCGCTCGGAAGCTGCGGTGTGAAGGTAGGAAAGTTCCGGGAGGCTGATGTACTTGAATTGGTCCGCAGGTTTGCCCCCGCCTTCTGGCTTGATCCCGTTGTCGGGGTCAAATAACCAAAGCGTGGGCAAATTTGAGGCCACGATCGCGTCGCGGACTTTTCGGAAATACTCGGTGCGCGTTTCATGGCTGAACTGGTAGGGCCACACCTCGATTTCAATACCGAAATCGAGGGCGAGTGACCTTACGCCGTCGAGTTTGCGAAAGTGGTCAGTAACGAAGGGGGTGAAGTCGCTGTCGCTTGCCGTTGCTCCGGGTAGTCTGATCAAGTAGGGGTAGTCGCCGCGTTCTCCGTCAGTCCACATTGCAACGTGAACTATTCGTTCAACGCGATTGAGGGAAGCGATCATCAGTGCAAGCGCCCATTTCGCAATGTCAGGGTTGTCACCATACCATTGAATTTGCATACCAATGTCCCTCGTAGGTCGTGGTAATTCGGCCGACACACAGTTGTCGCCGGCGACCGCTCGTCACCATGTTTCAGTTTACCGCAATGTCTGACATTGGCTGCGTTACGTTCGGGGAATGATCGCGGCGCCAGCCTCGCGTTCCTTGACATCTCGCTGCTTGCCGGGCGCATAGCACGGGAACAGACTCAGAACCTTGTTCGACCGGAAGCTGTCTTAGCACATGCGATAGTTACCGCGCCAGAGATCAAAGAATGGCCCAAAACGTCGGCCGCACGAAGCGTCTTGTCACACCATTCTCCCTTCCTAAGGAAGGCAAACTTTGAACAGAAGTCTGCCGTTAACGTTTCATGGAACTCCGCCGTCGTCCACCATGGTCTCCATCGATGCCCATTTTGGTTCGCGCAAGGGCTATTACGTTAATCTAACCGTACGCAATCTCCAGATGCCTGACCATGGTCACCGCCCATGCACATGGCTGACCTTGCCAGAAAACAGGCCGCCCCGCGTTGGATGTCCTGCAGGCGGCCGTCTATAGGGGGTGTTGTCGCGTGGATGCCACTGCCGCGCGCATAACCATTGTAAATACGGTTCCCTTGTGGAGCAACGTGGCTTCACCCCCACCGTCCTCCCGTGAGAAGGCCCATCCTGCTCGAGTGCTCTCTCGGGTCGATTCCGGTAGGGGGCAGAATCGTACGCTAAGGGGAAAGGCGCCGGTTGAGCGTGCGATAGACGGTTGGTCTTGAGACGGAGAAGAGTTCGGCGAGATCGCTGATGGAATAGTCGCCGGTGGCGTGCATGCGGCAGAGCTCGCGCTGCTGTCGGTCGGAGAGTTTGGGCTGCTTGCCGCGTAATTTCCCCTTGGTGCGGGCGATGGCCATGCCCTCGCGGGTGCGCATGAGGATGACATCGGCTTCGAACTCGACGAAGGTGGCGAGGATATTGAAGAACATCTTTCTCATGGGATTGTCTGGGTTGTACAGCGCCCTGATTAACGACAACAAGGAATGCGCCGAGCACGGGCTCAAAGTGCCGAAATTACAAACCGCAGGGTCGTAGGCGGCGTAGATGCAGTGTTGGACGTGGGCGCGCCGTCGCCTCCCAGGCCCCAACGCACGGCGTTGAGCTCCGCCAGGTTCGCTACAGCGACCAGACCTCTATCATCGGTGCCGTGATCGTTAGAGCCTGCCGCGCCACAGTTCGGGCCCAGGGGCTCGACCCCTGGGGGCAGGCGGTTGTTGGGGATGGCCGTCAGCCACTCCTGGAAGGCCGCGTCCTCAGAGGCGCAGAGCCCGATGTTGTCTCCGAAAGCGAGGTTCCGCAGCACAGCCAGCTGTGCGAGGCTCATGGGCAGCGAGCCCGTTAGCCGATTGCTGCTGAGGTCCAGCCACAATAGGCTGGCGAGGTTGCCCAGGTCGGGGGGAACCTCACCACTCAACTGGTTGCCTCCGAGACCCAGCACTTGCAGGTTGGCCAGATTACCCAGGTCGGACGGTATCTCACCGCTCATCCGGTTGCTCTCGAGATGCAGACTCCGCAGGTTCGCGAGGTTCCCCAGTTGGGACGGTATCTGACCACTCAACTGGTTGTCGAAGACGGCCAGCAATTCCAAGTTGACGAGGTTCCCCAATTCGGGCGGTATCTCGCCGTCCAACCGGTTGTCCGAGAGGGCCAGCACTACCAAGTTGACGAGGTCGCCCAGCTTCGGTGGTATCGCGCCGCTCAACTGGTTGTCGGAGAGGATTAGACCTTCCAGGTTGACGAGCTTCCCCACCTCAGGCGGTAGTTCACCGCTCAGCTGATTGTCAGGGAGCCACAACCATTCCAAACCGATGAGGTTCCCGAGTTCGGGAGGTATTTCGCCGCTCAACTGGTTTTCAGACAGGTCCAGCCGCTGCAAGTTGGCCAGGCCTCCCAGTTCCGACGGAATACTCCCCGTCAATCGGTTATAACTCAGGTCCAGCTTCCGGACGTTGGTGATGCCGCCCAACTCCGAGGGCATACTGCCTGATAACTGGTTGTCGGCGAGATCCAACTGCTCCAAGTTGGTCAAGGCGCCCAGCTCCGACGGAATGTTCCCCGTCAATCGGTTATAACTCAGGTCCAGCTTCCGGACGTTGGTGATGCCGCCCAACTCCGAGGGCATACTGCCTGATAACTGGTTGTCGGCGAGATCCAACTGCTCCAAGTTGGTCAAGGCGCCCAGCTCCGACGGAATGCTCCCCGTTAATTGATTGTAGCCAAGATCCAACTCCTGGAGGCTAGCCAGGTTACCCAATTGCGAGGGGATCGTGCCGCCCAGCGGATTTCCGTAGAGGTCCAGACTTCTCAGATTGGACAGGTCGCCCAGTTGGGGCGGTATCCCTCCGCTCAGTTGGTTGAAGTTCAAATTCAGGCTTTGCAGATTCGAGAGATTGCCCAGTTCGGAAGGAATCTCGCCGCTCAGCCGGTTGGCCGTAGCAGACGATGGTTCGCACCCATCAGGATCACAGGTGCCAAAGTCGTTGCCCAAATGCACAACCAGGAGATGGGTCAGATCGCCAAGGTGCGGCGGAATACTCCCCGACAACTGGTTTTCAGGTAGGTTTAGCTCCGTCACTCGCCCGTTGGCGTCGGTGGTGATGCCGTGCCATTCCCCCAGAGGCCGGTCGCTCAGCCAATTGGTGTTGTTCGCCCAGTTCGAGCCGTCGGTGGCGTTGTACAGTGCCACCAACCTGCCATGGTCAGACGTTTCAGCTGGAGACGGAAGTTCCTCAGCGCAGGCAACTCCAACTGAAAGCACGGCGACGAGAGCGAAACTGCCGACCAGAGTGCCCAGCTTGATCGTTCGTCGCACCTCTGTCATGAAACATGCCATGGTTTCTTGGACGTGAGGGATTATCCCATCTCGGGTCGATTCCGGTAGGGGGCAGGATCGTACGCTAAGGGGAAAGGCGCCGGTTGAGCGTGCGATAGACGGTTGGTCTTGAAACGGAGAAGAGTTCGGCGAGATCGCTGATGGAATAGTCGCCGGTGGCATGCATGCGGCAGAGTTCCCGCTGCTGTCGGTCCGAGAGTTTGGGCCGCTTGCCGCGCAGTTTCCCCCTGGTGCGGGCGATGGCATGCCCTCGCGGGTGCGCGTGCGGATGAGATCTGCTTCGAACTCGGCAAAGGTGGCGAGGATACTGAAGAACATCTTGCCCATGGGATCATCCGGGTCGTAGAGCGTCCGGCCCAGGGCCAGCTTCACGCCTCGTTCCTGGAGCTTGCCGGCGATGGCGCGCGCATCAGTGACGGACCTGGCCAGGCGGTCGAGTTTCGACACGACCAGAGTGTCGCCCTGGGCGCACGGCGGCGAGGGCCTGGCACTGGGCGTCCAGGTCCTGGCGGCCGGTGGACCAGCGCGCGTATCCGATGAGCGTTGCCGTCATGGGGGAAGTGTACGGATAGGGTCCCGCTTGCGCAATTGTCACCCTACCATTCATATGAGACGCTCCTGGCTCGGGAGTGGCGGGGTCGGCGGCGACGGGCTGGGCCGTCCGCTGGACGATCCCCTCTTACGGACAGCGCCGCGCCTGCCGGGATGAACGGATAACGGAGCGGTGGAACATGCCGAGACGAAGCATCTGGAGCGCGCGCCAGCGCGCGGCCCTGTTCGATCTGCCCACGGACGAAGCCACCCTGCTGCGCCATTACACGCTGTCCGACGACGACATCGAGCAGATCCGGGTGCGGCGCGGGGGACACAACCGGCTGGGCTTCGCGCTCCAGCTTTGCGCCTTTCGATATCGGCCTGCTAAGCCACAGTCCGAGCTGAACCCCGTTTTGCCGGCTGCACAAGGGCGGGCAACAGTCGAAAAGCCCGCACCGTTGAGGTCGTCCTACAGACGCTCCAGTAACTTTGCAATCTGATCGGTGTGGTTCATGTCGGATTCCCACTCGCAGATCACACTGTGTTCGTCGATGACAACTGCGGGCCTTTTCCCGTCTGACGGGTCTTTGACGTACCTCTCTCCATCGAGAGCGGACATGCCTAGCTCAATGCCTACTCGTCGATCAGGGTCGTTCAGGACCGCGAACGGAAGCTGCTCTTCCTCGACCCACTGGCGTGCAGCATCCAAGCTTCCGTCATGGATTCCGAACAGCACGACGTTCCTCTCGGTGAACTCGGCAGCATGCTCTCGGTACCCAAGAGCCATGCGGGTTCAATTACCACCGCCCGGACTCGTGAAGAAGTACAGCAGGACCTTTTGTCCGCGAAGACTGCTAAGGGATATCGTCTGTCCATCGCTGGACTGAAGTGTGAAATCGGAAATCGTCTTCCCGATGTAAGTTTCCATCATTGCCGTCCTTTCCGGTGAGACTTAATAGAACCGACGCACGCATGGCAGAACCGTTCCCCATGCAGTTGCTGGGCTGCACGGAGTCTAGGCGTTTCTCACCGCCAATGCACACCTACTGGCATTTGCCGTCCCGGTCGAGGCGGACGCGTCGCAGGATGATGGGGAAGGCGTTGAGTGGCGGGACGTCAGCTGCTACGAGACGGGTGACGCGAGCCTGGTGGTACACCGGAACGCTGACGACGAGAGTGTGTACAGCCTGTCCCACGCGCCCACCGGCCGGGTGATACTCACGGAGGCGACCGGGTCACCGGATCCGCTGATCGAGCTGGCCAACCGACTGGGCCGGATGACGGACTGGGCGACGCTGGACGCCGCTGAGGGGATCAACCAGCTGGCCCCCCCGGGTCAGGAGGCGAATCATCGCGGAGGTCGACCGGTCCATCCGCAATATCAGGCTGAGGCCGGCGGCGGATGATGGGGTGTAGCGGGTGTAATGATACTGGGGGCGCTTCGTACAAGGGTCATTACGTGAACCAGATTGCTCGGGCTCCGACGTCGACCTCCACCGTTCCGAGGCGAAAGTAATGCCAACATCACCTTGGTATGCTCCAAGATCGACTTGGAGACCCCGGGTGCCGTGGTATCCGTTACTCACGCCGCGATGCAGGCCCTGGATGCCATCCGGCGGACGGGCTTGGCGGTGGTCAGAGAGTGTCCAGGTTGCAGGAGACACAGATCGCCCCCCGGGTGAAGGTAATCGCGAAAGCCGCGGGGTTGGTTGATTGGAAGTTCTTCAGCGGAGACAGCGGCCGCGTCGGCATGGCCAGGCCCATAGCCCAGAACGGAGCGCCCACCCACTTAACCAGCCATCAACCGCTCCAACGGACAAAATCGCTGGACAACGACACCCAAACACGGCGATCGGCCACCCACGCGGTACATTTTCTCTCCGTCCTTTATATCCACGGTTTCACCGGGCAAGCCCGATCAGCAAAGCGGCGGTTTCAGAAGTCTTCCCGCAAATGGAAACGACGCCAGAATTGGCCGGAGGCGATGATGCCCAATCTGGAATGTCCGCGCGGTTGCGGAGAATACGCATCCTGCGGCTACCACGTCGAAGGCTACAACGAGGGGCACCGCATCGCCCTGGCCACGGGTGCAGCGCCCCACGGCTTCGACCCACCCACTGCACCGAGTGCGAGTATTGCGGTAATCGTAAAACCGCTTGGCCCGTGGACTGGTGCGCCATTGACCGCCACGGTAAGGCAGGCGCCGGGGCAGCGTCGGCTGCCCAACTCGGCGAGTCAACTCTCCAACTCGCAGTCGGAGCTCCCCGACTGTCAGTATGCCGCGGAGTCATTGCGACTTCGCTGCGAAAACTGAATAACGGCCGCGCTCATTCAGTTTTGCGTAATAACGGTATGCAATCCGCCGGCCGGCATTAATACCTGTTCCGATCCGCCACGGCGTTGTAATCCACCTGGCTCAACCAGTGGCACCAGACGTTACTGCCGCGAAGCGATGTCTCGGGCTATATTGAGCGCCCCGCCAGGCCGCTACCGCAACGCGGGGACCATTCGGGAAGCGGCTATGGACCAGCTCGAGGGCGGGTAATATGTCCGTATCCGTGGACATGATCACGCCGACGTCGTAACGGCCGTCGATTGCATGCGCAACGAAGTCGATCGCGAGGGCGACATCCACGCCCTTGCGAGGAACGGATCGCCATGTCGATCTCGATCCCGAAGCGATGATAGTTGCCGCGATCAGATTGCCCCGCTCCGCTGGCAATGACGGGAGGAGCAGTACCGAAAGGACCTGAGGACTACTCCGCGAAGGTCGAGTGCACAGCGGCAGACGGTTCCGACGCGATCCGGGGCTGGCGGTTCAGCCGCTGCCAACCGCCGGCTGACCCAATATACCCATCAACTGCCCCACGTCGTCAAGACACTCCAGGTTCTCCAGCATCTCCAGCACGCGCTCAGTGTCAGCTTCGGAAAGGGCGCGATGGAAGCAGTCGCGCACCTTTTCCAGGCGCTGATCCCGGGACATGGGGTTGGACGCTGATCCGCTGAAGGCGGCGCATTCGGCACTAACCGTAGTCCTGTCTTTGAGCAAAGCGGTGGCGAGCGTGGCACCCGATTCGGGGCCTTCCGGTTCCACCCTGATGCGACCCAGCATTTCGTCCATATCCGGGGAGAAGCGTCGGGCGTCGGTGAAAGTGTCGATACCCACCTGTCCGTCCAGCAGGGCGGCAGCGGCGCAGTATTCCACGCTGAACTTGCCGTCTAGGCCGCTGCGAGGTACCGGCCCCGAATGCCCCCGTCCCCGGCGGTGAATGGTAACCTGCTCGATATCGTCGGGATCAAGACCGTTCTGCTCGCGCAGGTTCAGCGCCGCCTCGATGGCGTTCTGCATATAGACTTGGGCGGGGAACCGCTTGATGTCAAAGCCCGGGTCGAGCAACCGCCACGACGCGCCCAGTCCGCCGGTAGCGGTGTCCCAGTCGAACTCGCCACCGAAAAGTGCGGCCGCGTAACCGACGGGGGATTCCAGGGCCGCGTCGCTGGCCGTGTAGCCCATGCCGGCCAGGATGGCCGCCTCGGCGCCCATGCGGGCGGCGTTGCCGGGGTGGGTGGACTTGACCATGGTGCCGGTGTTGGCCGTGAGGCCGCCGGTGCGCGAGGCGGCAATTCCCAGGGACATCAGGGTCTGATCAGCGTCCAGGCCCAGGGTCTTGGCGGCGGCAGCCGCGCCGCCCATGGGACCCACCAGGCCGGGCGGGTGATAGGCGGGAGCGGTGGCCGGCGCTGAGGCGGCCCGCAACCGCCCCTGGATTTCCCAGCCCAATACGTAGGCGGTGATGACACGCTCACCCGGGATGTGGTGGTGTTCCGCCAGCGCCAGAGCCGACGGCAGACACGATGAGGTGCCATGGGTGGGCGGGAAACCCTGGATCTCGTAGTCCAGGCAGTGGCCGAAGACCCCGTTGGCAAAGGCGGCGGCCGGCGGGTTGGTCTTGTAGCCCCAGCCCACCACCGAGGCCTGAGACGAACCGCCGGCGTCCCGCACGTAGCGGCCGATGATGTCGGCCAGTTCCTGCACCGAACCGGCGGCCATGTTGGCCACACCGTCCAGGATGGCAATTTTGGCCGCTTCCACCACCGCAGGCGGCAGGTTCTCAAAGTCGGTGTCGGCAATAAACTGAGCCAGGGTTCGGGTTGCGCTCATGGATGATCTACCTCACAGGCTGCGCGGATAACTTCAAAAGCAGGAAGCGTTGCCCACATGACAACGACGAACTGCGGCAAAACTATCATTGCGAGAGCAACGTGGCAATCTCGTCGCGGCAACGGTCGCCATTCAGGAGGCCGGGCCGAGCGCTAGACCGCCGAGTGGTTCGACGCGCTCACCACGAGGGCAAGCGGGGTGCGTCAGGAGCCCAGATTGATAATGCTCCAGTACACGGGATGCGGGCTATAATGTCCCGATTCCAGTTTCGGGGGTGCCCTTATGGCCAAGATCAAGCACATCGCCATCACCTGCGAGGACCCGGACGCGGTGGCAAAGTTCTACAAGGAAGGCTTCGAACTTTTCGAAGTCGCCCGCAATGCCCGGCAGGTCCAGCTTTCCGACGGCGACATCAACCTGACCATTCTCAAGTGGAAGACCGACGAGGACGCCGACGTCGGCCCAAACGGCGAGAACTACAGCGGCATTCACCACATCGGATTCCAGGTCGACAACCTGGAGGATACGGGAGCCAGGCTGCGCGACATTGACGGCAATGAAATTGTCCGCCGGGAAGTGGCGGGGGACGGCGAACCGCGTCCGCCTCGGGCCGAGGAGAAGTGGTCGGGTCCCAACGGGCAGGTCCTGGACATATCGGAGCCGGGTTGGCTCCACAAATTGCCCATGGATTAGCGACCCAATCTTTTACCAATCATCCGGTGGAGCCGGGCGAGGCCGTTTTCGGGTCGCGCTGCCATCAGCCTGAGGGAGACCATGTCATGGAAGCAACCTGCGTTACCCACATCGGAATCTGCGTAAGGGACATGAACCGGTCCCTGGCGTTCTATCGGGACATACTGGGAATGACCGTCCTGGGTGACCGCATGACCGACCCCACGGAGAGCGGACGCCTGCACAACTATCTGCACCGGCGCCGGGCCCGACGCTGGGTCAGCCTTGCCTACGGTGACGGGGCAACGCCCACGCTGACCCTCACCAGCCATCCGGGCGATGACCCCGACGGGGAACCCATCAAGCTCGACATGGTCGGCATCAGCCATATCTCCTTCGGCGTTGCCGACGTGAAGGCGCTGACCGAGGAACTGCTCGACAAGGGCGTTGAATTGGCCGGTCCCATCGAGTCCTTCACCGGCGCCGACGGAGACATCCGCAGCATCTACGTCTACGACCCGGACGGCATGCTGGTCCAGTTCAATACTCCGTAATAGCCGATACGTCTTTCCTCTCATCGAGATCCTATACCCAAGTTAGAGCCTGTGGACAAATAGCGCAGACATCAGGCCAGGGCAATGCACCACAAACTGGATTGGACACGACAATCACCATTGCTACTCTCCAACCACGAAGACGTCTCGGTGCCACATTCAGCGCTTCCATAGCCACCAACTCTTCGAGAGCGCCTGCAACGAAATGCAGATCACGCACACCAACGAACCTGCCGGCGTCTCCATCCTCCTCGATACCGCTACCATATCGCGAAAACTCCCCGAGCACGAAGTGCTCCAACTGAAGTCCCGTGATGAGATACTTTCACGAGGTACGGTCATCCTATCCTTCAGCTGATCATTCCTACGGAAGGCCGCAGGCAGCACAGTTTTCAAACACTACAAGCCGACGCTGACCAGCGACAAAGTCCTGGCTAACTGGCCCACAGAAATGACGCTCCTATAGATGTCAAGGTTGGGTACCGGCCGCTTCTGCTGGGCACCGCATTTGTGGCAAAGACTCCGCGAGCGACGTAGCGTTTGAGGCGACGGGTAACTTCGTCTTGCTCATTCCCTCGCCGGTGCGACGGAGTATGTATGCCTTGGTCAGACAATGATGACGAAGCCAGATCACAACGATGCGATGGAGAGCCGCATTGGCCTGGCGGTCGCCACCTTTATTCAAGCGGTGCCGTTCGGTCGTGCCGCAGTTGCGGCAAGCCCTGGTGAAGGCGGACACGGCAATCGCCCCGTTTCAGGCTCGTAGAGGTCCCGAAACGCGCCCGGTGGTACAAGACCTAAAACAGTGTCCGGGGATGTCCTGGTGGCTGTGGTGCGGAAATTCGCGGTATGTAGTGCCGGTAACGAAACCGGCCGCCGTTCGTCAGCGACGGTCTCATCGTGCCAGCTAGGGTTCGGCTCGCGCTACGGGTTGCCGTCATCATTCTGGAGGGTAATCGTTGTCCCTCGCACGCTGAACCACTAATGCGGGAAGAGCCTCTTGTGTGCGGGGGTACCATGGCAAGACGGTCTTTCACCGATATCTGCGACGATGGCTCCCTGTGTACGCGGAGTAGGCGTTGTCAGTGACGTGTTTTTTTCGCTACTCTCGCGGTGAAATTGCAACGGTTACAGCTTCGCCTGGTCCAACGGTGCGGACGGCCTGAATTATGGCATCGGTGTGGTTCCTCACCAGTGGCCAACGGTTGGAAAGCAAAACCACAATTCCAATGGCGCTTTGGCTTGTATTCTGCTGGTGTCTGATATTCTGATCGGCGGTGATCAGAATGTCGTAGCCCTGTTCCGTCGCCAAGCGGATGAGGTCTCCGTTGGATACTCCAGCCCAGCCTTTTTCATTGGCGGTGTCGACGTCATGCAGATGCAGGTAATGCCGTAGCGGGCCCGGTGTGTTGTGGTCAAACAGGATTTTCAATCTTGACGTTGGCGTCAAGGCTTCTCACCTCGTGCTCAAGTACGGTTCGGACCTGCGATTCTGTAACTCCCGGAAACCAGGCCAGGAATTCCTGGATGGTGGAGCCTTCGGCGAGATTTCCGAACAGTGCGGACACCGGCACCCTGGTGCCGGTGAAAACCCATGCTCCGCTCAAGCGGTCTGGCATGGTTTCGACGGCTGGGCAGTTACTCCAATCTGTCATGTCATCACCTTGCTTTGGAGTGGCTGAGGCTGGTGTTGGGCCTAGTATGTTTGTGCCTGAGTAGTATAAGCGCCTGCACGGTGCAGACGCTAATCCGCCGATTCTGCCGAGGCGTTGCGGGCGTCCGAAGCCACAGTTGGCCAGCCAGAGGAGGATGAACCCGAACTCGAAGGTACCGCCTATTGCACGTATGTGCGGGGCTCTTGCGATGTTTTTGTCGGACGATGCTACTGGTTGCGCAGCCGGCGGTTCTCCTCTTCCAGTTCCCGGATTCTGTCCTCGGAGCGGTCGTGCTCCTGCAGGCGGGCTTGGTATGCGGCGTCGGCACGCTCGCGCTGATCCTCGTAGGTCAGGATGTGTCTGCCCGTTGCTGGGTCGTACCAGGTCAGCTTCCCGTTCTCCCAGCGCAGGTTGAGGTTCAGCACGGGGCTGTAGACCTGCAAGCTGCCCTTGGTGAGTTCTTCGATGGCGATGGGTTCGTAGCGACCCAACACCAGCCGGTCTCCGGCCAACCGGGTGCCGTGGAACCTTCCGGTCTCGTCGAAGCGCCAGTATTCCGGTATGCCCAGGGCGGCGTAGTCGCGCCGCTTGTCGGTGATGTCGATGTAGGCGGTGCTGCGGGAGGCTATCTCCAGCACAAAATCAGGCGGCTTGCTCTGCTCGGGGATGATGTAGGCGTTGCTCCGCCGGTAGGCCGACGGATCCACGCCGAAGGCGATGAACAGGTTGGGATAGTGCCGTCCGGTAAGGTCTCCGGTCAGATCGGGTGTTATGTAGTGCTCGCCGGCGACCAGCGTGGTGTCCGGATTGCCGAGGTGGTGAATCAGGTGGTGAACATTGCCGGTATTGGCCAGGTGCTTGAAGGCGGTCATGTCCTCGGGTTCGCGCCGCGGCGGATCCGGCAGCGGTGGCGTGGTTGGCGCTTTCGTCGGCTTGGTGGTCATGTTGACACCTTGGGGTGGATTCCGGTAGGGGGCAGGATCGTACGCTAAAGGGAAAGGCGCCGGTTGAGTGTGCGATAGACAGTTGGTCTTGAGACGGAGAAGAGCTCGGCGAGATCGCTGATGGAATACTCGCCGGTGGCATGCATGCGGGAGAGTTCCCGCTGCTGTCTGTCGGACAGTTTGGGCTGCTTGCCGTGCAATTTCCCCCGGGCGCGGGCGATGGCCATGCCCTCGCGGGTGCGCATGCGGATGAGATCGGCTTCGAATTCGGCAAAGGTGGCGAGGATATTGAAGAACATCTTTCCCATCGGATCGCCCGGGTCGTAGAGCGCCCGTCCGAGGGCCAGTTTCACGCCTCGTTCCCGAAGCAGATCGGCGATGGCGCGGGCATCCGGGACGGACCTTGCCAGCCGGTCGAGTTTCGGCACGACCAGCGTGTCGCCTGCGCGCACGGCGGCGAGGGCCTGGTCGAGGCCGGGGCGGGTCGTGCCGGTGAGGCCGTGATCGGTGTAGATGCGATCCTCGGCGACGCCAAGCTCCAGGAGCGCCTGGCGCTGGGCCGCCGGATCCTGGCGGCCGGTGGACCAGCGCGCGTATCCGATGAGCGTTGCCGTCATGGGGGAAGTGTACGGATAGGGTCCCGCTTGCGCAATTGTCACCCTACCATTCATATGAGACGCTCCTGGCTCGGGAGTGGCGGGGTCGGCGGCGACGGGCTGGGCCGTCCGCTGGACGATCCCCTCTTACGGACAGCGCCGCGCCTGCCGGGATGAACGGATAACGGAGCGGTGGAACATGCCGAGACGAAGCATCTGGAGCGCGCGCCAGCGCGCGGCCCTGTTCGATCTGCCCACGGACGAAGCCACCCTGCTGCGCCATTACACGCTGTCCGACGACGACATCGAGCAGATCCGGGTGCGGCGCGGGGGACACAACCGGCTGGGCTTCGCGCTCCAGCTTTGCGCCTTTCGATATCGGCCTGCTAAGCCACAGTCCGAGCTGAACCCCGTTTTGCCGGCTGCACAAGGGCGGGCAACAGTCGAAAAGCCCGCACCGTTGAGGTCGTCCTACAGACGCTCCAGTAACTTTGCAATCTGATCGGTGTGGTTCATGTCGGATTCCCACTCGCAGATCACACTGTGTTCGTCGATGACAACTGCGGGCCTTTTCCCGTCTGACGGGTCTTTGACGTACCTCTCTCCATCGAGAGCGGACATGCCTAGCTCAATGCCTACTCGTCGATCAGGGTCGTTCAGGACCGCGAACGGAAGCTGCTCTTCCTCGACCCACTGGCGTGCAGCATCCAAGCTTCCGTCATGGATTCCGAACAGCACGACGTTCCTCTCGGTGAACTCGGCAGCATGCTCTCGGTACCCAAGAGCCATGCGGGTTCAATTACCACCGCCCGGACTCGTGAAGAAGTACAGCAGGACCTTTTGTCCGCGAAGACTGCTAAGGGATATCGTCTGTCCATCGCTGGACTGAAGTGTGAAATCGGAAATCGTCTTCCCGATGTAAGTTTCCATCATTGCCGTCCTTTCCGGTGAGACTTAATAGAACCGACGCACGCATGGCAGAACCGTTCCCCATGCAGTTGCTGGGCTGCACGGAGTCTAGGCGTTTCTCACCGCCAATGCACACCTACTGGCATTTGCCGTCCCGGTCGAGGCGGACGCGTCGCAGGATGATGGGGAAGGCGTTGAGTGGCGGGACGTCAGCTGCTACGAGACGGGTGACGCGAGCCTGGTGGTACACCGGAACGCTGACGACGAGAGTGTGTACAGCCTGTCCCACGCGCCCACCGGCCGGGTGATACTCACGGAGGCGACCGGGTCACCGGATCCGCTGATCGAGCTGGCCAACCGACTGGGCCGGATGACGGACTGGGCGACGCTGGACGCCGCTGAGGGGATCAACCAGCTGGCCCCCCGGGTCAGGAGGCGAATCATCGCGGAGGTCGACCGGTCCATCCGCAATATCAGGCTGAGGCCGGCGGCGGATGATGGGGTGTAGCGGGTGTAATGATACTGGGGGCGCTTCGTACAAGGGTCATTACGTGAACCGGCCCGCGCGCGAACTCCCGGCGCCGGCTAATTCCGAATGCCGCCGACCTAGTTTTCCCACCCCACATCGCGGATTGCGTCACCACCACTGTGCAGGCTTCGTCGCGCCACCCATGCGAGGGCCCGTTATACGACGGATGCCATCTTCTGGATATCGGCGCAGGGTCTTTCGATTATATGGGAAACAAGGGTAGCGGCAAGCTTGGAGGAAAAAGGTAACTGTTCAGAGTTGATGAGATCTGCGGGCTTTTTGGCCCTTCTCAGAGCCGTGGCCAAGTAGGCTATTCTGGCGCTGGGCCGATCAGATCCCCTCAAACGTGAACAGTTACGGAAAAAGCGCCGGAGATATAGGGTAGGGGCAGCCACAGGTTTGAGGGTGCGTGATGAGGACAGAGCCGGGATCAGAAGCTGGATTGTCGCTGATTGAGGTGTTGGGTCGGGTGCGGGATCCGCGCAGCGCCCATGGGAAGCGTCATCCTCTGGGGGCGATTTTGGGATTGGCGGTGTGCGCCATGCTGTGCGGAGCGCGCAGTCTGTACGCCATTAGCCAATGGGGCCGAGATCAGGGTCAGGAAGTGTCCGAGGCCTTGGGGTTCACCCGGGAGCGGACGCCGTGCGTGTCCACGCTGCATCAGGTGTTCAGCCGGTTGGATCGGGAGGCATTTGAAGGGGTGTTGGGGCAATGGCTGCAGGAGCGCGGCTTGTCAGAGAGTGCGGCGGTGGCCATTGACGGTAAAAGGTTGCGGGGCATCCACGGTGATCAGTTGCCCGGGTGATCAGTTGCCCGGGGTGCATCTGGTGGCGGCGTATGCCCATCAGGCTGGGATCGTGGTGGGACAGCAGGCGGTGGGGGAGAAGAAGAACGAGTTGGCTGCCGTAGCGGGTCTGCTGGGGCAGTTGGACCTGGAAGGTCTGGTGGTAACCGGCGATGCCCAGTTCACCCAGCGGGAGGTGTGTCAGCGGATCGTGGCTCAAGGGGGCACTACTTCCTCGCGGTAAAGCACAACCAGCCCACCCGGTTGGAGGACATCACGGCCGTATGGGATGGGGCGCCTGCTTGGAATGGGGCGCCTCCGGCGCCACCCCAGGCAGTCCAGATAGGCCAGCACGGTGGTCGGGTGGAACAGCGGCGGTTGTGGGCCTCCGACCTGCTGGTGGGCTACAGCGACTGGCCGCACCGGGCCCAGGTATGCAAGATAGAGCGCATCGTCCGCAAGAAGAACGTCACTGGGCGAGAAGTGGCTTACGCCGTGACCAGCCTGCCGCCCGAGGAAGCCGACGCCGACCGGCTCCTCGCACTTTGGCGAGGACACTGGGGCATCGAGAACCGAGTGCATTGGTACGGGACGTTACCTTTGATGAAGACCGCTCCCAAGTGCGCACGGGCTCGGCGCCTCAGATCATGGCGGCCCTGCGCAATGTGGTCATCAGTGTGCTGCGATTGGCTGGGGAAACCAATATCGCCGCCGCCTTGCGCCGCTGCGCCGTGCATCCATCACGTCCGTTAGCCTTGATCGGCGCACCACCCAAATAATCGAAAGACCCTGATACGGTGCGGTTTCAGTTGCGCACGCTCCAACTGCTGCCAGCGCCGGAACACCCCAGCTATGCCGGGGCGGCGGTGGAAGTTCTGGAAGGACTGGACGGCCAGCTCAAGGTGCGCCATGACGGGCGTATAGTCGCCGCGCAAGAAGCCCCGCCGGTGCCGGCATTCCTCCGCAATGGTAACGGACCGAACGCAGTGCCTCCGGTTGCGTCCATCGGGGTCAACCACTGGGATGAACGTTGGACGGCGCACCTCATGCCGCTGACCTCAAGCCAGGAACACGACCCAGATCAAGAGGGCGTCGCTGATGGTGAGCCTGCTGCCGCACCACCGCCGACTGTCGCTCCGCGCAAGCCGACCTTCCTTCAGAAGGAGCGATGGAAAGTGGTGCAGAAAGCCAGACGGAAGGGCATGTCGCTGCGGGCAATTGAGCGGGAGCTGGGGATCCACAGGTCCACCATCAGGAGATATCTGGAGGCCGGAGGCCCTCCAGCACGACAGGCGCAGAGGGTTCCCATTTCGTCAACATCGGATACCATGGCAACATGAGCGAGTGACGTTTTCGCTGAACACTTAGCCGGACATTTTCCCTGACCTTCGACACCATTACCCGGCAGTCGACCCGCCCTCCTGGCACACTTTACCGCCGCCTTTTACACAGGTCCCCGGGGTCGGTTACGATGGTGGCGGAATAGGGGGGCCAGCCATCGGCCGGTGCGGTAAATAGGACTGAACCTGACCGAACTGATCGCTCAAGCATCCTGGCGGGGATCTGCGGTCTCGGCATCTGTAGCTGTACGTGTTCCCCCCGCCCTTAGCAGGGGTGTCGGCGCAAGAGTGAGCCACCAGTCCAATTCTCGGACATCCTACTGCTATTCTGTGAGAAACTGGTTTACCTCCTGCACACTCATGACCAACCCTTCGGAGGTTCAAGGGCATGCTGGCCCAGTTCCTTCTCAAATCTACCCATAGTACTGGGCATCTCACCTGCGCCTTGGTTTAGGTAGTTGGAAGAGGTATAAATCTTATCTCCCCCTTAACTTCGGGTCCCACGCGTCCCGCAGGGCATCGCCCAAGAGGTTGAACCCGAACACCACGACGAAGATGGCGAGTCCCGGGAACATGGCGACCCAGGGGGCCGTCCTCACATGCTCCTCGGCGGCCCGCTTCAACATCCCACCCCAACTGGGGACGTCCGGGGGAACCCCTACCCCCAAGAAGCTGAGGGAAGCCTCGATGGTTATCGCCAGCCCCAGGTAGTAGGTGGCTACCACCAGGGCTATCGCCATGCAATTGGGAGCGATGTGCCGGAATACCAGGCGCAAGGGGGAAGCCCCGATGGCCCGGGCCGCAAGTATGTAGTCCAACTCCTTGGTGGTCAGCACCTGGGAGCGTACGGTTCGTATCACCGGTGCCAACATCCCAACTACGATGGCGACCATGACGTTTTGCAGGGATGACCCCAGCACCGCCACAATTGCCAGGGCGATTATGAGGCCCGGCAAGGCCATCAGCGAGTCCACCAACCTCTGGAAACAGAGGTCTATGACGCCGCCCGCGTAGGTGGTGACCACCGCTAGGATGAACCCCAGGGCAATCCCCGCCACCACGCTGCCGAAGCCCACGTACAATGAAATGCGCGCCCCGTGGATTACCCGGCTCAACACGTCCCGGCCGGCGTGGTCGGTACCCATTATGTGGCCTGGCTGCGGTCGCAGGTGGACATTCTCCCGGCCCAGGCTCTCCTTGGGTTGATAAGGGGCAATGACGTTGGCCAGTATGGCCATTACGATGAGCAGAATGGTAATTATACCCCCCGCAGCCCCCAGGGGCTTGCTCCGGCAGAAGCGCAAAAGTCCGGCTCCAACATCCTGACCCCGATCTGCGACACTGACTCCCGCACGGGTCAATGCTGACTCTTCAGATCTCTGTTGCTCTAACATTATCGTCCTGCTTTCAAGTTAGCGAGATGGCTCCGTGGCTCGAATCGCCGAGGGGAATTTGGCCGAGGTTCCCGGCTACGGCCTCACTGGTACCGTATCCTGGGGTCCAGCATGCCGTAGACTAGGTCGATGATCAGGTTCAAGGTCAGCACCACTGCCGCAGTGAGCAGAACCACCGCTTGGATTACGACGAAGTCCCGGTGGATGATGCTTTCTATCAGGAAAGCCCCCAGGCCCGGTACGGCGAATATGGTCTCGATGATGATGGTGCCGCCCAGCAGACGGGCGAACTGGTAGCCCGACACCGTGATGATGGGCAGGATGGCGTTCTTGAGTGCGTGCCTGCCTAGCACCTTGGTTTCGCGCAGCCCCTTGGACCGGGCCGTCCTCACATAGTCTTCCCGCAGCACCTCCAGCATGGAGGAGCGAGTTACCCTGGCGGTGAAAGCCAGATCGTGAAAGGCGATGGCCAGAGCCGGGAAGAAAAGCTGCTTCAGGTTGAGGATGGGGTCCTCCCACAGGGTGGCGTAACCTAACGGAGGCAACCAGTTGAAGACGTAGGCCAAGAAGTAGATTATGAGGATCGCCAACCAGAAAGTCGGCAGGGCTATCCCAATGAGGGTCAGTGACCGGCAGACGTAGTCGGGCCAGGTGTCCTGCCGCACGGCGGAAATCATGCCCATCGGCACGGCCACGACAAAAGCCATGATGATGCCCATGATGGATAATTGCAGGGTAACGGCAAACTTGTCCCGGATTTCGTCGGTGACCGGCTCCCGGTACCAGATGGAGATTCCCAAATCGCCGCGCAGGGTATTCCACAGCCAGTCGAAGTACTGGATATGAACGGGACGGTCCAAGCCCAGTTCCTGGCGCAGCTTTTGCAGGTCCGCCTCGGTAACCGCTCCCGCCCCTTCCTCGCCGGTGAGGATGAACAGCGCAGCATCACCGGGGACCAGGAAGAAGAGGGCAAACACGATTACGGTAGTCAAAAGTATGGTGGGAATGAAGAGGCCTATCCTCCTCACCATGTAGCCTATCATCACTCCTCCCGACGGTTCGGTGACCTCTCCATCCGGGAACTGGGAGTCAAAGGTCACTGTCTATGCTTGGCAGTTCTCACTCGTCTGGGTTGGACAATGTTCCCTTTGTCCTGGGGCACTAAGACGGCGCCCCAGGACAGCCGGGTGTGGCGTCAAGATCAGACAGAAGGGAAGGCGTTACTCGATGGGGGGAGCGTCCGGCCCGAGCAGCTCCGCGTCCGGGTCCCACCAAGCGTGCTCCCAGGTCCAGATGGTATGCGGGTGGTAGGGCGGCCGGAAATTCTGCATCCGGTAGTCGATGATGCCGCTGCTGGCAACCCAATAGAGGGGAACGTAGTGGCTCTCGCCCTCGTTGAGAATTTCCGCCATCTCCCGGAAATATTCCCGTCGGACCTCCGAGTCCAGTTCCTTCCCCTGCAAATCCATCAACTCGGTAAAGCGGGGGTGGGACCAGTTATGAGGGTTGCGGAGAGTGTCCTGGAAGAACCATTGGGCCAGCACCGTTTCCGGCTCCTTGAAGTAAAGGCCGGTGCCGATCTGGCTGATGTCGTGGGTGCCATCCCGCAACTGGGCGTAGAAAGTAGCCCGGTCGGCAACCTGAAGTTCCAAATCGATGTTGAGCTTCTCCCTCAACTGGTCCGCCATCAGCTCGCTGTTGGTCCGTGAAAACTTGCTCTGATCCACGTTGTAGGTCAGTTTGAACCCATCGGGGTAGCCCGCTTCGGTCAGCAGCCGTTTGGCCTCCACCAAGTCGTCGGGATGCTTCCCGCCTTCGGCGTTGACGCGAAAGCCTGGCAACGACATGACTTCTTCCTCACTGAGGGCATAGCCAGGCGGGAAGAAGTTGCCAACCAAGAAGGCTGAAGCACCCTGGGAGATCTCAGCGATCTCGTGGCGGTCCAGGGCCAGGTACATCGCCTTACGCACCCGGGGGTCATCCAGCGGCGGCCGGTTCCAGTGGAACCAGAAACCGTAGATACCGGCGGCGCCGCCCTTCAGAACCCGCATCTTGCCGCCGGTCTCCTTCTGCACCTGCTCCACGTCCGCCAGCAGGATGCCGCCCAGGGCGTACCGTCCCATAACCTGCTGGGTCTTGAGGGTGGCCAGACGCCGGGCGTAGTCGGTGATGATGAACACCTTCATGCCGTCAGCATAGGGCATGGGGTCCTTGAAGTAATCGTCGTTGCGGTCGTACTCGTAGGAGTCGCCTTTCTTCCAGGACCTGAACTTCCAGGGGCCGGAGCCGAAGGTGTTCTTGAAACAGCAGTTGAAGTCGTCCTGGCTCACGCTCTCCAAAGCCTTGGGATACATCTTGTAGTAGTCTACCGCCAGCCAGCCCAGAGCCGTCGATGAGGGAAACTTCAGGGGCATCAGCACCGTTTTGTCGTCCACTGCCACTGCGGTCTGGTACTCGTAAAAGGAACGGATGGCGGTGACTCGGCCCCGCGTGACGTCGGGTTGCGCCATTCGGTTGAGGCTCCAAACGATGTCTTCGGCAGTGACCGGGGTGCCGTCGTGCCAGTTGGCATCGTTCAGGCGAAACAGGAAATTCTTACCTCCATCCTTGATCTCCCAACTCTGGGCCAGGTCGCCGACAATCTCCTTCGGCTCCCTGGGGTTGTACATCAGGAGTTGGTTGAACCGAGGGCCAGAGGGCATAAGGGTAGTGGTGGAACTGGCCCCATAGTGCAAGTCCAGGAACCCGGGGTTGGCCCGGTGCACAAACACGAAGTCCCCATTGTAGTGGTGGTCGGCGCCAATGCTCACCCAGTCGGGTCTCTCCGTCTGGTGAACGCCGGCTACTGGGGTGGCGAACACCACCTTCTCTATTGGGACCTCTTTTTCTACTACTTTCTCAACTATTTTTTCCTTCTCTACTTCCACTTGGACTACCCTGGTAACTTCTACCTCTTTCACGACCTCCTTCTCGACGACCTGGGGTTCCGCCTGTTGGACGGGTTGCCCGGCAGTACCGCAAGCGACAATCAACAGGACTAGCAGGGTCAGAGATGTTATTGCCAACGCCCTAAGATTTTGGATCCTCATATACGACACTTCTGGGCCTCCTTATAACGATATTCGTCCGAACAATGGCGTTTGGGATAGTAGCCAGTCTATGTAGCCGCCAATAGAAGCAGAATTCGAGACAGATGTCAAGGGCGGAGCAAGCTCACGCGTACCCGGTTCGGTAGCGCTGGATGGAGAAGGGGTTATCTGGCGGGTCGGGTGTGGCGAGATAGTATTCGTAACCCAAGTTGAGGATGCCCAGCTTGCCGCGGGAGCAGACCAGTCGCCGGAAAGTTGGCGATGCCCGCACTCCCATCAGGATTAGCAGGCAACAAGCCAGCAGCAAGCCCACTAGCAAGCGCTGCAGGCAGCCAGTGGTGGTTACAGTACTCCGGTTCAACCCGAATCGCTGCTTGCCGTCCTTGAAGTACTGCTCCGGCTGCATCCGCTTGCGATACATCCGCACTGCTTTACGAGGGTCGGTGAGCGATGTAGCCAGGTACCACGGCTCCCGGTGGCCGCGGGCCCAGTAGAGCGCCAGATTGATGACCACCGCGCCGTCGGAACGGTACAGGGTGTGCGGCCAGAAGTTGATCCGGCCTTTGCCCAGGGGATAGTCCCGCAACCTACCACGATACTCAGCGCTCCGTACCACCACGTCGCCCCTGATGCGGATCACGTAGGCCACTGTGTAGCCGGTGTGGCAAGCATCTGTTGCAAGAAGTGGATCAGGCTGGCCCGTCCGAAGCCCCGGTCGGCCAACAGCAGCGGCCGGATGGTGGTGGGCAGGTGGTAGAGCAGCCGGCGCAGGAAGAACTCCTCCACCCGGCTCTGGGAAGGGTCCAACTCTTCCGGCGTGGACACCCAACTGAGCAGGGGCAGCCCTCGACCTCGAAAACACACCGCCGCGAACAGTCCGTTGCGTCCCCGACCCAGATCAGACCAGTCGATCATGATCGGCGTCAGTCCCCGCAATCGGGCCGCCTGACAGATTGGGCCCAACAGCGCTGTCTGTACCGCTACGGTGTCAAAGCCGGTGTTGGATAGAAAGCGAAAGAGCCGTTTCTTACGCTCGTGGTGAGAATAGGGCAGCTGGATCTGCCAAGCTCGCACCAAAACCGATATGGCCAGGGCGCGACGCTCCAAAATAGCGACCGTCAGCAGGGCCAGACTGATCCGACGGGTCGCGCGCAAATGGGGCAGCGAGTAGTTCAGAAAGGTGGCAATCCGGTGATACCATGACATCGTCGGTCTCCCCAAGGCAGGAATGTGGCAGCTAACCCATTCCCTACCCGGAGAGACCGACCCTTTTCAACCCATCACCTCAAAGTATCCGTGTTGGATGTCAATGGTGTTCAGGCGGTTGGTGAAGCAGGTTGAGGCACCCAAGGTGTACCCCGCTGTGCCACAGCGTGGAGGTGCATCAGGAGCTTGCGCATGACTGCCACCAGCGCGACCTTGCCAGCTTTGCCCCGTTGCCGCAGTTTGTGATAGAAATCGCCCAGTGTCGCGTCGGTTCGAATTGCCGACAATGCGGCCAGGTACACGGCCCGGCGGACCATGCTGCGACCGCCCCGGATGGATCGGTATCCCTGCTTCTGACCGCTGTCTCGGGACCAGGGGGCCAAGCCCACCAATGCGGTCAGCGCCTTGCCATCCCGATGGCCGAGTTCTGGGAGTTCGGCCACCAGGGTGGCGGTGGTGATGGGTCCCACACCGGGTACGCTGCGGTACAGGGTGGCCTGTTGGGCCAGGGCGCGGTGCTGGCGCAACAGGTTCTGGTACTTCTGGTCCAGTTGGGCGATTGCCTGATCCAGCCAGGCGATATGATCCTGGATCGACTGGATCACCGGGATCGCAAGTTCTTGACGCAGCCGGTGCCGTTCCTGCACTCGTTGGGCTACCAGTTGCTGACGCCGGCGCAACAAGTCCTGCAACTCCTGACGCTCCGGTTCGGCCGGTTGAGGGCTGGGTCCGGGAACATCCGACCGTAGCGGGCCAACACCTGCGCATCCAGGGGGTCGGTTTTGGCTTCGTAGCCGCAAACCCGAGCGAAAGCGCGCACTCGGTTGGGGTGGGCCAGTTGCACTGGGAACCTGGCCTCCCGCAGCAGTCGGACCAACTGTCGTTCGTAGCCGCCGGTGGGTTCGCATACTGCCCCAGTGGCCTTGCCTTAAGTTGGTGATATAAGTAACATCAGATAACAATGACTATCAGCAACTACATTCGTCTGTCACAATGGGCAGCGCAGCACGGCATGCACCGTATGACCGCGTGGCGACACTACAATGCTGGCACTCTCCCGCCCGAACTTCAGCCCAAGAAGATCGGCAACATTATCTACGTCCTGGCCAATCCGGATGCTCCATCTGGCCGCATGGTCGGATACGCCCGGGTCAGCAGCGCCGAGCAGAAGCCTCATCTGGAAAACCAGGCCAACCGGCTTTGGGCTTACGCTGGGCAAAACCACATACCGCTGGACGATGTAGTTTCCGAGATAGCCAGCGGCCTGAACGACCGTCGACCGAAACTGCTCAAGCTTCTGGGAGATCCCACGGTGCATACCGTGATAATCGAGCATCGGGAGCGGTTGGCACGGTTCGGCGTTGGAATGGTCGAAGCCATGCTACAAGCTCGGGGCGGTTCATTGATTGTCATTGACGGTGCTGAGGTATCCGATGATCTGGTGCGCGACATGACTGAGATACTGACTTGTTTCTGCGCCCGTCTGTACGGCAAACGCTCTGCTGCCGACAAGGCCAGGCGCGCCATGGAGGCTGCCAGTGGTTGAGCTACCGGGCAAGAAGCGCCAACAGGCCAGTTCCTGTCCAGACGGGTGGCTGCCGTCGGCCATAATCGTCCAGTTAGAACTCACCACCAGACAGGAGCGCTACGCACAGCGCAGCGTGGGCATCGCCCGTTTCGTCTACAACCGCCTGGTGGCCAACGACCAAGCTGGCCGCGACACCGGCTTATGGCTCACACCGTTCGAGCTTGAGAAAGAACTAAACACCGCCAAACGCTTGAAGAGATGCTCGGACAAAAAGCCCGAACCACCACTCACCTTCGTCACCAAGGTGAGCAAGTTCGTGGCCCAGGGCGCGTGTAGAAACTACCGAAACGCCCACTCGCGCTGGCGCAACCCAGAACTCAAAGCCCGCAAGCCGGTCTTCCACAAGAAGAACCACACCAGCACGGGATCGTTCCTGGCCGCCTCGGGTGTCGCCGTCATCAAGTACGACGGGCACCGGCGGATCCGGCTGCCATACCTGGGCAGCGTCAGGATGACCCGTGAACTGCCGGAAGGCATCCCCTACGAGATCACCATCAGAAAACGCAACGGTCGCTGGTACGCCAGTGTCGCTTACTGGAAACCGCCCGTCGCGTCGCCCAACCGAGAAACCCAATCGGCGGGTGGCGTAGACGTGGGAATCAGCCCACTCGCGGTGGACAGCGGCGGCGAACATCCCAATCAAGAATCGCACTACCAGCCAGAACAACTGCCAAGTAATTGTTCACGTTTGAGGGGATCTGATCGGCTCAGCACCGGAATTGCCTACTTGGCCACGGCTCTGGGAACGGCCAAAAAGCCCGCAGATCTCATTAACTCTGAACAGTTACACTGCCAACGGCCAATGGCATTATCCCAATCCCAAGGCGTACAATAGACCGTTCAGGACACTACGCCGTTTCCAGAGAGCGCAGGCTAGACGCACACCGGGCAGCCAAGGTTGGTGGGAAGCCCAAAGCCGCCTTGACCGCGCCCACCGTCGGGCCAAGGGCCTGCGCGACAACGCTCACCACCACGTCAGCCACGCTCTGGTGCAGAAGTACCACACCCTGGGGATTGAGACTCTGAACGTCTCCGGAATGATCAGGGCTGGCATGCAGTCCAGGGCGCTGGCCGACGCCGGAATGTCCGGCCTCCTGCACCAGATCCGTTACAAAGGCGAATGGTACGGCACCCGCATCGTGGAAGCTGACCAGTGGTACCCCAGCAGCAAGACCTGCTCTGCATGCGGTGTGGTGAACGCCGAACTGCGACGGGAACCGGAGTGGTATTGCCCCGACTGCGGCGCCCATCATGACCGCAACGAGAATGCAGCTCGCAACCTGCGGAAACTGGCGCTACTCGCGGTAGGCGAGGAAGTCATGCTCCTGGACGGGGGAGCGCTGACCGGCAGCAATTACGTTGCCGGTGAAACTGCCCCGGATGAAGGGAGAACCAAGCCGAGGACCATGGCCCACACCCGGCTCAGGCTGGCTCTGTAACCATTGTTACTCATTTGGAGTACCCCCTTGTTCCACCAAGTGGGACAGCAGTTGGTGGATTCCCGAGGCGGTGTTGTGAAAACGCCTCACCGGGCCTTCCGCCACCGATACCTCCAGGCTGCGCTTGCCTACGTCAATGCCAGCTATGACTACCATCCCTAATCCTCCCAGTGTCATAATGGCGGCGTCCTCCACGCTTGCAGATGCGGGCATCGAGCCCGGGTATCCGTTCGGAGCGACAACCGTGGCGGGAGGGGTGTCAAACTTACGCCCGGTGCGGCTTGGAGTAATGGTCCAACTCAGCCTGTGGGTACTCGACGCTCCCCTCTCACCCTCCCCGTAGATTGGCCTATCCACAGGGCCACTGCAACATACAAGTGGGTACGCGTGAGCGGAGCAAGGGCTTGTTGAGAAAATCACCGAAATAACAGCGGATCTACCGTAGTACGGGCCGAAGGTGGAAAGTCCACCAAATTACCAATCGAAGGTAGGATGGCGATGCGGCGCAAAACGACATTGCGTCGGCCATGTCGTACTCTGCATCCGCAGGGATAGCGTCGGCGGGCGCCACTGGACGGGGCGGTCCAACGCCGCGTCCCAGTTTCCGGACCATCTTCAGCACGCGGAAGGTCTACTGGAGCCAGCAGTAGGACCATTCTTGGTCGGGGGGTTGCCATGGAACAAGTCCGAGTGTGCCGTTTCTGTGGTTACATTGAGGCGGTGCCCGGTTCGCAAAGGTGCGCCAACTGTGAAGCCTTTTCAGGCATGATATCCGTTCCCCGGGCCGAGGCGGAGCGGCTGTCCCGCAGCCGTAGATTCGGCTTTCTCCGTAGCCGCCTGCTCATACCGGGGATTGCCCTGGCAGTCACCGCGCTCTTGGCCTTCTGGGTATCCTGGAACTACCTGGGACTGGCCCCCAACCCTCCTGCTGCCTCCACAGATGTTGCGCCGACCCTGGACCCTAGGGACTGGCCGCAGGCGAGGCGCACGGGGGAAGGCACCGGGTTCACCCCAAACCCTGTCCCATACCCCCATGAGATTAAGTGGTCCTACAGTTCAGGCGGCCCCCTGCTCAACCCACCAGCCGTGGCGGGCGACCTGGTTTACCTTACTACGGAGACGGGCAAGCTCGTCGCGCTGGAGCGGACAACGGGCTTACCGGCCTGGGAGCATATTACAGGCTTTCCTTCAAGCTCTACCCCCGCCGTGGCAGGGGGGCTGGTGGTCTACGCCATTCGGCCTGGCCGGGTACTGGCCGTGGATGCGATGACGGGAGCTCTGCAGTGGAACAGGGACATGGGGAGCCCCATCCTGGCATCCCCTGTTGTCCGCGATGGCACCGTGTACATTGGAGTGGGAGACCAAAAGCTTTACGCCCTGGATATAGCCAGCGGAGCTGTGCTGTGGAGCTTCACCACCGATGACTGGGTGATAGCGGCAGTCTGCCTCGCCGATAACGCTCTCGTAGTGGTCTCCAAGGACAATTTGCTCCATGTGGTGGACACTAATACTGGGCGGCGGCGCTTGGTGTATGACATCGGCAGGGCCAGACAAATCCTGGGCGGACCGGCTACCCAGGCTGACCGGGTGTACGTCGGGTCCCAGAAGGGCCGCGTGTGGGCCATAAACTGGCGGGAACGGTCCCTACCCTGGGACCGCTTCAGCCTCTTTTGGAAGACCACCTTTCACGTTTGGGGCTGGCTGCCCCATCCGCCGTCGCAGCGGGGAAGTGTATGGGGGGCCCAGGTCGAAGGTGACGTGGCCCAATCGCCGGCTGTCGCCGGCGGTAGAGTTTACGTTGCCAGCGTCTCAGGCGTGGTCTCTGCTTTGGGGGCATCCTCGGGAGAGGTGCTGTGGCAAACGGACATGGGGAGTCCGGTGACCACTGCCCCCACCGTGGCGGGACCTACCGTCCTGGTTGGTACCGAATCAGGTACGGTTGCCGGTTTGGACGCCCTCAACGGACAGTTGTCGTGGGGATTCGAGACAGGAGGCAAGATAACCGGCAGTCCTGTGGTGGCTGCGACAACCCTGTATATCGTCTCCCATGATGGCAACCTCTACGCATTGGAGGCTGTCCCATAATATTACAACGACGGTTGGTATGGTAGGATAGTTGGCGAGTTAGCGCAGGCCACGGGAGGTGGGGTAAGGTGGTAGATGCGGCGGCTTTGGGGCAGATGTGCGGGGCCTTTCAGGATTTTCACACTTACTTCAGTCCGCTGTTTGGCCGTCGGGAATCGCGGGAGCACGGTCAGAACTATCTCCAAGCCCTGCTGGTGCAGTCCCAGGACCGGCGCAACGCTGAGAACCTGTCGGAGTCAGTGGGCGTATCCGCCCAGGGGATGCAGCGTTTTCTTACCGAGGCACCTTGGGACGACGACCTGGTGATGGGCCGGCTCCAAGAGTACCTGGGGCCTCGGCTAGAGCATCGGGAGGGGGTATGGGTGCTGGACGGCAGCGACTTTCCCAAGCAGGGTGTGAAGTCGGTGGGGGTGGCGAGGCAGTATTGCGGCAGACTGGGGAAGCTGGCGAACTGCCAGGCGGGTATGTTCTTGGCCTACGTCAGCCCGTTGGGTCGGGCGTTGGTGGACAAGCGGCTGTATCTGCCGGTGGGCTGGACTTCGGACGATGAGCGGTGCCAGGCGGCGGGGGTGCCGGAGGAGAAACGCAGCTGATGGACGACAATAAGGAATGCCTCTGACGCTGACTATTCTTGCCGGTCTGGATTGGGTAAAACCTTCCGGCACGGAGGTGCCGGATTTTGATCAAGGACCGACAAGTCAGGCTGTTGAGGCAGAAACTTATGGAAGGAAAGACCCAGGAAACGGCGGCCGCGGTGGCCGGGATGTGCGTGCGTTCGGCACGTAAATGGCAGAGTGGCCCGTTGCCGTCGGAGACGAAACAGGAGCGGTGGTGGCGGACCCGGCCCGATCCCTTTGACGGGGTGTGGGAAGAGGAGATTGAGCCCCTGCTGCGTGGCGACCCCAGGGGCAAGCTGAAAGCGCATTGCCTCAACAAATGTTACCGAAACTTTAGCACTTGGAATCCGCTCCGGCCAGCGCTAACACCGGCAATCCACCGGGTTCCGCCGAGCCTGCGCTGGACGAAGCACAAACGAGCTTTTGGGCCATGATGTCGCGCCACTCTTTCACCCTGCGTTGCATGATTCGCAACCGTGCCCCGGTGAGACGGTCAGGGTGTTTCGATTGCAACCGGTCCATCAGCGCCTTGCCCGTCGCATCCGTTCGGCCTGTAAGAACACCACGTCGCCCCAAACATTCTCGAAGGGACCCTGGCAGGTTCGACAATCCCGCGGACTTCGCACTCGCCCCGAAGGGGGTCTGGCCCGGAGGCCGGAGCCGTCAACTCCGGGACAAATGACCCTACGGCCAGCGGACATTGGGAAGACGGGAACGTTCGTACCGCAGTACCGGCATACCTTGCTCTCATCCGTTAGAACACTTTATAGCACTGGGCCAAATAGCCGGAGCTTTCGCAATGGAGTAGTGATACCCGCCGTGGTTCGTCCAAGGGTCATTACGTAAATCGGCTCGTGCGGGACATCCCGATGCCGACCCGATTGCGATTTCCGCCGTCCTGACGTCCACGGGTTGGATTGCGGAAATCGCCGCCAAGTTGCCTGCCATTCGTCGCCAAGCCTGGCAACCGCGCGGTCGCCGCGATGGAAATCGCAATCCGATCGTCCCCGCCAGGGTGCCGTCCATACGGGCCGCTATTGATACCCCTCGCCCCAGTAAAGGGGCCAGATTTGGGCACCGTATCCAGGCTGCTGGAGGGGAACAGCGCCTTCCGGCGCGGGGCGTGTCAATTTGTGGACGAAAAAGCCCCCGCCGGATCTACCGGCGAGGGGGTAAGGGGGTGATCGGCGCCGTCTGCCACCGGGCGCCGTCACTGGTGATTACGCTGGCCCTACGGGAACAGATCGCCGCGCCAGGTAGCCGGGCGCGTCCATGGATCAACGCTGGCTGGCCAGAAACCTACTCTGTTCAGAGTTGAGGGGGAAGTGAGCAGTTGCGCGATTCACGCTTCTCCGTGCTGCGACAGGTCTACGCCCCTCTCCTCATCCGGTTCACTGAGCCGGAGACCCATGGTGGGCTTCAACACCAGCAGGATTATGCTGGTCATGACGAATGACCAGGCAAATGCGGCCAGAATGCCGACCACCTGGTAAAAAACCTGCTCCAGCCGTGACACGTCCGCTTCCAGCGCGCCGAAACCGATGCCCACGAAGATGCCCGTAGCAACGGCGCCCCACATCCCGCCAACGCCGTGAATGCCGAACACGTCCAGGGAGTCGTCAACGCGCAGTCGGTGAACCAGCTCAACGGCGGCAAAACAGATTGCGCCGGACACCCCCCCGATGATCAGGGCCGGCATTACGCCGACAAATCCCGCCGCCGGAGTGATGGCCACCAGGCCGGCCACCGCGCCGGCCGCCGCCCCACTGCCCGACTGTCGCTTGGTGAGTATCCACGAGACGACCGACCAGGACCCCATTCCCGCCGCCGCGGATGTGTTGGTGACGACGAAGGCATTGACGGCGGTCTCAGTGGAAAGATTAAAGCTGCTGCCCGCGTTGAATCCGAACCACCCGAACCACAGCAGACCCGCCCCCAGCATAACCAACGGCACGTTGTGGGGCGTCACGGTTACCGATCCGAAACCGCTGCGCTGACCCACTATGAGTGCGGCCGCCAACGCCGCTGAGCCCGATGCGATGTGTACGACGGTTCCTCCGGCGAAGTCCAGGGCAAACCCCGCTTCGCTCATCCCCAGCACGCTGCCCAGATTGCCCAACCAGCCGCCACCCCAGACCCAGTGGGCCAGCGGGGCGTACACGACGGTTACCCACACTCCGGCGAAGACGATGTAGGTGGGAAACTTGAAACGCTCGGCGAACCCGCCCGAAATGAGGGCAACGGTGATGATGGCGAACATTCCCTGGAAAACCATGAATGACTGCTCGTGGAGGCCTACCCCAACCATCCCGAACTTGGAGAGGTCTCCCACAAATCCCAGACCGCCCGCGCTGTTGCCGAACGCCAGGCTGTAGCCCCACAGCACCCACAGCACGCTCACGACGCTGATCGCAGTGATCGAGTGCATCATCGTCCCAATGACATTTTTATGGCGCACCAGCCCGCCGTAGAAGAGCGCCAAACCGGGCACCATGATGAACACCTGACCGGCGGAAATCAGAAAGGACAGGACTTCAAGCTCGGAGAACTCCATCACTCGTCTCTCCATCACCCATGCGCCGGAAAACTCAAAATCCAGGGTTCCTCGGTATCAATGTAGCCGGACTGCCGCGGGGACATGGTGGTACGCATTGCCAGTTTAATGCAACAACTGCCCCAAATGGCACAGGAGCGTCAGACGGGACTGAGGAAATGCGTGCCCCACCAACAGCGTTGACGACGAGACCGTCCGGGACTCTCACCTGGCGATGGACGCATTGCCTCACTAAAGCCGTCGTTGTATTGCTAGTGCTCAATCAAACTTGGAATAGAAAGGATAAAGGCGATGCAGTTTGGTCCTGGACGCTTTTGATACCGGATTGTGGCCCAGCCCAAGCGCCTTTTGCCCACGCCATTTCCGCAACTCTCACCCACACTTATTCGCAGTAGCGGGCGTAGTCGGCCCTGATCTCATCCATGGTGACCTCACCTCGCTCCAGTTGATCCCGCAACCGCTCCTCCACCGCCTCGGCGCTCAGCGGCACGGTCTCAACGGCGCTGGACGCGTTCAGGCGATGCAAAGCGGTGTTGGCGTCCGCCATGCACCCGGCGTATCGACGCACCATCCGGTCATCGGCGTCCACCCCGCAGGCCAGCGCGATCCACAACCGGTGCACAGTTGGCGCTCCCAAGCACCCAACGACGGGAGTCCATCAAGGGAGCCCCGCGCCTTAGGCCAACTGGTCCGCCGTCCTCTCGCCGAACATCTGGGGCGCCGCCACCGCGGCGAAATCGGGATCGACGAAGTAGCTCTGCAGCGGGCTGTTGGCCACCACCGGCCGGGACAGCGTCATCCCCCGTTCCCGCTGGAACCGCTGCAGCTCGTGGCCCATCCGCATCAGCAACGAGCGCAGCTCCACCGGCGTCAGCTCCGTACGCCGGCACAGGGCGCTCCGATGGATGCCCCATGCGCCCGCCCGCCAGACGTGCAGCGCCATCCGCCTGGCCACGGGATCAAGGCCCGCCGTGAAGTCGCCAGCCAGCTCCTCCGTCCAACGAGCGGGCGGCGGCGCCCCAGCGCTTGCCGTTGTCTCCGGCTCCAGTACGGCTACCAGCTCCGACTGGTTGTGCTCAGCTGGAGCAATCGGCGCGCCCGCATGACCCGGGTCGACATCGGGCGCCACCCCACAGACGCGGCGCAGCGCCCGGACCACGTCGTCAGCCTCGCCCTCCAGCTCCAGGTGCATCTTCACCATTGCCACACATTTCCTTGCCCTCGCGGCCGGTCGGCCGTCGTCCCGCCGCCGGGGCGATCAAACTTGCGCTGTTTGCGCCAATCGTCAGAAGGCCGATCCCGATGCCGACGAACAGGCTATACCCCTTCAACTTCGAGGTAAAGCAGCCGCAGATGATGGCCGTGGTAAGGCACAAGACAACGGGCGCGACTATCAGGGCAAGAAAGCAAATCTATGGGAATCGGGAGGACCCTGACCTATGGGCATCGTGGCACTCCAATCGGGAGAGCCGGGGCTCTCCGCTCGCGCCATTATGAACGTGCCAGGACCGCGTTTGATACGGGCCCGTCGCTGAACCCCAGCGCCTGGCGCACCGTCTCGCTGGTGCGGATCAACCGCACCGCCGACGTGGGCCAATCCGGGTTGTTGGGGTTCACCACCCCGTGGCGTTCCACGATCCCCGCCTCCTGGTATTCGTCAATCAGCCTCCGACACTCGTACTCGTTCCACCCCAGCCCCCAGTCCAGCATCCACTGGTTGCACAGCATGCTGTAGCCCACGAAGTTCAGCCGGCCCTCCAGCCGGTGCATCTCCTCGACGAACCGCTCCTGTGCATCGTCGATGCCTGCGTAGTCGCCCTCTGAGACCGCGGAGAGTGGCACGTTGACGTCGCCGTGCTCCGCCAGCTGGATGCCCACCCCGGTGAACTCCCGCCCATCATCGGACCGGAGCGACCAGTCCCGAAGGCCTTGCCCCCCGCCACCTCTCCGAATATGCGGCCCACGTCGCTCATGGCCCGGCATAGCTCGGCCGGCCTGACGTTGCGCCGGTAGAGCTGCGCTCCGCGCCGGATGTTCTCCCAGCCGATGGCGATCAGGACGCCCTGGGGTTGCTGGCTCATGCCGGCGGCTTGCGCGCGAACGGTGTGTGGGTACCGGACCCGGTACGGTTGAGGGCATCCCCTCTGATGATCTGCAGGAGGCACCAGGTGTCCGCCAGTCGAGGCGCCGGTACTCCGTCCAGGGATCGAGAAAGACACGTCGGCCATCGCCAACCGGCTCGCCTGGTGAACACCCGCGGGATGGACGCGGCGGGACCCGTGGCGTAGGGCGAAACCCACGATGCGCTCGGATCAGGCCTCACTGTACCCGTCTGCCAACCAATGATGTGAGCGGAGACTGGAGCAGGTAGCGCAACCTGTTTGGTCGGTCCACTGCGGGCAGACGGCGGTTCGTCGGCCGCACCGCCCGCAGCGGTGAGACCATTGTATCGGCCCTACCCACACCAGCGTAGGGAACAGGTGTCATCAAAATACGAACCGCTGGCCACGGCCTTGAGGAGAGACTGCGGCGGTGGGGTACAATTGCCGCCCCCATTCCGTCTCCAGGAGCCGCCGCCAATGACCACCCCGTCCGCAGCCGTTGAGATTTACTGCGTCAAGTGCAAGACCCGAACTGGATCCAAAGACATCGAGGCCGTCACCATGAAGAACGGCCGGCCCGCCACCCGGTCCGTCTGCGTGGACTGCGGCACCAGGAAGTTCCGCATCGGCGTACTTCCCTGACCGAACGCTTTCACCAATCAGCATGGCGCTGGACCTGGGCCTCACCACATATCAGCTGCTGTCCGCACTGGACGGCGTGGCCCTGGACATCCAGGGACGCAGCCAGCGCCTGGACAATGCCATCGACCGGGCGCTCGCCGTTTCCGCCGACGAGGCCGCCTTCCGCACCGCCGCGGTAGGCCGTCGTCCCTACATCTCCGCCCGCACCGGCCCCGAGGGCCTGCTGGGCCGCCGGCCGCCACCCCAGGTTTCCCCAGGACTGGACCGCGCTGTCCGTGGACGGCTCCCACATCGACGTCGACCGACACCTGCCCCTGCGCTGCCACCTCATCAATCTGGGCGGCTGCGCCGTCACCTACGGGAACGACTCCGGCCGCCGGATATTCAGCGAGCCCACCCTGGCCGTGGACGATGACGACCTGTACCTCCGTCATCCCGACGGCGCGCCCGGCGAGACTCTGATCGCCGGCCCCTTGCTCAGCACACTACGCACCGTGCGTGAGGTGGAACGCCTGGCCGACGCCGTGAAGAGATGCCCGACGATAGGCCGGTGCTGGCCCTGCTGGACGGCACCCTGGCCTTCTGGGACCTGCAGCGGGGCAACTACCCCGGCTACGTTCGCCGATATCCTCATCGCAGAACGTCCGCAGCCCGCCCTGGCCCGCCTGCGGGCGGCATCCACCGACCGGCGTCCCGTGGCCGTGGCCGCCTACACCTCCCGGCCCCGCACCACCGAGGCGGACGGCGCCGTGCGCCTCCTGCTCTGCGACCAGGGCGACGCCGACTGCAACGACCTCTGCACCGCCCTGGCGTCCTGCGACGGCGCCGCGGGCTTCGATGACCGGGAACTGTTTGAGATCCTGCTGGAACCGGGTCACCGTTCTCCGCTGTACCGTTCCAGCCACCTCGCCGCCCGCTTCGCCCTGGGGCTGGCCACCGGCGAGGAGTGGAGCCACTTCTACTACCTGAACGGCGGCGCCGAGATCGCCCGGGTGGAGGTCCCCGACTGGCTGGCCGAGGACTCTGAACTACTGGCGCTCAGCCACGTCATGCTGGTCAGGCAGTGCGAGTTGGGCCTAGAAAGCTGGCCGGAAACCGACCGGATTATGGCGAGGGGTTATACTCCGGGCAATCGAGGCTAGCGGAGCAGGGCGATGCTGGGAAAGCGTTCGGACCAGAGGGGCCTGTGGGAAGCGGACCGGTTGTATCTGGACTACGTGGGCCAGGACACCTTCTACGGTTTGCTGGCCTCACTGCGGGGCCAGCTGTTCCGCGATGACGATTTCGCCGAGATCTACTGTCCGGACAATGGCCGGGACAGCGTGCCGCCCAGCCTGCTGGCCACGGCGCTGCTGTTGCAGACCTACGACAAGGTGAGCGACGCCGAGGCCCAGGCGAGGGCCGACTGCGACATCCGGTGGAAAGTGGCGTTGGGGATTGAGATTGAGGATCGACCCTTTGCCAAGAGTACGCTGCAGATGTTCCGGGCACAGTTGATCCTGCACGAGAAGGTGCGGGAGGTATTCGAGAGCAGCCTGCGCTTGGCGCGGCAGTCGGGCTACCTGAAGAAGCGTGGGATGCGGGTGGCGCTGGACACGACCTACATCCTGGGACGGGGCGCGGTGAAGGACACCTACAATCTGTTGGCAGACGGGATCGTCAAACTGTTGCGGGTCCTGGCGGCGGTGGCGAAGATCACCGTCAGGGGATGGGCCGAAGCCCAGGGGTACGCGAGGTACCTGGGCTCCAGCATCAAGGGCGAGGCGGCGATCGATTGGTCGGACCGCAAAGCGCGGGCGGCGTTGCGGGCTGAGCTAGTGGCCGATGCGGACCGGCTGCTGGAATTGGCGCGGCCGGCGTGGGTGGAATTGCCCGAGGACAGCGCCCAGCGGCAGAGCACAGTGGCTGGGGCGGAGTTGTTGGCACAGTTGCTGCTCCAGGACATCGAGCGCCAGAGCGGCGATGGCGAGGTTGCTGCTCATGCTGATGACGGGGTGAGCAGGGACCGGATGCTGTCGGTGCATGATCCGGAGCTGCGCCACGGCCACAAGAGCAGCCGGCGACGGTTTGACGGGCACAAGGCGGCGATTGTGGTGGACACCGACAG
This sequence comes from Dehalococcoidia bacterium, assembly GCA_965220265.1. Taxonomy (GTDB): domain Bacteria; phylum Chloroflexota; class Dehalococcoidia; order Lucifugimonadales; family UBA3495; genus Bin87. The sequence continues at coordinate 3,167,735 of CBDCPM010000004.1, read as the reverse complement.
CCAGCTGATCACCGCCGTGGATGTGTTGCCCGGCAACGCTCCGGACAATCTGGGGGCATTGGAGTTGGTGGAGCAGAGCGAAGCGAGTACCGGCTCGGTGGTGCAGGAAGCCATGGGCGACGCCGCCTATGGGGACAGCGGGACCCGCCAGACCTTCGCTGAGGCGGGGCGCCGGTTGGTGGCCAAAGCACCGGGCCGGCCCAACCGGAGCCACTTTCCCAAGAATGACTTTCACCTTGACCTGGCCGCGGGCAGTTGCGCCTGTCCGGCGGGGCAGGTTACCCACGCCATCGTGCCGGCGGGAAGGCGGACTGACCGCACCGGTCGTGTCCATCGATTGCAGGCTTTCCAGTTCGACGGGTCGGTATGTTGGGCCTGTCCACTGCGGTCCCAGTGCATCGCGGCCAAGGGCAGGAAGGGACGGCGGGTGCTGATCCATCCCCAGGAAGCCCTGCTGCAGGAGGCCCGAGCGTTGCAGCAGAGCGCTGCCTACGACGAGTATCGCCAGCGCCGGGTGGTGGTAGAGCATCGGCTGATCCAGCTGGGAATCCGCCAGTCCCGCTACTTCGGAAGGGTCAAGACGAAATTCCAGGTGTATCTGGTGGCCACGGTGGCCAACCTGACCCTGGTGTTGGGCCAAATCGGGCGGTCGGGCAGTGCCGGTGGCGGCGCAGCAGGGCACAGCGTCGTCCTCAATGTTGTCCTCGCTATTATCGCCAATACGGCGGCCAATTTGGGCGCTGTCCGGCTCGGACAACTATGGTCCCTGTTTTTCCTCACGTCGGCTTTACCGCCGAAATCCCTCTCCCCAACCAGGGCTTTCCGGCCCGGTTTCTAGTATTACAACGACGCATTTACGATGGGACGCTTGCCGCCGGCCCATTCCCTTCGCAAATGTACGTCGTACAAATGTCGCAACAGTACTTGCGCCACGAAGCTTTCCCGAAGCGGCACGTGAACCCGTCGTTGTAATACTAGGTGCCTACCGCCGCTTCGCCCGCACCTGTATCCAGTGCTGGAACAGCACCGTCTGCCCGTCCTTGGGCCAGATGACGACGATCTCGGCCTGGATGTTCCCGTTGGGGTTGGGGTGGCTCTCGCTCACCAGGTCGCAGCCGGTGAACGTGACCACCTCTCCGTTATCGATCCGTCGTATATTGTCCTGGGTCCGGCAATCCGTGTCGAGGGCCACGTGGCCGTAGGGTTTGGAGATTACGAGGACCACATGATGGCTCTGTAGCTGCGAGGTAAACCGGCTGTGTTGCACCAGCGACGGCGGCAGCGTCGGGTCGAAATACGCCAACTGCGGCTCGATCAGGGGTAGCAGGGGCCGCGGCGTCGGGGTCGGCGTCAGGGTAGGTGTATGGGTGGGTGTCGGCACGCCGGTATCGGGCGGCTCCGGCGTGTTGGTGGGAGTATTCGTGGCCGTATGCGTCGGCGTCGGCGTGGCCACGTCGCAGAAGGCATTGGCGGTGATGGTGCCGCTCCGCGCGGGCACGGCCGGGTCCACCAGCGTATTGAGGTAGAAGGCGGTGAGGGAGAAGCGCGCCAGGTCGCCCTGGAAGTAATCACCGTCCAGGCTGCTGACCAGGCTCACGGCGACGTCGGCGATGGGAGCTCCGGTGCGGGACATCAACTCGTCGTCGAAGAACCAGGTGTACTCGTAGTGGACGAAGGTGAATCCGGTGACCGGCACCGGGGGCGTCCACCGGGCGGTGGCGACGGCCGCATTGCCGGCGCCGGGCACGCAGTCCAGGGTGAGGTTGGTTGGGGACCCGGGCACTCCGCAGGTGGCCTGGACGCTGGGGCTTTCCAGTCCGGTGGTGCCGTCGGCGCCGGTGTAGACGGCGGTGAGGACGAGGGTGATGACCTCGGCGGAGCCGGGGATGGAGATGGACCGGGCGTCGGGTCCGAGCACGCCTTCGATTTCGCCGATTTCGTCGACCTCAGCTACGATTACGGAGTAGGCGAAGCCGGTGAGGGTGAGCCCCGCAGCGATGTCGATGGTCCAGCTGGCGGTGAGCGCGCCGTTGGCGCAGACGACCATGAGGGTGGGTGGCGGGATGTCCTTGATGATGAGGATCACGGTCGCGGTGCGGTCCCAGATCGTGTCATCCTCGGTCTGCCAGGTGATTGAGATGCTATCGACGGCCGTGATCCCATCGGTGTTGCGGGCACTGAGGACGTAGTCGCGGGTGACGCCCACGCTGCTGTTCTGGGTTAGGCCGAGGAGGTTGATGAGGTCCGTGCTGAGGGTGATGCTCCCGTCCTGTATCAGGGTGGCGCCGTCATTGGCGCCGGTGGTGCGCCACATCAGGTCGACCTCGGTGTCGACGGGCACGATGACGCCGGCATCGCTTCTGATGCCGCCCAGCATCAGCCAGAGGTCGGCGGTGGGTTCGGTGAGGTGGGGGACCGTGCAGGCGTCCCCGCTGACGCGGGTGGCGGCGCTGTTGTAGAAGGTGAAGCCGTCGGCCAGGGTGCCGACCTGGTAGACGGCGCGCACGGAGAAGTCGACGGCGTCGCCGGCCGCGAATATGTCGGTCTGGGCCGAGTAGATCAGTTGCACGGGGTGCAGCGCCGTGACCATGCCGGTCTGGGATGCGGTGGGAAGGCCGCTGCCGGCGAGGGTGCCGGTCCAGGTGTAGTCGAAGCGGACGAGGAGGGGATCGCCGGGCAGGATCAGCGGCGGGTGCCAGCTGGCGGTAACCCGGTCGTTGAAGCATTCCAGGAACAGGACGTTGACCGGCGGCGGCGCTTTTGCGGTGGTGGGAGCGGTGAATCCGTCGACGCACTGGTACTCGGCGGCGCCGAAGTTGTCTTCCTGGTAGGCGCGGACGCAGAACTGGTAGTAGGAGGCGGGCCGGAGACCGCCCAGATAAATTTCGCTGGGCGGGTCCGCGGCGCCGGCCCGGCGCAGGAGGCCGCTGTGGCCGGCGGCCAGCTCCCGGTTCACGTCCCAGAGGAAGTAGTCGTAACCGTCGAACTGGTACCCGGCGGGCGGGGCATCCCAGTCGGGGATGAGCGTGGATGCGCCGTGGGGCAGACGGAACACCGGGTTCAGGTTGGGTTCGTCGGACGGGTCGCTGAGGGCCGGCAGCGTCAACTGGGCGCTGGCGATGGGGCCGTCGACCGGGCAGTCCCCGTCGGTGTCGAAGATGCAGCCGCGGGCCTCGATGGTGATATCGGATCCGAACACCGGCGGGATTTGGACCGTGTCCTCCAGCGGCAGCCATTCGCTGACGATACCGCCTCCGCTGATCCGGTAGACGAAGGCGTCGTACTCGGCGCCGACCGCGGACAGGTTGACGGCCCGGGTGCCGCCGACCGCGAGCGTGGCGGTGAAGGTGGGCGGCGTCTGCCGGGCCACCTTGGTGGGCACGAAGATGGGGCGGTTGACGCCGCGCGCGGACGCGCCGTCGGCCTGGTTGACGGTGACCTGGTATTCGCCGGTGGGGCAGGACGCGAGGATGTTGCCGGTCTCGACCACGTCCTCTCCGGTGCTGTTGAAGGTGCGGACGGAGAGCATGCCGGGTCCGTAGCAGGCGGCGCCGTCCAGGACCGAGCCGTCGGTGGGTGCCATTTCCAGGTTGAAGCGGTGGTCGCCCCGGAAGAAGCGGAAGGTGGCGCGGACGGTGACCGGGTTGCCGTGGACGATCAGGTACCTGCCCGGGCCCATCTCGGGGAGCAGCACGTCGTCTGCGTCCAGCAGTGCGACGATGATCTCGGGAACCGGGGTGGCGGTGGGCGTGGCCGTGAACGTGCTGGTCGCGGTATGCGTTGCCGTGGCCGTGTGCGTGGACGTATGGGTTGACGTCGGCGTGGCCGTGGCCGGGGCCGGGGCTCGCGCGCAGGTGCTGGCGGCAGTGACGGAGCTGTATAGGCTGGTGGTGATTTCGGGAACCGTGTCGCCGTACTGGACCTGGACCTGTCCGGTGAGGGTGAAGGCGGCGTCGCCGGAGATCGTGACCTGGTAGCTGGTGGCGGTGAGCCGGACGACGCTGTTCACCGGCGGACGGATCAGGTCGTCGTCATCGTTCGGTTCGAAGTCCAGGTTGACGCGGTAGGTGTGCCGGTCCACGCGTTGGAAGCGGGCCGGCGACGGGTCCCAGGACAGGGTGATGGCCGTGCTGGTGACGGAGAACGCGCAGGCGATGGTCACGTTGTCCGGCGGCGGCGGCACGCCCAGGGTGGGAGTGGCCGTGGCCGTGGCCGTTGCCGTATGGGTTGCCGTGGCCGTGCTCGTAAACGTGTGCGTGGCCGTGGCCGTGTGCGTGGCAGTTGCCGGCGCCCGCGCGCAGGTGCTGGCGGCGGTGACGGAGCTGTATATGCTGGTGGTGATTTCGGGAACCGTGTCGCCGTACTGGACCTGGACCTGTCCGGTGACGGTGAAGGCGGCGTCGCCGGAGATCGTGACCTGGTAGCTGGTGGCGGTGAGCCGGACGGCGCTGTTCGCCGGCGGATGGACGATGTCGGCGTCATCGTTGGGTTCGAAGTCCAGGTTGACGCGGTAACTGTGCCGGTCCACGCGTTGGAACCGGGCCGGCGACGGGTCCCAGGACAGGGACACGACCGTGCTGGTGACGGAGAACGCGCAGGCGATGGTCACGTTGTCCGGCGGCGGCGGCACGCCCAGGGTGGGAGTGGCCGTGGCCGTGGCCGTTGCCGTATGGGTTGCCGTGGCCGTGCTCGTAAACGTGTGCGTGGCCGTGGCCGTGTGCGTGGCAGTTGCCGGCGCCCGCGCGCAGGTGCTGGCGGCGGTGACGGAGCTGTATATGCTGGTGGTGATTTCGGGAACCGTGTCGCCGTACTGGACCTGGACCTGTCCGGTGACGGTGAAGGCGGCGTCGCCGGAGATCGTGACCTGGTAGCTGGTGGCGGTGAGCCGGACGGCGCTGTTCGCCGGCGGATGGACGATGTCGGCGTCATCGTTGGGTTCGAAGTCCAGGTTGACGCGGTAGGTGTGAAGGTCCACGCGTTGGAAGCGGGCCGGCGACGGGTCCCAGGACAGGGACACGACCGTGCTGGTGACGGCGACTGCGCAGTCGATGGTCACGGTCGCCGGCGGCGGCGGCACGCCCAGGGTGGGAGTGGCCGTGGCCGTGGCCGTGTTCGTGCTCGTACTCGTCGCGGTGCTGGTATGAGTTGGCGTATCTGTCGCCGCCCGGACGGTGCAGGTGACCTGAACGGCGTACTCCGCTGCGGACGACTGCCGGCCGCCATCGAAGTCGATGAATACGTCGACGAAAAAGATGATGAACTCATCCCCGGGATCCAATCCGAATTGCGCGGCGAAATTGTGGGAGGTTTGCCAGTGACCCGGGCTGGTCTCCACCGGCGTCGGCCACGGACGGGTATAGACTTCCAGAAAATCACCCGAGGTCACGACCCAGCCGCCGGAGAAACCGGCGATGGCCGGGGCCGTGAAGTGGTCGGTGGTCCAGGTGATGACGGCGTCGCTGCCGTTGTCCCCGCACGCGTACAGCAGGTTCCGCACCGTGGGCAGAACCCCTATTGGGGTCGGGGTGTTGGTCGCAGTATGAGTCGGCGTGTCGGTCGGCGCGTCCCGGGAGCAGGTGGTCGTGGCGGTGACGGCGCTGTAGACGCTGGTGGCGATCTCGGACACAGTGTCGCCGTACTGAACCTGGACCTGTCCGGTGACGGTGAAGGCGGCATCGCCGTTGACGGTGATGGGGTATGAGGTGTCGGTGAGGCGGATGCCGCTGCCGACCGGCGGATGGACCACGTCCATGCCCGGGGTGAGGTCGAATTGGACGCGGTAGGTCTGGAAGGAAACGAGTTGGAAATCTTCCGGGGAGTCGTCCCAATCGAGGGTGACGACCGTGTTGGTGGTGTTGACGGTGCAGGTGATGGTGACGTTGCCCGGCGCCGGGGGCAGGCCCAGGGTCGGTGTGGGCGTATGCGTGTGGGTTGGGGTCGGCCCCGATGATTGGTGGGGGTCGGGGTCCAGGTATGCGTCGGCGTATCTGCCTCCACCTGGACGGTGCAGGTGACCTGAGTGGCGTCATCCACTACGGAGGACTGCTGGCCACCATCGAAGTCGATGAATACGTCGACGAAAAAGATGACGAACGTATCCCCGGGAGCCAATCCGAATTGCGTGGCAAAATTGTGGGAGGTTTGCCAGTGACCCGGGCTGGTCTCCACCGGTGTCGGCCACGGACGGTCGTAGATTTGCGCGAAATCACCCGAGGTCACGACCCAGCTACCGGAGAAACCGGCGATGGCCGGGGTCGTGAAGTGGTCGGTGGTCCAGGTTACGACGGCGTCGTTGCCGTTGTCCCCGCACGCGTACAGCAGGTTCATTACCGTGGGCGGGATCGGGGTCGGGGTGATGGTGTTGGTCGGTGGCGCACGCACGCACGATCCGGTAGCCGTTGTGCCGACCTCGTTGGGTTCACCGCTGTCGTAGACACCGTTGCCGTTGGTGTCGTAATAGACCCTGGCCTGAACCGAGACGTCGACCGTAAAACCCTGGTCTCCCGGATGTTGAAAACTCAACGAACGGTTGGTCTGTACACCGGACATGTTGATGGGCGGGTCCAGGGAGTAGATATACTCCAAGGACGCGCCGGGCGGAGGAATTGTTTCGTCCCAAGTCGCCGAGACCGTGGTGAGGGTATCCTGAACTGCGCAATCTACGTTCAGACCGGTGACCTGGGGTCCGGGCACGAGCGTAGCCGTGCTGGTGGCGGTGTGCCCGATGAACAGCCGGGTCTCGGATTCTACCCAATTGCTGTAATTGCCTGTCGAGTGGTCGCAGGCGGTTCGGACTCGAAATGTGAATACGGAATTTGGAGCCGCAATTGAGGTGAAATCGTCTGTTGTGCTGGTAGTTCCGCTATTGTGGCTCACCCATTCGCCGTCATTGATTCTGTATTCGGTTTGATACCCGTCGATTTCGCTTATGGGTTCTTGTCGAGGCAGATGTTTTCTAGCCGTTGCAGTCGGAGTCGCAGTGAGGTCTATGACTCGGTCAATATTGTCGAAAACAAGAGAGACTAGTTCATGAGTCCCTCCGTCATTAGTGGCCCGCATCCTGTATATCCATGAGCCCCTGCCCGGGTCTGGGACCGCTATAAAATCGGCCTCGACTAAACTGGAACTATGGACCAACACATATCCACCGAATGTGCCAAAGTCCGCCCGATGAACCTGCACACTATCCGGCAACCAAAGGGGGTCATCTCTCATATACCAACTTAGGTGATGGGCAGTATCACCCGCAAAGGCATCGAAACGAAAAACCAATGGTTGCTACTTGGTGACGGTCAGAGTATAGGTGTCGGTATCCGATTCTCCTGTTGATGTGTTGGTACCGGTGAGCGTAAAACGAATAACCGCTCCAAGCGTCGAGACCTCACTGGGAACATCAAACCGGTAACTTCCTGTGCCGGGCGTTAATGTCGCTTCGTTTTCTTCGGTCCAGTTCGGAAAATTGGGTTGCTGGATGCTAATCGACAGTTCGTCGATATTCCGAGTTTTATACCGCAGATTATAGAAATCCAGCACTGAAAACGTGTCCCGGTCGGGGTCTTGAAAATTATCTCCGAATAGGTCAACGAATGGAGCGAGAGGAGGTGAGGTCCATGCTCCGATGATTTGTGTATTAGTGAAGGTGGAAAAGATTGCATTGGAAGGCGGCGGGCATTCTGAGACGGGAGTGGGTGCTATCAATGTGTCAGTCGCGATAGAGTACGGACTTCGCGAAGTTGCACTGCACAACAGCCGTACGCGAAACGAGACCGAATCCCCGACAACAGGGTTTGGAAAGTCATAGAATGCTAATCTGAAGTTCGCAGCTGCGGTTTCGGAATCGGACCACGGCCCATTGTTGATCCGGAAACTATATTCAACACCGATATTAGGTGCGTCGATGATGTCCCAATTTCCGGATACTGTCCCTCCGCCTAGATTTATTCTGACGTAGGCCCCAGGTGTAGGGCATGGACCTTGCGGAGGTAATGGTGGTGATGTATTTGTAGGTGTCTCAGTTGGTAGCGATGTATTTGTAGGTGACCTAGTTGGAGTCGGGGTACTGTCTTCCGCTTCTGGGTAGGTGTAGGTGGTGTGGTTGCTGGGGGCTGAAGTGTTGCTGCCGCAAATGGTGATGATGCGATTCTGGAAAGTACGACTGGCGAGGCTTGGTCCTGCGGGCACGGAAAAACTGCTGGTGGTGGCTGGGAACACTTCGGCGGAAACCCATGCGGCGTTGGGGTTGTCGGTCGTTTCTCTCCATTCTCTTCTGAAACCGGAGATGGTTTCCCCGAAAATTGATCTAGTCCAGGCGTAAGTTACGTCGAAGCCGTCGCTGGAAGTGGAGCTCCGCCGGAAATTGGTGGCACTCCGACAATCCGATGTGGTTGTAGGCGTCGGGGTATGGGTTGGGGTCGGGGTCGGGGTATTGGTGTTTGTTGCCGTTGCTCCGGATGGTGTGTTCGTGTTAGTCGGTGTCGATCCAGGGTAGGTGTAGGACACCACGTTGCTGGGCACTGACTCCGCGTTCCCGGTGCAGACGGACACCAGTCTGAATTCAATGGTCCGCCCGGCGGTAAAGGATTCGTTGGTGAAACGAACACTCCATTCGGTCCGGTTAGCTGCAACGGTAAAACTCGTATTGGTCCATCCCGTCGACGGCAACCTGCGGTATTGGGGCTGGTAGTGCAACCGAGTCGGGCCGCCGGACAAGGGAGCATCGAAGTCGAAGTAGATGAAACGGGTACTGTCAGCATACCGGTTGAAGGTCATGTTGCGCGGCGGCTGGCAGGCCGTCGGCGACACGGTGTGGGTGGGCGTGAACGTATCGGTAGGCGGTCCGCTCGGGCACGCCTGCATCGTACCTGTGCCGTTCCCCACTGGAAATGATGAGCCCTGCTCGTTGTCATCGTCATCGATGAATAAATGAGCAGAGCTGACCCGCCAGTTGATGCTGTCCCCGACATTGGCTCCGGCCACGCCGGTCACCATATACGAAGTTGTCGACCGGCCGGCAACCGTCACGGAACGCGAGCTGAGGTTGCCGATGGTATAGACCACCGTATAATGCACGAAATCCGTCGCACCGCCCATCCTCCAACTCATCCGGTAGTAACTATCGTTGCAATCTCCGGTCGGAGGCAGCGATGTGGCCGCGGGGTCCTGTCCAACCAGAGACACCCGTATGCTGCCACTGCCCAAAGCAACATACTGGGTGTTGCTGCCGAGCCGACCCTGCAGAAATATCTGGATAGTAACGATGTTATCCAGACCCGGGCGATTGGCGCAAACATTGAAGGTATAATTTGTGTGCAGACTCGATATGAATGGAGTGAAGTTGGCACGGCTATAAAACTCACTTCTGCGGCACCGGTTTCCCAAAACACCTCGAAACCCCATCAGACCCTGCGTGACATCATTCACCTCGTCTCGGAAATTCGGTCCACTGTAACGTCCGTAGGTTGCGTACCCCTCACCCGGCCGGTCTTCACGTGCTCCGACGCCGTATGCCAGGCTGGCTTCGGAGGCATCCGACATGTTGGTAACTCGGTACTGCGCCGAGTTCACGTCCAGATACCGAATCACCGACGGGCCGTCGACGTTCATCACAAAATCGTCGGTGGTGATGTTGACTTCCTGTACGCAGGTATCGGGGACAAATCCGCCGGCAAAGGTGATCCGGATGGAGCGTGTGAAGCGGACGGTATACCTGGTCCCGTCCTCCAGTCCGTGCAGGGTCACCATATTGTCGCGAAAGACAAACGGGGTGGTCGCCTCGATCCGCCGGAATGCCGGATGCCACCGGTTGTTCGGCAGCGACCAACCCACCCGCAGCCGGTTGCCGCTGGTGATCGGCATGTTGAACAGCAGGGTCGCGGACTTGGTGGTTACTTCCTGAACCCGAATATTGATGCCCGCGGCGGTGCAGGGAAACGGTGTGCGCGAAAACCCGGCGTCGGTTTCGTCCGGTGGGTCGATTCCATCCGGTGTGTCGGTGGGTCCGAGGGTATCTCCGGGTGTTTCCCCGGGCCGCAATTCGCAATCCGACGGGGCCGTGGCGGTAGAGCTGGCGCTGACCTCGATGCCGCCGGCGGGCCAGTCGTAGACGGCGACCAGCCGGAATACGGGCCGGTCGCCGGGCAGGTAGTCGTCGTTGGTCAGACGAACGATCTCGGTGCCCAGCGTGCCCTCGGTGAATTCTTCTTCACCCTCAACAATGAACACCCAGCGGTATTCGTAGCCGGTGAACGTCAGGGTGGAGGGAATGTTGCTCGGTCGCTGCCAGGTGGCCACCGCTTCGATGGCGGCGCCGCTGCGGTTGCAGACCACGGAGAGGGAACCGGGCCGGGGCGCCGTCGGCTGGTCGGGTCTCGGGGTGTTGGTCCTGGTGGGCGTATCCGTCCGGGTGGGCGTATGCGTGTACGTGTGCGTGTGCGTGTCCGTGGCCACCGCAGTCGAGGTGACCTCCACGGTCCGGATAACGCTGGTGGCCGAGGGGGTCGTATCGCCGGTCCCGAACGCCCGGACCTGATACTCGAAGGTGCCGATCTGGTTCAATGCGGTGGAATAAGAGCAGGCATAGTTCCGTGGCATGCCCGGGGTGGCCGAACACCCGGAGGATGTTCCGGTGGTGGACCGGATCAGGATGGAGGGCTCGTCGCTGACCCGTCGCAGCTCGGTGCGGGCGGTGTCGAGCACGCTCCAGGAGAAGGTGGTGCGATTGCCCACCGGAAGTGTCGACGGACTGATGGCGAACGTAACGATTGAGGGTTCCGGGGTGGGGGTTGGAGGGATGGGGAAGTTATGGGTCCGCTCCGCGTGGCTCGTGTCCACGATACGGCAGCCGGCGGTGGTTTCCTCGTAGACCTGCACCTCGAAGCGCACCGCGCTGCCGAAACTCTCGGCCACGTTGATGTAATCGGTGGTGCCGGCACTTGCGAAAAGGAACTCATAGCTGTGTTCCAACCCGTTGCCGAACCACCGGTAGCGCCACCGGCAGTGTTCGTGGCCCACCGAGCCTCCGGGAGGGAATTCCAGTTTCAGGCGCCGGTTGTCGTTGTCGATTTCGACAAACTCGAATGCCGGGTTGTGGGCTTCTAAAGACTTCGGCTCACGCGCGACATGCGTCGCCAGAAATGACAGCAGAGCGGCCATCGCCCAAAAAAGCCCGGCCCACCTCATACCCCCTCTGCCTGACAGAACATTTCGCGACATTTTTGGATGGCGCAATTTCTGGTGTAATAAATGTTTACGGGAAGTAATCATTCGGATTAAACCAGAATGTCGGCAACAATTGGGTGGTTGTGGCTCGTCAGAGCGATGGGCGGGACGAGCGGGTTACAACATAATGGCACAAGTTAGGTTAACAGATTTTTTGGCTGATGTAATCCAAATGGCACACATTGAGAACACGAAACATGATGCCTTCTCGTGGTGTTTACGGGGCGAGCACTACTGTGGCATCACTTGACGCTTCCTCTATCAGGTTCCCTATTAGCTCGCCGGACGTGATCCAAGATTAACCGGTCTACGGAGCGCGTCTTGACCCTCAGGCGAACGTATAGGCGATTTCGCTACTCCGGTTCGCGACATCTGGTGACGAAAACCTGCTAACGTGGGGGCTGATATCGTAAGGGGATTATATACAAGGGGCTTTGTCCCGAAAGTCGCCATGCTGTCCCGAAAGTCGTCCCGAAACTTCACTTTGAGGACAAAACCGGCCCATGCGACTTCGCAACCCAACGGTGTCATCATATAGCCAGCAGGCCCGTGTTCAATCGAAAACAGGTAGCAGATTCTAGGTTCTGGCGCGGACTAGGCGCTGTTTACATGCAGGATTTAGCACCAATGCCGTAGATATCAGATGCCCGCTGGGCGGGATCGGTGCGAAGCCGGCAGTCCTGACGTTGTTGTGGCGAAAAGCAAAGGTGCAGGTTAACCGCTAATGTTCGAAGGGGCGCACTCTGAGGCCCGGGGTCGATGTGTCGATATCCGACCTACTCTGACCCGCCGAACCAGCACCAACTGATCACCAGACCCGCAATTGGGATGAACAGGGAAGACAAACCGCCGCCCACGGCTACCACACCGATGGCAACGCCAGCACCGATCTCCCAACCGAATGGGATGCTGGCAAGCCCCGCAACTACGGCGACGGGAAGCGTACCCGCAGCAATCGCAACTTGAAAACGGGCAGCAATACGCGCCACCTTTGGTTTCATCATTAGGAACCCCCTTAGGGGGTGTCGTCAAAACAGTGAGAGGGTGGTAAATTGCCGGTAACAGGGAGAGTGTGGAAGGTGGAGAGTATGACGGCAGCGCACCGGCGCCACGATATGACAGACGGTGTTTGGGAGCGGCTGAGGCTGTACCTGCCCGGGGGAGCAGGCAAGAGAGGTCGGCCGGCCCATGACAACCGGCGGTTTATCGACGCCGTTTGCTGGGTTCTGCGCACCGGCGCTCCCTGGCGCGATTTGCCCCCGGACTACGGAGACTGGAAGAACACCCACCGCCGCTTCTGCCGCTGGCGGGACCGAGGTGTGTGGGCCGGACTGTTGGAGGAAGTGATGGATGACCCTGATTTCGAATGGCTGATGATAGACGCCAGCTACATCAAGGCCCATCCCCACAGTGCCGGCGCTCGGGGCGGAAATCAGGCTATTGCCCGCACCAAAGGGGGCTGAACAGCAAGTTGCACCTGGCGGTGGACTCCCACGGAATGCCGGTAAGGCTGGCGGTTACTGGAGGCACGGTGGCCGACTGCTCTTTGGCGTTGCCCCTGATCGAGGGTATAGAGGCGGAGTGTCTGCTGGCGGACAAAGCCTATGACACCAATGAGATCATAGCCACCGCTCGGGCATCGGGAATGAACCCAGTGATACCGCCCAAAAGCAACCGGAGAGAAAAGCGGGACTACGACCAGGCACTGTACAAGTTGCGGCACTTGGTGGAGAACGGATTCTTGGACTTCAAGCAGTGGCGCGGAGTGGCGACCCGTTATGCCAAGAGAGCGGCGTCATACCTGGCCATTTGCCAACTCCGGGCAGTGATGATCTGGAGCAAACTCTTTTGACGACACCCCCTAGGACACTGATTTAGGTTTACTTCCTACCGTTCTCCGAACCCTTTCCCATGCGGCGCTAATAGGCGGCCACGAACCTGCCGCCGGTGGCCGCTGCGATGTCGCGCAGTCCCTTCTCGTCGGCGTCCTGGCCGAATGCGATGGTGTCCACCGGAATACGGCGCTCCGATAGGGCCGCAAATGCCTCCTGAGCCAAATGGGGGTCAGTCGCGATACCGTCGGACATCAGAACTATCCGCCGTTCCCGGCAGATGGTCTCCTGGAAGAACACCCATTTGGTCTGTTCGAAGCAGGTGGGGTTGGCCGGCATGATGCCCAGAGCCTCCTGCAACGCGGAGTACATGTTGGTTCTGCCGCTGTCTGCGGTGAAAGAAGGGATGGCCGTGTCCCAAGGCGCAGACTTTGGATCCCTGAAGTCAAACAACCTCTCGTGGGAGCCTCCGAACTTGAGCATCGTGATTTCGCTGTCCACTGCATCTTTGACTGCGACTTCGTGTAATGCCTCATGTAGGGGCGACAGCTTCTCCCACATGCTCCCGGAGTCGTCCACGACATAGACGACCGTCGCCCGGTCGGTGAGCAACGCTGGCAGAGCCTCTTGAATAGCCGTCGGCTCTGCCAAATCAACGCTGTCAGAAACGCCGGTAAACCCGAAGATGATGGTCGGGACTGCAATAGCCATCAGCACGGCGAGCAAGGCCAAGAGCCACGGCCATCTGCGACGGCGACGACGTTCATCCCTGCCATCGTAGGAAAGCCAATAGGAATTGGACATGGCATCAACCTCTCAGCACGAATGGGGTAAACACCTTCGACCCTTCTCATGGGTCCGCATCATGCTTGCCCATGGTCGCCCGTTATCGGTGGACCCATTGGGCGGTCTGCGGTATCCAGAGCCGTTGGTCCCAAAAGTCTCGCCAATCGATGTAGATGGGTTCGCCCGACAGCAGATGAAAACCCCCATCCAAACGGCACGGATAGATCAGCAGGGGCGGCAAAGCGATTGGGATTGTCTCGCTCCGCATGACGCCGCAAAACGAGAGATTGTCGCCGCTTTCCAGATGACGTAACTGGGTGGGCGCTATGGGGTGGACACGGACGTCGCCGACTTCCGTGCAACCGCGACCCTCCGGCAAACAACTGACCATGCGGGTCGGCTGTTTGACACTGTCAGCGAGAGTGGGGAGTTCGTCGCAGGCGATGACCCCGGACAGCAAAAAGGCCCCGGCTACGGCACAGGCCGGGACCTTCCATCGTGATATCAGCGCCCGGTTGGAAGCGAGTGAGAGGGTCACAACGGCAGCCGGGCAAGTTCGCAACGCCGACTTCGCCGAAACGTGGTGGCACAAACCGTAGGCAGTGCGACCCATGTGGCACCTCCCTTGCGAACGCCAAGGTTCGGGGTACTTGCCACAGCATCCCAATGCCTCGCACATACTCCGCAAGAGAGGCAGAAAGCCCCGTCTCAGCGATGAGTTTGTGCGAGGTGCGCCCCCACATTTCAAGGGGGACGCATGGCAAGGATTAAGATGCTGTGGCGATGCCGACGGTATAGTGCTTCCCGCGCTATGTCAATATCAGCAACAGGGGTTTGAGAGCAGACCGCAAATCACCCGGTCTGTCGATGCGTTTGGCGGTTGATCCCCGAAAGGTTCGGAACCAGCTCCACCGTTGTAGAAGCCCGCTCTCCACCGCTGCACAATGGCCGTAAAACCAATGGATGTGCAGACATGACCAACCAGATCCACGAACGTCAACGGCGCTCACCCGGTTGAAATCCTCTATCCGGCCGCAGATGGAGAGCCTATGCCCGGCAAGCCGCCCGGGCATGTACGTCGGCTCGGACAAGTTCATTTACTACGTTGAAGGCGACCCCACCCAGCGGTTGGCACCGAACATCTACGTGGCCGTGGACACCGCTTTCACCGACGCTGATCATCCGTAGCTGACCTGGGCACGTGGCGGAGCACCAGATGCCGTGATGGATTTCGCAGATGAGGACACCGTAGAGCAGGACCGGGGTGCAAAGCAGGACCTCTACGCGCAAATCGGAGTCAGGGAATACTGGCGATATGACCCGACCGGAGACACCATGTATCCGGAACGCCTCACCGGTGAGCGTTTGGTCAACGGCGCATGGGTGCCGATAACGGTTGCTCCCGACATCGGCGGCATCATCCGGCGCGGACACAGCGACGTGCTCGACCTCGACCTTTGCGTGCGACTGGACCCGGACATGGAGCCTCGCAACCAATTGTGGCTGTTCGACCGCAACACCGGAGAATGGCTGCGCAATCTCAAAGCCGCCGAGCAACGCGCCAGTACCGCCGAGCATGAGATCGCCCGCTTACGGGAACGGCTAGCGGAATTGGGGTTATCCTTGGATTGACGGCTCCGTTGGTTGCGATAATCCTCTATAGATTTGTTGATACTGTCAGGCCCGCAACCTGACGCGCAAGGGACCCCGCCGACCATCTCGTCGGCGGGGTCCCTTGTATCTGATCGGTCGATCATGGCAGAGGGGGCATTCAATGCCCCCGCTACGTGGTTGGTGAGTAGAGTACCGGGAGGTGGTGTAAAAGAATCGGTGTAGCCCAAAGCTAACCACCGCGTCATCCTTGATCGGAAGTCACAACCCAGAACAAGGAGAACGACGGTGGTCAAACACAGAATGGATCTTTTGGAATTATTACGCAAGCGTGGCATCGACGGAGACGTGGACTTTCTGCGGGAAGCACTGCAGGTCCTGGTGGACGGCATCATGGACGCCGAGGTTTCCGCCCAGATCGGCGCTGAGCACAGCGAACGCAGCCCAGAGCGGGTCACCTACCGCAACGGCTACCGCACCTGGGATACCCGGGTCGGCACCATGGAGTTGCACATTCCCAAGCTGCGGGAAGGCAGCTACTTCCCCAGCCTGCTGGAACCACGGCGGCGCAGCGAGAAGGCTCTGCTGTCGGTGATCCAGCAGGCCTACGTGGAAGGAGTCTCCACCCGAAGGGTGGACGACCTGATCAAGGCCCTAGGTTGCGACGGCATCTCCAGCAGCCAGGTGTCGCGCATCTGCGAGCAACTGGATGAAGTGGTGGAGAGTTTCCTGGGTCGGCCTCTGGACGGCGGTCCTACCCCTACGTCTGGCTGGACGGCCTGACCCAGAAGGTGCGTGAGGGCGGCCGCATCGTCAACGTCTGCGTGGTGGTGGCGACAGGGGTCAATGCCGAAGGGCAGCGTGAGATTCTGGGCCTGGACGTGGGGACCAGCGAGGACGGCGCGTTCTGGCTGGCCTTCCTGCGGTCGCTGACCGCTCGGGGGCTCAGCGGGGTGGAACTGGTTACCTCCGATGCCCACCAGGGGCTGAAGAACGCCATCGCCGCGGTCTTTGCTGGAGCCAGCTGGCAGCGCTGCCGCACCCACTTCATGCCCAACCTGGCGTGGCCACCATGGTGCGCACCATCTACCAGCAACTGTCTCCCGCCGAGGTCCACGGCCAACTGGACCGAGTGGTGGAACAACTCCGGGAGCCCTTTCCCCAGGTGGCCGAGCTGCTGGCGGACGCCGCGCCGGACATCCGGGCCTTCACGGCCTTCCCAGTGGCCCACTGGCAGAAGCTGTGGTCCAACAACCCGCAGGAACGGCTGAACCGGGAGATAAGGCGCCGGACTGACGTGGTGGGCATCTTCCCCAACCGGCTATCGGCGCGGCGCCTGGTGGGCGCGGTGCTGGCCGAGCAGCATGACGAGTGGGCCGAAGCCCGCCGTTACCTCACCATCCCCAACGCCGCCGGCAACGAGGCACTGCTGGAGCCCAACATGCTGGACGCAGCAGCCTAATCAACATCAAAAGGGATGACGCGCTTTTACACCTATTGACGGGACACTACCCTGGTGCCACGAAGATATTCGCTCGGCACGCCATGGATGATCCGCGGACAAAAGCGGTTTTCCGGGTGGAAGGGTCGAGCCGGTTGATCGAGGGCGGGGAACGGGGACCTTATCGCACCGCTACATTTGAACCCGCTTTTGACAGCCGTAACCGGATGGTGGTCGGGTACAACTCGTATATGGCCGGCCGGTTTGTCGGGGTCTACCACAACCCGCTGGGAGAAGGCGTCGAACCGTCAGGGTACCTCAATGACCTCGCTTCGGGGCCCGTTGCTGTCGCCTTCGACGACGACAACCTCTATATCGGAGACCACAGCCGGGCCCGAGTTCTGGTCTACTGGGATCCGTTCGACAACCAAGCCTTGCCTGACGCGGAAAAGACCGTCATGGCGGACCCGGCTCCTCTGCCAGAGTACACCGCGCACATTCAGTCACTCAGTCCCGGACCGCCCTCATGCGTTCTGCGAAGTTCTGAGCATCAGTACGAAAAGACACTGGCGATTGCAGTCCCTGATCTTCCCGATTCGCGGGGCATCGAAGTGCAGATTCGTAAAGTTGCAGCCAAAGACCTACGTACGCGGACCGTTGACGGCCGCGACGTGCGGATCGAACCGGGAATGCGAATTACCATCTCCGGTATCTGGTCCGACCTGTTGCAAGAATACGAGGCAACTTGGGCCACCGTCAGGTTGCTTCTGGACGGCGCACCTCTGACCCGATGGTCCCCGTCATTCATCATCGCTGACGATGCCGCCGCGTGCGTCCAGGTGTGGCTACCTTCATCCACGCTATCGTCGTCCTCGCCGGCGCCGTCCACGCCCACCATGGCACCGACACAGCCGCATCCAACAGCCGTGGCATCTGCACCGTTGGCAACACCCGTGCCCACATCGACGACTGTGTCTACGCCGACCCCAGCCAAATCACTACCTCCATCTCCAACGATTGGGTTGACTGCGTCTCCACCTGCGGCTGAAACGCAACCGACCGTTACCGTGCCACCGCCCGACCAGGAAACGGGCGGTAACTTTCTGAGCGGTTTGTCGCCGATCTGGCTGGCGATATGGGTCATTGTCGGTCTGATGATTGGTGTGGCGCTCGTGTACTACATTTGGACCGTCTTCAGGAATTGATCCAATGACCCCGGCACAACCCATAATAACGGGACCCGAGTAGGAGACCCACCACGAGGTTGGACAGGAAGGACACAGCGCGGTGGACGACAGCGCACAATGGTGCCCGCTGGAACGCACGGTCGGCAATGGTGGTGTCCGCTGCCACCAATAGCAGAGGATACGCAAACAGCGCCATCACCAATTTCGGACCTCTCTTTGACAAACTCAAAGGAATCATCGACGGTGCCGAGTTCAACCGGTGGCATTACGAGCGGGGACACGCACGCGGACGGTGTCTCCGAGCGATTTCTCTACGCCCATAGGCCGCTGGCCTGCTCCGTCTCGCTGGAATGAGTACCGACCGTTTATTGTCGACCGAAACGGACGCCGCCGGTTTCAGATATCGTCCTCGCCGCGCAGTTCTCTAATGTGCCGCGCGTATTCCAAGACCGTGGCTCCGAATTGATCGGCTCTTATTTTGAACTCCGCAGCGGCCACCAGCGCGGCGAGAAATTTCGTTTCGGCCATGGACTCGCCGGCACCCGCACGAAAAACAAATTGTAGGAACGCTGCCTCCAGGTCTTCGTTCTGTAGGCTGGCAGCAGTCCGGAGCAGCGCGGGGTCCAACCGATTTAACAGTCCGGCTAATCTGTCGAGAATATGGTCGATGCTGAGGTCAGGGTTGTTGAGCAAGCTGTTGAGGTCCTCGGCAAAATCGAGACCATCCACGGTAACCTCCGGCAATGCTGCCTCACGCTCCGGCCCTACAGGGCGATTCCATCGGGTGCACACAATATCCGGTGAAGTTGATCGTTACCACAGATTTGTCCTTGCCGACTGCGTTCATCGTGGACACTCGGCTAGATTTTTTGTCCGGGGCGCCCGACGAATCGAGGATAACCCAATCCACGGATGCTCGTGCGGCAACATCCGTCATTTCAGGGACTAATTGACCAATCCCCAACTGCGATGCAACCGCATAGTCAGACCGCGCAAGTAGAGCCGAAATGTGCTCGACTCGCGTGGTTAGATTTTTGGCAGTTTGTGCCCCATGGTCTACCGGATGTTCCGTTCTCCAACCCGTGGCCGGCAACTACCAAGCCTGATGACCTTCCTGCGAAGCAACAAAGCGCCCGGACACACGTCCCTCCGACACGAGGCCTGGACGAGGCGTGCCGCACCCTCATCAGATCGGAGAAACCAAGTCCGCTTTCCTGACTGTGACGTCAGTTTGCGGCAATTGGACCACGGTAGCATCATGCGTCAGCCGGAACTGGCAATCTTCCACATTTTAGGAGGACCTACATGTGCGAACCGGAACGAATAGGAACAGGAGCAGACGCGGGCCACCGAGAGGCAGACAGGTCTTTGATGTTTAGGAGCGTCGATCGATGTTATCTGAAGAGCAGGTCAATTCCTTAATCCGGACATTGGCGTGGTACATACCAGGCTTCCTGTACGACCTAGCCGACGGCGCCCCCATAGTCGGTGATGACGTTGAGGGAGACCTCCGGTTGGTGGGCGATCTGATCGATATCTGCGAGACCCTGCACAGGGACGAGGATGTGGGATTAGACATCCCTACTTGGAGACAGCAGTTGGAAAAACTCGTACGACGTCAATCGGGTCAACAGAGCGGAGAGTGGCACTGAGGTCGTATCGGGTTGCCGTTCCTGATCCAGAAGGGGGCCTGGGTTTAGAACGGAGGCCCCCCTTTTTCTGTGGTCTTCACCGACTGGCTGTCAATGATGGCCGCGCTGGGGTAGCGTCCTCCCGCAGCTTCCCGGACCCGGACCCGCAGGGCTTCCTCAGCCGCTCCCAGATGCCGCCATCTCACGACTTACGAAAGTAGCACCAAGACCGTGCCCCACGGCAGCAGGTCATGGGGCAGCATCCGCCAGGGAATGCCGCCACACAGCGCGTACAGGATGCCGTTGCCCCCTCACGGAGGTCCGTGGTCCTGTGTTGGCCCGTTGTGGTGCCAGTCGGCAACAGCGGGGCCAATTCCTCCTACTGGGCATTGGTCCAATCGCCGGAATATGGTTTTCTGGTCATGCTGCCAGCGTAACCACCCATTCTTACCCCAAGAACCCACCGCTCAGGTTTCGCACATTGCCACACGCGCCCTGCGTTAGCCATCTGGCCCAGTGGAAGTCCCTGCCTGTGGCGCACCGAGGCCAGCCGGTGGTTGAGGGCATCGTGCCTCCCATGCAGGTCGAGCCAGTCGGGTTGCTGGTGGGTGTATATTCGCTGCATGATTTGCGGTGATTATCCCCTATAAACACCGCAGAGTGTAAGAGGATGGATTGTGATTGGTTCGCCGCGGTGGCGCAAACATACGTCTGCTACGGCCATGGTGAGCAGAGGATCCGTTGTGGTTGGAAACCGATGCTTGCGAAATCGTGGTGCGCCGCTCTGCGCTCTTCGACGTCGTGAATAGTGGTGCCGACCCGCACCTGCCACTGCCGAAACGCCGATAGCGATACCCATGACCAGATCACGCTCCCTTGTTTGCACAACGTCGCTGTGGCCGATGGTCTCCGATGTCTCGGGGAAGCCGTAATACTCGACACAGGATTCGGTGCCTGAGCGCAACACCAGGTCGGGGTTGGATTGGGCTCGCCTATGGCTGACGGTGCCCGTGTTAACAGACCGAGGCCTGGTTGCTAGCTGAATAACCACACAATATTCGGCAAGCAGACGGGCCATTTTTTGTAAACCCCGCGCCATGCTGTTCAAATCGATAGTGTGTCGCGAAGTCGCAATCGAGACTGGCATTGCGCCTGTCACAGCACAAGGTGCATGGACCGGTATCGCCATGTACCACATATTCACACAAAAACCAGACGCGTCAGGGTTGACAGTGTGTCCAATGTGTCGTACACTGATAAAAATCCCAAGTGTGGTGAACGGGCATGCTGCAGGCCGATTTACAGAGACGCATCAAAATGCTGGAAGAAGCAATAACACAACTGTTGCATGAGATTGAATCGATGGACCAGGATATAGACATCTTACGTCGTGCCACCGTAGCGCTTGATCGTACAGACTCGTCGGGTTTAGGCGGTCTCATCGATGCACAAGGCCGGGATCCCAACCAAGAATTGCTCGCCGGGGAGCCCAGCACAATTGCCGGATGCGCCACTATGATCGAAGCTTGTGAAACCTGGGCTGACGCACACGACGGCTTGGTGCGGTTGACGCCGTTGGCCCGGGAGATCCTGCTGGTGGGGCTTAGCAGGGCCCACACCACCGCGAGCGTCAGCGCCACCATCCACGGATATCTGAAAAAAAGGGCACACGATTGGGAGCATGTGAGCCCGGGCGTATGGCGCCGTAGAGCCACCCAAAACGGAATGGCCAACGACCGGGAGGGAGATCCCTCGGTGGTAGTTGGCTCATGCGAAAGCGAGGCAGGAGGTGAAATGACTATGACCTAGAAAGGAGCCTGAACCGGGTGCCTCATCCGCACGGAGGGGCAGTCCGGTAATTTGGACAGACGTCGAGGATTTAAATGGTCGGTACGGGCAAAAAAGGAACCGCTGGTGGTGAAGCGCCAGCGGCTCAGGTGCCCTCGTTCACGCACTAGGAGAGCGAAAATGGAGAGCTATGTGAATCATACACCGAGGGATGTCCCTCGGCAACTGCGGCGCGCTACAGAGCCCGGCATCGAACCGACCCCGCCTCTGCGTGACAGAGGGGATCGGGCGGGCACGGACGAGTGCGGGATTAGTACCACTGAATGGTACCGTTACAAAAATTTCCAGGTACGGGTCGTGTACCATCCTGGACCGCCGACTCCGGAACGAAAAGCATTTTTCAGAAAGTTGCTGTTCGGTAGGCAACCAGGATCCCAGTAAACAACTGACGGAGGTTAGGACAATGAGCGGAGCAGCTATTTACGCCCGTGTCAGCACGGCGGGACAGGAAGACGGGACATCTCTGGATACACAGGTGGCCGCCTGCCTTGAACTGGCGCACTCGATGGGCTACTCAGTCGATGACGCTTATATCTGGAGGGATCAGGGTTCGGGCGCCGACCCCGAGCGGCCCGGTCTGGAAAACCTCAGGGCGGTCCTGTCGGCTGGTGAGGTGCAGATGCTGATCGCTTATACCCCGGACCGAATCGCCAGAGATCCTCTGCATCTCCTGGTGTTCCGGGATTACCTTTACCAGATCGGTGTGGATTTCCGGTTTGTGAACGGTCCGTCTGGCAACAGTCCAGAGGAGCAACTTATGCAGTACATCCTCGGCTATGTGGGCCAACAGGAGAGGTTGGACATTGCCGAGCGCACCAACCGAGGCAAGCGCCGGATCGCGCAAGACGGGCGCCTGCCGATTGGGACCGGATTGGGTCTGTATGGCTACGACTACGACAAGGAAACCAAGACCCGGCGGGTGAACGAGATCGAGTCCAACATAGTCAGGCGGATATTTCACGAATACGCTGAAGGGCACAGTTTTTACGCCATTGTGAGTGGCCTGAACAAGGAGGGCATCAAAACCAAGCGCGGATGCTTGTGGTATCCCCTCACGGTGAAGAGGATCCTTGAAAACCCTAGTTACAAGGGCGAGACATGGTATGGAAGGATCCGTTCCAAATCGATTCGCGGTGGAAAGATCGAACGCGCGGAGCGCCCAAAAAGCGAATGGATTTTAGTGGAAAATTTCACGCCTCCGATTGTGTCCGATTCGCTGTTCCAGCAGGCTCAAGACCAAATGGCGATGCCCAAGGCCCGAAAGACGAGAGCGCGCAGGGCATACCTGCTAACGGGCTTCGCCCGCTGCGAATCCTGCGGATCGCCGCTGGTGGGAACCAGCATACACAAACAGTATCGGTATTATCATTGCCGTGGCGCCAGTCTCACGAGTACGAGACCTAAGATCTGCAACGCAAAGTACATCAGGGCAGATCAGTTTGAAGAGCTGGTCTGGGACCATCTATCTTCAATGATATCGGACCCCTCGCTCGTTATGGAAAACATAAAAGAGTATCTGGAGACCGATGGCGGCGACCTCAGGCAGGAGATCAACCGCCTGCGCCGCAAGGTTGAGAAAGCGAAGGATAAGGAGCGCAAACTGATCCAGCTCTATGCTAATGACTTGATTGACACAGAAATGCTCAATGACCAGATTGCGCCAATCAAAGCGGGACGCGAAACGTTAGAACGTGAACTCTGCGACTTGGAGCAGCAGCAAGCACTCAACGAAGACGTCCAGATGATGGAACAGCGCGTCGCTGAGTATTACAGGCTCATCAGCGAAAACCTCGGCGGTCAGGACTACGAAGGGAAACGGTCAGCATTGTTCGCTTTCAACGTATTGGCCATCGCATCCAAGGAAAATGTGACGGTAAACGTCACGATTGACCCGGGATTTCCTACCACTGAACGTACATCGGCATAACCACATGTACGTAATGGTCGGAGTCGGCGGGCCGGAACACGCCGGGGCTCGAGGAATTGGTCACTTCGATGGCGACCTTGCCACGGCCGAGGACATTTACGATTTCCTGCAAGTAACGGACGTTGAAGGCGATCTTGGCGTCCTCACCTTCCATCTGATCGATGTCCAACTCGTCCAGGCTGTCGCCCACCTCTTCGGAGCGCGCTGAGACCTTGAGCTGGCCGCCTTCGCTGGCTTCCTGGGGCATCATTTCCAAGCGGACGATGTTGCTGCCGTCTCGGGCGAAAACAGAGGCCGACTGTGTGGCGCGTTTCAGGTCGTCCAGTTCCATCACCGCTCGGGTCTCGTACCGCTCGGGGATGAGTTGATCGTAGTTCGGGAAGCTGCCCTGGAGCAGTTGGGACACGATCTCAACGTGTTCCAGCTTGAACATGGCCTGCCCGCGTTCCGGGGACAGGGTCATCTTGACGGGGCTGCTCTGTTCCGAAGCCAGACGCTGCACTTCCTGCATCGTCCGCGCCGGGACAATCACCTTGATCTCCTCATCGACAGCCTGGGAAATCTGGCCGGAATAGACCGCCAGGCGGAAGCCGTCGGCGGCGGCCATCACCACGCTGGACTCGCTCAGTTTGAGTTCCACACCGGTCAACACGGGGCGCGATTCGTCAGTTGCGGCGGAGAATGCCACCAAACTGATTCCGGAGCGCAGGACGCTGGGGTCGATGTCGATGGCCGTGCCGGTGTCGACCTGCGGCACGGGCGGGAAATCTGCGGCGTCGGCGCCGTTAATATGCGTCACGGCGCGGCCACAGGCCAAGTGCAGAACGCTGCTCCCGCCGCCGGTACCATCCTCGTCAGGCCCGCCCACGTCGAGGTCGATTCGGTCACTGGGACGGGTGTTGACCCAATCGGCCAGCAGGCGGTGGGGCACCGTTATCGCCCCTTCTTCCTCGATCATCGCGCCGATCCAGGTGGTGATGGCGATTTCCAGATTGGTGGCGGACAGCATCAGCATGCCCTGATCGGTGCGCATCAAGACGTGTTGAGTTATTGGTAGCGTCGATCTGCTTGCAACCGCCCGGCTCACTATGCTGAGACCACGGGCCAAATTCTCCTGAAGGCATGACAGTTTCATCGCGGTTCAATCCGATATCGAAATTGGGCGAAATTATATCACGCGGGTTGATTGCTATAATGTGGCACATCCCCGGCACAACGCGCTTCGGCGTATCGCGAGGCTACCATGACCGAGTTGCTGTTCCTGACCGACGCCTACGTATCCGAGTTCGACGCAACCGTGACGGCGGTTACGGATGACGGAGGCGTGGAGTTGGACCGTACCGCTTTCTACATCGGAGGCGGCGGGCAGCCCT
This sequence comes from Dehalococcoidia bacterium, assembly GCA_965220265.1. Taxonomy (GTDB): domain Bacteria; phylum Chloroflexota; class Dehalococcoidia; order Lucifugimonadales; family UBA3495; genus Bin87. Next base: position 3,142,882 of record CBDCPM010000004.1, on the reverse strand, counting down.
GCGACGTGGGTACGCTGACCGATCCGTCAGGTGCCGAGTTTCGGGTTTCGAAAGCGTCCCGTTCTGGTGGCTCCATTGTGCACACGATAGATGGCTCGGACCGGCCTGCCGTCGGGACTGAGGTACACGGGGCTATCGACTGGGAACGCCGCTATCTTCTGATGAGAACGCATACGGCCCTGCATATCCTATGTGGAGTCGTGTGGCAAGACTACGGGGCGCTGGTCACGGGCGGTGATATGCAACCCGGTCGCGCGCGCATGGATTTCGAGTTGGAAAACATGTCGGCCGAGTTCGCCGATGAGGTTAAATCGCGCATCAACGCGGAAGTGGCGGAAGGTCGGGACATCGGAGTGGGGTTCCTGAGCCGGCACGAGGCCGACGCGCATCCCGACCTGATTCGCACCAAGATAAACCTCTTGCCGACGGCCATCACCGAAATCCGCACCATCGACATCCAGGGTCTGGATCTCCAGGCCGACGGTGGCACCCACGTGCGCAATACCAGCGAAGTTGGCCGCATCGAAGTCGTTGGTCACGAGAGCAAGGGACGGATCAACAAGCGTCTGCGCATTGCGTTGGCCGAATGAGTTGGGTAACTGGGTGAACCCGCGGCGGTGATTGTATATACTGGCTTTTGCCACCTGCACGACCACACTGGTATTGATGACGGCGCGGGCTTGGCTGGCGTTTCAGCACGACGCTGCTGCCGGAAGTGTTCAATTGACCGTTTCCTTCAGCGGCAATGCCTTGGGAGGTTTTGCTTCGGCACCAGGCATCTCGTGGGACGACCGTGCTGAACGGGAACGACAGCGAGCCGATCGGGCCGAAGAGGAACTGCGTAGTTTGCGTGATCAGCAGCGACTTGAAGCCAAGTTTCGTCGCCTCGAAGAGGCCTTCGGTTTGACGCCAGGAAGCGAGACTGTAGACGATCAATCAGGAGAGAATTAATCCCAGATGTCAACCACCGTAGTCGGCATAGATGTCGGCGGTACTTTTACCGATATCGCCGTCCTCCGGGACGGCGTTCTTTCCGTCCACAAACTGCCGTCCACGCCGGCAGACCCGTCGGTGGGCATCACTGCGGGAGTGCGCGATACCGGCGTTGACATCGCGACTGCCGATTTCATCCACGGCAGCACGGTGGCAACCAATGCCCTGCTGGAAGGCAAGGGAGGCCGCACCGCCCTGGTCACTACCATGGGGTTCGAGGACGTGCTGGAGATCGGCAGGCAGAACCGGGCCGACCTGTATGACCTGTCTATGGAGCGTCCCGAGCCCCTGGCCCCCTGGCAGTTGCGCTTCGGGTTGCCGGAACGGATTGACTATACGGGAACCATACTCGAGGATTTGACGCCCGAGTCGGTGGACGCGCTGGTGGACCTGCTCAATGAGGCCCAGGTGGATGGGGTCGCGGTTTCTTTCCTGTTCTCTTTCCTTAACCCAGTCCATGAGGAAACGTTGGCTGGCCGCTTGGCCCAGCTACCCAGCCGGCCGTTCATCTCAATATCGTCGCGGATCCTGCCGGAGTTTCGAGAGTACGAGCGCACCAGCACGGTGGTGGTGAACTCGTACGTGGGGCCGGTGATGGCCCGTTATCTGACGCAGCTGGAATCGGTGCTCGGCCATGGGTTGCGCGTCATGCAGTCGTCGGGAGGCAGCATCACCGCCAGCCTGGCCGCGGACCAGCCGGTGCGCACCATCCTCAGCGGCCCGGCCGGCGGCGTGGTGGGGGCGTTTTACACCGGCGTGCAGGCCGGCTATCCCGACATCATCACGCTGGACATGGGCGGCACTTCCACCGATGTGTCCCTCTGCCCCGGCCGCATTAAGGAAACCACCTCCGCGAACCTAGGCGGCTATCCGGTCAGCGTGCCAATGATCGAGATCCACACCGTGGGAGCCGGCGGCGGCTCCATCGCCCGCGTTGACGCCGGCGGCGCCCTGGTGGTCGGCCCGCAGTCGGCCGGCGCGGACCCGGGGCCGGCGTGTTACGGCGAGGGCGACCGGATCACCGTGACCGACGCCAACCTGACGTTGGGACGCCTGCGGTCGGATGGGTTCCTGGGCGGCCGCATGACGCTGGACCAGGAACGGTCGCAGTCTTTGATGGGTGACCTGTCCGCCGGGGTGGGCGCGTCCGTCACCGACACTGCGTTGGGGATCATTCGCGTCGTCAACTCCAACATGGAGCGCGCCATCCGCGCCATCTCGCTGGAACGCGGCTACGACCCGCGTGAATTTACTCTCATACCCTTCGGCGGCGCGGGTCCGATGCACGCCTGCGAGCTGGCCGCCGAGTTGGGGATCCCGCGCGTCCTGGTGCCCGGGCATCCCGGCATCTTATCAGCGCTGGGGGTCGCGATAGCGGATGTGGTCAAGGACTACTCGCGCACCGTGATGCTGCGGGGTGGGGACCTGGACAAAGTACGCCTGGAGGAAGAGTTTCACGGGATGGAACAGCTGGCGCGCGCCGAACTGGTCGAGGAGGGGCTGCCCGCCGATGCCATGACACCGCGCCGGTTCCTGGACGTGCGCTATGTGGGGCAATCTTTCGAGCTGACCTTGGATTGCCCGTCGCTGACCGGGCGCGGCGACCTCATGCGCAGCATCGCCTCCGAATTCTATGCGGCCCACCTGCAGCGCTTTGGCTACGCCGACCGCGCTCTGCCGGTGGAGGTGGTCAACCTTCGGCTCAAGCTGGAATTGGCGGTGGACAAGCCTCTTCTGGAACCTGCTCCCGATTCCGGTTCCGACGCAGCCCATGCCGTCATCAGCACTGCCGATGTCGTGTTCGCCGGCGGAATGGTGCCCACGACTCTGTATAACCGGGACCGGCTGCGCACCGGCAACCGCATCACGGGCCCGGCGTTGCTGCTGCAGTTGGACACTACCATCGTCGTGCCGCCCGGCTGGAACGGCGAGGTCGATCCCTACGGCAACCTGCTTCTCCAGCCCGCTGGCGAGGCAAGCGCATGAGCACGTCGCCGATTGATATCTCCCGGCTGTCCATCCTGGCCTGTTACGCCCACCCCGACGATGAGGGGTTCGCTTCGGGGGGGCTGCTGGCGATGCTGGCGGCCGGCGGAGCGCGGGTCACGCTGGTCTGCGCCACCAACGGCGACGTGGGCGAGATCAGCGACCCTGCACTGGCGACGCCGGAGAACCTGTGGCAGGTCCGCAAGCAGGAACTCCGGAACGCCATGGACATCACCGGTATCGGCGACGTGCGGTTCCTGGACTACCGTGACAGCGGTATGGACGGTTCTGACGACAACCGTCATCCCAACGCGTACTGCAATGCTGAGGCCGACGTCGTGATCGGGCAGTTGAGCGACATCATCGCCGAGGTCAACCCTCACGTCGTACTGACCCACGACCCCAGTGGCGGCTACGGTCACCCCGACCACAAGACGATGTGCGCCCACGCCACCGCCACCGCCACCGCCGAGCGTGCCTCCGACCCCGATGCGGCCACGCCGCTGCTCTACTACGTCTGCTTCCCCCGTGGTGTGTTTCAAACCTGGTGGAAGGAGATGACCGACCGGGGGATTACGCCGCCCTTCGCGGTCGACGCCATCGACTCGCTAGGCACGCCCGACGAGGAAGTAACTACTACCCTGGACGTCTCGGTCTGGGTGGAGACTAAATTGACCTCGCTTGCCTGTCACCGGACTCAGATCAGCGATGACGGCCCGTTCGAGCAACTGCCGAAGGACATAGTGCACCGCCTGATGGGGACAGAGTACTATCAGTTGGCGTCGCCGGCAGGGGCGCTGGATTTGCTGGCGGCGCTATAACGCCGACATGTCTTCAGTGCAGGCGTCCCGCGCCCACGCGTAGTCAGGACCCCTTGCTGTCCTGCGGTGGCCGGGACTGATTTCTCTCCACCGGCTTGGCCCCCGGCGGCTTGCCCGTTTTATTGACATTGGTTGGAACCCGGCCCGGGTTTCGGCCCTTTTTCAATACCACGCGGCTTTTCCCCGGCATGTTGGTCTCCCCCATTGTTACCACTGAGACGGCAATCCGCCCGATTGGATCATTCCGAATTCACTATATCATATGCGGCGGTACGTCCCCAGCCCACTGGCCCGCGGACCGCCAGCCAGCGAAGGAACCGTCTGTTCCGTCGTTTTACCGTGTCCAATTCAGAGTCATCCGGTAATGGTCCAACTACCCGGGAGTTGTAGAAATATGTCGTTACGGCCACCGATTCGACATCTCGTTGCACTATGAAGTCAAAAATTTCAGTTTCCGTTTCACCTGGTTCCACCAGCAGCCCGTCCCTGTCCCAGCGGTGCCGCAGCACGTCCAAATAGGGCCATTCGAGATTGTCAGAGCCCCGCTCAACAAACACCTGGTCATAAAGGAATTCAACGTCGTCATCCGTAACCGGCCTGATTTGTCGTATGGCCGCGAAGCCGTCTAGAAATTCGATATGCACCCGTGAGCTGTTGTGCAGTACGGGCGTCACAAAGATATGCACATAGCTATCGCCGACGGGTCGGTGCGAAACCTCATGGGATATAGCCACGTGGGGCGACTTTGCACGGAAGATTTGGGCATTGCGCCGCGCCAAGATCGCGCCCCCGACCACTGCCGCGGTGGTTACCCCAGCTCCAACTATGGCCAGCCAGTCCTTGACCACATCGGTAACGATGTCGAGCGTGGATACAGCAGTGCCCGCAGGGTCAGATGGTGGACCCTGTGCCCCTGCCGGTTCAACCGTGGCGGATGCGAAAACCGCCACCGCCATCGCCGTCGCCAGCATGATTGCGGTGGCTCGTCTTTTTCTAGTCAACACCTAATTCCCTCACGCATGACTGCGCCTGGCAGTATAGCCCGCCGTTCCTGGTGATTAGCTCTGCTACAATCGCGGCGTCTTATTTATTGAGTAGGGGAAAAGGAACCGTCATGCCCGTTGACGCCATCAGCCTCGAAGTGTTCAAGAACATGTTCATCTCCGTTTCTGAGGAGATGGGCGTGGCCCTGCAGCGCACCAGCTACTCCACCAACATGAAGGAACGGCAGGACTTCTCCTGCGCGCTGTTCAATCCCGCCGCCGAGATGGTGGCCCAGGCCGCGCACCAGCCGGTGCATCTGGGGGCTATGCCGGCCTCGGTGCAGGCGGCGTTGCAGACCTTTCCGCGCGGACTGCGCCCGGGCGACATCGTCATCCTGAACGATCCCTACATGGGCGGCTCGCATCTGCCCGACATAACATTGGTGGCGCCAGCGTATGTTGAGGGAGAAGATGGCAAGCAGCTGATAGGCTACGTCAGCAACAGAGGCCACCACTCCGACGTGGGAGGCATGGCCCCCGGCTCCATGCCCCTGTCCACCGAGTTGTACCAGGAGGGGTTGATCATCCCGCCCCTGAAGCTGTCGCGTGGGGGGCGTATCAACCACGAGGTCATCGCCCTCATCTGCCGAAACTCTCGCACACCTGAAGATCGGCAGGGCGACCTGGCGGCGCAGATCGCGTCCATCCGCGTGGGCGACAAGCGTCTGACTGAAATCGCGGAAAGGTACGGCCTGGACGAAACCCTGGAGCACATGGACGCGCTGCTGGACTATTCCGAGCGTCTGACCCGCCGCCGCATCACCGAGATCCCAGACGGCACCTACCGCGTCACCGACTATATGGACGACGACGGTCTGAGCGAGGAACCGGTGCGCATCAGCGTCGCCGTGACGGTGGCAGGCGACGGGCTGACCCTTGACTTCACCGGAACCGCCGATCAACGCCCCGGCTGCATCAACGCCCCGCGTGCCGTCACGGTGTCCGCCAGCCTCTACGTCGTGCGCTGTGTCGTCGGCGATGAGGCGCCGGCCAACCAGGGCTGCCTAAGGCCGGTGGAGGTCATCACGCCCCGGGGCAGCCTGGTGGACCCGCTGCCCCAGCGCGGAGTGGCCGGCGGCAATGTGGAGACGTCCCAGCGCATCACCGACGTTCTGCTGGCCGCCATGAGCCAGGCCATGCCGGACCGGATTCCGGCTTCGTCCCAGGGCACGATGAACAACATGATCATTGGCGGGCACGACATTTCCCGCGACAAGCCCTACGTTTATTACGAGACCATCGGCGGCGGCATGGGCGCGCGCCCCGACAAGGACGGCGTATCCGGCATCCACACCCACATGACCAACACCATGAACACCCCCGTGGAGGCGCTGGAGTTTGCCTTTCCGCTGCGCCTGCGCCGCTACTCTCTGAGGCGGGGTTCCGGGGGCGACGGACTGCACCGGGGCGGCGACGGGCTCATACGGGACGTTGAATTTCTCAGCCCCGCCCGCGTGACCGTCCTATCCGAGCGGCGCCGGTACGCTCCGCCTGGCTACCACGGCGGACACCACGGCGAGCGCGGCGAAAACGTGCTGCTGAAGGGCGGCTTTGAAGAGGTCCACCTGGCCGGCAAGGAGACCCTGGACGTGGAGGCCGGCGACGTGCTGAGCATCCGCACGCCTGGTGGCGGCGGCTGGGGCGCGCCGGTTGGGCACGATGAGCACGGGCATCACCACTGACACCAAATCGGCAGCGTGGGCTGCCACTACCATTGGCGCGGTTCAGGACCGGGTGGTCGCGTGCCGCGCCTGCCCACGGCTCGTGGAATGGCGGGAGGAGACTGCACGGGTCAAGCGGCGGATGTACCGCGAGGAGGACTATTGGGGTCGCCCGCTCGCGGCCTTCGGTGACCCCGATGCTCGCCTGCTGATCGTCGGTCTCGCGCCGGCGGCTCACGGCGGCAACCGCACGGGCCGCATGTTCACCGGCGACCGCAGCGGAGACTGGCTGTTCGGCGCGCTGCACCGAGCCGGTTTCGCCAACCAGCCCGAGTCGGTGCGTCCTGGGGACGGACTGGAACTCCACGGCGCGCTGATCACGGCGGCCGGCCGCTGTGCTCCGCCGGCCAACAAGCCAACCCGCGAGGAGTTGGCTACCTGCCAGCCCTACATCGTCCGTGAGATCGAGTTGCTCACCGACCTGCGCGCCGTCGTGGCCCTGGGCCGCATTGCCTTCGATGCTTTCCTGCGGTCCTATGCTGCCGCGGGACGTACGCCGCCGGAACGCAAGCCGCCCTTCGGCCACGACGTGGCGACAGCGCTGCCGGAAGGCGGACCTCTTCTGATCGCCTGTTATCACCCCAGCCAGCAGAACACGCAAACCGGCCGGCTGACCGAGCCCATGCTCGACGCCGTGTTCGCCAGAGCGCGGGATGCCTGTGGGTTCTGAGCTCGATTCGCCTTCGCTAAAGAGCGTTGTTACGGCAGGTTTGCGCAGGTTGCGGTGGTTTTACACCCCGACCTCCGGCGGGTATGATGCTTTTATCATTCAGCAAACCCACTGGTCGCGCTGCGCCAGTAGTCCGTGTGCCCTAAGGAGGCCGTCATGAGAGGAGTAGCCATCGTTTCTCCGGTCCGCACCGCCGTCGGTAATTTCGGCGGGGCGCTGCGTGACGTGCCCGCCGCCGAACTGGCGTCCACCGTGATTCAGGCCATGCTGGAACGCAGCGGCGTGGACCCGGCCAAGGTCGATGACGTGATCCTGGGCCACGGCTACCCCTCCGGAGAAAACCCCGCCATCGGGCGTCTGGCCGGCCTGATGGCGGGCTTGCCTATTGAGGTGCCAGGCTACCAACTGGACCGCCGTTGCTCCTCCGGCCTCCAGGCCATCCTCAACGCCTCCATGCTGATCCAGACTGAAAACGCTGACGTGGTCATCGCCGGTGGCGCGGAGAGCATGAGCAGCGCGGAGTTCTACAGCAACGAGTCTCGCTGGGGGGCGCGGTTCGGCTCGGTCACCTTCCACGACCGACTGGCCCGAGCCCGTGTCACCATCGCGCCAGAAGAACGGTTTGGGCCCATCCCAGGCGGCATGGTCGAGACGGCAGAGAACCTGGCCCGCGAGTACGAAATCCCCCGGGAAGAGCAGGACGAGTACGCCCTGCGGAGCCACCAGCGCGCAGTGGCCGCTCGGGACTCGGGCAAGTTCGCGGACGAGATCGTGCCGGTGAGCATTCCCCAACGCCGCGGCGACCCCAAGATCGTCGATACGGATGAGGGCCCTCGCGCCGATACAACCATGGAGGTCCTGGGTCGGTTGCGTCCCGTGATGCGGGATGGCGTGGTCACTGCGGGAAACGCCAGCAGCCAGAACGACGCTGCTTCAGTGTGCTTGGTGGTTGCCGAGGACAAGCTGGAAGAGCTGGGACTGGAGCCCATGGCGTTCCTGCGCGGCTGGGCTGTGACCGGTTGCCATCCGGCCACGATGGGCATCGGCCCGGTGCCGGCGGTGAACAAGGTCATGGACAAGATCGGCATGACGCTCAGTGACATGGACATCATCGAGTTGAACGAGGCCTTTGCCGCCCAGGTTCTTGCTGTGCTTCGCGAGTGGCAACTGCCCCACGAGGACAACCTGAACGTGAACGGCTCCGGCATCTCGCTGGGTCATCCCATCGCGGCTACCGGCGCCCGCATCCTCACCACCATGCTCCACGAGATGCAGCGACAGGATGCCCAGTGGGGTCTGGAAACCATGTGCGTGGGCGGCGGCCAGGGCGTGGCGGCGGTTTTCGAGCGCAAGTAGGCGTCGTTTTCGTTACGCTCCAGTCCGTGGTGAGGTCAAGATGACCACTGCCAAGCCCGCCACCCAGTCGCGCTTGACCGGCAAATTGGATCCTCCGGTGGAGTTACCCGACCCGCCGAGAACGCCCGATATGCAGCAGTATGCGCACATCGCGAATACCGCATCGATCCTCATCGGCCAATTTGCAACGCGACCGGGTACGCTGATAAGCGGCGAGGGTTTTCTGTGCTATGACACACGGAGCCACGACGGATGGTTGGTCCCGGACTGCGTGGTCGCGTTTGACGTGGACCCGGATACCATAATCGAACGTAATGGTTACGTGATCAGCGAAGTGGGCAAGCCTCCCGATTTCGTGCTGGAAGTGGCCTCCAGAAGGACCGGACAGGCCGACTACACCCGTAAGCGGTTCGGGTACGCCCATTATGGCGTCGGAGAATACTGGCGATTCGACCACACCGGCGGGCAGTATCACGATGCACCGCTGGCCGGAGACCGCTTGGTGAACGCTGAGTACGAACCGATTCCCGTGGCTGACGACCTTCCCGGCAGTCTGTTCGGAGTTTTGTCAGGCTACAGTTCAACGCTTGATCTGTACCTGTGCTGGGACGATGGGAAACTGCGTTTCTTCGATCCGAAGACCGATGACTTTTTGAAGGATCGCGTGGAGTTGGAAGTGACGCTCGCCGAGGCGCAAGAACGTATCCGGCAGTTGGAAGCGGAATTGGGGTAGTAGCAGACAATCTACAGGAGCAATCATCCATGGCCAGCAAACACGACATCGCCGACGTCCTGGTAATCGGGGCCGGCGCTTCCGGCGGAGCTTTCACCTGGAGCTTGACCCAGACCGGCGTAAAGGTGGTTTGCCTGGAGCAGGGCGGCTGGGTGCCGCTGAACGCCTTCCCGGTGAACGAACCGCAGGCGCAGCTGCACTGGCAGACCGATTTCCATCCCAACCCCAACTTCCGCGGGTTGGCGGAGGACTATCCGGTCAACGAGGATGACACCCCCATCGCGCCGTACATGTACAACGCGGTGGGCGGCAGTACCATCCACTGGGGCTCCCACTTCCCCCGGTTCCACCCCTCGGACTTCCGCCTGAAGTCGCTGGATGGCGTGGCCGATGACTGGCCCATGGACTACTTCGAGCTGGAACCGTACTACGACCAGAACGACCGCGCCCACGGCGTCAGCGGACTACAGGGCGATACCGCCTACCCGCCCAAACCAGCCCGACCCACGCCGCCACTGCCCATCGGTCCGGGCGGCGAGAAACTGGCGCGAGCGTTCAACCAACTGGGTTGGCACTGGTGGTCGGCGGACAACGCGGTCGCCTCCACGGCCTATGACGGGCGTCAGGCCGACGTGGGCGAATACCTGCGTTCGCCGTCGAGCAGCGACATCATCTTCTGGCCCAGCGCCCTCAAGCAAGGCGCGCGCCTCATCACCCATGCCCGTGTGCGAGAGATCCTGGTGGACGAGGCCAGCCGGGCCACCGGCGCAGCCTACTACGACCGCAACGGCGACCTCCAGGCGCAGTATGCCAAGGTTGTGGTGCTGGCCTGCAATGGCATCGGCACCTCCCGGCTACTGCTCAACTCCAGGAGCGCGCTGTTCCCGGACGGGCTCGCCAACAGCAGCGGGCAGGTGGGGCGCAACCTGATGCACCACCCTTGCGGCTATGTCATGGGCCTCTTTGACGAGGACCTGGGACCGGACGACGGGCCCCGCGGTTCGTCGATGCTGAGCCAGGAGTTTTACGAAACCGATCTGCGGCGGGGATTCGTGCGCGGTTACGACATGCAGATTTCCAACGTCGGCGGCGCCCCCCTGCAGGTCGCGCTGGGCGGGTTGGTCGGTCAGCAGGTGGAATGGGGCGAGGGGCACCATCGCGACTTCGCGGAACGGTTCCGGCACCAGATGGGCATCGTCATCATGACCGAGGACCTGCCCGAAGAGCACAACACGGTCACGCTGGACCCGGCGCTGACGGATAACCACGGCATACCCGCGCCCAAGATCGATTACACGGTGAGCGACAACACGTGGGCCATGCTGGACCACGGCATCGCCCGCGCCACCGAGGTGCTGGAGGCGGCCGGAGCCAAGCGGGTAGTTTCCTCGCGGTTGCGGCGCAATGCCGGCTGGCACTTGCTGGGCACCGCGCGCATGGGATCCGACCCCGATCGCTCGGTGGTGGACCGCTGGGGTCGCGCCCACGACGTGCCCAACCTGTTCATTATCGACGGCAGCATCTTCACGACCGGCGCCTGCATCAATCCCACCACGACGATCCAGGCCCTGGCCCTGCGCACCGCCGATTACCTGAAGGGAGAGGGTTCTTCCACGATTTCCTAGCGGGATCGCGAATGCAGATCACCACCGAACGACTCGTCCTGCGGGAGTTTGGGCAAGATGACTGGCGGGCCGTGCTGGATTACCAGCGCGACCCGCTTTATCTTCGCTACTACCCGTGGGAAGATCGCGACGAGAAGGATGTGTGGGCCTTCGTCGATATGTTTCGCATGTGGCAGTCGGAACTTCCCCGACGGCGGTTCCAGCTCGCCATAATCCGCCGCGAGGACAGTCGATTGATAGGCAACTGCGGCATAAGGCGCAAACCGGACAATGACTGGGAAGCCGATGTCGGGTATGAGTTGTCGCCTCAATACTGGGGGCACGGCTACGCCACCGAAGCCGCCTGGGCCATCGTTAATTTCGGGTTCGGTGAACTTGGCCTCCAGCGCATCTCATCGTGGTGCATCGCGTACAACGTCGCTTCGACCCGGGTGCTGGAGCGGCTGGGGTTCCGGCAGGAGGGTCGGCTGACACGGAACGAATACTTCAAGGGCCGGTGGTGGGATACACTATTATTCGCGCTGTTGGCGGACAAGTGGCAACCCGCTCGTTGAACCGCCGGAGCCAAAACATTGAAATGAAATTGCGGAGGAACCATGCCCAAGATCGTGCACTGCGAACTGCCCTTTGACGATGCCCAACGCGCCAACAAGTTCTATAGCGACGTGTTCGGCTGGAACTCCAGCAAATGGGACGGGCCCGTAGAATACTACCTGCAAGAGACCGGAGGCGACGACGAGCCCTACGGCATCGGCGGGGCGCTCATCGCGCGGCAATCTGCCCTCAACGACGGCGGAACTTTGGTAGTCATCGGCGTGGAGGACCTCGACGCCTACACCCAAAAAGTGGCGGCGGCGGGTTGCGAAATCGTGACTCCCCGGACCGCCGTGCCCAGCGTGGGCTGGTTCGTCAACTTCCGGGACACGGAAGGAAACGTCGTGGGGATGTTCATGGACGACAACGATGCTGCGTGAAAACGATGCTGCGTGAACCCAATGCCGGCGCGGATTGACATACCGACCGAACGGATCGCCGAGTTCTGCCAACGCAACCGCGTGCGCCGGCTGGCGCTGTTCGGCTCCGTGATTCGCGACGATTTCACGCCGCAAAGCGACGTGGATGTGCTGGTGGAGTTTGAGCCAGGGTACGCGGCGGGGTTCGTATTCTTTCAAATGCGCCGCGAATTGACGACTATGCTTGGGCGGGAAGTGGATATGCACACCGCAGCATCCTTGAGCCCTTATTTCAGGCAGGAAGTGTTGGATGAAGCGGAGGAAGTATATGTCGCGCCGTGACCCCATGGTGGCCGTGCAGCAGATGCGTGACCATGGCAAAGAAGCCATGGAATTGGCGCAGCATCGTCGGCGGGCTGATCTGGGCGTGGATCGCATGTTTGAGCTGGCGCTCACGCGCCTGATGGAAGTGTTAGGCGAGGCTGCTCGTCGTGTGCCCGAAGAATTTCGAGCCCGCTATCCGCACGTTCTCTGGCAGGACACGACTGATCTCCGCAACGTGCTGATCCACAATTACGACACGGTCGACTTCGACGAGTTGTGGCGCATCATCCAGGAGCACCTCCCGCCGTTGGTTGAGCAGTTGCAGGCGATCATCGACGAGAACCTGCCGGCGGCCTGACCCGTCGGCTTGCAAAGGAGAACATCATGGGCCGAATGGATGGCAAGGTGGCGATCATCAGCGGGGGCGCACGGGGGATGGGTGCAGAGGAGGTGATGCTATTCGCCAGGGAAGGAGCCAAGGTCGTGTTTGGGGACATACTGGACGATCTCGGGCAGCAGGTTGAAGCCGATTGCCGCGCCGAAGGGCTCGACTGCGCCTACGCGCACCTGAACGTGACCAGTGAGGCGGACTGGCGGGCCATCGTGGGACTGGCCGAAGAACGCTACGGCAAGCTGGACGCACTGGTCAACAACGCCGGCATCAGCATCTCCGCCGGCGGCGGCGCGCACAACATTTCGCTGGAGGACACCAGCGTGGCCGACTGGGACCGGGTGATGGATATTAACTCCAAGGGCGTCTTCCTCGGTACCAAGGCGGCGATCCCGGCGATGCGACGCGCCGGAGGAGGATCCATCGTCAACATCTCTTCCATCGCCGGCATGACCGGGGCCTGGTCCCGGTCTCATCCGTACAACGCGTCCAAGGGAGCGGTGCGCCTTTTCACCAAGGCCACGGCCGTTCAGCACGCCCGCGAGGGTATCCCGCGCCAACTCGGTGCACCCCGGGCCCATCATGACCCCCATGAGTGAGTCCACCTACGCCGATCCCGAGGTTGCAGCGCAGCGACTGGCTCAGGTTCCCCTGGGACGGCGCGCCCATCCCATAGAGGTTGCCTACGGAGTGCTCTATCTGGCATCGGATGAAGCGTCGTTCGTTACGGGCGCCGAACTGGTCATCGACGGCGGGTGTATTGCCCAGTAGTACGGGGGCAAGTAATATAGCCCCGAGCCTTTTAATCCGACACACTATCTGCAAGGGAGAAGATTATGCCTGAAGTTTATGGCCAGGGAGATTTTCAGTACAACTTCGTGGAAGACTGGCTGAAGCTGCCGGATGGCGTGCGCCTCTTGGAATGCCCCGGTGTAGCGGTGGACGGCGACGACCGCGTCTTCATTCTGACCCGCGGTGAGCATCCCATCATGGTGTTCGACAAGGACGGCAACTTCGAGCGGTCCTTCGGGCAGGGACACTTCAGCGAGAACCGCACCCACGGCCTGTATTACAGCTCCGCCGACGACACCCTGCTTGCGGCCGACGACGGCATCCACACCATCCAGAAGTTCAGCGTTACCGGCGAAAAGCTGATGGAAATCGGCGAGAAGAACCATCCATCCCCCCGGTGGAGCGGCCAACCCTTCAACCGTCCGACGTCCGCGGCCATTCGCCCGAGCAACGGCGACATCTACATTTCCGACGGCTACGGAAACTCCCGCATCCACGTCTACAGCCCGGAGGGCGGCTACAAGTTCTCCTGGGGAGAGCCGGGTATCGACGCCGGGCAGTTCATCCGTCCTCACAACATCGCATTCGACGAGGACGAGCGGGTGTACGTAGTGGACCGGGAATGCCACCGCATCCAGCTGTTCGACACCGACGGCAACTTCCTGGAAATGTGGAGCAACATCCACCGGCCTGACTCCATGGTCTACTGGCAGGGCAACATCTACGTGGGCGAGCTCAACGGCATGGGCGGCGTGGACGACGCGCCGGGCCTCGGCCACCGGGTCACCGTCTACGACCGCGACGGCAACCGTGTCTCCGTGTTCGGCTCGCCGGACGAAGGCGAGGGCCCCGGCCAGTTCATCGCGCCTCACGGCATCGCCGTGGACAGCACCGGCGCGGTGTACGTCTCCGAGGTGTCCTACACCATTCGCGGCAGCCACATGGACCCGCCGCGCGAGTTGCGCAGCTTCTCCAAGTACGCGCGGGCGTAAGTTCTTATCCAGTGCTGGATCAGTAGGGGCGAATGATCATTCGCCCCTATTCGTAATCGGGTGATAGAATCGTAACGTCAACGTTTGCCGGCGACCGTTACCTGGACGTCCCTCATGACCAGCGCTGAAACCAACGAGACCGTAAAGATCAACCGACAGGTTAAGGCGCACCTGGACGCCGCGGACCGGGCGCTGATGGTCATGGATACGGTCAAAAGCTCTGCGGAACTTTGGGCCGCCGTGCGTCTGGCCGCCGTGCTCACGCTGAAACGGCGGGGCCTGCGTCACAACACCGACGTTGAAATCTTCGAGTCGATGATGGCCTTGGACGATCTGGAAGAGGCTCAGGGTAAGATCCGGCTCAAGTATGGTGCGGCCAGCACGTTTAGGGACAATGCCAGCCACAACTTCATGGATCTCGAAGAATTCTTGTTTTGTAAGCCGTCTGCCACTGAATTTGCGGACTGTATGCAGGACCTTTTGGAGAAAGCGATCCTGTGCTGACCGCTGAAGAGCATCATAGCGAAGCATTAGACTGCCTCGGCATCAGCCAACGACTGGTTTCGCGTGGTCATCGGCGACCCGCTTCGGATATCTTGTGGTTGGCCACGAAACACGCTGTCAGCACCATCGGCATGGCAACAGGTGAGGACCACGGAAAATATCAACACAAAAGAGCAATAATCCGACGGCTTTCTGCGGAACATGATGACGAGAAACTGGCCGATTCACTACAGTTGCCATGAAAATTCATGCGGATGCCGACCAAGGGTTTCTCACGGCTCCGGAATTGACTGCCTGGCAGCCCGAGACGCGCCATTTCGTGGAACCTTTGCTGGAGATCGCCACCGATTTGAACACCATCACGAGGCAATCAAAGTGACCACCACATTCACCGACATTACTACCACCACCTGGGACGACGCCCTTTCTGCCATTGAGAAAGGCTACGAGTTGGGGTGGAGCGATGGCCTGCCAATTGTGCCTCCCACCACGGCGCGGGTAGCCGAGTTCATCGGCTACTCTGGCCGCGCTCCCGACGACGTCATCGGCGAGTTGCCCGAACGGCGCCGAGTGATCACCGTGGAGAAAGCGGCAGCCAACGCCGTTATGGCCGGTTGCCTGCCCGAGTACTTCCCGGTGATCCTGGCCGCCACCGAGGCGATGCTGGACCCGGTATTCAACCTGGTGGGACCTTCCTCCAGCATGGGCGGCGCGGCGGTGTTGTGCATCGTCAACGGGCCGATACGGGAGCAGATCGGGCTGAACAGCCGCAACAACCTGTTCGGTCCCGGTAACCGCGCCAACGGAACCATCGGCAGATCGATACGGCTCATCCTGATGAACGCCTGCGCGGCAATCCCTGGCCTGTTTGACCGCAGCGTCATCGGGCATACCGGCAAGTACACCTACTGCATCGCGGAGGCGGAGGGTGAGACTCACTGGACACCGCTCCATGTCGACCGCGGATTCGACCCTGGTGAAAGCACGGTCACCGTGTTCGCTGGGGAAAGCCCCCGCCAGATCAGGGCCGTAGGCCGGCCCGAAGCCATCCTCTACGCGATGGTCGACGTGGCCTCGTCCCTGGGTACGTCGATGTCGACCTCGGGATCCGTCGGCGACGTTTCGGTGGGCATCCGCCAGGGCCAGATCGTGGTGACCTTCGCGGGGAACAGCAACCTGTGGCGCGACTGGACCAAGGACAAAGTACGGGAGTATCTCCACGGCAACATCCAGCGCTCGGTGGCCGACCTGAAACGCGGCCTGGTGCTGCGCGGCGATGTGGAACCGGGCGACGAAGCGACGATGGTCCCGTTGGTTCCAGAACCCGATGACATTCTGGTAATATTCGCCGGCGGCGAGGAGTCCAACATGGCGTCGGTGATACCCAGTTGGGGGCCAAAGGTCGGCTCCACCGCCGTTACCAAAGTAGTGAAGATGCCGTAATGCCCCGTATGTGAAATGGCATGAGCGCGGAAGTGATAGTCTGGGTCAAAGACATTGCCATCATCCTGTTGGCTGTAAGTGCAACTGTTTTGTGCGTGACTTTCACGGTAGGATCGATAAAGTTGTTTCCATCGCTGCGGCCTACGGCTCGTCATTTGGATAGCGCAACGGCATCGACGGCCAAGATCAGCAGCGATTTCGCCCAAGTGTCGGCGGATATTGCAGCCAATGTTCAGAAAGGTACGGCATCAATGGCAAACGCCGCAGAAAACATAGCTTCGGCTTCAAAAGACGTGGCAGATGTTACCCCATTATTAAAGCTGTTAGGTCCGGCTCTAAAAGCGGTCGATTTTGCCGAGATGGGGATAGAGAGGATACCTGGCTTGCTGCAAAGGATCATCCGCAGAAATTAATTTGGACCACTGACAGTAGCCGACGAATTCTAAAACACCCTACACCGGGAGGGATTATGGCAACTCAACAATACACGCTGGTCAATCCGACCACCGAACCCATCATCGCGCCCTTCGATGGCGCGCCGCGCCTGCCCTCGCTGGCCGGCACCCGGGTCGGTCTGATCGACGACAGCAAGCGCAACGCAGACGTATTGCTCGAAGAGTTGGCGGAAGTATTGCGCAACCGCTACGAAATACGCGAGGTGCGCTGGCTGCGCAAGCCCAGCGCCTCCCGGCCGGCCGACCCACAGGAACTTCAGGAGTTGGTCGCGAACGTCGATTCGGTGGTGGTCGCCATCGGAGATTGAGGGAGCTGCAGCGCGTGCAGTGTGCACGACGGAATCCACGTTGAGAAGGCCGGCCTCCCCTCCGCTACCATTTGTACCGACCGCTTCATCCCCACGGCCAACGCCATGGCCAAGATGTGGGGCGCGGAAGACTATCCCACGATCTTCACCCAACATCCTATCGAGAATATGGATCGGCCAGCCCTGCGGGAGCGGGCCGAAGGCCTGGCTACCGAGGTGGTGGCTATCCTGACGGGCGGCTGAATCGCAGCAGGCAATCCACGAGATCGGCGAGGGGCGGGTGCACACCCGCTCCTCTCTTTTGGCTAGCGGCCTGCGGCAGCCTCCGCGTCTCGTAGATCGGGCGGCAAAAGGTTGGGAATGCCGTCGCGGATGGGATAAACCTCGTTGCAGGGGCTGCAGTTGAGGGCGCCGGTGAGCACTTCGCCGGCGTCCGGGGCGCCCTCGGGCGCGATGGTGTCAGCCTGCAGGGTGAGGGTGCCTCTACAGACGGGGCAGGCCAGTATGTCCAGCAGATCGGTTCTCAATTCGTTCACCCTCGTTCAGGTTATCCCGTCAGTCCTTTTTCAAACAGCCAGGTGAGCACGTCGGCCAGGCCGATGACTATGACGCCGGCAATGGTCAGGGCCACCGGCCCGGTTATTGCGCCGCCCATGCCGCCGGAGGGCCTATCCCGGTGTCGCGGCAGCAGCCAGGCGACAACAGAAGCGTACACCGACAGCAGGATTTTGGCGACCAGCACGACCGTGTAGGCCATTCCGGCGGCGTCCGAAGTCAGGCGGTCCACAGTCAGGATCACGCCGGAAATGATGAGTACAGCGATAGCGGTGACGACGATAGGTCGGAACTCGGCCGCCAACGCGCGACCGAGGAGTCCGGTTGTGTCCGCAGTTCGCAGCGCCGGTCGCGCGGCCAACAGCATGAACAGGCTGCCGCCGATCCATACCACCCCCGCCAGCGCGTGAGCCCAGCGGATGACGAGCAGGATGATGCCCAGTACATCCATCACCCCGCCAGGTCGTCCAATATGTCCGTCAACCGCTCCACGTCCATGCGGCTGATTTCCATTGTGTGCACGCGTCCGGCTTGGTCGATGAAGTAGGTGGTGGGGAAGTACTGCACCGCGTACTCCTGAGCCACCCGCGCGCGCACGTCGGTGGCGAAGTCGAAGGTCAGGCCGAACTCGTCGACGAACTGCCTGGCTTCGACCTCGGTGTCGAACCCCTGGGGCACGAACAAGCCGATGAAGCGTACGTTGCGGCCCTGGTATTCTTCCCAGACCTCCTGGAAGGCGGGCATCTCTTCGCGACAGGGAGGGCACGACGGGTACCAGAAGTTGATGACAACCGCGTTGCCTCGATGCTCCGACAGGCGGAACTCCTCACCGGCGAAGGTGGTCAGGGAGAAGTCGGCGGCGGGTGGATTGGATGAGCAACCTATGCCTACCACCAGCCCTGCAAACAGAACAACTTTCAACCAGCTGGTGGACAGCATCAAGCCAGACATCTACGGAGACCGGCAGACGATGACTAACCTAAGGTGCCCGAACGCCGGGCGACTCTTTGAGTTCGGTTCTTTCGTGCCATGCTAGCTGTACTCTCCAACTGAGCATCGAACTTAGGGTAACCGCCAAGATAGTAGCCCCCAATGTGGTCAGTACCGGCACTCCCTTCACTAGGATGACTCCATCCTGCCAAAGGTCGATCGAGATCGATAACACTCCTATGATCAACAAGATTGCCCAGACCCTCTTTAGATACTGTTCCTGGCTCAGCCTCCGAATTCTCCAGGACCGCAACCACTGCGTGGCCCGCGACCACATGCTGCTACCATTGGCCATTGGATCATCTCATGAACAGGCTGACGATAACGGCCCCTAGACCGTAGCCTATTCCAGCTGCGACCAGCACCGTCAGCGCACCTTCATGCAACCCAGCTCCAATAGCGGAAGGCAGCACCGCAACCGCAAAAACAAGGGCTATGAAAAGCCCAACAATGTTCATTGGATTCATGGTGACCTGCTGTGCCGTTGGTGATTGTGGTCCAATGATAACCGATATTGCTAAAGTGGCGAAATCGATGTCGGCGCAATATCTGTGCCGGGCAACGGTTACACATTGCCCCAGTGTAAATTTGTCTATGCTCGACCTTACGCAAAATTTAAAGGAAGCAACGAATGCTATCATGTTGGGACGCCGCCACTCATGGCTGGAGTCGGAGGGTTTTTCACTATCCGCTGCCAACGCTGATGTCCAGGAACTTACGGCTACCCTGTACCATTGAGTTGCAACCTCTCTCGCTTGCGCGGCTTAAAATGCGTAAAGTCGAGCTAGGGGGTGTCGTCAAAAGAGTTTGCTCCAGATCATCACTGCCCGGAGTTGGCAAATGGCCAGGTATGACGCCGCTCTCTTGGCATAACGGGTCGCCACTCCGCGCCACTGCTTGAAGTCCAAGAATCCGTTCTCCACCAAGTGCCGCAACTTGTACAGTGCCTGGTCGTAGTCCCGCTTTTCTCTCCGGTTGCTTTTGGGCGGTATCACTGGGTTCATTCCCGATGCCCGAGCGGTGGCTATGATCTCATTGGTGTCATAGGCTTTGTCCGCCAGCAGACACTCCGCCTCTATACCCTCGATCAGGGGCAACGCCAAAGAGCAGTCGGCCACCGTGCCTCCAGTAACCGCCAGCCTTACCGGCATTCCGTGGGAGTCCACCGCCAGGTGCAACTTGCTGTTCAGCCCCCTTTGGTGCGGGCAATAGCCTGATTTCCGCCCCGAGCGCCGGCACTGTGGGGATGGGCCTTGATGTAGCTGGCGTCTATCATCAGCCATTCGAAATCAGGGTCATCCATCACTTCCTCCAACAGTCCGGCCCACACACCTCGGTCCCGCCAGCGGCAGAAGCGGCGGTGGGTGTTCTTCCAGTCTCCGTAGTCCGGGGGCAAATCGCGCCAGGGAGCGCCGGTGCGCAGAACCCAGCAAACGGCGTCGATAAACCGCCGGTTGTCATGGGCCGGCCGACCTCTCTTGCCTGCTCCCCCGGGCAGGTACAGCCTCAGCCGCTCCCAAACACCGTCTGTCATATCGTGGCGCCGGTGCGCTGCCGTCATACTCACCACCTTCCACACTCTCCCTGTTACCGGCAATTTACCACCCTCTCACTGTTTTGACGACACCCCCTACGGTGGTACCTGTTTAGTATTGGCGTGCGTCTTGAGATCAAAGTTGATCTTATCTACGCTGGCGCGGAGCTGCCGAAAGCAACCTGATCGCTGGCGAAAGCGTCAGCGTCAGTATTCCCGAAATGCCGGACGAAGAAGGTAGGCGATTCGGAGCGGAAATCAACAATACCGGCAGCGAACATGATCTGACGGTAGCGCGAAATCTTGGCTGGACTTTGCGCATTTCAAGCGGCGTAAGCGAGGGAATCTACAAGTCGGTGGTACAGAGCGACGGGGAGTTCCTGCGTATCGAGGCTGTCCGCCGACAGTGAAAAACTCTCCGACGCCAGCCACAGGTGGCGTCGCACCAGGGCAACGGCGTCCACGAAGGTCGGGGACGGCTTGTCATACCGGCGGCCCTACGCTGGGTCATGGGGTGCCCTGTTTGCAACGCGTGGGCGGCCAGGGTCGCCCAGGAAAAGATCCCCAGCAGGACGGGCGTGGTGCGGGCGATGGCCAGATCGGACCACTGGCGCTGGGTCTCCACGCCCAGGTAGGTCGCACCTCCTGAAAAGTAACTTCCAGTTGCCAGCGCAGCACAAACCATTCCAGGACCTGGGTCGGGTCTGCCGACGGGTCGGTGCGCAGCAAGGCCTGGGTGGCGAAGGCACCCTGGGGGTCGCGGATCATCACCCAGCGGATGAGGACGGGAGGCTTGCCCGAGCGGTACCACACCGCCGTTTGCGACGTGAGTTCCACCGTGCGGGTGGTTCCGTCGTACCAGGCTACCACGGCGCTGGCCCAAGTTACCTGGGGCAGGTCGAGGAGGGCCTTCAACGGAGGCCGCCGCGCGCCTTTCAGCGGGGGGCGGCCCTGCTGACCCGGTTGACGCGGCAGCGCTGGCGCATAGAGGGCGGCGTCCAGGCGCAGTCTGGCGATGAGGGTTACCGGTTCACGGAGGGACTGGCAGCAGTGGAGCAGGTCCAGCAGGTGTAGCTGTTGTCGCCCACCAGCACCAGCGTCCGCTGGGGCAGCCAGCGGCGCAGTTGCATGACCATCTGCCGCGCCCAGTCGGTGAGCTTCTTGTGGCGGCGTCCTCGCTGTTGGTAGTACCGCGTCGATGGCGCCAGCACCGTGAGCACCGGCAAGGCCAGATGCCGCCCGGCCCAAGGCACGTGGCCCAGCCACATCAGGGAGATCCAGCGCAGAC
Source organism: Dehalococcoidia bacterium (assembly GCA_965220265.1). Classification (GTDB taxonomy): domain Bacteria; phylum Chloroflexota; class Dehalococcoidia; order Lucifugimonadales; family UBA3495; genus Bin87. The sequence goes on along the minus strand of CBDCPM010000004.1, from coordinate 3,121,405 downwards.
CGCTGGCCTTGACCAGTTGCTGGCGGCTGGAACGCACCGCGTCCCGGTAGATGCCCCGACCTTTGATCTGAGGACCGCGACGCCGTTCCAGGGTTTCGCGATTGGTAAAAGGCTCGTATGCCGAAGATCAACGGGCCGTCGCCGCGGTCCAGGTGCTGGAGCAGCAGCACCAGCAGGACGCGGGCTACCGCACGGGAAGACCACACCGCCCGATTGAGCACCTCATGGTAGCGGGCGTAGTTCTGGTCGTCGCTCAGTCCCATGACCCGCAGGGCCGTCGCCACGGTGCGCTGGCCCGGGGTCAGGACCGCGCCCACCAGCAGCACCTGGGCTTTCCGCCAGGTTGGGTTGGTAAACAGCGTTGCGAAGGGAAGGAGCAGGGATACAATGGCATCGGGCAGGGTGAGCATGGCTGGGCCTTTAGTGAGATATGGGTCAGGCCAGCTTACCCTGCCTTTATATTTTTTCTAAATTATGCGTAAAGCCTAGCTTGGTTATGGAACGTGTGGCGGGGTTGTCGGTCCGATAGCCCTGGGCTACAGCCCAATCCAGAACCGTTTCCACGCGCTGGCGCACCCGACTGGCCGTTTCTGGCTTCTCCGTCCATATCGGTGACAGGACGACCAGGATGTCCGCGCTGGTGATGTCGGTCACCGACTTGGGGGATACGCGTAGGTGGCGAGCGTACTGGTCCATTGGGCGGCGTGCTTGGCATTAGACCAACTTGGGCGACGCATTTCGATCACGACTTCCGCCGCTTCAGCGAACGTTGGAGTGGGTGGTCGTTGGCGCGCTGTGATCGCCTCCCGCTTCTCGGCCAACGGGTCACGACCTTCCCTGATTGTCCTGGCGTTTATCAGGGCAGCTTGCCGAGCTTCTGCCAGGGAAACCATCGGGTATCCGCCCAGGCCCAGATTCCTCCGTCTCCCGTCAATGGTGACCCGCTGGAACCAGTACTTCGTACCGGAATCTTCTACCCGGAGATTGAGGCCGCCCCCGTCTGAGTAAGTGGCCGTTTCTTGAATCGCCTGAACGAATACCGCGGAAAGGGCATTGCGCTTACGTTTGGAAGTCATCAAACCTTGTCCTGCCTATACCAGTTCTATACCATTATTCTAGCGGATGCGGCAGGATTTTGGCGGATTTTACAGGATACACAACGGCCGTTCCCTACTCAAGTCAGGCAGGCAACGGTAACTGTTCAGAGTTGGTGAGGCGAATTGGCGGAACTTGGTGTGCGGGTGGCTGGCTTTGGGGGCGGTGGTTATGTCATATAACTGGGATGGATACCGAAATCGATCTCAGGACTGCCGACCGGGATGTTCTGATTGGCATCATCGTCCGACAGCAGGCCATCATTGAGCGGCTGGAGAAATGCATTGCCCAGTTGGAAGGGCAAGCCAAACCCCAAGGCTCCCGCCGGATGCCCGGTCTGAAACCCAAAGCAGACCGGAAGCCAGCCCAGTCCAAGGAACCTCCCAGTCCAAGGAACCTCGCAAACCCCGACCTCACGGCTTTGCCCGAGCCCCATGACGCCCACCCACCGCGTGGAGCATGTGGTGGAGCAGTGTCCCGACTGCGGGACCCAGTTGTCTGGGGGTTGGGCCCAGCGCACTCGAGAGGTGATCGACCTGCCGCAGGTTCCGGCGCAGGTAACCGAGCACGTTTACCTGGCCCGCACCTGTCCCCGCTGCCGACGCTGCGGTGTTCCCAAAGCGCAACTGGACGGCGTGGTGATGGGCAAGCAGCGCCTGGGGATCAACGTCATCAGCCTGATTGCGGTCCTGCGGGAGGAAGCCAGGCTGCCGTTGCGCACCATCCGGTGGCGCCTGGATACCGTGCATGGGCTGCAACTCAGCCTGGGGGCCATCGTGGCGGCCACACCGCAAGTGGCTGGCCAGGCCCAACGGGTGGTGGCGGACATCCTGGAACAGGTCCGAGGCAGTCCGGTGGTCCACGCCGATGAGACGGGTTGGCGACAGGATGGACACAACGGCTACGTGTGGACTTTCAGCACCCCCAACCTGCGGTACTTCCTGCGACGGAACCGGGGCAAGGCGGTAGTGGACGAGGTTTTGGGCGACGATTTCGCCGGTGTGCTGGTCAGCGACTTTTACGCCGCCTACCACCACTATGCGGGTCCCCAACAACGCTGCTGGGCCCACCTCCTGCGGGACATCCACGACCTGCGATCACTCTACCCAGCTGATGGATCGCTGTCCCAGTGGGCTGACGCCGTCCACCAACTCTACCGTCAGGCCACGGCCTTTACCCACCCCGCAGAGCAACAACGCCGCACCGCCAAAATGGCCCTGGAAAGACGATTGCTGGTCCTCTGCCGTCCCTTTCCGGATGACCCGTCGGCGGTCCAGGCCAGGCTGTGCCGACGCATGGAGAACCACATCAAAGAACTCTTCGTCTTCGTGGCCGAACCGGAGGTGCCGCCGGACAACAACGCCGCCGAGCGCAGCCTCCGCCATCTGGTGGTCAGCCGCAAGGTCAGTGGGGGCACCCGCTCGGACCGGGGTACTGCCACCAAGATGACGCTGGCGTCAATCTTCGGCGCCTGGCGGGCACAAGGTCTCAACACCCTCAACGCCTGCCGTCAACTACTCGCTTCCCCTCAAGTCTGAACAGTTACCCCTGCGTAAGGTAGCGTTCCGTATTCGCATTGCCTCAAACAGGACGCTACCGAAAGGAGCGCTTCACGTAATGACCCTTTTGGCGAACCATGTCGGGTGTTGATAAGGCCGGTATGCCGGTTTCAGCCTGACCATGGGGTGATCCAAACCGAGCCCAAGCGTGCGTATGATGCTTGACGTCAGCCGTCACATATTCGTACACTGGTTGTGCAATGATCCAGAGTTATCGGGACCGGCGGACCGCAGCGTTCGCCGCCGGGGAATATGTCCCGGCGTTTCAAGGTATTGAGGATCAGGCAGCGCGCCGGCTTTCGATTCCGAACGCCACCTGATCGGTGGACACACTGCGGGCATTGCGTGGCAATCGTCTGGAAGCCCTGCGCGGGGACCGGGTCGGACAGTGCTCCATAAGGATCAATCGTCAGTGGCGCATCTGTTTCGATTGGCCCGGGGGGGCCAGGCCGGGCCGTCAGACGTTGAGATTGTGGACTATCACCGAGGGGGCGCTGGTGACAATGTTGAAACGAGCCGTACATCCTGGGGATGTTTTGAGAGATGAACTGGAGGAGATGGGAGTATCGCCGGCGAGTTTCGCCAGGCAGATTGACGTGCCAGCCAATCGCATCAGCCAGATTCTGGCCGGCAAGCGTGCGGTGACCGGAGATAGCGCCCTCAGGTTTGGCCACTGGTTTGGCATGGATCCGCAGTTCTGGCTGAACCTGCAAGCGCAGTACGAGTTGGCGGTGGCGGAACGGTCGGTGGGAGCAAAGATACGTGCCCTGCCCACCGCGTCCGGCGGCAAGTAGAGCGCGGACGAGGTCACGTTTCGGCGTCCATGATTGACGTGCCAAGACTTCCGGCGGCGCGCGGGGCATCCCGTATGGGAACCGGAATGGCGACTGTCATTACCATGGGACCGGTGTCGGGAACGCCGGCCGGACCCGGGAGTTGACCGATGATCATACTGCACGGGGGTTTGGTAGACGGGTGGATGTTGCTGTGGGCGGAGCAGTCGCCGGACGAACTGCGTCCCGAGGGAAACGGTGATCCGGCGTCCAATGAGCATCCCTACTGCGCTGGCCCCGCAGAGTTGGTCAACGTCCTGGCCAATGCCGCGCCCGGGTTTCGGGCGGACTCGGGCGAAGCGGTCTCCGCCACCGCGTGGCTGCCCAGCAGGGGCGGCAGCCCGCTTCCGTCCAGCGCCTTGGTGGCGGACCCGCCCAGATCCAGGGCCAAGCCCCGGCTCATGCCTTGGTCCATACCGGCATACCGAGTGTCTCCGGTGGAAGCCATTCCCATATTTCTGGCCTGCCAAGGGCAGGAGATGTTGGCCACCGGCGTCGGCATCGGAGTGGACCTGGCCTATTGGAGCCAGGCGTTGCGCTTCGCGGCGGCGCTGGTGGCTCGGCAGCAGTTTCTTCCGGGGGCAATCCACGACGCCGATGGCGCTCGCGCTGCCTGGGCGCCGTTATTCATCGGAGCCGACGCCGAGCGACTGGGCCGGCTGAGCCAACGTATGCCGGCGGCGGCCCGGGCATTGTCGGACCCCGACTTCGGCCAACCGCCCGACCAGCCGGCGGCCACCGTCCTCAGGACCTTCGTCGCCGCGGTCGCGGACCGCCTGGTGAGAAATGTTAACGGAGCTCCGGAGGTGGCTACACCCAAGGGTCGCCGCGCAAAGTCAACCTTCGACAGCGTACACGACGCCTGGTTGAGTGGCCTGAAGTCAGCCGATGGAGTGCTACACGGCACTCCGGAGCAACTGGGGCAGCTGCGAGCGCAGGTTGCGGAATGGCAGCGGCCCATTGCCCTCACGGCCAGCGCGCCGTTTCGGGTCTGCTTCCGGCTTGAAGAACCTCCCGAATCGCCCGGCAATGAGCCCGAGGTTGCTCCAACGCAGCGCGACGGGTGGTATCTGCGCTACCTGCTGCAATCCCACGAAGACCGCAGCCTGCTGCTGCCCGCCAGCGCGGTCTGGAAAACCGGCGGCCAGCGGGTTCGTGAACTGGAACGGGACGGCTTCAACCCCCGGGAGTTCCTGCTGGCGTCCCTGGGTCAGGCCAGCGGGGTCTGCGCCGGCGTGGCCGACAGCCTGCAGCGGAAAAGGCCCGCGGGCCGGAAGCTGGACGCCGCCACGGCGTACCAGTTCCTGACCAGGGAATCCATCGCACTGGAAGAGGCGGGCTACGGCATCATCCTGCCGGCTTGGTGGACCCGCCGGGGCACCAAGACCAAACCCACCGTCAGGGCCAACGTGAAGACCCCACAGATGCAGGGCGGAGGCGGCGTGTCATTGGCCACCATGCTGGAGCTGAATCTCGAGGTAGCGTTGGGGGACCAGGTCATGACCGCCCGGGAACTGGAGGCGCTGGCCCAGCTGAAAACGCCGCTGGTGAGACTCCGCGGCCAATGGGTGGAGCTCAACGCCAGCGAGATCCAGGCGGCGTTGGATTTCTGGGACCGGAAGGGGGAGATCACCCTTAAGGACGTCATCCGGCTGGCGGTGGGTGCCGGGGAGACGCCGGGCGGGTTCGACGTGGACGGCGTGGTCGCCAGCGGCTGGGTGGAGGACCTGCTGGGGCAGCTCACCGGACGGGCCGAGTTCCAGGAACTGGAAACCCCCGAAGGGTTCTGCGGGACGCTGCGTCCCTACCAGCAGCGGGGCTATTCCTGGCTGGCGTTTCTGCGGCGCTGGGGGCTGGGCGCCTGCCTGGCCGACGACATGGGGCTGGGCAAGACCGTCCAGACCCTGGCCGCCATTCAGCAGGACCGCCGGGAAAGCGTAAAGGAACCGACGCTTTTGGTCTGTCCGACCTCGGTGATCAACAACTGGCGCAAGGAGGCCGCCCGGTTCACTCCCGACCTGCCGCTGATGGTGCATCACGGTCCGGGCCGCCAGCGGGACGCCGCATTCGTTGAGGCGGCTCAGCAGCACGCCATCGTCGTGGCCAGCTACGGGGTGCTGGTGCGGGACGTTCCGTTCATGGCCGAGGTGCCGTGGCGGGGCATCGTGCTGGACGAGGCGCAGAACATCAAGAACCCGGCCACTCGGCAGGCCCGGGCTGCCCGGTCGCTGGGCGCCGACTATCGGGTGGCGCTGACCGGCACGCCCGTGGAGAACCATGTGGGAGACCTGTGGTCGGTGATGCAGTTCCTGAACCCGGGCCTGCTGGGAACAGAGAGGGAATTCAAGCGCAACTACTTCATACCCATCCAGGCCGAACGGGATGAGGGCGCGGCCCAGCGGCTGCAGCGGGCCACCGGTCCCTTCATCCTGCGGCGGCTCAAAACCGACCGGGCCGTCATCACCGACCTGCCCGAGAAGGTGGAGACCAAGGAGTTCTGCCCCCTGACCCGAGAGCAGGCCACCCTGTATGAGGCCGTGCTCCGGGAGGCTGAGCAAGCGTTGGAAGCAGCCGAAGGCATCGAGCGTCGGGGCGCGATACTCGGCACGCTGACCAAGTTGAAGCAGGTTTGCAACCACCCCCGTCAGCTGCTGGGGGACAACTCGGCCATCGCCGGACGGTCGGGCAAACTGGCGCGCCTGCAGGATATGCTGGAGGAAATCGTCGCGGTGGGTGACCGCGCCCTGATATTCAGCCAGTTTGCCGAGATGGGCGGCATTTTGCAGCGGCACATCCAGGACACCTTCGGCAAGGAGGCACTGTTCCTGCATGGTGGTGTCTCCAGGCGCCAGCGGGACCGGATGGTGGAGCGGTTCCAGGACACGAAGAACGGGCCGCCGGTGTTCATCCTGTCGCTGCGCGCCGGCGGCACCGGGTTGAACCTGACTGCGGCCAATCACGTCTTTCACTACGACCGCTGGTGGAACCCCGCCGTGGAGAACCAGGCCACAGACCGCGCCTTCCGCATCGGCCAGACCAGCAACGTTCAGGTGCACAAATTCATGTGCGCCGGCACCCTGGAGGAGCGGATCGATCTAATGATCGAGGCCAAGCAGGCCACCGCCGAGCGGGTGGTTGGGACCGGTGAAGGCTGGCTGACCGAGCTGTCCAACGATGAACTGAGAGATGTCCTGAGCCTGAGCTCGGAAGCCTCGGTCGCATGAAATCGGCCGGAATATACACCGTAGCCCACGCATTACAGGACTGAACGCCATGGTCTATTACGATTACGAATACACCCGTCCGCTGGAAGCCAAAGGGGGGATCAGGGCGCAATCAAAGCGGGGCGACTTCGGCGCCAGCTGGTGGGCCAAGCGCTGGGTGCAGGCGCTGGAGAACTTCAGCCTGGGGTCCAGGCTCGCCCGGGGCCGGTCCTACGCCCGTCGTGGGCAGGTGGTGTCCATCGATGTTGGGCCGGGCGCAGTGGAGGCCAGCGTCCAGGGTTCCCGAAAGTGGCCCTACCGGGTCAGCATTGCAGTCGCCACGCTGCGGGACCCCGATTTGCGCAGGCTCCAGGCTGCCCTGGCCGAGCGGCCGGTATTCGCTGCCAGCCTGCTGGCGGGCCGGATGCCGGAGAACATCGAGGATGCGTTCGCTGACGTCGGCCTGTCCCTGTTTCCATCGCAAATGAGTGATCTGGTAACCGATTGCTCGTGCCCCGACTTCGCCAATCCTTGCAAGCACACCGCAGCCGTGTACCTGCTGTTGGGGGAAGAGTTCGACCGCGATCCGTTCCTCATGTTCAGAATGCGGGGCATCGAACGGGATGAGCTGTTGGGACCTGACGTGCGGAAGTCCGTCGAGGCCAGCGTCTGGATGGCCCCGACGCTGGCACCGGAACCGCTGCCCGCGGACCCCGACGCATTCTGGGGGCAACCCGAATGGGAGGACAATGACGACGACCTCACCGGGTCGGCCCGCGTGCCTGATGAGCCGGCCGCGCTGCCCAGACAGTTGGGTCGCTTCCCGTTCTGGCAGGGTGGTGAAGAGTTCCTGCCGGCGCTGGAAGCCATCTACGGCCGAGCGTCTCAGGTCGGGTTGGAACTGTATCTCGGCGCGGAATGATCCGCATAATCATCCGTCGAAGGTCTGGATGATTACCCATCTCGACCGGAATAATAGCCTTTACTGATGCGTGAACAGTTACCTAAAGATAGAGTTGGGCTTGTGAGACAATCGACCTCGTGAATAGTACGACTGATGAACCGCCGACCGATCGGAAGGAAGCCCGCCGGCTACGGGCCTGGGAGTTGGTGCAGCAGGGCTGGAAGCAGAAAGACGTGGCCGCAGCCTTGGGCGTCACTGGGGGCGCGGTGAGCCAGTGGGTCAGCAAAGCCCGTCAGGGAGGCGTCCCAGCCTTGCGCCGCCGCCAGCATCCTGGCGGGATGTCCAAGCTGAACGACCAGCAACGGGGGCAAATTCCTGAGTTGCTGATCCGAGGGCCGGCCGCCTTCGGGTTCAACGGGGAAGTCTGGACTCGGGGGCGGGTGGCTCAGGTAATTGAGCAAGAGTTTGGCGTGTCCTACGACCCTTCCCAAGTGGGACGGATACTGCGGGGCTGCGGTTGGAGCCGACAAAAGCCGGCGCTGCGTTCCACCCAACGGGACGAGAACGCAATCCAAGACTGGCGGGACCGGCGCTTCACCGAACTCAAAAAACGCCCTAGCCGAAGGCCGGACCATCCGGTGGGCCGACGAATCGGGGTTTTACCTGCTGCCAGCGTTGTTGCGCACTTGGGCGCCGGTGGCCCAAATCCCGGTAATCCAGCGCAAGCTGAGCTACGATCATCTGAGCGCGATTAGCCTGACGGGAGACCTTTACCTGGCGGTGCAGGACCACTCCTACAAAGGGGCTGACGTCATCGGGTTCCTGGAACAGTTGCTCGCTGAGATACCCGGCAAGTTGCTGGTGATTTGGGACGGCGCGCCGATCCACCGTTGCCGGGCGGTCAAGGATTACCTGGCTCTGGGCGCAGCCCGACGGCTCCGGCTGGAGCAGTTGCCCGGGTATGCTCCGGAGTTGAACCCGGACGAAGGTGTCTGGCGTTACCTGAAACGGGTCGAATTGAAGAACGTGGTTTGCGCTGACCTGGGGCATTTGCGCCGCGAGTTCTGGACTGCGGTGCAGCGGCTGTTGACCAAGCCTGATGTGCTGCGCGCCTGTGTCCGGGAAGTCGGTTATCTTTAGTGGACCGTTCACGTGTCAGTAGTACCAGCGTTCCTTGATGTCGCCTGACAGCCGGCGTTCGGAATCAACGGGGAGAACGTTGGGCCGACGGCATGCACCATGAGGCCGACGTTCTGAGTACCAGAGAAACTGACTCGACGTAACATCCCTATTGTGCGAATCAACGCTGGTATCAACGACGGTAACGCGGAGACAACAACCCATGGCTGGTACGCCAACTGGCACTATTTTCGTAGGACTCTAATGCACTTTGGATACAGGGACACGGACACACCCGATGTGCGGACGCTTGGTCGCGCATAATAGTGAGCCGAGTATGCTGCCCACAAAATCTCGGGCTTGTAAAGTGAAAGTGTTCATCCAGTCTTGCAACGTGGGATGTCAGATGCACTGGTGACTGTCAACGTCAACGAGCTCTAGTGCCAATGCCTTGGCCCATTGGCCAATGGTATGGGCATCCCGTTCCAGCGCCTGGGCCACCGCCGCGGCCGTCCAACTCTGCACCAGCAGCCGCACCGCGTGCCAGCGTTCCCACTCTCGTGGCGTCGGCGCCCGGTACATCCGTAGCCGCACCTCAGCCTCATCGATCCGCCACCACTCCAACAGCGGCCGCATCTCATCCATGCCCAACAGCAACCCCCACTCGGCTCTGCTGACGAACCAACTCAACTGCCCTCATTCTAACCAACGCTGATTTGGTTTTACCTTGGCTGGGCTTTACGCATTTCAAGCGGCGTAAGCGAGGGAATCTACAAGTCGGTGGTACAGAGTGACGGGGAGTTCCTGAATATCGGGGTCGGCGACCGACAGCGAGAAACCCTCCGACGCCAGCCACAGGTGGCGGCGCACCAGGGCGATGGCGTCCACGAAGGTCGGCGACGGCTTGGCGTACCAGGCCGCGGTGCGATGGCTCATGGGCTGTTGTTCCTGCATCAAGTGAGCCGCCAGGGTGGTCCAGGAGAATAGGCCCATCAGGATTGGCGTGGTGCGGGCGATGGCGCGGTCGGACCACTGGCGTTGGGTCGCCACGCCCAGATGCGCTCGCACTTCCTGGAAGGTGACCTCCAGTTGCCAGCGCAGGACAAACCATTCCAGGATTTGCTTCGGGTCCGCCGCGGGGTCGGTACAGAGCAAAGCTTGGGGAGTGAAGGCACCCTGGGGATCGCGGATCGACACCCAGCAAATGAGAACGGGAGGCTTGCCGGAGCGGTACCACACCGCCGTCTCGGAGGTGAGTTCCACCGTGCGAGTGGTGCCGTCGTACCAGGCCACTGACACGCTGGCCCACGTTACGTTGGCCTGGTCGAGGAGGGCTTTCAGCGGCGGTCGCCGCGCACCTTGCAATGGCGGGCGGCTCTGCTGACCCGGTTGACGCGGCGGCGCGGGCGCATAGAGGGCCGCGTCCAGACGCAAACGGGCGATGAGGGTTACCGGCGGGGCCAGGGACTGGCAGCAGTGGAGCAGGTCCAGCACGGCGTAGCCGTTGTCTCCCACCAGCACCAGCGGGCGCTGCGGCAGCCAGCGGCGCAGTTGCAAGATCAGCTGCCGCGCCCAGTCGGTGAGCTTTTTGTGGCGGCGTCCCTGCTGGTGGTAATACCGCGCCGATGGCGCCAGCACTGTGAGCATCGGCAAGGCCCGATGCCGCCCGGCCCAAGGCATGTGGCCCAGCCACATCAGGGAGATCCAGCGCAGACCGCTGGCCTTGACCACGTAGCTGCGGCTGGAACGCACCGCGTCGCGGTAAATGCCCCGACCTTTGATCTTGGGACCGCGACGCCGTTCCAGGGTTTCGTCGATGCCGAAGATCAGTGGGCCGTCGCCCTGATCAAGGTGCTGGAGCAGCAACAGCAGGACGCGGGCTGCCGCACGGGATGACCACACCGCCCGGTTGAGCACCTCGTGGTAGCGGGCGTAGTCGCGTTGATCGCTGAGGCCCATCACACGGAGCGCCGCGGCGACGGTGCGTTGGCCCGGGGTCAGGATCGCGCCGACCAGCAGCACCTGGGCTTTCCGCCAGGTTGGGTTGCTGAACAGCGTTGCGAAGGGAATGAGTATGGATACAATGACATCGGGCAGGGTGAGCATGGCTGGGCCTTTAGTGAGATATGGGTCAAGCCAGCTTACCCTGCCTTAATACTTTTTCTAAATTTTGCGTAAAGTCCAGCTTGGCTTCGGTTTAGAGCCTATCCTAAAAACGCACCGAAACTTGCAGGAGCAGTGAATGGGGAAATGCCAGGGTTGAATCTAAGCTTGGGGAATGACGAAAGCGAAAGACCCCAAGCCATCTCGACCCAAGCGTGCTGGCCCGTACACCGCGGCCAACCCTACCACAAGTTCCTTTCGGATATCTGACGAGCTGTGGGAGGTGTTGGCTCCGCTGCTTCCCCAGCGGGTGAACACCCACCCTTTGGGCGGAGGCCGGCCTTGGGTGCCAGACCGGACTTGCGCCAACGGCATTTTCTACGTGCTGCGCACCGGCTGCCAGTGGAAGGCGTTGGATGCCACGGGCATATGCTCTGGCTCCACCGCCCATCTACGCTTTCAGGAATGGGTTGCCGCCGGGGTATTCCTGGAATTATGGCGGGTGGGACTGGAACGCTGTGACGAATTGAAGGGGGTGGTCTGGAGTTGGATGAGCCTGGATGGTGCCATAAAGGCCCAGCCAGGCTCACCCTGCCCGATGCCATTGTATCTCTGCTCCTTGACCAAGTCCCCATTGGACGGGGGAAAAACCGGTCCCAACCCCACGGACCGGGGTAAGCGGAGCGTCAAACGCAGCCTGTTGACCGAGGCCCAGGGTATTCCCGTAGGGTTGGCGGTGGACGGGGCCAACCGCCACGACATGAAGCTGGTGCGGGCCACGGTGGACAGCCTGCCGGTGCCACGCCCAGGACCCAGCCCAGAGCATCCCCAAGGTCTGTGCCTAGATAAAGGCTAAGACTTCGCTGAGGTACGCCACACCCTGGACGAGTTCGGCTTCACCGCCCACATCCGTAGCCGCGGCGAAGAGGCTCAGGCCGTCAAAAAGGAGGCTGGGTTCAAAGCCCGACGCTGGGTGGTGGAACGCACCCACAGCTGGCTGAACCGCTTCCGGCGCATTTTGGTCCGTTGGGACAAGTCCCCCGCCAACTACATCGCCTTCCTTCATTTCGCCTGTGCCCGCATCGCCCTCAGAGCCGCCGGGTTATTAGTATTACAACGACGGCTTGACGTGCTGCTTCGGGAAAGCTTCGTGGCGCAAGTACTGTTGCGACATTTGTACGACGTACATTTGCGAAGGGAATGGGCCAGCGGCAAGCGTCCCATCGTAAATGCGTCGTTGTAATATTAGGCTGGAGCCTCATTTTCCTCGGCCAGATGGTGTCGCTCGTCCACCGGGCGCATGAGCGCGTTGGCCAACATGGCGATCAGCAACAGCCCTACCATCAGGAACATGGTCGAGTTGTACAATTCGGCACCCGAATGGGACATGCCTTCCGGCATGATTTCCATCAATTGGGCCACCGTCACGGTTTTCTCCTCGATCAGAAGGTCCAACTGGTCCTTTCCTGCCCCGAAGCGTTCCCGGAACGTTGCCGGGTCCGCTCGCCCCGCTAGGTCCCGTATGATGTTCACCTCGGATCTGTGTCGCAGCGTCGTGATAGCCAGCGGACCCAGGAGCCCGGCAACGCTCCACGCCGTAAGCAGCCGGCCGTGGATGCCCCCAACAAAGCGAGATCCGAAGACATCCGCAAGGTAAGCCGGTAGTGTGGAAAATCCGCCGCCGTACATCGTGAATATCAACATCGTCGCCGCGTAGAAATGGACCAGCCAGACTACCGAGGGACTGACGCTGACCCGGTGCGCCGCCAGCGGGATGGACAGATACAGGATGCTGCCCAGGACGAAGAATATCCAGTAGGTCCGCTTGCGGCCCAGGTAATCCGAAGCGCTGGCCCAGCAAAACCGGCCGGCCATGTTGAACACGCTGATCATCACCACGTAGGTGGCCGCGAAAGCGCCATCGACGATGTGGGGCAGCACGGATCCGAAGATCTCCGTCATCATCGTCTTGGCCACCCCCAACACCCCGATGCCAGCCGTCACGTTCATGCACAGCACGATCCACAGAAGATAGAACTGCGGAGTTCTCAGCGCCTGGTTGATACCGACGCTCCGCAGGGTCATCATCCTCGACTCGGCTTCGGTCTCTGCGGGCGGTGTCCAGTCCGCCGGTTGCCACTCCGGCGCCGGGATGCGGAAAGCGAACGTGGCGACCGTCATCACCACGCAGTACGCAATGCCCAGCACGATGAACGTTCCCATTACGCCCACGTCGCCGGTTCCGGTCAGATAGACCCCCGTCGGGCCGGGCACAATCATCTGGGGCACGTCGCGAGCCGCTACGATCACCACCTCCCGCAGCCCCTCGGCCGTTTCGGCAAAGCGCCGGCCGCCCCGGGTAACCAGTTCCACCTCGGAGACGCTGCCCAGACGCTGCGGCGCCTCGTAAAAGACGCGGATGAGAAACTCCTTCACCGGCGCCGCGATGATGGCGCCCCCACCGAACCCCATGATCGCCATTCCGGTCGCCATGCCCCTGCGGTCGGGAAACCAACGCAGCAGCGTGCTCACCGGCGACACGTAACCGAGCCCCAGGCCACAACCGCCCAAAGCCCCGTAACCCAAATACAACAGCCACAGCTGGTGGGTGTGGATGCCCGCCGCTGCTACTAGAAATCCTCCTCCCCAACAGCTCGCCGCCGTCACGCCCACTACGCGCGGTCCGACCCGTTCCAGCCACTGTCCGCCGAACGCCGCCGCCAACCCCAGGAACATTATCGCTACCGTGAAAATCCAAACCACCTGGGACAGGCTCCAGTCTCCCGACCCGCTGGCGACCACGCCCTGCGTCCGCGTCAGGGGCGCGTTGAACACGCTCCAGGCATAGACCGACCCGATGCACAGGTGAATGGCCACAGACGCCGGCGGAGCCAGCCATCTGTTGAAGCCTTCGGATGCCACGATCCTTTCTTTGGAAAATATTGTTGCCATCCCAATACGCTATCCGTCGGCCGAGAGCGGTGAATGTGAGGTCGAGCGCACGCCAGTCAGGCCTCGTATGCTCGTGGCCATCGGTATCCCAGCCTCGCCATGATGATGTCCCCGAACTGTAGCGGCCTGGACACGCCAAGTCCACCGGCCCCAGCTGAACCGGATGCGACGTCCGGCCGAGGCCGCCGCGGGATGCACCGCAAACACATGGACGCTGCGTCGGCGCGGGCGAGGCGCGAAGATGACCACGTCGAGATCTTGCAGATGGTTGTGGCCGCCTACGACGCCCGGCACGTCATCATCCTGCTGACCGGTGCCGTCGAGTGGCACAACCACCGCATCCGCTGGCGTCAGAAACTCCCCATGTTAGAACTGACGCGAGCCAGCGTCGCGCAGCGTCCGGAGAGGTAACTGTTCAGACTCGGTGAGTTGAGTTGGTGCAAAAGGGGTTTGAGTATTGCTGGCGCTAGGGGTTGTGGTTATGTCATATACTGGGTATGGATCCGGAAATTGACCTGTCCACCGCTGACCGCGATGTGCTCATCACCATCATAGCCCGACAGCGGGCCATCATCGAGCGCCGGGAGAAACGGATTGCCCAGCTGGAAGCTGGACTTTGCACAAAAGTTAGATGAATCATAAGAACAGGGTAAGCTGGCCGGACCCTCCTGGAAAAAGGCCAAGCGATGCTCACCCTGCCCAACACGATTGTACCCGTACTCCATCCCTTCGCCATGCTGTTTCGCAGCCCGACCTGGCTGAAAGCCCAAATCCTGTTGATCGGCGCGATACTGGCTCCCGGCCAACGCACCGTGGCATCGGCGCTCCGTGTCATGGGACTGAGCGACGACCGCAACTACGCCCGTTATCATCAAGTGCTCAATCGGGCGGTGTGGTCGCCCCGCCAGGCGGCACGCATCCTGTTGGGACTGCTGATCCTCTACTTGGATCAAGGCGATGGTCCGTTGATCTTCGGCATACGAGCCTTTTACCAATCACGAAACCCTGGAACGGCGCCGCGGTCCTAAAATCAAATCCTTGGGCATCTACCGCGATGCGGTGCGTTCCAGCCGGAGCCACCTGGTCAAGGCCAGCGGTCTGCGCTGGATTTCCCTGATGTGGCTGGGCCAGGTCCCCTGGGCGGGACGCTATTGGGCCTGGCCTTTTCTCACCGTGCTGGCGCCTGCGGAACGCTACTACCGGCAGCGCGGACGCCGCCACAAAAAACTCACCGACTGGGCGCGGCAGATGGTCATGCAACTGCGCCGCTGGCTGCCCCAGCGCCCCCTGGTGCTGGTGGGCGACGGCGGCTACGCCGTCCTGGACCTGCTCCACTGCTGCCAATCCCTGCGTGAACCCGTTACCCTCATCACCAGATTGCGCCTGGACGCGGCCCTCTATGAACCGGCGCCACCACGTCAACCGAGCCGGAACGGTCGGCCACCGCTGAAAGGCCGACGGCGGCCCGCGCTGAAATCACTCGTCGACCATCCCGGTCAGTCCTGGGCCACCGCGGTGGTGGCCTGGTACGACGGCACGACCCGCACGGTGGAGCTCACCTCGCAAACTGCGGTCTGGTATCGTTCGGGCAAGCCGCCGGTGCCCCTGCGCTGGGTTTTGGTTCGGGACCCCCAGGGCGAATTCGCTACACAGGCTCTGCTGTGCACTGACCTGGCCGTGGACCCGGTGCAGGTTCTGGAATGGTTTGTGCTGCGCTGGCAACTGGAGGTCACCTTCCAGGAAGTGCGAGCACATCTGGGTGTGGCGACCCAACGCCAGTGGTCCGATCGCGCCATTACCCGCACCACGCCGATCCTGATGGGCCTATTCTCCTGGACCACCCTGGCGGCTCACTTGATGCAGGAACAACTGCCCATGAGCCAGCGCACCGCGGCCTGGTACGCCAAGCCGTCTCCAACTTTCGTGGATGCCATCGCTCTGGTGCGCCGCCACTTGTGGCTGGCCTCCGAGGGTTTTTCACTGTCCGACGCAGAACCGGATATATGGAAAGTCCCGGCTGTCCTGTACCACCGACTTGTAGATTCACTCGCCTACGCGGCTTGAAATGTGCAAAGCCTAGCTTGAACCACGCGGCCCACTCGCAGGAGTTCTCGCCGGTCAGCAGCCTCGGTAGCCAGGTGGCTCAGTTGTAGGGGGTTTCTCTCGGGACGGCCACGATTGCCTCGGGGATGGGATTACCC
Source organism: Dehalococcoidia bacterium (assembly GCA_965220265.1). GTDB lineage: Bacteria > Chloroflexota > Dehalococcoidia > Lucifugimonadales > UBA3495 > Bin87. Next base: position 3,105,436 of record CBDCPM010000004.1, on the reverse strand, counting down.
CGAGTCTATTGGCGTCCACGTCAATGCCGCAACGGCCGGCTGTCAGCAATCTGGTATTCTGACCGCACCGACCGCGGTGGCCCTGCAGGTCCGCTGCTTTCATCCCGACCGCCGCCGGTGACCTCAGGCCTCAAGGCCTTGGTAGGTGTCGGAAGCTATGAGGCGTTACCACGAGCTGGTTTCGTTTTGGTCTATGGGTTATTCCCCAAGTGGGTATCTGGCTTGGAGTGTAAAGGGCGGAGAGAAAATGTACCGCGTGGGCGGCTCGACCGTCGTGTTTGGGCGGTTGAAAACTGTACCGCCTGGCGCTTTCCATAGGGCTGATTTTCAGCCTGTGGAAGGTGCGATGGATGTTTCACGTGGAGATATTTTCGGGTGCGACGGGCCTGCCTGGTGGAGGGGATGAGCGTTCGGGAGGCCTCCCGGGCGCTCGACCTGCACCGGGACATGGTGCGCAAGATGCTGGCCAATGCGACGCCCCAGAACTACACGCGGCAGAGCCCGCCGCGCCGGCCGAAGCTTGAGCCCTACACCGGCGTAATTGACGCTATCCTGGAAGCCGATGCCAAGGTTGCCAGAAAGCAGCGCCACACGGCCAAGCGGATCTTCGAGCGGCGCGGGACGAGTACGGTTTTGAGGGTCAGCACACCATAGTCAAGGACTACGTGAGGGAGCACCGGCGGCGGGTTCGGGAGATGTTCGTGCCGTTGACCCATGATCCGGGCCACGCCCAGTGCGATTTCGGCGAGGCGGTAGCGCTGATCGCCAGTGTGGAGCGCAAGGTGCATTACTTCGTGCTGGACCTGCCCCACAGCGACGGCTGCTTCGTGAAGGCCTATCCTGGGGAGACCACCGAGGCCTTTCTGGACGGCCACGTGTCGGCGTTCGCCTTTTTGGGCGAGTCTCCTCAGAGCATTCTGTACGACAATACCAAGTTGGCGGTGGCGAAGATACTGGGCTATGGACGCCGGAAGCGCGCCAGGGCCTTCACCGAGTTGCAGTCCCACTACCTGTTCGAGGACCGGTTCGGTCGACCCGGCAAGGACAATGACAAGGGTAAGGTCGAGGGGATGGTGGGCTACGCGCGGCGCAATTTCCTGGTGCCGATACCGGCGGTGGAGAGTTCCAGGCGCTCAATGCCCACTTGGAGGGACGGTGTCTGGAGCGGATGGACCCCGTGCTGCGGGGGCACGCCGAGACCATCGGCCAGCGGATGGAGCGGGACCTGGACGCGCTACTGCCCCTGCCTGCCGTACCTTACGACGCCTGCGACCAGCAGGCCAGACGGGTCAGCTCGCTGTCCCTGGTCCGGTACCGCACCAATGATTACTCGGCGCCGGTGGCCTACGGACACCGGGACGTGTTGGTGAAGAGCTACGTGGACCAGGTGGTGATCAGTTGCGGCGCCGAGATCATCGCCCGACATCCCCGCTCTTATGAGCAGGACGATTTCGTCTTCGACCCCATCCACTATCTGCCGTTGTTGGAGCGGAAGACCGGGGTGCTGGACCAGGCCGCGCCCTTGGCGGGATGGGAATTGCCCGAGGAGTATGCGACGCCGCGTCCGCAGCTGGAAGCCAGGATGGGCCAGCGTGGCAAGCGGGAATTCGTGCGGGTGCTCCGGCTCATGGAGGATTTCTCCCACCAGGAGGTCCACCACGCCGTGCCGGACGCCCTGCGCCTGGGCACCGTCGGCTTCGACGCCGTGAAACACCTGCTGCTGTGCCGCATTGAAGGCAGACCGAACCGCCTCAACCTGGATTTCTATCCCCACCTGCCTCAGGTCAGTGTGAAGACCACCCGCGCCGGAGACTACCTGACCCTGTTGTCGGGGAGGGCGGCGTGAGCGACCAATCCACACTGCTTTTGGAGCACCATCTCAAGGAGCTGAAACTGCCCACCTTCCTCAGGGAGTACGGCAAGCTGGCCGCCCAGTGCGCTACCGAAGGTGTCAGCTACCCCGACTACCTGCTCCACCTCGCCGAACTGGAACTCACTGACCGCCACCAGCGCATGGTCCAGCGCCGGATCCGCGCCGCCCGCTTTCCCGCCACCAAGGGCCTGGACACCTTTGACTTCTCCGCCATCCCCTCGGTGAACCAGCCACTGGTCACGCAACTGGCCCAGTGCGAGTACGTAGACCGCCATGAAAACGTCATCGCCATCGGCAACAGCGGCACCGGCAAGACCCACGTCGCCCTGGGCCTGGGACTGGCTGCCTGCCAGCGGGGCCTGTCGGTGGCTTCACCACGGCCGCCGCCCTGGTCAACGAGCTCATGGAAGCCAGGGACGAGCGCCGGCTGCTCAACCTGCAGCGGCAACTGGCCCGCCTCCGGCTCCTCATCATCGACGAGTTAGGCTTCGTGCCCCTGTCCCACACCGGGGCGGAACTGCTCTTCGAGGTTTTCAGCCAGCGCTACGAACGGGGCTCCATCCTGGTCACCACCAACCTGCCCTTCCATGAGTGGACCGAGGTCTTCGGGTCGAAGCGCCTCACCGGCGCGCTGCTGGATCGTCTCACCCACCACGTGCACATCCTGGAGATGAACGACAAGAGCTACCGCCTCAAGGGCAGCCGGCAAAGCGCCGCCGCGCCATCGCCAGCACCGGATCGGGCGGATGCCGTTTAGCGTCCCGCCGACACCCAAGCCGGCCCCACCGTCAAGGCGAGGGGCTCCACCCCGCGGGCTAGGCCGGGGCCGTTAGGCACCACCCAAGTGGTACAGTTTTACTCCGCCCCAGTGGCATGTTTTCTCTCCGTCCTTGACACAATGATCGCGAAACTGCCGGCAAACACCCGCAGCATCAGCACTATCACCCTGCACGAACACATCGGTCAGGTCCTCGGGCATTCAGCAACACCGTGTACAATGGCGCGAACCAACGAGGGTAGGGAGCTTATCCAATGAAATACGACCACATTGTTGTTGGCGGCGGCACGGCCGGGTGTATCGTGGCGGCGAGGCTGTCTGAGGATCCAGCGCGCTCGGTGGTGTTGCTAGAGGCCGGGCCCGACTTTCCCGACTTCAACCAACTGCCCGATATGCTCAAGCTGGGCTGGGGCACGGTGAACCTGGAGGCCCGCGCTGCCGGTTCGCCCTACAACTGGTCCTTCACCGGCACGGCCACGCCGGAGCAGGCGAATCCGATGCCGGTGCCGCGCGGCAGGGTGCTAGGCGGTTCCAGCGCCATCAACGGCCAGACCTTCATCCGCGGCGCGCCCGAGGACTATGACACCTGGGCCTCCTGGGGCAACGACGGCTGGGGATACGTGGACTGCCTGCCCTACTTCCGCAAGCTGGAGAACGACGCCGACTTTCATGACGATTTCCACGGGACCGACGGGCCGGTGCCGGTGCGCCATCACCGGCGCGAGACCTGGCCGCCGTCCCAGGAGGCGTTTTTCCAGGCCGCCACCGCCGCCGGATATCCCTTCCATCCCGACGTGAACAATCCGGAGGCCACCGGCGTCAGCCTGCGGGCCGAGAACAATATCGACGGCGTGCGCATGAGCATGGCCCTGTCCTACATCGACCCGGTGCGCCACCGGCTGAACCTCACCGTCCGTCCCAACGTCCAGGCCAGGAGCGTGGTACTGGAAGACGGACCCGACGGCAAGCAGGCCGTCGGCATCGAGGTGGAGAGCGGCGACGAAACGTTCGTCGTCGAGGGCGGCGAGGTCATCCTGTGCACTGGCGCCGTGGGTTCGCCACAGCTGCTGATGCTGTCGGGCCTCGGCTCCGCAGACCAGCTGGAACCGCACGGCATTCCGGTCGCGGTGGAGCTACCCGGCGTGGGACAGAATATGCGCGACCACCCCAACGTGTCGGTGCGTTACATGGTCAGGGAGGGCGTTCCGCAGGACCCCAACGGCATGCGGGCGCTGCGGCTGCGTTTCACCGCCACCGGTTCGGATACGCCCAACGACATGATACTTTCGCCGGCGTCCCTGAACACCGTGGTGCGGGACGACAACCCGGCGCATACCGTCAACTGCGGCCTGTACTTGGCGGCCGGCAAGGGCGAACTACGGCTGGAATCAGCCGACCCGCACACGCCACCCAGCATGGACTACCGCTATCTTGAAGAGGACTGGGACCGGCAGCGGTTGCGGGAGGCTGTCCGCCTCTGCGTGTCGCTGCTGCAGCACAGCGCCTACGACGGCATCATCGAGGAGATCACCGCGCCCACGCCCGCGGACCTAGAGACCGACGACGCGCTGGACGGGTGGCTGCGCCGCAACATCAGCACCTCGTACCACATCTCCGGCACCTGCAAGATGGGGCCCGACGACGATCCCATGGCCGTGGTTGACCCGCAATTGCGAGTGCGCGGCGTCTCCGGGCTCCGGGTCGCCGATGCCTCGATAATGCCCGACGTGGTGCGCGCCAACACTAACGTCACCACAATGATGATTGCCGAGCGCGTCGCCGATTTGATCAAGGCGGAGAAGTAGACGCGATGACCAAATCCTCGTTGGAACCGGAAATGTAACCACCCAACAGAGGACCGAAGAGACGGCGGCACTCGTTCAACTGCGAGTCTATGTCACGGCCGGCCGTCGCTTGGACTTCCACCTCCAAGATCTCGCCAACGCCTTCCACGGTGTCCAATTGAAAACGACGTTGTCCTGCCGCCACAGCTCACGCTGCTTGCGGACGACGGCCTTGGTGCCGAGGGCGGTCTCTAGTACTTCTCCTATTGCTGGGTCGTCTGCTGGCGACAACTGAAACCAGCTGATCCTGGCCCCGGCTTCCTGGCGGTCACAGTAGTAAATGAGCGAGCCGGCTCCCTTCTCGATGCGGGGTTTGAGCCGGCGCGTTCCTTCGGAAACCTCGCCCACGGGCAGGTGGTAATAGTAGTCAACCTGCTCCTTGACCTCGACGAACACGACTCCTCGTGCTCGGAGAATCACACGGATGGGCGCGAAATCCGCGCAGTACGCTTTGAGTTCACGATTGAGTACGAATGGCATAGTTGGTCCGCAGGTGAACATGTGGCAGGGCCAAGATGGCGCGCAGGGGAAAGGGAACAACCGGGGTTTTGCCGCGGACACCCGGGCGCCCAGCGCACCGACCGTATCGGTTGCGGAAGTAACTAGTCTAGCGGATCCGCCGCATGATCGTTCCCTTCGTTTCAGGGGGCCTTGTTGCTTCTGTCGGCGGGCTAGAGAAGCGGCATTCGATTCCTTGCGGGTGCGGTTCGACGCGCCAGCTACTGGGGCAGGTAGACAACCTGGCCGGTCATGACGCTGCGGCCGACCGCCTCGGTCCACTCCATATAGTGGACACCGGTTTCGAAGGCCACCATGTCCACGATCTCCGTGCCCCGTATGGCGTTGGTGAACTGTTCCTCAACGCGGTACCCGGCCTGGGTCTCCGGCGGGTTGGGCACCTCGGTCAACTCCGTGTCGCCCCGCTTGCCGGCCCACACCCGGCGCTGGGAGTCGACGTGGATGGTCCCGTCCGTGCCGAACATCCGGATGTGATTGCCTCCGTTCAACCCTGAGGTGGCGCTCATCTGCATGTGGACCTGGGCCCCGTTGGCCAACTCGTAGAGGATGTCAATGTGGTCCGGAATGGTCACCGACGTGAGATCTCCGGCGTCGTTTCTCCGGTAGGGTACATTGACCTTGCCCATAGCCATGACATGGTTTCCGCGCCCCAACCAGCGCATCATTGACTCGTAGGACGCGCCGATGTTCAGGGTGTTGTAGCCGCTGAGAGCGCGGTCATGCCGCCAGTGCAGGGCACCATCGAAATCGGCGAAGTTGTTTTGCAGAGACGTGAAATCCACCGACAGCAGTTCACCCAGTTGCCCTGCATCAATCAATCGCTTGATGACGTTGTCGATGGTGTAGCTGGTGGAAGTCGGGGTGAGCTGACAGACCAGGTGCGGGTGGGTCCGGGAAGCGGCCAGCATGTCGCGGGCCTCCGCGGCGTCATTGGCCATACGAGCCTCGGTGAGCACGTGCTTGCCCGCCTCCAGAGCGGCCAGGGTCATGGTGCGGTGCATGTACGGCCAGGTGCCGATGCAGACGGCGTTGATCTCATCGTCCTCGAGCACCTCCCGCCAATGGCCGTACACTTTCGGAATATTGAACTGGTCAGCTATCACCCGGCCGGACTGTACCGTCCGGTTGGCCACGGCCACGATCTCGCAGTCGTCCACCCCCAGGAATCCGGGAATGTGGCGGTTGCGCACGTTACCGCCGGCCCCGATCAAGCCAACCCTGATTGGTACTTCAGTCATTGATTGCCTCCTCGGTTGTTGGTCAAGTTCCAAGTGTTCGCGAAGCCAAGCATACTATCAGCCGGGACCCTGACAATGTTCGGCCAAGCGAGCCCGCACGACACTCAGCGGACCCTCCCGTCCGGACGCTTGTTCCATCGATACATAAATCTGGTCTATTCGATGCTGAATCCATGGGTATAATACGTTCGGAAACGGCCGGGGGGTGAGGAATATGGCGAATCTGACCGACACGCGGCGCATCGGAGCATTGGTTCCGGCCACGAATCCGGTGGTCGAACCGGACTTCTACCGGGTGGTGCCGCCGGAAATCACGGTTCACTTCGAGCGTATGTGGAACGGTACGTGGGGTAGCCAGCCCGGCATCTCCACAGAGTCGGGTCACCGTCTCAGCATGACCAGCGCCGAAGCTAACGAAGTGGACTACGCGCTTTTCGGGTTCGACGTCGGCAAGATGAACGACGACGTGGCCCGGGGAGCCAGTGCCCTGTCCAACATCGGTCCCGACGTTTTGGTGTACGCCTGCACCTCGGGTACCTGGCACAAGGGCTACATGGCATACGACCAGATGATCGCCAGGATCATGGAGGAGGCAAGCGGCGTCCAGTCGGTAACCGCCGTGACCTCCTGCATCGCCGCCATGCGTCACATGGGCAGCCGCAAGCTGAGCATTGCCGGCCCGTACCGCAATTTCCACCTGCGCAACCGCCTGAAGCCGCTGATGGAAGAGGCCGGCTTCGAGGTCCTGAGCGCCGATGGCGAACCGTGGATGCAGGACTCCATGAACCCAAGGGAAATCGACGCGGAGCCGCCTCAGACCATCATCGACTTCGTACCCACTGTGGCCCAGGAGGAGGCCGACGCTGTATTCCTGCCCGGCACCGCCTGGCGCGCGCTGGACGCAGTGGAAGAACTGGAACAGCAGCTGGGCAAGCCGGTCATCACAGTCAACCAGGCCACCATATGGATGGCCCTAAGGCAGGTGGGCTGGACGGAGCCGATACACGGCTACGGCAACCTATTGCGAAACCTGGAGTAGAGGCGAACAAGCACAAACCGAAAGCGACGTTTTGCATGGTTATCAGCAATCAGACAACCTATGAAGTCGACATCGAGGACGTGGAATATCTACGCCATGGCGAAGCGCCCTTGCTGGCGCGACTGTTCAAGCCCTGCGGTAGCGGGCCGTTCCCGATAATAATCGAGTTGCACGGCGGAGCCTGGGTGAGAGGACACCGCCTGAACAGCAACGCCGGGAACGAAGCGTTGGCCAGGAATGGCGTTATCGTGGCGGCGCTGGATTTTCGGGTACCGCCGGTTGCGTCCTATCCGGCTTCTCTGGCCGATATCCACTACGCAATTCGCTGGTGCAAATCCCAGGCCGCCGCCTGGAACGGTATCCCCAACAGTATCGGCGCAATGGGCACTTCCAGCGGCGCCCACCAGGCCATGCTGCTGGGTATGCGACCCAATGATCCGCGCTACGCTGCACTGCCGTTCTCCAATAGAGCCACCGCGGTCGACGGCACCCTGGGCTGCGTCATCATGGTCTCGCCGGTGATAGACCCGTTGGGTCGCTACCAATACGCCAAGGGTCTCCGGGACGATTGCACCCCACCCCAAGGCATGGCGGAACGCGTAGCGCCCATGCACGACCTGTACTGGGTCACCGAGGAAGCCATGGCGGGAGGCCGCGCCGGCCCGTGCCCTGGCCACCGGAGAGCAGATGGAGCTGCCGCCCACGCTCTGCCTGGCGCGCTCCTACGAGGAGGCGCACCCACGGCCGGACCTGGACGAGTTCATCGCTCAGTACCGAAAGGCCAGCGGGCAGATCGACGTGAAGATTTTCGAGGGCAAGGGTGAACGGTTACTGACGGATCCTTCCACGCCGGTCGCGCAGGAGGCTCTCGAGCGGATGACGGCGTTCATCCGTGAGAACATCGGGTAAGCCGAAGCGATTGCAAACGCTTGGAGTTCGGAGGGGCCGGGTTCATCACGCCAGCCCCTCCTGCGGTTTTCGGTTGGCCGGGTATCGCACCATGAAGTGGAAGGAAATCCGCGGGTGCGGCTTGGTTTTGCGCCGGAGCGACGAACGGCGCGATGCTATACTTGCGCGAATCACATGGGCTCATCTGTAATCCGTTGAAGTGATACGGATTAGCCATGAAAAGGAGGCCAGTCATGTCTCGAGTTACGATGATTCAGCACATCAACATCCAGATCAGCGACAAGGAACGAAGCCGGGACTGGTACGAGAAGGTGTTTGGCGCGGAGTTCCTGGATCGCGGACCCGAGCTTAACCAGCGACAGTTGCAGTTGCGCATCGGCAACGGTGAAATCCACAGCACCTTCACTCCCAACCCCAACCCGTCGGGGCACTTTGCCGTGGAAATCCACGATTGGGACGAGATGATCGCCAACCTCGACACGCTGGGAGTGGAGTACACCCCGCCCAGCATCCGAGAGTACAGCGGCGGGCACTCCACCTACATCAATGACCCCGATGGCAACATGATCGAACTGGTGCAGCACCCGCTGGGGTTGCTGGATTCCAAGGGCAACACGGTCGAAATCGCCCACGACTCGAGCGGCATGGTCTGGGCACGGAAGCCCGGCTACGGCCCCGCCACCGGGTGAGTCGCGCGTACGACAGCGATTGCCGCACTTCAACGGAAAGGACGCAAACATGCCTTATTACATGTACGTCGCCGTACAGGGCGACAACAAGATCTCGGTGTTCACCATCGACCCCGATTCCGGCGGGATGACCCCGCAATCCGATGTGCCCGTGGACGGCGGCCCGTTCACCATGGCGATCAGCCCCGACCGCCGGTTCCTCTACGTGGGCTGTCGCGAGATTACGCAACTGGTCAGTTTTGAGATTGACCAGTCCAGCGGAGGACTGACGCAGAACGGGTCCGTCCCACTGGACGCCTGGCCGGTGTACGTGGCCACCGACCGGCGGGGCAGGTTCGTGCTGTCGTCCTATTACCAGGGCGCGCGCGTGGCCGTCCATCCCATCGGAGACGACGGCTCGGTGGGCGGTGACCCCGTCGTGTCGCTGGAAACCGCAACCGGCGCCCACGCCATGCAGACCGATCCCACCAACGCCTATGCCTTCGTGCCGCACATCGCCGGCAACGGCCCCAACTCCATCTGGCAGTTCCGGTTCGACGAGAACACGGGCCACATCACCCCCAACTCGCCGGCCACCGTGGACCCGGAGGAGTTCCTGGGGCCGCGCCACTTCTGCTTTCACCCGTCCCTGGACGTGCTCTACTTCTCCAACGAGCAGGGTTGCAGCGTGAGCGCTTACAACCTGGACACCTCCGCCGGCACGTTGTCGCTGTTCCAAACCGTGACCACCCTGCCGCCGGAAGGTTTCAGCGAGCGGAACACCTGCTCCCAGATCCAGGTCACGTCCTCGGGCAGGTTCCTGTACGCGCCCAACCGGGGCCACGACAGCATCGCCTGCTACACGGTGGACTCGGAGACGGGCGCGCTGTCGTCTAACGGCATCGTGCCCTCTGAGCCCAGGCCCAACGCCCTGTGCCTGGACCTCCAGGACAAGTTCCTTTACTCCGCTGGACAGGATTCGGGCCAAATGGCCATCTTTGGCGTCGACGGAGATTCCGGAGAGTTGACTCGCCTTGCGACTCACCCGCTGGGCAACGGACCGGGATGGATTTCCATTACGGAGTTGGCGGGATGATGCCTGCAAGCCAAACTGGTGATCACGCAGCGCAACAAATCGACTGCCAACCGCCGACCCCGTAGATGAGGGCGGACGGGCGATTGGACCAACACAATTGCGGGATGGTACTTGAACAATCTCACAGGGGAATGGAACACCCCATTCGAGAGGGGGGTCATTAATATGAGCAAGAACCACAGTATCTGCGTAGGAGCGACGGGGTTCGGTGGCGGGGTTTGGCACAGCCCGGACGGAGGAGAAAACTGGACCCGGATCCGGGACCCATTCCCGCTGGGCAGCCAGGTCAGGGCGATGGCGGTGTATCCGGACAACCCCAGCCGCATCCTGGCAGGGGCTGACAACGGCATCTATCGCAGTGAAGATAAAGGGGCCTCTTGGGAAAAACTCTGGTCCCCCATGGACGGAGTGCCAATCTGGTCCATCGCCATAGACCCGGAGGACACCGATACCATCTTCGTTGGAATCAAGCCCGCTGCCCTGTTCCGGTCGCGTGACGGCGGCGAGAGTTGGACCAAGCTGTCCGTCCAGATGGCGCAGGAGTGCCACATCGGTCCGCCGATGGTGACCATGCTGATGGTGGACCCGAAGGACCACCGCACGGTTTGGGCCGGCGTTGAAGTGGACGGCGTTTACCGCAGCCTAGATGGCGGGGACAACTGGACCCACGTTGAAGGCGGCGTGCATCCGGACATCCACGGCATGGCCATCGGCTTGGGCGAACCCAACAGGGTACTTGCCAGCACTCCCCGGGAAATCTACGCAACGACGGACATGGGAGAAAGCTGGCAGTCCGTGGTAACCACTGACCAGTTCGTCCTGCCCTACAGCCGTGGCATCGCCGTCAAGCCCGACGACCCCAAAGTGATCTTTGCCGGCGTGGGCGATACGGCTATCGGCGGCGCCGGCGCCGTCCAGCGGTCGCTAGACGCGGGTCAAACCTGGGAGACGCGCCCACTGCCAGTGGAACCCAATTCCAACATCTGGTCTTTCGCCACCCACCCAGCGGATCCGGATTTCGTTGTGGCCTCCAGCCTCATGGGCGAGTTGTACTCGAGCAGCGACGCCGGAGACTCGTGGGTCAAGGTCAAGCGGGAGTTCACCGAAGTAGGCGCCGTTGTGTGGGTCCCCAACTAATCCCCAGGCGGGAAAGACCAAAAATACCCTCCCAAACCGGTGACACTCGTGGGGGCGAAGAATATCTTCGCCCCCACGAGTGTCACGCAATTAAACATGGAGTAATAGGGATAGAGGCGATGGAGTTTGCTTCTGGCGTCGTGGGTGCTGAACCGCCAGTTGATGGTGACGGCCGTTGCGTTGCGCTAGGTCTCGTGGGCGGTGATCTGGCGTTGCAGGGCGTCGGCGTTGGGGTTTCTGCCTTTGAGTCATGCACGGCTCAACGCGCTGAATTCAATCTCCGCCATCCCTTCGGCAGGCTCAGGACAGGGTTGAGCTAACTGGCGTGTTTGGGCGTGTGATGAAACTCGAGGCGCTTCACGATGCGCCGCGCTTCGGCTGGCGGGAAGTTTTCGTACAGGGACGCGATGCGGTGAGTGTTAAGAACCTGTCCCGTACTTGATACTGGGTTGTCGATGACCACGCGCACCACTGGAGCGTGGGAGTAGGCCTCATCCACCAGCCACCGCATCTGCTGGGCGGAGTCCTGCATGGTACGTCTCTGGGTGATCGCCACGTGGCGCCAGCCCGCCAGAGGTTCGCGGGCCGGGCAGATTGCGGGTGCCGCCGCGCCGATACTCGTAGTCCTGCCGCCGCCGCCGTCCTGGTTGAGGAGGCAACGGCTCCCCGACCTCGGCCAGCAGCTGGGTGGAGGTCTCGTCAAAGCAAACCACCGGCCGATCGGGGTCGTAGGGTTCGGCGTACAGGTCCAGCACGTCCTCCATCGCCGACACGAACTCGCCGCCTACTTTCGGGATGCACCACTGCGCCTTCCGCCACGGCTTGAGGGTGTTTTTTGAGCCTGAGCCTTACCGTCTCGTGGGACAGCGACGGCGCCAATCCCAATTCCACCACCTTGTCGGCTAACAAACGCAGGGTCCAGTGGTCATGGCCCTCGGGAGCATCGCTGCACGCCAGGGCAATCAGACGGGCTTCACCCCGATCGTCCAGCTTGCGATATCGATTGGCTTGGGGGTGGTCGTACAGTACACCGTCCAATCCTTCCTCGGCGTACCGCCGTTTGGTGCGGAACACCGTGCGCGGCGACGTGTCCAGGGCCGCCGCCACCTGGGAAGCGCTCCACCCTTCGTCGGTCTTGAGCAGGATGCGCGCCCGATTGATGACCCGAGCGGAGCGCTGGCCACTACGGATCAACCGCTCCAGTTGGCCCCGATCTTCCGCCGACAACCGTACCGCGTATTTCTCCGCACCATGGACGCCACATCTCCCGCACGGGTGTTTCACCACCAGCGTAGCAACCATGAGCCGCTTCATCCTCCTTTTCAGGTTTGACCCAGTTCTAGTTCTGGACTCCCGTCTGTCGTCGTTGACCGAAGGCAGGGAATTCGTTGCCCTGTAAGAGCCTATCCTAATAACTGGTGAAAACTCGCGGCCCCGTTCCGGGAAGCCAAACCAGGGTTGCGCATAGACTAGGGCAATGAGCAAAGCGAAAGACCCCAAGCCGCCACGTCCCAAGCGGGCTGGCCCAGCCAACAAGACCAATCCCACCACCGGCGGTTTCCAGATTTCCGACGAACTCTGGGATGTGCTGGAGCCCCTGATCCCTGAGCGTGTGAACACCCATCGGTTCGGCGGCGGTCGGCCCCGGGTTCCCGACCGCACCTGCGCCAATGGCATCTTCTACGTGCTGCGCACCGGCTGCCAGTGGAAGGCGCTGGACGCCACGGGCATCTGCTCCGGGTCCACGGCGCATCTGCGCTTTCAGGAATGGGTTGCCGCGGGGGTGTTCCTGGAACTGTGGCGGGTGGGATTGGAGCGCTATGACGAACTGCAGGGTCTGGACTGGAGTTGGTTGAGTATGGACGGAGCCATGACCAAATCTCCCCTGGGTGGGGAAAAAAACCGGCGCCAACCCCACCGACCGAGGCAAGCGGGGGGTCAAGCGGAGCCTGCTGACCGAAGCCCAGGGCGTCCCAGTGGGTCTGGCGGTGGACGGAGCCAACCGCCACGACATGAAGCTGGTGCGGGTTACGGTGGACAGCCTTCCAGTATCTCGACCGATACCCAACCCGGAACATCCCCAGGGCATGTGTCTGGACAAAGGTTACGACTACCCCGAGGTGAGCCGCACTGTGGCGGAGTTCGGCTTCACCGCCCACATCCGCAGCCGCGGTGAAGAGGCAAAGGCCATCAAACGGGAGGCCGGTTTCAAAGCCCGGCGTTGGGTGGTGGAACGCACGCACAGTTGACTGAACCGTTTCCGTCGCATCCTGGTCCGTTGGGACAAGTCCCCCGAGAACTACATCGCCTTTCTTCACTTCGCCTGCGCCCTCATCGCCCTCAGAGCCGCCGGATTATTAGGATAGGCACTAAGTCACGCCGCGGCTCAGCATCCGGTCCTGCGGCGGGCTCGCAACTCCAGCCGTAGGACCTATCGTCGTTTCCGACCTTCGGATCGATGGTCAGTATGACCCGGTCGCCGGCGCATTGCCTTACTTAAAACGTTACTCAACGAAGGTGGTTGCCTCACATAAAATGCTACCGAAAATGCGGAGGCAGCCACGTGGGTAGAGGCATAAGCAAGGTGGCAAAACGAGAACTATTGGCAACACTACGAGACCGTTACCGTTGCTCTTCCAAAAAGGACAAGAGCCGGATCCTCGACGAGTTCATCGCGGTCACCGGACACCATAGAAAGCACGGCATCAGGTTGCTCGGAAAGCTTGACGACCGCGAAGACACACCGCGTTTGGTGAAAAGCCGGCGCATCTATGATGAGGCCGTCAGGGAAGCGGTGATCGTGATCTGGGAAGCTGCCGACCGTATTTGCGGAAAACGCCTGAAGGCGGCGCTGCCTCACTTGGTGGACTCCATGGAGCCGCCATGGCCACCTCGATCTTGACCCCGAGGTACGAGACCGGTTGCTGGCTGCCAGCGCAGCCACTCTCGACCGTCTTCTGAAGCCGATCCGTCCCACAGCAGGCAGCCGGCGCAGACGCCGGCGTCGACAATCGATTGGAAAACGTGTTCCGGTACGTACCTACAATGACTGGAACGGACCGCCGCCGGGCGTTCTGGAGATTGATCTGTTGGCGCACTGTGGTGGACCACTGCCCGGATCATTCATCCACAGCCTGGTCGCCACCGACATCTGCACCGGTTGGACTGAAGCCGTTCCCCTCCTGGCCAGGGAGTAGTCCCTAGTTGTGGAGGGACTGGAAGCCATCGGGCAGCGATTACCGTTCCGCATCCGCGGTATCGAGTTCACCCGATCGCGAGCATACCGCAGCAACGACCAGGCCTGGATCGAGCAGAAGAATGGCTCCGTGGTACGGCGTTTCGTCGGTCATGATCGTTACTTGGGGCAAGTTGCCGATCAGACCATGGCACCTGTACGGGGCGTTGCGTCTGTACATGAACTTCTTCCAGCCTTCGTTCAAGCTGATCGACAAGACCCGGTACGGGGCCACCACCGTCAAACGTTACAGTCCGCCGACCATGCCCTGCGACCGGTTGATCCAGCAGGATGAAACCAGCGATGAGATGAGGGCCGCGCTGACGGAGTACCGGGCCAGGCTGGATCCGGTGCTGTTGCTGCATACCATCCGTGAAGCCCAGTCGGCCTTGGTGGCGGCGACTACTCCGGAAGTGCGGGAAACGCCGTCAGGCGAAAGCCTCAGCAGGTTCCTGGCCAAGTTGCCGAGGCTGTGGCGCCAGGGTGAGGTCCAACCTACTCACGCAGCTCGCGTGCGAGGTCCCCGGCACTGGCGGACCCGCAAGGACCCTTTCGAGGGCGTCTGGGGCAACGTGCTGGTCTGGCTGCAGGCCGAACCGGACGCCACGAGCAAGGCGCTAATGGCCAGGTTGCAATCGGAACACCCGGACCGGTTCACCACCGCCGTTTACAGTGGCCGGATGCGGTTGCTGTTCGCAACGCGGGGCGCGGCGATTTTGCCCGAGGCGGGGCAACCGTCAGGGTCGCCCGGCATTCCGCGGACAAGCGGCGGCTATGTCAACGACGGTCTTGGACTCGTATAAAATAAGCCGGCCGCCCCGTTGGTCGGCGGCGGCCGGCAGCGTTTGTTTCGTCGTCGTAGCGGAGCTGCAACAGCCTCGGTGTCGATGCGTTCAGCTTTTCGTCCGGCGGCCGCACTGGTTGCCCGGCCGGTTCGGTTTGACCAGCAGGACGAATCGGCACCGCTGGCCGACGCGGTGGACACGTTCAACAAGCTGGAGACCGCCCACAAGCACATGGAGATCATACCGGGCGCGGGCCACAACGACCTGATGTCCCTCTGTTAGCAGGGTGGCCTATCAGGAATAGGGCGTGGGCGATGCATCCCGCGACCGTGATGACTACGGCCCGAAGAAAGCCGCGGACCACCCAAGTGTTCTGGAATGACGTAGCAGCTTCGGCGACCTGCCGCATATCCCAGAGATAGTATCCGAAGATGCAGCCTTTGACAACCAGAATCGTCGCTGCCTTGAGAGTGGAGGGGACGGTCGGATCGCCTGCCAATACGTTCGCCAACAGGGCGATCATATCCCCGAGGAGAGAACCCGCGGCGACAGCGAGGGTGATACAGGTAAGCCATCCGCGGACCAGGGAATCACGTCGCTCGGGGTCCGCCGTGGCCTTTTGCGACCACCACCGGGTGAGAAATAGAAACCGGGGAAAGGCAACAATGACCGAAGCAAGGGCGGTCGCCTGATCACTTGCCGGGGCGTAACCCCGCCACGCCACCTCCGGGGCTCCGCTTCGGTCGCAGGTACTTCTTCCGACCGACGTTGGGCACGATTTCCTGAGAACCTGTCTACGATCTCTGGAATAGGTTAAGTTGAGGCTATGATCAGGGGAGGGGTAATCATGTCTCATTCCTATCCCAGCGACATCAGCCCGGAGCAATTCGCCCGTATTCTGCCGACGTTGGAGTCGGCCCGCCGCCGGACCAAGCCCTGCACCGTGGACTTATATGACGTTTTCTGCGGCGTGCTGTACCTCTTGAAAAGCGGGTGCCAGTGGCGAATGCTGCCGGCGGACTTCTCCAATTGGCGCACTTGCTACCAGTATTTCCGGCAATGGAGCGAGCGGCCGGGCCCGGGTCAGGATTCCATTCTGGAGCGTGTCCTAAAAAATCGGTTGGCGCGGCCCGACAAAGCAATGGTCGGAAAGAGCCGACCAGCTGCTGCATCGTGGACTCCCAGAGCGTCAAGAACACGGACAGTGCCGATAGCAAGGGCTATGACGCGGGCAAGAAGGTGTCCGGATCAAGCGTCACATCGCGGTGGACACGCAAGGATTGCCCCATGCGATACACGTGACTACCGCCAATGTTACCGACCGGGCTGGGGCTTTGGCGATGTTTGACGAAAACCGGGCCGACCTCAGCCAGGTCCAGAACGTGCTGGTGGACGGGGGTTACACCGGGAAGCCCTTTGCCACTGCGGTGCAAGGCTTGTTGGGAGCCGCGGTGGAAGTGGTGCAACGCAACGAACTGCACACCTTCGTGGTGCTGCCAAAGCGATGGGTGGTGGAGCGGTCTTTCGCCTGGCTGGAAAAGTGCCGCCGACTCTGGAAGAACTGTGAAAGGAAGCTCAATACCAGCCGGCAGATGGTGGTGCTTGCCTTCATGGTGCTAATCCTAAAAAGATTGTAAACAGGCTCTAAGGACTCGTGGCCGTCGTCCAGTCGAAAATTGAGCTCTTGACGTACGGTGTTCCGGAAGGATTTTTTGGGGGTGTCCTGGTTGGGTTCTAGCCCTACTACGTTTGGGCCAGGTAGGACAGCACTCATAGTTGACACTTTCTCGAGTTCACGCAGTTGGCTCGGTCTGGGGATGTTGTCCCTATGGAACTGTTTGAGTTCTTCCACCTTGATGACTATAACTGCGGCGTTGAAAAGCGAGGCCTGTGCTCTAGGGAATCCGTTCTGGACGTTCTCCAGCACGGTTGAGCCGTCTACCGCGATAATGCGTCTGATGGGATTCTGGCGTCGTAGGGGTTTTACATCTGGCGGAGGATCGTAGATCCCCTCTTGGTCGTTGCGGATTAGTATACTTCCCCTGAATGCTTTGACGCTGGGGTTGTCTTCTAGCCGCCACAGCGAGTCTCCGGTTGCCCTTTCGTTGGGGTAAGGCATTGGGGTTCTCCCTATGAGGTTGGCAGGGCTTTTTGTTCGGGTCTGGTTCTGTTGGATGGCTGGACAGGGGGAATGGTAGGCGCAGGCGGTGCCTTGAATTCGTCCATCTGGACTGGGATGGTGAAGAAACTGGATCTGGTGCGGGTTTTGACGAGGCCGGCTTCGGAAACGTTCATGATGCTGTCGGTGAAGTCGCGGAAGTCGTTGAACTTTCTGATCAGGTTGGTCTCGTCTGTATTGTTGAGGTGGGCGATAAACCAGTTCTCGGTGTTCTTCAGGATGTTAGGCTGGATAGCGGACGGCTCTTGTGTGGAGTACACCATGCCGATGTTGAACTTGGCCCCTTCTTTGGCGATCTTGGCCCAAATGTTGTCGCTGTCGTCTTCATTCGGTTTGGGCAGCAGGGTGTGGGCTTCCTCGGCGTAGACGATTACTTGAGGTGGCTTGATGATTTCTCCGGTTGCGGCGTCCACTTCGGGATTCACGAAGGACTGTTGTTGCGCGTTAAGTAGCCTTCGTACGATCCGTTCTGCTGCTTGGCGGTTTTGTTCTGGTTGGCCGAGAAGTTGGTCCACTATCACCAGTTTTCCTACGCGCACTTGTTGCACGATGGTCTCGGCGTAGTCGTCGGCCGAGTCCAGGGCGTGCCAAACCATAGTGTTGCGGGTGACAGAGCGGGCTCTGGTGTTGTCGTAGAATCTCAGCAGGCCTTCCAGATGTGGATCGGACCAGTTGCGTCCGTCATGCCCGTTGGCATAATTCCGGTTGAACTTTTTGAATTCTTCGGATTTAGTGCCTATCCTAATAACTCGTGAAAACTCGCGCTCCCGTTCTGGGAAGCCCAGGTGGGGTTACGTTTAGACTGGGGCCATGACCAAAGCGAAAGACCCCAAGCCGCCACGTCCC
Source organism: Dehalococcoidia bacterium (assembly GCA_965220265.1). Classification (GTDB taxonomy): domain Bacteria; phylum Chloroflexota; class Dehalococcoidia; order Lucifugimonadales; family UBA3495; genus Bin87. The sequence continues at coordinate 3,087,290 of CBDCPM010000004.1, read as the reverse complement.
AAGCGGGCTGGCCTAGCCAACAAGACCAATCCCACCACCGGCGGTTTCCAGATTTCCGACGGACTCTGGGCAGTGCTGGAGCCCCTGATCCCCAAGCGTGTGAACACCCATCGGTTTGGGGGCGGCCGTCCCCGGGTTCCCGACCGCACCTGCGCCAACGGCATCTTCTACGTGTTGCGCACCGGTTGCCAGTGGAAGGCCTTGGACGCCACGGGGATCTGTTCCGGGTCCACCGCGCACCTGCGCTTTCAGGAGTGGGTTGCCGCTGGGGTGTTCCTGGAGTTGTGGCGGGTGGGACTGGAGCGCTACGACGAACTGCAGGGTCTGGACTGGAGTTGGCTGAGTATGGACGGGGCCATGACCAAGTCGCCCCTGGGTGGGGGAAAAAACTGGCGCCAACCCCACCGACCGAGGTAAGCGAGGCGTCAAGCGCAGCCTGTTGACTGAAGCGTCGGGCATTCCAGTGGGCTTGGCGGTGGACGGGGCCAACCGCCACGACATGAAGCTGGTGTGGGCCACGGTGGACAGCGTGGCGGTATCCCGACCGGCGCCCAGCCCAGAGCATCCCCAGGGGATGTGCCTGGACAAGGGCTACGACTTCGCAGAGGTGCGCCGCACCCTGGACGAGTTCGGCTTCACGGCCCACATCCGCAGTCGAGGCGAAGAGGCTCAAGCCATCAAGCGGGAGGCCGGTTTCAAAGCCCGGCGTTGGGTGGTGGAACGCACCCATAGTTGGCTGAACCGTTTCCGGCGCATTCTGGTTCGTTGGGACAAGTCCCCCGACAACTACATCGCCTTTCTTCACTTCGCCTGCGCCCTCATCGCCCTCAGAGCCGCCGGATTATTAGGATAGGCACTTAGTTACCTTTGGCAGCCGAGTTGCAGCAAAGAGCGCCTCTCGCTCGCTTGAGAGGCGCTGCAATCGGTTATGGGGAAAGAAAGGCGAGGGAAAGAAAAGGCGTCGGGTTCCTCTGAATAGGGCCTGGTCATACTAACGCAGTGCATCGAGAGCGAGTGCGAATGGGATGAACCCGAGGAAAAGCACGTTGAGCTTCTCAAAGCGGGGGAAGATGCAGCTATATCCCTTCAATCGGCGGAATAACCGCTCGACCCCATTCTGCTTCTTATACATCTCACGGTCATAGTCCCAGGGGTTTGCACAGGTGCTCAGGGACGGAACCACCGGCATGAACCCCCAAGGCCGAGGCGAGTTGGCTTGCCTCATCAGCTTTCTGCAACGGATGCCCGCCATACCGGTTACCCAGTGGACTACGTGATCCGCCTTCGGGGCGACGTAGTGGTCCAGAGTGCCCACTATCGCGGTAATCTGCGGGATTACCAACTCCCCAAAGGCCGAATCCGCTGCTGGCCCTGAACCCTTTATCGGTCCGACGGTGCGGTGATGATCCATTGGTGCTCTACTGCGCCAGGGTGCCCTGGTACCAGGCCACGTCGCTGGATGATCCTCGTTAGGCAGTGCGTGTATCGACGGCGGATGCAGCCGGAGCGGTACATCAGGACGGCAAGCAGCGCTTTGGGCTGGACCGGAGCACGGTAACCTCCACGGACCGGATGCCACGATTGCTGGTGGCATTGTTGTTGGCGTGCTGCCGGTTGATCTTGGCGGGTTTGCGGGCAACACCATCATTTCGACGCCGAGTATGCTCTCGTGGCAAGCTGGGCATATTGCCCCGGGCGACGAGTATTTCCTGGCTACACCAGACCCCCCGGACCCAACTCTTCACTCCACTCACCCACTAAACCGGGTACGCGTTAGGCTTGATGACGCTTGCGAAATAGCTCGAGCAAGTCCATTATGTGTGTAACCACCGTCGTTCTCCTTGTTCTGGCTTGTGACAGTCGGCCAAGGATGACGCGGTGCTTAAATTTTTGCTAACACTGATTCTTTTACACCACCTCCGCGTACTCTACTCATGTCTGGAACCGTCCGCAGTCTTACCACCCTCATAACCCGGGGCAAACTGGGCAATAGCCCAGAGCCTGCCCTTCAACAAATCGCCGCAACATCCGGGGGTAACCCCGGAGTCCATCCGGCTGGCCCGCTTGGACGAGGAGTTTTACTGAACTGATATGCAGCATTTCACCAACCTCGCTGCTACCGGCCTCACGACTCAACAATTGACGCCGTCGGACCCGGTGGCCGACTTCGCTGAACTTCCCCGCCGAATCCGGGAGCAGGGGCTGCTGGACCGGCAGCTCCGCTACTACACCCTCAAAATGGTCTCTACGTTGGCCATGCTCACCCTGAGCATCATCCTTCTGATAGTTGTCGGCAATTTCTGGTTCCAGATAGCCAACGCTGTATTCCTGGCCTTTGTGTTCGGGCAAATCGGTTACATCGGCCACGACGCCGGACACCTGGGAGTCTGCCGATCGGTCCGGGGGAACCGGCTGATCGGCTACGGCGTCAGCTTTCTGCTAAGCATGAGCCAGTCTTGGTGGCTTAACCAGCACAACCAACACCACCGCACCCCAAATGACCTCGATGACGATCCTCACACGCTCATCCCCGTACTAGCCTTCTCGGAAGAGAAAGCCGTCCGCATGCGGGGCGTCCTGAGGTTCTTGGCAGCTTATCAGGCCTTCTACTTCGTGCCGATACTGACGTTCGAGAGCCTGAGCCTTCGGTTTTCCAGTGCTCAGTACCTGATTGGCACCCGCAGCGCCAGGACCTACTTACCGGAATTGGGGCTGATGGCGGTGCACTTTACGCTCTACTCCGGCTTGCTCCTTTATGCGCTCAATCCCTGGCAGGCATTGGTCTTCGCCCTGGTCCACCAGGGACTGTTCGGGCTATACTACGGGTTGGTATTCGCTCCGAATCACAAGGGGATGCTGATCCTTGACAAGGACAATCCCCTGGATTTCGTGCGTACTCAAGTGCTCACCACCCGCAATGTCAAGCCTAACTTTCTGGTCGACTTTTTGTACGGCGGGCTGAATTATCAGATTGAGCACCACCTGTTCACGATGATGCCCAGGAACAAGTTGGGAAAGGCCCGGCCGATAGTAAAAGAGTTCTGCCAACAGCGGGGCATTCCCTATTACGAAACCGGCACGCTGAGGTCATACCGGGAGATTCTCAGCCACATGCACCGGGTTTCGTCCATTCTCAGACAGGGCTCTAAACCGCCGGCGCAGATCGAAGGCGGCAATCCGCCCACTATTAAGTCCGGTGCCACCGCCACCGGGTAGTGCTGTTCAAAAATCATGTGAGGAAAACCGCTAATACGGATCGTAAACGGCGACGACTAAGAGCCTATCCTAATAACCCAGCGGCTCTGAGGGCGATAAGGGCGCAGGCGAAGTGCAGAAAGGCGATGTAGTTCTCGGGGGACTTGTCCCAACGGACCAGGATGCGACGGAAACGGTTCAGTCAACTGTGCGTGCGTTCCACCACCCAACGCCGGGCTTTGAAACCGGCCTCCCGTTTGATGGCCTTTGCCTCTTCACCGCGGCTGCGGATGTGGGCGGTGAAGCCGAACTCCGCCACAGTGCGGCTCACCTCGGGGTAGTCGTAACCTTTGTCCAGACACATGCCCTGGGGATGTTCCGGGTTGGGTATCGGTCGAGATACTGGAAGGCTGTCCACCGTAACCCGCACCAGCTTCATGTCGTGGCGGTTGGCTCCGTCCACCGCCAGACCCACTGGGACGCCCTGGGCTTCGGTCAGCAGGCTCCGCTTGACCCCCCGCTTGCCTCGGTCGGTGGGGTTGGCGCCGGTTTTTTTCCCCACCCAGGGGAGATTTGGTCATGGCTCCGTCCATACTCAACCAACTCCAGTCCAGACCCTGCAGTTCGTCATAGCGCTCCAATCCCACCCGCCACAGTTCCAGGAACACCCCCGCGGCAACCCATTCCTGAAAGCGCAGATGCGCCGTGGACCCGGAGCAGATGCCCGTGGCGTCCAGCGCCTTCCACTGGCAGCCGGTGCGCAGCACGTAGAAGATGCCATTGGCGCAGGTGCGGTCGGGAACCCGGGGCCGACCGCCGCCGAACCGATGGGTGTTCACACGCTCAGGGATCAGGGGCTCCAGCACATCCCAGAGTTCGTCGGAAATCTGGAAACCGCCGGTGGTGGGATTGGTCTTGTTGGCTGGGCCAGCCCGCTTGGGACGTGGCGGCTTGGGGTCTTTCGCTTTGCTCATTGCCCTAGTCTATGCGCAACCCTGGTTTGGCTTCCCGGAACGGGGCCGCGAGTTTTCACCAGTTATTAGGATAGGCTCTAATACTACAGTTGCAGATGTGACAGGCGGGTTTTATAGTGGCATTGGCGGGCTCTGGCTTGGTGGCGCCGTCTCCACCACGACCAGGACAGGATGAAATCCGGCAGTTGGTTCTCCGTCCATACCAGGCGTGTCAGCAGCCGTCGCACCTCCGGCACTGTCACGGGAATCAGTTCCTCATCGGGGCCATAGTGGCCCCCTTTTCTCCCCCTTCCACCGCCTGATTCCTGATTACCGTCAGATAGGCGTGGGCCAACATCGCCAGGGTGATGTGCCGGTACCAGCCATCCCAACGCCGCACCTCGTACTGGTCCAACCCCACCTCTCCCTTGGCCTCCTCGAAGCATTCCTCTATGGCCCATCGAGTCCCTGCCACCCTCACCAACTCCTCCAGGGTAGTGCCCGCTGGACCGAAGCAAACGTAGTAGGCCAACTCATCAGGTTTGGCAATGCTGCGTCGCGTCAGCAGCCAGTGCCCCTGGTCCGGTTCCCTCAAGGGCCGTATTTCCACCAAGGCCCAGTCGTAGACCCGGGGGCCCTTGGCGCCAGCGCCGGCGCTGCACCGGACCCAGGCGGATTCCCCAACCCCGGACGCCAGCCGGTCAGCCCTCACCTGGCAGGGTCCCTGCTCCGTCAAAGCCCACAGCTGCTCGTTGCGCTTGATGGCCAGCACGTGGGGAACGCCCTCCCGCTCCAGCCACCGCCGCAGGTTGCGGTCACTGCCGTAGACCTCGTCCCCGGTAAACTAGGCGAAGGGCACTTCTGACGTAACCGCCCGCTCCAACATCTGCTGGGCCAGTTGCCCTTTGGTCTGAAAGCCGACACTCTCAGGCACCCCGGCCTCCCGCCGGCGTTCCCGGTCATCAGCCCACACCTGGGGCAGATACAGCTCCCGGTCCAGCAGGGTTCTGCCATTGGCCGAGGCATAGGCCAGGAACACGCCCACCTGAGAGTTCTCGATCCGGCCCGCCGTGCCACTGTACTGGCGCTGCACCCCAGCCGATTTCTCCCCTTTCTTGAGGAACCCGGTCTCGTCCACCACCAGGACCGCATCGCCGTCGCCCAGATGCTCCACCACGTACTGCTTCAGGTCATCGCGGACCAAGTCCGCGTCCCAGACGTAACCCGACAGCAGGCGCTGCACCCCGTAGGGAGTGGCATAGCCCGCTTGCTCCGCCAGTTGCCAACCGTTCTTGCGCTCCACTGGACTGAGCAACCCTTTCAGATACTCCAGCACCCGCTTGCGCGGCTCCGGCCGCCGGAACCTGCCCGCGATGCACTCGTGCACCCGCTCGATGCCCTCGGCCCACCGGGCGACCTCCGCTACCTCGTCTCTCCCAACAATCACCACCTCACCTCAACACTCCTCGGCTGCCTAAAATTCTACCCTTTCATGATCTGCAACTGTAGTACTAAGTGGGCCACATGGGCGGCAGTCCTGCCGCCCGATCACCGCTGAGTGACGAGTTGCCGACCTACAGGCGCGACGACCGGCGCCACTGGATCGACGACGGTTGGGATTGCCAGGACACGTGGAACCAAGTGCCGTTGGCGGACAGCCTGACCGATGTCGCCTACCGCACGGACCTGCGCTGCCCCACAGCTCTTTGCCATTGGTTCGCGCCCTATTCAGGCACGGCGCGTCGCCTCAAACAAATGTTACTGAGTTTGGGTCACACAAGATTCTCTGCCGGAGCCAGCCGCGGCAGCTGATGCTTGTCGGCGTCGTCAGGAAGACCCGCCGCAACTCATTGGTCGACCTGATTGCCGCGTTCGTCATGCAGGCCCATCATCTTGTTTGTGCCTCCGGCGCTTCACCCAAAGGCCATCACGTTTGTCCAACCAGAACCGCACGCTGGCTTCCTGGAAGGTGGCTCGTACCCTTATGCCGCTCCGTAGCCACGGCAACGGGTCGTCCCGCCGGCACCCGTAGCGAACGATTCCGCCGGGAGGTTCGCCTATGGTAGCCTTGAGATGCCTCGTGCCGATCCGGTTCGGCCGCATGGCGCAGACTACCCCAACGGAATCCAGGCGAAATTAGTACCCACACGATCCGAGCGCTAAGGATCCAAAATTGACGACTACGATTGACATCGCGATTCCCCAGATGGCGCGTGAGCTTCAACTGGCTGGAGAGCAAGTGGCGGCCACGGTTGGATTGTTGGACCATGGCGCTACGGTGCCCTTCATTGCACGGTACCGTAAGGAGAGTACCGGCAGCCTTGATGAGGTGGCGATCACCGGCATCCGGGACCGGTTGTCACAGCTGCGTGAACTCAGCGACCGACGGGAGGCCATCCTGGCTTCCCTGGAAAAGCGGGGCCTGTTGAGCGAGGATTTGCGCGAGGCCGTTCTCTTTGCCGAATCATTGGCAGTGTTGGAGGACACGTACCTTCCCCACCGGCCCAAGCGGCGCACCCGGGCCGCCATCGCCAGAGAGAAGGGACTGGAATCCCTGGCGTTGCGCCTCTGGGGCCAGGGGGATTTTGACGTCACCCGGGCCGCTGACGAGTACATCAATCCCCAAGCAGGTGTGGAAAACGCCAAAGAGGCCCTGAGTGGAGCCAGGGACATAATCGCCGAGTGGGTCAGCGAAGACGCCACTGCGCGACGGGAAATTCGGGAGCTGTTCTGGTCTCAGGGCTCTATTTCCGCCAAGGTAACTTCGGGGAAAGATGCTGCGGCGGCCAAGTACCGGGATTACTTTGACTGGCAGGAAGTGGTCGCCCGCGCGCCTTCCCATCGGATCCTGGCTATGCTCCGGGGCGAGAAGGAATCATTGCTTTCGGTCCGCATCGCGCCGCCGGTAGCGTCGGCGACAGCGATCCTGGAGCGGATCTTTGTCAGGGGAGAAACGGAGGCCGCGCAACAGATCCGGCTAGCCATTCTAGAACGATACAAACCGTTGCTCGAATCCGCGATGGAAACGGAGGTCCGCAAAGCGGTACGACTTCGCGCCGAGGATACTGCCATCAGGGTATTTGCCGACAATTTGCGGGAGTTGCTGCTGGTCCCGGCCCTGGGTCAGAAGAACACCCTGGCACTGGATCCCGGGTTTCGCTCTGGCTGCAAATTGGTGTGCCTGGACCGGCAGGGCCATCTGCTGCACCACGATACCGTTTATCCGTTGCTCGGGGAACGCGGTGAGGAGGAGGCCACCAGGAAGGTACTCCAGCTGTGTGGTCAGCACGATATTGAAGCCATCGCCGTGGGCAATGGCACCGGAGGCCGTGAGACCGAAGCCTTTCTGAGGACTCTGGATTTGGACCCCAAGATTGCGGTGGTCATGGTCAACGAAAGCGGTGCCTCGGTCTACTCGGCATCGGAGGCGGCGCGAACTGAATTCCCTGATCACGACATCACCGTTCGGGGGGCGGTCTCCATCGGTCGCCGACTCATGGATCCCCTTGCCGAATTGGTCAAAATAGATCCCAAGTCCATCGGTGTTGGCCAGTACCAGCACGACGTTGATCAAAAAGCCTTGAAGGAACGACTCGACGATGTGGTGGTCAGTTGTGTCAACCAGGTCGGGGTGGAACTGAACACCGCCAGTCGCGAGTTGCTCTCCTATGTTTCTGGTCTGGGGCCCCGTTTGGCCAATTCCATCGTGGAGTACCGGAATCACAACGGCCCTTTTGCCTCCCGAGACACCTTGAAGAAAGTGCCGCGCCTGGGTCCTAAGGCTTTTGAACAAGCGGCTGGGTTTTTACGCATCAGAGATGGCGCCCAGCCGCTGGACGCCGGCGCGGTGCACCCTGAGTCCTACCCAGTCGTTCAGGCAATCGCCAACGACTTGGGCCGTCCGTTAGAGCAAATGCTGGGCGACGCTGGTATCAGCGGTCAGATTGATCCCAGTCGCTACGTAAGCGATGGGGTTGGACTGCCGACACTGAATGACATAATCGAAGAACTGGCCCGACCGGGTCGGGACCCCCGCCAAGTGTTCGAGCCCTTCAACTTTGCGGCAGGCGTCCACCGGATCGACGATTTGACGGTGGGAATGAAACTGCCCGGGGTGATAACCAACGTGACCGGCTTCGGCGCCTTTGTCGATGTTGGCGTACACCAAGACGGGCTGGTGCACATCAGCCAGCTGACCGAGGGGTTCGTCAGCAATCCCTCGGATGTTGTCAAAGTGCAACAGCAGGTGTGGGTAACTGTGCTCGAGGTAGACCTAGACCGCAAACGAATTGCTCTGTCTCTGAAGTGATCGGCTTTCCGAGTCGCGTCAAATCCTAGTCGGCGGCGGCAAAGTGGACCCTTGGGGCCTTGGTTGCCGCCGATTAAAAGACCAGCCATTCGCTCTACTGGCTTAGTTCCGACCGCTTTGCTTCCCGGCTCCACGATTTGAGAGTAAAGCGTTGGCCCAGGTTACGTTCGATCGCGCGCCATTTTCGACCATCGTCGGGAGTAACGAAAGTAATCGCCTCCCCGGCACGACCCATACGACCGGTACGCCCCACCCGGTGAGTAAACAGTTGCTCAGAGTCCGGAAGGTCAAAATTAATCACCTGACCGATCCCTGTCACGTCCAGTCCGCGGGCCGCCACATTGGTAGCTACCAAAATCGGCACGGCGCCGGAACGGAAGTCCCGCATTACCCGCTCGCGCGCCGATTGGCTCAGATTTCCCTGGAGCGCTCCTACGGGATAGCCGAATATTCCCAGTTGGCTGGCCAACTTTTTCACACCGTGTTTGGTCTTGCCGAAGACGAGGATTGGCGCGTCGTCGCGCCGGTCCAGTAAGGTTCGGAGCGCCGACATCTTGTCGGCCTTCTGAATGCTGTACACTCGGTGTTCCACGGTCGGAAGCGCCTGGTGATCCGCGTCCACCGCCACCGTAATGGGGTCGCGCAGGTGTTTCTTGGCGGTTCTGGCTACCCATTCCGGCATCGTTGCGGACAGAAGAGCCGTCTGCCGTTGGGAAGGTGTGCGGCTCACGATTGCGTCAACGTCGCGAGCAAACCCCAGATCCAGCATTTCGTCGGCTTCATCCAGGACGAGAAACTTAACTGTGCTCAGGTCAAGCGCTCCCTGGCGCAAATGATCCAGCGTGCGGCCCGGGGTGCCGATGATGATATGGGCGCCGTTCCGCAATGCCGTTTGTTCCGGCCGCAATGATCGGCCGCCGTACAGCGATGTCACGCGTAACCGTTGCGTCGCCGCCAGGGCCTCCGTTACTCCCGCCACCTGGATGGCGAGCTCACGAGTGGGCACCAGTACCAGCGCCTGGACGCGACGCTCGGATGACTTACACCGCTCCACCATAGGCACCGCATAGGCCAGGGTCTTGCCGGACCCGGTGCGTGCCTGCCCGATCAAGTCCCGTCCGGCCAGAAGACACGGTATGGACTGCTCCTGAATTGGCGTGGGCTCCGCGATATTCATGCGGCCAATTGCGGCTCTGGTGGCGGCCTTCAGGTCGATTCCCGGAAAGACCTCAGTGTCGGCGCCCATGTGATCCGAAGCTTGTTGGTCTTCTATGTCATTTGTCCGCCACGAGTCCGTTGTCGGCGCGGCGTGTGCGGAGGTATCGCCGTTCCGGCGGGCTTTCCAACACACTGGGCAATACCCCGGCCGGTTCGGACTGGGTCGAAACGGGACTGTCGTGCATGCTCCGCATTCAACACAGATTGCGTCATGACTTGGTGGCCGGTCGGTTTGCAGTTGGTTAGATGATCGTCGGCGGTTAGACCGGGATGGGTAGTGCGTACTGATGATAACTCCTTAGTCCAGCGTGGGGTGATGTGGAAGGTTTGTCGCGGGTTCGGCAAGCGAAACATTGTGCCGGCCAGCCGCCGTAAGTATCAACGGCATGCGCTGCACATCAGCGCATCGTTGGCGTTCAGTAATCGGATCGACTAATAGTGTATCAGCCATCACACGGATAATCTGGATCGTTCGTGGGCAACTACGGCCATTCGTTTAGCAGCCCGTCCGTCTAACTTGACTTCGGACCAGCAGCAGACGCTGGGCAGCCGCCAGTCCGCGAAACACTGTGGTTGGCGGTTTCGGTTATGTTGTGGGCAGTCCTGCCAAGGGCGGCGGGATGTTGTTCCGCTGGGGCCAAGTAGAGTCCCTGGAGGTGGTCTGAAAGGAATAGAGCGGCACGAAGTGGCGGCCGAGTGATCTCTATCGTAACATCTACAAACCGAGTAAGGAGGGCAATGGTGGTCAAGGCCAACCCGAAAGCGCTGAGCGCCGGCATATCGAGCCTGGAGGCGGAGTTGCTCCCCAATGTGGCGCTCTCCGACAACAATACCGCGAGGGAATGGATTGTCCCACAGATCCATCAAGCCCACGGCACCGGCGAGATGCAGCCCTGCTGTCTGTTGGTGGGCGCACCGGCTAAAAGTGCGCTGATCCCATTCCATTGCCGTCCGCCTGAGTGACGCCCTCGCCATTGGAGACGGAGTTTTCCTGTCGGGCAATTGCATCGGCGGGCTGATTGGTGCCGGCGGATAGGCCGGTTGATCTCACCGCAAACTGTTCGCCACAGTAGCCAGTCGCTCTTGGACAACGACCCTATTGCAATTGTCTGCTCGGCTGACGCGTACCCACTCGTGTTCAAACCGTAATTGCGAGCGCCCTTTCCCTGGTCATTGCGAGCGAAGCGCGGCAATCTCGTTGGCGTAGGAAACGTCGTCCATGCGACGGGATTACCGCGCTCACAATGACGAACGGGGTACGAGCGAGTCTGCCCGGTCCTGGTCATGGCTTGGGAGGTCTGCCAAGCGCCACATCCTACCAATGGCGTTCGTAGCACGGGGTGCGCATAGTGACCACACACGACAAGATATCGCTCATGGGTTGGATCTCGTGAACACAGCTGGATCCGGGATAGGTTCGTAGGGGCCGTGTGGGAGCCCCTCGCAGGTTTGCCTTTAGGAGCGGGAGTTGTACACCGTGAAGGGGGCGGCGTCCCACGGCATCCCGCTGCGGTAGAACTGTCTCAGATAGGGCTCCACCAGCTGGGCCAACTCCCGCCGCTCCACTTCCAGGGCCGACAGGGGCCGGTCCAGGGAGGCCTTGATTTCCCCGAACAGAGCTTCCTTGTCCACCTTGGTCAGTTGCCGGTCCCGAAGTACAACTTCACCGTCCACGAGCACAGTGTCAACGTCAATTCCACGTCCCCGGTGCACCAGCGCGTCCACCACCGATACCCGCGGATCCAGATACGGTTCTTCAATATTACGCATGTCCACCAGCGCCATGTCGGCCCGTTTGCCCGGTTCCAGGGTGCCGATCCGGTCTCCGAACCAGCTGGTGTAGGCTCCGTTGGCTGTTGCCATCTCCAGGACCTGGCAGGAGGTGGGAGGCTCCAGGTCGATCCCGGGCACCCGGTGGAGCTTGAGCACCAGCCGCATCTCCTGGAAGAGGTCCTTGTCGTCGTTCAGGCCGGCCTCATCGCTGCCGATGGCCACCTTGATCCCCGCCGCCAGGATGCGGCCCATCGGGGCTATCCCGCTCTGCAGCCGCAGGTTGGAACTGGCGTTGTGACAGATGTTGGTACCCGTGGCGGCCATCAACCTCAGGTCCTCCTCTGTGGCCCAGACGCTGTGGCCGCAGGTCACTTCCGGACCCAGGAAACCTATTTCGTGGAGGTGTTGCAGGGGCGTCTTGCCGTAGGCGGTGTGGCCGTACAGCTTCTGGTACACCGTTTCCTGCAGGTGGATGTGTATGCCGGTTCCGTAGCGTCCCGCCAGTTCCTTGATGGCTGTGAGCAACTCGTCGGAGCAGCGATGGACGTTGCTGGGAGCCATCGTAACCTGTACCCGTTCGTACCGGTTATCGCCGTATTTCCGGGATATCTCTTCCAGGACTGGCATTATCTCGTCCACGGGCCGGTAGCTGGGGGCCATGAAGGACCGGTACCGCTCGGCCAGTTCAGGAGGCATCTGCGCGGCAAAATCGGCCTCCCCGCCGCCAGGGCCAGCCACCATCGAGTTCTGGTCCACGACGGAGGGTGCATAAGAGACCCGCATCCCGGAGGCCTGGTACGCGCCCACCACCTTGTCGGCGATCTCCATGCTGACCGGCCCGGATCCGCGTGCGGTCGAGTGTATCGCCTGCACCGTGGTCGTGCCGGTCTCGATCATCTGGACCGCGCCGTAAAGTTGGTCCAGGTAGGGGTCGATGGCCCGGACGCCGATGCGGTGGAGGCTCCACAGTTCCAGCGGCAGGTCGGGCGCGCCCATTTGGAACGGTGTGAGGCCGACGTGGAAGTGATCGTTGACCAGGCCTGGCATGACAATGTGGTTGCCGGAACCAATGACCTCGGCGTCGGGATGCTGGCGGTTGAGCTCCCGGTAAGCACCGACCGCTTCGATCAGCCCGTCCCGCTGGAGCACCGCCCCGTCGGCGACCACCTCTGCCGAATGTGGGCCGGTGACCTTGCAGACGACGTACTTTCCCCGTACCAGAGATAGTGTCATTGCCGCCTCCTGAGCGGATGTCCCGCGTCATTTCGCGCGAAGTTCGAGCATCCCCTAACCGCATTCTACACACTTTCGATTGGCTCAAAGAGAGGGACATATGGATCCGGTCTATCGGTGCGCCGTCCCATGCTCTTCCAGTCCCTGCTGATAGCAGTTTTGACGCCCCTGCTGGCACCTGCCTGTTGGCCTGCCCGGTGTCTGGTGGGAAGCAACGGGAGTGTCCTCGAAGATGGTCTCTCAGGGGACGAGAATGGAGCTCTGGCCCTCTGTCATCACCGTGTCATCGACGGGTTAATTAGTATTACAACAACGGGTTCACGTGCCGCTTCGGGAAAGCTTCGTAGCGCAAGGACTGTTGCGACAGTCGTCCGATGTACGTTTACGAAGGGAATAGGCCAGCGACAAGCGTCCCATCCTAAATGCGTCGTTGTAATATTAGTGCCCTGGTCGAGAAGTTCGCCAGAGACTTGGAAAAGGCAGAATTCCTAGTCGACGTTGTAGTGCAAGACGACACCAATGCAGGGGACCGGATGCCGCCTCAAATCGATCGGCCTACCTCGCGGCGGGATGCCTCCCCTTGGAATTACTACGCAAGGGTGCCATGGATGCTGATGTGGACTTTCTCGGGGAAGTCCTGCGAGTTTTGGTGGCAGGCATCATGGACACGAAGCTCTCAGCGGAGAACCACGCTGAAGGTGGGAACGAAAACCGGACTTTGTTTACCACCGTCCAGAATCAGGGCACCGGAGCGGAGTGGGCGTTGACGCTGCCCACCAGGGAGCCGAAATACACGACACCGTCGCCTACGGTGTAGGTGCCAACGCCCCAGATGTACCCTTTCTGAAAATTATGGATCACACTCCCATCGACCACGTCGACGGATGTCAGGTATCCCGTGTCGGATTCAAAGTAAAGGACGCCGCGCCTCACCGACAGAGCCTGCAGCCCCATTCCGTCGGCCTGGACGGTCCACAACGGCGCACCGGTTTTGGCGTCCACCGCAATGATCTGTCCTGCCTCGGCCACGGCGAAGAACACGCCATCGGAAACGACGGGTGCGGTGCTGATCGGCGCCGGCGCCAAGTAGGTCCAGATGGTCTCTCCGGTCTCGGCGTCCAGGGCATGGACCATATCATCGGGCGCCAGGTAGTACACGCCGTCGATGACCAGGGCGGGAAAGTCCCGGGCGGGGAACCGTTCGGTGTTGTAGCTCCAGATGACGCTGCCGGTGGACTCGTCCAGGGCGTAAGCCTGGTTCGCCGCGGTCACGTAAACCACCCCGTCCAACACCATGGGCGGAGACTCAACACGGTCGGGTATGTCAACTGTCCATACCGGCTGCCCGTTGCCCGCATCCAAAGCCTGGTATCCCCCAAAATCCCTCCTCGGAACGTAAACTCTACCGCCGACCACGGAAGGCACGAAATCGTCGAACAGATGGTGTGGCATAGTGTCAATCCAGACCGTTTCCCCTGACATCCCGTCCAGTGCGTGTAGTTTCCAGTCGCCTTCGCTCAGCGAACTGACATAGACCAAGCCTTCCGCGACCGCAGGAGAGTATTGCATCCACGTCCCGGTGTCGTGGCTCCACCGCTCATCGCCCGTTGCAGCGTCCAGGGCGTAGACACGATTGTCATTCGAGCCAACGTAGACGATCCCGTCGGCCACGGTGGGAGTGGACTTGACGGCATTCCCCGTGGCAAAACTCCACAGCTCCGAACCGTTCGCCGCATCCAGGGCATAGACTCTGCCGTCTGCGGAACCCACGTAGACGACACCGCACTCGACCGCCGGCGCCGTGTCAACCCAACCGCCCGTGGCGTAGCTCCACAACCTGGTTTCATCCGCCGCCGGTTGGCTTTGCGGCGGACCGCCGGGCCCTCCGCCCATCTGCTCGGGCGCGCAGGCCGCCATCCCGAAGAAGAAACCGAACAGCGCCTCCGCCTGTGCCGGTGTCGGCTCCGGTCCGGAGCCGACGACCAGGGCCGAAATGTCGGCGTCGACCAGCAATTCGTGGATGCATGCGTTGCTCTCTGCGCTCAGTTCCACCTCAGCTCCCATCTGGGATGCCAGCATGGTATGGAACAGCGCGGCCGCCGTTTCCTGGTCCAGGCAGCCGAAAACGACAGGCTCCCAATCCTGGCCGGGTCCATCTTGGAAAACAGGACTTTCCAGCACTTGGGTCAGTCGCTCTTCACCCAGTTCATCAGTGATGCAGGCACGTTCCGCTTCCGTGAAGGCGGCAAACAGGTGTCCCCAACTGGTTTCCGGTCCCACATCCGACAGCGTTGCCGCCAGGTTGCCCGGATCATTTGTGGTGGCAGCCGGGGTGGGCGCCGGCGTCGCGGTGGTGATTGGCGCGGCATTGGACGTGGGCTTCGGAGGTTCCGTCGGCGCCGCAGCCTCCGGGGTGGCGACCACGCTATTCATGGCGGCAGTAACGGTGGCCCCGATATCAGGTTCGAGTGTGGGTTCGGCATCCGGCCCTGACCCGTCGATCAATCGGCAGCCCAGGGCGAGCACGGACACCAGGGTCAGGGAGGCCAGAACCGAGACACCGATCCTGCCGAGACTGGGGATGTTCTTCATGCAGCAACTCCGTTGGTGTAGGCGATAGCCCGTGTTATAGCCACCGCGAAGTGAGGCGGGAGACTGAGGTCAGTCAGCGAAATGATAGGCATTTTGCAACACACCCCGGGTTGAAACGCAAACGCCGGCCTGCGCATTTCGGAAGGTTTGGCTTTCCACCGGTATGTCCTCTCCCAATGGGGACTGGCTCCGGGTCGTGGCCAGTCTCTTCCGGCCATCCGACTCTCGGGCGGGTGCTGATCGAGCTGACCGCAAGCGCAACGGAGCAGGCGGAATTTCTGGAAGGCGGAGAGCGACCCATCGATATTGTCCCTGGAGATTCTTTACTCGTAGTGGCACTGCACCTCGGATGCGTAGCTCTGCCCTGCCGCGGCGCCGTGCTGGTCCAGCCACTCGGTGAGCCGGTTCGGTCCCGGTGGCTCCGCGCCCGAATTCGACACCATCAGGCCGGCGGAAAGGCCGCGGATCTCATCCATGGTGAGGACGATGTCATCGAGAAACAGGCCAAGAATGCGCCCGGCCGCACCAGGCAACGCATCCGATCCGGTCACGCACGAGTTTCACCATTTCGGCATAGGTGAACACCTCGGGGCCGACGGCGTCAATTTCCTCGTTCTCATCCGCCTCGGCAGCATCCACGGCCAACTGGGCCAAGTCTTCGACGAATACGGGTAGATGCCATAGTGCCCGCGACCGTCACGCATCCTACTGGTGGTACGGTTTTCCTCCGCCCCAGTGTAGGCTTTGCCGCCGCCCTCAACCCGCCGAACTCCTAATGCTGGTTTTAGCGGATACTACCTGCTGAAGTCCCACCGTTATAACCGTTGGTGCTAGTTTGAGATGATATTGAAGATGCCACCGGGTTCCTTATGCTGTAAGTTGATCCGCTCTACAGCGGAGGAACCCTGTGAACATCGCCGATTTTATCACCGAACTCTACTGCCAGATAGACGACGCTTTGCCCCGATTGCCCCAGCATCCCCAAGCCGTGCTCTCCCGGGGCGAAGTGGTCACCATCGGAGTGCTCTACGCCGTCAAGGGCGTCAGCCGCCGCGCCTTTTACGACTGGCTCAGGCACAACTATGGAGATCTCTTTCCCAAACTCCCCCAGCGCACCCGCCTCTTCCGCCGCCTGGAAGCCAAAGCCTGCTGGACCGGCTATTTCCTGGCTCAGCCCACCATCCTGGGCGTGGCCGACAGCTATGGCGTCGAACTGGGCCATCCGGTAAGGGCGGGGCGTCAGCTCCATCAGGTGGGCCAGCGAGGCAAGTCCAATCAGCGCTGGGTCCGGGGCGGCAAACTCTGCGTCGTGCTCAACAAATTGGGGCTGATTGTGGATTGGGACTGCGCCACTGCCAACGTCCATGACCAGCGGTTCTTACCCTTGTTGGCCTGCTACGACGGCCAGATGATCATACTGACTGACACCGGCTTTCACCGCGCCAAAGGCGACCCAGACAACGTGAAACTGTGTCGTCGCGGCCAATGGAACGTGCGGATGATCGTGGAAACCACCTTCTCCATGATGACCACGGTGTGGGGCAGCAAGGAGATGCGTCATAACACCTGGCGAGGATTTGAGGCGCATCTGAGTTACCTGATGGCCGCCTTCGTAACTGTTCAGAGTTGGTGAGGTAAATTGGCCGAAGGCGGGCTGCCAGACGCTGGCACGGGTGGCGGTGGTTATGTCATATAGAGGGAGTGGATACTGAGAGTGACCTGATCACCGCCGACCGCGATTTCCTCATCGCCATCATCGCCCAACTGCAGGCCACCGTTCTGGAACAGCAGCGGGTGATTGAGCGGTTGGAGCGGCGGATTGCCGAACTGGAAGGCCGGGCGAAGCCGGACGGCCCGCCGCGAATGCCCGGCCTCAAGGCGAAATCGGGCAGCCAGCCGCCAGCGCAGCAGCAGCCCAGAAAGCAGCGACGCCACGGCTTCGCCCGCCCGCGCATGACACCGACCCATCGGGTGGAGCACGTGGTGGAGAGCTGTCCCGATTGCGGGACGCACCTGACTGGCGGCTGGGTCCAGCGCACCCGGGAAGTCATCGAGTTGCCGGTGGTTCCGGTGCAAGTCACCGAGCATGTCTTCATCGCCAGGACCTGCCCAGTGTGTCGGCGGCGCCGAGTGCCCACCGCGCAACTGGACGGCGTGGCACTGGGGCGCCAACGCCTAGGCGTCAACCTGATCAGCCGCATCGCCACGCTACGGGAAGAAGGGCGCCTGCCGATCCGCAGCATCCAGTGGTATCTGCGCACCGTCCATCAGCTGCGCCTCAGCGTGGGGGCCATTGTGAGCGCCATTCACCAGACCGCGCAACAGGCCCAACCAGCAGTGGCCGCGATGGTGGACTGCATCCGCGCCAGCCCAGTGGTCCACGCCGACGAAACCGGCTGGCGTCAAAATGGGAACAACGGTTACGTGTGCGAGCCCTTGACCAATCACTTTCAGCACTCCCACCGAGCGCTACTTCCTGCGGCGGGGTCGGGGCAAGGCGGTGGTGGACGAGGCGCTGGGCGAGGCATTCTCCGGAGTACTGGTCAGCGATTTCTACGCCGCCTATCACCATTACGATGGCCCTAAGCAACGGTGCTGGGCGCACCTGCTGCGGGACATCCACGACTTGGTGGCCCTCTACCTCAAAGATGCCCCGCTGGCCCGCTGGGCGGCGGCAGTCCATCGACTCTACGAGGAAGCCAAAGCCTTCTCTCATCCTCAGGCACGACGACGGCGTGTCGCTCAACTGGCCTTGGAGCGGAAGCTGCTGGCCATCTGCCGCCCTTTCCTGTCTGAGCCGTCGGCTGTCCAGGGCAAGCTGTGCCGGCGCATTGAGCGCCACATCAAGGAACTCTTCGTCTTCGTGGCCGAACCGGACGTGCCAGCGGACAACAACCCCGCCGAGCGCAGCCTGCGTCATCTGGTCATCAGCCGCAAGGTCAGCGGCGGCACCCGCTCGGAGCAGGGCACCGAGAGCAAGATGACGCTGGCATCCATCTTCGGCGCCTGGCGCGCCCAAGGACTAAATCCTCTTGCCGCCTGCCGTCAGCTGCTCGTTTCCCCTCGACTCTGAACTGTTACCCGCCTTCAACATACTGGTGCAGTGGCATGGACTGGAACCGGACGAAAACGGACGCATCCATCGCTCCATTGCCCAATTCGTCCTCTGATATTAACTAGGCTGTGTTGACATTTCACCGTAACCAAATGAGGGCAGCGGTAAATTGAAGGAACCCCAAGTATCTGGTGTCCAGTTTCTCGAACCGGGAAAATACCCGGCGATAGTGCTTTATCTTGTTGATGAAGCATTCCACCAAGTGGCGCTCCCGGTACAGGTAAGCATCGTAGGCTTGGGGTTCCTTGCGGTTGGAGCGCGGCGGTATGACCGGACGCAGGCCCCGTTCCAGGATATGCTGACGAAACTCCTGGGCATCATACCCCTTGTCGGCAATCACGTACTCTCCGGCATAATCGGCGATCAGAGCATCGGCCTGAGTGATGTCATGCTGTTGTCCCCCAGTCAGGATGAACCGCAAGGGATTACCCAAGGCATCCACGCTCACGTGGACCTTAGTGCTAAACCCGCCACGGCTCCGACCCAGGGCCTGGGCTGCCTGGCCACCTTTTTGGGGGGCGCTCCGGCGGCGCAGGGATGGGCCCGAACCACGGTGCTGTCGATGATGAGGCATTCCAGATCCGGGTCGTCGGCGAAATGCTGATGCATCAGTTCCCAGATACCCCGGTCGGCCCAGCGGGCGAACCTTTTGTACACACTGTTCCAGTTGCCATACTCGGACGGGAGGAGCCGCCACTGGGCGCCGGAACGGTTCACCCACAGCACCGCCTCGATGAAACGCTGGCATTCCGCTTCCTGACCAACGTACAAGTCGGTACGACTACGCAAGAACTGGAGAATCCTGGTCCACTGGTTTGGTGATAGTCTGACGTTTCCCATGCCGCCATTATAATCAAATGTCAACACGCCCTAGCACCAACGGTTTGTAGGAAGCGCTAGAGCCGGGTTCTGTTCCTCAACGGACTCGGCTTGCTCCCTTGAGGAGCTACCGCAGAACCATGGCGTTCGAACTCACGGGTCCGGGCCGATCGGACGTAGACTAAGACTTTGCCATAGGGTAGCCAATACCGTGCTCGGTCAAGATGTACATGGGCTTCCGCGCATTGTCCCCGAGCTTCTGGCGAAGAGATTTTATGTAGGAGCGCAAAAGCTGGGACTCCCCAGAATACTCCGGTCCCCAAACTCTTTGAAGCAACATATCCTGTGTGAGAACCCTGCCTGCGCCGTTGGCGAGCTCGGTGAGTAGCTTGTACTCCGTGGCAGTCATCTGTACTGGTTGCCCCGATACGCTGACGGTTCGCTCATCGAAATCGATTCTCACTTCGCCCGATTGGAACGTACGGTTGCTGGCGAGTTCTCCGCCGCCGTTCATCCTCCGGAATGTCGCCTTTATCCTCGCTATCAGTTCGGAAGGCGAAAACGGTTTCACCATATACCCGTCAGCACCCATTTCAAAAGCGCGCACGACGTATTCCTCATCGTCACGATCACAGAGCACAATCGTCGGCAGGTTCAGCAGATTACCGGCACGCCGCAAAGTCCGGAAGGACGCCTCTTCTCTGCCAGCAATGTCCAGGACAATTAGTTGCGGCCTTTCTGACAGCGCAAGTTCCTCAACCTCGTCCAAGCCCGAGGTTGCCACGGCGCCGTAGCTCGCATTGAGCAGGGCTTGGCGAACTGTGCCCAGCAATCTGGAGTCTTCAATTGAGACGAGGATCTGAGTCTTCCCTGCCGGAACCGGCGATGGCTCTCCGGCAGTCCCTCCCATGTCGGGCCCCTGAATTTCGTCCTCGTCTTCCACTGATAGGAGGGTGAAGGTCAGAGTCAGTCTTCCCTCCTGCTCATCCATATCTGCCCTGATGCGGCCGCCATGCGCCTCAACGACGCCGCGGCAGAAGGCAAGCGCGAGCCCCTCGCCCTGTGCAGATAATTCAGCCGCTTTGGTGTGGGCCTGAGTGATCTTCCTGAATAACTGAGGGGTTTCCGTTGCTTTGAACGGCGAGGGCGTATCCTCGGGAGGAGCAAATGAGCCGCCCACTGAGACCGAGACGGCGATGTAGATATCTGCCATAGAAGCGGACACTTTGACTGGGGACAGCTCGTTCGAGTATTTCGCCGCCTGGCGGAGGAAATTGTGCAACACTTGGCTTATGCGGTGCCTGTCAGCCATCACTTTCGGCAGCGTCTCCGGGAGATCCAATTGGATGGCTGTCGCTGAGTGGTCTCTCAGATACTCTCCGCAGGACCGTTCTATCAGTCCCGCAACTTCCGTTGACTGGGTAGCTACGGACAATGTTCCCGCCTCAATTTGGGTCAGCTCAATGAGGCTGTTGAGCTGGCTGCGCATCAGGTCTGCCTGCTGGTCGATGATGCGCAAGAGCTGCAGTGACTCAGTAGGGACCATTGACTCAATAATGCTTCTGAGGGCGGCGGCAGAACCCTTAATGCTAATCAATGGGGTTCTCAGCTCTTCGCTTACCACTCCCAGGAATTCAGCTCGCTGTCGTTCCAGGTCTTCCAGGGGGTCATGTCCTGCATAACGGACATCACCGACACTATTTCCCCTGATTCAGAGAAAAGGGGAGCGCAATTGATCAAGGTTGTCATGGAATTCCCGTTCGGGAGGTGGACGACAACCTCTTCTGCCCGCACAGTCTCGCCAGTCTGAAGGGCCCTGGTGCCTGGAAGGTCTACGAAGGCGATCTCTCTCCCGTCAGAGCTTGTAAATGTCAGCAAGTCGAAGACGTTATCGAGGACCTCTTCCGGAAGCGCCATTGCACCCAGCATTCGTCGGGATTCCTGGTTCATGTAAGCCCGAATCCACCGAAGGGACGCGAGTGGGTTGGTGACGCAGGGGATGAGAAGCGTGGTTGATGGCTGCAGTGCCCTGATCCCGCCGGATGCGGGCGGGTGCGGGTCGACACAGCTACGCCAGGAGGATGTTGACGGCTCGCGAGCGGCGGCGGCGGGCAAGATCACCATAGTCGATGGCAGCTGGAGACACGCGGTGCCCAGCCTGACGCGGGTCTGCCAGGCGGTTGGGCGGTCTGGTTGAAGGGTCGGGCGCTAGCTACGCCGTCAGGAAGGGAGCGGCAGGGCTCGCAGCCGGGCCAGGGCCTGCATGAACTGGTTTTGCCAGGGCCAGCCTTGGGGAAGATGCAGGGTGAGGCGGCGGGCCCTGCGGGTGATGCGTCCAGCCAGGGAGAAGAAGCGTCGCCGGAGGGTCTTGGTGGTAAGGATCTGCTCGCCCAGACCGATGCGCGCCGTCCAGCGGGCCAGGTTGTGCGCCATGACCTGGACGGCCAGCCAGGCGGCGTTAGCGGCGAAGCGTCCTGAGGGTAGATGATTGAGCCCCACGCCGTACTTCAGGTCGCGGATGGCGTTCTCGATCTCGGCGTGGCGGCGGTGGTCGGCCTCCAGTTGCAGAGTTTCGCCCTCCCGGTCGGTGATGCAGGCGTGGTAGCTGTAGTCGGCGATGAGCGCCAGTTGGGAACCGGGCGTGGGCTTCACTCTGCGTACGATGAGACGCGCCGGCGCGGCGTCGGGCTGGCTCTCGAATGGAGTGTATTCAGTCTCGGCCACGTCGGCGGCGCCGTCCATCCAGTAGGAGATGGGTGTCCAGTCCTGCTCGGGTATGGCCTCGATGAGATTGCGCAACCGGGCGTGCTGGCGGACGGTGATGGAGAAGTGGACATCCAGCTTCCGGCAGACCGCGACGATGGCGTGGGAGTAGAAGCCGCTGTCGGCGCGCACGGTGAGTTGTCCGGTGGCCCCAGCGTAGCGCACCCGCCCCACCGTCTCCCGCAGGAAGTGGGCGGCGCCCCGAGCCGTGTTGGCCCGACCCTCACGGAGCCGCGCCATCAGCACGTCGCCGGTGTCCGCGGCCACGGCCAGCAGCGGGTGATAGCCCCGCTGGCCGGTGTAACCATGGCGGCGGGCGCCCTCCTTGCCCAGTCCGTAGGTCTCGCAGATGGTGGAGTCCAAGTCGATGGTCAACGGCTCGTCTCCAGGTCCGGCCCCAGCGGCCCAGGCCCGCGCCAGCAACTCCCGGCTCACCCGATCCAGCTGGCGGACATGACCCCACCGGAAGCTGCGCAGAAAGGTCCCCAGCGTGGATGGCGCTTTGACCACGCAGCCGATGGCGCTGGCCGTCCCGCCGGTGCGCAACACGTCGGCGTCATCGATGCAGTCGCCACCGGCCAGGGCCGAGGCCACCAGCGTCAGCAGCTTGTCCCCCGGGTTGGCTCGACCCGGCGTTTCTCCCAGGTCAACGTTGTTGTCCACCAGCTCACCCACACCCAGGTGCTGGGCCAAAGTGACCGGCAAAAGCAGTCCGGCGTTGGTCACCAGGCGGTGATCATCGAAGGCGACATGGATGCGGTCGGGGCTGCCCAGTGGTAGCATCTTTTGAGTGCTCCTCGTTTCGGGTCGGTTTCTTGTCCCAAAAACCATTATCCCCGAAGCGCGGGAGCATTTTCTCATCCCCTCAGCACGCTGGCACATTCACCCTTTCGGTGGATTGGGGGTAAGTTATCTCGCCTATCCGAGCGTCGAAGACAGAGACTGCCACAGGAGAGATGTCCATCAGAGTTTCCAAATCCACTTTTGCCTGGTGCGCCTCCTCGTACCGTCGGGAATTGGAGATCGCGGAGGCGGCCCGGGCAGCAAACATTGCCGCCATGTCTTCATCTTCCCGCGTAAACTCCTGACCTCCCTCCTTTTCCGTGAGATAAAGGTTGCCGACGTGTTCGGTGCGATGGTAGATCGGCGTCCCCAGAAAAGTTTTCACGGGCGGGAGATCTGCCGGAAGACCCGCATAGTCAGGGTGGGCCACCAGGTCCTTCAGCCTAATATTACAGTTGCACTTGAATTGAGGGCCTCTGAAAGAGTCTCTTGTAAGGGATTCCAAGGCTCGGGCTTGGTGCCACCGGCTCCACCACGGCTACCATATAGGCAGGTCAGTGCTCTCATAAAGTAGTCACAGCAGCGTGCATAACAGCCGTCTAACTTCGGGCACGGTCAGCGACATGAGTCCTTCCCACAAAGCGCGGCTGTAATACTAACCCCCAATCCACCGAAGAGATGAGTGTCGGGGCGGGTTGAAGGGATAAGAAAGTGCCCCTTTGCTTCTGGGATAATGGTTTGTGAAAGACCAAACCAACCCAAAAGAAGGAGCACCAAATAGATGCTACCACGCAACCACCCCGACCGCATCCAGATCGCCTTCGACGACCACCGCCTGGTCAGCAATGCTGGGCTGATCCTTCCGTCCACGCTGGCTTGGCATCTGGGCCTGCCCCAACTGGTTGACCGGCGCCTGGACCTGGGCCGTGCCCCAGGCGGAGCCAACACGGGCGACAAGATCATGACGCTGGTGGCATCCGCTCTGGCCGGTGGCGACTGCATTGACGATGCCGACGTGTTGCGTGCTGGCAGGACCGCGCGGGTGCTGGGCTGTACGGTGAAGGCGCCGTCCACGCTGGGGACGTTCCTGCGCAGCTTCCGTTGGGGCCACGCTCGCCAGCTGGACCGGGTGAGCCGGGAGTTGCTGGCCCGGGCCTGGGCCGCTGGAGCCGGACCCCGATCTTCGAACAATCACGGGCCGTTGACCATCGACCTGGACTCCACCATCTGTGAAACCTACGGTCTGTTCAAGGAGGGAGCGCGCCACCACGGCTACACTGGCCAGCGGGGCGATCACCCGCTGCTGGCCGTGGCCGCTGGAACCGGCGACGTGCTGATGGCTCGGCTGCGTGAGGGCCGCGCCAACACCGCTCGCGGCGCGGCCCACTTCCTGCGTGAGACGGTGGGACGGGTACGCTACGCTGGGGCCAGGGGACCACTCACCATGCGGGCCGACCGCGGCTGCTACACCCACGCCATGGTCGCGGTCTGCCGCGAGACCAACGTCCGCTACTCCATCACCATCCGCCAACACCAGAGCCTGCGCAATCTCATCGAGGCGATACCGGAGGCGGACTGGACACCCATACCCTACTGGATGGACGGCGCCGCCGACGTGGCCGAAACCACCTACATCCCCTTCGAGAGTGCGCCCGACGCCGCGCCGGCGCGGCTCATCGTCCGAAGGGTGCAGCCCACGCCCAACTCCCAGTTGGCCCTCTTGGTCGACTACAGCTATCACGGCTGCATCACCGATCGGGACGGGGACACCCGGGAACTGGAGGCCGATCATCGTCGCCACGCCGAGATTGAGAATGCCATCCGAGACCTGAAGTACGGTGTGGGGCTCAACCATCTCCCGTCAGGCCGTTTCGCCGCCAACGCCGCCTGGTTGGCCGTCCAGGTGATGGCGCATAACCTGGCCCGCTGGGCAGCGCGCATCGGTCTGGGGGAGCAACTGGTAACCACCAAGACCCTCCGGCGGCGCTTCTTCTCCATCGCCGGACGGCTCACCCGCTCGGCGCGCCTTATCACCCTGCATCTTTCCCAGGGCCAGCCCTGGGAAACCCAGTTCAGTTGCGCCTTGGCCCGATTGCGCGCCATTCCTCTACCAGCCTGACGGCGCGCCGTCGGCGCCCGACCCGTCCACCGGACAGCCCCAGGGGCTGTCCCGCAAACTCATGCCAGCCCAGTCCGCCAGTGCCACTTCCGGCCTGCCGCCTGGCCGATTTCGCCGGCCCCCGCCACTGCGGGCCGCCACCTTGCCACTGGCGTCGCCACCGCCCACTACCCTCAACCCCATCGATCGGGACCGGGCCAAGCCGTTCGCCTTCCCTTACCCATCAATCCTCGTGTCAACACCAGGGCCGCATCCCTTCGGTGGATTCGAGCTAACCCGACCCTGTACCTTGGTCAGGTAATCCAGCAGGCTTGGTCCTCGGAGGGACTGCGTCATGTAATCGCGCTTTGCGTCTGTTTCTCCCGAGACGTAAAAGTCGCGAATTCCACCCGCGGGATCGAAAGCCAGGAGCGCACCGTACCGGGCGCTAGTGAGGTTTCAGACGCTGTTGACAACTTCCTGGAGAGCGGCCTCGGTGTCGACGATTTGGGAGATGCTGATGCTTGCCTTGCTCAATCTCGCAAGCCGACCCTTCAAGGCGTCATTTTCTTGCCTGAGAATTTCCGCTTCGGTGATTGCAGCATTCGCTTGTAAAAGGCTCATGGTCTTCCTCGTGAATTCGTGAGCGTTGTGGAACCGCCCGACCAACTGCATCATCGCTTCACATGATCCAACTTGGATTTGGCAGAATATGTCGCCCAAGGAACATTCCATTAGCAAGGAAACCCCGGCGTGGCTCCAAGGTGGGCACTCGCAGGTTGGGGTCGGCGGGCAAGTCATCTTACCGATTACTACTGATGCGTGAATGGTTATCTAAAATCGGCTTCCTTCCTTCCCTCCGGTACCACTGAATTCCCCCTTGCGCGAGAATTGCGGATTGCCTTGCCGAGGCCACGTATGAGCATGAAAATCGGCTATTTCCACGGTAATGACGGAAGGGATTAGTTTAGGTGTTCGCTCACGCATCAGTAGTATGAGAAATAAATAGGCAATACATACATCTGCCAGTTTGCTCACAATGTTTTCACAATTGTTTTGTTCGCCTTCACAAAATCTTCACAATTCCGGGGTGGGTCCTTGTCCCCCACGATGCTGCCCGACAGGGAAGTCCAAGCGCCCGACACCGCTAAAGGAGATCGGTAGGTGGCGATGTGGTCGTGGGAGTCATTGATGGCCAGTAATCCTTTGCCCAGCTCCCAATGGCAGGTAACCACTTGCGTATTACATCGGTAGATATTCCGGTTTTGATGCCCCGTTGCAGCCTTGACCGAGTGTTAAAACCCCGTACTTGAAATCGGGTCACCTCCCCGGATACTACTTTCTTGGACGCTATGGTGTTGAGCACGCTGCTGGCCTGCACGAGCCAGCGTCGCCAGTCGAATGATGCCCGCCTTGACGGCGGTGATAGTGCAGCAGTCGAGGTAGCGACGGTACAGCCAGCTGTTGGGCATGCCTGGCCGCGGCAATCTCGTCCTTTGCAACCGCGGCTCTTTCCGCGGCAAATGGCGAATGCCCACCTCTGGCGCAGGCTGCAACTTCAATTCCTGCGCATGGTTTTGCGGTGCGCTGGATTGGTGCCTGTTTGTCGGCTCGACATCGGAGCCGGGAAAACGGCATAATGAACTGACACAAAAGAAATCGAAGGAGATAAAGATGTCAGCGAAAGTCAGTGGACTGGGTCATATTGGTTTCTATGTTCATGACCTCAAACTCATGATGGACTTCTATGCGAATTTTATGGGTATGACACTGACCAAGGTCGGCCCGCTTGGCGCTTTTTTCAGCGCAGATCCAGAAAGCTGCGATCACGAGATTGCCCTGATCAACGGGCGGGCTTCGCTGGAGGACCCGCATTGGATCCAGCAGATTTCAATGCTTGTGGATTCCCTCGATGATCTCCGTGATTTCAAGAGGCGCATCCTCGCACACGGTTACAAGCTGGACCGCATCGTCACACACGCGAGCGCTATTGGTTGCTACTTCCGCGATCCGGAGAACAACCCGACCGAGGTGTTCTGGCTGACCGGCCATACGTCATGGGCCCAAGTGGGCATCCCAATCGAAATCGACCGGTCGGACGAAGCGGTTATGGCGGATGTGCTTCGGTCCTGGGAAGCTGTCCGGGACGTCGAGATGGGTAAGCCAGCTAGCCCTGAAACGGTGGACGCCATCCGGGAGTTGAGCGCGGCGGCGGTCGGCAGCCGGTAAACATCGAGTCAACCTGCACCCTCCAGCGGTGTGGGATCCGTGAGAGTGCGTGTGGCGAAGAAGTTCGAGCAAACCTGAGCCTTTTGAAAATGAGGTGGATCATGGCGGTGACCAGCCGGTCTTCACTAGTACTCAGTCAATGCTGGAAAGGCAGTGGTAGAAACGATGGAGTTTGGCTCGGGCGTCGTGGGTGCTGAACCGCCGTTGATGGTGATCCCCGCTGCGTTGCGCTCAGTCTCGTAGGCGGTGATTTGGCGTTGCAAGGCGTCGGCGTCGGGATTTCTCCTCTTGAGGCAGGAGCGACCCAACGCGCTGAATTCGATCTCCGCCATGCTGAGCCAGCTGGCGTGTTTGGGCGTGTGGTGAAACTCCAGCCGCTTCACGATGCGCCTGGCCTCAGCAGCCGGGAAGGTCTCGTAAAGGGACGCCATGCGGTGGATGTTCGGGTTGTCGAGGACCACGCGGACCACGGTCGCATCGGGGTAGGCCACGTCAATCAGCCAGCGCATCTGGTGGGCGAAGTCCGGCATGGTGCGTCTGTGGGTGATCGCCACGTGGCGCCAGCCAGCCAGGGGTTCACAGGCCAGGAACAGATTGCGGGCGCCGCGCCGATACTCATAGTCCTGCCGCCGCCGCCGTCCTGGTTGAGGAGGCAACGGCTCCCTGACCTCGGCCAGCAGCTGGGTGGAGGTCTCGTCGAAGCACACCACCGGCCGGTGGGGGTCGTAGGTTCAGCATAGAGGTCCAGCACGTCCTCCATGGCCGCCACAAACTCCCCGTTCATCCGGGAGATGCCCCACTGCTGCTTCCGCCAGGGCTGGAGGGTGTTTTTTTGAGTTGAGCCGCACCGTCTCGTGGGACAGCGACACCACCAATCCCAACTCCACCACCTTGTCGGCTAACAAACGCAGCGTCCAGTGGTCATGGCCCTCGGGAGCGTCGCTGCACGCCAGGGCAATCAGATGGGCTTCACCCCGATCGTCCAGCTTGCGATACCGATTGGCTTGGGGATGGTCGTACAGCACACCGTCCAATCCTTCCTCGGCGTACCGCCGTTTGGTGCGGAACACCGTGCGCGGCGACGTGTCCAGGGCCGCCGCCGCCTGGAAGGCGCTCCACCCTTCGTCGGTCTTGAGCAGGATGCGCGCCCGATTGATGACCCGAGCGGAGCGCTGCCCGCTGCGGATCAACCGCTCCAGTTGGGCCTGACCTTCTGATGACAACCGTACCGCATATTTCTTCGCAACCATGGATGCCACACCTCCCGCGCCGCTGTTTCACCGCCAGCGTAGCAACCATGGCTCGGTTCATCCTTTATCTGCTTATACAAGTTTGACTGAGTACTAGGTAGTGTTGACATTTGGACTGCGGTACAATTGCCCCATGGCGAGTATAACCATACCTTCAGACCAATGGGCGAAGATTTTGCAATTCCTGCGGGATTGCCCTGACGCGTACGTTGGCGACGCGGCGGAATGCCAGCGGTTTGTCGAGGGCGTGCTGTGGATGGATCGCTCCGGAGCGCCGTGGCGACTGCTGCCGGCCGAGTATGGCAACTGGAACACCATCTACAAACGCTTCGCCCGGTGGTGCGACCGTGGCGTCTGGGAGCGAATGCACCAGCATTTCAGTACGGAACCGGACCTGGAATATCTGGTCATCGACAGTACGGTGGTTCGAGCGCACCAGTGCGCTGGGGGAGCCCCGGCAAAAAGGGGGGCAATCAGCGCAAGCCCTGGGCCGCAGTCGCGGCGGGTTCAGCACGAAGGTTCCCGGGAGCGTGGACGCTCTGGGCAACCCCCTGCGGTTCACGTTGACGCCGGGACAGCAGCATGACATCACCCAGGCGGAAACCCTGCTCACCGGCTACCGGAGCGAGTACGTAATCGCGGACAAAGGATATGACGCGCAGGACTTCGTCGACCATTTGGCAGAAGAGGGCATGGTGGCAGTGATCCCCCCACGGTCCAACCGCAAAGCGCCACGGGATTACGATAGACCCTTATACCGAGAACGCCACGTCGTAGAGTGTTTCATCGGCAAGATCAAGCACTACCGCCGGGTATTTTCCAGGTTTGACAAATTGGCCAGCCGATACCTTGGCTTTCTGCAATTCGCTGCCGCCCTCATCTGGCTACGATGAAATGTCAACACTGCCTAGTCTCCGTCCGCTCCGCATATTTTTGCCCAGCCGGTGGCACCAGTTCAGCCACGCCAACGTACCCTCCACCGCCCGCCAGCGGGGCAACTCCTCGGATTGGTGGATATCCGGCTGCTTGATCACCACCGCCAAAGGCCAACCGCTGATGGCCCAAGCCTTCGCGACCAGCCGGCCCGTGTCAGCCGCATCCGACAAATGATTAATAAACAGGGGAAACCGGCCCTGCATCCGGGCCAACAAGAGCATAGCACCGTCGCGGTCCGCGGTGTCAGCGTCATCAACCGCAACCCCCTGAGGAAGGCCATCGTTTCCATTACTTGTGGCAATCGCGCTCGGCGATCATGGAAACGGCGGCGGTAATGGGGCCACGTGGGCAGGCTGATCGCCCGTCGCCGTTAGCGACGGATCGAGCGTTGCGTTTGGTCTGGCTGTAAACTCGGCCCTGACGATGTTTTTCAGCATAGAGGGCGCAACGTGATGCTCTGGTACTGGGACAAACCTGAAAAGGCGGATGAAGCGCGAATAGGGCTTTGGTTGTACGCTGTCTGGCAAGCAGGGGTGCGGGAGGTGCGGCATCCATGGCAGCGGAGAAATATGCGGTACGGTTGTCGGTGGAAGATCGGGAGTAACTGGAGCGGTTGATCCGTAGCGGCCAGTGCTCCGCTCGGGTCATCAATCGGGCGCGCATCCTGCTCAAGACTGATGAGGGCTGGAGCGCTTCCCAGGTGGCGGCGGCTCTGGACACGTCGCCGCGCACGGTGTTCCGCACCAAACGCCGGTACGCCGAGGAGGGATTGGACGGTGTGCTGCACGACCATCCCCAAGCCAATCGTTATCGCAAGCTGGATGATTGGGGTGAAGCCTATCTGATTGCCCTGGCGTGCAGTGACGCTCCCGAGGGCCATGACCACTGGACCCTGCGTTTGTTAGCCGACAAGGTAGTGGAATTGGGATTGGTGGTGTCGCTATCCCACGAGACGGTGAGGGCTCAGGCTCAAAAAACACCCTCAAGCCCTGGCGGAAGCAGCAGTGGTGCATCTCCCGGATGAACGGGAAGTTTGTGGCGGCCATGTAGGACGTGCTGGACCTGTACGGTGAACCCTATGGCCCCGATCGGCCGGTGGTGTGTTTCGACGAGACCTCCACCAAACTGCTGGCCGAAGTTAGAGCACCGCTGCCCGCCCAGCCCGGCCGAGACGACCCTGACGCCAAGGCTATGAGTATCGCGCGGCGGCGTCCGCAACATTTTCCTAGCCTGTGAACCTCTGTCCGGCTGGCGCCACGTGGCGATCACCCACAGACGTACCATGCCGGACTTCGCCCGCTAGATGCGGTGACTGGTGGGCGTGGCCTACCCCCACGCTCCAGTGGTGCGCGTGGTGATCGACAACCCCGTATCAAGTATGGGGCAGGCTCTGAACACTCACCGCATCGCGTCCCTGTGCGAGACCTTCCCGCCAGCCGAAGCACGGCGCATCGTGAAGCACCTCGAGTTTCATCACACACCCAAACACGCCAGTTGGCTCAACCCTGTCCTGAGCCTGCCGACGGGATCGCTGAGATCGAATTCAGCGCGTTTAGCCGCTCCTGCCTCAAGAGGAGAAATCCCGACGCGGGCGCCCTGCAACGCCAGATCACCGCCTACGAGACTGAGCGCAACGCAACGGCCGTCACCATCGACTGGCGGTTCAGCACCCACGACGCCAGAACCAAACTCCGTCGTTTCTACCCCTGCCTTTCCAACGTTGGCTGAGTATTAGGCAAGGTCGTGTTTTGCATCCAGACTCTCGCGGTGCCGGCCATGCGCAACATCGACGATCCACAGGTGCGTCGGGGCGCGAGGTTGTTTCTTGAGGCAGGGTGCGCCGCCTGTCATACGCCAAGCCACACCACCGGCGATGACCGGGTGCCGGCCTTGACCGGGCAGGTTATATTTCCCTACACCAATTTGCTGCTGCACGACATGGGTGTAGTGCTGGCCGATGGCCGCCCGGATTTCCTGGCGAGCGGCCGGGAATGGCGGGCGTCGCCATTGTGGGGCATCGGGCTGATTGAGAATGTGAACAACCACCCGAGGCTGCTCCGCGACGGGCGAGCCCGCAGCCTCACCGAGGCCATCCTGTGGCACGACGGCGAGGGCCAGGCCGCGCGGGAAGAGTTTCGGAGGATGTCCCGGGATGAACGCGAGGCTTGGATTCGCTTCCTAGTATTACAGCCGCGCATCGAAGGAAGGACTCATGTCGCTGACCGTGCCCGAAGTTAGACGGCTGTTATGCAGGTTCCTGTGACTACTTTATGAGGGCGCTGACCTACCTATATGGCAGCCATGGTGGAGCCGGTGGCACCAAGCCCGAGCCTTGGAATCCATTACAAGAGACACTTTCAGAGGCCTTCAATTCAAGTGCAACTATAATACTAGTGTCGCTGTGATGCAGTTCTGCGAAGAATGCCTGCTGCCGTTCTTTGTACTGGCATTGCTCCTGACGATGGCCTGTGCGCAAGAACCGCCAGCCTCTCGCCAGGATGTGCTGGTCAGCGTGACCGACAGTCTGATCGTACCTTGGTTCGAAACGGTCGCCCCTGAGATGCGCCGGCTGCGCGATGGTCTTCATTCGTTGTTCGCAAATCCCAATTCGGACACCCTTGGTGCGGTGCGAACTGCTCGGCGGGAGGCCCGTGGCCCCGTGGATGCGGTCACAGGTGATGTGGTTCGGCCCGGTGATGGAGCGACGATCGCGCACGGTGGTGGACTGGTCGCCCGTTGACCCGGAACGCACTGAAAAGCTATTGGCCGAGCGGGAATCCGTGACCGTAGGCGATGTTCGGGAATTCCTGGCATCCACCCAGCAGGGATTGGGAGCAATCGAGCATGGCCTGTTTGGCTACGAGCCTGCAGTTCTCGAGCAACTGAGCCAGCGCAACGGGATAGGTTGCCGGTACCTCACCGGACTAGTATTACAGTTGCACTTGAATTGCGGGCCTCTGAAAGTGCCTCTTGTAACGGATTCCCAGGCTCGGGCTTGGTGCCGCCAGCTCCACCACGGCTACCGGATAGGCAGGTCAGCACTCTCATAAAGTAGTCACAGCAGCCTGCATGACAGCCGTCTAACTTCGGGCACGGTCAGTGATATGAGTCCTTCCCTTGAAGCGCGACTGTAGTACTAGGGGGTGTCGTCAAAAGAGTTTGCTCCAGATCATCACTGCCCGGAGTTGGCAAATGGCCAGGTATGACGCCGCTCTCTTGGCATAACGGGTCGCCACTCCGCGCCACTGCTTGAAGTCCAAGAATCCGTTCTCCACCAAGTGCCGCAACTTGTACAGTGCCTGGTCGTAGTCCCGCTTTTCTCTCCGGTTGCTTTTGGGCGGTATCACTGGGTTCATTCCCGATGCCCGAGCGGTGGCTATGATCTCATTGGTGTCATAGGCTTTGTCCGCCAGCAGACACTCCGCCTCTATACCCTCGATCAGGGGCAACGCCAAAGAGCAGTCGGCCACCGTGCCTCCAGTAACCGCCAGCCTTACCGGCATTCCGTGGGAGTCCACCGCCAGGTGCAACTTGCTGTTCAGCCCCCTTTGGTGCGGGCAATAGCCTGATTTCCGCCCCGAGCGCCGGCACTGTGGGGATGGGCCTTGATGTAGCTGGCGTCTATCATCAGCCATTCGAAATCAGGGTCATCCATCACTTCCTCCAACAGTCCGGCCCACACACCTCGGTCCCGCCAGCGGCAGAAGCGGCGGTGGGTGTTCTTCCAGTCTCCGTAGTCCGGGGGCAAATCGCGCCAGGGAGCGCCGGTGCGCAGAACCCAGCAAACGGCGTCGATAAACCGCCGGTTGTCATGGGCCGGCCGACCTCTCTTGCCTGCTCCCCCGGGCAGGTACAGCCTCAGCCGCTCCCAAACACCGTCTGTCATATCGTGGCGCCGGTGCGCTGCCGTCATACTCACCACCTTCCACACTCTCCCTGTTACCGGCAATTTACCACCCTCTCACTGTTTTGACGACACCCCCTAGGGGGGTGGTGGCCGATGAAACGGCCAACGTCCTCAGCGACTGGACGGGCGACGGCACGGATGGCCGCAGCTACGCCACCTACCTCAATGGCACCGGAAACATTTCACTACTGGATCAACAAGCAGTAGACGAGGTGGTGCAAACTTCTGTGTTTCTAACCCGCAGCGTCGCAGACATGACGCTGGCCAATGCGCTGGGCTCTGACGCAGGCTTGCCCGACCCGTCGGCTATCCCCGGCTCCTGCGGTCAAAATGCCGTTGCCGATCTGCGAAACCAGGTCTTGGGTATGCAGGATGTGTACCTGTGCGCCGGTACTGCATCCGGGCAGGGGGTGAGCGTCCTGGTAATCGGCATATCCAGAGATGCCGACGAACGAATGCGCGGCCATTTCACCGCATTGTTGGCAGCGATCAACGAACTGAAAGAACCGTTGCAATCCACTCTGTTGGCTGACCCTGAACCGGTCCGAGCTGCCCATCGGAGGATGCAGGAATTGCAGCGCGCCCACTCCGAGTCGGAAAATATCAGGGACAACCCGATCATCAGCCACGGGAAAATGACCAACTGAGGGAACAGAACCCAGGTGGTCAGGTGGAACGCGAGCAGCAAGATGTAGGCGACCAGACGGGCGGGTTGCCAAACCAGCGCAGGGACAACCGCAGAGTCGAACAGGGCGCCGCCCCAGCTCATCGCGTACGCGACCCACGTTTCCTGCAGCAGCGTGCCGATCAACAGCAGATCGCCGTGCTGGTACATCCAGATGCGCATCGATAACGCATCAAACAGCCAGTCGGGGTTCAGCTTGGCCATGCCGGCGAATAAGTACACGATGCCGATTTGCGCGCGAAGAACCCGGATTGTCCGCAAGGGTACCGCATTACGTTGCCACGGCAAGATGGCCAGCAGCAGGCTGACCAGGTTCATCAGGTAGTGGTGGTTGCAGTACGTAGTGCGATCGACCAATGCCATATAGGTGAAACCGATGCAGAACAAAACCGCGCATAGCCGAGGACGACACCCGACCACTATGCCCAGGCTGAGCAGGCCCACAACGGCGAAGTGGGTGTACATCCGCCAATCGGGCCACGGTTGTACCCATCCGAATCCCAAGTAGGTGAAGTGATGCGTCGGATCGACATAGAGCGGGCCGATCCGACCGTGGACGAAAAAGCGAATGACCACCGCCAGCCCGAGCAGACCGAAGAAAACTCGGAACGCGGCGACCGACGCTCCGTCAACGCGGCGGTTCTCAAATGTGTTGCCGGCGGCGGCCAAACCCGGGAAATAGGACGCCATGGTCAACCCAAAGAGGTCGATACATATCTGGGGCGTTCACCAAGCAGGGTAATGAGGGCCGGTGGGACTAGGATACGGCCGTGCGAATGAGGCGGACGCACAGGCCCCGACGGGCCCGTGCGGCTAACGCTGCATGGTCGTCCGCTTACGACGTCGTATCGTCGTCATCACAAGTCGACTGGGCGCACCCACAATCTGCCGGGCCACGTCGTAGCCGATGGACACCCGGTCCACCTCCGTCTCCACCTGCATCACGCCCAGATAGGGTATAGCCTCCAGCAGGGTCATCCGTTGTCCTGGCACCAGCCGGGTTCCGTCCAGAAACTTCAGCAATTCAGTGTTCTCCTCGGGTACACGGTCGACGACATAGCACGTCACGGCGACCACACTATCTAGGGTGACCGCTCCCGGCGTTGACCCGGTGGCCCCGCTCCCCGGTATGGCCACCCGAAGGGCGAGTGGGTGGGATTACCCAGTCGGTCCTGGAGCTTGGCCACCATAGCCGATGACATACCGTGTTCCAATTGGTGAGCCTCGGTGTGGGCCTCGTGCAGATCCATCCCCAAAAGGCGCACGACCATCCATTCCGCCAACCTGTGGCGCTGGGCGATGCTCTCGCCCTCCTGCTTTCCTCGACCGGTAAGGCGGATGCGTTTGTCCCCGCCAACGTCGACCAGTCCCTGGTTCCGCATCCGTCGCAGCATCCCGGCAACCGACGGTACCGACGTCCCCAAACCCTCGGTCGGAGGCAGCTGCCGCAGCGCTTCCGTCAGTTGGGTCAGTGTAGGGGATTCCGAGCCTTCCCACATTTTGTACAGAGGCAGAAGGTAGTTCTCCGTTACCGGCGATAGCCGGTCGGGGACATTGGGCCGGCGCTCTCGGAGGCTGGAGCTGGCGGTTGATTTGCGTGGGCGTGGCACAGTTGATCCTGACAGCAATGCAAGAATATTCTTGGCGTATACCCCAGCTCCTTGACCCCACGTGTCACCAATGGCACTGCTGGGCAGGGCAATCGCGTCTAATTTTGGTGACAGGCAAAATCCCGGGGAGTGCGAGTTCGGGTAGCCTCACATCGCCTGAGAACGGGCAGTTACAGCATCAGAGACGCAAATATCGACCTGTTGGCGGGTTTTCTATCACATTCAAACCACAGATGCTGGCCAATGTTATTGACATTTAGGATGCAATACGCCAGTTCATATTGTAGATATTGAAGACGTGATTGCTCTGTTCAACGGTCAAATCGGGCGGACAGGTCTTCTACCCAGAGTATATAATTTGGACCAATCCACTCCTCTTCCGATGGAGTGGGATAACCTGCACCGGTCCTGGACTCTACCGAGTTTTGGATAGGAGGAACTTGTTATGGGCATTCAGATCAAGCGCGTTGGACATGTGGGGATTCTGGTTTCCGATTTTGAGCGGTCTTTCGAGTTTTACACCAAGGTGCTGGGCTGCAAGGTGACTTCCCGCCGCAGCCGGCCCGACGGGGCCGAGACAGCCTTCCTGCGGTTTGACGAGACCCACCATGATTTCGTCATCGCCACTGCTCCCGAAGGCGTGGACGTTTCCGAGAACGTTCCTGGGCAGGCCCGGCTGGTGCAGCAGGTGGCCTTTGAAGTGGAAAACCGTGACGAATTCATGAAGGCTCTGGCCCACATCCACACCCACGGTGCGGAGATCGTCAGCGGCCCGCTGACCCACGGCATCGAGGCCGGCGGGAACTTGGAAGGCAGTGGCAGCCGCTCCTTCTACTTCCTGGACCCGGACGGCAACCGGCTGGAGATCTTCTGCGACGGCATGAAAGTTCCCAACGGGGAGCAGTTTCCCAGGGCAGAATACGCCGACGCAATCAAGGACTTTATGGACAAGAAGGCCGGTAGGCTCTGACGACTAAACAACGTTAGCTGTAAATCCCCGTAAAATGGCTGAGCAAACTAGGACGGCGGGGGTTGTTCCCCGCCGTCCTGATTTGCCTGGGCGAGGTTGACCAACTAAAACCCGGCTTTCTCCGTAGCCCCGAGCCCTTGTAGGTCCCCGCCGGATGCCTAAGCCCCATTGTCCCCTGCGGGATACATCTCGTCCAGAATGGCGTCCCTCCGCTCGGCGCCGCGGCAGAGCAGCCCTTCGATGGCACGGATTTTGTAGTAGCTGATGGCAGTGCCGGGTAGGTCGTCTTCGTCGGCGACGGTGCGGGTGACCTCCAGCGGGAAGTGGCAGGCGTTGACAATGGCCATGTCGCTGCGAGACAGGTTCTCCAAAAAGGGGTCAACGATGTGGCCCGTGCTTTCTTGGACCGCGATTTCCTGAGCATTGTTGCCTTCGATGCCGGTGAAGGTCTCGTGCATCCGGACGGGTCCGATCGATGAGCTAGTCGTCGTCCCTGTTGCGGATGGTGCGGTAGTCGGGGCGTGTGCCCGGTTTGGCGGCCGTAACCCTTTTCCATCGCCACCCATTCCCCCCTGTGCCCCATGTGTGGCACGTTGCGCCCGCCTATATTTCAGAGGAGTAGAGGATTGGCTTCATCGCGCGTTAATTGCACGCTGCTGGCCGTTCCAACAACACACCGGCCAGAGCGGACCGCTCCGGCCGGTGTGTTACCGCGGGTCCGGTTCCTTAATTCCACGGGGTCCGACCGAGCTACCCTTGGCGAACGAATTTGTCGATACCTGTGCCGTCGCTCAACCCGACGTAGATGTCGCCGCGAGAGTCGACCCAGCTACCGTGTCCGGGGCCGCGGCAGTCGAAGCGGCTCAGTACGTTCCCGGTGGTGTCCAGCACGCTGACCCGGGCCGAAGAATCGTTGACGCTGCCCTCGCTGACGTACAGGACGCCCTCGCTGTCCACGGAGATGTCCATGGGCCGCTGGATGTCGTCCCAGATGGTGATGAACTCGCCGTCCAGGTTGAAGAGCTGCATCCGGTGATTCTCCCGGTCACAGAGGAAGATCGTGTCGTTGTGGATCAGGAGGCTGTGGGGAAGGTGGAAGTGCCCTGGCTCACTCTTCCCCGGTTGTCCCCAGGACTGCTTGAGTTGACCGTCCCAGCTGAACCGGTGGACGCGGGCGTTGCGGTAGCCGTCGGCCACGTACAGGTCGCCCGAGGGCGACGGGACCAGTTCCGCGGGGTAGTTGAAGGGGCCGGCGGCCCGGGGGCAAAGGTCGCCCGGGTTTTCGCAGCCGGTGTCCGAGTGGACGCCGTGGCGACCCAACATCTGGATGGGCTTGCCGTCGATGGTGTAGACCAGGCAGACGGAGCTGTCCCGGTCGGTCAGGTAAACCGTGTCGTCCTCGATGTAGATGCCGTGGGCGAAGGAGAACGCGCCGTTCCCCCAGCTGTCCAGCAGGTTGCCGTCCCGGTCGAAGATGAGGACGGGCGGGTCCTTGCGCTGGAAGGCGAACACCCGGTCCTGGGAGTCGGTGGCCACGGCGCTGACCATGGCGAAGGACTCTCCCTCGGGCAGTTTGGCCCAGTTTTCCACCGTTTCATAGGTATACTTTCCGCTTCCTACTGTCGTCATGCTTCTGGCCTCCTTGTCGTTTGGAAGGGGTCTCATTGGTTGACGCCGCTATTGTAACGCCGAAAACGCTTCCTATTTCACGCGGGGCATGACCCCGTTGGCAAACAGCTTCATGGAGCGTAGCACCTTCTCGTGCTCCAGGTCGGGACACTAGCACTCTTCCAGACGTGCCGCGAGCTTGCTGAGATCCGAGCGACTTGCAAAACGGCCGTTCTACCGATTGGCCTGCGAATTGACCTGCTGCACCGGGCGAACTTGCAAAAGTCGCGCGAAAACAAAAACCGGCGATAGGCATTCGTCCCATCACGGGCAACGGCCAGCTTACCGCGTAATGCAAGTTCACGCGGGAGCGGGTGTTTTTACAGAAACTCCAGCCTCAACTAAGTGCCTATCCTAATAACTCGTGAAAACTCGCGCTCCCGTTCTGGGAAGCCCAGGTGGGGTTACGTTTAGACTGGGGCCATGACCAAAGCGAAAGACCCCAAGCCGCCACGTCCCAAGCGGGCTGGCCTAGCCAACAAGACCAATCCCACCACCGGCGGTTTCCAGATTTCCGACGGACTCTGGGCAGTGCTGGAGCCCCTGATCCCCAAGCGTGTGAACACCCATCGGTTTGGGGGCGGCCGTCCCCGGGTTCCCGACCGCACCTGCGCCAACGGCATCTTCTACGTGTTGCGCACCGGTTGCCAGTGGAAGGCCTTGGACGCCACGGGGATCTGTTCCGGGTCCACCGCGCACCTGCGCTTTCAGGAGTGGGTTGCCGCTGGGGTGTTCCTGGAGTTGTGGCGGGTGGGACTGGAGCGCTACGACGAACTGCAGGGTCTGGACTGGAGTTGGCTGAGTATGGACGGGGCCATGACCAAGTCGCCCCTGGGTGGGGGAAAAAACTGGCGCCAACCCCACCGACCGAGGCAAGCGGGGGGTCAAGCGCAGCCTGTTGACTGAAGCGTCGGGCATTCCAGTGGGCTTGGCGGTGGACGGGGCCAACCGCCACGACATGAAGCTGGTGTGGGCCACGGTGGACAGCGTGGCGGTATCCCGACCGGCGCCCAGCCCAGAGCATCCCCAGGGGATGTGCCTGGACAAGGGCTACGACTTCGCAGAGGTGCGCCGCACCCTGGACGAGTTCGGCTTCACGGCCCACATCCGCAGTCGAGGCGAAGAGGCTCAAGCCATCAAGCGGGAGGCCGGTTTCAAAGCCCGGCGTTGGGTGGTGGAACGCACCCATAGTTGGCTGAACCGTTTCCGGCGCATTCTGGTTCGTTGGGACAAGTCCCCCGACAACTACATCGCCTTTCTTCACTTCGCCTGCGCCCTCATCGCCCTCAGAGCCGCCGGATTATTAGGATAGGCACTAAGAGGCGTTGTATCTCGGGCAGGTCTTGTTCTGGGATGCCGTCGAGGGCAACGCCATTAGACACATACAGGAATTCGACGCCCAGCACGTCGCCATTCTTATCGAACAGGATGTCCCTGTCGCCGCGCGGGCCATCCGGT
This sequence comes from Dehalococcoidia bacterium, assembly GCA_965220265.1. Lineage (GTDB taxonomy): Bacteria > Chloroflexota > Dehalococcoidia > Lucifugimonadales > UBA3495 > Bin87. The sequence continues at coordinate 3,047,726 of CBDCPM010000004.1, read as the reverse complement.
TGCTGGCTGTGGCTGTACTCAGTGTCGCGCAACTTGAGAAATAGCACGTCCACTTCATTATCGTAATTGATACCCATGTTGAAAGCCATTCTTCACTCCTCTGGCGAGAGGCATTCTCTGACGGTAACCACAGGGGCGTACTGCGGTGTCCGGTGTTCCACCAGCACATTTATCGTCCTGCCGTCTCTGGTATCGCCCTGATACCACTACTGGTTGAGTGCCCTCCCTAGCCAGGTCGTGGGATCACGTTGCCGGACCACGTTGAGCACGTCGTCAAGCGAAACGCCTATTTCTTGAGCCTTTCGGCGCACCGTATCAGTAGGATGCAGCCGCGTTTCAGAGGTGATCACGTTGTTTTCCTAGTTAAAGTTTACCAGCCCCTACCGAAGGGGCTGGCACGTAGGCCGCAGCCTACCAATCAACGTAGACGAGCCTTGTCAATGGCCTGACTAGCACGAGGAACTTGCGAAACTCCACGGCGCGGTGCCGTTGGTGGCAGCGACTAATCACCCTGCCGGTGCCGGCGTCCAGGGCGGCGAACCGGGATACCGTCTCGTGGCGCAGGTAATTGTGGGTGCGCCGTTCCACCTGTCCTGAGCGCATAGGCAACAGCGGACGGGTGCGGTCCAACGCCTAGATCCGGGACTTCTCGTCCACGCACAGGACCAACGCACGGTCCGGAGGGCAGGTACAGCCCCAGACATAAGACATTCGATGTCCCGCACCTTCTCAATGAAGAAAGGGTCCGACGACAACTTGAAGGTGCGGTGCGGTGGGGTTGCAATCCGAAAGCCCGCCAGATACGGCTGTCCGTGTTATGGCTCAGGCTGCAGCGTCGGGCCATGGATCGAGTGCTCCAATAGGTCGCGTCCCTGGGCGTGGTCTCCAGCGCCAGGGTAATCGCCCGTTCCACGTCGTCATCGGTAATCGCTCGGGCTCGGCCGCTGCGTGGCTCGTCCGACAGGCCGTCCAGTCTCCGTTCCAGGAACCTGGAACGCCACTTCCCCACCGTCTCATCGGACACTCTCAGATCGACAGCCACCGCGGTGTTGCTGCCACCTTCGGCGCAGGCCAACATCATCCTGGCCCGCAGCACCATAGCTTGCGCCGTCTTCGGACGACGCCTCACAGCGGCAGCGTTTCCCGCTCCACGTAATCCAAAATTAGCGGGGTCATTGGTCGTCCGATGGCCATAGCCATCCCCCTCAGGTCGACTCACCCGGAGGATGACTCAACATCCACCCTTTCACTACTTACTTCAGTTACACCACACTAGGTTCTGTTGACATTTCACCGTAACCAAATGAGGGCAGCAGTAAATTGAAGGAACCCCAAGTATCTGGTGTCCAGTTTCTCAAACCGGGAAAATACCCGGCGATAGTGCTTTATCTTGTTGATGAAGCATTCCACCAAGTGGCGCTCCCGGTACAGGTAAGCATCGTAGGCTTGGGGTTCCTTCCGGTTGGAGCGTGGCGGTATGACCGGACGCAGGCCCCGTTCCAGGATATGCTGACGAAACTCCTGGGCATCATACCCCTTGTCGGCAATCACGTACTCTCCGGCATAATCGGCGATCAGAGCATCGGCCTGAGTGATGTCATGCTGTTGTCCCCCAGTCAGGATGAACCGCAAGGGATTACCCAAGGCATCCACGCTCACGTGGACCTTAGTGCTAAACCCGCCACGGCTCCGACCCAGGGCCTGGGCTGCCTGGCCACCTTTTTGGGGGGCGCTCCGGCGGCGCAGGGATGGGCCCGAACCACGGTGCTGTCGATGATGAGGCATTCCAGATCCGGGTCGTCGGCGAAATGCTGATGCATCAGTTCCCAGATACCCCGGTCGGCCCAGCGGGCGAACCTTTTGTACACACTGTTCCAGTTGCCATACTCGGACGGGAGGAGCCGCCACTGGGCGCCGGAACGGTTCACCCACAGCACCGCCTCGATGAAACGCTGGCATTCCGCTTCCTGACCAACGTACAAGTCGGTACGACTACGCAAGAACTGGAGAATCCTGGTCCACTGGTTTGGTGATAGTCTGACGTTTCCCATGCCGCCATTATAATCAAATGTCAACACGCCCTAAACTAAAGCCAAGGTGGGATGTACATTTAAGTGGCGATGTTGATCAGCTGGGTTAAGCCCGTGAATCCTTCTCATCCGTACTTGGGGAACGACCCGGCTCCATCGTTTGACACCCCACCATCTGCGCATTTCACCTTGGCTTTAGTTTAGTATTACAACGACGGCTTGACGTGCTGCTTCGGGAAAGCTTCGTGGCGCAAGTACTGTTGCGACATTTGTACGACGTACATTTGCGAAGGGAATAGGCCAGCGGCAAGCGTCCCATCGTAAATGCGTCGTTGTAATACTAGGAGACTAGCTGCCAGTAGCGGCGACCCTCAGCGCGGACTACGCGGCCGAAACCACCGTGGTGGCAGATGGCCATGATGGCGTCCTCGGACTCGGCGCGCTCGACGATGGCGGTGCGGGTGGCCACTCCTTGGTCGGCATCCATGTCAAAGCTGAACTTCCAGTGGGTTTCGGTGATTTGGGCCGGGCCGTGGAAAACGTCGCCGAGGATGTAGGCTCGCTGTCCGCTGGATACGATGACGAGGCTCATGGACCCGGGGGTATGGCCGGGGGTGGGGATGGCGGTGATTTCATTGGTCAGCGGGCGCTCGCCGTCCAGCAAGTCCAGCACGCCGAGGTCCTGAAGGGGGCCAAGGGTCTGGTCCCAGTGGGGCGGGAAGAGTTCCATGACCTCCGGACGTTGGAAGACCTCCCAGTCGTCACGGTGTGCCACGTAGCGGGCGTTCGGAAAGGTAGCGCGCGCTGGGGCGCCGGGTTCGTGGGTGACGTTCCAGCCGACGTGGTCGAAGTGAAGGTGGCTGAAGAAGACAGTGTTGACGTCGGCAGGGCTGACGCCGGCCGCTTCCAATTCCTGCAGGAGGCGGCCTTCGGCGCCACCGACCATGGCCTCAATTGAGTTTGGGTTAGTGGCCGCACCCCCAATCCCGGTGTCCACAAGGATGGTCTGGCCTTCGGAGCGAATGAGGTAACACTCGAAGTGGGCCAGCAGGTGATCGCCGCTGAAGCCGCTGGGATAGCGCTCCTGGTAGGGAGGCCACGCCTCGGCGGGAACCTCGGGAAAGACATCGCTAAGGGGCAGCGTGGCCTCGTTGTCGTTCAGGGAAAGGATTTCCACGTTGCCGACGGTCAACCTGGCTTCGGGCATAGGGGTATCCTCCTAGACGGAATGGGGAAGAGGTTCAGCACGACCTGCTGCATTGATGTAATCAGTTCGTCCTTCCACCAACTCAGGACCGATAGTTTACGTATCTTCACGGCTTAGAAACTATCTCAAAACAGGTGGCCCGCCTAGCCCGTCATTCCCGCGCAGCCCGGAATCCAGACTCCCCCTGTCTTTTTTCATACACATACGTGGCCCAGAGGCCATCCGCAATTCCCGTGCAGAGGGAATCCACTGTCCTTAACCTTCAAATTGCAGACGCCACCGGATACATCCCGCTCTGAAATCGTTTCCTGGTTCCGCTCAAGGAACTCCAGCACCACCCCGTTCCAGACCTGGGGCCGTTCCCAGAATCCGGAATGCCCGACATCCCCCAGGGAAACGTACCTGGAGGTGGGAATTTGGTCTGCCAGCAGCCTCATCAGAGCCGGGGGAGACAGAAGGCCCGCCTCTCCCGAAAGGACCAAGGAGGTACTCTGATGGCCCCGAGCCGCGCGTATGTGATGGGTTCGCGAGGGGGCTGCGCCGGCATTGTCCTCTCGACCTATGCGGCAATCGCCGTCGTACGGACCACAGCTACAGCATCGACGGGGCCGTCGTTGGCTCAACTCCAGACCTCGGCCGCTATGGAGATGGCGTTCAACGCCGCCGGATAGCCCGCGTATCCTCCGGTCTGGATCAGCACCTCCACCATTTCCTCCTTGGAGAGGCCCACCCGAAGGCCGGCCCGCAGGAGGTTCCGCAACTGGCCATCGGCCTTCAGCGCCGTGAGCGCGGCCGTGGTGCACACCACTCTGGATTTCAGGTCCAGACCGGGGCGGAAGAAGATCTCCCCAAACGCGTACTGGTAGGTGAGCACTCGCAGGTCCGGCGCAAGGTCCACCAACGCGCTGGCGTAACCCTCCTGTCCCTGAACGCCGAAGAGCTGTTCCCGTAGCTCGCGCCCTCGGGCCTCCATCTCCTCAAGGCTGAGCTCAGGCACCTCTGTCTGCGGCACCTCGATGCCTCTCTCACGGAAGGCCTCGTGCACCAGTTCCAGGGAGTTTACCGCCGAAGGGAAGCCGGCGTAGAGGGAACAATGGATTGGTACTTCCTGGATCTCCTCCGCCCCCAATCCCATATTCAGCGCGCTGTGGACGTAGGTCTGAAACTGCGAAAGGCGCTGGAGCGAGGACAGGACGGACAGGGTCGCTAGCATCCTGTAGCGGATGTCCAGGCCAGGACGGGCCCACACCGCGCCGAAGATAGCCTCCGCGGTATAGTTTCTCAGGCCGGGGATGCCAGCCACCGCCCTGGGCCTCTCCCGCACCGGGTAAGTGCCGTGTTGCAGGCGCTCCCGTATCTCATTACCCTTGCGCCTGAGTTCCTCACGCTTGTTCATTGCTTAACTCCAGTTTGTGTTTTGAAACAATCTCAAAACCGGCGGCCCGCCCAACCCGCCATTGGCGCGCAGGCGGGAATCCACGACTTACCGTGTCTGCGATCGGACTTTTGGAGAGCATGGCGGGTTTTGAGATAGTTTCTTAGCCAGCGTCCTTGCTCACTGCGGCGGGCTTTGGACCAGTGGGTGGGGTTGAGGATTAGTTGACGGGGCGGTCCCAGCGGAGCACCGACCCATGATCCTGGAGGGATCCAACCAAGGTAGGAGAGTCCAGACGGCGTCTCGGCGCTGCAGGTGCCTGTTCCTTGGGGCCATGGCTCCGGGACTTTGTGTATGGTTGCAACCGTAGCCGCTTCGGAATATTTTAGCCGATCGCTGTAGTGCGGGATATAGGCGCGGTTGTTCAATGCAGTGCCGGTTTAAGGAGAGGCAAGATGGCGTTAGTTGTTGAATGAAGGCCGCCTCGACTGGATCTGGACCTCTATCCCTACCCGCCGCGGATCAGTGTAAAGATCATCCGCTCCTGGGACTACATGACCCTGCTGTCGGGAACGGCGGCATGAGTAATGGTTCCAGGCTGCTCCTGGAGCAACACCTCGAGGAGCTGAACTGCCCACCTTCCTGAGAGAGTACCGCAAGCTGGCCGCCCAGTGCGCCGCCGAAGGTACCGAGCATCCCGACTGCCTGCTGCGCCTCGCCGAACTGGAACTCATCGACCACCACCGGCGCATGGTCCAGCGCCGGATCAAGGCCGCCGGCTTCCCTGCCACGAAGAGCCTGGACACCTTCGACTTCCTGGCCATCCCCTCGGTGAACAAGGCTCTGGTCATACAACTGGCCCGGTGTGAGTACGTCGAGCGCCGTGAGAACGTCATCGCCATCGGCAACAACGGTGCCGGCAAGCCCACATGGCCTTGGGACTGGGCTTGGCCGCCTGTCAGCGGGGCATGTCGGTGGGTTCCACCACCGCCGCGGCGCTGGTCCACGATCTCATGGAGGCCCGAGATGACCGCAGACTGCTCAACCTGCAGCGGCAACTGGCCCGGCTCAAACTGCTCATCATCGACGAACTGGGCTTCGAGGTCTTCAGCCAACGCTACGAGCGCGGCTCCATCCTGGTCACCACCAACCTGCCCTTCGACGAGTGGACCGAGGTCTTCGGATCAGAACGGCTTACCGGTGCGCTGCTGGACCGTCTCACCCACCACGTGCATATCCTCGAGATGAACGGCGACAGCTACCGTCTGAAGGACAGTCGGCAGAACGCCGCCGCGCGGTAACAGGACCAACCGACCGAAGCGTAGGACACCGCCAACGCCAGCCCCCCTCGGTTCCCCGGTCAACCCTGTTCCCAGTCTGGTCAGAGGCGTCACGCATCCTACTGGTGGTATGGTTTTACTACGCCACAGTCGTACGTTTTGCCGACGCCATTGACACAGGTCGCAGGAACCTCATGACATTAGCAACCTTTTATCAAACTAGTACCGCGTCCAGTTGTTTTTGACAAATATAAGAATTGATATAATTGAGGCATTCTTTCATAGTGGAGTGTGTGGGGAATGCCTGCCAAGTTATATCGAGTGAACTTGACCCAGGATGAGCGGGAACATTTGTGGGGTGTCACCCGGCGCGGCAAGTCCTCGGGGCGTAAAGTGAAGCGGGCTTTGATTTTGTGTAAAGCCGCTGAAGGCTTTACCGACCAGCAGGTGGCGGAAGCCTTGATGGTCGGCCCCTCCACGGTCGGCCGGGTGCGGCAGCGCTGCGTAGCAGGCGGGTTGGAACGCGCCCTCAATGATCTGCCGCGGCCGGGACAACGGCGTAAACTTGATGGCAAGCAGGAAGCCCACCTGGTGGCCGTGGCCTGCAGCGCGGCCCCGGAAGGGCACACTCGCTGGACGTTGCGATTGCTTGTCGACCAAGTGGTGAAGCTGGAGTTGACCGGCTCCAGCTCCCGGGAGACGGTCAGGCAGGTGTTGAAAAAACGAACTCAAGCCGTGGCGGAAGCTCAAGCCGTGGCGGAAGAAGGAGTGGTGCATCCCCAAGGTGAGCGCCGAGTTCGTAGCCCGCATGGAGGACGTGCTGGACCGCTATGCGGAACCCGATGACCCCAAGCCCCAATCCACCGAAAGGATGAATGTGGCGGCGTGCTGAGGGGATGAGAAAGTGCTCCCGGCTTCGGGGATAATGGTTTTTGAAACAAGAAACCGACCCGAAACGAGGAGCACCTGTTAGATGCTACCACTGGGCAGCCCCGACCGCATCCACGTCGCCTTCGATGATCACCGTCTGGTGGCCAATGCCGGACTGCTCCTGCCGGTCACCCTGGCCCACCATCTGGGTCTGGGTGAGCTGGTGGACCGCCACGTTGACCTGGGAGATGCGCCGGGTCGAGCCAACCCGGGGGACAAGCTGCTGACCCTGGTGGCGTCGGCGCTGGCCGGCGGCGACTGCATTGACGACGCCGACGTGTTGCGCACCGGCCGGACGGCCAGCGCCATCGGCTGCGTGGTCAAAGCGCCGTCCACCCTGGGGACCTTTCTACGCAGTTTCCGGTGGGGTCATGTTCGCCAGCTGGATCGGGTGAGCCGGGAGTTCCTGGCTCGGGCCTGGGCTGCCGGTGGAGGCCCGGGCGATGCGCCGTTGACCATCGACCTGGACTCCACCGTCTGCGAGACCTACGGACTGGGCAAGGAGGGCGCCCGTCGCCATGGCTACACCGGCCAGCGGGGCTATCACCCGCTGCTGGCCGTGGCCGCGGACACCGGCGACGTGCTGATGGCGCGGCTGCGCCAGGGTCGGGCCAACACCGCGCGGGGCGCGGACCACTTCCTGCGGGAGACGGTGGGCCGGGTGCGCTACGCCGGAGCCACCGGACAACTCACCGTCCGCGCCGACCGCGGCTTCTACACCCACGCCATGGTCGCCGTCTGCCGCAAGATGGACGTCCGCTACTCCATCACCATCCGCCAGCACCAAAGCCTGCGCAATCTCATCGAGGCCATACCCGAGACGGACTGGACGCCCATCCCTTACTGGATGGACGGCGGCGCCGACGTGGCCGAGACTGAATACACACCCTTCCAGCATGAGCCCGACGCCGCGCCAACGCGGCTCATCGTCCGCAGAGTGCAGCCCGCGCCTGGTTCCCAACTGGCGCTGCTTACCGACTACAGCTATCACGCCTGCATCACCGACCGGGAGGGCGACACTCTGGAACTGGAGGCCGACCACCGCCGCCATGCCGAGATCGAGAACGCCATCCGCGACCTGAAGTACGGCGTGGGCCTCAATCATCTTCCCTCGGGACGCTTCCCCGCCAACGCCGCCTGGCTGGCGGTGCAGGTCATGGCCCACAATCTGGCCCGCTGGACGGCGCGCATCGGCCTGGGCGAGCTGGTGGTTACCACCAAGACCCTGCGGCGACGCTTCTTCTCCCTGGCCGGACGCATCACCCGCAAGGCCCGTCGCCTCACCCTGCACCTTCCCAAGGGCTGGCCCTGGGAGAACCAGTTCAGTCGCGCCCTGGAGCGATTGCGCGCCCTGCCGCTCCCTTCCTGACGCCGCCTTCGGCGTCCGACCTCTCCTCCAGACCGTCCAACCGCCTGACCGTCCCGCGTCAGGCTGAGCACCGCGTGTCTCCAGCTGCCATCTGCCCGACGATCTCGCCCTCGGCGGCCACTCGCGAGCCGTCAGCATCCCCCTGGCATAGCTGTCTCTACCCTCACCCGCTCGAATCCGGCGGCGTCAGGGCACTGCTGTCCCATCACCCACGCTTCTCTTCCCTTGCGTAGCCAGCCCCCACGCATCCCTTCGGTGGATTCGGGCCAAGCGGCCCGTAGTCTGTTTCGATGAGACTTCCAAGATGAGACTTCCAAGCAGTTGGTGTCGGAGAAACGGTCTCCCATCCCGGCCAAGGCGGGACGGCGGGAGCGGTTTGATTACGAGTACCAGCGCAACGGGACCCGGAACTTATTCATGACTTGTGCGCCATTGGCGGGCTGGAGGCACGTGGCAGTGACCGCGCGTCGCACCATGACCGACTTCGCCCATCAGATGCGCTGGCTGGCGGATGCCGCTTACCCGGAAGCGGAGAAGATCCGGGTAGTGCTGGACAACCTGAACACTCATAGACCCGCCTCCCTGACCCGCCTCCCTGTACGAGGCCTTCGAGCCCAAGGAGGCCAGACGGGTGATCCAACGGCTGGAGTTTCACTATACTCCCCAGCATGGGAGCTGGCTCAATCCTGTCCTGAGCTTGCCGAAGGGATGGCGGAGATCGAGTTCAGCGTCTTCAGCAACCAATGTTTGAATCGCCGCATTGAAGATGAGGCTGCCCTCAAACGCGAGATTGCCGCCTTGGAGACCGAGCGGAATCAGGCTGCGGCAACCATCGACTGGAGATTCTCCACCACCAATGCCCGGCATAAGCTTCGCCGTATCTATCCTTCGGTTTCACACTGACGCGGTACTAGTATTACAGCCGCGCTTTGTAGGAAGGACTCATGTCGCTGACCGTGCCCGAAGTTAGACGGCTGTCATGCAGGCTGCTGTGACTACTTTATGAGAGTGCTGACCTGCCTATATAGTAGCCGTGGTGGAGCCGGTGGCACCAAGCCCGAGCCTTGGAATCCCTTACAAGAGACTCTTTCAGAGGCCCTCAATTCAAGTGCAACTGTAATACTAGCACCAATGGTTGATAAACAGGGGTTTGTGGAGCCGTGATCAGGAATGCGGTTTCGTAGTGCCCCGACAAAGAATCGTCAACCTCATGTCAGGCGGGACGCTGAGCGGGTGTAACCCCTGCACACACGTACAATAGGTGGTGCGTTTGAGGTTGCCTTCATACTCCCCAATTCGGCCAATCCTGGCATCACGCGGCCCAGAAAACGCAAAGCCAGAGATGGCACCGCCAAATGCAGGACAGCCGGGAATCCCAGGAGGCCCCGCCTCACTCGGGGGAAAAGGGAACTCAAGCGCGTACCGGCTTCCGAGAACCGTCAACGCTGCAAGGGACTCGGCCTCTGCAACGACTGCCGAGCCAAGGCCATCAAAAGGCAGACCAGTTGCCCTAAATGCGCCGTGAAATGCCGGCACTCGCGGCAGCGCCAACTGAAGGCGGAAAACGCCCAAAACCCTTGGACATGCTACCAAATGGGCAGGCCGCCTGTGGCTGGGAGACTAATGCCGCAACCACCAGAACGGCTCCAACGGCAAGGCTGACCCCAGTCCAGCCAGCCTAGTACTCAGTCAATGCTGGAAAGGCAGGGGTAGAAACGATGGAGTTTGGCTCTGGCGTCGTGGGTGCTGAACCGCCGGTTGATGGTGACGCCCGCTGCGTTGCGCTCGGTCTCGTAGGCCGTGATTTGGCGTTGCAGGGCGTCAGCGTCGGGGTTTCTCCCTTTGAGACAGGCGCGGCTCAACACGCTGAACTCAATCTCCGCCATATTCAGCCAACTGGCGTGTTTGGGAGTGTGGTGAAACTCGAGGCGTTTCACGATACGTCGGGCCTCAGCAGCCGGGAAGGTCTCGTACAGGGACGCCATGCGGTGGGTGTTCAGATTGTCCAGTACCACTCGCACGACTGGGGCATCGGGGTAGGCCACGTCCACCAGCCAGCGTATCTGCTGGGCGAAGTCCTGCATGGTGCGGCGCTCGGTGATCGCCACGTGGCGCCAGCCCGCCAGGGGTTCACAGGCCAGGAACAGATTGCGGGTGCCGCCGCGCCGATACTCGTAGTCCTGCCGCCGCAGCCCTCCCGGCTGGACGGACAGCGGCGCCCTGACCTCGGCCAGCAACTGGGTGGAGGTCTCGTCAAAGCAAACCACCGGCCGATCGGGGTCGTAGGGTTCGGCGTACAGGTCCAGCACGTCCTCCATCGCCGACACGAACTCGCCGCCTACTTTCGGGATGCACCACTGCGCCTTCCGCCACGGCTTGAGGGTGTTTTTCAGCCTGAGCCTTACCGTCTCATACGACAGGGTCTCCACCAATCCCAACTCCACCACCTTGTCCGCCAGCAACTGCAAGGTCCAGTGCTCATGCCCCTCGGGAGCGTCGCTGCACGCCAGGGCAATCAGATGGGCTTCTGACTTGTCATCCAGCTTCCGATACCCATTGGTTTGGGGGTGGTCGTGCAGCACGCCGTCCAATCCCTCCTCGGAGTACCGACGCTTGGTGCGGAACACCGTGCGCGGCGACGTGTCCAGGGCCGCCGCCACCTGGGAAGCACTCCAGCCTTCGTCGGACTTGAGCAGGATGCGCGCCCGATTGATCACTCGAGCGGAGCGCTGGCCGCTGCGGATCAACCGCTCCAGTTGGGCCCGACCTTCTGATGACAACCGTATCGCATATTTCTCCGCAACCATCGATGCCGCACCTCTCGCGCCGCTGTTTGCGAGACAGCGTAGCAATCATAGCCCGTTTCATCCTTCATCTGCTAATACAGATTTGATTGAGTACTAGGCAGTGTTGACATTTCATCGTAGCCAGATGAGGGCGGCAGCGAATTGCAGAAAGCCAAGGTATCGGCTGGCCAATTTGTCAAACCTGGAAAATACCCGGCGGTAGTGCTTGATCTTGCCGATGAAACACTCTACGACGTGGCGTTCTCGGTATAAGGGTCTATCGTAATCCCGTGGCGCTTTGCGGTTGGACCGTGGCGGGATCACTGCCACCATGCCCTCTTCTGCCAAATGGTCGACGAAGTCCTGCGCGTCATATCCTTTGTCCGCGATTACGTACTCGCTCCGGTAGCCGGTGAGCAGGGTTTCCGCCTGGGTGATGTCATGCTGCTGTCCCGGCGTCAACGTGAACCGCAGGGGGTTGCCCAGAGCGTCCACGCTCCCGGGAACCTTCGTGCTGAACCCGCCGCGACTGCGGCCCAGGGCTTGCGCTGATTGCCCCCCTTTTTGCCGGGGCTCCCCCAGCGCACTGGTGCGCTCGAACCACCGTACTGTCGATGACCAGATATTCCAGGTCCGGTTCCGTACTGAAATGCTGGTGCATTCGCTCCCAGACGCCACGGTCGCACCACCGGGCGAAGCGTTTGTAGATGGTGTTCCAGTTGCCATACTCGGCCGGCAGCAGTCGCCACGGCGCTCCGGAGCGATCCATCCACAGCACGCCCTCGACAAACCGCTGGCATTCCGCCGCGTCGCCAACGTACGCGTCAGGGCAATCCCGCAGGAATTGCAAAATCTTCGCCCATTGGTCTGAAGGTATGGTTATACTCGCCATGGGGCAATTGTACCGCAGTCCAAATGTCAACACTACCTAAAAATCCGGCCGGAAACCGACCGGATTATGGCGAGGGGTTATACTCCGGGCAATCGAGGCTAGCGGAGCAGGGCGATGCTGGGAAAGCGTTCAGACCAGAGGGGCCTCTGGAAGCGGACCGGTTGTATCTGGACTACGTGGGCCAGGACACCTTCTACGGTTTGCTGGCCTCACTGCGGGGCCAGCTGTTCCGCGATGACGATTTCGCCGAGATCTACGGTCCGGACAATGGCCGGGACAGCGTGCCGCCCAGCCTGCTGGCCACGGCGCTGCTGTTGCAGACCTACGACAAGGTGAGCGACGCCGAGGCCCAGGCGAGGGCTGACTGCGACATCCGGTGGAAAGTGGCGTTGGGGATTGAGATTGAGGATCGACCCTTTGCCAAGAGTACGCTGCAGATGTTCCGGGCACAGTTGATCCTGCACGAGAAGGTGCGGGAGGTATTCGAGAGCAGCCTGCGCTTGGCGCGGCAGTCGGGCTACCTGAAGAAGCGTGGGATGCGGGTGGCGCTGGACACGACCTACACCCTGGGACGGGGCGCGGTGAAGGACACCTACAATCTGTTGGCAGACGGGATCGTCAAACTGTTGCGGGTCTTGGCGGCCGTGGCGAACATCGCTGTCGGGGAATGGGCCGAAGCCCAGGGGTACGCGAGGTACCTGGGCTCCAGCATCAAGGGCGAGGCGGCGATTGATTGGTCGGACCGCAAAGCGTGGGCGGCGTTGCTGGCTGAGATAGTGGCCGACGCGGACCGGCTGCTGGAATTGGCGCGGCAGGCGTGGGTGGAATTGCCCGAGGACAGCGCCCAGCGGCAGAGCACAGTGGCTGGGGCGGAGTTGTTGGCACAGTTGCTGCTCCAGGACATCGAGCGCAAGAGCGGCGATGGCGATGTTGCTGCTCATGCTGATGACGGGGTGAGCCTCAGGGATGGGGTGAGCAAGGACCGGATGCTGTCGGTGCACGACCCAGAGATGCGCCACGGGCACCAGAGCAGCCGGCGACGGTTTGACGGGCACAAGGCGGCGATTGTGGTGGACACCGACAGCCAGCTGATCACCGCCGTGGACGTGTTGCCCGGCAACGCTCCCGACAATCTGGGGGCCTTGGAACTGGTGGAGCAGAGCGAAGCGAGTACCGGCTCGGTGGTGGAGGAAGCCATGGGCGACGCCGCCTATGGGGACGGCGGGACCCGCCAGACCTTCGCCGACGCGGGACGCCGGTTGGTGGCCAAAGCGCCGGGCCGGCCCGACCGGAAACACTTTCCCAAAAATGACTTGCACCTTGACCTGGCCGCGGGCAGTTGCACCTGTCCGGCGGGGCAGGTTACCCACGCCATCGTGCCGGCGGGAAAGCGGACGGATGGCACCGGTCGTGTCCATCGCTTGCAGGCTTTCCGATTTGATGGAGCGGTATGTTGGGCCTGTCCGCTGCGCTCCCAGTGCATCGCGGCCCAAGGCAGGCCGGGACGGCGGGTGCAAATCCATCCGCAGGAAGGCATGTTGCAACAGGCACGAGCGTTGCAGCAGAGCGCTGCCTACGACGAGTATCCAGCGCGCCGAGTGGTGGTAGAGCATCGGCTGGCCCGGCTGGTCCAGCTGGGAATCCGCCAGGCCCGCTACTTCGGTAGGGTCAAGACGAAATTCCAGCTGTATCTGGCGGCCACGGTGGCCAATCTCACCCTGGTGGCGGGCAAAATCGGGCTGTCGGGCAGTACCGGTGGCGGCGCAGCAGGCCACCGCGTCGTCCTCAATGATGTCCTTGCTGTTGTCGCCAATCCCGCGGCCAACTTCAGCGCTGCCCGGCTCGGACAACTATGGTCCCTGATTTTCCTCACGTCGGCTTTACGTCTGAAATCCTTCTACCCCAACCAGGGCTTTCCGACCCGGTTTCTAGGTCCGAGGTGCGGCTAACGATACCTCCACGCCTCTGGACCACAGGTCTCCGTCCCCCAACACACAACGCCACTTACTCCAAAAATAGTTTCTGATCCCGTCAACTTATAGAGCGGGACTGATAGGGAAGGGTTCGAGGAGGCCGTCCGGTGCGAATCAGGTTGACGCGCATCTTCAGTGGGCTGCATACTCGGTCTCGCCAGCTAGCTTGGCCTGCGAACTGGGTAATCCCGAGCTTAGTACGTCCTGCAAACGTGCCGGAACGGTAGGTGTCTACCGAGGGATAGGCCAGTTGCTTTGCAAAACGGGAACCCAAACAACTCAAGGGGGAGGTGAACCGTGGCAGGACCATGTACAGGCCTAACCGTCCTGGATTTTTCGTTGGGGATGCCAGGGGCCATCTGCACCTTGGTAATGGCCGACTACGGGGCCGAGGTGATCAAGGTTGAACCTCCGGGCGGAGATCCTTTCCGCTTTCAACCCGCGTGGATTTCATGGAATCGCGGAAAAAAAGGCATTGTGCTGGACCTGAGCACAACAGAAGGCCGCGAACAAGCCATCCAGTTAGCCGGAGAGGCTGATGTACTCGTAGAGTCCTTCCGTCCCGGAGACATGGCCGACTGGGGGTTGGAGTTTGAAACCCTGTCGCAACTTTACCCACGCCTGGTTTACTGCTCCATCACCGGCTTCGGGCAAAAGGGCCCGATCCGCCGGGTGAAAGGGTACGAGGGTGTCGTTGCGGCCAAAGCGGGCCGGATGCTCAACTTGGAAGGACAGCCTGACCGGGACGGCCCAGTGTATTCGGCGGTGTGCACCGGTAGCTGGCACGCCAGCCAGGCCGCGGTGCGCGGGATCCTTGCCGCCCTCCGCGTGCGGGACCTGTGCGGGCGTGGGCAATGGGTCCAGACCAGCATCGTCCAGGCTCTGGCTTCTCCCCACGACAACAATGTCGGTGACGGCGGACTGGTGAATATGCAGCTCCGGCGCAGGGACCCGGAGCGGTTTCCCGGCAGACCCGGCGGCAATCGAGGCCTCTCCTCCATAGGATACGTTCCGGTGCGGACCAAGGACGGCACATGGCTCCAACACGCCAACCAAAGGGTCCCGCACATCCAGGGGCATCTCAAGTCCATTGGACTTGGATACCTGCTCGAGGATGAGCGGTTTGAGAAAGTTCCCGCCATTGACTTGGAGAACCGGGAGCTCCTGCGCCGGGAGATACTGAAGAAGCAGTTGGAGAAGACCGCCGACGAATGGATGGGAATTTATCTCCAGGACGGCGACATCGCCGCTGAGCCCTATCGTGACAGCGTCCAGGCCATGGATCATCCCGCGGTGGTCGCCAACGGGACGGTGGTAACGATCCATGATCCCCGCGTGGGCCCCATGCGGACCTTGGCCCCGCTCGTAGATTTAAAGGACACCCCGGGGGAGCCCAGCGGTCCAGCCCCCGATGTGGGACAGCACAATGCCGAAGTGCTGGGAAGCCTGCGGCAGCAGTCCGTGGCCGTAAGCGGTGGCTCGCCTGAGGCGAATGGCACCGATGTGGCGGCCCACCCCCTGTCAGGGGTCACCATCCTGGACTTGGCGACCATTCAGGCCGGGCCCTATGGCGCCGCCCTGTTGGCGGACCTCGGGGCGCGGGTCATTAAGATCGACGCCACCGACAGGCGATTGGATGAAGGGCGGCGTTCCACTTCACAGGCAGTGGCCGACCCACGGACCTACGCAGGCAAGGAAGGCATTCAGGTTGACCTTCAGACCCCTGAGGGCAAAGAGATCATCCACAAGCTCATCGCCAGGGCCGATGTTCTCTCGCACAACTTTCGCCTCGGCGTTCCAGAGCGTCTCCAGGTCGATTGGGAGACCTGCCGGGAGATCAATCCCCGCTTGGTCCATGTCTGGATGGGGACTTATGGTGAACACGGGGAACACGCGCGCAGGCCGGGCGCCCACCCCATTCCCGGCGCTATCATGGGCGGCGCCATGCGGCAGATGGGCCGGAGCATGCCTCCACCTCCGGAACGGGTCATGGATATTGAGGAGACCGTTGAGGCGACCCGATGGCTCATGAAATCCAACTGGGGACCTGACCAAAACACTTCGCCGGCTGTGGCCACGGGCATCGTCCTGGCCCTTCGGGCGCGGGACCTAACCGGTAAAGGCCAGCCGGTCCATATCACCATGCTCAACGCCAATGCCTGGACTAGTGCCGATGAGTATTACGACCACGCAAACCGCCCTCCCATTGCCATGCCCGACGAAGAGATCCATGGCCTTCATGCTCTATACCGTCTCTATCGCTGCCGGGAAGGTTGGGTGTTCCTGGGTTGTCTGTTCCAGGATGAGTGGGAAACATTCTGCCGCACTGTGCAGCGGGCAGAACTCCTGGCCGATCGCCGCTTCTCTACTCCAGAGGCGCGACAGGCCAATGACGAATCACTGACCACCGAGATCTCGGCAATCCTCGCCGGGCGTACCGCTGCCGAATGGGAAGAGTTGCTGATCAAGGCGGACATCGGCTGTGTCCGTGCGGACGAAGCGCTCGAAGGAGAGTTTTATGCGGACCATCCCCACGCTAAGGCGAATGCTCTGAGCGTCGAGGTGGAGCACCCCTATGTGGGAAAGTACCTCCGTTACGGCGGGTTGGTCGAATTGTCCCTGACCCCGGGAATCTACCGAACCTCCATCCAAATCGGCCAGCACACCAAGCCCCTGCTTCGGGAAATTGGGTACGACGACAAGGAGATCGAGGACTTGGGAACGCGGGGAATCGTCCAATGGGCGGACCCCTCGGTGGGTGGGGAACCTTAGGCGAGTACGCCCAACATGGGTAAAGCCGCTCCAGTGTTGGGTAATATCATCTCAAACCAATTTGCGAAGGGAGGCCATACTTGGCAGTACTGGTCAGTTTCGATATCGATGGAACACTGGAAGCAGGAGACCCTCCCGGGCCTGTCACCATGAGCATGGTCAGGAACGCCCAGGCGCATGGGTGCATTATCGGTAGCTCGTCTGACCGTCCGCTGCCGGTACAGCAGTCCATTTGGGACAGACACAGCATCGAGGTGAGTTTCGTCTCATCGAAGCAGGGTCTCCCGGACGTGAAGTCTCGCTTTTCGGCGGCGGAGTACTACCATATTGGCGATACGGAGTTGGATCGCCAATTTGCCCTGGAAGCGGGGTTCAATTTCGTCTGGATGGATGCCGGAGATACCGAGCCGTGGATTAACGGTAATACGAACCAGGATTAGACGCGCTCGCCGCACTCTTTTTGTTTCCCACGGGCCTATCCTGACTAGCACCTGAAGGACGCCGCCCATGATATTGGCGCGGGGCTTTGGTGGGGACACAGGGGAACTTAACGGTGGGCGACGAACATCTTTGACCAGCAAAAGCACACTACATATAATTCGCGCTGGATGGCGCCGGTAACGGCAACGAGCGGCGCGCAAGATTCCACAGGAGAAGAGAACCATGTCAACGATCCCAGGCCTAGAGAGACCTTCCCCGGTTCCCGATGATTTGACCAAGCCCTTCTGGGACGCCTGTAACGAGCGGCGGTTGGTCTTGCAGAACTGCAGCGCGTGCGAGCGGCTGCATTACCCGCCCGCCCAGCGGTGCAACCAATGCGGCTCGGCCGACAACCTGGAATGGAAAGAGGTGCAAGGCAAGGGACACATTGACGTGTACCTGGTGATACGCGACTCCCGCATCAGGGGGTTTCGGCCGGCGCAGCCCATCAACTTTGCGGTGATAACCCTGGACGAGGACCCGGGCATCAACTTCTTGTCCAACCTGCCGGGCACCCCGCCGGGGGAGGTTCCCGTTGGAGCCCCGGTGGAATTGATATTTGAATCAACGAGTACCGGCCAGTTGGTCCACGAGTGGCGGGTGCTCGACTAGCCCACCTGGGTTCAACGGATACGGTCAAAAGCGCAGAGCGCATAGGGGAGCTGAGATGGTTAGTGGCACGAGTTGGATGAGAGATCGGGAAGGCATGGGAATCTGGGAGCACCGGGGAAAGGTCGCCGTTGTAGGTTGGGGTCAGTCCCATATTGACCGG
This sequence comes from Dehalococcoidia bacterium, assembly GCA_965220265.1. Lineage (GTDB taxonomy): Bacteria > Chloroflexota > Dehalococcoidia > Lucifugimonadales > UBA3495 > Bin87. Next base: position 3,029,860 of record CBDCPM010000004.1, on the reverse strand, counting down.
CGCTGGGATGGTGTATCCCTGGACCGGAGCTGCGGCGGCTTGAGTAAGGAGGCCTGCCTGAAGGCAATCGCGGACGCGGGGCTGTCGCTGGACGACATTGATGGGCTTATCACCAGCCCGGAGACCCGCGCCGAACAGACCTGGGCGCCTCGACCTTATTTTGACCCGCCCTACGACACCGAAGACGGCCTGACCTATGCTTCGGCAGATTGGATGCAGCGGGAGTTGGGCCTGAAGAACGTAAAATATCTCAAGTCCGATGCGCCCTACATCGGCCCGATGATGGGGCTGGCCGCTCAAGCGGTCGGTGACGGTTTATGCGAGACCGCCCTCGTATGGTACCCGATGGTCAACCTCGAAGGCCGGTACGGGCACAACAATCCCCAGAATAACAATGAGGAGGCCCCGGGCAATAGCGCCTTTTCGCTGCCGTGGGGTTATCAAAGCGGCGCCATGTTCAACAACCTGGTGATCTTCCAACAGTACTGCAAAAAATACGGCAAGTCCCACGACGGGTTGGCCCCTCTCTGCTTGAACTTGCGCAGAAACGGCTTGATGACTCCCTGGAGTTACTACGCTCTGCACGAGCCGTATCAGCTCACCCTTGAGGACTACCTGACCGGGCGCGTGATCGAGGAACCGCTGGTGATATATGACTGTGACCGGCCAGTCAATACCTGCGGGGCGTTCATCTTCACCACCGCTGAGCGTGCCAAGGACCTGAGGCAACAGCCGGTCTACGTCCTCAACCATGCCCAGAACAATGGCAGGGGTCGGAGCACCATGGCAACTCTGGAGGAGCATCAGGAGGTGGTCGCCAGCCTGGCGCGGAAGATGTGGGAAGGCTCCGGACTGGGTCCTGATGATGTTGATATATTCAACCCGTACGACGGCTACCTCACGTTCACGCAGCAATTCCTGGAGGGCTTCCAGTGGCACGGTGTCAAGCTGGGAGAGGCCCACGACTTCTATGCCGACGACATCAGGGTCGAAGGTCCCCATCCCTTCCTTTCAAGTGGCGGAAATAATGGAACGGGACGCAACCGCGCCGTCCTGTACGCTGACAGCATTCAGCAGCTTCGGGGAACGGCGGGTGCACGGCAGGTGACGGTGAAGGCCGAAACCGCCCTGGCGGGCTGCAATACGCCCGACAGTAACGGCTTCATGATGTTCAGCAAGTATCCGAACTAGAATGCAGCCCAGCGGAGCGGATTCATTGCCCGCGGCTCTGTCGCTATCAGATTAAGGGGAAAGCCACCGGATGTTTCGTGCCGTTTTCCCCTGACCCAAGTACTCAATCAACGCGGTAATGAAAGGCGTAGAGGCGATGCAGTTTGGGCCGGCGTGTCATCCATTTCCGGAACATCTGACATGCTGGATCCCGAGAACCAAACCGGGGTACAGAATGCTCAGGTTCCCCACGACAGGACCCAGGCATAAGCCGACCTTTTGGCGATTATCCAATGGCCTTCAGGGATGAATTTCGGATGGCTGAAGAACGCACTGATATGTAAATCGAGAATCGAAGGATGACCCATCTGATCCCATTGATCAAGAAGTTCATTCAACTGATCATAAGCCGTGTCATTCCCGTAAACCACCACTTGTTCAGGGGACCTGTCTGATATCAAAGCGGCACTCAAACTGTAGAGGGCGATCAGGCCATAACCGAAACCGTGAAATAGCGTGGCCTCAGACGATGAATAAACGCTGAAAATTCTTGGGGGAAACCGTAAGGAACATGTCAAGGCCGGAGAAAATGTCCTGAGTATGAAACTGGCCTTCCAGTGAACGCCCGGTCTCGCGGAGGCTAGCGTCTTGAGCAAACAGTCGGTTCAAATCTCGACGGCGATCTAGTCGTACCAGTCCAATGCTATGGCCATTTGCGGGGAGTCGTTGGGGGGATCACCAATTGGGAAATAGCCCTCGGTTCGTTGCCAAATCCCGCGAATCGGGATGAACGTACATAGTGACGCAGACAAGCCTTTGAGTTCACCATCGTGCTTTTCAAGCGCCACACTTAAACGGTATCCTTTGAACCATAGTGGCACTACCATTATCCCGCCATCCCTCAACTGATCGACCCAATGGGGTGAAACATCGTAGGCGCCGACGGTAACGATAATACGGTCATAGGGCTGGTCTGCGGAAAACCCCTCGAATCCGTCCCAGCATATACATTTGACATTGTCGTACCCAGTTTTCGATAGGTTGCCGGCGGCCTCATCCACGATGTCCTGGTCAATGTCCACAGTTATGACGCTGCCGTTGTCGCCGACAATGTGAGCCAAGATAGCCGCGTTGTAGCCAGTACCGGAACCTATTTCCAGCACCCGCGAGCCAAGCTCCAAGCCCAATTGCTCGATCATTATAGCCATCATCGTAGGCTGAGTTGAAGAACTGACGGGTGTTCCCTGGTCCCAACGAACAAAAATGGGTTGGTCTGAAAAGGCGGTAGCGACATCGACTCGTGGGACAAATAAATGCCGCGGCACATTTTCGAAGGCTTGCCGCACTGCCTCGCTGCTGATGGCGCCCTGCTCAACGAGATCTTCGACCAGTACGTCTCGTAAGTGGTCGGCTTGATCTTGTAGTCCTGCTTCGGTGGGCATGCAGCGCTCCTCCTGGCTCGGCGTCAAAATGGGGGCGGCTGAAAGGCGGATTGGGGCTTGCAAGCATTTCAAAACTTCTCATTATCTTACGATTTCAGATTGTGAAACATCGGGTTGGCATTTCCGCAACCCGATGTTTCACTGAGCGTGGCGGCGGGCCTTTCCGCAATCAAATCACCCTCGATTCTGATTTGAAACTGCACTCGGTGGCTTTCTCCAAAGGGCGAACGCCGCCGCATGTGTACGTGAGCTGGATGATATGCCCGTTACCTTTTCGGGCCGTCAAACCCCAGGAGCTCACCGCCCAACCCGTTCCCTTTAGCTTGGACAAGCACTTTGAAGTCACCATAGTCGTTCGAGTCCACCAGGGTCATCATGGCCATACGGCTCAGTTCCGTTCGGGCTGCGGATAGACCTTGCGTCTGGAGGGCATCGAGGAACGAGAAGAAACCAAGGTTCGTCAGGAACTGGCTCTGTAGGGCGTAGCCCACGGGAGCCAGACCGTGCCGTTCACCCATTCGCATGAGGGACGTGAAGTCCACCTGGCAGGTAATGTCCTGTAGCCCGATGTGCTGGTACGGGTCGCTGCTGACGACGTGTCGATTGAAACAGATCAGCGTACCCTGGGCATTCTGGGACGAGTAGAGGTCAGTGGCCAGTTGACCGTAGTCGATAGTGAGAACAAACCCGCGGTCCAGGGCTCTGGAAATCTGGCCAGTCCAGTCTTCCATGGCCAAGTTCACCTCACCTCGATACCCTTCCGTCAAGGACAAGCCCAAGCCGGTCAGCCTCTGTTCGATGCGGGGTGAGGATGGCTCGTCCAGTACTTCGGTGAGATTGCCCCCCGCCGATGTGACGAAGACTTCCTTGACTCCTCCACCCTGGATGGCGAACCGATGGACCGGGAAGTTGTCGATCAATTCGTTACACAGGATACAACCAACGACATTTCGGAACGCCCGAAGTCCTGCGGTTTTAACTCGTTGGATTCCCAGAATCGTGTCTTGACTGCCTGAGGGTATCCCATCTCCAGTCTTGTTGGCCCAGTCAAAGGTGAGGTCAGGTGATTGGAGCCATCCAGGCTCGTAGTCTACAGCGACATAGTAAAGCGCTTGAGCGAACTTGGGGCCCATCCTCCGGCAGGCATCCACGATGGATTGAGCCAAAATGCCATCGCCGGAACCCACCTCGATCACGTGGAAAACGGGAGGGTCTCCGAGGAGGTGCCACATCTGCTCCAGTTGCCGCGCGATCAGGGCACCGAAAACCGGGTGGCTCGTGGAGGAGGTTCCGAAATGGGTGCTGATCCTGTTGCCCCGGGCAGAGTAAAAGCCTCCACTGGGCGAGTACAGGCAGACTTGCATGAACCGAGCGAATGTAATTCGTCCGTTCTTTTGAATTAGATCTCTGATCTCCTGGTCAACCGCTGAGCGCAACGTCATCTCCCAGAACGGCTAAGATTCCCTAGCTCCTTAAGCAAGCTTGTCAAATGACAACTGCGTTTGGGCAGCCCATCCGATTATGACATCATTCGCGTATGGCGGAACAGCTAGTGCTCGAGCGCGGGAGTTCTTGCCGACGACAGCCGGGCCCGGCGGGTGGATGTGTCCACACCGCCGATCACATTGGCCTGACGCCGTTGGCGTAGCCCATCAAGAATCATCGATTTGTCGAACCGCCATACCCGTAAGGGATCCAAGCAACGTAAATAGGCCCTTCAGCGGCCCCTGTTGCTGTTCACAGAAACGCGGACTTAGTTTCGCAATTTTCTAGTAGAGGAAAACGCACACAAGACGCTCACCAGTCCGGCGCAGGCAACTCGGCCTCAGGAAAAGCCCTTCGACGTACAGGCCCAACAGGACAGGAAAGCCCAAATATCGTGCTCACCAAATGAGGCAACCGGGCCAATCGGCCACAACCTGAAGTCCGGAAGGGTCAAAACCAGCTAACGACGCCGAACGCAAATATTTACAAATGCCTACCGCATCGAAGAACCCATTGGAGGCACGAGGTGAATAGAAAAACGAAACTCCACACCAGCATGGCAGTAGCCGCACTCGCCGTCTTCGCCGTCATGATCGCAGTGGCGGGCACGGCCGGAGCAGCCGAAGCCAGCCCATCGGAAAACCCGGCATCTCGGTGCCTCATTGCAGGAACAGCGCTATCGCCACGTACTGGCACACTGAACGCCAGGGACGGGCGGCGGCTCCAGCCGGCTGGCGAGTCGAACGCCAGCACTGGTCAACCGAATCAAATAATTGGAGCACCGGCTCCTGGGACTTCATCGGCGCGCCGGCCGACAACCTCCAGACCTTCCTGTTGCCTCACTGAGAAATGTTACCGAAACTTTAGCACTTGGAATCCGCTCCAATCAACGCCAGTTCCGGCAGTCCATCGAGTTCCACGAAGGTTTCATCGGTAGTAGCGTAAACCAGTTGTTTCGCCATGATGCCGCGCCACTCCTTCACTCGGCGTTGCATGGTTCGCAGCTGTGCCTCGATGAAACGGTCGGGGTGTTCCGATTGCAACCTAGCCATTAGCGCCTTGCCCGTGGCGTCCGGTTCGGCCTGCAGCCAGACCAGCACGTTGCCCCAGACGCCCTCGAAAGGGTCCTTGCGGGTCCGCCAGTGCCGGGGACCTCGCACGCGAGCTGCGTGAGTAGGTTGGACCTCACCCTGGCGCCACAGCCTCGGCAACTTGGCCAGGAACCTGCTGAGGCTTTCGCCTGACGGCGTTTCCCGCACTTCCGGAGTAGTCGCCGCCACCAAGGCCGACTGGGCTTCACGGATGGTATGCAGCAACAGCACCGGATCCAGCCTGGCCCGGTACTCCGTCAGCGCGGCCCTCATCTCATCGCTGGTTTCATCCTGCTGGATCAACCGGTCGCAGGGCATGGTCGGCGGACTGTAACGTTTGACGGTGGTGGCCCCGTACCGGGTCTTGTCGATCAGCTTGAACGAAGGCTGGAAGAAGTTCATGTACAGACGCAACGCCCCGTACAGGTGCCATGGTCTGATCGGCAACTTGCCCCAAGTAACGATCATGACCGACGAAACGCCGTACCACGGAGCCATTCTTCTGCTCGATCCAGGCCTGGTCGTTGCTGCGGTATGCTCGCGATCGGGTGAACTCGATACCGCGGATGCGGAACGGTAATCGCTGCCCGATGGCTTCCAGTCCCTCCACAACTAGGGACTACTCCCTGGCCAGGAGGGGAACGGCTTCAGTCCAACCGGTGCAGATGTCGGTGGCGACCAGGCTGTGGATGAATGATCCGGGCAGTGGTCCACCACAGTGCGCCAACAGATCAATCTCCAGAACGCCCGGCGGCGGTCCGTTCCAGTCATTGTAGGTACGTACCGGAACACGTTTTCCAATCGATTGTCGACGCCGGCGTCTGCGCCGGCTGCCTGCTGTGGGACGGATCGGCTTCAGAAGACGGTCGAGAGTGGCTGCGCTGGCAGCCAGCAACCGGTCTCGTACCTCGGGGTCAAGATCGAGGTGGCCATGGCGGCTCCATGGAGTCCACCAAGTGAGGCAGCGCCGCCTTCAGGTGTTTTCCGCAAATACGGTCGGCGGCTTCCCAGATCACGATCACCGCTTCCCTGACGGCCTCATCATAGATGCGCCGGCTTTTCACCAAACGCGGTGTGTCTCCGCGGTCGTCAAGCTTTCCGAGCAACCTGATGCCGTGCTTCCGATGGTGTCCAGTGACCGCGACGAACTCGTCGAGGATCCGGCTCTTGTCCTTTTTGGAAGAGCAACGGTAACGGTCTCGCGTTGTAGCCAGCAACTCTTGCTTTACCATCCTGCTCATGCCTCCACTCGCGTGGCTGCCTCCGAATGTTCGGTAGCATTTTATGTGAGGCAATGCGCTGGCGGCCGTATAGAGGTTCGGGGACGGCCTGACTCTCTACATTTATTCCGGCTGTGACGGGAGCCGTCCGAGAAGTTCAGCCCCGGAGCAAGTCCACCAAACCGTTGATGGGTGCCCCTTCTTCCAGCAGGTCCAGGCGGGACAGGACTTCCGCCGTCGTTGCTTCGGACAGTGACTGAGACGCGCAGTCCCGGAACTTCTCGCGGATATCCTCCACTGTGACGCCCCGCAGGGCGCCGCTGCTGGCGCGGTGCGCCTGTTGCCGGAGTGTGCTTCCGTCCTTCAACTGTACGTCAACCTGGTGGTAGCCTTCGGTCCAGCTTGGCTTGCCCTCGTTGCCCGGGATGCGGCGCATGTCAATGAGGGGGATCATCGCCTGGGCCTCGGGACGCATCACCTGGTCGTCGGTGAAGGACTGCAGCCCCACCCGGCGGTCCAGCAGGGCGGCTGCCAGACAATACTGCATGCTGAACTTGCCTTCCAGAGACGACACCGGGCGCGAATGGATCAGCGAGCGCGGCGGGTCAAAGTCCACCATCACATCGATACGGTCGACGGCCTCCGGGTCTATGGCGCCCTGGGACAGCAGGTCGAAGGTAGCGTCAAGAGCCAGGTGAGCGCTGCCGCAGCAGGGGTACTTCTTGATTTCGATGCCCGATTCCACCAGGTAGAGCTTTTTGCCCAGGTTCTCCGCCACCTGCTGGCTGTCGAAACCCTGGCCGCCGGAGAAGGCGCGAATGAACCCGAAGCGTCCCTCCAGGGCATCCGGACTGGAGGTGAAACCGTCTCTGACCAGCTTGGCGGATACCACGCCGGCGCGGGCAGCGTCTCCGGCGTGGAAAGGCTTGGTCATGGTGCCGAAGTTTTGTCGCAGCCCTGATGCCTGGGACGCGGCCAGCGAGATGGCCATCGCCGTCTGTTCGGGGTCCAGCGACATGATCCGGCTCGCGGCTGCCGCCGACCCGACGGCGCCCAGGGGGCCAGTGGGATGCCATCCCAGGTCATCGTAGTAGGCTTCACTCAAGGACTCGCCCACGGCGCAAGCAACCTCGAACCCGGACATGTAACCGAGCAGCATGTCCCTGCCGGAGGCGCCGCACTCCTCGGCCACGGCCAGAGCGGCGGGCAGCAAGACTGCGGTGGGGTGCGTCTTGGTGATCTGGGTAATGTCATCGTAGTCGAGAGCGTGGGCCATTGCCCCGTTGACCAGGGCAGCGTTGGCCGCGGAGGTCCGAAATCCCCGACCCACGACGCTGGCGGCGGGGGCCGCCGCCTCGGCCGCGACGTAGCGGCAGAGGATGTCCGACAGGGATTCCCGGGAGCCGGCCAGCATGCAGGCCAGGCAGTCCATGATGGCCCCCCTGGCGGCTGCGATGGCATCGGGTGGGAAGTCCTCGATATCGGTGCCGGTGACGTATTCGCCAATATGCCTGGTGATGTTCATGGAGAACCTCCGGATAATTTAGGGCAAATGCGATGCTAACACGGGCCGGGTCGTGACGCGAATGACCGCCTTTCCGGAACGGCGCCGAGCCGGTCAAGCGCGTACGATTGGGCAGGCGCGGGGGAGAGGCGGGTAAACCGCAAGTCGAAGCCGCGCAGGATCAATCTCCGCATGGTATTTGCGCCCCCGCCCGCGTCAAAACGCATCCGTTGCGGGTCAGGGCTCTTCCAAAGTCGCAGAATCCAACGTTTCCGTTCGTCCTGAGCCTGTCGAAGGACGGTCCCCATGGTTCGACAGGCTCACCATGAACGGACGTTGGGTGACTTTGGAAAGGCCCTGGTCGCGGGTCCGAGCAATTGCACCAAGTCGGCCGGATTGATATCAGCGCGACCAACTGCGCCGGCTCCCAGGTGTGAACAGGATGGAGACAGGGTTTTGCAGCGCGTCGGGTGCAACGCCGTCGATCGCGTGAGAGCCCGCGTATCCGGTCCGCCTGACGCGCCCGCGGGACGGTTTGCCGCTAATGCACCCCCACGCCCCGGACCCGGGTTTGCAAGCTGTAAACCGAATCTCCGGCGGTGATGAACATGGTATCCCGGTCCGCGCCGCCGAACACCAGGTTGCGGGGCACCTCGGGGACACGGATGACGCCCAGCCGATTGCCGTCAGGATCAATCACCCAGATCCCTCCGGAGCCGGTGCAATACACCCTGCCTTCGGTATCCACTTTCATGCCGTCCGGCACCCCGGGCTCGGCTGATGACATGTCGCAGAAGATTCGGTTGTTGCTCAGCGTCCCGTCCGCGGCGACGTCGAAGGCCCTGATACGCCGGTGGGCACACACCTCACCTCGTTCCCCCTTCTCGACACAGCGGTCGTCAAGACGGCTGATCGCAACATAGAGCACCGATTCGTCCGGGGACAACGCGAGCCCGTTGGGGTATTCGCACTCGTCGGTAGCCACGTGCAACGTACCATCAGGGGCAATCCGGAAGACGCCGGAGAAGCCCAGTTCCCGCTGTTCCACCGGGATGCCACGTTCCGGGTCGGTGAAATAGACGCTGCCGTCGGAGCGGCAGACGATGTCATTGGGCCGGTTGAGCCGTTTTCCCTGCCACCGGTCGGCCACCGCAGTCACCGAGCCATCGGCGTCCATGCGGGTGATTTGCCGGTTGGCCCCCTCACACATGAGCAGTCGGCCCTGGGGGTCCAGGGTACAACCGTTGCCTTCGCCGGTACCGGTGCGTATCACAGCGGGTTCGCCGTCACCGTCCCACCGCATCAACATGCTTTCGCGATGCCGAACGTAGGTTAAATAGTTGCCGGGATGCCAAAGCGGCCCTTCGGTGGGCCCTCCGGCAGCGATCAGAACCGGAGCGCCGGACTCAACAATTGCGGAAAGGTCTTCAGCCATGGCTAACACGCTCCCAGGCATGTGTCGGTAACCGTTACCAATCTGCGCGATTATATCAGCCAGATGCTGACATGACGAGGTTACTGTGTAAAGGTAACTGTTCAGAGTTGGTGAGGTGAATTGGCCGAATTGGGTTTGGAGATGGCTGGCGTTGGGTGTGGTGGTTATGTCATATAGCTGGGATGGACGGTGAAATTGATCTCCGGACTGCCGACCGGGATGTGCTCATCGGCATCATCATCCGACAGCAGGCCATCATTGAACGCCTGGAGAAGCGGGTCGCCCAGTTGGAGGGCAAGGGCAAGTCCGGCGGTTCGGGACGGATGTCCGGCCTGAAACCCAAAGGCGACGGGAAACCGGATCGACCCAAGAAGCCGCGCCAGCCCCGTCGCTCGGGCTTTGCCCGAACCAGAATGCCGCCCGACCAGCGTATGGAGCACGCGCTGGAGCGGTGTCCCGATTGTGGGATCCAGTTGTCCGGCGGCTGGACCCAGCGCACTCGGGAGGTCATCGAGTTGCCCCAGGTTCCGGTGCAGGTAACCGAGCACGCCTATATCGCCCGCGCCTGCCCCCAGTGCCATCGCCGCTGGGTGCCGCCATCGCAACTGGACGAGGTGGTGCTGGGCCAGCAGCGCCTGGGGATCAACCTGGTCAGCCTGATTGCCGCGCTGCGGGAAGAGGCCAGGCTGCCCTTCCGTACCATCCAGTGGTACCTGGCTGCGGTGCATGGTCGGCGTCTCAGCGTGGGCGCCATCGTGGCCGCCACACCAAGGGTGGCCGACCGAGCCCAGGGGATGATGACCGACATCGTGGAACGGATCCGAGGCAGTCCGGTGGTCCACGCCGACGAGACCGGCTGGCGGGAGGACGGACACAACGGTTACGTGTGGACCTTCAGCACCCCCACCCAACGCTACTTCCTGCACGCTACTTCCTGCGGAGGGGACGCGGCAAAACCGTGGTGGATGAGGTCCTGGGCGATGAGTTTGCCGGGGTGCTGGTCAGCGACTGCTATGCCGCCTACCACCACTATGACGGCCCCAAGCAGCGCTGCTGGGCACATCTGTTGCGAGACATCCACGACCGGCGCGTCCTCTACCCCGATGATCTCCCGTTGGTCCAGTGGGCGGACGCCGTCCACCAACTCTACCAACAGGCCAAAGCCTTCACCCACCCCTCAGAGCAACGGTCAGAGCAGCAGCGACGCGCTGCCCAACTGGCCCTGGAACGACGGCTGCTGGCGCTGTGCCGTCCCTACCGGGATGACCCGGCGTCGGCGCAGGCCAGACTGTGCCGACGCATCAGTAACCACATCAAGGAACTCTTCGTCTTCGTGGCTCATCCGGAGGCGCCGCCGGACAACAACGCCGCCGAGCGCAGCCTGCGCCATCTGGTCATCAGTCGCAAAATCAGCGGCGGCACCCGCTCGGAGCGGGGCACCGAGACCAAGATGGCGCTGGCCTCAATCTGCGGTACCTGGCGCACACAAGACCTCAACCCACTCGCCGCCTGCCGACAACTCCTTATTTCCCCTCAAGTCTGAACTGTTACGTGTAAAGGGTAACTGTTCAGAGTTGGTGAGGTAAATTGGCCGAAGGCGGGCTGCCAGACGCTGGCACGGGTGGCGGTGGTTATGTCATATAGAGGGAGTGGATACTGAGAGTGACCTGATCACCGCCGACCGCGATTTCCTCATCGCCATCATCGCCCAACTGCAGGCCACCGTTCTGGAACAGCAGCGGGTGATTGAGCGGTTGGAGCGGCGGATTGCCGAACTGGAGGGCCGGGCGAAACCGGACGGCCCGCCGCGAATGCCCGGCCTCAAGGCGAAATCGGGTCGCCAGTCCCCAGCGCAGCAGCAGCCCCGAAAGCAGCGACGCCACGGCTTCGCCCGCCCGCGCATGACACCGACCCATCGGGTGGAGCACGTGGTGGAGAGCTGTCCCGATTGCGGGACGCACCTGACTGGCGGCTGGGTCCAGCGCACCCGGGAAGTCATCGAGTTGCCGGTGGTTCCGGTGCAAGTCACCGAGCATGTCTTCATCGCCAGGACCTGCCCAGTGTGTCGGCGGCGCCGAGTGCCCACCGCGCAACTGGACGGCGTGGCACTGGGGCGCCAACGCCTGGGCGTCAACCTGATCAGCCGCATCGCCACGCTACGGGAAGAAGGGCGCCTGCCGATCCGCAGCATCCAGTGGTATCTGCGCACCGTCCATCAGCTGCGCCTCAGCGTGGGGGCCATTGTGAGCGCCATTCACCAGACCGCGCAACAGGCCCAACCAGCAGTGGCCGCGATGGTGGACTGCATCCGCGCCAGCCCAGTGGTCCACGCCGACGAAACCGGCTGGCGTCAAAATGGGAACAACGGTTACGTGTGCGAGCCCTTGACCAATCACTTTCAGCACTCCCACCGAGCGCTACTTCCTGCGGCGGGGTCGGGGCAAGGCGGTGGTGGACGAGGCGCTGGGCGAGGCATTCTCCGGAGTACTGGTCAGCGATTTCTACGCCGCCTATCACCATTACGATGGCCCTAAGCAACGGTGCTGGGCGCACCTGCTGCGGGACATCCACGACTTGGTGGCCCTCTACCTCAAAGATGCCCCGCTGGCCCGCTGGGCGGCGGCAGTCCATCGACTCTACGAGGAAGCCAAAGCCTTCTCTCATCCTCAGGCCCAGCGACGGCGTGTCGCTCAACTGGCCTTGGAGCGGAAGCTGCTGGCCATCTGCCGCCCTTTCCTGTCTGAGCCGTCGGCTGTCCAGGGCAAGCTGTGCCGGCGCATTGAGCGCCACATCAAGGAACTCTTCGTCTTCGTGGCCGAACCGGACGTGCCAGCGGACAACAACCCCGCCGAGCGCAGCCTGCGTCATCTGGTCATCAGCCGCAAGGTCAGCGGCGGCACCCGCTCGGAGCAGGGCACCGAGAGCAAGATGACGCTGGCATCCATCTTCGGTACCTGGCGCGCCCAAGGTTTAAATCCTCTCGCCGCCTGCCGTCAGCTGCTCGTTTCCCCTCGACTCTGAACTGTTACTGTAAAGGGCGTCAAAACGGCGGACGGTACAGTTATCTGCCGCCGCAATGTCGACGTCTAGCGTAACAGTTCGAGCTAACTGGCCAGCAGAAATGTAACACTCACCTCATGGAGAATGTGATATTGACGCCAAAAGAACAGGCAAGGCTCCAGGTTTTGAACAGCCTGCTAGCGGAGCAGATTACGTTGGATCAGGCGGCCGAGTAGATGGGAGTGAGCTCACGTCACGCCCGACGCATGCTGACAGCTTACCGGGACCGGGGTACAGCTTCCCTAGCCCACGGCCACCGGGGCCGCGGACCGGTCAACGCCACGCCCGAGGCGGTGATCGCCGACATAGTGCATCTGGCCGGCACTCGATACCACGGAGCCAACCACACCCATCTGAGCGAACTGCTGAGCGAGCGCGAAGGCATCCACATGGGCCGGACTACCCTGCGACGCATCCTGTTGGACGCCGGACTGCGAAGCTCCCGGCGCAGACGCCCACCCAAGCACCGGGTCCGTCGCCAGCGGATGCCCCGAGCGGGCATGCTGGTCCAGCTGGACGGCAGTTATCACCAGTGGTTGGACGACAACAGCCCGCTGTTCACGTTGCTGCTGGCGGTGGACGACGCCACCCGCTCGGTGGTCAACGCCTTGTCCTGTGAGCAGTAAGACAGCCGCAACTACTCCCTGCTGATGCAGAACCTGCTCCGGCTCCGCGGCATTCCCCTCGCCCTCTATACCGACCGCCACGCCGTCTTCAAGCACAAGTCGGAATATCAGCCCGCTGGGATGCCCACCCAGTTTGGACGGGCCATGGAAGAACTGGGTATCCAGATGATTTTCGCCCTCTAAATTTACGAGTAGTTTACAAGCGGTCGGCGCCGCGACATTTTAACTGCTGTTATGGTACGATTCTAAGTTAGCATTGTTGGATTGCTCGCATCAAACGAACAGCTCGCAGTGTAAGCTTCAATAATGCTTCAATACTTCGTAAAGGAGTCCGCATCCGATTGACTGTTTGGGTAGTATCCCGAATGGATCGGTTGGATAGTCGTCCCGCCACGCCCCTTTGCCGTCGGAACCCGTGCCGGCATGAAGCGCATCGATCGATAGCCACGTCGTAGCGGTCCGCGGTGCAACTACACCAGCTAACCTCGACAGCGCGCGCCATCGTCTGGTAAGGGTCGTCACGTTGGTCAATCGCGCCGGCCTTCATCTCAGGTGGTCGGGCCTGTTGTCATTGCGAGCGAAGCGCGGCAATCTCGTTGGCGTAACGATGGCGGTCGTTGTCCGATTCCGCCGTCATCCACAACCCCAAAACCCCCCATAGAAGCCCCGAGAATCCCCAACGAGGCCCTGGAATTTCCCGGCGAGATCAGCCAATTCCACCGTTTTCCACCCCCTGAAAACACCCTGTCGACGCCCTGAAAACGCCCATCGAGCCCTTGAGAAGGCCCGGTGAGATCGGCCAATTTCGTCATTGTCGCGACGCTGGGACGACGGCAAAAAACGAGAGCCGAGGGTGGCCACAACCCCCGGCCCTCGCATGAGGGGAGAGAATGTTCTTGGTTAGCGCGTTAGCTGGTGGCGGCGGATTCGGGGTAGGTCTGGATGCCGTGCTCGGACATGTCCAGCCCCTGCAATTCCTCCTCCTCGCTGACCCGCACGCCCATGGTGAACTTCAGCAGGTAGAAGAGGCCAAAGCCGGTTGCCAGCGACCAGACCACCACGGCGACAATGCTGACGATCTGCGGGACGAAGAGGGACCCGCTTCCGCCGACCAGCCCGCCGTCGTTGGCGAAGATGGCAATGGCCAGCAGTCCCCAGAGGCCGGTCACGCCGTGCACGCTGATGGCGCCGACCGGGTCGTCGATTTTCAGCACGCGCTCCATGAGCAGCACCGAGCCGTACATGATGGGCGCGGCGATGGCGCCGATGACGACCGCGGCCCAGGGATCGACGAAGTTGACGGGAGCGGTGATGCCGACCAGGCCGGCCAGCGCGCCGTTGCATGCCATGAGGACGTCGGCCTTGCCCTTGGCGATCAGCGTGATGTACAGGGCCACGACCGCGCCGGTGGCTCCGGACAGCAGGGTGTTGACGGCGTTGAGGCCGATGTCATCGCCCCAGCCGATGTTGAAGCCGAACCATCCGAAGAACAGGATGAAGGTGCCGGCGACCACGAAGGGAGTGCTGTGGGCGGTCATCTCCTGTGCTCGACCGTTGATGAACTTGCCCATGCGGGGGCCGACCACCACGGCGCCGGCCAACGCGACGAAACCGCCGACCGCGTGCACCACGCCGGAACCGGCATAGTCCAGCGCGCCCATATCAGCCAGCCAGCCGCCGCCCCAGACCCAGTGCCCGTAGATGGGGTAGATCAGCGCGGAAACGATGAAGCTGTAGGCCAGATAGGTTTGTATCTTGGTGCGCTCGGCCATGGCGCCGGCCACGATGGTGGCGGCGGTGGCGGCGAACACCATTTGGAAGATCCAGCTCACGTAGTCGCCGCTGGTCAGGAACCAACCGGTATAACCGATGAAGCCGCCGGCCGTGTCGCCCAGCATCAAGGCGAACCCGAAGGCCCAGAAGCCCAGCGAAGCGATGGCGAAGTCCATGAAGGACTTGGTGAGGTAGTTGGTGGTGTTCTTGGACCGGATCAGACCGGCGCCAAGGAACGCGAACCCGGCCTGCATGAAGAACACCAGGGCGGCGGCGACCACCGTGACGATGTTGTCGGAGTAGCCCTTGAGCCACTCGGTGGTGGGCGCGTCGTCCTGCGCGAACACGGCGTTGTACGAAGCCAGCAGACCGATCGCCAGCAGGCCGATCGCCAGCGCCAGCAACGTGCGCCGCAACGAGAATGGATACTCTTTGACTGCAGCGACGCTGTGGGTGAATACACCGTTGCCTAAAAGTGATTTCGTGGCCGAAAGCATTTTGTGCCTCCTTGCGGACTCGAGGCGTCGTCACGCAACGTGTGACCTGGACGTTGTGGACCGGCGTCCCATGTGAATGTGACAAACCGTAGGCTAGGCACAGGGTGTTAACCGTCCGTTGCGCGCCGATTAACAAACTATTGCGAAAACGTTACTTTTCTGTTTCGCGGCCGGTGGATGAACTCGACACCAGTACATCCAATCTCAGGGCTGCGGTTCGCCCGCGGCGCTCCGGGATGAGCACCTGATTTCTGGAGCAGGTGCGGCGGGATTTCATGTTGCTGGACTGATTGGATTCCCGGGCTCGAACCCGCCGCCATGTATAATGGGCGCGCCGGCCGGCTCCGACCGGCGATAAATAAAACGTAACATCGTCCCAACCGAAATACCCCGCAGGCGAGGTGTAACCATGGCTGATTACGCACATCCGGAATCACTAGTAACCACCGATTGGGTGGCCGAGCACGGCGGCGACGCGAACGTGCGGCTGGTGGAGGTGGACGTAGACACGTCCGCCTACGAACAGGGCCACATTGCCGGCGCGGTCACCTGGAACTGGCAGAGCCAGCTCCAGCAAAACGTGGCGCGGGACATCGTCTCTCGCGAAGAGATGCAAGGATTGCTGAGCGGCAGCGGCGTCTCTCCGGACGCGACTGTCATCCTGTATGGCGACAACAATAACTGGTTCGCCGCGTGGGCTTTCTGGCAGTTGCGGTACTACGGCCATCGGGACGTTCGACTGATGAACGGCGGGCGCGCCCTGTGGCTGGCGGAGAATCGTCCGACGACCACGGACGTGCCGTCGTATGCCGCGACCAGCTACAGCATCACCACTGAGAACAGAGACCTTCGGGCCCTCAGGGACTATGTGCTGGAGGCTGTCAACAGCAGCAGTCATGCGCTCGTGGACGTGCGCTCGCCCGACGAGTTTTCAGGGGCGCTCAATGCGCCGCCCAACTTGCCGCAGGAGGGCTCCCAGCGCAACGGGCACATTCCCGGCGCAGCCAACATCCCCTGGGGCCAGGCGGTCAACGAGGACGGCACCTTCAAGTCGGCCGATGATCTGAGTGCCCTCTACAGTGGCAAAGGTGTGGATGGCAGTCGCGAGACCATCGCCTACTGCCGGATCGGCGAGCGGTCTTCTCACACCTGGTTCGTGCTCAGCCAGCTGCTGGGCTACGACAACGTGCGGAACTACGACGGCTCGTGGACCGAGTGGGGCAGTATCGTGGGAGCGCCGATCGAACGGGACGTGTAGCCGGGAGTACAGCGTCTAACACTCGTAGCTAACTGTAGGGGCGAATGATTATTCGCCCCTACGAGTGAAGGCGCGCTCGTCGACCTGCGGGCGCTGAGCAGCGTGGACATCGCGCCACAACAGCGCATAAACTGGCGTTCAATAACCATTATCGCCAAGAGGAGCCAAAATGGCCGAATACGACCTGGCCGTTATTGCCGGAGACGGCATCGGGCCGGAGGTGATCTCCGAGGGACGCAAGGTGCTGGACGCGGTGACCGCTCAGACCGACGGCCTGTCGTTCCGAGCCACAGAGTACCCCTGGGGCAGCGACTACTACCGGGAAACGGGGCGGATGATGCCCGAGGACGGGCTCGAGCAGCTTTCCAGCAGCGACGTGGTGCTGTTCGGCGCGGTGGGCGACCCGAACATACCCGACCACGTTACCCTGCAGGGCCTGTTGCTGCCGATGCGGCGCGCTTTCGACCAGGCCATCTGCGTGCGGCCGGCGGTGCTGTACCCTGGCGTGGAGTCGCCCATCGCGGGCAAAGCCGCGGGCGACGTTGACATGGTCATCTTCCGGGAGAACACGGAGGGCGAATACGCGCCCGTGGGCGGCCGGCTGTACACAGGCACGCCGCACGAGACGGTCATCCAGAGCGGGGTTTTCACGCGGAGAGGCACGGAGCGAATCATCCGCGCCGCGTTTGAGCACAGCGTCCGTCGCGGCGGCAAGAACAAGGTGACCTCGGTGACCAAGTCCAACGCCCAGGCGTTCAGCATGGTGTTCTGGGACGAGGTGTTCGAGGACGTCGCCGCCGAGTATCCTCAGGTGCAGACGGAATCGCTGCTGGTGGACCGGGCGGCCATGGACCTGGTGCGGTGTCCGGAGGACTTTGACGTGATCGTGGCGTCCAACCTGTTCGCCGACATCCTGTCCGATATCGCCGCGGTGGTGACCGGGAGTATGGGCCTGGCGCCCAGCGCGAACATCAACCCGGAGGGAAGTTTCCCTTCGATGTTCGAACCGGTGCACGGGGCCGCTTTTGACATCACCGGCAAGAACCTGGCGAATCCGCTGGCCACGATCTTCGCGGTTGCGATGATGCTGGACCACCTGGGAGAAGCGGATGCGGCCGACCGGGTCAATGCCGCCGTCTTGCAGGTGCTGAACGAGCGGACCGTCCTGACCGGAGATCTGGGCGGAAACGCCAGCACCCAGCAGGTGGGTGACGAGGTGGTGCGGCTTCTGGAGAGTTCCGGTTAGGCGGGCCGTGAAGCCAAGGGCGAAGTGAGCGGAAATGGGCACGAGATGGGAGCGCCGCGAATTCAACCTGCCCGACAACCACGGGTGGACGGCGAAGCCCGGCAACCGGATTTTCGTGGCGAACCAGGGGGCGGTCCGGTTCGAGGTCCCGAACACCTGGACCATAGACATGCCAAAGGGATCGAAGTCATTCCAGTTCTTTGACGGCAAGCCGCCCAACGACGACATCCGACTGGACGTGCGGGTGATGTACCTGGCAGCGTCTCGACCCGATGTCGAATGGTCGCAGTTGCAGCCGTGGGAAGAACCGCCTATCACCGACTGGCTCAAGAAGAACATCGCTGACGACGAACGGGAGCCGACGCGAGTGGGGAGTCCGCTGACCATACGGGTGGACGACACGACCATTGTTTGGGCCGAGATGGACTTCATTGACCCGGTGGAGAAGCGACCGGCCCACACCAGGCTCTGCTACGCTATGAAAGCCTCGACGGCGCTGCTGGCGATCATCGCCATGGACTACTGGGACGACCATTCGGAGCGAGCCAAAGCGGCATGGAGCGATATTCTTGGCACGCTGAAAGTCGGCGATTACATGGAGAGCCCCTTCCGCGGGCCCGGCCGCCGGTAAATCGAGGGACTGCCGCGCTCCGCCATTACATCCCGATACCACTGCACAACCAACTGGAAGGGAATATGACCGCAACACCCGCATCGGCTGCCATAAACTCAGCCCGCCTGAACGACAACCTGAAAGCCCTCGGGGAGATCGGCCGCGACGAATTCGGGATGCAGCGGGTGGCTTTCTCCCGGCAGGATGTTGCCGGCCGAGACTACGTTATCGGCCTGATGCGCGGTGCGGGCATGTCCGTGCGCATCGACCCGGCCGGCAACATCATTGGGCGGGTGGAAGGGACCGACCCGAGCATGCCGGCTGTCGTGCTGGGCTCCCACACGGACACGGTACCCAGCGGGGGCGCGTATGACGGCGCACTGGGAGTCATCGCCGCAGTGGAAGTCGTGGGGTCGTTGCGCGACGCCGGGCGGGTCCCCAGACACCCGGTCGAGGTGATGGTTTTCACCAACGAGGAGGGCACCAGCTTCCACCGCTGGCTACTGGGGAGCCGCGCGGTGGCGGGACTGTGGGAGCCGGAGGACTTCGCGGCTGTAGCGGACGACGGGGTTACGCTGGCGGATACGCTTCCTGGCGTTGGCGGCAACATCTCCCGCGTCGAGGCGGCGCGGCGCCGGCCCGAAGAGCTGGCCTGCTACCTGGAACTGCACATCGAGCAGGGGCCGACGCTACACCGGGGCGGCTTCCCAATCGGAGTGGTGACGGGGATCACTGGCCGCTCGGTTTACCATGTGGACATCGTGGGCGAGGCCAACCACGCTGGGACCACGCCCATGGCGCTGCGACGGGACGCCATGTCGGCGGCGGCGCAGATCGCGTTGGCGGTGCGACGCATCGCTGGCGAGATGGAGGTGTGCCGCGTGGGCACGGTGGGCTCCATGGACGTGCATCCCAACGCGAGCAACGTGATACCGGGCCGCGTGCAAATGGGCGTGGAGTTCCGGGACGAACGAATGGAATCGCTGGCCGCGGCGGAGGTGGAGCTGCGCCGCACCGCCGAGGAAGTGGGCCACGCCGAGCAGGTGGCGGTTACCGTGACGGCCCAGCGCAACACGCCGTCGGTGCCAATTTCGGGCAATATGCAGCAACTGATCGCGGACGCGGCGGGGATGGCGGGGCTGGAGCACGTGAGCCTACCCAGTGGCGCCGGTCACGACGCCCAGGCCATCGCCGCGATAACGCCGGCGGCCATGGTGTTCGTACCCAGCGTGGGCGGCATCAGCCACGCGCCGGCCGAGTACAGCACGCCCGAAGACTGCGCCAACGGAGCCCAGGTGCTGCTGAACGCGGTGCTGCTGGCCGATGAACGGTAGACGTCTGCTGAAGGGTAGACCTCTGCCCAGGGATGTCCGGCGCGGTTAGCAAAGCATAGGACGGCAGCATTCGCTCGATGACAAACGACGAGGGAGTATATGGGACCTTCGGGAATTGACGCGTTGTTCCCCGGCGGGTTGATCGTGGACGAGGCGTTGCGGGTTCTGGGCCCCGTGGCGGTGTACGCGCTGGCCATGGCGATTTACGCCGTGTTTATTTTCAGGTTTTACCGGTTCATCGCCGGACGGGACATGTTCAACCTGGACTTTTCCAAGCATGACAACTCGAGCATCCCCGTGCTGCGCGACTTGTTGCACCTTGTCGGGTACGTCGCCAAGTATGTCATCCTGTTTCCGGCTTTCGCGTTTTTCTGGTTTGTGGTGCTGACACTCATGCTGTCTTTCCTGTCGGAAGGGCGGGAGATGTCGGACATTCTCCTGATAGCGTTGGCCACCGTCAGCACCATACGGGTGTGCGCGTACTACGACGAGGACCTGTCGCGCGACCTGGCGAAGATCCTGCCCTTTGCGGTGCTGGCGATCTTCCTGATCGACACGACGTTCTTCGACGTGGAGGCGTCGCTGGAGGTTTTGCGGCAGACCAGAAGTCTGGCCGAAACCATCTTCTACTACCTGGCGTTCCTGATTGCACTGGAGTTCGGGCTGCGGTTCGTGTACGGGTTGTTCCAGGCGGTGTTCCCGGCGAAGAAGGCGGAGTCCACGCCACCGGCCACGGGAGCGGCTGAAAGCACGCCTGCGACTACCTCTGACGATTAGCCGCCGCGTCAGATCGGGCAGCAAACGCGACGCACGGCACGCACGCCCGTGTCGGCGGATAAGACGGTCGCACCCGGTAGACCGCGGGCAATATGGCAGTGTTTGGCCTGCTATAATCGGCGCACTATGGAACTTTCCGGCGATTACCATTTCCACAAGGAACCGCAGGCCGTCTGGGATGCGCTGATGAACCCTGACGTGCTGGCTGGCTGCATCCCCGGGTGCCGCGGCATCGACCCGGACGGGCCGGACCGGTACCGGACCAGCGCAACGGTTCGGGTGGGGCCGATCAGCGGAAATTTCACGGCGACCGTGGCGCTGTCGGAACTGGATGCGCCTCATTCCTACAAGATGGCGATCGAGGGTTCCGGGAACCTGGGGTTCGCCAGTGGCGTATCCAGCGTGACGCTGACTCCCGGTGCGGACGGCGGAACCAACCTGCACGTGGACACCGACGGCCAGGTGGGCGGATCGGTGGCGCGGGTCGGCCAGCGGATGATGGGCTCGGTGGCCAAGGGGATGATGGATCGATTCTTCGGATGCCTTGCCGAATCGGCGTGACTGATTAGGGGCGACCAGGGCCCGCGGGCGGGTTCGTTGGGCGGGTCACCGCGCAGGGCAGGGTCAGCAGAGACCAGATTGCCGCGTCGATATGCTCTGCGCTATCACAACGTTGCGGCGACGATAGCGTTCCGGCAATGAACATGTCGCGGCGATAACAGCCTTTCCTTACGGAGCACACGCTATGCCATTGACCGACGAACTGCGCGCCAAGTATCACGACCAGTGGGAGGCGATGGTCACGCACCCCTTCGTGCTGGAGATGGGCGACGGGAGCCTGGACATCGCCAAATTCCGCAGCTACTTCCGTCAGGACTACGTGTTCTGCAAGGACCTGGTGAAGCTGACGTCCATGGCCATTGCCCGGGCCGCGCCGGATTACGAGGCCGGCAAAATACTGAACGGGTTCCTGTCCAACTTCCTGTCCGCCGAGAACGACCTGTTCCTGAACGGATTTCACGACTTGGGGGTCACGGCGGAGCAGTACCTGGAGACCGAGGCCAACCCGGTGACGCAGGGGTTCGGTGACTTCATGGTGCGGACCGCGTTGGAGGGTGACTTCGACGACCTGCTGGCCCTCTTTTACGTGACCGAAGGCACCTACCTGGACTGGGCGGAGCGGCTCATCAACTCCGGCACCCAGCCCAATAACGCCGTTTACCAGGGCTGGATCGACATCCACAGCCCCGACGTCCTGGGCGATGTGGTTGCCTGGTTCGCGGAACGGCTTAACGACGCCGGCGAGCGGGCCAACGCGACGAAGCGGGCAAACCTGGAGCGCATCTTCCGCACGACCCTGCGGTATGAGTACCAGTTCTGGGAAGCCTGCTACCACGGACGGGACTGGGAAAGGTAAACGTGCGTCGGAGACGGAAGGACGATGGTGGCACAATCCATCGCTGATCCCGAGCACGAATCACGGCAGCAAGCCAGAAGACGTGCCCAGGTGAAGCCGTCATTCTTCGGGCATCAGGTGTTCTACCTCGTCGTCAATTGTCGTCGTGCTGCTCACGCGTGGCCAGTTTGTCGTTGCGAGGAGCGTACGCCGCGGCAATCACGTCTCTTGGACGACCTCTCCTCCACCAACGAGATTGCCGCGCTTCGCTCGCAATGACAGGGAAAGGGCGCTCGCGATGACAGTTTGAAGGCAAGTAGGCACGCGTCAGCGTCCTGCTGGCGCTGAATCTGCTGACGAGACCGGGGAGCCTTTGGTTCTACTGCCCGCTGTTGGGCTGGGGGATCGGGGTTGTGGTTCACGGGATCACCGGGTACGCGACCGACTTTGGGCAGAACCTGCTGGGTAGGCTGGAGGAAGGCGAGATGAACCGGCTCCGGAAGGCTGCCGAACCCGGCGAATGAACGGACGCTAAATCCAGGCAGATTGAAGGGGCGGTTTCGCAATGTGGGCGGGACCGCTCTTCCCTCTTGTCATTGTGGGCGCATAGTGGCAACCTTGCGGCGAATGCGACCGGCGCGGGATCGACCGCGCCGCTACGGAGGGAAAACACATGACCACCAACCGGGAAGTACCCAGCAGAGAGGAAGTGCTTGGCTACCTGAAGGACGACGTGAACTGGGGCCGCTGGGGTCCGGACGACCAGAAGGGCGCGGTCAACATGGTTGACGACGCCAAGCGCCTGCGGGCCGCCGGTCTGATCAAGACGGGGCGGGCGGTGTCGCTGAGCCGGGAGTTTCCGGTAACGCCAGCTCCGAACAACCCGACGCCGGCCATCCACTACATGCGGAAGGGGCCGCGAGAGCCGGGCGGCGGGATGTCCACGGACTACTACGGCATCTCCTACCACGGCACCGCCACAACCCACCTGGACGCGCTTTGCCACGTGTGGGACCACAACGGGATGTGGAACGGGAAGGATCCCAACGAGATGATCCAGTTCGACGGGGCCAAGTACGGGTCGGTGGAGCACTGGAAGGAGGGCATCATCACTCGAGGCGTGCTGCTGGACGTGCCGCGGCACCGGGGCACCGATTACGTGACCCAGGAAACGCCCATCCACGCTTGGGAATTGCAGGATATCTGCGACGCCCAGGGGGTGCAGATGGAACCGGGCGACGCCCTGGTGGTGTACGGCGGCCGCGAGAAGTGGAACGCCGACGGCAACGCCATCTGGGGCAGCGACGCGGCGCAGCGTCCCGGGCTGCACGCGTCTTGCCTGAAGTTCATCCGGCAGAGCGACTGCTGCATCCTGGTATGGGACATGATGGACCACACGCCCAACGGCTACGACCTGCCCTGGTCGGTGCACGGGAGCATTTTCGCGTACGGCATCGGGCTGCTGGACAACGCGCTGCTGCAGCCGCTGGCGGAAGCATGCGCTGAAGAGGGCCGCTGGGAGTTCATGCTGACCATCAACCCGCTGCGCGTAGTTGGCGGCACGGGCTCGCCGGTGAACCCGGTGGCGCTTCTGTAAGCTCGGTTTCGGCGGCGGCCAGGCCATGCCCAGCCTGCTTGAACAGGTGCAGGCACTGGTCGCCGCCGGTATGGTAGCGCCAACCGGACATGGCGGCCTTCGAATGCGGCAACGCACGTTGCCGGAAACGGACTTGGCCTACGGCATTGCTGATGTCATCGTTGTTGAGGAATATCCTCCGGACGACATCGGTCCAAGCCTTTTGCTATTACAATATGACGAAGAAGGACTAGCCCTGCATGTAGTATGGGGCATCAGAAGTGATGGCGCTGATGCAGCTTGGGTTATAACTGCATACCGTCCGGATGATCGGTGGGAACCAGACTTAATGACGAGGCGACGCCGATGAAACATCACGAGAAAGAAATCATCCACCGCATGATTTACTACAAGGGCTATGCCGTCCGCATGGAACAGGTGTTGATTGATCCCGATCACCCTCGGGGCATCCTCGTTCGCGTTTTTGATTTGGATCGGATCGAAGATATACGGGAAGCCATAGACCGCGGTTATCTTGATTTCGCGGCTTCCTACGGTGAACTTTACAGAATGGTTCCAGTCGCCGACCGGCATGGCGAGAGCCCCACGAACTCGGAATCCGGACGTATCCGTACACTGATGGTAGAAACCAACGGTTACGCGGCTGAACTGCAGATCGAGTTTGCCCATCCCGGTTCGCCGTGGGGGGCAGGCATACCACCAGCCGATTCAGAGCGTTCGTATGCCGCCTACCAAGCCTTAAAACGTGGGGATTTGGAAACCGCCGCACAGTACGGCAAGGTCTATCGCCTTGACCCGGTGGGTGTGGAACCGGCGGCGAAACCGTGGCGTCCGTCCGAACGGCTTGCCCAGACGGAACCGGCTAACTGACCTACGCTGGCCGCTTGTCGGAGACGATGCGGCCGTTTTTGATGACCAGTTGGAGTTGGCGCAGGTGGTTGATGTCGTCGAGGGGGTTGGCGGCGACGACGATGAGGTCGGCGAGCTTGCCGGCTTCGATGGTGCCCAGCTGATCGCCGACGCCGCATAGCTCGGCGGCATTGCGGGTGGCGGCCTGGAGGGTCTGCCAGGGGGTCGCGCCGTCGCGAACCCAGAGACCCATTTCCAGCAAGGCGGCCTCGCGCAGGGGGCGAATGTCGGAACCGAGGGCCATCTTCACACCGGAATCCAGGGCGCGGCGGAACCAGTGGGCGTGCTCATCGGAGGCGGCGTCGGCGCGGCACTGGAGCTCGGTAGCGATGTTGCGCTGGGCCAGCCACCGGCGCTCGTAGTCGTTCTGGGCCTGGCCCTCGGTGAGGTGGGAGATGGCCAGGGTGGGCACGTACCAGGTGGGGGACTCGGCAAGGGTGGCGATGCACTCCTCGTCCATGATGTAGCCGTGCTCGACGGTGTTGGCGCCGAGGCGGAGGGCGGACTTGACGGCGTCCGGATTCGCAGCGTGGGCCATCACCGGAAACTCGCGCTGGCGGGCGATGGCGAAGGCGGCGGTGAGCTCCTCCTCGAGGAAGAAGGAGTGCCAGTGACGGTCCCAGTCGGGGCCCATGATGCCGCCGGTGAGGTTGAGTTTGATGTGGTCGACGCCGTTCTTGATCTGCTCGCGGATGGCCTGGACGAAGCCGTAGGGGCCGTCGCACTCGCGGGCCTGGCCGGAGGAGAGGAAGTGGCCGCCGGTGGTGGTGAGGAAGTAGCCGGAGGCGAAGACGCGGGGGCCGATCACGTCGCCGGAGTCGAAGGCGCCCTTCCAGGCAACGTCCATGAAGTGGGCCGCGCCGCCGCAGCGCACGGCGGTGACACCGGCCTCGGTTAGGGCGAGGGAGAGCTGGCGGCCGAAGTTGGCGGTCTCCTGGGCCACGGTCATACCGGGCGGGACGGGATACTCGGGATGGATGTGGACGTCCCAGAGGCCGGGCAGGAGGAATGCGCCGTGCAGGTCGATGACGCGGGCACTGGCTGATGCGGGCCGGCCGGAGCCGACCTCCACGATGCGGTCGTCATCGATGACGACGGTGGCGTCGGGAGTGACGCCCTCGTTGACGCAGTCGATGAGGTTGGCGTTGGTCAGGATGAGGGGCATAGGGGGACCTCCAGCAGGGCGGCATTATACGGCACGGGCTCCGGGCGGAGGCGCAAGGGCGGGCGTGCTGGGGGAATGATTATTCGGCCCTACGCGTGGTACGGTAGAGACGAGATTGCCGCGCTCCGCTCGCAATGACGGCGCATGAGGCGACGAGATTGCCGCGCTCCGCTCGCGATGACGGCGCATGAGGCGACGAGATTGCCGCGCTCCGCTCGCGATGACGGCGCATGAGGCGACGAGATTGCCACGCTGCGCTCGCGATGACGGCGCATGAGGCGACGAGATTGCCGCGCTCCGCTCGCAATGACAGCGTGTGAGGCGACGAGATTGCCGCGCTCCGCTCGCAATGACAGCGTGTGAGGCGACGAGATTGCCGCGCTCCGCTCGCGATGACGGCGCATGAGGCGACGAGATTGCCGCGCTCCGCTCGCGATGACGGCGCATGAGGCGACGAGATTGCCGCGCTCCGCTCGCAATGACAGCGTGTGAGGCGACGAGATTGCCGCGCTCCGCTCGCAATGACAGCGTGTGAGGCGACGAGATTGCCGCGCTCCGCTCGCAATGACGGCATGTGAGGCGACGAGATTGCCGCGCTCTGCTCGCAATGACAGCGTGTGAGGCGACGAGATTGCCGCGCTCTGCTCGCAATGACAGCGTGTGAGGCCGGCTAAGTTGCCACGGCGCAAGGGCACAAGCGCCTCGCAATGACGATTGGGCTGGGCGATGGTATCGGGGTTTTGGTTGCCGGTGGTTCGATCGATGGTGCGGGTGCTTTCTCTGGTGCGGGTGCTTTCTCTGGTGCGGAGGCTTTGTCCTTGCGGTTGGTGGTTGTTTGCGGTTGGTGGTTGTTTGCGGTTGGTGGAAGGCAGGAATTCAGATCGTTGTCAGCATACGGCCGGTTGGTACGCAACTATTTGACCCCTACTTTTTCGTGTACTCAGGATGCCTTCCGACATCCCTGCGCGCGGGCACAGGCTGTCCCGGTGGCCTAGTTGGTCAGCGGCGTTGAGTGTGGTCAGGTCTTTGCGCGCCTACTTGCCCCTACGACCGGTTGCGATTTTGTACTGACGGGTTGGCCGTCGATCTGAACTCCTGCCTTTTGGTTCGAAAACAGCTGTTTTTGCTTAGCGTGATTAGTATATATGTTCTGGCATGACGAGGTCAAGGGGGTTGCTGTCCTCACGGGTACTGAGTTTGTCATTGGCGAGGACTGAAGTGACGCGGCAATGCCGTCGCATGGACCAGGTCTCCTCCGCCAACGAGATTGCCGCGCTCCGCTCGCAATGACAAGGGGAAGAGCGCTCGCGATGACAAGGGAACGGGCGCTGGCGATGACAAGGGAAAGGGCGCTGGCGATGACAAGGGGAAGAGTAGTCGCGATGACAAGGGAAAGGGCGCTGGCGATGACAAGGGAAAGAGTAGTCGCGATGACAAGGGAAAGGGCGCTGGCGATGACAAGGGAAAGAGTAGTCGCGATGACAAGGGAAAGGGCGCTGGCGATGACAAGGGAAAGAGTAGTCGCGATGACAAGGAGGAGGGCGCTGGCGATGACAAGGGAAAGAGTAGTCGCGATGACAAGGGAAAGAGTAGTCGCGATGACAAGGGAAAGGGCGCTGGCGATGACAAGGGAAAGAGTAGTCGCGATGACAAGGGAAAGAGTAGTCGCGATGACAAGGGAAAGGGCGCTGGCGATGACAAGGGAAAGAGTAGTCGCGATGACAAGGAGGAGGGCGCTGGCGATGACAAGGGGAAGAGTAGTCGCGATGACAAGGGGGAGGGCGCTGGCGATGACAAGGGGGAGGGCGCTAGCGATGACAGTTTGGATGCAAGTAGGTATGCGTCAGGGTTGGTGTCGGGCAGCAGATTCCTAAACTTTCCAAACAGCCCGGATGCCATCATTCGGGCCATGATTTGACCGCCGCCCGGTCGGCCATTGGAGCCGGTCGGAGCCGGAGCCTGTGCGCGGTGGAGGAGCTCCCTGGTCGTTCACTAACTGTTGACGCACTGTTGCGCCCTTTCGGTCGCTGCGCTTACCATCCGGTGCGGGAGGACAAACCTTCTCGCACGTCCCCACGCCGCAGGAGTATGCGCCATGACCGTGATAGCAGAGGTCATCATCGCCATCGCCACCGGCGCGTCGCCATGACCGTGATAGCAGGGGTCATCATCGCCATCGCCATCGCCACCGGCGCGTCGCCATGACCGTGATAGCAGGGGTCATCATCGCCATCGCCACCGGCGCGTCGCCATGACCGTGATAGCAGGGGTCATCATCACCATTGCCACCGGCGCGTCGTTGCTGTTCCTGCTGAAACGCCCCAATTTAAGCGGTGACCAGAAGTTGGTCGCCCTGCTGATCTTTATGGTGGCCGGCGTCGCAGTCGGCGGATTGCTGTTCCTTGTGCTTGCGTTCACCGGTATCATGCTCTTTTGGGAAACCGAAGCATCGGACTCCCTGGCGTTTTTGTTCGTTACGGCGCCGATGGCCGTTCTGCTGGGGTTGCTGCTCGTTCTGATAGCCAGCGTTGCCGACGCACACGAGGCCCGAAAAGCGGCGGCCGCCACGCCGGGAATGGAAGTAGGCCACGCGGAGGCCGGCACGAAATCCAATTCCCTGACGGGTGCGGAATTGCGGGGGTGGGTCATGGCCGTAGCCGGGTTTCTCCTCGTCGTCGGTGTGCCGCTATTGGGCTACATCCTGCATTCGAACTTCGGGTTGTCGTCCATACGGACTCCGCTGGCCCTCATTGGGCCGACGCTCGTTCTGTTGGGCGTCTTGGTCGTGACGGTTTGCATACACCGGTACAATCGCCCGATGGGCGGCAGGTGACGCATCGTCCGTCATCCGGCCGCGGAGTTCAGGAATTGGCTGTGTCGGGGGTTGTTGGTCGGCGCAGCGGGGCGAATAATCATTCGCCCCTACCAGCGGTTCGATGGCGACGAGATTGCCGCGCTGCGCTCGCAATGACAAGGAAAGGGCGCTCGCAATGACAAGGAAAGGGCGCTGGCGATGACAATGGAAAGGGCGCTCGCAATGACAATGGAAAGGGCGCTCGCAATGACAAGGAAAGGGCGCTCGCAATGACAATGGAAAGGGCGCTCGCAATGACAATGGAAAGGGCGCTCGCAATGACAATGGAAAGGGCGCTCGCAATGACAATGGAAAGGGCGCTCGCAATGACAAGGAAAGGGCGCTGGCGATGACAATGGAAAGGGCGCTCGCAATGACAAGGAAAGGGCGCTCGCAATGACAAGGAAAGGGCGCTCGCAATGACAAGGAAAGGGCGCTCGCAATGACAAGGAAAGGGCGCTCGCAATGACAAGGAAAGGGCGCTGGCGATGACAATGGAAAGGGCGCTCGCAATGACAATGGAAAGGGCGCTCGCAATGACAAGGAAAGGGCGCTCGCAATGACAATGGAAAGGGCGCTCGCAATGACAAGGAAAGGGCGCTCGCAATGACAAGGAAAGGGCGCTCGCAATGACAAGGAAAGGGCGCTCGCAATGACAAGGAAAGGGCGCTCGCAATGACAAGGAAAGGGCGCTCGCAATGACAAGGAAAGGGCGCTCGCAATGACAAGGAAAGGGCGCTGGCGATGACAATGGAAAGGGCGCTCGCAATGACAAGGAAAGGGCGCTCGCAATGACAAGGAAAGGGCGCTCGCAATGACAAGGAAAGGGCGCTCGCAATGACAAGGAAAGGGCGCTCGCAATGACAAGGAAAGGGCGCTCGCAATGACAAGGAAAGGGCGCTCGCAATGACAAGGAAAGGGCGCTCGCAATGACAAGGAAAGGGCGCTCGCAATGACAAGGAAAGGGCGCTCGCAATGACAAGGAAAGGGCGCTCGCAATGACAAGGAAAGGGCGCTCGCAATGACAAGGAAAGGGCGCTCGCAATGACAAGGAAAGGGCGCTCGCAATGACAAGGAAAGGGCGCTCGCAATGACAAGGAAAGGGCGCTCGCAATGACAAGGAAAGGGCGCTCGCAATGACAAGGAAAGGGCGCTGGCGATGAACAGGGCGCGGTCAGACGAGGTTGGTCTGCTGGCCCGGGCTGCGGCGACGGCGGGGAGCCTGCCGGAAGGTGGCCGGCGCGCCGCCGCGGGGGTGGGCGACGTTGTTGCCGGCGAGCAGGTCGTCGATGGTCAGGATCTGCAGGCGGGGGTGCTGCTGGTCGGGGAAGTGATCGGGGGTGTAAGCGCCGGCGGAGAGGGCTTCCTGACGCATGGGCTCGGTGGGCGGCTGGAGGGTGATGAATACGCCAAGCTCGGCCTTCTCACGGTCCATGTCGCCCTTGAGGGTGGCGATCATGCCGCGGTTGACGTGGCCGCTCTTGACCTGGACGATGATGCGTTTGGGCTTGCCGCTATTGTCGTCGAAGAAGTTGATGTAGCCGTCGACGCCGGCGTCGGCGCCACGGCGGCGGTCGTTGGCGGGGCGGGCGTCCACGAGGCCCAGGGCCCACCACTCGAACTGGTAGCGGTCCTGCTCGGCGAGGGCGGCGGCGCTGCCGGTGTCGGTGGGCTGGCCGATGATCTCGTAGGGGCGCAGGCCGTCGCCGAAGCTGTCGTGGAGGCGGTGACGGACCAGGGTGATGGCGAGGTGGGTGACATCGATGCCAATCCAGCGGCGGTTGAGGCGTTCGGCGGCGACGGTGGCGGTGCCGCAGCCGCAGAAGGGGTCGAGGACGACGTCGCCCTCGTTGCTGCTGGCGTTGATGATGCGCTCCAGCAGGGCCTCGGGCTTCTGGGTGGGGTAGCCGAGGCGCTCCGAATTGGTTCCCGACAAAGAACCGATGTCATACCACATGTCTTGTACGGGCACACCTCGAGATTCATCTAAAAATAACTTACGTGCCGGATATCCAGTTCGTGAATAATATATCCGGTCGTCCGCATCCAACTGTTGCATAGTTTCGCGGCTGTAACGCCAAGCGCGAGTATGACCGTTCCACTCGTACACTGGGTTTCCTTTATCGGCGCCACCTGGTCCGGTGAGTGGCGTCGTCCTGAAACGCCGACCAGATTTAGCTTCGACATATCGATAAGTGCTTTGTACGTAACTTTCGTCCAGAGGCACAAATCCTTGGTTCCAAGTTACTGATTGGCTTTTGCCATACAGGAGGATGGTGTCGTGCACGCGTCCGAATCGCGTTGAGCCTTGACCCACGTCATTGTGGGCACCGTATCGTTTCCATACGATCTCGTTTCGGTAGTTCGTAGCCCCAAACACGGCATCCAACAATAGTTTCAGGTAGTGGCTGGCGGTGGGGTCGCAGTGGAGGTAGATGCTGCCGGTGGGTTTGAGGACGCGGTGGAGCTCGATCATGCGCTGGGCCATCATGGTGAGGTAGGCCATCATGTCGTTCTGGCCGAGGAACTGGCGCAGGGCGGCGAGGAGGCTGCCGACCTTGTCGGGGCCCCAGGTGACCACGTCCTGGAAGGCGATCTCCGATTCCCAGCCCCAGTGCCAGGTGTCCTCGAAGGCGGTGATCTGGGCGGCGGACTCCTCGCCGGAGCGCTCGCGGAAGAGGACGTTGTAGGTGGCGTTGGAGTTGAAGGGCGGGTCGAGGTAGATGAGGTCAACGGTTTCGTCGGCGACGTACTGCCGGAGGATGTCCAGGTTATCGCCGAAGTAGAGTCGGTTGGGAGTTGCGGAGGCGGTGGTCATTGATGCTGTTCCGTGCCGGGGAAGCGTGCCGACCTATATTACACCAACGGGGTTGCCGGGCTGCGCTGGCAATGACAAGCAGCGCCGGTTCGGCGGCAGGGCGATGCTATGATGCGCGTAATAATGCGGAGGCCAGTGATGAGCTCAAAGTGATGAACTCAAAACGTTACAGGTCAGTTTTTGTAGTAGTTGTAGCCGTCGCCCTAACTCTGGTATCGGCAGTTGCGTGTGCCTCGGATCCGCCGGTTCCGGCTCCGACGGCGGCACCGGAGGCTGCGCCGACCCGGCAACCCACGCTGGCGGCCACACCGTCGCCCACGCTGGCGGCTACACCGTCGGCGACGGTTGCGCCTCCGACTCCCACCGCCACGCCGGTTCCGACCGAGCCGCCAGCGCCGCCCACGAACACGCCGGCGCCGACGTTCACGCCGCGACCGAAGCCGACGGCTACGCCACGGGCCAGGCCGACGCGGACGCCGCGGCCGACCTTTGCACCCAGGCCGACGAGCACGCCGGCGCCGCCAAATCCTCTTGCGGGTCTGCAGAATGACCGGTGGATAGAGCAGAATGAACCGCAATTGGCATCCGTCATCAAGGGGTTGCCCTGGGTTGCGGATGGCGTTTCCGATCTGGAGCGAGACGCGGTACAGCAGTTGCTGTGGATAACATGGGTAGCGAAAGAGCACGCATGGAATTTGGTGGAGACGCCGTGGCTGAAAGATGGTCCCGACGCTTACGAGATAGAAGCCATCGAGAGGCTAAATTGGACGACGCAAACATCGCCTGAATTGGGGGATGCATTGTGGGAGGCGGCTTGGATGCAGGACGGCATCACCGCCGACGAAGTGACGGTGATGGAAAACCTCAATTGGGTCGCCCAGCCAGCTGATGCGTCTCATCGAGCGGATGCCATACAGATGGCAATCAGTATTTTGAGCATGCCATTTCTGAAAGCTGTTGACAGCTGGGACGCTATGGCTATGCGGTCTCTACAAAAATTGGAGTACCAAAATACGATAGATTACCTCGACGTCATGTCGCATCCCAAGCTCGGTGACGGCATCACGGACGAAGAGGCGAGGATGGTTGCGCTGCTGGGCGGGACGTATTCGTATCGACCGGAATCGGGGGATGTCCTGCTGCGCGGGACGGGAGTCTACTGGGAAGAACGGACCGTCACGTCGCCGCTGTCCGGCGATGTATACCTGGCCGTAGTGCGCATACGCGATCAGGCGACTTCGAGCATGGAATTTCTGGAACACAGCGTGCGCACCATCGAGGAATTCATGGGTGTGGGTCTGCCTACGACCTACATTGCATTGCTTTACGACGACGCGGTGTTTCCCGGATCGGGTGGGACCAACTTTGGCACCCATATGGCGATGCAACTGCTGTACGACGTGGAGAACAGCGCTTGGTGGGACTACACGCCGTTTGTCATCGCGCATGAGGTGGCGCACTACTACTGGGATGGCGACAACAAAGATTGGATCGATGAAGGCGCCGCAGAAATTCTTTCAAGTGTTTCGGAGTTCGCCAGAGCCGAAACACCAATTGGCCCGACCAACAATCCCTGTGCATCCGCCAAGACGATAGGGGAACTGGAGGCCATGGATCCCGAACAGCTGGGAACGCGGGGGTTCAACTGCAACTACTCGTTGGGCGAGCAGATTTTCCTGGACTTGTACAACAGCCTGGGCGAGGAGACGTTTAGGCAGGGGTTCCGTAATCTGTACCTGAAGGCGCAGGCGGAGGACTACTCGGACGACTGCGAGGGGACGGACCTGGGTATCTGCCACCTGGTGGCGGCGTTCAAGGCGGACGCTTCGGAGGCCGACGCGGCGAAGGTGGACGAGATCGTAGCGCGGTGGTACGGGCCGCTGCCGTAGGACGTCAACGGAGCGGGCAGGGGGTTATGGGGTATCGTCCCCGCTCTCGGCGGCCGGAGGCATGAAGTCGGCCACCGCTAGGATTACGTCGGGGAAGGCGCGGGGGCTGATGCTTTCGCCGGCCCGGTAGGTGCGGACGGCGGCGTACTCCGAACCCGACGGGTCGGCATAGGCGGTCACCTCCTGGGCCCGCAGGTTGGCGACCCATACCTCCGGGACCCCGGCCACGGCGTACCGCGCCAGCTTCGCGCCCCGGTCGTAGGCCAGCGAACTGTCGGCGAATTCGATGACCAGGTACACCTCGTCCGGCGTCGTCCGCACCAGCGGCCCGGAACCGGGCGCGGTCCACTGCACCAGGGCGACGTCGGGCTGGGGAGCGCTGCGGTCGTTCAGATAGATGGGCCCCCCTATCCGCACCGTCGCCCGCTCCAGCAACGGAGGAACCAGCAGCGTAGTCGTCCAGTCGGTGCCACCCACGTGGCGACGGCCAATCGGCGGCATAACGATTATCACCCCGTCGATAAGTTCAACTCGGTCGTCCTCGTGGAGGATGCCGGTCACTTCCATCTCCAGGTACTCGTCCACGGTGAAGAGGCGGCGGCCGGCCAGCACGTCGGCCGGTTCCTGCGGGCCGATGATGCCGGCCTGGGCCAGGGCCGCGCATTCCTGCGGGCTGAAGGGTCGCGCCGGCGGCATCCCGAGCATTGTCAGCGTTGTCGTTGTCGTCAACAGAGCATCCTTCCCGTTTTTTCGCGGCCAGTGCAAGGGGGTGACAGTGAGCCGATTTTACCACGCCGCCTGGCGCGCCGGGATTGCCACCTGGTTCGACAGGCTCACCATGAGCAGGAGACGCTTCTCGCAATGACGACGGAGATAACCGGGAGGCCATGCCGCCGCTGCCCCGGGGGAGTCTGCCGGCCGCGTGCAGGGTCAATGTGCTAATATCGCGGGTGATTGACACTGTCATTACCCGCTCCGGAGGTTTCCTACCATGACTCAGAATACCGGCGCTTTTGAGGCCCTGCTGCAGGAAGACCGGACGTATCCGCCGCCCGCCGAATTCGTCGCCAACGCCAACATCGCCGACCCGGCCGTGTACGAAGAGGCCGCTCGGGACCCGGAGGCTTTCTGGGCGCGGTTCGCCGGCGAGTTGGACTGGTTCGAACCCTGGCACACGGTGCTGGACTGGTCGGGCGCGCCGTTTGCCAAGTGGTTCGTGGGCGGCAAGCTGAACGCCGCGTACAACTGCATCGATCGGCACTTGAATGGGCCGCGCAAGAACAAGGCGGCGATCATCTGGGAGGGCGAGCCCGGAGACTGGCAGGTGTACACCTACCGTGACCTGTACCGGGAAGTGTGCAAGTTCGCCAACGGGTTGAAGAGCCTGGGCGTGAAGAAGGGCGACCGGGTCACGCTGTACATGCCCATGGTGCCTGAGCTGGCCATCGCCATGCTGGCGTGTGCCCGAATCGGGGCGCCCCACAGCATCGTGTTCGGCGGGTTCAGCGCGGAGTCGCTGCGGGACCGGATCGAGGACTCGCAGTCCAAGGTGATGATCACGGCAGACGGCGGCTGGCGGCGCGGTAGCATAATTCCGCTGAAACAGAGCGCGGACGCGTCCATCGAGGGCGAAACGCCGGTGGAGAAGGTGGTGGTGGTGAAGCGCACCGCCCACGAGGTTCCCATGGTCGAGGGCCGCGACGTCTGGTGGCACGACCTGGTCGCCGATCAACCGCTGACCTGTGAACCGGAGCAGATGGACAGCGAGGACATGCTGTTCATGCTGTACACCAGCGGCACCACGGGCAAGCCCAAGGGCATCGTCCACACCACCGGCGGCTACATGACCGGCACCTATGCCACCAGCAAGTGGATCTTCGACCTGAAGGAAGACGACGTTTACTGGTGCACCGCCGACATCGGATGGGTGACGGGACACAGCTACATCATCTACGGGCCGCTGTCCAACGGAGCGACCACGGTGATGTATGAGGGGTCGCCGGACTACCCCGACCGGGACCGGTTCTGGGCCATCGTGGAGAAGTACGCCTGCACCATCTGCTACACGGCGCCGACGGCGATACGGACGTTCATGCGTTGGGGCGAGGAATATCCCAACCGCCACGACATGTCATCGCTGCGGCTGCTGGGTTCCGTGGGCGAGCCCATCAACCCGGAGGCTTGGGTGTGGTACTGGCAGCACATCGGCGGCGGGCGCTGCCCGGTGGTGGACACGTGGTGGCAGACCGAGACGGGCGCGGTGATGATCTCCCCCCTGCCCGGGATCACGACGCTGAAGCCGGGCTCGGCGACGCAGCCCTTCCCCGGCATCGACGCGGCCATCCTGGACGAGCAGGGCAACGAGATTGGACCGGGCGGGGGCGGTTACCTGGTCGTCCGGAAGCCGTGGCCCAGCATGCTGCGCGGCATCTACGGCGACCCCGAGCGATTCGTGCAGCAGTACTGGTCCAACTACGAGGGAATTTACTTCACCAGCGACGGAGCGAAGCTGGACGAGGAATCTTACTTCTGGCTGCTGGGCAGGGTGGACGACGTGATCAACGTGTCGGCCCACCGCATCAGCACGATGGAGGTGGAGTCGGCGTTGGTGGACAACCTGAAGGTCGCCGAGGCGGCGTGCATCGGGCGCAGCCACGAAGTGAAGGGCCAGGCCATCGTGGCCTTCGTGACCCTGAAGGACCAGGTGGCCGGCTCCGATGACGTGATCGCCGAGCTGAAGCAGCACGTGGCCGGCAAGATCGGGTCCATGGCGCGTCCCGACGACATCTACTTCGCCGCCGAGTTGCCCAAGACCCGCAGCGGCAAGATCATGCGCCGGCTCCTGCGTGACGTTGCCGAGGGGCGCGCGCTGGGCGACACCACCACGCTGGCCGACCCGGCGGTGGTGGAGATGCTGAAGGAGCAGTACGGGGACGAGGAATAGGGGGGGAGGCAGCCCCGTTCCCCAAGGGGCTACGGGGCCCCTGACTTGCAGCGTATGGTCAATTCTCAGTAATGGCGGTTGCCGCCATCATATTTGGCGAGGGACTGGAGCAGACCATATTGGTGAAGAGGGTTTTTCGCGCGTCTCGCGTTGAGACTAGATCAAGTGTTGACACGGTGAACGCTGCTCCTGCTATTATTCGCCCTGACGACACTCCCAAAGCTGCCCCAAACCACGAGCGGAACTTTTGGGATACCAATGCGAATAAGAGCGCAATTGCCATGCCATACGCATCCGTCGACTTCCTTCAAAAGGAATTAACCACGAACGTATTCAACTACGCCAAAGACCCAAAAAAGCTGCAGGCCGCGCTTTGGGAACTTTGGTTGAGGTCATCACTTTCTACCTAATAAAAAGTTGGGGATATGAGAAAAACGTAGCAATTGAGAGGCGACTACCAGAATATGCTAATCCTGACATCACGCACAATGTCGAGTTCAGTTTTCACCCTTCCAGCAACGTCGCGACTTTCAACGCTGACAAATCTCGTTTACCTCTGACAGCGAAGAAATTGCACAGACTGCTGGGTAGCCCACTGTGGGCGAATAACGGGTTCAAATCAAATCAACTTATTTCCAAGGATGAGATCCTTCGTAACGGGTGCACGGTATACGAGGACGATTCAGGGATCATAATAGCTCGCTTGACCAGCGCCGCAGATCATCATTATGAAATCTCGGTTCACCAACTCAAACCACATCCGTTTGCAATCATGGAGTGTAAGCGCGTCGGCGTGGAAGAAGGCGTAAATAAAGGCCCGCAAACCATCGAAAAGGCCAAGCAAGGGGCATACGTTGCACGCACTATGTCCTCCCTCCAGAAAGTCAGAATGAACGATGGAACAATCTATGGCTTGCTCCATTTAGATACCGGGGAACTGCGCCACGAGCGATACGGCACATTTTTGCGCCAAGTGATCCGATCTGACGAAAGATTACTCCT
The DNA here is from genome assembly GCA_965220265.1 of Dehalococcoidia bacterium. Lineage (GTDB taxonomy): Bacteria > Chloroflexota > Dehalococcoidia > Lucifugimonadales > UBA3495 > Bin87. Next base: position 2,992,755 of record CBDCPM010000004.1, on the reverse strand, counting down.
CAAAGATTTTACATTGACCGTCGGTATCGTCAGCAATCATGGAAACTGGTTCACGTCCGGCAATCAAAATAAGGAACTGAAAGTTTTGGCCGAGTCGTACGACTGGCTCCTCTTCTTAACTGACGCTGGACTCTCTAAATTCATCCAATCGTTGATCATTAGTCCTGATGAAAAATATGAATCTATCAGCACAGCGTTCCACCAGAGTTATGATGGAACTGGGAAAAGAAATAGATTTACGAAAGTCAGCATGGACCTCGCCGCCGACCTAGCAATGCGAGATTATTTCGTGACGAATATGACCGACATTGAGAGTTGGTTAAACGTGATCTCGCCAGACAGCGCGCCCATATCAGAACTGCGATCTCAAATGGACGCACTGGTATCGAAGAAATGGGAGGAAATCCTGCTATGACCGCCGGCAGGACAGTAAATTCCAAAAACGTTGATTGGTGTACGCCTCACAAATATGTGGAGGCCGTGCGTCGGGTATTTGACGGCAGAATATCACTCGACCCATGCTCGAACCAATGGTCAATCGTGAGTGCCGAGACCGAGTATTGTCTACCAGATCGGGACGGCCTCAGGGAGTCGTGGGATTTTCCTACGGTGTACGTTAACCCGCCATATGGTGCAGATAGGTTACGCCGGACGACCATCAAAGACTGGTTAGGCAGGTGCGCTTACGCACATGAACAGTACGGTTCTCGTGTAATCGCATTGGTGCCTGTCGCTACCAATACGGGGCATTGGAAAAAATACGTATGGGGTCAGGCGGCTGCGATCTGCTTTCTCTACGACACCAGGCTCCGTTTCCTAGTTCAAGGGGAAGATATGGGCAAAGGAGCGCCGATGTCATGTGCCATGGTTTATTGGGGTGACGAAGTTGATAGTTTTTCGGCAGTTTTTTCTACATTTGGAGCCGTCGTTGATGTAAGGGCGTTGCAGCAAAAAACGCCGGCACTTGCACTCCGCTGAAATACTAAAGGCCATATAACCACGCTGGCCGACCCGGCGGTGGCGGAGATGCTGAAGGAGCAGTACAGGGACGAGGAGTAGCGCAGACGGCTGACCTCACCACACGACGCACTCAAGAAGGCCCTCTCCGTGACGGAGGGGGTCTTTATCAATGCGTCAAAATCGCGTTGGCTTTATGCGACGCGCTCCGGTTTCTTCGTGCTATGTTCGCTTGGAGGAATTGAGATTTCTGATTTCCGTGGAAGTTGGTTTCCCGCTGGCCGTTTGCCGCCATCTGCACCGAACCCTGATGACTACCACCTCGCCCTACAACAACCACAGCCTGGTCGGAAACGCCCTGCGACTGCTGACCGAGGGACTCGGGCCCTACGTGGCCGGCAAGATGAACGAGGCGGTGGCGTCGGGGCGTTATGATCCGCAGGCCGAGGAAGCAATCGACGAAATTACCGGCGATGTGGCGGTGACCCTTCGCGTTATGGTCATGGCCTGGAATGACGTGTTCCGCGACCATCTCGGTCCCGTTGAACGCAGCCTGGTGTCCGAAATACGCGAAACCCGCAACCGCTGGGCGCACCAGGAGGCCTTCGACGACGACGACCTGGACCGCGCTCTGGACTCCATCGGTCGGCTTTTGGGAGCCGTCGGCGCCATCGATGAAGCGAAACGAATCGATGGCGCCAAACACCGCCTCCGCCTCAGACGTTACGGAGCGACACCGCCCGAGGCGGCCGCCTCGGCTGATGCCGCACCCGCGCCGGAAGCGGATCCGGGACCGGCGGCCGGGCCGGCTGAATCACAACCGTCTGCCATTGTCGCAGAGCCGATTGCGCACCAGGCACCCCTGCCTGGACCGAACGTTGATCACCAGCCGGCGGAAACCGGCCGTGACGATGACCGCGTGCAGGAACACATCCACCGGGGAGTTGATTACAGGCGTCAGGAGCACTTTGCCCACGCGATGGCGGAATTTGAGCAGGCCCTCAGCATAGATCCGCGCCGGGCCGATGCCTGGTTTCACCGCGGCATGACCTGGGGATTGATGGACGACCACCGGCGGGCCATCGCTGACTTCGACCGGGCCATCTTCATGGCTCCGGATTACGCCGCGGCCTACAACTGTCGTGGTTACGCCCGTTTCTGCCTGGGTGAATACAGGCAGGCCGTAGAGGACTTAGAGCGGGCTAACCGATTGGACCCCGACGACGAGTTGACGCAAGGGAACCTGCAGCAGGCCCGCATTCGCTTCCTGCAACAACCGGGGGACGCTGACAGAACGCGGCGCGAGTCGGGGCCGTTACACTAGCCCGGATCCCCGGTCCGCATCCGGGGCCGGTCCAAGCCGTCGTGGGTCGGAAGACGTGGGCTTACCCGCGCGGCTGGAGCTCGTCCAGGTCTTCCAGCAACGTTGACATCGTTTCGGGGTCGGCGGCTTCGTAGCGCGCGCCGTAATAGTAGTGCTGGAAACCGCCGACGATGCGCCCCACCGGCGGGTCGGGCAGGGTTTCTCGGACGGCCCGACGGTGTTCCTCGGGGGTCTGGGAACCGCGGCGGGGGAACCCGACGGCGTTGGCGACCTCCAGCATGCGGTGGTACACCTCGCGAGGAGTAGTCGGAGGGGGCCTGCGACGGCGGAACCCCGAGGCGCGGGACATCCATCCGGACAGGGTGTCGGCCAGGTCCTGACCGGCGCCTCCCCAGGTGAAGATGGACTCGCGTACCTCGCCATCGGCGTAACCGCCGCCCACGAGTCGCCGCCGGCGGAACATCCGGAACAGGATCCAGCCGGCTAGTGACAGGGTGGCCAGGAAAGCCAGCCACTTGATGACGGTGAGGATGACGTTGGGCGGGCCGTCTCCCTCCACCTCGCGGAGGCTCTCGTGGAACTGCTCGATCTGCAGACGGGCCAATTCGAGACCGCTGAGGTCGCCGCCGCCAAAGAGGCTGGAAAACCAGTTGCCGATGGCGACGAGGCCCGCTGCCAAAAGGCCCAGCAGGAGGAGAACGGGTCGGAGCGTCCACAGGCCGAGGAAAGCGATTCCCTTCAGGATGGTCCGCGTCGCGTCGTCCAGCCCACCTATGCCGATTGCGCCGAGGATCACTGCCAGCAGCAGCACACCGCCCACGCTGAACAGTATGGCGAGCACCCAACCCCGGTTCATGTGACCGGCACCGCCCTCGGCGGCGAACCGGCTGATTGCCAGACCGGCGAGACCGGTGGCGAAAAACACCATCAGCGCCGGAAGGCGGATGATCACACCCGGCAGCAGGGTGTCGGCGACCACGGCAACGATGACGACGACGACACCTCTAACGAAGGCGTTGCGGATGACGTCCAGCGTGACGTCGTCGCGGGCGATGGAGGTGCCACGCCACCACAGCATCAGCATGAAGATGGCGGACAAACCGAGCGCCGCCGCGGCGCGTAAATCTCCGGAGAGCACGTGACCGATGGGGAACCAGCCGGCGCCCAGGCTGACGCCGGCCAGAACGAGTACCGACACCGCGCTGAGGACCAGACCGATGACACCCCTGAGGTTGAGGGAAAAGCGGATGGTCTGGACGTACCAGGACAGGATGAACGACCATCCAATGGCGAGCATGGCAATGCCCAAAGGAACGGAGGCCTCGGGCAGGCGGATGACATTGGCGAACAGGCGGCAAGCCAGATAAACCGCGAAACCCTCCAGAAAGAGGGCGATGCAGGCGACGAGAGCGGAGCGAGCTAAAGCGCCCATGAGTGTTCCTGCAGGCGGGGCTCAGCGGGTCAGCGCTGACCGGTGACTTCGGAGGAGACCAGGGACGGATCTGCAACGGGGTCGCCCGACCAATCGTCGCGCCAGATGTCCTCCAGGTTGGCAAGGCTGGAGCCGGCCAGGAAGACAGGGACCTCAGAGGGCAACTCGTCCGCGGCGGGTCCCGGCGGGCCGTCGCCGGCGTAGAACACGACGACGCGGTGACCGCGCCGGCGTATCTGATCAGTTTCGTGCACCACTGCCCGTGACAGAATCGCGGTAACCAACACGACGGTGGCGTCGGCGGCGAGGGCGTCGGTCTCCGTGCGCAGCACGGCCGACAGCTCGGCAACCCAGAAGGGGCCGGCCATGGCCAGGGACTCCAGCACCGCTTCGAGCTGAAAGTTGCCGCTTCCCGTGGGCACTGACATCCACTTGCTGGAGTAGGACGCGACGGCGTTGCTGACCAGCCCGAAGGTGTAGCCTTCGCGTTCGGCGTATTCGGCCACGGAGGCGGCGACGGTGACGGCGCGCTCGAAAAGCCGGCGGTTGCTGCCCTGCCAAGCGGAGTCGCCGGTGCGAGCGTTGAGGGCGATGAGCATGTGCCGGGTGGCTGCCGGCTCGAAAACGCGCGCTTCGACCTTACCGTGGCGGGCGGTGGCCTTCCAGTCGATGCGCTTCAGCGGGTCGGTGGGACGGTAGTCGCGCAGGCCAACAAAACGGCTGGGGTCGTCCTGGATGAGCCGCCGGCCGCGGCTGGCTCCCAGAGGGCGTTCCCAGAGGACCATCATCTGGTCCAGGTCGACGATTCGGGGATAGACCAGCAGGTATTCGACGTCGGGAACGTGTTTTTCGGCGGCGGAGATGCCGAACATATCGCCGCTGCGCAGTCGGGCCGGGCCGATGCGATGATTGCCCCGGGCCCGGCAGCGCACCTGATATCGCCAGGTGACGCGCTGGTAGGGCAGCAGCGACGTGGTGATCCGGTGGTCCAGTTCCGCTTCCGCGCCGACGCCGCGCTGATGGGTGCCGCTGGTCAGCAGCCCAATGGGAAAGGCGTCGGATATGTCCAGCCAGATCATGGGCAGGATCTTGCCGTTGTCGACGGTGATGTAATAGTCGACCACGTCACCGATGAAGGCGCGGCGGCGCTCCAGGCGGCGCCGGTAAGTCAGGCGGCCGAAGGCGTACCGGGGCCAGTGCTTGCCGGTGATCCAGATGAGCAGCACGAGTACGCCCACCACGATCAGCAGCAACTGGCTGGCCAGGAGACCGGCCAGAATCAGAATGGCGGCGGCGATGGCCCACAGGTCGCTCAGCATGGCCGCAGGATAACCGATTAACCGGCGCCGGTCATCCGTGGCATGCCCGAGGGAGGAAATTTCGCTACTCCGATTCTGATGTAGCGGGGACGTAGATCGTTAACCGAACCGACGATTCTCGTAATCGGCCCACCACCCCGAAATATTCGGGTATCTCCTGAGAGTAGCAGAACCGCCTCGGCAAAATACCCAGCGATGACTTATGATTGCACCGAAACCCCGAGTTTGAGGTGGAACGATGCCAGCATTCACAGACCTGTTCGGAACCGTGATCCCTGCACATTTGAATACTCCAGCCCAAGCGACTTTGGTTGCTGAGAACGTATCCAAAACATTCCCAGTCGTTGTGACCCTGCGCTTTGATGAAAATATCGGGAACCTCGTGGCCGATTACTTTGGCCTCTACGACAGAGACGACGACCCAACTGAATGCGCGGGGGTACTTAGCGACGCATTCAACAGCAATGGGCGCATCGAAATGCAGTTCGACCAGACCAATTCAGCGTCAAATCTGATCGCTACTGTGCTCAGCCACAACCTGCTCGCGGCTACAATGGGGGACCACGCCAGAGGCACACTGTTGGTGAGCCAAGGCGAGATTAGGACCAATTCCAGTCAACTACATAATGCCAGACTGTGCATCCCTGATTTCCCGCTGTTCACTGGTCCAGGTGCTTCTACCACGCTTGAAACCACCTACTCGCACGCCCCAGACCGACGTTCGTGGCGCCGAATGGGGTACGTGGAAATGGAAGCTGACGACTGGCAAATAACCATCGCCCAACGTACGGAGCCTAGCCCGTTGGAATATTCCCATGATGTTTACCTTTCGAAGAAAAACAAGGCACAGTTCACCGTGGAAGAATGCAACGAATTTGCTGGCTTATTGTCACATTTCCTGACTTTCCTAGCAGGGACCACCAGGTGGCCCTACATCTCCGTTGGATACGAAAACGGATACCCGACGTACGGACGGCCTACGCTCTCTAAGCCGAGCGCCTATGTCGCGGACAACTGGTTCAACTCTATGGAAGGGGATTCAATCGCAACACTTCTCCCGTTGTTCTGGCAAAGACACACTACACACGGCGGATCGATTGATCGTCAGGTTGAACTGTATGCGGAAAGCAGCATGATAGCCCACACCGGGTTACACCGCCACGCGCTTCCAATTAGCCAGTCCGCACTTGAACATATCGCTGAAACGGAGACCGGGAAGAGGTCTTACAACGTTCCCGCGAGCGAACACATCGAACGCGCTTTACAAGGAATAGGGATCAGCACCACCCTTTCGGACTTTCCAGAGGTTCTCAGCATCTGGAAAAACCTCAAACAACCAAACGACGATGACCAAGGTCCTACTTTCATTACGAGACTGCGCAACGCAATCCACCCCCGAGGAGCTACTAATGTCCCGCAACCTCAATCGAGGGACTTCTATCACGCCTGGCTACTCAGCCAGTATTACGTGGAAACAGCGCTGCTCAAGCTCTGCAACTACACGGGCAAATACAGGAACCGCATGACTGCCCAGTGGACCACTGAATCAGAGCAAGTACCTTGGGCAGCCACTCAACAGGGATCCAACTGTGTCTAGGCGCCATCCTTTTGCACCGCCGGAGTCGGCCAAAAACAGGAAACACCGGGAAATTTCCGGGCGTTATGCGAACTACGAGAATCGTCCGCTCGGTGCATGATCTTCGGACCCTCCAAAGCGGAATCGGAGTAGCGAAATTTCCTCGCCCGAGGGTAGGCTCCTCCGGAGCCCGGCGTGCCCCACGGTCCAGGCCCAGGCATCAGGCCGGCGCGCGCTGACCGGCAAGCTCGCCGACCCGGGCGCCGGGCCGGTTGTCGCCGATGGTCCACACCAGCGCTGCGGAGACCACCAGCAGGATTATGTTGGTCCAGATGGCTATTTCGTAGTTGCCTCGCAGGTCGAACATATACCCGCTGAGCGCGGAACCGATCCCCGACCCGATGGGCATCACCGCGAACATCGTCCCGTAGATCCGGCCCAGGTTGGTCGTGCCGAAGCCGTCGGAGGCGTAGGCCGCCGTGATACCGACCACCGCGTTCCAGGAAAAGCCCACCAGCACCATCCCGATAACCAGCGGCACGACGCCCAGGGCCGGAACGCCCAGGAACGGCACTCCCATCGAAAGAAGGACGACTACGAAACCCGCCATGCGCAACTGGTAGGAAGCAGCCAACAGCCTCCGCCTGCCGTACTGGTCCGACAGATGCCCCAGCAGCAGCGAGCCGACAATGGCCGTGGCGCCGATCAGGCTGAACGCGCCCGCACCCACCAGAGGCGAGAAACCCAGGTCGCGGGCGTAGGTCACGAAATGAGCATTCACGAAGCTCATCGAGTAACCTCAAACGAAATAGCCGAAGGTCAGCCGGTAGAAGAAGCCGGTGCGCAGCGCCTGCCCGAAGGTGACGTGGTCCTGCGCCGGATTCCGCGACCCACCGCCGCCCGGACCTCCCGCGCCGTCGGGAGCCTGACCGTAGGGCTGCAATCCCTTGTCCCCGGGTTGATTCTTGATCAGCAACGCCCCGATGGGAAATATCACCAGCAGCAGCAGCAGGCCGAGGAAGAGGTACGCTTCCCGCCAGTCCAGCAGCACCAGGAAGACGGAAGTGGCTGGTACCAGCAGCATCGCACCCATGGAGCCGGCGCCACCGGTGATGCCCAGGGTCAGGCCGCGACGGGTCAGGAACCACTGGGTGACAATCTTGGTCAGGATGGGCCCGGTGCCCAGGGTGATCCCGGTGCTCATCACGCCGAACACCAGGTAAAGCTGCCACAGGGTGTTGACCATGGGCAACAGCACCAGCATGAAGCCCATGATGACCACGCCGCTCAGGCTGGCCCACTTTGCGTTGTACCGGTCGGCCAGGTATCCGGCCAGCGGCCGCAGCAGGCCCGAGATCATGTAGGTGATGCCGAAGGCCAGCGACAGGGTCCCGCGGCTCCACCCGAACTCCTCGGTCATCGGGTGCAGAAACACGCCGAACGAGAACTGGCCGCCCGACACGCCCAGAGTCACCATGGCGCAGCCGAAAACGACGTACCAGCCGTAGAACGTGTTTCTGAGCGTCGATACCATTGCAGTGGCCGACCATGCCTCAACGAGTGAGCCGCCCGTGCTTGCCGCGCGGGCAGGGCTGGCGCAATAGTAGATGCACAGCAGACGGCGCGCAACCGTCGTGCCCGCCGCGGCGACGCCGGACGCGATTCCGCCTATGGTATGCTGGTTGCCAGTTTGAGCCGGAGGGTTTCGAGATGGCACGGGTTCCTTACGTCGCACGGGAAGAGTTGGACACGGACGGCCAGGTTATCTACGACCGGATCCGGGAGGACCGGGGAGCGGCGGACGTGGGCCTGCAGTTCAGGGCCCTGCTGCACAGTCCGCAGGCCGCCGGCTACCTCACATCCATGGGCGCCACGCTGCGATTCCAGTCGGCAATGCCCGACGACCTCAAGGAGCTGGCGATCATCCTGGTGTCGCGGGAGTGGGACTCCGGCATCGAGTGGACGGGGCACTCCGTGGCCGCCGCCAACGCCGGCGTGAGCGCCGAGGCCATAGAGGGCATTCGGACGTGGAAAGCGCCGGACGGCCTGGAGGGCAAGCAGGCCGCGATCGCTCGATTCGTTCAGCAGATGATCCGGGAGAAGGACGTGTCCGACGAGAACTTTGAGGCGGTGCGAGGGTTCTTGGGAGATCGGGGTGTGGTCGACCTGACCATGACGGTTGCCTATTACTCGGCCCTGGCGCTGGCCCAGATCGCGCTGCGTCCGGAAATGGGCGGCGGAAGAGTGTCGACGCTGTAGGGTTCCTGATGGCGCTCACCGGGAGCCGGCGGCGAGCCAACACTACGGACGCGCGATGAACGGCGCAACTGCGGACAAGCTGCTGGGCCGCCTTGCCGGTTTGCTCGAATGGCATGGGTTGGGGTCTGCCGCGCTGACGCCCAGGCCGCGCGGGGGTCGCCTTATCGGCGAGGACGCCGGCGAGATCGCGGCGTTGCTGGACCAGTTGGCGGAGGCCGACCCCCGGCTACTGGATGGGCGTAGCGCCAGCAGCCTGATATTTGGAAACGGCTGCTTCGCCATTGGGCGTTACACGGAAGCGTACGCCGTATTCCAAGGTATGATCGCGCAGCGTCCCGACGACTTCGCGGTCAGATTCAACCTGGGTGTAACTTGCCAGCGGCAAAGAAGGCCGGAAGAAGCGGTAAACGCCCTCAGCGCCGCGCTGGAACTTGACCGCTATTCGGCGCCGGCGTACTACCAGCGGGGCAACGCTAAAGACGACGTTGGCGACCCGACCGGGGCCCTGGAGGACTATGCGGAGGCCATCAGCCTGAACCCGGTGTACCTGCAGGCCTACTACAATCAGGGGATCGTATTCAACAACCTGGGCAGATACGTGGATGCCATTGCGGCTTTTGACGCAGTAGTGGCCCTCCGCCCCGATATTTCGAATGCGTACCTGAACCGGGGTGTGGCGCGGGACGAACTTGGAGACGGCTGGGGAGCGGTAGCGGACTATGACGACGCGCTCAAGTACAATCCCGACAACGCTGACGCGCGGTTCAACAAGGCTCGCGTCTGTTACCGGTTGGGTCGGTTCGGCGACGCGGTGACCAATTACACTGCCGCTATAGAACTGCGCCCTGAAGACGTGGAAGCGATCAACAATCGGGGGTTGGCTTACGACGCCCAGGGAAAGTATGTCGAGGCCATTGCCGATTACGATGCGGCGCTGCGGATTCGGCCTGAATTCGCCGAGGTATTGAGCAACCGCGGGGCGGCGCAGGAAAGCCTGGGCGACACCAATGCGGCGTTGGCCGACTACCTAGAAGCCCAGAAGGCGGTACCGGATTTTGCCGCTGCATACTACAACGCGGCGCGGCTATTCGCCGACCAGGGAGACATTCCCAAGTGCGCAGAGCAGTTGTCGGAGGCGGTGCGGCTTCAGCCCGGCTTATACGCGGAGGCGGAGTCTGATGAGATGCTGGGGTGGGTACTGGACCTGTCACGTATCCGGGATGAACGGAACCAAAACTAGTTCACGGGGTATTGCTGGTACCTAATCGGTATTTCGGAACCACTTCCGGAGCAAATGCAGCGATGCTCCTGCGAGCCAACTGGACGGATCTGGTTGCCAAACGGTCTCATGATGCGAATATCGTTGTGGCGCAGGGTAAATCGGCTAGGTAGCCCCAGAGCAAAAGCGAACGGGGTTAAATGAAGCCAGGCGCTGATTTACGTGGGGCGCTTGGATTCGCTCTCGTCGTCGGGCGGGAGAACGTCGAGGAGTATTGCCTCTTCACTGAGGCGTGCCGCTTCGCCTAAGACTTCAGGCCTGTCTTCGATGAGAAGGTCGGGATCGATCGCCGCAACCTTGTCGGGTCGGTGATCCGCGTGGGTCAGGATGTTGTGGGTGACGACAACCATGGCGAGGGCGGTCAAACCGAACATGACGGCCCAGTTCTCTCCGTGCATGGGGTTCAACGCAAGCATCGCGCCGTAGCCCAGGAAAATGCCTATTGAGGAGCGAAACACCGACCGGCGGAAGAGCAGTACCGTCACGATGCCGACGGCGATGCCGATAAGTATGTACCAGCTGAGATAGGCCAAGGACACGCCGACCAGCACGACCATGCCATCTCCGCCCTTAAATCCGGTGAATATGCTCTTCCAGTGACCGGCGATAGCGGCCGCTCCCGCGACCATGGCTGCCAGCTCGGGTACGCCCAGCATCCAGGCCACCACCACGGCCAATGCCCCCTTGACTACATCGCAAGCGAACACCAGCATTCCGCGTCGGCGACCCACCTGCCAGAACACGTTGGCGGCGCCGGCGCGACGGCTCCCGGTGGCAAAAATGTCAATGCCCTTGAGGCGGGCCACCAGATATGCGAAAGGGATGCCGCCCAGCAGGTATCCGACCAGAGCCGCCGCAAGTACACGGGGGATCAGCGGTAGGAGTTGATCGAGAAACATCGAGTAGGGAACTGTCCAGCTGGGATTGCGGAGATGATAGCACAGCAGTCGGCGCTCAGCCGGGGTTGCGGCCGACGTAAAGCCAGTAACCGATTTGTCCCTGGGACACCGACATCTCGACTCTGTTCAGCAGGTCGGGGGCAGACTCGGCCAAGTCTGTAGAGAGTTCGGTGGAGGCAGTGGCGGCGCTACTGCCCAGGGCCAGCTTGGCCCGCAAACCGGCCAAGAGCGACAGCACCTCGTGTGATAGGTCCTCGGGATCTCCCGTGACGAAACCGGCCTGATCCAGCAGACTCTGATAGCCTTCGGCGGGCAGGGCATCGGTGAGGCAGAGCATCATGCCGACGGCGCTGTCCAGTTCGGGCGGCAGGCTGCCTGGCTCGACGGTTACATCGGAGATGCCGACGACGCCCCGGGACCGGAGCAGGCGGCGCACCCGGGCGATGGCGGCGGCCTTGTCCACGAAGAGGCTGGTGGCGCACTCAATGATGACCGCGTCGAATGCGCCATCGCGAAAGGGCGGCAATTCCGCGTCGCCGCGCACGAAAGCGACGTCGGCAGGGACGGGCTGATCCAGGGCGCGCTGCCGCGACGACATCGACGCCTCCGCTCCCAGTTCGAGGCCGGTGACATGACAACGGAAAACCCTCGAGATGGCCGTTGCGCTGGTGCCCAGACCGCAGGCGAGGTCCAGCACGCGCCAGCCGGCCTGCAACCCCATGGCGCGGCCCAGGCGGTTGGTGGCGCGCAGGCCGCCCGGATGCAGGCTGTCGCCCAGGATGAGGCGGGCCAGTTCTGATGAATAGAGATCGGCGCAACAGATCTTGGCGGTGTAGGTGTCGAGCATCGGCCGTTGCGATTACACCTGGTCTTGCCGGTTTCGGGAGACGGAGAGTATTTTCTCCCGGCCCTGTTCCAACGCCAGTTGCTCGCGGATCTGCTCGCGGTAGCCGACGGAGTTGTAGGCGCAGAACGGGATGGCGCGCCCGTCGGGCGTGAGGATGCCGACGCAGCACTTCATCACCTGCTTGACGTTGAAGGTCCAGGCGTCCAGGAAGTCCTTGATGGCGATTTGGAAGACGTGGTCCTTGAGGTGATTGATCTCGTAGGGGAGGTCTAGGCCGGGTCCACAGGCGCACTCGAACTGGCCGGCGGTCTTTTCGGTTCCTGCCACCGCGGAGGCAGACCAAAGGCCCTCCAGTGCAGTCTGGATGTCGGCGGCGTTGGGAGGCTTGGGCAAGGCGCGGTTGGTGATGTAGTCCAGGTACCGGTCGATGTCCAGGAGGCGGGGCAACGGCGTGACCGTGTCGCCGTCGACGAAGAGGTAGGAGTTGACCTGGCAGGTGGGGAAGCAACAGGGAACCGGAACGAAGTCTTCCAGCACAAACCGTCCGTCGGTCTGGTCGACGATGCCGTGGATGATGTCGGGAATGGTGACTCGAGTCATCGGATCGAACTCGATGTGCCGGCCGACGTGGGTGACGGGCTGGAACACGACGCCGTGCACCGCCGGGTGCTTCAGGCCGAACTCGATGATGCCGCCCGCCTCGCCGGTGTTCACGTCGCGCTCGATGGCGGCGACCAGCACGGCGGTCATGCCGGCTTCAGCCAGGCGGTCGAGGGCGCGCATTTTGGTGTCCAGCAGGGGCTCGCCTCGGATGGTCAGGTAGGTCTCCTCGCGCAGGCCGTCGAATTGGAAATACACCACCGGATCCAGGGCGGCCATCTGGGCGAGGAAGCGGTCGTCGCGGGCCAGCCGGACACCGTTGGTATTGATCATCACCTGGCGAATGCCCCGGTCCTTGGCGGCCTGGATCATCTCGGGAAGCTGCGGATGGATGGTGGGCTCGCCGCCGCTGAACTGGACGACCTCGGGGTCGCCTTCGATCTCCACGAAGCGGTCGAGCATGGACTCCACCTGCTCCAGCGTCAGGCTGTAGCCGACGCCGGCGTTGGCGAAGCAGACGGGGCAGTTGAGGTTGCAGGCGGTGTTGACCTCGATGAGGGCCAGGCAGATGTGCTGCTTGTGCTCGGGGCACAGGCCGCAGTCCAGCGGGCAGCCGTCCTTGACCGCGGTGCTGAATTCCAGCGGGATCGTGCCGGGCTTGTTGAAACGGACGCTGCCGACGTACATCTCGGCGTCGGAGCTGATGATGCCCTCGAACCAGCCGTGCTCGGGGCAGCGTTTCCGCATGTAGACCTTGTTATCGCGGATGATTATCTGGGCGTCTATGACCGCCTTGCATTCGGGACAGATGGAGCGGGTGAGTTCGTGGAAGATATAGTCGGCATCCTGCTTGGTGCGGCTGTTGGTTATCAATGGGCTGCACTCCCGATGGTGGTATCCGGCGTGGCTTTATCGTGATCGATACCGGTCTTGGGGACATGATAACGCCCCAGTCGCTGCTGCATCAGTTGCACCGCTTCCGGATTATCGTCAATCAACGTGAACTCACGGCCTTCCAGGCCAGCGGCTTCGCCGAGGGTGCCGCTACCGGCGAAGAAATCCAGCAGATGGTCGCCGGGATTGGAGTGGACGCGGACAATGCGGCTGACGATGGCCAGGGGTTTCTGGGTGGAGTAGCCGGTCTTCTCCTTGCCGGTGACGATGGTGTGCCACCAGACGTCGGTCGGCGTCTTGCCGCGGGCGGCCTTCTCGGGGCCGACCAAGCCGGGGGCCATGTAGGGGATGCGGTCGATGGCGTCGTAGTTGAAGGTGTAGTTGCTCGGATTCTTGGCGTACCAGAGGATGTTGTCGTGCTTGGCGGGCCAGCGGGTTTTGGGGCGGCCGCCGTAGTCGTAGGCCCAGATGATCTCGTTGATGAAGGACTCGCGCCCGAAAACCTCGTCCAGCATCACCTTGCAGTAGTGGACCTCGCGGTAGTCGACGTGGAAGAAGAGGCTGCCGTGGTCATCCAGCACCCGGTACGCTTCTTCCATGCGCGGGCGGAGGAACCCGATGTAGTCGTCGAAGATGTCGGGATATTCGCTGGAGCCAACGACCTGGGTGCGGTAGCGGCGGCCCTGGAAACCGGTGCGGTCGCCGTCAGGATCGGGCGTGACCTTGATGCGGGTGCGTGACTGGGACTTGCCGGTGTTGAAAGGAGGGTCGACGTAGATCAACTGGAACGCGCGGTCGGACAGCGTCCGCAGGACATCCAAATTGTCGCCGAGTATAATCTCGCCCATCCCGTGCCTCCGATGCGAGGCCGCATTATCCCGTGAGGCCAAGGAAGCCGTCAAACTCACACGTACCTTGTTTGTCCTCGCCAGGAGCGCAGCAATGTGGCGACCATTTTTGCCCCGATGAGATTGCTACGTTTCGCTCGCAATGACAGGTTTGGCAAAGTGGGTACCCATGAGGGCTTTCAAACCCGACGTTCACCAGGTGAGAGCAATGACCCAGACCAACCACATTACGAACAGCCACCCACCCGGCCCGCTAGTCGGCGTCAAGGTGCTGGACCTGACGCAGATCATGGCCGGCCCGATGTGCACCATGCTGCTGGCCGACATGGGCGCCAATGTCATCAAGATCGAGCGGCCCGGTACCGGCGACGACACCAGGCGGATGGGTTCGCGCCTGACCAACGACATCGCCGGCGGTTTCCTCGCGCTCAACCGCAACAAGCGCAGCATCGCCCTGGACTTGCGCTCCGACGAGGGCAAGGCGGTGTTCCGGCGGATGACGGAGACGGCTGACATCGTGGCGGAGAACTTCCGGCCGGGCGTGATGGACCGGTTGGGCCTGGGATACGAGGCGCTGGCGGAAATCAACCCCAGGCTGGTGTACGCCAGCATATCGGGGTTCGGCGGAACCGGCCCGTATCGCAATCGGGGCGGGTTCGACCTGGTGGCGCAGGGGATGAGCGGGCTGATGTCGGTCACGGGCTTCCCGGGAGGGCCGCCAGCCAAGGTGGGCGCGCCCATCACGGACATCGGCGCCGGCAGCTTCACCGCTTTCGGCATCCTGGCGGCGTACATCCACGCGCAGCAAACCGGTCAGGGCCAGCAGGTGGACGGGTCGTTGCTGGAGGCGGGAATCGCGTTCACGGTGTGGGAGTCGTCCGAGTATTTCGCCAACGGGGAAATACCAGGGCCGCTGGGGTCGGCGCACCGGGTGAACGCGCCGTACCAGGCGCTGCGGACCAGCGACGGTTACATCAACATCGGGGCGGCCTCCCAGCCGACGTGGGAGCAGTTCTGCCGGGCCATCGGGCAGGAGGCGCTGATCGAGGACGAGCGGTACCTTGAACCCAACGACCGCAAGGCGCAGGAGGTGGAGCTGGCCGAGCTGCTGGAAGGTATTCTGGCCGAGCACACCACGGCGCACTGGATGGAACTGCTGGAGTCGGCCGGCGTGGTGGCGGGGCCGATCTACGACATGGAGCAGGTTTACAGCGACGAGCAGGTGCTGGCGCGAGACATGAAGGTCACGCTGAACGATCCGGAGCTGGGCGAGCTGAACCACATCGGGGTTCCGGTGAAGCTTTCGGCGACACCGGGCAGCATACGCACCCGGGGGCCGGCGCTGGGGCAACACAGCCGGGAGATATTGGCCGAGCACGGGTACAGCGCGGCGGAGATCGAGGGGTTGGTTGAGGGGAAGACGATTGGAGCGGGGTAGCTGCGGGAGGTTCCGGGCTGTGCTGAATTAGACACCCCATCACGGATCATTTTGGCCAGAAGGGCCATTTTGCCCGCGTATTCCGATCCATTGAGGAGAACTGGGATCCTTAATCAGATGTAAGGGTATTCGCCCCTGGCAGTTAGTTGGCGGACGGTGCGAAGGCGCCGCCCGTTTTGTGTTGTAAGTCCACTGCCCGTCGTGTGCATTTTCGGAATTGCACAGACCTTTCGTTGTTTGTGTCCTAGAGTTCGAATATATCGTACAGATGCGCGTGTTTATTACGCATTCCGGACTGAAATCAGTTCATGATGAAATAATCAGGCCATCGCCAGCGTCGTTGGAAACGGGTTTTACTCATGGTCTCCACCGCGGCGATCCTGGCCGCACTCACGCGCAGATAGACCGACACGCGCCGACGGGCGACCAACGCGGAGGAAGCGACAATGGACAGGCGACAAATGCGTGCGGGATCCCGAATCCTCAGGCTGGCGGCGCTCACGCTGGCTCTAACCGCTGTGGCAATCCTTTCCGGCATCCCCAACGTCGCGCCAGTCGCGGCGCACCACGATGACCGACCCAGTCCCAAGCTGTACCTGGACTGTCCCAAGACGCACGTCGAAGAGGGCGGTTCACTAAAGGTGTACCTGGTGCGCACGGACCTGAATGGTCACGAGCAGTACAATTTCGGAGCGTATTGGCATACCGACGCGTACAGCGCACACGGATTCGATTACCCTCATCTCGACGGAGACTGGCAGGTCAGCACCGACGCTGAGCGTCGCGCTAACCGTATGGCACGAACCATCAGCACCTACGAAGACGACCGCCTGGAAGGAGAAGAATCGTTCATCCTGAGTTTCACGCCGCGCGACAATGTGAAGGATCTGGATGATCCGCAAAGGGACAACCGATGCGATATCACCATCGTGGACAACGAAGCGCGCGTGACCGGCATCGACATAATTTCGCGACCTGCCGCGGGGAACACCTACGGTCTGAAGGAGACCATCGAGTTCGCCGTGACGTTCAGCCGGGAGGTCGAAGTGGAGGGCAGGCCGATCATGGGAATCTGGGTCGGCTCCGGATGGAGGGCCGCCAGATACAAGGAGGGATCCGGAACGCATACCCTGGTGTTCGGCTACACCGTCCAGGAGGGCGACCGGGACGGCAATGGCGTCAGCGTCCATAACGGCTACCACGACGGAAAGCGATGGCACGGGTTCGGACTGTCCAGCGTGATCAACGTCAAGGACACGGATATCGGGGTCAGCCGCATATACCGGGGCATCGGCAACCAGTCGGGTCACCGGGCCGACTCTTCGAAACGCAGGGACGCCGTCGGCGTACGGATTGTCTCAACGCCGGCCGACGGCGTCGCTTACGACGTTGGCGAGGACATCGAGATCGAGATCCGGTACCAGGAAGCTGTCACCGTGACCGGTCGGAAGGGGATCGCGATCCGTGTTGGTGACAATGGGTCAGGACAGGCAAACTACCGCGCAGCAAGGTACGTCCGGGGCTCCGGCAGCGAGCGGATCGTCTACGGCTACACCGTCCGGTCCGGCGAACAGGATGACACCGGCATAAGCGTTGATCGCGGCGGCAGAAACTCAGGGTATACGCGCGACGGGAGCTTGAATTTTCAATCCACCGGCGAGCCGGTCGACATCTACTATCCAGGGTTGGGGGTAATGCCTGACCACAAGGTGGACGGCAGCGACAGCATCGCCCCGACCGTGTCCTCCATAGCGATCACGTCCGATCCCGGCGATGACGACACCTATGCCGTGGGAGACGATGTTGAAGTGACGGTGACCTTCGGCGAAGACGTGGCGGTGACCGGAGAGCCACAGATTGAGCTGGACGTGGGGGGCACGGCCAGGAACGGCGCGTACAGCCGAGTGGACGGTGCGGCAGTAGTGCTCGTCTACACCATTGCGGAAGGCGACGATGACACCGACGGCATCTCAGTCGCCGCGAACAAGCTCAGCCTGAACGGCGGCAGCATCGCGGACATGTCCGGAAACCCCGCGGTCCTCACCCATGACGCCGTGGCGGCCAACACCGACCACCTGGTGGATGGTGTGAGTCCGGTGTTCGTGAGCGCTACCACTGTTACCATTCCTGCGCAGGCTGGCTCGTTGTTCAGCCCTGCTAGGCCGGCCCGCCCCGGCGTAAACATGACGTTGAGCGAAAGCATTGATCTCATCCATTTCTTCGACTGGCTGGCTGCCCACCCTGACCTGGAGCTACAGCACTTTTTCGGTGATATCGTCGCCGTAACCGTGGACGGGGTTTCGGCTCAGGCCACCGGTCTCAGCGTGTTGGGGGACGCCTTCACTATTCCCCTGCAGCACCCCATAACGGCCGGCCAGGATGTAAAAGTGAGTTACGGCAATAACTTTGCCAGGGATTCCCGGGGCATATACGCAGACACCGCCGGGAATCCGGTCAGGCTGTTCTCGAACCAACCCGTGACCAACGCTTCGACGGCGACCGAGACAACCGCAGACAGCGACGCGGATGGCATCGTTTTCAGCGTCGCTGAGGTGAACATGGCCGAGGGCGGCGCCGCGACATACTCCGTATCACTGGCGACGCAACCTGCTTCCGACGTCACCGTTTCGCTCAGCATCGACCCATCCGGAGGCCGGGTTTCCGCGAGCGTCGAAAGCCTGACCTTCACCTCAAACAATTGGAGCACAACTCAGGATGTGACGCTCACCGCATCCGAAGACAGCGTATCCAGCAAATACTGGGCGATGGTCAACCACGAGGCGACGGGAGGCGGCTACGGCGATGAAACCCGCGAATTGAGGGTGGTGGTCGAGGACAACGACTAATGGGACGTACGCGCGTCCCATTGGTTCAGGTGTCGGCCGGTGGGTGGCTGGGGTAGTCCGTGTCGTAGTCGACCGTCCAGCCCAGCTCCACCTGGCGGTCCAAGGGCACCGAGGCGGGTATTCGTGCGCCAGCCAGGGTCTGTCCGATAGCCTCTGAATCCTCAAGATCGGCGATGCGGGAGTTGGTCAGGCCCAGCATCCTGGACAGAACATACTCGTTGTCCTCGCCGAGCATCGGGGCTGGCTTGCGGATGCGGACGTCGCTGCCGGACATGCGCCAGCCGCGGGTCAGGTATTCCCGGCGGCCCAAGCCCGTCTTCGGGTGGTGATCCACAGGCTCAAAATAGCCCCGGTCGCGGAAGTGCGGATCGCCGAGCATGTCCCTACCATCCAGCACCGGCCCGGCCGGCACGCCGGCGTTTTGCAGGATGGTCATGACCTCGTACTTGGTGCGGCTTCCGGTCCAGGCCGAGATGATCCGGTCCAGGTCGTCCTGGTTGCCGTGGCGGGTTACCGGATCGGCGAACCGAGGGTCGGCGGCCACTTCAGGCATACCAATGGCGTTGCAGAAAGCGCGCCAATCGGTGTCGTCGCGCACGGCGATGACGGCCCACTGGTCCTTGCCCTGGCAGGGGTAGCAGCCGTGCGGAGACAGGGTCTCGTGGCGATTGCCCATGCGGCGGGCTCGGTGTCCGTTGAACGCGAAATCGAGAATGCCCTCGCCCAGGAAGGACGCGCCCACCTGGTACATCGCGAGGTCGATCCACATGCCTCGGCCAGTCTTGGCGCGGTGGATCAGGCTGGCCAGCACGGCCAATTGCGCGGTCCAACTGGCGAGGAAATCGGTGTAGGAGTTGGCGATCTTGTTGGGCACCGTGCCCGACGACGTGCGGCCGTGGTCGTCCACGTCGAGGTAGCCCATGAACGCGCCGGTGCCGTGGGTTGGTTCCAGGGCGGTGGCCATCGCGCCGAAATTGGTCCACGGGCCGGAATGACCGTAGCCGGTGTTGGACACCATAATGAGGTCGGGACGCACCGCTTTCAGGTTGGGATAGTCCAGGCCGAAGCGGCGCATCACGCGCGGGGTGAAGTTCTCCAGCACCACGTCGGAGATGGATACCAGTTCGCGCAGCACCTCCAGCGCATCATCCGAGCGCAGGTCGAGGGTCACGCTGATCTTGCCGTGATTGAGGGTCTGGAAGGTGCCGCCACGCTCCCAGTAGAGCTCGCCTGGGTCGTTGTCGGGGTAGGGGCCGTTAAGCGTGCGGGTGGTGTCGACGAACTGGTTGTGGTGGGTATCGACCTTGATGACCTCGGCACCCAGGTCGGCGAGGTAGGCGCCGCAGTAGGGCATGGCGAACACCCGGCTGAGGTCGACCAAGCGGATGCCCTCCAACGGTAGGTTGCGTTCCGGCATCGTCATATCGCCCCCAGGGCCCGCAGTTGGGTGAGTTCGGAGTCGGAGCAGCCGAGTTCCTCACCGTAGATTTCGCGGTTGTGCTGGCCCAGCAGCGGAGCGTGACGCCTCACCTCGTAGTCCATTCCCGACAGGCGCGGGCCCATGCCGGGGTATTTGGCCTCCTCGGCCACGGGATGGGAGACGGTGCGGAAGAACTCGCGCTCCTGCAGGTGGGGGCAGTCGTGGAGGTCGCCAGCATCCTGGGCCATGCCGAAGACCAGTCGGCGCTCGCCCGAGGCCTGATGCAGGGCTTTGCGGTCCCACTGGGCCAGTCCCTGGATCAGCAGGTCGTAGATCTCCTCGCCGAACTCGATGCGGCCGGAGCCGGAGGCGTACCGCTCGTCCTGGAGCTCCGGCACGCCGATGAGCTCGGCCACGGTTGACCAGGGCTGGGAGCCCTGCACCGACGGAATCACGTACCCGTCGCGGGCCGGCATGAGCTCCTCGAATCCGGAGCCCCGCACGGGCCGTCGGCCCTTGATTGCGCCCATGTAGCTGTAGTATGGGACGGCCTGCACCAGGTGGGATGCCAGGCACTCCACGGTGGAAACGTCGATGGCCTGACCCCGGCCGGTGAACATGCGCTGGAACAGGGCGGCCGACGTGGCCACCGCCGCGTTGATGCCGGCTACGTAGAAGGACTGGTTCAGGGCGTTGCGCAGCGGCTCCTGGTCGGAATTGCCCGAGTGGTACATCAGGCCGCTGATGGCCGTGGTCACTATGTCGGTGGCGGCGAAGTCGCGGTAGGGGCCGGTCTGCCCGAAGGGCGTGATTGATGTGACGATGAGATGCAGGTGGCGTCGCTGCAGGCTTTCGGTCTCGAGGCAGGATGGGCGGGCATCCGGCGGGTGGTTTTCCACCAGCACGTCGGCGGTCTCCACGAGCCGGTCCAGCAAGCCCGCGCCGGCGGCCGTGTCGATGTCCAGGGTGACGCCGCGCTTGTTGGTGTTGAGGTAGAGGAACGGAACGCTCTTCTCGGGGTGGGGATCGTCGCCGGCGAAGGGGCCCATGCGACGGGCTTCATCCCCTCCGCCCGGCGGCTCGATCTTGATGACGTCGGCGCCGTAGTCGGCCAGCAGCTTGCCGCAGTGTGGAGCGGAAACGTACCCGCCCAGTTCCAGCACCCGCACGCCGTCGAGAGGCAGGGAGAACGGCATTCCGGCGGCTACCACGGTTCCGCTTCCCAATCCAGGGGCAGCGATTGGCCGCGACGGGGCAGGACGACGGTGGCGGTGCCGGAGGCGGTCTGGTTGCCCCGGTCGTTCTGCAGGTTCACGGCGCAGTCCACCAGGCCGAAGCCGCCTTCCTCGCGTTTGCCGGTGACCATGCCGGAGGTGGTCAGGGTGTCGCCGGGATAGTCCATGCCCCGGTGCTCCACATAGAACCGCCTGAACCAGCCCTCGTCGCCGGCGAAGTCCAGCAGCAACTGGCCCAGGTACTGGTTTTTCAGGGAGCCGTTTACCACCACGTTGGGCAGGCCCTGGTGCAGCTGGGCGAAGGGCAGGTCCCAGTGGATCCGAGCGTAGTTGCCGTTGGCAGCGGCCCACCGGATCAGGTGCGTGGTGGTCATTGGCCCTTTGACCACCGGCGGCAGGCTGTCGCCTACGGACACGTCCTCGAAGTGCCGTTGATCGCCGCCGGTTGGCTGCGGCTTGGGCAGGATCACCTCGGGATTGGGTGGGGCAACCGCCACCGTGGACAGGTCGGTGGCGACCTGGGCAACGTCGGTGGGCTGTTCGCCGGCCGGCAGGGCGCGGTGGATGCTGACCCGGCGGGCGCGGCTGATCTCGCGGTCGTGCTGGTCGGTCTGGATTTCCTCGCGGACGATGAAGACCAGCGCGCCGGATCTGCCCTGCTTTTCGAAGATGTCCAGCATGCGGAACCGGCGGGTGATCCAGGTACCAACAAGGATCGGCGCGAGGAACTGCCAGTCGCTGCCTCCGTTGAGGCCGTAGCTGTTGAAGGGTAAGGGAACCTCGAAGTGCCACTCCTGGCCGGCGCCGAAGTAGCCGATGAGCGGCGCGATGTCCTTCCAGGCGGCCAGAGGCGGGCAGAGCAGGCTGCCGAAGCGGCTGCGCCCGGCGTAGTCGGGATCGACGTACAGCGGGTTGTAGTCCTCGATGGCGTCGGCGACGTCGTAGGCCATCTCGGCGCTGATGGGAAACCGGTTGCGCTCGGGCTCCGATTCCATGCCGATCAGGGCTGTGACTTCGTCGGTGATCAGGGTACCGGGCATCTGGCTGCTCCTTGTGGGCCGGACTGGGATGGTCGCGCGAATTCTAGCCAAACGCGCGGGATTCCACAAACCGGACAACGAACAGGCACCCTCCGACTTGAAGGTCTGGCTAGGGGGTGTCGTCAAAACAGTGAGAGGGTGGTAAATTGCCGGTAACAGGGAGAGTGTGGAAGGTGGTGAGTATGACGGCAGCGCACCGGCGCCACGATATGACAGACGGTGTTTGGGAGCGGCTGAGGCTGTACCTGCCCGGGGGAACAGGCAAGAGAGGTCGGCCGGCCCATGACAACCGGCGGTTTATCGACGCCGTTTGCTGGGTTCTGCGCACCGGCGCTCCCTGGCGCGATTTGCCCCCGGACTACGGAGACTGGAAGAACACCCACCGCCGCTTCTGCCGCTGGCGGGACCGAGGTGTGTGGGCCGGACTGTTGGAGGAAGTGATGGATGACCCTGATTTCGAATGGCTGATGATAGACGCCAGCTACATCAAGGCCCATCCCCACAGTGCCGGCGCTCGGGGCGGAAATCAGGCTATTGCCCGCACCAAAGGGGGCTGAACAGCAAGTTGCACCTGGCGGTGGACTCCCACGGAATGCCGGTAAGGCTGGCGGTTACTGGAGGCACGGTGGCCGACTGCTCTTTGGCGTTGCCCCTGATCGAGGGTATAGAGGCGGAGTGTCTGCTGGCGGACAAAGCCTATGACACCAATGAGATCATAGCCACCGCTCGGGCATCGGGAATGAACCCAGTGATACCGCCCAAAAGCAACCGGAGAGAAAAGCGGGACTACGACCAGGCACTGTACAAGTTGCGGCACTTGGTGGAGAACGGATTCTTGGACTTCAAGCAGTGGCGCGGAGTGGCGACCCGTTATGCCAAGAGAGCGGCGTCATACCTGGCCATTTGCCAACTCCGGGCAGTGATGATCTGGAGCAAACTCTTTTGACGACACCCCCTAGAGCACGCGGAGCAGTTCCCGCAGCAACAACGATATGCTACCAACCACGGTGACCGCCACGACCACGTACCGAAAGGCCCGGAGGCTAATGCGATTGGCTATCACGGCGGCTACCGCCGACCCCAACAGCACTGCCAGGCTGAGTACCCCGATATTTTGGGCCATCGTTATCTCGACCAGACCGGTGACGGCGAACAGGATCAACGCGACCGTAGAGGCCAGGAAGAAGTACAGTCCCAGCGTGGCGCGGATGGTGTCGCGGGACCAGTCCTGTTGAATGGAGTAAAGCCCTGCCAACGGCGCGCCGACTCCCAGCGTCGTGACCAGGAGCGTGGCGATGAATCCGCAGATTGGCGCCGCCCAGCGATTTCGAGCGCCGGGCAAACGTATCTGGAACAGGCTCATCACGCCCAATGACAATATGATCACCACGATGGTCAGCCTCAGCGCCACCGGAGCGGCTCCATGCAGCAGGAGGACCCCGATGGGAACCGGCGGCAAACCGGCGACCACGAAGGGCCAGGACTCCTTCAGGTTCAGGTGACGCCACGTCTGAACCACCGTGAGCCCGGTGGTGAGCACGACCACGGCGTTGACAATCACCACCGCATCCTGTGGCGGCAGGATGAGCAGGATAAAAGGCATGGCCACGGTGCCCAGTCCCAAGCTGATCGTCCCGAGCACGATCGCTCCGAAGAACATCGCCGCCAGTCCGAGCGCCAGTTCCCAACCGGCAAGCATCAGGCTGTCACTGAGCCGGGCAACACTCCCAGGGCGCTTCCAGCTCCGCTCCCAACAGCATTCATCGTGGACGGTCCCATTCCCGAGGCTTATCAATTAACGTGGCGCATTGTAGCCCAACCTTTGGTCTCAGATGGACGTACCGGCTCAGTCCGCCCATCGCCGGGTATGTGGCAGGCCACAAATGAGCTGCTCCCAGTCATTCCCCTAGCGCAGGGATGAAACGCGCTATACTCGCGGAACCACAATGGTTTAGATCCCGGGGTTCCGGCGCCGGAGCCCCTTCAATCTCGGGAGAACAGGAGCTTGGTGATGGTAGTTAACGGCTCTACGGCAGTGCTGGACGGGGTACGGATACTGGAGTTAGCCCGATGGCAGGCAGCTCCTCGGGGCGGGCTGATATTGCAGGACATGGGCGCAGAGGTACTCAAGCTCGAGTGGCGCAAAGGCGCGGACCTGCGGAATGCTGGCCCCTTCGTCGGTGGCATGAGCGTCCAGTTCGCCGCGTACAACCGGGGGAAGAAGAGCGTCACCCTGAACACGCGGCACGAGAAAGGCAAGGAGTTGTTCTTCCGGCTGCTGGAGGTGTCCGACGTGGTGCTGGAGAACTTCCGGCCCGGCACCATGGAACAGATGGGGTTCAGCTACGAGGAAATGTGCAAAGTAAACCCTGGCATCATCCTGGCTTCGGTGTCGGGATTCGGGCAGTATGGCCCCTACCGCGACCGCCAGTGCTTCGACCCCATCATCCAAGCCATGAGCGGGTTCGGCGACCAGACAGGACGCGGGTTCGACCAACCCATAATGGGCAACGGGCCGGTCATGGACCGCACCGCCGCGCTCCACGCGGTGATCGGGATCCTGGGGGCGCTGCGGCATCGCGACCGCACCGGCGAGGGCCAGTGGCTGGAGGTGGCCATGCTGGACGGCGGCATCACCCTGGAGGAGGTCGCGCTGGCCATGTGCCACGACACCGGCACCAACGACTTCGTGCGGGTGGGCACGTTCCTGCGCTGCAAGGACGGTTGGGTCACCACGGGCGCCGCCCGGGCCGGAATGTGGGAGCGGATGCTCAAGGTGATGAACTTCGACGAACTGGCGGCGGACCCGGAATTTGCCGCGCCCATGTTCGCCACCGACATGGCGGAGATCCGCATGGAACTCCTCCGTGAGTGGTGCGAGGAGCGCACGGTGCGGCAGGTGGAGGACGCGCTAGTCGGGGCAGACATCCCCTTCGGTCCGGTGAAGTCGATTCCGGAGGTGCTGGAGGACAGCCACATGTGGGAGCGGGAGGTGATGATGGAGGCCGACGCCCACGACCCGCCGGGCAAGAAGGTGCTGGTGCCCGGGCCGACCATCATCAAGTTCTCCAAGACCCCCACCAGCGCCGGCCCCATTCCCAAGTACGGCGAGCACAACGGCGAAATCTATGGCGACCTGTTGGGAATGTCGAATCAGGAGATGGCTTCGTTGGCCGAGGAAGGGGTGATCACCTGACCTTTCCGGCTTCGACGACCTAACTGATCCCGCGATTTGCCGTAGCCGGATTGACCGGACACCCGGAGCACATTGCCCCGCGGCTGCCGGGAACGCAGGCATGGTCGGGGACGTACGACGCCGGGGTCTCAATAACTGCGGACAGGGCCGGTGACTTTGGCGGAGGCAGGCTGACGCCGGCGGCCTCGGCGGCGCGGCGGTCGATGGCCTCGCCGAATAAATCCATGCGAAGCTGGCGACCGGACGGCGGACGCTGGCCCGGGAACACCACGTAGGGCCAGGCTCGTTTCCGGACGACACCCATAGCCTGCAGGTCGCGCCAGTTGTCGATGCTGTGGCGACGGCGGTTCTGCAGGATGCGGTCGGCGGACACCGGGCCGATGCCGGGGATGCGCAGCAACTGATCGCGGTCTGCCACATTCAGGTCGATGGGAAAGGCGTCGAGGTTTTCGATGGCGATGACCGTCTTGGGGTCTTGCTCCAGGGACAGGAACCCGGCGTGGTCGAAGGCCAGGCCGATCTCGTCGCTGGAAAACCGGTAGACGCGCCGCAGCCAATCCATCTGGTAGAGCCGATGTTCCCGCCCGGCGTGCACTGGCGGTTTCTCCTCCATAGGAGTGTGGGTGGCGGGCCGGAATGGCGGGTAATACACCCGTTTGAGGTTCCAGTCGGTGTACATCTGGTCGACGCGGCGATAGATCTGGCGATCGGACTCATCGGCCGCGCCGACGACGAACTGGGTGGCCTGGCCCACGGCTCCGCCGTTTGTCGACGCGGTGAGCTCGTTGATCCAGGACATGGGGTCGAGGATGTCCCGTTGCAAGTCCTTATGCGGGCTGATGCGCCGGAGCATGTCGGGCTCTGGCGTCTCGATGTTCACCGACAGGCGGCTGCCCAGCCGGTGAGCGCGTTCGACCAACTCACGGCTCGCGCCGGGCATGACCTTGAGGTGGATGTAGCCACGGAAGCCATGCTTCTTGCGGATGATCTCGACGGTCTCCACCATGCGCTGGGTGGTCTTGGTTCCGTCGCCGGCGATGCCGGAGCTGAGGAACAGGCCGTCGACGGCGAGGCGGTTATGCAGCTCCATGAAGGTGTCCGCCAGTTCCTCGCGCTTGAAGGCGTAACGCTTGCGGGGCACATAGATGCTGTTGGGGCAGTACGCGCAGTCCATCTTGCAGAAGTCGGTGAACATCACCCGGAGCAGGCTGATTTTCTTGCCGTTGGGCAGGCCGGACTTGTAGATGCCCGGCGTGGGGTTCTTGCGCGGGTCGGAGTAGGCGACGCGGTTCGGGCCGCTGGTGGCGTAGCCGCTGGCGGACTTGCCGGACCCGGAGCCATCGGAGCGGGCGGCGCCGCCGGTGAGGATATCGTCGGCGGCGACCATGCCGCCCAGGGTGCGCAGTTTGTCGTAACGGTCGGGGGTGTGTTTGATCAGCATAGGCGGACTGCTCCCGTGCGAGGATGAGTTGGCCCGTCCGTCTGCGCCGAACCGATGTTCTCACAACGCACCGCGCATAGTCAAGGAACTTATGTCATCAGTCGGATTCAATCAGCACCGGCGCGACCGGGAGCGGTGAGTTGGGGCTCGCCCGCGCGCTCAGGAGGCTGTGCAGGACATTACCGGTATTCCCGGAAATACGACTGCCATGCTATAATTAACGCGCATACAACGCCGCTTTTAAGGCAGTCCGGAGAGGCTGGCAAAGCGTGAGCGCATACCATACCGGAGTTGGTTTACCGAAGGGTAACGCTCCGGATTTTGGCGCAACCCCGCTGGCCCGCCGGACAACGGCAGACAGGCAGGGGATTTTTATTACCGCCCGCAGTGAAATCAAACCGTCGGCCGGCATCGACGAGGCCAATGCCGTGGGCAGGCAGGTCATGGACGCCGACGAAATGCGGCGGGCCCTGACGCGCATGTTCCACGAGATCCTGGAGCGCAACCACGGCGCAGATGGCCTGCTCCTGGCCGGCATCCGCACCCGGGGCGTGCCCATCGCTGAGCGGCTAGCGAAGCACATCAACGACTCTGAGGGCGTGGCCGTCCCGGTCGGGCACCTGGACATCAACCTGTACCGGGACGACCTGTCAGAACGGCCGCGGATGCGGGTACGACCCACCACAATGCCCGTAGACGTCGCTGGGCGCACCGTGGTGCTGTGCGACGACGTGCTCTACACGGGGCGTACCGTCCGAGCCGCCATGGACGCGATCAGCGACCTCGGTAGACCTCTGCGCATCCAGTTGGCCGCGCTGGTGGACCGGGGACACCGGGAACTGCCCATCCGCGCTGATTTCGTGGGTAAGAACATCCCGACGCGGCAGTCTGAGTTGGTGCGCGTGCGCCTGGGCGAGACCGATGGCACGGACGACGTGTGCATCCTGGACCGGAGGGTGGACTAATGGCGACACGGGCAAAACCCGAGGCCACCGCCGCGACGGGTCAGATTTCAGGCGTGGTCGGCCGGCGTCGGCATGTGCTAGACCTGGACGACTTCACAGCCGAGGAGATTACCTCGGTCCTGGACGACGCCGCGGCCATGCGGGAAGTGCTGAGCAGGGACGTCAAGAAGGTGCCCACGCTTCGGGGCAAGGTCGTCGTGACCCTGTTCTACGAAGCGAGCACCCGCACGCGCATCTCCTTCGAGGAAGCGGGAAAGATACTCAGCGCCGACGTGATTAACATGACCGCGACGGCCAGCAGCGTGGAGAAGGGCGAATCGCTGCTGAACACCGGCCTCACGTTGCAGGCGATGGGTGTGGACGCCATCGTAGTCCGCCACCCTCACTCCGGCGCGGCGCATTTCCTGGCGCGCAGCCTGAAGAACGTGTCCGTAATCAACGCCGGAGACGGTGCGCACGCCCATCCGACGCAGGGACTGCTGGACCTGTACACCGCGCGGGAACACTTGGGCGACCTCTCCGGCCGCAAGGTGGTCATCGTCGGCGACGTGATGCACAGCCGGGTGGCCCGTTCCGCCGTTTGGGGTTTTGCCCGGCTCGGCGCCGACGTCGTGCTGTGCGGTCCGCCAACGCTTTTGCCCGACCCATTCACGCCGGCGGGCTGGGGTCCGGGCGGCAACGGAGTGCACAATCCGTTGGCCAACGTGCAGGTACAGCCGGATCTGGACGCGGCCATCGAGGGAGCTGACATGGTTATGGCTCTGCGGCTGCAGATGGAGAGGCAGAAGGTCGGCTTCTTCCCCAGCCTGCGCGAGTACATCCGCCGCTGGCAGGTGAACGATGCGCGGATGGCCCGTGCCAACCCCGACGCCCTGCTGATGCACCCGGGCCCGATGAACGAGGGCATCGAGGTAAGCACCGCGCTGGCCCACGGCGAACGCTCGCTGATCGAGGAGCAGGTGACCAACGGGGTGGCCATCCGCATGGCGCTGCTGTACCAACTGGTGGGATCCGGACTGGGTAGCGACTGACGATGGAGCGCGTGAACAATATTGGACCAACGCTGATTGCCGGCGGACGGGTAATCGATCCCTCAAACGGGAGGGATGGCGTCGCAGACGTGCTGATCAACAACGGCGTCATCACCGCGGTTGCGAAAGACGTCCCTGCCGATTCGGTAGGTGGGCACGGGCGGGTGATTGACGCCACCGGCCTGGTGGTATCGCCCGGGTTCATCGACATGCATACGCATCTTCGTGAACCCGGCTACGAGTACAAGGAGACCATCGCCACCGGGGCCGCTGCGGCCGCTCGCGGTGGTTTCACCACCATCTGCGCTATGCCCAACACCGACCCGGCAATCGACAATGAGGCGATGGTGGACTACATAAAGCGCCGCGCCGTCGCCGCGCCGGTGCGGGTGAGAGTCATCGGATGCGTCAGCCGCAACCGCGCCGGTCGGGAGCTGGCCGACATGGAGGAACTGGCGTCGGCGGGCGTGGTGGCGTTCAGCGACGACGGCGATCCGGTGCACGACGCGGCCCTCATGCGGCTGGCGCTGACCTACAGCCGGGACCTGGGCGCGCCCATCAGCAACCACTGCCAGGACCACGCCCTCTGCCCGTCCGGCGTCATGGCCGAGGGCTGGGTCAGCAGCCGGCTGGGGCTGGCCGGCATCCCCTCGGTGGCCGAGGAGGCCATGGTGGCGCGGGACATCGCGCTGGCCGAGCTGACCGGCGGTCGGCTGCACGTCGCTCACTTGAGCTCAGCGGGCAGCGTGGCGCTGGTCCGGCAGGCCAAGGAACGCGGTATCCCCGTCACCGCCGAGGTTTGTCCCCACCACCTGTGGCTGACCGAAGAGTGGGCGTTGGGCGGCAAGGGCGATGCGGACGCGACGGGCGCGATGGCTTACGACACCGCCACCAAGGTATACCCCCCGCTGCGGAACCACCAGGACGTTGCGGCTTGCCTCGCCGGCCTGGCTGACGGCACGATCGATTGCGTGGCCACCGATCACGCGCCGCACGAGCGGGCCAGCAAGGAATGTACCTACAACGATGCCGCGTTCGGCATCAGCGTTCTGGAGACGGCGCTGGGGACGCTCATGGCTCCGGCGCACCGGGGTACGATCGATTTGGCTACGATGATCGAGCGGTTGACGGTTGGACCGGCCCGGGTACTGGGCGACGCGTTCTCGCCGTACGCTTCCCTGTCGCCGGGCACACCCGCCGACCTGGTGATCTTCGACCCACAAGCGCGATGGACGGTGGACGTGAACGAGTTCACGTCCATGGGCCGCAACACCCCGCTGGACGGCGTGGAACTGCAAGGGCGAGTCGCGGCGACGATGGTTGCGGGTCGGCTCGTATTCGAGGAGGAAACCCTGTTGAAGCAAGGAGCACATGCATGACCCGTCTGGTACACCTGGCACTGGAGGACGGTTCCGTCTTCACCGGCGAGTCATTCGGCGCGGAGCGGGACGGCTGGGGAGAGGTCGTCTTCAACACGACCATGACCGGCTACCAGGAGGTGCTGACCGACCCCTCGTACGCGGGACAAATGGTCGCGCTCACCTATCCGTTGGTGGGCAACTACGGCATCAATCGCCGGGACTTCGAATCCCGGCGAATTCAGGTATCGGCCCTGATCGTCCGGCAGCACTGCGACCTGCCCAGCCACGCATCCAGCGACATGACCTTGGGCGCCTTCCTGTGGGAATACAACATACCTGGCATCAGTGGCATCGATACGCGGGCGCTGACACGCCGGCTGCGCACCCGGGGGGTGATGACCGGGTTGATCACCGTCGATGATCCCGATAAAGCACTGGAGCGGTTGGCAGAGATACCGCGCTATGACGACCTGGACCTGGTGAGCACCGTTACTACTACGGGAGCGTACGCGTGGGATAACGGCGAGCACGAAGGCTACCCGACGACGCCACCTCCGGCCGGTGTTCGACGCATCGTGGTCACCGACGCCGGCGTCAAGTACAACATCCTCAGGCTGCTGCAGAGCCGGGGCTGCGAAGTGATCACGGTGCCGGCCTACACGACGGCCAAGGACATACTGGCGATGCAGCCCAACGGGGTGCTGCTTTCCCCCGGTCCGGGCGACCCGGTGCTGTTGGGCAACATAGTCAGCAACCTGGGTCAGCTCATTGGACGGGTTCCCATCATGGGCATCTGTTTGGGCCACCAGTTGGCGGCGCGGGCCCTGGGAGCCGGCACCTACAAGCTCAAGTTCGGACACCGGGGCGGCAACCATCCGGTGCAGGACCTCCGCACCGAGCAGGTGCACATCACGGCGCAGAACCACGGCTACGCGGTGTCTGCCGACAATTTACCGTCGGGCCTGGAAGTGTCCCACATCAACCTGAACGACTACACGGTGGAGGGCCTGCGGCACCGGGATCTGCCCCTGTTCACCATCCAGTACCACTCCGAGGCCTCTCCCGGCCCGCAGGACAACGAATACGTGTTTGACCGCTTTCTGGAGATGGTCGACGACGCGAAGCCGGCGGGGCGGGTGGTATAGAACTACGGCTCGCGGCCGACGGAAGGACAACCGATGCCAAACCAGATGCTCAGCGATGCCGAATGGAGCCGGAATGTGGGAACGCAAGCGTTTCCCGTGTCATTCCTTCACGAATATGCAGTTGGATTGTTGTGGGACAGGCTCCAAGGAAGCGATCCGGTTCTAGTCACAACCATGGACGGTGCTTTGTCCCGCGATCTAAAACAAGGCGTGTACCAGGTGGTCATCCCCGACTCGATGCAACCTATCGGGGGCTGCATCCCCGATTTGGCGCTGTTGGATGCAGACCTGCGGCCTGTGCGGGTTATCGAAGTGGTGGTCACTTCGCCTCCGACTGCCGAAAAATTGGAGAAGCTCAAACGGCTGGAGGAACGTGGCGTCGAAGTTGTCATGGTGCCAGTGCGCAACGAGCGCGAACTCAAAGGTTTAGTGCCCGCTGACGCGGAATTCGAACGTATCAATTGGGCTAACGCGTGGCGTGACATCAGGGGTGGGTCGCAGCTCAGATACGATGGCACTGTGGGGACTTTGATCGAGGCCCTCATCCATTGCACCCCTCAGGTGCGTCGTCGGTTCGCCCGCATACTTGACGAACTGGACAATCTGGAATCGCTGTTTCCGCTTTCCCCAAACAACCCCAAAAGCCGAGGCCCAGACAATGGTGCCGGCAAAGAATAAATTCTCTACCGTACGCTAATGGGCCCTCGCTCTAGCCAGACAACTGTGATGCTTTGGAGAAAAGTCAGGCCATGACTGGATTTACCGCCTTTTTGCTGGAGCAGGGTATCGAGACCCAGCTGCCGGTCAGCCTGAATGAGACGCTGGGCCTGCTGGAACAGGTTGTGCCCACGTTTGAGCACGACGGGCACGGCTATGTGCTGGCAGCGGTGAGCCGGGGACAACTGGGCGCCCGCTGGGAGCTGGCGGTCAAGGTGACCGATCCGACAACAGGTGAGCCCATAAGCGACCAGCCGGTGGGCTCCGTTCATGCCATCAACGCTGGGCCTGACACCACCGACTTCATCATCCCGCCCCGCACTCCCGATGGAGGAATCGACCTGGACCATTTCGACGCCGAGGGCGGTTTCTTCGGGGCTTTTATCTTCCAGATGATTAACGCGCTTGTCGAACGGAATTTGATGGAACTGCCGGGAACCATGCCCCGTTTCTCCTGAACACTGACCCAGGCCACAGAGGACACTGCATTGAGTGACGCTCCCCGACAACCCAGCAAGGTGATGGTCATCGGGTCCGGTCCCATCGTGATCGGACAGGCCGCCGAGTTCGACTACGCCGGTACCCAGGCGTGCAAAGCGCTTCGCGAGGAAGGCGTGGTCACGGTCCTGGTCAACTCGAACCCGGCCACCATCATGACCGATCAGGACGTTGCCGACCGGGTGTACATCGAGCCGCTGACGGTCCCCGTGCTGGAAAGGATCATCGCCAAGGAGCGCCCCGACGGGATATTGCCGACGCTTGGCGGGCAGACAGGCCTGAACCTAGCGGTCGAGTTGGCCGACGCGGGAGTACTGGATCGCTACCAGGTACGGCTGCTGGGAACGCCGCTGGATACCATCCGCAAGGCCGAGGACCGGGACTTTTTCCGCCAGTTTCTGACCGATATCGGCGAACCCATGCCGCCCAATCGTACCGTCTCCACAATGGAGCAGGCGCAGGCTTACCGCGCTGAAGTCGGGCTTCCCCTGGTGGTGCGCCCCGCCTATACGCTGGGAGGCACCGGGGGCGGGATCGCCGACACCGAGGAGGAGTTCCTGACCATCGTGGAGAGCGGGCTGTCGGCCAGCCCCATAAGCCAGGTGCTTTTGGAACGCTCCCTGGTGGGCTGGAAGGAGGTCGAGTACGAGGTCATCCGCGACGGGGCAGACAACTGCATCACCGTGTGCAACATGGAGAACCTCGATCCCATGGGGGCGCACACGGGCGACAGCATCGTGGTCGCACCCAGCCAGACGCTGACCGACAAGGAGTACCAGATGCTCCGCACGGCCAGCCTGAAGATCATCAGGGGCCTCGGTATCGAAGGAGGCTGCAACATCCAGCTGGCGCTGCGGCCGCATCCCGACGCGATGCGCAACCGCCCCGGCAACTGGGACGCCGATTCGGATTACTACGTGATCGAGGTCAATCCCAGGGTCAGCCGCTCGTCCGCACTGGCGAGCAAGGCGACCGGGTATCCCATCGCGCGGGTGTCGGCGAAGATCGCCGTGGGACGCCGCCTGGACGAGATACCCAACGCCGTTACCGGCACCACCGGCGCGGCCTTCGAGCCGGCGCTGGACTACTGCGTGGTCAAGATCCCGCGCTGGCCCTTCGACAAGTTCCCTGACGGCGACCGACGCGTGACCACCCAGATGAAGGCCACAGGCGAGGTCATGGCCATCGACCGCAGCTTTGAATCGGCTTTGCAGAAAGCCACCCGCGCGCTGGAACAGTCGAACACGTCGCTGCTCTGGGAGGACCAGGCCTGGCGGAACCTGAACACCAAAGAAGGCATCCAGAAGCTGCTGGAGGCGCTGCCGCTATATCCCAACGACCTGCGGCTGTGGGCGCTGACGGCGGCGCTGCGCCGTGGGGTGACCCGCGATCAACTGGTGGCTCACACCAGCATCGACCCATGGTTCATCGCCGCGCTGGAGCGGATCGTCGATCAGGAACGACGGCTGCTGGGAAACCCGCTGACGCCGCCCCTGCTGCTCGCCTCCAAGAGGCTGGGGTTTTCGGACGCGGAAATCGCCACCCTTTCCGGACTGCTGCCCGAGCAGGTGCGGCAATTGCGCCTGCAGCATGGGATCAAGCCTGTTTTCAAGATGGTGGACACGTGCGCGGCGGAGTTCGAAGCGGCCACGCCCTACTATTACAGCGCGTACGACACCGAGAACGAGGCGCCGCCGCTGGAAGGCCCCAAGGCCATCGTCATTGGCAGCGGCCCGATACGCATCGGGCAGGGAATTGAGTTCGACTACTGCAGCGTGCACGCCGCGTGGGCCCTCTCCCAGGCGGGCGTGGCCAGCATCATGATCAACTCCAACCCCGAGACGGTATCCACCGACTTCGATACCAGCGACCGCCTGTATTTCGAGCCGCTGGACGAGGAAGCAGTGCGGGACATCATCGACAACGAGACGGTTGACGACGACCCGCCGCCCAGCCTGGTGCAATTTGGCGGGCAGACAGCCATCAACCTGTCCCAGTCACTGGCCGCTGTCGGCCTGCCCATCCTGGGCTCCAGCGCAGAGGCCATCGACATCGCCAGCGACCGCCAGAAGTTCGAGCGGTTCCTGGTCAATCTGGGCATCCCGCAACCCCCGGGAGGCACGGTACAGTCGGTGGACCAGGCGCTGCGTGTGGCACAACGCATTGGGTATCCGGTGGTGGTAAGGCCGAGTTACGTCTTGGGCGGGCGTGCCATGGAAATCGTGCGCAACGCCACCGAACTCATCCACTACCTGACCATCGCAACCGAGATCACCCCAGAGCGCCAGGTCCTGGTGGACCACTACATGGAGGGTCGCGAGTGTGAGGTGGACGCCATCTGTGACGGGAAGCGGGTGCTGATTCCCGGCATCATGGAACACGTGGAACGAGCCGGAGTCCACAGTGGCGACTCCATGGCGATCTATCCCGGCCTGAACCTGACCGAGGCGGAGGTTGATACGCTGGTGGACTACACCACGCGCATCGGTCTGGCTCTGGGGGTGCGCGGGCTGATGAACATTCAGTTCGTCCTGCAGGGTGGGAATGCTTACCGTAGCCCCAGCGTCAGCCCGTCGGACGAAGCGAACGAAACCACCGTGTACGTGCTGGAAGTTAACCCGAGAGGCAGCCGGACGATACCGTTCATATCCAAAGTGACGGGCGTGCCCGTGGCCAACCTGGCGACCCGTGTGATGCTCGACGCCGAGTTGAAAGACATGGGCTACGAAGGCGGCCTGTGGCCCAGGCAAAA
This sequence comes from Dehalococcoidia bacterium, assembly GCA_965220265.1. Lineage (GTDB taxonomy): Bacteria > Chloroflexota > Dehalococcoidia > Lucifugimonadales > UBA3495 > Bin87. Next base: position 2,957,436 of record CBDCPM010000004.1, on the reverse strand, counting down.
GCTGGTTGGCATCAAGGCCCCGGTGTTCTCGATGTCCAAGTTGGTCGGCGTCGACTGGTACATGGGGCCGGAGATGAAGTCCACGGGCGAGGTGATGGGCATTGACCGGGACTTTACCGGCGCGCTGACCAAGGCGCTGCAGGCTGCCAGCATCAACCTGTCGCCCGGAATGGGCGTGCTGCTCAGCATCTCCGACCAGTCCAAGGCTGACTCGCTACCTCTGATTCGCGGGTTGGCCGCCGCAGGGTGCCGGCTGTACGCCACCGAGGGCACGGCGGCCATGATCACCGCGATGGACCTGCCGGTGACAACCATCACCAAGCGGATCGGCCAGGGTTCGCCGGACGTGCTGGACGTGATCAACGACGGTACCGTTGGGGCGGTGGTCAACACCCTGTCGGGCGAATCGTCGGTGATGCGGGACGGGTTCTACATCCGTAGAACCGCAGTGGAGCGGCGAATCCCGTGCTTCACTTCTCTGGACACGGCCCGGGCCGCGATGGAGAGCATGTTGACCGGCCTGGACAACTACAACGTGATGACCACGGACGAATACCTGGCCCTGTCCCACTAGACGTCAGCCCCGTGGCGGGGGCAAAGCGGGCGCGCAGCGAGTTTACAGGCCGACCGGAAGGTTCGGCTTACCAGTCCATCTGGATGCCGACGTCGAGTTCCTCGGCGCGCTCCCACACAAGCTTGGCCGCGGCCACGTCGGCCAGGCCGGTACCCATCAGCTTGCAGTAGATGATTTCGTCGGAATCGGTACGACCGGGCACCACTCCCGCGGCCACGTGGCGCAGTTCGTGGAACCGGCTCCAATGCACCAGTCCCTGGTCGACCGCCGCGTTGATGTCGCCGCACTCCAGGGGAGCCTGATCCAGGGAGTCGACGAAGAGGCGGCTGGACCTGACCAATACGCCGTCGTCCACTTCCCTGCTCCTCGGCGTGGTCGGCCCCGCGCCTATGACCGTGGTTCCGTCGTCCAGCCATTCGCCCTGGATGACGGGCGTCACCGCCGGGGCGATGCCAATGACCACGCTGCATTCGGCGACGGCTTCCCGGTTGTTTTCGGCCGGGATTACCGGGCGACCCAGATCTTCACTCATGCGGGCGGCGAATTCCCGGCGGTTGTCGGCGTTTCGACTGTAAGCGTAGATTTCACCGACATTCCGCACGGCGCAGGCGGCCCGCAACTGGTCGCCGGCCTGATTGCCGGCGCCAATGATCCCTAGGCGCGGGATTGCCTCATTGGCCAGCAGGCGGACGGCGGCGGCGGTGGTTGCGCCGGTGCGCAACTGGCCCAGCCGGTTGGCCTGGGTGTAGAGCAGGAGCTTGCCCGACGACGCGTCGTAGAGGCTGACCTGGAAGGAATAGCCGTTCGCGGTATACGTGAAGGTCTTGACGCCGAAGACGTTCTCGTAGTGCAGCGCGCCGCCCATCACGGCGAGGTAACCATTGGACGAGTGGAGCTTGCGCCGGGTCAGGTTGGCAGCGTCACCGCGCCCGTAGTTCGCCAGCATCGCCTCGATCGCCGGCGTCATATCCGACAGGCTTACACACCTATCGACATCGGCGTCCCTGAGAAAGCGGGCCATGGTTGACGGAAACGGCAGTAGCCGGGGTTGTCAGGAGAAGTAGAGCCGGTTCTTGCGGATGTACTCCCGCATGTTGGGCGGGACGGTGAACTCGTCGAATATTGCCTGTACGGGGCAGACCGCAACGCAATATGCGCAGTCGATGCAGTCGTCGGGATTGATGTAGTACATCGACGCGTCGTCGTCGGTATGGATACAATCCACGGGGCAAACTTCGACGCAGGAGGCGTCCTTCACTCCCTCGCAAGGTTGTGTAATAACGAATGCCATGAGACTACCTCGGCCACGGGCGAGAAATCACGGCGGAATGTCCGGCAATGGGGCCACCGGCACGGCTCATCGACTGCCCGCTAGTGCAGCGTATTCTGCGGTTTGTCCAGATATTTTGTCAAGGGATACGGGCTGCGTATTGCTATCGCCCCCGGCGATACGTTGGCGAGGTCACAAGTCGCGAGACGCGGCGGCTGACTTGGGGTTCGAGGGTTTGTTACGGACGATGAAAGACGCTCAACGGAGCGTCATCCAACTGTAGGCGACGCTTGTTTCGTGTCCCCATGTCCCAGCAACTTGAGCGATTCCGGATTGTCTGTGCGCCGTTATCGGGCTGCGATCAAAGGGATTTGTCGGTCTCAATTCTGTGGTTCGGGCGCAATCCTGGTTTACACCTGTTATGGGTTTGCATTATCCGCTTCGTTGATATAGTATATCGCCAATATTACGGAATCGCGCTGGCGCAAACCGCGATACCCCAAGGTGTAGTGTTAATGGAACTGCGAGAGATAATCAGCTTTTACCATGTCGCCAGGCTGCGGAGCGTATCCAAGGCGGCACGCAAGCTGGAACTGGGGCAGCCCACGGTTACCACCCACCTGAGGAAGCTGGAGAGCGAGTTCGCCATCACCCTCTTTGACCGTATCAAGCGGCCCATACAACTCACGTCTGAGGGTACGCTGTTCTACGAGTTGGTTACGCCCATCGTGGAGTCCATCGACACGCTGAAAACGCAGATGGACTATTCCGAAGGGCGCGGTTCCTTCGTGGTTGGAGCGTACCCCGACATCGTTTCCTACCACCTGCCCAGGCCGATCCGCCAGTTCCGCTCTCGCTACCCAGACGTGCGAATGCGGCTGGTCGCTCGCTCGTACGCCAACCTGATCCAGCTGGTCAAGTCCGGCGAGGTCGATCTGGCGTTGTGTTCCGCCCCGCCCACGGACGATCCGTCCCTAGAGTTCGCGGAATTGTTCGACTACAACGTGGTGTTGATCACGGAGCCGGGCCACGGGTTGCTGCAGCAGATCCCCGTGAGCATCGAGGATATGGCGAAGTTCCCGCTGATCCTGAACAGCCCGGAGAGCCTAAGCCGGCGTCGGGTGGAACAGAAGCTACGGGAGCGCAGCGTCAACTACGACGTGGTCCTGGAAATGGATAACACGGAGATGATCAAGCGCTACGTGGCGATCGGCATGGGAATCGCCATCGTCAGCGATTTCACGCTGCATCCGGAGGACCACGACAAACTGGCCGTAGTGCGCCTGGACCACATCTTCCCGTCGGCCAACATCGGGGTCTGCACCCTCCGCGGCAAGTTCCACGGCCGGGGGGTTCGCAATTTCATCAATACCCTGGCGGAGAGCCTGACTGGCTTCCACGCCGACCTGTGGGACTGGGATGTCGACCACGGCGGCGAATGGAGGGCAGAAGCCATCGCCAACGCAACCCAGTGACCGGCCGCGTCCGGTCTTGCTGGGCACGAGGGGCGGGTATCAAACCCGCCCCATTGCTGTCGTTTAGGGTATGCGGCCCAGGAACTCGTTGCTGCCGCGGGCAACCCAGGCGTTCCAGGAAGTCATCAGGAAGCGCGCGCCTTTCTCCACGTATGCGGCTACGTTGTCGTCATTGACCAGGGTGCCGACAGTGCGCCCCGCGTTGACGATGCGGGCGATGGCGTCGTCAATGGCGGACTGGACCTCAGGGTGGCCGACGTTTCCGATGTGGCCCATGGTCTGGGACAGGTCGGTCGGCGCTACGAAGAACACGTCGATGCCGTCCACTTTCAGGATGTCGTCCAGGTTATCCAGCGCGGTGACTTCTTCGATCAGGACGATGACCATGGTCTGGTCGTTGGCGCGGTGCACGTAGTCCAGTATACCGAAGGACTGCCGTCCACCGAACATCCCGCGGTAACCCAGGGGAGCGAACTTTGCCGCCCCCACCGCCGCTTCGGCTTCTTCGCGGGTGTTGACGTGGGGCAGGACCACGCCCATGGAGCCGCGATCTAGGGTGCGCGTGATCAACGCGGCATCGTTGGCGTTGCAGCGGGTGACGGAGGCCATGCCCCAGAGGTCGCAGGCCCGGGTCATGTCACCCAGGGTCTCCCAGTCCACCGGCCCGTGCTCGCATTCCATCCAAACGGAATCGAAGCCGAGGGGGCCCAAGAAGTCGATGATCTCGCTGGTCATCAGGCCGGATATGCACGTCGCCGGCTGCCCTTGCCGCAACTTGTCTTTAACTGGGTTTGCACGCATCACTGCCACGATCCGTCCTCCTGGTAAGGTGGGTTCGCGGCAGTATAACAGTATCAGCGTTCCCGGCGACGTTGCTCAGGATGGCACAGGTGGAGCGCTACTGTTTGACTTCGTAGCCCCGGGGTGTGACCATGCGGCCGTTGTGCACGTAGGTGTTGGAGTTGCCGATTACCACGGTGGTGAACATGTCCACGCCCAGGGCGGCGCCATCCAGCCCCTGGAGATCGGCCAACGCCACTGCCTGCTCGGGCCGGTAAGCATGCCTAACGATGCCCACGGGAGTGTCAGCCGGCCGATGCGCGAGAAAGATCTCGCGAGTTTCGTCGAGTTGGCTGGTGCGCCGCCTGCTGCGGGGGTTGTAGAGGACTGCCACGAAATCCCCGGCGGCGGCCGCTTCCAGGCGGCGTCGGATTTGCTCCCACGGGGTCAGCAGATTGCTGAGACTGATGGCGCAGAAATCCTGCATGAGGGGAGAACCCAGCAGCGAGGCCGCCGATTGCAGCGCCGACACGCCGGGCACGGACTCAACCACCGGGTCGGTGCCATCCCAGTCGCGGTCAGTGAGCACACGGTAGACCGGCCCGGCCATGCCGTAGATTCCGGCGTCGCCCGACGATACCACTGCCACGGTTTTGCCCGCATAGGCGAGGTCCACGGCCAAGGCCGCGCGTTCCAGTTCCTGTCCCAGCTCCATGCTGTGCAGGGTCTTCCCCGTGGCTGGCCCCGCCACCTGCTCAATGTAGTAGTGATAACCGACCAACTCGTCGCTGTCGGCGATGGCATCTGCAGCAGCGGGCGTCAGATGCCCGGCATCTCCGGGACCGAGGCCGACGAGGTAAAGTTTGCCTGTGCTCATTGGTCGCCTTTGCTGATGGGAATACGCGCTACAGCAATGGTAGCACGGTCGGACTTGGTCCGGGGCACGATAACTCCGGCGGCGCCCGAGGCCAGCATCGCGGCCGGCTCGGCGACACCGAACACACCGAGCAGGTCCTCAGCGGCCGATGCGGTGGGTTGGTGCAGGCCGGATACAACGGCCTGACGCTCCGGTTGACTGGCGGCGACAGCGTTCAGCTCGGAGGCGTCGTAGGTCTCAAAGGGCACTGAGAGTGACCTTGCCAGGGCGAGGATGCCGGCCTCGTCGGCTTTGATATCGGCGGTGGCGATCTTGGCGACGCTCTGTACTGCCAACCGGTGCGCGCGAAGAGTGTCTGTCATCAACTGGCTCAGATGGTTATCAGTCACACCGCGTCGGCAGCCCACGCCCACCACTAGTGTTGGTGGACGGTAGGTGACGACAGGGCGGCTGATGTCCAACGAAAACAGTCGGTCGGACACGATCAGCGCGGCCGCATACTGGGCTTCCTCGGCGTCGGCGAGGTCGTTTATGGGAACGATGTTCTCCGATAGCGAAGTGCCATCTGGCCACATGGCTCCTGTTTCGGAGTCGATCCATAGAGCCACGGGCTCGCCGTTGACCACGGCCGCAGCGGTCCTGGTGAGGTCGTTTGGTGAAGCCTCGATGCGCCAGCCTGCTTCGCGTCCCACGAGGTCGATGGCCGTCACTGCCAGCGCGTCGGACGCCGAGGTGACCACGGCCTGGGCGCCGATGGCGTCGGCAACTTGGTACGCGAGGGCATCCGCGCCTCCAACGTGGCCGGACAGTACGCTGACCGCGTAGCGCCCGGCGTCGTCGACGCACACCACCGCCGGGTCCTGCGTTTTATTCCCCAACACGGGGGCCAGAAGGCGCACCGTCGCACCCACCGGCAGGAAGACAACCAACGCTCCGTATCGCGCAAACAGGTCGTGCATCACCGGACGCAGCGGCAGATCGTATAGTTGCGCTCCGCCGTGCTCGACGACCGTCTCACCGGCAGTTCGCCGCTCGAGGTACAGAACAGTGTCGGGCAGGGACGCCGCCAGCCGACGCGCCAGTGCGGCTCCCGGCCGCGAAACCGCGATGATGGCGGTTTGGTCGGCGTGCAACGGGGGTGTTCCGCGGAATTAGTCGTCGCCCGCAGGCGTGGAAGACGCCGGCTCGGGCTGGACTTCGTACCCGCCGGCCTCGTAGAGTTCGGTTCGTTCGGCGGCGGCGTGATCTCCCTGTCCGGCGCGGCGGTACAAGTGCGTGTACTCGTCGGAGTAGAGGTGGGAAACCGCCACCGACTCGTCGGATGCGGGGTCCAACAGGTTGGGGTCGACTGCCTTGCCGACAATGATCAGGGCCTGCAGGGTGATCTTGGCGTCGCGCACCTTCTGGGCGATGTCGGTGAGGGTGCCGCGGATGATCTGCTGGTCGGGCCAGCCCACGCGATAGGCGACCGCAACCGGCGTATCGGCAGGGTATCCGGCCTCCTGAAGCTGGTTGGCGATGCGGAACATGCGGGTCACGCTGAGGAAAATCACCAGGGTGCTGCCGTGGCGCGCCAGACCGACCAGATCTTCGCCCTCGGGCATGGGGACGCGTCCCTCGGCCCGGGTCATGATGACCGTTTGAGAGACCTCGGGTACGGTGAGTTCGGCCTTGAGTACGGCGGCGGCGGCGAAGGCGGCGCTGACGCCGGGGATGATCTCGTAGTCAACCTGCCGCGCTTCCAGGATACGCATCTGCTCGAGGGTCGCGCCATACAGCGAAGGGTCGCCGCTCTGGATGCGGGCAACCGTCTTGCCTTCGGACACGGCCTGCAGCGTGACCTCCATGATCTCGGGCAGCGCCATCTCTTTGCTTCCGTACACCCGGGCGCCGGGTTTGGCGAAACCGGCGATCCCCTCCGGCACCAGCGAGTCGGCATAGATGATCACATCGGCGTCGTCGATGATCCGCTTGGCTTTCAGCGTGAGGAGCTCGGGATCTCCCGGGCCGGCGCCGATGATGTAGACCTTGCCGTCGTTCGCCATGTGGATAGCCTCCGTGGTGTTGGGCTCGTCAGCGCCGGATGATAAGCAGGGAGAAATAGTCGAGGTCCTCGGCGGACAGTTCCTGGATGTTGCGCACCACACGTTCGCTTTCCGTGGTGGCCCGCCGCACGTAGATGGTCCGCCCAGCCAGGCCCAGCCGCTCCAGGTTGGCCAGAGCGTCGAGCAAGGTGCGGTTTACCTTCATCAGGACGATGGTGTCGTAGAGGGCGATGGCCTCGCGGAGGTCGTCGATACCGTACACTGCCGGCAGGATGGCCAGGCGCTGGCCGTGATGGACCAGGGGAGCCGCTGCTGACGCGGCCGCGGCCATGACGGATGACACGCCCGGAACCACCTCCACCGGAAGGTGAGGGTACTCTTCTTGGATTGTCTCCAGCACGTACGCGAAGGTGCTGTAAACCATGGGGTCGCCTTCGGTGATGAAGGCCACGTCCCGGCCGGCTTCGAGATGGTCAGCCAGGTCGCGGGCGGCGGTGCGCCAGACCTCGCCGGCCGCCTCTTCGTCGTTGGTGGGGAACTTGGCCCGCACTACTTCCTGGCGGGTTTCGTCGATGATGTCTTTCACGATGGTGAAAGCATAGCTTTCGGCGCTGATCCCAGCCTGAGGCACCCAGATCACCGGAACCGATTCCAGGACCCGCCGCGCCTTGATGGTGAGCAGTTCCGGGTCTCCTGGGCCTACACCTACGCCGTAAAGACGGCCCGGCTGCGAAACCGTGGTCATTCCTTCTGCCCCCACACGATGAAAACCGGGTTCATCGCTTCCAGTCGAAGTGCTCCGTCCGGTAGTTCCCGACCCCGCGAGGCAGACACCATCGTCAACTCCGGAGACATGCCGGCGTCCTTGAGAGCGCAGTACGTGGAGTTGGCGCGTTCCATGACAGCAAAATTGGCTACCACTCGCCCGTCGGGTCTCAGGCGGTCAAGCACCGCACCGATTATTTCCGGCATTGCAACTCCGCCGCCGCCGATGAATACAGCTTCAGGATCTGGGAGACTGGCCAGCGCAGCCGGCGCCGTACCCATCACCACTGACACACGACCGTCTCCGTAGCGGGCAACATTGCTGCGGAGCAAGTCTTCGCTGTTCGCGTCTTTGTCCACCGCATAAACGCATCCCCGGTGGGCGATCCGCGCGGCTTCTACGGATATCGAGCCAGTGCCTGCTCCAATATCCCAAACAACGCTGTCCGGACGCAACCGCAGGGCGTACAGGCTCACCGCCCGCACCTCGGACTTGGTAATCTGCCCGCGAACCGGACGACGCTGCTCGAAGGCGTCATCGGCAAGTCCCAGCGCCCGGTCCATTGCAAGCGCTGCGTCCACGGTAGGATCAGCCCTGACCATCGACCACCGTCGGAGAGGCGGAGCGCATGGGGATGCCGTCCGGCGAGGTGCTTGCCGATCCCAGAAGATTGCCCTCGAAGTCGAAGCACAGGGCGTCAACGATGATAGCATTGCCGCCGTCGCCCAGGTATTTCTGCGCTTCCGAACACACCATCTGGCACATGATGGGGAACACGCCCATGACGTCGTGCTCCTGGGCCAGTTCCTGGAAATGGCGACCGCTGGTGGCGTCAGACATCTCGGCCTGCAAGTCCGCGGACGCGCCACACTGGCCCGCCAGACCGGCGAGGAAGCCGGTGTCGACCTGGTTGCCGGCGACGTGGGTAACGAAATATCCCATGGCCATCTTGGAGAATTTGCCGACCATGCCCACATGGGCCACGCGCTTGATGCCCTTGTTAACGCACCGCTTCATTGACGGGCCCGAGAAGATGCCGGCCTCCACGTAGGCCATGTCGGGCAAGTCCAGCAGGCGTCGCGTGTACTCTTCGCTGCGGGTGCCGGTGGACAGCACCAGATGGTCCAGGCCGTTGGCGGCGGCCACGTCGATGGCCAGGTGCACGCTGGCACGCCACGCCGCTGTGCTGAAAGGCTGCACGACGCCCGTGCTGCCGAGAATGCTGATCCCGCCGAGCACGCCCAGCCTGGCGTTGGTGGTCTGCTTGGCGATTTCTTCACCGTTGGGCACGGAGACGCGCGCGCGCACGCCGGTATCTGCCGGCCAGCCACACTCCACCAAGCCCTCGGAAACGGCGTCGGCCATCATGCGGCGGGGGACTCGTGTAACCGCTGGCTCGCCAACCTCGATCCCGGTGCCGGGACGCGTCACGGTGCCCACGCCGGGCCCGCCGGTGATCTGAAGTCCCTTGTTGCCGTCGGGCAGTCGCCACACGCCTACCACGATCTCGGCGCCGTGGGTAACGTCGGGGTCGTCGCCGCCGTCCTTGATGGCAGAGCAGCGGACGCCCTCCGCTGGTTCCATGGGCCAACTCTGGTGGACCTTGAGGTTGGCTCTCCCTATTCCACCAGGCAACGGGACCGATACTTCCTCGGGAGCGTTGCCGGAGAGCATCAGTATCACGGCGGCCTTGGCGGCCGCCGCCGCGGTAGTGCCGGTGGTGTAGCCCGTGCGCATGCCTTTCGGATCGCGCTTGGTAGGACGCGAGTAATCGCTTTCGGGCCGCTCAGGCTGGCTGGTAGATTGTTCCGGTTCGCTCATGATCTTGACCGTGGGGCCGGCGCGGGACTGCCGGGAGTATACAATTTTACCCTATCCGCGGCGGCGACGCTTCACGCTGCCCGCGTTTGCGCTTCCCGCACCCGATCACTGGCCACGGAGACGAGGCGGTCATCGACGCCCAGGGGCGGCGCGACCGACATGGGGATATCCGGATAGGTCTCCTGGATCTGGCGCATGGTGCCCAGGACGTTGCGGCGCAGAATCATGCCGGGGAAGAAAACGTAGGGAACACAAATGATGCTGGCAACGCCCCGATCGTTGACCAGCGCGGCGGCGGCGTGCTCCATGGTCGGATCACCGTAGTGGGACTGGGCCACCTCGACGGCGTGGCCGTTTCCCAAATCGCGCTCGACCCAGCCGCCCAGCTCTTTCAGCCAGAGGCAATCGTCGTACCGGGTCTGCGTGCCAGCTTTGACCAGCAGTATGCCCACGGGCCCGCCGCCTGCCGGTTCGCGTACCGCCTGGGGCAGGGCGTTGATGCGCTCCCTGACCAGTTCCGCGATGCGGATGTCCGCGCCCAGACCGTCGGCGAGCCGGACCTCCACGCCAGGCGCTTTCGCGGCAATGTCCTCGAGGACCTCTTCCATTTCCAGCGTGGCGTGTTTCCCGTTGCCCAGGAGGTAGGGCGCGATTACCACGCGGTCCAGTCCGGCATCGGCTAGGATGGAAACGGCTTCCGGCGGATGGGGCGGGAGGAACTCCAAGCAGGACACGATGACCTGTCGGGCGTCGTCGCCCAGCGAATCGGTCAGGCGACGCCCGGCCTCACGCAGGCCGACCGGCGTGTTCGGACAACCAAGGCACCATGCCGGGAACCGGGGGCCGTCGGCGGCCCAGGCGCAGGAGCATTCGTCGCGACTGGCTCCGCGCTGGCTACCATGGCACAGCAGCACAACGCCCCAAGCTCCGGAACCGTCGTTGGCGTCGTTGATATTGGGCATCGGTGCTCAGTCCTCCAGCAAATCCAGCAGTGCGTTCACGGTGGCGGCAGCGGCTGAGCTGCCCCCGCGCCGTCCCAGGATGGTGATATGCGGCACATTCCGCGCCGCGAGTTCGGCCTTGGATTCGGGGCAGGCCACGAAACCTACGGGCATCCCGATCACGGCGGCGGGGGAAACCTGGTCAGCGTCGATCAAGTCCAATAGGGCCAGCAACGCCGTGGGGGCATTGCCGATGGCCAGCACCGCTCCGTCCATCTGCGGGACCAATTCGCGGACGGCGGCAACGCTGCGGGTCGTGCCCTCCCGGCGGGCGCGTTCGGCGACTTCGGGCGCGTCGATGAGGCACGCGGTTTCGACCCCGCGCCTGACCAGCGCCGCACGGGAGATGCCCACCTGCACCATGCGCACGTCGGTTACGACGCGGCGGACGTGACGCAGCGAAGCCAGCGCCGCGTCAACGGCGCCGTCGCTGAAGCGCACGTCGGCGGCTATCTCCGGGTCACCCTCGGCCCGAACGATACGGTGCAGCACATAGCGTTCCGCTTCCGGCAGGCCAACCGGGTCCGCATCTCCACGCAGGCTGTCGGCCACCATGACGAGACTCAGACGGTCGATCTCCTCCGGGAGCAGGGCGTATTTTTCAACGAGGGTCATCTGGTCAGACAGTTGGACGTTTCATTGACTTGGCAGCGCGAAAACATTGAAACGCCGCACTGCAGGAACCCAATGCTTGCAGGGCACGGTGGTACGAAGTTGCGACACGTAGGTCAATCGTTGGGTAGATCACCGGTGCGCCACCACGTTGATCAGACGGTGATTCACCGGGTCGACGCCCATGCCAAGGCCCTGAAGGGTATCGCTGCCTAACAGTTCAGGGCAGCCACTTTCGCTGAATATGAAAATGCGAGATAGTGCGTCTTCGTTGTACTGGATTTTGACCTCTCCCAGTTCGACCATCGTCTGAGTACCGTCGGCAAGATCAGCGTAACGCGGGGGCAGACTTGGGGTCCAGCCCAATTCAACGAACATATCCCCGGGGAGTTGGCTGTAGGACGCGCCTGTGTCCACGCGCATGTCCACATCGCGGAGGTTGGACCCGTCCGCTGACCATATTCCCAGTTTGGCGAAAATGTCACCCATGTTATCCGGCTAGCCCACGACCACGTTGACCAACCGGCCGGGGACGTACACCACGTTGCGCACGGTCTTGCCGTCGATGCGGGACTGGACCTTGGGGCTCTCCAGCGCGCGTTCCCGGGCGTCAGCGTCGCCGATGCTGGCGGGCACCGTGATGCGATCGCGCAGCCGGCCGTTGACCTGTACGACCAGCGTCAGTTCATCTTCCGAGGCCAGTTCGTCGTCCCACGCCGGGAAGGGTTGCTGGTGGATGCTGTAGCCGTGGCCGGTGCGTTCCCACCACTCTTCCGCCACGTGCGGTGCGATGGGGGCCAGCATCAGCAGGAACTTCTCGATGCTGTCGCGCCATGCGGTGCTGTCCACCGATCCGTCGTTCCACACGCGGCTCAGGTGGTTCACCAACTCCATCAACGAAGCGATGGTGGTGTTGAACTTGAACTTGTCCAGGTCCTCGTAACACTTGCGGATGGTCTGATGCACGATGCGCTGGGTTTCGCGCACAGTGGTGGTATCGGTGACGCTATCGTCCAGTTGCGATGCGTCGTGTTCCACCAGACTCCAAGCGCGGTTGAGCCAGCGAACGACGCCGTTGATGCCCTCGTTGCTCCAGGGGCCTCCCTGGTCCCAGGGCCCGATGAACATGAGGAAGCAGCGAACGGCGTCGGCACCTACCTGCCCGACCACGTCGTCGGGATTGACCACGTTGCCGCGGCTCTTGCTCATCTTCTCATGGTCGCTGCCCAGGATAACGCCCTGGTTGAACAGGCGCAGGAAGGGCTCGTCGATCTGTAGCATGCCCATGTCCCGAAGCGACTTGATGAAGAACCGGCTGTACAGCAGGTGCATCACCGCGTGCTCGGCGCCGCCGGTGTACTGCCGGACTGGCATCCAGTCGGCGGCCACCTGAGGTTCGAAGGGCCCGTCACTGTATTGAGGTGTGCAGTAGCGGAGCATGTACCACGACGAATCCATGAAAGTATCCATGGTGTCGGTTTCGCGGCGGCCCGGCCCACCACAGTTGGGACATTCAGTGTCGACGAACGACTGGTTGATTGCCAGCGGCGATTCCCCGGTGGGTCGAAACTCGGCGTCTTCCGGCAGCAGAACGGGCAGATCCGCCTCCCGCACAGGCTGCACGCCGCAATCGTCGCAGTACACCATCGGGATGGGCGTACCCCAGTAACGCTGGCGGGAAATCAGCCAGTCGCGCAGGCGGTAAGTTATTGCGCGGCGTCCCCAGCCACGTCGTTTCACGTCTTTGGCGATGGCCTCCATTCCCTCTTCGTTGGTCATACCTTCATAGGCGCCGGAGTTGGTCATGAACCCGTCGCCGATGAAGGCTTCAGCCGACTCCCTCCCGTCCCAGGTTATGGGAGCGATCACGGTCCGAATGGGCAGCCGGTATTTCCGCGCGAAGTCGTAGTCGCGCTGGTCGTGGGCCGGTACCCCCATCACCGCGCCGGTGCCGTAGGTGGTGAGGACGTAGTCGGCCACGTAGATGGGCACTTTCTCATTGTTCAGGCGGTTGCGCGCGTAGGCCCCGATGAAGACGCCGGTCTTCTCCCGGTCGGTGGACAGCCGGTCGATCTCGGAAGCGGCGCGGGCCTGGTCAACGTAGGCTTCGACCTCTGCCCGGCGACTTTCCGAAGTGAGCTTGGGCACCAGGGGGTGCTCCGGGGCCAGCACCAGGAAAGTCACGCCGAATATGGTGTCGATGCGCGTGGTGAAGGTGCGGATCTCCCGCTCTTCGATACCGTAGTCGGATATGTCGAAACCGATCTCCACGCCCTCGCTGCGGCCGATCCAGTTCCGCTGCATGGTCAGGATCTTTTCCGGCCACTCCTCGAGCGTGTCGAAGTCCAGCAGTTCGTCGGCGTAGTCTGTGATGCGGAAAAACCACTGCTCGAAGTCGCGGCGCGTGATCGGCGTCTCGCACCGCTCACAGACCCCGTTGAGCACCTGCTCGTTGGCCAGCACGGTCTGGCATGAAGGGCACCAGACCACCGGCGCCTTGGCACGGTACGCCAACCCCCGCTCGAACAACTTGATGAAAAACCACTGGTTCCAGCGGTAGTATTCCGGAAGGCAGCAGACGACTTCTCGGTCCCAATCGTAGATCGCACCGAGTGAACGCAGTTGGCGGCGCATGTTATCCACGTTCGCCATGGTCCACTCGTAGGGATGAATCCCCCGGGATATAGCAGCATTTTCGGCTGGCAGACCGAAGGCGTCAAAGCCGATGGGATGCAGCACGTTGTAGCCCTGCATACGGCGGAATCGAGCGTGGGCGTCCGACGGCGCCATGGCGTACCAGTGGCCGATGTGCAGGTCGCCCGATGGGTACGGGTACATGGTCATTTCGAACCACTTCGGACGGTGGTCGTTGTCGTCGACCCGATATATCCCGTCGCGTTCCCATCGCTCCTGCCATTTGCGGTCAATTCCTATGGCATCGAATCGGAGCTCAACTTGACGCTGGGCTGTGGTCATAAAAAGGCAACCCTCAATATCGGCGGGCGCAGGAGGCGATAGCGCCCAGCAAACGTACGTCTGGCTACCCTCAATATAGCACACGGCTTAATCGGGGCATCGAACTCTCCGACAGTATACCACCCGGCCTTGCGGGGCGGTTATCCAGGTCCGCCATTACGCGATTGACATATCGTGTTCCCCGGTCATAATGACGCTGGCCTGCGCTAAGCCTGCGAATGATTCCGGCCCCCGGCATCCTCAATATCCGCCCCAACCAGCGTACCGTGCCGCCACGTGAACGTTCCATCCGACGGTAACGCCGGCTCCAGTGAGCCTAAGGCCGCAGCCGTACTAGGCCCGTCCGGGAATGATAGTCCGTCGTGGCGAGTGCGGCGGGTCGACCCGGTTCGTATTCCCATTCGCCGGCACCGTGTTCCGCCGCGACGCTGGTCTTCAACCCCGCTGCTGCTCCTTCTCACGTTCCTGCTGCTGAACGTGATCGGCGGCGCTATGCTGGCCCTGCCAATAGCTGCTGCTGACGACGCGGCGGCCAGCCTCAGGGTGTCTTTCTTCACCGCAATTTCGGCTTCCACCGTGACCGGACTGACGATGGTGGACACCACCGAATTCTGGTCCCAATTCGGCAAGGCCGTCATCTTCGTGCTGATGCTCGTGGGCGGCTTGGAATTCATAACCGCAGCCACGGTGTTGATCGCTTTCATAGGGCGAAGGGCCACAGCGCTCGAAGAGGATGTCTACCAGGACACAGTCGGTGAGATGTCCTCCAGGAATTTGAGCCGGGTGGCGCGAAATATCGTGGTCGCGTTCTTCATTGGTTACCTGGTCGGAGCTGCGTTGCTGTTCATCCGAATGCGGTCGGTGGCTGACTTCACGCTCCTGGAAGCGGCCTGGCAGTCGCTGTTCCTATCGGTGTCGGCGCTCAACAATGCGGGTTTCTCGATACTGCCCAATGCACAGGGTGGGGGCAACGCTGTAACTTTGGGGGTGAACCCGTATCTGATGTGGGTCATAACGCCGCTGATCATCGCGGGCGCTCTGGGGTGGCCGTTCATCATGGACATGCGGCGGAACTGGAGTCCGAGCCTGTCGCGGCGGCGTTGGCCCGGACTGTTCGTGTTCAATTTCCAACGGTTCAGTCTCGACACCAAGTTGGTGTTGATTTTGACGACCTTTCTCTACGCGTTCAGCGCGCTGGCATTTCTGTTTGCCGAGTGGAACGGCGTGTTATGGGACCACTCGAACCATGGAATCGTCGGCTCCGCGATCTTTCACGGGGTCAGCGGGCGAACGGCAGGGTTCGCGGCGCTCGACTGGAGCGCGACCCGGGACTTCACCCAGCTGGTGTTTGGCGGGCTGATGTTCATCGGAGGGTCCACGGCATCGGTTGCCGGCGGCATCAAGGTCAATACTGTGGCCGTGTTGCTGGTGGCCGCGCGCTCTTCGGCTCTGCGGAACCCCACCACCGAAATATTCCGGCGGGAAATCGCCCCGACCCTGGTAGCCCGCGCGTTGCTTGTAGCGTTGCTGGGTGTGACGTTCCTAGCCGTCGTTTTGCCCATCCTGACCTATACTGACCCCCACCTGCCGTTTTTGCCGTTGATGTTTGAGACGGTGTCAGCCTTCGGCACCAACGGAATGTCCACGGGAGTGTCCAGCGAGCTCAGCCTGGCCGGTTCGATCATATTCATGGTCACGATGCTGGTGGGCCGGGTCGGTCCGCTGACGCTGGTGATGCTGCTCACTCCCAGAGAGGACGCCACCTACCGCTACCCAGAAGAACCCGTTAGAATTGGTTAATCATCATGGCTAAGCAAGTTTGCGTCATCGGTTTGGGCCGGTTCGGAGCGAAGCTGGCCAGCACGCTGTTCCAGCGGGAACACGAAGTGCTGGCTATTGATCAGGACGAGCAGCGCGTCCAGGGAATGCTCGGCCGGGTCACCTACGCCGTCGAGGCCAACGCAACCAACGAGACCGCCCTGCGCGACCTGGGCGTGGGGGAGATGGATGTGGCCGTCGTGGCCCTGGGAAGCCAGATCCAGTCCAGCATCATCACCACAATGATGCTCAAGTCCATGGGCCTGCCTTACGTCATCGCCCGGGCCACCGACACCCAACACGCCGAAATACTGCACCGCGTGGGCGCGGACAAGGTGATCTTTCCCGAGGAAGAGGCCGCGGAGCGCGCCGCCAGCCTGGATCTGAGCCCCAATTACGTTGAGTTCATGAACATCACGGAGGACGCCGGGGTGCATAAACTGCGGCCGCCTGAAAAAATGCGCGGCATGTCCCTGCGTGACGCGGGCCTCGTATCCGAATCCACGCGGCATCACGTCTCCGTGATGGTGATACGACGTGGCCACGAATATATTCTGAACCCGGCTGAAGACGAAATGATCGATGATGGTGACATCCTGGTCGTGGTTGGCAGCCACGAAGATGTCGAGAGGGCGTTCGCCCGATGATCGCGGGTCCGTTTTGGATGGCGGGGTAATCCTATGAGCGACCGAATCGGATACCTGGGACCGGCCGGAACCTATACGGAGCAGGCCGCGTTGCTCTATTCGCCCCGGGGCATCATGACCCCCTACCCCACGATCAGTGCGGTGGGTGGCGCGGTCTCGAACAACGAGGTGGACGTGGGTGTGGTGCCCATTGAAAACAGCCTGGAGGGATCGGTCACGTTTACGCTGGACTTGCTCATCTCCCAGTCCGGCCTGTCCATTCAGAATGAGGTAGTGATCCCCATCGACCATTACCTGGTTGCCGCCCCTGGCGTGGCGGCCGAGTCGGTAGAGGTGATTTACTCCCATCCGCAGGCGCTGGCCCAGTGCCGCGCCTACCTGGAATCGCGTTTTCCGGCGGTACCCGCGGAGGCTTCGCTGAGCACTGTTGCCGCGGTCGCTGACATGCAGGCCAGCCGGGTGCCGGCGGCGGCGATCTGCCCCCAGCGGGCAACTGAGATTTACGACGTGCGCATCCTGGACAAGGGGATCCAGGACAACACGGTTAACCAGACCCGGTTCGCCGTACTGTCCCACGCCGACCACGCGCCCACCGGTCATGATCGCACGTCAATCTGCTTCGCGTTTTCCGTGGACCGGCCGGGAAATCTGTACAGCACGATCGGCGAATTTGCCAGCCGGAACATCAACTTGGTCAAGATCGAAAGCCGCCCGACCAAGCGTGAACTGGGACGATACATTTTCCTCATTGACTGCGAGGGACACCGGCGTGAGCCAGAGGTCGCCGCCGCCTTGGACGGGCTGCGACGGCATACGGACATGTTGAAGATATTGGGCTCCTACCCCTTCTGGGAACCGCAAGCTGAATAGCGGTGCCGCGCAGCAGTTTCCGTCGCGCCGGGTTTGTTACTACTGCAATCGGCCGCGCGGTCAGCGGTGTCGCGCGGTTTCTGTTCCGTTCGCATTTTGTGGTACGGGGCGACAGTATGAGCCCAACGCTGCGGGACGGCGATTTGATACACGTTGCACCGCGGCTGCGAAAGCCCGCAAGTTACAAACGCGGCTCGGTGATCGTGGCGCAGGTTCCGGGTTGGGGTGAACAACACCAGCTCATAATCAGTGTCAAGCGTGTGGTGGGGTTGCCGGGTGAATACTGTCACGTCGGAACGGATGGCACCGTCCGGGTCGAAGAAGAATTTCTGCATGACACGTTTGTAGCACCAGGGGCCCAGGCTGTTCCAAGTTCGGGCCTGTCGTGGTTATGCGAATACAACGAGTATTTCCTGATGGGTGACAACCGTAGAGACAGCGGCGACAGCAGGCGGTTTGGCCCGGTACCGGCCTCGCAATTACTCGGCAGAGTGTGGTTGCGCTTGCCGACCCACTACCTGCCGGGAAGAAGACCGCCGGGCAGCGCCCGCAAAGCTCACTGACCGCCGATGACCTCATTTGAGGTGAAATTGCACCAAGCCGCCGACTGGGCGACCCGCAACCGACGGCTGCTGCGCATCCGACCGGTGTTAAAGGCGCTGCTATTCCGGCGGGCCATTCAACGGTTGGCGCACCGCAGGAGCTCAGTACGGCTGGTTCTGGCAACCGTGGCAGCGGTGACGCGCAACGACAACCAGCAGCTCATGGCCGGAGTGGCCTACTATGGGATGGTGTCTCTGCTGCCGTT
The DNA here is from genome assembly GCA_965220265.1 of Dehalococcoidia bacterium. GTDB lineage: Bacteria > Chloroflexota > Dehalococcoidia > Lucifugimonadales > UBA3495 > Bin87. The sequence goes on along the minus strand of CBDCPM010000004.1, from coordinate 2,939,096 downwards.
CTCGGTGGTCGTGTTGCAGATCTTGCCGCTGTTGCTGGGAGAGGACGGCGCCCGCACCTGGTTCGCATCCATTTCTTCGGGAATACTTCCCGCGAATGTGGATGTTTCGACCCTGTGGCCGTCCCAGCCACCGGCGGTGGCCGGCGCCACCAGCCTCGTCGCGTTGCTCGGCCTGTTATGGGGAAGCTTCAAGCTCTTCAGCTCAGTTGGCCTGGTGGTCAACCGGGCCTGGGGAATAGAACCCTCCCAGGTGGGCGTGATCGGCAAGACGCGGGAGTACCTGTTTCTCAGCGCGATGGCGTTCGGGCTGCTCATATCCACGGTGCTCACCTATGTCACGGTGCCCGATCTGACGCTCAACGCTCTGCGCGCAGTTCAGTTGGGAGCACTGGCCAACGCAGTGGAGGCACAGCGCTGGTGGCCCAGCCTGCTGGCCTGGATGCTTTCGGTGGTCGTGTTCCTCCTCGTCTATCGATTCGTTCCGGAACGAACGGTGCACTGGCGTTGGGCCATCCTAGGGGCGGTCAGCGCGAGTATCATCTTCGAGGCGGCCAGCTACGTGTTTGCGCTGTTCTTTGCCTACATAGCGCCGCAGCGTCTGTTCTACAGCCCGTTGGCGTCGGTACTGATCATCCTCATCTGGCTGTTCTTCTCGGCCCTGACGCTGGTCTCGGGGGCCGCGCTATCCGCCTACGCCCAGAGCATCTACCGCGGCGACGGGCCGGTGCCTACCTCCGGGTGGTTCCTGGGCGCTAATGGTCAATGAGTACAGAAGTAGTGTACGAGTGAAACTATGACTAATCCAACGTCGGTACCAACCGCGCTTCCCGACCTCCGCGTCCTGGAGGTCGCTTCCCTCATATCCGGTCCGTATTGCGGCAAGCTGCTGGCGTCGCTGGGCGCCCAGGTAATCAAGGCGGAGCCTCCGGGCGGCGGCGACCCGTCCCGACGTCGCGGCCCATTCCCTAACGACATCCCTCATCCCGAACGCAGCGGGATGTTCCTGTACCTCAACACGGGCAAGCGGGGCATCACCCTGGACTTGCATAACCCCGCCGGCCAGGACCTGCTACGCGAGCTCGTCGGCCGCGTGGACATGGTGGTGCACGACCACACGCCGGCGCGGGCCGCCGAGGTCGGGCTGGATGACGAGTCTTTGCTTGCTGCCAACTCTGACGTCATCGTCACCGCCGTCACTCCCTTCGGCAGCACCGGCCCCTACGCCGACTACCGCGCCGGGCACTTGGCCACGTTCCACGCCGGAGGCGAGGGCTGGCTGTTGCCCAACGGGGTGGCGCTGGACACGTTCCCGGACCGGCCGCCCATCGTGGCCGGCGCCAACATGGGCGACTACCAGGCCGGCCTTACCACCGCCGTGGGCGCGCTGGCCGCTGTGTACAACCGCCTGGGGGCCACGGAATCTCCGCGAGGCCAGGTGGTGGACGCCTCGGCGCAGGAGGCCCAGCTATCGGTAGGTTACATGCCAATCCAACGGCACGAGTCCGAGGGAATCACCGAGACCCGCTTCTCCCGTTACTTCCGAGTCGGTGGCGTGTTGCCGGCGTCCGACGGCTACGTGGAGCTGCTGACGCTGGAGTCGCGCCAGTTCGAGGGCCTGCTGGCGTTCATGGGCAACCCCGAATGGGCATCGCCGGAGATGTTCAGCGACCCGGCCACCCACGGCCCCGAGCTGAACCGGCACATGCGGGAGTGGTTCGCCCAGCACACCCGCGAATGGCTCTACGCGGAAGGCCAGGCCCACGGCGTGCCCATCGCTCCCTACTACACGCCAGCAGAGGTATTTCAGAGCCCCCAGCAGCGCGAGCGCGGCTTCTACTCCGAGGTGGACCACCCCGCAACCGGCCCGCTGGAATATACCGGCGCACCCTTCCAACTCAGCGAGACGCCAACCGGGCTAACGCGGGCGCCGCTGCTTGGCGAGCACAACGCGGAGGTGTACTGCGGTCTGCTGGGGTATGTGCGGCGGGATTTGGCGGGGCTGGCGCGGGCGGGTGCGGTTTAGCGTAATACGGATGGTGTGCTGCAGCGATGATACGAAACCGAACTTGTACGTTTGAGGTTTAATTTTGACCACCATCGAATCTTTGCTTCATCGGAGGCCCGATCTTTCCACATTCCTCGTCCATTTCACGCGCGAACGTGGCGGCACGACCGCATTCGATAACCTCGTAAGCATTCTCGTGGAACGTCGTTTGAAAGCCGGTGTAAAGTTAGGTAAAGCCAAAGAATTAAATGTCGACGGCCAAGAGGTTGTCTGCTTCACTGAGACGCCGCTGGAACATTCTTGGACGTTGGTTCAAGCCATCCAAGGTCGTCAGGTCAATTTGGAGCCGTTTGGTGTCGTTTTCACAAAGATTTGGGCGCGAGAACGCGGAGTCAATCCAGTGTGGTACATAGATGCCACTCCGGCGTCGGGGCATAATTGGCTTGTCAATCACATCGACACTCTAATTGAGAGAGCCATTGAAGAGAACGCAGGTACGGAGATTTTCCAATTAACGCCCTTCTTCGAAGTGATGGGGACTTGGACTAGTAGACCAACCGCTTTGAAATGATGGGAATCCGTCTTCACGCCTTGCTTTAGACCGACTTCGCTGGTGAACCAGGACGAAGCCAGCAACTCATCATTCCAAAGATTTCGGACCACTAGCTGCCGACGCCAGGAACCGCCGCCTGATTCCCACCGAACTGACACTGCGACGGGGAGAAAGTCGGGGCAACCCTACGGGGAGATGGCTACTGTCCGACTCTCCTGAACTTGGGCAGGGTTATCTCGTCGTTGACCGCCTCAAAGACTACCTCCACTTCCATGCCGATCTCGATGTCGTCCGCGTCACAGTCCACCAGATTGCTGATAAGGAGGACCCCCTCCTCCAGCTCAACTTCCACCACGCCCCAGGGGAGACGCTCCCGGAAGGCCGGGTTCACCGGCTGGCGGGTTATGACGTAGGTGTAGACCTTGCCCTTCCCCGGCGACTCCACCCACTCCAGGTTGGACGAAGCGCACTCCGGGCAGTTGGGTCTTGGCGGATGGTGGAAGGAACGGCAGTCCAGGCAGCGCCGCAGCACCAGCCGGTGCTGCCGGCACTGGTCCCAGAATTCCTGGTTGTCCAGGTTGGGCACCGGAAGGGGAAAATTAGCGGTAGTCACAGTTGCTTCACCTCCTCAGTATCAGGGCGCCCGAGCCGTCGCCACTGTCAACCAGACCCAACTCCGCGCCCTCCACCTGGGCCGGCGACTGTCCCCGCAACTGACGCACCACTTCGATGATCTGGTTCATGCCCTGAAGGTAGGCCTCGGATAGATGCCCGCCGGAAGTGTTGACCGGCAGTTCTCCGCCCACTCCAATCCTGCCCCCTTCGACGAAGGGCCCGCCCTCGCCGCGCTGGCAGAAACCGTAGTCCTCCAGCTTGGTGATAATCACCGGGCTGAAGTGGTCGTAGAAGCCGACCACGTCAATGTCCTGCGGGGTGACCCCGGCCTCACCGAACAACTCGGGGGCCAGCAGGGCTCCGCCGCTTTCGTCCCAGGAACGCCCGTGCCCGCCCATACCGGCCAGCAGCGTTTGGGCAGCGCTGGTTATGTACACCGGCGGCTGTTTCAGGTTGGCCGCCCTTTCCGCCGAGGTGATGACGAAAGCGTTGGCCCCGTCGGCCTCCAGCGCGCAGTCCAGTATGTGCAGGGGGTCGAAGAACATTCTGGAGGTCAGGTAGTCCTCCATGGTGATGGGCCGCCCGTGCATGATGGCCTTGGGATTGAGACAGGCGTTATTTCGGAAGGCCACCGCCACCGCGCCAAAATGCTCCATCTTGGTGCCGAACTCGTGCATGTGGCGACGCGCCCGCAGTGCGCTGGATTGCCCCGGCACCAACAGGCCGTAAGGCTCGGTGAATGCGGAGCTGCCCAGGCCCCGGCGGGTGGTGACGGTGCCGGAGCCGTAGCGTTGCCCGGAGCGGCCGTTGACTGAACGATACACCAGCACGTTGTTGACCACGCCCTGGGCAACGGCCATTGCCGACTGTATGACCAGGCCGCAGGCGGCCCCGCCCAGCGGCCCCAATTCGCCGTAGTACCGCAGGTAGGGAATACCCAGGCAGGCGGCCAATTCCCCCTGGGGTGTGGAGTCGGCGGTAAACTTCACGATGCCGTCAATATCCTGGGGAACAAGACCCGCGTCGGCGATGGCGCGGTTGGCCGCCTCCACTGCCATGTTCAACTCGGTCCTGCCGGAGTCCCGGTTGTAGACCGTCTCTCCCACGCCAACGATAGCGCATTTGTCCTTCAAGGTGCTCATGTACGGCCCTCCTGTCTTGGCCAAACACCCGCCGCCGCAAGGAATGGTGGTGGTTATCGGCGGTGGGCGGGGCACGAATTGGGCTGTGGCCTCTCCCTGGTAGTCCCGGGCTAGTAAACCAACAGCTTTGAATTGATGGATGAGTAATTGGCCGGCTGACGGGAGAGCAGCGATTCCCGAATATTCCTGTGCAATCAGGCTAACCTCGACTAACCGTCATTTCAAAGATGTTCGACTACTAGTTACAGTCGGACTGAATTCTGGTGGGAACGCGAATGGCGTAAAGTGGGAGACCTTGGCTTTTCTCGGGATGATTTGGTCGCGGTCCTAGCTCCGGAAGAGTACCACCAAGATCTCGCTGATACCCTGAGAGGACAACTCACTGACGCAGCGGTGCGCGAGTTGACTTTCTTGGATCCTACGTGGGGATTGGAGCGCATGATCGGCAGTCTTGCTGGGATTGGTCGGAGACATCTTGGGCCTTTACCATTGCCGCCACCAGGGCGTTAACCGGGGCGTGCGATAATCCCAACTGCAACCGGCTGTCCCACGATGTTTGCTCCACCCTGGGCCGAACGCATTCACAGAGTAAGTTCCGCCACAGGTGTCAGTTTCTGGTTCACCGGGTCAACCGCCAAATCGAAGTTTTCCAGAGTGGTGGCCCCCAGCAGATATCGCCCTACCCGGCCGAAAATGACGGGGCATGGCATGGCTTCTTCGCCGACCGAGAACATGGCCGCACCGATGTTATAGGTCTCGGTCCTGCCGTCGGCCATCGTGAAGGTCCGCTGCCGAGTTGGTGTGACGCCCAGCCGGTCCAGCAACGACGCCGGCATCATCGAATGGGTAGCCCCAGTGTCCACCAAAGCGGTTACGGCCACCGGATTATCACCGCCCAGTCCGGCTACTCCAATTTCGATCCGAAAAGTTCCCATAACTTCGAGCCCCTTCTCACCATCTTACCATTCGTTCCGCCGACCGGCTCTTCGGTCCGACCTTGCGACCCACTGTATAATGCCGCCATTCGCGCGAACCCGCCCCTCCCGGCGCGTTCGCATCCCGACGGAGGCTATTCCCCATGGATTTTGGACTTGAAGGCAAACTGGCATTTGTGGGCGGCGCGAGCCGCGGCATTGGCAAGGCCATCGCCCTGGAACTGGCGCGCGAGGGCGCCGACGTGGTGGTGGCATCGCGCTCCATGCCCGACCTTGAAAAGACCGCTGCCGAGATTGTGGAAACCACCGGCCGCCGCGCCATCCCCATGTCCTTCGACGCCACCCAGCGCGACCAGGTGGACCACGTCATCAACGCCGCCGCCGACACCCTGGGCGGTTTGCACATCCTGGTCAACAGTGCATCCCTGCCCGGCGGCTCGCCGTCGGCCACTGGCCCCATCGAGGGCCTGGTGGACGAGGACCTGATCAGCGACTTCGACGTGAAGTTCGTCGGTGCGCTGCGGTGTAGCCGGGCCGCCATTCCTCTGCTCAAGGCGCAGGGCTACGGCCGCATCATAAACATCAGCGGCCTCAACTCCCGCAACGCCGGCAACCTCAGCGGCGGCGCCCGCAACACCGCCCTGGTTCATATGACCAAGACCCTGGCATCCCAGTTGGGCCAGTTCGGCATCACCGTCAACTGCATCCATCCCGGCACCACCCGCACCGAGCGCACCCCCAGCCTGCTGGCCGCCCGCGCCGAGCAGCTGGGCGTCTCTCCCGAAGAAGCCGAGGCACAGGACTTCGCTCCTGGCTCGCCCCGGGGCAACCACATCTCCCGCATGGTCGACGCTTCGGAGATCGGCTACCTGACCGCCTTCTTGGCCTCCGACAAGGCGTGGGCCATCACCGGCGAGCTGATCGCCGCGGGCGGCGGTACTGGCAACGCCGTCTATTACTAGCCGCAGATAGGATTTCCCGGCGGCGGTGCTTTTCGTCGCCGGGATCAGAGTAGGATGGGAATACTTGCCGCTACAACAAACACATCCAGTTTATTGCCCTCGGTATCTGGCCGATCAACGTATTGACTTTATTGGTACGCGGCCACGTTTGGAACTGGAACAGCACGCCGGAAGAGATTATCGGATTGTAGCAGTGGGGAGCATTCGTCCCCCTATTACTGGCCATATTGGCGGAACTGGGGGTCAGAATGTTTTTCGCTTTGGCAGAACGTCGCCGCCGGATCGAGCAAGCACGGGAGGAAGGTCGTGAAGAGGCTCGTCGAGAAACCGGCGAAATGCTGATGGTGCTTACGTGGCCGCAAGGATCAACCCCGACTTAATGCCTTCGCTGCTGCAGGAACATCAGGAGAAGTATCAGAACGGCTCGACCAGTTCGTAGCCGACAGGCGGTGACCATGACCAACTCATCCGCTCCCCTGTCCGGCGTCCGCGTCGCGGACTTTTCGGTTCACGCTGCCGGCCCCTTCGCCGGCATGATCCTGGCGTCCCTGGGCGCCGACGTTATCAAGGTGGAATCGGCGGCTAGATTGGACATCACCCGTCGGACACACGCCATGTACGGCAAGCCGCCTTCGTCTTTCGAGCAGGTAAACGCCAGCAAGCGTTCGGTGACCCTCAACCTCAAAGAGCCCCGCGCGCTGGAGCTGGCCTACGACCTGGTGCGCATTTCCGACGTGGTGCTGGAGAACTTCCGCCCCGGCGTGATGGATCGCCTGGGGCTGGGGTATCCACAACTGCGCGAGATCAAGCCCGACGTCATCATGGTGTCGCTGTCGTCCAACGGGCAGACCGGCCCGGAGGCGCGCTACGCCGGCTACGCGCCAATGTTCGCAGCGTTGGGAGGGCTGGGCTACCTCACCGGCTATCCTGACGGGCCGCCTGTCGAGCTGCGCCATGCCATGGACCACACCGGTGGCATGACGGCAGCTTTCTCAGCAGTCGCCGCCCTGTGTGCCCACCGCATCCATCAGGTGGGGCAACGCGCCGACGTGGCCGTGCGCGACATCGCCACCGCCTTCATGGGACACGCCCTGATGGACACCGCCATGAACGACCGCGATGCGCAAAGACTGGGCAACCGGGACGACGCCATGGCTCCCCACGGCGTGTTCCCCTGCCTGGGGGATGACCAGTGGGTGACCATTGCGGTGGCCGACGACGCGGAGTGGCACTCTCTCAAGGAAGCCATGGGCCGCCCTCCCTGGGCCGACGCTGACGATTATGGCGACGCCTTCCTCCGGTGGCGGAATCAGAACTCCCTGGAGCGGCGACTGTCCGAATGGACGGCTGCGCACACCGCCGCCGAGGTCACCGACCGGCTGCAGGAGGTTGGCGTCGCCGCGTTCCCGTCGCTTTCCGCCGATCAACTCATGGCCGACCCGCACCTGGCCGAGCGGAACGCCTTCCCAACGACCATCCATGCCGAAAAAGGCGAGCAGAGCGCGGTGGCTCCACCTTGGCGCTTTTCTGAAACGCCCACGGATCCCCTCCGCTGGACGCCCGAACTGGGCGAGCACAACCGCGAGGTCTTCTGCGGGCTGCTGGGCATGGAAGAAACCGAACTCGCTTCCCTGCAAGAGGCCCATATCGTTTGGTAACCCTTCATCCAACGGGAGAACAATAGTGACCGACTATTCCTCATACCAGCATTTGCTCATCGAAAAATCCGACGGCATCATCACCCTGACGATGAACCGTCCGGAGACCCTCAACTCCACCAACTTCCGGCTGCACAACGAGCTGAGTCGGATCTGGCTGGACATCGGCGCTGACCCTGAAGTGCGGGTTGCCGTGGTCACCGGGGCCGGCGAGGCATTCTCCGCCGGCGGCGACTTCGAGATGATCGAGCAGGCCATCGACAACCCCGCCATCGTCGCCCAGAACACCAAGGAAGCCGGCGACATCGTCTACAACATCCTGAACCTGGACAAGCCGGTCATCTCCGCCATCAACGGCGTGGCCGTGGGGGCGGGCCTGGCCGTCGCCCTGATGGCCGACATTTCCATCGCCGCCGAGGATGCACGAATCACCGACGGACACATCCGCCTGGGCGTCGCCGCCGGCGACCACGCCGCCATCATCTGGCCGCTGCTCTGCGGCATGGCCAAGGCGAAGTATTACCTGCTCACCTGCGACTTTCTCGACGGCAAGGAGGCGGAGCGCATCGGTCTGGTCAGCATGGCGGTGCCCCGGGACGAGCTGATGGAAACCGCCATGCGCGTCGCTCGCCGCCTGGCCGACGGCCCGCAGCCGGCCATCCGGTTCACCAAGCGCGCCCTGAACCAATGGCTCCGCCAGGCCGGACACACATCGTTCGACTACTCCCTGCTGGCCGAGGCCCTGGGTTTCTTCGGCGACGACGTGAAGGAGGGCCTGGCCGCCCTGCGCGAGCGACGGCGGCCCGAATACCCGTCGGCGAAAGACGCGTGACATGGGAACCTTCAGTTGCCAAATCGAAGTCTTTTCCCCAGACGAGAGCCGGTCAGAATCGGTGGACGCGCTGGTGGACACCGGCTCAACCTACACGTGCTTGCCGTCAGCTCTCCTGACCCGATTGGGCGTGGAACCCCGTCGGCGCATCCAATCGGAACTGGCCGACGGCAGCATTGTAGACGACGCCGTCGGTGAAGCCCGGGTCAGCGTCGAAGGTGTGGAAACAACCACCGTCGTGGTATTCGTCGGTGAGGGAGCCCCAACTCTTCTGGGCGGGTACACCCTTGAAGGCGCGCTACTCATGGTTGATCCCATCCGTCAACAACTTGCCCCGACGCACGCGCTGCGCATGGCCAATCTGATCGAATTCATCGATTCCGAGGTCCCCCAGCACTAGAGATTTTTATCATGGTATCCACCCGAGCAACCACCACTAATTGTCTCTTCTACGGGGACAACCTCGACATACTGCGAGCTCATGTCGCCGACGAAAGCGTCGACTTGGTCTATCTCGACCCGCCTTTCAACTCCAACGCCAATTACAACGTTCTGTTCCGTGAACGAACTGGTGAAGAATCCCCGGCGCAGATTAAAGCGTTCACCGATACGTGGGAATGGACGCAGGAAACCGAGCTAGTCTTCGAACGAGACATCATGGGTAGTCCCACGGTCCCGCCTGCGGTCAAGGATATGATCGCGTCTTTCCGCCAGTTCGTGGGCCGCAACGCAATGATGGCCTAGCTGGTGATGATGGCTCCTCGCTTGGTAGAGTTGCATCGAGTCCTCAAATCTACGGGCAGCCTCTATCTGCACTGCGACCCGACAGCGAGCCATTACCTGAAACTGCTGCTCGATGCCGTATTTGGTACCGGCAATTACCGTAATGAAATCGCCTGGCGCAGGACGAGCGCGCATAACGACGCCAAGCAGGGGAGGCGCCAATACGGCAATGTGCGTGACACGATCCTTTTCTACACCAAGGGCAATACTTGGCAATGGAACTGGCAATACACAGCGTATGATGATGAGTATATGGACGATTTTTACAAATTCACCGAGGAAGGATCGAATCGCCGCTATCGCATGGGCGACTTAACCGCTGCAAAACCGGGTGGTGACACCAGCTATGAATGGCGTGTAAAGCGTAAACCCGAATCCACCGAAGGGACGCGAGTGGGTTGGTGACGCAGGGGATGAGAAGCGTGGTTGATGGCTGCAGTGCCCTGATCCCGCCGGATGCGGGCGGGTGCGGGTCGACACAGCTACGCCAGGAGGATGTTGACGGCTCGCGAGCGGCGGCGGCGGGCAAGATCACCATAGTCGATGGCAGCTGGAGACACGCGGTGCCCAGCCTGACGCGGGTCTGCCAGGCGGTTGGGCGGTCTGGTTGAAGGGTCGGGCGCTAGCTACGCCGTCAGGAAGGGAGCGGCAGGGCTCGCAGCCGGGCCAGGGCCTGCATGAACTGGTTTTGCCAGGGCCAGCCTTGGGGAAGATGCAGGGTGAGGCGGCGGGCCCTGCGGGTGATGCGTCCAGCCAGGGAGAAGAAGCGTCGCCGGAGGGTCTTGGTGGTAAGGATCTGCTCGCCCAGACCGATGCGCGCCGTCCAGCGGGCCAGGTTGTGCGCCATGACCTGGACGGCCAGCCAGGCGGCGTTAGCGGCGAAGCGTCCTGAGGGTAGATGATTGAGCCCCACGCCGTACTTCAGGTCGCGGATGGCGTTCTCGATCTCGGCGTGGCGGCGGTGGTCGGCCTCCAGTTGCAGAGTTTCGCCCTCCCGGTCGGTGATGCAGGCGTGGTAGCTGTAGTCGGCGATGAGCGCCAGTTGGGAACCGGGCGTGGGCTTCACTCTGCGTACGATGAGACGCGCCGGCGCGGCGTCGGGCTGGCTCTCGAATGGAGTGTATTCAGTCTCGGCCACGTCGGCGGCGCCGTCCATCCAGTAGGAGATGGGTGTCCAGTCCTGCTCGGGTATGGCCTCGATGAGATTGCGCAACCGGGCGTGCTGGCGGACGGTGATGGAGAAGTGGACATCCAGCTTCCGGCAGACCGCGACGATGGCGTGGGAGTAGAAGCCGCTGTCGGCGCGCACGGTGAGTTGTCCGGTGGCCCCAGCGTAGCGCACCCGCCCCACCGTCTCCCGCAGGAAGTGGGCGGCGCCCCGAGCCGTGTTGGCCCGACCCTCACGGAGCCGCGCCATCAGCACGTCGCCGGTGTCCGCGGCCACGGCCAGCAGCGGGTGATAGCCCCGCTGGCCGGTGTAACCATGGCGGCGGGCGCCCTCCTTGCCCAGTCCGTAGGTCTCGCAGATGGTGGAGTCCAAGTCGATGGTCAACGGCTCGTCTCCAGGTCCGGCCCCAGCGGCCCAGGCCCGCGCCAGCAACTCCCGGCTCACCCGATCCAGCTGGCGGACATGACCCCACCGGAAGCTGCGCAGAAAGGTCCCCAGCGTGGATGGCGCTTTGACCACGCAGCCGATGGCGCTGGCCGTCCCGCCGGTGCGCAACACGTCGGCGTCATCGATGCAATCGCCACCGGCCAGGGCCGAGGCCACCAGCGTCAGCAGCTTGTCCCCCGGGTTGGCTCGACCCGGCGTTTCTCCCAGGTCAACGTTGTTGTCCACCAGCTCACCCACACCCAGGTGCTGGGCCAAAGTGACCGGCAAAAGCAGTCCGGCGTTGGTCACCAGGCGGTGATCATCGAAGGCGACATGGATGCGGTCGGGGCTGCCCAGTGGTAGCATCTTTTGAGTGCTCCTCGTTTCGGGTCGGTTTCTTGTCCCAAAAACCATTATCCCCGAAGCGCGGGAGCATTTTCTCATCCCCTCAGCACGCTGGCACATTCACCCTTTCGGTGGATTGGGGGTAAAGAAGGCGGTGCGTGGGAAGCCGATTTAACCGACGAATACGCCGACCCTGTTGCCGGTCGGGAGTATAAGGGAGTTCCACCATACAATGGCAGGTACTGGGCATACGCAAAGAGTGGAATGGTGGAGATGGAAAACGAGGGGCGCATCGTTTACAACGGAAACGGCATGCCCAACTACAAACGCTACCTCGACGAAATGTCGGGTGTACCCTTGCAAAACGATTGGACGGATATACGTCCCGCCTCCCGCTCTGAATCCTTGGGCTATCCTACACAGAAACCCGAGGCTTTGTTGGAACGTATCATTAATGCGTCGTCCAATGAGGGGGACACGGTACTTGATCCTTTCTGCGGGTGTGGTACAGCGGTGGCAGCTGCGCAAAAACTGGGGAGGCAGTGGCAGGGCATCGATATCACTCACTTGGCCGTTGCCTTGATGAAGAACCGCCTCAAGACGGCTTTTGACCTGGATGCAGGCACCGATTACGACGTGGTAGGTGAGCCCCTGGACGAGGGCAGCGCCCGGGCGCTTTGGGAACAGGACCCATATCAGTTCCAATTCTGGGCAGTATCCCTTCTGGAAGCGCAGCCCAAATCGGCACAACGCCGCGGTGCCGACCGGGGTATTGATGGTCTGCTGTATTTCATTGACGGGCGGAGGCGGACACACCATAAGGTTGTTATTCAGATCAAGGGTGGTCGAGTATCACCATCTCAGGTACGTGACCTGAAACGAGTGGTCGAGCGGGAACAAGCGGCCCTGGGACTGTTCATCTCGCTCGAACCGTTCACGCGCGAAATGCAGCGGGAAGCTTCTAGCGGGGGTATCTACCACTCCGAGCTTTGGGACCGGGATTTCCCCAAAATTCAGCTCCGTACCATTGGCGACATGCTGGCCGGCAATGGGTTCCAATCGCCCCCGCGATCGCCATCCTATCAACCGGCCCAGCGAGTCCGTGGGTCTCAAGGGCAACAGGCTAGCCTGGTTTAGTCGAATCCGTAGTGCGCTCATACATCCTCACCCGGTGGTCTCCGCAAGTGCGCCGGCACACACGTTGGACCAAGGAACCACGGGGGCGTAAGCGGAGCAAGGCCAACCATACCGACTCAGGGTAGGTTGGCTGAATGCTTTGCCGACTGGACCGGTGCCACGCCGCCCGATGTCCCTCCTTGTCGCCTCGGCCAGCTTGGGTTATAAAACGCTGCATGAACCGTCGCGCATCCGTCGCGACGACCCGAACATGACCGACCAGGGGAATTTAGATGACCTACCCACCCCACATATTTGCCGACAACCCGATCAATCGCGGCGAAACCGAGCGCCGCGACGAGGACTGGATACTCCAACAGGCCGAGGATCCGGCCAGCAGGTTCCTGCCCTTCCGCAACCTCAACGTGCTCCTGACCGATCAGACTCCGCCCGAGCTGGGCTGGCTCAGCCCCGCCATATTGCGATCATTGCCGCCGGAAGCCGTATGGATATTTCTCGGCCTCCTTGACGGCGTGGCGCACTTCTCGGTGGACCTGTCGAAGTCGCCGAATTCGGCCGACCGCGTGGAGGCGGAGACGGGCTGGCGCTTCGAGGACTGCCGCACCGCCGGCCAGACCATGTCCGGCCCCAACACCGGCCTGCTGTCCCACGCCCGGGCGCAGCTGGACTGGAACCTGCGCCACGGGTTCTGCTCCGTTTGTGGCCACCCCACGGAAAAGAAACGCGGGGGACAGTCGCGCCAATGCCCGGGCTGCAACGCCCAGCACTTCCCGCGCACCGACCCGGTGGTTATCACCGTCGTCGCGGACGTTGAACGGGACCGGTGCCTCCTCGGGCAATCTCGTGGACGCTTGCAGAGAATGCGTGCTTTCTCGGCGCTGGCGGGCTTCATGGACCAGGGCGAAGCCATCGAGGAGGCCGTGGCCCGGGAGGTGATGGAGGAGGCCGGCATCCGGGTGAAAAACGTGCGCTACCACTCGTCCCAGCCGTGGCCCTTCCCGTCCTCGCTGATGATCGGCTGTTTGGCTGAGGCCGATACCACCGACATCAACATGGACGATGAGGAGATGACCGACGTCCGCTGGTTCGACCGCTCCGAGGTCCTGCTGGCCCTGGAAGGACGTAGCGAGGAGCTGACGGTACCGGGCCCGATCGCCATCGCGCATCACCTCATCAAGGCCTGGGCCTACGGAGAGACCTCCGGATAGAGTCCCTATCGCCACCGGGGATAGCGATTTACTGACACTTGCCGGTTGCGCTTCCAGTCCGAGATTCCATATCGTGGAATCAATGCTCGTCTGGGAGTGCGAACTATGGTGTCTGGCTCATCCTTTTTTATCGACAGCGTCCTGGCTCTGGACGGGCACGACGCCGCGCCGGCGGAATGGCCGAGCGTGGCGTTTCCAGAGTACACCGACGATCTCCTCCGCGGTTTCGTCGACCATATGCTCACGGTATCCGACGGCGACCTCGCGGCCGGCGTGGCGGTCCTCAGCGGGCCCGGGCTGTATACATTGACCGTAGCGTTTGCCCGTGCGGCCGGCATTGGAACCGTAACCTCTGATGCGGACCCACGGCTGGCGGCTCAACTGCCGGGCGCGGTGCCTGCCCTTCTCGCCGAGCTGTGCCGGCGCGACTACCGCGGTCTGGGCGACGATCCAACCGGCCCGTTGCGACGGGGAAGGTCGCTGCAACTGGTCAGAACGTTCACGCCCCTCGACGCCCTTGGAGCCAGCCAGCTCCAGCGTCAGAAGCTGCACGGGGACTGTCCGTTTTGCCCCGCAGAAGCGTCGTTCCAGGTGTCCCTTCCCGGTGTGAGTTGGCGTTGCTTTGCCTGCCAACGGTTCGGCGGTCTGCTCGAATTCGCCGAATGCCTTCTCACGAAGGCCCTGGAAGACTCGCCGGCCCCAAAACTCCCTCCATAGCCCAGACTTGGTAACGGGCCGGCTGCATGGTGCCGGGCGCCACCGGTGCAACCGCCACAACCAACCGTCCGCCATCAACGACTGGCGGCGTGACGGTATGTCCGACATAACGTTGGCCGTCGGCATCCCAGTCCAATTGCATCCTTGTCGCCACTGGCGCCACATGGTCGCGAATCACCCACACGATCCAGTCCTGCCGGATCCGGTTGTTGACCAGCACGAACCCGTCCGCTCGCCAGTTCTCTCCGTCCGACCCTTGGGTTTCCCACGACGGCGCCATGTCACGCACACAGGCACCGATACCGTGAATGGCGTCGTCAGTCACATAGTGGAACCGCACCAGCGCGTCCTGATCGGCATAATCCGTCAGAGACACCGTCACCTTCCGCCAACCGTCGGTTCCGGTGTAACCGTGGCCGTAGCTGTTGCCAAGGGGGTTGGAGTCGGTGGTGCCATCTGCCGCCAGAACATTCCAGGTCTTGCCCAGGTCGGTCGATACTTGGACGTACAGGTAGTCCCAATCCTCCTCAATGTCGTACCAGAGATTGAACGTCAGCGCGGGTTCTTGTCGATTTGGCACCACCGCTGGCACCGTCATCTCTCGCGTCAGCGTGGATGATATGTCGTCGCCCCGGTTGCTCCACCAGCACCCGCCTTCGGGCACTTCTGCCGGCAGTAATGGGGTGACCCGGTCGCCTTCGAAATGGACAGTCACGTAGTTCTCGACCCCCTTCAATTCGATGTAGTCGATACCGTATTGGGCCAACGATACTTTCGTTCCGTCGTCGTCTACGCGCTGCGTCCTGGTGATGTCCGTTCCCACGTCCAGGCCCGCGTATCCGAATGCTCCCTGCTCTTCGTCGAGCAGGTTGGCCACCATCCAGTCGGAGAAAGCCGACCGAAAATCGGACGTATCACCCGATTCGGTTTCGGCTCCTCTCTCCGCGAGGAACGCGTCGACGGCGACCGTGCCGTTGCTTTCTCCAGCCAGCAGGTCACGCAACCCGCCCTGCGGCGCGTACTGCTCCCGCAGGTAGTGGGCGAACAGCGCCGCCGCGCCGTAGTTGAGGCCGATATCGCCGTCAAGGTCGCCGGGCCAATTGACCAGGGACGCGTTGGGTCGTTGCAGGTAGTGACGTATGCTGCCCGGCGAGTAACCGGCTTCGGTCACGGCCAGCTCCGACAGCCCCTCATTGAGCCAGGTCTCCTCCGTGGGGTCGGCGTACCAGTGAATGGCGTGCTGCAGTTCGTGGGCCAGCACGGTGAGGTACTCCTGGCTGCCCAGGGGGACTTCCCGCGCGTTTATGTAGATGGCCGGCACCTCGTTGCTGTACGGCTGGACCGATGGAGGATACGGGTCCGCGCCCGACACGTAGCCGCCGACGCCCGGTATGCGCCCGTTGATGATGTGACCTCGCTGTGGGTCGGAGACGGATCCGGGAGCTTCGCCGAACACCGCGGTCACCCTCGGGTATACCTGTGCCTCTGCGTCGGCTACCGTGCGCCGCAGGTCATCGTCGGCGACCTTCAATCCTTGCTCGATCCACCAGTAAGCATGATCCGAAACGGCGGCCAGGACAAACTCCTTGCTCACCATCTTGCTGCGGGGGTAGTCCAGGGTCCAGAAGTCGGTCGTATCGCCTATTGCCAGCGACTGGCCCGCGAACCGTGCCGGCTCAGGGTCCGGTTCCACCGCGTTCCACCGCAGTTGCCGCGCCAATGCCAGCAGGTCGCGGTCCGGCGGCGTCGGAAAATCGGTGGCTACCATTGGGTCGCCCGTGGCCTCGACGGTGGCGGCTGTTTCCGGCACCATCGTGGAATGTGCTGCATGGCCCTGGCCCATGGGGGTGGGCGAGACGGGGACTGCCGGCGTCGAAACCGTTGCCTGACTCGTCGACGGTGTCGACTGATGGGCCTGCCGGCTTGTAGGTTCAGGGACTGTGGTGGCCGGCCCAGGAGAGCCCGGGTCGCAGGCCAGTCCGATCAGAAAAAACGCGGCCAACGCCGCGCCGATCATGAGTCGCTTTATGCCCATCGTGGTTCGCCCCTGACGGGTGGTTGCTCGTGGCCCATTCCCGATGCTTCCCCAAAACCCGTACCGAATCTACGCTGACTGCTCGGCCTGTGGATCCGTGTTGTACCGGTTCATCGCGATGTTGATGCCGTCGGCCAGTAGACACTCCACCGCGTCTGCAGCACGGGCGATTGCAGCTTTAACCGCCGGCTGCTCCTCGTTGGAGAACCGCCCCAGCACGTGATCGACGCTGCCCGACATTCCCGGCCCGCCGATGCCGATGCGCAGCCTGGGGAAATCAACGGTGTGCACCGTCCGGATGATGTCCTTGATGCCGTTGTGTCCGGCGTCGGAACCGCGCGCCCGCAGCCGAATACGCCCTAGCGGCAGCGCCATCTCGTCGTAAACGATCACCAGGTCCGCCGGCTTCCCGCCGAACCGCGCCAGCAGGTAGCCCACCGACTCGCCGGAGAGGTTCATAAAGGTGCGCGGCTTGGCCAGCACCACCGCCCGGCCGTCGCGATACCCCTGCCCGAGCACCGTGGTGCGCCGCCGGTCCTTGACAGCAATGCTCCACCGTTCCGCCAACAGGTCCACGCACCCGAACCCCACGTTGTGCCGCGTATCACGATAACGCGGCCCAGGGTTCCCCAGGCCGACGACAATGAGTGTCATGGTGCGTTGCTGCGCGTCCTCCATCGCTATTACCGGCCAATTACTGATGCGTGAGCGGACACCTAAACTAATCCCTTCCGTCATTACCGTGAAAATAGCCGATTTTCATGCTCATACGTGGCCTCGGCAAGGCAATCCGCAATTCTCGCGCAAGAGGGAATCCAGTGGTACCGGAGGGAAGGAAGGAAGCCGGGTTTATATAACCATTCACGCATCAGTAGGTTGCCATGGTGCCACCGGTATGGCAAGGGCTGTTCATGACCAGGCATGTGGTAAATGTCGCCAGTATCCGCCATGTCAGAATCCCCTGCATCCCGTCTTTTGTTGCCTCTATGCTAAACTACGCCCATCAAACGATCCTTCATGTATTCGGCCTGCGGAGCAACGCTGCAATGACCTCCACCACCAAAGACCCCATCCTCGTCGTCATCCAGCTTACCGGCGGCAACGACTATATGAACACCGTCATTCCCTACGCCGACGGCCGCTACCACGATAGCCGTCCCACCGTGGGGATTCCCGCCGATCAGGTGCTGCCCATCGACGACCAATTCGGGTTCAACCCGGCGCTGCCCGAGATCAAGGCCCTATATGACGCCGGCAAGGTAGCGGTCGTCAACGGCATAGGCTATCCCACGCCCAACCGTTCGCACTTCCGCAGCATGGACATCTGGCATACCTGCGAGCCGGAAAAGGTCGGTACCGAGGGCTGGCTGGGCCGCGTTATCCGCGACCTCGACCCGAAGGCCGAGAACGTGCTGACCGGCGTCAACTTCGGCCGTGGCCTCCCGCGGGCGATGGCACTTACCGGCGTACCAGTGGCTTCGGTGGCGGTGCTGGAGACCTATGGCGTTCTCACCGGCATCGTCAACGAGCCGGAACGCTCGAAGGCGTTGGACATCTTTGCCCGCATGTACTCCCCCACTGTCGGCCTCGGGGCCGCCATGGACTACCTGGGCCAGACCGGTCTCGACGCCCTCAAAGGCGCGGACATCCTCAAGGCCGCTCCTGATATGTACACATCGACG
This sequence comes from Dehalococcoidia bacterium, assembly GCA_965220265.1. Lineage (GTDB taxonomy): Bacteria > Chloroflexota > Dehalococcoidia > Lucifugimonadales > UBA3495 > Bin87. The sequence goes on along the minus strand of CBDCPM010000004.1, from coordinate 2,920,893 downwards.
GTTGAATACGCCGAGACCGGCATCGCCCGCAACCTTCAGGGTATCGCCAAAGTCCTCAACGCCAACCTCGGCACCCGCGTTTTCTACACCCAGCAGGGCGGCTACGATACCCACGCCAGTGAGGCTGACGTGCATCCCAAGCTGTTGGGCGACCTCAGTCGCGCCGTTAGCGATTTTTACGCCGACCTGCGTGAGCACGACACCGCCGACAACGTGGTCATGTTCGTGTTCACCGAGTTTGGTCGCCGCGTCAAGGACAACGGCAGCGGAAGCGACCACGGCAGCGGCGGAGCGGCCTTCGCCATCGGCGACCCGGTGCACGGCGGCATGTACGGCGCTTATCCTTCCCTGGCCCAAGTCGATCTGGTGGAGGGCGACTTGGCCTTCAACACGGATTTCCGCGGCGTGTACGGCACCCTGGTCGAACAGTGGCTGGGCCTCGACGCGCAGCCCGTTGTGGGCGGGCATTTCGAGCAGCCGAAGTTCATTTAGGCGGTGGCGATGAACCGGATTGTGCTGCCCGGGTCCAGCATCGGAGGCAAAGGAATGGGAACTTTCACCCTCCCATTCTCCATAGGAAACGCAGACGGGACCGGTTCGCTAACCTTGGAGGGAATGGTCGACACTGGGTCTCTCTATTCCATCGTTCCAGCGACCATCCTGGACGAGTTGGGTATCGCGCGTGATGAGCTGGAAACGTTCAGCATGGCCGACGGTTCCCCGGTGGATATGCCCATCGGCCTAGCGCTGTTCACATTGGATGGACGATCAAGGACCGTCCATGCAGCGTTCGGAGTCGACGACGAAATCGTTCTGATTGGTGCGATTACTTTGGAACGCTTCGGGGTCGCCGCCGACCCACTCAACAAGCAGCTGGTGCCGGCTAGAATAACCTTGTGATCGCAAGGCCGCCACGATGAGCACCCAACCCAATGGGTCCCAACCCGTCGTGTCTCCCGGCTCGGCAATCTACGTGGACACCGAGAACCTGCGGGAATCCGACCATGCACAAAGCATCGTCTGGCAGGTCGTCACCGATTGGCCGGCCGAACGCCCTCCGGTGGCCAGTCTCTCCCTGTATGTTCGCGCCGACAAGACCGAGCTGTGGCAGCTTTGGGCTGAAACCGCGTTTCCCGCGCTGCGGGTCCGCGTTCGCGGAGTCCAGCACTTCAGCAATCACCGAGCCAAGAACTCCGCCGACTTGGCCATTACCGCCGACGCCGTTGCCGACCTGATCACCGGCCAGGCAATCTCCGTGGCCGTGGTCAGTAACGACAGCGATTTCGGCGCGCTCTTCGTCAAGGTCCGGGAGCTGGCCGGGCAGGCTGAATCTGCGGACATTCCATTCCTGTGGATCACTGCTCCCGATGCGGGGATTCTGTCCGCCGAAATCGAACAGTTCATTCCCGACCGGTACCGCTGGGATCTGTCCGCTGACCCTCCCTCTCCGGCTCCGCCCGGGCCCGCGCCGACGCCGGCAATAGCGGCTCCGGCCCGCAAACGAGCGGCCGAACCCCGGTCCAATGTGGACGACACAGCCGCGCCGTCCGCTCGTCCCCAAGCCGTAATCAGCCACCAAGCCATTGCCGAAGAACTGATGAAGCGGTTGCCCGTCGGTACGTTCAAGGCCGCCGATGCCGAAAAAGTTATCCAGCACCGCTGGGCCGAACATCCTGCCGTCGGAGATACCGCCAGGTTCGGCCAGTTTCTCGGCAAGGAGATCTGGCCATTATTGCAAGAGCATGGTGTAACCATGCCCCGCAGGAGCTCCCCTCGAACCTACGAGATCCCCTCGCTCGGCAGGGGCGCCGTAGCCGACCCGCCGTCGCGCAGTGCGGAGCCGCGGCCATTTACCGGCGAGTCGAGCCTGGTCCAGTTGGCCGCCGCCGTCGCCGCCGGCATCACCGACGATGTGTTCAAGGCATCCGACGCCCAGGACGCCATGAAAGGCCAACAACTCCACCATCCGGCTGCGTCATTCACGGCGACCCAGTTCGGTACCTGGTTCGCAAAGCAGCTATGGCCCATCATGGAGCAGCACGGCGTCACCATCGCTAAGGAAAAACCACGACGCTACGAAATGACCCCCTACGCGCGCCAGAACCTCATCGCCCTTGCCTGACCGGCGGAGCCTGTACCCATGATCGACCGAGAACGCCTTGTCCGAACCGTCACCGAACTGATCAGCATCGATAGCCCCACCGGCGAAGAGGACGCCATTGACGCTCACCTCTCCGCCCGGCTGAGTGACCTCGGGGCGTCGGTGCAGCACGATGCTTACGGCAACCTGGTGGCCACCCTGCCCGGCAACAACGGCAGCGCAGGCCAATCGCCGGTGATGCTGTCCGCCCACATGGACACGGTCGAGCCGGGCCGGGGTATCCAGCCCAGCCTCGACGCCGACGGGGACACCCTGCGCTCCAACGGAACCACGATCCTGGGCGGTGACTGCAAGGCTGGCCTGGCCATCGTAATGGAAGGCATCACATCGGCAATGGAGGGCGGCGGTCTGGGGCGACCGGTGCAGGTCGTGTTCTCCCGTGCCGAGGAGGGCGGCCTGAACGGCGCCCGCAACCTCGATTTCTCGCTGATCAAGGCCACCAACGGCATGGTGTTCGACGGCGAAGGTCCGGTGAGCCGCATCTGCGTCGGCGCGCCGGCCCAAAACGTCGTGCAGTGCCACATCACCGGGGTTGCCGCTCACGCGGGGCTGGAACCGGAAAACGGCGTCTCGGCCCTGCTGGTCGCCGCCAACATCCTCACCCGCCTGCCGCTGGGCCGCATCGACCATGAGACCACCAGCAACATCGGCGTACTGGAAGGCGGCCTCAAGCGGAACATCATCCCTGAGCAGGCATACATGGACGGCGAACTGCGTTCCCGCGACCAGTCCAAGCTGGAAAACTATACGGTCGAGTTTCGTCGTGCCTTCGATCAGGTCGCCGCAATGTACCCGCGTGCCGAGATATCTCTCGATATACGGAACCAGTACCAGGCCTACCGAGTGCCGGAGAGTGACCCCGCTTTGGTAGACATCGCCCGCGCCGTGACCGCCGCAGGATTAACGCCTACGATGGAAACCACGGGAGGAGGCTCGGACGCCAACGTCTTCTTTGAGCACGGCATCGTCGCTTTGCCCGTGGGCATCGGTGTGCGCGATTTCCACACCACCCGCGAAACCGCCAGCATCCGCGAAATGTTCGACGCCGCTGTGGTTTGCCAGAAATTCATCTGTCCTGCCTGAGAATCTGTGCATGGCCGGCGGAATACCACGCCTCTCCGTAAGGCGGAATCTGGTTCGTGTTGTCGACACCGCGATTGCACATTCGGCTAAGACTACCTACACCATATCAAGTTGTACGTTGTCTCCGATATTTGCCGAAGAACATAAGGAGCAAAACCGATGGATGTACTGGGAATCAAGATCGGCAAACTATTCTCGTTTACCAAAGGAAACGTATCCACCAATCCAAACTCAGCAGGCGTCAACGGAAATAACAATCAACTGAACAACGTCGCCAACACGAACACCGTCGTCAACCAAACTTCCAGAATTCCCAACACCGTTTACGCGCCGGTCACCCCGACTAACGACCTGTGCCCGCACGTCAAACCTGATTCACTATTAGACCAATGTCCAGTTTCTTCCATCGAGCCGATTGGCCTCGGAAAGTACCAGTGTTTCATATGTGGGCGGCTTTGGGATATTGGAGAAATCGACAAGCCCATATCCGCAGTTAGAGCCAAATATGTTGACGACGCGTCCTTGCAGGACGGAAATCCGAAGTCGGTGGTCGTCGATTTTTGGTCTGCCAGAGGGGTGTTATAAGTTCCTGTCCAATCTCAAGCGGCAGGCCACGCAGCGAGGTTCCCCCTACCACCGTTGCCGGGGCGTTTGTCATATATAATATTTCGCTAGCGGAGATTAGCGAGGGCAGCCGCTGCCGCCGTTGTCACTCCGACCCGCGCCACCTGTAATTGAGAAACTAAGGAGCACCCACATGGCCGACGAATTTGTCAAAGTTGCCTCTGTGAGCGACATCCCGGCGGGCGATATGATGTCCGTTAGGGTGGGCTCTGAGGAGATCCTGCTGGTAAACGTGGATGGCGACCTGCACGCTTGCGACGATATCTGCACCCACGCCTACGCCAACCTGTCCGAGGGTGACCTGGAAGAAGGTGAGGTGGTTTGCCCGCTGCACGGCGCGGTTTTCGACGTTGCATCCGGAAAGCCCGTTACTCCTCCGGCCACCGAGGCGCTGCGCAAGTTCGCCGTACGCATCGAGGGCGATGACGTGCTGGTCGGCCCCGTGATTGAAGCGGAGTAACTTTCGGCGACTCCTGATTTTGAACCGCCTGCGGCCGGCGCACAAATGCCGGACGCAGGCGTAACTGGTCTGCTGGAGCTAGTTGGGGAATCCCCAGGCGGAACGCGGCCAGTAGACCGCCCAAACCTTGCCGATGATGTGGTCCGCCGGCAGCGGACCCCAATGCCGGGAGTCCCTGCTCCCGTTCCGGTTGTCTCCGAGCACGAAATATTCGTCGTCGGCAAGCTGGATGTCGTGCATCAGGGTGTTGCCCAGCACATCGAGGTAGGTTTCATCCAAAGGTTGGCCGTTGATGCTAACCAGCCCGCTGTCGATCGCTACCATGTCTCCCGGCTCCCCGATGATGCGTTTCACGAATTGGCGGTCGGGTTCGAGCGGGTAGTCAAACACCACCACGTCGCCACGCTGTGGAGGCCTCACGGTGTGGACCATCCGAGGCTCCTCCGGCTGCCAGAAGGGAATGATCTTCCCCAACCGGTCCGTGTCGAGCTGGTAGTACAACAGCTTGTTCACCATCAGGTAGTGACCGGGCAGCAAGGTGGGCCGCATGCTGGAGCCTTCGACCCGGAAGTTGGCGACCGCCACCTGAATGGCGACGAATACGACGATGCCTATGACGGCAGCTTCGACAAGTTCGCGCAGCCAATTGGTCTGGTTCATCTGAATGTGCCCCGGGTTCCGGGTTTATTGTAGCAAAGGGCGCGTTACCTGGAGTCAGCGGGCATCTGCCGGGCGACAGATTGCGGTTGTCGTCCTCGCGGTAACGGGAATCGCCCGCTCTCCGAGCGCGGGCCGGGGCGTCATAGACGCCGCCGAGCGTCCCGGACGTTGACTAGCATCGGTCTGCCCAATTACCATGACCACCCGATTGTCCCGCTGCATTGGCCGGATCTCGTGCCGGCTGCTGGCCCCCACCGCAATTTACTGCAAGGTGCTGCTATGTCCACGCTCGAAGAACTCAAGGTATTCTCCGGTAACGCGCATCCCCAACTGGCGAGGGATGTCTGCGATTACTTGGGGATTCCTCTGGGAGAGAGCGAGACGTTCAAGTTCGCCAACGACAACACCTTCGTCCGCATCGGCGAGAACATCCGCGAGCGGGACGTGTTCATCGTCCAACCCACGTGCGCGCCGACCAACGACAACCTGATGGAACTCTTGATCATGATCGATGCCTGCAAGCGGGCGTCGGCGGGCCGTATCACCGCGGTTGTGTCGTACTACGGTTACGGGCGAACGGACAAGAAGGACCAGCCCAGGGTGCCGATCACGGCCCGTTTGGTCGCCGATCTCATCACGACCGCCGGTGCCGACCGGGTGCTCACGCTGGACCTCCACGCTGGCCAGATCCAAGGCTTTTTCAGCATTCCGGTGGACGAGCTGACCGCGGAGCCGATCCTGTCCAACTACTTCTTTGAGAAGGGGCTAGAAGACCTCGTCCTGGTGGCCGTAGACTTCGGCATCAGCAAGCGGGCGCGGGACATGGCGGGGCGACTGGGCGTGCCGGTGGCCGTCATCGAGAAGCGCCGCACCGCCAATGACGACCGCTCTGAGACCCTCAACGTCATCGGCGACGTGCGGGGCAAGCGTGGGCTTACCTTCGACGATGAAATCCTCACCGGGGGGACCATCGTCAACGCGGCCAACGCGCTGCTGGAAGCCGGCGTGACCGAGGTGTTCTGCTGCGCCACGCATCCTGTATTCGCGCCGGCCGCCCCCAGGCTACTCAAGGAAAGCCCGTTTAAGGAAGTCGTGGTCACCGACTCGGTGCCGCTGACCGGGGATCAGAAGGTGTCCAACCTGACCGTCCTGTCGGTGGCCCCGCTGATCGGCGAGGCGATGAAACGCATCCACGAGGGCCGCTCCGTGGGAGAGCTGTTCCAGTAAACCGTCTGGCGGACCGCCGGCATTCCCGAACTCGGGAGAAAGAAGTCTGGCGGCGGCCGGGAATCCTCCGCGCCCGTGTACAGGGTCTTTCGATTATTTGGGTGGTGCGCCGATCAAGGCTAACGGACGTGATGGATGCACGGCGCAGCGGCGCAAGGCGGCGGCGATATTGGTTTCCCCAGCCAATCGCAGCACACTGATGACCACATTGCGCAGGGCCGCCATGATCTGAGGTGCGGAGCCCGTGCGCACTTGGGAGCGGTCTTCATCAAAGGTAACGTCCCGTACCCAATGCACTCGGTTCTCGATGCCCCAGTGTCCTCGCCAAAGTGCGAGGAGCCGGCCGGCGTCGGCTTCCTGAGGCGGCAGGCTGGTCACGGCGTAAGCCACTTCTCGCCCAGTGACGTTCTTCTTGCGGACGATGCGCTCTATCTTGCATACCTGGGCCAGGTGCGGCCAGTCGCTGTAGCCCACCAGCAGGTCGGAGGCCCACAACCGCCGCTGTTCCACCCGACCACCGTGCTGGCCTATCTGGACTGCCTGGGGTGGCGCCGGAGGCGCCCCATTCCAAGCAGGCACCCCATCCCATACGGCCGTGATGTCCTCCAACAGGGTGGGCTGGTTGTGCTTTACCGCGAGGAAGTAGTGCCCCCTTGAGCCACGATCCGCTGGCACACCTCCCGCTGGGTGAACTGGGCATCGCCGGTTACCACCAGACCTTCCAGGTCCAACTGCCCCAGCAGACCCGCTACGGCAGCCAACTCGTTCTTCTTCTCCCCCACCGCCTGCTGTCCCACCACGATCCCAGCCTGATGGGCATACGCCGCCACCAGATGCACCCCGGGCAACGGATCACCCGGGCAACTGATCACCGTGGATGCCCCGCAACCTTTTACCGTCAATGGCCACCGCCGCACTCTCTGACCAGCCGCGCTCCTGCAGCCATTGCCCCAACACCCCTTCAAATGCCTCCCGATCCAACCGGCTGAACACCTGATGCAGCGTGGACACGCACGGCGTCCGCTCCCTGGTGAACCCCAAGGCCTCGGACACTTCCTGACCTTGATCTCGGCCCCATTGGCTGATGGCGTACAGACTGCGCGCTCCGCACAGCATGGCGCACACCGCCAATCCCAAAATCGACCCCAGTGGATGACGCTTCCCATGGGCGCTGCGCGGATCCCGCACCCGACCCAACACCTCAATCAGCGACCATCCAGCTTCTGATCCCGGCTCTGTCGTCATCACGCACCCTCAAACCTGTGGATGCCCCTACCCTATATCTCCGGCGCTTTTTCCTCCAAGCTTGCCGATACCCTTGTTTCCCAAATAATCGAAAGACCCTGGCCCGTGTAAGCCGCTCTGGACATACCCAGGGCGGGTGGTTATCATCGTCGGACAGGTTGCAGCGCGAGGATGTGCCCAGGCGATGGGCTGACCGTGCCCGCATCCGTTCCAGTCAGGAGGGCGCCTATGGTCGCGGTCACCAGTGAGTCCACCGAACTGATCGCTCGCGTTTCTGAATACGTGGACGATGCGAATCAACTGGAGCGCATCAGGTCGGCCTACGAATTCGCGGAAAGGTGCCACGACGGTCAGTTGCGGCGGTCCGGTGACCCCTATATCGTGCACCCCCTGGCGGCCGCCACCATCCTGGCCGACCTTTACCTCGACCCCGACACCATCATGGCGGCCCTGCTCCATGACGTGCTGGAGGACTGCGGGGTTGGCGTAGACGAACTGGCGTCCCGCTTCGGGACCAACGTGTCCCGGCTGGTCGACGGCGTCACCAAGCTGGCCCGCGTGGACTATCGGCCCCCTGACGCAGAGGCCAAGGGCGCGACGGCAGCGGAGAACCTCTATGCCGAAAGCCTGCGCAAGATGCTGGTGGCAATGGCCGAGGACATCCGCGTCGTGCTTATCAAGCTCGCCGACCGGCTGCACAACATGCGCACGCTGGACGCACTCCCCGAAGACAAGCGGCGGCGGATCGCCCAGGAGACCCTGGACGTTTACTCACCCCTGGCCCACCGGCTCGGGATCTGGGAGCTGAAGTGGCAGCTTGACGACTTGGCCTTCCGGCACCTGAACGAGACCCGATACCGTGAGATTTCCCGGATGCTGGCCGCACGGCGATCTCAGCGCGAAGCCTACGTGGATGAAGTCGCCGATCACCTCAAGACCGAGTTGGCGGGAAATCGTCTCGACGCGGATGTGAGCGGCCGTCCCAAGGGCATCTACTCCATACACAACAAGATCGAGAAATATGCGGCCGAGGGCAAGGAGCTTAGCGACATCTACGACCTGTACGCCCTCCGCGTAATCGTCGACGAGATTGCCGATTGCTACACCGCCCTCGGCATCACGCACCGGATGTGGAGTCCAATTCCCGGCCAGTTCGACGACTACATTGCCACGCCCAAGAAGAACATGTACCAGGCGTTGCACACCACGGTGCTGTGCGACGGCGGACATCCGCTGGAAGTGCAAATCAAGACCCGGGACATGCACCAGGTTGCGGAATACGGCGTCGCTGCCCACTGGCGTTATAAGGAACGGGGCGGCTCGTCCGGGGGCAGCGGCACTTTTGAAGAGCGGATGACTGGGCTGCGTCAACTGCTGGAATGGCAGCGCGAGACGCCGGACACCGACGAGTTCCTGGAGCGGGTGCGGGAAGACCTGTTCCGCGATCAGGTATTCGTCTACACCCCCAAGGGCGACATCGTGGAGATGGCCGCCGGGGCCACTCCCATCGACTTTGCCTATAAGATTCACACCGACCTGGGAAACCGCATCTCCGGCGCCAAGGTGAACGGCAAGCTGATGTCGCTGGACACGCCGCTGCACAACGGCGACACCGTCGAGGTGGTGGCCGGAAAGACGGGCCGTGGCCCGTCTCCGGACTGGCTGAACCCGGCCCGGGGATACGTGGCGACCAACAGCACGCGTCAGAAGATCCGCTCCTGGTTCAACCGGCAGGCCCGCAGCGCCAATATCACCCGTGGCCGCGAGCTCCTGCGCCGCGAGTTGCGCCGTATGGGTATCAAGATGTCCGACCGCGAGGTGATCGAAGCGTGTCGCTACGACAGCATGGAGGACCTTCTGGCCGCGCTGGGCTCCGGCGAACTGAGCGACTCCGCCCTGTCCGCGCGGCTGAGCCAATTCCGCAACGATGAGATGGCCGAGGCGCCCTGGATGCCCAAGCTCAAGGGGTCTGCGTCTCCGTCCAGCCCGTCGTCGGGCATTTCCGTGCTGGGGGTGGGTGATCTGCTGACCAGCATCGCCCGATGCTGCAGCCCCATTCAGGGCGATCCGATCATCGGCTTCGTGACACGCTCCCGTGGTGTCAGCGTGCACAAGGAAGGCTGCATCAACGTGCTCAACGAGGACGAAAAGGAGCGGCTGGTTCCGGTGTCCTGGGGGCAGAAGCAGGAACTGTACCCGGTCCGCATCCGCATCGAGGCCATGGACCGCGTTGGCCTGCTGCGGGACGTTACCATCAAGGTATCGGACGACAAGATCAACATCGCCTGGGCGGTTACCCGGGAGAACGACGACGCTACGGTCAGCATGGAATTCACCATCCATGTCAAGGATCTCGAGGAGTTGAACCGAGTGTTCTCCCGCATCGAGGGGATCCGCGGGGTCACCTCGGTGAGCCGCGTCACCAGCAGTCCCCTGAGGCAAACCGAGCGCTGATCGCCCCGGTCCGGGTTTGACGCTCTCGCCCGATGACGACGGCGAGCCTGTTGTTCAGTATATCCACCATGGCTCCCGCGTTTCGCGGCGGGACGGCGGCCAAACTGTTGCTGGCCGTCGTGGTGTTCTTGGGCATACTGCTGATGCCCGCTCCGGCAGGGCTGACCGAGGATGGCCAGCGCGCCTTGGCGGTGATGGTTCTGGCAGTGATCCTGTGGGCCACTGAGGCGATATCGATCCCTGTGGCCGGCGTGGGCGGTGTCGTATTGCTGGTGCTGCTGGGAGCCGTACCCGACGTTGGTACCGCCGTCTACGGTTTTTCCCAGCCGGTGGCGTACTTCCTCGTCGGCATCCTGACCCTGGGGCTGGCGGTGCAGCGCTCCGGGCTCGCGGAGCGCATGGCCACCTACCTGATGCGCGGCGCGGCCGGCAGCCCTCGCCTGCTCTACGCGCAGATGCTGTTTTCCTTCGCCGCCCTGACTTTCGCCCTGCCGTCTGCCAGCACCCGTGGGGCCATCATGGTGCACGTGTACGAGCAGGTATTGGAGCGCTGGAACATACCCCAGGGTCACCCACTGTACAAGGCGACGATGATGGCCATGGGCAGCCTCAACCGCCTCGGTTCCACTGCGTTGCTGGCGGGCGGTATAACACCGGTCGTCGCCTCCGGTCTGCTGGGAGATTTCTCGTGGACGGAGTGGTTCGTGCTGATGAGCGTGCCCTTCTACGCCAACCTGGTCGTCGGCGGCACCGCGCTATTCCTGTTTTACCGGGCTGGCTTCCGGCTGGACGACACAACGTACGGGGCGCCGGTTGCCTTGGACCGGATCAGCCCGATCGAATTGCGGGCCGGCGCCATAGTCATGCTGACCGCCGCGCTGTGGTTCACCGACTTCGCCCACGGGCTGCACCCGGCGGTGCCGGCGCTGCTGGCCCTGTGCCTGATCCTGCTGCCCCGCGTCGGCATCCTCACCTGGAGCGAGTTCGAGCGCGACGTGGGTTGGTCAAACTTCTTCGTCATTGCCACATCGCTTTCGCTGTCCCATGCGCTGGTGACCACGGGGGCTGCGGCATGGTTCTCGGAAACGCTGGTCGGAGGCGTGTCCCAGTTCTCGTCGGCGCCGATGCTGGTGCTGCTGGCGCTCTGCGTGTGCTTCGCCCTGTTGCGGATGCTCCTGCCCAACATTGCCGGATACCTGGCGCTGGTAATACCCGTGACCATGGCCGCTGCGGAGTCCCTGGGACTCGACCCGCTGGTTTGCGGCATGGCCGCGGTGGTGGTGGGGGACTCGGCGGTCTACTACGGCGCTGGCGGGACCTCGGCGGTGTTCATATTCCAGCGGGCCAACATCCCCAACCCCGAGATCTTCCGGTTTGGCATCACCATGACCGTGCTGGTCATCGCCGTGTTGCTGCTGGGGGTAATTCCCTACTGGTCCCTGGTCGGCCACCCGCTGGTCCCTTAGCGAAGGGCCGGCCACTGGGTGGCAGCCAGCAGGGCCAGCCCAACCAGCAGGATCACTATCGCACTGACCAACAACCACTTGCCCAGCCGGCGCATCCGCCGCCGCCGCGCCCTGGCCCGGCGCACGTCGGCGCGATAGTCCCAGGGACGCCGAGCACGATTGCCATCACGCCAGACGCCACGCCGCCGCGACCATGCCTCCGCTTCGGCCTCGGGGAAGCCCAGGTCGCGGCCCCCGTAACGCCGGTACCACCAGGCCATGCCGGAGCGCACCATCTCGACGTTGACCGATTGCCCCCGCCGGCGCCCCCGATAGAGCAGACCCACCGTGCGCCCGTAACGGTCGGTGGACATCGCTTCCATGCGGATGCCGCCCCGTCGCACCAGCTTCCCCAGTTGCTGGCGGGATTTCTGGCCGTGAGGCTGCGCCAGCTCCGGCGCGTCGATGCCGTAGAGCCGCACCGGGAACGGCCGACGCAGGAAGCTGAACGGCCCCGCGTACTTTACCTCCAGCGAGTCGCCGTCGATAACCCGCCGTATCCGCACCCTGCGGGCCATCGCGGACCTACACGGTCAGCGGCGTGTCGTCGCGGTTGGCCCACTCTCCCATGGATGCGTCGTAGTTCCTGGCGTTTTCGAAGCCGACGAGGCGAAGAACGAAGTTTCCGTGCGCCGCACGGATGCCGGCCTGTCAATAGGAGTACGCCGTCTTGTCGGGCGTGATGCCGTGCTCCGTCAGGATGCGCCGGATCTCCGCCGCCGGCTTGAACTCGTGGGTGTTGCGGTCCATCAGGTGGAACCACTCCAGGTGCACCGCGCCGGTGACGTGGCCCACCCGCTTGTTCTGATAGTTCTCGGCGGTGCCGTCCCACTCGGCGTCGCTGCGCACGTCCCACACTACCACGTTGTCCAGCGAGCACACTTCCTTCAGCTCGTCGCCGGTGACGATGAAGGTCTCGTCAGCCCGCGGCGTGAAGGTCACCGACGCCGGCGCCCTGGGCCGGTCGAAGTCCACTGCCTGCCCCGCATTGACCCACGCGCGCCAACCGCCGTTGAGCACTTTCACGTTGCTGTGCCCGTAGTAGCTGAACACCCACCACATCCGCGCTGCGGTGAGGCCCTGGGCGTGGTCGTAGGTGACCACGGTGGTATCGTCGCCGATGCCCAGACCCTCGGCCACGGCCTTGAACTGCTCGGGGGTCATGACGTGCTGCCGGTTGGTGTCGGGGTTCTTGGCCCAGTTGTCGGCGACGTGGGCCGCGCCGGGGATATGCCCGCGCTGCCACGCGTCGGCGGTGTTGGCGCAGTCCAGTACCACCACGTTGGGATCATCCAGGTGAGCGGCGACCCAGGCAGCGTCGGTCAAGTATTCAGGGTGGGCGTAATCATCAGTGTGAGTCGTCATGGAGCGGCTCCTGCGGTCAGGTATGAGTTGCCGGGATTGTAGGCGGCGGCGGCCCGGTGGGTCAACGGCATACCGATTCTCACGCGTACCCAGTTGGGTATTGCGTGGGGCGAAGCGACGTGGCAAGCCCATCGCCGGGACGACGTCTCTTCCGGCGACGAGATTGCCGCGCTTCGCTCGCAATGACAGCAGAAAGGACGCTGGCATTGACAACGGAACGGGCGCTCGCAATGACAGCAGAAAGGACGCTGGCATTGACAACGAAACGGGCGCTCGCAATGACAGCAGAAAGGACGCTGACATTGACAACGAAACGGGCGCTCGCAATGACAGCAGAAAGGACGCTGACATTGACAACGAAACGGGCGCTCGCAATGACAGCAGAAAGGACGCTGACATTGACAACGGAACAGGCGCTCGCAATGACAGCAGAAAGGACGCTGACATTGACAACGGAACGGGCGCTCGCAATGACAGTTCGAACGCGATTGGGTGCGTGTCGGGCGGGTCAGTTGCTTGGTGCGGTCAGGTTTTCGGTAATGATAGTTTGAACGCAAGTGGGTACGTGCCAGATGCGTCGGATAGTTGGTGCGGTCAGGTTCTCGGTGCGGTCAGGTTCTCGGTGCGGTGATTTGGTTGTCGGTGCGGTGATTTGGTTTGTGCTGCCAGAGCCTGATGGTCGTATGTTAGCCCCACGGCCGGGGATGGTACGCAAAGATTTAACCCCTGTTTCGGATCACTGCGGGCAGACCGCGAGGGTCATGGCCGCATCTCCCAGGATAGTGGCGTCTCCTGTGGCCGCTTGGGACCGCGCCGGCGAGTTTCCCGGGTGGGAACGGCGGCGGTCCCTGTCGTCGTACGACCAGGTATTGCGATTTTGATGCTAACGGATGGCCGTGAACGACCGGTTGGCTCTGGCTAAGCGAATTATCACCTGACGGGATTGATTATGGAACAGGCGTTCGCCCATGTCAAGAGGGAGGTGTCACTGACGCGTACCCACTGGTGTCCGGTTTGTCATTGGGCAGAGCGAAGCAGCGACGGCTCTTCCGGCGACGAGATTGCCGCGCTTCGCTCGCAATGACACGGATAGAGCGCTCGCAAGGACACGGGATAGGGCGCTCGCAATGACCAACTGGGTACGCGTGAGCATTTCGATTTGACCGACTATCCTCTGATCCACATAATCAATAATGTCAGGGCTCTGAGCGTACTCGCTGGCGTTCAAACTGTCATTGGGAGCAAAGCGCGGCAATTTCGCGGGCAAAGGAGACGTCGTCCAGGCGGCGGGATTGCTACGTTGCTGGGCTCCCCGCAATGATGAACTGGGTACGCGTGAGCATTCCGATTTGACCGACTATCCGCGGACCCACATAACGATAATGTCAGAATATCGGGGCCCTGACGGGTACCCGCTGGCGTTCAAACTGTCATTGCTAGCGAAGCGGCGACGGCTCTTCCGGCGACGAGATTGCCGCGCTTCGCTCGCAATGACACGGATAGAGCGCTCGCAATGACACGGGATAGGGCGCTCGCAATGACACGGGATAGAGCGCTCGCAAGGACATGGGATAGGGCGCTCGCAATGACAAACTGGGTACGCGTGAGTGTCAGGGCTGGCTCGGCAGAGATACCTGCTATCGGGAGGAGGTTATGAAACTGCGCGGTGTGGTCAGGGGGCAGACCATCGAATTGGAAACCTCCACGGGTCTGCCCGATGGGCAGTGCGTGCAGGTGGAACTGGAAATCGCGGCATCCCAAACCACGGCTGAAACAAAGGCCGACCAGGATCTGGAAACCAGGATAGCCACTGACCCGGCGTTCGAAGACATCCGGCGAGCCAGGGCACTTAGAGAACGTATTGCAGCGCAAAGGGGCGGAAAATTGCTCAATTCGGTCGATTTGATCCGAGAGGATAGGTCACGTTGACATCGCACGTCATCGACACAAGTGCACTGATCAAATACGTCCTTCCAGAGCAGGAATCAGGTATCGTCGAACACCTGGTGGCATTGCACCATGGCGGCGTGGTCGACTTGGCAGCTCCCGAATATCTTCTCGTCGAATGCGCCAACGTACTGTGGAAGCATCTGCAGCGCAATAATGTTCAGATCGAAGACGCGGTGCCGTCATTTCGCGAATTGAAAGAATTGGGAAATCACTTGGTCCCAAATCTCGATTTGTTGGATGCCGCGTTGTTGTTCGCCCAGGATCATGGCGTCGCGGTGTATGACGCTTTGTTCGGCGTGCTGGCCGCCAGGGAAAGTGCGCCGCGGATCGCCGTCGACGCGGCATTGGTGAGGCGACTGAGCGGTACAGGTATCCAGGCGGTCTCCCCGTCGGATTGGATTGGTCCAGGATAAGGTCTGCTCCGCCAACCCTCCAAGCTCCGGATGTTATCCTTGCTTTGGCAGGAGGAACCCCCATGGCCACGATCCAGCTGGATATACCGGAGGAAGACCGCGAACGCTTTGCCAGGCAGGCGGAGCGCGAAGGTAAGACGTTGGACGCCTGGTTGATTTCGGTAGCCCGTGAGTATATGGCGGAGCCGGCTCCCAAGGAGCCGGCGCGGAAGTTCGGATCAGTTGAGGAGCTCCGCGGATACTTGCGGGCTCACAGCGCGCTGGACGGGCCGGAACGGGAACTCGATTGGGACGAACATCTGCGCATCATGGACGCGTCGATTCGTGAAGGTTTGCCGGACGTATGACGTTCGTCGATACCAACGTTTTCGTGTATGCGGTGGGCAACCCTCACCCCTTGAAGAGTGTCGCTCAGGCTTTCTCCGAGACCTAAGTAGAAGATGGTACTTTGCTGTGCACCTCTCTCATTGGACTGGTCCAGGATAAGATCTGCGTCACCAACCCTCCAAGCTCCGGATGTTATCCTTGCTTTGGCAGGAGGAACCCCTATGGCCACGATCCAGCTGGATATACCGGAGGAAGACCGCGAACGCTTCGCCCGGCAGGCAGAGCGCGAAGGCAAGACGCTGGAAGCATGGCTGATTTCGGTGGCCTGTCAGCACAGTCCGCCATCAATCACCAAGGAACCTGAACGTTTCAAGTCAGTGGAAGAGCTAATGGCGTTTCTCAAGGAATGCAGCGCAAACTCCGGGTTGGAACGAGAACCAGACTGGGAAGAGCATCTGAGGAACATTGATGAGTCACGCCGGCAGGGACTGCCTGACGTATGACGTTTGTCGATGCCAACGTGTTCATGTACGCGGTCGGCGGTCCACATCCGCTCCAAACCGTTTCTTGGGATTTCCTGCGCCGGTCGTACAGCAGGGGCTCATTGTTATGCACTTCGGCAGAGGTCTTGCAGGAATTGGCCCACGCTTACCTGCGCGTGGGACGCGCCGACACATTCGATCGCGCAATGGCATTGGTGCGGCGCTACGCCGTAGAAGTCTGGCCCCTCGAACGCGAGGATGTCCTCCTTGCCCGGCGGTTGCACGAGCAGCATCCCGCGCTCTCCGCCCGCGACCTGTGCCACCTCGCTTCCTGCCAACGGCGCGACGTCGGCGAGATGATGACCTTCGATCTGGCCCTCGCCTCTGCGTTCCCCGATGCCACGGCCTGATAAGTCCAACCCATGCCCTCCTACCCGCACATCGAGCGGTACCACGCCGACCTGCAGCGGCTGATCGAGTTCGGCGGGTCGGACAATGAGCAGAGCATGCGCCGCGCCTTCGCCGTCTGCCTCGACTCCTACTGCCGCGACCACCGCGAGAAGCTCGCCCTCGTCGACGAACTCGACGCCGGCGGCGGTTCCGGCTCACGCAATCGGCCCGACGGCACCGTCAAGGACTCCCTCCGCATGGCCCGCGGCTACTGGGAGGCCAAGGACTCCCACGACGACCTCGACGCCGAGATCCAGGCCAAGTTCAACCGCGGCTACCCCCGCGACAACATCCTCTTCGAGGACTCCCAGACCGCCGTCCTCTACCAGAACGGCGCCGTGGCCATGCGGGTGGACATGTCCCGCCCGGGAGAACTGCACCGCCTCATCCGCCGCTTTCTCGACTACGAGCTGCCTGAAATTGGGGAGTTCCGCCAGGCGCGGCAGCAGTTCAAGGCCGACCTGCCCGCCGTCCTCGAGAGCCTGCGCGAGGCCGTCGCCGACGCTGAGGCCAGCAACCCCGACTACCAGGACGCCGCCGCCGTCTTCCTGACCGTCTGCCGCCAAACCATCAGCCCCGACGTGTCCGACGGCGACGTGCGCGAGATGCTGCTGCAGCACATCCTGACCAAGGACATCTTCCTGCGCGTCTTCGCCGAGGACCAGTTCCACCGGGAGAACAACGTCGCCCGCCAGCTGGATGCCCTGGAGCGAACCTTCTTCACCGGCGACGTGCGCCGCCAGGCCATCGACCGCCTGCGCACATACTACGGCGCCATCGGCCGCGCCGCCGACGAGATCGCCGACCACGACGAGAAGCAGCGCTTCCTCAAGGGCATCTACGAGGACTTCTACCAGGCCTACAACCCCGCCGCCGCCGACCGCCTGGGCGTGGTCTACACCCCCAACGAGGTGGTGGACTTCATCATACGGGGAACCGACCACCTGCTGCAGAAGCACTTCGGGCGCACCCTGGCCGACGACAACGTGCAGATCCTCGACCCGGCCACAGGCACCGGCACCTTCATCACCAGCCTGATCAACCACCTGCCGCTGGACCGCCTGGAGCACAAGTACCGCAACGAGATCCACGCCAACGAGGTGGCGATTCTCCCCTACTACATCGCCAACCTCAACATCGAGTACACCTACCGGGAGCGCACCGGCCGCTACCTGGAGTTTCCCAACCTGTGCTTCGTCGACACGCTGGACAACATGGACTGGCAGGGGGCCAGCGGCGGCGCGGTGCAACGGCAGGGAGCGTTCAACCTGGGCGGCGTCTCCGAGGAGAACTGGATCCGCGTCCAGGAGCAGAACGAAAAGAGCATCAGCGTGATCATCGGCAACCCGCCGTATAACGCCACCCAACGTTACTGGAACGATTTCAACCCCAATAGGGCTTATCCGGCGATAGACCAGCGCATCCGTGAAACCTATACACAAGCCAGCGGT
Organism: Dehalococcoidia bacterium; assembly: GCA_965220265.1. GTDB lineage: Bacteria > Chloroflexota > Dehalococcoidia > Lucifugimonadales > UBA3495 > Bin87. The sequence continues at coordinate 2,903,036 of CBDCPM010000004.1, read as the reverse complement.
GCCCAAAACCTACACAAGCAATACGACATGTACAAGCGGTTCATCCGCTGGGCATCAGACCGTTTGGACGACGACGGCATTGTCGGGTTCGTGACCAATCGAGCCTACTTGGATACCCGTCAGGACGACGGCTTTCGGCAAATCGCGGCCCAGGAGTTCACGGACATTTACGTTCTCGACCTGGGCTCCGATGTGCGCCGCAATCCGAAGATCTCCGGCACCACGCACAACGTCTTCGGTATCCAAACCGGCGTCGCCATCGGTTTCTTTGTACGCGAGGGAGCCAAACTGGGCGAGTGCAATATCCATTACGTTCGACGTGAGGACTCGGAACTGGCAACAGATAAATTAGCGTATCTCCGTGACGCCACGCTTGAATCAATCACATTTGACAGCATTGAGCCGGATTCCAAGGCGTATTGGATCGACCAGTCTGAAAGTGATTTCGAGCAACTGATGCCTTTAGCGAATAAAGATACAAAGCGAGCTAGACCAGCAGGGGATGGACAGGCGGTTTTTGAGGCGTATTCGATAGGTACAGACACGCATCGCGATGAGTGGGTTTACGATTACGATCCTCAAAATCTCTTAACGAAAGCAGCCTTTTTTGCCGACGTGTACAACAAATTGCTAGATGAAAACGGGCAACCTAACGACCAGTCTATCAAGTGGAGCGAAGCCGTACGCAATCGATTCCTGCGCGGGCGGCGCATAGTGTACAGCGACGGCAACCGTATAAAAGCTTTGTATCGCCCTTTTGTTACGAAGTCTTTCTACGCTGAACCGATAATGAGCGACAGGCTGACCAAACTTCATTTCGGCATGTTCGGGCCCGATTTACAAACCCCGAACACGGTAATAAATTTTTGCGTGAATGGTCGGCACTTTTATGTATTGTGCTCAGACAAACTGACTGATCTGCACTTCACCGGTGATACCCAATGCCTCCCCCTCTATCGCTACACGGCGGACGGGGAGCGGGTGAGCAACATCACCGAGTGGGGGCTGCGGCAGTTCCGCGAGCACTACGGCGACGACGCCATTGATGGGAATGAAATCCGGGCCGAGGACATCTTCGCCTACGTTTACGCCATGCTCCACGACCCGGCCTACCGCCAGCGCTACGAGATCGACCTGCGCCGCGAGTTCCCCCGGGTCTACTTCCAGGAGGACTTTCCCTGGTGGGTCCGGCAGGGCCAGGCGCTGCTGGACCTGCACCTGGGCTTCGAGACCATCGAACCCTACCCGCTGGAGCGACGGGACGCCGACGGCGTAACCCCGCAACGGGCCATCCTCCGCGCCAACCGCGACCAGGGCAGCATCACCCTCGATGAGCAGACCAGCCTGGCCGGCGTGCCGCCTCAGGCGTGGGACTACCGCCTGGGCAGCCGCTCCGCGCTGGAATGGGTGCTGGACCAGTACAAGGAGCGCAAGCCCCGGGACCCGACCATCAGCGAGCGTTTCAACACCTACCGCTTCGCCGACCACAAGGAGCGGGTCATCGACCTGTTGGGTCGGGTGTGCGCGGTGAGCGTGGAGACGGTGCGGATAGTGGAGGAGCTGGATTTGCGGACGGGTATTGACCCGGACGAGGGTTTGGAGTTGAGGCCGGAGTTTGCGGCTCTGTTGGAGCAGTCCATCGCGGAATCGGCGGCGGGTAACACCACTACGGCGGACGAAGTGTATCGGCGGCTGGGTCTGGATTAGTGCCGTATTCTCTGGAATTCACGGACACCGCCGAAACTGACCTGTCCAGGTTGGATCCCGGAATAACCCGTCGCATACTCACCGCGATACACCGCATGGTGGAAAACGCCGAGGTGGTGCGCCATCGTCAGTTGACCGGCCCATACAGCGGATAATACCGGCTGCGGGCCGGCGACTACCGCGTTTTGTACCAAATCGACCGGCGTAATCGGTCGATAACGGTTCTCGCGGTGCTGCACCGGAGCGAGGCGTATCGGAGGTAGAGGACAGACCCGGCGCAGGGGCGAAAAATAATTCGTCGCGTGCCCTCGCGCTGCACCCTTGAAACGGGATCGCCCCGTGCTGGCTGCACAGCTACCCTGCCCATGTTCACTGCTATAATCACCACTACGGGAAGGCCACATGAGGCTTGGATCGCAGGGCTGGTCCCAAAAGGTTGAGCGATGACTACCACCGCGGAAAAACTGCTGACCGCCGACGACCTGCTGCGTCTGCATAGCGAAGGGGTGCGGGGCGAACTGATCCGAGGGGTGCTGCACGAGACCGTGTCAAACGGACTGGAACATGGCGAAGTGGTGATGAATCTAGGATCGGCGTTTCACGGTTTCGTCCGCCCGCGCCGTCTTGGCCGGGTAGTTGGTTCCGATGCCGGAATCCAACTGGAGCGCGATCCGGATACCGTCCGTGAGCCTGACATCGCGTTCATCTCGGCGGACCGGCTACCGATGGACGTGCGAGTGACCGGCTACTCCCAGGTGGTCCCTGATCTGGTTGTCGAGGTGATGTCTCCCAGCGATCGCCCGGTGGCGGTGAACGACAAGGCGCAGATGTGGCTGCGTTACGGCGTACGGCTGGCCCTCATAGTGAACCCCGAAACACGGACGATCGTTGCGTTGCCGGCGGATGGACCGGCGCGAACGTTCCGGGAGGACGATACGCTGGACTGCGGCGAGGTCCTGCCAGGATTCACCTGCACGGTACGCGACATATTTGAACCCTAATCGGGTTGCGCGCGCGGGCCGGAGATGGCCGCCCTGCGAAAGCAGTGACGTCGGAGGGCTTGCACAGGGGGTGGCCGGCATGACGCCGGCAATGCCGCTACAATAAGCGCACTAACACGTTCATGTGCGAGGTGCGCTTTTATGGTTCAGCAGGGACAGATCGACCATCTCTTGCAGGAGTCCGGGGAGATCCCTCCTCCGCCCCACGTGGTCGAGCAGGCAACCATGTCCGACTACGACGGCGTCTACGCCCGATCCATCGCGGATCCCGAGGGATTCTGGGCAGAGGCGGCCGAGGAGCTGCACTGGTTCCGCAAGTGGGACAGCGTCTTCCAGTGGGAGTACCCCAACTTCCGCTGGTTCGTGGGCGGCCAGACCAACATCGCCTACAACGCGCTGGACCGGCACCTCAACACCGAGCGGCGCAACAAGGCGGCCCTCATCTGGCTGGGTGAGGACGGCACCGAGCAGGTCTACACCTACGCCCGCCTGGCCCAACAAGTCAACCGCTTCGCCAACGGCCTGAAGTCCCTCGGTGTCGGCAAGGGCGACCGCGTCGTCATCTACATGCCGCTGACGCCGGAGGGGGCGATCAGCATGCTGGCCTGCGCGCGCATCGGCGCCATCCACAGCGTGGTTTACGCCGGCTTCAGCGTGGGCTCCGTGCGCGACCGCATCCAGGACGCCAACGCCAAGGCGCTGATCACCGGTGACGTGGGCTACCGCCGCGGCAACCGGGTCGACCTCAAGGGCATCGCCGACGAGGCCGTGGTGGGCTGCGACAGCCTGGAGCACGTGATCGTGTTCCGCCGGGAGCTGGCCCTGGAGGACCTGCGCGACGGCGAGACCGACTTCGACGGGCTGATGGCTCGAAGCGGAATCGACTGCCCCGCCGAGGTCATGGACGCCGAGGACCCGCTGTACATCCTGTACACCAGCGGCACCACCGGCAAGCCCAAGGGCGTGGTCCACGTCCACGGAGGCTACATGGTGGGCACGCACTACCACTTCAAAAACTTCTGGGACGTGAAGGACAAGGACGTCTTCTGGTGCATGTCTGACATCGGCTGGGTGGTGGGCCACAGCTACATCGTCTACGCGCCCCTGGTCGCTGGCGCCACCACCGTCTTCCGCGAGGGCGCGCCCGACTTCCCCCACAACGCCATCTTCTACGAGATCATCGAGAAGTACGGCGTCAACGTGATCTTCACCGCGCCGACAGCCGTCCGTATGCTGATGCGCTACGGCGAGGAGTCGGCCAGCCGCTACAACCTGCGCTCGCTGCGTTTCCTGACCTGCGCCGGCGAGCCGCTCAACCCCGAAGCCCTGCGCTGGGCCTACGAGCACATCTGCGGCAGCGGCGAGTGGGCGCACATGGTCGACAACTGGTGGCAGACGGAGACGGGCGGCCCGTGCCTCGGCACGCCCGCCACCATGGCCTCCCGCCCCGGGCGCGTGGGCAAGCCCCTGCCCGGCGCGGTGATGGACATCGTCGACCGGGAGGGCCAGCCAATCGAGGAGCCGGACAAGGGCGGTTTCCTGGTGATCCGCCGGCCGTTCCCGCACTTTTCGCGCACCGTGTGGGGCGACCCCGACCGCTACGCCGAAACGTGGAACCAGGTCCCTGGCGTGTACTTCTCGGGCGACGTGGCCCTGCGGGACGCCGACGGCTACTACATGGTGGTGGGCCGCGCCGACGACGTGCTCAACGTGGCAGGGCATCGCATCGGCTCCGCTGAAGTGGAGTCCGCGTTGGTGTCTCACCCGCAGGTCGCCGAGGCCGCCGTCATCGGCAAGCCCGACGAGCTGCGTGGCGAGGTCATCAAGGGTTTCGTCACCCTGCGCATGGGCAGCGAAGGCTCCGACCGGATGGTCAACGAGTTGCAACTGCACGTCCGCCGGGAGCTGGGCCCCATCGCGGTTCCGTCAGAGATCGAGTTCACGCCGACACTGCCCAAGACCCGCTCGGGCAAGATCATGCGCCGCCTGCTGAAAGCGCAGGAGCTCGGCCTGGACCCGGGGGACATAACGACGCTGGAGGAGTAGGACCAGTTAACGGGCGCGTCTCAGAGGGTGTGTGACAATTGGGTTTTCACCACCATTCGAACCTTTCCCCATTCAGAGGGAAGGGACTCAGTTCGCAGTGATTCAGGTATCACCGCGTGATCAAGAGGATTTGTCACACACCCTCTCACAGATATTATGAACGTTCGATGAACGGCCGGGAATTCGTGAGGCGCGCCCGACGCTATGCCAGGGATAATGGGTTGGAATGGCGGTTCGACCCGGCTCGTGGTAAAGGTAGTCATGGCACATTCTACCTGGGAGATCGGGATACCATCGTGCAGCATGGCGAGATCGCCCCGGGGCTGCTATTGGATATGCTCAGAGATCTAAACATAGACCGGCGGAGGTTCTGAACCATGCGCTACGCCTTTCCGTGCGACATCAAGCCCGATGACTCCGAGGGAGGATGGGGGTATGTAGTCTCGTTCCCCGACATACCGTTTGCTCATACCGGCGGCAAAACCTTCAAGGAATCCATTATCCTCGCCGAGGATTGTATGGTCGTAGCACTCTCCGTCTATGTTGACCGCGAGCGTGATCTGCCCGCCCCCAGCCCGTATCAGGAAGGGCAGGAGCTGCTGACCGTCCAGCCCGTCATCGCTGCCCAGCTGGACCTGTACGCTGCCATGCGGGAGCAGGGCATCAGCCAGGCGGACCTGGCGACCCGGCTGGGCATCGCCGAGGCAGACGCCGCACGGCTGTTGATCCTCGACTACTGCACGCCGCTCAGCCGCGTCGCCAAAGCCTTGCGCGCCGTAGGTTGCGACCTCGCGGCGGACCGGGCTGCGTAATACCGTGCAAGGTGGTGACACTATGCTGTTGGATGACCTGGTAAGCGTTATTGAAACGCTTCAAGATCGGATGAGGACTCACGGCTCCACGCTGCGCGCCAACGAGACTCGGACGCGGATGGCATTGATCGACCCGCTGTTGACGATGTTGGGTTGGGACACGGCTGATCCGACATTGGTGACGCCGGAGTATCACGTCGAAGTTGGCTGGGCGGATTACGCCCTCCAAGGTCCCGGCAACAAACCGGCGGCGATCATCGAAGCAAAGCGGCTGGGATCGATCGTCGAAAACCACTTGGATCAGGCGGTGAACTATTGCATTCAGCAGGGTATAGCATACGCTGGGATCACGGATGGGAGTCATTGGCAGCTATACCGTACCTTCGAACCTGTGCCGTTAGCGGATAAGCGCGTTCTGGACTTATCGATTGCCAACATGCCGGCCCATGAGTGTGCCTTGCAACTGCTGTTACTTTGGCGACCTAACCTCGCATCGGGTAAAGCGGTTCCGGCGTCAGTGCCGCTTTTGGACGCGGTGGTTGCACCTGATCCAAAAACGACGCACGTGGTTAACCCTCCGAATAATCCTTCGGGTTGGGTTACGTTGTCCGAGTACAATCTGCCAGGCGGTACGCCCGCTCCGTCAGCTATCCGATTTTCAGATGGTGCCGAAAAGCCCATGGCTCAGTGGTACGAAATGTTAACTCACACTGTGGGATGGCTGCACGTGAAAGGGTCACTAACGACCGAAAATACTCCGGTGCGGTCTCATCGTCATCGGTATGTGGTCAATACTGAACCTAAACACCCCAATGGAGATGCATTCGGTAACCCTACAATCGTCCACGAGACACCGTTTTGGGTCAACATCAACTTGAATGCTGCGCAAATCAGGAAGTACGTGAGCATATTGCTCCAATACTGCGACGTTGACCCTGCAACCGTACAATTGAGGGTAGGGGAATAATTGCGCGATGGCAAAGCACGGGGAGAATGGTATAGCCACTGCACTGAAACCAGAGATGGGGGCCCGCATCGTCGACTTGGCAAAGCGGGTGGGCTTTGCCGGGCCGGACGCGGTGGAGCGGGTGATTGTTGCCGCGCTGGACTATCTGGACGAAAGCACAGAGTCGCGCAAGCGATGGTACTCTGATGCTGAGATGCGGGCCATGCGCGAATGCTGCCGAGCCACGTACGTCGCCGGGCTAATCAATTCAAACCCTGAGCGCAAGTCTCTTTCCCAATTGTTGCAAGACGACCTCTACGACGAATCCGGATTGCCAAAGTAGCCGGCTAAGCCCTGATGTCTTCCGTGACAAGAGTAAACATTGAAACTCGCATCGCGCTGCTCGCGGAACGGCTGAGCTTTAGCGGTCCCAACGCCGCTGGGCAAGTGCTGGAGATGGCGCTCGATTATCTCGATGACAGCATCGCCGAGCCCAAGCGCCTGTACACCCGTGAACGCAGGGATGCCAGCGAGCAGGACAGCGCCGCAGCGATGGATAAGCTAGGTTACTTGGACCATGCCGCTGGTCGTCCCAAAGGCATACCGCCGTGATGGTTGCCGATACGTCTGCACTGATGGCGTTGGCAACCGAAGAACCAGATCACGTCGAAATCCGCACGGCAATTGACATCGATGGCGCAGTTTTAATTTCCGCAGCAACATTTTTGGAACTGTCAATCGTTGCTATGGGAAGGGGCACGGCGGTTAGACGACGCGTTCACGAATTGCTCGCCGAATTGCCGGTCACCATCGTTCCATTCGATGCTGAGCAGGCCGAACTGGCCGCCAACGCTTATGAACGTTACGGCAGAGGGCGCGGACACCCGGCCCAGCTCAACTTCGGAGACACCTTCGCTTACGCCCTCGCATCGGTGCGGGGGCTGCCTCTCTTGTACAAGGGCGAGGATTTCGCGCGCACAAACATCGTCTCGGCTATGTAACATAGCGGATGGTACACTTGATTTCGGCGGCGCTCGAGCCGCACATGAAGTTGCAATCGCGATAAACCAAAGCCGGGAGAACGAAAACGATATGTACTCGAAAGTAATCGTTCCGCTGGACGGATCGGACTTGGCGGAACAGGCGCTGCCCTACGCGGAGTTGGTGGCTGGAACGCTGTCAGTGCCGGTGGAGTTGGTGCAGGCGTACGATGCCCTGCCGTCCAACGTTTTGGGTTCGCGCTCGGGCCGGGTGGCTGACCAACTGCAGCAGGGCGCAAGGGAGCGGGCGGAAGCCTCGATGGCGCCCGCGCGGCAGCGACTGGAAGCCGCGGGGTTCGCCGTCAACATCGCGACCCAACGCGGACAGGCCGCGGACGTCATCGTTGCCCAGGCCGGCACCGATCCGGGCGCGCTGGTGGTGATGTGTACCCACGGACGCGGCGGCATCTCCCGCTGGGTCATGGGCAGCATCACCGACAAGGTACTGCACATGATCCCAAATCCCATGCTCATCGTAAGGGCCACTGTGACCGGCCCCGCATCGCCCGGAACGTCGCTGAAGAACGTCGTGGTGCCGCTGGACGGTTCGCCTCTGTCCGAGCTGGCCATATCCCACGCGGTCAGCGTTGCGGCGGCGCTGTCGGCCCGGATCACCGCGATGCAGGTGACGCCGACCACCGACTACTATCGCCGCCAGCTCACGGTGGTGACGCCGGAGATGGGCGCCATTCCCGACTTCGATCCGGGTTCGCCGGAAGAAATGGCCGAAGACGACGCTGCCGGCGTGGCCACCTACCTGGAAGACGTGACCAACCGCATGGCCATCGACCACGCCCATGGCGTTGACACGGACCACGTGGTGGACGACAACATTGCCCAGAGCATCATCGACCGGGCCGCTGCGCAGCCGTCCCTGGTGGTAATGACCACCCACGGCCGCAGCGGCGTGGGCCGCATGGTGCTGGGCAGCGTCACCGATCGGGTCATCCGACATTCCAACACGCCGGTGCTGGTAATCCGGTAGTTCCGACACAGCCCAACCTGCTGGAGGCATGGCTAGGCCGTGCCTCCTTTTTTGATGCCTGCGCCGCGAGCAGTACCCAGGCCGGCCGACCTGCGGCGCTGCTGTGACGCCAGCTCAGTCTGGGAACTTCGTTCCCCCAAGGGGTAGCGACCTATTGCGCAAGTCCGGTGGCGGTGGTATCATATCTGTAACAACGATATTGATTATCCTTTTTCTGAATGTGCAGCGTTTCACAAATAACGGATCAAATGCTACGGCTACGTAGCGAAGCAGGAGGTAACACCATGACACTGTGCAACAACATAATCGTTCCCCTGGACGGGTCGAAATTGTCGGCCCAGGCGCTCCCGGCGGCCCGGTTGATGGCCAATGCGACGCATGCGCCCATAACGCTGGTGCGATCGTTCGGGTCCCTCCCGGACTGGTATGCCGACGCCGACCACGGACGTTTCAGCTCCGCGATGGCTGCCGGCGAGCACGACCGCACCGTGGCCGATCTGACGTGCATCAAGCGACGCATGGAGAATTGGGGCGTCGAGACCCCGATTTTCGTCGAAGCCCACGAGGTCCCAGCCCACGAGGCAATAATCGACAAGGCCAATCACGACCCGAGCGCGCTGATTGTCATGTCAACTCATGGCCGCGGCGGGTTCTCCCGCATGTTGACCGGCAGCGTGACGGCCAAGGTGGTGAACGCGGTCAAGAACCCAACGCTGATCGTGCGCTGCAACAAGACCGACTGCCCGGTGGTGCCGCAGTTTTTCGAGAACATCATCGTCCCGCTGGACGGGTCCAGCTTTGCCGAGCACGCCCTGGACTACGCTGGCGAACTGGCCACTACTTTCGGGACGCGGATCACCCTGTTCCGTTCCACGCCGGGCGCGGACTATTTCCGATCCCATTCCGACTGGGGACACTTCGGTGGGACGGGGTTCGGTTTCCACGAGCCGGAAGAGATGGCCAAAGATCTGGCCCATGCCTCGGAAGAGTACCTGTGGCAAAAGGCGGACGCGTTGCGCGCGCGGTTCCCCCTGTTCGACATCGATGTGGTGAACTCGCGGGAAAATCCCCAGGACGCCATCGTCAATCTGGCCAGCAAGTTGGACAACGGGCTGGTCGTGATGGCGACCAGGGGCCGTCGCTCCGTGGGACGGGCTTTGTTCGGCAGCGTGGGTGACCACGTGGTGCGGCATTCGCCGACTCCGACCCTGCTGGTGCGGGCGCCTCTGCACACTGATGGCGGAGCCTTCGCCGGCCGCGAGCACCACGAGGATCGCGAGATGGTTGCGGTGTAACCTCCGCACCGCCGCGAGCCTCGGGCTGGCGCCAATCGCGATGGGGCGGGCAAATTTGCCCGCCCCGATCAAGTTAAGCGCATGCGCAGCAACGGCTGGGCTCGGCACGTGCCGACCACCGGCCCCGGCCAGTTGTCTACCACTTCTGGATCACAGGAAGGACTTCCTTGCCGAACAGGCCGATGCTCTTCATGGTTGCTTCGTGGCCCATGCGGGATTCCTGCCCGTAGAACACCAGGTGCTCCATGCCCAACCGCTGGTGCAGGTACTCTAACTTTTCGAGCACCGTGTCGGGGGTGCCGCAGACAATGTGGTTGTTCTCTTTCAGTTCCTCGAATGTCTGCAAGTTGAGCGGTTTGAGGCCAGTGCGGCGCGCGGCAATGGCCGACCCTGCGGCGGAGCGGTAGCCCACCGGGGCCATGTACTCGCGCGGCCCACGCAGGGTGGGACCCATGCGCCAGATGAAGTGCTTGGCCTGCTCGTCGGCCTCCTCCTGCGTGTCGCCGACGTAGCAGCACAGCAGGTAGCCGAAATTGTCCGGCACGGCCTCGCGGCCGGCCGCGTTGGCCGCCTGGGTGTACATGCCGAACAGCTCCTCGGTAACGTCCAGATCGGTGAGGAATGCCACGTAGGTGTAACCATGACGGCCCGACCATTCGGCGGTTTCAGGAGACGATGTGCCCGGCACCCAGATGGGCGGATGCGGCTTCTGGATGGGGACCATCCACGGATTGACCACCCGGAAGTTGTAGTGCTTGCCCTCCCAGCGGAACGGGCCAGGCGTCGTCCACGTCTTGATGACCAGGTCATGGCACTCTTCGAAGCGTTCCCGGTTGGCCACGGGGTTGTTGTTGGTGGACACCGTCTCGACGCCGGTGCCGCGGACGAAACCCGAGATCAGCCGTCCGCCGGAAATGACGTCGATCATCGCCAGCTCTTCCGCCAGCCGTATCGGGTTGTCGTGAATCGGCAGGATGTTGCCCAGCAACAGGATCTTGGCCTGATGGGTGATGCGGGCCAGCACCGCCGCCGAAAGGTTGGTGGCCGCGTTCATGCACGACGGCGTGTTGTGGTGCTCGTTGAGCATGATGCCGTCGAAACCCAGCTCGTCGGCGTACACGCACTCGTCGAAGTAGCGCTTGAAGAGGCCGTTGGCCGTGCTGGGGTTGAACCAGGTGTTGGGAAAGGTCAGGCGCAGCGAGGGATATTTGTCACCCTCTTCGTCGGGGTACTCGTGGTAGGGAAACTCGGAGAAGTAGTAGCTCTTCACGGGACAGTGGCCTCCGGTGGCTTGGCGAATGACTGGCCGATTATACCAGCCGGATTGCCCGGGCCCCGGATCCAACCTTCGGGGACGACGGGCCCGCCACCGTCCTGGGTATCACCCCCTTTGTCTGCCTCCGCGCGAGGGCTGCCCGGGAATACGTACCGGGTACGGAATACCCATCTGCTCCGACCTTTGGGTGTTCATCCTCGGTGGTTGGAGCGGTTCTTTTGCCCACCGCCCCCGCTTTCGTAGCGTATTGGATCAGGTCGCCGTCCTCAGACGGCGCCGTCGTAGACGTCCGCCTTCACCATATCCTTCCAGTGACGCTACGGCTTTCGACTCTGTCGGCGCTGCCTGACGCTGCGGCCTCCGACCGCTGGGCCGTTCCGTGCGTGACCAATAGCAGGACGAGAGCGACTACGGATACCAGTGAAATCGCGAAACTCAGGCGGGCGGGTTGCGTCAGTGCCTTTATGATCGTCACGACGGTTGTCCTCGCGTATCGGTAGAATTCGCGAAGCGCGGTCTGCGGCGCTTCGCCCGTCGACTGCTTCGCGACTACCTGATGCTTGGCTTATTTTTGAAAATTGAGTTATGGGTGATCCACTGTAGCGGGCCGGTGTGAATTTGATGTAAAAATCCGCCCGATTTTTGTGAGTGTCCCGTGAAAATTCTGCGACACGAACCACGTGGGACAGCCCGACCTTCGCTCTGGTTGTCTCCCGCGGGCAACTCGCCACCCTCGGGGCGCCGGCGACTCATACACCGGTGCTTGATCGGCGCCTGGTTACAGCGTCACCGATAGAGTCCTACCAGAACAGACTGACGGGCGTGGTCGCCACGACCAACATACTGGGTTCGTGCTGCTCGACCAACTCGGCCTCGGTAACCGGACCACTTCCAGCGACACGGACGAATTTCGCGTCGGAATGGCGCTCGGTAGTGACACGACCGGGTAATCCTGTTCGCAGCCGAGCAGGAGATTCGCGCCCAGGGCAATCCTCGACTCTAAAGCCGGTAAGCTCGTACCGCCGTTCCCTGGAACATCGCGGCCTTTTCCGCGCTTGAATAGGCCGCGGTCACCCGTTTGAAGGCGTTCCAAGCCGTGGTGTAGGCGTATGACGCCTTGTCCACCGGGAAGTTGCTCTCGAACATGCACCGTTCCGGGCCAAATTGCTCGATGCAGTAATCGAGCCACGGTCGGATGGTCTCGGCCAGCTCTTCAGAATTCGGCGGCACATCGCGCTGGTGCCAGTCGTAGCCGCTGATCACGTTGCCGAACCCACCCAGCTTGACCACCACGTTCTGGTGACTGGCGACCGCCGCGATGCCCTTTTGCCAGTCGGCAAACACCTCGTCCCGCCGCCCCGCATACGGGCCGACGCCCAACGGGCGCCCGATGTGGTTCAGGATAATGGTCGCGTCCGGGAAGGCCCCGGCCAGGTCGGCCAGCTCCGCCAGTTGGGTGTGGTAAACCAACGTATCAAAGCTCAGGCCCATCCGCTGGAGGCGATCGAACCCGGCGCGGAAACTCGCGTCCGCCAGCATGCTCGGCGCGCTGGAACGTCCGCCCGTGACTTCCGGGCTGGCATCCCACGCGCAGGAGAAGCGAATGCCGCGGAATCGGTTGTTGCTCGCGGCCACATGGGCTTCCAGCACTGGGGCGACCGCGTCGCCCAGCATCAGGTTGGCGTTGGAAACTATGCCCGTGGCCACTGCCGTGGATCCGTACTGCCCGCTGGCGCTCTGTGCGGCGATCCCCTGCACGAACTCGGTTTCGCCAACTGCCCGCATCTCCTCCGGTCCCTGCGCCCGGTACATAGAGTGGCATTCGATGAATACCGTCTGGGCGATGTTGTGGCCGCTGCCCAGGTCCTGCGTCAGTTGATCCAGCAGGTAGCGGTCTCCCTCCCGGTCCCAGAAGTGATGGTGCGGGTCGCAGATGGGCAGATCGGGATCGATGGCCTCTTCCGCGTTCTGGCCGAGCCAGGCCTCGCGTTGGGTGGACATGTTGGGTTCTTCTCTATACGGGGAGCGGCTTTTCGGTGATGTTGTCCGGAAGCTCCACACCGAAGGCGTTGACGTTGAACGCCAGCATGGAGTAACAGCCCATCAGCGTGGTCAACTCGGTGGCTCCGTTCGTGCCGAAATGCTGCACCACCGCGTCGAAGGATTCCTGGCTGACCTTTCGCGTGCGGAAGAACTGCTGGCCATAGTCGACCACCGCCGCCTCGTCGGCTGTCGGATCAGGCAGATCCTGCCGGTCCCTCAGGGCGTCGACGATTGCATCGCGCAGTCCGGCGCGACGAGCCGGCGGCGCGTGGGCGTTCCAGATGAATTGGCAGTCGTTCTCCCGGGCCGCTACCAGCATCGCCAACTCCCGGATGCGGGGCGACAGCGAGGTGTCAGTCCGCAGGTACAGCGCCAACCCGAGGGCGCGCTGCGCTACTTCCGGTGCGTTGAGGATCACCGACCCCGGCCCGGTGGTGGGGACTTCGCCGCGGTCCGCGACGAACGCATCGAAGGCGGCGCGTTCGTTTTCGGGAACTGATTCTCGGGTTACGGTGGTGGTTCGGGCCATGGTGTCCTCCGCGCGTTCGTATCTTGGTTGTCGGGCCACAGTCTAACACCGTTCGTGGCTCCGTCACGGCGCAAAACTCGACCGTGCCTGCGCGCCCCAACGGCCGTCAACCAGCGTCATGATCCACAACGAGCGGTATGTGGCGATGGCGGTATGGGCTTCATCCCACCGGGTGAACTGGATCAGCACGTGGACCTTGCGCTCGGAACTGTGGATCACCTCGGTGGAATCCAGCGTGGTGTGGCGCCAGTCTGGCCCCGCCCGGGCGTAGAAGTCGCGCAAATAGGTTGCCTCCAGTTCGCTTCGGTCGTGCCAAATGGCCACTCCTTCGCCGGAGATGCGCACGTGGGGCAGGTGTAGCAGATCGTAGAGCGCGGCGTCATCCCGGGCGTTGAGCGCCGCCATGAACTCCTCGATAGCTATGACCGCCGCGTTCGGTGGCGCATTGGGTTCGCTCATTCCGGTATCTCCTGGTTTCTTTAAAAGTTGTGCGAGGTGGGGTGTGGCAAACGCCGCAGCCGATTGTTCGCCCGTAACGAATGTTGTACCAAAATAACCCGTCAACGGCATTCCCAACCAAAAACCCCGCACTGGCGGGATTGTTTGTGTAAAAAAACGGGGTCGGTGGCTTATTTGCCCAATAGGCAAATAGGGGTCTATAATTCAAGCGTCAGGCTTGCGGTTGGTTACTAGGAAGAAACTTTTAAGGGAGAGACCCGCAAGGAGAGACCTGAAAAGGAGGCAACCTAGGCCAGACGATGGCGGGGAGCAGCGGAGTCGAACCGCAACGGTGGCATTACCCACCGCCCCTGGTAGTATCAGTACCCGGCCCGTCCACACGGGCGTTACTCCCCGCAACAATCAAGGCCCGGTCGAAAGACCGGGCTATTATTGTACCAATTCCGCCACGATAAATCCGTCAGTTTGACGGATTTATCGTGGCGGATACGTTGTCACGCTGACAACGTTTTATAGGCTTCGTCTCGGCATTCTTCGGAGTGATAAATCTGCCGGTTGTTCCTTGGTTTGAACCGCTTACCGCACGGGCATAGTTTCCGCCCCTCTTGGTAGCGGTGCATCCGCCCCCGACATTCTGAGCACGCTGCATAGCCGGGATCGGCTCGTTTCTTGCAGCAACTCTGGCAAAGCCCTGTGGCAACTGCACGCTTGCGTCGGCGGTCAGCGTTGCGCCTACCCCGTGCGCGTTCTTTCTCTAGGTGGGTTGTGCAGAGGCCGTTTTTGACCGCTTTCACGTCGCCGCCGCATCGTCCGCAGAAGCCCGCCGCTTGCCGTTCAATACGTCGCCGTTGAACCCGAGCGGTATCAGGGTTCGGCTCAGGCGCGGGAGCGTCCTTTACACCATCCCCAGAGACTACGTCGGCGTAGCGAGCGCAATGGAGACGCTGGGGGTTCACGACATCGAGCGGAAACAGGTTACCGTTGCAGTGGGGAATCTGCCGCGTCAATGCATACCAAATTTATTCGATGGAGTAATGGCATGGGTGAATTCGCAACAATGGTGGGCGAGATACTGTCCGAGGTTTTGCCGACGATCCACGTCGATAGGTGGGTGTGGTTAGGAATCGTGGTTCCTGTCCTATTGGTACTCTTGGCCAAGTTCACCTTCCATGGATTCGGATAGGAACGAGATACGCTATTCGCTGGTCGCGCTGCAAGATTTTTAATAAGCACAAATACAAAATCCAAATTGGAATTGCGACCGAATCCGGCGGCTTTGAATTGGGTTATTGCCAAAATTGCCGCAAACGTTTTAGGCGCGACTTTTAGGAGCGTGTGACCTGACACCGTGCCGGATCGACCATATTTAGACCCCGGCAATCCGCCCGGCCCGCCTGCGCTCTACGCCGTTGTTCACCAACTTTTCAAATGCCGTGGCGCGGCGCACAACGTCGCTGGCGGCAGTCCGGTCAAACCTAATCACCAGTCCGGGCCGATGCAACTTATCGGCCAGTTCCGCCGCGGTGGTCTCGCCTGTGCGCCCCAACGACCTTCAACCAGCGTCATAATCCACAACGAGCGGTACGTGGCGATGGCTGTATGGGATCCATCCCACCGGGTGAACTGTATCAGCACGTGGACTTTGCGCTCGGAACTGTGGATTACCTCGGTGGAATCCAGCGTGGTGTGATGCCAGTCCGGCCCTGCCCGGGCGTAGAAGTCGCGCAAATAGGTTGCCTCCAGCTCGCTTCGATCGTGCCAGATGGCCACGCCGTCGCCGGAGATGCGCACGTGGGGCAGGTGTAGGAGATCGTAGAGCGCGGCGTCATCCCGGGCGTTCAGCGCCGCCATGAACCCCCCGATAGCTGTAACCGCCGCATTCTGTGGCGCTTTGGGTTCACTCATACCGGTATCCTCCGGTTGCTCTGATAGTTAGTGCGAGGCAAGGCGTGGCATACGTCGCCGCCGATTGTCCGCCCGTAACGAATGTTGTACCATCGTTTGGCCTCAAATTTGCCAAAGCCAGTCACTGGAGGGTAGCTCTATGGCCAGCACCGCACAACGTGAACGCGACATTGCCATCGTCGGCGTCGCCGAATCTGACGAGATGGGCAACGTTCCCAACAAGTCTTCTCTCCAACACCATGCGGAAGCGGCCCACAACGCATTGGCCGACGCCGGCCTCTCCATGTCCGACGTCAACGGCCTGATGACCGCAGGCTTCAGCACCCTGGCCACCGCCGAGTACTTTGGCGTGCAGCCGTCCTTCACAGACAACACGTCGGTCGGTGGTTCCTCCTTTGTCATTCACGTCGCCCACGCGGCTGCCGCAATCCGCGCCGGCTACTGTGACACGGTGCTGATCACCCACGGCCAGGCCGGTCGCTCGACGCGGGTTCCCGTTCCGGCGGACCGCAACCTTCCCGTGGCGCAATACGAGATCCCCTACGGCATGATCGGCCAGCCCATCAACTACGCCATGGCCTGCACGCGCTACATGCACGAGTACGGCGAGGACCGCACCCGCCAGGCTCTCGCAGAGATCGCTGTCTCCACCCGCAAGTGGGCCAACCTGAACCCGATGGCCTACATGCACGACTCTCCGATGTCCTTTGACGACTACCACAACTCCCGCTGGGTGGCGTGGCCGTTCCATCTCTTCGATTGCTGCCTGGTCACCGACTCGGGCGCGGCGATAATTGTGACCACCGCCGAGAAGGCGGCCAACTGCAAGAAGGAGCCGGTGTGGGTTCTGGGTGCGGCCGAAGGGCATGATCACAACCTGATCAGTTTCATGCCCAACCACACCTCCACCTGGTCCCGGGAGACCGGGCCGCTGTCGCTGGATCGGGCCGGCCTGACCCACGACGACATCGACCTCACCATGATCTATGACTCCTTCACCTACACCACGTTGGTGACCATCGAGGGCCTGGGTTTCTGCGGGCCGGGTGAGGGCCCCGACTTTGTCGCCAACCAGCGAATTGCTCCCGGCGGCGACTTCGCCCTCAACACCAACGGTGGCGGTCTTTCCTATTCCCACCCGGGCATGTACGGCAGCTTCCTCCTGGTGGAAGCCGTCCGGCAGCTCCGCGGTGAGTGCGGCGACCGGCAGGTGCATCGCAAGGGCTCGTCGGATCAGTCCGCCGCGACTAGCATCGTCAACGGAACCGGCGGGTCCCTGTCCTCAACCGGGACCGTGGTGCTGGCCACCGGCTAGAAAGAACCATAGGGACGCCCCCGAAGCCAGCCGGGTGGATCCTCTCAAAAGCATCGCCGAACGCTATTGGGTCGTATACTATCTGGTATACGTTGCCGGAGTGGGGATTGGCCTGTCGAGGTATCACCCTCTGCAAGAACAGGGTAAGGATGAGCTATTTGCGCTTGTAGGGATCTTTGCTCTGGCG
This sequence comes from Dehalococcoidia bacterium, assembly GCA_965220265.1. GTDB lineage: Bacteria > Chloroflexota > Dehalococcoidia > Lucifugimonadales > UBA3495 > Bin87. The sequence continues at coordinate 2,885,490 of CBDCPM010000004.1, read as the reverse complement.
GCGGGCTTGGCGCTGCTGGTGGCGATCATCCTGGAGGTATTGGGTCGTATGGTGTTGCTGATACCGTCTGAAATCAAACGTCTCAGGGAACAGGGCAGGAAGGAAGGCCGACAGGAAGGCCGGCAGGAGGGCCGGCAGGAGGGCCGGCAGGAAGAACGGCAACGCATCGTCGATGCCCTCCGCCAACTCGGCGAGCGGGAAGACGGCTCGATCCACATCACGCTAACTCCGGAAGTAATCGCGTTGCTTTTGAGCGACGCCGGCCCCTCCTCTTAACAATCCGAAAAGTTGATCCTTCGCTAGAGGTATTGGGTCGTATGGTGTTGCTGATACCGTCTGAAATCAAACGTCTCAGGGAACAGGGCCGGAAGGAAGGCCGGCAGGAGGGCCGGCAGGAAGAACGGCAACGCATCGTCGATGCCCTCCGCCAACTCGGCGAGCGGGAAGACGGCTCGATCCACATCACGTTGACCCCCGAAGTCATGAAATTGCTGATGGGTGACGCCGATCCCGACTAGCAACGCCAGCCCAAGACCACCTGAAACCGATGCCCGCCAGTCCGTACCGACCCAGGGCATCTATTTCGCAAACCGACCAACGCAAATTCACCACGTGAACACTGTTAAGTATGGACATCGTAATCATAGGCCTTCCTCAATCGGGCAAAACCAACCTCTTCAACGCGCTCACCCTGGGCAAGTCTGACGCCAGCGGAGCGTCGGGCAGCCCCACCGAGATGCATCTTGGGGCGGTTAAGGTTCCGGACCCGCGTCTGGACTACCTTACCTCCATCTACCGTCCGCGCAAAACCGTCCCGGCCGAGATACGCTACACGGACCTGCCCGGCCCGGAAGGGATGGCGCGCTCCCAGGGGATCAGCGGCCGTTACCGCAACATTCTCCAGTCCGCCACCGCGTTTTTGATCGTCGTTCGAGCCTTCCAGAACGATGTTGTAGTGCATCCCACCGGCTCGGTGGACCCCGCCAGAGACCTGGAAGCGATGCTCGGCGAGTTGTCCTTCGCCGATCTGGAAGTGCTGGAGAGGGCGTCGACACGCCTGGGTGACCAGGTGAACAAGACCAAGCCGGCCGAGCGCCCGATGGTGATACGCCACAAGGAAACCGTGGAGAAGGCCCGCGCCGGTCTGGAGAACGGCGTACCGGTCCGCCTGCAGTCCTTCACCGATTCGGAACGCGCGGCGCTGGTCAACTACCAACTGCTGACCGACAAACAGGTGATTGCCGTGTTCAACACCGATGAAGGTGCGGACGATTTATCCATCGCTGACCTGAACATCGACGGCAACCTCACTGAAGGGGTCGGCGAGGTCAGCATCAGTGCTCGCATCGAGGCCGACCTGTGCATGATGGACGTGGAGGAAGCGGAAGAGTTCCGAGCCGACCTCGGCCTGGGCGAGTCCGCGACCACCCAGGTGATCCGCGCCAGCTACGGCACCCTCGGCCTGGTGTCATTCCTGACCGTGGGAGAAGACGAGGTCCGAGCTTGGAGCGTGCCGGGAGGCATGCCCGCCGTGAGCGCCGCCGGGGTCATCCATACGGATTTCACCCGGGGGTTCATACGAGCGGAGGTCATCGCCTACGACGATTACCGCGCCTGCGGAAGCATGGTCCAAGGGCGCAAGGAAGGTCTGCTGCGCTCGGAGGGCAAAACCTATCCGGTAAAGGACGGGGATATCATCAACTTCCTGGTCAATACGTAGGGGCGATGATCACCATTCGCCAATTCCGCGCCGAAGACGCCGAGGCGGTGCGCAACCTGTTCCTTCACGCCCAGGACGACTTTACGGAGAGTTATCTGCACAACGAGGCCGACCGGGAGGGGTTTCACGAATATCTCGACAGTGCCCTTACACATGATCTGGCCCACATTGAGCAGAGCTATCTGCAACGTCCGGGAAGCAACTTCTGGATCGCCGAACTTGAAGGGCAGGCAGTTGGTTGCGTCGGCGCGTACCGTCGGGATGAGGAAGAGGCGGAGATACGACGGCTGGTGGTGGACCGGTCCGCGCGCCGGCGGGGCGTCGCTTCCCAGCTAATGAACCATGCGGAAGAGTTCTGTCGCGACGCGGCATATTCGCGTACCATCGTCTGGGCCGCCAACCACATGGCGGCTGCCATCGTGTTCCTTCAGCGTCGTGGTTACCACGAGCTGGAAGACCACGCCTTCCCGCACACCAGCCTGACCCTCTATCTGTACGCCCTGGATCTGTAGCGCGTTATCCCTGAGCCAGCGGTTTGGCGAAGCTGATCTCGTGGCCGTCGGGGTCGGTGATGTGGTAGTAGCGCTCTCGCCAGGGAGCGTCGGACGGTTCGTCGTCAGGAGCATAGCCGGCCTCGACCATTCGCTGGTGATGTGCGTCCACGTCGTCGACGTACAGGATGCAGCGACCCCACCAGCGCACATCGGCATCGGCGGAGAGGATCAGGTTCAGGTAGCTGCCGCCCACCTCCAGTGACGTGAATCCGGCGTCCGGGCCGCCGTACAGGATGGGTATTCCCGCTCCGTCGTGGTAGAAGGCCACCGCTCGCGCCATGTCGCGGACTGCCAGCGTGATCGCGCTGATACTCTGTACCGTCATCGTGCGTCCCCCGGCAGTGTGCAAAATCCGTTGTAGTAGAATGTTCCCAGACTGGATGGGAATGGCCGACAGGATTATGTCAAAATTTGATCATCAGCGCATCGATGCGCCTCCCGATTGCCTGCCCCGGCTGGAATCGATGCTGAGGGAGATGCAGTCGGTGATTGTAGCCTACTCGGGCGGGGTGGACAGCGCGTTGCTGGCGGTGGCGGCGCACCGAGCTTTAGGGCAGCGCGCCCTGGCCGTGACCGCCATATCTCCGGCCCTGGCGGCCCGCGACCTGGCTGACGCGGAGAGCGTGGCCAGGGAGTTCGGGCTCAACCACCGGGTCATTCATACCGAGGAGTTGCAGCGGGAAGGCTACGTGGCCAACTCGCCGCAGCGATGCTATTTCTGCAAGACCGAGTTGTATGACCAACTGGTGGCGTTGGCGTCTGCCGAAGGCTACCAATGGATCGCCAATGGCGCCAACACCGACGACCTAGGCGACTACCGTCCCGGCATGACCGCGGCCGCCGAGCACAACATCCGCAGTCCCATGGTAGAGGCGGAGATGGACAAAACGCAGGTGCGCGCCGCCGCCCTCTGGCTGGGCGTCCCGCTGTGGGACAAGCCGGCGCAACCCTGCCTGTCATCGCGCATCCCCTACGGCACGCCGGTGACCGTGGAGTCACTGCGGCGCATCGAGGCAGCCGAGGATATCCTGCGCGATCTTGGCCTCCGGGAAGTGCGGGCGCGCCACCACGACAAGCTGTGTCGCATTGAGGTTGGCGCCGACGAAATGGAACTCGCTTTCGCCCACCGCGACGAGATCACGCGCCAGTTGAAAGCCCTGGGCTACCTGTGGGTGTCGCTGGACCTGAACGGCCTGCGCTCCGGCAGCCTGAACGACGTGCTGCGCGTGGGCGCGGCCAACTCGCGGGGATGAAAACCGCGTTCATCCAATCGGTCGGCGGCGCCAGCGGGGACATGTTGCTAGGCGCGCTTCTTGATGCCGGGCTGCAGTTGGATTCTGTCAGGGAAGCTATCGACGCGCTGGGGATCTCTGGCGTGAACGTCGAGACCGCCACCGAGACACGCTGCGAGGTTCGCGGCACCTGCGCGCTGGTTGACGTATCCGCCGCCCCGCGCTATTCGCCCCAACAGATGCTGGACGCCGTGGCGGGAGCTACCGCACTGTCAGGGCGAACCCGTGAACACGCCTCCGCCGTCCTCAACGCCCTCTTCGTCGCCGAGGCCCGTGTACATGGGGACGATCCCGACCAGATCCACCTGCATGAGCTGGGCACGGCCGACACACTGGTTGACGTGGTGGGCGTCGTGCACGGGTTGGAACAGTTGGGCGTAGAGCGCGTATTGGCCGCGCCGCTGGTGCTGGGCGAACCGGGTGGCCCGAGGAGACCTGGCGGCTACAGCAATCCGGCGCCGGCGACGCTGGAAATTATTGCGGCGTCTGGAGCGCCGGTCGCGCCGGAGCGGGCTTTTCATTCCGGCGTTGGGGAGTTGACCACACCCACCGGAGCAGCCCTGATAACCACGCTGGCCGAAGAGTTTCGCCAGCCGGCCATGAGCATTGACCGCATTGGGGTAGGTGTTGGCGGCAAGGACCCAGCGGCCTTTCCCAACGTGTTGCGTCTGTGGCTGGGGGAAACCGCCGGCGCTGACCTGCGGGCCGACCCGTCCGGCGAGCCGACACCGCCCGTAGCCCGCTGGCAGGACAACGTGGTGCTGCTGGAGACCAACCTGGACAACGCCACCGGCGAGCAGCTGGGCTTTGCCATGGAAAGGCTGTTCGAGGCCGGCGCGCTGGACGTGTGGCACACGCCGATACAGATGAAGAAGAACCGGCCGGGCGTGCTGCTTTCGGCGCTGGGGCCGGCAGCGCTGGAAAGCCGGCTGGCGGAGGTGTTCCTGCGGGACACGCCGACGCTGGGAGTGCGCGTGCGGCCGGTGGGCCGCTACGTGGCCGACCGGGACATTGTTACGGTGGAGACGGAGTACGGGCCGATGCGGGTGAAGCGGAAGTGGCTGGGGGGCGAGGTGGTCAGCGCGGCGGCGGAGTACGAGGATGTGGCGGAAGTGGCTGCGGCTAAAGGCTTGTCGTGGGCAAGCATATCTCGATCCGTCACTGCTCTTGAATCAGCCGAATAATCCCGGGATATTCATGATCTAGAACCTGTTTGATGTATGCTCTCATGTAGCTTGAAAACGGTTGGTCCCGTTGTATAGCAGCATTCAACTCTGCTGCCATCATACCTACGTCGCCCGTATCCCAAGCGGACCGAAGCCGATTGCGTAGAGCGATGGCCCGAACTTGCCTTTGTTCCGGCAACAGCAAGCCAGTGCCACGCCTACTGGGGTTTTCGTAGTCGGAATTCAAATCGAGATAATCAATGGTCACTGCCGCCATTGCCCTTTCCAGATACTGGATGCTGTCGTCTTCCGCTGCTTTGATCAACCCTCTGTCAACATCCTCTGCAAAATCAAAAAGATCCTCTGCCGGAAGACGCTGGACACAATCTCCAGGCTGCTGACCTAACGCATTCGGATTAACGAATCCATCGTAGTCTGGCGTGCCAATGTTTCGCCTCGGCCAGAAGTTGCCCTTCACATCGTTGCATCTCTTGCACGAATACACCAAATTGAGCCACTCCAACGAACTGGCTGGAAATTCCTTATCAGGACGAAAATGCTCGTTTTCGGGACCATTTTCTTCGGGAACGCCGTTGGTCCTCCAGTTTTCATCGCACTGTTTTTCGCAATAGGCGCAAATCTCTCCGAAATCTCCCCTCAGCGCGGCTCGAATTTGCTGGCGCTGGTCAGAGTTCAGTTGCGAATATCTATTGATGCCGCTTGCGCGCAGCATCGCGAAAATTGCCGGTTCCGGGGAGCGCTGGACCGCGTGCATCATCATCCGTTGTCTTGGTTCAATTCTTACGATTGAAGGTATTTCTCCAACGCCTCGCCAAATTGCTGCTCGAACAACTCCCGTTGGGCTTCTCTGGGGCCGCCGGCCAGCAAATCGCGGTTTACCGACCGGCGCAGTCGTTGCATTTCTTCTTGACGGCGCTCCTCTTCTTCAGGGGTATTCTGTGTGCCGGCATCCCGTAGTCGCCGCAATTCAGCAGCGTTTCGCGCCGTCTCGTCGTCGGTTGGATCGGCGACCCCCATCATCGTTCGCAAAATCTCATCCGCCGTCCATCCAACGATGTCCTCGGTATTGGTGGTGGCAGTTACGACGCCGTTTTCGTCCCGGTCGAGCAGGTGGACCTGACCCGCTTTCAGGCCGGCGACGACGAAAGGCGAGTGGGTGGTGGCAAAAATCTGCAGGCCGGGGAAGTGCTCCAGTAGGGCAGGTATGACACGGCGTTGCCAGGTGGGGTGCAGGTGGTTTTCGATCTCGTCGATGAGGAGGATGGCGGGCATCTCCTCCCAATCCGTTCTGAACCCATAGTGGTTGACCATTTTGAGTGCCAACCATCGTACCCACAGTAGTGTTCCTTGTGTGCCGGCGCTGAGATGGCCCGCATAAATCGGCAAAGAATCCGCATCTTGGTAATATGCGGACGCGGATGGCCGTTCATATGGAGACAGGTGATCAAAATTACGAATATCGTTTGTGTCAACGGCCATGTTCAAATGAACTTCGAGAGGTTCGGCACCCCGAGGCCCTTGAAGATACCCTCTTACGTCGGGACCAGGAACGTAATTGTGCGAACTCGACCCGCGGATTAGCTCGCCGCAAATCATTTGGACACAACGATCAGTGATATCTCGAACTTTTAGCAGGTTATGGCGTTCGGGATGTCGATAGTAGTTTTCCGACTTGTTTCCCTTGAGGGATATATACGGAGATGATCGGTCCGGTTCCATATCCCAGACTTCCGCGCTCAGAGTTTCCACGGCCAGCTTTAGGTTAGTGCCGCTGAAATCGCGTTCTAAGATCTCCATCGCGCTCATGGAACGCTCGTCCTCGGCCGCTTCTTCAGATAACTCAGGAAGCAGCGGCCGTTGCCAGTTGATCGTAATAATCGGAGGAAGGATGACGGGTAATAGGTTGCCGTATTCCGCTTCTCGCCAATCTTCGCTAACGCTCAAATAATTGGATTCGCTCCCTTCCTCGATGTATTCGAGCAGCCATTTGTGGGGTACCGCACGTCCTATGTTGGAAGCCATCCAGCGCATAATGGTGCTTTTACCCGAGGCGTTTGGTCCTACGAAGAGGTTTGCCCGATCGTCGAACTCTACCTTTATCCTCTCAGAAATAGGCGGGATATTAGCTAACATCAGGCCAGTAATGTTCATGTTTGCCGCCTCCAAGCCCTCATCCCAAATTCGGTTGAACTGTACCTAATACCCCTGCCACAACCGCCCCCACTCCGTTTTCAGCGCCTTGCGCACCCTGCCCTTGCCTATCGTGTTCAGCCAGTAGCCGTTGTGGTAGAGGTTGCTGGCGGTGTAGGCCCAGGCGGCGATGGGGGAGCGCAGCAGGGCGTTTTCGAGGGGCTTGAGGGGGCCCCAGTAGATGAGTTTCTGGCCGCGGCTGGCGAAGGTGTTCTCGTTGTCGGCGAAATTCCAGTTGACGCGGCTGATGTCGGGCTCGTCGCCGACTACCTGAATGTCTCGCATGTCGCCCACGCCCAGGCCGCGCTCGTGGGCCAGGCGGATGAACTGCAGGGACAGCGGGTCGAACCCCATCATCGAGGCGACCACGGCGTCCACGGCCACCTGGTCGGCGCCGGCTACGATGCGGTTCTTGATGTGCCAGCGCATGGCGCGAGGGCCGGGGCCGTCGCCGGCGAAGGTGCCGTCGGTGACAGCAAAGATGCCGGGGTGGATCTCCTGTTGTATGGCCAGCAGGTCCACCAACGTTTCGTGGATGACCGAGTGGGTCCAGTGACGCTTGCGGTGCAGCAGGCCGCCGAAGGCGTTCTTCATCGCGCCGGTCATGGTGGTGAAGACATGGGTCTTCATGGTGGGCAGATGGACGATGTTCTTGCCGGCGAAAATCTGCGGTATCTCGATGCCCTCGGGATAGATGTCGTCGAGGACCAGCATCTCGGCCTTGGGCTCGTAGCGGACCCACGGCTCGGGCGGGGTGTCCAGGTGCACCGTGCGAAGGCTGTATTTGTCCTGCACCGGCTTGTGCTTGTTGTTGACCTCGCCCTCGAAGGAATCGACGACGACGGTTCCGTTGTGCGCGGCGATGAGGTCGCGGTGACCCATGTTCTGGAGGGCGCAGATTGCCCCCTCCAATTGCCACGGAGTCGTCGAACACCCGGGATACCAGTGCTGCCACGATATGTTGATCTTCAGCAGCGTCTCGTGTTCCGGCGACAACACCGACTCTGCGCCGGCCAAGCGCATGGCCCGCTCCACATCGGCGAGCACCGTCTCCGGCGTGGTCGCTACCACGGACACGACGGGTGTGCCCGTACGCTGAGCCCCAGCAGGATGCGTCGCCGTTCCCAACTGTTCAACAGTAGTCATGAATGTCCTCTGCTATTCACATAGATACACGAGATGGAAGGAACATGGAGATGGTGATCCTGCATATCCCGCCTACGCTGTTCAACCCGGTGATATTTATTTTTGCTCTTTAGCGCGGAAATGAGGTATCACGTATTCGCCGAACAGGCGGATGGAGTTCAGCACCTCTTCGTGGGTGGCGTAGCCGGCCTGGAAGATGGGCATAATCTCGTCGACGCCCATGGCCTCGAACTCCTCGATCACGCGGATGCAGGCATCGGGGTCGCCGACGCAGTAGCCGCCGCCGGCCAGCAGTTCCTCCGGGGTGGGCGGTTGCTGCTGCTGCGGGTCTTCCGACGGTCGGGACGGGCCGGCACCACGCACCGCGCCGCCCTGGACGTAGAACCGGTACTCGTCGGGAACAGCTTCGGCGTCAACGCCGGCCCACTCCAGCACGAACCGCTCGCGGCTCTGTTCCAGGTACCAGGCCGCTACTTCCGCGCCCTTCTGGCGGGCTTTGGCGTCGTCCTCGTCGCAGAACCCGATGGTGGAAGCCACGACCTGGCGGTTCACGAACCGTCCGACGGGAGTGGGGTTCTCGATGGCTTCGTAGTAGGTGTTCACCAAACCTCGGGTCTTGTCGGTGCCGCCGAGGGTGTTGACCAGGCAGCCCACGCCCAACTGGCCGGCCAGGCGGAAGGTGTCCTCCTGGGTGCAGGCCATCCAAAGGGGCGGATGGGGCTGCTGCAACGGCTTGGGGATCACTTCACGCGGCGGGATCTGCCAGTTCTCCCCATCGTGGCTGAACACCTTGTCACACCACATGCGGGGCAGGCACTCCAGCGTTTCGACCATCATGCTCTGGGTTTGGGCCACGTCCGTTCCGAAGGGGGTGAGCTGGTATGGGCCCTTGGTGCGGCCAACACCCACGTCGACGCGGCCGTCGCTCAGGATGTCCAGGGTGGATGCCCGCGCCGCCACGTGCAGCGGATGGTGGACCGGAGCCAGGACGACGCCGAAACCCAGACGCATCTTCTTGGTGTGCTGGGCCATCACCGCCAGCATCACCTCGGGCGCCGACGAGTGGGCGAACTCGGTCAGGAAGTGGTGTTCCACCAGCCAGACACGCTCGAACCCCATCTCCTCGGCGTATTGCACCTGCCGGACGGCGTTCCACAGCGTGTCGTACTCGGCGGTGTCCGTCCACGGACGGGGCATCTGCAGCTCATAAAACATCCCGAATTTCATATCTATTCTCCCTACCCGCACTGCGGCAGCGAGCGCAGCGTGGCAATCTCGCGTGCGAACAATTCTACAACGCCGTCCATCCGCCATCGACCACGAGCAGATGGCCGGTGGTCGCTCCGGCGGAATTGCTGGCGAGGTAGATTGCGGCGCCCACCAGTTCCTCCGGATCCATGCGCCGGCCGAGGGGCATCTTGATCGACAGCTCCGCCTGCAACTCGTCGGCGTCCCGGTCGTCGGCCTCAAGCAGGCCGGGTGTGGTGGTCGGGCCGGGGCCGATGGCATTGACGGTGATGCCGTGCTGGGCCCATTCCAGGGCCAGCACACGGGTGAGATTGGCCAGGCCGCCCTTGCTGGCGCAATAGGCCGCGCGGTTTACGGACCCAACCAGCGCCATCTGCGAGGCGATGTTGATGATCCGGCCAAACCCGTTGGGGATCATGAGGCGGGCTGCGGCCTGCGCGCAGAAGAACGCCCCCTTGAGGTTGGTGTCCATCACCGCGTCCCAGTCCTCTTCCGTTACCTGCAGGGCAGGGGCACGGCGGCGGATGCCCGCGTTGTTGACCAGGATGTCCAGGCCGCCCAGCTCGTCGGCGATGCGGCGGATGGTGGGCCTGATTTCAGGAACATCCTGCACGTCGAGGTCGCCGGCCAGGCCCACCTGGCCCTCGTTGCGGATGCGCATGACGACGCTGGACAGGCCCTCCCACGAGTCGTCGGACGCGATGTCGGTGACGGCCACGTCGGCGCCGGCCTGAGCCAGTCCCACCGCCAGGGTAGCGCCGATGCCTCGCGCGGCGCCGGTTACCAGCGCCTTTCGTCCCGTCAAATCCAAACCGGCAAAGGGCATAGTTCTCTCCTCTTGTGCTTTCACTCCGGGGCAATGGTCCCACGTGTGTCGGCATTATAACGATGGCAGCCAATGCCATTTGTTGATGATGCCCGCAACCCCATGCTATTGTGCGGCGGGATTTTTTGGCTTGTATTTGCAGGAACCGGCGTGATCATCTCGTCAAGAGCAAGCTTGGTGCTGGGTTTTGCCACCCTTGCGGCAATAGCCGCGGTAGTAGCGTGGTGCTCTATGGGTTGGGAGACAAGACCCGCAGAGGCCAACGGCGCATCCACCATCATCATGGATCGCACCCAGGGCTCCTACCGTATGGTGGTAGGCATCATCCCCGCCCGGCCAGTGATCCCTCAGACCCACCTGGCGATCCAGGTATTTGACGTTGCCGATCCCCGTCCACTGCGCGACACAGAGGTGCGGATGACCGTGGTCACGTCCGGGCCTCCCGGTTCGGCGGGATTCGGCCCCCACCAGGTGCTGAACGAGCAGACGCTACGCTACTTCGAGGTCGATGTCCCGTTCGCAACCACCGGGCCGTGGGACGTATCCGTAACGGTCGCGTCGGAACGGGGCCAGGAGACATTCCTGCTGCCGCTTGATGTGGGCGAACCCGGCGCCAGCATCCAGTGGATCTGGATCACCGCGGTGTTGGCAGTCATCATCGCCGTTGGAGCATGGACGTGGCTCACCCTGCGGCGGCGTAGCACGGGTCAGCAATGACGACCCGCTTCAGGTGGGGCATTCTGTTCCTGGGAGCCGTCGGCCTGGCCGTGGCCGTCGGCGCGGCGTTGCCATTGACGGCTCACGCCCACGGGTTTGGGGAGCGGTACGACCTGCCGTTGCCGCTGTCCCTGTTCGTGATCGCCGGCGCCGCGGCGGTGGCGCTGTCCTTCGTCGTGGCGGCGGTGTTTCTGCGGGCCGGTGCAACCCACGCCCGGTATCCGCGTTACAACCTGCTGCGCCTGCCGCCCGCGCGCTGGCTGGCCTCCCCACCGGTCACGGCCACGCTGAAGACCCTGTCGGTCGCGCTGACCGTTTACGTGATCGTTGGGGCGCTGATCGGCAACGAACGCGCCGCGCTGAACCCGGCCCCGGCGGCAATATACGTTGCGTTCTGGGTGGGATTGAGCTTCTTCACCGCGCTGTTCGGCAACCTGTGGGCGCTGGTCAACCCGTGGAAAGCGACGTGGGGATTTCTTGAGCTGGCGTTCGCGATCGTATCGGGAGGAGGCCGGTTGAGCCTGCACCGCCGCTATCCCGCGAGGATCGGGCCCTGGCCGGCCGTGCTGGTTTTCGTCGGGTTTGCAATCCTGGAAACCGTGGCAGCGGATACGGCCGGCCCCCGGGCGCTGGGCTGGATCCTCGTGCTCTACACCCTGTACAACTTCGTTGGCATGTATGTGTATGGCCGCGAGGTTTGGCTGCGCAACGCCGAAGGGTTCACGGTGGTTTACGGGTTCATGTCCCGTTTCTCGATGACCGAGGTGCGATCACCAACGTCGCGATGTCGGCGATGCTCCAGCAGCGGCCGCTGCTCCGCCGGGGAAACCGACTGTGTCGACTGCTACGAGTGCTACGCCGCTGCCCCGCCACCACAGCGCCAGTTCAACCTGCGCCCGCCCGGCGTGGGCCTGAACCGTCTTGGTGTTGTCACGCTGACCGTCGTGTTCCACGTTATCCTGCTACTGTCCACGGTCTCCTTCGACGGGCTATCGGCAACGCCGGAGTGGCTGGTGTTCACCGGCCAGTTCCTCCTCCAGTTCCCGATCTACGGCGGCTACGTCGCCAACCTGATCGGCGTGCTGGGATTGCCGGTGGTGTTCGGCTTACTGTTCGCTGTGACCTGCGCGGCCATGGGGTGGCTGTCCGGTCAATCCGAACCCGACGCCGGGCAGTTGCTGCGCCGGTTCACCTTCTCGCTATTGCCCATCGCCCTGGCCTACCACTTCGCCCACTTCCTGGGTTTCCTCCTCATCAACGGTCAGCGGTTCATAGTGCTGGCATCCGACCCCTTCGGCTGGGGATGGGACCTGTTCGGCACGGCCGATGCCATCATCAACATCGGGATACTGTCTCCCGTTTTCATCTGGTACTTCTCGATCCTGGCCATCGTGGTCGGCCACATCGCCGGCGTGTATCTGGCCCACGTGCAGGCGACGCGGATCTATTCCACCAGGCGCAGCGCGCTGCTCAGCCAGGTCCCCATGCTGGCGCTGATGGTGTGCTACACTTGCGCGAGTTTGTGGATAATTTCGCGCCCCATCGCCGAATGAGGGCAGTCCGACACGGAGGATGCAACAGTGCCTGAACGCAGCCCGCGACTGGAAGGAAAGGTGGCAATCGTGACCGGCGCCGGTTCCAGCGGTCCTGGCGTGGGCAACGGACGGGCCACGGCCACGTTGTTTGCCCGGGAGGGAGCCAAGGTCCTGCTGGCCGACATCACCGAGGAGCGGGCCGCCGAGACCATGGAGATGATCCAGGCCGAGGGCGGCGTGGCATCCACGATCCAGGCCGACGTGACCAGGGCCGCGGATTGCGAACGGATGGTGGAGACCTGCATCGAGCGCTACGGCCGCCTGGATATCCTGGACAACAACGTGGGCATCTCCCGCCGGGGCACGGTGGTTGAGGTCTCCGAGGAAGATTGGGACCACATCATGGCCGTGAACGTGAAGACCATCGTCATGGCCAGCAAGTTCGCCGTCCCCCGCATGATCGAGGCCGGAGGCGGCTCCATCATCAACATCTCGTCCATCGCCGGCCTGCGCGCCCACAGCAGCACGCCGTACACCGCGTCCAAGGCGGCGGTGATTGGCCTGACGATCTCCATGGCTGCCGACCACGGCCCCGACGGCATCCGCACCAACTGCATCGCGCCCGGCCTGGTTTACACTCCCATGGTGGCGCCGCGCATGGATGACGACCTGCGCCAGATCCGGAGTTCTTCGGCCCCGCTGCGTACCGAGGGCACCGCGTGGGACATCGGCAACGCGGCCCTGTTCCTGGCCAGCGACGAGGCTCGTTGGATCAACGGCGTGGTGCTGCCGGTGGACGCCGGCCTGGTTGCCACGTCACCGGTCACCTACCAGACGCTGGGGCAGCAGGTGCGGGTGTAGTCTGGTAAAGTGGAAGTGTGAGAGGAGATGCCATGACCACGCCGGAAACGCAAGGGGTCTCCTTGGATGACAATAATCCACCGACGGTTCGTCAGAGACCGTCGGGACCGGGGGGCCGGGAGCAACGTGCCGGTGTACCAGGTAACGCGCTAGTCGCATTGGATCGCTTCAATATCCCTCTGCTGCTGGGTGCCGTAGTGGGGTTGCTGGTTCTTCTCATCGGCTATTGGACCGAACATAGTTACTTGGTTCTCGCCGGTGGTTTTGGCGTTTTGGCGATGGCAATGTCCTGGGTCCTCATTGCTTGGCTCACTACAATAAGGTCGTTTTTCCGCTGGCTCAGCTCCCGGAACTCTCCTCGGGATAAGCGTTAGGGCGGAGCACGTAACAGACGTACGCACCGACGCATGTGACGGCCACCAAGAAGGCCATCACCATCAACGCTTTTCTCAGCAACGTTTCCAGTCGTTGTACAGCGGGATCGTCGCCAGCTACGAGATCAATTACTACTGCGGCAGCCACCACCACGATCAGCAACAGCATCGCCCCAACGACAGCATTTCGAATAGGACGGGGCGCCAGTCGTAGCAGGATGGCGAGCAATCGGCGCGGTATGGCTTCGCCATCCAAGCTGCTCATCCGTCCCTGAACCTACTTGTCTAACCTTCTATAGACACCAGCGTCAGGTCAAAGGTCAGGTCCTTGCCCGCCAGCGGGTGATTGGCGTCTAACGTGACCGCCTCGTCGTTGACTGCCATGATGGTGAAGTTCACCTCTTGGCCGCTCTCCTGCTGCCCCTGCACGCTCGTGCCTACTTCCAGTGGCATGTCCGGAGGAAACTCCCCACGCGGTACGCTCATCACTCCGTCGTCATGATGCTCGCCGTAGGCGTCCGCGCATGGGATCTGAACCGTCTTGGTGTCGCCGATGGCCATACCTACGACACCGTTTTCGAAGCCCGGTATCACCTGGCCGCTACCGATCGTGAAGGCCATGGGTGTGCCGCCCTCCGATGAGTCAAATACTTCGCCATCGTCCAGGCGGCCCGTGTAGTGAACCCTGACTTTGTTCCCCGTTTGTGCTGTTGTCAAAATGGCCTCCGCGCCACATCTGAATGCGCAACTATAGCACGGACGCCAATCCCGCCCGAATTGTGCTATGGTACGGCATCATCAGAATCTGAGGCCGCCGGTCGCAGCCTGTTCAGGGAGGAACCATGAAGTACGGACTGTTTATGATGCCGTCGCATCCGCCGGAACGGAACATATACGACGCTCACCAGTGGGACCTTGAATACTTGGCCCTGTGCGACGAATTGGGCTTTGACGAAGCCTGGATCGGCGAGCATTTCACCTCGCCCTGGGAACCCATCCCCGCGCCCGACCTGCTGATCGCCCAGGCGTTGATGAAGACCAAGCGCATCAAGCTGGGCTCCGGCGCGCACCTGCTGCCCTTCCACCATCCGGCCGAACTGGCGCACCGCGTGGCCTATCTGGACCACATCTCCCAGGGCCGGTTCCTGTTCGGCGTCGGCGCCAGCGGCCTTCCCAGCGACTGGGCGCTTTTCGACGTCGACGGCAACAACGGCGAACACCGGGACATGACCCGGGAGTCGTTGGACATCATCCTGAAAATCTGGGAGAACGACGGCCCGTTCGAGTACAAAGGCAAGTACTGGAACGTGAGCATCCCCGAGCCCATGTACGGTACCCTGGAGTTCTTCCTGCGCCCCTACCAGAAGCCTCACCCGCCCATCGCTGTGGCCTCGGTCAGCTACAAGTCGCCGACACTTATGATAGCCGGAGAGCGCGGTTTCATTCCCATGAGCCTTGCTCTCAACAACGACTACTGCCGCAGTCATTGGGAAGCCATCGAGGAAGGGGCCCAACGCACCGGCCGGACGCCGTCCCGGTCCGACTGGCGTCTGGTTCGCGACGTGTATGTTGCCGACACCGACGAGGAAGCGCGCGATCTGGCCCTGAACGGCATGCTGGGCCGAGTGTGGCACGATTACCTGCTGCCTCTTTTCGGCGAGTTCGACCTGATGAAGGTGTTCAAGCACGATGACGAGGTGCCCGACGAGGCGGTCAACATCGAATACATGGCCGACCACCTCTGGTTGATCGGTTCACCGGACACCGTGGCCGAGAAGATCCATCGACTGTACGGTGACGTGGGTGGGTTTGGCGGCCTCCTGATGCTGGTGTACGATCAGTCGGAGAACAACGCTGCCTGGGAGCACTCTACCCGACTGCTGGCCAACAAGGTGATGCCGCAGGTGGCGGACCTCACTGGCGCATCCGCCTGACGGCCAACCACCGCCGCGCATCGCTGGGGCCCCGGGACAGCCGGGGCCTTCGCTTTGCCTCTGGGTGATTGCTTTCGCGCCGCACGTCTCTGCCAGGCGGAACCGTTAGCGTTCCGTCCCATCTGCTATCATTGTTTCTACCTTTCCCGGGAGACGTCTTCGATGCAGGAAAACAGAGTAAAACGGGCACTGCGGGAGAATCGCCTGGCCCTCGGTACCTACGTGACATTCGCCGACCCCCAGGTGGTGGAGATCATCGGCTTGGCCGGCTTCGACGCAGCCTTCATCGACATGGAGCACACCACCTTCGATCTGGGCCTGATCACGCAGATGATCACGGCGGCCGAGCTGGTAGGCGTCACCTCCATGATCCGTATCCCCGGCAACGACGAAAACCTTATCCTGCGCCTCCTGGACGCCGGCGCCCAGGGCATCATCATCCCCCATATCGACGGTCTTGAAGGGGCGAAGCGCGCGGTGGACGCCGTGCGATACGCTCCCTTGGGACATCGTGGAGGCGCTGGCGGCACTCGTGCGGCCCGATTCGGCACCATAAGCTGGGACGAGCACACCCGAACGTCCAACGAGAATATCGTGCTGTCGGTGATGACTGAGGACGAGCGAGGCATCAGCGAAATCGGCCAGATTGCCCAGCTGCCAGGGATAGACCTCGTGTCCATCGGCCCCACCGATTTCTCTGAGTACATGGGTATTCGCGATCCGCAAAGCCCGGTCATCCGCGCCCGCCTGGAAGAATTGGCCGCTGAGGTGAAAGCAGCCGGCGGCGCCAAGTTGTCCATGCCCATGAACCATCCGGCATTTCCCCTGACCGCGTCGGAGCTGCAGGCCATGGGTGTGGGCTACACCCACGTCGCGCCGCCCCCCACGGCGTTGCTCCTCCGCTCCCTGCAACAGCGAATTACCGACATCCGGGCCGAGCTGGGTTAGTCCAATCGCCGGTGTGGTGTCACCGCGGGAACCGTGCCCTCCCGGCAATTGCCAGAGGGCTGGTGGGTATTGTCCTGACCCTCGCCGCTTTGGCGTGCGCCGCAGACTCTGCTCCAACCGCCACACCTACTGCCATCGCCATTCCAGCGTCGCCCGCCGCGACCGCTACGCCGTCTCCGACATCGACCCCGCTCCCGACTCCCACTCAGTCACCAACGCCAACCGTCTCCCCCACCAATACCCCGGCACCCACAGCGACACCGTTGCCCGACGCTCCCCTGGTGTTCATCGGCGACGCCGTTTATGTGGTGGACTTGGCGGTTTCCGGTGCGGAACGAGCCCAAGGCCTGTCTGGTCGCCCGTCAATGGCCTCCGACCGTGCCATGCTGTTCGTTTACGAAGAGGACGGGCCGCGCACCTTCTGGATGCCTGACATGCATTTCCCGCTGGATATGGTTTGGGTCGGTTCGAACTGCACCGTCGACGGCGTCACCGACCACGTCCCGAACCCGCCCCTGGACATCCCGCGTGATCAACTGCCGCGCTATCCGTCTACCGGGCCCGTGCGTTTCATCCTAGAGATCAACGCCGGTCAGGCCGAGGCCTGGGGAATTGTACCGGGCTCATCTGTGCAGTTCGACGGCCAAATTGCAGGCCGATGGGGCTGCTGACCACTCGCTCCAATTCTCTGACCAAAGGAACTTGCCATAATGCAGATACTCGTCTCGGGCTCTCTGGCCATAGACCGCATCATGACCTTCGACGGGCGTTTCGGCGACCACATTGTCCCCGAACGCATTCACCAAATCAACCTGAGCTTCACCGTGTATGGATTCAACGCATACTTCGGCGGCACCGCCGGCAACATTGCCTACTCGTTGGCGATGCTCGGGCAGGAGCCTCGCATCGTTGCCGCCATCGGGTCCGACTATCGGGACTACTTCACCTGGATGGCCGACAACGGCATCGCAACCGACGACATCCGCATCGTGAACGAAGAGGCCACGGCGTCGGCGTTCATCGTCACCGACCTGGCGGACAACCAGATCACCGGGTTCAACCCGGGCGCGATGAAACACGCCACCGGCTTTGACTTCGGCAACGTGGATCCGGTCGACGCCATCAACATAGTCGGCCCCGGCAACCTTGCCGACATGACCGACTTCACCGCCAATGCTTACCGTGCGGGCATTTACACCATCTTCGATCCTGGCCAATCACTCCCGGCGTGGGATGCCGACGGTCTCACCGCGTGCATCGCCAACTCTCACCTGCTGATCGCCAACGATTACGAAATGGCCCTCATTTCGGAGAAAACCGGACGGAACGACGCCGGATTGCTGGAACTGACCGGTGTTCTGGTCACCACCCTGGGAGAGCAGGGAGTCCGCATCACCATTCCCGAGGGCCAAGCGATCGTTCCGCCCGTACCCACCGACAACGTGGTTGATCCCACCGGCGCCGGCGACGCATTCCGTGGCGGTTTGATCCTGGGTTTGGTCCACCCCGTGAACGCCGCTCACGCCAATGAGGGTGGCAGTTTCACGTCCATCACGCTGCGCCAACTCGAGCGGGCCGCTCAGATCGGCTCCGCATGCGCCCATTTTGCCATCCAGCAACCGGGCACTCAGGAGTACCGCTACACCAGGGAAGAGTTGAACGCTGTGCTGGAACGATCCTACGGGAGTTAGTACGGTTGGTGTGCGCGGGCTGCATCTGTTTAAAGGTCGGTTTAGACCAGACAAGACCTCTATGATAACCAGCAGCCGGAAGGGGAGCCGAAGGCGGCGCCATCTTCATGGCAGCGGGGCCGGGTTCGTGTGAAGTTCAGTGTGCAGATCTTCTCAATTGGACCGGAATATCATCCAGTAAAGCAGGAAAAACAAGCCCAACAGTGGCGTGACAACACAAACGATCAGCACTGCTCCCATGATTTTGACCGGTATCCTGTTTTCTGATGCGAGCAGGTGTTGGCCAGCGAACAGCATCGGCAGACTGACCATCAGCACGACCGCGATAAGCAATATGAGCAACAATTACGGGCCCAGACAAAATAGGCGGATAGCTAATACGGTTGTGCCGTGCTGGAGCGGCGGGGTCTGGTTTCACTATTGGCAAGGCCATCGCGGCGGTGGCGACCGGCAGGAACGACAATACACCACCTGTCGTCAGTCATCGGCAGTCAACAGCGCACACCGGTAGGCGTTGGCCTGCAGACCCCAACCGCCCCCGCCACAACGCAGCAGAACGCGCTACACGATGTAGCGGCCGCCCACTACGTTCATGCGGTCGCCGGTGATGTAGGACGACTCTTCGCTGGCGTAGAACAGGCAGGCGTTGGCAATGTCCTGCACCGTGCCTTGCCGCCTCAGCGGAATCTCCTTCAGGTGCTCTCCCGAGCCGCGGGCCACGTCCTGAAACTCCGGATACCACTCCGGGTGGGCGCGCGCGGTGTCGGTGGACCCCGGGTTGACCAGGTTGGCGCGCACCCCGTACTGAGCACACTCGGCGGCAACCGCGCGGATCAGGCCGAGCAGTCCCGTCTTCGCCGTGGTCACGATCGCAGTGTCGGGGCGGCCGGTGATGGCCGACTGCCCTCCCAACCCGATGATGCTGCCGGAGCCCTGCTCGATCATCCCCGGCAGGACGGCGTGAATCAGGTAAAACGCGGAGTGCAGGTTGGTCGCCATTACGCTCTGCCACTCCTCCACCGTTACTTCCAGGATCGGTTTGTGAGGGCGGACAGCCACGTTGCTGACCAGCACATCCACGGTAGTACCCAGGGCGTCAATGCCTTCAGCCACCATGTCGGCGACCCGGTCCGGGTCAGCGACGTCGCCGATTACCGTGTGAGTCTGGGCCCCGAGTTCGCGGCATTGGGCCGCCACCTCCTCCAACTCGTGGGCAGACTGCCGGGTGTTGAGGATAAGGTTGGCACCCTCTCGGGCGAAGGTTCGGGCGATCTCCGCGCCGATGTTGCGGCTGGCGCCGGTGATCAGAGCGGTTTTGTTTTCCAGTCGCATCTCGCGATCCTCCGTCAAAAAGCCCGGGGCATCCTGTGGTCCACCCCGGGCGCAATTGGTTCGATATGGCCCGGCCTAGTAGGGACCGTACCCCGGCACGTTGATGCAGGCGGCGATGTGGTCCGGCAGGACCTGCCTGGCCTCCGGGTTCACCCGTGAGCAATCGTCCGTGACAATCGGGCAGCGCGGGTGGAAGACACAACCGCTGGGCGGGTTCAGCGGGCTCGGGACCTCGCCGGTAAGGATGATCCGTTCACGCTGAGCGTCCAGCACCGGGTCGGGAATCGGCACCGCCGACAGCAGCGCGCGCGTGTAAGGATGCTGTGGGTTCTCGTAGATGGCGTTGCGGTCGGCGACTTCAACGATCTTGCCCAGGTACATCACCGCTACGCGGTCGCTGATATGGCGCACTACGGAGAGGTCATGGGCGATAAACAGGTAGGTCAGGTTATACCGCTCCTGCAGGTCCTCCAGCAGGTTGATGATCTGGGCCTGGATGGACACGTCCAACGCCGAAACCGGCTCGTCGCACACGATAAAGTCGGGGTCAACGGAGAGGGCGCGGGCGACGCCGATGCGCTGCCGCTGTCCACCGCTGAACTCGTGGGGGAAGCGGTCGGCCATGTACGGGTTCAGGCCGACGTTGTTGAGGAGTTCGGACACCCGCTCGCGATACTCGCGCTTGTTGTTGACCAAGCCATGCACCGCCAGGGGCTCGCCAATAATGTTGCCGGCGGTCATCCTTGGGTTTAGCGAGCTGTATGGGTCCTGGAAGATGATCTGCATCTGGCGGCGCATCGCCCGCATCTGGCCGGTTTTGGACTGGGCGATGTCAACTCCGTTGAACCAAATCTGGCCGTCGGTGGGCCGGTAAAGACGCAGGATGCAGCGGCCGGTGGTGGTCTTGCCGCAGCCCGATTCGCCAACCAGCCCCAGGGTCTCGCCGCGACGCACCGTGAAGTCAACGCCGTCAACGGCTTTGATGTAGGCAACCGCTCGTTGGAACAGGATGCCCGACGTTACCGGGAAGTGCATCTTGAGGCCGCGAACGTCCAGCAGGATGTCTTCCGTGGACGGCGTCGTGGCGGCAGTTTGGGGCATCTCAGCAGTGGTCATCGTGGAACTCCCTTTTCAAACCAGTCATTGCGAATCAATGGCAAACGACGATGGTTCTCTCAGCGGTTTAGCCCGTGCCCATGGCGTAGCTCAACGCCTGCACGCCAAGGATCTCGGAACGCCAACAAGCGGACACGTGGGGCTCCTCGGTATCGTTGCTCTCCACCTGCATCAGCGGCGGCGCTTCCGTGGCGCACTTGTCTATGGCGAAACGGCAGCGCGCACGGAACGAGCATCCCTGGGGCAGATTAACCAGGTCTGGTGGCTGTCCTTCAATGGGCACCAACTTGGCAGCCTGGCCCTCTTGATCGGTCAGTCGCTGGTCCAAGCGCGGCACCGAGTCGAGCAATCCAACGGTGTAAGGATGGCGTGGGTTGGTGTAGATCTCCAGCGCCGAGCCGCGCTCGATTATCTTGCCGGCGTACATCACGTTTACCCGGTCTGCATAGCGGGCCACGACCCCAAGGTTGTGCGTGATGATGATGAGCGCGACTCCCAAGTCCAGGGTGAGGGATTTCATCAATTCCAGGATCTGGGCCTGAATGGTCACGTCCAATGCCGTGGTGGGCTCGTCAGCGATGATGAGCCGCGGGTTGCAACTCAGCGCCATGGCGATCATAACGCGCTGGCGCATGCCACCGCTGAACTGGTGTGGGTATTGCCGGATGCGGCGCTCCGCGTCGGAAATCCCCACCCTGACCAGCAGGTCGACCGCGTCCCGGCGCGCTTCGTCCCGGCTCTTGCCCATGTGCAACTGGATGGTTTCGGTCAACTGGCGGTCCAGCGTCAGCACCGGGTTCAGCGAGGTCATCGGCTCCTGAAAGACCATGGCCATTTTCGCCCCGCGTATCCGGCGCATATCGTCCATGTCGATCTGCAGGATGTCCTCGCCGTCGAACAGGACTTCGCCGCCCACGGTCTTGCCGGGCGGGTCCGGTATGAGGCGCATGAGCGATAGCGCGCTCACGCTCTTTCCGCAGCCGCTTTCTCCCACCAGACCCAGCGTCTCGCCGGGCATCACCTCGTAGGTAACGTCGTCAACAGCTTTGACCACGCCTTCGTAGGTGAAAAAATACGTTTGAAGGTTTTTGACTTCAAGCAGCGGGTCCACTGCAACGCTCCTTATCCGGTAGTAATTGGCGCCCGGGCCAATCTCGGGAATGTTTGGATACGTGATCTGGATATCTTTCCCAGTCTCCGGCCGGCTTATAGTCCCCGGATTTTTAGTTGAGTCAAATTACCATAGGCTGCATACTGCTGCAAGCAGAATGGTGTGACCGCGTCCCGCCCACGTCTGCCCATTTACGTCCCGCACTCTCGCCCGGACTTGGCGCGTCAGTACACGACCTGCTCCGCGATCAGCGCATCGAAGCGGGTCCGGTCCATGCCTAACAGATCCTTCAGGATGTAATCGTTGTGCTGCCCCAGCAACGGGGCCGGTGCGCCCACCGAGCCTGGGGTGTCGCTAAACCTCCAGGGCACTCCGTACACCATTTCAGCGCCGGCGTGAGGGTGGTCGATTTCCACGTAGGTCTCCCTGGCGTTCAGGTGCGGGTCGGCAAACTGATCGGCGATATTCATCACTGGCATCGCTGCCACTCCTGCCGCCTGCAACGTCTCGGTAATCTGCTGAGGACTCATCCCACGGGTCCATGCCGCGATGACTTCGTCCAGGCCCCGGCGGTTAATCCATCTGGACGTTTTGTCGGCGAACCTGGCGTCCGTGGTCAGGCTGGAGTCGGCTGTCCCTTCGCTGTCGATGGTGTCGGCCAACGCCTTCCATTCCTTGTCCGTGCACGCGGCAATGGCAACCCACGCGTCCTCTCCGGCGCACGGGTAATTGTTGTGGGGCGCGAAGTCGCGGTCGTCGTTGCCGGGCGGAACCGGAATCGCGCCTGTCATCTGGTACTCCAGCATGGGCACTCCCAGCAGCGCGGCCGTGCCCTCCAGGTGTGCGGCTTCCACGTACTGTCCTTCGCCGGTGCGATTGCGGTGCCGCAGCGCGGCGACCACTCCCAGCGCGGCGCACAGGGCCGCCACGGTATCGCTCCACGCCGCTTGCAGTTCGCCGACCAGGGGCTCGCCCTCCTCGGGCGGGTACCCCACGAGACTCATCATGCCCGACATGGCCTGGATGATGGGAGCATAGGCGACCATGTCGCGCAGGGGACCGGTGTCGCCGAACGCCGGCATGGATGCCACGATGATGTCCGGCTTGACCAACCGCAGGCTGGCGTAGTCCATGCCCAGCCTTTCCAGCACCCCCGGCGAGAAGTTTGCCAGCACCACGTCGCTGACCGAGGCCAGCCGTTGCAGGATGGCGCGCCCGGACTCGGTGCGCAGGTTCAGCGTGACGCTGAGCTTGTTCCGGTTGAGCCCGTGAAACACCGGCTGCAATTCGGGCCAAAGGCCGCGGTCTCCTCCGGCCAGGTCTTCGCCGACCATGGGACGGCCCAGCCGCATACCGTCCATGCGCGCCCGGCTCTCCACCTTGATCACCTCGGCGCCCATGTCTGCCAACAGGTGCCCTGCCATCGGCCCGGCCCACGCGGAGCCCAGGTCCACGACGCGTACGTTATGCAGAGGAGGGCGAGGCATCGGACGTCCGGGAACCACTATCCGTCGAGCACATCCGCGTTGTGCTGCCCCAGCAGCGGAGCGGGACGAACGACGCGGCACGGCGAACCGTGCAGCCTCACCGGAGCGCCGGGGTAGCGGTAACCGCCAGCCTCAGAATGTTCAGATTCAACGAACCAGTGCCGTTGATGGAGGTGGGACAATTCCAACGCCTCGTCCATGGTCAGCACCGGTGCGCACGGTATGCGGTTTTCCAGGCACAGCTGTAGGATCTCCGCTTTGTCGTGTTCCATGAACCACGGGGCGATGAGGTTTTCGGCCTCTTCGGGGTATTGGTCGCTCATCGCCCGGCGGTCCCGGTAGCGTGGGTTCTCCGTCCATTCGGGATCACCCATCAGGTTCAGGAACCGTTGGTACTGCTCCATTTGAGGGGCGTCGATGCACACGTATCCGTCGCGGCACGGCAGAACGCAGTTGGGAAACAGGCCCAGGCGCATCCGGTTGCCCGAGCGGGATCCGGCTATTCCTCGGTAGATGAACGTGGGCAGATGGTAGCCAGTTAGCAGCGTGCTTATCACTCCCGAATCAGCAACATCAATATACTGCCCTCCGGCATGATCGCCAACGCCGGACAGGTTCGACTCTCGGGTCAGCAACGCGACGATGGCGGCGTAGGCCCCGCCCAGGCCGGCCAGGTAGCCAGCTTGCCGGTCGGGCGTGGTGAGCGGCTCCCGGTGCGGGTGGCCCGTGCCGAAGCTCATGCCGCTCAGGGCGTTCACTTGCAGGTCGTACCCGGTGTACTCCCGATAGTGTCCGGTGCGACCGTAAGGAGATAACGAAACGGTTATCAGGCGGGGATGTCGAAGTTTTAGTTCCTCTGCGGTTATGCCAGGCGGTTCCAGAGCGGCGTAGGCTTGGTTTTCGACGAATATGTCCGCGTCGTCCAGGAGTCGGTGCAGCTGGTCGATGCCATGCTGCGCGTTGGTATTCAGGGTCACTCCTCGCTTACCCAGGTTCGCAAACAGGAACAACCCGCTGCGTTCGACGTGCGGTTGCCGGCCAGGGAACGGTCCTACACGGCGGGCCGCGTCCCCTTCGAGTGGCTCTACCTTGACGACATCCGCGCCCAACTCTGCCAGTACCTTGGCGCAAAATGGCGCAGATACCATCTCCCCCCACTCAACGACTCGAATCCCTTCCAGCGCCGAGGGCAATTGACTGGGCGTCGAGACTGACGAAGGTGTTGCCGATGTGGATGGCACGACTGGCTAAACCCGTATTGCGAGATTGCTTCGTCAAAAAGATAACCGCGCGGGAGTATATGGCCGCGATGGCCGATGCGCAACGGCAATCCGAAAAGGCTTCAGCTGACGTAAAAGCACGCAATCCGATGGGAGATTCCACTACATCCGCAAATCGTTGTTCAGTCGACGATTTTGCGCCTCGCGTGACCTGTTGACAACGACAATCATCTCAATCGGCGTTGGTGCGGATATTTTACACCTGATACATTATCATAATAATGAATATTTGACATCAGGTATTACCAATGCTAATGTTTGGCGGCACACAGGAATCCGCTGACTGATACGGAGGTATCCGAATGGTAGTTCGCAGTATGCGAAAAGCGTGGCGCGTCGTCCTTTTCCCGGTGATGATCGGACTCCTGTCCGTGGTGGTCGCCTGCGGAGGGACGACCACGGAGCCGGCAGCTGCCCCCGCGGCCACCGCGGTGCCGGCTGCCCCCGCTCAGGCTGTGGCCACCGCGGCGCCCGAACCTACCGCCATGCCGGCCATGGCCGATGCAGATAGTTATCTCCACTTGGCCGTGACCCCGCTGCCCCAGGACACCTACCTGCCCTGGCTGGCCACCAGCAGCGGTCATCTGCCCTTCCGCCCCATGTGGGAGAACCTGACCACCATATCGCCTGAAACGGGTGTCTCCGTCATCCTGCCCCAGCTTGCCCGGGAATGGGATGTCAGCCCCGACGCCAGCGAGTACACCTTCCGCCTCCAGGAAGGCGTCGAGCTCCACCACGGCTGGGGCGAATTCACCGTCAAGGACGTGGTCCTCACCGTCGACCAGCAGATGTCCGATCCTCTGGCCGGCTGCAAAGCTCCACTCAAGCGTTTCATGGGCTATGACTCCATGACCGAGATGATCGACGCCGGGAAAATGGAGGTGATTGACGATTACACCTTCAAGATGACGTTGGCCCAACCCCAGGTGGACGTGGCGGACTGGTGGTTCAACATCCTGGTGGTGCCCTGCGCCGCCGTCCGCAGCGCGGCCCAGTACGAGGCCGAGGGCGACGCCATGTTCGAGAGCAGCCCGGCCGGCACCGGCGGTTACCAGTTCGTCAATCGTGAGCTCAAGGAATACACCGAGTACGAGGCGGTGCCCTACGACCACTGGCGGGTGAACCCGGAGTTCAAGCGGCTGCGCATTAGCACGACCCCAGAAGACCTGACCCGTCTGGCCCTGCTCCTTACCGACGAGGCCAACATGGTGGATGTGCCCAAGGTGCTGCACCAGCAGGCCATTGACGAAGGCATGGAGATATTTGAAAGTCCATTGCCGACGGTGGGCCTCACCATTCTCCCCCTGGGGCAGTACTACGTGAGCGAGGTGAACTGGAACCCCGACACCGAGCCGTGGAACGCCCCGGGCGAGACGGGAAACAAGGTCCGCGAAGCCCTGAACCGGGCCATCAACCGGGAACAGATCATCAACGAGCTGTTCAAGGGCCGCGGGGAGCCGATGTACAACACCATCTTCCACGATACTCTGGAAGGTTGGAACCCGCGCTGGACCGACGAGTTCGATGCTAAGTACGGCTACGATCCGGAACGGGCCAAGGAGTTGCTGGACGAGGCCGGCTTCCCCGGCGACAACGGCCAGAACCGCTTCTTCATGGAAGTGTACCAGTCCAGCCTGCCCGGCCTGCCCGAGACCATCGAGGTGGCGCAGACGGTGGCCCAGTCCTTCGAGGACATCGGCATCGACGCCAAGCTGGTTGAGGTGGAATTCGCCCGGGCCATCGACGCCTTCCGCGACCGCCACGACGCCCACTTCATCCTGCCCGTGCGCCAGACCCTCCGCCAGATCAACGCGAACGCCCGCATCTACTACTACACCGGCGCCACCAGCCCCGACACGGGCCTGCCCAACGGCGGCGTCCTCTACATGGAGAGTCCCCTCTACGACGAGACCTACGAGCGTCTCCTGGTGGAGACTGATGCGGCCGAGCGGCACCGGCTGATCATGGCCATGGGCGATGACATCTACGATACCTACCGCACCATCCCCATCGTCAACATCCGGTCCACCCTCGTGGTGAACCCCGAGGAGGTGCTGGAGTACAAGTTCGGCAGCCTGACCGGGGTGTTCGGCCACCTGGAGTACGCCAAGAGGGCTCAATAAGAAGGAAACTGCACCGTACACGATCGACCAAACAAGATGACACCATAGGCGCGCGGCGGCAGTGCAGCGCGCTTATGGCAAGCAAGGGAGACAACAATGCAGCGGTTCATCATCTTCCGCGCTGGGCAGGCGATTATCGCCGTTTTGCTGGTGAGCATCATCGTGTTCATGCTCTCCAACATCACTGGAGATCCCACATCGGTGATGCTGCCCATGGGCGAAGCCACTCCCGAAGACATCGCCGAGCTCAAGGCCAAGTGGGGCTTGGACAAACCCCTTCACGTGCGCTACCTGGTCTTCCTGGGCAACGCCATTCAGGGCGACTTTGGCGAGTCCTACGCCTTCGGTGGCCAAACCGCCATGGGAATGGTGATTGACCGTTTCCCTGCCACGCTGCAACTGGGCGGCCTGGCTATGTTGATCTCCGTGGTCCTGGGAGTTCCGCTGGGGGTGATCACTGCGGCCAATAAGGACGGATGGCTGGACTACCAGGGTAAGGCTATAGCCTTCCTGGGGCAGTCGGTGCCGAGCTTCTGGCTGGGCATCATGCTCCTCTGGCTCTTCGCCGTTCAGCTAGGGTGGCTGCCGTCGTCCGGCAAGGGCGGCATTTCCCACATGATCATGCCCGCGTTCACGTTGGGCTTCTTCCAGGTGGCGGCCCTGCTGCGGTTGATCCGCTCGTCCATGTTGGACGTGCTGGACACCGAGTTCGTCAAGCTGGCTCGCATCAAGGGCGTGCCGGAGTGGAAGGTGGTCTGGAAGCACTGCCTCCGCAACGCCTTCATCGCGCCGCTGACCTACTTCGCCATTATCATCGGCGGCCTGTTCACGGGCACCGTCATTGTGGAAACGGTGTTCTCGTGGCCGGGCGTGGGGCAGTTGGCGGTGGGGGCCGTGCGCGGTCGCGACTTCCAGGTGCTGCAGGCGGTGGTCATCATCGGATCGTCGATCTACATCTTCGCTAACCTTATAGTCGACATACTCTACGCGTACCTGGACCCCCGGATCCGGTACACCTAGGCGAACGCGTCCAGAAGTCAACCACATTCTTATTGACAACGACATTGGCAATCGGTGGAGGATGAGACATGGCTATCACCACGGCGCCGGTTCCCGCCAGTCCCGTCTCGGATGCAGTAGCAGTACGCCCCGGCGCGCTGGGCACGATCCGTCATTGGATCGCGGAAGTCCGGAGGCTCCCGCTGATCCCGGTTACGTTGCTGCTGGTATTTCTGATCGTACCGGCTATTTTCGCTGAGTTGATCGCCCCGCATAACCCGAGGCGCGGCGACCTCGACGACCGGCTGGTGCCTCCAGCATGGTCCGGCGACGTGTTGTCCGTTCGCACGGTGGTGGAGCGGGTGAACCGGGATAACCGTCAGAACGAAATCAAGCTGAGCGACGCCGAGCGCACCGTTCGTATCGGCGATGCCGGCGTGTTGGGCAAGGCCGAGGGCGAGGCTCCAGTGCTGGGTGACCAGATCCAGATCGTGGTCAAACCCGGCGGCAAGTCCAAGTACCTGCTCGGCACCGACAAGAACGGCATGGACATATTCAGCCGCATCGTTCACGGCGCGCGCCTGGCGCTGGTGGTGTCCATGATGGCGATCTTCGTGTCGGGCCTGATCGGCACCGTTTTGGGCATCCTGGCCGGCTATTTCGGCGGTTGGGTAGACACGTTGGTCATGCGGCTCGTGGATATGTCCCTTTCGATCTCGCTGATCCTGGTTGCGCTGGTGCTGGCGGCGACCCTGGGGCCGCGCATCGAAAACGTTCTTATCGTGGTGTGCCTGTTCCTCTGGTCGCGCTACGCCCGGTTGATTCGCGGTGAGACCCTGGCGCTCAAGACCCAGGACTTCATCTCCAGGGCGCGCGTGGCCGGCTCGTCGGAGATCAGGATCATGGTGCGCCACATCTTCCCCAACCTGGTTAACACCATCATCGTGCTGGCGACGCTGCAGTTGGGGTTCGTGATCCTGCTGGAGGCCGGCCTGAGCTTCCTGGGCGCCGGCATCCCACGGCCCAACCCGGCTTGGGGCGTCATGGTGGCCGACGGGCGGGAACTGATCATCGACTCCTGGTGGGTATCCTTCTTCCCCGGCCTTGCGATCCTGTTCACGGTGCTGTCGGTGAACCTGTTGGGCGACTGGCTGCGCGACCGGTTGGATCCCAAGCAGCGCAATGTCTAGTTGCGCGTGCCACTCTCGCGTCGGCAATGTAGGGGCGAATGATCATTCGCCCCTATCAGTATAATTAGCGCCATGGAGGAACAGGATCAGCCGGCGCTACTGCCCGACTGGATTGAACGCAGCCAGCGCACGGCACGCCTCCGCTATCGAATGCGTGTGGCGAAACCGGCCATCGCGGTCGGGGTACTGGCGCTGGTCGCCATACTGGGATGGATATTCTGGTTCAGCCTGCCCAATCCGGCGCGCTGGTTTGCCGGAAGCCCGTCGTCCGCCGCGTCATCTTCGTCCAACGCCGGACGGTGGTCGATGCTGGGTTACGGCCCCAATCTCAATGGGTTCATTCCCGAGGTGGAGCAACAACCGGCCGGCAGGGTCGTCTGGTCCCAAGTCCTGGGGCCCTATACCCGCTCCGCTCCGCTGGTGGCTGACGGCAAGGTGTTTGTCGGTGGATACTTCCAGGTATTGGCCCTCGATGCCGACACGGGCGAACAGTTGTGGTCGGTGGAAACGCCCGGCCCAATGGACCATGCCACGACCATCGCCAACAATAACCTGGTGTTCGTGGGCATGACCAACCACAGGATCCTGGCGCTGGACCAGGACACGGGCGAGCGGGCTTGGGATTTCAAGGCGCACCTGCCCATCTCGGCATCAGTCCTGGTACACAACGGCGTCGCTTACGTGACTTCCGCGGGCAACATTATCTATGGCCTGGATGCGCAAACCGGCGAACAGCTCTGGAAGCACAGGCTCAGGGGGAATGTGAAGACCACCCCTGTGCTCCGGGACGGCCGGCTTTACGTAGCAGACGACGAGGGCAACCTGTACTTCATTGATGCCGACAACGGCCGGCGCCGGTTCCGGTTTCTGACCGCAGGTTCAGCCTCGGGTCCGCCGGTGGTGACGGAGAACACCGTGTACTTCCCTTCCGGAGGTACGTTGTACGCGATTGATACCAGCGTTACGGGGATGCCTGGGCTCTACTGGATCAAGCGCTCCTGGTTCCAGTTGTGGCTCTGGCAAGTCCCATTTGTGCCGCCGCCGCCGGCCCAGCGCGGAGAGCAGTGGAGGTTCGTTCCGGAGGACCGGGCGTCCCAGGGGGTAGTCGGCTCACCCGCCGTCGCCCAGGGCGTGTACTTTATAGGCGACAGTGATGGCCTGTTCTACGCTCGCCACGCCGCCACCGACGACGAGTTATGGAGGTTCCA
Organism: Dehalococcoidia bacterium; assembly: GCA_965220265.1. Taxonomy (GTDB): domain Bacteria; phylum Chloroflexota; class Dehalococcoidia; order Lucifugimonadales; family UBA3495; genus Bin87. Next base: position 2,855,421 of record CBDCPM010000004.1, on the reverse strand, counting down.
GGCGGGCGACGGAATTGTCAGCTCCCCGGTCATCCTCGGCGACATCGTCTATTTCGGCGCGCGGGACGGCATTCTGTACGCGCTGAACCGGGCCGACGGTTCGGTGGTCTGGGAACTGGACCTGGGCGGGCCAATAGAATTGCCACCGGCCTACGCCGGCGGCAGATTGTACGTGCGAACGGCAGACGGACGGCTGCACGGGGTGGAGTAGCGGGTCCGGCTCTAGTGAAAGAGACGGTTCACCAGTCCAGGATATCGCGCACGGGGCAACGGAACTCGGGGAGCACCGGCCCGCCGTCCAACTCATCGTCCTCGGTGTAAATGACGGCCGGCCCTTCAAAGGGATGTGCCGCTACGGTGCGGGCCACCGGGTACACGACCCACACCAAACGGACACCGTAGCTGAGCCACATCACCACCCGTTCGGCCACTTCTTGCGGGCGGTCGTTGGGGGACACTATCTCGACAACCAGATCGGGGACTACTTCGTAGTAGCCCTGAACGTCGACGTCTAAGGGCAATGTCTCGACCGAAAAGTATGCGATGTCCGGCTCCCTGACCGTATCTGGGTCACGCCCTAAAATGACACCGGCATCTGAACCGGCAATTCGTCCCAAACGGTTGGGCCGAACGTGCGAGGTCAGCGCCGTGCCAAATGCCATTGCCACTTCGCCATGCTTCCCGCCTGCCGGCATGGTTTCGTGAAGTACCCCCTTCACTAATTCACCCTTGACCACCCGCTGCTCGCACAATCGGAGGAATTCGTGGGCGGTCAGTAACTTCTCGCCGATGGGCGTGGTGGTCATGGTTGCACCCGTGCCGTTGGTTGAGGCGTGGCGCTGCCCTAGAGAAAGGCCAGTGCCGTTTGTGCGAAATCGTCGGGTTTTTCGATCTCGGGAGAGTGTCCGCAATTGGAGATCACCGTGACCTGGGATCCCGCGAGCGCCTGCTGGTAGAGGTCGGCGCACTCCACCGGGACCAGATTGTCGTTCTCGCCCCACACGATGTGTGTAGGGATGCTGACGCGGGCCAGCTTGGCCGGCAGCCGCGGGTTGTGCATGTAGGGTTTCCAGGTCAACCGGATGGCCATCTCCCGGTCGCCCTCCGCCTGCTCGGTCTGTTCGGGCGTTGGGTCGGATCCGAATAGCTCCTCCCACTCCGGAATCTGGCTCGGGTCATGGTAGACCAGGTCACGGATCTGCTGAGGGTTGATGATGAAGATGTCGGTGATCTCGCCATCCACCGGCTTGATGCCGGCGGCGCCCACCAGCATCACCTTGCTGAAAGCGTGTCCGGTCATCGACAGCATCTCCGCAGCCAGCCAGCCTCCCATGGAGAACCCGATGGCGCGGACGTTTCCCAGCCCTTCCTGCTCCTGGTACCAGGTGTAGAAACAGGCCAGGTCCTGCATGGTCTCGACCCAGCCGGGCCGGTCGCTCTTGCCGTAACCGGGATGCGAAGGCAGGTAAACGGTGAACTTCTCGGCCAGGGCGTGGGCGTAACGCCGGGGGCCGGCGTTGCCGCCGGCGCCGTGCAGCACCAGAAGCGGGTCGCCGCTGCCGCCCTTGTACACCTGCAGGCTGCCGCCGGCGACGGAGATGGTTTCCTCGGTGAAGTTTGCCATTGGGGTTATGCTCCTTGCTTCATGAACAGTCGATTGAGCAGCGCTTACATCCTGGTTAGCCCGGGCTGTACTCCTTCCTTCTGGAAGGGGTCGGTCAGTTCCAGCTCTTCTCCGATTTCACGCAGGGCCGGCAGCACCTCCTGACCCATCAGCTCCAGGCAGCGCATCGTATCCTCATGGCTGATGGAGCCATCGTTGGTCCACACCGCCAGGATGCCGGGGCGCATGAAGCTCAGCACCTCGCGGAGCTGGCTGACCACGGTGTCGGGGCTGCCGATGATCCACCGCTTGGAGTCCAGAATGGAGTCGTACTGCGCTCCATCCAAGCCGCCCACGCGGAACGGGTCGCTGCGGATCTGCTCGCGCAGGCGCAGGAAGCGGGGGTCGTCGCTGCGGCTGCCGTAGCCCACAGGTGAGGCGTAATCGCGCGGCAGAGGGATGCGGCCCACGCCGATGTTGCCCACCATGTAGCCCTTGCCTACGTCGTAGGCCTTTTCGTCGGTGTCCTGCACGTGGATGCGAACCAGGTAGCCGAAGTTCTCCGGACCTGGCTCATAACCGTGCTCGCGGGCGGTCTCGGCGTAGATGGACTTCATGTCCTGGGTGCCCTGCGGGTCGGTTTCCAGGAAGATGTAGGGATAGTTTCGCTCAGCGCACCACACCAGCGTCTCTGGGCTGCCCGTTCCGGGAATCCATACCGGGGGATGTGGCTTCTGCATGGGTGTCTGGAACGGGTTGACCACGCGGAAATGGTAGTGGTCTCCTTCCCAACGGAACGGGCCGGGCGTGGTCCAGGTTTTGATGACCAGGTCGTGGGCTTCTTCGAATCGAGCCCGGTTATGCAGCGGGTTGGTGTTGGTGGCCAAGCTCTCCACGCCGGTGCCGCGAACAAAACCGGACACCAAGCGGCCGCCGGAGATCATGTCGATCTCGGCCAGCTCTTCGGCCAACCGGATTGGGTTGTCGAAAATGGGCAACGGGTTGCCCAGGAGCACGATCTTGCTGTTCTTGGTGTTGCGGGCCAGGATGGCTGCTTCCAGGTTCATCGTCGCGCCCAGGCAGGTGGGCGTGTTGTGGTGCTCGTTGAGCATCAGGCCGTCGAACCCAACCTCTTCGGAGTACTCGTACTCGTCGAGGTACATGTTGTAGAGGTAATGGCCTTCCTGGGGGTTGAAGTTGGAGTTCGAGAAGGTGAGCCGCACCGCCTCGTTGGGCGAGTTGCGCACGTCCTCCTCGGTGTAATTCACGTAAGCCCGTTCGGTAAAACGCATCAGGAACATGGAATTGCCTCCTGGGGTGGGTCAGCTTGAGCGGGGTTTGGCTTGGTGGCGGCCATGATACACCGTCGGGCGCAGAGCCGCTAAACGTCCTCGGCGAAGTAGTTTTCGTCGAGCTTCTTGATTTCGTAGGTGTACTCAGTCACGACGCCGATCCCGTGCCGTATCATCAACTGGGCCAGCTCGTTGCCGTCCACCAAGCGGATGAACTTGTTTCCGGCCGATATAGTTTGAGCGGTTTGCCGGGCAGCGCTGCTGAACGTCGAGGTTGTGATGAACACGCCTTTGGTTGCGCCTTTCGCATCCAGGCTACCGGAGAAGTTCCGTATTTCAGGTTCGCCAACCGCTCCGGCGGTATATCGCTTGGCCTGTACGTAGACTTTTTCGAGGCCCAGAGCGTCCTGGTTGATGATGCCATCAATGCCGCCGTCACCGCTGCGTCCGACCGCTTCACCTTGCCCGTAACCCATCTTGACCAACAGGTCAACCACCAGTTGCTCAAAGCGATCTGGCGTTACTTCTGCGGTGCGTTCCGTTATCTCATCGGCAAGCCGCTTTTGTGATTTTCGGTAACCCAAATCCATCAATTCTGTGGGCGTGGCGTCCTGACCGTCAGACCAATTCTCCGCATCCACAACCTCGTTCCTTGTGCTATCCGGTCGTAACTGCGAGCGCAGTTGCCGCAAATCCCGATCCGTGATGACCCCTTGGTGCCTTTCTAGAAACCTCCTGCCAGCGTCTGTAATCTGTCGGTGACCCCGCGTTGTCTGCACGATAAGCTCCGACAGCCTCAGATCCTGCAACGCGAACGAAACCCGATCATAAAACCGCCGCGACCCGGAAGACGACCGATCATCCAAGTCTGCTTCGGTCAGCTCAAACTGGCGGGCCAATGCGTCATAAAATTGCCGGACCGATACAATGCCGCCGATTTCAGCGGCTATTTCCAGCGCCGGGCGGTGCAAGTGCTTTTTTGACGGCACGACCATCCTGCAATCTCCTCTGCCTTGCTTCCCCTACGGCTGTCCGAGCTCCCGCAGCTGATTTTCCAGGTGCCGTATCCTCCCGTCCCGTTCCCTCAGTTCGGCCTGAGAATCTGCCAGGGCCAGGCGTACACCTCGCCGGTTCAGCAGGATTTCGCCGGTGTCCGGGTCCTGCAATTCCAGCCGCCCGTCGCGCTGACGCAGGTTAAGATGCAGCAACCGGCTGTATCCCCATTCCACGCCATCCGCGTCGACGCGGATGGTTACGGGACGATAATCTCCATTTTCCAGATACTCCCCGGCCAGCCCTGCTCCATAGAGTTCTCCGCCGGTGCGGTCAAACCGCCAATATTCCCGAACCCCCAGCCGGGCGTACAGGTCGCGCTTCCAGCCCGTATCGTTATCGGCGGTGGACTCCGACGCCACCTCAAGCACGAAATCGGGCGGCTTGCCCAATTCCCAAATCACGTACCCGTTGCGATGGCGGATGGTGTCGGCGTCCACGTCAAAGGCGATATAAACATCGGGCTGTACTCGCCGGTTGCGGTTGGTGGGATCGTAGTAGACGATGCTGTTGGTGTCCATGAACACATCGGTCCGGTCGCCCACTACCACGTCGTCCAGGATTTGCAAAGCGTAATGTATGTCGGGGTTTTGCAGCATGAGGTCATCGGGCAGCTCCGCGTCGGGCAAGGTTGGAGCATCCGGCCCGAAAAACGGGTCCAGATCAGGTATGGCAACGCCTGGCGCCGGCGTGCGCGGCAGCTTCGTGGTCATCTCATTCCTCCGTGGCGGCGCCTGCCTTCTTGAAATGCGGGAGCACCTCCGCTGCGAAGCGGCCCATTTGCTCTTTGAATTGGCTGGTGGTGGCGCCCATGGGGAAGGCGATCATGATCTGCTCAAGGCCGGGGTACTTGTGCTGGAGCTCTTCGAGGTAGGCGATGGTGTCCTCGGGGCTGCCGGCGAACCAGGCGCGGTTGTCGATGACGTCCTGGAAGTCGGTGCCGGCGGCGATGTGACGTGCCACTCCGCCGGGGCCGGTGGCCGCGATCTGCTGGTCGCTGTAGCGCAGCATCCCCAGGGGCGCGGCGAACTTGACGTGCTCCTCGAACAGCGGCTGTAGCTGGCGACGGGCGCCGGCGGTGGTGTCGTCCACCATGGCCCATAGGCCGATGCAGAGGCCCTCGCCGAGGGCGAGATCGCGACCGGCCCGCTGGTTGGCGGCCTGGTAGCGCTGCACCCACCCCTCGACGTACTGTTGGCCGGTACCCAGGATGACGCCCTTGATGCCCCACTTCGCCATGAAGTCCAGTGCCCGGTCCGAAGCGCTGACGATGGGCTGCCATACGTCGACGGGCCGTGTCTTGGGCCGCGGCACGAGGGTCACTTCTTTCAGGTCGTAGCCGCGATAGGGGATGTCCGGCGGGATGGTGTAGTGCTTGCCCTGGTGGGAGAAGGAATCGTTGTTGAAGGCCTTCATGACGATCTCGAACTGTTCTTCGAACAGCTCCCGGTTGGCGTCGCCGTCGATCATGGGCGCGCCGAAGGACTCCACCTCGCGGGTGTGGTAGCCGCGGCCGATGCCGAAGACCACGCGGCCGCCGGTGAGGATGTCCACCATGGCGAAGTCTTCGGCCAGGCGGATGGGGTGCCACATGGGCAGGATGTTGAACCCGCAGCCGAACTTGATGCGGTTGGTGTGCTGGGCCAGGTACTGGCTCATGATGAGCAGATTGGGGATGCACTCGTATCCCTCCCGCTGGAAGTGGTGCTCGGCCATCCAGAGGATGTCGAACCCCAGGTCGTCCAGGAACACGGCGGCCTCCCGCGCGATGTCCATGGCCATGGACAGGCGGTCGTTGTCGTACCAGCGGTCGTTGGCGGGAGTGCCGTCGAAGCCGATGCCGTCGCCTTCCAGCACGTGGCCGGCGTAGAGCACGGAAAAGTCTTTGATCATGGGGACAATCCTCCAAACATCATCGTGTGACCAGGCTACTGCTCGCGTTGACCGAGTTGCTCTTCCAACTGCCGGATGCGCTCCTGCGCTTGTTCCAGCTCCGCCACTGCTTCATCACGCTCGGCTTCGACCAGGGATATGTCGCACAAGTAGCGTCCTGTTTTGCGGTCAAAGAAGCGCAGCTTTGATTCGTCGTCAACGTCCCAGTCCCACGACGGGTTCCAGCAGAGGCAGAGGTCCAGAACCGCGCTGTAGCCCCAAACCGTGCCATCTTCCTCCGTGTGCAGGTCGATGGGATGGTAGATGCCGTCAACGAGCACGTCGCCGGCCAGAGGATAGCCGTACCAGTCGCCGCCAGTGGGGTCCACGCGCCAGTATTCGGTGATGCCGACGCTGGCATACAGGCCCGGCTTTTCCGCAGTATCCCGCTCGTTGGTGCTTTCGGAGGCCACTTCCAGAGCGAAATCCGGCGGCTTGCCCACTTCCCAGATCACGTACCCATTGCGTCGGCGAATGGCGTCCGTATCCACGCCGAAAGCCACGTACAGGTCCGGCCGGAAGTGATAGTTCATGCTGTATTGGTTGTAATAGACGAAACCGTCGGTGCGTACAAACACGTCGGGCTGCCCGGAAAAATGCCGCGCCACGAAGTAGCCGCTCTTGTCGATCACCGGGGTTTGCAGCATATCGCCTCGTTTCTCCGGGTCGGAGCAAACGTAGTCGTCAGGCAGGACTATGGGGGAAAGTTGCCGATAGTTGGCCCGAGTGGTGGCGGGTTGCGTGGTCATGGTGCGAGACCTCGGCTTACTGGGGCCGGCGGGCGTGGGACACGCGGCTGACAGAAAAAGTGCCTATGTGCTACCATCGCTATGCTACCACCGCCGCCGGAGGGTGTCATCGCGTCGTGAATCCGCAACCCGCCGACCATAAAATTCGCGCCATTTAGCGCACGCGGCGGTACGGAGAATGTTCATCCTCATGCCCAAAGTACTGATTACCGACAACGTTGCCGCCGAAGGGATTGACCTCCTCAAAAAGCACGTCCCGGTGGACGTCAAGCGCGGCCTCTCCCCTGAAGAACTCATCGCCACCATCCCCGGCTATGATGCCCTGGTGGTTCGCAGCGAGACCCGCGTCACCGAGTCGGTGATCGTCGCCGGCGCCGACTTGAAAGTCGTCGCCCGCGCCGGCATTGGCGTGGACAACATCGACTTGGACGCGGCGACCCGCGCCGGTGTCGCCGTGGTCAACGCTCCCATCGGCAACACCGTGGCCGCCGCCGAGCACACGGTTGCCCTGATGCTGGCGCTAGCCCGCAACGTGCCGCAGGCCTACGCCTCCATGAAAGAAGGCCAATGGCAGCGTTCCGCGTTCATGGGAATCGAGGTCCGCAATAAGACCCTGGGCATCATTGGCCTGGGGCGCGTTGGCTCTGAGGTAGCACGCCGCGCCGCGAGTTTCGGAATGCGGCTGATCGCCTACGACCCCTTCGTCGCTCCCGACTTCGCAGCACGGATGGGTGTGACGGTCGTGTCCCTCGACGAGTTGCTGCCCCAGGCCGACTTCATCACCCTGCACACGCCGCTGACTGCCGGCACGACCAGGCTGATTTCCGCGCCGCAACTGGCGAAGATGAAGCCGGGCGCCCGCTTGATCAACGTGGCCCGCGGCGAACTGGTGGACGAAGATGCGTTGCTCGATGCCTTAGAAAGCGAGCATCTGGCCGGTGCCGCCCTGGACGTGTTCACCAACGAGCCTCCCGGAGACCTGCCTCTGCTGAAACACCCCAGGCTCGTCGCCACGCCGCACCTGGGCGCGTCCACCCAGGAAGCCCAGCGCGAGGTCGCCATCGAGGCCGCCGAGCAGGTGCTGGCCGTGCTGGATGGAAAACAAGCCCGCAACACCGTCAACGCGCCCTTCGTGCCGCCGGAGGTCCACGCGATCCTGGCCCCCTACGTCCCGGTGGCGTCCATGGTGGGCCGCCTGCTGACCAGCATGGCGCGGGGGCAGTTTGTTGGGATCACCATCCGGTACGAAGGCGAAATCGCGGAGCACAGCACCGCCATACTGAAGGCCGCGGCTCTGGTTGGCCTGCTGGGACAGGTCAGCGGCGAGGCGGTCAACATGATCAACGCACCGGTGCTCGCCCAGCAACGCGGCCTGCAGATCACCGAGCAGACCTCCGGTGACAGCCGGGAGTACGCCAGCCTTATCACCGCGACGCTGCACACCACGGGAGACGATATCACCGTGGCCGGCACTTCGCTGCGCGACGAGCCGCACCTTGTCCGCGTCAACGAGTACTGGATGGACGTTGCGCCGTCGGCGTCCTACCTGATGTTCGTGGACAACCAGGACCAGCCCGGCGTGGTCGGCGCGGTGGGAACCGTGGCCGGACGCCACAACGTCAACATCAGTTTCATGGAAGTCGGTCGCATTGCTCCCCGCGGCCAGGCGATGATGGTGCTGGGACTGGACGACCCAGTGTCCAGCGAGGCCCTGGACGCCATCAAAGCCCTGCCCCAGGTGGACGACGCCCGCGTGGTTGCGATGTAGATTGTTGTTCATACTGCACCGGCTTCCATGTTCGGAGGCGAGTATGCCTGGCGGGAGCTGGAACAGCCGGGTTCCGACGTGCAGGTTTGGGCCCTGGAACGAATGGAAATGATGCGCAACTACCAATCGGTTCGGTCCTCAGCCTGGTCGCGGTTACGACGTTACTGGTGGCCGTCAGCATCATCATCGGTTTTATTCGCTTGAGAGCAGCGATGTTTGCCGACCTTCATTGACGGGTGTATAGTCGGTGTATGACACGCACCAACGTAAACATTGACGATGAGGCGTGTGCCGAGGTCATGCGTCGTTATTGCCTTCCCACAAAGCGCGACGCGATCAACTTCGCGCTGCGAACCCTGGCGACCGAACCAGCTTCCGTTGATGAAGCCCGCGCTCTTCGGGGGATCGGATGGGAGGGTGACCTCGACACAATGCGTTCCAACCGCGTCTCATGATATTGATCGACACCTCAGCGTGGATAGAGTTCCTGCGCAACACAGGAACTGCGGTCAGCAACGTCGTCCATGAACTGCTGGCGGAAGAGATCGCAGTCTGTGACGCCGTGCGCATGGAGGTGCTGGCCGGGGCACGGGATGAATCACACCTGTCGAGTCTTCGGCGGCTACTGGCGCGCGCGGTAGTGATACCAACCATGACGACGGACTATGACGATGCCGCCGCACTCTACCGTCGCTGCCGCAGACAGGGAGAAACCGTGCGCAAGCTGGTTGATTGTCTCATTGCCTCCACCGCTATCCGCGCCGGCGCTCTCGTTCTACATAACGACGCCGACTTTGACGTGCTTGCGCGTCACACGGAATTGCGAATCTACCGGGTTGAAGGTTGAGAGGGGTGCTTCCTCCCTCGGCCATCGCCAAAAACGCTTTCCATCGCCAAAATGCAGCATCACGCGTACTGGAGATGACACTATGGCAGACCGCATCGTAATCATGGGTCCCGGCGCCGTGGGCAGCTACGTCGGCGCCTTCCTCGTCCAGGCCGGCGAGGACGACGTCACCTTCATCGACATGTGGCCCGACCACGTCGAGAAAATGCGCGCTGAGGGCCTACGCGCCAGCGGCAGCCAGGGCGACTTCACCGTGCCCGTCAACGCCATGCACCTGACGGACGCCCAGAACATCACCGAGCCCTTCGACTACGCCTTCATCACCGTCAAGTCCTACGATACCGAGTGGGCGACCCACTTTATCAAGCGGTACGTGAAGGACGACGGCGCGTTCGTGTCCATCCAGAACTGCTGGAATGACCCGACGATCGCAAACATCGTCGGCGAGGACCGCCAGTTGGGCTGCATCGCCTCGCACATTGAGGTGGCCCTCTGGGAGCCGGCTCACGTCAACCGGGGCGGGGCGCCGGGCCGCGACCATGGTCACACCGTGTTCCGCGTGGGCGAATACACCGGAGCGATCACGCCCCGTTCCGAGGCGTTGGCCGCTAAGCTGGACCACATCGACGCCGCTTACGCCACCGATAACCTGCCCGGTGAGCGCTGGGCCAAGCTCTGCCAGAACGGCATGGGCAACGCTATCTCCGCCATGAGCCAAATGGGCAGCCAGGAAATGTCCGGCGATGTCAGGATCCGCCGGATTCGCATCCAACTGGCCAAGGAAGGCGCGCAGGTCGGCCTGGCCCAGGGGCTCAAGGTGGTGGAGATCAACGGCACCCCCGCCGAATTCTGGGCCGATGCTGACCAGGGCGACGTGTTCGAAGAACTGGACGGCAAGTTGTCCCAGGCCGGCGGCCGCGTCAACTGGCTGGCCTCCATGGCCCAGGACGTGCACAAGCGCCGGAAATCGGAAGTGGATTTCATGAACGGTCTGATCTGCGAAAAGGGACGCGAGACCGGCGTCGCCACGCCATACCACGACGCCATCGTTGAGGCTATGCGCCTGGTAGACAGCAAGACGATTGCTCCCGGCCCAGAAAACGTGGACCGCATCGTCCGCTCAGTTGAAGGCTAGCCGGCGAACGGAAACCAACCTTGAACGCCATTGGGGCCCCTCGCCATTGAGACTCCCTTTCGTCACGACCCGTACGCGGAGGATGAGATGTACATCACAGTTGAACCCGCCGGCCTGATGATGCATACGGTCAAGCTGGTTTTTGATCCGTCCGACCCGGCTGCAGAAGACCAACAGGTCCGCGACTATTTGAGCGAGCACGAACTGGAGCCCCGCTATCACTGGTTCGCCGAAATCGAGGGGTTGGAAGGGCGCGAGTGCGAGATCATGCAGTTCGGCGGCTGTTATTTGGGCCGCAACCTGCAGAACATCGGCCTGATGCAGCGCCGCGTGGTGGAGGACGAGTTGCTCAGCGCCGAGATTGACCGGCATATCGCCGACGGCACTCTAACCGCGTTTGCGGGTGCCACCGAAGACGAACGGCAGGACGCGGTCGCGGCCTTGATCGAACAGTTCCGCGTGGAAGAGAGTTTCGGCCAGAACGATGACGGGGAACTCCGCGCTACGGTGGACGCTGAGACCTTGCAACAGGCCGCGGCCAGAGCCCTGCAGACCGCTCGCGCGGCGTAATGACCACTGCCCATCATGTCGAATGGGGTTACACCGGTTCGGCCGGGCCGGGGCACTGGGCTTGTTTGTCTGACGATTACAGGCTCTGTGGCGAGGGCGTCGAACAGTCCCCAGTCGACATCGCGCGTTATTCGCCCGGCGCCGCGCCGCTGATCACCTTTGACTACGGCCGCTCCGCAAAGGTTTGTCGCAACACCGGCCACACCGTCTATCTCGACTTCGAGCCTGGAAACACGATATCCGTCGACGACCGGAAGTACCAGTTACTCGGGATACATTTCCATTCTCCCGGAGAGCACCAGCTGGACGGCGAAACCTTCGGCGCGGAACTGCACCTGGTACATCAGGATGCCGAAGGTAACTTGGCGGTGGTGGGGCTGCTTTTCCGATCGGGCGCACCGAGTGTTCCGGCCCAGGCGTTCATCGATGTTGCTCCGGCAATCGGGGTTGCTGTAGACCTCCGAAACGCCGTACTCGCCGCTAAATTCGTGCCGGATCAACTGGGGTACTACGGCTACAGCGGCTCCCTGACCACGCCGCCCTGCACTGAAAGCGTGCGGTGGATTGTCATGCAGACTATCGGAACCGTGTCTCCGGAACAGGTCGATCGGTTGCAGGATCTGACCAACGGTCCCAACAACCGCCCGCCGCAGCCGGTGGGCCAACGCGGTATAACCGTTGTAGCCGGCTAGTTGCGCATCCGGGAATGGACCGCGGGCAATAAAATGGAGCGGGCGATGGGAATCGAACCCACGTAGCCAGCTTGGAAGGCTGGGACTTTACCACTAAGCTACGCCCGCTCAGTACCATCATTATACCCCACCTTTCAGAGCGCCCCGGGCCGTTGCATCTGCCGTACCAACACCCGCGTGTGACCTGTGCCGAAACCGCCGGTTGCCGTTTGGAATCGCCGAAAACCGTTGACAATATTAACGGTATTGCGTAACCTATTATGCAATTGGCGAAAACCGGAAGGCCCCGGAAGTTGCCGGGGTTTTTTTAGCGCGTTGCACGGGTTTTGCCAGTTCGGATCGAGGGAGCCAACCCCGCGCCCCGGTGGCGCAATTGGCAGCGCAGCCGATTTGTAATCGGCAGGTTAGGGGTTCGAGTCCCCTCTGGGGCTCCAAATCGATATCGACGCAACTGGATCATCTTTCCAGGAGTTAGCACATGGAGGGGTGGGTGAGTGGTTAAAACCACCAGACTGTAAATCTGGCGCTCTGACGGGCTTCGCAGGTTCGAATCCTGCCCCCTCCACCACCTGTTTGAAATCAACATCCCAGAATGCCCAAGTAGCTCAGAGGTAGAGCACGTTCTTGGTAAGAACGGGGTCGGCGGTTCGATTCCGCCCTTGGGCTCCATCGGTGTCCGTAACCCGCCGGGGATGTCCCGCGGGCAGAAACGAAAAACCAACCTAAGGAGCAAGGAGTAACTCGCCACCATGGCTAAGCAAGTCTTCGACCGTACCAAGCCGCATGTGAACGTGGGCACCATCGGTCACGTTGACCATGGCAAGACCACCCTGACCGCCGCCATCACCAGAGTTCTGGCAGAAGAGGGCGGCGCCAGCTTCCGCGGCATGGACGATATCGACAACGCCCCCGAAGAAAAGGCCCGTGGCGTTACCATCGCCATCGCTCACGTCGAGTACGAAACCGGAAACCGGCACTACGCCCACGTCGACTGCCCCGGCCACGCCGACTACATCAAGAACATGATCACCGGCGCCGCGCAGATGGACGGCGCGGTTCTAGTCGTGTCGGCTCCGGACGGTCCTATGCCCCAGACCCGAGAGCACATCCTGCTGGCTCGCCAGGTGGAAGTGCCTTTCATCGTCGTCGCCCTCAACAAGGTTGACATGATGGATGACGAAGAACTCCTCGAGCTGGTGGAACTCGAAGTTCGCGAGTTGCTCAGCACCTACGATTTCCCCGGCGACGATACGCCCGTTGTTCGCGTCAGCGGCCTCAAGGCTCTCGAGGGCGACGCCGAAGCCATGAATGGTGTACGTGAGCTGGTCCAGACCATGGACGACTACATCCCCCAACCGGCCCGCATCACCGACCAGCCGTTCTTGATGCCCATCGAGGACGTGTTTGGCATCAAGGGCCGCGGCACCGTGGTTACCGGCCGAGTCGAGCGCGGGCAGTTGAACGTCGGTCAGGAAGTGGAGATTATTCGCTCCGGTGACGTTCGCAAGACCGTAGCCACCGGCTTGGAGATGTTCCACAAGCTGCTTGACACCACCGAGGCTGGCGATGCTGTCGGCGTGCTGCTCCGCGGCGTAGATCGCGACGAGGTCGAGCGCGGCCAGGTGCTGGTGGCCCCCGGTTCCATGCGCCCCTACCGCAAGGCCGAGGCCGAGGTCTACGTGCTCAGCCAGGCAGAAGGCGGTCGCCATACGCCGTTCTTCACCGGCTACAAACCCCAGTTTTACATCCGCACTAGCGACATCACCGGCGAGATCGCCCTGCCCGATGGTGTGGAAATGGTAATGCCTGGTGACAACATCACCATGACGGTCAACCTCATCACGCCGATTGCCGTGGAGGAAGGACTTCGGTTCGCCATCCGCGAGGGCGGTCGCACCGTCGGCGCTGGCGTGTTCACCAAGTTGCTGGAGTGATCCCATGGCTCGCAAGTCTACCGACGCTCGGCAGGTCATCACGTTGCAGTGTACGGACTGCCGCGAGCGTAACTACTCGACCATCAAGAACCGCCGCAGCCATACCACCCGTATGGAATTGCGGAAGTACTGCAGTCGTTGCCGGGGCCATCAGGTCCATAGGGAAGTGAGGTAGCGGCCCGTGGCCCGCGCATCGACCAGACGACCAGCGCCGATCTCTCCCCGCGCTGTGGGGAGGATCGGCCCGATTGGCTTCCTGCGAGAAACCGTTTCCGAGTTGCGAAAGTCGGTTTGGCCCACCAAGGAGGAGACCGCACGCCTCACGGCCGTAGTTATTGTCTTGTCCGTGGTGATGGGCTTCTTCCTCGGTTTGTTGGACCGGGTTTTCGACTTCGGTATGGGTTTTGTTATCGGCCTGCGGCAGCTTACTTTCTGACCTGCGCAAAACCAGGCCGCCCGCAACTCGCGGCAGGAACCCCGCAATCGTCGACAGAGCCGACGTCGTTGGAGACGCCGGCGTAACTTCAATTCGCATGGGTGTACCCTACTGAGATTGAGACAATGACCACAACATATTCCGCCGATCTGCGCTGGTATATCGTCCACACCTATACAGGCCAGGAGGACATGGTCAAGCGTAACCTTGACCTGCGCCGGCAAAGTTTGGGCATGGACGACCGGATCACGCGGGTTGAGGTGCCGGCCGAGGACGAAATCACCCGTAACAAGGGTGAGCGAACCAAGCAGCGCCGTAAGTTGTTCCCGGGTTATATCCTGGTCCAGATGGTGATGGACGACGAAGCCTGGTTCTTGGTGAGAAACACCACCGGGGTGACAGGTTTCATTTCGGCCGAGGAAGAGGGCGGCGACCGTCCGCGTCCGGTTCCTCTAGACGACCGCGAGGTCGATGACATTCTGGATCGCGTCGCCTCAGGCGAACCGCGTGCTGTAATTGGCATGACTCAGGGCGACACGGTAAGGATCTCCGAGGGCCCCTTCGCCGACATGCTCGGCCGGGTCGAGGAAGTGGACGAACACCGAGGGCAGGTCACCGTAATGATCTCCGTCTTCGGCCGTGAAACCCCAGTTGAGTTGGACTTCACTCAGGTGGAAAAAGCGTGATTTGAGTCGCCGATAGCCGCGCCTTGAACTGCGCGCAAAATTTAGGACAACCGGAGGCCGTCAGTGGCAAAGAAAGTACTCGCCGTCATCAAGCTCCAGCTGGAGGCTGGCAAAGCCACGCCAGCGCCGCCGGTTGGTCCGGCGCTGGGTCAGCACGGCGTCAACATCATGGCCTTCGTCAAGGATTATAACGAGCGCACCAGCGGCCAGGCTGGCACGGTCGTGCCCGTTCACTTGACGGTGTACCAGGACCGTTCCTTCACCTTCGTTACCCGCACCCCACCGGCCTCTGACCTGCTTCGCCGGGCTGCCGGCATCGCGAAAGGGCAGGGTGACGTAGCCACTCCTATCGGCGTTACCATCCCCAGCGACGTCCTCCGTGGCATCGCCGAGGAGAAGTTGAAGGATCTCAACGCCAACACCGTCGAACAGGCCATGAACATCATCGCCGGCACCGCCCGCAGCATGGGGATCACGGTCGAAGGCGACTGACGCCGCCGCGCATCCGGCCCGGGAAACGCTCGAAGGGAGAATCGAAAATGCCCAAACACAGCCGCCGCTACAACGCCGTTGCCGAGCGTGTTTCGGAGGATAGTATTCACCAGCCGCGTGAAGCCATCGACTTGGTGAAGGAACTGTCCACCGCCAAGTTTGACGAGACCATAGAGGTCCATCTCCGCACTAACGCCGACGTGCGCCACGCTGAGCAGCAGGTTCGCGGTGTCACTGTGCTCCCCCACGGTCTGGGTAAAGAGGTGCGGGTGTTGGTGTTTGCTAACGGGGAAGCAGCCGACATCGCACGCCAGGCCGGCGCCGACTATGTTGGCGACGACGACCTGATCGCTCAGGTGGAAAGTGGTTGGGTCGAATTCGACGTGGGACTGGCGATCCCGGAGATAATGTCCAAGATAGGCCGGTTGGGTCGTGTCTTGGGCCGCCGCGGATTGATGCCCAATCCTCGCACTGGCACCTTGGTCCCTGCCCGGGACCTGCCCCGGGTCATCCAGGAGTCCAAGGCCGGCCGGCTGGAGTTCCGAACCGATCGAACCGCCATCATCCACGGCCAGTTCGGCAAGTCTTCCTTCGAGACCGACGCCCTGGTGGACAACTTGACCGTGTTCATGGACTCCGTCATGCGTGAGCGCCCGGAAGCAGTGAAAGGCGCCTTCATCAAGTCTGCGTACATCACTTCCTCCATGGGGCCCGGCCTCCCCGTGGACGTGGCAACGCTCCAGGCGATGAGACCCGAGTAAAACGTCGGGCCGACATCGCTCGTTGCCAATCCCGAGAGGGGATGCTAGACTGACCCACACAATTGAATATCGTTTACCATGCCCGAGACAGCGGGTTCCCTAAGGGAATAATGGCGGTGCCAGCCGCCCGCCGAGGCGATCCGCCGGAGTATTCCGGCAGACAGTGTGGATCATCAGCGCGCCAGGCCTCTCACCCGTGCGCACGCCGAAGAACCCGCGCCTCCGTCTCGGAGCGCGGGATTTCTTTATGACCGTTCTAATCTAGGAGCAGACCTTGCCAACCCAGGAAAAAATCGATCGGGTAGCCGAGTTGAAGGACAAATTGGAACGCAGTTCCATCGTCATCTCCACCGGCTACTCCGGCATGAATGCTAATCAAATGGTGGATCTCCGCCGCAGGATGCTAGACGGTGGCGTTGAATTCGTCGTCGTGAAGAACAACCTGCTGAGCCGCGCCGCCGACGCTGCGGAAATTCCTCAGCTCAAGGACGTTATATCGGGTCAAACCGCTATAGCGCTGGGCTACGATGATGCTGCCACCATTGCCAAGGCGGTCAGCCAGGCGGTCCGGGCCAGTGCCGGCGTTCTTGCGGTAAATGGCGCAGTCGTAGGGCAGGGCGTTTCCATGCAACCCGAAGAAGTGTCACGGTTGGCAGATTTGCCTCCCCGCCCGATCCTTGTGGCCCAGCTGTTGGGCGCCATACAGTCGCCGCTATATGGTCTGGCCACCGTACTCAACGGAACCATCCTCGGTCTGGCCTACGTCTTGCAGGCCAGAATGGAACAGTTGCAGCCGGCTGAAGCAGCGGAATAGCAACCATCATCCAACGGTAATCGTAAACAACTATTAGGAGGCTTCTATCATGGCAGTGAACCAGGAAGTTCTTGACGCGATCAAGGGCATGAGCGTGATGGATTTGGCCGATCTGGTCAAGGCCATCGAGGAAGAGTTTGGCGTTTCTGCGGCCGCTCCTGTTGTCGTTGCCGCCGGTCCGGCCGCCGGTGTGGTAACCGACGACGCTCCGTCCGCCGCCGACGAGCAGACCGAGTTCACCATCACTCTGGCCGACTTCGGCGCCAACAAGATCAACGTCATTAAGGCCGTGCGCGAGGTTACCGACCTCGGCCTACGCGAAGCCAAGGAGTTGGTGGAGTCCGCCCCGACCCGCGTCCGCGAAGGGGTGAACAAGGATGACGCTGACAGCATCAAGGCAAAGCTGGAAGAGGCCGGAGCCACGGTGCAGGTTGCCTAAACGGCATCCGAACTAGCGCGCTTCATGTGTGTCAGGGGGCGGGTGTCATACCTGCCCCCTGATCGTTTGCCTGGTGTACAATGCCGCTACTTTGACCGGGAGGTCCTCCGAGTATGGATCTGCAACTTGATGGCAAGACGGCAATCGTTACCGGAGGCAGTCGCGGTATCGGCAAGGCAGTCGCTCGGGTTCTGTCCGCAGATGGCTGCGGCGTCGCGATCACGGGACGATACGCGGATACCCTGTCCGAATCGGCCGAGGATATTGCTGGTGATACCGGCAGGACGGTCGTCCCCATCGTTTCCGACATGACCAGCACCGATCAGGTGAATGCCATGGTGGCCCGGGCTGCCGAGGCCCTGGGCGGGAGCATCGACATCCTAGTGAACAACGCCGCCGCGCCCGGCGGCCTTGCCCGCGGGTCTCTGGCCGAAATCCGCGACGAAGACGTGATGCTGGACCTGGACACCAAGGTCATGGGCTACCTGCGTTGTGCCCGTGCCGTCGCGCCCTTCATGCAGCAACAGGGCTGGGGTCGCATCGTGAACGTCGGCGGTTTGTCCGCTCGCCGGGCGGAGGGCAACCTCAGCGCCGGCGTCCGCAACTCCGGCCTGTCCAACCTTACCAAGTACCTGGCCGAGGAGTTGGGGAGCCACGGCGTCTGCGTCAACCTGGTGCATCCCGGCACGACCCGCACCGAGCGCAGCGGCCCCATGTACGCCGAGCAGGCGGAACGCGAGGGCACCACCGTCGAAGAGATCGAGCGCCGCGCCGCCGCCCGCAACTCCACCCGGCGCATCGTCGACGCCGAGGAGCTGGCTTGGGTGGTTGCCTTCCTGGCCTCGCCCCGCAGCATCGCCATCAGCGGCGAGACCATCGCGGCCGGCGGCGGCTCCGGTACCAACGTCTATCACTGAGCAACACCACAGGAGACTCTGGCATGATCAAGGTAACCGTTTTCTACGATAACGAAGAGGGCAAGTCCTTCGATTTCGACTACTACTGCAATACGCACATGCCGCTGGTGCAGGAACGACTGACCACCTTCGGGATGCGCTACTACAACGTGGAAAAGGGCATCTCCGACACCGACCCCAACGCGCCGCCAATGTACACGGCCATCGGCTACCTGTTCTTCAACGACGTGGACGGGGTGCACGAGGGATTCAAGACGCACGGCCGCGAGCTGGTTGGGGACGTGCCGAACTTCACCGACATCAGCCCCAAGTTCCTCATCAGCGAGTTGCTCGCGTAATCAAGCGTTGACGATACCAACAATGGGGGCGGCCGGTCGGTCGCCCCCACGTCTATTCAATCCCGTACCGGTTAGGCGGCTTTTCGGAGAGACGTACCATGAACCAGGCTGTCGACAACTTGACCGAGCGAGCCATCCGCGAACATTGGGAATTCGTGCCCACCGCCGGCAGCCGTATCGGCCGTCATGAGTACGATGGGCGGTTGCCCGATTTCTCCTCTGGACGTGTGGCACGTCGCATCGAAGAACTGCACCGCTCGCTAGCCCAACTCTCATCGTTGCCGCCGGAGGACGCCCAAGGCGCGGACGAAGAAAGCAGGATGGACCGCCTGTCGCGGAGCCTGCTGGAGATGTTTCTCCGGCGTGAGCTGTTCAATCTGGAAGAGATGCGAACGCTGAACAACAACCCCCAGAGGCAGGTCGGCTACATCGGCGTCGGCAGCTACGTGCAGCGGGACTATGCGCCGCTGCCCGACCGCCTGCGCGCGGCGACCGAGGCCCTGCGGCAAGTGCCTGACTTTCTGGCCACGCTGGACAATCTGACCGAATCCGAGCTTGGCGAACCCGTGCGGGACATGGCGGTCGAGGCCTACCACGGCATGGCGTCGTTCTATCGCACCGGACTGGCTGCTGCCTCCGCCGAATGCGCCACCGAAGCTCCGGATGTGGCTGCCGAGTTCGATGCGGCGCGGGAGAATGCAGCGACCGCGGTCACCGGGTTCGCACACCGGCTACAGGCCCGCCGGACCCGCCCGGAGTTCGCCATCGGCTCTGATCTCTACCGCCGGATGCTGGAAGTCGGAGAAGGTGTGAACACGCCGCTCCTGGATGTTCTGTCCATTGGCCAGGCCAACCTGGAGCAGAACCTGCGCCGCTTGGACGAAGCGGCCGCGTTGGTGGCGCCCGGCAAGTCGGTACGAGAAGCCGTCGCCCAAGTTTCGGTCAACCATCCGTCCGCGGAGGCCCTGATTCCCGAAACCCGGGACATGCTGGAGGACATCCGCCAGGCTCTCATCGACCACGACATCATCAGCCTGCCTTCCGAGGAACGCTGCCAGGTCACCGAGACACCGTCCTACATGCGCTACGCCTTCGCCGCCATGGACTCGCCTGGTGGGTTGGAGGAGGTCGCCACCGAGGCGTTCTACTACGTCACCCCAGTGGAGCCGGATTGGACGCCGCGCCAGCAGGAGGAGTGGCTGACCAACTTCAACTACCACACGCTGAAAATCATCAGCGTCCACGAGGTCTATCCCGGCCACTACGTCCACAACCTGCACAATCGATACGGAGGTGGTCTACCTCTGATCAATCGGGTAGCAACCTCTTACGCCTTCACCGAGGGCTGGGCGCACTACACCGAGGAGATGATGCTGGAAACGGAGTATGGCCGCGACAACCCGGCGCTGTGGCTGACCCAATTGCTGGAAGCCCTGGTCCGGAACTGCCGCTACCTCTGCTCGCTGGGCATGCACACCCAAGGCATGACCGTGGACGAGGCAACCCAGTTCTTCCAGGCCCATGCTTATATGGAGGAGCACCCGGCCCGGCGCGAGGCCCTACGGGGTACCTTCGACCCGGGCTACCTCAACTACACCCTGGGCAAGCTGATGCTGCTGAAGCTTAGGCAGGACTGGCGGCGGCAGGAGGGGGCGGCGTACAGCCTCCGCCGGTTCCACGACGCCACGTTATCCTGGGGCGGGCCCCCAGTGCCGCTGCTGCGCCAGGCGATGCTCAACGAACCGGGAGCAGAGATCCTCTGATCGCCTGCGCTTTATCCGCTGAGACCTACCTAGTACTGTTTCAATCTGATCTTATCGGATAGATATATTGGAGCTTACGGCGAGCATCTTGGGTGGTAAACCGCCAGTCTATGGCTGATTTTGCTGCGTTGCGCTCGCGTTCGAGCGCCGCAACCTCTCGCCGCAGCTCCGCCTCATCGCTGATCCGGCGGTTCAGACATCCCCTGCTGAAGACGCTCAACTCGATCTCAGCCATCCCTTCGGCAAGCTCAGGACAGGATTCAGCCAACTGCCGTGCGTAGGAGTGTAATGAAACTCGAGGCGTTGGGCGATGCGCCGAGCTTCGGATGGCTCAAATGCTGCGTAGAGCGCGCCGAGCTTGTGGGTGTTGAGGTTGTCCAGACCAGCCGGACCACCTCGGCATCAGGGTATGCCTCGTCCACCAGCCACCGCATCTGGTGCGCGAAGTCCACGGCAGTGCGGCGCTCGGTCACCTCCACAGGTCTCCAGCCACCCCTCGGCTCACAGATCATGAACAGGTTCCGTGTCCCGTTGCGCTGGTACTCGGTGTCATAGCGTGCCACCCGTCCCGGGGCAGCCTCCAGGGGCGGACGCACCTCCCCAGTCAATTGCCGGGAGGTCTCGTCTGCCGGGAGGTCTCGTCGAAACACACTACCGGACGCTCCGGATGGTACGCCTGTTGGTACAGGTCCAGCACGTCCTCCATCCGCGCCACGAACTCCCCGCTCACCTTGGGGATACACCACTCCTGCTTCTGCCACGGCTTGAGTGCGTTTTTTTGAGCATCTGGCGCACCGTCTCCAGGGAGATGCTATCGGCAAACTCCAACTCCACCACCTACCTGGTCGGCCAACAACTGGAGTGTCCAGTGCGTGTGCCCTGCGGGCGCGGCGCGGCACGCAATGGCGATCAAGTGCGCTTCCTGCTTGCCGTCCAGCTTGCGCTCCTGGCCCGGCCGCGGTCGGTCATTGATGGCGGCCTCAAGTCCTTCCTCCACGTACCGCTTCCGCGCTCTGGCGACCGTGGCCGCGTTGACCAACAGCACATCGGCTATCTCACGGTCCCGAAGCCCCTGGTCAGCCTTGAGCAGCGACAGCGCCCGCTTCACGGTGCGCACTGACGCCTTGCCTCGCTGGGACACCTCATTGAGACGCGAGCGTTCGGCCTCGGTCAACTCTACTTTATACTTGATGGCAGCCATGGCTGGGCACTTCCTCACACAAAGATCATGCCCAAGTATGGCTGCTTTCTTATATTCTTACAAATCTACCTGGCAACGGTACTAGTACTACAGGCGCAGATTAAGAGCGGGTAGAATTAGGGACAGTCAAGCAGTGTGAGGTGAGGCGGTGGCTGTTGAGATGGATGATGCGGCGGAAGTGGCCCGGTGGGCTGAGGGCATCAAGAGGGTGCATGAGTGCATCGCGGGCTGGTTCCGGCGTGCGGAGCCAAGGCGACGGGTGTTGGAGTACCTGCGGGGCTGCTCAGTTCCGTAGAGCGCAAGAATGGCTGGCAGTTGGCGGAGCAGGCGGGGGATGCCACTCCTGACGGGGTGCAGCGCCTGCCATGCACCTACCGGTGGGACGCGGACCAGGTTCGAGATGACCTCAGGGACTACGTGGTCGAGCATCTGGGCGCCGCCGACGGGGTGCTGGTGGTGGACGAGACCGGCTTCCTCAAGAAGGGGAGCAAGTCGGTGGGGGTGCCGCGGCAGTACAGCGGCACAGCGGGGCGGATCGAAAATTCCCCAGTGGGAGTATTCCTGGCCTACGCTGGCGCCAGGGGCAGGACCCTGCTGGACCGGGAGTTGTATCTGCCTCAGGTATGGGCGGAGGACCGGGAGCGACGCCGTGAGGCCGGGGTGCCGGAGTATGTCGAATTCCGCACCAAGCCTCAGTTGGCCCAGCGGATGCTGGAGCGGGCGGTGGGATCGGGAATTCCCTGCGGCTGGGTTACTGGAGACGCGGTCTACGGCAGCGACCGCAACCTGCGGCGGTGGCTGGAGGAGGAGGGCATCCCCCAGGTGCTGGCCATCAAGCGCAACGAGCAGTTGTGGGCCTGGACCGAAAAGGGGCCCCGCCAAGTGAGGGTAGATCGTTTGGCGTCGTGGGTTGACGAATCGGGCTGGCAGCGGCTGAGCGCGGGGGACGGCGCCAAGGGTCCCAGATTTTATGACTGGACCACCGTGGCGATACGGCCCCTGCGGGAGCCGGGCAAAGAGTACTGGCTGCTGGCCCAGCGCAGCATTGCCAAGCCCGATGAGCTGGCCTACTACGTTGGCTTCGGCCCGTCCGGTACCGCAATGGCGGAGTTGGTGCAGGTGGCGGGCCGCCGCTGGGCCATCGAGGAATGCTTCGAGGCGGCCAAGGGACCGGTGGGACTGGACCAGTACGAGGTACGCAGATGGGATGGCTGGTATCGCCACATCACCCTGGCGATGTTGGCTCACGCTTACCTGGCGGTGATCAGGTATCAAGCCACGACACCGGGATGCCTGCCGGAAAGGGGGCGGTCCCTGCCGGGACCGGAGCCTGATCCCATTGACAGTCCCAGAGGTGCGTCGGCTGCTTACCCGCCTGATATGGACTCCAAACCGGTCTGCCGATTTCGTTCTGTCCTGGTCCCAGTGGAGACGGCGACATCAAGCCAGAGCGCAACAAAGCCACTACCAACGTCCATTATCGCAACTGGTAACAGTAGTGCGGCTGTAGTACTAGTACTGTTTCAATCTGATCTTGTCGGATAGATATATTGGAGCTTACGGCGAGCATCTTGGGTGGTAAACCGCCAGTCTATGGCTGATTTTGCTGCGTTGCGCTCGCGTTCGAGCGCCGCAACCTCTCGCCGCAGCTCCGCCTCATCGCTGATCCGGCGGTTCAGACATCCCCTGCTGAAGACGCTCAACTCGATCTCAGCCATCCCTTCGGCAAGCTCAGGACAGGATTCAGCCAACTGCCGTGCGTAGGAGTGTAATGAAACTCGAGGCGTTGGGCGATGCGCCGAGCTTCGGATGGCTCAAATGCTGCGTAGAGCGCGCCGAGCTTGTGGGTGTTGAGGTTGTCCAGACCAGCCGGACCACCTCGGCATCAGGGTATGCCTCGTCCACCAGCCACCGCATCTGGTGCGCGAAGTCCACGGCAGTGCGGCGCTCGGTCACCTCCACAGGTCTCCAGCCACCCCTCGGCTCACAGATCATGAACAGGTTCCGTGTCCCGTTGCGCTGGTACTCGGTGTCATAGCGTGCCACCCGTCCCGGGGCAGCCTCCAGGGGCGGACGCACCTCCCCAGTCAATTGCCGGGAGGTCTCGTCTGCCGGGAGGTCTCGTCGAAACACACTACCGGACGCTCCGGATGGTACGCCTGTTGGTACAGGTCCAGCACGTCCTCCATCCGCGCCACGAACTCCCCGCTCACCTTGGGGATACACCACTCCTGCTTCTGCCACGGCTTGAGTGCGTTTTTTTGAGCATCTGGCGCACCGTCTCCAGGGAGATGCTATCGGCAAACTCCAACTCCACCACCTGGTCGGCCAACAACTGGAGTGTCCAGTGCGTGTGCCCTGCGGGCGCGGCGCGGCACGCAATGGCGATCAAGTGCGCTTCCTGCTTGCCGTCCAGCTTGCGCTCCTGGCCCGGCCGCGGTCGGTCATTGATGGCGGCCTCAAGTCCTTCCTCCACGTACCGCTTCCGCGCTCTGGCGACCGTGGCCGCGTTGACCAACAGCACATCGGCTATCTCACGGTCCCGAAGCCCCTGGTCAGCCTTGAGCAGCGACAGCGCCCGCTTCACGGTGCGCACTGACGCCTTGCCTCGCTGGGACACCTCATTGAGACGCGAGCGTTCGGCCTCGGTCAACTCTACTTTATACTTGATGGCAGCCATGGCTGGGCACTTCCTCACACAAAGATCATGCCTAATATTACAGCCGCGCTTTGTAGGAAGGACTCATGTCGCTGACCGTGCCCGAAGTTAGACGGCTGTTATGCACGCTGCTGTGACTACTTTATGAGAGCACTGACCTGCCTATATGGTAGCCGTGGTGGAGCCGGTGGCACCAAGCCCGATCCTTGGAATCCCTTAGAACCTGTCTACGATCTCTGAAATAGGTTAAGTTGAGACTATTATCAGGGGAGGGGTAATCATGTCTCATTCCTATCCCAGCGACATCAGCCGGAAGCAATTCGCCCGGATTCTGCCGACGTTGGAGTCGGCTCGCCGCCGGACCAAACCCCGCACCGTGGACTTGTATGACGTTTTCTGCGGCGTGCTGTACCTCTTGAAAAGCGGGTGCCAGTGGCGAATGCTGCCCGCGGACTTCCCCAATTGGCGCACTTGCTACCAGTATTTCCGGCAATGGAGCGAGCAGCCTGGCCCGGCGAAAGAATCCATTCTGGAGCAAGTCCTAAAAAAAATCGGTTGGCGCGGTCCGGCAAAGCAATGGACGGAAAGAGCAGACCAGCTTCTGCATCGTGGACTCCCAGAGCGTCAAGAACACGGACAGTGCCGATAGCAAGGGCTATGACGCGGGCAAGAAGGTGTCCGGAATCAAGCGTCACATCGCGGTGGACACGCAAGGATTGCCCCATGCGATACATGTGACTACCGCCAATGTTACCGACCGGGCTGGGGCTTTGGCGATGTTTGACGAAAACCGGGCCGACCTCAGCCAGGTCCAGAAGGTGCTGGTGGACGGGGGTTACACCGGGAAGCCCTTTGCCGCTGCGGTGCAAAGCCTGTTGGGAGCCGCAGTGGAAGTCGTGAAACGCCACGAACTGCACACCTTCGTGGTGCTTCCAAAGCGATGGGTGGTGGAGCGATCTTTCGCCTGGCTGGAAAAGTGCCGCCGACTCTGGAAGAACTGTGAAAGGAAGCTCAATACCAGCCTGCAAATGGCGGTGCTTGCCTTCATGGTGCTAATCCTCAAAAGATCGTAGACAGGCTCTTACAAGAGACTCTTTCAGAGGCCCTCAATTCAAGTGCAACTGTAATACTAAGTATGGCTGCTTTCTTATATTCTTACAAATCTACCTGGCAACGGTACTAGTAACCGTTGGTGCTGTAACAGTTCAGACTTGGGGGGAAGTGAGCAGCTGACGGCAGGCGGCGAGAGGATTTAGTCCTTGGGCGCGCCAGGCGCCGAAGATGGATGCCAGCGTCATCGTGCTCTCGGTGCCCTGCTCCGAGCGGGTGCCGCCGCTGACCTTGCGGCTGATGACCAGATGACGCAGGCTGCGCTCGGCAGCGTTGTTGTCCGCTGGCACGTCTGGTTCGGCCACGAAGACGAAGAGTTCCTTGATGTGGCGCTCAATGCGCCGGTACAGCTTGCCCTGGACGGCTAGCGGGTCAGCCAGGAAAGGGCGGCAGATGGCCAGCAGCTTCCGCTCCAAGGCCAGTTGAGCGACACGCCGTCGCTGGGCCTGAGGATGAGAGAAGGCTTTGGCTTCCTCGTAGAGTCGATGGACTGCCACCGCCCAGCGGGCCAGCGGGGCATCTTTGAGGTAGAGGGCCACCAAGTCGTGGATGTCCCGCAGTAGGTGCGCCCAGCACCGTTGCTTGGGGCCATCGTAATGGTGATAGGCGGCGTAGAAATCGCTGACCAGTACTCCGGAGAATGCCTCGCCCAGCGCTTCGTCCACCACCGCCTTGCCCCGACCCCGCCGCAGGAAGTAGCGCTCGGTGGGGGTGCTGAAAGTCCAGACGTAACCGTTGTTCCCATTCTGACGCCAGCCGGTTTCGTCGGCGTGGACCACTGGGCTGGCGCGGATGCGGTCCACCATCGCGGCCACTGCTGGTTGGGCCTGTTGCGCGGTCTGGTGAATGGCGCTCACAATGGCCCCCACGCTGAGGCGCAGCTGATGGACGGTGCGCAGATACCACTGGATGCTGCGGATCGGCAGGCGCCCTTCTTCCCGTAGCGTGGCGATGCGGCTGATCAGGTTGACGCCCAGGCGTTGGCGCCCCAGTGCCACGCCGTCCAGTTGCGCGGTGGGCACTCGGCGCCGCCGACACACTGGGCAGGTCCTGGCGATGAAGACATGCTCGGTGACTTGCACCGGAACCACCGGCAACTCGATGACTTCCCGGGTGCGCTGGACCCAGCCGCCAGTCAGGTGCGTCCCGCAATCGGGACAGCTCTCCACCACGTGCTCCACCCGATGGGTCGGTGTCATGCGCGGGCGGGCGAAGCCGTGGCGTCGCTGCTTTCTGGGCTGCTGCTGCGCTGGCGGCTGGCTGCCCGATTTCGCCTTGAGGCCGGGCATTCGCGGCGGGCCGTCCGGCTTCGCCCGGCCTTCCAGTTCGGCAATCCGCCGCTCCAACCGCTCAATCACCCGCTGCTGTTCCAGAACGGTGGCCTGCAGTTGGGCGATGATGGCGATGAGGAAATCGCGGTCGGCGGTGATCAGGTCACTCTCAGTATCCACTCCCTCTATATGACATAACCACCGCCACCCGTGCCAGCGTCTGGCAGCCCGCCTTCGGCCAATTTACCTCACCAACTCTGAACAGTTACGAAGGCGGCCATCAGGTAACTCAGATGCGCCTCAAATCCTCGCCAGGTGTTATGACGCATCTCCTTGCTGCCCCACACCGTGGTCATCATGGAGAAGGTGGTTTCCACGATCATCCGCACGTTCCATTGGCCGCGACGACACAGTTTCACGTTGTCTGGGTCGCCTTTGGCGCGGTGAAAGCCGGTGTCAGTCAGTATGATCATCTGGCCGTCGTAGCAGGCCAACAAGGGTAAGAACCGCTGGTCATGGACGTTGGCAGTGGCGCAGTCCCAATCCACAATCAGCCCCAATTTGTTGAGCACGACGCAGAGTTTGCCGCCCCGGACCCAGCGCTGATTGGACTTGCCTCGCTGGCCCACCTGATGGAGCTGACGCCCCGCCCTTACCGGATGGCCCAGTTCGACGCCATAGCTGTCGGCCACGCCCAGGATGGTGGGCTGAGCCAGGAAATAGCCGGTCCAGCAGGCTTTGGCTTCCAGGCGGCGGAAGAGGCGGGTGCGCTGGGGGAGTTTGGGAAAGAGATCTCCATAGTTGTGCCTGAGCCAGTCGTAAAAGGCGCGGCGGCTGACGCCCTTGACGGCGTAGAGCACTCCGATGGTGACCACTTCGCCCCGGGAGAGCACGGCTTGGGGATGCTGGGGCAATCGGGGCAAAGCGTCGTCTATCTGGCAGTAGAGTTCGGTGATAAAATCGGCGATGTTCACAGGGCTCCTCCGCTGTAGAGCGGATCAACTTACAGCATAAGCCCGAATCCACCGAAGGGACGCGAGTGGGTTGGTGACGCAGGGGATGAGAAGCGTGGTTGATGGCTGCAGTGCCCTGATCCCGCCGGATGCGGGCGGGTGCGGGTCGACACAGCTACGCCAGGAGGATGTTGACGGCTCGCGAGCGGCGGCGGCGGGCAAGATCACCATAGTCGATGGCAGCTGGAGACACGCGGTGCCCAGCCTGACGCGGGTCTGCCAGGCGGTTGGGCGGTCTGGTTGAAGGGTCGGGCGCTAGCTACGCCGTCAGGAAGGGAGCGGCAGGGCTCGCAGCCGGGCCAGGGCCTGCATGAACTGGTTTTGCCAGGGCCAGCCTTGGGGAAGATGCAGGGTGAGGCGGCGGGCCCTGCGGGTGATGCGTCCAGCCAGGGAGAAGAAGCGTCGCCGGAGGGTCTTGGTGGTAAGGATCTGCTCGCCCAGACCGATGCGCGCCGTCCAGCGGGCCAGGTTGTGCGCCATGACCTGGACGGCCAGCCAGGCGGCGTTAGCGGCGAAGCGTCCTGAGGGTAGATGATTGAGCCCCACGCCGTACTTCAGGTCGCGGATGGCGTTCTCGATCTCGGCGTGGCGGCGGTGGTCGGCCTCCAGTTGCAGAGTTTCGCCCTCCCGGTCGGTGATGCAGGCGTGGTAGCTGTAGTCGGCGATGAGCGCCAGTTGGGAACCGGGCGTGGGCTTCACTCTGCGTACGATGAGACGCGCCGGCGCGGCGTCGGGCTGGCTCTCGAATGGAGTGTATTCAGTCTCGGCCACGTCGGCGGCGCCGTCCATCCAGTAGGAGATGGGTGTCCAGTCCTGCTCGGGTATGGCCTCGATGAGATTGCGCAACCGGGCGTGCTGGCGGACGGTGATGGAGAAGTGGACATCCAGCTTCCGGCAGACCGCGACGATGGCGTGGGAGTAGAAGCCGCTGTCGGCGCGCACGGTGAGTTGTCCGGTGGCCCCAGCGTAGCGCACCCGCCCCACCGTCTCCCGCAGGAAGTGGGCGGCGCCCCGAGCCGTGTTGGCCCGACCCTCACGGAGCCGCGCCATCAGCACGTCGCCGGTGTCCGCGGCCACGGCCAGCAGCGGGTGATAGCCCCGCTGGCCGGTGTAACCATGGCGGCGGGCGCCCTCCTTGCCCAGTCCGTAGGTCTCGCAGATGGTGGAGTCCAAGTCGATGGTCAACGGCTCGTCTCCAGGTCCGGCCCCAGCGGCCCAGGCCCGCGCCAGCAACTCCCGGCTCACCCGATCCAGCTGGCGGACATGACCCCACCGGAAGCTGCGCAGAAAGGTCCCCAGCGTGGATGGCGCTTTGACCACGCAGCCGATGGCGCTGGCCGTCCCGCCGGTGCGCAACACGTCGGCGTCATCGATGCAGTCGCCACCGGCCAGGGCCGAGGCCACCAGCGTCAGCAGCTTGTCCCCCGGGTTGGCTCGACCCGGCGTTTCTCCCAGGTCAACGTTGTTGTCCACCAGCTCACCCACACCCAGGTGCTGGGCCAAAGTGACCGGCAAAAGCAGTCCGGCGTTGGTCACCAGGCGGTGATCATCGAAGGCGACATGGATGCGGTCGGGGCTGCCCAGTGGTAGCATCTTTTGAGTGCTCCTCGTTTCGGGTCGGTTTCTTGTCCCAAAAACCATTATCCCCGAAGCGCGGGAGCATTTTCTCATCCCCTCAGCACGCTGGCACATTCACCCTTTCGGTGGATTGGGGATAAGGAACCCGGTGGCATTTTCAATATCATCTCAAACTAGCACCAACGGTTAGTATTACAGTCTCGCTTACCTTTGGTAGGATAGACCCATGATTACTGTTGAGAGCGGAGGGGTTGGAAATGGGTCAGACGTTACTGGAGCGAGAGGATGTGCTGGAAGAAACGCTGGACTGGGAGGCTGTGCTCCAGGCGTTGCACGGGCGTATCGCCCATGGTTTCAGCCGCAGCGAGTCTCGTCAGCGGGTTCTGGCATACCTGCAAGGGTTGCTGGGGTCGGTGGAGCGCAAGAACGGGTGGCAGTTGGCGGAATATGCTGGCGACGCCACGCCTGACGGGGTGCAGCGGTTGCTGGCGGTGTACCAGTGGGACGCTGATGAGGTGCGGGACGACCTGCAAGGGTATGTGGCGGAGCATCTGGGCGACCCCGGCGGGGTGCTGGTGGTGGATGAGACCGGGTTCCTGAAACAGGGCAAGAAATCGGTAGGAGTGAAGCGGCAGTACAGCGGGACGGCGGGGAAGGTGGAGAATTGCCAGATCGGCGTGTTCCTGGCCTATGGCAGTCGAAGGGCGCGGCCTTTCTGGATCGGGAGCTGTATCTGCCCCAGGAGTGGGCGGCAGACGGGGAGCGGTGGCGGGAAGCCGGTGTGGCCCAGGACGTGGTCTTTCACACCAAGGCGCAACTGGCCCAACGGATGATCGCCCGGGCGGTGGCGGTTGGGGTGCCCTTTGCCTGGGTAACTGGGGATACGGTGTACGGCAATGACCGGAAACTGCGGCGGTGGCTGGAGGAGCAGGGCCTGTCCTACGTGCTGGCGGTGAAGAACAACGAGCCGTTGTGGGCGGACACGGAGGATGGCTCGGCTCAAGTGGCAGCCCGTGAACTGGCCCAGCAGATACCCGATGACCGATGGCAACGTCTGAGCGCCGGTGATGGCAGCAAGGGGCCACGCCTCTACGATTGGGGTTGGCTGCCGATAGGACCTGGGTCGGAGCCAGACCAGGGGCGTTGGCTGCTGGTGCGTCGCAGCATCGTCGATCCCGAGGACCTGGCCTACTACGCCTGTTTTGGTACCGGAGAGGTAGCGCTGGCGGAACTGGTGCGCGTGGCGGGCACCCGGTGGATCATCGAAGACGCCTTCAAGGAGGCCAAGCAAGAGGTGGGGCTGGACGAGTATGAGGTACGCCGGTGGGTCGGCTGGTATCGACACATCACCCTGGCGCTGCTGGCCCATGCCTTTCTGGCGGTAATCCGGTCCTACGCCGCCGGTGGCGATGGTAAAAGGGGGATAGGTTCGTGGGAGAACTCATCCCACTGACCCGTGCCCGAGGTCAGACGGTTGCTATGCCGGCTGCTGTGGTTGCCCCGTGGCAGTCCTGCCCTGACCATCCACTGGGCGGGATGGAGACGGCGGCACCAGGCCCGGGCCATGCAATGTCACTACCGGAGACACCTTCAGACACCTTCTCCTCAAGCGCGACTGTAATACTAGGGCGTGTTCACACTATGGGTTGATGACGTATCCTTGGGCACATGGAAATCAGCCCGGAACAGTATGAACGCATTGCCCCCTACTTGCCGGTACAACGCGGCAACGTCAGTATTAACAACCTCCAGATTAACAACCTCCAGGTGCTCAACGCCATCCTCTACGTGTTAGAGCATGGCTGCAAGTGGCGGGGACTGCCCGAATGCTTTGGCAATTGGCACACTGTCTACACGCGGATGAACCGTTGGTCCAAAAGCGGCGTGCTGGATCGGGTATTCGCCGCCTTGCAGGAAGAGCAGATCCTGCGGGTCAATGTGGAGGCGGTGGCCCTGGACAGTACCAGTGTGAAGGTGCACCCGGACGGGACGGGTGCGCTCCGAAAAAGGGCTGCAAGCCATCGGCAAATCCCGGGGCGGCCGGAACACCAAGGTTCATCTGGTTGCCACGGATGACCGGAGGGCCGTGACCTTCGCGCTTTCCCCTGGGGAAGCCCATGACGGGCCGGAAGGACGCGCCTTGCTGTGCAGCCTGGGGCCACAACCCGCGGGACCGGCACTGCTCATGGATCGCGCTTACGAGGGCGACGCCACGCGGCAACTGGCAAAGGACCTGGGCTATCAAATGGACCTGGGCCTATCAACCGGTGGCGCCGCCGTTGAGTAGCCGGAAGCAGCCCTGGGAATATGATCGCGAGTTGTACAAACGACGGAACGAGATTGAGCGGTTGTTACGTCGATTGAAAGCCTACCGGCGCATCTTCACCCGCTACGACAAGCTGGACGTGATATTCAGCGGGTTTATCCTGTTTGCTCTCATCTACGAGGCCTTGCGTTAGCGTGAACACGCCCTAATCGATTCCAGCCCACTCTCCTGCCGTTTCCTCGTGGTTTGCTGACCTTGACCCCAGGGTCTTTCGATTATTTGGGTGGTGCGCCGATCAAGGCTAACGGACGTGATGGGTGCACGGCGCAGCGGCGCAAGGCGGCCGCGATATTGGTTTCCCCAGCCAATCGCATCACACTGATGGCCACATTGCGCAGGGCCGCCATGATCTGAGGTGCGCAGCCCGTTCGCACTTGGGAGCGGTCTTCATCAAAGGTGACGTCCCGTACCAATGCACTCGGTTCTCGATGCCCCAGTGTCCCCGCCAAAGGGCGAGGAGCCGGTCGGGACCGGCTGCCTCGGGTGGCAAGCTGGTAACGGCGTAAGCCACTTCTCGCCGAGTGGCGTTCTTCTTGCGGACGATGCGCTCTATCTTGCATACCTGGGCCCGGTGCGGCCAGTCGCTGTAGCCCACCACCAGGTCGGAGGCCCACAACCGCCGCTGTTCCACCCGACCACCGTGCTGGTTGGTTTGGAGCCCCTGGGCCGCCGCCGCAGGTTCACCATCCCAGATGGCCGTGATGTCCTGCTGCCGGGTGGGCTGATTGCCCTGCACCGCAAAGAAGTAGTGCCCCCTTGCAAAGAAGTAGTGCCCCCTTGAGCCACCACCCGTCGGCACACCTCCCGCTGGGTGAACTGGGCATCCCCGGTTACCACCAGACCTTCGTTACCACCAGACCTTCCAGGTCCAACTGCCCCAACAGACCCGCCACCGCAGCCAACTCATTCCTCTTCTCCCCCACCGCCTGCTGTCCCACCACAATCCCAACCTGATGGGCGTACGCCGCCACCAGATGCACCCAGGCAACGGATCACCCAGGCAACTGATCACCGTGGATGCCCCGCAACCTTTTACCGTCAATGGCCACCGCCGCACTCTCTGACCAGCCACGCTCCTGCAGCCATTGCCCCAACACCCCTTCAAACGCCTCCCGATCCAACCTGCTGAACACCTGATGCAGCGTGGACACGCACGGCGTCCGCTCCCGGGTGAACCCCAAGGCCTCGGACACTTCCTGACCCTGATCTCGGCCCCATTGGCTGATGGCGTACAGACTGCGCGCTCCGCACAGCATGGCGCACACCGCCAATCCCAAAATCGCCCCCAGAGGATGACGCTTCCCATGAGCGCTGCGCGGATCCCGCACCCGACCCAACACCTCAATCAGCGACAATCCAGCTTCTGATCCCTGCTCTGTCGTCATCGCGCACCCTCAAACCTGTGGATGCCTCGACCCTATATCTCCTGCGCTTTTTCCTCCAAGCTTGCCGCTACCCTTGTTTCCCAAATAATCGAAAGACCCTGCCTTGACCCTGATCTTATCTGCCATACGTTTCTCCTTGTGCTACGCTTTAGTTATATTTTATCGTGCTCCCGTTGGGAGTTTG
Organism: Dehalococcoidia bacterium; assembly: GCA_965220265.1. GTDB lineage: Bacteria > Chloroflexota > Dehalococcoidia > Lucifugimonadales > UBA3495 > Bin87. The sequence goes on along the minus strand of CBDCPM010000004.1, from coordinate 2,822,473 downwards.
GTAAACAAACTCCCGGATCCATTCCCGTTACGCGCCATCACAGAGTGGATGCCATGGTTAAGGTCAGCATTGAGTTGGAGTGCGACACAGGCGAGGTGATCCAGGTCCTGCGGCGCATCATTCCAAAAGTTTCCGGAGTGGTTCCGGACCAAATCGCTCCGTCACATCCGTTGCCGGAGCCTGCGGCGCCTGTCTCCCAACCCCAGGGACCGCCGCCGGGCCCCTGGACCACGGAGTTGGCTAAGGAGTTCACAGACCAGCTGGAACCGGATGCCCGGGAGGTGCTCAGTCTCGCCTGGCGTTCCGTTGGAGCGGGTGTTCATCGCAACACCCTGCGCCAACGCACCGGTCTGGCCCCGGACGAGCTGCGGACGCTGATAATGCGCATGGGGCACACCCTGAGGCGGTTCTGCCGGGAGCGGCGCGCGGCGCGGCCCCGGCCGGTGGCGGCCAACTCCCCGCTGCAGAGCTACTTCGTCGATCCGGACTTCGCCGCCGTCACCACCCGGGAGATGTTCAGCGGCGACGTATAGATGCCCTGCTCAGCCGGCGTGGTCCGCAACGCACACGACGGGTCGGCGGGCCCCACCTACGGCCAACCCAAGTTAATGCTGACAGAGACCGTGGCGATGGCCAGGTCCTGTCCACTGGCCAATGCTTTTGGTCGTGGGTTTCGCCATGACCGTGACCAATGGAGTAAACGGTAGGGCCGCGTATGTGATGATATGACCTGCGGGCGCCTGTGCCTGATGGAAAAGCCAGTTGTCCCGCGTCAACTAGATTTGCCGAATCCTGTTGCCTCACTGAGAAATGTTACCGAAACTTTAGCACTTGGAATCCGCTCCAATCAACGCCAGTTCCGGCAGTCCATCGAGTTCCACGAAGGTTTCATCGGTAGTAGCGTAAACCAGTTGTTTCGCCATGATGCCGCGCCACTCCTTCACTCGGCGTTGCATGGTTCGCAGCTGTGCCTCGATGAAACGGTCGGGGTGTTCCGATTGCAACCTAGCCATTAGCGCCTTGCCCGTGGCGTCCGGTTCGGCCTGCAGCCAGACCAGCACGTTGCCCCAGACGCCCTCGAAAGGGTCCTTGCGGGTCCGCCAGTGCCGGGGACCTCGCACGCGAGCTGCGTGAGTAGGTTGGACCTCACCCTGGCGCCACAGCCTCGGCAACTTGGCCAGGAACCTGCTGAGGCTTTCGCCTGACGGCGTTTCCCGCACTTCCGGAGTAGTCGCCGCCACCAAGGCCGACTGGGCTTCACGGATGGTATGCAGCAACAGCACCGGATCCAGCCTGGCCCGGTACTCCGTCAGCGCGGCCCTCATCTCATCGCTGGTTTCATCCTGCTGGATCAACCGGTCGCAGGGCATGGTCGGCGGACTGTAACGTTTGACGGTGGTGGCCCCGTACCGGGTCTTGTCGATCAGCTTGAACGAAGGCTGGAAGAAGTTCATGTACAGACGCAACGCCCCGTACAGGTGCCATGGTCTGATCGGCAACTTGCCCCAAGTAACGATCATGACCGACGAAACGCCGTACCACGGAGCCATTCTTCTGCTCGATCCAGGCCTGGTCGTTGCTGCGGTATGCTCGCGACGGGGTGAACTCGATACCGAGATCGACACAGTACTGGATCAGCGTCTCGTTGATGAACGCTCCGTCGTTGTCCGAGTCGATACCGCGGATGCGGAACGGTAATCGCTGCCCGATGGCTTCCAGTCCCTCCACAACTAGGGACTGCTCCCTGGCCAGGAGGGGAACGGCTTCAGTCCAACCGGTGCAGATGTCGGTGGCGACCAGGCTGTGGATGAATGATCCGGGCAGTGGTCCACCACAGTGCGCCAACAGATCAATCTCCAGAACGCCCGGCGGCGGTCCGTTCCAGTCATTGTAGGTACGTACCGGAACACGTTTTCCAATCGATTGTCGACGCCGGCGTCTGCGCCGGCTGCCTGCTGTGGGACGGATCGGCTTCAGAAGACGGTCGAGAGTGGCTGCACTGGCAGCCAGCAGCCGGTCTCGTACCTCGGGGTCAAGATCGAGGTGGCCATGGCGGCTCCATGGAGTCCACCAAGTGAGGCAGCGCCGCCTTCAGGTGTTTTCCGCAAATACGGTCGGCGGCTTCCCAGATCACGATCACCGCTTCCCTGACGGCCTCATCATAGATGCGCCGGCTTTTCACCAAACGCGGTGTGTCTCCGCGGTCGTCAAGCTTTCCGAGCAACCTGATGCCGTGCTTTCTATGGTGTCCGGTGACCGCGATGAACTCGTCGAGGATCCGGCTCTTGTCCTTTTTGGAAGAGCAACGGTAACGGTCTCGCGTTGTAGCCAGCAACTCTTGCTTTACCATCCTGCTCATGCCTCCACTCGCGTGGCTGCCTCCAAGTTTTCGGTAACATTTTATTTGAGGCAACCATCTTAGGTGGGTAACGTTTTTGGTGAGGTAATGTGCCGGGAAACACCAAGCTGATATTTGTCACATCACCGCGCTCCCAGGGTGGCCTAATGCCCGTGAAAATGCCGGCCTAATCCCCTTGAAAATTGACAGTGAGTATCGTTCCGACCAACAGGACCTGGGCTTCGCACCACGTCCGGCTATGGAACAGCGTGGTGAAGGGTAGCAGGACGGGTAGAACGGCTTCCGGCAGGGTGAGCATGGCTTGACCTACGGCGAAAGATGGGGTGAAGTCAGCTTACCTCGCTTTGTGCTTTTCTAGTTTTTGTACAAAGTCCAGCTTAGATCCGGCCGCTCCCGACATCAACCCTCTCCGACGACATGGGACTGGTGTCATGCTGCGTACGTTTCGTGTCGCGTAACTTTGCAGCACCGCCGGTCATTCATGATGCAGCCGTTTCCAACACGCGGTATGCCTCGCTCATGGATGAGCTCGTCTACACCGCTGTGAGACATATCGGCTTCTGGCTATGGGCCTGCGGTTGGCAATGTGAGGACGTTCGATGCCGTGTTGTTCCGCGTGTAGGTGTTGACGCCGTCAGCGGTGAGGCCCTCGCCGACACCCAGCACGCTGTTCGCCGGTAGCTGAATGGTCACCGGCTGGCCCCGATCTGTGGGTACCAGAACGACCCGATAGACGACACCATTCCAAGGTTCCACGTTAGTCACGGTACCGTTCGTAACGACGAAATCGGCATCCTCTACGCCCTGCGACACTTCAGTCATCAGCGCACTTACCTGCGGGTCGCTGAACGCCAGATCCAACCAGAAAGCGCCATCCGGGGTTCGGCAGGACTCGACAGTTTCCAGCAGGAAACACCCGGACAATCCGGCATTGAACACGGCGGAATTCTGTTCGGGGCCTGCGCCCTCAATGGCAGGGAAGTCGCCAGCACGGTGGTGCCCCGGCGCATGCGCATCTAGTATGTGTCGGGGGTGCCCCGGAACAGTTCACTCCTCGTGTGCTGCACGCAAGTGCCGGTGTTGCTGGCGCAGGCCGTATGGTCATTGCCGCGTGCCACTTCGCGCCAGGGGTAGGGAGGATCACCGTCGTACCAGAAATCCCAAACCCGCATTTCAATCACGACATAGGCGTCGGTCGGAATGGCGCTCCCCAGGCCCAGCACAGGTCCAGCTCAGCCTCCTTAGCATAGCCCACCGCAGAGCCTACCCGCGCGCCGCACAGCTTGATCGACGTGGGAGTCAGGCTGCCATCCACCTTGTGGGCCCCAAAGTTGCCGTTCCCGGGCCTGGAATGGTCACGGTAGGCGTCCTTGCCGGTGGTGGCGTGGCGGATCGTGCCGCCGTTCAGGCGTAGTTGGTCCGCACGTGCAGCGAGCCCGTTACTGTCTCGGTCTCCCAACTGCACCACATATTCGAACCGCAGTATCCGGCCGCCGGAACCTGAAACGAAGTCCAGCGCTTGATTCCGGGCGGGATTGTCGGAGTCCCCGAGCCTCACTACCAGGGTGGGTGTGCCGTTGGTGGTATCGACCACCACCTCTAAGAGCCTGTCTACGATCTTTTTAGGATTAGCACCATGAAGGCAAGCACCACCATCTGCCGGCTGGTATTGAGCTTCCTTTCACAGTTCTTCCAGAGTCGGCGGCACTTTTCCAGCCAGGCGAAAGACCGCTCCACCACCCATCGCTTTGGCAGCACCACGAAGGTGTGCAGTTCGTTGCGTTGCACCACTTCCACCGCGGCTCCCAACAAGCTTTGCACCGCAGTGGCAAAGGGCTTCCCGGTGTAACCCCCGTCCACCAGCACGTTCTGGACCTGGCTGAGGTCGGCCCGGTTTTCGTCAAACATCGCCAAAGCCCCAGCCCGGTCGGTAACATTGGCGGTAGTCACGTGTATCGCATGGGGCAATCCTTGCGTGTCCACCGCGATGTGACGCTTGATTCCGGACACCTTCTTGCCCGCGTCAGAGCCCTTGTGCCCGGCGGTGTCCGTGTTCTTGACGCTCTGGGAGTCCACGATGCAGCAGCTGGTCGGCTCTTTCCGACCATTGCTTTGTCGGACCGCGCCAACCGATTTTTTTTAGGACTTGCTCCAGAATGGATTCTTTCGCCGGGCCAGGCCGCTCGCTCCATTGCCGGAAATACTGGTAGCAAGTGCGCCAATTGGGGAAGTCCGCCGACAGCATTCGCCACTGGCACCCGCTTTTCAAGAGGTACAGCACGCCGCAGAAAACGTCATATAAGTCCACGGTGCGGGGCTTGGTCCGACGGCGGGCCGACTCCAACGTCGGCAGAATACGGGCGAATTGCTCCGGGCTGATGTCGCTGGGATAGGAATGAGACATGATTACCCCTCCCCTGATCATAGTCTCAACTTAACCTATTTCAGAGATCGTAGACAGGTTCTCAGAGGATGGAAACCACGGCCACGACTAGGGAGATGCGGGAGCCATGAATGATTCGGCTCAGGATGTCCCGCCCCACCTTGTCGGTTCCCAGCGGGTAGTCCCAACGGCCTCCGGGCTTGGAGACCACCGATACCCGCGTACCTGGAACGGCTTCGGTAGCGCCGTCCATGAGCACGGCGGCGCCGTTGCGGACCATGCGGGCGGCGTTGCCGGCCATGACCTCGGACACGCTGCGGGAAGGGTCTACCCGGTCCACTACGTTTTTGATCTCCCTTTTGCCTTCAATCCAGGCTGGGGGTAACAAGTGCACTCTGAGGTCGCCGTCAATGGGGTCATTTGGTGCAATGACGCCGGCGAAGATGGAGGGAAGCACCAGCATGATCATGACCACACTTATGGGGATCCATGGGTACCGCGGACCTCCTGGAAGATGCGTCTGGCGCGGGACGGAGTTCTGGCGGCGGCGGGAGCGGCGACTCCTGCCGGTGCGTCCGAGGTGTTTGCTGGGCTGGTGATTGCCACCTTGATCAGCTCCCGTAGGTTGGTGTGATGTGCATGCCGGTTTAGTTACAGGGAGTAACGGTCCGACAGGCCCGAATCAAATCGAAGCGACCGGTAGTTGGACCCGTCTCACTCGGGGAACTCCTAGGATTCGATAATGTCCGGGTCGGCCACGAATTCTATATAGAGGTAAAAGAGGGGCAGGTAGGCGTATTTCTCAAAAAGGATGTCGCCCATCTGATTTTGAATATCGGCGCAGTCGTTCGGCGGTACGGTCCAGTCCAGTTCCTTGAACAGTGTGTCCAACTCCTGGGTTTCGAAGAAGTCAATCGCACCATTGGAGCGATTGAACAGGCTAAGTTGAGCGTAGACCGTTTGGTAAGACGGAGGGCGCCACCCAGGTGCCGACGGACTCCGGTTCCTTTTCGGTCCATGCAGAATAGCAATTACCGAACTCCCACTCTTCGCAGGTAACGTCGCCGCCGATATCGTCGAACATCACCCCGGCGGCCTGCATCAGGTCCGCCGATTCGGAGAATCCGAAGATATTCATAACGATCATCTTCATCTCGGCGGGGTTGTCGGGTCCGTAACCGGCTTCGGCCAGAAGTTCACGAGTGCGGTCTGGGTCGTAGCCGTAAAAATCATCGAACCGTTCTACCCAGGTTTCGTACCAACCGGTCAGGTTGGGGTAGAATCCACTGACCCGACTGACGGTGACCCGGCCACTGAACAAGGTGCCGATGAGCAGATCCTTGTCCACTGCTCGGTTCAAGGCTTCGCGCAACCGCGGGTCGTCGGCGGAGAAGTCGGGACATCCAAGGTTGTTCCCAAGTGGTCCATTCCCCGGGGCCGGGGTTTCCGGATAGAGGCCTTGGAAAACGCCCCGCAGCTGATTTTTCGGTAACATTTCTCAATGAGGCAACACGTGTGGCGACAACGGAGATGGGGCGAATGGTCATTCGCCCCTGTATGCTCCGCTGGCGCGGGTCTATCCCCGCCCGTTCCGCAGCAGACGCCCGGGCATCGCGCCGGTGGGTTCGCCGTCCTCGAAGGTGATTTCGCCGTTCACCAGCGTCCAGCGGTAGCCCCTGGCCTTCTGGATGCGGCGCCACTCGCCGCCGGGCAAGTCCTCGGCCACCTCAGAAGGCAGCACTTCTAGCTTCTCCAGATCATAGACGACCATGTCCGCCGGCGCACCCTCACGCAGCGCTCCCCGGTCCTGGAACCCGCCGAAGTGGGCCGGCAGATACGATAGCTTGAAGTGGGCGTCCTCCAGGGTGATGACCTGTTCGTCTCGCACCAGCCAGGCCAGCATATCCGTCGGATAGATGCCGGCGGTCAGGAACTTGACGTGCGCGCCGCCGTCGGAAACACCGGCAACAACGTGGTTGGAGTCCAGCACCTCCGCCGTGTACTGCGCTACATCGCGCCCCTGGGTGTCGGCGTAGAACTCCGTCGCCAGGTCGTCTTCCACGCACATGTCCAGCAGCGCGTCGATAACATGCTTGCCCTGCTCGTCGGCGATTTGCTGAACACTCAGGCCAGCCTGCGGGCTGGAGGCTTCGGTTTCGTCCGGCGCCAGAGCAATCATGCGCCCATCGACGACGTTGACGACGAAGGACTTCAAGCGCAGCTCGCCGTTGGTGATGCATCGTCCGCCGTCATGCTCATACTCGTAGCCGTGGGTATCGCAGACGAACTTGTCTCCTTCATCATCTACGCAACCCCCCTGGTGCGGGCAGACCACCGACAGCAGCTTGTAGCCGTCGCGGGTGTTGACCAGGAAATAGTCCGCCCCGCTGACATTGACCCTAGCAGGCATCCGGGTGAAGTCGGTCTCAGCGCCGATGTCGATCTTCACCTTGCGGGTCATCACCTGCAGGCTGCCCACGGAGCCGGGCGTCACCTGGGTGGGACGGCGGCCAGAATCCCATTCTTCCTTCAGCCGCTGACGCATCTCCGGATCGGACATCTTGGCCTTCCTAGTGGCCTTGTCGCCCAGAGTGACCTCGCGCCACATGGGAGTGTCGTCGAACAGGTTCCAGTCTTCGAAGGTGAGCTCGAATCCCCCGCGGCGGGTATTGCCTTGTCCGTAAACCCGCAAGCCACGCTCAGCGCAACTCTCTAGCCAGCGGATGCGCTCGCGGTGCTGTTCGGGGTGTACCGAGTTGGGAGACACCGTCTGGTACAGCACCGGACGGTTCGAGACCTCGGCTACCCTTTCAAAGAATAGGCGCGCCCCTTCACCCAAAGGTCGCCCTTCCTCGCCGGTCTCCTGGTAGGCCAACTCGATAAAACCCTCGTCTCGGTCGGCCAGCACTTTGGCAAAGGTCAGCACCTCGTGCTCGGACAACATATCGGTAATCATCGGGGTGCCGTCGTAGTCCCGCTGCACGGAGTTCACCCCCAGCACCTGGGCCGACCAGCCACACGCGCCGTGGTCCATGGCCTCGTGAATGAGCCGCACCATTTCCTGTAGCTCGTCCTCCGTGGGGCGACGGTTCTTGGCCTCGTCCCAACCCATGACCCAGGCGTAGAGCGGCGTCAGCGGCACGTAGGTCAAACAGTTCACGCCCTTGGGAGTGTTGGCGAGGCTGTCGATGAAGTCGGGGAAGGTAACCCAGTTCCAAGGCATCCCTTCCTTCATGGCGTCGTAGGGGATGGCCTCGTTTCGGGTCATGCTGAGCATCGCCCGGTCCTGATCCTCCACCCGCGACGGCGCAAAGCCGAACCCGCAGTTGCCCAGGGCCACGGACGTAACGCCGTGCCAGCCCGACAGGGTGCAGTAGGGATCCCAGAAAATCTGGGCATCGTAATGCGTGTGAAGGTCAACGAACCCCGGCGCCACAATCAGACCTTCCGCGTCAATTACCCGGTCGGCCGTACCGCCGTTCAGCCCACCAATCTTTGCGATCCTGCCATCCTTGACCGCAATGTCGCTCACATACCGCGGCGTTCGCGTTCCGTCAACTATGGTGCCTTTCCTGATGATAATGTCGTAATCCGCCATAAGCCCCTCCACCGTGAAATTTTACTTGGAGATGAATTCCGACCATAATGACGAAATCCATCATAAACTTGTCCCTGCGCCAGTCTAATTTACCGTCATTGCCGACGTCAATAATTTTTATTCGTAAGAACAACTTATCCCAAAAACCGGCGGAAACTTGCGGGAGTAGCAAAGGGGGAACGGCTGGGGTTGAATTAAAACTGGCGAAAGACCCCAAGCCCCCTCAACCCAAGCGTGCTGGCACGTCCACCGCGGCCAACCCTACCACAAGTTCCTTTCGGATATCTGGCGAGCTTTACGCATTTCAAGCGGCGTAAGCGAGGGAATCTACAAGTCGGTAGTACAGAGTGACGGGGAGTTCCTGAATATCGGGGTCGGCGACCGACAGCGAGAAACCCTCCGACGCCAGCCACAGGTGGCGGCGCACCAGGGCGATGGCGTCCACGAAGGTCGGCGACGGCTTGGCGTACCAGGCCGCGGTGCGCTGGCTCATGGGCAGTTGTTCCTGCATCAAGTGAGCCGCCAGGGTGGTCCAGGAGAATAGGCCCATCAGGATTGGCGTGGTGCGGGCGATGGCGCGGTCGGACCACTGGCGTTGGGTCGCCACGCCCAGATGCGCTCGCACTTCCTGGAAGGTGACCTCCAGTTGCCAGCGCAGGACAAACCATTCCAGGATTTGCTTCGGGTCCGCCGCGGGGTCGGTACAGAGCAAAGCTTGGGGAGTGAAGGCACCCTGGGGATCGCGGATCGACACCCAGCAAATGAGAACGGGAGGCTTGCCGGAGCGGTACCACACCGCCGTCTCGGAGGTGAGTTCCACCGTGCGAGTGGTGCCGTCGTACCAGGCCACTGACACGCTGGCCCACGTTACGTTGGCCTGGTCGAGGAGGGCTTTCAGCGGCGGTCGCCGCGCACCTTTCCGGGGGGGCGACCGTTCTGACCCGGTTGACGCGGCGGCGCTGGCGCATAGAGGGCCGCGTCCAGACGCAAACGGGCGATCAGGGTAACGGGTTCACAGAGGGATTGGCAGCAGTGGAGCAGGTCCAGCACGGCGTAGTCGTGTCGCCCACCAGCGCCAGCGGGCGCTGCGGCAGCCAGCGGCGCTGGTGCATGACCATCTCCGCGCCCAGTCGGTGAGCTTTTTGTGGCGGCGTCCCTGCTGGTGGTAATACCGCGCCGATGGCGCCAGCACCGTGAGCACCGGCAAGGCCCGATGCCGCCCGGCCCAGGGCACCCGGCCCAGCCACATCAGGGAGATCCAGCGCAGACCGCTGGCCTTGACCACGTAGCTAGCGGCTGGAACGCACCGCGTCGCGGTAGATGCCCCGACCTTTGATCTGAGGACCGCGACGCCGTTCCAGGGTTTCGTCGATGCCGAAGATCAGTGGGCCGTCGCCCTGATCAAGGTGCTGGAGCAGCAGCAACAGCAACAGCAGGATGCGGGCTGCCGCACGGGATGACCACACCGCCCGGTTGAGCACCTCGTGGTAGCGGGCGTAGTCGCGTTGATCGCTGAGGCCCATCACACGGAGCGCCGCGGCGACGGTGCGTTGGCCCGGGGTCAGGATCGCGCCGACCAGCAGCACCTGGGCTTTCCGCCAGGTTGGGTTGCTGAACAGCGTTGCGAAGGGAATGAGTATGGATACAATGACATCGGGCAGGGTGAGCATGGCTGGGCCTTTAGTGAGATATGGGTCAAGCCAGCTTACCCTGCCTTAATACTTTTTCTAAATTTTGCGTAAAGTCCAGCTTGGCTTCGGTTTAGAGCCTATCCTAAAAACGCACCGAAACTTGCAGGAGCAGTGAATGGGGAAATGCCAGGGTTGAATCTAAGCTTGGGGAATGACGAAAGCGAAAGACCCCAAGCCATCTCGACCCAAGCGTGCTGGCCCGTACACCGCGGCCAACCCTACCACAAGTTCCTTTCGGATATCTGACGAGCTGTGGGAGGTGTTGGCTCCGCTGCTTCCCCAGCGGGTGAACACCCACCCTTTGGGCGGAGGCCGGCCTTGGGTGCCAGACCGGACTTGCGCCAACGGCATTTTCTACGTGCTGCGCACCGGCTGCCAGTGGAAGGCGTTGGATGCCACGGGCATATGCTCTGGCTCCACCGCCCATCTACGCTTTCAGGAATGGGTTGCCGCCGGGGTATTCCTGGAATTATGGCGGGTGGGACTGGAACGCTGTGACGAATTGAAGGGGGTGGTCTGGAGTTGGATGAGCCTGGATGGTGCCATAAAGGCCCAGCCAGGCTCACCCTGCCCGATGCCATTGTATCTCTGCTCCTTGACCAAGTCCCCATTGGACGGGGGAAAAACCGGTCCCAACCCCACGGACCGGGGTAAGCGGAGCGTCAAACGCAGCCTGTTGACCGAGGCCCAGGGTATTCCCGTAGGGTTGGCGGTGGACGGGGCCAACCGCCACGACATGAAGCTGGTGCGGGCCACGGTGGACAGCCTGCCGGTGCCACGCCCAGGACCCAGCCCAGAGCATCCCCAAGGTCTGTGCCTAGATAAAGGCTAAGCCCCAATCCACCGAAAGGGTGAATGTGCCAGCGTGCTGAGGGGATGAGAAAATGCTCCCGCGCTTCGGGGATAATGGTTTTTGGGACAAGAAACCGACCCGAAACGAGGAGCACTCAAAAGATGCTACCACTGGGCAGCCCCGACCGCATCCATGTCGCCTTCGATGATCACCGCCTGGTGACCAACGCCGGACTGCTTTTGCCGGTCACTTTGGCCCAGCACCTGGGTGTGGGTGAGCTGGTGGACAACAACGTTGACCTGGGAGAAACGCCGGGTCGAGCCAACCCGGGGGACAAGCTGCTGACGCTGGTGGCCTCGGCCCTGGCCGGTGGCGACTGCATCGATGACGCCGACGTGTTGCGCACCGGCGGGACGGCCAGCGCCATCGGCTGCGTGGTCAAAGCGCCATCCACGCTGGGGACCTTTCTGCGCAGCTTCCGGTGGGGTCATGTCCGCCAGCTGGATCGGGTGAGCCGGGAGTTGCTGGCGCGGGCCTGGGCCGCTGGGGCCGGACCTGGAGACGAGCCGTTGACCATCGACTTGGACTCCACCATCTGCGAGACCTACGGACTGGGCAAGGAGGGCGCCCGCCGCCATGGTTACACCGGCCAGCGGGGCTATCACCCGCTGCTGGCCGTGGCCGCGGACACCGGCGACGTGCTGATGGCGCGGCTCCGTGAGGGTCGGGCCAACACGGCTCGGGGCGCCGCCCACTTCCTGCGGGAGACGGTGGGGCGGGTGCGCTACGCTGGGGCCACCGGACAACTCACCGTGCGCGCCGACAGCGGCTTCTACTCCCACGCCATCGTCGCGGTCTGCCGGAAGCTGGATGTCCACTTCTCCATCACCGTCCGCCAGCACGCCCGGTTGCGCAATCTCATCGAGGCCATACCCGAGCAGGACTGGACACCCATCTCCTACTGGATGGACGGCGCCGCCGACGTGGCCGAGACTGAATACACTCCATTCGAGAGCCAGCCCGACGCCGCGCCGGCGCGTCTCATCGTACGCAGAGTGAAGCCCACGCCCGGTTCCCAACTGGCGCTCATCGCCGACTACAGCTACCACGCCTGCATCACCGACCGGGAGGGCGAAACTCTGCAACTGGAGGCCGACCACCGCCGCCACGCCGAGATCGAGAACGCCATCCGCGACCTGAAGTACGGCGTGGGGCTCAATCATCTACCCTCAGGACGCTTCGCCGCTAACGCCGCCTGGCTGGCCGTCCAGGTCATGGCGCACAACCTGGCCCGCTGGACGGCGCGCATCGGTCTGGGCGAGCAGATCCTTACCACCAAGACCCTCCGGCGACGCTTCTTCTCCCTGGCTGGACGCATCACCCGCAGGGCCCGCCGCCTCACCCTGCATCTTCCCCAAGGCTGGCCCTGGCAAAACCAGTTCATGCAGGCCCTGGCCCGGCTGCGAGCCCTGCCGCTCCCTTCCTGACGGCGTAGCTAGCGCCCGACCCTTCAACCAGACCGCCCAACCGCCTGGCAGACCCGCGTCAGGCTGGGCACCGCGTGTCTCCAGCTGCCATCGACTATGGTGATCTTGCCCGCCGCCGCCGCTCGCGAGCCGTCAACATCCTCCTGGCGTAGCTGTGTCGACCCGCACCCGCCCGCATCCGGCGGGATCAGGGCACTGCAGCCATCAACCACGCTTCTCATCCCCTGCGTCACCAACCCACTCGCGTCCCTTCGGTGGATTCGGGCCAAGCTGCCCGACCGGTGGCTTGAGGAGCAAGAGCAAGTCGAAGGAAAATCGCGGGCGAGAGCGCCGCACACCTGGTGGACGCGGAAGGATTCCTTCGAAGGTGTGTGGTGCGGCGTGCTAGTACCGCGTCCAGTTGTTTTTGACAAATATAAGAATTGATGTAATTGAGGCATTCTTTCATAGTGGAGTGTGTGGGGAATGCCTGCCAAGTTATATCGAGTGAACTTGACCCAGGATGAGCGGGAACATTTGTGGGGTGTCACCCGGCGCGGCAAGTCCTCGGGGCGTAAAGTGAAGCGGGCTTTGATTTTGTGTAAAGCCGCTGAAGGCTTTACCGACCAGCAGGTGGCGGAAGCCTTGATGGTCGGCCCCTCCACGGTCGGCCGGGTGCGGCAGCGCTGCGTAGCAGGCGGGTTGGAACGCGCCCTCAATGATCTGCCGCGGCCGGGACAACGGCGTAAACTTGATGGAAAGTAGGAAGCCCACCTGGTGGCCGTGGCCTGCAGCGCGGCCCCGGAAGGGCACACTCGCTGGACGTTGCGATTGCTTGCCGACCAAGTGGTGAAGCTGGAGTTGACCGGCTCCAGCTCCCGGGAGACGGTCAGGCAGGTGTTGAAAAAAACGAACTCAAGCCGTGGCGGAAGCTCAAGCCGTGGCGGAAGAAGGAGTGGTGCATCCCCAAGGTGAGCGCCGAGTTCGTAGCCCGCATGGAGGACGTGCTGGACCGCTATGCGGAACCCGATGACCCCAAGCGGCCCGTAGTCTGTTTCGATGAGACTTCCAAGATGAGACTTCCAAGCAGTTGGTGTCGGAGAAACGGTCTCCCATCCCGGCCAAGGCGGGACGGCGGGAGCGGTTTGATTACGAGTACCAGCGCAACGGGACCCGGAACTTATTCATGACTTGTGCGCCATTGGCGGGCTGGAGGCACGTGGCAGTGACCGGGCGTCGCACCATGACCGACTTCGCCCATCAGATGCGCTGGCTGGCGGATGCCGCTTACCCGGAAGCGGAGAAGATCCGGGTAGTGCTGGACAACCTGAACACTCATCGACCCGCCTCCCTGACCCGCCTCCCTGTACGAGGCCTTCGAGCCCAAGGAGGCCAGACGGGTGATCCAACGGCTGGAGTTTCACTATACTCCCCAGCATGGGAGCTGGCTCAATCCTGTCCTGAGCTTGCCGAAGGGATGGCGGAGATCGAGTTCAGCGTCTTCAGCAACCAATGTTTGAATCGCCACATTGAAGATGAGGCTGCCCTCAAACGCGAGATTGCCGCCTTGGAGACCGAGCGGAATCAGGCTGCGGCAACCATCGACTGGAGATTCTCCACCACCAATGCCCGGCATAAGCTTCGCCGTATCTATCCTTCGGTTTCACACTGACGCGGTACTAGAAACCGGGCCGGAAAGCCCTGGTTGTGGTAGAAGGATTTCGGAGGTAAAGCCGACGTGAGGAAAAACAGGGACCATAGTTGTCCGAGCCGGGCAGCGCTGAAATTGGCCGCAGCATTGGCGACCACAGTGTGGACATCATTGAGGACGACGCGGTGGCCTGCTGCGCCGTCACCGGTACTGCCCGACAGCCCGATTTTGCCCGCCACCAGGGTGAGATTGGCCACCGTGGCCGCCAGATACAGCTGGAATTTCGACTTGACCTTACCGAAGTAGCGGGCCTGCCGGATGCCCAGCTGGACCAGCCGGGCCAATCTGTGCTCCACTACCACCCGTCGCGCTCGATACTCGTCGTAGTCGGCGCTTTGCTGCAAGGCCCGGGCCTGTTGCAACATGCCTTCCTGCGGATGGATCAGCACCCGTCGACCCTGCCGGCCTTGGGCCGCGATGCACTGGGAGCGCAGCGGACAGGCCCCACATACCGCCCCGTCGAACTGGAAAGCCTGCAAGCGATGGACACGACCGGTGCCATCCGTCCGCTTTCCCGCCGGCACGATGGCGTGGGTAACCTGTCCCGCCGGACAGGTGCAACTGCCCGCGGCCAGGTCAAGGTGCAAGTCATTTTTGGGAAAGTGTTTCCGGTCGGGCCGGCCCGGCACTTTGGCCACCAACCGGCGTCCCGCGTCGGCGAAGGTCTGGCGGGTCCCGCCGTCCCCATAGGCGGCGTCGCCCATGGCTTCCTCCACCACCGAGCCAGTACTCGCTTCACTCTGCTCCACCAGTTCCAAGGCCCCCAGATTGTCCGGAGCGTTGCCGGGCAACACGTCCACGGCGGTGATCAGCTGGCTGTCGGTGTCCACCACAATCGCCGCCTTGTGCCCGTTGAAGCGCCGCCGGCTGCTCTGGTGTCCGTGGCGCAGCTCCGGGTCGTGCACCGACAGCATCCGGTCCCGGCTCACCCCATCCCTGAGGCTCACCCCGTCATCAGCATCATCAGCATGAGCAGCAAAATCGCCATCGCCGCTCTTGCGCTCGATGTCCTGGAGCAGCAACTGTCCCCGCAACTCCGCCCCGTCCACTACGCTCTGCCGCTGGACGCTGGTCTCTGGCAATTCCACCCACGCCTGCCGCGCCAGCTCCAGCAGCCGGTCCGCGTCGGCCACTATCTCAGCCAGCAACGCCGCCCACGCTTTGCGGTCCGACCAATCAATCGCCGCCTCGCCCTTGATGCTGGAGCCCAGGTACCTCGCGTACCCCTGGGCCTCGGCCCATTCCCCGACAGCGATGTTCGCCACGGCCGCCAAGACCCGCAACAGTTTGACGATCCCGTCTGCCAGCAGATTGTAGGTGTCCTTCACCGCGCCCCGTCCCAGGATGTAGGTCGTGTCCAGCGCCACCCGCATCCCACGCTTCTTCAGGTAGCCCGACTGCCGCGCCAAGCGCAGGCTGCTCTCGAATACCTCCCGCACCTTCTCGTGCAGGATCAACTGTGCCCGGAACATCTGCAGCGTACTCTTGGCAAAGGGTCGATCCTCAATCTCAATCCCCAACGCCACTTTCCACCGGATGTCGCAGTCAGCCCTCGCCTGGGCCTCGGCGTCGCTCACCTTGTCGTAGGTCTGCAACAGCAGCGCCGTGGCCAGCAGGCTGGGCGGCACGCTGTCCCGTCCATTGTCCGGACCGTAGATCTCGGCGAAATCGTCATCGCGGAACAGCTGGCCCCGCAGTGAGGCCAGCAAACCGTAGAAGGTGTCCTTGCCCACGTGGTCCAGATACAACCGGTCCGCTTCCAGAGGCCCTTCTGGTCTGAACGCTTTCCCAGCATCGCCCTGCTCCGCTAGCCTCGATTGCCCGGAGTATAACCCCTCGCCATAATCCGGTCGGTTTCCGGCCGGATTTCTAGTACCGTTGCCAGGTAGATTTGTAAGAATATAAGAAAGCAGCCATACTTGGGCATGATCTTTGTGTGAGGAAGTGCCCAGCCATGGCTGCCATCAAGTATAAAGTAGAGTTGACCGAGGCCGAACGCTCGCGTCTCAATGAGGTGTCCCAGCGAGGCAAGGCGTCAGTGCGCACCGTGAAGCGGGCGCTGTCGCTGCTCAAGGCTGACCAGGGGCTTCGGGACCGTGAGATAGCCGATGTGCTGTTGGTCAACGCGGCCACGGTCGCCAGAGCGCGGAAGCGGTACGTGGAGGAAGGACTTGAGGCCGCCATCAATGACCGACCGCGGCCGGGCCAGGAGCGCAAGCTGGACGGCAAGCAGGAAGCGCACTTGATCGCCATTGCGTGCCGCGCCGCGCCCGCAGGGCACACGCACTGGACACTCCAGTTGTTGGCCGACCAGGTGGTGGAGTTGGAGTTTGCCGATAGCATCTCCCTGGAGACGGTGCGCCAGATGCTCAAAAAAACGCACTCAAGCCGTGGCAGAAGCAGGAGTGGTGTATCCCCAAGGTGAGCGGGGAGTTCGTGGCGCGGATGGAGGACGTGCTGGACCTGTACCAACAGGCGTACCATCCGGAGCGTCCGGTAGTGTGTTTCGACGAGACCTCCCGGCAGACGAGACCTCCCGGCAATTGACTGGGGAGGTGCGTCCGCCCCTGGAGGCTGCCCCGGGACGGGTGGCACGCTATGACACCGAGTACCAGCGCAACGGGACACGGAACCTGTTCATGATCTGTGAGCCGAGGGGTGGCTGGAGACCTGTGGAGGTGACCGAGCGCCGCACTGCCGTGGACTTCGCGCACCAGATGCGGTGGCTGGTGGAGGAAGCATACCCTGATGCCGAGGTGGTCCGGCTGGTACTGGACAACCTCAACACCCACAAGCTCGGCGCGCTCTACGCAGCATTTGAGCCATCCGAAGCTCGACGCATCGCCCAACGCCTCGAGTTTCATTACACTCCTACGCACGGCAGCTGGCTGAACATGGCTGAAATCGAGTTGAGCGTCTTCAGCAGGGGATGTCTGAACCGCCGTATCAGCGATGAGGCGGAGCTGCGGCGAGAGGTTGCGGCGCTCGAACGCGAGCGCAACGCAGCAAAATCAGCCATAGACTGGCGGTTTACCACCCAAGATGCTCGCCGTAAGCTCCAATATATCTATCCGACAAGATCAGATTGAAACAGTACTAGTATTACAACGACGGCTTGACGTGCCGCTTCGGGGAAGTTTCGTAGCGCAAGGACTGTTGCGACAGTCGTCCGATGTACGTTTACGAAGGGAATAGGCCAGCGACAAGCGTCCCATCATAAATGCGTCGTTGTAATACTAGACAGTGCCCACGCCGTCGGATAATATGGCGCAGGTTTTTCACCCCGTCGCCGCGGCACCATTACCGGCTGCTCCATGCCAGATCGGTAAGTCGCACGACGGGGTTTTTGTGCGTGCCCAAAACCCGGATATGGGAGACATTCGACAGTCGCATGCTCATCGCCGTCGCATTCATCCTGATGGGGGTCATGTTCTTCGCCGGTATGTACGTGGCCGGCGCGCTGGGGTCGCTGGCGCTGATCCTGCTCAACCTGTTCTCCGACAACCCGGTCTGGAACATCATGGGCAATCGGGCATGGGAGACCAATACCAACGTCAACCTGGTGGCCATCCCGCTGTTCATCCTGATGGGGGAGATCGTGCTGCGGGGCGGGTTCGCCGACCTGATGTACCGCGCCCTGTCACGGTGGGTGGACTTCATCCCGGGCGGGCTACTGCACACGAACATCGCATCCTGCGCGGTGTTCGCCGCCTGCGCCGGGTCGAGCATCGCCACGGCGGCGACGGTAAGCCGGGTGGCGCTGCCGTCGTTTCGCGAACAGGGTTACGAGGAACGGCTGGTGGTAGGCTCGCTGGCGGCCGGCGGAACCCTGGGGATCCTGATACCGCCCAGCATATTGCTAGTGCTGTACGGCCTGACGGTGGGGGAGTCCATCGGACGGCTGTTTCTGGCGGGTTTCATCCCGGGGATCCTGCTGGCGCTGGTGTTCATGCTGATGATAGGCGTGGCATCGGTGATCTGGCCGGCCATCGCCCCACGGCAGCAACAGGGTCGGTTCTGGACCTGGGAGGGTTGGACGGAGCGGCTGCTGTTCACGTTGCTGATGATCCCGGTGATCGCGCTGATTTTCATCGTGCTGGGAAGCATCTATTTCGGTTGGGCGACACCGTCGGAGGCGGCCGGGTTTGGCGTGGCCGGCGCGCTGGCGCTGGCGATCATCTACAACTTCGTGCGGCTGTTCACGGGGGACATCGCCTGGTTGCTGCTGTGGAGCGGCATCGCCGACCGGATGTCGCCGGAGGTACGGGGAACCCTGGAGGGATGGCGTGAGCAGTACCGGTTCGACGGCGAGAGCCTGCGCAACTACTGCCGGTTCATGGGCGCGATGACGCTGGAGTCATGCGGTTCGGCAGCCCGCTCCTCGGCGATGATCCTGTTCATCCTGATGGCGGCGTTCACGCTGCAATTCGCCTTTGCCTACCTGCGCATCTCCATCACCATGGCCGAGTGGGTAGCCAGCTTCAACCTGGGCACGGCGCAGCTCGTGCTATTCTTGGTTGTCTTCTACCTGTTGCTGGGGACATTCATGGAAGCATATTCGATGATGCTGACGACCCTGCCGATCATTTCGCCGGTGCTGCGGGCCTCCGAGGTGGACCTGTTATGGTTCGGGATCATAATGATCATCCTTCTGGAAGCGGCGCAAATCAGCCCGCCCCAGGGGCTGAGCCTGTACGTGCTGCAGGGGGCACGACACGACGTGGCACAACAGGAGGTGGACGAAACGGGCCAAGTCGCTAAAACGGGCACCATCAACGACGTGTACATCGGCGTGCTGCCGTTCATGGCCTGCATGGCCGCGGTGATCGGATTGATAATCGCGTTCCCGGACCTTGCTCTGTGGTTGCCGGACCAGATCAAGGGACCGCGGTAGATCCCGGACAATATTTCAGCCGTAGATTCAGGTTGTGAGAGCGATGGAAACGCAATACGACCTGGCGGTGATCGGCGCGGGTTCCGCCGGCCTGACCGCGGCCCGCTTCGCGGCCCGTCTGGGGCAGCGGGTGGCGCTGATCGAAGCCAACCGGGTCGGGGGGGACTGCACCTGGACGGGTTGCGTCCCCAGCAAAGCGCTGCTGCACGCCGCGAAGGTGGCGCACACCGTCCGGACCGCCAGCAGATACGGGATTGTTGCCGCCGAGCCGGAGGTGGATTTTGGTTTGGTGATGAACCGGGTCCGGGGAGCGATAGAGGAGGTTTATGCCGCCGAATCGCCGGAGGCGTTGCAAATGGAAGGGGTCGGGGTCATCGAGGGTAGGGCCGAGTTTCGGGACCGCAGCAGCATAGCAGTAAACGGGAGCCACATATCGGCCAAGCACTTCCTGGTATGCACCGGAGCATCGCCGTTCGTACCACCGATTCCCGGACTGGACGGGACGCCGTACCTGACATACGAGACGTTCTGGGAACTGGAAGAACTGCCGAGTAGGTTGATCATCATCGGGGGTGGGCCGATCGGGTGCGAGCTGGCGCAGGGGTGCCAGCGGTTGGGTTCGCACGTGACCCTGGTGGAGGCCACGGACCGCGTGTTACCCAACGACGAACCGGAGGCGGGCGAAATTGTTGCCGCCGCGCTGCAACGGGACGGGATCGACCTACACCTTTCGTCGCCGGTGGAGTCGGTCGGACACGCTGGTATCGGGCGCGGCGTAGAGGTAAACGCGGGTGGGAAGACGATTTCCGGCGACGCTTTGCTGGTGGCAGTGGGGCGCCGGGCGAAGTTGGATGGACTGGGTTTGGAACGGGCAGGGATCGAGCACAGCGCGCGGGGAATTACAGTTGACGACTACCTGCGGACCAGCGTGAAGGGCGTTTACGCGGCCGGCGACTGCGCGGGCGGCTACCAGTTCACGCACTACGCAGGGTTTCAAGGCGCGATGGCCGTCCGAAACATGCTGCTGCCGGGTCGGTCTCGGGCCCGGCCGGCGCATCCCTCGTGGGCGACGTTCACCGACCCGGAGGTGGCGCACGTGGGCTACACGGAAGAGCAGGCACGACAGCGGTTTGGCGAGAAGGTGCGCACGGCGCTGCTCCCCATGACGCACGTTGACCGGGCAGTGACGGAGGGCAGCACGGAAGGGTTCATCAAGGTGGTGCAGCGGACAAACGGCGGAGTACTGGGAGTGACGGTGGTAGGGCAGCGCGCGGCCGAAACGCTGCAGGCGTGGGCGATAGCGGGCGACCACGGGCTGAAAGTGGGTGACGTGGCGCGGACGATGCAAGCGTACCCGTCAATGGCCACCGGCAACCAGCAGCTGGCATGGGAGGCCTACCTGGAAGGGCTGACGAGGGGCTTGACCGGGAAGGTGTTACGGTGGTTCGCGGGTTCGAGCCGGAAATGATGTGCACCTGCCGAATGGGAAAAGGCGCCCGGTAACCGAGCGCCCCTAATCGTGTGGCCGTATGCAAGGCGCACCGCAACCAGTGGCGGTGGCCGAGTTAATCTTTCAACAATTGTCGCGCAGCCTCGTGCTCAGCGTCGCTAAAAGTGCAAAGGGAGTTGCCAGACGAAGCTTCCTTTGCAGCACCGTGAGGCCAGACGCCCTGGTGGGATCGTCATCTGCTCCATGCTATTTTCGGCAGTGTCGATCCTGGGCATGAGCTTCACCAAGCAGGTCCGCGTGGGCGACCCCATGACGGCCACCCGGACGATTAGGGCGTGGCCCCAATCCGGAACTTCTTGGTGCCACAGTCAACGCAGATTGCCTGCGTGGCCGGACGGCCATTCTTCATCGTCACACCCTGCACATCACGCGAGTCGGTTTTCGACTTGCACTTGACACAGTAGATCTGAACTTGAGTCGTCATTGAGATTACCCTCCGATGGATGCTGGGCTCCTATTGTGGGCCCGTCTTGAGTAATACCCTAGCGCCGCAATGGTGTCAATGGAATGCACCGGCGTTTGGGGAGCATTTTTGTGATGCGACCGGAACCAACCCACCGTCGATGCCTCCAGGAGTTGGAACGGGGTCGCAGGCTGAGATGAATGGCTCCCGACACTGTCATCCAAGCATATACCCGGCAGTTGGCCGAGGGCTATTTCCATACAGGCTAGAACACGGCCACGGGATTGACGGGCGAGCCGGTAGTGTTCTGGAGCCGCAACGGGTTGATGCTGACCATGAAGGTCCAGCGGTTGCGCTCCCGGCAGGCGTCGGCCACCTGCTCGAGATTGGCGTTGTCCAGTATCCACAGACCCATGGCGGTGATGGAGACCTGGTGCACCGGGTTGGTGAGCTGGCCCGGATACTGGGGCGGGCTCACGTCGTTGCCGGTGTCGGAGCCGAGGACGGCGATGTCCCGCTCCCGGAACAGGGGAAGGCACGCGGCTTGGCACGCGGTCGAGCCGGCTTCCCGCGGGACTGGACCTTCGACCATGCGCCGGTGCAGTTGCCCGGTGCGGATCAGGAGCACGTCACCGGATTCGATCCGGAACCCGCAGCGCTCCTCGGCGGCCAGGATGTCCTCGGGCATGACGCCTTCGCCGCGCTCCACCCAGTCGATACCGCGGACGAGCGGGACGTCCACCAGCACGCCGCGGGTCATGAAGCCGTTCTTAGCCTGTTCGACGGAGCAGACCGTAGCTCCCAAATTGGTGGACACCATGTGGGCTGGCTTGCCGTTGTAGGTCTTGCCGTTCCAGAAGAAGTGGGCGAGG
This sequence comes from Dehalococcoidia bacterium, assembly GCA_965220265.1. Taxonomy (GTDB): domain Bacteria; phylum Chloroflexota; class Dehalococcoidia; order Lucifugimonadales; family UBA3495; genus Bin87. Next base: position 2,800,793 of record CBDCPM010000004.1, on the reverse strand, counting down.
CTGTCGACGTGGGTGACGGAGACGCCGTGGAAAATCATCCCGATGTAGTCCATGGCTACGGCGGAGGCGCGGGACGATACCTTGTCGCCAGAGGCCCAGCCCTCGCCGCTCTCGACCATGTAGTGGACCGGAGGGGCGGGCACGTCCACCTCAGGATCCCAGGTGACGTCCCGGGACAGGGAGACGCAGAGCCCTTCCTGAACGGTGGCAAGGGCCTGGCGGGTCTTCTCGGGGGTGATCAGGTTGGGAGTGCCCAGCTCGTCGTCGCCGCCCCAGCGGCCCCAGTTCGACAGGCTATCGAACCAGCCCAATACTTCCTGTTCCGACGGAATACCGGCTTGCAGCATAGAACATCCCTCCATCCCTGTCGATTTAAGGCGACCGACAAGTTGTCGAATTATGACGCAGGGCGGGAGACGGCGCAACATGGGCGCGCCGGTCACGAGCATCCGGTTGGAGGACTACGGGGAATTTCGCATGGATACCCAGGATGAACTGGATATGACCGGATGTTTGCGGACCAGGTCTCCTAGGTTCCCGCAAAAGCGGGAATGACGGATCGGCGCGCGGGCAGGGGACGGACGGGTTGAACTATGGGCCACGGGCGGGGTGAAGATCACTCGGGGTTTTTAGGTGTGGTTGGATGAGGTTGAAGTCGATTGGGTTGTGGAGGTTCTCGGCGTTGTGGCGGGTGAGGTAATCGGCGTAACGGGCAGCGAAGGCGTCCATTTCCGCACGGTTGTGGATAAAGACGGTTTCACCGGGGGTCTTTCGGGCGGCTTTTTCGAGTTCGTGGTCGCTGAGGGGGTTGCCGTTGCAGTCATGGCGGCGGTCCTCGCAAACACAGGGGTAGGGATAGCTGGCGTAGTACACGGGGCCGTGCCGGCTGAATTCGATGTCCTCGGCGAGGCGGCGCCGGGCTTCGATCTCGGCGGGGTCAGGTTCGGGTTCGGCCGGGGTTGCTTCGTGGGCGTCCTGGCCCTGATCTTCGGGATCGTGGTTGAAGCCGAGGCGGAGGAGTTCTTTGGCGGCCGAAAGCCGGTGGCAGGGTTTGAAGTCGGGGAGTTGGCCCTGCATGACGTCGACGAGGAAGCGGACGGCGCTGTGGCCGTGGTTGGTTTCATCGTGGACGATCTGGGCGAGTTCGGACCGGATGCGGTGGGCCGCGTCGGGAATTTCGGGATCGGGTTGAGGTTTGGGAGAGCGCCGCGTGGCGGCGTGGTCGACGAGGGACTGGGCCGGCTCGAAGCCGAGTTTGACGAGGAGCCGGGCGGCGTCGAGACGGTGGCAGGGTTGGGAGTCGGGGAGTTCGCCGTGCATGGTGGAGATGAGGAAGCGGACGATGAGGCGGCCTTCCTGAGTTTCCTGGGCGAAGATGTCGGCGAGAGCGTACATATATTCGGATAATAGGTTGTCGGGTGGTGGGGTGTCAAGGGGCGATTGGTTAGCGCTTACCCGGTTTCGTAAGTCGTCAGAATCAGGATTTTCAAAATTCATGGATTATCAGGATTGGAACCGTTCTGTGCGGTTCCGATTGTCATTGTTCTTGCGGGTTTAATCATCGTCCAATAGGTGGCTAAGGTCCCTTGGAGGCGGCGAGTCCGGTAGAACTTGCCCTACCGTCAGGTTCCTTGTTTGCCCTTGTCCGCTGGCATAATCCTCGGCTGCTTCACGGGTTTCAAAATATAAACCTCGCTCGCCAATCAGTACCCACTGGCCTGCCCGTGATGGCATTCCCTGCCACAGGGCTTCTCCGTAGCGTATCTCCCATTTCACGAGAGACGTGCAAAACGCTGCCCCAGCATCTCTCAATAAAGGGAGTGATCCTTTCATCAAGGAAATACAGGATTAGGCCGGACAACCCAACCCTGTTTGTCTAAATCCTTGAACATAGCCGCCGTATATTCGGGCACAGGGATGCGCTCCACCACGCGGAACAGTTCTTCGCCTGCTGGCGTGAATAAAATGCCATTTATCGGATGGTAGGGATTGTCTGCCGTAGTTTCTGTTTTCGACACCAATAGCCATGCTTGGCCTTGATGTTGGGCCACGAACATAGGCCTTGGGTTTTCGCCAACATTCAGTAGCGAGTCCATTTCGGGAATGATTAGCCTGTGGTGAGTCAACCTCATCAGTACATCAAAAGACAACCCATAAGGGCGGAGAGAATCATGCCCCGGCCTACCACACCCGACGACGACCCTCGGTATTCCGTCCAATTGATATAGTGCCGCTGAACACAGGATCTGAAATTCTTTGGCGCGTTCCTTGGTCATATCCCGCGCAATCGACATAGTGTCGCTCGACACACTTCCTGGATTTTCGAGTTCCCCTTTCAACAGCCTCGCCCAGAGGTTCTGCAGGGTTTCGTCGGAGACGTTGGATGCCTCGAAAGTCCATCGGCGAAGGAACTCTGGATTGAGGGCGTCCAAATCTACTTTTTCCAAATCCAAGGTGGGCTCAATCATTGCCACTGTGCTCAGCGCATTTGAGGCCAACCTGTCTGCCTCCTTGTCCTGCGCTTGCTCGAACGCTTCGACCTCAATCGCACGCCCTTTGTAATAAGCAAGTGGAAAACTGCTCTCCTGCAGTTCCTTGATTGCCGCTACGTCCGTACTCGGTGACTGTTGATCCGTGGGCTGTTGGGTTTGTTTGCTTTTCCACGGGATAGGAAGATGCGCGAGGATTCTGATGATAAGCGGAACCATTTTTTCGGCTGTGTCTGCGACTTCGTTGATTTCGCTCAACGTCCTGCTCCTTTTCTATCCTGTGGTTGCTCCAGTATTGTCTGTGATTTCAGAAACACGAGAGAACGCGAACCCGCTGACCCGCGCCCTTTATTGGTCCGTTCGCTCTGCCGGTTAGGCAAACATCACTAACAGGACCATGATAACAACTGCTGTCTCTGCCGACATCGCCCCTATCTGAGAGTTCGCGGTTGGCTGCGGGGAGAGCGGGTTCGGCGCATTCAGCTGGGCGGTCGGCCGGCGATGTGGCACCGGAGTGGGCACATGAAAATTGGAGGCGGGGCATGCCCCGCCTCCAATCCGCCACGACGGCGTTGCACCGGCGTTTAGCAGGCATCGGCGCCGGAAGCGCCGGCCGGGTTGGAGATCTGCAGGCTCCGGGTCTGGGCGGCCTCGGCGACGGGCACCGTCACGGTGAGCACACCATGTTCCAGGGCGACGCAGGCGTCGTCCAGGTTGAGGTCGTTGGGGAGCCGCAGCGCGCGGGAGAAGGTGCCAGTGCGGCGTTCGCGCATCAGGTACTCCTCGCCCTCATAGCTCACTTCCGACTGGTGGGATGCCTTGACGGAGAGGACGCGGTCGGGGCTTATAGACACGTCCACGTCGTCGGCCACGAACCCGGGAAGGGACGCGGTCACGGTCAGGGCCTTGTCGTTGAGGCACACATCCATGGGGATGGAACAGGCCTCGCTGGCGTGATCAACGCCGTCATCCAGGGGGCACCCCAGCGCTGGGCGGCCCACAAGGGGCTGTTGAACAAGCGGTTGAAATGGCGCATCTCGCGGAAGGGATCAAATCGTTGCATGGTCGTCATATTCTGTCCTCCAGAGGCATCGGCACGCTGGCCGAGGATTTTGGTGGCCGTCTTTGCGGCCGGTGATGTCATTATACCAAGTTGATAGGCTCTTATTATGTATACGGTATGTTCACCATCAAATGATTGATCGTTGAGGCATCGTCCTATATGATGGTAATACAACGAATTTAACGCAGGCAGGCGCCGCAATGGCTGACTATTACGACATACTGGGCGTTTCGCGCAGCGCCGACGACAAGGAGATCCGGCAGGCCTATCGCCGGCTGGCGCGGCAGCATCACCCGGACGTGAACCCGGGGGACGCCGCCGCGGCGGAACGGTTCAAGACGATCAATGCTGCCTACGAGGTGCTGTCGGACGCGGACAAGCGGACCAAGTACGACCGCTATGGCGACCGCTGGGAGCAGGCCGAGCATTTCGAGCAGCAACGCGGCGCCGGGCCGTCCCAATTCTTCCGGGGAGGCAATTTCGGCGGAGGCAGCGGCGGGTTCAACTTCAGAGCCGGCGGCGCAACCTTGTCGGATCTGTTGGGAGGCATGGGCGGCTTCGCCTCTGAAATGGGGGGCAATGTCAGCGACCGGCTCCGGCCGCGGCCGGCGGAAGTGAAAGTGGAAATCACGCTGGAGGAGGCCGACCGGGGGACGACGCGCCTGGTGAGCCTACCCGACGGGCGTCGGCTGGAAGTCAGGATACCCGCAGGGATCGCCGACGGCGGACGGGTGCACATCGCGGCCGGCAGCAACGCCGGCGGGGAGTTCAACCTGCTGGTGACGGTGCTGCCCCACGGTCGTTTCGAGCGCAAGGGCGACGACCTGCACACCAGGGTTGACGTGCCGCTGCTGGACGCGGTCCTGGGCGGATCCGCGACAGTGACAACGCTGCGGGGGCAGATCGAGCTGACGCTGCCGCCGGAAACCCAGAATGGCCGGCGGTTCCGGCTGGCCGGTCAAGGCATGGCGCGGCTAAACGACCCGGAACGGCGGGGCAACCTGTACGCCGAGGTGAACGTGGTGCTGCCCACCGGGCTCACCGACGAGCAGCGACGGCTGTTTGAACAGATCCGCGACGGCGAGGCCGCGGCGCAGACGCCCAGCTAGCAAGGAGCAATGACCATGATGCAGGACGGAGACTTCGCCACCGAGCCGTGTTTCGTGATCAGCGTGGCCGCACGGATGGTGGGGCTGCACGCGCAGACCCTGCGCTACTACGAACGGGTGGGGCTGGTATTTCCCTCACGGTCGGGCGGACGGCAGCGACTGTATTCCATGGCCGACGTGGAGCGGCTGCGGCGGATCAAGAGGTTCACCGACGAGATGGGGGTCAATCTTGCCGGCGCGGAGGTGGCCCTGAAGCTGATCGACCGTATAACGGAGCTTGAAGGCCAGGTGGAAACGCTAACCAACGAAGTGGCCCGACTGTGCGCCGCCGGACCAGCGGCCGGCGACGGCAGGACACGCAATAACTAAAGCAGGAGGTAACCGATATGGTGATGACCGCGGACAAATTCACAACACAGGCCCAGGAGGCGTTGCAACGTTCTCAGGAGCTGGTGCGAAATTACCAACACAGCCAGTGGGACGTGGAGCACGTGCTGCTGGCCCTGGTGGCGCTGGAAGACGGGCTACCCGAGCAGATATTCAAGGAGCTGGGGGTTGATCCGGAGCTGATCAAGAGCGGGCTGCACCAGACGCTGGACGGCGTGCCGAAAGTGGTCTCCGGCTCGCAGCAGATCTTCATCACGCCACGGCTACAGCGGATGCTACAGCTGGCGGACGAGGAGGCCCAGCGGCTGAAGGACCAGTTCATCAGCGTGGAGCACCTGCTGGTGGCGGCGGCCCGGGAGGACGCCGGCGATTCCGCGCGGCTGTTCCGGGAGCTGGGCGTCAACCAGGAGATGGTGTACCAGGCGATGCAGAAGCTGCGCGGGTCGCACCGGGTGGACGACCAGAACGCGGAGCAGCGCTACCGCTCGCTGGAGAAGTACAGCGTGGACCTGACCGAGCTGGCGCGCGTCGGCAAGCTGGACCCGGTGGTGGGGCGCGACCAGGAAATCCGGCAGGTGATGCAGACCCTAACCCGGCGCACCAAGAACAACCCGGTGTTGATCGGCGAGGCGGGCGTGGGCAAGACGGCCATTGCCGAAGGACTGGCCAGCAAGATCATCTGCGACGACGTGCCCGACTCGCTGCACAACAAGCGGGTGATGGCGCTGGACATGGGCCGGCTGGTGGCGGGCGCCAAGTTCCGCGGCGAGTTCGAGGAGCGGTTGAAGTCCGTCATCGACGAGGTGACTTCCTCCAACGGCGAGGTGATCGTCTTCCTGGACGAGATGCACACGCTGGTGGGGGCGGGCGGCGGCGAGGGCGGCCTGGATGCAAGCAACATGCTCAAGCCGGCGCTGGCGCGGGGCGAGTTGCAGGCCATCGGATCGACGACGCTGGACGAATACCGCAAGCACATCGAGCGGGACCCGGCGCTGGCGCGGCGGTTCCAGCCGGTGTACGTGGAGGAGCCAACGCCGGAGCAGGCGCTGTCGATCCTGGAGGCACTGAAGCCGAGGTACGAAGCGCACCACAAGGTGACGATCACCGACGGGGCCATCGCGGCGGCGGTGCGCCTGAGCGACCGGTACATCAGCGACCGCAAGCTGCCGGACAAGGCCATCGACTTCATGGACGAGGCGGGCAGCAAGGTGCGCATCGACGCGGGCATGCTGCCGCCCAAGCTGCAGGGCATGGAAAACCGGCGGCGGGAACTGACGGACCTGGAAGAACGGGCCAACCAGTTGTCCGATTACGAAAGGGCGGCCCAGTACCGCACGGAACGGCTGCGCCTGGAGGGGGAGCTGAATACCGAGCACGAGGCCATCGAGCACACCACGGGGCCGGACCTGGTGGTGAACGAGAAGGACATCGCCGATCTGGTGTCCAACTGGACGGGCATACCAGTGGGCCAGCTGATGGAAGGCGAGGCTGAGCGGCTGCTGCACATGGAGGAGCACCTGCACCAGCGGGTGATCGGGCAGCACGAGGCCATCAACGCGGTGGCGGACACCATACGCCGGGCGCGGTCGGGCCTGAACGACCCCAAGCGTCCCTTCGGCAGCTTCATCTTCCTGGGACCCACCGGGGTTGGCAAGACCGAGTTGAGCCGGGCGCTGGCTGAGTTCCTCTTCAACGACGAGGACAGCATGGTACGGCTGGATATGTCGGAGTACGGCGAGCGGCACACGGTGTCGCGGCTGATCGGCGCGCCTCCCGGCTACGTGGGGTATGACGACGCCGGCCAGTTGACCGAGGCGGTGCGGCGGCGGCCCCACCGGGTGATCCTGTTCGACGAGATCGAGAAGGCGCATCCGGACGTGTTCAATCTGCTGCTGCAGATCCTGGAGGACGGGAGGCTCACCGACGGCCAGGGTCGCACGGTGGACTTCCGCAACACGGTGATCATCATGACCAGCAACCTGGGCACGGGGGACCTGTCGCAGCGTCCCTTCGGGCTCAGCCCCACCGCGGACCGGGAGCAGGAGGCTGGCAAGGTGACGCCGGAATTGGCGCGGTCGGTGCAGGACGCGCTGCAGCGGGCCTTCCGGCCGGAGCTGCTGAACCGCATCGACGAGACCATCGTGTTCCACCCGCTGAGCCGGGCGCAGATCGGCGAGATCGTCGGGCTGATGGTCGGCGAGGTGCAGAAGCGGCTGGCGGAGCGGGACATCACCTGCGAGCTGACCGAGGCCGGCTGTGACTGGCTGGTGAAGGAAGGGTTCAACGTGAGCTACGGTGCGCGTCCGCTGCGCCGGGCGATCCAGCGCCACCTGGAGAACCGGCTGGCACAGGGCGTCCTCTCCGGCGAGTTCAACGAGCACGACCACATCATCGCGGACGTGAACGCAGCGGGAGATGGTCTGACGCTGATGGTGGCGTCGGCGCCTGCTCGCGAGACGGAAGGGGAGTTGGTGGGCGTGGTTTAGAACCGACCATCGGCTCGGTCGGGATTAAGGCGCGGCTCTGCCTTGGGGTGGGGCCGCGCTTTTTATCGGTTGTACAAGGACGCCAGAGGTCTGGGGCGGCCGGAAGCTAACGCGGTTATGCGGGTGGTCTCCATTCGAATCGGGCTCCGAGATCACGCAACATTTCAACAGTGTTGATGCACGGGATGTCGAACTGGCGACAAAGGTCAGGCAGCAACACCCTGCTTCGTGCTTCGGGAGCAGACACTTCATTGGTCACGACAGCTGCACCGTTCGCCAGGGCGTAAGCGGCCAACCACCCATCGGCCGCACGAGCAAAATCAGCACGAGCCGCAGCAGTGAACTGGGGATTGTCGTAGACCCAATCGATCAGACGGCGATACGCATCCGCAACTGGCTGTGTGGCTGTAGTGGGAAACCAATCAGCGGCTGCCCTTTGAACCCACTCGACCAACTGAGCCGGGAAAATGATCTCGGCGTATACCCGATCGATGATAAACAGACGGCCGACTGCGATGTAATGTGCTAGACAATCCCAGAAGCCGGGGCATAGATCCGGTGCATAATATCCACGGTACGCGGCTACCAACACATTAGTATCCGGCAGGTATGCACTCCCTTCTTGGGAGCTCATATGATGATACCCATTTTGCTGGGCATGTTGTCAAAGGTCTTACCCTTCAAGCCAGTCAGAGAATAGGCTTCGCGATGGGACAGCCTTCCTGCCCTCAGAGCACGAACTACTGCGGCGGCGAAGCGAACCCCGATCCGCCAGCGCTGAGTATTCCAGAAATTACCCCCAGGAGATGCCTGCTGGCGACGATTACCCTGGGTTTTGTTTTGAGCGTAAAAGTCAAAGAAGGTCGCTCGGTCGATGAGTTCCAAGTCCAGAGCTCGACGAGCAGCCACCACCCTGCTGACTTTGAAGTGTTGGGCCGTTTGCTGATAGCGATCCGCACGAGCCGATACGTTCGGCCAAAGGGCACGCAACTCGGCTTCGGGCACCAAAAATTCTGCGGCTATCCTGTCGCACAGTATTTCAACGTCGTGCTCTGCCGGCAGTAAAGACTCAGTGACCGAAACGCCTCCCTCACCCGCAAACAGATGAGCCAGTTCATGTGCGATGGAGAACATTTGTGCAGCCTTGTAGTCCGCATTGTTGACAAAAATGAGCGGGGCGTACTCGTCCATGAGGGCGAACCCTTGGAATTCGTCGGGGTTAAGCTTCCGACTGGTGTCATTCCCTACGACACCATTGAACACCATCAATATCCCAGCTGCCTGAGCCTGATCTCGCAGCAACTCAGCTGCATCCGACCAATTGCGGGCTGAAGCCGCCCAATCTGTGGTAAGTCCCAATGCGCTGCGCATAGCATAGGCAGCATCGGCACTGCTGGTCCCGGGCCGAAACGCTCCCACCAGTTGCACAGGTTCCGCACCTATATCGATCAATTCTTCCCGCAACCAGTCGCTGCGCTGCTGCATTGCGTATATCGTTTCCAGCATTTCCAAGCTGGGATCCAGCGGCGTGTCCCCGGCACGAGTACGGAAGTCGGTGATGGGCAACGTCTCGAATGGGGGGAAGGAGAGGAACAGATAACCCAAAGGGCTGTGAGTGGCCGCAGCCAGTTTCTCAACCCAGTCCATGGAGATTTCGCCGGAACGCTCCCATTCCAACACACGGTCGGCTTTCAGCCTGACTTTGTGCGCCAATTGGTCCGGCGTAAGGTCGGCGCGCTGGCGCGCCCAACGCAACACGTCGGGTTGCAGTCGCAAGGTTTCGGGTAGAGTAGCCATAGTTCACGCCAGGTTGGCGCGATCTTATCCAACGGCCTGACGATCGGTCAAACAACGGCGGCCACGATGGAAAGGGGCTGGACAAGAACTCTCCCCACGGCTCGGAGGCAAGAAGCGAGGCGAGCCTGGGAGCGCCTCGTATCAGCGGAACAAATCCTTATCCGGCTCGCGGACTATGTCGCGGCTGTCGGCGTCTTCCATGGGTTCGTAGGGGTAGCCCTTGATGAGGGCTACGGGCACGCCGAGGAGTTTGCCGGTGACCAGCTCGGCGGTGGCGGCCAGCTCATCGGCGACCGCGATGGTGGTGGTGTGGAGCTCGTTGCCGTGGGGGTCGAACTCGCCGATGTAGCTGATGACGGGGTTGAAGCCGGCCACGCCGATGGAGACGTTGATCGCGCCGTTACGCCAGGGGCGGCCGAAGGTGTCGGAGACGAGAACGGCGACGTCCACGCCCAGGCGTTCGCGGATGCTGTCGCGGATGCGGCGGGCCGAGGCGTCGGGATCCACGGGCAGCAGGCAGATGGAGTTGGAGCCGGGAATGTTGGAGGCGTCGATGCCGGCGTTGGCGCAGATGTAGCCGTGGTAGGTCTCGCTGATGATGACGCCACGGTCCATGCGGACGACGCGGCGGCTCTCGCGCAGGATCATCTCGGTGTGGCGGGGATCGCGACGGTGGCCCTCGGTGATGGCGACGGCCAACGGGGAAGCCTCGACCTCGTCGATGTCCATCACCCGTCCCTCGGCCTTGCTGACGATCTTCTGGGTGACTACCACCACGTCGCCAGCCTCGATGGGAGTGCCCTGAGCGGCGGCGGCGTCCATGATCTGGGCAGCCAGATCGTCTCCGGCCCGCACTTCGGGAAGGCCTTCAATTCCTACGGCGCGAATTTCCGGCGGCATGGCGCACCTCCCGTTGTTGCGGCGGGGTATTGATTACTGTGGGATGGTTCCAGTTTATCACCGCGCCGCTTCGCTTCTCGTCGTGACAAACTGGTTACGCGTCAGGGGTGGCGCAATCCTAGCGCAACTCCAACCGCGTGGGTATGATAGCGGCACGCGGAATCGGCAGCGTCCGGTAAGCGTAGCAATCGGCTTTGGCGGGGGGCGGATGGAACAACAAAGTCACCAACCAGACGACATTCCAGTGAACGGGGCCTCGCTGGCCTTTCCGGAGGCCGAGCGGGAGGCGGTGTACCGGGCGATCTACCAACGGCGCGACATCCGCAATTTCCGTCCTGACCCCATACCCGACGAGACATTGGCCCGGATCATCCGGGCCGCTCACCACGGGCCGTCGGTGGGGTTCATGCAGCCCTGGGACTTCATCCTGGTGAAGGACATCGAGAAACGCCGCAAGGTCAAGGAGCTTTTCGACCGGGAGCGGGACGCGGCGGCGTGCTTTTTCGACGAGCCGCGCCGGTCCACGTATCTTTCGCTGAAACTGGAAGGGATCCTCGAAGCGCCGGTGAACCTGTGCGTCACCTGCGACCCTACTCGCGCGGAGGTGGTGCTGGGCCGCAACTCCATGCCGGAAACCGACGTGTATTCCACCTGCTGCGCGGTGCAGAACCTCTGGCTGGCCGCCCGGAGCGAAGGCGTCGGCGTGGGTTGGGTCAGCATTCTCAAGCTGCCGCAGCTGCGTGCAATATTGGGGATACCGCCGCACATCGTCCCGGTGGCCTACCTCAGCCTGGGTTACCCGGTCGAGTTCACCGACGAGCCGGGTTTGCAACGGGCCGGTTGGCGCCACCGCCTGCCCGTGGAGGACCTGATCCATTTCGATGACTGGAGCGGTTCCGCCGGCGATGGTGACTGGAAGGGTCTCCGGGATGCGCTGGGCGCCGAGGCGAATGGCCAACGATAAAGGGGTGGTGACGTCCACATACGCGCCGCAACCGTGTTGATGACGAATTCCACCGGGATGAATGTATAATCGAGACAATACATCCGACTGATCCGGAAATTCGAGCCGGTTCAATCACCAGGAAGGGAGGTATGGAGAAATGACGCAACAGGCAATGCATGCACAAATGGGAGGGAGCACCGGGGGAGGCGAGGAGCTCATACCAGCGGGAGCGGTCACGTTTGGACTGGTATACCGCACCGACGTGGGAGCCATGAGCGACGAGGGGATCTGTATCCACGTGTACGGCAACGATGTCGAGGGCGACGACAAGGAACTGCTGCGGTTCGACTGTTTCCGCAACGGTCCGCACTACCATTACCGCAATGCCCCCACAGGCAAGAACGACCGGCTGGAGCTGGACTTCACCGCCGAGGGCGACCCGCTGTCCTGGACGCTCGACAAGATTCGCAACCGGCTGCCGATCATGCTGATGCGGTGCCAGGCGGATACGACGGCGCGCAACGTAGATCAGCGGGATGTTGACGCGGCGATCCCGCACATCATGGCGTGGGCGGAGACCAAGACGCACAACCGCGGATAGTAGCCTGGTTCGAACGAACCGGTGTGCAGAATGCGAGGGCCCGGCGGTGTAGACGCCGGGCCCATGCGTTCCCACTCTCGCAAATCGTCAGAACCAGGATTTACGGGATTTTATGATTTGGCAGGATGGGGAATCTCCATTACGGAACGGTTCCAATCCTGATAATCCCTAAATCTTGAAAATCCTGATTCTGACGTTTCCCCGCGGCCAAACTGGGTACGCATGAGACCGGTGACGGGGTTGCTCCGGGGTGTGAGCGCATTTAAAATCCGACGTGCGAGCCAGATTTGCCTTCAGGGCTCCACTGGCGATGAGGTGTCGGCAATATGAGCCAGAGCAACGACTTGGAACGGATCTACCAGGAGCTGCGCCGGAGGGCGGTGGCCCAGTTCGGCGAGGACCGCGCGGTGGAGCTGGAATCGTACCTGCGGACCGCGGCGGAGCAGATCTACGACGTTGACCAAGCGGACGTGCACCCGGACCTGGAGCCGCTGAATCAGGAATAGCCGGGATCGGACCGCGTGCCCGCACCCGCGAATGGCGAACCAACGGCGGCACGCGTGCCGCCATCAACGAGGTTGAATGATGCCCGAACTCCATGAGCTTTCGGTGGCAGAAGCCGCCGTGCAGATTCGCGAAGGAACCCTGTCGCCGGTGGCGCTGGCGGTGGCGCTGCTGGCGCGCATTGACGCGCTGGACGGTGACCTGCAGGCCTGGGTCACCATCGACCGGGACGCGGTGCTATCGGCGTCCCGGCAGCGGGAGGCCGAGGTGCAGCGCGGCGACCCGCTCGGGCCGATCCACGGCGTGCCCGTGGGCCTGAAGGACATCTTCTACACCGAAGGGATGCTCACCGCCTGCGGCTCCAAGGTGTACTCCGACTTCGTACCGGATTTTGACGGGACCTCGGTGGCGAAGATCAAGGCGGCCGGCGGGATCATCCTGGGCAAGGCGGTCACCACCGAGTTTGCTACCTCTGACCCCTCGCCGACGCGGAACCCCTGGAACCTGGAGCACACGCCGGGCGGATCCAGCAGCGGGTCGTCAGCGGCGGTGGCGGCGCGGATGGTTCCGGCAGCGCTGGGCTCGCAGACCGGCGGGTCCACGTGCCGGCCGGCGGCCTACAACGGCATCGTGGGGCTGAAGCCGACCTACGGGCGTATCAGCCGGTACGGCGTGGCCCCGGTGAGCTGGTCGCTGGACCACGTGGGCATCCTGACCCGCACGGTGGCCGACGCCGCGCTGATGCTGACCGTGCTGAGCGGCGAGGACGACCATGATCCGGGTAGCCTGCGCGAACCGGTGCCCGACTTCGGCGCGCAGATGGCGGAGCACGACCGGCCGCCGCGCATCGGGTTGGTTCGGCAGTATTACCAGGACTATGCCACGCCGGAGATGTGGGCGCACACGGAGGCAATCGCCAACCAACTGGCGGAAGCCGGGGCCGAGGTTGAGGAGATTCCGTTGCCCGACAGCTTTGCCGTGGTGCACAGCTTCCAGCGCATCGTGATGAACGTGGAGTGCGCCGGGTTCCACGAGGTCAACCACCGCGTCCGCGCCGCCGATTACGGGCCGCGCATCCGCGCCGGCATGGAGATGGGCATGATCATGCCGACCTCCGCGTACCTGAAGGCACAGCGGCTGCGGCGGCAGTTCCGCGCCGACATGAGCGAGATGGTCGCGAAGGTCGACGTCGTGATGACGCCGGCGATTCCGGCTCCGGCGCCCCGGGACCTGGACACCACCGGCGATGCGGCGTTCCAGGTGCCGTGGACGGCCGCCGGCCTGCCTACGGTGGTGGTCTCCACGGGCCTGAGTGAGCTGGGCATGCCCATGGCGGTACAGTTCGGCGGGCCGTGGGCGCAGGAGGGCCGGGTGCTGGGCGCGGCGCAGTGGTGCGAGCGGATCGCGGGGCTGGATCAGGCGCCGCCGATTGCTCGGGGGTGATAAACGCCGCCCGCTATGGTCGGGAACACCCCACCTTGGGAGGTCGCACGACCGCGCTAACGCATACGGGCTTTGTCATAGCGAGGCGCCTGGCAACGCGGCGATCTCGTTGCCGGGCGAACCACTCTACTGCAACGGGACTGCTACGCTTCGCTCGCAATGACAGTCTCGCGGGGGGCTGGGCTGGAGCCGGTGGACAAATTGATTGCGGGTCCGCAGGATTGATTGGCCGCGGGTGTTTTCGAATTTCCGGGTGAGGTCAGTAGCGGAGCAGGTGTGTGGGAATGAGGCGGCCGTTCACTGGGTCGACGGCGAGACCGGCCTCTTCGAGGGTTACGACTCCCAAGAGGCTTGGCTCGTTCTCTGCGGCAAATATGACTGGCGTGTAAAACTCGAACCCCTCGAGCCTTACGATGGTTTGGCCGATGTCTACTGGGACGATCCTGCCGTCTGCGGTCTGTGATGGCATTGACCGTTGGATGGGCACTCCCAGTCGTTCGAGCATGACCCGAGGTACTGCCGTGTAGGTGGAGCCGGTGTCGACGATGATATCGAACTCTTCGAATTGGTGGCCGTGGCGGTCGCCGACCTGGATGTTCACTGTTACGGTTCCCAAGATTATTCTCCAGTGGTTTGGCACGGTCTGCCCGGTTTCCGTTTCTCCATGCTAGTGGGCAGGCGGTTTATTTGTCCACAGGCCGTAACGTGAGGCATGGCGCCGTAGTTGCGCCCGAACGGTGGCGCTGCTAATCTTGCGCCGCTATGTTTTCGATTTTCAAACGGAATCGGGATGCGGTTAACCGCCAGCAGACCGACGCCGGGGTGAAGCGGAGCCGGGACAGCTGGTTCGGGCGCATCCGCAACCTGTTCGCGTCGCGCGAGTTGGACGATTCGGTCTGGGACGAGATCGAGGAGATCCTGATCTCGGCCGACGTCGGGGTGGAGACCACCCTGGCGGTGCTGGACGAACTGCGAGCCGAAGTCCGGTCGGGGCGCGTTGAGGACGGAGAAGGAGCGTATTTGCGGCTCAAGGAGCTGATGGCGGCGCAGTTGTCAGCAACGGACGACCCGGACGCGTGGCTGGACGACGACAGCGTTGAACCGCCCTACGTGATCCTGGTGTGCGGCGTGAACGGGGTGGGCAAGACCACCAGCATCGCCAAGCTGGCGCATCACTTCACCGGGGCGGGCAAGAAGGTAATCCTGGGCGCTGCCGATACGTTTCGGGCCGCCGCCGAGGAGCAGCTGGAGATCCTGGGCGAACGAGCCGGCGTGGACGTGATCAGCCATCAGCACGGGGCGGACCCCGGCGCGGTGGCCTACGACGCGTGGCAGGCGGCCAAGGCGCGGGGGGCGGACATCCTGATCGTGGACACGGCGGGAAGGCTGCACACTCGCCAGAACCTGATGGAAGAGCTGCGCAAGGTCCGGCGGGTGATCAACGGGCTGGACGAAGCGGCTCCCCACCAGGTGCTGCTGACGCTGGACGCCACCACGGGGCACAACGGACTGACGCAAGCGCAGGCTTTCACCGAAGCGGTGGGCTGCACGGGCATCTTCCTGGCCAAGCTGGACGGCACCGCGCGGGGCGGAATCGTGCTTTCGATACGACGGGAGCTCGGGGTACCCATCCTGTTCATCGGCACGGGCGAGGGGCTGGACGACATTGCACCTTTTGACTCCCGCGAGTTCGTGGAAGCCATGCTGTCGCCGGCCGCCTGACGACCCGGCCAAACCCTAACCGTGCAGGACATTGTCGCCTGGCTCATCGCTCTGTGGGCTCTGTCGCTGGTCGGGTTCCCAATCGGATCCACGGTGTGCGGGTTGGGGAGGTTGGCCGACCGAGGTTGGGCGGTATCCCGAGTTCTCGCGCTTCTGGCGCTGGCGTGGGTAACGTGGATCGGTGGCACGGTGGGCATCGTGCCCAATTCGGCAGCTGGTATAGGCGCCGTACTTGTGACCATGGGCATTGCAGCGGCGTGGCTAGCCTACGGGCAGCGCGCCGAGCTGGCGGACTTTTTTCGGCGGCGCTGGGCGGTGGTAGCGGTTACCGAGCTGACGTTCCTGGCTATTTTCGCGTTCTGGGCACTGGTGATCAGCGAGGTCCCCGCGATCAACCACACGGAAAAGCCGATGGATTTCGGCATCCTCAACGCCATCGCGAGCGCGGACGGGTTCCCACCCGAAGACCAGTGGCTATCCGGACACAGCATCGCCTACTACTACGGCGGGCACTACGTGGCGGCGATGCTTGCAACGCTGACCGGAGTTGCCACTGACAAGGCGTACAACCTGGCCGTGGCCACGATTCCGGCCATGCTGGCCGCCGGTGTGCTAGGTCTGGTGTACAACGTGCTGCGGCAGGCGGGAGGGCGGGCGTTGCCGGCGCTGGGAGCAGGGCTATTGACCGCGACCGGAGTGATAATGCTGGGAAACCTGTCCGGCGTGCTGGAACTGGCCTACGTTCGAAGGGTAGGGGGCGACTGGTTCTGGAATTGGGTGGCGGTAAAGGGACTGGAGGCTCCGGCCGGCGGGCACGGTTGGCTGCCCGACGGATACTGGTGGTGGTGGCGCGGAACCCGGGTCATAGACACGCTGACGGAAACGGGGACATCGCTGGACTACACCATAACGGAAGTGCCATTCTTCAGCTTCCTGCTGGGCGACCTGCACGCGCACGTATCCGCGCTGCCCTTCGTGACGCTGGCACTTACCCTAACGCTGGCGCTGCTCGTGTCGCCTTTCGCTCCCGGGCTGCACTGGCTGCGCCGACGGCCAGGAGAGGCGGTGGCGCTGACCCTCACCCTGGGATCACTGGCGTTCATCAACGCCTGGGACTTCCCGCTCTACGTGGCGATCGTTGCGATGGCGGCCGTGGCTTGCTGGTCGGCATGGCGCATCAACAGGTCAGAACCGGGGATGGACAGCAACGGAGCGGCGTCCACCAGCACGCTGACGCGGGCAACGGGGCGAGCCACGCTGCTGGCGGTCGGGCTGGTCGCGGTTGGAGTCGTGCTGTATCTGCCGTTCTACCAATCCTTCGACAGCCAGGCGGGAGGCATCCTGCCAGTCACCGGGCCGGCGACGCGTCCGTTCCTCTTCCTGGTGGTGATGGGAGTGCCTGCGTTTCTGGCAGGGGCCCTCGTGGGCCGATCGTTCCTGGCGCTGGGAGCGCCGACTCCTGGCAAACGGCTGCTGGCGTGGCCGGTGGCGGGGGTCAGCGCCGCGCCGTTTTTCGTCTGGCTGATCGCGGTAGGGGTGGTCGTATCCCTGGGTCCGGAGGAAACGACACTGGCGGACGGACTGGTATGGCACCGGCTGGTGCTCGCGGTACCTCTGCTGACGATGGGCGGACTGGCGGCGTACTGCGCGCTGGTGCTGGCGTCGAGCCGGCGGCCGCTGCAGTGGCTGGTGTTCGCGCTGATCCTGGCGGCGGCGGGGTTCTACCTGCTGGGAGGAGCGGAGCTATTCCGGATCGTGGACCTGTTCGGTAACCGGATGAACACCGTGTTCAAGGTGTACTACCAGGCTTGGATCCTGCTGGGGATTGCCGGCGGGGTGGGCATCTATTACATTGTGGCCGGGCAGTTCCGCCTACGTCCGTCAGACTACCGGGCGGGGCTCGTCAAGGCGCTGGGCATCGCCTGGGCGTTGTTGGCGACGGGTCTGATACTGGCGTCAGCTTACTATCCAGTCGCCGCTGTTCTGGACCGCACGGGATGGTTTCAGGACAGCGTGAACCGGGATGGCAACACCTTGGCCGGGCTGGACTATCTGCGGCGCAGCGAGCCGGGGGAATATGACGCTATCGCCTGGTTCAACAACGAGGCGGAGCCGGGTCGGATCGTGGAGGCGGTTGGCGACGGGTACAGCGACTACGGACGAATCGCGGGGGCCACGGGCCGGGCGACCGTGCTGGGTTGGGAGGGCCACCAACGGCAGTGGCGGGGCGACGACAGCGCCTTCGCTGGCCGCGGCCACGACGTGGAGACGATCTACCAGGGTACTGACGGGCCGGAAACGCTGCGCCTGCTGGACGTTTACGGTGTGCGCTGGCTGGTGGTGGGACCCAGAGAGAGAGCAACCTACGGAGATGACGTGGATGAAAGGATGGATGGGTGGGTGGAAGAAGGGTGGCTGGAGCTGGCTTTCTCATCCGACGATGTGACAATCTACGAAGTAATCCGCAAGTAAGACATGAAATTTGGAGGCAACCATGGAATTCAACGACGTGCGCAACTTTTTCGCCAGCAACCACCGAGGGGTGATCAACACCTTCCGCCGGGACGGCTCGGCGCAGACCAGCATCGTGGTGTGCGGGGTCTCGCCGTTCGAGGGTGACGACGGGCCGGTTTTCGTCACCGTGCGGGGGACCTCCTACAAGGTGCGGAACCTGCGGCGGAACAACCGGTGCAACGTGATGGCCGTGGCGGAGGACTGGCGGCAGTTCGCGGTGGCGGAGGGGACGGTCACCCTGCATGACTACCAAAATACCGACGACGAGGAGATGCGCCAGATGCTGCGCACGGCGTTCAGGGCGTGCGGCGACAACGAGCACCCGGACTGGGAGGAATACGACCGCGCCATGAAACAACAGGACGGGGTGATTGTCAGGGTCCAGCCGGACCGGGTTTACGGGCTGATACGGTAGTACGACGCAGACCGACGGGGCCGGCTGCCACCAATGGGTCAGCCGGCCCGGTCAAGTTTGTGCGTTGCACACGGATTCGATGGGACCAGCGCTCCACGCTCGCAATTGCGGTGCGGTTCTTCACGCTGACCGCGAACGGCTGGCGCGGCGGCGGAGCGTACGATTATCTCGCGGTACTCGCGGCGACCGTGTGCAGTAAACTCAGGGCTTGGTGCCCACGGCGCAGTGGAACGGGGTGGAGATGAAGAAGGTGCGGTCGGCCTGGGCTTGCGCTGCCGCGGCCCGCCACTCCGCGGCCTCCTCGGCGTTCAGGGTGGGCAGGATGCCGCCTTGCATGAATTGCAGCCGGTCCGGCTCCGAAAAGGTGCTGATAAATGGGAACATCCGCGTGTTGTTCAACCCCAGCCTTGCGAAGCGCTGGTAGAGAGAAGCGTTGTCACATCCCTGGGGATGGCCGGGGTCGTCGACCCACGGGGGCGACTCGATCCTGGACTTGAGGGCAGGACCCAGCGGCAGGTTCACCCAGCGGTTCATGTCGTGGGCGTGGCCCAACACGGCGACCCTGCCGCCGGGCCTGACGACCCGCACCAGCTCCGGGAGCATCAGGTCCGCGTTTACGCGCTGGATCACAGTGCTGGAGAAGACGACGTCGAAGCTGTTGTCGTCGAAGGGCAAAGCCTCGGCGCTGCCTTCGCGGAAGCTCACCACGTCTTCCATTCCCTCGCGTCTGGCGATCTCCGCAGCCTCCCGCAGAAAGTAGACGTTGACGTCCACGCCAAAAACAGGGTTCTGGCGGTCCATTCGCCGGGCCACCCAACGGCAGAGCACGCCGGTGCCGCAACCGGCCTCCAGCACCCTTTCTCCCGGCTGGATTTGCGCCGCGTCGATCAGGCTGCCCACGGCGGACAGGTAACCGGGCGTTCGACCCCGGCCTTCCAGGCTGCCCACCATGCCCAACACGGGTCCGGTGAGGGTCACAACGCAATATCGTTCGGTCAAAGCCGTGATGACGGGATCCCATTGGGACGGGGCGGCGCCCAACGGGAGCAGGACCAACGGCGGTCCCGAACCCTGGACCCGAAAATAGATGCCGTCTACCTCGCCTTCCTCGACGGAATGGGACACGCCGGGCAGGCTGTTCCCGGAGTCAATGCCGGCCAGGAAGTCCAGCAGGGGCGCGGCAATGCCTTCGCCTTGCTCAACTCCGATGTCGGCGTAGTTGTTGGGGTAGGCGTAGCCGGCCAGGGTCACCTTTGCTGCAGACGGGAGATCCGCCAAGTTGCGGTCTATGGTCTCCGTAGCGCCGCCACGGTCGGCATTGAACACCAGTAGCCGTTCGGCCAGCGGGGCCAGTGCCTGGGAATCGAAACCGAGGGGGCAGATCAAGGTCAGAGAAGCTACGGCGTCCGGAGAGTTGACGGCCAACCCGCGCCAGTCGCCCAGATTGCGGGCGGCGAAGTGGGCCCTCTCGATGCCCAGTTCTCGCAAAACCCCGACGATCCTCTCTTCAACGGGAGTGTTTGCCTGTGTCGTCATACTGTCCTCCCGGCCGGATCGGCCACTCCGTTTGGAAACCACTTGCCCTTGACCATACCTCCTGAATACCTCCCTATCTAATCACGTTGTCACAGCACCAATGAGCCCTGCTCACCCTCGGATTCTACGGGATCGGCCAACGTGCCGCCGATGCTGGCGGGGTTTTCCAGCAGGGCCATGAGTTGGTACTCGTCGAGCACGGGGACGTCGAGACGCTCGGCGGTAGCCAGCTTGCTGCCCGCGGATTCGCCGGCCACCAGCCAGTTGGTCTTCCGGCTCACGGATGATGTGGTGACGGCTCCAAGGGCTTTGACCTTGCCCTCGGCCTCGCGTCGGGTCATGGACGCCAGGGTGCCCGTAATGACAAAGGTTTGACCCTTCCACGGCTGCGCGGACTCGTCGACTGGGGCCAGTTCCTGCCAGAGCTGCACGCCGGCGTCGCGGAGGCCGGCGATGGTCTCCTGGTTGCGCGGAGTGACGAAGTAGTTGACGATGCTTTCGGCGATGCGGGGGCCTATGCCGTCGATCTCGGTGAGTTCATCAACGCGGGCTTCCGCGATGTCGGCGATGCTGGCGTAGCGGGCGGCCAGCAGTTCGGCCACCTCGGCGCCCACGTGCAGGATGCCCAGTGCAAAGAGGATGCGGGCCAGAGGCCGCTTCCTGCTGGCCTCGACGTTGTCGAGGATGCGGGTGGCCAGCTTGTTGCCCATGCGGTCCAGCTCGGTTAGTTGCTCCAACTTCAACCCGTACACGTGGGACACGTCGGAGACGAGGCCACGGTCGATGAGGATGCGGCACCAGCGCTCGCCCAGGCCGTCGATGTCCATGGCGCCGCGGCTGACAAAGTGCTTCAGCGACTCGAAGAACTGGGCAGGGCAGGCCGAGTTGGGGCAGCGGTGCATGGCGTCGCCCAATTCCTTGACCACGGAGGTTTCGCACACCGGACAGCGCTCGGGTATTCGGAAGACCGGACCACGTTCCTCTCCCGGCATTTCCACCGGCGCGATGACGTGGGGAATGACATCACCGGCACGCTCGATTTCCACCATGTCACCGATGCGGATGTCCTTGCGGTGGATGTCCTCCTCGTTATGCAGGGAAGCGTGCTGGACCGTTGCGCCGCTGACGACGACGGGTTCCAGGATGGCCTGTGGGTTGAGACTGCCGGTACGGCCCACGTTGATGATGATGTCCAGCAGGCGAGTGTTGGCGCGCTCGGCGGGGAACTTGTAGGCGATGGCCCAGCGGGGCTCACGGCCGGCGAAGCCGAGGGCGTTCTGCTGGACGAAGCTGTCTACCTTCACCACGACACCGTCGGCTTCGTAGTTCCATTCGTGCCGGCGGTGGAGCATTTCTTCGTAGAACGCGCAGACCTCGTCCACAGTGTCGAAGATGCGGTTCTCCTCATTGACGCGGAAGCCGTAGGACTGCAGCCGCTCCAAGGCTTCCCAGTGTCCGGCGGGCATGGGCGCGTCGCCGGTGTCGTTGAGGCTGTAGGTCCAGATCTGCATGTTGCGGCTGCGGGTGACCTCGGGATCGAGCTGGCGGATGGTGCCCGCGCCGGTGTTGCGGGGGTTGGCGTAGAGGGGCTCGCCGCTGCGGGCGCGCTCTTCGTTCATGCGTTGGAAGCTGTCCAGAGGCAGATAGACCTCACCACGAGCTTCGAGGTCGGCGGGGTAGTCGCTGTGGATGGAGTGGGGGATGCTCTCGACCTCGCGGAGGTTGCGGGTGACATCCTCGCCGGTTTGGCCGTTTCCGCGGGTGGCGCCCAGTACTAGTTGCCCCTGGCGATAGACGAGGCGCACGGCGAGGCCATCGATTTTGAGCTCGGATACCATGCGGAAGGGTTGGCCGTCCAGCAGGTCGGTGACGCGGCGGTGCCATGCCTCGAGGTCGTCACGGCTGAAGGCGTTGGCAAGGCTCAGCATGGGTATGGGATGCTGGACCTGGGGGAAGCGGTCGGAGGCGCTGCCGCCGATCAGCTGGGTGGGCGAGCTTGAGGAGCGGGTCTCGGGGTGCTCGGCCTCCAGGTCGCGGAGCTCCTGCATCAGCGCGTCGTACTGGCCGTCACTGATGACAGGAGCGTCGTCGTTGTAGTACCGCTCGTTGTGGAACCAGAGCTGATCCCGGAGTTGGCGAGCGCGTTCAACGGGGTTTTCGGCGGAGGATGGAGTGCTCATCTGCATCGTCCTGCTGTTGAAAGGTGGGGATTAGCAATAGTATAGTCCCGGCGGGCGAGGCAATGCACCGACGAAGGATTGCGCCGCACGTGTTATTGCCAACCCAGAATTATCCCGGTACCAACCGACCAGGAGGCGACCACCATGCCAGCAGCCGCCGACGGCCTTATTTCCGCCCTGGAAAACAATTTCACCACCATGGACCTGGCTCTCAAGGACCTCGACGACGACGAATTGCGGCGCATCCCGGCGGACGACTGCAACTCGGTGGCCTGGATATTGTGGCACCTGTCCCGGGTGATCGACTCGTTCATTCACACCCGGCTGCGGGACCTGCCGCAGCTATGGGACACGAACAACTGGGCGCAGCACTACGGGATGCCGGCGGACGGCGAGAACCGTGGGCTGGGTTGGACGCACCAGATGGTGTGCGATTGGCAGCCGCCGTCCCGCGCCCTGCAGATGGAGTACTTCGAGCAGGTGCGCTCAGCTTTGCGTGAATACCTGCCCGGGTTGACGGAAGCCCAGATGCACCAGGCGAAGATCATCCCACCGGTGTCGGAGCCGCGCACCGTTGCGGCAGCGCTGGGGCAGATGACGTGGGACTGCGTGTCCCACGGCGGACAGATCGCCTTCCTGCGCGGGATGTACAAGGGAATGGGCTGGCATCGGTAGGCCAGCCAGCCCACGCGATCGGGGATCGCCGTCAGCCCCGGCGGGGACGGCCACGGTCGGCGCTGTCGACCATTATGGTGACGGGGCCGTCGTTCTGCAGGCTCACCTGCATATAGGCCTGGAATTCGCCGGTGGCCACGGTGAGGCCGGTCTCGCGGAACAACGCCACGGCCCCTTCATAGAGGCGAATTGCCGTTTCGGGGTCAGCGGCGGCGGTGAAGTCAGGGCGCCGGCCGCGGCGGGTATCGGCGTGGAGGGTGAACTGGGACACGACCAGGAGATCGCCGCCCGCGTCGAGGGCAGACAGGTTGAAGCGGCCCTGCGCGTCGGCGAAGATGCGCATATTGACGATCTTGTCGACAAGGTAGCGGGCGTCGGTCTCGTCGTCGCCATTGGCCACGCCCAACAGCACGACCAGTCCGGGACCGATGCGTCCGACCTCATCATCGGCGATGGAGACAGATGCGGACGCAACCCGCTGGATGAGCGCGCGCATGGTGCTGGCGGTTAGCTGATGGCAATCGAAAGGCCGCACCATGGAGCGCGGCCCGATTGGTCGAATACCCGTGCTGGTAGATCAGGAGGAATCGCCAGCGGCCGCGGCGGCCGGGGCAGGAGCATCCGAGGAGGATGAAGAGCCAGAGTCTGCGGACGATGAGTCGCCACCGCTGGTAGAGGGGGCTGGTGACTTGGTCTCGGAGTCGGATGCCTTGCTGTCTTCCTTCTCGACAGGGCGCTTGGGCCGGCCGTAGTCGGTGGTGTAGAAACCGCTGCCCTTATATATCACGGGCACGGCGTGGAATACACGCTGGCCGGCGCCGCCGCACGACGAGCATTCGCCCTGGCCGGCCTCGCTGAATGTCTGAACCAACTCGAACTCGGTAGAGCACTCCGTGCACCGATAGTCGTAGCGCGGCAAACCTGCCCTCCTTGCATACGAAGAACGCCGCTGGGCCAAGCACGCCCGGCGGACCTATTCCAATTAAAGCGCGGGCGAAGTCTAGCACTGCGCCCGCAGTCGGTCAATTTGCAGAGGCTGAACGCGGGTCAGCCTCGCGATGGCCTACCGCCGCTGCCGACGGCGGCGCCGGGCCGCCCGCTGGGCCGCCAAGCGTTCCTTCTGCGCCTTGGAGCGGAAGAACCGGCGGTCCTTCAGTTCGCGCAGGATGCCGGCGTGTTGTACAGACGCCCGGAATCGATTAACCAGGCTCTCTGGAGTTTCGCCGTCTCGCGGCGTTACGTAAGCCATGCAGTGCTCCTGAGTACGTGTTTCGTAGATACTGGCAAGTGGGCCGGACTATAACATGCCCGTGCGGAACGCCGCAAACGACGAGACGACAAAGGGGGCGTGGTCGAGTTCAGTGCGCCGGCGCGGCGTGGACCGAAGCGATGTGCCCATCGGCCATCTGGAGGCGCCGGTCGGCCATGTCGGCGAGCAGTAGGTCGTGGGTGGCGGTGACGACGGTAACGCCGCGACTGGCGCCGATGTCACGCATGATGCCGCCAATAGTCTGGCCGGTGACGCTGTCGAGCTCGCCAGTGGGTTCGTCGGCGAAGAGCACCGATGGATCGGCGACCAGGGCGCGGGCGATGGCGACACGCTGTTGCTCGCCGCCGGAAAGCTCGTAGGGACGATGGCCGGAGCGTCCGGTAAGTCCCACCAGGTCCAGGGCCTCGTTGGCGCGGCGGCGGCGGTCACGCCAGGACATGCCGGCGATGTGCAGGGGCAGTTCCACGTTTTCGAAGGCGGACAGCAGGGGTATCAGCCCGAAGGACTGGAACACGAAGCCGATGCGGTTGCGGCGAAGGCCGACCAAATCGCGTTCAGGCATCTGGGACAGTTCACGTCCTTCGAACCACACCTTGCCGGAGCTGGGGCGGTCGAGTCCCGCCAGCAGATTCAGCAGGGTGGTCTTGCCGGACCCGGACCGGCCCACAAGGGCGACGAATTCGCCAGGTGAGATACTGATCGTGACCTCGTTGACCGCGCGTACGGCGCTTTCTCCTTCGCCGAACTCGCGGACGACCGATTCCGTAGCAAGCGCCGCCGTCACCTCAACCATCGGGTTGCCTCAGTTTGGATACCCGCACCGGACCGCCTAGCTGGCTGCTCCGGTCTCCCACCGCTCCCGGCTGCGATGCGGAGCTGTGGCCGGGCGCAGGGTAATTGAGCCGGTTTCCTCGTCCATACCGGCGGTGGCCAGACCCTCCAGCGACAACTGCTCCATGTATTCGCGGGGCAACTGGAGGCGGCCGGCGCGGTCGACCACCAGGTATTCCTCCTCCTGGCCTTCGCCACCGCGATAGGAGGACATGAGGTATGACTCAGATCCGATGCGTCCGTCGCGGATGCGAACCACGCGGTCAACCCAATTGGCGATTCCGGCGTAGTGGGTAACGATAATAATGGTGACGCCGAACTGCCGGTTGATGCGCTGCAGCATCCGGAAGACCTCCTCGGCCATGTTGGTGTCCAATTCGCCGGTGGGTTCGTCGGCCAGGAGCAGCGGAGGGTTGTTGGCCAGGGCGACGGCAATGGCGACGCGCTGCTGCTCGCCTCCGGACAATTCGGAAGGGTAACGGCGGGCCTTGTCGGGCATCTGCAGGGCTTCCAGCAGTTCCTCGGCTCGCTGGCGACGCTGCCGCTTGCCGGTGCTGGCGATGGCTTGGGGCAGTTCGATGTTGTCGCGGACGTTAAGGTACGGCACCAGGTTGCGGCCGGTGGCCTGCCAGACAAATCCGACCTCCCGGCGGCGATAGGCCACCAGGTCCTTGTCGGTGATGTCGAGGAGATCGCGTTCGCCAACCCGGATTCGGCCGGCGGAGGGGCGTTCCAACCCGGCCAGGATGTTCAGGAGGGTGGTTTTGCCGGAGCCGCTGGCGCCGACGATGCCGATCAGCTCGCCGGACCGGACTTCCAGGTCGACGCCGCGCAGGGCGACCACTTCCAAGTCGGCCGGCTTGTAGATCTTGAACAGGTCGTTGGCTTCAACGTAGGCCGGCGCAACTTCGTCCTCTTCGGCTGCGTCCGCCCAAGGTTCAGGAGCCGGTGCGGGGGCCGGACGAACGCCGTTATCGGACGCGGGTCGCGGCGGGACGGGTTCGAGGGGCGCGCGTTCGGGCGCCATGGGTTCGGGCGCCATGGGTTCGGGCGGGGCGCTCTGGGATGCGCCGTCTGAGGCAACTGCGACTACGGAGTCTGCCTCGATATTTTCCGGAGGAGTATCCGCAACCAGCACGGTTTCTTCAGCGGCATCGGCCGCGGCCTTTTGCACGGGCAACCGGGCGCGCCGTGCGGGCGGCATGAACTGACGGGCGTATTCGTCGTTAGGATTGTGCTGTGGAGTTTCGGCCATGTTATCCAATCTCAAGAGACGTGCGCGAGGAAACCGATGGCATTATAACGCGCAACGCGGGAGTGTGGCAGGGTCGGAACACGGCTGGGCGAGCCTGTGGCACGCCCAGTCGAAAAGCCGCGCGGGGTGAAGACGGGACTACTGCGGCTTGCGAGCCGACACCTTGACGCTCGCGACGTTGAGGGGAACGTCGTCCTCGTCAAAGCGGATGGTCTCGTCGATGGTTGCGATATCGGTGAAACCGGCAGCGACCATGCGATCCAGATAGGTTCCGCGATACTCCGCACCGCCGATGCAGGACGCCCAAGCTTCGGAGTCGGTGAGGCGTGGACCGTCCTCGCTGAGGGCCAGCATGTCGGACACGTGGAGGCGGCCGCCGGGGGTCAGGACACGAAAGGCTTCGCGGAACACGGCGTCCTTGTCGGGGGACAGACAGATGACACAGTTGCTGATCACAACGTCGACGCTGGAGTCGGGCAGTGGGATGTCCTCAAGATGGCCCGGCACGAACTCAACGTTGGTGAGGCCCATGCGGTCGCGGTTGGCGTTGGCAAGGGCCAGCATCTCGAGGGTCATATCAAGCCCGAAGACCTGGCCGGACTCGCCCACCTGCTCGGCGGCGATGAAGCAGTCAATGCCGCCGCCGGAACCGAGATCCAGCACCGTTTCGCCGGGGCGCAGGTCAGCCAAAGCCGTCGGGTTGCCGCAGCCGGCCGAGGCCGCCATGGCCTCCACGGGCAGGCCCCGGAGTTGGGCTTCCTGGTACAGGGTCATAGCGCGTTCGGTGTCCGCGGGCCCGCAGCAGGCGGCGGCTGCCGAACCGCATCCACAGGCAACTTCGTCATGTCCGCAGTCGTCGCCGCCACAGGTTCCGTGTCCGCAGTTTTCGGCGCCGCATCCGACCCCCTGGGGGGGTGTGACATCGGTCAACTGGATCACCCGCAAGGCGCGCTGACCATAGTGCTCCTGGACGGCCTGGCGAATATCGTCGGTATTGCTCGGTACAGTCGTCATCGGCGCCTCCCGTGGGGTATTGAGAATCTGCGTTCGGATGGTCTAATGCTACGCCGGCGGGGGACGGGCGTCAAACTGGGGCGTGTGAGGGTTGTTCGGGTTATAATTGCCCCGCTGGCCTTGTCAGCATCAAAAGACAGGAGCGCAACCTGATGAAAATTACCGGCGCGACGACGCGTGTTCTGCAGACACCGGCCGACAATCCGCTGGTGGTCGGCATTGACCAGCCCGGCACCCGGGAGTTCGTTACCCTTGAACTGCACACCGACGAGGGTATCACCGGCGTGGGTCTGACCTTTTTCGGGGGGCCACTGGTGCACGCGCTGAGGCGTGCGGTGGACGACCTGGCCGGACTGGCGGTGGGCGAGGATCCGATGAACCCCGAGGCCGTGTGGGGCAAGCTGATGGATGCCTGCTCCTCGGCAGGGCCGGAAGGCATTCTCTCCCTCGCTCTGGCGCCCATCGATATGGCGGTTTGGGACATCAAGGGCAAGGCGCTGGACCAGTCGGTGTGCTCGCTGATGGGCGGCTACCGCGATCGCGCGCCCACGTACGCCAGCGGCGCGTTGATGCGACCGATGGGGTTGGAGTACCTGGCCGAGGCCGGTCCGCGACTGGTGGAGCAGGGATTCCGCCAGATGAAAACCCAGATGGGCGCGGAACCCACCGCGGCCCGCGAGGTGGCGCGCATACGCACTCTGCGCGACGCCATCGGGCCGGACATCGACCTGATGTGCGACATCAACCAGCTGTGGAATGTAAACCAGGCCATCCAGATCGGCAGCATGGTGGAGCAGTACCACCTTTTCTGGCTGGAGGATGTGGTGGCCCGGGACGACTACCAGGGGCTGGCGCGGGTCGCGGACGCGTTGACGACACCTATTGCCGCTGGCGAGTACGTGTACGGCATCCGATCCTTCCGGCACATGGTGGAGCAACGCAGCATCGACATCGTGATGGTGGACCTGCTCCGCGCCGGCGGCATCACGCCCTTCCGCAAGATCGCCGGGATGGCCGAGGCGTTCAACCTGCCGGTGGTGTCCCACCTGATACCGGAGGTGCAGGTGCACACCATCTCCGCCATCCCCAACGGGCTGACAGTGGAGTACATGCCCTGGACGTTGCGCCTCTTTGACGAAACGCCGGACATCGTCGACGGTGAGATCCTGGTACCCGATCGGCCTGGCCTGGGCCTCTCCTTCAGCCAGGACGCCATCGCCCAGTACCAGGTCGCCTGACCTGACATTCCGCACGAACAATCACACCCGGAGGAAGAAGACAATGGCTACCTACCAACTGCGCATCTACACCATCAATCGCGGGATGATGGATTCCTGGCTGGGCTTGTTCAACGAGCACATCCGCCCGCTGCACGACCGCCTAGATATCCCGGTGGTTTCCAGCTACGTTAACGCCGACCGGACGGAGTTCATCTGGGTGCGCCGGTTTGACAGCGCGGACCAGATCGCGGAGAAGGAGGCGGCCTACTTCGCCTCGCCGGAGCGGAGTGGACTGGGCGACCGGCCAACCAGCCATATCGCCAAGATGGAAGTGCGGGTGATGGACGGCGTTGAGGCGGCGGCGGTAGCCTGAGCTACGTGAATTGGGGCAGATAATATCCGCCCCGCAAGTACTACACCGTCCGGATTGTCACGCCGATTGGCTCTCGCGCCAGTCGGCGTTGACCCGGCTCCAGTGGCCTTCCCAATCCCGGCGCACGTCCGATTCGGTGGCGCCGCCCCAATAGCCGGGTGATACGAGGGACAAGGCCTGCTCAACATGGATCAGGGCGACGGACCGCACCTTGTCGGCGAGGTCGTGCAGGTTGGCCGGGCCGTTGCGCATCCGATCAGCGATGGTCCGGTGAACATCGTCGTTGGTGTGGATAACGGCGGTACCCTTGAACCGGAAACCCTTGCGGGCGAACACGTCCACGGCGTTGATCTCGATGGCTGGATTGTGGGCAAGGTTTCCCATGGTCCCAGGGGAGGCCAGGTCCGTGAACAGGATGTGATCGTCGTCCCAAACCATGACCGTCCCCTTGGGCGACAGGTTGGGCGTGCCGTCGGGGCGGACGGTGGCGACGAAGATCAGGCGCTGTTCGGACAGGGCCTGTTTCATATCATCGGTGAGAATACCCATATTTCGGATCGCTCCCGTCTCTACAGTTCTTTGACCATCTCGCGGTGGGAGATGTCCACCTCGAGGAACATTTCGCCGACCTCACGGTAGCCTTGGCCGGCGTAAAAGGACTTTACATACTCCTGTGCGTGCAGGGTGATCTGGCGGAACCCCAGGGCGCGGCCCTGCTCTTCGAGAAAGTGAAGTACCTGCCCGCCGACACCGCCGCGCCGCCAGTCCTGTTCGACGGCCATCCGGCCGATGTGCGGCCCCTTGCCGTCGACGTCGGGCAGCAGGCGGCCGGTGGCAATCACCACGCTGTTGTGCAGAGCGACGGCGTGGACGGTGTCGGGATCGGTGTCGGCGTCGTCCAACTCGATGTCGGCCGGGACACCTTGTTCGCCCACGAAGACGCGTATCCGCAGGCTGAAAGCTCCTGCGAGTTCGGCCGGCGTTTCGACGAGCTTTACCACGATGTCGTTATGTGAAAGCATTTTGACTTCGCGTGAGCGACCAATCATCGGGCGCTTCTTACAGGCCTACCGCCGCCGAGAAATCGGCGGCGGTTGTAAACGTCCTAATTGGAATGGGAAGCGTACCTCACTTACCTGACCAAGTTGGGGGTGACCTCCGCGGGGATGCCGTCGGCTTCCATCGCGCGGCCGCGGGACTCCACCTGGGGGATCACTGAGGCGAGGAGGTCCTCGTCGAGATCGGCGGCGACGCCAGGGTAGCCGGCGCGTTCCAGCATGGCCTTGAGCTTGCCGCTCTTGAACTGGTCCAGGCACCAGCCCAACGGGTCGGGAACCAATGTCTTGTCCCAGAAAATCCGATGGTTCTTGTTGCGAGGGCCGTAGTGGTAGTGAGGATCGTCGCGGAAGCAGTCGAAGGCGAGGAGCTCAGTTTCCTCGGTGAATACCCGGCCGGTGTTGCCAGCGAGCTCACTCAGCACGTGGATGGCCAATCCGCCGTCGCCGGACGCCTGCCGGCGCATCTCCAGGCCGAAGCGGATGTTGCCGGCCTCGATGATGTCGGTGCCGCGGTTGTGCTTGACGGTGTTGCGCTCGCCGGCGAACTTGATCCGCGCCGTGCTGTCCACGTCGGCCAACACCGCATTCACCGCGCCCATATCCAGAGAGCCGGCGGCGTCAGCATACCCGGCTGTGGTCAACATGGCGGCCAAGTTGTTGCGAATGGTCTTCACCGACCAGCCGATGGGGTTGCCGTCGACAGTGTGGTCCATGCGGTACGTGACGTTCTTGCCGTCGGGGGCATAGACGTAGCTCTTCTCGATATCGAAGCAGTTGAACCGGAGGGCGGTCTCGCCGCCGACCTCAACCAGAATAACCACGCCCTGGTCGGAGTGGTCCTGGATATTGCCATCCCACAGCTCGTGCTGGACGACGAAAGTTACGTTGCCGGCTTCAGACCTGGCTCGACCCGTCTGTGTAGTCATTGGTGGTTTCCTCCTATTTTGCGCATGATACTAGCTGAAATATAACCGGGCGGTTCCGGGAGTGTCAATCGCGGCGTGTTGCGTCACATGCCCAATGCCTCGCGGATGGCGCGCAGTTGGTTCAGATGCTCGCCCCAGTGTCGCTCCAAACCGTCTATGAAGGATTGTGCCGTGCGTTGTTCGTGGATCCCGCGGTGTGGCAGGTGGGCCATGGCGGTTCGTTCCTCAAAATCATCGTCGCCGGCGTTGGAGATAGCATCCTCGGCGGTTTGCAGGATGGCCAGTGGTCCGGACAGGGCATCGTCAATGTCGGCGGCCAGGCGTTCCGGCGTCATGTTGCTGATGTCGGGCAGGATGGTGACCTCTGGCAAAGTGCCGGCGAGCACGCCGGCGATGACGCTGCCAATACCACCTTCGGGAGTGTCGACCAGGTGGTACAGGACCTCCCGGGCGCACCACCCGTCGCCGTCTTTCCAATCCATGCAGTAGTCCATACCGTCCAGCAGCGTGGTCAATTCATCGCGGACGCGGTGGACGGTGGCGAGGTTGGTAGCGCGGTCGGCCATGTTCAAAAGCTCCGGTCGTTTGTGAAAGTTCGGATCAGGTCCGGGCCGGCTCAGGCGGTTGGAGCCGCCCGGCCACCAGCCAAACGCCGCTGGCGATGAGCCAAATCAGAAACGCAACGCCGGAAATCCGGTGCATTGCGGTGGCGGCGTCAACCCAGATGAGGAGCATGGCGACGCCGATGATCACGTCGGCCACGGCGGAGACCTTGAGCAGGCCTCCCATGCGCCACTGCACTGGCCCCAAGGCGATCAGGCCGAGACCGGCCAGGGTGAAACCAATCGTACCGGTAATCCACCGGCCGGCGTCCACCGGTTCAATCCAGCCAGGAATCTCCCACATGATCGGGGCAACCACAGGGCCAGGCCCGCCACCAACTGCCTGCGGGATATCGGCGGCCAGCACGAGCATGCAAGCGCCCGATACCGCGGTAGCCGCGCCTGAGAACCCCAGCAAAGTGGTGGCGATGCCTGCGGCTACGGGTTGACTCCGCCTTAGCGCGAGCCTCAGGGACACTGCCGCCGCGACCAGTGCAAAGCCGGAGAGTGTCCGCGCGGAGCCGGCGACGACGTACTGCACGGTGTCCAGGATGTTGGGGAATAGTATGGGGTTGCCGGGTGGAGGTTCCACGCTGCTGTTGAGGCGGGTTATCACGGAAACCGCAGTGGCAACGGCGGCGAGGAGAAGGAAGAGGCCGGCGAGGCGGGCGTGAGAGGTAAACAGCGGCATATCAGGCGGCCATTTGTGGTCAGAGAAAGAGTTGTCAGGACGATTAGCGTGCATACGTTATCGAGGCCACTGAAGCGATTCAGAGCCCAAGCAGTTCCGTGATGCCGTTGAACTTCCACACCAGCAGAATTGCCGCTGCCAACATCGTGTAGAAAGGCCAAATTGCCATTGATCCCAGACTGACTAGCATTCGCACGCTGGCTGGGCGCATTACGTAGAGATCCGACAGAGATATTTCGTCGCAATGGAGTTTGTCCACGAAAGTACGGTAAGAGCAACGAAAGCCCTGCTCCAAAGCCAGATAGTAAGCGTCTAGGAACAGGAACATGACCGTCGGTACCAAGCCGAGAAGAGCGTATGCAGTTGTATCCTTTTGAGAAGTCAAGACGACGATCCCCGTCACCAAGACGATGCACTGTATTTTGCAGGACGTGCTATTGCCGGCCATCCGACCAATAATTCCCTGCACGATGGACAGGTGCGACGTTATAGCTCCGGAATTGGCGTCAAAGGATTCATCGGTGTGTTTTGCCATGGTCAGTCCAATGGGCCATTTCGTATACGTATTGCTTCCTCGACCCATTCTCCAACGTTGCGCCGAATATATTCGCACGCGCTTAAACCATGAACATCCTCGGGATCATACACTCGAACAAGATGCGATAACGGACGTCCTGCCACGGTGACGTCATCGAATGGGTTTGCTCCCCGGATCGAATCCTGCCCATTCTGGTCAGGAATTTTGTGGATGTAGACCCCCAATAATCCTTTCCCATCCTGCCAGGATTTTTCTATCTCGTATCGAATCCAATCACGGGTCGCAGTCTCGCTTCCGATCAAGACCACAGTGCATGCGGCCGTTCCCATCTGGTTGTCGATCCAGCGTTCGATTTCATCATCGGTATCCAATTTGCGACTTTCCCAAGCGTTGCAAATCAAGTGCGATGGCGCATGGTCGCGGATCAGCGCGACCCGGCCAGCGTCGCGCTCATAGTGAAAACTGAAAAACACCTGGTCCCTTGTCGATGTCACGATGCGCTCCTGTGGGCTCGCAGTGAGCGATCCGGGAACCATGGTATCACTCGCGGCCGTGCGCTAATCTCGATTCCTCATGTGGCTCGGAATTGCCAGCGAGGCCAGGAAGCCGACGGCGTAGATGCCGCCGGCGATGAAGAAGCCGTATTGCCAGCCGAACCACTCGATGGGGCCGAATATGAACACCGCGGCAACGGCGCCGAAGAGAACGTTGTTGCCCCACATCAGGCCGAGGAAGCTGGACTCCAGACGGTAGCGCGCCGCGACATCGGCGGCAGCGGCCGAGGTGAGGTTGATCACCGTGAAGTGCTGCAATCCATACAGGGCAACGCAGACCGTTATCCAGACCGAGTACTGTTGCCCGCCCATGGGAATTGCCAAGGTCAATACCGTGGCGAAGGCCATCAGGAACACGATGAGCGGCTTTCGTCCCACCCGGTCGGACAGAGCGCCAAGCAGTGGAGCGGTTACCATCGCTGGCCCTACCATCAGCGCCAGATGCGCTGACGCCTGAAAGGTGTTGATGCCCAGCGCCTGGGTCAGGTACAGCGGCACGAGGAACAGCATCGATCCATCGGCCATGCCGCGCACCGCAGCCACCGCGAAGATGGCCCATAGCCTCGTGCCGCGAAAGGCCACGTGGGTGCCCTGCAGCATGGTCCTCAGCCGTTGCCGCAGGTCAACGTTCACCGGTGGCGCGTTTCCAGCGTGACGCAGCAACCCATAGATGACGAACGTGGCAATGAACATGATCGGCGAGCCGCAGGCCAGGATCCAGCGCCAGCTGACCGGCTCCAGACCCAGTTCCCATCCGACGGCCAGGCCGTCCGCTGCCTCCCAGCGCAGCGCGCCGAGCAGCAGGATGCCGGCGATCATCGGCCCCACCACGTCTCCCACGCTGCCGGTGGAGCGGTGCATGGAAAGGAAAAGCCCCCGGCGGCTGGGAAATCTTTGCGCCAGCAGACCCAGCGCCGGCGGGTGCCACAGCGCTGCTCCGGATGACGCCAACGCCAGAGCCAGCAGTATCACGGCATACGCAGGGGATATCGCGATCAGCAGCAGTCCCACCGCGGTGAGAAAGGCGCTAACGGATAGCACCCAGGCAATCCGGTGGTGGAGCAGGTCGGACAGGAATCCTCCAGTCACGCTGGTTATCCCCGCCGAGGCCGAACGCACCGCTACGATGGCCCCCACCTGTAGCGCGCCCAGGCCCAGTTCCACCGCCATTACCGTGGTCAGCAGCGGTATGGTGTTGGAAATTAGATGTTCGAAGCCGTGGGCGCCAATGAGGGTGGACGCCAGCACACCGTTTCCCGTGCGGCGTCCACCCTCGGCCGGCGTATCCGGCAATGTCGTCTGGGCTGTCGTCAACCTGCTATGGCCCTGCGATCAGGCCGGAGCCGGAACCGCCTCGGGCTCCTGGACTTCCACAGGCTCGGACGGGGAGTCCTGTGCCGGCACCGCCTCGGGTTCTCGCGGCTTGCCAGGGATCATCAAAGAGACAAGGAACCCCGCGAAGTAGATGGCGGCGGCGATGAAGAAGCCGTACTTCCAGTCAAACCATTCCACCGGGCCGAAGATCATGAAAGCGGCGATGGCTCCGAACAGGGTGTTGTTGCCCCACATCAGGCCGAGGAAGCTGGACTCCAGGCGACGGCCGGCGGCGATGTCGGCGGCGGCGGCCTGGGTCAGGTTGTTGACTGAGAAGTTCATCATCCCGTAGATGGCGACGAAGACGGTGATCCACGCATTGTAGCCTGCGCCGCTGACCAGGATGATGGCTATGGTGAGGATGGTGGTGACCCCCATGATAAAGATGATCAGGGGGCGACGGCCGATGCGGTCGGACAGCGATCCGATAATCGGGCCGAAGAGGATGCCGGGGAGCACCATGAGCATGACGTGAACGGCGGCCTGGAATTCGCTGACTCCCAGGTGGATCAGGTACAGGGGGACCAGGAACACAAGGGACCGGTCGGCCATGCCGCGCACGGCGGACACGGAGAATATGGCCCACATGCCGGTGCCGCGGAAGGCGTCCTTCATGCCGGCCCAGTTGGTGCGGACGCGGGCGCCGATGTCCACGTTGACGGGGCGCTCGCTGCCGGCGTGGCGCAGCAGGAAGAAGATGGCCACGGTGGCGATGAACATCACCGGCGTGCTGAACCCGAGGATGTAGCGCCAGTCGACGGTACCCCAGGGCAACGGCCAGGATACGCCGACCTCGGCCTCGCCGGCGCCGCCGCTCCAGGTGAGGGCGCCGGCAATCAGCGCGCCGGCGGCCAGCGGGCCAATGACGTCGCCCACGCTGCCGGTGGAGCGGTGCATGGATATGAACAGGCCGCGCCGCTCGGGGAAGCGCCGGGCCAGCAGGCCAAGGGCCGGTGGGTGCCACAGCGCGCTGCCCATTGAACCCAGGGCGAGGGCACATAGGATCAGGGCGTAGGAGGGGGCGATGGACATGAGCAGGTAGCCGGTGCCGATCATCAGCGTGCTGATAGCCAGCACCCAGGCCACCCTATGGTGGAACAGGTCGACGAGGAACCCGCCGGCGGTGCTGGTGATGCCGCCGAAGATAGAGCGTATGGCGACCACGGCGCCGACGCTCAGCGCCCCCAGCTCGAACTCGGTGATGATGGCAAGGATGATGATCGGGATGCTGTGGGCGTACAGGTGCTCGAAGGCATGAGCGCCCACCAGCGTGGTGGCCATCACGGAGCCCTTCGTGCGGGGTGGCGCGTCGTGAGCCGCGGGTTGAGAGGGGCTGACGCCGGCTGCCTGTACCATGTATTGCGCTCCTTACGGCTGCCACGGGCCGAATTTGGCGCATTATACACGGCGCTGCACCATAGGGTGATGGAACCAAATTACAAGTAACAGTTCAGAGTCCAGGGGAAACGAGCAGCTGACGGCAGGCGGCGAGAGGATTTAAACCTTGGGCGCGCCAGGCGCCGAAGATGGATGCCAGCGTCATCTTGCTCTCGGTGCCCTGCTCCGAGCGGGTGCCGCCGCTGACCTTGCGGCTGATGACCAGATGACGCAGGCTGCGCTCGGCGGGGTTGTTGTCCGCTGGCACGTCTGGTTCGGCCACGAAGACGAAGAGTTCCTTGATGTGGCGCTCAATGCGCCGGCACAGCTTGCCCTGGACAGCCGACGGCTCAGCCAGGAAAGGGCTGGCAGATGGCCAGCAGCTTCCGCTCCAAGGCCAGTTGAGCAGTGCGCCGTCGTCGTGCCTGAGGATGAGAGAAGGCTTTGGCTTCCTCGTAGAGTCGATGGACTGCCGCCGCCCAGCGGGCCAGCGGGGCCTCTTTGAGGTAGAGGGCCACCAAGTCGTGGATGTCCCGCAGCAGGTGCGCCCAGCACCGTTGCTTGGGGCCATCGTAATGGTGGTAGGCGGCGTAGAAATCGCTGACCAGTACTCCGGAGAATGCCTCGCCCAGCGCTTCGTCCACCACCGCCTTGCCCCGACCCCGCCGCAGGAAGTAGCGCTCGGTGGGAGTGCTGAAAGTCCAGACGTAACCGTTGTTCCCATTCTGACGCCAGCCGGTTTCGTCGGCGTGGACCACTGGGCTGGCGCGGATGCGGTCCACCATCGCGGCCACTGCTGGTTGGGCCTGTTGCGCGGTCTGGTGAATGGCGCTCACAATGGCCCCCACGCTGAGGCGCAGCTGATGGACGGTGCGCAGATACCACTGGATGCTGCGGATCGGCAGGCGCCCTTCTTCCCGTAGCGTGGCGATGCGGCTGATCAGGTTGACGCCCAGGCGTTGGCGCCCCAGTGCCACGCCGTCCAGTTGCGCGGTGGGCACTCGGCGCCGCCGACACACTGGGCAGGTCCTGGCGATGAAGACATGCTCGGTGAC
Organism: Dehalococcoidia bacterium; assembly: GCA_965220265.1. Lineage (GTDB taxonomy): Bacteria > Chloroflexota > Dehalococcoidia > Lucifugimonadales > UBA3495 > Bin87. The sequence continues at coordinate 2,763,888 of CBDCPM010000004.1, read as the reverse complement.
TTGCACCGGAACCACCGGCAACTCGATGACTTCCCGGGTGCGCTGGACCCAGCCGCCAGTCAGGTGCGTCCCGCAATCGGGACAGCTCTCCACCACGTGCTCCACCCGATGGGTCGGTGTCATGCGCGGGCGGGCGAAGCCGTGGCGTCGCTGCTTTCGGGGCTGCTGCTGCGCTGGCGACTGGCGACCCGATTTCGCCTTGAGGCCGGGCATTCGCGGCGGGCCGTCCGGCTTCGCCTGGCCCTCCAGTTCGGCAATCCGCCGCTCCAACCGCTCAATCACCCGCTGCTGTTCCAGAACGGTGGCCTGCAGTTGGGCAATGATGGCGATGAGGAAATCGCGGTCGGCGGTGATCAGGTCACTCTCAGTATCCACTCCCTCTATATGACATAACCACCGCCACCCGTGCCAGCGTCTGGCAGCCCGCCTTCGGCCAATTTACCTCACCAACTCTGAACAGTTACGGTCACTGTCTGGTAGTTGACATCGTGCTCGCCGTTGCTGGCGCGCTGGACGTGTACGTAGAGGACCCGGTGGCCTGACCATTGCAACGACATCATGGACATTCACGACGAGATCACCATCCCCGGCCAGGATGCCCGACACGGCGAGACGCCCGCCTGGCTGACCGACAGCCCGGTGTGGCCAGCGGTGAAGGCGCAGACGGGCGACGGGCAGCTCTACCTGCACCAGGCCATGGGGCTGGATCTCGTGGGCCAGGGCCACAACCTGGTGATCAGCACCGGCACCGCCAGCGGCAAGTCTCTGGTCTTCCAGGCGCCCACCCTGCACCACCTGGCGATTAACCCCAACGCCACGGCGATTGCCATCTATCCCATCAAGGCGCTGGCCCGGGACCAGGTCATTCGCTGGCAGAACATGGCCGAGGCCGCCGGACTGGATCCCGGGGACATCAACCGGATCGATGGCGACGTGCGCGACCTCACGGAACGACGGCAGATCCTGCAGCGTACCCGGTGGCCCTGATGACCCCCGACGTGATCCAGCAGTGGCTCATGGCCTACTCGGAGCCGCTATACGGCAAACGGCCCCTGCGCCACGACCTGAGAGAGGTGCAGAACACCCAGTACAACGTGCGCCGCTTCATTTCCAACCTGGCCTTTCTCATCCTGGACGAGGCCCACACCTACGACGGCTCCCTGGGCACCCACTGCCTCTACCTGCTGCACCGGCTGCAGCAGAAACGGCGCGAACTGATGGCGGAGTTTGAGCCCCTGCGGGTCGTCGCGGCCAGCGCCACCATCCACCATCCGGCCCAGCACCTTGAAACGCTGACCGGGTTGCCCTTCCAGGTGGTGGACGACCGCTACAACGGCAGTCCCCGGGCGGAGCTCGCCGTGCAGCACGTCGTCGGCCGTGAGCCCCACGACGAGGGCTGGCGGGACCTGCAGGCGGCGGTAAGAGAGGTCATCAGCGACAATCCCGACCAGTCATACATCGCCTTCGTGGACGGCCGGCAGCTGGCGGAGCGGGCGGCGGCCGGCATCGAGGCGGCAAGGAGCATCACCGAGGATGCCATCATCGTGGAGAGCAGGGACGCCATGGCCTACCGTTCGGGGCTCATGCGCCGGGAGCGCATCGAGGAGGCGCTCCGTGCCGGAGAATTGCGAGGCATCGCCAGCACCAGCGCCATGGAGATGGGCATCGACATCCCCGACCTGCAGGTGGGCTTCAACCTGGGATTGCCCCACTCGGTGGGCAGGGTCAGGCAGTGGGCCGGACGGGTGGGACGCATCGGCCCGGGTCGGTTCATCATCGTGGCGCCGCGCCACGCGTTGCAGTTCCACGAGGACAGTCTCGATGTGTACTGGCAACAACCGGTGGAGCCGGCCCGGCTCTATCCTGCCAACCCGGTGATCAAAAACACCCACGGCCGCTGCCTGGCCAAGGAGACGGACCTGAACGGCATGGAGCGCGCCATACCGTCGCCCACGGACGCCTGGCCGGAGCAACTGCCCCAGATGCTTCGGGAGATTGCCCGGGGCGACCACTATGCGCCGGAGTTCCAGACCGGGGATCCACAACAGCCCCACCGCAACGACATCAGGGACGCCGTGGATGGGCGGGCGGGCATTGTGCAGTTGATGCCGGGCGGCAAGATGGAACTGCTCACCAGCGAGGTGTCCCGGAGGGAGGCCGCGCGGGATGCCTAACCCCTAGCCACCTACTACCACGCCAAGCAGTCCTATTCCATCATGAGTTGGCGGGAGTCCGGCGGCGAGACGGTGATCACCGCGCGCCATGCTCCACCCCGTGAGACCCGTCCCATCGTACGGAGCGGCGCCACCGTCACCCTGCAGCAGCCCCGCGCGTCCGAACGGGGCCACCTAGAGTACTGCAGCCATGCCCAGGCGGTTACCTGGGAGCGGATCGTGGGCTGTTCCATACGGGAACCGGGCGACGCTGAATGGCGGGACGTCAATTACGGCGCCGAGGGAATACCCGAGGTGGTGACCAACCTGCGCACCACGGCCACCGTGATCATCATCTTGGGAGGACTGGTTCGACGACGCCAACACCCGGCGGGACGTGGCCCGGGCCCTCCGGACGGTGATGTGCAGACGGGAGTCGATCCATCCTGCCGACATCCGCATCACCCACCAGAACGTCCAGGTGGTGCGGGACGGGCGCAGCAGCGAGGTGCATCGCGCCATTGTCCTCTGGGACAAGGCGGGTGGCGGACTGGGATTGTCGAAGGCCGTGGCCGACAGCTTGGGGCGGTACACCCAGGCGCTGCTGGAAATCGCTCGTCAGGCGGGACAGCGCTCGGAAAGGGAGCGTATGCTGAGGGAAGACACCGCGGCCCTGCTGCACCGCTGGGCGGCCAGTGTAGCTCCCCATACGCTGAATCCCGAGCAGACCCCCGTCATCACCGAGTACGGCGGCGTCACCTTCCGCAGCCAACTGGAAGCCCGGTGGGCGGCGTACTTCGACCGGCACGGGATCGCCTGGAAGTACGAGCCGGCGCGGTTCGATGGCTGGGTGCCCGATTTCCGTCTCGTGCTGGAGGGCGTCGAGGCCTACGCGGAGGTCAAGCCGGTGACCGAGTTTCCCATGGACGTGGCCGAGAGGGTGGTCAACTCCGGCTTGAAAGGCGACATCCTCATCCTGGGACTGGGGTCGCGCCACGCCTGGCGGTACCGGGGTGACGGATGGACTCCTGCGCAACTGGTCGCATAGAGCTGGTGCGACCGGCATGGCCAAGCTCGGATGCATGATGGTGCGACGCCGACGAGACGTTGGGTCCTAGTGTCAAGGTGATTGACCAACAATCCACAACCTGCTATTTGTCAAATCACCGCGCTCCCAAGGTGGTCAATGACCTTGAACACGGTCGAGCAAAGACGCTGAACATTGACACACACCGTTGGCCCAATATTCGCGGCATCAGCGCCAGCGACCGGCAATCATAGTTGTCCCCGGTTAGCTCCTGGCTATGTCTACGCCACTTGGGCATTCCTCAGACGGGCTGCTAGTACTGTTTCAATCTGATCTTGTCGGATAGATATATTGGAGCTTACGGCGAGCATCTTGGGTGGTAAACCGCCAGTCTATGGCTGATTTTGCTGCGTTGCGCTCGCGTTCGAGCGCCGCAACCTCTCGCCGCAGCTCCGCCTCATCACTGATACGGCGGTTCAGACATCCCCTGCTGAAGACGCTCAACTCGATCTCAGCCATGTTCAGCCAACTGCCGTGCGTAGGAGTGTAATGAAACTCGAGGCGTTGGGCGATGCGTCGAGCTTCGCCGGGCTCAAATGCTGCGTAGAGCGCGCCGAGCTTGTGGGTGTTGAGGTTGTCCAGTACCAGCCGGACCACCTCGGCATCAGGGTATGCTTCCTCCACCAGCCACCGCATCTGGTGCGCGAAGTCCACGGCAGTGCGGCGCTCGGTCACCTCCACAGGTCTCCAGCCACCCCTCGGCTCACAGATCATGAACAGGTTCCGTGTCCCGTTGCGCTGGTACTCGGTGTCATAGCGTGCCACCCGTCCCGGGGCAGCCTCCAGGGGCGGACGCACCTCCCCAGTCAATTGCCGGGAGGTCTCGTCTGCCGGGAGGTCTCGTCGAAACACACTACCGGACGCTCCGGATGGTACGCCTGTTGGTACAGGTCCAGCACGTCCTCCATCCGCGCCACGAACTCCCCGCTCACCTTGGGGATACACCACTCCTGCTTCTGCCACGGCTTGAGTGCGTTTTTTTGAGCATCTGGCGCACCGTCTCCAGGGAGATGCTATCGGCAAACTCCAACTCCACCACCTGGTCGGCCAACAACTGGAGTGTCCAGTGCGTGTGCCCTGCGGGCGCGGCGCGGCACGCAATGGCGATCAAGTGCGCTTCCTGCTTGCCGTCCAGCTTGCGCTCCTGGCCCGGCCGCGGTCGGTCATTGATGGCGGCCTCAAGTCCTTCCTCCACGTACCGCTTCCGCGCTCTGGCGACCGTGGCCGCGTTGACCAACAGCACATCGGCTATCTCACGGTCCCGAAGCCCCTGGTCAGCCTTGAGCAGCGACAGCGCCCGCTTCACGGTGCGCACTGACGCCTTGCCTCGCTGGGACACCTCATTGAGACGCGAGCGTTCGGCCTCGGTCAACTCTACTTTATACTTGATGGCAGCCATGGCTGGGCACTTCCTCACACAAAGATCATGCCCAAGTATGGCTGCTTTCTTATATTCTTACAAATCTACCTGGCAACGGTACTAGTGCTCAGTCAACGTTGGAAAGGCAGGGGTAGAAACGATGGAGTTTGGCTCTGGCGTCGTGGGTGCTGAACCGCCAGTTGATGGTGATCCCCGCTGCGTTGCGCTCAGTCTCGTAGGCGGTGATCTGGCGTTGCAAGGCGTCGGCGTCGGGATTTCTCCTCTTGAGGCAGGAGCGACCCAACGCGCTGAATTCGATCTCCACCATGCTGAGCCAACTGGTGTGTTTGGGCATGTGGTGAAACTCCAGCCGCTTCACGATACGTCGGGCCTCAGCAGCCGGGAAGGTCTCGTAAAGGGACGCCATGCGGTGGGTGTTCAGATTGTCCAGCACCACGCGGACCACCGGAGCATCGGGGTAGGCCACGTCAAACAGTCACCGCATCTGGTGGGCGAAGTCCTGCATGGTACGGCGCTCGGTGATCGCCACGTGGCGCTAGCCAGCCAGGGGTTCGCAGGCCAGGAACAGATTGCGGGTGCCGCCGCGCCGATACTCGTAGTCCTGCCGCCGCGGTCGTCCTGGCTGGGCGGGCAACGGCTCCCTGACCTCGGCCAGCAGCTGGGTGGAGGTCTCGTCGAAGCACACCACCGGCCGGTGGGGGTCGTAGGTTCAGCATAGAGGTCCAGCACGTCCTCCATGGCCGCCACAAACTCCCCGTTCATCCGGGAGATGCACCACTGCTGCTTCCGCCAGGGCTTGAGGGTGTTTTTTCAGCCTGAGCCTTGCCGTCTCGTGGGACAGCGACACCACCAATCTCAATTCCACCACCTTGTCGGCTAACAAACGCAGCGTCCAGTGGTCATGGCCCTCGGGAGCATCGCTGCACGCCAGGGCAATCAGACGGGCTTCACCCCGATCATCCAGCTTGCGATACCGATTGGCTTGGGGATGGTCGTACAGCACACCGTCCAATCCTTCCTCGGCGTACCGCCGTTTGGCGCGGAACACCGTGCGCGGCGACGTGTCCAGGGCCGCCGCCACCTGGGAAGCGCTCCACCCTTCGTCGGTCTTGAGCAGGATGCGCGCCCGATTGATGACCCGAGCGGAGCGCTGCCCGCTGCGGATCAACCGCTCCAGTTGGGCCTGACCTTCTGATGACAACCGTACCGCGTATTTCTCTGCAACCATGGATGCCACACCTCCCGCGCCGCTGTTTCACCGCCAGCGTAGCAACCATAGCCCATTTCATCCTTCATCTGCCTATACAAGTTTGATCCAGTACTAGTTGAAACCGGCCTCCTTGCGATCATCGTCATCAACTCCGCTTCGTTGATCCTGTGGACCGTTCCCCACCTGAGGCCCCAGTACGGCCCCTGGTTTCACGTCATCGAATACATCGCGGTCGCGGTTTTTGTGGCAGAGTTCGCGTTTCGCCTGTGGGTCGCGCCCGAGGAGGACCCTAATAGTCCGGCTTGGGAGGTACGGTGGCGACATGTCAGGTCCCCGATCGCATTGATCGACCTGGCCGCCCCGTCCGCCGTCGCCCGGCTATGCTGTTGGCTACGGCCCCAGCCTCTCGTTCCTGCTCACGGTGCGGCTTCTCACCCGTAAGGTCAAACTTGCCCGCTACTTCCCGGCCGGACGCCGCATCGCCGGCGTGGTGCGACAAAGAGTAAGCCAGCTTGTAGCCACCGTGTGCGGGTTGATGCTTGTGCTGGTTATAGCGGCCTCGTTGATGTACTTCGCCGAGACCAGGGCCCAACCCGACGAATTCCCCAGTATCCCTGCCGCGATGTGGTGGGACGTGGTCACCCTGACGACTGTGGGTTATGGTGATACGGTGCCCATAACTCCGGCCGCCCGCCTCCTGGCAGCCGTCATAGCCGTCCTGGGAATCGGGTTGTTCGCTCTGCCGGCTGGCATATTGAGCGCCGGGCTCTCGGAAGCGAACGCACTCGACGAGGCCGAAGGCGGTCAACCGGAGCCCCCGTCAACCGGAGAGGTCTGCCCCCATTGCGGTCAGCCCTTGCCCGTCAATCAAAAACCTGACTAAAAAGTTTTCAGACTTTCCGCCGCCGCTTCGAGCCGCCGCAACACCCGCTGGGGTCCCATCACTTCCATCATCTCGAAAAGCGGCGGGGTTGCCGTGCGCCCGGTTATCGCTGTCCGCAGAGCACCGAAGAACTGCCGCCCTGACAATTCGAGATCCTTGCTGGTCGCTCTCAGAATATTTTCAAGATTTTCGTGATCAAATTCGGTGGCCGGCACTGATGTCAGGTCGGACTTGGCCCGTGTTATCGCCGCGTGCGTGCCTTCTGAATCCATGCCTCGCTGGATCAGGCTGGCCGGGTCATAGTCCAACGTTTCTTCGAAGAAATAGGACAGCATGCCCGGGGCTTCCGACAGGGTCTTGAGCCGTTCCTGCACCAGCGGGACAATTCGCAGCAAGTAATCCCGGTCGATTGGTAATAACCGCCTGGAATACTCCTGCTCCAGGAACGGCATGATGCGGTCAGCCAGGTCGTCGCAGCCCGTTTGGCGGATGTATACGCCATTCATCCACTGCAGCTTGTCCAGGTCGAAGATCGCTGCCGGCTTGCCCACCCGCTCCAGGGTGAAGTTGTCCCGAATGGTGTCCGCCGTCATCACATCGGTCTCTCCGTCCAGAGACCACCCGAGAAGGGCCATGAAGTTAATTAGCGCCTCCGGCAGAAATCCGTCGTCACGGTACTCCATGAGGGACGTGGCGCCGTGTCGTTTCGACAGCTTCGCCCGATCTGACCCCAGGATCATAGGCAGGTGGCCGAAGGTTGGCATCTCCAATCCCAACGCTCGGTACAGCTGCACGTGGCGCGGCGTGCTGGGCAGCCACTCTTCCGCCCGAAGCACGTGGGAGATCTCCATTGCGTGGTCATCCACCACCACCGCCATGTGGTAAGTCGGGAAGCCGTCGGACTTTACCAGCACGAAGTCGTCGGTGAGGTCGTTCTGCCATTCCACGTGCCCACGAATCGAGTCGTCCACGGAGGTTACACCGGTCTGGGGCATGGCGAAGCGCAGGATCGCGGGCACGCCCTCCGCCTCTTTGATCCGCCGCTCATCGTCCGACAGGTATCGGCAGTGGCTGTCGTATCCTTGCCGTTGTTTGTTGCGGGCCTGTTCCTTGCGCAACTCCGCGACCCGCTCGGGCGGGCAGTAGCAGCGGTACGCGTTGCCAGAGGCGATCAGCCGTTCGGCTGCCTCATGGTAACGCTCCAGCCTCTCGGACTGGAAGTAAGGTCCGTAGGGGCCGCCTACTCGCGGGCCTTCGTCCCAGTCGATTCCTAGCCACTCCAGTCCGTCCAGGATGTGGTCCACCGCGCCTTCCGTAATTCGGCCCTGGTCGGTATCCTCCACCCGCACGACGAATTGCCCGCCGTTCCGACGGGCAAACAGCCAGTTGAACATGGCGGTGCGGATGTTGCCGATATGCGGGTTGCCGGTGGGGCTGGGCGCGTAACGAACTCGTACGGGCGCGGACACGGCGGTTGGCCTCCTCGTATCGCCGTCCCGGTCGGTTTAGTGGAGCCCGGGACGGATCTGTTTGGTCAAATACTGGCGGCGCAGCGTTGTGGACAAACGGCCGCAGCCATCGGGCGGACTACCCGTCCCGTTGGCTGATGCGGGCCCACGTGTCGCGCAGCGTTGTGGTTCGGTTGAATACCGGAGCCCCGGGTCGGGAATCCGTGTCGGCGCAGAAATACCCCAATCTCTCGAATTGGAATCGGTCTCCGGCCTCTGCCGTGCCAAGGGCGGGCTCTCCTATGGCGGTCACCGTTTCCAGCGAGTCCCGGTTGATCAGGTCCAGAAAATCGGTGTCGCTTCCACCCGGATCGGGTTCCGTGAACAGGTTGTCATACAGACGAATTTCCACCGGTATGGTGTGGGCCGCGGATACCCAGTGGATCGTGCCCTGGACCCGCCGCCCATCGGGCGCATTGCCCCCCCGGCTTTCGGGATCGTAAGTGCAATGGACTTCTACAATTTCGCCCTGGTCGTCCTTCACAACGTCGGTGCATGTGATCAGGCAGGCGTAGCGCAGTCGCACCTCGCGTCCTGGCGCCAGCCGGTAGAACCGACGGGGCGGGTCTTCCATGAAGTCGTCCCGTTCAATGTACACCTCGTGGCCAAAGGATACGCTCCGTGTCCCCATGGTTTCGTCTTCGGGGTTGTTGATCGCCTCAAACTCTTCAGTCCCGCCTTTCGGATAATTCGTGATCACCACTTTCAACGGGTGCAATACGGCCATGCGCCTGGGTGCCCTGCGGTTCAGGTCCTCCCGCAGACAGTGCTCGAGCAATCCGAGTTCGGTCATGGTGTTGCGTCGGGCGACTCCCACGCGTTCGCACATGTCGCGGATTGACTCAGGGGTGTACCCCCGCCGGCGGAGGGCACTCAGCGTGGGCATCCGCGGATCGTCCCATCCGGCCACGTGGCCCTCTTCGACCAATTGCCGCAACCTCCGCTTGCTCATCACCGTGTGCGTCATGTTGAGCCGCGCGAACTCGATCTGGCGGCTCCGGTATACTCCAAGCACTTCCTGGCACCAGTCGTACAGCGGTCGGTGATCTTCGAACTCCAGGGTGCACAGGGAGTGGGTGATCCCTTCGATCGAATCGGACAGCGAGTGCGCGTAGTCGTACATCGGGTATATGCACCAGTCGTTCCCGGTTCGGTGGTGCTCCGCATGGCGAATGCGATACAGGACCGGATCCCGCATGTTCAGGTTCGGCGACGCCATGTCAATCTTCGACCGCAGTACGTACTTCCCGTCCGTGAACTCGCCCGCACGCATCCGCCGGAAGAGGGCCAGGCTTTCTTCGACGGGTCGGTTGCGATCGCGACTCTCCCTGCCCGGTTCGGTCAGCGTTCCGCGAAACTCCCTGATTTCGTCCGCTGTCAGGCTGTCCACGTACGCGTTGCCGTCCAGTATCAGCTGTTCAGCGTACTGGTACAACTGCTCGAAATAGTCAGACGCGTAAAACAGGTTCGCGCCCCAGTCAAACCCCAGCCACTTCACGTCGGCGAGGATAGATTCAACGAATTCGATGTCCTCGCGCGTCGGATTGGTGTCGTCGAACCGCATGTGGCATCGCGCGCCTTTGTACTGCTCGCCGACGCCGAAATTGAGGCAGATCGACTTGGCGTGGCCGATATGCAGGTAGCCGTTCGGCTCGGGCGGGAATCGGGTTACCACGCGCCCGTCGTAGGCTCCGGCGGCCTGGTCCTCGTTGATTATGCTGCGGATGAAATCGGCGGGAAGTTCCCCGGGGTCGATGGGTGAGTTAGTGCTCATGCTCCGGTTGCCTGTTCTACGTACTTCAATGGCTGTCAATCTTCAATGGCTGCCGATGGATGTCAACAAATTATAGCGCACCATCGGAAACCCGAAACATGGGGTCGAATCATTATTCCCGGCTAACCTCGCAGCGCTGACAGGACCCGCGACAAGTCTCCGGGCAGATCGACGCAGTGTTCCATCCACGCGCCGGTCACGGGATGCCGGAAACCCAGACGCGCCGCATGCAGGAACTGTCGGCCCGTCAACGTGCTCGCGTTCCCGTATACCGCGTCGCCCAATAATGGGTAACCCAGGTATTCCAGGTGCACTCGGATTTGATGCGTTCGGCCCGTCTCAAGTACGAGCTTGAGCAGCGTGTGTCCCCGCAGCTCCTCGAGGGTTTCGTAATGGGTGCGCGCCGCCCGCCCGCCTGCGTCCACAGACATTCTCTGCCGGTGGCGCGGATCCCGGCCGATTGGTGCGTCGATCGTCCCTGAATCCGGAGTAACCAACCCTACGCTAATTGCGCGATACTCTTTGAGGATTTCGCGGTTTTTCATCTGCTCGGTGAGCCGTTGGTGCGTCTGCTGCGTTTTCGCAACCACCATCAGGCCTGAGGTATTGAGGTCCAGCCGATGCACGATGCCGGGTCGCAGCTCGCCGCCGATCCCGCGTATGTCAGGGCATTGCGCCAGCAGCGCGTTGACCAGCGTGCCGTCAGGGTGCCCCGGTCCCGGATGGACTGGGAGGCCGGCCGGTTTGTCCACCACGATGAGGTGCTCGTCCTCGAAGACTGCGGGTACCGGAATGTCCTGCGGGATCAGGTCGGCCGGAGATCGTGCCGGCGGCACGCGCACTATTATCGCGTCCTGAGGTCGGATCCGCTGGGCGGCACGCGCAACGCTTCCATTTACGGTGATCAGCCCGTCGGTTGCCAAAGCCTGCAGGCGACTGCGCGAAAGGCCGGCGGCGGACAGCTCCGGCAGTTGAGCCAGCCAGGCGTCCAATCTCGCTCGTTGCCAATCGCCGCCCACGACGAACTCGTAATGGTCCCCGACGCCGGCTCCGTTTTCGCCGGCGCTCACCGCCCGCGCTCCTGGGATACGAGGATGCGCTCCCGAACACCACAGTCCGCGCAGCGCGCTCCGTTGGGCAGGCTGATCATAATGCCGTCGCACACCGGGCAGGTTGCGTAGGCGGGGGGGTTATCTGTAACCGGTCTGGCGGATTGGTCCCGATTCACCACCAGTACCCAGGCCATGATGATCAAGCCGACAACTATGGAAGAGTCGGCCAGGTTGAACACCGGCCATGGTCCAATGTCGATGAAATCGGTCACGTGGCCCTGCCACATGCGGTCCAGGAGATTTCCCAACGCCCCGCCCAGCATCAGCGCGATGCTGACTCGCATGAGGATGCCGGGCCGTTCCTGGCTCCGGTAGATGTACGCCAGCACCGCCACGCCGACCAGGGAAACGATCAGCAACGGAAGGTTCTGGTCCTGGAACAGTCCGAAGGCGCTGCCCGTGTTTTGCACGTGGGTAAAGCGAAAAAAGCCGTATGCCGGCCAGGAGTAATGCCACTCCAGAGTCTGCCGCACCACGAACTTGGTCAGTTGGTCCAGGGCCAGGGCTAACGCCGCCAGCTGCAGCAGGGTCCAGTCCCGATAAATCGGCGTTCGATCTCTCCGCGACCGGGACATGGGTTATGGTTTGGCCAAATGGTCCACGAAGAATTGCACCACCTTTTCAGCCATTTGATGCTCCTGCCCCACCCAGAAGTGGTCGGCGCCGGCCACCACGTGATAATCGGCGGGAGGGTTGAACTTACCCAGCTGCTCGTCGACGCCGTCGGAGTTGACCAGCCGGTCCCGGTCGCCGGTGATAATCATGCGCGGCGTCTTGTCCGACTGGAGCGGGCTGTCGGTGATTGCCTCCAGGGACGGAGCTACAAGGGCGATGGCCCTGGGCTTCTTGTACAACTGCTTGTGCGCGCAGATGACTCTCGTGCTGAAAGAATAGCCGCCCAGCCCAATCCGGTCGTCGTTCACGTCAGGCAAGGCTCCCAGGAAGTCCATTGCCACCAGCGTCTCTTCGTGTTCCTTTTCCCCTTGCGCGTGTTCGCCCTGGCTGTTGCCCACACCGCGGAAGTTGAATCGCAGCGACGCGATGCCGGCGTCGGCCAGCCCGAAGGTGACGGCTGCCACCACGTTGTTGTCCATGCTTCCGCCGTGCAGCGGGTGTGGATGACACATCACCACGCCGGGAAACGGCCCCTCGCCGTCCGGCAAAGCGATGATGCCCTCGAAGGTCATTCCTTTGGCTATGAAACTGACCGCGCTTTGTCGCATGTTGCCGCCTCCGGCTAAATTTGTGCTGATACTGAAGGTGCAAACATGATAGCAGGTTCCGAGAATGGGTGACCCGGCAGCCGCCATTATCCGTTGTGCTAGAATGGCGCCGGCCCCGGAATCCTGCGGCCCAAACCGAGAATATCTACCGACTTTGGAGGCTCCATGGCTGTCATCGACCTGCGCAGCGACACCGTTACCCACCCCACCGACGAGATGCGCCGGGCGATGGCCGAAGCCGAAGTCGGTGATGATGTTTTCGGGGAAGATCCCTCGATCAACGCTCTTCAGGAACGTGCCGCCGAGTTGCTGGGTCAGGAGGCAGGCCTCCTGACCGCCAGTGGCACCATGAGCAACCTGATCGCCGCCCTCGCCTGGTGCAGTCGCGGCGATGAGATGATCATGGGCCAGGAAGCCCACATGTTCTGGAACGAGTCCGCTGGACCCACCGCCCTGGCCGGCGCCCAGATCCGCCTCGTCCCCAACGCCTCCAACGGGCGAATCGCGGCCGAGGATGTGGCAGCGGCCGTCCGCGACGCTTCCAACATCCACGTTCCGGCCACCACCCTGGTGTGCCTGGAGAACACTCACAATCGCTGCAGCGGCGGCGTGATGACCCCGCAGGACACCAGGGAAGTCGTTGACGTCGCCCACGCCGCGGGCGTGGCGGTACACCTGGATGGCGCGCGCATCTTCAACGCCGCGGTGGCCCTTGAGGTTCCGGTGGCCGAGCTCACCAAAGACGTTGACGACGTGAGTTTTTGCCTCTCCAAGGCTTTGTCCTGTCCGGTAGGTTCCGTGCTCTGCGGCTCGGAAGAGTTCATCACCCGCGCCCGCAAGTGGCGCAAGATGATAGGCGGAGGCATGCGCCAGGCCGGTGTTCTCGCCGCGGCTGGCCTTGTCGCCCTCGATACCATGGTTGAGCGCCTCGCCGACGATCACGCCAATGCCCGCCGGTTGGCCGCCGGCCTCGCCGATATCGACGGCCTGGCAGTCGATCCAGACAGCATCCACACCAACATCGTCATTTTCGAGGTCGATCGCGAGAAAGTCGGCGAGGCCCGCGAGGTCATTGCCGCCCTGCGAGAGGACGGTGTCCTGGTCAGCCACAGCCGCGAGCAATCACTCCGAATGGTGACCCACCGGCACATCTCCTCCGCCGACGTGGACGAAGCGGTCGCCCGCGTCAATGGGACCGCGCGCCGTCTGGCCGCCGCCAACTAGGGGACTGCCATGGCTGACTTTACGATCGACCGAGAAACCACCGCCCTCCTCATCGCCGACTTCTACGCCGACGCCATGGGCAACCTGCCCCACGCTGTGGATCGCGGCGTGGTAGCGCGCACGGTCGGCCTGCAAGCAGCGGCCCGCGAGGGTGGGTTGATGGTCTGCTACTGCGCTACGGTTTTCCGGCCCGGTTATCCCGAAATCAGCCAGCGCAACAAGACGTTCAGCGCCCGCAAAGCCTCGGGTCAGCCGGCGGTATTTGACCCGGTTTCCATCATCCACCCGGATGTCCGCCCGCTCGACGGCGACGTGGTCGTGGGCAAACACCGGGTCAATGCGCTTTTTGGCACAGGCCTGGACGTTGCGCTGACGGCAAACAATATCGACACCATCATCTTGCTGGGATATGCGACCAGTGGTGTCGTACTGTCCACCACCCGCTTGGCCGCCGACCGCGATTATCGCCTTTATATCGTGGAGGACTGCTGCGCTGACAGCGAGCCGGACGTGCACGACTTTCTCATCGGCCGTATCCTCAACCGCCAGGCGGACATCGTATCCGCTGACGAGGCCATTACGGCGATTCGCTCCTCCTGAAACTGGTGGGACGCCGCTCGCGTCGTTCGTCGACGATGGAGCCGGTTTTTGCCTCATGCTCCGGCAATCCGCATCGCCCACCGCCGATATCAGCGTAGCTATTGACTCACGTCCGCTTTACGCCGGGGACATTCTGGATGTCGAGGTTCAGGTAACCCCTCACGTTTCTTTCGTGGCGGCCCTGGGCTTACTGCGGTTGTCCAAGATCGAGTTGTTGCGGGTCGATTCCGCTCGCGACGCCGTACCCCAGATGATGCTGCCCGGCCGTCGGGGGTCCAGAAACCCCGGCGGCCCCGCTCATATTGATGAGGTGTTCGCGGAAGACGTGGCGATGGAAGAAGGCGTGCCGCGACGGTACCCGGTTCGCCTCAAGTTGCCGGACGCGGCCCCGCCGACGGTTAAGGGAAAGTATGCCCGCATCTCATGGGAACTGTCAGCGTCGATATTGACCCGCGCCGACTGGCTGCCAGCGGGTGACGGATGGTTGGCTGATTTGGCCCGGAGGCGGGCGGCCCACTGCGAGCAGGAACTGGTCGTTTTCAGCCGCTCCGGCGTCGCCCAATCGGGCGGTGAACCGCTGCCCGAAGAGCTCCAGGCCATCAGAACTTATCGCAATGTCATTCTTGATTTGTCCCTGGACTCGGCGCAGGCGGCCAACGGCGGGACCGTAACCGGCAGCCTTTCGGTCAAAGCCCGCTCGGATTTCAAAGCGCGCGAGTTGCGCGTCGAGCTGATGCGTTGGGAACGTTCGGGAAGCAAGCAAGCCAAGGTCATCGAACGCTGCGAAGTCTTGCAGCGGCCCGCGATCCTCGCCGCCAAGGAGGAAACCGACTGGGCCTTTCTCTTGACGGTGCCCGACCCGCTCATGCCTACGGTCCTGGCGCACCACACCTTCGTTGGTTGGCAGGTCAGGGCCGTGATAGATCGGAAGCTGCGCCCCAATCTATCAGTGTCCCAATTGCTGCACGTATATACCTCGCCTTGACCGCCATTCAGGTCCGTCACACCAATCCCAGCGTCTTCAGGTCTGCGGGTCCAACCGCCCATACCCATTCCACCGTAACTGTTCAGACTTGAGGGGAAGCGAGTAGGTGACGGCAGGCGTTGAGGGTGTTGAGACCTTGTGCCCGCCAGGCGCCGAAGATTGACGCCAGCGTCATCTTGGTGGCAGTACCCCGGTCCGAGCGGGTGCCCCCACTGACCTTGCGGCTGACCACCAGATGGCGCAGGCTGCGCTCGGCGGCGTTGTTGTCCGGCGGCACCTCCGGTTCGGCCACGAAGACGAAGAGTTCTTTGATGTGGTTCTCCATGCGTCGGCACAGCCTGGCCTGGACCGCCGACGGGTCATCCAGAAAGGGACGGCAGAGGACCAGCAATCGTCTTTCCAGGGCCATTTTGGCGGTGCGGCGTTGTTGCTCTGCGGGGTGGGTAAAGGCCGTGGCCTGACGGTAGAGTTGGTGGACGGCGTCAGCCCACTGGGACAGCGATCCATCATCTGGGTAGAGTGATCGCAGGTCGTGGATGTCCCGCAGCAGGTGGGCCCAGCAGCGTTGTTGGGGACCCGCATAGTGGTGGTAGGCGGCGTAAAAGTCGCTGACCAGCACACCGGCGAAATCGTCGCCCAAAACCTCGTCCACTACCGCCTTGCCCCGGTTCCGTCTTGCCCCGGTTCCGTCGCAGGAAGTACCGCTGGTTGGGGGTAACTGTTCAGAGTTGGTGAGGCGAATTGGCGGAACTTGGTGTGCGGGTGGCTGGCGCTGAGGGTGGTGGTTATGTCATATAACTGGGCTGGATACCGAAATCGATCTCAGGACTGCCGACCGGAATGTTCTGATTGGCATCATCGTCCGACAGCAGGCCAGCATTGAGCGGCTGGAGAAATGCATTGCCCAGTTGGAAGGGCAAGCCAAACCCCAAGGCTCCCGCCGGATGCCCGGTCTGAAACCCAAAGCAGACCGGAAGCCAGCCCAGTCCAAGGAACCTCCCAGTCCAAGGAACCTCGCAAACCCCGACCGCACGGCTTTGCCCGAGCCCGCATGACGCCCACCCACCGCGTGGAGCATGTGGTGGAGCAGTGTCCCGACTGCGGGACCCAGTTGTCTGGGGGTTGGGCCCAGGGCACTCGGGAGGTGATCGACCTGCCGCAGGTTCCGGCGCAGGTAACCGAGCACGTTTACCTGACCCGCACCTGACCAGTCCCCGCTGCCGACGCTGCGGTGTTCCCAAAGCGCAACTGGACGGCGTGGTGATGGGCAAGCAGCGCCTGGGGATCAACGTCATCAGCCTGATTGCGGTCCTGCGGGAGGAAGCCAGGCTGGCGTTGCGCACCATCCGGTGGCGCCTGGATACCGTGCATGGGCTGCAACTCAGCCTGGGGGCCATCGTGGCGGCCACACCGCAAGTGGCTGGCCAGGCCCAACGGGTGGTGGCGGACATCCTGGAACAGGTCCGAGGCAGTCCGGTGGTCCACGCCGATGAGACGGGTTGGCGACAGGATGGACACAACGGCTACGTGTGGACTTTCAGCACCCCCAACCAGCGGTACTTCCGGCGACGGAACCGGGGCAAGGCGGTAGTGGACGAGGTTTTGGGCGACGATTTCGCCGGTGTGCTGGTCAGCGACTTTTACGCCGCCTACCACCACTATGCGGGTCCCCAACAACGCTGCTGGGCCCACCTCCTGCGGGACATCCACGACCTGCGATCACTCTACCCAGCTGATGGATCGCTGTCCCAGTGGGCTGACGCCGTCCACCAACTCTACCGTCAGGCCACGGCCTTTACCCACCCCGCAGAGCAACAACGCCGCACCGCCAAAATGGCCCTGGAAAGACGATTGCCGGTCCTCTGCCGTCCCTTTCTGGATGACCCGTCGGCGGTCCAGGCCAGGCTGTGCCGACGCATGAAGAACCACATCAAAGAACTCTTCGTCAAAGAACTCTTCGTCTTCGTGGCCGAACCGGAGGTGCCGCTGGACAACAACGCCGCCGAGCGCAGCCTCCGCCATCTGGTGGTCAGCCGCAAGGTCAGTGGAGGCACCCGCTCGGACCGGGGTACTGCCACCAAGATGACGCTGGCGTCAATCTTCGGCGCCTGGCGGGCACAAGGTCTCAACACCCTCAACGCCTGCCGTCACCTACTCGCTTCCCCTCAAGTCTGAACAGTTACGTGCGCCCTCGTGTCTACTGTCCTCGCCTGGAGCACCCTCGTACTGGCCTCCTCAGCTCACGGACAGCTTCGCCCGGGCGTGCATCCACCCAACCACCCGGGCGCCACGCCGGCGGCCGGTGACTCGTTGGGGTCCCCACCAGTGCCGGCGCCGTCACCTGGCTCGACCCGGGGGGACTCCATCCTCCCGCAATCGCGGGAGCCCGGCCGACCGGCGGTGACCTTCCACTCGGAGAGTACCACGATAACCGTGGGACAGTCCGCGGAAATATCCCTGGCCGTGGACAACATCACTGACGGCTCAGAAATAGATGTCCGCGTAGTGCTGTCAGCGCCTCCTGGACTGTTGCTGAGCGGTGCGTCGTGTACGTCCTCAGGCCAATGTTCGGATGATTTTGCTTTGCGCGGAGGAGAAAACCAAGCGCTTACGGCAGCAATGACCGGCAACCAGGCCGATATCTACACCCTCACAGCGACTATTGCATGGACATATTGTTGTTTCATAGGGAACGTTCGCGGCCCGTTTGAGATGCATGAGCCCTCGTCTTGGAAGTGCTTGACGCTCCCAGAGCGGCGCCCGGAGAACCTAGGGTTAGCCTGCACGCGCAGCGAACCGAGGTGTCCGTGGGGGAGACGGTGGCTTTGGACCTTACGGCTACGAATTCAATAGCGAAACAGACTATGACACTCAGACTGCTCGTCAAGGTCCCGCCCGGGTGGTCGTTGGGGGGAACCGCGTTTGCAGACGCCTGTGGAAGCCAGTGCAGCGCGATCCACGAGATCGGTAGCGGTGGACAGCGCAACCTCACCGTTCAGACGGTGCCCAACAAACCCGGTCGGAAGAATGTTGAGGCCGAAATGGAATGGTATTTCGGGAATGACACGTCAACCTTGGATACCAAGGTGGAATTGCTGGAGATCAATGTGATTGATCCGGAATCACCGGGAGCAAGATCCAGCGGAGGAGGGACCTCGAATGACGAAGGTCCTTTTGGCCGATGGTTTGATCGCTACTGGAGAGTTCTCGTCCTGCTGCTGATCAGCGTTGTCATCGTATCGGGGTTCGAGTTGGCGACGCGAAAATCAACATAACGTATGCGGACATGGCCTAGAAGTCCAGCCGGAAAGTCAATTGACAGGTTTTCGCACTACGCGGATCAGACGAATTACACTTTTGTCCGGTGTTTTTGCGTATGGAAATCGTTTCTGGAATCCATTAATGCAACGATGTTCGACGCAAGGAAAATCTCGATTTGGGGAGAATAGGGGTTTCCGGCCCGTTCTCTAGGGTTGCTATGGGCATACGTTTTTCGTTGTCTCCGGTCTTTCCGCAGGCAAGCAATGTTCGAGATTTACAAATCTAACGCGTCCCTGAGCGTGCTAAAAGAATAATCCGCCGTCTGCCTGATTGCCTCCTCGTCGCCCACGAGGTAGTAACCGTTGGTGCTAGTTTGAGATGATATTGAAGATGCCACCGGGTTCCTTATGCTGTAAGTTGATCCGCTCTACAGCGGAGGAACCCTGTGAACATCGCCGATTTTATCACCGAACTCTACTGCCAGATAGACGACGCTTTGCCCCGATTGCCCCAGCATCCCCAAGCCGTGCTCTCCCGGGGCGAAGTGGTCACCATCGGAGTGCTCTACGCCGTCAAGGGCGTCAGCCGCCGCGCCTTTTACGACTGGCTCAGGCACAACTATGGAGATCTCTTTCCCAAACTCCCCCAGCGCACCCGCCTCTTCCGCCGCCTGGAAGCCAAAGCCTGCTGGACCGGCTATTTCCTGGCTCAGCCCACCATCCTGGGCGTGGCCGACAGCTATGGCGTCGAACTGGGCCATCCGGTAAGGGCGGGGCGTCAGCTCCATCAGGTGGGCCAGCGAGGCAAGTCCAATCAGCGCTGGGTCCGGGGCGGCAAACTCTGCGTCGTGCTCAACAAATTGGGGCTGATTGTGGATTGGGACTGCGCCACTGCCAACGTCCACGACCAGCGGTTCTTACCCTTGTTGGCCTGCTACGACGGCCAGATGATCATACTGACTGACACCGGCTTTCACCGCGCCAAAGGCGACCCAGACAACGTGAAACTGTGTCGTCGCGGCCAATGGAACGTGCGGATGATCGTGGAAACCACCTTCTCCATGATGACCACGGTGTGGGGCAGCAAGGAGATGCGTCATAACACCTGGCGAGGATTTGAGGCGCATCTGAGTTACCTGATGGCCGCCTTCAACCTACTGGTGCAGTGGCATGGACTGGAACCGGACGAAAACGGACGCATCCATCGCTCCATTGCCCAATTCGTCCTCTGATATTAACTAGCACCAACGGTTGGTAGAGAGGGAACTATGACCGTGTTAACGATGCGAATCAGTTCGCTGCGTGAAGGATCGGGTTGTACCGGTCCACCTGTAGAAGGCGCTATGGTGCTGTTGGGGTACTCCAATGGAACTTATCTGACCGGACAAACCAATGGAGCGGGCGAATGCGAGTTCGACCTTTACCGGCTTGATGACAGAATGACGCTCTTAGTACTACAGTTGCAGATCATGAAAGGGTAGAATTTTAGGCAGCCGAGGAGTGTTGAGGTGAGGTGGTGATTGTTGGGAGAGACGAGGTAGCGGAGGTCGCCCGGTGGGCCGAGGGCATCGAGCGGGTGCACGAGTGCATCGCGGGCAGGTTCCGGCGGCCGGAGCCGCGCAAGCGGGTGCTGGAGTATCTGAAAGGGTTGCTCAGTCCAGTGGAGCGCAAGAACGGTTGGCAACTGGCGGAGCAAGCGGGCTATGCCACTCCCTACGGGGTGCAGCGCCTGCTGTCGGGTTACGTCTGGGACGCGGACTTGGTCCGCGATGACCTGAAGCAGTACGTGGTGGAGCATCTGGGCGACGGCGATGCGGTCCTGGTGGTGGACGAGACCGGGTTCCTCAAGAAAGGGGAGAAATCGGCTGGGGTGCAGCGCCAGTACAGTGGCACGGCGGGCCGGATCGAGAACTCTCAGGTGGGCGTGTTCCTGGCCTATGCCTCGGCCAATGGCAGAACCCTGCTGGACCGGGAGCTGTATCTGCCCCAGGTGTGGGCTGATGACCGGGAACGCCGGCGGGAGGCCGGGGTGCCTGAGAGTGTCGGCTTTCAGACCAAAGGGCAACTGGCCCAGCAGATGTTGGAGCGGGCGGTTACGTCAGAAGTGCCCTTCGCCTAGTTTACCGGGGACGAGGTCTACGGCAGTGACCGCAACCTGCGGCGGTGGCTGGAGCGGGAGGGCGTTCCCCACGTGCTGGCCATCAAGCGCAACGAGCAGCTGTGGGCTTTGACGGAGCAGGGACCCTGCCAGGTGAGGGCTGACCGGCTGGCGTCCGGGGTTGGGGAATCCGCCTGGGTCCGGTGCAGCGCCGGCGCTGGCGCCAAGGGCCCCCGGGTCTACGACTGGGCCTTGGTGGAAATACGGCCCTTGAGGGAACCGGACCAGGGGCACTGGCTGCTGACGCGACGCAGCATTGCCAAACCTGATGAGTTGGCCTACTACGTTTGCTTCGGTCCAGCGGGCACTACCCTGGAGGAGTTGGTGAGGGTGGCAGGGACTCGATGGGCCATAGAGGAATGCTTCGAGGAGGCCAAGGGAGAGGTGGGGTTGGACCAGTACGAGGTGCGGCGTTGGGATGGCTGGTACCGGCACATCACCCTGGCGATGTTGGCCCACGCCTATCTGACGGTAATCAGGAATCAGGCGGTGGAAGGGGGAGAAAAGGGGGCCACTATGGCCCCGATGAGGAACTGATTCCCGTGACAGTGCCGGAGGTGCGACGGCTGCTGACACGCCTGGTATGGACGGAGAACCAACTGCCGGATTTCATCCTGTCCTGGTCGTGGTGGAGACGGCGCCACCAAGCCAGAGCCCGCCAATGCCACTATAAAACCCGCCTGTCACATCTGCAACTGTAGTATTAGAGCCTGTCTACGATCTTTTGAGGATTAGCACCATGAAGGCAAGCACCGCCATTTGCAGGCTGGTATTGAGCTTCCTTTCACAGTTCTTCCAGAGTCGGCGGCACTTTTCCAGCCAGGCGAAAGATCGCTCCACCACCCATCGCTTTGGAAGCACCACGAAGGTGTGCAGTTCGTGGCGTTTCACGACTTCCACTGCGGCTCCCAACAGGCTTTGCACCGCAGCGGCAAAGGGCTTCCCGGTGTAACCCCCGTCCACCAGCACCTTCTGGACCTGGCTGAGGTCGGCCCGGTTTTCGTCAAACATCGCCAAAGCCCCAGCCCGGTCGGTAACATTGGCGGTAGTCACATGTATCGCATGGGGCAATCCTTGCGTGTCCACCGCGATGTGACGCTTGATTCCGGACACCTTCTTGCCCGCGTCATAGCCCTTGCTATCGGCACTGTCCGTGTTCTTGACGCTCTGGGAGTCCACGATGCAGAAGCTGGTCTGCTCTTTCCGTCCATTGCTTTGCCGGACCGCGCCAACCGATTTTTTTTAGGACTTGCTCCAGAATGGATTCTTTCGCCGGGCCAGGCTGCTCGCTCCATTGCCGGAAATACTGGTAGCAAGTGCGCCAATTGGGGAAGTCCGCGGGCAGCATTCGCCACTGGCACCCGCTTTTCAAGAGGTACAGCACGCCGCAGAAAACGTCATACAAGTCCACGGTGCGGGGTTTGGTCCGGCGGCGAGCCGACTCCAACGTCGGCAGAATCCGGGCGAATTGCTTCCGGCTGATGTCGCTGGGATAGGAATGAGACATGATTACCCCTCCCCTGATAATAGTCTCAACTTAACCTATTTCAGAGATCGTAGACAGGTTCTAAGAGGGCGTCTAAAAAGGTTGAAATTGGGGTAGAGATACAGAGGCATGATAAAGGCGTTGGTCGTAACTTAGGGGTATGAAACGACCAGCGTATCCCAGCGACCTCAGCGACCGAGAATGGCAACTGCTCGAGCCCTTGTTGCCACCGCCCAAACCGGGCGGCCGACCCATCACCTACCCCCGGCGGGAGATCGTCAACGCCATCCGCTACGTGCTGCGCACTGGTTGCTCCTGGCGGATGCTGCCCCACGACCTGCCACCGTGGCGCATCGTGTTCCATTACTTCCGTACCTGGCGTCGTGATGGCGCCTGGCAACGGGTACATGGCGTCCTGAACGCCGAGCTGCGCCAGGCTCAGGGTCGCCAGGCCAGTCCCAGCGCGGCCATCATCGACAGCCAATCGGTGAAGACCACGGAAAAAGGGGGCCCAGAGGCTACGACGCCGGCAAGAAGGTGAAGGGCCGCAAGCGCCACATCGTGGTGGATACCCTGGGGCTGCCGCTGGCGGTGGCAGTGCATCCGGCCGACATTCAGGACCGGGACGGCGCCCGGTTGGTGCTGGCCCGACTGCTGGGGCGGTTCCCTCGACTACAGCTGATCTGGGCGATGGGGCCTACGGCGGCAAATTGGTAGAGTGGGCCAGGACGGTGGGCGGCTGGACCCTGGAGTTGGTGCGGCGCCCAGCACAGCAGCATACCTTTCAGGTCCTGCCCCGGCGGTGGGTCGTGGAGCGCACCTTCGGCTGGCTGAACCTGCAACGGCGGTTGAGCAAGGACTACGAAGCATTGTGTGAAACCACCGAAACCTGGATTTACATCGCAATGACCGGCCTCACCCTGCGCAGACTGGCCCGCCTTCCCCATTTTTAGACACCCTCTTAGCGGCTGCGAAAGGACACATGGCCTGCCAGCGCTCCCGAGTGCCAGCGATGCATTTGGTGTCTACACGCGGGGTCGTGGAGTTGGAGCCGGCCCAAGACCGACTTAATTAGATATTGTTCACCAAGTCAACGGGCCATATCCTAGGCATAACGGGTCGGCTGAATCCCATTAATGACGGACGGTGTTACGTATACGCAGATAACATTGCTATCAATGGGAAATTGGCTCACCCGGCGCACTTCGAGATGGGGGATTGGCTGGACTTGGTCGATGTCCACGGTATGACGACAACCCTTCGGTTTCTGGAAATCACCGGACAGTTTTCACTCCTCGAGTTCACTACCCCTGAACCATACGGAGGGGGGAAATGAGCACCGAAAATAAAGCCCTGCGCGAGATGTTGAGCGCGTTTATAGCTCAACAGGCTGAATTTAACGAGTACCAGCGCGGTATTAATGTGGCAACCCAAGCGCAGCTCAACGGTATTCAAGACGAGCTCACTGAGTTCAAAGACGAGGCTAACTCCAAATTTGCTGAAGCTGACGCTCGTTTTGAGGGCCTCGCCAATGACGCGGCGGAAGTCAAAGGAGGCCACGAATACATTGTGACCATCCAACGACCGGAGATCGTCGCAGAACGGCTAGGATTCCATTACGACACGGCACTGACGGCCGGCGAGTTGGTGGATATGACCCGTGAACTGCCGGAGGTCATTCCAAACGATAACGAACGGGAAAGTTTCCTCAATGCTGACTTGGTGCTAAAGGTGAAGGATCAAGTCAATATGCTCACAAATTACATTGCGGTTGAGATTTCATATACCGGCCAGGCAAGGGATAGCCGCGGGCGTTGCGGAACGCTGGATTTCTGAGCCAATTTACCGGCCGGCCTATGCCGCCGTTGCCAGCGTAAAAAATGATGCGGTGACGCAGAGCCATATCGACAACGAGGAATTGCTTTGGTACGGAATCAGAGCGGCAGACTTGCAACCGAGTTAATGCCGGCCGCCACACCACCGAGCACAAACTAGGCAGTGTTGACATTTCATCGTAGCCAGATGAGGGCGGCAGCGAATTGCAGAAAGCCAAGGTATCGGCTGGCCAATTTGTCAAACCTGGAAAATACCCGGCGGTAGTGCTTGATCTTGCCGATGAAACACTCTACGACGTGGCGTTCTCGGTATAAGGGTCTATCGTAATCCCGTGGCGCTTTGCGGTTGGACCGTGGGGGGATCACTGCCACCATGCCCTCTTCTGCCAAATGGTCGACGAAGTCCTGCGCGTCATATCCTTTGTCCGCGATTACGTACTCGCTCCGGTAGCCGGTGAGCAGGGTTTCCGCCTGGGTGATGTCATGCTGTTGTCCCGGCGTCAACGTGAACCGCAGGGGGTTGCCCAGAGCGTCCACGCTCCCGGGAACCTTCGTGCTGAACCCGCCGCGACTGCGGCCCAGGGCTTGCGCTGATTGCCCCCCTTTTTGCGGGGGCTCCCCCAGCGCACTGGTGCGCTCGAACCACCGTACTGTCGATGACCAGATATTCCAGGTCCGGTTCCGTACTGAAATGCTGGTGCAACCGCTCCCAGACGCCACGGTCGCACCACCGGGCGAACCGTTTGTAGATGGTGTTCCAGTTGCCATACTCGGCCGGCAGCAGTCGCCACGGCGCTCCGGAGCGATCCATCCACAGCACGCCCTCGACAAACCGCTGGCATTCCGCCGCGTCGCCAACGTACACGTCAGGGCAATCCCGCAGGAATTGCAAAATCTTCGCCCATTGGTCTGAAGGTATGGTTATACTCGCCATGGGGCAATTGTACCGCAGTCCAAATGTCAACACTACCTAGTACTGTTTCAATCTGATCTTGTCGGATAGATATATTGGAGCTTACGGCGAGCATCTTGGGTGGTAAACCGCCAGTCTATGGCTGATTTTGCTGCGTTGCGCTCGCGTTCGAGCGCCGCAACCTCTCGCCGCAGCTCCGCCTCATCGCTGATACGGCGGTTCAGACATCCCCTGCTGAAGACGCTCAACTCGATCTCAGCCATCCCTTCGGCAAGCTCAGGACAGGATTCAGCCAGCTGCCGTGCGTGGGAGTGTAATGAAACTCGAGGCGTTGGGCGATGCGCCGAGCTTCGGATGGCTCAAATGCTGCGTAGAGCGCGCCGAGCTTGTGGGTGTTGAGGTTGTCCAGTACCAGCCGGACCACCTCGGCATCAGGGTATGCTTCCTCCACCAGCCACCGCATCTGGTGCGCGAAGTCCACGGCAGTGCGGCGCTCGGTCACCTCCACAGGTCTCCAGCCACCCCTCGGCTCACAGATCATGAACAGGTTCCGTGTCCCGTTGCGCTGGTACTCGGTGTCATAGCGTGCCACCCGTCCCGGGGCAGCCTCCAGGGGCGGACGCACCTCCCCAGTCAATTGCCGGGAGGTCTCGTCTGCCGGGAGGTCTCGTCGAAACACACTACCGGACGCTCCGGATGGTACGCCTGTTGGTACAGGTCCAGCACGTCCTCCATCCGCGCCACGAACTCCCCGCTCACCTTGGGGATACACCACTCTTTCTTCTGCCACGGCTTGAGTGCGTTTTTTTGAGCATCTGGCGCACCGTCTCCAGGGAGATGCTATCGGCAAACTCCAACTCCACCACCTGGTCGGCCAACAACTGGAGTGTCCAGTGCGTGTGCCCTGCGGGCGCGGCGCGGCACGCAATGGCGATCAAGTGCGCTTCCTGCTTGCCGTCCAGCTTGCGCTCCTGGCCCGGCCGCGGTCGGTCATTGATGGCGGCCTCAAGTCCTTCCTCCACGTACCGCTTCCGCGCTCTGGCGACCGTGGCCGCGTTGACCAACAGCACATCGGCTATCTCACGGTCCCGAAGCCCCTGGTCAGCCTTGAGCAGCGACAGCGCCCGCTTCACGGTGCGCACTGACGCCTTGCCTCGCTGGGACACCTCATTGAGACGCGAGCGTTCGGCCTCGGTCAACTCTACTTTATACTTGATGGCAGCCATGGCTGGGCACTTCCTCACACAAAGATCATGCCCAAGTATGGCTGCTTTCTTATATTCTTACAAATCTACCTGGCAACGGTACTAGTGTCGATTTACAGGGTGAGCAGGCTCGCGTTTTGGAGACCAATCGGCCGACGGAGGGCGGGACGGTATCGTGGAACCTGCGCCAGTTCATCCTCCGGGCAGAGATGCAACAGGATGAATCCAGACGGATCAACGAGCTCCCGGCGCCTAAGAGTGACGACGACGCAGTCCACATAATGACTATGCACTCGGCCAAAGGGCTGGAGTTCCCCATCGCAATCCTGCGTGACCTGGACTATGTGCCTCGCACCGATGCGCCCGTCATGCTCGTGGACCCGGACACTGGAGGCGCTGCGGTATCCATCGGCAGCTCAAGCAGCGGAACGCAAATCCGTACTCCTGAATACGCAGACCTGGCCCAGGTTGAAGCCGATCACCGCGTCGCCGAGGAAGTCCGCCTGGCGTACGTGGCCGCCACGCGTGCCCGCGATCATCTGCTGGTGAGCCGGCATTGCCAACGATCCAGCCATGGAACGTTTCCCACCGCCGTTATCGAAGCCATCTCAGAACAATCGGAGGCGCTGCCCCATTCAGCGATTGACATGATTCCGGACGCGCCAGCGTCCCCTACCGCCCCGGGACAAACAGACGGTCTGGCTGCGCTGACATACGATGCTGAAGAGTGGCAACAGGAGCGCAACGCGTCCATCGACGACCGCTCCCTCCCTCAAGCCGTTACTGCCACATGGCTGGCCCGTCAAGCAGGCTCGGACAACGTAACAGTTTAGTATTACAGCCGCGCTTTGTGGGAAGGACTCATGTCGCTGACCGTGCCCGAAGTTAGACGGCTGTTATGCACGCTGCTGTGACTACTTTATGAGAGCACTGACCTGCCTATATGGTAGCCGTGGTGGAGCCGGTGGCACCAAGCCCGAGCCTTGGAATCCCTTACAAGAGACTCTTTCAGAGGCCCTCAATTCAAGTGCAACTGTAATATTAGAGTTGAGGGGAAGAGAGCAGTTGCCGGCAGGCGGCGAGGGGATTGAGTCCTTGGGCGCGCCAGGTGCCGAATAAAGAGGCCAGGGTCATCTTGTTGTTGCTGCCCCCTGCCGACCGGGTGCCGCCGCTGACCTTGCGACTGACGACCAGATGTCGCAGGCGGCGTTCGGCGGCGTTGTTGTCCGGTGGCGCCCCCGGTTCGGCTACGAAGACAAAGAGTTCCTGGATGTGGCGCTCGATGCGTCGGCACAGCTTGGCCTGGGTTGCTGAGGCCTCGTCGAGGAGGGGCTGGCAGATGGCCAGCAGGCGTTTCTCCAAAGCCAGTTGGGCAGTGCGCCGCTGCCTGGTCTGGGGATGGGTAAAGGCCTTGCCCGGTCGTAAATCTCGTGGACGGCGTCAGCCCACCTGGCCAGTGGTGCATCATCGGGGTAGAGGGATCGCAGGTTGTGGATATCCCGCAGCAGGTGAGCCCAGCAGCGTTGTATGGGGCCGTCGTAATGGTGGTAGGCAGCGTAGAAGTCGTAGACCAGCGGGCTGGCGGCATCGCCCAGCACCTCGTCCACCACCGCCTTGCTGCGGTTCCGCCGCAAGAAGTATCGGTGGGTGGGTGTACTGCAGGTCCACACGTAGCCGTTGTGTCCATCCTGGCGCCAGCCGGTCTCATCGGCATGGACCACTGGGCTGGCGCGGACCTGGTCTAGGATCTGATCCACTGCGCTCTGGGCCCTTTGCGCCGTGCGCTGGACCGCAGCCATGATGGCTCCCACGCTGAGGCGCAGCCCATGGACGGTGCGCAGATACCATTGGATGGCGCCAATGGGCAGTCGCCTCCTCTCGGAGCGTGGCGATCAGGCTGACCAGGTTGACCCCCAGACGCTGCTGGCCCATCACCACGCCGTCCAGTTGCGCTGGGGGCAGACAGCGGCGTCGGCAAGCTGGACAATTCCGGGCGATATAGACCTGCTCGGTAACCTCCGCCGGAACCTGGGGCAACTCGATGACCTCCCGAGTGCGCTGGGTCCAGCCGCCGGACAACTGGGTTCCGCAATCGGGGCAGCACTCCACCACACGCTCCACCCGTCGCGTGGGCGTCATGCGACGGCGGGCAAAGCCGTGGGGCCGACGCTTGCGTGGTCTCTGGGGCTGGGCAGGTATCCGGCTGGCCTGGGGTATTAGAGCCTGTCTACGATCTTTTTAGGATTAGCACCATGAAGGCAAGCACCACCATCTGCCGGCTGGTATTGAGCTTCCTTTCACAGTTCTTCCAGAGTCGGCGGCACTTTTCCAGCCAGGCGAAAGACCGCTCCACCACCCATCGCTTTGGCAGCACCACGAAGGTGTGCAGTTCGTTGCGTTGCACCACTTCCACCGCGGCTCCCAACAAGCCTTGCACCGCAGTGGCAAAGGGCTTCCCGGTGTAACCCCCGTCCACCAGCACCTTCTGGACCTGGCTGAGGTCGGCCCGGTTTTCGTCAAACATCACCAAAGCCCCAGCCCGGTCGGTAACATTGGCGGTAGTCACGTGTATCCCATGGGGCAATCCTTGCGTGTCCACCGCGATGTGACGCTTGATTCCGGACACCTTCTTGCCCGCGTCATAGCCCTTGTGCCCGGCGGTGTCCGTGTTCTTCACGCTCTGGGAGTCCACGATGCAGCAGCTGGTCGGCTCTTTCCGTCCATTGCTTTGTCGGACCGCGCCAACCGATTTTTTAGGACACGCTCCAGAATGGAATCCTGACCCGGGCCCGGCCGCTCGCTCCATTGCCGGAAATACTGGTAGCAAGTGCGCCAATTGGAGAAGTCCGCCGGCAGCATTCGCCACTGGCACCCGCTTTTCAAGAGGTACAGCACGCCGCAGAAAACGTCATACAAGTCCACGGTGCGGGGCTTGGTCCGACGGCGGGCCGACTCCAACGTCGGCAGAATACGGGCGAATTGCTCCGGGCTGATGTCGCTGGGATAGGAATGAGACATGATTACCCCTCCCCTGATCATAGTCTCAACTTAACCTATTCCAGAGATCGTAGACAGGTTCTTAGACCGGGCATCCCCCGGGAACCGCCGGGTTTGGCCTGCCCTTCCAGCTGGGCAATCCGTTTCTCCAGGCGCTCGATGATGGCCCGCTGTCGGGCTATGATGGTGATGAGCACATCGCGGTCAGCGGTGGACAGGTCAATTTCCGGATCCATACCCAGTATATGACATAACCACAACCCCTAGCGCCAGCAACATTCAAACCCCTTTGCACCAACTCAACTCACCGAGTCTGAACAGTTACCGGACAACTACGGCGCCTCTGGACCGGAAGAGGTCTCCATCGAAGACAAAGACTCTGAGCTGGACGCCGAGCAGCCCTGGCTAGGTGGACGCGGTGGAACCACTTTCGGCAGCGTGCTCCACGCGGTGCTGCAGTATGCGTTGGGCGAGATCTTGCCGCAACTTCCGGCAGCGGACGACGGGGCATTGGACGCGCTGCTGGCTCGACTGGACAGCGCCATTGACCGGCTGGTTGGGTGGCAGGCCAGCGAAGGTGGTGTGCACGACAGCGTCGGTGCCATCGCCCGGATGGCCAAACGCGCGGTACGGCACGAATCGGTTGTGGCCGCGCTGCGGGCACCCAGGCTGTGGCCGGAAATCCCGGCGGCCGCCCAATTGGACACCCCCGGCGGCCCCGTGGTCGTCAAAGGCATCATAAACCTGCTCTACTTGGACTACGACGACCAACTGGTCATCGTAGACTACAAGCACGACGACGTGGCCGATGATGCGGCTGTGCAAGCCAAGATGGAGCAATACCAATGGCAGGGCGCGTCTTACGCCGCCGCCGTGGAACGCGCTGCCGGCAAAAAGTGAAGGACGTGCAGTTCCTGTTCGTGCGGAGAGAACAGGCCCGGTCCATTCCCAACCTACCGGAACTGCTGAATTGGCTGCCACAGTTGATTTCGCCACAATCCCACCGTCAAGGGCGGCGGGGCGGACCCTGGCTCCGATGACTTGCCCGGCGGATCGGATTTTTTCGGCGGTCAAGGGGAGGCGTTGCCCGCGCGCGAAGTGGAAACTACAGTGGTAACAACACTCACAAAACGCAAAATCCCTACTCAAAGTAGGCATGCATTGGCGTCCCAGGCAGGATTCGAACCCGCGGCCAGCTGCTTAGAAGGCAGCCGCTCTATCCACTGAGCTACTGGGACGCGCTGGGATTAGGATAGTAAGAGCGGCAGTGGGCTGTCAACGATCCGGACCATCGAGCCGTGGTCTGTGCGTGGCGGCACAATGTCCATTAATCCGAACGCAATGGCGGATCGAGCGTTCCCCGCACACGCCGTTCCGAGCGACGGTGTGCTGGAATCGCGGGAACCGGACGCGGGCGATCGGACGAAGCAGCCACTTTGCGGCGCTGGGGGCACACCGCCAGTTTTGTAGTAAACTGATGGCCCAGATAATGCCGCAGGCTCCTGCGTACGCTGCGCTAAAATGCCGGAGCTCGGCAAGACTTGAAGACCGGACTCGCCTGAATGACCGCCCAACGCACCAATCCGATTCGCGTCCTCGTGGCCAAACCGGGATTAGATGGACACGATCGAGGAGCCAAGGTAATCGCCCGCGCCCTACGAGATGCCGGTATGGAGGTCATCTACACCGGGATCCGCCAGACGCCGAGGATGGTAGTTCAGGCTGCCGCCCAAGAAGACGCGTCAGTCTTGGGTTTAAGCATACTTTCGGGAGCCCACATGGAACTGCTGCCGGAAATCATGCGGTTATTGGGCGAACAGCAAATGGACGACGTATTGGTCGTGTTGGGCGGTATCGTACCGGAAGAGGACCGTCAGGCTTTGTCCGAAATGGGAGTCTCTGCTGTTTTCGGACCCGGCACTTCCACACACGATATCATTGAGTACATCAACACCCACGTCCCTGACTAGTGATAAGTGAAAAGTTCGATTTCTGCCATGCAGGGTTGCGTTCAGGGTTTGACAATTCAAAAAATTAGCAAAACTAGTCCGCCAATCTATTGCTGGCCCAGCGGCGCCAACCTATAATCTGTCGACAAATTATCGAGTTGCGTGCGCTTCCAGGTCGTGTCTCACCATGAAATACAACGTCGCGCAATTGCTGAAAGAACCCATCGGATCCCAACGAAATGTGAACATTGAGGAGGAAATCTGCGACGCCGAGCATCCTATGGATCACGTGCGAGGAACAGTGGATATGGTGCGGACTCACCAGGGGATATGGGTAAAAGCTCGACTGGTCGCCCGTGTTCCGCAAAACTGCTCACGGTGCCTGGATGCATTTCCGCGCACGTTACGCATCGAACTGGACGAAGAGTATTTCCCCGAAGTTGACTTCAAGACAGGCTTCAGGGCGATGCCACCAGACGATTGGGAAGGGCTGTGCATCGGAGCAGACCACAATTTGGATTTGTCGGAGGCCACCCGTCAAACCACTTTGGCCACTTTGCCTTTGAAACCCTTGTGCAAGCCCGATTGCATTGGCATTTGTGACCGGTGCGGTTGCAATCGCAACGAAGTCGCATGCGACTGTTATAGTCGAGCAATCGACCCACGGTGGGAAGCACTGCGCTCTCTGATTGATGAGCGGCAAACCTGAAAGAGACGCCCCTAAGTCCGGATGTTCCTCGACTGGCAAACGTCAATGAGGCTTCGGCTTGAAAGATGGAATTGAAAAATGGGAGCACTACCAAACAAGAAATTGACAAGAGCGCGCAAGGGACGACGACTTTCGTCTCCAGCGTACCGCCTCAAAGCGTTGCATCCGGCTCGCTGTCCCAGGTGTCGGGCCGCCAAACGGCCTCACGCAGCATGCCCTGGATGTGGGTATTACAGAGGCCGGCCAGTCAGAGCCTAAACGTCCAGGCCACATCACGATAACTACGAAATTACTGGACCGCGATTTTGCATCGCAATTTTGGAGAGCGGTCATCATGGCAGACATCGCCCGAACTCCGGTTTACTCCTATATCTTCCCCGGTCAGGGCACGCAAAAAATAGGCATGGGACGCTCGTTGTACGAGCGGTCGCCGGCCGCGCGCGATGTGTTCCGCAAGGCTGATGAGAGCCTTGGTATTCCCCTGTCTACGTTGATGTTCGAAGGTCCCGCAGAAGACCTGCAGGATACAGCTCACGCACAGCCGGCTATAATGACCGTTTGCATCGCCATATGGAGCGCGTGGCAAGAGTACCTCGGCCCGCAAGCACCAAGTCCGGCTGCGGTCGCCGGTCACAGCCTCGGCGAGTACACGTCGATGGTGGTGGGCGGTGTCATGGATTTCAGGGACGGCATCCGGCTCGTACGCGAACGCGGAAGATTGATGCACGAGGCGTCGGAAAGCCACCCGGGGTCTATGGCGGCGATCATCGGTCTCGACGAATATGACGTCGCTCAAGTTGCCCTTGACGCCGGCGTTGAGATGGCCAACATTAACTCGGACGATCAGATAGTGGTGAGCGGAGACAAGATGGCACTGGCGCGGGCGATGGATTTGGCATCGGCGCGTGGAGCCAAAAAGGTCGTCCCGCTGGCGGTGAGCGGAGCGTTCCACTCACGCTTGATGGCGGAAGCACAAGAAGGGTTGACTGACGCCATTGACAGCGTTGTGTTGCACGACCCGAAATTCCCGGTTATTGCGAACTCCACGGGAACTGCGATCGTTAATTCGGAGCAAGCGCGGCAGGAGTTGCTCACGGGCTTGTGCCACTGCGTGATGTGGAAACACTCAGTACGCTTCATGGTCGACTCTGGCGTGAACCGTTTCGTCGAGTTTGGGCCGGCACGAGTGTTGTCCAGCCTGGTCCGCCGTATCGATCCCGATGTTGAAGCATTGACCCTATCGGACCCGGAATCGATCCGCAAGTTAGGCTCGGAAGCCCCTTAGCTGATCAAAGGCTGAAGTATTGCCGGAGTTAGCCGGAACGTTTGTCGTTGCGGCGATAGTTACCAATGTCCGATAGCCCGTTTACTCCAGGCGTCCGCCAAGGTCCAGTTGGCAGGCAGGCGCGAGTCCTGTCGTTATTATCGCTCTATGCCCACGATGTTCGGGCACACGCGGCCGGCGCCACGATGGACTGGTTGTGCTCTCAGAACGCGGCCACGACCAGCACTCGACGGGCCGCAGAGACCATGGTCACGGGTATCACCGAAGAACGTTCGCGCGTGGACGAGATCATCGCGCGCTATGCACCTGCTCTGCCCGTACATTTGCTGTCCATCGTTGACCGCAACATATTACGTGTGGCAATCTACGAACTCACCCACCGCAATAACATGCCTAGGAGCGTTATTATCAACGAAGCTGTCGAGCTGGCATCCATGTTCGGCAGCGAGAGTAGCGCTCGTTTCGTCAACGGCGTTTTGGGGTCGGTAGCCCACGATTTGCAATTGCCCGTTGACAGTGCGGTAATTTAGATTAGACTCCACACGCCTCAGACCCAATTACGTGGTTATTCTCACGACTATTTTCACGGAGATGAACCTGTGAGTACCGTGCTCGAACGGATTACCGATATTGTAGTTGACAAGCTCGGCGTGGACGCCGGGGATGTCAGCGAGAGCTCATCTTTCCAAGATGATCTGGGAGCCGATTCCCTGGACCTAGTGGAACTGATCATGGCGTTCGAGGAGGAATTCAGTTCCAACGAAAACACCATAGAAATCCCGGATGAAGACGCCGGCGAGATTCACACTATCGCCGACGCGGTGAATTACCTGAAAGACAAAGGCGTGACGGACGAATAGGCCCGCGGCTTACAAGACGCTGCGACATCGGACATGGGAAACTCACGGCATGGACACGCTCGCCGAAGTAGCTCGTCTTGTGAACGCATGCACGGATTGTCAATTACATGCTAGTAGAACCAATGCCGTACCAGGTGAGGGGCCCGATGCAGTTGACATACTTTTCATTGGGGAGGGCCCCGGCTACCACGAAGACCGGCAGGGGCGCCCGTTCGTGGGACCGGCCGGGAATTTTCTCGAGGAACTGCTGCAGTCGATCGGCATGACCAGGGACCAGGTGTACATAGCGAACATGGTCAAATGTCGGCCGCCGAATAACCGGGATCCCGCGCCCTCAGAAATTGCCGCGTGCAGCAAATATCTTGATCGACAGATAGACCTGCTCAACCCGCTACTGATAGTTACGCTAGGGCGATTTTCCACGGCGCGATTTATACCGGGGCAAAGCATCAGCAGGGTCAGGGGTCGTTTGAGATCACTCAACGGGCGACATATATTCCCGATCATGCATCCGGCAGCCGGATTGAGGCGCCAAGAGATGAGGGCCGCGATCGAGGAAGATTTCGCCAAGATACCGGGCCTGTTGGATGTTTTGCGCCTCCAAGCTGACCCAGCTTCAGAGAGTGCTCAAAACCGAGAGGCGGTCCCATCCAGCGTTTCCACACAAGCCAATCAAGAGCGTTCCCTGTGGGACATGCTGGCACCCGCCGATCCGGGAGGCCCGGAACAAACGGGCGGTCTTTCGGCCGAGGATGAAATCGAGAGGCCGGATGGTCCACTGCCCGGTCAGCAGCGGCTGTTCTGATCGGGACCCGCGTGATCACGTTGCCTGTGTCTAGCCCGCTCCCTAACGAACCGCTGCGGATCTTGCCTTTGGGCGGGCTGGGTGAGATCGGCAAGAACATGATGGTGTTGGAATGCGGGGATGACATCATCATCGTCGACTGCGGGGTGCAATTCCCAACGGAGGACATGCCCGGGGTTGACCTGATCATACCGGATGTCTCGTATCTGACCGCCCAAGCACACCGGGTGCGCGGCATCCTTATCACCCACGGGCACGAGGACCACATCGGAGCGTTGCCATACGTACTGCCGGCACTGGATGCTCCGGTCTATGCACCAAGGCTGGCCCATGGCCTCATAACCGTAAAACTCAACGAAAGGCGACGCACCCGCGATGCTGTAGTGCATGCAGTTGATCCTGAACAGCCCGTCCAATTCGGGGATCATTTCGGGCCACCTGGTTCCGGGTGTGCCACAGCATCCCCGACGCCATGGGGATCTACATCGAAACACCGTGGGGAAGCGTAATTCATACCGGTGATTTCAAGATCGACCACACCCCGGTCGACGGGTATAGCATTGACCTCCCCGCGCTGGCCGAGAGAGGAAAAAGCGGAGTACTGTTGCTGTTTTCCGACTCCACCTACGCAGAGTTGCCGGGGTATACGCCTTCCGAGCAAATTATGGTGGACGCGCTGGATCGGGCGGTTGGAGACGCTCCAAGTCGGGTGATAATCGCGACCTTCGCATCGTTGATCAGCCGGATACAGCAGGTGATCACTGCGGCCGAAAATCACGGCCGCCATGTAGCGTTTGTGGGCAGAAGCATGCTCGCAAACGTGCAGATGGCCACCGAGATGGGTTACCTGGATGCGATTCCGGGGACTATCATTCCGGTGAGAGACGTGGCGTCATTACCACCCGAAAGCGTGGTGCTGATGACGACCGGCAGCCAAGGCGAGCCCACATCGGCGCTGGTGCGCATTGCCAACGGGGAGAGCCGGGACGTCGACCTGATGGAAGGCGACACTGTGGTTATCTCGGCCACGCCAATTCCCGGTAACGAGCGGGCGGTGAGCCAGACCATCGACAATTTGCTGCGGCAAGGAGCGCGGGTGTTGTATGACCGCATCGCACCGGTTCATGTGCACGGGCATGCCAGTCAGGAGGAGCTCAAGTTGATGCTCAACCTGACCCGCCCCCGGTATTTTGTGCCGGTACACGGAGAATACCGCCACCTGCGGGCGCACGCCCAACTGGCCTGGGAGCTTGGAGCCGCCCCGGACGGGATCTTCGTGCTCGAAGACGGGGAAATCCTCGAAATAGGCCATGAAGGGGCACAAATCGTGGGATCCATACCCGCCGGCCCCATATACCTTGACGGCCTTACGGTAATGGATACGGACAGCGTAGTGTTGCGCGAGCGACGGTCCCTGGCCAGGGACGGTGTGGTTGTGGTCTGCGCAGGAGTTGACGCCAACGGTGAGTTGACGGGCCCGGTACAGGTTGCAGCCAGCGGATTCGTTGAGCCCGGTGAGGCTCCGGCTACGCTCAATCGACTGGCGGAGGCGGTCGAGATGGAAATCGCAGGCGGGCCGTCATTGAGGAACCCGGACCAGGCACGGGCAAACATCAGAAAAGTCGCCAGACAATTCCTACGCAACGAACTAAACAAACGGCCTATGATAATTCCGGTAATCTTGGATACGTGACGGGCCGCCGGCAAGTCAACACGACGTGACAGATATTCCGCCGCGCCTACCAGGGGCGGCGGTCTTGTTTGTCTTTGACCGGTCCGGGCTGGACCAGTTTAGGAGTCGAGAACATGTCGACCGCCACCGCAGCCTTTACCGGCGGATTCAATTGGTTCAAGACAGGTATCACAGCGGGCGTGCTGTTGGTGGGGGCAATGCTGTTTGCCCTGGTGTACCTGGCGAAACCCGAGTTCCAGCAATGGTTGATGGTGACGCTGGGCGTCGGCTGGGCGGTGGCCGCAGGATTTGGGGTAGCGGTATTGCTCGCAATCGCCTACCGGCCCACATCCCTGGTGAGCGGGTGGAGATGGTGGTCGTCTCTGGCGATAGTTGCGGCCACGGCGGTAGGCGGGCTGACGTTCTGGCAAGGAGATAGCGGAGCATCCTACGCCTACGGAATGGCGGGACGATGGGGATACGCCTTGACGGGCGGGCAGATTTGGTTTGGGTTGCTCGAACTTCTCGCAGCGCTAGTTGTAATCAGCTTGCTGCGTGTGCCTAGCGCGGGGAAAGGATACCTGGCTGCCGGTCGATTCCTCGGTATTGCCGCCTGGGTTGGCCTGGTTTTTGCAGCCATCGGGCTCAAGTACATCGGGATATGGCTCGCGCTGGCTGCGGTCGCCCTTGGCCGTGGGGTGCGCCGCCTGGGCGGGTTGCGACGGAACAAACCAGAACCCAGGACCAAGCCCATGGAAGCGCCAGTGTTGGCGACTGAACGAAGAGAACCCGAGGAGCCGGAACCGCCGCGCTCCCCACAAAAGGCAAGCCTGTCGCGATCCGGAGGATGGCAACTGCCACCATTGGACACGCTGGCGCGACCGGAGCCGCACGAGATCAACGGGGCAGCCATCGCAGACATGGCCGAAGAGATCAAGGACGCGTTGGGCGAGCACGGGGTGTACGTCGACGTGGAAGACGTGAAGGCTGGGCCGCGGGTGATCAAGTTCGGCCTGGTTCCGGGATACATGCCACAAAGGGCCTCAAAGGATGGAGACACGTCGAAACAACGCCCCAGCCGGGTGCGAGTCGGCGATATTGCCAAAAGGCAAAAGGACCTGGCTTTGGCGCTGAAGAGCCCGTACATCAGGATCATTGAGACGCCGGAACCCGGCGAAGGTCTAGTGGGCCTCGAGGTGCCGAACCCGTCGCCCGGAAAGGTGCTGATGCGGTCCATCGTCGAGGGGCCGGAGTTCAACAAGATCATGGAGAAGGGCGGACTGGCATTTGCCCTCGGCGAAGACGCCGGCGGACAGTCGCTGGCGCTGGACCTGGCGGCGATGCCGCACCTGCTAATCGCGGGAGCGACCGGGTCCGGCAAGAGCGTGTGCATCAATTCGCTGGTGGCGTCGCTGCTTATGACGCGGCCGCCGGACGAACTGCGCATGATCATGGTCGACCCGAAACGTGTGGAGCTCACGCCGTTCAACGGGATCCCGCACCTGGTGATGCCGGTGATCGTGGAGCCAGACGAGGTGCAGCCGGCCTTGCGGGGGCTGATCAACGAGATGTCCGGGCGATACAAGCTGATGGAAGAGATGGGCGTGCGCAACATCGCCGGGTATAACGCCAAAGCCAATGAGCCGATGTGCTTCCTGGTGCTGATAGTGGACGAGCTTGCCGATCTGATGATGACGGGCGGGCTGGAAGTCGAGCAGCAACTGGTCAGGCTGGCACAGCTGGGGCGGGCAGCCGGGATACACATGGTGCTGGCCACGCAGCGTCCGTCGGTCAAGGTAGTCACTGGACTGCTGAAGGCCA
The DNA here is from genome assembly GCA_965220265.1 of Dehalococcoidia bacterium. Taxonomy (GTDB): domain Bacteria; phylum Chloroflexota; class Dehalococcoidia; order Lucifugimonadales; family UBA3495; genus Bin87. The sequence continues at coordinate 2,725,793 of CBDCPM010000004.1, read as the reverse complement.
ACGTGCCGGCCAGGGTCGCGTTCGCGGTGGCGTCCCAGGTGGACTCGCGGGTGATCCTGGACAGAGGGGGAGCGGAAGCGCTGATGGGCAAGGGCGACCTGTTGTTGCTGAACAACGATTTCCCGAAAGCCCGGCGAGGCCAGGGCACGCTGGTGTATGACGATGAAATGGACCGCCTCATCGACTTCTGGCGTAACCAACAAGGGCCGGCGCTGCCGCCGATCGACCTAACCGAGGAAGCCGAAGGGGCGGGTGAACCCGATCCCGAGAACATCGACGACATATACCAGGGCAACGTGTTGGACCAAGCGCGGGATCTCGCGTTGCGGAACCCGCGGCTCACGTCGGCGATGTTAGAACGTCGATTCAAGGTCCGGAAATCGATCGCCGACGAACTCATCGAAGAGTTACGGGGTGAAGGCCTGGTTATCGGCGGCTGATACGAGGAAAAGCCATCTCCTTATTGGTCTTCAGCGAACAGGGTCGCTTTGTTGCGACCCCGTTCGCGATTTGCGGGCCGGATGCGGCTACGCATCCAGGGTATCCGGTATCGAAAAGCCCATCTCTTTCTCCAAAACCCTCTGCCAGATGGGCGACAAGGGAAAACGAGATTGAAGATGCGAAGGCAGGTCGGAGGTTTCCGGATGGCAAGGGCACCTTTCGGGCGTGGCGCCACGGGCGTACCACCCGTGAGGATCGGGACGCCGCATCATGGGCACGCGCTCCAGGCCCCAGTGCGCGACAATCTCGCGATAGTTGTGCAAATCGAGGATGTCGCGCACGCTGGTGATTCGCGGGGAGTCGAGCCCTCCACGACGCGGAGGCAGGCCACGGAGCCAACGCTTGTGATAACGAACAGGACGGGGATTGCCGGCGACTATGGCTTCCACGTCTTTGAGCAGGACAGCTACGCGGCGCCGGAGACGGCGAAGCGGGCACCCCCGGCCACCGATGCGTGTGGCGGCGCGTGTTTCAGCCGCCGCCAGGTATTGAGGGAAAGCATGAACCTGTCGAAAAGTCTTGACGTGCGAGCGGCTGAGCTGGCCACTGCTGATATAGGCGTGTAGAGCTATCTCCAAGCGACGCCTGGAGTTGTGTCGCATCCCGAGGTTAACCGCGAGAGCAGCCGCCGCGTGGGACGCTGACCTACGCATAGCATTGGCAGCATCGGCAACGTCGCCGGACCCGGAGGCCTGGCGGGCGCGACACAAGAAAGCCGCACTCCGGGCCTGATGATGACTTACGGAACCCATTTTGATCCTCGACAAGAGTTGGCAGCACCAGTCAGCCGTCTGCGGCCAGCCGCCGTGCCCGGCGGGGCCATACTGATCACGCCGGTCGACGGCGCGACAACGCGTGTGCGGCGGCACTGAAAACGGCCGATGGTAACGATGCGATGATTTGGACCGGGATGGTTCCGTGCGGTCCGTGGATGGCGGGAATTCCTCCTTCGGCTTAGTTGGTTTTGATGGTTGGGAACATCGGGGATCGGGTGTATGGGTCCAGGGTGTCGGCGCCACGGCCAGAGAGCATTGTCTGCGAAATTTCAGTGCCAAGCTTCCATGTCCCGGCTTTCGCGACACGCGCGAAAGTCGACACGGGGCGGAGGTCACACCCGCCGCGCTATGCTGCGCCCGTTCCGTTGATTATGACGGCGTGGGGACGCGAGATAGCGAGTTGCATACCCGACGCGCCGCGGCCCGGAGCCCGCGACGGTTTAGGCCGTTGAACCTGAACCCGTCTACCCGATATTCCCGATGTTTTGGCAAGACGGGCGCACCGATCATCCATAGCGTCATGGACTCCGAGCAACGAGGCATGCGCTGGGCCTTGCCGCTCGACTCGGGAGCACCCGTCCGGTTGGATAACATGTTATAGGACGGGCGTGCGGTCATGCTTGATACGAATGTCAGCAATTTTTCGCGTGCGCCATCGCGCGGTTCTACCCTGCGACTACAGCATGTCCGCTTTGGAATCCATCGACTGGCCCACGATGAGAGCGGGGGTGACGCTGCCGCTCAACCCGCGATCGATGGTATCATTCGCGGTCGAGGGAGCCGTCGGAAAATTGCTGGTCGACCTGCATGCTCATACCTATCCAAAGTCGGACGACAGTTTCGTGTCTGCGGACGAATTGGTCGACGCTGCGCGGCAAAGCGGCCTGGACGGGATCTGCCTGACAGAGCACGACGATTTCTGGCCACCGAAGTCGGCGCAGGAGTTGACGCGCCGACACGGAATCCTGGTCCTGCCAGGGGCAGAGGTCAACACCGACGCTGGGCACGTGCTGGTGTTCGGCTTGGACACCTACAAATTCGGGATGCACAAACCGACGTTTCTGCGAGAGGAGGCGGACCGGCACGGAGCGGTTCTGGTAGCGGCGCATCCTTATCGGCGACGCTTCCTGGCCGATCCGGGGGAAGACCCGGTGGCGCGATCGGAGATGCTGAAACGGGCGCTGGACGACGAGATGCTGCGATTGTTCGACGCCGTCGAATCGCGCAATGGCAGGGGCAAGGAGTCGGAGAACCTGTTTGCCGACGATCTGCGAGTGGAGCTGGGCCTGTCGGGAACCGGCGGGAGCGACACCCACTACCTGCGCCAGATGGGCACGGCGGCGACGTTGTTCGAGCGACGGGTCGCGTCGTTGGACGAACTGGTTGCGGAACTGAAGGCGGGCCGGATGCAGGCGGTTGACCTGACGGCGGCCGCGCAGAAACCGACGGGACGGGCCGGTTAGCATGGTTTCGCTCCTACAGATCCAGGACCTGCGGGTGGAGTTTCGGGTGCCCAACGGGGTGGTGCACGCGGTGAACGGGGTGACGTTCTCGCAGGAAGAGGAAGAGGTGTTCTGCATTGTCGGAGAGAGCGGCGCGGGGAAGAGCGCGTTGGCGCTGGCGGTGATGGGCCTGCTTCCCGACAACGGCGCGGTGACCGGTGGAAAGATACTGTTTGACGGAGTTGACCTAGTTACGGCACCCGACGCATACGTGCGGGAACTTCGGGGCAAGGCGATGTCCCTGGTTTTCCAAGACGCGCAATCGGCGCTCAACCCGGTGCAGACAATCGGGAGCCAGTTGACGGAAGTGATCATCACGCATTCGCAGTTGAACCGGAGGGCGGCGGGATCAATTGGCCAGGAAATGCTGCGGGAATTGGGGGTGCCGGACCCGAAGCGCATGATGTCCGCGTACCCGTTCACGCTGAGCGGCGGACAGTGCCAGCGGGTGATGCTGGCGATGGCGATGGTCATGCGGCCCCGGCTGCTCATTGCAGACGAGGTTACGTCAAGCGTGGACGTGACGCTGCAGGCGGAAATACTCGAGCGGCTGAAGGAGCTGAGCCGGGACTCCAAATCGGCGATCCTGCTGATCACGCACGACATGGGAGTGGTGGCCAACATGGCGCGACGGGTGGGCGTGATGTACGCGGGCCACCTAGTGGAGAATGCTGAACTGCTGCCGATCTTCAAGCAGCCGCGGCATCCCTACACCTGGTCGCTGTTGCAGAGCCTGCCCCGGCTCGACGCAGCTGGAAGGCGGCTGCAGGCGTTGAGAGGAGCGCCGCCGGACCTGATCGACCTTTCAGGTGAGTGTCCGTTCTTGCCGCGGTGCCCGAAGGCGCTCACGCGATGCCGAGCCGAACAAACACCCGGGCTGGTAGAGCTCGACGGCGGGCACTGGGCGGCCTGTTACAACCCAATGACTTACGTGGACGAGGACTGATGGTTCGGGACGGTCGATCAAGCGTTGGTAGCCAAATCGGCCACCAGCAATTGCAGGGACAGCGCAGGTTCGAGGCGGCCCTGCTTGATAGCGAGGTCGCTTTCGAGCACCCTGCGGTACTTGGTCCGGATTTGAGGCAGGGTCAGCCGGCGGGCCTGGCCGAGGGTCTTGCGCACCACAAAGTCGGAATTGGTACCCATGCGTCGACCGAGGTCGGGTGGTGAGACACCACGGTCGGTGAGATCCCGGGCGAGGGCGATCAAGCGGAGTTGCCGTTCAATCATCGCAATGATGTAAAGCGGTTCCTGGCCGTCCTCCATCAGTTGCATCAACAAACGCAAGGCAGGGCCCGGCTTGCCGTCCATGATGGCGTCCACGGCCGCGAAGATGTTGGCCTCCTGAGCGTACGGAACCATGGCACGGACATCGGAGTCGGTGATGTCGCGCCCCGTGGCATAGAGGGACAGCTTTTCGAGCTCTCGATCGATGGTCCAAAGGTCGCCGCCCACGAGTTCAGCGAGGACCTGCATGGCCGGGGGTGTGATGGAAGACCCCTTGTCCGCGGCGCGGCGCTTAATCCATTGGAGCAGTGCCTGGGCGTTGGGAGTGGGCTCGCGGTGGACGGTGCAGTGCTCGGCCAACGAGCGGAGCAACGGGTTGCTCTGCTGGACATCTCCGTCGACAAAGATCAGGAGCGTTGTCTCGGGAAGAGTTGGCACGGAATCCACCAACTGCGTCCAGGCGCCGCTGGCTGAGGCCGCGCGGCGGGCGGAACCACGTGCACCGCCGGATCCCTGCTGAGCGGCGAGGACGCCTTCGATCTCGACAAGGCGCATGGGATCAAGGAACGGCATGGAGTTGCACATCGCCAGAACCTCATCGGGGCGGGCGCGAGGCGCCGTAACGAGGTGCCGATTGGAGTCCATGAGGTCGGAGGCGCCGGTCTCGGATTTGACGCGGCGCAAACGCTCGGCCACGAGGAAAGAATCGCCGTAGATAACGTGGGCTGGCATATTGCGCGCGAATTGCCGCGCTACGCTCGCAATGACAGCGCGGGGGTCAGTTCTCGACCAGTTCAGTCAACACGCCAAAGACCGAACGAGGATGAACGAAGCCGATGGATCCCGACAAGCCGTGGCGTGGCTCGGAGTCGATGAGGGACAGTCCATTGGCAGACAGGATCTTGAGCTTTCCTGCAATGCCATCGACGTTGAGGGCAAGGTGATGGAGGCCCTCGCCGCGCCGTTCGATGAAGCGACCCACGGCGCTCTCCTGGGACAGGGGTTCGAGGAGCTCCAAGCGGGTCTGGCCTATTTCGATGAGGCAGGCGCGGACGGCCTGATCATCGAGCTCAACGACCTCGGCGTCGGGAGAGCCAAAGTTAGCGGAGAAGAAATCCAGAGCGGCGCGGATGTCCCTGACGGCGACGCCGACATGGTCAATGTAGTTGACGGCGCAAATCTCGGGCATCGTCGGTCAGGCTCCCATGATGTGTGTCGAAGGATCAGACGTGGTACTGGGCGAGGACCTGGCGCGCGATGATCATGCGCTGAACCTCGGAGGTGCCTTCGTAGATCGTGGTGACGCGGGCGTCACGGAAGATGCGCTCGATACGGGATTCCTTGAAGATGCCGATGCCACCGTGGATCTGCATGGCCTCGTAGGCCGCCTTGTTGCACATCTCCGAGGCGATGAGCTTAGCCATGGACGCCTCGTTGATGAAAGGCAGGCCGGCATCGCGCAGAGTGGCAGCGTGCATGGTGGCGACGCGGGCGGAGTGCACGCCAGTGGCGATGTCGGCAAGCTTGAACTGAATGGCCTGGTGGTGGGCCAGCGGGCGGCCGAAGGTCTCGCGAAGTTGCGCGTAACGGACGGCCTCTTCCAATGCGGCCTGACCGATGCCGACGCACTGGGCGGCGATGGAGATGCGGCTGGAGTCGAGGATATCCATGGCGTAGCGGAAGCCCATGCCGGGCTCGCCGATGATGTTTTCGGCGGGGATTTCGGCGTCGTCGAAGACGATTTCGCAGGTGCTGGAGGCGCGGATACCCATCTTGTTGTGCTGAGGGTTGATCTGCATGCCCTGGGTTCCGGCAGGCACGATGAAAGCGCAGACCCCGCGGTAACCAATTGAGCGGTCCTGGTTAGCGAAGACCACGAGGGTCTCAGCGACGTCGGCGTTGGTGATGAACTGCTTGGAGCCGTTGAGTACCCAGGAGCCGTTGCGCCTGGTAGCAGTGGCGGCCATGGCGGCGGCGTCGGAGCCACTGCCGGGCTCGGTGAGGGCCCATGCGGCGATGCCCTGGCCCGAGGCCAGGGACGGGAGATAGCGTTGCTTCTGCTCCTCGTTGCCGAAACGGGCGATGGTCTCGAGGCCGAGGCCGAGGTGGGCGGCGAGGGTCACGCTGGCGGCGACGTCGGCGCGGGCGAGTTCCTCGATGGCGATGGAGGACTTGCGGAAACCGCCCCCGCTACCGCCGAACGCCGGGTCGACGCCGATGCCGGGCAGGCCAAGCTGGGCCATGCCGCGCCAGTTTTCGTGGGAGAACTCGGCCTTTTCGTCCAGCTCAGCAGACCTGGGCATGAGTTCGCGCTCGGCGAAGTCCCGAACGAGGTTCTGGAGCATCTTTTCTTCTTCGTTCAGGGTCACGTCAATCACGGGATTCCTCCGGAGAAAGTTGGCGGAGCGATGGAATATCGAAGCGATATCGAAAGTTTATCACAGGCCCCCGGCGGGCTCGTATTCACCGAACACCTGGCGCAGTACGTCGCAGATCTCGCCGAGGGTCGCGTACCGTTCCACGCATTCCATCATGAGCGGGACGGTATTAGCTCCGGCGGAACGGGCGGCGTCGGCGAGGCGGGCGAGGCTGATCTGGACGGCCATGTTGTCCCGTTCGCGACGGAAGGTCTTGAGCCGTTGGACCTGTTCGGCGGCGGCGGCGGCGTCGACGCGCAGGAGACCGGATATGGGGGGCGACTCGGTGACGTACTGGTTGACGCCGACGACGATGCGGTCGTTCTCGTCCACCTCACGCTGATGGCGGAAGGCGGCGTCGCCGATTTCCCGGACCTGGAACCCATCCTCGATGGCGGCAACCGCACCGCCCATGCGATCGATCTGCTGGATGTACTCGATGGCGGCGGCCTCCAACCGGTCGGTCAGGTTCTCGACGTACCAGGAGCCGCCAAGGGGATCGACGACATCTGCGGCACCGCTTTCGTGGGCGAGGATCTGCTGGGTGCGCAGGGAGAGTTGCGCGGATTCCTCGGTGGGAAGGCTCAGGGCTTCGTCCCGGGAGTTGACGTGTAGGGACTGGGTGCCGCCAAGGACAGCGGCCAGGGCCTGAACGGTGCTGCGGATAAGGTTGTTGTCCGGCTGCTGGGCGGTGAGAGTCACGCCGGCGGTCTGGGTGTGGAAGCGCAGCATCATGGAGCGGGGGTCTTTGGCACCGAACCGGTCGCGCATGATGTTGGCCCACAGACGGCGGGCGGCGCGGAACTTGGCGACTTCTTCAAAGAGGTTGTTCTGGGCTACGAAGAAGAAGGAGAGGCGCGGGGCAAAGTCGTCCACCGGAAGGCCGGCGTCGACAGCGGCCTGGACGTAGGCGATGGCGTTGGCGAAGGTGAAGGCAAGTTCCTGGCTGGCGGTGGCGCCGGCTTCGCGCATGTGATAACCGCTGATGCTGATGGTGTTCCAGCGAGGCACGTTGGCGGCGCAGTAGCGGAACACGTCGACTACGAGGCGCATGGAAGGGCGGGGAGGATACGCGTAGGTGCCCCGGGCGATGTATTCCTTGAGGATGTCGTTCTGAAGGGTACCGCTGAGCTGATCCGGGGACACACCCTGCTTCTTGCCAGCCGCGATGTAGAGGCACAGCAGCACGGAAGCCGTGGCGTTGATGGTCATGGAGGTACTGACCTTGTCGAGGGGTATGCCGTCGAAAAGGGTCTCCATGTCGGCCAGGGAACAGATGGGCACGCCGACCTTGCCGACTTCACCTTCGGCCAACGGATGGTCGCTGTCGTATCCGATTTGGGTTGGCAGGTCAAAGGCGACAGAGAGGCCGGTCTGACCGTTCTCGAGGAGGTAACGGTAGCGCTCGTTGGTTGCGGCAGCCGTGGCGTAGCCAGCATATTGGCGCATGGTCCAAATGCGACCACGGAACATATTGGGCTGTACGCCACGGGTGTATGGGAACTCGCCAGGGTAGCCGATGGAATCAGCGTAGTCGACACCGGCGGAGATTTCATCCTCCGGGGTGTAGACGGTGTCGAGACCGAGGCCGGAATCGGTTGCGAATGACTCGCGACGTTCGGGAAAGCGCTGGGTGACGCGGGAAAGGGTAGATTCCTGCCATTCTTGCTTGTTGGTGGACATGATGCTCTTTCCGGCCGGTGTTTTAGATTTTCAGGGGTTGTCGGGTCATTCTACCATCGGCGGCGCGTGAACTCGGGACCGCGCACGCGGTACGCGGAAAACAAGCAGGGCACCCCTTGGTGGCGCCCTGCAAAATGACCAAGGAGCGATGGGATTAGTCGCTGGTGAAGGCGTAGTCGGTGGGGCGCATGATGGAGTGCCGCGAGACGCGGACGATGGGCCCATCGACCTCACTGGCGGCGCGGGCCTTGCTCCACTCGGGATCCGCCTGGAAGGAGCGCCAACTCTTTTCACGGTCGCCGAGGCTGGGGTAGCCCAGCATGTAGACCAGGACGTTGTTCACGCCGACGTCTTCTGACCAGTAACCGATGTTCTCGATCCCGTGCTTCTCGAAGAGCCCGATGGTGTGGTTGGCGAAGCGGTTATGCACGTCGGGCAAGCGGCCGGGCATGGCCTCGTAGATGCGGAGCTCCTGAACGGCGGTGGAAATCTTCGGCTCCGGCGAGTACGGGGTCAAGCGCAGGAAACGGTTGGTTACGGCGTCAACCAGCGGGCCATTGGCCTCGGTCTGCTTGCGGACTTCCAGCCAATCGGGATCGGTACCGAATTTGGCCCAGCGAGATTCCCGGTCGGCCATACTGTCGAAAACGTTGATGTAAGTAAGGCGATTGCTCTGGCCGATTTCATCGGTCCAGAAGCCGAGGTATTTCACGCCGTGCTTACGGAACAGGGTGCAGGTATGATTGGCGAACCGACCACTGATGTCGGGCAAGCGACCGGCTACGGCGTCGTATATTCGGAGTTCGTAAAGCATCGCTTCTCTCCTTCCGGGTGTCAGAGGTGACCAGTTTGATCTGGGGGACCGCCACCGTCTGGCGGCCTTCCGCTGCTGCCGGTAGTATAGCATCGGACCGGCCGATAGCGGGTCAATCCGTAGCGTCGCCCGAGCCGTAGAATAGACGGGACCAGCCGCGTTTCGGGGCACCGCGCGCTAGACTCGCGTTGGCGAACTGACGCTGTGGGCGGACGAAAAGCGCTTGAAGTTCCGGGTCGGCTGGGGCACCAAACTACCAGCGAGCAAGCGACGATGTCGGACGACGCAACGGGAAGCGCACAATAGGACGCCAACGATACCGGTGCAAAGGCCGATCAGATAGCAGAGGTGGGGAGTAACGTGAAAAGCGGGACGAGAGTTTTCACAAGGGCAAGACGCGCGTGGCCCCGTTTGGCCACGTTCGCCTTGGCGTTGATCCTCGCGGCTACATTGGCGTGCGGACAACGCAGCACGACGGAAATAGCAACCGTTGAGTTGACGCCACCAGCGGTGAACTCGGCGATTCAGCAGGACCAAGCGGCCACCGTCGCGCCTCCACAGGCAGTCGAATCGGAGGCGCAGCCAGCAGTGGAGCAACCCGCCCAAAGCGGAACGCCGGAGACCGAAACTCAGTCTACCGCTCTGGCGATAGTGGCGGCGCACGACGAAGTGATGTCAGGGATCTATGAGCGAACCATCCCATCGGTGGTCGGGTTGAGGGTCATCAAGTCGATCACGATAGGCGGAGCCGCACCGGGGATGCCACCGGGTGATTTCCTGTCACGCGCCGCCGGGTCTGGGTTTGTCTGGGATGACGAGGGCCACATCGTCACCAACAAGCACGTGATAGATGGGGCCGACCGGATAATTGTGGTGCTGAGCGACGGTATCCAGACTGATGCCGAGCTGGTCGGGGATGACTCGGATTCGGACCTCGCGGTGATCAAGATTACGGACGACACGGTGCGGCCTCCGGCCATTGCGCTAGGAGACAGCGACACGATCAAACCCGGACAATTGGCGGTGGCGATTGGAGACCCCTTTTCCCGGGGATTTTCGATGACTTCCGGCATAATCAGCGCTGTGGGAAGGACGATCAATCCATCTGACAGCAACTTCTCAGTGCCCCGGGTGGTTCAACACGACGCGGCGACGAACCCAGGGAATTCGGGCGGTCCGCTGCTGAACCGCAAGGGCGAGGTCGTGGGGATCAATACGCAGATAATCAGCGAGACTGGAGGATTTTCAGGCGTGGGCCTGGCGGTGCCGGTGAACCTGGCGAAGCTGGTGGCGCCGTCGCTGATAGCGGACGGGCACTACGAATACCCGTTTATCGGAATTCGTGGGGTGTCGATGAGTCCAGACATCGTCCTGGCGATGGAACTGCCGGCCGACACGAGAGGAGCCCTGGTGCTGGCGGTGGGCACCGGCACTGCGGCGGAACAAGCCGGACTGCGGGCCTCGGACAGGCTCACCGTAATCAACGGAGCGGAACTGCCGATCGGAGGGGACATCATCACCGCGATGAACGGAACGCCCATGATGGGGATGGACGACGTCGTAGCATACACTGTCGAGCACACGCAGCCCGGGGATACTGTTGAATTCACCATCATGAGGGACGGGGAGGAAATGCAGATGGAGATCACGATGGGAGCGAGGCCGGAATAGGGGCAAATCGCCTCGCAAAAGAAAGCCGACAGCAGTTTGCCCGCTGCCGTCGGTTATTTTCGGGTGGCGCGCCTGGCAGGATTCGAACCCGCAACCCCTGGGTCCGAAGCCCAGTGCTCTATCCATTGAGCTACAGGCGCATTTTCAGGCGACTATTGTCACAAGAAGGTGGGGCGAGCAACGGGATTCGAACCCGTGATCTCCTGTGCCACAGACAGGCGCCTTAGGCCACTTGGCTATGCTCGCCACGGACGCCCGATCCGAAAACCGGGTCAGGTTTTGAGATTAGCATATAACATCAATACGGACAATACACCGCGCGGCGCACAATTGAACGGGGCGGGGGGATTGGATAAAATCGCTGCGTAGCACGTCGGCAGTATCGCGGCGCAAGTAATTGGGGCAAACTGATTCCGGTCAGTATCTCGTATCCCCTTTGATCCTGAGAACTGATTCGGAGGACTGATGAAACGCAAGATTTTCAGATTACTGTTGATGGGAGCCCTATTTGCCGTAATTGTCGGGTTGACGGCGTGCGGTGGCAGTGTTGAACCTCAAGCAGCCGAGCCCGCCGCGCCGGCCGCAACGGCTGCGCCCACTACGGTCTCCGTTCCGGCCACTGCGCCCAGCGAAGCTCCGACGCCGACATCGGAAACGATGATGGCCGCGGCTCAACCGACGTCGATGGGAGAGAGCTGCGCTCCCTCGGCGGACCTGACGTTCGACGACCGGCCGCCGCAGGGCGGGACGCTGGTCAGGTTGTTTGCCGATCCGCCCACGCTTGATCCCCATCTGATGGGTGATGTCACGTCGAGCGTAATCGGCGGAGAGGTTTTCGGCGGGCTGGTGACTCTGAGCCTGGACTACCAGCCGGTGCTGGACCTGGCGGAGACCTGTTCCATCAGCGAAGACGGCCTGGTGTACACCTTTGTGCTCCGGGAGAACGCCAAGTTTCACGACGGCAAGCCGGTTACGGCTCACGACGTCAAGTGGTCCATTGAGCGGGCGGCCGACCCCGACACGCTTTCGCATACGGCAGAGACCTACCTGGGCGACATCGTTGGAGTGGCAGACAAACTGGAAGGCAAGGCCGAGGAAATCAGCGGAGTCAGGGTGGTAGACGATCGTACTGTCGAGTTCACGATCGACGCGCCGAAGTCGTATTTTGTGGCCAAACTCACCTACCCCACTGCATTTGTTGTTGACCGGGAGCAGATTGAGAACGACGACTCCTGGCTGGATCAGCCGAACGGCACCGGTCCTTTCAAGCTGGCAACCTACGACATTGGCGAACTGATCGTCCTGAAGCGGAACGAAGATTATCACCTGGGCCCGCCTCATATCGAAGACGTGCGCATGATCCTGAGCGGCGGGTCAGCGATGATCATGTACGAAAACGACGAGATACACCTGACGGGAGTGGGGTTGGACGACCTACCGCGGCTGTTGGACCCCAGCGACTCGCTGCATCCGCAACTGCACCGTTCGCCACAGGACTTCGACGTGTTCTACATCGGGTTGAACGTGGACGAGCCTCCTTTCGATGACGTCAAGGTACGCCAGGCGTTGAACTACGCGATCGACTTGCAGGGCATCGCCGAGAACGTGCTGGATGGCAGAGTTTCACCGGCGACGGGGGTGATACCGCCGGGGTTCCCGTCTTACACTGAGAACCTGCGCAGCTACCACTTCAATCCGGACCGGGCGCGGGAGTTGTTCCAAGAGTCGAAGTACGCTGACGCCGTGGCGTCCGGAGATTTCCCACGCATCACGCTGACCATCCCGGGCAGTTTCGGGGCGGCGCTACCCACCTACCTGGAAGTGATGCTGGAGCAATGGCGCCAGGAGCTGGGTATAGAGGTTGATATTCAGCAGACGGAATGGGCGACGTTCCTGCAGGACGTGAACGACCGCGAGTACCAGATGTTCTCGTTGGGCTGGATCGCAGACTACCCGGATCCGGAGAATTTCCTGGACGTGCTGCTGCATTCGGACAGCCAGAGCAACCACACCAACTACCACAATCGTGAGGTGGACCGGCTGTTGGAGGAGGCCAGGACGGAACGGGACCGGGCGCGACGGTTCGAGATTTACAACCAGGTCGAGCAGATGATCCTGGACGACGCGCCGTGGGTCTGGACCTGGTTCAGCGGCGAAAGCTACGCGCTGATCAAGCCGGAAGTCTCGGACTACTTCCTGCTGCAGATGAGCATCCCGAAGTACCGCTACGTGTACTTCAACCAGTAGGATTACCGAAGATCGCGGCGCAGGGGCGAATAATCATTCGCCCCTGCGGTTATTGCCACACAGGACGGACGGTTAGATGGGAGCGTACGCGGCTCGGCGGCTGGTTTGGCTGCCATTCCTGTTGATCATCGTGACGTTCGTGACGTTCGCACTGCTGCGGTTCGGACCCGGGGACCCGGTCCAGGTTTGGTTGGGCCAGCACCAGAACGACGAGGTACGGGCGCGATTGAGGGCGCAGTTGGGATTGGACGATCCGCTGGTGGTGCAGTACGTGCACTATGTTGAGGGCGTAGTGACGCGGCTGGACTTCGGCGAGAGTTTTCAGTTCCGAGGCAAGTCCGTCGGAGAGTTGCTGGCCAAGCGGATTCCGGTATCGCTGCAGCTGAACCTGGCTGCCATCATCATCACGCTGGGGGTTGGCATCCCTGTAGGTCTTTTCGCGGCGTTACGCCAAGGCACGGGCGTGGACAACGTGGTGGTGGCGATTGCGCTGGCGTTCCAGTCGCTGCCCGTATTCATCACCGCGCCGGTGCTGCTGCTCGTGTTTGCTTTGTACCTGGACATCCTGCCAACGAGCGGATGGGGCGGGTTCTTTTCGCCGAAGATTGTAATGCCGGCGGTGGTGATGGGAGTGCCGGGGATTGCGATAGTGGTGCGGTTGGTGCGGGCCAGCGTGCTGGACGTGCTGGGGCAGGACTACATACGGACAGCGCGAGCGAAGGGGCTGGCGGAGCGTTCGGTGCGCTGGAGGCACATCCTGAGGAACGCCATGATTCCGGTGGTTACCAGCTTCGGGTTCACGATAGCGGGACTGGCCGGCGGAACGTTCATAGTGGAAATTTACTTTGGCATTCCAGGAGTAGGTTTCTTCACCATCAATTCCTTGTTCGCAAGAGACTATCCGGTGATCATGGCGTTTGCGATCATCTCCACGACGCTATTCATGCTAGCCAATCTGGTAGTTGACCTGATGTACCCGCTGTTGGACCCGCGGATCAGGCTGGGGGCCGGTAATGTTACCTGACCGCTCGGGCTCGCCAGAGCACGACCACGGACACGCACTGCACCAGGACAGCGACCTTCAGGGCACGGACTGGTCGGCGAACGAACTGGCGGACGGCCGGCGTGAAGACCTGGAGGAGGAGCCGGCGCGGGGGCACAGCTACTGGAGCCTGTCGGTGCGCCGGCTGGCGCGGAAGAAGCTGGCGGTGGTCTGCCTTTCAGTCATCGTAATGATGTACGGCGGGGCGTTGCTCTCGCCGTTGATCACGCCCTACGAGTACACCGCGCAGGACATCTCCCAGAGCAGAGCTGGGCCCACACTGGCGCACCCTTTTGGCGCGGACCGGCTGGGTCGTGACATGATGACCCGGGTGATCTACGGACTGCGGACCACAGTGATCATCACTATAATATCGCTGCTCGGTGGCACCCTGGTATTGGGTATCGTCCTGGGACTGTTGAGCGGATACATGGGACGGTGGGTGGACTCGGTGATCATGCGGACCGGCGAGGTCACATCGTCGTTCCCGGACATCATACTGATCCTCATATTCGTCGCGGCGCTAAGACCGCGGCTGGTCGGAGCCGTGCAGGGGTTTGAGGACGCGACAGGGATCGACTGGATCCTGCGATTGGGGATAGTGGACTACGCGATCATTTCGTTCGCGCTATCGATCTTCGGTTGGTTCGGGATGGCGAGGCTGGTGCGGGGGCAGGTTCTGCAGGCGCGGGAGAGCCAGTACACCGAGGCGGCTCTGGTGGCCGGGGCAACGACGGCGAGGATCCTTCGGGTTCACGTGCTACCGAATATCCTGAGCCCGCTGATCGTTTCGATATCGGCGGGGCTGGCGGGGGTGGCCGGAGCCGAACTGGTGCTGAGCTGGATCGGGATCGGGGTGCAGCCACCGGTGCCGAGCCTGGGACGGATGATGTTTGAGAACGGAAGCATCCAGGTGCTGCGGAACGAACCACATCTGATCCTGTTTCCCATCGGTGCAGTGACGCTGCTGTTCTTCTGCTTCAACATCCTGGGTGACGCGGTGAACGACGCGTTCAACCCGCGGGCGCGGTGATGCATCCCCAACAACGCCGTTTCTCTGCGCCCAATTACGAGGTAGCCCACCGAGCAAGCCAGGATGTACCGCTCACCCCCTAATGATGCGGATAAAGCTCTCGCCGTGGCAATTCGACCGACTATGGCGTCGGCATCAATCTTACTTGTTCTGACGCCGCACCGAGCGGCAAATTGCCAATGAATAGCCCCTGTGCTAACGTCTATGATGCTGACAGTTGCAGATCATCATGCGGGCGATTGGAAAGAAGGACTGGGGCATTGAGCACGACATCGGGTGAACCTGCGGCGGCGGTTGCGACCGGAGCCGTTGCGTGGCGACCATGGGGTCGCGACGCGTTCGAAATTGCCCAGACCAACGATCGGCCGATGCTGCTATCAATCAACGCGGTGTGGTGCTACTGGTGCCACGAGATGGACGCCGGAACATACGCTGACACCGACGTTGTCGAGTTCATCAACACGCATTTCACACCCGTTCGAGTTGACACCGACCACAGGCCGGATATCAACGCCCGTTACAACGTGGGCGGCTGGCCCACGACCTCGTTCCTGACCCCACACGGTGGCTACATCGCGGGCGCGACATATCTGCCCGCGGACCAGTTCCTGGCCATGCTGGACGAGGTACGGCGCGCATATGCCGAGCGAAAACCGGAGCTGTACGAACAGGGCAACGATATTCTGCGGCAACGGCGTGAACACGCGGGACGCGTATCCGCCGGAAGGGAACCGGACGCCGGCGTGGTTGACGGCATCTCACGGCGCGTGGCCGGGACTTACGATGCCCTGAATGGCGGGTTCGGGCTGGAGCCCAAGTTTCCGTCGACGCCCATGCTGCGTCTGTTGCTGCACCGGTTCCGGACAACCGGAGAGCCGTTCTTCCGCGTGATGCTGGAGAAAAGCCTTGACGGGATCATCGGCGGCGACCTGCGCGACCGGATCGACGGTGGCTTTTTTCGGTTCACAGCGGGCAGCGACTGGACGCAGGCCCAATACGAACAAATGGCCGAGGACAACGTCGCGTTAGCCGGCATCCTGATGGACGCGGGCATCATCCTGGATCGCGCGGACTACCTCGGGGTTGCCGGTGAGACCGTCGATTACATCTGCGGCGTGCTGTACGATCCGGTTGCTAAGGGCGTCCGGGGAAGCCAGGGCGCGCATTCCGAATACTACGCGGGATCACGCCAGGCCAGGTCCCAGTCCGAAGTGCCAGCGGTTGACCCGTTCTGTTACTCGTCGGTCACGGCCCAAGCGGCTTCGTTGCTGCTGGCGGCCGCATGGAAACTGGGCCGGCAGGAGCTCACAAAAGTCGGCGTCGTGCTGTTGGACGGGCTAGTCGACGCATCCGAAGGTGGGAGACTGGCGCACACGTACTCGGCTGCCGGTACGCTGCCGCAGGAAGAGGGCGACCTGCTGGTTGACTGGGCCAATTTCCTGGTGGCCGCGCTGGAGGGATACGACGCTCTGCCCGGTGGGTCGGAACGGTATCTGGAGGCGGCGGAACGGGCGGCGCAGGCGCTGCTGGACAGGTTCCTGGACGGTCCCAGCGGTGGGTTCTGGGACGTCGAAGCGGGACAAGAGCGGCTTGGCTACTTGCACGCTCGCGAGAAGCCACTGGCGGAAAATACGTGTGCAGCGGTTGGAATGATGCGGCTGCATCACGCGACGACGGAGGACCGGTACCGACAGGCGGCGCGGCACACCCTGAGTGCGTACGCAGACGCCAACCGCGACTATGGCGAGCTCGCTGCGGACTACGCCGCGGTGGTGGACCGATACCTGCATCCCGTGGTGGAAGTCACGGTGGAAGGCTGGCCGGGAGTGGCAAGCACCGACGCCATGCTGGCTGCGGCGATGAAGCTGAGCGACCCGCATCTGATCATCAAGTTGGCGCCGGCCACCGCAGAAGACGCGCAGGCCCAAGCGCACGTGTGCCTGGACACCGTCTGTTACCCGCCGGTGACGGACCCCGCGGACCTGGCGGTGGCGGTGGCCGAAGGCGGCATGGTTATGGAAAGCCCGTTCCAAAACGTCCTCGACCTGCTGGGCTGAACCCGCCCGAAAAGCATCACCAATCCTCCCAGGAGTTGACGCCCTGAAGACCCAAGACTGCGGCGAGTTGCGCGCCGCCCACGATGGCACCGCCACTACGTTATTCGGCTGGGTCAGCCGGCGACGAGATCACGGCGGGATCATATTCATCGACCTGAGAGACCGCTCCGGATACGTGCAAGTAGTGCTGAATCCGGAGACTCTGGCGGCGGAGGACTACCAAACCGCCGAGCGGCTGCGTTCGGAATGGTGCGTTGAGGTCACCGGAACGGTCCGGTTGAGGCCGGAGGGTTCGGAGAATCCGGCACTGCCCACGGGCGAGATAGAGGTAATGGTCGAAGGGCTGACGGTGTTGAACCAATCGCTCACGCCGCCCTTCTACATCACAGACGACGTCGAGGCGGATGAAAGCCTGCGGCTGCGTTACCGCTACCTGGACCTGAGGCGACCGGCGATGCAAGAGAACCTGCGCCTGCGTCACAAGGTGGTGAAGTACATTCGCGATTACCTGGACGGTTACGGGTTCCTGGAGATCGAAACGCCAATCCTGATCAAAAGCACGCCGGAGGGGGCGCGGGACTACCTGGTTCCCAGCAGGACGCATCCGGGGAGTTTCTACGCGCTACCTCAATCGCCACAACAGCTGAAACAGCTCTTGATGGTGAGCGGGGTGGAGCGGTATTTCCAGATTGCCCGTTGCTTCCGCGACGAAGACCTGCGGGCGGACAGGCAACCGGAGTTCACACAGCTGGACCTGGAAATGAGCTTCGTTGAAGAGGAGGATGTGCTGGGGCTGATCGAGGGGTTGTACGCGGGACTGGTGAGGGATCTTACGCCGCAGTTCAAGGTCAAGACTCCGTTCCGGCGCCTGTCTTATGCCGATGCCATGGCACGATTCGGAAGCGACAAGCCGGACATGCGCTACGGATTGGAAATGGCGGAGGTGAGCGACCTGGCCGCGGAGACGGAGTTTCGCGTCTTTCACGGCATCCTGGATCGTGGCGGCATCATCAAGGCGATGGCGGTACCGGGCAAAGGGAGCCTGACCGGTTCGGACATGCGCCGGATGGAGGAGATGGCAAAGGAGTTCGGCGCGGCGGGCATGAGCCATGTGCGGCTGAGCGGAGACGGCGCGCTGGATTCGCTGACGGATGACGACGCGTTGCTATCCCCGGGCCTGAGGATGCCGGTTGAGTGGGTACGCCGGCTGGCGCAAAGAGCCGGGGCGCAGCGTGGCGACCTGATACTGCTGATGGCGGGGCCGGCCAGGCTGGCGAACCAGTGGCTGGCGGCAATGCGGAGCCACCTCGCAGCGCAGATGGAACTGGCTGATCCAGCCACCCTATCCTTTGCGTTCGTAACGGATTTCCCGCTGTTCGAGTGGGACGACGATGCCGGCCGTTGGGACTCGGCGCACCATCCCTTCACGGCGCCAGCGCCCGGCTGCGAAAACATGCTGGACGGTGAGAATCTTGCGTCCATCCCGTCACGGGCCTACGATCTGGTGTGCAACGGGTCGGAGCTGGCGAGCGGGAGCATCCGGATACATCGCCGGGACCTACAGGAAAAGATATTCAGCATCTTGGGTTACTCCCCTGAACAGATAGCCGAGCGATTCGGGCACATACTGGAAGCATTCGACTACGGCGCGCCGCCGCACGGAGGAATCGCGCCGGGGATCGACCGGCTGGTGGCCATATTGGCGGGCGCTGACTCACTGCGCGAGGTGATCGCGTTCCCGAAGACCCAGAGCGGCTCGGACCTCCTGTTCGGCGCGCCCTCTGCAGTTGACCCCGGGCAGTTGCGCGACCTGGCGATCAGAATCGTGGAATAGGGTCGGAGCGGACCGACACCCGGCAGCGCCGCGGTTTCCGGCGCTACGATTTTTACCTTCGGCACAGGAGAACAACCGATGAGCGAGTTCAATTATGAAGGGCTGTTCGCGGAACGCGCGCCGATCACCACGCGGAGCGCAAACCGGAACGCCAAGTATGACTTCGCGGTTGCCTACCCGGACCCGGATACGCTCCCGCTGACGGGTCTCGTCGAAGCGCTGAGCACGGCGCTGGAGCGGGAGGGGCGCGACCTGGCCTACTACCCGGTTTCGGCAGGATATCCACCGCTGCGGGAATTGGTGGCGGACAAGTTGCGGCGGGACCGGCAGATGGAGGTCACGGCGGACGATATCGTGCTGACGTCGGGGTCGGGCGAAGCCATCAACATGCTGATCCAAGCGATGACGGACCCAGGCGACGTGCTGCTGACCGAGGAGTACGTTTACCTCGGGACGATGCGGCAGATGCGACTTTGGGGCGCGACCGTGGTGGGCGTCAAGTGCGACGACGACGGGATCATACCGGAAGCGCTCGACGAGACCATCAGGGCACAGGAGGCGGCAGGCCGTCGGGTCAAATTCCTGTACACCATTCCCACGTTCCAGAACCCCTTGGGATGGACGACTACCCTGGAACGCCGGCAGCGGATGCTGAAAGTCTGCCAAAGCCACGGCGTGCCGATCTTGGAAGATGACTGTTATGTCGACCTGCGGTTCGAGGGCGAGGACGTGACTTCAATCAGCAGCCTGGACGACAGTGGTCAGGTCCTGTACGTGGGGTCGATGTCCAAGATCATCGCGCCGGGCATGAGGATGGGATACCTAGCGGCCCCCGAAGTGGTGAGGGAGCGTGCATTGAGCTTCAAGTCGGGCGGGGTGAACCAGTTCGCCGCGCTGGCAATCGAAGAGTATTTGCGGAACCATATGTACGACCACATCGACGAGGAAAATCAGGCACTCCGAGCCAAGCGGGATGCGATGCTGGCGGCGCTGGGAGAGCACTTCGGCAACCGTGCAAGCTGGTCGAAGCCGGAAGGCGGGCTGTACCTGTGGCTCACGATGCCGGAGGGCACGGACCTGGCGGGGTTCCAGGAGCAGTCGTTCCAACAGGGCGTCGGTTACTACAACGGCTCGATGTTTTCGCCGGAGGGCAACGGCGCGCACATGGCGCGGCTGTGCTTCGGGCATCCGACGGCGCAGACGGTTTCGGATGGAATCGCGGAACTGGCGGCGATATTCGAGCGGAACGGGATATTCTCGAGCTGAGAAAACCGATCCGTCCAAACGACGGATCGGTGCCAAACGAAGAAGGGGCGGGTAATACACCCGCCCCTAAACATTAGTGGTCTGGGTGGACTAATCGTCGTCGGCAGTAGCCACGGGCTCAGCAGCAGGCTGGTGTCCGTTGGTGCGGATGGCGAAACGGTCGACGACGTCGCCAATGCTCTGGCGGAAGCCGGAGTATTCCAACTCGCCGTAGGGGAGCATGGCCGCGCCGGACCAACCTTGGGAGCGCATCGCGATGCCCTTCTCCTGGGCCAACTGACGGGTGTAGTCCCAGGCAGGATTGTCGAAGAAGTCCGTAGAGGATTCGGAGAACTTACCCTCCGAGTTGATGCTGAAGCCGAGGCACGAAACCAACGGCAGGCAGTACATTCCAGTAACGGCGGTGTTGATCGCCACGGGCATCAGGGGCATGACATGGGAACCGCGGGCGTCGCCGCCGATGTAGTGGGCCTTGGTGTACGGGGAAATGAGTTCCTCGGGAGCGGGGAATACACCCTGATTCCGTACGATGGCGACGGGGTCGTCTTTGCCGGTGTAGCTGCCGGCGATGTTGTGCAGGCGCGTTGCGGAGATGGCCGCGGCGGTCTGTCCGGTGTAGCGAGACGTGATGCTTTCTATAGCGAACCGTTCGTTGTCGCGGAGGAGCACCGTGATGCGATAGTAGTCCTCAGGTGCGTTCAACGAGACGATGCTGTCGCCGTCGGTGTTGTCCATGTCAATGATGTTGAAGGTGAAACCATCGCCCAAGCGAGGGAGCATCAGGCCGGCGCAGTACATAGGATCCGCGAATCCGAGGAACATAGGAAGGTTGTAAGCGCCAGGACCGCACTTATCGGCGGCGAGGACGAAGAAGGACTCGGCAGGCCGAATGGGGTTGGTCTTCACCGGATCGTGGTCGAACGTAATCTCAGCCACGGCGGGTCCGGCCCCGCGGATGTTGCCGGACGGGGCATCTACCAGAAGGTCCTGACCGGCGCCGTACAGGCCATACTGACGGGCGATGTCAGTTGCTTCGAGGAACGTGTTCCAAGCGAATTGGTGAACGGCTTCGTCGTTGTCACCGCGGGTGTGAGTGCTAGTAATGCAGATATCGTCACCAGTGTGGCCGACGTAAGCATCGATGAGCAGGCCGTCGCGGACGGCCCGATCCACGGCCGCGCGCACGGCGTCCAACATGCGATCCGACGGCTTGGTGTGACCACCGATTGAGCCGACGTCGGCTTTAAGCACAGAAATGGTCAAATCCATGTGAGTTTACCCTCCCACGTATGGGCGACCGGGAACCACAGCCGGCGCCAAACGATGCCTTCCAAGTACGAAAATATACGTTTCCACGATAGCATCGCGCAGGCGAAACTGTCAATTTGAAGCACGATCAAGTAACTGTTCAGAGTTGGTGAGGTGAATTGGCCGAATTGGGTTTGGAGATGGCTGGCGTTGGGGATGGTGGTTATGTCATATAGCTGGGATGGACGGTGAAATTGATCTCCGGACTGCCGACCGGGATGTGCTCATCGGCATCATCATCCGACAGCAGGCCATCATTGAACGCCTGGAGAAGCGGGTCGCCCAGTTGGAGGGCAAGGGCAAGTCCGGCGGTTCGGGACGGATGTCCGGCCTGAAGCCCAAAGGCGACGGGAAGACGGATCAACCCAGGAAGCCGCGCCAGCCCCGTCGCTCGGGCTTTGCCCGAACCAGAATGACGCCCGACCAGCGTATGGAGCACGCGCTGGAGCGGTGTCCCGATTGTGGGATCAAGTTGTCCGGCGGCTGGACCCAGCGCACTCGGGAGGTCATCGAGTTGCCCCAGGTTCCGGTGCAAGTAACCGAGCACGTCTATATCGCTCGCACCTGTCCGGCTTGTCGACGCCGCTGCATCCCCTCGGCGGAGTTGGACGGCGTGGTTCTGGGCAAGCAGCGTTTGGGGATCAATCTGATCAGCCTGATTGTCACGCTGCGGGAGGAGGGTCAGCTGCCGGTCCGCGCCATCCAGTGGTATCTGCACACCGTCCATCAACTGCGTCTCAGCGTGGGCGCCACACCAAGGGTGGCCGACCGAGCCCAGGGGATGATGACCGACATCGTGGAACGGATCCGAGGCAGTCCGGTGGTCTGTGCCGATGAGACCGGCTGGCGGGAGGACGGACACAACGGTTACGTGTGGACCTTCAGCACTCCCACCCAACGCTACTTCCTGCACGCTACTTCCTGCGGAGGGGACGCGGCAAAACCGTGGTGGATGAGGTCCTGGGCGATGAGTTTGCTGGGGTGCTGGTCAGCGACTTCTATGCCGCCTACCACCACTATGACGGCCCCAAGCAGCGCTGCTGGGCACATCTGTTGCGAGACGTCCACGACCTCCGCTTCCTCTACCCCGACGATCTCCCGTTGGTCCAGTGGGCGGACGCCGTCCACCAACTCTGCCAACAGGCCAAAGCCTTCACCCACCCCTCAGAGCAACGGTCAGATCAGCAGCGGCGCACCGCCCAACTGGCCCTGGAACGACGGCTGCTGGCGCTGTGCCGTCCCTACCGGGATGACCCGGCGTCGGCGCAGGCCAGACTGTGCCGACGCATCAGTAACCACATCAAGGAACTCTTCGTCTTCGTGGCTCATCCGGAGGCGCCGCCGGACAACAACGCCGCCGAGCGCAGCCTGCGCCCAGTGGTGATCAGCCGCAAGATCAGCGGCGGCACCCGCTCGGAGCGGGGCACCGAGACCAAGATGGCGCTGGCCTCAATCTGCGGCACCTGGCGAACACAAGACCTCAACCCACTCGCCGCCTGCCGACAACTCCTTATTTCCCCTCAAGTCTGAACTGTTACACGATCAACAGCCAGGCTCATGACCGGTCGCAAGCGGTTACCGGCCTCTGACGGACTGCGTCGCAACGCGTACGACTGACTAACCGTGGGCGAACGATGATCTTTGCTAGGCTTTGCACATTTCAAGCCGCGTAGGCGAGTGAATCTACAAGTCGGTGGTACAGGACAGCCGGGACTTTCCATATATCCGGTTCTGCCTCGGACAGTGAAAAACCCTCGGAGGCCAGCCACAAGTGGCGGCGCACCAGAGCGATGGCATCCACGAAAGTTGGAGACGGCTTGGCGTACCAGGCCGCGGTGCGCTGGCTCATGGGCAGTTGTTCCTGCATCAAGTGAGCCGCCAGGGTGGTCCAGGAGAATAGGCCCATCAGGATCGGCGTGGTGCGGGTAATGGCGCGATCGGACCACTGGCGTTGGGTCGCCACACCCAGATGTGCTCGCACCTCCTGGAAGGTGACCTCCAGTTGCCAGCGCAGCACAAACCATTCCAGAACCTGCACCGGGTCCACGGCCAGGTCAGTGCACAGCAGAGCCTGTGTAGCGAATTCGCCCTGGGGGTCCCGAACCAAAACCCAGCGCAGGGGCACCGGCGGCTTGCCCGAACGATACCAGACCGCCGTTTGCGAGGTGAGCTCCACCCTGCGGGTGGTGCCGTCGTACCAGGCCACCACCGCGGTGGCCCAGGACTGACCGGGATGGTCGACGAGTGATTTCAGCGCGGGCCGCCGTCGGCCTTTCAGCGGTGGCCGACCGTTCCGGCTCGGTTGACGTGGTGGCGCCGGTTCATAGAGGGCCGCGTCCAGGCGCAATCTGGTGATGAGGGTAACGGGTTCACGCAGGGATTGGCAGCAGTGGAGCAGGTCCAGGACGGCGTAGCCGCCGTCGCCCACCAGCACCAGGGGGCGCTGGGGCAGCCAGCGGCGCAGTTGCATGACCATCTGCCGCGCCCAGTCGGTGAGTTTTTTGTGGCGGCGTCCGCGCTGCCGGTAGTAGCGTTCCGCAGGCGCCAGCACGGTGAGAAAAGGCCAGGCCCAATAGCGTCCCGCCCAGGGGACCTGGCCCAGCCACATCAGGGAAATCCAGCGCAGACCGCTGGCCTTGACCAGGTGGCTCCGGCTGGAACGCACCGCATCGCGGTAGATGCCCAAGGATTTGATTTTAGGACCGCGGCGCCGTTCCAGGGTTTCGTGATTGGTAAAAGGCTCGTATGCCGAAGACCAACGGACCATCGCCTTGATCCAAGTAGAGGATCAGCAGTCCCAACAGGATGCGTGCCGCTTGGCGGGGCGACCACACCGCCCGATTGAGCACTTGATGATAACGGGCGCAGTTGCGGTCGTCGCTCAGTCCCATGACACGGAGCGCCGATGCCACGGTGCGTTGGCCGGGAGCCAGTATCGCGCCGATCAGCAGGATTTGGGCTTTCCGCCAGGTCGGGCTGCGAAACAGCGTGGCGAAGGGATGGAGTACGGGTACAATCGCGTTGGGCAGGGTGAGCATCGCTTGGCCTTTTTCCAGGAGGGTCCGGCCAGCTTACCCTGTTCTTATGATTCATCTAACTTTTCTGCAAAGTCCAGATTGAACAGACCGTGGTTTCACAGTTGGTGGAGTCCAGGTCGATGGTCAACGGCCCGTGATTGTTCGAAGATCGGGGTCCGGCTCCAGCGGCCCAGGCCCGGGCCAGCAACTCCCGGCTCACCCGGTCCAGTTGGCGAGCGTGGCCCCAACGGAAGCTGCGCAGGAACGTCCCCAACGTGGACGGCGCCTTCACCGTACAGCCCAGCACCCGCGCGGTCCTGCCAGCACGCAACACGTCGGCATCGTCAATGCAGTCGCCACCGGCCAGAGCGGATGCCACCAGCGTAATGATCTTGTCGCCCGTGTTGGCTCCGCCTGGGGCACGGCCCAGGTCCAGGCGCCGGTCAACCAGTTGGGGCAGGCCCAGATGCCAAGCCAGCGTGGACGGAAGGATCAGCCCAGCATTGCTGACCAGGCGGTGGTCGTCGAAGGCGATCTGGATGCGGTCGGGGTGGTTGCGTGGTAGCATCTATTTGGTGCTCCTTCTTTTGGGTTGGTTTGGTCTTTCACAAACCATTATCCCAGAAGCAAAGGGGCACTTTCTTACCCCTTTAACCCGCCCCGACACTCATCTCTTCGGTGGATTGGGGCTTGGCCAGAAAGCGTTCCAGGCTCTCGCCCCGAGGTGTGGGCCGGAGTTCAGGGGACACGAGCGCCGCCAGCGCCGACTGGGCTTCCCGGATGGCGTGCAGCAACGCCACTGGGTCCAGTGCGGCTCGGCGTTCACTGAGTGCAGCCTTGGCCTCAGCGCTGACCGCCTCGTGCCGCATCACCCGGTCGCAGGGCGTGGCCGGTGGACTGTAGCGCTTGGTAACCACCGAGCCGTTGCGGGTTTTGTCCAAGAGCTTGAATGACGGCTGGAAGTAGTTCACGTACAGCCGCATCACTCCGTGCAGGTGGGCGATGGTCTGTCCCGCCACCTGGCCAGAGTAACGCTCGTGACCCAGGAACCGCCGGATCACCGCGCCATTCTTCTGATCAACCCAGGCCTGGTCGTTCTTCCGGTACGCCCGGGAACGGGTGAACTCAATGCTTCGATCGGCGCAGTACTCGGTGAGGGTGTCGTTGATGAACACGCTGTCGTTGTCGTTGTCGTTGTCGGAGTCGATGCCGAGGACGGGAAAGGTCAGCTGTTTGGCGATTGCCTCCAGCCCAGCCACCACCAGGGACTGCTCCCTGGCTAGCAAGGGGACGGCTTCGGTCCAGCCGGTGCACACGTCGGTGGCCACTAATATTACAGTTGCACTTGAATTGCGGGCCTCTGAAAGTGCCTCTTGTAACGGATTCCAAGGCTCTGGCTTGGTGCCGCCAGCTCCACCACGGCTACCGGATAGGCAGGTCAGCACTCTCATAAAGTAGTCACAGCAGCCTGCATGACAGCCGTCTAACTTCGGGCACGGTCAGTGATATGAGTCCTTCCCTTGAAGCGCGACTGTAGTACTAAGCTGTAGACGAAGGAACCTCCCATACTCTCCCCGCAGTGAGCCACCAGGTCAATCTCCAGAAAGCCTGGCGGGGGCTGATTCCAGTCGGCGAAGGTACGCACCGGAATATTGCGACCGCGCTGCAAGTTACGTCGGCGTCTGCGCCGGCTGGCCACCGTGGCGCGAACGGGTTTCAGCAACCGGTCCAGCGTGGCCGCGCTGGCGATCAATAGACGCGCCCTGACCTCGGGGTCCAGATCGAGGTGGCCATGGCGCTCCATGGACTCCACCAGGTGGGGCAACGCTGCTTTCAACCGCTTGCCGCAGATGCGGTCCGAAGCTTCCCAGACCAGGATCACCGCCTCCCGAACCGCCTCGTCGTAGATGCGCCGTCCTTTGACTACACCCGTCTTCCCGCTGACGTCCTCGCACTGGGACAGCAGCCTGATGCCATGCTTGCGGTGATGACCCGTAACCGCGATGAACTCGTCGAGGATCCGGCTCTTATCCTTCCTCGAAGATGCCCGGTAGCGGTCCCGTATCGTTGCCAGCAACTCCTGTTTCGCCATCCTGCTCATGCCTCCCGCTACGCAAATGCCTCCCGATTTTCGGTAGCATTCCAAATGCGGCAATCACTTCCTAAAAGTAACGATTTTATTGAGGCAATGCGGTGGCAAATATGGTTCACGCGGGACAGCCGCTTGTGGAGTTAAGTTTGTAATTGCCATTTTTTGAGGGCTGCTATTATCGTTGGCACTACACAGGCAGCGCGGGAACTATGACACCAACGCCGCACCAGACTTATCTCGACCGCGCGCTGGACGACGGGCACGCCGTGATCGCCGGCGACGGGCGCTTGGAACGCATCCGGTATATTGCCGCCAACCATTCGGAACGTTGGAGCGGCCCGGAGGAGAAAGCGCGCGCCGAGCTGTGGGCGGAGCTTATCTACAAGTACGAGTATCCGCCGGAGCGGATACGCTTTGAGGTCACTCTACCCGACCGCACTCCGTCTCGTTATGCGGATTTGGTGATTTACTGCGATGACGAACTGAAATCTGCCCATTTTGTATTCGAGTGCAAAAAGCGCGATGTATCCGACGCTGAATTTGAACAGTCCATTGAGCAAGCCGTGGGCAATCGCAACCTGCTGGGGGCGTCCTACTGCGGTGCCGTGGCCGGGCTGACGCGTCGGCTGCTGCGCTTTGACGGGTTTCCGCCCGGCGAACGGGACCGGAACCATTTGACCGACATTCCGGTACGCTACGGCAGACCGCCGGAGTGGCGTTTCTACAAGAACCGGGCCGGGCAGGATCTGGCGGCGGTGCCTCGGGAAGGCCTGCAAGCGGCCATCCGCAAGTGCCACCAAACGCTTTGCGAGGGTGGACGGCGCAGCCCCATCGTCGCCTTTGGAGAGTTTTACAAACTGGTGTTCATCGAGCACCGGGATGAGAAAGACCTGAACCGGGTGAATGAACAACCCTACGCTTTCCAGCGGCGGGACGGTGAAACGCCGGACGGACTGGCCAAGCGCATCAATCAACTTTATGACTATGAGAAGCGGCTTGAGCCGGACGTGTTTACCGACCGCATCAACGTGGAGCCGGCGATACTGGCGCAGTGCGTGGAACACCTGGAGGGCATCTCGCTGGACCGTACCGAACGGATACCAAAGGAGTGACCTTTGAAGAGTTTATGGGCCGCTTTTTCAGGGGCGATTTCGGGCAGTATTTCACGCCGCGGGAACTGATTGCCTTCTGCGTGGCCGTGCTGGACCCAGAACGCACCGACCTGGTGCTGGACCCGGCCTGCGGCTCCGGCGGATTCCTGCTGTACGCGCTGGACCATGTGCGGCGCAAAGCGGATGAGGCGCAGACTCCGGGCAGCGTTGACCATTACCGATTCTGGCATGATTTTGCTCAGCATAACCTTTATGGTCTGGAGGTGAATGACGAACTTGCCCGCGTGGCCAAGATGAATATGATCATTCACGACGACGGGCATGCCAACGTCGTGGGGCACGATGCGCTGGATTTCCCGAAGAACATTGCTGCCGAGAACGGCGGAATCCGCGCCAGCCGGTTTGACCTGGTTCTCACGAACCCGCCTTTTAGCGCTGTCATCCGGCGCACTGAGAAAGGCGACGGTTATCTGGAACAGTTCGAGTTGATACGCTATCTCGGTAAGGATTATCCATTGCATATCGATATGACCGGTGCAGCAGACGAAACCGACACCAGATTGACGCCAAGGCCAGTGCGGCCACGCGCAAGCATCAAGACGGAAATCGCTTTTCTGGAGCGGATTAACTCGTTCCTCAAACCCGGCACCGGATGGGCCGCTGTGGTACTGCCCGACGGTATCCTGACGAACTCGTCGTTGCAGGGCGTGCGGCACTGGATGCTGGAACATTTTCAGCTGCTGGCGGTGGTGAGCCTGCCGCAGTTTGCGTTCAGCCACTACGACGCCGGGGTGAAGGCCAGTATTGTGTTTCGGCGGCGGCTGGCCGATGGGGAAACGGTTTCCGACGACACGGCCATCTTTATGGCGCTGGCGGAGAATATCGGCTACGACGCCACCGGGCGCAAGACTTTCGAGGTGACGGTTGAGCAGATAAACGCAGGCGTCAGCAAGGTGGAGCGGCACCGCTGCGATTTGTTTGACTACCGGGTTGCCTACGAATGGAGACGGGCCGGCGCGGGGGAAGGCGACTGGAGCGAACGGCACCGGGAGATCATTCCCGATACGGGGCTGGTGGCGCAGTGGCGGGCGTTTCAGCGTGATCCGACCCCTTTTTCGTGTAGGCCCTGCGAACCGTCAGCCCGTCCTTGCCACATGCGGGCTTGGTTGGCCCAGGCAACTGTTCGGGCGCTGTTCTGAAAAGGGTGCGGCAACCCAAGCTTGACAACAGTCTTCTATGACCCAGGGCGGGCCGGTCTGCCGCACCCCGCACACCTGCAAGCTAGGCTTTGCACATTTCAAGCCGTGTAGGCGAGGGAATCTACAAGTCGGTGGTACAGGACAGCCGGGACTTTCCATATATCCGGTTCTGCCTCGGACAGTGAAAAACCCTCGGAGGCCAGCCACAGGTGGCGGCGCACCAGAGCGCTGGCATCCACGAAAGTTGGAGACGGCTTGGCGTACCAGGCCGCGGTGCGCTGGCTCATGGGCAGTTGTTCCTGCATCAAGTGAGCCGCCAGGGTGGTCCAGGAGAATAGGCCCATCAGGACGGCGTGGTGCGGGCAATGGCGCGATCGGACCACTGGCGTTGGGTCGCCACACCCAGATGTGCTCGCACTTCCTGGAAGGTGACCTCCAGTTGCCAGCGCAGCACAAACCATTCCAGAACCTGCACCGGGTCCACGGCCAGGTCAGTGCACAGCAGAGCCTGTGTAGCGAATTCTCCTTGGGGGTCCCGAACCAAAACCCAGCGCAGGGGCACGGGCGGCTTGCCCGAACGATACCAGACCGCAGTTTGCGAGGTGAGCTCCACCGTGCGGGTCGTGCCGTCGTACCACGCCACCACCGCGGTGGCCCAGGACTGACCGGGATGGTCGACGAGTGATTTCAGCGCGGGCCGCCGTCGGCCTTTCAGCGGTGGCCGACCGTTCCGGCTCGGTTGACGTGGTGGCGCCGGTTCATAGAGGGCCGCGTCCAGGCGCAATCTGGTGATGAGGGTAACGGGTTCACGGAGGGATTGGCAGCAGTGGAGCAGGTCCAGGACGGCGTAGCCGCCGTCGCCCACCAGCACCAGGGGGCGCTGGGGCAGCCAGCGGCGCAGTTGCATGACCATCTGCCGCGCCCAGTCGGTGAGTTTTTTGTGGCGGCGTCCGCGCTGCCGGTAGTAGCGTTCCGCAGGCGCCAGCACGGTGAGAAAAGGCCAGGCCCAATAGCGTCCCGCCCAGGGGACCTGGCCCAGCCACATCAGGGAAATCCAGCGCAGACCGCTGGCCTTGACCAGGTGGCTCCGGCTGGAACGCACCGCATCGCGGTAGATGCCCAAGGATTTGATTTTAGGACCGCGGCGCCGTTCCAGGGTTTCGTGATTGGTAAAAGGCTCGTATGCCGAAGATCAACGGACCATCGCCTTGATCCAAGTAGAGGATCAGCAGTCCCAACAGGATGCGTGCCGCTTGGCGGGGCGACCACACCGCCCGATTGAGCACTTGATGATAACGGGCGCAGTTGCGGTCGTCGCTCAGTCCCATGACACGGTGCGCCGATGACACGGTGCGTTGGCCGGGAGCCAGTATCGCGCCGATCAGCAGGATTTGGGCTTTCAGCCAGGTCGGGCTGCGAAACAGCATGGCGAAGGGATGGAGTACGGGTACAATCGCGTTGGGCAGGGTGAGCATCGCTTGGCCTTTTTCCAGGAGGGTCCGGCCAGCTTACCCTGTTCTTATGATTTATCTAACTTTTGTGCAAAGTCCAGTTTAGGACACGCTCCAGAATGGAATCCTGACCCGGGCCCGGCCGCTCGCTCCATTGCCGGAAATACTGGTAGCAAGTGCGCCAATTGGAGAAGTCCGCCGGCAGCATTCGCCACTGGCACCCGCTTTTCAAGAGGTACAGCACACCGCAGAAAACGTCATATAAGTCCACGGTGCGGGGCTTGGTCCGGCGGCGGGCCGACTCCAACGTCGGCAGAATATGGGCGAATTGCTCCCGGCTGATGTCGCTGGGATAAGAATGAGACATGGTTACCCCTCCCCTGATTATAGTCTCAACTTAACCTATTCCAGAGATCGTAGACAGATTCTTAGATGTTCGGTTGGGCAAAAGCGCGGCCAACGCCATGTCTCCGTAAAATTCGCCCTCAAACGGCGTATGTCCCGCGCTATCCAAGTCCAGCACATGACGGATAACGCTCGGCCAGATACCTCGTTCGGTCGCAGCGCGGTCTGGTGTTTCCTCTGCCGCCGCCGACAAACCCCTCAATAGGTTACCGAGATGGGATGAGGAATCTGCGTAAGCATCGATTTGTTCGTAAACCACGATGTCATCGCCGTTTTGCGCCAATGTCAACAGAGCGCGTGCGGTCACGAGAGCATACGTGCCCCTGTGATCCAAGTTATTGCGCTTGTGGCGTATCAAGGCTCTCCTCTGAGCGTCGAGGAGAACTGTTAACAATTCGCGTGCGTCGGTGGAAACGCAGATGTTCGCCACGGCCACAGATGCGAGAGCTCGGATCGACGCGTCGAGGCGAAACGGTTGGATTGAATCGTCTGGGGTACTGGCGAGCGATGTGGCAAGAGGTTCGTCGAGCAAAATGACGCTACGCATTCCCGCATCTCGATCCCAACCACCAAGTACACAATCCCGCATCGTCGCTGTGGCGAGTCGCCATCCCACTTCGTGATGGCAAGTTCCTTCACGAACGCACGGCGTCGCCCATAAATGATCCAGCCCAAGTGCGAGGTGCAGGCGCACCTCATTGACCATGGCTTGGGCGAGGTTGAGGCCAGCGGCAGAAACGCGATCGAAGGTACTTGATCCGTCAGTTCCATCTATTGCTGCGCGCAAATGGACTGCAACCGGCAAAAGCAGCAGCGGAAGAGCTCGTGCCGCGCTGCGATCGGCACCTTGCTCGAAATAAGATTCTTCGACGTCGTATAACCTCGGGGACGCCGCTCCCTCTGAGATTTTTAGCACGGTCTCGGCGGCGAACATCAAGGCACCATCGGGAAGGTAAACGCCGTGCAACAGATTCGCCTCCAGCACTGCTGCGGCAACCGAGGCAGGAACGTCCCACGGGTGGTGGACACCGAGTAACGCCGGATTCTCCAACAATTCGCGGGCCGAGGCTACATCGGCCATTAGTTCATCGGCTCCGGGTCCGGCTTCGCTTGAACCGGTTGACATTTCTGTTTTCTTGACCAAATAACGGACAGTGAGCCTGATCTCCTCGGAAGAGCGTTCGAATTCTAGTTTGCCCTCCTGCATCTTCTGAACGGCTTCCTGAGGCGGCGTGGGCTGGACAGCCAAGCCTTCTGGAGTCTCCTTAAACTGAAACCTATCGCGGTCGAGACAGCTCGCCCAAACCATGAACTTCGCCATCTCCGGGTCAATATCACCATCGCTATCTGCAGCTTCTCCGGGTGCGCCCATGGCGCGCTCCTGCTCCAATATGCTGCGGGCTTTCTCGACGAGGGTTTCCCCGATCCTACGCAGCTCCGCAGCACGTTCATCATCGGCCCATAAAGTAGCCACCGTAGCGGTTTCACGCAGAGACCAGTTGCGAGGGTCCGGGGCTTCTATGCCCTCCGAGCTAGCCGCCAACGTACTGTTCTCTAGTGCGACTCGGCGGAATTCGAGATGCTAAATGATCGGGTCGCCGAAGTACGGATCCAGTAAATCACCTGCGGCCTCCAAATGCCGCACGAGAATCCCCGCGACGATCCCAACCATAGCGAGATTCTCGCAACCTTCGAGCAGTATCTGTACCAAGTTGCCGATCGGAATTCCCTGTGTTACGAACTGATCGGCAGTACGCTCGAGGGCCTGGAGAGCGCTAATGCAAGGATATGGACCGACCCCGGTCCCACGATACCAATACCAAACCTGCTCGTCGCCGACGTAAGTTCGGCGTGCGCCAGTAATTTGGAGATCTACCCGGTATGGTGTGATGTCCAGGTCTGGAAGGCCGCCTCTCATGCCGTCGAGGCGAGCCAAAGTGCGTGCACGAGCTAACGCCGCGTGGTTGAGGAGACGGTTGAGTACTGCGACACCGCCGCGAGGGTCGGTCTGAAACAAAACCGTGAACGGCCCCAGATACCAGGCAGCGAGCGGTCCCATAACGCGGCTATATCGTGGGTCGTGGCGTCGGATTCCCTCATCGTCGAAGTGATAACCGTTTCCCTCGTCATCCAAGTAATATGCTTCGGTCAATTCGGCCAGGAGCCCACGACGATACTGAGAGATCGCTGATGGGGTGAGCAGTGCCTCCACGGCGGGGGCCAACGACGACGGTGCATCCTGAGCTACTCTTCGTAGAATGACTTCGCCCTCATCACCCAGATCCGGTCCAAGAAGAGCCAACAATTCGAGATAGATTCGGTCTCTGCACGCGCCGGGGACCCGAGGGCGTTCACGACGAGAAGACTCGCCGTAGGACAATTGAGAAACGAACAATTCGGGGTGGCTCTCCTCTAACTCCAGCGGCTGTTCGGTGTCTTCCTGAGTTTGAGTCGCGTGGGCAGCGGCTTCAGCCTTGAGTCGCTCATTGAGGCGACGATCCGCGTTTGCATAGGATCCCACCAAACGCTCGCGAAGCTTGACGCGCGTGCCATGGCCGGACGGGGTTCTAGCCGCCACGTGTCCACGCAACCAATCTCGTAACAGATTGCTCGCGTATTCTCCCGACCGCCACGGTTCGCTGTCCTCGAGCATCAGCGAGACGATTGGCTCGACGGCCGTGTGATTCACGATGCCGGTGGCGTCCCTGAGGCGCTGATCAACCAACCGGGCTAGCCTTTGAAGGCCAGCGGCTCCATCGGCGCGCAACTCGGGCCACGCGTCCCTAAGAAGCGCATTGGAATCGGACATCGTTAACAAAGCCTCACCCGGTACATCACCCCATCGGCTTCCGTGCCCAGCTTCGATCAGCGCGTCGAAGGACGCTTGCAATGCATCGAACCTACCCCGCAAAGGGGCGTGCACTCCGTCAGGTTGTTGTAGCAGCGTTTCACAGGCGAGTCTGGCGGCGCCCAGCGCCCAGCGCCCAGCGGGGGACCCCAGTTGTTATGAGTTTGGAGGTCGGATTTTCCTCTGACAGGAAAAGCCGCGCAATTGCATAGCGGCGGACCTCATCGTGTGCGAAATCGGGTCCGCTCAAGAACGGATGCTCATCCGACGTTTGCAGTAACCCGTCCTGACGCAATTCCGCCAGAGCTGCCGCATCGATACCACTGATGACACTTAGCCTGTCACCACCACCAAGCGTAAGATCGGCCAATTTCAGGAGCGCAAACTCGCGGGCGTCTGGATGTCCACGGTCTGAGGACTCGTGCCGGCGAACGAGGCCGGACCATACCTCTCGCATGCCGTCTGCGTCGCTTAGCGGAACCTCGGTGACGCCACCGCGGACGAGTAGGTCCACTACTACAAGCCGTCGCAATAGTTCGCGTGACCGCGCATTGGCATAGAGATTGCCCAGTTCCGTGAAGGTATCGCCGATCTCCTTGATCTCTGAGTCGTTCAACGGCGGCACAGCATATTCGGCTACGTTGGCGCCGAAACGGTCTTTCATTACGTCGCGAACGACCTGCGCGTTGTCGTCAGCGGCCACGGCGATAACCTTCAGGTCGCTTTCAATAGCAGCGTCAACCAGGTAACGGAAAGCGTCTTCCATGCCCTCGGCCACAGCGTCCGCCCCGTCAATGACGAGCATCCGGTGTGGTGCGCTCAACTCCCGTAGGAGGGTCGAGAGCCGTCAACCCAAACTGGCCTCGAACTCCATGGTCAGTTTGTGGATGTGCCGCAGGTTGATGCATAGCACCTGCATTAGTTCCGGTGCGTCCTCACCCGCGGCGGATAGTGATCGAAGGGTAAGTGCGCTTTTACCCACACCCGATTCCCCGCTCACGACTAGAGCGGCCGATTCGGAGGACATCACGGCAAGCTCCTCCGTGATGCTGCTTCGGGCGAGTCGCAAGCGACGAACGCCATCTCCCGCGTTAATCTCGTCTTGGACTGAGTTGACCGCCCTATCATGAAGATGCCCAAGTACCTGCCATCCCTCACGGTATCGCCGCGCCTGCAGGTCGAGCATCTCATGAGTGGCGCGGCGCAACATTGTAAGATCGATTCGGGCAGCCTTAGGTGAGTACTCACTGGCCAAGACGACAAGCCGATCACGTAGAAGCGCGGTTCCCTCTAAGTGCCTATCCTAATAACTCGTGAAAACTCGCGCTCCCGTTCTGGGAAGCCCAGGTGGGGTTACGTTTAGACTGGGGCCATGACCAAAGCGAAAGACCCCAAGCCGCCACGTCCCAAGCGGGCTGGCCCAGCCAACAAGACCAATCCCACCACCGGCGGTTTCCAGATTTCCGACGGACTCTGGGCAGTGCTGGAGCCCCTGATCCCCAAGCGTGTGAACACCCATCGATTTGGGGGCGGCCGTCCCCGGGTTCCCGACCGCACCTGCGCCAACGGCATCTTCTACGTGTTGCGCACCGGTTGCCAGTGGAAGGCCTTGGACGCCACGGGGATCTGTTCCGGGTCCACCGCGCACCTGCGCTTTCAGGAGTGGGTTGCCGCTGGGGTGTTCCTGGAGTTGTGGCGGGTGGGACTGGAGCGCTACGACGAACTGCAGGGTCTGGACTGGAGTTGGCTGAGTATGGACGGGGCCATGACCAAGTCGCCCCTGGGTGGGGGAAAAAACTGGCGCCAACCCCACCGACCGAGGTAAGCGAGGCGTCAAGCGCAGCCTGTTGACTGAAGCGTCGGGCATTCCAGTGGGCTTGGCGGTGGACGGGGCCAACCGCCACGACATGAAGCTGGTGTGGGCCACGGTGGACAGCGTGGCGGTATCCCGACCGGCGCCCAGCCCAGAGCATCCCCAGGGGATGTGCCTGGACAAGGGCTACGACTTCGCAGAGGTGCGCCGCACCCTGGACGAGTTCGGCTTCACGGCCCACATCCGCAGTCGAGGCGAAGAGGCTCAAGCCATCAAGCGGGAGGCCGGTTTCAAAGCCCGGCGTTGGGTGGTGGAACGCACCCATAGTTGGCTGAACCGTTTCCGGCGCATTCTGGTTCGTTGGGACAAGTCCCCCGACAACTACATCGCCTTTCTTCACTTCGCCTGCGCCCTCATCGCCCTCAGAGCCGCCGGATTATTAGGATAGGCACTAAGAGGGTGTCTAAAAAGGGTCCAATTGGTCTGGACGCATGAAGGCAGAGAGGGAGGAGTTGGTCGTAGTGTGGGGGTATGGAACGACCAGCTTATCCCAGCGACCTCAGCGACCGAGAATGGCAACTGTTCGAACCCCTGTTACCTCCGCCCAAGCCGGGCGGTCGGCCGATCACCTACCCGAGACGGGAGATCGTCAACGCCATCCGCTACGTGCTGCGCACCGGCTGCTCCTGGAGGATGCGGCCCCATGACCTGCCGCCGTGGCGCATTGTGTTCCATTACTTCCGCACCTGGCGTCGGGACGGAACTTGGCAGCGGGCCCACGACACGCTGCACGCCATGCTGCGGCCGGCTCAGGGCCGGGAGACCAGCCCCAGCGCGGCCATCATCGACAGCCAGTCGGTAAAGACCACGGAAAAAGGGGGCCCAGAGGCTACGACGCGGGCAAGAAGGTGAAGGGACGCAAACGCCATATCGTAGTAGATACCCTGGGACTGCTGCTGGCGGTGGCGGTGCATCCGGCTGACATTCAGGACCGAGACGGCGCGCGGTTGGTATTACGGCGTTTGATGGGCCGCTTCCCTCGGCTACAATTGATCTGGGCCGACGGCGCGTACGGCGGCAAACTGGTGGCGTGGGCCCAGACGGTGGCCGGTTGGAGATTGGAACTGGTGCGCCGTCCAGCACAGCAACACACCTTCCAGGTGCTGCCCCGGCGTTGGGTAGTGGAACGCACCTTCGGTTGGCTGAACCGACAGCGGCGATTGAGCAAGGACTACGAGGCATTGTGCGAAACCACGGAAACCTGGATCTACATCTCCATGACCGGCCTCATGCTACGCCGACTGGCCCGCCTTCCCTCTTTTTAGACACCCTCTAAGTTCGAGGCTCGCGCCACAGCGCTCAGGCTGTTCCCGACTGTCGCCCAATCCGTTTCATCGGGGGACTCGAGCCGTGGCATGAGGACGGTGAGCTTGGAGAGCAATTGCCAAGTGCGTTGTCGGACGTCATGCGTGTCAGGTTCTGCCACACCAAGGTCCTGCAGCGCACGCTCCACGAGCTTCTCGACCTGACCCAGCCTGCCTCAAATGCCAGCGTCGAATCTGTTGGGTGTCTCTATAAGCTTGAAGAAGCCCGGAGCGTCCATCTGCACCGCCGCCAAGTTGGCCAGCGTTCCAAGCTGCTGGGCGTGTGATTGCTGTCCTGCCACCACCAAAGCCAGACGTCGTTCTGGGCCAACGGCTGGCGCTTCGATCACAGCACGGACATAATCCCGGATCAGTTTCTGCGTTGATTCATCGCTCAACACCAGATTTGGTGCACGCCGAACTCCGAGCACAAGTACCAAGGACGGCTCTCGCTCCTCTGGTCGTGCCGCGGAAATAACCAGGTCGTCAACCGAATATTCCGGAGCCTGCTGAAACGCAACGCTCACAACGCGCCGACCATCCCCTACTCGACAGCGCCATCGCCAACGAGCAGATGAGCAAGGTACTGAGCCGCCACTTTGCGTTCGAACGTCACGCCGCCGCCGCCCGTTGCATAAGGGCTCGTGCCCGACGACGACTCAGCGGTGCCGGTGGGCGCCTCGGGAGGATTCGTTCCCTCAGAATTGTAGACGTTCATGTGCACTCATTCACTTTGACGATCGGGGAGGCACCGATAATAGTCTGAAACCTACACGTAGTTCCGATCCCACGCGACCTTCCCCGGTAACAGGATACTGTGGGGGCGAGCCACCGGATAAGGGCGCGAGGCGCCCCAATGCCCGTATCCGTTGCTGTTATCAATGCCGATGTGCGTTCGATGGAAATATGATACGCTTGCTGGTAACAGTTCAGACTTGCGGGGAAATAAGGAGTTGTCGGCAGGCGGCGAGTGGGTTGAGGTCTTGTGTGCGCCAGGTGCCGCAGATTGAGGCCAGCGCCATCTTGGTCTCGGTGCCCCGCTCCGAGCGGGTGCCGCCGCTGATCTTGCGGCTGATGACCACTGGGCGCAGGCTGCGCTCGGCGGCGTTGTTGTCCGGCGGCGCCTCCGGATGAGCCACGAAGACGAAGAGTTCCTTGATGTGGTTACTGATGCGTCGGCACAGTCTGGCCTGCGCCGACGCCGGGTCATCCCGGTAGGGACGGCACAGCGCCAGCAGCCGTCGTTCCAGGGCCAGTTGGGCAGCGCGTCGCTGCTGCTCTGACCGTTGCTCTGAGAGGTGGGTGAAGGCTTTGGCCTGTTGGTAGAGTTGGTGGACGGCGTCCGCCCACTGGACCAACGGGAGATCGTCGGGGTAGAGGACGCGCCGGTCGTGGATGTCTCGCAACAGATGTGCCCAGCAGCGCTGCTTGGGGCCGTCGTAGTGGTGGTAGGCGGCATAGAAGTCGCTGACCAGCACCCCAGCAAACTCATCGCCCAGGACCTCATCCACCACGGTTTTGCCGCGTCCCCTCCGCAGGAAGTAGCGTGCAGGAAGTAGCGTTGGGTGGGGGTGCTGAAGGTCCACACGTAACCGTTGTGTCCGTCCTCCCGCCAGCCGGTCTCGTCGGCGTGGACCACCGGACTGCCTCGGATCCGTTCCACGATATCGGTCATCATCCCCTGGGCTCGGTCGGCCACCCTTGGTGTGGCGCCCACGCTGAGACGCCGACCATGCACGCGGCCAGGTACCACTGGATGGTACGGAAGGGCAGCCTGGCCTCTTCCCGCAGCGCGGCAATCAGGCTGACCAGGTTGATCCCCAGGCGCTGCTGGCCCAGCACCACCTCGTCCAGTTGCGATGGCGGCACCCAGCGGCGATGACACTGGGGGCAGGCGCGGGCGATATAGGCGTGCTCGGTTACCTGCACCGGAACCTGGGGCAACTCGATGACCTCCCGAGTGCGCTGGGTCCAGCCGCCGGACAACTGGATCCCACAATCGGGACACCGCTCCAGCGCGTGCTCCATACGCTGGTCGGGCGGCATTCTGGTTCGGGCAAAGCCCGAGCGACGGGGCTGGCGCGGCTTCTTGGGTCGATCCGCTCTCCCGTCGCCTTTGGGCTTCAGGCCGGGCATCCGTCCCGAACCGCCGGACTTGCCCTTGCCCTCCAACTGGGCGACCCGCTTCTCCAGGCGTTCAATGATGGCCTGCTGTCGGATGATGATGCCGATGAGCACATCCCGGTCGGCAGTCCGGAGATCAATTTCACCGTCCATCCCAGCTATATGACATAACCACCACACCCAACGCCAGCCATCTCCAAACCCAATTCGGCCAATTCACCTCACCAACTCTGAACAGTTACTTGGGCGGGGCCAGCTTGACGAGATCCCCCAAAGGGGTCCTAATTACCTCTTCTTCGACGCCCCGGTCGACGAGTCCTTGCACCGTCAAGCCGGCCATCGCGGCGACCCTTTCAAAATCAACGGGGATCGGGCTGTCCTCACTCCGGCCCACATCGCTGACCGCCGCCGCCCGCACGAGGTCTTCCCATCGGACGCCGATCAAGTTAGCGAGTTCTCCTAAATCGAACACATACTCATAGCCGTTGCCGAGAACAAACGAGAAGAATGCGACGCCACGGTTGCCCTCCATCTGCGATATCCGAGCCGCGGCCTGGGCCAAATCCGCCCGCGTGTCGGTTGGCACGCCATCGGTCAGGAAATAGGCCAAACTACGGTAGTAGGAGATTCCGCCGTCGCGGTAGCTCTGCTTGCGGGCCTCAATGAGGTCCAGCGCGAGGTTGACGGCTTGGGAATAGTTCGTGCCGCCGTAGGTGTCGAGCACGGGCGGGTCGAAGTCTGTTCCGTTGGTGAAGTCCTGCACCACCCAAGATTCCTCGTCGAAGGCCACGATCGCAACGTCGGCCCGTAGCGCCGTTACTGTGTCTCCCTGGATGATGTCGCGGAACTTGAGCAACGCCCGGTTGACGGTGTCAATAGGGGCCCCCTTCATTGACCCCGACACGTCCAAGATTAGGACCACCGAACACCGTCCTTCCGGATTATCGGCGAACTCAACGGTGTCGTACACGCCAAGCGAGTCTTGAATGCTCATCACTGAACCCCCTTCAGAACTTTGGCGTGGGTTTCTGAAGGGATGCTATAACAACGCTATGGTGCAATCAAGTCGGAATGTCCAAGAGAAACGTTGCACGGATTTCAGCGATTTCTAACGGCAATCGAGACTGTTACATCGTCGGTGGTCCGGGATTGCACGCGCTCACCGCTGATGAAAGCGTGAATTCTGACCGAAACGGCCTCAGTATCGTCGCTCTGCGTCAGGTCGTTCAGCATTGGGTTCCAGAACCCAATGAACGCCTCCCTTTCCGGCATCTTCAGAGCCAAATTCTGTAACCCGTCCGTGGTCAGCGCCAGGGCGTTGTAGTCAGGCCCCGAAGCGCGGCCCACGGAGGCTACCAGGTGCGGCCTGGCGCGCGACGTGATGAAGGTCGTTTCGTCGTTGGCGTATTCGCCGGTGTGGGACGCGCACAGCGTCTTGACCGCGCCGTGGTCGGTATCAATGGCTATGACCGCTCCATCCCCGACCTGCCCCGCCGTCAGCAGACGCTCGCTGGCAACCGCTACGATCAGCGTGGTTGCCAGTTCTCTCGGTTGGATCCTGTTTGCCTTCCCGTAACGCACCACCGCGTTTTTTGCCCGTTTTATAGCCTCGCGCACCAACGACGTAGCCAAGTGTTCAAGGATTGCCGACGCCGGTCGTTTGTTAACCGCGCTGACAATCGTCTCGACCGCCGTTTCGACCGCAACCCTGGATCCCTCGTCAGAACGCGAGGCCGAACCCGCCCCGTCTGCAACCGCGACGACCGCCACTTGAAAACGGCCGGTTTCAACCAGACGATAGGCCACCG
The DNA here is from genome assembly GCA_965220265.1 of Dehalococcoidia bacterium. Classification (GTDB taxonomy): domain Bacteria; phylum Chloroflexota; class Dehalococcoidia; order Lucifugimonadales; family UBA3495; genus Bin87. Next base: position 2,685,182 of record CBDCPM010000004.1, on the reverse strand, counting down.
CGTCTTGGTTGGGGATGTCGTCCCTGATGTGGGACGCCCCTGGAGCGGTGGCCACCGCAATCCGCCAACTGTTTTGCTCGACATCGCCATGGCTCCCATGTTCTCGGGCCCACACTGGCTCGTCTGCTTTACAGGACGTGATACAGCAAGAGGTGGTCCCTCAACACGTCGGCGGCGAAGTCGTTGTTCACGTCCCGCAGCACCGAGTGGATGTGGTTCGCCCCGTTCTGCCGGTTGTCGTACTCCACGACAAAATCGCCGCCGTGCAGCCGGTAGTAGTGAGGCTGCGTGCGGTCAATGGGCCCGCCCCAGGCCAGGTGAATCTTCTCCAGGCCGCCTTGGCGCAGGGCGTTCAGCTTGTCTTCAGCCAGGTCGGAGCGTATCCGCGTCACGTACTCGCTGGCCAGGGCCATCAGCATCTCCCGCTGCGTGCCCGACATGGCGGTGGCCGGCAGGCCCTCTTCCTTGGGCAGCGATGCCTTGGAGGAGTTGAACGTAATGATGTCCGCCGGTGCTTCGTCGTAGATAATGGCGCGGCTCTTTTGGCCGGCATCCAAGCTCTCCATCAGCTCCAGCGCGATGTCCTGGCTGGTGCCCAGGATACGTAGGCCCTGCTTCGGCCCCTTGCGCACCTCGGCCGGATTCGCCCCGAAGAAGAACGGCGTTACCGACAGCACCCGGTCGCCCCATACGCTGTAGTGCAGCGATACGTGGTGCCCTTCCACTCGCCAGCCCCACGGCTCGACGTCGCTCCCGGGGTCCCCGAAGATCGTCCACGAGTACAGCAGCGCGTCCCGGCGGAACGTCACGTGCCCCTGTTCCTCTTCCAGGGGACCGAGCACCGCCTCGTGCTCGATGATCAGCTGCGCCTGCCGGTTGGAGTCCTCGGTGAGGCCGGTCGCCATTAGCGCGTAGGCCAGCCCACGCTGTTCCTCGCTCATGTCGCGCAGCGCCAGACCGTGCCGGTTCAGCGGCGGGTAGTACCAGAATATCCGCTCGCCGTCGTGATAGCTGTAGTTGATGGCCGCTTTCTGCGTGGCATCCAGGCTGTTCAACAGTGCCAACCCCACCCCGCGCATCTCGGAAGCCGCCTGGGGGTGCGTGTGGGGATGATCGTGGGTGTGTGCGGTGGTCATATGGGTGCGTCCTCCGTGCAACAACTCAGCCGGCCCTATCCTGACCGAATGGCCACAGTGTATGCGCGCCCGTTTTGGGGTGTCAAACTACGCGGAGCGTGCCGCCGCCGCCCGCACCGACGCCAAAATGCGCCCGTAGGCGTTGCACCGGCAAAGGTTGCCGGACAAGGCCTCCCGTATCTCCATATCCGTCGGCGTAGGATTGCGGTCCAGCAGGGCCCGCGTCGCCATCACGAAGCCGGGCGTGCAGAACCCGCACTGTCCCCCGTCTTCATCCAGGAAAGATTGCTGCAACGACGACAACTTTTCGACAGGAGCCAGCCCTTCAACCGTCAGCACCTCACGCCCGTCGGCCCGCATCGCCAGCACCTGGCATGCGTTGACCGGCGTCCCGTCCAGCAGCACGGTGCAGGAGCCACACTCGCCGCGGTCGCACCCCCGCTTGGCTCCGGTCAACCCCAGCGCGTCCCGCAGCACGTCCAGCAGCGACCAGTGGTGTCGCACGCTGACGGTATGCTCCGAGCCGTTAACGGTTAGTGTAATGTCGGCAGTATGCAGGTTCATCATGGTTGCGGCATCCTAACGTAGCAGCCGTTGGCGGGCAAGCCGGCGATGACAGCGTCGCGTTGACGCCGCGCAAAACCAGCCGCTATATTGCCCGAACTTATTCCGATTTTAAAGGGGACTATTGATGCCGGGGACAAAAATCGATTGGGGTCACGACCTTGAAAAGCCGGTAGGGGTGAAATTCCATCTCTCCTACGTGGGCCCTGGAATGATTCCCGAAGAAAGAATCGTGCAGTTCACTATCGGCGGCAACCAGTACGTTGGGTGGATGCCAGATTACTCGGTCAATGAGACGGAGAAATGGTTGAAGGCCTTCAGAATAGCTGATTTCGACGACGGAAGGTGGTTGATCCAAATTCCCGATGAGACTTTGACTTCTGGTGCAAAGATATTCGTGCCCAGAGAAGATCAGGATGCCGTAGTCACGTCAGGTTGGTGGTAATGATTTACAGCGATCAAGACATCAAAGATTCGCTGGAGGCAGGAGATCTAATTATATCCCCCAACCCTACTCGTATCATGTTTTCTACGTCCTCGGTAGATTTGCGGTTGGATAGCGGCTTTACTGTGTTTAGAGGTGCACCTAAAGGATCAGAGATCTTAATCATGGTCGACCAAGCAAATCCAGAAGACATAGCCCGACGCTATGGTGAAGATGTTAACATCGCAACTGGAGACTCTTTGTTGGTGCGGCCTCATGAATTCGTACTCGCCTATACCCGGGAGCAAATAACTCTACCCCTTGGCGTCGCGGCGCGTGTTGAAGGCAAAAGCTCTCTTGCCAGGTTAGGCTTGTCGATTCACCAAACCGCGCCTACGGTGCAAGCGGGCTGGGGAAGACCGCGCAGCTTGCCGCTACGATTGGAGATTTCCAACGTTGGTCCTTTCGTCTGCCGCCTGACTCCGGGTATGCCAGTGTGTCAGTTGATTTTTGAAGAACTGAAAACGGAAGCGGGACGGGAGTTGGAATCGCGTTTCCAGAACCAAAACCCGGACTGATGCCATGACCACCACCCCCTCCGCTCCCCTCACCACCGTCGGCCGCTCCGTTCCCCGTTACGAGCTCGCCGACAAGCTATCCGGCGCCGCTCAGTACTCCGCCGACATCATCCTGCCGGATACGCTGCACGGCGTCATCGTCCGCAGCCCGCACCCCCACGCCGACGTACTGTCCGTGGACGCCATTGACGCGATGGCCCTGCCCGGCGTCCGCGCCGTAGTCACCCACGCCGACGTTCCCGACGCCCGTCTCGCTCCGGATATGCCCGTGCTGGACACCCGCGTCCGCTTCGCCGGCGACGAGGTGGCCGCCGTTGCCGCCGACGATCTTGACACCGCCCGCCGGGCCGCCGCGCTCGTGCGTGTGGAATACCGTCCTCTGCCCTTCGTAACCGATCCCGTCGCCGCCTTGGAACCCGACGCGCCGCAGATCCATCCCCACGGCAACCTGGCCATACCAGAACCCCTGTCGCTGCAACGCGGCGACATCGACGCCGGTTTCGCCGCCGCCGACATCGTCCTCGAAGAGACCTACTACCTTCCGACCCACTCGGCGACACCGCTGGAACCTCGTGCCGCCCTGGCGTCCTGGGACGGTGACCATCTCACCGTGTGGAAGTCCACCCGCGGCGTGCATGTCGACCGGGCGGTGCTGGCCCACGTTTTGGGTCTGGATGTCGACAACGTTCGGGTCATCGGTCCCAACATGGGAGGAGGTTACGGCAACAAGGACGAGTCCCGTATGGCCGCTTTGGCCGCGCTGCTGTCCCTCCAGGCCGGCCAGTCCGTCCGCATCGAGTACAGCCGCGAGGAAGAGTTCGTCGCTGGCCGCACCCGACACGGCGGTCGCATCATCCTGCGCGTCGGCATAACCCGCGACGGCGACATCACCGCCATCCACGGCGACGCCGTCATGGACTCCGGCGCCTACCAGGCTTCCTCCCCCCGCGTGGCCCGCCGCACCGGGCAGGGCATGCTCTACCTGTACCGGTGCCCCAACGTCCGCTTCGACGCCCGCCCCGCCACCACCAACAAACCCGTCTCCGGCAGTTACCGCGCTCTCGGCGCGCCCCAGGGACACTTCGCCCTGGAGACCCTCATGGACCGTGCCGCCGAGACCGTAGGAATGGACCCGCTGGCCTTCCGCCTTCGCAACCACGTACCCCTCGAAGGTCAGGCTGGCCCGCGCCTCAGGCCGCCCGACCAGATCGTGGACGGCGAGCCCGTGGAGGGCGGCATTCCCTTTTCCAGCAACGGTCTCGAGGAGTGCCTGCGTCGCGGCGCCGCTGAGTTCGGCTGGGACGAACCCTTCGATCACTCGGATCCCGACGATCCCTTCATCCGGCGCGGTCGGGGCGTCAGCATCATGATCTACCGCGGTGGTGTCGGCGACGACTCGGCCGCCGGCCTCTCAATCGGCAACGATGGCAGGGTTCACCTGGTCAGCGGTCTGATCGACGTGGGTGAGGGCGCGGTTACCGTGCTGTGCCAGCTCGCCGCCGAAGCCCTGTCCGTACCCTACGAAGACGTGCTCCCGCGCTTCGCCGACACCGAAGGCACTCCCGACGCGCCCATCACCGCAGGCTCTGCGGCCACCTTCTCTACCGGAACCGCCGTTGTGCAAACTGCCGAGCGCCTCCGCCAACAGTTACTGCACGCTGCCGCCGGCCGGCTGGAGGCCGACGCTTCCGCCCTGTCCATCTCCGACGGCGCGGTGTTCGTTACCGACGATCCATCACGACGCATCACCTACGCCGAACTTGCCCAGGCCGTCGCTCCCGAAACCCTGGCCGCCGAGGTCACCGTCACGCCTGGCAGCCCCGACTACATCGTCAACTCATTCGGCGCCCACTTCTGTGAAATCGAGGTGGACACCGCCACCGGCCGGGTCCGCGTGAGCCGCTACGTCGCCGCCCACGACTCCGGCCGCATCATCAACCCCCGCACCGCGCTGAACCAGGTGGAGGGCGCTATCTCGCAGATGCTGGGCTTCGCCCTCAGCGAGGAACTCATCACCGACGCTCCCACCGGCATAACCCTCAACGGCAGCTACCTTGAGCACAAGAGCCCCACCATCCAGGACTATCCTGATATCACCACCATCTTCGCGGACGTGGTAGACCCCGTCGGTCCCATGGGAGCCAAGGCCCTGGGCGAGGTCCCGTCAGTCGGCGTTGCCCCCGCCATCGCCAACGCCCTTTACGACGCCATTGGCGTCCGCTTCACCCGCCTGCCCATCACCCCCGACCGCGTCCTGGATGCGCTAGCCAAGGGGTAGGACCACCCTATTAGGCTACTTACCGCCAGGGGTTCCGTTTAGTTGCAGATGATGCCCATAACGCACGGGAGTTGGAAGCATGAGCAACCGAGAGGGAATAGAGCATTTTAGCCATAAGGCTATGCTCCGCAAACATTTGGAAACTGGTTTCAACCATCAAGGCGGGATATGGTTCGCAACCAACGAGGTGAATTGTCGGTCTTGTGACGGTGGTTTGATACCGGTCAACATGCTGGAAGGAGTCACGCGGGTTGGAGAAGTCGAAGCATCCTTCCGATATGGTTCTTGCGATTTCATCCCAGACATCATGCTATGGGGTGCAAACGAACGCAAACCTTTGGCGTTCGTAGAAGTCGTGCATACATCATCGCCGTCACCGGAAAAGGTGGCATTTTGCCAAAGAGAGGGCATTGACCTGTTCACCCTTAATGTCCGTGCCCCGATACGCAACCACTTCGAGACAAGGTTGTTGTGGGGGGAATCCCCAACGCTCCGTTGCCGGCGTAGGCTCCGCAACCGATTAAAGCAGTTGATGGGTCAATTGTATTCGTTGCCTGCTGATGCCGCGAAAGTCGGTGTATCCAACCAACGGAGGGACGGGCAGTAATTGCCCGTCCAGACATATTGGGTCGGCAACCAAACTGTCAATCGTTCGGAATTGATGGCGGTCGCCTGCTTGCATGCCATGATGATGCAGTGGGAGGCCATGAGCGAATCAAAGCGTCTGACTTGGAGCATGGCGATGCTGTGCCATACACTCGCCGAGAGAAAATGCTTGCTACCGAAGTCAAAAATGTAGTAACCGCCGTCCAATGGGAGAATGCCTTGCCCGGAGAAAACCGTATTCTGGCAAACCCAGCCGTGCCTCCCGCGATGCGTGGTTGTTTCCGAAGAATTACTGGGATGCGCCAGAACCGCCGCCTCTGTGGGCAATCACGCGGAACGTTAGATAGCACATCATCTACAACTAAACGGAACCCCGCCGGGTTATAACGGGCCGCCCCAGCCCAACCGCAGTCCCGGCACGGGGATTAGCTCCTGTCCCACCGGGTCCACTGCCAGTTTGAAAAATTCAAGCGTTGTCGCCCCAAGCAAAAATTGGTTATCCGGCCCGAAAATCACCGGGCATATCTTGGTCCGCCCATCCAAGCGTATGGCGGCTTCGCCGTAGTTGCGGAACTCACTCGCGCCGTTGGCGTAGAAACAGCGGAACTGCCCTTCGGGTTCGACGTGCAATGCTTCGAGCAGGGACGCAGGGAACATGGAATCGGACGCTCCTGTATCGACCACAGCCTCCACCGGCCGCATATCTCCTTCCAGGTCGTAGGGGTGCCCGACGCAAACCTGTACGCTGAAATCCCCCACGATGCTTTCCTCTCGCCAACGGTGTATCAGCAATATGCTACCCTTGAGGCCGAACCGTCAAGCGCACTACTTCTGTCCCGGTGCTGGACGCCAATCGCGAGCGCGTAACTTGCAAGTGTCACTCAACCTGTCATTGCGAGCGCAGCGTGGCAATCCCCTTGGTGAATTGGGAACCTCCCGATGACCTTCCAACTCCTCCAACCCACCTCCCTGTCGGAGGCCTGCGCGATACTGGCCGCTGCACCGGACGATGCGGTTCCCGTCGCCGGCGGAACCGATCTTCTCTCCGAGATCCGCGACGGCACCGCAACGCCCGCCACCCTCGTCGCCTTGGACGCCGTCTCTGATGCTGACCTCGCCGGAATCACCGACGCTCCCGACGGCGGCCTACGCATCGGCGCGCTGGTCACCATCGCCGACATTGCCGCCCACGACGGTATCCGCAGCCGTTACGTTGCCCTGTCCCAGGCCGCCGCCGGATTGGCGAACCCGCAGGTGCGAAACCTCGGCACCCTGGGCGGCAACCTCAACCAGCGGCCCCGCTGCTGGTACTACCGTCATCCGCTCACCGTTTGCCTGAAGCGCGGCGGCGACCGCTGTTTCGCCGTCCAGGGAGTGGGCAAGTACCTGTGCGTGACCGGCGGCGACCGTTGCTTCATTGTCCATCCTTCCGATACCGCCGTCGCACTCACCGCCCTCGGCGCGTCGCTCACCATCGCATCCCCGGACGGCCAGCGCACCGTTGCCATCGCCGATTACTTCGTCGGGCCCGACGTGGATATCTTGCGGGAGAACATCCTGCGACCGGGCGAACTGCTCACCGCCGTATCGTTGCCTGCGCCGGCCGCCGGACAGCGCAGTGTCTACCTCAAGGCCCGGGAGCGTGAGTCGGGCGATTTCGCCCTGGTCAGCGCCGCCGCCGCCCTTACTGTCGTCGACGGCGTCGTCGCGGAGGCCTCGGTGGTACTGGGCGGCGTTGCTCCGACGCCGTACCGTGCGGAAGGGACCGAGGAGTACCTGCGCGGTCGGTCAGTTTCGGATGTGTCGTCCTCGGATGCGGGTGCCGTGGCAATCGCCAACCCCAGGACCCTGCCCGACAACGCCTACAAGCTCCCCATGGCGTCCAACCTTACGGCCCGCGCCATTTCCACCCTACTGGCCACACCATAGATTCTGTCGTTGAGAGGAGCGCGCCGACGTGGCATTCTCGTTGAGCGCCGACATCCTGTCGAACCTCTCATGCCTGCTGCCCAACCTTGACATCCCGTTACCCCTGTAACAGAATAACGCCATCCTCACCCCGCACAGGAACGAGAGTATGACAACAGTTCAGAGTGGTTCCCGCACTACCGTAAATGTCAACGGTACTGCCGTCGAAATGTATTCCGGCGGCAATGGCCCGCCGTTGGTATTTCTGCATGGCGCCGGCGGTTCCAACGGCTGGCAGCCTTATCATGAGGACTTGTCCGCCGAGTACACGGTGTATGTCCCCAGCCAACCCGGTTTCAATGGCACTGAAAGCCCCGATTGGGTTAAGACTATTCCCGATGTCGCTCACTTCAACCATATGTTCATTGACGCCCTGGGCCTGGAGGACATTGTGCTGATGGGTTCCTCCATGGGCGGCTGGGTCTCCGCCGAGATGGCAGCGATGGATGACCACAACATCGACGCGCTGGTGCTGGTGGACGCGGCCGGCATCAAGCCCCGCGAGGGCGAGATTGCGGAAATCTTTATGGTGTCCGCCGACACTCGCCTGAAGCAGCGTTTCTATGACCCCGGCCAGGTGGAAAACTACGAAAATTACGCCCGCGAGCTGTCCCCCGAAGAACAGCTGGTTTCCCACTCCAACGCAATAACGGCCTCGCAGCTGTGCTGGAAGCCCTACCTGTACGACCCCAGCCTCTCCTACACGCTGTCCCGCGTCAGCACGTCCACTCTCATCGTCTGGGGCAACCAGGATGCCATCATCCCCGTCGAGTGCGGGCACTTGTTCCAGCAGGCCATCCAGGGTAGCCAGTTGCGCATCATCGACAACTGCGGGCACTCTCCGGCCGTGGAAAAACGCGGCGAATTCGTCGCCGCCGTCACCGGGTTCCTGAACAGCCTCTAGGGCCGAAGCCGGAACCCTCCGCCGCTGCGAGAACCCCGTCGCTGGCGGACCAGCGCACCACCGAGAAGGAGCAAAATCATGGCGCACGAACTCGAAGTATTCTGGTTCTCCGAACAGCCCTACGGCCATGTCACCGAGGAAGACCTAGAGCCTTGGGAATCGGGCCGAATGCACTTCCCCAACACCTACTTCGATCCCGAAAAGGCTCACGTCCTCTACTCCAACTACCACGACCAGTACCAGCTGGCCGACGAGGTCAATTTCGACGGCATCATGTCCAACGAGCACCACAGCTCGTACTGGTGCATGAAGCCCTCCGTCAACGTGGACGCCGCCGTAATCACCCAGCGCACCAGGAAAGCCAAGATCGCCATGCTGGGCAACGTCATCGCCGTCAACGACCCGGTGAAGATGGCCGAAGAGATCGCCATGCTGGACTGCATCAGCGGCGGCCGCGTCATCTCCGGTTTCGTGCGCGGCACCGCTGTTGAGACCCTCCACGCCGGCTACTCGCCCACCGAGAACCGCCCCCGGTTCGAGGAAGCCCACGATCTCATCATCAAGTGCTGGACCGACCCCGGCCCCTTCCGCTGGGAAGGCGAGTACTGGCCCCACCGCATGGTCAACCCGTGGGTGGTGCCGATTCAGAAGCCCCATCCCCCGGTCTGGTTCCCCGGCACCGGCAGCCCCGAGTCCGTAATCTGGGCCGCCAAGCACCGGTATCCCTACATGAACCTGGGCTCCCTGCTCGACCTCACCAAGCAGCTCAAGGGCATCTACCACGAGACCGCCGCCGAGGAAGGCTACGAGGCTGGCCCCGAGCACTTCGGCTACCTGATCCGCTGCCTCGTAGCCGACACCGACGAGAAGGCCCAGGAGATCGGCCGCACCTTCCTCTGGACCGAGAACCACCGGAACCGTGGGCCGATGGAGTTCAACGACCCGCCCGGCTACCAGTCCCGGGAGGCCCTGCGCATCAAAATGTCGCGCCCCCTCATCGGCACCGGCACCATGGGACGTCGGATGTCCTACGAGGACCTCCAGGACGCGTATAACATCATCGTCGGCAGCCCTGAGACCGTAACCGAAAAGCTGCGCCACATCCGCAGGGACCTCGATCCCGGCTACATCCTCATCTACGGCAACGAGGGCCACATGCCTCACGAGGACGTGATGCGCTCCGTAGAGCTCCTCGGCACGAAGGTGATACCGGCGCTGAAAGAAGGCTAGTCAAAACAGTCGAACCCGATGCCATCGACAGGGGCGGGTTCTAAACCCGCCCCTATTGATTCTTATTCGGTGGCGTAGACTGTACTTGTTTATGACACACTCAAACGATCTGGATGTAAATACGCCCTAGGTATTGCTGATCGTCAGCCCCTTTTGCTCCTTGGACGCGCCGAAAATCAACAGCGTGCCGCTTGTACGTGTCAATAACACACTCCCCAAAATGTATGCCATGCGCCGATACAAACTATATATAAAACGTCATTGACAAATGACTCAAGATCTGCTACCGTCTGCACATCATCCTAGCGCTGTCGGCAAATTGGTCATGCACGGGGGCATCATTTTCCCGGAAGAACAGATCTGTCGCTGCCATGCCCCAAACAGTGCGACTTCCGCACAGCAGGCATAACGGGAAACCCTGCTCCGCGATCCTGGTAGCGATCGATCCCCCATGATAGTTGTCCCGGGAACCGCACATCCATTGGGCTAAATCTACCATCGTGGCCCTGACGTACCAAAAGGTAGATGGTGAGATCCAATTCATGGGCTAGACCAAGTCGGGAGATCTGTCGCAAATGCTGGCTCAAAACCAAGCAAAGGCCCTGCAACTGCTGAAACGGGAATTGAATGACCTTGGGTATGTTGGAAGCCTGATCCAAGAGAACTACAAATTCGCCGACATGCTGTCGGATGACAATGCGGTTAATCAGATCCCGATAGCCGCCTTCGCTCAGGACCCTCCCTCGTACCGCAACGCTGCGTTTGGTGTAGCCATCGCCAACGGCCACTCAGGTTCCGAATTAATCCACATCCACCGAGCTTTAGGGGCGCCGCAGATATTCGAGGTTAACAACGACAGGATCGTGCGGTGGAAAGTAAACGGTGAAGGTAGACCGTCTCGGTTGGGCGAGACATCCACAGAGGAACTGAGTCAGGTTTTTGGACAGAACAGAGAAATGTGGCTTCCACAGCGTATCCTGCGTGCGAAATCCAATGCGTCACAAGCAATCCAACTGGACTTCTTCGACCTAGGCCTACTCCCGCTTTTGGAGCAAGAAGCGCGAACCAAACTCGACCGTCAGCTAACCAGTGTGGTTGATTTAGCCAAAGAAACGTTCAATCGCCGGACGAAATTTACCGACGACCTGTATCCGCCACTCTTTCGGCTGATTTTCAGACTAATCGCGGCGAAGATGCTGGGAGATCGCCAGCATCCTGGGGACTGGAAGACTAACGATGCCAAGTCAGTGCTACAGGCCGTTGAGGGATTTTACTTTAGGCAAGGCATTGTGGAGCCGGCACTGGAAGACCCTACCACCCAGCAGGAGACTTGGGAGTGGATCCAAAAGATATGCCGCTTCCAAAACCTTTCAGTCGACAGTTTGGCGTACGTGTACGAGAACACGCTCGTAACCCAAGAGACCAGGAGGGCATATGGTACACACAGCACACCCTATGCTGTCGCCGAGTACATAGTAAGGAACCTCCCTTTCGAGGACATTGACGAGGATGAAAGAAAGGTATTCGAGCCGTTCTCCGGCCATGCCATTTTCCTGATCGCCGCGATGCAGCGCATGAGGGAACTGCTGCCATCCCGGATGTCCCCCAGCGACCGGCACGAGTACTTTGTCAAAATGCTTTCCGGCATCGAGAATGATGAATTTGCCCTGGAAGTTGGCAGATTATCACTAATGTTGGCGGACTATCCTAACCCGGACGGCTGGAGACTACACAAAGCCGACGCTTTTGATTCGCCGAAATTCAAGCATGAGTTGTGTAGCGCTAACATCGTCCTGTGCAATCCACCATTCGGGCCGTTCACCAAAGGCGAGAAATCATTATATGGGGACGGTCTGTCTACAACCAAATCCAGAGAGGCCCTCCAACGAGTACTCGAAAAACCTCCCCAACTGCTCGGGTTTGTATTGCCAAAAGTGTTCCTAGAAGGAAGTGGATACCGTCGGTTGCGAGCCAAGCTGGGGGAGATCTACAGCACTTTCGAGCTCCTAGCATTACCGGACAGGGTGTTCGAGCACTCAGGTGCAGAAACAGTCGTACTCCTTTCAACCAAACGCGAGAGTGGGCCCAAATCGCTGGCCGTAGGCCAAGTGCTGAACCCCGATCTTCAAGATTTCTACGCTAACCAGCGTGTGTCATACCGCGCCCAAAAATCGGTTGAAAGACCGGCCGAAGAATTTGCGCGGCGCATGTGGCTTACGCAGCTGGCGGAAGTATGGGACACAACCAGCGCATTCCGAACACTCGGCACTCTGGCAGAAATACACCGGGGCGTCGAATATAACCAATCGCTCGGCAAGGGCATCGACAGGTTCGTCTCAGGAGTCCCTCGCGATGACTTTGTGGCTGGTCTGCACAGTGTCAACGACAATATCGAACCTTTTGTCGTGACCCGAAACGAATACCTGAACCTTTCGAAAGAATTTATGCGGGGGTCTGCGTACAAATACGATTGGAGTGCTCCCAAGCTTATCGTCAACGCCAGACGACGGTCCCGAGGAAACTGGAAGATCACGGCCTCAATTGACCGGTCGCAGTTTGTGTGCTCCCAATATTTCCACGCGATCTGGCCTAAGACCGGGCTATCGTTTGAGGTACTCGCAGCGATACTGAATGGTCCAGTAGCCAACGCCTTCATCAGCACTAGGGATTCAGGGCGGGATATTCTCATTCGGACGTTGAGGAATATACCGATCCCAGAGTTCAGCCAAGAACAAGACGAGGCCTTATCGTCATTAGTTCGTCAATACGTTGACACGCGCAACAAATGGATAAGCCAACAGTTGCAAGAGTACGAAGCCGAAGCCGAATGCCGGCGCCTGATATCTGCCATAGACGCTGAGGTCCTAAAAGCCTACGACCTCCCACCTGAGCAGGAAAGGACCTTGCTAGATTGGTTCACCGGCAGTAGACGCTTGGGACCATTCGAATTCACAGAATACTTCCCACGATCATTCGCGCCGCGCATTCCTTTGCACATGTACATCTCAGATGAGTTTGCGCAGGCATCCGCCGCGGAGACTATTCGACGCCTCCCCGCCATACCAGCATCGCCGCAGATACAAGAATCGCTTTCGTACCTTGATGACGACTACGACGGATAATACACCGTGGATGGCTACCTTCTAGACACGAACGTTGCCAGCTGGGCGTGTCTCGAGAGCAGCAGCCGGCATCAGGAAATGCGAGGGCGTATAGCCGCATTGGGAAACGCTCCCGTATTCCTTTCGGCCATCTCTATCGCAGAGTCCGAGTACGGCATGTATGCAGCCCAGATGGATGAAACGACACGCCTAAGCATCCGCGACGCGTTGGGTCAATTCAGGATGCTGGATCTTGATCGTCACACCGCCAAGCAATATGGCAAGATCAGGGCACGGCTGTTTCACAGATACGCGCCGAGGAACAGCCGGCAAAAATTCGCGACCAGGTACCTAGAAGACCTACGGGAACCTACCACGGGCAAGGAGTTGGGCATACAGGAGAACGACCTCTGGATAGTTTGTATTGCGGTCCGGTACAACATGGTCTTTGTAACCGCTGACAAAGGCGGAGGCATGAAAAATATCGTCGATGCCGGAAGCCATGCCAATCGTACGCAGTTCTGGGATTAGCCTAGTTCATCAGCAACACCGAGTGAGACCGCCAGCTGTTGGGCCACCGTTACTTCGCCTCCGAAATTCTGGAGCGCATCCGCAACGGCCAGGAACATGTTGACTCCGCCGAACAAGTACGGCGGGACCTTGCCCCTGGACGATTGAATACCCTGAACCCGGCAGGGTGCATTACGTAGCAGGGGCGAATGATATTCGCCCCTGTATTCGCGCTGTATGTGTGCTTGCGCTCCCTAATGCCCGTTCCGCCCCTGCGACCCGTCGGGATAAAGATCCTCCCACATCGCGTCCCGCCAGTCCACGCCCGCTGGCAGGATCGCCTGCGACGGCCGCAGCATGTAGTAGTTGTCGCCCACGCCGGGCGGCGTGCCGCCCTCGGCCACCGTTCGCGCGGCCTGCAGCAATTGCCGCCGCGCGTAGATGATGGCCATGTCGGTGCGCGAGAGGTTCTCCCGCGACCGGTCCACGATGTGGCCCATGCTCTCCTGAACCGCAACGTCTTGGGCGTTCACCCCGTCGATGCCGCTGAAAGTCTCCGTCTTCTGCACCGACCGGTCGATCATCCAGTGGTTGTCCCGATTGACCCTGGTGCGGAAGCTGTCCAGCATGTGCTCCGGCCCGCGCCCGTAGCTGCGGTCCATGTCGGTCCGTTCCTGTGCCTCGATGGGGTCGTCGTAGGACAGGTCCCAGTTCCAGACCATCACGCTGTTGTCGTCCATGGGGACCCACATGTGTCCGGACGCCAGGAAGCCCACCGGACCCGGCTTGCCGCGATACCCGCGCTGGCTGGCCCGAATCTGGTGGAAGGGCATCACGAAGTGGTACGCTCGCACGTGGTTGCCTTCGTCACCCAGAGAACGGATGCCGGCGTAGCGATAGCCGTAGTCCGTGATGTCCACCTCCAGTTCCGGCGGCTTGCCCTGCACGTGGGGTGAGTCGACCCGCAGGCCGGCGTGGGTGGTGTCGATGCGCAGCGTGCGGTGCAGGATCGTCGCGTGAGCCGAGTCGATGCCGCCCTCCAGCGCCTGCAGCCAGTTGCATTCCTGGATGTTCTTGGTGACGTGGCGGTGCGTTTCCGGAACGGCGGCCCATTCGAACTTCGGCGGCGGGGGCATGTGTTCCTTCGGTCCCATGTAGGCCCAGATGACGCCGCCCAACTCGATGGTGGGGTAGGAGGTGGTCGTCATCTTGGACGGGAAGTCGCTGTCCTCGGGTTCATTCATCATATCCACGCACTGCCCGTTCACGTCGAACTTCCAGCCGTGGTACACGCAGCGCAGGCCGCAGTCTTCGTTGCGGCCCAGCCACAGCGACACCAGGCGGTGCGGGCAGAACTCGTCAAGCAGGCCGATGCGCCCGTCAGTGTCCCGGAAGGCCACCAGTTCCTCGCCCAGCAGCTTCAGGCGCACCGGCTCTCCGTCCGGCTCCGCCAGTTCCCAGGACAGCAGGGCCGGCATCCAGTAGCGGCGCATGAGTTCGCCCATGGGCGTGCCGGAGCCGACCTGCGTGAGCGTCACATTTTCTGCTTGCGAAATCATAGGGCGTACCTCCTCTGGATGGGTGCCAGAGTAGCAGCAAATTAGTGGATTTGCTATGCTGTTGCCGCCGAAAGAACCGGTGGACTGCAGGGGCGCCTCGGCGAACAGATAGACATGACCACGCTAACGACACTGAACGATGTTCGCGCTGCCATGATAGCCCGTGGCTATCCGGCCGACGAGGTCGACGCCATGCTCGACTTGGCCGGCCGGATGATCCTCGAAGGTTCTCTTGCGACCAAAGATGACCTGAACCGGCTCCGTGACGAGTTCACGGAATTTAAACTCGAAGTGATCGAGCGTCTTGCTGCCCATCGCGTTGAATTCCTCCATGAAATCAGCGCGTTACGTACCGAGATGAACGAAAAGTTCGCCGAGCTGCGCACCGAAACCAACGGTCAGTTCGCCGAGTTGCGCACCGAAACCAACGGTCAGTTTGCCGAGTTGCGCCGCGAAATCAGCGAAAAACTCAGCGCTGCTGCAATCGATTCGCGAGACCGTTCCAGCAGTTCGTTGAAGTGGATGGTTGGCGTAGTCATTGGCGGCATTGGGGTCAACGCGGCGGTGGTTGGGATCGGCCTGGCCGTGGTGGGCCTGTCGGCAGGTTGAGACCGCCCGAACGCGCTCGGCTGATATTGGAAACCCACCCCTGGAAACGCCACGAACGGTTTAGCCCATGACCATAGTCGATACTCACGTCCATATTGGCCGCGACCATTACGAGCCCGTGGAAATGCTCCTGGCCCAGATGGAGCTGAACGGCGTCGATAAAACCGTGCTGGTGCAGTCCACCGCCACGCTGGACAACTCATACGTGCTGGAATGCCGCCAGCGCTTCCCCGAACGGCTGGCCGTCGTATGCCGCGTGGACGTGGACGATCCGGCAGCCCCCGACACCCTGGAAAGCCTCCGCGACGCCGGCGCCGAGACGCTGCGCATCCGCAACTTCCACCGGTCGCCCGGCAACGACCCGCTGTCCATCTGGCGCGCTGCCGCCCGTCTGGGAGTGTCCGTCAGCGTCGGTGGCTCGGCCGAAGGCTTCGCGTCCCCTGAATTCGCCGCTCTGGTTGAGGAACTGCCCAACCTGACCGTCATCATCGAGCACCTGGCCGGCATGGGCATCCACGCCATCGGCGCAGCCGAAATGCCGCCTGATGACGTATTCCGCCGATCCCTGACCCTGGCCCGCTTCCCCAATACGGTGATGAAGATCCACGGCATGGGCGAGATCAGCGACCCGCCCTTCCCGTACCGGAACATCCCGCCCTACGCCCGCATGGCTTACGATGCTTTCGGCCCTGACCGCACGATCTGGGGCTCCGACTGGCCTCGCGTGACCAACCGTGAAGGTTACCGCAACTCCCTGCGTTACACGTGGGCTCAGATGGAGGACTGGTGCCCCAAGGCCGACCTGGCAAAGATATTCGGGGGGAACGCCCTGTCGTTGTGGTCGTTTGCGTAGTTGTGTCCGGGATCGGCCAATCCCGTTCGTCATTACGATTGTCAAAACCGAAAGCGTTGACTTACTATTGACGCGGATTGTGCGCCGACGTGTGGCGAAATAGACATCCCAGGAGGAAATATTTGATGACCAAGACAGTTAGGTACGTCGCAGGAATTATGCTGCTGGTGGCAACGGTGGCACTGCTGGCTTGCACCGGAGACGAGCCCACCGCTCCCGCTCCCGTCGCGGAACCCACGGCTCCTGCCGCTGCTACCGCCATGGCCGAGCAGCCCACGGAAGCCGTTGCCACACCCACAGAAGCAATGGCGGTCCAGGCTGGTAACCGTCTCCAGACCGTGAAAGACCGCGGCAACGTGGTCTGCGCCAACAACACCCAATTGGCAGGCTTCGGGTTCATTGATGCCGGCGGCAACACCATGGGCTTTGACGTTGACCTCTGCCGCGCCGTGGCCGCCGCCGTGCTGAGCGACGCCGACGCCGTGGATTTCCGGCCCACCACTGCCGCCGAGCGCGGCCCCACCATGCAGTCCGGTCAGGTGGACATGATGTCCCGCAACACCACTTGGACATCTTCCCGCGACGCTACCTGGGGCAACTTCGCCCAGACCATGTTCTATGACGGTCAGGGCTTTATGGTACCCGCCAGCCTGGGCGTCTCCAGCGCTATGGAATTGCGGGACGCCAAAGTCTGCGTCCAGCAGGGCACCACCACTGAGTTGAACCTCCAGGATTTCAGCAACCAGAACGACATGAACTTCGACATCGTTACCTTCCCCGACGCCACCACCACCAGCGAAGCCTACCAGGCCGGACAGTGCGATTCGCTGACCACCGACCGCTCTGGGCTGGTGGCAACCCGGGTCGGCTACGCTAACCCCGACGACCATGTCATCCTGCCCGATACCATCTCTGAAGAACCCCTGGGCCCGGTGGTTCCTCACGGCGACGACCAGTGGTACGACATCGTCAAGACCACCATGGCCATGCTCATCTACGCCGAAGCCTTCGGCATAACCTCCGACAGCGTGCCCACTGCCCCCACCGGCAACACCGCCGTGGACCGGCTGTTCGGCCTGGAGGGTGGCTACGGCCAGGAAGACCTCGGCTTGAGCCCAACCGCTGCCCAGGATGTCATCAGGCAGCTGGGCAACTATGGCGAGATTTACGACCGCCATCTGACGCCTCTGGGCGTAACCCGCACCGGCAGCCGCAACGACCTCTGGCTCAACGGCGGAGAAATCTACTCCGCGCCGCTGCGGTAGCTCCCAAAAAACGTCCGCCGGCCTCAAAATGCCGGACCGGCGCCGGGGAGGGTACGGCCAGCATCTGCCTGGTTGTCCCTCCCCAAAAGTTTGATTGTTTTCGCCGACCCGGAAAAAATGCGCCGATTGCGCTACAATCGGCTTGGATTTCCCGGCAACGCTACCCCTTGATGGTTTACCGTTTTGACGACCCGTCAACTGCCACGCGTCCTGGTCTACCAGGACATCCCCATATGGCGGCACGCCGTCATCATCCAGTGGACAGCGCAGATTGCGTCCGCCATCATCGTCGTCGCTCTGGTCGTCTGGTTCTTTGCCAACATTGCTAACGCCATCGCTGACCGGAACATCTCTTACAGCTTCACGTTCCTTTCCCGTGAGTACCAGACGCCTATCGGCGACTTTTTCATACCTTACGAATCGTCAGATACATTCCTGTACGCCTTTTGGGTAGCAATCACCAACACCCTGATCGTCGCCGTTTCCGGCGTCATCCTAGCCATCCTGTTGGGCATCTTCGTAGGCATCGCCCGCCTGTCCTCCAATTGGATCGTCGCCAAAATCGCGATGGTCTATATCGAATTCTTCCGCAACGTGCCCTTGCTGGTGCAACTTTATTTTTGGCTGTACATCGTTCAGGAACTGCCGTCGGTGGTGGACGCTGACGGACGCGAACTGGGCGCATTGATCCCCGGCGTTCTGTACGTCTATAACGATGGCATATCTCTGCCGTGGCCGTCGGCAAACGACTGGACCGTCGCGCTGCTCTGGCTGGCGACGGCGGCAGCGGCCATCGCGGCCGGCGTCGCCGTCCATCGCCGATTGACCCGACGCGAAAGCGAAACCGGTCGGGCATCCCATCCCATGCTGGGCGGCTTCCTTTTCGCTTTCGTTATCGGCGCCGCGGCCTGGCTGGCGCTGAGTTTAGTGGCCGGCGACCCCCCGTTCTCAATCTCCACGCCGGAACCCCAGGGCCGTTTCGGGCGCATCGGTGGCGGTTTAACCGCCAAGGCCGGCCTGATGGTGCTGCTGGTGGGCCTGGTCATCTACACCTCGTCGTTCGTCGCCGAAATCGTCCGCGCCGGCATCCAGTCCGTCGGACGGGGCCAGATCGAAGCCGCCCGCGCCCTGGGTTTGTCTCAAATGGATGCTTTGTGGCGGGTGACTTTCCCCCAGGCGCTCCGAGTCGTCATCCCGCCGCTGATCAGCCAGTGCCTGAACCTTACCAAAAACAGCAGCCTCGGCGGCGCTATCGGATACGCCGAACTCACCAGCGTGGGCGTCACCATGACCCAGACGGCGCCGGCGCTCCCCATCTTCGTTCTGGTCATGGCGTCATACCTCGCGATGAGCCTCACCTGGTCGCTCATCGGCAACTTCTACAACCGCCGCATCCGGTTCGTTGGCTCCTAGACACCCTCCAGGTATTGACATGGCCGTTGACGACACAACACGCTCCGCAGCTGTGCTGCCGCCGCCCCGTATGGAAACGGGCGTTGCCGGATGGGCCCGCACCAATCTGTTCAGCAGCCTGTTCAACGGCCTGCTCACCGTCATTGCCGGCGTCGTCACGCTTCTGGCGCTGTGGTACGGGTTGAAGTGGGTGTTCCTGGATGCCGAGTGGCGGGTTATTGTGGAACTGGGCGGCCGCTTCATCCTTGGACAATACAATACCCAGTCCGCCTGCCCCGGGCAAAACTGTTTCTGGCGTCCCCAGGTTGCCACATTGTTGGCAACGCTGCTGCTGGGAATGGGCTGGGGACTAACAGGTCGGGGAGTTACCAGAGTTATCGCCATCACCGTCGCCGTTGTGCTGGGGTTGTTGGCCTTCCTGCCCTACAGCCTGGAGGCCATGGGGTACGATGTACGCCTGCTGCTGCTGGCCAATCTGCCGGCGTTGTTGGCGGGTTGGGTTCTGGCGCGCCACACTCTTCTGGGCACCGGCCGCTGGGTTGCCGTTCTCGCCGTGGCGTCATTTCTGTTGTCCCTGGTTCTGATCCGGGGGTTGCCGGGAATTCCCGGGCTGCAACCGGTGTCGGTCAACCAGTGGGGTGGGTTGATGCTGAACCTGATACTGGCCATCGGCGGCATTACCCTCAGCCTGCCCATCGGGATCGCCCTGGCCCTGGGCCGGCGCAGCCGGCTGCCCATCGTCAAGATCCTGTGCATCACGTTCATCGAAGTTTTCCGCGGCGTGCCCCTGATCACACTGCTGTTCATGTCCCGGCACCTGGTGCCCCTGGCTTTTCCCGAGGATTTTCCTCAGAACGCGCTGCTCAACGCCGCCATCGTCATCACGCTGTTCAGTTCCGCGTATATGGCGGAGAACATCCGCGGCGGGCTGCAGGCGCTGCATCCCGGCCAAGCCGAAGCCGCCCGCGCCCTGGGCCTCCCCGGCTGGCATACTACCCTGCTCATCTCACTGCCCCAAGCCATCCGCAACGTCATCCCCGCCATCGTTGGCCAGTTCATCGGCCTCTTCAAGGACACCAGCCTAGTCTATATTATCGGTATGCTGGACATACTGCGCATCGGCCTTGACTTCGTGAACGGCAACATCGAATTTCGCGATAACAAAGGCGAGGTCATTATCTTCGTCGCCTTGGTGTTCTGGATCTTCACCTACGGTATGTCCTACGTCAGCGGGCATATTGAGCGGCATCTCGGAATCGGAGAGCGTTAGCGAGCCCATCACCGCGCCGGCTGTTCTGCTAGAATGACGGCAGTAGGTTTACATGGCATCGCGGTTGAGACAGTTGTACGGCCGCCTGGCATGGCTGCTCTTTTACGTCGCGTTGGACGTCGTGGTTGGCGCCGTCGCCTACGCCGTCAGCGGCCGAGAACCGGACCTGCCGTCCGGTCAATTGATGATCCGCTTCATGGCCGCCATCATGCTGGCTAACGGTATTGTGGGAGGGCCTGACACCATGATTTTCTGGAGAGAATCGGGCCGACGTATGTTAGCCGAAGAGAGACTGACGCCGCACATAAAGAATTGGCGGAGCGGGACCGCGAGATCAGCGAACTGCGCGCCTTGGTGAATGAACTGAATGAGCGAATGTCAACCCGCGAACAACGCGCCTCACGCCCGCCCCGCCGTCGCCGCCTCCGCAGTAACGGCCAATAGTACCCACCGCAACGGAGCGCACCATGACTACCAACGGAACTTCTGAAGCCGTCGAAGACATCATCGTGTGCCGCGATGTGCACAAGTGGTACGGGAACTTCCACGCTTTGCGGGGCGTCACGACCACCGTCCAAAAGGGCGAGGTGGTGGTGATCATCGGCCCCTCCGGCTCCGGCAAGTCCACCTTCATCCGTACCATCAACCGTCTGGAGCAACACCAGCGCGGCGACATAATCGTCGACGGCATCGAAATGACCAACGATACCCGCAACATCGACGCCATTCGCCGCGATGTGGGCATGGTCTTCCAGTCCTTCAACCTGTTCCCCCATCTGACGGTCCTGAGCAACATCACCCTCGCGCCAACCAAGGTCCGGAAGATGCCGTCCCACGAGGCCCAGAGCGTCGCCATGGAGCTCCTGGAGCGGGTCGGTATCCCCGAGCAGGCCGACAAGTACCCCGCCCAGCTGTCCGGCGGCCAGCAGCAGCGCGTCGCCATTGCCCGCGCCCTGGCCATGCAGCCCAACATCATGCTCTTCGACGAGCCCACGTCGGCCCTCGACCCCGAGATGATCAAGGAAGTGCTCGAAGTCATGCGCGAACTGGCCGAATCGCAAATGACGATCTTGGCCGTCTCCCACGAACTCGGCTTTGCCCGCGAGGTGGCCGATCGCATCGTGATGTTCGACGAGGGCCAGATCGTCGAGGACCAGCCTCCTGACGAGTTTTTCAATAACCCGCGCCACGAGCGCGTGAAGCACTTCCTCTCGCAGATCCTGTGATCCGTGCGGACCCAATGGAATTGGCCAGAAAGCTTGGGCGTTGGGTTTGGGCCGGCGGCAGCGCTGAAACCCACTGGGCCCGCCAGCGGCGGTTGCCGTTCTGGGAACACCCGTGGTTCACCCGAATTTATCGGATGGCGTTTATCACCGGTTGGGCGGCCGTTATCGCGTTTTTCCTGATCTGGAACCTTGTGTGGGCCACTCCTTGACGCCAGGGTCCTGCCCACGGGCCATGGCCAGCGGCAGTGGTCGACGCTAACGCGGTGCTCTGTTTGCCCAGCTGACGCCGCGCACGGTAAAATCGCCGAAGTCTCACCAGTCCCTCGTTACCAGGAGCGTAGCCATGCCTGACCGACAGATGCAGATTGGGGTCGTTTTTCCCCAGACCGAGATTGGTTCCGACCCCATCGCCGTGCGTGATTACGTACAGGCCGCCGAAGAATTGGGTTACGCCCACATCATCGCTTACGATCACGTGCTCGGGGCCGACACCGCGTACCACCAGCCGTGGACGGGCAGCTACACCAAGGACAGTACGTTCCATGAGATCTTCGTGGCCTTTGGCTACATGGCGGCGCTGACCACCAACGTCGAGCTTGTCTCCGCCATTGTCATCCTTGGCCAGCGTCAGACCGCATTAGTCGCCAAGCAGGCCGCCGAGGTCGACGTGCTGAGCGGCGGCAGGCTCCGTTTGGGTGTCGGCATCGGCTGGAACCCCGTGGAGTATGAAGCGCTCGGCGAAGATTTCAGCACCCGGGGCCGCCGAGCCGAGGAGCAAATGGAATTGTTGCGCCGCCTCTGGACCGAAGAGGTAGTCGACTTCCACGGCCGCTACCACAATGTGACCAACGCCGGCATCAATCCGTTGCCCGTCCAGCGGCCCATTCCCCTGTGGATGGGCGCTGGTAGCCGCGCCCGCGGCCCAATTCCCACCGACCGTGTGCTCAGCCGGGTGGGACGTTGCGCCGACGGCTGGTTCCCCCAGTTCCAGTCCGATGACCCGCAGGCCGCCACCGCCATCGCCAAGGTGCGGGAGGCTGCCGTTTCCGCCGGCCGCGATCCCGACGCCATCGGCATGGAACCTCGGGTCAACTACTCCGACGGCGACCCCGAGTTCTGGCAGGCCAGGGCCGAGGAATGGCGCGGCATGGGCGCATCGCACTTTTCCGTCAACACCATGTCGGCCAATCTGACCGGGCCCGACGCCCATATCAACGCCATTCGCGAGTTCAAGGAAATCATCGCGGGGTAGAGTATTGCGCAATATACACAGGTAACGGCACTCGGTTAGCTATCGAGGAGGAGTCAACATGGGCAGGTTGGACGGCAAAGTCGCGTTGATTAGCGGTGGGGCGCGCGGGCAGGGGGCGGTGGAGGCGCGGATGTTCGTCGCCGAAGGTGCGTGCGTCGTATTCGGCGATATCCTTGATGACGAAGGTCGCCGGGTGGAAGCGGAGATTCGCGAACTGGGCGGCCAGGCAACCTACGTCCACCTGGACGTAACCAGCGAAGCCAACTGGCAGGCCGCGGTCGATGCTGCCGTCTCCGAGTACGGCAAGCTCAACGTGTTGGTCAACAACGCTGGAATCGTGCTGGGCCGCAGCATCGAAGAAATGACTGTCGAGGAATGGGACCGCCTTTTCGACGTGAATGCCAAGGGCGTGTTCCTTGGCACCAAGGCTTCCCTCCCCGCCCTGCGGGAAGCCGGGGGCGGCAGCATCGTGAACATCTCGTCCACCGCCGGACTGGTGGGCAACGACTACAACCTGGCCGGCTACAGCAGCACCAAGGGCGCCGTCCGTTTGTTCACCAAGGCGACTGCGATCCAGCACGCCGCCGAGGGTATCCGCTGCAACTCCGTGCATCCCGGCCCCATCGACACCCCGATGCTTCAGGAGTCCCGAGCCAATCGCGGCAGTGGGCTCAGCGACGAGGAACAGCTCCGGCGCGTTCCCCTTGGCCGCATCGGTCGCCCCGAAGATATCGCCTACGCTGTGGTCTACCTGGCGTCCGACGAAGCGTCATTCGTCACCGGAAGCGAGGTCGTAGTGGATGGCGGTCGCACCGCCATGTAATGCAGAAAGGCACCCCGAAGGCACCCTTCTGTTGCATTTTGGTTGAAATGGTCGGGGCGGCCAGATTCGAACTGGCGACCCCCTGCACCCCATGCAGGTACGCTACCGGGCTGCGCTACGCCCCGACCATTTCAGGGTATCACCCGCACAGACAATTGGCAAACTGGTTGGCATCCCCCGTGATTATTCAGAGTATTACCTGCTAGGATTAGGGGCATATCGCAGGTAACATCATGAACGGTGATTGCTACAGCACCCTCGGCGTCCCGGCGGCAGCTACGGCGGATGAAATCCGTGCCGCCTACCGGAGGCTGGCACGCCAGTATCACCCCGACCTCAACACTGGGCCCGAAGCCGAGGCGCGCATGAAGGAAATCAATCATGCGTACTCCACCCTGTCCGATCCCCAGCGCCGCCGCCACTACGATATCTATGGTGTAAGCGATTCTCTTACAGCAGAGTCGAACCGCCGCAGCCAACAGCGTGGCCCCCGACCAAGCGCAACCCGCGCCTCCCGTCCTCGTGCCTATGCGCCGTCGCCGCCTGAGCGCGGTGAAGATATTGAGGCTGCCCTGCTGATCACCCGCGGCGAAGCGAAGCAGGGACTGTGCAAGGTGTTCCCGGTCACGCGCAAGGAAACCTGTCAGCGCTGCCGGGGCACCGGGTTTGAGCCGGAGGAGACCTTGGAGGCCGGTCAGTGCTGGCGGTGCAGCGGAGAACAGCGCTTACGTCGGGCACTGTGGCTGAGTGCCACGATACCCGCCGGCGTGTCGGATGGCCGGCGTCTCCGCCTTCGCGGTCAGGGAAACGCCGGCCTGGACGGTGGAGCCAGCGGGCACATCTATATCACCGTTCGCGTGGCCCAGCACGCCAGGTTGCGCCAGGCTCTTTCCTTCGTACTGCGTCACCTATTCCGTTAGCGTTCCATCTCGGCGCGGCCATTAGGCGCTGGGTGGATCAGCTCCATTCGCGGAATCGGGAGTGGGCTCGTCGAACGGCCTCCCATCAGCGATAGCTTCCTGTCGTCGCCGGTTCCATTCACGCCAGGCGGCGTTAATTTCCTTACGGCCTGCGGCCCGTCCTTCCTCTCGACCTTCTTCGCGTCCTTCTAGTGGACCCTCTTGGCGGCTCCTTCTACCAGTATCGGGCTGAACACTATCCAGAACCCCGCGGCTGACACGGCAGCGCCCATGATAGCTGCGGGCGCCTCTCGGCACGATGGAGTGTCGGCGTCTATTGCATGAACGTGTACGTAAAATATGGTGGTGGCGATGAAACAAATGCTGAACGTCCAGAAGTGGGGTCTAATGCGTCGCACCGGTACGGTGAAGATCGACGCTCGTTCCGCATCGTCGTCAATGCGAGGGGTGTTGTTCACATCCTAATCCTGCAAGTCTGGTCGAGCAAGGTGCGATTGCTACCGAAGGAATTAGCTCAATCCGCGGGCGCGATATTGCAACGCTTCCGCTAGATGTGCCGGACCTATCCGTTCGGCTCCCGCGAGGTCGGCAACCGTGCGCGCCACCTTGACCACCCGGTGCAGTGCCCTGGCAGAAAGATCGAGCTGTTGCGATGCCCGCTGCAGCAAAATCTGCGCGTCATCCTGCAGGTCACAATGGTCCCAGATCGTGGCTCCGGACATCTCCGCGTTCGACAGCCTTGGAGTTTCCGATCCCTCGGCAAACCGTGCTTCCTGGATGGCGCGCGCCGCCACCACGCGGTCCCGCACCGCGGTTGAACTCTCGGCCTCGGACCGACCCAATAGGCTGTCGTATTCCACCGGCGGGACTTCCACGAAGATGTCGATGCGCTCCAACAACGGCCCGCTGATGCGGCGTTGGTATCGCGCCAGCGCCGACGGGCTGCACACGCAATCCTTGCGCGGATGCGACGCATATCCGCACGGACACGGGTTCATCGCTCCCACCAGCATAAAACTTGCCGGATAGGTCACCGTGCCGCTCACTCGCGTGATGGTTACCGTTTTGTCCTCCAGCGGTTGTCTCAGCGATTCCAGCGCGGCGTGCCCGAATTCCGGAAGTTCGTCCAGGAACAGCACTCCCCGATGGCTCATCGTGATCTCGCCGGGGCGCAGCGTGCGGCCACCGCCCACGAGACCGGCGTTCGATATGGTGTAGTGCGGCGCGCGGAACGGCCGCTGGGCGATGAGCGGGCTGTCCTGTGGCAGATTGCCACTCACGCTGTAGATCTTGGTAACATCCAGCGCCTCGTTGGCGGTCAGGTAGGGCAGGATGCCGGGCAGCGCCCGAGCCAGCAGGGTTTTGCCCGAACCCGGTGGCCCGCTCAGGAGGATGTTGTGGAACCCGGCTGCGGCCACCTCCAGCGCCCGCTTGGCGTGGTCCTGCCCCCTGATGTGGCATAGGTCGGTATTGCCGGGTTGTTCGCGGTTCCCGTTGAGGTAGACGCCGTTCTGCGGAAATGCGGATATCGCTGTCTCGCCTTGCAGATGGGCCAGCAGTTGTGCCAGCGTGTCGACGGGATACACCCGTACTCCGTCCACCAGGGCTGCTTCGGCCGCGTCTATTGCTGGCACGTATACCGAGCTTATGCCTTGGTCCCGCGCCACGGAAACCATCGGCAGGATTCCCGCCGTATGCCGCAGGCCGCCGTCCAGCGACAACTCACCCAGGAATATCGCCGGCTCCTTGGTGGGCGGCGCCTGTCCCGTGCTGAACAGTATGCCCACGGCGATGGGCAGGTCGTAGGCCGGTCCGGCCTTCTTCAGGTCTGCCGGCGCCAGGTTTACGGTGATGCGTCGCATCGGAAACTCGCAGCCGCTGTTGCGCAGCGCCGCCCGCACGCGCTCCTTGGCTTCTTGCACCGCTGTGTCCGGAAGGCCGACGATATGGAACGCCGGAAGTCCCGGAGAAATGTCCGTTTCTGCCTGGATTATCTGGCCGTCTAACCCAATGACGGCGCACGTTTGAGCAGTTGCCAACATAACGAGTCCTCCGTGGTGGATATGGTCGCCGCCCCTTTGGCGGCGCACCACTAGGCTACCATCTGAGAACGTGTGTTCGCAATAGCCGGCTGTCATCAAAATTTCCGGGCGTTCCTGCCTTTGCTATCGCCGCAACCCTAATCTATACTTGCGCCAATGGACTTGCAGTTTGAAATCGGCGATCCACAGCGGCCTCGGGGCCATGCGCTCCTGTATTTTCGCGTGGACACCGAGCCGGATCACGTGTACGGCACCTACATCATCACGTTGCCCATCACTGCCGATCTGACCAAATACGTCCCGCCCTTCCTGGCCGCGCATCTGGGTAGCGCGGGTTCGGGCCCGCTGGCCAACTTCTCGGCCTTTGCCATGCCGCCGATGTCCGAGTTGGTGGAGGGTGGCTACGAACAACTGGTCCGCCTCGCCAACATGCGGAACGACGATCTGGTTTATGGCGGCAGCATGTTTTCCTACGACTTGGCTCGAATGATGGAATCGGTTGCTCAGGCCGTCCAGGAATACGCCGACGCGTGGTCACAAGCCAGCGGCGAGGAGGGCGTCTCCACCATTCCCGCCAATGACGCTGCCATACCCCTGGGAGGCTCCCCACCCCTCAGTTCTGCAGACGGCGGCCAGGGCGACAACTTGGGGGTCAACGAGGTGCTCTGGAGCTTCATGAGCCAGGGTGACCGCTTGGCCGAAATGGGCCGCCTCCTGGGCCGCCTGCGCTTTGCTCAGGAAGGCAACGATGCCGCCGCCATTGCCGACGTCGTCGCCGAGATGACTGCCCTCGGCCGGCACCTGCCTGAGGAGTATGGCATCAGCTCGTTGGTCGCCGCTGCCAACGATGCCACCCCCAACGGCGTGCAGTTGGCCCAGTTGTATCTCGATCGCTGCTACCGGCTTTCGTCCGGCGACACCGAGCAGGTTCGCCGCATCGACGAGGCGATAAAGAATCTGCAGCGGCGAGGGTAACCAACCCCCCGCCGCTCGCGTCCTGCTCCCTGGATTTTTGGTCTGCTCCGGTCCCTTTGGTCGCCGCGTTACGCGCGTGGATGGCTCCGCTCGTATTCGTCCCTCACGTGCGAATCAGTCAGGTGAGTGTACACCTGCGTCGTGGAGATGCTGGAGTGCCCCAGCAGTTCCTGCACGTGGCGCAGCGACGCGCCGTTCTGCAGCAGGTGGGTGGCGAAACTGTGCCGCAGCGTGTGCGGGGTGATCTTCGGGTCCACGCCAGAGGCTTTGGCGGCCGTTTTCAGGATGTTCCACACCCATTGCCGGGTGAGCCGCTCGCCGCGCTGGTTCAGGTACAGCGCCGTCTCGCCGCGCTTGTCGCTCAGGAGCTCAACGCGGGCTCCGCCGATGTATTCCCGCAGGTTCGAAAGGGCGTCCGGGTACAGGTAGACGATCCGTTCCTTGGAACCCTTCCCCCACGTGCGGATGAATCCTTCTTCAAAGTCGATGTCCTGCACGTTCAGCGCCACCAGTTCGCTGACCCGAAGGCCGGTGGCGTACAGCAGTTCCAGGATGCTGGAGTCCCGGCGCCCTTCCGGCGTTCCGGTGTCCGCCGCCGTGGTCAGCAGACGCTTCACGTCCTCTTCGGAGATGTACTTGGGAACCGTCCGCCCCACCCGCGGCGAGCCCAGGTTTTCGGTTGGGTCTTCGGTTATCAACCCATTTGCGCTCAGGTATCCGAAGAACGAACGGACCGCCGCCACCTTGCGGGCGGTGGTGGTGTCTCGGTACTTGCGATTGTCCCGAAGTTCGCTGATGTACGCGTTGAGCAGGTTGAGATCCACCATTCGCCAGACTTCCTGGTCCTCCGAATTGAGATTGTCCGCGACGAATTCGCGGAACTGGTTCAGGTCGTTACTGTACGCATCCAGCGTGTTCTGGGAAAAGCCTCGCTCAACGACGAGGTGTTGCAGAAACGAGTTGACCGTTTGCTTCATGATCTCCGCCAATGGGCCCATGTGCCGCGCCTCGCTCCGCCGTGCTTCCGCTGGTGTGACGGGCGTCTGCCACTATTCTTGTACATCCAAACCGAAGACGTCATTCGGCGAAGGGTGCGGGATTCGACGATTTCTGCTTACACGAGACTGAAAACTCCCGTCCATGCCAGCGCGACGATCACAGCGTGAATGACCAGGCTCGCCGTGACCGACCCGAGCAACCGGCTGCGGCGCATCCCGGCGACCTCCAGGGTCAGCGTGGTAACATAGACCCCGGCCCACGGCGTGACGACCAATACGCCCCACACCCCCCAACGGTCCAGCGCCCGCAATAGTCGTTGGCTGCGCCGCCGCAGCATCCACCTGACCGCCGACCGTACCGGCTCAGGACGCAGTCGCAGCATCATTCTCAGCACCCGCGTTCCTCGCTCGGCCCTGCGAAACAGTCCAGAAATCACCAGCGCCGGCAGCATGTTGAAGACCACCGACACCACGGCGACCATCGCCGGCTCTAGTCCCAGTCCCACTCCCAACGGTATGGAAACCAGTTCCTCGCCTATGGGAGATGCGGCGGTCAGCGCCACCGCTACATACTTGGCCCACAAACTCGTGGCCTCCCGACCCGGCTGACCGGCCGGTCAGCGGTGCATTCCGTATCGCTGTTCGCCGCGACAACCAACACTTTGGACATGAACCAGCTAATTGTACTGGCTATCGCCCTGCAGGCCGGCGGAGAACCGGCCGACCTGTCATTCCTGGCCTATCTGGATGTGTGGATTATCGGCGGATTGGTGTTGCTGGCGGTGGTGGTAGTCGTCGGCAAATGGCTCTATGGGAAGTTTCGCCGCCGGCCGGATGATGACATGTACTACGACGAGAGGTATGACGAATACGACTACGAATGCTGACGCTCATGTGTACCCACATGTGTCCAAACTGTCATTGCGAGCGAAGCGTGGCAATCTCGTTGGCGTAGCAACGGCGGTCGAGCTCGCCTGACCTCGCGACGCTGGCGCGGTGATGGTCGTTGCATTCGGTGTTTGACAGTCTTCTACGGATTTTATACCCTCGTCAACCAACGTCGGCATCAGGAGTACGCGCAGATGGTTACCCGAGGATTCTTCGGACGGCGCCGCGAAACGCCTCCCCGCCCAATCCCACCCGGTCAGTACCTGGAACGGGGATTCCCAGTGCTCACCGCCGGACCCACTCAGCGCGTTCCGCTTGACGAATGGAGTTTTGTCCTGGTTGGCGCGGAAGGTGAGCCCTTGGGTGAATGGAACTGGCAGGAGTTTCGCTCCCTGCCCGAGACCGAAATCCATACCGACATCCACTGCGTTACCAAGTGGAGCAAGCTCGATACAACCTGGAAGGGCGTCACCATCGATGATCTCCTCACCGCCGCCGGCGTCGCTGATCCGTCGCCGTACCTGATGGCCTTTTCCTACGGCGGTTACACCACCAACCTGCCCACGTGGGACGTGCTCGAGGGTCGCGGGATGGTGGCCTTTGAGTTCGACGGACAGCCCATCGCCGCCGAACATGGCGGACCGGCTCGTCTCGTGGTGCCGCACCTGTACTTCTGGAAGTCTGCCAAGTGGCTGCGCGGTATCCGGTTAATGCCCCAGGACCAACCCGGCTTCTGGGAGCAGTACGGCTACCACATGTACGGCGATCCGTGGAAGGAACAGCGGTACTGGGGTGATTAGTGCAACAGCCCTCCGAACCGCCGCCAACACCGTGGCAGTCCGCCACTGTTGAAAAGGTGGTTGTCGAGACCTACCGCGCCAAGACCTTCACCCTGCGCCTCTCCGAGCCACGCCCTTTTCGCGCCGGCCAGCACTACGACGTCCGCCTTACCGCCCCCGACGGCTACCAGGCCCAGCGTTCCTACTCGGTGGCCTCCGCTCCCGATGATTTTGAGCTGATCGATCTGACGGTGGAGCACATTCCCGACGGCGAGGTATCCCCATACTTCAACGAGGTCGTGGAACCGGGCGATGTACTGGAAGTGCGTGGCCCCATCGGCGGCCCCTTCACCTGGACTCCTGATCTGGCTGGCCCCCTGTTGCTGCTCGCCGGCGGCTCGGGCATCGTCCCTCTGAAATCGATCCTGATGCACCTGGAGCTGGCCGCGCCGGAGACGCCAGCGTTGCTGCTTTATTCGGCGCGCGGCCCGGAGGACATCATCTACCGAAAGTTCCTCGATACCGTGGGTCGGCGTGGCGCCGGCGTGGCCGTCCGATGTTCGCTTACCCGACGGCAGCCGCCTGGTTGGATCGGATATGCCCGCAGGGTTGACCCGTCCATGCTGCGGGAGTGCATCGACGAGCTGGTCGCCATGGACGGCAGTAATGCGGCTCCGCTGTCCTACGCCTGCGGGCCCACCGGTTTCGTGGAGGCTGCCGCCGACGCCCTGTTATGTATCGGCGTCGCCGAGTCCGCCATTCGAACCGAGCGGTTTGGGCCCACTCAGTAACCTGTGGCCAGTCCCGCCAGCCAGTTGGCCACGGGAAGCGCCGTGGACCAAAGTATCCCCGGTCGTAGCACGTAATCCGATGCCACCAGCGCCACCAGCAGCAACGGAGCAAACCGCTGAAACCGCTGGTGTCCCTCTCCCGTCGAGGCCGGCAGCAGTGCGGCCAGCGCCCGGTATCCGGCCAAAGGAGCCAGGGGTAGCACCTGAAACGCGGCTTGCATGAGGTTGTAGATCACCAGCAACCCCACCATGTCGGATATGCCCGACCGCAGGCCGCCGGTCATTACCAGGTTCAAACTGTCCGGCGACGGGTAGGTCCAACCCAGCAGGCCTGCCTTGACCGGCGACGCCAGCAGGAACGCGACCGTAAGGTTCCCCAGCGGGCCCGCAGCGGCTACCACTACCGACGGCCATCGCCCTTGCCTGTCCGGCGGTCCCGGCAGCGGCCGTCCCCATCCGAATCCGGAGACCGTCGCCAGGATCATCCCTGCTATGTCCAGATGACGCAGCGGATTGCCGAAGAGGCGTCCCTGTGCCCGGGGGGCGGGGTCTCCCAACACGGTCGCCACCAGCGCCTGGAACCATCCACTGACCCAGACGGCGACGGCGCCGGAAAAAGCGCAGAGCACCGCCAGGCGCACGAAAGCCCCGATATCTTCGGGCAGCAGGTTCGCGGACGATATCAGCATGAGCGGCGGCCATTGTACGCCATCGCCGCGGCAACCCCCGCAGACTCTGCTGCGGTCTATCGGGTCATTCCAGCACGATCAGCCCTGCTCCACCCACCGGGCGAACGATGCCCCGCCGGTATATTGCTCGGGCAACAATCCCCATTAGAATGTCCAGCAGCGGACGCACGTCCTCCAGAGCAAATCGGGCGAGTTCTAAAGTCATAAAAACCTCGTAGAAATTGCCATGGAGACGTTCGGCTGCGGCAAGACCGCGAGCAATATCCAGCCCTCGCTGGGGCATTTCACCGATCAGCGGGGTGATCGCGTCCCGGATGGCTTCATGGTCATAGTGTTCCCAGCCGCGCAGCGTCGCCACAGCCTTGGTCAATTGCGCGACCGTTCCCCAACCCTTCTCCCCGGCCTGGCACACGTCGCCTTCCGCGAGATATGCCGGCCACTTTGACCTGTAGTCCCGCGCCTGCGCTAGGTGCTTCAGGACACGAGCGTCCCGTCGGTCCGGCGTTTCCGATCGGCGTGTTCGCGGCGGCATGACTAGGCTGTGTTGACATTTCACCGTAACCAAATGAGGGCAGCGGTAAATTGAAGGAAGCCCAGGTATCTGGTGTCCAGCTTCTCAAACCTGGAAAATACCCGGCGATAGTGCTTTATCTTGTTGATGAAGCATTCCACCAAGTGACGCTCCCGGTACAGGTAAGCATCGTAGGCTTGGGGTTCCTTGCGGTTGGAGCGTGGCGGTATGACCGGACGCAGGCCCCGTTCCAGGATATGCTGACGAAACTCCTGGGCATCATACCCCTTGTCGGCAATCACGTACTCTCCGGCATAATCGGCGATCAGAGCATCGGCCTGAGTGATGTCATGCTGTTGTCCCCCAGTCAGGATGAACCGCAAGGGATTACCCAAGGCATCCACGCTCACGTGGACCTTAGTGCTAAACCCGCCGCGGCTCCGGCCCAGGGCCTGGGCTGCCTGGCCACCTTTGGGGGGCGCTCCGGCGGCGCAGGGATGGGCCCGAACCACGGTGCTGTCGATGATGAGGCATTCCAGATCCGGGTCGTCGGCGAAATGCTGATGCATCAGTTCCCAGATACCCCGGTCGGCCCAGCGGGCAAACCTTTTGTACACGCTGTTCCAATTTCCATACTCAGCCGGGAGGAGCCGCCACTGGGCGCCGGAACGGTTCACCCACAGTACAGCTTCTATGAAACGTCGGCATTCCTCTTCCTGGCCAACATACAGGTCGGCGCGCCCTCGCAAGAACTGGAGCATCTTGGTCCACTGGTTTAGTGATAGTCTGACGTTTCCCATGCCGCCATTATAATCAAATGTCAACACGCCCTAGTAAGCTGGCCGGAAACGCCGGCTGATTGGGGTTAGGGTGATACTTCGGGTCATGCCAGTCAACGGAGTGGAGTAGTGCAATGCTGGGCGAGCGAACTGAGCAGCGGGGACTGTGGGAAGCCGACCGGATGTATCTGGACTACGTAGGCAAGGACACCTTCTACGGTTTGCTGGCCTCCTTGCGTGGCCAACTGTTCCGTGACGCCGACTTCGCCGAGTTCTACTGTCTGGATAATGGGCGCACCAGTGTGCCGCCCAGCCTGCTGGCGACGGCGTTGCTGTTACAGACCTACGACAAGGTGAGCGACGCCGAGGCCAAGGCGAGAGGCGACTTCGACATCCGTTGGAAGGTGGCCCTGGGGAAGGTGGCCCTGGGGAAGGTGGCCCTGGGGAAGGTGGCCCTGGGGAAGGTGGCCCTGGGGAAGGTGGCCCTGGGGATTGAGGTGGAGGACCGGCCCTTTGCCAAGAGCACACTGCAGGTGTTCCGCGGCCAGTTGATACTGCGCGACCAGGTGCGTGAGGTGTTTGAGCGGAGCCTGCGACTGGCGCGGGAGACAGGGTATCTGAAGCGGCGGAGCCTGCGGGTAGCGTTGGACACGACCTACATTCTGGGACGTGGGGCGGTGAAGGACACCTACAATCTGCTGGCGGACGGGATGGTGAAACTGCTGCGGGCGCTGGCGGCGGTGGATAGGACCACCGTCAAAGCATGGGCTGAGGCCCAGGGCTACCAGCGTACCTGGGCAGCAGCGTGAAGGGCGAGGCGGCCATCGACTGGTCGAGCAAGCGGGAGCGGCGGAAGCTGTTGGCGGAGGTTGTGGCGGACGCGGACCGGCTGCTGGAGTTGGCGCGGCAGGCGCAGGACATGCTGGATACACACAGCGTCCAACGGCGGGAGATAGTGGAGGCTGCGGAGTTGTTGGGACAGTTGCTGCTACAGGATGTGGAGCGCAAGGGTGGCGATGATGACGGCCACGGGGATGGTGGGGTGAGCCTCAAGGAGGGTGTGAGCCGGGACCGGATGATGTCGGTGCATGATCCAGAGATGCGCCACGGTCGCAAGAGCAGCAGCAAGCGCTTTGACGGGCACCAAGCGGCCATTGTGGTGGACACGGACACCCAGTTGATTGCCGCGGTGGACATGCTGCCAGGCAACGCCCCCGACAATCTGGGGGCATTGGACTTGGTGGAACAGAGTGAAGCCAATGCTGAGGTCTTGGTTACCGCAGCCCTGGGCGACACCGCCTACGGCGACGGTGGGACGCGGCAGGCTTTCGCTGATGCGGGACGCAAGCTGGTGGCCAAAGTGCCGGGGCGTCCCAACCGGAAGCACTTCCCCAAGAATGACTTCCACCTTGACCTGGCAGCAGGCAGTTGCACCTGTCCGGCGGGCCAGGTTACTCACACCATTGTCCCCGTCGGGAAACGCACCGACCGGACGGGACGCGTCCATCAATTGCAGGCTTTCCAATTCCACGGGGCGGTGTGTGGAGTTTGTCCGCTGCGGTCGCAATGCATTGCAGCCAAAGGCCGTAGAGGGCGGAGGGTGCAAATCCATCCGCAGGAAGCCCGGTTGCAACAGGCCCGCGCTTTGCAGCAGAGCGCCGACTATGATGAGTACCGTCAGCTACGGGTGGTGGTGGAGCATCGGTTGGCGCGGCTGGAGCAACTGGGCATCCGGCAGACGCGCTACTTCGGACGGGTGAAGACGAAGTTCCAGCTGTATCGGGCAGCCACGGTGGCCAATCTGACGCTGATGGCGGGCAAACTGGGTCTTACGGACGATACCAGCGACGACCCGCTCGGCAACCACGTCATCGGCGCTGAGGTCGTCAATACCGTCGCTACATTCCGCGCAATCCAGCTCGGCCACATCTGGTCGCTGGCATTCCTCACGTCGGCTTTACTGCCCCAATCCCACTTCCCAAACCAGCCTTTCCGGCCCGACTTCTAGAGCCTGGAGCATCCATTTACGGGTAGACAAGTGATCTTCTTCGGTGTCGTTATATGAAGCTGCTCTTGAGACCCAAATCTCAGTCTCGCCCCAGTCCATTTCTACGCCGGGCATCGCTCCGGCTATCTCGTCCTGGTGCTCGCGCAACATTTCAATGATGGCTTCTCCATTGTCGTCCCAAGTCCGAAAGCCGACCCATACGTATCCATCATCTGGAGCGGGCGGATCGTGCATCGATGCGTAGCTTGTGCCGTGGAAGTCGGAGTGATATTGCCGATACCTTGCGACCCAACCGCCTTGCGCCGCTGAGATAGGGTAAATTCCCTTGTTGGCCAACTCACTGTTCAGCAGCCGGTAGAAGCGGCTGTAGAACTGCGCCCGTGTCATCGGGTGGGCCGGAGGCTGTTCAGTACGATCAACTCGTACGCTCGGTGACACAACTTTGTTGAATACAGGTGCGGGCAACGAGCCACCGATCCGCACGGCGGTTACTTCAACGCCATACACTTCGATCTCGTCGTCCGTCCACTGGTTGAGCCATTCCAAGGCGGCGCGGTGTTCCGGCGAAAAGTTAGGAGCAACCCAAATCAGCCTGCGGACATCATGGTTTCCGGCATACGTGAGCAATTGGCCAGGATGGTTGTGGTTAGTCCATTCTAACTGATTTTCGATGGCAGCCATCACGCCAAAATCAGCATTCCGTGCCAGGATGTCCAACCTGAAACGACCGGCCGAGGCTTCCTGTTCGACGAGTTCCAAGTTCATCTCAAGCTCCGCTGCAAGTTGACCGAGGTTCTCCGCCAACCACGGCGTAAAATCCCGTGCCTCATCGGGACAAATTTCCCGCATGTTCACCCGTTCCAACTTGCCAAGTTCCGGTATCGGCATCTCGTACCTTCCTCTTGGGTCAGGCCAGCAGCATTCCCAGCAACCGCTGGCACTGGCGGAAGTTGTTCCTGACCTGGTGTTCTGGTAAGTGGACACGGTAAAAGTAGCGATGGAGTGCCTCGCCATGTCCGAAAAGCCGCTGTAGGTTGACGACAGGAATCCGTGCGTCAATTGCCGGCAGCGCTTGTTTTATATCGCGGTGTGAATGCAACGTATCCCGGATGTCCGTCGGCGCGACGAATTTGATGGCGTGCACTACGGCGCCCCCCATCATTTCGGCGGCAGTTAGAAGGTCGTTTTGTTCAATTTCTTGCTCTGCTTTGCGTCGGCAGCGCAGCGAAAGTTCATAATGGTCAGGCGGGCTCATTCCGTAATTGCCAGCAGGTCGATTATGAACGCGCGAACTACTGGCTTGTAGAACGCTACATCTTCTAGGTCCAACAAGTCGCCATAGCCGTTCCTCTGGTACTCGAGGGTTATCAGATAGCCTGACATCAGACCAAGACCGGGATCGACTTCCTGGTCTAGGCCGTCTATGAAAGGCTCCACGTCGTCGTAATCCAAAGAGCGCAGCTTATGGCCGCGGGCCGATGCCGCCTGCCGTATCGCCGCTTCCGTGGCCTTCCAGAAAAATGTCGACGCCTCGCCGTGCTTGCCCCGCAGCAAGCTTAAATCGGCCCGGTCGAGCAACGCCTGGATGTTTTCCGGTAAGGCACATTCGGCTGGCATGGTCGTTCTCCGGGAGCGGAAGCAAATAGGGGCGGAGGATTCTCCGCCCCTATATTTTATCAGCGCCGCTCGCCAGCGGAATTACCCGCCGTTCTGCTCCCAAAGCGCTTCCAGCACCGCGCCGGGGTTCATGGGCAGGTTGTTCATGCGGACGCCCGTCCCGTCGTGGATGGCGCTGGCGATGGCCGCCATCGGCGGCACGGGGCAGTACATACTCATGCGGCCATGTATCACGGTAGGTCACGGCCTCCCGCCAAGGCGCGTCAGCGATGAGCTCGGTGAGTTTCGCATCTGCTCGTCCTTTCGGCATCACGACGTTATCTCTCGTCAGCGAGCATCACTTGCAGGCGCGGGTGGATTGTACTGACCAACAAGTTAAGGCGTTCCTGCATCCATTGCACTGCCTCGCGGAAAGTTTCACTTTCTTCGCTTTCTGCCAGAAATCCCAAACTATCCTCTCGACGAAATCCTATTCTAGGACGGCCCGCGGGGTTATGCCAATGCTCAAGCTTACTATCCATTTCACCCCGCAACTCGGCAAACGATTCAACGAGTTGGTCAAAGATGCGGACAGCGCGAGCTTGATCCCTCCGAGCTATTAAGAAGCAACCAAATCCCCCTGGCTACGAGCGAGGTATCCGTCAAAGCACAGGGCCCAACCCCCGAAACCGGAGTTTCTCACCGGCACATACAGCGTTGAGTCTTTAACGGGAACCGGAACCGCCACGTTGGTATCCGCGAACGAGTAATCCCGTAGTACCGCGTTCCAAAACTTCAGATTCTCCTCATCTTGGTAGGAAAGAGTTTCCTGCTCCTCATCCACATCATCCATAGCAACATCGGCAACCAGTCCACTGTCAACGACGAAGCGCTGCACAATCTCGGTACGTGCCAAAACACGGGGTTGCACGATCAAACTGTTGGCTGCATCGCGATACAGGGCCGCCTCCACCATGGCCAGATTGAAGTGGAGACCGCTGTAGCGCTGGACGAAGTCGACGATATTGGCGGCACCCTCCTGTATCCCGTCGCCGACAATCAACAAGAGAAATTCTCCTCTACGCAAATGGCGGGTAACGTTGTCGACGAATTCGGCCTCAGCCACATTTGGATAGTGTGCGCGAACCAATTCGTACAAACCATTGCCTGTCCTACCTAGGGCGATTGACACTTGTCTCTGCAGGTCTTCGTAGCTCCAAGATGCCAAGTCTTTGGCGTAGTCCAGAATTTGCCCGATCACCTCCCGTCGAGCCTCTGGGTTGCGCCAGAGCTTGAACTCGACTAACGTGAGGCGCACCAAACCATTCACATACAACGCATCAGCGTAACCCGCAGGCAGTGTCAGTTGACGGCAAATGGGAACAGCACCAGCATACGCGGCATCGATAGCAGCGATTGGCAACGACTCCGGATAGCGAAACAGCAGGCTTTCGAGTTCTTCCTCATATATGCCACCGCCCGCTATCCCAGCACCTAACGGTACGCGGCGCAGTACTTCTACATCCGCACGGTTACCTGTACGAACCCGTATCAACTCTCCATAGGCTTGGGCTTGGCTAGTCATGTGGTTCAGTCCCTTCGTAATGGTAGGGGCGGACAAACGTCCGCCCCTACCGTCTTTGCCGTCGATGTAGCGGCGGTCTAGCCGCCGTTCTCCGCCCACAGCGCTTCCAGCACCGCGCCCGGATTCATCGGCAGGTTGGTCATCCGCACGCCCGTGGCGTCGTGAATCGCGTTGGCGATAGCCGCCATCGGAGGCACGATGGGTACCTCGCCCACACCGCGCACTCCGTAGGGATGCCCGGGGTTGGGCACCTCCACCACCACGGCGTCGATCATCGGCAGGTCCAGCGACGTGGGCATCCGGTAGTCCAGGAAGCTG
Source organism: Dehalococcoidia bacterium (assembly GCA_965220265.1). Lineage (GTDB taxonomy): Bacteria > Chloroflexota > Dehalococcoidia > Lucifugimonadales > UBA3495 > Bin87. The sequence goes on along the minus strand of CBDCPM010000004.1, from coordinate 2,646,734 downwards.
GAGTTCTGCATCTGGGCGTCGTCGTTGAAGTAGTATTCCTCGTTCAGCGCCCAGCCGATGCCCTGCACGGCTCCACCCTGGATCTGCCCTTCCACGTAGGACGGGTGGATGGCGGTGCCAGCATCCTGGATCGCCGTGTAGCGCAGGATGTCCACCTTGCCGGTGTCCATGTCCACGGCCACGTCGGCGATGTGCAGCGCGTACGCCCCGCCCACGCCGGTCGGCGACACGTTGGCTCGCCCGACGATGGGGCCGCCGGTGCCGTTTAGCCGCGACGCCAGTTCCTTGAAGGTGAACCGCAGCTCCGGCTCCGACTTGTGCTGGATCACGCCGTCGGAGTACTCGACGTTTTCAGAGTCGATATCCCAGATGCGCGCCGCCCGGTTGATCATCTGCTGTTTGACGTCCTGCGCCGCCTCGTAGGAAGCCCAGCCCGTCTTGAACGCCACGCCGCTGCCGCCGGTCATGGAGGTCCAGCCGATGGAGTTGGTGTCGCCCACCGCCGGCGCAACGTCCTCGGCGGCGAGGCCCAACACCTCGGCCACGTGCATCGCTGCCACCGCGCGGGAGCCGCCAATGTCCGGCGAACCCTCAACTAGGCTCACCGTGCCGTCAGTCAGCACGCTAACGATCGCGCTGGCCGGGCCGGTGCCGTTGAACCAGAACCCGCCGGCCATGCCACGGCCCACCTTCTTGCCCTCGGCTACCGGAAACCCGTCGATGGGAGAGTTCCAGTGGTCGTGCTCCCGGCAGGCTTGTACGGTCTCCATCCAGCCGATGCTCCCGAACTGCGGTCCGGTGACCCGGCGGTCGCCCTGCTTCGCTCCGTTCAGCGTCCGGAAGTCCAACTTGTCCATGCCGATCTTTTCGCAGATCTCGTCCACCACCGACTCCACGGCGAAAGCCGCCGCCGGCGAGCCTGGGGCACGGTACGCCGCCGTCTTCGGGTGGTTCAGCACCACGTCGGCAGCCTCGATACGCCCGTTGGCGATGTTGTAGCAGGACAGGGCACATTGCGCGCCCGGGTTCACCGGCGAGCCGGGATACGCGCCGGCCTCGTAGTACAGCACCACGTCGGCGGCGGTGATTTTGCCGTCGTTGGTGACGCCCATCTTGACGCGCATGTAGCCGCCCGAAGTCGGGCCCGTGCCCTCGAACACTTCGGTGCGCGACATCTGGATCTTGACCGGACGGCCCGTCTTGCGCGACAGCGCCGCCGCCACCGGCTCCAGGTACACCAGCGTCTTGCCGCCGAACCCGCCGCCGATCTCCAGCTGCGTCACCAGCACCTTGGACACCGGGATGCCCATGACCGTAGCCGTCTGATCCCGCACGTTGAAGTGCCCCTGGCTGCTGCACCAGATGTGCAGCGAGGCGTCGGCATTCCACAGCGCCGTGGCAGCGTGGGGCTCGATGTAGCCCTGGTGCACCGCCTTGGTGCGGAACTCCCGCTCCACCACCACGTCGGCGGCGGCAAAACCGGCTTCAATGTCGCCCATCTCGTAAAAATAGCGGTTGGGCACGTTGCCCACCTTACCGGCGTCACTCTCGCCCAGCAAGCCGCCGGGCCGCACGTTGGGGTCGTTGAGATTGGCCAACCGCTCGTGGACCAGCGGCGCGTCGTCGCGCATGGCCTCCAGCACGTCGGTCACCGGCTCCAGCACCTCGTAATCAACTGCGATCAGCGCCAGCGCCAGCTCGGCCTCGTGGGCGCTGTCAGCGGCCACGGCGGCGATGGCGTGCCCTTTGTACAGGGCTTTCTCAGCAGCCAGGCAGTTGTTGCTGAGGAACTTGGGGTTGATCATCGCCCCTTCGCCCAGGTCCAGCACCCGTCCGCCAGCCTGCGGCAGGTCGGCGGACGTCACCACGGCATGGATGCCGGGCATTGCCTCCGCCTTGCTGGTGTCGATGCTCTTGATCCGTGCGTGGGCGTGCGGGCTTCGCAGCACCTTGCCGTAGAGCATCCCTGGTAGCGTCAGGTCCGCGCCGTACTGCGCCCTTCCCGTAACCTTATCGACCCCATCGTGCCGGATGGGTCGGCTCCCGATTACGCTGTAGCCGTTGGTAGCGGCGGATTGCTGAGTGGTGGTCATGGTTCACCTCAAAATGTGGGACGGTGGCATTGTGGCATTAGCGTAGTGGCGCCATCTTACCATATGGGTATCGCCGTACCGAGACTGTTATGGCGCGCCCCCGTTGCACGGCGTTCGTTGTGATAGAATCTGAAAAATCGGTTCCCGATCCGCACATGCGGAACCGCTGCTATTCAGCTAGGTTGCCGCGTCCGATTTTCGGACACCGCCTTGCCAGGACTTCCAATTAAAGCCCCTCGCCCGATAACGCGCAAGCATGCTTCGGTACGCGACGATACCCGGTGCCTTCCGCAAATCCCCAACGGGCCTCCAATCGCACGAATGACATAATAAGCGTGCTTCTTTAATAAGAATGTTTCGATGTGTGCGCTATAATTGCCCGAACTTGGACCCCAACGACTGCGGTGACCGCCAGACTTACGCTTGGCCCGGTCACTCTGGAGGAATAGCGGGAAATGAAACCCCTGGACGGCATCAAGGTTCTCGACCTTACCCGCGCCCTGGCCGGACCGTTCTGTGCCACCATGCTCGGCGACTACGGAGCCGACGTCATCAAGATTGAACGGCCCGGCGCCGGCGACGACACTCGTGGATGGGGACCCCCGTTCATCGGCGAGGAATCCGCCTACTTCCTCTCGGTCAATCGCAACAAGCGCAGCCTCACCCTCAATCTGCGCGACGAGAAGGCCCAGCAAGTTTTCCTCAAGCTGGCTGCCGACGCCGACGTGATCGTCGAAAACTTCACGCCCGACGTGATGTCCAACTTCAATCTCGGCTACGAGGAAGTGAAGAAGATCAATCCCGGCATCGTCTACTGTTCCATCTCCGGCTTCGGCGCCAGCGGGCCCTATCGCGACCGGCCTGCCTACGACCAGATCATGCAGGGCGTCAGCGGCCTGATGAGCATCACCGGCGACCTCGGCGGCGACCCCCAGAAGGTCGGCATCGCCGTGAGCGACATCGGCGCCGGTATGTGGGCTGCCTTCGCCATCATGGCCGCCCTATTCCATCGCAACTCCCCCAACGGCAAGGGAGCTGGCCAGTACATCGACCTCTCCATGCTCGACGCTCAGGTCGCCTGGATGACCTACCAGGCCGGCTACTATTTCGCCACCGGTGAGGCTCCCCAACGGCTGGGCGCGGCCCATCCCACCCTCGTACCCTACCAGGGTTTCAAGGGCAAGGACGGCAAATTCTTCAACGTCGCGGTGGGCTCCGAGCGCCTTTGGGATCGGTTCTGCCAGGGCATCGAACGCACCGACCTCAACGATGAACCCAATTACGCCACCAACGGCGATCGGGTTAACCACCGCTCCGAACTGGTCTCTTTGCTGGAGGAACATTTCAGCACCCGCGACGCCGATGACTGGGTCGCCGACCTACAGGCCGTCAGCGTCCCCGCCGGTCCCATCAACGACCTGAAGGACGTTTTCACTGACCCCCAGGTGCTGCACCGAGAGATGCTTCTCGAAATGCCCCATCCTACCCTCGGCTCCATCCAGCAGACCGGCTTGCCCATCAAATTCTCCGAGACCCCGGGTGAACTGGGAAAACATCCCCCGTTGCTGGGCGAACACAACCATCAGATACTCAATGACTTGGGATACTCCGATTCCGATATCGACCAAATGGCCTCCGCCGGCGTCATATAGCTCCTGGCGATTTGTGAAGGCAGTGAGGTAGTCATATGGACTTCGGACTCCGGGATACAGTCGCCTTGGTGGTCGACTCGCATCTGGCGATCGCCACCGCTACCGCCGCCGCACTGGCTAAAGAGGGCGCGCTCCTATCGTTGACCGCTCCTGACAGCTACCGGATGCGCCACGTCGAGCTCGAGCTCGCCCGCAAGCACGTTCAGCAGGACCGCTTTCGTGCCGTCATCGCTGACCTCGACCGGGAACAGGACATCCACCGCCTGGTCCGCGAGACCCTGCACCGCCAGGGCAACATCGGCGTCATGGTCACCATAGTACAGGACCAAGGCAACTTGCCGGCCAGCGAACTTGAGGACGAGCAGATCGAGCCGGCTCTGGCCCGGAACTTTATGTCCGCCGTGCATCTAACCCGCGAAGTGCTCCCCCACATGAAGCGCTACGGATTGGGCCGAATCATCAATCTGGTCCCGTTCTCCGCCATGGAAGTGTCGCCACACAACACTCTCTCGTCGCTCAGCCTTGCTCCGGTGCTGGCTTATTTCAAGGGATTGGCGTCCGAACTTGCCCCGCGCAACATCACGGTGAACAACGTCATCTACGCCGGCGTCCACTGTGAGGAGATCGAAGATCGCCAGCACGCCAAGGCGAACCAGGAATTTGATGCATCCGATGGCGAAGCGCACGGCCAAGTCTGCACCGAATCCAGGCTCGAGAAAATCGCCGCCGAAACCCCCATGAAACGCATGGGCACACCCGAAGAGGTCGGCGATATCGTCTGCATGATCGCCTCCTACCAGGCATCCTATCTCACTGGTGCCAATATCATCGTCGACGGCGGCATCCACCACAACTACGCCTGATTCCTCGAACCGAACCGTTCCGGTTCCTCGCCGCAGGAGGCCCCCCAATGGCCAACGCCAGGATGCTTGACGACGCCCGCGAGTACCTGCAGGCGGAAGATCTCCCCGCCTGGTTGATCTACGATTATTTGGGCTGCAACCCGGTCCTGGCCCAGGTTGCCCCATCGTCAGGCCACGTCACCCGTCCCGTCTTCCTGTTCGTGCCCGCCGCTGGCGCTCCTACGCTGCTCATCCACCACGTGGACGCCGGCAAATTCGCCGAAGTCGGCAAAGCCGAAGATATCGAAACGGTCGTCTACAGCAGCCGCGCCACCCTGGAGCGCGCCTTGGGGAACGCCTTGGCCGGCTTCGCGAAGGTCGCGATGGAATACTCCCCGCGCAACGGTCTGCCCCGCGTCTCGCGTGTCGACGCCGGCACTGTCGAGTTGGTTCGCAGCATGGGCGCCGAAGTGGTCTCCTCCGCCGACCTGATGCAGTACGCCACCCAGCGCTGGTCCTCCGAGCAGTTGGCCGGCCACCAGCGAGCGGCTGAGAAACTGGGCCGCATCGTCAACGATGCCTTCGCCCGCATCGGTCAGCGCCTCGCCGACGGCCCCACCGAGTTTGAGATCGCCGAGTTCATCCGCGCCCGTTTCCGAGAGGAAGGCCTGATCACCGCCGACGGACCAATCGTGTCCACCAACGCCCACTGCTCCGACCCCCACTACGAACCTGCCGCCACCGGTAGCAGCGTCATAGCCCCCAGCGACTGGGTCCTCATCGACCTGTGGGCCCGGGAAGACACGCCCGGCAGCGTCTACGCCGACATCACCTGGACCGCCTACGTCGGCGACACTCCTTCAGACCGCCACCGCCAGGTATTCGACATCGTCCTCGGCGCCCGCGACGCGGCCCTGGCCTTCCTGCAGGACGCCCACGCCGCCGGCAATCCCGTCCAGGGCTGGCAGGCCGACGACGTGGCCCGCAGCTACATCAACGAGCGCGGGTATGGCGACTACTTCACCCATCGCCTCGGCCACAGCATCTACCACACCGTCCACGGCGAGGGCGTCAACTTGGACAACTTCGAGACCCACGACACCCGCCGCATCATCCCCGGCATTGGGTTCTCCATTGAGCCTGGCATCTACCTGCCGGAGTTCGGCGTTCGCTCCGAAATCGACGCCTACATGAGCGAGGACGGTCCCTACGCTTCGTCCCCAGTCCAGCGGAACATCGTGCTGATTACGGCTCCGTGAGCGTCCCGACGAAGTCCAGCTCCAGCAGAATTCCGTCCTCCACGCTCACCACTACAGCCACCCGGGGCTTGTCCATCCCAAAGTCGTCGAAAGTGAACTGGACGCTGGCCGTCCCGCTGGCCGTCCCATCCCCCGCGAACTCGGCCATCGCGTCCCAAGTTACTTCCCGGGTCTGATCCCGCACTGTCAGGTCGCCGGTCATGGTGAACTCCACCGGCCCGCTTGCATCCGAGATTGAGGCCGGCAGTCCGTCCATCGACGTCGGCTGGAACACCACCTCCGGATAGGTGTCGGTCAGCAGGATGCGGTTCCGCACGTAGCCGTCCCGCCGGTTGCTGTCCGTCTGCAGCGTCGCCGCCTGCACCACGATACGGCTGTCCTCGGCAATGACGCCCCCGTCAGCGTCAAACGCGATGCTGCCCGTCACCTCGAAAGTCTCTCCCGTGGCGACCTTGAACCCGGTGTTGACCAGCACCTCCTCCACCTTGTAGCGGGCAATCGTACCTTCGCCCAGCATAAAATCGGTCTGTCCCGCGGCGGCAGCCGGTTCCTCCGTCGGGGTTTCCGTGGGAGCCTCCGTCGCGGCTATGGCCTCGGTAGCCGCTTCGGTGGGAGCCTCGGTTGCCGCCGTCGTCGGAACGCTGGTTGCCGTAGCCTGCGGTGGCTCGGTTTCCGCCGCCAGCGCCGAGACCGGTGTAGCTGGCGCAGCCGGAGCAGCCGCCGATTCGGGGGTGGAACCCCCGCAGGCAACGATCAACGCCACCAGCGACAAACTGACCAGGATTGCGACTGGAACGGCGGGCCGGAAAAGGTACATGGCGATGATCTCCTGCCGTTGGGCGTGGTGGGACAGCCGTTCAATTCTAACATTGCCCCCCTGGAGGGGCGGCGGTACAATCTCGCTAACATCCGTCACGAAGGGAGCAGCCTATCATGAAATTCGGCCTGGCCTACGAAATGCAGCGTCCAGAATTGAACGACCACGCCGTCATCGAGGAAACCATCGAGCAGGTCTGCCTGGCCGACGAGATGGGGTTCGATTATGTCTGGTTCGTGGAGCACCACTTCCTTACCACCTTCAGCATGTCCCCCTGTCCCGAGGTTATCTTCGGCGCACTCAGCCGCCTGACCAAGCGCATCCGCCTGGGTTTCGGCGTTGTCATCCTGCCCTACCACCACCCTGTGCGCGTAGCGGAGCGTGTGGCAATGGTCGACCACCTCACCAATGGACGCGTCGATATGGGCACCGGCCGCAGCGCCGCCTATGAGCAGACCGGCATGGGGATCGACCCCCGCGACACCCGAGAGATGTGGGAGGAGTCCCTCAGGATGATCCCCCAGATCTGGGGGTCCGACTACTTCGAGTGGGAAGGCAAGTTCTGGAACGTCCCGCCCCGTCAGGTCCTGCCCAAGCCCTACCAGCAGCCGCACCCACCTATCTGGGTAGCCGCCCTCCAGCCAGCCACCTACGAGTTGGCCGCCCAGCGTGGCATCGGAGTCATGGCCCTGGGCGTCAGCGCACCCTCCATCCTCGAACCGCACATTGCCGCCTACCGGGAGAACATCAAGAAGGCGGAGCCCGTCGGCCAGTTCGTCAACAACCAGTGGCTCAGCTCCGTGTTCGGCCTCTGCGGCCCCGACAACGGCGCCACCCGACAGCTGTGCACTGACTCCCTCAAGACCTTCTTCGGCCCCGGCCGTCCCTACGTCCAGGACCAGAAGGACGTATATTCCCGCCTGCTCGACCAGTGGGGCGGCATCCCTGAACACCTGGAGCAGAACTTCTCCCGCTACGTCGACGTGCCCGCCGAGGGCGGTTCTGCCGACGGTGGAGTCGACCTCTCCGGCGGCACGGCCCTGGCCCAGAAGATCTGGGAAGAGTTCGACGCCGACACCCTGGCCGAGCGCGGCGTCATCGTCGCCGGCGACCCTGACAGCTGCATCAAGGCCGCCAAGCTCCACGAGGCCACCGGCGTCGACCAGCTCCAATTCCTAATGGCCACCGAAACCGTCGCCCACGACAAGGTCATGGAGTCCATCGAAATGTTCGGCAAACACGTCTTCCCGGCCTTCAAGTAAGCGTCGGCGGCCGGGCCGAGCTTGCCGGGCGATCCGTGTGCTAACCTGAAAATGTACACGTCGCCACTGTCCAAACCTTGGAAACACTCAAGTGACCTCAGCCATACTGGATCTAGACCTGCCGCCCGATCACCCGTTGCGGCAGATCCTCGATACCATCGCCGCTCACCCGGAGGTGCGCGAGCCGCTTCTGCGTGCCCTGCTTACCGAAGATTTCCTTGGCCTTCCAGCACAAGTACAGGAACTATCGGGCCGGTTGGATGGATTGACCGGCCAAGTAGAGGACTTGAGGAGCGATTTCAAAGATTTCCGTGAGGAAACAAGAGACCAATTTCATGGAGTCAACCAGCGTATTGACGAGACTAACCGCTCAATGCAGGATCAGTTCCAGCAAGTCAACCAGCATATCGACGAGACTAACCGCTCAATGCAGGATCAGTTCCAGCAAGTCAACCAGCGTATCGACGAAAGCGCTGAGTCCGTTGTCCGGAGGATGGAGGGTTCGTTGGGACGATTCAGGGGAGAAACCTACGAAAAGCGGTGCGCTGAAAAAATAGACGCGATTCTGGTGGACCACTTCGGTCACGCGGAAGTAGTCGATCGCGCGGCAATCAATCGCCAGTTGGCTCAAGCTCGCCAGGATGGAGTACTCAGCCGCCAGGAATACCTCGACGGCCGCAACGCCGACATCATCGCCCACGACACCCTCGCCGATGGCACTGAACAGCTATGGGCAGTGGTCGAGGTATCGATCACATTCAACCGCAACGACCTTGAGAACGCCGCCCGCCGCGCGGCTATCATTGCCCATGTGTTCGGTGTGCAGACTGAAGCCTTTGTGGCGACCAACGGCCCTTGGCCGGATGAAGTCAACTCCATCGCGGAGCAGTTGGGCGTTACCATAATCCGCAACGAAGACCCGGCATACGTGGCGGAGCCACTCTAACGGGACACATTGTTGGGCGGGTTTGAGACCCGCCCCTTCAACCCAGGGTCATTCGATTATCGAGATTTGATTCCCGTCATTCCTGCTTTCGCAGGAATCCAGAAAGTCCCTGCAACGCCGAACGCTTGTCTCTGAGCAACGATCAGTCGTATGGGTCATCAAATTACGAATAATCGAACGGCCCTACCCTTCAGCCCGGGTGGCATTGGCAAATGGCTACGCCGGCTCCCCCGTCAAATCACTCACCCTCGGCGCCACCTCTTCGGCGATTAGCCGCAGGCAGTCCATTTCCCACTGGTGATCGTCCGGGTCCTGCGTGATGCACAGCATGTGCCCGAAGCCGCCCACCCCGTCGTACAGCTGCCGGATCCGCTGGGCGCACTCGTCCGGGTCGCCCACAATCCAGATGTTCTCCATCATGTAGTCAACGGTCAACTCGTCGTCGCTCATGTTGGGGTCAATCTTGGTGGCCTGGATCAGCCCCGATCCCAGGCGGTTCGGCAACTGGTGTTGCAGGTAGTTCCGGCCCAGCACGGCATGGGCCCGCTCCCGTGCCTCCTCGCTGGTCTCAGCCACGAACACGTCCCGACCGATGCGCCAGTCGGAGCGGTGCGCTTCCCGGCCGGCCTCGGCGGCGGCATCTTCCACGGTGGTCCAATGGTCCGCCAGGTACTGCGGCGCCAGATTGCTGCTGCTCATGGGTATGTAGCCCTCTCGCCCGGCCACCCGGATGCTGCTGCTCCCGATGGATGTGGCGGCCACGCCGATGGGCGGATGAGGCTGTTGCAACGGCTTCATGTGCAACCCCCGCTCCAGCACCGGGTCGAGCTCCGGCGCCTCGATGTCAAAGAACTCCCCGTGGTACGAGAACCGTCCCTCCGAAGCCCACAGGCTCAGCACGACGTCCAGCACCTCAGCCGCCCGCCGCCGCACATCGTCGCCCTTGCTCGGGTCCATGCCGAACAGCTGCAGGTCGGTGGGTATCGCCCGGTGCCCGATGCCCCAATACAGCCGGCCCCGCGTCAGGTGATCCAGCATGGCGATCCGGTGCGCCAACTCGATGGGGTTGTGAATGGGCAGCAAGGTGACACCCGTTGCCAGCCGAATGTTCTTGGTCAGCGCCGACGCCTTGGCTATCAGCAGGTCGGGGAAAGGCGCGTTCTCCCAGCGCTCGGTGAGGTGCTCGCCGATCCACGCCTCGTGAAACCCCAGCCGGTCGGCCTCCTGTAGCAGGTCGAGGTCCCGGTCGTAGGAATCGGCATAGGAACGGTGCGGCGGATGCAAAGGCATCATGAACAGGCCGAATTGCATGGCTTAACTCCTTGTCTCAGTCGGTAGCCGCCAGAATAACCCACCGCGCTACCTGCGGCAACGGACGCTATGCCAAACGCCGGACGGGGTAGTCGGAGAATCGAGCGTTCCAATCTTCGAGATTGAACACCCCGCATCGATGTGCAACGGGGCGCGACCACTCAGTCGATGTCGGGAGACCCACCGGAAGGTTCCGCTCAAGCACCTCTAGTCGTCTTGACAACAACGGCTTGTCATCGATGGCGATAAGCACGAAGTAGTCAACAGGTTTGTCCGCACGGCCCGATGCCCATTCGTAGATAAAAGTATCACGGAATTTATACTTCAAGTCCTCGTCGAGTTCGCTATCTCGCAGGGTTTGAACGGCTGCGGCACGATATTGGTTCGGTATGTTTGGGTTCTCGGGGTCCTTGAACTCTATGAAAAGGTAGCGGTCCGACAGTTCAATGATGAAGTCCACCGCTTTCATGCAATGACTGAGCCCGTGGCTATCGTCATCGAACTTGCGGACGTTCGCTGCGCCTGTGATCGAAATTTGCAGATTGCCCTCGGTGAGTGCAATCATTGCTTGAGACCGCCCAGACTACGCTCGATTTGACGATCGTAAAGGTCATCGAAGGCTTCGCCAATTGCATTGGGATGAATATCCAAGTACCGATCCGTAGTGCGGCATGCTATCTCGCCTTCCTCGTCCCGATACAGCGAGTGAAACGCCACCTGGTCCTCCTCCGTCATCTGCAGGTCAAGCTCTTTGAGAATCACGTAGTCATGGGTCGCGAAGAAAACCTGCACCCCCGCCCGCTGCAGTTCCAACAGCACATTCATCACGGTTCGGAACATCCTGGGATTCAGGTTGGCCTCCGGCTCGTCCCAGAATAGTACGGACCCCTTCTGCAAAGTGCCGTTCCGTATCAGCAACCACAGCAACCCGAGCTTGCGCCACCCTTCGGCCAGCAAGGTGAACTCTATGTCACCCTGTTCATTGCTAAGGAAGAACTCCTCGCCGTTGACCTTAACTTTGCCGCCCACGACGTCTTCCAGACTATCGAGCATCTGCCGGTGAGTATCATCTACTGGTGCACGCAAAGCTGGAAGATAAACGCGGAGCAGAATATCCTCATAGACCTCTTCAAAATGAATTTCCCGAGCCGCGTACAAGGACAGAAAACCGGGTGCGTTTGCCAGCACCTCTTTTACTGGAATGTACGCTGATTCGATCGCGCGATCTGACAGTTCGTCCGGTACGGTCGCCGACCGTAGGCCCAAACTTCCGAAGGAGGCTTCCAATCTTGTCGCGCCAAAATGAACTTCTAGCTTAGTGCCGTTTCCCTCATACCCTTGGTGAGCCAATCGGTAGCCATCGCGCCGGGAAGGGAGAAATACTCGAACTAGCTTGTGCGCTAGGTCGTCACCGGACCTGGACACATCACAAGCCGCGTAGCACGCCTTCATCACGTGCGTCTTTCCGGTCCCGTTCGCGCCGATTAGGGCATTGATGCCGGGCGAGAACTCCACCTCCAGGTCCTTGAACGCGGTGAAGTGTTGCAGTTTTATCTTGGTGACCGTCATTATGCTTCCCTGTCTCGCTGGGTGCCGATTCGATGCTAGACCTGCTGCCCGAACGCTGTCAAACCTCCCAGAGGCGTCATCGGGCGCCCATGTATAATCGAATTACCCCCCGATCACACACTATAGGTATCAAACCATGCCCCTCTTCAAACGCCGCCCCGGCATCGCCGTCGTCGAAATGCACGGCGTCATCGGCGCCGCCATTCGCGAGCCCGACTACTCGCGCATCCTGGAGCGCGTCGCCAACAACCGCAAGATCGGCGCCCTCGTGCTCGACATCGACTCCCCGGGCGGCTCCGCCACCGCCAGCGACCTGCTCTACGAGAACGTCCGCCGCGTCGCCCAGCGAAAGCCCGTGGTGGCCTACATCCGAGGCCTGGGCGCGTCGGGCGGGTACTACATCGCTTGCGGAGCCGGCACCATCATGGCGTCCCGGGCCTCCCTGGTGGGCTCCATCGGCGTGATCTACATGCGGCCCATCGTACAGCAACTGCTGGACAAGATCGGCGTCGAGATCTCCATCTTCAAGGGCGGCCACCTCAAGGACATGTCCGGGTTTTGGCGACATCCCACCGACGAGGAAACCGGAAAGTTCCAGGATCTGATCGCCCAGATTTACTCCCTGTTCGTATCCGTGGTCGCCGACAGCCGCAACCTGACCACCGAAGAGACCACCGAACTCGCCACCGGGGAGCTTTACACCGCTCCCGTGGCTCAAGACCGGAGGCTCATCGACCGCCTGGGCAACTTCGACGACGCCGTCGCCGAAGCCATGCGGCAAAGCGGTGCTCGCCATAAGATCAGGAGGTTCCGCCCGAAGCGTCCGTTCATGGAGCGGTTGACCCCCCTCCGTGGGAGCAGCACTCAGTGGCAAGTCCTGTCAGGCATTGCCACCTTCGCTTCGGGCGGCCTCTACTTGTTGGAACCAGGCTTCTTGGGCTATGGCCTGACGCACACTGGCGCGGATTGATTCATCCGCCGCTCCGTTCCGCCGCTTTCGTTTCCTGCCACAGGGCTTCCTTGTCGTCCAGCGACAGCGCGGCAAATTCCTGTTCCCGTTCCGCGGCGAGCCGTTCCATCGACTGGTACCTGCGACGAAACTTGGCGTTGGCCTGACGCAGCGCGTCCTCGGCGTGAACCCCCGACCAGCGGGCCAGGTTCACCAGCACGAACAGGACGTCGCCAAACTCGTCCAACTTTTCCTCCGGCGTATCGGCCTCGCGGAACTCGCCGATCTCTTCAACCAGTTTGTCCAGCACCCCGCCCACGTCGTCCCAATCAAACCCGAACCGCGCCGCCCGGTCCTGCATCAACTGCGCCGCTGTGAGAGCGGGTAGTGCCAAAGGTACGCTGTCCATCGCCGACGGTTCCGGATTGCCTGCCTGCCGTCTTTCTTCCGCCTTCAACTGTTCCCAGTTCCGCTCCACCTGCCGGGCGTCGGTTGCGGTGCCGTCGGCGAACACGTGGGGATGCCGCCGGATGAGCTTGCGATTGATGGCGGTCAGCACGTCGGCAATATCAAACTCGCCGGCCGCTCTGGCGATATCGGCGTGGAAAGCCACCTGCACCAAGATGTCTCCCAACTCCTCCGCCAGCTCCTGCGGCTCTCCGCCGTCAATCGCCTCAAGGGCCTCGTAACACTCCTCCAGCAGGTTGCGCTTCAGCGATTCGTGAGTCTGCTCGGCATCCCACGGACACCCGCCCGGCCCCCGCAGCCGCGCTACGACATCGATCAGGGACTGGAACTCTCCGATGCGCTCTTCAGGTATCGGCGTGATGTTGGACGGTGCGTTGTTGTCAGTCATGGTTCCGAGAATATAGCACAGCGAGTTGCTGCCAACGGTGTTCGATGCTACGGTGAATGGTGTGAAGCCCACGCTCGTACCCTATCGCGCTGCGCACCTCGCCCAGCGGGCAGCGGTCGCCCTCGCCATTCCTGCCGTTCTCCTCTTCCTGGTCGCCGGCTCCGTCACTTGGGCCGTCAATGATCCTGGGCTCTACCGCAACGGCTTCCAGCGCTATCATACGTCCCAGCGATCCGGCATCGCCGACGCCGACCTGATATCCATCGGCGCCGAGCTCCGTCGTTACTTCAACACCTCCGTCGAACCCCTGAAAGTGCGTGCACCCATCTACGGCCAGGAGCAGGAGGTCTTCAACCAGCGGGAGATCGCCCACATGTACGATGTCAAGCGTCTGGTGCGCGGCACCTACTGGGTGGCGCTGGGCTCTGCACTATGGATACTGGCTGCTCTGGTCACCAGTTTTGTCACGGATCGCAGCACGTGGTCTGCACAGGCAATTCGGGTGGCCATCTGGGGTGGCTCCATAGCCCTGATCGCAATCTTCGTGGTGGGTCTGGCGGCGGTTGCCAGCTTCGAACAGCTCTTCCTGCTCTTCCACCGCCTCAGCTTCGCCAACGATCTCTGGATACTCGACCCGCGCACCGACTACCTGCTCATCCTCTTCCCCGGCGGTTTCTGGTTCGACGCCACCATGCGCGTCGCCCTGACCTCGGTTCTGGGCGCGGTGCTGCTCCTGTCCGCCGGCAGCGCGATCCTTGGTTATCGCCGCTGGCAAACCTACCAGCAACTCAAACCCGACCTGCCGCCGGCCGACCAATCAGCCGGTTAGCGCCTCGGGATCAGGTCGCGTGGTGGCGCTTCACTCCGAAGGCGGCTCTGGCAACCGGGTCAGAAGCGATTCCAACCCCAACGTCTCGCACAGCTCTCCTAGAGCAGGCTGACGCACGCCGTTCCACCGCAGTTGCTCCGGTTCGGTTTCCTGCAGGGGCACATCCAGCCTGAGCGTGGCGAGATCGCGGTAGAGCAATGCGTCATCCCATTGCTCGGTCAGCGCGGCCATCAGGTTGCCGGCCCCACGCACCTTGACGTCCCAACTCGCCATGTCGGCGGAGATGTCCTCGATATGCCCGTAGCGGCTAAGCACCGTCGCCGTGGAACGCGCACCCCAGCGCGGTATGCCGGGTATCCCATCCGCGGCGTCGCCCACCAGTGCCAGATAGTCCGCTATGGCGAAAGGCGGTACCCCAAACTTCTCCACCACTCCGGCCTCGTCGATAACGTCCCCTTTGCGCCGGTCCAGCATCACCACCCGCTCGCCCGACACGACCTGCGACATATCCTTGTCCGGCGAGCACATCACCACCTGCTCTACGCCTGGGATCGCCGCAAACCGCACGGCGGCGGTCGCGATGGCGTCGTCCGCCTCGAACTCCTCCATCGGCCAGACGGTAACACCAAGGGCTGCGGTGATTTGTTCCGCCAATGGAAACTGCGCCAGCAGGTCCGGTTCTACGCCGTCACCGGTCTTGTAACCGTCGAACAGGTCGTTGCGGAATGACCGGATCACGCTGTCAAATGCCACTGCGATATGCGTGACATCTGGCTGACCCAGCAACGCGATCAGCGACTGCGCCAATCCGTGTGTCGCCTTGACGTCCCGCCCGTCGGGAGCGGTGCGCCCCGGCCGCGGCGAGTAGTGAGCCCGAAACAGCTCGAAAGTGCCGTCAACCAGGTGGATCTTCATCTCCGGCCGACCGTATCACTCCTCTGTCGTTTCATACAGCGCGAATATCCGCTGCCTCACCTCGAAAACAAACCCCGGCAGCACCGGGTCTCCGCTGATCGTCTCCGGATCTTCAAACGCCTCCACGTTCACACCGGGACGATACACGTAAACTCGCCGGCGGTACGGGTCGATCAACCACCCCAACTGCGCGCCATTGGCCATATACCGCTCCATCTTGCGCTGCAGCGGTGGCAGCGTATCCGTACCCGACACTATCTCCGCGACAAACGCGGGACAAACGGTGATGGCCCTGTCTTCGGCAACGGACGGTAGTGCTGAAACCTGCTCGGGCGACAGCCAAAGCGCGTCGGGTCGGATCCGAGAACCGTCTGGCAAGCGCATGTTGGCGTTCGCGCCGTAAGTCTCACCCCCGTGCTCCTCTTCCCAATTGCCTATGGCGTTCAGCAATCGAAATTCGGCTCTGCCACCACCTCGGTTTACCATAGGATTGATTATTAGCTCCCCTTCGGCGGTCAGCTCCAGGTAAAACCCGCGCCCCTCATTCGCCCGCTCAAAACCAACAAACCACTGGTCGATCTCGTCGTCGGTGAGTTTGCTGACGACCGACTCGAGAATGGGGCGGATGTTGACCGACAGCGGCCGTTTGAGCGCGAATTCGTCTCCGTCCGCGGGAACGACGGCGTCTTTAGCCGTGGAGGCCGTGGCCATGGCAGTCCAACCTTTCCCTAGTCCAGATATCGATAGCCAGGGAGCGTGAGGAACTCTACGAACTCATCCGACAGCACGATTTCGTCCAGCAGCTCTACCGCCTTGTCCAGCGCGCCCGGGTTGTCCTGCCCCCGCTGCTCCACCAACGCCGCCGCTTCCTGCGCGCGCACCTGACGGTACAACTCAGCCGTGATCGGCCGCCCGTCAACCAGGCTAGACCCGTGGTGCAACCATTGCCACAGCTGCGAGCGGGAGATCTCCGCGGTCGCCGCGTCCTCCATCAGCCCGTAGATGGCAACGGCTCCGTTGCCCCGCGTCCAAGCGTCGATGTACTGCAAGGCCACGCTGACGTTGTTCCGCAGACCGGCCTCGGTTATCTGTCCTTCCGGGACCGCCAGCAGGTCGTCCGGCGCGATGCGCACTTCGGGGATCACCGACAATTGGTTGTCCCTTGCAAAAGCCGACTGGAACACATCCAGCACCGGTTCAACCAACCCGGGGTGGGCGATCCAGGCCCCGTCGAACCCTTGATCCGCTTCACGCTGCTTGTCGGATCGAACCTGCGCGAAGGCCGCCTCGTTGGCCGCCGCATCATCCCGACGTGGAATGAACGCCGACATGCCGCCCAGCGCGTGTGCGCCCCGCCGGTGGCAGGTGTTGACTAGCAGTTGCGCCGCCGAGGTCAGGAAATGTGTCGCCATCGTCACCTGCGCCCGGTCGGGGAACACCATGTCCGCCCGCTTGTTGAACACCTTGATGACGCTGAAAATGTAGTCCCACCGACCCAGATTCAGGCCTGCCGGTCGCTCCCGCAGTTCGTATAGGATCTCCTCCATCTCGAACGCCGCCAGGATGTGCTCGATGAGAACCGTCGGGCTGATGGTCCCGGTCGGGATTGCCAACCGCTCCTCGGAGTACTTGAACACGTCGTTCCAGAGGCGCGCCTCCAGGTACGACTGCAACTTCGGCAGGTAGTAATAGGGACCCGTCCCGTGGCTCCGCTGCGCCACATGGTTGTGAAACACGGTGAGGCCAAAATCGAAAAAACTGCCCGCCACGGGTTCGCCGTCAACCAGCACGTGCCGCTCCATCAGGTGCAGCCCTCGCGGCCTCACGCACAGCGTCGCCAGCTCCTCGTTCAGCCGGTACTGCCGTCCGTCCGCCGCCTCGTCGCTGATGGTGCGCCGGTAGGCGTCGCGCACGTTCGCCTGGCCGTCCAGCGTCGGCAGCCACGCCGGCGAGTGCGCATCCTCGAAGTCGGTCATGTAGACCTGCGCACCGCAGTTCAGGGCGTTGATCACCATGCGCCGGTTGGACGATGGCCCGGTGATCTCCACCCGCCGGTTGCTCAGGTCTGTCGGCGCCGGCTGAACCCGCCAGTCACCTTCGCGCACGCTCCGCGTTTCCGTCAGGAAATCCGGCGTCGCCCCAGCGTCTATCTCCGCCTTCCGTCGCGCTCTTGCCTGCATCAACCGCCGTCGCGTGGTCTCAAAGTTGCGATGCAGCTCGGCGACGAACTCCAGCGCGTCGACGCTCAGTACATCAGCGTACTGCGCCGGTACTGCACCAAGTATCTGAATGCTATCGTTTGCCATGCTTACCCGCCCCAATCGAGTTGTCTCGAACGCCTACTCGCTGTCTCCGGCAGGATCCGCCGGCTCAGGATCGGTGGCCGCCGAAACTGGATAACGGCCGTCGCCGTGGTGGTGGGCTGCTAGAAGCAGCAACACACCGCAGCAATTGCAGTGCGGGAGCCTCCGGCGACAGCTAGCGTCGCGGGTGCCCGTGGTCCTCGACGCGCGCTTGATGTCGGCGGCCTTCGAAGGCAGGCCGCTCATTACGTCCCGAAATCCGCCTCGGTAAACTGAGCCGCCATAGAGAACCACTCCAAATACGCCGGCAGCATACATAAACACCATGACGACGAACAGGATACTTTCGCTCATGACCTTGCCCCTTGAGCTGAGGCTTTGCCCTACCCCGCTCGTAGCCCCAGATATGTCAGGCCCTGCAACGCCGATGCACCCAACGACAACCCGTTCGCCAACCCGGCGTCGAACTTCCGCTGCAACTCCCGCATCTGGTAGGCCACCGGCCGCATCCCCTCCGAACGGTGCGCCGCCGTCTCCGCAAGCGTCTCGTATGCCTGGTCCAGCGACCAGTAGAACGACAGCAGCCAGGACAGTTCACGCTCGTTGGTGGGTGAAGGAGCGTCGCTGATATCCATGATGGTGTTAACCACCTTGGTGTAGCGCAAGATCCCCGCCTTGTCCTGCTGATCCCGTCCGTAGTAACGCCGCCGCATCAGCTCGACCACCCGTTCCGCGTAGTCCTCTTCGCCAAAGATGTTGACCGGCAGCCAGTCCTGACGCAGGTCAACCACCTCGTTCCCCTCTCCGTCCAGGATCGCAACCGCTACCTCGGACCGCAGCATGCCGTCATACTCGAACTTGACCGCGTTCCGCAGCAGCGCTTCCTGCAGCATCATCGTCAGCTCGCGCGGTATCTTGCGGTAACGCGAACCCGACGCTTCTTCGTTGCTGTCGGCTCCGACTCCCCCGGTGTTGAACGCGTAATACTCCTGCGGCATCCCGCCCCAGGCCAACTGCTGCAGAACGTGGTAAAGCAGGTTGGCGTTCTCGTCCTCTAGGCCAATGATGAACGGGTCAGAGAAATACTCCACATAGGGCCGGCCGATTGCTCCGATCGCCGCTCCCATTTGCACCGCCTCTCCATACATCAGTACCCTGATGTACTGCTCCAGGCTCAGCCGGCGCAGGGGCGGTATCACCGTGTTCTGCCGCATCACTTCCTGCCAGAACACCCGGTCCGTGCTTTCCATCGGTACATGCACCGAATCGCTCAGCCGGCCGCCGGTAATCTTCCCAATCAGTCCCGCCGCTCCCTTGCGCTGCAATAGCCCTCGACGCGACAGGATCATTCGCATATTGCGTACGGGGTTTTCCAGGTAGTTGGGTTCTTGGCTGTCCACGTGCACGGGCACGTTTTCCAGCGTCTCATCTGGGGAAGTGACTCCCGGCGCGCCCCGCAGCACGTCATAGGTAATGGGATCGTCCTCCCGCGTCAAGCCGAAGGGCACCGCGTAGAAATTGTTCTCCGTGCCGTCAATGGCGTGGGAAATCATCGCACGCCGCCCGCCTCGATTGCTCGGGATAGGATCGCCCAATGGCTGCAGCAGCACGATGTCGTCGTTCATCGGGTAGACCCCTTCGTCGGGGTCGGTTGTCAGCCCCAGCACTCCGGCCAACTCGCTGTTTGCCAACTCCACCATGATCGTCAGCGTGCTCTTTCCGTGCAGCGAAGGGCCGACGGTAACCAGGGCCGTATTTGCGATGTCGCCGTCCATCTTGCGGACCCGCGCCATGCTCAGCGCCGCCTGCACCGCCAGGCCGTTCTTCTGCTTCACCTGGTGCATCGCGATCGACAACGGGCCCATCTTATGCTCGCCCACGTAATCAAACCCGAAGTGCAGCGATAGACCGCGAGTGGGGGCCTTGAATACCAGTTGCGTCATCCCAGCGTCCCGCAACTGGGCTTTCAGGTCCTCGTCCAGGTCCAGATCGTCCATCCAGTGCGGGACCGAAACCTCCAAGATGTCCGGCGGCTCCTGCCACTGCTCCTGAGGCAGATCGAAGGTCAGGCGCCGCCACATGTACGGGGCCTGCATGTATCGCGTCCCGAACAGCAACTGTCTGGCGTGAAAAGACCGCTCCGGCGCATCGCAAATCTGCCGGTCGGTCTGCACTATGCCCTCTCCGCTCGCGAAGTGGGCCTCCATTTTGTCGCACGCCCGGTTGAACACCCGGGTGAACAGTCGCTGGTTTTCCTCGGAGAAAGCCAGGGCGTCCCGGTTGCGGGTGAACCCTTCCACGAAGTACTGGGTCAGGTCCGGCCGGCGCACCACACCCAACTGGCTGAAGAACGCCAACCCTCCGTTGTCCAGCCGGAATACTGTCTCTGGCCAGACCTTGGTGGCGGCGCGGCCGGCAGCGTTGGCTTCCGTCGCCTCAGATTCCAGCGCGTCCGCCTCCGCCAGCAACTCTGACCGATTTTGCTCCGACAAGTCCTGGAAGATCGGCATCCTCCCGACAATCCACTCTTCTGACGGATTGTACAAAGGACTGTCGACGCGCTGCCCCCGCCGCGCTATGGCACACAGCCGCGTCAGGGCCACTTCGAAATCAGGGACGATTTCGGGTCCGGACAGGGGCGACTTGGCATCGAGCCGGTCGGCGGTATTGGCGATAGGGCTAGTCAAGGTATCTCTCCCAGGAAACGGAGTGCAAGCCGGTGGCCACAGCAGTCGCCAGCCGCCTTCAAGCGCGTCAGATCGAACACATGTCAGCCGGTGGCAGTCTGGTTAAACGGGGGCGCTGGGTTGCACAATCGCAAGGCCGCCGGCGCCACCAAATATGAGCAGAAATACTGCGAGAATATGCTACCCCTAACCGCCCTCACTGTCAAAAACCCGCCGCGCAAATTCCCGCCTTTTCATGCTCCTATCCAGCCACGGTGCAACAATCGTCGCCCGCCTCGAAAGCCCGCCGGACCAATGGTTGGTTATGGACGTAGTCAATAGTCGGTTCCGCGAGTTTCGCCGCTTGACACGCGATCTGCTGGCTGTCGCAGTCGCGATCGCGGTGGTCGTTGCTATTGTCTTTCTCCTCAATCTTTGGCTGACCGATCCCGACCGTACCAATGCTGACATCGGAAGGATCAGCGACATAGTTGGCATCGTCCAACTGTCTGCCGCCGCCGTCATCATCGTCGCGGGAGGTGTATTTGCCTACCGAAAACTGCAACCATTCCGCGATTTCGAACCACATCTCACGGTCACGCAATCAACCACGCACCGCACCGTTGGCGCACAATACGTGTATATCGCGGTAACCGCAACCTTGCACAATAGCTCCAAGGTCAGGGTAGAGATATGTGAAAGTTTCTTCAGGCTGCACCAGATCCAGCCTTTGGACGACGAATATATCGAAGCTCTTTATGAGGCAGCGTTCAACTCCGAAACCCACACGGATATCGACTGGCCTGTGCTGGACGAAGCATTCCACCGCCTGGCGCTCAATAAGTTAGTTATTGAGCCGGGAGAGTACCATCACGAACCTTGTGAGTTCATCGTATCCAGAAATGTTGAAACCGTACTGATATATTCGTACTTCTACAACTCAGCTCATTTTGAACATTCACATTCCGCTCAAGGATGGACGGCTACAACAGTCTATGATTTGGTAGAAACAGGCTACCATGGCGCTGATTAACCGAGGGGAATCATGTTAACTGGCAATAAACAACCCGAAATTAGAGGTCGGCGCGTACGACTGATAGAAGGTACCGCCCCGCGCGTGGCATCCCCCAAAGCTTGGGATCCAGACAAACCCCCCGGTGGTAAGCTGCCGCAGGGAACGAAGCCGTCCGGGCAATCTTAAATCGTCTAGAAATACCCACGATATGAACCGAGGTCGAGAGATGTCCAACGAGGAACCACGTTCTACTCAGCATAATAGGAGCCTCTCAGGTTGTTCTGAGAGGGGCGCTGCTCCCAAGGCCCACAAAGCTAAAGCTTGGGATCCTAGCAAGCCCCCCGGCGGCAAGCTCCATCCCAAATTCAAGCCTTCGGCCGTAAACCAGCGCGCCGAAACCTGACGCCGGAAATCCATTTGCACAAAACTGATCAGCACGCCCGCCGTGCTGTCTCTTTGTGAACCTCTGGGTAGTCCGAATCGTCATCTGCGGTTCATCACCCGCCGGCCGCCAACCCCAATGATCCACCGCCTGAAGTCTCGTATCGCCTACCCGCCGGTCTTGCTCGCCGGCCTCTTGCTGGCCTTGGCGGTTGCCTGCACTCAAGATGCGATCCCTCCGCCGACCCCGTCCAGCCCCGCCACAGAGCCAACACCGGTCCGGTCCGCCGCAGAAACCTCCGAGCCTCCGCGTCTGAAAGCCGTCGACCCATTCGTGGCCGGCGGACGTTTCGACGCAGTCCAGAGACGCGGTCATCTCGTCTGCGCCAACAACATCAACGTCGCCGGTTTCGGCGCCATCGACCCGGACGGCAACACCGTCAGCTTCTACATCGACCTCTGCCGCGTCATCGCCGCCGCCGTCCTTGGCGACCCTGACGCCCTGGAACTGCGCCCCACTGTTGCGGCCGCCCGCGGTCCCGCCATCCAGTCGGGCGAGGTCTACGTTATGTCACGCAACACCACCTGCACCAGCTCCCGAGACGCCCAGTGGGGGAACTTCGCTCCCACCATGTTCTACGACGGTCAGGGATTCATGGTGCTCAAATCCCTCGGCGTCACATCCCTGCCCGAACTGGACGGCGCCAGCGCCTGCGTCCAATAAGGCACCACCACCGAACTCAACCTCCGAGACTACATCAACCAGAACGATCTGGATATCTCCATCCTGACCTGTAACTGTTCAGAGTTGATGAGATCTGCGGGCTTTTTGGCCGTTCCCAGAGCCGTGGCCAAGTAGGCAATTCCGGTGCTGAGCCGATCAGATCCCCTCAAACGTGAACAATTACCCTGACCTTCGAGGATTTCGCGGCCAGCGAGGCGGCCTATACCAGCGCCCAGTGCGACGCCATGACCGCCGACCGCTCCGGACTGGTCAGCATCCGCTCCGGACTCGCCGACCCCAACGCCCATGTCATCCTGCCCGAGGTCATTTCCTAAGAGCCCCTCGGACCCATGGTACCCCACGGTGACGAGCAGTGGTTCGACATCGTCAAGATGGTCATGTCCGTCCTAATCTATGCCGAGGCCTACGGCGTCACCTCAGACACCGTCCCAACCGCACGCACTGGCAATAGCGCCGTCGACCGAATCTTCGGCCTCGAAGGCTCCTTCGGCCAGAAGAGCGTGGGCCTGTCGCCCACCGTCGCCCAGAACGTCATACGAGCCGTGGGCAACTATGGCGAGATATACGACCGTTACCTCACGCCCCTGGGCTTGGAACGACGCGGCAGCCGTAACGCTCTTTGGGCCGACGCCCCATGCGTCAATTGCCCCAGGGGCGGCCAGATCTACGCCCCTCCACTGCGCTAGCCGTTTGCCCTGTTGTTGCACCACCGGACCGGGGCATTCGCGGCAAGTATGAGCATGACCGGGCCCCAAAACGGATACAATGGCCCTGTCATCGTCCATCATACGGACCTGCTCAGAACGCTTCGACCGGAAAACTATAACCGCCTTCTCAGGAGGTGCCACAGTGGTTAACAGCATTGATACCCGCCTCCCCATCGGCGACATCCTCGACCACCAGACCGGCCGCTATCCCGACCGTGAAGCCCTGGTCCACGCCGCCGCCGGCGACCGGTTCACCTATCGCCGGTTCCACGCCGAGGTCGAGCGCGTCGCCCGCGGCCTGATGGCCATCGGCATCCAGAAAGGCCAGCACGTCGGCATCTGGGCCACCAACTACACCGAGTGGGTGCTGACCCAGTTCGCCACCGCCAAGATCGGCGCCGTCCTGGTCAACGTCAACCCCGCCTACCGCACCCACGAGCTGGCCTACCTGCTGGAACAGTCCCAGCTCACCGCGCTGGTGCTCATCGGGCGCTTCCGCACCTCCGACTACGTTGCGATGGTGAACGAGCTCATCCCCGAGCTGCTGGAAACGACGGCCGCCCAGTTGAACTCCGCCAACTTCCCGCACCTGCACCACCTCGTCTTCATCCCACCCCACGACGAGCCGGACGCACCAACGCCCGAGGGCATGTGGCGCTGGAACGACCTGCTGACCCAGTCCGAGCACATCAGCCCTGCGGACCTCCAAGCCCGCCAGGCCCAGTGCGGCCCCGATGACCCCATCAACATCCAGTACACCTCCGGCACCACCGGCAACCCCAAGGGCGCCACCCTCACCCACCACAACATCCTGTCCAACGCCCTCCACGTAGGCGACTGCATGGAGATGGACCAGCACGACCGCCTCTGCATCCCCGTGCCCTTCTACCACTGCTTCGGCTGCGTCATGGGCACCCTCAACTGCGTCGTCCACGGCTCCACCATGGTCATTCCCGCGGAGCACTTCGACCCTCTCCAGACCCTGCAGGCCATCTCCGACGAGCGCTGCACCGCCGTCCACGGCGTGCCCACCATGTTCATCGCCCAGCTCAGTCACCCCGACTTCGCCCAGTTCGACCTGGCCTCCCTGCGCACCGGCATCATGGCCGGCTCCCCCTGTCCCATCGAGGTCATGCGCGAGGTCATCGACCGCATGGGCGCCGAGCGCATCACCATCGCCTACGGCCTCACCGAGGCCTCGCCGGTCATCACCCAGACCCTCGCCGACGACAGCATCGAGCGGCGCGTTTCCACCGTGGGCAAGGTTCTCCCCGACGTGGAGGTCCGCCTGGTCGATCCCGACACCGACCTCGAAGTGAGTGCCGGCGAGCAGGGCGAGCTCCAGACCCGCAGCAGCATGGTGATGCAGGGCTACTTCAACATGCCCGAGGCCACCGCCGACGCCATCGACGCCGACGGCTGGCTCCACACCGGCGACCTCGCTACCGTCGATGAGGACGGCTACTACAAGATCACCGGCCGCTTAAAGGACATGATCATCCGCGGCGGCGAGAACATCTACCCCCGCGAGATAGAAGAGTTCCTTTACACCCACCCGCAGATCGACGACGTGCAGGTCATCGGCGTGCCCGACCAGCGCTTCGGCGAAGAGGTAATGGCGTGGGTCCGCCTCAAGCCCGACGCCGACGCCACCGAGGAATCGATCCGCGACTTCTGCCGGGGCAAGATCGCCCACTACAAGGTCCCCCGCTACGTCAAACTCGCCGACGAGTTCCCCATGACCGTAACCGGCAAGATCCAAAAGTTCCGCATGCGCGAACAGTCCGTCGAGGAACTCGGCCTCCACGCCGCCGCCAGCGTGCAAACCGCCTAGCGCAGCCCGCTCCGCGTCAACTCTGTGAACTACGGAGACGCTGAAGTTCAGCTTCCAACTCCCGCACTCGGGCTTCGGCTTGGACGCGTGCTTGGTGCTCTCGATTGGCGCGCGCTTCTTGTTGCACGCGCGACTCCCGCTCGGTGTCGGCTCTCTCACGTTGAGCGTCGTAGGTCAGGATGTGTGCGCCCGTGCTCGGGTCGTACCATCCCAGCTGACCCCGCTCCCAGCGCAGGTCCGAGTTGAGGACATCACTGTGTCCCTGAAGGCTGCCGTCGGGCAATTCCTGGATTGAGACAGGAACGTACTGACCGTCTACCAACCGGTCGCCGGCCAGCCGGGTTCCGTGGAATTCACCCGTCTCGTCGAAGCGCCAGTATTCGGCAATGCCCAGTTCGGCGTACTCGTCCCGTTTCGCCCCCACGTCAGCGTCCGCGGTGCTCTCCGAAGCAACTTCCATGACGAAGTCCGGCGGTTTACCCTGCACGGATACCATGTACCCGTTGTCGGCCCGATACGCAACCGGATCCACGTCAAAGGCGATGAGCAGGTCGGGACGTCGGGCCCGTGATCTGTGTTCGCCCGGGTGGGCGATCATCCAGCGATCTGCTTCCACCAGAGTTGTTTCGGGGTTCCCGAAGTGCAGGGCCAGGTAATGGGAGCTGCCGGTCTTGTGCAGGTGATCGTAACTGGTCATCTCGTCGGGTTCGCGCTGCGGCGGATCCGGCAGGCGGAAACGTCCTGCGGGTTCCGGAGTCCTAGGTGAGGCGTCGGCGGTGGTCATGCTGAACCCCCGGGATGAGCTTGGTTGATTGGTCGATGACCGGGAAGGCGATGGACGGAATTATACCTGCTCTCCGTTCGGTCCTGGCAGCACATCGATTCAGGGCAACACGCAGATTAGATGGACGACTTTCCTCCCGCCCCCTAACCTACGAATTGACGCCCGTGGGTACCAGGTGCATCGTAATCGGCAATCCCCTCACCGTCACCCGCCAGCAGAGACCTGTTAGGGTGACCTGACAGTGCCAAGGCCACACGCGAAGCCACGAACGCCTCCGCTTCCGCCGGTCCCCGCAACTCGATCACCCGCAGATGCGGGAGGTCCCCATCGCCGAAAATCCGCCGGTACTCCCGCCGTACCCGCCGGTAGCTGGTGATCGCCCACAGGATGATCGAATCTCGGCTCAGCCGTCGATGCACTCGGCCTCGCGAAGGTCAGCCTCGAAGTCGTCGAGCTCTTTTTCCATCTTCTCCAACTCGGCCATGGCTTCGCTGTTGCTCATTTCGTCGCGGCTGTCCTCATCCAATGCCGCACCCGGCTCGAAGCTCTCGACGATCCGCTGACACTCGGGCTCGAAATTGAAGGCGGCGGCCAGCATGAGCGGGGTCGCCCGCCCGACTATTTCGTAGGCCTTCGCTTCGACTTCCTCATCGCTGGGGCCGCCGCAGGCGATGGCGGCGGACAATGCCA
The DNA here is from genome assembly GCA_965220265.1 of Dehalococcoidia bacterium. GTDB lineage: Bacteria > Chloroflexota > Dehalococcoidia > Lucifugimonadales > UBA3495 > Bin87. Next base: position 2,620,309 of record CBDCPM010000004.1, on the reverse strand, counting down.
ACACGCAGGCAACTGTGATGACAAGCAGCTTCATGACACTCTCAGAGCAGGCTTGGAATACTCGGGCTCGATGTAAAACCGGACGCAGACGTCCCGCGCTTCGCCTTTCACCAACTTGATCTCGCCCGACACCTCAGCCTTGATGTCCTTGCCGAATTGGTCGCAGGCCACGCCGAAGCAGACTTTCTGGCCAAGGCTGAGTGGACTGCAGGGTACGAGCAGACGCTTGATACCTAACGCGACGGTACCGCCCCTCCACCTACCAGGTAGCTGCCTACTCGTGTCGAAAGTGCGATACCGTCGCCAAAAAGGTCAATGCGACGCACTTCGGGCTCTAACGCTTGTTCTGGAGTTTGGACTATTGCGGCATGCCTTTCGAGTTGGCGTCCCAATGACGCAACCCGCCAATGCAGGTAAGAGAGGTACAAACATTGTCCCCCTACGGTGGCGACGACGGATGTAGAGCAGAACGCCAAGGCAATAACAAACGTTACCGTGCTGGCGTCATCAATCTGCGCCCATAGAATTGTCATCATCGCGCAGGTGATGGTGGCCGACAGCGCACCGGGAGTTAGCGCAAGGCTAACCTTGAGCAAGTGAGCAACCACGGGCCGCCGCCGGACATTATTCCCGGAGCGGCTAGCCGTTTCCGGGATGAGTTCGTTCAGGCGGGCTCGGTTCAGGTCCAACTGCCTTCCTATCGCGTCCAGCCATACCGAGTAAGCCCTCATGATTAGCGAATGTCCGTGGTAAGACATCCACGCGCTGACGACAAAGGAAAATGTCCCAACGAAAGCGGCTGCGGCGGCCATTTCAGTGCTCTTGCCCAGGTACGCTGTACCGTACGCAAGTCCACAGATCACGCACAGGCCCAAGATGATTTTGCTGGACACCAGTCCTCTGTTACTGTGCTTGATGAACGCTCTCATTGTTGTTCTCCGGTCGGCTGAAACAGGGATCTGATAGAACCAAACGCTTCCCAAGCGACGATCACCACGCCGTTCACAGCCCATATCACCGCGCAAGGGATGCAAGTGCCATCCAATGCGTACGCAGCCAGAGAGTACAGCTTCGTGTCAAGCCCTATAGACAATCCGAGAAGCTATTTCAAAAAGACGCCGGCGACGATTATCAGCGTTGCCACCAAGACAGACCCCGCGATGGTCAGGATGGCGGACCATACGCGATTGACGGCGGAATCCCATTGCGCTCTCATCTGTGCATTGTAGCACCGCCACCCACAGCCTGGGAGTACCGGCTTCCGCTACCAGCGGTCTATACGCGTTTTTCGCGGTTCGACCGATTCAGGACCTTGTACTCTACGCGCGCCATGAGCCTCTCCATTGATGGGATGGGCGCCAGTGTGCGCCCTCTGCCTGGCAATTTCAGCGTGGATTATATTCCACCGGCTATGACCGGCCGGCGGCCGCTATACGGTGTCCATTGCGGCGATGCACGATGGGCACAACCGAAGTTCGGCAGGATCCAGCTGGCCGGCGTTTTGGAGCTCGGACAGCCTCCGAAAATCCGCGAGCGGGAGACTATCGAACGCATGCACCTGTTCCCCGCAGCCGGCGGGAGCCGAAACCAGGTAGCCGTAATACTTATCTTCGATGTAAGTCCGCCTAGAGTGCCGGAGCCGCTGCCGTCGAGTCGTCATGGTCCCAAACGAAGACAACCCGACCCCGATGGTCAGGTTGTCTTCCATCATTTTCCCAAGGGGGATTTGAACCCCCGACCTCCCCCTTGGAAGGAGGGCACTCTGATCCACTGAGCTATTAGGGCATCTTCGATTTTATCATAAAGTCGGGGTCGGTCTTGCGGGGATTTTCGGGGCCCTCCGTGGCCGAAGTGCGGGACTTTCCCCGAGAAAAGCGGAGCGAAACCGGCGGAGCTCTGCCTCCTGACCCCGCCGTAACGGTATATAATTGGCCTCAAATTTTGAGGAGAAAAACATTCTGTTATGAAGGTAAAAGCTGCCGTTTTGTGGGAAGTTGGTCAGCCTCTCGATATCCGTGAGGTCGATCTCGATGAGCCGAAGGCCGGCGAGGTTTTGGTGAAAGTCGGTTCCGCCGGCATCTGCCGCAGCGACCGCCATTTCATGCACGGCGACGCCCCCATCGCCATCCCCGTCGTCCTGGGACACGAGGGCGCCGGCACCGTCGTCCAGACCGGACCCGGCGTGACCCTCGCCTCCGAGGGCGCCCAGGTCATCCTGTCCTTCGTGCCCGCCTGCGGCCGCTGCCGCTCCTGCCTCGAGGGCCACAGCAACCTTTGCGACCTCCACGCGGCCACCGGCGCCAACATGCTCGACGGCACCACCCGCCTCCACGCCGACGGCAAGGACGTCCACCACATGGGCAAGGTGGCCTGCTTCGCCGAGTACGCCGTCGTTCCCGAAACTGGCGTGGTGCCTCTCGCTGACTCCATCCCCATGGACAAGGCCGCCATGATCGGCTGCTCCGTCACCACCGGCGTCGGCGCGGCCATCTACAGCGCCGAGATCAAGCCCGGCAGCACCGTCGCCGTCATCGGCTGCGGCGGCGTGGGCCTCAGCGTCATCATGGGCGCGGCCCTAGCCAACGCCGGCCAGATCATCGCCGTGGACATCCGCGAGGCCCAGCTCGAGTTCGCCATGCGCTTTGGCGCGACCCACACCGTCAACGCCGCCGACCAGGACCCGGTTCGCCAGGTCAAGGATCTCACCGGCGGTCGCGGCGCCGACTACACCTTCGAGGTTTTCGGCAGCGGCGATACCACCAAGGCCGCCTACGACATGGCCGCCAAGCGCGGCATCGTCACCGTCGTTGGCATCGCGCCGTGGGGCCAGGAGGCCGCCATCAACGCCGTCGACCTCGTCCGCAACGAGAAGACCCTGCGCGGCTCCTACTACGGCTCCGCCCGCTCCCGCACCGATATGCCCGTAATGGTCGACCTCTACCAGTCCGGCAAGCTCAACCTCGACGACCTGGTCGTCCGCCACTACACCCTCGACCAGATCAACGAGGCCTACGCCGACCTAGACCGTGGAGAAATCGGTCGCGGCGCCATCATGTTCGACTAATCGGTTCATGCGGGGGCGAATGATTATTCGCCCCCGCAACGTCCGGCACTTGGCGCTCCTCATGGCTACGGAAGCAACGTCCAGCACGGCATCGGACCACGTGGCTGCTGCTTGGAGCTTGCTGGCCGAGTCGGACCGGCATTTCGCGGACCGGAAACATCTGCCGGCTTCTGCAACCCTCTGGAAAGCAACCATCCACGCCATTTTGGCTGTGGCCCTCAACCGGGGCTGGCCTTGCGACGGTAGCCGACAATCCCTTAGAACGGAGGTTGAACGGCTGTACGAGGAAGAAAGGGATGACCTTATCTCCTTGAAGTACATTTACGCGGAAAACTTCCGGGACAACGCGGAAACAGACTTCATGGAATTCCGCGCCCTCGCTTACGACGGTGCCAGGTCCCGCGACTACATCCGTTGCCTACTGGCAATGGTCTGACGCGTACTCACTTGCGTTCAAACCGTCATTGCGAGCGCCATTTCCTTTGTCATTGCGAGCGAAGCGCGGCAATCTCATCAGCGAAGGAGACGTCGTCCAAGCGACGGGATTACCGCGTTGCTACGTTCCTCGAACGGTTTCACGGCAACTTTTATCATGACCATCTGACGGACCTTGATGCGGATATCCTGCGTCCCAAGGTTCACGACTTTGTCCACCGGGTGTTGTCATTGCTCGGTTGAAGAGAGGTAGCCATGCCCCGCCTGTCAGTCCTGTCCGAAGTCCAGCGCCAGATGCTGCAGTTCTTCCCTTGCATGGAAGCCGACAGCGCTCCGTGGACACCACTTTCCAGGCCGTTGTCGGAATCCACCGCCGCCATCGTCACCACCGCCGGCCTCAACCTGCGCGATGACAAACCCTTCAACCGCGACCATCCAGGCGGCGAGTCCACCTACCGCGTCATCCCCAGCGACTCCGACCCGGCCGACATCGTTCAGAGTCACTTCAGCATCGGCTTCGACCGCACCGCCATCTACCGCGACATCAACATCACCTTCCCCGTCGATCGCGTGCGGGAGCTTGCCGAGCGCGGCGTTATCGGATCCGTCGCCCCCAATCACTACTCCTTCATGGGCGCCCTGCGCGATTGTACCGTCGTCGCCGAGCAGACCGGACCCGAGGTCGCCCAGCGTCTCAAGGCCGAAGGCGTCGACCTCGTCCTGCTGACCCCCACTTGACCCCTCTGCACCCACGCCGTGAGCGTGCTTGCCAGGGTCTTTGAAGAAGCCGGTCTCACCACTGTGGCCGTTGCCCTCGTCCGTGAACACGCTGAGCGCGTCCGCCCGCCCCGCGCCCTCTGGGTGCCCTTCTACTTCGGGTACACCATGGGCAAACCCGGCGACCCCGACTTCCAGCACCAGGTCCTCGCCGCCGCCCTGGCGATGCTGGATGCCGAGGCAGGCCCCGTCCTCGCCGACTATCCCGAAGACGCCGGCCCCATCGGACTCCCTCAGGCCTCGGAGGTAGCAGCTTCAACCAACGGTGACTCCGTCAAGCCCCTCGACGCGGCCGACGAGATCACTGCCCTGCGCGGCTACTACGAACGCTGGCAGGAACAGCGCGGTCGCACCGCTGTCGGCGTCACCGGCATCCCCCAGCGTCGCTTCCGCGGCATCATCCGGTTCCTCGAAGCCTACGCCGAACGCGACGACGCCGACATGGACGAGCGCCCCGCCGACGTGTCGGTTCCCCAGTTCGTTCGCTACTGCGCCGACGACCTCAAGGCCTTCTGCTACGAAGCCCGCATGGCCCAGCGCCCCGACGCCAGCGAAACGGAAATCCACACCTGGTTCTGGGGCGAAACCGCCGTGGGCGCTCTGATCGACAGCATCACCCAGCGCCTCAACTCCACCGGCGACGCCAGGCTCCAGGCCACCGCCTACGGCCTCTCCAGGTAACGCCTCGCGGTAATAACCCGCCTTCACCCGTCTGTCATTGCGAGCGAAACGTGGCAATCTGGGTGGGGCGGTATCGACCGCGACCTGAAAAGCATTGCCGCGCCGACCTCACCTAAACGTCCGGTCCGTCCCCGCCCCCGGGCATATCGGCAGCCAGATCCGCTCGGGTTCGCAAAATAGCCGGCGTCCGCACTGCCGCCGCACCGGGCAGCAATTGAGCTCCGTCCTGCGGGTTCCACCCGTCCGGAAAGTGCAGCGTCCGTACCGGATAGTTGATCGTGATCCCTTCCTCAGCCAGCCGGGAGTGCAACTGCTTGATCAGTTCGCTGCGCACTTCGAAACTCGCTAGTCGGTCCTTCGCCTGCACGAACAGCCAGAAATCAATGTTGCTCTCGCCGAAGGTCTCGTACCCGAAATAGGCCCCGTAGTCCAGAACCGCTCCCGGGTGCTCGGCCAGCACCCGCCCCATCACTTCGTGGCCCACCTGCTCCACCCGGCCCAGGTCGCTCTCGTACGCCACCCCACAGGTCAGGTACACGTTTACGTGCTCGTCGGGCTTGCTGTAGTTCGTGATGACGGAATCTGCGAACCGGGAATTGGGAATTATCACCAGGTTATTGGTCCACGTGCGCAAACGCGTGCTCCGCCAATTCACGTCCACCACGTACCCACTGACCCCGCCGTCCATCTCGATGTAGTCGCCCGGGTTGACCACACCCTCGGTTATGACATAGGTCCCCGCGAACAGGTTACTCAGCGTCGGCTGTATCGCCAGCGCCACCGCCACCCCGCCTATGCCCAGTCCGGCGATTAGCGGTGTGATGTTGATGCCCAGGACGTCCAGCGACACCATCACCGCCATCACCGCCACCACGATCAGCAGGCTTCGCCTGGCCAGTGGCAGCGCCCAGCTGCTGGTGTTCGCGGCCGCCGTGCTTCCCAGGTAGTCCTGCAGCCACGCCAACCCGCTCGAGCCAACCACGTTGATCATGTACGTGCCGATGACGATGGCGGCCACCGACGCCCCCCGGTCCACCACGTCGCCCATGGTATGGGGCAATTCCAGCGGTATCTTGATCGCCAGGTACGCCCCCAGCAGGAGGATGTACGCGGTAACCGGACCCTTGGCCGTCGACACCAGGTGGTCGTCCAGGTCGCCGGGGAACAGCCTGGCCGCCCTGAGCATCAGTCGGAACAGTATCTTGCTGAATAGCACGGCGATAACCGCCGCTCCCACTATAATCGCCAGGCTCACCAGCAGGTCCGGCCACGTCAGCCCAATGGCGGCGGCGGCTGCGACCATCTCTAGTAACCAGTTGTTCAGGGTCTCTACCATGATAACCAGTATATCCGGCGCTCCAGAATCATCGCCCCAATGACTGACCCAGCGCTTCGACTATTCGGGGCAGCATTTCGCCGGACTGGCCGGTGACTACGACATCCGCGGCAGCGGTCAGTTGTGTGGGCTCGGGATTAACCTCGATGATCCTCGCTCCCCGCTCGCGGGCCAGCAGCGGCAGTTGCGCAGCCGGGTTCACCGCTCCCGACGTCCCCACCAGCAGCATCGCGTCGCAGCGTTGCGTCTCCGCGAAACAGGAATCCAGCACGGCCTTTGGAATCGGTTCGCCGAACATTACTGTGTCCAGCTTGATGATCGCGCCGCATTCGGCGCACACCGGCGGCACGTCCGTGATGGTGTACTCGGCCCGTGGACGTCGCCAGCCGCACCCGATGCAGCGCAGGTAGTTGCGGTTGCCGTGGATCTCAAAAAGTGCCCTGGAGCCTGCCCGTCCGTGCAGGTCGTCCACGTTCTGCGTGATCACCGCCTTGATGATGCCCGCCGCCTCCAGTTCCGCGATGGCCACGTGACCCGGGTTGGGCTCCGCATTGTCAACCGCGTCCTTAAGGTCGTAGGTCGGGTTCCCCGGCGTCACTTCATCGCTCAGCCTCTTCTCCCACCAGTCCTGCGGGTCCCGCGAGAACACCCGGTACGAAAGGTTGCTGGGCTGGCCGTACTTGGTCCACAGGCCGTCCGGCCCGCGGAACGACGGTATCCCGCTCTCCACCGAGAGGCCGGCGCCGGTCAGCGCGACCGCATACTCGGCGGTAGCCAGGATGCGCGCTGCCTCTGCCACGGAATCCATGCTGGTCATTCTAAACTGGCCTCTCGCGTTACCGTGCCGTCGGCCACGCGGAAGTAGACGACGCTATCACCCAACGCCGCGCGCACCGCCCCGACGTCGGTCGTGGTTACCAGAGTCTGGCGATACCGGGCGACCTTTTGCAAGACCCTCTCCCGCCGCTGGTCATCCATTTCCGAAAACACATCGTCCAGCAGGATGATCGGATCATCACCGCGGGTCTCCGCCAGGTATTCGGCCTCCGCCAGGCGCAACGCCAGGGCGATGGTACGGGCTTCTCCCCGGGACGCGAACGAGGCGGCATCGAGGCCGTTGATGTACGTCACAAAGTTGTCTCGGTGTGGCCCCACCGCTGTGATCGCGGTGGCTTGCTCGCGCGCCGATCCTCCCTGCAACTCCCGCCGGAACGCCGAGGCGGTATCATCGACGCCTTCCCCGGGAGGTACGCTGGGCAGATATTCCAGTGTCAGGTCCTGTTCCGGTTCTCCCAGTTCGCCATGTTGACCCTTGGCGAAAACGGCTAGCCGTTCCAGCGCCTTGGAACGTGCGAAGGTGACCGCCGCCCCCGACTGGACAAGTTGCTCGTCCCAGTACCCCAGCTCTTCCGGATCCACATGGCCGTCCCGCCTGCGCCGCAGCAGGCCGTTCCGATTCCGCAAGGCGACCTGGAAGCGTTGCAGTGCCTGCAGATACGATCGGTCCGCCTGGCAGATCAGCACGTCCAGGTAACGCCGGCGGTGCGAGGGCGTACCCAGCACCAGGTCCAGGTCGTCTACGGAAAAAAGCGATGCGGCGATCCGGCCAACCAGCCCAGCCGCTGTGGCCGGCTGGCGATTGACCCGTATCTGCTTTGCCACCGGAGGCAGCGTCGCCGGTCCTGAGCTGTCCGCTTCGGTTTCGCCGTCCGCGCCGGTCTCCCGCACCGTCGGTTGGTAGCCGATCACCACGCTGAGCGATCGCCCGTCGATACAGGCCGTTCCGGTGATGTAGGCTGCTCCGCCTTCGCGCGCCGCATCGAAATTGAGGACCTGCCGCTCACGTTCCGTCCGGAAAGATCGACCAACGGCCAGCGTGTAAGCCGCTTCCAGCAAGGACGTTTTGCCTTGGGCGTTGTCGCCGTGAAACACCGACACCCCGGCCGGCGGCGCAATGTCGACTTCGCGAAAATTGCGGTAGTTGACGAGGCTGAGCCGCCGCAGGTAGGCCAATTCGCAGGGTCCTAACGATCAGCGCTCAGCGGAAGCGATGTCTTCCTCACCGACTGCCGAAGTTGGCAAGACAGTAATGATGGTTCGTGCCAACAGGATAACTGTGTGGATATTCACCGGGACCCGGCGAAAGGGTCGGAGCGGTTCATCGCAGCAACTCCGGACCAATCCGCGTAAATGTACTTGCCCCCGGTGGCTCCGGCCAACAGCTTCAAAAAGTTGTGGTCGGCTTCATTGCCCAGCCCTATGGTATGCACTTTCAGGCTATGCACATCGCTCCTTGTCAGTATTGCCAAAAGTTCATCCTGGGTAAGGTTGCTCTTGAATTCAACGCACGCCTTGCCCGGTTCGTCCAGCGCCTCCGGGCAGGGCTCCACCTTTTCAGGATGGAACGGCTGGTAGCCAGTAATAATATCAACGCAGGCACTGCTTGCGCCGCCCAACTCCGGGGTACAAGGCTTCACTTCGTCAGGATGGATCGGATGGTAAGCAATGACAGTCTCGCCTACGCTGGCAATCGACACCGGGTCGCACACTTCTCCGGGGACTATCGCCATATTCGGAGGACAGGGCACCAACTCGTCGAGGTCAACGGGGATTGTCTCAAACACCGGATTGCACACTTCCCCGGGCGCGCGATCGATGCCCGCCCCGCAGATCTCAGCTTTGGCCGGGTCAACTATCCCGAATCCCCCGTCGCCTCCGTCGGTCAAAAGCACTATCACGTTATCGCGTTCGCCGTCGCCATGGTGGAGGAGCGCACTGTGGGCCGCGCCAACCGCGTCGTAGATGAAAGCCGGCCGGTCTATCGTCTTCAGAGAATCCACCGCATGAAGCCATTTTGTGGATGTTTCCAGCGACTCTAGCGATGCCAGCTCCGGGAACGGTTCAGGCACATCCGTAAACAGGGCCAACGCCGCCAGGCTGTTCTTGGCCGGCCGCCCGGCGTTGGGGTCCGTATAAGGTAAAACCACCCCGAGCAGTGCTTCCTTGACTGCCGGCACGCTCCTGCTGATGGTCTTGCTGTTGTCTACCAGAAATATGGTATTGGTGTCGTCGTCGTAGAGGGACACTACGGCTTTAGCGATTGGGGTGGACTCGGCTACGGCCCGGTCGGGGCCGTCCTGGTTCATTACCAGCGTATAGACGGCATACGCTGCGCCGGCGATGATCGCGAGCGCCAGGAGGATGAGCAGGATGATCAGCAGTGACCGCCAGAAGGACCGGGGTTCCGGTTCACCGTAGCTGATGTTGTACATTACCACGCTGGTTCCTCGGGCTCAGGGACGCGTCGACAGTCTCAGGGGCGCGCCGTTAGTTGTCCCGGGCGCACCCTTCACAGTAACCGTAGAAATCAACCCGCTGCGAGGAGATCTGAAAGTTCGTGTTCTGACCGATCGCCCGCTCCAGCTCAGCCACTCCCTCGTGCCCAACCTCAGCATCCACTACCGCCCCACATCCGAGGCACACCAGGTTGGCGTGGGGTGAGAGGTTGGCGTCGTAGCGCGACTGCTTCTGGAAGGGCAACTCCCGCACGATGCCGGCTCGCTCCAGCAACCCCAGCGTCGAATAAACCGTGGCCAGCGTCACGTACGGGAAGAAGTCCCGCACTCGCTCAAATATATCGCGCACTGTCGGATGGTCAGCGGAATTGACCACCACCTCTGCTATGGCCAGACGCTGCGGCGTAAGCCGTATGCCCAGCGGCTTCAAACGTGCGACAAGATGTTCCTGCGTAGTCACAATATCGAACCCGTAAATGGTGTGGATGGCCCAGTATAACACCGCATAGCCAACGGTGTCCGACGGTCGCTCCGTCACTGCATTCCACTCAGCGCACTATGGCGCCGACACCGTCGTGCAGTGCCGCGGAGCCCCGCTGCATGAAGTTAAGTCGCCAGAACACGCTTGTGGGGGAGGGTATGAATCCTCCCCCACCCATAGCGCCGCAATAATCCGGCTTAGAGGCGTCCGCCTCCGCCGGCGACACGCTCGTTGACCCCGTAGAACACCGGGGTCTGCTTGTTGAACACCTGGATACGGGATCGAGCCGTCTCCACCACGAAGATACGACCTTCGTCGTCGCACTCCACGGCAATCGGGCCCCAGAACAGCTTTTCACGATCCAGGCCCTGGGAAATCTTGCGCTCCTCCCACATTTCGGGATTCGCGTCCAGCTTGCCCACTCCCCACTGGGAGATCGTGCCCTCGCCGTACGTCATGCCGGCGTACGACCCGTCCGGGTGGAACGCTTGCATCCGGTCGTTGTTCCAGTCGGCCACGTAGATCGCGCCGTCGTTGTCCACCGCCATGTCGGTAGGACGGTTGAACTGGCCCGGGCCGTCACCCGTCTCGCCGAACTGCATCAGGAACTTGCCGTCTGCGGTGAACTTCTGGATGCGGTCGTTACGCCAGTCAGCGACGTACACGTTGCCCTCGGCATCGGTCTCAACGCCGAACGGCATGTTGAACTGGCCCGGGCCGTCGCCGAACTCGCCCCATTTGCCGATGTACTCGCCATCGGCGGTCAGCATCTGTACGCGGTGGTTGTTGCAATCCACCAGGTACAGCGTCCCGTTGGGTCCGAAGACCAGGCCGCTGGGCTTGTTCCACTGGCCGTCGCTGTCGCCGGGCCGCTCCCATTTGCTCAAGTATTCCCCGTCGGGCGAGTAGATGCTGATACGGTCCAGGTACTCGTCCGCCAGGTACACGTTGCCGTTGGGGCCCACGGTGATCGCGGTGGGCCAGATGATGGCCCCGTCCGTGGAAACGGACTCGCCGTCACCCTGGTCGAAAACGCCCTTGGCAAACTCGCTGATGAATTCTTCGCCCACGGTGCACATGGTGATGCGCTTCCCGTCGGGCCGGTAATCATAGGAACGGTTGGCGACGTACATCACGTCTTCTTCGCCACGGGCCATGGCGGTGGGGTTCCGGAACCCCGGGCCCGAAAACTCCGCCCTGCCGATGCTGTGGCTGTACTGCAGGGATATCTCCACAGTAGGCAAGGCCGTTGGTTCGATGGTGGTGGTCATAAGACATTCCTCCGTTGGAACGTACACTGGTCAGGGATTGCTGTCTGTAGGGGCAAATATTCATTCGCCCCTGTGTAGCGGTTGACCCGTGTGACGGCTAGATGAAGTTGAACTTCTCGAAGGTCCCGTTCACCAGCGGCTGAGCGTCCAGACCCATCCAGTTTTCCAGCAGGTCGCTGTAGATGCTTCGGAAGTCGTTGTTGAAATGCAGGTCGCCTTCCAGCAACTTGTCCTCTTCCAGCGAAGGGAACTGCCCGTAGAGTCCTCCCTTCACGTTGTCGCCCACCACGAACGCGACGCCGCCGCTGCCGTGGTCGGTGCCGGAGCCGTTGTCGTGTACCCGGCGGCCAAACTCGGTGAATACCAGCAACGTAACGTTGTCGCTGGCGTTGTGCTCGCGCAGGTCGTCCATGAAGTCGGCCACGGCGTTGGAGGTATCGCCCCAGAGCTTGGCGTGGGCCGCCAGCTCGCCGGCGTGGGTGTCGAAGCTGTTGTAGGGCGCGGTGGTGTAGAGGATCCGCGTGCCGAACCCAGCCAAGTGCACCTGCGCGATGTTCTTCATGTACTGCGCGACCACGTTCTGGCCGTACTCCACGCTGGAGCTGTACGTCTCCGGCGCCGTGCTGAGGATGTCCGCGCCTTTGAGGGCGTCCGTTCCCGTCTGCGACAGGTAGTCCACCACCGTGCTGCGACCGAGCGTCGGCGAGTACATCCTGGAGAAGATGTCCAGGGCCTCGGTGCGCTGGTCCTCGGCCTCAATGCCGGTCAGCACGCCGTAGGTAGCCAGGTTCCCAACCGAGGCAACCGGTACTCCCGGGGCGGCCAGCGCCCGCGGCAACCCGCGGCCGAAGTTCACGCCGGTCAGCACGTTCTCTTTCCCGGGGTCAATTTCGCGGATGGTGCGGCCCAGCCAGCCCTCGGTGCCCTGCTTGTCGGGCTCGCAAGTGTGCCAGATGTCCATGCTGCGGAAGTGGCTCCGGTTGGGATTGGCGTATCCCACCCCCTGGATGATGGCGACCTTGCCCTCATCGTACAGCCGCTTCATGGGCCCCATGTTGGGGTTGAGCCCGACGAATCCGTCGAGGTCCAGGGCCTGCCCCTCGGGCACCCGCACGGACGGACGGTTGTCGTAGTAGCGCGGGTCCCCGTGCGGCACTAGCGTGTTCAGCGCGTCGTTGCCGCCGGAGAGCTGGAGCACCACCAGCACCGGATCTTTCTTGGTAGCGGTCATTGTGTTTCTCCTTGTGGTGAGGTCGGAGTTCAGCGCCGGATGATCCCGAAGGGGCGAATAATCACTCGCCCCTGAACGCGTCGCCCTAGGCGAACTGATACTCCTGGGTGCTCACGATTAGCTGCAGGGTCTGTGCGATGGTCTCCGAGTATTCGGGCGTCCCCGGAGCCGGATCGCCGCCGTTGCCGACAAACGCAACCAACTGCTCCTTCGTCTCGGAAGCCAACTCGTAGGATCCGACCATCTCCAGGCAGCGGTCAACGATGCCTTCTGCGGTGCTCACTTTCTCGCTGTCCAGACGGGCTACGATCTCCCGGATACCCGGCAAGCTGGTGTTGCCAACCTGGTCGGCGGTAAAGTTGATCCGCTCCACCAGCGTGCCCGAGTCGATCCACTCGGCGCCGGTGTGCCAGCCCTCCACGGTGGGGGGGTTCATCAGGTCCTGCCCCATGTAGCGGATGGTGTTGGCCAGCGGGTTGAGGCCCAGCTTCGGCGACGTGAAGTCCTGCACCAGCCGCATCGTTCCGATCACCACCTCGGTCGGGCTCTTCACCTTCTCGAAGAGGGCATTCTTGAAGAAGTCCGCGTTGAACATGACCCGCAGCATGGCGGTCAGGTTGTAGCCGGAGTCGAAGTACGTCTGCTCCAGCAGCGCGATCGCTTCCGGATCACGTGGTGGCGTGTTCTGCCAGGCCGGCACCTGCACTTCATCGGCAACGAAGAAATTGTACAGGTGGCGCGATACGAACCGCGCCGCGGACTGCTGCCGGGCAATGATTTCAACGATGTCGTCGCCGTTGAGGTTGCCCGTCTCGCCGAGGAACGTCTTTTCTTGATTATCGTGGTCGTAGGGATTGTAGAGGAAGTTCGACTCGTAGCGACCGTAAGGGTAGCGCGGAACGGCGTTGGTGATGGTCCAGCCTGTGAAGGCTCGGGCCGCTTCCTTGACGTCATCCTCCGAGTAGTTGGCCTCGCCGTCCATGCCGACTCCAAGGGAGAATAGCTCCAGCAGCTCACGGCCCCAGTTCTCGTTGATGGCGCCCTTGTGGCTCATGCAGTTGTCCAGGTAGAACACCATCGCCGGGTCGCGGGACAGGCCCTTCAACAGGATGTCGAAGTTGCCCATGCCCAGATCACGGAACATGTCCAACTGTAGCTGGATCTGCCGCCCGTGCTCGCACTTCGAGTTGCCCGTGCACAGGATCCCGTGCCAGAAGATGGCCATCTTCTCCTGCAGCGGGCGCTTGGTGTTGATCATCCGGTAGGTGAGATACGCCTGGTTCACTTCCAGCGCGTTCATTTCCTTCCAGTCGACGAAGTGACGCTCCAGGATATCCATTTCCAGGTCGGGCTGCGCAATGGGATCGAGCAGTTCTTCGACGGTGGCTTCGTAGCCTGCGGCGGCGCGCTGTTCCAGTTCGGCGTAGGTGGCGCCGAAACCGGCCCGACGCATCAGGTGCGCCATCTGGGCAATTTCTTGGTTGGTGGGCATCGCGTGTACCTCCTGGGCGGTATGACGGTTTCGATCTTGACCGAAACGATTAGCGCCGGTTATCGCATGCGCGCAGCACGAATCCAGCGTGCACCAAATAACCTTTATCGGATGGTCGCATACTACTCGCCGGCCCGCTTGAGTGTCAAGAAAACAGGGCCGCGGCCCTGAGCCTTCCAAAGTCCCGGTTCGTGGCCTTTCACTCTGAACCGTCATTCCGGCGCAAGCCGGAACCCGACACCCGACACTGCTGACAGCAGACGATTCCAGAATGCCAGCACGCAGTGGTAGAATCCCCGCCTAACCGCCGGAGTAAAGCCGGGAGCAGAACTTATGGGCGATCTGAACGTAGCGAACCGCACGCTGGCGATTATGGACAACTTGGCGTTTCTGCGCCGATTGAACAACGAGTGCATCGATCTCATCGCCATTGACCCGCCCTTTGCCGCCAACGAAACCTTCACCGGCAACCCCCGCCCACCCATCAGCGACGCTGAGTACGTCGAGGAAATCGCCCTGGCCCAGGCCCACGGCGTGGAGCACAATGAAGGCCAGGGACTGACCCGCGTCCACGACATCTGGAGCTGGGATGAGGACGTGCATCCGGCCTGGAAGATGAGCATTCAGGACGACTATCCTGAGGTGTTCGCGGTAATCCAGGCGGTGGAAGCCTGCGCCTCGGAAAACGAAGCGGCCTACATCGCGTTCATGGCCGCAAGGTTGCTGGAATGCCGCCGCGTGCTGAAACCCACCGGCAGCATCTATCTGCACTGCGATGGCCACGCCAACAGCTACCTTCGGATGCTGATGGACGCCGTGTTCGGATCAGAGAATTATCTCAATGAAATCGTTTGGCAAAGGACGGGCTCGCACGGTAGCGCCAAGCGTTGGGGTCCGATACACGACACTATCCTTTTTTACGGATTGTCCGAGAATTACCAGTGGAACCGCACTTATCAAGACTATGATAAATCTTATCTTGACCAATACTATCGTTTCGAGGATGAAAGAGGGCGATACCAGCTAGTTAGCCTAACCGGAGCGGGCACCAGGTCGGGAGACTCGGGATTGCACTGGCGCGGCATAAATCCTACGGACTCCGGTCGGCATTGGGCAGTTCCGGCCAGTGCGTTGAGGAATGCGTTTCCTAAATTTAATCTTGATAGCTTATCGACACAGGAGAAACTGGACCTGCTGGACCAGGCTGGGTTGATATATTGGCCGGAACGCGGTTCTGTTCCCAGACAAAAGAGATATGCTGACGAAAGCCCGGGCGTACCTATCCAGGACATCGTTGATGATATAAGGCCCATAGGCTCTCAAGCTCGGGAGCGTACCGGCTACGCCACGCAGAAGCCGTTGGAACTCTACGAACGGATCATCAACGCCAGTAGCAACCCCGGCGATGTGGTGCTGGACATATTCGCCGGCTGCGCCACGACGGCGATTGCCGCGGAAAATCTGGGCCGCCAGTGGATTGCCTGCGACATGGCCTACCGGGCCTGGACCATGCTCAAGCGCCGTTTTTATCTGAACGGCATCGCGTTGGCAGGAACCACCGACGCCACCAAAGACGCCCTGGCATCGGTGAGAAAAGACCGGGGCTTTCAGGAACCCCAGCAGTGGACCACCAGCCGCACCATCGGCCCGGGGGAATTGCCGGAGCGAGACGACGTTGACCCGGCGCCGCATCACAACCTGCGGCAATCAAGGCGCGGAGCTAGCCAGACTACGCAGTCATCGAGCTGGTCAGGGCGCATCCCGAAAGACGATGCCAAGCGGCTGCTGATGGACCAATTCGGGCCGATCTGCTGGGGCTGCGGCTACGAACCTCGCCGGCCCAACGGCACCCTTGACGAAACCCTGTTGGAAGTTGACCATATTCGCGCGCGCAGAGCGGCCCAGGGAACCCAGGGCAACGATGAACTCTACAACCTGGCACTGTTGCATCGCACCTGCAACGGGATCAAGCGCAACCAGATGACGCTGGAGGAGCTGCGCAGCCACAACGCCATGAACGGCCTTCTCTACGTCGAAAAAATAAGCGACCTGGTTGACCTGTACGAAGCGACCCAATTCGCTGCCGAGCAGATTGCGATACACACAGCGACGTACGGGTTGCAAACGGAACTGCCCCAACTGGTCGACAACCCGGCCTAAAAGCGCCGGCTATTTCGCTTGGCGTGTTATCACGGCATATGGCCAGCTATCCCGCCGTCTGAAACCCCGCCACCCGTTCCTTCACCCACTCCCCCGCTTCCGCCCCAAACGCCGGCTCCGGCGGCGGCCCATCGTAGCGCGCTTCCTGGTTGTACCGCGCGGTGTGGTGGAGCCGGTCCACGATGGCGCCAAGGTCCACCTCCGGCGCGGACGCCTCATCGTCCGACAGCAGTGGCAGCGTGAACTTGGGGATGCGCTGCTGCACCATGAAGGGGTACAACCAGGCGCCAGGACTCTCCAGGCTCCGGCACACCAGGATGCGGTAATCGCTGGCCGGCGTCGGTGTTTCCAGCGGCATCGGTTCCCACCGGCGCAGCAGGTCGATCTCCACCAGATTGACCAGTCCGCCGACAATCGCCTCGCGCTTGCGGATATACCGGCGGCGACCCTCCCCCGGCCGCTTGTTGGTGGGGGACAGTACCTCAACCACCGTGACCAACTCCCGCTCCGGAACCGTTTCCACCCGCAGCCAGAGCACGCCAACCTCTCGCGGCATTCGCACCCTTACCGACACGGCCTCATCGGGCAGAGCGGCGACCGCGGCAGCCGTTTCCCCGCCGTCTCGCGCAACCACAACGGATTCACTCGTTACCAGCGCATCGGGGACTACCAGTTTCAGCTCGGACGGAGCGCCGAACGGCTCCTCAACCTCAACGCGCCGGTGCAGGGCAATGCGATAGTGGTCCGGCAGCTGCGGCCCCAGAACGTCGCGCAACTGGCCAATTAGTCCGTTGTGAAAATCCGGCCATATATCTGGGCTTTCAAGGTACGCATTCATCCCCGGGAACGGGTTGTCATACTTCATCGCGCCCTGCCCCGATCCGGCGCGGTTAGCCAGCGAATTCGCGGTAGGTCAGCCGCCACGTCGCCGCTTGTGCTGCCTCAGGATGCAATCGTCCATCACCACGCCCAACCCGGCGTCCCGAGCCCGTTCCGCCGCTGCCTCGTCCACCACGCCGTCCTGCATCCAGACGTACCGCGCGCCGATGCCTACTGCGTCATCCGTAACCGCCCCGGCATACTCGCTGCGACGAAACACATCCACCAGGTCGATGCCCTCGCCCTGTTCCTGGGCTGCCGCCAAAGCCGACGCCAAGTCGTCGTAGGACTGCTCGCCGAGTACCGTTGCACCCTTCAGTGCGGGGTTCACCGGAATGATGCGGTAGCCCTGCGATTGCATATACGCTGTAACCCCGTGGCTGGCCCGCGCCGGATTTTCGGAGAGCCCGACCACGGCGATGGTCTTCACGTTGTCAAGAATTTCGTCGATGAGGTCCATAATTTTGCCCTCGGACGCGGGGGCGAATGATCATTCGCCCCCGCGTAAATCGCCTACCGGTCTATGATCGCTCGCCGGTTTACCGGCTGGCCGTGCTGTCACTCGCGGTGATGGTGATGTGCCCCATGTAACCATTCGCCGACGCACCGTGCCAGTGGTTCTCGCCGGCCTTGATCTGGACCACGTCACCGACCCCCACGTGATGCTCCTCGGTCTCGTTGGCCACGATCCCGTTCCCCACGGTAATGACCAGGATCTGGTCGCTGCTGTGGATATGCCATCCCGTCTGGGCGCCCGTCTGAAAGTTCACCACGCTGGCGTTGAAGAAGTCGCTCTCACCCTCTGGGATGATGGGTTGACGGGTGCGATGCACCTCGCCGCCGCTCCATCCCGGTACCGCCGCGGCGGGTCCCAGCGGCACGTGCTCTACATTGGCTATTCGTACTACGCGCATGGTCTTGCCTCCTGGTGTTTTTGTGTCGTTTTGACGTCAGGCAGGGACTGAATCCCGAAGCTGTGCCAGTAGTTCCGCATCCGTGTCGAATTCCAGTTCCAGAAGCCCGCGGGCCAACCGGCAAGCCACGCGGCGGTCTTCGTCGTCATCAGTAGCCAAAAGTTCGCGAATACCTTTGACGGTTTCGGCACGCAACTCAGGATCACGGTGTATCACGCGGCGCTCGGCAATCTTCCAATCCTCAGACATAGCCACAATTTGCCCCTTTATAGCCGTCGTGTTCTATGGGCCCGCCACCTTTCCTTTGCCGTGTTGATGTCATCTTGCTGGGTTCCCTTGTCGCCTCCGCCCAACAAAATTATCAACGCCGGTCCATCCCATGCTAGATATATTCGGTAGCCTGGGCCAAAGTTTGCTCGGCGTTCGAGCACTCCTTCACCAACGGCTCAAGTGTCACCTAAATTCCCATCCTCCATTCGGGCAATGACCTGTTGGATCCTATGCCGAACCGTCGGAGACAGGTCGTCCATCCAACGGCTGAACGGGCTCCGGCCCCGACGGTCCAAATACGCCCGGACTTCCAGCATACCAACATTCTAGCACCCGGCTTCCACCGTTGTTGACCCGTTGCCGTCACCCGTTCGTTGGCGGAGCCGCCGGACGTGCGGCTCCGCCATTCCGTCCCCAGTGTTACTTCGCCGGAACCGGAATCCCCGCGATCTTCACCGGCACGCTCCCGACGGTGTTCCGGCTGGTGAAATACAGAGTCCTCCAGTCGGCCCCGCCGAAGCACAGGTTGGTCGTCGCCGGCTGCCCGTGCACTACGACGCCAAGGGTCTCGCCACCGGCGTTCATGATGTGCAGGCCGCCCGCGCCGCCGCAGTAAACATTGCCCTCGGTGTCCACCTTCATACCGTCCGGCACGCCCTCGCGCTCGCCGAGCAAGTCCTTGAACACCCGTTGCGTCGCCAGCGAAACCGTTCCGTCGTCCTGCACGTCAAAGGCCCGGATGATGCCCCGGCGGGAGTCATTCACATAGAGAATGGTTTCGTCCGGTGAGAACGCCAGGCCGTTGGGGACCACAAAGTCGGCTACCAGCAGCGTCAGCGTCCCCAGGTCGGCGGACAGCCGATACACGCCGGAGATGGTCTGCTCCCACTGCTCGCGCGGCCGCCGGGCCGTCCACGGATCTGTGAAGTAGATGCTGCCGTCCGACTTGACCACCACGTCGTTGGGACGGTTTAGCTGTCTGCCCTGGAACTGGTTGGCCAGCACGGTGGTCGATCCGTCGTGCTCCAGCCGGCTGACCCGCCGTCCATCGTGCTCCGCGGCGATCAGCCGACCCTGCGGGTCGCGGGTCAGCCCGTTGTGCCGGTTCACCGGCTCCGCTTCAACGGTAACGCCGGAACCGGGCGTGTAGCGCATCCGACGGTTGTTGTGGATGTCGCTGAACAGCAGGTAGCCGCCGTCGCTCCACCACACCGGGCCTTCGGCGGGTCCCTCGGAACCCCCAAAGCCTGACCCGTGCTCCTCAATGGGAGCGTTGGTGTCGATGATGGCGTCCAGAGCGGGAGACAACTTTTCGATGGGCATGGTCGCGCCTCCTGGTGCGTCGGGCCTCTATTAGAGGCTGTGCCGGCGATGGCCGATATGAGGATCATTCGCGCCGCCATTGTAAGCGCGCCGGCGGACGCCGCGCAAACCATCCATCGGCCTCCATCATCGCCGGCATGCTCGCCCCAGTTGGAGCCGTACAAACCCCCTTGCCGGCATATTTTCCCGCTGCAATAGTGCCTCGCGTATGATTTGGGAAGTTCCGGCATATCGCTGCTGGAAGCACGTTTACTATGTTTCCTCCTTCAGACACTTCAGTGTCCGCGACTATGAACCCGAATACGGTGATGAATCCGCACCTAACAGACGTGTAACCGTTGGCTGCAACCCAGATGAACGAGCACATCCGCTACGAACCGGACGAACATCCTCCCCACCTGCTGGCCGCCGGCGCCGGAGCCCAGGCCGCCTTACTCATCATCGGGCGCATAGCTTGGGCGTGGCGGTCGTCTTCCGCATCGCCGATCAACCCGCGGAATACCTGGCGTGGGCAGTGTTCGCAGCGCTGCTGATCAGCGGCATCACTACCATCATCCCGGCCGCCCGCGTCTGGCGCATCGGCGCCGGACACATCCTGGTCATGGGCGCCTCCGGCGCATTCTTCGCCGTCTGCGTCGCCGCGCTGGTTGAGGGCGGACCCGCCGTGATGGCCAGCCTCGTCGTCATATCCGCGCTGTTCCAGTTTGCCCTCGCCGCCCGCCTCTCGGTCCTCCGCCGGATTTTCACCCCGGTGGTCTCGGGAACCGTCATCATGCTGATCGCCGCGACGGTCATGCCCATCGTGTTCGGCATGCTCGCCGAGGTTCCCGACGGACTCCCTCCGCGGCTTCGCCGTTGGTCGCCTTGGCAACCATCGTCATCGTTGTGGCCCTCGTCCTGCGGGGCCCTCCGTCGTTGCGGCTTTGGTCGCCCGTCGTCGGCATCGTCGTCGGCTGTGCGGTCGCCGCCCCGTTCGGACTGTACGACGTCCAGTACGTGAAGGACGCTCCCTGATCGGCATCCCATTCGGAGCCTGGCCCGGCTTCGACTTCACCCCGAGCGTCGAGTTCTGGGCGCTCCTGCCGGCTTTCATCGTGGTTACTCTGGTCGGAGCCATCGAAACCATCGGCGACGGCGTGGCCATCCAGCGCGTTTCACGCCGCCGTCCCCAGGCCACCGACTACCGCGTCGTGCAGGGAGCCCTCAACGCCGACGGCCTGGGCAACTTCCTCTCCGGCATCGCCGGTACGCTCCCCAACACCACCTACTCCACCGGCATCTCCCTCGCCGCGGTCACCGGCATCGCCGCCCGTCGCGTTGGCATCGTCGGCGGCGTCATCTTCATCGTCCTCGCCTTCTTCCCCAAGGCCACGGCCCTGCTGATCGCCATCCCGTCCCCCGTCGCCGCCGCCTATGTCGGCGTGCTCATCGTCCTGCTTTTCGTTCAGGGTATGCGCATCATCATCCAGGACGGCCTCGACCACCGCAAAGCCACCGTCGCCGGCGTGTCCTTCTGGATCGGCGTGGGATTCCAGAACGGTGTGATTTTCCCCGAGCTGTTGGGTGACGGTTTCCTGGCAATTCTGTTGGGTAACGGCATGACCTCCGGCGCCGTCGTCGCGGTCCTGATGATGGCGTTCCTGGAGTTGAGCCAACCACGACGACGCCGGCTCCGCGTCGAACTCGATGACGACGCACCCCAGAAGGTGGACGAATTCTTGCGTGCATTCGCCTCCCGCATCAGATGGAACCCCGCGTCCGCCGACCGCCTGGCCGCCGCCGGCGAAGAAACGCTGGCGATCCTCTCCCAGTAGGACGAAGAAACGCCGTCAGCGTCTCCCCGCCGGCTCACCGTCGACGCTCGTCGCGAAGGCAGTACCGTCGAGCTGGAGTTCGTATCGGCTCTCGCGGGCGACAACGTCGAGGACCACATCTCATACCTCAGCGCCCTGCCGCCGGTCCCCGACGAAGGCGAGGTCTCCTACCGCCTCCTCCGCCACTACGCCTCCGAAGTCCGCCACCAGAAGTACCACGGCCTCGATGTGGTGATGGTCAGCGTTTCCGCCACTTCCTGAAGCGCGGTCCGCACGGCCGGCTTCCCTTGTCATGCAGTCGGGTTCCGTGGGAGCGAATAATCATTAATCCCGCTTCCACTCCTCCCGCCCGTACGCAACTTCTACCGAACTGTCATTGCGAGCGAAGCGCGGCAATCTCGTCAGAGTAGGAGACGGTTCCGTTTTCGTGTGCGTGGTGCCTGTGATAGCATGACGCCCGACTCGTCCAACTTACGGGACGCGGGCCATGCCAGACCAAAACTTTGCCAATCGCACCCTGTATCACGGCGACAATCTTGACTTCCTGCGGGGCATGAATAGCGGCACCGTCAACCTGATCGCCACCGACCCGCCGTTCAACAAGTCCCGCGACTTTCACGCCACGCCCGACAGTCTCGCCGCCGGCGCACAGTTTCAAGACCGCTGGAGTTGGCACACCGACATCCACGACGATTGGCTAATTCAGATTCAACGCGATGAGCCCGAAGTATGGCACGTCATCACCGCCGCCAAAGAAGTCTACGGAGACGACATGGCGGCGTTCCTATGTTGGCTCGGCGTGCGCTTGTTGGAAATGCACCGCATCTTGGCCGACGACGGAAGCCTTTATCTGCACATTGACGACACCGCCCACGCTTGGGTCAAATGCCTGCTGGACGCCATTTTCGGCAGGGATAATTTTCGCAGTCAAATCCTATGGAAGCGCACCAGTGCTCACAGCGATGGCAGGCAAGGTCGCAAGCAGCACGGCAGAGTGCATGCGTGATTCTGTTCTACACCAAATCCGGCGAATGGACTTGGAATCCGATCTATACGGATTACGACCCTTCCTACGTGGAAAACTTTGACAAATACGTTGAGGAAGACACGGGGAGACGATACCGATTAGGCGATCTGACCGGGCCAGGAGGCGCATCCAAAGGCAATCCACAGTACGAAGTCATGGGGATCACGCGCTATTGGCGATACAGCAAAGTGCGGATGCAGGAATTGATTGACGAGGGGAGAGTCGTGCAGCGCAGGCAGGGAGGAGTGCCTGCTTACAAACGCTACCTTGACGAAATGCCCGGCGTTCCGCTGCAAGACTGGTGGGATGACATACCGTCCATTGCATCGCAGGCCAAGGAACGGATGGGATACCCGACTCAAAAGCCATTGGCCCTTTACGAGCGGGTCGTCGTTGCTAGCAGTAACGAGGGAGATATGGTGCTGGACCCGTTCTGCGGTTGCGCCACGACGCCGATTGTAGCCGAACGGACTAGTCGCCAATGGGTCGGGATGGACATTTGGGACGGCGCACACCAGATGGTGCTAGACCGCCTTGAATCCGAGGGTTTGGCGGTCAGAAACCGACGCGGGCGACGTGCACAAGGGGCGCTCATAACCTTTGGAGATATTCGCTACGAGACCGCACCGCCCAAGCGCACCGACGGCGGCGAACCGGCGACGCCGACGCTCCGAACGCCAACGGGTCGGGCATTGCAGTATCCGCCGCCCAGGTCGCAACACGGTAAGCTGCTGACCGACATCGGCCCGTTCTGCCAGGGTTGCGGCGGGGACTACACCTTTGACCCCCGCGTACTGGAGGTTGACCACATCAACCCGCGATCACAGGGCGGAACGGACGCCTACGACAATCTGACGTTGCTGTGTCCGCCGTGCAACAAGGAAAAACGCGACCGCTACACGCTGATCGGCCTGCAACAGGTCAATCGCGCCAACGGTTGGATGAAGAATGAGGGGAATCTGCGCATGGGGCGGGCGGGCGGTCGTACCGGCAGGCGGCAACGACGTTAGGTAAGTTGTATTGGCAATACGATATGCTCCGCACAACAAAGAAGTTGCTATGACCCGTCCCTGCGCCCAAGTGAGCAAAAGCAGGAACAGGCCGGCAAGAAACGACGGACGGTCAAACGGCAACACACATACTCGAAAGTTCGCAAGGCGCACCGGCAACAGGGGCGCAAACCGTCAATGTCAGCACGCTGATATTCGCCCTACAGGGCTACCACGCACAAAGAAACGGAACCGAGGAGACACCGTCCAGGCGGTGGCATCGTCGCGTCACTTCGTCCCTCGCAAGGACAAACCCTAAAAGCGTGGGTGACACCACCCCTCTTGCCATATTCCGAACGTATGCTCTATAATGGCGTCACAGGCGATAAATCGGTTCCATCGACCAGGTTCCGAGCGTTCACGGCCAATCAGCACTAAGTCGCTGCCGGCCTCTGTAGGAGACTGTCTCCGACCGCTTTAATCGGGGCAGTCCCCTCGGCCACCGCGCCCGCCACAGCGCGCCATGCTTCAGGCATGGAGAATCAGAGCAAAACCACAGCGCACCACCTCCGGCCGTAGGGCTGATACCGCTCGGAACCTGGTCAAACACTCCAAATCATCGCCTGTACACTCTGAAAAACTCGGAGGAAGCCCATCGCAACACCAACCTGAAGTCTCAGGCGACGGCAGTCCATCGCCTGTCTGCTGTCGCCGCGAAAATCCCAACCCACGCTCCCACCGGCACACCTTTCCCAGGGCGTCGGCGGTTCGTGCGTTGCCAGAAAGTCGCCGGATCCACGCCCGGCCGGGCTGTCGCGATTCCGCGCGGCCCGTCGCCGGTCGTCGCGGCGCGTGTTGTGATGCCCCGGCTTCGGAAATGCCGCGGTGCTGACGCATTTGTCCTTGACACCGCCAAATGCCGAAACATAGAATGGTAGGCCGTTTGGGAGATTACCAAAATGGATTACGCAATCGTTAAAACCGGCGGCAAACAGTACCGCGTCTCGCCCGGCGACGTGCTCGACGTGGAGTTGCTCGAAGCCGAAGAGGGCAGCACCACCGAGCTGGATCAGGTGCTGGCCGTGTCCCGGGACGGGCAGATGCGCTTCGGCGCCCCTACTATTGAGGGCGCCAGGGTCATCGCCGAGATCCAGTCCCACTACAAGGATCGCAAGATCATCGTCTACAAGTATAAGGCCAAGACCCGATACCGCCGCAAGAAGGGGCATCGGCAGAACTACACCCGGATCCGCATCCAGGATATCGATACCGGACACGAGCCCCAGGCTGGACACGAGCCCCAGGCCGGACACGAGCCCCAGACCGGAGGATAGAGACATGGCCCACAAGAAGGCCGGCGGCAGCACCAACAACGGCCGCGATAGCAACCCTAAGCGCCTCGGCGTCAAGAAGTACGGAGGCGAGCAGGTCACCGGCGGCTCCATCATCGTGCGCCAGCGCGGTACCCGCATCCGACCGGGCACCAACGTCGGCATGGGCCGGGACCACACCCTGTTTGCCAAGATCGAAGGCCAGGTCACCTACGAGTGGCACGCCAGGGGCAAGCGCCGGGTTAGCGTATATCCGATGGCCGACGTCGCTGCGGCCGCAGCGTAAGGGGATTACCATGAAAGCCGAAATCCATCCCCAGTACTTCAAGGCCACCGTTACCTGCTCCTGCGGCAGCGTATTCGAGACCGGGGCCACCAAGCCCGCGCTCCGCATCGAGATCTGCGGCAAGTGCCACCCCTTCTACACCGGTGAGCAGCGCATCGTTGACACCCAGGGCCGCATCGAACGCTTTAGCCGCCGCTTCAACCTCGACGGCTAGCTCTACGCGGTATTGCTGACCTTTGGCGGGAGCCGGCATCGGCTCCCGTTTTGATATCGATCAAAGGCTCAACCGAAAGAAGCAACATGCCGCGCTACGTCCCCAAAACCGTCCGCGAGTACGGACGCATCTACTTGGCGGAGCGCCTGGCTGAGCATGGTTGGCAGTGCTTCATCGCTCGCCGCAGCCCCAATGAGGACGAAGTGATCGCCGGTATCCCTGAGCGGGCCAGGGAAGTCCGCCTGAAGTTCCACTCCCAGGAACACAGCCAGGCCGTGCGCTTCTACGACCCAGACGGCCTCGATTGGGACTGGGAGTATCTGGTCATCAGCACCGAAATCTTGGCGGACCTCCCGGTAACCTACCTCCTCTCTCGGGCCGACGTTCGCGACGAGGGCCAGCTGGAGGAAGAGTTCGGCGGAGCCTTGTGGTTGCAGCCCGACGCCTTCTCCGAGACTGCATTCCAGGAAGCGTGGCATAAGCTGTATGGCTAGTCGGAGTCCCGCTTCCCAGTCCGCCGGATCGTCGCCAGCTCGTCCGCTTTACGGCGGGCAGGCCGTAATCGAAGGTGTGATGATCCGTGGCGTGCGCCACTACAGCCTGGCCGTGCGTCAGCCCAACGGCGAGATTTTCTGCGACACCGAGCCCGTGAGCTCGCGGTTTTCTGGACGCATTCGCCGCGTCCCCTTCGTTCGTGGCGTCCTGATCCTCGCCGAAACGCTGTGGTACGGCATGAAATCTCTGCAGCGTTCCGCCATCATCGCCGCAGGGGAACCCGATGGCGCTGACGGCGGAGACTCTTCCGCCAGCAAATGGGCTATGGCACTGACCATGGCGGTCGCTCTTGCCCTCGGCGTCGGCATTTTCCTCATCCTTCCCCTCCTGGCCGTCCGCCTCATCGACCCGTTCCTCGAGTCGTCCGTGGTGAGCAATCTCATCGAGGGCGTCATCCGGCTGGTCATCCTGGTAGCCTACGTGTCCGGCATTTCCGCCATGAAGGACATCCGCCGTGTGTACGCCTACCACGGCGCCGAGCACATGGCGGTCCATACCTATGAAGCTGGCCAGCCTCTCACCGTGGACAATGTGCGCCGGCATCCCACGCCTCACCCGCGTTGCGGCACCGCCTTTCTGCTCACGGTGGCGGTGGTGTCGGTGCTGGTATTCGCCCTGCTGGGCCGCCCCGATCTGGAATGGCGCATCCTCTCCCGCATCGCACTCATCCCCGTGGTGGCGGCCGTCAGCTACGAAATCATCCGGTTCGCCGGAGCCCATCGCCAGGCCTGGTTTGGCCGAGCCCTCGCCG
Organism: Dehalococcoidia bacterium; assembly: GCA_965220265.1. Lineage (GTDB taxonomy): Bacteria > Chloroflexota > Dehalococcoidia > Lucifugimonadales > UBA3495 > Bin87. The sequence continues at coordinate 2,593,732 of CBDCPM010000004.1, read as the reverse complement.
CGCCCGGCCTCGCCCTCCAGCTGATCACCACCCGGCAACCCGACCAGGACCAGATCGAGGTCGCCATCGCCGCCATGGAAGCCGCCCTGGCAGCGGACCGGGACACATCGCTGGACCCGGCAGAAACCCGATCGTAGCGACAAACAACCAGTCCCCAATGTTCACGCGTACTCACCTGCATGCAAACCGTCATTGCGAGCGAAGCGCGGCAATCCCGTCGCCTGACCGATCGCTCCTTCGCCAACGAGATTGCCGAGCTTCGCTCGCAATGACAAACTGGGTACGCATGAGGTCCCCAGTGCCCGAGGGCCTTCGCGCCGTGTGATACAGTGGCCCGAACAGGTTGACCGCGTCACGCGCTACAGTGCAGGTGCAGCATGGCCGATGTTCCCGATATGCAGATGATCCCCTACCTCAAGGCCACTGAGCCGCGCAACTTCGTGGAACAGGGCCTGCAGCGGTACAACGAACTGCTGGAGCGCCTCGGCGACCAGATGGAGTCGCTACTGGAACTCGCCCGTCAGGGCCAACCCATCGACCCACAGTTGGCCGAGCAGCTGATTTCCCTTCGGGAAGCCCTGCGCCCCAGGCACGGCTTGTGCATCGATCGCGCCTGCTTCTCCTGCCGCGTTCACGAAGAGGCGATCAAGGAACACGTCCTGCTCTACGTCGACTGGAAACTGCCCGGCACCGTCCAGCAGCTGGAACGCCTGAAGAACCGGAACTGATCCCTTCACCCCGCGGGCTGACGCGCCACCGCCACGATGTGAAACATGTGCCGGTACAGTTGAAAGGCGCCGCGCAGCAACGACTTTAGATCGCGGTCGGCATCCGGGCGCACGTGGCGAAAGATATCGGTCTCGGTGTAGTACATCTCCACCTCCGGCCTTTGCTCGCGTAGGGCATCGACCAGTCGTCTTGACTCCCCCACGGGGATCAGCGGGTCGCCGACATCGTGCATGACCCGCATCGCTGTGTTGCTGCTCCACTGCCCCACGTGGTGCGAGGGCGCTATGGAATCGACCCGAGAGCGGAAGTCGTCCGACAACTGGGCATACCACCCTCTCGCCTGACCGATGTGCTCGGCTCCGGTCAACAGGGCGAAAGCGGCGGCAGTCGATCGTGGGAGCCGATCATTGGTGTCATATCCGTCGCCTCCGCCAATGGCCCTGGCCACCTCCCGATGCGCCGGGTCATCGATGGAATCGATGAGCATATTGTCGTAGACGCGACGAGTCAGCCGGTCCACCTCCCATGCTCTTTCGGCGCCTTGTTCCATCGCTCGGCCGGCGGCGATCTGGACCATCAAATCCGCCGTATCATAGTACCCGCCGAACGCGTTGACGAAGGCGATATCGTCGGCGATGCGCGGGTCGGCCGCCGCCACCAGGGCAAAGGACGCCCCCACCGAGAAACCTGCCAGCCCGACGCGCTGCGGGTCAACGTAGTCCTCCTCGCGCAGATGCTGAAAGGCCGCCACCAGGTTGGGAATCTCGCCGGCGTCGATCTGTGCCTGCTCTCCCATCGTCGGTGACCAGTAGTACATCACCGCAAAACCGGCCCGCGCCAGCGCCTTGCCCAGGTTGATTACCTCGGGATCGTCGGCGCCGGCCGCGTTGGCTCCCAAAAACACCAGCAGGCCGGCCCGCCGCTTCTCATCGGGAACGACATAGACGTCGGCCTGTCCATCGGTCCCATCATCGCGTCGAAACGATATTCTCCGATGCTCCGGCTCGGCTGCCAGCCAGGGTTGAAACTTGACCGGCGCAGGCAGCACCTGGGCAGCAAATGCGGCGGTGTGGATGGCGGTGGTTGCCGGCCTGAACAGTGCCAGCACGGCGACGATCACCACGCCGGCCACAATGGCGATCAGATACCAGCGGTAAGCAATCCGTCCCAGAGTGTGCAACATGCCCTTTGGAGGGTGCCACGCTGCACCCGCTGTGGCAATAGACCGAACTCTACACCCGCACCCGGCTGATCATTGCGGCCGAGATCAGGCGCGTCGTCGCCATGGCCAGGAACACGATGGGCCAAGGGCTGCCCGTCATGTCCAGCAGGACGCTGAATATCAGGGCCTGCGCGCCGGCGTACAGGTAACCGTGGGCGTCCAGCACACCGGCTCCGGTGCCAGCCATCTTGCGGCCCGACAGGTCCACGGAAATGGTGGAGATGAGGGACACTCCCATACTGATGCCTCCCCAAAGCATCAGTCCCGCTCCCAACCAGGCGTTGGACGGCGGCGCTATCGCAATCGCCACCAGGGCTGCGGCGGACAGGAAGCAGGACGCGATTACCAGGGGACGGCGCCGGCTCCCCAGCATGCGGTCCGAAATGACCCCCGCGACGGGTGGAGCGATGAGATAACCCAGCGGCAGCAGGAAGGTGATCAGGACGGTCTGCGTTATGTCTAGACCGCCGGCCTCGAAGTAGTAGAGCGGAACCCATGTGGTTAGCCCATAGCGGGCCACGTTTTCCAGGCCCTTGACATGGCAGGCCAGCTGGAACCTCGAATTGGTCAGCAGGATCTTGTAGGGCCCCAGTCCTTTGAGCTCCTCGTCGCTCACCGATTCCGGTGTTGCGGAGATCTCGTCCTCCTCGATGTATTCGGGCAGGCCAACATCTCGCGGTCGGTCGCGAGTCAGAAAGTAGAACGCGACACCCATCACCAGGATCATCAGCGGCGGGTAACGGAAAGCGGCGCGCCAACCCCATTCTGCAGCGACCCAGCTGCTCAGCCACCACATCAGCAGCATTGCGCCGCCCGTCACGGTGCCCAGGATGCCCATGGCCATGCCGCGCTCCCGGCGGGGCCACCATTGGCTGAGCATACTGATGGCCGGCGACCAGCAGGCGGCGTTGACAAAGCCGGTGATCGCCCACGGAATGGCAATGCCGACCGCCGAGGTGCCAAAGGACGCCGCCCAGTTGAACACGGTGGTGAAAACCGCGCCCAACGTCACCCACAGCCGTAGCCCGTAGGCCTCCGACATTCGCCCGTGCACCAGGTCGCCCAGCATGAACCCCCACAGGAGCATGGCATTGATGATGCCTATCTCGATGTTGGTCAGCTGCAGGTCGTCCTTGATCAAGGGCGACGTGGGCCAGAAATTGAACCTCCCAGTGTAAACGAACAGGTAGAAGGCGCAGAAGGACACCAGCACCTGCCACTTCCAGCGGTGGTAACGCCTGGGCAGTTCGTCGTAGGCGACCGGGCCGGAAATCTCGGCGGCCCGGGACGACTCGGAGCGGCGCTGGGATGCCATGAAGGGAGCTCCGAAAATGATAAACCGCCGCTGCCGGTAGTCCAGCAGCGGCGGCGATGCCTCGGGATTATCTGATTAGCTCTTGGTGAGCAGCAGTTCCTTGGCCTCATCCAGCAACTCTTCGTCGCTGCGGCTGAGATCCAGCGGGTCCCCGTGAGGCTGCGGGACCGGGAAGCCAGTCTTGTAATACAGCTCGATGCGGTTGCCTTCGGGGTCGAAGAAGTACATTCCGAAGGCGTTGCCGTGGCTGACAATCCGGTCGATGGTCACGTTCTCAGCATCGATGCGAGCCTTGAAATCGCGCATGTCCTGGATGGAAGGGACGGCGAAGGAGATCTGCTGGATGACCTTGGCGTCGTCGGAGGTGACACGGCCCTCCATCAACACGAATTCATGGTGCTCGGCCACGGGATCCGAACTCATGAAAACCATGCGGCGCTGTTCGAGATCCTCGTCGGCGATCTTGAGCCCCAGCACACGGCTGTAAAAATCGCGCATGTTCATGAGGTCGGTGGCGTAAATGCCCACGTGTCCAAGTCCAACTATCTGGGCCATGTGAATACCTCCTGCGGAGTTGGAATGTTGGCACAACGGTAGAACAGGCAATGCAGGGTGTCAAGGGCAACAATATCCTGACGCGCACCCACTTACGTTCAAACTGTCATCGCGAGCGAAGCGCGGCAATCTCGTTGGCGGATGAGACATCGTCCTGGCGCCGGGATTGCCGCGTCGCTACGCTTCTCGCAATGACAAACTGGGTACGCGTGAGCAACGACACCCCTGGGATTGCTCCAGCCTTCGGCAGCCACACCGTGTCAGGCGCGTCTCCGACTGATCACAGGCAACGAGCCGGTGCATCGGGCACCGCGCTTGTTGGGAGTATCGCCGGGTCGGTGCCGTTGACCTATCTCAGCTGGACCACGGTGACGCCCGCGGCGTTGCCACCCTCTCCCGGCTCCGTTGCGGCTACCAGGGGATGTCCGGCTAGGTATTCCCGTATGGCCCGGCGCAAGGCGCCCGTACCCTTGCCGTGAACAATTTTGAGCGACGACATGCCCTCCAGCGCGGCATCGTCCAGCAACGAGTCGATCACGTTCAACGCCTCATCCACCCGGTACCCGTGGAGGTTGACCTCAGGACTCATGGTCCGCTTGCCCTCGGGCCGACGATAGACCACGCCAGCCTGCTCCGCGACGGGATGGATCCGGTCGGCTGGACGATCCAACTGGTAGACCGGCAGGCGGGCGCGCATGCTGCCAATGACGACCTCTACTTCCTGCTGTTGATCGGGCGGACTCACCACCTCAACCGGACGGGATACGCCGCGTATGTACACCCGGTCACCGACGCGGAGGTCGTGGTACCAGGGCGGCCGCTCCACCGGGATCGGCGCCCAATCCGGCGAAACCACCTCCCGTTGGGTTTCCGCCAGCCGCTCCCGCTCAGCACGCAGGTCAACCTCGCGGTTCTGATTGACGCCGGCAACCGCCGAGCGTTCCAGCGAACGTTCGGCGCGGCGGATCCGGCCGGACAACTCGCCGATCTGCTCTGCGAGTTCGCGGCGGGCATCCTCCACCAACTGGGCCTTCGTATCCTCAACCGTCTCCAGCTGGCGGGCGATCTCCTGCTCCCGAGCGCGCGCCGCCGCCAGCGCCTGCTCGGCCTGGCGGCGAAGCTCAGACACGGTGAGCCGCTCCTCCTGGAGTTCCTGCAGGAGTTGGTCGGTTTGGACGTGGCTGGGCTCGAGGTGCGCCTGAGCGCCCGAGATGACCGCTTCGGGAAAACCCAACCGCGCGGCTATGGTCAGGGCGTAGCTGCGGCCCGGAACACCGTGGGTGAGCCGGTAGGTGGGTTCCAGGGTGCGCGGGTTCAGGTCCACGCTGGCATTGACCATCCCGGTCTCTTCCTGGGCCAGGCGCGCCACGTTGCGGTGGTGGGTGGTGGCCACCACCATTGCTCCCAGGTTGCGCAGGTGGGACAGCAGCGCTATGGCCAGCGCCGATCCTTCCTCGGGATCAGTAGCCGAACCAAGCTCGTCGATCAATATTAGGGAATGGGGCGTGGCGGCGTCCATAATCCGTTGGAGGTTACGGACATGGCTGCTAAAGGTAGACAGGGACTCGAAGATGCTCTGCTGGTCACCAATGTCGGCGTAGACGCCGTCCAGAGGTGGAATGATGGCGTCGTCTGCCGGCACCTGGAGGCCCGCATGGGCCATCATCGCCAGCAGGCCCACGGTTTTCAGGGCGACAGTCTTGCCGCCGGCGTTGGGGCCAGTGATGACCAGCACGGGATGGTCGGCGCCGATCCCGATAGTGGTGGGAACAACCTCGCCGGTCAGCAGGGGGTGCCGCGCCCCCGTGATCTCCATGCGACGCGGCTCGCCTGCACCCAGCAGCGTGGGCGGCACGGCCCTCAGCGAGGCCGCGTAACGGCCCTTGGCCGCGGCCAGGTCCAGCCTGGCTAGCAGGGTCAGCATGAGAGTTATATTGTCGGAGTAGCGGCCCACCATGTCCGACAACTGGCGCAGCACACGCTCCTCTTCACGCTGCTCCGCAAGGCGGGTCTCGCGCCAGCGGTTGCCCAGGTCAATAGCGGGCATGGGTTCAATGAACACGGTGGCCCCGCTGTCGGACACGTCGTGAATGATTCCGGGAGCCTGGCCCTTGAACTCTGTTTTGATCAGCAGGACCATGCGTCCGTTGCGCTCGGTGACGATTTCTTCCTGGGTGACGCCGGACCGCTGATACCGGCGCAGCGCGCGCTGCATCACCTCATTGAGGGAAGACCAGGCGGAGCGGGATTCGCGGCGGAGGCGAGCCAACTCCGGTGAAGCGTCATCGAGCATTTCACCGATGGGGCTGATGGCCCGATTGACGGCGCTCTCCAAATCGGGCAGCTTGGGCAGGTTCTGGGCGACGGCCGCCAACACGGGAAGATCGTCGCGGCGGGCCAGGGAGTTGCGGGTCCAGCGGGCGGCCTCAGCCAATGCGCCCACGTTGCGTAGTTCCTCACCGCGCAGAACGCCACCCAATAGGGCGCGCTGGACCGCCGGCCGGAGATCTTCACCCGGGCCGAGTTCCAGAGCGCCGGTGGTATCCAACAGGCGGCGAGCTTCGGCAGTTTCCTGCTGCCGCACCACGACGTCACGGGGGTCTGACGAAGGCGCGAGTTCGACGGCCGCCTCGCCGCCCAGTGCGGTGCGGGTGGTTTCCGCCAAGCGGAGACGGATCTGATCGAATTCCAAGAGCCCGATGGCGCGCTGAAACCCGACCTCGGATGGAATGGATTGGTCCTCCGCCGATGTCATGGCGGAATTATATCACCGGCGGTGCGATCCCCCCTCTATTCGGGCCAGCTCAGGGGGTACAGGCGGCACTGATAGAGCATGGGCCCGACCTTGTCCAGGGAGGCCCGATTGGGCTCACGGACGTCCAGTCGCCGCTCCAGGGTTATCGGGGCAAGTCGGGCTAACGTCTGGCACTCCCGGACAAAACCGTTGACCGTTGCGGCTTCGCCTCCCAGGGCAACGTAATCAAACCGGTGGAGCCGGGGCCTCCACTGCGCGTCCAGGACGCCGGACGCCTCCGCATACAGACGGTGAATCTGGTTTTCCCTGACCCGCTGGAACCTGCGTTGGGAGGTACCGCCAGCGTGATGCTTGCCTTTCACGTAGCGGGTATCGGTCTTGGATACGGCCAGCTTCTGGCCCTCGTAGACAGCGATCGCGTAGCGGCCCAAACGCACCAGGGCGACGCCGATGGTCAGCTGTGCAGACAGGATGGTGCGCAGTGGCCAGTCGTAAATGATGTCCCCGGTCCACATGGAATTCAGGGGGAACGGGGGAAGAACGGCCAAGCCGACGTTACCAATGCGAAACGCGACAACGCCGGTGGGAGAGCGCAGGACACGGCTGCCCGCCGCCTCGAGCGTTGTGATCCAGGAGTCTGGCTTCCTATCGCGGGACAGGGTGGACATGGCGGAGTCATCGCCCGCCGCCTCGCCGGGAAAGTAGAGCGTAGCCGAGAGGCCGGCGGTCTCCGCTCGGGCGCGGAGTTCAGTCAGCACGGTATCCATGCGCTGTACCGACACTGTCTGTCCAGCACGAATATTGAGGTCGGATAGGACACTCTCGCCGGCCATGATTCATGATACCCGATTGGGACACCGAAACGGGCGGAGGGATGTGCAATAATGCGACGCCGACGATAATGCACAGAACATTGAAGGGGATTTGCAATGGTTTCCCACGACATGCCCGCCGATGCCAACTCAGAGGCATTGTCCGCACACGAGCGTCAACAGCGGACACTGCGAAGACTGGATGAAGGGCATGTCGCGCTGCTGGAAGCACTGGACGGCGTGGGACAGGCGGAAGCGTTCCTGGGATCGCGCTGGTCGGTTTGGGAGGTGATGCAGCACCTGCTCACGGAGAGCTTCGTGGAAGCATTGGAGCAGATAGCGTCGGGCGAGCGGCAGATGCTGCCTGCCTTCGACGCTCGCACCGATCGCATCGCCGCCGACGTGGCCAAACTGGAGGCCAACTACCAGCGGTTTCGCAGACTGATATCAGGATTGACCGAAGAGCAACTGGACCTGCCGGCCACTCCATACAACCCGGAGAACAACTATCCCGCATTGTCCCTGCTGGACCTGATCGAACGGGTGTCGGGACACGAGGGCAACCACGCCCGGCAGGTGGTGGAAACACGAAAATACGTAGCGGCGTTCCGGTCTGCTGAACGGGCAGTAACGGTGGCCGGACTGGGCACAGGAAATCGGGAAGCCGTGCCGACGGCAACACGACAGCTGATGTCCAACGCCGATTATGTCATCGGATCTGAGGCGGCGTTGGCAATTTCCCGCCCGTGGATACGCTCGGTGGCGCTGGAACTACGCTCGGACAATCGGGAGGAGCTGGTCAACCGGCTGGTTCGCGATATCAGGGCTGGCCTTTGGTCGATGGTGGTGACGTTGGGGGATCCAGCGGAATCCGCACCCGGTTTGCTTAGCCAATTGGAGCAGGCGGTAGGCACGGTTTCGACCGTCGCGGCGGCCGGATTTTACAGGCGGGCGCTGGAGCAGGCGGCCATATCGCCGCTGACAGCGCTGTGCGCGTCGGTGGAGCAGCTAAAGCGGGCAACACCCGTGCCGGAAGGCGGGCGAGCGGTGGTCATATTGGGCGCAGACGGAGCGGGGACGTGGCGGGATGCAGCGGTGGCGCTGGCAAAATCGGGCGACTGGTCAAGCGCGCCGGTTAGGCTGGTCATAGGGCTAGCGGGGCAACCTTCCGTAACCACGACGTCACTACGGAACATGGCGGAAACCACCGCAGGGGAGGTCGCGGCGGCGGCGGACTCAGCCTTGATACTAGTGGATCCGGGAGCACCCGCCTGACGCCTTCGCACGCCAGTGCGGAGAGAAGGCTGCTTTCGCAGGGGAGGAGTTGCCGTGTACGCCCCACGCTCCGGTTTGGTCGGCGGTGGCGGATGATTCGACAAGCTCAGGGTGAGCGAGCGATCTGACGCGTACCCAGTTTGTCATTGAGATGAGCGCGGCGACGCGGCAATCTCGTTGGGGCAACAGCCGTCGATCCGGCTACGAGATTGCCGCGCTTCGCTCGCAATGACAAAGGAAAGGGCACTCGCGATGACAGTTCTCGAGAACGTGGGTACGCGTGAGGCGAGCGATGGGTTGTCGCGCTTTGCTCGGTTCCACGCGCTCACCGTGAGCCCATCATTCGAACAGCCCGGGATGCACATGACGCGGCAGTCGCACGCCGCGTGCCCGGCGATGGCGATTGATAATAGCCGACCCGTACGAAGGAATGCGGCGGGTATAATAACGGGGCAGTACCGGACATCAACCGGGTTCGCCATGCGGCGAACCCAGGACGGAGGAAGAGCAATGGCAGAGCGGATTGGATTCGTTGGGTTGGGGATCATGGGCAAGCCGATGGCGCGGAACCTGATGGCGGCGGGCTACGAACTGACCGTGTACGACATCGTTGGTGAGCCAATTGAAGAGCTGGCCACCGAAGGAGCGACCGCGGCATCCTCACCGGCGGGCGCGGCGACAGGCAACGCCAAGACCATCACGATGCTACCGGACTCGGCCGATTCCGAGCGGGCGATCCTGGGACCGGAGGGAGTGCTGGAAGGAGCGGAATCGGGCTCCGTGATCATCGACATGAGCAGCATCGCGCCGTCGATGTCGCAGAAGATTGGGGCGGCGTGCGCGGACAAGGGCGTGAAGTTCCTGGACGCCCCGGTAAGCGGGGGCGAGCCGGGGGCCATCGCGGGGACCCTGGCGATCATGGTCGGAGGCGACGAGGCGGTGTTCGATGGGTGTGAAGCGCTGATGCAGGTTATGGGCGGCAACGTGGTGCTCACGGGCGACGTGGGAGCCGGCAACATCACGAAACTGGCGAACCAGATCATCGTGGCGGCGAACATCGAGGCGCTGAGCGAGGCGATGGTGCTGTCGCAGAAGGCAGGCGTGGACCCGGAGCGGGTGTTCAACGCCATACGGGGCGGCCTGGCCGGCAGCGCGGTGATGGAGGCCAAGGGGCCGATGATGCTGGACCGAAACTTCCGCGCGGGTTTCCGCATCCGCCTGCACCAGAAGGACCTGCGCAACGTGCTGCAGACGGCCACCGAGCTAAACGTGCCGCTGCCGGTGACGGCGCTGGTGCAGCAGATGCTGGGATCACTGGTGAACGACGGGGAGCAGGATGCCGACCATTCAGCCATTCTGCACTTCATCGAGAAGATGGCGGACGTGGAAGTAAAACGGGGCGGCTAACGCACCGAACCCGCGAGAAAACAAAAGGGGCGGACGATGGTCCGCCCCTTTGCTTTATTCGAAGCGGGCGCGGCTCCACTCCAGAGCGGCGCGGAGTCCCTGCTCGGCGCGGATACGAGAGAACTCGGCATGCTCTGGGGTGTCAGCAGTGTCGAACTGGGTCATAAGCTCGAGGTTGTGGTCGAGGGCGGAGAGGAAACCGGCCGACTCGAGGACCCGGTTGATGGAGATCTTGGTGGTCTTGATGCCGATGGCGGAGATGTTCCGCATCTTGCGGGCAACGCGCTCGCACTCGGCGATGAGGTAGTCGTGGGGGACGACGCGGTTGACCAGGCCGATGCGGGCGGCTTCGTGGGCGTCAACGGTATCGCCGGTCAGCATCATTTCCTTGGCCAAGGCGAGGTTGACCGAGTAGGGGGTGATCAGGAAGGGGGCGCCGTAGCCGAGGCGGATTTCGGGCTCACCGATGATGGCGCGATCGGACGCGATCTTGACGTCGCAGACCTGGAGCAGCTCGCTGGCGCCGCCCAGAGCGTAGCCGTTGACGGCGGCGATCACCGGCTTGCTGAGGTTCCAGACCATCAGGAAGGTCTCGATGTTGTACTTGAGGCGGGAGCGGCGTCCGTCAACCGAAAGGGGTTCGCCGTTGGGGCCGCCGGCCTCAGTCTCGATGTCAAAACCAGCGGAGAAGGCGCGGCCAGCGCCGGTCAGGATGACCACACGGACATCGGGGTTGGCCTCGATGCCTTCCAGCGCCTCGCGGAACTCGGCCATCAGGGTTGGGCTGAGGGCGTTGAGCTTGTCGGGACGGTTGAGGGTCAGGTACCCGATGCCGTCCTGCTCGTCGTAGAGCAGCGTTTCAAATGGCATAACGCGCTCCTCGCCGGCGCTGGATCATGGCGCCGTGGGCACTGATCATCTTTGGCGCAATGTCCAACGGAAAGTTACGGGCCGATGATCTCCACCGACTGGATGACCACGGGGTTGACGGGGGACGAGCCTTCACCGCCGGGCTGGGTGGGCGCCGTGGCGATGGCGTCGATGGTCTCGATGCCGGAGACAGCATGCCCGAAAATGGTGTAGTTGGGCGGCAGCGGATAGTCGTCATGCATGAGGAAGAACTGGCTGCCGTTGGTATTGCGACCCGCGTTGGCCATGGCCATCACGCCCCGGGAATAGGGGCGCTGAACCGCCTCGTCGGCGAAGGTATAGCCGGGGCCGCCGGTACCCGTGCCAGTGGGGTCGCCGCCCTGGATCATGAATCCCGGTATGGTGCGGTGGAAGATGACGTTGTCGTAGAAGCCCTCGCGGGCCAGGAATACGAAATTGTTGACGGTGTTCGGCGCGTCAGAGATCAACAAATCGACAGTGATGGAGCCGGCCGTGGTGTTGATCACGGCAGCGTACGACACTCCCGGGTCGATCATCAGGGCAGGGGGAGCGGACCACTGCTTGATGGAACGGCCACCGGAAACCAAGACGGCGGGGGTGGGCGCCGGCGCTACGCCGGACGCTGCTTGGGAGGCAGAAGTCGCCGCGGGCCTCGGCATAGCGGCGGCAGGATCAGCCGGGGCCGTGTTGGGCGCCGCTTCGGGTTCGGGCTGGCCCAGGGTAGGCGGAGTGATGAGGTTGCAAGCCGCGAGGCTCAGGAGAGCGACGCCGGCGAGCAGCAGTGCGGGGAGAATTTTGGTTGGAGTTATCATGGCACCAGGTCAGTAGGGACGTGTGATCTTGGCCACCTCTTTCAGGGCGTCCAGCGAAAAATCAGGGGACTGGCAGAGGCCGATGGTCTTCTGCTCGTAATCAGCGATGGTGCTGACCATATCGGGGATACGGTCGGCGAGCTCGAAGGGGATGTTGGTGACGCCGTGCTTGTCGCCGTGGAGGAGATCACCGGTCTGGACGGTGAGGCCGCCCACTTCGATGGGAATTCCCATATCCACCATGTGGACGTAGGCGTGGGAGACGGAGACCTCTTTGGCGAAGAACTGGAACCCCAGATCGCGGACTTCGTCCAGATCGCGGACGGTGCCATCGGTGGCGACGGCGACGGCACCCAGGGCCCGGTGGATGTTGGACTGGACCTCGCCCCAATAGGCGCCCATGGGCGGGTTATCGATGTCGTGGAGGACGATGAACCGGGGTTCGGGCACGGAGACGATGAGGTCCCACCAGTCCTCACGGGCAACGCTGCGACCCTCGGGACGATTGGCGGAGATGACGCCGGTGACGGCGTAGCCGACCAAGGGTGGGAAGTCCTGAAAAACCGTCTTGATCTCCGGCAGCATGAAGCCAGCATTCTTGGGGCGGAAGTCGAACCCCTCGATGGCGTTGCAGATGCTGGGGGAGTCGATTTTGGACAAGGCCTGCAGGGTGGCATCGCTTACGATCTGGTACAAAGCGGACCTCCGGAGATGACTGACACTATGCGCGCCGGCCCACCGCCGGCGCGTTCACAGGATACCACAATTGGCGGGGCGCCGTGGTGACGGGCGCGGTTCGACGGGCTCGTCGTGATCCTTCGACAGGCTCAGGATGAGCGGAGTGTGTTGGGGCGACGAGATTGCCGCGCTTCGCTCGCAATGACAGGAGGACAGGGCGCGCAATGACAGTGTGAACGCGAGTGGGTACGCGTCAGACGGTCGGCGTCGGGACGTCGGATGGTGGCCCGCCGTGGGGCTCACGAATAGGCCAGGCGGACGGGGATGGTGTCGGGGAAGGGGACGCGGAAGGTGCGCTCCAGGGCGCGCTTCCACAGGGGCGACAACTCGATGGCGTCGCGGTCATCGCGCATGGGCAGCGGCACGGGATGGCAGGGACACTCGGGCGGCGTCTCCCCACGGGCGTAGAAACCGTGGGGGTCCGGTCGACGGGACAACGGCGCTCCTACCAAGTTGTGGGCCTTGGCTATCTCCTTGTAATCCGGCAGGGCGATGATCTCCGGCACGCAGGTCGGGGCGGGTCGGCGGGGCGGACGGTTGCGGCGGCCGCGTCCCGACGTGGGACGGCCAGCGACGGCTCCCTCCACCGCGCGGATCAACGCCGCCACACGGTTGCGGGCCCGACGGGACAAGCGTTGGCATTGGCTCTGGTTTGCCACAGCCAGTTGGTCGGGCAGCTGGTAGATGCTGCGGAAGATGCGGACCCCTCCGTTGGAGATCTGTCCCGCATCCGCCAGCATGAACAGGGTGTTGGTCAGCTTGCGTCGGGTGGGCCGGCGCAACAGGCCGCAGTGGAACAAGGCCGACGTGGCCGCGTGCGAGGCCGCCCTGGCCAGCGCGTTGGCGGCGCGATCGTATTTGCCGGAGTTGTGGTCGGACCGGGCCAGCGACAGAAACCGCCGGGCCTGGGTCTGATGGTGATGGACACTGCCCATGATCGATGACGCTCCTTGATGCGGGTACGTCCCGATGGGTGGTGTAATAGTTGCGGTTGGTGGCCGGTGAGGGTACCCGCACGGCGGCGTTGGCCCATGCCCCGGCAGGATTGCCGCGAATGCCTGGGGCATTCTCGCAATGACATCTGGGATGGGATTGCCGCGCTGCGCTCGCAATGACAGATGTACCGGGTTGGTTGTGGTTGCCGGATGTCCTACCGGCGCAGCAGACAGGCGAAGGGCTGCTGGCGGGTCAGGCACGGGGCGATGTTCGATGGGCTTGCTCCTTTTGTCGCTGGGTTGCAGGTTGTTGGTTTGCAGGCGATTGGGATTTTGACCAGGTCCCAGGTATGTATCAGCCCTACGGCCGGAGGTGTTGCGCTGTGGTTTTTGGCTCTCATTCTCCATGCCTCCGGGGCACGATGCCTGGAGCATGGCGCGCTGTGGCAGGCGCGGTGGCCGAGGGGACTGCTCCGGTTAAAGCGACCGAGGACAGTCTCCTGCAGAGGCCGGTAGCGACTTGGTGCTGATGTGGCCGTATTGCCTGGGACCTGGTCGGGATCGAGTTATCGCCTGTGGAACCATGATAGCACGTGTGTTCTGGCCGTTGTGGGAAGTGAATGTCATTAGAATAGCCAAGATTTAGCGGTGAAATCGGTTGGTCACTGGAATCGTTTTACGGGGTGCGAGAATCGCACCCCGTCGGCTCGGCTTATAATAATGTGGTTATAGGAATTCGGATCCATTCCGTTGCTGTCCGACGCTATGTCCATGAGAATCGCGTTCATCGAAACGTGCAACAGACCCGTAATGTGATTTTGATGACTAGTATTCCCGGATTGATTGCCCTGGCAAGGGGCTGGATTCGCTGCGGCTTTAGATCCTCAAATTCAAAAGGAGAACACGTCTACCGGTGCACGGTGGTGCAAGAGTATCCAGGATGGTTGGTTATAGAGATTGGATGGGAGCAAATGTGCCACTTTCTCAAGTGGCGCCCAAGATTCAATGCGATGGCTTACGATCCCATCAACGTTACGCTGGATTTTTCTGGAACCACTTCGCATCCCGATCTGCTGCGCTCCAATCAGGCCCTACGCATTCGAAAAGGGAGCTGCACAATGGAGGTTCCTATATTGTTTGGAGACCCCTTCCCAAACACCGAAGTACATCCGTTGTGGGTCAGAAAACTTTCACTTGCCCACATCGAGCGCCATTGCGCATTTAATTTCGTAACGTGGCCATGGGCAACGCCCTGCCGTTTATCCTGGGCGGAACGTTGTTTGCTATATGGGGAATATACGATGGGTGGCGGTTGCACGAATCCCCACAATTTTTCGCGGCAGTACCTCTGCTGGCCACCTTAACTGCGCTCGGAATAGCCGTTTGGCGACTAATCGTTCAGGAATCCGACAAAAGGCACGATGCACGTTGCCGGAGACTCGAGAATGAACTGATGATCCGCACGACGGAACAATTGTCGAACCGCATAGGCAGTATGTTGGAGCGATTGCAAAACAAGACAGGACGGTAACGCCCAGCGTAGCAGTATCGCTAGATACAACCACTGGTCCCGGGTCTCAGGGTCGCGCGCCGCTCCAGCAACCCATGGGTGGTACGGGCATAGTCCGGGTGGTGGCTGCGACCCATGACGCGAAGGGTGCCACGACGGGTAAAATAGCCTCAGGCAGGGTAAGCATGGCTCGATCTTCAGCGAGATTTGGGTCAGGTCAGCATACCCTGCTTTCGTCGTAATTCTAAGTTGTGCACAAAATCCAGTGCGAGCGGAGTGTGGCAATCTCGCAGGGCTGGCTACGATCCGATCAACTGCCGGCGCAGTGTCGACACCCGGCGGTCGTCTGCCTTTTCGCTCCCCTGACGGCTGTATGGTAGCCGCTACCTGCTAACGGCCGCCCACGGCAACCCGTAACAAACCGAGGGCCAACGGACATCCATCGCCCGTTGGCCCTCCCGCGGCCCGATATGCTGCTCGGTTTTGCCTATTTCAGCGCGACCATGGGCAAATCGGGCCTGGACCGGGATCGAGGTCCGGCAGCTCCATCAGCGCAACTGGCATGGTCGCGCCTTCCTCCCGGCCCAGGCTCTCGTCCAGCATCCAGCTATGTATGTTTCGTCGGCTGCCGAGTTTGGTTGATTCCGACACTTGGAACTGGTCGTCCCCGACCTGCAATACCAAGTCGTCGGGCAGCGGCTCGCCCGCTTCGAAAATCAACTGTCGAACCGTGGCGCCGGATTGTTGCTCGACTAACGACCTGACACTGTAGTCCACCCCATCAAGGCTGAAATCGGTGTCATCCAGGCTGCCTCCGTAGTTCGAGTTGATCGGAAAGTACCCCGTGTAGATCAACAGGAAATTTGCGGAGTCTGTGGCCCTGCCCACCGTCATATTGGCTGACCAGACCGTTTCCATCTCGGTGTCGTTCGCGGAACTGGATACCCATGAACCCGGACCGATGGCGTGCTCCATTTCAGCCGACCGTACTTCGTCCATGGTGGGGTTGCCTGGCATCGCGAGCGGCTCACAGATCAAGTCCGGCTGAATTCCGCCGCCGTTGCTGTCCACTGGTGCCGGGGACGGCTCGTAGGTGTGTTGGGGTTCCGCCGCATCGACGCTGCCGATTTGCAAATTGCTCACCACGATCAGGGCCAACGCCAGCGCGAGCGTCGACAGGATTATCGTCCTGAATGTTATCTGTCGTCGCGGCTCGTATCCGTGCCTTTCGTCCGGTCTCATTATTTGCGGAGCCATCGTATCCTCCTTGTTTGTGGTTATCTCGGGTGCCCATCTCCCGATTGGTGCATTTGATATACGAATAACTGATATCGCTTATACAGATACTATATATGTCTGCGGCTTCCCTGTCAACGGTTTTGTCGCAACCTGATACGGAAACCGTAACCACGCGCGCTGCAAGGCAATCTCAGCCGCTCGCCCCGCGCTCCAACCGCGCCTGGACTTGCATCCCGCCACGGCGGGCCTCAATGACGGGACGCGCATGGTCAGTGTGATGGGCCCATCTGGCGCTGGTCTTGCACCCTCGTGCGCGCCACGCAGCCTCCCCACGCCAAAGCTCCGCGAGCCAACCGGGGCAATCCACTCCCCTCGCGACCCGTCGAAGCTGGTCCCGCTGTGGGCTGCCGAGAGCCGATTGACGCGTCACGACCCCTGACCGCGCGCCCAGGGTCTTTCGATTATATGGGAAACAAGGGTAGCGGCAAGCTTGGAGGAAAAAGCGCCGGAGATATAGGGTAGGGGCATCCACAGGTTTGAGGGTGCGCGATGACGACAGAGCCGGGATCAGAAGCTGGATTGTCGCTGATTGAGGTGTTGGGTCGGGTGCGGGATCCGCGCAGCGCCCATGGGAAGCGTCATCCTCTGGGGGCGATTTTGGGATTGGCGGTGTGCGCCATGCTGTGCGGAGCGCGCAGTCTGTACGCCATCAGCCAATGGGGCCGAGATCAGGGTCAGGAAGTGTCCGAGGCCTTGGGGTTCACCCGGGAGCGGACGCCGTGCGTGTCCACGCTGCATCAGGTGTTCAGCAGGTTGGATCGGGAGGCATTTGAAGGGGTGTTGGGGCAATGGCTGCAGGAGCGCGGCTTGTCAGAGAGTGCGGCGGTGGCCATTGACGGTAAAAGGTTGCGGGGCATCCACGGTGATCAGTTGCCTGGGTGATCCGTTGCCTGGGTGCATCTGGTGGCGGCGTACGCCCATCAGGTTGGGATTGTGGTGGGACAGCAGGCGGTGGGGGAGAAGAGGAATGAGTTGGCTGCGGTGGCGGGTCTGTTGGGGCAGTTGGACCTGGAAGGTCTGGTGGTAACGAAGGTCTGGTGGTAACCGGGGATGCCCAGTTCACCCAGCGGGAGGTGTGCCGACGGATGGTGGCTCAAGGGGGCACTACTTCTTTGCAAGGGGGCACTACTTCTTTGCGGTGCAGGGCAATCAGCCCACCCGGCAGCAGGACATCACGGCCATCTGGGATGGTGAACCTGCGGCGGCGGCCCAGGGGCTCCAAACCAACCAGCACGGTGGTCGGGTGGAACAGCGGCGGTTGTGGGTGTCCGACCTGGTGGTGGGCTACAGCGACTGGCCGCACCGGGCCCAGGTATGCAAGATGGAGCGCATCGTCCGCAAGAAGAACGCCACTCGGGTAACTGTTCAGACTTGAGGGGAAGCGAGTAGGTGACGGCAGGCGTTGAGGGTGTTGAGACCTTGTGCCCGCCAGGCGCCGAAGATTGACGCCAGCGTCATCTTGGTGGCAGTACCCCGGTCCGAGCGGGTGCCCCCACTGACCTTGCGGCTGACCACCAGATGGCGCAGGCTGCGCTCGGCGGCGTTGTTGTCCGGCGGCACCTCCGGTTCGGCCACGAAGACGAAGAGTTCTTTGATGTGGTTCTCCATGCGTCGGCACAGCCTGGCCTGGACCGCCGACGGGTCATCCGGAAAGGGACGGCAGAGGACCAGCAATCGTCTTTCCAGGGCCATTTTGGCGGTGCGGCGTTGTTGCTCTGCGGGGTGGGTAAAGGCCGTGGCCTGACGGTAGAGTTGGTGGACGGCGTCAGCCCACTGGGACAGCGATCCATCAGCTGGGTAGAGTGATCGCAGGTCGTGGATGTCCCGCAGCAGGTGGGCCCAGCAGCGTTGTTGGGGACCCGCATAGTGGTGGTAGGCGGCGTAAAAGTCGCTGACCAGCACACCGGCGAAATCGTCGCCCAAAACCTCGTCCACTACCGCCTTGCCCCGGTTCCGTCGCCGGAAGTACCGCTGGTTGGGGGTGCTGAAAGTCCACACGTAGCCGTTGTGTCCATCCTGTCGCCAACCCGTCTCATCGGCGTGGACCACCGGACTGCCTCGGACCTGTTCCAGGATGTCCGCCACCACCCGTTGGGCCTGGCCAGCCACTTGCGGTGTGGCCGCCACGATGGCCCCCAGGCTGAGTTGCAGCCCATGCACGGTATCCAGGCGCCACCGGATGGTGCGCAACGGCAGCCTGGCTTCCTCCCGCAGGACCGCAATCAGGCTGATGACGTTGATCCCCAGGCGCTGCTTGCCCATCACCACGCCGTCCAGTTGCGCTTTGGGAACACAGCAGCGTCGGCAGCGGGGACAGGTGCGGGCCAGGTAAACGTGCTCGGTTACCTGCGCCGGAACCTGCGGCAGGTCGATCACCTCCCGAGTGCGCTGGGCCCAACCCCCAGACAACTGGGTCCCGCAGTCGGGACACTGCTCCACCACATGCTCCACGCGGTGGGTGGGCGTCATGCGGGCTCGGGCAAAGCCGTGAGGTCGGGGTTTGCGAGGTTCCTTGGACTGGGAGATTCCTTGGACTGGGCTGGCTTCCGGTCTGCTTGGGGTTTCAGACCGGGCATCCGGCGGGAGCCTTTGGGTTTGGCTTGCCCTTCCAACTGGGCAATGCATTTCTCCAGCCGCTCAATGCTGGCCTGCTGTCGGACGATGATGCCAATCAGAACATTCCGGTCGGCAGTCCTGAGATCGATTTCGGTATCCAGCCCAGTTATATGACATAACCACCGCCCTCAGCGCCAGCCACCCGCACACCAAGTTCCGCCAATTCGCCTCACCAACTCTGAACAGTTACCTGTCGCAACAGTCCTTGCGCTACGAAGCTTTCCCGAAGCGGCACGTGAACCCGTCGTTGTAATACTAGAAACCGGGCCGGAAAGCCCTGGTTGGGGTAGAAGGATTTCAGCAGTAAAGCCGACGTGAGCAAAAACAGGGACCATAGTTGTCCGAGCCGGGCAGCGCTGAAATTGGCCGCAGCATTGGCGACCACAGCAACGACATCATTGAGGACGACGCGGTGGCCTGCTGCGCCGCCACCGGTACTGCCTGACAGCCCGATGTTGCCCAACACCAGGGTGAGATTGGCCACTGTGGCCGCCAGATACAGCTGGAATTTCGTCTTGACCTTACCGAAGTAGCGGGCCTGCCGGATGCCCAGCTGGACCAGCCGGGCCAGCCGGGCCAGCCGATGCTCTACCACCACTCGGCGCGCTGGATACTCGTCGTAGTCGGCGCTTTGCTGCAAGGTCCGGGCCTGTTGCAACATGCCTTCCTGGGGATGGATTTGCACCCGCCGTCCCGGCCTGCCTTGGGCCGCGATGCACTGGGAGCGCAGCGGACAGGCCCCACATACCGCCCCGTCGAACTGGAAAGCCTGCAAGCGATAGACACGACCGGTGCCATCCGTCCGCTTTCCCGCCGGCACGATGGCGTGGGTAACCTGTCCCGCCGGACAGGTGCAACTGCCCGCGGCCAGGTCAAGGTGCAAGTCATTTTTGGGAAAGTGGCTCCGGTTGGGCCGGCCCGGCGCTTTGGCCACCAACCGGCGTCCCGCGTCGGCGAAGGTCGGCGGGTCCCGCCGTCCCCATAGGCGGCGTCGCCCATGGCTTCCTCCACCACCGAGCCAGTACTCGCTTCACTCTGCTCCACCAGTTCCAATGCCCCCAGATTGTCCGGAGCGTTGCCGGGCAACACGTCCACGGCGGTGATCAGCTGGCTGTCGGTGTCCACCACAATCGCCGCCTTGTGCCCGTTGAAGCGCCGCCGGCTGCTCTTGTGTCCGTGGCGCAGTCCGGGTCGTGCACCGACAGCATCCGGTCCTTGCTCACCCTATCCCTGATGCTCACCCCGTCATCAGCATCATCAGCATGAGCAGCAAAATCGCCATCGCCGCTCTTGCGCTCGATGTCCTGGAGCAGCAACTGTCCCCGCAACTCCGCCCCATCCACTACGCTCTGCCGCTGGACGCTGGTCTCCGGCAATTCCACCCACGCCTGCCGCGCCAGCTCCAGCAGCCGGTCCGCGTCGGCCACTATCTCAGCCAGCAACGCCGCCCACGCTTTGCGGTCCGACCAATCAATCGCCGCCTCGCCCTTGATGCTGGAGCCCAGGTACCTCGCGTACCCCTGGGCCTCGGCCCATTCCCCGACAGCGATGTTCGCCACGGCCGCCAGGACCCGCAACAGTTTGACGATCCCGTCTGCCAGCAGATTGTAGGTGTCCTTCACCGCGCCCCGTCCCAGGATGTAGGTCGTGTCCAGCGCCACCCGCATCCCACGCTTCTTCAGGTAGCCCGACTGCCGCGCCAAGCGCAGGCTGCTCTCGAATACCTCCCGCACCTTCTCGTGCAGGATCAGCTGCGCCCGGAACATCTGCAGCGTACTCTTGGCAAAGGGTCGATCCTCAATCTCAATCCCCAACGCCACTTTCCACCGGATGTCGCAGTCAGCCCTCGCCTGGGCCTCGGCGTCGCTCACCTTGTCGTAGGTCTGCAACAGCAGCGCCGTGGCCAGCAGGCTGGGCGGCACGCTGTCCCGTCCATTGTCCGGACCGTAGATCTCGGCGAAATCGTCATCGCGGAACAGCTGGCCCCGCAGTGAGGCCAGCAAACCGTAGAAGGTGTCCTTGCCCACGTAGTCCAGATACAACCGGTCCGCTTCCCACAGGCCCCTCTGGTCCGAACGCTTTCCCAGCATCGCCCTGCTCCGCTAGCCTCGATTGCCCGGAGTATAACCCCTCGCCATAATCCGGTCGGTTTCCGGCCAGCTTACTAGGGCGTGTTGACATTTGATTATAATGGCGGCATGGGAAACGTCAGACTATCACTAAACCAGTGGACCAGGATTCTCCAGTTCTTGCGTAGTCGTACCGACTTGTACGTTGGTCAGGAAGCGGAATGCCAGTGTTTCATCGAGGCGGTGCTGTGGGTGAACCGTTCCGGCGCCCAGTGGCGGCTCCTCCCGTCCGAGTATGGCAACTGGAACAGTGTGTACAAAAGGTTCGCCCGCTGGGCCGACCGGGGTATCTGGGAACTGATGCATCAGCATTTCGCCGACGACCCGGATCTGGAATGCCTCATCATCGCCAGCACCGTGGTTCGGGCCCATCCTTGCGCCGCCGGAGCGCCCCCCAAAAAGGTGGCCAGGCAGCCCAGGCCCTGGGCCGGAGCCGTGGCGGGTTTAGCACTAAGGTCCACGTGAGCGTGGATGCCTTGGGTAATCCCTTGCGGTTCATCCTGACTGGGGGACAACAGCATGACATCACTCAGGCCGATGCTCTGATCGCCGATTATGCCGGAGAGTACGTGATTGCCGACAAGGGATATGATGCCCAGGAGTTTCGTCAGCATATCCTGGAACGGGGCCTGCGTCCGGTCATACCGCCGCGCTCCAACCGCAAGGAACCCCAAGCACGATGCTTACCTGTACCGGGAGCGCCACTTGGTGGAATGCTTCATCAACAAGATAAAGCACTATCGCCGGGTATTTTCCCGGTTTGAGAAACTGGACACCAGATACTTGGGGTTCCTTCAATTTACCGCTGCCCTCATTTGGTTACGGTGAAATGTCAACACAGCCTAGAGAACGGGCCGGAGACCCCTATTCTCCCCAAATCGAGATTTTCCTTGCGTCGAACATCGTTGCATTAATGGATTCCAGAAACGATTTCCATACGCAAAAACACCGGACAAAAGTGTAATTCGTCTGATCCGCGTAGTGCGAAACCCTGTCAATTGACTTTCCGGCCGGATTTCTAGCACCTGACCACTCGTGTGATAACATTGCCGCCATTCCGTTCCTGTTGCCACTGAAGCCATGACCTATTCCCTCCTGTCCGGCCTGCGCGTTCTGGAAATTGGATCGATGATTTCGGCGCCTTATTGCGGCAAGCTGCTGGCTGACGCCGGCGCCAAAGTGGTCAAGGTCGAACCTCCGGTGGTCGGCGAAGACGCCCGGCGTTACGGCCCATGGCCTGGCGATGTGCCCCACCCTGAGCGTAGTGGTCTTTACCTGTACCTCAACGCGGACAAAGAGGGAATTACCGCCAATCTCGAGACGCCCACCGGCCGCAGCATAATGCACCGGTTGGCGGCAAAATGCGATGTGGTGGTGCACAACGTCCGGCCGGCTGACATGGAACGGATGGGCCTGGATTACGACGTTCTCGCCGCTGACAATCCGACCTTGGTAATGGCCAGCATCAGTCCCTGGGGGCTGTCGGGTCCGTGGCGTGATTACAAGGCCTATGACATCAACCTGGCAGCTGCCGGCGGCATTTGCGAAGGGCTTGGCCAGTCGGACCGCGAACCGTTGACGTTCGGCACTCCAGAAGTGGGTTATTTCGCCGGCATGGCTGCCGCGTCGTCCATAGTCATGGCGCTGCTGGGTCGAGATACCCACGGAGGCCAGCACATCGACATCGCCGAGGCCGAAACGATGGCAGGCCTGTACAACGGTCCCGAAGCCCTGATGGCCGTTTACGAATGGCGCGTCACCCGCCGGACCGGTCACCACGCCCTCGATTTCCCGTACCCGAACTGCATCCTGCGCTGCAAGGACGGCCACATCTTCGTGGGCTCTCCGGAGGGACGGCAATGGCGGCGACTTCTCGAAATCATGGGCAATCCGGACTGGTCCCAGGAACAACGGTTCCGCAACCGCACCGCCATGAACAACCTCTATGCTGACGAGGTGGACGGGTACGTGGAAGCTTGGCTGGCCGACTACACCAAGGCCGAATTGCTGGAAATCGCCCTGGATAATCGTATTCCGTTGGCTCCGGTGCGTACCTACGATGAAGTGCGCGCCGATCCTTCCCTGGATGATCTGTTCGTAGTGATAGAGCGCGACGACACTGGACCGGTGGCCTACCCGGGTACGCCGTACCGTTTGTCCGGAGCCGAGGCCATAGCCGCCAAACCGGCTCCCACCTTGGGCCAGCACAACCGAGCTGTCCTGTGCGATGAACTTGGCTACTCCCCGGAGGATCTGGTGAAACTTTACCAGACCGGGATAATCTGACGCCGGTCGCTGCAATGACACCCCGCGGTCCCGAAGACTGTCGAACCCCTGCCGTCCACCTTCCATGCTGATCCGCGCCGCAATTGCTTGTGTGGTTGTATTCCTGGGCAGTTGCCTCATCGCCCGGCAGATCGCGCTGAGCAAAAACCACCGCCCCGACGTCATAATCATCGCTGGTATCGTCGTGGGCGCAATTTGTTTCGGACTCCTCTGGACGCTGAGCCTAGCCTATGGCGGGGGATACACCAAACTCGCAGGGGCGGCGCTGTTGTCCGTTATGCCGGCCGTAGCAGCCTGGATCGTCCCTCCCCGCGAACAAAAGTGATCGTGTGACATGGCTGAACAATCGAATTCCAATGAGAATGGTGCGGACGTCCGACCCGGCGTGCTAAACGGATACCGGGTGCTCGATTTCGGTTGGGTGCTGGCCGGCGCCCTGCCCGGCATGGTTCTGGCGGACATGGGCGCCGAAGTTATCAAGATCGAGACCCGCCAGCGGCTGGATTACATGCGCATGGGCCGCCCGATCGTCGGCGATCAACCCGACCCCGAACAGAACCCGATGTTTCATAACGTCAATCGGGGCAAGCTTAGCGTCACGCTGAACATCGGAGAGCCGGACGCGGTGGAGTTGGCCAAACGCCTGGTCTCTCACTGCGACGTGGTGATCGAGAACTTCTCTCCGGGTGTCATGGACCGATTGGGATTGGGGTACGAGGTTCTGCGCGCCATAAAACCCGACATTATCATGGCCTCCATTTCTTCCACTGGGCAGGAGGGTCCCTTGCGGGACCTGCGCGCCTACGCTCCTTCCATCGGCTCGCTGTCCGGGCTCGACAGCACCATGGGATACGAAGGCGCCGGCCCGCTGGGTCTAAAGCACGCTTTCGGCGATATTTGTGGCGCGCTCCATGCCGTGTTCGCGATTGCGTCAGCGCTGTTCCACAAGACCCAATCCGGTCAGGGCCAGCATATCGACGTATCGATGTTGAGGGCGACGGTGGTTACCCAGGGCGTGGGCCTCATGGAGCACGCTCTATCCGGACGTTCGCTCCGGCCCCGGGGTAACTATGACCCTATGATGGCGCCTTACGGCAATTTCCCATGCGCAGTGGAGGACAGTTGGGTGTCTATCGCCGTTAGAACGGAAACAGAGTGGCACTCCCTGGTCCGCGCCATGGGATCACCGTCGTGGGCCAGTGACCTCCGGTTCAGCAGCCAATACCGGCGTCAGCGCCACCGCCGTGAACTGGACGCACTCATATCCCGGTGGACGGTCCGATACGAGGCTGATGCCATAACGGAACTCCTGCAACGGCGGGGTGTGGCGGCAGCTCCGGTTCTTGGGGCTGAGGAACGGCTCTTCCATCCGCACTTCATGGAGCGGGGCTTGTACAGTGATATCGAGCATCCGGCGCTGGGAGCCGAACCCGTATTCAATCTGATGTGGAACCTCAGCAAGTCTCCGTCGCGCGTACGGCGCCACGCCCCTTTGTTGGGAGAACACAATCGCGAGGTACTGGGAAGGTATCTGGGGCTAGGCGAGGACGAGTTGAACGATTTGGAAGAGCGACGGGTGGTATATTAGCTCGACACCCGACCAACGATGAGGAACAGGTAATGACCCAGCAGCAGTCCCAGCAACAAGTTGTCGAAACTCTTCCCGAGGTAGAGGGAGGCATTTCCGACGAAGCCCTGGCCGCCGCCCGCGCCATGATCGGCGTGAGGATGCGCACCGAGCAGTACGTTCGGCAGGCTACGCTGGACACCATGCTGAATTTCGCCAACGGGATCGGCGATGCCAACCCGCTGTTTCGAGACCAGGAATATGCCGCTTATTCCAAGTACGGAAGCGTGGTTGGTCACCCGTGCGCTCCGTACATGCGGCACTGGTCGGGCCGCACCCGGTGGGGTCTGCCGGGTGTCCACGGCTTCTTCGCCGGCAACGACTGGGAGTTTTTCCGCGTGCTGCGGCCCGGCGACGCCGTGAACTGCGTGGAGCGGGTGCTGGACGTGCAGGAAAAGCAGAGCGCCTACTCCGGCCGTTTGATCATCCAATACGTCGAAACTACCTACTCAAACCAACGTGATGAGATCGTGGCTCGAGTCGTCGGTTGGTGTACGCGCCACCAGCGGCGTGCCTCCCGCGAGAGAGGCAAGTACGCGGACGTGCCCAAGCGCCATGAGTACACCGAGGATGAGTTGGCCGAAATCGACGCGCAGGTGCTCAACGAAACGCCGCGCGGTGGCCCGCCTCGTTACTGGGAAGACACCGAAATCGGCGAGGAACTGCCCACCGTCGTGCGGGGCCCGTTGTCGCTCCAGGACGTGAGCGCGTTCCTGGTTGGTACGGGCCGTTCCAGCGCCCATGGGGTGCTATTGAGGGAGGCATTGCGCCATCCGGATCACTTCTTCCGCAATCCGGAGTCCGGCGGGGGCCTGGAGTACACTGGCATCGGTCACCTGCGCGATTCGGTCGCGGAGGCAGTGGGTGTGCCCGGTGCGTACGACTACGGCCCGCAACGCGTGTCGTGGCTCGGAACCCTGATGACAAACTGGATGGGGGACGACGCTTTTCTGAAGCGGTTGCGGGTCGAAACCCGTCGCTTCAATGTCTACGGCGACACCCAGTTCTGCAAGGGCCGCGTCGCACGAAAGTATATTCACGAGGGCAATGCGTTAGTGGACGTGGACATCTGGACCGAAAACCAGCGTGGGGAGATCACCGCGCCCGGCATGGCCACGGTGTTGCTCCCTTCCAAGGAGCCGCGAAACCCGTGGTTCACGGATGGCAGTCAGCTCTCGCTGCGTAACATAACGCTTCCAGAAGAAGCGCCACCGATCCTGCCAGTTTAGGCCGGGTCACCCGGCAAGGCCGTCTCACGGCCTCGACCTCATGCTGTGCTGAAAAAACGGCCGGCTTATTCCACGATCCGCACGAACCGCCGACGCCCGGCGCGGACGACATCGCCGGGCTGCAAAGTGACTTCGTCACCGACGTTGGTAGTTTCGCGAGTTCCGTCACTACGAATCACTTCTACCGCCCCTTGAATGAGCAGCCTGCGGGCTTCACTGTTGCTGCTGGATAGTTGTGTCCGAGACACCAACTGCGGAGCGGATATCGAAGCAGAAGCCGATAACCCCAGGGCTTCTAGTTTCACCTCCGGGATCTCATCCGGCAGGTCCCTCCGCTGCACAACCTGTTCGAAATGGGCCTGCGCAACGTTGGCGGCATCGTTGTCGTGAAAGGTGGTCGTTATCCGATGCGCCAGTCCTTTTTTGAAATCCATCGGGTTGACGGTTTCGGATTCCATGGCGCGCGTCATTTCGGCGATATCCGCATCCGGCACGTCGGTCAGGTATTCGTAGTATGACGTGATCAACTCGTCGGGCAAGGACATCAGCTTGCCGTACATTTCCTGCGGCGGTTCTTCCAGGGCCACGTAGTTGCCGAGGCTTTTGCTCATCTTCTGCACGCCGTCGGTTCCCACCAGGATGGGCATCATGAAACACTGCTGAGGCGTTTGCCCCATCATCCCCTGGAGTTCGCGGCCTACGAGCAGGTTAAACATCTGGTCCGTACCGCCGAATTCCACGTCCGATTCGATGACGACCGAATCGTAGGCTTGCATCAGCGGGTACAGGAGTTCCGTGATAGCGATCGGCTGGTGTTCCGCAAATCGCCGGGCGAAGTCATCCCGTTCCAGGAATTGGGCCAGCGTAAACCGGCTGGTGAGCTCGATGACGTTGGCCAGCGTAAACTCTCCGAACCACTGGCTCTGCCATTCGACCCGTGTGCGGTCGCGATCCACAACCTTGAAGAACTGGCGCATGTAGGATTCGGCGTTTTCCAGTACTTCGGCGTGTTTGAGCATGGTGCGTGTGGCCGAACGACCCGATGGGTCCCCGATCTGCGCTGTCCAGTCTCCCACGATGAGGATGACCTGGTGGCCCAAATCTTGCAGTTGTCGGAGCTTGCGCAGCCCGACAACGTGGCCCAGGTGAATATCCGGCCGGCTGGGGTCAAACCCCATTTTCAGGCGCAGCGGTTTGCCCCGCTGCAGCATGGCGGTGAACTCTTCCTCAGAGATTATGCGGCTTACGCCCCGCCGCGTGATGGAGGACAGGTTTTCGGGGATCTGAACTTGGCTGGTCAACGCTCACCTCGCCTCTGTTGGTCAATATCGACCGGCGGATCAGGCGTTTTCCTGCCGGTCGTGCTGCGCGAGCACCAAACGGGCGTTTGCTACGTCCCGGTTCATCTGCAAAATGAGTGCATCGATTCCGTCAAACGTCTCTTGCCCTCGCAACCGGGAAACGAACTCGAGCTTCAGGTTCTCGTCGTAAATGTCGTCGGAGAAGTCCAGCAGGTGCGCTTCAATCAAGCGCTGGCTCAGGCCGAAGGTTGGCCTCACGCCGATGCTGGTAGCCGCCATGTGACGTACGCCATTCACCGTGGCGTAGGTTGCATACACTCCATCTGCCGGGATCACGAAATTCTCTGTAGGGATGATGTTGGCGGTTGGGAAGCCCAACTGGCGGC
Source organism: Dehalococcoidia bacterium (assembly GCA_965220265.1). Lineage (GTDB taxonomy): Bacteria > Chloroflexota > Dehalococcoidia > Lucifugimonadales > UBA3495 > Bin87. Next base: position 2,565,903 of record CBDCPM010000004.1, on the reverse strand, counting down.
CCATCTTCGCGCCGTGAACGACAATTCCGTCCGTGGCGTACGGCCGGCCCAGAAGGAACTCGGCGCCGTCCACGTTCCCGTCGGCCAACGCGTTACGAACCCGCCGGCTGCGCACCGTGCTTCCTTCCAACTCGAGCGGAGATACGGTCTCCACCCAAAAACCGAGAGCCGCTCCTCGACGACGCAGATATTCCAGATCGCCGCTGCGATTCCTTCCCAACGCGAAGTCCGGGCCGGTGACTATGCCCTGCACATGCAGGCAGTCGACGAGCATCTGCGTAAACTCGTTGGCGTCAAGATTGGCAATGTCGTTGGTGAACTCGACGCAGATGACGCTTTCCACGCCAACGTCATACAACAACCGCACCTTTTCGTCCGGCGTAATTATCTTGGTAACCGTGCGTTCCGGGTTTACCACTTCAGCCGGGTGATTACTGAAAGTGATAACCGTCGGGATCAAAGGGGGCTCGGCCAGGGCAAGCATGCGACGCAGCAGATGGCGATGTCCCAAGTGTACCCCGTCGAACACGCCTATGGTGACGACCGTGCCCCGGCCGGGTTGGGGGGCTGCATCGCCCAATGCCTGGTAAAAGGCCCCTCGGCCCAGAGTTCCGGAAGTTGCATTGTCCGAGGAGAGCATGGCGTCCAAGCGGCCGATCGGGTTAGATAAAATCGGAAGTTGGCCGCATCTGGCCGAGCACCGGTTCTGGGCGCCCGCCTAGTACTAACTGCGGCGCGAAATGGCGAGATTGATGGTAGCACAGGCCCCCCGGCCGGGCAAGCAGAGCCGCGGCAGCGAACCGGCGATATACTATTTGCTGTCTGCAGTCGCACGCGCAAAAGCCGCGAAATTTGTCGATACTGCATTCGTCGAATACGGTGCGGCCGGTTTTACAATGCCTTCACGAAAATCTTACTCGATGCGAATATCCGGCGGTGCATCCAGGGGTTTCCCCTTGAAAGGAGCCGTGGCGGCGGGAGTTCGACCGACAACTGAGAGGGTTCGTTCCGCGATTTTCAACATTCTGCAACCCGACAAGGTCGTAGACGCGCGCGTGCTCGACCTTTACGCCGGCACTGGTAGCTTGGGCATCGAAGCTCTCAGCCGCGGCGCCCAACGGGCTGACTTCGTGGAGCGTAATCGACGCCAATGCCAGGTTATCCAAGAGAATTTGGATTTCACGGGTTACCGAGATGCTAGCCGTGTCACTTGCGCCGAAGTATTAGACTGGTTGAATAGATCCGCCGCCGACCCAAATGGCACGGGATCGTATGATCTCGTTGTCCTGGATCCACCGTACCGCATGGGAAAACCTACACCTACCCTGGAGCGCTTGGCTCAGTCCGGTCTGCTAGGACAGAACTCTACCATCGTTGTCGGATTCAGCAGTCGCATCACTTTGCCCGCAGACATCGTTTGCCTGCATGAATTTGATCGACGCAGCTACGGCGATAATGCGGTAGGCTTCTACGCAGTCTCTGCCCCTGCAAGTTGACCGACACGGAAAGTGCATTGGAGTAACCCCGAATGGTAACCGCTCTCTATCCCGGCACATTTGACCCAGTGACCATGGGACACCTGAACGTGACGCAACGCGCGGCCCGGCTCTTCGACAACTTGATCGTGGCCGTTTACGACACACCTTCCAAGAGCCTCCTGTTCAACACGGAAGAGCGCGTAGGCTTGATGCGGGAAGCGGTTGCCGACATGGCCAACGTCACTGTTCGCCCGTTCAACGGCTTGGTGGTCAACACCGCGCGGGACGCCGGCGCCGCCGCGATTATTCGTGGTCTCCGGAGCGGTCCTGACTTCGAGTACGAGTCCCAAATGTTCTTCATGAACCGCCACCTTGAACCCGAAGTGGATATGGTCTCGTTGATGAGCGATCAGGAGCATATGTTCATCAGCTCCAGCCTGCTCAAAGAGGTCGCCCAATTGGGCGGCGATATCTCCGGTATGGTCCCTGACCATGTGGGTCGGGCCGTGGCGGAAAAATACCAATTGCCGCGGCGGTAGCCCTTTGTGGGCAATCTGAACCGCCGACCAAGGGGGTCATCATAGATATCAGCAGCATTGTCGACCGGATTGAATTATTGGTCGACTCCAGCAAGTCGGTTCCGCTCAGTAACAACGTAATGGTCGACAAGGGCAAGATCAACGAGCTTGTAGCCCAGTTGCGCATGGCCGTCCCGCAGGAGATCAGGCGAGCTGAGGAAATGTTGTCTCGTAAAGATGACATAATGTCGTCCGCCGTCTCCGAAGCGCACCAGACGCGTCAACAATTGGAACAGGATTTCCGCACCCGTCTCAGCGAGCATGAACTGGTACGAAAAGCTGAGGAAATGCTGCGCGAAGCGGAATTGACCTCCCGCCGCATGATCGACCAGGCGGAGCGCGAGGCGGAAAGCCGGCGCAACCACGCCGATGCATATGCCCTGCGCACCCTTCGTGATTTGGAGCGTGAACTGACTTCCGCCACGGGTTCGGTGCGCAAGGGTATCGACATGCTCGCGGGCTCGACCTTGGCGGCCAGCGCGAGTCCCAGCATCCCATCTCCGAACGATTTCGCGCCGAATCTGAGCGATGAACGGGAACCTGCCGACTATGGGAGCCTACGCTAGGCCGTCCGCCCAAATTCAGTAATGGCCGGGGCGGAGTAACTCTCGCCCCATTTTCTTGCGGTTGTGGTAGGCGTTGCGATGTGGGTGCTCAGCGTGTACGCACGTCGCACGCTTGACACCTGCGACTCGCGCGGGTGTACAATTCGCCTTGCCCGCTGTCCGGGATCGCGCTCGAAGGACCCGGCCAGACCACACCGGAAGCGTTGATTGGAGTGACGGAGCGAGATGCGTGAACTGGTAATCGACAGCATCCGGATCAGCCAGATGAACTATCAGCGGGTGGTGGTCCTGAAAGAGTTGGCCACCGAGCTCTTCCTGTTGATTTGGATTGGCCCGACCGAAGCCGAAGCCATTGCCGTAAAAATGCAAGGCATGTCGGTTCCCCGCCCGCTCACGCACGACCTCTTCGTTGACTTGGTCAAATCAGTAGGCGGGACCTTCGAACACATTCTGGTCAACGATCTTCAGAACGAAACCTTTTATGCGAAGATTGTCATCAGAATCGGTGACCGCACTCACGAGATAGACTCCCGGCCCAGCGACGCAATGGCGGTTGCCGTCCGTGCTGAGGTCCCGATCTACGTTGCGGAACAGGTCATGGAAAAGGCCGCAATCTCGATGGACCAGGAAACAGGCCAACCCGGCATCTCCCAGGAATCGAGTGGGGATCCCGAGCCTGCGGAAGTCACCGAAGAGGAGCTTCAGGGTTTGTCGGCTTTTACCGACCTGATCAACGAATTGGACATGGAGGACTTCGAGCGCAAGTAGGCTCGGAATCCGGACGTACCACTTCATGACAAATGTGGCCCTGCCCTTTACGGTGGGGCTTTTTCGTAATTTCGGCGACGTTTTCTGCAATATTCGCCGTTTGACACTTCGGACTACGGATGCTAATATGTCTGCCGTTTGGAAACGGACATGCCGCCGTGGGTGATCACAGCCTTACGACTTGCGGGCTTGGGCTGGTTTATTGCAGTATGCATCGTCCTGGGAATCTTAGGAGGCCTTTGGCTGGGAAACTTGACCGGCCAAATTGCCCTCTTGGTACTTGTCGGGACTATCACGGGCAGCGTAGTAGCGTTTTACGGGGTCTATCGAATGATCGTCCCGGCCATCTACGGCCCCGGCAGATCCAAACCCGCTCCAACTCCTTCAGAGAAACCGTGCGCTGAACGCGGAGGCAACGAATAGTCGTGACCACCAAACGAGTACTGCTGCTGATCGGAGTTGTATCGGCAGTCCTCCTGATCGTCGGTTTCGTTGTCGGCGCCGTTGGCTCTAGGATGTTCGGCTTTGAAAGGCCGTTCGTATCCCAACCGGAAATCCACTTGCCTCCACAGCCGATGTTCCCCGCTCATGTCAGGGATACGGCTCTGGGTTACGGCGACTACGCCGCAAAAGCTGAGGACCACAGCGCGAGTGAAAGCACGTCCGCTTCGGAATCCTCGCATGACGTCGATAAGTCGGAATCGGAAGATAAAGAGGAAGAGCATCACGGCGAGCCTTTGGGCATCCTACAGTTCGCCGTCACCAACACGATGCTGTCGGCGTGGCTTACCAGCATTATCATGCTCGTGTTTTTCATCGGCGGGGCGCGGAATCCAAAGGTGATCCCCAGCCGGCTGCAAGCGTTGATCGAGATGCTGTTTGAACTGGTGCTGAACTTCGCGTCCGGTGTCCTTGGGCCGGAGATGGGGCGCAGAGTTTTTCCTGTAGTTGCGACCATTTTCTTTTTCGTTCTGTTCAACGCCTGGCTGGCTATCTTCCTGATCCCCATCTACCAGGCAATCGGATATGGCATCGCGGGCGATGACGGATTCGCGATCAAGGCTCATCTCCTGCGCCCGGCCGGCACCGATTTGAATTTCCCGCTTGCTCTGGCGCTGGTCTCGTTCGTATTCGTCGAGTATTGGGGTTTTCGCGCCCACAAATTTGGCTACCTGAAGAAATTCTTCGCTTTCGGGGACCTGCTCCGCGGCCGGCCGGCCGGGTTGATCAACGTCTTCGTTGGGTTGCTCGAGTTGGTCTCCGAATTGGTGCGCGTGGTCTCGTTCACATTCCGTCTGTTTGGGAACATGACCGCTGGAGAAATCCTGGTGGTGATGATCACGTTCCTAGTGCCCTTCATCGCTACTCAGTTCGTGTTCGGTCTGGAGCTGTTGGTGGGCCTCATCCAATCGGTGATATTCGCCGGACTGACCCTGGTGTTCCTTTCAGTTGCCGTCAGCCACGAGGAGCACTAGTACGGTACACTCATTTATCCACGGCACCATTGCCCCTCGGCGGTAGAGCCGGGGGCTAGGGAAAATCATAAGGCCAATTTTGGTTCGGAGGATTATCAACAATGGCACTCGACATCTCAATGTTCGCCACTTTGCTGTCGGTGGGCGCCCAGGCGTTGTCTGCAGAAGGCGCGAAGTTACTGGCTGCTGGTCTCGCCATCGGTCTGGGCATGGTCGGTCCCGGCGTGGGTATCGGCATCCTCGGCGCTGGCGCGATGAACGCCATTGGCCGCAATCCGGACGCCGCTGGTGCGATCACCACCAACATGATCCTTGCCATCGCGTTTGCCGAGGCCCTGGGCATCTACTCGCTCATCGTCGCGGTCATCCTGCTCTTCGTGGTGTAGCAACATGGTTGAACTGGGACTGAACATTCCTTCGCTGATCAGCTACCTGATCAACTACATCGTTCTGCTGATTTTGCTGGGAGCGCTGGCCTACCGGCCCCTCCTGCATGCACTGGACAGCCGTGTCGAGAGCATTCGGGAGAGCTTGGCGGCCGCGGACCGCGCTCGTGAGGAAGCGGCCACTTCTCGCTCCGCCGTTGAAGAGGAACTGAACGAAGCCCGGCGCGAAGGCCAGCGTTTGCTGGACCAAGCCCGTGAGGCTGCGGACCGTTTCCGCGAAGAGGAAATGTCCAGAGCCCGGCAGGCGGCTGAGGAATTCTCAGCACGCGCACAGGCTGACATTGCCCGGGAACGCGACGCAGCCATCGACGAGGTGCGGACTGCTTTTGGTGACCTGGCGATCTCTGCTGCCGAACGCATAATTCGGCGCAGCGTCGACCGGCAGGCGCACCAAGAGCTAATCGATCAGGTGTTGGCTGAGGGCGAACAGGCCCTCCGCCGCAACTGACCGACTTAGCCCAACGGCGTCCCAGGGCATCGGAGATGCGTGGCCGACCTGAATTGCGACCACGCCTACTCAGGAACTAGGGAGACAGAAACCTGTGGCAAACCGCTTGTCCGGTCATCGCTATGCCCAGGCCATTTTCGAGCTGGCCGAGCAGCACGAGCAACTGGAACCGTGGGATCAGGAACTTCGACTGGCCGCCGACGTGCTCGGCGACGAGGAGTTCGGGTTGTTCTTGAAGCACGCCGAAGTGCCGCTGGAGCGTAAGATCACGGCGATTGACGAAGTGCTTTCCGAAGCGCACCCTCTGGTTCGTAACCTCGTGGCGCTCATAGTCAGCCGGGGTGGTGTGGAAGCCATGCGAGATGTGCAGGAAGCCTACACCCACCTGCTGGACGAACGGCTGGGGCGGCAGCGCGTTGAAGTCATCGCTGCGGTCCCGCTGGATCAGGTCGAACTGGAGCGTATCACCGATCTCGTCGGCCGCATGGTGGGCAAGGAAGTCGTGGTCAGCGCTCAGGTGGACGAGTCGATCCTCGGGGGACTAATCATCCAAATTGGCGACCAACTCCTGGACGGCAGCGCAAGCACCGCCCTGGAACGCCTTCGCCAGACAGTTCGCGCGCATGCAGCCTAACCAACGCAACTTTTAGGAGACTCGCCGATGGCAGTCAGGGGACAAGAGATAGTTTCGCTCATCAGGCGTCAGATCGAGGAGTTTGGCGGAGACCTCTCCCTCGTCGACGTGGGCACCGTCCTGCAAGTGGGTGACGGTATCGCCAGTATCCAGGGATTGCAGAGCGTGCAGTCCAACGAATTGCTGGATTTCGGCAACGAGGTCCTAGGTCTCGCTCTCAACCTGGAATCGGACGTTGTGGGCGCCGCGATTCTGGGTGATCCCAACGCGGTCAAAGAGGGTGATCGGGTCCGCGCTACCGGACAGATCATCGTGGTGCCAGTTGGTGACGCCCTGATCGGCCGCGTGGTGGACCCGCTTGGCCGGCCGCTGGACGGCAAGGGCCCGGTTGCGACGGATCGCACCATGCCTGTCGAGCGAACGGCTCCCAACGTGGTGGTCAGAAAGTCTGTTGACACGCCGGTGCAGACAGGGATTAAGGCCATTGACGCCATGATCCCCATCGGCCGTGGGCAGCGCGAACTGATCATCGGCGACCGTTCCACCGGGAAGTCAGCCATCGCAATCGACGCCATCATTAATCAGCGGGACACGGACCTGATCTGCATCTACGTGGCCATCGGCCAGAAGCAGGGTAAGGTGTCCCAGGTGGTGGGAATCCTGGAAGAGTACGGCGCCATGGACCACACCATCGTCGTGAACGCCGGTTCCGCCGACCCCGCCCCTCTACAGTTCATCGCCCCTTACGCCGGCTGCGCCATGGGCGAGGCATTTATGGAAGAGGGCAAGGACGTGCTGATCGTTTACGACGATCTGACCAAGCACGCTTGGGCATACCGCCAGATGTCGCTGCTGCTGCGTCGGCCCGCCGGCCGCGAGGCGTATCCCGGCGACGTTTTCTACCTCCACAGTCGCTTACTCGAGCGCGCCGCGCGCCTCGATGACGAACACGGCGGCGGCTCGTTGACGGCCCTGCCCATCATCGAGACCCAGGCTGGAGACGTTTCTGCCTATATTCCCACCAACGTTATCTCCATCACCGACGGGCAGATCTACTTGGAACCCGAACTGTTTAACGTGGGTATTCGCCCCGCCGTCAACGTGGGTCTGTCCGTGTCCCGGGTGGGCGGCGCCGCCCAGACACGCGCCGTGCGCCAGGTTGCCGGCCGTTTGCGCCTGGACCTGGCCCAGTATCGCGAACTGGCAACCTTCGCTCAGTTTGGAACCGCTGATCTCGACGCCTCTACCCGCGCCCAGTTGGCCCGAGGTCAATTGGCGACCGAGGCGCTCAAACAGGGCCAGTACCAACCACTCAATCTGGGCGACGAAGTTATCGTACTTTTCGCGGTCAACGCCGGTCTGATGGGAGATGTCCCGTTGGAGCGCCTTGCGGCGTTTGAAGAGCAGATGCTCCGCCAAGTCAACGCCACGCACCCGGAATTCAGCCAGTCAATTCTGGATACCGGAAACCTTCCCGACGATTTGAGTGAACAGTTGACGGTTGCCATCAACGATTTCAAGCCGACATTTCAATAAGATGACAGGACCAATAACCGTCATCCCACCGGCGGAATCAGGGTCAGTACATGCCTAGCGTCAGAGACATTCGCCGACGCATCCGTAGCGTCGAAAACACCGGCAAGGTCACCAACGCGATGTCTCTCATCGCGGCTTCCAAGATGCGTCGGGCCCAGATGGCTGTCACGGACGGTCGTCCGTACGCCGAGAAGATCCACGAGGTTATTGCCACCCTGGCCGCGCAACCCAACGACGACGACACGGTCCACCCGCTGCTGGCGACCCGCCCGGTCAACAGGGTGGGCATGGTGGTAGTCACCCCGGACCGTGGGTTGGCCGGCGGGATGCACGCCAACATCAACCGCCAGGTAGCCCGGTTCATCCTGGGAAGCGACGCGACGGTGCGAAGCATCGTGGTGGGCCGCAAGGGTCGGGACTTCCTGGTCCGCTATACCGATACCGTGCAGGCCGTTTTCACCGACCTGAGTGACCGGGTATCCCTGGCAGATACCACCGCGATTTCGCGCCTGGTCATCGAGGGGTACACCGATGGGGGATTCGATGAGGTGCACCTGGCATACATGCGCTTCGTATCCACTGTTCAGCAGCGGCCGGTCATAGAACGCATACTGCCCGTCGAGCCGGCCGCGCTGGAATCCGCGCAACGCGTCGGGTACATCTACGAACCGGACCCGGCCACCGTATTGAGCGCGCTGCTGCCCCAGTTCGTTGAGATGCAGGTCTATCACGCGATCCTGGAAAGCATCGCCAGCGAACAGTCTGCTCGCATGGTTGCCATGCGCAATGCCACCGACAACGCCAATCAACTCGCTTCCGACCTTACACTGGTTATGAACAAACTCCGCCAGGACAGCATCACCAACGAGTTGCTGGACTTGGTTGGCGGTCAGGTTGCTATGGAAGGATGATCCGTCCGGCCTCGTTTGCGAAACGCGCGATTCGCGGGACCGCGGAGATCCTACCGTCTTCAGTTAGCTCATCCGGAGGATAGACAAAATGCCCGGTAAAATTGCCCAAGTTATCGGCACGGTGGTGGACGTCGAATTCCCCGCCGACCAACTCCCCAACCTGTTCGACGCACTTGAAGTCGACAATTCGGGTGAGCGCCTGGTGCTGGAAGTCCAGCAGCACATTGGCAACCATTGGGTCCGCTGTCTGGCCCTGGGATCCACCGACGGCCTGGCTCGCGGGAACGAAGTAATCGACACCGGCGACAAGGTCCTGGTGCCCGTCGGACCCGAAACCCTGGGCCGGCTTTTCGACGTAACGGGGACCCCTCTGGACAACTTGGGCGCAGTGGAAGCCGGACAGCGTTGGCCCATCCACCGCGATCCTCCCGCCTTCGACGACCAGAACTCCACTGTCGAGATTCTCGAAACCGGCATTAAGGTGTTCGACCTGATCACTCCTTTCCCTAAGGGCGGCAAGGTTGGAGCCTACGGTGGCGCTGGCGTGGGCAAAACCGTCATCATCCAGGAACTCATCCGGAACATCGGTTCCGTGCACAGCGGCGTATCTGTGTTCGCCGGAGTGGGCGAGCGGTCCCGCGAGGGCAACGACCTCTGGCACGAAATGGAGGACTCCGGCGTGCTGGGCAGCACGGTTCTGGTGTTCGGCCAGATGAACGAGACCCCAGGCGTCCGCGCCCGTATCGGGTTGACGGGCCTGACCATGGCGGAGTACTTCCGCGAAGAGCAGAATCAGGACGTGCTGCTCTTCATTGACAACATTTACCGGTACATCCTGGCCGGTATGGAAGTGTCCGCGTTGCTGGGCCGGATGCCCTCCGCGGTGGGCTACCAGCCGACCCTCAGCACGGAGATGGGCGCACTCCAGGAGCGTATCACCTCCACCAAGAGCGGCAGCATCACCTCCTTCCAGGCCATCTACGTTCCGGCAGACGACTATACCGACCCCGGTATCGTTACTACCTTTGGCCACCTTGACGCCGTGGTATCGCTCGAGCGCTCCCTGGCCGCACAGGCCCTGTATCCCGCAGTGGACCCGTTGGCCTCATTCGCTCGTATCCTCGAACCGCGCATCGTTGGGGACGAACACTACCGCGTTGCTCGGGGAGTCCAGCAGGTGCTGCAGCGATACCGGGACCTACAGGACATCATCGCCATTCTGGGCATCGAAGAACTCTCCGACGATGACCGGCAGGCCGTGTTCCGCGCCCGCAAGATCCAGCGGTTCTTGACTCAGCCCTTCTTCGTCGCCGAAACTTTCACCAACCAGCCGGGCAAATACGTCGCCCTGCGTGACACCGTGCGCGGATTCGCCGAGATCCTGGACGGCCAGCACGACGACCTGCCAGAGCAAGCCTTCTATATGGTCGGTACCATCGAAGAAGCGGTTGAAAAAGCTGCCCAGATGCAGGCCACTACCTGATCACCTCGAGCGCGCCGATCGATAGGAGCTCGCCCTGATGCCGATGCAGTTGCAAATCATCACCGCTGAACGCGAGGTTTTCTCAGGCGAAGTGGACGCGCTGGTAGCCCCGGGAGTAGCTGGGCAGCTGGGGATTCTGCCCAACCACGCCCCCTTAATGACGGTGTTGCAGCCGGGCGAGTTGCTGGTGCGCGCCGGTGGCGACGAGAGTTTCCTCGCGTTGTCCGGAGGCTACCTGGAAGTGCTGGGCAATGTGGTGATAGTGCTAGCCGATGCCGCCGAAGACGTGGACGAGATCGACGAGGCTCGGGCGCAGGAAGCCTTGACCCGTGCTCAGGAACGCATCGCCAGCCGCGAGTCGGACATTGGGCTTGAGCAAGCGGCGGCTTCTTTGCGCCGGGCCCAGGTGCGCGTAACGGTTGCGCGCCGCAGGCGTTCCACGCCGCACCGCTCACTGGCGCGGCAAACCCAGTAGTAGTCTAGCGTACGGTTGACGAACCATTAGTTGATGGGCCGCCCTCGGTGAGGTAGTAGGTCATCGACTGTAGCGCCAGCACCGGGTCGATGTTGCGTACCCGTACCCCGTCCGGCACTTGGGCATTGATTGGCGCGTAGTTCAGTATCGCCCGTACGCCGCATTCCACAAGTTGGTCGATCACGGTCTGGGTGTGGGCGCTGGGGACGGCCACGATGCCGATGCTGATGTTGCGTTCAGCCACCGTCTGCGCCATCTCGCCCATCGGCTGCACCGACACCCCGCCTACCTCACGGCCCACGTTGGCGAGATTGTTGTCGAATGCTGCCAACAGGTGGAACCCGTCTGGGTTGAAGCCGGGGTAATTCAGGATGGCATTCCCCAACCGACCGACCCCCACCACGGCTACATTCCATTCCGAGTTCAGGCCCAGGATCTGCTTCAGTTCCCTCAACAGATCACGCACAACGTACCCGCGGCCCTGCTTGCCGAACCTGCCGAAGTACGACAGATCCTTACGGATCTGCGCCGGAGTAACCTGCAACTGTTCTCCCAACTGCTGCGAGTTGGTCACCTCTTCGCCTGCTTCCAACAATTGCGACAGGATGCGCACATACTGAGGCAACCGGGAGATGACCACCTCGGGGACCTCACCGGGAGTCAGCGCCGTCACGTTGCGAATACCTGGTCCGCTGGAACTGGATGCCATTTGCTTGTGTCGTGCCTTATCTTGAATGCGTCAGATATTCTCAGCAAATTTACGTATGGCTCAAACGATCGGTAGCCTGCTCCCATACCCTTCGGAGCCTAGGCATAATCTATCCCGCCAATTATCCATCGTCAATACCGGCAGGCACGGGTACGTATGACCTTCGCAAATCCACACTCACCCGTGCTGGCTGCGCGCCGTTCCCGGGAACCGACACGGCGTTCGCCTGCTGCAGACCAGTTAGACTCTGCGAACGATTCGCCGCGTTCGCCGCACCGTATGGAATCAGACCCATGCACGTCGCCGTAGCCCACATCAGCCTCAAGGTCCCGGAGAGCCGCAGCCTCAAGACTCGACGGCAGGCCGCGCGCAGTATTACCCAGCGGATCCGAGGCCGTTTCAACGTTTCGGTTGCCCAGGATGCCGGCGCCGACGGCAACGCTTGGCAGAGTCTTACCCTGGCGGTCTCGTGCGTGGGCGTCAGCGCGGATCAGACTAGGTCCTTGATCGACGATGTCGTTTCTTTCGTGACCGAGGTTCGCCCTGACTTGGAACTCCTCGACTACCAAATCGAGGTCATGGGCGGGTTTTAGGCAGAAACCAATCGTGCGGGTTTCGGTGGTCACCGAAAACCCGGACGTTGACTATCAATGGGTTTAGATCCGATCGTTGATCGCGGCCATCAGGTCCTGCAGATCAGGGAACAGGTGGGCGTCGGGGGTGTGCTTGTGCTCCCCAACCAACTCGCCGTCGATCAGGATGTCGAACTTGCCGTGTTCTCCGGGTGTGAGTTTGAAGGTCGATATGTTGTCACCGGTGCGGGTCAATGCTTCGCTGGCCATCCAGGCCGCGCGTCCGGCGTGTCCTCAATCCCAGCAGTAGACGATTTCAACTTCCATTCGCTTAACGTCGGGTTGCTGCACCATGGTTCTCCTCTCTGTCGGGACTGCGCCCCGCGCAGGCGGGTATTTTCAGGATGATAGGGCAATCCCCGATTCAGCGCAACGACCAAACGGCTTCCAAGGCGCAACCCGAGCGAGCTACCTCATGCGGTGGGGATCACATCTGATGACGGCACCACGACGCCGTCCAGCCACCCGCAGAGCGCCGTCCAGAAATCCGGAAAGTCGCCAATATCCATGTGGCCAGCCGCTGCGACTCCGGTAAATTGCTTGGGTTTGCGAGCGGCATCGTAGAGTTTGCGACCCTGCCAGCAAGGAACCAGATCGTCCTCCTGGCCGTGAAGGACCAACAGTGGACACCCGATGCGGTCAACCAACCCAACGGAATTGTAGCGGTTTCCAACTAACCGGCCGGACAGGGTCAACGTTGGATAGAACAACTGGGCCATGTCACGGAGCGACGCGAACGGTGCAACCAGGGCCATCGCCAAGGGAGGCTGCGATTCCGCCGCCAATCGGATCGCCACTGCTGCTCCCATAGAGATCCCCATGAACAGAGTGCGGTCCAGTTCTGCACCGTAGCTCTTTTGGAGGTGCGACAGCGCTGCGCGTGCGTCCGATGCGGTGTATTTCACTGAGGCTTTCCCGCTGCTGTCCCCAAAGCCACCGTAGTCGAAACCAAATATGTTTGCCCCGGTGTGCCGTCTGACCGCTGCGAACTCGCCCACCCGGAGGCTAAGGTTTCCGCCAGCCCCACTAAACCACAACCACGTCAGGTCTTGCCGAGTATCTCCGGGCAGGTACCAGGATTGCAGTTTGCGGCCGCCCTCGCCCTCTATCCACGACTCCTCGTATTCCATACCCAGGTCGGTGGGCACGGCATCGCAAACCGGTCTCGTTTGAAAGAGCAGGCGGCGTTCAAAAATTTCAAGCAGCATGAGCCTGCATCCGTCGATGGGTCCGCCGCTCAGCAAATAGCCGTGAAGAGGCGGGTCAGTCGTCGGCCAAACTGTCGGCCAGGATTTCCAACACGTCCTTCGCTTCCTTCGTGTCGGCGTGGCCTTTGGATTGGATCCCCTCGGTCATCATCTGAAGGCAGAACGGGCAGGAGACTCCGACCGTGTCCGCCTGGGTTTCCAGGAAGTGGTCGGTGCGCACATGGTTTATCCGCTCGCCCTGGCTCTCTTCGATCCACATGTGACCACCGCCCGCGCCGCAACAGAAACCGCGCTCCCGGCATCGCGGCGCCATCTCCACCAGCTTTAGCCCCGGGATGGCTTTGGCCACGTTGCGCGGCTCGTCGTAGACGCCGTTGTGGCGGCCCAGGTAGCAGGAGTCGTGGTAGGCCACCGACACGTCCATGATTTTCACCGGCTTGATCCGCCCTTCCCGTATCAGGCAGTCCACGAACTGGCTGTAGTGCAATACCTCGTACTCGCCGCCGAGTTGAGGGTATTCGTTCTTCATGGTGTTGAAGCAATGCGGGCAGATCGTGACGATGGTCTTCACGTTGTAGCTGTTCAGCACCTCGACGTTTTGCTGCGCCATGATCTGGAACAGGTACTCGTTCCCCATACGCCGCGCCGGGTCGCCGGTGCAACTCTCTTCGTCGCCCAGGATAGCGAAGTCGACTCCGGCCGATTTCAGTACTTTGGCCATAGAACGGGCTATTCCCTGGCTGCGCTGTTCCAGCGCGGCGGTGCAGCCCACCCAGAACAGCACCTCTGCATCGGGCTTTTCCGCCAGCGTTGGTACCTCGAGTCCTTCGGCCCAATCGGTGCGCGCGAAGATGGTGCCTCGCCAGGGGTGTCCGCGCTGCTCCATGCTCAATAGAGCGTTCATACCGGTCTCCGGTATGCGTGACTCCTCCAGCACCAGGCTGCGGCGCATATCGATGATGGTTGGGACGTGCTCGACCACCACCGGGCATTCCTCCATGCATGCACCGCACGATACGCAATCCCATACCGCCTGCTCCGGTATCGCTCCGTCGATCAAAGGCATCGGCTCCACGTGCTCAGCATCACGAGCGCCCTGGTGCCCGATGGCGATCATGTGCTCCTTGAGGTTTTCTACGATGTGCATCGGGGAGAGAACCTTGCCTGTGGTGTGGGCCGGGCAGGCGTCGGTGCACCTTCCGCAAACCGCGCACGCGTATCCGTCCAGTAGCTCCTTCCAGGTGAAATCCTGCACCCGCGACGCGCCGAATCGCTCGACGTTTTCCAAGTCTATCGTTGCCAGCGTACCCCGCGGCCCCAGGTTGCGAAAGAATGCGTTCAGCGGCGCGGCCACCATGTGGATGTGCTTCGAGAAGGGGATGTACAGCCCAAATCCCAGGACGATCAGCAGATGCACCCACCAGAAGATCGACTGCAGAACCCCGGCGGTCCATTCGGACATTCCCATCCGGCTGAGCCAATTGCCGATAGCACTGCCGATAAACACGCCAGCTTCGGGACCCACGCCACCGGCCGCCACGTAAAAGGAGTGGACCAGCAGCGTGGCGACCATCAGGCCTGCCGTCAGCCCAACGATGACCACCGACTCGCCCTTGCGCGTCAGGTCGAAACTCAGGCGGTGAGGCTGGGCAATCCAGCGGCGGAAAAGAGCCCAGATCAGCGCCGCCAGGATGACTGCCGCGAAGATGTCCAGGTAGATGCTGTAGACCAGCACGCCGGTCTTGGTGAGTATGGTTTCTCCTAGCGTATGCCAGACGGATCCGCCAAAGATGAAAATCATGTACGACAGGCTGAAGGACAGGAAACCCCAGAAGATTGCAGCGTGACCCAGCCCTGCCAGGTCGATGCTTCGCGAACGAGGGTCCAATCGTCCCACCCGCTGCAGGACTTTGCGCTGCCCAAAAACGATCGCAGCGGCTCCCATCAGCCTGGTCAACGGCTGGTCGAATCGGGCCACCGGAAGGCCCTGTAGTACCAGCCGAAACACACGGTGGTACACGACGTAGCCCGCCACGCCAAACGTCAGGAGTGTCAGTACGTAGACGCCAACCCAAACGGGAATCACGCCAAAAAGCGAATCTGGGGGAACCATTCTAGTCTTGTCCTGGAGCGGTACGCACCGGGCCGTAGCGCTTTTCCTAAAATCGGCGGCCAGTTTATCACACAGGGTATCCGTCCCCGGCATGCCCATGAAAAGAGACAGGGCCTTTCCAAAGTTTTATAAAAGTATGAAGATTGGGGAGTGGAGGTGCGGATATGGAAAGCGGACCTTGGTTGTGCGAGGAGTTCCGATTGTTGAGGGAGCATCTGGCGCGCCTGACCGACCGGCGGTTTCGTCGTGGTCGGGTGCATCCGTTGGAGGGTGTGTTAAGTTTGACTGTGCTGGGTTTGATGTGTGGTTGTCGGTCCTTGAGCGCCATCTGCCGGTTTGGCGACACACCCTCAGTTGTTGAGCCGGTTGGGACTGCGGCGCAGCCCGTCGGTGCAGACCCTGTCGCGGCTGCTGGGCATGGTGTCGGTGGGCATGGTGTCGGTGGACGAGGTGCGCCGGGTGCTGCTGGGGTTTGTGTTGACCAAACAAGGCCATCGCGTCGAGGTGGTCACCACGGCGGCGTTGGACGGCAAGACCCTGCGGGGAGTTTGGGAGGATGGGGAACAGTTGAAGGCGCTCTACGTTTTCAGTAGAGATGGGCTGGCCGCACTGGATCAGGTGGCCATTGGCAACCATTTGGATGAGCCACGAGCGGCCCAGGAATGGATTGAAACGGTGGCGGCTCGTTGTCCCGGTTTGGAAATGCTGACCGGGGATGCCCTCTATGCCGATGCGAACCTGGCCCAGGCCATCGTAGATCAAGGCATCGTAGATCAGGGCAGGGATTACACCTTCAAACTCAAAAAAACCGCCCCCAACTCCACGTCGACGTGTCCCTGCTCTTCGCCACCGTCGCAGAACCCGACTGGCAGGTGACCACCAAAGGGCATGGCCGCCTGGAACGTCGGCAGGTCTGGGTATCCGGCGAGTTGGAAGGTTACGGCGATTTGCCCGGCCTGTGCAGCGCGGTGATGGTCAGGAAAGCAGGTAAAGCGGCCCGGCAAGACGCCAATGGACAGCGTCCAGTATGCGGTATCCAGCCGACCAGCGCTGTCGCCGGCGGAAGCAGTGGACCTGGTGCGCGGCCATTGGTCCATCGAAAACAGCTTGTTCCACGTGAAGGATGACAGCTTCGGCGAAGATCGACAGGTGCTGCGCAGTCATCGCCGCGGTTCGACCGTCGGCCTGCTGCGGAACGTGGCGATCATTCTGCTGCGGGGCGTGTGCGGGCTATGGTCGGCAAAAGAACCCCTCACCGGGCGCGCCCAACGACTGGCCGCATACCCCACTACCGCTGTCCTACCTGCGCCTTGACTTTGGAAAAGCCCTGGAAAAAAGAGCGCGGGGGTTGGAGTACCGTCGGGATGTCGATACCACTACGCGATTGCTGTCTGACCCTCCGGACTACGTGGTGGACCTTGAGATCTGTGCAGCCACCAGGATAATTGTGGCCGTGTCGGATTATGGAAATCGGCGTTATAATGGGCGAAGTATTATCAATAACGAATTATCGTTTCGGCACCACGTGGCAGCGAATGCGCTACCTGCAACGAGGTTGGTAGATGGCAAGCCGGGGACGAACGGGTCGAAAAAAGGGTGCGGCCAGGAACAAGAACAGTGGCCGACAACCCAACGCCAATGGTTCGGGCGGTAGGCCCGGCAAGTTGGACGTCTCTGCGGCATCGGAGGCGGATCAACGTAGAGGAAGAACCGCTGTCCCGGGCAGGCTGACTGCACCGGTCCTAGTCTTGAACCTCAACTACGTACCGGTCAACGTCTGTACCGTTCGTCGCGCCATCGTGCTGGTAGCCAAGGGTAAGGCCGAACTCCTGGAAGAGCGTGCCGAGACGTCCCAAATTCGCACGTACAACGCCTCCCTCGACGCCCCTTCGATTATCCGCCTCGTTTACCTGGTAAAGCGTCCTTTCGCCCCGCGCCGCCTGTCCAAGAAGGAAGTGTTTTTGCGGGATCACTACACCTGCCAGTACTGCGGCAAGCGGTCCCAGCAACTTACCCTCGATCATGTCGTCCCCCGCCGGCAACACGGCCCCCACACTTGGGACAATGTCGTTGCCGCGTGCGGACGGTGCAACCTGGACAAGGCCGGGCGCACTCCCGAAGAGGCGAACATGAAGTTGAACCGGCTTCCGACCGCTCCTCAGCCCAACCCCTACCGCATCCTGGAAAATCGCACGATCCTGGAAGAGTGGAAGCAGTACATCCCGTGGCAATCTACAGGTAGGTCGCGGAACGGCAGCGCAGGTGAACCGGCGTTGATGGCGGTAGCCGACTGACGCTCCATGGCCAGCATCGACCTCCACGGCAGGACTTGGCCCGAATCCCTGTCTGAACTGATCGAGACATACAATCGGATCCTGACCACCGGTTCACCTTCGCAAATCCTTGAGGTGGTTCACGGTTACGGCTCGTCGGGCACGGGCGGGTCACTGCGGCGACGCGTACGCTCTTTTCTTGCCGCCCACAGTGACCGCCTTCAATTCAAGCCCGGAGAGGAGTCTGATGGCAATCCTGGGCACACCATAGTTGTTCCCATCCAGCCTCTGCCCGAGGTCAATGACCTGCTCGCCGAACAAGTCCTCGAATACTGCGAAACGGCTCGCACCCAGAGTAAGATCACGGGCAAGTTCCGCCGTTATGGCGATCCGCGCGTGATCCAGGCCATCCGCTCCCTGGAAAAGCAGGGCCGCATACGATCGGTCACGCGCGGACGGAACAAGGCCTACGAAGGCGTGTAATATTACCGCCCGGTTCACATTGGGTACGTACCGGGATTGCCCGGTCATTCGCACGCGGACGAAATGTCGATTAAATCCTCTCGGATTGTTTCGTCGGATGCAAGGGCTAAAGCGAACAATGGCCGTATGTCTTCTGGATTGGCCTCTTCCATCACGTTCTCCGATAACCCCATTTCCGCGAATTCCTCAGCCATCGCCGTTTTTATTACTTGCCAAAGCTAGGGAGTTTGCTCGAGGCAATGTATCAGGTCAGATATCAACTCATCATCTGAGTCCCCGTCGCTGGCCTTGGGGATTGGTAGCGGCGTATAGGTCGGATACGGCGTGTACGTCGGATAGGGTGTAGGCGTATTGGTTGGATATGGCGTGTAAGTTGGAGCGAGTGTGTAAGTAGGATACGGGGTGTAGGTTGGTGCCGGCGTATACGTGGGGTAGGGTGTCGGATCAGGCGCCAGCGGCCCGATGCAGGCGACGACTGGAAGGGTCAATGTAATCAGCAAGGCAGCAGCTGGCAGGAGATTTTCCCGACAGGGGCAGAATGTCATCAGAGTCCTTGTTATAGGAATTCGCAGATTTGAGAATCGTTATGGCCTGTTTCAAGCTTTCAGGTCGATGGCACCGCCAGCATCATGCATTCCAACGCCAACCTCGGGTTGACGTTGGTGTCTAACGCACCCAGCGTTTCGCGGATGCTTTCCAGGACAACCACGATGTCGCCCGTCGTAGTTGCATCGGCCTGCGCGGTTAACTCCTCATGCCGGTCGTCGTTGTGGACGTGTTCGACCAACCCCTCTTTGGCAAGCAGGACATCTCGCCACCAACGTTCCCATACGTACAATTCCTGTCGAACCGATTCCCGGTCACCCGAAAAGGTCTGGGCGAGGATGTTCGCGTAATTGAACCGCGCGTCCAACGGCGACGACCCGACAGCAGAGATTCGCGCCAATTGCTCACGGTAGGCGTCCAGTCGCTCCGGGTCGTCGAGGACGTTGATTGCCCACCCCGGGCAGCCGCGAGCCAGCCGCGCCAGTCGACGCGCTGCATCGGGCTCCACCCCCCGTTGGGATTGCAGGTACTCGGCCAACGAATCCCCGGGCATCGGGCGCAAGGTCAGTGTCCGGCAGCGCGACCGAATGGTCGGAAGAATCGCGTCCTGGTTGGAGGTCAGCAGCAGGATCAGCACCTGTTGTGGGGGTTCCTCCAACGTCTTCAAAAGAGCGTTGGCCGGTTCGCTCTGCCCGGCGGCTAAGGTTTCCGCGCCGTCGAAGATCACCACCTTCCATGAGCCCTCGACGGGAGTCACGGCCAGGAAGCTCTCGGCTTCGCGCACCTGGTCGATACTGATTCGCGTCGCGACTCGCGCGTCGCCGCCCACCTCCACGATCTTCAGGTCGGCAAACACGCCGCGCCTGATCCGCAAGCAGGGCTCGCAGTTGCCGCACGGACCGTCGGCTTCGTCCTGCACTGCGAACATGGACCCGGCTTGTTTCCCGCTCACGACTGCACAGTTGACCGCCGCGGCCAGATCCAGGGCCAATGTCATCTTGCCCACGTGCGGCGGCCCCGACAGCAGGTATGCGTGGGCCAATCTGCCGGCACGCAAGCCAGCGTCGATTTGATACAGCAGGTGGTCCTGCCCGACCGTTGACCACACGCTCTTGATCCTGCCACCGATACGCCTGCGCGCAATCTGCTTGCGGGCTTACAAATCACACAGCATCATGTCGGCGTAGGACTCGCGGCGACGGATCAGCCGACTGTCGCCGTTGTTGACCAGCACAATGGGCGGGCGCGGATTGAGATTGTAGTTGCTGGCCATGGACGGACAGTACGCCCCCGCTGCGGGTATGGCGATCACATCACCGGCGGCCGGTTCGGGCAGCAGGATATCCGATGCCAGCACGTCCCCGGATTCGCAATATTTGCCGGCGATGGTGACGGTGGCGTCGGGTTCGGCTCCTGGGCGGTTGGCGGATAGCACCTCGTAAGACGCCTGGTACAACGCCGGCCTGATGTTGTCGCCCATGCCGCCGTCCACGCTGACGTAGGTGCGCACGCCCGGGATCTCCTTAATCGCCCCGACCCGATACAGGGCCACTCCGGCCGGCCCGATGATGGAGCGGCCCGGCTCGATGACCAGGGCGGGAGGTTCCATTCCCAGTTCTTCGCAGGTCGCAGTCAACGTGCTCACAATCGCCTCTGCGTAATCATCCGCAGCCGGCGGCTGGTCGTTCCGCGTGTAAGCGATGGCGAACCCTCCGCCCGGGCTGAACTCCTGGAGGTTGAGGCCCTGTTCGCGGAGTCCTGCCGCGAACCGCAGCACCAGGTCCGTCGCCGCCTGGTACGGCTCCAACTCGAAAATCGGCGATCCCAGGTGAAAGTGCAGCCCCTGCAGGTTGAGATGGGGGGCGGCGATTGCCTGCTGGATCGCTTTCTCGGCGTCGCCGGTCTGGATCGAGAAACCGAACTTGGAATCGATGATGCCCGTGGTCGTGTAGGCGTGCGTGTGCGGGTCAATGCCGGGCGATACGCGCACCAGGATGTCCTGGGATGTGCCGGCTTCGGCGCAGATCCGCTCCAGCAGGTCCAGCTCGTGGAAACTATCCACCACGACGCGGCCGATGCCCGCGGCTACCGCTTCCTCCAGCTCGGCCGGCGTTTTGTTGTTGCCGTGGAAATACACCTTGTCCAACGGCACATCACCGGCCATCGCCACAGCCAGTTCACCGCCGGACACCACGTCCAGGCCCAGGCCCTCCTCGGCGAAGATGCGAGCCAGCGCGGGGTTGATATACGCCTTGGAGGCGTACACGGCCTGCGCGTTGGGATAGCGCGATGCGAACGCGCCCGCAAACTGCCGGCACCTCGAGCGCAGGGTCGCTTCGTCCAGGACATACAGCGGCGTGCCGTACTCCTCCACCAAGTCGACGGCATCGCACCCGCCGATGGTGAGGTGTCCTGCGGAGTTGGTGTCCGTGGTGTCGGGAAAAACGTGCGTCAGGTGGCGAGGCAGCATGGGGTAAACGCTC
This sequence comes from Dehalococcoidia bacterium, assembly GCA_965220265.1. Lineage (GTDB taxonomy): Bacteria > Chloroflexota > Dehalococcoidia > Lucifugimonadales > UBA3495 > Bin87. The sequence continues at coordinate 2,544,658 of CBDCPM010000004.1, read as the reverse complement.
CGATTTGATTGTGATGACGGGGGATAATCTAGCATATCAGCCGGATCATTGGCGTCACGAAGGTCCAAACATGAGCCCGCCGGCCTACATTCGACGGGCTCATCGGAACGGCGCCTGTTGGCCGGCTACCCTGGATTTTCTTCACCGGGCGCTGGGCGGTTGCGTCGCGACAGCGCCACTATGGCAAGGATCAGGGCAGCCAGCGCCAGCAGAACGGCGACGCCGGCCGCGGCCAGAGTGTAAAGGCCATAGCCGTCGGACTCCCCTTTGCGACCGCGCGGGCCCTCCTCTCCCTCCGGTCCTTGTTCGCCCTGCGGACCTGCTGGGCCTTGAAGGCCGGGTTCGCCCTGCGGACCTGCCGAACCCTGCGGCCCGGGCGGCCCGGCGGGGCCGCGCTCGCCTCGGGGACCCGCCGGTCCTGCGACCATTGCCGGCGTCGGAGCCACCGGCTGGCCCGGCCTGGCCGTCGAGGTGGGCTGTGGTGTCGCAGTGGCTGCGGGACCCGGCGTGGGTTGCGCTCCCAAACCGGCCCGCAGTTGCAGGTCTGCCTGCAGGAACCCGGCACGCCAGTTCATTTCGATGTTTGCCCTCTGGCCATCTACCAGGAAGTAAACCGGACCGACCCCCGGCGGCCTCGGCACCTGCAACGGACCGAATCGCCCGTTGTTTCTCGCCGTGACCCGACTCAATTGCGTGTCCCCTTGCATCGCTTGTATCAACGTCCCGGGCGGAACCAACTGTCCGTCCAACCAGGCCGTCCCGCCCAGGACAGCCGGCGGCAATGGCGGCGATTGCGCAGACACCGTGGAGTACGACAGCGCCCCTAACAGCGTCAGCGAAACAAACGCCATCACGAAGACTAGCCACCGCCATTTGATCATTGATTAGCCTCCTCCAGTACAAAATTGGCAAGCTCAACGAACGCCTCAGCCGCCTCTTCCACGTCGTTCAGCGCACGGTTCAGCGTCGCCGTGGCATCGCTAAGGTTGGAAAGCACATCGCTGACGCTGGGGTACAGTGCAAATATCGCCACGATCAAGACCAGGCACAACGCCGCTATCGAAAGCGCCATGATGATGAAGGCAATGTCCCGGATTCTTGCTGTCACCGTCTCTAATCTCCAGTCCATCGGGGTCGCTTGATTGCTGGCACTTCCGTCCGTGATCCTCCGGGCGTGGCGCCTACGGGGCGTGGGCGCCTGCTCTGATCCGGCGACGGTCAGGAGCAGTAACCTACTGCTTCCGCATATGGCCCGACCCACAGCAAATATTCTTGCTGGTCCAATTCGTTCCAGTCTGGGATTGGTCCAAGATCCTGCCGCCGGGTCTCTCGCTCGAGCTCATCGAACACGCACTCACACTCGTCGCGTTCCAAGTCTGGGTGATAGTCGTAACATTCATCGATCCAATCCCGGCGCGAGACCGTCATCCCCGCGGGCGCGGCGGTCGCCGCAGGCGCAGCGGCCGCGGGCTTTTCGCGCTCCTCTTCCTCCGCCAAATCCTGGATGGCCTGTCCGGTTACGAAATTGCCGTCGGCTTCCGTGTCGTCGATGTCCAACTCGTCGACGCGCTCCAGAAAATCGGCCACCTGGTCGTAGTCGTCGGCCGCCTTTCCGGCCCGCCGTTCGTTGTTGAACAGCAGCGCGATTTCAACGACGGCTTCCTCGTCGCTGTCGTCTACCTCGGTCAACGCCCAACCGTATCCGTCGCAATTGTCCACCGACGAATCACAAGTCTCGCTGGTGTCGGCGTACACCATGAACCCGGCGCCAACCTTGTCCAGGATCTGCTTCATCTCGTTGTCTTCATCGGCCCGTTCCAGCGTTCGGGCTTCGTTGTAAAGGTTCTTCAGGACGGTTTCGACCTGATCCTCGGTGCCGAAGACCAGATATTCGTCAAACAACGCTACCAGCGAACCGGTATCGTTGTCCCAAACTTCGTACCCGCGGTAAGAATCCTCTTCAAATTCGATGTCGGCGTCTTCCAGTTCGTCCCGAACGTCTTCAAGGTCGAAAACGCCTCGCATTACCACAGTGTCAAAGCCGTCGCTTGTTAGAATGAGTAGTTCGGACACATCCTCCGGGTCTATGCCTAATACATCCTCGAAAGGCTCAACGTTTTCTTCGACTTCGAACTCTTCGGCAAGCAGGTCGTTTGCGAGAACTCTCCGCAAATCGATCATAACCACCTTCTCGGAATCCTCCGGGGCCAGGTCCAGGATCGATTGCGGTTGTGGGTTGCCGCCGCCGATGATACCGGTAACAAACAACAGAACGACCACGATGACAATTGCCAGCACGGCTCCACCGCCACCACCGCCGATCAGGAGCAACTTGGTCGGGATGCCGAATACACCCCCCGATGACGGCGGTGTCCCCGATCCCTGCTCGGGTGGTGTGGATTCCATTTCTGCCGACTGTTGGGGCTGTTCGGGGGTTTCGTTTTCGTTGGTTGTCATGGCACTTGCCTCACGATTGTCGATTTGGATCAACGTAGTTGGGACGCGCTAAGCCAACGCTTTGACATTTTCGACAAGCGCGACCAAACCTGGCTAGGCGCGACGAAACGAATGCGGTGGCCCCGGGAGACGTCGTATCTACAGGTCGGCCTTACTGCGAATTGTCGATGGTTTCGAGGGCGTTCCTCCGGAATTCCATGACGTCAGCGATGAAGTGCACGGGCTGGGCCGTTCTGCCGGTTCCGTTAACCACGATGGTTCCCGCGCCGAAAATCCTCGCGACCATGCCCTGACTGAGGGTCAGGCCTTCGATCTGGCGGTGATTCAACTCAATCGTGAATCGACGGATTAATCCAGCCTTGACGATCACACGCCGCGAGGTGACCGCGAACTCGGTGGTCAGGTATCTTGCTACCGCACGTATCATGGGTATTGAGAAAAGTATGAGGATAACTAAAGCCGAAAACGCTCCACCACCGCCGCCGATCGCGGCTCCTACGACTATCGCGATGATCAGGCCGATGAAAAGGATTATTGCGGGCCCAACGAAAATGCCCCAATGCAATCGCGCTCGATGGACGACCTGCTCGCCTGACATCAGATTACTATCCACGTAACTGGGCATAATACCTCCCGTTGCTGCGGCAACACAGTGCGGCTCGGTGTTTCGGGGTTGACGTACATATCTCGCCTTGACAAAACTCTGTCCATAGTCGATTGTCTGTGTACTGATTGTCAGTTTGAGGTCAATTTCGCAGCCGTGATGAGTTACCAGTCGGCCTTCGGCCGACGCGTCAGGCAGATCCGGCTTCGGCGGCACGAAACGCAGGAAGAAGTGGCCCATCGCGCCGGCATTCACGTTACGTACCTGTCCGGTATCGAACGCGGCGTTCGGAACCCATCCCTGACCAGCATTTACGCCCTTGCGGCCGGGCTGGGTGTGTCGGTCAGCGAGTTGTTCGATTTCGACGTCCAAGCGACGGACCAGGGACAGCATGCGGCTCCGCAGCGGCGACGCGGGCGGTCCGGTCGCTCCCAAACTGAACCACCGAGAACCCAATCCGATTGACCGCCCGCCGGCGCGCCGTCTATACTGCCGCACGAACGAACCGGCGCCGCTATTCGCCTTCGGTTTGTCCCTGTTCACTACCTCACCCTTGCCGCCGCCGGCATGGCGGCTGTTCCTGATAGAGGAGGTGTATTTTGCCGAATAAAGTACCCATCGCGGTTACCGTGAATGGCCGTTCGCACTCCACTGAAGTCGAACCGCGCACCCTGCTGGTCCACTTCCTGCGCGAGACGCTGAACCTGACCGGAACCAAGATCGGCTGCGACACCAGCCAATGCGGCGCCTGCGTGGTCAAGATGAACGGGGTCACCGTCAAATCGTGCACCGCCTTTGCCGTGCAGGCCGACGGCGCGGACGTCACCACCATCGAGGGCCTGGCTGATGGCGGCAACCTCACCGCCGTACAGGAAGCTTTCTGGAACAACCACGGTCTCCAGTGTGGTTACTGCACGGCCGGCATGATCATGACGGTCACCGAGATCATTGAGCGGAATCCCAACCCGTCGGCCGACGAAGTTCGCGCCGGACTGGAGGGGAACATGTGCCGCTGTACCGGTTACAACAACATCGTCAGGGCCGCTCTGGCTGCCGCCGCTGCCGGACAAGGAGGCTGACGCTATGACTACCCGAATTTTCGGTTCCGGCATCCGGCGTCGTGAGGACCCTCGCCTGATCACAGGCCAGGCCGCGTACACCGACGACATCAAGCTAACCGGCATGGTCCACGCGGCCATCCTGCGCAGCCCTCACGCCCATGCCCGTATCACCAGCATCAGCACTGACGCGGCCAAGGCCTCACCCGGCGTGATCGCCGTCTACACCGGCGTCGACATCGAAGGCGTGCTGAACCCGATTCCCTGCGCCTGGGCTATTCCAGACTCCGATCTGAAAGCCGTCGCCTACCCGGCCATCGCCTCCGACGTCGTGCGCTACGTCGGCGACGCTGTGGCCGTAGTGGTAGCGGAGAACCGTTACCAAGCCGAGGACGCCCTTGAACTGATTGACGTTGCCTACGAGCCGCTGCCTGCCATCATCAACCCGGAGGCAGCCATGGCCGACGGGGTTCGCCAGTTGCACGAGGACGCACCCAACAACCAGGCGTTCCACTGGGTAGCGGCCGGCGGTGACACCGACGCCGCTTTCGCCGATGCTGCCATCGTGGTCAGCGAGACCATCAACCAGCAGAAGCTCATCCCTACTCCGATGGAAACCCGCTCGGCCATTGCTTCGTGGGCGTCTGCCATGGGCGAACTGACGCTGTGGAACACCACCCAGAACCCGCATATCGCCCGTTTCGTGACCTGCCTGGTCACGGGCATTGCAGAACACAAAATACGCGTAATCGCCCCCGAGGTGGGCGGCGGGTTTGGCGCCAAGATTGCGGTCTACCCTTGGGAAATGATCACGGCTTTCTGCTCCATGCAGCTGGGAGTTCCGGTCAAGTGGACTGAGACCCGTAGCGAGAACTACGTGGCCACCACCCACGGGCGCGACCACGTCGAATACGTGGAGATGGCTGCCGACGCCAACGGCAAGGTCACCGGTGTCCGCAGTGTTGTCTACGCCGGCATGGGCGCCTACCTGTCCACCGCCGCGCCGGGCATTCCGACCATCCTGCACGGCCTGATGTACTCGGGCCCGTACGATATCGCCAACATTAAGGCCGACATCTACGGCGTCTTCACCAACTCCACGCCCGTTGAGGCATATCGTGGCGCGGGCCGCCCCGAAGCCACGTTCCTATTGGAACGGCTGATGGACAAGGTCGGCGACGCTGTTGGCATCGATGCCGTTGAGGTGCGCCGCCGAAACCTGATCGAGCCGTTCGACAACAATCGCGACGTCGCCATTGGCATAACCTACGACAGCGGAAACTACGCCGCTGCTTTGGACCAGCTGCTGGGCCACATCGGCTACGACCAGTTCCGCCATGACCAGACCCACGAGCGGGAGCGCGGCACTTTCCGCGGGGTGGGCATCGCCTGCTACTGCGAGATCTGCGGGCTGGGTCCCTCCCAGGTAGCCGGCGCGGTTGGTTTCGGTGGCGGTCTCTGGGAAAGCGCAACGGTGCGCATCTACGCCACCGGGAAGGTGAACGTGTTCATCGGCACGTCTCCCCACGGTCAGGGCGAGGAGACTACCTTTGCCCAGATCGTCGCCGACGAGATTGGCGTTGATGTGGATGACGTCGAAGTCATACATGGTGACACCGACATCACACCAATGGGTTGGGGAACCTACGGCAGCCGCACCACCGTGGTCGGCGGAGCCGCCGTCGCCCTCACCATGCGCAAGCTCCGCGACAAGGCCCGCGTCATCGCCGCCCACTTGCTAGAGGCGGACGAGGCCGATATCGAGTACGAGGACGGCCAGTTCTTCGTACGCGGCGCACGGGACCGCTCCCAGAGCATCCAGGACGTCGCACTGCAGGCCAACGTGGCTTGGAACCTCCCCGAGGGCATCGAGCCCGGCATGGAAGCCAGCACCTACTACGACCCACCCAACTTCAGCTACCCATTCGGAGCCCACGCGGCGATCGTGAGTATTGATCCGGATAACGGTCACATCACCCTCGATCGCTACGTCGCCGTCGACGACTGTGGCCCGCAGATCAATCCCATGATCGTCGAAGGCCAAGTTCACGGTGGCGTCGTACAGGGAGCCGGCCAGGCTCTCTGGGAAGGCGCCGTCTACGACGACAACGGGCAGCTTCTCACGGGCACTATGATGGACTACGCCATCCCCAGAGCTCACCTGGTTCCGGATATCGAGGTCCATTCCACCGTCACGCCCTCGCCTCACAACCCATTGGGCGTAAAGGGGATCGGCGAAACTGGGACCATCGCTTCAACCGCAGCCATCTACAGCGCGGTGATGGATGCCCTCAAGCCGCTCGGGATAACCGGACTGGACATGCCGCTCACCCCCGAGAAAGTTTGGCGCGCCATCCAGGCGAGTGGCTACGCCGGCAACGGGCACGACCACGGACATGACCATGGGCACGGCCATGACCACGGTCACGGTCACAATCACTAACCGGCGCCGGCACAGGAGGACTGATTGCAATGTTTGCAGCAGATTTTGAATACCGGAAGGCCGGTTCCATCGCAGAAGCGGTACAACTGCTTTCCGATAACCCGGGAGCGAAACTGCTGGCCGGCGGCCACAGCCTCATTCCCTTGATGCGTTTTCGCCTGGCCAGGCCGGAAGTCGTCATCGACATCGGTGGTATAGCCAACCTGCGGGGTATCACGGTCAGCGGCGATACCGTCAACATCGGCGCTCTCACCACTCATGCTGAAATTGCCGCATCCGCCGACGTCCAGCGATCCAACGGGCTGCTAGCCGAAGCGGCCGGAGGAATCGGCGATCCTGCGGTCCGGAACCGGGGCACCATCGGCGGCAACCTCGCCCATGCCGACCCGGCTTCCGACTGGGCGACGGTGCTCACGGCGTTGGGCGCCACCGTTTCGGCGCAGGGGCCCACGGGAGCGCGGACCATCGCGGTTTCCGACCTGATCGAGGACGCTTTCGCCACGGTGCTGGGCGAAAACGAGCTCATCACCACGGTCAGCGTGCCCGTGCTCGCTGCCAACCAGCGCGCCGAATACGCCAAGATGGCCCATCCGGCCAGTTTCTACGCCGTGGTCGGCGGGGCCGTCGTCGTGACCATGGACGGGAATCGTTGCACCGCGGCCTCGGTGGCCGTGGGAGGATTGACCCCGCGTCCGGTGAAGGCGCCGTCGGTGGAACAGTCCCTCTCGGGAACCACTCTGACCGCGGACAGCATCGGCGATGCCACCGCGCGTCTCAGCGACGATCTCGCCGCCGCGGGGGTGGACATAATCGGTGACGTCTACGCGTCGGCGGAATTCCGTTCCGGCGTTGTGCCGGTGGAGGTTAAGCACGCCCTGATGCACGCCATTGGCCTGGCGCACCACTGATCCAGTGGGTAAACGCACCAAATGGACTGGCCGCCGTAGCGCTTACGGCGGCCAGTTTGATGTGGCTGGTATCCTGATCATGGTCAATGTCTCCCGAATCGATCAGCTAATCTTGAACTCAGAGGCTACCTTTTGAAAATCCTGCTCACCAACGACGACGGTATTCACGCGACAGGGATCTGGGCGGCGGCTCGCAGCCTGGCCGAAGTCGGCGAGGTGACGGTGGTCGCTCCCGACCGGGAACAATCCGGCGTGGGCGCCTCCATGACCCTGCACGCCCCGCTGTTCGTCCACTCGGTACCCGCCGAGCAGTACCTCACTCAGTTTGCCCCCGGCGACGACACGCCGCCGCGCAGCGCCGACGCGGTGCGCGTCCCTGCCGTGGATGCCGCATCGATCCCGCCCCATCCCATCACCGCCTGGGCGGTCCAGGGCACCCCCGCCGATGCCTGCATCCTGGCCCTGGAACAACTGGTCAACCCCAAACCGGACCTGGTGGTCAGTGGGATCAATCGCGGTTCCAACCTGGGGTGGGACGTGATCGTTTCGGGGACTGTTGGAGCCGCGACACAGGGCTGGGTGCGAGGCTATCCCACCATCGCCATATCCGTGGGCTCCGTCCAGGCTCCCCGGTACCAATTGGCTGCGCAGGTGGTGGCGCATCTGGCGCGCCGCCTGGCCGACGCCCCCGAGGTTTCGCCCGCCTATTTCCTCAACGTCAACGTCCCCAACGAACCCGCGGACCGGATCGCCGGCGTGAAGGTCACGCGCCTGGGTGGGAGAGCCTACGGCGAATCGGTTCGTTCCGAGGAGTCCTTCGGACATCGCCGTTACTGGATCTCGCGTAACCGCCCGGTGCTGGCCGGCGGAGAGGGAAGCGACATCGACGCCAGCAAAGCGAACTACATCGGGATCACGCCAATGGGCATGGCATTTTCGACCACCGACGAGCGAGTCGAGATGGTCCAGGGCCTGGTCGACGGATTGGAGTTGGGAAACCTGGCCGCCTGACCCTTTGGACACCGGCTGCTAGCGCCGCCTGCGCCGGCTGCGGACACTGCCCCGGTTGCTGCGTCTGCGTCTTTCGGGCGGTGGGGAAGGGTTTGTAACACGGGTCGTGGCGTCAACGTCGGCATCTTCGTACGCTGCGAACCCGCCGGCCTCTCGGATCCGCCGGATGCGGGGTCGGTCGCGCGTCAGCCACAACGTTTGGGTGATCACGGTGAGCACGACCCCCGGCGCCGCCAGCGCCCACAGGGTAGGGTCCACGATGGCCGGTTCCCCGTTCTGCCAGTGGTATTGCATGCGCAGGAAGATGAACCCGCCGCCCACGATGATCCATGCCCACGACAGCGCCCCGCTAACGATGCCGTTGTGCCACGGCGACCGGATGAACAGGATGGCGCTGCACGGCCACCACACGAAGGTCGGGACCAGGAACCAACCCTGGTAGTACCACGGCTTCAGCGCATCGGGCGGCACTGGCGGGGGTAGCGGCAGTGGCTCGTATGCGACGGGTTTCACGCCCTGTTCGGCCTGTTGTGGATCAGTATCCTGGTTGGGCTGTTGCATGACCTGAGCGACTACATTGAAGTTAGTTTCGGGCCAACGGCACGTGGAACTCGTGCTCGCCGATGTGCCGCCCCTCGTTGATTGAGGTGGTGGCGTATTCGAGGCACATCCGCGCGAACCCGGGGTATTCGTAAATGTTGCTGCCCAACACCACCTGCGGGATCAATCCGTCCAGGTCAAACTCGAGGTACGGTGGGTCTTCTCCGTTTACCCGGAGCTCCACGTCCCGATTGGTGATGCGTTCCAGCTTGTGTTTGATGCGGGTGACAAAAACGTCGTCCATGGCCTTCTTTCGTCCCATCGCAATAAATCGACGCTTCAACGCCAGTCGGCCGGCGCCAGCCTGACGAATTCCATTTTATCAGGAGGCGCGGTATCGGGAACGGAGGCTTCGCGTGCCCTGTGATATGATCGCGCAACTCCGGTCCTGATCTCTGTAGCTGCGCACCCGATTCTGGCCGCCCGCCGATGGCATTCTTTCCCGCTGCCCTGATCCCCCAATGGGCACGCACCTATGCGGCCGTTGTACTGGCCGTATCTCTGGCGGTCAACCTGATCACCAGCTTTTCGCTGTACGTTCAGGCGCTCACCATCCCGGGGATGAAGGGCACCTTCGAACTGTCGTACACCACGGTATTCGTTCTCGTGGTCGCCCTGTCGATTTCCCGTGTGGTGTCCGGATTGCTGTCCGGAGCCGCGGCGTCCCGGTACGGCGGGAAATGGATGGTCATCTCCAGCATATTCGTGCAGGCAGTTTCCATGGCGTTCCTGGGTTGGTCGCCCACCTACTGGGTTGCCCTCCTCGCCATGATAGCTGTGGGTGTGTCGTCGGGAGCAGCGCTCACGCCCATGATGGGGATGCTTGCGCCGTGGTTCCGAGCTAACGGCCGTGGCGTTGCCGCCGGCATCGCCGCGTCCGGCGGGAGCCTGGCGATAATTTTCACCGGAGTAATCGTGCCGCCGCTGACCGATGTCTTCGGCGACGAAGCCTGGAGATACACTTGGTATGTGCTGGCTGCCACCAGCGTGGTGATCGGCGTTGTGGCCGCGGGTTTCATTCGGGAAGCGCCACCCGCTGGTCCTCCATCTTCCGCCGGGCCATCCATAGATGCAGCTCCGAGGCGAATCCCAGCGCGGAGCGGGCCAGCCGGCTGGCCGGTCCAGGTCTATACCAATCCCTACGTTTGGCTGATCACCGGCATGGCGTTTTGCTCTGGGTTTGTTCACGGCATCCTCACCTCCAGCTACGGCGCGTACCTGGAAGTCGAGCACGGAACGGATGTGGCGGTAGTGGGAGCTCTGTTCATGCTGATCGGGATCCTCAGCATCGGCAGCGGCGTCGGATCGGGCGCATTGTCCGATCGGGTGGGGCGTGGGCTGGCGTTCGGCGTGACTTTCCTTATCGAAGTGGCATGTCACGCGTTGTTCTGGTTGGTGCCCGAGTTGACCTTCTTTATCATCGCGTCGGTACTTGCCGGGTTCGCGCTGCGATCCACCTATACGATTTGCGCGGCCGCGGCCGGCGACTTTGTGCCGGTATACATGGCTCCCGCGGCGTTCGGATTGATGGGGATGGGGGCGGGTATCGGCGGCACCATCTCACCCGGCATTTCCGGTCCGATTGCCGACGCGACCGGAACGCTCAGGTGGTCGTTCGCAATGGCGTGCGGAGCCGCCATGGTTGGTGCGTGCCTGGGGTTCGCTCTCCACACTATTACGCGCAATCGCGCGTCCATACCGAGGGACTCCGCAACGTCGTTGGCCTGAAAATAGCGGCTGTGCTAGCCGATGGCCTGGGGAATCCAATGCAGACCGGAGATCGATTTTGTTAGATAGTGAGACCGATGATTTCAGACGGGCGATGGTCGTCGTTGCCCACGCCGACGACGCCGAATGGGGCTGCTCCGGCACGGTCGCACGTTGGTGCGCTGAAGGCTGGGACGTGGGATATGTTCTTTGCACCGACGGCAGCAAGGGAAGCGCTGATCCACAGATATCACCCGCGCAGCTGATCGCGACACGCGAGGCAGAACAACGCGAAGCTGGACGCATCCTGGGGCTGTCCGACATCGCCTTCCTGGGGTTTCCTGATGCCTATCTTGAACCGACGCTGGAACTGCGCAAGGCCATAACCCGAGAGATTCGCCGGCATCGGCCTGATGTGCTGGTTTGCATGAACCCGGTACGGAACCTTGACGGCGACGGATATATTGACCACCCTGACCACGTCGCCTCCGGCGAGGCCGCAATGGCTGCCGTCTTTCCCACGGCCCGCGACCATCTCACGTTCCCGGAACTACTGTCCGACGAGGGCTTGGAGCCGCACAAAGTGCACGAGGTGTGGGTGATGGGACGTACCCATCCGGATCACGTGGTAGATGTGACACCGCACATGGAAGTTGCGGTGGCCGCCCTCCAAGCTCATCGCAGCCAGGTGAGCCCCGAGGACGCGGACCGTTACTTCCGAGAATGGAAGCGTAGCGATGGTAAGCGCATCGACGTTGAGTACGCCGAAGTTTTCAAACGATTCCGGCTGGGCTAGCGGTTCCGAACGTTGCCCGCATCTCGATGCAGCCGATGACCAATCAGGACCTCATTTGTCTCGGCGAACTGCTTCGCTGCGGACCGCGGCTTGTGAGCATGCGGGGCTCAAACCGGCGGCCAGTGTGCCGATGTTTATATTGACATCGGTTCGTTCCGGCGATACGATTCTAATCTGATAATCGTTCCGCAATCAGGGCGACGTTTTAACGGGATTCATATTGCGGATTCGGTAGATGTTACGGTATATTTTCACCACAAACATTCGGCCGACAAGGTCATCACCAAAAGGCAAATCAAAGGAGGAAACAATGGCAGGAAGCAACGACATCGCACTGATGGCGCACCTTCTCCGCCGGGCCGGCTTCAGCGCCAGCCGCGACGAGATCGAAGCCGCTGCTGCGAAGGGTTATGACACCGTGGTTGGGGAGCTGCTTAACCCCGGCAACAGCTCGGGCGTCGAAGACGACATCATGCTGCGCTATCACCCCACCTACAACCACGCCGGCGCCATCGAGATCAACATCCAGAACTGGGTGTATCGCATGGTCAACACCGAGTACCAGCTCAAGGAGAAGATGGCCCTCTTCTGGCACATGATCTTCTGCGCTGGCCACTCCAAGATCGACTCCGGCGAAGAAATGGGCCGGATGATCCAGATGTTCCGTGACAAGGGAATGGGCAACTTTGGCGAACTGCTCATGGAACTGTCCACCAGCCCCGCCATGGTCTATTACCTGGACAACTGTGAGAGCCACAAGACGGCCATCAACGAAAACTACGGCCGTGAGCTGCTCGAACTCTTCTCCATGGGCGTCGGCATGGGCGGCGAATTCAACTACTCCGAGGACGACGTCAAAGCCACGGCCCGCGCTTTCACTGGTTGGAATATCGCCCCTGGGTACCCTCCTTTCCCCTACGGACGCAGCCCTTGGGAATTCCGCTTTGACCCCGCCGACCACGATAACGCTGAGAAGACCTTCCTCGGTCAGACCGGCAATTGGAACGGCGACGACATCCTGAACATGATCGCTGGCCAGAAGGCCACTGCCCGGTTCATCTCCCGCCACATGTACAACTTCTTCGTCGCTGATGAGGTTCCCGTTCCCAGCTGGCGGCAAACCGCGCCCAAGGACGAGAGCCTGTTGGAAGAACTGGAGCAGGCGTACTTTGACAGCGGCTACAACATCACCGAGATGCTCCGCACGCTGTTCAACTCCGACTCGTTCAAGAACGCTCAGTACGCCAAGGTGAAGAACCCGGCCGAAATGGTCGCGGGCACGCTGCGCATGGTTGGCGACCACCGCGACGAGATCAAGCCCGGCATGTTCGAGCTCAGCCAGGAGCCCAAGTACATGGGCATGGACCTGATGAACCCGCCCACCGTTGAGGGTTGGCACACCGGCCACGAATGGATCGACTCCGGCACCCTGGTCGAGCGCATCAACTTCGCCGCGGACTACCTGGGCCGCACCGAGCTCCCCGGCGTCCAGAGCATGATTTCCAAGCTTATGGCCCAGGGCGACAGCCTCAGCCCCGAGCAGTTTGTCGACAGCTGCGCTGACCTCGTTGGCTGTCTCAACCTCGCCGAGGACACCCGCGAGCAGCTCGTTGACCACGCCGGCCGCGGTGGCGAACTCACCCACCGAACCGACGCTGAGCGCGCCGAGTTTACCCGCCGCTCGGGCGAGATGTTCCAGATCATCGCTTCCACCTCAGAGTTCCAGTTCGAGTAATCAGCCTGACATCTGGTCATTGGCCGGTGCCGTTTTGGAACAACGCAACGCATCGTCATCGCCGAACCGGCCAACCACAATCACTACGACCAGGTACACAAAACGGAGGACTGTCAAATGGTCTCTACCAACAAAGACAACGTTCTGGTGGTGCTCTCGCTGTCCGGCGGGAACGATGGCCTGAACACCGTCATCCCTTATAATGACGGCCACTATCGCGACTTTCGCCCGAACCTGGGCGTCGCTGCCGACGCGGTCATTGACTTGAATGGCGAAATCGGCATGCATCCCACTATGCTTCCCCTGAAGAAGTACTGGGACGAAGGCAAGCTCGCCGTCTTCCTCGGCATCGGCTATGCCAACCCTTCCTACAGCCACTTCCGCAGCATGGACATCTGGCATACCTGTGAGCCGGACACGATCGGAACCGAGGGCTGGCTGGGCCAGGTAATCCACGAGCTCGACCCGAAGAACGAAGGACAGGGCCTCACCGGCGTCAACTTCGGCCGTGGCCTTCCCCGCGCTCTCGCCAAGGAAGGCGTGCCGGTAGCATCCGTCGGCAACCTCGAGACCTACGGCTTGCTCACCGGTATCGAAGGCGATGATCAGCGCGCTGAGGCCCTTGACCTCTTCAGCAAGATCTACGCTCCTACCATGGGGCAGGGCTTCGTCAACGACTACCTGCGCTCCACCGGCACTTATGCGCGCATCGGCGCCGACATCCTGGCCACCGCTCCGCCGAAGTACACCTCGAATGTGGAGTACTCCAGCAGCACCGTCGGCCAGTATATGAAGAACATCGCCCAGACTCACCTGGCTGACCTGGGAACCAGGGTGCTCTTCACCACCAGCCCCTACAACGGCTTTGACACCCACGCCAACCAGGCGCAGCTGCACAGCGGCCTCTGGACCGACGTGTCTGCCAACGTTGACACCTTCATCACCGACCTGCGGGATCACAATGCCAGCGACAACGTTGTGCTGTTCATGTTCTCCGAGTTCGGCCGCCGTGTCGGCGACAACGGCTCCGGCACCGACCACGGCGCCGGCTCGGTAGCCTTTGCGCTCGGCGAGGACGTCAAGGGCGGCATCTACGGCGTCTATCCTTCCCTGGCTCCGGCCGATCAGGAAGAAGGCGGCAACCTCAGGTCCAACATGGACTTCCGCCAGGTCTACGCCACCATCCTGGAAGACTGGATGGGCCTCGACTCCAACCCCATCAACCGCGGCGTCTTCGAGAAGGTCCCCTTCCTGTAGGCTACCGGTATCCAAAATATTGAGGTGGAGGGTCCTCGCTTCACGGCAAACCCTCCGCCTCATCCTGACAACTGACGACCGACAAGAGAGGGAAGTCTATGAGCACCCACCTTTTTGGCCTCGTGGACACTGCCTTTACGTACAGTCATTCCATTGGGCGGAACGAGTTCAATGGCACCGGTTTCCGCAATCCGGTGGACATGGCTATCGACGCCGAAGGCAGGATCTACATTCTCAATCGCTCCTATGAAAACCGACCAGATGGGGTCCACGCCACCATCGCTACCATGGACGAGGATTACGTGGGCGAGTTCAGTCAGTTCGGTGAAGAGCCTGGCGACATGTATTGGCCGACGTCCTGCGCCCTGGACACCAACAATAACCTGTACGTGGCCGACGAGTGGCTCAACCGGATCACCATCTACACGGAAGACGGCGACTACGTGAGCCACTGGGGCGAAAAGGGCAGTGGCCCTGGCCAGTTCGATGGCCCGTCCGGCATCACCATCGTCGGTGACACCATGTGGCTGGTCGACAGCAAGAACAACCGGGTCCAGAGCTACGGCCTCGACGGCTCTTTCAAGAGCCAATTCGGCGAGTCCGGCACCGGGGATGGCCAACTCAATATGCCGTGGGGTATCTGCCTGGACAAGAACGGCCTCATCTATGTGGCCGACTGGCGCAACGACCGGATCCAAGTGTTCAACCAGCCTGGCGAATGGCAAGCCAGCTACGGCACCAGCGGTGATGGCCCTGGCCAGTTCAAGCGGCCCAATGCTGTCTTCGTAGACAATGATGGCGACATCTACGTATGCGACCGCGAGAATGATCGCGTGCAGATCCTGGCCTCGGACGGACGCTTCCGCGCCCAGTTGAAGGGTGACCACCAAATCTCTGATTGGGGCAAGACCAAGTTGAACTCCAACCCCGACATGATCCGGCAACGCACCATGGCTATCACCAACGATGGCGGCACTTTCGAGAAAATGTTCTCGAACCCTTGTGCCGTGCGCGTCACTGAGTCCGGCCAGATCGCCATTCTGGACCACACCCGCGGCCGCATCCAGGTGTACCAGAAGGAAAAGGAGGCGGTCCTGCTCTAGGAGCAAACCGACTTAAGCACTAAGGCAATGAAAGGCGCCGGCGGGTCAGGCCCGCCGGCGCCTTTGTTTTGTCGGTTGCTAATGCTGGTGGCTGATAACAGGCAGCCCTGATACGGGAGCCGCCCAGTGTTATCGCTCAGGTCCCTTCGGCATCCCGGCATCGATCCAGGCAGCGATCTCCGCGGCTTCCGCACGCGACAGGAACGGACCACGCAATGGCATCCTTCCGAAGGTACCGCAACCCAGGCGCAACGATCGGACCAAATGCGTGTCGGCTCCTGGCTTGCCCGGCTCAATCGAGGGGTAACCGTTGAGCACCGACGCGGCCAGGTCCTCCGGAGTCTCCCACCAGTATTCGTGTATTCCTGGGTAGGGTTGTCGGCCGTGTCGCTCGATCCAGCGATCCATGATTTCGTCCAAAAGCTCTTTGACCCGGGGCCAGTAGACGAGAGCGGCTTCGTTCGTTTGGGCGTCGGTGCTCATTTTGCGGCGGTCTCCGGTTGATGAGTTTGTTACGGCTTCGGCGTTCGTCAATTAGCGAGGGTGTTCCTGTACCGACTCGCGTTGCAAGAGTTCGATGGCGTGTGGCAACACTGGTAGTACCACGTCCAGGCACTCGCCGACTCCGCGCGGGCTCCCCGGCAGCGTGATGATCAGCGTCTGCCCCCGGATACCCACCACCGAGCGGCTCAGCATTGCCATGGGCGTGAATTTGAGGGTTTGCGCTCGCATGGTCTCGGCCATCCCCGGGACCTCGCGGTCCATGGCGCGCAGGGCGGCTTCAGGTGTGACGTCCCTGCGGCCCATCCCGGTTCCACCGGTGCTGACGATAAGGTCCACTTCGCCGGAATCCGCCCACTGGCTGAGCTTGCCGGTGATCGTGTCCGCTTCATCCGAAACTACTTCGTAGCGGACTTCCGCGTAGTCGGGCGGTGAAAGTTTGTCGCGTATCGCCTGTCCGCCGGTGTCTTCGCGCTCTCCTCGAGCGCCCGAGCTGCTGATGGTCAGAATTGCCAGACGGTACATGTCGCAGGTCAACGCAGGTGGTGCGTGAGGGTGAACGGGCGCAATGATACCACATGCACGTTGCGCCTCAGGCACCGGGGGATGCAAGCGCCTTACTTCATCGTTGACACTGCAAAGACGCAGTCCGTATAGTAACTGGGAATCATGCAGTCACCATCGCAGCCTGCACGATACTTCCTTCAGCAGCCACTCACTCTCATGACCAACATTGCGTGCGTGCCCGTCGACTATCCCCGATATCTACATGAGCTCTCGACCAACCAATTGCGTATTCTGTGAAATCGTAGCCGGCCGCGAACCGGCGAGGATCCGCTACCTCGACAATGACCTGATCGCCATCGTAAACCGCCTCACGTGGGTACCGGTCATGTTGCTTGTTATGCCCCGCCGGCACATGTCGCAACTCGAGATGTGGAGCGATGGGATCATGGACCGCCTGGGCGACGTGGCGGCCACTCTCGGCTGCATGTACTGCCCAAACGGGTTCCGTATCCTGTCGAACTTTGGCCACGACGGTTTGCAGAGCCAGTCCCACGGTCACGTACATGTCATAGGCGGTCAATTCCTGGGCCACTACGCCTGACACCTGTCTACCCACAAAACCCCCTGAACCCAAGGAGACTTCGTCGTTATGCCTGAAACCGTGCTCTACGAAAAGACCGGGACCGACAACCATGTAGCGGTCATAACGCTCAACCGGCCCGAGTCTTCCAACGCCATTAACCGGCAGCTCCGGCGGGAACTGCAGGAAGTCATCAACCACTTCGACAACGAGGACGACGAAGCTTGGGTCGCTGTGGTCACCGGCGCTGGCCGAAACTTCTGTGCCGGACGGGACCTGAAGGAGCGCGCCGCCGATAACGCCGAAGGGGTCCAGGCACGCGCCGAAAACAGCATGTCCCCCAACAAGCCGCACATGTGGGAGCGGCCGGCGAAACCCCTGGTGGCCGCCGTAAACGGGGCCGCCGCAGCCGGCGGGTGGTCCATCGCCCAGATGTGCGATGTCCGCCTGGCTGCCGACAATGCGCGCCTCGGCATCACTGAGACCAAGTGGAGCCTGATGCCCCCCTTCGCGGTGGAGCTCACCAAGATGATCGGCATCTCTAACGTGTTGGAACTGGTGATGACCGCCGACCTCCTCCCGGCAGAAAGGGTCAAGGAAATGGGGTTTCTCAATAAGGTGGTGCCGGCTGGCGAACTCGTGCCCGAAGCTATCAAGATGGCCGAGACCATCGCTCAGAACGCTCCCCTGGCGGTTCGGACCATCAAGGACCTGGCCTACAGCAGCCTGGACATGTCTATCGCCGAGATCAGCGCCAAGACCTACGTGGCATACGATTACATCCTTACGACGCAGGACAGCAAGGAGGGCCCACGGGCCTTCGCCGAGAAGCGCCGTCCTAACTGGCAGTTGAAGTAGGACCGTACGTTTTATCCCGCAACCAGACTAGCCAACCAGACAGCCCGACCGGAACGCCAGGAGCCATGACATGACAACGCAAGTACAACCCAAGAGCCGAATTCTAACCGCCAACGACATCAACCTGCACTACCTGGATTGGGGGACCGAAGGGCAGCCGCCTCTGGTTCTCCTGCATGGTCTGCGCGGGCACGCCCATGTCTGGGACGACGTCGCCGAATCGCTTTGTGCTGACTATCATGTCTACGCGGTTGACCAGCGAGGCCGTGGCGACACCGACGCAGCCCCGGGCGGCGATTACTCCACCGATGCGTTCGTCGCCGACCTGCTTGGTTTCGTCGACGGCATCGGCCTCGACAAGTTCATTCTATTCGGCCATTCCATGGGCGGCCGTAACAGCATGGCGTTCGCCGGAGCGCATCCCGAAAGGCTGGAGCGGCTGTGCATCGTGGATATCGGTCCGCGCATCGAGCCCGCCGGCGGCAACCGCATCACCGAGGAATTGCGCAACATCCCTCCCGCATTTGACAACTTTGAGGATGCCCTTGCCCACGTCCAGGCCGGCAACCGTTTCGCGTCGGAACCCGTGATGCGCCGCCGACTCAGCGGTCAAACGGCGCAACTCCCGGATGGCAAGATAGGTTGGAAATTCGACCCGGCGATCCGCGAACAGCGCATCAACGGCACGGCTGCGCCAACCTCGGACCTGTGGCCCGCACTGGAAAATATCACCTGCCCGACCCTGGTGGTGCGCGGCACGGAAACCGACCTGCTCACTCAGGAAACCGCCGATCGCATGGTTGACACCCTGGCCCAGGGGAGCATGGTCAACATCGAACGTGCCACCCATATGGTGTTCGAGGACAATCCTTCCGACTTCATCGCCGCCGCAAAAGCCTGGCTGGCTGATTAGCGGGGCGGTTGGGTCGCGACACGGACCGTTCACGTCTTCGTGAACGGTCCGAAAACGGCGCCGTGCTACAATCCGCTCATTCCATCACGATGGCCTGCGTGTCGCCGAGGTAACGTGCCATGAAAGTCTCTTTCTTCCATCTGATGCCCTACCAGGACCTGCCGGACGATTTCGCCCAGCAGCACCACTCGGCTTGGGTTGACCTGCCCAACGAGAACTTCGACCCTGCCAAGGGCAACGAATACTACGCCCAGTACATCGACCAGCTTCGTTACGCGGACGAGGTCGGATTTGACGGCATCTGCGTCAACGAGCATCACAACAACGCCTACGGCATCATGCCGTCGCCTAACCTAATAGGATCGGTGCTGGCCAACTCTACCAGCAACGGCGCGGTCATCGTGCTGGGCAACAGCCTGGCCCTGTACAACCCGCCCGTGCGTGTCGCCGAAGAGATGGCCATGCTGGACGTTATCTCCAACGGCCGCCTGGTCGCGGGGTTCCCGGTTGGCACCGCTATGGATACCACGTTCTCATACGGCCAGGTGCCCATCACGTTGCGGGAACGTCACACCGAGGCCCACGACGTGATCATGCAGGCTTGGACGCAGCACCAGCCCACCATCTTCAACGGCAAGTACAACAAGCTGCGCTACATCAGCATCTGGCCGCGCCCCATGCAGGAGCCTCATCCGCCGGTGTGGATTCCTGGCTCGGGGAGTCTTGAAACTTGGGATTGGGTCCTGGACCGAGACTACGTCTATTGCTACCTTTCCTACTACGGCTATCTGCGCGGCCACAACATCGTCAATGGCTACTGGGAGCGCGTCGCGGAACGCGGGATCGATGACAACCCTCACCGGTTGGGCTTCCTCCAGTTGGTGTGCGTTTCGGAAACCGACGAGCAGGCGGAAAAAGATTACGAGCAGCACGTCAAGTATTTCTACGAGAAGATGCTAAGGGTGTATCCACCCTTCGCCGAGTCGCCCGGCTATCGCTCGCTCGAGTCCATCCGCAAATCCCTGCGCCCTCAGATGGGCGAAGAAGCTCAGCGTACCGCCCAGGAGAACAGTTGGAAGGACTACATCGAGCAGGGACACGTCATTGGCGGCAGCCCCGAAACCGTTCGCCGCAAGCTGACCGAAGCGTGTGAATTGCTACGGGTCGGCCACCTGATGGTTCTGCTCCAGATTGGCAGCATGCCCCCCGATTTGGTGCGCAAAAACACCGATCTGTTTGCCACCGAAGTCATGCCCCACATCAAGGGCTTGTTCAACGAGTACGACGATCCCTGGTGGCCCGAACGCCTCAAGTCGACCACCGCCGAAGCCGTGGGGGACTGATCGGAAAGCGAGGCTTAGTCTGAAGGGCGGATGTCAAAGCATTCGCCCTTCATGATTCATCGCAAGCAAGCGCCAAAGGACCAACCTCTAAAACGGAGAAGTCAGAATGAGCGAAAAACTTCAACAGGGTGACCGCCTGCCCGAACTGGCTCTAAACCTCATCGACGGCGGGACGTTGACCCTGCCCGCCGATATGTCCTCGCGCTACCTCGCCGTTCTGTTCTACCGCGGCGTGTGGTGACCCTATTGCTCGCGGCAGTTGGCCGCGTGGCAATCGCAGCAGGAATCCCTGGCCGAGATGGGGCTGTCCATCATTGGCGCCAGCGTGGAGCCTCGGGAGATCGTCGAAGAAATGGCGACCAAGTCCGTTGTGACCTTCCCCATGGCATACGGCGTCACTCGCGAACAGGCTGACCAGTTGGGCTCATGGTGGTCAGACGACCGCGGCGGCTACATTCAACCCACCGAGTTGTTGCTTGGGCGCGGCGGCACGGTCTTGGGTTCCATGTACGCCAGCGGACCCGTGGGCCGGGTCAACCCCGACGAGGCCGTGCACTTCGTCGAAGGCCGCGAGCGCGCCCGTCTCCGCAGCCAGTAACCTGCCACTCGCCAACTCAGTGGAGCCGCTAATCAGCCGGCTCCACCCTCACGGCGCAAACCTTGTACTCCGGTATCCTCGAATCCGGATCGTACACGGCATTGGTCAGGAAATTCGCCGCCGAACCGCTCAGCCGCACGAAGGGAATGAAGATCTCACCGGTTCGCATGCGGTAGGTATATCGCGCCAATCCGGTGAGTTCACCTCGGCGGGAACGCACCCGGACTGCGCCGCCGTCCTTTACTCCAAACCGTTCGCCGTCGGCGGGGTTCATCGAGACTTCAAGCTCCGCGAACCGCGCCACCAGGCTTCCCACCCGCCGGGTTATTGTGCCCCCGTGCCAGTGGTACAACACCCTCCCGGTGTTCAGCACCAATGGGAACTGCGCCGATGTGGTCTCCGCCGCCACCGGCCCCTGTTCGTAGGCCACGAACTTGGCCCGATCTCCGCGGGGAAAACTGTCGCCGTAAAGATAGCTTGTGCCCGGATGGTCCGGCGTTGGGCAAGGCCATTGAATGCCGCCCTCGGCCTCTAGCCGTTCGTAGGAAATCCCTGACAAAACTGGCGTCAGATTCGACATCTCCGCGAAGATCTGAGATGGACGATTATAGGCGAATTGGCTGCGCCACGGCAGGTCCAGCCGATCGCACATCAGGGTCGCCAATTCGCTGATGATCTCCCAGTCGGGCCGGCTCGAACCCACGGGATCAACGGCTTTCCGAACCCTCTGGACCCGGCGTTCGCTGTTGGTGAAGGTGCCATCCTTCTCCGCGAAACTTGTCGCTGGCAGTATGACGTCCGCCAGCCTGGCCGTTTCGTGCATGAATATGTCCTGCACCACCAGGAAATCGAGCTTGCGGAACAGTTCGTCGGCGCGGTTCAGGTCCGGTTCGCTCAGCAATGGGTTCTCGCCGGTGATGTACATCGCACGGACACCGCCAGGTTCACCGATCGAGTCCACCATGTCGGTCACCACCCGACCGGCCGCGCTGGGCAAAGACCCAATGGCCTGCCAGGCTTGGCCGAACTTCTCCATCGTATCGGCGCGCAGCCCCTGGTAGCCCGGCAGCGAGTCGGGCACGCATCCGGCGTCGCCGCACCCTTGCACGTTGTTCTGGCCCCGCAGCGGCGAGATGCCCGAACCCGGGAAGCCCATCTGGCCCGTCACCAGCGCCAGGTTGAGCACGGAATGGACGTTGGCGGTGCCGTTGGTATGTTGCGTGAGGCCCATTCCCCAGATGAGACAGGTGCCGCCGCAACCCCTGCTACGGTCGCCATGTTTAGGGACCGGTGGCCGCGCCACTAGGCGCGCGCCACCCCGGATGTCTTCTGCGCTCACGCCCGTAATCGCCGCAGC
Source organism: Dehalococcoidia bacterium (assembly GCA_965220265.1). Classification (GTDB taxonomy): domain Bacteria; phylum Chloroflexota; class Dehalococcoidia; order Lucifugimonadales; family UBA3495; genus Bin87. The sequence goes on along the minus strand of CBDCPM010000004.1, from coordinate 2,522,322 downwards.
TCGTTCCGGAGTGTATCCGTCGATCGTCGCATGCCAATCGTCGTGACCCTCAGTCCGCTGACTCACGAAGTCCTCGTTTGCCAGGCCTTCAGTGACGACGACGTGCGCCATGGCGTTCAGCAATGCCACGTCCGTACCCGGAAACGGCCGCAGCCACAGGTCGGCGTAGTCGCACATGTCGATTCTGCGTGGGTTGATCACTATCAGCCTAGCGCCCCGTTCCACCACTGCCCGGCGCATTCGGGATGCTGCCACCGGATGGTTGGAGGTGGGATCGCAACCCATCACCACCAGGCATCCTGCGTTCTCGTAATCGGTGTAAGAGTTGCTCGTTGCACCGCTGCCCAGCGAGGTAAGCATCGCAGCCACTGACGGGGCGTGGCAAAGGCGGGTGCAGTGGTCGATGTTGTTGCTGCTCATCACCAACCGCGCGAACTTCTGCTGTACGTAGCCGTCTTCATTAGTTGCTTTAGCAGAACACAACGTCCCGAATGATTCGCCGCGATAGTCGGCTAGGCGTGAGGCGACCAGGTCCAGCGCCTCGTCCCAAGTCGCTTCCCGAAACTGGCCGGTGTACCGGTCACCCTCCCGGATCAATGGTGTTTTGATCCGGTCTTCGTGGTGAACGAAGGTGTACCCGAACCGGCCTTTGACGCACAGCATTCCAACGCTGGAAAGATTGTCCGGGTCGTCGTGGGAAGCGACGATCTTCCCTGCATCCGGACCTTCAGTCGCACCGCTGACCTCGAGCTTGATGCCGCACCCAACCCCGCAATAGGGACATGTCGTCTTGACGGTATGTGACGGAGCCACGGTGTCAGGCGGTGACTTTACGGTGATCGCTCCGGTCGGGCATACGCTCAAGCATTGGCCGCACGTGGTGCAGACGCTCTCCGCCAGCGGTTTGTCACCAGCCGTGGCGATCCGGGCCGAATTCCCTGCTCCGAGAACGTCAATCGCTCCGATGAATTGATGGCTGGACTGGCAGGCGTTTACGCAGCGGGCGCACAGGATGCACGCGTCCATCGCCAGGTTGAACACCGGGTTGGAGGTGTCGGTTGCTTGCCTTTCCCGCGATCCCCAGCGGGGTTCGGCTATGCCGTGCAACGCCGCCGCGTCGGTCAGCAATCCGTAACCGTCGTTCGCTTTTTGCGCCCCGTCCCCGGCGCCCACCATCCCCAGCGTGAGTTGGATGACACCCGTGCGGATGCGTCGGGCGTCTTCCGTGTCCGTCCGGATCACCATCCCCTGGCTCGCCGGCGTCGAGCACGACGTCGGAAAGCCGCGGACCCCGTCGATTTGCACCAGGCAGGTCCGGCAGGCGCCGATGGCCGGCATGTCCGCGTCCTTGCACAGTTGTGACAGCGGCACGCCGGCAGCGTTCACGGCGTCCAGGGTGCTCGCCCCCGGTTCAACCGAGACTGCGATTCCATCCACGGTCACACTGATTGTTGGACAGGCGACGACCATCGCGGCTACCCCCACCATGCCTATGCCGCCTCTGCGGGCGGCGATTGACTATGCGTCAGCCCTCGAAATAACCCTTTTCCTGGAATAACTCGGCCAACCTGGCCACGCCCTCACGTATTTCCTCGGGCGAATTGTGGCTGTAAGTCAGCCGCAGGTAGTTATTGCGTCCCCGGTCTGCCCGGAACACCCCGCCGGGATTGTACTTCACGTCCCGCGCGGTGGCCTCCGGCAACGTGGCCCAGGTATCGGCTCCCTCAGGTAGCCGGACAAATATCATCATCCCGCCGTGCGGGTGTGTCCACTCGCAGAAACTGGGGAAGTTTTCCTCCAGGGCACCCAGCAAGGCGTCTCGGCGCGCCAGCAAAGCCTGTCGCACGGTCTCGATGTGCTCCGCCTCGTGCTGACGCATGTATTCGTACACCATCATGGTCGCCAGATGGCTCACGCCGCGACGGGGTAGATTCTCGGAGTTCGCCCGGGGCAGCGCTTCCCGGACTCCCGGGGGCAGCACCCCGAAACCGACCCGGAGGCCACACCCAAGCAGCTTTGTGAACGAAGACACGTAGAGCACGTCTCCCTGGTCGCTCATGCCGGCCATGGCGGGGGGCAGCGGATCGCCATCAATGCGAAAATCCGCGTACGACTCGTTCTCGAGAATCGGTACTCCGTAGCGCTGCGCTTGGCTCAAAATCGCCCGTCGCCGGCTTTCGGAGACCGTGAAGCCCAACGGATTCTGGAACACGGGGATCATCCAGATAAACTTCGCCCTGCGCCCGGCTCGCTCCAGCGATTCCAGGGACTCCTCCAGCGCATCGGGGAGCATTCCGTCTTCGTCGCCAGCCACGTGAATTGGCTCCGCTCCGCGCTCGAGCATCATTCGTAGGCTACCCATGTAGGTGAACTCTTCGACCAGGACCGCGTCGCCGGGGTCGATGAACGCCTCCAGCAGGCTGGTAATCGCTCCACCGGCGCCGTCAGTCATGACCACGTCGCCCGGGGAGGCTGGATAGCCGCGATTGGCCGCCAAGCGTTCGGCTATGAGTTCCCGCAGACCCACGTGTCCGCCCGGCGGGGGATAACCGGCCAACGAACTGGCTCCGTCGGTGTTCAAACCCGAGCGTATGGCGGACAGGTAGTTTTCCGAATCGACTACCTCGGGGACGGCGTTGGTCACGGAAAAGATGTACTTGACCGACGCGCTCGCTCCGGGTGGCGTTGCCACCGCTCTCGGCAGGTTGTTGGAGAATAGGGTTGCGTAATCTACCATCGGGTCCTCCGCCGTTCGATACCGGGCTATCCTATCAGATACGACGCTGCAATTCGGTCAGTTTTCGCTGCGCCGCTCTGCCATTCGTTTCCCTGCCTGGACTCCAACCTTCTTGCGCTGTACCACGCCTTCCCTAACCAGCGGAATCAATTCGCGCCCGTAGTCGGCGGCGTCCGCCAGAGGATCGAAGCCGCGGATAATGAACGCGGAGCATCCCAGGTCGTAGTAGGCCAGCAGTGCGTCCGCTACCTGCCGTGGCGTCCCGACCAGGCAGGTGGTGCTGCCCGATGCTCCGCTGGCCGCTGCTATCGGCATCCAAAGCCGCTCGTCATACACGTTCCCTTCGGCGGCGAAGCGCAACAGCCGCCACGCGCCTTCTGACTGGGGACGCGTGGGCACCCCCGGAGTTATCCGTCCGGCCGTTGCCTGCTGAACCCGCGCCAGGATCTCCTCCGCCCGCCGCCATGCCTTCTCTTCTGTTTCGGCAAGGATCGGTCGCGCGGACAGGCTAAACCGCATATCCGCGGGGTCCCGACCCGCCTCCGCTACCCGTTGGTGTACGTCCGCGATGCGTTCGGCGATGGACGCGCGCGGCTCTCCCCACAGTGCGAACAGGTCCGCGCGCCTGCTGGCGGTATCCAGAGCCGCTACCGAGGCGCCGCCGAAAAACAGCGGAACGTGCGGATGCTGCCGGCAACGGGCCTGGCTGTACGCAGCTTGCAGGTGGTAGAACTCGCCGTCGTGGTCAAACGGCTCGGTTTCCGTCCAGATGCGCCGCATCACGTCCAAGTACTCGTCGGTACGGCGATATCGCGAATCATGGTCCAGCCAGTCGCCGTCCTGCCGCTGTTCGACGTCGTTGCCCCCGGTGATGATGTGCAGAGCGATACGTCCGTTGGTCAGCTGATCCAGCGTGGCCGCCTTGCGTGCTGCCAGCGTGGGCGCGACGAAGCCGGGCCGGTGCGCGATCAGATACCCCAAGCGTTCGGTGTGCGCCGCCGCGTATCCGGCCACCTCAAACCCGTCCGGCGTGGACGAGGAATATCCGGTCAACACCATGTCGAACCCGGCCTCCTCGTGCGTGCGCGCAAAGTCCAGGATGTAGTCCGGGTCGACCCCCGACGGCACCTCCGCGCCCGGATTAATCCCTCCGCCGAAAAGGCTCAACGTGGCTCCCTGGTTGGCCGCGGATTCACGGACCACACCAATCATGCCGATGATAGTGACCCCGTCCTCGCCATACACGCCGGGAATGGCGCGTGGCGGTTGGTTTCCGTTGCGACGGGCTTCGTTCATTCCTGCCATCTCTCCGCTGTCGGCACGATTTTTCCGTAGTTTAGACCATTTGCCCGTGGTCGCGCTGATCCCACGAAATCGCAATATCAATTATTTCGTTTGGGGTTGACAAGCATCTCTGCAGGATATACTATGTATTCAAGGTGCTGGGGGTACAGGGAACTCCCACCCACCGTCAACCCGATGGTCAGACCGTCGTCATTGCAGGAGGTTAGAAGTGGTTACGCTGATAGAGCTAAACCATAGTTGGCATTTCCCCTGTGAACGCCCTGTCGGCGAAACCACGGTGGCATGACGATGTCGGGTGGACGCTGACAGGGTCAAGACCCGTCAGCCCGACGCATCCTGGCGACGGGACCAACGGAAACCAGCAATCGGGGCCTCGATTGTTTATCGGACCCCGGTTTACTTTTGCCTCCATCACCCCCCGCTCATGGTGAGCCCGTCGAACCATTACCTCAATCCGCAGCGATCCCCATTGCGTTCCGGGTCACCCGGCTCCCGCGGCTTTCAGCGCGGCCTGGTATTGTTCCGGAGTGTTCACGTCCCAGAGCAACTCGGGCGCGCCCAGTTCTACCCTTTGTGTCGCCTCGCGGTGCCGTTCCGTGACCGCTCGCATTCCCTGTGTCTTCTCATCAATTGCGATGAGCTCGCTGTACAACCCGCGACTCACGATGATGGGATGACCTCCCTTTCCGTCGGAGGTGGGGATTGTGATTAGCTTGTCATCCCCGTTGTGGTGCTCACCTAGGACTTTCTCGATAATCCCGGCCGAGCGGGGCTGGTCAACGTTCAGCATCATGATCGCGGCGTCAGGATCAGCCGATGGCCCCAGCGCCCACAGCCCGGTCTTGATTGACGTTGTCTTGCCCAGAGCGTAATCGTCGTTGACCACGCACCGTACCCTGCCCAGGGTGTAGACGTCCCGGTTGGCGCCGATCCGCGCCTGCAATTCATCGGCCCGGTGGCCCAACACCACGACCACCTCATCCGCACCGGCCTCTCGCAACGCCACGATCTGGTGGATGATCAGCGATCGTCCCTGCCAATCCAGCAAGGCTTTCAGGGTCCCCATCCGGCGTGATACCCCGGCCGCCAGCAATATCGCGGACGTAAATGGCGACGTGTCAGCCATGCGTTGCTACCCCACGGAGAGGTCGGCAGGCCGGCAGGCCGACCGGTTTCCTACGGTTTCCCGGTTCATCATTGTAGCCGAGCTGGGAACACTCCGCACAGCACCAGAACGGGGTCCCCGTTGGCGCAATAACATCGAGCTACAACAGAACCGGGTCGCCCGATTATCAGTCCGCGGTGGCTCCCATCGCCCGGTTGGCCCGTCGCTCGGCGCGTTCCAGGTACCAGTCGTCCATCGTCATCGGGCTGCCCTTGCCGCCCCGCCGCGCCATGATGATCTCTGACATGATGCTGACGGCCAGTTCTTCCGGCTCCAATGCCCCGATGTCCAACCCGATGGGTGCGCGCACTTCCGCCAGTCGCTCCCGGGACACTCCTTCCTGCAGCAAACGCTGGTAGATCATCAGCGTCTTGCGCCGGCTGCCCAACAGACCGACGTACCGCGCCTTGGTGGTCAGCGCCGATTCCAACGCCACGTCGTCGAACCAGTGCCCGCGCGACGCCACCACGATGAAGCTGTTGACGTTGATGTCCAGGTGCTGCGCCCAGTCGGTGTACGGGGTAACGATGGTCTCTTCAGCGTAGGGGAATCGTTCAGCGTTGGAGAAGTCCTCGCGGTCGTCGACGATGTAAACGCGGTAACCCAATCGGTGCGCCAGGTCGGCGGTGGCCTTCCCCACGTGTCCGCCGCCCACCATAACCAGCGTCGGCGGGGTCGTGAACCCTTCGATGAACATCTCAGTCTGGTCGTCGATGGTCAGCGATTCGTTCGCGCCCACCGCTGCTACGCGACCGGCTGCCTCCAGCGCGATTTCGTCCAGTTCCACGGTGCCGATGCCGCCGGCTATCGAACCGTCGGATCGCAGCAGCAGCTTCGCGCCCAGGCGGGCCGTGCTACCGTCCGACCGGACGATTGTGGCCAGCGCCGCCGGATCCGCGCCGTCATACGCGCCAAGCAATTCTGACCCGATGTCCGAAAAGTCGTCGGCATCCCGGAACGGCTCCAGGTAGAAATACATGGTGCCGCCGCATACCAGGCCGTCGCGCGCCGCGATGTCTTCGTTCAGGTAGTAGTCCTTGAACTCTGGACCACCGTGGTTGCGCAGTATCTCCCGCGCGGCGAACCAAATGTCGCCCTCCACGCAGCCGCCGCCCAGCGTTCCTACCGCGGTGCCGTCTTCGCGGACCAGCAGCATCGCACCGGCCTTTTGCGGAGTGGACCCTTTGGTACGCACCACCGTGGCCAGCACGCAGGGATTGCCCGATTCCAACTGATTGACCGCTTCCTGGATCACGTCGCGCACGTTGTCACCTGCCTGACGCCCGATTCCGTCGGGCTAGTACCCTGATTAACGCCGGAAAGTACCGTTCCGCCGGCGTCAGTATGATCAGCCTATTATACATCAAGGCTGTTTTAAGTTCGCGATCTCCGAACCGGCCACTCGGGCGAGGCAACAATCCGACCGGGATAACCCGGAAACGCTGCTACTGGCGTCTTCATGAGAGGCCGCGCGGTGGCACCGGCAGCGGGCCATCGTGTATCATTGGCGATCATAAGTCCAGGATTTCGAGTTCGCCATTCCACTATTTCCGAACGGCGGTGACGATGATGACTGTGAACCAGCGAAGAGTTACCAAACCAGTGTACGTCGGCGGGGTCAAGGTCGGCGGGGGTGCCGACGTGACCGTGCAGTCGATGACGAAGACCGATACTCGTGACGTCAAGGCCACCGTTCGGCAGATCCATGAGCTTGAAGAAGCCGGGTGCGAGATCATCCGCTCCGCCGTGCCCGACATGGAAGCCGCCCAGGCGATGGCGGAGATCAAGAAGCAGATCAGCATCCCGCTGATCGCGGACATCCATTTCCATTACCAGTTGGCGCTGGAGTGCGCCGCCGGCGGCATCGACTGCCTGCGCCTCAATCCCGGCAATCTGCGCAACGAGGACCAGGTTCGCCAGGTCGTTGCCGCAGCCAAGGAACGCAATATTCCCATCCGCATCGGCGTGAACTTCGGTAGCCTGCCTCCGGTGGGTGGCATCGGCCGGACCCGTGGCTTCTCTCGCCACATGGACCTCGTCAACCGGCTGCCTAAGGCCGGCGAAGCCCAGGCCGGCGACTACAGCATCGTAGACCACATGGTCGCCACCGCCCTTTGGGAGGTCAGTCTCCTGGAGGAACAGGACTTCGACCAGATCAAGATTTCAATGAAAGCCTTCGACGTGCCCACCACCGTCGAGGCCTACCGCCGCCTCGGCGAAATGGTGCCCTACCCATTGCACCTGGGAATCACGGAGGCGGGCACCGCGAAGTCGGGTTCTATCCGCACCGCCGTGGGATTGGGGGTGCTGCTGTATGAAGGTATCGGCGACACGATTCGGGTGTCGCTGAGCGACGACAGCGTTGAGGAGGTGGTCGCGGGGTTCGAGATCCTGAAATCGCTGAACCTGCGGGATAAGGGAACCACCATGGTGGCCTGTCCCAGCTGCGGGCGCGCCGATGTGGACATACGCAAGCTGGCCAACGACGTCGACGCCCTGCTCAAGAAGACCGACAAGAACATCAAGGTCGCGGTCATGGGCTGCGAGGTCAACGGCCCCGGGGAGGCCAAAGACGCTGACGTGGGCATTGCCGCCGGCGCCGGGCGCGCCATCATCTTCCGCAAGGGCGAAAAGGTGCGCGTCGTGCCGGAGGCCGAGATGCTTACAGCCCTGATGGAAGAGATTGAAAAGACCCCGGCAGTCGCGCCATGAGATGCCCATGTGTTGGCTCTGATCGGGTGTCCCGTTATTCACATGACCGGCCCAACGGCGACTCAGAGTGTGGATGGCGAATGCTTCAATTGGTCATTGGCATTCCGCTATGGAAATGCGTGGGCTGCACGGATGAACTTCGCGTATCATGGTAGGACATAGTCCCAACAAACTACTGATCTACGCAAACTGGCGTGTTTGTCGGGATCAATTGCGGTTCTCGAATCGTGACCAGTTCCACTCGGCAAAGCGAAGTAAAAGTTTGCAATATTGGAGGCATGGACATGACCGTGATCGTACTGTTTCTGCGAGGCCTCTGCTTGGCTTCAGGGGGAGTTTTCGCCGTTATTGTGTTCTCTGATTTTTTCGGAGTGGTAATCTCAGGCAATATCTCGGTGATACTCACAGCAACTTCATTGACGGTGTGCTTGTTGACGATGCCAATGCTATTCACTTTTCTGATGAAACGGTCTGCTGATATTGACGAACAAACTAACGCTTGGGAATGAGGTGTGAAATGCAATTCCGTAGACGGAATTATATGTCTGTGATGGTGTCCGTCCTTATTGTTGGATACTCCATAGCCATAATCGTGGCCGGAATCATATTTGCAGTCGGACAAGGGCTTCAATATGATCCATTTGTGGCGTTCTTGTTGTTAATTGCCGGTGCAGTGGGATCCATAATCGGAGCGGCAACGATGGCTACCTTGGTCCAGGGATTGTTCAGTGATTTGGATAACGTGGCAGGAAGAGTTAGTGATGTTCGATATGGCGACGTATTTTCCAGAAATATTACTAGATTTGCTGTGATCATTGCACCGATCGCCACAAGCTACGGGTTGCTCAGGATCATACAGTTTTTGCAATAACGGATGCTTATATACCTCAGGAGACTGGCCATGGCTACCAAAAACGCGTTTACCTGTGGCGCTGTCTCCGACATCGCTCCTTTCGACGTCGCCTTCCTGGAGGCCGAGGGCATCCCGCAACTTCCCACCGATCGTGCCGCCCTGCGTCGGCACCTGCTGGACGCCATCGCCCGAATCCGTCCCATCCTGGAAGCCGACGCCGAGGCCAACGACGACGCCGAGACCTTGGCTTGGCCCTCCGTCGTCGCCCTGTATCGTGAGGGTCTGCTTTCGTTGAAGGTCCCCCGCGAACTGGGCGGCCCAGAGGTAGATCCGCATCTTTACCTGGAGCTGTGCGACGAACTCTGCTACGTCAATCCGTCCGCCGGCTGGTGCGCCTTCATCAACAGCACCAGCGCGTCATGGCTGGGGGCATTCCTTCCCGACGCCGGCGTGGAGCGCATCTTCGGCAACGGCGGAATGCCCATTGCATCCGGCGCGTTGATACCCCGCGGCCAGGCAACGCCGGTCGACGGCGGGTGGCGTGTCAGCGGGCGTTGGCCTTTCGCCAGCGGCTCGGCACATTCTTCCTGGCTGCTGGCCGGGTTCCGCATTGTGAGAGATGACGGGCCGGGGCGGGAGCACATGATCTTCGCCGCGCCGATTGCCGACGTGCAGTTCGTGGACAACTGGCAGGTCATGGGTCTCAAGGGAACCGGTAGCCGCGACTTCGTCTTCGACGATTACTTCGTTCCCGAAGACATGGCCTTCGACCTGATGTCCACGGATCCCAGAAAGGGCGGCCCGCTATTCTGGCTGGGCAGACCCGGTTTCGTCACGCCGGACCACGCCGCATTCGCCCTGGGGGTGGCCCGCCGCGCTTTGGACGAGATTTTCCAGCAGGCGGGATCCTACCAGCGCGGCTACCTGACCTCGACCATCGCCCAGCGCGGCGCTTTGCATCACGACCTGGGGAAATGCGACCAGCAGCTTCGCGCCGCCCGGGCCCTTTGCCGCGAGGCGATAGAGGACGCCTGGGAGTTCTGCCTGCGCGGAGAACGCCCCGACCTGGAGCGGCAACTGCGCCTCCGTGGCGCCTGCGTCTACGCTACCGATGTCGCCTGCGATGTAACCACCGCCGCCTTTCGTTACGGCGGCGGCGACGCCATCTACAACGACCGCGTCCTCCAGCGCTGCATGCGCGACATCAACGCCGCTGCCCAGCACTTCATGGTCAACACCAGCGCCTACGACAACCTCGGCCAGTTCCGCCTCGGCCTCCCAGACGTCAATCCAATGGGTTAATCATCAACCACTTTCTCGTTCCTGTCCAACCCGCCCGCCCGTGTGAGTTATGCGCATCTCCCGATTGGTAACCCGTACCCTCCGCGACGACCCACCCGAGGCCGAGACCGCCAGTCATCGCCTGATGCTGCGGGCCGGTCTCATCCAGCAGGTGGCCACCGGCGTCTACGCCTACCTCCCCCTGGCTTGGCGTTCCCTCCAGAAGATCGAACAGATCGTCCGCGAGGAAATGGACGCCGCCGGTAGCCAGGAGCTGCGTATGCCCGCGCTGCAGCCCATGGAACTGTGGGAGCGGACGGGTCGCGCCGCCGCTTTCGGCGACAACATGTTCTCCCTGGAGGACCGCCGTGGTCGACCGCTGGCGTTGGCGCCTACCCACGAGGAGGTCGTCACCAACATCGTCAAGGGAAACGTGCAGAGCTACCGCGACCTGCCGGTGATCCTCTACCAAATGCAGACCAAGTTCCGGGACGAACCGCGCCCCCGCGCCGGCCTGGTGCGCGTCCGCGAATTTACCATGAAAGACGCCTACTCCTTCGACGCTGATGATACGGGCCTCGACGCATCCTACCAGGCCATGGCGCAGGCGTATCGGAACGTGTTTCGGCGTTGCAGCATCCCCGTCGTCATGGCCGAGGCCGACAGCGGCGCCATTGGCGGCAAGGACTCCCACGAGTTCCTCCTGCCCACCGACACCGGCGAGGACACGGTGATCACGTGCCCGTCCTGCGGGTACGCCGCCAACGCCGAGAAGGCTGCCGGCGTCTATCCCGATCAACCGGTGCCCGAGCCGCTTTCCCTGGAAGAAGTCAGCACCCCCGGTATGAAGACCATCGCATCCCTGTGCGAGTTCCTCGGCGTTGACGAAGCGCAGACCCTCAAGGCGGTGTTCTACGCGGCCGATGGCGAGGTCGTGTTCGTCACCATTCGCGGTGACCTCGAGGTCAATGAGGTCAAGCTGAAGAACGCCCTCCACTGCAACGAACTGCGCCTCGCCGAAGACGAGGAGATCGCCTCGGCCGGCCTGGTCGCCGGCTCCGCCTCCGCCATTGGTGTCACCAACGTTCGCCGCATCGCCGACCCCTCGATCTCCAACGGCGGCAACTTCGTCGTTGGCGCCAACAGGAACGACACCCACTATCGCAACGCCAACTATCCCCGCGATTTTGGCGCCGATTTGGTGACCGACATTGCCCTCACCGAATCTGGGCACAGGTGCGCAAACTGCGGCTCGCAACTTGAGTTCACCCGCGGCGTTGAGGTAGGCCACATTTTCAAGCTGGGCACTTTTTTCAGCGAAGCGCTGGGAGCTTTTTATCTGGACCCCGACGGCCAGCAACAACCCATCACCATGGGTTGCTACGGCATCGGCGTTACCCGGATCTTGGCGGCGGCCATAGAGCAGAACCACGACGAGCGCGGCATTGTTTTCCCGGTCCCGATAGCACCCTATGCCGTCCATCTCGTCGCGCTGAATATGTCCGATGAAGCCGTTGCCGAATCCGCCACCGATCTGTACGACCGCCTGTGGGCCGCCGGGATCGAGGTCCTCTTCGATGACCGTACCGACGCGGCTGCCGGCGTTAAGTTCAACGACGCCGACCTCATCGGCTTGCCGCTCCGCCTGGTGGTGAGCCCCCGCAACCTGCGCCAATCGGCCGTGGAGATGCGCGGCCGTACCGCCGAAGACGCCGAGATGGTCGCTCTCGACGATGTGATCGATGCCGTCCGAGCGACACTCGGCCGCGCGTAATCATTTCCGGTTGCTCGAACAGCCCGGCCGGAGCCAATGATCGCGGGCGGCACACGTGCCGCGCGTAATCATTACGATTCTATACCGGATCGATTAAGGCTCCAGAAGCAGCTTCCCGAAGAAGTTCGTCGCTTCCATGTCGTTGTGCGCTTCGGCGGCGTTCGCCAGCGGGTATGTCCGGTGGATCGCCGGCTTGATCACCCCTTGGTTGAGGCTGGCCACGATCTGCCGCATGTCCTCGCGGGAACCCATGTAACCGCCGTAGATCTCGATCTGCCGGCTGAACAATAGGCCCAGGTGCAGCTCCGCCCGCAGTCCGCTGGTCGCCCCGCAGATGCAGTACCTGCCGCCAGGCCGCAATGACCGGAACCCATGAGCCCAAACGTCCGCGCCCACATGGTCCACCAGCAGGTCCACTCCGGCCCCTCCGGTAATTTCCCGGACCCGTTGCGCGATGTCTTCTTCGTTGTAATTGATCACGTGGTCCGCGCCCAGGCTCCGGGCCAGTTCTACCTTCTCCGGTGTGCTGGTGGTTGCGATCACCGTCGCTCCGACCACGTTTTTGAACACTTGGATCGCTGCCGCTCCCACGCCGGCCGACGCCGAGAACACTAGGGCCGTTTCCCACGGCTGCAGTGCCGCTCGGCGCACCGCCATGTTCCAGACAGGCAGGTACGTCGTGGGAACTGCTGCGGCGTCCGCGAAGGACACGTTGCCATCCAACTTGTACGCGTTGACCTCCGGCACTACAACTAGTTCGGCGTAACTGCCGTCCATTGCCGTCCCCAAAAACCGGCTGCGTCGGCACAGGTCGTCCCGACCCGAACCACACCATTGGCAGACGCCACAGGACAGTCTCGGGTTTACCACGACGCGGTCGCCCACGTTCAGGGTGCTCACACCCTCGCCAACGGCCACGACTTCGCCGGCGGTATCGCCGCCCAGGATCAGCGGCGGCGGAAATTCCCGCTCCAGCCCCCGCTGACCTTCCCTGGTGAAGATGTCCAGCCGGTTTAGCGCGCTGGCGCCAACCCGGACCACAACGTCTGATGCACCTGGCGAGGGGTCGGGTCGATCCCCGTACTGCAGCACCTCGGCGTCTCCGTGTGCTTCGATGTAAACGGCTTTCATTACTGGGTTTGCCTCCTTGAAACCGTCACTGTGACGGTGGGCGCCGGTTGTTGTAGCAGTCCTTGCACAAGAACACGACGGCCAGGGTTTCGTCATGGCTCGCGGCCTTCCCGCACCGGGGAACGTCGCTGTCCGGCGACCACGGCTGATGGAATGGGCCGCCGCACATCTGGCAGGTCGACCTGTGCGGCCCGTTGAGTTCGTCGTTACAGACCACGCAGAACACCGGGCCTGATACCTGGAATATGGTTGCCACTGCACTACCTCCCTGAAATCCGCAATGCGCGGACGTTAACATGTGACCTTATTCGATACGTCAGCCCATCGTCGGGCCAGGTTTTCCTCATCCTGAACGGAATGCGTCACTCCGTCCAAACGCGCTTTGCGCAGCTCGCGCAGCGCCTCTCCCACCGTCGGTCCGGCCGGTACCTCCAGCGCCAACAGGTCGTTTCCCCTGAGCCGGGGAGCCACGGACCACCACTCGCTTAGATAACGCGCGATCCGATCCGCGGCCTCCCTCCCCGCCATCATGGTCGCCCCTCGCAAAGCGTCCGGAGCCAAGCCATCCAGGAGCGCGCAAACATCCGAAGGTTTCAACGTATCCCAGCCCGCTGCGCCAAGTGCAGGCGCCATCCCGCGTATCGTGGCCGTATCCGTGATCACCCTGGTCCAATCCGACGGCGTGTTGAGCCGTGAGCTTAGGGCAGCGCCCTCATTTGCGCTGAGCGGCCAGACCAACGCCGCCAGCCAGGTCAACGGTGGAGCCCGTTCACCGCCAGCTTCCGCCAGATGACTCGCGGTCAGGGCCGGATGGATAGCCTGCAGGGCTCCGCAATCTTGGGCCAACCGCAATGCGGCTAGCGGTTCGGACTCCTGCAATGTGCGCCCCAGTTCGTGTCTCAACCGATCTCCCGTCAGAGTCGCCAAAGCTCGGTCGGCAAGCGCCTCTGACATGATCCGTGCGGTCTCTGCGTCAATCGCGAATCCAAACCGCGCGGCGTATCGCAGGGCCCGCAGGATCCTCGTCGGATCGTCGTGGAAACTTCCGGGGTGAAGCAGGCGAATCAGGCCCGCGTCCAGGTCAGATTTCCCGCCATGCGGGTCCACCAACTCTTCGGTGAGCCCAGGCAGGGCCATCGCCATTGCATTGATCGTGAAGTCCCGTCGCGCCAGGTCGTCTTGTATGTCACCCGGTTCCACGTCAGGGAGGGCTCCCGGCGACCGGTAAGTTTCCCGCCGCGCCGTTACCAGGTCAATAGTCACGGACCCTGCGGCTACGGTGGCAGTACCGAACCGTTGGTGCACCGTCAGACGCCCGTTGATATCTGCCGCCAACGTCGCAGCCACTGCCGTCGCGTCGCCGACCACCGTGATATCCAGGTCAGTTATTGGGGCGCCCAGCAGACGGTCCCGAACCGGGCCTCCAACGAGGTAAGCCTTGAACCCAGAGTCGTCTGCAATGCGGGCTACGGGGTCCAAAATGAACCGGTGACCATCAACGGCATCGCCGTTGCCATCGCCACCGGTTGCGTGAACGTTTGTAGTTGTCGGCATTTTGTGGTCGGTTCAGTCACCGTAACTAGATAGAGTGTAACGCAGGCATCCGGGCCCGGCAACATACATGTTCGTCCGTTCTGCCAATTGGCCTCGATCCGACCAGGGGGTAGTGTCCTGCTGGTGCGCTATACTTCGGGTGTTATCTTGATTAATGGAGCGCAAGAACGCCATGGAAACTGTCGGATTTATCGGCTTGGGCAATATGGGTGGCGGAATGTCCGCCAACATCCAGCGGGCCGGCTACTCAATGATCGTATATGACCTCCGTGAAGAGGCGGCGCTTCCCTTGCTGGAAGGCGGGGCCCGACTGGCCAACACTCCCAAGGAGGTCGCGGCCGCCAGCGACGTTACCTTTACCTCGCTGCCGGGTCCCTACGAGGTGGAGGCGGTGTCGACGGGAGCCGAGGGCGTCCTGGAGGGCATCAAGCCGGGTAGCGTGTACATCGACCTGTCGTCGAGCCGTCCCACGCTGATCCGGGAGATCGAGCCCAAGTTCCGGGCCAAAGGCTGCCACGTGCTGGATGCGCCGGTGAGCGGAGGCAAGACGGGAGCGGCGTCGGGGAACCTGGCGGTGATGGTGGGTGGAGATCGGGAGGTGTTTGACCGGGTGAAGCCGATCCTGGACTCCTTTGGTGACAAGGTGTTCTACGCAGGGGAGATCGGCGCGGGGAGCGTGGCGAAGCTGGTGCACAACATGATCGGCCACAGCGTGCGGCAAGCCATTGCGGAGGGTCTAACCCTGGGCGTCAAGGCCGGCGTCGAGCCGGAAGCCCTCTGGGAGTGCATTCGCCGCGGTTCCCTCGGTCGCATGCGGGTGCTCCACGAGGGGTTGGTGCGGACGATGTTCCGCGGTGAGTTTGAGCCGGCGAGTTTCGCGTTGAACCTGGCCTACAAGGACATCTCGCTGGCGACGGAGCTCGCTCGGGAGTATGACGTGCCCATGCCCATGTCCACCCTGGCCGAGCAGATCGCAATGCAGTCGATGAATCGCGGCTGGGCCGAATCCGACAGCAGCATCACCGTTCGTTTGCAGGAGGAACAGGCCGGCGTCGAGGTCCGCGCGCCCCATGTCGATCCGGTCCGCGCCGGGCGCTTCATCACCACCCACCCCGACGACGAGTAACCGGGCCACAGCCGACCCGTTCGCCCTCTCATCTTACGTTGCCGCTTTTGCCCGGAGCGCAAAATGAACCTGAACGCCTACCTCCACTTCAACGACAACTGCCGCGAAGCCTTCGAGTTCTACCGCGCGGTGTTCGGCGGCGAGTTCGACATCCTCTCCACCTTCGCCGAGGGCCCGTCGGATATGCCGCCCCTGCCGGAGCACGAGCTGGTCCGTATCATGCACGTGTCTTTGCCCGTGGCTGGCGGCGTGCTGATGGGTAGCGACACCTGCTCCGCTTTCGGCCCGCCCCCCGTCGCCGGCAACAATTTCTCCATCAGCATCTCCACGGACAGCAAAGGCGAAACCGACCGCCTGTTTGCCTCCCTGGCCGAAGGCGGCAACGTCGCCATGCAGCCGCAGGAAATGTTCTGGGGCGCCTACTTCGGCATGTGCACCGACAGGTTCGGCGTCAACTGGATGCTGAGCAACGAAACCCATGCCCACTGACCGAGTAATGATCCCAACCGCGTCCAATCCCCTCAGTCCGTAAGGAGGATACGATGGCCGACCGCAATCTAACCATCGACTGCCAGGTACACTGCTACGAACTCAATCGTCCCGAACGCCCCTGGGCCGGCTACTTGCAGGGCCCGGATCAGGCCACCGGCGACGATATGGTCGCTGCCATGGAGGCTGTCGGCGTCGACGGCGCGATCCTGATCTCGCCGTTCGCCATGTACCGTTATGACGCCAGCTACGCCCTGCAGGTCTACGATCAGCATCCCGACCGCTTCGGCTTGGTCCGACCCTTTGACCCGGAGTCCCCTTCCATCGACGAGGAAATGGCGGAATGGACCGGTCGGCCCGGTGTCGTCGGCGCCCGGATCATGCTTCGGGACGTGGATTACGAAGCTGACCATCCCGGCGTGAACCGGATCATCGCTGCCGGCGGCCGCGCCGGCGTTCCGGTCAACCTCATGTGTTCCGGCAAGCTGCCCCTGATGCTCGAACTTGCCCGCCGCAACCCCGATACTCAACTCGTCGTCGATCACCTCGGCCTGACCCAGCCCTTCGAACCACCCGCGCCGCCGGAACCCTTCGCCGACCTACCCAACGTCCTCGCCCTGGCCGAGTGCGATAACGTCGCCATCAAGATCTCCGGCGCCGGCACGCTGGCCCATGAGCCGTTCCCCTATCCAGACATTTGGGAACCCCTGCACCGCATCTTCGACGCTTTTGGGTTGGAACGCTGCCTTTGGGGCACCGACTGGACTCGTGCGGTGAACTTGCTGAATTACGAGCAGGGCGTCGAAGCCTTCCGGCTCACCGATAGCCTGACGGATGCGGAACGCGCCGTACTGATGGGCGGGGCGTTGGCCGACATCTACAAGTGGACACCCGCAGTCGCAGACTAGGGCCCCAAATTAAACGCATTGGCGGTCTCCCTGGAGAGACCGCCAATGCGTTGTGCGCAAATGGTGGGCGGTAGTGGACTCGAACCACTGACCTCTTGCGTGTCGAGCAAGTACTCTAACCAACTGAGCTAACCGCCCATTCCACTTCGAGTGTAGCAAGCGCCTTGCCGCACCGTCAACCGAGCCGATTTGACGTAACTGTTCAGAGTTGGTGAGGTAAATTGGCCGAAGGCGGGCTGCCAGACGCTGGCACGGGTGGCGGTGGTTATGTCATATAGAGGGAGTGGATACTGAGAGTGACCTGATCACCGCCGACCGCGATTTCCTCATCGCCATCATTGCCCAACTGCAGGCCACCGTTCTGGAACAGCAGCGGGTGATTGAGCGGTTGGAGCGGCGGATTGCCGAACTGGAAGGCCGGGCGAAGCCGGACGGCCCGCCGCGAATGCCCGGCCTCAAGGCGAAATCGGGCCGCCAGTCCCCAGCGCAGCAGCAGCCCAGAAAGCAGCGACGCCACGGCTTCGCCCGCCCGCGCATGACACCGACCCATCGGGTGGAGCACGTGGTGGAGAGCTGTCCCGATTGCGGGACGCACCTGACTGGCGGCTGGGTCCAGCGCACCCGGGAAGTCATCGAGTTGCCGGTGGTTCCGGTGCAAGTCACCGAGCATGTCTTCATCGCCAGGACCTGCCCAGTGTGTCGGCGGCGCCGAGTGCCCACCGCGCAACTGGACGGCGTGGCACTGGGGCGCCAACGCCTGGGCGTCAACCTGATCAGCCGCATCGCCACGCTACGGGAAGAAGGGCGCCTGCCGATCCGCAGCATCCAGTGGTATCTGCGCACCGTCCATCAGCTGCGCCTCAGCGTGGGGGCCATTGTGAGCGCCATTCACCAGACCGCGCAACAGGCCCAACCAGCGGTGGCCGCGATGGTGGACTGCATCCGCGCCAGCCCAGTGGTCCACGCCGACGAAACCGGCTGGCGTCAAAATGGGAACAACGGTTACGTGTGCGAGCCCTTGACCAATCACTTTCAGCACTCCCACCGAGCGCTACTTCCTGCGGCGGGGTCGGGGCAAGGCGGTGGTGGACGAAGCGCTGGGCGAGGCATTCTCCGGAGTACTGGTCAGCGATTTCTACGCCGCCTATCACCATTACGATGGCCCTAAGCAACGGTGCTGGGCGTACCTGCTGCGGGACATCCACGACTTGGTGGCCCTCTACCTCAAAGATGCCCCGCTGGCCCGCTGGGCGGCGGCAGTCCATCGACTCTACGAGGAAGCCAAAGCCTTCTCTCATCCTCAGGCACGACGACGGCGCACTGCTCAACTGGCCTTGGAGCGGAAGCTGCTGGCCATCTGCCGCCCTTTCCTGTCTGAGCCGTCGGCTGTCCAGGGCAAGCTGTGCCGGCGCATTGAGCGCCACATCAAGGAACTCTTCGTCTTCGTGGCCGAACCGGACGTGCCAGCGGACAACAACCCCGCCGAGCGCAGCCTGCGTCATCTGGTCATCAGCCGCAAGGTCAGCGGCGGCACCCGCTCGGAGCAGGGCACCGAGAGCAAGATGACGCTGGCATCCATCTTCGGCGCCTTGCGCGCCCAAGGACTAAATCCTCTCGCCGCCTGCCGTCAGCTGCTCGTTCCCCTCGACTCTGAACTGTTACGATTTGACTCTCCCCGGGCATTTTCCCTGTGCTCATGACCCTGCAAGCACGTCACCACCGCGGTTGACCCCCGAACGACGCGCCGCCTAGAATGCGAGCATGGCCACCGCACAGCGACCCGATGGCGCCACCGACCCCGAAGCGCGTCCGGTCTCGCCCGCGACCCAAGGTGACGACGGCAAACAGGACGTCCGCCTCCGGCCGGCCCGCCTCGACGATTTTGTCGGCCAGGCCCCGGTACGCGAGAACCTGAGTATCGCCATGGAGGCGGCCCGTATACGCGGTGAGGCCCTCGACCATGTGGTCATCTACGGCCCACCCGGCCTTGGCAAGACCACCCTCGCCAACATCATTGCCCACGAAATGGCCTCCACTATCAAGGTTACGTCGGGACCCGCCATCGAGCGTGCCAGCGACATCGCCTCCATCCTTACTTCTCTCCAGCCCAACGACGTTCTCTTCATTGACGAGATCCATCGCCTCAACCGCGCCGTCGAAGAGGTCATGTACTCGGCCATGGAGGACTTCTTCCTGTCATGGGTTGTGGGCAAGGGGCTGTCTGCCCGCAGCATCAACCTCCGAATCAATCCGTTCACCTTGGTCGGAGCCACCACCCGCTATTCTCTGATCAGCGCTCCCCTTCGGGACCGCTTCGGCTCCGTGTTCCGTCTCGAGTACTACTCTGACGACGACATGGAAACCGTCGTGAACCGGTCGGCCCGCATCCTCGATATTGAGGCTGATGGTGAGGGTCTGCGCGAGGTCGCGGTGCGCTCCCGTGGCACTCCGCGCATCGCCAATCGCCTGCTTCGCCGCGCCCGCGACTACGCGCTGGTCCGGGCCGACAACCGCGTCACCGGCCCTGTCGCCCGCGAGTCCCTGGACCGGCTCGGCGTTGATGCGCGCGGCCTGGATGAGACCGACCACCGTCTGTTGACCAGCATCATCCAGAAATTCGACGGCGGTCCCGTCGGGCTGGACACGCTGTCCGCCTCCCTCAGCGAGGATGCCAGCACTGTGATGGAAGTGCTGGAACCGTTCCTCTTGCAGCAGGGTTTTCTGGAGCGCACTCCCCGAGGCCGCGTTGCCACCCGCCTCGCCTATGAGTACCTCGGTTGGCCGTGGGCCGGTTCGGGCGTTGATCCTTCCCGTCAAGGGCAGCTGTTCTCAGATTGACATAACCATCCAGCTGGCACGCCAATCGTACGCCGTTGTCTTGCATGGTGGCGGCGATGATTGACATAACATCACAATAGGTTTGTGCAGGCGGTTTCGCCGTCTTGAATCCGTCAAACCCTCTGCATACAATTGATCGAACTCTCACCTAGCTGCCTCGCGGATGATCCACGTGCCCCCTGCGATAGTAGTCCATCCAAACACCTCCCATTTCCCTTCGCTGGATCACGTGGCCTCCGGGGCCGCGTTGTGGGATGATGATGCGAATGCACTGATCCACACCGATGGCGAATCCGCTGCGGACTTGTGTGCGGCTGCTGCTGAGTTGCGCGACCGTGGCCGTGGTCGCGTGCTGACTTTTTCGCCAAAGGTCTTCATACCGCTGACGCGTTTGTGCCGCGATTTTTGCGGCTATTGCACCTTCCGCCAATCCCCCGAGGAATCCGACGGGCTGTATCTTTCCGTTGAGGAAGTGCTTTCCGTCGCCCGCGCCGGCGAGGGTCTCGGCTGCACTGAAGCCCTTTTCACCCTCGGCGAACGGCCGGAGCAGCGGTATCCAGAGGCCGGTCGGTGGCTCGCGGATCGCGGCTTCCGTACCACTCTCGAATACCTGTCGCACATGTGCCGCGCGGTTTTCGAGGAGACCGACCTCCTTCCCCACGGGAATCCCGGCACCATGAGCCGCCGCGAACTCGAGGCTCTTCAGCCCACCAACCCGTCAATCGGCATCATGCTGGAAAGTTCCAGCCCTCGTCTCTACGAGCCCGGCGGCCCTCACGAGTTTGCTCCGAGCAAGCGACCCCGCGTCCGTCTGCGGACCATGGAACTCGCCGGCGAGTTGGGCATCCCCTTCACCACCGGCATCCTCATTGGCATCGGAGAAACCCGGCAGGAACGCGTCGAATCTCTCCTGGACATCCGCCGCATCCACCAACGCTACGGCCATATTCAGGAAGTCATCATCCAGAACTTCCGCGCCAAGGCGGATACCCCGATGGCCGACACTCCCGACGCCGCTCCCGATGAACTGATGTGGACCACCGCCGTTGCCCGGCTCATCCTCGGCGAGGGGGTCAACATACAGGTTCCGCCCAACCTGAGCGAAAACTACGAGCGGTACATCGCCGCTGGCATCAACGATTGGGGCGGCGTTTCGCCGCTCACCATCGATTACGTCAATCCCGAAGCCCCGTGGCCGCAGTTGCCCGAACTGGAACGCCGTACCCGGGAAGCCGGCTACGAATTGCGGCCTCGGCTTCCCGTGTATCCTGAATACTTCGCCGACGGCTCCCAGTGGCCGTTGTCGCCGCCTCTCAAGGAAAAACTACTTCGCCTGACCGATGAGTCTGGATACGTGCAAGGGGGAATCCAACGCTATGTCCACAGCAACTGACCGCGACGCTCCGGCAACCCTGGTTGCCCTGATCAACTCTCTGCGCCCAGACGTGGCGTCCGTGCTGGAACATGCGCTGGCCGGCGGCGATATATCCGTCGAAGAAGCTGACATCCTGTTCGCCACATCGGGCCCAGAGTTCACCGCGATGACCATGGTGGCGGACGAACTGCGCCGCCGTGTGGTCGGTGATTTGGTGACCTACGTGGTCAACCGAAACATCAACTTCACCAATGTGTGCATCAAGCGCTGCGGGTTCTGCGCCTTCAGCCGAGATTTCCGCGAGGAAGAAGGCTACTTTCTGCCGGTCAACGAGATCATCCGCCGCGCCAAAGAGGCCCAAGAGTACGGCGCAACCGAGGTGTGCGTCCAGGCCGGTCTGCCGCCCCAGATGGAAGGCGACCTCTACATCCGCCTGTGCGAGGCCATCAAGGAAGAGCTGCCCGACATGCACGTCCACGGGTTCTCCCCCGAGGAGGTGCTCTACGGCTCCATTCGATCCAAGTGCACCATCCGCGAATACCTCCAGGGTCTGAAAGACGCCGGCGTGGGCAGTCTGCCGGGTACTTCCGCCGAGGTTCTCGATCAGGAACTGCGCGACATCATCTCCCCCGGCCGCATCACCGTCGACCAGTGGATTGAGGTGATCACTAACGCCCACGATCTTGGCATCCCGACCACCTCCACCGTCATGTTCGGACACCGGGAAACCAATCCCCAGTTAGTGCGTCACATCGCCCTGCTGCGTGACATCCAGCAGCAAACCGGCGGCTTCACCGAGTTCGTCCCCCTCAGCTTTGTCGCCTCCGAAGCGCCCATGTACCTCAAGGGCACCGTCGACGACGTCCGGTCCGGACCTACTGGCATGGACGTCATCAAGGTCCACGCCATCGCTCGTATCATGCTCAACAACTGGATTCCCAATATCCAGGCTTCCTGGGTGAAGGAGGGCAGCCGGATGTCTCAGCTTCTCTTGACCGCCGGCGTCAACGACCTCGGTGGCACCCTGATCAACGAGAGCATCTCCACCTCCGCCGGCGCCATGCACGGCCAACTCATGCGCCCTTCCGAGTTCCGAGCCATGATCCGGGAGGCCGGCCGCACCCCCGCGGAGCGATACACCACCTACGGCCTCCGCCGCATCTACAGCGATGCCGACGACGCCCTCGATCCTCTCGACCTCGTTGGCGACAACGTGGAGGAGATTTTCGGCTCCTACAATCAGCTGGTGCAGATGGAATCCTACCGGTTCGAGCACCCCCGCACTCAGCGGGAGCGCGCTGCGGCCCAGTAGCCGGCACTACCTGTGAATGCATCTCCATTAGGCCTGGTGCTCGCCCTCGCCGGCGGTGTCGGCGGGGCCAAGCTCGTGCTTGGGTTATCCAGGATCCTGCCGCCGGAACGACTGGCCATCGTCGTCAATACCGGCGACGATGAGACGTTCCATGGGCTGCACGTCTCACCCGATCTGGACACGATGACCTATACCCTCTCAGGACTGTATAATCCTGAAACCGGTTGGGGAATCAACGGTGACTCCTTCGAAACCCTGCAGATGCTGAACCGGTTGGGCGCCGATACCTGGTTCAACCTTGGCAGTCGCGATTTCGCCATGCACATCCGACGCACCGAACTGCTTGCACAAGGACTGTCTCTGACCCAGGTCACTTCCCAGTTGACCGCCACTCTGGGGATCGAACACCTCATCATCCCCATGAGCGATCAACCCGTTCGCACTGTCCTGGAAACCGACGCCGGCACACTGTCAATGCAGGAATATTTCGTCAAGCAACGCGCCGAACCCGTGGTGCGCTCCATTGATTACGTCGGAGCCTCCGACGCCGTTCCGTCCCCCGATTTCGCCTCTGCACTCGATGCCGCGTCGACCATCGTCATCTGCCCGTCCAATCCGTTCCTCAGCGTGGCGCCCATCCTCGCGATCCCCGGCGTGCGCGACGCCTTGGCGAAACACCACGCGCCACGCATCGCCGTCAGCCCAATCGTCGGCGGTGCTGCCGTTCGCGGCCCCGCTGGCAAGATCATGCGGGAACTGGGCTCGGATGTTTCCTCGGTTGGCGTGGCGCGGGAATATAGTGGTATCTGCGACGTGCTGGTCCTCGACTCCCAGGACGCGGACCTGGCCGAAGCTGTACGCTCCGCAGGAGTTGACGCCGCCGTGATGCCCACGATCATGAAGACAGACGAAGACAAGGTGCAGCTGGCGGAACTGGTGCTCGCGTTGGCTGCTGACCTGGAGAGCCGATAATCATGACCGATTCGCCCGATCAGGCAAACCCCACCGTCGTCCCGGTTGTCCCCATGAAACGGTTGGCCGATTGCAAGACCCGCCTGTCGCGAGTCATAGGTCCCGACGATCGTGCCGACCTGACGATGGGCATGTTCCGCCGCGTCCTCATGGCCATTCGCGGCGCCGGAGTAGATCCCTTCTGGGTGGTCGGTGGCGACGAGCGCGTCCGCAACTTGGCTCGCACCTTGGGAGCCAACTGGATGGAGGACCTGGGCCGCAACCTTAACGACACCATCACCAAGTCCTTTGAAAGCGCCCGTCTGCGCGGCGTATCAGCTCTCTATCTGCCCGCCGACCTGCCCTTCATCAAGCCCGGCGACATCCACCAGCTGATCCGAAGCGCCGAGCACCAGCACAACATAACCCTTTCGCCCGCTCGGCGCGATGGCGGAACCAACGCCATACTGGTTCCCTACGACCTGATACCCTATTTTCGCCCGGAACTCGGCAACAACAGCTTCCGGAAACACGTTGGCACCGCGGCGCGGATGGGTGTCTCGGTCGCTTTCTATTACAGTCAGGGCATGGGGTTCGACCTGGACGATGGCTCCGACCTCGAAGAGTATGAGCACATGGAGCCCGGCCTGCTCACGCGCCTGATCGGGCGCGAACCCAAGTCCCTGAACATGACCAGCCTGGAGCTCCGCTAACCTATGACCGCAAACGTTCAGTTGGGTTGCCTCTTGCCCACCAGAGGCCTGCTTCTGGCCGACCGCAAGCCAACGGACGCCGAAACCGTCCTCCGACTGGCGACCTGGGCCGAGGAGGCCGGCATGGATTCGGTCTGGGTCGGGGACAGCCTTACTGCCAAACCGCGCCTCGAGGCCATGACCACCCTGGCCGCCATTGCCGCCCGCACCAACCGGGTACGTCTTGGCACGGCTGTCATGCTCATGGCCTTGCGACACCCAGTCCTGTTGGCACAGATGATGGGCACCGTCGATCTTATCTCCGGCGGGCGGTTGCAACTCGGCGTCGGTGTCGGCGGCGCGTTCAACGGCATGCAGCAGGCGGAGTGGCGCAACGCGGATGTTCCGCAACGCACTCGTGCGAGCCGACTCGAGGAGACGATCCAGGTCGTCAAAGGCCTTGGTACAGGCGAGCCGTTCAGTTACGATGGGCGGCATTTCCAACTTGACGATGTGGTGATGGAACCCACTCCGGTGCAACCGAACGGCGTTCCCGTGTATGTTGGTGTCCACTGGCACGGCCGCGGCGATGGACAGGGCGCCCAGCGCGAGCGCCAGGCGCGCCGCGCCGCCCGCCTGGCCGACGGCGCGATCTCCATTTCGGCCACTCCCGAGGAGTTCGTCGAACTCAAAGAAACAATTCGCGGCTACTGCGCCGAATACGATCGCGACCCCGACGACCTGTCTACCGTGATGTATCTCACCGTCAACCTGGACGAAGACGTCGCCCGGGCCGAAGCTGAAGCCGAAGATTGGCTGCTCGGATACTACGGCGCCAACATCTGGGGCGACCGTTGGGGTCCGTTCGGCGACGCGGAACGCATCCGCGAACGCATCCACGCCTACGCCGAGGCCGGCGCCGATCAGATAGTGGTGCGCTTCGCCACCTATCGCCAGGAAGAGCAGATGCAAATCTTCCTTGAGCAGGTTGCCCCCGACTTTCGCCGCTGATGCCTACGCGGCGCGCGGCCCACATATCCACCATGTGACGAGGTAGCTTCGTGTTCCCCATAGATTTGACTGGCCGCAATGCGGTCATTTTTGGTGTCGCCAACGACCGCAGCATCGCATGGGCTATTGCCCGCACCCTGGCCGATGCCGGCGCACGCATCGCCCTCACCTACCAAAACGAGCGGTTGCAGAGCCGCGTTGCCCGCCTCGCCGAGACCCTGAAAGATTCCGTGCTTCTCCAATGCGACGCTTCGGATGACGACCAGATTCAGGCGGTCTTTGACGCGGTCGGGGACCAGATGGGCTCCCTTTCCGTCCTCGTCCACAGCATCGCCTTCGCCAGCCGCGAGAACCTCGGCGGTCGCCTCGCCGATACAGGCCGAGACGGTTTTCGCCTAGCCCTTGAGATCAGCGCCTTCACCCTCTTGCCCATGGTCCGACACGCCGCACCGTTGATGACTGACGGTGGTAGCGTCATCGCCATGACCTTCCAGGCATCTAGCCGGGTCTATCCCGGCTACAACGTAATGGGAACCGCCAAGGCTGCTCTGGAGCACGAAGTACGCCAACTGGCCTACGAATACGGAGGCGAAAACATCCGCGTCAACGCGATCTCAGCCGGCCCCGTTGATACCTTGGCCGCTCGTGGAATCAGCGGTTTCCTGGATATGCGCCGTGCCCACGCTGAGAAGGCTCCCCTCGGCCGCAACATCACCGCCGACGAGGTGGCGCAGACCGCCCTTTTCCTCTGCAGTGATCTTTCCAGCGGTGTGACCGGGACCGTGCTTCCGGTGGACGCTGGCTATCACATCATGGCGGTGTGAAAGGATGGATGCTTAGATCGCTTCCAGCTGCTGTCGGTCGGCCGCCGCCTTATCGCTGAGCCCCAGTTCGGTATAGGCCTTTGCCCGGTTCGCCCAAGCTTCGCGGTACATCGGATCCAGCGCGATCGCCTTGGTGAATTGGTCCACCGCCTCTCGGACCCTCCCCTGGTTGAACATCGACAAGCCCAACTCGGTCATGCCGGCCGCGGTGAGTGGTCGCGTGATCTTCAACGGGGCCGCCGCAAATGCTGGCGCTAGGTCGGCTTCAACTTGGGCCGATTGCGCCGTCGCCAACGGCTCCGCATCGTCAACTTGCTGCGCCGCCATTACCGGATCGGCCGTCGGGTGGGCCACAGGCTCACCGGTCACCGGCGCGCTTTGCTCAATGCCGTCGGCGGTTCCTGCCGCTGGCACGACCGTTTGAACTGTCGCGGATTCGCTCCCGTCGGTCACCGTTGTGGTGGCATCCGTCGTGGCATACGGCCGGGCCATCTCCCATCCACAGTTGGTGCAGAATGTGGGCCGCGCTTCATGGGAATGCTGGCAACGGGGGCACGGGGTCGTGCCGTCCTGCCCTCCGTCCGTCGCCACCGGTCGCCGGGCCGGCATGAATACCAAAGCCAGCATCGGCAGCATGCAGAGCACCGTGATCCACTCCGGGAAGATATCGAGCAAGCCCAACGCGGGAATTGCCGCAACACCGCCCCAGACCAGGGGGCTTCGCCCCTTGTTCCGCGCCAGTTTCGCCGTCCACATAACCACGAAAAGCAGGGACAGGACTTGAAGGATTATATTCATTTGCACCCGTTAACTGCCGGCTTTGTTCTTATTATAGCGGGATTGCTGCATTAGCGGCAAACCTGCCGTTTCACCGTAATTGTTCACGTTTGAGGGGATCTGATCGGCTCAGCACCGGAATTGCCTACTTGGCCACGGCTCTGGGAACGGCCAAAAAGCCCGCAGATCTCATCAACTCTGAACAGTTACGTTTCACCGAGAAAATTGCGAAACTTGGTCGGTGCCTAAGTGTCTAACGCGCGACTATCGAAATCTGTCACAATTGCGACGGGTTACGGCTCTGCCTACCGGACAGTTTGGTGGACTATATCTCTGAGTTTCTAGGCGAACTGTCCGCGCCACGCGTATGCTGTTGCTTCAGGTCTGCCACGGTATGGATTCTGGCAGTATTCGGGTTTTGGTCCATTATCGTCAATGTACGCGACTATTTGGCGGAACCATTCCCTTATCCCGAATCCACCGAAGCGATGGGCCGTGGCGTTGCCACCAGGGATGATGGGCAAGGGAAGGCGAACGGGGCAGGCCCGATTCCAATGGATGGGGATGAGGGCGGCGTGAGGTTGGCACACAGCTACGATGATGGCGGCCCGCGGTGGCGATGCTGGGCGAAATTGTCAGGGTAGCGTGCAGCAAGAGACGCTCGGTGACCAGCCTGGCGCAAGTCTGCGAGGCGGTCGGGTAGTCTGGTGAGTGGGTCAGATCTCCGTCGGCGTTGACACCAGCGGTGCCGTCAGGCTGGGAGTGGAATTGCTCGCAGCCGTGCCAGGGCGCCACTGAACTGGTTTTCCCAGGGCCAACGCTGGGGCAGATGCAAAGTGAGGCGGCGCGCCGAGCGGGTGAGCCGTCCGGCGATGGAGAAGAACCGCCGCCGCAGGGTCTTGGTGGTCACCACCGGCTGGCCCAGACCGATGCGCGCGGTCCAGCGTGCCAGGTTGTGAGCCATCACCTGGATGGCCAGCCAGCGGCGTTGGCGGGGAAGCGGCCCGAGGGGAGATGGTTCAGGCTGACGCCGTACTTGAGGTCGCGGATGGCATTCTCGATCTCGGCGTGGCGGCGATGGTCGGCCTCCAGTTCCAGGGGGTCCCCGTCCCGGTCGGTGATGCAGCCGTGATAGCCGTAGGCGGCGAAGAGGACCAGCTGGGAACCGGGCGTGGGTTTCACCCGTCGGACGGTGAGCCGCACCGGCGCGGCGTCGGGCTCACTCTGAAAGGGGGTGTAGCTGGTCTCCGCCACGCCGGCGGCGCCGTCCAGCCAGTAAGAACCTGTCTACGATCTCTGGAATAGGTTCAGTTGAGACTATGATCAGGGGAGGGGTAATCATGTCTCATTCTTATCCCAGCGACATCAGCCCGGAGCAATTCGCCCGTATTCTGCCGACGTTGGAGTCGGCCCGCCGCCGGACCAAGCCCTGCACCGTGGACTTGTATGACGTTTTCTGCGGCGTGCTGTACCTCTTGAAAAGCGGGTGCCAGTGGCGAATGCTGCCGGCAGACTTCCCCAATTGGCGCACTTGCTACCAGTATTTCCGGCAATGGAGCGAGCAGCCGGGCCCGGGTCAGGATTCCATTCTGGAGCGTGTCCTAAAAAATCGGTTGGCGAGGTCCGACAAAGCAATGGACGGAAAGAGCCGACCAGCTTCTGCATCGTGGACTCCCAGAGCGTCAAGAACACGGACACCGCCGGGCACAAGGGCTATGACGCGGGCAAGAAGGTGTCCGGATCAAGCGTCATATCGCGGTGGACACGCAAGGATTGCCCCATGCGCTACACGTGACTACCGCCAACGTTACCGACCGGGCTGGGGCTTTGGTGATGTTTGACGAAAACCGGTCCGGCCGCAATCAGGTCCGGAAGGTGCTGGTGGACGGGGGTTACACCGGGAAGCCCTTCGCCACTGCGGTGCAAAGCTTGTTGGGAGACGCGGTGGAAGTGGTGCAACGCAACGAACTGCACACCTTCGTGGTGCTGCCAAAGCGATGGGTGGTGGAGCGGTCTTTCGCCTGGCTGGAAAAGTGCCGCCGACTCTGGAAGAACTGTGCAAGAAAGCTCAATACCAGCCGGCAAATGGTGGTGCTTGCCTTCATGGTGCTAATCCTCAAAAGATTGTAAACAGGCTCTCAGACCGTTCCGGTGAAGTGGCGCCATTATTGTGGTTTGTAACGTGGCATTTCAAATTGCGCACCATTCCTGCCAGCGGGGCTACCACCCGCTGCCGGCCATCACCGCCGGTGCCGGCGAGGTGCAGATGGCGCGGCCGCGCGAGGGCCGGGCCAACACCGCCCGCGATGCCACCCACCTCCTGCTTTAAACACGGTGGGGAGGTGCGCTACGGCGAGGCCGGCGGGCAACCCACCGTGCTTGCCGACCGCGGCTTTTACGCCCATAACGTGGTATGCGTCCGCCGCCAACTGGACCTGCGCGTCTCCATCACCATCCGGCAGCACAAGGGCCTGCGCTGTCTGATTAAGGAGACAGGCTCCTTCGTTTGATTGGAGGTCACCGGCTTTGGAGCGTACAGACATACACCAGCTTATCGCGGATCGATTCCTGGTGACGATCGCAGCGCATCGGACCATCTGTCGTTCTCGCGGAAACGCCAGTAACGTCAGCAAGTGATTGTTCTGGGTATCCACAGTCCAATCTCATCAAATCACCGATGTACATCGGGCTCCCATTGCAAAATGCCTCATATCGGCGGCCAAAATGAACTCTAAGCTCCAAATGGTGTTCATCCATGAAGAAGCTTGCCTCCGCAGTTGCTTTAATCTGCTCGCCATCACCACCGCCCATCCACAGGTAGGCCCACGAATCGGCGGTGTCTGCATCCGACAGGTCCTCCGGAGCGGAAGCCGGAAGGCTGGCAGAGCTGGGAGGATGTGGCGGAATTCGCGGATGCGCGGTGTCGTCCTCCAGAATGCAGGCGTGTACCAGATCGTCGCTGGTTGAGGTATTGTGGCGCTGGCAGCGCATCGGTCCCTCCGGCGTCGCCGCCAAAAGGCTAGTGACGTCGGCAAGCAGGCGTTGTTCACCGGGCCCACACCGATCCAAAGGCTGCACCTCACGCCTGTATATCGGACTCCCGTTGCAGTATCCGTCAATCTGGCGGCCGAAGCGGACGCTAACATCCAGACCCAATCCATCCAAGTCCAAACTTGATTCAGCGCTTGCGTCAATCCATGGATTTGCAATGTCATTCACCCACAGGTAAACCCACAAGTGCGCAGTCTCAGCATCCGCCACATCTTCCGGGACGGGAGCCGGAAGTTTGGCAGTGGTGGAGATTGGCTCATTGGTTTTGACCACCGTTCCGTCGGTCTCGATCCGGAGGCCGACGATGGGGCCTACCTGGTTATTGAAACTGTCGGCGATGATGGGATGACGGGTGTCTCCCACCCGGCCCACCCAGCGCGGCACCACGTGCTCCATGGCTGCCGTGTTGAGGCTTCGGAACGTCATCTCCTCGGAGAAGGGGACGAATTCCATTGCATGCATTCCCGCCCCGCGGGCGTCATACGAGGTGTTCTTGAGCAGCCCCACTTCGTTCTGGATGGCTGCGATCCGCAGCGCCTCCAGATCCGACTTGGCGGCCTCCTCGATGATTATTTGCCGCAGGTCTTCGGGGATGAAAGCCCACATCTGTCCGTTGATCACGTTGTTGTGAAAGGGAAAGCTGAGCAGCGGGCCGACGAAGTAGCCTGTCACTTCGTACCAGCGCTGACCGAAACCCGCGTTGGCCCAGGTTGCTCCGCAGTCGAGGATGCCGAGCTCGATGACGGTGTAGACATCGGCAAAGGTGACGGAGTGGGGTTCGGCCCCCATACCGAGGATCCAGTCGGACAGCGCGGGGCTGCTGCTGCCGATCTCCTTGCCGGCGAAGTCGTCCAGGGAATCAATCTCCTCCCGGCAGAACAAGAACAGGTCGCTGCCGGCATGCCAGTTGTGATTCATTATCACGCCACCGGTCTCGGCCAGCACCAGGTCTTCAATGTCCTTGATGATGGCCTGGGCGGCCTCGAACTCCTGCTCGCGGGACGAGTAGATGCCCCAGAGACTCTGAATCTCGATCTGCGGTATCTGGTAGCTCACGTAACCGCCGTAAATCGTCGCAGAGTCCACGTCGCCGCCGGCGAACAGGCTCAGTGTCTCCGGCCCGCTCCGTCTCAGGTCCACCAGGGATGTGGTGATGAACTCAACCTTGCCGTTGGTGCGCTCCTTCAGGTTGAGCGCAAAATAGGTTTCCAGCAACACGCACGGCAGCAGGGACCGGTTGATGCAGGCGTGCCGGGTGGTGATGGGCTCCCCGTCGTATGTAAGCGGCGTGGGATCTGTGAGCTTCGCCTTCTTGAGCAATTCCCCGTAGAAGGGACTGTCGTATATTCAGAGATGGCGCTCCAGCGAGTCCACGGGCACATTTCCGTGGAAGTCCCCCTGTTCCACTGTTGGCGCCGGTCCAGCCAACTGGTTGTTGTCACCCAGATAGATGGCCCCGGCCCACCGGCGTAGCGTGCGGCGTATTCCGCCAAACTAACCGGTTCAGTTGGCGCCGGAGCAGAATCTCCTAGTGCGGCAACCTCTCCTTGCCCGGAGAATTTCAGAGTGCGCATTGCCTCAAATAAAATGTTACCCAAAATCGGGGAGGCGATCGCGTTGGAGGAGGCATCAGCAAGATGGCAAAACAGGAATTGCCGGTGACGATCCGAGACCGCTACCGAGCTTCATCGAAGCGAGAGAAAAGCCGGATTCTGGACGAGTTCATCGCGGTGACCGGCCACCATCGCAAGCATGGCATCAGGCTGCTGGGGCAGTCCGGCGACGACGGAGAGCAGCAGCCGGCGATAAAAAGGGCCGGCGCATCTACGACGAGTCGGTTCGACAGGCGCTGATCGTGGTCTGGGAAGCCGCTGACCGGATCTGCGGCAAGCGGCTGAAGGCGGCATTACCCCATCTGGTGGAGTCGATGGAGCGCCATGGCCACCTGGATCTGGACCCTCGGGTGCGCCAACGGCTGCTGTCAGCCACCGCCGCCACCCTGGACCGGCTGCTCCAGCCGATCAGGACACCGGTGGCGAGCCGCCAGCTCAGACGCAGGAGGCAGCGTCGCCGGGCCGCAATATTCCGGTACGAACCTTCGCCGATTGGAATGCGCCGCCGCCGGGATTCTTGGAGATTGATCTGGTGATCCACCACGGCGGCTCCTTGTGGGGTTCCATGATCCACAGCCTGGTGGCCACCGATATCTGCACCGGCTGGCCTGACCGTGGACAATCAGAGCCGTGCCACTGCTGGCCCGGGAGCAATCCCTGGTGGCGGCAGGACTGGAGGCCATCGGGCGACAACTGCCCTTCCCAGTCAAAGGCATCGACTCGGACAACGACAGCGTATTCATCAACGATACTCTCACCCAGTACTGCGCTGAGCGGGGCATCGAGTTCACCCGGTCCCGGCCCTACCGCAAGAACGACCAGGCCTGGATTGAGCAGAAGAACGGCGCCGTGGTCCGCCACTTCGTCGGTCACGACCGCTACTCCGGCGCGGTGGCCGGACAGACCATGGCCCACCTGTACGGGGCGGTGCGACGGTAGGTGAATTACTTCCAGCCATCGTTCAAGTTGGTTGAGAAATCTCGGCACGGCTCCAGGGTCGTCAAGCGGTACAGCCCGCCAGCCACGCCCTGCGATCGGCTGATGCGGCACGATGCGGTCAGCGTCGAGATGAAGGCGGCGCTGAGTGAGTATCGGGTCAAGTTGGACCCGGTGGCGCTCCTGCACGCCATCCGGGAAGCCCAGTCGGCCCTGGCGGCGGTTACGTTCCCCGCAATCCGGCCCACTCCCAGCGGCGAGAGCCTGGAACAGTTCCTGGCCAAGTTGCCTGACTTGTGGCGGCAGGATGCAGCGCATACCTCACGGGAGCGACGGGTGCAACCGCCCCGCACCTGGCGAACTCGGCCCGACCCTTTCGAAGGAGTGTGGTGCGACGTGCTGTCCTGGTTGCAGAAAGACCCGGACGCCAGTGCGGTGGTATTGCTGGGACGACTGCAAGAGGCTGAACCGGATCGTTTCAGCCGGGCTCACCTGCGTACGTTGCAGCGCCGGGTGCAGCAGTGGCGCGGCATCATGGCCGAAAAGTTGGTCTACGCCACGGCTGGTGAGCCCATGGCGGAACCCGCTGCAATGCCGGAATTAGCGCTGGCTGGGGTGGACCCCAAGTGCTAAAGTTTCGGTAACATTTCTCAATGAGGCAACAGGCCATGCTCCGCCAACCGGATACCCAGCTCGGCCTCAAGCGGGAAGAACGGAGCCGCAGCCAGCATGTCACGAGACACCGACCGGCTGAAAGCGCACAGCACGATGCGTCGCCCGTGGACCCGGGCGCGGTCCACCAGGACCTGGTAGTCGGCGTCGCCGGAACCCAGGATCACCGTCCCGCAGTCCTCACGGTCCCTGATCCACTCGTAGACTTCCAACAGAATGGCCGGGTCGGACCGGTCCTTGCCAGCGCTGGTGCGCGGCGCGTGATAAGGGACGATGTCGTGCTCGGTGAACTCCCGACCGTCCTCGGGCCGGAGCGACCAGTCGCCGAAAGCCTTACCGCCCGCCACCTCACCGAAAATGCTGCCCACATCCTGCATGGCCCAGCACAGGTCGGCCGGCCTGACGTTGCGGTGGTAGAGCTGTGCGCCGCGTCGGATGTTCTCCCAGTCGATGGCGATCAGAACCCCTTGGGGCTGCTGGCTCATGGGGTCGGCTCCCGTCAGGACAGGGTGATGGTCCTGGATTTAGCGTGATCTGATGGGTGCGATACGGTTAAATCCAGAACGCCCAAGGTATAGCGTCCGGGCGCCGGGGTTCTGCGCTGATTGCCTGGCTGGTGTCCCGCATCATCCGGTAGGTATTGGCGATCGACACGGAGCGACGTTGGCCACTTACACCTCACCTTCCTGCGGAACATTGTCCCGCCGCCGCACCCGGGAATATATCACGTGGGCGGGTTGGAACTGGGACGCAATTCTCTGTTCATCCACGGCCCTGAAGGGAGGTCGACGCGGTCCCGGTCGTCGGCCTATATCGATACCAAGCCATGCGGGGCATTGTAGATGTGAGCGATCCCCGGCCACCGCAACAATAAAATCGCGCCCGGGGTTTCCGGGCGCGATCATGCGATTGAGTACTGTTGATTACGGCCTCTTACTGTACGTTGCTGGGCATTTGTCCAGCAAAATGGCCTAAATCTTGTCTAAACGCCTATTACTGATACCATTTTTGAGTTTACAGCCGACCCTAATTGAGAAAGTGGTGCCGAAGGACAGACTCGGGACAATTCCAAAGGTCACGGTCGAACGCGACATCGTGTGCCATCACCGGGCATCAGCCTGCACTATCAAATGGCGATCACGCGCATGTCCCCAAGTTTATGCCCAAAACTCAAACAGAACTGCCGGTCGCGTCTTTCCGGGGATGGTCTCGCACCTTTCCCACGTGTGCGCTGTCCTGGGGCGGACGCCAATCGACTCGGCCAAGTCAACCCGCTTGACACCGAGTTTTCTGCGGTGTGCCTTGGTAAAGTCGTCCCACTCCGACCGTCCGGACCGAGCTATAGCCAACTCAACCCTATTGGGCAAAAACTGGAATGAAGCGTCGGCCTCTCGCTCATCTACACAACCGACTGCGCACTCCTGTGTCCTTGACTATCGGCTTTTGCTCTCAAAAGTCTTCGGCCTGGATCCGAGCCACTCTAGAATCTCGTATTGCCGCCAGCCAACGCTACGTACGCCGATGCGTACTGGAGACGGAAACTCGCCCTTGGTGATCATTTCGTACAGCGTAGATCTGGAAACGCCGCATAACTGCGATACCTGCGGAAGCTTTATTAGACGATGATCCGGTATGTCCATTCCTCAACTCCCCGAGTGGTACGGGCGCCGGCAACCTAACATCGAGGTGGGCCTGCTGCCCGAAGCGCGAAAAAGGCAAAATTCGCCATTCGGGGATGCGTCTGACGTCGTAGATGAGCCAGATCGCCTATAATGTAGGCTGAAGCTGCTGCGATCGCCTACGTTGTGGAGTGTCAGACGCCTATCGAGCGTCTGATCACTACCGGACCTGAATATCCAACGACTGAGGATCGTAGACTGGATGCGACGTCAGTCGGCGTAACCTTCCATATATCTCGTCTGCCAGTCGGGAAGATCCGATGAAGTGACCGGGAACTTAATGCATGCCAACGAGGTCTGTCAAGATCCTTGCAAATTTCCCGATGCATGCACGAATTGGATGGGGGTTACATTGACGAGCGGTGCCCGCTGACAA
The DNA here is from genome assembly GCA_965220265.1 of Dehalococcoidia bacterium. Lineage (GTDB taxonomy): Bacteria > Chloroflexota > Dehalococcoidia > Lucifugimonadales > UBA3495 > Bin87. Next base: position 2,487,180 of record CBDCPM010000004.1, on the reverse strand, counting down.
CGGTGTCTTTATGCGGCTGGGTGCTTTGCTGGGTCAGTGATGACGCCGTTGGATAGAAACGACGCCCACGCTTCCATAAGCGGACGGCGCTGTTCCAAGAGAATGCTCCGAGCATATGCGATTTCAGTGGCATTTCCGAGCCGGTGGGCCAATGCCGCCTCTGATATCGTCCATGAATCGTTGAAGCACTCCATGCTCCAATCTTTGAAGCTGCTGCGGAATCCGTGAGGAACGGCCGGTATGCCCAGACGCCGAAGGAGCATCGTTAGAGCCATATCCGACAGCGGCTGGTCCAAGCACGTCGGGAAGACCGACTCGCCAGGTACAATATTCGGCGCTCGAGCTTCATGGAGAACAGCCATAGCTTTGGAGGACAAGGGCACCTGATGTTCATGGCGTGCCTTCATCCGTCCCGCCGGCACCGTCCAAATCCGATTGTCCAGATCGATTTCGCACCAAGTTGCCGACCTAACCTCACCGCCATGTGCGGCAGTCAGAACCAGAAACTCGAATGCCAATTTCGTTTTCGGGTTGCCTGTCGACTGCCTGATCGTACGCAGCGCTGACGGAACTTGGTTATAGTGAAGTGCCGGATAGTGTTGTTTGGTGCGGCGCACCTTTGGCAGTACGCTGAGTATGGTTTTCCCCGCCGGGTTGTCGACGCGGTAACTTTGTGCAATCGTCCAATCAAGGACGGTTGCAACACGCTGACGGACCTTCCTGGCCGTTTCCGACTTGGTAGTCCAGATCGGAGTGAGAACGGTGAGGATGTCGGCGCTGTCGATGTCGGACACCAACTTGTTGCCAATGGCTGGAAAGCGTACGTGGAGAGGCTCTGGGTCCATTGGTATGCGTGCTTTTCGTTAGACCAAGTCGGACGGCGCAATTCAATCACTGTTGCTGCGGCTTCAGCGAAAGTGGGCGTGGCCGGTTTTTTGCGGGCTTCCACAGCTTCGCGCTTCTCGGCGAGCGGGTCGCGTCCTTCCTTGATGGCTTTAGCATTGTCCAGCGCCGCTTGCCTGGCATCGGCCAACGAAACCGCAGGATAGCCTCCCAACCCTAGGTTGCACCTTTTGCCGTCAATGGTGGCTCTCTGAATCCATCGTTTGGCACCGGATTCGTCAACCCGGAGGCAAAGTCCATGTCCGTCGCTTTACATACCCGGTTTTTTGACGTTCCGGACTTGCACTGCCGAAAGAGCTTGGATTTTGTGTTGACCTGCCATTTCCTACCATCCCGAGTATACCATTCGTGTACCACCGTTTATCGTATGGTGCTGGACTTGACGGGGCTTTACAGGACATAAAAACGCCGCTTCGTGCTCACATCAAGCACGAAGCGGCGTTTTTGAAGGTTTATTTTAGAGGAGGAGTGGTGGAGCTGGCGGGAATCGAACCCACTACCTCTTCAATGCCATTGAAGCGCTCTCCCAAATGAGCTACAGCCCCGTTCGAAGGAACAGCCAACGACCGTTGGTCTTTCACTATTTTAGCAAATAAGCACCGCCGATCGCAACCGGAGTTCCCGATGCGAAGCCGCGTCGAACGTCAAGCCGAGACGCGTTTCCGGCGGTTGGTAATGTAGTCCACCAGGACGTATTCACCAAGATTTTCGCTGCTGCTGTAGAAGGCACGGCCGCGATTGATGCGGGTCATCCGATCGACGAAGTTGACCAGCTGATAGCTGTTCTCCAGCATGAAGGTGTTGATGACGATGCCTTCCTGCGTGCAGCGACGCACTTCTTTTAGGGTTTCCAACTCGGTGCGGTAGCTTGGCGGGTAGGAGAAATAGGCTTGATCGCCTTCCAGATGGGCGGTGGGCTCGCCGTCGGTGATGACCAGGATCTGGCGGGTGCCGCCCTTCTCGCGAGACAATAGTTTGCGTGACAGCATCAGGGCGTGGTGCAGGTTGGTGCCGGAAACCCAGTTGTTCCAGGTCAGGCCGGCCAGGTCCTCTTCCTGCAGTTCCCGCGCATAGTCGGAAAACCCGACGACATGCAGGGTGTCCCTGGGGTATTGCTGCCGGATGAGCGCGAACAGGGCCAGCGTCACCTTCTTGGCGGCCGGCCAGTTGTTGAACAGGCCCATGGAACGACTCTGGTCGAGCAGGACAATGGTGGCGGCCCGCGTCATGTGCTCGTTACGGTAGATCTCGAAGTCATCGGGACGCAGCTTGACCGGAACCTGAGGTCCGCCGCGGACGATGGCGTTCTTGACGGTGGCCTGCAGATCGAGCTGCAACGGGTCGCCGAATTCGTAGGTCTTGGTGTCGCCGAGGACATCGCCGCCAGCGCCGCGGGTGTTCAGGTCGTGGTTCCCGATCCGGTCCTTCTTGAGATGCTGGAAGACCTCGCGCATGGCCTTCTGGCCGATACGGCGGATGCCTCTGGCGGTCAGACTGAGCTTGTCTTCGTCGGTAATGTAGCCAGCGTCTTTCAGCAATTGGCGTAGCCGATCTAGCTCCTCCCATGCTCGCCGGGCTTCTTCCCCCAAGAGTTCGGCCAGTTGCTCGGGGTCGACATCGTCGAGGTTGCCAGTGCGCATGGCCTGCTGCAGAGACTGTTCCAGTTGGTCCAGCGACTGTAATTGCTGCATGGCCTCCATGGCCTGCTCGAGGGTCATGCTGTCATCGCCGAGGAACGGGTACTGGCGCGCCAAGTCATCGGGCGGCATAAGTGACTGCATCAGGCTGGCGAACTCTGACATTTCATCCATGAGGCGAGGGTCCATGGCCGACTGCATTGCGTCTTCAAGTTCTCGGCGCATGTCGGGGGACAGGCTGTCCATCAAAGATTGCATCTGCGCCATCTGCTGCTGGATGCGTTCCATGAGTTCGTCGAGACTCTGAGGTGGGTCGTCGCCGAACATCGGCCCCCACTTCTGCATGAAGCCTTCGAAATTGGGATCACGGCCCTCCATGCGGTCCCGGAGCATTTGGTTGAGGTCCTGCATCATTTGACGCATGGCCTCCATCTGCTCGGGGGTCATGTTCTGCATCTGGTCGCGCATATCTTGGGATACGTTCTGGGCCATTTGGCTTTTCAGCATATCCAGCAGTTCCTGGAACATCTGCTGCGCGTCCGGGTCCATGAAATCATAGTCCATCAGCCCTTGGATCTGTCCGCCCAAGCTGTCCGGCAGGTCGTCCAACCGGTCTAGGTTGCGCTGGGCGCGATCCTGAAGCAGCCGGTTGAGCGCTCGTTGCTGCTCCTTGCTTTCCATGTCGGAGGGCTCCGGCTGGTCGGCGACTTCGTCCAGCCGACGCTGGATACCCTCGCGCTCGGTGCGGAGGATTTCGTCCATCCGCTCCTTGAGATCGTCGACCACCGAGTCCAGGTTGCTCTGCTGCAGTTGCTGGCGCCGCTGCTGCTTGAGCTGCTCCATCAGTTGGCGGAGGTTGGGCATCTGTGAGCCGTCGCGGTTCTGCATGCCGTTCCGGAAAAGTTCGCGCAAAGCTCGGGTCAAGTCACCGTGCTGCAGGAGGTCGTCGGAGAGTGCGTCCATCACCTCGCTGGCGTCCACGTCGAAAATCTGCTGGGTGCCATCCCACTGGGAGTATCGATAGCGTTGGTACAGCATTGGGACCTCCGGCCGGGCCGGCGAGGGTGCTAGGCAGGTATAGCGGGATGATAACACACGGTGCAGCGAGTTCCCCTTCCACACCGGTGAGGCTTAGGTGGGTGCAGCCGAAGAGACGGGTGGGCCAGGCGACAAAGCGTTGGCAGAGAGGGCCGTCGATTTCTAGGTCATGGGTGCGGATTGCCGAGCCCGTTTGCCTGGGCTCCTCGCGGGTGGCTAGCCAGGCGTGGATCTGGGCGCGAAGAGTTTTGCCGGGGGCGAATTTGCGCTCGGCGAACGGGATTTGTCCGACATAGTGGCGCGATAGGGACCAGACTCTGTCAGTGTCGGGGATCATCTCGGCAACGAAGTCCTCGATTTCACCTTGGAAAGCATTGTCTGGCATGAGCCAGATACCAACTTTTGGTACGCCGATGTCGCGATCACCCGGGATTACGGTGCCATTACGGTCGGGGGTTCCGGAAAGCGAAACGAGACGCGCCGCTTTAGCAAGTTCGCCGCGAACCCTGTCCCAAGTTTGCGCGCTGTTCAGGTCGGTGTCCACGACAATGCCCACCGCAGGCCGCCCCGGAGCGTCGACGTGATCGCTAAGAACCTGTCTACGATCTCTGGAATAGGTTAAGTTGAGACTATTATCAGGGGAGGGGTAATCATGTCTCATTCCTATCCCAGCGACATCAGCCCGGAGCAATTCGCCCGTATTCTGCCGACGTTGGAGTCGGCCCGCCGTCGGACCAAGCCCCGCACCGTGGACTTGTATGACGTTTTCTGCGGCGTGCTGTACCTCTTGAAAAGCGGGTGCCAGTGGCGAATGCTGCCGGCGGACTTCTCCAATTGGCGCACTTGCTACCAGTATTTCCGGCAATGGAGCGAGCGGCCGGGCCCGGGTCAGGATTCCATTCTGGAGCGTGTCCTAAAAAATCGGTTGGCGCGGTCCGACAAAGCAATGGACGGAAAGAGCCGACCAGCTGCTGCATCGTGGACTCCCAGAGCGTGAAGAACACGGACACCGCCGGGCACAAGGGCTATGACGCGGGCAAGAAGGTGTCCGGAATCAAGCGTCATATCGCGGTGGACACGCAAGGATTGCCCCATGGGATACACGTGACTACCGCCGACGTTACCGATCGGGCTGGGGCTTTGGCGATGTTTGACCGGCGCCGAGACGGCCTCAGTCAAGTGCAGAACGTGCTGGTGGACGGGGGTTATACCGGAAAGCCCTTTGCCACTGCGGTGCAAGGCTTGTTGGGAGCCGCGGTGGAAGTGGTGCAACGCCACGAACTGCACACCTTCGTGGTGCTGCCAAAGCGATGGGTGGTGGAGCGGTCTTTCGCCTGGCTGGAAAAGTGCCGCCGACTCTGGAAGAACTGTGAAAGAAAGCTCAATACCAGCCGGCAGATGGTGGTGCTTGCCTTCATGGTGCTAATCCTAAAAAGATTGTAAACAGGCTCTTAGGCAAGACCTGGGAGACCTTCGAGCACGATCGGATGCCCCTATCCCTGCGGCAGCAACTGGACCAACTGGCCAACGGCGACTTCACCGAACACGGCGTCAACGTGCTGGCCTTCGGCCCCCCGGCACCGGCAAGACCCATGCCCTGTGCGCCGTGGGCCACCGGTTGGTGGAAGCTGGCCACTCGGTCCGCTTCGCCCCAGCCTACCGTCTGGTGCAGGAACTACTCGCCGCCAAACGCGATCTGGCCCTGCCCCGGCAGCTGCGCAAGCTGGACAACTTCGACTTCCTGCTCCTGGATGATCTGGGCTACCTGCCCCAGGGGGCCGAGGAGTCCGAGGTCTTCTTCATCCTGATCGCAGAACGCTACGAGCGGAGATCGCTGGGCATAACGTCCAACCTGGTCTTCTCGGAATGGGAACGCATCTTCGCCAACCCTATGGCCAATGCCGCGGCCATCGACCGGGTGGTGCATCACTCCGTCATCCTTGAATTCGACGTCCCCAGCTATCGCACCGGCGCGGCGCAACAACGCCGCCAGCCAGAGGAGGTGAACCGGCAAAACTAATCGACGGGACCGGCAATTATAGTATTACAACGACAGTTTAGGGAGGGATGCTGGTGGATGCGACACCGGCGGCGCGGCGTTTCGCATGGGAGCATCTGGCCCTTTCGTTGCGCAGTTGGACGTCCGCCAGCCATCGCAGCAACTCCGGCGGCCCGAACTGCTCACGTGGCAGCATTTCACGCACCACTCGGTACACCTGGGGCCGCGTGATCCGGGGCATCTTTTCCCCCCAATCCTGCTGCCGGGTCAGCAGGAAGGCTCCGGCCAGCAGGCACATGGTGATGTGATGGTGCCATCCGGCCCAGGTACGGGTCTCGTACTCATCCAATCCCACGTCGCTCTTCTCAGTCTCGAACTCGGTTTCAATGCGCCACCGGGAACCTCCCACGTGGGCCAGGGTCTCCAGGGGGGTGTCCTCGGGAGCGTTGGACAGGTAGTAGCGGGGTTCGCTGCCGTCCCGGTTCTGGCGATAGACCGCCCAGAGGACCTCGCCGGGTTTCCGCTGGTGGGTTACCCGCACCCGCTTGCGCTGCAAAGGTAGGTGCGCGGCCCCTGGCTGCCCATGGCGATGGTTATCTCGCGCCAGGCCGCTGCCGGCAACGCCGCGCTGCGCTGGGCCATGGTCTGGCGCTCCGCACGCAGCGGCTTGGGTTTGCGCGGCTGTCCCCGCCCCTGATAAGGCGGGTCAGTCCAGGTGGGTTCCAACGGCCACACCGTCAGGTCCGGCCGCACGTCCAGCACGTAACACATTCCCGCCGCCGAAATTCCCTCCCGCAACGCGGGCGACATCCCGAAGGCGGCGTCCCCAGCCACCCACTGCGCCTTCAGGTAGCCACGAGCCCACGCTTGCGCCAGCATATCCAGCGCCAACTCCGTCTTGCTCCGGTACTCCCGCCGCGCCTCCGGCACCCCCGCCGCCGCACAACCCTCCACATCCGATGTCCATGCTTCCGGCAGATACAGCCGCTGGTCCACCAACGACCGGCCTCTCGGCCCCACGTGGGCCAGAACAACCCAGCCTGACAACTGGCGATCTTCCCCAACGCTCCGCAGTACTGTCTGGCCACTCCCACGACTTCACCCCCTGCTTGGGAAAGTCGCTGCCGTCCCACACCCACACCGCCTGCGGGTCCTCCAATCTGGAACCCAGATACTCCTGCAACCGACCAATCACACCCTCATCATCCCAGGGCGCTGCGGTGAGAAATCGTTGCAACGCCCGGGCCGAAGCCGGAACCGTCTCCGCCAGGTTTTCGGCGTTGCGTCGCTCCTGGGACTGCACCAGCAGGCCCGGCAGGTAATGACGGCTGTGCTCCCGCGATTCCCGGCGACCAAAGGCTGGCGCAAAATAGGCGTGGAATTCCTGAAAGGCCTCGTAAACCCGCTCAAGGTCTGCCGCATCCATCGCTCCGCCCCACCTCCCTACCTAAGCCCCAATCCACCGAAAGGATGAGGGTGTCGGCGTACTAACGGGGTAAGAAAGTGCTCCCGGCTTCGGGGATAATGGTTTTTGAAACAGAAAACCAACCCGAAACGAGGAGCACCCAAAAGATGCTACCACGCGAGCAGCCCGACCGCATCCAAATTGCCTTTGATGATCAGCGCCTGGTGGCCAATGCGGGGCTGCTTTTGCCCATCACCCTGGCCCATCACCTGGGGCTGGGAGAGTTGGTGGACCGCCACGTTCACCTGGGAGATGCGCCAGGTCGCGCCAATGCCGGCGACAAGATGCTGACCCTGGTGGCGTCGGCGCTGGCCGGTGGCGACTGCATTGACGACGCCGACGTGTTGCGCGCTGGCGAGACCGAGCGGGTGCTGGGCTGCGTAGTCAAGGCGCCGTCCACGCTGGGTACGTTTCTGCGGAGTTTCCGGTGGGGCCACACGCGCCAGTTGGATCGGGTGAGCCGTGAGGTGCTGGCTCAAGCTTGGGCCTTCGGCGCCGGTCCAGGAGACGAGCCGCTGACCATTGATCTCGATTCCACCATCTGCGAGACCTACGGTCTGAGCAAGGAGGGTGCGCGCCATCACGGCTACACCGGCCAGCGGGGCTATCACCCGCTCCTCGCCGTGGCCGAAGGCACCGGAGAGGTGCTGATGTGTCGATTGCGAAAGGGTCGGGCTAACACCGCCCGCGGCGCCGCCAACTTCCTGCGCGAAACGGTGAGCCGAGTGCGCCATGCCGGAGCCACTGGATCGCTCACCATGCGGGCGGACAGCGGCTTCTACACCCACGACATGGTGGCCGCCTGCCGCGATAAGAAGGTACGTTACTCCATCACCGTTCGCCAGCACCCCCAACTGCGCAATCTCATTGACGCCATACCCGAGGCAGACTGGACGCCCATCCCCTACTGGATGGAGGGCGGCGCCGACGTGGCCGAGACCATCTATACTCCCTTTGCCAGTGAGCCCGATGCGGTACCGGTGAGGCTCATCGTCCGGCGAGTGAAGCCCACCCCCGGCTCCCAGCTGGCCCTCATCGCCAACTACAGCTATCACGCCTTCATCACCGACCGTGAGGGCGACACCCTGGAACTGGAAGCTGACCATCGCCGCCACGCCGAGATCGAGAACGCCATCCGCGACCTGAAGTACGGCGTGGGCCTCAACCATCTCCCCTCAGGACGCTTCGCCGCCAACGCCGCCTGGTTGGCGGTGCAAGTAATCGCCCACAATCTGGTGCGCTGGACCACGCGCATCGGGCTGGGTGAGCCGATGGCAACCACCAAAACCCTCCGGTGGCGCTTCTTCTCCCTGGCCGGACGCATCACCCGCAAGGCGCGACGCCTCACCCTGCATCTGCCACAGGGCTGGCCTTGGCGAAACCAATTCAGCAGCGCTCTGGCTCGATTGCGAGCCCTGCCGCTCCCTTCCTGATCGCCCTACGGCTTCTGACCATCCACCAGCATCCCCGATAGCCGCCTCCACCCGCGCCAGGCCGGCTTCCGGCGTCTCCTGCTGACTGCTGGCTACCGATCTTGCCTGCCGCCAGCGCTGCGGGCCGTCAGAAATCACCTTCGCGCGATACTCGCACCCCGCACCCGTCCACATCCATCAGGATCAAGTCCCCGTAGTCTCATTTCCGGCCCTCCCATCCCTGCTCCAACCCCCGTGTCCGCATCCCATCGGTGGATTCGGGCTAAGCCTGCGCTAACTCGCCAACAATCCTACCATAGCAACTGTCGTTGTAATACTAGTACCGTTGCCAGGTAGATTTGTAAGAATATAAGAAAGCAGCCATACTTAGTATTACAGTTGCACTTGAATTGAGGGCCTCTGAAAGAGTCTCTTGTAAGGGATTCCAAGGCTCGGGCTTGGTGCCACCGGCTCCACCACAGCTACCATATAGGCAGGTCAGTGCTCTCATAAAGTAGTCACAGCAGCGTGCATAACAGCCGTCTAACTTCGGGCACGGTCAGTGACATGAGTCCTTCCCACAAAGCGCGGCTGTAATATTAGGCATGATCTTTGTGTGAGGAAGTGCCCAGCCATGGCTGCCATCAAGTATAAAGTAGAGTTGACCGAGGCCGAACGCTCGCGTCTCAATGAGGTGTCCCAGCGAGGCAAGGCGTCAGTGCGCACCGTGAAGCGGGCGCTGTCGCTGCTCAAGGCTGACCAGGGGCTTCGGGACCGTGAGATAGCCGATGTGCTGTTGGTCAACGCGGCCACGGTCGCCAGAGCGCGGAAGCGGTACGTGGAGGAAGGACTTGAGGCCGCCAGCAATGACCGACCGCGGCCGGGCCAGGAGCGCAAGCTGGACGGCAAGCAGGAAGCGCACCTGATCGCCATTGCGTGCCGCGCCGCGCCCGCAGGGCACACGCACTGGACACTCCAGTTGTTGGCCGACCAGGTGGTGGAGTTGGAGTTTGCCGATAGCATCTCCCTGGAGACGGTGCGCCAGATGCTCAAAAAAACGCACTCAAGCCGTGGCAGAAGCAGGAGTGGTGTATCCCCAAGGTGAGCGGGGAGTTCGTGGCGCGGATGGAGGACGTGCTGGACCTGTACCAACAGGCGTACCATCCGGAGCGTCCGGTAGTGTGTTTCGACGATACCTCCCGGCAGACGAGACCTCCCGGCAATTGACTGGGGAGGTGCGTCCGCCCCTGGAGGCTGCCCCGGGACGGGTGGCACGCTATGACACCGAGTACCAGCGCAACGGGACACGGAACCTGTTCATGATCTGTGAGCCGAGGGGTGGCTGGAGACCTGTGGAGGTGACCGAGCGCCGCACTGCCGTGGACTTCGCGCACCAGATGCGGTGGCTGGTGGAGGAAGCATACCCTGATGCCGAGGTGGTCCGGCTGGTACTGGACAACCTCAACACCCACAAGCTCGGCGCGCTCTACGCAGCATTTGAGCCATCCGAAGCTCGGCGCATCGCCCAACGCCTCGAGTTTCATTACACTCCCACGCACGGCAGCTGGCTGAATCCTGTCCTGAGCTTGCCGAAGGGATGGCTGAGATCGAGTTGAGCGTCTTCAGCAGGGGATGTCTGAACCGCCGTATCAGCGATGAGGCGGAGCTGCGGCGAGAGGTTGCGGCGCTCGAACGCGAGCGCAACGCAGCAAAATCAGCCATAGACTGGCGGTTTACCACCCAAGATGCTCGCCGTAAGCTCCAATATATCTATCCGACAAGATCAGATTGAAACAGTACTAGGGCGTGTTGACATTTGACTATAATGGCGGCATGGGAAACGTCAGACTATCACCAAACCAGTGGACCAGGATTCTCCAGTTCTTGCGTAGTCGTACCGACTTGTACGTTGGTCAGGAAGCGGAATGCCAGTGTTTCATCGAGGCGGTGCTGTGGGTGAACCGTTCCGGCGCCCAGTGGCGGCTCCTCCCGTCCGAGTATGGCAACTGGAACAGTGTGTACAAAAGGTTCGCCCGCTGGGCCGACCGGGGTATCTGGGAACTGATGCATCAGCATTTCGCCGACGACCCGGATCTGGAATGCCTCATCATCGCCAGCACCGTGGTTCGGGCCCATCCTTGCGCCGCCGGAGCGCCCCCCAAAAAGGTGGCCAGGCAGCCCAGGCCCTGGGCCGGAGCCGTGGCGGGTTTAGCACTAAGGTCCACGTGAGCGTGGATGCCTTGGGTAATCCCTTGCGGTTCATCCTGACTGGGGGACAACAGCATGACATCACTCAGGCCGATGCTCTGATCGCCAATTATGCCGGAGAGTACGTGATTGCCGACAAGGGATATGATGCCCAGGAGTTTCGTCAGCATATCCTGGAACGGGGCCTGCGTCCGGTCATACCGCCGCGCTCCAACCGCAAGGAACCCCAAGCACGATGCTTACCTGTACCGGGAGCGCCACTTGGTGGAATGCTTCATCAACAAGATAAAGCACTATCGCCGGGTATTTTCCCGGTTTGAGAAACTGGACACCAGATACTTGGGGTTCCTTCAATTTACCGCTGCCCTCATTTGGTTACGGTGAAATGTCAACACAGCCTGGTATTACAACGACGCATTTACGATGGGACGCTTGCCGCTGGCCCATTCCCTTCGCAAATGTACGTCGTACAAATGTCGCAACAGTACTTGCGCCACGAAGCTTTCCCGAAGCAGCACGTCAAGCCGTCGTTGTAATACTAGTACCGCGTCAGTGTGAAACCGAAGGATAGATATGGCGAAGCTTATGCCGGGCATTGGTGGTGGAGAATCTCCAGTCGATGGTTGCCGCAGCCTGATTCCGCTCGGTCTCCAAGGCGGCAATCTCGCGTTTGAGGGCATCCTCATCTTCAATGCGGCGATTCAAACATTGGTTGCTGAAGACGCTGAACTCGATCTCCGCCATCCCTTCGGCAAGCTCAGGACAGGATTGAGCCAGCTCCCATGCTGGGGAGTATAGTGAAACTCCAGCCGTTGGATCACCCGTCTGGCCTCCTTGGGCTCGAAGGCCTCGTACAGGGAGGCGGGTCAGGGAGGCGGGTCAGGGAGGCGGGTCTATGAGTGTTCAGGTTGTCCAGCACTACCCGGATCTTCTCCGCTTCCGGGTAAGCGGCATCCGCCAGCCAGCGCATCTGATGGGCGAAGTCGGTCATGGTGCGACGCCCGGTCACTGCCACGTGCCTCCAGCCCGCCAATGGCGCACAAGTCATGAATAAGTTCCGGGTCCCGTTGCGCTGGTACTCGTAATCAAACCGCTCCCGCCGTCCCGCCTTGGCCGGGATGGGAGACCGTTTCTCCGACACCAACTGCTTGGAAGTCTCATCTTGGAAGTCTCATCGAAACAGACTACGGGCCGCTTGGGGTCATCGGGTTCCGCATAGCGGTCCAGCACGTCCTCCATGCGGGCTACGAACTCGGCGCTCACCTTGGGGATGCACCACTCCTTCTTCCGCCACGGCTTGAGCTTCCGCCACGGCTTGAGTTCGTTTTTTTCAACACCTGCCTGACCGTCTCCCGGGAGCTGGAGCCGGTCAACTCCAGCTTCACCACTTGGTCGACAAGCAATCGCAACGTCCAGCGAGTGTGCCCTTCCGGGGCCGCGCTGCAGGCCACGGCCACCAGGTGGGCTTCCTGCTTGCCATCAAGTTTACGCCGTTGTCCCGGCCGCGGCAGATCATTGAGGGCCCGTTCCAACCCGCCTGCTACGCAGCGCTGCCGCACCCGGCCGACCGTGGAGGGGCCGACCATCAAGGCTTCCGCCACCTGCTGGTCGGTAAGGCCTTCAGCGGCTTTACACAAAATCAAAGCCCGCTTCACTTTACGCCCCGAGGACTTGCCGCGCCGGGTGACACCCCACAAATGTTCCCGCTCATCCTGGGTCAAGTTCACTCGATATAACTTGGCAGGCATTCCCCATACACTCCACTATGAAAGAATGCCTCAATTATATCAATTCTTATATTTGTCAAAAACAACTGGACGCGGTACCAGGAAGGACTCCCGGTTTTGCTTTAGAGGTCCGATGGGCAGCAAGACCCCGGATTGGGGTTCCAGCAAAGCATAGACCTTGCGGCGCAACCGGACGCCAACGACAGTTTGCATGTTGGGCGCTTTGTCAATACTCGTTCAGCGACAATTCGGCCGGTCAGGTCGGCTGTAGCCTGCGTTTCCGGAATGGGATGGGCCGAGGACTCGGGTCCCAGATTGCCGGGATCGACGCGCAAGCAAACATAACATTCCATCCGCAGGACCGCCACGCTCGCATCGAGACGACCGGGGCGGGATACCTTGGAATAATTTCTAAATACAATCAAAAATAATCGCTTTTTTGGGTTGACACCAATTCGGTCAGGGGTTGTAAAGTAGTCCCCATGATACCGACCATAAGCACAGTCGGATTGACTCGTGGAATGGCCGCATAAGGCCTACCAATAGCCTCTCCCATTTTCCATGCGGAGACATACAGACGGGTGGACGCGGTGATTTGGGGACGGGCATCAATGCCAATACAGTCGATTAGGAGCGATTGAGTGATGACGGTAAGCGCTGTAAAAATTATCAGCGACGGAGTGTTCAAAGTCGACGGTGGATCGAGTTTCGGACCGATACCCAAAATGATGTGGGAAAACCTGGTATCGACCGACCGCAAAAACCGGGTAACGATGGGCCTCAATTGCCTGTTGATCGAGTGCGCCGGCAAGAAGATCATCGTGGACACCGGCGTAGGCCCCAAGGATAACTTTCGCGACAAGGAAATGTACGGGCTCGTCCCCAGCCGACTGATGCGGAGCCTGAAAGGGCTGGGTTTGGGGCCGCGAGACATCGATGCGGTGGTGCTCTCCCACCTGCACTTCAGCCATGCCGGCGGCGCGACCCGCATGGACCGCTTGGGAGACATGGTGCCCTCTTTCCCCAAAGCGACCTATTACGTGCAGCGAGCGAGTTGGGAAGACGCGCACAATCCTTCGTTGCGCAACGCCGATGCCTTCCGGGTAGAAGATTTTTCACCGATAGCTGATCGGGGCCAACTGGAACTGCTGGACGGAGACACCGAGTTGTTTCCCGGTCTGAGCCTGATCGTGACGGATGGACACTGCCTGGGACACCAGATAGCGGTGTTCGCCTACGGCGGCGAGCGGGTGGTGTACCTCGGCGATTTGGTCCCGACTCCACATCACCTGGGCCTGACCATAATCTCGTCGTTCGACTACGAGCCTGAGACCACGCTCAAACAGAAGCGCATCATCCTGGGCGATGCCGAGCGCCAGGGGCACCTACTGGTCTTCTCCCATGGGCACGAGACCAGGGCGGGTTACCTGGAACGCCGGCAAGATATGAGCTACCTGCGCCCAGTGGAGTTTTAGTCCCGGGCACAGGCGGCCGCCACACGCCGGGTTTAGGTCGAATTGGCGCATCCGCCGAATACGGCGGCAACGGCACTGTCGAGCCAGCTACCGTGATCCGGTAGTGTAGGGCGTGTCACCCAGAGGATGTTCAGCCCACTTGCCGGCTTCTACCGAAGCAAGGAAGTCGGCTACCAGCTGATTGAACAGGGCGGGTTCTTCGAGATTGATGGCGTGGCCGCACTGCGGCAGGACGGCCAGTCCGCTGCGAGGGATGGCCCGTTTCACCATGATTGAAGGCTCGACGCAGGGGTCGTCCTCGTCGCCGATCATGATGAGAGTGGGCACCTGCAGCTGGTTCAATTGGGGGATCAGCTGGTCGATGGTTGGCCGGCGCAACTGGACCCCGCGGAAGGTATAGGCCGAGCCACGGGCGTTGTGTCCGAAGAGCAGCCGCATGAATTCCTCGTACCCGCGCGGGTCTTTTCGCTGCAACTGCACGCGGGTGGGGCCGCTACCGTAGTCTTTCATCACCGGGGGAGTACCTTCGGCGAGAAGTCGGGCGGCCATCGCTTCACCACCAGTGCGGAAAGCCTCGTTGTGGGTGGTGCCGGAGCCAGCCGAGGCAACGATGATGGCGCGACAACGTTCGGGGTAGCGCAACGCGAAGTTGAGGGCGACATTTCCGCCCATGGACAGTCCGCCGATGTACGCTTGGTCCAGTCCCAGGTGGTCCATGAGCCGGCGTAGATCTTCGATGGTGATGTCCTGAGAGTAGGCCTCCGGGTCAGTGGGCACATCGGAGGGAGGGTATCCCCGGTCGTTGTAGGTGATCACGCGGTAACGGTGGCTGAAGTAACGCACCTGCTGTTCCCAGCTCTCATAGGAACCGGCGAACTCGTGGCTCCAGATGAGCGGGAAGCTCTCGCCGGTGGACTGGTAGAAGATCTGAACGCCGTCGGAATCAAAGGTAGGCATCTATAGCTCCAGCTTGGGTAATAGGGCTTTGGTCGGCGGTGGTCAGCGATGTCGCCGGAAGAGGCGCCAAACCGGTACGCTGAAGCCTGGGAGGAGATCGCCGCCGTCCAGCACCTCGTCCTCGCCCAGCATTTCGGGATCCCGTCCCGGGCGGTAGCGGGTCACTGCGGTGTGTTCGGGGTCGCCGTACCAGACTTCCTGACTGCCGAAGTCCAGCCACATCTGGGCACGGTCCGCAACCATGCGGGGGGTGTCGCTGGGTGATTTAATCTCGACGGCCAGGTCAGGCGCACGATCGGGATATCCCTCAGCGGTCTCGCCTGGGTGCCCCGGGGCGAACCAAGCCACGTCCGGTGCGTGAACTGTGTCAGGGTTAGATTCCAGTCGATACCCATGGTTATTGCCGACGGTTCCGTGGTCATGTTCGTCGGCATAGTTGCCGATCGCGGTGCCAAATCTGGACGACACGACGCCATGCTCTTTGCCCGGTGGCAGCATTTTTCGGTCAACGCTCCTCTCACCAACTCATACCGATACCCGTCGTCTGGCATCCGCAGCAACTCGTCGGCAGTGATGATGTTCTGGACAGTCGTCATATAGCACCAGCCCGTCAGATATGCCCTTCGGTTGGATTTTAGCACGCACGGCCCCTCTTCCTTGATGGGAAGAGGGGCCGTTCAGTTGGGTCGTGGGTAAGATTAGCCGTTGGGAGTGAGGGCCAGGGATCGGATTTCGCCGAACTCCTTCTGGAGCTTATCCCAGGTGTCCCCGCCGTCGCTGCTAACATAGACGTACCCGTAGATGCTGGCGGCTACCATGACGTCTGACACGTGGGGGCTGGCGGCAAACCAGTACACCACCGAGTTGGGCGTCGCGGACAACTGCGGAGCGTCCCAGGAGGAGCCTGCGTCGCGGGTGCGGCGGATAGCGCCCGTCACTCCGGGAATGGTGTCGCCGTTGCCGACGAACATGGTGCTGGGGTTGTCGGGTTTGATGACCATGCCGCGGCAGTAGGAACGGGTGTCCTCGGCATGGAAGCGCGGGAACTCGTGGAGTTCCCAGCTCTCTCCCTCGTCATTGCTGGTAGAGATGCCGAAGGGTGTGGTGCAGTAGATAGCAGAGTCTGGGCCGGGCTTGAGGGCCATGCCGTGAATGTCGCCGTGGAACGGGTCGGGTCCGAGATCGGGCAGGCGCGTCCAGTTGTCTCCGCCGTCGAGGCTGCGATAAACGCCGTCCACCTCGATGCCGGCCCACACGGTCCGGGTATCGCGGGGGTCGACGATGATGTTGGTGGTCCGGGGAATTCCGATGGGGCAGGGCATGCGAACGCCGAGGTCAAGGGATTCCCAGCTCTTGCCGCCGTCGCGGGATCGGAAGGCGTTGGGCCGAGTGCCCACAAAGACGGTATCGGAGTCGTCAGGGTCGACCCCTACGGACCAGATCTGCAGGTCGTCCATGGGGGACTCGACGTACTCCCAGGTAAAACCGTTGTCGTCGGTGCGGAACAGGCCACTGTCGGTACCGGCGTAGATGCGATGCCGGTTGTTGGGATCGGCTGCCAGCGCACGAATGTTGCATTCGGTGGGCAGCGGGTTGCGGATGCGGTTCCAGGATTCGCCGCCGTCGGGGCTGACGGAGAGGCCGCCGCCCACGGTGCCAACGCTGATGGTGTAATTTCCGGCCATGATAACCTCCTCAACTGCGTGAAAAGCGTAACGCGGGGTACCAAACGGGCAACGATGCGCCGCTGGCGGAATGATAGCACAACCGGCACGGGTTCCCGCGCCGGGGACAAGTTAGCAGAGTAGTGAAAGCGGAGCAGCGGCCGAGCCTGGCGACCTTCGCGGACTACGTGCGAGCGCCGAGATCCGCGATCCGAGCCATGGAAGGGTCGGCGATTGGCGTGGGGCAGTCCGCTCCCTGGCTGAAGTAGATCAGAAATTTGGGCGGTCGTTGCTGTCGGGGGTGTCGTAGCCGGGGCGTTCGATGGAGCCAAAGTTGGGGCGGACGTTCATCTCGCGCAGGCGGCGGACGCGCTCCTCGATGGGCGGGTGAGTCGAGAAGAGGCGTGCCATGGAGCGGCCGCTTAGCGGGTTGACGATGAACAGGTGGGATGCTGCCTCGTTGACCTTCATGGGACGGATCTCGCTGCCCATTTCGAGCTTTTCTAAAGCACGGGCCAGGGCCTCGGGGTTGCCGCAGTTGTGGGCGCCGGTCTGGTCGGCCTGGAATTCGCGGGCGCGGGAGATGGCCATGCGGATGAAGGTGGCGGCGATGGGCATGATGATGGCGATGATGAGCAGGGTGATAATGTTGCCTCCGCCGCCCTCGTCGTCATCGCTGTGGCCGCCGAAACTGCTGAAGATGGCGGCGAACTGTGCTATGAAGGCCAGCATGGTGATTGCGCCGGCGATGGTGGCAACGATGGTCATGATCAAGGTGTCGCGGTTGCCGACGTGGGCCATCTCGTGGGCCATGACGCCAGCCAGTTCCTCCCGAGTGAGGATGTAGCGTATGCCTGTGGTCACGGCAACGGTCGCGTTCTGCGGATTGCGGCCGGTGGCAAAGGCGTTGGGAGAAGGCTCGTCGATCTCGTACACCTTGGGCATGGGCATGTTGGCGAGGCGGGCCTGTTCGGCCACGAGTTGATACAGCTCGGGGTCATCGTCAGCGGTGATCGGCCGGGCGTGGGCCATGCTGAGGGCGATCTTATCACTGAACCAGTAGGCGCCAAAATTCATCGCCAACGCGAAGATCACGGCGATAACGACGCCGACCTCGCCACCAATGGCGGCCCCGATGAGCAGCAGTAGCCCGGTAAGAACCATGAGAAGGAAGAACGTTTTAATGTGGTTCATAGCCTTCACTCCGGCAGGTGGGCGTGAGCGGTGAATTACAAGATCATTTTATCATTGGGCGCGTGGCGCGAGAGGTAAGAAGCGCGGTGATCTTCGGGTTGGTCCGGAGCCGTGTACTCCTTTTCGATTTCGGTGGTTGTAGTCAGTGTGGTACATCGGAGCGCGGGGTTTCGAGTCCAGGGTGTCGGCGCTACGGCCAGAGAGCGTTGTGCTGCGAATTTGAGTGCCAAGCTTCCATGTCCCGACTCTCCGCAGTCTGCGAACGCGGCGAGATTGCCAAGCTGCGCTCACAATGACCGCATTGGATAGCCGACACGGGGCGGAGGTCACACCCGCCGTGCTGACGCACGCCCAACTCGTTGAAAATGGCGGACTTGGCGCAAACCAGCGTTGCATGTCCCGACTGTTGCCACAGATGCATCCGTGGACTTTTTGGCCGTGTTACCTGGACCTCGACTTTGTACAATTAAGCGGCATAGGACAGCGTGTCGATCATCCTGCGGTACAAGAGGCGCGGGATTTTTATCGATTCGTGCTCGCGCCCGGACGGCCTAAAAGTTCCCTGCTGCACCCAGCGGTATCGTCTGAGCAGGGCAATGGCGTCGGCGAAGGAGGGGCTGGTTTTGTCATACCACGCCGTGGCGCGTGGAGCCATGCCACCCTGCTGACCGATTAGGACATCCGCCGCCAGGGTCACCACGCTGAACAGGCCAAAGAGCGCGGGGGTAGTACGCGCGATGGCCTGCTCCGACCACTGGCGCGGGGTTTCCATGCCCAGGTGGGCCCGCAGTTCCTCAAAGGTCACCTCGACCTGCCACCGCAGCAGATAGCACTGCAGTATCCGCAGCGGTTCCGCCGCGACGTCGGTGCATAGCAGCGCATAGGGCCCGAGGGGCTCCTCAAGGTGTCTGACGACGACCCAACGTATGAGAACCCGCAGCGGCCCGCCGTGGTACCACAGCGCCACGCCCGAAGTCAGCTCGACCATGGCGGTACTGCCGTCGGACCCGGTGGCACGGTATGGGGTCCATTGGGTGGTGAGGTCGTCCAGCACCGCAGTCGGACTGGGCAGTCGCGCTCCGACCACCGGGGGGCGGCCAATCTGGCCGGGCCGCCATGGTGGCGCGGGCGGGTACAGGGACGCGTCTTGGCGCAGTTTGGTTACGACGACGATGGGCTTTGACATGCTCTGGCAACGCAGCAGGAACTCGCGCTTGGCGTAGCCGCCATCACACACCACCACCAGGTCCCGGTCCGGCAGCCACCGGCGCAAACAGACCAGCATCCGCTGGGCGTAATCGGTGACCATCTTATGCCGGCGGCCTTTGCGCCGGTCGTAGCGTGCCGCCGGCGCCAGCGCGGTCAAAAACGGCAGCGCCCAGTGTCGTCCCGCCCACCCGATACGCGTCAGCAACATCAGGCTCACCCATTGCAGGCCTGGGGTCATCACCACCTGGTCGTCCTTGGATTGCCCCGGATCCCGGTATCGCCCCTTGGCCGCAATCTTCCGGCCCCAGCGTCGCTCCACCGTCTCGTCAATGCCGAAAACCAACGGCTCGGTGGCCGAACCAAGGCGCCCGGCCACCAACCGCAACCGCGCCCGGCTCAGTTGCAGCGGCGACCATCGGGCGCGGTTGAGCACGTGGTGATAGACGGCGAAGTCGCCGTGCTGACCGATCCCCAAGATGTTGAGGGCGGCGGACACGGTGCGCTTGCCGGGAGACAGGATCGCTCCCACCGCCAGGAGCTCCCACCGCCAGGAGTTGAGCCTTGCGCCAGGTCCTGGGGTCAAACGGATGCTCAAAGGGCAGCAGCAGGGTTACCATGACGGCGGGCAGGGTAGGCACGCTCGACCTCTGGTAGTGATTTGGTCGAGCTTACCCTGTTCTTATAATTTTTCTAGATTTTGTACAAAGTCGAGAAGAGAGCTGGAACCAAGCAAAAGGCACACTGTTAACGTTGGGGGCAATGAACGTCAGCGCGTCTGGGACCCTTGAATACGGATGGTTCAAAAAACCAATCCCCACGAGGGGCAAGCATCGGAAGGCGCGCAAAGCTACGGCCGACGTATCGGAGGTTCCGCAGTAAGCATCGGGGCCACGATCGGAGCACCCGTCGCTGCATGGTCGATGGTGGGTGCTCTATCAGGGTGTTGAAAATGAGAGTGGCGTGAGCGGCGGGTGATAGGATGGGCCATCTCTGGCAGTGAGGTTCCCCCATGCGAGGCAAGGCAGCGCGCAGGCCACCTTGCTGACTGCGATCACACCGGATGCCCTGGTGCCTGAGCGTGATCCCATCCGGCGCATCAAGCCCATGGTGGATTCGGGCCCTGGCCCAGCTTTCTCCCACCTTTGACCGGATGTACGCTCAGAACGGTCGAGCGTCGATACCGCCGGAGCACCTGCTGAAAGCCTGCCTGCTGATGGCGTTGTTCTCGGTGCGCAGCAAGCGGCAGTTCTGCGAGCGGCTGGAATACGACCTGCTGTTCAAGTGGTTTCTGGACCTGAACATCATGGACCATGGTTTCGACCACTCGGTGTTTGCCAAGAACAAGCAGCGGTTGTTGGCCGCTGACGTGGCCCGGGAGTTTCTGCTTGAGATAGTGCAGCAGGCCAGCGAGCAGCGGCTGCTGTCGGAGGAGCATTTCAGCGTGGATGGGACGTTGCTTGAGGCGTGGGCGTCGGTGAAGAGTTTCCGACCCAAAGATGGAGACCCACCGACTGAAGGTGGTGGACGCAATCCGGAGGTGGACTTTCGGGGTGAGCGTCGCAGCAATGATACTCATCAATCCACCACGGATCCCGATGCCAGGCTGGCCAAGAAGGGCAGGGGTAAGGAGGCGCGGCTGTGCTTCGGTACCCACGTGCTGATGGACAATCGGGAAGGGTTGGTGGTGGATGTGCGGTCTCACGCCAGCAGATGGCTCTGGGGAACGGGCGGCGGCGGTGGATGTAAAGGGTGTCGAAGGTCAGGGAAAATATCCGGTTAAGTGTTCAGCGAAAATGTCACTCGCTTACGCTGCCATAGTATCTGATGTTGACGAAATGGGAACTTTCCGCAGCTGTCGTCCTGGAGGGCCTCCGGCGTCCAGGTATTTTCTAACGGTGGACCGGTGGATCCCCAACTCCCGCTCGATTGCTCGTAGCGACATGCCTTTACGCCGGGCTTTCTGGACCGCTTTCCAACGCTCCTTCTGAAGGAAGGTCGGCTTGCGCGGAGCGACGGTTGGTGGTGGCGCGGCAGCGGGCTCATCATCGGTGGCGCCCTCCTGCTCACCCTCGTGTTCCTGGCTTGAGGCCAGCGGCATGAGGTACGCCGTCCAGCGTTCATCCCAGTGGTTCACCCCGATGGATGCAACCGGAGGCACTGCGTTAGGTCCATTACCGTTGCGGAGGAGTGCCGGTCCCGTCGGGGCTTCCTGGGCAGCGACGATGCGCCCTCCGTGGCGCACCTTGAGTTGGCCGTCCAGCCCTTCCAGGACTTCCACCGCCGCTCCGGCATAGCTGGGACGCTCCGGCGCTAGCAGCAGTTGGAGTGTGCACAACTGAAACCGCACGGTGTTGTCCCTGGCCACCTTCCTGCGGTGCTTGAAACACAGGACCTGTTCCAGGCACAGCTCCTGGCCCAGAGGCCGGAACGCTGGCTCGGAGCATTGCGGAGGGACGCCGAAGCGCCGGTTGAACCGGGGCAGAAACTCCTTGAGGACAGCCTGTGCCTGCCCCAAAGTCGTCGCGCCAGCCAGCCGCAGTTCAGCGACCAGCCGGTCCTGAAAGGTGCCCGCCGTTCGCTCGACACGCCCTTTGGCCTGGGGCGAATGGGCGAAAATGATCTGGATCCCCAATTCCTCCATGGCGCGACTGAACTGTGTGGGCGCCGCGGGGAGGCCGGATCCCGGCGTGTGCTTGAACACTGCGTGGCGGTGGGTGTAGAGGGCCACGGGCACGCCGCGATGCTGGATCAGCCCGCGGATCAGCAGGAAGTAACTGTGGGTGTCCTCCTGCGCGCAGAACATGGCGCCCACCACCGTGCCGGCGGCATCGTCCACCGCGATCAGCAGTGTGAACGGCGGGGCCAGATCGCCCAACCACGGGTGATAGCTGCCGTCTATCTGGATCAGCATTCCCTCTTGGGGCATCCGTTGCCGACGGACCCGGTGTTTGGGTGGACGCCTTCGCCGCGGGCTGCTCAGTCCAGCGTCCAGCATGACCCGTCGCAGGGTGGTCCTGCCCATGTGGATGTCTTCCCGTTCCGCCAGCAACTCAGCCAGATGGGTGTGGTTGACGCCAGCGTTCCGGGTGCGAGCCAGATGAACCACGTCGGCGACCAGCGCTTCGGGCGTGGCGTTGACTGGTCGGCGACCGCGGTGGCTGTGGGCCAAAGCCGCCGCACCGCTCTCACGATAGGCCGCCAGGATGCGCCGGGTGTGGCGTGGAGTTACTCCCATCAACTCCGCCCCCTGGTTCAAGGTCATGTGCTCTGCTACCAAGCTGTTGAGAACTTGAAGTCTGCTCTGCTCTTTTGAGCTCAATGTCACTTTCTCCATAATGTGACATTTTCGCTGGCCAGTTAGTCAGGACCTTTTCGCTGAACATCGACAGGACCGCGGTGTAGGTTTGGCCCGTCGCGTCTCCCTCCGTTACTGTCAAGTCCGTCTCGGAAACCGTGACATTCGGCGCTGGGTCCTCCACGATGACGCCCTTGGCCTCAAACTTCAGGGTGCTGCTCGTCGATGTGGACCAGCTCGTATCGGTGGAGCCTTTGCTCTGGAGTATGCCCTGCGGCGACCAGCCGGCCGCGGCTCCGCTGTCGGCGCTGGTGCTGGTGCTGGCCGTGTAGAGCCATTGAAACTCCCCTGAGGTGGAGCGTTCCAGAACGAAGAAGTAGCTGGCGCTCGCCGCCAGAGGACCGCAGGAATCCGGCGCGCTGAACTAGGCAGTGTTGACATTTCATCGTAGCCAGATGAGGGCGGCAGCGAATTGCAGAAAGCCAAGGTATCGGCTGGCCAATTTGTCAAACCTGGAAAATACCCGGCGGTAGTGCTTGATCTTGCCGATGAAACACTCTACCACGTGGCGTTCTCGGTATAAGGGTCTATCGTAATCCCGTGGCACTTTGCGGTTGGACCGTGGGGGGATCACTGCCACCATGCCCTCTTCTGCCAAATGGTCGACGAAGTCCTGCGCGTCATATCCTTTGTCCGCGATTACGTACTCGCTCCGGTAGCCGGTGAGCAGGGTTTCCGCCTGGGTGATGTCATGCTGCTGTCCCGGCGTCAACGTGAACCGCAGGGGGTTGCCCAGAGCGTCCACGCTCCCGGGAACCTTCGTGCTGAACCCGCCGCGACTGCGGCCCAGGGCTTGCGCTGATTGCCCCCCTTTTTGCCGGGGCTCCCCCAGCGCACTGGTGCGCTCGAACCACCGTACTGTCGATGACCAGATATTCCAGGTCCGGTTCCGTACTGAAATGCTGGTGCATTCGCTCCCAGACGCCACGGTCGCACCACCGGGCGAAGCGTTTGTAGATGGTGTTCCAGTTGCCATACTCGGCCGGCAGCAGTCGCCACGGCGCTCCGGAGCGATCCATCCACAGCACGCCCTCGACAAACCGCTGGCATTCCGCCGCGTCGCCAACGTACACGTCAGGGCAATCCCGCAGGAATTGCAAAATCTTCGCCCATTGGTCTGAAGGTATGGTTATACTCGCCATGGGGCAATTGTACCGCAGTCCAAATGTCAACACTGCCTAGTTAACATGTCGTTGCTGTAGCTTGCGGGATTGTCCAGCGTACAAACAACGTCGCCCGGCGCGCCGTCGCTGACCCCGTTAGTGTAGGCCGCAGAACCGGGCAGCGCGCATACCTCGGAACCTAGGTCCGATCCCGTTTGCCCCCGCACGTTCGCGGTCAAGTCGGTCGCCGCCGTGCTGGTGGGAGATTTGATGCTGACACCAATCGAACTAAGCTTGTATCCGCTGGAATTTGCGCCAGTGGTGAAGCTCTGGGCGCGAACCTCCCCGGAACCCAAACTAAGGGCGGTGGCGGCGGCGGTCTGTCCCGTGTTCTTGACGAGACTGACTGCGGTCATGTCCAGGTCGAGAGAGATTACAATGATGCCGAGGTCCGGCCCGAGGGTGGAGAGCAAGGCCTCGTTTTCCTCAATGAGCGGCCATTGGTTGGACGGCAGGCTCTTGCCCTCGGGGCGCAGCGCGACCACTTGGTACCGGTAGTTGCCAGCTTCATCGGGTGTTGCGGGCGACGCGTCGGTGTACTCGGTCCCGGGGGAACTGGTGTCGGCCACCAGCGCGGCGAATTCCGCGTCGTCCAAGGCGAGCTGGATCTCGTAGCCGGTGACGGAGCCGCCGTCCTCTGCCGGAGCAGCCCAGTTGAGAACAACCGAGGTGTCGGGGTCACCTTGTCCCACTTCGATTGTGATTGATGTTCGACCCGTGAGGTTTGAAGGGGCTCGGGCGGCCGTCTCGGGGCGTTTGATTTCGACGACATCTGACGACTGGCTCGGTTCGTCGTCACGCAGGGCACGAACGCCGTAGACGTAGGTCTGGCCCGCTGCTGTTGCGCCGGTGTCCTTGTAGGTGGTCGCGGTTGACCCGGTGTTCGACTCCAGGACGGCCAGCTGGTCCTCGCCTTGGTTGGGGCGGCGGCGCGGCGCCTGGTAGCCGGTCACCGCCGCCAAGTCGGCAGCCGGAGCGCTCCAGGTCAAGTTGATCCCGTCGTCCGCCGACGCGGCGGCGAGGTTCGTTGGGGCCAGGTCAACGGGATCATGAGGCACCTGGACCTGGGCCTGGCCGGATGCCTGGCTCTGTTCCTCGCCCCGTATGGCCTTCACCTGATAGGTGTAGGTGGCTCCCGATTGCGTGGCGGTGGCGTCGGTGTAGGCGGTGGCCGTGGACCCGGTGTCGCTCACCAGAGTGGCTAAATCCTCCTGGCCGACGGCACGAAGGATCTCGTAGGTGGTGACGCTATCGGCGTCCTCCGCAGGGGCGGTCCAGCTCAGGGTAACCCCGCCGCCTTCGGCAAGCGCGGCGGCAAGATTGCTGGGGGCCCGGTCTTCGGGAGTGGGCGTCGGCGTGGGGGTTGGCGCCGGGTCCGGTGCTGCCGGAGTGTTGGCTTTGACGAAGCCGGACCACTGGCTGACGCCGGTGGGACTGACCGCCTTCACCCGGTAGTTGTACTTGCTCGACGCCGATACCGAATTGTCATTGTAAGTGGTCTGGGGACCGACGTTGTTCTCGATCATGTGGAAGACGCCCGTTGCGTCGGTGTCCCGGTCGCGGCGCAGGATCGCGTAGTGGGTGACCGTCTGGTCCGTTGAGGCCGTCCAGGTGAGGTCGACCGAATCGTGTTCCGCCGAGGCCTGAAGGTTCATGGGCTTAGCCGGGGGGTTATCCCCGGTGGCGCCGGCGGTCGGGGTTACCTCTGGGGTCTGGGCCTGGACAGACCAGGGGATGATCAGCAGGACGGCGGCGAGGGCCACCAGTCCGATAATCAGCAGGGGGAGCGGCGCAATAATCCGGGATGTGATCATGACTTGCCTCCGGCTAGCCGAGCCCAAAAATGGGTGAGGCGGGGTGCACGTCTGTCCTGGGTCCGCCGTGCGCGGCGGACCCAGCGCGACCGGCGCAGCACCAGCAGGGGCCGTCGTTGCATCCGCAGTCTCAGGTGCATGAGCTGGTCTGTCGAGCACTATGCGAATGCCGCCTTCGGACGTTCGGGATGAGCGGAGCCAACCGCCGCCACCGCCGTCCGCACGCAAAGTGACAGCCGGGGATTCCGTTTATCTGGTGATTCTTCTAATCATCTCCATGAAGAACAGTAGAGACTCTTCATTGCTTTGGTAAGTGGCGTGGCACTCTTTTTACTAACGAGATTATTTGCTCTAAGCCCCAATCCACCGACAAGATGAGGCTGGCGGCGTGCTGAGGGGATGAGAAAGTGCTCCCGGCTTCGGGGATAATGGTTTTTGAAACAAGAAACCGACCCGAAACGAGGAGCACCTGTTAGATGCTACCACTGGGCAGCCCCGACCGCATCCACGTCGCCTTCGATGATCACCGCCTGGTGGCCAATGCCGGACTGCTCCTGCCGGTCACCCTGGCCCACCATCTGGGTCTGGGTGAGCTGGTGGACCGCCACGTTGACCTGGGAGATGCGCCGGGTCGAGCCAACCCGGGGGACAAGCTGCTGACGCTGGTGGCGTCGGCGCTGGCCGGCGGCGATTGCATCGACGACGCCGACGTGTTGCGCACCGGCCGGACGGCCAGCGCCATCGGCTGCGTGGTCAAAGCGCCGTCCACCCTGGGGACCTTTCTACGCAGTTTCCGGTGGGGTCATGTTCGCCAGCTGGATCGGGTGAGCCGGGAGTTCCTGGCTCGGGCCTGGGCTGCTGGTGCGGGCCCGGGCGATGCGCCGTTGACCATCGACCTGGACTCCACCGTCTGCGAGACCTACGGACTGGGCAAGGAGGGCGCCCGTCGCCATGGCTACACCGGCCAGCGGGGCTATCACCCGCTGCTGGCCGTGGCCGCGGACACCGGCGACGTGCTGATGGTGCGGCTGCGCCAGGGTCGGGCCAACACCGCGCGGGGCGCGGACCACTTCCTGCGGGAGACGGTGGGCCGGGTGCGCTACGCCGGAGCCACCGGACAACTCACCGTCCGCGCCGACCGCGGCTTCTACACCCACGCCATGGTCGCCGTCTGCCGCAAGATGGACGTCCGCTACTCCATCACCATCCGCCAGCACCAAAGCCTGCGCAACCTCATCGAGGCCATACCCGAGACGGACTGGACGCCCATCCCTTACTGGATGGACGGCGGCGCCGACGTGGCCGAGACTGAATACACACCCTTCCAGCATGAGCCCGACGCCGCACCAACGCGGCTCATCGTCCGCAGAGTGCAGCCCGCGCCCGGTTCCCAACTGGCGCTGCTTACCGACTACAGCTATCACGCCTGCATCACCGACCGGGAGGGCGACACTCTGGAACTGGAGGCCGACCACCGCCGCCATGCCGAGATCGAGAACGCCATCCGCGACCTGAAGTACGGCGTGGGCCTCAATCATCTTCCCTCGGGACGCTTCCCCGCCAACGCCGCCTGGCTGGCGGTGCAGGTCATGGCCCACAATCTGGCTCGCTGGACGGCGCGCATCGGCCTGGGCGAGCTGGTGGTTACCACCAAGACCCTGCGGCGACGCTTCTTCTCCCTGGCCGGACGCATCACCCGCAAGGCCCGTCGCCTCACCCTGCACCTTCCCAAGGGCTGGCCCTGGGAGAACCAGTTCAGTCGCGCCCTGGAGCGATTGCGCGCCCTGCCGCTCCCTTCCTGACGCCGCCTTCGGCGTCCGACCCTTCAACCAGACCGTCCAACCGCCTGACCGTCCCGCGTCAGGCTGAGCACCGCGTGTCTCCAGCTGCCATCTGCCCGACGATCTCGCCCTCCGCGGCCACTCGCGAGCCGTCAACATCCCTCTGGCGTAGCTGTCACGACCCTCACCCGCTCGAATCCGGCGGCGTCAGGGCACTGCTGTCCCATCACCCACGCTTCTCTTCCCTTGCGTAGCCAGCCCCCACGCATCCCTTCGGTGGATTCGGGCTAAGGGAGAGTGTTTTCGCAACTCTACAGGTATAAAGTCCGCTTGCGGACATAAACGATGGCGGATAGATTGGTAGTGATGTACACGCCGGCGTGACCACCAAACACTCCATGTTCTCACGCGCATACCGGAGAGGGGATGTCTCAGGCGCCTCGCCAAAGCCGGGGCCCTCACCCAATCAGGACAGCCGCCAGAGTCTTTCGCATGAGCGTTGATCTGCTCATGCCGCTCGACCCCGACGGGCTGTTGGTCAGTGGCTGCGGGTTGTCTCCGCGGGTGCATACTGGCCCCGTGCTCCCGCGGGTCCGGCTTCCGTACAGCGTGATCGTGACGTCGGCCTGCGAGTCCGGCTCCACGGTGATCTGCCACAGGTCGTTGCGGCTGTCCACCCGCTGCGCGTTGGTGACGTCTCCGTCGCTCACCGTGAACGAATCGTCGCGTAGCGTCGTGTAGCTGATCCCCACACCCTCGCTGAACTCGACCTGGAATCTGAATCTGTTGGCCGCGTCGTGCTCCGTCAGCACGGCCGGGTCGATGGTCACCCCGGCGGTGTCGTCCTCGGTGATGCTCACCGTTACGCTCTGTTCGCCCAAGGCGTGGTACACCGAGTCATCCGCGATGCTGATGGCGTGGACCGGGGTCACGTCGGCATCCTTGTATTACAACGACGGTTCGTATGGTAGGATAATCGGAGAGTTAGCGAAGGCCTTGGGAGGTAGGACAGGGCGATGGATGCGGCGGCTTTTGAGCGGGTGAACGAGGCCTTTCAGGATTTTCACAGCTACTTTGCTCCAGACTTTGGTCGTAAGGAGTCGCGGGAGCACAGCCGCCACTATCTCCAAGCCTTGTTGGTGCAGGGACAAGACCGGCGCAACGCCGAGAACCTTTCCGAGGCGGTGTGGGTAGTGGACGGCAGCGACTTTCCCAAGCAGGGGGTGAAGTCAGTGGGGGGTGTCAAGGCAGTACTGCGGGAGGCTGGGGAAGGTGGCCAACTGTCAGGCTGGGATGTTCTTGGCCTACGTCAGTCCGCAGGGTCGGGCGCTGGTGGACAAGCGGCTGTACCTGCCGGAGGGTTGGACCTCGGACGATGCCCGGTGCCAGTCGGCGGGGGTGCCGCCGGAGAGACGGACCTACCGGTCGAAGACGGAGTTGGCGTTGGAGATGGTGGAGCAAGCCCTAGCACGGGGCCACCCGCAGGCCGGATGGGTGGCTGGGGATGACGCTTTCGGGGTGTCGCCGTCCTTCCGGGAGGGTCTGTCCGCCCTGGGGATGGGTTACGTTCTGGACGTTCCGGCCAGTTTCACGGTATGGCCCGAAGCTCCGGAGTGGACCAGCCCGGCCTACCAGGGCACTGGGCGGCCCCGCAAACCCAGGCTGCGCCGCGGGCAAAGGCAGACCATGAGGGAACGGGCCGCTGCGGTTACGGAGGAGGCTTGGCAAGCTATAACGGTGGCCCAGGGGAGCCAGGGGCCGAGGGTTTACCAGTTCAGCGCCCAGCGGGTGCGGCCCACCGCCAGGCGGAGGCCCAGCGAAATCCACTGGGCGGTCTATCGCCGGAACCTGGACGGCGCCGAGCCCCGCTACTATCTGTCCAACGCCCCTGAAGACACCCCGCTGGAAACCCTGGCTTATGTGGGCGGCTCAAGATGGCGCATTGAAACCGAGTACGAGACCGAGAAGAGCGACGTGGGCCTCGACGAGTACGAGACCCGCACCTGGCGAGGATGGCATCATCACATCGTCTTGTGCCTGCTGGCGGGAGCCTTCCTGCTGACCCTGCAACAGGCGTGGGGGGAAAAAGATGCCCCTGATCACACGACCCCAGGTGTACCGAGTGGTGCGTGAGCTCTTGCCCAAAGCGCAGTTCGGGCCGCAGGAATTACTACAATGGCTGGCAGATGTCCAAGAGCGTAACGAACGCGCCAGACAGTCCCATGAGAAACGCCGCCCGCCCTCGGTCGCGACACCTCTGGTCTCCCTATATAAACCGTCGTTGTAATACTATGTTGAGCTGGAAAATCAGAGCGGTATAGGAGAAAGGGATGGAATTTGCAGCAGAATTGAAACGGATTGCAGAAGGCATTCCATATCAAAAGGTAAACGCGCGAAACGAACAGCAGACCATCGAAGGCCTCATTCGACCATTTATCGTAGCGTTGGGATATGACCTTGGGAACCCTCTTGAGACTCCCGCTCAAAATACCTGTGGCGATGGCAGCAGAGTGGACTTTCCATCTTGTACGAGGGCAAACCGGTCATTATTTTCGAATGCAAGCCCACGTTCCACGAACGACTTATTGATGACCGCGGGCAACTTCGAAGATATTTTCATGCAGCCAAACCGCTAGTTGGTGTTCTTCCCAACGGGATCCAGTATCAGTTTTTTGGTGATTTGGATAGCGACGGCAGTATGGACAGTGAGCCGTTTCTGGAAATCAATCTCGATGGACTCTCACGCGTACCCGGTTTGGTGGCTGATGTTGAAGAGGTTCTCTGGTGGGTTGGGTGTGGCGAGATAGTATTCGTAACCCAGGTTTAGGATGCTTAATCTCCCTCGGGAGCACACCCGCCGTCGGAACGACGGTGACACCCGCATTCCCACCAAGATCAGCAGGCAACAGGCCAGGAGCAGCGCGACCAGCAATCGTTGCAGCCGGTCGGTGGTGGTTACGGTGCTCCGGTCCAGTCCGAAGCGCTGCTTGCCGTCCTTGAAGTACTGCTCCGGCTGCATTAGCCGCCGATACATGCGCACCGCCTGGCGAGGGTCGGTCAGCGACGTGGCCAGAAACCAGGGCTCCCGATGTCCCCGAGCCCAGTTCAGCACCAGGTTGATCACCACCGCCCCATCGGAGCGGTAGAGGGTTTGAGGCCAGAATAAGACACGGCCTTTGGGTAGGGATAGTCCCGCAACCGGCCACGATAGTCTATGCTCTGTACCACCACATCCCCCTTGAGGCGGATCACGTAGTCCACTGTGTAGCCCGTGTGGTTGGGCATTTCCTGCAGGAATTTGATCAGGCTGGCCCGTCCGAAACCGCGGTCGGCCAGCAGCAGAGGCCGAATGGTGATGGGCAGGTGGCACAGCAGCCGACGCAGGAAGAACTCCTCCACCCGGTTCTGGGACGGGTCCAACTCCTGGGGAGTGGACACCCAACTGATCAGGGGCAGGCCCCGACCCCGAAAACAGACCGCAGCGAACAGACCGTTGCGCCTCTGGCCCAGATCAGACCAGTCGATCATGATCGGGACCAGCCCTCGCAACCGGGCCGCCTGACAGATGGGCCCCAACAGCGCCGTCTGCACCGCCATGGTGTCAAAGCCGATGTTGGACAAGAAGCGAAACAGCCGTTTCTTGCGCTGGTGGTGGGAATAGGGCAACTGAGCCTGCCAGGCCCGCACCAACACCGATATGGCCAAAGCACGACGCTCCAGAATGGCAACCGTGAGCAGGGCAAGATTGGTGCGGCGGGTAGCCCGTAACTGAGGAATCGAGTTATTCAGAAAGGTGGCAATGCGGTGATACCATGGCATGGTCGGCCTCCCCAGACAGGAATGTGGTGGGTAACCATTCCCTACCCGGAAAGACCGACCTTTTTCAACCCTTCACCTCAAACTGGGTACGCGTGAGCGATGGACTGGATGATGAAGATTTCGAGGATGTGGAATCCCCGGTAATAAATGCACTCAGTGTTCTCACCAAGTCAGGATTCGACCCTGATTCCGTGCTGGATGCCGCAACCGCGCTCAAATACAAGCGTGGCATGAGGAAATTCCTGGACCTGCAGTTTAACGGCAACGAACTGGATCGAGATTTCGTAGAGTTGCTCGCAAGGCAAGTTTATTCCCGACGCTTGGGGTCTGTGGTCAGATCTAATCTGACCCAACTGGCGAGGGATGTTATAGACGAATTGAAGGCCGATTTGGAAAAGTTCGCCCTGATCGACTCAGAACACAGGACAACCGCTGAAGAAGTCGAAGGCTACTAACCGTTGGTGCTAGTTAATATCAGAGGACGAATTGGGCAATGGAGCGATGGATGCGTCCGTTTTCGTCCGGTTCCAGTCCATGCCACTGCACCAGTAGGTTGAAGGCGGCCATCAGGTAACTCAGATGCGCCTCAAATCCTCGCCAGGTGTTATGACGCATCTCCTTGCTGCCCCACACCGTGGTCATCATGGAGAAGGTGGTTTCCACGATCATCCGCACGTTCCATTGGCCGCGACGACACAGTTTCACGTTGTCTGGGTCGCCTTTGGCGCGGTGAAAGCCGGTGTCAGTCAGTATGATCATCTGGCCGTCGTAGCAGGCCAACAAGGGTAAGAACCGCTGGTCGTGGACGTTGGCAGTGGCGCAGTCCCAATCCACAATCAGCCCCAATTTGTTGAGCACGACGCAGAGTTTGCCGCCCAGGACCCAGCGCTGATTGGACTTGCCTCGCTGGCCCACCTGATGGAGCTGACGCCCCGCCCTTACCGGATGGCCCAGTTCGACGCCATAGCTGTCGGCCACGCCCAGGATGGTGGGCTGAGCCAGGAAATAGCCGGTCCAGCAGGCTTTGGCTTCCAGGTGGCGGAAGAGGCGGGTGCGCTGGGGGAGTTTGGGAAAGAGATCTCCATAGTTGTGCCTGAGCCAGTCGTAAAAGGCGCGGCGGCTGACGCCCTTGACGGCGTAGAGCGCTCCGATGGTGACCACTTCGCCCCGGGAGAGCACGGCTTGGGGATGCTGGGGCAATCGGGGCAAAGCGTCGTCTATCTGGCAGTAGAGTTCGGTGATAAAATCGGCGATGTTCACAGGGTTCCTCCGCTGTAGAGCGGATCAACTTACAGCATAAGGAACCCGGTGGCATCTTCAATATCATCTCAAACTAGCACCAACGGTTAATACTAGGCTGCCGCTCCATCTCGAATTTCTGACGAGTCCTGTCCAACAACTCCTCAGCCATGGTCAGCCGGGACCACTCCCGGGCAGAGTCTTGCAACTGTTCCAGCAGAGCGCTCCGCTGCATGCGCAGCCGGGAGGACTCCTCCTCTCCCATGAGCCGCTCCAGTTCATTTTCTATGCGCCCACGCTCCTCCTGGAGTCCACTGCGGGTTTCCTCCACCTCCCGTAACCGTTCCGATACCGTGATAGATTCTTCGTTCAACTGGATTCGGTCGGTGCCAGCCAGTTGCTCCCGGAATGCCTCTAACCGATCACCCGGACCGCTCAGGCGCTCCAAGCTGCGTATCAGTTCGTCCCGTTGCGGTTCGCATTCCACTCTGCTCTCATGGGCCCGGACACGGAAACCCTCAGAGTCATCCGTACCGTCGAGGGATAGGAAGTCGTCCAGTTCCTCCTGGACCTGGCCCAGCCGCCGTTCCAGGTCCTCCACGAATTCTTGAGCTGCGTGTTGTCGCTCCTGGGCCGCTTCCCGTCGGGACTGCGCTTCCCGGGCCTGGTCCATCCGGCTGATGAGCGTGTCAGCCACCGCTGCCGTCTGACCCCAATTGCCAGCAGGCAGCGGGATATTATGGGTAATGGCCAAGGGCTCGACTTTCTGCCGGAACTGCTCGATGTCCTTCTCGATTGCAGCGACCCTTTCCCTCATCCGGCGGGTTTCTGCCAGGACGCCCCTGACCGCATCGACACGGGCGAGGAAGGTGGTCATGGTGTCTGGGATCAGGGCCTCGTCCAGTTGGCGGCCCCGCAGCCACTGCTGCCACTCCCGGTGAGTTTCCTGGTCCGACTCTGCCGCACTCTCCTGTTCTTTGACCGCATCTGCGAGGCGCTGTTCCTGATAACGCTCCCGCCGGGAGGACTCCTCCAGATTGGTGTTGGCAGAGTCCCATGCCCCCAGTTGAGCACGGAGAACCTCCAGGCTTGCTTCCACCGAGTCCAAGGCCGCCCCATCAGGCTGTCCTGCAAGACCCAGAGGCGCTGCCGCCTCGATTAGTGCTTGGCGGGATCTTTCCACCGACGCTTCAGTTTCAGCGGTCTGCTGGCCCAAGACAGATGTTACCGGTGAGGTGGTGCGGGAAGGACCCGCCCTCCCCCTGATCCATAGGAAAACGGCAACGGCTATCAGCACCAAACCTGCGCCGACGCCCATGGGAAGCCCTGCTCCGCCGAGGAATATCCCAACCGCGGCCATTACTACGCCCACGATGGCGATCAAGACCAGCACCGCCGAGGGGAGAGCGTACGAGGTGTCGTGACTAGAATCTGTGCCGGAGATCAGAACACTTAGCTGGCCCTGAAGGTTTTCGTGGTTTTGCCTCATCCTCTCGTATTCAACCAGACGCCCCCTGGAGGTGCGAAGCGCGTCCTGCCGGTCCATCAACCCCGCGGCGTCCATGGACGGAGGTTCCGGGGGCAGCTGTTCCCGGGCTTCCTCCGTCTCCAGCTGACGATCCAGCAGCGTGCGCCTCTCCTGCTCCAGGCGGAGTTCCGCCTGCCGCAGACGTTCTCTGCTTTTAGTCAAGCGTTCTTTCCGATCGCCCACTAGGTTCCGGACCACCAAGGACGTGTCGAAGTCCTCCAGGTCCCCTTCTCCCCACTCATGTCCCAAGTCAGCCAGTCTCGTGGAAAGGTCGGCTTCCATATCCCTCAGCTCCGCCTGGCGCTCGGGAAGGTCGTGAAACGAATTGTCGAAACTGCTACGTCCTCGTCGGATTCCTTCAACGCGATCTGCAGACTCCAAGAGAGGTTCGTCCGGGATGACTGCGGTCATCGCCTGCTCAGCAGTCCACAGTTGCTCCACTGCCTCCTCAGAATCGGACTTAGTGCCTATCCTAATAATCCGGCGGCTCTGAGGGCGATGAGGGCGCAGGCGAAGTGAAGAAAGGCGATGTAGTTGTCGGGGGACTTGTCCCAACGAACCAGAATGCGCCGGAAACGGTTCAGCCAACTATGGGTGCGTTCCACCACCCAACGCCGGGCTTTGAAACCGGCCTCCCGCTTGATGGCCTTTGCCTCTTCGCCTCGACTGCGGATGTGGGCCGTGAAGCCGAACTCGTCCAGGGTGCGGCGCACCTCTGCGAAGTCGTAGCCCTTGTCCAGGCACATCCCCTGGGGATGCTCTGGGCTGGGCGCCGGTCGGGATACCGCCACGCTGTCCACCGTGGCCCACACCAGCTTCATGTCGTGGCGGTTGGCCCCGTCCACCGCCAAGCCCACTGGAATGCCCGACGCTTCAGTCAACAGGCTGCGCTTGACGCCTCGCTTACCTCGGTCGGTGGGGTTGGCGCCAGTTTTTTCCCCCACCCAGGGGCGACTTGGTCATGGCCCCGTCCATACTCAGCCAACTCCAGTCCAGACCCTGCAGTTCGTCGTAGCGCTCCAGTCCCACCCGCCACAACTCCAGGAACACCCCAGCGGCAACCCACTCCTGAAAGCGCAGGTGCGCGGTGGACCCGGAACAGATCCCCGTGGCGTCCAAGGCCTTCCACTGGCAACCGGTGCGCAACACGTAGAAGATGCCGTTGGCGCAGGTGCGGTCGGGAACCCGGGGACGGCCGCCCCCAAACCGATGGGTGTTCACACGCTTGGGGATCAGGGGCTCCAGCACTGCCCAGAGTCCGTCGGAAATCTGGAAACCGCCGGTGGTGGGATTGGTCTTGTTGGCTGGGCCAGCCCGCTTGGGACGTGGCGGCTTGGGGTCTTTCGCTTTGCTCATGGCCCCAGTCTAAACGTAACCCCACCTGGGCTTCCCAGAACGGGAGCGCGAGTTTTCACGAGTTATTAGGATAGGCACTTAGCCTGCCGTACCCGCTATTGGAGAGCGTCCAGCCTCGGGATGGCATCAACGGGAAACTGCTTGTAGGCGGGAAGAGATTTCAGTCGCGCCTCGCAGTTGATTAACTCCACCCAGTCTTCCCACCCCGTGCTGAGGTTCCGGATCTCGGCTTGGCGGATGTTCCGCTGGGAGCGTTCCACGTCCTTGGCTTGGAGTTCTGCGTCGATCTCGGCCCTGCGTGACGTCAGGCTCGTATATTGGTCGGCGTTTCTATTAACCACCTGCAGTTGCTCATCAATCCCCCCGAGCGAGGCAACCAGTTTGACGACCTCCTGAGTTCTGCTGGAGGGAAGGAAAATATCCCTCCGCCGAGCCGCCAAGCGCTGGCTGAAGGCGGACAGCCCGGGCACTCCCTGTCCTGCGCTGTAGATAGCCTCGCTAACCGAGGAGTCGTCCAGCAACCCCACCTGCTGGAGTTCGTCGATACCGACGCAAACACGTTGGTGAACATGGCCTGAGTAGCCTGTCCGGTGATACAGGGCATAAAATCGGTCGGGTCGACGGGATCATCAGCACCGTCCCTGACAGTCAACGACCCGCCCCGGGCCCCGACATACCGCTCCAACGTGTAGATCTCGCCATCATCTCCCGACAGGCGTATCCTCCCGCCGTGCCGGTCGCCGGACAACGGCGGGTAGTGCTCGTTTCGCCTCTGAGTGGGAAAACCAAACAGGACGGTACGGATAAATGCTAAGAGAGTACTCTTTCCCGCTTCATTGGGGCCATAGAACACCGTGACCGGCTTTCCCTCGGGAGAGAAAGAGAAAATACGCTGGTGGAAGTGCCCGAACCCGTCCAGATACAGTTCTTCCAACCTCATGCGCCTTCATCCTCCTCCACCAATGCCGCCAGACACTCATCCTCGGCAACGACCAAGAGATCCCTGATATCGTCGTCGGAGGGCAGGGAGTCTCGGAGAAATGCCCTGAACCCTGCACGAGAGTACAACGGTTGCAACAGGCCACGCAGTTCGGCCAAAGCGTCACCGTTTTCCCTCAACTCGCCAGCCAGCCGGGCCAGGTCCCCCACGAAGTCCTCCTGCAACGCAACCAGCTCTCGGTCCACCGGGGAACCCATACTCTGCCGGATCCCCTCGCACCAGAGCCAGGTGCCCCGGCCAGTATAGTGGTCGTTGAGCTGCTCCCTGAGATCACCCGCCGTGCCCTCGGAGCGGAGCCACCTGTGCAGCGCCCCACGTCCGGCGAACTCCAAGCGGGCAACCACCGACCGGCCTTGGGCTTCGACCAGGGCGTCCTCCGCCAAGGCGTTCACTCCATGGATCAGGTCCTGTTCCGTTTCCAGAGGGCCGATGTCCAGCGAGAGCGTTTCCCACCGCACCACGTCCATTGGCCGAAACTCCAGCTGGACCACACCGTGATCGTCCACTTCCACCAAGTAGACCCCTCGGGCACCTGGCTCGTTTGGATGGCGGCCCTGCGGGTTCCCGGGATACACGATCGTTGGCCCCGTTTCCCGCAGCGTCTGCCGGGTGTGGACGTGACCCAGGGCCCAGTAGTCGAACCCGGTGTTGGCCAGGTCGGATACCGTACAGGGAGCGTAGGAGTCGTGATCTTGTCCCCCCACGTTCGCGTGTAGCAGTCCGATGATGAATCCATGCTCAGAGCCGGTTCCCTCAAAGTGAGGCGTCAAGTTCTCCCGTACTTCCCGTGTTGGGTAGCTCACTCCGTAGACCGTCGCCCGCTTCGGCTCCTCTGGGAACACAGGGAAGCCCTCGACCTCAGATCCAAACCGGATGCAACCTGCCGGTAGGTCCAAGCGGGCCTCCCATCCATCGAGGGGATCGTGGTTGCCATGGCATATGAAGGAGCGTATTCCAGCCCTGTCGAGCTGGGCCAGACCATCAACAAAGCGCAGTTGGGCCCGGAGGCTCCGGTCTGCTCCGTCGTAAATATCGCCGGCGATCAGCAGGGCATCCACCTGCTCTTGGATGCAAAGGTTAATTTTGTTCTGGTAGGCATCGAAGGTAGCACTGCTCAGGGTCTGGGCGACATGGTCAGGAGCCTCACTGCGGATACCGCGGAAGGGGCTGTCCAGATGCAGGTCGGCCGCGTGGACGAAGCGGAGTCTAGCCATGGGTATCTAATCCTGCGAATGGAGATTACGGGATTTCGTGAGCCACGGTTGAGCCGGGCTACCGGATTCTACCGGTGTTCTCCCGGGAACGCACGGCTGGAATGTCAGAGTCTCCCGATTTACTGATACTCCACCCGGTTCGCCCAAAGGGCCGTTATGTGTAATAACGGAATGCACTCCGCCGACCGGCGTTAATACCTGGTCCGATCCGCCACGGCGTTGTAATCCGTCTGGTCCAGCCAGTGGCACCAAACGCTGGCACCGGGCAGCCGTAGTCTCCTGCTATCCGTAGGGATACCCCAGGCTGCCACTGCAGCGTGAATAACGCCCAGATCGTGGTCGTAGACGAACCTCAGTGCCGGCAGCAGGTCGGTGTCGGTGGACATCATGACACCGACGTCGTAAGCGCCGGTGATCGCAAGCCTGACGAAATCAATGGCCAAGGCAACATCGATGCCTTTTTCCTGAGCCGGGTCTGTTGGCCAAGTTGGCTGGTATCGGAGGCCTTGCGTAACCACGGTCGCTCCGTTTGCCCTCCACCGGTTGGACTGCCTCATATGAGCGGCATGTGAGCGCTTGTCCCTGTTCGGGTCCGGCCGACCGGAGTAAATACGCGCATCTGACAGGGAGCAGGGCATGCCGCCTGGGCCTCCTCTGCTTGCGATCAACTGGCCCAGCTTGATCGGGTCAAACTGACCGTCAACATTGGACTGGGGATTCGGAAAGAAGCGATCGCGAGCCCGACGATAGGCATTCTGAGCGTCGATGAACAGCGCGATTCGCAGGGGAGTGGTCATGAGGAGGCGCCGCGCGAGGCAAAAAATAGACCCTGCTCATCAACTTGGACGAAGCCGAGCCGATTGCAGGGGAGATTGCATACATGGTACGCGAATCGCTCAGAACTGTCAAGCGAGTTTGGCTGCAGTAACAGTTCAGAGTTGAGGGGAAGAGAGCAGTTGCCGGCAGGCGGCGAGGGGATTGAGTCCTTGGGCGCGCCAGGTGCCGAATAAAGAGGCCAGGGTCATCTTGCTGTTGCTGCCCCCTGCCGACCGGGTGCCGCCGCTGACCTTGCGACTGACGACCAGATGTCGCAGGCTGCGTTCGGCGGCGTTGTTGTCCGGTGGCGCCCCCGGTTCGGCTACGAAGACAAAGAGTTCCTGGATGTGGCGCTCGATGCGTCGGCACAGCTTGGCCTGGGTTGCTGAGGCCTCGTCGAGGAGGGGCTGGCAGATGGCCAGCAGGCGTTTCTCCAAAGCCAGTTGGGCAGTGCGCCGCTGCCTGGCCTGGGGATGGGTAAAGGCCTTGCCCGGTCGTAAATCTCGTGGACGGCGTCAGCCCACCTGGCCAGTGGTGCATCATCGGGGTAGAGGGATCGCAGGTTGTGGATATCCCGCAGCAGGTGAGCCCAGCAGCGTTGTATGGGGCCGTCGTAATGGTGGTAGGCAGCGTAGAAGTCGTAGACCAGCGGGCTGGCGGCATCGCCCAGCACCTCGTCCACCACCGCCTTGCTGCGGTTCCGCCGCAAGAAGTATCGGTGGGTGGGTGTACTGCAGGTCCACACGTAGCCGTTGTGTCCATCCTGGCGCCAGCCGGTCTCATCGGCATGGACCACTGGGCTGGCGCGGACCTGGTCTAGGATCTGATCCACTGCGCTCTGGGCCCTTTGCGCCGTGCGCTGGACCGCAGCCATGATGGCTCCCACGCTGAGGCGCAGCCCATGGACGGTGCGCAGATACCATTGGATGGCGCCAATGGGCAGTCGCCTCCTCTCGGAGCGTGGCGATCAGGCTGACCAGGTTGACCCCCAGACGCTGCTGGCCCATCACCACGCCGTCCAGTTGCGCTGGGGGCAGACAGCGGCGTCGGCAAGCTGGACAATTCCGGGCGATATAGACCTGCTCGGTAACCTCCGCCGGAACCTGGGGCAACTCGATGACCTCCCGAGTGCGCTGGGTCCAGCCGCCGGACAACTGGGTTCCGCAATCGGGGCAGCACTCCACCACACGCTCCACCCGTCGCGTGGGCGTCATGCGACGGCGGGCAAAGCCGTGGGGCCGACGCTTGCGTGGTCTCTGGGGCTGGGCAGGTATCCGGCTGGCCTGGGGTTTTAGACCGGGCATCCCCGGGAACCGCCGGGTTTGGCCTGCCCTTCCAACTGGGCAATCCGTTTCTCCAGGCGCTCGATGATGGCCTGCTGTCGGGCTATGATGGTGATGAGCACATCCCGGTCAGCGGTGGACAGGTCAATTTCCGGATCCATACCCGGTATATGACATAACCACAACCCCTAGCGCCAGCAATACTCAAACCCCTTTGGACCCATTCAACTCACCGCGTCTGAACAGTTACCGTGGGCGATTGTCGCGTTGACAGCACTATCTACCAAGATTACACTCGCCTCGGCTGAACTGCGGACAATCCAACGTCCCTTATGGCCCGGTAATGCTTTCCACCGACGTTTCTGATGCCATCGAATTGATGTTCGAGACCGGGTGGACCGACGGCCTGCCCGTTGTGCCGCCGTCCGAACCCTTGGTCCGCCAATTCGTGGAGAGCACCGGCCGCGGGGGCGACGAACTCATCGCGGAGCTGCCGCCCTTGGGCGGACGGGCCACCGTCGAGCGCATCGCGGTCAACGCTGTCATGGCGGGCTGCCTGCCGGAGCACATGCCGGTGGTCATCACCGCCCTCGAAGCAATGATGGACGAGCGGTTCAACCTGCGGGGCGTGATGTGCTCCACCGGCATCCACACTCCGCTGTTGATCGTCAACGGCCCCATCGTCAAGGAGCTGGACATCAACGGCGGCTACAACTGCTTCGGCTCCGGTTGGCGAGCCAATGCGACCATCGGCCGCGCGGTCAAGCTGGTCCTGCTCAACCTGGGCGGCGCCATACCTGGCGAGACCAACAAGGCCACCTTCGGCCACCCCGGCGCCTACACCTACTGCGTTGCCGAGGACGAGGACGCCAACCCCTGGGAGCCGATGCACGTCGAGCTGGGCTTCGCCCCGGCTGACAGTACGGTGTCGGTGTTCCCGGCGGAGGCGCCTCACAACATCATGTACCACGCCTCCCACTCGCGGAACTTCCTGACCGTTCTTGCCGACACCATGTGCACCCTGGGCAACGTTCAGATGTACGTCATGGGTGACACCTTCGTGGTCATCGGCCCCGAGCACGCCAAGTTCCTCCACCGCGACGGCTGGAACAAACGGGACATCCGCCAGTTCCTCTTTGAGCACGCCCGCAAGCCGGTACGGAAACTCCGCCAGGGCGGCCCACCCCAAGGCGACTCCCGCCGCGGCCACTTCTGGCCCCGGTACATCGACGCCGATGACGACGACCAGATGGTGCCGGTGGTCCGCGCCCCGGACCGCATCAACATTTTCGTCGCCGGTGGCGCCGGCGGCCCCCACTCGGCCTACCTGCCCGGCTGGGGCTCCCGCCGGGTCACGCGAAAGATCCCAGGTTGATAGAAGATCCAGGATCGGAGAATTGTAGAGGGAACGATGACTGTCACGAACTACCAAGACCGGATGCGGGAACTGGGTTTGGCCTTGCCCATCGACCCGGAGGCGGCGTCCCGCTGGCGGGCCGCGCCCCGGTTGGACACGCTGCACGACAAGGTCGGTGGCTTTCTGGGCAACCGCAAGGCCAACGCCGACCTCCTGTTGCAGAACGTGGGTGAGCGTCTTGCCAAGGACCTGGAACTGGGCGACATCATCGCCGTGGACAAGTACGTCTATTCCCGTCCGGCCGCCGATGAGATCATAAGCGAGCTCTCCGAGCGGTGCGACTTCGTGGTCACCGCGATTGCCGATTGAGGCTCCTGCACCGCGTGCAGTATGCACGACGCAATGGCCCTGGAGAACCTCGGCATCCCCACGGTGGTGGTCTGCACCGATCCCTTCCTGGACTCGGCCTTCCGCCACGCCCGCACCTTTGGCCGCCGCGACTTCCACCCGCTGGGCATTCCCCATCCCTTGGGCGGTCTGACAGCCGACCAGGTTGCGGTTCGCGCCGGGGAGTTGGAACAGGCGGTTATCGATACGCTGACAACCTACTAGAGCGACCAACAACCCACATCCCCGGAGTCACCGGGCGCGAGCGAGGAGGTGACGACATGGCAACCGTCGGCAATGGCAAGTACACCTACGAGCGGGTCGAGAATTGGGAGAAGCTGCCCGAGGGTTGGGAGTTGGGACAGACCGCTATCGTCACCGACTCCGAGGACCGGGTGTATCTCTTCAACCGCGGCGAACACCCGCTGATCGTCCTCGACCGGGACGGCAATTATCTCGCCTCCTGGGGTGAGGGCGTTCTCACCGACGCCCACGGCATGTTCATCGACGACGATCAGAACCTATACCTGCCGGTCAAGAACAGCCACGTGGTCCTCAAGTATGACCCCAAGGGCAACCTGCTGATGACCATGGGCGAGTGGGACAAGCCCTCGGACACCGGCTGGTCGGGGAACTACAGCGACCCGGTCGTCAGGGCGGCCGGGCCATTCAACAGCCCCAGCGATATCGCCATTTCCCCGGACGGCCTGCTGTACATCTCCGACGGCTACGGCAACGCCCGGGTGCATCGGTTCACCGCCGACGGCGAGCTGGTGGACTCCTGGGGCGCGCCGGGGAAGACCGGTCCCGGCGAATTCCACGTCCCCCACGGAGTCTGGGTGCACACGGACGGGCGGGTTTTCGTGGCCGACCGCGAGAACAACCGCATGCAGATCTTCGACTCCGAGGGCAACTACCTGGAGCAGTGGCTGGACCTGGCGCGACCCTGCGACATCTACATCGACGACGACGAAGCGGTGTACGTGCCGGAGCTGGACGGTTTCATGTCGATTCTGGACATCGAGGGCAACGTCCTGGCCCGCTGGGGCAGCCCCTCGGACGCCGGGTGGGGCAACGGCGCCCACGCCGTGTGGGTCGACTCCCACGGCGACATCTATGTGAACCAGAACCTCGTAGGCCAGAGACTGATCAAGTACCGCCACGTCGGAGGCTAGAGGCCGGCCTGCTGGAGCGCCGTCTGGGAGAGAGTTCAAGCCGCCCTTCCCGGGTTCCCTTTGCTTTGGCGTGATGGCCTATAGTAGTATCGCGCTGATACACGAGAGTACCACCGCCACTCTCGCAGGCTTCAAGGTGGCGACGCGGAGGGTCACTTGAACAAGAATGAAACCATCAAAAAGGGTATATTCGGCGGTGGGGGAGCAGTCGTCGGGGGAGTGGGATTAGGCAAAGTTGTCGGCTTTGGCGGAGTTGGAATCGCGGCCGCAGGAACCGCCATCGGAATCCCCGCAGCAGCCGTGGTTCTTGCGGGAGCAGGTATAGGACTGGGCATCGGTCTAGGCACAAAACGGCTACTGGACAAACGCAGGAAATCCCCAGATTCAATCGACCCCAACCAACGTTGAAAATTTCCGAATACCGTGTCTCTACGATGATGCAGAATCGGAGACATTGTTTCGAGGCAATGCCTAAACTCCTCACCACCTCTAATCCGCAAGGAGAGGCGAAATGTCAGAGAACGCGTTTATCAAGTCGGGGTTGGGATCCAGAGAATATCTGGACGCCGCTGTCGTGGCTTTAGTGGACGTTCGGTTTGCCGGTCAACCAGGCGATGTGTCTGAAAATTCCCCAACAGCCTTGTCCGCGACAATTGACCGAGTTGGTGAAATATTGCTTGCTGCACAATTCGCCAATCCTGCGAGGGATTGGCACCGTCTCGTCGATATCCTACTTGCGGAAGTGTCGATGTTGGCGGTTCGTCGCTTGATTCATCATGATTTCAGCCCTGCTGCTTGCGCCGACGAAACCGAAACGATGGCAGTAAATATTGTGAATGCCGGATTAGAGACGGCGGCGTTACCGATACGAGTGGAGTTAGACGCCAACTACGGATTCATTACTGTGGACATCGCCGTTTGAGGGATGAACCTACGCGAATATGTCAACACTACTGAGCGATGTTAACATAGGCATAATCTATAATCCAACGGAACCCATTACCGGATGGATAAGCCGCCCCCGTTGGGGCGGGTAAGGGTGAGGATATGCGCGTTGGTTACCAGGTCGGGCAGGTGGTGCAGCGGGACAGCATCAACCATCAGCAACAGTGGCAAAACCACCTCGAGCAGTTCCGGGCCTCCCGAGACGCCGGGTTCGACATCTATTGCTGGGCCCACCACTACCTGATCGACCCCTTCCAGCACTTCCAGCCCTGGCCTGTGCTGGCGCGGCTGGCCGCCGAGCCGGGAAACATGAAGCTGGCCACGTCGGTCCTGTTGCTGCCGTTGCTGAATCCGGTGGAGGTCGCCGAGCAGGCGGCAACCCTCGACCACATCGCGGAAGGGCGCTTCATCCTCGGCATCGGGCTGGGTTACCGCCCGGAGGAGTGTGAAGCCTTCGGAACGAGGATGTCCCAGCGCGGCGCTCGGTGTACCGAAGCGCTTGGCCTGATGCGCCGGCTGTGGAGCGACGACGAGGTGACGCACCACGGCCGCTACTACAACGTAACCGGGGCGCGGCCCACCGCCAGGCCCTACCAGCAGCCCCATCCCAAGATCTGGCAGGCCGCAATGAGCGATCCGGCGGTGCGCCGGGTCGGCCGGGGCGGCGACATTCTCTACGTCGGACCCGCCCAGTCCAACGCCACCATCCGGCGCCAGATATCGCTGTACCATCAGACCCTGGAGGAGAACGGCCACAACGTTCCCGAGGACATGGTCATCGTGCGCGAGTTCTTCTGCACCCCAACCCACGAGGAGGCGCTGGAACGGGCCAGGGCCAACTTCGCCAAGAAGTACGAAGTCTACGCATATCATGGTCTCCACGGCGCCGACGACGAGCTGACCCGGAAGGTGACCGGAGACCTGGAAACGCTGATGGACGACACCTTCCTGGTGGGCAGCCCCGAGGAGTGCGTCGAACAGATCGCCGCCTACCACGAAATGGGGTTCACCGACGTGGCTCTGCGGTTGTTCTACCCGGAGATGTCCCAGGTCGAGGTGCTGGAGCATATCGACCTGGTGGGCCGAGAGGTCATACCGGCGTTGCACGCCCTGTAGTTCCCCTGGGCCACATGTCGCACGTTGTCGCCTGGCCCTATCCGATGCTGGCCCTGGCCGCCTTATTCGCTGCTGGCTACTACGCGCTCCGGCAGCGCTCCGCCGGGCCGGACAATCCCAACGGGTTCGGGTCGGACTGCTGACGCCGACCCGCCACTGCCAATTCACTACGGAGGACGCATGACCACCCAGCTGACCCTGCTGACCATTGGAGACTACGAAGCCCGGGCCAAGCAGACCATGCCCCAAGCCCTGTTCGACCGGCTGTTCGGCGACCTGGGCGCGCCCGACTGGATAACCAACACCACCAACGTCCAGGCCATGAGCGAAGTCAAGCTGCGTCCCCGGATCCTGGTGGACGTTACCGAGCGGGACATGACCACCACGGTCCTGGGCGAAGAGATAAGCATGCCGGTGATGCTGGCCCCCACCGGCACCCACCAGCGCGCCCACCCCATGGGCGAGTTGGCTTCCACCCGGGCCGCCGGCGGCGCGGGGACCATTTTGGGGCTCAGCACCGCCTCCAGCTACAGCAT
Source organism: Dehalococcoidia bacterium (assembly GCA_965220265.1). Classification (GTDB taxonomy): domain Bacteria; phylum Chloroflexota; class Dehalococcoidia; order Lucifugimonadales; family UBA3495; genus Bin87. The sequence goes on along the minus strand of CBDCPM010000004.1, from coordinate 2,442,408 downwards.
TGAGGAAGTGGCCGAGGTTGCCACCAATTCGCTTTGGTTTCAGCTCTATTTCTTCGAGAACCGGGAACTGACCGAGATCCTGGTGCGCCGGGCGGAACTGGCCGGCTACAAGGCCATGATGCTCACGGTGGACAACCTAGGCGCCAACTCCCGGGAGCGAGAGTACCGTTACGCCTACACCCTGGACCAGGAACGCACCCTGAAGAACTTCGAGGGAATCGAGCTGCCCAACCTGCCCACGCGGGAGAACTTCGCCGAGAGCTTCGAGTCGGGTCTCAACTGGTCCGACCTGGAGTGGCTGCGCTCCATCACCTCGATGCCGCTGGTCATCAAGGGCGTGCAAACGGCCGAGGATGCCCGGCTTTGCGCCGAATACGGCTGCGAGGCGCTGGTGGTTTCGAACCACGGCGGCCACGCGCTGCAGGGCACGGAAGGCACCATCGAGATGCTGCCCAAGATCGCAGACGCTGTGGGCGACCGGCTGGAGGTCTATCTCGACGGCGGCGTCCGCAAGGGTGCCGACGTGCTGAAGGCGTTGGCCTTGGGCGCCCGGGCGGTCTTGGTGGGCCGGCCCATCTTCTGGGGGCTGTCGGTCAACGGCGAAGCGGGCGTCCGCCACTGCCTGGAGATCCTGCGCACCGAGCTCAGCGTGGCCATGGGCCTCTGCGGCGTGACCGACGTGAAACGGGTAGAACGCTCCGTTGCCCAGGACCCGGGCCCGGACAGCGCCGGCGGCGTGCTGGGCGAGCTGGAGCGCCTGGCCCGTCTGCTGGACCAAGGCTACATAACCCGCGAGGAGTTCGAGTCGCTAAAGAGCCGGCTCCTGTAAGCCTGGTGGGTGGCGCAACTGCGCAGTTGCGCTGGCAGATACACGGAAAGAGTGAGCAGATGGAAATAGGCGTCATATTTCCCCAGACCAAGATCGAGCCGGACCGCCACGCCGTGCGTGACTTCGCCGAGGCGGCGCGGGACATGGGATATTCCTACTTTTTCATCGCCGACCACGTGCTGGGAGCCGATCCCGCCCACCACAATCACCCCTCGTACGGCATGTACAACCACCAGGTCGTGGTGCACGAGTCCTTGACCCTGATGGGCTACTTGTAGGCGATCGTCCCCGGCATGGGGTTCGCCACCGGTATCCTGATTCTGCCGCAACGCCAGACCGCCTTGGTGGCCAAGGACGCCGCCGAGATTGACGTGCTCTGCGGCGGCAGGCTGCGTCTGGGCATCGGCGTGCGGCTGGAACGGGGTCGAGTTCGAGACGCTGAACGAGGACTGCCACAACCGGGGCGCCCGCAGCGCCGAGCAGATGTGGGTGATGCGCGAACTCTGGACGAAGGAGTCGGTAGACTTTCACGGCAAGTACCACGACATTACCCACGCCGGCATCAATCCGCTGCCGCTGCAGCGTCCCATCCCGGTGTGGTTCGTCGTGGGCAGCGCCCTCGACCCCAACCCGCCGGAAACGGTGGTGCGCCGGGTGGCCCGGCTGGCCAACGGCTGGTGCCCCAACTTCGCGCCCGACGAGACCGGCAGGAGGCTGCAGGCCCGGGTCCGGGACTACATGACCAGGTACGGCCGTGACCCCGACACCCTCGGGCTGGACGGCCGGCTCGAGACGGCCGGCTCAAGACCGCCGAGCGCACGCCGGAGGACTGGATCGAGGAGATTGGCGCCGGCGGGAGATGTGGGGCCGGCTATGTTTCGGTGGAGAACCGGCGGGGTGGTCTGAAGACCGCCAACGAACACATCGAGGCCATGCAGCGGTTCAAAGATGCGGTGGAGTTCTAGCGGGCTACCGGTCTGTCGATGGCCACTTTCGAGTCGCGTACCCGCCAGACCAGGCCAGGGTCAGGGCCCGGTTTGCCCGAGAGACCGTGCTGAGGGACCTGGGCGTGCGCCTTCATGTCCCGAAAATTGGCACTACACGTTGATCCTGAAGCCGTCGGGCACCGGCTGGGAGTAGCTGGCGGCATATTCATTGTACGCCGCCACTGGATTGTCATTCGGTGGCGCAGCTACGTCCTGCACCCTCCCAATGTCGGGAGGGTATTTCCTTGGTCACTTCGTACTTGGTCATTTTGCCGTCGTTCCCTCCGTAAGCGACCCCATTGGATGTTGACGTAGTTCTCCTCCAAATGTTGCTTCTGGCGTCTGTCACGCGCGCGAACTGCTCCCCGTCGCGCAAACGGCGGGGATTGTCCCAAGAGTCCCTCGGACCGGCAATGCCGCACTAAGCGGGTTCAGAAGTCGGTAGTGTTTCCGCCTTCGGGTTCGGGAGGCTTTGCACAAAAATTGTTGCTGGTGCTTGTTCGCTGTTAGAGACGGTCTGGGTTCGGCGGGTGCCGAACACCGGAGTCGTGGTACTGGCGATTTGGCTAGAGGCGCAGCAGGTTGGTGGGTATCAGTCGTCCTGCTAGTATTACAACGACGGCTTGACGTGCTGCTTCGGGAAAGCTTCGTGGCGCAAGTACTGTTGCGACATTTGTACGACGTACATTTGCGAAGGGAATGGGCCAGCGGCAAGCGTCCCATCGTAAATGCGTCGTTGTGATACTAGGGGGTCGACGGCGAGGGCGGCCTGCTCCAGTGAGACTACGCCCAGCAGGCTTGGCTCGTTCTCCTCTGCGAATATGACCGGCGTGTGGAACTGCACTTCCAGCCTGATGGTGGCTTCTCCGACGTCGACTGGGACGATTCTGCCGTCGGCGGTCTCGGAGGGGAGCGACCTTTCGACCGGCACGCCCAGCCTCTGGAGCATTTCTCTGGGCACTGCCGTGTAGGTCGAGCCGGTGTCGACTGTGACGTCGAGTTCTTCGAACTGTCGACCCTGCGGGTCGCTTCGGGGTGTGGTGGCGGCTCCAGTTTTGCTGGTTCTGCGGCGTTTGTCCATTTTTGTGCAAGGCCAGCTTTCCTATGCTCAGGTGTCTCCAAGTCTATCCGAGCGTTCAGTGGACGAACAATGCTGGGTGTCGGCCGTTGGACGTCCGACCGTTAGAAGTCGAGGGTTTCCCCTTGGTGCAACGTCGGTTCGTCCACTCGTTTCGGACAATCGGCGGCACTGATGTCGCAGAACCGGCATTCCTGTGGGCTGGGTACTCGCCTCGCGGGTTTGTCGGCTGAGAGCCGGCGGATCAACGCGCCGAGGTTCTGCACGAACTGGTCGTCGACGGCTTCCGCCGGAATGCGGACTGTGTGGTCCCGGTAGGTGACCTGCCCCTTGGGCTTTAGGTTCCGGTACTTTTCGAGTGCCTTGGGGACGGCGTACAGGTAAATCATCACCTGGACGATGTGGCTGGCGCTCTCCTGACCGGTCTTCTCGCCGACGATGACCGCTTCGTCGCCGTCTTCCCTCTGTGCGATTAGGTCGGGCTTGCCCGCCAACGTCGCTGACCTGCCGTGGAGATGGAATCTGTTCTGCCCCTCGGTGTTCACGCTGTAGCCGCCGACTTCCCAGTCGGCTCTCCACCGGTTGAGGAGCGCGGTGTGGTTCAGCATCCACTGGGCCTGGTTGAAGTCGGACGGGACCCTTGCCCAGTTGTGGTGGTGGGCCTTGAACGACGGCCCAGTCGCAGGAGTTCTCGCCGGTCAGCAGCCTGGATAGCCAGGTGGCCCAGATGTAAGGTGATTGTCGTGGAACGGCCACGATTGCCTCGGGGGTGGGATTACCCTGAGTCTATCGGCGTCCACGTCAGTGCCACAAGGGGCCGGATGTCAGTAAATCTTGTCAGAAAATTGCGAAACTAAATTCGCGTTTTTGTGAACAGCGACAAGGGCCGACGAATGGCCCGGGTGCGTGGCTTGTTTACCTGTAGGGAGATGGGGTGCAGGTCTGGTCGCTGACTCATCCTTTGATTTGTCATCGGGCGAGTTTCGCAATTTTCTCATTTACAGGCCGGGCTACAAGGCGCCATTGCCCGATCATCGGGCCGCATTGCCTCCGGGGGCAGGCCATCATCAGGGTCTCCAACCTGCTAGTGTAAAGTTAGGCTTGGGACCAATTGCCCACAGCAACCCAAAAACTACAGGAGGAAAGCCATGACAGTGCTCACTGACTATGCGAACAAATACGAGACAGTTGGCGTGCAGCGGGAGGACGGGATTCTCCAGGTGACGTTCCACTCCGGGGACGGAAGCCTGCTTTGGGGCGAGGCGTCTCACCGGGAGTTGGGTTACGCCTTCGCTGACATCGGCGCGGACCCTGACAACCGGGTGGTCATCCTCACCGGCACCGGCGACGACTACTGCGCTGATTTCGAGCCCAACCGTCCAACCCGGCGAATGCCTCGGGACTGGGATAAGACCTACTGGGAGGGTAAACGGCTGTTGACCAACCTGCTGGAGATTGAAGTGCCGATCATCGGCGCAGTCAACGGCCCGGCGACCATCCACGCGGAGATTCCGGTGATGTCCGACATCGTGTTGGCGTCGGAGACCGCCACCTTCCAGGACGCTCCCCACTTCCCGCGCGGCGTGGTGCCCGGCGACGGCGTCCACGTGATCTGGCCCCTGGTGTTGGGGCAGAACCGAGGCCGGCACTTCCTGCTGACCGGACGGACGTTATCGGCCCAGGAGGCGTTGGAACTGGGCGTGGTGGCCGAAGTGGTTCCCCGTGACGAACTGCTGACCCGGGCCTGGGAACTAGCCCGGCAGTTGGCGGAACGGCCGCCGCTGACGTTGCGCTACACCCGCGTTGCCCTCACCCTGCAACTGAAGCGGCAGATGCAGGACATGCTCGGATACGGTCTGGCCGTCGAGGGCCTTGCCGCGGTCGATGTGTCGCTGTCGCAAGGCTAGGCTGTGTTGACATTTCACCGTAACCAAATGAGGGCAGCGGTAAATTGAAGGAACCCCAAGTATCTGGTGTCCAGCTTCTCAAACCGGGAAAATACCCGGCGATAGTGCTTTATCTTGTTGATGAAGCATTCCACCAAGTGGCGCTCCCGGTACAGGTAAGCATCGTAGGCTTGGGGTTCCTTCCGGTTGGAGCGCGGCGGTATGACCGGACGCAGGCCCCGTTCCAGGATATGCTGACGAAACTCCTGGGCATCATACCCCTTGTCGGCAATCACGTACTCTCCGGCATAATCGGCGATCAGAGCATCGGCCTGAGTGATGTCATGCTGTTGTCCCCCAGTCAGGATGAACCGCAAGGGATTACCCAAGGCATCCACGCTCACGTGGACCTTAGTGCTAAACCCGCCACGGCTCCGGCCCAGGGCCAGGGCTGCCTGGCCACCTTTTTGGGGGGCGCTCCGGCGGCGCAAGGATGGGCCCGAACCACGGTGCTGGCGATGATGAGGCATTCCAGATCCGGGTCGTCGGCGAAATGCTGATGCATCAGTTCCCAGATACCCCGGTCGGCCCAGCGGGCGAACCTTTTGTACACACTGTTCCAGTTGCCATACTCGGACGGGAGGAGCCGCCACTGGGCGCCGGAACGGTTCACCCACAGCACCGCCTCGATGAAACACTGGCATTCCGCTTCCTGACCAACGTACAAGTCGGTACGACTACGCAAGAACTGGAGAATCCTGGTCCACTGGTTTGGTGATAGTCTGACGTTTCCTATGCCGCCATTATAAACCGTTGGTGCTAGTTAATATCAGAGGACGAATTGGGCAATGGAGCGATGGATGCGTCCGTTTTCGTCCGGTTCCAGTCCATGCCACTGCACCAGTAGGTTGAAGGCGGCCATCAGGTAACTCAGATGCGCCTCAAATCCTCGCCAGGTGTTATGACGCATCTCCTTGCTGCCCCACACCGTGGTCATCATGGAGAAGGTGGTTTCCACGATCATCCGCACGTTCCATTGGCCGCGACGACACAGTTTCACGTTGTCTGGGTCGCCTTTGGCGCGGTGAAAGCCGGTGTCAGTCAGTATGATCATCTGGCCGTCGTAGCAGGCCAACAAGGGTAAGAACCGCTGGTCGTGGACGTTGGCAGTGGCGCAGTCCCAATCCACAATCAGCCCCAATTTGTTGAGCACGACGCAGAGTTTGCCGCCCAGGACCCAGCGCTGATTGGACTTGCCTCGCTGGCCCACCTGATGGAGCTGACGCCCCGCCCTTACCGGATGGCCCAGTTCGACGCCATAGCTGTCGGCCACGCCCAGGATGGTGGGCTGAGCCAGGAAATAGCCGGTCCAGCAGGCTTTGGCTTCCAGGCGGCGGAAGAGGCGGGTGCGCTGGGGGAGTTTGGGAAAGAGATCTCCATAGTTGTGCCTGAGCCAGTCGTAAAAGGCGCGGCGGCTGACGCCCTTGACGGCGTAGAGCGCTCCGATGGTGACCACTTCGCCCCGGGAGAGCACGGCTTGGGGATGCTGGGGCAATCGGGGCAAAGCGTCGTCTATCTGGCAGTAGAGTTCGGTGATAAAATCGGCGATGTTCACAGGGTTCCTCCGCTGTAGAGCGGATCAACTTACAGCATAAGGAACCCGGTGGCATCTTCAATATCATCTCAAACTAGCACCAACGGTTATAATCAAATGTCAACACGCCCTAGGCAGTGTTGACATTTCATCGTAGCCAGATGAGGGCGGCAGCGAATTGCAGAAAGCCAAGGTATCGGCTGGCCAATTTGTCAAACCTGGAAAATACCCGGCGGTAGTGCTTGATCTTGCCGATGAAACACTCTACCACGTGGCGTTCTCGGTATAAGGGTCTATCGTAATCCCGTGGCACTTTGCGGTTGGACCGTGGGGGGATCACTGCCACCATGCCCTCTTCTGCCAAATGGTCGACGAAGTCCTGCGCGTCATATCCTTTGTCCGCGATTACGTACTCGCTCCGGTAGCCGGTGAGCAGGGTTTCCGCCTGGGTGATGTCATGCTGCTGTCCCGGCGTCAACGTGAACCGCAGGGGGTTGCCCAGAGCGTCCACGCTCCCGGGAACCTTCGTGCTGAACCCGCCGCGACTGCGGCCCAGGGCTTGCGCTGATTGCCCCCCTTTTTGCCGGGGCTCCCCCAGCGCACTGGTGCGCTCGAACCACCGTACTGTCGATGACCAGATATTCCAGGTCCGGTTCCGTACTGAAATGCTGGTGCATTCGCTCCCAGACGCCACGGTCGCACCACCGGGCGAAGCGTTTGTAGATGGTGTTCCAGTTGCCATACTCGGCCGGCAGCAGTCGCCACGGCGCTCCGGAGCGATCCATCCACAGCACGCCCTCGACAAACCGCTGGCATTCCGCCGCGTCGCCAACGTACACGTCAGGGCAATCCCGCAGGAATTGCAAAATCTTCGCCCATTGGTCTGAAGGTATGGTTATACTCGCCATGGGGCAATTGTACCGCAGTCCAAATGTCAACACTACCTAAAAATCCGGCCGGAAACCGACCGGATTATGGCGAGGGGTTATACTCCGGGCAATCGAGGCTAGCGGAGCAGGGCGATGCTGGGAAAGCGTTCAGACCAGAGGGGCCTCTGGAAGCGGACCGGTTGTATCTGGACCACGTGGGCCAGGACACCTTCTACGGTTTGCTGGCCTCACTGCGGGGCCAGCTGTTCCGCGATGACGATTTCGCCGAGATCTACGGTCCGGACAATGGACGGGACAGCGTGCCGCCCAGCCTGCTGGCCACGGCGCTGCTGTTGCAGACCTACGACAAGGTGAGCGACGCCGAGGCCCAGGCGAGGGCTGACTGCGACATCCGGTGGAAAGTGGCGTTGGGGATTGAGATTGAGGATCGACCCTTTGCCAAGAGTACGCTGCAGATGTTCCGGGCACAGTTGATCCTGCACGAGAAGGTGCGGGAGGTATTCGAGAGCAGCCTGCGCTTGGCGCGGCAGTCGGGCTACCTGAAGAAGCGTGGGATGCGGGTGGCGCTGGACACGACCTACATCCTGGGACGGGGCGCGGTGAAGGACACCTACAATCTGCTGGCAGACGGGATCGTCAAACTGTTGCGGGTCTTGGCGGCCGTGGCGAACATCGCTGTCGGGGAATGGGCCGAGGCCCAGGGGTACGCGAGGTACCTGGGCTCCAGCATCAAGGGCGAGGCGGCGATTGATTGGTCGGACCGCAAAGCGTGGGCGGCGTTGCTGGCTGAGATAGTGGCCGACGCGGACCGGCTGCTGGAGCTGGCGCGGCAGGCGTGGGTGGAATTGCCAGAGACCAGCGTCCAGCGGCAGAGCGTAGTGGACGGGGCGGAGTTGCGGGGACAGTTGCTGCTCCAGGACATCGAGCGCAAGAGCGGCGATGGCGATGTTGCTGCTCATGCTGATGACGGGGTGCGTCAGGGACGGGGTGTGCGTCAGGGACGGGGTGAGCCTCAGGGATGGGGTGAGCAAGGACCGGATGCTGTCGGTGCACGACCCAGAGATGCGCCACGGGCACCAGAGCAGCCGGCGACGCTTCAACGGGCACAAGGCGGCGATTGTGGTGGACACCGACAGCCAGCTGATCACCGCCGTGGACGTGTTGCCCGGCAACGCTCCCGACAATCTGGGGGCCTTGGAACTGGTGGAGCAGAGCGAAGCGAGTACCGGCTCGGTGGTGGAGGAAGCCATGGGCGACGCCGCCTATGGGGACGGCGGGACCCGCCAGACCTTCGCCGACGCGGGACGCCGGTTGGTGGCCAAAGCGCCGGGCCGGCCCGACCGGAAACACTTTCCCAAAAATGACTTGCACCTTGACCTGGCCGCGGGCAGTTGCACCTGTCCGGCGGGACAGGTTACCCACGCCATCGTGCCGGCGGGAAAGCGGACGGATGGCACCGGTCGTGTCCATCGCTTGCAGGCTTTCCAGTTCGACGGGGCGGTATGTGGGGCCTGTCCGCTGCGCTCCCAGTGCATCGCGGCCCAAGGCCGGCAGGGTCGACGGGTGCTGATCCATCCGCAGGAAGGCATGTTGCAACAGGCCCGGGCCTTGCAGCAAAGCGCCGACTACGACGAGTATCGAGCGCGACGGGTGGTAGTGGAGCACAGATTGGCCCGGCTGGTCCAGCTGGGCATCCGGCAGGCCCGCTACTTCGGTAGGGTCAAGACGAAATTCCAGCTGTATCTGGCGGCCACGGTGGCCAATCTGACCCTGCTGTTGGGCAACATCGGGCTGTTGGGCTGTACCGGTGGCGGCGCAGCAGGCCACCGCGTCGTCCTCAATGATGTCGTTGCTGTGGTCGCCAATGCGGCGGCCAACTTCAGCGCTGCCCGGCTCGGACAACTATGGTCACTGTTTTTGCTCACGTCGGCTTTACCTCCGAAATCCTTCTACCACAACCAGGGCTTTCCGACCCGGTTTCTAGGATAGCTGGCACAATGTCGTCAGTAGAATGCCGGAACCCAGGTTGCGGTCTACGAATTTATCGATCGGACTTGGAGACCGAAATCAGTAAATCGCTACAAGGTTGGTGCGAACCAAGCGGACAACCGAGCGAAATCCTCATGCATGCTTGGAAAACCAGGGAGATGCTTACGGAATTGCCCCGACGAATCCCGATGGTGAACCCATGATCATGGACGTCCCTCGACAGGGCAGTGCAATCCTGCGCATACAATCGTCCTGACAGTGAAACCGTTTGACCGTTAAAGTTGCATTAGCACGGAGGGCGGTGGGGCGTGCTACAGCCGGAGGCGGACCGGGGAAAACGGGAACGTCGGGATCTGTGAACAGGCCCTTGTATTACAACGACGCATTTACGACGGGACGCTTGCCGCTGGCCCATTCCCTTCGCAAATGTACGTCGTACAAATGTCGCAACAGTACTTGCGCCACGAAGCTTTCCCGAAGCAGCACGTCAAGCCGTCGTTGTAATACTAGTCCAGCGCCGCCCGCCGGAGCGTGTATGCGTCTCCGGCCATGATCTCCGCAATCCTCGGCGGCAGGCCGCGAAAATTGTCGGTCGCCGCCGAGATCAATCTGCCGGTCAGCGCCCCGCTTTCGTCTGAGGCCAGCCACACCGCCAGCTCGGCGCACTCGTCTATGGACGCGCCGCCGCCCGACGTCACCCTCAGCCCGAGCTGGTGGATAAAGTCCGCGCCCGCCTGGGCGGCTTCATCGGTCATCTTGTCCCACATACTGGTATGAACCGAGCCCGGCCCAAGGGCGTTCACCGTGATTCCCTTGCCATCCAGTTCCTGGGCCAACACTTCGGTAAGCCGTACCACTGCCGCTTTGCTGGAGCAATAGGCCGACATATTGCTCCACGCATTGGTCGCCCCCGCGCCCGACAGGTTGATGATCTTTCCGCCTGACTGTTCCAGCATTACTGGAATGATGGCTCGACAAACCAGGAAGGTGCCGGTGAGGTTAACGCTGATGGTGTTCACCCAGTCGGCAATGTCGTTGCCCTGCAACGGGCCGATCGGACCGGAGTTTCCGGCGTTGTTGACCAGCAGATCAATACGCCCAAATTGCTCTACTACTCTATCGGCCAACCGTTCCGTGTCTTTCTGGCTGGTGACGTCGGTGCGGACGGCAAGCGCTTCAGCGCCCAGCTCCGAGACGGCACTGACGGCCTCTTGCAGCTCGGATTCGTTGCGTGCGGCCAGCGCCAGATTGGCGCCCTCGCGGGCATAGGCCAGGGCGATGGCCCGCCCAATGCCTCGACCCGAGCCCGTAATGACTGCTACCCGACCCTCCAATTTCATGACGTAACCTCCCCGGGAGTACCAACCAGGGCGTGTTGACAATTCGAAATTCAACCCGGCGTTCCCGCTTATGCAGGAACCCAGAAAAGCTTCTGCGATAGGAACGTTGGCCCGGTATTACGCTCTCTGGATTCCCGTTTCCGCGGTAATGACAGCATTTGTGAATTCGCTACAGACCATCTATTGCTTTTCGCAAGTTACTGCAACTTTACGGCGATAAAGTTGCGTTAGTGGCCACACTGCGCCGCGGGTTACAACGGCCGGCGGCCGGCGAAGCCGGTGTCGGTGGGGTGCCACCAGTCGATGGACGGCTCGCCGCGCTGCCAGCAGAGGTACACGATGTCGCCCTCGCGGCGGGCCGGGAAGTCGACGAGGCCGCGACCGATGTCGCGCACCTGGATGCCGCGGCCGGTGATCTCGGCGACGGCTTCCTGCAGGCGTTGGGTGAGCTGGGAGACGATACGCTCCGACTCGGAGATGTCCTCCTCGCTGCTGGAGTGGCCATTGCTGCGGCGGCGACGGAGCAGGGATAGCAACTCCTCCTGCTGACGCACCAGCTCGGCCCGCAGCGGCGCCATTGCCTCGAACCGCTCTTCCAGCCACGGCACCAGGTCATTGGCCTCTTCCAAGGTGAACATCCTCTCCTGCATAAGGGCTGTATAATACACCAATGAATTCGCCCGACGACGACGCCACCCAGGACTCCGCCGGACGAGCCGGAAACGAGGACGACGGCGGCGACCCAACTGACCGTGCTTTCGACGACACCGACCGCAGCCGGTTCAGCGCGGGCGAGTTGGCGCTGTTCCTGGACCGCAAGGGCCGCACCTACCAGGAGACCCTGAACCCGGGAGGCGAGTTTCACTGTCACCTGGGCTGGTTGCCCCACGACGACGTCATCGGGGAGCCAGTGGGTGGGTGGTACACCACCAGTCGCGGCCACGTGTTGCTGGGCATACGGCCGACTTTGGGCGATTACGTGCGCCTGATGCCCCGGGGTCCCCAAGTCATCTACGCCAAGGACCTGGGCAACATCGTGTCCATGGCGGATATCTTTCCCGGCGCCACCGTGGTCGAAGCGGGGTTCGGCTCCGGCGCGCTGACCACGGCTTTGCTCCGCGCCGTCGGCCCCGCCGGGCGTGTCCACTCCTACGAGATCAACGAGGCCGTGGTTCCCAAGGCACTGTCCAACGTGCGTTCCGTGATCCCCGATACCTCGTGCCATGAGGTAACCGTCGGCGACATCTTCGAGGGCATCTCCGAAACGGATGTCGACCGGGTCATACTGGACCTGCCCGAGCCGTGGCAGGCGGTGGGCGCCGCCGCCAACGCGCTGATCACGGGCGGGATACTGCTGTCATTCCTGCCCACCGTCCTGCAGGTGCAGGATCTGGTGCTGGCCCTGAACGGCGACGGCCGCTTCGCCCGGGTGGAGACCGCGGAGACCCTGCTGCGCGGCTGGAACGTATCGCGGCGCAGCGTGAGGCCAGCCCACCGGATGGTGGCCCACAGCGGCTTCATCACCACGGCGGTACGGTGCGTGCCGCCGGGTCGGGAGGGTTACACCTCCAGACCGTGAACCGGGAACACTGCGTCCCTGATGGCGGCCACGCTCTCGGCAGCCAAGGCCTTGGCGTCGGCGCGGATGTGGTCGGGAATGTCGGGTATGTCCGTATCCCGTAACGTGGTGCGGCCCAGCCGTTCGATGGCCGGAGTAGGGATCCGGTCGGGCCAGTCGGTGCCGCACATTACGCCGTAAGCCAGCGTCCAGCAGCGGGCCACCGCCCCGATGTCGTATCCGCCGCCGCCGGTGGCCAGCCACGGATAACCCAACCCGCCCAACCACGTTACGGCGGCGATGAAGCCCCGGCTGGTGACCTGCAGGTGAGTCAGAGGGTCGGTGTGGTAGGAGTCTATGCCCAGCTGAGTAAGCAGTACATCGGGGGCGAAGGCCTGGAGCAGGGGCGGCACGACGGCTTCGAAAGCCTCCAGGTAGATTTCGTCGTCGGTGTAGGGATACAGCGGCAGGTTGACGGCGTAGCCGGCGCCATCGCCGGAGCCGGTCTCGCCGGCGAAGCCGGTGCCGGGGAAGAGGTACTGCCCAGATTCGTGAACCGAGATGGTGAGCACGCGCGGGTCGTCGTAGAAGGCGTCCTGGACGCCGTCGCCGTGGTGGGCGTCGATGTCCACGTAGGCGACACGCAGGCCGCGCTGCAGCAGGTACATGATGGCGACCACCGGGTCGTTGAACACGCAGAACCCGCTGGCATTGCGGGCCGCCGCGTGGTGCAGCCCGCCGCTGATGTTGAACGCTGCGGAAACCTCGCCGTCGGCAACCATGCGGGCGGCGGTGAGGGTCGCGCCGGTGCTCAGCATGGCCGCATCGTACATGCCGGGATAGGTCGGGTTGTCGCCGCCCTGGGCGAAGCCGAAGCGCTCGGGCTGGGAGCCCGTGAGGCCTAGGCTGAAGGTGCGCACGGCGGCCATGTAGTCGCGGGAGTGAAACGCGCCCACGCTGGTCTCGTCGGCGAGGGCCGGTGCGACCAGCAGCGAGTCGACGCCGTCGAACGCGCCATAGGCGTCCAGCAGCTCGTAGGTGTTCCGCAGCCGGATGGGACGCATGGGGTGATCCTGGCGCAGCACGTGCTGGCTCATGGCGTCGTCGTAGACGAAGGCGGCGCGGGGCATGGTTTCATCCTCCGAGTTGGCGGTATTGGTGTGGGACGAAGGTATCACAGAATCGGCGAGGCGCTGGCGCATCGTACCTGTGGTAAACATCGCCGGACCTGGTCGCGACACGAAGGCTGCCGTGTTCCACAGGCTAACGATCGGACGTCGAGCGCACCTTCATGGCATGCCAGACCTCTCCTGGGCACCTCGATTCCCCGGGAAACACGTGGCTGGGTGGCTGGCCCTCTCCCAGCGCGACATCGTCGCCCACCCGCGCAATCACGCTGCCGCCGCCGTTGACCACCACCACCTGGCCGTCCTGCCTTTGGACCCCGAAGCCCGGCGGCCAGACTACAACAAACCCCTCCGGCTCCCATGTGGCCACCGCGAGCAGGCAACCCTCCTGCAACACCAGCCGTCCTTCCAGCAGCGCCGTTCATCTGTAGAGAGTACCCAACGTTTGCGGAATGATCCCACTAGCCGTCGTGATAGGTTTCGAATCGTTCGCGTCTTGTGCGCAACGTTTCGCCGTCATAGGCCCACGCAGCTGCGGGGTCGTTGTACGTAACTTCGTATGCGTCGTTGCAGGCGGCAGTCAACGACTTAACCGCGCCACGGTGCACCACTGCCGGCGGGTACAAAGCGACCACCAAGCAGGTTTCTTCAGGGTTGTCGACGAGTGCCAGAACATCCCCCAATCGGATACCTATCATTTCCAAATCTATGTTGGGACGCATCCTGCGCTGTGCATCATCCACCATAAAGTCTTCCCCCTCGTGCACATTGGCCTACAATCGTTAATGAGCGTCCACGACAGTGCACCCTTGGATGCTCCAACTAGGTTTCACGCGTGTTTCCACCTATCATTTCTTGTCTTTGGCCTTATTGGCTTTCGCTTGCGGCTTTGAGGCGAAGGCTCATATCTTGACGGCAAGGCCAGTCGGTCACTCCTCCATCAGGCCCGAACCGTCGCGCTGCAACAACTCGATCCGGACGTCGTCCGGGCCGCGGACGAAAGCGATACTGACGCCGGGGCGGATGGTGCGCGGCTCTACGTATATCTCCGCGCCCTTGCTGCGCAGGTCCTCGACCGCGCCGTCGATGTCGTCCACGCGGAAGCCGAAGTGGTCCAGGCCCAGGTGCGGGTCGCGGGGGCTCAGGTCGATGTGCTCCTCGGGCGGAACCGAAGCTATGAAGATGGCCAAGCCGTTCACGTCCAGGTCGACGCGGGGCACGCCGTCGCTCTGGGTCAAGCGCAGCACCTTGGCGCCGAACATGGTCTCGAAGAAAGTGGCCATGCCCTCAGGATCCTTGGTGCGGACGTGGATGTGGTCGTAGGTGTAGGTGTAGACGGGGGTGGTGGACATGGCTAAGGCCTCCTCGGTGCGCGGAGCGTCCGATGTGATGTGTGCGTTGTCCATCTATACATAGCAAGGAGCGCAGCCGCATTGCAACTGCGCTCCCTGGCTCAACCGCGCCAGTTTGTCATCGCGAGCAGTGTAGCGATGTTGCGATCACGCTCCCGCAAGCGATGAGTGTTACCCCGACGAGATTGCCACGCTGCGCTGGCAATGACAGTTCTGGCGAGGTACGGGATAGTTCTGAAGCGCTACTGGATGGCGCTGGGCGGTGTGACCTGCTCCATCAGGTCGTTGTCCCACTCGCCCTCGGCGACGAGGATGGCTTTGGCGTCGAAGGCAAACGCCTCGATGAGGTTGTGGGACAGGTAAACGTAGGTCCCCGGCTGGCGAATGGCGTGGATGGACGCTCCCGCTGAGCCGGCCGCGATGACCCACGTTTCCAGCCCGGTTTCGGGCGGCTCGGTAAAACTGCCCCGCTCCCAAACGTAGTCGCCGTGTCCGCCGATCAGGTGGGGGTAGGACTGCCGGTTGGCCTGCGAGTGGACGATCAGCACATTCTCGCCCACATTGGCGGTCAACTGCCCCTCGCCCTGCAGCGCTCCCGTGACCCCGTTGAACACGATGTGGGTTGGGATGAGCGTCTTCATTACCTCCAGGTCGTCTACCATGGAAGCCGACGGCGCGTCGTAGCGCTTGAACTCGCCGTTCTCATCCTGGGGGATGTAGTAGTCCTGCTCACCCACGTAGTAGGCACGATCGTAGGTGATGGGATTGCCGGCGGGGTCCTTGAGTCCACCCTTGGGAATCACCATGACGGCGCCGTTCATCCCGTGGGTCACATGCCAGGGTACCATGGTCCCACCGGGGGCACAGTGGTAGATGTACACGCCCGGCTTCAGCGCCCGAAAGCGCAGCACCACCTCCTGACCCGGACCGACCTGGGTCAGTGACCCGCCGCCCAAAGCGCCACTGGAAGCGTGGAAGTCGATGTTGTGCAGCAGTTCGTTGCTGGACGGATTGACCAGGGTCAGCTCCACGTAGTCGCCCTCGTGGACCACGATCATGGGCCCGGGGACCGAACCGTCGAAGGTGAAAGCCCACATGAACACGCCGGGCGCAACGTCGATCTCCTTCTCCTCAACCACCATCCGAACCTCAACGACGCGGGGTTCGCCGTCGTACACTTGCTCGTGCTCCGGGAAGAAGGGCGGAGCCACCAGCTCCTGCGTGACCCGCTCCAGGGTGCTCACGTCCTCCGGCTCCCAGGTTCGTGGTGCCTCCCAATAGCCGGACATGGCCGCCGCGGTCGCCTCGCCGCCAGCGCCGGCGGTCGGCACGGCCTCAGGGCTGGGCAATGCCGTGGGCAGCGAGAACTCGGGCGTCGCGGTGGCCATCCCAGCGTCGCGGCCGCACGCAACTCCCATCAACAGCATCGCAGCCGCAAGGAGCGCGATCGTGGAACCAACGAAGAGGCGCACCCTGCGGCGGTCGATATTCAAGTTTTTCATTATCCCCTCCCACTGGCCGGTCAAGTATTATACAGCCTGGCATCTGTAGCGGATTTTATTGTACTACTTTCTCGTGTCATGCCATATATAGAAGAATACGCACAATAAATTCTAATTGACCATATTGCTGTTACTGTCTATACGATAATAAATGACAACCATTTTGCAAGTTTACCGCCGCGAAATACGCGGCATCAATGCACCGCCGAATGGAGGGCAGGCGTGGTTCGCAATTGCGGAACGGCGCATCTGTTGGACCGCCAGCCTCACCATTACCGAGGTGTCAACCCCGCAGCGAGGGGTCATAAGGCTGTTCGTGGAACTTGCGGATGTCGAACGACGGAGTCCCGGGTGCAATCTTGTCCCTCAAGGTGCCCAGGAGCGAGTAGTTGATGCGCCTCGGGCGCGGGATGAAGCCATCCGGACCTTCGGTCAGTTCCAAGTGCTCACCGGGCTTCACTCGCATGGCATCGAGTACACGAACTGGATATGTGACCTGGCGCTTGGAGGTCTCACGCGTGCCCGGTTTTTCATCGGTATGTGGGAGGTGTCCAGCGAATGGACGACGTCTCCTTGGCCAACGGGATTGCCACGCTACGCTCGCAATGACAGCGTGACGCGAGTGGGTACGCGTCAGGGGCCTGGTGGGGACTGCAGCCGAGCTGCGCGCTCCAGGTCGCCGCGCTCGTCGTGCGTCTGTTGAGGTTCTGCGCCATGCGCCGGCCTGGTGGCAGCATCAGCGTGATCGAGCTGCACATGGTTCGCCACCAGCAGACCCAGCGCAATGACAAAGATTTATAAGAACTATGGTCCTTGGGGTCATGTATGTTCGATTGCGGTGTGCGTTTCCTTGGTCGTCTCTCGCTATACGCGGAGTCATGATGTCTTTCCTGTGTTTGGTGGTGTTGGGCGCCCAATCCTGGTACTGTATCTATCTATCCGATATATTATTTATGATGATGATGTACACACAGATTTGGATCTTGAGCGGCGTGAGACGGTCCTGTAACCGGGGCAGTTGCGAGTGCGGCAGACCGACCGGACATTGGCCGTGGCAGGCCGCGGAAAAGTGAGGGTCGCCGCACTCATCCCAAACCGAGCCCGAACGATTGCTTGGGCCTGCTGAGCCCGTATCTTGCAAGGCAGGGCCAATGGGATACCGGAGGCGGTATGGAGCAGCAATCCACTAACGTGGGCATTGACGTGGCCAAGGACCAGGTGGACGTCGCCGTGCGGCCCTCTTGCACCACTTGGCGTGTCAACTATGAAGAGGCCGATGTGGCTACGCTGGTTGCCCAGTTGGTGTCCCTGCAACCGGCGGCGGTGATACTGGAGTCCACCGGTGGGCTGGAGAAACTTCTAGTGGCGGCGCTGGCTACGCCGGCGCTACCGGTGTCGGTGGTCAATCCCCGGCAGGTGCGCGATTTCGCCAAGACCACCGGCCAGTCGGCCAAGACCGACCGCCTAGATGCTCAGATCCTGGCCCGCTTGGGCGAGGCAGTACGCACAGTTGGGCGTCCTCTACGGGATGCTGACACCCAAGCCCTCGCCTCCCTACTGGCGCGCCGTCGGCAAGTATCGACTATGCTGACTGCTGAGAAGAACCGACTGAGCCGGACCACCGATGAAGTCCGTCCTCGTATCCAAGACCGCAGCGCCTGGTTGGTGCAAGAGCTCAACGACTTGGACACCGACCTGCGTGGCAAGATCCGCCAGAGTCCAATGTGGCGTGAGATGGGCGACCTGTTGCGCTCGGTTCCCGGCGTGGGCCCGCAGCCATCGTTGACCTTGTTGGCGCATCTGCCGGAACTGGGCACGCTGGATCGCAAGCAGATTGCTGCCCTGGGCGGCGTGGCTCCCTTCAGTCGCGACAGCGGTCCTCACCGCAGCCGGCGGATCGTCTGGGGCGGCAAGGCAGTGGTTCGAGCCGCACTGTAAATGGGCGCTTTGGTGGCTACCCATTGTAACCCGGTGCTCCGGGAGTTCTACCAACGCCTGCTGGCCGGCGGCAAACCGAAGAAACTGGCGCTTACTGCGTGCATGCGCAAACTGCTGATTATCTTGAACAGCATGGTCAGAGATGGCACCCGTTGGGATCCGACCGTAGCTATCTCTTGACCTTCAAGACGATTGCTTTTCCCCTGAACGTCGACAGCCGCAAGCCGACGATCGACCCGCCCACACGGCCCACTTTACCACCGCCCCTTACATCGAAGGCTCCCGCTAGCAGTCAACTCTGTGATTAATGGGTTGGGGGTCGGGGATCGACTGGCCGGCATATCACCACCGTGATAGCACCATTTAAGGACGTCCTCCATCAACCGCGCGTTGCGACCCAAACGACATGATGCGCGCCTCCCTTGCGGTTGCTTCCACCATGCGCCCGCACCTTGACTTCATCCACCTCGAAACCGGCACGGCGCAACCGCCTGACGAATGCCGGTTGAGGGCCGGCAGACCACATCGCCAATACACCGCCGCGCCGCAACGCCGCGTAGATTGCGGTCAGCCCCGGCGGGCTGTAAAGCCAATTGTTGCCCTTGCTCACCATCGCCTCCGCGCCATTGTCAATATCAAGCATGATGGCGTGGTAGTCACCTCCGGCGGTCTTTATCAGCTGGATAACGTCAATTTCATGGAGTTCAACCCGGTCATCGTCAAGAGGCCGGCCAGCCAGATCGGCAAGCACTCCCCGGTTCCACTCAACCACGGCCGGCACCAGCTCTGCGACCACCACACGGGCATCGTGGCGGAGGATGTCCAGCGCCGTTCTCACCGAGTAGCCCATGCCCAGACCGCCAATCAGAACGCGGGCCCTCGGTTGTTTTGCCAGTTTCTGACAGCCCAGTCTGGCCATATTTTCTTCTGACCCGTAAACCCGGCTGTTCATGAGTTCCTGGTTATCCGCTTTGAGCGAGAACTCAGAGTCACGTTGGTACAAAACGAGCTCCGCTCCCCCAGCAGGGGTTTGTCCCCGGCCGAGCAATTTCCAAGGATTCATTGATACCTCACGATCATGTCTGGAGCAGCCGGGGCAACATCCTGGGCGGGACCCGATTCCGTAACCACTGGACCTCCGGGGTGATCTATTCAAGCGGGTCGGTCAACCAGCTCACGCAGCCGGCCATTCTCATGAGCCGTTGGACTATTCGATGGTTCGTCAGGTGATTGGGCCGGTCCATGGCTAGATGTCCTGTCGTCAGCAGGTTACGCCCCAAGCTTGTTTTCGCAAGGGGAATAAACCGATAATAAGATCGTCGGCTGTTCTGATCTCCGCTAAGCCCCAATCCACCGAAAGGATGAATGTGGCTGCGTGCTGAGGGGATGAGAAAGTGCTCCCGGCTTCGGGGATAATGGTTTTTGAAACAAGAAACCGACCCGAAACGAGGAGCACCTGTTAGATGCTACCACTGGGCAGCCCCGACCGCATCCACGTCGCCTTCGATGATCACCGTCTGGTGGCCAATGCCGGACTGCTCCTGCCGGTCACCCTGGCCCACCATCTGGGTCTGGGTGAGCTGGTGGACCGCCACGTTGACCTGGGAGATGCGCCGGGTCGAGCCAACCCGGGGGACAAGCTGCTGACGCTGGTGGCGTCGGCGCTGGCCGGCGGCGACTGCATTGACGACGCCGACGTGTTGCGCACCGGCGGGACGGCCAGCGCCATCGGCTGCGTGGTCAAAGCGCCGTCCACCCTGGGGACCTTTCTACGCAGTTTCCGGTGGGGTCATGTTCGCCAGCTGGATCGGGTGAGCCGGGAGTTCCTGGCTCGGGCCTGGGCTGCCGGTGGAGGCCCGGGCGATGCGCCGTTGACCATCGACCTGGACTCCACCGTCTGCGGGACCTACGGACTGGGCAAGGAGGGCGCCCGTCGCCATGGCTACACCGGCCAGCGGGGCTATCACCCGCTGCTGGCCGTGGCCGCGGACACCGGCGACGTGCTGATGGCGCGGCTGCGCCAGGGTCGGGCCAACACCGCGCGGGGCGCGGACCACTTCCTGCGGGAGACGGTGGGCCGGGTGCGCTACGCCGGAGCCACCGGACAACTCACCGTCCGCGCCGACCGCGGCTTCTACACCCACGCCATGGTCGCCGTCTGCCGCAAGATGGACGTCCGCTACTCCATCACCATCCGCCAGCACCAAAGCCTGCGCAATCTCATCGAGGCCATACCCGAGACGGACTGGACGCCCATCCCTTACTGGATGGACGGCGGCGCCGACGTGGCCGAGACTGAATACACACCCTTCCAGCATGAGCCCGACGCCGCGCCAACGCGGCTCATCGTCCGCAGAGTGCAGCCCGCGCCCGGTTCCCAACTGGCGCTGCTTACCGACTACAGCTATCACGCCTGCATCACCGACCGGGAGGGCGACACTCTGGAACTGGAGGCCGACCACCGCCGCCATGCCGAGATCGAGAACGCCATCCGCGACCTGAAGTACGGCGTGGGCCTCAATCATCTTCCCTCGGGACGCTTCCCCGCCAACGCCGCCTGGCTGGCGGTGCAGGTCATGGCCCACAATCTGGCTCGCTGGACGGCGCGCATCGGCCTGGGCGAGCTGGTGGTTACCACCAAGACCCTGCGGCGACGCTTCTTCTCCCTGGCCGGACGCATCACCCGCAAGGCCCGTCGCCTCACCCTGCACCTTCCCAAGGGCTGGCCCTGGGAGAACCAGTTCAGTCGCGCCCTGGAGCGATTGCGCGCCCTGCCGCTCCCTTCCTGACGCCGCCTTCGGCGTCCGACCCTTCAACCAGACCGTCCAACCGCCTGACCGTCCCGCGTCAGGCTGAGCACCGCGTGTCTCCAGCTGCCATCTGCCCGACGATCTCGCCCTCCGCGGCCACTCGCGAGCCGTCAACATCCCTCTGGCGTAGCTGTCACGACCCTCACCCGCTCGAATCCGGCGGCGTCAGGGCACTGCTGTCCCATCACCCACGCTTCTCTTCCCTTGCGTAGCCAGCCCCCACGCATCCCTTCGGTGGATTCGGGCTAATGAGACCCAATCCACCAAAAAGATGAGTGTCGCGGCGTGCTGAAGGGGTAAGAAAGTGCTCCTATGGTTCGGGGATAATGGTTTCCGAAACACAAAACCCCAGACCAGGAGCATCCAATAGATGCTACCACGCATCTACCCCGGGCGCTTCCATGTCGCCTTTGGAGACCACCGCCTGGTGGCTGATGCTGGGCTGATCCTGCCTGCCATCTTGGACTGCCCCGACTGCTTGACCGGCACCTGGACTTGGGCCATGCGCCGGGTCGAGCCAACACCGGCGACAAGATGATGACCGTGGTGGCTTCCTCCCTGGCTGGGGGCGACTGCATTGACGACGCCGATGTGTTGCGCACCGGCGCGACGGCTGGCCCATCGGCCGTGTAGTCAAGGCGCCATCCACCCTGGGAACCCTCCTGCGCAGCTTCCGGTGGGCCACGTCCGTCAGTTGGATCGGGTGAGCCGGGAGCTGCTGACCCGGGTCTGGACTGCTGGGGTCGGAACCGGCGACGTGCTGATGTCCCTACTGCGCTAGGGCCGCGCCAACACCGTTCGGGGTGCCGCCCACTTCCTGCGTGAAACGTTGGGGCGGGTGCGCCATGCTGGGGCCAGGGGACAACTCACGGTGCGGGCCGACAGCGGCTTCTATGCCCACGCCATTGTCGCCGTGTGCCGGGATATGGATGTCCGCTTCTCCATCACCATCAGCCAGCACGCGAGCCTGCACAATCTCATCGAGGCGATTCCCGAGGAGGACTGGACGCGATTCCCTACTGGATGGACGGCGCCGCCGACGTGGCCGAGGCCACCTATACCCCCTTCTAGAGTGAGCCCGACGCCGTGTCGGTGAGGCTCATCGTCCGGCCGGGCGAAGCCCACGCCCGGTTCCCATCTGGCCCTCTTCGCCACCTACAGCTACCACGGCTTAACCCCAATCCACCGAAAAGATGAGCGTGTCGGCGTGTTGAAGGGATGAGAAAGTGCTCCCGGCTTCGGGGATAATGGTTTTTGAAACAGAAAACCAACCCGAAACGAGGAGCACCCAAAAGATGCTACCACGCGAGCAGCCCGACCGCATCCAAATTGCCTTTGATGATCAGCGCCTGGTGGCCAATGCGGGGCTGCTTTTGCCCATCACCCTGGCCCATCACCTGGGGCTGGGAGAGTTGGTGGACCGCCACGTTCACCTGGGAGATGCGCCAGGTCGCGCCAATGCTGGCGACAAGATGCTGACCCTGGTGGCGTCGGCGCTGGCCGGTGGCGACTGCATTGACGACGCCGACGTGTTGCGCGCTGGCGAGACCGAGCGGGTGCTGGGCTGCGTAGTCAAGGCGCCGTCCACGCTGGGTACGTTTCTGCGGAGTTTCCGGTGGGGCCACACGCGCCAGTTGGATCGGGTGAGCCGTGAGGTGCTGGCTCAAGCTTGGGCCTTCGGCGCCGGTCCAGGAGATGAGCCGCTGACCATTGATCTCGATTCCACCATCTGCGAGACCTACGGTCTGAGCAAGGAGGGTGCGCGCCATCACGGCTACACCGGCCAGCGGGGCTATCACCCGCTCCTCGCCGTGGCCGAGGGCACCGGAGAGGTGCTGATGTGTCGATTGCGAAAGGGTCGGGCCAACACCGCCCGCGGCGCCGCCAACTTCCTGCGCGAAACGGTGAGCCGAGTGCGCCATGCCGGAGCCACTGGATTGCTCACCATGCGGGCGGACAGCGGCTTCTACACCCACGACATGGTGGCCGCCTGCCGCGATAAGAAGGTACGTTACTCCATCACCGTTCGCCAGCACCCCCAACTGCGCAATCTCATTGACGCCATACCCGAGGCAGACTGGACGCCCATCCCCTACTGGATGGAGGGCGGCGCCGACGTGGCCGAGACCATCTATACTCCCTTTGCCAGTGAGCCCGATGCGGTACCGGTGAGGCTCATCGTCCGGCGAGTGGAGCCCACCCCCAGCTCCCAGCTGGCCCTCATCGCCAACTACAGCTATCACGCCTTCATCACCGACCGTGAGGGCGACACCCTGGAACTGGAAGCTGACCATCGCCGCCACGCCGAGATCGAGAACGCCATCCGCGACCTGAAGTACGGCGTGGGCCTCAACCATCTCCCCTCAGGACGCTTCGCCGCCAACGCCGCCTGGTTGACGGTGCAAGTAATCGCCCACAATCTGGTGCGCTGGACCACGCGCATCGGGCTGGGTGAGCCGATGGCAACCACCAAGACCCTCCGGTGGCGCTTCTTCTCCCTGGCCGGACGCATCACCCGCAAGGCGCGACGCCTCACCCTGCATCTGCCACAGGGCTGGCCTTGGCGAAACCAATTCAGCAGCGCTCTGGCTCGATTGCGCGCCCTGCCGCTCCCTTCCTGACCACGCCCTCGGCGTCTGACCCCTCCACCAGATTACCCAACTGTCTGGCTCAGCCGCGCCAGGCTGGGCCCCTGACGGTCTCCGCCTGCGGTCTGCGCTGAAAATCGCGCCCAACGCCGCTACTACGGGCCGTCAACATCCCCTTGGCGCGGCATCCACGCTCCACATCGACTATCTCACCGACATCAGGCCTCCGCCAGCCCGTTCCCTGACCCCTCGCCCCGTGTCGGACCACCGCCGCGGTGTCCCTTCGGTGGATTCGGGCTTAATCACCTACCGGGACGGGGACATCCTCGAACCGGAGGCCGACCATCGCCGCCACGCCGAGATCGAGAATGCTATCCGAGACCTCAAGTACGGCGTCGGGCTCAACCATCTCCCCTCGGGCCGCTTCGCTGCCAACGGCGCCTGGCTGGCCGTACAGGTGATGGCCCATGACCTGGCCCGCTGGACCGTGAGCATCGGTCTGGGCAAGCAACTGGCAACCACCAAAACCCTGCGACGACGCTTCTTCTCTATGGCCGGACGGCTCACTCGCTCGGCACGCCGCCTCACTTTGCATCTTCCCCAGCGCTGACCCTGATAAACCCAGTTCAATCGCGCCCTGGCCCGATTGCGAGCCCTGCCATTTCCTGCCTGACGGCGCCGTCGGCGCATGACCCATCCACCAAAGCACCAAACCGCCTCGCAGATTCGCGCCAGGTCGGTTCCCGAGCGTCTCTTACTGCTTGCTGCCCTGACCATCTCGCCCGGCACCGACACTGCGGGCCGTCAACATCCCCTTGGAGTGGCTACCGCACCCCGCCAAATCTATTGGAATCAAGGCCTCACTGTCTCTTTCTCTTGCCTCTCATCCCTTGTCTGACCGACATGGCTACATCCCTTCGGTAGATTAGGGTTACACTAGAGTTGAAACTGCGGCTCAAGTTCCGCTTGCGCGTTCTGCGGCCATCAGGCGGGCTATTGAGGCGCGAGACGATTGATTTGCACGAGGGAGCCTATTCATGGCATTGCAGTTTGGGGTATTCGACCACATTGAGCCCATTCCCGGCGTACCGCTGGACCAAATTTACGGGGAGCGGCTGGACCAGATAGAGCGGTTGGAGTCCGCCGGGTTTTACTCCTACCACCTAGCGGAGCACCACACACCGGCGGTCCATAGTCTTGCGCCGTCTCAAAACGTGTTCCTGGCGGCCGCGGCCGCCAGGACACGAACCATTCGGTTGGGACCGTGCGTCTACGTGCTGCCGTTGCACCACCCGGTGCGCCTCATCGAGGAAATCTGCATGTTGGACAACCTCAGCGGCGGGAGGATGGACATCGGGGTGGGCCGAGGCGGGATAATCGAGGCCTACTTCTGGGGACAGGACTCGGACGTGGAGGCGAACTATGCGCGGTACCTTGAGACGCTGGCGGTGGTCAAGGAGGGACTGGGCAACGATTCGCTGACCTACCGGGGTGAGTTCTACAATTTTGACGACCTGCCGATGTGCTTGCGGCCCAAACAGGACCCCTATCCGCCCCTGTGGTACATGCGGAACGTGGAGACCGCAGCCGTCAACGGGATGCATTCCATCATCGTCGGGAACCTGGACTCGTTTCAGTCAAACGTGGACCGCTACTTCCAGCTTTGGGATGAGCACCAGGGGCCGGGCGCGCTAAACGCCCAAGGTGAAGCGCCCAAGATAGGGTTGGTCAACCACCTGTTCCTGGCCGAGACGGACGCGGAAGCCGCAGCCATGGCCCAACCTGCGTGGGACCAGTACAAGTGGAACCTGGGCACGCCCCGCCGACTGGAAGTGGAGAGGCGCGGCCTAACCCAATTCTTCGGGGGTAACGCCAATGCCAGACCGTCCAACCTGCCCGACCGGGAGGCGCAGGTCAGTAGGGCCGCCGCGGCACGAAGGTCCGGTTCCGCGGGGCTCGAGGAGCACGCTGCGCCGGGAGGAGGCGGATTCAATGTTGTCGCCGGCTCCCCGGACTCCATCCGGCATTACATGGACGAATATGTCGAGACCGGGGCCAACTACTTCGTAGCCGCCTTTCAGTGGGGCCACTTGTCCCATGAGGAGACGATGCGCTCGTTGGAATTGTTTGTGTCTGAAGTCATGCCCCACTATGCCCAGGATCCCGAATAGAAGGCCGCCAGGTAGGCGGGTTCTTCGGGGCACGGCAAAACCAATCGACGACAATTCGGCAAATATAGTTCGACGCGGGACACCTGCTCCTCACCTGCACGGGTTCCCGCTCGCATTGTTTGCCATTGCGATGCTCCAGCAGACGGCGTAGCCTCCGGTACTACTCGGGCGTCTCCCAACCCTGCCGCGGTGCTACCTGATCTAGGGCTGCCGTCTTCTGCTCCAGTATCGGGATGAAAGGCTGAAGCACGAGATAATGCAAATGAAACCTGCCGCAGCCACCGCCAACAAACCCGCGGCTTCCGCCGCCATTACGCCCGCATTGACGCACCCACTCGCCACAGCTGCTCCCGCTACAACGCCGCCCAGCACGGAAGGGCAAACCAGCGAGCGTACTCAATACGAGCGGGCACCGAGCTGCTATCGCGCCTTTACCTTGCGTCTCAGCCCGAACTCTGGCCCGGGACGTCAACTATTTGAGAGAGCATGACCTGGTCGACACCCAGGGAGACTAGGTTCTGTTGACATTTCATTATAATGGCCGTATGTCAAACATCAGATTATCACCAGAACAGTGGGCTAGGATTCTCGATTTCTTGCGTGGCTGCACCGGCTTGTACGTTGGACAGGAGGCGGATTGCCGGCGTTTTGTCGAGGCCGTCTTATGGATTAATCGCTCTGGGGCCCAGTGGCGACTGCTGCCGGCCGAATACGGGAACTGGAACACCGTCTACAAACGATTCGCCCGTTGGACTGACCAGGGGGTCTGGGAACAAATGCATCAACATTGCTCCGGCGACCCGGATCTGGAATACCTGATCATCGACAGCACGGTGGTCCGGGCGCACCCTTGCGCGGCAGGAGCTCCCCCAAAAAGGGTGGCCAGGCGGCCCAGGCCCTGGGCCGGAGCCGCGGCGGGTTCAGCACCAAGATTCACGTGAGCGTGGACGGCTTGGGTAACCCATTGCGATTCATCCTGACCGGAGGGCAACAGCACGACATCACCCAGGCGGAGGGTTTAATCGCCGGTTATGCTGGCGAGCACGTACTGGCCGACAAAGGGTACGATGCCCAGGAGTTTCGCCAACACATTCTGGAACTGGGTATGATGCCGGTCATTCCGCCCCGCTCAAACCGCAAGGAACCCGCCGACTATGACCGGCATCTGTACCGGGAGCGTCATCTGGTGGAATGCTTCATCAACAAGATGAAGCACTATCGCCGGATCTTCTCCCGGTTTGAGAAGCTGGACACCAGATACCTGGGCTTCCTGCATTTCACCGCCGCTCTCATCTGGCTCCGGTAAAATGTCAACAGAACCTAGTACTCAGTCAAACTTGTATCAGCAGATGAAGGATGAAACGGGCTATGATTGCTACGCTGGTGGTGAAACAGCGGTGCGGGAGGTGTGGCATCCATGGTTGCGGAGAAATATGCGATACGGTTGTCATCAGAAGGTCGGGCCCAACTGGAGCGGTTGATCCGCAGCGGCCAGCGCTCCGCTCGAGTGATCAATCGGGCGCGCATCCTGCTCAAGTCCGACGAAGGCTGGAGTGCTTCCCAGGTGGCGGCGGCCCTGGACACGTCGCCGCGCACGGTGTTCCGCACCAAGCGTCGGTACTCCGAGGAGGGATTGGACGGCGTGCTGCACGACCACCCCCAAGCCAATCGGTATCGGAAGCTGGATGACAAGTCAGAAGCCCATCTGATTGCCCTGGCGTGCAGCGACGCTCCCGAGGGGCATGAGCACTGGACCTTGCAGTTGCTGGCGGACAAGGTGGTGGAGTTGGGATTGGTGGAGACCCTGTCGTATGAGACGGTAAGGCTCAGGCTGAAAAACACCCTCAAGCCGTGGCGGAAGGCGCAATGGTGCATCCCGAAAGTAGGCGGCGAGTTCGTGGCGGCGATGGAGGACGTGCTGGACCTGTACGCCGAGCCCTACGACCCCCAACGGCCGGTGTTGTGCTTCGATGAGACCTCCACACAACTGCTGTCGGACGTGCGCCCGCCGTTGCCCGCCCAGCCGGGACGGCTGCGGCGGCAGGACTACGAGTATCGGCGCGGCGGCCCCGCAATATCTTCCTGACCTGTGAACCCCTGGCGGGCTGGCGGCACGTGGCCATCACCGAGCGCCGCACCATGCCGGACTTCGCCCACCAGATGCAGTGGCTGGTGGACGTGGCCTACCCAGACGCGCCGTGGTCCGCGTGGTGCTGGACAATCTGAACACTCACCGCCTACGAGACCGAGCGCAACGCAGCGGGCGTCACCATCAACTGGCGGTTCAGCACTCAAGATGCCCGATCCAAATTGCATCGCCTCTATCCCTGCCTTTCCACGCTTGATTGAGTACTAGCTGCGGGCCCGCATCGGCCTGATGGCACAATTCCATGTGAACGACCAGACCGCCAGACACGGCGGCAGCAGCAAAGCAGTACATTACCGGCATCGTATGGATTGACCTGTGGTACGAACCCGTGTTGGAACGCCGCCATCTGCCTGCGAAGAGGTCGGTAGTGCTACGCAGCGTGCATGGCGCAGCACCGCAGGACGGACCACCGCATCGCCAAGCACCCGCGAAGCCTCATTCCCTGACGGATGGATTTTATGCCATTTCAAACTGAGCCACTACCACCACAACTGTCTCCACATTCGGCCACGACACACTGGGTTAGACGAGATCAGCGCCGAACCTGAGTTGGTAGCAACAGGATTGCGGACCGACTTCCAGCCGCTTTATCTCAAGTGCTCGAACCCAGGCTGCGGTCAGTTTTTCCGTGTTGGGGACATCGACCAGTTCGCGCGCCGAGTCACGCGCTGGCTGTCGCGAACAGTACGGATCGCCCGTTCAAATGTTGGTTGCTGGATGCAAGGATCGTGGGATAATCACGGCGATACCCGACCGGCGCACACGTTGCGGAACCTCAAGCTACGGTGTCGCAACCCGACGTCGTTCGGTTTGGAGAACAAAAAGTGTTTTGACGATATTGGTAGTGTTAGAACCTGTCTACGATCTCTGGAATAGGTTAAGTTGAGACTGTGATCAGGGGAGGGGTAATCATGTCTCATTCTTATCCCAGCGACATCAGCCCGGAGCAATTTGCCCATATTCTGCCGACGTTGGAGTCGGCCCGCCGTCGGACCAAGCCCCGCACCGTGGACTTGTATGACGTTTTCTGCGGCGTGCTGTACTTCTTGAAAAGCGGGTGCCAGTGGCGAATGCTGCCGGCGGACTTCCCCAATTGGCGCACTTGCTACCAGTATTTCCGGCAGTGGAGCGAGCAGCCTGGCCCGGCGAAAGAATCCATTCTGGAGCAAGTCCTAAAAAAAATCGGTTGGCGCGGTCCGACAAAGCAATGGACGGAAAGAGCAGACCAGCTGCTGCATCGTGGACTCCCAGAGCGTCAAGAACACGGACACCGCCGGGCACAAGGGCTATGACGCGGGCAAGAAGGTGTCCGGATCAAGCGTCACATCGCGGTGGACACGCAAGGATTGCCCCATGCGCTACACGTGACTACCGCCAATGTTACCGACCGGGCTGGGGCTTTGGCGATGTTTGACGAAAACCGGTCCGACCTCAGCCAGGTCCAGAAGGTGCTGGTGGACGGGGGTTACACCGGGAAGCCCTTTGCCACTGCGGTGCAAAGCTTGTTGGGAGACGCGGTGGAAGTGGTGCAACGCAACGAACTGCACACCTTCGTGGTGCTGCCGAAGCGATGGGTGGTGGAGCGGTCTTTCGCCTGGCTGGAAAAGTGCCGCCGACTCTGGAAGAACTGTGCAAGAAAGCTCAATACCAGCCGGCAAATGGTGGTGCTTGCCTTCATGGTGCTAATCCTCAAAAGATTGTAAACAGGCTCTTAGAGTTGCGCTAACGAGCAGCGAAGGTTTCACAAATGTACCGGGGGCGAAATGGCAATATATCGAGTATTTTCGGACGCCGCTGGCGAGAGCCACATAGAGGACCTGAAGCTGAAGGATCACCCGGAGCTGGGGGCGTTGGTCAATGTGTCCGAGGTGCGTGTGCAGGAGTTTGACGGGTCGCGCCACAGGGAATTTAATCCCCTGCCCGAGTGCCGGCTGATTATCCACCTGTCGGGCGAGGTGGAGATCGGGGCCAGCGACGGCGCTAAACGGGTGCTGCGAGCCGGGGATATCCGTCTGATGGAGGACGTCACCGGCAAGGGCCATTCGCACAACGACCTGACGCCATCGGCCGCGGTCTACGTCCTGCTAAAGGACTGATTGACCCGTCTTCCCGTCATCGCCGAGGCGGAAGGGCGGCGTGGAAAACGCCATCGGACGTTTGCGTCGCGGCCTACCCCGCAATACCGATCTAGCCACGGTGCCTCCGGAGCGGTTCACCCATTTGGTGCAGGGATACGACAACATTCCATGCAAGTGCCTGGGTTACCGGATGCCAGCGGAAATCTTTGCAAGCCAAGTGCAGCGCTTGAATTACGCGGCCGCTTTCCCGGCGCGGGAAACACAGGGACCAGTAATGGCAGAATCACCATCGGTATTATCTGGTGGAGCCTTCGGACTCCCATTCACGTCGCAATGGCAGGT
This sequence comes from Dehalococcoidia bacterium, assembly GCA_965220265.1. Taxonomy (GTDB): domain Bacteria; phylum Chloroflexota; class Dehalococcoidia; order Lucifugimonadales; family UBA3495; genus Bin87. The sequence continues at coordinate 2,412,201 of CBDCPM010000004.1, read as the reverse complement.
ATGTCCAGGTCCCGCACCAGGTTGGCAAATTGGGCCACGCCTTCATCCACAACTTGCTGTAAGGTCACCAGTTGCTGGTCTGTGTCGGCGGAGAGGCAGTCGAAGACCTGATACATCTGGTGAGTAGGCGGACAGGCGGCGTTGGCGACAACGGCGGTGAGTTCCAGCAGCTTGCGGTTGAGCGGCACCGGCAGGTCCAATTGGTCCCGGGCACCCTGGTGCGCCGACTGGATTAGCCGGTCTTCAATCTGCCCCAATTCCCCCTTCACCGCTTCTGTCGCGTCGCCCACCGCCTTCGCCGAGGGAAGTTCCTGGGCGCGACTTACCCACTGCTCTACCTGCTGGCGGGGCGACACCCGTGTGGCTTCGCGCCTGGGCCAAGCAACTCGGCATCAGCACATTTTCGGCGGCGAAGAGTAGTCCAGCGCCGGTGGTAATGGTTGGCCGACATTTTAGCGATGTGCGTTCGTTTACGAAGACAGAGAAGGGATGTGCTGGCTTCCATTCCGGCGGCGGTTATTGCCCCTGGTGCGGGGAATTTGCCACTTTGGTCGACAAAATAGCAAAACGGCCCCGACTGAGGCCGTTTTTGAGTGGGAAATGAGGAAATTGGTGCCGAGGGAGCGAATCTAAGGTAGCAGTATTTTAGCGTATTGTACAGTGCTGTAAATTGAGGTTTTCTACTCAAATCTACTTGCGGCGTGCGGGTCAGTTATGTCCGTTGTTGTGAATTTGTCCAGCATTTTTCAGGCTGCTGGCTGCATGGCATTCGCAAAGGCATCCGCCGCTTCCTGCGTCGAGGCGGAACCGCTGCGGATACTGCAGTGCTATCTGCTGCGGTGGCAGGTCGAGGTGACCTTTGAGGAACTGCGGGCCCACCTGGGCATGGAAACCCAGCACCAGTGGTCGGAACAGGCCATCGCGCGTACTACCCCGCGCTCTTTGGCCTGTTCAGCGTGGTGACCCTGGCGGCGGATGTCCTAATCGGTCAGCAGGGTGGCATGGCTCCACGCGCCACGGCGTGGTATGACAAAACCAGCCCCTCCTTCGCCGACGCCATTGCCCTGGTCAGACGATACCGCTGGGCGCAGCAGGGAACTTTTAGGCCGTCCGGGCGCGAGCACGAATCGATAAAAATCCCGCGCCTCTTGTACCGCAGGATGATCGACACGCTGTCCTATGCTAGGCTTTGCGCATTTCAAGCCGCGTAGGCGAGGGAATCTACAAGTCGGTGGTACAGGACAGCCGGGACTTTCCATATATCCGGTTCTGCCTCGGACAGTGAAAAACCCTCGGAGGCCAGCCACAGGTGGCGGCGCACCAGAGCGCTGGCATCCACGAAAGTTGGAGACGGCTTGGCGTACCAGGCCGCGGTGCGCTGGCTCATGGGCTGTTGTTCCTGCATCAAGTGAGCCGCCAGGGTGGTCCAGGAGAATAGGCCCATCAGGATCGGCGTGGTGCGGGCAATGGCGCGATCGGACCACTGGCGTTGGGTCGCCACACCCAGATGTGCTCGCACCTCCTGGAAGGTGACCTCCAGTTGCCAGCGCAGCACAAACCATTCCAGAACCTGCGCCGGGTCCACGGCCAGGTCAGTGCACAGCAGAGCCTGTGTAGCGAATTCTCCTTGGGGGTCCCGAACCAAGACCCAGCGCAGGGGCACCGGCGGCTTGCCCGAACGATACCAGACCGCAGTTTACGAGGTGAGCTCCACCGTACGGGTGGTGCCGTCGTACCACGCCACCACCGCGGTGGCCCAGGACTGACCGGGATGGTCGACGAGTGATTTCAGCGCGGGCCGCCGTCGGCCTTTCAGCGGTGGCCGACCGTTCCGGCTCGGTTGACGTGGTGGCGCCGGTTCATAGAGGGCCGCGTCCAGGCGCAATCTGGTGATGAGGGTAACGGGTTCACGCAGGGATTGGCAGCAGTGGAGCAGGTCCAGGACGGCGTAGCCGCCGTCGCCCACCAGCACCAGGGGGCGCTGGGTCAGCCAGCGGCGCAGTTGCATGACCATCTGCCGCGCCCAGTCGGTGAGTTTTTTGTGGCGGCGTCCGCGCTGCCGGTAGTAGCGTTCCGCAGGCGCCAGCACGGTGAGAAAAGGCCAGGCCCAATAGCGTCCCGCCCAGGGGACCTGGCCCAGCCACATCAGGGAAATCCAGCGCAGACCGCTGGCCTTGACCAGGTGGCTCCGGCTGGAACGCACCGCATCGCGGTAGATGCCCAAGGATTTGATTTTAGGACCGCGGCGCCGTTCCAGGGTTTCGTGATTGGTAAAAGGCTCGTATGCCGAAGATCAACGGACCATCGCCTTGATCCAAGTAGAGGATCAGCAGTCCCAACAGGATGCGTGCCGCCTGGCGGGGCGACCACACCGCCCGATTGAGCACTTGATGATAACGGGCGTAGTTGCGGTCGTCGCTCAGTCCCATGCCACGGTGCGCCGATGCCACGGTGCGGGGCTTGGTCCGACGGCGGGCCGACTCCAACGTCGGCAGAATACGGGCGAATTGCTCCCGGCTAATGTCGCTGGGATAAGAATGAGACATGATTACCCCTCCCCTGATCATAGTCTCAACTGAACCTATTCCAGAGATCGTAGACAGGTTCTTACATGAAATCCACCCGTTCATCCACAGCATGGGAGCGTATCTCTGCCACGGTGCCGAGGCCTGTGGACACTCCCGGATCTCGCTTTGTTGCGTAGGTCTGTTTGAGTCCAGCGCTGTCCGTGGACCCCTATACAGCCCTTCCCGAAAGAGGACTTCCCGGTTCGCCGTAACAACTTTGTAACATTTCTGTCATTAGTCCGTAACACTGGAAATCTAGACTGATTCAGTACATTTTTCTCGCCGACACATGCATCCCAACACCACCGTTGACGGCAAAGCCATCCGCTTTCGAGCGGGCCGCAGCGGTGTCCCAGTGAAAAAGCATCTGGCGGTCGTCAATAGTGGGGAGATAGAGACATGGAGTTCACCGAGCTGCAAGTATTCTCTTTTCTGATTTCAGCTGCCTTGGTGTTCCTTATGGTGCCCGGTCTCGCGTTGTTCTACGGCGGCCTGGTTCGCCATAAGAACGTGATTGGCACCATGATGCACTCCGTCACAGCCATCGGAGTGGTCAGCGTACTGTGGGTTCTTTGGGGCTACAGTCTTGCCTTTGGAAACAGCGTCGGCGGCCTGGGCTTCGTCGGTGACCTCTCCAAGTTCGGCATGGTGGGCGTCGGCCTGGACGAGCAGGCCTTCATGATCTTCCAGGGCATGTTCGCCATTATCACCGTAGCCCTCATCGCCGGCGGCTTTGCCGAACGGTTCAAGTTCCAGTCCTACATTATCTTTGCCGCCCTCTGGGTGACTATCGTGTACGCCCCGCTGTGCCACTGGGTCTGGGGTGGCGGTTGGCTCGGAAACCTGGGCAGTGTCCTGGGGATGAGCGAATCCGGATTCGCCCTCGACTTCGCCGGCGGCACCGTGGTCCACATCGCGTCGGGCACGGCTGCCCTGGCGGCCGCGCTCATAGTGGGACGCCGCAGCGGTTTCGGCACTACCACCATCACGCCGGGCAACGTGCCGCTGGTCCTTCTGGGAGCCGGCCTGCTGTGGTTCGGATGGTTCGGGTTCAACGCTGGCAGCAGCTTCGACCTGACAACGGACAGTGCCGCAAACGCCTTCGTTGTAACCAACGTGGCGGCAGCCACCGCCATGTCCTCATGGTCAATCATCTCCTGGTTCATCACCAAGCGCCCATCCGCCAGCGGCGCCGCGGCTGGAGCCGTGGCCGGCCTGGTGGCGATCACCCCCGCCGCCGGCTTTGTCGGCGTCATGCCGGCCATCATCATCGGCGCCGGCGCCGGAGGAGCCTGCTTCATCGCCGTAGAGCTGATACACCGATTCCGCATCGACGACTCTCTCGACGTGTTCGGTATCCACGGCATCGGCGGTATGTGGGGCGCTTTGGCCACCGGAATTTTCGTCGGCATCGGCTTCGGCGCTTTGGAAGCCGACGTCACCCGCATTGAACAGGTCCTCTATCAGATCATCGGCATCGCCGCCGCCTTCGCCTGGTCCTTCGTGGTCTCCGCCATCATCCTGCTCGCCCTGAAGTACACCATCGGCCTGCGCGTCACTGACCAGGAAGAAGAGATCGGCATCGACCTCACCCAGCACGGGGAGGGAATGAACTAATCACTTGGACTCCCGGTCCGCAATACCAGACACCGACGCTAACTCGCACAAAAATGATCGCAAAGGAGGAACCCAGTATGACCCCGAGAGAAGTCATCGAGTTTTGCAAGTCCAACAACATCGGCATCATTGACCTGCGGTTCACCGACTTGCCAGGCACGTTTCAGCACCTCTCCATACCCCTGAGCGAGCTCAGCGAGGACAACATGGCCGAAGGGTACGGCTTCGACGGCTCCAGCATCCGCGGTTTCAAGTCCATCGACGAAAGCGATATGCTGTTGATCCCCGACGCCAGCACCGCCGCCGTCGACCCGTTTTTCAAGATCCCCACTCTCCACATGATCTGCGATATCCTCGACCCGGTAACTCGCGAGACCTACAGCCGCGACCCGCGCCACGTCGCCCACAAGGCCGAGGCCTACCTCAGGGCGAGCGGCATCGCCGACACCAGTTACTGGGGCCCTGAGCCCGAGTTCTTCATCTTCGAATCCGCTCGCTTCGACCAGAACATTAACTCCGGTTACTACTTCATCGACTCCGACGAAGGCTTTTGGAACACCGGCGTCGAGCGGACCATCGACGGCGGCAACAACCTGGCCTACCGCCCCCGTAACAAGGAAGGCTACTTCCCGACCCCTCCGTTCGACACCTTCCAGGACATCCGCTCCGAGATGGTGCAAAAGATCGAGCACTTCGGGATCATCGTCGAAAAGCACCACCACGAGGTGGCTACCGCCGGCCAGGCCGAGATCGACGTCCGCTACGACACCCTGACCACCATGGCCGACACCGTAACCATCCTGAAATACGTGGTGAAGAACGTGGCCAAGGCTCACGGCAAGGTCGCCACCTTCATGCCCAAGCCTCTCTTCGGCGATAACGGCACCGGCATGCACACCCACCAGAGCCTGTGGAAGGACGGATCCAACCTGTTCTACGACGCCAACGGCTACGCCATGCTGTCCGCCACCTGCCGGCACTACATCGGCGGTCTGCTGCAGCACGCGCCGTCCCTGCTGGCCTTCGCCGCTCCCACTACCAACAGCTACAAGCGCCTGGTGCCCGGCTTCGAGGCTCCAGTGAACCTGGTCTACTCGGTGCGCAACCGCTCGGCGTGCATCCGCATCCCGACTTACTCCGCCAGCCCGGCGGCCCGCCGCCTGGAGTTCCGCGCTCCTGACCCGTCCTGCAACCCCTACATTGCCTTCGCCGCCATGCTCATGGCCGGCATCGACGGTGTGATCAACGAGATCGAGCCGCCGGACCCCGTGGACCAGAACCTCTACGAGATGTCCGCCGCCGATCTGGCCATGATCCGTCAGGTTCCCGGCTCGCTGGACGAGGCCCTCGGCGCCCTCGAACGCGACAACGAGTTCCTCATGCGGGGCGGCGTCTTCACCGACGACCTCATCGAAACTTGGCTGGACTACAAGAAGAACGACGTGGACGACCTGCGTTTGCGCCCTCATCCCATCGAATTCTTCAAGTACTTCGACGCCTAGTCGCGACACTGTCGTCGTCGAACCGTGCCGGGGCGGGTTACAACCCGCCCCCACTGGTACAATGCTCCGGAGAAAATCCGGTGTGTCGGGACAACCATCTTCCAGGAGACCACCCGTGCTGACTGACCACCACGCCGCCGAGCGCGAGTACGTGCTCCGCAGCGCCCGCGATTTCGACGTCAAATTCATCCGCCTGTGGTTCACCGATATCCTCGGCAACCTCAAGGGATTCGCCATTACCGTGGACGATCTGGAGGATGCCCTGGAGCTGGGCGTCGGATTCGACGGCGCAGCCATCGAGGGTTACAGCACCGACACGGAAAGCGACATGCGGGCTTTCCCAGACCCGACCACCTTCACCCTCCTGCCCTGGCGGCCCCGGCGCAACGCCGTGGCCCGCATCTTCTGCGACGTCCGTACCCCCAGGGGAGAGCCGTTCATAGGCGATCCACGCCACGTGTTGAAGCGTAATTTGGAACGTCTGGCCAGCCTGGGATACATATATTACGTCGGCCCGGAGCTTGAATACTTCTACTTCCGGGACACCGCAACGCCAGAGCCTCTGGACACCTACGGATATTACGACCAGCTTTCCAGTCACCCGGCCTCCGACTTGCGTCGCGACACCGTGCTCAACCTCGCTGAAATGGGCATTCCCGTCAAGTATTCCCACCACGAGGGCGCGCCCAGCCAGCACGAAATCGACCTCCAATACACCGACGCCCTGACCATGGCCGACAACGTGATGACCGCCCGGATGGTTATCAAAGAACTGGCCCAGCAACAGGGCGTCTATGCCTCCTTCATGCCGAAACCGTTTTCCACTTCCAACGGCAGCGGTATGCATACCCACCAGTCGCTGTTCCGCGGCAACAGCAACGCCTTCTATGACCCGGACGACGACCTTCATCTGTCAGTGATCGGCAAGCGATTCATCGCCGGCCTCCTGCGCCACGCGCCGGAAATCACCTTGGTGACCAACCAGTGGGTCAACTCCTACAAGCGGCTGGTGCCTGGGTACGAGGCGCCGGTGCATGTGTCCTGGACCATGTCCAACCGCCTGGATTTGATTCGGGTTCCCTCGTACAAGGCCGGCTACGAAACCTCGCTGCGCGTCGAGTACCGCGCCCCTGACCCGGCCTGCAACCCGTACCTGGCTTTCAGCGTATTGCTCGCCGCCGGCCTGAAGGGGATCGAGGACGAGTATCCGGTGCCCTCACCAATCACGGGCGATGTCATGTCCATGTCCCCGGAAGAGCGCACCGCTCGCGGCATCGGACGCCTACCCACCAGCATGGGCGAGGCAATCGCGTTGGCGGAAAATAGTGAACTTCTGCGCAAGACTCTCGGCGATTTCGTCTATGAAACCCTGATCCGCAACAAGCAGCAGGAGTGGGAGGAATATCGCTCTACGGTTACCGACTACGAGATTTCACGTTACCTGCCTTTGCTGTAGACCCGGTATCCCCCGTCAGAGAGGCCACACATGCAATTCTCCGGGAAACTGGTCATCATCGCCGCGGTGGCGGTGACGGTGTTGCTGGTCAGCAACATCATTGCCATCAAGCCGGTTACGCTGCTCACCCTGCCGTTCAACTTTATCGGCAGCGACCTGTTCGTCGTGTCGGCGGCCATCGTCTGCTTTCCCGTCGCCTACATCATCAGCGACATCCTGACCGAGGTGTACGGGTTCCGGGTGGCCCGCGGCGTCATCTGGCTGGGGTTCGTGTGCAATCTGCTGATGGTGGTCCTCTTCTGGGTCGGAGGCATGATTCCCGGCGCGGTCTTCTGGGACAACCAGGAGGAATATCAGACCATCCTGGGGGCCACTGGCTGGATTATGCTGGGTTCGTTCGTTGCTTATATCGTCGGCGAGTTCACCAACGCCGTGGTGATGGTGCTGCTGAAGAACCGCACCCAAGGCCGTTACCTCTGGCTCCGCACCATATCCTCCACAGTGCTAGGCCAAGGCATCGACTCCATCCTGTTTTTCACCATCGCCTTCGGTGTCTCGGGCCTGTGGATCGGCCCGGACGGCTCGTGGCTGCCGGTGTTCAACGCCGCCATATGCGCGTGGATCGCCAAGTCGGTTTACGAGATCATCGCCACACCGCTCACGTACATCGTGGTTGGTTGGCTGAAGCGTACCGAGCGAATGGACGTTTACGACGCGCCGCGCTCACTGAACCCCTTCGGCGTGTTCGGCGGCGGCGATACCAACGCCGCGGCTATCCGGGCCTGAACTCGGGGGCGAGCTGCACCCATGGCTGACCCAGAGCCTGAACACGGTCATCCCCACAACCACCAACATGGTGGTCCCGACAGCCTGGGTTCCGCGTTCGCGAACCTACGCCGCACCGGATTGCCGTGGCGTCAGGTGCTGGCGCTGGTAGCCTCAAACGTGCGGCTGAAGGTGGTGTCCCTGCACGGCTGCTGCGGCAACTACGGTCAACCCGGCTGTTGACGCCGCTGACCACGTGCCGGCGTGCCCGGCGCCTGCGCAAGGCCTCCGCTTCCCAAATAGTCCCCATGCCTCGATATGTTACGATTGGGTTAGCCTCCATCGCATAGCGACAGAAAGGAGCCTGACCGATGCACTCCGAACAGCGCAGGGTCGCCGACGACGGACTCCATTATCTCGTCATCTTCCCCGACGACTACGACGCCGACGCCAACTATCCCCTGGTCGTCATGTTGCACGGTTTCGGCGCCAACATGCAGGACCTCGCTGGCCTCGCTCCGTCCATCAACCGCAAGGGCTACGTGTACGTATGCCCCAATGCGCCCATCCCCTTCGAACTGGCCCCCGGCATGATCGGCTACGGCTGGCATCCGCCGCGCGGACAGGCGACCGAGGAACATTTCGACCAAGCCGAGTCGCTCCTCGACGCATTTTTCTCCGAAGTGCTGAGCGAGTTCCACGCGCAGGAAGACCGCGCCGTCTTGCTAGGCTTTTCCCAGGGCGGCGGAATGACGTACCGCATGGGTCTGGAGCGGCCGGACAAGTTTGTGGCTCTCATCGCCCTCAGTGCCTCCCTGCCGGACCACGAGGTCCTGCGACCGCGCTTGCCCGATCATCGCGAGCAGCCGGTTTTCGTCGCCCACGGGCTCTATGACCAGATGGTTTCGATGGACAGCGCGCGCCGCACCCGGGAATTCCTGGACGCGGAGAAATACAGCCTGTCCTACCACGAATACAACATGGGCCACGAAATCCCCGTGGAAGTCCTGCGCGACATGGTTCCCTGGATGGAGGCGCTCCTCCCGCCCCTAGTCGCCGAAACCGACCGCATCTTTTAGGAGAGGTGTTGCAACCATGAAAGCCACTACCCAGCTGCGCCAGATGCTCACGTCCGACCGGATGGTCGTCGCACCCTTCGTGCTCAACGCCCTGCACGCCCGCATCGCCGAAGACGTGGGACACCAGGCCGTTTACATGACCGGCGCCGGCACCGCGGCCGAGCGCGGCTTCCCCGACGTCGGCCTGCTCACCATGACCGAAATGGTCGCCAACGCCAAGTACATCGCGGACGCCGTCAACATCCCGGTCATCTGCGACGCCGACACCGGCTACGGCAACCCCCTCAACGTGCACCGCACCGTCCGCGAGTACGAGGCCGCCGGCGTCGCCGCCCTTCACCTTGAGGACCAGGTGTTCCCCAAGAAGTGCGGTTTCTTCGCGGGCAAGCAGGTTGTTCCCGTCGAAGAACACGTCCAGAAGATCCGCGCCGCCCTCGACGCCCGCACCGACCCGGATTTCGTCATTATCGCCCGCTGCGATGCCTACGCCGTCACCGGATGGGAAGACACCGTCCGGCGATGCCGGGCCTACGTTGAAGCCGGCGCCGATCTCGTATTCGTCGATGGCATCAAGTCCCAGGACGACATCCAGCGCTACGCCGCCGACCTGCCTGACGTGCCCCGCATGTACAACGGCGATCTGGCCACGACGCAGACCATGGACGAACTAGGCTACAAGATCATGATCTGCGGCAGCACCATCTGGCTCATATACAAGCAGGTGCGCGCCGCTTACGAAGAGCTCATGAGCGCCGGCCAGGTGAACCCCGACCGCTACGGCACCCGCTGGGACGTTGCCTCCGTGTTGGGTCTGGACGCCATCTACGAGCTGGAAAAGAAGTACGGCATCCAGGACGTGGGCACCGACGTCGCCAGTCTCGCAGCCGCCCAGGCCGCGCAGATGGCTGCCGACGCCGCCGTGCTCACCCCAGCGGACGACTAGGCAGTGTTGACATTTGGACTGCGGTACAATTGCCCCATGGCGAGTATAACCATACCTTCAGACCAATGGGCGAAGATTTTGCAATTCCTGCGGGATTGCCCTGACGTGTACGTTGGCGACGCGGCGGAATGCCAGCGGTTTGTCGAGGGCGTGCTGTGGATGGATCGCTCCGGAGCGCCGTGGCGACTGCTGCCGGCCGAGTATGGCAACTGGAACACCATCTACAAACGGTTCGCCCGGTGGTGCGACCGTGGCGTCTGGGAGCGGTTGCACCAGCATTTCAGTACGGAACCGGACCTGGAATATCTGGTCATCGACAGTACGGTGGTTCGAGCGCACCAGTGCGCTGGGGGAGCCCCCGCAAAAAGGGGGGCAATCAGCGCAAGCCCTGGGCCGCAGTCGCGGCGGGTTCAGCACGAAGGTTCCCGGGAGCGTGGACGCTCTGGGCAACCCCCTGCGGTTCACGTTGACGCCGGGACAGCAGCATGACATCACCCAGGCGGAAACCCTGCTCACCGGCTACCGGAGCGAGTACGTAATCGCGGACAAAGGATATGACGCGCAGGACTTCGTCGACCATTTGGCAGAAGAGGGCATGGTGGCAGTGATCCCCCCACGGTCCAACCGCAAAGTGCCACGGGATTACGATAGACCCTTATACCGAGAACGCCACGTGGTAGAGTGTTTCATCGGCAAGATCAAGCACTACCGCCGGGTATTTTCCAGGTTTGACAAATTGGCCAGCCGATACCTTGGCTTTCTGCAATTCGCTGCCGCCCTCATCTGGCTACGATGAAATGTCAACACTGCCTAGCCTCCCCAAAATGGCTGAGGCCTCATTGGTGAAGCCGGCGATGAGTGACCGTTTCCGAATGCTCTACGACGGCTCGTGCCCGATGTGCAGCCGCGAAGTGATGAAACTCTATCGCCGGCGCCCAGGGGCCATCGAGCCCGTGGACATCTCTGCCGAGGATTTCGACGCTGCGGCATGGGGGTTGGAAGCCGACCGGGTCCAGTCTGCCATGTACGGCGTGCGGCCGGACGGCAGCGTCACGGTGGGCATGGAGAGCCTCCGCGAGGGCTACCGTCTGGCTGGTCTTGGCTGGCTGATCGGGTGGACCCAGTGGTGGCCGGCTCGCCCCGCCTTTGATGTCTTCTACCGTGGCTTCGCTCGCAACCGGATGCGCGTCAGTAACTGGCTGGGCCGCTGCGACGGCCATTGCCGCGTCTGAAACCATTGGCCAGTCCCGCGAAGACCGTTGATGGGCACTCAGTAACTGGCGCCGCGGACGATCCGTGTTCGTACCTTCGACGTTGAACCTCGAGCGTCGATTGACGCAACATGCTAGCGAACCTGACGCGGACCCACCCGCGATCAAACTGTCATTGCGAGCGAAGCGCGGCAATCTCGTTGGCGGAGGAGCCGTCGTCCAGGCATCAAGATTGCCGCGTCGCTTCGCTCCTCACAATAACAAACTGGGTACGCGTGAAGCTAGCGAAGAGATACATCGCGAGGCTGCGCAAGCGTAATGTGGCCTCTACTCGCGTTGGGCTCTGCTCTGGCCTTTTGCTTCGTCAGCGTCTGCGACAAGCGCCTGCTGTCATTCCACCTGAATGGCGTTCCGCCCCTATGCCTGTGGTGCGGGACCACCGGACTGATCTACGGCACCATCGTGGCCGCCATCGTTGGGGTACCGTCCGGCACCACGTGGCAAGTCGCGGTTACTCCCATTGTCTCTGGCCTGTTCATGGGATGCTCCGTGGTGCTACTGTTTCGCGGCCTGCGCCTCATGGAGGCTTCTCGAGCGGTCGCCATTTCCCAGACCAATCCGATTTTCGTAGCCATTTTGGCCCTGTTGTTCCTAGATGAGCACATCTCACCGGCCCAATGGTGCGGTATTGGCCTGGTGGTCGGCGGGGCGGCCCTCATCTCAGTGCGGCTGTTCCAGGAACGACCCTACACTCGCATCGGCCCGGGTCTGGCCATCCCCAGTGCCGCCGTCTTCAATTTGCGCGATCGTGGTGCGATTTACGGCCCGGCTCTCCTGTTCGTCAGCGCCTTGTGCGCCGCCTCCAGCTTCGTGGTCACCAAAGCAGCCCTCAACGCCCACCTGCCGGTGCTGACGGTATTCGCCATCCAGCAGGCCACCGTGGGCGTCGTCTTCCTATGCGTGGGGCTGACCGGCGGACCCCGCCTGATGGAGGCGGTGCGGCAGCCCAAGGTCCTGGCGATGCTCCTGTTCGGCGAATCCCTGATGCCGGCGATCTCGATCCTCCTGGGCGTCTACGCCTACAGTCTGGGGCCCGCCTCCCTGGTGGCTGCCGTACTGGCGACCCGACCGTTGTTCGTGTTCATCGCGTCCACCATCCTGTCCCGTGTGCGTTGGCAGTTCCTCGACGAGTCGCTGAACCCCCGTGTCCTGGCGGCAAAAGCCGCGTCTATAGTCATGATCGTTGGCGGTGTGGGCACCCTCAGCGTGGGCTGATCCCCAAAACGGGAACTCTCCGTAATCCCTACCGCTATTACGTTTATGATGCGTTAGAAGCGGCCAAAAAGCAGCGAATTCGTCGCGAATAAAACGATAATGTTTATCCATCTCCCATTGATGATTGACAACCGCAGCAAGAACGAATAATATCCTATGCTGAATATCTACGCTGCTGAACGTAGACATGTGACCGCATACTTAGCACGGAGTCTGCCAACCAATGGACGAACTTGACCTGAAAATCATCGGTATACTGCAATCGGACGGGCGTGCGTCCAACGCCAAGATTGCACGCGCAGTGGGTGTCAGTGAAGGCACCGTAAGACGCAGGCTGCGCCGCCTCATCAAAGAAGACATCGTCCATGTGGTGGCAGTGCCCAACCTCGAAAAAATGGGCTACGGCACCACCGCCCTCATCGGTTTGGAAACCGGCCCGGGTAAGTCCGACTCCGTCGCCGAATCCATCGCCAACCTTGATGAAGCCCACTATGTCGTCGTCGCCACCGGCCCCTACGACGTATTCGTCTGGACTGCTCTGGAATCCGCCGAAAGCCTCGGCGATTTCCTGCGTACCCGCATCGGCGTCATCGACGGGGTGCAAAAGACCCAGACCTTCGTCACCCTCTCGACCAAGAAGCGTTTCACCCGGGTTTAAACCGCCGCCCCAAGCATCCGGTCCGGCGGTCCCGGCCACGCGCCGCGTTTGCATTGCATATTCGCCGTGCTATAATTTCCGCACCCGTGAGTTGTGGCCCGAAGTTCGGCTTGCCACTGTCAACCCACACCACATCATCCGAGGGAATGCCGCTATGACCTACATCATTACCGAGCCATGCGTGGGTGTCAAAGACGCCGCGTGTGTCGACGTCTGCCCGGTGGACTGCATCTACACCACCGACGACGATGACATGTACTTCATCAGCCCCGATGAGTGCATCGACTGCGCTGCCTGCGAACCGGTGTGCCCAGTCACGGCCATCTTCGCTGAGGAAGCAGTGCCGTCCATGTATGAAGACTTTATCAAGATAAACTACGACTACTTCAGCAAGTAGTCGTCGCGCCCCCGGCGTACGCCGACCCGTCGTGCGCCCGGCGCTTGGTCGCCGGGCGCACGTTTAGCGGTTCACACTTTCTCTGATGTCCGCATCCGACCCGCAGCGATCCGCTCGCCCTGAAGTCAACGTGGTCGTCTGCACCGACGAGTACGGGTGCGGACTCTGGTATCATCGCGGCCGCAACGCCAACACCGTGCTGAGCGATCTCCGTGCCGCCGCACATCGGCTGGGCGGCGAACGCGTGCAGGTCACCCCAGCGGGTTGCATCCTTGGCTGCACCTACGGCCCGCGTTTCGACGTCGCCCGCCGTTGGTCCGGCGAAAAAGTGCTCTACGGCTCCATCGAGGGCGAAGCTGCCGTCACCCGGCGGGGTCGGGTACGATTTGCCGCCATCCCAGACGATCTGGATCAAGTGGTGTCCGACCATCTGACCGAGACCGCGGTTCCCGTCCACCGTCTCACCGAAACCAACCCTCCGGCCGACATCGACCTGCTGCGCCGTATCCTGTCCGACTGCAGCCGTGGAATAGGCGATCCCGCCGTCGGGCTGGACGAAGCCGTTATCATGGTGCACAACTCGGCCGCCACCGTCTCCATTCCCGCCACACTCGCCAACTTGCAATTCGTGGATGGCAGCGGGAGCACCCACCCTGCCGGAGACATCGCCCTGCTTGCCACCGACGGCGACGGTCAGGCGGCCTTGCAACTCAGCCGCATTCGCCAGGTAGAGTTCCTGTACCGCACCCTGCGCAATGGTTTTCCCAGCTACTCCATTTGGTTGCGGGACGATGATTTGGCTACCGTATACCGTATCTACCTGCGCCGCTCGGAAACCCCAGCCAACAATCCCCTGCGTCATCACCTCTTCATGAACCTCACCGAAAAGTATGGCGAAAAGGTAACCCTGTAACATCTCCCCGGGCACGGTCGCCCGCCGCGGCATTCTGTATCATATTTCGCTTTCGTGGTTGACAGTGCGCCGGTCGGGCCGACCCAGGGGGGCTAAACTCGAGGAGGAGCGAACATAATGAGCAACATCGATTCCACTCCTGAATTCGTGCGGGAAACGTACCGCAAGATGGACGAGAAACTGACCCAGGTACGGGCCAGGCTCAACCGCCCGCTGACGATGACCGAGAAACTGCTGCTTTCCCACTTGGACGACGTCGCCGACGCCGACCTGCGCCCGGGCGACAGTTACATCAATCTCCGCCCCGACCGAGTGGCCCACCAGGACGTCACCGGTCAGATGGCTATCCTGCAGTTCATGCAATCGGGCCGCGACCGCGTCGCGGTCCCGACGACTGTCCACTGCGACCACCTGATCCAGGCCCGCGTCGGCGCCTCCTCCGACCTCCAGGACGCACTCAATGAGAGCAACGAGGTCTACCAGTTCCTTGAATCCTCCAGCCGCCGGTACGGCATGGGCTTCTGGAAGCCCGGCTCCGGCATTGTCCACCAGGTGGTGTTGGAAAAGTACGCCTTCCCCGGCTCGCTGATCATCGGTACCGACTCCCACACCGTCAATGGCGGCGGCTTGGGCTCCCTGGCCATCGGGGTGGGCGGCGCGGACGCTGCCGACGTCATGGCAGGCCTTCCCTGGGAAGTCCGCTACCCTCGCATCATCGGCGTTAAGCTCACCGGTTCCATGAGCGGCTGGACCGCACCCAAGGACGTCATCATCAAGCTGGCCTACGAGCTCACCGTGTCCGGCGGCACCAACGCCATCATCGAGTACTTCGGACCCGGCGCCGCCTCCATCTCCGCTACGGGCAAGGGCACCATCTGTAACATGGGCGCCGAGCTCGGAGCCACTGGCGACGTTTTCCCTTACGATGAGCGCATGGCCACCTACCTCCGCGCCACCGGCCGCGGCGACCTCGTTGCAATCGCCGAGGAGTACGTCCACCTGCTCCAGTCGGACCCCGAAGTCGAGGAGCATCCGGAACAGTTTTACGACCAGATCGTGGAAATCGACCTGTCGACCCTGGAACCCCACGTCACCGGCCCTCACTCACCGGACCGCGCCCGTCCCATCTCCGAACTGGCCGCCGAGGCTCAGCGCGAGGGCTTCCCGGAGCGTGTTTCCGTTGCCCTAGTAGGCAGCTGCACTAATTCCTCCTACGAGGACATGGAACGCTGCGCTGACGTGGCCCGCCAGGCCTCCGCACGGGGCGTTGCCGCCGCCTCCGGCCTGCTGGTAACCCCCGGTTCCGAGCAGGTCCGCGCCACCATCGAGCGCGACGGCCAACAGGCCGCGCTGGAAGCCATCGGCGCCACCGTGCTGGCCAACGCTTGCGGTCCCTGCATCGGCCAGTGGAACCGACCGGAGGCCCGCGGCACCGACAACAGCATCGTTACCTCCTACAACCGCAACTTCCCCAGCCGCAACGACGGCAACGCCGGCACTATGAACTTCATTGCCAGCCCTGAGCTGGCCGTGGCCATGGGTTTGGGCGGTAGCCTGTCGTTCAACCCACTCACCGATCCGCTGGTGGACGCCGACGGCAACGAGTTCATGCTCCAGCCGCCGTCCGAGGCCCCCGAGGTGCCGCCCACCGGCTTCGACCCGGGCATCGACATGTATATCGAGCCGCCGGAAGACGGCAGCGACGTTGATGTTCGCGTCGACCCCGACAGCAACCGGCTACAGGTCCTGGATCCGTGGGCACCCTGGGACGGCAACGACTTCCAAGACGTGCCCGTCCTGGTGAAGACCCAGGGCAAGACGACCACCGACTCCATCTCTCCGGCGGGGCCGTGGCTCCGCTTTCGCGGTCACCTCAACAACCTCAGTGACAATATGTTCCTCGGCGCCAACAACGCCTATACCGACGAAACCGGCACCGGCAAGAACCAGCTCTCCGGCGAAGAGATCATGCCCATACCGGAGCTCGCCCGCGCCTACAGCGCGCAGGGCATCCGCTGGGTCGCCATCGGCGACGAGAACTACGGGGAGGGCTCCAGCCGTGAGCACGCCGCCCTGTCGCCTCGGATGCTGGGCGCCGCGGCCATCATCACCCGCAGCTTCGCCCGCATCCACGAATCCAACCTTAAGAAGCAGGGGCTCCTGGCCCTCACCTTCGAGGACCCGGCGGACTGGGACCGTGTGTTGGAAGATGACCGCATGAGCCTCGTGGGTCTCAGCGACCTGGCCCCCGGCCGGCCGGTGCAGGCTGTCCTCAAGCACGCCGACGGGACCGAGGAGACCCTGAACCTGCGCCATACGCTGAACGAGCCCCAGATCGCGTGGTTCCGGGCCGGCAGTGCCATGAACCACATGAAAAACCTGGAGGGAGCCGCAAGTTAGTCAACCTACCATCTGAATTCTCGCAAAAAGGGGCGCCCGCGTGCGGGCGCCCCTTTTTCGCCGAACGCATCGATTTTGTGATACAGGCGTAATGTCCAGCCAATGGTAGCCGACGTTGGCGTCTGGACTAACTCAATTCCACCTCGCCGTGGCCCGCTGGCAGGGCCATTCGATTATCCAGATTCGCTTTGCTGCCGACGGGGTATCCCGGTATACACTCATCGTTCGGATCGTTGGATGTGGCCGAGAATCGTCATCGCTCAGCAATAATCGAAAGGCCCTTGGCCCGCTGGACCCTCACTTGATTGCCCTCGCCGGCCGGTGGTATGGTATTGACCATGACCACGCAAATCACCAACGAAGACATCGTCCAACTGTTCAACAACATGGCGGCCATGTTGGAGATCAAGGGCGACACCGTCTTCAAGATTCGCGCCTACAAGCGCGCTGCCAACACCATCGAACAGATCAGTTGGTCATTGGCCGCAGCGGCTGCCGCCGGCGACGACCTGAAGCAAATCCCAGGTGTCGGCAAGGCCATCAGCGAAAAGGTCCAGGAGTACGTGGCTACCGGGCATGTTGCCGCATACGACCGTCTCGCTGAGGAACTGCCTCCCAATGTCCTGGACTTGCTTGAAGTTCCCGGCATGGGCCCCAAGACGGTGAAGGCCGCCGTGGACGAACTCGGTATCGGCTCTGTCACCGAGCTTGAGCAGGCCGCGTTGGACGGGAGGCTCGCCCAGTTGCCGCGCATGGGCAAACGCTCCGCCGCAAACATCCTGCGCCACATCCAGGCCCAGCGCTCCCGCTCCGACCGCACGCCCTTGGGCATCGCTTCCGAGACCTGCGCTGCGGTTACAGCCCAGTTGTTCGACGCCTGCCCTGGTTTGGTGAGCCTCACCCCGGCCGGCTCGCTGCGCCGCTGGGAGGAGACCATCGGAGACCTCGATCTCATCGCCGTTTCGGACAACCCGGCCGAAACTGGGCCAGCCCTCGCCGCCTTGTCGTCCGTCCGTGAGATCCTGGTCCAGGGAGACTCGAAGACATCAGTGGTCGTCGACCCCGGCATCCAGATCGACCTGCGGATCGGCGAGCCGGACGCCATGGGCGCAATGCTCCAGTACTTCACCGGCAGCCAGCAGCACAACATCCGCCTCCGGGATTACGCCAATCGACGCGGGCTGTCCCTCAACGAATACGGCATCACCGTCATCGAAAGCGGCGAAACCGAACGTTTCCCGGACGAGGAGTCCTTCTACGGTCGCCTCGATCTGCCCTGGATACCGCCGGAACTCCGTCGCGGCTCCGACGAACTGGACGCCGCCCGCGCGGGCAATCTTCCCAACCTGGTTACCGAGACCGATCTCCGCGGCGATCTGCACCTCCACAGCGACTGGAGCGATGGCAAGTTCCCCCTGGAAGAGATGGTTGCCGCCGTCGCCGCCATGGGCTACGAGTACATGGCCCTCACCGACCATTCCCAAGGCCTCGGCGTCGCCAATGGGTTGACTCCCGACCGTCTCGCCCGCCAGATCGAAATCCTGAAGCGTCTCCAGGCGCGGTACGAAATGACCATCCTCTGCGGTTCCGAGGTGGACATCCGAGCCGACGGCGCCATGGACTTCCCCGACGACGTCCTGAGCATGCTGGATTGGGTTATCGCCTCCGTTCACAACGCCATGAGCCAGGACCGTGAGACTATGACCCGGCGCATCGCCAGCGCCATGGAGAACGCCTACGTAACCGTCATCGGCCACGCCTCAACCCGGCTGCTCGGTCGGCGGGACCCGGTGGAGTTCGATATCGAGGCCCTGCTGAAGACCGCCCGCGACACCGGCACTGCCATGGAGATTAACGCCGCTCCGGAGCGTCTCGACCTCAAGGACACCCATGCGGCTCGCGCCCGCGAGTGGGGCGTCCCGTTGGTCATCAACACCGACTCTCACCACGTCGACGGCTTGACGAACCGCACCTTCGGTGTGGCCGTGGCCCGTCGTGCTTGGTGCGGACCCGAGCATATCCTCAACACCTACCCGTCGAACGAGTTTCTCGCGTGGCTCCATGCCCCCAAAGGGCAGCGGCCGGACCGCTTCGACGCTATGGTAGGTGCATGCAGTGCCGGGGCATCCCGACCGTGACCTTTTCGGTGGGCGACACCGGGGTCACGGTTATCTCGCCGGCCTATGGCGAGGCCGGAGCGCTGCCCGATTACGATCACGTCATCGAGCGTTTGCGTTCCCGTGCCGGCCGTACCGAGCCGTGGCACATCGCCCTGCTCGACGCCATGGGTCGCTGGAGCCTCTCTCACGAGGACCTGTGGGGACGGCGCTGGCACTACGTCATCGGCGGCGAAGCGCTGGACTGGCTTACCTTGGCCCATCGTCTTTGCTTATCCATCCCCGACGCTGTGCCGCCTGCGGAACTGGAATCGTTGCTGTTGTACGGTCGCTTGCCCGAAGACATCAGCTCCGAACGGTTCCGCCAACTAATCGGGCCCTACCGCTACACCGCCCACTTGAACTTCTGGTACGGCGTGGTGGTAGAAGAGGCTTTACAACTGGTAAGCGAGGACTCCATCCGCAAAAGCCGGTTGGCTCGCTGCTACGGCGACAACGACGATGTGGCCGAGGAAGCCTACCGCCATCTCTACGGCGAGACCCGGACCTACCTCGTCCCTCAATTCTTATCCGATGCCGGCGGAACCTGGGGATACGACCCCGAAGCACTTTCCCTTGTCGCCTGGCATGAGTTCACCTACTGGCTGTTCAAGCGCCGGATACGCAAGTGGCATCCCGCCCGTGTCGCCAGCGATACCCGACGCGGCCTGGTGCGGCTCCGTGAGTTGCGCGACGACGAAAATGCCGCAGATACTGGCCACCTCATCATCAACGATATCGACCTGCCTGCTCTGCAGGCAACAAAATAGGGGCGAAAAATTCGCCCCTAAACATTTTCGCCGCTGTGCTGCGTCCGCGGCTACAGGCCGTATACCTTGCGGTAACTCAGGCTCATCCGCTTTCGCTCGGTGTCAATGCTCAGGATCTGCACCTTGATCTGCTGACCCTGGTAGACGATCTCCCGAGGGTGCTCCATCCGACGCGCCGATAGTTCGGAGATGTGCACCAAGCCTTCGACCCAGTCTTCCAACTTCACGAAAGCACCGAAGTCCATCAAACGCGTGACCGTCCCGTCAACGATGTCGCCGACCTGGTAGCGCTCCGGAACGGTGTCCCACGGCTCGGGCTGGGTCCGCTTCAGGCTCAACGAGATCTTACTGTTCTCCCGGTCCACCCGCAGCACCTTCAGCGTTAGGTCGTCTCCAACGCTGACCACTTCCTCCGGCGACTTAATCATCGCCCAGGACAACTCCGAGATAGGCACCAACCCCTCCGCGTCGCCCAAGTCCACGAAAGCGCCAAACCCCCGCATGGACCGTACCGTGCCCTGCACGATCTGGCCTTCCTGCAATACTTCCAGCAGGCGCTCCTTGGCGGCGTTTCGCAACTGCCGCCAGATGCGGCGTTCGGTCAGCACCAGCTTTTCCCGCTGGGCGTCAAGCTCCAGGATGTTGAAACGGGCGTCCTCACCTATTCGAGCGTCCAAGTGCTCGACACGGCCCTCCTTGGGCACCGGCGCCATCTGGGAAAAGGGAACGAACCCCCGTACCCCTTGCCAGTCCACTACCAAGCCACCCTTGTTGTGTTGTACCACCTGGGCCGACAACTCGGAGTCCTGCTTGTGCATCTCAATTAGCTCTTCCCAGACCTGCTTTTCCTGCGCTTGGTCGAAGGAAAACACGGCCATACCGCCCGGCCCGCGATTGTTCAGGTGAATGACAATCACGTTGGTGCCCGGCTGCATCTGCTCTCGCCTCTCGTCAGTAAGTGTCCGCATCTCTTGTGGCGGAACAATTCCCTCGGTTTTCAGGCCGGCGCTGATGACCATACCCTCGTCATCGATGCGCACTATCTCGCCGGTCACCAAGTCGCCCCTCCGGTACTCCCTCGGCGAAAACGCCGACTCCGGGAGCTGCGACATATCAGTGACTTCGACTACATTCGGGTCCTGGGCTACCATCAGTTAAGCTGCTCCTTACTCTTGCTTACAGCCAGTTGGCGTGGCCGCATAGGTCGAGCAGGTACTTCGTTCTCGCTTGGATCACTTTCCCCACAATTCGCCTGCCTAATAATACTTATACCGCACGCAAATTGCAACCGCTAAATTCGAGAAACGCTGCATGCCCCATCTCGCCGCCTACTCGACCAACAACGGACCCATAGAGACTGTTCGAGCCACGCAGGGCAATCGCAATTCAGCATAGTCTAAAAGTCTGGCTAATATTGGTGCGGAGATGAAGTTGTCAGAGGTGCGTGGTGGCGATGGACAATGTACCGCTTTCGATTATGGAACGCTTCGAAATACTGGAAGACCCGCGAACTGGACATGCCAGAAGGCACGAGTTGCGGGACATCATCGTCATCACCCTTTGCGCCGTCATCTGCGGCGCCGACAACTGGGTGGAGATTGAGGAGTTCGGCAAGGCCAAGGAGGAGTGGTTCCGCCGGTTCCTGAAACTGCCCAACGGGATACCGTCCCACGACACCTTCGGGAGGGTGTTCAGGCTGCTGGACCCAGAGCAGTTCTCAGCCTGCTTCATGGACTGGGTACGTTCGGTGAGTGAACTGGCCCATGGCGAGGTGGTGGCGATAGATGGCAAGACCCTGCGGCGTTGTCATGACCGAGCCAACGGGCGAGGTCCGCTGCACAGAGTAAGCGCCTGGGCCACGGAGCACCGGATGGTGCTGGGGCAGACCCGCACCGAGGCTCACTCCACCGAGGCTCACTCCACCGAGGCTCACTCCAATGAGATCACGGCGATACCGGAACTGCTGAAGGTGCTGGAACTGAAAGGGTGCCTGGTAACGATGCGATCTTTGACCAATCACGCCATGGGCTGCCAGAAGAACATCGCCCGTCAGGTGGTGCGAGGGGGCGCGGATTACCTGCTTTCGGTGAAGGCCAACCAGAGCGAGTTGTACGCGAACATCAAGGACTTGTTCGCCTGCCAGGAGCGGGCGGGATGGGATGGCGTGGCTTACAGCCACCACGAGCAACTGGGCAAAGGCCACGGCCGGCTGGAACGCCGCCAGTGCTGGGTGATCACCGACCCTGAGGAACTGGCTTACGTGGACCCTCAGCGACAGTGGGCCAGCTTGAGCGCGGTGGCCAGGGTCAACTACCGGCGAGACATTGATACCGGTTCCCCAGCAGATACCCGCTACTACATTTGCAGCTCTCCGGCGGACGCGGCCACGCTGCTGGCAGCGGCGCGGAGCCACTGGAGCATCGAGAACAGCCTGCACTGGGTCTTGGACATGGCTTTCGACGAGGATCACAGTCGTGTGAGGACGGGCCATGCCGACCAGAACCTGGCGGTGATGCGACACCTGGCACTCAACCTGCTCAAGCAGGAACGCAGCGCCAAAGTCGGTATCAAAGCCAAACGCAAAAAGGCCGGATGGGACTTCGATTACCTGCTCAAAGTCCTACCCCAATGAAATGCGATTGCCCCCGCACGCCTCGGAACTCAATTGACACGAATGGTGCCTCCGTCTATGATCAAAGTACGCTTAGCCGAGGTAGCTCAGCCTGGTAGAGCACGGCACTGAAAATGCCGGTGTCGGTGGTTCGAATCCGCCCCTCGGCACCTCTTTCTCAATAAGGGTCGGCTACAAATTCAAACACGGTATCAATAAGAGGCGTATCGGCAGGATTGGCTCCGTTTTGCTAGACAAATCCCCAGCAACGTACAGTAGCAGGCCGTAATCAACAGCATTCGATGGCATGATCGCGCCCGGAAACCCCGGGCGCGATTTGATTTTGCGGTGGCCGGGGATCGCTCACATCTACAATGCCCCGCATGGCTTGGTACCGATGTGTGCCGACGGCAGGGACCGCGTCGACCTCCCGTCAGGTCCGTGGACGAACAGAGAATTGCGTCCCAGTTCCAACCCGGCAACGTGATATATTCCCGGGTGCGGGGGCGGCGGGACAATGTCCCGCAGGAAGATGAGGTGTAAGTGGCCAACGTCGCTCCGTGTCGATCGCCAATGCGTACCGGATGATGGAGGACACCAGCCAGGCAATCAGCGTAGAACACCGGCGCCCAGACGGCTATACCTTGGACGTTCTCGATCAGGACGATTGCAAAGTCAGGAGGCTCGACCGTAGAGGCGGTCGATGGTCTGCGTTGGGCGGAAGGCGCAAGTTTTGGCTCGCAAGGGCAGCGACATCCCAGGGCAGCGACATCCGGGGGCAGCGACATCCGGGGAGGGAACCATCCTTCCAGGCGCAGGGCGTTCAGCCCGGTGTTGACCAGGGTGGCGAATACCTCCCCCAACCCCAGACGGCGCAGCGTGTGCACGTCCGCATCCCAGCTGCGGTCCTTCACGTGATGTTGGCGGTTCTCAATGCCCCAGTGGTTGCGGAAGAGCCGGAGCAGCTCTTGAGGGCCGCACTGGCGCGAACTCAGGCTGGTCAGCAGATACCAGCGCGCGCTCCTCACCTCCCCAGTGGCTATATCCACCGTCTCCTGCTCTACCATGGCCCCTTGCCGCGCCCCCGGAAATCCCAAATCATCCCGGATATAGTCGGCCAGCAGGTCATCAGCCCCAATCCGACGCCTTTCGATTACACCCGCTTTTTCCCCAAGGTCTCCGCCTCAGGCTCTCCCAGTTCCTCCGGGGCAAACCCGTCTGCTAAAGCGGCCAGCGCTTCAGGCTGGTTCCCCTTGATTGGCACCAGGTAGTCCCGTCCGTGGCTGACTATGGCCCGGCACAGGTCACGCTCCGCATACCGAGCATCCATGGTCAACAGCCGCAGGCCGGGATAATCCTCGAACAGTTGGCCCAGTTGCTCCCGCAACACCCCGGGTTCATACCGCTTCTCCACCGCCGGCCACTGGGCCAGGCACAGCTTCAGGTCATGGGCCAGCACATTCACCATCATCAGGGGATCCCCACCAGCATCCTCCGACTGCTTGGCCCACTTGCCGTCTACCGAGGCATGCAACTTCTGTTCCCCCACCACACGGGCCACCCAGCCGGTGAGGGCTCCCGGCAACTGCTCGTACGGAACCCCAGCCAGGGTGCGCGAAATGGTGGTGGCGTGGGGCGGATGGTCCCGCACAAACCCCAAAGGCTCTTTCAGCATCGGCCCGTGCATCCTGGCAAAGCGGGCAAGGTGGGCCATGGTGGTCTGACCGCAGACCAGACCCAGCAAGGTCAACCGCAGTATGGCCTGAAAGGGATGCCTGTCTCCTCCGGCCTCCCTTGGATCCGCCACCTGTTCCAGGCACTTGAACAGAGATTCCGCCGCCTCCATATCCGCACACTCCCTTTTTATTTCCCTCGTCTGTATACCACCCCCCACGACTTTGCAATCGTCCTAGATAGACCCCTTCAAGCACTCACCAACCGTGTTGCTCGGACGGACGGCCAGAACCAGAAGGCCTGCTGGCGGGACGGCGTTGCCGCGGTTGCTACGATCAACCAGGGAGGTTAGCCCAAATCCAACTGGATTGTTGCAAGCGCATGCCGAGAGCGGGACACTGCCATACGCTCCACTATCATCGTTTTGCCAATGCGGGGCGAGTACGTGAGATCGGCGGTCGGCGAGGTTAGACGTGGTTCGAATCAGCAAACACACTCTGGCGAGCGGCATCGCGCTTCTCGCGCTGGCGTTTTTGTCCTGGCATGCTATCGGCTGCGGAACCGATGAGGTTCGACAGCGGCAAGCGGCCAGCCCAACGCTCATCCGGTCCGAGTCATTGACCGACGGCAGCGGCGCGGCACAAAAGACCACCACTACCGCCATTAGTTGGCACTACCCGAATCCCGGCGCTCCTGAAAACTGGGCCAGCCTGTCCGACGAGTTCCGAACCTGTGCTGAAGGCGTTGAACAATCCCCAGTAAACCTCACCGGTTACACGCCCAGCGGCGCCGGGCCGATTGCGTTCTCTTACGCCAGCGCGGCGACCGCCGTAGGCAACAACGGCCATACTGTGTACCTCGACTACAGAGGGGGCGATTCCATCGCCATTGACGGGCGGCGCTACGAATTGCTGGGGATACACTCCCACTCACCCGGCGAACACCTTCTGGATGGCGAACACTTCGCCGCCGAGCTGCACCTCGTGCATCAGGATTCCGCAGGGAACTTGGCGGTGGTGGGCTTGCTATTCCGCATTGGTGACCAAAGTCCAATCGTCCAGAGCCTGCTCGACGTCGCTCCTGATGTCGGCGCCCTCGTGGACTTGAACGGTGGTCCCGCTGCCGTCGAGTATGTCCCCGACAACCTGGACCACTACGGTTACGACGGCTCCCTGACCACGCCGCCCTGCACCGAAGGCGTCCGCTGGATCGTGATGCAGCACATCGGCACGGTTTCTCAGGAACAGGTCAATGAACTGCAGGAATTGAGCCGCGGTCCCAACAATCGATCGGTGCAACCGCTGGGCGAACGGCATATCCTGGCCACGGCGAGCGTCGTCCGATAGGGTTCCGATCGCCAAGACCAAGACACCGTTGGCTCTCCCGGGCGCCGAATGGCGCAAATCCGTCAAGGTGCCCCGAGCCACCGGACGGTTGTCCTTACATCCTTTCGCCAAGCATCTGCGACGCCGCCACCGCGGCGAAGTCGGGGTCGATGCAGTAAATCTGTAGCGGGCTGTTGGACGCCACCGGCCGGGACAGCACCGCGCCCCGCTGCTTCCCGAACCCCCGGACCCCGTGGCTCGCCCTCACCAGCAGCGAGTGCAGCTCCGCCGGCGTCAGGTCGGCCCGTTGGCAAAGTACATTGTGGTGGATGCCACTTCCGCCCGCCTACCACACGTGGAACATCACCCGTCTGGCCGCGACGTCCAGGCTCGCCGTGAAATCGGCGGCCAACTCCTCCGTCCAGCCGCCCGGCAGTGGCACCGAAGAGCTTTCCGCAGGCACCGGTTCCAACACGGGATCGGTCTCCGCACGTAGAAACGCCGGTCCGCGTTTTCAATGTTGTTCTCGTAACGCTGGGCGTCGGCGATCGCGATCCTGGGAACGTATCCCCAGGTGTAGTCCCGACAGTACTGCGGGGCAGGAAAGATCTCGTCAGTCAGACCCGGTACGAACGCCACCGGCCACCCGCAGCCGTTGGATCGGTGCACCGTGCGAATGGTCACGACGTCCGGAGTGGCATAGGAATTGTTTTCCGTTGCCTCATTGAACAGGATGCGGGAACAGGATGCGGGCATCGGCGCTGAGGAATTGGACGAAGTCATTGAGCTTGTCCGCGGACGACGTCCAGTAGTCGATGCTTTCCGACAACCTGGAAAGGGTGCCTGCCGGCGGGGTTTTGGCGTTCCATAAATATCGCCAATAATGATAATTGACATTCCAATACGCCATTGATATGCTGATACGTAAATCGTGATAAATAACGCTATATTCGCTGAATACCGTTATATTAATAGATAATATAGCCTGTTTACCATTATAAATACGCAGTAGTGGCGCGATTACCGCCGTACATATCACCACGCCACTGGAGGTGTCACGATGTTTGGTTCTAACGTCACCAGCCTGCTGCGTCTCATCGTCGCTCTGTCGATTATCCTCGCGCTGGCCGGCCTGCTGGCCTGCCGCCCGGCCGCGCCCCCGGAGCAGCCGGCCGATACCGGGGCCGACGCCACCGTTCCCGCCGCCGCAACTGAAGCCCCGGTCAGCCCAGCTGCAACTGCCATCCCCGCCCCCACCCCCCAACCCGCCGCCGCCGTCGGCGAGCCCATGCTCCACATGGCGATTACCCCGCTGCCTCAGGACACCTACCTCCCCTGGCTCGCCAGCCAGAGCGGCCACCTCGTCTTCCGTCCCATGTGGGAGAGCCTTACCACCATCGACCCCAGAACCGGCGTCGCCGAAGTCTATCCTCAACTGGCCACAGACTGGGAAATCAGCGCTGACGCCACCGAGTACACTTTCAACCTCCGGCAGGACGTCCCCTTTCATTTCGGCTTTGGCGAGTTCACCGTCAAGGACTTTACCCTGACCATCGACCAACAGATTTCCGAGCAGCTTCCCGGCTGCCGCGGCCCCATGCGCGCCTTCATGGGCGCAGAGTCCATGACCGAAATGATTGACATGGGCAACATGACGGTCATCGATGACCACACCTTCACCATGAAACTGGCCCGGCCCCAGGTGGACATCGCCTCCTGGTGGTTCAACATCCTCTCGGTGTCCTGCAACGACGTCCGCAGCTCGGCGCAGTTCGAGGCCGAGGGCGAGGCCATGTTTGAAACCGGCCCCGCCGGCACCGGCGCCTACCAGTTCGTCCGCCGCGACCTCCGCGAGTTTGCCGAGTACGAAGCCGTCCCCTATGACCACTGGCGCGTCAATCCAGAATTCAAACACCTCCGCATTACCAGCGCCCCCGAAGACCTCACCCGCCTGGCCATGCTCCTCACCGACGAGGCCAACATGGTGGACGTGCCCAAGGTCCTCCACCAGCAGGCGGTGGACGGGGGTATGGAAATCCTGGAAAGCCCACTGCCCACCGTGGGGATGACCATCATCCCTAATGGCCAGTACTACGTGAGCCAGGTCAACTGGCACCCGGAGACCGAGCCGTGGACAGCCCCGGGAGAAACCGGAGTCCTGGTGCGCGAGGCAATGAACCGCGCCATCGACCGGGAGCAGATTATCAACGAGCTGTTCAAGGGCCGGGGCGAACCGATGTACAACACCATCTTCCACCACACCCTGGAGGGCTGGAACCCGCGCTGGAAAGAGGAATTTGAGGAAAAGTACGGCTACGATCCGGAGCGCGCCAAAGAGTTGCTGGACCAGGCCGGTTTCCCCGGAGACAACGGCCAAAATCGGTTCTATGTCGAAGTTTGGCAATCCAGTTTGCCGGGCCTGCCGGAAACCATCGAAGTCTCTCAAACTGTGATGCAGTCTTTCAGGGACATCGGTATCGACGCAAAACTGGTTGAGGTGGAGTTCGCCCGGGTAATAGACGCGGTGCGGGACCGCCACGATGCCCACTTCATGATCCCCCTGCGCCAGACCATACGCCCCATCAACGCCAACGCCCGCATCTACTACTACACGGGCGAGATTAACCCGGAGCTGGGGCACCCTGACCGCGGCTCTATCTACATGGAGGACCAACTCTACGACGACACTTACCACCGGATGCTGGAAGAAACTGACCCCGACCTCCGGCATCAGCTCGCCCAGACCATGGGCGACCACATCTACGACAACTACCGCAGCATACCCATCGTCAACATCCGCTCCACCCTGGTTGTCAACCCGGACGAAGTGGCCGAATACGTCTTCGGCAGCCTCACCGGCGTCTTCGGCCACTTGGAATACGCCAAGTCGGCCCGCTGATCTCGACCGGAGCGTCAACCGCTGCCGGTGTCTCACGCGTACCCAGTTTGTCATTGCGAGGAGCGTAGTGAACGTGGCAATCCCTCTACCGCAGAGGCGCCCTTCGTCACAACGAGATTGCCGCGATTCTCTCGCAATGACAGTTTTGCGCAAGTGGGTACGTGTTAGGGTCGACACCGCGGCTGGTAGCATCCTGTTCGAAGTCAGACCGTATGCCGCCGTTGGACCAGAGCCTCTTGTTCCCCCGCCGCCCGGGCCTCCGCTTCCAACGCCGCCATGGCCTCCCTTATCTTCTCCAATCGACTCGCCCGAAAGGCCAACTCCGCCGCCAACTGCGGTTCCTTCTCCTTCATCCACCGCTAACTCATCCCCTTGTGCTTGGGGGCGTTGACCCTCATCTTGGTGCTGTCCAGGGCCACATGGCCCAGCTTCACCAGACCCGCCCAAGGAGCTGTTCAGGTCTGCTTCCAGGGCAATCGCGTCTTACTGGCAATTTTTAGAATGATGCTAGCGTTGCCTGATTCTATAAAACGAGAGCGAGCAACGGACCATGGCAGAATCACATCACGTATCGATCTTGGATCATTCCCTCCCCAGGAGTTTCCGCACATGACCACCCCGTCCGAAGCCGTGGAGATTTACTGCGTCAAGTGCAAAGCAAAGACCGCATCCAATGATATCGAGGCCGTCACCATGAAGAACGGCCGGCCCGCCACCCGCGCCGTCTGCGCAGAGTGCGGCACGCAGAAGTTCCGCATCGGCGTTCTCCCCTGACCGGCTCGATCATCACGGCATCTTGGCACTGAACCTGGGGCTGACCACTCAACAGTTGCTGTCCGCACTGGACGGCGTGGCCCTGGACATCCATGGACGCAGCCGGCGCCTGGACAACGCCATCGACCGGGCCCTCACCGTGCCCGCCGACTAGGCTACCTTCCGCACCGCCGCCCCAGTTTTCCCAGGACTGGACCGCGCTGTCCGCGGACGGCTCCCACATCGACGTGGACCGCCACCTGCCCTGCGCTGCCACCTCATCAATCTGGGCGGCTGCGCCATCACCTACGGGAACGACTTCGGCTGCCGGATGTTCAGCAAGCCCACCCTGGCCGTGGACGATGACGACCTGTACCTCCGTCCGCCCGACGGCGCGCCCGGCGAGACTCTGATCGCCGGCCCCTTGTTCAGCGCATTACGCACCGTGCGTGAGGTGGAACGCCTGGCCGACGCCGTGGAGACCCTACCCGACGATAGGCCGGCACTGGCCCTGCTGGACGGCACCCTGGTCCGCCTGCGGGCGGCGTCCACCGACCGGCGTCCGGTGGCCGCCTACACCTCCAGGCCCCGAACCACCGAGGCCGCCGGCGCCGTGCGCCTCATGCTCTGCGACCGGGGCGACGGCGAGATCGCCCGCGTCGAGGTGCCCGACTGGCTGGCCGAGGACTCTGAACTACTGGCGCTCAGCCACGTCATGCTGGTCAGGCAGTGCGAACTGGGCTTCGGCTATCCCGCGGCCGTCGAGACCCACGAGCAGGCCGTCATCAGCGGCCACGACCGCGAGGAGTTCCGCCGCATAACCCTCATATTGCTGGAACAGCGCGGCCTGCACACTGCCGAGTCGGCCAACGTCTTCTCCAAGCGCAGGCCCTGGGTCTGAGCCAATCTTCCCGTCAGGCCGATCACCCTTACGGCGGTCAGGTTTCGACTTGGGCGGTCAGGCGGATCGGCGGCCGTGATGCCGGAGGGAACTGCCCTCGAATGCCAGGAAGATCGCCAATAAAAAAGCCAAGCGCCGATGGACAGTCGGCGCCCGGCTGGTGTTCGGCATCGGATCGGGCATCCCTTGACGGGAGGCCCCAATGCCGTTGGTGGCCCGGTCGGCAATTCTACCTGTTCTGAGGGGCGGCTCTGATTGCGGGAAATCAATCAGGCCGCGGCAGCGGCACCCACCGGGCCGACCCTGTCGCCCTGCCATCTATGGTTCAGCGTGATCAGCGAAACCACTTCGCACCTCCTGTGCTGACGGGCCCATTGCCCCTCGGTTCGTAACGAGTGGAGTGTCCCGGCCACCCCAGCGTTCACGATACATATTATGCTGTACGACAATAACTGTCAACGACGGGTTTCTCCCTCGGCCATGTCCTATCATTGGCCCCAGTTTCACCTGGGAGACCGCCATGGCCCATTGCCGATATTGTGGACACGGCGCCGGTTGGTTCCGCAGCAGTCATCGCCAGTGCGCCGAAACTTACCGTCAGAGTTTGGCGCAGATGGTTGACCTGGTGGTGGCGGCCTCCGGACAGCCCGATTTCACCCAGCGGCGAATGCTGCGCATCTTGGACGGACTGGCGCAGCAGTGCTACGTGCCAGCCGAATACCTGCACGCAGTACTGGCCGCCGGCTGGCATCTGTCCGACATGAACCGGATGGTGGATGACGTGCTGACCCGGTCGGAAACGGCCCGGTTGCGGGAGTTCCGAGACGGCCATCTTCCGGCGTCCCAGACCACTGGTGACCCTGGGACGTCGATTCTGGCGGCGGCGGCACGCGCTGCCCTGGCGACGCGTCAGCGGTCACAACGGCTCGAGTGGGTGTCGAACCTTTGGGAACGCTCCGGCCTTTCCCACGAGGAGGGCCGCGAGTTGTTGCCGCAGGCCTGGGAGACGGCAGTAGCCCGTCAACTGGGCGATGTGGGCATCGACCTGGACCGGCAGGCCGCACTGCTGGGCTACGCCCGCCATTTCGACCTGGACGACGCCGAGCTGAACCACAACGGGATGCTGCGGCAGTTCGTTCAGGGAGCCGCCATTGCCGAATCGGCGGCCGGTCTGGTCCCAAAGCGCATGCATTTTCCGGAAGGCGCGCCAGCGTCCGCAGTGCTGCGCAGGTCGGAGCAGCTGGTGTGGCTCTTTGACGACGAGGAGTGCTGCCTGGGCCAGCTGGCTCCGGAGCCGTCGCCGACCATCACCGCCGTAGCGATGCCGGGTCGGGATCTCCCATACTACCCGCCGCAGTCGTTCGTGGATCGCCAGGTACCGGACCAAGGCTGGGAATCCGTGGCGCGGGGCCAATTGGCAGTGGCCAGCGAACACCTGCATTTCCGTGGATCGGGCCTCACTATCCGGTTGGCCTACGGCTCTGTGGTGCATTGGGAGCCGTACCACGACGGCATCGGCGCCGTGCCGCGCGCCCAGCCCAACCGACTGGTGGTTTTCCGCAACGGCGACGGCTGGTTCGTCTACAACCTGGCGCGCAACCTGACGGACCAGTAGACCGCGACCATACTCTGCGCCAACCACGCCGTCGGGGTGGGATGCGACGATGCACGGAGCCTCACCGGCGCGGGCCTCCTCCACGCCTCCCCACGCTCTCCGCGAATCCGCACGCTCCCCAGGCGTCCGGCCCCAGAAACAGTTCCCATACTCCGTCGAGACGACGGTGTTCGTCACCCAACATCGCCTGCGGTTGCATCATCCCAGCGGGCAACAGCTGGCCGCAATCTACCCGGTAGCGTCATCAGACCTGCCCGGTCCGTCGCCGACGCGACAATCAGCCGGAACCAGCAGCCGAGTTGCCGGCATCGTCAGCCACCCTGCTCGCCCCGGGCACCCGGTTCAGCCCACGTTCCCACACCGCAATCGCCGCCTCCCGCAATGCCCTGCCAGCCTCGACGGTCGTAACCGGGTCCCCAGCGGCCCTGGCCGTGTCCAGCCGGAACGCTGCCCACCACAGCCCCGACAGCGGATCCGGGTTGGCTCCGGCGACACCGGCCCAGGGCTGTTGCTGCAGTTGCCAGTTGGCGGCGACCCGGTGTTCCCGGGCTGCCGCCGTCATCGTCTCCGCCGCGGACAACAGCTCCCGCAGCAGCGCTGCTTCCTGGGCCGAAGGCGGACCGTCCTCGCCCGACCCGCGACGGGCCAGCGCCCGTTTGCCATACCGTACGGCCGCCCGGGCCAATTGCGCCCGGGCGCGAGTTTGCGCTTTCCGCAGTTCAGGAATGCTGGCAGTGCTCATTGACTTCCTCCGCGCTCCGTATTGCCTTCCAATCCGGTGATATTTTCGCCAGTCCATCCCAATGACGTCAACATCAACCGCCCCTGCACCAACTCCGCGACTGTCCTCCTGGAGATTGGGGTTGCTCAGCTCTACACGGGGTAACGTCATTCAGTGCTGCGACCACGATCAGTGCTTCAATCACGATTTTTGCAAGGCGGAATGCGTCCCCGCCGCCGAGCGCTCCGGACTCCGGCCCGGTCAGCCCATCTCGCTGCCGCCCGCCTGAGCCACTGCTTCGGCGATTACCGCGGTGACATCACCGCCGTTGGAACGGGCGTCCCGCTGTGCGACAATTGCCCCGGCGGGCCGGTTGTCGCCCGTGAACGGGATGGGCGATTTCACTGCAGACCTTCCGCCGAGGAGGAGCCGATGGTGGAACGACGGAAACCCATGGTAACCGAGCTGGCCTTGGCCGACGCCCTGGACCGGCTGGTCAACCTGATCGAGGAACTGCGGGTCGACGTGGGCCTGCACGTGGAGATCACCACCGATGAGACCGACCTGGTGAAGATCACCTTCTCCGGCACTCCCGACTCGGGATTTCCCCTGCAGCGGGAGGTGCGGGATATTCCCGGCCTGGTGGTACGCCGTGTCTGGAACGAGGGGCTCCGCGACTACGAGGTCGTATAGCGCAGCGGCGGCGCCGTCTGGGACGACCGGCGCGGGACACGCCCAGGCAAGCATACTCCGAGCCAGCGCAGCAGGGGCGTAACACCTAACGACGGTGGATTATGGTCCACGTTTTGTTCATCAGACTGGTCCCTCGTATTACCCAACGCTAACCCCAATCGCCTCTCCTTACGGACTAAGCCTGCTTGACACCGATTTCCAAGATGGTGACATGAATGGGTGAAACTACCAGAAGGTCTATTGGGCTGTTGGCCGGTGCACGAGTAGACCAGTTCACGGGATGATACCTTAGCCCGAATCCACCGAAGGGATGCGTGGGGGCTGGCTACGCAAGGGAAGAGAAGCGTGGGTGATGGGACAGCAGTGCCCTGACGCCGCCGTATTCGAGCGGGTGAGGGTAGAGACAGCTACGCCAGAGGGATGCTGACGGCTCGCGAGTGGCCGCGGAGGGCGAGATCGTCGGGCAGATGGCAGCTGGAGACACGCGGTGCTCAGCCTGACGCGGGACGGCCAGGCGGTTGGACGGTCTGGTTGAAGGGTCGGACGCCGAAGGCGGCGTCAGGAAGGGAGCGGCAGGGCGCGCAATCGCTCCAGGGCGCGACTGAACTGGTTCTCCCAGGGCCAGCCCTTGGGAAGGTGCAGGGTGAGGCGACGGGCCTTGCGGGTGATGCGTCCGGCCAGGGAGAAGAAGCGTCGCCGCAGGGTCTTGGTGGTAACCACCAGCTCGCCTAGGCCGATGCGCGCCGTCCAGCGAGCCAGATTGTGGGCCATGACCTGCACCGCCAGCCAGGCGGCGTTGGCGGGGAAGCGTCCCGAGGGAAGATGATTGAGGCCCACGCCGTACTTCAGGTCGCGGATGGCGTTCTCGATCTCGGCATGGCGGCGGTGGTCGGCCTCCAGTTCCAGAGTGTCGCCCTCCCGGTCGGTGATGCAGGCGTGATAGCTGTAGTCGGTAAGCAGCGCCAGTTGGGAACCGGGCGCGGGCTGCACTCTGCGGACGATGAGCCGCGTTGGCGCGGCGTCGGGCTCATGCTGGAAGGGTGTGTATTCAGTCTCGGCCACGTCGGCGCCGCCGTCCATCCAGTAAGGGATGGGCGTCCAGTCCGTCTCGGGTATGGCCTCGATGAGATTGCGCAGGCTTTGGTGCTGGCGGATGGTGATGGAGTAGCGGACGTCCATCTTGCGGCAGACGGCGACCATGGCGTGGGTGTAGAAGCCGCGGTCGGCGCGGACGGTGAGTTGTCCGGTGGCTCCGGCGTAGCGCACCCGGCCCACCGTCTCCCGCAGGAAGTGGTCCGCGCCCCGCGCGGTGTTGGCCCGACCCTGGCGCAGCCGCGCCATCAGCACGTCGCCGGTGTCCGCGGCCACGGCCAGCAGCGGGTGATAGCCCCGCTGGCCGGTGTAGCCATGGCGACGGGCGCCCTCCTTGCCCAGTCCGTAGGTCCCGCAGACGGTGGAGTCCAGGTCGATGGTCAACGGCGCATCGCCCGGGCCTCCACCGGCAGCCCAGGCCCGAGCCAGGAACTCCCGGCTCACCCGATCCAGCTGGCGAACATGACCCCACCGGAAACTGCGTAGAAAGGTCCCCAGGGTGGACGGCGCTTTGACCACGCAGCCGATGGCGCTGGCCGTCCCGCCGGTGCGCAACACGTCGGCGTCGTCAATGCAGTCGCCGCCGGCCAGCGCCGACGCCACCAGCGTCAGCAGCTTGTCCCCCGGGTTGGCTCGACCCGGCGCATCTCCCAGGTCAACGTGGCGGTCCACCAGCTCACCCAGACCCAGATGGTGGGCCAGGGTGACCGGCAGGAGCAGTCCGGCATTGGCCACCAGACGGTGATCATCGAAGGCGACGTGGATGCGGTCGGGGCTGCCCAGTGGTAGCATCTAACAGGTGCTCCTCGTTTCGGGTCGGTTTCTTGTTTCAAAAACCATTATCCCCGAAGCCGGGAGCACTTTCTCATCCCCTCAGCACGCCGCCAGCCTCATCTTGTCGGTGGATTGGGGCTTAGCGAAACTCCCGAATGGCCATTCTGCCATGGGGCAGATTCACGGCATGATACGTGGACAGGGTTACGGTGCCACCTTGATTTGGAACTATCGGTCACACCAGATGATAAATTTGGTTACGGAAAAGCCGGCCCGGTTCCCGGTTCAATTGAATTAGCTTTAACGAATATGTTAAGACGGGACCGGGAACCGGGCCGGCGCGCGCGTGACGCCCTCATTCCTATGGATCCCAAGGCATCCATCAACTTGCGCGGAGCTTCCGAGTAGTTCAGCTCAATTCCTCTAGCCCGGGATGGCCGCCATTATCCTGGTCGCAGTCTGGTTCGACCTCGCGCAGATAGTGGGCAATCGCTAGGCGAACTACCTCCGACGGCCTCAACCCATCGCGCTCTGCGATGCGCTCAATACGCTCGTAGCTTTTGATATCTACGCTGGCGCGCGCCTGTTTCCTTTTCGCTTTCATGGTCGTCATCGTCATACTCGAGGATTGTTTCGCTAGTACTACAGCCTCAGATCAGTAGCAGGTCTCTTCTTGATCGTCGGCGCTACCTTACCATTCCAGTTTGGGGCTGTTACAATTAGCCCCGCAACCCAAACTAAGGAAACTTTTGGAGAGCAATCATGGCTGTTTCCGCC
Organism: Dehalococcoidia bacterium; assembly: GCA_965220265.1. Taxonomy (GTDB): domain Bacteria; phylum Chloroflexota; class Dehalococcoidia; order Lucifugimonadales; family UBA3495; genus Bin87. Next base: position 2,376,657 of record CBDCPM010000004.1, on the reverse strand, counting down.
GGGATATCAAATGCGCTGGAACGTAACTGGGGTATGGTGGACCGCGCCATAGACGGGCTGAGTGATGAGACCCTGGCGCGCCAGATATCCGACAGCGACAATTCCATCGGTTGGCTCCTCTTCCACATGAGCCGGGTGGTGGACGTTTTCATGAATGCCAGGTTCCAAGGCAAGCCTCAGATATGGATAGAGGCCGGTTGGTGCGAGAAATTCGGCCTGAGCGACGACCCGGAGACGACCGGCCAAGGCTGGGACACGGCGCGCGTGGCCGCGTGGCCGCTTCCCTCCAAAGACGTCCTGGTAGGGTACTACGAGGCTATGAAGGCCTGCTGCCGGGACTATATGTCCTCCGTGACCGACGAGGAGTTGAGCGCCACCATGAGCCTGAGGCCCGGTTCGGACCCCGAGCCGAAAGAGACCATCATGGGTGTCCTGGTCTTTGACAACATCGTCCACGGAGGCCAGATAGCCTTCCTGCGCGGCCACTTGGAGGGCATGGGCTGGTTCGTCTAGCCCGAACGCAGGCTTCCCGGACAATTTCTACAGGTTTACCGAAGAGCACGGCGAACTCAAGCCGTGATCTTCCTTAGCTCGACTCCGGACTAACACGGTTTTTCAGGCGACGGCGGCTGGTGGGTTGGGGGGCACGCCCTGAGCATGGGATATGGGCACTGGCTGGTAGCCAAGTTGGGACGCTCGGCGTTTCGCCGCGTGCAAGGCACGGCGCTGATACTGACTCTCGTAGTATTCGGCGCCAGCTGATAGACGACAATTAGAAATGCCGTCCCGTCGCCTCACTGAGAAATGTTACCGAGACTTTAGCGCCTGGGGAGCAATGCCTCAGCGGGAAAACTCACCGTCGAATTGCGGCAATCCGCCCAGCGCCCGGTCGGCGTCTTCGTCACCGAACTCCTGCAGATCCGCAGCCTGCTCGTATCGCTCTTCTTCATACCCGTCCGGGTCAATGGCCTGGTAAATGCGGTCAATGGCCTCGTGGGGGAGTCCGGCAGCGCGGGCCTCTTCCAGCAGGATGCTCAGGGTGGCATAGTCTGTCGACGGCGGAGTCACGCCCAACTTTTCCGCTTCATGACCCATGGCCGCCGCCAGCTTGGCCAGCTTCACCGAGTCCAACCCCTGCCGCCGTGCCGTCGTGATGATCGCCCGCGCCTGCCTCAGAGTGGCGAATTCGGTGTTGAAGTCCGAGTCGCGCAACAGGTGCTCCGATACGTCCGGTTCATCCCCCGCCACCGCCGCCAGCACGTCCAGCATGGCGCCGTGGCGCAGTTCCTGCTGTTGCAGCGTCGACACGAACTCGCTGAAGCGATCCCCCGCCACGTCGTGGAGACCGGCGTCGGCCAGGTCCGACATCACCAAGGGATAGGGCAGCAGGAGGTCCGACAATGCCTCCTCTTCCGGACCCATTTCCAACAGCGCGCCAATCACCCGGTCAACCTGCTGCTGAGCTGCCGCCGCCGGGAATCCCATCGGGTAGGTGTCCAGTATCGACTGGACCACTTTGGCGCCGCGGTAGTAGTAGACAATGTACAGTCCGCCCGCGGCGTGCGGCGGGTTGGGGTCCCACTCGTCGAAGCGTCCGATGTGAAAATCAGCCGGTCCAATCACCATCGCGGCCGCGCGTTCGGTCACCGCGGGCAGTCCCCGCATGGCCGGCCGGATTTCCACCGGCAGGTCCTGGTTGAATTCGCGCAAATCCGCAGCCACGGTTTCCGCCATCTCGTAGATGGCGGCGTGCGCTTCTGCCAGCAGCGCCGCTCGGGCGTTGGCCAGGCCGTCGTCGATGTCGGGGATAGCGGTGTCCTCAAGACGTTCCCGGCCTTCCTCGGCTTCCATCGCCAGCTGGGCCAGCACCACCAGGTGGGCTTCGCCCATGAGGTCCCGTTGCGGAAGCTCGGCCCGCTGGCGGCGTACCAGTCGCACCACCTGGAGGCTGGTGGTGCACGCGAAGCAGGCGGCGTACCAGAGCTCGGCATCATGGTCCACAACCTCCGGCTCCGGCAGCGACCGGAGCCGCGCCGCGGCATCATTCAAACGTCCCATCAACCCGATGCGCCGCTCCATCTCCGCTGCTGCCACGGGCGACTGCTCGCCCTGGTCCTGCTGACCCGTCGCCTTTCCGACCACAGCGCCGGAGAGTTCACTTTCCTTCTCCAGCATCAGGCCGGTCAACGCCAGCAAGGCTCCAACGGCTGCCGGCGAGTCCCGGTGGCTGCCGCTTTCCACGGCATCCAGCGCTGCGCTCACCTGCGCTGTGGTCGCTTCGCGGAAGGCTGTGAGCCACGCCCGTTGGTAAGGCGCGCGCGCGCGGTCAATCTCGCACCGTTCACAAGCGCAGTAGACTGGGTTGGTATTCATAGGCTCGCCTCCAGTTTGATGGGACTGGCTGGGATGGGTTTGTGGGAAACTGGATTGCCCCCGAGTGATGGCCGGACGCCGTGGGCCAGCCAACTTTCATATCAGCCCGTCAGCCGGGCGAACAGCCAGGGTTGGCCGGCGGGCATGGCGGCCAGGATCTGCCGGACCTGTTCCGGCGTCCAGTAGTGGGGCAGCTCGCGGCTGGGCTTATGCCCTCGATTCTACAATGGCAGAGCTCATCAGCAACTCTGCCATTTTACTGCCGATCCGCCCCGACGTCGCGCTTGAGGCGGTGCCCAACTGTCGGATGCACCGGGATCGGGAATGAAACTTTCACCGCCTCCCTCCAGCCAAACCCCACATGAATTCATCGCTCGCTCGCAACACCGTGTTGTTGATCCGGTCTACTCCGAAATCCGAGGAGAATCTCACCGACGACCACGGCCGACTTCAGTATCTCGCTGGCGTCGCGCACCATATGTGACCGAGCTCGGCCCCACGCAACTACGCCTCCAAATGCGACGCATCATCTCCGCTGGTCGCTTGGCAGGTTTCGCAGTACCAATAGGGGACAAGCCCCTTGAAGGTTACCTCCGTCAGGGAGGTTTGGTGCTCAAAACAGTATGGGTCTCTGAACAGAGTGCACCATGAGGATAACATCGCCTTGCCTTCTTGTATCAGGATGTACAGGCCGGTTAGCAACCCATTTTCAACCGAGGCCAAACACCTTCCGCAATCCATCGGCCTGTTGCCGCTATCATCTCCACAGTGCATACACCTTCCGCCTAATAAGCGGTCAAAACAATCCGACTCCAGGAACATGTTGCCAGGAGGGGCCTTGTAGCAGATTCGGCAAAGCAGGGTGTCACCATGCCCCTTTTCATAAAAGCAATCGTGTGTCCAATGCTGGCTGGGGTCGCCCATTGGCGCAGTACCAGGGATCGGATCGGGTACAGGTTGGTCCGCAGCGTCAAATGCACGGTCCATCCTCGCGCCTAACTCACCCCACGTCATCGGTGGATTGAGTTTATGGCCTGCTAGTACCGCGCCGCCTGAAGAGTGGCGGACGATTTGAGCGTCTCTCGAGTTTTCCTCGGGTAGGCCCGAGTACAAGTGCCAGGGGTTGACGCAGAAAGGTCGGTCACATGTATGGTTCAGATGCTCATCTGGCGGCACCGGGCGTTTGTGGTGCTGCTCGAAGGCTTGCCGATGGGCCAGTTGTTGAGGGTTGCCTTTGGTCTGTTTGACCCTTCCGTAACCGTCGTGATTGAGTTTGCCTTTGAAGATGTGACATCTACCCGCAGAGTAACCGGAGTGGTTGATCAGGCCAACCACATCCTCGACGTAAGCTTGGGGACTTACCAGTTGGTCACGCGAGATGGCGTCTTCAGGGACGGTTCCAGCCATGGCCAGCAGGTGGTTGCGGTGTTGGTGTACCGAGTATCGAGTCCGATTGGCGATCTTCACTTGGTGCTCCTGTTGGTGTAACCTCGGCGAGATCGCCGTGAACTATGAACCAGTATTGCATGATCTGTGCACGCCCTCGGGCACTCCATGAAGGACAATTGGTCCCACGTGAACCCCTACTTTCGTTTCTTTTGTGACGGGTTGCCCTGACGGCCAAAGTTGGCCATTGCGCACCTGATTCGAGCATCCACCATTTGTGGTAGTCCGTCTTATTGATACCCGCATTGGTTCGCGCAATAGTCATTACGTAAACGGCCCCGTACAGAAGTTGCCCCCGCTAATGCCATTACGATTGCCCCACGCCACAGTGAATATTCTATTGCTCCGGCCCACTGGACCTCAACGCATCAGCGCCTTCACGCTGTCCTGAGCGCCACTCAGAGCCCCCGGCCCAGGCTCTGGCCAGCACTCAGCCGTCTCGAGAACTCCGCTCTGCGCTACCCCAGGGAGGACAGCCACTGCGCAATGGCCTGTCCAATCTCAGCCAGCGCGTCCTCCTGAATGAAATGGAATCCGGGCACGGTTACTTCCCGTTGGTTGGGCCAACTCCGGGAAAACTCCCGCTGCGTGCCGGTCAGAATGGTCCCCGGGTCGGCGTTGATGAATAGCTAGGGAACGTCGCTGACGCCGAGCCAACCGGCGTAGTCGTCCACGATCGCCACCGCGTCGGCGGGCTCGCCGTCCAGCGGTATCTGGCGTGGCCGGGTCAGCGTCGGCCGCCGGGACTCCCCAACTTCCAGGTAGAGCCGACGATACACCTCCATGTCCGCTTCGCCCAGACCCCGCATTACGCTGGCCGGCAGGATGCGTTCCACGAACACGTTCTTCTCCAGGATGATGTCCTCTCCCGCCGGAGAGCGCATCGACTGGAACAGCGCCCGGGAGCGCTCCGGCCATTCATCCCACGCCAGCGGTCGGACGATGGCTTCCATGCAGGCGATGCCCCTGACCCGGCTCTGGTGGCGAAAGGCCCAGTGGAACGCCAGGGTGACCCTTTTGGTCAGCTCCAAGACCTCAAGCCAGGCGTCCAGATAACGGGCGTGATCGACAAAACGGTAGGAGCCGGACGGGGACTTTCCCGACTCGCCCATTCCCAGCAGGTCGGGGGCCAGGCACCGCGCCATCGTTTCCACATGCGGCATGACGGTTCGCCACAAGTAGGATGAGGTTGGGTTCCCGTGCAGGAACACCACCGGGTCTCCCTCGCCGGTATCCACGGTTGCCATCTCCGCATCCAGGGCCGGCACCGGGCATCTCGAGTAGCGGTCTATGGCAGAAATGGAATGCTGAGGCGTGGTTCACGGTCCCCATGGTCTGTGGGGATCAATGTTATCAGGCTGACCCGGGCAGGTGCGGCGCGGATCAGCGAGGCGGTTGCCGAGGCCGTCGTTTCGTAGGAGTGCCGATGGCCGCAGGAAAAATGCACCGAGAGCGGGCGGGGGCTCATCGCCCGGAACCTGGATGCGTTGGTCCTCACCTCGGTCTCATCCAGCGCCAGGCGACTCAACTTCATCATCCCCGCTCGCTGGCACAACCGCGTTTTTCGCGACCCTCATTAGCCATTCCCAGATTACGCATTACGTCGACAGCATTCCCATCTCCGGATCTCTCGCGCCAAGCCGTTGCTGATGCCAGACTACCTCCGGCACCGGATGCGCCGTCCGGTTTTGCGAGACGGTATAGATCGAGCACAACAGACCCATCACGTCAATCCAAACACAAACTGTACTTTGGCTTCCGGGACAGCGGCGTGTATGCTCGTGCCGCCCAGTGGCCACGGCAACGGGTTGACCCGACGGCTTCTTTAACGAAGCTGATCCCTAACGAAGCTGGTCCCTCCCAGGGTCGAATATGGCAGCCCCCGAACCCGTGTGAAGTTGCTACCCACACTAACGGGACGGTTGAGGATCCAAAAGTGACGACCATGATGGACAGCGAGATCCCCCAGATTGCCCACGAGCTTCAATTGACCGAAGGGCAGGTTGAGGCCACGATTGGTTTGCTGGACGACGGCGGCACGGTGCCCTTCATTGCACGGTACCGCAAGGAGAGTACCGGCAGCCTTGACGAGGTGGCGATCACAGGCATTCGGGACCGGTTGGCGCAGCTGCGAGAACTCAGGGACCGACGGGAGGCCATCCTGGCTTCCCTGGGTAAGCGGGGTCTGCTCAGCGAGGAATTGCGGAAGGCCGTTCTATCTGCCGAAACCATGGCAGTCCTGGAGGATACCTACCTGCCCCACCGGCCCAAGCGGCGCACCCGGGCGGCCATCGCCAGGGAAAGAGGGCTGGAACCCCTGGCGTTGCGCCTCTGGGGTCAGGACGATTTTGACGTCACCCCGGCTGCTGATGAGTACGTCAACCCCCAAGCGGGCGTGGAAAACGCCAGCGAGGCCCTGAATGGAGCCCGGGACATAATCGGCGAGTGGGTCAGCGAGGACCCCACCGCGCGGAAGGAGATCCGGGAGCTGTTCTGGTCGCAGGGCGCCATTTCCGCCGCGGTGGCCTCGGGCAAAGAATCGGCGGCGATCAAGTACCGGGATTACTTTGCCTGGCAGGAACCGGTTGCCAGGGCGCCTTCCCACCGGTTCCTGGCCATGCTCCGGGGCGAGAAGGAAACATTGCTTTCGGTCCGCATCGCGCCGCCGGTATCAGCGGCAACCGCGATCCTGGAGCGGATCTTCGTCGGAGCAGAAACGGAGGCCGCCGTGCAGATCCGGCTGGCCATTCGGGATCGATACCGACCGTTGCTGGAATCCCCAATGGAAAGGGAGGTCCGCAATGCAGCGAGAGTTCGTGCCGAGGACACCGCCACCGGGGGTATTCGCCGACAATCTCCGCGAGTTGCTGCTGGCGCCGGCCCTCGGCCAGAAGAACACCCTGGCCCTGGATCCCGGGTTTCGCTCCGGTTGCAAGTTGGTGTGCCTGGACCAGCAGAGCCATCTGCTGCACCACGACACCGTCTATCCGCTGCTCGGGGAACGGGGCGAGGCGGAAGCCGCCGCGAAAATACTCCTGCTGTGCCGTCAGTACCAAATCGAGGCCATCGCCATGGGCAATGGCACCGGCGGCCGCGAGACCGAAGCCTTTCTGAGGACCCTGGGATTGGACCCCAAGATCGCGGTGGTCATGGTCAACGAGAGCGGGGCCTCGGTCTACTCAGCGTCGGAGGCGGCGCGAGCCGAATTCCCGGATCAGGACATCACCGTCCGGGGGGCGGTCTCCATCGGTCGCCGGCTCATGGACCCCTTGGCCGAACTGGTCAAGATCGATCCCAAGTCCATCGGTGTGGGCCAGTACCAGCACGACGTTGATCAAAAGGCTCTGAAGGAACGCCTGGACGATGTGGTGGTCAGTTGCGTCAACCAGGTGGGAGTGGAACTGAACACCGCCAGCCCAGAGTTGCTGTCATACGTTTCCGGCCTGGGACCCCGTTTGGCCAATGCCATCGTGGAGTACCGGAACCGCAACGGCCCTTTTGCCTCCCGAGACTCCCTGAAGAAAGTGCCGCGCCTCGGCCCCAAGGCTTTTGAACAAGCGGCCGGGTTTTTGCGCATCAGAGCGGGCGCCCAGCCACTGGACGCCAGCGCGGTGCATCCCGAGTCCTACCCGGTGGTGGAAACAATCGCCAGGGACCTGGGCCGTCCGTTGGAACAGGTGCTGGGCGACGCCCGTATCGCCGGCAAGATCGATCTCGCCCGCTACGTCAACGATCGGATTGGCCTGCCCACGCTGGATGACATCATCAAAGAATTGGCCCGGCCGGGACGAGACCCACGCCAGGAGTTCGAGCCCTTCGACTTCGCGGCCGGCGTCCACCGTATCGAAGACCTGACGGTGGGCATGAAATTGCCCGGGGTGATAACCAACGTTACCGGTTTCGGCGCCTTCGTCGATGTCGGCGTACACCAGGACGGGCTGGTGCACATCAGCCAACTGGCTGAGGGGTTCGTCCGCAATCCATCCGATGTTGTCAAAGTACAGCAGCGGGTGTGGGTAACGGTGCTCGAGGTCGACCTGCAGCGCAAACGAATTGCCCTGTCGCTGAAGTGACCGGCGCCCGCATTGCCTCAGATCCCCGACAATGGGAAACCGTCCGCAGATTATGCCCGCGGACGGTCAAGCTATGGGGGTGTCGCGCGTACGCCACAATCACACGACATAACCATTGTAGAATTGCCACGGGCGTGCCGCAACATTGGCTGGCAGGGAACCAGGGTCTTGTATCTTGACGCGGATGTGGAGTAGTTGGAATCTAGTAATGGTTCTGTGTGCCGCAGACCCGCAGGGTCTTGGTCAGAGGAGACCGTTCGAAAGCGAGGGTCGCCGCACTCATTCCCAACAGAGCCCGAACGATTGCCAGGGCCAACCCTGCAAGGCCGGGCCAGCGGGATACCGGAGGTGAGTATGGAACAGCAGTCCAACTACGTTGGCATCGACGTGGCCAAAGCCTGGGTGGACGTCGCCGTGCAACCAACCGGCCGCGCCGGGCGCGTCAACTACGAAGACGATGCGGTTGCGGCGCTGGTCGCTCAGCTCCAGAAAATGGAACCGGCTGCGGTGATACTGGAGTCTATCGGCGGCTTGGAAACATCCTTGGTGGCAGCTCTGGCCACGGCGGCGCTGCCTGTAGCGGTGGTCAACCCCCGGCAGGTGCGCGATTTCGCCAAGTCCACCGGGCAGTTGGCCAAGACCGACCGCCTGTACGCTCAAATATTGGCCCACTTCGGCGAGGAAGTTCGTCCACCCATTCGTCCCCTGCGGGATGCCGACACCCAGGCCCTGGCCGCGCTGGTGGCGCGCCGCCGGCAGGTGTTGACCATGCTGACTGCCGAGAAGAACCGCCTGAGTCGTGCCGTCGCTGAGGTCCATCCCTATATCCGGGACCACATCGCTTGGCTCGAGCAGGAACGCAACAATCTGGACGTCGACCCGAGCGCCCACATCCGACAAAGTCCAGTGTGGCGCGAGAAAGACGACCTGTTGCGCTCAGTGCCCGGCGTGGGTTGGCAGGTATCGGTGACGCTGCTGGCCAATCTGCCGGAACTGGGCACACTGAGCCGGAACCAGATCGCCGCGCTGGTCGGGTTGGCTCCTTTCAGCCGGGACAGTGGTACCCACCGCGGCCGACGAACGGTCTGGGGCGGTAGGGCCGCAGTTCGTGCCACACTGTATATGGGCGCGTTGGTGGCTACGCGTTGCAACCCGATCATTCGGGAGTTTTACCAGCGCCTGCTGGCGGCTGGCAAACCGAAGAAGCTGGCGCTCACCGCCTGTATGCGGAAACTCCTTACCATCTTGAATAGCATGGTGAAAAACGACGAACATTGGGACCCGACCGCATGTAACTGTTCAGACTTGAGGGGATCTGCGGGCTTTTTGACCCTGGACGCAATGGTAGCCAAGTACGGAATGTCCCCGGTGGGACAATTAGATCCCCTCAAACGTGAACAGTTACGACCGCATCTTCCTCTTGACTTTCCAGACGATTGCTTTCGATTATTTGTAGACAGCGCCGATCAAGGCCAGAGGGCGTGATGGTTGAGCGGCGTGGCGACGCAAGGCGGCTGCGATGTTGGTTTCGCCAGCTAATCGGATCACACTGATGATCAGATTGCACGGGGCTGCGATGATCTGGTGCTCCGAGTCGGTGCGCACCTGGGAGCGGTGTTCATCCGCGGGCCGGTCCACCAAAAACCCGCCACCAGCTACATTTCCGCTATCATGGGTTCGGTATCTCGATGAACGGCATCGCAGACCCGAGCGGATGCAGGAAGAAATACCTTGGGAACACTGAACACAGCAGAGGTGGATGAATTTCTGTCCCAGCCTCGAACGGCGCAGTTGGTCACCATGCATGCCGCCGGCACTCCCCACGTGGCGCCGGTCTGGTTCCTTTGGGATAACGGTCGGGCTTTGGTGATGGCCGACAGAGCGGCGGTCAAGGTGCGAAACATTCGCCGCAATTCTGCCGTGGCCCTATGCGTCTCCACCGCGGATCACCCCTATTCTTTTGTGACCATCGAGGGCACGGCCAACATCACCGACAGCGGGCTGGATGACATGGTGCGCAGGACATGCGTCCTTTACGAGGCAGACGAGCGAGGTGCGGAGTTCGCCGCGCAACTTTTGGCAGACGAACGGTTGACCCTGATCGTCATTTCCCCCGGTCGTTTCATCTCTTGGAAAGAGGACGACGAATAGGAAACTATCTCAATATTGGGAAACTAGGACAGCGCCCAATCCGTTTTTCGCACTGCCGTATCCCCGCGAAATGGGCGCGACAGGACGTGATTGACCGGGGAACCACCGACTGATATTGATCAAAATCGCCACGCGCCCACGGAGGTACATAGTCCTTGGCGATCACTGGCTCAATGTCCGCGGCGTTTCACAATAGTGGATTAGATAACCCTCGCCGCCCGCAGCAGTCCCAGGTCCCGGACGGTGAGGCCCAGCTCACCACACAGAATTTCGACGTTGTGTTCGCCCAGGCGGGGCGCCGGTCGGGCCGATGCCATCGCGTTTTCTCCGTCGATGAAGAACCCCGAACCCGGGTATTTCAATGGTCCGGCGCTGGCATGGTCCATCTCGACGAAGAACCCTCGCTCTTCCAGGTGCGGCGATTCCACCACCTGCTGCGGCGTCTGAACCAGCCCGACGACCAGGCCCCGGGCCATGGTCTCCCGCATCAAGTCCAGGTTGTTCCACTGGGCCAGCTTGGGGGCCACCAGTCCGTGAAGCTCCTCCCAGTGTTCCATCCGGCCGCCGCGGGACGCGAACTTGGGGTCCAGCAGCCCCGGTTCCTCCAGAAACTCGGCCCACGCCTGCATGGGACGGCCGCCGGTGCCAGCCGTGGTGAGAGTTACTTCCCCATCCAGGGTGGGCAGGTGCATCCCGTCCATTACGTTGCCGTCGCTGCCGCCCCGGTGTGGGCTGCGTCCAGTGTAGGTGTAGGGGTGGATCAGCCCGGACGGGGTGCTGACGGCGGCCTCCATGGTCGAGACATCTATGTGGGTACCTTTGCCTGACTCCTCGCGCCGGAACAGCGCCGCCATTACCGCCACCGCCCCGTTGCGGGCAGCGGTAATCTCCATCTGCTCCAGCGCCGTGCCCATGGGCGGTTGGTCGGCCGAGCCTGTTACCGCGTACAGGTAGCCCCCCATGGCCTGAGCCACCAGATCGTCGCCCTGGTAGCCGGCATAGGGCCCGTCCTGACCAAAATAAGTGATGGAAACCAGGATCAGGCCGGGGTTGGATTGGGACAGCTGTTCATAGCCCAGTCCCAATTCCGCCAACCTCCCCGGTGGAAAGCTCTCAAGAATAATATCCGCAGTGGTGGCCAATCGCTCGAAAAGCTCCCGACCTTCCGCCTGCGCCACGTCCAGTGTGACGCCCCGCTTGTTGGTATTGAAGGCGAGATACGAGGTGCCCCGGTCCGGATGCGGAACCTCGTCAATGAAGGGCGGCTCGTGGCGAGCCTGGTCGCCCCAGCCGGGCGGCTCGACCTTGATGGTGTCCGCGCCCTGGTCGGCCAGCAGCTTGGCGCAAAAGGCGCCCGAGGGCCGGTGGGTCAGTTCCAATACGCGCAATTCTGAAAGTATTCCGGGCATGGTCTCTCCAACAATTGCTTATCCACGAATGTTAGTATCGCTATTCATCGCGATTGTTCGTGTGCCCTGGCGTTCGCGTGCCATGACCAATCAATTACGGCCTTGGTTCGTCGGGCCGGGGTGCGCCAAAAACCACGCCTGCGGATTCCAGCTCCCCTATTTCCGACGGAGACAACCCGGCCAGGTCTGCCAATACCGTCTGGTTGTCCTGCCCCAATCCCGCGACCTTCGCAATTGACATGGGGTTACCGGGGTCTCTGAAGGGGCGCCCGGCGAAAACGCGGGACCCAACGGCAGGGGCCTGAGGGTTGGAGAACTCCCACATATAGCCGCGTTCCAGCAGATGAGAGTCGTTGACCAGGTCCTGCGCGGTCAGTGCCGAACCGGCGGCGATGCCCAGTCCCTGCAACCTCCGCGCCAGTTCCAGGTCGTCGTGCTGGGAGGTCCAGTTGCCGATCAACTCGTCCAGTTCGTGGCGGTTGTGCCAGCGGGCCAGGGCGGTGCCGAATTTGGCCTCCTCGGCCCACTGGGGCCCGCCCATTGCTCCCTTCAGCGATTCCCACTCTGTGTCGGACGACACGACGATAACTATCCAACGGTCGTCACCCCGGGCCGGATACACATTGTGCGGCGCCTTCCACCAGTGGGCGCAGCCCAAACGATCGCGGGTTATGCCCCGCTGCGCCTCCAGGATGGCCGGTCCCACTGACGAGACACCGGTCTCCAGCATGGTAAGGTCAACCCGCATGCCCTTGCCCGTCTTGGAGCGCTGGTACAGCGCCAGCAGCAGCGCATAGGCCACGTTGTTGCCTACGGAATGATCCATGTAATTGGGGCTGGCCCGCAAGGACGGGCCGCCCTCGTATCCAGTCAGGTAGGACAAACCACAGGCGGCATCGACGGTGCGGGCCCGGGAGCCCGCCCGCCGCCAGGGTCCGGTGTACCCGTAAGCGGTGCTGCTGAGGGTAATGATGCGAGGGTTGATTGCCGAGAGGCTGTCGTGATCGAACCCGAACCGCTGCATGGTGCCGGGACGGAAGTTGTCGGTCACGATGTCAGCCTTCTCCACCAGCTTGAGAAAGACTTCCTTGCCCCGCGGGTTGGTCACGTCCATGCACAGGCTGCGCTTGTTGCGGGTGCCGTAATAGACCAGGTTGCCGGCTTCGTTCCACCACTCTTCACCCGGAGTTCCACCAGGAAATGGGCCGGATTTGCGATCCTGCAGGTGATCAGCGCTTTCGACGCGGATGACATCGGCGCCCAGGTCTGCAAGGAATGCCGTCCCCCACGGTAGCGCGTGCACCTGCTCCAGGGTTAGGACTCTAACCCCGTCGAGAATTCCTTTCTCCGCCATTGCCCCTGGACCTCCATTTGCCGCTGCTGCGCCGAAGCGTTTGACTGGGCCAATGATAGTCCAGCCCAGGTACCAAGTCCACTTGGGCCGTCGCCCCAACCAATAGATCCATAGTGTCATACCATTAGTCGATAAGCTGCACCTCAAGCGTGTAGTCGTCGCGCTCGAAATCACGGTAGGTTGTCGCCACAATTGAGGCAATGCGCTTGGACCGGTAGTTGACGTATTCCGGCATTGAGGCTGGCGGCAAGGAGTGCAGGCAAAGCATCTCCTGCTCCAGCTTCCCCCTCACCAGGTGATTGCGCCGGTCGACCATCTCTCGGAAGAAACCGGCGTAATCGTCAGCGGTGTGGAAATCGCGGCTGCCCCGCAGGATGAGCGCCTGGTCCACGGCATCCTTCAGGCGGTAGTGGGCGTGCTCGGCGACGCCGTTTTCGTGGCTCTTGCGGCGATTGATGTGGGTGGAGCGGAGACCGTAGTGATCCAGCAGGGCGGCGTAATTGGCGTTAAGTGCCCTGCCGCGGCTGCGTTTCACCTCGTGGGTAGCGGCCGAGGTATTGTAGGAGCGCACCACCTCGGCGACGCCGCCCAGGACCCAGAAGGCAGATTGCAGTCCCTGCTTGAGCGCCAGGAAGGTCTCGCCGGTGGCGATCTCAGCGTAGCGCCACCCCGAGTGGCTCAGTATCAACTGGAACAGCAGGTGGGGGTAGGGCTGGCCAGCGATGGTCACCTTTAGGGGGTCGCCGTGGGTGGAATCAAACTAGCAGCCCGTCCGAGGATTGCTGACAGGACCTGATACCAACTGAGGTAAAGGACTGATCACGCCGTCCCTCTGATTGAATGTCGCCCCGGAAAAAACCCAGGGGTGGGGATGTGAGGTGGCCGACCTTTGCCGTGAGCCGGCCCGCCGAAGCGGAACAGCTTGAGCAGGTTGTGCCCGGTGCAGATCAGCGACCACTCGCCCTGCACCTTCTCCAAACCCCGCAGCAGGAACTGCCGGAACCCTCGGCCCTGCTTGATCTGGCCGAACACCGGCTCCACCGTTCCCATGCGTAACGCGTAACGTTGCCGACCCCGCTTGGTCTGCAACTTGCGGCGCATCCGGTCTCTGGGTGAGAGATCCTTGGGGATGCGTCCTCGTGGCGCGGGCGGCGGTTTGTGGCCGTGGCGGGTCTTTTCCGGCGCGACGAACGGGTCTGTGCCCAAGGCCTGCAAATCGGCCACCGCCGGGGCCGAGTAGTAACCGGCGTCGGCGGACACCTCCTGGGGCACCGCGCCGGTGTTGGCAATGGCCTCCTCGATCATCACCACCGCCTGCTGCTTGTCCGATGCCACGTTGGTGGCGCGAGTTGCCACAATCACCTGATGCTCATGGTCCACCACCGCCTGACAGTTGTACGCTTGCTGGAAGTCCTTGCCACCCGGCCCCGGCATGATGCGGGACTCCGGGTCAGTGAAGTTGCGCTGGGCCTTGCCCTCAGGCACTCCAAGATGCGCCTTGCCCTGCGCTGCGGCCGCTTCCGCCTGGGCCTCGGCCTCCAGCGCCGCCATGGCCTCCCGGATCTTCTCCAACCGGCCCTCCCGAAAGGCCAACTCCTCCGGCAACTCGTCCCCACGCTCGTCCCGACCGTACCTGCGGTCTTCCTCCTCATCCACCTCCTGGGCCTGCCGCAGCAACTCCGCCACCTCAGCCGACAACTGCGCTTCCTTCTCCTTCATCTTCCGGTAACTCATCGCCTTGTGCTTCGATGCGTTGGCCCTCACCTTGGTGCCGTCCAGCGCCACATGCCCCAGCTTCACCAACCCCGACCGCTGGCACAGCATCAGCACCTGCAAGAATAGCCCCGACAACGCCCCCAGATGATCCTTGCGAAAGTCGGAGATGGTGCGGAAATCAGGCGTGTTGTTCGCCGCCAGTACCCGAAAGGCCACGTCCTCGTGGAGCCGCTGGGCCATCCGGCGCGATGACGCCACTCCCACGCAGTAGCCATACAGCAACACCTTGACCATCAGCAGAGGATGGTAGGGCGGTCCGCCCCGCCGCTCCTGCTCGTAGCGGGCCATGATCTCCGACAGGTCGAGCTGGTCGACGATGTCGGAGATGAAATAGGCCAGGTGATCCTCGGGCAGCCATTCCTGCAGGGCCTGTGGCAGCAGCAACTGCTGGTCGGCTCCGTTGGCTGAATACTCATCCCATCATACCTGCAACAACCGGCCGCCCGTGTTTCTCGGACAGGCTGCTAGGCTTCCCGTCCCGGCGGATGCTGCTGGGGGAAGTACACCTCCTGATCGGGACCGTACAGCGCCCGCCAATCCTGTAATCGTCGTTGCAGCGTCCCGAGTTGCGAAGCGCTGAACCGACCAGGATGCTGCTCATCAAGCTAATCGATAATTGTCGTTGCTTTCAGCTTGCCCTTGGGATCGCCGCGTAGCAGGGGCTCAATCTCATCTTCCCACACCCCGTCAAATCGGTCGGGCCGGGTGCGCCACCAACGCTCCTGTTTCGTCTCCGATTGCAACGGGCCATGCTGCCACTTGTGCGCCGAGCGCACGCACATCCCGGCCACCGCGGCCGCCGTTTCCTGGTTCTTGCCTTCCATAAGTTTCTGCCTCAACAGTCTGACTTGAAGGGTGAATGTGCCAGCGTGCTGAGGGGATGAGAAAGTGCTCCCGCGCTTCGGGGATAATGGTTTGTGGAAAGACCAAACCGACCCGAAACGAGGAGCACCCAAAAGATGCTACCACTGGGCAGCCCCGACCGCATCCATGTCGCCTTCGATGATCACCGCCTGGTGACCAACGCCGGACTGCTTTTGCCGGTCACTTTGGCCCAGCACCTGGGTCTGGGTGAGCTGGTGGACAACAACGTTGACCTGGGAGAAACGCCGGGTCGAGCCAACCCGGGGGACAAGATGCTGACCTTGGTGGCCTCGGCCCTGGCCGGTGGCGACTGCATCGATGACGCCGACGTGTTGCGCACCGGCGGGACGGCCAGCGCCATCGGCTGCGTGGTCAAAGCGCCATCCACGCTGGGGACATTTCTGCGCAGCTTCCGGTGGGGTCATGTCCGCCAGCTGGATCGGGTGAGCCGGGAGTTGCTGGCGCGGGCCTGGGCCGCTGGGGCCGGACCTGGAGACGAGCCGTTGACCATCGACTTGGACTCCACCATCTGCGAGACCTACGGACTGGGCAAGGAAGGGGCCCGCTGCCATGGTTACACCGGCCAGCGGGGCTATCACCCGCTGCTGGCCATTGCCACCGGCACCGGCGACGTGCTGATGGCCCGACTGCGCACGGGCCGGGCTAACACAACCTGTAGATCAATGAAGTGGCAGACTTTGGGTCAAACTCTGCCACTTTTGGAGCGTAGTCCCGCTATTCGCTCACGCGGGTAGTCGTGAATTGATGACACCGGTTTGTTGTTCCGGCAGAGTTCGCCAATGTAATCTGCCATCATGCACGTACCTCATTACTGGACCGCCGACCAGGTGGGCCGGCTGCTGGATACGCTGGCGGACCGGTCTGCGGATCTCCGAGGCCCTGGCGCTCGAATGGCGGGACCTCGATTACCGGTCGGAGGTTCCGACGTTGCTGGTCCGGGACTCTAAGTCGGGAAAGCCGCGGACGGTACCGTTGCATGGCGAGCTGGTGCAGCTCTTCGCCAACTGGCCGGTGAAACATTCGCCGCGGGACAAGGTTGTTGGTCTCACGATGCGGACGGCGCTTCGCCATATCGGCGACGGGATCCGGTGGGCGGGCCTCGACGAGGAATCGCCAGGAACGGGTAAACGACTGGCGGGAGCACATAGCCTACGGCATTTCGCCGCCCGGCATTGGCTGATGGTGGGCCGCGTCCCGCTCAACGTGGTGAGCGGCTGGCTGGGTCATGCCAACGTCCAGGTGACGCTGCGGGTGTACCTGCCCATTGTGGGCAGTACCTACTCCATGGCGGAAATACCGTAGCGCGTTCTCGGGAAGTGCCTGGATGGGGGAAGTCTGATGGCTGACCGTGCTCATTACCTGTAGCAGATGGTGGTCCTAGTTGCTCACCTCGTCGAGGATGGCTTCACGAGGGAAGAGATCCAGGAGATGTTCGCTGCGGCCATGACGCACGTCGGTAGCGGGGATGATGTTCCCCACGCCCGCGGGCAGGAAATCCTGGGGGACCGCGCTGGCCTGGTCGATGGTCTTGGCGTCGGCTAGACGCAGTATTGTCGTCTATCATCATCGCTCTCAAGGTGGGTCAATGACCGTCAAAACGGCCGATCAATCACTTTGAAAAATGACAAACATCATGGTGAGGAACAACGAGCGCTGGGATCCAATCTCAGCAACCTCTTAACCTTCAAGACGATTGCTTGTTGAGGCAATGCGCGGCAAGACTAGTACCGTTGCCAGGTAGATTTGTAAGAATATAAGAAAGCAGCCATACTTGGGCATGATCTTTCTGCGAGGAAGTGCCCAGCCATGGCTGCCATCAAGTATAAAGTAGAGTTGACCGAGGCCGAACGCTCCCGTCTCAATGAGGTGTCCCAGCGAGGCAAGGCGTCAGTGCGCACCGTGAAGCGGGCGCTGTCGCTGCTCAAGGCTGACCAGGGGCTTCGGGACCGTGAGATAGCCGATGTGCTGTTGGTCAACGCGGCCACGGTCGCCAGAGCGCGGAAGCGGTAGGTGGAGGAAGGACTTGAGGCCGCCATCAATGACCGACCGCGGCCGGGCCAGGAGCGCAAGCTGGACGGCAAGCAGGAAGCGCACCTGATCGCCATTGCGTGCCGCGCCGCGCCCGAAGGGCACACGCACTGGACACTCCAGTTGTTGGCCGACCAGGTAGGTGGTGGAGTTGGAGTTTGCCGATAGCATCTCCCTGGAGACGGTGCGCCAGATGCTCAAAAAAACGAACTCAAGCCGTGGAAGAAGAAAGAGTGGTGTATCCCCAAGGTGAGCGGGGAGTTCGTGGCGCGGATGGAGGACGTGCTGGACCTGTACCAACAGGCGTACCATCCGGAGCGTCCGGTAGGGTGTTTCGACGAGACCTCCCGGCAGACGAGACCTCCCGGCAGACGAGACCTCCCGGCAATTGACTGGGGAGGTGCGTCCGCCCCTGGAGGCTGCCCCGGGACGGGTGGCACGCTATGACACCGAGTACCAGCGCAACGGGACACGGAACCTGTTCATGATCTGTGAGCCGAGGGGTGGCTGGAGACCTGTGGAGGTGACCGAGCGCCGCACTGCCGTGGACTTCGCGCACCAGATGCGGTGGCTGGTGGAGGAAGCATACCCTGATGCCGAGGTGGTCCGGCTGGTACTGGACAACCTCAACACCCACAAACTCGGCGCGCTCTACGCAGCATTTGAGCCCGGCGAAGCTCGACGCATCGCCCAACGCCTCGAGTTTCATTACACTCCCACGCACGGCAGCTGGCTGAACATGGCTGAGATCGAGTTGAGCGTCTTCAGCAGGGGATGTCTGAACCGCCGTATCAGCGATGAGGCGGAGCTGCGGCGAGAGGTTGCGGCGCTCGAACGCGAGCGCAACGCAGCAAAATCAGCCATAGACTGGCGGTTTACCACCCAAGATGCTCGCCGTAAGCTCCAATATATCTATCCGACAAGATCAGATTGAAACAGTACTAGGGCGTGTTGACATTTGGTTATAATAGAACTATGTCAAGACTTAGGCTCTCAACAAATCAGTGGACCAAGATGCTCCAGTTCTTGCGAGGGCGCGCCGACCTGTATGTTGGCCAGGAAGAGGAATGCCGACGTTTCATAGAAGCTGTACTGTGGGTGAACCGTTCCGGCGCCCAGTGGCGGCTCCTCCCGGCTGAGTATGGAAATTGGAACAGCGTGTACAAAAGGTTTGCCCGCTGGGCCGACCGGGGTATCTGGGAACTGATGCATCAGCATTTCGCCGACGACCCGGATCTGGAATGCCTCATCATCGCCAGCACCGTGGTTCGGGCCCATCCTTGCGCCGCCGGAGCGCCCCCCAAAAAGGTGGCCAGGCAGCCCTGGCCCTGGGCCGGAGCCGTGGCGGGTTTAGCACTAAGGTCCACGTGAGCGTGGATGCCTTGGGTAATCCCTTGCGGTTCATCCTGACTGGGGGACAACAGCATGACATCACTCAGGCCGATGCTCTGATCGCCGATTATGCCGGAGAGTACGTGATTGCCGACAAGGGGTATGATGCCCAGGAGTTTCGTCAGCATATCCTGGAACGGGGCCTGCGTCCGGTCATACCGCCGCGCTCCAACCGGAAGGAACCCCAAGCCTACGATGCTTACCTGTACCGGGAGCGCCACTTGGTGGAATGCTTCATCAACAAGATAAAGCACTATCGCCGGGTATTTTCCCGGTTTGAGAAACTGGACACCAGATACTTGGGGTTCCTTCAATTTACCGCTGCCCTCATTTGGTTACGGTGAAATGTCAACACAGCCTAGTTGACGCGGGACATACGTACAAGGGCCATTACGTAAATCCGTTCGGGCACAAACTCCGGACGCCTGCCCTGCATGTGATCGACGGCGGTAAAGTGGACCACGTGGTTGCCTCCCGACTTGTCGGCAGCGGTTTATCTGAGAGGGTGTGTGACAATCGGATTTGCACCTTCACCCTAACCTTTCACATCAAGGGAGAGGGGACTGAATTGCAGGTTATTCAGCCAGAACGAAGTGATCCAGCGGATTTGTCACACCCCCTCTGAGGCAACACGCCCGCGCAAGATGGACAACGGATGCTGTCCCGCGTCAACTGGTCTTGCCGGATCACTCGCTCCGGCTAGCTGCGTTGTTGGGCCACGCTGGTGAGGTGGCTCTGCACGGCGAATTCCAGGATGAAGGTGCGCGCTTTATGTCTGGCCAGACTAACGACGGAATGGTGCACCATCCGGTCAACCGCCGCAGCGGTGGCCAGGGGGCAAGGGATGGCCGGTCTTGACAATTATTGCCGTGCACAATAATATATATCATAAGCGCTGGGGTTGCTGGGCATCCCCATCCACCGTAACCCGACGGTCAGGAACCGTCGTCAGCGCAGGAGGTAAAAAGTGGTCTCTTTGATAACGAGGCACTATAAGTGGCAATACGTTTGTCGGCTCCCTGCCGGTGACGCCGTGGCGGCTCTCTGAACCGCCCCGACCGGCAGGGAACCCGGATGCATCGGGTGGCCGTTGGTTCCAGGGTGCAAGCTATATAGCTGGGGCGGCGCATCGTAGCGCCGGAACTGCATTGGTCGAAAGACCAGCCAACGGGCAACCGGAGCAGACGAAGATTGCAGGCCAGGATCCAACTGGACCCTGGCCTCAGTGTTTCCACTTTATCGATACCCGCTGTGGTTCGCCAAAGGGTCATTACGTGAACCGGCCCGCGCGCGAACTCCCGGCGCCGGCTAATTCCGAATGCCGCCGACCTAGTACCGTTGCCAGGTAGATTTGTAAGAATATAAGAAAGCAGCCATACTTGGGCATGATCTTTGTGTGAGGAAGTGCCCAGCCATGGCTGCCATCAAGTATAAAGTAGAGTTGACCGAGGCCGAACGCTCCCGTCTCAATGAGGTGTCCCAGCGAGGCAAGGCGTCAGTGCGCACCGTGAAGCGGGCGCTGTCGCTGCTCAAGGCTGACCAGGGGCTTCGGGACCGTGAGATAGCCGATGTGCTGTTGGTCAACGCGGCCACGGTCGCCAGAGCGCGGAAGCGGTACGTGGAGGAAGGACTTGAGGCCGCCAGCAATGACCGACCGCGGCCGGGCCAGGAGCGCAAGCTGGACGGCAAGCAGGAAGCGCACCTGATCGCCATTGCGTGCCGCGCCGCGCCCGAAGGGCACACGCACTGGACACTCCAGTTGTTGGCCGACCAGGTGGTGGAGTTGGAGTTTGCCGATAGCATCTCCCTGGAGACGGTGCGCCAGATGCTCAAAAAAACGCACTCAAGCCGTGGAAGAAGAAAGAGTGGTGTATCCCCAAGGTGAGCGGGGAGTTCGTGGCGCGGATGGAGGACGTGCTGGACCTGTACCAACAGGCGTACCATCCGGAGCGTCCGGTAGTGTGTTTCGACGAGACCTCCCGGCAGACGAGACCTCCCGGCAATTGACTGGGGAGGTGCGTCCGCCCCTGGAGGCTGCCCCGGGACGGGTGGCACGCTATGACACCGAGTACCAGCGCAACGGGACACGGAACCTGTTCATGATCTGTGAGCCGAGGGGTGGCTGGAGACCTGTGGAGGTGACCGAGCGCCGCACTGCCGTGGACTTCGCGCACCAGATGCGGTGGCTGGTGGAGGAAGCATACCCTGATGCCGAGGTGGTCCGGCTGGTACTGGACAACCTCAACACCCACAAACTCGGCGCGCTCTACGCAGCATTTGAGCCATCCGAAGCTCGACGCATCGCCCAACGCCTCGAGTTTCATTACACTCCCACGCACGGCAGCTGGCTGAATCCTGTCCTGAGCTTGCCGAAGGGATGGCTGAGATCGAGTTGAGCGTCTTCAGCAGGGGATGTCTGAACCGCCGTATCAGCGATGAGGCGGAGCTGCGGCGAGAGGTTGCGGCGCTCGAACGCGAGTGCAACGCAGCAAAATCAGCCATAGACTGGCGGTTTACCACCCAAGATGCTCGCCGTAAGCTCCAACATATCTACCCTGCAAGATCAGATTGAAACGGTACTAGTTTTCCCACCCCACATCGCGGATTGCGTCACCACCACTGTGCAGGCTTCGTCGCGCCACCCATGCGAGGGCCCGTTATACGACGGATGCCATCTTCTGGATATCGGCCCGACAGATTGACGGACCGGCGCTGTTCTTGATACCGGATCTCCCCGGCTAACCTGGTTCCGAAACGACCCGGACCGCTTAAGGAATACCGATATGGCAGGGCGGGCCTCCGCTTTCGTCGTGTTTATGACGGAGGACATCTCAGCCACGCTGCCAGCGGCATGGATTGCATTGCCAGCAAGAAGCCGCGCAGTTGTGGAGTCCTGGCGCACCGATTGCCGCGCAAAATTTTGTCCAATCTGTTGGGGCTGAATCACCTTGGCCAGCCCATATCATGCTGACCCGAGGCCGCCGCGCATTCTATCCACCAATTGCAGGAGGTGTTCTATGAGTCGCAAGGATGATACGGACAACCACGCCAACCAAATGAATCCCAACAATGACGCCTACTGGGCGTCTCGCGGTTATGATGAACGGCCCCATGATTGGGGTGACCGGTCGACCGACGAGGACGAACGCCGGGACCAGCGCAGAAGTGCGTCCCCGCCAAAGAAGTAGATCAGAACCCAAAGGCGTCCGGAACCGGCGGCTTCGCCCGGGCGCCGTCCTCTGGAGTTACCATGAAGGATATGGACCACAACGACCACAAGTTTTTCGCCAGCCTGTACAGCGGCAGCATTCTGCGAGCCGTCGTCCAAGCGCTTGACACCGAAAGTGACGTGCTCGATGAGCGCAGGGCTCGGCGTTTCTTCGCCGGCGAACCTGTGAGCGAATACAACCGAGGCCAGATCCTCGAAGCGTTGGGTCAAGCTTTGATTGACCGCGGCATTGCTTCAGTATCCATAGACGCTCTGCCGGAAGGGGTATCCACAGCGATAGCCGTGGGAATGGCCGTGGGGTTGGTGGGCGAGCGCTGGGACCATCTCATGGCCACCTTGCAGAGCCGCGGCACGCCGCTTGTAGACGTGGGAGCAGTGGCCGAGCGTTTCCTCCGACTGGTGACGATTGACCTGGCCCTGCGCGTATTTGCTCTGAATCGTTTGACAGGCTTTCCGTTGCCCAGTTCAAAGCTTCCACTGTGGGCTCAGGAGAACGGCGGCGGCCGGATCCTGCGGCACCACCTCCAACGGGCCGGCCTAATATTACAGCCGCGCTTTGTGGGAAGGACTCATGTCGCTGACCGTGCCCGAAGTTAGACGGCTGTTATGCACGCTGCTGTGACTACTTTATGAGAGCACTGACCTGCCTATATGGTAGCCGTGGTGGAGCCGGTGGCACCAAGCCCGATCCTTGGAATCCCTTACAAGAGACTCTTTCAGAGGCCCTCAATTCAAGTTCAACTGTAATACTAACCCGTGACCAACTAGAAAGCGGGCCGGAAACCCCTATCTTCCCCAAAGTGCAATTTTCATTGCGTCGAATATCGATGTAATTGCAGGGTATTCGCAACGGATAACCTATAAATATCTGCCGTATATGACTGTAAAGCGTCTGACGGTTGCGGGGTAAAACCCCGCCAATGGCTTTCCGGCCGGACTTCTAGTGGCCCGCTTGGGGGCGTCCCACACCTCCGTGGACAACTGGATGGATGGAAAGAACTGGCCAAGCCATGCCTACGTCACTGCCATGGCCTGCGAACTGGCGCCGTCGGGGACCGGATCGGATACGAAGGAGTTCGAGATTGAACTGCGCCGTCAGTTGACCTTTGCTCGTCTGGCGGACCTGCTGGCAGCCTGGGTGGGTCGGGATGCAGTTATTGAACTGACAACCACGGTGGCACGTCTCGCCCGGATGTTGTCGGAATCGATCGGCTTTCCACTTTCTCGGGAGGAGTATTCCAAACACGTGGAACTGCGCCTGCTGCTCTTCGGATGCCTAGAAGATTCCGCACAGGTCTTGTTGTGTCGGCTGGCCAAGTCGGAAGCCGACCCCGATTGGAGACGGGACCTACTGGCCGCGGCCGAACCCTGGGAGTCCCATTTCGAGCACATAGCGGCAACGCACGGTCGCAGTTCGGCCGCCGGTCTGTCCCAGGACATCCTGGACGTGGTGGGTGATGTCGCCGAACTGGATCTCGACGCCTTAGCCGCCATCAGGCGGGAACTTCGAACCGAAGCCAAAGCTCGGAATTCCATCCCGACCGGCGAGGGAGGCACCCACCTAGTCCTGGAACTGCTTCAGGATGGCATCGATCGCCGCCGGAGCCTCATGCTCCGCTTCCCCCACAGTCCCGAAGCCCATTATCAGCTAGGGTCGTTCCTGGGCATGGCCGGGAAGAACCTCCACGTCAGGGAGTTGGTGGACGAGGGAATGTCGAGTGCAAGATCGCGGCTGGGTTGCTGCCCAACTGGGACGGTCCTGCCGTCGAATGCGGCATCATGCTGGCCAATATCGGCGAATACGAAGCCGCGCTTTATGAACTGGAACAGGCGCGAGCCACCCTCCCCAATCGACGCCGCATCTGCGGTTCATCACAGGCTACGTGCTGACGAGGCTGGAACGATACGCCGATGCGCTGGAACACCTGGAAACCGTCACTGAAATCCGCCCGGACTTCGCCTCGGCCCATCGCTACGCGGCCCACTGCGCTTTCAAGTTGGGCGACAAGACCCCCGGAGCACGCCATGCCAAGGCGGCACGCCAACTGGGCGACTTTTCCGAGTACATGGCCTGGCGGGACGGCGCATATTCCTCCCGCGGGCGATCTCAACCAGAATTCCAGGGCGCGACCTTCAGCCGATAGCGCGCCGGCCCTCTCCATTGCAACGGCTGTTTGCAGTGTGCGAGAAGTGCTTGCTCTTACCGCGATTGCGGCGCTCTTTCCCATTCCCGAACTGGCCCTGACCGTCTTTGAGCACAATCCGATCCCCGCAGGTGTAACACTTCAGACCGGTCTGCCCGCGTTGCGCATCGGCCAAAGTGACCAGAGGGCTGTCCTTGACCGCGTATTGAATTGTGGATGGGAATATCCTTTCATTAAATCGTCCCTGACAATCAAACGGAGCCCTGCCTGCTGGGTGGCGCTACGCTCAAAGTGTGGATAGCAGGTAAGTGGCCATGGCGACGCAGTGTGGCGATTAGCGTGCGCCTGCCTGTCCTTTGCTCAGTTCGTCGTAACGGGCGGGTGCCTCAAGCCATCTCCGCTGCACCATGGGCCAGGTGGTGTCGGCGTTGGCCAGCCGCCGCTCCAGGTACCGCAACTGTGCGGTGGTTGCCCATTCCACCATCTCGCACCTCTTTTTCGCCCGACGTTGTCCACAATGCCGGCAATGAGGTTCCGATCACTGTCGATGGGTTGCCTTGTCCTATTATCGCAGATACTGGAGTAACCGCGGAGAGCCGTACCACCGGCTTAAAGATTGATGCCATGGCTTGACCGGTGGCTCGCCATGCGGGGCGCAGACCGAACACCCATCAAGACGCTGTCTTAACTACCATGTGCCAACTGGATATAAAGGATGTCAATGGTCAGCAGAAAGGTCCTCGCTAACTGGTCAGCATAAATGTCACGCTTCCCTTATGGAGAATGTGACGTCGAACCAGAAAGAACAAGCGAGACTCAAGGTCCTGAACAGCCTGTGGGCAGAGCAGATGACCGTAGACCAGGCAGCCGCGCTGATGGGAGTGAGCACGCGCCACACCAGGCGCATCCTGGCGGCATACCGGAGGGAGGGTGTCGCCGCACTCGCTCACGGCCATCGTGGTCGTCGGCCGCCCAACGCAACACCGGAGACAACCAGAGCCGAGGTATTACACCTGGCCAGCACCCGCTACTCCGGAACCAACCACACCCACCTGAGCGAATTGTTTGGAGAGCGCGAGGGTATCGACATCGACCGCAGCACGCTGCGACGGATCCTAGAACTCTGGCCGGAGACCCCGGCTGATTGGGGTTAGGGTGATACTCCGGGTCATGCCAGTCAACGGAGTGGAGTAGTGCAATGCTGGGCGAGCGAACTGAGCAGCGGGGACTGTGGGAAGCCGATCGGATGTATCTGGACTACGTAGGCAAGGACACCTTCTACGGTTTGCTGGCCTCCTTGCGTGGCCAACTGTTCCGTGACGCCGACTTCGCCGAGTTCTACTGTCTGGATAATGGGCGCACCAGTGTGCCGCCCAGCCTGCTGGCGACGGCGTTGCTGTTACAGACCTACGACAAGGTGAGCGACGCCGAGGCCAAGGCGAGAGGCGACTTCGACATCCGTTGGAAGGTGGCCCTGGGGAAGGTGGCCCTGGGGAAGGTGGCCCTGGGGAAGGTGGCCCTGGGGAAGGTGGCCCTGGGGAAGGTGGCCCTGGGGAAGGTGGCCCTGGGGAAGGTGGCCCTGGGGAAGGTGGCCCTGGGGAAGGTGGCCCTGGGGAAGGTGGCCCTGGGGATTGAGGTGGCCCTGGGGATTGAGGTGGAGGACCGGCCCTTTGCCAAGAGCACACTGCAGGTGTTCCGCGGCCAGTTGATACTGCGCGACCAGGTGCGTGAGGTGTTTGAGCGGAGCCTGCGACTGGCGCGGGAGACAGGGTATCTGAAGCGGCGGAGCCTGCGGGTAGCGTTGGACACGACCTACATTCTGGGACGTGGGGCGGTGAAGGACACCTACAATCTGCTGGCGGACGGGATGGTGAAACTGCTGCGGGCGCTGGCGGCGGTGGATAGGACCACCGTCAAAGCATGGGCTGAGGCCCAGGGCTACCAGCGGTACCTGGGCAGCAGCGTGAAGGGCGAGGCGGCCATCGACTGGTCGAGCAAGCGGGAGCGGCGGAAGCTGTTGGCGGAGGTTGTGGCGGACGCGGACCGGCTGCTGGAGTTGGCGCGGCAGGCGCGGGACATGCTGGATACACACAGCGTCCAACGGCGGGAGATAGTGGAGGCTGCGGAGTTGTTGGGACAGTTGCTGCTACAGGATGTGGAGCGCAAGGGTGGCGATGATGACGGCCACGGGGATGGTGGGGTGAGCCTCAAGGAGGGTGTGAGCCGGGACCGGATGATGTCGGTGCATGATCCAGAGATGCGCCACGGTCGCAAGAGCAGCAGCAAGCGCTTTGACGGGCACCAAGCGGCCATTGTGGTGGACACGGACACCCAGTTGATTGCCGCGGTGGACATGCTGCCAGGCAACGCCCCCGACAATCTGGGGGCATTGGACTTGGTGGAACAGAGTGAAGCCAATGCTGAGGTCTTGGTTACCGCAGCCCTGGGCGACACCGCCTACGGCGACGGTGGGACGCGGCAGGCTTTCGCTGATGCGGGACGCAAGCTGGTGGCCAAAGTGCCGGGGCGTCCCAACCGGAAGCACTTCCCCAAGAATGACTTCCACCTTGACCTGGCAGCAGGCAGTTGCACCTGTCCGGCGGGCCAGGTTACTCACACCATTGTCCCCGTCGGGAAACGCACCGACCGGACGGGACGCGTCCATCAATTGCAGGCTTTCCAATTCCACGGGGCGGTGTGTGGAGTTTGTCCGCTGCGGTCGCAATGCATTGCAGCCAAAGGCCGTAGAGGGCGGAGGGTGCAAATCCATCCGCAGGAAGCCCGGTTGCAACAGGCCCGCGCTTTGCAGCAGAGCGCCGACTATGATGAGTACCGTCAGCTACGGGTGGTGGTGGAGCATCGGTTGGCGCGGCTGGAGCAACTGGGCATCCGGCAGACGCGCTACTTCGGACGGGTGAAGACGAAGTTCCAGCTGTATCGGGCAGCCACGGTGGCCAATCTGACGCTGATGGCGGGCAAACTGGGTCTTACGGACGATACCAGCGACGACCCGCTCGGCAACCACGTCATCGGCGCTGAGGTCGTCAATACCGTCGCCACATTCCGCGCAATCCAGCTCGGCCACATCTGGTCGCTGGCATTCCTCACGTCGGCTTTACTGCCCCAATCCCACTTCCCAAACCAGCCTTTCCGGCCCGACTTCTAGTCGTTGCCACCTGCTGGGCTCGCGGCTGCCACCGGGCGAGCCGTCCCCCGGAAGTAGATGTCGCGCCAGAAGCCGCTGCCGATCACCGTGCCAACAACCACCAGTGTGAACGCCGCCCCCGCCACGGACATGACCATGCCTGCGGACCAGAAGTCCGCCAGTCGTCCGTACAGCAAGTTGGCGAAGGCCATGCTCCCGCCAATGTGCATGGAGTAGGCCGCGGCTACCCGACCTCGGATATCGTCCGGCACCACGGACTGGATGACGGTGTGGGTGATGGTCATAAAGCCAGAGGTTCCGAGGCCCATCATGATCGCCGCGATCATGGAAATCCCGGTTTGGGACGACAAGCCCATTCCGATGGGCGTCAGGCTGCTGGTGAAACCGAGCAACAGGAACACCTTCCCGCGTGTCATGTGGTTGACTATGCCGCCCACGAACAACGATGAGAACAGGGCGCCAATACCGAGGGCGGCCATCAGGGCGTAAACATCGTTTGCGTTGAACGTGATCCCGTCGGGAGAGAGTTTCTCCAATGCCAGTGGTGGCAGCATGGATTCGAAGGACATCACCAGGACGCAGTGAGCCAACGCCATCATGAGGATCCCGAAGACCAGCGGCGTGCTGTAGATATAAGCGAATCCGGCAGCTGCGTTGGCCCAGAAGCTGCGCCGCCGGTCAACCACTCCCGACGAAACCGTCCTGATGTTGAGAGCGGATGTCAAAGCCGCCAGGTAGAAAACCGCGCATGCCCAGAACACTATGGCGGAGGTGCCCAGGGTGACCGCCAGGTTCTGAAGGGAGAACGAGACTCCGCCGGATCCGAAAATGGCGCCGCTGCCCACCGTGACCGAAATCGCCAGCAGGATGGCCGGACCCACAGCGCGCGACCCCTGCTGCATGGCCTGGTTCAATGCGACGGCGTTGGGCAGACGGTCCCGGTCCACCAGGTTGGGTGTCAGGGATTGGGATGCGGTCATCTGCGTGGAGCGCAATGTACCGTTCACGATCGCCAGGGCTACCACGTACCATGGGTTGCTGATGCCGATCATCACCAAAATGGCCATGATGGACGCCTGGACAATCTGGAGCGCATACACCCATTGCAGCAGAGTTTTGCGGGTCATCTTGTCGGCCAGGTAGCCGATGAACGGGGTCGCAAAGAAACGCGGCGACATGGCCGCAAATGTGATCACCCCGACCCACAAACCCTGGGTGCCCAGCAACTCTGGGATGCCGTAAACCCACGCTCCGCGAGCGACGATCAGGGCCCAGGCTCCGCTGCTGCTGCACAAGGTGGAGAAGGCGAGGAAACGAAAATCTCGAAACACCAGCGCCGCAAGGAACTGATGCGCCCTTTGAGCGAAAAAGTTGCTTTGCGGTACCGGTTGTGTTGACATAAAACGTCCCCTGCCGCGCTCCAAACCGTTTGCCGACGGCGCACGAACCCCGCTGGCGAGATTGAGCGAACCATCGCCCAGCGCTCACGCGGCTACCGTCGCCGCCGGTGGTTTACTTGGCGGTCGTGGCCGCATTGTACTCCAACTGTTCGCCATATCGAGGCCCGTAACCCCATTCCGCTCCCGCGCTGACAGCTTCGTCCACGCCATGCCACTCGACCTGACCGGCGTGATCTTCGCATCGGTAATCGCCGCGCCCGCTTTGGTCTGGATCCGACTTATCGCCAGGACTGCTGCTGCTCCAGCCTCACCCTGCACCGGGAGCGGAGCGCCAGGAATCTGAAGGGAAGCTCGCGAGCAGACCTGCCGCCAAAAAACCGAAAGTCGACCCGCACATACGACCAGATGCCCCCGCCTTGCAATCGGTGACGGTGATTCAGTGGCATTGCTTCATGACAGAATTGAGAGCTCTGCGGGCTTTGCAGGGAAAGTCGCTACGCTGTCTGCAACATGGGCTTGGGGGAGGCGCAGCAGCCGCAGCACGCGAACGATACTGGGTACAGTACATTCATAACTCGGCACGCCGAGCCCGCAACAGATCGCCGCCTCGGTCGGTGTGGCTCCCTTCAGTCGGGACAGCGTTGGTCACCGCGGCCGGCGCACCGTCTGGGGCGCGATGTCTGGGTTCGGGCCGCGCTGTACCTGGGCGCCTTGGTGGTTACACGTTTTAGCCCCGAGCTCCGGTGTTCTACGCCGCCGGCCACCGGAGAACGGCAGTAACCCCGGTTGCTGAGTGCATGCGCAAACTTCCAACTATCCTGAACCGCATGGTCAGAGATGGCGCGCGCTGGTATCCGGCCGTAGCGATCTCTTGACTTTCAAGTCGATTGCTGTCGGCTGCACGTCGACCACCATCATCCAGCGACCCAGCCACCAATTTGGCCCACTTAACCGCCGCCGTTCACAGTTCCACCCTGGAATCGTCCAGGTCGGCGAAATGGTCGAGAACAATCGCGCCGGGTGGTTGCGCCAAGGCCCATCGCCTCCGCGTGGTGCACCGGATCGCGGTGCCTTGGCCCGTTTCTAATATTGCATTAACCCGCGATCGGCCTGCGTTCCACTCAACGGGCAACCGCATCAGGGCACTCGCATTGCAAATGTTCTACATCGGTTTCAGCGCCAGCCAGAGCCCCGAAATCCGTTGGGTGAACGACCCACAGACGATGTTGAAGGGTTTGGGCATTGGATTCCGACCATCGTCGGGATCATGGAAGAGAGTCGACCCAAAATCTGCCGGTGCTGCGTGGATGCCACAAATGTCCCGGTTTTAATCGCTGGCGTGCGCCGGGAACACCTGGCCGCGCAAGGCCCTTTACAAAGCAAAACGCCCGGGAAACTTTCCCGGGCGCGTGCATTGCGAATTTGGTCCCGCTAAACCCGTATCACCCCCACCAGATCACCGTCGGCTTCCTCGATGGAAATCTCGGTGCCGAAGGGGCGGGAAACTTCCTGCAGCCACTGTAGGGTTTCGCGGGCGATTGGTTCTTCCGCCAGAACCGGGCGGCCACGCTGGGGAATGGGACGGCCAAAGCCCATGTCTATGGGGTACAGGACAACCTCTTTGAGGTCGCCGCCAGCGTAGTTGCACACGGCCACCACGCTCTGCCAGAACACCGGGTCAGCGGCAAAGGCACGGGTGCCGCCGCCGGAGCGGGTGTCGAGGTAATCGCCAGGCGTGCTGTTGAAGTCCAGGCCGAAACGGCGATACGCTTCGTGGGGAAGCCACAGAACGCTTTCATTCTGGAAGACAAAGTTGCCCAGGCTGTAGAAAATGGGGCGATTCTTGTAAATCTCGATGCCGCGCAGGAAGTGGGGGCCGTGGCCCACGAAGGCGGCGCAGCCCTGGTCGATGGTCCAGCGAGCAAAATCGACCAGAAAGTGGGGCGGCGAAACGCGCGAATGGCCGTGAAAGTCGCCGTCGGGCCCGCTTTCATGGCAGTGGACCCCATAGACCTGCCAGTCCGACTGCTTCTGCGCTCCCCGAATCCAGTTGCCCATGCCCAGCCGGTCATCCTCGTTCAGGGCGGTGCGGACGGCGAACTCCTCGTCCAGGATGAATTTATGGTCCAGGAAATCTATTTCGGTGCTGTGGTCCGCTGCATCGTCGTCTCCCCGGAAGCCGAAGTGGCGGTAGGAGGTGTGCTCCTCTTCGTATCCCAGCTCCAGGTTGGCCCGGTGCAGCGCGTCGAACACGTCCTGCTGCACGTGGTGGGCGATGTCGTGGCGCAGGGCGTTAACCCCCGGTCGACCGGCGAAATCGGGGCGGCCCGCGCCGGCCCGAGACTGCTCGCTGAAGGTGCTGGTGGCGCCCATCACTGCCACCCGGCCGCGGGCCGAGTCCACGTAGGCAGGCGCACGGGCTTCGTCCAGGCTGCGGCCACCGCCGGCATGGGCCAGATCGAACTCCTGGCAGTGCTCCAGGGTAGTCAGGAAACCGCCTTCGGAAAAGTCGAAGGAGTGGTTGCTGGCGGTGGTGACGGCGTTGATGCCCATCCACTTTAGCTCATCGAGGTTGCGGGGGTCGGACCGGGTATAGGTGGCGCTGCTCCATTGCCAACTGCTCTCGTAGTCGTGGAACAACATCTCCAAGTTTACCAGGGAAACGTCGGCTGCCCGGAGAACCTCCACCAGCTTGAGGAAACGGGGCTCCTCGAAGGCCCGCATCCGGCGGGTGATCATGGCGTCGCCGCCCACGGCAATGGAAATATCGCGTCGCTCGGCATCGTAAATCGGTGTGGTCATGTCGACTCCTTGCTGCATCGGGACAAGGGTGGGTAAGGTGGCGGCATTTTAGCAAATATGGGCGGAGGATGATTGCCTGCCCGCGAACCGGGCGGGGTAGAGACCGCCGATTCCGGCCGATGCTACAATACCGCTCGAATGACCGTACCTGACGAAGAATCGATCTCCGCGCCGCCTCCGCCGCCTCCGCCGCTGAACGGCTACCGGGTGCTGGACCTGTCCGGCCCCATGGGCGTCTACTCCGGCAAGCTGATGGCCGACATGGGCGCCGACGTCATCAAGGTAGAGCCGCCGGGCGGAGACCCCATGCGTGGCATAGGCCCCTTCATCGGTGGTCAACCCGGGCCCGGCCGCAGCCTGTATTGGCTCCACTTCAACACCAACAAGCGCAGCGTGACCCTGGACATACGCTCACCCGAGGGCGCGGCGGTGTTGCACAGGCTTGCCCTGGCCTCCGACGTGGTGCTGGAGACCGGGCCGCCCGGGTACTTGGACACCCTGGGTTTGGGGTACGAGAGCCTGGCGGCGGACGCGTCGGGACTGGTGTACGCGTCCATCACGGCTTTCGGGCAGACCGGGCCCTATCGTGACTTCAAAGCGTCCGACCTGGTGGGTTTCGCCATGGGCGGGTACATGTACGTCACCGGCTGGCCCGATACGCCGCCCACCCGATTGTGGGGGTCTCAGGCCTACCACACCGCCTCGAACCGCGCTTACATCGCCATACTGCTTGCTCTGTACCACCGCACGATGACGGGGGAAGGCCAGTACATCGACATTTCCATGCAGGAGGCGGTGGCCGCCACCACCGAGCACGTTAACACGACATACAACTACACCGGCGAGTCGGCGGTGCGCTGTGGGTTCCGGCACGGCGGGCAGTTCGTGGCCACCTGGCGGTGCAAGGATGGCTACGCCAGCATCACCACCAATACGCGGCAGGCGTGGGACGACCTGCGGGCCTGGATGGACCGGGACGGTATGGCCGGCGACCTGACGGACGAACAATACAACGACCACTTCGTCCTGCGGGGCGAGCTTTCGGCCCATATCGAGGGCCTTATCCAGCGGTGGGCGCGGCTTCACACCAGGCAGGAGATAACTGAGTTCGGCCAGTCCAACCACCATCCGTGGGGACCCGCCGCCACGCCTGATGAAATCCTCGAAAACGAGCAGCTCTGGAGCCGGGGATACCTGACGACGGTGGAGTCTGCGGACGGCGGGCCGTCGATGGTGTATCCAGGTGACCCGTACCGCCTAACCGAGTTACCACTCCCCATACGCCGGACGGCCCCTGCCCCTGGGCAACATAACGCTGAGGTACTTTCCGGAATCCTGGGTCTCTCGCCGGACGCGATGGAACGACTGTCCGCCTGAGGTTGAATGGACTTGAGCAGTGATTCGAACCAGACCGGTCTTGCCCTAAAGGGCATCCGAGTGCTGGACTTCACCTGGATTCACGCCGGGCCTTCGGCCACGCGGATACTCTCCGACCAGGGCGCGGAAGTGATCAAGGTCGAGTCCAACAACGCGCTGTCGGTGATCGGCGGGCCGGCGTCCGCCACGGCCAGGGGATTGGGCCAACGCCACAACTGGAACGCCGGCAAGCTGTCCATTTCCCTGAACATGAAGACCCCCCAGGGGATCGACATCGCCAGGCGTCTGGTGGCGGTTTCCGACGTGGTAGCGGAAAACTTCAGCGGGCGGGTGATGCCTTCATGGGGACTTGATTACGATTCCATTAGACCCATCAATCCCAGCGTGATCATGCTCAGCATGTCCGGATTTGGTCGTACCGGGCCATGGCAGGACCGGGTCAGCTACGGCCAGACGCTGCAAGCCTGGTCGGGGTTCACCCAGTTGACCGGTTTTCCGGACACCGACCCGAGCGGGCCAGCCAGCGCATACAGCGACGCCGTGGGCGGGATGGCCGGTGCGCAGGCGGTGCTGCTGGCCCTGATCCACCGCTCCAGGACCGGACGCGGGCAGTGGCTCGACGTTTCCCAGTTCGAGACCATGTCGTCCCTGCTGGAGACCCTGGTGTTGGACATTAGCGTCAACGGGTCCGCTGCGGTCTCGACTCGTGCCGGCAATCGCCTGCCACACGGCGGCGCGGCTCCCCACGGCGCGTATCGCTGTCGGGGAGAGGACCGATGGGTGGCGATCTCCATCTTCTCCGATGACGAATGGCGCTCCTTCGTAGAAGTCATGGACAGCCCCCGATGGGCTGCCGACCAATGGTTCGCTACCAGCGATGCCCGTTGGCGCAACGAGGAAGCGCTGAACGCTTTGGTGGAGTCCTGGACAATGCGACACACCGCGGAAGACGTGATGAGCCTGCTGCAAGCTGCGGGCGTGGCCGCCGGTGTAGTCCAGACCGGTGCTGATCTGTCGCGCGACCCCCAGCTGAAAGAGCGGGGTTTCTTCCGACGTGTTCCGGATCACCAGGGAGAGGATCGGATTATAGAGAGCGCGCCATACAAGCTGTCGCGCACTCCGGGCACTGTTACCAGGGGTGCGCCGGCTTTCGCAGCGGACATGACCTACGTGCTGCGGGAATTGCTGGGGATGTCGGACGATGAGGTGGACGAATGCGCCATCGCTGGTGCCTTCGACTGAGCGGTACGCGTGACTTGCGATGACCGGTACGTCGATATATTCTTGCGGAAATTCTGGTTCGCCTGATGCGACCCCGGCATGGTTGGAATGAGACTTGACGGAAAAGTAGCGATTGTAACCGGCGGCAGCCGCGGGATTGGGCGTGCCATTTGCCTGGGGCTTGGCGATGCCGGGGCGGGCGTTGTCGTAGCGTCTCGTACTGACGAAGACAGGTCGGCCGGCGCCGAATACGAGAAGTACGGGTCGGGCGACATACGCGATACGGCGGCGCAAATCACCGCCGGGGGAGGCAAGGCGATACCGGTCCGCTGCGACGTGGCGCAGGTCAGGGACATTCAAGGCCTGGTGACGGCCACGCTGGACCATTTCGGCCGCATTGACATCCTCGTTTCCAATGCGGGCATGGATTGTGAGTCGCCGGTGGTGGACCTGGACGTTGAGCTCTTGGATCAATGCCTGGCGGTCAATGTGCGCGGCCCGCTTCTCCTTTGCAAGTATGCCCTGCCGTCGATGATTTCCCAGGGAGAGGGCGGCTCCATCTACTGCGTTACCTCCGGTTCCGCCAGGGGCTACCGGCAGGGCCGAGTCGGCTATTCGATGAGCAAGGCGGCCCTGGAGAGGATGTTCTTCAGCTTGGCAGAGGAAGTCAGGCCTCACAATATCGCGGTCAACGTCCTGGACCCTGGCCGGGTGGACACCTGGATGAACCGGCGGGGGGACTGGCCGGGAACCTCCCACATACCCATGGTCCAGCCCGATGCGCTGGCACCGCCAGGTGTATGGCTCGCGGGCCAGACCGCCGACACCCTGACAGGTGCGTTGGTGTCAAGAGCCGAATTCGGAGTGACCTGGGGTCCAACGAAAGAACAGGCGACATGACCACAGGCCCGGTGCGCGGGGCAAAAGCGGCCCCCAAGCTGGCCGAACTCGGCGCCCACGTGCGTTTCGGTCACGTTTGGGAGACGCCGGGCCGTCGCAGCGAGACCTCAGCCTTATTACCGTGTAGGTGGTGACCACCCCGAATAGCGCCTGCCCATTGCCGGGCCGTCTCAACCGGGCGTTGAGCAGTGGAGTGAGCGAGGAAGCGATCGGCGAGCATATTACTCACGTCGCCCGATATGTCGTCTGGCCGGCGGCCGCCGATACCGCGCAGATAATGAAGCGAGTGCTCTGGGATCGGTATTGGAGACGCTGTCGCGGCCGAAGGCCATGATCAATTCATCCACTCGCTGGGCGGACTGGCCCTTCACGTAGGCGTGCGGGATCGCCGAAAGCAAGACATCTGCACTGCCCCAGCGGCCTCGCCAGGCCTCCGAAAAGTCCCCCAAAATCGACCGCATCCTGCACTTCTCGATTGCTGTCCTTTACGGCAGGTACTTGTCCTCCATCTCCCGGATGCGCTCGGCGCCCAGGATGCTTCCATTGCTGGCGACTCCCCATTTGCTTTGGGCCGCCGTCGCCAGGAAATCATCGATGGCGGTGGTGCCGCGTTCCTGGAAATCGCTGAGGAAGTCCCAGGACGCTTGAAGCCCCGCCATGGTGGTGAGGGCTGGATACCAGGCCCCCGCGGCCCCCGCCTCCTGCAACTCTTCCAAAGTGGGATGTGTCTGGCTCCCGTGGGTGAACAGCGGTAGCACCGGACTGGGAATCCGCCGGATGGCTTCCCTGTTGTCTTCCCAGGATGCTACGGCGGGGCACACTACGTCCACGTTCGTCTGGTTCTTGTAAGCCAGGCAGCGTTCCATCACGTCCTCGAAGGTCGCCCCCGGGACGCCGGCATAGTCGCACCTGGCCACGATCACGAAGTCGGGGTCATATTCCATCTTGGCGTCCATGGCGGCCCTCAGTTTGCCCACCATCTCTTCGATGGAAACACACCGGCGGCGCGGGCCGGATTTGGGCGGGTAGGTCTGGTCCTCCAGGTGAGTGCCGGCTATCCCTGCCCGGATGTACTCCTTTACCGTTTCGTAGACCTGAATGGCGTCCCCGTAGCCGGTATCCATGTCAACGAATGCCGGAATGTCTATGGTGTTAACGATGCGCCTGGCATTGTCCACCATGTCTCGCATGCTGGTCCCGCCCTCGGTCAAACCCATGATCTGGGCGGAGGTATTGCCTCCGGACATGTAAAAGGCCTCGAACCCCAACACCTCGGCCATCTTTGCGCCCATGGCGTTCATCCCCCCGGCCAGGACGAAAATCTCCGGACGCTCGAACAGCTCCTTGAGCCTGGTGGTCATACGTTGCTTCTCTGGCATCACATTTCTCCCTTTCGATGTCTCGTGTACAGTCTAAGCGCCCAGGTTCCCTTGGACTGACTTAAAGCAGGAATAGCGTACCGCGTGGGTGGGGTCCGATACCTTTCAACAAACAGTCGATGGAATGGTTGTCCC
Source organism: Dehalococcoidia bacterium (assembly GCA_965220265.1). GTDB lineage: Bacteria > Chloroflexota > Dehalococcoidia > Lucifugimonadales > UBA3495 > Bin87. The sequence goes on along the minus strand of CBDCPM010000004.1, from coordinate 2,340,017 downwards.
ATCGCCGCATTGCCAGGTTGCAAATCGTTACCAGCCTGGACTGGAATCCACAACGCCGGCGGCGGTCGCCACGTCGGGTGCATTCAGGAACTTCTGGCGGTTTGGCCCCAGGTCACAAATGGTACTCGGGCCCTGTCACACCTCTCGGTTTCCCCTGGCTTCTGCGGATATTGTCGGCAGCCGCCATTGTACCGGAATCCGTACGCTCTGCTGAACCGGCCGGTTCACCAACGGGTGTCGGTCCCCACACGGTCCAGCGGCATGCTGCTCTCTGGACTCTGATTATGGTGTGGCCGGCCTGCCGCTTTGCTTGAGATCCGCGTCTCAGTGCTATTGGCGGCGTTTCTCAGCACGGGGCGGGCAGCGTGTCCGTCCGGGGATAATGTTGGTGGGTCAGGAATTGCACATTGCTGCCGTTTCACGGGCGAATCGCCCTTGCCTTGTCCGGGTCCGTCGCGCTCGGCGAGGTCCTAGTGGACGCGTGGGTCTTGCGTCGGCTTTGGTACGTACTTGGTGTTTCGACCGCGGGTTGTCGTTTTCGTGTCGACTACTGGTAGCTGGATTCGGTTCGGGAGTGTTCCGCCGGTGTTGACCGGTTTGGTGTTGACCGGTTTAGTACTACAGTCGCGCTTCAAGGGAAGGACTCATATCACTGACCGTGCCCGAAGTTAGACGGCTGTCATGCAGGCTGCTGTGACTACTTTATGAGAGTGCTGACCTGCCTATCCGGTAGCCGTGGTGGAGCTGGCGGCACCAAGCCAGAGCCTGGGAATCCGTTACAAGAGGCACTTTCAGAGGCCCGCAATTCAAGTGCAACTGTAATATTAGGGAGCGAGAAGTGGGTTTGAACGCACCGCCTGTTGTGTGGAGCGAACGCCAACATTTCGGAGTGACCTCGACAGTCCTTGAGGTAACAGTTCAGAGTCGAGGGGAAACGAGCAGCTGACGGCAGGCGGCGAGAGGATTTAAACCTTGGGCGCGCCAGGCGCCGAAGATGGATGCCAGCGTCATCTTGCTCTCGGTGCCCTGCTCCGAGCGGGTGCCGCCGCTGACCTTGCGGCTGATGACCAGATGACGCAGGCTGCGCTCGGCAGCGTTGTTGTCCGCTGGCACGTCTGGTTCGGCCACGAAGACGAAGAGTTCCTTGATGTGGCGCTCAATGCGCCGGCACAGCTTGCCCTGGACAGCCGACGGCTCAGCCAGGAAAGGGCTGGCAGATGGCCAGCAGCCTCCGCTCCAAGGCCAGTTGAGCAGTGCGCCGTCGTCGTGCCTGAGGATGAGAGAAGGCTTTGGCTTCCTCGTAGAGTCGATGGACTGCCGCCGCCCAGCGGGCCAGCGGGGCATCTTTGAGGTAGAGGGCCCGCAGGTCGTGGATGTCCCGCAGCAGGTACGCCCAGCACCGTTGCTTGGGGCCATCGTAATGGTGGTAGGCGGCGTAGAAATCGCTGACCAGTACTCCGGAGAATGCCTCGCCCAGCGCTTCGTCCACCACCGCCTTGCCCCGACCCCGCCGCAGGAAGTAGCGCTCGGTGGGAGTGCTGAAAGTGATTGGTCAAGGGCTCGCACACGTAACCGTTGTTCCCATTTTGACGCCAGCCGGTTTCGTCGGCGTGGACCACTGGGCTGGCGCGGATGCGGTCCACCATCGCGGCCACCGCTGGTTGGGCCTGTTGCGCGGTCTGGTGAATGGCGCTCACAATGGCCCCCACGCTGAGGCGCAGCTGATGGACGGTGCGCAGATACCACTGGATGCTGCGGATCGGCAGGCGCCCTTCTTCCCGTAGCGTGGCGATGCGGCTGATCAGGTTGACGCCCAGGCGTTGGCGCCCCAGTGCCACGCCGTCCAGTTGCGCGGTGGGCACTCGGCGCCGCCGACACACTGGGCAGGTCCTGGCGATGAAGACATGCTCGGTGACTTGCACCGGAACCACCGGCAACTCGATGACTTCCCGGGTGCGCTGGACCCAGCCGCCAGTCAGGTGCGTCCCGCAATCGGGACAGCTCTCCACCACGTGCTCCACCCGATGGGTCGGTGTCATGCGCGGGCGGGCGAAGCCGTGGCGTCGCTGCTTTCGGGGCTGCTGCTGCGCTGGGGACTGGCGACCCGATTTCGCCTTGAGGCCGGGCATTCGGGGCGGGCCGTCCGGCTTCGCCCGGCCTTCCAGTTCGGCAATCCGCCGCTCCAACCGCTCAATCACCCGCTGCTGTTCCAGAACGGTGGCCTGCAGTTGGGCAATGATGGCGATGAGGAAATCGCGGTCGGCGGTGATCAGGTCACTCTCAGTATCCACTCCCTCTATATGACATAACCACCGCCACCCACGCCAGCGTCTGGCAGCCCGCCTTCGGCCAATTTACCTCACCAACTCTGAACAGTTACTCCTTGAGCGGCCCGTTGTATTTGACAGATGCTCCGTGGTAGCGTTGGATCATTACCGAGACCCGGAGGAGCCATGCCAGCAGACAACGAGAGACCGGAACCGAATTTCAATCCATTCCCACCCGGGCAGACCAGCCGGTCCACGGTCACCGAGGTGGACGTGGAAGACATGGGCGATATGCTGCGGCGGGCCCTCGTGGGCTCGAACGTAAAGTTCTCTATCTACTGCGACGAACCGCCCACCATAGGCGGCAACAGTACCGCCCCGGCACCGCTGCACTACTTCGCCGCCTCGATCGCATTTTGAGAGATGACGCAGATCGAGAGGTACTCTCGATTTATGAAAGTAGATATCAGCAGCGTCAAGGCTCACGTGGCCGTGCACTTCGGACTGGATGGTTCGGTGCTGGCGGGTACCATTCAGGCTAGCGCGCCGAAAGTGGAAACCAGCTACGAGATCGAGTCCCCGGACGATCCGGAACGAGTGGCGGTGGTGTTGCGCAATGCCCGCAACGGGTGCTGGGTACGGGCCGCGGTTGCCAATCCCACCCCCTTCGAGGACACGTCGACACTGAACGGAGAGCCCATCCTCTTCGATTGACGTCCGGCTGTCGGGCGGCAATGAAGAAACGAATAGAGGCGCACAGTCGTGCGCCTCTATATTTTCAGGTCGTATGATTTTGAGGATGTCTACCAACCGAGACTTTCCGGAATGAGAATCATGGAGATGCGACCGGCCACGGGCGCGTGCTCCATCACCAGGTATTTGCCGATGGGGGCGGGAGCCGCGCCCCGTCCTTCCAGCCAGCGGTCGTGGCGTTCCAGGGTGAAGCCGCGTGTGCGGGCTTCGGCGTCTGCCAGGCTGGGGCAGATCTTCTGGGTGCCAGCCACGAGGATGACGCGTCGAGCGCCGTAGGCGTATGCCCCGATCTGGCTGCCGGAGCCGCTGGCAACAACAATCTCGCCGGTCTCGGCGATGGCCTGTACGCTGCCCACAAAGTAGTCGGCGGTGGTGGTCTTGCGACGGAACTCCCGCTGGGATGCCGGGTCGGTGTGGGCCAGCATCTGGTCGTGCAGGTTGATGTATCGGTCGTTGCCGTGCATGTGCTCGGTGTAGCCGATGGTGTCCAGCGTTTCCGAAGTGCTGACGAAAACCTCGGAACCCTCCGGCACCAGTTCCTTGAGTTTCAGCAGCGCCGCCTCGCGAGTATCCGCCAGGATTGCTTTCATATTGCGGGCTGCCAGGGCCTCGATGGTCCGGTTGATGGAGTCGGCGGTTGCCGGAGCATAGGGCGTTGCCGAGGACATGATCGGTTCTCCTGTGGGTGCTGCGATGTTCGCAGGCTGCTAGACGCCGGACCTCAGGTTGGGCATGACCTCTTCGACGAACAGCGTCATGGAACGCATCACCTGTTCGGGGGTCAGGTCGCCCCACGCGAATATCGGGCAGAAGTAGTTGATACCAGTTTCGTCGATGGCCTGCTGGACGCGTTCTTTAACTTTGGCAGCCGTGCCGACGATGATCACGTTCTTCGCTTCCAGCGCGTCGAAGTCCCGCATGGCGCCCAGGCGGTCGAGACCATTCTTGGCCCACAGGTAATCGATGTTGTGGAACCAGGCCTGATAGGCTGGTTTGGCCTCCGCCCTGGCCTGTTCGTCGGTTTCAGCAATGTACACGTGACGGACCAGCCCCAGCTTGGGTGCGGCCACGTGGCTGTTCAGTCCATCGGACATCCGCTCCGCGTTCCACACTTGCTTGTACATGTCGTAGTGGGCTTTGACACCGGCATTGTCGGCAAAAACGGTGCAGGTGTTGAAACCGTGCTGGGCCATCCACGGGACCGTTTCGATGTTGTTGCTGGCGTACCAGAGCGGCGGATATGGCTTCTGAAAAGGCTTGATCCAGAGTTCTATATCCTCGTAGTTATAGTGCTTCCCTCGATAATTGAGCATCCCGGTGGTGAACCCACCGGTGAACATGTCCATTTGTTCATTGAAAATTTCCCAGCTGATGCCCAGGTCAACGCCGAACTCCTCGGCCTCGATCGGCGAGACGCCCCGGCCCACTCCCAGGTCCAGGCGTCCGTTGCTGAGATTGTCCAGCATGCAGATTTCGTGAAACAGGCGGATGGGATTGTAGAAGGGCAGCAGGAAAACCAGCGGTCCCAGGCGCAACCTCGAGGTGCGCTGCGCCGCGGCCGCCAGGAACACTGTTGGCGAGGGCGATACGCTCAACGGTGTTATGTGGTGCTCCGCCAAGTGGTAGCTGTAGAACCCGCTCCGGTCGGCGTACTCCAGCATCTTTAGCCGGTTTTCGAATATCTCGTTGGGCGCCGACTTGTCCCATTCAATCCAGTCGAACAGACCGAATTCCAGGGTATCGTTCAGCGTGGCAGCTTGCGTCATGGCTTACCTCCGGTCTGGCGATTCGCTCCACAAGATCATGGTGCCGGCCGTTCTCGCTGGGGGCGTACCGCGGCGAATACGCTCACCGCGCTCAGGCGACCACCAACGGCAGTGACGGGTCGGCGGCGTACTCCGACATCGAGGCGTCGTAGACCGCGACATTCTCGTAGCCCAGCATCGCGAGGACGAAGGCGTCGTTGGACGCTGCGATGCCGCCCCCGCAGTACGTGACCACTCGCTGCCCGCGGTTAACCCCCGCCGTTTCGAAGAGCGCTGCCAATTCGTCGGCCGGCCGGTAGAGACCGGTCTCAGGATAGGTCAGCTCGCCCGAAGGCACATTCGTCGCCCCCGGGATGTGTCCGGCTCGCCCGTAGCCTTGACCACCGTCCGCGCCGTGCTGATCCCTACCCAGGGGGTTGATTAGGCAACTCCCGCCCGCGTCGCTTGACTCGATGAACACCCTGACCTCTCCTAGGTCAGCGAAGCGCGCCGCGTCGGGATTCGGGATGAAGGTCGCGGGCGGGTACGTTGCCAGGTCCGTAGAGACGACTCGGTCCTCCGCCGTCCAGCGACGCCAGCCGCCATCCAGCACGACCGCGCCGCTGCAGCCCATCGAGCGGAACATCCACCAAAACCTGGCCGCCCACTGCGATCCCAGGCGGTCGTAGAGGACCAGCTTCGACGTCTCCGAGATGCCGTGCCGTCCTGCCGTCTCGGCGAACGCATCGGCCGAGGGCATCATGAAGCGGAAGGGTTGGTCGTTGTCGGAGAACTCTGCCTGCAGGTCAAGGAAGCCGGATCCCGGGATGTGTCCCGTCTCATACTCGCTCCGCCCCGACTCGGCGCGAACGCCGCCGTCGCTGCGGTGCAGGAAGACGGTTGTCTCGAAGACGCGGACATCGTCGTCTGTCAAGTGCTCGGCCAGCCAATCGGCGGAAACGAGGAACTCCGGGTGTGCGAATGCCATGGTCAACTCCAGCCGGTCCAGGCTTGTCGTCAGGTTGTCGTTTCGCGCCTTAGTATCCCCGTCCTACAGACCGTCCGCAACCGGTTCCTCCAGGGCGTGAGAAAAGGCCTGTGATATAGTTGGCCCCCTCCATACTTCGATCGAGGGAAACTATTCATGAATATCGGCTCATGAATATCGGCACCGTGGCTATTTTGAGCCCGGGCGACATGGGCCATGCCGTCGGGCAGCGTCTTCGGGAAAACGAACTGGACGTGATCGCATGCCTGGCCGACTGTAGTGACAGCACTCGGAGCCTAGCAGACAAGGCCGGCATACGCGACGTTCCCACGATGGAAGAACTGGTCGAGCAGTCGGACCTGATAATGTCCATGACCGTGTCGGAGGCGGTCCCCGGCCTATGCCGGCAGATTGCCGACTCGCTCATGGCCACGGGTGCCGAAACCCTGTTCGCAGAATGCAACGCCATTGCCCCTCAGTTGGTGCGGGATATGGAACCTATCATCACCAAGCTGGTGGGCGGTTCGTGGACGTGTCCATAATCGGCGGGCCGCCGCGGCCGGGATACAGTCCCCATTTCTACGCCTCCGGCGAGCAGGCCTTTCAACTTGAGCAGCTGAAAAATTTCGGGCTGACGGTGCTGAAACTGGACGGCGCAGTAGGGCAGGCATCAGGAATAAAGATGTGTTACGCCGCCATGACCAAGGGCTCTTGGGCTTTGTACACCGAGTTGCTGATGGCGGGCGAGTTGATGGGTTTGACCGAGCCGCTTCTTGCAGAGTTGCAATCGGGCCAGGAGGCAGTCCTTCAGCGGATGGAACGCACTATTCCCACAGTGCCGCCCCGCTCGCGTCGCTGGGTCAGTGAAATGGAGGAAATTCGCGACACCTTCGCACACCTTGGAATGACCCCCGACCTCTTTGAGGGCGTTGCCGCGATGTACCGGTTCATCGGTAGCACTCCTTTGGGAGAGGAGCTACCTGAGTCTAGGGACCGTGGCCGCACTTTCACTGAGACCATCCGACAATTGGCCCAGCACGTACCTCCGCAGGACGGAGGCGATGCCCGTCAGGCTTGATCATGACCTTGCGCCTGCTTCCCCAAGACCCGGACGGGATGGGGTGAGAATGAGGCGGCAGTCGATAATCCGCGTTGCCCTGGCTTTGAAAATTTGAGCGTGACGAGCGACGGGTCGTGGGATCGGTCGGGCCAGGCCAGAGGGATCCTTGTGCTGGGCGAGCCAGTGGGACGGGCCACATGACCACGGCCGACCGGGAAGCGCGGGGAGCCCAGACACGCCGCGGCTTCAAGACATCGCGACGCGCGAATTTCAATCAGGAGGCACCGAATGGCAGAACCGGCAGCCACCAGCAATCAACTGCTCATGTTTTCCACAGAGGAGTGGGGAATGGTGTCCAAAACCCAGATTGAACGCCCCACCGTGCCGAGCGACATGGAAGAGGAAAGCGGCGTCCTCGTGGTCTGGTCTCGCGGGACAGCAGGCCAACCGAATACCGGATGGACCGCAAGGCACGCCATATCGGGCGACGCCCTGCGCGACGCGCTGATCGCGGCCGGGCTGATTCCCGAAGAATAAAACCGCCGTATAACCGCGACCACGGGTGCTCGCAATCCATCGCGAACGTGAGCCCTTGTCTATGCCATACCAGGCCAATCAAGCAGGGTTCCCGCGAATCTCAAAGCCCACCGATGGCTAAACCTAGATCCAACCAACCCCAATAAACCGGCCACGTGCGGTATTTGAATGTTGGCCTTGCCCGTGCTTCGCTGTGGACGGGAGTTCGAACCTATGCCGGCGGTTGGGCGGCAGCCGTTACCGGGGCCTCCATATAACCGTCAAGGCAGTAATGCGGTCTTCGCAAATGGGATCGGGAGCGAGAACCCTTTGTCATCGGCCGACGGCGGGAGCTAATTCTAACGCCATAGTCCTGCAGGATGTTCGCACCGGCCGCGCGTGGACACTCGTGCCGTGACGCGGCCGCTTCCGCTGCAGGCGCTGACGGTGAAGCACTGGGACGTCTGTTTTGTCCTGCCCAGGGATTTGGAGGCGCGCCAAAGCGAGTATCTCCTTGCTATGATGACATTCACGGCTTTGGCTCGACACCATTAGAATCAATGATCCACGAATTCACGGCGAATTCACCAGGATTTCGGTGCATTCGCCGTTCAGCGACGCGATCTCGACGGTGCCGGCATGCTCGCGCACGACGCGATGGATCAGGCTGGGAAGCCTCCGAATTGACAGCCCTCCGCGCGTGCACCTACAATCGCGAAAATTCGCAAAATCATGCTGGAGTCCCGGCTCGATGGGAGGACAAAATGGCTGAATTGCTGGGGTTGGGATGTTCCCACGGCCCGATCATACTCACTCCGCCCGAGGTGTGGTCCAAGGGTCGAGAGCGAATATTTGCCCGCGTACCGGGATACGAACCGCCCGCCCAACTGCTGCAAGAGTTGGGAGAGGACAATGGGCTGAGTCAGGACATCAGCGACCAGCAGAAGGTCGTCGATTCGTTCAAGGTCCTCCGCGATCGCCTCCATGAATGGGAACCCGACGTCTTGATGGTGATCGGCGACGACCAGGCGGAGAACTTCCTGCAGGACAACCTTCCTCCCTTCTGCCTGTACACCGGCGCCGAAGTTGACGGGTTTCCATTTCAGCGCCCTGCAGCCCGGACCAACTTGTGGGACGCGGCCCCGGAAACGAAGTTTTCATTTCAGTGCCCCAAGGAGTTTTCCAGGGACCTGCGCAATTGTCTGATCCGGGACGGCTTCGACATGGCCTCTTCCAGCGCACTTAAAGGGTGGGACTGGGGCCTGGCTCACGCCATCATCAACCCGCTAGTGTTTCTGGATCCCGACGGCAGGTTCCCGTTGCTGCCCCTGTTCGTCAATTGCTATGGCGAAGAGGCCGGGCCCGATTACCCGCCGCGGCCCACGCCCAAGCGGTGCTACCAACTTGGGCAAGGTATCCGAAGGTTCCTGGATACCAGGGACGAACGGGTCGCTGTGGTAGCGTCTTCCAGCTGGTCGCACAGTTTCCTGGCTCACAAGTTCCAGTGCCGCGCGATAAACATCGAAGCCGACCGGCGGAACCTGGAGTTGGTGCGGACGGGTCAGGGGAGCAAGCTGGCCGAACTAACTCCGGAGGAAATTCAGCAATCGGGCGACCACGAAATCCTCAACTGGATCATCGCTTTGGGGATACTCGGCGACGTTCCTGCGGAAATAGTCGACGTGCGTGAGTCCCACACCCAACTGGCGTACCGTGTAGCCGCGATCTGGGACTGACCGCTTCCACTTCGGCACACCAATAGCCCACAGTCTGCCGCATCGGCTTGCCTCGTCGGTGCGGCCACTGACGAGGCGGAAACCGGAGGAGAAGGTATCGGACCATGGTCACAGTATTGGATCCGCGAACCCAGACCGGGCAAGGCACTGGTCACAGAAGTTGTGACGGCTGTCCTCGTTGCGAACGCCCTGACAGCCCCATGTGCAACATTCCCCATCCAAAGTTCGCCAATCGGCACCCCGTGTGCAAAGTTTGTGGCCACTGTGTGCTGCGCGGCCAGCACCAGGATGACGGATCGGACCTGGACGACCACCCGGGATTCAGCGCCGACGGGCCAGGGGCCGCAGGAAAACCGAGCCTCAACTGAGGCGGCTGACGGTCGTCGCAGCCGGATAGGGTGACGGATTTGTGCAGGCGCCCCGGAGATTGCCGCCTCGCAGAGTCCCGCCCAGGGTGTCCTCCACGATGACTTATGTCAGCGTGACTCCCGATCGGTACACCAAGCGTACGTTCGAACCGTCCCAATACACGGGACTTCAGGCGGTATCGTCATCAGGGACAGTCATCGAAGTCTGCACTGACGGGCTAGTGCTGGACCTCTCGGGTGTGGTGCTGGACGGTGAGGGATCTGGTGGTGTTGGCATTTGGGTTCACGACTGCAACGACGTGACCATTGTTAGCGGCATGGTTATCGGCTTTCACTTTGGTATTCACGCTGAAAACGTAAGTGACCTGAAGATCAGGGGCTGCGTCGTGTCGGACAACACGAACCCCCTGAACGCCGGCTGGCTCCCCGATACAGAGGCGCCGATGGAGGAGGGATTCGGTGGCGGGATATATCTCCACAATGTCCGTGATAGCGCAATAGAGAACAATCAGGTCAGCAACAATTTTAACGGCATTAGCCTGGTCCGATCGGAACACAACGTAATCACCGGGAACCACGCATCTTACTGCGGCAACGTGGGAATTTACCTGCTGATGTCCGGCCACAACGAGGTGCTGGACAATCTGGCGGAGCACTGCATCCGCTACACTGACCGTTTCTGGTGTGACACCGCCGACTCCGCGGGAATACTCTTGGAGAATGGCTCGAACCACAACCGGATAATTGGTAACGGCCTGCGATACAGCGGCGACGGGTTCTTCATCCGGGCCCACAATCGAGAGCCTTCCAACCACAACTTCATATCCGGGAATGACGCCAGCCATTCACCCAACAACGCCTTTGAGGCAGGATTCTCCTCGGGAAACGTCTTCGCAGACAACATCGCAAACTATTCCAACTACGGGTTCTGGCTGGGCTATTCAACCAACACCACGGTTTCCAGGAACGAAATCAAGGCCTGCCGGTTCGACGGCATCGCCATTGAGCACGGGCAGGTAAACCGCATTGAAGACAATCGTATTGAGGGAAACCGCAACGGCATCCGCCTCTGGAGCGGCCCCACACCGGATGGACTGGATTGCAAGTCCCTGCCATCACGTAACTACGCGATTTTGAGAAATCAGATCAAAGATTCTCGTGACTGCGGAATATTGGTAACTGAAGACCATGAAGTTCGTCTCGCGGAAAACCGATTTCAAGGTAATCTGAGGGATTACGTGCGCCAACCTGTCTAATGCAGGCCGCCTCTATCGCGTTGCTCGGCAACCGAGCAGAATGATCGAGGTGGCGTCCCTCGAAATCACCATGACTTTGTGCTCCTATCTGCCATGCTGCAAATCGGTAACCCCATTCTGAATATGTTGAGCACGTCGCTCTCGTCGAGATGAATCGGAGCGAGTGCCCGCACCAGGTTTGAGTTGCAGCAGTGGCCGCAGTCCTCACCATTCACCGGTTGGTGAAGGTACGGATCGTAGCGGGTGCGCAACAGGTCATGACATCCAGCGCCGTCCTCGTCAAGGGGTAATCCACCGTGTAGCCGGTGATGGTAAGCCTGAGTCGCAGGTACGGGCGACAGGACCACAGCCGGTGGCATGTGGTGACGTGATCCCGGTGCAATTGCTTGGTACGGCCTGCCCAAAACCGTTTCCGATTATTGTTCAGGTTCCACGCGTCGAAGTCGGCCGCCTGCGCCCCATCCACGACAACTGTGCAGCACATCTGGCCGGCCAAGATCGGCCAAGCCTTACTGAAGCGTATCGGCGCCACGAACAGTTCAACCAAGCTACGGTTTCCCTTATCTTGACCCGAGCGTCCGCAAAATTCCCGGTCTACGTCAATGGGGCTGCCGGGTTTGGGTAGGCAAATTACCCAAAAACTAGGGCGTGTTGACATTTGACTATAATGGCGGCATGGGAAACGTCAGACTATCACCAAACCAGTGGACCAGGATTCTCCAGTTCTTGCGTAGTCGTACCGACTTGTACGTTGGTCAGGAAGCGGAATGCCAGTGTTTCATCGAGGCGGTGCTGTGGGTGAACCGTTCCGGCGCCCAGTGGCGGCTCCTCCCGTCCGAGTATGGCAACTGGAACAGTGTGTACAAAAGGTTCGCCCGCTGGGCCGACCGGGGTATCTGGGAACTGATGCATCAGCATTTCGCCGACGACCCGGATCTGGAATGCCTCATCATCGCCAGCACCGTGGTTCGGGCCCATCCCTGCGCCGCCGGAGCGCCCCCCAAAAAGGTGGCCAGGCAGCCCAGGCCCTGGGTCGGAGCCGTGGCGGGTTTAGCACTAAGGTCCACGTGAGCGTGGATGCCTTGGGTAATCCCTTGCGGTTCATCCTGACTGGGGGACAACAGCATGACATCACTCAGGCCGATGCTCTGATCGCCGATTATGCCGGAGAGTACGTGATTGCCGACAAGGGGTATGATGCCCAGGAGTTTCGTCAGCATATCCTGGAACGGGGCCTGCGTCCGGTCATACCGCCGCGCTCCAACCGGAAGGAACCCCAAGCCTACGATGCTTACCTGTACCGGGAGCGCCACTTGGTGGAATGCTTCATCAACAAGATAAAGCACTATCGCCGGGTATTTTCCCGGTTTGAGAAACTGGACACCAGATACTTGGGGTTCCTTCAATTTACCGCTGCCCTCATTTGGTTACGGTGAAATGTCAACACAGCCTGGTATTACAGTTGCACTTGAATTGAGGGCCTCTGAAAGAGTCTCTTGTAAAGGATTCCCAGGCTCGGGCTTGGTGCCACCGGCTCCACCACGGCTACCATATAGGCAGGTCAGTGCTCTCATAAAGTAGTGACAGCAGCGTGCATAACAGCCGTCTAACTTCGGGCACGGTCAGCGACATGAGTCCTTCCTACAAAGCGCGGCTGTAATACTAGTACAGGACTGCCGTTGGGAACGGACTCGATGAGCTTCGCCGGTTATGGTTGCCTACCTCCGAACACCGGCCCAGGATGAATGTTAAGGGAACCTGGACGCAGTCTTGCCGTAGCAATCCTCTGACTAATTGTTTCGTCCGTAGGCGTCGGCGGCACGAAGGACCGTTGCGTCATCCCGCGCGCGCCCCACCAACATCATGCCAATGGGCAGGCCGTCGGATTCTCCGCACGGTACCGATATGGCCGGATGGCCGGTTACGTCGAAGGGACAGGTGTTCGGGATCATTTCCAGCGCCCGGTCGGTGTAATCCTGACGACTGCAATCGGCGGGCGGAATTAACGTTGCCTTCATTGGCAGGGTGGGCATCACCAGCATGTCATACTCGCTGAGCGCCTGATCGTAGGCGGCGGTCAAAGTCCTGGCCAGGTTCTGAGCCTTGGCGTAGTAGTGGCCGTGATAACGATCCTGCATGTATTGTCCCATCAGGACCACCAGCTTGGTGGTTTCCGACAGGTCGTCGGCCCGGCTCTGCCTGCCGTGGGCATAGACGTTCTGCAATCCGGTGGTGTAGTGGCCCTTCCAATTGGTGCCCATGCTGTTGCCGGCTACCATCAACATCGTGGCCCCCTCCACCGCGATGGCCCTCCAGACGTGAATTCCGTCCAGGTGCCAGGGTATGGAGACAGTCTCCACCCGCGCCCCCATGCTCTCGAACGACCGGGCCGCCTTCTCTACCGCCTCATCCACGTCAGCTTCAGACTCCGCCAAGCCGAAACCTTCCCGTACGATGCCCAGGCGGAGCCCCGACACGTCTCCGGTCAACGCTTGGGTATAAGCTTGCCCCGGGAGTCCGGCCTTTTGCCTGGGATCCAGCCCGTCCGGGCCGGCGATTGCTTCCAGCAACAGCGCCACGTCAGCGGCTGTCCGCGCCATCGGCCCCGTGTGATCCAGGGTGAGTTCGATGGGGAAGACTCCGGTGTAGGGGACCAGTCCGTGAGTTGGCTTGAGCCCGTAGATGCCGCACCAACTGGCCGGTATCCTGATCGAGCCGCCCTGGTCGCCACCGATAGCCATGTCTACCTCTCCCGCTGCGACCAACGCCGCGCTGCCGCTGGAGGAGCCTCCCGTGGTGCGCGTGTGGTCATGGGGGTTGCGCACCGGCCCGGTGTCCGACGTATGGCTGCCGCCGGAGAAGCACAGGCTTTCGCAGACCGCCTTGCCCTTGACTGAGCCGCCGGCATCCAGGATTCGGGTGACAATGGTGGCGTCCACGTCGGGAACGTAGCCTTCGAGGACGCTGGTTCCGTTCATCATCGGTACTCCGGCCACGCAGACGTTGTCCTTGATGGCCACGGTCTTCCCGGAGAGAATTCCGCCTTGAGGACCAGTAATGTCGCAGCGCCAATACCAGGCCCCCAATGGATTGTCTTCCGGTTGAGGTCGCGCCCCTGGGGACCGCGGGTATTTGACCGGTAAGCTGGGTGCGGTAAGTTGGTCCAACCGGGCGTACGAGTCCAGGATGGGCTGGCTCAACTCGATGTAGGACTCCACATCGGCCGGCGAAGGGTTCAGGTTGTAGGACTCAGCAATGCGGAAAAACTCTTCGACGGTAGGACTTTTTACCACCATGATGCTAACCTCCGGTTTGTGTCTGAAGTCAGTTGCTGCAACCTCGATCACTGCCCAATTGCGTGGTTGTAATTGCAGCCAGTTCCCAGTTTGCAGTGGCTCCATGCCAATGGACCTTAACGATGAGCATCCGTTTGAGATCCGGTTGCCGTTTCGCCACTTTGACGGACTATACTACGGCCGGAGAACTCTGCTCCGATCCGGTGCCAGACCCAAGAACTCAACCCCCTAATGCGGAGGCCATAAAATGCCAGTCAAAGGGACCACGCTAACCAGTTTTCGTCCGTTGATGCAGGGCGTCAACGGAATGGTTGCCGCCAGTCACCCCAGCGCCGCCATGGCCGGTTTGGAAGTGCTGAAAAAGGGTGGCAACGCGATCGACGCCGGAGTTGCAGTGGGCCTGGCGCTGAACGTGGCGCACGTCGATGATTGTAGCTTCCTGGGCGTGGCGCCCACGGTGATTTACCTGGCTGATCGGAAAGAGGTTATCACCGTCGATGGGCTCGGCGTCTGGCCTAGGGCCGCCTCGGTGGAGTACTTCTACAAAAACCACGGCGGAAAGATCCCGGCCGGCGTTCTGTCGTCCCTGACGCCGGCCGCCGCCGATTCGTGGCTGACGTCGCTGTCCAGGTTTGGCACGATGACCTTCGGGCAGGTGGCGACAACGGCCATAGACCTGGCTGGAAACGGTTTCCCCATGTTCCGTTATCTCGCCGGCCGGTTCAAGACCGCCTTCGACCAGTACAACACCTACCCGTCAACCGCTGACATTTACCTGCCGGGCGGCCGCGCCCCAAAGCAGGGGGAGATGTTCTACCAAAAAGACTTGGCAGCCACCCTGTCGAAAATCGCGGATGTGGAGGCATCCAACGCCGGGAAAGGCCGGGAAGCCGCGCTCACGGCGGCCAGGGATTATATCTACACCGGCGAGTTGGGCCATAAGATTGTCGCGTTCAACCAGGAGATGGGAGGTCTCCTCACCGAGGAAGACTTGGCCCAGTATCATGTCCAGGTGGGTCCACCCGTGACGGTGAACTACAAAGGCTACGACGTCTACAGCACCGGGCCGTGGGGCCAGGGACCGACGTTCCCCCAGGCCCTCAAGATTCTGGAGGGGTTCGACCTGGCGTCCCTGGGCCATAATTCCGCCGAGTATATACACACGGTGAGCCAGGCCCTGAATTTGGCCTTTGCCGACCGGGAGCGGTATGTGGGAGATCCGGATTTCGTGGACGTGCCGCTCAATGAAATGCTGTCGGAGGAATACCTGATCAAGCGCCGCAACCTGATCGACCCGGACATGGCCTGGCCGGGCACGCCCCCGGCCGGCGACCCGCGAAACGGGAGGGCGACCATCGACGGCGCCCCGCAGTCTCCCAGAGAGGCAGCGGTCCCGGTTGGCACAGCCGGAGTCAGCGGCGGCGGGACTTCTTACTTCGCCGTAATCGACCGGGATGGGAACATCTTCTCCAGCACCCCCAGCGAGGGCACCAAGAACGGCGGGCCAATAATTCCGGGCACCGGCCTGGCCTTCTCATTGCGCGGCTCTCAGTCAAAGCTGACCGAAGGCCATCCGGCATCGGTCGCAGGGGGCAAGCGTCCCAGGCTCACTCCCGCGCCTGCCCTGGTGCTGCAGGATGGCGAGCCCGTGATGGCCCTTGGCGCCCACGGCGGCGACCATATCCCGCAAGGCACTTTGCAACTGCTGTTGAACGTCCTCGAATTTGGCCGCGACCCTCAAGAGGCAGTCGAGGAACCACGCTTCTACAGCTACAACTTCCCCAGTTCCAACTGGGCATCAAGATATGAGCCGGGGATGTTGCGGTTGGAAGGCCGTATTTCCAATGAAGTGGCCGGGGAATTGCGGCGGAAAGGCCACACGATAGAACAGTATCCGGATTGGTGGGAGGGTTCCGCCCTATACTGCGTCATCACTCGTAACCCGGAGACCAGGGTGTTGCAGGGCGGCGCGGATCCGCGGTGCGAGGCCTACGCCGTGGGTTTCTAGTCAGTCGGACGGCAAAGCGGCCTTCTTCCTGCCCAGCAAGATCCGGAACACCCTGAGCGTAAACGGCGGTCGCACTGTGGCAGTGATGGACCGTTTAAGCCGTCCCTTTAGTGCCTATCCTAATAACTCGTGAAAACTCGCGCTCCCGTTCTGGGAAGCCCAGGTGGGGTTACGTTTAGACTGGGGCCATGACCAAAGCGAAAGACCCCAAGCCGCCACGTCCCAAGCGGGCTGGCCCAGCCAACAAGACCAATCCCACCACCGGCGGTTTCCAGATTTCCGACGAACTCTGGGCAGTGCTGGAGCCCCTGATCCCCAAGCGTGTGAACACCCATCGATTTGGGGGCGGCCGTCCCCGGGTTCCCGACCGCACCTGCGCCAACGGCATCTTCTACGTGTTGCGCACCGGTTGCCAGTGGAAGGCCTTGGACGCCACGGGGATCTGTTCCGGGTCCACCGCGCACCTGCGCTTTCAGGAGTGGGTTGCCGCTGGGGTGTTCCTGGAGTTGTGGCGGGTGGGACTGGAGCGCTACGACGAACTGCAGGGTCTGGACTGGAGTTGGCTGAGTATGGACGGGGCCATGACCAAGTCGCCCCTGGGTGGGGGAAAAAACTGGCGCCAACCCCACCGACCGAGGTAAGCGAGGCGTCAAGCGCAGCCTGTTGACTGAAGCGTCGGGCATTCCAGTGGGCTTGGCGGTGGACGGGGCCAACCGCCACGACATGAAGCTGGTGTGGGCCACGGTGGACAGCGTGGCGGTATCCCGACCGGCGCCCAGCCCAGAGCATCCCCAGGGGATGTGCCTGGACAAGGGCTACGACTTCGCAGAGGTGCGCCGCACCCTGGACGAGTTCGGCTTCACGGCCCACATCCGCAGTCGAGGCGAAGAGGCTCAAGCCATCAAGCGGGAGGCCGGTTTCAAAGCCCGGCGTTGGGTGGTGGAACGCACCCATAGTTGGCTGAACCGTTTCCGGCGCATTCTGGTTCGTTGGGACAAGTCCCCCGACAACTACATCGCCTTTCTTCACTTCGCCTGCGCCCTCATCGCCCTCAGAGCCGCCGGATTATTAGGATAGGCACTTAGTCCAAGATGCGAATGCCTTAACGAAGTTGGCCGCCACGTCCCAGGTCATGGAGTTCTGCTCCAAGGGGACGGTGTATTGAGCGACATCTGGGGAGTCCGCCATGATGTCCCTGATGTCTTTTCCAAACAAGCCTTTCGTCCTGGGCGTCGTCTGGGGATGTTGGAAGCCTGCTTCCGCTAGAACTCTGGCCGGAAACGCCGGCTGATTGGGGTTAGGGTGATACTTCGGGTCATGCCAGTCAACGGAGTGGGGGAGTGCAATGCTGGGCGAGCGAACTGAGCAGCGGGGACTGTGGGAAGCCGATCGGATGTATCTGGACTACGTAGGCAAGACACCTTCTACGGTTTGCTGGCCTCCTTGCGTGGCCAACTGTTCCGTGACGCCGACTTCGCCGAGTTCTACTGTCTGGATAATGGGCGCACCAGTGTGCCGCCCAGCCTGCTGGCGACGGCGTTGCTGTTACAGACCTACGCCAAGGTGAGCGACGCCGAGGCCAAGGCGAGAGGCGACTTCGACATCCGTTGGAAGGTGGCCCTGGGGAAGGTGGCCCTGGGGAAGGTGGCCCTGGGGAAGGTGGCCCTGGGGAAGGTGGCCCTGGGGAAGGTGGCCCTGGGGATTGAGGTGGCCCTGGGGATTGAGGTGGAGGACCGGCCCTTTGCCAAGAGCACACTGCAGGTGTTCCGCGGCCAGTTGATACTGCGCGACCAGGTGCGTGAGGTGTTTGAGCGGAGCCTGCGACTGGCGCGGGAGACAGGGTATCTGAAGCGGCGGAGCCTGCGGGTAGCGTTGGACACGACCTACATTCTGGGACGTGGGGCGGTGAAGGACACCTACAATCTGCTGGCGGACGGGATGGTGAAACTGCTGCGGGCGCTGGCGGCGGTGGATAGGACCACCGTCAAAGCATGGGCTGAGGCCCAGGGCTACCAGCGTACCTGGGCAGCAGCGTGAAGGGCGAGGCGGCCATCGACTGGTCGAGCAAGCGGGAGCGGCGGAAGCTGTTGGCGGAGGTTGTGGCGGACGCGGACCGGCTGCTGGAGTTGGCGCGGCAGGCGCGGGACATGCTGGATACACACAGCGTCCAACGGCGGGAGATAGTGGAGGCTGCGGAGTTGTTGGGACAGTTGCTGCTACAGGATGTGGAGCGCAAGGGTGGCGATGATGACGGCCACGGGGATGGTGGGGTGAGCCTCAAGGAGGGTGTGAGCCGGGACCGGATGATGTCGGTGCATGATCCAGAGATGCGCCACGGTCGCAAGAGCAGCAGCAAGCGCTTTGACGGGCACCAAGCGGCCATTGTGGTGGACACGGACACCCAGTTGATTACCGCGGTGGACATGCTGCCAGGCAACGCCCCCGACAATCTGGGGGCATTGGACTTGGTGGAACAGAGTGAAGCCAATGCTGAGGTCTTGGTTACCGCAGCCCTGGGCGACACCGCCTACGGCGACGGTGGGACGCGGCAGGCTTTCGCTGATGCGGGACGCAAGCTGGTGGCCAAAGTGCCGGGGCGTCCCAACCGGAAGCACTTCCCCAAGAATGACTTCCACCTTGACCTGGCAGCAGGCAGTTGCACCTGTCCGGCGGGCCAGGTTACTCACACCATTGTCCCCGTCGGGAAACGCACCGACCGGACGGGACGCGTCCATCAATTGCAGGCTTTCCAATTCCACGGGGCGGTGTGTGGAGTTTGTCCGCTGCGGTCGCAATGCATTGCAGCCAAAGGCCGTAGAGGGCGGAGGGTGCAAATCCATCCGCAGGAAGCCCGGTTGCAACAGGCCCGCGCTTTGCAGCAGAGCGCCGACTATGATGAGTACCGTCAGCTACGGGTGGTGGTGGAGCATCGGTTGGCGCGGCTGGAGCAACTGGGCATCCGGCAGACGCGCTACTTCGGACGGGTGAAGACGAAGTTCCAGCTGTATCGGGCAGCCACGGTGGCCAATCTGACGCTGATGGCGGGCAAACTGGGTCTTACGGACGATACCAGCGACGACCCGCTCGGCAACCACGTCATCGGCGCTGAGGTCGTCAATACCGTCGCCACATTCCGCGCAATCCAGCTCGGCCACATCTGGTCGCTGGCATTCCTCACGTCGGCTTTACTGCCCCAATCCCACTTCCCAAACCAGCCTTTCCGGCCCGACTTCTAGTATCGCGCTCATCGAAAAGGCAGCAGAGCCCCCTCGCCCGCCCCCACCATTCGCGGTTAAGAGTCCGGTAGTCGCCTGAACTGAACCGGCGGGACTGATTGTCATTGACCAACTGGGACGTAGACAATCGCTTCTGCCGCGCCGACCTGCACATGCGGCAGCCCAGGACCGACTATCTGAAATAGCGGTTGGACGGGGGTTTGGCGTCCGGCATGATGCTGCCGCACGGCCGGAACGTTGTGCTATCCCGCATCCGCACGCCGGGGTTTCCCGGTAGAGATCAGAGCATCGACGGCTAACTGTGGCTCAGCCACGCTGTCATACCCTGGCTGATGAAGTCGGGGGTGCCGTCAACCGCCATCGACCGGATGATGATCACACCACCCGCCGGAGGTGCTTTGGGGGTGCGTGCTCATGCGACTGACCGACTGCTTCCGGCGCTAGTTCTCCTCGGTAGGCATCGTGAATGCCCACGCGTACCGACTGCCGCAAGCCCGTTATTGCCAGCACGTTGACGGGCTTTCGTGGCGCCTCGTCGGGGCGATTGCGACCGTCTACATTGAACGTGGCATTGGCAACGGGATTGCCACGCTTCGCGCGCGATGACAAACTGGGGACGCGCGAGTTAACGAACGGAGTTGCATTATGACCCTTGGCAGATTCCACTTCGTCAGCCAGGTGGGCCGTGTGCCCTCGATGACCGTGCCGCTGGACGCGCAGCAGGAGGTGCGGTTCCAGCGCCTGATGGAAGAGTCGATCATGATCGACCTGCACCAGCATCCCATGGTGCTGCCCGAGGACTTCAGCCGGTACTGGGAGTACCTGCGCAGCGACCGCTACGTGTGGGGCTACGACGCGGTGCGGGCCGGAGGCTTCACCGCCGTGGGCACGGCCAACGTCTTTCGCGGGATGGTACACACTAACGAGATGTCCTTCATCCGGTTCTCCGACCTGCTGGAGGAGGTCAGCATGATGATCTCGGACATCTCACAAAACGATGGTGTGCTGCAGGTCAGCACTGCGGACGAGATCGAAGCGGCCAAGGCGCAGGGCAAGGTGGGATTCTTCCCCACGGTGGAGCACCTGGCCATCGGCAACGAGCTGAACCTGGTGGATGTGCTGTACAACGCGGGGATACGGCTGGCCGGGCTGACCTACAGCCGCAAGGCGTTCATCGGGGACGGCATCTTCGAGCGCAACGACGGCGGGCTCAGCGACTTCGGGCTGGAGGTGGTGCAGCGGATGAACGAGCTCGGCATGGTGGTCGACGTGTCCCATGCCTCATTCCGCACCGCCATGGACGCCATCGAGGCGTCGAAGGCGCCGGTGACCTTCAGCCACGACGGTTCATACACCCTGGCCAGCCACAGTTTCCAGGCGCGTCGGCTGCGCAGGGACGAGGAATTGCTGGCGTGCGCGCGCAAGGGCGGCGTCATCGGGATCACCGCCGTGGCCAACCGGCTGAGCAACGATCCGGAGCAGAGCATCGAGTGCGTGCTGGACCACTACGACTACATGGTGAACCTGGTGGGGATCGACCACGTGGCCATCGGCACCGACACCAGCATCGGCGACTCAGTGGGCGTGGGCGAGGCGGTGATTGGCCGGCCCGGTCCCACGCCGGCGCGCTACGTGGACGGACTGGAGTCGCCCGCCGACGGCAAGAACATCATCCGCGGGCTGATCGCGCGGGGGTACTCTGACGAGGACGTGCGGAAGATTGCGGGCGGGAACGCGCTGGCGCTGTTCCGGCGGGTGATGGGGTGAGTTTGTTCCACTGATCTCTGATCGATCGGTTCCTGATCAGTGCAGCAGCGTTTGGAGCTTGTCGCCGATCTCCGCAATGGGAGTTAGGACAATATCATTCAAATCCGCCCACTCACAGACGCTTTCTGGGATCTTGGGGAAAGCGTCGTCGGGAACGCAGATGATAACAGGGGCCTCAAAATAGTCCGCGTAATGTCTCGCCTGGATCACCGGCCCCAAGAGGATCGGGTACCCTTTCGCCTCCACCACGGCTAATTTGTTGCCGTTGGCGACCATCATATCCGGGAAAAAAGGAGAGCCCGAGGGCTTTGACCACCAGGAGGATATTCGATCCAGCCATGTAGTCTGATCTGGCCTGCCCCACGGCTCCAGCGTGACTTTGTAGTCCAGTTGTTTTATGGCGTCAGCCACCTGACGCTCAAATTCCATCCCAGTGCTTGGACTCATCGAATCAGCCTCCAATGAGCACACTGCCCACTGCGGACAGCGCGGCTCCCGCCAACGCTCCGGCGATCAACCAGTAGAACTTGTTAATTGTACGCTGTGAACTCCGTTCGTTTTCCCGCCGGGTTACTACCTCGCGCAGTGGGCCGGTGTTTTCAACCACGGGCGCCTGGAGCACTCCCGTCACAGTAGCGCCCAATTCCACCGCGATCGCGTTTCGGTAATTCAGCAAAGCCTCGATGCAATGTGCAAGGCTATCCCCATGAATGGATACGACCCATTGGTTGGTGATGACAACAGCGGAACCGCCTACCTCTGCCACAAGCGAGGAGGGTGAAGGTATTACCTGCCCAAGAACACGCCGTTGCATGCTTGGGGTTAAAACCTGGAAGTACTCAGCAGTCATCAGCCTCCGAACAGTTCCCTCGTTGAGTCCATCATAGCCTTGGACTGAATCCTGCGTTTCCAGGATGGTCATACCAAGCGGATGATCAGATTGCCTCACCATTTCCTGCTTGCTCGCTGATAGATCGCGTAGTGAATGCCTACATGGGGATTGTACTACATCTTGATGAGCTGCTTAGTGCGCTTTTGCGAATATGGAGGTACGGACCGGCACTTACTAATGTTCATCTGATCCTTTCACGGTCTGTACAGCCTATTTCAGAGCGGCCGGGGCGTGAGCTAGATGTTGAGCTCCAGGATGTACAGGCCGCCCCGAAGTCGCCCGCCGACGGGAAGAACATCATCCGCGGCCTGATCACCCGGGGCTAATCCGACGAGGATGTGCGGAAGATCGCGGGCGGGAACGCGCTGGGGCTGTTCCGGCGGGTGATGGGGTGAGGTGGGGCGGGTAGCCCCTCTGTGCAGTTAGCAGGCTGTGTCGCGGCCGGCTGCGCCACCATCCTGATCCTCTTCTCGGCGTCAGCGCAGGCGTCGGGAGTGATCCTGAACGCGGTGTCGGAGAGGGTTGGGTGAACGTAGCGCCGCAGTCCCAATGGCAGGATCAATAGGTACCGACCGTGCAAAAGGGTGTGTAGACGGTGCGGTATAATTAATGGTGCCACGGAACAAGGAAACACTCGCATACTAACCCACGCGATTGAGTGCTCCAGATTTCAAAGACGATGATTGTGCCTGGAGGTCAACACCTGATATGACCGACAATTCTAACCACCCCACCGGCGATGAGGCTCTGAGCAGGCTATACAATGAGGATGGCCCCATAGGCAGTTTAGTGAGAGTTTTCCCGGGGCGTTCAAATGAGGACAATCCAGATTGGTTGGACTCCTGGTTCCGGGACAGGGTGCTACAACATTTTGACAGTACCGTTAGCGCGAATGGCGAGTCCAACTTCGATCCTCCGGAGGTGCAACCGCAAGTCACGCCAAATGCGCCACCAGCAAGGCTAGTCTCGTTACAGCCTCAATATTTCAGAGGATTTCGCGACGTGTCTCACCCGGTGAACATGGCTGAAAGCTTTATAGTTATCGACGGGCCGAATAGTTCTGGAAAAACGAGCTTGGCAGAGGCATTGGAGTGGTTGTTTACCGGTTCATTGTCTCGAAGGGAGGACAACAGCAACGGGAATCCCAGAGAACTCGAAGATTGCATACAGAACCAATTTCGACCAACTGACTCGGAAACTTGGGTGAAAGGGGAATTTGTTTCGGATACCATTGAACACGGAACTGAGTATTTCACTCTGCGGAGGGTCCTGACTAAAGATTATGGCAGGACAAATAATGCGAAATGTGTGTCTGTTCTATATCTGAACGGCCAAGAATTAGACCACGCCGGGGAACAGCGCGTGCTGGATGAGTACTTCGCCGGGATCCCGCCTTTGCTCATGCAACACACGATACGCGACTTCGTTCTCGCGGACCCGAACCGACGAAGGGCATATTTTGAACGCCTGTTGAAACTGGACGAGTTGACCGAACTGATCCGGCTTTCTGTAATCTCAGACGAACGTTTAGCCGATTTCCCGAGCCCTTTGGGTACCAAATTCTCGTCTATGTGGACCGATTTGGGAGCCAATCTCCATAACGAGAAGAGCCAACAAGCGTACGCGGGCTCTCTGCCGAATTCGCAACCTGTAACCACCAAGGGCATTATCGATGCTTTGGCTAGGGTGGCAAGGATCGAATTCGCTGACGTTGAAGACGCACTCGATCAAGGCGAACAGATCATCGTTGCGCTCAGGACCGAACAAGCAAGAGTGCGGCAAAGCGCCTTCCCGATGTTACGGCAATTGCGACCTAAACAAACGTTGAATGAAGTCCCTCATGAAGCCATTAGTGCCGATAGCGCAATGTCAGTTTGCCAGCAATTGCTCAAAGACTGGGAGTCTTACGAACCTACTTTATCCGCCGCGCAAGCGCTCGGGGATGACAATCTGGCAGTCTCAAAGGCGTTCAAAATCCTGGCGGAGGCTGGGATGATCAGACACGATGCTGAAGCGCAAACTTGCCCGATGTGCGAATACACGTCGGTCAACACACTGTCATCCACGAGGGTCAATACGATCCTGAGTTGGGATCCGATCCGAGAGGCAGAACAAAATGCCCGAGTTGATATGGCACGTACGGCCTCTGCGCTGATCGCTTCTGTCTCCAGGGCGGTAACATTATACGACGGTCTACTGCCGAACCCTCCTACGGAATCTGAATGGGAAGAGGGTCTCGCTGACGCCGGAGAGCATGTGCGCGCTTCGGTCAGTGGTTTGCAAGCGGTGATAAAGGAAAACGGAGATTCGGCGGCGGCAGCGAACAACGCCAGAGCGTTGATTCACGCAGGAACACCTACCCTAACTAGTTCCGAACAATGCGACGTGTTCATATCCCAATGCAACGAAGCGTTAGACGGCATGTCAAACACATTCACTGCTGGGCGGTCGTACGCTGATGCTATAGCAGCAGTCGAAGCTTCGGTTGGCGTTCAAGCAAGTTTAGATCCGAACTACCGGCTGCGCGAAAAATTTATTGCTTGCGACGAAAATGCTAGCGAGATCTGCGAATCGCTAAATTGGGAACTCGCAAGAAAATCGGCCCAACGTGATTTGGAGGGGGTCCGTGCTGCTTTGATGTCGTACCGCCAGCAATTTTTGGAATCTCGGCGCTTGTCATTCAATAAAAACATATCCGATGTTTGGGGCGCCTTACGAAAAGATAGGTATTCTTCTTTCAGCCACATCAACATTCCTCCACCGAGTGGCCGAGGCTTCCCTGTTTCGTTCGAATTGAAGGCGAACTTGGACGACGCCGCAAACCAACGCGAAGTAGATGTGCTGCGCATATTCAGCGAATCGCAGGTGAATGCGCTCGGAGTGGCAGCGTTCGTGACCCGATCAAAGTTGTTGGGCCATACGATGCTCGTGTTAGATGATCCGGTCCAATCTATGGACGAAGACCATTTCAAGACCTTTGCGCGTGACCTCATATCTGAGGTGCTGGATGACGGATTCCAAATCATACTCTTGACTCACAACGGCACCTTCGCCCGCGACGTCAGCCACTATCATTCTGGTCGGACGGATTACGTCACGATGTCGATCCGGCATTCGAGGAGGAACGGCTCGATTGTGACGGAAGGCAACCGCCGGGTTTCCGAGCGCTTGAAGTTGGCAGAGCAAATGGTTGACGCAGGAAAGGCCGGCGAAGCGTGGCGGTACATCAGGTTGGCTATAGAGCGGCTCTACACGGTAACCTACATCAAATACGGTCCAACCAATTTCAAACCGGAAAGTTGGCAGCACCAAACCGCTGATTACATGTGGACCGCGGGTGTGAGCGGAATCGTTCGCGAACGATTGCCCGACTCCGCTGATCGCTTCAAAGAAATTTTGGATATGACGGCCGGAGGAGCCCACGACGCAAAACCAAGCGGAGAGACCGATATTCGAGATAGCGTTTCTTTTTTGCGACGTGCCTTGAACGATCTCAAGGTTGGGGGATGACTTCGGCACTACGGCTCGTGCCGGTGTCGTATGGTGGCACGTCACACCCGTTGAGGCCAACACTACGCTGCGACGTAGGTTTTGGCACCTGTCGGCAGGAATGCATCAGCAACCCCTCACACGTTCAACTCCAGGATGTACAGCCCGCCCTGTAGCCGGTCCACCACGTACATTATGCCGTTTTCGTCGACGTGGACGTCGTTGATGCCGTTGGCGTCGGCGCCCTCTGGGATGCTGGGGATGTAGTAGGCGACCTCCCGGGGCTGGAAGGGGTTGGTGGTGTCGAAGACGCGGATGCCGGCGTTGAAGAAGGTGGCGTACACCAGGGTGTCGGAGCGCAGGGAGAGGGGGCCGGGCCGGTTCTCGTGGATGTTGTGGGCGCCGTAGCGGCCGGGGCGGTTGAAGAAGTCGTCGGTGTCCTGCATGGGCAGCGTGCTGACGATCACCGGGTTGGTCTCCAGTCGGTTGTCCATGAGCCAGACCAGCTTGGGATAGTCGGCGCCGCCCAGGGCGGTGGCCTCCTGGGTCACCACCAGCAGGTCGCGGCTGAACAGCGGCAGGACGGTATGGGTGAAGCCGGGGAAGGGCGGCGCGTAGTTCAGCTGGGCGACCATTGACGGGCGGGACACGTCGGAGATGTCCAGCGTGATTACGCCGGAGTCTTTCCAGCCGCAGTAGGCCCGGTCGGAGCGGTTGGGGTAGACGTTGGTGTTGTGGACGCTGTGGCCCACGTCCAGGTAGGGGTGGCGGTCCGGCGGCGGGGTGTCGTCGCCCTCCTGGGTGCCGGGGAGCCACCAGCGGCCGGCCTCGCGGGGGTTTGACGGATTGCTGACGTCCATGATGACGTAGAACTGGTCGTCTTTGGGGTCGGTGGGACGGGAGTCGGGGGTGCCGGTGGCCAGGTGGGCGTAGTCGCCGTCGACCCACCACAGGCAGTGGCAGCCCCGGGAGCCGGGACCCTGGGCGTCGTAAAAGGCGATGCGTTTCGGCTCCTCGGGATTGCTGATGTCGAAGACGCCCATGCCGGCGCCCGGCTGGCCGTGCTGCTGCGACTGGTAGGCCACGAGCATCGTGTCGCCCAAAATGGACAGGGAGTTGGAGCGCAGGTGGCTGTGGTCCAGGTCGGTCTGGACGACGACTTTGGGGTTGGCGAGGTCGGTGACGTCGACGCCGGTGAAGTCCTTGGGCGCGCTCTCGTGGGCCAGGTAGAGGATGCGCCGGCCGTTGGCGGTCTGGTGCAGGTCCACGCCCTCGCCGATGTTGTTGTGCCCCTGGAGATCAACGTGGGAAATGAGCCTCATGTTCTTGCTTTCGGCGGCCTGGGTTGTCATAAATCCCTCCGATTGCGACAAACGCGCCACTTACAAACAGTCTGCGTTGTTTTCCCGGCAGTGTACCACCGCGGTTGTTCCAGACCGGGCGCAAAGGCGGGACGCATAGCTGGTTTCCCGTAGAGAACGGTCCGGGCGGCGACAATGGCGGCACATCCTTCGCGGGCGATGTAGAATTCGCTCAAGGTCAGGATGAGGAGGGACGTGTCCGTTATGAAGTTTGCCCTGTTTTTGCTTGGTTCCTGGACGGAACCGGAAGCCGACGCCCAGAGTCGCATCTTCGGCGAGATGCTGGAGCAGGTGGAGTATGCCGAGGAGTTGGGCTTCGATTCGATCTGGATCGCGGAGCACCACTCCAGCCGCTACGGCATCTGCCCCTCTCTGATGCCGCTGTTGACCCACATCGCCGCCCGCACCAGGAAGATCCGCATCGGGGCCGGCGTGAGCGTGCTGCCCTTCTACAACCCCATTTTCCTGGCCGAGGAGAGCGCCATGCTGGACGTGCTGAGCCACGGCCGGCTGGACTTCGGCGTGGGGCGCGGCTCGGCGGATTACGAGTACGGCAACTTCAACATCGATATGGACACGCGGGACGTGCGCACCCAGGAGGCGCTGGACATCATCCTGGGGCTATGGACGCAGCAGGATTTCTCCTATCAAGGCGAGTTCTACCAGGTGAAAGACCTGACCATTGCTCCCTCGCCGGTGCAGAAGCCCCATCCGCCGGTGTACATGGCGGTGTCGCGCACGCCGGCCAGTGTGGACGTCGCCGTGGAGCGGGACCTGCCCATACTGACCAGCTTTTCCACGCCGGAGGCGGACAACCTGGGGCTGTTCTCCCTGTACGCCGAGCGGTGCGCCGCCGCCGGCAAGGACCTGTCCGTGGCGGAGATGCCCTATTTCCGGTTCGTGTACCTGGACGAGGACGCGAAGGCGGCGCGCGAATACCCACGGCAGTCGCTGACCTGGGTGCGGGACCTGGCCACCTACCGGCGGACGCTGACCCACGGCGACGAGATCAACGTGGACCTGGACCACTGGCGGCGGATCCGCACCACCGAGCCGGCCAGCTATGAGTCGGAGCTGGAGGGCACCGTCTACTTCGGCACGCCGGACGACTGCGTGCGGCGGATCGAGCGGCTGCGGGACGAGCACGGCATCGGGTACTTCGGGGCCAGCATGTCCTTCGGGCACATGGAGCACTCGAAGGTGATGCGCTCGATGGAGCTTTTTGCGAAGGAGGTTATGCCGAAGTTCCGGTAGCACGCATTGGCCGCGGATCGCGATGATGTTGCCGGGCCCGATGCGGTTACAATCGCGTCGGACGCGCGGGGTACCGGTCGATCCGCACCACGCCGCGCATCCGTAGAACACCACCCAGCCGATACAGCGAGATCAGGAGGGGATCATGCCAACCAGCTTGGATCAAATCGTGGAATCCCAGGACGCGGAACGATTGGCGACCGGGTTCTCGTTTACCGAGGGGCCACTGTGGCACCCGGACGGGTACCTGCTGTTCGTGAACAACCGTATCAATGTCATCTATCGCCTGGTACCGGGCGGCGAGCCGGAGGTGGTGCGGGAGAACAGCGGCGGCGCCAACGGCCTGACCTTCGACCTCGAGGGCCGGATCATCATGTGCGACGGGGACGACCGGCAGATCACCCGTTGGGAGCACGACGGGTCCATCACCGTCATCGCCGATAGCTGGGAGGGCAAGCGACTGCACCGGCCCAACGACGTGGTGTGCCGGTCGGATGGCAGCATCTACTTCACCAACCCCGGCCTGCGGCTGGCGCCGGAGGAGCGGGAGATCGAGTTCCACGGCATCCACCGCATCGCGCCGGACGGCACGGTGTCCGCCGTGATCACCGACCTGGAGTCGCCCAATGGCCTGACCTTCTCCCCGGACGAATCGATCCTGTACGCCGACAACACCCGACGGGGCGACGAGTGCGCGGCGGAGAAGGAACGGGGAGAGGTCTGCACGCACCAGTACATCCGGGCCTACGACGTGGCGGCCGACGGGTCGGTGAGCAACAGCCGAATGTTCGCCGAGATGCACTCGGCGGAGGACGGCGTGCCCGACGGCATGAAGGTCGACACCGACGGCCGGGTGTACTGCACCGGCGCGGAGGGCGTCTGGGTCTTTGAGCCGGACGGTTCGCTGATCGGCATCATCCGCCTGCCGGAGATACCGGCCAACTGCGCCTGGGGCGACGCGGATATGCGGACGATGTACTTCACCGCCCGCAGTTCGGTCTACCGGATGCGGATGAAGACGACCGGCATCAACCCGTGGCGCGGCGGTTAGCCAGTTTCGCGAGGTTCTGCCGTTGTCATTCCGAGGATGCCATCAGGCGTTCGCGGCAATCTCGTTGGAGAATTGAAGGCTTGATTCAACCACGGCGGCCACGTTCACGGGATTGCCGCGCTGCGCTCGCATGACGAGTTCAGCGCGCGGGCGAATGTTCAACGTGAATGCGAGTGGTGGACCCAAAGGAGCAGCTATCTGATGCAAACGCGCGACCTGATCGGCTACGGCCCGAACCCGCCGGCGGCGGAGTGGCCCAACGACGCCCGCATGGCCGTGTCCTTCGTCCTCAACTACGAGGAGGGTTCCGAGAATTCCATACTGGATGGGGACCCGCACGGCGAGACGGTGGGCGAATCGCCGTCGCCGGTGGCCCGGGGCGAGCGGGACTTGGCGAACGAGTCGTTCTTCGAGTACGGCAGCCGGGTCGGCGTCTGGCGCATCCTGGACATGCTGGACGAGTACGGCATCGACGGGACCATCTTCGCGTGCGCGCTGGCCTTGGAGCGCAACCCGGAGGTTGGGCGGGAGATCGTGCGCCGGGGCCACGAGGTGATGGGCCACGGCAACCGGTGGGAAGAGTACTACACCATGACCCGCGACGAGGAACGTCGGGCCATCCACGAGGCCGTGGCATCCATCGAGCGTTCCTGTGGGGAGCGGCCGCTGGGCTGGTACACGCGGTATGGGCCCAGCGTGAACACCCGTGAGCTGGTGGTGGAGGAAGGCGGGTTCGTGTACGACTGCAACGCCTACAACGACGACCTGCCGTACTACACGCAGGTGCACGGCAACCCGTGGCTGGTGGTGCCCTACTCGCTGGAGGTCAACGACTACGGGTTCTGGCGGGGGCAGCTATCGACGCCGATGGATTTCTTCGAGGCGGCGCGCAACTGCTTCGACACGCTGTACCGCGAGGGGGCGACGCACCCGAAGATGATGTCGGTGGGGCTGCATTGCCGCATCATCGGCAAGCCGGCCCGGGCGGCGGCGCTCAGGCGGTTCATCGAGTACGTGAAGAGCAAGCCCGGGGTGTGGCTGCCCCGTCGCATCGACATCGCGCGGTGGTGGCTGGAGAAGTATCCGGCCCAGTAGTGGTTACTCCTCGGCGGACTGGGCGGCGACGAGGAAGTCGGAGTCGGCGAAATCGGCGAACCGGTCGGGCAGGAACTCGCTCATGTCGGATACGGCCTGAGTTGAGCCGCCGGAGATGTAGTCGGCGATGATGCGGCCGGTGATTGGTCCCAGGTGGATGCCCTTGGTGGTGTGGCCGGTGGCCAGGTGGATGCCATCCCAGCTTGGGACGGGGCCGATGATGGGCTTGCTGTCGGGGCTCAGTGGGCGGGAGCCCGCCAGTTGCTGGACCAGTGCGGCGCGCTCGAGGTCAGGCAGGACGTCGATGGCGCGCTGCAGGAGTTCCAGCCGGGCGGATTCGGTGGGCTGGCGGTCGAACTCCTCGCCCGCGAAAAGGTCTCGCTGATCGTAGTCGCGGCCGCCGGTGCTGCCCACGCTGGTGAGGCCGTCGGTGCGGCTGATCATGTGGCCGCGCCGGGGTGAGCTGATGAGCACGGGCAGCGGTTCGCCGGGATAGTTGAGGAGCAGACGCTCGCC
The DNA here is from genome assembly GCA_965220265.1 of Dehalococcoidia bacterium. Lineage (GTDB taxonomy): Bacteria > Chloroflexota > Dehalococcoidia > Lucifugimonadales > UBA3495 > Bin87. The sequence continues at coordinate 2,309,363 of CBDCPM010000004.1, read as the reverse complement.
CTTCATGGGGCGGACCGGGACCGGGAAGCCCAGCCAGGGGGTGAAGGCGCGGCTCCAGGTCCCAGCGGCGACCACCACCGCGTCGCAGTGCACGTCGCCGGAGGGGGTGCGGACACCGGCGACGGTACTCCCGTTGGTGATGAGGCCGGTGACCTCGCGGTGTAGGATGTTGGCGCCATTGAGTTCGGAACCGCGGGCCAGGGCGAGGTTGAAGCGGTAGCTGTCCAGCTGGGCCGACTCGTCCTCGTACATTGCGCCGACGATGGACGGCGAGAGACGCGGCTCTATGGAACGGACTTCGTTGGCGTCGATCCAATGCATCTTGACGTGGGGTTCCTGCCAGACCATCAACTCCCGGATCAGATCGAATTCTTCCTCGTCCAGGGCCAGCCGGAGGGACGGGCGACGCTGGTAGAGCAGGTCCATGGCGGTGGCGTCTTCGAGTTCGGGCACGAGCTGGTGGAACTCGGCGTAGGAGGCGCGGGCCATTTCGAACGAAGCGCCGGGGGAGAACTCGGCGCCCAGCAGGCTGAGCGAGCCGGTGGCGTGGGCGGAGGCGCCGCTGCCGATGGCCTCTCGCTCGAGGAGGGTAACCTTGACGCCCTCCCGGGCCAGGTAGTAGGCGACCGAGCAGCCGACCACGCCGGCGCCGATGACGATTACGTCCGCGGTTTCAGGCAAAGCAGGCTCCTGGGATCCGGGGGTCCTGGACTAGCGGCGCGACGGTGCGCCGGGAACGTTCGAATGGCGGCGAGATTGCCACGCTGCGCTCGCAATGGCAATGGTGAAGGGTCGCAATGGCAATGGTGAAGGGTCGCAATGACGCAAATGCGTAACGGAAAGGCCCCGGGGGTCCCGCCTGTATCGGTGGCTGGCGGAACGCCGGGGCCTGGATGGGTCAGCTCTCCGCTGGCGGTCAGGCCGCGGCGCCCACGGCGGCGTGGGTCTTCATGAAGCGGCGGGCGTGCTCCACCGCCTCGTCGATGTGCTCCTGGCTGTCCTTCCAGGGATAGATGGTCATCTCGGAGTTCGGGGCGAGATCGGCGACTTCCTTGGCGACCGCATAGGGGTGCGCCGGCACGTCTTCGGGCGCGATCAGGATCGGGGTTTGCAGATTGCGCACGAAATCGCGGTCAACGGTGAAAACGAAGTCGGCTCGGTTGGTGTACATGTTCGTTAAGAAGTCATGCACCATGTCCATGGTTATGTCCGAACGTTTCTCGCACAGGGGCGGCCCCCAGCCAGCGATGTTGTTCTGGTAGAAGAGGTCCGGCAGTTCGGGCCGGTAGCCGCTGGGCTGCATGAAGCAGGCCCCAACGATGCGATCCGATGCCAAGCGGAGCAGGTTGTGCATCATCGGGCCGCCGATGCAGAACCCCATGACCAGGAACTTGTCGATGCCGAGGTAGTCCATCAGGCCCAGGTGGTCTTCCGAGTAGGCGTCCCACGGGCGGTCGATTTCCAGCGGGCCGGTGGACTGGCCCGGAGGGGAGTTGCGCAGGTCGGCGGCGATGACGCGGAAGTCGTTGCTGAAGGCAGCCAGGGGGTTGAAGGGATGCGAATTGCGCAGTCCTTCAACGGTGGAGTTGAGGCCACCGCCGGGGACGATCAGCAGGGGAAATCCCGATCCGACCTCTTCGTAGTAGATACGGGTGGCGCCTCTTTCGTAGAACGGCATGGCGGTTGTCCTCCATCGGCGAGTTGCAGAGCCAATATGATCCGTGTCGAGCAGGCAGACCGTAATTTGCAGCACAACATCCAGAGGCAGCGTGTTGTACCTGATTACGCTTTGTCTACCTATTCTTCAGGATGCAATCTAACCCGCGAAGGCACAGGGGGTCAACAGAACGGTCCGGAGCGAGCCGATCATCTGGCTGTGTCATTGGTCAACGGTCCCAATCAACCTTACAACGAAATTCGCATGAGCTCTTCTGAAAACACTATCTCGCCATCGTAGATCCTGCTGATGTCGCCAATGCCTTGCTCCATGGGACCGTGGGCTGAGAGGTGGGGGCCGATGTGAACGAGGACCAGTTTTTCCACCCCGGCGGCCTGTGCCATACGGGCGGCGCCGGTCGTGCCGCACTGGCCTCCGGCTTCCCCGTTTCCGTCCATCACCGCCTGGTCATCCCAGCACATGCAGAGCATCATGTCGGCGCCGCGAGCCAGCTCGGTCACCGAGTCGCAAGGTTGGGTGTCGCCCGTGAATATCACGCTGCCTTCGGGCGAATCCACCCGGTAGGCCAGGGAGTCGAGCCAGGGCTGCACGTGCTCGGCAGGAGCAGCTGTTACCTCCCAATCCGGCCCGCTGAACACTCTGCCTGGACCGACGTCCCGGGCGTCAACCGACGGGGCAGGGCGGGGCAGCGTGCCGCCCCGATTTACGAAAACTTGCTGGCTGAGGGGGTGGTTCACCCGAGCCTTCCAGTCGTGGGCGAACAGGCCGTTTTCGCCCAGGATTCCTTCGGTAATCTTCTCCGTCAGGTCGGGGCCAAAGACCTGGAGCTGGTTCTCCTTGCCGATGCTCTGGTCCCAGCGGCAAAGGAGGAAGCAGGGATAGTCGATGTCATGGTCGAAATGGTGGTGAGTGAAAAAGAGGTAGTCAACTTGGGTAGGGAATAGTCCAGCCTGGACCAGCTTGTGAGTAGTGGCCGGACCGCAGTCGAACATCAGGAACTGGTCGCCGAGTTTGAGCACGTGGGAACTTCCGAAACGAGTGGGCGTGGGCGTGGGAGTTCCGGCGCCCAGGGTGTAAATGTCAGCCATTTTTGTCCTCACCATTTCCAGACTGGTTTGCCTGTCGTCAGGATGTCATTCAGCATTCCAACGAAGTGGTTGTCAGGGATGCGGCACCGGCCGCCGTGCCACGGGGGCCGCGACTTGCTAATGCGGGCTTGCGGAAAACTTGCCATCGCCCAAATTCATTACACAGCCCACCGTTCCGGCTTGCATCGGGAAGATACTTTGGCCGCTTCGCGCAACGATCATTTTTGCAATCACACTCGTGGTCCGGTTTCAACGGGCTCACCCCGAGGTACATTGGCTGCCCCGATTGTACCGCCATCCGTTGCAAGACGCCGCTGCAGGGGTCGTAAACACCAACCCAATTTTTACAGAGTTGCCGCCAGCAGGTCTGAGATCAGAGACGCCGCCTTCCCACCAAAGCGTTGGTATGCGCTTCTCAATTTGCTACGCCGCACAAGTTCCGTTGACGGGCCAAACCCCGCAGACTACACTGCCGGTGACCCGTATCGGATAGCTCGCGTGGGCTTCAAAAGTCCCTTCACCAGGGGGGTGTTCGCCATGCCTTTGCCGCCAGACCGCGTAGATTACAGTCCCATCATCGACCGGCCCATCATCAAGTGGCCCAACGACGCCAGGGTGGCGTTGTGGATCGCTCCCAACGTCGAGCACTACGAATACGAACCAGAATATGATGGGCACCGCGACCCCTGGCCGCGCACTCCCTATCCCGACGTTCAGAATTATGCCTACCGGGATTACGGCAACCGGGTGGGCTTCTGGCGGATGGCGGACGTGCTGGACCGGCACAACATTCGCTGCTGTGTGTCCCTGAACATGGCCGTGCTGGAGCATTTCCCCGAAATCGGGGAGGCCATGGTGCAGCGCAACTGGGACTTCATGAGCCACGGCATCTACAACACCCGTTACCTGAACACCTACACCGAAGAGCAGGAGAGGGCGTTCTACCGGGATACCATCGACACCTTGAAACGGCACACCGGCAAACAGCTCAAGGGAATGCTGGGGCCGGCCATATCCGGCACCGAGCGCACCCCGGACCTGATGGCCGAGGCCGGTCTCATCTACCATACCGACTGGATGCACGACGACCAGCCGGTGCCCATCAAGGTCAAGAGCGGCAAGCTCGTCTCGGTGCCGTACTCAATCGAGTTGAACGACGCGCCGCTGTTCCGGCAGCACTACGAGGGCGACTACTTCGCCGAGATCTGCAAGGCCCAGTTCGACCAGCTCTATCAGGAAGGCGCCCACAGCGGACGGGTCATGTGCATCGCCCTCCATCCCTATCTCATCGGCCAGCCCCACCGAGCCAGGTATCTGGACGAAGTGCTGGGCTATATCATGTCCCACGATGGGGTCTGGCAGACCACGGCGGACGACATTGCAGAGTACTACATCGCCAACTACTACGACCAGTCGGTGGCCCACGCGGCACGCCTGAACGGTTGAGCTGCTTCCGACAACGTTGGCAGTGATGTGGGGCGGCCACACCACCTGAAATGAAACCGCGCTGGCTACAATAACGAGGTGAAGAGATGCCCGCAGAACGGCGCTTCGGGATGGACCATGGGCACTATGACTGGTCACCCTTCAACAAAAGGGGGATCCTGCGCTGGCCAGACGGCGCGCGGGTTGCCCTGTGTGTGATCGTAAATCTCGACCACCCGGAATGGGATCCGCCGGACGACAGCTTCACCACGCCTTTCGCCGGCGGTTTGGGCGCCCGAGACTTCCCTGACTATGCCCGGTTATCCCATCGGGAATACGGGCATCGGGTGGGTATCTTCCGCGTGCTGGACACGCTGCAGAAGCACGGCATCAAGGCCACGGTGGCAATGGACGCCATGACCGCGGAGAACTATCCCTACCTGGTGCGGCACTGCCTGGACGCCGGCGCTGAAATCATCGGACACGGGGTATCGCTGTCGCGCATGATAAGCAGCAACATGTCCGAGGACGCGGAGCGGGAGTATATCGGCCAGTCGGTGGCCGCCCTTACCCGCGCCACCGGCAGCGCGCCCGCCGGGTGGTTGGGGCCGGAATACGGCGAGTCCGCCCGCACTCCGCAGCTACTGTCCGAGGCCGGCCTGCGCTACGTCTGCGATTGGGTCAACGACGAGCAGCCCTACCCTTTGCACAGTCCCCACGGGGAGATGTTCGCCCTGCCCGTGATGGTGGAGCTGGACGACGCGGCGGCCCTCTGGGACCGGAGGGTAGTCATCGGGCGGTATCAACAACTCATCGAAGAAAGTTTTGAAACGCTGTACCAGGACGGACAGCAGAACGGACGTCTGATGGCGCTGAACCTGCACCCCTGGCTCATCGGCCAGCCCTTCCGCATCGGGTATCTCGACCGGGCATTGGGCCACATAATGCGCCGCGGCGGTGTATGGGCCGCCACCGGCTCGGAGATTGTGGACTGGTATCGGGACAATCCGCCGACGGCTTGAGCGTTGCCTCGGCCCGCACCTACCTGGCGGCGGGGTTGACGGCGTTGATGGCTGCGGGATACCTACAGGGAACCATCAAACTAACCTGTTGCCCGCTGTTCAGTACGGGGAAAACACCCGTTTTCCTCAGATCCCGAGGCCTCGGTTCCGTCATGTCTGAGGGCGGCAGCAGGCCTGCTGTTGTATGGATATCCGTGTACACAGCCTGGCCCACCGCGACAGGTGGGGTGGGCAAATCAGCTCGGTTCTAAATCTCCAGTTCGGCGAATACGGCGTCGGCCTGTTCGAGAGCCTCTTCCACGTACGGCCAGCCGCGATACCATCCCGCCTGGGAGAAGACCTCGCAGATTTCTCTCCGGGTCATGCCAAGTTCGAGGGCATAACCGATGTGCTCTCGCAGTTGCTTCATGTGGCCGCGGCACATCAGAGCCACGAGAATGCATACCGTGCGTTCCTTGGGGGTCAGGTCGCCTCGCGCCCACACCTCGCCGAAATTGTAGGCTTCAACCAGAGCGGCGGTTTCGGGCACCAGCTCGTGAGACAGCGTGTTTTCCAGGTCGGCTCCGGCTTGCTGACCCCAACTCTCGCTTCGGATTTGCCGTCCTCTTTCCAGCTTTTCTTCGACCGACGCCAACCAATCCGCCTTGAGGGGTTCGCTGTCCTCCGACTGCCACATGGGCTGCTCGTTGATCACGCGTTGCGCCTGCGCCAGAGAGGAAACGGTGGCCGGTATCCCGGCATAGAATATGAGCTGCAAGAAAATCCCTTTGATCTTTTGCGGGGACATTCCCAGGGACAGTCCGACCCTGATCTGGTGCTGGAGACCAAATTCCCAGCCATTGCAGCATTGGGCGGCGATGGTCGCCATGCTCCGCAGCGTCACGTCCAGGCCGGGCACCTGCCAGACGCCGCCCCACATCACCTCCTCCTGCAGCTTCACGTAGTCCTTGCTGATGTCGGGCAGCGCTCCGGTGAGCCGACCCTGGGGCACGTACTGGTCGATGAACGCGTGGAGGTTGGCGGCTTTCCGCGCCAGATCAGAGGCACTGTCCATATCAACTTCCCTCAACGTTGAATTTGCCGGAAGCGGCCCGCGAGTGGAGATCAGGCTCTACGAGAGTTGAAAACTTCTCTGGCCTGCTCCAGGGCATCCTCGACGCACGGCCATCCCCGGTACCAGCCGGCCTGGGCGAACACTTCGCAAATTTGCTTCTCGTTGAGTCCGGCGTCCAGCGCGTATCCGATGTGGCGCTTCAGTTGTTTCATGTGGCCCCGGCACATCAACGCCGCCAGGATGCACACCATACGTTCTTGGGCGTTGAGGTCGGCTCGTCGCCACACCTCTCCGAAGTGATAGCCGTCCACCAATTCAGCGGATTCCGGGACGAACTGCCGCGCGAGGGAGTTCTCGACGTCAGCGTCGGCGCTTTCGCCCCAATGCGTGGCGCGTACGGTCTTACCCTGCGCCAGCATATCCGCGATGGAGTCCAGCCATGCGGTGTCCAGCGGCACGTCGCTCGCCTTCCATTCTTCACGCTCGTTGATGACCTCCTGGGCGATGCGCAGGCCAAAGACGGTGGCCGGCACTCCAGCGTAAAACAGAAGCTGGATGAATATCCCTTTGATCTGTTGCGCGGTAATGCCGACGGTGAGACCGGTGCGCACCTGGTGCTCGACGCCGAAATCGTAACCGTTGACGCACTGGGCGGTGATGGTGGCGAAACTGCGCAGCTTCAGGTCCAACCCGTCGGCGAGCCAAACTCCTCCCCACATCAGCTCGTGCTGCACCCGCACGAAATCGGCCAAGACCGGGGTGGGTCGGGCGTAGGGCAGATGCTGGTCGAAGAACTGCCGCAGTTTCGCCGATTTTTCCTGCATCTCTTCTACGGTTGTCATGCCGAGACCCTCCTGAATTGTAGAAACACGAGTCAGGCTCCCGCTTCCGCAAACACGTCCTGAGCCTGTTCCAGGGCGTCTTCCACGTGGGGCCAACCGCGGTACCAACCCGCCTGGGCAAACACCTCGCAAATCTCCCGCTGGTCGAAGCCCATGTTCAGGGCGTACCTGATATACCGCTTCAGCTGTCGCCAATGGCCACGGGCCATGAGCGCGGCCAGCACGCAAACCATGCGTTCTTTGGGCGACAAATCATCCCGGGCCCACGCTTCGCCGTAGTTGTACCCATCGACTATGTCCGAGGCTTCCGGCACCAGACGCTGCGCCAATGACGATTCGACCTCCAAGTTGGCCTGCTCACCCCAATGTTTGCGACGGATTTCACTGCCTCTCTCAAGCTTGGCCTCCAGGGTATCCAACCAGTCCGCTTCCAGCGGGACGTCCGCCGCCTTCCAATCGTCGCGCTCGTTGATCACCGTCTGCGCTTGCAGCAAGCCGTGCACCGTGGCCGGAATGCCCGCATAGAACAGGAGTTGAATGAATATTCCCTTGATCTGTTGGGGCGACATCCCCATGGTGAGCCCAACCCGTATCTGGTGCTGCAGCCCGAAATCCCAGCCGTTGACGCACTGAGCGGAGATGGTGGCGAAGCTGCGCAGCTTCAAGTCCAGTCCCGGCGCCTGCCAGATCCCGCCCCACATCAGCGGAGTTTGGATGCGTGAGTAATCGGGCGAAATGGACGGGATATCGCTGTTGGTGGGCAGATACGCCTCAAGATCGTGAGATCTTCGGGATAACTCGTCGGGCGTGGTCATGGGCAGTTGCTCCTGGAAAGGCCGTGCTCTACGCCCGCCATTCTACCCGACGACGCTGGTTGGGAAAACGACGATCCGGAGGTCAAGCGGGGCCTCGGTGAACAGGCTGGTCGAAGCGATTGCCGCCACCCGAACTTGCCCACCACTGGGTACTGCGGCGCAACCGGGCCTCCACCACAGATTGACCTCATCCCGGTCCCACGCGGCAAATTTGGCCGTCCCCCGACCGTTCCCGTACGTTTGGGCCAAGCGGCTACCCGATTTGCACACCGGCCAGATCGCCGGCGAGTGGGCCGCCTGGTTCTTGTCATACCACTTGGGGGGCTTTCTCCTCCCCCGCTTGCGTCTGGGTGGGAACCATGTCCGGTCTAACAGATGGCGTTACGGGCCGGGCGATTGGGTGCGCTGCAAATGCGTCCGTCTGTGGGAGGCCCGAATACAGTTACGTCTCAAGTGAGGCTACAGAAACGGTTTCCGTTTCTGTAGCTCTGGCGCATGAAGAGTTGGAGGGGGTTTCCAATCGGTCGCCGAACCTTACCAAAGTCGACCCCCAAGCGAAGCCGGATCCATGGCCTTCGGAACGCAGACCAACATTACCAACCAGATTGTTCGCCACGCCACCACCACTCCGGGGTTCTGGCATTTCGGTGGGAACACGGCGACCGGATTTCGCCGTGACATGTCCGGTGCGACTACGGTACGATCCGCCGACGATGGTATACACTCTCGACGGAAAATATGTTCCGAGGTCGGATATGACCAAATCCACTAAAGAGACCTTCTGCCGGGTCATAGCAGTATCCAGTTTGGCGTGCTTGTGTTGGTTCGTTTTGGCGTGCGGCGCCGAAGAGCCGGAGGTATCGGATGCGCCGGACTACGAAGCCACGGTCGCGGCGGCGCTGACGAAAGTCAGCGCATCACAGCAACCAAATGAGCCGACCGCCACCGTCGGACCCACAGCGATACCTCCCACCCCGACTCCAACCGTAGCAGCCACGGCTACACCGGATGCACCTGTAACCACCGATGAGGAACCCCTAGCTCCTCTAACCATGGACGACGTGGACGTCTTCTTGTCGGATGTTTCTGAGGCGGAGCGGAGCTGCCTGTCAGGAGCACTTGCTCCGGAACGGTTAGCGGTGGTGCTTCAATCTCCGGAGCTGGCCGACGAGGAAGACCGTTCTGCGTTGTTGGGTTGCTTGGAGCACGACACGTTGTTGAGACTGTTGCTGACGCCGGTTCTGAGCGCCACCGGGCCAATCAGTGCCGAATCGTCGGCTTGCCTGCGGAGCAGCTACGCGGACAAAGACCTGCAGGCCCTGTTGGCATCCCTAACGAACGACAGCGAACCCGGCAGCGCACCGGAAAGCGCTGAAGTGGCAGGGATGGTGACCTTTATGGTGTCGCTGTCATGCCTGAGCGAGGAGGAATTCCAAGTGGCAGCGCCCGCAATGGGCATTGCGCCGGGAGAGTACGAAAACTTCCAGTGCGTATTGGACACGCTAGGAGGGCAGGATGCGCTGACCGTCCTCCTAACGCCCGCGGCAGAGTTTCCAGCAGCACTGTTCGAAGCGGCGTTCAGCTGCCAGCTACAAATGGGCGGCCCGCCGCCCGGGTAAATTCTTCGTACAATGCAGGGACATCAGGCAACGGCTGGTTCAGCGTCTTTCAAACTCTCAAGGCGGCAAGCCGGCCGGGTGAAAGGAGATTGAAAATGGCCCGTCTGGACGGCAAAGTAGCGTTGATCACGGGAGCCACCGGAGGCATCGGGCGTGCTGCCGCCAGGCTATTAGCAGACGAAGGCGCTCGACTGACATTGGTTGACCTGGACAAAGCGGCGCTTCAGGAAACGGTGCAGTCGATCGGCGAGGACCGGGCCAGTTACGCCGTGGCCGACGTAACGCTGCCCGATCAGACCCAAGCCTATGTTCAGGCAGCGGTAGACCGTTGGGGCGGCGTGGACGTGTTGCTGGCCAACGCCGGAATTGAGGGATCGATTTCTCCGATTCCGGACTACCCCCTGGATGTGTTCGATCGGGTCATGGCGGTCAACGTGCGCGGAGTGTGGCTGGGGATCAAATACGTGGTGCCCGTGATGCGGGAACGGGGCGGCGGCAGCATAGTCATAACGTCGTCCACGGCCGGCATCGGCGCGGGACCCGATATGTCGGCGTACACGACGAGCAAGCACGCGGTGATCGGCCTGATGCGCACGGCGGCGATGGAAGGCGCACCATTGGGTATCCGTGTCAACACCGTCAACCCGGCTCCCATCGAAACACGGATGATGCGCTCCATCGAGGAGATGCGAGTCGCCACGCTGGATGACTCAGCCGTCACCGTGGAGCAGACCTACCGAGCGACGTCGGCGCGCATCCCGTTGGGTCGTTACGGCAACCCCGACGAAGTGGCGCAGATGATGCTGTTTCTCGCCAGCGACGACAGCAGCTTCTGCACCGGCGGGGTTTACATGGTGGACGGCGGGCGGTCGGCGGGCGGTCGGTAGCCGACGCCGACAAGACACTTAGTAGCCGCGAACCTCGTTGACGCTAGAATCAAGCCCAGGACCGGGATTTGCGGCCCGCCAGAGGGGAATCGCGCCAGTATCTGAGCCGCGTTTGCGGCCGATCTGTTTGCACTTTCCGTAAACGAATCTAACGCCATAAATTGCGCTGACCTATGCTTAGGTTAACGCCGCGGATACCAGCGGTGCGGGTGGAGCATACATTGAACTCAGACTAGCCGGGCGTAGATGCAAGCCAGATTCCAAGGTTAACCAGAGACATTAATCGCGCGATCGAAACGGGCTGAGGCAATCCGACATGTGGCAGGCTACGGAAAACGAGCTGGAGTCCATCGCCATCGGGGCAGGAATCCTGGGTACGGGCGGAGGCGGAAACCCGTACATCGGGCAGCTGAGGGCGCGGCAGGCGATCCGCAAGTGGGGACCTGTTGACGTCCTCGCTCCAGAAGAATTGACGGAAGACGCGCGGGTGGTATGCGTGGGTGGAATAGGCGCGCCCACGGTGGGGATCGAAAAGGTGCGGGACCTGCAGTCGTACCATGCGCTGCGGGCCATCGAGGACTACACCGGAGAGACGGCGACTGCTCTCATTTCCAACGAGATCGGGGGGAGCAACTCGCTGGAACCTTTGATTGCCGCGGCTTTGGCCGGCCTGCCGGTGGTTGATGCCGACGGCATGGGCAGGGCGTTCCCGGAATTCCAAATGAAAACCTTCTTCGTGTACGGCGTCCCATGCTGTCCGATGGCGGTGGCGGACGAGAAAGGCAACAGCGTGGTGATCCGGGAGACGATAAACCCGCAGTGGGCGGAGCGCCTGGCCCGGTCGGTTACGATACAAATGGGCTGCGTGGCCTGCTACGCCGTGGCTCCAATGTCGGCGCAGGACGTGCGGCGCACTGCCGTGCCCCTGACTCTTTCCCTGGCGCGGGACCTGGGCGACGCGGTCAAGACGGCCCGTCAGACTGGTGACGACCCGCTGGATGCGATACTTCGCGTATGTCCGGGCAAGGTCCTTTTCAGCGGGAAGGTAGTCGACCTGGAACGCCGGACGACTGCGGGATTCGCCCGGGGCACGCTGACCATCGACGGGCTGGAGGCGTATTCCGGAGAGCGTATGGTGATCGAGTTTCAAAATGAAAACCTCGTTGCCAGGCGAGAAGGGATCATCGCGTGCGTGGTGCCGGACCTGATCTGCGCCGTAGCCACCGACCTGGGTGAACCGGTCACGACCGAGCTGATGAGATACGGACTGCGGGTAACCATTTTGGGATTTCCGGCACCGGCATTGTGGACAAGTCCCGAAGGGTTGGCGGTAGCGGGGCCACAGGCGTTCGGCTATGACGTTGACTACATGCCCCTCGCCATTTAGAGGTCACGCGTTATGTTAGTTGGGGTCGATGTAGGCGGCACGAACACGGACGCCGTGCTCATGGACGGCCCGACGCTGGTCCACGCCGTAAAGCGGCCGACTACTCCGGAGGTGACCACCGGGATTGTCGATTCGTTGAGCGAGTTGCTGACCGTGCTGCCTGCAGGAGCACGAGTGGACGCCTTGATGGTGGGAACGACGCACTTCACCAACGCCCTGCTGGAGCGCCGGGAGCTGGCTCCGACCGCGGTGATCCGGTTGTGTCTGCCGGCCACCCAGCTGCTTCCACCGCTGGTCGATTGGCCGGAGGAACTCCGAGACACCATGGGAGGGTTCACCTACATGGTCGGTGGTGGGCACGAGTTTGACGGGCGGGAGATCAGTCCGCTTGACCGGTCCGAATTGCGGCGGGCGGTGGCCGACATGCGCCGGCGGGGTGTACGCGCGGTGGCCCTCACTGGGGTGTTCTCACCAGTGAACGACGAACACGAAAAGGCGGCAGCCGTGATAGTCCGGGAGGAAGCGCCGGACATGCGGGTCTGCCTGTCGCACGAAAATGGACGAACCGGGCTGCTGGAACGGGAAAACGCGGCGGCGCTGAACGCCGCGCTGGGAGAACTCGCGGCGCGCACGATCAGAGGCATCGAGCAGGCTGTCGGTTCGCTGGGAGTCGAAGCGCCGGTGTACCTGAGCCAGAATGACGGCACGCTGATGGACGCGGACTTCGCGGCCAGTTTCCCGGTGCTCACCGTTGCCTCGGGACCCACCAATAGCATGCGCGGCGCGGCCTGGCTTTCGGGGATACGCGACGGCATCGTGGTGGACGTGGGCGGCACATCGACCGACGTGGGAGCGTTAGTGAACGGGTTTCCAAGGGAAGCGGCAGTTGCCGTTGAAATCGCGGGGGTACGGACCAACTTCCGCATGCCGGACACCGTGTCGATACCGTTGGGCGGGGGCACGGTGGTGGAGCCAGATCCCCTGCGCATCGGACCGGAAAGCGTGGGGTACCGACTGGCGGAAGCGGGGCGCGTGTTCGGCGGGGATACGCTCACCACCACCGACGTAGCAGTTGCCAGCGGCAGGGTACAAATAGGGGACCCGCGACTGGTGACGGGCATGGATGCATCGTTGGTAAACCGAGTACAGGCTGAGATCCAGGATCGGGTAGAGACTGCGATTGATCGGGTCAAACTCAGCCGGGAAAACGTTCCGGTGGCGCTGGTGGGTGGCGGCAGCATCCTCTTGGGGAACTCGCTGGTCGGAGCGTCGGAGGTGCTACGGCCGGAGAACTCGGGGGTTGCCAACGCGATAGGTGCGGCGATAGCCCAGGTCGGGGGACAGGTGGAGCGGGTCTACTCCCTGGAAAGCATATCGCGCGAAGAGGCAATCAAGGATTGCTCGGCCGCCGCGATTGACCGGGCCGTGTCGGCCGGAGCGGACCCGGCAACGATCGAGGTTGTCGAGATTGACGAGGTGCCGTTGAGCTACGTTCCCAGCAACGCCACACGAGTGCGAGTTAAAGCGGTGGGTGACCTGAGCGGGCTCGGGCGCGAGCGGCGGTAACCCAAAGGCGAACATCCGGCCAGCACGAAATTCGCGCCGAACATCGGGACGGCAAACTCAGCGCGAAAAAGCGGCGAAGCAGGAGTTTTGGAGCGAGTTACGAGCGCCGCCCAGGTTTGGTTGCCGTCGAACGCGTAGAGTGGGCTAAACCCTAACGATTACCACTCGAAGCCGAGCTGGGCGTAGCGGACAAACACCGTGCCGAAGGGATCGCCGAGGGGCCCGTTGACAGCCAGGACCGCGATGGTGTGCCGGTCGCCGGGCTGGGCGTTGGTGGTGACCGGAACCCTTTGGGAGACATTGAAACCCTGGACGGTTCCGCGCTCGCGGTTGCACTCGCCGTCAATCCAAATCTCTCCATAATCGTCGACGCAGGTCTCGAACTGGACCCGCATTCCGCTGGTCGATTGGCCGTTGATGGTTTCGGGTATGGTCACGTTGGCGCGATACCAGGCGAATGTGAAACCACCGGAGACCCGACCCGGAAGATCGTTGCAAATCTCCCAACCGGAGTCGTCGTAGTCGGGCAGTCGCGCCGGGCTGCCACCCTGGGCTTCACCCACCAGACCCAGATTGGACTCTCCGGGAATATAGCCTACGGCATAACGCCAAGTTGTGTCGGTGATCGCCTGGCCAGACGGTTCGGCGATATTGATGGTTGCTCGAGGCATTTGTGCACCTACCTTCAGTGATTCAACAGTGGTGTTGACGCGCCAATGGTACCGCAAAAATCGAGAAACGCACGCAAAGGAATCGCCGCCCGCACGCAACTGCGTCCAACCGCACATAGCAAACTCAGCCGGGGTTCCCTCTCAGATGCTCATGGCCTATTCAAAGTCACTTAACGTCCGCTCATGGTGAGTTTGTCGGACCACAGGCTACCGTCCTTCGATAGGCTGAGGACGAGCAGGCGAAGTCAACTCCCATTACAGGGTAATACCAATGGACGGGGGCGGTCACGGCGTGACTGGCGGAGCACCTGAGGGCTCCGGCAGCGCGCTGGCAGTCGCCGGTGTCGAGATCGGCGTTGACGCGGTCGAGGATATTATGGCTACGGCCGAGGTGGTGATCTGGGTTCGCGGGCGCTCCGGTCCAGGTGTGCGATGGGTGGATTACTTGCTGCGGTCAGGTTGTCGGTGCGATGATTTGGTTCGTTCTGCCAGAGCCTGATGGTCGTTTGTTAGCCCCACGGCCGGGGTGGTACGCAAAGTTTAGCCCCTGTTTCGGATCACTGCGGGCGGACCACGAGGGTCATGGCCGCATCTCCCAGGATGGTGGCGTCTCCTGTGGCCGCTGAGGACCGCGCCGGCGAGTTTCCCGGGTGGGAACGGCGGCGGTCCCTGTCGTCGTACGACCAGGTCTTGCGATTTTGATGCTAACGGTTGGCCGTGAACGACCGGTTGGCTCTGGCTGAGCGAATTATCATCTGACGGGAATCATTCTGGAACTGGTGTTCTTGTTTGTCAAGAGGGCGGGTTTCGGCGTCAGGGCCTTTCGATTATCTGGGTTCGCTTTGCCGCCAACGGCGGCTCCCAGTATGCGGGCACTGCTCGAACTACCGAATTTGGTCAAGTATCGTCGTCGGTCGGCAACAATCGAAAGGCCCTGGTGTTGGCGTGGACGGATGCCTGGCCGGGCGAAAACGGTGTATCGGCAACGGGATTGCCGCGCTTCGCTCGCAATGACAGGGGGAAAGGCTGCGCTCGCGATGGCAGAGTGGAAAGGCTGCGCTCGCAATGACGGCTGCGCTCGCGATGGCAGGGGGACATTGAAAAGGACCTGCGGGCGCCTCCAGGGTCTTTCGGTTGTCATTGCGAGGAGCGTAGCGACGTGGCAATCTCGTTGGCCTGATTGGTCTGCTCGGCACAAACGCCGGCATCGCGACGAGATTGCCACGCTGCGCTCGCGATGGCAGGGGGACATTGAAAAAGACCTGCGGATGCCTCCCTGAAGGTTGACAAGAACGAACATGCGCTCTATATTAGTACGCACGTTCCGAATGTCAGTTTGAGGAGGGCCCACCTGATGGTTGCCGCTGAAGTTACCGAGATCCGCTGCAAGTCCCTCATCAACCGAGTCAACGCGCCGGATTTTCACTTCCGTTGGACGATCAATCCCTACCGGGGTTGTCGCCACGCCTGCCGTTATTGCTACGCGCGGTCGACGCACGAGTACTGGGGCATGGACGCCGGAGCCGACTTTGAGCGGCAGATATTCGCCAAGGTCAACGCCCCGGAAACCCTCCGGCAAGAACTCTCCCGTCCCAAGTGGTGCGGCGAACCCATCGCCATCGGGACGGCGTCGGATCCCTACGAGCCGGCGGAGGCCCAGTATGGGCTCACCCGAAAGATCCTGGAGGTGCTGGTCGAGTTTGGCAACCCGGCATCGGTTACGACCAAAGGTACGCTGGTAAGGCGGGACGTTGATCTGTTGAAGCGATTGAACGAGGTGGCGGGAGCGCAGGTTGTTTTCAGCATCGGTACCGTGGACGAAACGATTTGGCGGCAGACCGAGCCGGGCGCACCGCACCCCCAAGCCAGACTGGAAGCAATGCAGTACCTGGTGGAGCACGGGGTGCCGGCCGGTGTCATGGCGGCTCCTTTGCTGCCGGGTCTATCGGACAGCGAAGCCAGCATCGACACACTGGTAGCCGCGGCAGCCAAGCATCGGGCCCAGTTCCTGTCCAGCAACCTGCTGTTCCTGAGGCCCGGCAGCCGGGAATGGTTCATGCCGTTCATCAGGGAATCGTATCCGCATCTGGCACCGGGCTATGCCCGCCTGTACCGGAGCGAACACGCGCCACGGGACTATACGAACGCGGTGCTGGCCCTGGTCGACGATGCTCGTTTGCACTGGGAGCTGCCGCGGATGCCCTCAGTGAAGAGCCTGGAGCCGAGGACGCTGCCGGGGTTTGGGGAGCCCGCCGCGTTCAGCCGGGTTGCGCCCGAGATTGCATCCGAGCCTTATGCTCCGACACAGCTGACCCTGCCGTTGGCGGCCTAGCTATCCGGCGGATGTCCAAACCTGTCCGCGCTGGCGAACCGGTTCAAGCAAGGACTCGTCGAACGGGACAGGGTCGTAGTCCTCGCGATTTGGTGGCCGGTATCCCAACAAGCCGCATACCGTTTGATCGGTGTAATAGCCGCGGTAGATCTGAGTAACCAGTTCCTGGAAAAACTGGGGATTTGCTGATTCGACGGCGCGCAACGCTGCATTCTGGGCTGCATCGGAAAGAGCGGCAAAGGATCCGCCGCGCTGGCTGGCCGCGAGTTCAATTTCCACGAGGCCATCGATCAGTCGACGACGCCTGGCATTCGAGCCAGCGGCCACCGACTCCACAAAGCTTGCGATGCCCAAATCGCCGGCGGACGGAATCTGTCCAGCGGCCGGGACCATACGGTTCAGCACAGTTGCCAGCAGAGCGCGTTGTGCGTCGCTAAGGATTGAGTTGTTCGAAGTCATGATCACTTAATCCGGGTCCCAAAAGTACGGCAACGATGATAGCACAGCGGTGATGTGCGCCGGCGTGCCGTCGTTGTTGGGTGCGGGGAGGTCAGAAGATGATGCTCAATGCCCCGTGGTCGGACAGCTCCTCTAGATCAAGGATGGCGCGCTTCCGACAGATCCGGAGGCTACCATCGACACGGCGAAGACGAACGTCGTAACGGCCGACGTAGGGCGACGCCTCTCCGGCGCGGTAGCGCCAAACCGCCACCGAGGCGGTGGCTTCAATTTCATCTCCAACCATGGCAGTTACCATCACGTTAGAGATGAACCGGCGAGTACGCGACCAAGGGTATTCGCGATGGGCGTGTCGACTCTGCAGACGCACGACACGGCCCTGCATGCGCCGGTAGTCGTCGTCGATGAATACCAAGTCGGACGCTGGGTCGCCCTCGGGCAGGTCGGTGGTAGGCACGATGTAGCGGGCATCCGGCGTGTAGAGGGTCAGCCACGCGTCGAGATTCCAGTCGTCCAGCAGTCGGGCCTCCAAGTAGAGCAATTGCTCCACCTCGTGCTGCAACAGAAGGGATTCGGGCGTTGCCGGCAGTCCCGCTGCGTAGGGCGCAACGGGGATGTTCTGAATAGCCATGATGGTCGGGCTCCTGCCGCTAGTCGGCGGCGGCTACGGTCAGCTCGGGGGACGGCTGGACGTCGGGGATCTCACCGGGGGTCAGGCCGCGCTCGTATTGTTCGACGTGAGGGCGATCGGCAACGAGAGACTGCCAACGGCGCCAGAAGGAGCGTATCTGGAGTTCGTCGTTGCCACGGGGATCACGATGGAATCCGCGAGAGAGATCGGACCACTCGACGCCGCCGGACCGGAAGCCCTGTTGGCATGACTCCAGCGCCTCGGTGTCGTCAGGGGTGGCGAACCCACCCGGGCCGAGGAAAGTGAGGAACGAATCCAACCGACGATTCAGGCGGGAACCGACCTCGCCAGAGGGCACCATCTGCCAGGCGGTAACGTCCATGCCGTCTGGACCGGTGGGCTGGAAAACGCGGATGGTGACGGCCATGATGTCGTTGATGACCAGGTTGGGGAAAATCACCATGTTGCGGCTCTTTTCGCACATGCGAAGAGCCTTGGTGCGACCGTGGCGCGCTATGAGATCGTCCTTGATGCCGTCGATTTCGGAGCGAGCCTCCTCGCCGAAGTAGGGATGCCACATAGCGATGGGCCGGCCGTAGATCGCGTCGTTTTCCATCACACCGTGACCATTGCCAAGCGCGCGGCCGAAGCCGCGCCGGCGATTGATCGCCGGAATATCGCTTCCGGCCTCGCTGGCCATGTAATCGAAGTAGGTCTGGTGAGTGGGCAAGGCGTGGTAGCCGTCGATGCTGTTTTCGGCGAGCAGCTTCCAGTTGGACTTGATGGTGTACCGGTTAGAGCCGGGGATGACCTTCATGCCATGGGGCGCCTGGTCAGCTACGAGGTCGAGGTATTCGGCGGCGCCGGCCAGGTATTCGCGGAGGGTCTCGGCCTCCCGGTCAAAGCAGACGAAGATGAAACCCTGGTAGCTTTCATAGCGAGGGGAGCGGAGGCTGAAATCGGCGCGGTCAAAATCGGGTCCGTAGCCTTCGATATCGGGCATCCCAACCAACTCGCCGGAGGTGTTGAAGCTCCAGGCGTGATAAAAGCACTGGAGTACCTGGGCGTTACCGTGATCCGTGCGGCAGATCAGAGCACCGCGATGGGGGCAGGTGTTATGGAAGACCTTCAGCTCGCCGTCGCGACTCCGGGCGAAGAACAGGGGACGTTCGGCCACCACGCGGCGAACGTAATCCCCCGGGTTTGGCGCTTCCGATTCATGCCCCAGGTAGAGCCAGCAACGGTCGAAGATATGCTGCCTTTCCAGCTCATAAATGTCTGGCGACACCATGCTGGAGCGATGCACCTGAAACTTGCCCAGGTCGGGCCGGTCGTACACGAGGTTACCGATGTCCATGTATACCTCCTCTGGCAAGTCAAGCAGAAAACTTCGGCGGAGCGTTTGCGTCGACGATGGGGTTGATGCGTCAGCGCGGGATCACGGGGAGCGTGATATGCGACGGATAGCTGGCGGAGTGATATACGGTCTGGCGAGCCAGCTCGAGCCGGGTGTCCACGCCGAGGGACGCGCCGGTGTTGGGGTTCCGGTCGAAGCGCGGGAAATTACTGCTCGATATGTCGACGCGGAGGCGATGGCCGGGCTTGATCACGTGGCTGGTAGCCCACAGGTCGATGGTGTAACGGTACAACTCGCCCGGTGTCACGAAGGACGGTTCACGGACCGAAGTGCGATAGCGGGCGCGGACGATGCCGTCCTGGAGGTTGTGAGCAAAACCGTCCGGGCGCACGTCGACCAGCTTGGCGGTGAAATCGGTGTCCGCCGCGGTGGTCGCGGCGTAGAGCGTTACAGAAATGGGGCCGGTGAGTTCCAGGTCAGAGTCCACAGGTTCGGATGTAAACGAAAGGACGTCCGGTCGGTCTTCGGCGGGACGTTGGTCGAACACACCGTATTCGATGATCAACGTGTTGCCGCCCAGGGTGGGCACGGGGTCCGCCGGGTCGTAGGTGAAGTGGTCCACGGGTTCGTTTGGGTCGGGCGGAACCGTGGACAACGAACCGTCGCCACTGCGGGTGTTGGCACCGCCGCCGGAGTGGAAATACCAGCGGGTGTACTGGGTGCGCGCCAGGGGCCATTCGTTTTCGTCGCGCCACTTGTTGTCGCCCATGACGAACAGGCGCACCGGCGGATCGTCCATGATGCCGGTTTCCTCGCCCTTGAGCCAGTAGCCGTACCAGCGGAGCAGGTAATCGTGCAGCTCGATGGCCGCTTCGGACCCAAAGTCGATGTTGCCGGCGCCGCCGGTGGTGGGCTCGGTAAATGGACGCAGGTGGGCCCACGGACCGATGAGCAACTTCTGGTTTCGGCGGGCGGTTTCGCTGCCACCGTGCTTGCCGATGGCCTGGTAGGCGTTGAGGGCGCCTTCCAGGAAGATGTCGTACCAGGCGCTGACGTGGAACA
Organism: Dehalococcoidia bacterium; assembly: GCA_965220265.1. Taxonomy (GTDB): domain Bacteria; phylum Chloroflexota; class Dehalococcoidia; order Lucifugimonadales; family UBA3495; genus Bin87. The sequence continues at coordinate 2,289,468 of CBDCPM010000004.1, read as the reverse complement.
TGGGGATAGTCACGTTGCGTGCCTGCCGTTGCAGGTTGAGGCCCCACCAATAGGGGCCGTCGGGTTCCTCGTCGAAGTATTCGTGGAAGTAGGGAGCGGCCTCCTTCAAACGATCGATCCAGTCTCGAAGCGGAAGGTGACGGTACCATTGGTCGGACAATGGCTGGCCGAAGTTGCCGGGCTCGATTACGTACTCGTCCATCTTGGCCAGCAGGGCGTCGTGGCCACCTCTGGCGAGAGTGTTGCGGCCCTTCAGAATGGCGTAGGGCACGTTCCAACCCCATTCCATCACGCCGCCGGTGTGGTAGACCCACGATTGGTGGAAGTCGGAGGAGGCGGAGACGACGGCCATAGTATCCAGGTGAGGAGGCAGCGGGTGCTTGCCGGCCAGCGTGTATTGCGTCGCGCCGAGGTAACTCTGACCGGTAGTGGCGACGCGACCGCTGGACCAGGGCTGGCGAGCAGCCCATTCCACGGTGTCGTAGCCGTCGAGGGCCTCATGGAACAGAGGGTTGTATTCGCCTTCTGATTTGAAGCGTCCGCGCACATCCTGGCTCAGTAGAACGTAGCCGTTGCGCGGAAAGAACCAGATGGAATGGTCGGGGTTGTTTAGGTAGCTGTCTTTGCTATAAGGCCCGCGATTGATCAGCACCGGGAAACGACCGGGAGCGTCCGGACGCACCACGTCGGTGGCCAAGCGGGTCCCGTCGCGCATGGGGATCATGACGTCGGGCTCTCGTATAACCTGGTATTGGGTTCGCTGGGTGGTCATCCAAGACACCTCCGTAGGCGGGCCGGCTCTCACCAGCTGACTTCGACTGGAAGCCACGATACCCGCCGGAATCCGTAGCGTCAATAAACGGAATTGACTTACCGAACACTCATCAGCGGGTACGTTGCTATGGGATATCAATAGCTGTGGCGAGATTGCTCGAGAGCCGGCCGCACGAGGAGCAATTGACACTTGAAACCGCTGCTGATAGCATTTTGGCACTTTCCAAGTTCGAGATGGAGTTGCAGCAACCGTGCCTGAACGTAACGATAGCCGTCAATCGCAACCTTCTCGCCGCCGATTTCTGGGAGTGCTTGGAGTCGCAATCGCCGGAGCCGCGGTCTTGGCGTCGATGGCGCCCTTTGGTCGACGAAACAGCACAGCAGAAGCTGCAGACGAATTTCCCGGCCCCGGGTCGATGTTCCACCCCGCGCAGGATCCCCGTACCGACCCACGCCGATAGTCCGCGCTGAAACAGATATTGACCAGTTGGGGCAGCCTCAATCGCTGCCCCTAACTTTTGATCACGGCGCTAGCGGCGACCGAACTCGCGCTCCAGCTGGTACTGGGTGAAATGCACCACCGTGGGACGGCCATGGGGGCAATTGTGAGGGTTTTCTGTGGTCTCCAGCTGGCGCAGCAAAGCGTCCATCTCTTCATGGGCCAGCGTCATCCCGGCGCGTACTGAGCCATGGCAGGCCACCGTAGCAGCCAGCGCGTCCTCCCGATCCATCACCACCTGCTCCACGGCCACGGCGTCCAGGAGCTCGGCCAGGGCGACAGCGGGATCATGGTTGGCACGGGCGGCTAGGCTAGCGGGGACAGCGCGTACAAGCCAGGCGCGGTCACCGAACGGTTCTAACGAGAACCCATAATTGGCCAGCAGATCGGTGTAGCTCTCAAGGGTCGCCGCCTGAGACATAGACAGTTCAGCCGGCAAGGGGGTCAGCAAGGGTTGGGCCGGCCGTTCCTGATTGGGCGTACGCTGACGGATCTGGTCGAACACGACGCGCTCGTGGGCGGCGTGCTGGTCGATCAAGTACATTCCGGCGCTGCCCTCGGCGACGATGTAGGTCTGACGAATTTGGCCCACTACGCGAAGGTCCGCCAGAACGTCTCGCAGCGAGCCCTCGGTCGGCGCCAGTCCAGTCGTGGACAAAGCCATGCTGTCACGCTCGGGCGTTGAGATCCCAGTGGATGACGGACGAGGTACGGCAGGAGACGGACTCGACCATGATGGAGCGGGCGCCGGCTGCTCGCCGGTCGGAGTGAACGATCGCATAGCGGTCCGCGCCGGAGCGTGGGCGCTCAGGGCATCCCGGACAGCGCGTTGCACCAGGGAAAACAACCGGTCTCCCTGCCGAAAGCGCACCTCCCGCTTGGTGGGATGGGAGTTGACGTCCACTTGATCGGGAGGTAAAGCAAGGTTGATGACTGCCATCGGAAAGCGGCGATCGAGTATGGTGCCCTGGTAGGCCTGCTCTATCGCATAACAGATGGACCGATCATAGACCCAGCGGCGGTTCACCAACAAAGTAATGTAGGAGCGATTGCGACGATTGAGGTCGGGAGAGCCCGTGTAGCCGTCGACGGAGAGTTCGCCATCGGCCAGGGATACAGGCAGCATTCGTGCGGGGACGTCGGACCCGTAAACAGATAGGATCGCATCCTGCAACCGGCCACTGCCAGGAGTGTCCACCGTCTCACGGCCGTCGACCGAGAGGACGAAGCGGACCTCCGGATGAGCCAGCGCGCTGCGAGTGACGACCTCCTGGACGCGCGCCGCTTCAGCAGCAGCCGAGCGGAGGAATTTGCGCCGGGCCGGCAAATTGGCGAACAACTCGGCCACCTGAACCGACGTGCCGGTCGGGCATCCGTCGCCGCGCTGCCCGACCAACTCTCCGTAGCGAAACTCGATTCGCGCTCCGGCATCACGGTCTGCGGATCTGGTGGTGCAGACGACACGGGCTACGGCGGCGACGCTGGGCAGGGCCTCGCCGCGAAAGCCCAGAGTGGACACCCGCTGCAGGTCAGCAACAGTTGCGAGCTTGCTGGTGGCATGGTGGCGGAACGCCAGAGCCAGCTCATCCGAGGGGATGCCGCGACCGTCGTCGGTGACACGTATTTCGGCGACGCCGCCTTCGCGTATGGCTATCTCAACGCGAGACGCTCCGGCATCCAGGGAGTTTTCCACCAACTCCTTGACCACCGCGGCAGGTCGCTCGACAACCTCACCGGCAGCGATCTGGGCGGCAACGTGCGGGGGGAGCTGCTGGATTGGCATCGGCGGTCGTGCGGAGCTAGAACAGAGGAATCTTGGTGCCCTTAGCGCGGTACTGGCGGTCTTCCGAGTCTCCGGTTTCCTGGAAGTCGCAGATGATGCGATAGATGCGGTCCATTTCGTGGTCGACGCTGCGGGAGAAGAAATAAGGCGGCACCCAGACACCGCCGAAAGCGGCCACTATTTCCGGGTAATCGTCGATCACGAACTCAGGCTCTACCGGGATTTTCAATTCGGGGAGACGCTCGTGGTAGTGATGCGTGGGCTTTTCATATACGCCGGAGACGAACCGATGCAGATCGTGCTTTTCGATTACCTCCCAGCGTTCCCCCATTCCAGACCAAATGTAGATTTCGTGCCCGTCGTCGAGGAGTTTCTGGAAGGTGTCCAAGGTGCCGGGGCGGAGGGTGTCGTCCAAGCCCAGGATGGTGTAGTCAACGTCAAAGAAGATTTTCATGATCGATACGGTGTCCTGGCGGCGTTGGAGTCGGGGGTATTGGCAGGGTCAAGAGTTGAGCGCTTCCGTCATAGCCTTCAAACTGGCCCCGACGATCAGACGGTCGCCCAAGCGGACGATTGGGCGACGAACCAATCGAGGCTCTTCCAGCATGAGGGCGAGCTTGCGTTCGTCGGACAAGTCGGCGACGTTCAGGCCCATCTTTTTCAGGGACGGGCTGCGCGCGGCGAAAATGCCGCTGACACCAGGTTCTCCCAATTCAGAGGCCAGTTCACGAAGCTCGGTTTCAGTGAACTGGTCTTTGAAGTAATCGCGCTCCTCTACAGCGTAGCCGTTTTGCACGAGCAACTCTCGTACCTTGCGACAGCTGCTTCAACGTGGCCACCAGTACATTGTTGCTGTAGCACTCATTTGACTCTCCAGACGAATCCGGCAAAAAACGGGTTGCGGCAGCCGTTATTCTATAACGTTTGGGGCCTTTTATATAAGTAGGGCGCACGTAAATTCTGTGTAATGTGACGGGCGTTCATTTCCGAGCCAACCCCACTTGGGCATTTGCCTGTGCTATAATTCGCGGTAAAGATTGAGCAGGGAAAGAGCCATGCAGTGCCAGGTATGCAATAAAGCCGGGATGACCGGAAACAACGTAAGCCACTCCAACCGCAAGACCAAGACCCGGTGGAAGGCAAACGTTCACAAGCAGACGCTAGCCATTGACGGCAAACCCACGCGGGTGAAGATTTGTTCGCGGTGTTTGAGGACGATGTACAAGCCCCCGCGGGGAAGGAAGGCGAGGACACGCGCAGCCGCTTAGCGTCACGACGCGACCCGTACCGAAGTTCATGGGGCGGAAGAAGTTTCGCCCCTACGCATTTCCCGGAGACATACCGGAAATCGCGCCTCGCAGGGCGCCTATTGCCTCGGCGACCGACTGTTCGCGGTTGAAGATAGCGCTGCCAGCGACCAGAATGCCGGCTCCAGCTCCGACTGAATCCCGGGCGGTGGCGTCGGCTTTGATACCGCCGTCCACCTCCAATTGAACCGAGTACCCGTTGTCGGCGATGGCGCGATGCAAGCGCCGCAATTTTCCCAGCGCGGACGGGATGAACGACTGGCCACCGAAGCCAGGGTTCACGGTCATGACCAGCACGATGTCAAGATCGGGCAGCACCTCCTCGACGGCGGCAATCGGGGTGGCGGGATTGATGGCGACCCCCACCTGGCAACCCTGCTCCTTGATGTAGCCAACAGTGCGGTGCAGATGAGCGCACGCCTCGGCGTGTACCAGCACCTGGTCGTTGATGTCCTTGACCAAGCCGGGCAGCAGGCGGTCCGGCTCGTGGACCATCAGGTGGATATTGAGAGGAAGGGACGTGGCGCCGCGAATGGCATCCACCACGACCTCGCCAAAGGAGATGTTGGGGACGAAACGGCCATCCATCACGTCCACGTGGATGAGGTCCGCGCCGGCGGCCTCGGCATCTTTCACCTGTTGGGCGAGGCAACCGAAATCGGCGGCCAGCACAGAAGGCGCGATCTGGACATGGGCGGCGGTGGAGGTCATCGGTTTTCGGCCTCAGCCAGGATGCTTTTGGCTCGGCTCAAGCCCTCCGCAACACGGTTGGGAGCGGTGCCACCGGGATTGTCGCGGGCGGCGACGGACGCGGCGGCGGTGATCGCATATACGTCGTCGTCAAAGTGGGGCGAGAATTGCCGGTACTCGGATAGAGGCAGAGCGGACAAGGACGTACCATCGGCTTCGCAACGTTGGCAGAGCCGTCGCATCACGCCGTGAGCTTCACGGAACGGAACACCCCTGCCAACCAGGTAATCAGCCAAGTCGGTGGCGAGCATATAGCTCTCGCTGGCGAGGGACTCGACGCGCTGGGTGTTTAGTTGCATACCCGGCAGCATGTCAGCGAATACCGACAAGGTAGACAGGAGGGTATCGACGGTGTCGAAGAAGCCTTCCTTGTCTTCCTGCAGGTCGCGGTTATAGGTCAGGGGCAGACCCTTGAGCACGGTAAGGATAGCCATAAGGCTCCCATACACCCGCCCGGTCTTGCCACGGGCGATTTCGGCGAAGTCGGGATTGCGCTTCTGGGGCATTATGCTGCTGCCCGTAGTGAACTCGTCCGCCAGGCGGACGAAGTCGAACTCACGAGCGGACCAGATGACGATCTCCTCGGAAAGGCGAGAAATGTGCATCATGGCAATGGCGGCGGCGGCGTGGAACTCCGCCAGGAAATCGCGGTCGGCCACGGCGTCCATGCTGTTGGGGCTGATCTCGGAGAATTCAAGGGCTGACGCGACAGCGTGGCGGTCAGTGGGATAGGGCACACCGGCCAGCGCACCGCTGCCAAGGGGCAGCACGTCCATGCGCACGGCACAGTCGCTAAACCGGCCGATATCGCGCTCGAACATCTCGAAGTAAGCCAGCATATGGTGGGCGAACAGGACGGGTTGGGCCCGTTGCAGGTGGGTGTATCCCGGCATCACGACGTCCGCGTAGTGCTCAGCCAGACCGACCAGGGCGCACTGCACGGAGCGCAGGCTCGCGACGGTATCGGAGATCACGCCACGGGTATACAGCCGCATGTCGAGAGCGATCTGGTCGTTGCGCGAACGGCCGGTGTGGAGACGGGCGCCGGCGGGACCGATAAGGTCCGTGAGCCGGCGTTCGATGTTCATGTGCAGGTCTTCAAGGGCGGGATCCCAGGGGAACTCGCCGCCCTCGATTTCCTCCTGCACTGTAGACAGTCCAGCGATGATGGCGCCGGCGTCCTCTTCGGGAATGATGCCCTGCTGCGCCAGCATGGCGGCGTGGGCTTTGGAACCGGCTATGTCCTGCTTGTAGAGGCGTCGGTCGTAATGGATCGAAACCGTGTAGTCGCTGTGCGTGGACATTTGAGGAATGCAGTGACCAGCGCTAGGCGTCGAGGTAGGCGAAACTGGCCGCCAAGTTGTCGAACACGTCATCAGCGGAAGGAATTTCCATCACGGCAGGGCCGTCGTAGGCTTTCCCCTGCAGGATGCGACGCATAGCATGGCAGTCAAGATCGCCGTCATCGACGCTTCCGATGGCGACGCCGTCACGGGCCTGCTTGAAATGGACGATCTTGATGTAGTCGGTGGGCAGGCTCGCCAGCTCGTCCAAGGGGATACTATCGGGGTGGCGGCGCAACTGGTTGGTCGGATCGGGGCAGAGACCCAGGAACAGACCCTCTTCCTCAGTCAGCTGGGCGCGAGTCTCCTGCACCAAGAGAGCCATGGAGCGGAGAGGTTGGCCGGAGTTCTCCATGGAGAAGATCACACCCTGGCGAGCGGCCTCGCGCACCAGTGGAGCGATGCGGGCGACTGGCTCCGCGACGTCTTCGGGAGACTCCCATGGGGTATCAGCGGTTGCCGGATCGACAGTACGCAGGTGCGGCGAACCGTCACCGACGAGACGCGCCGCTTCGAGTTGAGACTGGAAAAGGCCACCCTGGGGATCGATGTCGGTGGTGATGCAGGGCAAAGCGACGGCAAGATCGAAGGTGAGGTCTGGGAAGCGCACCACCACGTCGGCCAGGGCGGTCAGGTCGGGCCGCCAATCATTGCCTTCGCCTGATTCCGCCCGTGCCAGACAGGTCTGACGCAGTTCGATGTGGCGGGCGCCGCGATCGCGTGCGGTGGCGATCAGATCGCCGAGGTCCGCATCGTCGAGATGATTACGCCAGGAATTGGTTATCGCGCCGTAGATCATGGTGCGTTGTCTCCTTTCCGTGTCGCCGATTTCCGCCGCAGCGGAAAGGAGCGAATTACGGGGTAACAGATGGATTGCCAGCCAAAACTATACCGCAGCGGACGCTACCGCTCAACTGCGCCAGCACTGATGACAACGCGGTTCCAGTGCAAAAAGAGCCCTATGCTAGAATTGCGGCGAGGGGACATCACCATATACTCGCAGGAGGCTAACAGATGGCTGAATTGTACAGCGAAAGATGCACGGCCTGCCGCCGGGATTCGCCCCACGTTACCGACCACGAAGTAGCCGAGTTGCATCCGGTGGTGAACGACTGGGCGCTGATCGACGAATCGGGCATCCCCAAACTGGACCGGCAGTTCAAGTTCCAGAACTTCGTTCAGGCGCTGGAATTCACCAACGCGTTGGGAGAAATGGCAGAGTCGGAAGGCCACCATCCCCGGCTGACAACCGAGTGGGGGCGGGTGAGCGTAACCTGGTGGACGCACAAAATCCGGAACCTGCACCGTAACGACTTCATCATGGCGGCGAAGACCGACCAGTTGTATGGTGAGCACGTCGCGATAGAGGAATAGAGGGCCCTGGCGAGACGGGTGCTATGTGAGCCCGGAAGTGCGCTGGCACTATCGGTTCCGCAACTTTTCACGCGCGTACATCCTTTTGCAAGAAGCAATGGAACGCGAGGTCGCGGCTCTAAACCAACTGGAGCGGGAAGGTGTCATACAACGGTTCGAGTACACGTTTGAACTGGCATGGAACACTCTCAAGGACCGTCTTGAGTACGGCGGAATCGTCCTCACCGAGATAACGCCGCGCAACGTGATACGCCAGGCGTTCGCCGCCAAGCTGATCGCCGACGCTGACATCTGGACCGACATGCTGATCGACCGCAACCTGATGTCGCACACTTACGACTTCGCGAAGTTCGACGCAGTAATTGAACACATACGCGACCGCTACCTGGACGTCCTTGGCGATCTGTACCTGCGCCTGAGCGAGGAGATCCTGAGCAGCGATGGTTCCTGACCTGCCGCCACGCACCCGGGAAAAGCTGGAGAGGGTTTTTGAGTCCTACCCGGAGCTGTCATCCGTAACGTTGTTCGGGTCGCGAGCTACCGGCAAGGCAACGCCCCGGTCTGATTTCGATTTGGCAACCCATGGCATTGAGGACGAGTACCGGCTCGGCCGTCTGGCGCTGGATCTGGAGGACCTGGACATCGCTCAAATGTGCGACCTGAAAGCTTATGAAAGCATCAAGTACGAGCCGCTGAAGCGGCACATCGACGAATTCGGTGTAACGATTTACCAACAGCAAAAATGAACCCACCCGGACACCGCCAGGAGTCATCCCCATGCGAGTTGTTTATTCACTACGATCGCGCGACCTGAATGGCGTAGCCGCCGAAGCGGCTTGGGCTGAATCGATGGGATACGATGGCGTTTCCACCAACGAGACCGCCCACGACCCATTCCTGCCATTGGCGGTGGCGGCGACTTCGACCAGCCGGGTCACCCTGGAAACACACGTGGCCATCGCCTTTCCCCGATCTCCGATGGTAGTTGCGTACACGGCGCGCGATCTCCAGGACAACAGCGGTGGAAGGTTCCGTCTCGGACTGGGCACGCAGGTCAAGGGGCACAACGAGCGGCGCTTCTCAACACGTTGGACTGGTTCGGCGGGGCCGAGGCTACGGGAATACGTGCAGTCGCTGCATGCGATCTGGAACTGCTGGGACACGGACAGCAACCTGGAATACGCGGGTGACTTCTATCAATTCTCGCTGATGACGCCATTTTTCAGTCCAGGACCCAGCGAATACCCACACCCTGAGGTGTTCACCGCCGCGGTCAACGGGTACAACTGCCTGGTGGCCGGGGAATGCAGCGACGGACTGATGCTGCACAGCCTGGTGTCGCCGGAATACGTGCGGCAGGTGGTACAGCCTAACGTAGCCAAAGGCGCCCGACGAGCGGGACGGAGCGTCGATGACGTGTCTGTAGTCGGCGGCGGGTTCATCGTCACCGGGCCGAACCAGTCGGCCATTCGCGAGGCAGCCGAGGAGACCAAGCGGCGGATCGCTTTCTACTCGTCGACCCGCACCTACTTCCCGGTGCTGGAATGCCACGGGTATGAGGACATCGGCAAGCAGCTGCACGTGATGTCGAGGGAAGGCAAATGGACCGAAATGGGTGACCTGGTGCCCGATGAGATGCTCAACGCGTTCGCCATAATCGGCGAATACGACGAGATACCCGGCATGTTCAAGGAGCGGTACGGGGGTCTGGTGGATGAAATGCACTTCTCCATTCAGACGACGAACGACGCGGAACAGGGGCAGTTGCGTCGCATGGTACGGGAGTTGCAGGACCAATAGGGTTCTCCAATGGATGAAGCACGTGCAACCGACGTGTTGGATGCCCATCGATTTAAACTCCGCAGCGAATCGGAGCGGGCTTACCGCCTGAAATGGGAAGCTTGGGAATGGCTGTATCACGAAGCCCGGTGCCGGTGCATTGGCCTGGAGGTACGGTTGCAGGGCCCCTGGGGTTCCGTGGTGGACGTGGTGGGAATCGGGCCGTCCAATACGATCTACGTCGTCGAGGTGAAGGCGTCACGCGCCGACTTCGCCCGGGACAACCATACCGAAGCCGACATTGACCGCTTGCGACAACGGCAGGCTGCGCTGGACCGTCGGATCCAATTGGCCCGTGCGCCGGGCTATCGGTCCTCGGACGGCGAGGACGAGCGGCTGGAACAGGAAGCGCAACGGTTGCGCGAGCGGCTGACTTCAGTCTCGACCAAATTTCACGACCCGAGATTTCTGGGTATCGCTGACTACCACTACATCATGGCGCCGCAAGGCGTGGTGTTGGCCGAGATGAAACCAATCGACTGGGGGCTATTGGAGCCCGGACCGAGGGAAGTCGTTCCAGCTCCGGTGAAAGCAATTCGCAAAAACACCGGGATTGTATCCAATGTGTTGCGCGCAATCGCGCGGGCGAATTCGACGGCGATGATGCGAGCGTACGGCGTCCGGTTCGTCAGCGCAGGAGCGGAGTTCCCTCATCCAATTTCCAATTCTGGGTCATAGATGATGGTGACCCTTTTGTCAGGCGAGGTAACTATTGCCATTTCGCTCGGTGGCAAACTGGCTGGTCGAAAGTTTTTCAGGTGCGCCAGCAATTCCTGCCCAAATGCTTGTGCCTGGTCATTCTGTGCCTTGTTCTTGCCGACTTTGTATATTGTATAAGCCACGCCGGCCACCGTTCCGCCAACCAGCACGGCCGGGCCAAGTATACCCAGGCCAATGGCCCCAAATGCGCCGGCGACGCCTACTCGTGCCAACGCACCACCAAGCAAAGTACGCCCGATGAGCATTGCCATTCCGCCGGCTACCATCGCGCCAGTGCCGGAAGCAATGGCCAATTCTTTCCCTGCCTGGCGCATTTTGCCGATGTTGGGCATCTCTCCCCTAATCTCGTACTGAATAATCAACTTTTGCTCGGAGATCGTCAGTGTCACTGCTTTCTTGGGCAAGCCAGCATCGCTATGAAAACTAGCCAGCCAGCTTTTCAGTTCATTTTGGTAAGTGCGCGTTAGCGTCATAAATAGACCTCTCTACGCTCATATGGTGAGCGTGTGTGGGCCAGCAGCGGTTATTCCGTCCGCGGACCGGGGTCTTGAAGCTCATACCAATACACCTGTCCACTGTCGATAATATTCTGAATCTCGCGGTAATTGCGGATACTGGCGACGGCGGCGTGAGCGGGATGACCGGTGAATCGAGTGAGCAACCTGGCGTTGCGCAGCGTGCGGTAGATGTCGCGTTCGTCGGCGGTGTAGGAGATTTCCATTGCGATATAGTGGGTAGCGCCATCCTCATCGGCGGTTTCGATAACCAGGTCAGCAAGACGAAAACTGCGCAGGTCTCCGGTTGCAAGGTCAGCAGTGTCATTTCTGGCGACCATCGCAAGCAATTCACTGATACTGAGCGTTCTGACGAATTTAAAGCCCATGTCGTAGGCTACGCCTTCAGCATCCCGGACAGTTTTGCTGATTGAATATTCGTCTTTCATATTGGAAAGGTCTCCCTCCAATCTTCCAAACCTGGCATCGGTTCTGTTCACGAAACTGTCAATCTGTGCGTTGAACTGCCGCTGCTCGGCGATGAATTCCTCGTTGTCCGACTTGAACTGCCGTTGCTCCTCGACGAAACGGTCGAAGCGGGCCGGCAGGTTCATCAGCTCCTCGGTGAGGATTTCGCGGCGAACCGTAGCTTTCCATTCCGGCTGTTCCCGGAGTACGCGCAGCAGATCTTCGGGTGTATTGATGGTGACCATGATGAGTTGCCTGCGAGAACGCGTTATACGGCGACATTGCCGCGGTCAGCGGTTGAGCAGCCACCATTCGTCGGTGCCCAGGTTGAAATCGATCCGGCGAAACCCTTCGGCGAAGGGGACGCCGCACCGTTCTCCCTGGAGGCGGCAGCCTTCGGTCATGCGCTCGAGGCGTTGGGAGACGGTGCGGGCGCTGATCTGGGAGGCGTGCTGGCTGAGAGCGGCGGCTTTCTGATGAATCTGATCTTCGGTGATTGCAATGAAGGTGTCCGGACGTTCGGAGCCCCAAAGGAGGGCTTCACGAACCCGGTGGGGTTCCAGGCCTTCATCGGCGATCTGCTCGGGGAAGTCCAGCCAGCTCCAAGCGTAGGAGAATGCGGCATCCAAAGCAGCCTGCCCGCTGTGGCGATGATCGCGGTGCGTGTGGGAAGTGACACGGTAGGGGTCGATGCCGAACATCACCTCCGGCTTGTGTCGCCGGATTTCACGTACCACCTGGCCGCGATAGGCGTGAGTGTCTTCCAGCTCGCCGTCACCATAACGGAGGAATACAACCTCGGAGACGCCGAGCACGTCGGCAGCGTTTTGCTGCTCAATCTCCCGCGTGGCGGCGAGTGTCTCGGGCGTGAACGAACGGTCACCGGTACCCTTATTTCCATTGGTGCACATCAGGATGACCACATTGGTTCCGGACTCGGCGATCCATTTGGCCATGGTCGCGCCGCAGCCGCCTTCGGCGTCGTCAGGATGGGGGGTGACCACCAGGGCACTGCGTGGCGCTTCGGTCATCACTCGAGGCTCGGGGACGTATTCCTGATTGGGGTATCCCCAGCCGTCGATCCCATGAGGTCTGCTGGTCATGTTAGTACTCCGTTGTATTGGAATGGGTAGGGGCGAATGATCATTCGCCCCTACTTGGTCTGGGTTCGGGCTTTCCCCGGCGCGAATGCGCCGAGCCTAGCCGCCGAGGTGGAACACAACCATCTTGAGCTCGGTCATCTCCTCGATGGCGTAGGCGGGGCCTTCCTTGCCCATGCCGCTGTCCTTCAGGCCACCGTAGGGCATGACGTCGGCGCGCCATTGAGGCGAGGAGTTGATGTGCAGGTTGCCCGAGTGGACTTCCTGGGCAAACTTCATGGCCCAGTCCACGTTCTGGGTGAAAATACCGGCGGAAAGACCGAAGCGAGAGTCGTTGGCCTTGGCGATTGCATCGTCGATGTCGTCGAAGGCGCTAACGGCGACGGCCGGGCCGAAGAGTTCCTCACGGGATATCAGCATTTCCGGGCGGGCATCTGCCACTACGGTTGCGGAGTGCAGGGTACCATCACGACCTCCGCCGGCGATGACGCGGGCTCCCTGGCCCACTGCTTCGGCGATCCAGTTCTCGACTCGCTCGGCGTCGTTCTGGCGAATCATCGGGCCCATCTTGACGTCTTCGTCGAAGGGATTGCCTACGCTGAACTCCTGGGTAGGCTTAACCAGCGCGTCGAGCAGGTCAGCATAAATGGTGCGGGCAGCGAAAACACGCTGAGTAGAGATGCAGACCTGTCCGGCGTTGGCGAAACCGCTGGAAACCGTGGCGGCCGCGACTTTCTCGATGTCGGCGTCGGACATGATGATCAGGGGACTGTTAGAGCCGAGCTCCATCGTGACCTTCTTGATGCCGGCGTTGCGGCAGATGCGATCACCCACTTCCATGCTGCCGGTGAAGGTGATCTTGCGAACGTCGGACGAGCCGGTGATGGCGTCGCCAATCTCGGCGCCGGACCCAGTGATAGTCTGGATGGCCTCCTCAGGGAGGCCGGCTTCCAGGAGGATCTCGGTGAGTTTCAGAGCAGACAGAGGCGTATCGCCAGCGGGCTTGAGGATGACGGCGTTTCCGCCAGCCAAAGCAGGGCCGACCTTGTGGCACACGAGGTTGAGCGGGAAGTTGAAGGGCGCGATCGCGGCGACGACGCCCACAGGCACACGGATGGTGAAACCAAACTGGTTGACCACGCCGGGAGCAGAGTCGAGCGGGACGGTCTCACCGTGGAGTCGCTTGGCCTCTTCGGCGGACAGCGTGATGGTCTGGATGGCGCGCTGCACCTCACCACGGCCTTCGGCTATGACCTTGCCTTCCTCGCGAGTGATGGTTTCAGCAAGGTCGTCGGCCCGCTCTTCCATGAGATCGGCGGCGCGCTTCAGGATGCTGTAGCGACGATGGGCGGGCAACTTGGACATCACCGCAGCGCCACGGACGGCACTGGCAATGGCGGCCCGAACGTCGGTCACGGACCCGCGCGGCACGGTATCGAAAGCAGTCTGATCGAAGGGATTGACGACGGGCATCTTATCATCGCGGTCGACCCACTCGCCGCAGATGTACATGCGCATAGTGAAACTCCTAAAAAGCGAACTAGCGTAAGGGTGCCGGCGCGCACCACGCGCCGACGGCCACCATTGTACTACAGGAGCCCGGACCCGATTATTCGGGTTCCGATTTCACTTCGCTTTCGCCGAGGACAATGCTGCGGCCGGTATTGGTCACCTTGTAGTGGCCGGACAGGCCGGAAATTCGTTCCAACCACCGGAACTTAGTGCGAGCGGCGTTACGCAGCGTCTGAACGAAGCTATGCGGAATAGGCCAGCCGGCCAACGTGAATAGATGAGCCAGACCGTCGGGATCGACGCTGGATATGTTGAGGTAACGGTGCGCCGCCTCGGCGGCAACCACCACCCGGCGCATATCGCCCAACGGGTTAACACGCTGGCAAAAAGCGATGAACTCATGCTCGGACGGGGACATCTGCTCGGTGGAAATAGTCTGGGCTGGCGCCGGTCCCGCATCCGGGACCATAAGCGGTGTGGGCGGGGCAACATGGGCGACGGCCACGGCAGGGCCGACCGGAGGAGCCCCATTGTTTTCGGCAACGATAATCGGCGCGAGCGTGGATTCGGTGACGTGCTGCCCAGCGCCGTTAGTCGCTGAGTGACCGTTGGACACTAGCGGGGGTTCCACGGTTTTGGGAGCGGGGGCGTCATCCGAGCCACCGTTGGAACCGATAAGCTGGGGCATGAAGGAATAAAGAACTTCGCGAACCAGCGCCGCATCGTCAGACTCAATGCAAATCTGACTGCCGGCTGGCAACGTGATGCTGAGCTTGTTCATCATTATCAGTGGGGCGTATTAGGGCGTCGGTCACAAACGCCTAGCCTCATGGTAATGTACCGCCGGGCCATGTTGCAAGGAGGACTGTTGACAGGTTCAGCCGAAACGTACCACCTGCAATTCGGCAGGGTTTCCGAAGTCCCGGTCGTGGGCGAGAAGTGGGCAGTCTAGCCAAATTGCAGTCGCGGCGATCCAAGCGTCGGCAATGCTCAATTCCATTCCCCTGCTCCGACTGTCGGCTCTCAGGCGGGCGCAGATGTTGACCAATTCCCGGTCGTATCCCACCATCTCGTAAGTGGTATCTACGTACTGAAAGAGTTCATCTCTCCGTCGTTGGCCCCAACTTTTGACCAAAACTCCGAACAGCAGTTCCTCGTAGGTTTGGAACGATATGACGGCACGGTGATTTTTCATCCGCTGGATGTATTGCGACGCAATCGGGTCGTTACGGTAGATGTACGAGACTACGTTGGTATCCACCACAACGGGCGTTTGCGCCTGAGATGTCATCCGTCGCGTGCTTCGTAGATAACCCGGATAAACTCTTCAATGTCAATAGGGTCCTCGGCGTCATGGTCGAAGAACCCGGTAGCCGCATCCGGATCGAAGATTACCGGCTTGCGGGCGTAGAATTCATCCCGCAAAGACTGTTCGGCAGCTATCTTCGTTACCGTGACGTCCTGCCATCCGTCATTGGCGTTAAAGCGACCGATCCCTTGGACCGATACGTAACGGGTGGCATACTCATGGAACAAGACGCTCAATTCCGCTCCAAATCGCAGCAGGATGGGGAATTCGCCGTAATTGTGCAACTCAGCGGTGAGCGAGTTCCAATTAACTTCCAACAGGCGGCCATGCAGCGAGACTTCCGTTTCCAAATCCAACGGGATGGGCCTTCGTGTCCGACTCCGAGTTCGGATTGTACGTGGGATCGTCACCTGCCGGCCGTTCTGCATGTCGTCCAACCGGACTCGGTTCACATCGGAAGACAGACCGGTACCGATGGAGTGCAGACTCTCTATGACTTCCGGCGGCAATGACCCGTCGTCCTCGCCAGTCCATTCAAAGATAGCTTGCAACGCATCTTCTCCGAAATCTTTTCCACCGCGCCTGACGCGCCCGGGAGACAAGGCTAGCGTTGTGCCAAATGATCCGGGGAACGTGGTCACCAACCGCAGCGAAACCTGCTCGCGTAGCCATTCGGGGGGCCGGCCCCGGGTTTCGACACCGGCCAGAAGCGACGCCATACGCCGTACCGCGTCCTGAAGGCCCCTAAAGGTCATGTTCAGGTCGCGGAGGGATACTCCGTCGGCTGTGTTTGGTCCCTCGAAAACGACGTCTATCTGGTCGGCGGACACCGCACTCTCCTAGCACACGAGAGTGTCTTCTCGTCTGCGGTAAACCTTACCATATCTCGACAGGCCCTTGGCCGGTGGGTCAGTCCTCACGTGGCATTTAGAGAATGCTGTTGGGCATTCACGGCGGTCTAGTTTGGTACGGGGCAACTCCGGTTGGACGTTCCTTTTCCTTTCGCCGACAGGATTGCCACTCTGCGCTCGCAATGACAGATTTGGGGAGAAACACTTTTCGACGGCCCGTTGAATTGCAGGGCAATCTGATCGGCAGTTACTGGGTTCCGGTGGATGAACCCCGGATGCGTCGGTCCGATCAGATGGTCTGTTTCAGTCGTACCGCGAGCGATCTGGTCAGGCCGGGAACGGCAGCGATGTCCTCGACGCTGGCTTCCTTGATGCCCTGGAGGGACCCAAAACGGCGCAGCAACATGCGCTTGCGCTTGGGGCCGATGCCGGTGACCATGTCGATGGGCGATTTCAGGCTGCTCTTGGAACGAAGATTGCGGTGAAAACTGATGGCGAACCGGTGGGCTTCGTCGCGGATGCGCTGCATGAGGTAGAGCGCCTGGGAATCTCTGGCCAGAACGATGGACTCAGGAGTATGCGGAACGAATATTTCCTCGTTCTCCTTGGCCAGCGAGCACAACGGGATCTGTTCCAGGCCGAGGTGGAGCATCACCTCCTGTGCCGCTGAGAGGTGACCCTTCCCGCCGTCAATGATGACGAGGTCCGGTACAACTCCCCACGTATCAACCTTGCCGTCGGGGTCGGGGTTGGCGATAGACTGGCTCAGGCGCTTGAAGCGACGGGTCAACATTTCCTTCATGCTAGCGTAGTCGTCGACGCCCTCCACGGCCTTGATCTTGAAGCGGCGGTAATCGCGGGTGCGGGGTTTGCCGTCGTCGAAGACGACCATGCTGCCTACCAGGTTGCTGCCCTGGATGTGGGAAATATCGTAGCACTCCATGCGACGCGGGGTCGTGGGCAGGCTGAGTTCCTCCTCCAGCTCGGTCAACGCGCCCTGGATGGCGTCGGAGCGGTTCAGCCACTTGGCCCGGTGCTGCGCCAGACCCTCGGCGGCGTTCTCGGCCACCACGTGCAGCAGCTTGCGGTTCTCGCCGCGTTGGGGACGATACAGGCGAACCGCACCGCCGCGCCGGCTGCGCAGAAAATCCCGCAGGATTTGAGCGTCCTCCGCCGGAGGATCATGCTGCACCAGCACGATAGGGGGCACTTCAAGGGCAGTGGCGTAAAACTGCTGGACGAACTGAGCGATGGTTTCGCCCGGCTCGCCGTCCTGGGGCCCCTCCATGAAGAAATGATCGCGCCCGATCAGCTTTCCGCGGCGGACGAAGAACACCTCTACCCAGGTCTCGTTGGCCGCGAGCGATACCGCAATGGCGTCGAGGTCGGTGAGGCGTCCGGAATCGACCTTGACGGTGCGCTCCTCCTCGAACTTCTGGATTGCGGCCATCTGGTCGCGCAGTGCGGCGGCGCGTTCGAATTCGAGCTCCTCGGCGGCCGCTACCATCTTGTCGCGGAGCTGGCCGGTAACCGTTTCGGTGTTACCTTCCAGGAACAGGATCACCTGCTTGACGACCTCGGCGTACTCATCCTGGCTGGCTAAACCGGCGCAGGGGCCGACGCAGCGGTGGATGTAATACTCGAGGCAGGGGCGAGGGTCGGTTCCCGTGATCTTCTTGGTACAGGATCGGTATGGGAACAGCTTCTTAACCAGGTCCATGGACTGGCGTACACTGCCCGCACTGGCGAAGGGCCCGAAATAGCGGGCGCCGTCCTGGTGGACACCCCGCGTGATGTAAACCCGGGGGAAATCCTCGGCCAAGTCTACTTTGAGATAGGGATAGGTCTTGTCGTCTTTGAGGCGGATGTTGAAGTAGGGCCGGTGGCGCTTGATGAGGATGTTCTCAAGGATGAGGGCTTCAGCTTCGGTGTCGGTGACGATGTATTCGAAGTCGGCCAGCTCACTGACCATGCGCCGGGTCTTGCGGTCCAAGCCGGCCGGAGAACCGAAGTAAGAGCGGAGACGGTTACGTAGGACCGCGGCCTTACCGACGTAGATGACCCCGCCGGCGGCATTCTTCATGAGATAAACGCCGGGGCGCTCTGGGGTCACCAACACGCGATGGTCGAATTCCTGCCGAACCACGGTCCAATCCCTGCCTCACGGGCGGGCGCTAAAGTACGAAGGAAACGGCGACGAGTACAACCACCAACACGCTGGAAAATATTCCGATGCGCGTGAGCTCCGAACCGACATAGTTGTACGCGGCAGGGTGATCGAACCGGCGCCCTCGGGCCGCTGTTGCGGGCCTACCGATGGCTGGAGTGGCCTGGGTCGGAGCTGCTGCTGTCGCAGTGGCGGTTGCAGCGGAGGCCGGACGGTCCGGTTCGGCTTCGGCGACGGCAGTTGCCGCCGGTGATGTGGCGTCGGGGTTTGGCCCGCCCGTCACACGGTTCGCGCCACCACGCCGTCGGCGCAGATTATTTTGTCGGGCCGCCACGCGTTTGCCCTTGCTAGGCATCACCCACCTCCTGGCGCCGCGACCCGGTTACAGGCGTCGTCAGCGCGGCATTGGTCTTGCTGCTATAGGATCCGGCCACATCCGGCCGGCCATGTCGTAAATCCATAATACCAGCATGGACTCACGACAACGCCAGCAACAGGCCGTGTTTATGTCAATTATCTGCCGGTTGTCAGGGTAGCGTGGAGGGCATCAACCGGCGGAAATGCCAAGTTCGGCCTGCATATCAGCGACGGCCTGGTTCCGGGTCTTGCGCTGCCACTGAGGACGCGCGTTGATTGGCTCGTTGATGATTTCAGGGTCGATTTTCAGCGCGACGAATACCGGGCCCGGTTGGTCGAGGATCTCCGCGATTTGGCTGGTGAAGTCCTCCAGATTATCAATGGCATAGGTGGACGGATAGCCACAACCCTGGGCGACGACGTCGTATTCCATCTCCTCCGCATTAGGCACAGGCTGCCCGCCGGTGGTGGCGTACACGCCGTTATCCAGCATGAAATGGTAAAGGTTGGACGGTGCCTTCTCGGCGATGGTAGATAGTGCGCCCATGCCCATCAGCACGTCGCCTTCGGAATCGAACAACACGACGCGCTGGTCCGGGATGGCCAGGGCAAGGCCGAGGGCGAAGGAGGCATGACCCCCCATAGCAGGATCTCCGAGGGGAAGGTCGCGATTGGGCTGATCGCTCGTCTCGACCCAGTACCGACCACCGCGGCCGGGTATCACCACCGCGTCGCCGCGATGCCTGTTGAAGATTTCCAGCACTTCCGCCGTTTTCATCATGATGGTCACTTCCGTTTATTGCGTTGATCAGCGGCTGACGTTGAAGCCGTGGTACTCGTCGCCAACGAGGACGGCGACGGGACGCTTCTCCCGCTGCGCCTCGGCAAAGGCAATGGAGATGCGGTCGGCGTCGTCATCGGACTCGACCAGGTAATAGTTGATGTTGAACGCATGGAGGAAGCGCTCGGTGTAGAAGGCGGCGGTGTCGGTGATAACGCCGTGGCGGGTCCAGCCACGATATCCGACCATCATCACCACCGGGACGTTCATGCCAAGGCCCCAACCGCGCAAGGAGTCGCCAGACTCCATCATGCCGGTGTTCTGGATGAGGATAACGGGCTTTTTGCCACCGGCAGCGAGGCCGGCGGCAGTGGAGAAAGCGTGGCCCTCGCGACTGACTGGCACCAGGTCCATGCTGGGTTCCTCACTCATCAGCACGTAAAGAAAGTTAGTCTCGCTGTCGGGAAGCCAGACCACATGGGTAGCGCCGTTCTTCTTTAACTCCGCCAGAATGCGGGCGGGACTCAATTCGGCCATGGGTGTTACCTGCCTCGAAGTGTTTGGGGCAATCGGGAGCGCCGGGTTGCTGGCAAAACGTATACCCGGCACGCGATTTGGCGTCAACCGGACGTGCCGGCCACGATGGATTTTCGGTTGTTCAGCTAGTGGCGGCTACCGACGCGGTCAGCGCAGCCACGACGACTAATCGGCCGCTACGACGGCAGGTTCGGCCAGGCGGTTGTCCACGAGGTCAGCACTGCAAGCGGCACCGTCCAGCAAACCCCAACGCACCATCCAGTGGTACGTGTCCTCGACTATCTCATCGGTATACGGGGTGTTGTAGGAATAGCGCAGGCGGGGGAGGTGGAAGTCCTCGGGTGTGATGCCGCCGTGTTGGGCCGCAACCGAGGCGAACCGCGGTTCCTCGATGAGATACCGTAGGTACTTGCGCTTGTCAGCGTTGATCCGGTCCACTGCCTTTGCGACAGCCCGGTTGATGGCAGCGAAAGTTTCCTCGTCCATGTTGTCGCTGGCGTTCTCAGCGCCCAGGTAATGACCCTCGCAAACCGGGCGGCAACCCAGCTTTTCAGCCAGGGTTATCCAAGGTTCCATAAGGGCGGCGGCTTCGACCTCGCCGTTCATGAGAGCCTCAAATCGGAACTGGGGAGAACCGTAATGGACCAGTTTCAGCTTTTCCTCGGGCAGATACCCTGACAGCAGCCGCAGTGCGACGTAGTGGGAACCAGCATGGAACTGAACCGCCACCGGTTTGTTACTCAAGGTTCCAGGGTAGTAGTGAGGAGAGTCCGGGTGCACCAGGATGGCCTGAGTGGCGACTGCGGAACGAAGGGCGATGATGCGAGCGCCCTGTTTGCTTTCATAGGCCCGACGGACCTGACCTTCCTCTCAAGCGCGGTAGATTGAAACCTGGGCATCCTCGAAAGCCACGTGGCCCAGGATAGGGTTGACGTCTTCCGGATTTTCGGTAGGCGTCACCCGGCCACTGCTGACCGCGGTAACGAATTCCATGTCGATGCCCTCGGCTTCGAACAGCCCTTCGTCCCGGGCAACCAGCCAGGGCAAGCTGAAAACCACGCCGCTGATTTCGCTGACGACTTGTTTCATTGCGGACGCTCCTCAGGGTAAAACCGATAGTGCGGGCAAGTTTAGCAAAGTCGCCGGGCAGCGTCCATTTGCGCTCGCTCGCTTGGAGCCTCGATCAATCATTGGGGAACCGTGGCTTTCTCATGCGGGTAGTGTTCGGGCGTGGCGCAGATGATGGGTTGGCACCCATGGGCAATGTGACCTTGCGTGAGATTGCCGCGCCGGCGATGACCGGTCGGCGCGGTACGAGGGGCAAGCTGAGAAGGTTGCGAAGGGGGGAGCCCGCGAGCCAGGTTCGGAGCGACCGGGACTGCCACGGCGCGCCCTATGCTATACTCGCGCGAAACCAGCAAGCCTGTCGATTGGGCCGACTCGGGCCCTACAGAGGTGTTGATCATGCAGTGGGCTTCTGCGCTTTCTCAACAGAACAGTTTGCGCGCCGCGCTATCCGAATGCGCCGCGTCTATCCGCGCCAATATGGGCGACACGGCGGCAGACCTGGCGGTGGTTTTCGCGTCGTCAGAGTATGCCTCGGACTACGCCAACCTGCCCGAATTGATGGGCGAACTCCTGGGACATCAGGCCCTGGTGCTGGGATGCTCCGGTGGGGGTATCATCGGTGGAGGGAGCGAGGTTGAACAGGAGCCGGCGGTGTCAGTTACCGCAGCCAGCTTACCGGGGGTGAACATCCACCCGATTCGACTGGAAGCCGACGACCTCCCCAGCCTGGACGCGGCTCCGGACGATTGGCACACGGCGCTGGGTGTCGATCCGGCGGACCAGCCGCATTTCGTCCTGCTGGCGGATCCGATGTCGTTCCCGCCGCAGGACCTGCTGCTGGGAATGGACTACGCTTACCCGACCGCAGCCAAGATCGGGGGCCTGGCCAGCGCTGCGCAGGGAGCGCGGCAGAACGGCTTGTTCCTGGGGCGGGACTACCACGACTCGGGCGCGGTTGGTGTGGCGCTGTCCGGCAACATCGTGGTCGAAACCGTAGTGGCACAAGGATGCCGGCCCATCGGGTCACCAATGCACATCACTCGCAGTGACCGAAACTTCCTGGTCGAGTTAGACGGCCAACCGCCGCTGAACGTGCTCCGGAGCCTTTTCCAAGGGGCCGATCAGCGGGACCGTGACCTGATGCAGAGCTCGCTGTTCCTGGGCGTGGTAATGGACGCGTTGATCGACGAGCCGCAGCAGGGCGATTTCCTGATCCGCAACGTCATGGGGATGGACCAGAGGAGCGGAGTACTGGCTATCGGCGAGATGCTGAAAGAGGGCCAGCTGGTGCAGTTCCACCTTCGCGACGCAGATACCTCGGCCGACGACCTGTCGGCGGTGCTGGAACGGTACGCGGTGGACAACCGGGAGAACCCGGCTCACGGCGCGCTGCTGTTTTCGTGCTTGGGACGCGGGAAGTACTTGTACGGACGCCCAAACCACGATACCGAGGTGTTCCACGACAAGGTAGGCTCGGCTGTGCCGCTGGGCGGTTTCTTCTGCAACGGAGAGATCGGGCCGGTAAGCGGAACCACCTTCCTGCATGGATACACCAGCAGCTTCGGGATTTTCCGCCCGCGCGCATAGGGGATCAGGGTGATGGCGGACACGGTCAAGGCCGGGATATCAGCGTCGCTGACCGGCCAATTTTCCACACAGGGCCAGCAGGCATTAGCCGGTCTGTCAGCGTGGGTTGAGTACGTTAACGATCGGGGCGGCCTGACCGTTGGGAGCGAAAATCGTCCGGTGACGCTGGTCAGCTACGACGACCGCAGCATGGCGGACGCAACGCGCCAGGCGACGGAACGGCTGATTACCGGCGACCGCGTCGACCTGCTGTTCGGGCCCTATTCCGCCGGGCTGACCACGGCAGCGGCGGATGTTGCCGAGTCCCATGGGAAGGTGCTCTGGAACCACGGCGGCGCGGGTGACGCGCCTTACGTCCGGGGGAATCGCAACGTGGTAGGCATCCTGACGCCGGCGGACCAGTACCTGGTCGGGACGCCGGAATTGGTCCGGCAGGCCAATCCCGAAGCCAGCAAGCTTGTGATACTACGGATCGATACGGGATCTTTTGCCAGGATCGCCACCCGGGGAGTTGAAACGGTGGCGCACGAACTGGGGTTCACGACGACGCTGGACCTGCGTTACCGGCCGACGCAGGTACGATTTGCCGAGATCGCGCGTCACATCGCCGACCTGGAACCGGATCTTGTGGTGGCCGTGGGGCGCATTCGGCACGACATTGCGACGGCACGGGCGCTGGCCAGGCTGCCCAATCGCAACAACATTGGCATGGCCGTTGTAGTGGCGACGCCCATCGCCGGGTTTGCCGACATGCTGGGCGACGCGGCCGACGGATTCGTGGGGCCCAGCCAGTGGGAGCCGACTGCGAGCGTTTCGACGCCGGACGTCGGACCCGATCCCAGGGGTGCACTGCAGATACTGGAGAATGCGGCCGAGACGTCGGGTGTGCCCGTGGACTACCCGATGGCGCAGGCGTTGGCGGCCGGCCTGATCGCAGAGCGTTGCGTCGCCGCGGCGGGCGAACTGCAAGACGACGCCCTACGAGAGGCGGCGGCGAGCGCGGACTTCACGACATTCTACGGCCGTTTTCTCATCGACGAGGTGGGCCGCCAAATTGGCAGGTCAGTTGCGCTGGTGCAGCGACAGGGTGGACGCAAAGTGGTGGTATGGCCTTCGGAACTGGCCGAAGGAGAACTGCGCTACCCGTTCTGAGATAGCGAAGCCGCCGGGACATAGCTGTCCCGGCGGCGATTTGTTGGGCGCAGGAGTTTGGCAGGTTAGTCAGGACGTTGGATGATCTCCAGGCTGACCTTGTCGGGCGCCTCGACGAACATGACCTGGGACCCGGACGGCATGGTCCAGGGATCACAGATAATGTTGGCCCCGTGGGACTTGAACCGCTCGAAGGCCTCCTGGATATTGTCGGTCTGGAAGCCGAAGTGGTCCAGGCCGAAACGTGGGTGAGTCGAACCGGCCACCGCGTTCTCGCCCTCAGCCTCTCCGGAAACGGTGAGCAGGGGTTGACCGTCCAGCTCCAAGGTGTGGGAGATGGTGTTGGACAGCGGCCTAGTGGAAACGATCTCAGCGCCGAAGTTGTCGACGTAGAACTTAGCGGCACTGTCAGGGTCTTCGCTCCGCAGGTGCAGGTGGTTACAAACAAAAGCCATGATCGCTTTCCTCCTTTAATTTGTCGTGACTGAAACAACCCAGGCGGCTGGTTACCTCAAGTAATCTTCGATCTGCTGGTCGTAATCGGCTTTGCGCGTGACCTGGGCGATCAGCTCCGGCGAGGCGCACTGGTCGCGCAGATCGCCAGGGGCAACTCCGTCACGCAAAGCCTTCAGCGTGTCATACACGGCCTTGATGGAAGCCTGGAAAGAGAGATGACCCTGCAAGGCGACGCGGACGCCGTTCTGCCCGAGCCATGCCTTGTCGGACAATTCGCCGCCGGCTCCGCCGAGGAGCAGGGGAATGTTCAGCTCGGCATTGACCGCTTCCACCTCTGCCTTCTTGCTGGCGCCGGCCAGGAAAATGGCGTCGACGCCGGCGGCTTCGTATGCTTTCACCCGGCGAATGCACCCGTCGAGGCCATCGCGGAGGCTGCTGGTGCGTCCGGAGATCACCAGGTTGGGGTCGGTCCGGCCTGACAGGGCCGCTTTCATCTTCCCGACGCCTTCCTCCAGCGAGATGAAACCGTCCGCCCCGCCATATTGCATGGGCAAAATAGTGTCCTCTATGGTCAGGGCCGCGACGCCGGAGGCTTCCAGCTCTTCCACCGTGCGTTTCACGCTAAGGGCATTGCCGTACCCGTGATCGGCGTCCACCATGAGGGGCAATTGACCGGCTCGGCAGATGCGGTAGATCTGCTGAGCGAACTCGCTGAGGGTCAGCACAACATAGTCGGGGGCCCCGAGCACAGTCCCGCTGGCGATGGAGCCGGCGAACATACCGACCTCGAAACCCAGGTCCTCCGCGGCACGGGCGGATATCGGGTCAAACACGGAGCCGGGATGCACGCAAACATCGCCGGCCAGAACGGCTCGAAACCGTTCCCGTCGCTTGGTGTAGTCCATACGCTCTTGGCTCCTTTGATTGCGTCATTGGACGGTATGCTAACATCCGCCCCGTGTATTCTAACCAATTTGCACCCCTGCGCAACCTGCGGGCAGACTGGTGAAGCCGCTGCCATCGGGCGGCGATGACGCGCGACCCATTATACGATGACCACGATAATAGGCGTTGACTTCAGCGGCCACCGGGACGACCGCAACACGTGGGCCGCCCTGGGTAATCTCACCGGGGACGGGGCTCTGCTGCTGGACAGCGTACAACCGGTGCGGCGTGATGATCTTTACGACGTGCTGGCGAATGTCCCGACACCGGCGGTAGCCGCGTTGGATTTCCCATTTGGAGTACCACGGGCGTTTGCCGAATTCCTGTCCCCCAATCGACCGCCGCGGGATATGACCGACATCTGGCAAGTGGTATCTGGACTGACAGCCACCGACTTCATCGCCAATCGGGACCAATTTGTGGCCGAGCGGGCTGGATTGCCTCTCTTCGAACGAGAACCCAAGCGCGCCGGTGACTTCGCGTATCATCGGGAGAGCTATTCGCCCCTGCACACCGTCAACCCGAACATGCTGCCAATGACTTACGAGGGGATACGGGTGCTGCATCGGTGGCACCAGGAGCGAACGCGCCGGTGGCACGTGCCGCCGCTGCAGCCGACCGGTCCCCCATCAGACAGAGTGACCCTCCTGGAACTGATGCCGGGAGCGTTTCTGAAATCGATTGGACTGCCGTTCAAGGGCTATAAGAAGGGCCGTAGCGCGTTGGAAAAGCGTGACGAAATCCTTGGCGGACTGGCCCTGGCATCCGGTGTTGGCTTGCCCAATTTAGACCACGTCCGGATGGCCTGCCGGGCCAACGACGACTGCCTCGACGCGGTGGTTGCGGCGGTGGGCGCGGCGGCGTGGACCAACGACGGATCCCGTTTTCACTATCCCGAAGAGGAAGAGCTCGCAGACGCCGAATTGGAAGGGTGGATTTACGTACCGAAAAGCGGCGGGTCCGGCAGCTCAGACCAACCGGCGACCGCGTAGGAGCACCACCAAACCGATCGCGAGGCCGGCGCCGATCAACTGCATGACGATGAAGATCGGAGCGGAGGCAGGGAAGATTCCGGCGAAGGTGTCCGAAAACATCCGGGCGACCGTTACGGCGGGGTTGGCAAAGCTGGTGGAGGAAGTGAAGAAGTACGCCGCCCCGATGTAGGCGCCGACCGCCACCGGAATAACCGCTGCTCGATGACGCGGGATCAGAAAGATCACGGAGAGCAGTCCGAGGGTCGCGATGACCTCCGCGAGCCACAGATCGGGGCCGCTGCGCACCTTCGTCGACCAGTTGACCGGCGGCAACGCGAACATCAGGTTGGCCAGGACGGCGCCCACGATACCGCCGACAACCTGAGCCCCGACGTAGGCGATACCTTCGCGAACCGAGCGACCGCGCAACACGACGTCAGCCAGGGTCACCGCCGGGTTGAAGTGCGCGCCGGAAACCGGTTCGAAAGCCCAGATCAGGGCCATCAGCGCGAAGGCCGTGGCCACCGCGTTTTCGAACAGCTGCAGCCCGACATCGCCGGGGCTGAGTCGCTGTGCGGCGATGCCACTGCCGATCACAGCCATGAGCAAGAAAGCGGTGCCCACCACTTCCGCAAGGAGCCGTTGGGCTAGCGCGGGCAAGGACAATTTCCTTGCGAGCGGTCGACCGACAGGCATACAAAAAGGGCGGAAAATCCGCCCTTTCGAATGGCTCGACGTACCGCCGTGTCGCCATAGTAGATCATGGTATTTAGACTCTACCCATGGGTCACGCAACGGTCAATCGCTGGCGCGTTGACGCTCCGGGCCGGAGCTTACTATAATCCCAGCCATCACATAGCCAACTAATGAGGTACCGGCAGCGATGAACCTGAAGACTGGACAACGTTACGTAGGCCCCGGTGGCGCTGAGATGATCGTCAGCAAGGCCAGCGGTGAAGGCGACTTGACTGATGGAGACATCCCCCTGCAGATCAAGGGGGCCAACGTCGATTTCGGCGATGCGACCACAGCGGGGGACGCGCCGGAAGTGACCATGGGCAAGCGTCTGACTTCTCCGGACGGGAGCGTGTCCGTCCTGATCACCAAGGCGGGCAAATGCGACCTGCGATTGAGCGGCGAGGCGATGGAGTTGCAGGAGGCGAAGCAGCTGCCGTCGTCAGACTAACGCTCGGCTACACGGCGAAACACAAAGGGGGCGGGTTCTTGACCCGCCCCCCTTGAGTTTTCGCGTGCGGCAACAACCCGCAAATCGCGCTCGCCGACTACAGGAAGTGCGGAATGACGTACTTCCCGAACATGCGGATGCTGTTCATTATCTTGCTGTGGGGCAGGTTGCCCATCTGCATGAAGCAGAGGATCTGGTCAACGCCGGCCTCGCGGTACTTTTCCAGGGTCTTGATCACCGTTTCTGGGCTACCCATAGCGAAGGCGCCTGAAGCTAGGTGATCATCGGCGGTCTTGTCGACCCGCTCTTCCTGGACCGCGTTAACGGCGAAACGATAGCTGTCGGGCACGCTGCGGCCGGCCCACGGCGCGTACAACTCTTCAGCCTTTCCGACGAACCATTCGCCCTCGCGGGCGGCGGAGTCGTAAGCCTCCTGGTCGGTTTCGGCGACATGGACCATGCACAGGGCAGCGATGTTGTCGTTGACCATGCTGCCGATCGGATTGGCGTTCTTCACGGCGTCGCGGTAGATCTCGACCCTTTCAACCAACTGTTCGTGTCCGCCGAGATTGAAGCACAGGACGCCAACACCAAGCTCGCCGGCTTCACCGAAGGACGTCGGTTGGCTGCACGCCATCCACATGGGTGGGTGCGGGTCCTGCACGGGCTTAGGTATCACGGACCGGGGCGGAATATTGTAGAACTCGCCCGCGTGAGAGAAGGGGTCCTCGGTCCACATGCGCGGGATCATCCCGATGGCCTCGCGCCACTGGGCCTTGGTGGTCTCGGGGTCGACCTCAAAGCCGTCCATCTCGATCAGCGTGGTGGAGCGACCGGTTCCCAAGTCCATGCGACCGTCGCTGACGATGTCCAACACCGCAGCCCGTTCGGCGACCCGAACCGGATGGTTGTACGCACCCGGTAGCAACGCCACTGCATGGCCGATCCTGATGCGCTTGGTGCGCTGGGAAATGGCGCCGTACAACACCTCGGGAGCGGAGCAATGAGAGAACTCGCGCAGGAAGTGGTGTTCGACCGTCCAGAAGTAGTCGAAGCCAACGTCGTCGGCCAGCTCCACCTGGGCCATGACCTGCTTGTACCGCTCGGCCTCGATGCCGGGGTAATGCGGTTCAGGAATCTGGATTTCGTACATCAATCCGAATTTCATAGCATGTGCTCCTCTGGTTGCAGCGCAACGTATTGAGTAGTGTGTTCACGGCTAGGTGAATCTGACACCATAGCCGAGCAGGAGGCGCGGCAGATGATCGTCTAAGCTAAGCAGCTCGGCGTCCGTCAATGAAATCAAACGCAGGTTGTGACGCTTGTAGACTGCCTGCTTTGTTCGCATGCGAGATACGTAACTTGGGTCGTTCTCTTTACCCCAAAACTCGATGTAAACCTCTCCCTGAGGCAGATAGAAATCGCAGATGGCGTCATCTTCAACGGGCAATTTACGCTCATAGGCGTGGACGAGGCGACGATTGAACAACCAGTCATCAATCATCGACTCGGCACGCGAACGGACGTAATGGCCATCCGTAGTCCGGTATTCGGCCGGATAACGTTGACGAGGATCGGCAACCCGCGCCTCGATTTGGGACGGTGTTCCGAGTGAAGTCCGGGAAGGAGCCCATGCCTGGGCTGTCTTGCCGTAGCAGTCGCGGCAGACATCGTACTCGGC
Organism: Dehalococcoidia bacterium; assembly: GCA_965220265.1. Taxonomy (GTDB): domain Bacteria; phylum Chloroflexota; class Dehalococcoidia; order Lucifugimonadales; family UBA3495; genus Bin87. Next base: position 2,260,454 of record CBDCPM010000004.1, on the reverse strand, counting down.
ATCTTTGTACTTCCCGCACGCTGGGCCCGGGCACTTGTTGATCGCTCCGGACTCATACTTCGGGTAATGGGTGGAGCAAAGGAAAAAGTTTCTGGGAATCGTTTGGGGACAGTCCCAGAACTGGCATTGGTTTGGGGTACTCATCGGCGAGCTCCGAGAGGCCGGAACGGACGTTCGTTCGCACCGGCCACTCTATGCTGTTACGTGAATGCAGTTGGTTACGGCACCAGCATGGCGCGGGTGATCTCCGTCTGGCGCTGGCTCCACTCGGCGGCAGCGAAGGCTTCGTTGACGTCGGCTAGGGGGAAGGTGTGGGAGACGAGCTTGTCGAAGGGCAGCCGGTCCTGGTTGCGCACCAAGAAGTCCAGCAGCTCGGGGAGAAGGGATGGGCGATACATCAGGCTGCCCACGATGTTCTTGCCCTGGAGGAGCTTGGACGGGTCGATGGACACTTCCTGGCCGCGCACGATATCGCCGATCTCGACGAAGGTGCCGCCGTTGGACAGCATGTCGATACCTTCCTTCAACAGGTCGGCGCGGCCCACCAACTCCATCACCACGTCCGCGCCGCGGCCACGGGTCAGTTCGCGGACCCGGCGGACACGAGTCTCCGGGGTATTGAACTCCTCGATGTTGATGGTCTCATCCGCTCCGAATTCCTCGGCGAGGGCCAAGCGGTTCTCCAACCGGTCCAACACGATGACCCGGTCGGCGCCGCGCTCCTTGGCCATGGCGGTGGCGTGGATGCCCAGGCCGCCGGCGCCCATGATGACCACGGACTGGCCATGGGCCATGCCGGCGCGCTCCAGCCCGGTGGTCACCGTGCCCATGGCACAGTTGACCGGTCCGAGGATGCTATCCGGGAGCTCGTCGGGAACTCGGAAGAAGGGATGGCGCGGCGGGAGGTACAGGAAGTCGCCGTAGGTGCCGGTGAAGTAGGGCCAGTTGCCGGCGGCGGGATACTGGCGGTTGGCGCACCAGTTGGTGTTCCCGCGCAGGCACATGTGGCAGTGGTAGCAGGGGAACACGGCGGCATACACCACGCGGTCGCCTTCCTTCACATCGGTGCCCCAGTAGTCGGAGGCGACGCCGTCTCCCAGGTGCTCGATGACGCCGGTGCCTTCGTGTCCCATGACGCGCCCAGTTTCGGGCAGCGGATTGTGCTCCTGGGTCTGGTCACCTCGCCAGGTGTGCAGGTCGGAACCGCAGATACCAGCCTGCGTCATACGAAGCAATACCGCCCCGGGCTGGGGTTCTGGAACGTCATACTCTTCGATCTCAAAGGGCTTGCCGTACTCCTTGACGACTATGATGCGTCCTTTCATGGTGGTCCCTCCGATTGAGCGTGTTTGATGGTCGGTATCCTAGCATACGAAGGTGGGATGGTTAAGGGCGAAGAGGGTAGCGCGGGGTTCAGGCCGGACACAGCCACTGTGATAAACTGCGGCCAAGGATAGAAAAACCGACACGCTGATAACCACGGGAACGGCTATGAAGATTGCGATCGGTTCGGACCATGCCGGGTTCGAGTACAAGGGCAAATTGCTGTCTTTGTTGGCGTACGTGGGACACGAGGCGGTGGATTACGGCGCCTATTCAGACGAGTCGACCGATTATCCGGAATGGATAAGGCCCGTAGCGGAGGCGGTTGCGCGAGGAGAAGTTGACCGGGGTATAGTCCTGGGCGGTTCGGGCAACGGCGAAGCCATCGTTGCCAACCGCGTGCCGGGAGTCCGGTGCACGCTTTGCTGGAACGCCGAGTCGGCCAGGTACGGCCGCCAGCACAACGACTCCAACGTTCTCTCCATGGGACAGCGATTGGTGTCGTGGGAGATGGCACGGGAAATCGTGGACGCGTGGCTGACCACTGAGTTTGAGGGAGGCCGGCACCTCCGGAGGATCAACCAGATTGACGAATAAGCCCTGAAATAACCTCACGATAAAAAGGCGCCCCATAAATTGGGGCGCCTTTTTTCGGCCATGTTCAGGTTGGCGGATGTTCAGGGGGACATGGCGTCCGTGACCCCGATCATGCTGTCGCGCGTCACCAGGGCGGCCAGTTCGTCTTCGCTCATGCCTCCGGTTCCTGCGGGCCGGCGAGGCAGCACCAGGTAACGCAGGTCAGCGGTGCTGTCGAGGACGCGCACCTCAGCCTCCGGCGGGGGCTTGGCACCGAACTCCGCCATCACGCCACGGGGATCACGAACGGCGCGGGCCCGGTAGGCCAGGCTCTTGTACCAATCCGGCGGTCGTCCCAACAGCATCCGGGGGTAGCAGGAGCACAGAGTGCAGACGACCAGGTAGTGAACTTCATCAGTATTCTCGACGACGGCGAGCTGGGGGGTCTCCGCCGGGATCTCGATGCCCATCTCCGCCAATGCGGAACGGGAGTCGGCCAGCAACCGCGCCTTGAAACTCTCATCCACCCAGGAGCGCGCCACGACGCGGCCGCCGTCAGCGGGCGTGCGCCCGTCCATCAGGCTCACCTGACGCTGCACTTCGTCCGCGGTGAGTAGGCCCTTCTGTTGGAGCAGGGCTTCAATAGCGACGGAACGCAGCGCGACCTCGCTCATGGGCTCGTCGTGGATATGGTCAACAACATGTGTGGCGGTCATATTTCTCTCCCCAATGTTCTATGGGAGCGGCTATGGGTCAGAACCGATTATGCTGGCGAGCAATCACCTTTGGAAATAAAACCTCTAATTGTGACAGCCCCGTGCCTCGATCTCCCAAACCGCCTCCACCATTCCGTCGCGCATGCCGATGAAACGATCCCAGCGGCTCACCATGGCGTCCTGCTGGCCGGGAAGCAGCACAATCTGATCGCCAACGACCAGTTCGGCTCCCGCCGCCATTTGGAACACGGTTCGGTCGGTATCCATATCGACGGCTTCGACCCCTGGCCGACCCTCTACTCGCGGCAATCCCTTCATGCCTCCCACGGCCCGGGCTCCAGCATCGCCTATCGCCGTTCCCGGACGTGGGACGCTGATGATGGAAGAAAGCACCTTGCCAGCCAGCTGAAAATCCTCCATGTATTCGTATGAGGTTTCCATTACCAGGTAGGAGCCACCCTGGATTTCGGTAACCTCAGGCATATCCCCAGCGATATCGTAGCTCCAGGTTTCGCCCGTCGATACGATTTCAACCGGCAGTCCGGCGGCGATCATGGCTTCTCGAAGATCCAGAACCGGCTGGATGAGACGGTGTGCCTCGGTGGCCCGGTCCTCTCGGTCGGAAGAGGGTTCGGACATCATCTGGTGGCTCATCACGCCTTTCAGGGAAAGTCCAGGCAGCGAATCGATCAATCGGGCCAGAGCTAGGCCAGGATCCACTTCCTGGACCCCACACCGGAGCAGTCCGGTTTCCTGCTCGATGACGACACCCAGGTTTACGCCTTGGGCGGCGGCAGCCTGGGAAAGGTCGTAGGCATTCGCTTCGTTTTCGCAGGCCACCAGGATCTCGGCGTGGTCCGCCAGGGCGCAGAGCCGGGCGATCTTTGGTGGCGCAACCACCTCGCTGGTAACGAATACACTGGCCACTCCACCCTGCACCATCACCTCAGCCTCGGCAACCTTTGCGGCACACACCCCGCCAATGGTCCCGCCTCGCTGGATCTGCCGCAGGGCCAGGGCCGGGCTCTTGTGATTCTTGCTATGTCCGCGCAACTTGCTGTGGCGATCGCCATAGTAGTCGGCAATCACATCCATGTTGTGGTCCAGCGCATCCATGTCCAGGATCAGGCATGGAGTATCCAGTTGCGCAATCGGCGTGCCGGGTTGGGGTTCATATTCTTGCGGCATGGACGTACCTCCGAGGTTCCTGCATATCTAATCAAATCTCGTTGTGAACACTGGCCGGGAAGTTGCAGCAATGAGGAACTACCCCAGTTGTCCCCGGCCGGCAACGCGCCAATACCCCACCAGCTTGCCATCCCGCACGGCGCGGATGTAGTCATATTGATTAACGCAGAGGGCCAGGTTATACGGAACCAGATGTACTTTGTCATTGGGCATGAACTGCTCGGTGGCCGGCCCCTCCAAATCCAGGACTCCGTGCTCCGCGCTGAACCTGGTGGCGACGGCGCCCTCGAATCCTTCCAGAACGGGTACACCGAAATCAGGCCCGGTAGTCTTGTGACCGGCGTCCAACACTGCCCGGCCCGCCACGGGATGGCCGATGACCGTAGCCAGGACTCTGGCCGCGGGCTGCAATTCCGGGCGAATTCGCAAGGTCTCCATGTCCATCAGGGGGTACACCCCGGCCTGAACCTCAGTGATGCCCGACAATTGGGAGACAATATCGTAGTTATAAGTGCTTCCCGCGCTTACCGTCGCAATCTCCATACCGGCCCGTTCCAGGGCGCTTCGCGTGTCCAGAATCGGTTGCAACCGACGACGGGTTTCGGCCTCCAGTTCCGCACGATCCGTTATGGGCAACGGGCCCTCGTGGGTCATAATCCCTTCTAAGGCCAATCCGGGTGCGTTGGTAACTATTCGCGCCAGGTCAACCGCATCCTGCCCGGACACCACACCGCCAAACCCGTACCCGGTGTCCATGTCCACCAATATGCCCAAAGTGACGCCGGCGGCCTGCGCAGCCTCGGCAAGGTCTTGGACGTTGCGGGGGTTGTCGACGGCTACGCTCAGCGTGATCCAGCCAGCCAGGGCAACCAGTCGGCTAATCTTGGCGGGGGTGACCACCCGGCCCGCTATTAGTATGTCGTCAATTGCGCGGTAAAGCGACGCGGCCCCATCGTCGGTGGAGATGTCTTCGCCGGCGTCGGCAAATGCCTCGGCTTCCGCCAGAGAGCTAACCGACACGCCGCCAGAGTTGCTTGCTGCGGACAACTGGAACTGGGCGATTTCAGGGCAGCCATGACAGGAAACATGAGGGCGAACTACGACTCGGCCAGTGCCCGATCCATCGTCAGAGCCACCAAAAGCGTTGTGCAGGACCGCGATGTTCCGCTCCATTATCCCCAGATCAACCACTAAGGCCGGCGTATCCAGTTCCTCTGCGGGGGAGCCAATGGGCTGAAATATCGGTCGCTCCATTGTTCATGTACCTCTCAATTGCGGCGCTTGCAGGCAAGATAGCACAAATGGCGACCCGGGCTTGTCCATATATTCGCCGCGCGGAAGCCAACTTCAAACGGTGTTGCTCGACGCAGGCTTTGCGAGGAAGGAACTTTGAGGACCCCGGTCCGATCCTGCGCCAATCAGGCGGGTTCAAGCCAGTGCTGGTAAACGTCGACAAGCAGGGTGTCGGCCGCATTACCGGCGTACTCAGGCCAGAGATCGGTCTGGCGCAGACGGATTCGGTAGAGAGGCTGGCGCGGCAGGCCGTCCCCGCCGTGGGCCAGCGATTCGGGGTTGGGATAGACGCCGCAGAGCGCGTCGACGGTACCGGTATGTCCCTGGATATAGGCCGGCGTGCGGAAATGATGGGAAGGCGCGCCCGTGAGGACTCGGACGGTGGCGCCGTCGGCGTAGAGCGCGGGTTCAGCGGATGTCACCATCAGAGGCCCTGCTCCCGCAGCTCGGCGGTTCTGGCATCGATCTCGTCGGATGTGAGGATGCCCTTTTCGATCAGGAGAATCTCCAGGGCGGCGGTCCACTTTTCGTAATAGGACAGGGCTTCGTAGCGTTCCGGAGGGAGACTTTCGATGGCGCGGCGCATCTCGTCGGTGGTGCGTATGCCTTGCTGCCCGAGAACTTGGTGAACCGCATCGACGCGCCGTTCCCAGTCGGTGTATTCGTGCTCGCTGCGGTCGATGGGGGTGTCGTCGGGCCAGCCGCCGCGGTCGTGTGCTGCGGGCATGATTCTAGGCTCCTTCTTCCCACATCTGGGCAACATCCACGGCGCGCATGAACCGAACGCCTGGGAATGTCTTGATGTACTCAATCAGCCGTTCCAGCATGAGCAGCCTACCCGGACGGCCGATGTATTGGGGATGCATGGTGAGGTTAAAACATCGGCCATAGCGATAGATGCCGCGGAACTCCGCTGTCCAGCTGTCGAACACCTCATCGGGGTTGCGCATGGGCCCCAGTCGGTTGGCTGAAGGGGCGTAGGCAAAGTGCGGGGCGTCGTCGAGCAGCCAGTGGATGGGCAGCTCAACCAGCTTGCGGGGCGGGTCGCCACCCTGCACGAAATATGGCGCGTCGTCGCCCATCAGGCTGCTGTCGTATCGGAAGTTGTGCTTGGCGAGAAGGTCCAATGAGACAGGACTGAGTTCCCAGCTCGGTGAACGATAGCCCACCGGCGCCTCACCGGTGAGTTCGCCCAGGATGCCGATGCCCTTGACCAGCACTTCCTCTTCTTTTTCGGGCGTCATGGTGGCCGGCGGTTCGTGGATGTAGCCGTGGTGCGCCACCTCGTGCCCACGGCCGGCGATTTCGCGCACCAAGTCAGGGTGCGTTTCGGCAACGTAACCGGGGATGTAGAAGCTGCCCGGGATGCCCTGGGCGTCCAGCATGTCCAGGATACGCGGCGTGGCGACGCTGGGGCCGTATTCCGCCATCGACAGCAGGCTGGGGTAGTTGATGAAATCGGGGTTGCGGTTCAGCCAGGAGGTAATGCCGTCCACGTCGAAGGTAATGAGGGCGACACAGCGGATGTCGTCGGGCCAGATACCGGCCATTTGGGTCCTCCTGTGAACCTGCGCGGCGATCGCGTCAATCCGTGCGGACTGGCGCACAGGGTAACAAATTAGCTACTTGGACGGAATCGTGTCGAACCCGGTGTAGGGATGCAGCACCTCTGGGATAACCACCGAGCCGTCGGGCTGCTGGTTGTTTTCCAGGATGGCGATGATCACGCGCGGCAGGGCGAGGCCCGACCCGTTGAGGGTGTGAACAAACCGTGGCCGTTCGCCGACGCCGGGTCGGTAGCGCACGTTGGCGCGCCGGGCCTGGAAGTCGGTGCAATTTGAGCAGGACGACACTTCCAGCCATTCCTGTGATCCGGCGGCCCACACCTCGATGTCATACGATTTCGCCGACGGGAAGGAAATGTCGCCGGCGCACAGTTGCAGGATGCGGTAGGGCAGGTTGAGACGCTGGCACACCGTTTCGGCGTTGCCGAGCAGGACTTCGAGTTCGTCGAAAGAAGTGTCCGGCTCGACAAACTTGTACATCTCCACCTTGTTGAACTGGTGGACGCGCTTGATGCCCCGGGTGTCCCGGCCGGCGGCCGCCTTTTCGCGGCGGAAGCAGGGAGTGTGCGCCACGTAACACAGGGGCAGATCGTCGGAGGCGAGAATTTCGTCCCGATGCAGGTTGGTGACTGGCACCTCCGCGGTTGGGATCAGCCAGAGGTCATCCTCCTCGTCGTGGTAGAGGTTGTCGGCGAAGAGGGGAAGGTTTCCGGAGCCTTCCATGATCTCGCGGCGTACCAGGATGGGCAAAGCGACTTCCGTGTAGCCGTGCTCGCCGCTGTGCAAATCAAGCATCCAGGAAATAATGGCCCGCTCCAAACGTGCCCCGTAGCCATGCAGGGTGTAGAACCGGCTGCCGGACAGCTTGACGCCGCGCTGGAAGTCGATGATGCCCAGATCCTCCGCCAGATCCCAGTGCGGCTGCGCTTCGAAGCCCAGCCTAGTCGGCTCGCCCCAATGGCGCAAAACAACGTTTCCGGTTTCGTCCAGACCCTCAGGCGTGCTGGCGTCCGGCAGGTTGGGTAGCGAGAGCATGGCGTCGTTGATCCGGGCGTCCAGATCTCGGACGAGATCTTCAAGCTCGCCAATGCGGCGACCGACGTCGCGCATCTCGGCCACGATACTTTCGTCCGGTTGGCCGCTTTGAGAACGGGCCTGCCCGATTTCGCGGGACACGGTGTTGCGGCGGGCGCGGAGCTCGTCCCCCTCGGTGATGGCGGCTCGACGCCTGGCGTCGAGGGAAAGAATATCGTCGAGGCAATCCTCGTCTTCGGCGCGGCGGACCAGCGCGTCGCGTACCGCATCGGTGTCACTACGGATTTGTTCTAGGGAAAGCATGCTGGATCGAGTTACGCCAGGTCGAAGATAAGCTCCCCAACGGCAAAAGTAAAACCGGTCAGGACGTCCTCACCGTCGAGGGTTTCGGGTGCGTGCAGTAGCTCTGGCTCTGTTACGCCAGCGCGGTAGATTCGCACTGTGCGTTCAAGGGGGTCGATGAGCCAACCCAACCGTGCCCCGTTGTCCATGTATTCCTGCATTTTGGCAAGCAGCGGTCGCAGCGATCGCTGGGAGAGCGACCTGATTTCCACGACGAAATCTGGGCAATAGGGCCGTCCCCGGGGATCGCCTGCTTGTCTGCTGCGGACGTTTCCCATCGTCGTCCAAGCCGCATCAGGCAGGCGCAATGCCCCGTTGGGCAGGCGATACGCCGCAGTAGGACCGGTTGGTACGCCGCGAAAACCTTGTTGCTCATCCCACAGGTAAACTTTGCTCGACGTCCGGTTTTCGTGGACGTCCGATGGTTCATCCGTAGGTGGCATTAATTCCAACTCTCCGTTGGTATTGAGCTCCAATTGCCAAGCCGATTCGTCGTTGGCGAGGCACAATGCCCAGAACCAGTCAACGCAGGCGTCGGGGCCCCCGGCCACCACAGCCTCGGGCAGTTTCAGCACGAGGGGCCACAGGTCCGCAGTCTCATCTGTACCGTGAACATCCTGAACATGCCGTAGCAGTTCGGAGGTGGTTTGGGAAGTGACCGTCGTCATGCTAATCACCCGATCTCATACTCCGGGTTGGTTATAGCGGCATTCGATGAATCGACTACGTCGTCATGTACTACCAGGGCGGTGGCAGAAAGGGACCTTTCGGCTGTGACCGCTTCCGTGGTGATCGCAATGGATCGCATCTGCGGGAATAGTAGCACATCGCGTATGGTGGACTGGCCGGTAAGCAGCATGACCAGACGGTCAATGCCGATGCCCAACCCACCGGTGGGAGGCATGCCGTATTCCAGGGCGGTGAGGAAATCGGCGTCGGTGCGGTCCGCTTCCTCGTCACCGTAGGCGTCCCGCTGGTGTTCCTGAGCAGCGAACCGAGCTCGCTGGACTTCGGGGTCGTTCAACTCGGTGTACGAGTTGGCAATCTCCATGCCCGCGGCGAAAGCTTCGAAACGCTCGACGTATCCCGGCTTGTCGGGGTGGCCCTTGGCCAGGGGCGACATGTCCTCGGGGTAGTCAATCAAGAAGGACGGCTGCACCAGGTGAGGCTCCACGTACACTGACAGCATCTTGTCGATGAGGCGGCCACGGGCCTCTCGGGGAGCGGGTTCCAGGCCCAGCTCGCGAGACTTTCGGGTCAACGATTCGGCGTCGGGATAGTCTTCGACGTCCACCCCGCTGCGCCGGTGCAACTCCTCACGCAGGGACAGCCGAGGCCAGGGCGGCGTGAAGTCGATCAGGTTGTCGCCCATCGGTATTTGCATGTTGCCGTGCACGTCCTGGGCCAACGAGGAGACGAGAGACTCAACCATCTCCATTACGGAGTTGTAATCGGCGTAAGCCTCGTAAGACTCTAGCAGAGTGAACTCGGGGTTGTGGTCCTGATCGATGCCCTCGTTGCGGAAGACACGGCCAATCTCGTAGACCTTGTCGAGGCCACCGACGATCAAGCGTTTGAGGTATAGCTCGGTGGCGATTCGAAGGTACAGCCGCTCGTCCAGTGCGTTGTGATGAGTGACGAACGGCCGGGCGTGAGCGCCAGCGGGGATCGGCACCAGAATGGGCGTGTCCACCTCGACGAAGCCGCGGCCGTCCAGGAAACGACGGATACCGCTGATGATGCGGCTGCGCCGTACGAAGGTGTCGGCGACTTCAGGGTTGGCGATAAGGTCGAGGTAGCGCTGACGGTAGCGAGTTTCGACGTCCCTGAGGCCGTGCCATTTTTCGGGCAAGGGGCGCATACCCTTGGCGAGGATGGTCAGGGCGTGCGCTTCGATCGTGGGCTGGCCGGTGCGGGTCCGCATCATGTCGCCGCCGACGCCGAGGAAATCACCAAGGTCCAGGTCCTGAAGGACAGCGTACTCGTCACCGAGCACGTTCTGCCGCATCATGGCCTGCACCACCCCCGACGAGTCACGCAAATCGAGAAACGCGGCTCGACCCATCACGCGCATGGACACGATACGGCCGGCGACGCTGACCGCGGTGGGGCGCTCGGGCGTTTCGTCCGCCTCGGCGGCCTCGAAAAGCTTGATCGCTTCGTCGGCGGTGCAACTGCGTTGGAAACGCGGAGGGTAAGGGTCAATTCCCCGCTCGCGGATGCGGTCGAGCTTGCCGCGCCGACTGTCCAGGTTAGCCTGGAGGCTGCCTGGGTTTTCGTCCGGGACGGTTCCGGCTATTTCTACAGCTTCGGTCACTGGTTCAATCCCGTGCAGAGGGTGGCAAATCTGCAGTTCCCCAATGGGACTGGTCGAGCGGATTAGCGGTGAAAATGAATAATACCGCGAACCTGACCTTCTGATAGCAGACGCGCGCTACCTGCAGAAACGTTTGGGCTGTTTGCAGAGTTATCTATTTATCGAAATCGGGGAGACCTGAACAACATGCTGGGGAGAGGCCGGTAGGCTGCTCGCGCGCGGCGGGCGGATAGTATGAGCGCTGCCACTTATTGTACAGCGAAACTGCGCCAACTTCGTACGCATTCTCGATAGCGGACGAAAAAAGGCAGCGGTTAGAATCCGCCGCATGCAAGGGCCGTGATAGCCAACGTGATAGTCAAGCGGGGTAAGGATATTCCCAAACCCCAATCCACCGAAAGGATGAATGTGGCTGCGTGCTGAGGGGATGAGAAAGTGCTCCCGGCTTCGGGGATAATGGTTTTTGAAACAAGAAACCGACCCGAAACGAGGAGCACCTGTTAGATGCTACCACTGGGCAGCCCCGACCGCATCCACGTCGCCTTCGATGATCACCGCCTGGTGGCCAATGCCGGACTGCTCCTGCCGGTTACCCTGGCCCACCATCTGGGTCTGGGTGAGCTGGTGGACCGCCACGTTGACCTGGGAGATGCGCCGGGTCGAGCCAACCCGGGGGACAAGCTGCTGACGCTGGTGGCGTCGGCGCTGGCCGGCGGCGATTGCATCGACGACGCCGACGTGTTGCGCACCGGCCGGACGGCCAGCGCCATCGGCTGCGTGGTCAAAGCGCCGTCCACCCTGGGGACCTTTCTACGCAGTTTCCGGTGGGGTCATGTTCGCCAGCTGGATCGGGTGAGCCGGGAGTTCCTGGCTCGGGCCTGGGCTGCTGGTGCGGGCCCGGGCGATGCGCCGTTGACCATCGACCTGGACTCCACCGTCTGCGAGACCTACGGACTGGGCAAGGAGGGCGCCCGTCGCCATGGCTACACCGGCCAGCGGGGCTATCACCCGCTGCTGGCCGTGGCCGCGGACACCGGCGACGTGCTGATGGCGCGGCTGCGCCAGGGTCGGGCCAACACCGCGCGGGGCGCGGACCACTTCCTGCGGGAGACGGTGGGCCGGGTGCGCTACGCCGGAGCCACCGGACAACTCACCGTCCGCGCCGACCGCGGCTTCTACACCCACGCCATGGTCGCCGTCTGCCGCAAGATGGACGTCCGCTACTCCATCACCATCCGCCAGCACCAAAGCCTGCGCAATCTCATCGAGGCCATACCCGAGACGGACTGGACGCCCATCCCTTACTGGATGGACGGCGGCGCCGACGTGGCCGAGACTGAATACACACCCTTCCAGCATGAGCCCGACGCCGCACCGGCGCGGCTCATCGTCCGCAGAGTGCAGCCCGCGCCTGGTTCCCAACTGGCGCTGCTTACCGACTACAGCTATCACGCCTGCATCACCGACCGGGAGGGCGACACTCTGGAACTGGAGGCCGACCACCGCCGCCATGCCGAGATCGAGAACGCCATCCGCGACCTGAAGTACGGCGTGGGCCTCAATCATCTTCCCTCGGGACGCTTCCCCGCCAACGCCGCCTGGCTGGCGGTGCAGGTCATGGCCCACAATCTGGCTCGCTGGACGGCGCGCATCGGCCTGGGCGAGCTGGTGGTTACCACCAAGACCCTGCGGCGACGCTTCTTCTCCCTGGCCGGACGCATCACCCGCAAGGCCCGTCGCCTCACCCTGCATCTGCCCCAACACTGGCCCTGGGAAAACCAGTTCAGTCGCGCCCTGGAGCGATTGCGAGCCCTGCCGCTCCCTTCCTGACGCCGCCTTCGGCGTCCGACCCTTCAACCAGACCGTCCAACCGCCTGACCGTCCCGCGTCAGGCTGAGCACCGCGTGTCTCCAGCTGCCATCTGCCCGACGATCTCGCCCTCCGCGGCCACTCGCGAGCCGTCAACATCCCTCTGGCGTAGCTGTCTCTACCCTCACCCGCTCGAATCCGGCGGCGTCAGGGCACTGCTGTCCCATCACCCACGCTTCTCTTCCCTTGCGTAGCCAGCCCCCACGCATCCCTTCGGTGGATTCGGGCCAAAGCGACGCGTGAAGAGGTGAACAAATGATACAGAGAATGATAGGCGCCACGTTTTTCAACTCCGAAACATACGAGGAAATCGAAGCCGACCCCAGCGCGCTCGGACAGGCGGTACTGGTCGTGATCCTCGTCACTATTTGCGGAGCCGTGGGTGGCGTCATCGGCGGTCTGCTGGGCGATGCCTCTGGCCTCAAAATCGTGCTGGGACTGATCGCAGGTCTGGTCTTCGGCATCGTGCGCTGGGCCATCTGGGTATCCGTGCTGAGCCTGGTCGGCGGCATTATGCTCCGCACTACCAGCACGCAAACGAGCTGGGCAGAACTCGGCCGCGTGGTTGGATTCGCATATACCCCGGGCATCCTATCCATATTCAGCTTCGTGCCATTCATCGGATGGTTGTTCCCGGTGGTGGCATTCGTCTGGACAGCGGCGGCCGTGACCATAGCAGTCCGTCAAGCACTCGATTTTGATTCTACTGGACGTGCGATCGCGGTCGTGTTGATAACCGCGATCATAGGCTTTATCCCTTGGATAATCGTTCTGGGAATTGAACGTTTGCTGCTGTGACGGCGCGTAAAATTATTCGATGACGCGACCCCACAGCGGGAAATAAACCAGATACCGAATGCCCATATTTCGGCGGGCCGCAGGGGTCGCGCTTTTCGACAGAAAGGTTTGCCGCGAAATCCTCTACGACCCGCGCGCGACCTACCAGGGTCTGGCAGTCCTCGCGGCGGGGTTGGCAGCTTCCACAATATGGGCATTGGTGGAGCCGTCCGGGAGCCACGGGCCGCTGTCCTCGGCCGAAGACCCGGGAACGTGGGGTCCGGTCATAGGGTTAGATCTGTGGCAAGTTGCAGTAGGACAAGCGGTGTGGGCTGCGGGCGTGGTGGTCATCATGGTGGCGGGAGGCTGGATAATGGGAGCCTATTCCACGCCTAGTTTGCGGGGTTTCATCAGCCTCTGGAGCTTCGCTTCAGCGCCGTGGGTGGCGGTAGTCCTGCTGTCTTCCGGGTTGTCAGTGATCGGGTAGGGGGCCGACCTGGGTCGAGCCGGCGTGTTGGCGTCGCTGACTGCATTGCTTAGCGGCATTCTGTGGGGAATAGCGGTGCAGGTACACGCGGTCCGGCACGCGTTTGAGTCGGACTCGACGACTCGAGCGACTATTTTGGTCGTCGCAGTTTGGGCGGCGCGGAGCGCGCTGGGTTACGTCTTAGAGCCTGTCTACGATCTTTTGAGGATTAGCACCATGAAGGCAAGCACCGCCATTTGCAGGCTGGTATTGAGCTTCCTTTCACAGTTCTTCCAGAGTCGGCGGCACTTTTCCAGCCAGGCGAAAGATCGCTCCACCACCCATCGCTTTGGAAGCACCACGAAGGTGTGCAGTTCGTGGCGTTTCACGACTTCCACTGCGGCTCCCAACAGGCTTTGCACCGCAGCGGCAAAGGGCTTCCCGGTGTAACCCCCGTCCACCAGCACCTTCTGGACCTGGCTGAGGTCGGCCCGGTTTTCGTCAAACATCGCCAAAGCCCCAGCCCGGTCGGTAACATTGGCGGTAGTCACATGTATCGCATGGGGCAATCCTTGCGTGTCCACCGCGATGTGACGCTTGATTCCGGACACCTTCTTGCCCGCGTCATAGCCCTTGCTATCGGCACTGTCCGTGTTCTTGACGCTCTGGGAGTCCACGATGCAGAAGCTGGTCTGCTCTTTCCGTCCATTGCTTTGCCGGACCGCGCCAACCGATTTTTTTTTAGGACTTGCTCCAGAATGGATTCTTTCGCCGGGCCAGGCTGCTCGCTCCATTGCCGGAAATACTGGTAGCAAGTGCGCCAATTGGGGAAGTCCGCGGGCAGCATTCGCCACTGGCACCCGCTTTTCAAGAGGTACAGCACGCCGCAGAAAACGTCATACAAGTCCACGGTGCGGGGTTTGGTCCGGCGGCGAGCCGACTCCAACGTCGGCAGAATCCGGGCGAATTGCTTCCGGCTGATGTCGCTGGGATAGGAATGAGACATGATTACCCCTCCCCTGATAATAGTCTCAACTTAACCTATTTCAGAGATCGTAGACAGGTTCTTATAGCGGGCGTTGGTTTGTTGTACCCTGTGCCCCAATCGCAACGTCAAAAAAACGGTGAGATGCTATGCGCGACAAGTGGGCAATTCGCGAATCGGTTTGGACCGCGCTGGAAACGGCCCGCGTGGTCCGGGGGAAGTCGGTGCACGACAAGATACCAAACTTCATTGGCAGCGAAGCGGCGGCGACCCTGGCGTCGGAGCTCCCGGAATGGGAAGCCGCCCGCGCCATCAAGAGCAACCCGGATCAGGCGCAACGCCCCCTGCGTCAACTTGCGCTGGAGCAGGGAAAGCTGCTGTACATGGCAGTCCCGAGGCTCAAGGACGAGCGGGTGTTCATCGAGCTTGACCCGGCTCGTGCCGAGGTTGTGCCGGCAAAAGCGGCCACCATCTCGGGGGCGTTCAAAGTCGGCCGCCCGGTGTACGTTCACGAGATGCAGCCCGTCGATCTGGTGGTTTCCGGCTCGGTGGCCGTCAACAGTCGGGGCGTGCGGATCGGGAAGGGCGGAGGGTTCGCGGACCTGGAGTACGGGTTGGCAGCCGCCGCCGGTGTGGTAAATCCGGGCACGCCGGTGATCAGTACAGTTCACCCCATGCAGTTGCTGGACGAGGACCTGCCGTGGACTCAGCACGATGTTCCGCTGGATATCGTGGTCACCACGGAGGCGGTGGTACGGTGTAACAGTGGCCAGGAAGAGTTGCCACGTCCGAAAGGCGTTTACTGGGAAGACCTGGACGAGCGGAAGATCCGAACGATCCCGCTGCTGGTGAAACTACGGCAGGAAAACCAATCGCCCGATTGAAGCCGACGGCATCCGTTGGACATCAAAATAGTAGGGGCGGCCGATTGGCCGCCCCTGATCATATCGGGCTTTCTCGCCGGAATTGACGGTTACGATTCCAGCTTGACCGGGTTGCGCAGCACGCCGATGCCGCTGATGTCGATCTCGCAAATCGCGCCATCGGCCATGTCTGACGTGGTGCCTGGAGTGCCCGTGAAGATGCAGTCGCCGGGCTCCAAAGTCACGTACTTGGTGATGAACTCGATCATCGTGGGCACGTCAAAAATGAGGTGCGCGGTCGTTTCGTTCTGCTCCTCGTTGCCGTTGACACGGGTGCGAAGATGCTGGGCATGGGGGTCGGCGTCGGTCTCGATCCAGGGGCCCATGGGCGAGAAGGTGTCGGCGGACTTGGCGCGCCACCAGTCGGAGTTGTTCTCCCGACGGTCCTTCTGCTGCCAGTCGCGGGCGCTGACGTCGTTGCCGCAGGTGTAACCCAGCACATGGTTCAGCGCGTCGTCCTTCGAAACGTTCCGGCACTTGTCCTTGATCACCACGACCATCTCGCCCTCGGCGTCGAAGCGCTGGACTTCCTTGGGGCGCACGATGGAATCCTCGGGTCCGATGACACTGGTGGGGGTCTTGTGGAAGATCATCGGGTATTCGGGAGCAGGACGGTCACCGACATGGCTGGTGTAGTTGAGGCCCATGGCGAGGATTTTCCCCGGCCTGACCGGCGACAGCAGCTTTACGTCGGAAAGGTTGTGAGTGTGGTCGGTCAGCTTGATCGGAGAGTCGAAGATGCTGCCATCGATGGCGGTAACGTTGTCGCCGTCAACGACGCCGAAGTGTTCGGCGCCATGAGCGAGGTAACGGGCGATTTTCATAGTGGGAGTGCCTCCGTTGCGATGTGGTGACCCTATTGCGTCGATTATTGTACCAAAAGCGGGCAGCCGGTCAGTGCTCGATGACCAGCTTGCCGAAGAAATCCCGATCGTGCATTACCTGGTGGGCTTCACCCACGCCATCAAGCGGGAAGGTGCGGCCGACAATTCCACGGAGAACGCCCTGGTTGACCATCTTCATGGCATCGGCCATGGTCCGGCGACTGCGACCGCCGCTGCCCATCAGATGCAGCGGGCGCCCGTGCAGGATCGAGAGGTCCATGGGAGTCTGGCTGCCCGAGGTAACGCCGGTGATGACCAGCCTCCCCTCGTGCTTCAGGCTCAGCATGTTTTCGTGCCAGACATCCGCGCCGACGCAGTCGAAAACTACGTCGACGCCTTGGCCGTCGGTCAACTCCTTCACCTTCTCACTGATGCTGTCGACCTCGCGGTAGTTGATGACCTCATCGGCTCCCCACTTCTTCGCTTCCTCGAGTTTCCAGTCGCTGCCGGCCGTGGCAATCACCCGACAGCCCATCATCTTGGCGATCTGGATGCCCATGCTTCCAACGCCGGAGCCGGCCGCCTGTACCAGCACGTCATCCCAGGGCTGCAGCTTGGCCTGGGTGATCAGGCAATGCCATGAGGTATGTAGGGCGATGGGCAAAGCCGCGGCTTCGGCGAAGGACATATCGTCCGGAATGGTGTAGGCGTTGACCGCCGGGGCGACCACGTACTCGGCGTGTCCACCGTCCAGGTCGACGCCGATGCGCTGCTGGCGGGTGCACCACTGATCGTGGCCGGCAGCGCAGTGCTCGCACAGGTTATGTCCACCGCATTTGACCCGGTTGTCGATGAGGACCCGGTCGCCAACTTGAAGGTCGGTGCCGGAATCGGGGCTAATCTGCACCACCTCGCCGGCCAGGTCGCAACCGAGGATGTGGGGGAAGCGCCGGCAGTTGCCGGCGCGCAGGTTCAGGTCGAGGTGGTTGAGGGCGCTTCCGCCGACGTGAATCAGTATCTCGCCGGGACTGATCTCAGGATCGGGGCGGTCGCCGTGGGTAAGCACATCGGTGCCGCCAGTCTCGTTGATATAAACAGCCTTCATGGTGGGTTCCCTCCGGATGACAATGGTGACGACGGCAGTGTAAAGGCGGTAGGGTTAGCCCGCAAATGGGTATGGTATATTTCGAACGTAGGTGAAGTGAAATGCCCAAAACGCCGTTCATAACCCGCGTGAAGTTGCGGAACTACAAAAGCATAAGCCATTGCGACGTCGAATTGGGTCCATTAGTGATCCTAGTAGGCCCGAATGGATCTGGGAAAAGCAATTTTTTGGATGCATTGGATCTGACCGTTGACGCCTTGCATGTCCCCATGACGCACGCACTAAGCGTCAGAGGTGGGATTTCGGAAGTACTTCGTCGTTCAGGTAGAAGATCTACGCGGTTCTTCGAAGTGACTTTGGATTTCAATCTTGACGGTGAGGGATCGTCCGGGCGATATTCTTTTGAGATAGAACGGCTGCGTGACGGTGCTTTCGCTATCCGACGGGAATACTGCGCGATTGAGCGTCCACCCTCTGCAGACGGTCCTACCTATTTTGAGGTGAAAGCCGGGCAACTCTTTCGAACTAGTGTCGAGGGTAATCTGCCAACCCCGAGCTCCGATCGTCTGTTTTTGGTCAGCGCTAGTAGCTTTGACGAATTCCGACCTGCCTATGACGCGTTGACCCAGATGCGGTTTTACAAGTTCGATCCAGAATATATTCGCCGGCCGCAGACGCCCGAATCCAGTGACTCTTTGCATCCACCCGAAGGTCATAACCTGGCTGGCGTCCTTTGGTCTCTAGAACAGCGCGACCCAAACAGATTCAAGCGCATCCAAAACTACTTGCAGGCCGTCGTGCCCGATCTTGAGCGCGTGGGAAGAATCCCTATCAGGATCGTTAACCGAGAAACCATCCAGTTCGTCCAAAGGGTTTATGGCAGCGCAGCACCACGTAAGTTCACTGCAATCAATATGTCGGACGGCACGTTACGAGCACTTGCGGTGCTGACTGCCTTACTCCAAGGAGGAGACAGCCCGCCGTCTCTCGTCGGCATCGAAGAGCCTGAAATCGCGCTACATCCAGCAGCAGCGGAGGTTTTATGGGATGCCATCCAAGAGGCAACTGAACGCACTCAAGTGATGGTAACAACTCACAGTTCAGATTTATTGGACAATGCGCACATACCGATAGACGCGATTCTAAGCACTGACGCCAGTACCGGCGACACCAATATTGGACGAGTAGACGACGGGAGTATGGAATTGCTGCGTCGAAGGCTTTGCACACCCGGGGAATTACTGCGCCAAGGTATGCTGTCACCATAGATCGATGCGATTATCTGCGGATGCGTTAGCGGTTTCATGAACGCTTATGGCGCGACCAGTCATTGAATCAATAGTCGAAGGGCACGGAGAAGAACGCTCTCTCCGTCCTTTGATCCACAAGATATTGGCCGCCCGAGAGTCTAATTTTTACCCGGAAGTGCGCAAGCCGTTTCGGATCAGCAGGGACAAGCTGGTCAGCACACGTCTGCGTCAGCTGGAAAGATACGCAGAAATGGCGATGATTCGCGGCGGTCCCATGACCCGATTGTTCATACTACTCGACGCGGACGACGATTGCCCTGCGGAATTAGGCACAGAACTTACCAAAAGAATTCAACCGATCGCTGCAAATTTTCCGCAATGCCGGGTTTCTATAAACATCGCCAATCGCGAATACGAGGCGTGGTTCATCGCGAGCTTGGAAACTGTTGCTGCACACGCCGGGATTAGTGTTCCCAATCAATTTCCTCAAAACGTAGAGAGCATCAGAGGAGCCAAAGAATGGCTCAGTGAACATATGGCTTCGGGTCAATCGTACAGCCCGACAGCCGATCAAGCGCGTCTGACCGTCGCAATGGACGTAAACCTCGCCCGACAACGTTCCCAATCCTTCGACCGTTTCTGCCGGGAGGTGGAACTCCTCCTGATGGCATGACTGGCCTGCCGGGTTTGTGGTTTCCTGCTACAATCCCCTCCATCCTGTCCATCCATGCCAGCAGTCCCACGGAGGCCCTCCCATGCCCGTCTTCACTCCTGAATATCTGGAAAAGGCCGCCTACCACATCTACGTGGCCAAGGGTACGCCGGCCGAGGAGGCCAAGATCGTCGCCGCACACCAGGTCAAGGCCAACCTCACCGGGCACGACTCCCACGGTGTCATCCACATCCCTGAGTACTGCGAGCGCATCGACCGGGGCCATATCGTTCCAGGCGCTCCTTTCGAGGTCCTGAGCGAGACCCCCACCACCGCCGTCGTTGACGGTCACTGGGGGTTCGGTTTCGTCGTGACCGAGAAAGCGACTCGCATGGCCATAGACAAGGCCAAGGAGAACGGCGTGGCCGCTTTCACCATCCGACATCAAAGCCACATTGGGCGTCTGGGCGACTACCCCACCATCTGCGCGCAGGAGGGCATGATCGCCCTGCTCACCGCCGACTCCGGCGCTGGCCCCAAAGCCGTCGCACCCTTCGGCGGCCGCGCCCGTCGTCTCGGCACCAACCCCATCTGCATCGGGGTGCCCAGCAACCTGCCCGGCCAGGTGCTGCTGGACATGGCGACGTCTGCCGTCGCCGCCGGCAAGATCAGCCTGGCCCGCAACCGCGGCGAGCAGGTGCCCACCGGCTGGATTGTGGACAAGGACGGCAACCCAACAAACGACCCCAACGACTACGCGGCCGGCGGAGCGATCCTGCCAGTGGGCGCCGACCAGGGACACAAGGGGTTCGGCCTGTCCTTCATGGTGGAGATGTTCTCCGGCCTGCTGACCGGCCTCGGTTTCGGCATCGACCCGCAGGCTCGCCACAATGACGGCTGTTTCCTGGCCGTGTTCGACGTTGCGAAGTTCCGTCCCCTGGAGGACTTCAAACAGGAGATGACCGAGTTTGCCGAGTTCGTGAAGACATCTCCGCCGGCCCCCGGTTTCAGCGAGATCTACTACCCCGGCGAGATCGAGTACCGGACCGAATTGCAGCGCCGCGAAAACGGCATCTTCATCGAGGATGAGACCTGGCGGCAGATCACCGAGCTGATGGAAGAGGTGGGCGTGACCGAGGCGGTCGGCCAGCCATAATCACCATCCCGCTCATCTGAATACGCAAACCAGGGTGAGGGACTGATCCCATGCCCCTCTCCGGTTTGGGTCTGCCGTCGGACGTGCTGGTTTGGCAAGCCGTCTTGCTGGCGGTGATCTCGTTCTTGGTGGGTATCCTTGGCGGGTTTGTAGGCTTGGCGCTGGGGACGATGCGGCTGCCGGCGATGCTCCTCCTGGGGATACCGGCTCCGGCCGCCGGTGGCACCAATATCCTGGTCAGCAGCCTGGCGTCCCTGGCTGGCACCATACGCCACCTGCGCGCCGGCAGGGTGAACCTGCGCATCGTGCTCACCATGGGCGTGCCAGCCTTCATTGGCGCGTTCATCGGCGGGTGGTTCGCCGACCGCACGCCGGAACACCTGCTCATCGTGCTGGCCGGCGCGCTGGTCTTCTGGCAGGGCGTGGAGTTTCTCATCATCGCCCGTGATCGGATCCGTTCAGGCCAGTCCAGCGGGGCACTGTTCGGTCAGGGTCTGGAGGGCTCTCCGGGAATCTTCACACCGACACGCATGGCCGCAGAGGGTGGCATCGGCTTCGCCGTAGGGATGCTGGGAGGCGCGGTTGGGTTGATCCTGGGCAGCATCCGCCTGCCCGCCCTGGTACGCATTCTCCGGGTGGACCCGCGTATCGCCGCCGGCACCAACCTCTTTATCGGGTTTGTGATGGGCGCGGCGGGCTGGGTGGGCCACGTCATTCACGGGCAGGTGGACTGGGTGCTGCTCGTGATGATGGGGGCGACCGCCATGATCGGCAGTTACCTGGGGGCTACCCTGACCGGGAAGGTCAACTTGAACCTGCTGATTCTTGCCATGGGGCTGACGCTCCTGGTGGTGGGCGTACTGCTGGTATGGCAGGGAACCGCTGGTCTTCTTTAGCCACTTCCCGTCGAGGAGCAGCGAACCTGGTCGCGCGTGGGGTCAGCCGGCCAAGCCGGTCGGATTACAGGCCGGCGAAGAAGTCAGCGGGAACTATTTCGCCCTCAGCAACGGGCGGCTCGGCGCGGATGAAGTGCTCCACGCCAATGACTGCGGCGGCAATTTCCCTGGGCACGCGCTCGTAGGGCCAGTCGGGCTGCAACTGGGTGAAGTGCCGCTTGATGCAAGCCATTTTGGCGTCCAGACCATCCGATGCATCGACTGTGAGGTTGATGGTATCGGGATCTGCGCCGTCGTTGGCGCGATCGGGGGACGGCATCGGGAAGTCCACGCCGGCCGCCTGCAACGTTTCCGCCATGTGCACCCGGAATCCGCGCGGACGCACACTGTAGAAAAGGCGGTCCGTCTGGTGAGGCTGGATGCCGATGGCCATGTGGTGAGGGAAGGAGGATGGGTCGGCGGCCAGCCGGAAGGCGGTCGTAGCGTGCGTGCAGATGGCGATGTGGTCGGGGTGGCCGTACAGCCCGTCCATCCCGAAGGTAAGGATCACCTGGGGACGGAAGCGGCGGATTTCGAACACCAGGCGGGCCACCACCTCGTGCTCGTCGGCCTGTACGAAGGCTTTGGGATGGTGGTTGTCGTCCCAGCCGGCCATTCCCGAATCGCGGTACTGCAAGACGTCGTGGGACCCGATGCCCAGTTCTTTGACTGCCTCGGCCAACTCCGCGCGGCGGACTTCCCCGATGGTATCGCGAGTAGCGGAACCGGCCTGCCGGATCTCACCGAGTTCGCCAGAGGTGGAGGTGATCAACCGCGCGGTCACGCCCCGGGCGGTGTGCATCGCGATAGTCCCGCCGACCGGGAATGCCTCGTCGTCGGGGTGGGCGAACAGAATGAGAAGACGATGATCGGGCATTTGGCTTGCTCTTCAGTGCAGTCGTTGGAATCTGATCTCGGATATGCTTGCGACGGGCGGGAAAAGCGGTCGCGTTCAAGACGCGACGCGGGACTCACAGTGTACCGTTTCCCTATTCCATCTATTTGTGGCTATGGGTAAGAATTTGACGGATACGGTCGGGGAACATTTCGATAGCCAGCATGTCTGCCAGTCTCTTTGTAAGTTTGTAGGTCACGGCCTGACCTTCTGCCATGCGTACCAGCGTTCCCGCCTCACCTTCGGCCACCGCGCCTTTCCTCCACATATTGAAAACCACTTGGTTTGGACAAATTCCTAAGCAGAGCAAGTAATCATAGTTTCGGTCCAATCGAACATGGTTAAACTGGAAAGTGCCGTTTGCGCCTAGCGAAGCAGTTTTCACTTCAATTCGTACATCCCCGATCCGCAGATCGGTGGGAGAAACTCGCCCTCCATTACCGACTTCAATCTCATTTTGGCGCAAATACCGCCGTATAAACTCCTCGCCAATTTCCCCACGATTGGTATTGCCGAGCATTCGGTATCCGACCAGTGGTGAGTCGCGCCATATGTCTTCCGGCGCGTGCTCCCGGATGATCGTCACCAGCAGATCTACTGGGTTCATTCTGGCGGCTCCCAAATACCCCTCCCTGAACCGCCCTTCCAAAACACAAGGAAGTATGAATGGTTTTTCCTCGCATGCACTTGGCGAACCGTTCGGCTAACGCCGGGACGATTTTGGCGCACCACCACAAACAAATCCTCTGCGATAAAGCCAAGTCGTTCGTACGATTGCATGATTTCCACATGAGTAAAACGTTGTCGGTTCGCGCAAACTTCGTCCTGGCATTTCACGATCAACACGCCGCGTTCGCGCAGGACTCGATATGCCTCTTTACCGGCATCTTCATACAGTTCGACGACGGCTTCATGATATTTTTTCGTGGTTCGATTACCGGTACCGTTGTTACGATAATGTCGCTCGAACGCAGTATGAACCGTATGCGCGGTTCCTCCCGGTGAGTGCATGTACGGGGGATCCAGAACTACACAATCTATCGTCTCGTCAGTGTAGGGAAGGGCACGGCAATCCACTCCACTCTCGATATCCGTGGCAAGCAATTCGTACCGCTCTTCAGGAACGTTGCGCCAGAAAACGCCCTTTCCGAACGTAACATCCGCTACCCGGCTTCCCGGCGCAACGTAGAGATCCAGAATATGTGGGAAGGTGTCCTCATTTCCGCCCACATAGGCGCTGAAGACCAACTCGTTGGTAGGCTGGCCGTTACGCACCTGCCGGCGTGCCCGCTCGGGCTCTTCAACGGATGCATATTCCCACAATTTCATGGTCCGTCACCGCGCGCCGGAGGCTAAACCATTCGGTACACGCCACCACAAGTCGTTGGCAATCGACGTGGGGCGAATAATTATTCGCCCCTACGCTGAAACGGTACTGAGCTGAAATGCGTTAGGCGTCGATTACCTCGAGGACTTCCAGGATGATGCCCTGGGGACCCTCGAAGAACATGACCCGGCGGCCACCGCCCACTGTGGTCTCTTCCAGCACAGTGGCTCCACCGTTCTTCAGGTCCTCGACCGTGCCTTCGATGTCTGTGGTGTCGATGGCGATGTGCTCGAAGCCGTAGTTCTGCGGGTGTGTCTGGGTGGCGACGTGATCGGTTACGTTCAAGGGAAGGCCGTGAAGGTCGAGGCGGAAGCCGCCATTAGCGGTCTCAGCCGTGACGGTGGCGCCCAAGTTCTGCACGTACCAATCGGCGGTCGACTTGGGATCTGGGGTCTTGAGGTGGACGTGATTGAGTGTGAACGCCATGGCGATAAATCCTCCTACGACGTGTGGTCAGACCAATTGCATGGGCAATCCCGGCCGATTGTATCACACGGCCCGGCTCGTTCTGGCGGTGATATACTTGCGCCGCAATACAATGGGAGGCGAAATAGATGCTGGCGTTTTTGGGGGGCACGGGTCCGGAAGGCAAGGGACTGGCGCTGCGCCTGGCGATGGCCGGCGAGACCGTGGTTATCGGATCGCGAGACGCCGGTCGGGCGCAGGAAGCCGCAGACGAGTTGCTGGCCTTGGCCCCTGGCGCCGCGATATCCAGCGCGGTGAATCCGGATGCCGCAACGCAGTCTGAAGTGGTGTTCCTGACCATGCCTTACAACGGCATGTCACCCACCATCGCCGGCGTCGGAGACGCTCTCGACGGCAAGGTTGTGGTAACGGTGATCGCTCCGATGCGGTTCGAACGCGGGGTGGGTGCAATAGCCGAAGAGGTCGAGGCCGGCTCAGCCGCCGAAGAGGCACAGGCCTCGGCTCCGGCCTCAAAAGTCGTCGCGGCCTTCCAGAACGTATCCGCTGAGGAACTGCTGAAGCCCGGCGTCACGCTGGACGAGGACGTGGTCATCTGCGGCGACGACGCGGACGCCAAACAGACGGTGGTCGACCTGACACGGAAGATACCCAACCTCCGCCCCGTTGATGCCGGCGCCCTCTACAACGCCAAATATGTGGAGCAAATCACCCCTTTACTGGTCAACATCAACCGGCGTTATCGCACGCATTCGGGAGTGCGCATCACCGGCGTGTGATTTGAGAAAACAGATTCCCCACAAACCGGATTGGAGGAATTACCATGCCACGAGCTACCTTAGATTTGCAGAACGCCAGCGACCTGGCGGCCATCGGTGGCCAATGGAAGGTCGCCCACGGGTTCGTTCCCGGCCCGGCCAACGAAGGCATCGAAAGCGAGGCGGAAGGCTCACCGTGTCGCCTGCCAGATTATGACGACTCCGGTTGGGAAGGTTGCGACGACCTGGGCGCCTGGCGGCGACGCGGCGTATCGTTCATCTGGTACCGCATCAAAGCGACGCTGCCGGAGACGGTGGGCGGCCGGCCCCTGGAAGGAGCGCGCTGCCTCTTCGAGTCGTGCATCGACGACTACGGCGAGATCTGGATCAATGGCGAGTGCGACCGTGAACGAGCCACGGTGCAGGGGTTCAACGTTCCCCAGCGCGTGGTGGTGTCCACCGAACCCAAGCCGGGCGACGAGGTCACGATCGCGATCCTCGCCATGAACGGCCCGTTGGCGGCGCCGGGCGGCGCGGTATTCGTCCGTTACGCGAACCTGGCCTTCGAGTGGCGCGAATCCGGCTACTGACGGGACGCGCGGAACCGGAAAGGAAGTAGGGGCGAATGATCATTCGCCCCTACTTCGTTACGGCGAGCGGTCACCCCAGCCAGTCGTCTTCGCCCTCTTCGTCGTTCCCATCCTCGCCATCATTGGTGACCACCTGGCCAGGATTAAGCGAGTACCCGCGTGTCTCCAACTCGGTGCGAATGGTGGCGGCAAAGTCGGTCGGAGTTTGGCTGGCGGGCAGGGTGATTTCAACGGCGCCACGATCATCGACGCTGACCGCGCCCGGATCTTCCCGCGCCAGGTCCACGCTGACCGATTCGCGATGGATGCCGAAATCGTCGGTCACGGCAAAGACCGCCGCCATGTCGTCCATGGTGATTATGGTAACGCTGTCGTCAGACATCTGGCTGATCACTCCTGCGGCGGCCATTGGGTGCCACCCTCGGCCGGCCGGTCTACAGACGACCGCGCCATGCCGTCGGCCACCACCTGCTGAAACTCATTCAGGATAACCGCTCCCCACTCTCCGGCCTTGCTCACCCGATGGGCGGTTCGGCGACCTCGGGTCTGTTGCCGCCTCTCGCCCTCATCCGCGACGGACGCCGCAGCCTGGGCCACCATTTCGTCCATGGCATCAATGGTGGGCACCAACGAACGAGCTGTCTCAATGAAGCGGGCGATCTCGCCCATTTCGCCGTCGAACACCACGAACACCGGCACGGTACCGGCGCGGTGTTCTGGCAGAAAACTGTTGGCGAGCTCCAGTTCGTCGTCCCGGTTGAACACGCTGAGACGGATGTTATCGCTGGCGTCGGCCAAACGCAGGACGGCTGGCGTGGTGGACATGGCGTCGCCGCACCAGTCCGAGGTGAAAACGGCCAGGTTCACCGGCTCTTCCAACCCGTTGAAGTAGTCGAGCACACTTGCGGGTATGTCGACGCCGTCGTGGATCTGGCAAAACGGGTCCTTGTTCACCTTGATGATGTCGATGTATTGCTGGGTGGTCATTCCCTGGCTGAATTTCGCTGCTGACAGTGCCATGTTGCACCCCCCTGACCTTGCTGAGGCGTTTTTGCTGCGGCTTGCGGCCAATGCTAAAATCGTGAACCTATATTACCAGCCCCCGAGGGGGGCGAACGGAGCCGCTGTTGACTACCGAACGAGGCGGAGTGTACCTGAAATATGCCCTGTTCTGCCGGGAAACCGAGGAGGGGAACGGGGACGACCTGAGTTTCAAAGGTGTCATTGACTTGGTGGATATCCCCATGCCGGACGAGCCGCCCAGCGGCGACGGGCCGCGCGTGCTGGCCGAGGTTGACGCTCAGTTGGCATTCTGCATCGCCGGCGCCAACGCCGGATCGCATACGCTGGAAGTGACCATCAGAGCACCGGGAGCAAGCCTGTCGAGCCCACCGCCCCAGGAAGTCACCTGGGATGAGGGAATTTTCTTCCAGCGTTGGATCAAGCCGTTTCGCATCCCGGTCACCCGCTTGGGACGGCATGTGGCGGCCATCGCTTTCGACGGGATGCCCCTCGGGGAAGCTAGTTTCCTGGTACGGCTGGAGCCGTGATGACCATCAGTGCCGAAAATGCGAAACAGTAGGGGCGAATAGTTATTCGCCCCTACGTGGTTTCCGTGGATGGCCGGAAGGGTTACTCGCCGTTCTGCTGCCAAAGGGCTTCGAGGACGGCCCCGGGGTTCATGGGCAGGCTCTCCAAGCGGGCGCCGGTGGCGCGGGCGATGGCGTTGCCAATGGCGGCCATGGGCGGCACCAGGGATACCTCGCCGACACCGCGTACGCCCAACGGGTGACCCGGGTTTGGCACCTCAACGATGACGGTGTCGATCATGGGCAGGTCCAGCGCGGTCGGCATGCGGTAGTCCAGGAAGGACGAATTCATCATCTGGCCGTTGTCGTCGAAGAAGTACTCTTCGTTCAACGCCCAGCCGATGCCCTGAACGGCACCGCCCTGGATTTGGCCCTCAACGTAGCTGGGGTGGATCGCCTTGCCGCAGTCCTGGATGGCGGTGAAGCGCAGCACTTCAACCTTGCCCGTGTCGGGGTCGACCTCCACGTCGGCAACGTTGATGGCGAAGGCGTTGCCCACGCCGGCAGGGTTGGCCGCGCCGTGTCCTACGATGGGACCGCCGGTGCCGTTGAGGCGCCGGGCCAACTGATCGAAGGTCATGCGGAGGGCGTCGTCGGAGCGGTGGGCCAGCGTGCCATCTTCCTGGTACTCAACGTCCTCGACCGGGACATCCCAGATGCGAGCGGCGCGCTCGATCATCTGGCGGCGCACTTCCTCGCCGGCCTGGTAGACCGCAGTGCCCATCTTGAAGGTGACGCCGCTTCCACCGGCCCCGCTGCTGTAGCCGATGCTGTCCGTGTCCACAATGGACGGCTTGATGCGCTCGGCCGGCAGACCGAGAACTTCGGCAACGTGCATGGCCATGACGGCTCGGGAGCCGCCGATGTCGGGTGAGCCTTCAATCAGGCTGACGGTGCCATCGGGCATAACACTAGCGACCGCCGTGGCTGGGCCAGTGCCGTTAAACCACCCGCCGGCGGCAATGCCCCGCCCAGTGAGCCGTCCCGGAGCAGACGGCTCAGGCACCGGTGACGCCAGGTGCGGGTGTTCCTGGGTGGCCTGCAGGATTTCCACCATACCAATGCGGCGGAAGGTTGGACCGCCGATCTGGCGGCTACCTTCCTTCGAGGCGTTCTTGAGGCGGAATTCCACCGGGTCGAGTTCCAGCTTCTCGCACAACTCGTCAATGGCCTGCTCGGCGGCGAAGGAGGCGGCCGGAGAACCGGGCGCGCGGTAGGCGGCAGCCTTGGGCACGTTGGTCACCACGTCGTAGCCCTCGACGAACCCGTTAGGGATCTCGTAGGGGGCAAACATGGTGCGGCAACCGCTGGGCACCGGCGAGCCGGGGAAAGCACCGGCTTCATAGATCAGCGTCGCCTGGGCCGCAGTGAACCGGCCGTCGCGGGTACCGCCTACTTTCACCTTGATGTGACTCCCCGACGTGGGGCCGGTGCCGGTGAAAACTTCGGTCCGTGACATCGCGATCTTGACGGGCCGGCCGGTCTTGCGCGCCAGCGCGCCGACGACGGGTTCCAGGTAGCAGCCGCCCTGCCCCTTGCCCCCGAAACCGCCGCCAATCTCCATCGGCACGACGTTGAGCTGCCCTAAGGAGATGCCGAGGATTCGGCTGGTGTGGTCGCGCAATGCGAAATGGCCCTGGGTGCTGGCCCAAACAGTCACCGTGCCGTCGGCGTTCCAGCGGGCAGTGGCGGAATGAGGCTCGATGTAGCCCTGATGGACCTGGCGGGTGTGGTACTCCCGTTCCACGATCGCGTCGGCTTCGGCGAATCCGGCCTCCAGGTCGCCGGAGGCAAACTGAAAGTGATTGGAGACGTTGGAAGCGTCGCCGGAATCCTCTTCAGCCCAGCCTCCAGAACGCTGCGCGGGGTTGGACAGGGTGACCAGGCGCTCGTGGACCGCCGGAGCGCCGTCGGCCATGGCCTCCTGTGCGGTGAAAACGGCCGGCAGCACTTCCCAGTCCACTTCGATCAGCGCCAGGGCTTCCTCAGCCAGGTGCGGCGAGTCAGCAACGATAGCGGCAACGGCGTGCCCGCGATATAAAACCTTCTCTCGTGCCATCACGTTGCGGCTATAAAAACCGTAGTTGACTGGGGCCCCCTCCTCCTGATCCTTGATCTGGGCCGACACGTCTGGGAAGTCGGCGGAGGTCACGACCGCGTGAACGCCGGGCAAGGCCAGCGCCTTACTGGCATCGATGCCGTGTATGCGGGCGTGGGCGTGGGGACTACGCAAGATCTTGCCGTGCAGCATACCCGGCAGATGAATGTCCGCAGCGTAGCGGGCGCGGCCCATAACCTTGTCCGGACCGTCATGGCGGACCGGCCGGGTGCCGACCACGCGGTAGTTTTCTTCGGGATCGGCGAGGACGATGTTGGGTTTGTAGTCAAGCATAAAGCGGCGACCTCCCAGGCGATATTGTTGCAGTAGGTAGTGGCAATAATTTACCACAAAGGGGGTCTCCGAAATCCGGGTGGGTGATTCCGCCAAAAAGGGGGCCGATCCGTGTCGGATCGGCCCCCGGGTCGGTAAGTTGAGCAGCCGCTGCGGACGGGGGCGCTTAGCTTTCGCTTCCCTCGCCGCCGTGATGACCCCGGCGTCGGCCCGAGTGTTCGTGCGTTGCAGTGGGCAGGGAATCGGGCCGATCATCGTGCCAGTCGCTCAGGGTGTCGGCCTCGTCCTGGGTCATGCGTTCCGCTTCGACCAACTTTTCCAGAAAGGTGTCAATGCGGTCGGAGTCTGAAGTGCGCGCCAACCGTAGCGCCAACGGACCAGAGTTCGCGGGCCGCTCGTCGAACCAGTCATTGGCCTCGGTTGCCTGGTCCGAGGTGAGGGTTTCATCGTCCAGCAGGCCCTGCACGTACTCCTCGAACTTGGTGTTGGCCTGTTCGTCGAAGGCAGTCGTGAAAGCGGCTTTCAGCGTGTCCTGCTCCACGCCCAGGATCTCCGCCACTCGTTCCATAATTGCACCGCCGTTGCCGTGGCCGGCTCGGTTGTCGTCGTGACCGTAACCATGATGCAACGCGTCGCCGACCACCTTGCCGGGTACGCCAGCCGCGAACACGCTACCGGTAACCAACCCTATGGAGAGGAGCGCGACCGACGCCGCTACGAAGAACCAGCGCTTTCGGATATTGCGAATACGATTGAATATTTTTCCTCCTGTGCCGCCGTTGATTGTTATTTGGTTGGCCCACAGCGGCTTTGATGAGGCCAAGATAGAGAGCCGATGTTTAGAAATTATTAATGTTCCGCCAACGGGAGATCGAAACCGAATCGGCTGCCGACACCCACCTCGCTTTCTACCCAGATCCTGCCTCCGTGGGCCTCCACCAACTGCCGCGCGATGGTCAATCCCAGGCCAGAACCCCCGGTTGCACGATCACGGGACGGGTCCACCCGGTACATGCGGTCGAACACGTGGGGCAGAGCGTCCGCCGGGATGCCTGGTCCGGTGTCGGCCACTGCCACCGTGATCTCGTCGACCTCCCGGCTGGCGGCAACCACGACGCTCCCGCCAGGATGGGTGTGCCGGATCGCGTTGTCCACCAGGTTAGTCAACACCTGCTCGATCCGGCCTCGGTCGAGGCTCAACGCGGGCAGGGTTTCGTCGATTTCGGCGTCCAGTCGCACCGACTCGGCGTCCGCCCGGGCCCGGAACGATGCGGTCACCCGCTGAACGATCTCACCAACGGAAACCGGCTCCAGCTCCAACCGCAACCCGCGGGCTTCCGATTCGGCCAGCAGCCTCAAGTCATCGACAAGCCGGTTCAGATGCAGGGCCTGCCGATGTACGGTGTCCAACGTCGCCGCGTCGGGCTCCAAAAGACCATCCTGCAAGGCTTCGATGTGACCCTGGATGTTGGCCAGCGGCGTGCGCAGCTCGTGGGCAACATCCGACACCATGGCGCGGCGTTGACGCTCCGATTCTTCCAGAGCGCCGGCCATCGAGTTGAATGTCCTGCCCAACTCTGCGATTTCATCGTTGCCCTTGACCGACGCCCGGCTGGACAGATTTCCACTTCCAAGTTCCCGCGCCGCGGTGGTCAAGCTTCCGATAGACGCCAGCATGCGTCGCGACATGAGGATCACAAGCACGATTCCGGCCGCGCCGGCCACCACGCCCGCAACTCTCAGCGCGTGTCCGACGGCGTCAGCAAATCGGGACAAGGGCGGTTCCGCATCGGGCGGCGGGTCTCCGTGGGAATCCAGGGGGAACACTGGGACGATACCGCCGCGCCCCGGGACGGCCACCGACACCGAGCCGATCTCCGATCCATCTGCGATTATGGGCGCGAAAAACTGCGGACGGGCGGGTTGGTGCGGATCGCCACGATGGTCGAAGAACGTTCGGTCGTGGCCGTTACGTTCCCGGCGCCCACCGTTGCGGAGACCGCTGTCGGCGACCAGCAGGTCCTCGGTGTCCAGCACAATGATTTCCCGCTCCGTCTGAAAACTGATCCGGTTGACGAAACTCTGCGCACCGTCCCATCCGCCGTTGGAAGCGTAGAATTCGGCCAGAGACACCACGATGCGGTTGGCCCGCACCCGGTCCTGCTCCACTTGGACCCTGGCAACCTCCCGCTCCGCAGCGAACCCGGTGAACAGCGCGACCGATCCCAGGGCCAGGGCGAGGATGACCGCGAACCCCAGCGCCAGGCGCCACCGCAGGCCGAACCTCAACCTAGGCATCGCCGAACCGATAACCCACGCCATGTACGGTCTGCACGTATCGGGGCTTCCGGGCGTCAGGTTCGATCTTGCGTCGCAGGTTGGCGACGTGCACGTCCACCGTACGGTCGTATCCTTCGAAGTCGTAGCCGAAAACACCGTCGATGATCTGGTCGCGGGTGAAAGGACGGCCCGGCTGGGCGGCCAGCATCGCCAGCAGGCGGAACTCCGTGGGGGTCAGGGAGGGCCGTTCGTTTCCGCGTCGGACCGCCTGAGTCTTGAAATCGATGACTATGCCATCGTATTCGATCGAGCGCGGCTCGACCGCGTCCTGACGGGCACTGCGTCGCAAGACCGCGCGCACCCGGGCCGCGAGCTCCCTCGGGCTGAACGGCTTCACAATGTAGTCGTCGGCGCCAAGGTCCAGACCGGCGAGACGATCGTCCTCGTCGGCCCGGGCGGTGGCCATGATTATGGGTACGTCGGATTCTTCACGCAGGGCCCGGCACACGCTCATGCCGTCCAACCCGGGCAGCATGAGATCCAGGACAATCAAGTCAGGAGTGTCGGCGCGGGCCGCGTTCAGTCCGGCCACACCGTCTCCTACGGTGGTCACGGTGTGGCCGTCACGCTCGAGGTACAGCCTGATGATCCGCACGATGCCCGGATCATCCTCGATCACCAATATGTCGTTCGCCATGTCAAACGCGGATCCAATCGGCAGCGTCGGATGGTCTACAGGATAAGGACGGATCACCCGTTCGAGCAAACCGTGTCCTGAGGCAGGTGGTCTCCGGGTGGGAGGATCACCGCGATCCAATTGTCCGTTGGCCGGCGGAGTCCACCCGGCTATTCGCTGGGGTTAACGTCCAGCATGTCGCCGTAAAAATGGAGGAGGCTGGTCACGGGATTCCCTGCCATCTGGCCCAGTCCACATAGCGAAGCCGCCCCGACGATCTCGGCCAAGTCGCGCAGGTCCTGAACGTCCGACTCCTGCCCTTCGCCGGCGGCGATTCGTCCTAAAGCCTCGGCGATCCGGGGAGTGCCCTCGCGGCAGGGGGTACACTTGCCACAGGATTCGGAGGCATTGTACTGGCTCAAGCGTGCTGCCACTTGCACCGGAGACGCGCGGTCGTCGAAGACGGTAATCCCGCCGGCTCCCATCACCACGCCACTCGAGTGCAGCATACCGGGGCGGAGCGGGGAATCCAGTTCGCTGGCCGGCATCAGGCCGCTGGACGGGCCGCCTACCGCGGCGAACCCCAGACTGCGTCCCTCCGGCACACCTCCGCCGACGAGGTCGATGACCTGCCGCACCGTAGTACCCATGGGCACCTCGGCCAAACCGGGCCGCTGCACCGCGCCGCTCAATGACACCAGCCGCGTCCCCCACGCCTCGTTCAGCCCGACCGACGCGAACCGGCGCCCGCCGCCCGTTAGGATCGCCGGAAGATTGGCGAGGGTTTCCACGTTGTTGATGACCGTCGGTTCCCCGTACAGACCCGCATCGGTGGGGAATGGCGGACGCAGACGCGGTTCCCTTCGGCGACCTTCAACCGTGTTGAGCAGCGTCGTTTCCTCGCCGCACACGTATCCGCCGGCGCCCCGACGGACGGTGATCGCGCAGGCAAACCCGCTGCCCAACACGTCGTCGCCGACCAGACCCACCACCTCCGCAACTGCGAGGGCGGCTGCCATGCGTTCCGCCGACAGATCAGCCTCCGCGTTGATGTAGATCACCACGTTTCTGGCGCCAGCGGCGTAAGCGGCGATCAGGGCGCCCTCGATGATCCGGTGTGGATTGCCCTCCATAAGGTGCCGGTCCTTGAAGACACCGGGTTCGCCTTCCTCAGCATTGACCACCAAGTGTCGCCGGGCAGCGTCGACCCGTCGCGCCGCCTGCCACTTGCGGGCGGCCGGGAAATAAGCCCCGCCGCGACCTAGTAACCCAGCGTCCAAGACCAGGCCAATAACCCCGTCGGGGCTCATCGAAAGCGCTTCTGCCAAGCCCAGGTAGCCGTCTCGCCCTAAGTATTCGTCGAGGGAATTAGGGTTGGCGCTGCCGATCCCTTCCATCAGCGCAATGTGCTGAGCCGCGAAAAATCCTTCCAACTCGGCCTGAGGTCGCATCCGATCTGGCGCGCCGCCATCCGCCGCGACAACGATCTCGGATAGATCGTCGTCTGGGCCAAAGTGGTCGAAAAACCGTGCCGTGCCGCCGGGCAACCCGACAATCACCTGCGTCGCGGCGAAACACGCTCCGTCGCAGCCAGCCGCGACCACCACCACATCAACCCGGCCCTGGAACAACTCGACCAACCGCCGATGCACGCGTTCCGCGCCAACCGCCTGGCTACAGTGTCCCCATTGCACGACCACGCGGGTGATGGCCGATAGGCCGGCGAGCCGCCCCGACGCCGCGTCGCGCATCGCTTGCCAGGCGGGCCGGCAATTCGCGGCCGTCATATGTAGGCGCTCTCGATGGCGGCGACCACTCGTTCCGCGTCCATGCGGCCCAGCCAACGTCCGTTGATCCTGATGGCTGGAGCCAACCCGCACACGAACCCGCACGCTGTGGTCGTCACGCTGGCCGCGTCATCGGGATAAGGGAGTTTCCGAGCTCCTGCCAAGAGCTCCTCGCCACCGGACTGCCAGCAAGCCAGGCCGGTACATACGACGACATTGCACCGCTTGGGAGGATCGAAACGCAACTCCGAGTAAGACGTGGCCGCGCCATAAACCTCGGAAGCGGGCACGCGCAGATACCAGCCTACAACCTGCAACGCCCACTCAGGCAGGTAACCGTGTTCGTGCTGCAATAAGTGCAAGACGGGCAAAAGGTTGTGCCGGTTCCGCTCCGGGAAATGATCGTGCAGCGCCCGACGCAAGGCGGATTGACGTTCGCGGCGTTCGGCGTCCGCCGTACCATCGCTCGCAGGGTCGATTTCATCGCCGCGACCTCGCCGGCGTCGCATTTCGCCTCCGGCCACCATTGCGGGATTATATCAGCCTTATCGTTGAAACCCAGGTGATGAACATGTAGGTTTGGCCGTGTGGTTGGATGTTACAGAGGTGAAACGATTGGTCTTCTAAGCAATGTGCTAGCAATGGACGATCTACCGGACGCCCCGAAAGGGTACGCGTGTGGTTTACAAGAACGTCGCCCCCCATCGTTCCTTCTATTTGACCCTCCGCCGGCGCGTTGCTAACATCCCGTTACTCGAACCGTGTCCCGGAGGAACGCCATGCCCGTAGTCGCTGTTGACATCAAAACCCGCCAGTCCTTTGCCGATGGGGCCGCGTTCGGCACAACTGGGGATTACGAGCGCATCGACGGCGTGCTCGCATTTGCGGTCGACCCTCGCAATACCTCCAATGCGTCCATCGTTGATCTGGAATACGCTCCGGTGGACGGAGCCGGATGCGTCCGTTTCGAGTCCGACTTCACGCTGGTGGCCCCACGAGACCCATCCAGGGGCAATGGCCGCGTGATCCTAGAGGCGGTCAACCGCGGCCGCCGCCGTACCATCGCGTTCTTCAACCGCGGGCCTACTCCTCCCATCGATTCCGACGCCATCCCGGAGGGCGACGGGTTCCTGCTCCGGCATGGGTATTCGGTGCTGTCCATCGGTTGGCAGTGGGACGTATTTCGCAGCAATGCGCTTCTCGGCCTGGACGCGCCCGGGATCAGCATTGACGGCCACCCGGTGACCGGTCAGGCCTGCGTCGAGATGCGGCCCAACGTCCGGGATCGCACCCGTCTGCTCGCCAACCGGGAACACCAACCGTACCCCGTCGGGGATCTGGACGACCCCGGCGCCATGCTGCTGGTGCGCGACTGGGAGGATGGCCCCGACACGGTGATCCCCCGCTCCCAGTGGCATTTTCCGGACCCTCAGCACATTAGATTGGAGTCGGGATTCCAACCGGGCAAGATCTATTACGCCATCTACACCGCAGCGGACCCGGTGGTCGTCGGATGCGGGATGCTGGCAATCCGCGAAGCGGCTACCTGGCTGCGTTATCCCACTGATACCAACCTGCTTCCCGGCGGGTATGAGCGCGTTTACGGTCACGGCGTTTCGCAATGCGGCCGGTTGCTCCGCCACATGCTCTACCTGGGCCTGAATTTGGACCAGGATGGCCGCCAGGTGTTCGACGGCTTGTTGCCGCACGTTGCTGGCGGACGCATGGGGGAGTTCAACCACCGTTTGGCCCAGCCCTCGTGCCAGTCCAACCCGGGTTTCGGACACCAGTTTCCCTTCGCAGACAATACACTCTCGGACCCGCTCACCGAACGGACCGACGGTTTGCTTGAGCGACTCCGAGAACTCGACGCGGTTCCGAAGATCATCTATACCGACTCCGCCGCCGAACACTGGCGCGGGGATGCGGCCCTTACGCACGTTGACAGCACGGGGATCCTGGACCTTGACCCGGCCCCGGAAACGCGTCGGTACCTATTCGCCGGGACCCAGCACCTGCCGGGCGCACCCGAACTTATGGCAGGTCAGGGCCCTGACGGCTCCACCGGCCGGCATCCCTATAACGCGGTGGACTACATTCCGCTGCTTCGCGCCGCCCTTTTCAACCTTGACCGGTGGGCCTCCGAAGGAATAGAGCCGCCCCCAAACACGCATCCGAGGCTGCATGACGGCACGGCGATAACCGAGGCAGATTATCTGGCCAGTTCGGTGACAGTTCCGGACCGGAATTTGCCGGATCCCGATCGTCTGTGGCGCATCCGGGAAATCGACGTCGGGCCCGACGCCAAACGCGGCATCGCCAAATATCCGGTCAAAGAAGGTCGCGAGTACGCGCGGCTGGTTCCGGCCGCGGACTCCGACGGCAACGACCTGGCCGGAATTCGTCTGCCGGACCTCACGGTTCCCGTGGGCACGCACACCGGCTGGAACCTGCGGCACCCCGACATCGGCGCACCCGAGCAGTTAATGTCGATGCAGGGTTCGACACATTGGTTCCCAGCCACCGAGGCCCAGCGGCTCGCCGATTCCGACCCGCGCCCGTCCCTGGAAAAGCGATACACCAACCGGGAGGATTACGCCTCAAGAGCCAGGGATGCCGCGACCAAACTGGCCGACGACGGGTATCTCCTCTCCGAAGATATCGACCTGGTGGTCGACTCGTCCCTCAAACGGTATGACTGCGCGATCGGCGCGCAGCGCAAGCAATGAAATAGCCGTAGATGGGTGTCAAAGGCGGACCGTAAGATTCGCGCCAGTTAGATTAGCGATGCACGTTGCCTCATGAATCAAACCGTGACACGCCATTACGGCGTACTCCCTGCAATAGCCACCTTGGCAATTGACCCTCATACCAATACTTGGCCGCACTTGTCGGATACAATTAGACTTGCACCGTATCGCCCCTTTGTCGAAAGCGGAGAGTTCCCGGTAGGATCCTGGTACGCATAACTCGAACGGTCGATATACGGCGCGATCACTCACCAGATTTTCTCAATCGACGGCGAGGTGGACCTATGACAGCCTCAACCAACAACGGCGTGATCTCGGTGGTCGTGCACGGGGCCACGGGTAGAATGGGAGCGGAAACCGTGCGAGCCGTAGCGGCAACAGACGATGTCACGCTGGTCGGCGCAACCTGCAACACCCCCAGAGGCGACGTGCTGGCGACTCCCGACGGCGAAGTCCCGTTGTCCACCGACCTGGCCTCATTGTTGGACGCGACTCAGCCGCAGGTGATGGTCGAGTTCACGCACGCGGAGGCTTGCATGGAGGCGGCGCTGTTGGCGGCCAACCGGGGCGTTCACATGGTGCTCGGCGCCAGCGGGCTCAACGCAGACCAGCTACAGATCCTGGACACCATGAGCCGCGAACATGGCATCGGGGTAATCGTTGCCCCAAACTTCGCCCTGGGCGCGGTTGTGTTGAAGAAACTGGCAGAGCAAGCGGCCGCTTTCTTCGATTACGTCGACGTGGTGGAGGCCCACCACGAAATGAAAATTGATGCCCCTTCCGGATTTTCCCTGGCCATCGCCCGCGGCGTTCGGGATTCGCGTGGCAGTGACTTCCAGCGCAACGAGACCACCGTGCATCACCTGCCTGACACTCGCGGAGGAGACGTAGGAGGCGTGGGCATCCATAGCCTGCGGTTGCCGGGTCGCAGCGCTCACCACGAGGTGATATTCGGCGCCGCCGGCCAGACCCTCAGCATCCGCCACGACACGCTGGGCAGAGACTGCTATATGCCCGGAGTATTGCGCTGCGTGCGGGAGGTCGTACACAGGCCAGGGCTGACTGTGGGCCTGGAAGCCGTGTTGGGCCTTTAGTCCTCCGGGCATCCGCCCAAGTTCTTATAGACGGGACAAGAGGCTGGTTGTAACTTTATTAATAAGGGTAGGTCGCGCTGGCCCGCTCCATTGCGCCATCTCACAACTCAACATTACAAACACCGCAGGAGCACCATGGACCTTCAGGGCATGAAACTCGCAATCGTAGGAGCCACGGGCGCAGTGGGCCAGGAGACTCTGCGTCTGATCGAAGCGCGATACCCGGACCACGATAACCTGAAGCTCCTGGCCTCCAAGCGTTCGGCGGGTCGCAAGCTGGAGGTAAACGGCAAGACTTTTACGGTGGAAGAAACCACGGACGACAGCTTTGCCGACGTTGATATAGCGTTCATCTCCGCCCGCACGGAAGACTCGCGCAGATTCGGACCGGTGGCGGCACTCGCGGGAGCCCTGGTAATCGACGACTCGAGCGCTTTCCGCATGGACCCCTCCGTGCCGCTGGTGGTGCCGGAAGTGAACGGAGAAGACCTGGACTGGCACGACGGCATCGTGTCCATTCCCAACTGCTCCACCACGCCGCTGGTCATGGTGGTGCATCCACTGCGCCAGGCAAGTCCCGTCCGCCGCATTGTTGCCGACACCTACCAGTCCGTCTCCGGCGCAGGCGGCGCGGCCATGAACGAGTTGCGACACCAGACACGGACCCTCATGCACGGGGGCCCCGCCGAACCGGATGCGCAACCCCAGCAGATCGCATTCAACGTAATTCCCCAAATCGACAGCTTCACCGAATCGGGATACACGCGGGAAGAACAGAAGATGATCGACGAGAGCCGCAAGATCCTGCACGCACCGGAAATCGCGGTGTCGGCAACCTGCGTTCGCGTGCCGGTGTTTGTGTCCCACTGTGTTGCCACACACCTGGAGTTCGACAAGCCCGTGTCGCCCGGCGAAGCTCGGGAGATACTAAGCGTGATGCCCGGCGTACAGGTCCTCGATGATCCGGGTTCATCCGTCTACCCGATGCCGGTTGACGCCGCAGGATCGGATGACGTGTTCGTGGGACGGATCCGCAAAGACGCCTCGCATCCAAACGGGTTGGCCATGTGGGTGGTCACCGACAACCTGGTCAAGGGAGCGGCACTTAACGCACTGCAGATTGCGGAACACGCCGTGGCGCGTGGTGCAGTTCACGGTAAACAACTCTAACGTACATCCAGATGTACAGAGTACATTTGCCATAGCACACTAGGTGTGTATAATGTGCGGCATATCCAAGACGCCTACCGTCAGACATGATGGGGCCCACAGCAAACTGCTTAACAATAGCAACGGAGGAGTGACCAGTTATGCCGACTGAAATTGGCCGGCTGATTACCGCCATGGTAACGCCGTTTGACTCTGACGGGCACGTTGACTACGAGCAGGCCAAGCGCCTTGCTCTGGCGCTGATTGACTCCGGCTCGGACGGTCTGGTGGTTACGGGCACCACGGGTGAAGGTCCGGCGTTGTCCATGGAAGAAAAGGCTCGCCTCTACGGTGAAGTGAAAGACGCGATCGGCTCCAGGGGCGCGGTGATCGCCGGTACCAGCGACAACAACACCACCGCTTCCATCGAGCTCAGCCGCGAAGCGGAACAGGTTGGCGCTGACGCTCTGCTATTGACCGTTCCCGCGTACAACAAGCCTCCCCAGGAAGGCTTGTTTCAGCACTTCCGCGCCCTGGCGGAATGTACCGGGCTCCCCGGGATGCTGTACAACGTGCCCAGCCGCACCAGTCTGAACATGACCAATGACACCACGGTCCGGCTTTCCCAAATCGAAAACATCATCGGCATCAAGGAAGCCAGCAGCGACCCGGTCCAAATCGCGAAAGTCATCCGGGATACTGCCGACGATTTCCGCGTATGGTCTGGCAACGACGATGAGACGTTCCCGATCATGTCCATGGGCGGGTACGGCGTGGTTAGCGTCGCCGCTCACCTGGTGGGCACCCAAATCAAACAGATGATGGGATTGGTTCTGGAAGGCGACGTGGAAGCTGCCGGAGCCGAGCACCTGCGCTTGCTGGACATGTTCAAAGGTTTGTTCATCGTCTCGAATCCGATCCCGGTCAAATACGGGCTGAATCGAGTTGGCTTTAACGTCGGTGACCCTCGTTTGCCACTCGTTCCGCCCGACGACCGGACGGCGGAACAGTTGGACGAACTGCTGGACCGATACGAGATCGACATCACCGCGCCGGCCGACTGAACGGGCCGGCGCACCGAATTTAGATGCTGGCGAGGTTGGCTCTGAAGCCGCCCATCGTTAACGTCTCATATATTACCCTGGCCTCCGACCTTGACACCTAGCATTTTGATTTTGCCTTGTAATGACAAGGAGTACTGAAATGGCTCTAAAAACAGTTATCTTCGTGGACGGTCAGAATTTCCGGCACAACCTCAGAGATTTCCATTTTCGCTCTGACCCACCGCATCCCAACAATCCGGAATACCGCCTCGACGAGAAGCACTTCCGGTGGCAGGAATTCTTCCAGGACGCACTGGCAAAATTCGATTATGTGACCGGCTGGCAGCACCAGTTGGCTCGGGTTTACTGGTACTACGCGGAAAACATCACGCCGTGGTCTCCAAACCTGTGGCGGGCCCAGCGCATTGTCGACGACTACGGCATGCGGATGCCGGAGCTGACCACTGACCTGGTCATTCAGAAAGCGCAGGACTGGTACGAGCACGAATTCCGACGGTTCCACCAACTGCGCAAGTCAGTGTTCGAAGAGATCCAGCAAAACACCAACTTCCTGGAATTCCGGTACGTTGGACAATATGTTGTGCAACCGTTCCGACCATATCGACTCGAATACGATTACGACGGCAACATAAACTTCCAGGGCACCCAGGTGGGCGAAAAAGGGGTCGACATCGGCATCGCGGTGGACATGATTTCAAAGATGGACAGTTATGATGCGGCTGTTCTGGTGTCCGGCGACAGCGATTTCTTCCCGGTGGTGAAGTTCCTGAAAGACAACCTCAAGTATGTTTACCACTTCTCAGTGGGTCGCGGCGTCGGCCACGACACACAGTATTTTTCGTCTTCATTGCGTGGCGTAGTCGACTGTTTCCAGGGTTTTGACGAACTGGAGCTCCTGACCAATTACGTCAACGAGCACGCCGGTATACCACCCGCTATCATGGATACCATCAACATTCGCGCCGCGGAGTTAGAAAGAATCCTCGACGAAGAATCGGTCGACTACGACCACCCGCCGGATCATGACGCCGCGGCGGTCCAGCGCCGCTAATTGCAGGTTGCGAAACGGCCCACTAGCCGTCCCGCGTAGGCTCACTGGCGCGAGGTCGGAGCCTGTCGGCATAAACGCCACGATACGATTCCGGCACAAGCGCGGCTATCCGCTCCATTACCATATCGGTAACCGAGTTCAGCACCACGTCGCTGATCGGCCCTTCAATCTGAGGTGGCGTGAACGGAGTTCCGATGTTCACCTGCCAGCTGGCCAACGGCACTGGCATGTGCCAGGACGCGAATTTTTCCGAGCCCACGATGCCAACCGGTAAAATTGGAGCCTGGGTCTTCAACGCCAGCCAGGCCAGGCCGGTTTTCCCCCGTTGCAGTTGACCCGTGGGGCTGATACCTCCCTCGGGGAACATGAGGATCGCTTTGTCCTCCTGAAGCGCGCCCAACGCATAGCGCAGGGCTGCACCGCCACCCCGTTGTCTGTCCAACGGCACCGCCCCCACCGCATTGCAGTAAAACCGGCCGATGGGCTTTTCCCACAGCTCCTTTTTGGCGAGGAAGATGATCTGACGAGGCAGCGCCACGACCAGCGTCCCCGCGTCGTTCATCGAAAGGTGGTTACAGGCAACCAATAGCGGCCCGTAGGGAGACATGGCTTCCTGGCCGGTGACGGTCAACCGGCCGGTGAGGCCCCACATGATTTTCCCGAAACATTTGCTGGGTTGATAAAGCCAAGCCATTGAGATTACCCGTGCCGTCCAATGTCGTGATCGCTGCAGGCGACGGACTGAATGGCCGACACCACAGCCGACACCGTCTGTTCAAAGTCCATATCGTCAGTCCGGATCGTCACCGCATCGACGGCGGCAACCAGAGGCGAGTCCGCCCGCTCCATATCCATGCGGTCCCGCTGCAACGTGTCGGCCAATACCCGATCGTATTGAACCCCTGGATCTACCAAGACGATTTGCGCG
The DNA here is from genome assembly GCA_965220265.1 of Dehalococcoidia bacterium. Classification (GTDB taxonomy): domain Bacteria; phylum Chloroflexota; class Dehalococcoidia; order Lucifugimonadales; family UBA3495; genus Bin87. The sequence goes on along the minus strand of CBDCPM010000004.1, from coordinate 2,218,344 downwards.
TGACGCCGTCGAGCTCGCTCTTCGGGCGCAGCATCGATGTAAAGCTTCACGTCGGCGCTGGGCAACACGACCGACCCAATATCCCGACCGGCCATAACCATACCGCCGGAACTGGCGATGTCTCTTTGCTGCCTGACCAACTCGACGCGGACGGCGGGCACCGCCGAAACTGCCGACACGTTCCTGTCCACGTCCGCCGCCACTAATTCGATTCCAAGCGGCTTGCCATCAACCATGATGGCAGTATCGTTGTTGTCATGCTGCGCCAATTCCATGCGGCAACCCGCAGCCAATTCGGCGACCGCATTGGCGTCGGTGGCAGCGATCCCGCGATGGAGTGCCAGCCACGTCACGGCGCGATACATTATCCCTGTGTCCAGGAATCGCAATCCCACCATGCGCGCCGCAGCTTTTCCGACCGAGCTTTTCCCCGAAGCTACCGGCCCATCAATAGCCACCACCGGGGCGGCGCTTGGGGATGACACCCTAACCGAGTTCATGGGCCAAATTATAGCATCGCGCCTGAATCGAGATAACACTAACGTGACGGTCCCTTGTCATTGTGCGACATCGGGGTGTGTGCTGACCCACAACCCTGCGCCGTCGGTGACATATTCAACCGTGCCATCGCGAGAGGTGATGAACACACTCTCGTTGCCGACCATTGTTGCCAGCCGCGCCATAACGTCTGCATGCGGGTGTCCGTAACGGTTCTCGCTTCCGGAGGAAATGACTGCGGATTCCGCGCCCACTGCCCGCAGGAACGATGCCGACGTGGACGAGCGGCTTCCATGATGGGCCACCTTGAGCACGTCGGACCGCAATCGTTCGCCCGCGATATCAACCAGGTACCTCTCGGAATCCTGTTCGACATCGCCCGTCAGCAGGAAAGAAACCTCGCCAAAGGTCATGCGCATAACGACGCTGAGGTTGTTCGCGTTGCGATCTATGTGTGGCGGCAGTTTGCCTGGCGGTGGATGCAGGACTTCCAACACGACACCAGAGTCCAATTGGATGCGATGCCCGGCTCGAATCTGGACCGTCGGGTGCTCGCGCTGGTCGAGGACCGATTGCCACTGGTGGAACAACGCGGATCCCGGGGACGCCGAACCCTGCATGACTATTTTGGTGTCATAACGATCCAGAACACCGATCAAACCGCCGGCATGGTCACTGTCCAGGTGCGTAACCACCACCGCGTCCAGGCTCCGGTCGCCGGCGGGCAGGCGCTGACCTAACGCGGCCAACGTGGTCCGGGGTTCGGGTCCGCCGTCCACCAGCACTTGCCGACCCTCCGGTGTCACTACCAAAATCGCATCACCCTGTCCGACGTCCAGCACGTGCACATGAAGCAAGCCGTCCGCCCGCGTCGCCGACAGCTGCCCGAACAGCAGGATGACTCCCAACACGATAACCGGAGCCACTCCGACCAGCAAGCCGGCGACACCGCTCGGACGCCACCTCGGTCCTCGTCTCCACCCAGAGGCGATCCAGCGCATCCGCCGCGATGACATCAGCAATACCAATGCAGCCAAGCCCGCGTACCACGCCACTACGACCAATGGGGTCAACCAGGCGGCCGGGGCCATCGCCGGCGGCATCGCGTCCGCCACCCGGATGATCCAGTTCACTGGAACCCAAGCCAATACGCCCAACACCTCAGCCAACCATGGGGATGCAACTCCTGTTGTAGCGATCGCCGCGGCGCCCACCAACGCGACTGGCATCGCGGGCATCGCCAAAATCGTCGCCGGAACACTCATCAGCGGGATCTCGCCAAAATGCATCGCGACGAGCGGGACCGTCGCTAGCGTGGTGGTAGTGGATATGACCACGGAGGCGACCAGCAACGTCAGGACGTACTGTACCCATCTCGACGCCCAGGCACTCGTCCCGCCGGCAAGCGCTGCAATGGCGCCGGTGATCAGCGCGATCAAAGGCAGACCGATAATGACCCCTGCCATCGCCGTGAAACTGAGCTGAAATGAAAGACTTCCCAGCAGCGCAGGGTCCACGCATACCATCACGCCGGCCGCTAGCACCAACGCGGTCAGCCCGCGCATCCCGCGGCCGGTCAGCCCCTGCACCAGGGCCAGACTGCCCATGATCGCCGCTCGTACCACCGGTGGATCCAGGCCGGATACGACCGCGTAGACCCATACCGTCACCATGGCGCACAAGATGACCAGCGGGTTTCCACTACCCAGTGCCGCGGCGCCAATCCCCAACGCTAACGCCAGCACTATCCCTACATGCAAACCGGATATAGCCAGGAGGTGGGACATGCCAGCCTTGCGAAACGAATCTTTTACCGAGGACGGCAGCTCTGAACGGATCCCCAGGAGCAGAGCCTGCGCCAAACCTGACTCTGGAGCTCGAATGGCGCGCTGCAATGCCGACGCCAAGCTCCCGCGAAACCGGTGCAGCGTCGCCATCGCCCAGTGGCCGCCGCCCGTGGCAACCGTTTCGGCATCCCGTGCCCAAATCACGCCCGCGATCCCCTGGGCTTCCAGCCACGCCGCGTAATCGAAATCTCCGATAGGATTCGGCCGCTCCAACTTCCCGGAAAGACGGAGAGTGTCGCCGTAACGCAAATAGGGCGGGCCACGCCTCGCCGCCAGATCGGACGGAGGCAATGCGTACACCAGCAGGTTGGTTCCGGTGGGAACGCTGCCATATTCTTCGGCTTCGTCGGAAACTACCTCACCGCGAAAGCGCACCCTGCTGCCCGACACGACAGGGGCGTCCAATACGATTACCGTCACCACGGTCGGGCCCGTAGGCACTATGGGCACCGATGCGTCGGCGACCAACTCGCCGCGCCACGCTCCCAATACCAGAGCGGCGACCAACACCATCGGAGCAGCCGGTATTCCTATCACTCTCAGCCCGACCGCCAGAGCCACAGCGGCCAGTCCTATCATCAACAACGGCCGTGGCGAGCCCAAGGGCGCACCGAACCAGAGCACGAGACCCGCACCGGTGATCGCTGCTACAACCGTGATTTCAGGGAACAGGCGCATCGCGAGCCGGTATCCTCGTCCGCTCCCGTCCTTTTCCGCACAGCCCGGTAGGCCCGCCACGCGGCCGGAACACCGCTATGCGACCGGTTTCAGCGAGTGGCAACCGTGATCATTTCAGCGATACGCTGGTATATGCCATTCCCGATGCCGGACACGTCGGTAATCGCCTCGGGACTGGCGAATGGGCCGGCCTGCTCACGGTGCGCAACGATCGACTCTGCCCGCACGCTGCCGATGCTGGGGAGGGTCTCAAGGCACTCAGCATTCGCCGTGTTGATGTTCAGCGGCACCTGACAACCTTCAGACGCGGCGGTTTCGGCGGAGTTCGCTGTCGACCTGTGGCCTGATGGTTCAGCAGGTCCGACAGGCTCGCCAGCTTTGGGGATGTTGTAATGGGCAGCGTCGGTCGCGTAAGCCGCCAGGTTGATCCGGCTCAGATCGGCGTTCTCGGTGGGACCGCCGGCCAGTTGCAACACTACGTCCAACCGCTCACCGTCCGCGACGGTGTACACACCCGGGTTGAGCACTTCGCCCGTGATGTAAACGGCGATCTGCGCCGGAGAGGTCGCCTCCAGCGGAGCCGGCGTCGAAGTTGTGATCGCGGGAGATCCAATAGTGGCAGTCTCGAAGATATCTGCCGGCGCGATTATCTGTACCCCTTCAGGCTCAGGCTCATCGGCGCCAACGCCGAACATCATCCATGCCGCCAAGGACAACAGCAACACAGCCACCGCACCGGATATCCCAACCGCGATCAGCCTCTTCGTCCCTAACGGCCCCAAGTCGGCGTTCCTCCCGGTGATGCGCACGCGAAAAAACCGACTGCGATGCGCATCACCCTCCCTCACCGCACATCTGCCTGCGCCTCGCTGCCGGCCGCGACCGATTAAACTACGTTACGTTAATGAAGTCCACGCACCTAGAATACCAGATTTTGTCATTTTTTGTGATTTTCTCATTATTTACGCCGCTTGGCACAGCTACACATGGTGTAGGCATTCAATCCTGCGATGTATAGTAATCCTCCATGGCCTGCTCAGTGCATTCTATTGGCTCTACCAGGCATCGGCTGCACCACATGAAGCAGCACCAAGCCACCTCTACCGTCGCAATGTATTGTCCTGGGCAGGTCTTACTCGACGGCCAACCTCCCGGCCGACATTCCAGCCCGCAACGCGTCCGCCGCCAACGGTCCATACATGCCGGCGATTATAGAGGCGCCCTCTTCAGCTATCCGCCAGTCCCGCGACTGGATCTCGTCCACGGATTGACGCGACAGGCGTCGACCGTAGTCGCTGACAAACTTGCCCAGTGCGTCCGTGTCCGCATCCGACGTCATTTGCCGGAACAAACGGAACATCGGATCGGTGCGCGCCGCGTTGTAGGCGTCGTGGAACGTCAGGTTCACCGGGTGATCCCGCAACAGCAACGCTACGCCGAAGTCGATGATGCGCATCCCACCGTCAGACAGCAGAATGGTATGAGACCGCCCATCAGGATCAGAAATCGTAGCGTCGTTATAGCATATGCCCGCGGCGTGTAGCCGTGACAGCGCCGTTCCCAATCTCTGACCGATGATGCGCATCCGCTCGGGCGAAGCGTCTTCGGGGCTCAGGTCCGTCACGAAAGGGCCGCGCACGAATTGCTCGGTGAGGAACCCTTCGATGCTTGGAAATTGCCGTGGGCCCAACTCGAGATTGCCGGCAATTTGGGCGATATCAGCCTCACCGGGGCTTTGGCACGGCTTGATTACTATGTCCGCATCATCCTCTCTGAGCCGGCCACTGAATATTGCTACGCGACCTCGTGTGCGGCCATCGTAACGAACGGAGACATCAGCAGCTTCGTCGCCGTAAACCAGGTCGTAGGCAGCGGGAAACAGGCCGTACACCGAAAACCGTTCGATGCGTTCGTCCTCAACGAGCAACCCCCACAGCTCATCTTCGCGATGGGCCACGGGCCACAATGGCCACAGCCGTTCGGGACACCGACCTTCCCAGACTGCGGCGTCCCTTTCCGCGATGTCGTCCTCCGTCATTCTGGCCAAGCCGGCGATGACCCGTCGGATCGACCAAAGCTGCTCCTCAGAGTACCGAATGTCGGACTCCGGTCACCCTTCCTGCGTCAGGGCAAACCCGCTCTGGTTCGCCGCTTCCGGCTCCAACGAGCGGACGCGCACCACGGCGTCCAAGTTGATGGGGCCGTAGACATGCGGGTACATTTCACCGGACCGAGACGGTTCTCGTACCCATGGCGATCCTTCGGTCAGACGCTCTACGTCCACGTCCAACGCCAGCAGATCGGTCCGGCCCGCAAACAGTCGCGCTGCCACCCGTAGCATCTGCTCCTCGTCGCCGCTGGCGTGGATGAAGCCTTCTTCTGTCAGAGATGGCGCCCGATATTCGCCGGCGACGACACCGGCCTCCCAATCGGACCGGAACGCTAGGTGGTAGATGATGGACGCCATGCTTACATGGGACCGATTATCGGCAAGCCGCCCGCACCGCCCGCGAAATGGCCGACAGGCGGGGGTTGTTGGTTGCGGTGGAGCGGAACCCATTGGTGATGTACGCCACCGCCAGGCCCGTGCCGGGGTCAGCCCAGCCCACTGAGGTGCCGGCGCCGCCGTGTCCGAAAGTGCCCAGGCCATCACCGGCGTTGGTGCTGGCTCCCATTCGACTGTCGTCCAGAACCAGACCCAGGGAGCGCCGCATCCTGGTGCCCAGGGAGAAGTCGTTGGCCTCGGTCTGGAGGCTAGTGACTTCGGCAACCGTCTCCGGTTTGAAGATGCGAACACCGTCCAGCTCTCCCCCGTTGCACATCATCGCATAGAAGCGCGCCAGGTCACGGGCGGTGAAGATACCACCGCCGGCGGGATGCACTGCCTGGTGCACCTCGGGCCGGTTGTAAGGGCGTATCATTCCCGGCCGGTCGCAGTCTTCCATGGCATGAATGCGGGAAACCCGGGGCTCGAGCTCAGGCGGCAGTCCCACGTATCCGTCGTGCAAACCCAGCGGATCCAGGATCTCCTCCCGGAGAAACACGCCGATGTGTCGCCCGTCGATCCGGCGCACCAACTCACCGATTACCCAGCCGAAATTGCGGGGATGGTACGCCATGATCTGCCCGGCGGGGTAGTCAGGGATGATGTCCTCCATGCACTCAACCACGTAGTCCCAGTCCTGCCACCGTTCCCAGGACAACTCCGGCGGGGTCTCAGGGAACCCGCTCCGGTGCGTCAGGATGTGGCGGATCGTAACCGCGTCCTTGCCGTGCTTGGCAAACCCAGGCCAGTGCTGCGCCACCGTGTCATCCCAGCCCAATTGGCCCCGCTGCCACAGGACGTGCAGGCAGGCTGCGGCCAACGGCTTGGTGGAAGAGTAGAGGATGAACATCGTGTCGGCGGCGACCGGAGCGCCGCCGGCGTCATCGGCCAATCCGCCCCACAGATCCACAGCGAGCCGGCCGTGCCGGTAGACGGCAAGCCCGGCTCCCGGGTGCAGGCCCTGGACAATCTGGCGGCGGAACAGGTTTTCCAACTCCTGCACCGCCGCCGGGTCCATTCCTACTTCTTCCAAAACTGTCGTAGTGGTCATCGATAATCCTCTGTGAGCGCGGGTGGCGCAAGGTAATGCCGGGCCGAACCGCCGATTCAGTCAGCGAACACGGTGTTCAGATTTGCGGACAGATCGAAAAAGTGCTGCAAACTCTGGTTGTAACGGAAGAACATATCCGCCCGAAGTTGGTCCCCCGTGGCGTTGTTGGAAATCTCGTTCAGCATGTCCAGACTGACCAACGTCTGGCCAGCCTCTGCCCCGCCGTGGGCTTTAATGTTCTCCAGCATGACCCGCCATGCGTCGGGTACCATTTCAATGAAGAAGTCCACGTTGATCAGGTCATATTCGTTGCCGGATCGGACAGAGCTGCATTCGAACGCTTCGAAGGCGACCACGAACACTTCATCGCCTATCTTGACGCCCATCGACGCGTCAACAGTCCCGAATCGCCGGTAAGAAGCGTCGCCGTTGAGCAATCGCTGCAACTCTTCGAACCAGGCGAGCGACGGAAACACGATGGGTTCAGCGGTCATGCAGCGAATGCCTCCTCGGGGTGGAGGGCGCCAATCCTGTACTACTCGGGATCGGCCGCCCGAACTATTCGTTGAAGTATGGGTCTCCCGTCTTTTCGCCCGACGAGAAGGGGGCCATCTTGCGCAGATAGTGGTCCGGGTCGGTGGTAGACGGCGCTTTGCCCAACGTGTCGTCAACCATTTTATAGTACCGGGGATCAAGGTCGCGGTAGGTATCAGCCTCAGTTCTGCCCCGCGAGAAGGACGACATGATGCGTTCCATCCCGTAGTCGCCGCAGTGTTCGCAGTTAACTTCGGTCGCCGCCGAGGCAACCTTAAAAAAGTAACTGCTCACACGGGCGCAGGACTGGCAGCGGTACTCGTAAATAGGCATATATGGACCACCTCAACGGGTGCGGGTACCGCCGTGCCGATTAGGCATCCAGCAATTACCCGAGCCCTTCGGAATCCCTGCGGGCGATGTTATAGGAACGTGCCGGCGGTGTCAAAACGCTCCCGCTAGGCGTAACTGTTCACGTTTGAGGGGATCTAATTGTCCCACCGGGGACATTCCGTACTTGGCTACCATTGCGTCCAGGGTCAAAAAGCCCGCAGATCCCCTCAAGTCTGAACAGTTACCGCTAGGCGACGTTCCCGTCGAACCCGGCACTGTGGCGCTTGATATCGACAACGGGTGAACCGTCCTGGGCGTCGAGATCGGTGACGGTAACCACCACTCCCCCGGACTCACTGTCCGGGCAGATGCTCTGGATCAGCGCTATCGTCGAAGCGATGAAGTTGGGCCGGTATTGGCTGCGCGTGGCGAACACGCCCCTGATGGGGTTTGCCGGGTTATGGCCGGGGTGCAGCCTGAGCTCGTATCCGGTGGACGCAGCGCGGTGCAAAACGAACAACGTTTGGATCCGGTCACCCGGCTCCAGGCCCATCAAGCCGTCGGCGAACTCCGGAAGCACCACGATCTCGGAGGCGTGCTCCTGCATCTCGCTGGACGGGGCGTAGTCGGTGAACCGGCTCCGCACGTATCCGATTGGCGTGAGCCGTATGACGCTGTGATCGGCGTCCATGGCAGGCGTGCTGGTCGCTCAGTTGTCCGCCGCCGCCTGGCCGACTTCTGCAGACAGTGACGCCAGCCAATTTACCACCGCCTCGCCGGCCGCCGGCATCATGTTGGTCAGCGAATGGTTCCCGCCGTCCAGCACCAGGTACTCAGCTCGCGGGCTCCTCACCGCGGCAGTGATCATGTCCTGTGGAACGTCCAGCAACCGAGTGTGCGTCTCCAGCGAGCCGGACAACACAAAGAGGGGCACTCTGATCTTCGGGGCGTGCCTGATGATGTTGTACCGTTCCGCCGGCCCGTGCTTGTCGATGTAGGCCATGGCCGAGAACATTTCCTTGATCGGAAAGTCCACGTAGAACAGGTCCAGGGCCCGGTCTTCCGCCTCCATGCGGTCCGCCGTTTCCAGGTTGGCGCGAAACTCCTCAGCGTCCGGGGACTCCATATAGTAGGAACAGGACAGCCTGACCGGCGATATGGGTACCACCGCCGCAACGCGGGGGTCGTTCTCCACGGCGCCATAGTAGGCGACCTTGACCGCTCCCATGCTCTGGCCCAGGATCGCGATGCGACTGTGGCCCTGCGCCTCCAAGTAGTCGATTCCTGCGCGAAGATCCTGCCGGTTGTTGTCCAGGATCTCGTATGCGTTGCCCTCTGCCACCCCGGTCTGCCGGTCCACCCAGACGGTGTCGTGGCCCCGCGTGTTCAAGGTCAATGCCGGGTACCCGGCGCGCCGCAGGTCGTCAGCCATGTTGGCCGTAGCTGGCGTATAAAAACTGCGCCCCGACCCGTGTATTACCATGGCGGCGTCGATGGGTCCGGCGGGAGCCGCGTCCGGCCCTGGCGCGAAAAACGCGCCGTCCAACTCCATGCCATCAGCGGCAGTGATTCGAATCAGGTCAACCAGCATCGCTGCATCCTCCCGAGTGTGCCGGCCAGCGCGGGGCGGCGTAGTTCAATATCAGGCACAGTTTACACGCAATCGGGGCGTGGTTCATCCCGGCCTACCACGGATAAAAGCGAAGGGCAGCCTGGCTGGCTGCCCCAATCTGCGCGAACCATTTGACTGCGTCACTTCAAGGAAAGCAGGTATTCGACCAGTGCGTCGACGTCTTCATCCGCCAATTGGATGCCGGCCATGGTGGCGCTCATCAATCCCTGCTGATAGTCCTGGGAGAGCCCATCGGCAGTGCCTGCCGTATAAGCGTCGGGCTCCAAGATGGATTCGCGTATGTACTCCTCGGCGGAGTAGCCCGGGATGCGACTACCGGCAACCGAAGCAACTTTGCTCAACTCCGGACCCAGCACACCTTGGGCAACCCCCTGGATGGTGTGACAGGACGCGCAAGCGGCCGTCCCGACAAAGAGGTTCTGCCCGGGGGAAGCTCCAGCGGTGGCCGATCCGGCCGGTACGGCCGGCGCCAGGTCAGCGGGGTTCGCCGGCGGAGGCAGCTCTTCGGGCAACATCCGTGCCACCGGCTCGTGTTCGTCTGCAACGTGATGCACGAAGGGCTCTTGCCGCGGTTCTGAGAACGCCCGAGGAGTTGTCCGCAACACGCCGAACAGCAGCACCAGGGAGAAAGCCACCACCAGTCCTAAGGCGAGACCCGCGACGAAAATCTGCCACAACAACTGGTTTTCAAACTTCAGGTGCATGAAGAAAGCGACGACACAGAAGAACTTGATGACCGATAGGATCACCAGAGGGGCGATGACGACGCTGGTTCCTCGCAGGCCCTCCGGAACGATGATGAGGAATTCCACCAGCGTGATGATGCCCAGGACAATTGCCAGCAGGCCGTACTGCTTCAGCCCGCCGTGCACCCCTTCCGGCACGTGCCCGAAGAAAAACCGCGATATGCCGGCGTCCTCGTGGGCCGCGTGTTCCTCGTGGGCCAAAACGGCCTCCTGACCGGGGTTGGTGCTCATCTGGTGGTTGCCTCCTCGAAACCTAGCTGATCAGACCGGTAACCCAGTTCCATCCCTGCACTGCAGCGTGGCCGGCTTCCGGAGGTCCGTCAAATCCGCCGATCAGGTAAAGCAGCGTGAAAATCACGATCCAGACGATGTCGACGAAGTGCCAATAGAGGCCCGCTATGTCCACGTCCAAACCGGAGGGCCGTCCCGCCGGGTTGCGGGCGGCTATGATGACCAGGCACAGCAGCCAGAAGAGGCCCAGGGTAACGTGGGCTCCGTGGAAGCCGGTCAGTGTGAAGAAAGTGCTGCTGAACAGGTTGGTCTCGTAGCGCAGCCCTTCGATGCGGAAGAGGTTGAACTCATAAACCTGGAAACCGATGAAAGTGCCGCCCAATATAATCGTCAGCACCAGCCATTGGATCAGGCGTTTCTGGTTCCCATTGCGGGCGGCGGCAACCCCCATCACCATTGCGAACGAGCTCATCAGGAGCACGAAGGTACTGATGGTGGTGACCGGGACATCAATGATGTCCTTGGGATAGGGGCCCACGATGCTCTGGCCCCGGTACACCATGTAGGTGGCAATCAGGGAGCCGAAGAACAGACAGTCGGAACCGAGAAACACCCACATGAGGAGTTTCCGGTGATTTATCCCGGTGGTGGTCTCTTCCTCGTGCGCCGGCGCATGCGCCGGCGGGGCGTGGGTGGTATCTGCGTGAGCCAACGCGCTCCTCCTGCCTGCTATTGGTACGGATATACCCGTATTGCCGGGTGAAGCCTAGTAATGGGCGGCTGCTTCCTGGTGCTCTTCGGCGGGCGGCTCGTTGGACCAGCCGATGACACCGAGAATCGTAATCAACCCGCCGACGAAGCTGATCGGGAACCGAATGTAATCCCAACCCACGTCGATCAGGAGCCCGCCGGCAATCCACACCACGCCGAAAGAGGTGACCAACGGCCAGTACGAAGGGCTCGGCAGGTGAATGGTGCTGGGGTCCACGTGGGGCTCGGCCGGGACGGTCTCGCCGCGAGCGGCAGCCTCACGCTTAGTGATCCAGTAGGCGTCCTGGCCGCGCACCAGCGGCACCTCCGCGAAGTTGTACACCGGCGGCGGCGACGAGATGCTCCACTCCAGGGTGGGGGCGTCCCACGGGTCGTGGCCAGCTTCCTCTCCGTTCTTGATGCTGCGGAAGAAGTTGTGGATGAATACGAGCACCGAGATGACGATGACGAAGTAGCCAATCGTCGCCAGCAGGTTCATGCTTTCCCAGCCGAACCCTTCGGCGTAGGTGTAGATGCGCCTCGGCATGCCGTTCATACCGGCGTAGTGCATCGGGAAGAACGTCAGGTTCATGCCGATGAACATCAGCCAGAAATGCACCTTGCCCAACATTTCGTTGTACATCTTGCCGGTGATCTTGGGGTACCAGTAGTAGATTCCGGCGAAGATACCGAAGATAGCGCCGCCGAACAGCACGTAGTGAATATGGGCGACGATGTAGTAGGTGTCCTGCTGCTGGAAGTCCGACGGTGAAACCGCGTGCGAAACACCCGAAAGCCCGCCCACGATGAACAACGCCACGAACCCGATGGCCATGAGCATCGGAGTCCTCAGGTCGATGGAACCGTTCCACATCGTGCCGACCCAGTTGAAGATCTTCACGCCGGTGGGCACCGCGATCAGCATCGTGGTGATGGTGAACACCGAGTTGGCAATGGCACCGAGGCCCACCGTGAACATGTGGTGGCTCCACACCGCCCAACTCATGATGGCGATCACGATGCCGGAGAAGACCACCACGGGGTACCCGAACAGCGGCTTCCGGCTAAAAGTCGGAATGATCTCAGAAACGACACCCATCGCCGGCAGGATGAGGATGTACACCTCGGGGTGACCAAACAGCCAGAACAGGTGCTGCCAGAGGATGGGGTCGCCGCCCGCAGAAGTATTGAAGAAGTTGGCGCCGAACTGACGGTCTGCGGTTAACTCGATCAGCGCTACGGTGATGATGGGGAACGCCAGCACCAGCAGGATGCTTGTCACCAGCGTCATCCATACGAAAACCGGCATCCGCATCAGGGACATCCCGGGCGCCCGCATATTGATGATGGTCACCACGAAGTTGAAACCGGCGGCCAGCGACGCTATACCGAGCACCTGCAGGGCCAGCGCCCAGAAGTCAAGACCTTTGGTCTCGCTGAATGGAACGGCGGTGAGGTTCGCGTAGGAGAACCAGCCGGCGTCGGGAACCTGCCCGATCAGGAAGCCGGCGTGCATCAACAGCGCGCCAAACAGGAATGTCCAGTAAGAGAAGGCGTTCAGACGTGGGAAAGCCACGTCCCGGGCACCTATCATCAGCGGTATCAGGAAGTTGAAGAAGGTGGCTCCAAACGGCATGATCACCATGAAGATCATGGTGGTGCCGTGCATGGTGAACATGGCGTTGAACCAGTCCGCCGACACCAACGAGTTGTCGGAGGTCACCAGTTGCAGTCGCATGATTCCGGCTTCAATTCCGCCCACTACGAAGAAGAAGAACGCGGAGAAGCCATACAGCGCCCCGACGCGCTTGTGGTCCACCGTGGTTAGCCAGCCCCACAAGCCGGTATAGGTGCTGGGGCGAGGTATGACGCCGGTTATCGTTACCATGGCTCAGGTCCTCCGCTGCGGCTCGGCCAACAACTGTTTCGTCGATGCGCCAGCGGCGATGATTTGGGATCTGCGGATACGAATATATGATAGCGCGGATTCCGACGACTACCCAGGGCAGACATCGGCTCCTTGCGCCGAAAGGTATTCGACAAGGTCTCCCAACTGCGCCTCCGTAAGGTCGGCCCGATGGTCCAATCGGGTCTGGTAAACGGCGGCCAGCCGCGACATCCGGTTGCCGGGCTTGATGCTGTTGGGGTCACGGACCCACTGTCTCAGGGTCTCGCGGTTGCGGTCAACCAGACCGGCGCCTAACGTCACGCGGCAACCCAAGTCCGTCAGGTTGGGCGCGGCGAAAGCGGTCGGAGGTTCATTCCCGGTGCGTACGTCCGCCAGGCGTTCCTCGGCGGGTTGACCCAACCACTGAGTGTAGGCGATATACGTCTGCATTCGTCCGTGTTGGACACCCTCGCCGGTCTCCGGATTCACCGTATCCGCGGCGCCGACAGTATGGCAGGTCACGCACTGGCCGTCACCCAGGAACACCAGCTGCCCCCTCGAAGCCTCGGGCGACAGCGCAACGGGCGTACCGTAGCCGGTTACCCACGCCTTGTACTCCAGTTCTTCCATCACATGCACGCGGAATTTCATCTGGGCGTGGGCGGTGCCGCAGAATTCAGCGCACTGACCATAGTACATCCCGGTTTCTTCGGCCAGGAACCACATCGAGTTGGTCCTCGTCGGCACGACGTCCTGCTTACCGGCGAGTTTCGGGATCCAGAAACTATGGATCACGTCGTCGCTATGCAGCTCCATGATGACAGGCGTGTTTACGGGTACACGCATCTCGTTCGCAGTCGTTACCAGTTTGGTAGCCTCGTCACCGGGGAGAGGGTCCTCATAGCGGAACTCCCACCACCACTGATGGCCAACGGCCTCGACCCGCAGGGGTTCCTTGCCCTCGGATCGGGCCAGCGCGATGGCCTCGCCGGGCTCGAGTTTGAACAGCACAATCACCGACCAGACGCCCAATCCCAGGATGAGGATGGTTGGGACAATGGTCCAGGCGATCTCCAACGGGGTGTGACCGTGAGTCTGCGGAGGCAGCGGATCGCCGGGCTTGCGGCGGAAGCGAATCGCCGCGTACAGCAGCGCGCCCTCCACCAGCACGAACACGACCACCATGGTCCACAGAAGAACGTTGAACAGCAGCAACTGTTCGCGCGCGACGGGGCCGGCGGGGCCGTCCAGAGTCCACGGAGTGGAACTGAGGATGGACTGGTGCCCGTCGGCGTCACAACCCAGGGCAGCCAAGATAAGGACGCCCCCGAGAAGGACCAGGGTCACCAAGGAACGCCGGCCGGTCCGCCGCGGTGAGGAATGGGAGACGGGGCTCACTGGAATATCACTTGTTGCTCTGGGCCTGGGTTCGGCTCGGTGCTTATTCGGTGAGTCTTCCTCTGCAAAGGGCGACTGCCCCATCGTGAACCCCCGGATACTACGGCAGCGGCCAGCCGCAGTATGTGCAAAATTTCACTAGCGGCGGCTACCATAGCATACGCGTTTCTGGCTGTCAATTTGATCGGCGCTTCGCAGACCCGTCGCCAATGAGGAGCGGTTACGCAATCCGGACCGTGCTATCTACCATAACGGCCACGAACAACAGGGCCAGGTACGCCAGAGAATACAGGTAGGCCACCTTCGCGCGGCCCCTGTCGTCCCGGCGCCACAGCCTCCAGGCTAACCAGATAAATGGCGCACCCAGGGCAGCCGCGGAGGCCAGGTAAATCACGCCCACCTGCGGCAACAAACCAAACATCAGTGTCAGGCCCGTCAGGGCAATGGAGTAGAGGAAGATATGCAAAGCCGTCTGCTGACGGGAGGACACCACCGGCAACATGGGCACGCCTGCCCTCTCGTAGTCGGTTTGTATCAACAGGGACAGTGCCCAGAAGTGGGGCGGCGTCCAGAAAAAGACGATGGCAAACAGGAAAACCGCCGGGAGATCCAGCCCGCCGGTAACCGCCGCCCAGCCCACCATTGGCGGTATCGCTCCGGCAGCTCCGCCAATGACAATGTTGTTGGGCGTGGTGCGTTTCAGCCACATCGTGTAGATGAACACGTAGAACAGGGTGGCGCAAAGGGTCAGGCCGGCCGCCAGCAAGTTAACCTGGGTGGCCAGGAGCGCAAATGCCGCTACGTTAAGCGCGATGCCAAACGCCAGGGCGTAACGGGGGGCAATCCGCAGGTTCGCCACCGGCCGCCCCTGTGTCCGTCGCATATACCGGTCGATGTCCCGGTCCAGAAAATGGTTGACTGCGTTGGCTCCGCCGGAGGCTAACGCGCCGCCGCCCCAGACCAACGCTAGCAACGCCAGGGACGGTATCCCTCGCTCCGCCAGGAACATTCCGCCAGCCGCAGTGACCAACAACAGGGAGATGATCTTCGGCTTGGTCAGCGCGAGAAAGTCTCGCGCCACCGCGATCACCGACGGTCCGGGCGATGCTCCCGTGGTCAATTCGGGCGAGACTTGCTCGGGCGCATCTCCTTCCGCCGCATCTCCTTCAGGTAGCAGCCGGGGGGTGCTACTGGCCATTTTACTCCGCCAAGACGGGCGGCTCGGCGCCGCTGCTCGCTGTACGAGCGTCCATGTAAGCCACGATCGCCATGCCCGCCGCCGCTGTCCACACCGCCGTTGCGGCCGTCAGATGCAGGGCGCGCCAATGCGCTTGGAAGTCCAACCAGATGGTCGCTGCCCCAACTATCACTTGCACGATGAACGTTGCCACGGTCAGGCCCGCCAGCCATTTCAGGGTGGCGCCTTGCTCCCTCGGTCCGCTCCAGCAACGCCATATCGCGTAAAGTAGCAGGGCGCCCAACACCAGGACCACGTAGCGGTGGAACATATGAATCGCCGTTAGATGGTTCATCGGGAAAGCCTGCCCCTGGCAGAGCGGCCAGGTAAAACATGCGACAGTCGCTCCCATGGCGGTTACCAACGAGCCGCTCACGATCACCGCGTAAACGCTGAACGCCCCCGCGATCGCCCAACGGTAGTAGCCATCGTTGGAAGGTGGTGTCGCGGTCAGAAAGACCGGCGTCCGATACGACGCCACCATTATGAACACGCAAGTTGCCAGCAGCGCTTCCGCCGTGGCAAGGTGCAACGCGACTACTCCTCCGGGCAGATGGGTCAGCACCGTAATGCCGCCCAGCAGGGCCTGAACGATCAGCAGCGGTACCGAAACAACCGCTGGGACCCATACCCACCGTTCCTTTCGGAAGCGGACGATCCCAACGACGGCAGTCACCAGCACCAAAGGTCCGACGATGACCGACGCCACGAAGCGGTGGGTGTACTCAATGATTGCCCTGTACTCAAGCGGAGGCAGCAACCTGCCGTAGCACAGTGGCCAGTCGGGGCACCCCAGGCCTGAGCCGGTGACCCGAACCACGCCTCCGATAATCACCAGCACGAACACTGAGATTACGGTAGCCGTGGCCAATCCCCGAAACCATGTAAGGGAACGCCGGCGTTCGGGGTCTGATGGAGTGCTGATGCTTATGGAAGCCATTGGAACGCGTGGCGAACACCGGAGGACGGAGATACCCGTCCAGCGTTCGATCACAGCTTCAATGATAAAGCACGACAATTGGATTTGCTACAATCGCCGTCGCCCGTTGCTGGCGCGCCCGTCGACCGGATCAGCCGCATCGGGGACTAATCGCGAGGCAAACTCTTGGGCACCTCGAAAAACGCCGTAGCGCCACTCGTCGTAACCACTGCGCTCGCTGCCCTGCTGGCCGGAATCCTTGCGTGCGGAGGCGCTGCGCCAGCCGCCGGCGGCCACGGTGACGGTGATTCCCTGTTCCCCAGGTTGCCGAAGGTCACTGGCCACATCGATCTGGTGGAGCCCGACCTGCGAAACCCCCGCCACTTCCGGGCCCTGCGGGTCACCGACTCCGACGGCCGCCGGTGGGTGTTCGTGTCGGAAGGTTGGGTCGGTGTCTCGGTTGGGCACCTGAAGGACCACCAGATCCAGGGGCACACGGTGACCGTCTGGTACGAACCATTGGCAGACGGCGGAGCGCTGGCCCGATTCGTGGGAGACTGATTCCCCGCTAATCCCTGTCACGATCCCCGTCGTCGGTGTGTCTCGCGTACGAACAGCACCACCCCTATACCGGCGGCGGCGAAAAGAATCGCATCGACCCACATCGCCCAGGGGAACCCCGCCAGGTCCGCGATCGCGCCGAACACCAAGGCACCCGATACGGTTCCCAAACCCGCGAAACTCCGGAATATGCCCAGCGTTATCCCTTCCATTCCAGGCGGCGCGATGTCGGCGTAAAACACCGTTCCCGCCGGGCTGCCCAGTCCCTCCCCAATGCCCATCAGAACGCCCGACAGCAGAAGCTGCCACAGCTGACCGGCCCATACGAAAACGGCAATTCCGGCACACATCATTATCACCGAAGGGATGAATGGCGTCTTTCTCCCGAAGCGATCAGAAAGGTATCCTGATGTCAGGGTGGAGAAAAACTGAGGCAGATGGGTGACGCTGAGCCACCACCCCAATTGGACCGGGCCAAATCCTTTCGCTTTGCCGAAAAGCGGCATCACGCTGAACCGGGCTCCCTGCCGATTTGCGACGATCATGATGGCGAACAAGCCGACGAAAATGAATGCCGGACTAAGCACCAAGCTCCAAAAGATTCCGGGCCGACCCACCGTAGACCGACCCACCGTAGGTTGTGCGCGTGGTGTTTCAGAACGCCGTGGGGCGCTTTGGTCTGCCTGAACGTCGCGCCACCGCGACTCGGGAAGCGCGAACAGTATCAGGGCGAACGACAGCGCCATCAGTATCACTTGGGCGAACAGCGGTATGCGCAGACCGAAACCCGAGGCCAGATAGCCTCCCAGCAGTGGCCCCAGGATCTGGCCGGACAGTATGCTCAGTTCCTGCGTGCTGAGAATACGGCCCCTGGTTTCAGGGGACGATTCGTCCCGCAGGTACACGGTAATGACGGTGGAGAATGCGTTCGATCCCAACCCTGAAACGAACCTCCACCCCGTGAGCCACCAAAAATGAAACGAGATGGACACCATGGTCGCCCCGAACAGGTTCACTCCCGCTCCCAGAGCGAGGACCGGCTTGCGCCCATATCTCTGCGCCAAATATCCTGCCGGAACCCCCGTGAACAGCCGCCCTGCACCGAACAGGCCGATCGCGATGCCGACCTGGGTCGCGTTGGCGTGAAATTCCTGCTGTGTGAACAGCGGCAATACCGGGCCTATTGTGCCCATGCCAAAGCTGTTCAGGGCGCCACAGATGCTCAGGGTGAGGATGCTGCGGTACTGACCGCGGAGCGCCCAGATGGCGCCGCGCATCACCACGCGCACCGAACGCCGGTGACATCGGACTGGCCGTTAAATGTCACGCGTACAATGATGGCACATACACGTGCGGCGGTAAGTCGGCGCTGACCACGGTTCCTGTTTCCTGCGCTGGTTGCCCGGCAACAACCGCGATGCGGTTGCCAGCATCATAGGCGCGCGGTTTCCGAGCGTCAACGCGCCAGCGTGGGGCCGAACCGCCACAACGCACGGGCGCGAAGGTTGCCCCTCTACCCCGGATTGGCCTAAACTTGCGCCCAACTTACGGTTAGTTATATCTACCGCCGACACGGGAGGCTCAACTATGCCCCTGCCGACTCCTTTGCAAGGAATCCGCGTGGTCGACTTCACCTGGGTACGCGCCGGCCCGTGGGCCGCTCGATGGCTGGGCACCCTGGGTGCCGAAGTCATTAAGGTCGAATGGCCCCTGAACCTGGACACCCTGCGCCAGAACCGCTTCACCGTGCCACCCGGCGTCGAGCCTGGCCCCAACTCAACTGGCCAGTTCGCCGACACCAACGCTAACAAGCGCGGGATCAGCGTGAACACCCGGACCGAGGAAGGGTTGGAGCTGGTCAAGCGTCTCATCTCGGTTTCGGACATCGTAATCGAGAACTTCAGCAGCCGAATCATGCAGCGGTGGGGGCTGGGCTACGATCAACTCAAGAAGATCCGGCCCGACATCATCTACGTTTCCATGGCGGGCTTCGGCCATACCGGACGCTACCACTGGTACGGCACCATGGGGCCGGCTGCCCAGGCGTTGAGCGGGCTGACCCACCTGTCAGGCCTGCCGGGCAAGCCCCCTGCCGGCTGGGGTTGGTCCTACCTGGATGACACCGGCGGAATGTATGGCGCCATCAGCGCCCTGACCGCCCTGCGCCACCGTACCGCCACCGGCAAGGGCCAGCACGTCGACCTCTCCCAGATGATTACCGGCATCACGCTGACCGGACCGGCAATGCTGGACAAGACCGTCAACGGCCGGAAGGCCAGGCGCGAGGGCTTCCCGCCGGGCAACCGCACGGTCTGGCCCGGCGCCGAGGTGGTCAATAACTACCGAGGCCCGATCGCCGCTCCTCACAACGCCTACCGCACCGCGCCCGGCGGCTACAACGACTGGGCAACCATCGCCTGCCTCTCCGACGCGGAATGGCAGAACCTGGTGAAGTTGATGGGAGGCCCGGACTGGGCCGACAGCCGATTCGACACCATAGATGGCCGCCTGGAACACCAGGAGGAGATAGACGAGCACATCGAGGCGTGGACCAAAACGATGGGCAAGTACGAGCTCACCGAAAAGTGCCAGGCTGCCGGGGTACGCGCCATGGCGGTGCAGAGCAGTCAGGACCGGGTCGACAACGACCCGCAACTGCGGGCACGGGACATGTACGTGCCCATGGACCACCCCATGCTGGGGCCGTGGAAGTTCCAGAACGCCCCCTTCAAGATGTCCAAGTCCCCAGCACGCATGTCCAGCCCACCGCCGATGATTGGGCAGCATAACCGCGATGTGCTCGAAGACCTGCTCGGCATGAAACATGACGACCTGTTGGACGGCTACGAGAACGGAATATTCTGGCCCACCACCATGGATCGCTACCCTTACATCCAGGAGGCCCTGCGATGACTTCTTCCAACGGCAACGAACCGGAAGCGGTGGACATCGGTGACGCTCGTCCCGCCGACTTGAGCCTGCCCGGAGCCCTTGAGGGCCTGCGGGTACTGGAAATCTGCGACGAAAAGGGCCAGTTCTGCGGCAAATTGATGGCCGACAACGGGGCCGATCTCATCAAGATCGAGCCGCCCGGGGGAGAGGCCTGTCGCAGCTTCGGACCGTTCATGGACGACAAACCTCACAGGGAGCGTAGCCTGTCCTTCTGGCACTACAACACGTCCAAGCGGGGCATCACCCTGAACCTGGAGACCAGGCAGGGCCAGGACATCCTGAAACAGCTCGCGGCCACCGCAGATATCGTGCTGGAAAGCCGTAAACCCGGCTACCTCGAATCCCTGGGGTTGGGCTATGAAAGCCTGTCCGCCGACAATCCCGGGCTGGTCATGTGCTCGCTGACTCCCTACGGTCAGACCGGTCCGTGGCGGGATTACGTCAGCAGCGACATCACCCAGATGGCCGGCGGCGGCCAGATGGCGTCATCCGGCTACGACGATGTCGACGTGCCCGACCCTCCACCCGTCGCGCCCGGCGGCGGCAACTCCTGGCACATTGGCGCGCACTATGCGTATATCGGCATCATGGCCGCCCTGTATTACCGCTTCGTCTCCGGTGAGGGCCAGTACATCGACGCGTCCATCCACGAGGCCTGCGCCCTCACGACCGAGGGAGCCATCGCCATCTACCTGTCCACGGGCGACGTGGTGCAGCGTCACACCGGACGCCACGCCGCTCCCGATATGTCGCCGGCCATCCAGTTCCCCACCGGCGACGGCGGATGGCTCAACACCACCCGTTCCGGCACCAATCTGACCCCGCAACGGCTGAAGCTGCTGGCTGACTGGTTCGAGCAGTCGGGCATGGCCGAGGACCTGGCCGACGAGCGGTACCAGAACCCAGAGGTAATCGCCGCTGAGAATGACCACATCGTCGACGTGATGAAGAACTTCTTCATGAACTCGACGCTCAGCGATGCGTTCCACGGCGGTCAGCAACGGGACTTCCCCTGGGGAGCCATCCGCAGCATGGATGAACTCGTCGGCGACGACCACCTCATCGACCGCGAGTTCTTCAAAGAGGTGGAGCACCCCGAGTTGGGCCGCACTTTCACCTACCCGGGCCCTGCTGCCATACTCAACGGCTCCCCGTGGCGCATCAGCCGACGCGCCCCCCTAATCGGCGAGCACAACGCCGAGATCCTCCAGGGTGAACTCGGCCTAAACAACGGGCAGATGCTGCTGCTTGCCGAGGGCGGAGTTATTTAGTGGACGACCTGCTGCACACCCCGCTTTACTCCATACCGGAGTGCGCCCGGTATCTGGGCCTGCCCGTGTCAACGGTGCGGCGTTGGGTGGCAACTCCTGACTCAAAGGCGTCCGAGCACGCCAAACCATTGGTGCAACCGGCAGGGTCGGACCCCACGGCCCTGTCGTTCACTAACCTGGTGGAATTGCACGTGCTGGCGTCGCTGCGCCGAAACCGAAAGATGCCATTGTCGGAGATCCGTTCAAAAATCGACGGGTTGGTTAGACACGGGAAGGCAAACCACCCACTGGTAAACAGTGAATTTTTGACATATAGCCGCGACCAGAGGGTTGAGTTGGACGAAGCAGGGCGGCCGCGCAGGTATTTCCCATTCACTCGTGCATACGGTGAAGAGGACCCCAAACTGATCGTGATTGACCCGATGGTCCGTTTCGGAAGACCGGTCATCAAAGGGAGCGGCGTTAGCACTTCGGCTATAGCCAGGTACACCAAGGGAGGAGAAACCACCGCTGAATTAGCCGACGATTACGGGCTGTCACCCGAGCAAATCGAGGAGGCTGTCCGCTACGAACGTGCTGGCCGAATATACGTTCTTTTCTGACGAAGACCTCGGGACCAAGATTTTTCCCGTACCGCTTAGAGATGCGGGCGTACGTGTGGAAGCCCTGACCAATCACTTCCCCGCCGGAACCAACGACGTTGACTGGATCCCGGTGGTAGCGCAGCGTGAGTGGGTAGTGTTGACCCACGACCGGAATATGCGTTACAACACCCCCGAGCGGAATTCGATTATGCAATCAAGGTTACGGGTGATAGTGATCAGAGGTGGATCGACCCGTGCAGAAATGGCGAAGATATTCTTGAACCTACACGAACAAATTATTGATTTTTTGGAGCAAAACCCTGCGCCATTCATCGCCCGTCTCTACCATAATCGCATCGAGATGTGGTTGAGTCAGGACGATTGTACGTCCTGACCCTGGGTGACCGGCCCTTACCCCACAAACAAATCCTCCGGCAGGAACGCCGACACCACGTAGTTCGGCACGTCCACCACGTTGCTCACCTTCAGGTCCACCGCCACGCTGCAAATGACGTAGGCTTGGTTGCGGGTGAACCCGCGCTCCTGCAGCAGGTCTATCATGTTCAGGATGGCGTTGCGACACGCCAGGGTCAGGTTCTCCCCCTCGTTGACCCCATCGTCCCTTACCGGCATCCCCATGGTGGCGATGAACCGCCGCGGCGCAGCCCATTCCGGCGCGATGTAGTAGTCCTCCCGGCTGAACCGCGGCCAGCGGATGTTATGACGCGCCGCTTCCCCCTTCAGGACCCGGAAGCGAACGGTGCAGGTCGCCCCCATCTCAACGGCAGTTACGCAAACCTCGCCGTCCCCTTGGGCGAAATGGGCGTCCCCGGTGGAAAAAAGCGCACCGTCCACGGCCACCGGAAGCATCAACTTGGAACCCGTAGACAGTTGCTTCACATCAAAGTTGCCCCCGTTCTCGCGCGGCGGCAGCGTCCGGAGGCCGTGAGTAGAGCCTACGCCGGTAATCGGAACCGCTCCCGCCACATCGGGAGGCAGCGCCACACCGCCGCGGGACGCCAACTCCGCCTCACGCCGGGTCCACTCTTCCATTTGCGCGTGGGACGGAGCCACGCCGGAAACTCCCATGAATGAAGCGCCGGGCACGCGCACACCCGGTATCTGGGCTGAGGTGGCGAATCCGTCGGCAATGTTCCAGTGCACCATGAACGGGTCGGTGAAAACATCGCGCAGAAACCCAAATCCCGGGAAGATCACGCTGAAAGCGTGAGGTTGCGGCTCGATGTTCACGAACTCCACTTCCAGTAGGTCGCCCGGTTCTGCGCCCTTGACGGCCACCGGACCGGTGAGCGGATGGATCACACCGGCGTCCATTCCCCCGAAATCGGCTTCGGTGACGCCGGGTCGCATCTGGCCATCGAAGGCGTCCCGGGTTTCCAGCACCACCTCCTCGCCCTCGTCCACCTCTATGACCACCGGGATGTCCGGATGCCAACGGTTGTGCCCCGTGTTAGACTCCTCGCGCAGGGGCTTGCTGCGGTCGATCGTGATGCTCTGCATAGCTGTTCGCCTCCTCAGCAACCCCGTATCATGTGGCCGCCTGCCGGGATGCTATCGGCAGGCCCCCAGGGTGTCAAGAAACCCAACAAGAGGAGGAGCCCCATGTCCTCGTCGAACCAGGACCCCAAAATCATCGCAGCCAACCTGGCTGCCGTCGAAGCCCACTTTCACTCCGAAGCCACCAACGAGGTGGAGGCGGCGCTGGACCTGTACACCGACGACGTGGTCTGGGAAGCGCCCGCCCGCGGGTTGCGCTTCGAGGGCAAGCGTGCCGTGGCCGACAATTACACGCAGATGTTCGCCAAGATGGAAGACGTAGAATTCGAGACCCTACAGCGCTTTGCCACCGAGGACCGCGTGGTCGACGACAGTGTCGTCAAGTTCCGCCTTACCGACGCAGGCTACCTGCCTCTGTCTCCGGGCACCCAGGTGGAGATGCGTCTCGTCCACATCTTCGAGATGCGCGACGGCCTCATCAGCAAAGAAATCGGCTACGAGATGTGGCGGAAGGCAGGTTAGCGGGTTCTAAATGTCCACTCTTGGCCCTGGCTACCTTCCCAGCGTAGGATTATTGGCAGCCGACGTCTTCCGAATCCGAGTTTAGCGGAGTTCGTGTTCAAGCAGATTCAGCAATCTGTCGATGGCCAATCTAGTTGCGGTTCCAGCTTGGGCTAGTCCCAACGCTTCCAAACGCCCGTGGTAGAAGTGTATGTGGAGCCGCTCGGCATATGCAAAGTCCGACTGCCAACGCGGTAAGCTCTGCGTTTGGGCAAGGTTGCGAGCCACGTGTTTCAGTGATTCCTGACTGGTGTAACGCCATTGATTGAGCGTTGCGACAACAATGAGGCCGTGCGCGAATGCTCCCCAAAGAATTTCAGCTGCTATGAATTCGTTGCCCGTCTCGAACTCCGTATTGGCGCGGCTGCCAAACTCCCTGATGACTGCAATATGCTGGCTTTGTTCCAGAGTGGTCACGATATCGGACCAGCTATCCAATTGGCGGCACCGTTTGATTTTGTGTGATGCTAAACCCAGTATTATCAGCGTCCCATCACCAGATGTAGCGGACAAGGCGGCAAAGCGCCACCGAAGAGACCCGCAGGCCGAAGGGTAGTGTTCGAATCATTACTGTCATCGGCGCCACTGTGCGCGGCTTTTGCAATCGTCTTTATGCCGTCACGTGTGATATACCGGAACTCCTTAATTCTCCATGCTTCTACGCCTCCTGCTTCTAGGTATTTGGCACCCTGAACCGCAGCAAAGTTCATTAGCGCAAGCAGTCCCAAAAAGTCCTCACGACTAACTGTCATGCCGTCAACGATGTAGCCATAGGGGCCTTTCGTGAGTCTCCTCTTCATTCTGTCCAAAGCGTACTGCTCCGCATCTTTGCAGTAGGGGCAATCATCGTGCGGGAGCCACGCTTCTGCATCGCTGGGCAATACACCGTTCCAGCCGCCTCGGATGTCAAAACTGCACGGTTTGCACAGGTAGCGATACCCGCAACCTCCATTGGGCCGGTGCACCATTTGGCTAGAGTGAATGAACCCCCCGTCAGGAGTGATCTCGTTGCGCTTCTTACACCGCAGGCACAATACGTGCTGTTGACGTATCTCGTTACGCATGGAAGCGAATTCTTTCAGCATGTCCTCCATTTCTATACGCTCTGCCGCGTCGTGCTGGTCCAGAGAGCCGCGCCAGTTCTTGACAACCCGAATGAACCCATCGCAAAGGGTCGGCGGGTCGGCAACCCTGGCGTACAGGTCGGCTACGCGCCGGGTAAACTGCCGATGCGCCGCCCGATTCTGCGGAGCGATGTGCGCTTTCAGAACACTGAGGCCATGTTCGCTGAATGGAGGCGCTCCGCCCTCCACTTCGTACACATCAATGCCGAGCCGCGCGGCTTCGCGCAGTTTGGGTCCGCTCGGTTCCGACGTGTGCGTGATTTCGATGGCCGACAGCGGCTCCTTGCCACGCTTTAACAAGACATCGGCACGGTAGGGATACTGGTTTGCCATACCAAATTCGCCTTCCAGCGCGATTTCCGTCACACCGTGCAGAATCATGCTCATTGCTAGGCCATCGTCATTGCCGTAGAAGATGCAGAAATCCTCCGAATGCTTCCGCAAGTTGTCTAGCCGCTTCCATAACACCACCTTGTTCGCAAAGTGGGGTATTCCTTCTCCGCTCCCAAAGGCTGATTGTCTTGTATGGCCCATGTCCGTTATCTCCCTTGTTGTTCGTAATCACGCACAATCAAACGGAACCCAATTGGCAAGATGGACGGTGTCCTTAGCGAAGTGTCGCGCGTCGTCGTCAGACCCATCGGCGCTGCTGTAGTAGGCGAACCGTACTGCATCGGGTTGTCCCATTGCAGCTCCGAAAGCACTGAATAAATCTTGTCCCTGATCCGAAGCTGATCGCATCAGTTCGTAAAGGTCAGCGGTTTCGTCTGGCATTTGCCCCGTGGCCAGAGCGGTCACTGCGTTGGCGATGTCCATGTCGTTCGAGTGACGCCAACCTTTACGGGCAGCGATGGCGGCGATTGAGGCGGTAATTGCATCGGTCAGGCGTTCGGCCGCTATCAACGGTTGACCGCTGTCGAAAAGCTGTTGGGCGGCGTCGAAGTGTTCGTATGCCGCCTGTGTCGCTACTTCGTCAATGGTGTTTTGTCACTCCGCGCTGATTGGCGTGTTTGCATTTGTGGGAGGCCGGAGGCGGCGCTGGTCGCCACCGCAGCGTTGAACCCCGCTTCAAATACTTCGTGGAAAGCAGTGTTTACCGCGTCGTAAATCGGGTATTTGTGTTCCTTCAAATTCAGCCTGGCTTGAAAGTTGTGCCTGAACCTGGCTTTGAAATTGTCGTCAACTGGTCCGTAGATTTTGGTGACCGCCGCGATTGCCACTCGTTCCGCTAGGTCGTGGATTGCGGTCGTCATTTTGGTACGCTCCTGCGTTGTGGTGTTGCGATGATTGTATGCGGCACTGTGGGGACCATCAAATCCCATGCTTAGGCTGAGTGATATACAGCCATCACAAAGGGCTGCATATCACTCAGGACGGAACCTCGTGCGACCAGGTGAAACCCTGGTCAGGCTCGTCGATCAGCCGCCATTGCGGCAGCATGAACCCCTCTTCCACCGGCTGGAATGCGACTTCCACCCGCTTGCCGATCCCGACGCTCTCTTCCTGCTCCATGTTGAAGTCGGCATCCACCAGGTTGCCGGTGATGCGAAGGCCATCGAACTCAGTCGGCTGCCCCCGCTGCTCGTCCAGTTCCACCAGCACGATGGCGAAGGGCGTCAGGTCGCGGAAGCTGGGAATCACCGTGTGGGCCACCACCTGATAGGAGTAGATGGTGCCCTTGCCCGATACCTGCTGCCACTCCCAGTTCAGTGACGTGCACCACGGACATCCCGGACCGGGCTCGCCGCGCAGCAGGCCGCAATCGGAACATTTCTTGACCACCAGGCGACCTTCACCCGCCGCCTCAAAGTAGCCCTTGTATTCAGAGTCGTTCTCCGGGATGCTCAGCGCGATGCCCCGGTAGTTATAGTTCGGCATTGTCCTTCTCCCTGTTCCGAGGCGCCTAACTGAGTACGTTGCCCATGATGAGGGAACTGCCGACCGCCGGCGTCCCCCAACCCATGTTCATGCTGATCTTGGCATCCTGCACTTGCCGGCAACCGCCCTCGTCGTAGTCGTAGGTGTGGTCGCCCTCGGTCGCACCAGGGCAGTAATCGTCCACGGTCCCGCGCAGTTGCCGCACGTTCTCGATCACCATGTTCATCCCGTGGGTGTAGCCCTCGCACAGGTGGCCGCCGCTCAGGTTGTTAGGCCGCTTCCCACCCAGGTTGATAATGCCGCTGGTGACGTAATCCTTGCCCTCGCCCTTCTCGCACCAACCGTAGTCCTCAAATTGCAGCATCACCGTGTAGGTGAAGGCATCGTAGCAACCGGTCAGGTCCACATCCTCGTGCTTTACGCCGGCCAGGTCGAAAATGCGCGGCGCAATGTAGTGGCCAGCCACCCGGGAGATGGGCCCATGCTGGTAGTGGAAATCGCCGCCCGGCTTGGTGCCGCGACCCTGCACTCCCTTAATGTAGATCGGCTTGTGCTTGAGGTTTTTGGCGCGTTCCGCCGAGGTTACGATCACGCAGGTGGCGTTGTCGGTTTCGAGGCAGCAGTCCAGCAGGTGGGCCACCGGCCGAATAATCCAGCGAGAGTTCATTACGTCGTCCACGGTCACCCGGTGTTTCATCAACGCCTTCGGGTTGTTGGACGCGTGGTTGGAGTGGGCGACCTTGATGGCAGCCAGGTCCTCACTCTTCACGCCGTACTCGGCCATGTGACGCGTGAAGGTGTATGAAAATTGCTGCACCGCGCTGATGAGTCCATAGGGCCGTTTCATCAGATCCAGTCCACCGATTGGAGCAGACGCCCGCGCGCCGGTCCCACCGATGCGAATGCTGGAGTAGCCATTCATAGAGCGGAAGATGGCAACCACGTCGCACATGCCCGCCTCGATGGCTCCAATGGCCAAACCGACCAGCGCCTCCGTGGATGACCCCCCACCCGAGCAGTCCATATAGAAATTCGGCCGGAGGCCCAGGTCATACTGGATGGACGTGGACGGCGTGGAATCGCCGCCATGGTAACTGAGCATCCCATCTACATCGTCGGGCGTCAGTCCCGCATCGTTCATCGCGTTGCGGATCGCCTCAGCGCCCATGGCGCGCGTGGTGCGGCCCGAGGCGCGGCTATACTCAGTTTCGCCTACGCCGACGATGCAATACTTATCTCGCGGATTACCTGCCATATCGTTCACTCCGATTGGAAAGGGTGCAAAAACGCCGAGCACGAAAACCCGGCGCGGTCACCCTACGCTAACACGGTGACAAAAGTAGGGGCAACCCTTGCGGGCGCCCCTGCTCATGGATATGGCAATGGCAAGTCCTCCTGGTACCGGATGCACCGGCCGCTCAGGTGTACATGACCTGCATCGCCCGCCGAACGTCTTCAATGGTCTCTCGTGCTATCGCCCGCTCTCGCTCCGTGCCGGCGTTCAGAACGTCGCGTACGTAATCCGGGTGCTCTTCGTACCACGACCGCCTTTCCCGTATTGGCTCCAGAAAGCGGTTGATGGCGTCAATCAACTGGTCCTTAACCTCCACGTCGCTGACCGAACCTGCGGTGTACCGTTCCTTGAGCTCAGCAACAGCGTCAGCGTTGTCGTTGAAAGCTTCGTGATAGAGGAACGCCGGGTTGTATTCGACCACGCCCGGATCGGTTGCCCGCAACCTCGGGTTCTCCCCCGTTATGTCCGTCACCATCCGCCTTACCCGTTGCCGCACCGTGTCGGGGTCATCCGCCAGGTACACCGCGTTGTTGAGACTCTTGCTCATCTTGGCCTGGCCGTCGGTGCCCACCAACCTGGGCACCCGACCCACCCGCGCCCGCGGCACGGGAAATACCTCGCCGTACAACCGGTTGAACCGTCGAGCCACGTCGCGGGTGTACTCGATATGCGCCACCTGGTCCTCTCCCACCGGCACCAGGTGGGCTTTGGGTAACAGGATGTCGGCCGCCTGGCTGATGGGATAATTGAAAAATCCCAAAGTGATGGACTGGTTTTCCGACTCGAGCTGTGCGGTTTCCGCCCGCAAAGTGGGGTTCCGCTGGTGCTGGTTCAGCGGCATCAGCATCGAGAAGAACATGGTCAACTCAGCGTGTTCCGGCACGTAGCTCTGGATCACGAACGACGATTTCTCCGGGTCCAGCCCAACGGCCAGCCAGTCAGTCGCAACCTCGAGCACCGAGCGCTGAATTAGTCTGATGTCATCTAAGTGGTCCCCCATGGCCTGGTAGTCGGCGATCAGGAAGAAACACTCGTACTCGTGCTGCATTTGGATCCAATTTTCCAGGGCGCCCAGGTAGTGCCCCAGGTGCAACTGGCCGGTGGGACGCATGCCCGTTAGGATACGTTGCTGGTCTGCCATAACCGTTGGTCTCCTGCGGTATCTATAAGCAATGATTTAATGTACGGCACCGAGGGGTCCACCATCGTTGTGGGTGGGCGTCCAGGCGAGCGCACTCGGACGCCCGCCAGCGTCACACGTCGTGAGGATGCGCCGGCTGCGGAGGGCTATCCTGGTCGGTGGCCAAACCGGCCACGCGGCGCGCACGATCCACCGTCCCGTCGGGCAGGTTGTCCCGTCGCTGCCTATGTTCCCGCAGATATTCTAGCAGGCCGTCTGTGGCGGAAGCTTTGCACTCCCCACACAACAACTCGCCTGAACGGCACTGTGATTGCAGCTGCGCGTACTGGTCCGGGTCCGGGGTTGCGAAAAAGGCGTGCAGGCTCGACACCGAGCAGACCCTCGGATCCGGGTTGCCCCCCAGTTCGCGCTGCTCTTCCAGAGTTCCGCGGCCTCCGGTGTACGCGCGACCAACCCGGCGGCGGACGTCCTGGTGGTCATCATCGTACGCGATGCGGCCGGCTGGTACGGCGTTCGTCATCACCTCCACCGCGCTGCCCGTGCGCGGGTCGTTGTAGGTGGTCAGGCCGCGCATCATCCGGAGATACAGCGCAGACGGTTTGATCAGACCGAACCGTTCTGCCACGTTCCGGGCCATCCGCACGTAAACGTCACCGCCGATCCCGTCCAGCACCAGCGTTCGACACGGACCACCGCTGTCCGGCCATTGCGGATGCAGGATGTCGGACAACCGCAGCAGCGGCCGGAATGTATCGGTGGCACTGTCCCTCAGACGAAGCCCCAAAGCGGAGTTCAACACGCTCAGCGGAATCGCTTCGCCCAGTTCAAACGCCGTTCTGACGATGCCCGGGCTGTCCTGCTGTAGATACGCGTTGGTGCGGTCAGGGTCAAGGCCGGCGGCAAACATCGTCAGCAGAGCGTCTTGCATGGCTCGGCGCGCTTGGCCGATTTCTCCCAGTTCGTCGCGGAAACCCAACTCAACATCCGCCCCCAAATTCTGGAAGTAGGCCAGCATGTTGACCAACGACCCATTCCCCAAGTGCATTGGGCCATCAATCGGAACCGTCGCGATAACCTTGCACCGTTGGCCGTCGGTCAGCGCCTGCAGGAACAGGTCGGCGTCGCGACTGCCGACGATCATCCCCGTCTTCATGTAGCGGTGCGGCGACTCGAACCACTGGACTAACCTTTCACGCTGATCGGGATATGCTTCGTTCAAACCGGTAACCCGCAGCTCCTTGATCAACTCATTCTCGCGGGCCAGCGGCTGATCGCCGGTGCGAACCACCAGCGAAGGGATGGCGATATCCGCCTCTTCGGTGCGCGTCTCAGGTGAGTCGGCGTCCAGAATCTGGCCGTGCAGCCGGCTCAGGCGTTGGGCGATGTCGTTGAGCGTCCGCTCCTGTACCTCGCGGGCATTGGACAGTAGGAGACGTGCGATGTCTTCCGCAGTCTCCGCCGACAATCCGAGTTGCCGGGCGCGACGTCGGGCTCCGACGAACAGGTTTTCCTCCACCGCCGGTTTGTGGATGGTATCGCTTTCCAGGTATTTCTCGGCTGCCACGTTGCGCGACGCCTCGATGCGCGCGTGGGTCAACTCCAGGATGCGGTCGTGGCTACCGGCAATTACGGCACGCTGTCGTCCCCGGTATTCCGCGTAAGGTAGACCCCGGGCCGGCATCTCGGAGCGAACCAGCGCCGGATCTTCCCCAGCGAGCAGTCGCTCCACCCCCTGTTCTATCTCGCGGACCTCGACGAGCCGTCGCCATTCTTCCGGCGCCAAACTGGCAGGTTGTTCGTCCAGCCACGCCGCCAGCCTGGGCATCCGTTGTTCATAGATCGCGGTCGCGCCTGCGACGATCACGAACTCCCTGACCCGCAACGCCGGCGTCAAGCATTCTCGCCGGTAGTCAGACAAGTAGCCTTCCCGCAGCCGACCTGTTGGCGGGACTTCCCGCAAGGCATCGGCGTGCCTTTCTACAGTCACCAAGTCCAGGAGCGCGGCATCCCGCAGCAACCTGCCATTGTCGTCTTCAGACGCTTCCGACCACGCTCCCTCGATAGCGCTCGCTACCGCCGCAATGTAGAGTTCAGGCCCACCCGACCCTCGCAACCACGCTGAGGCCAGGGCAACCGATGCTTCCGCCCGGTTCACATCCTCCGGACGACCAGCCAAGTGCAGCAGCGCGGCGGTGTTCACCACCGTCGGATCTACCGCCAGGTCACTTGAACCGATCAACTCGGCAGCGGTGACCGCAATACGACGGGCTGCCGGTAGTCCGTGCGCGTCAGGGTGACCGGCGTATATTGCCGGCAGGGATGCAGTCAGTCGGTGCCCATCGGGGGTGTAGGTCTGCGGCGTGGCCATTTAAGCGGCAAGGAGAACCAGTGTGGATCGCCTCATAATACCAGCATCGCCCGTACCGCAAGCACAACCGCACAAAAAAGCCCGGTCGTTAGCCGGGCTGAGTTACGCTGCGTCCGCGAGCGTTCACCCTCCGTGCAACCCCCACCTGTTCAGGAACTCGGCTATCGCGGCATTCACCGCGTCCGGTTGCTCCAGAGTGACGAAATGGCCTGAGTTTGGCGCCACCACCACCTCGGCGTCCTGCAATTCCCGGCCCAGGTATTCCGCGTAACGGACCGGGGTCATTATGTCATCAGCGCCTACGATCACCAGCGACGGCAGGCTGATTTCCTTAACCCGTTCCATCACATCGAACTTGTCGCACGCCGCAAGGTCGTTGTGCTCGACCATCGGGCCGGATTCGAGAGCCCGCTCCGCCAATTGTGGCGCCAGTTCCGCGTTGATGGCCGCATAGTATTCGGGGGCTTCCGCACGCCACTGGGCATCGTCCAGGCACCGCTCCAGATAGTCGGGATGCACGCGCAAGCGAGCCCCGGTGCCGATCAGAACCAGCCCGGCCAGGTCTTCGGGATACCGTAGCGCGTAGTCCAACGCGATCGCACCGCCCATCGAATGGCCGAACAACACGAACGGAGGGTATGCCTTGCCCCACGCGTAGTCACGCAACCAATCGACGTAGCCCTCGATGCTGTCCCGGGGTTCTCCGTCGGGGTGACCGGGTAGGTTCACCGCGTCCGAGTTGACGAACCGTGCGGTCTGGTAGTAGTACGTCAACTCGTTCTGGCCGGAGCCATGAACCATCACCAATTGCATTGTGA
Organism: Dehalococcoidia bacterium; assembly: GCA_965220265.1. Taxonomy (GTDB): domain Bacteria; phylum Chloroflexota; class Dehalococcoidia; order Lucifugimonadales; family UBA3495; genus Bin87. The sequence goes on along the minus strand of CBDCPM010000004.1, from coordinate 2,185,986 downwards.
TTGCTCGTCCTTCCGAATGCTCAGCAGGCGCCGCTACAGCAGGGGCGCCTGCCCGTTTACGTGAGTGTCCGGATCATCGTCGTCATCGTCTTCGATGTCATCATCCGGCATATCCTCTGGAACATCCTCATCGTCCGCCGAGTCGTATTGGCTGTCCGCCTGCGCGGCAACCTCTTCGGCCTGTTCGAGGACCGTACCGCCCGTGTCGTTCTGCAGCGCCGGGTCATCCAGGCTGTAGTCAGTGGCGCGGAAGCAGTAGATGGATACCACGCTGTCGTCGCCTCCCCGCTCGCGCCATATGATGACTCCCTTGGTCTGGCGGGTGTTGACTACCTTGATCTCCGCCAGATCGATGCGCACCACCTGGCCCCGGGCTGAGATGATGAACACCTCGTGGCCTTCCTCGTCGTTCATTTCGGCGGAAGTTACGATTTTGGCGTCGACCACCGGCCCCGTGGGCCTCTCGCTCTGGTCCACGGCAAAGGTCTTTACGCCCAGTCCGCCGCGGTTGGTCTCGCGATATACGGCTTCGCCTTTGCTGTTGCACAAAGGCGTGGCTTTGCCGTAGCCCTTTTCGCTGACCACCAACAGGAATTCGTCCTCAGGGTCGTTGACCACATCCAGGGCCACAACCTTGTCCTTGCCCCCGAATTCGTCCTTGAACTTGACGCCGATCACGCCGGTTGCGTTTCGGTTCCGCTCTGGGATGCTGGTGACTGGACACAGCAGCGCCTGCCCTTGCTCCGTAACCATGACGACCGACGCGTCGCTCTGCGCCGGTCGAACCGCGACCAGCTCGTCGCCATCCAGGACCTTCATCGCGATGAGGCCTGACTTCCGCAGATTCTGCAATTGGCCCGGCCGCAGCGCGTTGACCCGCCCGTTGCGTGTTGCGAATACGTACAGCCGGTTGTATTCGTCGCGGCTGGCCGGCAGCATGGTTTGCACGTGCTCCCCGGGCTGCAGGGGAACCAGGTTCACCAACAGGGTTCCCCGCGCCGTTCGACCGGAATCGTTAGGCGTCTCGTACACACTCAGCGGATACACTCGACCTTTGTTGGTGAAGAACAGCAGTTGTTCGTGGGTATTGACGACGGATATCTGCATTATCGCGTCGTCGTCCCGATTGTTTGCGCCGCGCACGCCCTTGCCGCCGCGCCGCTGGTTGCGGTAGGTGCCGATGGGAACGCGCTTGATGTATCCACGTTGGCTCAGCGTCACCACCACGTCTTCCTGCACGATGAACTGCTCGATGGACTGCTCCTGCAGTTCCTCGCGGATTATTTCGGTGCGGCGCGGGTCGGCGTGCTTGCGCTTCGCTTCCCGCGTTTCCCGCTTGATCTCCGCGCGTATCTTCTGTGGATTTTGCAGCAGATCCTCCAGCCGGGCGATGGTCGCCAGCAGGTCGTTGTACTCTTCGTCAAGCCGCTGTCGCTCCAGAGCGGCCAACCGACGCAGTTGCATATCGAGAATGGCCTGGGCCTGGATCTCCGACAGGTCGAATTGCTGCACCAGGTTATTGCGAGCGGTCTCTACGTCCTGACTGCTGCGTATGGTTTCGATGATCGCGTCGATCGCATCCAGGGCCTTCAGCAGCCCTTCCACGATATGCGCCCGGTCTCTCGCCCGACCCAGCTGATACTCGGTCCGGCGACGGATTACATCCTCCCGGTGGGTGATGAAATGATTGATCAGATCTTTCAGTGGCAGCTCTTGCGGCTGACCGTCAACCAGCGCCAGCATGATGGCGTTGAACGACGAGCGCAGCGCCGTCCGCCTGTACAGGTTGTTCAGAATTACGGTCGGCTGTGCGCTCCGGGCCAGCTCAATCACTACCCGAATGCCCCGGCGGTCCGACTCGTCGCGAATCTCGGTGATCCCTACCAATGTCTTTTCGCGCACCAGGTTCGCGATCTTTTCCACCAGCGTCGCCTTGTTCACCTGGTAAGGCAACTCGCTGATGATGATGCGCTGCCGGTTCGAGTTCCGGCCGGGCATGTCCTCGATCTCGGTGACCGCCTCCATGATGACGCGCCCCCGCCCGGTAGCGTACATGTCGCGTACGCCGGCCACGCCGCGGATCTTGCCGGCGGTCGGAAAGTCCGGCGCGGGAACAATCTCCATCAACTGGTCCACGTTGCAGGTTGGGTTGTCGATAACGTAGTTGACGGCGTCGCAGATCTCGCCCAGGTTGTGCGGAGGCATGTTGGTCGCCATGCCCACGGCGATTCCCGACGAACCATTCACCAGCAGATTAGGCATCCGTGCCGGCAGCACCCGGGGCTCTTTCAGGGAATCGTCGAAGTTGTCCGAAACGTCCACCGTCTGCTGGTCGATGTCCGCCAGCATCTCGTCCGCAATGGCCGCCAGCCTCGCTTCGGTATAGCGCATCGCCGCCGGCGGGTCACCGTCGATGCTGCCGAAGTTGCCCTGCCCGTCGATCAGTGGCGCCCGCATCGAGAACGACTGCGCCATGCGCACCAGAGCGTCGTACACCGACCCGTCGCCGTGCGGGTGGAACTTACCCAGAACCTCTCCCACGATGCGCGCGCTCTTCCGGTACTGGCTGCCCGGCCGTATCCCCATGTCGTGCATGGCATACAGGATCCGGCGCTGCACGGGTTTCAACCCGTCACGCACGTCCGGCAATGCCCGCGCCACGATGACCGACATCGCGTAAGACAGATACGACTCGCGCATCTCGTCCTCAATGGGTCGCAGCGTAAATTCTCCGCCGGGCTGCTGTGGGGGCGCCGTAGTCATCGTTAAGCTCTCCTCGCGTCGTTACTCTCCGCGTTGTTGCTGTCAATGAAGTCCTGAGCCCGTTCCACCAGCCCGAGAAACAGGTTGTTGAAGCTGGCCGGCACCTCGTCGCCGCGTTCCGGCAGGAACTGCACGCCGATCACCCAGCTGTGTTCCTTGCTCTCCAGACCCTCGATAACGCCGTCATCCAACTGATACGCGATACTCATCAGTCGTTCCGCCCGCTGCGGCTCGCGTATACCCGTGCGGTGCCGGCTGTTCACCCGGAACATGCCGGCGCTGCCGATAATTGCGGCCACCTTGGCCCCGGGCGACAGGTAGATCTGATGCCGCAGGGGTTCAGTTGGTTCTTCGGGATAATGCTCGACTACTTCCGAAGGCTGGCCGCCGCCAAAATATCCATTGAGCAAATGCATCCCGTATCCCGTCGCCAGCACTGGCATATCCGCGCCCAGCGCTGCCTCGAGCAAACCCCAGGCGTTACCTAATCTACAGTCCGGCAGCAGCAGCCCACCGGTCCCGTCAAGCGCCTTCGCTACGGTGGTCGCCGCAACAACAACATGAACCTGCCCGCCGGCTTCCTCAACCGCGCGGATGGATCGATCGGGACTATGGCCATTGCGGTCGTCGGCCAGTACGGCTATGGTGGGCAAAATAAATAGTCTTGAAAGAAAAATCAGCATTGTAATTATACTAAACATCACACCAAAAAGTCTGTTGTGCAGTCACCGTCTTTCGTAAAGAATGGTATTCGCGTTAACCCCTTCGCTGTGTCCCGCCACCGGGAAGTCCATCCCTTGTCCAGTTCCCCAATAGGGCGTGCAATCCCTCTCCTGCTGTTCGCGCTGCTGGCCACCGGGTTGGCCGCCTGCGATACAACAACGACGCGGCCTGCGCCTCCACCCCTCAACAACGCTGGCCCGGCCGTCGCCGTCAGCGCCGGCTCCGGCTGGCAGACTTGCAGCGTCAGGGTGGATGGGCGAATTGTCTGCTGGGGTCTCGACTCCAGCGGATCCCCAGCGCAAGAACCACCGGCCGACGCCGATTTTCAGGCCGTCAGCGTTGGTGAAGGACATGCCTGCGCCATTAGGAATAATGGAGACCTGGTTTGCTGGAACAGTGTCAGCAACAGATTAGACCTGCGCGATGGCCCTTTCGTTTCGGTCAGCTCCGCCCGGTTCCACGCCTGTGCCCTGAGGGAAGATGGAGTGGTGGAATGCTGGATTGCCGAGGGAAATTCCGCGTTACGTTCTGACGTCGGCCAGGCCGCTCCTCCGGAAGGCCGGTTCCAGGCGGTCGCCGCCGGCGAATGGCACACCTGCGGAATACGAACCGATAGCTCGCTAACTTGTTGGGGCGCCAACAACGACGCCCGCAGCTACATCCTTTGGAACTACGATAAATTCTATGGTCAGGCTACCCCACCAGCCGGCAACCGTTGGAAGGAGTGGGACATCTCGCCCGAGAGCGGGCGGCTGGTATGCTAAACCCAACCCCATGGCAACATTGCGCAAGCGGCGATCATCTGTCCATAACAGCGCGGAATCGACCAGCGACGCTGCTGCCAGCAGATGGGCGTCAATGTATCCAATTCCACGCCCCATCAGCCGGTGCCCTTCAATAAAAAACAGCGCTTCGTCATCGTCGGCCATTGGCGCTCGCGGCAACTCTTTGAGCAGACCCAGTACATATTCACGGTCGCGAAGGTTCCCACAAGCCAGTTCGCCAATCACCATGGGATGCATCAAAACCCGGTTTTCATCCAACAGCGTCGCAAGTGTGACGTCATTGGCGCGCAAGTGGTTGACCCATACCGACGTATCGACCAGCGTCACGCCGTCTCACTCCTGCGGCGCGGGATTTCCTCAAGTTGGGGTTGGCTTCCACCCAGCCTGGCCAACCTCCGGGCGCTCTCGCGCTCGATCAGGGAGCGCAACCCTTCGCGTACCAGGTCCGTCCTACCGTCTATGCCGGTCAGTCTCCGGGCTTTGGCCAGCAACTCTTCATCTATGTTGATGGTAGTTCTCATGTCACCCCCGATCAACTGTTGGTTCCGCATCATATTTTACATCATTTGATGTCAATTACGATGCCTGCGTCCAGGTTCTAGTCAAGCAACCCATCCTCCAACACCATCCGCGCCACCCGACGGCCCATCCGTACCGAGTAGTTCGTCCCCCGGTCCTCCGGATAAATCTGCGTGGTATTCGCCAGGTATAACGACCCGAATGGTGTCCTGTGGTCAGGGATGTTGCGTTCGCTGTAATGCACGCCGTTTATCGGCTGCGCCCCGTCAACCCGGTGGTGATGGTATTCGACGATCCAGTCTCGAGAAAATTCGGGGTTCAGCTTCCGCAGGTGCGGCACGAACTCTTCCAGCAATTCCTCGGGCTCCTTTCGGTATAGATCGCTGTTGCGGTCGGGATAGTTCGTCAGATACACGATGTGGTGGCCGCCGTACATGCGGCGGTCAATCATGTTGGTGTGCTCTATCACGCCGACGAACGGCAGCGACCGGTCAGCCACATTGAGCCAGTACTTCGCCGTCAGCGGCCGATCCAGCACCAGTATCATCAGCACCGCCGACAGATAGCGCGCCGACTCCAGGACCGCCCGGTAATCCTCTGGCAAGTCCGGAACCAGCCGCGTGAATATGTACGACGGCGTCGTGGCGATTACCGAATCGTATTCATAGTCCCGGTCTTCTCCGCCGTCCACCGACGCCACGAACCCCGGCGCCTTCCCATCTACTATGTTGACCCTTTTCACCGCAGCGCCGATGTGCACCCGACCACCTTGATCCACGATCCGTTCGCCGCAAGCATCAAAAACCCGGCCGAAACTGCACATCGGATAGCCCAACCGCTCTTTCTGCATCCGCTTTCGGGAAGCCACGCGCAGGTAGATCTTGCCCCACAGCCACGTCATGCTCACCTGGTCATAGTAATCGCCGAACTTGCCCCGCAGCATCGGCTCCCAGATGACCCGGTAGGCGTCTTCGCCCATGTTCCGGCGAGTCCATTCCGCGGCGGTCACCCCCTCAAACTTGCGCCAGTCCCGCGTTTTCTGCAGCAGGAACGTCCAGAGTCCCAACCGGATGCGCTGGGCAAATGGCAGCGGTGAGAACTTCAGCAGGTCCATCGGAGTAGCAAAGTCCCAGATGCGGCCACCGTAGAACAGACCTACCTTCGATTCCAGCCACTCCAGCTTCTCGCCCAGGCCCAGCTCATTTATCAGGTCCACCATGTCCGTGTCGCTGACGAACAGGTGGTGGTACCCGCGTTCCAGTTGGCCTCCGCCCACCTCGAATGTTGACGCCTGCCCACCAAGGAACGGCGCCGCCTCGAACACCTCGGCGAAATGCCCCGACGACGTCAGTTCCAGCGCCGCCGCCAAGCCAGCCGCTCCGCCGCCGATGATCCCTACTCGCATTGCCTAACCGTCCTGCATCGCGCCCGCCCCGGTTCCGTCGGTTACGCGAGCGGACACTACATCAGGTTCCCGTTCAACGTCCGCTTCCGGCAGCGCGGTCAGCCTGCGCAGGGAAAGGTTGTGCCAGAGCAGCAGCAAAACGCCAGCTATATTGACCGGTAGCCACAGCGCCACCAGGTGCACCGCCACCGAGTAGGCCGCCGCCGCCGCCGCCCCGATCCCCAGCGCCACCAGTGTCTGCTGCGCCACCACCTCAAACGGTCCGATGCCTCCGATGGACGCCGGCACGGCGGTGATCAAGTTTGATGTAACGGTGACCAGCAATATCGCCGCAGCCAAAAGCCAGAACGAGTCGAACCAGGCATCCAGGTTGAACGAATAAGCCACTATCAGGTACACCCCAGCTTCCGCCAGCCACACTGGCAGCGAACCCAGAAACAGGATCGCGTGCTTTCGCGGAGAATTGAGCGTCGCCAACCCTTCAACGAAACCATGAATCACTTCCACGGCGATGGACCGGAACCTCGTTGGAAGTATCCCAGTTACGGCGATCAGCCATTCCACCGCCCGCCGGCTCGTCGCCAGCGCGGTCAGGATCAGCAGGGCCGACACAAAGCTGCCGATCACGCCTATCATCAGCACTACAGCGGTTGACTGGTACGCCAGGCTGGCTGCGTTGAACAGCCCGGCAGCCAACAGGATCGGAGCCGCCACGGCCCCGATCGCCAGTAGCGTCAATCCATCGTAGAGCCGCTCTACGCTCAGGGTGGCGATAGAGGTCGGAACACTGACCTCTTCTTCCCGCTGCGCCAGGTACACCGCCCGCACCAACTCCCCCAACCGGGCCGGCAGCACGTTGTTCGCCATGTATCCGATGATAATCACCGGGTAAAGGCGGCGTGCGGGAATGGCAGAGATCGGAGCCAGCAAAAACTGCCACCTCAACGCCCGGAACCATTGCCCGATGAAGTACAGGACAATCGCCGGAGCCAGGTAGAGATAGTTGGCGGACAGCAACGCCTCCAAAAGTTCCCGCCGGTCCACCAACAACACCAGCAGACCCAGCGCCACCACGCTGACCAGCACCCCTGCCCAAAACCGCCAGTTCCCTAAAAAATAACCCACGGTCGAGAACGCTAGTGCCTGTTTGAGAAACCCGTTGGCGAGGTGTCCCCCACCTGGAGGTCCCGCTTCCCAGTAAGCGTTCGCACCCGCCAGCGTTGATCTACGTCGCCGATCACGAAGGGCCGTGGCGACTCTTCCAGGGCCCGTTCCAGCTCCGGCAGCACACCTGTCACCACCGTTATGATGCCTTCAATTTCCGGCGGGCTCATCTCATTGTCGTAGAAATTGCGATGGCCGTTGTCCGCTGCGACATACGCCGTGATTATCCGGCGGTCGTCGTATTCATCGGACAGTTGCCTGGCGATGTGCCCCACGGTGCGGTGGCCTCCCAAGTTAAACCAGCCCCGCTGCTGCCCGTGCGCCTTGAGCATTTGCGCCAGTGCGCCCCAGACCTTTTCCGTGGCCTGGAGTCGGTCCCCCCGGTCAATCTCCTCGCGAGATTGCTGGATCAATCGGCGACTGATTTGCACCCGATCTTCCACCGTGGCTGCTCCCGGCTCAGGCAATGCTGGCGCCGTGATCATTCATCAGCCTCTGTCATCGGGTTCCTATTCCCTCGCGTATTGATAATAACTGGCTGAATACCAGTCACTGTCCTGGCGGCGCGCTATGATGTATTCCAGTGCTGCGCGGAGTTTGTCGGGATTGGCGGCTGCGCCTCTGAAAAATATTGCGTCGGCTTCCAGTTGCTTCCACAAACCGGTGTCATTACGAGCCTCTCCGGGCCGGCGGTAGGTTTCAGGATACCATAGCAGGTTCCGCATCGGCCCTTCTTTCCCATAACCCGGTGCATCCTCTTCCTTCACGGCGTGCCCATGCTCCGCCAGATAGACGCGGGGGCCGCCGTCTTCGCCCACCGCGCGGCAGTCTTTCTTGTTGTCATCTTCATCGTCGTCGCTATCATTTTCGTCGCTTTTGGTACCGGCGCAAAAACGGTCGAACCGTAAAATGCCTTCTTCCGTTTCGTGCCGGACGTACCACTGGAAGGGATACCACATGTCGTAGTCGACCTTGACTGACGAATCTCCCGCGCCTTCGCCCAGAGTGGTCTCTTGTAACTTCGAGTAGGTCCGCTCCAGATCCGCGGACCCTTGCGCGTAAGCCAGTATCTCAATGTTGGAATCGTCGTAGGTGTACGCCGCCCTCCAGGCTCCTGCTGCTCCGAACAGCAAGAGCAGGCCCGCTATTCCCAGCACCACGGCTCTTCCGGCCTGGCTGTGGCCGCGAATCAGATAAGCAATCGCAACCGCCAGTGGCAGCAGGATCAACACTGCCAGCCAGATAGCGAAACTACCTATTTCCCCTCTTGCCGCCAACCAGGCGATCCACACCCCCAATGCCAACCAGAGCGGGCCAAGGATCAACGTCACCGCTGCTCTGCGCGTCAGAGTCCCCCAGTTGATACCATCCATCACGTGACCCAGGAACACCCCCCCCACCAAAGCCAACGGCACCGTTATGTTGACCAAGAGCCAAGGCATCTTTTCCGCCGCAATCGTGTACAACGCTAAAGTCGCAATCACCCACGCCGCCAGCACGACGCCAATCCCGCCGTAGGTAGCCCGACGCCGGATCAGCCAAACCACGCCGACCACGCCGAAAACCAGTGCCACCAGCTCGTACACGCTCAACCCTACGAAGTAGTAGTACCACGGCTGGTTGCCACGAGCGACGTCCTGCTGCATCAGCCAGTAGCCCAGGCTTTGCCACGACCCGGTGAAGACCCCCGGCCAATTGGTGAACATGGTGGTGTAGAGCAGCGTCCATATCGCGTAGAACACCGTCGCGCACCCAAGCCAGAGCCCCCCTCCCCAGGCGATTCCGACCACGCCGCCGGCGACCAGCAGTATCAACAAAGCCAGCACCGGAACCAGGTAATTCACCGCGATGAGGCCCGCCGCCAGATCCTCTGCCGGTGTTGCCGAGGGCAGCAACTGGCCGATGAAATCGGTCCCGCCCCACAGGAACATGAGCCAGGCCCATGTCAGCAGTACCGCTGGCCCCAACAGCAGCATGGCGCGGCGCCATCCGACCGACGACAGGTTCAGTCTCAGGGCGACAATGCCCAGGAGTAAGAGCGCTGCGCCCGCGCCGCAGTCCACCACGGCTCCGACTGGTCCTCCGCCCACCCCCTGCTGTGCCTCGAACAGGTTGTGGAACGGCCCTACAACCACCACGCACACTGCAGCCACAGCCGCGAGCACTGAAACCACAACCGAGGCCAGGTCAATCGGTCCCCTGATGCGCCATACCCAGATCGCCAGGACCAACGCCAGACCAACCAGCGCAGCCGCAGCCACGATGTGCAGCCATACTGGTGCCGCCCACACCGGCAACGTGACGAACGGCGCCTCCCATGCCGGAGCGCCGGTGTCGCCCGTTGACCCGGTGTCACGGGATGCGATCGTCAGCCCGAATGGCGCCTGAGCCAGAGCTATCACCGCGGCGGCCTGTGGCAGGGTCAAAGTGGCGATCAGGATGAAAAATCCCGCTGACCCTTGCATTCCCATCAGGCCGCGCCGCGTCTTGACGAACCCCCAAAGCTCTCGCCAACCCAGCGCCATCGCCGCCAGGCCCATGAACAGGATCACGAAGTACGCCGTCTCTTTGGTCGTCAGCATCAGCGCGGTCACCGCCGCCGCGCCGAACAAGTACCGCTTGCGGTTGCTGATCCCGTATTGCCACAGCATGATGAGCAGTAACACCGCCCACACCGCCATGAGAATGTCATTGCGCCCGAACCGGCTGAAGTACAACAGGGACGGAGAGAACGCCAGGATGACTGCCGCGCAAACCGCCCCTTTGTCGCCGATGAGCCGCCGCATGAAATACGGCAAAACGGTCAACGTCACCCCAAACAGGGCGTAGGGCAATCGCGCCAGGAAATCCGTGTCTCCAAGGTACTTGAGCACGACCGCCACCAGCTCGATCTGCAGCGGCCCGTGCATCCACGGTGAGTGCACAAACTCGACACCCCGCGCCAACTTCCAGGCGAAATGCAGGTGGATGGCCTCGTCGTAATGCATCGTCCGCCCTTCCAGCTCCCACAACCGCATCGCGGCCGCTACGAGAGCAACGAGCAGAAAAACCCACTCAACGGCGCCGAACCGAACGGCGGGCAAACGGGTCCTGAGCCGCAGCACGCTATCACGCGCACGCGCTAACTTCAGTGCGCTGGAAACCATGAACCGGTGTACGCTTATCTGCCGCTCCCAGATTGGTTCGTTGCCCGGCCGCGTGCCGGCAGGACCGTCATGGGTAGGGATCGAGCAGCAATTATCGTGCTACCGAGCCAGTCATACCGGACAACCGTGGGACGCGCGTCAGCAAACCGCCGGCCGGTGCTGTGCCCAGGGCCGCGCCTCTTCGAAGACCGCCATCGCGCGGAGTACGCGGGCCTCGCTTCCCGCCGGTCCGACGATGTGCAGCCCCACGGGCAAACCCGCCGCCGAGAACCCACACGGCACGCTGGAGGCAGTTTGCCCGCTCATGTTGATCGGGAACGTGAAAGGCAGGTAGCCCCACCACGGTTCCACGGATCGCCCGCCGATGGTTGTCGGATGCTGGCCGATCGGGAACGCTGTCACCGCCATCGCCGGAGTGAGCAGCAGGTCATAGGTGTCGAAGAAATCCGCGAAGCGTCGCTTGTGTCGATCCACGTACGCGAGCGCCCTCGACAAGTCCGCGGCCGTGTGTTGCGATGCGCCATCAAAGGTGTTCTGCACATAATGGGTCAACTCATCCCGTCGTTCCGGGTACAGGTCGGCGTAGGACGTGTATGACGCCGTGCCGAACACGGTGGAAAACGCCGGGAATGGGTCGCCCTCGATTTCCGGCGCCGCTTCCTCAACGATCGCTCCCAGCTCCTGGAAAACCTGCGCGGCGCCGCGTGTGATCTGAACTACCTCCGGATCCACCGCGGCGTAACCCAGGTCATCGCTCCACGCCACGCGCCAACCCTCGACGCCACCCTCCAGGGCCGCCATGTAATCCGGAGGCGTATCAGTCATCGTGGTGGGGTCCCGCGAGTCTGGTCCCGCCAATACCTGCAACAACATCGCGGTGTCACGCACCGTCCTGCTCAGGGGTCCGCTTTGCGAAAAATGGTTGACGGCCGGCCCGCCATAACCACCGTATCGCGGTACCCGCCCATGCGATGGCTTGATCCCGGTAACCCCGCTGAAGCTGGACGGTATGCGTATGCTGCCGCCCCCGTCGCTACCGGTCGCCAGGGTGCACAAACCCGCGATCAGCGCGGCCGCTGCGCCACCGCTGCTGCCCCCAGGCGTGTAGTCGGTGTTCCAGGGGTTGCGACACGGCTCGCTCACCAGGTTCTCCGTGGTGCCTGACTGGCCAAACTCCGGCGTATTTGTCTTGCCCAGTATGACTCCGCCAGCCGCCTTGACCCGTTCCACCACAATTGAGTCGATCTCCGGCACCCGGTCCCGGAAGACCGCTGACCCCATGGTCGTCCGAACCCCTTTCGTCAACTCCAGGTCTTTTACCGAAATGGGCACGCCGTGCAGCGGCCCCAGGTCACCCCCTCTTTGCACCGCTTCGTCTGCCGCCCTGGCGTCCGCCAATGCCTGCTCGTGGCACACCGTCAAATAGGCGTTCAGGCGCGGGTTCAATTCCTCAATGCGTTGGAAAAAATACTCGGTGAGCTCGACGGAAGATATTTCGCGGTCGGCTATCATCCGGCGCACTTCGGTGGCGGGAGTGAAAGCGAGTTCGGCGTCCATAACGCTCTCCTGATCGCATTTGCGCTGCGATTGACGATGTCCGATCCCCTGCGCTTGGGGAGCCCCACTGGGTTTCGCAGATCGGTCCAACGCTAACCACGACATTCCATGTGTCCAAAAGCCGCAGTCTGCGTGCCTCTTCGGCGCCACGAATTGTATCACCCCAATTGTGCGCCGCCTCCCGCCGTCTCCGGGTTGCTTTCCAAAGTTAGCCCGTCATCCCCGAGAAGGCAGGAACCCAGGAAGCCCAAATCGGCAAAATCCCGTCCATCCTGTACATCCTGTACATCCACGCCAGAAAACCACCGCATATGGAACGCCACCTCAATGACGCCCGGCCTCACGCGTACCCAGTTTCCCGGCATTGTCATTGCCAGTGCTCATCCCCAGCCCCTGCCAAGGCCCCCTCCATTGTCATCGCGAGCGAAGCGCGGCAATCTCGTTGGCGCAGGCGACGTCGTCCGGTGATATGTTTGCCGCGTCGCTTCACCTCGCGCAATCACAAACCGGGTACGCGTGAGTGACATCCGCCTCTTGCATTGCATAGTACACACGTTCTATAATAGTCCCGTCAGGCATTTCCGCCGCCAGGCCAGCGGCGTCGCCAAACCTACATCCGAATAGCTAGGCGATACGGTTTCGGGTCGGCAACGGCCCAATCGGTTCTTCGCATCATGGTCGCCAGCGGCCGCTACCCTCTCTTTATTCGACGGGGCGGCCACGTGTCGACCCTGCGGGTGTCACCTCCGCCCCGTGCCGTGCGGCACCGGTCTCATTAGCCGGCTGCCCGCGGGTCACGGAAGCTTGGGACTCAAAAACTATGCGAGCAAAAAGGTGTTGGCCGTGCTCCGACACCGTCCCGAAACCGCAACGCCTGACACCCAAATCAAACCACCAACCGCAAGACCCGAACCACCAACCCAAGGAGAAAGCCCCGCAACACCCGTCAACCGCCGGCAACCAAGCGCCAATAGTTCGCGACTTCCCACAGGACCGCTTGGATTTCCTGATAGCCATTGCGACCCCGTACTTGATATACGGGTGGCAATCTAGTTGGTTTAGCCGGGCCGCTCGGCGCAAACGACCACGCTGCAGTGGGATTGCCGCCTGCCAGATGCCGGCCGGCGCCCCGTCGCGACGAAAACCGAATGGTCCTGCCGTCTCCAGTTCGACGAACCGCTACCGGCCGGGTTGAGGGCATTCATGGTGTATAGTGTGCCGTCGTCACCGACCCAATCCTGACTAGAACCGCGCGCCCACATGACCACCGTCGGAATCATCGCCAATCCCGCCGCCAGCAAGGACATCCGCCGCCTGGTAGCCCAGGGGCGCGTCGTGCCCGATTGGGAAAAGGTCAACACCGTGCGCCGCGTCCTCATCGGCCTGCAGTCCACTGGCGTACAGCGCGTAGTTGCCATGCCGGACAGCGGCAATCTGTGCCGGCGCGCAGCAGACGACCCCAGCATCTCCCTACCCTTGGAAATGCTGCCCATGTCGCCCCTCTACACGGAGGGAGACACCACCCGAGCCGCCGCTATGATGGCAGAAATGGGTGTGGGTTGCCTGGTCACGCTGGGCGGCGACGGCACCAACCGCGCTGTGGCGGTCGGAACCAACGAAATCCCGTTGGTAGCCATCTCCACCGGAACCAACAACATCTTCCCGGTCATGGTCGAGGGTACTCTGGCCGGCATCGCCGCCGGTCTCGTCGCCTCCGGGCGTATGGAACCTTCCGACACTTCGGTGATCAGCAAGACCCTGCAAATCAACGTCAATGGCGAGTTCCGCGACATGGCTCTCGTTGACGTGGCCATCTCTCGCGAGCGATACGTCGCGACGCGAGCAATCTGGGATCTCGACACGGTCCACGAGGTGTTTCTCACCCGAGCCGAACCCAGCGGCATCGGATTATCGTCGGTGGGCGGCCGCCTTCATCCGCTGTCCATAGCCGACGTGGGGGGCCTGCACTATGTACTTGCTCCCGGTGGAGCGAACGCCGACAACCCGCCGGAGGCCACCGTCGTCGCCCCGGTGGCGCCCGGAATCGTAGAGCCCGCGTACATTTCCTCGTGGGAATTGCTCAACGAGGGCATCCCCGTTGCGCTGGAACCTCGCTATTGCACCGTCGCCCTGGACGGGGAACGGTCGTTGACCCTCACCCCTGACGATACGGCGGAGATCGTGCTCGCCCGAAACGGGCCGCCCGTGGTCCTGGTCCAACGCACCCTGCGCCGCGCCGCCCAACTCGGACTGTTCAACCTGCCCTGATGCCCTTCGGTTGGGAGCTCGTTATCATCCTGGCCGCGCTGCTGCTGGGATCGTTCGTTTTCAGCGCCGTCGGTTTCGGAATGGCGTTGGCCATGGCCCCGATCCTGCTGCTCATCCTGGCTCCACGGCAGGTGGTGGTGCTGTCCAACGCAATGATCGTCGTCGCGACGGTGTTGATTCTGTTCCAGACCTGGCGGGCCTTTCGCTGGCGGCAGTCATGGCTGTTCATCGTCTCCGGCTTGCCGCCGGTGCCGCTGGGGGTGCTGCTGCTTAGCGTCGCCGCACCCACCGCCCTGCGAATATCAATCGTGAGCCTGATCCTGGTGATCGCCGTGCTCACCCTGTTCGACGTCCGGCTGCCCGCCGCCCGAACCAGATGGGGGGCCGTAGGTTTTGGCTTTACGACCACGCTGTTGACCACGACGCTCAGCATCGGCGGGCCGGTGGCCGCAATCTACGCCATCGAGCAGGATTGGCCTCGCGAGACCATGCGCGCGACCCTGGCGGTTTATTTCCTGCTGGCCGGCGTCCTGGGGTTGGTCCTGTACTTCCTGGCTGAGTTGATCCCGCAGGACTTGGAGTACGAAATGGCGGCCGGCATCCCGGTGGTCGTGATTGGCTCAACGCTCGGCGGGTGGCTAGCCCGTCGTATGAGCCTGCGGATTTTCCGCTACGCCGTGCTCTTCGTCATCATTGGGGGAAGCACGTCGTTATTGATTCGGGAGTTGGTGCGCTTCATTTAGGGGCGGGTCTGTAACCCGCCCCTGCAATCTCCGACCACTTCCCGGTCCCGTCGGCCGTTTACGCCGACAAGTCGTGGAAAGCGGCCAAAGCAGCCGTGATCCCATCCCCCACCGCGGCGCCAAGCTGCCTCGTCGATTCCGCCCGCGCGTCCCCGCACACATAAACCTTCGGAATGTTGGTCCTCATGTGCAGATCGCCCCAAATGTGCCCCAGTTCATCCATATCCAGCTTGTCTTTGAAGGCCTCCGTGTTGGGGTGAAAGCCTACGTAAACGAAGGCGGCGGCGGTGGGGTAGTCGTACACCTCGTCCGTTTTCAGGTTCTTGACCCGGGCCGCCTCCAACACGTCGTTTCCGACAAACTCCTCAATCACATGGCTCCACAGCCATTTGTACTTCGGGTTTGAAAAGGCGCGGTCCTGCAGAACCTTTGTGGCACGAAGCTCGTCCCGGCGGTGAATGATGGTGACGGAGTTACAGATGCCCGTGAGGTAGAAGCTCTCGTCCATGGCGGAGTCACCACCGCCGACGACCACCACGTCCTGCCCTCGGAAGAAGTTCCCGTCGCAGACCGCGCAATACGAAACTCCGCGTCCGCCGAACTCGTCCTCCCCGAGCACCCCCAGCTTGTTATGGGAGCCGCCTGTAGCGATTATCAGAGCCCGCGCCGTGAAATCGCCTTCTGAAGTTCGGACCAGTTTCCGGTCCTCGTAGAGGTTCTCGACACTCTCGATCTCGGCGAACTCCATCTTGGCCCCGAAGCGCTCGGCCTGGTTGTACATCTCATCAGCCAGCGCTTGGCCCTTCACGCCTTCGCGGAACCCAGGGTAATTCTCGATCTCGTCGGTGATCAGCAACTGCCCGCCCGGGCCGATGCTTTCGATCATCAACGTGCTGAGCATCGCGCGAGTCGAGTAGAGCCCCGCCGACATACCGGCGGCGCCGGCGCCAAGGATCACAACGTCGTAGTCGTTGGACATCTGGTGGATTCCTCCCTTATCTGTTGGATCCGTCGGAGATCGCCTGCGCCGGGTTGGCGTGATGGCGTCTGCGGTCTGCCTTGACGCCTACACGATTGGCACGCTGCGAGAAAGAAGTGCGGACATACTCCACCGAACGCCTCAGACCTTCCTCCAACGACACCTCGGGCGTCCATCTCAACTCTTTTTCCGCGCGCGTCGAGTCCAGGGCGATG
Source organism: Dehalococcoidia bacterium (assembly GCA_965220265.1). Taxonomy (GTDB): domain Bacteria; phylum Chloroflexota; class Dehalococcoidia; order Lucifugimonadales; family UBA3495; genus Bin87. Next base: position 2,169,719 of record CBDCPM010000004.1, on the reverse strand, counting down.
TTGAGTACCTCTCCGGTCCGTCTGGGTCGATAGTCAGGCTCCTGGTCAAATCCCGTGATTTCCTGGAGCATCTCGTAGATCCGCTGGATGCTCACCTGTTGCCCGGTACCGATGTTGTACGTTCGGCCCTGGCCTCTGTTGATGGCCGCCAGGTTGGCCCTAACCACGTCCGACACGTACACGAAATCGCGTTGCTGGAGACCGTCCCCGTAGACCTGCGGCCTGCGCTCGCTCAACATCATCCCGGCAAAGATCGCGATCACGCCGGCTTCCCCATCGGGACTTTGTCCGGGACCGTAAACGTTGGCGTATCGAAGGATCGTGTAATCCAACCCGTACGTCTCATGGAACAGTTCCACGTACTGCTCGCCGACGTACTTGGATAGGGCATACGGGGTGAGCGGGTTCACCGGCGTATCTTCATCACAGGGAATCGTTTCCGGATCACCATAGATTGCGCCGCCTGTGGACGAAAAGATGAACTTCTCCACACCCTCCGCCGCCGCCGCCGCAATCAGCCGGATCGTACCCATTACGTTGGAGTCAGCGTCGGCCACGGGATCAATCGCCGACTGGCGGACGCTGCTCTGGGCCGCCAGGTGAAACACGATCTCCGGTCTTTCCCTCTGGATGATTTGATTCAACCGGACGTCGTTTAACTCCGCGTGGTGAAAAGTCGCCTGGTGGTTCAGATTGCGCAACTGCCCACTGCTGAGGTTGTCCACCACCGCCACGTCGTATCCGCTATCCAGCAGCCCGTCAACCAGGTGCGAGCCGATGAACCCGGCCCCTCCGGTCACTAGCGCTTTGGTCCGTTCAGTCAAGCCATTGCGTCCATTACTATCGATCAAGCTGATCGCGAATCGTCGTCTATCGTAATTCAAACGACAGCGAGCGGCAACCGCCGCCCACTATACTACTGATGCGTGAGCGGACACCTAAACTAATCCCTTCCGTCATTACCGTGAAAATAGCCGATTTTCATGCTCATACGTGGACTCGGCAAGGCAATCCACAATTCTCGCGCAAGGGGGAATCCAGTGGTACCGGAGGGAAGGAAGGAAGCCGGGTTTAGATAACCATTCACGCATCAGTAATTGAACCGAATTTCATTGGATTGCCGCCGAAGTGATGGCACAGTCCTCCCTCGGTTGCCTCTGCCGCTTACCTGCCCACGTCGGGCCTGGCCAAGCATCCCCGACGCGTCATCGCCAGCGCGGCGATCAGCGAAGCCATCGGAACACCGCGGACCGACCGTCGCAATCACGCCCACCGCCCTGCGCCGATATGCGTCGCATCCCATTGTGGTTTAATGTGGGGCTAAAGAGAGGTGCACTATGGTCCAGAAAAAAGGTACTGCCCTGCTGATCGTCTTCACCGACGTCGACATCGAGAACGACGCCGAATTTAATGCTTGGTACAACCAGGAACATGTCCCGGAACGCCTCAGCGCTCCCGGGTTTCTGGACGCGGCGCGTTACGAGGCCTTACGCGGCGGTCCGCGTTACCTGGCCGTCTACGAGTTGGAGTCCGTCGACGCCCTCCAAACGGACGAATACCTGCGCATGAGCCGGAATCCGACGGAGTGGACCAAGCGCATGTCACCCAACGTTGTTGGTCGCGGCACCGTGCGCGACGTCTGCACGCAGATATATCCCGAGGAAAGTGACCCACACACTCTTGGCAGAGGCATGGCCCCCGCTTTGCAAATCGGTCGTATGGATGTCCCTGCAGACATCGAGGCCAAGTACAACGAGTACTATGACAATGTCCGCACTCCGGCAAACCTGCAGATTCCCGGCTGTCTCCACGTCCGCCGTTACCACGCGGTCGAAGGTAGCCCCAAGTACCTGACGATGTACGAGTTCGAGCACGAAAAGGTTCCGGAAACCCTGGCGTGGGAGAACCAACGTCGCCAGGACACCATGCACGAATACATCGGCGGCTCTTACGGGCACTCTCCCGGATCCCCCGGTGTGTACCGCCGTGTCCTGCCGCCCCGCGCCTTCTAGCTATGGCTCGACCGCGAAACCCCGCGTGTTAGAATGGCGCATCCACAGACCCTTGATGTTGCCCACAGCCAGAAGAGGAGGAATTTGATGAACGCTCCGGCGCGAATGAAATTTGGCGTGTTTATGGCCCCGTTCCACCGGGTCGGCGAGAACCCCACGCTGGCCTTGGAACGCGATCTCGAACTTCTCCAATGGCTGGATCACCTGGGCTACGACGAAGCTTGGATCGGCGAGCACCACAGCGCCGGGTGGGAGACCATCGCCTCGCCGGAAGTGTTCATGGCCACCGCCGCCGAGCGCACTCGCAACCTGCGCCTCGGTACCGGCGTCGTCAGCCTCCCCTATCACCATCCTTACATGGTGGCCAACCGCATGGTACTCCTGGATCACCTCACCCGCGGACGCGTGATGCTGGGAGTAGGCCCCGGCGCCCTGGCCTCCGACGCCTATATGTTTGGCATCGACCCAGCCCGCCAGCGTGAGATGATGGACGAGTCCCTGGGCGCTATCAAGCGGTTGATGGAGAGCGACGAGCCCTATACTTACGAGAGCGACTGGTTCGAGCTGCATGACGCTCACCTGCAGTTGCGTCCCTATCAGCAGCCCTTTCCCCTGGTCGTGGCGTCGGTCCAGTCTCCGGCTGGAGTGACCACTGCGGGCAAGTACGGCGCCGGCGTCATCTCCCTCAGCGTGCCCCGCGACATGGTGCGTTCCACCAGCCTGGAGGACCAGTGGGCCATCGCCGAGGAAACCGCCGCCGAGCACGGGCAGACCGTCAAGCGCGAGGAATGGCGTCTTTCCGTGGGTATACACTTGGCCGAATCCAAGAAGCAAGCTCAGGAGGACATTCGCGAAGGCTCCGCCCGCGTCGTCACCGAGTACTTCGGCAACACGCTCGGCCACGAGGTCCCCGACGTGCCTCGTGACCAGATCGTCGACTTCATGACCGACAACAAGCAGTGGATCGTCGGCACGCCCGACGACTGCATCCAGCGCGTCCACGAGTTGCAGGAAATGTCCGGCGGCTTCGGTGGCCTCCTGGTCCGCGTTGAGGACTGGGCGCCTCGCGACAAGCTCCATCGCTCGTACGAGCTCCTGGCCCGTTACGTCATGCCTCAGTTCCAGGGAAGCCTCTCCGGCATCAAAACCTCGCAGCAGTGGGCATCCAACCTGCGCGACACCCTGCAGGTCAATCGCCGAGCCGGCCTCGAACGCGCCAGCCAGGCCTACGAGGAAAGCCGCCAGCGTAGTTGATCTGGAGTTGCCGACATCTAACAGCCACAAAGGGGCGGCCCGCTGGGTCGCCCCTGCTTTTTACTAGGCTGTGTTGACATTTCACCGTAACCAAATGAGGGCAGCGGTAAATTGAAGGAACCCCAAGTATCTGGTGTCCAGTTTCTCAAACCGGGAAAATACCCGGCGATAGTGCTTTATCTTGTTGATGAAGCATTCCACCAAGTGGCGCTCCCGGTACAGGTAAGCATCGTAGGCTTGGGGTTCCTTCCGGTTGGAGCGCGGCGGTATGACCGGACGCAGGCCCCGTTCCAGGATATGCTGACGAAACTCCTGGGCATCATACCCCTTGTCGGCAATCACGTACTCTCCGGCATAATCGGCGATCAGAGCATCGGCCTGAGTGATGTCATGCTGTTGTCCCCCAGTCAGGATGAACCGCAAGGGATTACCCAAGGCATCCACGCTCACGTGGACCTTAGTGCTAAACCCGCCACGGCTCCGGCCCAGGGCCAGGGCTGCCTGGCCACCTTTTTGGGGGGCGCTCCGGCGGCGCAGGGATGGGCCCGAACCACGGTGCTGGCGATGATGAGGCATTCCAGATCCGGGTCGTCGGCGAAATGCTGATGCATCAGTTCCCAGATACCCCGGTCGGCCCAGCGGGCGAACCTTTTGTACACACTGTTCCAGTTGCCATACTCGGACGGGAGGAGCCGCCACTGGGCGCCGGAACGGTTCACCCACAGCACCGCCTCGATGAAACGCTGGCATTCCGCTTCCTGACCAACGTACAAGTCGGTACGACTACGCAAGAACTGGAGAATCCTGGTCCACTGGTTTGGTGATAGTCTGACGTTTCCCATGCCGCCATTATAATCAAATGTCAACACGCCCTAATACCCCCGGGATGAAGTCTTGCCCACTCAGCCATCCAATCTATGGCTTTCGGCCCGGCGGCATCGAACTTGTCCCGGCTTGATCCCTGTCTCCCTGTTTGTTCATCCTGCTGACGATGCGAAAAGGAGCGTTGCCGTCATGTCGAACTTGATGACGGTCCGAACTTGCGCCGGGTTATAATTGCCTAAAGATAGAGGACCATGGAACAGAGGTAGAAGTTATGCGCAAGACCAAGATTATCGCCACCATAGGCCCAGCATCCCGATCCCCGGAAACCCTGGACCGCCTAGTCGGCGCCGGCATGGACGTCGCCCGCCTCAACTTCTCCCACGGCACGCTGGAAGAACATGCCGAAGTCATCGCGGATGTCCGGGCCGCGTCCGAAAAGCATAACCGGCCTGTGGCCGTGCTGCAGGACTTGGGTGGAAACAAGTTCCGCCTGGGCAACATGGCGGTGCCGGCGCAATTGAATTTTGGCGATGAGGTTTCCATCGTCAACGAACCGACCTCCGTCTCTCCGTTTCTATTACCCTTCCCGGAACCCGAAATCCTGCGCAGCATGCGTCCTGGCAACCTGGTTTATATCTCCGATGGGACGGTATGCTTGGAGGTCCTGCAAGTAACCCCAGACCTCGAAGTCAAAACCCATGTCCGTAACGGCGGAAATCTCTCTTCGTACAAGGGGGTCAACCTCCCTGACGTGCCCATCGACATGCCGGTAATCACGGAAAGCGACAAGATCGCCCTGCAGTTCGGCGTAGACCAGGAAGTCGATTGGGTCGCGCTGTCTTTCGTACGCACCGGCGAAGACGTCCGCTACGCCCGAGCCTATCTCAACCAGCTCGGTAGCCGCGCCCCAGTGATGGCCAAGCTGGAACGCCGCGAGTGCATCGCAAATCTGGACGAGATTCTCGAGGAGGTGGATGGCATTATGGTCGCCCGCGGCGACCTCGGAGTCGAGATGCCCATGGAGGAGGTTCCCGTTATACAGAAGAATATGGTTGCCCGGGCCAACGGCGCCGGCCGTATCTCGTCAGTCGCCACTCAAATGCTGCGGTCAATGGTCAACTCGCCAACACCGACGCGGGCGGAAGTGTCCGACATTGCCAACGCCGTGCTTGACGGTTGCGACTCCATCCTGCTGTCCGACGAAATCGCAGTGGGCGCGCATCCTGTGGAAGCGGTGCGCATCGCCGATGCCGTGATTGTCCAGGCCGAAAAAATGTACCACTACTACTCCGAATTCCCCCAACGCGACCAGACCCAGTCTGTCACGTGGGGGGCCACCCAGCTGGCTAAATCGCTCAACGCCAAGCCGATCGTAATTACGAGCACCGGACGCGCCGCCTACGAGATGTCGCGCTTTCGCCCCGAGAACGACATCCTTGTGTTCTCCCATGACGCGGCCGTACAGCGTCGCGTGTGCATGGCCTGGGGCCTGGTGCCCAAGGGCGTTATACCGGCCGAGCCGGACGTGGCCAAGTTGGTAACCATGTTGGTCGACGCGGCCATGGCCACCGGAATGGTTTCGGAGCGGGACGTAGTCACCCTGGTCCATGGCTTCATGACCGGCGTCACCGGCACTACCAACACCATCCAGGTGCTCAACATCCAGGAATACCTGGACCACATCGGCCGAAACGCCGTTGCGTCCGCCGCCCCAGACTCGGTCTAGCCGTCGCCCAACCGGTTCCTCGCACGGGGCAGGAGCACGAGAACGGGCTGGGATAACACAGCCCGGTGCGTCCTACTCGGGGTTAATTGCGGGTCGTCTAATCGACGCCTGTAGACCGGGGCAGATGGCTTGTTCCCGACGACAGGTACTGGTCCACGCCACGCGCCACGTCCCGTCCTTCGGCAATCGCCCAAACCACCAACGATTGGCCACGTACCATATCGCCGCCAGCGAATACGCCCGGCACCGATGTCATCTTGTTGTAGTCAACCTTGACGTTGCCTCTGCCATCCAAATCGACCCCGAGTTGGTCCAGCATCCCGCCGTGTTCTGGGTGGAGAAAACCCATCGCCAGCAACACCAAATCTGCGTCCACGCTGAACTCGCTACCCGGCACTTCCGCCATTTGGAAGCGGCCGTTTTCGCCCCGGGTCCAGTCCACTCGGACGGCGTGCAGTTGGCTAACCTGGCCGTTCGCCCCCGAAAGTGATTTGGTGAGGATATTGTAATCGCGCACGCCACCCTCTTCGTGGGCGCCGGAGGATCGCAGGATCATCGGCCAACTCGGCCACGGGTTGTCATCCGGACGCGTTTCCGCAGGCTCAGGTAGCAATTCGAACTGGTGGACAATCTCGGCTCCCTGCCGGTGAGCGGTGCCCAGGCAATCGGCGCCAGTGTCGCCTCCGCCCAGTATGATTACTCTTTTGCCCTCCGCCGTGATCTGACCGTCTATGGTCTCTCCGGCCAGCACGCGGTTTTGCTGTGGCAGATATTCCATCGCAAAATGTACGCCGTCCAGCTCACGTCCCGGCACGTCGAGATCCCGAGCTTGAGTGGAACCGCCGGTCAGGCATACGGCGTCATAGTCTTCCAACAACCTCTCAGCCGGATAGTTCGCGCCAACGTTGACACCGGTGCGGAACTCAATACCCTCTGCTTCCATCAGCTCGACCCGGCGCTGAACAACCGACTTCTCCAGCTTGAAGTCCGGAATACCCAGCATCAACAGTCCACCGATGTAATCAGCCCGCTCCAGCACCATGACCCTGTGGCCCGCGCGATTCAATTGTTGGGCTGCGGCTAGTCCCGATGGCCCGCTGCCGACCACGGCCACGGTTCTACCCGTGCGGGTCTTGGGCGGCATTGCTTTGATCCAGCCCTGCTCATAGCCCCGATCGCTAATTTCCTTTTCGATGTATTCGATGGTGACGGGGTCCGAATTGATGCTGAGCACGCACGACGCTTCGCAGGGAGCGGGGCAGATTCGTCCCGTAAACTCCGGGAAGTTGTTGGTGCTGAGCAACACTTCCAGCGCCCGCTCCCAGTTCCCGAGATAAACCTGATGGTTGAAGTCAGGTATTACGTTCCCAAGCGGGCACCCCATGTGGCAGAACGGCACCGCGCAGTCCATGCACCGACCGCCTTGCTCGGCCGCCTGTTGGTCGGACCACCGATGATAGTACTCCTGATAATCGCTGATACGCTCCGAAGGGGAGCGTCGTTCTGGAGGGGTCCTCCCGAACTCGACGAATCCGGTAACTTTACCCATTGGGCACCGCCGCCAACTCGGCCGCTGCCCGCTGCGCCCGTTCCAGGAGCACGCGCCGATAATCGCGCGGCATCACTTTGCGGAACTCACGGATGCTCGCCTGCCAGCCGTCCAAAATCCTTCGGGCCGGCCCACTCCCGGTTCGCTCCAAATGCTCGGAGAGCAGCCCGTGCAGCAGATCAATGTCCTCTTGCTCAGCCAAGTCTTCCAGATCGGCCATTCCGTCGTTGAAGCAGATGTGGAAATCGCCGTCAGGGTCGTGAACGAAGGCAATCCCCCCGCTCATGCCAGCCCCGAAATTGCGACCGGTACTGCCGATCACCGCTACGACGCCGCCGGTCATGTACTCACAACCGTGATCCCCGACGCCCTCAACTACAGCTCGGGCTCCGCTATTTCGCACGGCAAACCGTTCTCCCGCCCTTCCGCGAATGAATACGTCGCCGCCGGTGGCGCCATAGAGGGCTACGTTGCCGATGATGATGTTGTCTTCGGGTACGAATCCGGAACCGTTGGGCGGCACAATGACGACGCGCCCGCCTCCGACGCCTTTGCCCATGTAGTCGTTGGTGTCGCCCGCCAGTCGGATCGAGACGCCGGGGGCCAGGAACGCTCCGAAGCTCTGGCCGCCCGAGCCTTCCAGATCGATATTAATGGTGCCGTCGGGGAGCCCATCTTCGCCGTACTTGCGTGCAACACGCCCGCTAAGCATGGCTCCAACCGTGCGGTTCGAATTACTCACGGGCAAGCTGATGTGCACTGGCGTCCCATTCTCGATAGCGGGTTGGGCCAGCGCAATCAGTTGGTGGTCCAAAGCCTTTTCCAGCCCGTGGTCCTGATCGATGCAGCAGTACGTCTGGACGCGTTGGGCCCGTGACGGAATGGTCAACAGTTTGGACAGGTCGATGCCTGAAGCCTTCCAGTGATCCACCGCTTTGCGGGTCTCCAGCTTGTCGACTCGACCCACCATTTCGGCCACCGTGCGGAAACCCAACTCGGCCATGATCTCCCGAAGTTCTTCCGCTACAAAGTAAAAGTAGTTGACCAGATGCCCCGGCTGCCCCGCGAAACGCTTGCGCAATTCCGGATCCTGTGTGGCAATTCCCACGGAACACGTGTTTAGGTGGCACTTGCGCAGCATGATACAGCCGTTGACAATCAGCGCGGCCGTGGCCATGCCGAACTCTTCTGCGCCCAACATCGCTGCGATAGCCACGTCGCGGCCCGTCTTCAACTGTCCGTCCGTTTGGACCACAATACGGCTGCGGAGGTCGTTGGCCACCAGAACTTGCTGAGTTTCGGCCACTCCCAATTCCCAAGGTAATCCGGCATGCTTTATGGAAGACTCCGGAGAAGCTCCGGTACCGCCGTCGTGACCGCTGATGAGCACCACATCGCCGTGCCCCTTTGATACCCCAGCGGCGATGGTGCCTACACCTACCTCGGACACTAACTTCACGTGGATACGCGCCTCGGGGTTGATGTTCTTCAGGTCGTGTATCAGCTGTGCCAGATCTTCAATCGAGTAGATGTCGTGGTGGGGTGGCGGGGAGATCAACTCCACTCCCGGCGTCGTGTGCCGCACCCAACCGATGTATTCGTCCACTTTGTGGCCGGGCAACTGGCCACCTTCGCCCGGCTTGGAACCCTGGGCCATCTTGATTTGAAGATCGGTGGCGTTCACCAGGTAATTGGGCGTAACGCCAAATCTACCCGAAGCCACCTGCTTGATGGCGCTCGAACGATTGTCGCCATTCTCGTCGGGAGCGTAGCGGTGGAAATCCTCTCCACCTTCGCCGGTGTTGCTGCGCGCACCCAACTGGTTCATGGCGATCGCCATCGTTTCGTGCGCTTCGCGGCTAATGGAACCCAGCGAGATCGCGCCTGTAGCGAACCGCTTCACGATGTCGACAGCTGGTTCCACTTCGTCGAGGGCAATCGGTTGGAGGTCCGTGAAATCGAGTAAGCCTCGGAGCGTTGCCATGCGGCGGCTCTGGTCATTCACTTGCTCGGCGAATTCACGGTAGGCCCGCGGATCGTTGGCACGGGTGGCATACTGCAGTTTGGCGATTGCTTCCGGATTCCACTGGTGGAACTCGCCGTGCCGTCGCCACTGGTACTGGCCCCCCATGTCTAGCTCCTGCATCCCCGGCACGAATGGGTCGTTGAATGCAATCTGGTGCCGCTGCAGGGTTTCCTCCTCAACAATGTCGAGGCCGATCCCCTGGATGCGCGAGGGCGTACGGGTGAAATATCGGTCCACCAGTTCCTCGTTCAGACCGATGGCTTCAAAGATCTGGGCTCCCCGGTACGACTGGACCGTAGAGATGCCCATCTTGGACATCACCTTCAGGATGCCTTTCTCGTTGGCCTTGATGAAGTTGTAGACCGCGTAGTCCGGTTTGGTTCCGTTCAACTCGCCGCGCTCGGCCAGATCCCGAACGGATTCCAATGCCAAGTACGGATTGATGGCGCCAGCGCCGTACCCGATCAACAGGCAGAAGTGCTGAACTTCCCTTGGCTCTCCCGACTCCACAACCAAGCCAACCCGGGTGCGCGTTCCAGTGCGTATCAGGTGATGGTGCACCGCGCTGGTCGCCAACAAGCTGGGAATCGGTGCATTGTTCGCGTCCACACCGCGGTCGGACAGGATAATTATGTTCTTGCCTTCGGCGACTGCCTTCGATGCAGCGTCACAAAGGTTGTCCAGAGCTCCCTGCATTGAACCGACGTTGGCGTCGAACAGGGCGGGCAACGTGACCGACGACAGTCCAGGCAGATCCAGGGCTCGGATCTGTGCCAATTGTTCATCGGTAAGCAGCGGTGATTTGAGCTTCAGTTGGCGACAATGCAGCGGCGACTCTTCAAAGAGATTCTGTTCGCTACCAACAAACGCCTCCAAAGAAGTGACCAACTCTTCCCTGTTGGCGTCTAGAGGCGGGTTGGAAACTTGCGCAAACAACTGCTTGAAGTAATCAAACAGCGGCCTGTTCTGATCAGACAGAACCGCGAGCGAAGCATCGTTGCCCATGGAACCTATGGCTTCATAGCCAGCGGCGGCCATCGGCGTGGTCAGCATTCGCAGTTCTTCGATCGTGTAACCGAACGAACGCTGCTGTTGCCGTAGATCATCGCCACCCACCGGAGGCGTTGCTCCAGCCGCAGGCAGATCGTCAAGTTCAATCTTGTTATCTTTGAGCCACTGTCCGTACGGCCGCCGATTGGCCAACGTATGCTTCAGTTCCTCGTCGCCGATTATGCGCCCTTCGTCAAAGCTGACCAGGAACATGCGACCGGGCTGCAAGCGACCTTTTTCCTTTATGCTCTCTGGCGGCAGGTTCAGCACGCCGGTCTCCGAAGCCATTACCAGTTTATCGTCGTGAGTCACCGTATAGCGGAACGGTCGGAGACCATTGCGGTCCAGAACAGCACAGACATCCTTTCCATCGGTGGCCAACATCATGGCCGGACCGTCCCACGGCTCCATCATGCACGAGTGGAACTCGTAAAAGTCTTTTTTCTCCCGGGACATGGTTTCATGCTGATCCCACGCCTCCGGGATCATCATCAGCATGGAATGGGCCAAGTCACGGCCCGTCATGACCAGCAGTTCCAGCGCGTTGTCGAAACTGGCCGTGTCACTCGCCTGCGGGTCACAGATTGGCGCCAGCTTATTGATGTCGTCGCCGTACAAAGGCGAATTGAATCGGAACTCCCTGGCACGCATCCAGTTGATGTTGCCGCGTAACGTGTTGATCTCCCCATTGTGCGCTAGATAGCGGTACGGATGCGCCAGCTTCCAGTGCCCAAGCGTGTTGGTGCTGAACCGGGAGTGGACCAGCGCAAAGGCTGACACCATCGCTTCGTCGTTTAGGTCGAGATAAAAGTTAGGCAGTTGGTATGACACCAGCAAGCCTTTATACACGACGGTGTTGGCGCTCAGGCTGCAGATGTAATAAAAGTCGGCATCGTCGTCGCTGATGCCGGCGGTATGCAGCGTGTTGGTGATAGCCTTACGCACCACGTAGAGTTTGCGCTCCAACGCGGCCCTATTGGGGGTGTTTGCGGACCCTTTCCCCACAAAGAATTGCCGGATGGTGGGGCAAACTACCCTGGCATCCCGTCCAATCGCTGCCGGGTTCAGCGGCACTTCCCGCCAACCCAGTAGCGTCAGCCCCTCGTCTGCCACTATCTTTTCGATATGTGCCACACAAGCCGCCAGAGGAGCGGTGTCCTGGGGCAAGAAGACCATGCCGACCCCGTATTCGCCCTCCGGGGGAAGGGTCAATCCGATTTCAGCAGTGAACTTGCGGAAAAAGGCATCTGGCATCTGGACCAGGATTCCCGCTCCGTCTCCGGTGTCCGGGTCTGAACCGGAAGCTCCACGGTGTCCCAGGTTGTTCAGGACCTCAAGCGATTCAGTGATTATGGAGTGGGTCTTTTCGCCCTTAATGTTGGCAACCATGCCGACGCCGCAGGCGTTGTGCTCTTGCTCGGGAGCGTATAATCCGGACTGGGCCAGTTCTTTGAGCGAATTCATGGCTGCCCCTGCGGTTCCTGGAGAAATGAAAAAGCCACCAGCTATGCCGAAAGTCACTGCCATCCCTTCACGTACGGAGTGTCTCACTGCTGCTGGCAAAATTAGTTTGTGTAATATATCACAATGGACGGGGATTGCAAGGCAGAGCTCCGTCGGCCTATACTCCCGCCACCTACCCGTAGGGGTTTCCTACGAGATCCAAAAACAACCCGTGACAGCTATCCTATGACCAGTACTACTGAAGCTTTTGCTCCCGCCGACGTCGCGCGGTTGGCTGTTGACGTGGCCGCCGACAAGCTGGCCTCCGACATCGTCATGCTCGATCTTCGAGCGTTGACGGTTTTCGCAGACTACTTTGTCGTAATGACCGCGGATTCTGCGCGCCAGATTGAGGCTCTTGAAGAAGACCTGTCCGCGGCCATGAAGGACGCTCGCATCCCGCGCCACCATCGTGAGGGCACCCCGGCGTCAGGGTGGGTGCTCCTGGATTTCGCCGGCGTGATAATCCACATCTTTGGCCCGGAAGAGCGTCGCTTCTTTGGGCTGGAACGGTTGTGGAACCGCGCCCCGCAGGTGGTCAGGATTCTATAATCCATTGGTCTATGCTGCGCGAATAGTCCACAGCGCCGCCGGCTCCAAAGAATAGGCCGATTTCCCGTCCCGCGGATTCCGGCCCGTCGGAACCGTGAACGATGTTGCGGCCGATGTCTATTCCGAGGTCGCCCCGTATCGTCCCTGGCGCTGCTTCCGCAGGGTTCGTCGATCCCATGGTCTGCCGCGCCAGTGCCACGGCGTTGTTCGCCTCCCAGATCATTGCCACGATTGGCCCGGAGGTGATGAACGACACCAGCGACGTAAAAAACGGCCGATTGACGTGCTCTGCGTAATGCCGTCCGGCCAGATCCTCGTCCACCTGCATCAGGCGAATGGCGACCAGCTTCAGGCCGCGGCGCTCCAGCCGGGAGATGACCTCACCGACCAGGCCGCGCTGCACTCCGTCTGGCTTGATAGCCACGAAAGTCCGTTCCATAGATTTACTTACTCCTGTTGTTGGATGATGTTGAGCAGGTCGGTCTATGCCGAAGGCGGTCGTCCCTGGCGAACCTGGTCGCGCTGCCGAGGTGCCCCGATGGTCGGCATCCGCAGGTAATACGGTTGCAGTGTGGCCAGGTCGTCGTGCTCGCCTTCGCCCAGTCGTTGGGAAGCCACTTCCGTCAACGCCCAGAGGCGGTCGGCCGGCGTCCATGGCATTACCACGTATCCGGGTTCGTCTGCGGTCAAAGTGGCAATATCTTCCCGATGCCTCCAGGCCGCCTCACCACAATAGACGGCCGCCCCGGGATATTCGGCGTCCTGCTTCAACAATTCTACCGGTGCCGCGACCCTGTCATCCCCCAACCGTTCACCGTTGGCGCCAAATGCCGCAGCAGCAACTTCGTTGCGTCCGGCGTCCAGCCAGGCTACGGTGGCCCCGGCATCCGGCAATTGCGGAGGTATCCCAAAGTCTAAGTACGGCCAAGCCTCCAACAGCAGCGTGTCCACGCCAACTATGGGAAATCCGCCGGCAATGGCCATTCCCTTGGCGGCGCTGACGCCCACCCGCAAGGCGCTGAACGGCCCCGGTCCCAGCGCAACGGCTACACCGGTCAGTACTGAAGCCCGGATGCCCTGCGCGGTCAATAACTCGGTCACCGCCGGCATCAGTTGTGCAGTGTGATTGGCAGTGGAGCGCCACATCCGCGCCTGCACCAACTCTCCATCACCACCGGCGAGCGCGGCTCCCCCGTAGCGCGATGAGGTGTCGATGGCCAGCAGCATCAGGACATTTCACCAAGTCCATCGGAGCGGAAACAGCGCTGCAACCGTACCATTATCTGCTCGTATCGATCGGGAGCACCGTCGATGGCAATTCGGTGTCGCGACGGTATTGAACCTTCGGCATCAGGGATCACCTCGCACGCCGCCGGGTTGCCGTCCGCTGCGTAGTCCAATGCAATCCACAACGCGTCCCGTGGAAATATCTCGGCGGCCCGGTCCGCCCATTCCACGATGAGTACGTCTTCCCCGGCTGCCATGATATCTTCCAGCCCCAGGTCCCATGCTTCCGCGGGTTGGCCGATTCGGTACAAATCCGCGTGGTGGATTGTGAGACGACCCCGATACCGGGTCACGAGTACGAAAGTAGGGCTGCGCGCGTAACCGGGTGCCCCCAACCCTCGGGCTATGCCTTGGGTGAGGCAAGTCTTGCCGGCGCCCAGTGGACCGGTCAGCAGGTAGATGTCACCAGGTGCGGCCATCTCACCGATGGCTTCACCTACCTCGCGGGTCTTTTCGGCGGTATCAGTATGGATTGTGATGCTTGTCCACATGACCGAATTCACGGCCTCACTATCCACCCGCGGGCCACGATCAACTGAAATGATCCCACCCGGTACCGGTCTTGAGACGGGGTGAACCATCGCGATCCAATACCGTGACCTCCCCTGCGATACCGTTGGTTATCTTCCCGATGATCGCAGCGCCTTCGGGCAACACATTTAAGGCGGTGCTCATGACTTCGGGTTGCGCCGTGAACAGGATGACATAGTCCTCTCCACCGTACAGAGCCAGGTCGAGCCAGTCCTCCGAGAACACAGATTTCAGCGCCGGGTGCACCGGCACTTTTTCGGCCCACAGGGTAGCTGCGACCCCGCTGGCGGTACACAACTTGGCCAGGTCATCAGCCAACCCGTCGCTGACATCCATGGCCGAATCTATGCCATTGGCCACCAGAGCCTGCCCCTCCGGCACGTGCGGCCGCGGACGCCGATGCATCATCACGAGTTGTTCTGTTTCCGACCCCAAATCACCGTCCTTTTGTAGCAGCGCTCGAAGGCCGCCAGCCGACCCACCCACCGGGCCAGTGACCCCCACCAAGTGCCCTGGTCTTGCCGCTGTTCGCACCATCGGTTCACCAGTCGCCATGCCCGTTAGCGCTACAGTAATAAAGGCCACCGGGGACCGAACCATGTCCCCACCAATGATCACCGCCCCGAATTCCCGACAAATCTCGGCCATCCCGGCGTACAGGTCTTTGACATCGGCGACCAGCATGTCCGCCGGCAAACCCAACGTGACCAAAGCGAGGCCCGGCGATCCTCCCATAGCCGCTACGTCACTGACGTTGGAGGCAATCGCTTTCCAACCTAAATCTCGCCATGGCGTGGTTTCAGTTGTGAAGTGAACTCCGTCCACCATGGTGTCCGTCGTGTACAACTCCGTGACGTCATTCCGGCCAAAAGTCACGGCCGCAGCGTCATCACCGTTACCAACAACGGTCCGGTAAACGCGTGACGGACCGATGTCTCCAGGACACCCGGGATCGCGCGTCCACTCTTGCACCAATTCGATAAGGCCGAATTCACCCAGATCTGAAATGCGCATGCACTCAATATACAAGCGAAACGGGCCTTTTTTCAAAGGCCCGAAGTTTTTCGGCACTCGTTACCAGCTGATTAGTGAAAGGAAGCAAGAAGTTTGCGATTTGTTCCGACCAAATGGTCGGGGAACAGCGGATTTTCTCAGGGAACCCGTTCTCTGGGCACGGGAGCCAAAATGACTCGACCAGAAAACCCGAGTAGCGGGAACATCCGCTGATTGACCTGGGAGTGTGCCGGCTCACACCACTGATGGTGTTTACCGACCAAGGTCTCCCTTTAAAGGAGGTGATCCAGCCGCACCTTCCGGTACAGCTACCTTGTTACGACTTCGTCCCAGTTACCGAACCCGACCTCGGCACCTGCCTCCCTTGCGGGTTAGCTCAGCGACTTCAATCGTTCTCGGCTTCCATGACGTGACGGGCGGTGTGTACAAGGCCCGGGAACGTATTCACCGCAGTATGCTGACCTGCGGTTACTAGCGATTCCGCGTTCATGCAGGCGGGTTTCAGCCTGCAATTCCAACTGGGGCCGGCTTTGGTGGGATTGGCTCCATCTCGCGATTTGGCAACCCATTGTACCGGCCATTGTAGCGTGTGTGTAGCCCTGGACATAAGGGCCATGATGACTTGACGTCGTCCCCACCTTCCTCCTCCTTGCGGGAGGCTGTCTCGCTAGAGAAAATAACTAGCGACGAGGGTTGCGCTCGTTGCGGGACTTAACCCAACACCTCACGGCACGAGCTGACGACAGCCATGCAGCACCTGTGCAGGCTCCCCGAGTTACCCCGAGGTCGTCACCCTTTCGGGTTCCTACTACCAACATGTCAAGCCCAGGTAAGGTTCTTCGCTTAGCATCGAATTAAACCACACGCTCCACCGCTTGTGCGGGCCCCCGTCAATTCCTTTGAGTTTTAGCCTTGCGGCCGTAGTCCCCAGGCGGGATACTTAACGCGTTAGCTACGGCACGGAGGGGGTCAATACCCCCCATACCTAGTATCCATCGTTTAGGGCGTGGACTACCTGGGTATCTAATCCAGTTTGCTCCCCACGCTCTCGCGCCTCAGCGTCAGATACAGCCCAGTAAGCCGCTTTCGCCACTGGTGTTCCTCCCGATATCTACGCATTCCACCGCTACACCGGGAATTCTGCTTACCTCTGCTGTCCTCAAGTCGAATAGTATCCCTTGACCTCTCCCAGTTGAGCCGGGAGCTTTCACAAGAGACTTATCCAACCGCCTACGCGCACTTTACGCCCAGTGATTCCGGGTAACGCTTGCCCCCTACGTATTACCGCGGCTGCTGGCACGTAGTTAGCCGGGGCTTATTCCCGAGGTACCGTCCTTTCTCTTCCCTCGGAAAAGGGGTTTACAACCCGAAGGCCTTCGTCCCCCACGCGACGTCGCTGGGTCAGGCTTTCGCCCATTGCCCAAGATTCCCTGCTGCTGCCTCCCGTAGGAGTGGGGGCCGTTCTCAGTCCCCCTCTGGCTGGTCATCCTCTCAGACCAGCTACCCGTCATCGGCTTGGTGAGCCGTTACCTCACCAACAACCTGATAGGACGCGAGCTCCTCCTCCGGCGACCGAAGCCTTTCATCTGCACCCCAAGGGATGCAGGTCGTATGCGGGATTATCCTCAGTTTCCCGAGGTTATACCCCACCGGAGGGCAGATTACTCACGCGTTACTCAGCCGTCTGCCGCTTTATCATTGTGGCCGAAGCCACGATCACGCTCGACTTGCATGCATTAAGCGCGCCGCCAGCGTTCACCCTGAGCCAGGATCAAACTCTCTTAATGAGAACCTTACTTCCTTCCACTATTCAGCTGTTAAAGAGCCTTCACTGCCGGTGACTTGATGCCTCGACGGCGAGTGAGTTCCGCAACTTTAGCCGGTTTTACGGGTATTGTCAATACCCGTCGCCGATCTCGTCAGGGCCATTCGATTATCCGGTTTCGCTCTGCTGCCAATGGGGGCTCCCAGTAGGCGGTCATCGCTCAAATCACCGGATTTGCCCAAGTATCGTCATCGGTCGGCAACAATCGAAAGGCCCTGCCGATCTCGTGCTGCAATTCGCCACCAGCCGATTTTGGGGGTCTTTTGCTCGTGTGGCAGCGCGTTTAGCCCGGCGAACACCGCCGCCACCGGTTGGCCGTTCTTCGCTTCTCCAGTTCCCAGTATCCAGCATTTCCGCATATTGACCCCGCTCCCGGCCGCCGAATAAACTCCACCCTCACCATAGGGGTATTGAACCGCTCTGTTCAGGGGCAATCCCAGGGGTGAAGCGCATCACAACGCAACGTCAATCGGACGAGGCTCCGCACTACCGTTGGGTGGTCATGGGCGTCTGGCTCACCGCCAGCGTAGCCGGTTTCATGATCATGTCCACCATCGGGATCCTGTTACCTGCGGTCAGCTCCGAACTACGGCTTTCGCCCTTGCAGCAGGGTATGCTGGGTTCTTCCGCCTATTGGGGAAACCTCGTCCTGGCAATTCCAATCGGCTGGTGGGCCTCCCGATTCTCTCCGAAGATACTCACCACCATCACCCTGGTGCTGGGGACGCTGTTCCTCCTCGCACAGTCGTTCTCTCCCGGGTTTGCCGTGCTGCTGGTGGGTCGGGTGGCCTTCGGTGTCAGCGTGACCGCCCGGCAGCCAGCGCGAGCACTGCTGACCCAACAATGGTTTCCACCCAGGCAGGTGGTGCTGCTCAACAGCATCTCCAACGCCATGTTCGGCTTGGTGGTAGGTGGGGGAGTGGCAGCTTCGCCATTCATTCTCGTCGCTCTGGGTGATGACTGGCGAGCAACGCTCCTCTGGTTCGCCGGCCTATTCGGCGTGCTGACGATACTGTGGCTGATATTCGGGCGAGAAAGGATCACCGCCGAATACCGACGGCGTCTCGGCTCTCAGGACGTCAACGTTCTGAAGGGGGCGTTGCGCTATCGCGACCTGTGGATAGGTGGTCTGGGGTTTGTTGGAGCCACCGCGGCTTGGTCAGGATTCCTCAGCTTCTATCCCACCCTGATGCTGGACACCTACCAAATGTCCCTGATTTGGTCCGGCGGCATATTGGCAGTGGGGATCTTCGTGGGCGGACTCTGCGGCTTGGGTTTCGGTTGGCTGGTTATGGTTTCGGACCAGGGGCGCACCATTTTGTTGGGTACCGGTGCGGTCATGGCCATTACCTTTGCGGGCATGACCCTTACGGGTTCGCTCTCTACGCTATTGGCCCTCACTTTGGTCAACGGAATTGCGTGGGGCTTTTGGCCCGTCCTCTATTCAGTACCCTTCAATCTGCCGGGAATACGACCGCGTGAAATTGCCGTCAGCCTGGCCTTCATCCAGATGAACAGTTCCGCGGGAATCGCACTGGGGCCATTGGCCGTAGGAATTCTCCAGGAACTGACTGGAGACCTCCGGCTTTCGCTGATTGTGGTCAGCTTCGCATCTCTCTCGTTGTGCGGAGCAGGGCTGATGATGAAACACGGCCTCTCCAGCAGGACGTCGGCTTTGCCGGAACCGGCCACTTCGATAACCGGCAGTTGACCCGGGCGGCCGGTCGCCGCGGCGAGCCACTGCCGCCGGCAGCCGACCATGTCCACGCTGCAGCTCCCGGTGTCCTCGCGTGTCACGGCCGGGTTCCAGAACGGCTCCCATGTATAATCGCGCGATGTTTCACCCGGCTTCTTCGCCCGATCATCGCGGCGCCGAGCGGTTCCGACTCCCGGAGTACTCGTGCTGAACACGGCCCGCTCCCGGCTCCACTACGGCTGGGTCATATTCGTCCTGTCGCTGGGCAACCTTACCGTCGAGGGCGGCACCAAAAACAGCGAGGCCGTGTATTTCAATGTCCTGAAAGACGCCTTCGGTCGTAGCGCTACGTACACTTCGGCGGTATTCTCCCTTGCCGGCCTGATAGGCGCCATTTGCGCGCCGTTCCTCGGCGTCTTGCTGGATCGATGGGGGGCCCGTGTCCTCTTCCCTCTGGCCGGACTTTTCATCCTTTTCGGCTGGTTTGCGTCCAGTTACGCCACCGATCTGTGGCAGATGTTTATTTTCTACAGCGTGTTCGCCGGGATCGGGCACACCGCTATTTCATCCTTTTCCATGACCGCAACCGTCGCCCCCTGGTTTCCTCGTACTCGCGGCCGAATGCTGGGGCTGGCGGATAGCGGCAATCCCATTGGGCAGGCCGTGTTCGCCCCGCTGGCCGCAGTGTTGACCACGGAACTCGGCTGGCGTTCTGGTTATCGTATCTTCGGCGTCATCTTCGCTGTACTGGTAGCTTTGCCCAACGGTCTGTTACAGCGAAGACCCCCGGAATCCGGGGTCGTACCGACCGGGCCGACAGATGCGCTGCCGCCTGAAACCAGGCAGGAAGGGCCGACCGACCGGCAGAGCAGGATCGCGACTGCGGGGGCGCCGAATGTCGGAGGGATGGTCGGCGACCCCGCGATGTGGCTGCTGGTCCTGACCCGCATATCCGGCTCCACGGGTACGCAGATGATTCGCGTCCATCTGGTAACGTTTTTCGTTTTGGCGGGTTACAGCGTTCAAACGGCGGCTAACACTCTGGGTGCAGTAGGTCTCGTTAGCGTGTTCGCCCGGCCATTGGTGGGCCTGGCCACCGACCGCTGGGGGCGGGAGTCGGTTTATACCGTCGGGATGAGCGTCGCCGCTGGAGCCGTGCTCCTGGTGTTATGGCTGGGCAACAGCCAGAGTTTCTGGCCCCTGGCGGTGTACGTCGGTCTGGCCGGAATAACCGACGGTATCAGCGGTTTAATCATTGGCGCCAAGGCAGCCGATATCTTCCCCAGCGAGTCCTTGGGAACAGTGATGGGTTTTGTCGAAATGGGCCGCGGAGCGGCAATATTTCTTGGGCCGATCGTGGCGGGCCTAATGTTCGACCTCCAGGGCGACTACGTACAGGCGTTTATCCTGTCTGCCGTCCTGACTGTCGCATCCGTATGCGCAATGTGGATCGCAGATTTCATCGGTCGCCGCCGCACCACCTGAGGATTCCCGCGGCCGGACCTAATTGAGCCCGCCCGTCGGTTCATACGGGTCAAGAACTGTGACCTTCGCGCGCGATAGGACTGTCCCCGTCTACGCCGAAATCAGGCAATCTACCGCTCCCTCATCACGGATCCGGGCCGTCAGTGCCGGATATAGGGCCTTTCCAAAGTCAATCTGTCATTCCGGGTTTCGTCGGAATCCCTAATCTGGCAAATCCTGTTCATCCCGGAAAACAATATCCCAATGGCAATGACTTGGAAAAGGCCCCGGTGAGTGATACCACCCTCTTGCCCTATTCCGAACGTATGCTCTATAATGGCTTCACAGGCGATAAATCGGTTCCATCGACCAGGTTCCGAGCGTTCACGGCCAATCAGCACCAAGTCGCTGCCGGCCTCTGTAGGAGACTGTCCTCGGTCGTTTTAACCGGAGCAGTCCCCTCGGCCACCGCGCCTGCCACAGCGCGCCATGCTTCAGGCATGGAGAATGAGAGCAAAACCCCCAGCGCACCACCTCCGGCCGTAGGGCTGATAATCGCTCGGAACCTGGTCAACACTCTCCAAATCATCGCCTGTACACCCTGAAAATCCGGAGGAAGTCCACAGCAACACTTACCGCATTCATCCGGCGACCGCCGTCCATCGCCTGTCTGCTGTCGCCGCGAAAATCCCAACCCGCGCTCCCACCGGCAAACCTTTCCGTGGGCGTAGGCCACCCGTGCGTTGTCATAAAGCCGCCGGATCCGTGCCCAGCCGGGCTGTCACGATCCCGGACGGCCCGCCGCGAGTCGCCGCGGCGCATGTTGCGGCGCCCCGGCTTTTCCGAAGCCAAGAACTGACGCGTACCCACTTGCGCTCAAACTGTCATCGTGAGCGCCCTTTCCCTTGTCGTTGCGAGCGCCCTTTCCCTTGTCATTGCGAGCGAAGCGCGGCAATCTCGTCAGCGAACGAGAAATCGTCCAGGCGACGGGATCGCCGCGTCGCTTCTCTGCTCGCGATGACAAACTGGGTGCGCGCCAGGACGCAGGGCCTTTCCAAGGTTAAACTGTCATTCTGGCTTTCGCCGGAATCCCTGAATCTGAAACGTCCCGTTCATCCCGGCAACATAACGTCCCCAATGGCAAGACTTTGGAAAGCACCTGTGCTGAGTGCAGGACGATTGCAAAGTCAGGAGGCTCGACCGTAGAGGCGGTCGATGGTCTGCGTTGGGCGGAAGGCGCAAGTTTTGGCTCGCAAGGGCAGCGACATCCAAGGGCAGCGACATCCAAGGGCAGCGACATCCAAGGGCAGCGACATCCAAGGGCAGCGACATCCAAGGGCAGCGACATCCAAGGGCAGCGACATCCAAGGGCAGCGACATCCAAGGGCAGCGACATCCAAGGGCAGCGACATCCAAGGGCAGCGACATCCAAGGGCAGCGACATCCAAGGGCAGCGACATCCAAGGGCAGCGACATCCAAGGGCAGCGACATCCAAGGGCAGCGACATCCAAGGGCAGCGACATCCAAGGGCAGCGACATCCAAGGGCAGCGACATCCAAGGGCAGCGACATCCAAGGGCAGCGACATCCAAGGGCAGCGACATCCAAGGGCAGCGACATCCAAGGGCAGCGACATCCAAGGGCAGCGACATCCAAGGGCAGCGACATCCAAGGGCAGCGACATCCAAGGGCAGCGACATCCAAGGGCAGCGACATCCAAGGGCAGCGACATCCGGGGAGGGAACCATCCTTCCAAGCGCAGGGCGTTCAGCCCGGTGTTGACCAGGGTGGCGAATACCTCCCCCAACCCCAGACGGCGCAGCGTGTGCACGTCCTCATCCCAGCTGCGGTCCTTCACGTGATGTCGGCGGTTCTTAATGCTCCAGTGGTTGCGGAAGAGCCGGAGCAGCTCTTGAGGGCCGCACTGGCGCGAACTCAGGCTGGTCAGCAGATACCAGCGCGCGCTCCTCACCTCCCCAGTGGCTATATCCACCGTCTCCTGCTCTACCATGGCCCCTTGCCGCGCCCCCGGAAATCCCAAATCATCCCGGATATAGTCGGCCAGCAGGTCATCAGCCCCAATCCGACGCCTTTCGATTACACCCGCTTTTTCCCCAAGGTCTCCGCCTCAGGCTCCCCCAGTTCCTCCGGGGCAAACCCGTCTGCTAAAGCGGCCAGCGCTTCAGGCTGGTTCCCCTTGATTGGCACCAGGTAGTCCCGTCCGTGGCTGACTATGGCCCGGCACAGGTCACGCTCCGCATACCGAGCATCCATGGTCAACAGCCGCAGGCCGGGATAATCCTCGAACAGTTGGCCCAGTTGCTCCCGCAACACCCCGGGTTCATACCGCTTCTCCACCGCCGGCCACTGGGTCAGGCACAGCTTCAGGTCATGGGCCAGCACATTCACCATCATCAGGAGATCCCCACCCGCATCCTCCGACTGCTTGGCCCACTTGCCGTCTACCGAGGCATGCAACTTCTGTTCCCCCACCACACGGGCCACCCAGCCGGTGAGGGCTCCCGGCAACTGCTCGTACGGAACCCCAGCCAGGGTGCGCGAAATGGTGGTGGCGTGGGGCGGATGGTCCCGCACAAACCCCAAAGGCTCTTTCAGCATCGGCCCGTGCATCCTGGCAAAGCGGGCAAGGTGGGCCATGGTGGTCTGACCGCAGACCAGACCCAGCAAGGTCAACCGCAGTATGGCCTGAAAGGGATGCCTGTCTCCTCCGGCCTCCCTTGGATCCGCCACCTGTTCCAGGCACTTGAACAGAGATTCCGCCGCCTCCATATCCGCACACTCCCTTTTCATTTCCCTCGTCTGTATACCACCCCCGACGACTTTGCAATCGTCCTAGTGCTGAGTGCAGGGTCTTTCGATTATTTGGGTGGTGCGCCGATCAAGGCTAACGGACGTGATGGATGCACGGCGCAGCGGCGCAAGGCGGCCGCGATATTGGTTTCCCCAGCCAATCGCAGCACACTGATGACCACATTGCGCAGGGCCGCCATGATCTGAGGTGCGGAGCCCGTGCGCACTTGGGAGCGGTCTTCATCAAAGGTAACGTCCCGTACCCAATGCACTCGGTTCTCGATGCCCCAGTGTCCTCGCCAAAGGGTGAGGAGCCGGTCGGCGTCGGCTTCCTGAGGCGGCAGGCTGGTCACGGCGTAAGCCACTTCTCGCCCAGTGACGTTCTTCTTGCGGACGATGCGCCCTATCTTGCATACCTGGGCCAGGTGCGGCCAGTCGCTGTAGCCCACCAGCAGGTCGGAGGCCCACAACCGCCGCTGTTCCACCCGACCACCGTGCTGGCCTATCTGGACTGCCTGGGGTGGCGCCGGAGGCGCCCCATTCCAAGCAGGCACCCCATCCCATACGGCCGTGATGTCCTCCAACAGGGTGGGCTGGTTGTGCTTTACCGCGAGGAAGTAGTGCCCCCTTGAGCCACGATCCGCTGACACACCTCCCGCTGGGTGAACTGGGCATCGCCGGTTACCACCAGACCTTCCAGGTCCAACTGCCCCAGCAGACCCGCTACGGCAGCCAACTCGTTCTTCTTCTCCCCCACCGCCTGCTGTCCCACCACGATCCCAGCCTGATGGGCATACGCCGCCACCAGATGCACCCCGGGCAACGGATCACCCGGGCAACTGATCACCGTGGATGCCCCGCAACCTTTTACCGTCAATGGCCACCGCCGCACTCTCTGACAAGCCGCGCTCCTGCAGCCATTGCCCCAACACCCCTTCAAATGCCTCCCGATCCAACCGGCTGAACACCTGATGCAGCGTGGACACGCACGGCGTCCGCTCCCTGGTGAACCCCAAGGCCTCGGACACTTCCTGACCTTGATCTCGGCCCCATTGGCTGATGGCGTACAGACTGCGCGCTCCGCACAGCATGGCGCACACCGCCAATCCCAAAATCGCCCCCAGAGGATGACGCTTCCCATGGGCGCTGCGCGGATCCCGCACCCGACCCAACACCTCAATCAGCGACAATCCAGCTTCTGATCCCGGCTCTGTCCTCATCACGCACCCTCAAACCTGTGGATGCCCCTACCCTATATCTCCGGCGCTTTTTCCTCCAAGCTTGCCGCTACCCTTGTTTCCCAAATAATCGAAAGACCCTGGTGCTGAGTGTGGCCTGCTTGTTTGGCCCGCGATCCTTTGTTACAATTTCGGCGCACGAAAGATACGCCTCGCGGACGAGCGTGCTCTGCCACCGTCGAGCCGCCGTATCACTGTAGTTCGCGCAACCATGGAGGAGGAAATACTATGCCGTCGTTCTGGGAAAACATCCGAATGCCCGACCCCGCGGAAGAACGCGAGTCAGGAGCCAACATCGCCGAGGCTGGCGATATGGCCGCTTACGTAAGCTTCCCGGCGCCCAGCGCTGGAACCAGCTTGCCTGCCGTCATCGTCGTTCAGGAAGCGTTCGGCGCCAATCAGCACATCCAGAAGGTGGCCGACGGGTTCGCCGCTGCGGGTTACGTCGCCGTAGCTCCGGCCTTGTTCCACCGCAATGAGCGTAACCCCAACCCAATGCTCGGCTATACTCCCGACGACTTCGACGCCGCGGTCAACACCTACATGCCTGAGCTAACCGGACGGGGCATCATTGTTGACATCGACGCCACCGTCGATTATCTACAGCGCACGTATCCGCGCACTCGGGGACAGAAGATCGGGATCGTCGGCTATTGCATGGGCGGTCGCGTGGTCTACCTGGCCGCCAGTTCCTGTTCCGGCCTCTCCGCAGGCGTAGTGTATTACGGCGGCGCCATCCTGGCGCCCTACAGTGACGGCATTACCCCGGTCGATGGTACTGGCAACGTCAGCATCCCGCTGATGGGCAACTTTGGCGAAACCGACGGCAATCCGACCCCCGCAGACGTGGCGCAGATTGAGGCTGCACTTGACGCGGCCGGCAAGTCCTACGACTTCAAGATGTACCCCGGCGCTGGGCACGGTTTCAACTGCGACGATCGCGACAGCTACAACCAGGCTGCCGCCGACGACGCACAGGCCCGGACCATTGCTTTCTTCAACGAACATCTGAAGTAAGCGCAAACCCCACAACAGCCTTTTCGTACGGCCCTCTCGTCAATGACGAGAGGGCCGTACGCTTTCACTGTGAACCTCGCTCATGCACCACGAAGGCACCGCCGCAGACTGTGCCAACACAGCCAACCTCCACGGCCAAGTAAAGCAGATGCTTTAGGTCTATTTACTGAGCTGTAATCTGCCAGCAATACCCTCGCAATACCGGTCGATTAGCGTATGTGATGCGGGATCGCCGATCGCGCCGACCCTATCGCGAGGGAGCAGCCTCAGATGAATAAAGTCGAAGCCATGAAATCCGCTAAAGACGGCCTGGAGGTTGTCAACGACATTGCCAACTACGTCGCAGGCGGATGGGAGTCGATTCCCGAAATTGAGCGAGACCGCCTGAAATGGGCGGGCGTGTTCTTTCGTCGGCAAACTCCGGGTAGATTCATGATGCGCGTGCGCATAACCAACGGCATCAGCAACTCGGACCAGTTTCGCGCTTTGGCCGAAATCAGCGATGACTACGGAAAAGGTTTTGGCGACCTGACCACCCGGCAGCAGATCCAGTTGCGGGAGTTTAGCATCGACGATGTACCCGATATCTGGGAACGCCTTAACAAAGTGGGCCTGGTCTCCCTGCAAACCGGCATGGACAACATCCGCACCGTGGTTGGATGTCCGGTCGCCGGTTTGAACCCCAACGAACTGTTGGACGCGTCCCCCGTCGCCCGCGAGTTCACGGACACGTTTGTCGGCAACCGGGAGTACACCAACCTGCCTCGCAAATTCAACGTGGCGATCACCGGTTGTCTGGATAACTGTCTCCACACCTCAAACCAGGACGTTGCCCTTACGCCGGCGGTCACAGAGATCGGCGGTTCCGAGGTGCCAGGTTTCAACGTGGCAGTAGGCGGCAAAATGGGATCCGGCGGATACACGCCCAACACTCCCCTGGATCTGTTCGTCAGACCCGAAGAGGCAGCCGAAATTTGCAGCCATATAACGTTGACCTTCCGCGACCACGGATCACGCGAAGCGCGTAATAAAGTGCGCCTGTCATTCCTCATCGCTGAATGGGGCGCCGAGCGTTTCCGTGCGGAGCTTGAAACCAGAGCCAATCGTCCGTTGCTTCGTGCCGGACGCGACGCGACAAATCCCGGACACACCGATCACGTGGGAGTGTTCCCACAAAATGCTGCGGGGTTGAACTATGTGGGCCTTTGCGTGCCCGTGGGTCGCATCACCTCTGCCCAGATGCGGCAAGTGGCGAACCTTGCGGATAAATACGGCAACGGCGAAATCCGTATCACCACCGGGCAAAACCTGATCATTCCAAACGTACCCGATGCCTGTTTGTCGGCGCTAGCAGCAGAACCGTTACTCGCGACGCTCTCTCACCGACCGACCGACGTGATGCGCGGTACCGTCAGTTGTACCGGCATCGACTATTGCCATTATTCCTTGATCGAGACCAAGGAGCGGGCGGTGGAAACGGCGCAGGCCTTGGAAAAGATAGGTGCCCAAACCGGGCAGATCTCCCTGTTTTGGTCTGGATGCGCCAATGGTTGCGCCAACCATGCTCTGGCAGACATCGGATTAGTGGGCAAACGGATCCGCGCAGACGGCCGGATCATCGAGGCCGTCGATGTGTACCAGCGCTCGCAAATCGTTGCAAACGGGAAGCCGCCCGCTCCGGTAATGACCAACGTGCCCTGCGATGAACTTCCCGCCGTGCTGGAACCAATGCTGGCGCCGGAGGACGGCCCCATCTGTTGATCGCGGCGTCTGCGACTCGCTTTTCGCTTGCGACATTTTTCTGACTGGCGTTTGCGAATCATCCCCCCAACGGGGAAATTCCGCGCACCAGTCGCATTATGTCATTGGCCGAAATGGCGATCACCAAGGCTAATAGAGCCACAAACCCGATCAGGTGGACCAAGCCTTCTTTTTCGGATGGCACGCGCTTGCCCCCGCGCACCCACTCGATGAACACGAACAGTAGCCGCCCGCCGTCCAACATCGGGATCGGAAGGATATTCAGTACCGCCAGATTGATACTCAGTAGAATTGCCACCAGCATCCACCCTTGCAACCCACCTTGACGGGTGACCTCCCCTGTAATCTGGGCGATACCGATCGGTCCGCTCAGTTCCGGGCCACGGCCCCCGCTGAACCAACCGCGGATCTCTCTCCCCATTAGAGCCAGCATATCCCAGGTGCTGGTCACCCCAAGACGGATAGCGGTCCAGGGAGGTTCAATTCGCCGTACCTCCTGCTGGTCCACTATGGAAAAGCTGATCCCGACGGCGCCCTGACCCGAAGGCGGGTCCACGCGCGGCGTCACTTGGGCCACCCGTCGCTGCCCTTCCCGTTCGACAACCCAAGTCATCTCGGTGCCAGCCGCGAGACGAACTTCTCTAGGCAAATCTTGTGGCGTACCTGGGGTCTCGTTCCCGACTTGCAGCACCCGGTCTCCCGCCAACAGACCTGCTGCTTCGGCGGGAGAATTTGGAGCCACCGATGTGATCTCCGCGGACCCGCCCACCATTTCCGTATGCGGGACCATGAACATGATGGCAAAGGCCACGATGGGGAACAGTGCGTTCATCGCTGACCCGGCCGCCAGGACGATTGCTCTTTGACCGATACTCCTACGCGCCAGGCTGACCGGCGCAGCAGGGTTATTCTCGCCCGATAGCCTCACGAACCCGCCCAACGGCAACCAGTTGACGGAGTAGATCATGTCGGCCAACACGATGCGATCGGGCAATACCTCCCGAACACGTCCCTCCTGGCGGAGATACTCATCTGTCTGAAAATCGTCCAGCTTTCTTCCTGCTGGTTGTCGTGCACTCCCGGGTGGCTGGGATGCTCGACCGAATCCTGCCAACCGGACCAGCGATCCGAGAACTCCTGCCTGCAGGCCCGATTCGCGGAGTTCGATATAGTGGGCTACCAACTGTCCTTCGGGATTCTCGCCGGACAGAATGCGAATCACCTGACCGGGCTGAATAGTGCCCAACGCAGTATTAAGGCAAACGGTGCCCGGGGTAAGCAGGGTTTCAGTGCGACCGGTATAGATCCCGACAGCCCGCGGCGGGTAACCGACGCCAAACTCCAGTACCTTGATGCCAAAGGCTTTGGCCGACCAGAAGTGCCCCAACTCGTGCACCACCACCAGGAGCAACAGCATCGGCACGAACGATGCCACCGCAATAATCCACGTGTCCATAGCTTTGGGCCGCGTGGCCGGCTAATTCATCCCGCTGCTCGCAATCTCGGCAGCGCGCAGGTTGGCCCAGCGGTCTGCCTCTACTATAGCATCCAGGTCTGGCGACGGATCCGATGTGTGTTCGCTGAGCACCTGCTCAACCACACGGTAGATTCCCGTGAAACCGATGCGCCCGGCCAGAAAGGCCTGCACCGCCACCTCATCCGCAGCACTCAGCACAGCGGGCATCGTCCCACCGGTTTTGCCTGCTGAGACCGCCAAGTCAAAGCAGGGGAAACGTTTCGGCTCCAACGGTTCGAAGTCCAACGACCACGGAGCTCCAATATCCAGCCTTGGGATCTCATCGTTGGCGAACCGCTTGGGATAGAACAGTGCATACTGGATGGGCAAGCGCATGCTCGGCGGTCCCAACTGTGCCTTCACCGATCCATCGTCGAATTCGACCATAGAATGTATGGTGCTCTGAGGATGCACCACCACCGTGATGTCTTCCCAGGGCACCGAAAACAGCCAATGGGATTCGATTACCTCGAAAGCCTTGTTCATCAGCGTGGCGGAGTCGATGGTGATCTTGTCACCCATGCGCCAGGTCGGGTGTTTGAGCGCCTGCTCGGGCGTGACAGTCTCCAGTTCGTCTAGGGGCGTACGGCGAAACGGTCCGCCGCTGGCGGTGATCATCAAACGTCTGATGTGATTGTCTTCTCCCTGCAGGCACTGCCAAATGGCGCTGGGCTCGCTGTCCACTGGCAGAATGACTCCACCGTGATCGGCTTCCGCTCCCTTTAGCACCTGACCCGCCATCACGATCGGTTCTTTGTTGGACAGTGCGACCCGCTTCCCCGCCCGGAGAGCGCTCATCGTAGGTGACAATCCAACCGCACCCATCAAAGCGACCATGACCTGATCTACCTGAGGGAGCGACGCCATCTCCTCCATTGGCATTATTTTCGTGCCGTCAGGCAACTCTGCCGGAGGGTTTGAGCACCAAATATAATTGGGGCTGAATTCTGCCACCTGTTCCAGAAGCAGGGCCGTGTTGTTGCCGGCCGCCAAGCCAACCACTTCGAATTCCTTGCGGAAGGCCCGAACGATATCCAGCGTTTGGCGTCCTATCGAGCCAGTAGAACCGAGTACAATGATGCGTCGCATATATTCGCGGTCCATTCAGTCTACGAGGTGCTCACGGCCACCAGGATATACACCAGTATCAAAGAAGGCATCAAGCTGTCCAAACGATCCAGCATCCCGCCGTGGCCGGGGAACAGGATGCCTGAGTCCTTGACGTCCGCCAATCGTTTGATTTTCGATTCCAACAGATCACCGATTGGCGCAATGGCGCCTAAAATAACACCAATCAGCGCCGGCTGCCAAATCTCGATATGCAGCGGGAACAGCACTCCCAACGCGACCGCCGCTATAACCGTCGCGAGCATCCCCCCAGCGGTCCCTTCCCAGGTCTTCCCAGGGCTAATGCCGGGAGCCATGCGGTGTCTTCCCACGAGTCGACCCACCATGTACGCTCCCGTGTCCGCTGCATATACGGTGAGAATGACCATCAGCAGCCACCAGCAACCGGTTTCCGTGAGAAGGGAGACTTCCTGGGCGAATTCGGATCCTGCTACGTCAGGGAGAAGCCAAAACCCACCATCTCCTGCCTGCACGTCTGCAACAGTCTCAAAAGGTTCGCTGATCCCGTCATCTTCGATCGACGGCGGTACCAATATGGGATGCGCACGGTCGTCAACCTCGGCCCGCCATAAGCTGGGCATTCCGTCTATCCCCCGCAGCGCCGCTGCAGACGCCAACGCTCCTCCAATATAAACTGGTGATATCACCAAAAAGCTCGCCGCCGCTATCGGTCGCTTGCCGTGCCATGCAGCGATCATCCACAGCCCGGCGACCACGACCCCGATGGCACAAATTCCCAGCGCTGCCCACCCAAAGTCCTGCGGCCGCTCCGCCAGCTCTCCGGCCAATACCAGTGCTATCGCCCATGCGCCTCCCAACAGAAACGGTAGTGGCGTCTCCTCACCGTCGTCGTATCCCGACCCCTGCCCGACACGAAAATACAGTCGATAAGCCTCCCCCACGCCGATGACTGCGGCCACAGCAGTCAGGACAGTAATCCAAGGCGGGCCAAACCATACGCATGCCAGCACCACGGGCACACCCACCAGAGCAGTGAGAACCCGGCGGACCAGCACGCGCTTTACACTCCAGAAGCGGTGGCCTGGGTATTCAGGGAGCCAAACCGCCTCTGCCGTTGGCGATATGCACCCAATGCGAGATCCAACTCTTTTGCATCCAGGTCAGGCCAAAGTACAGGGGTGTGGTAATACTCGCTGTAAGCAGCCTGCCAGATGAGGAAGTTGCTGAGCCGCTGCTCGCCTCCAGTGCGGATGATCAGGTCAGGATCAGGGCAGCCATCGGTGTACAGGTACCGGCTGAACAGAGATTCGTCCACCGCCTCGGGAGCCACTCCATCTGCCAATATGCGCCGCACCGCCTGCAAGATCTCGTCCCGGCCCCCGTAATTGAAAGCAACGTTAACCGTGATCCCTGCATTGTGTTTGGTGACGGTCTGAGCTTGCCGTATCGCATCCTGTAGCACGGGATCGAGCGGGCTCGTATCACCCAGATGCACCAGCTTCACTCCCGCTCGATGCAGTTCCCGAGTTTGCGGCTCGACCTCTTCCGCCAGGATGGCCATCAGGCTGTCCACTTCATCGCTGGGTCTTCGCCAGTTCTCTGTCGAGAAAGCGTAGAGCGTAACCACCTTGACGCCGCGTTGGGATAGCGACTCGACCACCCGAGGGATGTTGCCGACTCCGCGCCTATGTCCCGCCTTCCGCGGGAGACCCTGGCGTTCTGCCCAGCGCCCGTTGCCGTCCATGATGATGGCCACATGGCTGGGTGTCGGACCGGGTTCACCGTCTGCACCGGCGATCGGCATGGAAGAGTTGATGTCGGGAGAGGACGATTGATGTGGCATGAACAAAGTTATCGACAGTTGAACCGCTGGCACGCCGGGGAACCTTGGAAGCGGGGGTGGCATGCCGAGATCGGATGGCCCCATCCGCCCTGTCCGAGGACGGATTTTCGGGGATTCAACTCCACGCTATCCAGGCAAACATTTGCCCGCCTATCGGTTCCGATGAGGACAAGGTCCCAGATATGGCGGGCGTTCAACATTGGGGTAAGGACGCGCTAACGCGGGTGCCAGGAGTTAGAGACTGAAGCTAAACCTCCATGATTTCCGCTTCCTTAGTGGCCGCAACCTCGTCAATGGCCTTGACGTGGGCATCTGTGGCCTTTTGAAGCGAGTCCTGGCTCCGGCGATTCTCGTCCTGCGAGATCGATTTGTCCCGTTCCATTTTCCGCATGGAGTCCACACCTTCTCGACGTACGTTGCGGACTGCCACCTTACTGTCCTCTGCCTTACGTTTCAGCAGGCGAACCATCTCCTGCCGTCTCTCCCGCGTAAGCGGTGGTATGGGTACGGTTATCACGTTACCGTCGTTTGACGGATTGAAACCCATTTCGGATTGAGTCAGGCTCCGCTCAATGTCACGCAACGCCTGCCGGTCCCAAGGCTGCACCATGATGGCACGCGCGTCTGGAGCAGATATGGAAGCAATCTGTTTGAGACGTGTGGGCGACCCATAGTAATCAACCGTCAAGTCTTCAATGAGCGCCGGTGTTGCCCGTCCAGTCCGGAGCGTGCTGATGTCGCGGCGCATCGCCTCGATGGATTGGCCCATTTTGCGCTCCGCTTCGGCCAGTACGGCATCAATGGTCGGCCCATCCTGATCGCCGCTGTCGACCCTATTGTTGCGATCCGGCATTTGGTCCCTCCTTTTCAGCTGAGCGTCGTTAGTTGGTAGGCTCTTTTTTACGATCTGTTGCGCCGCGAGCCGTCGTCAATGGTCGTGCCCACCACATCACCTTGCAAAATGCGACCCATGGCGCCTCGCTCGAATATATCAAAGACTATGATTGGCATCTCGTTGTCCATGCAAAGCGTCATCGCGGTGGAGTCCATCACCTCCAGTCGGCGATTAACCGCATCCAGGTATTCCAGGTTACCGAACCGCACCGCCCCGGGATTGGTCTTCGGATCGGAATCATAAACCCCATCAACGCCGTTTTTGGCCATCAGCAACACGTCCGCGCCTACCTCCAGGGCCCGAAGCGCCGAGGCCGTGTCGGTGGACATGTAGGGGTTGCCAGCCCCGGCGCAAAACAGCACGACCCGCCCCTTTTCCAAGTGACGGATGGCCCTTCTCCGAATATATGGCTCAGCAACAGCCTGTATCGGCAATGCGGATTGAGTTCGTGTTGTGATCCCCCTTCGCTCCAACGCGTCCTGCAGAGCCAGGCCGTTGATTATCGTCGCAACCATCCCGGCATAATCCGCAGTGGAACGTTCCATGCCCCTTCGCTCGGCAGCCGAGCCGCGCCAGATATTGCCGCCACCCACCACAGCCGCCACTTCCACTCCTCTAGAATGGGCATCGATTATTTGATCCGCGATATAGCTTACCGCCTCGGGATCGATTGTATCTGGGCCCGACCCTTGTAAAGATTCGCCGCTGACCTTCAAAAGGACGCGGCGATAGATCGTGTCACCCTTGACGCTGGCACTAGCCATTGGTCAAACCCGACTCAGCATCAACCTGGCAGGGATGCGGTTTTCGTTTGGTCCCCTATTCACCTAGCGCCAGCCTACGAAATCCAACTACTCGAACGTTTTCACCGGTTTGCGCGGCAGTTTCCCGTACCAAGTCAGCGAGCGTGCGCGATCCATCTTTGATGAACGGTTGTTGCATCAGGCACACCTGCGCGGCGGGTCGGTCGTCGTTATCATCCTTGTCTTCTTCGCCCAGGTACACCGGGGACATGGCCGCTACTTGCATAGCGATGTCATGCGCCAGCGTGCGAAACTCGTCGGTGCGCGCCACAAAGTCGGTTTCGCACCCCAACTGGACCAGAGCACCAACCCTACCGCCGGTGTGAATGTAAGATTCAACCAATCCTTGAGAGGTTTCGCGGTCGGCACGTTTGGCGGCCTGCTCGAATCCCTTCTGCCGAAGGGCAGCCATGGCTTGCTCCAGGCTCCCGTCGTTGTCCTCCAGCGCTTGCTTGCAATCACTGATTCCTGCGCCAGTCTGTTCACGCAGGCTTTTGATCAGTTCAACGGTTACTGCAGGCAACTTTTGAGCCTCCTGGTAGATGATCCTGTGTAGCGATTAACCAGCCACGGGCGCGTTAGGGCTCGAGCGGACGAGAGGACATCATCTGTCCGAGTTCTTCCAGCGTCACAGTACTGCTGAAAGGCTTTGCGTCCTCGTCCTGTTCCTCTTCTGTGCCATCTGATTGGGCTTGCGCAATCTGGAGCGCTTCTCGCTGCGCCTGGCCCTCTTCGATCGCAGTGGCCATTCGCCCCGTGATCAATCGGATGGAACGAACCGCGTCGTCATTGCCGGGCACCGCGTGAGTAACTTGGCCGGGGTCACAGTCAGTATCAACAATCGCAAAAATGGGGATGTTGAGCCGGCGAGCTTCGGCGATGCAGATGTCCTCTTTTCCGATGTCAATCACGAAGAGAGCGGAGGGCAGCCTGTCCATGTTGCGAAGACCAGTGAAGTACTTTTCCAGCTTGTCCAGGGTGTGCGTAAGCCGCACTACTTCCTTTTTCGGCAACCGCGCCAGATAACCCGTATCCCGCTGTTCTTGCAGCCGCTTCATATGGTCGATGCGCCCCTTGATGGTCTGGAAGTTGGTCAGAGTGCCACCCAGCCATCGCTGGTTCACATACCACTGGCCTGCACGCTCGGCTTCGGAAGAGATCACATCCTGAGCCTGTTTTTTGGTACCGACAAACAACACCTTGCCACCACTGGCGGCCAGTTCCACCATCGCCCGGTACGCGTCGTTAATCAGTCCCATCGTCTGCTGCAGATCGATGATGTGGATCCCGTTGCGCTGCGTGAAAATGTAGCGGCGCATCCGTGGGTTCCACCGCCTGGTCTGGTGGCCGAAGTGGACGCCAGCTTCCAGTAGGGACTTCATCGTGATGGGTTCCAGAGCGGGAGCTACGTTAATCGCACTCTCCGCCGGGCGTTCCGGGGCTTGTACCATAAGCTTTGTGCCTCTCTCCTAGTCTGGCGTGAGATCGGGCGCGAGTATAGCACACGGCAAATGCGAGCGGCAAACTCAAGGGACAGAGCGTAACTGTTCACGTTTGAGGGGCCTCAGGCGTTCTGCGACGGACAATTTGTGCTGGAGTGACCTCACGGAACAGGCAAAAATCGCTTCGGATCCCATCAAGTCTGAACAGTTACGACAGAGCCAGGGCAATCGCGTCTTATCCGAGGAGGACTGTGAGCAGGTAGTCCTCGTCCCAACCGGCGTGGAGGCGTTTGCCCTGGATGCCCACTTTCAGGGTGGTCTCGTTTTTCAAGAGGTTGTGTCCGATCTGCCGCAGGATGTTCATGTTCTGTGGGCCATTGTCCTTGCGCACTCGGCACTGATCTTCCCGAAAGGTCACGTCCAAGGTCCAGTGCAACGAGTTTTCGATGCTCCAGTGGCTCCTGATGGCGGCCAGCAGTTGTTCTCCTGAGCCGGCCAGGCTGCTGATGTAGTAGCGGGGTTGGCTGGCGTCGCCATCAGGGTGGTGCGGTGGCCCACCACCCTGATGGCGGCTTTCAGTTGCGGCCATTGCTCTTGGGGGTCCAGGTAGTCCAGGCAGTCCGGCTCGGTGATGACCCAGCATTCCCGGCGTTCCACCCGCCCGTGTCCCTTGTCCACCGTCTGAGCGTGGTCATAGGGTGTCTCGTCAAAGCCCAATGCCTCGGCCCCTTCGAACAGGTCCTGAATACTCTCGTACAGTTGACCCTGGTTCTCCTTCACCGCCAGCACGTAGTCGGCGCCGCCCTGGGTGCTCTTCAGTCCGGGTGATCCGCTGGGCGATCTCACGCTAGCAACCCATGGCGTCAATGGTTACGATGCAGCCATGCAACTCCAGCAGTTGAGGAATGGCGGTGATCTCGTTGGATTTCTCGTCAGTCTTGACCTGGCCCAGGGTCAGGGTCTGCTGGGTGGCCCAGGCGCTGACCCTGTGAATGGCCCCCTTCTTTCCGGCCCGGTCATAGGACCGTCGGGCCGTCTTCCCATCGATAGCGACCACCTCCCCGGGGAGCAGTTCAGCGATGGCCTGGGTCCATGAGATGCAGCAGTTCTGCAACTGCACTGGGTCCAGGCGAGCGAAGACATCCCCGAAGGTGTCGTGGGACGGAATGCCGTGAGGCAGTTCCAAAAAGCTCTGAAACCAGGCCAGCTTGCTCCTGCCGAAGAGCTCGATGTGGACCCAGGAATCGGCGCCGCAGATGGTGGCGCAGATGGCGATGGCCAGGATGTCCACCAGTTTGTGGCGTCGGGTGCGCTCCACTCGGGGATCGTCCAACTCGGCGAAATGCTCGAGGATGGTTGCCTTGGGACGTTGCGCCATGCCCATTTCCCTCCACGATGGTCAATGAATCATGGCACGTTAGCATATTTCTAAAAAATCAACTAAGACGCGATTGCCCTGATTGCTGCCCGAGCAAACCACTCGTCCATCCGTCTGCAACCCGCATATATGAGAACTGCCGACGCTAACCGACTGGCAAGTGCCTTCAGCCGGCGCAGGGTCATATCTCCTCGCATCCTTGCAATCATGCCGGCTTGCATTGTTGGCAGTACAGTACCATCATGTGTCTCCGTGGGCACCCTCTACGTAATCGGCACCCCCATCGGCAACCTGGAGGACCTCACCCTTCGCGCCAGCCGCATCCTGTCCTCCGTGCCGTTGGTCGCCGCCGAGGACACCCGCGTCACCCGCCGCCTGTTGGCCCACCTGGACGCCCACCCGCGCCTGCTCAGCTGCCACGAGCACAACTGGCAACGGCAGCTGCCCCGCATCCTGGAGGCGCTGTCTCAAGGCGACGTTGCCCTGGCCACCGACGCCGGCTCCCCCGCAGTCAGCGACCCAGGCGCCGGCCTGGTCGCCGCCGTCGCTGATGCGGGCCATACCGTCGTCAGCATCCCCGGCGTATCTGCTGTCATCGCTGCCCTGTCCGTCGCCGGCTTCCCCGCCGACCGTTTCTCCTTCTTGGGCTTCCTGCCCCGCCGGCGTTCAGATCGCACTGAGGCACTGACCCGAGCTGCGCGGCACGATCAGACCATCGTGCTATTCGAAGCGCCACACCGTGTTCGAGCAACGTTCGCGGACATAGCCGCCGCGCTCAACGATCCCCTCATCGCCGTCTGCCGCGAGCTTACCAAGCTCCACGAGGAGGTTTGGCGCGGGACGGCCTCCGGCGCGCTGGACTACTTCACCGAGCCCCGCGGCGAGTTCACCATCGTCATCGGGCCAGTCATCGTTGACGCACCAAGCCAGGCCGCCAGCCATGACGAACAACTGGAGGCCGCGCGCCAAGCCCTCACGGAACACCGCGCCGCCGGGAAACGCGGGCGCGACGCGGTGGCCGAGGTCGTCGCCTCTACCAGCCTCCCGCGCCGCGCCGTATATGACCTGTGGGTTGAGACGGGCAACTCAAGCCCGAAGGATGCGCAGCAGCGCTAGGCGCAGACCACCACCGCCTCGCCCAGGCCCTCGATCGAGATGCGGCCCTCAGACGCGAAGCCCAGCGCCGTCGGGGGAATCAGGCTGCCGGTGATCACCGTGTCGCCGGCCTTCAGCGGATGGTTCCGTCTTGACAGCTCGTTGGCCAGCCACACCAGCGGCTCGAAGGGATGGCCCATCACGTCCCGGCCGTAGCCCTCGCCCACCTGCTCGTGGTTGATGCTCATCACGCCCTTGCAGCCCACCAGGTCCAGATCCCGCCAGTTGGTCACCGGGTCTCCCAGCACCACGCCGGAGTTCAGGATGTTCACCGCCACGCTCATCAGCGTCCTTTCTTCCGTCGTCAGGTCGGCGGGCGTCCGCATGTCCACGATCTCAAAGGCCGTCGCCACCTCGGACACCGCCTCCGCCACCGCGTCCCGCGTGTAGGGCGCGCCGGATGCCGGCAGGTCCTTCCCCAACGTCACGCCCACCTCCAGCTCAATCCCCAGATTCACGTACTCGGTGAAGTTCAGTACCACCGGTGAGCGCAGGATCACCTTCTCGAACAGGCCGCCCAGCACCGGGTGGTTCAGGCCGGCCCGCTCTTGCATCACCGGCGTGGTGTACGCCAGCTTGTATCCCGCCAACGGACCCCACAGGCTCGACAGCATGCAGTGGAGCTCGAGCTGTATGGCGTAGGCCTCATCCAGAGTCTTGGGGAACAGATCGGCCGGCAGGCGCTCAAAAGGCTGCACCTTGCGGTAGCTCTCGAATATCAACTCGGCGGCCGCGCGGGCCGGTGTCGTGGTTACCATGGTGCGCCTCCTGGTGCTGGGTCTTTACGCGGCAACGCCGCTACACAACCAAACTGTCATTGTGTGCTAAGCGTGACGATCTCGTCGCCGCCGAACAGGTCCCGAGGGATTGTCCACGAAAACGCGGCAGTCAATCTGGCCTGCTATCGCAATCTGATCGGTTGGTTCATATTAGCAAAAACCGCCGGCTGCCGGTTTGTCGTTCCGGCGGCTGGCGGCGCAAGGGCCCGAAGTTCCGAGGTTCGAAACTTACCGCGCCTCGCTGGCGCCCTCGAACCCGCAGTCGCGGTGCGTGCCGTCGCAGAACGGCTTGTTGTCCGACTGTCCGCAGCGGCAGAACGACACCCACTGTCCTTCGGGAATGGCGTAGTTGTTTCCGCTCTGGTCAACAATATCGATCTCGCCGATGATCCGCAGCGGGCCGTTGCCCCGTACTTCTACCTTGACATCCGCCATTGTGGTTCCTCCTCATCGTGGTTGACGATTTAACGACCGACTATCGATCCGCCATGTGCCCGAGTTAGCGGCAAGGACAGCCGGCGCGATGATTATTCACCAAATCGCAACTACGGTCAATCGCACAGCGGGCATCGTAACTGTTCAGAGTTGGTGAGGTAAATTGGCCGAAGGCGGGCTGCCAGACGCTGGCACGGGTGGTGGTGGTTATGTCATATAGAGGGAGTGGATACTGAGCTGGACTTTGCACAAAAGTTAGATGAATCATAAGAACAGGGTAATCTGGCCGGACCCTCCTGGAAAAAGGCCAAGCGATGCTCACCCTGCCCAACGCGATTGTACCCGTACTCCATCCCTTCGCCACGCTGTTTCGCAGCCCGACCTGGCGGAAAGCCCAAATCCTGTTGATCGGCGCGATACTGGCTCCCGGCCAACGCACCGTGGCATCGGCGCACCGTGGCATGGGACTGAGCGACGACCGCAACTACGCCCGTTATCATCAAGTGCTCAATCGGGCGGTGTGGTCGCCCCGCCAGGCGGCACGCATCCTGTTGGGACTGCTGATCCTCTACTTGGATCAAGGCGATGGTCCGTTGATCTTCGGCATACGAGCCTTTTACCAATCACGAAACCCTGGAACGGCGCCGCGGTCCTAAAATCAAATCCTTGGGCATCTACCGCGATGCGGTGCGTTCCAGCCGGAGCCACCTGGTCAAGGCCAGCGGTCTGCGCTGGATTTCCCTGATGTGGCTGGGCCAGGTCCCCTGGGCGGGACGCTATTGGGCCTGGCCTTTTCTCACCGTGCTGGCGCCTGCGGAACGCTACTACCGGCAGCGCGGACGCCGCCACAAAAAACTCACCGACTGGGCGCGGCAGATGGTCATGCAACTGCGCCGCTGGCTGACCCAGCGCCCCCTGGTGCTGGTGGGCGACGGCGGCTACGCCGTCCTGGACCTGCTCCACTGCTGCCAATCCCTCCGTGAACCCGTTACCCTCATCACCAGATTGCGCCTGGACGCGGCCCTCTATGAACCGGCGCCACCACGTCAACCGAGCCGGAACGGTCGGCCACCGCTGAAAGGCCGACGGCGGCCCGCGCTGAAATCACTCGTCGACCATCCCGGTCAGTCCTGGGCCACCGCGGTGGTGGCCTGGTACGACGGCACCACCCGCACGGTGGAGCTCACCTCGCAAACGGCGGTCTGGTATCGCTCGGGCAAGCCGCCCGTGCCCCTGCGCTGGGTTTTGGTTCGGGACCCCCAAGGAGAATTCGCTACACAGGCTCTGCTGTGCACTGACCTGGCCGTGGACCCGGTGCAGGTTCTGGAATGGTTTGTGCTGCGCTGGCAACTGGAGGTCACCTTCCAGGAGGTGCGAGCACATCTGGGTGTGGCGACCCAACGCCAGTGGTCCGATCGCGCCATTGCCCGCACCACGCTGATCCTGATGGGCCTATTCTCCTGGACCACCCTGGCGGCTCACTTGATGCAGGAACAACTGCCCATGAGCCATCGCACCGCGGCCTGGTACGCCAAGCCGTCTCCAACTTTCGTGGATGCCATCGCTCTGGTGCGCCGCCACTTGTGGCTGGCCTCCGAGGGTTTTTCACTGTCCGAGGCAGAACCGGATATATGGAAAGTCCCGGCTGTCCTGTACCACCGACTTGTAGATTCACTCGCCTACGCGGCTTGAAATGTGCAAAGCCTAGCTGAGAGTGACCTGATCACCGCCGACCGCGATTTCCTCATCGCCATCATCGCCCAACTGCAGGCCACCGTTCTGGAACAGCAGCGGGTGATTGCCGAACTGGAAGGCCGGGCGAAGCCGGACGGCCCGCCCCGAATGCCCGGCCTCAAGGCGAAATCGGGCCGCCAGCCGCCAGCGCAGCAGCAGCTCCGAAAGCAGCGACGCCACGGCTTCGCTCGCCCGCGCATGACACCGACCCATCGGGTGGAGCACGTGGTGGAGAGCTGTCCCGATTGCGGGACGCACCTGACTGGCGGCTGGGTCCAGCGCACTCGGGAAGTCATCGAGTTGCCGGTGATCCCGGTGCAAGTCACCGAGCATGTCTTCATCGCCAGGACCTGCCCAGTGTGTCGGCGGCGCCGAGTGCCCACCGCGCAACTGGACGGCGTGGCACTGGGGCGCCAACGCCTAGAGGTCTGGCCGGAAAGCCATTGGCGGGGTTCTTACCCCGCAACTGCCAGACGCTTTACAGTCATATACGGCAGATATCCATAGGCAATCCGTTGCTAATACCCCATAATTACATCGATATTCGACGCACTGAAAATTGCACTCTGGGGAAGATAGGGGTTTCCGGCCCGCTTTCTAGGCGTCAACCTGATCAGCCGCATCGCCACGCTACGGGAAGAAGGGCGCCTGCCGATCCGCAGCATCCAGTGGTATCTGCGCACCGTCCATCAGCTGCGCCTCAGCGTGGGGGCCATTGTGAGCGCCATTCACCAGACCGCGCAACAGGCCCAACCAGCGGTGGCCGCGATGGTGGACTGCATCCGCGCCAGCCCAGTGTTCCACGCCGACGAAACCGGCTGGCGTCAAAATGGGAACAACGGTTACGTGTGCGAGCCCTTGACCAATCACTTTCAGCACCCCCACCGAGCGC
Organism: Dehalococcoidia bacterium; assembly: GCA_965220265.1. Lineage (GTDB taxonomy): Bacteria > Chloroflexota > Dehalococcoidia > Lucifugimonadales > UBA3495 > Bin87. The sequence goes on along the minus strand of CBDCPM010000004.1, from coordinate 2,128,617 downwards.
TACTTCCTGCGGCGGGGTCGGGGCAAGGCGGTGGTGGACGAGGCGCTGGGCGAGGCATTCTCCGGAGTACTGGTCAGCGATTTCTACGCCGCCTATCACCATTACGATGGCCCCAAGCAACGGTGCTGGGCGTACCTGCTGCGGGACATCCACGACTTGGTGGCCCTCTACCTCAAAGATGCCCCGCTGGCCCGCTGGGCGGCGGCAGTCCATCGACTCTACGAGGAAGCCAAAGCCTTCTCTCATCCTCAGGCACGACGACGGCGCACTGCTCAACTGGCCTTGGAGCGGAAGCTGCTGGCCATCTGCCAGCCCTTTCCTGGCTGACCCGCTAGCCGTTCAGGCCAAACTGTGCCGGCGCATTGAGCGCCACATCAAGGAACTCTTCGTCTTCGTGGCCGAACCGGACGTGCCAGCGGACAACAACGCTGCCGAGCGCAGCCTGCGTCATCTGGTCATCAGCCGCAAGGTCAGCGGCGGCACCCGCTCGGAGCAGGGCACCGAGAGCAAGATGACGCTGGCATCCATCTTCGGCGCCTGGCGCGCCCAAGGACTAAATCCTCTCGCCGCCTGCCGTCAGCTGCTCGTTTCCCCTCGACTCTGAACTGTTACCGGGCATCCCCAGGGCCAGACGACGTTGTGAATTGTCATTGCGAGCGCAGTGCGGCAATCTCTTTAGCGTAGCTGGTGTTTCTGCCACAGGCGACCGCCGTTCAGTGGGACTTCCGCCTCGCCGTGCTCCTCGCAATGGCAACCGTATGACCTGTTGACGCGTACCCACTTGCGTTCAAACTGTCATCGCGGGCGCCCTTTCCCTTGTCATTGCGAGCGCAGCGCGGAAATCTCTTTAGCTTAGCCGGTGTTTCTGCCACAGGCGACCGCCGTCCGGTGGGACTTTCGCTTCGCCGTGCTGTTGGCAACGGCGACCCCATGACCTCTTGACGCGTACCCACTCGCGTTCAAACTGTCCTTGCCGGCGCCCGTGTCATTGCGAGCGCAGCGCGGCAATCTCGTTGACGTAGCCTGCGTTTCTGCCCCGAACGATCGTCGTCCGGCGGGTGACACTCGAGACGCGACCGTCCTCTGCCGCCAAAACGTAGGGGCGAATAATCGTTCGCCCCCAAAGTCCCGACCTGTTGGATCCTTCTACAGGTTCACCACCAGGTTGTCCGGCGCGCGACACAGGATGCCCTCCTGCACCTCGTCGTACGGGTTCTCCTCGATGTGCGGCGTGTTCGCCGGCACGAAGATGAAGTCGCCAGGCCCTGCTTCGATCCACTCCTCGAAGTTCTCGCCGAAATACACGCGGACGTGTCCTTTCAGCACATAGGCGGCGGTTTCGGCCTCGAGGTGAGTGTGCGGCGGGCCCTTTTCGCGGGGCGCGGCGGTCACCTTGCCCATCCAGATCTTGGTGGTATCGCCCTTGCCCGGCACGATAGCCGGCTGGCGCACCATACCCGGCGTCTGGATGGTCTCGGAGGCGTCGCCCACGGTATGCACCACGTAGGGCTTGAGGCCGGTCTGCTGATCAGTCGTCGTCATTACTATTTCTCCTTGTGTGTGTCACGGGGATTCCCGTATATGCGGCGGGTTGACCGGATAATCCTCCCGCCGCCCGGTGTCTCCAGGTTGGATGATAAAGTCGCGACGGTCGCGATACAAGCGCGCCCGATTCAGCACCACCTCTTGCTCGTCGTCCTCGTTATCCAGAACGGACTTGATCGTGTCACCATCCGCCATGAACCAGTACTTGTAATCGCCGATGAACAGGTAAACGTTGCCCATTGCGAAGAACCGGGAGGGTACACCCTCTCCTTTGCGAAAGCGCTCACACACCGCCTCCAGCAACTCCCGCTGCTCGTCCTTCTGCAACAGCACGTATTCGTGTGGCCACGTCTCGCGGTAGGTAACGGCCTCGCGCCAGGGCGCGGCGGCGATCAGTTCGGTGAGTTTCATTCGGATGTGTCGGAGTCTTCAGCAGACGAACGCGCCCACTACTCAGCGCTATCAAGTTCGCTCATTGCCGCTTCAAGGTGCGGTTGGATGGCGTTGCGGAGATTTACTAGGCAGTGTTGACATTTCATCGTAGCCAGATGAGGGCGGCAGCGAATTGCAGAAAGCCAAGGTATCGGCTGGCCAATTTGTCAAACCTGGAAAATACCCGGCGGTAGTGCTTGATCTTGCCGATGAAACACTCTACCACGTGGCGTTCTCGGTATAAGGGTCTATCGTAATCCCGTGGCACTTTGCGGTTGGACCGTGGGGGGATCACTGCCACCATGCCCTCTTCTGCCAAATGGTCGACGAAGTCCTGCGCGTCATATCCTTTGTCCGCGATTACGTACTCGCTCCGGTAGCCGGTGAGCAGGGTTTCCGCCTGGGTGATGTCATGCTGCTGTCCCGGCGTCAACGTGAACCGCAGGGGGTTGCCCAGAGCGTCCACGCTCCCGGGAACCTTCGTGCTGAACCCGCCGCGACTGCGGCCCAGGGCTTGCGCTGATTGCCCCCCTTTTTGCCGGGGGCTCCCCCAGCGCACTGGTGCGCTCGAACCACCGTACTGTCGATGACCAGATATTCCAGGTCCGGTTCCGTACTGAAATGCTGGTGCAACCGCTCCCAGACGCCACGGTCGCACCACCGGGCGAACCGTTTGTAGATGGTGTTCCAGTTGCCATACTCGGCCGGCAGCAGTCGCCACTGCGCTCCGGAGCGATCCATCCACAGCACGCCCTCGACAAACCGCTGGCATTCCGCCGCGTCGCCAACGTACACGTCAGGGCAATCCCGCAGGAATTGCAAAATCTTCGCCCATTGGTCTGAAGGTATGGTTATACTCGCCATGGGGCAATTGTACCGCAGTCCAAATGTCAACACTGCCTAGTATTACAGCCGCGCTTTGTAGGAAGGACTCATGTCGCTGACCGTGCCCGAAGTTAGACGGCTGTTATGCACGCTGCTGTGACTACTTTATGAGAGCACTGACCTGCCTATATGGTAGCCGTGGTGGAGCCGGTGGCACCAAGCCCGAGCCTTGGAATCCCTTACAAGAGACTCTTTCAGAGGCCCTCAATTCAAGTGCAACTGTAATACTAGTCACTTCGCGTGCAATCGATGCGACGATGCTACTTTCAAGGAGGTAGAACGCATTTCCAAAGCGTGGCCTCAATGGCCCGACGCTCTGATCATCGATGACATGAGGTGCATTAAGAGACAGGGCGCCTTGTCTCGGCAGATGTTCGGATTGTGTTACCGATGTTTGTTACAACATGTGAGTTTAACCGAGGCATGATTGCATTTGACGAATGCGAGCTAGACGACCATGAGGGGATGGATAAGCCCCAATCCACCGAAGAGATGAGCGTCGGGGCGGGTTGAAGGGATAAGAAAGTGCCCCTTTGCTTCTGGGATAATGGTTTGTGAAACACCAAACCAACCCAAAAGAAGGAGCACCAAATAGATGCTACCACGCAACCACCCCGACCGCATCCAAATCGCCTTCGACGACCACCGCCTGGTCAGCAATGCTGGGCTGATCCTTCCGTCCACGCTGGCTTGGCATCTGGGCCTGCCCCAACTGGTTGACCGGCGCCTGGACCTGGGCCGTGCCCCAGGCGGAGCCAACACGGGCGACAAGATCATGACGCTGGTGGCATCCGCTCTGGCCGGTGGCGACTGCATTGACGATGCCGACGTGTTGCGTGCTGGCAGGACCGCGCGGGTGCTGGGCTGTACGGTGAAGGCGCCGTCCACGCTGGGGACGTTCCTGCGCAGCTTCCGTTGGGGCCACGCTCGCCAGCTGGACCGGGTGAGCCGGGAGTTGCTGGCCCGGGCCTGGGCCGCTGGAGCCGGACCCCGATCTTCGAACAATCACGGGCCGTTGACCATCGACCTGGACTCCACCATCTGTGAAACCTACGGTCTGTTCAAGGAGGGAGCGCGCCACCACCGCTCGCGGCGCCGCCCACTTCCTGCGTGAGACGGTGGGACGGGTACGCTACGCTGGGGCCAGCGGACCACTCACCATGCGGGCCGACCGCGGCTGCTACACCCACGCCATGGTCGCGGTCTGCCGCGAGACCAACGTCCGCTACTCCATCACCATCCGCCAACACCAGAGCCTGCGCAATCTCATCGAGGCGATACCGGAGGCGGACTGGACACCCATACCCTACTGGATGGACGGCGCCGCCGACGTGGCCGAAACCACCTACATCCCCTTCGAGAGTGCGCCCGACGCCGCGCCGGCGCGGCTCATCGTCCGAAGGGTGCAGCCCACGCCCAACTCCCAGTTGGCCCTCTTGGTCGACTACAGCTATCACGGCTGCATCACCGATCGGGACGGGGACCCCCTGCCGACCATCGTCGCCATGCCGAGATTGAGAATGCCATCCGAGACCTGAAGTACGGTGTGGGGCTCAACCATCTCCCGTCAGGCCGTTTCGCCGCCAACGCCGCCTGGTTGGCCGTCCAGGTGATGGCGCATAACCTGGCCCGCTGGGCAGCGCGCATCGGTCTGGGGGAGCAACTGGTAACCACCAAGACCCTCCGGCGGCGCTTCTTCTCCATCGCCGGACGGCTCACCCGCTCGGCGCGCCTTATCACCCTGCATCTTTCCCAGGGCCAGCCCTGGGAAACCCAGTTCAGTTGCGCCTTGGCCCGATTGCGCGCCATTCCCCTACCAGCCTGACGGCGCGCCGTCGGCGCCCGACCCGTCCACCGGACAGCCCCAGGGGCTGTCCCGCAAACTCATGCCAGCCCAGTCCGCCAGTGCCACTTCCGGCCTGCCGCCTGGCCGATTTCGCCGGCCCCCGCCACTGCGGGCCGCCACCTTGCCACTGGCGTCGCCACCGCCCACTACCCTCAACCCCATCGATCGGGACCGGGCCCGGCCCGTTCGCCTTCCCGTACCCATCATCCCTCATGTCAACGCCAGGACCGCATCCCTTCGGTGGATTCGAGCTAAGGACCGGCGGCGGGCCGCGGACAAGCGATTGAAGTGGCACCAGTATATACTCAACACAGTACTTACCCAACAAACCAACTACGACCGAAGATTAACGAATACAGGCGATCTCCCTATAGTGCATCATATCGTGCCCATACAACCAGCGATCCCGATAACATAGATCGCTCTTAGACCGTTAGGCAACCCGCCGGGAACCCAACCTGTGGCTTTCACAATATACCCAACGCGACGTCAGCAGAAGATCGGAGTGTCAAGAGAGCCGAAAACCTTTGGCGATCGTGATGGCAAACATTCCACCCAAACTGTTGACGTTCAACAAAAGCGTTACGATTGATTGGTCGGCAAAAAGACCCATTATAGAGTGACGTCGACTGCGAAGGAAAAGGCAACGTGAGGAATTCTGAATAGCCTGCTGGCGGACCATTTCGGGGTGCGCGCCTGGGTTCCATGGTGGGCGTGCGGAGCCACGGTGGCGCTTGTCGTCAGAGGATGATGTAGCCTTAATAGCGTACTTGCAGGCGACCGTAGCTGTGTTGCAGGATTTCCGCCCACACGCCGGCACAGTCGAGCCCCTCGGTGCAAGGCAGTAGCCGCAGGGTAAGATAATTTCGCTTCATCGTTTTGTCCCGCACCCGCAGGAACAGAACTGTGGTGTTTCGGAACTCAGTCGAAGGTCATACCGCTCGCGCAGTCGTCGGCATTGAAACTTAGGCTCAAGCTGATAACTATCCTGACCGTCACACCCGCGACGGCTTCGCGTCGTGGGGAGCGCACCAGAAAAGACCATAGTACCCGGGACTGCACGAAGATCCCGAGCCGCGGTCATATAGGTCATCGGGAAAGCGGTGCCGGTCGACATCACCGATCGAATTACCGCAGCCGCGTACGAGTCTGGATTCGGGAAAATACAGGAGTGTCGTCGTCACTCCGCGCTGTACGGCAAAGCCATCCGCCTACGACCGGACGGTGCCGGCGCTTACGGCGGCAGCACCGTAGTACAACGCTTTGCCAGCAACTTCGGCGCGGCCGTGATGACTACTCAATGACCATCAAGGAGGACGAGGCTACGGCTTCGGCGCGGGTCCCAGGACCTGGTATTTTCGGTCTTCGGTACGCTCGGCTACAGGCGGAACCTTCACCACCAGCCGCGACATTCCCACGATCTCGCCCTGGTCGTCGAAGCTGTAGTCGCTGCCGATGGTGCCGCTCCATGTGATGGCGTACATGCAGTCGCGGAAACCGTCGGCGTCCTGATCGTCGTTGGTCTGCTTGAGGCACTCGGCGGCGATGTACACATCGTCATAGGCCGATCCCAGGTGCCACGGCAGCGTGACGTAGTTGTAGCGTTCCCGAAAGTCCGTCAGCACCTCGCGTGCCTTGGGATTGTCAGGGTCGAGGTCAGCCGTGATAGCCTTCATCCCGGTGGCGTCGTCGCCGGCGATGTCCAGGGCGGTGGTGCCGACCGAGACCGTTTCGGCGTAGATGGGGCCGTCGTAGCCGACCTCGCGGGCCTGCCTGATGATGGCGCTGGCAGCGAACTCGGACTGGGGCGCGAGATGCAGCGCGTCCGGTTTGGCGTCGAAGAGCTTGCTCAGTTGGGTACGGAAATCGGTCACGTCCGATGCGTAGAACTCCTCGGCCACAACGGCCCCGCCGCGCTTATCGAACTGTGCCACCGAGGTGCGCCGGACGCCCTCCGCGTAGTCGGTGGACTCGGTGATGGTGGCCAGCTTGCGTATGCCGTCGGCCCAGAGCAGGTTGCCGGTGTCGATGCCCACCTGGACGTCGCTGATCTGTGTTCGGAAGATGTAGTCGCCGGCGTTGGCGATGTCCGGATTGCTGGCGAGACCCGAGAAGAGGATGACTCGGTCCGCCTCGGCCAGCGGGGCGGCGCCAAGCATGGCGCTGCTGCACGAGGTACCCAGGATGATCCTCACGCCGTCCACGTCGGTGAGCTTGGCGTAGGCGGCAACTGCGCCCTGGGCACTGCACTGGGAGTCCTCGGCGATGAGTTCCAGGGGTCGCCCGTTGACGCCGCCGGCGGCATTGATCTCGTCGGCGGCCATCTGCTTGGCCTGGTTCGCCACCGTGCCATAGGTCTCGCCGGGTCCGGTCGGAGATTCCATCACGCCAATCCTGAAAGCCCCCTCCGTCTGCCCCTCACCGACGCAGGCCAAGGCCACCAGGGCCAAGGTTAGTATGGCTACCCAAAGGCCTGCCCGGGGCTCACCGGACCGTTTCAACACCGAGCTTCCCAGCTTCCCATGCTGGGTCAGTCACCTCCTTCGGGTGATTTGCCGGTTTGCCCGCGGTCACGTGGCGCTGACGCAAATGCATATCATTCAGTCACCGAAGTCTACCATGTGCTGTTGAGGGCGGCCGTTGGCATCGTCAGCGGCCGCCCCGAAGAATATGTGCAGCTCCCTGCTTGATCACCTCTGACCGGCCGAGACCGTTCTCTGGTGTTCTTCATCGAAGGGATCTATGCCGGATCCTTTGGCCCAGGTCCGGGTTATTGAGCATCCGTGACGCGCAGGACGCCGGTGGAAACATCCTCTCCAACGGGGCAGGTGCCTGGCTCCCACTCGAGCAATCGCAGGGAGACCTTTTGGCCGTCCTCCCAGGAAAGGCCGCTCTCGTCCCAAACCACCAGGGTTTCGTTGTCCTCGTACTCCGGGCTAATGCTTGCGTCCTCAAAGGCGAATTCCAACCCGTCCACGAGGAGTATCCACCGCGAGGTGTCCGCCGTGTCAAGGTCAGGTGTCACCCTGATACCCAGGGCATTGCCCAGTGTAGAGAGGGCCAGGACGTTGACCGTGTAGGCGTGTCCGTCGGCAACAAACACGGTGGTATCCAGAGTTCCCACCGATTGGTGGGACGAGTATCCGGTAAAGCTCGGTGCCAGCGGGAACACTCGGGCAGTCATGGTCGCGGACCAGATGGTGAATTCGTCTAAACCGAAGCCAAGGTGAAACACGCATGGGTTCGGGGTAGGATAGGGGCGGTTGAGATGGGCCGGAAAGGACCGAGAAGTCCGCGTGGGGGTTGCTGTGGGCATGGAGGAGATGGGGGCGCTGCTGGAGCGGTGGGGCATGGAACAGGCTGAGGTGCGGCGGCGGATGTACCGAGCGACGACGACGCCCCAGGAGCGGGAAAGGCGGCACGCGCTATGGCTGCTGGCGCAAGATTGGACGGCGGCAGCGGTAGCCGAAGCGCTGGAACGGGATGCCCATACCATTAGCCAATGGGCAATGGGCCACGGCGTTCGCGGAGCGCGGTCCGGCGGCGCTGGCTTTTGAGCAGTCGGGAGGTTCCCCCGCGCTGAACGAGGAGCAGCAAGCCGAGTTGAAGTGGGCGGTGCCGGGGTCACCGTCGCAAGGCGGTATCGACCTATCCAACTGGAACTGGCAGGTGGTGCGCCGGTTTGTAGAGGAACGGTTCGGGTTGTCGCTGAGCCGGAGCAGTTGCCTGAACTATCTGCACCGGTTGGGGTTTGTGCTGACCCGATCTCTTGACCAATCATCCAAGAAGCGGTTGGTCAAGGCGGACCCGGTACGGCGGAAAGCCTTTGTGGCGGAGTATGCTGCGCTGAGGGCGGCGGCCCGACGGACGGGAGTCAAGATATTCTTCGCTGACGAGGCCCACTTTCGGGCAGATGCGGATCTACGGGGCAAGTGGGTGCTGAAGGGGGAACCGGCGTTGGTGGGCTCCACCAGTCCGCGCCGGGGCGAGAAGGCCAGCTACTACTCGGCGGTGTGTCTGGAGACTGGCGAGGTGGAGGTGATGGAACTGGAGGACAACAGCAACTCCGCTACCTCGGCCGCCTTCCTGCGACAACTGAGGGTACGGCATTACGACCCGCTGACCGTGATTTGGGACAATTCACCAGCCCATCGTGGCGCTGCGCTGTGGGCTTACTTGGCCACGCCCGACTTGAACCTGTGCTTGGTGAACCTGCCCAGTACAGCCCAGACTTCAACGCCGACGAGGCTATCTGGGGGTGGGTGCGCCAGGAGGCGACCGCAAATCTCTGTCTGGGCACTCGTGCCGCAGTGCGGGAGAAAGTGGGCGACTTCTTCGCCCGTCTGTCCACCCGTCGCGAGGAAGTCAAACGGCGCTGCCGAACCGCGCTGCAAGCACAAGTGGAAGAATTATCGGATCCCAGGAAAAGACCGCCACGTTCTGGGACCGCTCTGTCGTCAAACGAGACGCCGACAGGCTGGGCAGGGAGCCCACGGTGCTGCTGGCCTACACGGTACAAGAGGGTGACCTCGACAGCGACGGCATTTCCATCGGAGCAAACAGGTTCAGCCTGAACGGCGGCACGATCTGGGAGAAGACCGGCAACCATGCGGACCTGACCCACGAGGCACTGCCGGCCAACGGGGTCCACCGGGTGGAAGGTCTCAATATCACCAGCCCTGCCGTGTCATCCATCAGCATCAGCAGCAACCCGGGCGGGGACGGTGCCTACGCCATCGGAGATGAAATCAAGCTGACCGTTGCGTTCAGCGAAGAGGTCACGGTCTCAGGAACCCCACAACTGGAACTGGGCGTTGGTGGTGAGGCCAGAACCGCTGAGTACGAGGGTAGTGACGGAGCAACGCTGGTCTTTTTCTACACGGTGTCGGAAGGGGACGAAGCCACGCACGGCATCGCCATGGGTGAGGACAGCCTGCGCGTAAACGGCGCCAGCATCGAAGACGCTGCCGGCAACCCCGCAGCCCTGACCCACGAGGCCTTCCGGGCAGGTGCAGACCATCGGGTCGACGGTGTGCGACCAGCCTTCGCCAACGCGGAGATCTCGCAAGACGGCACCGAGGTGACCGTCAGCTTCAGCGAGGAAGTAGCCCTGTCGTCCGTGCTGTAGGTACTGGGAGATGCCGTAGATATCCCGCAAGGTGCATTGATCCGAGCATTCCTGCCTCTCACCGTGGACAGACAGGAAGTGATAGCCAGCGACGCCGAGCTATCCGGCAGCACGCTCACCTTGGCCCTCCCGTCCCCAGTGAATGAGGACCAGGAAGTTTCGGTTGCGTTCGACCATATCTTTGCCGCAGAACGCATCGCGATCTTCGTGGACGGCGCCGGCAACGCGATGGACAGCTTCCGGTGGCAGCCAGTGGCCAACCGGTCAACCGTTCTGGTCGCAAATGAGCCGGTCACAACCAGCGTGTTGTTGAGCAGGACGCTCCTGGAGTTGGAGCAAGGCGATAGCACGACGTACACCGTTGCCCTGTCGTCGCAGCCATCCGCGGACGTGATGGTCAACATCACCCGCTTCCCCGATGCACCGCTGGCCATGCCCTTCCTCACCATGACGTTTACGCCGGAGAACTGGAACGTGCCGCAGGAGGTTACCATAGAGGCCGAAAGCGACGATGATGACCACAGCCACCTGGCTTTCCTCAATCACACCGCGATCGGCGGCGGCTATCATCTTGAGACCGCAGAAATGCGCGTGGTCATCAGGGACAACAACGGATAGAACCCCAGTCGCCGCTAACCCGGAGAAATAGCTACAAACAATCATGAGTCATCCCGGATTTTAGCAAACGGGAAACTGGTCTAGGAAAAGGCTGAAAAAGAAGCCCCCTTCTGGTGGAGTTGGCTCGCTCTCATCCCACCGAAGGGGGCTTCACCAATACTTTGAGCACATCCCTCGACACACTACGGTACAGAAGGGGATAATTCCCCAACGGGCATCCGCCTGGGCGACGGGCAACCGGACTGCCCTGCAGGTGCAGACCTTGAACTGGTAGGTGCGACGATGACGACGAATGAAACGCGGCAGGACCAAGCCCCGGCTTCTTCCGTCCCCCAGGAACTACTCGGCGCAGTGCGGTGGCGCTGCATCGGTCCGCCTCGGGGTGGGCGGGTGGTGGCGGTCACTGGCGACCCGGTCAATCCCATGGTGTTCTACTTCGGCGCGTGCGCCGGCGGGGTATGGAAGACCACCGACGGCGGGACCTATTGGGAGAATGTTTCCGACGGTTACTTCAACACCGCCTCGGTGGGCGCCATCGCCGTCGCTCCTTCAGACCACAACGTGATTTACGCCGGCATGGGGGAGTCCTGCATCCGTGGTGACGTGACCTACGGTGACGGAGTGTACAGGTGCACTGACGGCGGCCAGACCTGGACCAACATGGGCCTGTCCGATACCCGGCACATCGCCCGGGTGCGAGTACATCCCACCAACCCGGACCTGGTGTACGTGGCAGCCCTGGGACACGCCTACGGTCCCAACGATGAGCGGGGCGTGTTCCGCTCCAGGGACGGGGGGAACACCTGGGAGCGGGTCCTGTTTCGCAGCGAGAACGCGGGGGCAGCGGACCTGTCGCTGGACCCCAATAATCCCCGCATCCTCTACGCCTCCATCTGGGAGACCCGGCGCACACCCTGGAGCCTCATCAGCGGAGGACCGGGAAGCGGCATCTTCAAGTCGGTGGACGGGGGCGAAACCTGGACCGAGATTACCGATAACCCCGGCTTGCCCAGTGGACTCAAGGGGCGCATCGGCGTGGCCGTATCCCCCGCCAAACCGGGCCGGGTATGGGCCACCATCGAGGCCGAGGACTGCGGCCTGTACCGTTCCGACGATGGCGGCGACACCTGGGAGTTGGTCAGCGACAACCGGGATCTGCAGGGTCGCCCCTGGTACTACCAGCACGTATTCGCCGACCCGCAGGACGCGGACACGGTGTGGATCCTCAACTACCAGTGCTGGAAGTCCGTCGACGGCGGACGCAACTTCAACCGGGTCACCACGCCCCATGGCGACGATCACGACCTCTGGATCGACCCCGACAATCCGCTGCGGATGATCGAGGGCAACGACGGCGGCGCCTGCGTTACCTTCAACGGCGGGGAGAGCTGGTCCAGCATCTACAACCAACTCACGGCCCAGTTTTACCACCTGACCACCGACAACCAGTTTCCCCGCCGAGTGTACGGGACCCAGCAGGACAACACCGCCATCAGCGTGCCCTCCCGCACCCACAAGGGAGCCATCCCCTGGGGCGACTGCTACGTGGTGGGGAATTCGGAAAGCGGCCACATCGCCGTGCATCCGCAGGACCCCAACACCGTCATTTCCGGCGCCATCGGAAGCTCGGCCGGCGGCGGCGGCAACCTGCTGCACTACGACCACGCCACCGGGCAGGTGCGGATCATAACGGTGTGGCCCGAGCTGTACACCGGATGGGGCGCCAAGGACATGAGGTACCGCTTCCAGTGGACCTATCCGATCATGTTCTCGCCCCACGACCCGCAGACCCTGTACGTGGCGGGCAACGTGGTGTTCCGGTCCACCGACCTGGGCAGCAGTTGGGAAGCCATCAGCCCGGACCTGACCCGCCATGACCCGGCCACCCTGGAACCATCTGGCGGGCCCATAACCAAGGACACCTCCGGCGCCGAGGTCTACGGCACCATCTTTGCCTTCGTGGAATCGCCCCACCAGCCGGGAGTCTTCTGGGCCGGTTCCGACGACGGACTGGTGCACCTGTCCCGAAACGGTGGCGCTACGTGGGATCCGGTTACACCCGACGACCTGCCGGAGTGGACACTCATCTGCATGATTGAGGTCTCACCGCACGATCCGGCCACGGCCTACCTGGCGGCCACTCGCTACAAGGTGGACGACACCCGTCCCATGCTCTACAGGACCACCGATTTCGGCCAGACCTGGACATCGATAACCGTTGGCCTGCCCCAGGACGATTACACCCGGGTGGTGCGGGAAGACCCCAGCCGTCCGGGCCTGCTTTACGCCGGCACCGAGACCGGAGTGTATGTGTCTTTCAACCACGGGGAGTCATGGCAGCCGCTGCAGGCCAACCCCGGTGTGCGTTCGGGCCAGGCTCTGCCGGTGGTACCAGTGTACGACCTGGCCATAAAGGACGACGACCTGATCGCCGCCACCCACGGGCGGTCCTTCTGGATTTTGGACGACCTGAGCCAACTGCACCAGCTCACTCCGTCCGTGGCGGACCAGTCCTTCGTCCTGCTGCAGCCTCGGGATACCCACCGGATCCGGTCGCCCTTCCGGGATAGGAAGCCCAGCGACGGCAAGATTTACCGCGCCGGGCTGGGAGCGGACGTCACCTACAGCGAGTCGCTGGGCAAATGGGGCGAGACCGTGCGGAAGTTCTGGGATGCCGGGGAGAACCCGCCGGATGGGGTGATGATCCACTACTATCTAAACGAGGCTTCCGCGGAGATAACCCTAAGCATCCAGGACGCGGACGGGAGCACCATCAAGAGTTTCTCCGGCAATGCACCGGAGGCCGAGGGGGATTCCCCGGAACCCCGGGCGCCAGGCGAGTCGGGCATGAACCGTTTCGTATGGAATATGCGCTATCCGCCCGCCAGCAAGGTACCCGAAGACAAGACCACCGAGGACTCTCTGGTCGGTCCCCTTGCGTCGCCGGGAATCTACCAGGTCACGTTGCAAGTGGGCGACGACTCCCGGACCCAGACTTTCCGCATCATGAAAGACCCACGGGTGGAGGCCAGCCAGGAAGATCTGGACGCCCAGTTCCAATTCCTGATCCAGATCCGCGACAAGGTGTCGGAGACACACGACGCCATCAACCAACTGCGCCGGGTCCGCCAGCAGGTGAATCAGTGGGTGAGCCGCGCCCAGGACAATCCCTCGGCGGAGACGGTGGGCAACGCGGCTGAGGCGGTGAAGGAGAAGTTGGGGGAGATTGAAGAGCAGCTAATCCAGTCGGCGTACCGGGGCGCACGGGACCGGTTGGACCTGCCGGTGCGGCTCAACCGCAAGCTGGCGGAACTCACCGCCGTTGTGGCCAACGCCGACTTTGCGCCTCCTCAGCAGGTGTATCAGGTCTTCGATTACCTCTCCGCCGACGTAGACCAGCAACTGGTGGCCCTACAGCAGGTTATGGGTGAAGACGTGGCCCAATTTGCCAACCTGGTGCGGGACCTGGACATACCGACCATCGCGACGTAAACGGGAGTCCGACGGTCATTCAGTCGTTGAACAGGACGTAGACCGCGGCCGATGGCGTCAGGTCGTGGTGCGAATGGCCCTTGCCGGTGACGTCCTCCATCAGTCGGATATCCCCGGATCGCAGCACCCGTTTAGCGCCGTCGCTGGCCCCGATCTCCACCTCGCCGGACAGATGGATAATCAGCCTGCGCTCGGGCAGGGGATGAAAGTCCATGTGGCGCGAGCCGTCAAACTCCTGCACCCGCACCTCGGACACATTGATCAGCGCCCCCAACTCTGGGTGCTCCTCCAGCTTCAGGTCCTCGATGTGGCTCTCGCCGTCGGCGTCCGAAAATACTCGATATATTGCCATTTCGACCCCAGTACATTTGTGGAAATTCCGCCGTTCGTTCGCTCGACTATAGCACTACCAACATCGCCACGCTTTTCTGCTCTCGCAACCCGAACGATGTCGGGTTGCGACACCGTAGCTTGAGGTTCCGCAACGTGTTCGCTGATCAGGTATCGTCGTGATTATCCCACGATCCTTGCATGCGGCGACCAGCTTTCGAATGGGCGGTCCGACTGTTCGCAACAGCCAGCACGTGATTTGGCGCGCGAACTGGTCGATGTCCCCAACACGGAAAAACTGACCGCTGCCTGGGTTCGAGCACTTGAGAGTCGGTGTTTGTCTAGGCTTTGCACATTTCAAGCCGCGTAGGCGAGTGAATCTACAAGTCGGTGGTACAGGGCGGCCGGGACTTTCCATATATCCGGTTCTGCGTCGGACAGTGAAAAACCCTCGGAGGCCAGCCACAAGTGGCGGCGCACCAGAGCGATGGCATCCACGAAAGTTGGAGACGGCTTGGCGTACCAGGCCGCGGTGCGCTGGCTCATGGGCAGTTGTTCCTGCATCAAGTGAGCCGCCAGGGTGGTCCAGGAGAATAGGCCCATCAGGATCGGCGTGGTGCGGGCAATGGCGCGGTCCGACCACTGGCGTTGGGTCGCCACACCCAGATGTGCTCGCACCTCCTGGAAGGTGACCTCCAGTTGCCAGCGCAGCACAAACCATTCCAGAACCTGCACCGGGTCCACGGCCAGGTCAGTGCACAGCAGAGCCTGTGTAGCGAATTCTCCTTGGGGGTCCCGAACCAAAACCCAGCGCAGGGGCACGGGCGGCTTGCCCGAACGATACCAGACCGCCGTTTGCGAGGTGAGCTCCACCCTGCGGGTGGTGCCGTCGTACCAGGCCACCACCGCGGTGGCCCAGGACTGACCGGGATGGTCGACGAGTGATTTCAGCGCGGGCAGCCGTCGGCCTTTCAGCGGTGGCCGACCGTTCCGGCTCGGTTGACGTGGTGGCGCCGGTTCATAGAGGGCCGCGTCCAGGCGCAATCTGGTGATGAGGGTAACGGGTTCACGCAGGGATTGGCAGCAGTGGAGCAGGTCCAGGACGGCGTAGCCGCCGTCGCCCACCAGCACCAGGGGGCGCTGGGTCAGCCAGCGGCGCAGTTGCATGACCATCTGCCGCGCCCAGTCGGTGAGTTTTTTGTGGCGGCGTCCGCGCTGCCGGTAGTAGCGTTCCGCAGGCGCCAGCACGGTGAGAAAAGGCCAGGCCCAATAGCGTCCCGCCCAGGGGACCTGGCCCAGCCACATCAGGGAAATCCAGCGCAGACCGCTGGCCTTGACCAGGTGGCTCCGGCTGGAACGCACCGCATCGCGGTAGATGCCCAAGGATTTGATTTTAGGACCGCGGCGCCGTTCCAGGGTTTCGTGATTGGTAAAAGGCTCGTATGCCGAAGACCAACGGACCATCGCCTTGATCCAAGTAGAGGATCAGCAGTCCCAACAGGATGCGTGCCGCCTGGCGGGGCGACCACACCGCCCGATTGAGCACTTGATGATAACGGGCGTAGTTGCGGTCGTCGCTCAGTCCCATGCCACGGTGCGCCGATGCCACGGTGCGTTGGCCGGGAGCCAGTATCGCGCCGATCAACAGGATTTGGGCTTTCCGCCAGGTCGGGCTGCGAAACAGCATGGCGAAGGGATGGAGTACGGGTACAATCGCGTTGGGCAGGGTGAGCATCGCTTGGCCTTTTTCCAGGAGGGTCCGGCCAGATTACCCTGTTCTTATGATTCATCTAACTTTTGTGCAAAGTCCAGTTTGGAAGTCGATCAGCAATCCTGTTGCTACCAACACGGCTTCGACGCTGATCTCGTCTAACCCAGTGTGACATGGCCAAAGGCGGAGACAGTCGTGCCGCGGTCCTGGTCCACTTTATCCCCGCCGAATACAACTGCGCCATTGACTACGAAGACTTGTTTGCCATGATGGATCGCCTCAACCAGGAAGCCGACGGTTCTTCAGCAGGCCCGATGAGACAAGGTGCAGAAGACCCAGTCCGCGGGGGTGTCCAATCGGAAGATGGCCCAGAGGTTGGGTATGCTCCGAGACACGGTAGGGAGAGATATCCATGCTGAGAGTCCGCTGCCGGTGAGGTCGCCGGCGACCTCACCGGCAGCAACATCTGATACGGGTTCAGACCAAATGGGTGGCATTCTCGCTAAACACGTAAGCTCGACTTTACGCATTTTGAGCCGCGTAAGCGAGAGAGGTTGCAACTCAATGGTACAGGGTGGCCGTAAGTTCCTGGACATCAGCGTTGGCGGGGATAGTGAAAAACCCTCCGACTCCAGCCATGAGTGGCGGCGTCCCAACGTGATGGCATCCGTTGCTTCCTCTAAATTTTGCGTAAAGTCGAGGTAAGCTGATATTTCCAATGAACTTCCACCACCGCAACCTGGCGACCGACCCGCCGAAATCGCCCGCTTTACCGCCGCCAAGTACATGGCAAGCGCCCGGAGGCCGGCTGGAGTGAGGAAACTGCTAGAGGTACCGCTCGGCTAGTACGCAATTGCCCTGCGAGCAGCTGCGTTTTCGTCGTCCTGGGCCATCAAAATTTGGCGTGATTTATGCTGCAAACTCAGGACTGAACAAATCCTTCGCGGAACCATCGTCGTAACGAGTGCCACAGATCCAAAGAGGTACGCATCTAATATGACCAATATTGCCCGCAAGACCCGGCCCGTCGGTCCCGCTCTGATCGCGCTCGTCCTCCTCGGGCTGACCGCTGCGGCCTGTTTGCCCGATCCGTCTGCGCCCACCTCGGACGCGTCATCGGCAATCAGCCAGACCGGGGAGGCGGCTTCGGAACCCACGGTCGTACTCACCAAACCGCCGGCACCAGCGGCTCCTACCGTTGCGCCGGCGCCGCCGACCCCTACCCTGGCGCCAACGCCACCGACCACCGTCGCCTCCCCCATCGCAACACCCACCGCCATACCGGCGACGGCACCCACGAGCGGAGCCCAGTCCTCCGCCGAAAGCTCGGCCATTTTTGGCGATCTCGCCCTGCTGGAGGAACGGGCCTTCGGCTACCTGAGCGAACTGTCCGTGGACGTGGGGGTCAGGACCAGCGGCACGACCTGGAGCACGCGGCCGACCAGTTCCTGGTGGGGCGCCTCGAGGAATTTGGATACAGACCCGAAGTCCAGGAATTTTCCTGGGATTCACCCACGGCCAGCCTTGACGTTGCCGGCCCAGACCCGGGCAGCCTGGACGCCAACATCCTGACCGGTACCGCCGGGGGCCAAGCGACGGCACCGCTGGTGGTGGTGGGCCTGGCCTAGCCAGAGGACATTCCGGTCGAGGGTCTGGACGGCAAAATAACCCTGATAGAGCGGGGCGAAACCACCTTTGGCAGCAAGGTGGCCCGGGTGCATGATGCTGGCGCCGTGGCCGCCATCATCTACAACAACGCGCGGGGCAACTTCCGGGGCACCCTTGGTGGCAGTAGCCAGATACCCGCCATTTCCCTGTCCCAGGACGGTGGGCTCAAACTCAAGGAGTCGATTGACCAGGGCGAATTAATGGAAGCCACCGTTGCCGTCCGGGACAACGCCGTCCCCTCCCGCAACGTGATTGCCGAACTGCCCGGCGCCGGCGAGGGCGTCATCGTGATAGGCGCCCACTACGACACAGTGCCAGCCTCCATAGGCGCCTCCGACAACTCCTCGGGCATGGGCGTCCTGCTGGCGGTGGCGGAACGGCTGGAGGGACGCTCCTTCCCCTTCTCTTTACGGTTTGTGGCCTTCGGTTCCGAGGAAACAGGGCTGCACGGCAGCGAGCATTACGTGGAAAGCCTTTCACCCGAGGAACTGGAGGATATTTTCCTGATGATCAACCTGGACTCGGTCGGTTCTGGCGACCGCCTGGTGGTTTCGGGCGACCGCTGGGTGGTCGGCCACGTCAAGGAGGCCGCAACTAGGTAACTGTTCACGTTTGAGGGGCCTCAGGCGTTCTGCGACGGACAATTTGTGCTGGAGTGACCTCACGGAACAGGCAAAAATCGCTTCGGATCCCATCAAGTCTGAACAGTTACCCAACTAGGGAAGGCATTTCGCTGGAAGTGAGCGACCGGGCCGAAATGGGCAGTGACCACGCCAACTTCCGCAATGCCTGGGTGCCGACAGTCTTTTTCCGATCCGACGACCTGTCCCGCATCAACACACCCGCCGACACCATGGAACACATCAACCGGAGTCTGCTGGGAAAAGTGGCAGCCCTGGCGCTGGACCTGCTGCAAAACGTGGACACCCTGCACGGCTACGGGCAGTAACGCCCTGAGCCCGTCTAATCACAGAATCACCAAGTTGCGCAGTTAATCTTGGTGCTTCTGACAGGATAATCAGGTCTTGGATTCTGCTGTTTGCTCTGATCTGAAGTGATGCAAATTGAGCTTGCGGAAGGGTCTGGAATCCCGTCGAAAGACCAGGTCCTTCAGAATGATCCACAGTCAAAAATAGCCGCTTCGGCTACGCATCGGAATGCCATCCCGATAAGACGCGATTACGTTGGGCTATCCACGCCGTCCGATCAGAATTGATGACATCTGTGATGACCTAAGGGTTCGCCCCCGGATAGGGCGATCGTCCCAGTCCGTTCGCACATGCAACAACAACGAAGGGACAGACCCGCGACTGCACCTACCGGGACGTCTCCCATCTCGCGGAACAGTACGGCGGCAGCGTACAACTCGCTACCATAGCCAATCGGGTTCTCCGCGTAAATGCCGACGTCCGCGCAAAAAACCCAGCGCATACGCACGGTTCTCCAAGCGGTACCGGGAACTGGTCGACAAGCACTGCGGGCCAGACATCAATAGGAACCATGAACTGAACAATGCGTTCGAAATCCAGGAGCGGACCTGCGAGCGCGGCAACGACAAGATGCTGCTGGAAGACGGGTCGTTCGCCCACCGTTGCCGGGAGTGTCGAGAGATAGACCGACTAAACCGCGGGCACCATCGGAACAGATGAGGTCATCGGTTACAGGCCAAGCCGGAACGTCACGGTCGCTAGGCGCGTCTTCCACTGGGAAACCTCGGATTGACCTGCCTTCAAGGCTCGGAGTAAAGTGCCGTCGTCTTTTTGGGACTGTCCCAGAAGCCTGAACCCTCCCGCGTCGCTGATCTCGATCAACTCTTGGTGATTGACCTTGGTTACTAAAATTGCCTCGCTTCTACTGGTTGCCATCGTCTTGCTGGCCACCTTCGCCTGCAATAACAATCCTCCGACTCAGGAGGCCCTCAAGGCCGAGGTGGTTTCCGCCCTCGATGCCTTGGCGGCAGAGCTCGAAGAGGAGCGCCCTACCGATGAGAGCGACTATGCGGAGCGCCTGCAGGTTTACCTGAATGCCCACCCCGGGTTCTACGGCAGCGCCGCGGCGTTGCTGGACCACGACGGAAGGGTCACCGCCAGCCCTACGTCTATCGCACCGACAATGGCTAGGTCGTCCTAATCCTTGCCATGCCGTCCTACGACATCCAGTCGCAGGATTGGGTCAGGGCACCATTGGCCGCCGACGCGGGCGTCTGGACGGAACCTTATTTTGATGCGGGAGGCGATGAGATCTGGATGGTCACCCGCTCCGTTCCGGTCCGCGATGCCGAGGGCATCTTCGCCATCATCACCACCGACCTGCCCGTGGAAGCTCCCGCCCGCTGACACCTTTACCTCCAGAATACCTGCTTCTACACCAGTCTCTGTGGACCCGACACCGAACGACCTGTACGCGGGACCCGGCGACGCTGAGGCCCTCGCTTCTTGGTGAGTTCTAAGAACCTGTCTACGATTTCTGGAATAGGTTAAGTTGAGACTATGATCAGGGGAGGGGTAATCATGTCTCATTCTTATCCCAGCGACATCAGCCGGGAGCAATTTGCCCATATTCTGCCGACGTTGGAGTCGGCCCGCCGCCGGACCAAACCCCGCACCGTGGACTTGTATGACGTTTTCTGCGGCGTGCTGTACTTCTTGAAAAAAGCGGGTGCCAGTGGCGAATGCTGCCGGCGGACTTCCCCAATTGGCGCACTTGCTACCAGTATTTCCGGCAATGGAGCGAGCGGCCGGGCCCGGGTCAGGATTCCATTCTGGAGCGTGTCCTAAAAAAATCGGTTGGCGCGGTTCGACAAAGCAATGGACGGAAAGAGCCGACCAGCTTCTGCATCGTGGACTCCCAGAGCGTCAAGAACACGGACAGTGCCGATAGCAAGGGCTCTGACGCGGGCAAGAAGGTGTCCGGAATCAAGCGTCACATCGCGGTGGACACGCAAGGATTGCCCCATGGGATACACGTGACTACCGCCGACGTTACCGACCGGGCTGGGGCTTTGGCGATGTTTGACGAAAACCGGGCCGACCTCAGCCAGGTCCAGAAGGTGCTGGTGGACGGGGGTTACACCGGGAAGCCCTTCGCCACTGCGGTGCAAGGCTTGTTGGGAGCCGCGGTGGAAGTGGTGCAACGCAACGAACTGCACACCTTCGTGGTGCTGCCAAAGCGATGGGTGGTGGAGCGGTCTTTCGCCTGGCTGGAAAAGTGCCGCCGACTCTGGAAGAACTGTGAAAGGAAGCTCAATACCAGCCGGCAGATGGTGGTGCTTGCCTTCATGGTGCTAATCCTAAAAAGATTGTAAACAGGCTCTAACGACGCACACGGCGAACAAGCGCCGCCAGCCGCTCTCACTCAACTTAGGCAACACGGCCTGAGCAGTGAAGTGCCCCCAACAGACGATCCGCCCGCCCTTGACAAACTGGTGACACCGCCCCCGCGTCAACCCTGACAAATGGACGTTTCAGGGGCATTGCAAACATCGTTTACAGGGTTCTTCGCAGCGCTATTCGGTATGACTACAATTGCCCGCGAGTGCCGGGAAGCTGGACTTTGCACAAAAGTTAGATGAATTATAAGAACAGGGTAAGCTGGCCGGACCCTCCTGGAAAAAGGCCAAGCGATGCTCACCCTGTGCTGGCGCCTTCGGAACGCTACTATCGGCAGCGCGGACGCCGCCACAAAAAACTCACCGACTGGGCGCGGCAGATGGTCATGCAACTGCGCCGTTGGCTGACCCAGCGCCC
The DNA here is from genome assembly GCA_965220265.1 of Dehalococcoidia bacterium. Taxonomy (GTDB): domain Bacteria; phylum Chloroflexota; class Dehalococcoidia; order Lucifugimonadales; family UBA3495; genus Bin87. The sequence goes on along the minus strand of CBDCPM010000004.1, from coordinate 2,107,216 downwards.
CCTGGTGCTGGTGGGCGACGGCGGCTACGCCGTCCTGGACCTGCTCCACTGCTGCCAATCCCTCCGTGAACCCGTTACCCTCATCACCAGATTGCGCCTGGACGCGGCCCTCTATGAACCGGCGCCACCACGTCAACCGAGCCGGAACGGTCGGCCACCGCTGAAAGGCCGACGGCGGCCCGCGCTGAAATCACTCGTCGACCATCCCGGTCAGTCCTGGGCCACCGCGGTGGTGGCGTGGTACGACGGCACGACCCGCACGGTGGAGCTCACCTCGCAAACTGCGGTCTGGTATCGCTCGGGCAAGCCGCCCGTGCCCCTGCGCTGGGTTTTGGTTCGGGACCCCCAAGGAGAATTCGCTACACAGGCTCTGCTGTGCACTGACCTGGCCGTGGACCCGGCGCAGGTTCTGGAATGGTTTGTGCTGCGCTGGCAACTGGAGGTCACCTTCCAGGAAGTGCGAGCACATCTGGGTGTGGCGACCCAACGCCAGTGGTCCGATCGCGCCATTGCCCGCACCACGCCGATCCTGATGGGCCTATTCTCCTGGACCACCCTGGCGGCTCACTTGATGCAGGAACAACTGCCCATGAGCCATCGCACCGCGGCCTGGTACGCCAAGCCGTCTCCAACTTTCGTGGATGCCAGCGCTCTGGTGCGCCGCCACTTGTGGCTGGCCTCCGAGGGTTTTTCACTGTCCGACGCAGAACCGGATATATGGAAAGTCCCGGCCGCCCTGTACCACCGACTTGTAGATTCACTCGCCTACGCGGCTTGAAATGTGCAAAGCCTAGGGAAGGAAGAAAAATGACCATCGACGAGACCGCCTCCGAATTGCGGAAAATGTACGGCTCCGCCGAATACGCCGATAAGTCCATTGCCGTAGTGCTGTTCGGCCTGAATCACGCCGACCACTTGGCTCGACTTTACGCATTTAAACCGCGTAAGCGAGAGAGGTTGCAACTCAATGGTACAGGGTAGCCGTAAGTTCCTGGACATCAGCGTTGGCAGCGGATAGTGAAAAATCCTCCGACTCCAGCCATGAGTGGCGGCGTCCCAACGTGATGGCATCCGTTGCTTCCTCTAAATTTTGCATAAAGTCGAGCTTGGGACGCGGTACGGGGAAGTATCCCATCAATGGAATTCGACGGGACGGTACGACGGTCATCGCTCAGGCGTTGGTACTCGAGAGGCAATAGGCTCGGTGAGGTAATGATATTTACTTTATGTCAGGTCAATGAGATCAAGCTACTGGCTTATTTTTCCTTTTTTGCCGTCGCGTTCCTTACTGGGCCGGCGACTGGATTGGCCTTGGGTTGGCCCCACGGCTGGGTCGTCAGGCTTGCAGGACTGGCGATCGGCTCTGCCGTAGGAGTGCTGGCGGTGGTAGTAGTAGTACTGACCATCATGCTTGACACCGGGGGCGCGGTTCCAGTGCCCGACGAACCTCTAAGGTCTACGTTTACCTGAGGTTGGGACATGTCCGGAACCGTCACCATGGTTTGGACGATGCTGTACGTGGTGCAAGTGGCGGCGATAATTCTATCAACGAAATTCGCCACGGCCTCGCTGTGGTCCCTCGGCTTGATAGTCATGGGATCCGCGATACGGTTTCGGCGGAAGCTACGCGAACGCAGCGCGAAGAGGGATTAGTTCCTGCAAGCCGTCACATGTACCCTAGCTGATTCTGCGAAAAGGGCGGCGGCAAGGGAGTACTGCAAAAGTCAGTTCCAGGGATTGCAGGGCAAATTACTGATGCGTGAATGGTTATCTAAACCCGGCTTCCTTCCTTCCATCCGGTACCACTGGATTCCCCCTTGCGCGAGAATTGCGGATTGCCTTGCCGAGGCCACGTATGAGCATGAAAATCGGCTATTTTCACGGTAATGACGGAAGGGATTAGTTTAGGTGTCCGCTCACGCATCAGTAGTTGGGCCACCGCAGTCGAAATTCGCGACAACAAAGTTGCGGGATGTGTTAGGTAGTGTTGACATTTGGACTGCGGTACAATTGCCCCATGGCGAGTATAACCATACCTTCAGACCAATGGGCGAAGATTTTGCAATTCCTGCGGGATTGCCCTGACGTGTACGTTGGCGACGCGGCGGAATGCCAGCGGTTTGTCGAGGGCGTGCTGTGGATGGATCGCTCCGGAGCGCCGTGGCGACTGCTGCCGGCCGAGTATGGCAACTGGAACACCATCTACAAACGGTTCGCCCGGTGGTGCGACCGTGGCGTCTGGGAGCGAATGCACCAGCATTTCAGTACGGAACCGGACCTGGAATATCTGGTCATCGACAGTACGGTGGTTCGAGCGCACCAGTGCGCTGGGGGAGCCCCGGCAAAAAGGGGGGCAATCAGCGCAAGCCCTGGGCCGCAGTCGCGGCGGGTTCAGCACGAAGGTTCCCGGGAGCGTGGACGCTCTGGGCAACCCCCTGCGGTTCACGTTGACGCCGGGACAGCAGCATGACATCACCCAGGCGGAAACCCTGCTCACCGGCTACCGGAGCGAGTACGTAATCGCGGACAAAGGATATGACGCGCAGGACTTCGTCGACCATTTGGCAGAAGAGGGCATGGTGGCAGTGATCCCCCCACGGTCCAACCGCAAAGTGCCACGGGATTACGATAGACCCTTATACCGAGAACGCCACGTCGTAGAGTGTTTCATCGGCAAGATCAAGCACTACCGCCGGGTATTTTCCAGGTTTGACAAATTGGCCAGCCGATACCTTGGCTTTCTGCAATTCGCTGCCGCCCTCATCTGGCTACGATGAAATGTCAACACTGCCTAGTCACTAACACACGACCGATATGAAGGACGATATTCGTAGCACGTATTTAGGCCTGTCACCCACCGGTGGACTTTTTCAACGGGCACGGCACAACGTACCACTGAGGCTGTCGATGTCCAGCGAAAAGCAACTGTCTCGAATGTGCTGCGAATGACAGCCTGCGGGACAGGGGAATCGCACCAAACACTGTAACCATCTAGCGAGGGCGGTAAAATCATGTCTCCACTGGAAACCGGTGTCCAATTTCACCTACCCACCTACGCTCACGTTCCCTTACCCCACCTGGCGGAGCTGGCCGCCCAGGCGGAAACCAGAGGCGTGGCCCAGCTTTGGGTTACCGATAACTTAAGAAGCCGCCAGTCCTTTGTGGCCTTGGCGGCGATGGCCTGCCGCCTCAAGATAAAGCTGGGCACCGCGGTTACCGTCCAGTATTTCCGCAATCCGGTTGACCTGGCGGATTCGATTGCCACCCTGAGCGAGCTGATGGACGGGCGGGAATTGAGTATCGGGTTGGGTCGAGGTAATCCCAATACGCCAGCGCTCATCCGCACGCCGCGGCCGGTCAGCGTACTCCGGGAGACGGCCCAGAGCGTGCGCAGGCTCCTGACCGCGGAGGCACTCTGCTTCGCAGACTACCCCAACCTCCTGGATTATTACCACTTCAACAACCCTTCTGCCGCCTTCCGGCTGAATTTCAGCCCCTCGTCGCCGGTACAACTCTATTGCGGCAGCAACGGCCCGTTGGGCATGGCTGTTGGCGGCGAAACCATGGACGGTTTGTCTTCGGAGGCCACTATGTAGCGGCCCTCTATGCGCCCGCGCCGCCGCGTCAACCGGGTCAGCAGGGCCGCCCGCCATTGCAAGGCGCGCGGCGACCGCCGCTGAAAGCGCTCCTCGACCAGGCCGACGTAACGTGGGCCAGCGTGTCAGTGGCCTGGTACGACGGCACCACTCGCACGGTGGAGCTCACCTCCCAGACGGCGATTTGGTATCGCTCCGGCAAGCTGGGCTTTACGCATTTCAAGCGGCGTAGGCAAGGGAATCTACAAGTCGGTGGTACAGAGCGACGGGGAGTTCCTGCGTATCGAGGCGGGCCGCCGACAGTGAAAAACTCTCCGACGCCAGCCACAGGTGGCGTCGCACCAGGGCAACGGCGTCCACGAAGGTCGGGGACGGCTTGTCATACCGGCGGCCCTACGCTGGGTCATGGGGTGCCCTGTTTGCAACGCGTGGGCGGCCAGGGTCGCCCAGGAAAAGATCCCCAGCAGGACGGGCGTGGTGCGGGCGATGGCCAGATCGGACCACTGGCGTTGGGTCGCCACACCCAGATGCGCTCGCGCTTCCTGGAAGGTGACCTCCAGTTGCCAGCGCAGGACAAACCATTCCAGGATCTGGGTCGGGTCCGCCGACGGGTCGGTGCAGAGCAGGGCCTGGGGAGTGAAGGATCCCTGGGGGTCTCGGATCAGTACCCAGCGGATGAGGACGGGAGGCTTGCCCGAGCGGTACCAGACCGCCGTTTGCGACGTGAGCTCCACCGTGCGGGTGGTTCCGTCGTACCAGGCCACGGCCACACTGGCCCACGTCACGTTGGCCTGGTCAAGGAGGGCCTTCAACGGAGGCCGCCGCGCGCCTTTCAGCGGCGGGCGGCCCTGCTGACCCGGTTGACGAGGCGGCGCTGGCGCATAGAGGGCCGCGTCCAGGCGCAGTCTGGCGATGAGGGTAACCAGTTCACGGAGGGACTGGCAGCAGTGGAGCAGGTCCAGCACGGCGTAGCTGTTGTCGCCCACCAGCACCAGCGTCCGCTGGGGCGGCCAGCGGCGCAGCTGCATGACCATCTGCCGCGCCCAGTCGGTGAGCTTCTTGTGGCGGCGTCCTCGCTGTTGGTAGTACCACGTCGAGGGCGCCAGCACGGTGAGCACCGGCGGGGCCCAATGGCGTCCGGCCCAAGGTACCTGGCCCAGCCACATCAGAGAAATCCAGCGCAGACCGCTGGCCTTGACCAGGTGGCTCCGGCTGGAACGCACCGCGTCCCGGTAGATGCCCCGACCTTTGATCTGAGGACCGCGACGCCGTTCCAGGGTTTCGTCGATGCCGAAGATCAACGGGCCGTCGCCGCGGTCCTGGTGCTGGAGCAACAGCACCAGCAGGACGCGGGCCGCCTCACGGGAAGACCACACCGCCCGATTGAGCACCTCATGGTAGCGGGCGTAGTTCTGGTCGTCGCTCAATCCCATGACCCGCAGGGCCGCGGCGACGGTGCGCTGACCCGGGGTCAGGATCGCGCCCACCAGCAGCACCTGGGCTTTCCGCCAGGTTTGGTTGCTGAACAGCGTTGCGAAGGGAAGGAGCAGGGATACAATGGCATCGGGCAGGGTGAGCATGGCTGGGCCTTTAGTGAGATTTGGGTCAGGCCAGCTTACCCCGTCTTTATACTTTTTCTAAATTATGCGTAAAGTCTAGCTTGGAAGCGCGACCGCATTTTACAGCAGAGCCGGTCGCGGAGATCCCGGGCATGTTCAGGGCTACTATCGGAGCCGGTCTACCCTTTGCTTTGGCCGGCAGTCTCCCCAAACCGCCGGCCAAAGAGGCTCGTCAACAGCACCCTGGCGATCATAACCCGAGGCATATGTAGCCTATTCCCACGTAACCCGTACTCGCCAACAACGCCCCGGCGATACCGGCGCCCAAGGCTCCACCAGCCTGGTTGATGAAACCCATCAGACCCACTCCCGTGGCCTTGGATTCTCCCGAATACTCGGTGCTGGCCGCGACGAGAATTGGAAACGTCATGCTCAGCAAGCTCGTTCCAACCGCCGTCAGGCCCACCGATGCCCAGAGTCCGAGGTTCGCGGTGAACAACAGGAAACCGCAGACCCCCCCGACTGCTGTGGTGGCGGCCACGAACGCCGCACGGTGTCTTCTGTTTGCCATGAACGAAGCGGAATAGCTTCCGACGATTTGCCCTGCGGCGGCTACCGCCAGCGGGATGCCACAAATCCGATGCTCAACCCGTGGGTATGTATCAGGGAGGCAGCAAAAAAGTTAATCGTCCCCCAGAAGGCGATATGTTGCGTCAGATTGACCGCCACGGCCACGCGGAAAAACCGCATGGACACCAGCGACCGATACCTGGAGAAGAATGCTCAGTTGCGAACTCGCTCCTGCCGGTCTTTCGGAAGCCAGAGCCAGTTAGCCAGGAGCCCCGCAACCAGCATCAAGCCGTAGACAATGAAGACCAACTGCCAGCCACCCACGTCCGCCAGTACCGCGACAAATGGAACGGTGATGGCCGAAGCCAGCCCTTGAATCGCCAGCAGGGCGCCCACTGCCTGGGCCCGCCTGGCCGGGGAGATGATGTCGGATACTGCCCCCACGATGTTGGGAGGAATCGCTCCCCCTCCCAGGCCCGTCAAAACCCGCAACGCCAACAGAATTTCCAAGTTCGGCGCGAAGGCAGACGCCAAAACAGATGCCGAAAGGACCGCCAACGCGACCAGGGCCACCGAACGACGGCCAAACGAGTCGGACAAGGGACCGCTGGAGACCCCCATAAGCGCCCAACCCACGAAGGTGGCGGTAGCCAACTGACCCGCGACGGCCACCGATATTTCCAGATCCGTTGCGATCTCCACCAGAAGCGGCGGAACTATCAGGGTTGCGCTTATGGTGGCAAAAACGGTAAGCGCAAGCACGGCCATAAACCACGCTTTGTTTACCTCTCTCTGCCCTGCCTGCACCGTTTGCGTGCTGATGTTGTCCGTTCCTGTTTCAGGCGGTCGCCAAAGTTGAGGCCGGAAGGACTGGGTTGGGTGAGACCGGCCGGCTCCGCGATTTGCCCCTCATGCACGCGACCAATCCCGGGGCTCGCATGACGATTATCAAAAAGTGGATGATAATGTCGACGCATTAGTATAGCCCCGGCAAAAGGCGATGCCCAGCGAGCGCGACCCCCGTCCGTTGTCCACGTCTGGCCGGCTGCGTGGCCGCATTCCGGCGCGCTTGACTGCGGATAATGCTCGGCTACAATCGTAGCGATCTGTAGGTGTTGTATCCTCGGGCCAACGTTAGCCGTCAACCGGGCGGCCATTCTTGAGGTGTTTGCCATGCGTCTGGAAAATAAGGTTGCTCTGATCAGCGGCGGCTCGAGGGGCCAGGGCGCCGCTGAGGCGAGGCTCTTCGCCGGTGAAGGCTGCAAGGTCGTCATCGCCGATGTACTGGAAGACGAGGGTCGGCGGCTGGAGGCCGAGATCAACGAGACTGGCGGCGAATGCGTCTTCGTCCGTCTGGACGTCACCAGCGAAGACGACTGGAATGCTGCCGTCAACACCGCCGTGGAGAGGTTCGGCAAGCTCGACATCCTGGTGAACAACGCCGGCATCTACCGGCAGGTGGGCATCGAGGACACCAGCGAAGAGCTGTGGGACAACATCTTTGACATCAACGCCAAGGGCGTGTTCCTGGGCACCAAGGCCGCGATACCGGAGATGCGGAAAGCCGGCGGCGGCTCCATCATCAACATCTCCAGCGTGGCCGGTCTCGTCGGCAGTTGGCGGGCGCCAGCCTACGGGGCCACGAAGGGCGCGGTCCGGCTGTTCAGCAAGTCCACCGCCATCCAGTACGCCGCCGAGGGCATCCGCTGCAACTCGGTGCACCCGGGCATCATCGAAACCCTCATGACCACGCCGACCTTGCTGCGGGATGATGCGGCGCGGCAGGCGTCGTTGGATCGGACGCCCATCGGGCGGGTCGGACAGGCCGAGGACGTGGCGTGGGGCGTGCTGTTCCTGGCGTCCGACGAATCCTCCTTCATGACGGGAAGCGAATTGGTGATCGACGGCGGCCTTTTCGCGCAATAGCATCCCCGCCGCCTTCACCTGAGGATGTCATTGCGAGCGAAGCGCCGCAATCTGCTAGCCGTTGCAGCGGCCTTCGCCATCGCACTAGGTCTGCTGACACTGCTGGCGCTTCCCAGCACGGCCCACGCCTGCTCGTGTGCGCCTTCCGGATCGCCGGCTGAGGCTCTGGCGGACGCTGACGCCGTATTCGCCGGAGAAGTCATCGTCGTCAGACCCCAGGGCCATCCTCCGTTCCGGCTTTCGTCCGCAGATCCGGTGGCAGTGGAGTTCCGAGTCAGCCAGGTCTGGAAAGGGCCACGTCGAGAAACCGTGACTGTCGAAACGGAGCTCAGCGAAATTTCCTGCGGGTACGAGTTCAAGGAAGGGCGGAAGTACATCGTCTACGCGTACGATGGGGAGACCGGCCTGTGCACGCGCACCGCGCCGGCGTGGCGGGCTTTCCACGATTTCGTCGCCCTGGGCACTGCCTGGGAACCGGACCATTCACCCGCGACTGGACCCGTAAGGAGCGGCAGTTGTGGCCTGCAGACGGCAGGGAGCTACCGTCCCGATGTTGCGGCGCTGGCACTGCTGGCCGGCGCGATCGGTTCGGGAGTCGGGCGCCGGACTCGCCTATAATTGTTGTGCTGGGGCGCTGACAAACAACCGCGCCCGAGGGCGCGCGGCTTGTTGGGCTGTTGCGACATTTGCACTACGAACTGAACAAACATAGCGAGGTACGCAAACCATGAGACTGGAAAACAAGGTGGCTTTCATCAGCGGCGGCGCTCGGGGTATGGGTGCCACTGAAGCGAGGATGTTCGTGCGCGAGGGCTGCAGGGTGGTCATCGGAGACTTGCGGGACGGGTTGGGCCGTCAGGTTGAGGCCGAAATCAACGAGCTGGGCGGCGAGTGCCTCTTCGTTCACCTGGATGTCACCGACGAGCAGTCCTGGAAGGATGCCATCGCGGCCACGGTGGGACGGTTCGGGAAACTGGATATCCTGGTGAACAACGCCGGCGTGTACATGCCCGAGACGGTCGAAAACACGACCATGGAGAACTGGGACGTCACGATGAGCGTGAACGCCAAGGGCGTGTTCCTGGGCACCAAGACAGCCATACCCGAATTGCGGCGGAACGGCGGCGGCTCAATCGTGAACATCTCCAGCGTGGCCGGTCTGGTGGGGAACCACATCTCCTCTGCATACACCGCTTCCAAGGGCGCGGTGAGACTGTTCACCAAATCCACTGCCATCCAGCACGCCGGGGACGGCATCCGCTGCAACAGCGTCCATCCCGGCACCATCGAGACCGACATGACCGCCGACCTTCTGGCTGCCGGCGGGCGGGAGGACCGGCTGAATCGCACCCCGATTGGCCGTCTGGGCCAGGCCGAAGACATCGCCTACGGTGTGCTGTTCCTGGCCTCGGACGAGGCGTCGTTCATGACTGGCAGCGAGCTGGTGATCGACGGTGGGCGGACCGCGATGTAGGGTCACTGCCAGTGTCCGCCCTCCGTGCCATTGCGACGAGCGTGGCGATACGGCGATCACGCTCGCACAGCGGTGACCGTGGTGGGTTGTGGCATCGAGATCGTTGCCAGGGCCCGGGGGGCATTCCCGCATTGACGGCGTCAGCACGGCGTTCACTCGTCTCAACTACTGAAACCGGCGTACGATAAGGCATGGGGATATTTTCGGGCAGGGGTTCCCTTCTGCAGTGCCGGCTGCCTGATGCCCACCATTACCCCGAATCCACCGAAGCGATGGGCCGTGGCGTTGCCACCAGGGATGATGGGCAAGGGAAGGCGAACGGGGCAGGCCCGATTCCAATAGATGGGGATGAGGGCGGCGTGAGGTTGGCACACAGCTACGATGATGGCGGCCCGCGGTGGCGATGCTGGGCGAAATTGTCAGGGCAGCATGCAGCAAGAGACGCTCGGGGACCAGCCTGGCGCAAGTCTGCGAGGCGGTCGGGTAGTCTGGTGAGTGGGTCAGATCTCCGTCGGCGTTGACACCAGCGGTGCCGTCAGGCTGGGAGTGGAATTGCTCGCAGCCGTGCCAGGGCGCCACTGAACTGGGTTTCCCAGGGCCAGCGCTGGGGCAGATGCAAAGTGAGGCGGCGCGCCGAGCGGGTGAGCCGTCCGGCGATGGAGAAGAACCGCCGCCGCAGGGTCTTGGTGGTCACCACCGGCTGGCCCAGACCGATGTGCGCCGTCCAGCGAGCAGGTTGTGGGCCATCGCCTGGACGGCCGCCAGGCGGCGTTGGCAGCGAAGCGGCCCGAGGGGAGATGGTTCAGGCTGACGCCGTACTTGAGGTCGCGGATGGCATTCTCGATCTCGGCGTGGCGGCGATGGTCGGCCTCCAGTTCCAGGGTGTCCCCGTCCCGGTCGGTGATACAGCCGTGATAGCTGTAGATGACGAAGAGGGCCAGCTGGGAACCGGGCGTGGGTTTCACCCGCCGGACGATGAGCCGCACCGGTGCGGCGTCGGGCTCACTCTGGAAGGGGGTGTAGCTGGTCTCCGCCACGTCGGCGGCGCCGTCCAGCCAGTAAGAGCCTGTTTACAATCTTTTTAGGATTAGCACCATGAAGGCAAGCACCACCATCTGCCGGCTGGTATTGAGCTTCCTTTCACAGTTCTTCCAGAGTCGGCGGCACTTTACCAGCCAGGCGAAAGACCGCTCCACCACCCATCGCTTCGGCAGCACCACGAAGGTGTGCAGTTCGTTGCGTTGCACCACTTCCACCGCGGCTCCCAACAAGCTTTGCACCGCAGTGGCAAAGGGCTTCCCGGTGTAACCCCCGTCCACCAGCACCTTCCGGACCTGATTGCGACCGGACCGGTTTTCGTCAAACATCACCAAAGCCCCAGCCCGATCGGTAACGTCGGCGGTAGTCACGTGTATCCCATGGGGCAATCCTTGCGTGTCCACCGCGATGTGACGCTTGATCCGGACACCTTCTTGCCCGCGTCATAGCCCTTGTGCCCGGCGGTGTCCGTGTTCTTGACGCTCTGGGAGTCCACGATGCAGAAGCTGGTCGGCTCTTTCCGTCCATTGCTTTGTCGAACCGCGCCAACCGATTTTTTTAGGACACGCTCCAGAATGGAATCCTGACCCGGGCCCGGCCGCTCGCTCCATTGCCGGAAATACTGGTAGCAAGTGCGCCAATTGGGGAAGTCCGCCGGCAGCATTCGCCACTGGCACCCGCTTTTTTCAAGAAGTACAGCACGCCGCAGAAAACGTCATATAGGTCCACGGTGCGGGGCTTGGTCCGGCGGCGGGCCGACTCCAACGTCGGCAGAATATGGGCAAATTGCTCCCGGCTGATGTCGCTGGGATAAGAATGAGACATGATTACCCCTCCCCTGATCACAGTCTCAACTTAACCTATTCCAGAAATCGTAGACAGGTTCTTAGAAGTCGGGTTGGGGCGGGGCTCCCCAGCCTTGGGGGACGTTGACCAGGTTTGGCTCCAGGTCCTGGACGGAGGTCTGTCCGCAGTAGGCCATGGCCCGGTCGATCTCTTCCCGGAGCAGTTCCAGGACGCCGTGGACGCCCTCGGCCCCGTTGACGGCCAGCCCCCAGAAGAGGGGACGCCCGATGCCAACGGCCTTGGCTCCCAAGCCTAGTGCCTTGACAACGTCGCTGCCGCGGCGGACGCCGGAATCAACGTAGACTTCGCAATTGCCCTTGACCGCATCGACGACTTCGGGCAGCATCTCGATTGCGCCCATGGTCATGTCTAGCTGGCGTCCACCGTGGGTCGATACCAGGATGCCGTCGACACCGCTCTCGGCGGCGACGTGGGCGTCCTCGGCGGTGCGGATGCCCTTGAGCACTAGGGGCAGGCCGGTGAGGCTGCGGAGCCATTCAAGCTCCTGCCAGGTGAGGGGAACAGTGCGGTTGACGTTCCAGCCGACGGACTCGTCAGTGCCGCGTAGCACGTTCTCCGGCCTGTTGACGCCCCGGAAGTTGCCCTGCTCAAAGTTCCGGTCGTACCGGTTGCGCAGGTCACGCTCCTTGGGGCTGGGGGTGGGGGTGTCCACCGTCAGGGTGATGGCCTTGAACCCGGCCTCTTCGGCGCGGCGGACCAGCATTTCGGTGAGGTCGTAACCCCGGTGGTAGAGCTGGAAGAACAGGGGGCTGGTGGCTTCTTCGGCGACCTCTTCCATGCTGCAGTTGGAACCGGTGCTGAGCATCATCAGGGTGTTGGACATGCTTGCGCCGCGGGCGGTGGCCACCTCTCCCTCGGGATGGGCTCGGTGATGGGAACCTGCGGGGCAGACGAACACCGGCATACTGAGTTCATTACCCAGCATGGTGGTCGAAAGGTCCCGCTCCCCGATGTCGCGGAGGAACCTGGGGCGCAGAGTCAGTTCCTCAAAGGCGGTGCGGTTGCGCCGGGTGGTGAACATGTCCATAGCCCCGGCGTCGATGGTGTCCCAATCGTCGTGGGGCAGGACCAGCCTGGCACGTTCCTCGTAGTCGTAGAGGTTGATGGGGTCGAGTCGCATCTGGACCTCCCTTTGGAGACGGATCCCGCCCGCCGCTCCCCGCCCGGCATGAGGGTATGGGGCAGCGTTCTCAGTGGGTAGAGTTGACGGCGCCCATACTCTACGGCCTGGAGCGGCTGCGAGCAAGTCCCAGGGGAATGGCGAGAGCGTTTCAGTTGGCGTGGTGAAGGGTCGCCTCATTTTGTTGCACATCCAGGGAGTTCATATTTGTCCCACCGACACCCGGGCCAACGAATCTCCTGCTTTGACTGTATGGGCGTAGGGTGACCTGACCCCCGAAAACCGATCCGGGATCAATATTAGGGTCCCAGACAACATGGGGGACAAGACATGCCGAAGAGGAAGCACACGGCCGAGGAGATCATCAACAAGCTTAGCGAAGCGGAGGTGATCATCGCGTCGGGTAGCACGGTTGTAGAAGCCGCCCGTCGCATCGGGGTATCCGGGCAGACCTTCTACCGCTGGCGGGCCGAGTATGGTGGCCTCCGGGTGGGCCAGGCCCGGCGCCTAAAGCAGTTAGAGACCGAGAACAGCCGGCTCAAGCGGGCGGTGGCAGAACTCACCTTGGACAACCAGATACTCAAGGAGGCAGCTGAGGGAAACTTCTGAGCCCCGCTCGCCGCCGAGTGCGTGTGGACACGTCAGGTCGGTTCTGAGAGTATCAGAGCGTCGGGCTTGCCGGGTGTTGGAGCAGCCCCGCTCGACCCAGCGCCATGAGCCGTTGGTTCGGGACGACGAGCAGGCTCTGACCAACGACATTGTGGGGCTGGCCAGCCGGTTCGGTCGGTACGGTTACCGGCGGATCACCGCCCTGCTGAGGCGTGCCGGATGGGATGTGAACCACAAGCGGGTAGAGCGGATCTGGCGGCGGGAGAGGCCAAAGGTGCCGGCCAAGCAGCCCAAACGAGGTCAGCTATGGCTGAACGATGGATCCTGTGCCCGCATCCACCGAAGGGATCCAGCGGTGCCGGTCAGACGAGGGATGAGGGGCTAGGGAAAGGGCTTGCGAGGCCCTGATGCCGATAGAAATGGACGATGCGGAGTGTGACGGCCACGCCGAAGGAATGTTGACCGCCCCAGGTGGTGTAGGAGGGCGAGATCAGCAGGGCGGATGGCGGCAGGAGACGATGAGGCGCACCGGTGTGGCGTCGGGCTCACTCTGGAAGGGCGTGTAGGTGGTTTCAGCCACGTCGGCGGTGCCGTCCATCCAGTAGGGTATGGGTGTCCAGTCAGTCTCGGGTATGGCCTCGATGATGTTGCGCAACCGGGCGTGCTGGCGGACGTGATGGAGAAGCGCACATCCATCTTGCGGCAGACGGCGACGATGGCGTGGGTGTAGAAGCCGCTGTCGGCCCGCACGGTGAGTGGTCCGGCGGCCCCAGCGTAGCGCACCCGTCCCACCGTTTCTCTCAGAGCCTGTCTACGATCTTTTGAGGATTAGCACCATGAAGGCAAGCACCGCCATTTGCAGGCTGGTATTGAGCTTCCTTTCACAGTTCTTCCAGAGTCGGCGGCACTTTTCCAGCCAGGCGAAAGATCGCTCCACCACCCATCGCTTTGGAAGCACCACGAAGGTGTGCAGTTCGTGGCGTTTCACGACTTCCACTGCGGCTCCCAACAGGCTTTGCACCGCAGCGGCAAAGGGCTTCCCGGTGTAACCCCCGTCCACCAGCACCTTCTGGACCTGGCTGAGGTCGGCCCGGTTTTCGTCAAACATCGCCAAAGCCCCAGCCCGGTCGGTAACATTGGCGGTAGTCACATGTATCGCATGGGGCAATCCTTGCGTGTCCACCGCGATGTGACGCTTGATTCCGGACACCTTCTTGCCCGCGTCATAGCCCTTGCTATCGGCACTGTCCGTGTTCTTGACGCTCTGGGAGTCCACGATGCAGAAGCTGGTCGGCTCTTTCCGTCCATTGCTTTGCCGGACCGCGCCAACCGATTTTTTTTAGGACTTGCTCCAGAATGGATTCTTTCGCCGGGCCAGGCTGCTCGCTCCATTGCCGGAAATACTGGTAGCAAGTGCGCCAATTGGGGAAGTCCGCGGGCAGCATTCGCCACTGGCACCCGCTTTTCAAGAGGTACAGCACGCCGCAGAAAACGTCATACAAGTCCACGGTGCGGGGCTTGGTCCGGCGGCGAGCCGACTCCAACGTCGGCAGAATACGGGCGAATTGCTCCGGGCTGATGTCGCTGGGATAGGAATGAGACATGATTACCCCTCCCCTGATAATAGTCTCAACTTAACCTATTTCAGAGATCGTAGACAGGTTCTAAGGGCGCACGAGGACCAGACCGATGGAAACCAGAAGACCGAACCTACTGGTGCCAGACGCCGTCGACTGGATCACCATCAAGAACACCTGGGAACTCACCGTCACCCAGGCAGAACATGACGCTCTCGTGCAGATGCTTCGCACCTGCGACGAACCGCCCAGCCTATGGGTTTCCCACGGCAGCATCCCCGGCGTGCACCGCGCCACAAGCACGCCAGTACCCCGTCCGACCGCAACAACAACGACCATCAAGTACAGCTCATGCGACGCGGCACAGGCGGCTGGAGAAACGCGAGTTCAGGGGAGCCAAGGAAATGGGCGTGGTTTCCCAGCATGGATGGCGCCCAGTGCGAGAGACGGAGACGGAGACGGGGACGGCGTCGTGTGCGAAAGATAATCACTTTAGGTCGATGTCCCGTTGCCAGCGCATGTGCACCATTTGCCGACCAGGAGGCCAACAAACCTGACACCGTCGCAATCAGGGCCGGCGACCATCAGCTGTTAGGCGCCGTTTGCGAAACTGAGTAACCAGCCACCTGAAAGTTGGAGGGGTCGGGTATCGCGGATGGGCAACACGTCCGCCCCACGCTGCAGGCCACTGAAAACGTAGTCCTCCCGAACAGCGGCGGGCGGCTCGCCCTCACCTACGGCGCAGACCAAGAAACCATGCGCGTCGAGCTGGGCAGACGGCTGGAGCCAACGCCAGCTACCAGATCGTCATCGAGGGCACCAGTTGTCGCCAACGACTCTCACCACACCGCGCCCTTCTGGGCGCCACCGGAGGTGATTGACCTTTAACCTGATATGTGTCGCTTTACCACGCTCCCAGAGTGGACGAATGCCCGCGAAAATCGCCGGCCCAATCACCCTGAAAAACCACCCCCAGCTATACATCGCAGCTCATGTCAACGGTTACTAGTACCGTTGCCAGGTAGATTTGTAAGAATATAAGAAAGCAGCCATACTTGGGCATGATCTTTGTGTGAGGAAGTGCCCAGCCATGGCTGCCATCAAGTATAAAGTAGAGTTGACCGAGTCCGAACGGACCGGTCTCAATGAGGTGTCCCAGCGAGGCAAGGCGTCAGTGCGCACCGTGAAGCGGGCGCTGTCGCTGCTCAAGGCTGACCCGGGGCTTCGGGACCGTGAGATAGCCGATGTGCTGTTGGTCAACGCGGCCACGGTCGCCAGAGCGCGGAAGCGGTAGGTGGAGGAAGGACTTGAGGCCGCCATCAATGACCGACCGCGGCCGGGCCAGGAGCGCAAGCTGGACGGCAAGCAGGAAGCGCACCTGATCGCCATTGCGTGCCGCGCCGCGCCCGAAGGGCACACGCACTGGACACTCCAGTTGTTGGCCGACCAGGTAGGTGGTGGAGTTGGAGTTTGCCGATAGCATCTCCCTGGAGACGGTGCGCCAGATGCTCAAAAAAACGCACTCAAGCCGTGGCAGAAGCAGGAGTGGTGTATCCCCAAGGTGAGCGGGGAGTTCGTGGCGCGGATGGAGGACGTGCTGGACCTGTACCAACAGGCGTACCATCCGGAGCGTCCGGTAGTGTGTTTCGACGAGACCTCCCGGCAGACGAGACCTCCCGGCAATTGACTGGGGAGGTGCGTCCGCCCCTGGAGGCTGCCCCGGGACGGGTGGCACGCTATGACACCGAGTACCAGCGCAACGGGACACGGAACCTGTTCATGATCTGTGAGCCGAGGGGTGGCTGGAGACCTGTGGAGGTGACCGAGCGCCGCACTGCCGTGGACTTCGCGCACCAGATGCGGTGGCTGGTGGACGAGGCCTACCCTGATGCCGAGGTGGTCCGGCTGGTACTGGACAACCTCAACACCCACAAGCTCGGCGCGCTCTACGCAGCATTTGAGCCATCCGAAGCTCGGCGCATCGCCCAACGCCTCGAGTTTCATTACACTCCTACGCACGGCAGTTGGCTGAACATGGCTGAGATCGAGTTGAGCGTCTTCAGCAGGGGATGTCTGAACCGCCGTATCAGCGATGAGGCGGAGCTGCGGCGAGAGGTTGCGGCGCTCGAACGCGAGCGCAACGCAGCAAAATCAGCCATAGACTGGCGGTTTACCACCCAAGATGCTCGCCGTAAGCTCCAATATATCTATCCGACAAGATCAGATTGAAACAGTACTAGTGTGGTGTATCCGTAGTTCGTCGGAAATAAAGTGCTGACTTGTGCCTTTGTGCCACTCCGCTCCAAGAAGAAAACCGTTTTCCTGTCTTGGTAGAATGCCTCAGAGTAATACGACGAACTACGAATACAGGACACTAGTACTCAGTCAAACTTGTATCGTCAGATAAAGGCTGAAATGGACTGTGGTTGCTAGGCTTGTGATCAAACAGTGGTACGGGAGGTGAAGCATCCATGGCTCAGGAGAAATTTGCGGTACAGTTGTCGAAGGAGGATCGGTCTGAGCTGGAACGGGTGATCCGTAGGGGCCAGCACTCGGCTCGGGTCATCAATCGGTAACTGTTCACGTTTGAGGGGCCTCAGGCGTTCTGCGACGGACAATTTGTGCTGGAGTGACCTCACGGAACAGGCAAAAATCGCTTCGGATCCCATCAAGTCTGAACAGTTACATCAATCGAGCTCGTATCCTGCTCAAGACCGCTGAGGGTTGGAGTGCGTCCCAGGTGGCAGCGGCTCTGGATACATCGCCGCGCACGGTGTTCCGTACCAAACGGCGGTATGCCGAGGCGGGATTGGACGGCGTGCTCCACGACCGTCCCCAAGCCAACCGGTATCGCAAGCTGGATGATCGGGGCGAAGCCCACCTGATCGCCCTGGCGTGCAGCGACCCTCCCGAAGGCCATGACCACTGGACCCTGCGGTTGCTGGCGGACAAGGTGGTGGAGTTGGGTCTGGCGTCGTCCCTAACCCACGAGACGGTCAGACTGCGGCTCAAAAAAACACCCTCAAGCCTTGGCAAAAACGCCAGTGGTGCATCTCCCAGATGAACGGAGAGTTCGTGGCGGCCATGGAGGACGTGCTGGACCTGTACGCCGAGCCCTACGACCTCAACCGTCCGGTGGTGTGCTTCGATGAAACCTCCACCCAACTGCTGGCCGAAGTGCGAGAACCGCTGCCCGCCCAGCCGGGACGACCCCGACGCCAGGACTACGAGTACCGGCGCGGCGGCCCCGCAACCTCTTCCTATTCTGCGAACCCCGGGCTGGCTGGCGGCACGTGGCCATCACCGAACGACGCACCATGCCGGACTTCGCCCACCAGATGCGCTGGCTGGTGGAAACAGCCTACCCCCATGCCCCAGTAATCCGCGTGGTCCTGGATAACCTCAACACCCACCGCATGACCTCCCTGTACGAGACCTTCTCTCCCGCCGAGGCTCGCCGCATCGTGAAACGCCTGGAGTTTCACCACACCCCTAAACACGCCAGTTGGCTGAACATGGAGGAGATTGAATTCAGCGCCTTGGGCCGGGCCTGTCTCAAAGGCAGAAACCCCGACGCCGATGCCCTGCAACGTGCCATCGCGGCTTACCAGACCAGGCGCAACGCAGCGGGCTCACCATCAACTGGCGGTTCGGCACCAACAACGCCAGAACCAAACTCCATCGCTTCTACCCCTGCCTTTCCAACATTGACTGAGTACTAGGCAGTGTTGACATTTCATCGTAGCCAGATGAGGGCGGCAGCGAATTGCAGAAAGCCAAGGTATCGGCTGGCCAATTTGTCAAACCTGGAAAATACCCGGCGGTAGTGCTTGATCTTGCCGATGAAACACTCTACCACGTGGCGTTCTCGGTATAAGGGTCTATCGTAATCCCGTGGCACTTTGCGGTTGGACCGTGGGGGGATCACTGCCACCATGCCCTCTTCTGCCAAATGGTCGACGAAGTCCTGCGCGTCATATCCTTTGTCCGCGATTACGTACTCGCTCCGGTAGCCGGTGAGCAGGGTTTCCGCCTGGGTGATGTCATGCTGCTGTCCCGGCGTCAACGTGAACCGCAGGGGGTTGCCCAGAGCGTCCACGCTCCCGGGAACCTTCGTGCTGAACCCGCCGCGACTGCGGCCCAGGGCTTGCGCTGATTGCCCCCCTTTTTGCCGGGGCTCCCCCAGCGCACTGGTGCGCTCGAACCACCGTACTGTCGATGACCAGATATTCCAGGTCCGGTTCCGTACTGAAATGCTGGTGCATTCGCTCCCAGACGCCACGGTCGCACCACCGGGCGAACCGTTTGTAGATGGTGTTCCAGTTGCCATACTCGGCCGGCAGCAGTCGCCACTGCGCTCCGGAGCGATCCATCCACAGCACGCCCTCGACAAACCGCTGGCATTCCGCCGCGTCGCCAACGTACACGTCAGGGCAATCCCGCAGGAATTGCAAAATCTTCGCCCATTGGTCTGAAGGTATGGTTATACTCGCCATGGGGCAATTGTACCGCAGTCCAAATGTCAACACTACCTAGTAGTTAGGCACATCTGAATAGGTAACTGTTCAGACTTGAGGGGATCCGCAGCGGTTTTTGCCTGTTCCGTGAGGTCACTCCAGCACAAATTGTCCGTCGCAGACCGCCTGCGGCCCCTCAAACGTGAACAGTTACCTGAATAGGCAGATAAAGCGCGACAAGGGCTATGGTTGCTATGCTGATGATCAAACAACGGTGCGGGAGGTGCAGCATCCCTGGTTGCAGAGAAATATGCGGTACGGTTGCCGGAGGAAGATCGAAGCCAACTGGAGCAGTTGATCCGGAGTGGCCAGCGCTGGGCGCGGGTCATCAATCGGGCGCGCATCCTGCTCAAGACTGACGATGGCTGGAGCGCGTCCCAAGTGGCGGCGGCGCTGGACACCTCGCCGCGGACCGTGTTCCGCACCAAACGGCGGTACGCCGAGGAGGGATTGGAGGGCATGCTGCACGATCATCCCCAAGCCAATCGGTATCGCAAGCTGGATGATCGGGGCGAGGCCCACCCCGAATCCAGTACGGGGCCGGCTCTGATTGCCCGGACGTGCAGCGATCCGCCCGAAGGCCATGACCACTGGACGCTGCGATTGCTGGCGAACCAGGTGGTGGAATTGGGGTTGGTGTCGTCGCTAACCCACGAGACGGTAAGGCTCCGGCTAAAAAACGTCCTCAAACCCTGGCGCAAGCAGCAGCGGTGCATCCCCAAGATGAACGGGGAGTTTGTGGCGGCGATGGAGGACGTGCTGGACCTGTATGCCGAACCCTACGCCCCCAACCGTCCGGTGGTGTGCTTCGACGAGACCTCCACCCAGTTGCTGGGTGAGGTCAGGGAACCTTTGCCTCCCCAGCCGGGACGACCCCGACGCCAGGACTACGAGTATCGCCGCGGCGGTACCCGCAATCTCTTCCTGACTTGTGAACCCCGGGCCGGCTGGCGCCACGTGGCCATCACGGAACGCCGCACCAGGGCGGACTTCGCCCACCAGATGCAAGGGCTGGTGGACGTGGCCTACCCTGACGCCCCAGTGGTTCGCGTGGTTCTCGACAATCTGAACACCCACCGCAGGGCCTCCCTTTACGAGACTTTTCCCGCGGCTGAGGCCCGGCGCATCGTCAAGCGCCTGGAGTTTCACCACACGCTCAAACACGCCAGTTGGCTGAATATGGCCGAGATCGAATTCAGCGCGTTGAGCCGAGCCTGTCTCAAGGGGAGAAACCCCGACGCCGACGCCCTGCAGCGTCAAATCACGGCCTATGAGACCCAACGCAACGCCGCCGGCATTGCCATCAACTGGCGGTTCAGCACCGACGACGCTCGAACCAAACTCCATCGCTTTTACCCCTGCCTTTCCAAGATTGACTGAGTATTAGTGTGGTGTATTCGTAGTTCGCCGGATATAAAGTGCCGACTGCCGGCTTTGCGCTGCTTAGCCCGAATCCACCGAAGGGATGCGTGGGGGCTGGCTACGCAAGGGAAGAGAAGTGTGGGTGATGGGACAGCAGTGCCCTGACGCCGCCGGATTCGAGCGGGTGAGGGTAGAGACAGCTATGCCAGGGGGATGCTGACGGCTCGCGAGTGGCCGCGGAGGGCGAGATCGTCGGGCAGATGGCAGCTGGAGACACGCGGTGCTCAGCCTGACGCGGGACGGCCAGGCGGTTGGACGGTCTGGTTGAAGGGTCGGACGCCGAAGGCGGCGTCAGGAAGGGAGCGGCAGGGCTCGCAATCGCTCCAGGGCGCGACTGAACTGGTTCTCCCAGGGCCAGCCCTTGGGAAGGTGCAGGGTGAGGCGACGGGCCTTGCGGGTGATGCGTCCGGCCAGGGAGAAGAAGCGTCGCCGCAGGGTCTTGGTGGTAACCACCAGCTCGCCCAGGCCGATGCGCGCCGTCCAGCGAGCCAGATTGTGGGCCATGACCTGCACCGCCAGCCAGGCGGCGTTGGCGGGGAAGCGTCCCGAGGGAAGATGATTGAGGCCCACGCCGTACTTCAGGTCGCGGATGGCGTTCTCGATCTCGGCATGGCGGCGGTGGTCGGCCTCCAGTTCCAGAGTGTCGCCCTCCCGGTCGGTGATGCAGGCGTGATAGCTGTAGTCGGTAAGCAGCGCCAGTTGGGAACCGGGCGCGGGCTGCACTCTGCGGACGATGAGCCGCGTTGGTGCGGCGTCGGGCTCATGCTGGAAGGGTGTGTATTCAGTCTCGGCCACGTCGGCGCCGCCGTCCATCCAGTAAGGGATGGGCGTCCAGTCCGTCTCGGGTATGGCCTCGATGAGATTGCGCAGGCTTTGGTGCTGGCGGATGGTGATGGAGTAGCGGACGTCCATCTTGCGGCAGACGGCGACCATGGCGTGGGTGTAGAAGCCGCGGTCGGCGCGGACGGTGAGTTGTCCGGTGGCTCCGGCGTAGCGCACCCGGCCCACCGTCTCCCGCAGGAAGTGGTCCGCGCCCCGCGCGGTGTTGGCCCGACCCTGGCGCAGCCGCGCCATCAGCACGTCGCCGGTGTCCGCGGCCACGGCCAGCAGCGGGTGATAGCCCCGCTGGCCGGTGTAGCCATGGCGACGGGCGCCCTCCTTGCCCAGTCCGTAGGTCCCGCAGACGGTGGAGTCCAGGTCGATGGTCAACGGCGCATCGCCCGGGCCTCCACCGGCAGCCCAGGCCCGAGCCAGGAACTCCCGGCTCACCCGATCCAGCTGGCGAACATGACCCCACCGGAAACTGCGTAGAAAGGTCCCCAGGGTGGACGGCGCTTTGACCACGCAGCCGATGGCGCTGGCCGTCCCGCCGGTGCGCAACACGTCGGCGTCGTCAATGCAATCGCCGCCGGCCAGCGCCGACGCCACCAGGGTCAGCAGCTTGTCCCCCGGGTTGGCTCGACCCGGCGCATCTCCCAGGTCAACGTGGCGGTCCACCAGCTCACCCAGACCCAGATGGTGGGCTAGGGTGACCGGCAGGAGCAGTCCGGCATTGGCCACCAGACGGTGATCATCGAAGGCGACGTGGATGCGGTCGGGGCTGCCCAGTGGTAGCATCTAACAGGTGCTCCTCGTTTCGGGTCGGTTTCTTGTTTCAAAAACCATTATCCCCGAAGCCGGGAGCACTTTCTCATCCCCTCAGCACGCAGCCACATTCATCCTTTCGGTGGATTGGGGCTTAGTATCGAGTAGAAAACTCTTTTCCAATCCGCTCGGAAAGCCTCGAAGTAACCCGGCGAACTACGAATACAGGACACTAGTACCGGATCAATCCAGAAATTGTAGAAATAGAGGCGATGCAGTTTGGAGCGAGCGTCCTGGGTGCTGAAACCCCAGTTGATGGTGGCCTTGGCGAAGTTGCGCCGGATCTCATACGCGTCGATGGCTCCAGCCAATGGCGTGGCGTCCTCGGAGACAGTCTCGGGTCAATACGCTGAATTCAATCTCCGCCATCCCTTCGGCAAGCTCAGGACAGGGTTCAGCCAACTGGCGTGTCTCGGCGTATGGTGAAACTCGAGACGCTTCACGATGCGGCGCGCTTCCGCCGCCGGGCAGGTTTCGTAAAGGGAGGCCATAAGGTGGATGGTCAGAGCCTGCCCAGTACTCGATACGGGGCTGTCGAGAACGACGCGGACCACGGGAGCGTCAGGGTAGGGCCACATCCACCAGCCACTGCATCTGGTGGGCGAAGTCGGCCATGGTGCGGCGTTCGGTGATGGCACGATTGGTCAAGGGCCGCACGCGCCAGCTCGCCCGGGGTTCGCAGGTCAGGAAGAGGTTGCGGGCGCCAGCCCGACGATACTCGTAGTCTTGGCGACGAGGACGTCCCGGCTGGGCGGGCAACGGCTCACGCTGATTGGTCAAAGATCGGGGCCAGCAGTTGGGTGGAGGTCTCATCGAAGCACACCACCTGGCGTGGGGGTAATAGGGTTCGCCATACAGGTACAGCGCGTCCTCCATAGCCTGCCCCCGTACTGGATACAGGGGCCGCCACGAACTCCACACCTACCTTGGGGATGCACCACTGCTGCTTGCGCCACGGCTTGAGGACGTTGTTTTGCGCTTGAGCCGCACCGTCTCGTATGACAGGCTCTCCACCACGCTCAATTCCACCATCCGGTCGGCCAGCACTGTAACGTCCAATAGTCGTGGCCTTCCGGGGCTGACGAGCAGGCCAGGGCGATCAGGTGGGCCTCTGCTCTGTCGTCCAGCTTGCGGAAACGGTTGGCCTGGACCCGATCTTGCAACACGCCTTCCAATCCTGCCGCGGCGTACCGCCGCTTGACCCGGTACACCGTACCTTCGGCCACGTCCAAGGCCGCCGCGATCTGTGACACGTTCCAACCCACATCTATCTTGATCAGGATGCGGGCTCGGGTGACGATGCGCGCCGCGTGTTCGCCGCCGCGGATCAACCGGTTCAGTTGTTCCCGTTCTTCTTCCGTCAACCGTACTGGGTATCGCTTCCCGGACATGGCTGCTGCACCTCCCCGCGACCTGAAATTGCAGCCAGCAAAGGGACGTGCGCCACTAACCCTCAAGAACTTCTATTACTCATTTGAACCAATACTAGTCGTACCGAAACTCGACCGGCTCGCAAGGGTCATCCCGGATGCCCACGCCAGAGGGAAATTGAGCGGCAAGCAGCCCAAACTGTCCGACCGGCAGCAGCGGGAACTCTGCCGCATGCATGCCAACGGCGAGTATTCCATCAGCGATCTCGCCGAACTCTCTCCGTCTCAAGACCAACCGTCTATCGCACACTCAACCGGCGCCCTTCCCCTTAGCGTATGATCCTGCCCCCTACCGGAATCGAC
The DNA here is from genome assembly GCA_965220265.1 of Dehalococcoidia bacterium. GTDB lineage: Bacteria > Chloroflexota > Dehalococcoidia > Lucifugimonadales > UBA3495 > Bin87. Next base: position 2,083,564 of record CBDCPM010000004.1, on the reverse strand, counting down.
CCGCGATTGCTCGTTCTCAGTCATTGCTTACCTCCCGGCTAGTGCATTTTGAGCATGAGACGCAGGTGGATGGTTCTTGTGGATGATCGACCGGTACTGGGGCAAACAGTCCATCGACCGCATCGACAATGGCAGTCGGCCGGTGAACTCCACCAACACGCGAGAGCGGAGCGATCCAGTAGAGTTCAACTGAGCCACCCGGGCTTCGGGTTCCTCAACCAGCCAGCCGCCGTCGCGGTACACCACGTCAACCAGGTACCGCGGCAGCCAGCCGATGACGTACTGGTCTGCGGTCTTCACGGTCACGGCGTGGCCAGTGGCGGGGTTGTTCAGTTCGAGGGATAGCCGCAACTCTTCGCCAATTGCCAACGCTCCCGCACGCTCGATCGAGTGTTCATTGGTGTAACGCAGGCCGTGTACCACGAACCGCGTCCCGAACCTTCCGTCGGCATCCGGAACCACGTCGGGAAACACCTCGTAGCCGTTCTTGTGAGCCTGGTTGAATGGAGCGGCCAGTTCCGACACCGGGTCCCAGTGATCCGGGTCCAGCCCCAGTTGGTGAAGGTACTCCGGCCTCTCCGGACGGCGGGAGTTCATCAGACGGTTCTGGAAGAACGGGAACAGCCGCTCCGATTGATAGGGCGTTTCTATCACAGGAAACCCAGGCACGGTGAGGAATTCGGCCAACTCGCGTGCCCCTCGAGCGCCCTCTATGTAGGAGAACCGGTACCGGGCCGGGTCGGAATCCAAGTCGGCGTCCAGCCTCCCCACCGGAAACCAGCGCCGGCTCTGTGGCCCCTGCCAGGCAAGGAACAAGGTTGTCATCGAGCGCTCCTGAGCAATTCTCTTCTGCTGGTGGCGATTACCTGGTAGGCGAACTCCCTGCCGGTTTCCGATATGAACTCGTCGGGGACCATGTCGAGCACACGGCGAAACTGCTCCTCCGGCAATACGTGCAACCGTTCCAGCCACGGCCTTACGACTTGCGGCCGCCACCTACAGATCAACTTTGCCAACAGCAACGGCGGAGGCGCCAGCTCGCGGTGGGAGCGGATGTAGATGCCGCGACGACTCCCGCCGCCCATGAGATAGTGTAGCACCCCACCCGTTTCCAGAATGTCTCGCCGGCTGCGGGTGGGTCGTCGGCTCACGTCCTGCAATTCTCGCCCCAGCGAAGAGCCGTGGTAATAGGATGGCGCCAACTGGTATGCGCCCGATGTCGGATCATGGAAAAACATCCAGTTCTCGTGGTGCCGGTCGGTATTCCCAACCAATGCGTCCAGGATCGCGTAGGACGCCAACTCCCCCAACACCGATTTGGCATCAAGGCCATTTCGGGCCGCCCAATCGCCAACCGCCAGCAGGATGTTACGAATATTGTGATCGCCCTGGGCGTCAGTTCGGTCGTCGCGGCAACCGGAAATAACCTCGGCCATAATCTCGTTGCCATGAACTCTGAGCCACTCCGGTTCTGCGAAGGCGGTGCAAACACTGCCGAGCTGATCACCGTACCTGGCGAGTTGCACTTCCGCGCACCGCACGCCGATCAGGTCACCGATTTCGGCCGCGACCTTCTCGGCCCAATGCTCCCCGAAGTCGTGCCTGGGAAACTTGAACAGGCAACGTACACCGTCCTCACGTCGGAACCAGAACTTGCTCTTGCTCCCCAGTCGCTCCGGCTCGTCCTCCTCATTGATGTAGGATGGACGCACCTCGATGACCGGGTAGTAGGCGTCCGTCATATGGAGTATCTGACCGAACCGTTAAAGTTCAGGGGTCAGGACTTGCCCTGGCCGCAGGATATGCAGCCCATTCTACTTAACAAAAGCTGCTGTACCTATCGATTGGGGCGGCAACGCTGGCCAGGATTTCTATAGCGCGGGTCAGCATGCAGCAAAACGCCAAGTCATCTGCCATGCGGCACTGGAGCTCAAACGCTTCCTCCGGCAAGGTCATCGCATCCCACAGGTCCCTGACGTCCTCGACGTTGGCGCCCAACGAACGGGTCAGGTCTTCGATTGATGCTTCAGCGCGATTTTCTCTCGTCATCATCTGCGTAATGGATTCGAGAGCATTCATTGGCTTCTCTCCAGAGCTTCGTGATGTGTTCCATCGACAAGCCAGAGGTCGCTGCAAACTCATCCTTGGTGGGTGCTCGCCCATTCGTTTGCAGCAACAGGCGATGGGCTCGCATCAGAGCGTTCACGGCTTTGACGTGTTCCACCGGCAAGCGTGGCGCGCCGGTAGCATCGGATATCTCTTTCGTCATCCGTTGGCGTATCCACCATGTTGCGTAGGTTGTGAATTTGTAGCCTTTGCGGTGGCGAAATTTGGACGCGGCAGCGCGCAGCCCTTCGGTACCGGCTTCAATCAGGTAATCACAAGCCACGCCGCGGTCGCGGTATTGCTCGGCGATTTTCGGGACCATTGCCAAGTGAGCGGCGACCAACCGTGACTGGGCCAGTCGGTCCCTGCGCTCGATGTAGTAGAAGTAAGATGCGGCTGAGTCATTGGCTAACGCGAACTGTTCAACGAATCCCCGGTTGGTTACGAGCGATACCAGACCCCGCACGGGCGCCGGTCCGCCCCGGGCACGTGGGTACCCACTATGTCCACGATACTGGGTGGAAGGAGGCGGGAATCGCACGAGAAGCGGACGATGCGATTGTGGGCATCGCATGGCCTTGAACCGAGTTGATTTGCCACCGTCACCAAGAGCTGTTCGTCGACCTCGTAGTCTATGGCTTGCCTGAACGCTGACGGCTCTCTCATTGTCATGTCGCGTAAGGATTGCGATTGCGGTAATTCAAGGAACCGGCCGATCGCAACCACTACCGGAGTTGCTGCCGCCAATCGATGCAGAAGAATCAGCGCCATTCTCCACGGTGCGTCGGCACCTTTAGGGTCATCAATGGTCGGGCAACCCACGTCGGATTCGGAAATCACGTCAGCCTTGATTGACGCAAGGTGTTGGCCGAGTTCGACGGCCGTGGACATTTCAATAATCTCGGATCTGAGCAAAGCTCCTCCGTCTGAAATGGGCGCCAAACCGCTTGCAACCACTGATCTCGCATCTCACCGCGACACGTGGCTAATGGACGATTGCATGGAACTACGCCCTCGTTCACTCCGAAATACCACCAGTTTCCGGTCCCTCCTGTTGGGAAAGGCGGTAGTTCATCCACAGGTACCGTTGTGCATACACGGTCTCTTTTCCGTCACGAGCTTTCCTGAGCCCGAAGTTCTGCACCCGGCGCATTCTCCCAAACATCGCCTCGTAGATGACGCGGGCCTCTGCGTTGCTCCTGAACGACGCCGGATCGGTGAACCGGGTGGCGAGCCGAGCCTTCCCCGGGCCTGGGCAAGTGGTTCGTCGGAGCCCTCCCGGTATCCCCTGATTATGTTGTCGCGCACGGGGCCATAGGGTTCATCCTGGGGATCCTGGTGCCGGTACATCAGGCCCGCCGTGAACCCGATCATCAGCGAATACCGCATGGTGTCGCCGGCATCCCTCGCTCGCAAAGCCTCCCCCAACGCCGCATCGAATTCGGCCGCTTCCGTTTCCCGCCACTCCACATGGTCGTGATCCGGCTCACCTCGCCGCCGGCGGTTTTCCAGCTCGTCCAGGATGCCCCGCATTGAGCGCACGTCGGCGTCCTCGTAGGCGTCTGAGATGTCGTGGCACAGTTCTTCCGCGCTGACGCCCGGAGTGCCACAAGCGGCGGCGACGCCCCCGGCCTCGCCACAATGGAAGGTGTAGCTGTGAGGAGACGAAGCCACATAGTCTCCCTCCAGAGCATCCATGGCTCTACCCAGGACCTCGATAACAACACTGATCATTGGGCCACCTCCACGGTGCGGGACTCTGTTATCCAAATCGCAATGCTACTCATCATCGATTAGCCGATTCCCACCCCAATGCATTTGTTATCGCGCAATGCGATCGACCAACGCCGGAGGCGTATTGCTGGTGAGTCGGTTGTCCGACATACGGATGGTGGTCACGAGGTCAAGCTCGGATACGCGGCCATTGGCGTTTACCGTTACGCCCCGCCACTCCGCCAGGGGCCCGCCGGTCAACCGGTTGTCGTTGGCGATCCAGTTGGGGCCATCGGTCGCGTGGTAAAGCGCGAACAACGCGGACCGGTCGGGGTTGCTTGTGTGGTCTTTAGCGCAGGATGAGATCTCCACATCCTCCTCCCTTGATAACCGATGTCCTAGAAAGCGGGCCGGAAACCCCTATCTTCCCCAAAGTGCAATTTTCATTGCGTCGAATATCGATGTGATTGCAGGGTATTCGCAACGGATAACCTATAAATATCTACCGTATATGACTGTAAAGCGTCTGACGGTTGCAGGGTAAAAACCCCGCCAATGGCTTTCCGGCCGGACTTCTAGTATTGGATCGAATTAGCAATGGAAGTACTTTGGGTTCGGTGGTGGCAATCCCTACGATGGCTGCGGTAACTGTTCAGACTTGATGGGATCCGAAGCGATTTTTGCCTGTTCCGTGAGGTCACTCCAGCACAAATTGTCCGTCGCAGAACGCCTGAGGCCCCTCAAACGTGAACAGTTACTGGCTGCGAAATCGAGTTGCCGGGAGGTGCAGCAACCATGGCGCAGGAAAGATACTGTGTACAGTTGACGGAGGAGGAACGGGGACGGCTGAACCGACTGATCCGAGGCGGGAAACACTCGGTGCGCATCGCCACCCGCGCTCGGATTTTGCTCAAGGTGGATGAGGGCTGGAAGGCGCCGCAGGTGGCGGAAGCTCTGGACGTGTCCGAAGGCACGGTGTATCGCATCAAACGGCGGTACGCCGAGGAAGGTCTCCATGGGGTGTTGCACGACCGGATCCAGGCCAACCGTTTCCGCAAAGTGGACCACAAAGCGGAGGCCCACCTGATTGCCCTGGCGTGCTCACCAGCGCCGGAGGGGCACGACCACTGGACCCTGCAGTTGCTGGCCGACCAGATGGTGGAGTTGGGGTTGGTCACGTCGTTGACGTATGAGACGGTACGGCTCAAGCTGAAAATAACCTCCTCAAGCCCTGGCGGAAGCAACAGTGGTGCACCCCCAAGGTAAGCGGGGAGTTCGTGGCGGCTATGGAGGACGTGCTGGATCTGTACGCTGAGCCCTACGATCCAGACCGACCGGTGGTGTGCTTTGACGAGACTTCCACCCAACTGCTGGCCGAGGTGCGGGAGCCGCTGCCTCCACAGCCAGGGCGTCCACGACGCCAGGACTATGAGTACCGCCGCGCTGGCACCCGCAACATCTTCCTGACCTGCGAGCCCCTGGCCGGCTGGCGCGTGCGTCCCTTGACCAATCACGCCATCACCGAACGCCGCACCATGCAGGACTTCGCCCGCCAGATGCAGTGGCTGGTGGACACAGCCTACCCCCACGCTCCCGTGATCCGCGTCGTCCTCGACAACCTGAACACCCACCGCATGGCTTCTCTCTACGAGACCTTTCCCGCCGCCGAAGCCCGCCGCATCGTGAAACGCCTGGAGTTTCACCACACTCCCAAACACGCCAGTTGGCTCAATATGGCCGAGATTGAATTCAGCGTCTTGGCCCGAGACTGCCTCCGGGGACGCCATGGCGACGACGTGACACTGGCTGGAGCCATCGACGCCTATGAGATCCGGCGTAACGCCGCCCAGGCTACCATCAATTGGGGTTTCAGCACCCAGGATGCCCGCTCCAAACTCCAGCGCCTCTATCCCTGCAATTCCTAAATTGATCTAGTACTAGCCTCGATCAAATCACTCACGTAGCATCGTACAGTAAGGGCCAGCGTAAGCAAACCACCTCGTGCCGAGCCAGCAGTCCGATCCCTCCGGTACCTTACTCGGTATCCTTCCGGCGTGTCGTTCGCTCACCCCAAGCAACTCAGCGGCCTGGGCTGCGGGCGCTCGGTATTCCAAGACGGAACAGACACACCAAGCTTGTTTGCTCGCATCGATTCCATGTCACGTCTTTCATGCGATGGGCATTTTAGCTGGCAAGGTTAGCTGCTGAAATAACCACCACCCCAACCGACGATCATACCCAAACCCGGTTCGGCCAATTTACCTCAACAACTCTGAACAGTTACATCTCGTGACCCTCGTTTGATGGTCGCCTTTACCCACTCTATAATTCGCGTCGGATGGCTGATCGCAATATGCGGGTCATGCAACTGAACGCACGTGCTGTAGGGTTACGAGGACCATGAATGAACGGAAAGACAGATCCATAGATGCGCTGATGCGCGAAGGCTATGAAGAGTTCCAGAGGGGAAACTTGGACCGATCCATATCAGTTTACAGCGATGTGATTGAGTTGAATCCTGATGTAGCGGAGGCCCTGATCAGCCGCGGCACAGCGTACCATTACCGGGGCGACCTTGATCAGGCGATCGCAGATTATGGCGCTGCGCTCCAGTTGAATGGCTACGATGGGCAAACCTTCTTCAACCGAGGCACCGTCCACGCCGAAAAAGGCGACTACGACAACGCCTTGACGGATTACGATACCGCGATATGGCTCCTGCCAGACCAGGCAATCGCTTACTGCAACCGTGGAATGATCTACTACCGCAGGGGAGAAATCAGCCGAGCCATGGAGGATTTCGACAGCGCGATTACTCGGGATCCGAGTATGGCAGCCGCGTACGGCGCACGAGGACTCGCCCGGAATGACAACGGACATTACGACCAAGCCATTGAGGACTATAGCACCGCGATTGGGTTGAACCCCAACGATTCTGAGTTGTACAACAATCGTGGCAGTTCCCGTGCCGCCCTGGGCGATTACGACCGGGCCATCGCCGACTACGATAGTGCGCTCACGCTTGACCCGAATTTGGGAACGTCCCAACGCAATCGCGCCACCATGTACTTGGCCATATGGGGGAACAACCGAGCCACCTTAGAAGCCGTGGCTAGATTGAACCCGGCCGATGCCGATGCCTACCGTCATCGTGGAATGCGCCACTACGAGGCCGGAGAGTACGAGCGGGCCATAATGGCTTGCGACATAGCCATCTGGCTTAACCCAATCGATGCTGATGCTTACACCAACCGGGGGAATGCCTACCGCGCCTTGGAGGAACTCGACCTGGCCACAACCAACTACGACATCGCTCTGGAATTGAAGCCGGGAGACGCCATAACCCACTTCAACCGTGGAAATGCCCGCCTGGATAGGGGAGACCTTGAGACTGCCATCGCAGATTATGATGCCGCCCTGCGATTGGATCCCAGCATCGTGCAGGCATACGTTGGTCGGGGAAGCGCTTATCGCGCCCGGGGACAAAATGATAGAGCAATCGCCGATCTCACAACTGCTGCTAGCATGAACCCCGAGTACGCCGCTGCATACTACAGCCGGGCTCTCGCTCATGGAGATGCTGGCGAGCACGCGTCAGCTATGGCTGACTGGAACACCTTCCTACGTCTGAACCCAGATCATGCTCCTGTTCACCACGAACGGGGCATTGCTCACGCCCGCATCGGGGACCACCAGCGGGCAACCCAAGACTTCAGTGCTGCGCTCTCGTTGGATCCAAATCGCGTGGTGTCTTACATACGGAGGGGGATATCATTTGCCGCTCAGGGAAACCACGACGCTGCCGTAGCCGATTTTGCCGCAGTCATCAGTCGTACCCCAGAAGACCCTTCGGCCTATTACAACCGGGCAATGGCATACGTGGAAAAGGGAGAACTACGCCTTGCGGTCGAGGACCTGGATCTCGCGATCAGCCTGGACCCCAATAACGAGCGCTTCCGAGCAGTCAGGACATCGCTCGCAGAAGAGATTCGATGAAATTTCTGTCGCCAATATGTGTGGCTCAGCATTGCCCACGTCGGGTTTGGCCGAAACCCACATTGCTGTTTCCATTCCCGGCATGTAACACTCACCGTTACCCTGATCCGCATCTTCCACCGTAACCAGACTCTGGCGGATAGACGGAAGAGTGTGCGTATCCAAACTCCATCGCCTCTATCCCCGCAATTCCTAAATTGATCCAGTACTAGTGGTGAACTGGAACAAGGTGGAATCGCGGTGGGATCGTTCCAGAGGTTCAATCATGAGCACCCTCGGCGACGGCGGACTGTCCCGGCATTGTAGCCCAACTCGTAGCGGATCCCCGAGATCAAGCTGACTTTCTCAACAAGCCCCCTTATTGTCGTCCATCAAGGATCCTAACATTGATCCTGGACCGATTCACGGGGGTCAGGTCAGCCGGACCCGACCGCAATGCCGGAAATGGCACTGGCGGCGGGCGATCCAAAGTGCTGAGTTTTCGGTAACGTTTCTCGGTGAGGTAACAGGATTCGGCAAATCTGGTTGACGCGGTCGACCAACCAGCGTTGACGGGTGGGTTTAGCCTAGGAATCTGTTGGGACAGAGACGGCGATGATGATCAGGTCGCCCTTAGAGGGTGTCTAAAAAGGGTCCAATTGGTCTGGACGCATGAAGGCAGAGAGGGAGGAGTTGGTCGTAGTGTGGGGGTATGGAACGACCAGCTTATCCCAGCGACCTCAGCGACCGAGAATGGCAACTGTTCGAACCCCTGTTACCTCCGCCCAAGCCGGGCGGTCGGCCGATCACCTACCCGAGACGGGAGATCGTCAACGCCATCCGCTACGTGCTGCGCACCGGCTGCTCCTGGAGGATGCGGCCCCATGACCTGCCGCCGTGGCGCATTGTGTTCCATTACTTCCGCACCTGGCGTCGGGACGGAACTTGGCAGCGGGCCCACGACACGCTGCACGCCATGCTGCGGCCGGCTCAGGGCCGGGAGACCAGCCCCAGCGCGGCCATCATCGACAGCCAGTCGGTAAAGACCACGGAAAAAGGGGGCCCAGAGGCTACGACGCGGGCAAGAAGGTGAAGGGACGCAAACGCCATATCGTAGTAGATACCCTGGGACTGCTGCTGGCGGTGGCGGTGCATCCGGCTGACATTCAGGACCGAGACGGCGCGCGGTTGGTATTACGGCGTTTGATGGGCCGCTTCCCTCGGCTACAATTGATCTGGGCCGACGGCGCGTACGGCGGCAAACTGGTGGCGTGGGCCCAGACGGTGGCCGGTTGGAGATTGGAACTGGTGCGCCGTCCAGCACAGCAACACACCTTCCAGGTGCTGCCCCGGCGTTGGGTAGTGGAACGCACCTTCGGTTGGCTGAACCGGCAGCGGCGATTGAGCAAGGACTACAAGGCATTGTGCGAAACCACGGAAACCTGGATCTACATCTCCATGACCGGCCTCATGCTACGCCGACTGGCCCGCCTTCCCTCTTTTTAGACACCCTCTAGTATTACAGTTGCACTTGAATTGCGGGCCTCTGAAAGTGCCTCTTGTAACGGATTCCAAGGCTCGGGCTTGGTGCCGCCAGCTCCACCACGGCTACCGGATAGGCAGGTCAGCACTCTCATAAAGTAGTCACAGCAGCCTGCATGACAGCCGTCTAACTTCGGGCACGGTCAGTGATATGAGTCCTTCCCTTGAAGCGCGACTGTAGTACTAGTCAACGTCATGCCGTTCCACGCAAGCGGCCCGTCCCGCAACTTGCCAGAGGCGTGCCAGGCAGAGGTCTCCGTTGCATACCAGGCAGGGTCCTGCTTCTCGTTGTTCTTCCGTCCTCGGTTGCCCACCCGGATCAGTGCGTTGGCGAGAACAGACTGGCCGTCGCCGGCATCGAAATCGTCCAGGCGGAGAGGTCTGGCCGCCACGGTTGACGAGGCATCGCTGGTCAGCGATTCCTCGTTCCCCGCGTCGTCGGTGAAGGACACCGTGACCTTGATGGTCTTGCCCTCATCTACGTCCAACAGAGTATAGGTGTCGCCGGTGGCGTCCGTGATGTCGCTGTCCGAAGTTCCATCGTTGGAAATCCACTGGTAGCTGAATTGGACGCCGTCCATACCGTCGGGATCTTCGATGACGGTGATATCCACCGTTAGAGTCTCGCCCACTTGGACTGTTCCGGTGATGATCGGCGCCACCGTGGCGGGATTGTTGGGAAGGGGCGCCACCGGGTCCGTGGCCGTGCTGGTCAGGGTCTCTTCGTTGTCGGCATCATCGGTGAACGTGACCTTGACCTTCACGGTCTTGCCCTCATTTGCGCCCAACAGAGTGTAGGTGTCGCCGGTAGCGTCCGTGATGTCGCTGGCGTCGGCCAGCCACTGGTAGCTGTAAGAGACCTTCTCCAGGCCGTCCTCGTCGGCGATTCCGACGGTGCCGGCGATCAGGGTTTGGCCCACCTGCGCGGTTCCCGTGATGGTGGGCTGGCCGGTGGCGGGGCTGTTCTCGGGTGTTTCCCCGATGGGCGTCCGTACCTGTGCCGTCAGGGATGCCTGGCTGATGCCATTGAAGAAGTTGGCTGCATGGATCGTGTAAACGTAGAGTACGCCCGGCTGGACGTCCCGATCTGTGTAGGTGGTTTCGTCGTTTCCCGTGTCCACCAGAAACACGGGTTCGGCGTCGCCCAGTTCGGGGCGTTGCCGCATGATCCGGTAGTCGTACAGGTACCTGAAGTTCGCGGGCGGGAACCAGTTGAGGACTACGGTCTGGTCCGAGACGGTTGCGGTCAGCCCGGCGGGGCGGGGTTGGCTGGCTGGCTGGCTGGCTGGCTGGCTGGTGAGCGTTTCCTCGTTTCCGGCGTCGTCGGCGAACGCGACCTGGACGGTGATGCTCTTGCCCTCGTCTTCCGAGACGACAGTGTATCTTGGGCCGGCGGCGTCCGCTATGGGGGCGCCGTCGGCCAGCCACTGGTAGGAGTAGGAAACATCGTCGAGACCGTTGGGTCGGTGATGTTTCCAGTATGTGACGCCAGGGTAATTCCTGGGTTGGGCTCGCCGGAGATGTCGGGTTCCCCCGTGGCGGGACTGCTGGGGTAGGGTGCCACTGGGTCCGTGGCCGCGCTGGTCAGTGCTTCTTCGTTCCCTCTGTCGTCGGTGAAGCTCACCCGCACCTTGATGGCCTTGTCTCGCTCGGAGTGGGTGAGTGTGTAGCTGGCGACGGTGGCCTCGACAATGTCGGCGTCGTCGGCCAGCCACTGGTAGCTGTACGACACTTCTGTGAGCCCGTCGGCGTCGCCAACCCCGGAGGTATCGGCCACCAACGTACTTCCCGCCTGTGCAGTCCCCACTATGCTGGGAGCGCCGGTTGCTCCGATGTTGGGGCGGATTGACGCCGGACCGAGGTAGTAGCCGTCGTAAATCGCCTTCACTTCGTAAACGAGATCACCCTCCGGTGGGTTTTCGTCGGTCCAAGTGGTATCCGTCGTGCTCGTGTCGGCGACGTGAACTTCCGGAGTCGAGCCGTTCACGCTGCGCAGGATCTGGTACCCGGTCACCGACGCTGCGTCGTACCCGGGCGTGTCCCACGTTGCGACAACTTTGCTTCCATCTTGGGAAGTCTGCAGATTCCCTGGCCTTCCATCTCTGAGGGCATCGCACACGCGGGAACGCATTTCCTGATTATGACCGTCCCAGAAGGCTGCACTGGCCACGACTCCTTCTCTGAATACTTCATTCTGCGAGGCACGAGCAACCGGGGTGGCCCTGCTCCCGTACCCGAAGTGGAGACGAATCTTTTGGATCAACTCGTCCTCCGCCGTAGCCTCCCCAAGGTCGTAATGAAGGTAGCCGTCCGTCATAAATTCATTAGTGTTACGAATGCGTATGGGGACCGTGACCTCGTTGGACGTTTTACGGTACAGCTGCCTGACGATGGGTTCCTGCCGCCAAAGTTCAACGAGAGCTAAAAAGCTTACCGCCTCTGCGATGCTTCCATCATTCTGGTAGTGGTAACTGTGCCGGGTGAGGGCGTCGCCACGCACGGTTATGCCGTCGCCCTGGAAAAACCCGTTTTCGTCAATCATGTTCTCGTCGATGTTCGCCGGTATGAAGAGGTTATGCTCCCGCTGGTCGAACTCTCTGGTGATTGTCCGGATCAGGGCTTCCGTAGAGCTGGAGCAAGTCAGCCCTTCCGCATACCGCCGAAAGTCCGGATAGCGGGTTTTCAGCCGGTGAAACAGCACCTCCGCAGTCGCCACGACCACAGGGATCCGGCCTCTCCTGCAGCGAAAACATAAGCCTCATGATTGGGAGATTTGAGGAACCGTCTTATGTACTCCGCGTGGAAAAAGATCGACGCGGAAAAGTCTAGAGGATCGATCCGCGAATCGGACGACTCGAGCATCTGCTGCATGCTTGTTGATGCCGATTCGCCCTCTTCTACGCTGTAGAACGGGGACTCAGTTCCGAGCCACCTGTACCACTTGCCCCACAACGGCTTGTTCAGCGAGCCGTGGCAGACCGTGCACGACGCGGGCTCCGTGATGGAGGGGCTATCCTCCGAGAAGTCGATGATCCCTGCTGACCAGTCCTCGTCATTCTTCCGAAGGAATTCGACAGTCTCCCGGAAATTGGACGGTGCGTCTCGGTCGGTGTTCCAGGCGAAGGTGAACCGTCCATCTGCGCCAAAGGAAATGATCCTCGGGTGATCACCGGACACAGGTCCTGTGCGGCCGCCTTGGACCGGAAGACGACTGTGAACCGCTCCTTGTAAAGCGCGGACAGGGCGGCGATGAACTCTTCCGGGCTCGTTATGCTGTGCTTTGTTAGAAAACGGTCGATGTGGGGGTAGGCACCCGTGTCGGCGGTCAACTCCCCGTTCGACTGCATACCATCGAATCGGGAGAAGTCTCCGAACATGCCGTCCGGCAGTGCGAGGTCGGGGTTGTCGCTGAGCGTCAGGTCCTCCAGTAGGAAGAGTTGCTCGAAGGTGTTGGATAGCACGGTGGTCAGCTGGTTGTTATTCAGATGCAGCGTCCTCAGGAGATAAAGGTCGTCGAACACGCCGGCAGGAAGGGTTGTGAGCGAGTTATGGGACAGGTCCAGGGTCTCGAGGCGAACGAGACCCTCGAAATCGTCGGCTTGAAGACCCGATATTGCCTGGTCGCTCAAGTCCAGCGACGTAACCTCCAGCAGGTCAACCGTGGAGACTTCCGAACAGCTTGCGATCCCAGTGACCGCCGCGATCGCATTGCCTACCTGGGACGTCCGGTCGCACACTCCTCCGGTGTTTGCAGAGGCCGCCCGCAGCGTTACCCCCAATCCACCGAAAGGATGAGGGTGTCGGCGTACTAACGGGGTAAGAAAGTGCTCCCGGCTTCGGGGATAATGGTTTCAGAAAGACGAAACCATCCCCAGACCAGGAGCACCCAAAAGATGCTACCACGCGAGCAGCCCGACCGCATCCAAATTGCCTTTGATGATCAGCGCCTGGTGGCCAATGCGGGGCTGCTTTTGCCCATCACCCTGGCCCATCACCTGGGGCTGGGAGAGTTGGTGGACCGCCACGTTCACCTGGGAGATGCGCCAGGTCGCGCCAATGCCGGCGACAAGATGCTGACCCTGGTGGCGTCGGCGCTGGCCGGTGGCGACTGCATTGACGACGCCGACGTGTTGCGCGCTGGCGAGACCGAGCGGGTGCTGGGCTGCGTAGTCAAGGCGCCGTCCACGCTGGGTACGTTTCTGCGGAGTTTCCGGGGGGGCCACACGCGCCAGTTGGATCGGGTGAGCCGTGAGGTGCTGGCTCAAGCTTGGGCCTTCGGCGCCGGTCCAGGAGACGAGCCGCTGACCATTGATCTCGATTCCACCATCTGCGAGACCTACGGTCTGAGCAAGGAGGGTGCGCGCCATCACGGCTACACCGGCCAGCGGGGCTATCACCCGCTCCTCGCCGTGGCCGAAGGCACCGGAGAGGTGCTGATGTGTCGATTGCGAAAGGGTCGGGCTAACACCGCCCGCGGCGCCGCCAACTTCCTGCGCGAAACGGTGAGCCGAGTGCGCCATGCCGGAGCCACTGGATCGCTCACCATGCGGGCGGACAGCGGCTTCTACACCCACGACATGGTGGCCGCCTGCCGCGATAAGAAGGTACGTTACTCCATCACCGTTCGCCAGCACCCCCAACTGCGCAATCTCATTGACGCCATACCCGAGGCAGACTGGACGCCCATCCCCTACTGGATGGAGGGCGGCGCCGACGTGGCCGAGACCATCTATACTCCCTTTGCCAGTGAGCCCGATGCGGTACCGGTGAGGCTCATCGTCCGGCGAGTGAAGCCCACCCCCGGCTCCCAGCTGGCCCTCATCGCCAACTACAGCTATCACGCCTTCATCACCGACCGTGAGGGCGACACCCTGGAACTGGAAGCTGACCATCGCCGCCACGCCGAGATCGAGAACGCCATCCGCGACCTGAAGTACGGCGTGGGCCTCAACCATCTCCCCTCAGGACGCTTCGCCGCCAACGCCGCCTGGTTGGCGGTGCAAGTAATCGCCCACAATCTGGTGCGCTGGACCACGCGCATCGGGCTGGGTGAGCCGATGGCAACCACCAAAACCCTCCGGTGGCGCTTCTTCTCCCTGGCCGGACGCATCACCCGCAAGGCGCGACGCCTCACCCTGCATCTGCCACAGGGCTGGCCTTGGCGAAACCAATTCAGCAGCGCTCTGGCTCGATTGCGAGCCCTGCCGCTCCCTTCCTGATCGCCCTACGGCTTCTGACCATCCACCAGCATCCCCGATAGCCGCCTCCACCCGCGCCAGGCCGGCTTCCGGCGTCTCCTGCTGACTGCTGGCTACCGATCTTGCCTGCCGCCAGCGCTGCGGGCCGTCAGAAATCACCTTCGCGCGATACTCGCACCCCGCACCCGTCCACATCCATCAGGATCAAGTCCCCGTAGTCTCATTTCCGGCCCTCCCATCCCTGCTCCAACCCCCGTGTCCGCATCCCATCGGTGGATTCGGGGTTACGAACAGGGCCAATCCGACGATGCCGAGCACCGCTATCCACGTTGAAATCCTGGCGACGGTGTTCACTGTGGACGTCTCCAGATTCGTTCAAGACGACGAACGCGGTCAATTTGTTCGAGTGGAGTGTCGATGGCCTAGTACCGTGTCCAGTTGTTTTTGACAAATATAAGAATTGATGTAATTGAGGCATTCTTTCATAGTGGAGTGTGTGGGGAATGCCTGCCAAGTTATATCGAGTGAACTTGACCCAGGATGAGCGGGAACATTTGTGGGGTGTCACCCGGCGCGGCAAGTCCTCGGGGCGTAAAGTGAAGCGGGCTTTGATTTTGTGTAAAGCCGCTGAAGGCTTTACCGACCAGCAGGTGGCGGAAGCCTTGATGGTCGGCCCCTCCACGGTCGGCCGGGTGCGGCAGCGCTGCGTAGCAGGCGGGTTGGAACGGGCCCTCAATGATCTGCCGCGGCCGGGACAACGGCGTAAACTTGATGGCAAGCAGGAAGCCCACCTGGTGGCCGTGGCCTGCAGCGCGGCCCCGGAAGGGCACACTCGCTGGACGTTGCGATTGCTTGTCGACCAAGTGGTGAAGCTGGAGTTGACCGGCTCCAGCTCCCGGGAGACGGTCAGGCAGGTGTTGAAAAAAACGAACTCAAGCCGTGGCGGAAGCTCAAGCCGTGGCGGAAGAAGGAGTGGTGCATCCCCAAGGTGAGCGCCGAGTTCGTAGCCCGCATGGAGGACGTGCTGGACCGCTATGCGGAACCCGATGACCCCAAGCGGCCCGTAGTCTGTTTCGATGAGACTTCCAAGATGAGACTTCCAAGCAGTTGGTGTCGGAGAAACGGTCTCCCATCCCGGCCAAGGCGGGACGGCGGGAGCGGTTTGATTACGAGTACCAGCGCAACGGGACCCGGAACTTATTCATGACTTGTGCGCCATTGGCGGGCTGGAGGCACGTGGCAGTGACCGGGCGTCGCACCATGACCGACTTCGCCCATCAGATGCGCTGGCTGGCGGATGCCGCTTACCCGGAAGCGGAGAAGATCCGGGTAGTGCTGGACAACCTGAACACTCATAGACCCGCCTCCCTGACCCGCCTCCCTGTACGAGGCCTTCGAGCCCAAGGAGGCCAGACGGGTGATCCAACGGCTGGAGTTTCACTATACTCCCCAGCATGGGAGCTGGCTCAATCCTGTCCTGAGCTTGCCGAAGGGATGGCGGAGATCGAGTTCAGCGTCTTCAGCAACCAATGTTTGAATCGCCGCATTGAAGATGAGGCTGCCCTCAAACGCGAGATTGCCGCCTTGGAGACCGAGCGGAATCAGGCTGCGGCAACCATCGACTGGAGATTCTCCACCACCAATGCCCGGCATAAGCTTCGCCGTATCTATCCTTCGGTTTCACACTGACGCGGTACTAGGCAGTGTTGACATTTGGACTGCGGTACAAT
Source organism: Dehalococcoidia bacterium (assembly GCA_965220265.1). Taxonomy (GTDB): domain Bacteria; phylum Chloroflexota; class Dehalococcoidia; order Lucifugimonadales; family UBA3495; genus Bin87. The sequence continues at coordinate 2,067,300 of CBDCPM010000004.1, read as the reverse complement.
TGCCCCATGGCGAGTATAACCATACCTTCAGACCAATGGGCGAAGATTTTGCAATTCCTGCGGGATTGCCCTGACGTGTACGTTGGCGACGCGGCGGAATGCCAGCGGTTTGTCGAGGGCGTGCTGTGGATGGATCGCTCCGGAGCGCAGTGGCGACTGCTGCCGGCCGAGTATGGCAACTGGAACACCATCTACAAACGGTTCGCCCGGTGGTGCGACCGTGGCGTCTGGGAGCGGTTGCACCAGCATTTCAGTACGGAACCGGACCTGGAATATCTGGTCATCGACAGTACGGTGGTTCGAGCGCACCAGTGCGCTGGGGGAGCCCCGGCAAAAAGGGGGGCAATCAGCGCAAGCCCTGGGCCGCAGTCGCGGCGGATTCAGCACGAAGGTTCCCGGGAGCGTGGACGCTCTGGGCAACCCCCTGCGGTTCACGTTGACGCCGGGACAACAGCATGACATCACCCAGGCGGAAACCCTGCTCACCGGCTACCGGAGCGAGTACGTAATCGCGGACAAAGGATATGACGCGCAGGACTTCGTCGACCATTTGGCAGAAGAGGGCATGGTGGCAGTGATCCCCCCACGGTCCAACCGCAAAGTGCCACGGGATTACGATAGACCCTTATACCGAGAACGCCACGTCGTAGAGTGTTTCATCGGCAAGATCAAGCACTACCGCCGGGTATTTTCCAGGTTTGACAAATTGGCCAGCCGATACCTTGGCTTTCTGCAATTCGCTGCCGCCCTCATCTGGCTACGATGAAATGTCAACACTGCCTAGTATTACAGCCGCGCTTTGTGGGAAGGACTCATGTCGCTGACCGTGCCCGAAGTTAGACGGCTGTTATGCACGCTGCTGCGACTACTTTATGAGAGCACTGACCTGCCTATATGGTAGCCGTGGTGGAGCCGGTGGCACCAAGCCTGAGCCTTGGAATCCCTTACAAACCGTTGGTGCTAGTTTGAGATGATATTGAAAATGCCACCGGGTTCCTTATGCTGTAAGTTGATCCGCTCTACAGCGGAGGAGCCCTGTGAACATCGCCGATTTTATCACCGAACTCTACTGCCAGATAGACGACGCTTTGCCCCGATTGCCCCAGCATCCCCAAGCCGTGCTCTCCCGGGGCGAAGTGGTCACCATCGGAGTGCTCTACGCCGTCAAGGGCGTCAGCCGCCGCGCCTTTTACGACTGGCTCAGGCACAACTATGGAGATCTCTTTCCCAAACTCCCCCAGCGCACCCGCCTCTTCCGCCACCTGGAAGCCAAAGCCTGCTGGACCGGCTATTTCCTGGCTCAGCCCACCATCCTGGGCGTGGCCGACAGCTATGGCGTCGAACTGGGCCATCCGGTAAGGGCGGGGCGTCAGCTCCATCAGGTGGGCCAGCGAGGCAAGTCCAATCAGCGCTGGGTCCTGGGCGGCAAACTCTGCGTCGTGCTCAACAAATTGGGGCTGATTGTGGATTGGGACTGCGCCACTGCCAACGTCCACGACCAGCGGTTCTTACCCTTGTTGGCCTGCTACGACGGCCAGATGATCATACTGACTGACACCGGCTTTCACCGCGCCAAAGGCGACCCAGACAACGTGAAACTGTGTCGTCGCGGCCAATGGAACGTGCGGATGATCGTGGAAACCACCTTCTCCATGATGACCACGGTGTGGGGCAGCAAGGAGATGCGTCATAACACCTGGCGAGGATTTGAGGCGCATCTGAGTTACCTGATGGCCGCCTTCAACCTACTGGTGCAGTGGCATGGACTGGAACCGGACGAAAACGGACGCATCCATCGCTCCATTGCCCAATTCGTCCTCTGATATTAACTAGCACCAACAGTTTCTACGCACGCCCTACCGTTTTGGATGTAACCGGGAAACCGGCAACCCAATTTGCGGCCGGCCGAGACAGCCGCTACCGGACTCGACGCTCTCCCTGCACGCCCGGGTCAGAACAGGGGCCGCTGTGAGTCGGGCTCGGCGTTGGGCGCGATCTGCTGGATGGCGACGAACCACTCATCAAGGTCGTGGAAGGTGCGGTGGTTGAAGTTGCGCAGGAAGGGGTGGTCCAGCCCGCCGTCGGATGGATCGGCGTACATCAGGACCGGTCGGGCCGGTTCGGCGGTGTGGGAGGCGTACATCAGCTCGGAGTACATGCCGGTGGATAGCCGGCCGCCCATGGTGATGCGGTAGGCGGCGACGCACTGGGCCTGCTCCACCATGGTCAGGTCGCGGTGGCGCACCTGGTTCTCCATGTCGTCCCACACCTCCAGCGCTTCCCGGGGGTCCAGGGTCATGGGATACGGGTCGGCGCGGCCCTCGGTGAGGGCGCCGGCAGTGTCCAGGGGCCAGCGGGCCTGGCCGGCGGTGATGGTGATCTCCCGCACGGCATCGGCGCAGGCGGCGCGGGCCTTGTCGAACACCTGGGGCGTGCCCTCGTCCAGCGTGAGGGGGTCGAAGACGATGAAACGGCGGTGCAGCTCGGCGCGAATGTTGTCTATCGCGGCCCGCAGGTCGGGATCGTAGCGCACGGCGGTGATGGGGAAGCTGGAGTACACCAGCGGGTACTGCCGGCGGGCGAAGATGAGGCGGTAGAGCATCTCCGCGGGGTGCTTGATGCTGACCACGTAGTGAGGCACGGCCAGCTCGGGGTAGAGGTTGCGGGCCAGCAGGTCGGCCATGGCGATCTCGGCGGAGCGCCAACTCAGGATCTCCCGTAGGCGCAGCCGGAAGTTGGTGTGGCGGTCGGCATCCCGCTGGGCCAGGGCGCTGTGGATGTCCAGCATGTCGTCGACCAGCGTGATGATGCAGTCGGGACGCCACCGCCGGATGGTGGGCAGGTCGATGAGCGAGAACTGGCGACCACTGGTGTAGTAGGTCAGATGGGCGGCGATCAGGCTGTGGCGCGGGTCCGCCGCCTCGATCCGCTCGGCGATGGCCTGGCCGGCCCGTTGCCACGCGGCCAACTGGTACGTGGGTCGAAAGGCGGCCAGCACGCCGGCCAACTCATTGCCCTGGGCGGCCAGGGCGTCCTCGATGCCGGCGAAGAAGCACTCTCTCGGGTTGGCATCCGTGGAGGCTTCGGCGCCGGCCGGCGTGGTGACCTCGCCGTGGGCGCGAAGGCGGGCCAGCAGGTTGGCGACGACGATGTTCTTGTTGACGCCGGAGGTGCCGGCCAGCAACGCGCGCATGCAATTACGATGCCCGGAGACCCCCGGGATGTCAACCCGGTTAGCCGGGCGGGGCTCGCAGGGGCGAATATCCATTCACCCCTGCGCGGGGAGAGCACGTCAATTGCAACCCGGCAATCCCGTTGGAGCAGAGGTCATCACTACCGGGACGCGATCGCCGCGTGGTCCGACAGAGCCACCATGAGCGGGTTTGTGCTCACCGCGATGACAAACTGGGTCCGTCGGTCAGCGTCCGAAGGGCCACCACTAGCGTCCGAAGGGCCACCACCACTTTCGGCCCGCTCTCGCGCCGGCCGGCTCCTGAGCCCATTGCGGCGCTGACATGACCAGGGGACGCTCGCTGAGCGTCTCAAGCTGGGCGACGGCCGCGTCAAAACGATGCAATTCGATGGGCTTGCGGCAGAACCTTCCGGGGGAAATGTTGTACGTCCAGAGCAGGCTTTGTTCCGCCGCGGTTCCGGTCAAGATCATCACCGGAATGTTTCGCAAATTGGGGTCCTGATTCACCTCGTCGAGAACTTCCTGGCCGCTCTTTTTCGGCAGCATCAGGTCCAGCAGGACCAGGTCGGGCCGGGGAGTGTACGCGTAATCACCCTGGCGGCGGAGATAGGTCATGGCGGCCTCTCCGTCCTCGACCACCGAGAGATTCACGGCGTACGCTGAGTCTTTCAGAATCTCTTCCGTCAGCCTGGCATCTGCGGGGTTATCCTCAACCAGCAGCACCTCGATGGGATTTTCCGGGGAGCGTGTAGTCATGGCACTCTGCCTCCTTTATCCTACGTCGTAACGGCTGTGTCGTAACGGTGGCCCACGTGGCGGAGCCGTTGGCTTACGCTGGGTTCGACGGGCTGGACGGGATCATCCCGAGGAAGAAGTCACTCCGGCGGCAGCTTCGCGACGGTAAGCCAGAACCCCTCAATCTTGCTGACGACGTCGATGAAACGATCGAGGTCAACGGGTTTGGTGACGTACGCGTTGGCGTGGTGGTAGTAGGAGTTGAGGATGTCCCCTTCCGCTTCCGAGGTTGTCATCACCACGATGGGAATGGACAGCAGACGCGGGTCGGTTTTGACATCCTCTAGCACCTCACGGCCGCTCTTGCGCGGGAGGTTCAGGTCCAGGAGGATCAGGTCAGGACGCGGCGCGCCAGCGTAGTCGCCCTCGCGCCTGAGGAATGCCATGGCCTGTTCGCCGTCGCCCACCACGGACAGGTTGTTGGAGACACTGGCGTCAGCAAAAGCTTCACGGGTCAGCCTCGCGTCGCCGGGGTTGTCCTCGACCAGGAGAATCTCTATGGGCTTGGCGCGTGATTGTAGTGTCATTGCCCGCGTCCTCCTGTGCTGATGTTGGGTTAGGGTTTGCCGGTGATTGCGTGACGATCACCCAGCCGGCCCAGTAAATGCTGCGGCCGGGTCGGAATCTGGAAGCGAGTCGAGATGGAGCGGGATGGTGAAGCAAAAGGTCGCCCCGGCGTCCAGCTGAGACTCGACCCAGATGCTTCCCTGGTGTCGTTCCACGATCTTCTTGCAAACGGCCAGGCCGATGCCGGTGCCAGGGTACTGTCCGATCCCGTGCAGGCGTTGGAACACCTGGAAGATGCGGTCCGAGTACCGGGGGTCAATGCCGATCCCGTTGTCCTGGACTGAGAAGAGCCAGTCGTCGGTTCGCTGTGACGCTTCGACCCGGATGCGGGGAGGACTGTCGCCGCGAAACTTGATCGCGTTGCCGATCAGGTTCTGCAGCAACTGCCCCAGCTGAGAAGTGTCAGCTGACAGGCTCGGCAACTGGCCACTACTTATCTCGGCTCCGCTCTCCGCGATGGCCACCTCCAGGTTCATCAGCACCTGGTCCAATACTGCCTGACAGTCCGTGGGGTCGAAGGAAACGCCCCGGGTGCCGACGCGAGAGTAGGTGAGCAGGTCCTGGATGAGGGTCTGCATCCGGGCCGCGCCGTCAACGGCAAAGGCGATGAAATCGCTGGCGTCCTGGTCCAGATTTGCCTTGTAGCGGCGTTCGAGGAGTTGCAGGTAGCTGGTCACCATCCGCAGCGGTTCCTGGAGGTCATGCGAGGCCACGTAGGCGAACTGTTCGAGCTCGGCGTTGGAGCGTTGCAATTCCTGCGTCGCCTGCCGCAGGGAAGTGGCTTGCCGCTGCAGGTCATCGTTAACATATTGCAGCTCAAAAATTGGTGTGTACAGGGTGGCCAGCTTTACCAGTTGCTCTTTATCATCTTCCGTGAATTCTCCTTCGAACTTGTCGCTGAGCTGGATCACCCCGATCAGCCCGTCTCCCTTGCGCAGGACGGGCACCGCGAGCCACCCCGGCATGGGAGGGTGTTCCAGGCCCTCAACGGTTTTGAGGTAGCTGAAATGCTTGAACTGGGGGTGTGCATAGAGGACTTCTTCGGTCATTCGAACCGGCTGGTGATTCTTGACGATCAGTCCCCAAATTCCCTCCCCGGTAGGCATGACGTCGTAGGCCCGGTATTTCGCGTACTTATCAGACAAAGACGCGATGTGAATGGCCGCCCTGAAATCGCCATCAGGAACGTAACTGATTGCCGACTGATGGGCCCCCAGCATTTGGCGCGCTCGCAAGCCCATGACGCGCAAGGTATCCTCAAAGGATTCCGCCGCATGAGTGCTGAACACTTCCTGATTTTCGAGGCGGACAATAGGCGTTCGATCTGTGCTCGCGTCCAAATCCAAATGGGCCGCGCCTCGGAGCGAGGCCAGCTCCTGGTCACGCTCCGCCAGCGCCGCGGTGAGGCGAGCCACTTCCTGCCGCAGGTCCTGCTGTGTGCTCATCAGCTTTAGCTCCCGGCCGCTGGACCCGGTTCCCAGCCTGTACTCGCAAGCCATCCTTCGTTATAGCGATACAAAGTATTGCAAGACGCTATGAATGTCAACGCTTTCCAGAACGATACGCTGCCGTGGCTGAAGAATCGGCTGATTGAACTACGGCCTCGCTCCGCTTCGTGCGCAATGGCGGGCCGCCATCGCTCTGGGTTGCCGCACCGGGGAGTCCCGGCTCGCTTAGACCAGCGTGTTCTGCTGGCCCTGGCTGCGGCGTCGGCGGGGAGCCTGCCGGAAGGTGGCCGGCGCGCCGCCCCGAGGATATGACACGCCGGCGCCGGCTAGCAGTTCGTCGATGGTCAGGATCTGGACGCGGGGGTGTTGCTGGTCGGGGAAATGCTCGGGAGTGTAGATGCCGGCGGAGAGGGCCTCCTGGCGCATGGGTCCGGTGGGCGGCTGGAGGGTGATGAAAACGCCGAGTTCGGCTTTCTCCCGCTCCATATCGCCCTTGAGGGTGGCGATCATGTTGCGGGTGACGTGGCCGCTCTTGACCTGGGCGATGATGCGCTTGGGCTTGCCGTTGTTGTCGTCGAAGAAGTTGATGTAGCCATCGACGCCGGCGTCGGCGCCGCGACGGCGGTCGTTGGCGGGGCGGGCGTCCACGAGACCCAGGGCCCACCATTCGAACTGGTAGCGGTCCTGCTCGGCGAGGGCGGCGGCGCTACCGGAGTCGGTGGGTTGGCCAACGATCTCGTAGGGACGCAATTGGTCTCCGAAACTGTCGTGGAGGCGATGGCGTACCAGGGTGATGGCGAGGTGCGTTATGTCGATGCCGATCCAGCGGCGGTTGAGACGCTCGGCGGCGACGGTGGCGGTGCCGCAGCCGCAGAAGGGATCGAGGACGACGTCGCCCTCGTTGCTGCTGGCACGGATGATGCGCTCCAGCAGGGCCTCGGGTTTTTGGGTGGGGTAGCCGAGGCGTTCCCGTGCCAAGTTATGTATAGGTTTAATGTCTGTCCACACATCTTGGACCGGTACACCCGGCATTTCGTCGGCGTATTGTTTCAGACGCGGCATCCCACCGTTTCGCTTAGGCCAATGGATCAAACCTTTCTCATCAAGTTCGTCAAGCACGGATGGCGGATATGCCCAATGCCGCCCCTTCTCAGTAATGTTGATGCCCCTCCAAGCCATCCCCGTTGCGCCATGCCGAGTGCCCGCGCCAGTAAGATCCATGCGTTTCCATTTGCGGCCGTCAGGGTCAGTCATCTCGAAAAAGGTGTTCAAATAATCTTCGTCGTAAGGTTGGAATTCACGATTCCAAAGATATTCGTCTGACTTCGCGTACATCAGTATGTTGTCGTGGACCGGTCCAGGTCGGTTCGCACTGGAGTGAGCACTGGTGCGTTTCCACACTATCTCGCTTTTAAAATTTCGCGCGTTGAACACCGCGTCCAGCAACAACTTTAGATAGTGGCTGGCGGTGGGGTCGCAGTGGAGGTAGATGCTGCCGGAGGGTTTGAGGACGCGGTGGAGCTCGATCATGCGCTGGGCCATCATGGTGAGGTAGGCCATCATGTCGTTCTGGCCGAGGAACTGGCGCAAGGCGGAGAGGAGGCTGCCCACCTTGTCCGGCCCCTGGGTCAACACGTCCTGGAAGGCGATCTCCGACTCCCAGCCCCAGTGCCAGGTGTCCTCGAAGGCGGTGATCTGGGCGGCGGATTCCTCGCCGGAGCGCTCGCGGAAGAGGACGTTGTAGGTGGCGTTGGAGTTGAAGGGCGGGTCCAGGTAGATGAGGTCGACGGTCTCGTCGGCGACGTACTGGCGAAGGATGTCCAGGTTGTCGCCGAAGTAGAGGCGGTTGGGGGTCTCGGAGGCAGTGGTCATGACGCGGTTCCGTGGGTGGGTCTGGTGGTGACCCATGTTACACCAACGAGATTGCCGCGCTTCGCTCGCAATGACATGAAACGGCATACGGGATTTCCATGCCGGGTTCGCGATGACAGGTGTGATATGACGGGTATCCCCGCGGAGCAAAGGGACCGCAAACCCCCATGCTATACTCCGAGCAATCGCGAAACGCCGGGCGGCGTTTGATGATCACGGAGGCGAGTTGATGGACGTTTTCTACTTCACCGAGATGCCCTACGCCGAGTTCCCGGAGTCGGAGGCGGAGAAGTTTCCGTCCATGCGGCTCACCTTCCCCAACACCTACTTCGACCCCCAGACCGCCAGCGGGTTGATGAACCGCTACCTGGACGAGTACCAGTACGCGGAGGAGATGGGCTTCGACGGCCTGATGCTCAACGAGCACCACAACACGCCGTCGTGCATGGATGTTGAGGTTAACATCACCGGCGGCATCCTGGCGCGCATCACCAAGCGGGCCAAGATCCTGATGCTGGGCAACATGCTGCCCACGTCGGACAACCCCGTCCGGCTCGCCGAGGAGATCGCCCTGCTGGACGTGATATCCGGTGGCCGCATCATCTCCGGCTTCGTGCGGGGCATCGGCATCGAGTCGTGGGCCAACAACACCAACCCCATCCACAACCGGGAGCGGTTCGAGGAGTGCCACGACCTGGTGGTGAAGACCTGGACCACGCCCGGGCCCTTCCGCTGGGAGGGTAACCACTACCACTACCGGGCGGTGAACCCGTGGATGCTGCCCATCCAGAAGCCGCATCCGCCAGTGTGGGTTCCCGGCACCGGCAGCCCCGAGACCGTCGAGTGGACGGCGCGGCATCGCTACACCTACGCGGCGTTTCTGACCCCGCTGGACGTGGCCAAGAACCTGTTCGCCCGCTACCGGGAGTATGCCGCGGCCGACGGCTGGGAGGCCGGCCCCGAAAAGTTCGCCTTCATGATCTGCGCCCACGTCAACGACACCGACGAGAAGGCGCAGGAGTCGGGGAAGGCGTTCCTCTGGCGCATGAACTATCCGCTGCGGGGCCCTCGAGAATACTGGTCGCCGCCCGGCTACACGTCCCGCGCCGGTGCCGCAGCGGTGGCCGCCCGCCGACCCACTCCCCTGAACGAGATGTCATACCAGGAGCTTCAGGACCGCTACCACCTGGTGGTGGGCAGCCCCGACACCGTCATCAAGAAGCTGCGCCACATCCGCGACGAACTGGGCATCGGCTCCATCCTGCTGGAGGCGCAGGGCGGCCAACTCTCCCACACCGACACGATGCGGTCGATAGAGCTCTTCGGGAAGGAAGTGATACCGGCGCTGAAGGAGTGAGGTGGCCACCTACTGAAGGGCGATCTAGAACCCGCGATTCCTCAAATCAGAGTTGATGCAGAGCTTCTTCTGGAGATCGCAGCGACAGGCCATATTTGGCTTCAAGACCCGAATCCCGCAAACCTTGGCGTAACGGTCCGTCGGCAGTGACCAGCGTAGCAGCGGTCTCGACTGCAAGCCTGACAATGAAGGTGTCGTCCTGGCTTCCGGCCGGGATGATACCTTCGTCATCGAAAGAGGGTGCGTAGTGTCCTAATCCTTCTATTTTGTTCGCGGTGGTAAGGGCATTCCAAAGGACACGCATCAAGTGCGGTCCTGATGTTAGATGCTCATGTCGAGGACGATGCAGTTGTTCTTCGTACTTGTTCCAGAGATCATCATCGACGATTAGCGTGTGGCAAATATCTACGATCCGCTGAATTAGATCCGCGCAAACCTCGCTCGGATCGCCATTTTGATCGACTCCCAACTGCGCGCAGATGACCACGTTCTCATCAAGGATGAACCTGGGCGTCATGCTTTGGCCCGCAACGCGTCGACATAGCGTCGCATTTCATCGAGGTCGGTTTGGAAGAAACTCCGCAATCCGCCGGCGACCTGGCCGTTGGCAGACACCTCGATTTCGCTGGCAGAACAAACCCCGTTGTCGTCTTTTTCAAACGAATAGATAGCGATATCCTCCGGCGACAAATTGCCCTCGGCCACTTCAATCATCAGCCGGCCAGCGATGTGTTCGCTATGCGTCGTCATAATCACCTGTTTGTTCGAGGCTTTGGCTTCCCCTGCGATGACAGAAGCAAGTTCCGCCTGAGCGCCGGGATGCAGGTGAATCTCTGGTTCTTCTACCAGGATGGTCGCTCCATTGCGAGCCCTTGCGAGCTCGAACAGGAGGTGAACCAAGGCATTTGTGCCCGAACCCTCGGCTAGCAAACTAGGCTGAATGGATGAGGTCACGGAGACGGGTTTGATCATCTGCGGAGGGACGATCCCAGCCCTGACGCCAACGCCAGTAACTTGGATCATCCAATTGGACACCCGGATCATCTCTGGTTCCGAGTAAGCGAGCGTCGTAGCGATAGCATCTTCCTGCGCGCTCAGGCCTTGGTCAGACAAAATTTCGGAGTGTAATTGTGATCCCAACGGGTACGTTCTACGGCTCAATCCGCGAATCGCAGGTACCACACGCAATTTGTTCAACAAGTGATATGAAGTTGCTAACACTCCATCGACAGCAGACGTATGGGCATTCCAGCGGCTTGATATCGGTTCCAGTTCGCCAATATATACTCCAGGCGTTTCTAGGAAGTATCCGATTCCTGGAGGGTTCCCAGTGAACGAGATTAAATCCGATTCTGACGATTTGTCAGGGATGTATATGTCATTGCCATCGAATCTGAAACGAGCATTGGAACGCTTTGAAATCGTGTTTCCGACACGATCGAATATGAAATCTAGATCAAAATCCACCGGAGACTGGATTACACGCGATGCGGCGGTCCATCTCCCTGATAAAGAAAGGGTGACTACTGGCAAAATTTGCACGCCGCTGTCGCTGGTGTGCATGAATTCGTCCGGAGACAATTGAACGAAGGGACCGTCTAATGGAATGAGGCCGTCGCTGGATTCCCACTGCTTGAGCAGACATAGTGCTTGTAGCACGCTGGATTTGCCTGTCCCATTCGGTCCGATCAGGACAGTGACTAGCTTGGGAGAAACGCCTACGTTCCTAAAGCACTTAAAGTTTTGGAGGGTAAGGTTGGTGATCATTTTGGGCAGCCTTTATTGTGCTCACCGTAGCCGACTACCAGTATAAACTATGTCGCGCCACCCACTGAGGCGTGGCCTGAGCGCCACTCCCATTCCCGGCAACTGAGACCAGCAGTCCATGTGATGCTCCTAGCAGGGACCGTTGAACCCTGCATTGACGCGATGAGCAGAACCCAAGCCAATGGTACGATAAAAGCATCACCTGCATGGAGGTGCCGTGATGGCGGCAAACGCATACGTACTCATCAACGTGGAACCCGCCCGGACCCAGGAGGTCCTCGACCGCCTCAACACCATCAGCGGAGCGGCTATTCGCGAGGTATTGGGACCTTACGACGTGGTGGTGGAACTGGAGGCGGGAACGGTCGAGGATCTTACCGAGATCATGCGCCACCGAATCCGCCCCATTAATGGTGTGACCAACACTGTCACCTGTTTGTGGTTCACCAACATTTAGAACGGCGGTCTATTAAAACGGGCAGTCGATCCCCAGCTCCCCGCAGGTGTCGTGGAACCAGTCGACGACCTCCTGGTGCAGGGGGATGCCCTCGATGCGGCGGAGTTCTTCCATCTCGGCCTCAGGCTGGCCGGCGACCATGACGCGCTCCTCGCCGGGAGCCGGGCGGGTGGACTTCATCATCTGCAGCCACTCGTCCATCTGGTCCTTGAAGTGGTCGGGGTCGTCAAAGCCGGCCACGTTGTAGGCGGCGACGTAGTGGCCGAAGTTGGGCCGGCCGGGAACCGCGCCGTAGCCGAAGCCGGTGAGGACGCCAGCCAGAATGTCCACCATGCACGACAGGCCGTAGCCCTTGTGTGAGCCCAGCTCGCGGGTGCTGCCCAGGGTGAGCAGGGTGTAGTTGTCGGGCGCGTCGGCCTCCTCCATGATGGGGGTGCCCTCGGCGTCGGCCAGCCAGCCGGGCTCCAGCTTGACGCCCAGGCGTCTGGCGATGCCCACCTTGTTGCCGGCCACGGTGCTGGTGGCGGCGTCGAAGACGAAGGGCGCCTCGTTGCGGGAGGGCACGGCGATGGCGATGGGGTTGGTGCCCAGGCGCGGCTCGGCGCCGAAGGTCGGCACCACCGACGGCGGACAGCTGGTCATGCACACGCCGATCATGTCGTGCTCCAGCGCTCTCATGGCGTGGTAGGACGCCATGCCCAGGTGGCGGGCGTTGCCCAGGGTGACCATGCCCACGCCCACCTCGGCGGCCTTGCGAATGGCGATGTCCATGGCCTTGGGCGTGGTGATGATCCCCAGGCCGCGGTCGGAGTCGATGCTGGCGGTGCTGGGAGTCTCGCGGACAATCCGCATGTCGGGCGTCGGATTGATCTGGCCGCTGGTGTAGCCGCTGACGTAGCTGCGGAGCATGTTGGAGACTCCGTGGGAGTCGACGCCGCGCAGGTCGGCGACCACCAGCACGTCGGCGCCCAGCTGAGCGTCCTCTGGTGGCACTCCCATCTTCTCGAACACTGCGGCGACGGTGGACTTCAGATCGTCCCCGGGAACCATCGTAGCCTCGTCCAGACTCACACGAAACTTGGGCAGCAAAGCACACCTCCGGCCCGCCGCGAGGGCGGATTTGCAGGGTCAAAATATACGTGCGGCAGTATAGCATCCGGCGGGTGGGCCTCGTTTGCCAGCGTATGCTACGGATGGCAGAATGGAGCTAACCCGTCGTTGGATGGAGAGAGCAGCATGACTATCAAACCCAAATTGATGACCGCTGACGAACTGCTGACCATGCCTCGCGGAGACGGCAAGCGGTACGAATTGATCCGAGGAATGTTGGTGGGAAAAGTGACTACCGGAGACTCACACGCTTTAGTGGTCGTCATGATAGCCACGGTCTTGAATTTGTTTGTCGGTCCTCGAAATCTCAGGGGCGTACGCGCTGGTGAGCCCGGCTACTTGCTGGAAGTCGGACCCGACACCGTTCGCGCCCCTGACGTGTCATGGATTGCGCCGGGACGAGTTCCGGCAGGGACCAGGGGCTACCCCAACTTGGCGCCCGACCTGGCGGTCGAGGTCAAATCGCCGAGCAACTCGCACCCTGAGCTGCGCCGCAAGGCGGAGATGTGGCTCAGCTTCGGCGCCCGGCAGGTCTGGGTGGCCGACCCCGACACCACCACCATCACGGTGTACCGGCCCGGCGCCGAGCCTGTAGAGTTGGCCGAGGACGACACCATCGACGGGGGAGACCTGCTCCCCGACTTCACCGCTCCGGTATGGAGCCTGTTTCGTCGGCAGAGGTAACTGACGGACTGCCAAGAGGGTTGTATGAAATATCACCTGGATCTATTCACTCCTGAGACTTGGCAAACTTTCAATGAGGCTGGCGCGAGCATCACTGGCTTCCGAACGCGCCAACGGCGATTGGCTGAAGAGCGCGTCAAGTCAGGGGATATATTCCTCTGCTATCTGACCAGGCTATCTCGGTGGTGTGGAGCACTCGAGGTCGAATCGGGTCCTTATTTCGATGACAGCCCGATATTGGACAATCCCGATCCATATCATGTGCGGTTCAAAGTCAAACCTATCGCCCTCTTAGAACCGGAGTTGGCCATACCCATCCGGGACTCGCACGTTTGTAACTGTTCAGACTTGATGGGATCCGAAGCGATTTTTGCCTGTTCCGTGAGGTCACTCCAGCACAAATTGTCCGTCGCAGAACGCCTGAGGCCCCTCAAACGTGAACAGTTACGCACGTTTGGCAAAACTTGACAATCACCAATCAATACGACATGGGTCACCCCTACTGGACCGGGTTCTTTCGCAGCTCTCTGAACACCATCGAGGATAGTGACGGAAACTTCCTCATGCAACTGCTAAACGAACAGCAGGAAAACCCGGCTAAGTATCCATTCACCGACAGGGACAGACGCCAACTTGCCCGCAAAAAGCGTGTTCGGACTCTGGACCGAGAAGTAGAGGTTGAGGTTCCAGTTCACGAGGAAGATGAAGCCACACATGAATTAGAAGCTGTCGAGCCTGATCCCGCTCAGGATAGTCGCGAATCGATTCGATATCAGGCGAAAGTGGCGCAGATCGGAGCACAAATGGGATTTCTCATCTGGGTACCCAAGGGCGATAAAGCGAAGGTGCTCGGCCTCGTCCCGGAATCTATGCGCGAAAAATTCCTAGACGTACTGCCGTTGAACTATGACGACAATACACTGAGGACCGTGGAACAGATTGACGTGCTTTGGCTCAAAGGGCGATCTATGGCGCGGGCATTCGAAATCGAACACACGACTGCGATTTATTCAGGATTGTTACGGATGGCAGATCTGCTGGCCCTTCAACCCAACATGGACATCCGGTTGCACATCGTCGCCCCGCCAGACAAGCGTGAAAGAGTGTTGCGCGAAATCAGGCGGCCCGTGTTCTCGCTTTTGGACCGAGGACCTCTCTATGAGCAATGCTCTTTCCTGCCGTATGACTCCATCGATGCATTGGAACAAACACAGCACCTCGCCCATATGAGCGACACGATCATCGCGGAATACGAAGAAACGGCCGAGGTCTAACCCTTTGGAACCTGTCACGTGAAACGCGTCATTGCTTCGCGGGTCTTGCCGCGAAGCATCACACAGAGGTAACTGACTTGAGCACCACCAACCTTGACGACTACAACGCCCGCGCCCTGGACTTTCTGGCCCGCCTGGGAGCGCAGCCGGCCGTGGCTTTTCACGAGCAGGGCGTCGCCGCCGCGGTCCGTGACGCCCTGACCGAGATCGGCGTGTCGTGGCGCACGGACGACTTTGGCAACATCATCGCGCGCATCGGCGGCACGGACGCCGAGAAGCATCCGCCCATCGCGCTGATGGCCCACATGGACCATCCCGGCTTCGAGATCGTGGGTCGGGACGGCGACTACCTCATCGGCAAGGCCCTGGGCGGCGTGCCGGCTGGATCCTTCGCGCCCGGCGTGCTCCTGCACATCGTCTTGCCGGGCGGGCGACGCATCCCCGCCGAGACCGTGGGTCCCCACGGCGAGGAGCGGTTGCGTCAGGCGCAGATCAGGCTGACCGGTTCGGGCGACGAGGACGTGCCAATCCCTTCGCCGGCGGTATTTGACCTGCCCGACTTCAGCATCGAGGGCGATCGCATTGTCATGCGCGCCGCCGACGACCTGGCCGGCTGCGGCTGCATCCTGGCCACGCTGTCGGCATTGAGCGGTGAGGCGTCGGCCGGCGACGTGTACGGCGTGTTCACCCGCGCCGAGGAGGTGGGCCTGGTGGGAGCGAGGCTGCTGGCCGAGGCCCGCACGTTGCCGGAGGACACGCTGGTAGTGTCGCTGGAGTCCTCGCGGACCCTGCCGGGCGCGGTGATCGGCGGCGGGCCGGTGATACGGGTGGGCGACGCCGGCAGCACCTTCAACTCCGATGCCGAGTCGGCGCTGATCCGCGCCCGCGAGATGCTGACGGCGAGCCAGCCCGACTTCCGCTGCCAGCGCCAACTGATGAGCGGCGGCGTGTGCGAGGCCAGCGCGTTCATGGCCTACTGCTACCGATCAACCGGCGTCGCCTTCCCCCTGGGCAACTACCACAACGGCGCCGAGGACGGGTCCATCGCCGCCGAGTACATCCACCGGGACGACTACCTCAACGGCGCGGCGCTGGTCGCGGAGGCGGCCCGGCAGGTCCCCATGCGCTGGGACACCGCCTTCAGCCGCCGCATCCGGCAGGTGCCGGACAGCATGCGGGCCCGCCTGGGCGGGTAGCGGTTCTCAAGGGTATACAGCTGGCATTCCGGAGCCGAGCGGACCACAAGGCAGTGAGGAATAGCAAGTCATGGCCATAACAGCCGAAACCCTGGACAGGGTTTCAGAAATCGTTAGGACGGAGTTGCCCAAGCGCTTACCCCCGAACGTTCAGGTGCATCACGTCAAATCCGAGATTTGGATGGGCGGGGAGAACGAATTCATTCATGTCACCGTCGTCTATGAAGGTGAGAGGAACAATCTCAACCCGAGGACTCTCAACGAGTTCGACGAGGAGATCGAGCCTTTGCTGATGGAAATTGGAGTCTACCCGGTGCCACCGATTTCCTACGCCAACCTTAGAGCCTGTCTACGATCTTTTGAGGATTAGCACCATGAAGGCAAGCACCGCCATTTGCAGGCTGGTATTGAGCTTCCTTTCACAGTTCTTCCAGAGTCGGCGGCACTTTTCCAGCCAGGCGAAAGATCGCTCCACCACCCATCGCTTTGGAAGCACCACGAAGGTGTGCAGTTCGTGGCGTTTCACGACTTCCACTGCGGCTCCCAACAGGCTTTGCACCGCAGCGGCAAAGGGCTTCCCGGTGTAACCCCCGTCCACCAGCACCTTCTGGACCTGGCTGAGGTCGGCCCGGTTTTCGTCAAACATCGCCAAAGCCCCAGCCCGGTCGGTAACATTGGCGGTAGTCACATGTATCGCATGGGGCAATCCTTGCGTGTCCACCGAGATGTGACGCTTGATTCCGGACACCTTCTTGCCCGCGTCATAGCCCTTGCTATCGGCACTGTCCGTGTTCTTGACGCTCTGGGAGTCCACGATGCAGAAGCTGGTCTGCTCTTTCCGTCCATTGCTTTGCCGGACCGCGCCAACCGATTTTTTTTAGGACTTGCTCCAGAATGGATTCTTTCGCCGGGCCAGGCTGCTCGCTCCATTGCCGGAAATACTGGTAGCAAGTGCGCCAATTGGGGAAGTCCGCGGGCAGCATTCGCCACTGGCACCCGCTTTTCAAGAGGTACAGCACGCCGCAGAAAACGTCATACAAGTCCACGGTGCGGGGTTTGGTCCGGCGGCGAGCCGACTCCAACGTCGGCAGAATCCGGGCGAATTGCTTCCGGCTGATGTCGCTGGGATAGGAATGAGACATGATTACCCCTCCCCTGATAATAGTCTCAACTTAACCTATTTCAGAGATCGTAGACAGGTTCTTAGAGAAATCGATGCACTGAGCAAAGCGGAAACAACGACTGAGTAGGACAACCGCCCGATATGGACTGGGAAGCGTTGATAGCCAGCAGCCGAGTTCTCACCACGCCGATACCACCCGCTGATCAACCGTCGGACGAAGCATTGCGACGAGCTATCAGCACAGCGTATTACGCTATGTTTCACGCTCTGGCTACCAGCAACGCCGACTGCATTGTCGGTGTACCTTGCGATCCGATAACCAGCCATGCTTGGGACCGCGTATACCGGGGACTTGAACATGGATTGGCCAAAGAACAATTGCAGCAGGACCAGCAAATATTTTCACCGGTGACCAGGCACTTTGGACGGGCATTCGGCCAATTGCAGGACGTGCGACGCGCGGCCGATTACAACAACGCCGAGACCTTCACCACAGACCTGGCTAACACATGGATCAACCGCGCCGAAGAGGCCATACGTGGGTTCATGCAGGTCAGCGTTGATGAGCGCACGGCCGTGGCGGTGCAGTCGTTGATCCGGAGACGCCGGAACTGACTGGTTTCCAGCGATCGGCAAGGCTGAATCTGATAGCCTCAATCGTCGATCCCTAATTGGGTTTTTACCTCGGCCAACGACACGAGGTTGCCTTCCTGTACGTCCCTGATGCCTCGCCGCAGAGCCGCCATCATGTCTGCGTCGCCCATGATTTCCATGGTTTCGACGGTGGATTGAAACAGTTCGCTCAGCGTCTGGGCCATGGGGACTACACTCCAGTTCTGTTGGAAATTGGCCCGTGGTTGCTTGTTACGGCCGACCCCCGCCGAACAGCAAGGCTTGCAGCAGTTCAAGCGTTTCGTTCACGGTCTGCGCAGGGAGTTTGCCGGCACACGTAGCGCTTCTGGCCCGCCAGTCCAAGCTCTTGACTTGACCGGCCAAAATCATGCCCGTTACAGGTGAGCCGTCCGGTATGTCAACCTCGAAGGGATAGCCTTTCTTCCGGTTCGTGATTGGGCATACGATAGCCAGGCCCACAATGTCGTTGTAGGCGCGGGGTGAAAGCACAACGGCCGGGCGGTGCCCGGCCTGTTCGTGTCCGCTTTGGGGGTCGAAGTTTATCCAAACGACCTCACCACGCTCGGGGACGTCAGAGTAGGGTGTCACCATCCTTCTATGCCCACTGCCCCACCGGTTTCGATTTCGCTGTGACGATTGGCCTCGGTGACCTTTGCCAGCAAATCTTCCAATTGCACGCGCCGCTGCTTGGCGCGGCATATGATGATCGACGAGCCTTGGAGCGATATGTCCACCAACGAGTCCTCTTCCAGACCTAGTTCGGCAGCGAACGCCTCAGGGATGGTGAGCGTCAGTCCTTGATCCAGTTTGCTGGTGTGAACCTCCATTCTTCGCTCCTGGCCCGTGGCGCAATTCTCGCGAGTGGCGAAACGTTGACATCGAGTTTGACTGTGCCGGCATCATACCACCCTGACGATCAGTGAATGCATTACGGGCACCCCGTTGCTCCCCAACCCACGCTCACGGTTTGTTACAATGCCGGCACGATTTCCCACTATTCACAGGAGGGCAGCAGCATGCCAGTTCATCATCAGGCGCAGGGGGCGGGCGACGTCACCGTCCACAAGATTGAGAACATGGGGAGCCTGGGCAACAACGGGTACATCGTCATTTGTCCCGAGACCAACCAGGCTGTCTGCATCGACACGCCGGACCAGCCGGAGAAGATGATCAACGAGGTACAGGCCAGCGGCGTCGACGTGCAGACCATCCTGGTGACCCACGGGCACGGCGACCACCTGGCCGGCTACACCGAGATCACCGGCACCATCGGCGCGCCGGCCGCCATCGGCACGGCGGACGCGCATATGCCGCCCAGCCCGCCGCAACGCCAGCTCAACGACGGCGACACCGTCCCCTTTGGCAACCGCACCATCCAGTGCATCAACACGCCCGGCCACACCGAAGGCTCCACCTGCTTCCTGGTCGGCGGGTTCCTGTTCTCCGGCGACACCCTCTTCCCCGGCGGACCGGGACGCTCCCGCAGCCCCGAGGCCCTGCAGCAGGAGCTCAACAGCATCAGCTCCAAGCTGCTGACCCTGCCCGCCGACACCTACGTGTACCCCGGCCACGGCTCCGAGGACACCACCATCGGCGAGGCGAAGCGGCGCTACGACATCTTCACGTCCAAGTCCCACCCCGCCGACCTGCAAGGTGACGTCGATTGGCTCAACACCTAACCGGCATGGCCGGCCAGGCCATGTACCGTCGCACGGTTCTCGATAACGGCCTGCGGGTGTTGACGGCAGAAATGCCCCACACCCGCAGCGTCTCCATGTTCGTCTCGGTGGGCGCTGGCTCCCGCTATGAGCCGGACGAACTGGCCGGCCTGTCCCACTTCCTGGAACACCTGCCCTTCAAGGGGACGCGCAGCTGGCCCACCGCCCTGGCGATCTCCGAGGCGGTCGAGGGTGTCGGCGGCATCATGAACGCGGCCACCGACCGGGAGATGACGTCCTTCTGGTGCAAGGTGGCCAGCGTCTACGCCGACCGGGCGCTGCCGGTGATCCTGGATCTGATCCTTCATCCGCTCTTGGAGCCGGCTGAAATGGAGAAGGAGCGGGAGGTCATCCTCGACGAGTTGCGGATGACCAACGACTACCCCGCTCAGGTCTGCGACCTGCTCATCGACCGTGCCTTGTGGCCCGACCAGGCCATGGGCCGGGATGTGGGCGGCACCGCGGAGTCGGTGGCGGCCATCAACCTCGACGACGTGAGCCGGTACATGGAAAGCCAGTACCGCCCCAACAATACCGTTATCGGTATCGCCGGGGCCGTCGGCCACGACGAGGCGGTGCGCCTGGTTGCGGACGCGACCAATGCCTGGATGCCCGGCGATACGTTGACGTGGCAACCGGTGTCGGTGCCCTCCGGCGACGCCCCGGCCATCCTTCTGGACAATCGGATCACTGAAGAAACCAGCATTTGCATGGGACTGCCCGGCTTCGCCATGGGCGACCCCGACCGCTACGCCGCCACCGTGCTCAACGGACTGCTCGGCGACGGTATGAGCAGCCGCCTGTTCCAGAACCTGCGGGAGAACCTCGGGCTGACCTACGACTGCCAGAGCTCGCTGAGCAGCTATCGCGACTGCGGCGCGCTGGTGGTGTCCTGCGGCACCGAGCCGTCACGGGCGGCGGAGGCCATCGCGGCGACCTGGCAGGAACTCAAAGGCCTGCTGACGGCGCCGCCCGAAACCGAAGTGCACAAGGTACGGGAATACATCAAGGGTCGCCTGCTGATGCGGATGGAAGACTCCCGCGCGGTGGCCTCGTGGCTGGCCTCGCAAGAGCTGTTGATGGATGAAATAACCACGCCCGACGAGACGGCTGACCGCATCGATGGGGTAACTCCCGATGGCGTGCTGCGGGCCGCCCACCGGCTGGTAGACACGGACGCGTTTCGCCTGGCGATAGTGGGACCGCACGAGGATGCCGGCGAGTTCGAGGCGGCAATCAAGCAAAGCGCGTAGGGGCGAACAATCGTCCCTGTATTCAGACTGACGGGACAGGAGGCAAAGGCATGGCTACCACCCGCTACAGCAAGGTCATTCAGCTTCTGGAGGAGGGTAAACCGGTGTTCGGCACCGGCCTGATCTGGAACGGCAACCTGGACGAGATGATGTACTTTGCCGATTCCGATTACGACATGGTGATGATCGAGATGGAGCACGAGGGGTTGTCCTTCAACAACCTGCGCGCCTCGCTGCAGTTTCTCCTGAACCGCAAGCGCGTTGCCGAGGGAAACGGCCTGATGGCCGATCCCACCCCCGTGGTGCGCATTCCGCCCAACACCCGCGAGCAGAACCAGTGGGTTATCAAGCAAGCTCTGGACACCGGCGTGTACGGCCTGATCCTGCCCCACCTGGACACCGTGGAGGGCGCGATGTCGGCAGTGCAGTCGGCGCGGTACCCCCAGGTTCCCGGCGTGGCCGACTTCGAGCCCCACGGCGAGCGGGGCTGGTGGCAGCGCATCGCGCCACGCTACTGGGGCCTTTCCGCCGCCGAATACTACGACGCGGCGGACTTGTGGCCCCTGGACCCCGACGGCAACATGCTGTTGATGGGCATCGTTGAGGAACCCACCGGCGTGCGGAACCTGCCGGACATCCTGCGCGAGGTCAAGGGCATTGGAGCCGTCTGGGCCGGCCCCGGGGACATGTCGGTGGCGTTGGGGCACAAGGGCAACGCCGGCCACCCCGAGGTGCAGGAGATGCTGCTGCGCATCCTGGACACCTGCAAAAACGCCGGCGTGCCCTGTGCCGTGGGTTGCACCGCCGAGGAGGTCGAGATGCGGCTGGAGCAGGGCTTCAGCATCCTGATCACGGCGCCCACTCGGACGCCTGGCGGATTGCAGGAAGGACGGCGGATCGCGGGACGCTAACGGCTGGAACCGATCAGATCCGAAGATAGGGGCGGGTTTGAAACCCGCCCCTATTGCATGTCAAATATGTACCGCCGGACCTGGAACGAAAATCCCGGCAGCACGCCTTCCCCGTCCAGCGTCGCTGGGTCTTCGAGTACTCCCGGCTCCGGTTGGCCGGCGCGGTAGACGTAAACCCGGTGGGTGGTTGGATCGATGAGCCATCCCAGCCGTGCGCCGCCATCCATCCACAGTTGCATCTTGCGCTGCAATGGGGCGAGGTTGTCGGTGCGGGAGCGGATTTCAACCACAAAGTCGGGCGCGCCTGGGAAGACGGTTTCGCGCTCTTCCACAGTGGCGGCGTCGTAACGTTCCTGGGTGATCCACGCGGCGTCCGGCCCGCGAATTGCTCCCGATGCCAAGCGGAAACGGCTGGTCTGCGAAGCGTTGATGCCGCCGTTGGTCCGCCTGAAAATGGTTAACTCGGCGTTTAGCTCCGTTTCCTGACGGTTGCCTCTGAAACCCACCATAGGCAGAATCACCAGTTCCCCGGTCTCGTTGACTTCCATCTCGTAGTCGTCATTGGCTTCGCAGAAATCTATGAACCGGGTCGGGAAATCGGCGGCCCGAAAATCAACCCCCAGCGCGGCGAGGCGCAGGCGAACGGAGCCGATCGGTTCCGCGTCGGCCTCACCACCGGCTCCTGGCCGGCTGGCGGGTTGCGGCGCTTTGGGTATGGTGGTCATGGCGCTAACTGGTACGCCGCCCGCGGTTGCCCCAAGCGCACCGCGGGTTCGGGCCTACACGGTCCTGATGATTGCTCCGGCTCCAGGCATACGCAGAGGGTATACCGGTCCCTTCACCCTAGTTCCCCGTTTCCGGCGCGAGGGGTCCGGACAGGTAGTTGAACAGCGGTGCGTCGGACGACAGGATGATGGTGTCCTGCTGCCGGATGATCCGCTGGTAGGCTTCCAGGCTGCGCAGGAAAGCGAAGAGTTCCGGGTCCTGGTTCAGCGCTTCGGCAAGGAGGCTGATGGCCTCGGCCTCACCTTCACCCCGTCGTTTGTTGGACTCGCGCTCGGCTTCAGCCAGAATGATGTCGCGGTCCCGGTTGGTGGCGGCGCGAATCTTGCGGTCCTCCTCCTCACCCTCGGCGCGAAAACCGGCGGCGATGCGGTTACGCTCGGCGCGCATCCTGGTAAAGATGGACGCGGTTACGGCTTCGGGAAAGTCGGCGCGCTTGATGCGCACGTCGATCATCTCGATGCCGAAGTTGTCTCGCTGGGTGGTCTCGCGGACCGCCTGCACAACCTCATCGAGAATTTCTGTGCGGGTTTCCTGCCCTTCAACCAGCGGCAGCCCTTCTGAGTCGACGACGGGATTGCCGTCTTCATCAACCAGCGGCTTGGCGCCGATAATGTCGGTGCGGTCGCGCAGGGCCACTCGGTCACGCAGGGTGGAGGTCACGATGTCGCCCAGGCGGCTGCGGGCCGTGCCCTCGTTTTGCAGGGTCTTTCGGAACTGCACCGGATCGGTGATCCGATAGCGGGCGTAGATGTCGATTACCAGGTTTTCCTTGTCCTGATCGGGCATGGACACGGGCGGCGCGTCAATTCTCAGGATCCGCCGGTCCAACCGGACGACGGTGTCCACGAACGGCGCTTTGACGCTCAGACCGGGAGAGGTGCGGGTGTCCACCACCTCGCCGAACCGGAGGATGATGACCTGCTCGGTGATGTCGACCACGTAGAGGGCCTGGCGCAGCACGACAAGGCCGATGATGATGACGATGGCGACGATTATCAAATTTCGCATTGGGGGTTCTCCGGGAGTGAGAGACGGTCAGTCTGGATTACCTGCGGTTACGGGCTGGGACCGATGGGGGCAGGTATGACGTTTCCGTCCTGTCCCAGAATGAGCACCGGTTCGGTGTCGGGGTCGACGATGATCTTGGTAACGCCTGGGAAGACGTTTTCCAGGGCCTCTAGGTAGAGGCGTTGGCGGGTTACCTGGGGAGAACTCTGGTACTCGTTGAGCACCGACACGAAACGCTGGGCTTCACCGTTGGCGGTTTCGATACGGGAGCGCTTGAACGCCTCGGCCCCCTCAATGATTCGCTCTGCGTCACCCCTGGCCCTCGGAATGACGTCGGCTTCGTAGGCCAGGGCCTCGTTGATGCGGGTTTCGCGTTCCTGGCGGCCTCTCAGCACGTCGTCAAAAGCGTCGCGCACTTCTTCCGGCGCTTTCACGTCCTGCAACTGTACCGAGATGACCTCGATGCCAGCTTCGTAATCTTCGAGGATAACCTGCAACCGTTCGCGAGTGTCGGTTTCCACCTGTTCACGGCCCCGCACCAGCACGTCGTCGATGGAGCGCTGCCCCACCACCAAACGCAGGGCGGCTTCCGCTCCGTCCTTTAGGGTGCGCCCGTCGGGGCGTCCCTCGGGGATGGCGCGAACGGGATCGCCGGGATCGTCGACATTGAACAGGAAGTTGTTCAGGCTGCTGATGCGGTACTGCACCACCATCTGAACGTCAACAATGTTGAGGTCGCCCGAAATCATCAAGGCTTCATCGAGGGATGGAGTGTTGACGGCGGCGGCGTTGGAACGGAACCCCAGCTCCATGCGCCGCGTTTCGGTGACCAGCACCACGTCCTTCTTGCCCACCGGCGAGGGCCACCACCAGTGAAGACCCTCTTGCGCTACGGGAGCGCCCTGCACGGCTCCGAACAACCGCAGCGCGGCGTTTTCACCGGGGCTCACCGTGTACACGCCGGTGGCAGCCCAGATGACTATGATCAGGGCGATGACGGCGAGAATTAAAAAGCCCAGGTTTCCACCGCTAAGGCGTCCACCGGAGCCACCAAAAATGCCGCGTACGCGACCGAGGAGTTGTTCCAGGTCGAATTCGGGTTGTCGGGGGGGGTTCTGACCTCCACCGGGTGTGAACATATGATACGGTCCTTTATGAGGGTGCTGGATGATCCCTGAACAATGTCAACCGTTTTAGCAGGTTTGAACCTACGCAATCGGCGTATGGACAGTACAATTTTCGAACGGTTGGCGAGCCAGTATAACACCAACGTTGGCGGGCTGGTTTATAATTGGCCTCCCGCTCTCAGGGGGTATATCGGAGCAACGTGACCGGCCGCTTCGGAAACCCGCCGACAGGACATTTGCAGCATGACTACACCCATACAGATAACTTCAGACGGCCAGGAAACTCCTCCCCAACCCCAGGGGCTGACCGTCAAAACCAGCACGGACATGGGGCGCGTCCAGGTAACGTGCCCCCACCAGAGCGGCCTGATCTACGCAGTGCCGGGCGACCGCAGCTGGGTGTGCAATGACGAACTGCGCCCCGCCCACGCCATGGCCGGCTTCTTCCGCGAGCTGATCGCGCTGAAAGACCCGCGCGTGGCGAGCCTCATGCAGCAGTGGGGGCTCTATTACCGCAGCCTGCCCATCGATGCTGAGGCGGACAGCAGCGCCGGCGAAGACGAGAACGCGTAGGGGCGGGATTTGATCCCGCCCCCTGAAGTTGCTGGCACGCCGTTGCGGGGCGTCAGTCGTCGCCCGGCGAGGTTCCCGGTAGCGGCTCCGGAGTGCTGGAGCTGCCGAAGGCCGGAGCCGGACTGGGGACGGGGCCGCCCTGGGTCGCCGGCGGGGCCGGTGGCGCGTAGGGTGACGGCGCTGGCGATGGCCGTGCCGTTTCCGGCTCGGTTCCCGGCAGGTCGTCGTTGAACAGATTGGTGACGGCGTCGCCCGAGATGGCCTCGTGCTCGATCAGGTACTCGGCCACCTGCACCAACTTGGGCTTGTAGTCGATCAGCAGTTGCTGGGCCTGCCGGTAGGCGTTGTTGATCAGGTGGTGGACCTCTTCGTCGATCTCCTCGGCGATCTTGTCGCCGTAGTCGCGCTCTTCGCTGAGTTCACGCCCCAGGAAGATCATCTCCTCGCGCTTGCCGAAGGTTCGCGGGCCCAGGCTGGGGGACATTCCGTAGCGCTTGATCATGCCCAGGGCGGTCTTGGTGGCACGCTCGATGTCGTTGCTGGCGCCCGTGGTTACCTCGTCGAAGATCAGCTCCTCGGCGACGCGGCCCCCCATCATAACGGCCAGCATGTCCTGGAACTGGTTCTTGGTCCAGAGATACCGGTCCTCCTCGGGCAGCAGGGTGGTGTGGCCGCCCATGTTGCCGCGGGACACGATACTGATCTTGTGCACGCGGTCGGCGTGGGGCAGGTGCCAGGCGACCAGGGCGTGACCGGCCTCGTGGTAGGCGGTCATCTCCTTTTCGCGCTGGTTGATCACCCGGCTCTTGCGCTCCGGACCGGCGATCACCCGCTCGATGGCCTCTTCAAAGTCTTGCATGAAGATGCTGGACTGGTTCTTGCGGGCCGCGAGCAAGGCCGCCTCGTTGACCAGGTTGGACAGGTCGGCGCCGCTGAACCCGGGGGTCTCGCGGGCGACAACGTCGATCTTGATCTCGCGGGACAGTGGCTTGCCGGCGATGTGCACCTTCAGGATGGCCTCTCGTCCAAGTACGTCAGGCAGGTCCAGGGTGACCCTGCGGTCGAAACGTCCGGGCCGCAGGAGGGCCGGGTCCAGGATGTCGGGCCGGTTGGTGGCCGCGATGACGATGATGTTGGTGTTGGTCTCAAAACCGTCCATCTCAACCAGGATCTGGTTGAGGGTCTGCTCACGCTCGTCGTGGCCGCCGCCCAGGCCGGCGCCGCGATGGCGACCCACGGCGTCGATCTCGTCAACGAAGAGGATGCAGGGGGCGTTGCGCTTGGCCTGCTCGAAAAGGTCGCGCACGCGGGCCGCGCCCACGCCCACGAACATCTCGACGAACTCGCTGCCGGAGATGTGGAAGAAGGGCACGCCGGCCTCGCCGGCCACCGCTCGGGCCAGCAGGGTCTTGCCGGTGCCCGGTGGGCCCACCAGG
This sequence comes from Dehalococcoidia bacterium, assembly GCA_965220265.1. Taxonomy (GTDB): domain Bacteria; phylum Chloroflexota; class Dehalococcoidia; order Lucifugimonadales; family UBA3495; genus Bin87. The sequence goes on along the minus strand of CBDCPM010000004.1, from coordinate 2,041,012 downwards.
AGGACGCCCTTGGGGATGCGCGCGCCCAGCTGCAGGAATCGCTCGGGGAACTTGAGGAAGTCCACCACTTCTTCGAGTTCGGCTTTGGCTTCGTCCACTCCTGCCACATCGTTGAAGGTTACCGACGGGCGGTTGAAGGACATCATGCGCGCCCGGCTGCGGCCGAAGCTCATCGTCTGGTTGTTGGAACCCTGGGCCTGCCGCATCATCAGCAGTATCAGGCCACCGAAAAAGATCAGGGGCAGGAAGTTGAGCAGAATGCCGAAAACGCTGCCGAACCCGCTGGAGCCCTTGTACTCCACGTCGGGCGCGCTGACCTGGTCCCAGATGCCGGTGGTGATCAGCAGGCTTTCCAGATCGGTGTTCTTGCCGATGCGGCTGCTGTACTTCTGGGCCTCCTCTCCCTGGCGCCCTGCCGTCGGTATGACGGTGAGTTTCTCACCGTCCACTATGATCCGCTCTATCTGGCCGGCCCGGGCTTGATTCAGCACTTCGGTCAGGGCCAGACGTTCGCTGTTGCCGAAGCTCGGGAGCAACGTGTAGAAGATGACGATGACGCCAATGATGATGAGGACATAGATCAGGCTGTTGCGAACCCAGCGGTTGTTGGTCATAACGTTCCTGCCGTTGGAGAGTGCACGGCTGCGCTGCGGTGCAAATGAATCACCTAGACTAGCCCAACATACTACCCGCGTGCGGGCGAATTTGCAAAGTTGGCGTCGTCAATCGGCGGGATTCGTCGTCAGGCAGCCGAATAGGCCGGCGTAGAATGATATTCTGATCCGGCCAGTCGATAAGGGGGTTTCAAATGGCATACGAACCCAGGCGCCGAGTGTATCTGTTTGGCACCGGCGGCACCATCTCATTTATGGGTGAATCTCGCACGGATTTCTCCAACTACAGCTACCGCGGACAGCAGTTGACCATCCAGGAGATGCTGGCGCGCGTTCCAGAGGCCAACGAGCTGGCCGAGGTCATACCGGAGCAGGTGATCAATGTGGGAAGCACCGAGGTGTATCCACCGCATTGGCTCACCCTGGCGAAACGCATCAACGAGCAGTTCGCCGCCGATTCCGACGCCGCCGGCGCAGCCGTGACCCACGGCACCGCCACGCTGGAGGAAACGGCCTACTTCCTCAACCTCACCGTGCGGGACCGCCGTCCCGTGGCAGTGACCGGCGCCATGCGTCCGCCGTCGGCCATGGGCACCGACGCCGACAACAACCTGCTGGACGCCGTGCGGGTGGCCGCGGCGGAGCAGTCGGCCGGCCGCGGCGCTCTGGTGGTCCTTAATAACGAAATCCAGTCTGCCCGTGACGTGACCAAGACCGACTCCTACCGTGTCGAGACATTCCAGTCGGGGCACATGGGTTTCCTGGGGTACGCGGACGCCGACGGAGCGGTAACGTATTACCGCCGCCCCGAGCGGAGGCATACGGCCGATTCGGAGTTCGACGTATCCGGCATCGACGAGTTGCCGCGGGTTGACATCGCCTACGGCTACGCCGGCGCCGGCAGCACGGTCATCGACGCCCTGGTCGCGGACGGCGTGGACGGGATAGTGGCCGCCGGATTGGGCAGCGGTGGTTCGCCGTCCACGTTCATGGCCGGCCTGAAACAGGCCCAGGCCGCCGGCATTCCCGTTGTCCTGTCCACCCACGTCGGCACCGGCCGGGTCGTACAGACCCGCCGCTTCACCGACGAGGGCTACATCGTCGCCGACAACCTCCACCCCAAGAAGGCGCGCATCCTGCTCATGCTCGGCCTCACGCAGACCAGGGACCACGCCGAGCTGCAACGCATGATGCTGGAGTACTGACCGCGCTCCATCGTCCGGCTGCAAGGTCGGTGCTAGAATCGACTTGGGAGAGGCCTAATATCAACGAACCGTCTCCCTTGAGAATTGTGATCCGATGAGCAGCAACCCGGGCCGAGTAGCCGCCCCCGATCAAACCGCCCTGGAGGTCGCCCGGGCGGTCCAGTCGGAGATGGCCCCGGACACGGTGATCCTGTTCGGTTCCAGGGCCCGGGGAGATCATCGCCCGAACTCCGATGTCGATCTGCTGATCGTATGCGAGTCAAATCCGGCCTCTGCTATTGGGCTGGCAAGGCGAATAGCCAGCGAGCACTTCCGCGGTAATCCCCCGTGGCTGCGCGTTGACGTGGTGGCGATGGGCCGGCAGAGGTTCAACTATTGCCGCCGCGCCAAGAATCACGTAGCCGCGCAGGCGATGCGGGACGGAGTATTGATGAGCGATGAGAACCTGGACCTTTCCGGCGGGCATGATGACGGGTACCCCCAAAGCTGGCCCGACGTCAAGGAACGGCTTCAAGCTACGTATCGCCACCTGGGCGCGTTCGGACGCGAAATAGGCCACCCCGACGGAGAACAGGAAATATATGGCTTCCACGCCCAGCAGGCCGTGGAGAACGCCATCAAGGCGTGGCTCTCCGCCGCCGACCTGGAATACCGCAGCGTCCACGACCTGCGGGAGGTCGCTGACCAGATTTTGCGCGATCCCACCGAAGCCAACACCCTGGCTGCGGCGCAACTTCGTTTGCTGATCGACTATACGACCTACCACGATCACGATTGTCCCGAGGAGCCGCGGAACTGGCTCACTCGCTATGCCGTTGAGTACCGGTACAGCGGCGCTGCCTTCCGCATGGAAGAACTCGATAGAGACCGGTTCCTCAGCGAAATCAACCTGGCCGTCGGGACGTTCGTCAACCGAGCCTACGCACTGACCGGTACGGACGAATCAGACTTGGGGCAAGGGTAACTGAGCGGATTCCACGATGAGCACGCTTCATTCGAGCGGCTGGCGCATTCGGCGAACTGCCCAGCCTGGGAGCGTAAAACGCGAAAGCCCGAAGTTTGACGTAACCCTCTCGGCCTGCTAACTTGAAGCTGTTAACAAACGAATCACGCAACGCCCGCCGGTGGCCCGTTCGTCGCGCCCCAGACCCTGAGCGCACAACGGGCTGAAAAGGAAATCCGGTGTGAATCCGGTGCGGTCCCGCCACTGTAATTGGCGAGACGCCCTCTCGTTCGCGTCCCATCCGACGCGAAATGCCAGCCACTGCTCGCCTCGGGCGAGTGGGAAGGCGGAGGAGCGTCGCTATCAGCCATCAGCCAGGAGGCCTGCCAGCGGGTGTGATCCAGCTGCACTTCGTGGAACGAGTGGGCGGAATCCCGGTATAGTCAGAGGACCACCGGACCACAGCCGTAGACTCCATCACCCGACCGCAAACAGTGCAGTCGGGTTTTTGTTTTGGCAGCGATTGACTACTCCTTCCGCGCTGCTCCGGCGGGCCGGTTCCTCCTCCACCGCTCCGTCGGGGCGCGCTTTCATCAAGTTTGCCTTGCCGTCGCCGCTGGGTGATAATCAGCGTGACGGACATCTTTGGACCCATTTCCACGATTGAACCCATTTCCACATTGCCAGCAGAGATCCAACGCCGATGCAGAGGTGCAACGATGAGTGACGCGACGGACGTAATGCTCCGCTCAATTCTTGAAGAATGCCGCGACGGGACCGAGGGTATTGGCTTCAACGAGGTGGTGGTCATGCTGGAAAGCACCGCCGCCTCCGCCGAGGTCTACATGGACTTCGACGACCTGCGGTTCACCCCCGACGGGCGCATCGTGACCCTCATGGTGCCGGGCGGCACGCACATGCACCTGGACATGTCCAAGATCCGCGAGGCCGAGTTCATCCACACCACCAACGACCAGGGCCTCCCCTCGTATCAGCTTTGGATGCGCGACGGCGACGGCAACCCGGCTATGCGGGTCTACCTCCGCAAGTCGGACGACGACGCCACCAACCCGCCACGCCACAATCTCTTTATGTCCCTGCTGGAAAAGTATCCCAGCAAGATCGACCTGCCCGCCGAGGCCTACGGTTCGGCGGGGGAGCACCCGTAATGCTGGCCGTGAGTGCGCCCTGCTTTGTCATCGCGAGGAGCGTAGCGACGTGGCGATCTCGATCCCGTGGCGACGCCGCTTGCCTTGACGAGATTGCCACGCTCCGCTCGCAATGACAGCACCAGCGACGATGTGTACGCGACCGAACCGCATGGGGTCGATATGACCTCGGCCGTCGTCATCGCCGGCGTACGCTCCGGCGTCGGCAAGACCACCATCGCCAGCGGCGTCATGGGCGCGCTGGCCCGCCGTGGGCTGCGCGTCCAGCCCTTCAAGGCCGGCCCCGACTATATCGACCCCTCGTATCACACCATCGCCTGCGGGGTTCCCTCGCGCAACCTGGACACCTGGCTGCTGCCCCATCCGGTGGTCTCCGAGTTGTTCCATCGTGCTGCCGGCGCGGCGGACATCGCGGTGGTGGAAGGCGTGATGGGCGTTTTCGACGGGCACTCGTCGCTGGACGAGGACGGCTCCACGGCCGAGCTGGCCAAGCTGCTGGACGCGCCGGTCATTCTGATTGCCGACGCCGGCAAGGTGGCTCGCAGCGTGGCCGCCGAGATCCTCGGCTACCAGAAGTTCGACCCCGACCTGCGCATCGCCGGTGTGATCCTCAACGGCGTGGGCAGCGAGCGGCACCTGGAGTTCTGCCAGCCGCAGATCGAGGCGACCACCGGCCTGCCCGTGGTCGGCTGGCTGCCGCGCCGTGATGACCTGGTCCAACCAGAGCGCCACCTGGGCCTCATCCCCACCGTGGAGGGCACGGTGCTGAACGATTGGTACGACGCCCTCAACGCCCAGATCGAGCGGACCATCGACCTCGATGCCATCGCCCGCATCGCCGCTACCGCCGGCCGGCCCCGGGCGACGTCCGAGGGGGTCTTCCCGGAGACGCCGCAGGCTCCTCGTGCGGCCATCGCCGTTGCCCAGGATCGCGCCTTCTCGTTCTACTACCAGGACTCGCTGGACCTGCTGGCAGCGTGGGGCGCGGAGATCGTGCCCTTCTCGCCGCTGGACGACGATTCGCTGCCCGACGGCGTGGGCGGCGTGTACCTGGGCGGCGGGTTCCCCGAACTGTTCGCCGAAGATCTCTCCGGCAACGCCGGCATGCTGGATTCGATGCGGCGGGCTATTGATCGGGGCGTTCCCGTATATGCCGAGTGCGGCGGACTGATGTACCTGGGCCGCAGCCTGTCTGACCTGGACGGCCAGCAGTTCCCCATGGTCGGCGCCATTCCCGTCGTGTCCTCGATGGAGGGCCGGCGTCTCCACCTAGGCTACCGTGAGGTGGCGGCCTGCGGCGACGGCCCGCTGCTGAGCGCCGGACAGCAGGTGCGCGGCCACGAGTTCCACTGGTCGGTGCTGCAGGATCCGCCCGACGCCGCCAGCGCCGCCTACCAGGTGGTCAACCAGGACGGCCGACCCGAGGGCTTCCGCGCCGGCAGCGTGTGGGCGTCCTACATCCACGTGCACTTGGGCAGCCGACCGGGGCTGGCGAAGCGTTTCGTCGATACGTGCGCCGCGGCAACGAAAAACGAGGCTAAACCATGACTACCACACAGGCACAGACTCCGCCGCAACCAGCCGAGATCTCTGAGGATCTGACGCCTGCGGAATGGTTCCGTGGCTACATTCTGCTTCCGCTTTCCGAGTTTGGTCAGTCTTTGGATAGTCCCAAGCTTGACGTTTGGCTCGAGGGGTTTGCAGAGCGCAACAAGGACGTGTTCGGAGATCTCGAAGTCACCGCAAGAGGAGAACTGAAAATAATGGCTCCCACCGGGGACCCAGGGGATTTGCACGAAGCCGAGATGACTGCCGGACTTGTGATCGGGGCACGAGAACATGGGGGAAGGGCCGGAGGGCCCACGTCCATGTTCATTCTTCCAGACGGGTCCAGATCGTGTCCTGACGCCTGGTGGATGTCCGAAGAACGGTGGAACTCGTTGCCAGCAGAGGCACGCAGGCCGTTCAGGGCCGTTGTTCCCGATTTCCTCGTCGAGATAGTGTCGCCCTCCAACCGCGGGCCGGAATTGGAAGACAAGGTGCGCCGTTATCTCGAAGGCGGCGCGCGCCTGGTTTGGGTGATCAACGCGCGATTACGCCGCGTCACTATCTACCGGCCCGGCACGGACCGTGAAATCCTGGACAACCCGGAGACCTTGGACGGCGGCGACGTGCTGCCCGGGTTCACGTTCAGCGTGCGGGAACGAATCTTCGACAACATGCCGTGATGCCGCGTATCCCGGTCATTACAATAACGAACACACAGGAGTATGGCTGATATGACTACGCAGGAAACGCGCCACGGCCCGCAGTCGGTGCGGGGACCGCGCATCAACAAGGGTCTGGTGATCGTGAACACCGGCAACGGCAAGGGCAAGACCACCGCCGCCATGGGCGTACTGATGCGGGCCTGGGGCCGCGACATGAAGGTTGTGATGCTCCAGTTCATCAAGCACACCACGGCCAACTTCGGCGAGCAGCGGGCCGCCCAGAAGATGGGCATCACCGTGCGCGCCATGGGCGACGGCTTCACCTGGCGCTCCCAGGACCTGGACGCCAGCGCCGACCTGGCCCGCGCCCTGTGGGAGGATGCCAAGGAGGTCATCGCCGCCGGCGAGTACGACCTGGTGATCCTCGACGAGTTCACCTACCCGATGCACTACGGCTGGCTCCCGGTTGAGGACGTGGTCGACGCCCTCAAGGCCCGTCCGGAGATGCAGCACGTGATCATCACCGGCCGTCATGCGCCGGAGGCCCTGGTCGAATTCGCCGACCTGGTAACCGAGATGAACGTCGTCAAGCACCCCTACGACGCCGGCATCAAGGCCCAGCCGGGCATCGAGTTCTGACGTCGCACACCCGGTATGGGCGGCCGTTGTCATCGCGAGGAGCGCGGTCAAGTGGCGGTCTCGTTCCCATAGCGATGGCTATTACCCTGACGAGATTGCCACGCTTCGCTCGCAATGACAGGAGCCGGGAGTATTCATGCCTATCTCACCACTGGTCGACCAGACCATCGCCGCCATCGGGCCGCTGGATGCCGCCGCGGTAGCCGCCGCCGAGGCCCGTCAGGGCGTGCTCACCAAGCCGCCCGGGAGCTTGGGCCGGCTGGAAAGCCTTTCCATCCAGTTGGCTGGAATACTGGGCCAGCCGGTCCCGGAGATCGCCGGCAAAGCGGTCATCGTGGTCGCCGGCGATCACAGCGTCGCCTCCGAGGGTGTGTCGGCCTATCCCGCCGAGGTCACGCCGCAGATGGTGTTCAACTTCGTGGCCGGCGGCGCGGCGATCAACGCGCTGGCCCGTCATGCCGGCGCCAACATCACCGTGATCGACGCCGGCGTGGCCGTGGACCTCGACCCGCAGCCCGGACTCACCATCGCCAAGGTCGGCTACGGCGCCGGCAACATCGCCCGTGGCCCCGCCATGAGCCGGGAGGACGCCGTCCGCTGCCTGGAGATCGGCATCAACGCCGCCAACGCGCAGGCCGATGCCGGGGCCAACCTCATCGCCGGCGGCGATATGGGCATCGGCAACACCACACCCTCGGCCGCCATCACCGCCGCCATAACCGGTGCCGATGTGGCCACGGTCACCGGCCGCGGCACCGGTGTCGATGACGCCGCTCTGGAGGGCAAAATCGCCACCATCCGCCGCGCCCTGGAGACCAACCAGCCCGACGGCAGCGATGGGATGGACGTGCTGACCAAGGTGGGCGGGTTCGAGATCGGCGTGCTGGCCGGCGTCATGCTGGGCGCGGCGGCTCGAAACTGCGCCGTCGTCATCGACGGGTTCATCAGCGGCGCGGCGGCCCTGATCGCCTGGCGGCTCTGCCCGAATATCGCCCAACGCTATATCGCCGCTCACCGTTCGGTGGAGCCGGGCCACAACGTCGGCCTGCAGGCCATGGGATTGACCCCACTGCTGGACATGGAAATGCGCCTCGGCGAGGGCACCGGCGCCGCCCTGGCCATGCCCATCGTCGAAGCGGCCGCGAAGTGCCTCGCGGAGATGGCAACCTTCGCCGAAGCCGGCGTGTCCGACCGCGACGATTAGGCCAGCGCCCGCCACCGTGATACGGGCAGTCTACGCCCCGCTCCTGGTGGCGCTGTCGTTCCTGACGCTGCTGCCGGTGGGGGTGTCGAACCCGACCAACGCCGAAATATCCCGCTCCCGGGGCTGGTACCCCTTCGTTGGCCTGCTCTACGGGGCGCTTCTGCTGGGCATGGCGTTGCTGTGGGCGCTGCCGTTGGCGCTACCCATTTTCCTGCAAGCCCTGGCGGCCTTGTTGGTGGTGGCGCTGGCGGTAGCCAACCGGTTCCTGCACCTGGACGGCCTGATGGACTTCTGCGATGCAATGTGGGGCGGGCACACGGTGGAGCGGCGGTTGGAGATAATGCGCGATTCCCGCGTGGGTTCCTTTGCCGTGGTCGGTTGTGTCAGCGTCTTGCTGGTCAAATTCTCCGCGTTGCTGTCGCTGCTGACCATGGTCTCGGGCTTGAGCGCCCTGTTGCTTTTCCCCATGGTGTCACGGTGGACGATGACGTTGCTGCTGACCGTTTTTCCCTACGGCCGGCAACAAGGCATCGGCAGCGCGTTTGCGTCGAGCGGGCGCCCCTGGCTGGCAACCGGGTTTGCCCTGCTTGCCGTGACCGCCGGCGCGTGGTTGTTGTTGGGGCCGGTGGGAATCGTGGTTTTGGCTGCGGTTTCGGCAACGTCGTTGGTGCTGGGCTGGTGGGCATCGAGACGGCTGGGCGGCGGGCTGACTGGCGACTGCTACGGAGCGGCCAATGAAATCATGGAAGCGCTGGCATTGTTGCTGCTGCTGATTCTGTTGTGGCGCGCTGAAATGAGCGGCATCGGGATTGGGTCCGGTTACGGCATAGGGGTAGTGGTTGGTTACGGAGGCGGGATTCTGACCGACATTCCCTGGCCGATTGCGTTGCCGGGCGATTGGTTTTCTTACCCCAGCCCGTGAAATGGACGCACTAGCGCACATCTTCACCACGCTGCCCGTTCTACTGGACGTGCTGGTCCTGCTGCTGGCCCTGCTGCTCGACCTCACGCTTGGCGAGCCGCCCAACCGCCTGCATCCCACGGTGTGGATCGGCAACACCGTCGCCCTCGCCGAGCGCGTCGCCCCTGATGCGCAGGCAGCGGCGGCCGTGCAGCTGGCCTATGGCGCCGGCATGGCCCTGCTGATCCCGGCGGCGTGGGGCGCGGCGGCATGGGCAGTCAGCTTCGGCATGCTGCAACTGCATCCCCTGGCCTACGTGCTGGTGGTCGCCGCCCTTTTGAAAACCACCTTCTCGGTGCGGATGCTGCACCGGGTCGCCGCCGGCATCGGCAGGATCCTGACCGCCGGTGACATTGCCCAGGCGCGGCGGGATATGTCGGCCCTGGTAAGCCGGGACACGTCCCAGCTCACCGCCGGCCAGATGGCCGCTGGCGCAATCGAGTCCGTCGCCGAGAACATCACCGACAGCATCGTGGGCCCCCTGCTGGCCTTTGCCCTGTTCGGCCTGCCCGGCGCGGTGGCCTACCGCGCCATCAACACCCTGGACAGCATGGTCGGCTACCACGGCCGCTACGAGTACCTGGGCAAGGCGTCGGCGCGGCTGGACGACCTGGTCAATCTGATCCCAGCCCGACTGGCAGCGGCGCTGGTGTGGCTGGCGACGGCAGCTTTGCCCGGCATGGCCGGAGGGCGTGCGTGGCGCATCATGTTCGCCCACCGGGGCCGCACCGAGTCGCCCAACGCCGGCTGGACCATGGCGGCGATGGCCGGCGGCCTCGGCGTGACGCTGGAAAAGCTCGGCCACTACCGCCTCGGCGATCCCGCCCCCGAGCCCGAAGCACATCACATCGGCCGCGCCACCCGCGCCCTCTACGCAACCACCGCGCTGACCGCCGCCGTCGCCGTCGGCATCCTCTGGCTCCGGTGGGCCTACTGGCCGTAGTGTAAAATGCCGGCAAGACGTGCAGGAAGGATGTACGGAGGTCCACCTATGACCGTTATGCGCCACGGAGATCGCATGACCCTCACCGAGTACCGCCTTACGCCGGAAAATGATGGGGTTTGGGATCTGATTGATGGGGTGTTGGAGAAGCAGCCTCTCGCCACCGTGGTACACCAAATGATCCTCGGCGAACTGTTGGCGGAGATCAACGGGTTCGCCGCAGATGCCGATCCCCCTATGGGGTGCGGGATTAGCAACGTAGGCGTCGCTTTTTCGGAAACATTCGCGCCTACGCCCGACATTGTGTATGTATGTGCGGACCAGTTGCACTTGATGCACGGCAGCTTTGTGGAAGGGATCCCTGATCTGTTGATCGAGGTTTTGTCGGAGGATCGTGACCGGGATCTCATTCGAAAACGCGACCGGTATGCGGCAGCCGGGGTGCCCGAGTATTGGATAGCGGACCCGGTCAACGAGGTCATCCTTGTTTTTTCACTATTCGGCGGGGAATACACCGAACACACCTTTGCTCGTGGCGATACTCTCATCACTTCCACCATGCCGGGAATAGAACTGGAGGTGGAGAAGGTATTTGGGGACCCGATCCTCGTGCAGCTCCGCTGTCAATAGGCTCACGCCAGCGCCTCGCAATGACAACCTCCTGAATTCTGAACAGTTACCGCCGTCGCCATCCTGTGACTGCGTTGGTCAGCTTGGGGGTAGTGTAAAATGCCGGCATGGCAACCGGCTCTTGGAGTGACCGAGATGACCACGGTACAGCACGGAACCCGAATGACACTGGCCGAGTACCGGGCTCTGGATGAAGCTGTGGATGGGATATGGGAACTGGTCGATGGAGTGCTGGAACAAGTGCCCCCACCGAGTTATGACCACCAAAATCTGATTGATTTTCTGGTGAGTATGATCAACCTGTTTCAAATGGGTTTGCCGGCGCCCATCGGCTGGGCCGTTTCGGGTATCGGCGTGGTTCTCGCCGAGCAACGAGCGCCGACCCCGGATATGGTCTACCTCCGTGCCGAGAGAGGCCACCTGATACAGGGCAGCTTTGTTGAGGGCATACCAGACCTGATTGTGGAAGCGCTTTCCACCGACCGACCGCGGGACCTGGTGATGAAGCGCCAGTGGTATGCAGAGGCGGGAATACCCGAGTACTGGATACTCGACCCGGTTGCTGACGTGCTGACGATACTGGAATTATCCGGCGATGAATATGTCACACGCGCCGCATTGGGACATGGCGACATCTTAACGACGCCAACGATACCCGGCTTCGCGCTGCCGCTGGCGCAGCTTTTCGATAACCCCGGCCGGCGTCTTCCCATTGGCCGGCGGTAATGCCCGACCCTTGCGTCAAGCTGTCAATAGCCCATCATGACCGCCGATGCCCATGGAGGTGATCCCCCCCGCCCCGTCCACGGCGGCATCAAGGAGGCTGAGTTGCGGGCCCTGGGCCTGCGTCTCGAAGACTGCCTCGATTTCTCCGCCAGCGTCAGCCCACTGGGCCCGCCGGACGGCGTCGCCGAGGCCCTCGCCGCCGTTGATCTCACCGCGTATCCCGACCCCCATTGCCTGGCCTTGACCGAGTCCATCGCCGCGCATCATGTCGGCGACGGCGTGTCCGCAGAGAACATCATCGTCGGCAACGGCTCCACCGAGATCATCCACCTGCTGACCCGCGCCTGGATCGGCACGCCGCTGGGGGGCTGCACCAACACCGCCCTGCTGCTCACGCCGACCTACGGCGAGTACGACGGCGCGGTCCGCATCTCCGGCGGCATGGTGACGACGCTGACCGCAACCCGGTGCAGCGACGGGTTCGCGTGGGACACGGCAGCCGTCACCGCCGCCGTCGCCGCCGAACGGCCGGCCCTGACCTTCGTCTGCAATCCCAACAACCCGACCGGCGTGCTGATGGGACGGGACCAGCTGGCGACGATCGCCGATGCCGTCGCAAGCGTGGGCGGCCTGCTGGTGGTTGACGAGGCCTACATCAACCTGTCCGAACGCCGCGCCGATGCCGACGTGATCGCGTTGGCCGTAGGTCACGGCTCGGTGGTCGCGCTGCGTTCGATGACCAAGGACTACGCCCTGACCGCCCTGCGCCTCGGTTACGCCGTCGCTGCCGCTCCCGTCATTGCTCGCCTGGCCGCCCTGCAGCCCGACTGGAGCGTCAACGGCCTGGCCCAGGCGGCGGGTCTGGTCGCCATCGCGGACGCATCATACCTGGAGCGGGCGCGGCAGGCGGTGGGGGCCTCCCGGGAGTGCGTGGTGGAACGCCTCTCCGGCCTGGACATCCGCTGCTATCCCACGGCGGCCAACTTCGTGCTGGCACAGGTGGGCGATGCTGCGGATTTGCGAAACCGCCTGGCCCAGCGCGGGCTGTTCGTCCGGGACTGCACGTCCTTCGGCCTGCCCGACTGCATCCGCATCGGACTGCGTCCGGTGGACGACTGCGCAAAGTTGGCCGACGCCATCGCCGACCTTTGGAGCGAAGACCCCCAGCGATAAGGGAGCAACATGGGCATCATCTACATCACCAGGCACGGCGAGACCGAGTGGAACGCCGAGGGCCGTATCCAGGGGCACACCGACGTACCCCTGTCCGAGCGGGGGCGCGAGCAGGCGCAGATGCTGGCGCGCCGTCTGTCGTCGATACGCATCGACGCCGCCTACTCGTCGGACCTGTCCCGCGCCGCCGATACCGCGCGCGTCGCCCTGGGCGAGCGGGACATCCCCATAACCTTCACCGAAGAGCTGCGGGAGTACAGCAAGGGCGTCTTCGAGGGCCTGACCGAGGCCGAGTACCGCGAAGCCTACCCCGAGCTATACGAGCCGTCGATGGTCAACGACCTCGACTTTGCTCCCCCCAACGGCGAGACCATCCGCGAGACCAGCGCGCGCCTCGCCCGCATTGTGCAGCGGGTGAAGCGTGACCACATGGACGAGAACGTCCTAATAGTGGGCCACGGCGGCAGCCTGCGTGCCGGCATCGTCTCCCTGCTGGAGCTTCCTCTTGAGGCCAACTGGAAGTTCGCCATGCACAACTGCTCCCTCACCGTAATCCGCGCCTACCCCGACAACGCGGTCATGCATCTCTACAACGACACCTCCCACATCAGCGGCGTCGTGCGCGCCTGGGACCGCTAGGACGAATAAGTCTTCAGGGTGTACCTACACTTGACCTAGGGCCCGTAAAGTACGAATGAGCCAGACAGCGCCCTTGTGAATACTTCCCACTGGAATCGACCAACGCGGGTGAGACCATGAACGACTGGAGCACATGCACAGCCATCGAGAGCATTTCTGGCAAGGTCAGCGGGTCATGGGTATTCAGGGGCACCAGGGTCCCGGTCACAGCCCTTTTCAACAACCTGAAAGCGGGAGCCACCGTCGACGAGTTCATGGAGTGGTTCCCCGGCGTGACCCGCCACCAGGTAGAAGCGGTTCTCACCCATCAGATCCAATCATTGGAGAGCGGGCCCGACCATGAGGACACTGCTGGACCACAGCGTACCAAGACCTCTCAAGGATAATTTGCCGGGACACGATACCGACACTGCCGTAGAAAGAGGGTGGCACGAGTTGCACAATGGAGAGCTCCTGGACCGGGCCGAGACCGCTGGGTACGAGCTCCTCATCACCGCCGACCGGCAGATGCCTTTCCAACAGAACTTCACCCACCGCAGTATCAGCTTGCTAATCCTGACTACCAACTCTTGGCCGATTCTGCGCGATCACCTCGACGACATCAATCAAGCCGTCAATGCAATGGGGCACAGCCAGATACGCGAGCTGCAAATCCGGTAAGCCGCCCCGTTCTCGCCAAGTTTGCCGCCGAAGCCGTAACACTGACCGGAGATACCGTCCCGCAGGGCTCGGGAACGGCAACCTCAAACTCTCTCCATCGCCTCCGTCCATGCGTCACCTGCCCAACCAACTGATGGTGGCCAGCTCAAACTGAATGCAAATGGGTTCAGGACACCGACGCAATCGCGTGGTCCAAAATGTCCGCCGCCAGGTCCATCTGGTCCTCCGTCGTCGTGAAGGGCGGCACGAACCTTAGCACCGAGCCGCGCCGCCGAATGCTCACGATCAGCCCGTTCTCCAGCAGCATCCGGCCGATGCGCTGGCCCTGCTCGTAGGCGGGCTCCCGCGTCTCCCGGTCGGTGACGAACTCTATACCCTGTAGCAAACCCCGCCCGCGCACGTCGCCGACCAGCTCGTGCCGTTCCTGCAAGCGGTGCAGGTGACCCTGCCAGTAACGGCCGATCCGTACGGCCACATCGACCAGGCTCTCCTCGAGGATGATGTCCAGGCTGGCGATCGCGGCGTTGCAGGTCAGCGGGTCGTTGGAGTGGGAATGGGCCACCACCAGGCCGGTCTCGACCGCCTTCTCCTCGATCTCGTCGGTGGTGATGGTCGCGCTGATGGCGATGCCCCCGCCGAAGTGCTTCGAGATGGTGAAGATGTCCGGCACCACTCCCTCCTGTTCGAAGGCCCACATGGTCCCCAGCTTGGCCAGTCCGGTCTGCGCCTCGTCCAGGATCAGCAGCATTCCCCGCTGCTCGCAGCGCAGCTTCAGCTCCTGCAACCAGCCCGGGGGCGGCTCGATGACCCCGCCGGCGCTGAACAGCGGCTCGGTGATGACGGCGGCCATGCGCCCGTCGGCCTGCGCGTCCAGTAGCTCGAAGCTGGTGTCCAGGCAGGTGTAGTCGCACGCTCCCTGGTCCTTGCAGAATGCGCAGCGGTAGCGGTAGGGCGCGATAATGGGATAGTTGCCCGGCGCGTAGGGGCCGTACCCCTGGCGCCAGCCGGAGAAGGTGACCGCCCGGGTCGCGTCGCTCATGCCGTGGAAGCTGACCACCGGGCTGGCCACCTCGTAACCACCGGTGTAGCGCTTGGCGATGGCCATGGCGGCCTCGTTGGAGTCGCTGCCGGACCCGAGGAACATGCTGCGGTTCATGCCCTCCGGCGTGATCTCCGCCAGGCGGCTGGCCAGGATGATCTCCCGGTCGTTGAGGATGGTCATGTGGCTGTGGATCAGCGTCTCGGCGCTTTCCTGCAACGCCTGCACGATGCGCGGGTGGTTGTGCCCCAGCGCGGCGCACATCTGCCCCGAGTTGAAGTCCAGGTACTCCTTGCCGTTGATGTCGCGCACCACCGACCCACGCCCCCACACGAAAATGGGGCCGGTGACGCCGCTGCGGTCCATCCGGCTGCGGAAGCTGTACCTCCGCGCCAGTTCCAGCAGTTCCTCTTCCGAATAGTTGTCGGGCACGGTGGGCCTCCGGGGATGATGGATACGGGCGATTGTAGTGCGGAGGCCGGCGGTGTCAACTTATCGCGTCGCCATCATGCCGGTCCCGAACCCGGTTCATATATAATCCGATGCACAATCAAGCACGGCCTGCAAGCTCGACTTTACGCAAAATTTAGAGGAAGCAACGGATGCTATCACGTTGGGACGCCGCCACTCATGGCTGGAGTCGGAGGTTTTTTCACTATCCGCTGCCAACGCTGATGTCCAGGAACTTACTGCTACCGTAACTGTTCAGAGTTGGGGGGATCTCGGGGCTTTTTGACCCTTCACGGTGAGGCGGCCAAGTACGAAACCTTTCGGGTGATCCAACCAGATCCCCTCAAACGTGAACAGTTACCTGCTACCCTGTACCATTGAGTTGCAACCTCTCTCGCTTACGCGGCTTAAAATGCGTAAAGTCGAGGCAAGGCATTGGAGCTAAACCTCCAGAGGTTCAGCATGACCGCCACCAACCCCTTCGCCAGGACTCCGCAAGCCCAAATCCCTTTCCGGCTGCCGGACCCTCCCGAGCGCCATCCCGACGACATGACCAGCTTCGACCACCTGGTCGCCACAGGCAGCGTCCACCATCTGATCCAGCATCTGGGCAACCCCGAAACCACCCTCGTCGCCGGCGAGCGCTACATGGTCGTCCGCCCCACCCGTCGCCTGGCCGGCAGCCGCTATCCGGACCTTCTCGTCGCCTTTGGCGTGGACCCCGCGCTCTACAAGGCCAGCAACGGCTACATCATCGAAGACCAGGGCAAACCTCCTGACTTTGTCCTGGAAATTGCGTCGCCGCATACCGGGCATATTGATGTGGGCGCAAAGCGCGACGACTATGCAGCTTTAGCGATACCTGAGTACTGGCGGTTCGACGAAACGGGCGAATTTCATGGGACGCGGTTGGGCGGCGACCGGCTCGTGGCACGAGAGTACGCGCCTATACCCATTGACGAGCTGGAAGACGGGGTACTGCAGGGTTACAGCGACGTCCTCAACCTGCACCTCAGGTGGGAGCACGGCCAATTGGGTTGGTACGACCCAGCGACGGGCCGGCACATCGCCACCTTCGAAGACGAACGGGCCGCTCGTGTCCGGGCGGAAGCCCGGGTGCGGGACCTGGAAGCCGAATTGCGTCGGCTGCGCGGTGGCTGACCTCCCGTCGTCCATGCTCAACCCGGTTCATATGCCTTGACGCATGTTCCTTACCCAAAATACTATATCGGTAAGGAGAAATTATGATCGTCAAAATCACCTCCAAGCGGCAGGTAACATTCCCGGCTCGCGTGCTAGATGCCATGGGCGTGAAACCCGGTGACCAGTTGGAACTCACCGAGGGTCCGGACGGCTTCATCCTGCGTCCCAGGCGCATCAACTACTCGCGCCTGGGCACCCTGAAGGACAAGATTGCGCCAGGGACTCCGCCGTTCGACATCCGCAAGTTCCGCGATCAGCCCTATGACACCTCGCTTCGGGATTGACACCTCGGTCCTGGTGAGGCTGGTGGTAGGAGAGCCGCAAAGCGACTTTCGTCATGCCGTAGAAGCGCTCCAATCTATGGTCGAGGACGAAGGTCGCGAGATCTTTGCGTCCAATCAGGTCATCGGCGAAGCGTACGTTACCATTCAGCACCACTACGGTGTCTCTCACACCGATACTCGTGCTGCGCTGACGAACGTGCTGACCAGCGGCCTGGTCGCGCCGCTGAACGGGCAGGCCGTGATCCAAGCGCTGCAATCACCAGAGAGCCCCGGGCTGTTCGACCGGCTCATCGCCGATGATTACTCGCGCGCCGGGCTGGAAACGCTTACGCTGGACCGTCGGATGGCGTCCTTGCCCAATGTAAGCAGATTGTAGATCAACAAATACTAATTTACAGGAGAGCTACAGTTGAACGACCCGCATGTTGAAGCGTTGATTTACCTCATAGAACACGATAGCACGGTCAGCTACGAGGACGCCGAACCAATAGAGATTGACCGTCCGGACTTTTGCCTCAAAGTCGAAGACGGACGCGCCCGGTTCGAGCTCAAGGAGCACTATGCAACAGCGGGCGAAGCGCGGGACGCACTTCAACCCTTTGTTGACCAGTGGGCATTCGAAGAGACTCTGAGAATCGGAACTGGTCAGTTTGCATTGAGGTTCGATCGCTCAGAAATCAAAGACCGCAACCCCACTCCAGGCGTTCATTCAGTCGCAGCGGGTCCTGTGCGGTTC
Source organism: Dehalococcoidia bacterium (assembly GCA_965220265.1). GTDB lineage: Bacteria > Chloroflexota > Dehalococcoidia > Lucifugimonadales > UBA3495 > Bin87. The sequence goes on along the minus strand of CBDCPM010000004.1, from coordinate 2,023,584 downwards.
CACTTCACAGTGAGCGCGGCGACCGTAACCGTGTCCAGACAATATCCCCGGCTACCGTCCGAAGCCCCGATGGATATACACAATTGCCACGTGCAAAGAATGTTCGAACAATATATGGACTACCGCGCTGGACAACGACTGACGGTTATAGCTCAAGTTTGCTGCGAGGAATTCGAAACGTTTCGTGACGAACTCAAAGACGCCGCTGGCCGGCTCAAGGTCAGTCACAATGTGATCAGGGAAGTACGCAAGATCGCTAATAACAAAGGTGGGCAGCAGGCGCGCCACGCAAGCGCAATCGACCACCCCCTAACGCAGTACGAAGTCCGGTTCCTTGAGAAAGCGGTCGTCGCAATGATTATCCGCGCCGCCAAGGTAGCCGCAAACCCTGATCAACACATGGACAAGATTAACCTCGGCAACCTGCTGGAAATTTCCCCTTGATGCAACGATAGCCGCACTCTCTGCGTCGACGGTTGTCACACGCCTCGCGCCGGACTTCCCCGAATGACAGACTTTACGCAACCACTATTGGCAACACCGCTGGTTCAAATCAGACTACCTAGCGGCCGGCCGTTTCCCAGGCCACTACATAGGGACGTAGGGGCTGTGCCCCCTCGATTTGCCAGACGCCATCCTCTTCGCGCAACCAACTCTCCAGCGCCCGCTCCAGCCGGCTCATGGCCTCTGTCCCGGGGGTGACAAAGAGGCGGCGGGCAATCGATTCCTTCGCTTCTTCGAGGCTGTCGAACCCCCGCTGCGGCTGTTCGTCCAACTCGGTCACCTCCGGCCGCATGCCCAACTCCTCCAGGACCGGAAGGAACTCCGGCAGGCAGGGCAGCCCGTGGCGTTTTTCGCCGTGAACCTGTTCCCATATTCCAGAGATCTGCGATGGCGGCGGAGACTGGAACAGAATGGACAATACGAGACGTCGGGCATGGTCGTCCATCTTGCGGACGAAGGGTCCGATGTCCTCTATGACGTAGACCACATGGCTGCACAGCGCCACGTCGGCGGGCTCAACGGTGGCGTCCAGCCAGCGGGACTCGACGATCGAGACGTTCTCAATGTTGTACTCCAGGGCGGTCTCCCACAGCACGGCGCACATGCTGGGCGACGGCTCGACCGCCGTAACGGTGCGGCAGGTGAGCGCCAAGGGCAGGGCCAGCCTGCCGCCGCCCGCGCCCACGTCCAGCAGGGACTCACCCGGCAGCAGACGCGAGCGGAGCGCCTCAACCGTCCGGTCGTCCGTGCGGTGGGGGTCGGCCTTGAACTGCGCCGCAAATTGGGCCCAGGTATCGGTGGGCCGCACTCCCCGCATCCGGTCCGACTGCGCGTGCTCCACCCTCACCATTTCGCCCCAGGTTTCGATTGCGCTCATAATGTTCTCCGCAGATGAATATTGGGTTTGATGGCCCGGTAGACCCGAACGAATTATAAGCTGAGAAAGAGAAATCCCTGCCGCAAGAGCGTGGCAAGCGTAGTATCTTGAGAATGTGGCGGCAATAGCGGCAGTTCTGATGGTCTTGCTCCTGGCGCTTGCTGTGGGATGCGACAGCTCGGCGCCGGTCCCGACGTCGCCGCCGTCACCGCGGTCGACACCGCAGCCGGAGGCGTTGCGGCTGGAACCGTTGCCAACTGACAGGCTGACTCCGTCGCCCGCCAGAAGCTCCACGTCCCCGACGTCGTCCTCCGCGCCGTCTCCGTCGCCCACCGGGGTCCCGACGCCCTCGATGCCATCTTCCGCGCCGTCCTTGGAGGCGCTGCGACTGGAGCCGTTGCCGATCAGCCGTCCGTTCCAGGCGCCCACCAACCTGATCCAGGCGCAGAACGGCCAGCTATGGATAACCGAGCAGGCCGGACGTATCTGGGTGTTCAACGAAACGCAACTTGACGACGATGCCTCGGAGCCCTCAGAGACCCTGGACATCACCGACCGGGTCAGCAGCCGCCGCTCCGAGGAGGGACTGTTGGGGTTGGCGCTGGACCCGACAAACGAGGGATACCTGTACGTCTACTACTCCGTTGCCAAGCCCCGCCGGTCGGTGGTCTCGCGTTTCACCTTGTCGGCTGACCAATCCCACGCGGATCCGGACAGTGAACTGGTGATCCTGGAGGTAGAGCAACCCTACGCCAACCACAACGGCGGGCAGATCGCTTTCGGGTCCGACGGCTTCCTGTACATCGGCTTGGGCGACGGCGGATCGGCCGGCGACCCGCTGGGCAGCGGACAGGATACGTCGACGCTGCTCGGGGCCATCCTGCGCGTTGATGTGTCGCATGCCACACCGGAGCATCCCTACAGCATCCCGCCGGACAACCCCTTCGCCCCAGGCGGCGGGCGCGGCGAGATCTGGGCCTATGGCCTGCGCAACCCGTGGCGTTTCAGCTTCGACCGCGAAACCGGGGAGCTTTGGGCCGGCGACGTGGGACAGAACCGCTGGGAGGAAATCGATCTCATCGAACGGGGCGCCAACTACGGCTGGAATCGGCTGGAGGGCAACCATTGCTTCGGCGTCAGAAATTGCGACCGGACGGGCACGGTTCCGCCGGTGTGGGAATACTCACTGGATGGCAAACCCTGCTCGGTGATCGGCGGCTACGTCTACCGGGGCTCCGCCATTCCCTGGCTCCACGGCGCCTACGTGTACGGCGACTACTGCTCCGGCGATGTCTTCGGCCTGCGTTATGTCGATGGAGATGTGACCGAACACTCGCAACTCGCTGACACCCGCCTGAGCATCATGTCTTTCGCCGAGGACAACAACGGAGAACTGTACCTGCTCTCCCAGAAATCCGGCATCTATCGCCTCACCAATTAGCGGGCGTGGCCGGAACCGGAGACGTAACTTCTGTGCCGGCCGGCCGGTCAGGACACAAGAGGGAGCACTTCCTCGGTGAACCGGGCCATCTGCCCCATCTGGTCCGGCGACGCGAACCTGACGATGAAGTAATCGGCTCCGCTTTCCTGGTACGCCTTTATCGCTTCGACGCATTTCTCGGGCGGGCCGAACACGCACAGCAACTGCTTGCTGATGACGTCGTAGGGCACGCTGTAGTAGGCCTGCATGAATTGGTCGCCCTCGGCCAGGGCGGCGTCGGTGTCGTCCTTCAGATTTACGGAGATATACAGGCAGCGGCCGATGCCCGACGGGTCGCGGCCGGCTTCCCCGGCACATTGCTCGATCCTTTCCCAGCAGCGATCGAACAGTTCCACCGATGGCACGTTGGTGATCCAGGCATCGCCGAGCTCAGCGACCCTGGCCAGGCCGCGCCGCACCCAATTGCTGGAAATCCAGAGTGGGATGGACGGCTGGACGGGCCCGGGTTCCAACGTGACGTTCTGGAGCGGATAGAACTCCCCGTCGCAGCTGACCGGATCACCGGTCCACAGCGCGCGCATCACGCGGATGCTCTCCTCCATTCGGGAGGCTCGTTCGGCGATGGGAACGCCGACGGCGCTGTGCTCGTCGATGAACATCTGGTTGTTTCCGCGGCCCGCGCCGAGGCCCAGGATCGTACGCCCGCCGGAGATGTTGTCGATGGTTGCCGCAGAGTGCGCCAGGTGCACGGGGTGACGCAGGGCGTTGAGCAGGACGGCCGTGCCGACCTTTACCCGGTTGGTGCGCGCGGCGATGGCGGCCATGGCCGTCAGCGGCTCCATGCGGGGCTTGGAGGTGATGCTGTCGCCGACCCACACGGAGTCATAACCGACCCGCTCGGCGGTTTCGGCCATCTGCCAGGTCAGTTCCACCCTTGGACCGCCGCTCCCGGCGTATACCAGCACGCCCCGCGTGGGCAGCAGCACTCCGAAGTTGTTCGCCAATGACATTGCGTCCACCTCCTCTCCCGGGTCTACGTTTTGCCCCGCCCTGGGCAACGGCGCGCCCATTATACTTGCCCGAATTCCACGCGACCCATGTCTTAACACGGTGGAGGTCTGCGTAAAGCTCACTGACGCGCCAGTGAGCGTTAGACCGGCCGCCTGTCCCCGGTCATTGCGAGCGCCCTGCCCCTTGTCATTGCGAGTGCCTTGCCCCCTGTCATTGCGAGCGAAGCGCGGCAATCTCGTCGGCGGAGGCGACGTCCCGGCGACGGGACTGCCGCGTCGCGCGCTCCTTGCCATGACAAACCGGGTACGCGATAGAAGCGGAGTCGGGAGCAGACTATCTCGAAGACGTCGACCCCGTGATGTCCTCCTTCGTCATCTCAAAGGGCGCATCCGATCCCGCAGCGCGTTCCAACCCTTCACTTTTAATCGCATTCTTGTACCTGTCGGTGGCGATAAAGGTGAGCCGACCGTTCGAGTCCACCTTCGCAATAGCCGGTTCTCCTGGGCGTGTCCAGAGAGTATCTCCATATTGGGACGGGTAACCCTCTTGTTTCGCCTTGCCGTCCAAGAACAAGACGTAATCTTCATCCGCAGTCAAATCAAGTACGTCGTACGTGTAGGACTTGGACCCGCCGCCAGACAACGCAGTCTTGTACCCAACCGACGTTACGATGTACATGATGTCGCCAGACTCACCGTCTCCCTTCAATGCCTCTGCTATCCGGAAGCGGCGGAATTTCTCCGTCACCGAGCCAACGACCGTTCCGTCATCCGCAGTAACGGTCGGAATCTCATGGGTCGCCTCATCCAGGTACGTTGCCACAACGATGCGCTCGGAAGCGGCGAGAAGAGAGGCAGCGTCCCGGTAATCACGCCAGGATCCCGCCGCACCTTTGGTCGGAATAATGCTGTAGGCCGCAAAGACTCCACCCAACACGGCGAGCAGCAACACAGAAATCCCGACGCCGAGTATCAACTTTTTGTTAATTACGATTGAACTCCTTTTACCTTTCCCTGACTTACGTTTCGCCCCGCCCTGTGTGCCGTCGTGGCCATTATGCTTGCCCGAATTCCAGCCGTTGGATCACCACCCCCGCAGGAAGTTGAGCACGTGAGACGTGTATTCCTCCGGCATTTCAAAGGGGACCCAGTGGCCGCAGTTGTTCAGTACCACCAGCCGGGAATCGGCCAGGTTGTTCAGTGCCGCGATGCCGATCTCGAATACGCACATCCGGTCATAGCGCCCCCAGATGATCAGGCTGGGCGCGGTGATGTTGGGCAGGTCGACGCCATGGTCGTAGGGCACGCTGACGGACCTGCCGTCGGCGTCAATGTGGTCCGGATTGCCGGTGTAGTTTTCGTGGATGTAGTCGACCAGCTCGTCGGTCACCAGCGCGTTGTCGTCGATGTGGGTCCGCAGGTAGCGGCGCACGTTGTCGCGGGTGGGGTCGTCGCGAACCTCGCGGGTTACCAGGCTGCCCTCCGACGGGCGGTTGCCCATGAGGTACAGGTCGCCGCCGGTGCGGATGTGGCAGGCCCCGAATACCAGCTTGTTCACCCGCTCGGGATCCTTCATCGCCAGCACCATCGCGGACTGCCCGCCCTGCGAGTTGCCGACCAGGTGCGCCTTCTCGACGCCCAGCGCATCCATTAACCCCAGCGCGGTGCGGGCCTGTAGGTTGTGCAGCGGCTCGTTGTAGACGACTGGACCGGTGCGCCCGAAGTTGGGCAGGTCCATGACGATGCAACGGTAGCGCTCGGCAAAGGCGGGCAGCACCTTGTGAAAGGTAATCCACCCGGTGGTTCCCGGGCCGTAGGAATGCAGCATGACCACCGGCTCACCCTCGCCGACATCGTGGTAATGCACGGGCATATCGCCCACCATGAGGGTCCGGCTGGTCGAGTCTTCTGTAAAAGCGGCAGTAGTCATATCTGCTGTACCTCTGCAATGTTCGCGCGGCTCGCCCGTACTCTACCGCCCCGTACTCTACGGCCCCGTACTCTACCGCATGGATAGACAGGATGCACCGGATGACTGATACTGTGGCACAAAGTGCTGAACCGTCCTCTCCCGGGGGTGCCCGATGGTTGCCGTTGGCCGCGAACACCAGATAATCGACCTTGAAACCGGACAACTGGACCGGCGGATATTCGTTGATCCGGACATCTACGCGGAAGAGCAGGAGAAAGTGTTCGGGCGGGCCTGGCTGATGATCGGCCACGAGTCCCTGGTGCCCAACACCAACGACTTCTTCCACACCTACATGGGCGAGGAGCCGGTCATACTCTGTCGCGACGGGCGGGGCAGCCTGCGGGCCTACCTGAACATGTGCCGCCACCGGGGCAACCGCATCGTCCGCACGGACATGGGCAATGCCAGCAACTTCGCCTGCTCCTACCACGGCTGGACCTACTCCAACCAGGGCGAGTTGGAGTACGTGCCGGGGGACGAGGAAGCATACTACGGCGCGCTGGACCGCGACTGCCTCGGCCTGGTGGAGGCACGGGTGGACACCTACGCCGGTATCGTGTTCGCCACCTGGGACCGGAGCGCTCCCAGCCTGGACGACTACCTGGGCGACGCCCGGTGGCTGCTGGATGTCAGCTTCAACCGGCTGGACAACGGCACCGAGGCCCTTGGCCCCATCAAATGGATTGAGCCGCTCAACTGGAAGACGGCGGTGGACAACTGCTCCGACAACTACCATGTGCCCACGACGCACCTGTCCACCATCATCGTGCAGGGACGGCACCGGGGCCTTCTCCGGTTGACCCACGAGCAGCAGTTCCAGTCGGAAAACAAGCACCTGTTCGTCAACGGCCATTCGCTCACCATGCGTTTCCTGGAGCGGGCCGACCAGGCGCGGCAGACCCACGGAGTCACCGCCGAGAACCGGGAGGCGTTCGAGGAATACTACCGGGCCACGCTGCCCGGGGCGGAGCGGCGGCTGGGCGCGCTGCGAGCCCGACGCCTGCACCTCGGCAACCACAGCCTGTTCCCCAACGGCGTGCTTGGCTTGCGGTTGGCCCACCCCCGCGGCCCGCTGGAAACGGAGTTCTGGCACTTCGTCGTGCTGGAGAAGGATATGCCCGAGGACCTGAAGACTGCCCTGCGCCGGGGCAGCGCCAACTACAACGGCGTCAACGGCATCTTCGAGCAGGACGACATGGACAACTGGCGTGGTGTCACGCACTCGGCCCTCACCCGCATGGGACGCAAGTACACGCAGGACCTGTCCATGGGCGTCGGCCACGACCGCAGGCACCCCGACTATCCGGGCGTCGTCGCCGACCGCTACACCTCGGAGAGCAACCAGCGTCTCTTCTACCGCCGCTGGGAGCAGTTCATGAACGCCGAAAATTGGGAGGACATCCCGCTGGAACCGAAGTCGATGGACTACGAGGGTACTGCCACGCTGCGAGGCTAGAAGGGTCATGGCTACCGAGGCACGGACCGCGACGACTTCGCGGATGGAACTCTGGCACGAGCTGATGGAGTTCTACATCCGGGAGGCCTGGATGCTGGACGAACGGCGTTTCCGGGAATGGTTGGACCTGTTCACGGAGGACGTGTTCTACTTCATGCCCCGCCGGCTGAACGTGCATCGTCACGAGACTGACCGTGAACTTACCCCCGTGGGCGACCTGGCGATCTTCGAGGACGACAAGACCTACCTCACCATGCGCGTGGAACGGCTGGAGACGGGCATGGCCTGGGGCGAGGACCCGCCGTCGCGCACCCGGCACCTGGTGGGCAACCTGGTGGTTGATCCGCAACCCGACGGCGAGGTCACGGCCAGGACTGCGTTTATCCTGTACCGTTCCCACCACGAGACTGAGGAAAACATCTTCGCCGGCTACCGGGAGGACCTGCTGCGCCGGGGGGACGGAGACTGGAAGATTGCCCGCCGCACCATCGTGCTGGACTCCAACGTCATCCTCGCCAAGAACCTGAGCGTGTTCTTCTAACGCGCGTGGCGTCCGATCCCAGGCTCTCGAGCCGATTCCGTCAAGATGACCGTCGGCTTTACGGGATTGCCGCGCTGCGCTCGCAATGACGCCTTTGCCAAGGCGGGTGCGCGTCAGCGCCTGTCCCGCCTTGACCGCCGGTTGGCCCGTGCTGTACTTTCCCGTTACCAAACCGGGCGCAGGTGTCGGGTGTACCTTTCCGGCCCATACGCCTCCAGGAATTAACGAGGGGGATTAATGGACTTCGGAATCAACGCAAACTTTAACATCGGCGGCCACCCCACCCACGCAAACGCATTCCAGGAAGCCTTCGAGGAAATCGACCTGGCTGAGGAGTTGGGGCTGGATACCGTCTGGTTGGGTGAAATGCACTTCAACCCCAACCGTTCCGTGCTGTCCGCCCCCATCATTGTCGCCACCTCCATTGCCACGCGAACCAAGCGGCTGCGGGTGGGCATGGCGGTCCAGGTGTTGCCGCTGATCCACCCCCTGCGTATCGCCGAGGAAACGGCTACCGTGGACCAACTCAGCGAGGGACGCTTCGAGCTGGGCGTGGGACGCAGCGGCAACGTCCGCGCCTACGACATCATGGGTATCGATTACGGCGAAAGCAAGGAACGGTTCCAGGAAGCGCTGGACATCATCCTGCAGGCCTGGTCCGGGGAAACCTTCTCCTACGAGGGCAAATACAACACGATCACCAACGCCACCCTGTCGCCGGTCCCTTACCAGAAACCGCATCCCAAAATCCGCATCGCGGCCAGCAGCGAGGACAGTTTCGGTCGGATCGGTCGGATGGGCCAACCCATCTTCCTGGGCCTGCGGACCATGGACATCGAGGAGTTGAAGACCAACCTGCAGGAGTACAAGGACGAATGGCGGTCCGCCGGTTACCCGGGCGACGGCGGGGACATCAACGTACGCGTTCCGGTTTACATCGCTCCCAGTGAAGCCGAGGCGATTGAGGAACCCCGGGACAGCATCGAGGCTTTCTTCAGCCGTCAGCGGGAACTGTTCGAGTACTCCTTGGGACGGGCCGGCGTGGAAGCCTCGGAGAAGCGCCAGGCCCGTTACGAGAAGCTGGCCAACTCGACCTATGAGGACCTGCTGGAAACCCGGGTTGTATTCGGCAGCCCGGAGCAGGTCGTCGATCGATTGCACGAGTTCCAGGACATGCTGGGCATCACCGGCATCACCGCCGAGCTGAACCCCGGCGGGTTCTTGCCCAAGGAGGCGGTACACCGCAGTTTGTCGCTGCTGACCCAGGAGGTCATGCCGGAGTTCAATTAATCGACCCGACTTGACACCGCCACGACCACCCGGTTCCTTGAGAGGAGGTGAAGGATCATGCCAGCGCGTACCGGAAAGGAATATATCGCCGGCCTCAAAGACCGTCCCCGGGAGGTGTGGATTGAAGGCGAGCGAGTCAAGGACGTAACCGCCCACCCGGGACTCCGCAACGGGGTCCAGGCGGTTGCCGCCCTCTACGACATGCAGCACGATCCCGCGCTGCGTGAGGAAATGACCTTCGCCTCCCCCAGCACCGGGGACCCGGTGGGCCTGTCGTTCCAGATACCGCGCACCGCGGAAGACCTGGTGCGCAAGCGGGAGATGATGTCGCACTGGGCCTGGGCCAGTTGCGGCATGATGGGGCGCTCGCCGGACTTCATGAACTCCATCTTCACCGCCTGGGCCGGCTCCGCCGACTACTTTGCCCAGGACCGGCCGGAGTTCAAGCAGAACGTCCTCAATTACCACGAGTTCCTGCGCGAGAACGACGTCACCCTCACCCACGCCCTGGTCAACCTGCAGCGTAGCCGCACGCCGGCCGCCGCGGACAACCTGACCGGGGAGGTCGCGCTGACCGCCATAAAGCAGACCGACGCCGGCCTCGTCGTCAGAGGCAGCCGGGTGCTGGCGACCCTCGGCCCGATTTCCGATGAAATCGCCATCTATCCCGTCGCCAGTCACCGTTTGGCTGACGACGACTGGAAGCACTCTTTCTCGTTCTCCATCCCGTGCGACACGCCCGGGGTGAAGTTCCTGTGCCGGGAGAGCTTCGACCAGGGCCGGTCCCATTTCGACCACCCGTTGGGGTCCCGTTTCGAGGAGATGGACACCGTCGTGTTCTTCGACGACGTCCTGGTGCCGTGGGAGCGGGTCTTCCTGCTGGGCGACGTGGAGCTGTGCAACGGCTACGGCACGGGCACCCAGTCCAACGCCCACACCGGCTACCAGGTGCTGAACCGCTGCGTGATCAAGGCCGAGTTCGTGCTGGGCCTCTCGGACCTGATTGTCGAGACGCTGGGTTCCGGCTCCATTCCCCACGTGCAGGAGCAGGTGGCCGAAATCATCACCTATCGGGACATGCTGCGCGCCTGCCTGCGGGCCGCCGAGGCCGACGCCAGGCCCAACCAGTGGGGCATGATGTGCCCTGCCATGGGCCCGATCCAGGCCGGCCGCGCGATGTTCGGCAGGACGCTGTTCCCACGCATGATCGAGATCATCCAGTTGCTGAGCACCAGCAGCCTGATGGCGCTCCCGGTCGAGGCGGACTTCGAAGCCGGCATCGCGCCCGAGGTCAACCGCTACCTGGCCACCGACACCGCCAACGCCTGGGACCGCGCCAGGCTTTTCCACTTGGCCTGGGACACGTCCTGCAGTTCGTTCAGCGGCCGGCAGGTGCTGTACGAGCGCATGTTTGGCGGCAACCCGGTGCGCAACGCCATGATGCTGTTCAACAACTACGACAAGGAACCCTTCCGCCAGAAGGTGCAGGCGTTCCTGGACTCGGACAACTGACCCGTACACCCCACCGAACAGGAGGAATGAAGACGTCGTACACACCGAAGCATCTGGGGCACTTGGTAATGCGGGTGCGGGACATGGAACGCTCGCTGGACTTCTACACCCGCGTGATGGGACTGACCATCATGGAGCGATCTCCCAGCGGGACGGTCTTCATGTCGGCCAACACCGAGAAGTCCCACGAGCTGGCGATACGCGCCATCGGAATGGACGCCGCCGGCCCCGACCACAGCATCGTCGGGCAGGCCCACATGGCCTGGCAGATGGAGACCTTCGACGACCTCCAGGAACTCTATGACCGGCTCCTCGAGAACAGCGTCCGCATCCAGCGCGTCAGCGATCACGGCGTCTCTTTGGGCGTCTACCTGCTGGACCCCGACGACAACGAGATCGAGGTCTACTACGAGATGCCCAGTTCCCAGTGGGAGCGCCATCCCGAGAAGGGCCTCTTCGGCGGCACCTTCCCCCTCAAGCTCCGCGAACCGTCGGTGGCTGCCGACGACTGATCGCCCGACCGCATATAGGTTCTGACCCTAAGGCTGGATCGTTACTGCAACGTCCAGCCTTTTCTATTGCTAGGCAGAAGTTCGCCGGGAACTATGGACGCATTCAAATGGTGTTGGCGCGGCCGGACTGACGGTCTCCAAGGCGTCGGTGATCCTCCAATAAAGTGATCTACGGGTCGGCTGGGAGTGTGAAGCAGGAGTTGCTTCACAGTTGGGAAGCCAGCGGCTCACCATCAACATCATCCAGCGGTTCCAAAACGGATTAGTTTGGGTTTTCCACGTCAACTGAGAGGGCCTGCGGCTTGGCTAGCGTGAGAATGTCGCCAACCAACATGTACGTGTACACAACACACCGATTAGCCTCGTCTCTAGTTACGGACGCGTGCGAACCTTTTTGTGCAGCTTTGAACATCGCGTCGAGACGATCTCCCATATACGCCAACTGCGAGCCTACTATTGCTTCGTATCTTTGCGATGAGGCCAAATCCTCTATATAAGCCAGCAATCTGTTGATGTAATGATCTGGGCCTAGTTTGATCTCGATGTTTTTGCCATCGACTACCTTGGTTCTGGTCTCCGACACCGCGGGGAAGACTGCATCTGCCAAGTCTTGAAGCACCCGCCGACAACTATGCGCGGCGTTCGCCCAATCTTCCGGGTTGTCGGACTCGAGATTGTTGTAAACCGAGGTGAATTTCTTGACCGCGTCGGGAACGATGTCGCCAATTGAAGCGTCGACAGACGCCCGCACTCGCCCGAATACATCGTCAGCGACACCTGAAAATTTCAACTCGTAGGGGGGTGTCGTCAAAAGAGTTTGCTCCAGATCATCACTGCCCGGAGTTGGCAAATGGCCAGGTATGACGCCGCTCTCTTGGCATAACGGGTCGCCACTCCGCGCCACTGCTTGAAGTCCAAGAATCCGTTCTCCACCAAGTGCCGCAACTTGTACAGTGCCTGGTCGTAGTCCCGCTTTTCTCTCCGGTTGCTTTTGGGCGGTATCACTGGGTTCATTCCCGATGCCCGAGCGGTGGCTATGATCTCATTGGTGTCATAGGCTTTGTCCGCCAGCAGACACTCCGCCTCTATACCCTCGATCAGGGGCAACGCCAAAGAGCAGTCGGCCACCGTGCCTCCAGTAACCGCCAGCCTTACCGGCATTCCGTGGGAGTCCACCGCCAGGTGCAACTTGCTGTTCAGCCCCCTTTGGTGCGGGCAATAGCCTGATTTCCGCCCCGAGCGCCGGCACTGTGGGGATGGGCCTTGATGTAGCTGGCGTCTATCATCAGCCATTCGAAATCAGGGTCATCCATCACTTCCTCCAACAGTCCGGCCCACACACCTCGGTCCCGCCAGCGGCAGAAGCGGCGGTGGGTGTTCTTCCAGTCTCCGTAGTCCGGGGGCAAATCGCGCCAGGGAGCGCCGGTGCGCAGAACCCAGCAAACGGCGTCGATAAACCGCCGGTTGTCATGGGCCGGCCGACCTCTCTTGCCTGCTCCCCCGGGCAGGTACAGCCTCAGCCGCTCCCAAACACCGTCGGTCATATCGTGGCGCCGGTGCGCTGCCGTCATACTCCCCACCTTCCACACTCTCCCTGTTACCGGCAATTTACCACCCTCTCACTGTTTTGACGACACCCCCTAGTGCTTGCGGTTCGCGTACCCATATATAAACGTCCGTCTCGAGCTCAATCTTTGGCTGGTCTGCTGAATCATGCGTCGGATAGCGTGCCGTTCACGGGCGTTGCCGTGGGGCATTGAGACGCTTTGATATTGGTTGGCCGAACTAATCGAAACGCTAGGATCCTGGGCTGCTGAGATACTGGTAGGGCCTAGATCCACCGAATGCTCGAGCTGTTCTATGGAATCCGTGAACATCAATTCTTTCGCTTCTTCGCCGTCTTTTTCGCGCTGGAAAAAGACGCGCCCAGATTGCTTGCCAAGTTTCCACGCGTCGGGCGGGACTCCCGTCTGACCGCTGGGGTAGCCGCCACTTTCCCACTCGAAAATTTGCTGGAAATCGAAGTCGTTCAGCAACCGGGCTAGGCGCACAGCTTTGAGCACGGTGATGGAAAGTTTGACCCGGCTGAGTTCTATATCCTCGAGAATCTCGGCAGACAAAGATACTGCCTCAGCCATCGCTTGGGCCGATGCTGGGATCGCTGAGATGTTTTCCCAGTTGTCGATCATCCGAACGATGCTCCTTCAGGATGGATACCTAACTGCGGTTCAATTTTAACACCATTCCTGCGCATTGAGCGACCACGTTACCTACCTGTTCGTCTTACCGTTTCCGACAGCCATTTGTGCGGATCGGGAAGGACAATCCCCACCGGGCTACGTGGACCAACGGCGTGCTAGGCCTAACCGCCGTCCACCTCTATCACGCAGTCGTAGATGACGGCAGTGTTGCGGTAAGAAACCGGCGCATGCTCATGGCGGCTCGCAATGTTTTTGCGGGGTTGGTGTGCCACGCGTGTGAGGCTCGACGGAATTGTTGACCGTCAGCTTGAACGGTTAGGCTGCTGCCAGGTTCTCGGCGTCGTCGATGTAGGCGACGGTTTCCCGGATGCGGCGCTCAGTTTGGCTGTTGCAGTAGCCGGAATGGAAGCACATACCGTGCAGGTGGTATATGCGGCTGTAGTAGCGGCCCTAGAGCGCTTGAGCCTGCGGCGTGACGCGGCAAAGGTCGTCGAGGTGATCGGTGGTGGCCGCCGTGGTGGGTGGTTCCTCGCCGGTATGGGCGAGAATGAGAGCGTCGGTGGTGCGCTTGGTGGCGCACCAGGCCTTCTCGGCCGCGTCCCGGATGTCGCCGGCGTCAAGGCGCTCGACGGCCTGGGAGTGGACCTGTCGGGCGTCGGTGAAAAGCTCTGCGACGCGGTCTTGGATAGAGGCGGTGGTCACGTCCGGCTCCTTTGCGGCTAGGGCCTATGTTATCAGCCGGGGGTGGTCAGAGAAACCAACCGTTGTCCAGCAGTGCGCTTTCGGCGACGGTTGGGCCGCTCGTGGCGGACAGGATGACCGCTGTCGAAATCGGGGTTCTGTTGTCCGACATCGCTGGGTCTGAAGGTCGACACTGCCCAGGGACCGGGCCGAGCCACGGCCATCAGCGCTAACCCCCATCCACCTCTATCACGCAGTCGCAGATAACGGCGGTGTTGCCGGGCAGGGCGGCCATGCCTGGGGCAGAGCGCGCGTGCCGTCCGCGGTCGCCGTACAGGGCCACGAACAGGTCGGACGCGCCGTCCACCACCCTGGCCTGTCCGGTGAAGGACGGAGCACTGTTGACCATGCCCACCACCTTGAGGATGCGCGTGACCCGGTCCAGGTCGCCCAGTTCCGCCTTCATCCTGGCTAGCAGGTTCAGGGCGGCCCACCGCGCCGCCTCGTAGCCCTGTTCCACGGTCAGGTCGGCTCCCAGCTTGCCGGCGATCCCCTCTCCGGTTGCCAAGCGCGAGCCGACACCCGCCAGCCACATGACGTTGCCGCTGCGGGCGAGCGGCAGGTAGTTGCCCACGGGATCGGGCGGGGGCGGCAGCACGTAACCCAACTCGATCAGCTTTGCTTCAACTTCGGCCATTTTGGTTTTGCCTCCTGTCAGGGTTCGGGTCGCTGGTTGCCACGATGACGCTCACGCGTACCCGGTGTGTCATTGCGAGCGAAGCGCGGCAATCTCGTTGGCGGAGGAGATGCTGTCCAGGCGACAGGATTGCCGCTTTGCTTCTCCGCACGTAATGACAATTGGAACGCAAGCGGGTACGCGGCAGAGAAACACAGTGATGGTATCGACAGATCCGGCGTACACATGACCACCGTCGAAACGGCGACGCTGGATCAGGCGGCAACGATCGGTCTGCCGGCCAACACCATGACACTGGAGACTGAGCGGCCCTGACCGTCAGTCCTCGTGATCTGATCGACATCGGGACGCGCGGCACGCAGTCAGTACAGCCGTTGCCGGTTGGCCTTGTCCTCGTCTGCGTCGATCTCCCGGGCGTCGGCCCCGGCGATCTGGTCGGCGAGCACCTGGCCGTAGGAGGGGTACGACGACCGGTCGATCTGCGCCTTGGCGTCCCAGATCCGGCCCCGGATCAGCGCGCGTCCGCAGTGCAGGAACGCCTCTTCTACCGAGACCTTTAGCCCCGAGAGCGGAGCCTTGCCCGACACCGTCAACGGCTCCAGCAGCCCGGGGTCGGTGGTGATCTCCGCCTTCCCCTTGACCCGCAGCGTCTCGTTCATGCCCGGCACAAAGAACAGGAGGCCCACGCCCGGATTCTCCACGATATTCTGCAGCGAGTCCACCTGGTTGTTGCCCGGCCGGTCGGGCAGCAGCAGCGTACGCTCGTCCAGCACCTTGACGAAGCCCGGCGGGTCGCCCCGGGGCGAAGCATCGGCCTGGCCGTCGGCGTTGCTGGAACTCAGCACGCAGAACGGCGACAGGGCGATAAAGTCCCGGCAGTGCACGTCCAGGCGGTCCAGCACCTTTTGGTCCGCGCGCGGAGCCGGCGGCCGGTAGACCCCTCGCAGTTCCGCATCGTTCGTAACGGCCATGCCCATACCTCCACGTTCGCCCAAGGCGGGTCGGCTCCCACTGTTGCCGGATGGTATAGGCTTGGCGGCCCCCGTGGCAAGGTTTGGTGGGATAAGTTCGAGTGTTCGAGCTGGAAACCCGTATCGTTTCCTCGCCGGCTTGCCACCGCCGGGAAAGCCGGATCCACCAAAGCTAATCGACGAGAACGCGCGTGACCGCTGGCCGATGCGCGGGTACGCAACTGTGGGCTACCGAGCCAGTCACGGTCAGAATCGGCGGAGCCGCTATGTTACGATGCCCGAAAATCTGCGGCAGGAGTACCATCATGGCAGACAAGATCCGACTGGGCATCATCGGCGCAAACATCCACCGGGGATGGGCGGTTCGTTCACACCTGCCCGCCGTGGTCGCCAGCCCCGAGTTCGAACTCACCGCCGTCTGCACCACGCGCATGGAAAGCGCTGAGGAGTCGCGCCAAATGTTCGGCGCCCGCCTGGCCTTCGACGACTACCATGCCATGCTGGCCCACCCCGACATCGACGCCGTGGCCGTCAGCCTGCGCGTGCCGAGCCACTATGAGCCCACCGTAGCGGCCATCAACGCCGGCAAGCACGTTTATGTCGAATGGCCCCTGGGCCGCACCACGGCGGAAGCCCAGGAGATGGCCGATCTTGCCCGGGCCAAAGGCGTGCGCAACATGGTCGGGCTACAGGCACGGGCCAACCCGCCGTTGTTGCATCTGAGAGACCTGGTTGCCTCGGGCTACGTCGGCGAGGTGCTGTCCTGCCACGTCCGCCGCATCACCGGAGGTTCGCTGACGCGGCAGTCCGACCGCACCTGGCAGCGGGACCGGGAGCTGGGCGCCCACACGCTGAGCATCTCCTTCGGCCATACCATCGACGTCCTGCGGATGGTGGTGGGCGATTTCAGCCACGTGTCCACGGTGGTCAGCACCCAGGCCAGCCAATGGTTCGAGACCGACACCAATCAGATGGTGGACGTGACGTCGCCGGACAACGTCCTGGTCAGCGGCCGGCTCGCCAACGGCGCGGTCGCCTCCGCCCACGTCGCCAGCAACCCCTGGGTGGACAGCGGCTATCTGATGGAGATCCACGGACGGGAGGGGACTCTGGTGGCCACGTCCGACGATACGCCAAACCATGAAGGCGTGCGTCTACAGGGCGCCCAGGGCAGCGACCGCCTGGAAGACCTGGTCATCCCTCTGCAATATACTTTCGTATTGGAGGGCATGCCCCACGGCGCCCCGTACAACGTCGGCCAGATGTACTACCAGTTCGGGGAATCGATCCGTACCGGATCAGACTGCCAGCCCGATTTCGACGAAGCGGTCCGACTGCACCACCTCATCGACGGCATCCAGTCAGCCTCCGACAGCGGGCGGGAAGTGGCCATCGAGTAACCGCTCCTGCCTTGGGAGACGCCGCGTGCTTCGACAGCGCCGCCCCAATGAAGCCGTCGCAACGCAACTCCACCCGCAATCCGCTGACGACGCGATCACAGCACCGGTGTTCGGTTGGTTCCCGCGACGCCCGGTCCAAAATATGGGAGGGATACTATGACTGAAGTACCAATCAGGGTTGGCCTGATCGGGGCCGGCGGTAACGTGCGCAACCGCCACATTCCCGGTTTCCTGGGAGTGGACGACTGCGAGATCGTGGCCGTGGCCAACCGGACGGTACAGTCCGGCCGGGTGGTGGCGGACCAGTTCAATATTCCGAAAGTGTACGGCCATTGGCGGGAGGTGCTCGAGGACGATGAGATCAACGCCGTCTGCATCGGCACCTGGCCGTACATGCACCGCACCATGACCCTGGCCGCTCTGGAGGCGGGCAAGCACGTGCTCACCGAGGCTCGTATGGCCAATGACGCCGCGGAGGCCCGCGATATGCTGGCCGCCTCCCGGGCCCACCCGCACCTGGTTTGTCAGCTCACCCCGACTTCCACCAGCTACACCATCGACAACGTCATCAAACGATTGATTGATGAAGGGCAACTGGGTGAACTGCTGTCGGTGGATTTCACGTCTCTGCAAAACAACTTCGCCGATTTCGACGGTCCCCTGCACTGGCGGCATGACCGCGCTCTCAGCGGCTACAACACCCTGAATATCGGTGCGTCCTACGAGTCAATGATGCGCTGGTTGGGGCGAGGAAACCGTGTCATGGCTATGGGTAAGGTCAATGTACCCTACCGGAGAAACGACGCCGGAGATCTCACGTCGGTGACCATTCCGGACCACATCGACATCCTCTACGAGTTGGCCAACGGGGCCCAGGTCCACATGCAGATGAGCGCCACCTCAGGGTTGAACGGAGGCAATCACATCCGGATGTTCGGTACGGATGGGACCATCCACGTCGACTCCCAGCGCCGCGTGTGGGCCGGCAAGCGGGGCGACACTGAGTTGACCGAGGTGCCCAACCCGCCGGAGACCCAAGCCAGGTACCGCGTTGAGGAACAGTTCTCCAACGCCATACGTGGCACGGAGATCGTGGACATGGTGGCCTTTGAGACCGGAGTCCACTACATGGAGTGGACTGAGGCGGTCGGCCGCAGCGCCATGACCGGCCAAGCCGTGCACCTGCCCCTATAGCCCAGGCCGTGCACCTGCCCCTGTAGGCCATGCCGTCAACCCCGCAGTCTCCGGGAGGCCAATGCCAAACCTTCGCCGGCGCCTCCAGTTTAGCCCAGGTGATGGCGCCGGCCATCGAACCCCCTCGGTCACATTGGGGCGCGAAGCCCATGCGCGAGCCAACTTATCACCGGTGTACCGCCACATGTACCACATCATCCGCGTTGCCCAATAACCCGTCAGGCTGCCGCCCCGCAGATCGGCCTGCCACAGACCCTTCGGCGGTTGATCCCGTGCCCGGCGGCGATGCTAATTCACATGACGCCCGCCAAGTTGCCTCCGTATTGCCCATGTCGTGGTGGCAGTCTTCATTAGCAACTCTGCCATTTTGCGGCGGACCCGATCCGGCACCTTGCTCACGGCAGTTGCCGGGTCCGGCCCCGGGCATGAAAAATGGCAGACTTTGCGGGAAAGTCTGCCGTCACCCAACAACGCGGCCGGCTCGCAGACCCACGCAATAAGTAGCTCGGTTTGACGGGGCCAGAGTAGGTTCCCGGTTCGTGCGCCTGAAGCCACCTTCGAGGGATCTGGAGCTGTCCTTATCCGAAGACGTCGGATTTCAATTCTTCGAATACTGTAGGAGTTGATCTAAGTGCCGGAACCAGATGCTCCAAGGCAAACTGGTTACGGTCATTTCCTAAGTTGGGTATATGGGTGGTGGTCCTGATGTATGCAAGCAATTGCTGATTGATTATTTTGAAGTCGCAAAACTCGGGCTGACCGCCGGCGAGAAGTTCTTGCGTTTTCGCCAACACGTGGTCGCTATATTCAGATTTGTTGGCCTGCTCGCAAAACGTTCTCAAGACTTCAGGTGCGTAAAGATAATTTTCTAATTCCCTACGGGACAAGACCCGAACGCCTTGTTGGATCTTTGCTTCTCGCGCAGTTGCCGTCATTTCGTCACGGTCGATCAACCTCGCAACGGTCGTACCTTTTGAAACGGCACGAATTACCGCAATCAACACCTCACTGCGCTCTACCTGCGTAGCGCTTCCGCGCGACACAAAAACAGTGTCGGGATGACTCGCACCGAAAATGCGGTTGTAGGCGTCGGCGTCGAACCCTTGGGCGGCAGCGTTTTCTTTCCCCTCACATATTACGATGTTGGAAGGCGCGATTAGATCGGCTAAGTCGTCCAAAGCAACACGATATGTCATCTGCCAGAACGCGCGGTCTGGTACACGCGGTTTGATCGTTACGGGTTGGTCGAAATCGTGGCCCGAGAAGTCTACAAAGGCGGCGTTGTTCTCTTGGCGCATCAGTTCATAGGCTTTGTTGGCGAAACCGACGGAATGGGTAGCAATCCACAGTTGGGATGCCTCGGGTATCATGTCCAAAATCGTCTCAAGCAATCGGCCATGCAAACCGCTTGCGATATGCGCTTCTGGTTCGTCGATGCAATATATCGCGTCTTTGTATTCTTCCCCTTTCACAAATATGTCAAGCAAAAGGTCGAATGCGGCTTTCTCGCCGCCAGACAAATTTTTGTAATGAAAATCGGGAATCCCCCCTTTGGCGAATCGAAAAACACCCCCATTCTTGATTCCTCCAAAATCCTGTAGCCCTAGCGTGGGAGCACTAAACAACTTCTTCATCCCGTTTTGGAGCTTGGCTAATGCTTCGCTCCTGTATTGTCCGAAGGTGGTCTCGGCCGGTGCATCACTGTCCAGATCCGCTTGACGCTTCCAAGCGAGCCGCCTGTAATTGTCTGAGACCGCTTGATCTGGATCGATAATCCGAGTAAATCGATAACTTTCTGCCGCAGGTTGGACGGGTTCTAGACTCCTCAGGGGAAAGTCGGGCTCAACCCTGTAGGCTGTCCGTATGTTGAAAACGGGCGACCAGTCTGTTCCAGGAGGGTCTCCCTCGTGAAAACTCACTTCGATACTACGGGCTAACGCCCGGGTCTGATTGGCGAAATCCCGGTCCGTGCGGTTGATGTAGTATTCGCGGATTGACGGGTCGGCCTCAAGAGATTGATTGATTCTGGAACTCAAGGATTTCAAGAGGAAAGCATCAAACAGAGCGGATTTGCCGGTCCCATTTGGTCCAATCAACACCACCAATTTCGCGGTCTCTGGAATGTCATCTATGACGAGATGGTTAAACCGTTTGTAATTGTCAAGTTCTATTCTCTTGATATGCATATTCTGGCACGACTTCCCTTTGCCTGGGTTTGGCAGGTTATTCGGTGGCCCAGAGGCCGAGGCATTTCAAATGGAGTCCGCGTAGCACCCACACGAAGGCCACGGTGATGTTCCATTACCTGGTCACTGCAACCAGTGCCACGGCCTCTTATCCGAACCCTCTGAGCAACGCTGGATGCGCAGGCTCCATTTTACAAAACTTCCGATCAGAATGGCAGACTTTGAACGGAAGTCTGCCATTGAACGGAAGTCTGCCATTCTGCGTCAGTTCGCACGTCATCCCGTGAGCAAGCTTAATTGCTTAGGAGTCGCGCCGTGTCCCGGACCGCGCCTTGTGTGTTCTCTTCGGGACGTGTTCCCCCTGCCTTCGCGAACCTTTTTATTGATACTCCTTGAACGCCGCACTGACGCCGATTTCCCGGCGGGGAGTGCGTGGCACGCCACGCAACGACAAACGCCGCCAAATCCGCGTCCCTCGCGGTACCGTATAAGGATTCACGCGAGTGCTACACTTATCACCCGCTGGGGACTCCGAACAAATGGCCCACGGATTTGGAGGGATAATGAACGGTTATCGTTGGACACTACGAGTGGCGATCGGCGGCGTCGCCTTGCTGGCCGTGATCGCAGCGTTCGTCGCCGTTGCGCGGATCTTCAACCTGGTCATTGCCGGGGTGTATCCCGAGGCCTGGGTGATGATGGCCATGATGACGGCTCCGCTCACCATCGGCACCGTGTCGGTCCTGACCATCGCGACCGCGCTGGTCGAGACGCTGAGGCGGCGGCGAACCGTCTCTACCTGAGCCGGCCTGGACCTGCCGAAATGGCGGTCCAAACCGCTCGCCCCGCCTTATGCCTGTCTCCGTCTGTATCGGCGCGATCGCGTAGTCCGTCGCGGATCTATGTCCCGAGTTTGTGCACTCTGGGGCATTCCCCGAATATCGGTGTATCAACCGCCCCCAGTCAATCAGAACCTCCCGCCAGCCGCACGGCGGAAACCGGTACGCTAGGCTGACGCGTACCCGCGTGCATTCAAACTGTCATTGCGAAGGCAATTCCCCTCGTCATTGTGAGCGAAGCGCGGCAATATCGTCGGTGGAGGAGACGTCGTCCAGGCGACGGGATTGCAGCGTCGCTGCGCTCCGCGCGATGACCAGCTGGGTACGCGTCAGGTCGGTCACGCCGGCTGCGCCTCCGCGTTCCCAAAGCCGGCCGAATAGCCTTGGGATACCCTCTCCTCCACCCCGGTGAAGCCGGGTTCGTCCCACTTTCGCACCACCAGCACCGGCGTGTTGGCGTGGCGCACCACCCGGTCCGTCACGCTGCCCAGCACCAGCCGGTTGATCCCGCCCCGTCCGTGGGTCGACATTACCACCAGCGCGTCCGGCTCGCGCCCGGCCCAGTCTGTGATGGCCCGCGCCGGCGCGCCGGGCAACGTCGCAACTGACGCGGCGATCCCAATCGATCGGAGCCCTTCCCGTACGCGCGAGAGGTAGCTCTGCGAATGCCGTTGCGCCTCTTCCAGCATCCTCCCCGTCACCAAGCCGAATGCCGATGATGCACCGCTGGAGGCAGGATATCGAAGGCCTCCACCAACTCTATCGGAATCGCCAGCCCACCCGCAATCAACCGGGCGTAGGGTAAAGCCATCTCAGAAAGCTCGGATCCATCCAGGGGAACAATCACATTGGAGTACATATCACGCGCTCACTGCCTTGGTTCGACCGTCGGGTCTCGTTTCACGGCGGCTATGTTATCACCCGCCGTTCCCCGGTTCAGTTCGCCAAAATCCACGGCCCAGCCTGACCCCGCCGCCAGCGGCGATCCCCGTCCGCCATCGCTGCGGGAAGCGCCCTCGTCTCGCAGCCACTGCCTTCACCTGCCCCATCGAGCAGCAACAGCCACGCCGAATCCCGTTCCACGGTTGCTCCCATACTCTACCCGCCCGACTCCGCCGCGTCGCCAGGCTATCCCCAAACGAAACGAGGCCAGGACCGTCGCCGATCCTGGCCTTCGCGCGCCAGGGGCCACAATGCCCCCGGCCCTGTCTCTCGTCCCTGTCGATACCGTCGCTACCGCATCGTCGCTACGTCACCGACAGGGACCGGACACGGGAAATGCCACTTGTGGTGCCTCGTGATCAGAGAAACCACTTCCTACCTCCTGTGGTGACGACGGCGCGTTGCCGTCGGGCTGCAGTGGGCGGGGTTTCCAATACCAACCCCGGCACCTCGAATACACATTATACTATATCGCGATACTTGTCAACCCCTACAACGTCCTCACGCGTACCCAGTTTGCCATCGCGAGGAGCGAGGAGACGTGGCGATCCCATTGCCTGAGCGACGACTCCGCCAGCGACTGGATCGCCACGGTCCGCTCGCAATGACAGTTCGAGTAGAAACGGGTACCACGTGGTGTTTCGGACCCGCCCCTACTCGGTGGTTTCGCTTGTGGTCGCAGTCGCTGCGCTCGGCCCGCCGTACCGGGCCATGAAGCCCCTGATGGCGTTGAAATACTGCTGGAAGCCCACGTACATCAGGTCGTTGTGGCCCGCGCCCGGTATGATCTCCAGGTGCTTGTGGGCAGTCTCGAGCTTGTTGAACATGTCCACCGCGTCGGCCAGCGGCGCCGATTCGTCCCACTGGCCGTGAATCACCAGCGCGGGAATGTCGATGGAATAGAACTTGGCCTGGTAGTCGTCCTCCAGCGCCTGCACCACTCCCGGCTCCAGCCCCTCGGCTATCCGTCCCAGGTTGGGCCGCCCGCTCTCTATGATGACGCCGTTGATCCGGTCGGCGGCGGCTATGGCAAGCTCCCCGGCAGAGTGACGTCCCATGGAGCGCCCCATGACGTATAGCGGGCCCGTGAAACGCAGCGCCCGCATCGTCTCCTGCAGCCAGTCCAGCACGTTGTGCGCGTCCGAAAGTATGGTGTTGAAACTCGGCGACCCGTTGGACGCGCCGAAGCCCCGGTTGTCGGCGACAAAAAAGTTTGCGCCGATTTCATTGTAGTGCGGCGCGATCTCATCGTAACGGGCGACGTTCTCCCCGCCACCGTAGAAAAACAGCACCGTGGGGTTGTCCCGCCCAACCGCGAAGAATCGGCTCGACAGGACGATCCCGTCAGCGACGGTGATCCCGTAGTCCACCGCCCCCGGGGGCGTGTCGGTCCAGCCCCGCAAGGGGTGGAAGGAACGGGCCGACGCCTCGGGGTTGTCCAGCACGGAGTAATCAACGGCAGTCATGGCGGTCCCCCAGCGGTAGTTTGTCGCATTGTACTATGGCCGAGCGACCCGTTTGGCCCTTTCCGTTGGATCCAGAGGTGAACGAAAGTGGCCACGGTGGAAATCGGACTTTACGCTGTGCGCGACCAGGCCCAGTTGGAGTACAGGGTCTTTCGATTATTTGGGAAACAAGGGTAGCGGCAAGCTTGGAGGAAAAAGCGCAGGAGATATAGGGTCGAGGCATCCACAGGTTTGAGGGTGCGCGATGACGACAGAGCAGGGATCAGAAGCTGGATTGTCGCTGATTGAGGTGTTGGGTCGGGTGCGGGATCCGCGCAGCGCCCATGGGAAGCGTCATCCTCTGGGGGCGATTTTGGGATTGGCGGTGTGCGCCATGCTGTGCGGAGCGCGCAGTCTGTACGCCATCAGACAATGGGGCCGAGATCAGGGTCAGGAAGTGTCCGAGGCCTTGGGGTTCACCCGGGAGCGGACGCCGTGCGTGTCCACGCTGCATCAGGTGTTCAGCAGGTTGGATCGGGAGGCGTTTGAAGGGGTGTTGGGGCAATGGCTGCAGGAGCGTGGCTGGTCAGAGAGTGCGGCGGTGGCCATTGACGGTAAAAGGTTGCGGGGCATCCACGGTGATCCGTTGCCTGGGTGCATCTGGTGGCGGCGTACGCCCATCAGGTTGGGATTGTGGTGGGACAGCAGGCGGTGGGGGAGAAGAGGAATGAGTTGGCTGCGGTGGCGGGTCTGTTGGGGCAGTTGGACCTGGAAGGTCTGGTGGTAACGAAGGTCTGGTGGTAACCGGGGATGCCCAGTTCACCCAGCGGGAGGTGTGCCGACGGGTGGTGGCTCAAGGGGGCACTACTTCTTTGCAAGGGGGCACTACTTCTTTGCGGTGCAGGGCAATCAGCCCACCCGGCAGCAGGACATCACGGCCATCTGGGATGGTGAACCTGCGGCGGCGGCCCAGGGGCTCCAAACCAACCAGCACGGTGGTCGGGTGGAACAGCGGCGGTTGTGGGCCTCCGACCTGGTGGTGGGCTACAGCGACTGGCCGCACCGGGCCCAGGTATGCAAGATAGAGCGCATCGTCCGCAAGAAGAACGCCACTCGGCGAGAAGTGGCTTACGCCGTTACCAGCTTGCCGCCCGAGGCAGCCGGTCCCGACCGGCCCTCGCCCTTTGGCGGGGACACTGGGGCATCGAGAACCGAGTGCATTGGTACGGGACGTTACCTTTGATGAAGACCGCTCCCATGATGAAGACCGCTCCCAAGTGCGAACGGGCTGCGCACCTCAGATCATGGCGGCCCTGCGCAATGTGGCCATCAGTGTGATGCGATTGGCTGGGGAAACCAATATCGCGGCCGCCTTGCGCCGCTGCGCCGTGCACCCATCACGTCCGTTAGCCTTGATCGGCGCACCACCCAAATAATCGAAAGACCCTGGGGGTCTATCGTAACAGTTCAGAGTCGAGGGGAAACGAGCAGCTGACGGCAGGCGGCGAGAGGATTTAGTCCTTGGGCGCGCCAGGCGCCGAAGATGGATGCCAGCGTCATCTTGCTCTCGGTGCCCTGCTCCGAGCGGGTGCCGCCGCTGACCTTGCGGCTGATGACCAGATGACGCAGGCTGCGCTCGGCAGCGTTGTTGTCCGCTGGCACGTCTGGTTCGGCCACGAAGACGAAGAGTTCCTTGATGTGGCGCTCAATGATGTGGCGCTCAATGCGCCGGCACAGTTTGGCCTGAACGGCTAGCGGGTCAGCCAGGAAAGGACTGGCAGATGGCCAGCAGCTTCCGCTCCAAGGCCAGTTGAGCAGTGCGCCGTCGTCGTGCCTGAGGATGAGAGAAGGCTTTGGCTTCCTCGTAGAGTCGATGGACTGCCGCCGCCCAGCGGGCCAGCGGGGCATCTTTGAGGTAGAGGGCCACCAAGTCGTGGATGTCCCGCAGCAGGTGCGCCCAGCACCGTTGCTTGGGGCCATCGTAATGGTGGTAGGCGGCGTAGAAATCGCTGACCAGTACTCCGGAGAATGCCTCGCCCAGCGCTTCGTCCACCACCGCCTTGCCCCGACCCCGCCGCAGGAAGTAGCGCTCGGTGGGAGTGCTGAAAGTGATTGGTCAAGGGCTCGCACACGTAACCGTTGTTCCCATTTTGACGCCAGCCGGTTTCGTCGGCGTGGACCACTGGGCTGGCGCGGATGCAGTCCACCATCGCGGCCACCGCTGGTTGGGCCTGTTGCGCGGTCTGGTGAATGGCGCTCACAATGGCCCCCACGCTGAGGCGCAGCTGATGGACGGTGCGCAGATACCACTGGATGCTGCGGATCGGCAGGCGCCCTTCTTCCCGTAGCGTGGCGATGCGGCTGATCAGGTTGACGCCTAGGCGTTGGCGCCCCAGTGCCACGCCGTCCAGTTGCGCGGTGGGCACTCGGCGCCGCCGACACACTGGGCAGGTCCTGGCGATGAAGACATGCTCGGTGACTTGCACCGGAACCACCGGCAACTCGATGACTTCCCGGGTGCGCTGGACCCAGCCGCCAGTCAGGTGCGTCCCGCAATCGGGACAGCTCTCCACCACGTGCTCCACCCGATGGGTCGGTGTCATGCGCGGGCGGGCGAAGCCGTGGCGTCGCTGCTTTCGGGGCTGCTGCTGCGCTGGGGACTGGCTGCCCGATTTCGCCTTGAGGCCGGGCATTCGGGGCGGGCCGTCCGGCTTCGCCCGGCCCTCCAGTTCGGCAATCCGCCGCTCCAACCGCTCAATCACCCGCTGCTGTTCCAGAACGGTGGCCTGCAGTTGGGCAATGATGGCGATGAGGAAATCGCGGTCGGCGGTGATCAGGTCACTCTCAGTATCCACTCCCTCTATATGACATAACGACTGCCACCCACGCCAGCGTCTGGCAGCCCGCCTTCGGCCAATTTACCTCACCAACTCTGAACAGTTACGGTTTATCCCCGCGCGGGGCACACGTCGGGAACGTGGGTTATAGTCAACGGCGGACATTTTGGAGGAGTACCTGCCGCCGACATGCGGCAGGGGCAACGGAGTGAGCAGGGTGGTCAAGGTTCACCTGGAACTGGAGGGCGAGGTCGCCGAGGTGTCTTGGGCGCTGTGCGGGATCGTCGGCGGGGCTCCCGACGTTGCTCGGAGCCCGCCGGCCCGCAAACCGCCGCAGCGGAACGGAGACCCGCGGAGACCCCCACCGTTCCGGAGCCGGAGATAGCGACCACTTCCGCAGAGTGCCGCCCGCTCGTTGGACGGAGGAGCTGGCTGGAGACTTCATGGCGGGCCTTGATCCCGTGGCCAGGCGGATGACGCTCCACGTGTGGCGGGCCGGTGCAGCGGGCATCCATCGGAGCGCCCTGTGCCGGCGTACGGAGCTGATGCCGGCGGAGCTGCGCTCATTGCTGATGCGGATGGGCCACGCGCTGCGGAGGTTCCAGCGGGAACGGGGGGTGACGCTGACCCGGCCGGTGGTGGCCAACAGTCCGCTGCAGAGCTACTTTGTCGATCCCGACTTCGCCGCGGTAGCGACGTCCCAGATGTTCGGCGAGAGGACGGCGGACCAGCTGGCCGAGGTCGCGGGGCGCCCCTGATAGATGCGCATTATTGGGTGCTTGGAAGAACCAACCGTCCATCGGTTGTTGAACACGCTGCTGCTGATTGTTTTCCTGTGGATCGGGTTGGCCTGCGGGTTGGACTCCGACGATCGCATGGTGCGTCGATACGCCGGATGCATGGCGGACGCCAACACCGTTTTGCATCGCCTGACCGCGTCCGGCGCCGTCGGGACCGTGCCGCTGAGCGCCGAGGCGGTGGAGGAGAGGTTATGGAATCAGCTGGAGCGAGGGGAGGTCACCATGGCGAAGATCAGGGCCGACCACGCTCGCTACTGCAAATAGGTGTGTGCGAGAGTTGCGGAAACGGCGTGGGCGAAAGGCGCTTGGGCTGGGCCACAATCCGGTATCAAAAGCCTCGTTGAGGGACTGAATGGCCGGTGCGGCATGATGGCGACGCAATGCGTCAAGCAAGGTGTAGGTCGAATGGACGATGCGACGCCCGGGGAGTGGCTGATGCAGCGCATCTGTAATCGGGGTAGGTCAAAACGGGGCAGCGAAAACCGCCATCGGGCCGGCGGACGGTTTTCCCGCACGGAGCGCTTCACGTAATGACTATTGTGTGAAGCAGAATAGGTATCAATAACACGGATGGCCGGCATGAGTAACGCGCAAATCGGGTCCACCGATGCGTTGCGGCGGGTCTTGTCGATGAGGCTGACCAGCTATCTCTAATTTCGTGGCTGGATCCGCCAGGAGGCCTTGTGCGATCGGAGTTCAGCAACATTTGGTTTGAGGCAATGCGGACGGTGTTGCCCACCCACTTCCAGTGGACGCCGTAGCGGGAGCCCTCGTTATCACGAATACCCAGACCCGGCGCTTCTTCCCGTCCTCGCCGAGGTACAAAAGGCTTCCCCAGTCCACCTGCACCTGCTGTCCCGGCGTGGTCTCAAACCGCACCCGTCGCCTCCGGTTGCCGGTGTCGCCGCCGCGGCCACACGCATTGCACCACCGTGTGAATAGCAACCCACCCGTGACCCGCCGCCCGGGCGGCGACAATCCGGCCGACGAGGCGGGTCGTATCAACAGATGACGGCACCCAATAACCCCCACCACGCGGCCGGACAATGCCGGTCGCCCGGCGGCGCCATAACCTCGCCACCACCACCACTAACCCGACCCGCAGTGAGGCGCGGTCCGGGGGCACGGTTCACTCGATAAAGCAAGCCGCGCGATAAGCGGCGGCGAACCCTCACCCGCCACCGGGCGCCGGCTGGGCCGGACACCACAGGTGCCACCGGGGAGGAACCCATAGCGGTTTGGCCGCATAGGCCAGTGGAGGTGCCCATATGGCGCCACGGCAATCCATCAGCGATGAACAGAGGCGTCTGCTCCGGATAATTGGCTTGATGCCCCTGGCCAGCGTGTCCAACCTGGCGCCTGTCCTGGACACAGGGGAGACCGGGTCCGGCGGATGCTGAACGCACTGTGCCGGGAAGACTGGGTGGCGTCGGTGCGACGGGGGATGACGGAGCGTCGGCAGCACCGGTGGTATCTGACCCGAAAGGCGGTGGACCTGCTCTACGTCAGTGGCCACGATTACCCCACGCCGAGGGAGGAGGCCCAGGCGTCGGCCCTGGTGGAGTCGGGCCGTGATCCACGGGCGGTGGTGGGGCTGGGCCGGCGGTTCAGCCTGGACCACGAGCATCTGCTCCACCAGGATACCAGCGAGGGTTCGCCCTTCGCGCCCGATGCGACGGCGGACGGTCCGTCGGATGGCGACGGACCGTCCGCCGTGGACCGCCCCGCCAGGGGAGTGCAGACCGCGTTGCGGAGACTGGCTATGCTGGAACCCATCTACCGGCTAGCTCCCGGCCTGCTGAGGAGCGGGCGGGTGCGCTGGCCGGCCGACGGGGCCGGCAGCGACCTCCGCATGACCGACTTCCGTCTGCTGCGCCACGGCGGTTTCTACCACGCGGTGGCCCGCTACGGCGAGGAGGTGTGGACGCCCTTCATCCACGTCGGCCTCCACGCCACGGAAAGGGCGTTCCGGCGCAAGCGGGACTACCGGTTCTGGGGGGTGGGCTGCTACTCCCACCAGGACGGACTGTTGCAGAGAATGGAGAACCGTATCTTCGAGTCCCAGCCCGTCGTCGCGGCGGAGCCGTCGGTGCAGGTGGTGGTGGTGGTGGCCGCCGACGCCCTGGGCCCTGGAGCTGGCCCGGCGGACCCTGACGGCGACCGTGGTCAGCTCCCCCACGCCCACCCTGTACCACGTTGCCAGCGGGTCGAGCGACGAGGGCTGGTACAGCGGGCCGGTGGAGCTCCGGCCTTCCCGAGACCTGGTATCGGATCCGGCGGGACACCCGGTGATTGGCCGGCCGGAAGCGACGTCGGAGTGGCTTGCGACCCACCCCGAAGTGGTGGCCATCGACGGGCGCACCTCCTACCGGCTGTTCAGCGTCATCGCCCAGTTTCCGGCCATGCGGGCCTCGTGGCTGAGGCGGATCATCGGGCGTCCCAGCGGGAGGTGAACGACCGGCTGGGGAGGTTCGTGCGCGCCGGACTGGTGGCGGTTTACGACCGGCGCTACTACCTGGCGGAGTGGGCATGAGGCGGGCGGCCAACCTGAGCCGGGTGCTGCCTGGAATAGTGAGGCGGCGTCACGGGGCGTATCTGGACCGGTGGTACCGGCAGCACGAACAGAGGCACAACGACGGGGTGAACCTGCTGGTGGTGCGGTTTGCCGAGGAAAGGGTGTCGGTGGTGGTGGGCTGGCGCGGGGAGATCAACGTGCCCGATGTCACCCAGGTGCGGCCGGACCTGCTGGCGCCGGTGGAGGAGGGGCCCTTCGGCCCGGGCGCCTACTACCTGGAGTTCGAGCGCTCGGCGGCGGCGCCCCGGGAGGTGGCGCACAAGCTGAGGCCGTACCGGAGCAGGACGATTGCAAAGTCAGGAGGCTCGACCGTAGAGGCGGTCTATGGTCTGCGTTGGGCGGAAGGCGCAAGTTTTGGCTCGCAAGGGCAGCGACATCCGGGAGCAGCGACATCCGGGAGCAGCGACATCCGGGGGCAGCGACATCCGGGGAGGGAACCATCCTTCCAGGCGCAGGGCGTTCAGCCCGGTGTTGACCAGGGTGGCGAATACCTCCCCCAACCCCAGACGGCGCAGCGTGTGCACGTCCTCATCCCAGCTGCGGTCCTTCACGTGATGTTGGCGGTTCTCAATGCTCCAGTGGTTGCGGAAGAGCCGGAGCAGCTCTTGGGGGCCGCACTGGCGCGAACTCAGGCTGGTCAGCAGATACCAGCGCGCGCTCCTCACCTCCCCAGGGGCTATATCCACCGTCTCCTTCTCTATCATGGCCCCTTGCCGCGCCCCCGGAAATCCCAAATCATCCCGGATATAGTCGGCCAGCAGGTCATCAGCCCCAATCCGACGCCTTTCGATTACACCCGCTTTTTCCCCAAGGTCTCCGCCTCAGGCTCTCCCAGTTCCTCCGGGGCAAACCCGTCTGCTAAAGCGGCCAGCGCTTCAGGCTGGTTCCCCTTGATTGGCACCAGGTAGTCCCGTCCGTGGCTGACTATGGCCCGGCACAGGTCACGCTCCGCATACCGAGCATCCATGGTCAACAGCCGCAGGCCGGGATAATCCTCGAACAGTTGGCCCAGTTGCTCCCGCAACACCCCGGGTTCATACCGCTTCTCCACCGCCGCCACTGGGCCAGGCACAGCTTCAGGTCATGGGCCAGCACATTCACCATCATCAGGAGATCCCCACCCGCATCCTCCGACTGCTTGGCCCACTTGCCGTCTACCGAGGCATGCAACTTCTGTTCCCCCACCACACGGGCCACCCAGCCGGTGAGGGCTCCCGGCAACTGCTCGTACGGAACCCCAGCCAGGGTGCGCGAAATGGTGGTGGCGTGGGGCGGATGGTCCCGCACAAACCCCAAAGGCTCTTTCAGCATCGGCCCGTGCATCCTGGCAAAGCGGGCAAGGTGGGCCATGGTGGTCTGACCGCAGACCAGACCCAGCAAGGTCAACCGCAGTATGGCCTGAAAGGGATGCCTGTCTCCTCCGGCCTCCCTTGGATCCGCCACCTGTTCCAGGCACTTGAACAGAGATTCCGCCGCCTCCATATCCGCACACTCCCTTTTCATTTCCCTCGTCTGTATACCACCCCCCACGACTTTGCAATCGTCCTACGTACCGGAGGGTGCGGGACACCGGCCAGGCGCTGCCGCTCCTGGTGGTGTGCGAGACCGAGGCGGCGGTGGAGAACTTCCGCCGCGCCGGAGGGGAACTGCCGCTGCTGCTGACCGCGTTGGAGCGAGCGGCGGAAGGGCCGTTGACGGGAAACGGGACGGTGTGGAGCCGGCATGGGGAGACCGCAGCCCTGCACTGCCGACGGAACGGTTGACGCGTTCCGCGGTAGTGGCCCGGACGATGGCCGGGTGCGCTTACCCTCGACCGCTGGGTTCCGGAGGCGACCGCCTGGCCCCGCACTCACGGCGCGGAAAGGGGATGGTGGAACCGATGGGACGCCAGGGTCGTGAACCGCCGCCGTTGTCGGGCCGCGCCCGGCTGACCCGGGCGGCGGCCCGATATCGCATTTTAAACCTCTTTTTTTACTGGGCCACCATGTGGCGCTCACGGATGCCGCCGGTTCGAGGGATACGGGAAGGAGGCGATTTCGCTACTTGGATTCCAACATCATCAAGGCCGCGCCGGCTTCATTGCCAAGGCAAGCCGCAGTTGCTAACCTGCAAAGACAGCAGGAGGAGCCCCAAGTGACCACCCAAAGGTACCAACAAGCCAGCGAGCATTTCTTGGCGCAGGCCAGACAGGAACTCGCCGTCGGCGATCTCCCACAGGCATCCGAGAAGGGCTGGGGCGCCACTGCCCAGATCCTCAAAGCCATCGCAGAACGTCGCGGGTGGGAGCACGACCGCCACCGGCACTACCTCAGGATCGCCAGCCGGCTCCGGGCCGAAACGGGCGATGGCGACATCCGCCGCCTGTTCGGAAGCGCCAGCCTGCTGCACGAAAATTTCTACGAAAACGAGATGGGAACCGCAGACGTGGCCGACGGCCTGGACGACGTCGAGGCCTTGATCGACAAGCTAATACCCTTACTGAGCCAGACATAGTCTCGGCCACTCCGATCAGTCGAGTAACGAAATCGCCTAGAAGTCGGGCCGGAAAGCCTGGTTTGGGAAGTGGGATTGGGGCAGTAAAGCCGACGTGAGGAATGCCAGCGACCAGATGTGGCCGAGCTGGATTGCGCGGAATGTGGCGACGGTATTGACGACCTCAGCGCCGATGACGTGGTTGCCGAGCGGGTCGTCGCCGGTATCGTCCGTAAGACCCAGTTTGCCCGCCATCAGCGTCAGATTGGCCACCGTGGCTGCCCGATACAGCTGGAACTTCGTCTTCACCCGTCCGAAGTAGCGCGCCTGCCGGATGCCCAGTTGCTCCAGCCGCGCCAACCGATGCTCCACCACCACCCGTAGCTGACGGTACTCATCATAGTCGGCGCTCTGCTGCAAAGCGCGGGCCTGTTGCAACCGGGCTTCCTGCGGATGGATTTGCACCCTCCGCCCTCTACGGCCTTTGGCTGCAATGCATTGCGACCGCAGCGGACAAACTCCACACACCGCCCCGTGGAATTGGAAAGCCTGCAATTGATGGACGCGTCCCGTCCGGTCGGTGCGTTTCCCGACGGGGACAATGGTGTGAGTAACCTGGCCCGCCGGACAGGTGCAACTGCCTGCTGCCAGGTCAAGGTGGAAGTCATTCTTGGGGAAGTGCTTCCGGTTGGGACGCCCCGGCACTTTGGCCACCAGCTTGCGTCCCGCATCAGCGAAAGCCTGCCGCGTCCCACCGTCGCCGTAGGCGGTGTCGCCCAGGGCTGCGGTAACCAAGACCTCAGCATTGGCTTCACTCTGTTCCACCAAGTCCAATGCCCCCAGATTGTCGGGGGCGTTGCCTGGCAGCATGTCCACCGCGGCAATCAACTGGGTGTCCGTGTCCACCACAATGGCCGCTTGGTGCCCGTCAAAGCGCTTGCTGCTGCTCTTGCGACCGTGGCGCATCTCTGGATCATGCACCGACATCATCCGGTCCCGGCTCACACCCTCCTTGACTGGACTTTGCACAAAAGTTAGATGAATCATAAGAACAGGGTAATCTGGCCGGACCCTCCTGGAAAAAGGCCAAGCGATGCTCACCCTGCCCAACGCGATTGTACCCGTACTCCATCCCTTCGCCATGCTGTTTCGCAGCCCGACCTGGCGGAAAGCCCAAATCCTGTTGATCGGCGCGATACTGGCTCCCGGCCAACGCGCCGTGGCATCGGCGCTCCGTGTCATGGGACTGAGCGACGACCGCAACTACGCCCGTTATCATCAAGTGCTCAATCGGGCGGTGTGGTCGCCCCGCCAAGCGGCACGCATCCTGTTGGGACTGCTGATCCTCTACTTGGATCAAGGCGATGGTCCGTTGATCTTCGGCATACGAGCCTTTTACCAATCACGAAACCCTGGAACGGCGCCGCGGTCCTAAAATCAAATCCTTGGGCATCTACCGCGATGCGGTGCGTTCCAGCCGGAGCCACCTGGTCAAGGCCAGCGGTCTGCGCTGGATTTCCCTGATGTGGCTGGGCCAGGTCCCCTGGGCGGGACGCTATTGGGCCTGGCCTTTTCTCACCGTGCTGGCGCCTGCGGAACGCTACTACCGGCAGCGCGGACGCCGCCACAAAAAACTCACCGACTGGGCGCGGCAGATGGTCATGCAACTGCGCCGCTGGCTGCCCCAGCGCCCCCTGGTGCTGGTGGGCGACGGCGGCTACGCCGTCCTGGACCTGCTCCACTGCTGCCAATCCCTCCGTGAACCCGTTACCCTCATCACCAGATTGCGCTTGGACGCGGCCCTCTATGAACCGGCGCCACCACGTCAACCGAGCCGGAACGGTCGGCCACCGCTGAAAGGCCGACGGCGGCCCGCGCTGAAATCACTCGTCGACCATCCCGGTCAGTCCTGGGCCACCGCGGTGGTGGCGTGGTACGACGGCACCACCCGTACGGTGGAGCTCACCTCGCAAACGGCGGTCTGGTATCGCTCGGGCAAGCCGCCGGTGCCCCTGCGCTGGGTCTTGGTTCGAGACCCCCAAGGAGAATTCGCTACACAGGCTCTGCTGTGCACTGACCTGGCCGTGGACCCGGCGCAGGTTCTGGAATGGTTTGTGCTGCGCTGGCAACTGGAGGTCACCTTCCAGGAAGCGCGAGCACATCTGGGTGTGGCGACCCAACGCCAGTGGTCCGATCGCGCCATTGCCCGCACCACGCTGATCCTGATGGCCTACTATTACAGTCGCGCTTGCCTTTGGTAGGATAGGCCCATGATTACTGGTGAGAGCGGAGGGGTTGGAAATGGGTCAGACATTACTGGAGCGAGAGGCCGTGCTGGAGGAAACGCTGGACTGGGAGGCTGGGCTCCAGGAGCTGCACGGGCGTATCGCGTCGCGTTTCAGCCGCAGTGAGTCTCGGCAGCGGGTTCTGGCGTACCTGAAGGGTACGTGGTGGAGCATCTGGGCGACCCCGGCGGGGTGCTGGTAGTGGATGAGACGGGGTTTCTGAAGCAAGGCCAGAAGTCGGTGGGGGTGAAGCGTCAGTACAGCGGCACGGCGGGGAAGGTGGAGAACTGTCAGATCGGGGTGTTCCTGGCGTATGGCAGCCGCCACGGCGCGGCCTTTCTGGATCGGGAGCTGTATCTGCCCCAGGAGTGGGCGGAGGATGTGGAGCGGCGGCGGGAAGCCGGTGTCCCGGAAGGGGTGGTCTTTCATACCAAGGCACAACTGGCTCAGGAGATGATCAGCCGCGCGGTGGCGGTTGGGGTGCCCTTTGCCTGGGTAACTGGGGATACGGTGTACGGCAATGACCGGAAACTGCGACGGTGGCTGGAGGAGCAGGGCCTGCCCTACGTGCTGGCGGTGAAGAACAACGAGCCGCTGTGGGCGGATACGGAGGATGGCTCGGCACAGGTGGCAGCCCGTGAACTGGCCCAGCAGATACCCGATGACCGGTGGCAACGTCTGAGCGCTGGTGAGGGCAGCAAGGGGCCGCGCCTCTACGATTGGGGTTGGTTGCCGATAGGACCCTGGTCAGCACTGGATCAGGGGCATTGGCTGCTGGTGCGCGCAGCATCACCGATCCTGAGGAGCTGGCCTACTACGCCTGTTTTGGTACGGGAGAGGTATCGCTGGCGGAACTGGTGCGCGTGGCTGGCACCCGGTGGATCATCGAAGACGCCTTCAAGGAGGCCAAGCAAGAGGTGGGGCTGGACGAGTATGAGGTACGCCTGTGGGTCGGCTGGTACCGGCACATCACCCTGGCGCTGCTGGCCCATGCCTTTCTGGCGGTAATCCGGTCCTATGCCGCCGGTGGCGACGGTAAAAGGGGGATAGGTGCGTGGGAGAACTCATCCCACTGACCGTGCCCGAGGTCAGACGGTTGCTATGCCGGCTGCTGTGGCTGCCCCGTGGCAGTCCTGCCCTGACCATCCACTGGTCGGGATGGAGACGGCGGCACCAGGCCCGAGCCATGCAATGCCACTACCGGAGACGCCTTCAGACACCTGCTCCTCAAGCGCGACTGTAATACTATTCTCCTGGACCACCCTGGCGGCTCACTTGATGCAGGAACAACGGCCCATGAGCCAGCGCACCGCGTCCTGGTACGCCAAGCCGTCGCCGACCTTCGTAGATGCCATCGCTCTGGTGCGCCGCCACCTGTGGCTGGCCTCCGAGGGTTTTTCACTGTCCGAGGCAGAACCGGATTTATGGAAAGTCCCGGCTGTCCTGTACCAACCGTTGGTGCTAGTTAATATCAGAGGACGAATTAGGCAATGGAGCGATGGATGCGTCCGTTTTCGTCCGGTTCCAGTCCATGCCACTGCACCAGTAGGTTGAAGGCGGCCATCAGGTAACTCAGATGCGCCTCAAATCCTCGCCAGGTGTTATGACGCATCTCCTTGCTGCCCCACACCGTGGTCATCATGGAGAAGGTGGTTTCCACGATCATCCGCACGTTCCATTGGCCGCGACGACACAGTTTCACGTTGTCTGGGTCGCCTTTGGCGCGGTGAAAGCCGGTGTCAGTCAGTATGATCATCTGGCCGTCGTAGCAGGCCAACAAGGGTAAGAACCGCTGGTCGTGGACGTTGGCAGTGGCGCAGTCCCAATCCACAATCAGCCCCAATTTGTTGAGCACGACGCAGAGTTTGCCGCCCCGGACCCAGCGCTGATTGGACTTGCCTCGCTGGCCCACCTGATGGAGCTGACGCCCCGCCCTTACCGGATGGCCCAGTTCGACGCCATAGCTGTCGGCCACGCCCAGGATGGTGGGCTGAGCCAGGAAATAGCCGGTCCAGCAGGCTTTGGCTTCCAGGCGGCGGAAGAGGCGGGTGCGCTGGGGGAGTTTGGGAAAGAGATCTCCATAGTTGTGCCTGAGCCAGTCGTAAAAGGCGCGGCGGCTGACGCCCTTGACGGCGTAGAGCACTCCGATGGTGACCACTTCGCCCCGGGAGAGCACGGCTTGGGGATGCTGGGGCAATCGGGGCAAAGCGTCGTCTATCTGGCAGTAGAGTTCGGTGATAAAATCGGCGATGTTCACAGGGTTCCTCCGCTGTAGAGCGGATCAACTTACAGCATAAGGAACCCGGTGGCATCTTCAATATCATCTCAAACTAGCACCAACGGTTACCACCGACTTGTAGATTCACTCGCCTACGCGGCTTGAAATGTGCAAAGCCTAGTCCACATCCTGTGGCAGCAACTGTCCCAACAACTCCGCAGCCTCCACTATCTCCCGCCCGCCGTTGGACGCTGTGTGTATCCAGCATGTCCCGCGCCTGCCGCGCTAACTCCAGCAGCCGGTCCGCGTCCGCCAACAGCTTCCGCCGCTCCCGCTTGCTTGACCAGTCGATGGCCGCCTCGCCCTTTCACGCTGCTGCCCAGGTACCGCTGGTAGCCCTGGGCCTCAGCCCATGCTTTGACGGTGGTCCTATCCACCGCCGCCAGCGCCCGCAGCAGTTTCACCATCCCGTCCGCCAGCAGATTGTAGGTGTCCTTCACCGCCCCACGTCCCAGAATGTAGGTCGTGTCCAACGCTACCCGCAGGCTCCGCCGCTTCAGATACCCTGTCTCCCGCGCCAGTCGCAGGCTCCGCTCAAACACCTCACGCACCTGGTCGTGCAGTATCAACTGGCCGCGGAACACCTGCAGTGTGCTCTTGGCAAAGGGCCGGTCCTCCACCTCAATCCCCAGGGCCACCTTCCCCAGGGCCACCTTCCCCAGGGCCACCTTCCCCAGGGCCACCTTCCCCAGGGCCACCTTCCCCAGGGCCACCTTCCCCAGGGCCACCTTCCCCAGGGCCACCTTCCCCAGGGCCACCTTCCCCAGGGCCACCTTCCCCAGGGCCACCTTCCCCAGGGCCACCTTCCCCAGGGCCACCTTCCCCAGGGCCACCTTCCCCAGGGCCACCTTCCCCAGGGCCACCTTCCCCAGGGCCACCTTCCCCAGGGCCACCTTCCCCAGGGCCACCTTCCCCAGGGCCACCTTCCCCAGGGCCACCTTCCCCAGGGCCACCTTCCCCAGGGCCACCTTCCCCAGGGCCACCTTCCCCAGGGCCACCTTCCCCAGGGCCACCTTCCACAGGGCCACCTTCCACAGGGCCACCTTCCACAGGGCCACCTTCCACAGGGCCACCTTCCAACGGATGTCGAAGTCGCCTCTCGCCTTGGCCTCGGCGTCGCTCACCTTGGCGTAGGTCTGCAACAGCAACGCCGTCGCCAGCAGGCTGGGCGGCACACTGGTGCGCCCATTATCCAGACAGTAGAACTCGGCAAAGTCGGCGTCACGGAACAGTTGGCCACGCAACTGTGCCAGCAAACCGTAGAAGGTGTCCTTGCCTACGTAGTCCAGATACATCCGGTCGGCTTCCCACAGTCCCCGCTGCTCAGTTCGCTCGCCCAGCATTGCACTACTCGTAACTGTTCAGAGTTGATGAGATCTGCGGGCTTTTTGGCCGTTCCCAGAGCCGTGGCCAAGTAGGCAATTCCGGTGCTGAGCCGATCAGATCCCCTCAAACGTGAACAATTACCACTACTCCACTCCGTTGACTGGCATGACCCGGAGTATCACCCTATCCCCAATCAGCCGGGGTTTCCGGCCAGAGTTCTAGGCAGTGTTGACATTTCATCGTAGCCAGATGAGGGCGGCAGCGAATTGCAGAAAGCCAAGGTATCGGCTGGCCAATTTGTCAAACC
Source organism: Dehalococcoidia bacterium (assembly GCA_965220265.1). Taxonomy (GTDB): domain Bacteria; phylum Chloroflexota; class Dehalococcoidia; order Lucifugimonadales; family UBA3495; genus Bin87. Next base: position 1,985,033 of record CBDCPM010000004.1, on the reverse strand, counting down.
TGGAAAATACCCGGCGGTAGTGCTTGATCTTGCCGATGAAACACTCTACCACGTGGCGTTCTCGGTATAAGGGTCTATCGTAATCCCGTGGCGCTTTGCGGTTGGACCGTGGGGGGATCACTGCCACCATGCCCTCTTCTGCCAAATGGTCGACGAAGTCCTGCGCGTCATATCCTTTGTCCGCGATTACGTACTCGCTCCGGTAGCCGGTGAGCAGGGTTTCCGCCTGGGTGATGTCATGCTGCTGTCCCGGCGTCAACGTGAACCGCAGTGGGGTAATTGTTCACGTTTGAGGGGATCTGATCGGCTCAGCACCGGAATTGCCTACTTGGCCACGGCTCTGGGAGCGGCCAAAAAGCCCGCAGATCTCATCAACTCTGAACAGTTACGCAGGGGGTTGCCCAGAGCGTCCACGCTCCCGGGAACCTTCGTGCTGAACCCGCCGCGACTGCGGCCCAGGGCTTGCGCTGATTGCCCCCCTTTTTGCGGGGGCTCCCCTAGCGCACTGGTGCGCTCGAACCACCGTACTGTCGATGACCAGATATTCCAGGTCCGGTTCCGTACTGAAATGCTGGTGCATTCGCTCCCAGACGCCACGGTCGGTAATTGTTCACGTTTGAGGGGATCTGATCGGCTCAGCACCGGAATTGCCTACTTGGCCACGGCTCTGGGAACGGCCAAAAAGCCCGCAGATCTCATCAACTCTGAACAGTTACCACGGTCGCACCACCGGGCGAACCGTTTGTAGATGGTGTTCCAGTTGCCATACTCGGCCGGCAGCAGTCGCCACTGCGCTCCGGAGCGATCCATCCACAGCACGCCCTCGACAAACCGCTGGCATTCCGCCGCGTCGCCAACGTACACGTCAGGGCAATCCCGCAGGAATTGCAAAATCTTCGCCCATTGGTCTGAAGGTATGGTTATACTCGCCATGGGGCAATTGTACCGCAGTCCAAATGTCAACACTACCTAGCGTTCCTAGCCGTCGCTTCCATGGTTGCGATGATATTTGATAAAGATGGAGCGCCTTGCAAAGCGGCAATGGTTCCCTTTCTCTTAATGTTGTCACTGACAACTGCCAGATTGGGCAGGTCGGTCTGGATCATCCAAGAGATAAGCAGGATAATGGCTGCTGGGACGCAATCAGATATCGGTGATACAAGCTAACCAGCATATTGCTGGACATCTCGATGGTTTCCTTATACGGTCTATTGAGGTTCAAAATGGACTTGGAAGCACAATTCCACCAAGAGATGCTCGGGATTTACGATGAGGCGAGTACCTTCGACTACCGCCCCACGTATTTTCGACGGATGGTTAACGACCACGGCAGAATGCAAGCTGCCAAGATACTGCTGGGTAAAGACGCTCCATCTTACGGCTTTGAACGGCTGTGGGAGGAGGGCCGGCTGGACATATCGGTAGAGGCGCTGGTACTCCGAGAGCCGTGGCATCGCCTTTTCGACGAGGGTGAGTTGAAAGAAGCGGAACGGCGGCTGGAAGGCTCGGATTATCAACTGGGATGACTGAATAAAGGCAGGCGCGAGGCGGCCTGGTGGCTGGAGTGTGCTAGAATCGCGGCAGTGGGGTGGGTGGCGAGGTAGCCGGCGTCAGGAGGGGACGGCGATGGTAACGTTTCCGCTAATTATCGCGGCGATTCTGGCAGTAGTCGGTCTCGTTCTACTGATCGGCAGCATCGCCGTGCTGTTTTGGACGTTATGGAAGGGCTGGGTCGTGGAACCATCACGCCGAGCGGCTGGCTCTACTACTGCCGAGGAGCAAGCGAGGTCAGCCAGCGGTGAATAGCACCGCAGTTTCGTTTGCGGTCCTGGGTACGCTGTTCGCCCTGGTTATGCTGAGCGGCAGTGTCTTGATATGGGTAGCGTCGGTTTCGGACGCGCAACGCACGCCGGCTCAAGCGACTCTGGTCCAGGTAGCGGACTGGACGGTCAAAACGGCGGTAGGGCGATAGTTGGTTTCGCCGGCGGCGCGGGCCTGGCCAGACGGAATGGTGGCATGGAGCGATAATCATGGCATTCAACAAAGACAATGCGTCGGCCATTGGTCGCGCCATTTACCGCGAAAAGATACACCCTACCCTGGGGCCCGAGCATAAGGGCAAGATCGTGGTCATCGATGTGAAGAGCGGTGACTACGAGATTGCCGACCGGCACATCACCGCGGCCAGGAAGCTGCGGAAGCGGCGCCCGGACGCCTTCACCTGGGAGGAATGGGTGGACGTGCCGGTGACTTACCGGATACACTCCAGCATCGCGAGCGAGCCATATACTACCGACCCTTATGATTAAGGGCACGGTAAAGCGGAACTCCGAAGGCGGGTTGGAAGCTTGGGTTGCCGTGTTTGTAACGGACGCTTACGGGAACCTGCAACAATGTGAGGTTATCGTGGACACCGGGTTCACCGGCTGGCTCACACTGCCGGAAACGGATATTCGAAGGCTTGGGCTGATTCGCACAGGATACCGGGACGGCATCACTGCCAGCGGCAACACGGAAAGGTTCAACTATTATCAGGCGTCGGTGCCATGGCACGGTCGTTCTCTCCCTGTGGAAATTTTTCAGTCCATAGACCAGCCCCTGCTCGGCATGGAGCTGTTGGAAGGCAGCCGGGTTGCCGTGGACGCCTGGGACGGCGGTGAGGTGATCGTCGCGGAAGCCTGATCGAACCGCCAGCGCAGTTCAGCGCTGGTCCCGCTGCCGTTCCAGTTCGGCGCGGAGACGCGCTACCTCTTCTTCGGCAGTTTGGCGCGCGGCCCGTTCGACTGCCAATTCGCTTCTCTCTGCTGCCAGCGCAGCGAGTGCTTCGAGCAAATCGGGCAGATAGGCATGGGCGGGCCGGTTCCAGAAGCGGAGGCGGCGGTCTTTCCAGTGGAGCTCCAGGTCCAGGGCTGCACTGTATCCCCGAATGATGCCGTCGTTGCCGGTGTCGACTGAGATCGGCTGGTACGCGCCGTCGACCAGCCGGTCACCCGCCAGCGCGGCAACGTAGTAGCGGCCGCCAGTGCGGTCGAACCGCCAGTATTCCGATATCCCGAAGCTGGCGTAGGTGTCCCGCTTGACGGTTTCGTCCCGACGCGCGGTGGTCTCCGACGCCACTTCCAGCACGAACTCCGGCGGCTTTCCAATTTCGCTGATGGTGTACCCGTTGGCCTCGTCTTCAATCACGTCGGGAGGAATCTCGAGGCCAAACGACACGAGGAGATCGGGGTTCGGCGAACGGCGGGCATTGCCCGGCAGGTCGCACAGGTAGCCTTCGCCGGAAACCAAAGCGTCAGGACGGTTGGCGAAATGTGCGCGCAGGACCTGGTCCATGCGCGCGATGTGGGGGCGCTGTTTCATGGCGTCGGGTGGCTTGGGCGGGTCGGGAAGCGCGGTCAGCCCATAGCTGTCGCCGGCCGGCCGGGTTTTTGGCGTCGGTTTGGTGGTCATGGTGGACCTCGCCGAGAGGCGGTTAATGGGGCGATTGTAGCACGGGGCCGCGAGGGTCCGGATGGGCCTATGGTAAGATGGCGGTGCCCGTATGTACGGGGCATGTTATACGAGGAGTTTCGATTTATGCCGGAGTTGAATGGTGGGCATCTGTTCATTCGCTGCCTGAAGCAGGAAGGGGTGCAGAAGGTCTTTACGATTGTCGGGGACACGATACTGCCTCTGGTGGATGCGGCGGCGGACGAGGGAATCGAGTTCATCGACACTCGGCACGAGGGCGCGGCGATGCACATGGCCGACGGCTACGCCCGCATCACCGGCCAGCCGGCGGTGGCCTTGTTCACCGGCGGTCCCGGCTTTGCCAACGCCATCTCCGGCCTGCCCGCCATCTACACCTCCGAGAGCCCCGTGATCTTCGTGGCCGGCTGCGCCGAATTGCCCGAGAAGGGCCAGGCCACCTTCCAGGAGATCGACCAGGTGGCGATGGCCGCGCCCGTATCCAAGGGCGCATGGATGATCCACGACAAGAACCGCATCCCGGAGTTCGTTGCGACGGCCTTCCGCACGGCGATGAGCGGCCGGCCGGGACCGGTGCACCTGACCCTGCCCATCGACCTGCAGGAAGCGCCCATCAGCGAGGAGGACCTGCCCCCGTTCCTGCCCCAGGAGTACCGCAACATGGGCCGGTCCCAGGGCGACCCCAAGCTCATCGAGCAGGCGGCGAACCTGCTGGCCAACGCGCAGCGTCCGGTCATCATCGTGGGCAACCCGGCGCGCTACTCCGTCGAGCCGGCGCAGTTGGAGGCGCTGGCGGAGGCCACCGGCGCGCCCATCTTCACGGTTGAGCAGGCGCGGGGGCTCATCGACGACCTGCATCCGCTGTGCTTCGGGTACGCCGACGGCGCGCTGAACCGCACTGCCCGCAAGTTCCGCGAGGCCGACGTGGTGCTGCTGCTGGGCAAGCGGCTGGACCATCGCTATCGCTACGGCGGCATATTCGACGCCGACGCCAAGCTGATCCAGGCCGATCCGTCCGAGGCGGAGATCGGACGCAACCGCGGCGTGGCAGTGGGCCTGCTGGGCGACCTGGGCGCCATCGTCGACCAATTGACGGGGGCAGCCAGGCACAACGGGAAGCTGGGCCCCTGGATCAGCGAGCTGAAGCAGGAGCAGGAGGCCTGGCTGGACAGCCTGCGGAGCAACGCGACCAACGAGGCGCCGATGCACCCGCTGGACGTGTACACGCGCATCGAGCACCTGGTGGACGAGGACACGTTCATCGTCCTGGACGGCGGCGACTACGTGCAGTGGGGCCGCTGCTACCTGCCGGCGCGGTCGCCGGGGCACTTCATGCGCCTGGGGCCGTTGAGCCACCTGGGCGGAGCCATACCCTACGCCATGGCGGCCAAGCTGGCCTACCCCAACAGCAAGGTTCTGGCGTTCATGGGCGACGGCTCCTTCGGGTTCTACTCCATGGAATACGACACGTGCATCCGGCACAACCTGAACATCACGGGCATCATGGGCAACGACGGCAACTGGGGCATCGACCGCACGTTCCAGCTGGCCTACTTCGGGCGCGACGTCGGTACTGCCCTGCGACCGGGCGTGCGCTACGACCAGGTTGTGGAGGGCATCGGCGGCTACGCGGAGCTGGTGGAGCAACCTGACGACGTGGCGCCGGCGGTGGAGCGGGCCATCAACTCAGGCCGGCCGTCGCTGGTGAACATAACGGTGAAGTCAGGAGCCAGCCCGCTGGCGGACGCGATGATCGCGCGGCGAACAGGAGGGTGACGATTTACTGCACCGCGTCAGGCCGTTGTGCGTTGACAACGTACAGTGATACGCAACTTCCGACACAATGACCTGCGCCGCTTCTGGGAACGAGGGGAACGTCGCCGTATGCCACCTGAATATACTGAGAAAGTTGCCGAGATCTTACACGATCTTGACTCTAGAGGACTGGCGGGTGTGCGCAGGCCGAGTTACGGCCTTCATCCCTTACGCGGCGATTTGGCCGGTCATTGGGCCGTTCGTGTCTCCGCTAACTGGCGGATCACCTTCCGGCCTGACGGGAAGGATGTCTATGACGTCGACCTTGTTGACTACCATTAGGAGGCAACGGTGATGATGAAAGATCCGCCCCATCCCGGCAAGTCCATCCTGCATAATGACATCGAACCTCTGGGCCTGAGCATAGCCCAGACTGCTAAACATATCGGCGTGCGTCATGATGAATTGGCGGACGTCATCGGTGGCCGCGCCGGCATTTCACCTGAAATGTCCCTCCGCCTTTACAAGGCATTCGGAGCCGACTCGGCAACTTGGCGAGGTCTGCAACTTTACTATGACCTCGCCCAGGTTTTTCACAGCGACCACGGTATTAAGGTCAAGTGCCTGGGAGATCCGTTGGGCGAAGTCGGCTTGCCGGTAAGCGATCCCCTCCATCCCGGCCAGGTGTTGCTCCACGAATGTTTGGAACCGATGGGCCTTACCGTCGCCGATGCCGCCGAGCACCTGGGCGTCAGCTATGAAGATCTGGACGACCTGGTGAACTGTCGTGCATCCCTGACGCCGGAGTTGATTATCCGCATTGACCAGGCTTTCGGCGGCCACCCGCAGAAATGGTCGGCTCTCCAGGCCAACTACGAGGTCGCCAAAGTGGCCATGGAGCGCGCCCACAAGATCAAGGTGCGCCGGCTCTGGCGGCAAGACCCGGATACCCACGAGCCCATCCTGCTGGACACGTCAGGCGTGGAAGCGACAACCGCAACGGCTGACGGCGAAAACTTCGTCCAGTAAACGTATCACGCCATCCGAGGAGGCATCATGCAGTTCGGAATTTTTACCATCGTTCCCTATCACGAGGATTTTACGCCGCCGCAGGCGTTGAACGACGCCCTGGAGCAGATCCGGTTTGCCGACGAGGCCGGGCTGGACGAGGCCTGGTTGGGAGAGCACCGCTTCTCGCGCCACGGGTTGCTGTCCGGCATCTGGTCGTTCCTGGGCGCGGTTGCCGGGAGCACGAAGCAGATCCGCATCGGGACGGCGGTCATCGTCCTGCCGCTGCACAACCCGGTGCTGGTGGCCGAGGAAGTGGCGATGCTCGACGTGATCAGCGGCGGCCGCGTCAACTTCGGCATCGGGGCCGGCTACCAGCAGCAGGAGTTTGACGGCGTCGGCGTGGACATCGACACCAGCCGCGAGCGGTTCCAGGAAGCGGTTGACGTGATGATCAAGGCCTGGACGGAGGAGAGACTGACGTTCCACGGCAAGTACACCAATGTCGATGACGTTTGGGTGCTGCCCAAGCCGGTGCAGAAGCCGTACCCGCCGCTGTTCCAGGCGGTCAGCACCAGTCCGGCCAGCATTGATTTCGCCGCCAGCCGGAACATTCAGGTCATCACCGGCGGGCCGACCGACATCCTTGGGCAGGCGCCGGAGGTGATCAAGCTGTGGCGGGAAAAGATGGACGAGTACGGCCATCCCCACGCGCACCTGAATCCGCCGATGTCCAAGTCGATTTACGTGGCTCCCACCATGGAAGAGGCGGAGCGGGACCCCGTTGGGCTGGAAGACTTCTCATCCCGTGTCCTGCGTTCCATCGGCAGCAACGGCGCGCCCATCGGGATGCCCATGGACAAGAACGGCAACATCGCCAAGGGTTACGAGCATTGGGCCAACCGCCAGTCGGACCGGGACCGGCGGGACGACGTGGGCCATGCCGGCCTGCCGCCGCTGCGGGGAACGCCGGAGGTGGTCGCCGAGCGTTTGAAAGAAGTGCAGGCGGCGGGCATCAACCACGTCTTCGGCAACTTCGGGTTCGCCGGTCTGCCGCATTCCAAAGTGATGCGCTCCATCGAGCTTTTCACCACGGAGGTGATGCCGCACTTCCAGGAGGCGGCGGTGGCATAGCAATCCAGCCCCGCGGGTTCAAATTGCTGACAGGTTTCGGATGGGGAATGACCAGGCGTCTGGTACACTGGTCATTCCCCATTGTTTGTGCTATTGGTGAATAGCCATGACCATCAAGACGCCCTACGCGCCGTCCGACGGCGTCAGAATTCCCCACCTTGACCCGTTCTTCGGACCGGATGCGCCACCGCTGCCCGATCCGGAACTGATGCCGGAAGGTATGCAGCAGAACCCGCACATCCTCTACGTGATGCAGATCCTCGCCGACCTGCTCACCGACCGCCTGGACACCTTCGCCGATACCAATACCATCGTCTACTACGACCCCACCAACCGCAACCGCCGGCTGCAGCCGGACGTGTACGTTGCGTTTGACGTGGACGCCGAAGCGATCCGGCGTCGCAACGGCTACCTGATCTGGGAGGTGGGCAAGCCCCCGGACGTCGTGCTGGAGGTGGCGTCGGAGACCACGGCGTCCAACGACACCAGCCGCAAGCGCGACCTTTACGCACGGATGGGCGTGTCAGAGTACTGGCGGTTCGACGCCAGCGGGGGTGACATGTACGGGGCCGCGCTGGTTGGCGAGTACCTCGAACGGGGCGAGTACCGCGAGTTTCCGGTGCGCACCGCCGTCGATGGGGCGATTTGGGCCCACAGCCCGCTGTTGCGGCTGAACCTCCGCTGGAATGGTGGGGAGATCGAGTTGCAGGACCCCGACACCGGAGAGATCCTGCTGGACCGGCGCGGGGTGCGGCTGGCCATGGAATCGGAGCGCCGCGCCTTAGAGGACGAACGGCAAGCGTTGGCGACGGAACGGCAAGCGCGGTTGGCGGCGGAACGTGAGTTGGAAGAGTACCGTCAACTGGTACGCCAATTGCGGGAGCAGGGCGGGGAGCCTCAGTAGGCAGGCTCCCTATGCCTGTCAGCGCCCTTCGGTCAGCGCCTCGCGGAGGCGGCGGATGATGATGTCGATTTCGTCTTCGGTGACGTTGAGCGGATCGACCATCAGCTCGTCGGGGGCGCGGAGCTGCTGTAGGTAGATGGGCGGGTCGCCCTGCTGCAGAGCGGCGGCAACCTGCGGAGCGGACGGGCCGGACCAGTCGCCGCCCAGGTGGAGCACGGCGTTGGGGAGCAGGTAGTCGATGCCGTCGTGCTCCAGAGAGATGTTGAGGCCGGGCACTTCGATCAGGCTGTCCACCACGCGCTGCGCCATTTCCCGATACCAGGCCATCTCCGCATTCTCGTCCTCCTCCACGAACATGGACAGGGCGGTGACCAGGCCGACGATCTCCTCCTTGGCGACTTTGGCGGACCGGCCGATGAACTGGGCCGGGCTGGCGTTGGCCAGGGCCGCGTCAATGAGGTCGGCGCGGCCGCAGAGGATGCCGGTGCCCTGGGGCCCGCGGACACCCTTGCCGCCGCTGAAGATCACCATGTCCGCGCCGTCGCGCAGGTAGCGCTGCAGATTGGCGCGTGGCGGCAGCATTGAGGCGGCGTCGACGATCACCGGCACGTCGTGGGCGTGGGCGATCTCACAGACCTGAGAGAGGGGCATCACGCGCTTGCTGGTGAAGGGCGCGCACAGGTAGGCAACGGCGGCGGTGCGCTCGTTGATGGCTCCCTCCAACTCCCAGGGATGGTTGAACAGGTAGTTGCCGATCTCGACAATCTTCGCGCCGACGGCCCGATACGCGTGGTCGTAGGGGAACCGGTGCATGGTCTGCATGATGATCTCGTTCTTCATGCCCTCGGTGTCCGGCAGCCGCAGCATCCGGTTGGGGTCGTTGCCGGCAATGCAGGCGGCGGCCTGGAGCAGGAGACCACCGGCCGCGCCGCTGCTGACCATGGCCGCCTCGGATCCCACCAGGCGGGCGATCTCCGCGCCGGCCTTGCGGTTCAGCTCGTCGATGTTGACCATGACGCGGGCGGTGCCGGCCATCTGCTCTAGGACCTCGGGGCGGGTGCGGGAACCGCCCAACCGCGTGACCGAGCCGGAGGCGTTGATGATGGGAGTGACGCCCAGGTTGCGGTAAGCCTGTTCTGCGTCCGAGATGTATTGCTGGCTCATGGAGCGCTCCTGTCGGGAGGTATGCTGGTCTGAATAGTGATCCGCGCGCCTGGTGGCGGAGCGTGGCGATTATATCAATCAGCGGGCCTGCCCTGTGATAATATCGGCGGACCGCACGAATTTGGAGGTAACAACGTGACCACCGCAGACCGACTGAACGTCATTCCCCTTGGCGAGGCGATGTTCTCCCAGCGGGCCATCCGCCGGTTCAGGCCGGACCCGATCCCCGCCGACGTGATGCAGGACATCATGCAGGCCGCCATTCGCGCCCCCAACGGCGGCAACAACCAGCAGTGGCACTTCATCGTGGTTCAGGAAGAGGAAACGCGGCGCAAGCTGGGCGACCTGTATCACGAGGCCTGGTGGGCGAAGCGTGCCGACGCTGGCATCATGGGCCCGCAGGATATCCCGCCCGGCCCTGGTTCGATGCGCTCGGCAATGCGGTTGGCCAACGAGATCGGCGACGCGCCGGTAATGGTGCTGGTGTGCGCCACCGCCCAGGGCGTGCAGGCGGCCGGCTCGGTGATCCCCTCGGCGCAGAACATGCTGCTGGCCGCGCGGGCCTTCGGCATCGGCGGCACCATTGCCACGCTGCATCCGGTGGTGGACGAACGGGTGCACGAGTTGTTCGGCATGCCTGACGAGGCGCAGGTGGTGTACTGCATGCCCTTCGGATACCCGCGGGGCAACTTCGGGCCGGTGACGCGGTTGCCGCTGAACGAGGTTTGCAGCTACGACCGGTGGGGCGCGCCGCCGGATTAGACGACAGCGGCCAATAGTGGAAAGCAAGAGGGGCAACCATCGCGGTTGCCCCTGAATTATTGGCCTACGATTTACGAGATTGCCGCGCTGCGCTCGCAATGACAGTCGGCGCGTCAGCGGGTGCGCTCGTAGCGGTAGTCGCGGGCGGTGCCGCGCTCCGGAGTGGCCGTCGGGCTGTTCGGCAGGTAGGCGTAGTTAGGATCCACGCCCACCTTGGCGGCCAGGGTGTTACGCAGGACGCCGATGTTCTCGACCTCCAACTCAACGGTGTCGCCCGGCTCCAGCCAGCGGGAGGCCTCGTAGCCCTTGCGGATGGACTCGCGGACGGAGCCGCCGCCCACGGTGCCGCTGCCGATGACGTCGCCGGGCGCGATGCGGCTGTCCTTGGCGGCCCGCTCGATGATCTCGCCCCAGGTGTACCAAGCGTTGATGGTCTCGCCGTCGCGGAGCCAGTCGTCGCCGTTGACCCTGACGTGGGCCTTGAGGTCCAGGCGGCCGTCCCTGATGTGCGGCATCATCTCGTCGGTGGTGACGATCCAGGGGCCGATGGAAGACGCGGAGTCCTTGCCCTTGGCGGGTCCGAGCCCGAAGGACATCTCGTCGAACTGTAGGTCGCGAGCGCTCCAGTCGTTGAAGATGCAGAAGCCCGCAACGTATTGCAATGCCTCGGAGGCCGGCACGTTGGTTCCGGTCTTGCCGATGACGCAGCCAATCTCCAACTCGTAGTCCAGCTGTTCGGAGGCGGCGGGATAGGGCACGTCCTCGTCGGGCCCGTAGATGACCAGCGGGTTGGAGAAGTAGAACACGGGCATTCGGTACCAGACCGGGTCGATCTGGCGGGTGCCCTGGGAGGTGGCGTGCTCCTCGTAGACGATGTAGTCCCGCACGGTGGGCGGCTGGAGGATGGGCGCGCGCAGGCGGACGTCGGCCAGGGCTACGGCGGGCGCGGCGACATTGCCGGCCAAGGCGTCGCCGACGCGGTCGACTGCCCCGTCGCTCGCGTCCAGTAGAGCGCGGACGTCGGCCAGCGGCCGGTCGGAGCCGATCAGGGAGGCCACGTCCACTACCGCATCATCCTGGAGGACGCCGCAGCGTGGGCCGTTGCCGTTGTCGTAGGTCAGCAGTTTCATGTGCGTGGTTCCTCTCCGTTTGCGTTTTTGGATCAGGCGGCGTCGGAATAGCCGGCCAGCCTCATGGCGTCGCTGATGTAGTCGGCGGTCTGGCGGATGCGGCGTTCCACCTCGTCCATAGGTTCACAGATGCCGTGATAGAAACAGCCACCGTGCAGGTGACCCTGCCTGGAATAATAGCGTCCAATCAAAGGACTAACCGCCCTGTCACGTTCGGCGATCATTAGCAGTCCCCGCGACGTGTCTGAGGAAAATTGAGGCTCCTCCTCCGTGCGCGCCAGGATCAGCGCGTCGGTGGCGCGTTTGGTGGCGCACCACGCCTTTTCTGCCGCGTCGCGGACGTCGCCGGCCTCCAGCAGGCGCAGCGCGTCAGCGTGGAGGCTGCGGGCGTCGGCGAAGATGGCGGGTACGCGGTCGGTGGCGGTTGTCATAGGGTGAACGTGCCCTCTGTTTCAGGTAGCATCGGAATAGCCGGCCAGCCTGGCGGCGTCGCTGATGTAGTCGGCGGTCTGGCGGATGCGGCGTTCCACTTCGTCCAACGGCTCGCAGGCTCCCAGGTAGAAGCAGGCGCCGTGCAGTTCGCTCTGCCTGGAGAAATAGCGTCTGCGCAACGGACGGACGTCTGGATCTTCTGCGGACAGCGACGACAATCCTCTGGTCGTATCGGAGAAAATTTGCGGCTCCTCCTCCGTGCGCGCCAGGATCAGCGCATCGGTGGCTCGCTTGGTGGCGCACCATGCTTTCTCCGCGGCGTCGCGGATGTCGCCGGAATCGAGCAGCCGCAGCGCGTCGGCGTGGACGGCCCGCGCGTCGGCGAAGATGGCGGATATGCGGTCGGTGGTTAGAATACGGATTTGCTGATCTCTCCTTAACCAATGGAAAACGGTCCTGAAGCGCGGACTCCAACTCCTCAGTGGTCGTTACTAAACCTTAAGCGTCCTCCAGGGAAATCTAACTCTTCAAGGCGATGTCTGGCAGATAATAAGACATCTCGATCCATGGAAACTAGGAGAAATTTCGCGTGAGAGTCGTACACCAGTCCGTGAAGGTCTTGCTGCGAAACCCACCAAAGCTTCCCATTAATCTGCCTGAGGATAGATTCGTCTCCGCCGCTCCAGTGGAAACTTTGATCGAATATCAGGGTAAGTTTATCTGGTCGATTCTTGACAATCTCAGCCAGTTCACCAGCATACAGAATCGCTTCTGGTGTGTTCCTTCTGTCATCTTCGTCCACCGGGCGTCGTCCGGTTTCGTCAAACGGAAGTCCAGTGTCAGGGTCGATGAGTAGGTGGTCTTGGCAGGTTCGGGCCACCTCTAGCCAATCGTTCCGGTTTCGGCCAGATTGAACGAATGATTGATCAGTAACGGTAGGCACGCCGATAAGACGGCGGTAGTCTGCCGCATAATGCGCCGCGTTGGGGACGTCGGTGAACATGGGATGCACAGACCAGTCGCCACAACAGGATAGCAACTGGAGGATGCCCCGCTTCACGAAGTCGTATGAGTCTCCAAACTTTCCGTAATTCATGGTACGGCGAACCTCCTCATGGCCTCAGCAGGCAACCGCCATTCGTCAGAATCAGGATTGACGGGATTTTAGGATTCGCAGGATTTTCTCAATCCCAAAAATCCCATAATCCGGCAAATCTTGATTCTGACGATTTTCACGTAGGCGTCAGTGCATCGGCGAGAAGCTGGCCGGGACCATGATCTTGTTTTCCTGGCTGACGCGGCCGGGGGCGCCGGAGGGCCACTGCGGGATCTTGCTGGCGGCGGCGCGGACTTCGGCTCGGTGGTTAAGGTCCTCGTAGGGCCAGACGTGCATCCATTTGTTCAGGTCGCCGAACTCGGTGAACATGCCGGCGGCCAGCGGGGAGAACTCCTCGCGGTAGGGCAGGGACTCTTCCCAGCGGCGCAGCAGTTCGGGCATGGACCCGTTCTCGTAGGTGTAGACGCGCATCTCGTAGATGTTGCCCAGGGCCTGGTCGCCGCCCATGGGGCGCATGAAGGGCGCGGGGTTCCAGATCTCGGCGTTCATGTTGAGGATGTTGCCCGGGGTGATCTTCGGCGGCCAGTTGGGGTTCTTGCCGGCCTCGGCGCGTATTTGGTTACGCTCTTCGACGCTTTCGTAACCCCAGACGTGGATGATCTGGTTCAACGGCCCGATCTCGGTGTGCCAGAAGGCGGCGATGGGGGAGTACTTTTCACGGTGGGGCAGCGCCTCGGCGAAGGCTTCCTCAGCCTGAGGTACGGCGCCGGGCTTGAGGTCATAGGTGCGGACTTCGTAAATCATGGTTCTCTCCTGGTGCTCGCGCTTGGCGCGTTGTGGTTCGGGGTCAAGACGAGGTCAGTGTAGCAACGGCGTCGAAGGGGGGCAACCGGAACGCGCGACGAGGTGCGTTGCTATAATGCACAAGGAATCAAATCATTGGGGCGACGGCCATGGACGAGCCAGGGATGAAATCCACCGCCGCGGATTTCCTGCATAAGGCTGATGAGAAGTTCCGCTCTGGTTATCGCCGGGAGGCTGCGGGTTTGATGTGGGAGGCTGCCCAGGCCACCTTCGCAGGGCTGGCACAAACGCGCGGGCTGGAATACGGGGATCTTATTGAGCTTGCGAAAGCGTTGGAAGCCGATGGGTCGGTACCCAAATATCATTACCGTGGTGGATTAGTAGGGGCGACCCTGCTACGCGACCATGCCGAAATGGACGTGCTGGAGGCGTACGAGCTTGACGACGCGTACGAGGCGACTCGGATATTCGTAAACGAATGCTTCCATGCTCAGCGATAGTCGTTATCAATCGCGTTCTCGCTGGCATGTAGGGCAAGCTCGGAACTATCGTCGACAAAGTGAACTGCTGTTGAGCCGGGACAATGACCGCTATGCAGCCGGTGCGTTGATGTATGAGGCGGCCAAGCAATGCGTCAATGCGGCGGCGAATCAGCGCGGGTCAAATCCGGGAACAACCGCCGCCAAATTCAACACCTTGCATACGATAGCCCATACCGAGTCGTCAGGAAACAGCTTGACGCTAAACTGGCGCTCGGTGACTCAACTCCACATTCACGCGGACCGCGGACATCTCACCGATACCGAATACGCGGAAGCATGGGAACAGCCCGCAGCTTTCATTGATGACATGCTCAACATTTACCGACGAGACGCCTGAAGGGAGGCCAAAATGGAATACCGCATCAACCACGTGCACATCCGCGCCGCGGACCCCCACGCCACGGCGGCGTGGTACGAGAAGCACTTCAACGCCCGCATCGTTTCGGAGCGCGAGGTGATGCCTCGAACCGTCACCATCGGCATGGAGATGGGCGGGGCGTGCCGGCTCAACGTGTCGTCGAAGCCTCCGGGATCGTCCGACGAGCGCGCCGTCGCCGAGCTAAACCGGCTGGGTTTGGAGCACTTCGGGTTCGACGTGGAGGACATCGAGGCGGAGATGGAGCGGCTGACCGCTGCCGGCATCCGCACGGTGTTGCCCATCACCGAGACGCCCACGGGTTCGAAGCTTTCGTACATCGAAGGGCCGGACGACGTGCTGATCGAGCTGGTGCAGCCGGCGGCATAAAGGAGCCACGACATGGCGGACGCGCCGTTGCACTACCAGACCATCACCGAGGTGGCGGCGCGGCTCCAGTCGCGGGAGATTTCGCCGGTGGAGGTGGCCCGGGCGATGCTGGACCGCATCGCCGCGCTGGACGGTCGGCTGAAGAGCTACGCCACCGTGATGGCTGAGCCGGCGATGGCGGCGGCTCGAGCAGCGGAGCAAGAGATCGCCGCCGGCCGGTATCGCGGCGCGCTGCACGGCGTACCCATCGCGGTCAAGGATTTGTGCTTCACCACCGGCGTGCCCACTATGGGCGGATTGCAGGTGCTGCGCGACTTCGTGCCCGATTTTGACGGAACGGTGGTGCGGCGGTTGAATGACGCCGGCGCGATCATACTGGGCAAGCTGAACCTCACCGAAGGAGCGATGGCCGGATACAACCCGGCATTCGACATTCCCGTTAACCCGTGGGGCGCGGACCGCTGGGCCGGCGCTTCCTCCAGCGGATCGGGCGTGGCCACGGCGGCGGGCCTGTGTTACGGCTCGTTGGGCAGCGACACGGGCGGTTCGATCCGGTTCCCGGCGGCGGCGTGCGGCACGGTGGGCATCAAGCCGACGTGGGGACGGGTCAGCCGGTACGGAGTTTTGGCGCTGGCAGAGTCGCTGGACCACGTGGGCCCGATGACCCGCAGCGCCGCGGACGCCGGGATCATGCTTCAGGCATTGGCTGGACATGACCCCAACGATCCGACCTCGCTCCATGCTCCGGTGCCGGACATGCTGTCCGGGTTGGGCAATGGCGTCGACGGCATCCGCATCGGCGTGGACGAGCGATATATCGGCGACGATGTGGACGCCGAGGTGGCCGAGGCGGCGCTGGCCGGCGCGCGTTTGCTGGAGAGCATGGGGGCGCGGCTGGTCACGGTGCAGATGCCGGATACGCTGCCGTATTCCAGAGCTTGGAGCGTGCTGTGCTCCGCTGAAGCCGCAGCTGGCCACCGGGATCACTTCCCGTCGCGCGCCGACGAGTACGGTCCCTGGTTTCGGGGCTGGCTGGAGAAGGGAAGTGGGTACAGCGCGGCCGAATTCGCTGCTGCCAACCAGGTGCGGTTGGCTTGTAACGGCATCCTGGCGGGGGTGTTCGAAGATATTGACTTGCTGGTCTGCCCGTCGATGACCACGCCGCCCGGCCGGGTCACGCCGGAGGAACTGTACGGGCCGATGGCCGAGGACGAGTGGACCTGGGGACGGTTCACCATCCCCTACGACTTCAACGGCGCGCCGACGATCTCGCTGCCGGCCGGACTGAACAGCGAGGGCCTGCCGCTGAGCATCCAGTTCGTCGCTAAGCACTTGGCCGAGCCGCTGCTGGTGCAGATTGGCGGTGCCTACGAGCGGGCGACGGAGCACGTCCTACGGCCGCCGATGTAAGGTACAGACGGTACCAAGGCCGTTTTCCCATGAACTGGTAGGGGCGAATAATCATTCGTCCCTACTTTTTGCTGTGAGATTGCCGTTGGGCCTACTGCGTGGCTATCCAATCAGCGACCCGCTCGCCGATCATGATGGCGGTGGCGTTGGTGTTGGCGCGGGTGACCTGGGGCATGATCGAGGAGTCGGCGACCCACAGGCCCTGCACGCCGCGAACGCGGCACTGCTGATCAGTGACAGCCATCGGGTCGTCGTCGGGCCCGATGCGGCAGGTGCCCGAAACGTGCCGCGAGGTGCCCACGGTCTGGCGGATCCAGGCGTCCAGCGCATCGTCGTCGGCCAGCACGTCGTCAACCGGCGCGGTGCGGTGGTCGATCACGTCCTGGTAGGCTTCTGATTCCAGCATGTCGGAGGCCAGGCGCACGGCGTCGCGCATGCGGCGCATGTCGTTCTCGTTGTGCAGGTAGCGGTAGTTGATCTCCGGCTGCTCGGTGGGGTTGGACGAGGCCAGGCGCACCCAGCCGGAACCGTCGGGCAGCTCCAGGGCGCACGCGATGCGAGCAATGCGGTCCGGCAGGTGCTCGCCGGTCATGACGTTGAACACGCCCAGGGTGTGCAGCATAACGTCGTTGGGATGCGAAGGTTCCTCCGAGGTGACGCGCAGGCCGAAACGCAGGGCGCCGGCATTGGCGTGTAGCTCGACGTGGTCCTTGACGCGGAAGGAGACGTTGCCCATGGGATGGTTGAACAAGTTCTGGCCCACGCCGGGAAGTTCCTGGATGACCGGGATGCCAAAGGACGTGAGCTGGTCCCGTGGTCCCACGCCGGAGAGCATGAGGATATGGGGCGATTTCAGCGCGCCAGCGCTGAGTACCACCTGGTCAGTCTCCACAGCGAAGATCTCGCCGCCGCTCTCGACCTCGACGCCGGATACCTGGGAACCCTCGAAGAGGACGCGACGGACGAAGACGTTGCCCTTGACGGTGAGGTTGAGGCGATGGCGCACCGGATTGAGGTGCGTGATGGCGGTACTCATCCGAACGCCGGCCTGATTGTTCATGGGGATGGCGCCGATCCCAGGGGAGTCGGGGCCGTTGAGATCGGGGTTGTGCGCGTACCCGCGTTCCATGGCGGCGGCATGGAAGGCTTTCTGCACATCGGGCCACGGCTGGTTCTCCCGTCGGATGATGGGTATCGGGCCGTCGCTGCCGTGGAAGTCGTCCTGGATGTCCAGGTCGCTCTCGGCCTTGCGGAAGAAGGGCAGGACCTTGAGGTACGACCACTCCTCGTTGCCGAAGGATTCCCACCGCTCGAAGTCCTCGGGCAGGCCGCGCAGGTAGACCTGGCCGTTGATGGAGCCGGAGCCGCCGACGACCTTGCCCTGGGCGATGTTGATCTCGCCCTGCTGGTCGTTGATGGTGCCGTGCAGATTCCAGGAGACGGGGGATCCGGGCTGCTCGCCCTCGTTGGAATATCCGTCGCGGACGACGGCGGGGAGGTGGTCCGCGTTGGGATAGTCCTGTCCGGCCTCGAGCAGCAGCACCGAACGGTTGGGATCCTCAGACAATCGGCTGGCAACCACGGATCCGGCGGAACCGGAGCCCACGACAATCAAGTCATATTTCATGGCTAACAGGGCCATTCGATTATCCGGTTTGGCTCTGCTGCCAACGGGGGCTCCCAGTAGGCGGTCATCGCTCAAATCACCGGATTTGGACAAGTATCGTCATCGGTCGGCAACAATCGAAAGGCCCTGTCATGGCTAAGCCCTCGCTTGCGGTTTGGGTTGCCCGATTCTACACTACCGAGAACACTGCGCCTGGCGTACTGCAACGACGTCGCAGTCAAGGGAGACAGTCCTTTGCCGAATCCAGAGCGTAAGTATGGAAAGGGGGAGTAAACGCATAAACCCCGACCAAATTGGCCGGGGTTTGATCATTGGGCTTGTTGGTGGTCATCAAGCGGGTGATTTTACCCTGATCCCTTGGTCCGCAAGCAGTTTGTAGACCGCTTCCGTTTCTGAAGGTGGGATACCCGGGATGTCTTCTTCATCCACCCCATCCGAGACGTACAGGAACAAAATCCCAAGAGGGTCTCCTTCCAGGTCTAGGTCGAGGTGCTTGTGGTCATCCAATATGCGGCCACCCCCGTATTGCGTGTCTCGCAAGCGGACGTAGACCGCGTCGCTGTCAGGATATTTTGTAATCTCCATTATGCGCCTCCAATGGTGATTTCGGTTACGGTGATGATTTTGGCAACGGTTGGGTAGTCGGACTCGACTAGTACGTTCAAAGTCCGACCATCGGACGTTTCTCCTTGATACCAATGCTGATTTGAGCGTTTGCCTGGGCTCTTAACGCGGCAATTGTGAACCACCCAAATTGCAGCGTTGATATCGATCTCCAGGAGAGCAAAACGGTCATCGGCCAACCTCGTCGCCAAAAATCTAGCTTCGCGTAACGTGGTAGTCACTACTACTCCATGTCGGTTCATTTTGTCGCACAGCACTAAGTAACTTTAGGCCCGCCTTTCCGGGCGGGCCCACCAACGTTGGACGAGATTGTCAAATTTTGGCTTTCGTTCACCTCGGTTCGCAGTCTCTGAACCCCGTGCAAGGGGATCTCATATACTCCCAAGCAGCACCTAACGCACTGTCGTAATGGCGACGGTGGCGGTGTGTTACATTAGGCCGACGCCGCCCAGATTTGAACGGTACGACTTGGATGGTGGTGATTTACCAAGCGGTGATGGCATCTCGATGCTTCCCTGTACGTGGAAGGATATCATCAACCGTGGCTGGGTGAAGATGGACGCGTAAGGAGCGCACCGTACCATGATAAGCGATCCACAGGCATTCCTGAGTTACTTCGAAGGCATCCACCGCCGCACCCTGCGGGACATCCAGGCGTTGCCGGCCCCCGCCGAGTCGTGGGCGCCGCCGGCGGGCCACGGTGAAAACGCGTGGAGCATCGCGCAAATCGTCCATCACATCTGCGAGTCGCGGATGTATTTCGCACGCGCCTACCGCAATGAGGGATGGTTGTACGACTGGGAGGTTCCCAGCACCGCGTCGCTGGACGATTGGGTTCCGGCCCTGCAGACGTCGCTGGCGGAGTTTCGCAGCCGCATCGACGGCACGCCGGCGGATTGGCTGACCCGGCGCATCCGGATGATCGACACCGATGGGATGCTCAGCGGCTGGCGGATCCTGATGATGCTGGTGGAACACGAGGTGCACCATCGGTCGCAGATCGACACCTACGCGGGCATGCAGGGCTGGGACGTGCCCCAGATCTACGGACGCACCCGGGAACAGATTGATGATCTGCAGGAAGGGCAGCGGGCGGGAGCGCCGGGCGACTAGCGACGGCGATCAGGGGTTGATCGCGCCGGAGCGGCTCTGAACTATGAAGGTCTCGCGCCTTTCGAGGTAGTCAGCGACGAGGTTCAACAGGGCCTGCGGACGGTCGGCGGCGATGTCGTGACCGGCGCCGTAGACGAAGGCGATGTTGCAGTTGGGGATGCGACTGCGGTAAATGCTGGCGGCCTCGGGAGCCACCCGGGTGTCCTCCTGACCAAACACCACCAGGGTCGGGCATTGGACTTCGCCGAGACGGCGTTCCAAGTCCGGGGAACCACCGGTGTGATCGCTTCCCGCCGGGCGCACCGCCAACGGCGCTACCAGGACCAGGGCGGTTACCCGCTCGGGGGATCGCAGCGCCTGGTCCAGCGCGGCAGACGCGCCAGCGGACACGCCAATCAACCCGTATTGCTCGGACACCAGGGCGTCCAGGGTGGCGGTCAACCGGTCCGAAGCATCGCTGCCCGAATCGTCTAGTTCCGGTTGCAGCACCAGCCACCGTTGGGCCAGGCCGTCCCGCAAGTTGGTAGAACGCCGTTCGGAACCGTCGACGATGACGACGGTCTCGCGCACCTGTTCGGAGGCCACCCGCTACAACTCCTTAAGGCGAGGCAGGACCTCGCGGCCGAACAGGTCGATTTCGGTCATGACATCCCGGTGAGTCAGGCTGGGCTGCTGGAAGAAGAGGTCGATGACGCCGGTGCCGCACTGGTCGTGATATGCCTTGATCTGGTCAAAGACGGTGTCGGGACCGCCGACGAAGGTGAGGCCGGGAGCGCCGCCCACGATGTCTCCGCTGGCGCTGCCGGCGAACACGTTCCGGTAATCAACGTCCTGGCCGGCCCGGGAGGCCTGGATCACCTGGGATACGGAGGAGCGCAAGGCCATGCCCGGCGCGCGACCCTGGTCGGTCTGCTGACGGAACCAGTCCTGGGCCTGTTGGTCGGTTTCGGCCAGGTAGATGCTGCCGCGGAATACCAACTGGTCCGGTTCCGGCTGCCAGCCGGCTTCGTCGCACCAGCGCAGGTATTTTTCGGTGATGCCCGCGACCTGGTCAGAGGGCACAAAGGATACGCCCAGGCCGAGGCCGTGCGCCGCAGCGTACTGCACCGCATCATCGCTTCGGGTGGCCACGAGCGCGGACGGGAAGGGCTGCTGCACCGGACGGGGCCACACGGCCACAGTGCGGTACTGGTAGTATCGGCCTTCCCAGGAGAAGGGCTCGGGTTCAGTCATCGCCTTCAGGATCAGGTCCATACCTTCGAGCAGTCGCTCCCGGCCTTCGGAGGGGTGGACGCCGTACACCTGGTCCTCGTTGGGGGTGCCGCGCAGGAAGCCCATGACCAGGCGACCGTTGGTGATGTTGTCCAGCAGGGTGAGCTCTTCCGCCGCGCGGATCGGGTTGTTGAGAGGCAGCAGCGGACCGAGCATGGCGATCTTCACCGACTTGCACCGCTCCGCCACCGCGGCGGCCATGACGGCCGGCGTGCCCGTGGCGATGCGGCCCGAATAGTGGTGCTCGGAGAAGCTGACCCACTCGAAGCCCATCTCCTCGGCGAACTCGCACTCCTGGATGCCGTCCTGGTAGCTTTGCACCGAGGTGGCAGGATCGCTGTAGGACGGCGGGGTGGGCCAGGTGGGCGGGAAGTCCCGGCGGTGAGCGTATCCCATGGCGCCGAGATAGGATGCTTTCATGCTGCGATGCTCCTGCGATCCTTTCTGGCGTTGCCGCCAAAACTTGTCGTGCGGCGCGTGGTGGTTACGGGTTTACAGTATAGCGGGATCGGACCACATGGGGCTGTCCGTCATGGAGTTGCCAGATGAGCAGAGGGTCTGATGCTAACGCTGGTTGCGTCGCTCCTCGAAGCTGGCGGTGATCGCCTGCTCGGCGCGCTTGCTGTGTTCGGCGATGAACTGTTCGAGGCGACGGATTTCGGCCGCGGTGTCGGGAGAAGGATCGTGGCGGCCGGCCCGCTGTTTCAGCTGGGCCAGTTCCTTGCGAGCCTGGTCGACCTGCTGGACCGATTCCAGGGCGGCGAGTTCGTCCAACGCCGCCTTCTTGATGGTGAGCAGGCGCCGGTGGTTTTCCTCGGCGTCCCGCAGCCGTTCTTCGACCTCGCCCATTGCCGACAGAGCCATGTCCAGCGGGGCGCGACCGTAGATGGTCTGACGGGGCAGGCGGCGCAACTGGGTGCGGAACTGGGCGATGCTGGCGTCCAGCTGTTCTTCCTTATGGCGGATCTCCGCCAGGGACAGCCGCAGGGCCGCCATTGCCTGTTGCAGTTGAGAGACGGATGACATGACAGTAGATAAACTTGAGGGCGAATGATCATTCGCCCCCGCTGAGTTTTGCGCTCGAACTAGCTCTTGAAACCGACCTTGGGGAGCACCCGCTCCAGGGCTTCCAGCACCTCGGTGATGTCGTCCCTGGTCACCCAGCCCAGGTGGCCGATGCGGAAGCAGTGTCCGGTGAGCTTGCCCTGGCCGCCGGCCAGGACGACGCCCTCGTCCTCGCGCATCATGGACATGAACCTGCCGCCGTCGATGTCCTCGGGCATCTTGATGCCGGTGACGGTGTTGGAGGCGCGGGATTCGTCGTTGGCCAGGAGTTCCAAACCCAGGGCCTTGACGCCGGCGCGGCAGTAGTCGGCGACCTCGGCGTGCCGCTCGTACACGGTCTCCAGGCCTTCGCCAAGGATGTGGTCCAAGCCCAGCCGCAGGCCGTACAGGAGCGCGACGTTGGGCGTCCACGGGGTTTGCCCACGGGACAGCGAGCGCTCTGCGGCCATCAGGTCGAAGTAGAACCGGGGCATCCTGGCGTCTTCGTAGGCTTCCCAGCCGCGGGCGCTGATGCTGATGAAGGCCAGGCCAGGCGGGATCATGAAGCCCTTCTGGGAGCCGGTGGCCACGACGTCGCAATTCCAGCCGTCCACCGGGAGCGGGATACAGCCCAGGCTGCTGACGGCGTCCACCAGCAACAGCTTGTCGAACTCGCCCTTGACCACGCGGGCGATGGATTCGAGGTCGTGGGTCACGCCGGTGGAGGTCTCGTTGTGGGTAACGAGCACCGCCTTGATTTCGGGATCTTTCTGGAGCTCGGCGCGGATGGCCTCGGGGTCGATGGCGTCGCCCCATTCGAAGTCCATGCGGGTCACGTCGGCGCCGTAGCCCTCGGCGATCTGGACAAAGCGGTCGCCGAAGGAACCGGCGGTGGCAGCGATGACCTTGTCGCCCGGGGACAGGGTGTTGACCACGGCGGCCTCCAGGGCGCCGGTGCCGCTGGAGGTGAGGATATACAGGTCATTGCTGGTCATGAAGACCTGCTTGAGACCGGCGGTGGTGGCCTCGATCAGCTCCTTGAACTCGGGACCCCGGTGGTTGATCATGGGCAGGGACATCTCGTCGACGATGTCGTCGGGGATGGGAGTGGGACCCGGGGTGCGCAGGTTCTGGGGGGCAATCTTGGTCAAGGTCATCGGGAAAGCTCCTGGGAGTCACGCCAAGGCGCGAGGTCTGGTTCTGTGAGGTGAATTAGTCCCCAGCGTGTTGGGACGGCAGATAACAGCGTGATTTTGTTCACACGCGGCCAACATTATAGCAAGGATTTACGAATTCGTTCCGGGAGCGACGGTATCGTCACCCTCGTCAGAGGGTTCACCGAGCAGGAAATCGCCCACGGTCAGGACCACGTCAGGGAAGGCGCGGGGGCTGATTCTGCCATCGGCGGGGACGATCCTGCTGCTCTGGTAAACGCCGTCGACGGGGTCATGGAAGGCTTCGACCTGCCGGGCGATGACGTTGGCGATCCACACCTCGGGGATGCCAGCTTCGGCGTAGCGGGTTAGTTTCACGTCGCGGTCGAATGACAAGGTGCTGTCTGACACTTCGATCACCAACAGTACGTCGGCGGGGGTGGGCAGGTTCCGGTGGTAGTCATTCCTGAATCTGACCACCGCGATGTCCGGTTCGGGTAGCCCATAGTCGTTCAGGCGGACTGAATTCTGCACGCGCACCCAGGCGCGGTCGCCGAGTTGGAGGATCAGATCTCTGCTCAACCGCGTGGTTCCATCTCCGTGGGGCGCTCCGATGGGGGGCATTACGAATATTTCTCCATCCAACAACTCGACACGCTCTTCTCTCGCCAGGATGCCGGCCTTGGCCATGGCGCAGTATTCTTCCACGGTGAAGCGGCGCCGGGTCGACGTGAAGGCTTGTGTGGGGATGGCGGTTGTCGTCATGATGCCACCTTATTCAAGCAGGAAGTCGCCCACGGTCAGGACCACGTCAGGGAAGGCGCGGGGGCTGATCCGGCCGTCGGCCGGGACTATCCGGCTGCTTTGGTAAACGCCGTCGACGGGGTCGTGGAAGGCTTCGACATGGCGGGCGGGTACGTTGGCGATCCACACTTCGGGGATGCCGGCAGCGGCGTAGCGGGACAATTTGGAATCACGGTCGCGCCGTAGCGAGCTGTCGGATACTTCAACAATGAGGAGCACGTCGGTGGGGGTGGGATGCGCCCGGTGGTAACCGTCTCTCAATCGCAGCACGGCGATGTCCGGAACGGGCAGGTTCAGATCATCGAGCTGAACCGGGCCTTGCACCCGGACGCGAGCACGACCTCGCAACGAAAACTTGAAAAAGTCATCGAATTGGTCTGTGCCGTCCGCGTGAGGTGGTCCGATGGGGGGCATAATGAATATTTCTCCGTCGAGCAACTCGAGACGCTCCTCGGGATGAAAAACGCCGGCTTGATCCATGGCCAGGAATTCATCCACGGTGAAGCGGCGCCGGGTCGGCGCGAAGATTTGTGCGGGGACGGCAGTTGTGGTCATGGCGTCACCTCGCGGACTAGATGCTGCCGGAGAGCTGGTTGATCACCAATCCGGTGGGGAGCTTGGGGTAGAAGAAGGTCGACTTGGGCGGAAGGCGATTGCCGGCGCTGACAATTTGCCGGAACGGCTCCAGCGGGAAGGGTTTGAGGAGGATGGCCGCCTGCTGCTCGCCGACGTTGACCTGCTGGACGATGGCCTCGTGGTCAGGGCTGTAATCAATATGCTGGGCCAGGGTATCTCCCAGCACCGGCGATAGCACGCGCTCCTGCAGCACCCACGCCTCGGAGACTGCCAACTGTCCCCAGGAGGCCCAGTCCACGTCGGAGCGGAGGGTATGGATGGTGGGTGGAGCGTCCGCCCAGAAGACGGCGAAGCAGTGAGAATTTTCGCCCACGCGGGCAACATCGGCCACGGCCGCTTGCGGCGTAATGTCGGGGTTCAGGGGACGCGACTCGAAATACTCCCCCATTTTGGAGCGGACGGCATCAAGCAGGTCGAGCGACATGCCGCCGGCGACGCGGTGATAGGGCAGCAAGAGCAGGCCGGGGTCGTCGAATTCGATGAGGGCCATCATCACGTAGTTGCTGGCCGCCAGGTCGTCGGACTGTTCCGCTTCCGACCGGCTGCGACGATAGCGGAGCGCGGCCTCGTAACGATGGTGGCCGTCGGCGAGGAAGACGGGGCGACCGGCGAAGGCATCGACGATGGTCTTCTGGGCGTCCGCGTCGGAGATGCACCAGAACTCGGCGTTGCCCCCTGCCGGAGTCGTGGCGGAGGCGTCCGGTGGCGCCGCAATGGTGTTGTCGAGGATGCGGCGGAGGTCGCCTTCGGAATCGCGGTACAGGGACATGATGGGGCTGAACTGGGCCTGGCAGGCGTCCAGCAACGCCACACGATCCAACACCGACGGCTCGCGGGTGAACTCGTGGGGCAGAACCGACCCGGCGTCGTAGTCCTCCACCAGGACGTCGGCGAAAAGGCCAAGGTGCTGGTAGCGCCGTCCGCCGAAGTCGTAGGCATGCCGCATGACGTAGAACGCGGGAGCGTCGTCGCGACACAGGGTGCCCTCGGCAAGCCAACCCTGGAACAGAGATGCCGCCTGCTGGTAGCCGGCCTGGGGGTCCACCGGATCGGGCTGCTCGCCGCCCTCGAGGTGGACCGCGTTGTAGGGGCTCCGTTGCTGCAACTCGGCTTTGAGTTCCGGACCGATCATGTCGTAGGGCGGGCAGATGACGGAAGAGAGGTTGCCCACGGCAGCGGGGTCGTAGCGGCAACCGCGGAAAGGTTTGATGGTGGCCATGACTGGAAGGACTCCGGGAGTTCGGGTTGGCTGCATTATACGATAGCGGGTTGGCGTAAGCGCTAAAGCGGTGCTGGAATGGGTCCTTCGGTGCGCCTGGTTGCGCTCTCTGCTGAAGAGTATCAGCGCGCAGTTTTGGATGCCCGACCGCGCGGGGGACGGGCGCGCCGATCGCAGGGGCCGGGCGCGAAAGGGCCGGCAATCCTCACATCAGCAAGATAGCCTGATCAGAGAGCTGCCTGTCCAAGTTGCAATCAGATTCCGGCAACGTCCTCCCGTCGGCGGCTTCAGCCCGGATCCCATGCGAACGGCAGATTTCGGGTCGTTTCCCGGGGAACGGTGTTCGCCAGAGCCGCGGAGGCGCCCAGAAATCCTCCCAACGATGACATGCCTCTTGAGCCGGAAACGGCCAGCAGCGTTGCCGCAGGCAAGCGCCGGGCGTGACTGCGACAGGCCCACCTCCGGTTTGCCGGGGAACCACCGGCGCAACGGTCAGCCGTTGAGCAGAGGATCTATCTTGTCCAGGAAGGATTCGACGTCGTGCAGTCCACGCTGCACTCGACCCGCGCCGTACCAGTCCTCGTAGAAGTTGGTATGCAGGCCGCTGGCCAACTCGAAGAGCCGGTCGATGTCGGCGTCGTCCTCCTCGGACGCAATGACGGCTACCGCTTCGAAGAGCAGCGCGTGGCCGCGGTGTCGCCACCCGCGCTTCTCGGCGACTGCCTTCATAATCTGAGCCGCGGCGCCCCAGCCCTTCTCCGACGCCTGGCGTACGTCGCCAGTCTCCAACTCGCGTCGGGCCTGGTCCAGCAGCCTGCGGCTATCCTCCCGGTACTTCTCAGTGGTCATGGAGGTTCCTCACCCACAAGAATAGCACACGGGGATCAATATCTATTCCCCAGGCACTTCCGCGACAACCGCGTGTCGTGCCCATTCGTTCCATGAAAGCTCGGCGCAATGGAATTAGGGCGGGATCAAGCCCGGACGGCATTCTCGAGTTCAACCAGCGTCCGGAAGTCCGTCGCTTGATTTCTTCCTTCGGGCACTGCCGCCAGGCCTGTTGCCGCTTCGCTGAAGTCCCGGTCATCAGACCCCGGTTACGGAACGGGCAACGCTCGAAAGTCTGGGAGTTACAGTCATAGACTACAGACACGTGTCGCCGGTTGCGCTGAACGCGCGCTTGCACGGGTCTGGGCGGTTCAGTCGTTGGGGATCAGCGGCATGACCTCGCGGGAGAAGCGTTCCATGGCCTCCTGCTGCTGGGCGGCGCTGTCGGCGGGGAAGCTGAAGATGAAGTGCTGCACGCCCAGGTCCTGGTACTGGCGCAGGTCGGCGGCGATCTGCTCGGGGATGCCGGACACCAGGCGGCGGTCGGCCTGGGGCGCGTCGTGGAACACGCAATCGGTGCTGAAGACCAGGTCGACGGCGTTTTCATCCCGGCCGGCGCGGGCGCTGACCCGGCGCAGGCGGGCGATCTTCTCAGACAGTTCTTCCGGCTCGAGGATAGCCGGCGGGCGCAGTCCGATGGGCATCCAGCCGTCGCCCAGGGTGGCGGCGCGACGGATGGCCGGGTTGGTGTGGCCGCCGATCCAGATGGGCGGGTGCGGTTTTTGCACGGGCTTGGGCAGGAAACCGGCGCCGCTGATGTCGTAGTGCTCGCCGTGGAACTCGGGGTTGTCTGAGGTCCAGAGTTCCTTGAAAATCTGGATGTACTCGTCGGTGACCTGCCCGCGCTGGGCGTAGGTGTCCAGACCCATGGCCTGGAATTCCTCCTCCATCCAGCCGACGCCGGCCCCCAGGATCAGGCGGCCGCCGCTGAGCACGTCCAGCGTGGCGAGGATCTTGGCGGTGAGCACCGGGTTGCGGTAGGGCAGGATGAGCACGTGGGTGCCCAGTTTGACTCGGGTAGTGCAGCCGGCCAGGAAGTTCAGGGCGGCCAGGGGCTCGAAGTAGGTGTTGTCCCTCTGGAAGGGCGCGACGCCATCGGCGGCGTAGGGGTAGAAGGACGAGACCTCGTGGGGGATGATTATGTGGTCGCTGACCCAGACGTGGTCGAAGGACAGGTCCTCAGCGCGCTGGGCGAGGGTGCGCAGGTTATCGGGAGAGGCCATCGCGCCGCGGCTGGGGAGGGAGCATCCAAAGGTAACGGGCATCGGGTTGCCTCCATAGTGGGTTTCAGTCTGGGTTCGAGTGTGGGAATGGGGCCGATGCTATACTACCGATATAGTGGCCGCAAGCGGCCGGCTGTTGCCGAGGAATCCATGCCTCCCCGAACCCGCCGCGAATCGCCGATCCGGCGAGGAACCCGCATCCGCAAGCACCTTCCCAAGGCCAAAGAACATTGGTCCAAGTGGCCGATTTATCTTGCTGCGGGAGACCTTTGCCAGGCGGGAGAGAAGGGTTGGGGGGGCCGTGGCTCAATTGGCCAAAGCGGTGGCAAGCTATCGAGGTTGGGCGCACTCCGGGCATGAAGGGATCCGAAGCGTTATTCGCCAGACAGCGGACGATCCGCCAGACGAACCAGACATCCGCAGGGCATTGTTGGCCGCAGAGTCGCTTCATGGAAACTTTTATGAAATCCATCTTGACTATAGGGGAACGCAACTGGCTCTCGAAGACGCCGAATACCTGCTAGCAGTCCTATGGGGGGCTACTGCCCGAAGAATACACCGGCGGCGCCACGTTTGACGATTGGGTTGCCTCAGACGACAATTGAAGTATGAGTGCTATTTCCAGTCATACAATTCCCAACCGCGTCGTCGTCGCCATGAGCGGCGGCGTGGACTCTTCGGTGGCGGCGCTGCTGCTGCACCGGGAGGGCTACGATGTCATCGGCGTCACTATGAAGCTGTACGACATCGACCAGGCTGACCTGCCCGAGTACTACCGGGGCTGCTGCACCCTGGACGATGTTGAGGATGCCCGCGCGGTCTGCCGCATCCTGGGCGTGCCGCACTACGTGCTCAACCTGCAGCGGGAGTTTCGCGCCTTCGTCATCGACTATTTCCGCCGGGAGTACGAGAACGGACGCACGCCGCACCCGTGCATCGCGTGCAACGACAAGATCAAGTTCAGTTTCCTGGCCCAGCGCGCCCGGATGCTGCAGGCGTCATACGTCGCCACCGGTCACTACGCCCGCATCGAACCCGACGGGTCCGGCGCGCTTGCCCTGCGCCGTGGGGCGGACGCGGACAAGGACCAGTCCTACGTACTCTTCGGCATGCGGCAGGAGCAGTTGGCGGCCACCCTGATGCCCGTGGGACACTATCCCAAGTCGGAGATTCGACAGTTGGCGGAGGAGGCTGGCTTCCCCAACGCGGACAAGCCGGACAGCCAGGACATTTGCTTCATCCCTACGGGAGACTACCGGGAGTTCCTGCGCCAGCGAACCGACGAGCGTCCCGGCGACATCGTGGACGCCGACGGCAACGTGCTGGGTCCGCACGACGGCATCCAGTATTTCACCGTCGGCCAGCGACGGGGATTGGGGCTTTCCGGTGGCCCGCCGCGCTTCGTTATCCGGCTGGAACCCGATACGCGGCAGGTGGTGGTGGGTTCCGAAGCCGACCTGTATCAGGAAACGCTGTACGCCGAGCCGGTGTCGTGGGTGTCTGGAGAGTCGCCTGGTAGACCCGTGGACGTGACGGTCAAGATACGCTACAAGTTCGCGGAGGCGCCAGCCACCGTGACGGCATGCGGCACGGGAGCCGTGGTTCGGTTCCGCGAGCCGCAGCGTGCCATCACCCCCGGGCAGGCGGCGGTGTTCTACCGGGGCGATGCCGTCCTGGGCGGAGGGCCAATCGCCGGCCAGGAACCGACGCCGCGTGCTGAGGACGCTGGCGCCGCGCTGGTCAATGCCTGACCTCTCCCTGGAAGCGGAATTCCGTGCCCAGGGCTATTACCTGATCGCCGGCGTGGACGAAGCTGGTCGAGGGCCGTTGGCTGGGCCGGTGGCCGCCGCCGCCGTCATTTTGCCTCCCACCCTGACCGGCGATGAACCGTGGCTCGCGGCGATTGACGACAGCAAGCGGCTGTCGGTGCGGCGGCGGACGGAAGCTGCGGAGCTGATACGCGAAAACGCCCTGGCCTGTGCGGTGGAACAGATCAGCCCCGAGGACATCGATCGTATCGGCATTGGGCGGGCCGTGATTCAGGCGATGCTGGCCTCCGTAGAGCGGTTGAAGCCGGGGCCGGATGCGCTGCTGATGGACTGGGTCCCCATCAAGGACTGCCCGTTGCCGCACCAGACCGTGGTCAAGGGCGACGCGAAATCGCTGTCGATAGCTGCCGCGAGCATCCTGGCGAAAGTGGCCCGCGACGAGCGAATGGTGCAGGCGGACCTCTGCTATCCGGGTTACGGGTTCGCCAGCCACAAGGGTTATGCAACCGCACGACATCTGCGGTGCCTATCTGATCTGGGACCGACCCCGATACACCGACGGTCTTTCAGTCCGCTACGCCAGGCGCATTTGATCCCAGATACAGATGCCAGATGATCCGAACCGTTCTCCGCGCGTGACCCCTCATGAAATCGGGAGAATTGGCGAGGAGTTAGCCCGCACGCATCTTGAGGCGAAGGGATATCGCATCGTCGCGACCAACTACCGCTGCCGATGGGGCGAGATCGACCTGATCGTCCGGGATGGCCAGGAGTGGGTTTTCGTCGAAGTTCGCACTCGTCGGAGCGATTCCTACGGCGGACCTGAAGAGTCGCTGACTCAGGCCAAAGCCCAGCATCTCATCCTGGCGGCACAGGACTTTCTGGCCCGCTGCGAAGAAGCCGGGGCGGACCCCGAATGGCGGATCGACCTGGTAGCCATCAGATTGGGAGCAGGTCGGCGGGTGCTCGGCATAGAACACATGACAAGCGTGGTTTCGGAGTAGACGCCGGCCAGTGCTACAATCTCACCTGTCTCCATCGTGTGATTTATCGCGCCGAGAGGCCCACCATGACCACCAAACCCGCTTCACAGATCGGTTCAGCAGGTCAGCCTCCCCGCTTGACCCGTCTGCCGGAACCGCCAGTTTCGCCGGATATGCAGGAGCAATTCCCGTACATCAGCCGTGCCTACGTGATCCTGGAGGACCATTGCAGCGCTCGTTCCGACGTATTTGTCGGCGGTGAAGGTTACCTCTGTTACTTCCCCAGCGATATTCCAAGCGCTCCCAAGCCGGACTGCATGGTGGCGACGGGATTGGAGATTCCCCCGGCGGAGATCACAGAATCCAACGGATACGCCATCAGCGAGATCGGCAAGCCACCCGACTTCGTGCTGGAGGTGGACTCCAAGAGCACCGGGAGGCGCGATAACGTCGACAAACGGGACATTTATGCTGGCTACGGCGTAGCGGAATACTGGCGATTCGATCACACCGGCGGGCGGTATCACGACGTGTCACTGGCCGGCGACCGGTTGGTTGGTGACGCTTATGAGCCGATCACGGTCGCCAGCGGGACGGACGGCGTGATCCGCGGATATAGTGCCGCTCTGGGCCTGGAACTTCACTGGGACGATGGGCGGCTGCGCTTCTGGGACCCGAACACCGGCGAATACCTGCCGGAGCTGACCGAGGCCAAGGCGCAGCGGGATGCCGCGATTGATCAGCGGGACGCCGCGATGGAACGGGTACGTCTACTGGAAGAGGAACTGGCTCGCCGGCAGTTGGACGAATAAGCCAGCGCGGGTAACTGTTCAGACTTGAGGGGAAGCGAGTAGTTGACGGCAGGCGTTGAGGGTGTTGAGACCTTGTGCCCGCCAGGTGCCGAAGATTGACGCCAGCGTCATCTTGGTGGCAGTACCCCGGTCCGAGCGGGTGCCCCCACTGACCTTGCGGCTGACCACCAGATGGCGCAGGCTGCGCTCGGCGGCGTTGTTGTCCGGCGGCACCTCCGGTTCGGCCACGAAGACGAAGAGTTCTTTGATGTGTTTCTCCATGCGTCGGCACAGCCTGGCTTGGGCGGCTGACGGGTCATCCAGGTAGGGCCGGCAAAGGGCCAGCAATCGCCTTTCCAAGGCCATTTTGGCGGTGCGGCGTTGTTGCTCTGTGGGGTGGGTAAAGGCCGTGGCCTGACGGTAGAGTTGGTGGACGGCGTCAGCCCACTGGGACAGCGATCCATCAGCTGGGTAGAGTGATCGCAGGTCGTGGATGTCCCGCAGCAGGTGGGCCCAGCAGCGTTGTTGGGGACCCGCATAGTGGTGGTAGGCGGCGTAAAAGTCGCTGACCAGCACACCGGCGAAATCGTCGCCCAAAACCTCGTCCACTACCGCCTTGCCCCGGTTCCGTCGCCGGAAGTACCGCAGGTTGGGGGTGCTGAAAGTCCACACGTAGCCGTTGTGTCCATCCTGTCGCCAACCCGTCTCATCGGCGTGGACCACCGGACTGCCTCGGACCTGTTCCAGGATGTCCGCCACCACCCGTTGGGCCTGGCCAGCCACTTGCGGTGTGGCCGCCACGATGGCCCCCAGGCTGAGTTGCAGCCCATGCACGGTATCCAGGCGCCACCGGATGGTGCGCAACGGCAGCCTGGCTTCCTCCCGCAGGACCGCAATCAGGCTGATGACGTTGATCCCCAGGCGCTGCTTGCCCATCACCACGCCGTCCAGTTGCGCTTTGGGAACACAGCAGCGTCGGCAGCGGGGACAGGTGCGGGTCAGGTAAACGTGCTCGGTTACCTGCGCCGGAACCTGCGGCAGGTCGATCACCTCTCGAGTGCGCTGGGCCCAACCCCCAGACAACTGGGTCCCGCAGTCGGGACACTGCTCCACCACATGCTCCACGCGGTGGGTGGGCGTCATGCGGGCTCGGGCAAAGCCGTGAGGTCGGGGTTTGCGAGGTTCCTTGGACTGGGAGGTTCCTTGGACTGGGCTGGCTTCCGGTCTGCTTTGGGTTTCAGACCGGGCATCCGGCGGGAGCCTTGGGGTTTGGCTTGCCCTTCCAACTGGGCAATGCATTTCTCCAGCCGCTCAATGCTGGCCTGCTGTCGGACGATGATGCCAATCAGAACATCCCGGTCGGCAGTCCTGAGATCGATTTCGGTATCCATCCCAGTTATATGACATAACCACCGCCCCCAAAGCCAGCCACCCGCACACCAAGTTCCGCCAATTCGCCTCACCAACTCTGAACAGTTACCTCCGAAGAATGTGGTTGGAACTCCAGCACTCGTCTGGGTACCCTTTACCGTTAGCCCTACCGGCGGGCTTGATTGCATTGCTATCCAATGGGTTGTGATGGTTACCATCCCACGCTATTCCATTCGCATGCATATCACTGCAATGGGATGGACGCCACTATTATCGTTACCAATGCGTCGGTCGCCGGCAAGCACCGGCTTGCCGGCGACACTCCCGCGAGCACCCGCGGAGCGTTACTTAGCGGCCAGCACGCGATAACAGTCGGGCAACCATCGCCAGGAGGCTGGAAAATGGGCCCAAAAAGGCTGCTTGCGCACGCCCGTTCGCCGCACGATAACGGGGTTATCGCGCATCTTTTGCCTGCTGAAATCACCCCTGAAATCCCGCCGCTGGAGACCCGCCCATGACCACCGCCGTCGACCCGCAGATCGTCCCCCGCCAGCCCGCGTCCTTGCCGGCTCTGCGCGCCGCCGACCAGGGCGTGGCCGCCGCCCTGGAGTCCATCCTCTCCGAAAACACCCGCCGCGTCTACGGCGCCCAGTGGCGCATCTTCACCGGCTGGTGTGGCGACGTGGGCCTCGTGTCCCTGCCTGCGGAGCCCCTCACCGTGGCCCGCTATCTGGCCGCCCGCGCTGGCTCCGGCGCCAGCATCGCCACCATGCGCCTGGCCACCTCCGCCATAACCAAGGCGCATGAATGGGCGAAGCTGGAATCCCCTTGCCGGGACCAGGGTGTGCGCGCTTCTCTGAAGGGATGGGGCAGGCGCCTTTCGAAACCCCAGCGTCAGGCCGGCGCCCTCACCGCTGACGTGCTCGCCGTCATCCGTCTCACCGCCGTTCAGCCCCGCAAACTTGGCCGCGGCCTCGAAACGGCCGAGCAGGCTGCCGCACGAGCCAAGCTCGACCTTGCCCTGGTGGCGGCGCTGTCCGACGCCGGCCTCCGCCGCTCTGAGGCTTCATCTCTGACCTGGGGCGACGTGCAGCGCTGGGACGACGGCAGCGGCCGCATCACCGTCATCCGCTCCAAGACCGACGTCGAGGCTGTTGGCGCCCTGGACGCCATCCGGCCGGTGGGGGCTGGTAGAGAGGTGAAGGTGTTCGGGCTGTCCGAATCGCAGATCTCCCGGCGGGTGAAGGTCATTGCCAGGGCCGCGGGCTTGGCCGACTGGGAGTTCTTCAGCGGCCACAGCGGGCGGGTGGGCATGGCCCGCCGCATGGCCCAGAACAGCGCGCCCACCCACGAGATCGAGCGCCAGGGCCGTTGGAAACAGGGCGGCGGCATGGTGGGCCGCTACACCCGCGGCGAGACCGCCGGGTCGGCCCTCCGGTATTTATAATCGACGTTTGGCACCTCTTCGGTGAGGTTGTCCGGCGGTTCTCGCACGTCGATGTAAGCCTGGCGGGAGTTGGAGAACACCAGGAAGCAGCGGTTCAGGTGCAGGTCGATGCTGGCCGGCTGGGTGTCATCGTCGTTGACGACGATGCGCCCTTCGGCAGTCTGCTCACGAATGGAGCGGTCACTGAGTACCATTAGACGATTCGGCGCTTTCGGTTCGTAAACGCCGAACACGACGACGGTAATCTCGCCCTCGCCGGCAGTTATCGGGGTGTCCGAAGCGTAGGCAGCAGCGGCGGCTTCCAGGGCAAACTCACGGAAAATGCCTCCTCCGCCCCCACCGCCTTCAGTAAGTAGTTTGAGGTCGCCCAACTCGCGGCCCGCCGATTCCGCCAGCTGCCCGGCCTTTGCTGCCAGGTCGGCCACGGCGGCTTCCCGAGCCTGCAGTTCCATCGCAGAGGTGTCGGAAAAGGAAAATCTGAGGCTATTGAACACGATGTCATCGCCCCCAGCTTCAACGGCGGCGTCAATGATGGGACCCACATTATCCATATCCGTGACCGTGTCCCGCACCGTTACTCGCAATCCGTTGCTCACGCGGTACCCTATCAACGTGCGCCCGTCCTCTTGACTAGGCTTTGCACATTTCAAGCCGCGTAGGCGAGGGAATCTACAAGTCGGTGGTACAGGGCGGCCGGGACTTTCAATATATCCGGTTCTGCCTCGGACAGTGAAAAACCCTCGGAGGCCAGCCACAGGTGGCGGCGCACCAGAGCGATGGCATCCACGAAAGTTGGAGACGGCTTGGCGTACCAGGCCGCGGTGCGCTGGCTCATGGGCAGTTGTTCCTGCATCAAGTGAGCCGCCAGGGTGGTCCAGGAGAATAGGCCCATCAGGATCGGCGTGGTGCGGGCAATGGCGCGGTCCGACCACTGGCGTTGGGTCGCCACACCCAGATGTGCTCGCACCTCCTGGAAGGTGACCTCCAGTTGCCAGCGCAGCACAAACCATTCCAGAACCTGCGCCGGGTCCACGGCCAGGTCAGTGCACAGCAGAGCCTGTGTAGCGAATTCTCCTTGGGGGTCCCGAACCAAGACCCAGCGCAGGGGCACCGGCGGCTTGCCCGAACGATACCAGACCGCCGTTTGCGAGGTGAGCTCCACCCTGCGGGTGGTGCCGTCGTACCACGCCACCACCGCGGTGGCCCAGGACTGACCGGGATGGTCGACGAGTGATTTCAGCGCGGGCCGCCGTCGGCCTTTCAGCGGTGGCCGACCGTTCCGGCTCGGTTGACGTGGTGGCGCCGGTTCATAGAGGGCCGCGTCCAGGCGCAATCTGGTGATGAGGGTAACGGGTTCACGGAGGGATTGGCAGCAGTGGAGCAGGTCCAGGACGGCGTAGCCGCCGTCGCCCACCAGCACCAGGGGGCGCTGGGGCAGCCAGCGGCGCAGTTGCATGACCATCTGCCGCGCCCAGTCGGTGAGTTTTTTGTGGCGGCGTCCGCGCTGCCGGTAGTAGCGTTCCGCAGGCGCCAGCACGGTGAGAAAAGGCCAGGCCCAATAGCGTCCCGCCCAGGGGACCTGGCCCAGCCACATCAGGGAAATCCAGCGCAGACCGCTGGCCTTGACCAGGTGGCTCCGGCTGGAACGCACCGCATCGCGGTAGATGCCCAAGGATTTGATTTTAGGACCGCGGCGCCGTTCCAGGGTTTCGTGATTGGTAAAAGGCTCGTATGCCGAAGATCAACGGACCATCGCCTTGATCCAAGTGGAGGATCAGCAGTCCCAACAGGATGCGTGCCGCCTGGCGGGGCGACCACACCGCCCGATTGAGCACTTGATGATAACGGGCGTAGTTGCGGTCGTCGCTCAGTCCCATGCCACGGTGCGCCGATGCCACGGTGCGTTGGCCGGGAGCCAGTATCGCGCCGATCAACAGGATTTGGGCTTTCCGCCAGGTCGGGTTGCGAAACAGCATGGCGAAGGGATGGAGTACGGGTACAATCGCGTTGGGCAGGGTGAGCATCGCTTGGCCTTTTTCCAGGAGGGTCCGGCCAGCTTACCCTGTTCTTATAATTCATCTAACTTTTGTGCAAAGTCCAGCTAAAACCCCAGGCCAGCCGGATACCTGCCCAGCCCAAGAGACCACGCAAGCGTCGGCACCGCGGCTTTGCCCGCCGTCGTATGACGCCCACGCGACGGGTGGAGCGTGTGGTGGAGTGCTGCCCCGATTGCGGAACCCAGTTGTCCGGCGGCTGGACCCAGCGCACTCGGGAGGTCATCGAGTTGCCCCAGGTTCCGGCGGAGGTTACCGAGCAGGTCTATATCGCCCGGAATTGTCCAGCTTGCCGACGCCGCTGTCTGCCCCCAGCGCAACTGGACGGCGTGGTGATGGGCCAGCAGCGTCTGGGGGTCAACCTGGTCAGCCTGATCGCCACGCTCCGAGAGGAGGCCCGACTGCCCATTGGCGTCATCCAATAATATCTGCGCACCGTCCATGGGCTGCGCCTCAGCGTGGGAGCCATCATGGCTGCGGTCCAGCGCACGGCGCAAAGGGCCCAGACCGCAGTGGATCAGATCCTGGACCAGGTCCGCGCCAGCCCAGTGGTCCATGCCGATGAGACCGGCTGGCGCCAGGATGGACACAACGGCTACGTGTGGACCTGCAGTACACCCACCCACCGATACTTCTTGCGGCGGAACCGCAGCAGGGCGGTGGTGGACGAGGTGCTGGGCGATGCCGCCAGCCCGCTGGTCTGCGACTTCTACGCTCCTACCACCATTACGACGGCCCCATACAACGCTGCTGGGCTCACCTGCTGCGGGATATCCACGACCTGCGATCCCTCTACCCCGATGATGCACCACTGGCCAGGTGGGCTGATGCCGTCCACGAGATTTACGACCGGGCCAAGGCCTTTACCCATCCCCAGACCAGGCAGCGGCGCACTGCCCAACTGGCTTTGGAGCAACGCCTGCTGGCCATCTGCCAGCCCACCTCGACGACGCCTCAGCAACCCAGGCCAAGCTGTGCCGACGCATCGAGCGCCACATCCAGGAACTCTTTGTCTTCGTAGCCGAACCGGGGGCGCCACCGGACAACAACGCCGCCGAACGCAGCCTGCGACATCTGGTCGTCAGTCGCAAGGTCAGCGGCGGCACCCGGTCGGCAGGGGCAGCAACAGCAAGATGACCCTGGCCGCTTTATTCGGCACCTGGCGCGCCCAAGGACTCAATCCCCTTACCGCCTGCCGGCAACTGCTCTCTTCTGCCGCTTGATTGTACAAAGTCGAGGCCCGGGGCGAGAGGGCGAAAATCATCTGGATACCCAGTTCTTCCATGGCCCGTCCAAACTGGGTGGGCATCCCAGCGGGCTGATATTCCGACTTGTGCTTGAAGACGGCGTGGCGGTCGGTATAGAGGGCGAGGGGAATGCCGCGGAGCCGGAGCAGGTTCTGCATCAGCAGGGAGTAGTTGCGGCTGTCTTACTGCTCACAGGACAAGGCGTTGACCACCGAGCGGGTGGCGTCGTCCACCGCCAGCAGCAACGTGAACAGCGGGCTGTTGTCGTCCAACCACTGGTGATAACTGCCGTCCAGCTGGACCAGCATGCCCGCTCGGGGCATCCGCTGGCGACGGACCCGGTGCTTGGGTGGGCGTCTGCGCCGGGAGCTTCGCAGTCCGGCGTCCAACAGGATGCGTCGCAGGGTAGTCCGGCCCATGTGGATGCCTTCGCGCTCGCTCAGCAGTTCGCTCAGATGGGTGTGGTTGGCTCCGTGGTATCGAGTGCCGGCCAGATGCACTATGTCGGCGATCACCGCCTCGGGCGTGGCGTTGACCGGTCCGCGGCCCCGGTGGCCGTGGGCTAGGGAAGCTGTACCCCGGTCCCGGTAAGCCGCCAGGCTACCGGCGGGAGAGCCCGCCGCGTCGACCCAAGCTTGGGCCCTTCACCGGCGTGATCGACGCGATACTGGAAGGCGATAGCCGAGCACCCAAAAAGCGGCGCCACACGGCCAAGCGCATCTTTGAGCAGTTGCGCGACGAGTACGGGTTCACCGGTCAGTACACCATAGTTAAGCACTACGTCAGGGAGCACCGGCGACGGCCGCAGGAAATGTTCGTGCCGCTGTCCCACCCGCCGGGCCACGCCCAGTGTGATTTCGGGGAGGCGGTGGCCATCGTCGGCGGGGTGGAGCGCAAGGTGCACTACTTCGTGCTGGATCCGACCCACAGCGACGGCTGCTTCGTGAAGACCTATCCCGCGGAGACCACCGAGGCGTTTCTGGGCGGTCACGTTTCCGCCTTCGCCTTCCTGGGCGGTGTGCCCCAAAGCATCCTGTACGACGGTACCAAACTGGCGGTGGCCAGGATACTGGATGACGGGCGGCGACTGAGCACCAGGGCTTTCACCAAATTGCAGTCCCGCTACCTGTTCGAGGACCGGTTCGGGCGACCCGGCAAGGGCAATGACAAGGGGAAGATCGAAAGCACGGTGGGCTGTGTGCGGCGCAACTTCGCGACGCCGGCGCCCCGGGCGAGGTGCTTTCGGGGCGCCGGATACTGAACTGGAGCAAAAGTGCTTGGAGCGACTGGTCGTCAGGCCGAGCGGCGCGATCAGTCGTCGATACTGTACACGCGCATAGCCGTGTCATGGAACAAAGCGGCACGCTCCGCGGCCGTGTAACCCGCTGAAAGCCGTTTGAAGGCGTTGTACAGAACGTTGTAGGAGTAGGACGGCTTGTCGACCGGGAAGTTGCTTTCGAACATGCAACGGTCCGGGCCGAACTGCTCGATACAGTAGTTCATCAGCGGGCCCAGGGTGCCGGCCAATTCCTGCGAGCCGATAGGGGTTTCCCGGTCGTACCAGTAGTACCCGTAGCGGAGTTGCCCGACGCCGCCCAATTTGATGACGACGTTGGGACACTGGGCCACCTCAGCCACCCCTCTCCTCCACGCCGGCAGCACTTCGTCATCCCGGTTGGCGTAGGGGCCGACGCGCACCAGGCCGCCGATATGGTTCAGGACGATGGTCAGTTCTGGCACAGCTCGGGCGAAATCCGCCAGTTCGAACAACTGGGGGTGATACTGCGAGTTCTCGAGTACCAGTCCCATTTCGGCCATAACCCGGGCACCGGCACGGTAGCCCTCCGTAGACAAGGCTCCCTGGATATCACGATTCACCAACTCAGGGCTCGCGTCCCATCCCGTCGAGTGGCGAACACCCCTGAACCGACCGGGACTGGCGGCTCGCATCGCTTCCAGTACCGGACGGACCGCAGCGCCAAGTTTCAGGTCCGCATGTCCGATTATGCCTACCGCAGCTTTCGTGGGGCCGTTGCTGCCGGTGGCGCTCTCTGAAGCGATGGTCTCGATGTACTCCACCTCACCTACTGGCCTCATCTCTTCTGGGCCGCTCTGGCGGTACTCGCACCGCACCTCAATGAAAACCGTGGAACGGACGTTGTGCCCGCTACTCACGTCTGCGGTCAACTCGGGCAACAGGTATCGCTGGTAAGCAGCAGGTTCTGGGCGGGAAACCCAGAAGTGGTGGTGCGTATCGCAAATCGGAATTTCCGGCTCGAGGGTTGTTTCGACGGTTTGGGCCAGCCAGTCTTCGCCTTTCAGAACCATGTTATCCACTTCGGTATTGTCGCTTGACCCGATACTAACACGGTCGAATTCAGGTTGAGCCATCCGCGGAGGGACGCTTGCAGGACTATTCTGGATAGTAACGTGGGAGGAGGTTTCGTATTATCGAGCGCGCCGCACGAAGCAGTAGCGGCAGCGTCTGCTCAACGGGCGGCTCGCCACGGGCCAAACCGTAATGGGCAGTCCTCAGCACTCGGTGGGGCTGTAATCACTTGGGTACCACAAGATCGGTGAAATGAACTGGTATCGTCCAAACCTGTGATGGATTTTGAACGGCAGAACGAGCCTGCTGCAGGGGGCAGATCGTCGTCCTCATCAGCCTGCTGAAAAGCCTTGACTTCTAACACGAGCATATGACGGATGCTACCGAGGCCGGAATGACTGGTCGTGTGACCGGCCATTGTCACGCAAGGTCTGTGAGGCAATACCCCAACGGCCTCCCCTCTCGTTGACGAAGCAACCCCACCCTCCTAAACTCCGACCCATCGGACAACGGTCTCCGGTGTTCATGCAGTAGAGTTCTCAAATACGCTGAAAGTTGAGGGGAGACGACATGGCCCAGCAGAGGATCGGCGTAGCCGTAACGGCTGCCGATAGCAACGCCGCCCTGGCTACCGTGGGGGACCTGGAGAGGAGGGGCATCTCCGCAGCCTGGATGACCAGCGGCAGTGCCGGGGGTGGGGATGCCCTCAGCGTTTTCGCCGCCGCCGGGACTGGCACCCGGGATATTATGATGGGAACGGCCATCACCCAGACTTTTCCCCGCCATCCCATCGCCGTGGCCCAGCAGGTGTTGACCCTGGCCCAGTTTGCCCCCGGACGGTTCCGGCTGGGGCTGGGCACCAGCGGGCAGGGAGGGATGGAGCAAACCATCGGGGCCAACTTCCGCGCCCCCCTGGCCCACCTGCGCGAGTATATACGCATCCTCAAGGCACTGCTCCAGGAGGGTTCCGTGGATCACTCCGGACGCTATTACCAGGCCCACAGCAACATTCCGGCTCCCGTGGACGTGCCGGTGATGGCCGCCGCCCTGGGGACCAGAGCCTACGAAATCTGCGGCGCCGAGGCCGACGGCGCCATCAGTTGGGTCTGCCCCCGTTCCTACCTGCAAGACGTTGCCCTGCCCGCCATGGAGCGCGGGGCGAAGCGCGCGGACCGGGAGGTCCCACCCCTGGTGGCTCACGTTCCGGTATGCGTACACGACGACCCCGATGAGGCGCGACAAGCCGTGGCCCAACAGTTCCGAGGATTCGCCCGGGCGCCCTTTTACGTCAACATGTTCGCCGCCGCCGGGTTCCCGGAAGTGTCGGAGGGTTCCTGGAGTGAGGGAATGGTGGACGCCGTGGCGGTGTGGGGCAATGAGTCCCAGGTTTCAGAGGGGCTGCAAGGGATGCTGGCGATGGGAGCCACGGAGATTATGGCCTCTCCGGTGGCCGCCGGCGCCGATAGCGAAGCGTCGTTGGAGCGCACCCTGGGGGTGCTAGCTCAGGTCTCCCGGTCGTTGATGGGGTAGCGTGGTCCGAGGGCATGACCAAAACCTCTGATCTTCCGTTTCTATCGTTGACATTGGGCATGGTCGTGCCAACCACGTCCATAGCTATGTCGCGCCGGGGCGCCGCCGATGAGGGTGCGCTCGAAGGAGGGTCCCAGGAAAACGTGGCGGTATATGATGTGCTTGCCGAGATGTTTCAGGGCATGGACGTAAAGGCATGAACCGGTGTCCACGACGGCGGCCCCGCCGCCGGAGCCACCAAGGCTAGCGGACCCATACGGAGGAAAACGGGCTATGAATCTGGAGGACATCGAGCGCAGGCTTCGAACCCTGGAAGACGTGGAGGAGATCAAGCGGCTCAAAGCCCGTTACTGCGCCTATTGCGACGACAACTATGACGCCGACAAAATCGCCAGCCTGTTCGTGGAAGACGCGATTTGGGACGGCGGTATCCGGGGCAAAGCTGAAGGGCGTGATGGAATCCGGAACTTCTTCGTCAACGCTCCAAACAGGCTGCCCTTCGCCGTTCACATGGTGATGAATCCCATCATCGAGGTGGACGGGGACACTGCCACCGGAATCTGGTACCTGTTCCAGCCGTGCACCTACGCGGACGGCGATCGGCCTGTATGGGGCTCGGCAAGATACGACGAAGAGTACGTCAGGGTAGAAGGCGTCTGGATGTTCAAACACCTGAAGCTAACGTCCCACTTCTGGACTCCCTTTGACGAAGGTTGGGTAAAGGCGCAGTTCGTGTAGGCAGATCGACTATGGGTCTGTTGGGCGGGATGGTCGCAATACTCACCAGCGCCAGCCGGGGATTGGGGCGGGCCATAGCCAGGGACGACGTAAGCGTGGGCATCGAGAATTGGATACGGTCATCTTGCGGACGGTGAATTATGCGGACAGGGGCTGATTATAAAGAGAGCCTGCGCGACGGGCGCGACGTATGGGTGCTGGGCGAAGGCCCCGTGGCGGACGTCACGACGCACCCGGCGACGTCGGGCATGGTGGATGAGTACGTGGCGTGGTACGACCGCCACTTCGACCCCGAGTGGCAGGATATTCTGCTGACCAAGCCCGACGGCAACGGCGAGCGGCATCCCCTGGCGCTCACCCCGCCGAAGACCTCCCACGATTTGAGGCGCCTGGGGAAGGCACTCAGCGCCGTCCATTTCGTGACCGGCGGAAACATGACGCATACCCCGGGCTACGGTGCATTGATTGCCCTGGGGACGCTGAACGTGCTCAAGCGCCTGAACAATTCCTCCGAGGAGATCGAGGCGGCTGAGGAGTATCTGGAGTATATATCCAAGAG
This sequence comes from Dehalococcoidia bacterium, assembly GCA_965220265.1. Lineage (GTDB taxonomy): Bacteria > Chloroflexota > Dehalococcoidia > Lucifugimonadales > UBA3495 > Bin87. Next base: position 1,942,296 of record CBDCPM010000004.1, on the reverse strand, counting down.
CGGCAGGTTTCTCACCTACGCGGGAGGCGGGCCGCTGATCGGCACCAGGCTGCGCCCGTATGAGAGCGAGCGCGTGGCGCTCCGCCTGGTCAGCGAAAACGCTGAGGGCATCGTGGTGAGCGGCAAGATCCAGATGCACACCAGCACGCCCTTCGCGGAGGAGCTGCTGATTTCCACCAGGAATGACATGCCACCAGGCAGCGGGCGGCACCTGTGGTTCATCGTGCCGGTGAACGCGCCAGGCCTCAGAGTGGTGTCACGCCGGGCCGTTGCCAAACACAAGAATCCGTTCCTGTCGCCCCTGAGCAGCCGGTTTGATGAACTGGATTCCATGGTCTGGATGGAGGACGTTTTCATTCCCCGAAATCGCGTTTTCACCGGGGAGCCCCCCGACAGAAATCGGAAACAATCTTTGGTGTCCTGGATGCTTTGGCACCACAGCTACGGTTGGCTGGCCAAGGCGGAACTGACCCTCGGTCTCGGCCTGGCCTTGGCCGAAATCATGGGCCTAAAGGACAATCCTCAGACGATCGAGCAGCTGGTCGAGCTGACCGTCAATGTCCAGACCACTCGCACCTGCATGACCGCGGCGGAACTGGACCCCGAGACGTCGGCGAGCGGGTATGCGCTACCCAACCAGCTTCACGTGGCTTCCGCCGGAATCAACACCCTCCAAGTTCGCCAGCGAATGGGCGAAATCCTGCGGGGTCTCCCCGGTTCGTCATTGATCAACGCCCCTGCCGACACCGACTTTGCGGACCCGACGATGGCCGCCGAGTTGGAAGACGCCTTCGGAGGTGGCGGATACACCGCGATGCAACGGGCGGCGCTCCTGCAGCTCGCCTGGGACCAGGTTTCGTCGGGCTTGGACGGACGAGAGGCGGCCTTCGAGCTGCATGCCAGCGGCGGGTTGGAGTCATGGCGCCGCCAGTTGGCGGCTTGGTTTGATGGCTACAACGAGCTAGCCAATGGCGTCCACGAGCTTGTCCAGGTGGACATGCCAGCCATGGACCTGTCCAGCCTTCAGGGGGTGCCGGCCGTACCCAGGCGAATGCCCCAGGTGAACACTGAGGCGGCGAATCCCTGATGGTCCTTCTTGCATGGATGCACAGGATAAACGGGATGACCGTAATGTTGGCGGCAATTAGATTCAGGTCATCCGCAGGAGCGCCGGGAAGTTCACGATAATTAATGAGATCCCGTCGATCCCGTTTATCCATGCAAAAATAGCGCGGTGGCCGTAATGGCGGCTGTGCGTTGTCAAAATCGTGTAGGCAGGTCAACTATAGGTCAGATGGACGGAATGGTCGCGATCGTCACCGGCGCGAGCCGGGGACTGGGGCGGGCCATAGCAAAAGAGTACGCCGGGGAAGGAGCCAGCGTGGTTGTCTGCTCCCGCAGGCAGTCGCCAACCGGGCTGGCGGGGACACTTGAAGAGACGGTCACCGATATCAAGAACGCCGGCGGAGACGTCTTTGCCGTTGACTGCGACGTCACCGATGAGGCGCAGGTCAATGAAATGGTCCGCCAGGCCACAGAACGTTACGGCAAGATCGACGTGCTTTTCAACAACGCCGGCACCATGGTGTTGGGGGAGTCGATCCTGGAAATCGACGCTGCCCGTTGGGACCAGCTCATGCGGGTCAACGTGACCGGCCCCTATCTCTGCAGCCGGGCCGTGCTTCCCATAATGATGGAACTGCGGCGAGGCAGCATCATAAACATCGGTTCCAGGATGGCCACTGACCCCAAGCAGGGCGGAGGCGTCCTTTACAGCGCCAGCAAAGCGGCAGTCCACATGTTCAGCTACTGCCTGGCCGACGAGGTGCGGGACCACAACATCGCCGTCAACATCCTGAGCCCCGGCGCGCTGCGCAGCGAGGGCTCCGCGGCGATCCCCTGGACGCAACGCGACTGGCATGCACGGGTTGATCCCAGCGCAGTCGGCCCTTGCGCCGTGTACCTCGCCCTGCAGGACGCCAGCACCTTCACCGGGCAACTGGCGGCTCGCGCCGACTTCGGCACAGCATGGGGGCAGGGCGTCAAATAGCCTTCTCCCTCAACCTGGCACGGGGTGGTTGCATCCCGGCGGCGGTGTACGGAGGGCGGTTAGGCCTCGCCTATCGCCGGGCATCAGAGGCCACCACGCGATGCCAATATTGGCCGGCATCCCGACTGGAGGCATGCCGGCACCAATCGCATCGGACGCGAGTGCCCGATGCTGCCGGGCCATTTCAAAGCCGATTGCCGTTACACGCGTGGTGAGCCCGGCGAACCTTGCCGACCGTCCTTCGACATGCGCAGGGAGAGCGGGTAGTTGCCAACCGCGCAACGTCGGACAGGCCTCACTCATGGAGCGTAACCGTTTATGGACACTCAGCACAGGCAGCGTTGACCGGCTGGTAAGGAGCCTCGCTGCGTTTGCCTGGTATCGGAATTTGGCGGCGGCAGAGGACAGGCGATTGACCCCTGCCGCCGGAGAGTGTTCGCGTTGGTGTTGCTGTGGACTTCCTCCGAAGATTCAAGGTGTACAGGCGATGATTTGGAGTGTTTGACCAGGTTCCGAGCGGTATCAGCCCTACGGCCGGAGGTGGTGCGCTGTGGTTTTTTGCTCTCATTCTCCATGCCTGAAGCATGGCGCGCTGTGGCAGGCGCGGTGGCCGAGGGGACTGCCCCGATTAAAGTGGTCGGAGACAGTCTCCTGCAGAGGCCGGCAGCGACTTGGTGCTGATTGGCCGTGAACGCTCGGAACCTGGTCGATGGAACCGATTTATCGCCTGTGAAGCCATTATAGAGCATACGTTCGGAATATGGCAAGGGGGGTGTCATGGTTTGTGGTCGGGTTGCGCGGACGACGTCTTCTACGCCGACGAGATTGCCGCGCTGCGCTCGCAATGACAATGGAGGGGGCGGTGTCAGGGGTTGGAGATGAGCATTGGCAATGGCAAGGGGAGGAGCACTCGCAATGACGCTTTGAACGCAAGTGGGTACGTGCCAGCCTCAGTGCATTTCCAAGGTCGCTAGACGTCCGCTCATGGTTCGACGGGCTCACCATAAGCGGAAGAAAGGGGGATCCTTCGACGGGCTCATGGTGGGCGGAATCTGATGGGGTGAATTACTTTGAAAGGCTCACGCGTACCCATTTTGTCATCGCGAGGAGCAAAGCGACGTGGCGATCTCGTTTCCGTGGCGATGTCCGTTGCGCCGACGAGATTGCCGCGCTTCGCTCGCAATGACAAAGGGAGGAGCACTCGCAATGACAATGGAAGGGGCGGTGGCGATGACAATGGAGGGGGCGGTGGCAGGGGTTGGGGATGAGCATTGGCAATGGCAATGCCGGGAAACTGGATACGCTTGAGCTTTGAAAGGGCCTTGCGCTGTCCTACCTCCACCTTGACTTCGGAAAGGCCCTGGTCAGCCTGGACCGTTTGTTGACAGGCCCGGAGAAGGACTCTAGGCTTGCACCACATTCGAGACAACGCTGGGGATACGTTCGAGACAACGCTGGGGATACGGGTGAGCTTATGGAAATTAAAGACCTGATCGTTGACGACCGGCAGCGCGGTATTTTCAGGGTTCACCGGTCATCCATGACCTCAGACGATTTGTTCCAGCGAGAACGGGAGCAGATCTTCAGCCGCTGCTGGATCTACCTGGGGCACGAGTCGGAGGTGGCGAACCCCGGAGACTACCGGCGCCGCACGGTAGCCGGCCGGCCGCTTTTCTTCGCCCGAGGCAAGGATGGCCAGGTGCGGGTGTTCCTAAATTCCTGTCCTCACCGGGGCGCTTTGATCTGCCGCCGCGATGAAGGGAACACCGAAGTCCTGCAATGCTTCTATCACGCGTGGTCGTTCAACACGAGTGGAGAGTTGATCGGCGTTCCCGACCAGGAGGCCTACGGCCCTCACTTCGACCGGAGCGAACTGGGCCTGATGGAGCCGCCCAGGGTCGAAAGCTACCGGGGCTTTTACTTCGTGTGCTTCAACCCCTATGTCGAAGACCTAGGCACGTATCTGGCGGGCGCCAAGGACTACCTTGACCTGATCGTGGACCAGTCCGAGGAAGGGATGCGGTTAGTTCGGGGTTCCAACAAGTACACCATGAAGGCCAATTGGAAGCTCCTGGTTGAGAACAGCCTCGACGGCTATCACCTGGTCCCGACTCATCAGACCTACCTGGATTACATCAGCGGTCTCGGGACCGACGACAGCGGGCAAACGGCGGCGTCCCGCATCGTTGGCACCGCGAGAGCCCTGGGCAATGGCCACTGCGTGATCGAATCCCCGGTGCGGAACGGCAGGCCCATCGCCCATTGGCACCCGCTGTTCGGCGAGGAGGCCAGGGAGCCGATCGCGCGAGTTCGTCAGCGACTGGTGGAGAAGTACGGAGAAGAGCGCACCTTCCGCATGGCCGACACTTCCCGCAACCTGATCATCTACCCCAACCTGGTCATCAACGACATCATGGCCATCACCGTCAGGTACTTCGAACCCGTGGCCCCCGACCACATGGAGGTTACGGCCTGGCACCTGGTGCCGAGGGAAGAGTCGGAGGCCATGCTGGCCACCCGGCTGGACAGCTTCCTGACCTTCCTCGGACCGGGCGGCTTTGCCACCCCCGACGATGTGGAAGCGCTGGAATCGTGCCAGCTTGGCTTCCGCGCCACCGAAACCGAGTGGTCCGACATCTCCCGGGGTATGCTCAGGCCCGCCAAGTCGACGGATGAGCTGCAGATGCGGGGGTTCTGGAGGCAATGGCACGCGAATATGCAGGGCCTGAGCAAGACCAACGTACAGGACGCGCCGGCCATGGAAGCGGAAGCTGAGCTTGCGTTGGCAACAGACGACTAGCAATTCGGCCGGAACCCTCGGCTGATTGGGGAGGGGTTATACCCCGGCCATCTGACCAGCATATTCGCGGATGTGGAAGGTGCATACTCCCACTTGCTGGTCCCGTCGTGGCGCCACATCACGTCTGAGAAGGGGACGGCGAGACGCTACCGGAGCATGCCTTACGCCTTCCACGCGACCTGACGAGGAGAAAGCCTGCCACCGATCCCAGCTGAACCGGAATGCGAACTTGACTGGGAGTACACAGGTACGAGTAGAAGGAGGATGACGAAGCACCATGGAGACCATATTCTGGATGGCAGTGGTAGGGGTATGGTTAGTGGTGGCCCTGTTTGTCGGAGTTCTGATGCTGAAGCAGAAGTTCAACGGTCGGAAGTAGGTATGCAGGCGTACAGTCGTCGCTGCGAGGAGCTTAGCGACGTAGTGATCTCGTCGCGCTAGACGGTCTGCCTTGCCGAAATACCCCACCACAACGGGATTGCCGCGCTTCGCTCGCAATGACAAACCTGAAGACCGCAATGACAAAACTGACGACCGCGATGACAAAACTGAAGACAGAAATACTCCGAGTGTTGGAGGCTAGCGTTTGAAACTCGAAGGCAAAACGGCGCTGGTGACGGGCACCAGCCCAAACATCATGGGCGGCATCGCCGAGGAGCTGGCCCGGGAGGGCGCCAACCTGGTCTGCGTCGACATCCGCGAGGAACACGCCGCTAAATGCGCCGCGACCATAGTAGCCGATGGACATGACGCCATCGGCGTAGCCTGCGACGTGACCGACGAGGGCCAGGTGGTCGCCGCCATCGCCAGGGCAACGGAGCGGTTCGGTGGTGTGGACATCCTGGTGAATGGCGCGGCCCAGTTCAACTTCAAGGGCGTATTGAACATGCTGGTAGACGAGTGGCGGCGTCAGACCGATATCATCCTCACCGGGGCGTTTCTGTTCACCAAGCACGTGGCCCATCTGATGATCGAGCAGGAACGAAAGGGCAACATCATCAATATCATTTCCACCGCCGGACACCAGGGCGAGCCGGGCAACGTGGGCTATGGGACCGCCAAGGGCGGATTGCTCAACTTCACCCGGTCGGTAGCCATGGAATTGTCCGCGTACGGCATTCGGGTCAACAGTTTGACGCCGACCGCCACCGACGCATCTGAAGGACGGGAGCGGGCGGCCAGATGGGGTGTGGACTGGCCGGGACCGCGCTTGGGACAGCGCGCCGCAGGGCTACTCCCGGACGCCAGCAGGGGCGCGCCCTTGCTCAAGCTCCCCGGTCCGTCACATTACGGCAAGGCTGCGGTCTTCCTGGCGTCCGACGACGCCGAAATGATTACCGGATTCGACCTGCGCGTGGACGCCGGCGCAGTGTCCAGGTACTGGATCTGGTCTCCGGGAGACGCTTAACCCTTTCAGGCACTCAAGGGCAAGATGGCTGAGATCTTGGGTGCGGGCGTAACCCACTATCCACCGATGCTGGTAGCCGATGAAGAGACAGCATTCCCGATCAACATCACGCTGGCTCGGGATGAGCGGGTTCCGGATCATATGAAGAATCCGGCCAAATTTCGACCTTAGCGACCCTCACGCAGGTCTTCCCGCAACCACCCATGTCCTTGCGCTGGACCCGGACCAAGCGTCGAACCCAGCATCAAAGTCTGCATGCAGAACGGGGCAGCGGCGAACGGTGTGGGAGTTACTGATCAGGAAAGGGTCTGTCGCGGAAACAGTGTCCCAGTCTGCCAGCCAATACCTAAAGTGTTCTTCAGGAACGCTCCGGCGTCCGGGTCCGCTCGTAGCGATCGCCCCCGGCAAAACAGGGCATTGGTTGATCCATGCTTTTTGACGGGGCGTCGGCGCAAACGACACGCACCCACGGCGCAGTCAGCTGCGGGTTCCAATGGTAACGGGAGTAGCGAGTCAGCAGACCAGGTCCTGGCTAGGCGTTCGCCAGCTCCTCGAACGAAGGCTCCGGCATCCCCTGGGTCCATGTAGGGTCCCTCAATTCGAGCCGATTGCCACTGGGATCGTAGAAGTAAAGCTCGCGGCCGGTGAAAAATCCCTGGCCCCGGTAGGTCAAATTGTCGATCCTGATACCCCTTTGGCGGAACACCCGACACGCCTCGCCGAAAGTCTCGGGCGATACCGTGAATGAATGGTGCGCTCCTCCGTTCTCAGCCAAGGATCCATCCACCGGGCTGGAGCGCTCACACAACAGAATGTTATGGTCACCGACGTTGAAACAGGACATGATGTTGTTGCCCAGCCTGCCTTTGGGGGTGAGACCCAGCAGATCACCGTAGAACTCTTCCGCTTCGTTCAGATCGTTTACCGGAATCGACCAGTGTGTCACGCCTTCAATTTTCAAAACTGCCATGTTGCCTCCGGTAACTCGCAAGGGGTTTAGCTTGACGTTAGGCTCGGGTATAACGTCCCTGCGGCAATTCCCTCAGTCGCGCTCCGCGCGCGTACAATTGCTTGCCGCTTGCGGGCCATTATATACAGGCGCGGGAAGGCAGGCACCCGCTTGCCGAAGTTGGAGACATACAGGTTTTGGAGCGCCAGCGCCCCCTCTCAGTCCGGCCAATCTCGCCGGGCCGAATTGCGAAGCGCCGGTCAGGAGCGCAGTGAAAGGAGACCTTGCCTGTGACCGAGAGAGACGTAGCGGCCATCGTCGCCACTACCCAAGCCTATTACGACGGCCCGGCCGACGAGATCTACCGGACCGTTTGGGGCGACAACTTACACCTTGGCGTCCCCTGTAGCGAAGAATGCCCCCATCCGGAGGCCATGGAACACACCAACGAGATCATGGCCAATGCCGTTCCGCTGGGACTGGGCGTGAGCGTCCTGGATTTGGGTTGCGGCTATGGCTCTACCGCACGATACCTGGCCACAAACTTCGGTTGCCAGGTGACCGGCGTCAACATCAGCGAAAGGGAGCTGGAACTGGCCGGCATCCGGAGCAGAGAGGCAGGCCTGGGCCATCTGCTGTCCTTCGAGTACGGGGACTTTCATCATCTGGGATACCCCGACGGCTACTATGACGTGGTTTGGAGCCAGGAAGCGTTACTTCATGCTGCGGACAAAACCGCAGTCCTGTCGGAATGCCGCCGGGTCCTGAGGCCGGACGGCGCTCTCATCTTTACCGACATCCTCGTGCGGAAGGTCACTCCAGACGAGGACAGGGCAAAAATCTATGACCGAGTCAATTCGCCTGACATGTGGGACCTGGAAGACTATCGCGATGCCTTGTCCAGGCTGGGCCTACTCGTGACCAGAGAAGAGGACTGGTCCCACCACGTGGCACGTTCCTACGCTTGGGTGCGGGACCGACTCCAGGAGAAGCGGGAATGGCTTCTGCCCCGCATCGGAGCCGAAATCATCGACCGTACCGTGGAGGCTCTGTCCTTCTGGGTGGCCTCGGCCGAATCGGGCAAGATCGGCTGGGTGCTCTTCGTAGCGAAAAAGCCCGTTTAACGATTCCTGTAACCATTGAGTTGAGGATTCTGGTAGGTTCACCGGGCCATCCATATCTCGAAGATATGACTGCGTGTAGTCAAGCTGGGCTACTTTCCCGACCCGAACGTACTCAATTCATAACTACCTCCAGGTTCCCAAGCCTTCAAGGCAAGGTCTCTGCAGTGAAGAATGATGCTCCGCATGTACCACATCCGCGTGCGCAGACCGAAAGCGACCTGCTCCCAGATAGATCTATCCGTTTAGGTGGGACGATTCTCCGTGCCAGCCAATTGAGATCATCCCGCAATACTCCTACTTCGGCTGTCCCACTTCCCGGGGCAGTTCACGGTCTCTATCGGGCCACCAACAGACGGTGCTGGGGCCGCGGATGGCGCCGGAGTTGAAAACGCCGTACCATGGCGTCAGCATAGGGACGTGTTGCGTCGAGGACATGGTGGCCATCCCGCAGGACGGGTACGGCAGGACGGGTACGAGTGATCCGATGCCTTGACCCACCGCCCGACGCATCCGTGGGCCAATAGATTGGCCTACTGACAAGGGGGGTGCGATGGCGCAGGTCTTTGATGGGATCACCGTCCTTGACTTCACCAGCGGGCGGGCCGGCGGCGTCGCCACCATGGTGATGTCCGACTTCGGGGCCGAGGTCATCAAGGTTGAGCCTCCGGGCGGTGAAAAGTTCCGGAACTCGCCGGGATCGATCCAGTGGAACCGGGGCAAGAAGACCGTCGTACTGGACCTGAAAACGCCGGAGGGACGGGATAACGCACGGGAGTTGGCGCGGCTTTCCGACGTGGTGGTGGAGAGCTTCCGGCCGGGGGTCGCCAAGCGGCTGGGCATTGATTACAACACCCTGCGCGCGGAGCATCCCGGGCTGGTGTATGCCACGCTGACCGGCTTCGGGACCGAGGGGCCCTACGCCAACTACAAGGGCTACGACGGCGTGGTGGCCGCCAAGAGCGGCCGGATGATGATGTTCGCCGAGCAGCATCCCCGGGAGGGTCCCAACTACGTGGTGGTGCGGGGGGTCTGCCACGCGACAGCAACGGCGCTGGTTCGGGGCATCACGTCCGCTCTCTACGTGCGGGAAAAGACCGGCCGGGGCCAGCGGGTGGAGACCAGCATGCTGAAGGCCGTGACCACCTACGATCACGTGTCCTGGGTGTACGGCCAGATGATCGAGAACCTGCCCGACACCTACCCGCCGGACCCGAGGGTGGGCATCGGTCGTCCCAACCCCACAGGGTACCTGCCGGCCCGCACCAAGGATGGCCAGTGGATTCAACTGGGGAATGTGGTGGAGCGGCTGTTCCGGTCCATGATGCACTGGCTGGACATGGACTTCATATACGAGGACCCGCGATTCAAGAGCGCGCCCTTCCTGGACCAGGACGCCGTTGCGGCCCTGGAACGGATCATGCTGGAGAAGGTCCAGGAGAAGACGCTGGACGAGTGGATGGGCATATTCCTCGGTGAAGCCGGCAACGTGGCCGCCGAGCCCTACCTCACGTCCGAGCAGGCCCTGGACCATCCTCAGATCGTGCATAACGGCAACGCGCAGGACGTGTTTGTCCCTGGGGTCGGCGAAACGCGGCAGCTGGGTCCCATGGTGAGCATGAAAGCGACGCCGGGCAGCACGCAGGGGACGGCGCCGGCGCTGGGCCAGCACACGGCGGAGACGCTGGCCCGCCTGGGCAGTGCCGCCGGAAGTCGTTCCAACGGATCCGGGGAGCCGATGCCGAAGCACCCGCTGGAGGGGATAACGCTGCTGGATTTGGGGACGGTAATCAACGGGCCGCTGGGCTGCGCCCTGGTCGCCGAGTTGGGCGCGAGGGTCATCCGCATCGAAGCGCCCGGCGGCGACTGGGGCCGACGGGGAATGCCGATGTCGGTGCACCGAACCATGGGAGGCTCGGAGTGCATTTGCCTGGACCTCAAGACGCCGGAGGGCCAGGAGATCATGGGCAAGCTGGCGGCAAAGGCCGACCTGCTGCTCCACAGCATGCGCCCGGGCGCGCCGGAGCGGACGGGTATCGGCTACGAGCAGCTTGCCAGGATCAACCCCAAGCTGGTGTACCTGTACGCCGGCGGGTACGGCTCTACCGGACCCTACTCGCACCGGCCGTCGATGGCTCCGATAGCCGGCGCGGTGTCGGGTGGCGGCGTGGCCCAGATGGGTCGGGACGCTTTCCCGCCGCCGGAGCAGGCCATGTCCATCGATGAAATCGCGGCCGTGTCCAGGAAGCTCAAACGGGCCAACGACGGCACCGCCGATCACAGCACGGCCATGGTCAATGCCGTTGGCCTGCTATTGGGCCTCTATGCCCGTGAGCGCACCGGCGCGGCGCAATACGTCGAGTCAACCATGATTGCCGCCAACGCCTATGCCAACGTCGACGACTTCTACTGGCACGAGGGCAAGCAACCTCGCCCGCTGCCAGATAGTGACGGATACGGGTTGCACGCCCTATACCGCCTGTACCGGGCCAAAACCGGATGGGTGTTCCTCGCGTGTCCCTTCGAAGACGAGTGGGAGGCGCTGTGCCGCACCATTGACCGCACGGACCTGCTGGATGATCCCCGGTTTGCCACTCCCGGGATGAGAGGGGAGCACGACGATGGGCTCGCCGGCGAGTTGGCGCGGGTGTTCGCTGCCGAAGAACCGCTGCACTGGGAGAAGTTGCTGACCGCCGCCGACGTGGCATGCGTCAAGGCCGAGGACCGGGGGATGTATTTCTTCTTCAACGAGGACCCCCACGTGCGCGAGAACGGCATCCTCACGCCCGTGGAGGCGCCGCGCTACGGCGAGTTCTGGCGGTACGCTCCGGTGATAGACTTCTCGGAAACGCCGGGCCGGGTCGGTCCGGGGCCGCTGAAGGGTCAGCACACCCGCCCCATCCTCAGTGAGCTGGGGTACACCGACGCAGAGATCCATGACCTGAAACAGCGGCAGGTGGTGGACTGGGAGGAGGAGTAGCCGGCCATGACGCCCCACATCATTCCTGCCGACACCAACGGCATTCGGGACAAGGCGGCGATCGTCGGGATCGGCGAAACGGAGTTCTCGTGGAACTCGGGCCGCAGCGAGCTGCAACTGGCCTCGGAGGCGATCAAGGCCGCCTGCGACGACGCTGGCATCGCTCCGCAGGATATCGACGGCCTGATCCGCTACGACATGGAGTCGAACCACGAGACCCTGCTGACGCAGTCGCTGGGCATCAAGAACCTGCGGCACTGGGAATCGGTTTCCTACGGTGGAGGCGCGGGCAACGCGGTGGTGGGCCATGCCGCAGCCGCCATCGCCGCCGGCTATGCCAACTACGTGGTTTGCTTCCGCGCCGCCAACCTGCGTTCGGGGTTGCGCCTGGGCCGGGCCCGGGGTCCGGAGCGGATCGCCGGCGGAGCGGACAGCTTTGCCGTGCCCTGGGGGAACATGGCGCCGGCGCACCGTTTCGGGATGTTCGTGCGGCGGTACATGCACCAGTACGGAGCCACCAGCCGGCACTTCGGGTGGGTGGCGGTGACCCTCCGGGAGCACGCCTCGCGGAACCCCCGGGCGCTGCGGCGGGAACCGATCACCATCGACGACCACCAGAATTCGCGCATGGTGGTGGACCCGCTGCACGTCCTGGACTTCTGCCAGGAGAACGACGGCGCCGCCGCGGTGGTGATGACGACGCCGGAGCGGGCACGGGAGCTGCGTCACTCGGGCACGCTGACCCTGGTGGAGGCGGCGGCCCAGGGCTCCGGCCCCCGCAACGATGGGATCATCTACCGTCCCGACCTGGCCGTTGCAGAATCTGAGAACACCGCGCGCGACCTGTGGGCCCGGGCCCGGCTGGACGCCAGGGACATGGACGCGCTGATGTTCTACGACCACTTCACGCCGTTCTGCTTGATCAACCTGGAGGCCTACGGATTTGTGCCCCGGGGCGAGGCCAAGGACTTCGTGGATGGGGGAGACAACATCCGGTTCGATGGTGCACTGCCCGTCAACACCCACGGCGGAAACCACTCTGAGGCGTACATCCACGGTCTGACCCACGTACAGGAAGCGGTGCGGCTGATCCGGGGCGACTCCACGGCGCAGCCGCCGCACAAGACCATCAACCGGGTGCTGTCCTGCAGCAGCGTGGCCCAACTGAGCGGCGCGGTGATAATTCGTCGAGGATAGCGAGGAAGTGCAATGACTCAAGCAAGCGAGACCTTCGCCAAATCGCCGTCGATGACCAAGCCCCTGGAGGGCGTGCCGCTGCCGGACCTGGAGCGGGTGCCGGACTACGAGGGTGGGTTCTGGGAGGGCTCGCGGGACGGCGAGCTTCGCATCCAGAGGTGCGCGGACTGCGGGCGGTTCCGGCACCTGCCGACGCCGATGTGTCCCGAATGCTCGTCGCTGGAATACACCTGGAGCAGGGTCAGTGGCCGGGGCTTCGTGTACTCCTACGTGATCGTGCGGCACCCGGTGCACCCGGCAATCCACGAAAAGGAACAGACGCCCTACAACGTCTGCGTGATCGAGTTGGAGGAGCAGGAGGGTCTGCGGATTTGCAGCAACGTGCTGCAGGTGGCGCCGGAGGACATCGGCATCGACATGCCGGTTCAGGTTACTTTCATTGCTGTGGTCGACGATCCCGAGGTAGTACTGCCGTTGTTCCTGCCCGCCCCGGAGCCATAGACGCGCGACCCACGTCGCGACATTCATCTGCTCTGGAGACCCGTCGTGTGCAGGCCCGTCAAAGCCGCATCGCGGCGACCAACCCGCACGCATGCCTGGGGTTCTCAAGCCCTCTGACACGCTACTAACAGGCTCACGCATGCTTGCGTGATCCGCTTCCGGCGGTTGTGGCGTCCTTTATGTTAGCCCGAAAAAAGGAGCAGTAGAAATGCTGCTGCCCCACACGCATCCGATCACCCCGTTTTCGTGATGGCGGCCCCGAGACTACCTCACGTCGTACGCGGGTTCAGCGACCTGGCTAGCGAGTTACCGCGGAATTGGCGGGTAAACCTGTTCCCGCCGTATCAGCCGGTTTTGAGAGCCACCAGCGTACGATCCACGTCCTCTGCCTCCAGAGACAGCCGCTCCCATTCGTCCCACAGCGAGTGCTCCTCCTCCTTGAGGATCCGATACCGCTGACCCGTATCCTCCAGCTGGCTCCGGTCTTCAAATTGCTCGGGGTCGGCGAACATGGCTTCCAGCTCCGACGTGAGGACCTCGCGCTCAGTGATGGCAGCGCCGATCTCGTCGATGCGGGCCGCCAGTTGCCGGGCCTGCCGGCTCAGGGCTCGCTCCTCTTCCTCTTTGGCGCTGAAGGGTCTCCGCGACCGTCTCGTGGTTGAGGCGTTGTCCGCGGTGGCGTGTGTCTTGTCCTTGGAAACTGCGGCGGCGGGTTTCGCTTCCGCCTCCTGCTGCTTGCGATACAGATAGCCGTCGTAATCACCGGGGAAAACCCGGGGCAGCCCTCCGTCAATCTCAATTATCTTATTGGCAACCTGCCTGATCAGGGTGCGGTCGTGTGTCACCAGGCAGATGGAGCCGTGGTAGTCGCCGAGAGCGTCGGCCAGGATCTCGCGGGACGTTATGTCGAGATGGTTGGTCGGCTCGTCCATCAGCAGAAAATTGCTGGGTTGCAGCAGCAGCTTGGCCAGCGCCACCCGCGCTTTTTCGCCGCCGGAGAGCACGGATATCGGCTTGAGAATGTCGTCGCCGGTGAACAGAAAGCCGCCCAGGGTGGTACGCAGGTTCTGCTCCGATTCGGACGGCGCGGCCTCCTGCAATTCCGCAAGGGCGGTATTGTTCGGGTTGAGCAGGTCAAGTACATGCTGCGCGTAGTAGGCGGTGATCACGTTGTGGCCGAGCCCGCGTTCCCCGTGGTCGATGGGCAGCACCCCGGCAAGGATCTTCAGCAACGTAGACTTGCCGGCTCCGTTTGGGCCAACCAACGCAACACGGTCGCCTCGCTCCAGCGTCAGGTCCAAACCGCGATACACCACGTTATCGCCGTAAGATTTGGCTACGTCGTCCAGCCTGAGGATGTCGGAGCCGCTACGGGGCGGTTCCGGGAACGCATAATTGACCTTCCGGGTCGACCGGGGCAGTTCAATGACCTCTATCTTGTCGAGCCGTTTCAGCCGACTTTGCACCTGCCTTGCCTTGGTGGCCTTGTATCGGAACCGTTCGACAAAGCGCATTTGCCTCTGTATCTCCCGTTCCTGGCGCGCAGCGGCAGCCTGTTTGATTTCCAGCGCGCGCTCCCGGGCGACCAGATAATCGTCGTAGTTGCCTCGATGGTGCACGACCTCTCCCGGCTCGATGGCAAGTATCCGGTTGGCAACCTGATTCAAAAAGGCGCGGTCGTGGGAAGTGATGACCACTCCACCGGGAAATGAGGAAAGGTACTTCTCGAACCACAGGTTTGCTTCGAGGTCCAGGTGGTTCGTGGGCTCGTCCAACAGGAGGAGATCCGGGTTTCTGAAAAGCAACCGGGCCAGCTCGGCCCGCGTGATCCAGCCGCCGCTGAACTCGCTCATGCTGCGAGAGAAATCGTTTTCCTTGAAGCCCAGGCCTGACAGGATCGCTTTCGCCTCGTGATCACGGTCGGCTCCGCCGGCGGCTTCCAATTCCTCGTCGAGTTGGGAGAGGAGATCCATCAATTCCCGCTGTTTCGTTGGGCCGGGAGTCGATGACAAAGCTTCCCGCGTAGTGGCAATCCGGTCGGCCAGAGCGATCACATCCGGGTTGGCGTTCAGCACCTCCTCGAGCAGCGACCGGCCCGCGAATGGCGGCGGTTCCTGCTTGAGGTACCCCACCGTTGTATTGCGTCGCCCTGAAATCGAACCTGCGTCCGGCAGAGTACTGCCGTCCAGGATGTCGAGGAGCGTCGTCTTGCCCGAACCGTTGGCACCGATCAGCGCGATGCGGTCACCGGCGGACATGGAGAGGCTCAACCCGCTGAACAAGGTCCGCTCAGAATAGGCTTTGCTAATGTTGGATGCGAAAAGCATGAGCATGAAGGACCGAGGCTATTGGGTATCAAAACCCTGCCGTTTGGCCTACCCTTCGACCGCCATTTCCGCCAAAGGAGGGATCCACGAAATCCTTGGAACGGCACACGTTGAACCAGGATTCGACTGGGTGTCGCAAGCGCCGCGACAGTTGATATAGGTCGGCAGATGCACCATTGCCGGTCTCACAGCGGGGAAACTACCAGTCAAGCCCCATACTATCCACCGACCGGGCCGGGTACAGGCAGAGGCTACTGGTCCAGGTATGGCGAACACACGCCCGCCACCACCGGTGGCGGGCGCTGTTTCCGAAAAGGAAAACGCGGCGGACCTAGTCCTCGCGTATATCTTCACCGGAGTCCACGCGGAACCCGACGCCCACCTTGACCTGGTACCAATTGGCGCTACCGTCGTCGATGGTCCCCCGGATTTCCCGGACTTCGAACCAGTCCAGGTTCCGGATGGTCTGGGCGGCCCGGGCGATGGCGCCGTCAACGGCCTGCTGAATGCTTTCGCTGGAGGATCCCACCAGCTCGACTACCTTGTAAGTGCTTCCAATTGCCATTTCCTACTCCGTTATGCCTGAGAGTATTGTTGTGTTCGCGCTTTCACTAACTGCGCCAAAGTATAATATTCGCCATCGGCTGATTGGGCAACAGGGGCAATTGCCCGTTTTCGTCACAAATCGCACCAGCCGACCCTTCTGTGTACACTGAACTCGGACCCGTTTTACGCACGAACATCAGATTCGGAGATCGCCGCATCTGGATCGTGGTATGGTCGGGTACGCCGCCGGAACCGCAACCGCCAAGGAACAACCGCCCATGAAACGCAGCGAAACACGCATCCTGACCACCCACACCGGCAGCCTGCCGCGTCCTGAGGGGCTGGTGGCGATGCTTGGCTCCGTGTCGCGTGGAGAACCGGTGGACCAGACGGCACTGGACGCTGCGGCAGGGGAGGCCACCGCACGGGTCGTGTCGGCGCAGCTGGATGCCGGAGTCGACGTCATTAACAACGGCGAGCAGTCCCGCGTCAGTTTCTCCACCTACGTCACCCAGCGGATGTCCGGCTTCGGCGGTTCCTGGACCCGGCGCGGCCACCGGGACCAGAACGAATTCCCAGCGCTGGTGCGGCCCCGGGTTGTGCAGCTGATGCGCGACGTACCCACCTGCGTCGGCCCGCTGGCCTACGAGCGGCTGGACCTGGTGGAACGGGAATGCCGCCAGTTGCTCGATGTGGCAGGCACCGCCGCCAACCAGCCCGAAGAGCTGTTCATGACCGCTGCGTCGCCCGGCATAGTCGCCCTGACCCTGGGCAACCGGTACTACAACAGCCACGAGGATTACGTGCTCGCGCTGGCAGCGGAACTGCGCGAGGAGTACGAGATCATCGTAGCCAACGGCCTGACCCTGCAACTGGACTGCCCCGACCTGGCCATGGAACGGCACGTGTCGTACCAGGACGAACCGCTGCCTGTCTTCCGCGATCTGGTGGCTCTGCACATCAGAGCCATCAATCACGCCCTGGCCAACATCCCCCGCGACCGGGTTCGGCTGCACGTCTGCTGGGGCAACAGAGAGGGCCCACACCATTACGATGTTCCGCTGGAGGACATCCTCGACCTTCTCTACGAAGCCAACGTCGGCGCGCTGGTTATGGAAATGGCAAACCCGCGTCACGCCCACGAACACCGAGTGTACCGTGACCGCCCACTGCCAGACGGGATGCTGCTCGTTGCCGGCGTCATCGACACCAAGACCAACTACGTGGAGCATCCCCGGCTGGTGGCCGACCGCTTGCATCAGGCCGTGGCCGCTACCGGTGGAGACCCAACCTGTGTGCTGGCCGGTACCGACTGCGGCTTCGACACCTCCGCCGGCTCCAACCGGGTCGACGCTGGCATCGTATGGCTAAAGCTCCGGTCAATGCGCGAAGGCGCGAATATCGCAAGCCGCGAACTGTTCTAGATACCCTCGCAACGCCTGTATGATGCCATAGCAAAGCTATCGCCGGTTCCACCAACCACACCGCCAGGAGTTACGCCCATGATCATCGACACTCACACTCACGTGGTCAGCAGTGATAAAGCCGCCCATCCACTTCACCCGGACGCCTCCGGCTGGTCCCTCGAGGTCAGCAACGACGTCGACGACCTGATCAAGGAAATGGACAGCGCCGGCGTGGAGTGTGCCACCCTGGTGCAGCCCAACGGCTCCTACGGTCTCGACAACTCCTACCAATGCGACAGCGCCCTCCAGTACGCTCCTCGCACGGTGGCCGTGGGTATCCTGGATCCGGCGGCGGACGACGCGGCTGACAAGCTCTCCTACTGGACCAACGAGCGCGGGATGTGGGGCGTTCGCCTGCAGAGCCAGGCCGAACCCGACGACCCTCGCTGCGACGCCCTGTGGCAGCGTGCCGAAGCGCTGGGAGTGCCGATCTCCATCGGCGGCGGCGGCACGGCCGATCGCGTCAATCGCATGCGCAACATCGGCAACCGGCACCCCAACGTCCGCTTTGCCCCGGACCATTTCGCCGGCTGGAGCGGGTCCGCCGACAAGACTGGTATGACCGCCGCCCTGGAGGACCTGGCACAGTTGCCCAACGCCTGCCTCCGTTATTCCAGCACCAGTCTCGGTCCTTACGCGGGGCTGACGGAGGATGAGAAGGACCTGTTCCGGCGCGTCATTGAGGCGTTCACCCCGCAGCGAATGATGTGGGGTTCGAACTTCCCGTCGTCGCGCGAGGGCGGTTTCATCGGCCAGGTACAGCTCGGCAAGACGGCCCTGCCCTGGCTGTCCGCCGAAGACATTGACTGGATGATGGGCGGCGCCGCAGCCACTTTCTGGCCCATGCTCCAGGCGGCATAGGGCCGGCGAGTAACATCTGGGGTTTTCACACGTAGGGGCGAATGATCATTCGCCCCTACCCTCTCTGGCGCAGGCCCTTGCTACGATAACTCGCTTGAATTCTGACGCTCCCTACTCCACGCGGGCTGCCCGTCAGGAATGACAGGCCTCCCCGCAGTGGTCGCTGGGCGGTACGTCCAGCACGGGGTTGGTGTCGAAAAACCCCACCGGCTTGAGGCTGAACCCGCAGTAGGCCACCGGCGCGATGGGCCAGTCCTCGGGCCGCGGCACGTGGTGGTAGCCCAGGGTGTACCAGAGCACCACGTCCGTGTCCGCCACGCTCCGATCGTTCTTCGTGTACTCGGGCAGGCCGCCGCCGCCCGGGTGCTGGTTGGGGTACGGACCCGTGGCGGCGATTTCGTCCCGGTGGTAGGGCGTGACCCACAGGTGCTTGGTCATGAAACCCGCGCGCTTGATGATGCTGGCGTCGGGATGCGCGAAGGGCAGGATGTTTTCGCCCGGCATGAGCTTGTAGCTCACCGGCTGCCCCAGCGCGTTCTTCGCCGACGGGTTGGACACCACCCAGTACCGGCCGCTCATCGGGTCGATCACCCGCTGCGCCGCGTGCTCCGTGCCTAGCAGCGTCTTCTCAGCATAGAAGGCGTTGCCGTGAGGGTTGTCGGGACCCGGAGGGGCCGCCACGGTGTTCACCTCGAACACCGAGTTATCCTCGCCGTCCACGCTCATGTCCATGCGGAAGTTGAAGAAGTGCTGGTGGATGTGCGCGTTCAGCTGGGGCGCCACCAGCGTGCCGTATTTGGGCGTTTCTCCCTCAGCGATGCCGGCGGTATTGATGATGCCGGTCAGCTTGATCTCCATCTGTATCGTGCCGTCCTGGTAGAAATACCAGAAGAAGCCATACTCGTAGTTGCCCACGGTGGCGACGTTGGATATGACCAGCCGCCGGGAGCGGCGCACCTCGGTCTGCCCGTTGCGCCAGTCCGTGTGCTTCCATAGAATGCCGTAGTCCTCCTCGTGCATGCACACCGCATTGGGTATGGTGAACGGCTGGCCGCTGCCGTTATTGAGCACGGCGTCGAAGTAGTAAATCTCTCCGAGGCAGTCGCATCCCAGGGTCAGCGAGTTGGTCAGGGAACCGATGCCATACTCGCCGGCGTCGAACGCGTTCTTGCGGTAGTGGTCCTTGCCAGGTTCGCCGTAGGGCACCACCATGTCGGACAATGCCGCCCGGTACAGAATGGGCCGGACCCGATCCTGGTCCTCATACCCGACAGTGTTAATCACCAACCCCTCCCGGGGCGTGAACCCGACGCGCAGGTGCCACTTCTGCCAAACTACGCTCCAACCGTCGACCTGAAAACTCGGCCCATCCGGCTGGGTTATCTCCAGCGGTTTCAGGTCATCCCGGAACTTGTCCACGAACTCGGCGCCATAGTTGCCGTCGTCCGGCGGTAACGGCACAAATCCGTAGTCGTCGACGCGCACCACTTCCATGCTGTTCAGGTCCACCACGGCGGTGACGCCCTCGATGGGGCGGGCGTAGCCGTTGTCCGTGGGGCTGGACCGGGCGAAGTTGCGGCACAGCACCAGCCGGCGGCCTTCCTCGTCTTCATACCCGTAGTTGCCGGCCGACCATGGATCCACCATCACCAGGTTGGGGTCGGTGATGCCCCGCTTCTTGATGGCCGCCTGGAATCCCGCGTCGGCGCGTACCGCGGCCTCGCACTCCATGAACTCGTCGAACATCACCCGGGGCTGCACGCCGGGGATGTGTTCCCAAGAAACGACGCGGCGGTCGTCGAGTGACACCACCGCCTCGTAGGTGGCTGCGGCATCATTGTCCAACACCACCAGGAAGGCGTCGCGCCGTATCGGGTCGCCCGGCTGGAACCGGAGCACAGATTCCTTGTCCGGTTCGCGCAGCACGACGGTCTCGAACCGCGTGCGCTGGCCCAGATCCCGCTGGGTTTTCAGGATGGCCGATGCCTCGGCTATTTCGTCCGCCGTCAGCGGGTCCAAGGGATGCGAGATCGTCGCACGGGGCGAAACTTGCGGTGTTGCCTTTGTGGAAATGGCCATAATGACCTCCTCTGGTATGGTCGCACTGGTGCAAAAGTTGCTATCACGGATACCGGACGCTAACAGCGCAGCGTTTCATGGTCAAGGCGAAGTGCTAGGCCAGTCGGCCAAAAACCGCGAAGGAACTGACCCGCGCAGTGCTAAAATCCCACCAACTCCGGACAACCGGACCGCGGAGGCAACCACATGGCAATCACCGTCGGCATGGGCGAGTACGTTTACGAATACCAACCGGAATGGCCCCGCCTGCCGGTCGGCCAGGGGTTCCGTGGCATCAGCGGCGTTGCCGTCGATAGCCGGGATCGGGTCTACGTGTTCCAGCGGCAGGGGCCTCCCGTGCTGGTGTTCGACCGTGACGGGAACCCGGTGGCGGCCTGGACGCGTCCGGACGGCGTACCCGCCGACGCTCACCACATCCACGTGGGGCCGGACGATTCCGTCTATCTCGTGGACCGGGACGCGCACCAGATCCTGAAATATTCCACGGAAGGCGAGCTGCTATCGTCAATAGGCACGCGAAACCGCGCGGCGCTCCAGGCCCCGTTCAACCATCCAGCCGATGTTTGCGTGGCCCCCTCCGGTGATCTGTTCGTGGCCGACGGCTACGGCAACTCCTCCGTGCACAGGCTGGCTGCCGACGGTACCCTGATCGCCTCCTTCGGCAGTCCCGGCCGAGGGCCCGGCGAGTTCCTGGTGCCCCACAGCATCCGAGTCTCCGCCGACGGCCGGGTCTACGTGGCCGACCGAGAGAATAACCGCGTGCAGGTGTTCACCGTCGACGGTGAGTTCGTGGACCAGTGGACCGACTTCAAGTGTCCCATGGGCGTGCACATCGACGCAGAGCAGAGGGTCTACGTTACCGACCAGGTGCCGCGCATCAGCATTCTGAGCTTGGGTGGCGAGTTGTTGGCCCGGGGCAGAACCTTCGAGTACGCTCACCAGGTCTACACCGATTCACGGGGGGACATTTATGGCGCCGACACCTCCAACCAGCGCGTGCAGAAGCTGGTTCGGGTAAGGTAATCGCTACGGCAGGCATCTGGTGCACGAACCTAAGAGAGGAGGCCCTGGCATGCGATTCGCGGCATTTACCACCGTGGCGGCCTCGGCCGGCGAAGCCACCGATTCGGCAGGTCTGCTGGACAACCTGAGGCAGCAGACCATCCTGGCGGAAGAGCTTGGGTTCGAGGCCATATGGCTGGGCGAGCATCACTTCACCCCGTTCGGCGTGGGCGATCTCCCCAATCCGATACTGCTGGGCGCGGACCTAGCCGCCCGCACCTCCAGAATCCGCATCGGCCAGATGGCGAATATCGTCACCTGGTGGCATCCGATCCGGCTCGCCGAGGACCTGGCTATACTGGATAACATGAGCGGAGGTCGCCTCGAAGTAGGCTTCGGACGCGGCATCTGGCCATACGAGGGGCCGCAGTTCCACCCCAACGCGGACCCCCGCAAGGACATGGAGAACCGGGAGCTGTTCCAGGAAACGGTCGAAATAGTCCGCAAGATCTGGTCCAACGAGTACTTTGACCACCACGGATCCAACTACACCTTTCCCGCTCCGGACACTGTTTTCTCCCACCCGTCGCTCGCCGCTGATCCAGAGTGGCAGGACGGCAACCGCGTGACCAAACTGCGCGTTACGCCTCGCCCTTACCAAACTCCTCATCCTCCGCTGTGGATGACGGTGTCCACCGACCGGTCGGTGACGACCGCCGCCGAAATGGGGCTGAAAGCCTGCTATTGGCAGCCGCCTCCACTTAGAATCCGGCAACGCATGGAACTCTATGCCGAGGTCCGTACCAACCTGGAGGGCCGCCCGTACAGATTGGGCGAAGACCAGGCGGTCATGCGATCCACCTACGTCGCCCCGTCAATGGAAGAAGCCCGCCGGGATGCCGAGAGCGGCATTATGTCGGCGTTCATATTCAACGACCCCTTCCGCGGGCGGCAGGTGTTCACCAATCCCGGCGAAGAGCTCGATCCGGAGGTTAAGCTGGACTGGGACTTCCTGGAGCCCCGCACGCTGTTGGTGGGCTCGCCGGACAACGTCGCGGAAAAGATTCGGGAACTGCAGGAAGTATGCAACTTGGACTGCCTCCTCGTGGAGTTCGCCCATTCCGGCATCCCACAGCGTAAGATTCTGCGCAACCTGGAGAATTTTGCCACGAAGGTTATGCCGCGCTTCGTCCCCTGACGTGTGCGGCAACCGTGTCCGCCATGCTTGTCTGGACGCCGCTAGCTACGCGTCGAGCGCACTTACGCGCGGCTGATCCCTTCCTGCGCTGTCGCTCCGGCTGTCCTGTCCCGAACCAGCAGGGTGCCCACCGTCGCTACCACCGACAGGACGAGCATCATCACGAACGCCCGGTCGTAGCTGCCCCAGATGTCGAACGCCAGTGCCCCGGCCAACGCCCCGATGCCTCCGCTGATCTGGTGGATCATGGATATCGTGCCGCTGATCCGGCCCAGCCGTGCCGTGCCAAAGATGTTCCCCGAGAAGATCACCGTCAACGGCGCCGTCATCAGGAAGGTGAAGCCGTACAGCAGCGCGAACATCATCACCGCCGGCTTGGACTGGGAAAGAATCACCAGCACAAAAATTCCTATCCTCATTGCGAAGCACAGCAGTGTTGGCCGGGCCGGTCCAATGCGATCGGCCAGGAACCCCGAGACCAGCACCCCCAACAGTCCCATCACTCCCATCAAGGCGAGCAGGTTCCCCGCGATCAGCGTGCCGAACCCGATGTCCAAGGCGAACGCCACGACATGGGTCGCCACGAAAAAGTCCTGAAACCCGCATATGGCGTAGATCCCACCCAGCAACCACAGTTGCCCCGACGTCAGCAGCGGAACCTGCGGCAGATCGACCGCCGGCTCCGCCACGGCTGGGTCGTCGCTCGATGGCCGTTCTCCTCGGGCCGCCTGGGACGGCGCCGCTCTCACCGCCGCGAATACTATGGGCGCGAGAATAACCAGATTGGCCAACCCCAGCCCCGCGTAGGACAGCCGCCAACCGAACCGCACCAACGATTGCGCCAGCGATCCAACGATTACCAATTGTCCGATGGCATTGCCCGATACCGCCGCGCTGTTGGCCACGCCGCGCCGGTCCGGAAACCACCGCACGATCATCACGCTCACGACCGGGTTGGAAATCCCGGCGTTCCCCAACGCGAAGACCAGGCCGTAAACGGCAAACAGTTGCCACTGGGCCGCGATCAGGCTCATCAAGCCCACACCCACCGCACCCACGACTACCCCGGCACCCATGATCCAGCGGAGGTCGTAGCGGTCTGCCAGGCGACCCACGAAGGGCATCGCCAGCGCGGAAACCAGCATGTACGCTGTGATCCCCAGCGACAGGGCCGACCGACTCCATTCCAGATCGTCGCCCATGGGTTTCAGCATGAGCCCCAGGGCAGAGCGGGACCCTCCGTTGAAAAAGAGGATCGCGAACCCGGTAGCCAGGATAATCCAGCGATAATCGGTCCGGCGCATCGCAGCTCCGGTTCATCAGGGTGGCCCACCGTAGCACCGCTTTTTAACGGGAGTCAACGAACCGCGTGCGCTCAAGCGTACGGAGTTTGTCATCGCGAGGAGCACGGCGACGCGGCGGTCTCGTTGCTGAAAGAGACGTTACTATCCCGACGAGATTGCCGCGCTTCGCTCGCAATGACAGGTGGACTGAAACCGGGTACGCGCGGACCATCCCCAGGGGTTGTCACCCTGCCATTGACGGCATATTGCGGCGCGCATAACATCCGCGCATTCTGGCGAAACCCGGAGTATTTCCCGGCCATCCTCCGGCTTGCCAAACTTGCCGGCCCAAGGGCTGACGGAATATCGCCAAAGAGCGACTGCGTATGTTTGATACGGCGCTGAAAAAGAAGCGGGTCATCGGCGTTCTGCTGTTGGCCGTCATTCTTGCTCTGTTTCTGGCCTTCAACCGCATCCCCAAGTTGGATACGGTGGAAGCGGATTTGGCGGGTGTCAACGCTCCCAGGTCCGAGTGTTTCCAGGGATTTTGCATCAACCGGGAACCCGAAACCGGTTTCTTCGAACGGTGGTGGGACTTCTCCACGAGCTACTTGAAGCTCGTAACGGTGGGAATGATTTTCGCGTTCCTCGCTGCGGGCATAACGGAAGTGTTCCTTTTTCCGGGCAACAGCGGCTCCCGTTTCACTGGCGGCGGTATAAAGGGGGTGTTGCGCGGGTTCGCCGTCGGGTCCTCCATGAACCTGTGTTCCGCTTGCATCGTGCCCATTGCATCGGCCTTTCGGAACCGCGGAGCACCCGTGGAAACCGCCATTGCCATAACCCAGGGGTCTTCCACCCTGAACGTGCCGGCTCTGGTGATGGCGGCCCTGGTCTTCACGCCCATGCTGGCCAGCACACGCATCGCGGTCAGCATCGTAGGGGTACTGGTGCTTGGCCCGCTGGTGGCGCTGCTCGTCAGGCGGCAGGTCCGTTTGGCAGACGTTTTCGGCGGCGGAGAGGACGGCCTGGTACCGGATCGGGCAACCTGGCGAGAAACCATTGTCTCCGGGCTAAGGGATTGGTCGAAGTCCAGCCTCCGGTACCTGTGGCGGTTGGGCCCCGCCATGGTTTTGGCAGGGTTTGCCGGCGGTCTGGTGATCCAATGGATCACGCCGGAGACCGTCGCTGCCTACCTGGGCGACAATGTGTCAGGCATCGCCGTGGCCGCAACCCTGGGCATCCTCATCAACGTACCCCTGCTCTTCGAGATCCCGTTGGTGGCCGTGCTGATGCTGGTCGGCATGGGCGCAGCGCCGGCGGCGGCACTCCTGTTCGGAGCCGCGGCGGCCGGCCCCTTTACCTTCTGGGGGTTGACCCGCGTCATGCCCAAGAAAGCGGTGGCCGCCTTTGCCGCGGGCACGTGGACGCTGAGCATGGTTGGAGGCGTGGGCCTGCTGTTCGTCGGGCCATTCTTCCTGGACAGCTCCAATTCCCGCATCGTTTTCAGCTCGGACCGGGACGGCGACTTTGAAATCTACTCGATGTATCCCGACGGCTCCAACCCGAAGCGCCTCACCAATAACTCCGGCTATGACGATTTGCCGGCCTGGTCGCCTGACGGCAAAAAGATCGCGTTCGTGTCCGACCGTGACGGAAGTCCCGAGATATACGTGATGCACGCGGACGGGTCACGCGTGCGGCGCCTGACTAGGGACAACGGCCCGGACAACGTGTTCCCCGCCTGGTCACCGGACGGCAGCCAGATCGCCTATCCTTCCGACCGGGACGGAAACCGGGAGATCTACGTGATGGACGCCGACGGGTCCAACCAGATCAACCTGACCAACGACCCGGGCTACGACTCCTCGCCCGCCTGGTCTCCCGACGGGCAGCGCATCCTGTTCAACTCACGGCGTGACGGCAACCTGGAAATTTACGTGATGGATTCTGACGGCTCCAACCAGGTCCGTCTTACCAGGAACGCAACCTCCGACGAATTTCCCGCCTGGTCGCCGGACGGTTCCAAAATTGCCTTTTCCTCCAGCAGGACGGGTTGGCGTTCCGTCTACGTCATGGACGCCGACGGCGCGAACCCGGTGCAACTTACCGGAGACGCTTTCAACGATTTCTGGCCCTCCTGGTCTCCGGACGGCGCCCGGATAACCTTCACCAGCGACCGGTACGGAGCCCCGGAAATCATGGCGATGAACGCCGACGGGTCACACCAGACCAACCTCAGCGGCAGTCCGGGAGCCGACGTTGGGTCGGTGTGGGGGCCTGGAGACCTCCCACCGGCCAACTCTCATGGGCCGCAAATTTTGGCCCTGGATCCACCCGCCCCCGCCACCCCGGGAGGAAGCCTGGTGACCATCTCCGGCGCCGGCCTGGAGGAGCACAGCCGAATCACCATCGGAGGACTGGAAGCGCGGGTCGTGGAGTTTCTCGACGCGCAAACGATGACCGTTGCGGCCCCTCCGCACCCGACCGGCGTGGTTGACGCGGTGGCAACCAATCCCGACGGCCGTACCGGGATCCTGACCGACGGCTTCCGTTATCACAAACCGTTCTTCACCGACGCAGCGCCAACAGCCGGCGTCGCCTTTGAACACTTCAGGGACCCGGTGGACCGGATCCCGTTGGGAGCGGGCGTGGTCATTTTTGACTTCAACAACGACGGCCTGCAGGACATCTACGTTGCGTCCAAACCTTCCTGGAGCGATTCGGTGGACGAGATCGACGGGGCCAACGCGTTGTACCGGAACGATGGGGACGGAACGTTCACCGATGTCGCCGCTGAAGCCGGCGTCGACGAACTGATGGACTTGTCCAACGGAGGGTGTGCCGCCGACTACGATAACGACGGCGACCAGGACCTCTACGTGACCAATTGGGGCTCCAGCAAACTCTTTGGCAACAATGGATCGGGAGCCTTCATGGACGTGACGGACCGCTCCGGATTGGCGGACCCTGATCCCAGCTACCGGTCGATGGGCTGCGCCTGGGGGGACTATGACCGGGATGGCCACCTGGATTTCGTAGTTGTCCGGCACATGGAGGAATCCGACCTGGACGCCCTTGATCTCAGGCTCTTCAACCAGTCGGTACCCCCTGGGTCTGTTCCACAACAACGGCGACGGTACGTTCACAGAAGTTTCGCATCTGCTGGGAGACAGCATGTCTCCGAGTAATATCGCGGGAGAGTTCGGCAACCTTTGGGGAGCCGGATTCCAACCGGGCTGGATCGACTTCGACAACGACGGCGACCCGGACCTGTACGTGGTGAACGACTTCGGAAAGGATATCCAGCCCAACGTCCTGTGGCTCAATGATGGTCCGGCAGCAGATGGCGGCTGGCAATTTGAGGATATTTCCCGCAGCTCCCGCACCGACGTGGCCATGTTCGGCATGGGTCTGGCGGTAGGCGATTACGACCTCGACGGACATTTCGACCTCTACGTGACCAACATTGAAGACAACGTCCTGCTGAGAAACAACGGCGACGGGCTCACCTTCACCGAAACGGCTGCCGATGCCGGGGTGGGACGGGGAGCGTTCCAAAGGCGGCAACGAGTCAGCTGGGGTACGGTGTTTTTCGACTATGACAACGATGGTTGGGAGGACCTTTACGTAGCCAGCGGCCACCTGGACAGCGATCGGTTCACCAACCGACAGCACCAGCCCAATCTGCTGCTGCGCAACACCGGGCAAGCATCGTTCGAGGACGTGTCGTCGATCAGCGGCGCCGACGATCGGGGCGTCGGGCGCGGAGTGGCCTACGCCGACTTCAACAATGACGGTTGCCTGGACCTTTACCTGGCCAATCTCGGTTTGGAAGGCGATCACCCTCAGAACGCCCGGATGTTCCTGAACGGCTGCACCTGGGACGCCAACTGGCTCCGCGTCAAAACCGTTGGAACAGCGAGCAACCGCGACGGCATCGGAGCCCGGATCACCGTGGTTGCCGATGATGGCCGCACACAAATCAGGGAAATCGCGGCCGGCTCCAGCAACAAGAGCCAGAACATGCTGCTGGCGCACTTCGGCTTGGGCCGGGCTACCAAGGCCGATTCGGTGCATATCCGGTGGCCCAGCGGGATCGTCCAAATCCTCCACGACGTGTCGCCCAATCAACAGCTGGCCGTTGTGGAAACGCCATAAGCATTGGCCATGCCGGCAGTGGCCGTGCGTTCGAGGGCCACGAATGACACAACGAACAATTATCTTGCAGCCGCATGACGCTTCTTTTGTAACTGTTCACGTTTGAGGGGATCTAATTGTCCCACCGGGGACATTCCGTACTTGGCTACCATTGCGTCCAGGGTCAAAAAGCCCGCAGATCCCCTCAAGTCTGAACAGTTACCTTCTTTTCGCGCTATTGACACCAATTGTGGCACTAGTATAAACCCCAATCCACCGAAAGGATGAATGTGGCGGCGTGCTGAGGGGATGAGAAAGTGCTCCCGGCTTCGGGGATAATGGTTTTTGAAACAAGAAACCGACCCGAAACGAGGAGCACCTGTTAGATGCTACCACTGGGCAGCCCCGACCGCATCCACGTCGCCTTCGATGATCACCGTCTGGTGGCCAATGCCGGACTGCTCCTGCCGGTCACCCTGGCCCACCATCTGGGTCTGGGTGAGCTGGTGGACCGCCACGTTGACCTGGGAGATGCGCCGGGTCGAGCCAACCCGGGGGACAAGGTGCTGACCCTGGTGGCGTCGGCGCTGGCCGGCGGCGACTGCATTGACGACGCCGACGTGTTGCGCACCGGCGGGACGGCCAGCGCCATCGGCTGCGTGGTCAAAGCGCCGTCCACCCTGGGGACCTTTCTACGCAGTTTCCGGTGGGGTCATGTTCGCCAGCTGGATCGGGTGAGCCGGGAGTTCCTGGCTCGGGCCTGGGCTGCCGGTGGAGGCCCGGGCGATGCGCCGTTGACCATCGACCTGGACTCCACCGTCTGCGAGACCTACGGACTGGGCAAGGAGGGCGCCCGTCGCCATGGCTACACCGGCCAGCGGGGCTATCACCCGCTGCTGGCCGTGGCCGCGGACACCGGCGACGTGCTGATGGCGCGGCTGCGCCAGGGTCGGGCCAACACCGCGCGGGGCGCGGACCACTTCCTGCGGGAGACGGTGGGCCGGGTGCGCTACGCCGGAGCCACCGGACAACTCACCGTCCGCGCCGACCGCGGCTTCTACACCCACGCCATGGTCGCCGTCTGCCGCAAGATGGACGTCCGCTACTCCATCACCATCCGCCAGCACCAAAGCCTGCGCAATCTCATCGAGGCCATACCCGAGACGGACTGGACGCCCATCCCTTACTGGATGGACGGCAGCGCCGACGTGGCCGAGACTGAATACACACCCTTCCAGCATGAGCCCGACGCCGCACCAACGCGGCTCATCGTCCGCAGAGTGCAGCCCGCGCCCGGTTCCCAACTGGCGCTGCTTACCGACTACAGCTATCACGCCTGCATCACCGACCGGGAGGGCGACACTCTGGAACTGGAGGCCGACCACCGCCGCCATGCCGAGATCGAGAACGCCATCCGCGACCTGAAGTACGGCGTGGGCCTCAATCATCTTCCCTCGGGACGCTTCCCCGCCAACGCCGCCTGGCTGGCGGTGCAGGTCATGGCCCACAATCTGGCTCGCTGGACGGCGCGCATCGGCCTGGGCGAGCTGGTGGTTACCACCAAGACCCTGCGGCGACGCTTCTTCTCCCTGGCCGGACGCATCACCCGCAAGGCCCGTCGCCTCACCCTGCACCTTCCCAAGGGCTGGCCCTGGGAGAACCAGTTCAGTCGCGCCCTGGAGCGATTGCGAGCCCTGCCGCTCCCTTCCTGACGCCGCCTTCGGCGTCCGACCCTTCAACCAGACCGTCCAACCGCCTGGCCGTCCCGCGTCAGGCTGAGCACCGCGTGTCTCCAGCTGCCATCTGCCCGACGATCTCGCCCTCCGCGGCCACTCGCGAGCCGTCAACATCCCCCTGGCATAGCTGTCTCTACCCTCACCCGCTCGAATCCGGCGGCGTCAGGGCACTGCTGTCCCATCACCCACGCTTCTCTTCCCTTGCGTAGCCAGCCCCCACGCATCCCTTCGGTGGATTCGGGATAAAGTCCGCCGTAGTTTGCGAATGGTCCTCTCACCACTGCTTGACCTTACCGTACACGGTACAAAGGACAACGCAGATGGCGCTATTCCGTAATCTATTTCACGATATCAGTCATTAAATCGGATACTGGCTGCCCGATTCCGTATATGCTACGGCGATAACCGGCATTCAGAGGGAGACCGACTGAATTCGCAATCGTCCTGATGAACCTGAATAATTACCGCCGCGAGTCTCCGGGAATCGTCGATGACAAGCGGCTTGGCCCACGGTCACGGGCGTGAAAATCACAGTCTGGAGGTCTGGTATGAACCGTCACGGAATCAAAACCCCCTCGTTGCTATTGTTGTTGCCAGCACTGTTACTTCTGGCATTCGTGGCAGCATGCGGAGGAGCAGAGACTCCGGCTGATACCGCTCAGCCTGCTGCGGCGCAGCCGGCATCCGGGGACGCCGCAGCGGCTGTGGCCCAACCCACCGCGATGCCCGAGCCACAGGACCAACCCAGCAGCATGGTTGTGGACGAGAAACAACTGCCGGTGCAAAAGATCATCCTCGGGCTGATCACGCCGATCGACGACACCGTGGTGCCGTGGCTGGGCGGGGTGGACTTCGTTTACCAGCACAGCCCCTTCATGGAGTACCTGGTTCAGTTGGACTCCCATACCAGCGAATGGAAGCCCATGCTGGCAAGAAGCTGGGAGATGAACGCCACCGGAGACGTCTGGACCTTTGAGTTGGAGCAGGGCGTCCAGTTCCATCGTGGTTTCGGTGAGTTCACCGCAGCTGACGTTATCCACAGTTTTCAGGTCAACTGCCAGCAGGGTACCCGCGCCAGCTACAAGGGAGGTATCTGCAACGTTGATCATGTGGAAGTACTTGACCCCTACAACATCAAAGTTCACACGGTCAATCCTTCCGCGGAGTACCTGTTTTACGCCGCCGAGTCCGCGGGCAACATGATATCCAGCAAGGCCCAGTGCGATCAGGCCGGTGGGTTTGACGTCGCTGCCAACCAGGCCAGCGAGGGGTGCACTACCGCGTACTACGAAGCCTTGGCCGGTACCGGACCGTACCAGTATGACGGCCGGGTCGAGGAAGTATACGTGTGATAGACGACAATTAGTCCTGCCGGTAACGTCGACTATTTTTGCCGGTCGATAGGGGGTAATCATTCGGTACGGAGGTACCGTTGATTACAGACCGACAAACCAGGCTATTGAGGCAGAAACGTATGGAAGGCAAGACACAGGAAACGGCAGCGGCCAAGGCTGGGATGAGCGTGCGTTCAGCGCGGAAGTGGCAGAGTGGCCCATTGCCGTCGCAGGCGAAACCGGAGCATCGGTGGCGCACCAGGCCCGACCCCTTCGACGGGGTGTGGGAGGATGAGATCGAGCCGCTGCTACGGAATGATCCGACGGGCAAGCTGAAGGCAACGACAATTATCGACTGGCTGGCCGAGCAGCATCCTGGGCGGTTCAGCGCCGCCCAGTTGCGCACCCTGCAACGACGATTACAGGATTGGCGGGCGCTCCACGGGCCGGATCAGGAGGTGTACTTCCCCCAGGTGCATCCGCCGGGTCGGGAAGCCCAGTTCGACTTCACCCACTGCGGGGAACTCAAGGTGACCATCGCCGGACAGTCCTACCCCCACCTGCTGTTCCAGTTGATACTCAGCCACTCGGGATGGCGCTACGCTGAGGTCGCCGCCGGCGAGACCTTCCTGGCGTTGCAGCAAGGATTGCAGAATGCCCTCTGG
Organism: Dehalococcoidia bacterium; assembly: GCA_965220265.1. Classification (GTDB taxonomy): domain Bacteria; phylum Chloroflexota; class Dehalococcoidia; order Lucifugimonadales; family UBA3495; genus Bin87. The sequence goes on along the minus strand of CBDCPM010000004.1, from coordinate 1,910,656 downwards.
ACCCTGGGCGGCGTCCCCCAGGTGGTGCGCAGCGACAATACCTCGGCTGCCACCCACGAGATGCGGCGCAGCCGCGGCCGTGCTCTTAACGACAATTACGCTGCCCTGCTGGAGCACTGCGGCCTCCGCTCCACCCGCATCAATCCCGGCCAGAGCCATGAAAACGGCGTCGCCGAGCATGCCCACTACCGGCTCAAGGACGCCATCGACCAGGCACTCATCCTGCGGGGCAGCCGCGATTTCGACACCACCGACGACTACGCCAGCTTCGTCCGGCAGATGGTGGAGAGACGCAATCGCCTGGCAGAGGGGAAGCTGGAGCAGGAAATGGCTTGCCTAGGGCCCCTGCCCCCAGCCCCGGTGCCGGAATACGCCAACTACCAGTCCAAGGTGCGTAAGTGGTGCACCATCCAGGTAGCGGGACATAGCTACAGCGTTCCCTCCCGCCTCATCGGCAAGGAGGTGCAGATCCGTCTGTACGCCGACTGGGTGGAAGTCTACTACAAGGGCCACCTGGTGGAACGCATGGAGCGGGTGCGTGGCGAGGGGGAAGCCAACGTCAATTACCGCCACGTCATTGGATCGCTGGTGCGCAAGCCGGGAGCCTTCGCCCGCTACCGCTTCCGCGAGCAGTTGTTTCCCACCATGCACTTCAGGCTGACCTACGACGCGCTCAGGGAATGGCGCGGGGAGCGTGCCGACGTGGAGTACGTGCGGATCCTGCACCTGGCGGCGATCACCATGGAAGCCACGGTGGACAGCGCGCTGTCGTTGCTGCTGGAGGCGGGTGAGTCCTTCGACTACACCGAGGTGCGGGACCTGGCCGAGCCCAAGGTGCCCGAAGCTCCGGTGCTCACCCTGTCCGGCCAGCCGGACCTGAAGATCTACGACCGCCTGCTCACGGTCAGCCTGGCCGCAGTGGAGGTGTGCGGATGACGGTCGTCGACACCAGCATCATGCAGGACCGCATCGGCCAGCTGTGCGGTCAATTCAAGCTGCCCACCATGGGCGCCCAGTCGGTGGCTCGTTTCACCGCGGCTGGCCACGGTGATGCCCTGTCCATCTTCCTGGAGGTACTGGAACAGGAAGCCGAGGATCGCCGCCACCGGCGCATCAACCGGCTGCGTCAGTCGTCCAGGCTACCCTCGGGCAAGACCTGGGAAACTTTCGAGCACGACCGGATGTCTCTGGCGCTGCGGCAGCAACTGGACCATCTGGCCCAGGGCAGCTTTGTGGAACACGGCGTCAACGTCCTGGCCTTCGGACTGCCCGGCACCGGCAAGACCCACGCGCTGTGCGCCCTGGGCCACCGCCTGGTGGAAGCTGGCCACTCCGTCCTTTTCGCACCGGCCTACCGCCTGGTGCAGGAGCTGCTGGCCGCCAAGCGCGACCTGGACCTGCCCCGCCAGCTGCGCAAGCTGGACAACTTCGACTTCCTGCTCCTCGACGACCTGGGCTACCTGCCCCAGGGCGCCGAGGAATCAGAGGTCCTCTTCACCCTCATCGCCGAACGCTACGAACGCCGGTCCTTGGGCATCACGTCAAACCTGGTCTTCTCGGAGTGGGAACGCATCTTTGCCAACCCGATGGCCACCGCCGCGGCGATTGACCGGGTCGTGCACCACTCCGCCATCCTGGAGTTTGACGTCCCCAGCTACCGGACCAACGCTGCCCAGCAACGGGGCCAAGCCGAGGAGGTGAACCGGCAAAACTGATTGACGCCAACCGGCAAATATAGTTGACGCGGGACAACGTGGACTACTCCCTGGCTTTTCCGGACGGCCACTGGCGTCACGACCCCGACTATCCGGAAATGCGAAACACCTGGGTGTTGGAAGAGGCCACCCGCCTGGCCCAGTTCCGCGCCGGCGAGACCCACATGACCGAGGTCAACCGGGACTTGGGCGACAAGCTGGTTGAGGAAGGCTTCAAGATCATCCAGAGCACTGGACCTGCCCAGCAAACCGCCTTCCGCTTCGGCGGCATGTTCTACAACGACCCCGAGAACTACGACCCCGACTTCCCCGTAACCGCCCCTGGCGAAATTGGAATCAAGGTCCGAAAGGCCCTGAACAAGGCCGTGGACCGGGAGACCTTCAAACAGGAACTCTACAAGGGTCGGGTGTGGGACTCCAAGGTGCACTCCTTCCATGATGAACTGACACCGTGGAATCCCCAGTGGGACGCGGACTGGGAGGAAGAGTACGGCTACGATCTGGAGGCGTCGAAGCAACTTCTGGTCGAGGCCGGCTACCCCGAAGGGTTCGAGATCATCGTTCCCATGTATCCCTTCCCCGGCGCACCGGAACTCCCCCAGATTGCCCAGTTCATGCAACTCGCCTGGGCAGAGATCGGGGTTACCCTGACCCTCCGGGACGAGGACCGGGCGGCTGTCGTGGCTCGCCGACGCCAAAAGGCCAACCACGAAACGGCCCTGGCGACCACGCCCTCCTTCAAGGCCCAGGAAGCCCAGATGATGCTGTTCAACACCCACAAGGATGATGGCGGCGTGGTCTGGATGTACGAGACCAAAGAACTGCGGGATCTGTATCACACGTTGCAGACCACCATGGATCCTGGCGAGCGCGCCGACGTCCTGATCCAGATGGGCAATATCAAGTTCTACGAGCACGAGTGGATACCACTTTTCTGGGTGCCCATCGAGACGATCGTGGACCCCGAGATCATCTGCGACTGGCCGTTCCCCGGTTGGGAAGGCGGCGACTTGGGCAGCAATGAGTTAATCCAGGCGCCACCCTGCTGATCAGTTGCCGCAGCAACGTAGCAACACGGCCTGATTTCAACGCGTCGCGGTAATTGGTCTCCCAGCAATCGCGGCGCGTACTGTCAATAGCGCGACCGCCCAAATAGGTTAGGAGTCAAGGATGCAACGGTATATCATTCTCCGCCTCCTCCAAGCGGTCCTGGTCCTGGTGGTGGTGAGCGTCGTGGCCTTCGCGTTGGGTCACGCTGGCGGCAACCCCCTGGATGCGATATTGCCGGACGATGCCGACGCCCAGGTCAGAGCCGACCTTGAGGAGTTCTGGGGCATCAACGAGCCGTTGCATATACAGTATTTCACCTACGTCTGGAACGCTGTCAGGGGCGACTTCGGGCACTCGTTCAAATACCCCAGGTTCACGGTGGCCGAACTCATCAAGAGCCGTTTCATGGCCACAATCCAGTTGGCCGGAGCCGGCATAATTGTGGCCGTGGCAATAGGTTTGCCCATCGGGGTTCTGACCGCAACTTACCGGGACACCGTCTTTGACTGGACGGGGAAGGTGGTCGCGCTGCTGGGACAATCCCTGCCCGTGTTCTGGCTGGGCATCATCCTGATGTGGATCTTCGCGGTGCAGTTAGACTGGTTCCCAACCTCCGGGAGGGGTGGCATCAGACACCTGATCCTGCCCGCCGTTGCCATCGGATGGTTCCAGGTGGCCGCGATGCTCCGGTTGGTTCGGTCTTCCATGCTGGACGTGCTGGACAGCGAATACGTGAAACTGGCCCGGATCAAGGGGCTGCCGGAGCGCAAGATCATCTGGAAGCACTGCTTGCGAAACGCCTCCATAGCCCCGCTGACCTACTTCGCCATCACATTGGGGTCGCTGTTGGTGGGCTCCGTTTCCATCGAAACGGTCTTCCAATGGCCCGGTTTGGGGTTCCTCCTGTTCAACGCGGCGCGGTCGAGCGATTACGCTTTGTTGCAAGGCATAATGCTTACCTTCACCACCATCTACATTGTGGCAAATCTGCTGGTGGACATAGCTTATGCCTACCTCGACCCCCGCATACGGTACAACTGATGTCACAAGGGCTTAAGCGAGGACGATAACCATGGCCGTAGCACTACCCGGACCTCGCCCACGTCAGTTGCCGGGAATCGGCACCGTCGTGCGGGAAGTATCACGATACCCGGTGATCCCGGTGGCTGTTCTTTTGGTGGTCCTGATCATTCCATCCATATTGGCGGCATGGGTTGCACCCTACGAGCCGCTGGCTGGCGACATTACCAACCGTCTCGCGGAACCGTCGTCGGAGCATTGGTTCGGCACCGACAAGATCGGGCGCGATGTACTCAGCCGCGTTATTTACGGCGCCCGGGTATCGGTGGTAGTGGCCGGCGTGGCCATCGCTATTTCGGGTTTGATTGGCACCTCGTTCGGCATCATTTCCGCTTTCTACGGCGGCTGGGCGGATAATGTCATGATGCGCCTCGTGGACATCTCGCTGTCCTTACCCATCATAGTGGTGGCCATCGTGGTCGCAGCCATGGCCGGGCCCAGTATGAAGATACTCATCGCCGTGCTTGTATTGAGCCAGTGGTCGCGCTATGCGCGGCTGGTGAGAGGCGAAACACTGACCATCAGAGCGCAGGACTACATCTCCCGGGCTCGCGTGTCGGGTGCGTCCAACCCGCGGATCATGCTCCGCTACATCTTCCCGAATATCGTCAACACCATAGTGGTGCTGGCCACCCTTCAGGTGGGTTTCGTCATCGTGCTGGAGGCGACCCTCAGCTTCCTGGGCGCCGGTATCTCCCGGCCAACTCCGGCTTGGGGCTTGATGGTGGCCGACGGACGGGAGTTCGTGACGGACGCCTGGTGGGTGTCGTTCTTCCCCGGATTGGCGATCCTGCTCACTGTTCTGTCAATGAACCTGCTGGGGGACTGGCTACGCGACAAGCTGGACCCCAAGCAGAGGAACTTGTAGTCACCAAGCCTGGCGTCCAGAGTAGGTGCCCTGCTGTTCGTGCGCCCGGAACAACCCAACTCGGTCAGTCGTTCGACGGGCGCGGATGCGAATACGCATCCGCGCCCTAATATTGCTCCACGCAACGGTGCGTCCGCAGCGATGACGAGAGCGCCCCGATCCCTCGTAACGAGCCGACTGCTTAGTGGAGTCCCCGCTCACCTTTCCCGTGTTGCCCCAACCCTCGATGACAGGCTAATCTATCGCCGATGAGCAACGTTATCCGTCCCGGAACCGGGTCAAACGCTACCGCGGTTTGCGGCTGGTGTGGGGCAGAACGGCAAACCCCTGGTCAGCCTTGCCAGGAATGTCAGCGGACAATTGTCAACCTCCCTGAATGGGCTGAGCCGCCGTCAGGTGGTCGGAAATGGCTTACCAGACGGCGCATGATCCGAGCCGCGGTGATCGTGATTGTGCTCGTTTTCCTGGCGTGGCTGTACTATCCCTTTTTCCCGAACCCGATCACGCTGCTGTTCAACTCTCCCAGCACCAAGCTCAGCTCGGCTTCGCTGCCGGACCAATGGTCCATGGCCGGCCGGGATCTTCAACTCACTCGCCATATATCCACTGAGGCGGCTCAGCCCGAAGGAAGGGTTGTCTGGTCTCATGATCTGGGCACTCCTACCCGGGCCGCCCCTATCGTGCACGACGGCGTGGTGTACATGGGCGGGTTTTTCAAGATCAGCGCCCTGGACGCGTCGACGGGGCGGCAACTCTGGGAAATGACTATCCCCAGCCCATTGGACCATTCGGCGGCGCTCGCCGGTGACCTGCTCTACATGGGCCTGACCGACCACCGGATCATAGCCCTGGACCGGAATACGCGGCAGTTCCGTTGGGTGTACAAGACCGAGGGTCCCATCGCATCGTCGCCGGTGGTAGCAGACGGCATCGTTTACGTTGGGTCTGGAGACAGCTCCATGTACGCCCTGGATGCGGCGACGGGTGAGGTTTTATGGCAGCAGGAGATCCAGGGCGAAGTCCGTTCAGCACCCGCGGTGGGCGACGGACTGGTATTCGCCACGAATAACCTCGGCAACCTCTACGTATTTGACGCCAGGACCGGAGAGAACAAGTTGCGCTTCCGGACCGACGGAAACACCAAGGGATCGCCGGTGGTGGCCAACGGCCTGGCATATTTCCCTGCCGGCGGCCGGTTGTACGCCGTTGACGCCGATGCCCGGGAAATCGCGGGCGAATACCAGTTCAAACGAGTTTGGTCACAGTTTTATTATTGGCGGATCCCCGGGGTGCCGCGTCCGCCGGTGCAAAAAGGTGGAGTGTGGATATTCGACCCGGATTTCGATGCGAGGACCCGCACCACAACCGGGTTGCTGGCAACACCATCGGTCACGCCAGACGCGCTCTACGCCGGGAGTTTCCAGGGCACTTTTTATGCGGCGGATGCGCTGTCCGGCAAGGAGTCCTGGCGGTTTGCGGCCGACGGTGCAATGTACGGGTCGCCGGTAGTGTTGGGCGACCGCGTGTATTTCGGCACTGAAGAAGGGACTTTCTACGCCCTGGACCGATCTGATGGAGAGCTGATTTGGAAGCTCCCTCTCGGATCGCCCCTCGACATTTCCCCGGTATTTGCGGATGGTCGCTTCTACGTCAGGACCAACGACGGGCTGCTGCACGCCATAGAGTAACCAGGGGCGCCGACCCGAGCCCAAAAGCCCACCGCGACGTTCCCCCTCGGTCCCGTTCGCGGAACCCACGACATTCAAAACCGGGCGCTAGCGACCCTCTTTGATGAAGTCGGCTGCCCGCTCGGCCATCATTATGATGGTGGCGTTGGTGTTGGCCCTGACAATGTCGGGCATAACTGAGGCGTCGACCACCCGAAGATTCTTCAAACCGTGCACGGTGCAATACTGGTCTACCACGGCTGTTGGATCCGTCGCCAGACCCATCTTGCAGGTCACCGAGGTGTGACCGGCAATGCCGGCGTTCTGTTCCAGCCAAGCGTCCAGGGAAACGTTGTCCGTCAGGTCCTCATCAGTGGGCGACAGGCGCTCCTCCAAGAGGTCCGCGAAGGCCGGGTGCTCGAGTATCCGTACGGTGCGGCGCACGGCGTCGCGGAACCGGGCGGTATCCCTGGGATCGGTGAGAAACCGGAAGTCCAGGTCCGGCTGCACCGATACGTCCGCAGAGGCGAGGGTCAGCACGCCCTCGCTGTAGGGGTATTCCAGCCGGCACCCGACACGGATGTTGAGGGCTTCCCGGCTCTCCGGATACGACGTCGTGGGTTGCACCTGGATATCGTTGCGGGCAGACGATCCCTCGGCCGTGAAACGCAGCCCCACCTGGTTGCGGGGCGCATCGGAGGCCAGGTGGTGGTCGGGCTGGGAACGGAACACAATGGACACCGACGGGTGATTCTTCATGCTTTGACCAACCCCGGGAAGATCGTGGATCGGCTCTATGCCCAACGGGCGCAACTGCTCAGGATCGCCAACCCCTGACAGTAGCAGCAGGTGCGGCGAGGCAATCGCTCCGGCGCTGACGATAATTTCCTCGCCTTCGACCACGAATGTCTCTCCCTCGCTATCCACCTCCACTCCGGTCGCGCGCTTGTCTTCAAACACGATGCGCCGCGCCAGGACGTTTGCCCGGATGGTCAGGTTCAACCGGTGGCGGCAGGCATCGAGATACGTGATGGCCGTGCTCATACGCACGCCGCCCGGGTTGTTCAGCGGCACCGCGCCTACCCCGGTGGCCTCCGGGTGGTTCATGTCTGGATCGTCCGGGAAGCCGGCGTCCCGGCACGCCCGATAGAAAGCCGCCTGCAGGGGCAGCCAGGTCTCTTTGGGATGACGCCAAACGGGAATCGGTCCGTCGGAGCCGTGAAAGTCGTCCCTGATGTCGGCGTCGTTTTCCAGCCTGCGGAAGTAGGGCAGAGTTTTTTGGTAGCTCCACTCGTCGTTGCCGACTGAAGCCCATCCGTCGAAATCCTCCGGGGCTCCACGCAGCAGGATCTGGTGGTTGATGGCGCTGCTCCCTCCGGTAACCTTACCGCGAGCCACGTGCAACGATCGCGCTTGCCGCGCGGTGGACTTGCCGACCAACGACCAGTTGTGCGCCGCGCCCTCCTCGGACGCGGCCTGGTTCATGTCGTATTTCAATTCATCAGGCAGTTGATCCGGGCTGGGGTAGTCAGGCCCGGCTTCCAGCAGTAGCACTGATCGGCTGGGGTCTTCCGACAGCCGGTTGGCGAGAACGCAGCCCGCCGACCCCGCCCCTACGATGATCACGTCGTATTTCATGCCGTCTCGCCCTCGCGTTAGGTTTCGATGCGGTATACCCGAACTGCCGTGTCATGGAGCAAGTGCGCCCGCTCGCTTGCGCTGTAGCTCCGGGAAAGCCGCTTGAAGGCGTTGTACATCACGTTGTACGAGAAGGAGACCTTGTCCGGTGGGAAGTTGCTCTCGAACATGCAGCGATCCGGGCCGAACTGTTCAATGCAGTGCGTCATCCACGGAGTCATAGCCTCGGCCAACTCCTCTGACCCGATGGGCTTGGTGCGAGCGGGCCAGCCGAAACCCCACCGCGGCATGCCCAACCCACCCAACTTGCACGTGACGTTGGGGCACTCCGCGACCGCCCGCATGCCGTCTCGCCAGGCCGGTATGACTTCGTCATCCTTGCCGGCGTAGATGCCGGTCCGGCTGACTCCCCCCACGTGGTTGAGGATGATGGACACCTCGGGCACTGCACGCGCGAACTCGGCAAGCTCGTTCAACTGGGGGAAGGACAGCATTACGTCCAGCGAGAGACCCATGCGGGCCAGCACCCGGGCTCCGGTGCGGAAGGTCTCGTTGGACATAATCCCCTGGGTTTCACGGTTTTCTAATGAGGGGTCCGGGCTCCAGGTCACGTTGTGTCGGATGCCCCTGAACCGGTTGGGGCTTGCCGCCTGCAGAGCTTCCAGCACCGCAGCCACGTTTTCCCCAAGTTTGAGGTCGGCGTGGCCTACGATGGCGGCTGCAGCTCTGGCCTCACCGTAGGTGCCACTGGCGCTGCCCGCCGCCAGCCCCTGCACGAATTCCACCTCGCCAACCGGCTGCATTTCCACCGGTCCGTCGGCGCGATACATGGACCGCGCCTCCACGAAAACTGTGGACCTAACGTTGTGCCCCGAATCGAGGTCGGCCATCAGCTCGTGGAGCAAGTAGCGCTGGTACGGAATGCTCTGCAGACGCCCGTCCCAGAAGTGATGGTGCGGGTCGCACAGCGGGATTTCGGGCTCTATCGGGTCTTCCTGGGTCAGGGCCAGCCAATCTTCATTTCCAAAAGGCACGTCAATCCCTCCATTCCCGGGTGATTCGGGCCAATGATACCATCCTGCACGGCGCACATTATGCTCGTAGTACACCGGCCCGGGAGGCAACTCGCACGCGGCCGTGTCACGAGATTCCCATTGCAGGACCGGCACTGTGTCCAGGCTGGTAGCTACCCAGCCATATCGCGCGGTCGCACACTGCGTCAATGTTCTGACGACATCAACGATTTCCCTCGTGCCCGGGATCGTCCACGTTCAACCGCTCTTCCAGTCTCTCGAGCGTCTCCCGAGTTGCTCGCAGCTCGCGCACCAGGTCCTGCCGCGAAACCGGTCCTCCTCCTTCCAACGCACGATCTCTCTTCGTATCGTCCAGGCTGTTGATAATGATGGCGATGAACAGGTTGATCACCACGAACGTGCCCACCACTACGAAACTGACGAAATACACCCAGGCGAAAGAATGACGCTCCATCGCCGTGTCCATGACCTCGGTCCAGCCATCCAGCGTGATGATATTGAACAAGGTGAGCAGAGAAATCGACAGGCTGCCCCAATTTTCGGCATCGTGCTCGTGGAAGAGATGGAAACCCATGATGGCGTAGATGTAAACCACGATGCTCATCAGCATGATCACGTGGCCTACGCTCGGTATGGAACGCACCAGAGCCGCCACAATGAGCCTGAGATCCTGGATCGCCGAGATCAGGCGCACAACGCGGAGCAGACGCGCCAGCCGGGCGATCATCGCGAACTGCCCGGTGGCCGGTATCAGGGCGAAGACGATAACCAGAAAGTCAAAGACGTTCCACCCGTCGCGGAAATACCGCAGCATGCGCGGCCACAGCGCCAGCATCTTGAGCACGGCTTCGACGATGAACACCGCAAGCGCGATCTGGTTCCCTAACTCCAGCCACCGTCCGTAAACGCCGGCGATGGCCGAGGAAGTTTCCAGGCCCAACAGGGTGCCATTGACGATGATGACGGCGATGATGAAGTATTCGAACCAGTCGGAGTTGACCAGGCGATCGGAAAATTTGACCAGTGGATTCATGGGACCGCGCTACAGTGTTAAAAGTCGCCCACATTTTACGGCAGTTCGTCTTCGACTCCCTGTCTACAGCAGCAAATCATTAATCGGGGAACATCGGTGCAGATCGATTGCGCGACCTGCGCCCAGTCCGTCTGGACTCACCGACGACACGATTACGGGTACATCGGCCGGTCGAATGCTGGGCAACGGGCTGGCATCCTCCGCCTTGGGGACCCGTTGCGGCCGGGTGGCCGAACGCATGCCATTGCACCCCAGCCACCGGTGACGTTACGCTAAATCATCCGACGCGGCCAAACACATCGATGCGCATTAGCGCGATACCGAACCTGTATTCCCAACCGCCGCAACCGTTGTCGGGGTGGCGCTGATTATGCGGACAGACCCTGTAGTCGGATCTGAACAGGAGTCAAATTAATCGCGCAGACCCCGGGTGACAGCCAAGCGTGGGACGACAACTCGGGGCAATGTGCAAGAGTTCTAAACCTGACCCAAACAAACGCTCACAAACGTTAACCGGCCGGCAGCCTTGGCTCGCCGTCCTCTATCCTCAGCACGTAGCGGTAGTCGTAGCCCAGTTCGCGAATACGTTCACCGCCGTCTCCCCGATCGAACACGGCCACAACCTGCCTGACCACCGACCCAGCTTCCTCCACGGCCTGGATGCAACTGATAATCGAATCACCCGTATAGCAGGTGTCATCCACAATGGCCACCTGGGGTTCGAGGTTTCCTTCGATCTGGTTGAGAAGCCCGTAGCCTTTGGCTTCGGGACGGACGTAGAATCCGGTGCGCGGCACGAGGGATTGATGTACCACCGCGGTCACCACGGGAATGGCCGCCGTAGCCGGTCCGCCAATGCAGCGGACATCATCGGCGAGCAGATTGCCGATGATGCGGCCGGCCAGGATGCTGGCCTCCGGAGTGAGCATGAATGCGCGACCGTTAACGTACCAGTCGGTGGTCTGACTCTCCGGTAGGAAAAATGTCCCCCTATGAATGTGAGGGCGCACCAGTTCGGCGATGGCTTGCAGGTTATCCATAATTGAAACCCAGTACGCGAAGGATGTCTTGCTTCACCGTGGTAGCCGTAGGTTCGCAACGCCGAGACCCGGAACCGGTCCGTCGGAGGGGCGTGGCTTTTGCCAATTTTCTACTGGAAACAGGGCCTCCGCTTGCTCGCAGTCGTTGTTCCCGAATATCGGGGGTTGGCGCTATGGATCCTTGCTACGACTGCAGGGCGCGGCGCGCTTCAGGCGGCCAAAATAACCTGTGAGGCTACCGCCGGCCTATTGTAAACGATCCGAAACGGATCCGGCAGACTGGTAACGATTCGGACGGATGGGCAGCTTTTCACATACTGACTATATGCGAGTCGAATATAGTTATATAACCGATTCTTGTGAGATACTCGCCACATATGCGGCAGTCGTAAGGATGATACGTTTCCCGTACGGCAACAGCATTGGAGGGGCCTTGGGCCAAGTGCCGACGCCCATGCCCCGAACCGATAGTCCACGACCATCGGAATGAGTTACGGCGTCGTTACATTGCAGCAATACTTCCGTAATGAATATTTGAATTGCGGAAAATGTGTGGTATGATGCGTCGGCGCAGACGGTCACTCTGCAACTCGCCAACGAGGAATCCGGCAGAGACACTCCTTACCGGAACCCGTGGCAGTGAGACGGGTTGACTGGCACGATGTGCCTGCGGCAACCGGCCACACAGTTTTCACACGGAAGAATGATGCCTGCACATATATCGACGGATACCTTGACTGCAATGGACCCGCCCGAGCGAAATTCTCAGGCGTCTAAAGACAGGTTCGCCAACTTGGCTGAAGCATGCCTCCGGATCTCGGAAAGCCTGGAATCTGAGACTGTCCTTCAAAGAGTCATCGATAACGCGCGTTGGCTAACCGGCGCCCGATATGGGGCACTTCTGGCGTACGATACATCCGGGGATGTTCAGAACATAATCACCTCCGGGGCCACCGGGGAGGAGTTTCACGGAGTTAGTTCTCCGCCCCAGGGAAAGGGTTTGCTCGGGTACTTGAACGAAGTTGGAGGGCCGGTCAGGGTGGCCGACATTTCGAGCCACCCCAGGGCGGTCGGCTTGCCCGACGGACACCCACCGATGCACTCTTTCCTGGGTATGCCGATCCGCCGTGACGGGCTGCACATCGGCAACATATACCTGGCGGAAACAGAACGCGGGGAAGAATTTACCCTGGATGACGAGGACATCATCGTGCGATTCGCCGCTCACGCCGGGTTGGCAATCGCCAACGCGCGCAAATTTGAAGCAGAACGGCGTATCAAAACCGACCTGAAGGCGTTAGTCGATATCTCCCCCATCGCCGTGCTCGTCTTCGATGCCAAGACCGGCAAGTTGCGTGCTGCCAATCGGGAAAACCAGCGAATGGTGGAAGACCTGCGCCTGCCGGATGGATCGTGGGAACGCATGCCGGAAGTGGTCTCTTTCCGGCGGGCCGATGGGCGGGAACTCCCGTTCAGTGACCTGCCATCTACCCGAGTGATGCAGAGCGGAGAAACGGTACGCGCTGAAGAAATCGTGATCTGCCTCCCGAGCGGGAAGACCGTCACCGCATTAGTCAATGCTGCTCCCATATATTCTGATCGGGGCGAGATAGTGTCTGTGGTGGTAGCCATGCAGGACATGACCCCTCACCTCGATGCAGAGCGGATGCGGGCCGAACTGCTGGGCTTGGTAAGTCAGGAATTGCGGACGCCTTTGAGCACGATCAAGGGTTCAGTCCTCGCGCTGACGTCCTTCGTAGAGTCGATGGACTCAAGCGAACCGTTGCAATTGCTCCAGATCATCGACCATCAAACCGAGTTTATGCGCGCCCAGATTAACAGCCTGATCGAACTCTCGGACATAGAGGCAGGGACATTCCAGGTGTCTCTTGGTTCCGACGACGTGCCAAGCCTGGTAAAAGGGGCGATCAAGAAATTTGGCAGGCACCATGCCGGGCAGACGATACTTGCCGACATCCCTGGCGACCTGCCCATGGTAATGGTGGACCGGAAGCGCATCGACCAGGTCTTACGCGGTCTGTTCGCACACAGCTTCAAATATTCTTCGGGAGCGGACACCATGACCGTGAGCGCACGGGAACAGGAACTCCATGTAGCTATCACTATATCCAGCCATGCCTCCTGCACCAATTTCACTCAACCACCGGAAGTTTTCGAGCGATTACTGCGGGTACATCCCGAACGGGCAAGGGACTATTTGGAAGGAGACGGACTAGCCCTAGCCATCAGCAAAGGCATAGTGAACGCCCATGGAGGTCGGCTTCATGCCAGACGCAGCGAGGCCCATCACGGAATGGAGTTCACCTTCACAATCCCTGTTGCCGACGAAGGCGACTCCAATGCGCCATCAACGCTTGACCACCAACCCGAACGAAACGGTCGCCCATTAGGCGAGAAACCTCGGATTCTCCTGGCCGTCGACGACCCGCACATCTTGGCGCTCACACGGAGGACGCTGTCCCGTGCCGACTACACTCCATTGGCGTCGTTTGACCTCGATGATATTGAGCAGTTGGTAGCATCCGAGAATCCGGACCTCATACTATTCGATCTGTCAAACTCAGAACCAAAAGAGTTTGAAGTGATGGGCAGGATCGTCAACACGTACCATGTCCCAACGATTGCAATTTTGGACCCGGGAGACGAAGCGAGCGCGATCCTGGCGTTCGACATAGGCGCCGACGGTTATATCACAAAACCGTACTCACCGACCGAGCTGCTGGCAAGGATCAGGGCCTCGCTGCGCAGACAAGCCTTCTTCAACCGCAACGAGGTCCATGACGGATACACGATGGGGGACTTGAAAATCGACTATGCGTCCCACGCCGTATTGGTTGACGGCCGACCGACGCAGCTGACCGCGACGGAGTACAAGCTCCTACACGAGCTTTCCCGAAGCGCCGGGCGCGTCATGACCCAGGGCGAGTTGCTGCACCGGGTTTGGGGACCTGAGTACGCGGGAGAATCGCAACTGCTTCGGGCCTACGTGAAGACGCTGCGGCAAAAGCTGGGTGACAACGCCCGTAAGCCGTCGTACATCTTCACGGAGCACGGCATTGGCTACCGGATGGCGAAGCCGTAGCTCGCGGGATAAAACGAAACGAAGCGCCACAACCACGTCAATCTACTGTCACACTCAGCGTGCATTCAAAGAGGGCGGCGCCGGGAATCTTCCCGGCGCCGCCCTCTTGTTTTACGGCGGATGGTAAATCAGCGGCCCATCGCGTAGCCGTCTCGGCGCAAATCGGCGCCCCCGAACAGGCTCCCGCGCTCACGATCGATCTCAATGGCGCACAAGGAACCCATCCGCGGGGTCCACTCGTTCCACACGTCCACGTCGTGACCGCGTTTGCGGAGGTCGTCCACCACGGAGGGCGCGATGCGGGATTCAACGCCGACCAGACCGGGTCGATAGGCGTGGGGCCAGAAGGAATTGGGGAAGCTCCAGGTGGATGCGCGTGGGGCTTCGATTGCCTGCTGCACGTCCATTCCGAATTCGGCAACGTTCAGGAAGAGTTGGACCATGGACTGGGGCTGCACGTCGCCGCCCGGCGTTCCGAAGGGCATCCAGGGTTTGCCGTCCCGGAACGCCATCGCGGGATTGGGAGTGAGGCGGGGCCGCTTTCCGGGCGCAAGGCCGGCGGGATGATCTTCGTCCAGCCAATTTTGCGCTCCGCGAGCGGACACCATGAAACCCAGACCGGGCACAATGGGCGCGCCGCCGAACCCGTCGCTGGGCGTGGCGGAGAAAGCGTTGCCCCAGCGATCCACAGCGCAGATATACGAGGTATCCGCCGACAGCGGTCCGGCCACTGGTTCCGGTTTGCGGGCCGCGGGGCCAGTCCCTGACTGAAACGCCCAGGGGTCTCCGGCGTCGGGCATCTCGGGATGAGCGCGGCTGGGGTCAATCTCCCGTCGCCGGATGTCCGCGTACTCCCGGGAGAGCAGGCCGGCCATGGGCACATCGACGAAATCGGGGTCACCGTAGTAGGCGTGACGGTCGGCAAAAGCCAGTTTCAGGGCTTCAAGTACGGTGTGAATGTACTCGGCCGAATTGTGGCCCATGCCCGGCAGGTCGCAGCCTTCCAGGATACGCAGGGCGTGCAGGTTCATCGGCCCCTGGCACCACGGACCGCAGGCGTACACCTGGATTTCTGCGGAGTCCGGGCCCTTGTAGTCAATCATAGGCGGAGTGTCCACGCCCACGGAGAAGGCCGCCAGGTCGTTCATGGACAGCCACCCGCCCTGGCCCCGAATGAACGCGACCATTTCCTCGGCGATGTCGCCCTTATAGAAGAGGTCCCGCGCGGCCTGGAGGGCGCCCTCCCGGCCCTGGCCGGACGCACCGCGTTCGGCGTCAATCATGCGCCGGAAGGTGCGTGCAAGGTCGGACTGTACCAGGAGATCTCCGACGCCCAACGCCTTGCCATTGGGATAAAAGATCTGCATGGTGCTGGTCCACTGGCTGGTGTCCCCTTCATCGAGGATGATGTTGTCTCCGCTGCTGGCCAGGGCGCGGTGCAGCGTAGCCGGGATCGGGAACCCGCCGGCGGCAATCTCCAGCGCCGGCGTGGCCACCTGCTCGAAGGTCATCGTGCCGTAACGACTGAGGGTGGTGAGCCAGGCGTCCGGCGCAGCTGGGGTCACGGTGCGCATCACTCCATGGGGCATGTCGCCACCGTGTTCGGTGCGGAAATAATCGCTGGACGCCTCGGCAGGCCATCGACCGAGACCGCTGATCTCCCTGGTATCGCCGGACTCGGCATGGTGGATGATGATGGGAGCCACGCCGCCGAAGCTGGTGTACTGGGGCAGGGTCACGTTGATAACGATCCCGGCGGCTACCCCGGCGTCAATGGCGTTGCCGCCCTGCTCCAGGATCCGGTAACCGGCAGCCGTGGCCAGGTAGTGGCCGGTGCTAACCATGTGGGTAACGCCGCCGACCAGGGGGCGGTAGCTTCTGAGTCCCAATACCATAGTGGCCTCCGCAGCAGGGTTGCGCTTTTATGGGTTTGCTGTTGATTGAACGGGAGTATAGGACATCGAGGCCGGAGTCGCCAGTTGAGAGAAAGAACGGGGCAGGGTTATCGCATATGAAATTTTCGAGGCCGCAACGCTCTATTTTCGGACGATTTTAGGGCTCGAAAACTTCCTGAAGTCCCATGCGATGCAGTCGACAGGTCAAAAATTTGCCGTGCCGGCCATGGTATCGTAATACTATCTGACCAGAAACATTTATATGCGATAGCCCTGCAGGACGGGGGCGAGCGTCTGCTAGAATGGTTGCGCGGCTCATAGTGTGTCCGTCGCAGGAGGATTTATAATGGCTACGGAAGCCGGCGTTAATACTCTAGAACTAACGGTCTCCAATTTCGGCCCAATCGCCCGGGGGCGAGTGGAACTGCGCCCGATGAGCGTGTTCGTGGGGCCGAGCAATACGGGCAAATCCTACTTGGCGGTGCTGACTTACGCACTGCACCAGTTTCTCGGCTCTTATTCCGGGAACTCTGCTTACCGGAGCAACTTCGACCGGATGTTTACATCCGGACTCCCGGCAATAATGCCGACACAAGACATTGACTTGTCTGCGGACGACATCGCCGTCCTTAATACGTGGGCGCAGGAACGTCGGCCGCGTCCGGAAGCAATCTTCCACCCGGAGTCGTCGGCTCAAGACTTCGAGTTGCCGGAGGCGATCGCAGCACTTGTACGTCGTGTTATCAGAGGAGTTGGCGGCGTGAGCGAAGTTCTGGACAGCGAAATCGTGAGATGCTTCGGTATCGACAAAACCGAAAACCTGATCCGTTATCCGAATAACGCGGAATCTCGTTTTGCCATCCACGGCAAGTCCACGGCGAAATCAGGGTATAGCAGTTCTTTCCGGTACGAGATTACCTTGGCCGGGCAAAGTTTTAATATCGGCGCCTCAATCCCGGATGCTTTGCCCATAGGCATCGGGCAGAACGCCTTTTTCCCGCGGCTTTTCTGGCTGACGGAACCGGAAGGCGATGAGAAACAGGATAACGCCCACCAGGTTTTGGGCTGGCTTGCGCGCTCGGCGCTTTCTCATATCGTCGGTCCTTTAGGGCATCCGGCGCATTATCTCCCCGCTGACCGCGCCGGCGTAATGCACGCCCATCAGGTGGCGGTACGGGGCCTGATTGCCGGCGCATCACGCACAGCATTGCGCCGCGATTCACCGATGCCCATACTGTCTGGCGTACTCGGCGACTTTCTGGAACAACTGGTCTCTTTGGCATCCGAGCCTATCTTCCGAGAGCAGAAAGGCTGGGGTAACGACTTGGCGTTGCGCTTAGAACGGGGGTTAATGGGGGGAGCAGTACGCGTTGAGCGCTCCCAAATTGACTACCCAGCCTTCGTCTATAGACCGTCGGGTTGGCGGCGTGACCTACCGCTGATGAATGCATCATCAATGGTGTCGGAGCTGGCTCCGGTGGCGCTGTACTTGCGCCATATCGTCCGGCCGGGCGACACGCTCATCATTGAAGAGCCGGAGTCGCACCTGCACCCGGAGATGCAGGTTGCATTCACCCGCCTGCTGGCCGCAGCGGTGAAATCCGGCGTCCGCATCATCATCACAACGCACAGCGAGTGGGTGCTGGAAGAGCTGGCTAATCTGGTTCTGATGTCCGAGCTTCCTATTGAGCGTCGGGAGGGGATAGCCGGCGCCGATCTTGCGCTCAACCCTGACGAAGTTGGCGCGTGGTTCTTTGAGCCGAATGCGGACGGCAACAGTTCGGTGGTAAGGGAAATACCACTTGACAAAGAAATGGGAAAGTTTCCGTCCGAGTTCGGGCTCGTTACCGCTGAACTTTATAACCGCTTTGCTAAGATTTCCAACCGGATTGAACGCCTTAAGGAGGGATAATGCCAGCAACCGCCGTCGCTGCTGTCAAGATGCGAACCGACCCCCTGTGCCACGCGACAAGTTGTAGAGACCGCGGTTGTTCATTAGACGTGACCGGTACTCCTGCGCCTTATGCACTAATCCACATAGATTCTGAAACGTTTCGCGTCCTCCATAGTCAGTGGCGTCTTCCCAACGGCCATCAGCGTTGCGACTATTTGTTCGTCGGGGGCGACGATACCGACGGCGGACCTTGGGTCGTGCCGGTGGAGTTGACCACCGGCCGTAAGGAAACCAGCGACTTCCTGGCGCAGATAAGCGGCGGAATCTCGGTTGCTGACGAACTCTTGCCCAGGAATATTCGCTATCGGTTCTATCCTGTCGGGGGGTGCCGTCGCAGAGTGCTAGGGCGGGAAGTTGCTGATGAATTGCGGAAACGGAGCAACCGTGTCAATTTCCGCGGTCAACTGCGGAACATAGATCTGGTTGAATGCGGTACCCGACTGGCCGATGCGCTTGTGGAATGAATTCGGAGAACCAAGTCAATTGCATTAGGAGGTGATTGCGCGAATAGCGACAACTGCCTTGACACTATTACCGCCGCTGACTAGGCTGACCGCAGCTCGAGAACGACGGAGGAAGCGCGCCCATGTACGACCTGCTCATCAAAGGCGGCACGGTAATCGACCCCACCCAGAACTTGAACGGCGCTTACGACGTGGCAATAACCGACGGCAAAATAGCAGCCGTCGCCGCCGACATCGCCGCTGATGAAGCCTCGCGCGTCGTGGAGGTGCGGGGCAAGTACGTAACCCCCGGCCTGATCGACCTGCACACCCATGTGTACGAGGGAGTGAACGGAAATGGCGTCAACGCCGACGTCGGCGGGGTCCGCGCCGGCGTCACCACGATGGTGGACGCCGGCAGCAGCGGCTGCGATACCTACGGCGGGTTTCCGGCGCACATCATTCCCAACAACGCCACCGAGATCATTCCCTTCCTGCACATCTGCCGTACCGGACTGGCCACCACGCCGGACATTTTTTCGCTCAGCAGCATCGACTTGGAGCGAACGGTACAGGTCATTGAGGAAAGCAACGGCACCATCCGCGGCGTGAAGGCCCGCATGGTCTCGCCGGCGCTGGAGATCATGGGCATGGAGATGCCGCGCCTGGCCAAGCGAGCGGCCAAAGAGGCCGGCGTGCCGCTCATGGTGCACATCGGCGACACCGAAAAGCGCTATCCCGCCGAAGTGATCCGGGAGTTGCTCCCGATCATGGAACCGGGAGACATCGTCACCCACTTTTTCACCGCCAATCCGGGCGGCGTGCTGGACAGCGACGGCAACCTGGTTCCCGAGGCGCGGGAAGCTCACGAGCGGGGCGTTTGGCTGGACACCGCGCACGGCCGCGCCAACTTCAGCTTCGACATCGGCGAGCGGGTGCTGGACCAAGGAGTGGAACCTCACTGCATCAGCACCGACCTGACCGTTCCCGGACGCATCCGCACGGTTCACAGCATGACCGAGATGATGACACGGTTCCTCGCGATGGGATTCACGCTGGACCGGGTGGTCGAGATGTGCACCATCAATCCGGCCCGGGCAATTGGCGAAGAAGAACGCCTGGGCAGCCTGGAAATCGGCAAGCAGGCCGACGTTTCGGTGCTGGACATCCAGGACGGCGACTGGGTCGTCTATGACGTGCTGGGCAACGGCCGGCAATCGGAACGCGCGGTTACCCCCGTGCTGTCGGTGAAGCGGGGCGAGGTGTACGAAGCCGGCTGGGGGCCCCGACCGTGGGGCTGGGCGCCTGACAACGCCTAGGGACGATATCCGATATTCACGAGAAAAGATAAGCAGGATTTACTGAATGAGCATTCAAGGGATCATGGGCCGCAGGGGCAACGGTGCGCTGCGAGAGGATTACAAGATGGTTGAAGTGATATTGAGTTCTCCACGAGGGTTCTGTGCCGGAGTCGTTCGAGCCATTGACGTGGTGGAAGAGTGCCTCGAGCGATTTGGGGCGCCGGTGTATGTCAAACATCAGATCGTGCACAACCCATACGTTGTGGCCGAGTTGGAGCAGAAGGGAGCCATCACGGTGGAAGAGGTTGACGAGGTTCCCGACGGCTCCCTGGTGGTGTTCTCGGCGCACGGCTCGCCGCCGGAGGATTTCGAGAAAGCGGCCGAGCGCAACCTCAGGGTCATCGACGCGGTATGCCCGTTGGTGACCCGGGTGCACAACGAGGCCAAGAAGTACCATCGGGAAGGCAAGAGAGTGCTGCTGGTGGGGCACCAGGGGCACCAGGAAGTCCGCGGAACCATGGGCCAGGCACCGATGACGCTGATCAACGATTCCGCGCCCCTGTCCGAGCAGGAAGTCAGCGCTGACATGGACTGGTCCGACGACACCGAGGTTGCCGTCATAACCCAGACGACCCTGTCCGTGGGCGATACTGCCAACGCCATCGGCGCCATCCAGGAACGTTTTCCCGGCGCTGTGGTTCGAAACGACATCTGCTATGCGACGACCAACCGCCAGGACGCGGTCACCCAGATGGCCGGATTGGTCGATGTGGTGCTGGTGATCGGCGCCCAGAACTCGTCGAACTGCAACCGGCTGCGGGAGGTTGCCGAGGCCAACGGTACGCCGGCCTACCTGATCAACGGCCCGGACGAAATTGACCCGGAATGGTTGGTGGGATGCCAGCGGGCGGGCATAACTTCCGGTGCGTCCACGCCGGAGGTCCTGGTGGAAGCGGTGATCGAGGCGCTGAATCCGGAGAAGGTAACCCTGCTGGAAGGGGCCGAAGAGGACATCACGTTCACGTTACCTCGGGAACTGCGCTAAACGCCCCATCGCCAGATTACGCGAAAGCCGGATTGGCTACCGCCTCCTGAACGGTTAGCCCAGGGCAGGCGGCCAGTGCGATCGCCCCCGTTGGGCAGCGGTCTTCACCCAGCACGTGCTCAGCTCTATTTGCCCTGCGCTGTCCCGCGCGTGCTGATAGGCCTCCATGAAGTTGGATGTCAGGATGCCGGTGGGCAGCGCGAACAGCCCGATGCCCAGGAGGGCGATGAATCCGGCGATCACTCGTCCGATCAGGGTTCCCGGCACCACCTCGAGGGATGGCAGCGTGGTCAGTATCACCACCGAGGCCCACAACGATTCCCCGATGTCTCCGAACTGTTCGTGGTTCCCGTTGGGCAGGTTGGTTTCCGCTGAGTGCATGAGGTAGCCTGCTGCCAGCCAGAACACGCTGAGGGTCACCAGCACGCTGATCAACTGGCCGGCCGACCGCAGCATCACCCGACCCATGAGCCGCATCGCGGGAAAGCGGCGGCCGGTCATGATCAGCCGGGACACTAGTATTCCAACGACGGCTTGACGTGCTGCTTCGGGAAAGCTTCGTGGCGCAAGTACTGTTGCGACATTTGTACGACGTACATTTGCGAAGGGAATGGGCCAGCGGCAAGCGTCCCATCGTAAATGCGTCGTTGTAATACTAGGCGGAAGATGGGCAGCACTCCGACCTCGCCGAAGATGATCATCACCACCAGGGTCGGCCAGATGGCGATGAAGTCGATGATCGCGGCGGCGTTGGTCGTGGCGTAGCGCAGCCGGCTTTTCAAACCGCCCTGCCGGTAGTTGCGGTGCCATACGATGCACCACAGTCGGATCAGGTACTCGGCGGCGAATACGCTGATGAAGAAGAACTCTAGTCCAGTGTTGCCCACAGCAAGGTTAACGGCGCTAAACAGCACCAGCCCGAAGATGGTAAAGTCCATCACCCGAGCCGCGCCACCGCTGTCCGCCTCCAGCACGCGGAACACCGCATGCTGGAGGCGGACGTAAGCCTCAATCCACCGAAAAGATGAGTGTAGCGGCGTGCTGAAGGGATAAGAAAGTGCTCCTGTGCTTCGGGGATAATGGTTTTGGAAACACAAAACCGACCCGAGACCAGGAGCACTCAATAGATGCTACCACTTGACCATCCCGACCGCATCCAAATCACCTTTGATGACCACCGCCTGGTGGCCAATGCTGGGCTGATCCTTCCCACCACCTTGGCCCGCCACCTGGGCCTGCCCCAACTGGTTGACCGGCGCCTCGACCTGGGCAATGCCCCGGGCCGAGCCAATCCTGGCGACAAGCTGATGACGCTGGTGGCGTCGGCGCTGGCTGGGGGCGACTGCATTGACGACGCCGACGTGTTGCGCACCGGCGGGACGGCTGGCGCCATCGGCTGCGTAGTCAAGGCGCCCTCCACCCTGGGCACGTTCCTGCGCAGCTTCCGGTGGGGCCATGTTCGCCAGCTGGATCGGGTGAGCCGGGAGTTGCTGGCCCGGGCCTGGTCGGCTGGAGCGGGACCCGGCGACGGGCCGTTGACCATCGACCTGGACTCCACCATCTGCGAAACCTACGGACTGGCCAAGGAAGGGGCCGCCACCACAGCTATGCCGGCCAGCGGGGCTATCACCCGCTGCTGGCCTGGGCCCGGACTACTGGGACCGGAACCGGCGACGTGCTGATGTCTCGGCTGCGCGAGGGCCGCGCCAACACCGTTCGCGGCGCCGCCCACTTCCTGCGTGAAACGGTGGGACGGGTGCCCTACGCCGGGGCCAGGGGACAACTCACGGTGCGGGCCGACAGTGGCTTCTATGCCCACGCATTGGTCGCCGTCTGCCGCGATATGGATGTCCGCTTCTCCATCACCATCCGCCAGCATAAAAGCCTGCGCAATATCATCGAGGCGATACCCGACCAGGACTGGACGCCGATCCCTTACTGGCTGGACGGCGCCGCCGACGCGGCGGAGACCAGCTACATCCCCTTTCAGAGTGAGCCCGACGCTGCACCGGTGCGGCTGATCGTCCGAAGGGTGCAGCCCACGTCCGGTTCCCAGCTGGCCCTCTTCGCCGCCTACAGCTATCACGGCTGCATCACCGACCGGGAGGGGGACACCCTGGAACTGGAGGCCGACCATCGCCGCCACGCTGAGATCGAGAATGCCATCCGCGACCTCAAGTACGGCGTGGGGTTGAACCATCTCCCCTCGGGCCGCTTCCCCGCCAACGCCGCTTGGCTGGCCGTCCAGGTGATGGCTCACAACCTGGCACGCTGGACGGCG
Organism: Dehalococcoidia bacterium; assembly: GCA_965220265.1. Lineage (GTDB taxonomy): Bacteria > Chloroflexota > Dehalococcoidia > Lucifugimonadales > UBA3495 > Bin87. Next base: position 1,887,509 of record CBDCPM010000004.1, on the reverse strand, counting down.
TGCATCGGTCTGGGCCAGCCGGTGGTGACCACCAAGACCCTGCGGCGGCGGTTCTTCTCCATCGCCGGACGGCTCACCCGCTCGGCGCGCCGCCTCACTTTGCATCTGCCCCAGCGCTGGCCCTGGGAAAACCAGTTCAGTCGCGCCCTCGCTCGATTGCGCGCTCTGCCATTTCCTGCCTGATGGAACGGCTAGCGCCTGACCCACTCACCAGACTACCCGACCGCCTCGCAGACTTGCGCCAGGCTGGTCCCCGAGCGTCTCTTGCTGCACGCTGCCCTGACAATTTCGCCCAGCATCGCCACCGCGGGCCGCCATCATCGTAGCTGTGTGCCAACCTCACGCCGCCCTCATCCCCATCTACTGGAATCGGGCCTGCCCCGTTCGCCTTCCCTTGCCCATCATCCCTGGTGGCAACGCCACGGCCCATCGCTTCGGTGGATTCGGGTTTAGGTGTCCGCTCACGCATCAGTAATACCGGAGGGAACACTGAGCGCGTGCTTATGCAGGTTAGGAACAGCTTCAGCCGAATATCGACCTGCTCAGTGCCACCCCCGCCGGCCAGGAGCACGGCTACATGCTGGTGGCGGAGAGCTGCCGCATCGACCATGGCCATCACGCTAACAATGCTTGCCACCCCCTGACCGACGCCGTCGCCCCCTGACCAGACCATCGTAAACGGGGGCCCCCGCGTGGTAAGGGCCCACCTACTGCCCCGCCGGAGCGGACCACCGGGTGTTCCCCTCCTGCATCTCAAAAGGCGGCGAAGTCGAGGAGACGTAGATGAGTTTTTCCTCTCCGATGTTGCGGATGGAATGGCTCGTGCCCGGCGGAACCAGGATGGCCGTGCCCGGCCCGACTTCTTCCACCTCATCGCCAACCCTCATGGCGCCTCGTCCCTGCACAACCACGTACACCTGCTCCCGCCCCTCGTGGGAGTGTACGGCCTGTTCGCTGCCCGGCTCGCCTTCAACCCAGGTGACGGCCAGGCTCTCGGACCCAAACTGTCCCGCAGCCAGGAGCAGGTGCGATACCTGCCCGCCCCGGTGATTCCGTGGACTCTGCTCCAAAGTCTGAATGTTCATCAGTAAGAACTCCTGTGAAGTCATAGAGAAACTGATATTTCTGCTGCCACTGTGTTTCCCGCGAACGCATGTCCCCGCACTTGATGTACGACGCTCATCGTGTGGCATCCAGGCGTCGCAGCTCGCCAGCCCAGTTCAGGATGCGGCGGTCCGCCGTCACCAGTTGATGCCCGTTCAACGCGGTGGCAACGATGATTCGGTCGGCTGGGTCCGCGTGAAAACCCGCCAGGACGTTGGCGCGTATACCAATCTCGCCGTCCGTGGGGATCTCGATCAGGCCTTGGCCCAGCTGCTCCTGCCGCCATCGGGCCACGTCGTCGGGGTAGCTGATGCGCCCTTTCTCCCGAAGCATCGCCATTTCCCAAAAAGACATGGCCGACATCGCAACTTCGTCGGCCTCCCAAGCCCGCTGGATCTCGGCGCGAGCCACCGACCCCAACCGGGCGTCGCCGGCTCTCAACCAGAGCGCGGCGTGAGTGTCCAGTAGCATCACGGATTCAGTACTCGGTCAGGGTCGACTTCGGCTTCCCACTCGACGTCGATCGGGGAGATTATGTCGCCCACAATTTTCAATCTCCCCTTGTCAATCCCAAATAGAGATTTGGGTCGTTCCCGAAGGCTCGTCAACTTTGCCACCGGCTTGCCGTTCTTGGTGATGATGATCTCGCCGCCGTTCTCGGCCACCTCGTCCATCAGTTTCAGGCACTTGGCCTTGAATTCCGACGCCTTCATCGTCCGGCTTTGGCCGGCGTCTCCGCTGTGCGTGCTCATGCCAACGCTCCTGTTGGGTCGCTTGGAGGATCCTCTCCGTCAGATTATACCGTGGTCACCAAAGTGTGATCATGGGCGGAGCGCTCGCGCGTGTACCCACCCGCCGGCAGCCTTGCCTTCGTCCTGCAAAAGTCGCCACGCATCATCCCCGGTAGTGCAGTTTTCCTCCGCCATTCATACCCGACGCCGTAAGGCCGGCGATTGTCCCCGACCGGATTGGGGAATATCATCAGGGGACAAACAAGATTGGACGGGGAAACGTGATGGACTATCGACCACTGGGCAGCACTGGAATCAACGTGTCCGAGATCGGGTTTGGCTGCGGCAACGTCGGCGGCTTGATGATTCGCGGCGAGCACGGCGATCAGGTAACCGCGGTCGCCCGGGCAATGGAACTGGGCATCAACTACTTCGATACTGCCTCTTCCTACGGCGACGGCCAGTCGGAGACCAACCTGGGGCGGGTGTTGAAGGAGTTGTCGGCGGACGTCTACGTCGGTACCAAGTTCCGGGTCACCACCCACGAGCCGGGACGCATCAAGGGCAACGTCATCGCCTCGGTGGAGGAGAGCTTGTCCCGGCTGCAGCGGGAGCAGGTCGACCTGATCCAGATGCACAACCACGTTGCATCAACGGCGGAAGGCGGGTCGGTCTCTCCCGACGAGACGTTGGGTGAGGTGGCGGACGCGCTGCGGGTGTTGCGGAATCAGGGCAAGGTCAGGTTCTGGGGGATGACCGCGGTGGGAGAGACCACGGCCCTGCACCGGGTCATCGACTCTGGAACTCTGAACATCATCCAGGCGGTGTACAACCTGGTCAACCCCAGCGCCGGAGCGGCCGTACCGCCCGGGTTCGATATGCCCGACTATGGGAAGCAGATCGAGCGCGCCTCCGCCAACGGCATGGGGGTCCTGGTGATACGGGTCCTGGCGGCGGGCGCATTGAGCGGCGAAGCAGCACGGCATCCCGTCGCCGTCACGACCGTCGCGCCCATCGGTTCGGGCCGCGACTACGACCAGGACCAGTCCCGGGCCGAGGGCTTCCAGTTCCTGCAGCAGGAGGGGTACACGGGCAGCCTGGTGGAGGCGTCGTTGCGGTTCGCCCTGACCAACCCCGGGGTGAGCAGTGTGCTGGTGGGGTATTCAAGCCTGGAGCACTTGGAGCAGGCCGTTGAAATCGCCGCCACGGGGCCGCTTCCCGCGGAAGCCATGGCCCGGTTGCCGGAGGTGTGGTCCAGGTTCACCGGCTGAAACGGCGTTACCCACGCTGGAGAGAAAGGGTACGTCAACGGCGCGGTGGCCGGAAATTCCTTCCTCCAGAACTGTCACGTCCTAATCCGCCGCCGGCGAGACCACCGCATCACCTGAAGCACGGCAACGCCGGCGACCAGGAATTGATGAGCCTGCGACCACCCACCCGAATCCGGTGTGTTCCTGCCGGTACCGCATCGGTCGAAGTAGCAGTCGCCGGCCGTTAGGGCGGGGTCTTCCTGTGAACTGATCTGCCCCTAGTTGATTTCCGACCTGATCATGCGCTGTTTCCTTCCAACGGGGCAGGTTGCGATCTTGCCGCCAACGCAAGCAGGGTCCGATCGCTACCGGCGACCGATGCGCGCCGCCTATACCATGTGAAGTTCAAAGAATGACGCAATCCGCGCGATGTACTCTTCAGGATGTTTGCGGTACACGTTGACGTGTTCGGCATTGCGTACGATCCACAGCCGGTCTTCCCGGTTGTCTCTGGCCTCGTGCAGTTCACTGCTCTCCGCTGCTGAGACGATCGGGTCATTTTCCCCGTGGATGAAGTAGATGGGCGATTCCACCTGGTCGACCACCTGGATCGGACGCACCCGGCTGAGGTCGGATTTGAAAAACAGGCGTCCCGCCACCACCACAAAGACGCCATACCACGCGGGAAGTCGCACCGGCCCTAGTACTACAGTCGCGCTTCAAGGGAAGGACTCATATCACTGACCGTGCCCGAAGTTAGACGGCTGTCATGCAGGCTGCTGTGACTACTTTATGAGAGTGCTGACCTGCCTATCCGGTAGCCGTGGTGGAGCTGGCGGCACCAAGCCAGAGCCTTGGAATCCGTTACAAGAGGCACTTTCAGAGGCCCGCAATTCAAGTGCAACTGTAATACTAGTACCGCGTCAGTGTGAAACCGAAGGATAGATACGGCGAAGCTTATGCCGGGCATTGGTGGTGGAGAATCTCCAGTCGATGGTTGCCGCAGCCTGATTCCGCTCGGTCTCCAAGGCGGCAATCTCGCGTTTGAGGGCAGCCTCATCTTCAATGCGGCGATTCAAACATTGGTTGCTGAAGACGCTGAACTCGATCTCCGCCATCCCTTCGGCAAGCTCAGGACAGGATTGAGCCAGCTCCCATGCTGGGGAGTATAGTGAAACTCCAGCCGTTGGATCACCCGTCTGGCCTCCTTGGGCTCGAAGGCCTCGTACAGGGAGGCGGGTCAGGGAGGCGGGTCGATGAGTGTTCAGGTTGTCCAGCACTACCCGGATCTTCTCCGCTTCCGGGTAAGCGGCATCCGCCAGCCAGCGCATCTGATGGGCGAAGTCGGTCATGGTGCGACGCCCGGTCACTGCCACGTGCCTCCAGCCCGCCAATGGCGCACAAGTCATGAATAAGTTCCGGGTCCCGTTGCGCTGGTACTCGTAATCAAACCGCTCCCGCCGTCCCGCCTTGGCCGGGATAGGAGACCGTTTCTCCGACACCAACTGCTTGGAAGTCTCATCTTGGAAGTCTCATCGAAACAGACTACGGGCCGCTTGGGGTCATCGGGTTCCGCATAGCGGTCCAGCACGTCCTCCATGCGGGCTACGAACTCGGCGCTCACCTTGGGGATGCACCACTCCTTCTTCCGCCACGGCTTGAGCTTCCGCCACGGCTTGAGTTCGTTTTTTTCAACACCTGCCTGACCGTCTCCCGGGAGCTGGAGCCGGTCAACTCCAGCTTCACCACTTGGTCGGCAAGCAATCGCAACGTCCAGCGAGTGTGCCCTTCCGGAGCCGCGCTGCAGGCCACGGCCACCAGGTGGGCTTCCTGCTTGCCATCAAGTTTACGCCGTTGTCCCGGCCGCGGCAGGTCATTGAGGGCGCGTTCCAACCCGCCTGCTACGCAGCGCTGCCGCACCCGGCCGACCGTGGAGGGGCCGACCATCAAGGCTTCCGCCACCTGCTGGTCGGTAAGGCCTTCAGCGGCTTTACACAAAATCAAAGCCCGCTTCACTTTACGCCCCGAGGACTTGCCGCGCCGGGTGACACCCCACAAATGTTCCCGCTCATCCTGGGTCAAGTTCACTCGATATAACTTGGCAGGCATTCCCCACACACTCCACTATGAAAGAATGCCTCAATTACATCAATTCTTATATTTGTCAAAAACAACTGGACGCGGTACTAGGCAGTGTTGACATTTCATCGTAGCCAGATGAGGGCGGCAGCGAATTGCAGAAAGCCAAGGTATCGGCTGGCCAATTTGTCAAACCTGGAAAATACCCGGCGGTAGTGCTTGATCTTGCCGATGAAACACTCTACCACGTGGCGTTCTCGGTATAAGGGTCTATCGTAATCCCGTGGCGCTTTGCGGTTGGACCGTGGGGGGATCACTGCCACCATGCCCTCTTCTGCCAAATGGTCGACGAAGTCCTGCGCGTCATATCCTTTGTCCGCGATTACGTACTCGCTCCGGTAGCCGGTGAGCAGGGTTTCCGCCTGGGTGATGTCATGCTGCTGTCCCGGCGTCAACGTGAACCGCAGGGGGTTGCCCAGAGCGTCCACGCTCCCGGGAACCTTCGTGCTGAACCCGCCGCGACTGCGGCCCAGGGCTTGCGCTGATTGCCCCCCTTTTTGCCGGGGCTCCCCCAGCGCACTGGTGCGCTCGAACCACCGTACTGTCGATGACCAGATATTCCAGGTCCGGTTCCGTACTGAAATGCTGGTGCAACCGCTCCCAGACGCCACGGTCGCACCACCGGGCGAACCGTTTGTAGATGGTGTTCCAGTTGCCATACTCGGCCGGCAGCAGTCGCCACTGCGCTCCGGAGCGATCCATCCACAGCACGCCCTCGACAAACCGCTGGCATTCCGCCGCGTCGCCAACGTACACGTCAGGGCAATCCCGCAGGAATTGCAAAATCTTCGCCCATTGGTCTGAAGGTATGGTTATACTCGCCATGGGGCAATTGTACCGCAGTCCAAATGTCAACACTACCTAGCGTGTCTCCGGTATCAGGATCTTCAATCACATCCCCTACAGGGGACAAAATCTCGAAAACCATCCCGATGCGGACACCTTGTTCCTCGCCTATGTTGAGAGCTACCTCACGTGAGTTGAGGACTTTGGCGACCTTGCCTCTTATTGGTTCAGCCCGATCAGCCATTTCCTAACCCTCTTATCTACTGTACGGGCCATCTAACGTCGCGACTACCTCTTCGTAGTCATCCGGTATGACATCACGCCAGTCGGCGATTATTGACACCGCCACATCTACCTAGTACTGTTTCAATCTGATCTTGTCGGATAGATATATTGGAGCTTACGGCGAGCATCTTGGGTGGTAAACCGCCAGTCTATGGCTGATTTTGCTGCGTTGCGCTCGCGTTCGAGCGCCGCAACCTCTCGCCGCGGCTCCGCCTCATCGCTGATACGGCGGTTCAGATATCCCCTGCTGAAGACGCTCAACTCGATCTCAGCCATCCCTTCGGCAAGCTCAGGACAGGATTCAGCCAGCTGCCGTGCGTGGGAGTGTAATGAAACTCGAGGCGTTGGGCGATGCGTCGAGCTTCGCCGGGCTCAAATGCTGCGTAGAGCGCGCCGAGCTTGTGGGTGTTGAGGTTGTCCAGTACCAGCCGGACCACCTCGGCATCAGGGTATGCCTCGTCCACCAGCCACCGCATCTGGTGCGCGAAGTCCACGGCAGTGCGGCGCTCGGTCACCTCCACAGGTCTCCAGCCACCCCTCGGCTCACAGATCATGAACAGGTTCCGTGTCCCGTTGCGCTGGTACTCGGTGTCATAGCGTGCCACCCGTCCCGGGGCAGCCTCCAGGGGCGGACGCACCTCCCCAGTCAATTGCCGGGAGGTCTCGTCTGCCGGGAGGTCTCGTCTGCCGGGAGGTCTCGTCGAAACACCCTACCGGACGCTCCGGATGGTACGCCTGTTGGTACAGGTCCAGCACGTCCTCCATCCGCGCCACGAACTCCCCGCTCACCTTGGGGATACACCACTCCTGCTTCTGCCACGGCTTGAGTGCGTTTTTTTGAGCATCTGGCGCACCGTCTCCAGGGAGATGCTATCGGCAAACTCCAACTCCACCACCTACCTGGTCGGCCAACAACTGGAGTGTCCAGTGCGTGTGCCCTTCGGGCGCGGCGCTGCACGCCAGGGCGATCAAGTGCGCTTCCTGCTTGCCGTCCAGCTTGCGCTCCTGGCCCGGCCGCGGTCGGTCATTGATGGCGGCCTCAAGTCCTTCCTCCACGTACCGCTCCCGCACTCTGGCGACCGTGGCCGCGTTGACCAACAGCACATCGGCTATCTCACGGTCCCGAAGCCCCTGGTCAGCCTTGAGCAGCGACAGCGCCCGCTTCACGGTGCGCACTGACGCCTTGCCTCGCTGGGACACCTCATTGAGACGGGAGCGTTCGGCCTCGGTCAACTCTACTTTATACTTGATGGCAGCCATGGCTGGGCACTTCCTCACACAAAGATCATGCCTAAGTATGGCTGCTTTCTTATATTCTTACAAATCTACCTGGCAACGGTACTAGTCTTGCACTTGTGCATGGAGACTTTCAAAGCGCCGATCCTGCTCTTCGGAATTGAGCCGATAAATCGTATCGGCCAGCCGCCCAATGCCACGATGCAGCACTAACACACTCCGCAAAGCCGACCGGGCATGTGGTCTGATTATATCGTGGGCCGTGTATCTTCCAAACAGGTAGGAGCCAAACAAGCCGAATATCAGCGTGATGCACTCCCAGAGTGCCAACTCTACGGTGGACATGGAGTCTTCCTTTAGTGCTGAAACCAGCACCAAAGCTGCAGCCAGTGCAATTCCGGCTACTACCATTGCAAGCGATATCTTTACCATCACTGGGTAGTTGATACCGGTGGCGGCGATCTACGACTGGGTCAACTCCCTGACCACTTCGGTCAGGGCGGGTATCACCTTCTCCCAGTCGCCGACCACGCCGTAGCGAGCTTCCTTGAAGATGTTAGCGTCGGCATCCCTATTGATGGCTACGATGGCCTTGGAACCGCTGCAGCCGGCCATGTGCTGGCTGGCGCCAGATATGGCCACGGTGATATAGAGGTCAGGTGTGATGGTCTTGCCAGTGAGGCCGACCTGGTAGTTGGCGGGAACCCAGCCCGAGTCCACTGCCGCGCGGGACGCGCCCACGGCGCCGCCCAGGAGGTTGGCCAGTTCTTCAAGCTGCGAGAAAGGCTCAGGCCCGCCAAGGCCGCGACCACCGGACACGACGATCCGGGCGTCCTCCAGCTTGATCCCCTCGGCTTGTTCCTTCACCACGTCAACGACCCGGGTTTTCGCTGCGGAGGCGTCGATGTCGACCGGGAAAGCGATCACCTGCCCCGTGCGGCCGGCGTCGGCGCCCAGCGGCTCGTAGGTCTTGGGCCGAATGGCGGCGATCTGCGGAGTATGGGTGCAGCTAACCACGGCGATCGCGCTGCCGCCGTATACCGGACGGTTGGCCAGCAGGCGCCCGGTCTCAGCATCCGCAGACACTTCCAGGCAGTCCTGTGCCAGACCCACGCCCAGCCGGAATGCCAGCCGAGGAGCCAGTTCGCGTCCCTCATTGTTGCGGGCGATCAGGATGATGCCCGGGTTGACCTCGGCGGCTACGGACTGCATCGCGGACAGGTACAGATCGGGATGATAGTCCGCAAGCGAGGGATTGGTCACCGCGTAGGCTTTATCCGCGCCGTGGGCTATAGCCTGTTGAGGCGAGTTCGCAACGTCTCCGCCGAGGATCGCAATGGCCAGTTCCTGGTTGAGGGCATCGGCAAGGGAACGTCCAGCCGCCAGGAGTTCCTGGGCGGTGGAGGCTAGATTACCTTCGGAGGCGTCGCCGAAAACTAGGATACCGGTAGCGTCTGCCATTTTATACTCCGTGGGTGGGGACCCAACAGCAGGGCGGGTTCCGACCCGCCAGTTTCGTACTCTCAGGTTAGATGAGGCGGTCCTCGCGGAGCCGCAACGCCAGCTTGCGGGCAGAATCCATATCGTCGTCGCCCTCGATTATCTCGCAGTCCTGGTCGCGCTCGGGCACGAACAGATCGTGCAGGGTCAGGCGCGGTTCCAACTGGGCATCGTCGATATCCAGATCGCCGGTCGTCCACACGGTCGGCCGCTTGCGGGTGGCCGCCATGATGCCGCGCAGGGTGGGATAGCGGGGCTGGCCCAACTCGTTGCTGACGGTCACCAGGGCCGGCAGGTCAGCCTCAACGACCTCGTAGCCGTCGGGAGCAAGACGCTCCACAACTACCTTGCTGTCCTGCACGTCCACCTTCTTGCCCAGGGTGATGCAGGCCATACCGAGGGTTTCGGCGACGCCCAGCGGCACTTGCGCGTTGTCCCAGTCGGAAGCCTGGCGTCCGCAGATGATGAGGTCGAAACCGCCCAGCTTTTTGATGGCGGCGGTCAGCAACTGCACCGTGAAGAAAGAGTCCACCGAGTTGCGGAAGGCGTCGTCCTGTAGCAAGACGAGCTCGTCGGCGCCCATGGACAGTGGCTTCTTCATCACGTCCAGGGCAAAGGAGGTACCGGAAGAAATGACGGTAATGCTGGCTCCCTGCGCGTCTTTGATCTGCAGGGCGGCTTCGACGGCGTTTTCGTCAAACCCGTTCACTACGGGCGGGATGTTCGCGGGCGGAACCACCTGCCTGGCGTTCGGGTCTATTCGAAACGCAGCGGCGGGCATTTCCGGGTCCACGACCTGCTTGGCCAGGACACAAATGTTAACGGGCATCAGGAACGCACTCTCCTGTCGCAATACGAAAATGGGTTATGTGAAAGTTATCACTAGCCCATAGCAGTGTCAAATATTCGCCGAATCCGTAGCGTTCTCAACGAATTCGTTATGAGCACGCTGCGGTGGACACTGCAATGCGGCGATACTACGACAAGCTACGCCCGCATGCGGTCAGATTTCCCGGAAGGCAGGCTCCGACTCTTCGATGTAGAAGTTATTAGCCCAGAGGTCATCCATGATGGCCTGGTCTCCCTCGGTGATGGGAGGCGTATCGACTGCCTCCGAATACTCCTTCAACTCCTCCAGCGTGGTGAAGTTCGGCAGCACGCTGGTTATCGTCGGCTGGTGGAGGACGAACTGGATGGCGGCCTGGCTCATGGTGCGCCCGACTTCTTCGCCGGCGAGGAACTTCACCTGCTCCACCTTGACCAATGCCTCGCTGAGCCACTGGTGACGGCGATACGAACGGTGGTCGTTCTCATCGAATTCAGGCGGCGCGTCGTAGCGGCCGGTCAACGCCTCAGAGGCGTGGGGCACGCGGGAAAGCAGGCCCACCTGCTCTTTCTCGGCGATTGGGAAGAAGTCCGTGGCCGGGTCTTGCTCGAGGATGCTGTAGATGATCTGGCAACTGCTGACGTGCCGCTCCGCCATGCTGGCCTGGCCTTCTTCGAACCAGCCGATGTCGGGGCCAAGGGCGGAACCGTAGTAGCGGATTTTACCCTCGTTCTTGAGCTCTTCCAGCGTCTCGAACACCTCGTCCTTTTCGATGGCCTCGATGCGGGGGTTGTGCAGCTGGTAGAGGTCGATGTAGTCCGTCTTCAGGCGGCGCAGCGATTGCTCGCAGGCGAAGCGGATGAAGTCCGGCTCGAACTTTTGCGGGCGCTCCTGGTGGCCGACGCGGGGCGTTGTCTGGTCGTAGATGTCGTAGCCGAACTTGGTGGCGATGATCATCTCGTGGCGTCGGTGGCTCATGAACTTGGCGAGAACTTCCTCGCCGTAGCCGTCGCCGTAGGTGTCGGCCGTGTCGAAAAAGTTGATGCCCAGCTCCAACGCTTCTTCCAGCAGTTGGCGCCGGGTTTCCTCAGGTATGAGGCCCCACCAATTGGTGGCCACAGTCCAGACGCCGAATCCGACTTCCGAAAGCATGAGGTCGGTGCGGGGTAGTTGGCGATATTTCATGGTAGTCAGTCCTCTGCGGCGACATGTTCAAGTGGGGTTTATCTCGTTAATGATCTCCAACAGTTCGGCGAAAGTGCCGTGACCTCCCAGGTGGTCCCATAGGTCTGAACCGATCAGAACTTCGTTGTCCATGTCCATAATTTGACGTGTGAACGAATGACCGTAGGCTTCTCGGGTCCCGAATGGGTTATATGTAAGCCCCAACCACGCAGACGCACCTTCGCGCCCCTGCCTTTGCATCATCGTTAGGAAATACAGCATTTTGCGTTTGGATTCTGCGGCGATATCCAGGTTCGGCCGCGGTGTTTTCAACTCCACGAACAATTGACCTCCAGTGTAATCGCCAACATATAGGTCCGCGGTAACCGACCTAACGCTTATTCCGCCGCCTCGCGAGTTGATAATGTCCACAAATTCGACCGGTTGGTTTGGGGTTCGCGGGTTTGGGTTACCGCGGCGCGGGGCTCTCAGTTCTGTCACGATTTGTTCTATTAGGTTGCAAGCAGCATCATTAAGTTCGCCATCGATCGCGCGGTTGAGCGCCACATCTTGAAACCTGTCCCGAGCAACGATCTCGGCTAGTCCAGGATACAAACTATCTCCCATATTAGTCACGATGCTACGCTCGGTCATGGCGGCTCGAATGGCGTCTTCGGAGAAAATTAGACGGTGGAACGGATATGCGCGGTCAACTTCGGCTCCGACCCAACGTTCTAAGACAGGTCGTTGCTTTTCGACCCATTGCACCAAAAACTCTTCGACCAATTCCCGAGTGCGCGCTCTCATGCGGACGTTGACCTCCAAACGAACACGCTTTCGAAGAAATCGCCGGCCCGCCTACCAGTTCTACGATTGACGTGCCTGCGCAACTCCACCTCTACCTGGAATTCCAACCGCTCGGCGATAGTCTGATAAAGGTCCCTGCGATCATGCACTATGATAACCAAGCGGGCGCCATCAGTCAGCGATGCCTTCACGTTTCGGAACACTTGCTCGATGGCGTCTAAGTACATCGCTTGCGCGGTTTTCGACACCCCACGCTTGGCGCCACCGATTTCTGCCGCTTCGTTCCACCTTAGGCCTAGCAATTCATAGGCGTATCGATGTTGCTCATGATAGTCAATTAGCCCGACGTACGGAGGCGATGTTATTACCAAATCAGCCTTGGGAAATTGAACGTCGCGTGAGTCGCCATTTATCACCGTTGCGCCGGATCCGCTCTTCATTTGAGCGAATTCTCTGATGCGCTTGATTGTATCCAAGCTGTACCGTTTCAAGAATTGCCGGGCGCTTTGTGTGGGACTGCAGATGCGGCCGTGCTTATAACACTGATACGGTTCGGCTTGGGGTTTTTTGGGAAAGTCCAAATCGAAATGAGTGGTCATCCTAGCCGAACGTGCCGAACGTGCCGAACGGGAAAGGGTCACCTTCAAAAGGTCTTTGTATTGGTATTTTTCTATCGCCGTGCGATACCGCTGCAATTCTCTCAGGGCTGGCGGTGCGAACCATTGCCGCAGGTACGGGTTGGTCTCGTATGTGCCATGATCTTCTAACAACATCCTACCAGGCGGATGCCCGCTCTCGTGTAGCGCTCCGAGAATCTCCGTCTCAGCCAATTCGATGTCATAGTCCGACGTCTTAACCCGGCTCAATATGCAGTTGAACTCCGATATATCGCAACCAAAGCTATCGGTACCCAACACTTTGGCCTCTACTAGTGTAGTGCCAGAGCCACAGAACGGGTCTACGACCATCGCTGGCCAGTACTTCCGCAGGAAGATCTCGACAAGCTGCGGAACGAATTTCCCCAGATAGGGATGCAGACGATGAACATGCTTGGTGCGTTGGTGCTCTGGCAATTCCTGTTCTCGCCAGTTCAAGTTGAGGCCGTTCAATTCGGTTTCTGGCGTAACAGCCTCGAAGTCGGTGAACGGAAGAAGTCCTAGTTGAGAAACGGTTCTGGTCGCCATTGTCCTCAATTCCCCAAATGCAGGATTATGTGTTCGCCACGGCAAGCCGGAGACCCAATCCAGCAAGGAGGTTTTCGCGACCCGCTCTAAACGAACCTCGCGAGCCCGGCCGTGCGCTTGCCTGATCAGGCTTGATCGGCGAAATTCATACAAACCGTTGTTCTCCCAACGCCCACCCCACGGCTCCTCGTAATCGGCATTAATCCCCGCCATTGGGTTCAACAACAAATCCAACAGTAAACCGTACATCGGGGGTTCAGGCCTTTCCAAGTACTCAATGGTGACCCTGCCAACATCCAGACCCATTGCCTTTGCCATCCTAAATTTAGAATAGCTAACATTTATCGGGCCCAGCCGTCGGTGGTCAACGACCGGGTGTCATCAAATTTCCCTGCGCCTTACGCCGGCACCAGTCCTAAGCTGCCGCGGACGGCCTCGACCATTTCGCTGAAACGCGCGTCATCCAGCACGGGCTTGGCGTTTCCCAGGCGGACGGTGGGGATGATGTCTACCCAAGACTTGCAGCCGCCGTACTCCGGGATGAACGGGGCGGTCGTGGGACATTCCATCTCGTAGACCCGGATTAGCATGATGGTCAGCGGAACCATCGGCTTCCAGTGGAGGCGGGACTGGGCGTATGTATCCGTCCAGATGTGGTGGGGCGCCAGGTCTTCGACCTTGCCCTGCTGGTCGATCTCGATGAGCTCGTGGACGCGGGCCCAGTGGGAGAAGGTGACAGCGTCTTTGTCGTCCGGGTCATCGGCCAACAACTGCCGCAGCGCGGTCTGGTGACTGTCCTTCAGCAAATCTTCCTTCTGATGCAGGTAGGTTGGGTACAGCAGGAATTCGGGATGCACCACGCGGAAGTCCTTACTCTCCTCGTGGATGCCACCTTTGCGCAGCATCATGATCTGGTCGCCGTCGGCCAGGGCCTTCACGGTGATCGCCCACTCTTTCAGGGCCAGTTGGCAGTTCGCAGGTGTGGTCATGGCCTCAGCCTCCGCAGGATTCGCATGGATGGTCAGGATGTTCGGGACATTCGTGGAAGGCCGGCTAATGGCCGCGGCTACAGAATTCGTCCCAGCCGGGCACGTCTTCGCCCAGGACGTACAGCCAGTAATAGGTGCCGACGTCACCCATATACTTGAACTGTTTACGCACGTCCTTGATGAGCGATTCGAACTCGCCCTGAGAGCGCAGGTAGTTGCGGATATCCCCGCCGTGTTCTTCCTCAAGGTCGATGAGGCGCTGCGCGTTGTGGACGGTGGCGACGATCTTGCGGCGATTGCGAATGATTGCCGTGTCGGCGGCAAGGGTGTCGATGACCGATTCGTCCATCGCGGCCACGGCGGCGACATCGAAGCCCTGGAAGCCAGCCTGGAATCCCGGCCACTTGGTGTTGACCACTTTCCAGGACATGCCACTCTGGAAAACGGCCTTGGTCATCACTTCCAGATAGTCGTTGAGGCTCGTCGGGGCGATCTGCTCCGGGGCGTCCGGGTATTGTCGTTCTTGATGGGTTGCCATGATGCTCTCCTGGGAGCAAATCTGACCGCGATGCGAGTTGCCATGCACGGATGACTAATGATTCGCCGCTAAACCACCCGGCTGGATGACCCGGGCGCGGTCGGAATTTCGATGCCCAGCAGCCGGCTCAGGTTGGCGGTCGTCACCTCCGCCACTTGCTCCACTGAAATGCCCTTGACCGTGGCCAGGCACTGGGCCACGTCGGCCAGGTGCCGGGGCTCGGTCCAGTTGTGGCGGTACTTCTTGAACGGCTGGGGGTAGGCGTCGGTTTCCAGAACGATGTTCTCCAGCGGGATGTCGCGGGCGACCTCGCGCAATTCCTGCAGCCGAGTCAAGGGGCGCGCCAAGGAGATGAAGAAGCCGCAGTCGATGGCCTCGCGCGCCGTTTCAGCGTCGCCCTGGAAGTAGTGCATGGCGCCGCCCACCTGGCCGGCGTTTTCCTCGCGCAGCACCTTGAACACGGCTGGGTGGGACTCCCTGGAATGAAAGATGATCGGCAGCCCCAGGCTCTTGGCGAGGTGGATATGCGCCCGAAACACCTGATCCTGAACCTCGTGGTCAGGGGAAGTGGGCAGGTAGTCCAGGCCAACCTCCGAAATGCACACGACGCGCGGGTTGTTGCGGGCCAGGGATTCCAGCCGGCCGTAAGCGTCGTCATCGACGGGATCGTCGGCCTGCATCGGGTGAATTCCCACCCCGGCGTAGAACATGGGGTGCTCATCTGCCAGCGCGATGCACCGCTCCGTCGACTCGATCGTGGTGCCGGCCAACAGGACGTAGCCAACCCCGGCTTCGCCGGCCCGTTCCAGGATGCCGGGTATCTCTTCCGGCACGTACTGGTCAAGGTGAGTATGGGCGTCGCAATAGATTGGCGTGGAGGGCATCAGGAGAACTTTGCAGGCCAAAAGTCTGCCGGGCGGCCGTCGCACGCAGTATAGCACTTGACGGCTCAATCGGGGCTGCGGGGCATATAATTAAGGTCGGGACACGCGAAGTCAAGGCCGGCGCGATTTGGTAACTGTTCAGAGTTGGTGAGGTAAATTGGCCGAAGGCGGGCTGCCAGACGCTGGCACGGGTGGCGGTGGTTATGTCATATAGAGGGAGTGGATACTGAGAGTGACCTGACCACCGCCGACCGCGATTTCCTCATCGCCATCATTGCCCAACTGCAGGCCACCGTTCTGGAACAGCAGCGGGTGATTGAGCGGTTGGAGCGGCGGATTGCCGAACTGGAGGGCCAGGCGAAGCCGGACGGCCCGCCCCGAATGCCCGGCCTCAAGGCGAAATCGGGCAGCCAGTCCCCAGCGCAGCAGCAGCCCCGAAAGCAGCGACGCCACGGCTTCGCCCGCCCGCGCATGACACCGACCCATCGGGTGGAGCACGTGGTGGAGAGCTGTCCCGATTGCGGGACGCACCTGACTGGCGGCTGGGTCCAGCGCACTCGGGAAGTCATCGAGTTGCCGGTGGTTCCGGTGCAAGTCACCGAGCATGTCTTCATCGCCAGGACCTGCCCAGTGTGTCGGCGGCGCCGAGTGCCCACCGCGCAACTGGACGGCGTGGCACTGGGGCGCCAGCGCCTGGGCGTCAACCTGATCAGCCGCATCGCCACGCTACGGGAAGAAGGGCGCCTGCCGATCCGCAGCATCCAGTGGTATCTGCGCACCGTCCATCAGCTGCGCCTCAGCGTGGGGGCCATTGTGAGCGCCATTCACCAGACCGCGCAACAAGCCCAACCAGCGGTGGCCGCGATGGTGGACCGCATCCGCGCCAGCCCAGTGGTCCACGCCGACGAAACCGGCTGGCGTCAGAATGGGAACAACGGTTACGTGTGCGAGCCCTTGACCAATCACTTTCAGCACCCCCACCGAGCGCTACTTCCTGCGGCGGGGTCGGGGCAAGGCGGTGGTGGACGAAGCGCTGGGCGAGGCATTCTCCGGAGTACTGGTCAGCGATTTCTACGCCGCCTATCACCATTACGATGGCCCCAAGCAACGGTGCTGGGCGTACCTGCTGCGGGACATCCACGACTTGGTGGCCCTCTACCTCAAAGATGCCCCGCTGGCCCGCTGGGCGGCGGCAGTCCATCGACTCTACGAGGAAGCCAAAGCCTTCTCTCATCCTCAGGCCCAGCGACGGCGTGTCGCTCAACTGGCCTTGGAGCGGAAGCTGCTGGCCATCTGCCAGCCCTTCCTGGCTGACCCGCTAGCCGTTCAGGCCAAACTGTGCCGGCGCATTGAGCGCCACATCATTGAGCGCCACATCAAGGAACTCTTCGTCTTCGTGGCCGAACCGGACGTGCCAGCGGACAACAACGCTGCCGAGCGCAGCCTGCGTCATCTGGTCATCAGCCGCAAGGTCAGCGGCGGCACCCGCTCGGAGCAGGGCACCGAGAGCAAGATGACGCTGGCATCCATCTTCGGCGCCTGGCGCGCCCAAGGACTAAATCCTCTCGCCGCCTGCCGTCAGCTGCTCACTTCCCCCAAGTCTGAACTGTTACAAACACCCGTAACTGTTCAGACTCGGTGAGTTGAATTGGTGCAAAGGGGTTTGAGTATTGCTGGCGCTAGGGGTTGTGGTTATGTCATATACCGGGTATGGATCCGGAAATTGACCTGTCCACCGCTGACCGCGATGTGCTCATCACCATCATAGCCCGACAGCGGGCCATCATCGAGCGCCTGGAGAAACGGATTGCCCAGCTGGAAGGGCAGGCCAAACCCGGCGGTTCCCGGGGGATGCCCGGTCTAAAACCCCAGGCCAGCCGGAACCTGCCCAGCCCAAGAGACCACGCAAGCGTCGGCCCCACGGCTTTGCCCGCCGTCGTATGACGCCCACGCGACGGGTGGAGCGTGTGGTGGAGTGCTGCCCCGATTGCGGAACCCAGTTGTCCGGCGGCTGGACCCAGCGCACTCGGGAGGTCATCGAGTTGCCCCAGGTTCCGGCGGAGGTTACCGAGCAGGTCTATATCGCCCGGAATTGTCCAGCTTGCCGACGCCGCTGTCTGCCCCCAGCGCAACTGGACGGCGTGGTGATGGGCCAGCAGCGTCTGGGGGTCAACCTGGTCAGCCTGATCGCCACGCTCCGAGAGGAGGCCCGACTGCCCATTGGCGTCATCCAATAATATCTGCGCACCGTCCATGGGCTGCGCCTCAGCGTGGGAGCCATCATGGCTGCGGTCCAGCGCACGGCGCAAAGGGCCCAGACCGCAGTGGATCAGATCCTGGACCAGGTCCGCGCCAGCCCAGTGGTCCATGCCGATGAGACCGGCTGGCGCCAGGATGGACACAACGGCTACGTGTGGACCTGCAGTACACCCACCCACCGATACTTCTTGCGGCGGAACCGCAGCAGGGCGGTGGTGGACGAGGTGCTGGGCGATGCCGCCAGCCCGCTGGTCTGCGACTTCTACGCTCCTACCACCATTACGACGGCCCCATACAACGCTGCTGGGCTCACCTGCTGCGGGATATCCACGACCTGCGATCCCTCTACCCCGATGATGCACCACTGGCCAGGTGGGCTGACGCCGTCCACGAGATTTACGACCGGGCCAAGGCCTTTACCCATCCCCAGACCAGGCAGCGGCGCACTGCCCAACTGGCTTTGGAGCAACGCCTGCTGGCCATCTGCCAGCCCCACCTCGACGACGCCTCAGCAACCCAGACCAAGCTGTGCCGACGCATCGAGCGCCACATCCAGGAACTCTTTGTCTTCGTAGCCGAACCGGGGGCGCCACCGGACAACAACGCCGCCGAACGCAGCCTGCGACATCTGGTCGTCAGTCGCAAGGTCAGCGGCGGCACCCGGTCGGCAGGGGGCAGCAACAGCAAGATGACCCTGGCCTCTTTATTCGGCACCTGGCGCGCCCAAGGACTCAATCCCCTCGCCGCCTGCCGGCAACTGCTCTCTTCCCCTCAACTCTGAACTGTTACAAACACCCCAGTGTCGCGGGTTCACGAGATCGGCAGTTCGTTCGGGGGCCGTTCGGCCGATTGAGTACGCCCTGATCTTTGCGTGGACCCACCGCGACGTGACGCGATGCACTGCGGCTGCCATAACTATGCGCGGAGTCCGCTCTCGGAGAGTGCTTGTGCCACAGTATCGCCGATATCCGCCGGTGTGGGGATGATACGTGCGCCGGCCCGTTCCAGCGCGCGGATTTTCGATTCGGCGGTGGCCGATTCACCGGTGATGATTGCTCCGGCATGGCCCATACGTTTGCCGGACGGGGCTGTTGCCCCCACGATCAAAGAGCAGATCGGTTTCGTGAACTCGGCTGAACCGATGTATTCGGCGGCTTCCTGCTCCATGTTGCCGCCGATCTCCCCGATGACCACCACGAGGTCAGTATCCGGATCGTCGTTGTAGAGCCGCAAGATGTCGACGAAACTGCTGCCGATTATCGGGTCGCCGCCGATTCCGACGCACGAAGATTGGCCTATTCCCTCTGCCGTCAACTGGCCGACCGCCTCGTAGGTCAAAGTACCGCTGCGAGAAACAACGCCCACCCTGCCAGGCATATGAATGTTGCCGGGCATGATGCCCACTTTGCAGCGCTCTCCAGGGTTTATCATCCCCGGGCAATTGGGCCCGATCAGGCGAACCGGGTTCGCTTTAACGTACCGATACAGGCTCACCATGTCATGAACCGGTATTCCTTCGGTGATGCAGGCGATCAGCGGGATCTCAGCGTCTACCGATTCCGCAATGGCGTCCGCAGCGAAGGGCGGGGGCACGAATATGAGCGACACGTTGGTCTGGGTGGCGTCTACAGCCTCGCCGACCGAATCAAACACGGGAACCGAATCGTCGAACAATTGGCCGCCGCGGCCCGGCGTCACGCCGGCCACCAACTGCGTCCCGTACTCCTTGCATGCCCGAGCGTGAAAACTACCTTCCCGTCCCGTGATGCCTTGCACCATCACCCTGGATTGTTCGTTGAGAAGGATCCCCATGAGTCTACGCGCCCGCCCGTGAACCGGAAAGAGCCGCCGTCACCTCAGTCAACGTGTCGGCGAAAGTCACGTTGAGACCCGACGCGGCGAGGATCGACTTGCCTTCTTCCAGGTTGGTCCCCAACATTCGGACCACCAATGGCTGTTTGGCCTGTAGCCGGTCGTAGGCGATCACAATGCCGCGGGCCGCTACGTCACAGCGCAGGATGCCGCCGAACACGTTGACCAACACCCGATCCACCTTGGGGTCGGACAGTATGATTCCTACCGCTTGCGCCACCTTTTCGTCGGTGGCCCCGCCTCCGACGTCCAGGAAGTTGGCGGGAGCCGCGCCGGCTGCATTGGCCACGTCCAGAGTCGCCATAGCCAGGCCCGCCCCATTCACCAGGCAACCCACGGAGCCGTCGAGGCTTACGTAGGCAATTTCGCCGTCAGCCGCTTCCGCTTCAAGCGGGTCTTCTTGGTTTCGGTCGCGCAAGTCCTGCAGGTCCGCGTGCCGGAAAAGCGCGTCGTCCTCAACGTCCATTTTGGCGTCGAGCGCCATGATCGAACCGTCTCCGGTGACTATCAACGGATTGACTTCAACCAGCGAGCAATCGTTTTCAACAAAGATGCGATATAGGGCAGAGAGCACGCCCGCTGCGTCGCGCAACGTTGACCCGCTCAGTCCCAGACGTGTCGCCACCCTCCGGCACTGGTACGGCATTAGTCCCAGGGCGGGCTCGACCGTCTCGGTGACGATGGCGCCCGGATCCTCTGCTGCCAGTTGCTCGATGGACGTGCCACCGCCGGCGCTGGCGATCATCACCGCCCCCCGGTGATCGCGGTCCATGGTCACCGCCACGTACATTTCTGTGCGGATGTCAGCCGACTCTTCAACCAGGACTGAGTCCACCGGGACTCCGCTCGCATCGGTCTGATTAGTAACAAGACGGGAACCCAGCAGCCCAGCGGCAAAACGTCTTGCTTCATCGGGGCTGTTCACAACTTTGACGCCGCCAGCCAATCCACGCCCACCGGCGTGTACCTGGGCCTTGACGGCGGCCCTACCTCCATAGGACACGGCCGCTTCGGCCGCTTCATCCGCAGTGTGGGCCAGGCTACCATTGGGAACCGCAATACCGTAGCGGGCAAAAATTGCCTTGGCTTGATACTCGTGGAGTTTCATCGCGCGAGTCATTGTGCCGCAAGTCTCGGTAGGCGTCAACGCGCAACGGACCTTGAACTTGCCGTGGATCGTCGACCATCGGGGGCGCCGGAGTACCATGCGGGCGGTTATGGTATCGTATTACCGGGGCCATATTCGGGAGACGGGACGGTGTCCCGAGCCGAGGGGCGTCTTTCATAATATCTCTCCGAATGTCTCCGCAGTCTTCATTGTTTTGAGGTGTTTCACCGATGGTTGCTCACACTGAGCGCATGGTGCCCGTTCGCGGCGGCATGTTCAACGTCCAGGTCGCCGAAGGCGGCTCCGGCGATCCCGTGGTTTACCTGCACGGTGCGGGCGGATATGTAGGATGGCCGGATTTTCTTGACCGCCTGGCCCAGGACTACCACGTATTTGCTCCGGCGCACCCCGGTGTCGCCAAATCCACGGGGCTGAACCATATGGACGACCTCTGGGACCTGGTGCAGTTCTTCGAAGAGTTTCTGGACGCATTGGGGATCGAGCAATGCCACCTGATCGGGCATTCGTACGGGGGGTTCTGCGCCGCCGAACTGGCGGCCCATCGCCCGGACCGCATCTCCCGATTGGTACTGGTGAACTCGTTGGGTTTGTGGCTGGAGGACACACCGGTTGCAGACTTTTTCATCCTGACACCGGACCAGCGGCGCGAGATGCTGTGGCACGACCCGGAAGGAGAGTTGGCCCACGCCTACGTCGCACAACCCACTGAGCCCGAAGCCAGGTTGGAATACACGCTGGACCGCATCCAGACCCTACAGTCGGTGGCCAAGTTCACCTGGCCGATACCGGAACGAGGGCTCACCAAGCGGGCCCATCGCATCGTGATGCCCACCCTGATCGTCTGGGGAGACTCCGACCGGGTAATTCCCCCGGAATACGGAGAGGCATTTCGCGACCTGCTGCCTAATGCCACGCTGAGCGTGATCCCGGAATGCGGCCACATCCCGCAGCTGGAACGGCCCGAGGCGTTCTTCGACGCGGTGCTGGGCTTCCTCCACGACTGAGCGCCGGCGTAACAACCAGGATTTCATCGCCCACCGGATTGGCACGGGGAGTACCAACATGGCCGTCAGCACCGCCCTGCAGGAGGCGTTCAATCGCCACATCAACGCCGAGTTCTACTCTTCGTATCTTTACCTGTCCATGTCCACCTACTGTGACTCCATCGACCTGCCCGGGTTCGCTCACTGGATGCGCATTCAGAGCCAGGAAGAGTACGACCACGCCATGCGTCTGATGACCTACCTGGAGGACCGGGACGGACGGGTCACGTTGCTGCCCATTGAGCAGCCGCCGATAGAGTTCGATTCCGTAGAAGACGTGATGCGGCAAACCCTTCAGCATTAGCAGCAGGTCTCTCAGTTGATCAATCAGCTCTATGCCGTGGCTGCCGAATCTGCAGATTTCGCCAGCCAGGTGATGCTGCAATGGTTTGTGAACGAGCAGGTCGAAGAAGAGAAAACGGCCCGTGACGTGATTGCTTCGCTGAACAAAGTGGCAGGACGCAGCGACGCGCTACTGTTGCTGGACCGGGAGATGGCAGCTCGCACCCCGGCGCCTGCCGCCGCTTGATCACCATGGAGGTCGTGCAATGACTCTCAACGAATTCATCGTTGACGCTCTCGACAAGGAAAATGGCTTCCTCATGGACGGCCTGGACGGGTTGGGTAAGGACGAACTTGCCTGGCAACCGGCGGCCGACGCCAACTCCATCGGGTGGATCCTCTGGCACATGGTTCGGGTCGAGGACATGTGGATCCAGTTCTTCGCCCAGTTCCAGACCGAACTGTGGGAAACCGAAGGCTGGCACGAAAAGTTCGGACTGCCCACTCGGGACAACGGGTTTGGCCACACTGCCGAGCAGGTGAACAATTTCCCGCGCGTCGACCTAGCCGAGTTTCTCAGGTACCGGGCGGCGGTGCGGCAGGCGACGTTGGCCTATCTAGACACGCTGACTCCGGAGGACATGGAGACCGTGCCCCGTGAGCGGCGGCCCGAAATGTCGCTGGGCGCGATGTTCCGGCAGATCATCGGCGAGATGTACCAGCACGTGGGGCACATCGCATACCTGCGAGGATTGCAGGGTAAGTGACTGAGTTTGGTGATGGTGAACAGGACGACTCGAAAACTGGATCTTTTTACAATCAGGACGGGCCTGAATACAATTGAACTGAACTACTGGTAACCGTTGGTGCTAGTTTGAGATGATATTGAAAATGCCACCGGGTTCCTTATGCTGTAAGTTGATCCGCTCTACAGCGGAGGAGCCCTGTGAACATCGCCGATTTTATCACCGAACTCTACTGCCAGATAGACGACGCTTTGCCCCGATTGCCCCAGCATCCCCAAGCCGTGCTCTCCCGGGGCGAAGTGGTCACCATCGGAGTGCTCTACGCCGTCAAGGGCGTCAGCCGCCGCGCCTTTTACGACTGGCTCAGGCACAACTATGGAGATCTCTTTCCCAAACTCCCCCAGCGCACCCGCCTCTTCCGCCGCCTGGAAGCCAAAGCCTGCTGGACCGGCTATTTCCTGGCTCAGCCCACCATCCTGGGCGTGGCCGACAGCTATGGCGTCGAACTGGGCCATCCGGTAAGGGCGGGGCGTCAGCTCCATCAGGTGGGCCAGCGAGGCAAGTCCAATCAGCGCTGGGTCCGGGGCGGCAAACTCTGCGTCGTGCTCAACAAATTGGGGCTGATTGTGGATTGGGACTGCGCCACTGCCAACGTCCACGACCAGCGGTTCTTACCCTTGTTGGCCTGCTACGACGGCCAGATGATCATACTGACTGACACCGGCTTTCACCGCGCCAAAGGCGACCCAGACAACGTGAAACTGTGTCGTCGCGGCCAATGGAACGTGCGGATGATCGTGGAAACCACCTTCTCCATGATGACCACGGTGTGGGGCAGCAAGGAGATGCGTCATAACACCTGGCGAGGATTTGAGGCGCATCTGAGTTACCTGATGGCCGCCTTCAACCTACTGGTGCAGTGGCATGGACTGGAACCGGACGAAAACGGACGCATCCATCGCTCCATTGCCTAATTCGTCCTCTGATATTAACTAGCACCAACGGTTTCTATACGCAACGCCGTCAACCCCTGTGAAGTCAGTATTGGCTCCCTAGATATCTCTTCTTCGCCCTCAAACATCTCGGACGCGCAATAATCGGCGTATTCCGCCAACGTCGTCACGTCTTCTTCTAGATCTCCAAAGTCATGCTTGTCGATAACAACCATACCAAAGTCACCTGGATTATCTAGCATTACATAGTCGTATTCGGCGAATGAAAATGGTTCATACCAGTTTGCTGGGACTTCTATGGAGAACCGCCCATCTTTATCCTCTATAACTTTCATCGTCAGCGGCGGGGGGTCCTGCGGTACGTTCGATGCGAGGTTGTCCCTGAACGTGCTGAATGAGTACTCAGCCAGCGGCCTGATCTTTCCCTCGTTCCCTGTAAAAGAATAGTCTATCCAAATGCCCATCAAGTCGTTGGAAAGGTATACCAACTGGAACGAACCGGACCAGAACATCCCGGAGTGATCTTTACGTGTTTCGATCCGCATAGCCGTCAACCCCTGAGGGGTTATCACTGTCTTCCGGTCTACGTCCTCATCACCGTCAGGATGCTGGGCCGCGAGAAAGTCGGCGTACCCTGTCAACATTGTCACATCCTCGTCCACATTCGCAAAGTTATCCGTGTCCACCGTGACAAGCCCAAGTCCATCATTATTGCTGGCGTGGAAAAAATCATCTTCGGGAATGGATGCTATTACGTCCCAATTTGCGGGGACCTCTACGGAGAATCGCCCGTCTTTATCCTCTATGACTTTCATATCCAACGGTGGACGGGTCTCCAGAAGCCGGTCCCAGGTATCGCGGTCTCTTGTCGCCGTGCTTCTCCGAACATTCCTGTCTAAACGGGCGGAGGCGTCTGCCGAATTCCCTGCAAACGGATCCGCAAAATCACGGTCCCGTTCCGCCGCACTTCTCTCGATATTCCTGCCAGTACTCTCAAGGTCGTTTACCAGGTTCTCAAGGAACCTTTGCAGCGTCGGATTGCCTACTCTTCCCAGCCAGACGAGCAGTACCCCTGGTATTGCTAGAATGGCGATCCAAACCGCTCCTAGTCCAGCGATCGGATCACCAAGACCGAGCCTGGTCTGAACGAGGCCTGAAGGAAGCAGAATATTCTCGTAAACGAGTACCAGGAGGAAAAAGACCACCCATACCGATCCCGTAAAACGTATCCAGAACATAATGATCGAATTCCCCTGACATCCGAATATTATCGGTCCTATGCCGTGATGATGCCATGGCACGGCTTATAAACTTAAGCCAAAGTGAAACCTACATTTGCAGAGCGGCAAAGATCAGCTTGGACGTTGCCAATCAGTTCTGCTGCGCTAGCCTGAAGCACGGTTTGGCAACGCCGTTTGGCTTACTCCCGACGGCTGAACAGGCGGGCGAAAAAGTCGCCCACCTTCTCCTGCACCGCGGCACGGGTGCCCAGGCACGGGTTGGCGGTCACCTCCTGGCGCACCCAACCCCAGATGGCCTCGTCGGCGTGTAGTCCGGGCTGTAGCTGGGCAGGTTCACCAAGCGCAGGTTCAAGTCGGGCGTGGCCAAGTGAGCCCGCAGCGCGTCGCCACGATGGGCTGGTGAATTGTCCCAAATCACGGTAGCGGTTCGTAATGCCGCGCCCGCAGTTGCCGCAAGAAGGCGGCCGAGGTGGCAGAGTTGCTGTTGCCCGCCAGTTCCATCACCTCCACCTCTCCGGTCTCCAGACACACCGCCGAGTAGTAGCTGGCCCCGTATCAAGTACGGGGTAACGTTCCTTCTGGCCTCGGCGCGGGCTGTTGGAGTCCACCAGGGCCGGTTCTCCCTTCAGCACCCACTCGCCCCGCAGATCCCCATCCGCCTGGAAGTGGGCCTCATCAGCGAAGAATATCTTGGCCCCAGTCCGTCGGGCCGCCGCCCTCAGCGCAGCATACTCCGCCACAAAGGCCTCCCGCTGCGCCGGGTCCGCCTTGACCAACCGCTTCTTGGGTGATTGGTCAAGGGATCTGGTCAGCAGAAACCCCAACCTATGCAGGTAGTTCAGGCAACTGCTCCGGCTCAGCGCCAACCCGAAGCGTTCATGCACAAACCGGCGCACCACCTTCCAGTTCCAGTTGTATAGGTCAATACAGACTTGCGATGGCGACCCCTGCACCGCCGCCTTCAACTCGGCCCGTTGCTCCCAGTACAGAGTGGATGAACCCCCACTCTGTTCAAAGACCAGCGCTTTGGGACCTCCTGCGGAGGTGGCCACCGCCCATCGGCCGATGGTGTGAGCATCCCTCCCCAATGCCTCGGCTACCGCTGCGGCGGTCCAACCTTGGGCCAGCAGCCACACCGGGTGCCAGTGCTCCCGGGGCGTCGTCGCCAGACAGATCCGCCGCCGCTCCAGCAGCGCTCTCATCTTCTGTATGCTCACCAACAACCCCGACTCGGATTTCCCAAACTAAAGCCAAGGTGAAATGCGCAGATGGTGGGAGGTCAAACGATGGAGCCGGGTCGTTCCCCAAGTACGGATGAGAAGGATTCACGGGCTTAACCCAGCTGATCATCATCGCCACTTAAATGTACATCCCACCTTGGCTTTAGTTTAGTCTTTTCTGGCCATGTCAGCCACCCCTATCCTACCCCAACACTCTGCGTGTTTCACCTTGGCTTTAGTTTGGAAAAGCTGCGGCACAAGCAACTGACACCTCATTTGGTCCGCATAATAACGGTTACGACTGCAGGCCATAACTGCCTTGCTGAACCGTTTTGATACCAAGATTGGTTCGCCCAACAACCATTACGTACGGCAGTGCGTTTTGGAACGTTCCCCGCCCTTGTGTCTCGGCTTGGAGGTGGATCATGTTCTCTCTTGCCTGGACTTTGCACAAAAGTTAGATGAATTATAAGAGGGTGTCTAAAAAGGGTCCAATTGGTCTGGACGCATGAAGGCAGAGAGGGAGGAGTTGGTCGTAGTGTGGGGGTATGGAACGACCAGCTTATCCCAGCGACCTCAGCGACCGAGAATGGCAACTGTTCGAACCCCTGTTACCTCCGCCCAAGCCGGGCGGTCGGCCGATCACCTACCCGAGACGGGAGATCGTCAACGCCATCCGCTACGTGCTGCGCACCGGCTGCTCCTGGAGGATGCGGCCCCATGACCTGCCGCCGTGGCGCATTGTGTTCCATTACTTCCGCACCTGGCGTCGGGACGGAACTTGGCAGCGGGCCCACGACACGCTGCACGCCATGCTGCGGCCGGCTCAGGGCCGGGAGACCAGCCCCAGCGCGGCCATCATCGACAGCCAGTCGGTAAAGACCACGGAAAAAGGGGGCCCAGAGGCTACGACGCGGGCAAGAAGGTGAAGGGACGCAAACGCCATATCGTAGTAGATACCCTGGGACTGCTGCTGGCGGTGGCGGTGCATCCGGCTGACATTCAGGACCGAGACGGCGCGCGGTTGGTATTACGGCGTTTGATGGGCCGCTTCCCTCGGCTACAATTGATCTGGGCCGACGGCGCGTACGGCGGCAAACTGGTGGCGTGGGCCCAGACGGTGGCCGGTTGGAGATTGGAACTGGTGCGCCGTCCAGCACAGCAACACACCTTCCAGGTGCTGCCCCGGCGTTGGGTAGTGGAACGCACCTTCGGTTGGCTGAACCGACAGCGGCGATTGAGCAAGGACTACGAGGCATTGTGCGAAACCACGGAAACCTGGATCTACATCTCCATGACCGGCCTCATGCTACGCCGACTGGCCCGCCTTCCCTCTTTTTAGACACCCTCTAATACTACAGTTGCAGATGTGACAGGCGGGTTTTATAGTGGCATTGGCGGGCTCTGGCTTGGTGGCGCCGTCTCCACCACGACCAGGACAGGATGAAATCCGGCAGTTGGTTCTCCGTCCATACCAGGCGTGTCAGCAGCCGTCGCACCTCCGGCACTGTCACGGGAATCAGTTCCTCATCGGGGCCATAGTGGCCCCCTTTTCTCCCCCTTCCACCGCCTGATTCCTGATTACCGTCAGATAGGCGTGGGCCAACATCGCCAGGGTGATGTGCCGGTACCAGCCATCCCAACGCCGCACCTCGTACTGGTCCAACCCCACCTCTCCCTTGGCCTCCTCGAAGCATTCCTCTATGGCCCATCGAGTCCCTGCCACCCTCACCAACTCCTCCAGGGTAGTGCCCGCTGGACCGAAGCAAACGTAGTAGGCCAACTCATCAGGTTTGGCAATGCTGCGTCGCGTCAGCAGCCAGTGCCCCTGGTCCGGTTCCCTCAAGGGCCGTATTTCCACCAAGGCCCAGTCGTAGACCCGGGGGCCCTTGGCGCCAGCGCCGGCGCTGCACCGGACCCAGGCGGATTCCCCAACCCCGGACGCCAGCCGGTCAGCCCTCACCTGGCAGGGTCCCTGCTCCGTCAAAGCCCACAGCTGCTCGTTGCGCTTGATGGCCAGCACGTGGGGAACGCCCTCCCGCTCCAGCCACCGCCGCAGGTTGCGGTCACTGCCGTAGACCTCGTCCCCGGTAAACCAGGCGAAGGGCACTTCTGACGTAACCGCCCGCTCCAACATCTGCTGGGCCAGTTGCCCTTTGGTCTGAAAGCCGACACTCTCAGGCACCCCGGCCTCCCGCCGGCGTTCCCGGTCATCAGCCCACACCTGGGGCAGATACAGCTCCCGGTCCAGCAGGGTTCTGCCATTGGCCGAGGCATAGGCCAGGAACACGCCCACCTGAGAGTTCTCGATCCGGCCCGCCGTGCCACTGTACTGGCGCTGCACCCCAGCCGATTTCTCCCCTTTCTTGAGGAACCCGGTCTCGTCCACCACCAGGACCGCATCGCCGTCGCCCAGATGCTCCACCACGTACTGCTTCAGGTCATCGCGGACCAAGTCCGCGTCCCAGACGTAACCCGACAGCAGGCGCTGCACCCCGTAGGGAGTGGCATAGCCCGCTTGCTCCGCCAGTTGCCAACCGTTCTTGCGCTCCACTGGACTGAGCAACCCTTTCAGATACTCCAGCACCCGCTTGCGCGGCTCCGGCCGCCGGAACCTGCCCGCGATGCACTCGTGCACCCGCTCGATGCCCTCGGCCCACCGGGCGACCTCCGCTACCTCGTCTCTCCCAACAATCACCACCTCACCTCAACACTCCTCGGCTGCCTAAAATTCTACCCTTTCATGATCTGCAACTGTAGTACTAAGAACAGGGTAAGCTGGCCGGACCCTCCTGGAAAAAGGCCAAGCGATGCTCACCCTGCCCAACGCGATTGTACCCGTACTCCGTCCCTTCGCCATGCTGTTTCGCAGCCCGACCTGGCGGAAAGCCCAAATCCTGCTGATCGGCGCGATACTGGCTCCCGGCCAACGCACCGTGGCATCGGCGCTCCGTGTCATGGGACTGAGCGACGACCGCAACTACGCCCGTTATCATCAAGTGCTCAATCGGGCGGTGTGGTCGCCCCGCCAAGCGGCACGCATCCTGTTGGGACTGCTGATCCTCTACTTGGATCAAGGCGATGGTCCGTTGATCTTCGGCATACGAGCCTTTTACCAATCACGAAACCCTGGAACGGCGCCGCGGTCCTAAAATCAAATCCTTGGGCATCTACCGCGATGCGGTGCGTTCCAGCCGGAGCCACCTGGTCAAGGCCAGCGGTCTGCGCTGGATTTCCCTGATGTGGCTGGGCCAGGTCCCCTGGGCGGGACGCTATTGGGCCTGGCCTTTTCTCACCGTGCTGGCGCCTGCGGAACGCTACTACCGGCAGCGCGGACGCCGCCACAAAAAAACTCACCGACTGGGCGCGGCAGATGGTCATGCAACTGCGCCGCTGGCTGCCCCAGCGCCCCCTGGTGCTGGTGGGCGACGGCGGCTACGCCGTCCTGGACCTGCTCCACTGCTGCCAATCGTTGGCTCAACCCGTTATCCTCATCGCCCGCTTGCGCCTGGACGCCGCCCTCTATGAACCGGCGCCACCACGTCAACCGAGCCGGAACGGTCGGCCACCGCTGAAAGGCCGACGGCGGCCCGCGCTGAAATCACTCGTCGACCATCCCGGTCAGTCCTGGGCCACCGCGGTGGTGGCCTGGTACGACGGCACCACCCGCAGGGTGGAGCTCACCTCGCAAACGGCGGTCTGGTATCGTTCGGGCAAGCCGCCGGTGCCCCTGCGCTGGGTCTTGGTTCGGGACCCCCAAGGAGAATTCGCTACACAGGCTCTGCTGTGCACTGACCTGGCCGTGGACCCGGTGCAGGTTCTGGAATGGTTTGTGCTGCGCTGGCAACTGGAGGTCACCTTCCAGGAGGTGCGAGCACATCTGGGTGTGGAGACCCAACGCCAGTGGTCCGATCGCGCCATTGCCCGCACTACGCCGATCCTGATGGGCCTATTCTCCTGGACCACCCTGGCGGCTCACTTGATGCAGGAACAACTGCCCATGAGCCAGCGCACCGCGGCCTGGTACGCCAAGCCGTCTCCAACTTTCGTGGATGCCAGCGCTCTGGTGCGCCGCCACTTGTGGCTGGCCTCCGAGGGTTTTTCACTGTCCGACGCAGAACCGGATATATGGAAAGTCCCGGCCGCCCTGTACCACCGACTTGTAGATTCACTCGCCTACGCGGCTTGAAATGTGCAAAGCCTAGCTAGAGAACGGGCCGGAAACCCCTATTCTCCCCAAATCGAGATTTTCCTTGCGTCGAACATCGTTGCATTAATGGATTCCAGAAACGATTTCCATACGCAAAAAGTAACTGTTCACGTTTGAGGGGCCGCAGGCGTTATGCGACGGACAATTTGTGCTGGAGTGACCTCACGGAACAGGCAAAAACCGCTGCGGATCCCATCAAGTCTGAACAGTTACCGCAAAAACACCGGACAAAAGTGTAATTCGTCTGATCCGCGTAGTGCGAAACCCTGTCAATTGACTTTCCGGCCGGACTTCTAGGCCGCAGCATCCAAAATTCCCGGAGCCGGTTGCGATTGCGGCTGCTCAGTGCTTCATGAGGGGAGAGACCGTACGGGGCGTTGCTGCCATGGGGGTCAACGCATCGTCAGTCCTGAAAGCGCTCGACCGAGGTCGCCAGCCGGGCGCCCCGTCTTACCTCAAGCGTATGGCCCAAGCCTGCGATTCCAACCGAGACACGCGAAAGCGTCTGCGTTTGGATCTGTCGGCGGCCATGGCCCAGTACGAGACCGACCTTCATCCGGATGGCCGCTGGCCTGAGCAAACGGTACCCGTCCATCGCCCATTGACCGATCACTCATCAGCTTTTGGCACTCTCCAACCAGGGCGTTGCGGCGAACGGTCCCTCCGGAGAGGGCTCCGGACCGGTCCGAGCCGCTATGCACTGGATCAGATGCTACCGTATCAGGGCGCCAACCTCCATCTGCCGGCAGATGTGGCAGGTTCCCGGGACCGCCATGTCAGCAGGCATCATATCGTCTCGCTGTGGGCAATGGAGACGGCGCGGAAGAGATTGAGGCGCTATTCTACCCGGCTGCGGCTGGCAACCGACCGCATCTAGATAACCGCCTCTGCCTCGCCGAACACCGCCTGGCGGAGCGCGTCGTTCAGCCGAGTTTGCCAGCCCGGTCCGCTGCTGCGGAAATGCTCAACTACATCGGTGTCCAGCCTGATGTGAACCTGTCGCTTGGTGGGAGCTTTCTGCTTGCCCCGGGTCCGGCGATAGCGCTCCAGGATGTGCGGCACCGCCTCACCGGAGGGTTGGGCGCCAGCAAACCACTCCGCGTCAACCTCGAAGGCATCAGGGTCGGCGGCGATACCCGCGTTGATGACGGCGTCTTCTTCCGGCGTGGGAACGATGACTTCAGAGGCATTGCTCGACATATCTTCTGGTCTCCATTGAGTTTGCCTTGCGCAGGCTGATGATGCGAATATTCTCCCCGCGTTCCGTCCACACCACATGATGTACGCGGTTGCCGATCAAACCGAAACTGGCCCAGCGCGTCTCTCCTTCGCGGTCACTACGTCGGTGTATGGCCGTCTCCCAGTCGAAGTAGTCCATGGACGCGAAGTCGATTTCGCGTTCGCGTAGCGTTTCAGCTCGCTTGTCTTCGTCCCATTCATATCGCAGGGGCGGAAAACCGTATTCCATCGGTGATATATCCTGTATGTGGATCGTCCCTGGAAACAGTCATGGAGTTCGCCTCAGCCATACTGAAGATGATGATGCAATCCGGGTTTATCCGGTGGCGAATGATCAATGCGCACTCTTTATCGTAGTCACGATAAAGAGTTCTGTCAATCGGATCCGACCGGGCGTAACTGTTCAGAGTTGGTGAGGTAAATTGGCCGAAGGCGGGCTGCCAGACGCTGGCACGGGTGGCGGTGGTTATGTCATATAGAGGGAGTGGATACTGAGAGTGACCTGACCACCGCCGACCGCGATTTCCTCATCGCCATCATTGCCCAACTGCAGGCCACCGTTCTGGAACAGCAGCGGGTGATTGAGCGGTTGGAGCGGCGGATTGCCGAACTGGAGGGCCAGGCGAAGCCGGACGGCCCGCCCCGAATGCCCGGCCTCAAGGCGAAATCGGGCAGCCAGCCGCCAGCGCAGCAGCAGCCCCGAAAGCAGCGACGCCACGGCTTCGCTCGCCCGCGCATGACACCGACCCATCGGGTGGAGCACGTGGTGGAGAGCTGTCCCGATTGCGGGACGCACCTGTCCGGCGGCTGGGTCCAGCGCACCCGGGAAGTCATCGAGTTGCCGGTGGTTCCGGTGCAAGTCACCGAGCATGTCTTCATCGCCAGGACCTGCCCAGTGTGTCGGCGGCGCCGAGTGCCCACCGCGCAACTGGACGGCGTGGCACTGGGGCGCCAACGCCTAGGCGTCAACCTGATCAGCCGCATCGCCACGCTACGGGAAGAAGGGCGCCTGCCGATCCGCAGCATCCAGTGGTATCTGCGCACCGTCCATCAGCTGCGCCTCAGCGTGGGGGCCATTGTGAGCGCCATTCACCAGACCGCGCAACAGGCCCAACCAGCAGTGGCCGCGATGGTGGACCGCATCCGCGCCAGCCCAGTGGTCCACGCCGACGAAACCGGCTGGCGTCAAAATGGGAACAACGGTTACGTGTGCGAGCCCTTGACCAATCACTTTCAGCACTCCCACCGAGCGCTACTTCCTGCGGCGGGGTCGGGGCAAGGCGGTGGTGGACGAAGCGCTGGGCGAGGCATTCTCCGGAGTACTGGTCAGCGATTTCTACGCCGCCTACCACCATTACGATGGCCCCAAGCAACGGTGCTGGGCGCACCTGCTGCGGGACATCCACGACCTGGTGGCCCTCTACCTCAAAGAGGCCCCGCTGGCCCGCTGGGCGGCGGCAGTCCATCGACTCTACGAGGAAGCCAAAGCCTTCTCTCATCCTCAGGCACGACGACGGCGCACTGCTCAACTGGCCTTGGAGCGGAAGCTGCTGGCCATCTGCCATCCCTTCCTGGCTGACCCGCTAGCCGTTCAGGGCAAGCTGTGCCGGCGCATTGAGCGCCACATCAAGGAACTCTTCGTCTTCGTGGCCGAACCAGACGTGCCAGCGGACAACAACGCTGCCGAGCGCAGCCTGCGTCATCTGGTCATCAGCCGCAAGGTCAGCGGCGGCACCCGCTCGGAGCAGGGCACCGAGAGCAAGATGACGCTGGCATCCATCTTCGGCGCCTGGCGCGCCCAAGGTTTAAATCCTCTCGCCGCCTGCCGTCAGCTGCTCGTTTCCCCTGGACTCTGAACTGTTACGACCGGGCTTACGGTGACGACGGCAAACGTCGCGGTGCGTGGACGTCAATGACCACAATCCTGACCGGCAAGCTCCCGGTAAAGGCATAGATTATTTTCGCAGCTTGGTCCAGAAGCCTAGCGAGCCTAAATTACGCGTATCTCCCATCGGTGTTTACCATCTTATCGATACCCGCTTTGCTTCGCTCAATAGTCATTACGTGAACTGGTTTGTGCAGGAATGCCAGGTCTGTCATCAGCAGCAACCGGGCCGTGGGTGAGTGGCTGAGCCTTTTCACCGACCCTATCCTGGCGGCAGCGCTCTGGACCGGTTGGCCAACGCCAGCTACCAGATCGTCATCGAAGGAAGCAGCTGCCGGGAGCGGTTGTCGACGAACGGCGCCCTGCTGGAGGGTCAAAGCGGGCGATTGACCGACCAACTGCAACCTCACATTGGTCAAAATCGTCACGCGCCCAAGGTGGCACAATGTCCTTGGCGATAGACAGTAGCGCGGTCCCTGATAGATGCCTACCCTCAGCCGGGACACGCCGGCAGGACTGATTGTCGCTAATCAGCGTCCACCGGGTTCAGCGGCATCCTGCCCCCGTGGCTCTGGAAATACCGCACGTCCCCTTGCTCAATGCCGAAGTCCGTCAGATGGACGGCACGCGGGGCGGGTACGGTGATGCGGTATTGTTGCGCGGTGAGGGTGGTTCCCATCTGTGGTTACCTTGGAGTGGTTTGGCGGGGCGGCGAGCCCTCATTGCCGCCCCTTCGCGATCACAGGTCAGCAAGGCGGGCGGGCGACGCGCGCCCGCCTATTTCGCTGCCTTCGCGTACTCCAGGTGCCCGAACACGCCGGTGATGCTGCCGAAGACGTAGTCGGCCACTTCTTCCGGGTTCACCACCAGAGTTGAGCGGATGTTGACCACTGGAATGGAACGGTACGTGTCGTATATGTCGTCGCCCATGACTTGCGCCAAACGCTCACGCTCGGCGAGATCGGTTTCCACTAGCAGGCGTTCGTATGTATCGTCATACAATTGGCCCTCCATGTACAGTGCGCCGCCGGTGGGCAGGCGGGTCTCGGCGTTGATGGAGCCACTGTAGTAGTAGCTGCGGGTGTTGGCGGTGATGGGGCGCAGGGTCTGGCGCACCGGCAGGATGAAGTGGGCGTCGTGCCGGCCACGGAAGGCGTCGATCGCGCGGGCGAATTCCACTTCCACCAGCTTGACGTTGATGCCTATGTCCTCGAAGGACTGGGCCACTGTTTGGGAAACCTCGATGGTCTCGGGCAGTCCGGGCAAGCTGCTTTGCCAGACCTCCAGGCTGAAACGGTTCTGGCCGTTGTCGCCGGGGAAGCCCGCCTGGTCGAGAAGCTGTTTGGCAAGCTCGGGGTGGTAGCCGTACTTCAGGTCAAATTCCTCTTTCCAGCGGGGATTCCAACCTTCCAGCGTTTGATGGAAGATGGTGTTGTGCATGGGTTCGCCGCGGCCTTTGAACAGTTCGTTGATAATTTGCTCCCGGTCAATGGACCGGTTCATGGCCTGGCGTACCAACGCCCCGGTTTCGCCCGGTGCGTTCCACGGTTCGGTGTCTGGGTTCCAGTTCACCTGGCTGACATAGTACTGGCCAAGGGGAAGGATGGTCAGGCCGACAGTGGGCAGCGGGCTTTCCAGTATTTCCATGCCCGCGTCAATGGCCTGCTGATGCAGCACCTTGGGCACGTCCACCATGTTGGCTTCGCCCGTTAGCAGCAGCGCCTGGCGGGTCAGGTCTTCCGGAGTGGTGGTGATGCGGAGGCTCTTGAACTCGGGGTTAACGCGCCAGTGGTCGTAGGGAACGGCCTCATATTGGGTGTATTCCCTGAGCTTGCGTTCCACAAACTGGTAGGCGCCGGTACCGGCGGGACCGTTTTCAAACATGGCATCGCCCTCGGCCGCATACTGCTCCGAGCTGCGGACCGCCATGCAACCGATCTGCAGGATGTTGAAATACCACGACGCCACGTCCACTTGCGGACGGGCCAGGTTCATCTTGAAGGTGTAGTCGTCAATGACCTCCATGTCGCCGTTGGCAATCATCTCGCTCATCGAGTCGGCACCCATAAAGCGACTCAAGGTCGCCTTGCAGCCGGCCAGGGAGTCGGACATCTGCTGGTCCGCGGTGAGGATCACGTCGTCCACGGTAAATTCGCCGTGACCGAAGTGGAACTGGACCCCCTCTTGTAAATAGAAGGTGTATTGGCTGGCGTCAGGGCTCATTTCCCACTCGCGGGCCAGTTGGGGATGGATTTCAGACACGCCGGTTTCGGGTGACATCGTGGTCAGGTTTTCCCACATGGGTCGGAAAACCAGGTGACCGCTGCTGGTGGCCAGCCAGGGATAGAAGGTGTCCTGGGGCAGCGGCGTGACGGCCAGGTGCAGCATGACCTCGCTCTCGGCGGCTATGGCCGGCATGGCGGTGGGTTGCGCCGGGGCAGTGGCTGCGGCGCTGGCAACAACTTTGGTAGCCGCGGCAGGGGCGACGGTTTTTTCCGCCGGAGCGGCCGCTTCACCGCACGCCCACAGGGTGAGTAGCGTCAGCGGCAACAGGAGCAGCAGAGTCGTGCGAATCGGGTTAGTCATAAGAGAGACTGACATGGAGACACCTCCGACAGTCGTTGTCCAATCGCGCACCGTGCTTTTGTTATGTTAAATCTTTTGTTGCCTCGTGATCAGCGTTGCCGCGTCAGACCTCCTGCGATGACGACGATTTCATGCCATTGGGTTGAGATGAGCAGGGACTCCGCTCAATCCTAGCGATATATAATATATATTATCATATTATACGATAATTATCAACCGCCAAGCCGCGTGTGGCGCGCAGTCCGGCCAGCCGGGAGGCTCCACCAAGGCGCAAGTCAGCTAGCAGTGATAGACGACAATGAGGCAACAGGCCGGCAGGACTTATTGTCGTTCATCAATAGTGCGCAGTGAGTATTCCGGCCACGATCTGCGCGACTGCCAGAGCGCCCACCACCCAGAAGTGCTTCCGGCTGGCGTTCATGGACGGCGTCGGCTGGATGTCGATCAGGGGGTCTGCGGCAGGGGCTTCGCCGTGGCTGCTCCAGGTGTCGCGGCTGGCCGCGTAGAACCACGCCAGTCCCCCGATCCCGTCCAGCAGCAGCACGAAGCTGATCACGGACACGACGATGATGGTACCAGTGGGCCGGTTACCCACCAAATCGTCCGGTGGCCAGTTGTTGCTATAGGTGATGTCCGGCCCTGGTCGCTCGGTTACGCACGCCTACGACGCCCAGAAGATGAAGGACGTGAAAGCCTCCCGCCGATCGGCGTCTGGGATGACCGATCGCGGCATCGCGTAGCTTTCCCTCAGCTCGTCAAATTCAACGGCGTCCCCGAAGAGGGCGGTGTAATGATCCTGCACGGCCCTGATGGCCTGGGCCCCGCAAGGGAGAAACGGTGATCGTCCCCGAGACGGGTCAAAGGTGTTGGCCCGCAGTTCGGACCGCAATCTGGCTTCGAGGGCAGCCCCTTGCTCTTCATGCAGGAGATCGAAGCGCGTACCATATTCCTCCGATGCCCAGTACTCCACCAGCCACTCGGCCTCCCGGTGCAGCCAGTCGGCGGTCTAGTCCGGAGCCGTTATGCCCCGTGGCCCCACACCGAGCCCAGCTCCTGGCCCCCAACGGAACGCCAGACGTCCTGACCGGTGCGGATCTGATCGCTGGTGAAAATCACCTCTCCGTCGGACGTGGCCACCGTTTCCGGAACCGGTGGAGACTCCTGGTAGATCTCGCGGCCGTAGTAGAGCAAGGCCGTGAATGAAACGACAACTATCGCGATCAGGATGATCCACAGAGCGCGCAGGCCCGGCGTGGCGTGATGCGGCCCCACCGCCACAGCATCCGTTAGCTGGGTCCGATTCTTCACCGGTTCACACCTTCTGCCGACTGTTCTTGCACCGCGGTTCGGACAACCTATCGGGTCAGTAGGCTGCCATTATGATCTGCATCCCGGGCCGCAGTCTGGCGCGCCACTGCCGGTCAAGATCCTCGCTCCACTCCGGGTCCAGGGCCTTGGCGGTTTCACAAACGCTGTCCAGCCAGAGCTCGTAGTAGCTTGGCAGCACGTTCCGGTTATCCCGGTTATGCGCCTCCCCCAACCGCTCCAACAACTCCCGCATCTCCGGCTCCGTGACATGGTGAGACAACATCGTGTACACCGAATCCCGGAGCAATGTCCTCTGCCTTTCGAAGTCGGTGGCGGCAAAGTGCGGCGCGATGTCCGGAGAGGAATTCAGGAAGGTGTTGTAGAAGACCTCCGCAAAGTTCCCGTTGGCTTCGCAGCGCCCCAGGCTATCGCGCACGGCCTCGTCCGCGAAAGCTCCGGGCGTTCTCATATGGAGGTCAGGGTCCGGTTCCCGGAAGAAGTCAATCCGACAGCGCAGGGAGCCTTCTTCTTTCAGTAAGTGAGGGACTTCCGGATGGATGATGATGTGGTCCGGCGCGGAGATAATTCGTTCAGCGCCAGCCTGAAGGTCCACGAAGGCGATGCTCCCCTCGAAGGCGTGCAGCACAGCCCAATGTTGAGCGGGGAGCGCGTGCTCTCGCCGGAGGGAATCCGGCATCGTGTCCTCGGTGAAGATGAGCGACCCGCCGCTCAGAACCAGGCCGGAAGGCAGGCGATCCATAACCATTGGGGAACCTCCTTGATGATGGTACCGTTACTGCGATTCTTTCACTGCTCGTGATATTGCCATGCACAACGACCGGCGTCGCCGGGAACTCCGTGCATCAGGATAGCATCGGCAGAGCACTCCAAGTGAGTAACATATGAAGGACGGAGAGAAACTGTACCGCGTCGGCGGCCGATCACCGTGTTTGGACTGTCGACGTTCAGGTGGCATGTCCGCCCAAGTGTTCAGCGAGCATGCCACCTGTCTAGTCCGGGAGATTACCAGATGTCGATGCCGGCAAGGTTGCCGGCGCCCGGCGGGTCGGCGGTCTTGCGGCATCGATGTATCGCCTCTGTGAATCTTCAGAGTCTTTGACCGAGATTTTCACGGTCATTGACCCCCTGGAAGCGGCGGGTACTGACAATGTTGACCCGGTAACCTGGCAGAACCGGCGACTGGTAGGTTAGTTGAGTGGCAGAGTTTGGGTCAAACTCTGCCACTATCCGGCCATCGCCCCCTGGCTCCGCTCTCACCGGCAGTCCTGAATTGCTGACATCGGCCGCTTGTTTGGCAGATTTCACTACGGTACTCTGCCACCATGGATGTGCCCCACTATTGGACCGCTGACCAGATAGGCCGGCTGCTGGACGCCCTGGCGGCCAACAACCGCCACCAGGCGCGCACCCTGGCCCTCATCATGTGGCGCACCGGTCTGCGGATTTCAGAAGCTCTGGACCTCGAATGGCGAGACCTCGACCACCGCGGCAACCCGCCAACGTTGATCGTCCGCCAGTCCAAGTCCGGACGCGCGCGCACCGTGGCGCTCCACCCCGAACTGGTGGTCCTCTTCACCAATTGGCCGACGCCACACCGGTCTCGTGACCGCGTCGTTCTGCTCACCATGCGGACGGCGCTTCGGCACATCGGCGACGGCATCCGGTGGGCGAGTCTCGACGAGGAATCGCCCGGCACGGGCAAGCGTCTGGCGGGAGCCCACAGCCTGCGGCATTCCGCCGCTCGGCACTGGCTGATGGTCGGCCGCGTCCCGCTCAACGTGGTGAGCAGCTGGCTGGGTCATGCCAACGTCCAGGTGACGGTCAGGGTGTACCTGTCCATTGTGGGCAGCACCTACTCCATGGCCGAGATCCCGTAGCCTTGGCGTCCCATCTGGGTCGACGCCGCAGTGACCATGATGTTGCACAACATCACGTTGTGCAACATCGGCAACTGAGGAGTACTCCCCTGAATGGGACTGGCAGGATGACAAGGCCTCAGACGCTCGGCTGAGTTACCTGGGATCCCTGCTTCGCCGCCATGGCCTGTTCCTCAGCGCTGATGGCCCAGAGAGCATGACCAAAGGGCGGGCGAGCCACCTGATTGATTTGCTGTCGAAGCAGATGGCCGGAGGTGATAATGGCCATCGCTTGTGGGGCGGTTGCCGTCTGGCAACCTGCTATGATGCCGATGATTGCGAACCGAAGGATCTGTAACTGATGACGTCCCGCACTTACCAGGTGGCCAGTGGCCAGCTACTACGCCAGGCCCGAGAGGAGCTTGCGGCCGGCGACGTCCGTCAGGCCTCCGAGAAGGGATGGGGAGCGGCCGCTCAGATCGTGAAGGCCATAGCAGCGCGCCGAGATTGGGAACATCAAGGCGACCGCGAGCTTTTTCAAGCTGTGGACCGGTTGCGCAGAGAGACAGGAGATCGGGACGTTCGGCGGCTGTTCGACGTCGCCAGCGCGCTGCACGTTAACTTTTACGAGGACTGGCGGAGTGCCGAGAGCGTTGCTGAAGGCCTGGACGACGTGGAGCAGCTCGTGAACAGACTGGAGCCGTTGCTGTTCGAGGAGTAAGTAGCTGGGACCAGCGTGGTCTGAGCGCTCTGTCTCACGGCGTTCCCCGGGAAACGGTCTGTCACCGCCTGGGTGGACGTTCGCCAATTCAAACGACCAGTTGGGAAGCTGATAATGCAAGTTGGAGAGCTGACGCTGCCATTTGGGTAGCTTCGACTACGAGTTGGAGAGCTCTATGAGCATGGCGTTATTACGACTTCGACGTGAAAACTGAATAGCGGCTGCGCTTATTCAGTTTTGCGTAATAACGCTCGGTAATCCCGTCCGCCGGCGTTAATACCTGTTCGTGTCGGCTATGGCGTTGTAATCAGCCTGGTCGAGCCTGTCAAGGGTGTCGTTGTTCTACGATTCGGCAGCAGTTAACTGGTCAGCGAAAATGTCAGTCCCATGAAGGACTTGACATTGAATCCGCAAGAACAGACCCGACTTCACGTGCTCAACACCGTTTTGGAACACCAGTTACCGATGGCCCAGGCCGCTGAGCTGCTGGGGGTGAGTGAACGCCATGCCTGGCGACTTCTGGCGGCCTATCGCAGGGAGGGCGCCGCCGCACTGGCCCACGGCAACCGAGGCCGTAAACCGCGCAACGCCATTGCTGATGACGAGGCCACCGCGGTGGTGCAGCTGACCAGCACCACCTATGCTGGCGCCAACCACACCCACCTCACCGAGTTGCTCAGGGACCGGGAGGGCATCGACCTGAGCCGGCCCACCGTGCGTCGCATCCTGACCCGGGCGGGCATCTCCAACCCGCGCCAACGGCGCCCGCCCAAACACCGGGTGCGGCGACAATGGATGCCTCAAGAGGGGATGCTGGTGCAGATAGACGGCAGTTTCCACCGGTGGCTGGGCGATGACGGTTCCCAATTCACCCTGCTGCTGGCGGTAGACGACGCGACCAGCGCCGTGGTCAACGCGGTGTTCTGTCCCGAGGAGGACACCCGGGGCTACTTCATCCTGATGCAGGGACTGATCAAACACTGGGGTCTGCCCGTCGCCCTATACGGCGATCGCCACGGCGTGTTCAAGTTTTCCGGCAAGCCCAAGCACATCCAGCTGACGGTGGAAACCACTCACTTCAGTCGGGCCATGGGAGAACTGGGCATCCAGCAGATCTTCGCCCGCTCACCCCAGGCCAAGGGCAGAGTGGAACGCGCGGCCGGAACCTTCCAGGACCGGCTGGTAACCGAACTGCGTCTGGCCGACGCCAGAACCATCGACTAGGCCAACGCCGTGCTGCGAGACTTCCTGCCCCGCTACAACCTCCAGTTCGCCGTCCCAGGTGAGCTGACCGAACCGGCCTACCGTCCGTGGAACGGAAATCGGCCCTTGGACGAAATCCTTTGCTTCAAGCACACCCGCAAGGTGGCTCGGGACAACACGGTCAAGTACCAGTGGCAAACCCTGCAACTGCTGCCCAGCACCGAGCGTCCCAGCTACGCCGGCGTGCATGTGGAAGTCCTCGAACACACCGACGGCCGCCTCCAGGTGCGCCATGAGGGTGAGATCATCCCCAGCCGGCAGGCACCGCCCCGACCCGGCGCGCAGCGCGCCGCTCATGGCGCCCTGGCTCCCACACCAGAAATCGGCCGCATCGTGAAGCGCCTGGGCAACCATCGCCTCAGTCAACCCCAACTGCGACACCTGACCAACCTCGAGCCCGATCCCGTCGCCGAGGAACCTGCTGTCGAGAACAACCACAGTGAACCGCCGTCCCGCCGAGAACTCACCCCGCGACAGCTGGTCCTCTGGAAGGCGGTCCAGCAGGCCAAGCTCCAGGGCCTCTCCCTGCGCGAGATCTCCCGTCAACTGGGCACACACCGCAACACGGTCCGGAAGTACGCCCGCTCCCTGACCCAGCCGACTAATCGCCCCATCAACCGTGGCGCCGGCCGATCATCTCAACCCGCCATCAACCGCTCCGACTGACAGAATCGCCGGACAACGACACCTCAAACCGACGATCAAGCCGCCCACGCGGTACATTTTCTCTCCGTCCTTTATGTCAATGGTCAGCATAAAGAACCTCGCTAACTGGTCAGCATATATGTCACAGTCCACTTATGGAGAATGTGACGTTGAACCAGAAAGAACAAGCGAGACTCAAGGTCCTGAACAGCCTGTGGGCAGAGCAGATGACCGTAGACCAGGCAGCCGGGCTGATGGGAGTGAGCACGCGCCACACCAGGCGCATCCTGGCGGCATACCGTGAGAAAGGCGCAGCCGCACTCGATCACGGCCATCGAGGTCGCCGGCCGCCCAACGCAACACCGGAGACAACCAGAGCCGAGGTATTACACCTGGCCAGCACCCGCTACTCGGAGCCAACCACACCCACCTGAGCGAACTGGTGGGAGAGCGCGAGGGTATCGACATCGACCGCAGCACGCTGCGGCGCATTCTGCTGGACGCTGGGTTGAACAGCCCGCGCCGTCGCCGTACGCCGCAGCATCGGGTGCGTCGTCAGCGAATGCCGCAGGAGGGCATGCTGATCCAGATGAACGGCAGCTATCACCGCTGGCTGGGGGAGGCGGAACCGCAGTTCACGCTGCTGCTAGCGGTGGATGACGCCACCGGCGCCGTGGTGAACGCGCTCTTCTGCGAGCGGGAATACGGACGCAACTTTTATTGAAGCAATGCGCCTGCAACAATAGTTGACGCGGGACAGGGGCTCGCATTCAGAGCAAAAGAGCCCAGTCGGCTCCGCAATTGGGCTGAGGGGTTGCTTGAACTGTACCCACCCTGCAATCGCCACGAGTTCGAGTCCAACCATGGCGTCGTGCTCCCAACGATGTCGACCAGTTCGTCGTGAGGGATCAGGTACCAGATGCCGTTCTGGTCAGGGAAAACGACGTGGTGTTCCGGGCCAGGCATCTTTTACTGATGGTAACGCGGCCCGGGCACCGGACGCTCATGGTCGGTGTCCCATCATTCCGTCTCGCCTGGATGTCGATATCCTGTACTCTACTCGGCAGTGGGGTACAGACGTAGCCGACCTGGGCAAGGACCCTCGCAGCTTGTTGTAGGTTGGCGTTTCGCCATTGACGCGACACTTCGGTGCCCTTATCAAGTCTCGCGAGGCGGCCGCTCCGGTTTTCAGTTGGCGTTGCGGCAGGTACGTCACATTTTGCGGCGGATCCGCATCTCGGTCAGACTGCACCTCAACCGCGTAAGGGCGCAGCTTTTCGAGCAACCTGGGTGAGGGGCCGTTGCTGGAATACCCGCCGTGTTCCAGCCAGGATTTGGTGTTCAGCCAATTGGTCGTGAGGGACCAAATACCACGCCGTGCCGTTTGGGAAGTTCATCCACAGGTCTTGGCCCACGTACTTACGATGAATTGTCAGGCGGCCTTTTAGCTGGACCTTCAGCGTCGTCGTCCCGTCAAAGTGATGGGCCAGGAAATCAGCGCCATGCCAGTCGTCAGTGAGCTTGATGCAGTTGAAGCCGTAATCGGCAAGGGTAGCAGCGGATTTTTGGAAATTGTAGATTTCCTGCTGTCTACCGTTCAGTTTGTCCGGGTCAATGCGTTTCAAGGTCATACTGGCGCCTCCGGAAGAATTGTTTCAGGGCACGGCTGGCCGCTTCCAGTGCATTGGTTTGTATCCACTGCTCGCATATTACCCCGTCGACGCCTCGATCTGTGGCGCTGAGTATTATCTGCTCGGGGAAACCTCGACCGGCTCATCGTGCTTGCGATACGCGAGATTCACCAGCAGCGTGGGCGTCGTCGCAAGATTGATACAGAACCGTTGTCGGCATCTCATTCGGAATATCCTGAGGCTCGACCGTACCCATGGCTGGAATCGTTCGTTGTGGAAATTATAGGGTCATACGCGGCACACGCGCATTCATTGGGCTGGGCGGACCTACTGTCCGTAGCGACACCCATTCTGGTTCGCACAGGGGTCATTCTGTAAACCCGTTCGGGCGCGAACTCCGGACGCCGGCCCGGCATGTAATCGGCGGCCGTAAAGTGGACCACGTGGCTGCTTCCCGACTTTTCGGTAGCGTTTTATCTGAGGCAACCACTTAGCATGGGTAACGATTTACGCGAGGCAATGCGCATATCCGAGACGGACTGGACGCCCATCCCCTACTGGATGGACGGCGCGGCCGACGTGGCCGAAACCACCTACACCCCCTTCCAGAGTGAGCCCGACGCCGCGCCGGTGCGGCTCATCGTCCGGCGGTCAAGCCAACGCCTGGCTCTCAACTGGCCCTCTTCGCCAACTACAGCTATCATGCCTTCATCACCGACCGGGACGGGGACACCCTGGAACTGGAAACCGACCATCGCCGCCACGCCGAGATCGAGAACGCCATCCGCGCCCTCAAGTACGGCGTCGGTCTCAACCATCTCCCCTCGGGCCGCTTCGCCGCCAACGCCGCCTGGCCGATTTCGCCGGCCGCCGCCACTCCGGGCCGCCACCTTGCCACTGACGTAGCCACCGCGCACTGCCTTCAACCCCATCTATTGGAATCGGGCCAGGCCAGTTCGCCTTCCCCTACCCATCATCCCTTGTGTCAACGCCGGAACCGCATCCCCTCGGTGGATTCGGGCTAAGCCGACCAAGCCGCGAGACAGACGTTGCGTGAGGCTAGGCACGTACCGCAACCTGATGTAAACGCCTGACCATTCCACCGGTCGCGGTTTCATCCCCAAATTGATTGATCACTGGGGACTTTGCGATAGATTGTCCAACCTGTTCTGGTAGTGGGATTCCATTTGCCGGTGGATTTGGGACATCTGCGGGAGGCTGGCACTGAGGGTCGACAGGGTGTTCCGTGGGATCACCATAAGCAGCTTGGTTTCCTCCATCCCCGTGTTGATCCGCATACCCACACACCCGAAAGACTGGGATGGTGA
Source organism: Dehalococcoidia bacterium (assembly GCA_965220265.1). Taxonomy (GTDB): domain Bacteria; phylum Chloroflexota; class Dehalococcoidia; order Lucifugimonadales; family UBA3495; genus Bin87. The sequence continues at coordinate 1,842,648 of CBDCPM010000004.1, read as the reverse complement.
CGCCAAGGCCAGAGCCACTGGAATGGCGGCGCATCCAGGGCGCCCAAACATTCCAGTGGGGCTGGCAGCCCAGTTGATCAGTCCACAGCATTCGCTCATCTTCATCGCCTGATGGGGTGTGCACCAGAGCATGACGGCATCGGGCTCGACGGGAAAACTCGCAAGCGGCCCGTAGACGATACCGGCAGAGGCTCGGCTCACCTTGGGAACGTTCGGTACCTCCTCTGCACTGACGTAGGATATCCCGCACATCATCCCCACCTCCTCCTGCAACTGCGCCATCTGCTGTTCCGGAAGAGTGAACCCCATGACCATGGCACCAAGCGGACAGTTGAAATGGTCCACCGCGACTGCGTAAAATATGCTATTTTCCGCTTGTCGCCAGAAGGCGCAAGCGGAGGGCACCACGCTATCGATGCGGGGAACACCCGGGGGCTGCTCATCAACAAATGCTATGGCCACGGGCGGGTCCGTGACCCCTAACTGGCTCTCCAGTAGATTTGACAAATCGGTGGTCTGCAATTTCTCTCTCCTCTCGATACTGCCCCAGCCCCCACAAGTGGGGTTCGCTGAGTCTGTACTTCGATTCGGCCTTTATTTCGAATGTCACCTCCATGGGTCTGGCCTATAGCACACCGCAGGAAGTGAATCAATAATGCGAAACCGAAACCGCTCAAATAACCGGCATATTATAACGGGAACGGTAGCAATATTCGGGGTTAACGGCGGATGTTGACACTCAATTGCCCGCAATAATAAACTCGCCGGAGCAAAGCAGAAGTAATCTGATGACCCTAGCCGATTAGTGATTTCCGGCAAGCGGACATCAGGTAGACAAAAGGAGCCAAAAGCCATGGCTGTAACTGTGTTGGGGTATCCAGCCACTTCGGACCGAAGCCGGGGTTGGCTGAGATACATGTATCGAAAAGCCACCACTGAGGACAACTGGGACAAAGACGGCCAGCCCCACCCTCACTGGGACAACATTTCAAACGAACCCCCGGGCTCGTGGCACAGGTTCGACCTCTGGGCGTCGATGTACGCAATGGTGCTTATGTCAGACACTACCCCCGCGTGGCGTGAGGTTTACGGTCGGGTCCTGGACGAGCTCGCCTTCAGGCACACTGGGTATTGGGCCGCCAAGGATTGGCTCGACCAAATTGGTCCTGATCCGCGGCGGGAGAATTATCCGGAGGGATGGTACGAGCGCCTGATGCCCAAGCACCTCAGAGGCAGTTACGACGTCATAGGCTGGACGGCCAATGGCGTGGAGCCTTGGGGCTTGCAGATGGACCCCATCGGCGCCGACGGCAATCTCTTTTTCAAGGGATGGTTCCTACAGCTACTTGGGTATTACGTGTATGTAACCGGCGACCACAAGTGGAATCAACCTTTCGACATAGTCCGGGACGGTGAAAACACCTTCACCTGGACCCACTCCTCAATCGCCGAGCACCTGGCAGGACAGTGGTCGAAGAGAGTCGAAGGCTGCCATTGAGAGAATACCAAGGTCTGGCCAAATTGATTGGCTGGAGCCGGCCTCGGTCTGAGGCTACACGACATACTTTACGGTGGGGACCATCACCGGGTATTCAACAATTGGTGGGAGACGGCAAAGGAGCTTTACGGGCTCGGGCGAATCGCAGGCGCGGCCAAGGATGTCTCCACGCGATATTACGACCCTTTGATCGATGTCCATTTTGCAACGAGGGCTGGAGGGCACCTAGGCCTGGCCAGGGAGCTTTTGGGCCAGAAGAATCAAGAAGCAAGGCTGCTGTTCAACGGTGCGGCTGAATTCCTCGGTTGGATCAATCTCGGGCCGGTCCGAGAGGGGTCGGTCGACTACGCTACGGGTGCGCCCACCCCGGTGGCAACGGTGCGTGGGTTGGCACTGGCCAAGGAGTTCGGCGAGGATGCGATCTACGCCAAGCTGATGGCCCATGCGGAAGAAAACTACGAGCCCACCTGGGACACAGCTTCAGGCGAGTTCACATGGGGATTCGGACTAAACGAATCCCATCCCAGGGGCCAATACAATGGGCACATAATGACCGCTGAGGCAGGCTCTCCGGGAGCAATGGCGCATATTTACGACGCCCCCAACCTGAGGAAATTCATAGAGCCGACGGTGTACGGAGTGGACTTTCCTACCGTCTGCCTCTCGCAGGCGTATTACGACGTCGACCGCCGTTGCCTTTTGGTCGCCACGGACTCTGGCCTGCCCAGCGCCGCGGGCCGGCCAACTTCTTTCAGGGTCAACCATGTGGATGCCCAGCGCTGCAGGGTTGTGATGGACGGCCAAACGTCCCAAGACTGGCGGGTCGTTAACGATGAACTGGAGATTACGACTACTGTTGGTGAGCACACATTCGTAATAAGCCAGGGATGGAGAGGGGACTAAAAATTTGGCCGGACCCCCCCTACGATTGCGCGTCGGATATGTCAGGGCCATCCGAGTTAGCGGACCGGAGTACGACGATGCCGGGACAGCGATCCGGTCAGTGAAGGTCATGGGACGCTGACCCGTCGTACGTAGATCTGGTGGTCCGGAACACCTTCTATGGCATGTTGGCTTAGTACTACAGGCGCAGATTAAGAGCGGGTAGAATTAGGGACAGTCAAGCAGTGTGAGGTGAGGCGGTGGCTGTTGAGATGGATGATGCGGCGGAAGTGGCCCGGTGGGCTGAGGGCATCGAGAGGGTGCATGAGTGCATCGCGGGCCGGTTCCGGCGTGCGGAGCCAAGGCGGCGGGTGCTGGAGTACCTGCGGGGCTGCTCAGTTCCGTAGAGCGCAAGAATGGCTGGCAGTTGGCGGAGCAGGCGGGGGATCCACTCCTGACGGGGTGCAGCGCCTGCCATGCACCTACCGGTGGGACGCGGACCAGGTTCGAGATGACCTCAGGGACTACGTGGCCGAGCATCTGGGCGCCGCCGACGGGGTGCTGGTGGTGGACGAGACCGGCTTCCTCAAGAAGGGGAGCAAGTCGGTGGGGATGCCGCGGCAGTACAGCGGCACAGCGGGGCGGATCGAAAATTCCCCAGTGGGAGTATTCCTGGCCTACGCTGGCGCCAGGGGCAGGACCCTGCTGGACCGGGAGTTGTATCTGCCTCAGGTATGGGCGGAGGACCGGGAGCGACGCCGTGAGGCCGGGGTGCCGGAGTATGTCGAATTCCGCACCAAGCCTCAGTTGGCCCAGCTGATGCTGGAGCGGGCGGTGGGATCGGGAATTCCCTGCGGCTGGGTTACTGGAGACGCGGTCTACGGCAGCGACCGCAACCTGCGGCGGTGGCTGGAGGAGGAGGGCATCCCCCAGGTGCTGGCCATCAAGCGCAACGAGCAGTTGTGGGCCTGGACCGAAAAGGGGCCCCGCCAAGTGAGGGTAGATCGTTTGGCGTCGTGGGTTGACGAATCGGGCTGGCAGCGGCTGAGCGCGGGGGACGGCGCCAAGGGTCCCAGATTTTATGACTGGACCACCGTGGCGATACGGCCCCTGCGGGAGCCGGGCAAAGAGTACTGGCTGCTGGCCCAGCGCAGCATTGCCAAGCCCGATGAGCTGGCCTACTACGTTGGCTTCGGCCCGTCCGGTACCGCAATGGCGGAGTTGGTGCAGGTGGCGGGCCGCCGCTGGGCCATCTAGGAATGCTTCGAGGCGGCCAAGGGACCGGTGGGACTGGACCAGTACGAGGTGCGCAGATGGGATGGCTGGTATCGCCACATCACCCTGGCGATGTTGGCTCACGCTTACCTGGCGGTGATCAGGTATCAAGCCACGACACCGGGATGCCTGCAGGAAAGGGGGGCGGTCCCTGCAGGGACCGGAGCCTGATTCCATTGACAGTCCCCGAGGTGCGTCGGCTGCTTACCCCCCTGATATGGACTCCAAACCGGTCTGCCGATTTCGTTCTGTCCTGGTCCCAGTGGAGACGGCGACATCAAGCCAGAGCGCAACAAAGCCACTACCAACGTCCATTATCGCAACTGGTAACAGTAGTGCGGCTGTAGTACTAGAAACCGGGCCGGAAAGCCCTGGTTGTGGTAGAAGGATTTCGGAGGTAAAGCCGACGTGAGGAAAAACAGGGACCATAGTTGTCCGAGCCGGGCAGCGCTGAAGTTGGCCGCCGCATTGGCGACCACAGTGTGGACATCATTGAGGACGACGCGGTGGCCTGCTGCGCCGCCACCGGTACTGCCCGACAGCCCGATGTTGCCCAACACCAGGGTGAGATTGGCCACCGTGGCCGCCAGATACAGCTGGAATTTCGACTTGACCTTACCGAAGTAGCGGGCCTGCCGGAGTAATTGTTCACGTTTGAGGGGATCTGATCGGCTCAGCACCGGAATTGCCTACTTGGCCACGGCTCTGGGAACGGCCAAAAAGCCCGCAGATCTCATCAACTCTGAACAGTTACCTGCCGGATGCCCAACTGGACCAGCCGGGCCAATCTGTGCTCCACTACCACCCGTCGCGCTCGATACTCGTCGTAGTCGGCGCTTTGCTGCAAGGTCCGGGCCTGTTGCAACATGCCTTCCTGGGGATGGATTTGCACCCGCCGTCCCGGCCTGCCTTGGGCCGCGATGCACTGGGAGCGCAGCGGACAGGCCCCACATACCGCCCCGTCGAACTGGAAAGCCTGCAAGCGATAGACACGACCGGTGCCATCCGTCCGCTTTCCCGCCGGCACGATGGCGTGGGTAACCTGTCCCGCCGGACAGGTGCAACTGCCCGCGGCCAGGTCAAGGTGCAAGTCATTTTTGGGAAAGTGTTTCCGGTCGGGCCGGCCCGGCGCTTTGGCCACCAACCGGCGTCCCGCGTCGGCGAAGGTCTGGCGGGTCCCGCCGTCCCCATAGGCGGCGTCGCCCATGGCTTCCTCCACCACCGAGCCTCACTCTGCTCCACCAGTTCCAATGCCCCCAGATTGTCGGGAGCGTTGCCGGGCAACACGTCCACGGCGGTGATCAGCTGGCTGTCGGTGTCCACCACAATCGCCGCCTTGTGCCCGTTGAAGCGCCGCCGGCTGCTCTGGTGTCCGTGGCGCAGTCCGGGTCGTGCACCGACAGCATCCGGTCCTTGCTCACCCTATCCCTGATGCTCACCCCGTCATCAGCATCATCAGCATGAGCAGCAAAATCGCCATCGCCGCTCTTGCGCTCGATGTCCTGGAGCAGCAACTGTCCCCGCAACTCCGCCCCATCCACTACGCTCTGCCGCTGGACGCTGGTCTCCGGCAATTCCACCCACGCCTGCCGCGCCAGCTCCAGCAGCCGGTCCGCGTCGGCCACTATCTCAGCCAGCAACGCCGCCCACGCTTTGCGGTCCGACCAATCAATCGCCGCCTCGCCCTTGATGCTGGAGCCCAGGTACCTCGCGTACCCCTGGGCCTCGGCCCATTCCCCGACAGCGATGTTCGCCACGGCCGCCAGGACCCGCAACAGTTTGACGATCCCGTCTGCCAGCAGATTGTAGGTGTCCTTCACCGCGCCCCGTCCCAGGATGTAGGTCGTGTCCAGCGCCACCCGCATCCCACGCTTCTTCAGGTAGCCCGACTGCCGCGCCAAGCGCAGGCTGCTCTCGAATACCTCCCGCACCTTCTCGTGCAGGATCAGCTGCGCCCGGAACATCTGCAGCGTACTCTTGGCAAAGGGTCGATCCTCAATCTCAATCCCCAACGCCACTTTCCACCGGATGTCGCAGTCAGCCCTCGCCTGGGCCTCGGCGTCGCTCACCTTGTCGTAGGTCTGCAACAGCAGCGCCGTGGCCAGCAGGCTGGGCGGCACGCTGTCCCGTCCATTGTCCGGACCGTAGATCTCGGCGAAATCGTCATCGCGGAACAGCTGGCCCCGCAGTGAGGCCAGCAAACCGTAGAAGGTGTCCTGGCCCACGTAGTCCAGATACAACCGGTCCGCTTCCCACAGGCCCCTCTGGTCCGAACGCTTTCCCAGCATCGCCCTGCTCCGCTAGCCTCGATTGCCCGGAGTATAACCCCTCGCCATAATCCGGTCGGTTTCCGGCCGGATTTCTAGGGAAAGGGCGCTCGGCCGCGCTCGTCGGGATCGTCGTCACCGCGCTGGTGGCGCTGGCCCTGACTTCGTCATTAGCCATCTCGGCGCAGACTTCAACCACACCGGTGATTACGAGCGTGAGCACACTCGCGGTTGCCGAGGGTGAGACGGAGATAGCGACTCTGACGGCCACGGACAGCGACAGCACGGTGGGTGAGCTGACTTGGACGAAGACGGGCGGTGCGGATTCAAGCAATTTCACGCTGAGCAGCGCGGGGGTCCTTGCATTCGTGGTGGCCAAGGACTACGAGACGCCGGACGATGCCGACGGCGACGGCACGTACCAAGTAGAGGTGCAGGTCAGCGACGGGAGCAATTCGGCAACGGCTGCCTTGGCAGTCGCCCTGGAGAACGTCATCGAGCTGACTGAATTGACCGGCTCGACGGCGGTTAGTTACGAAGAGAATCAAGCCGTTCGGGTCGCGGCGTATACGGCTTCTTCGGAGCAGGACCACGATGGACTAAGTTGGAGCCTGTCGGGCGCGGACGCCGCCAGTTTCAGCATTGACGATCCTTGGGGCGTGCTGCGTTTTGACCCGGCCCCGGTCTCTCCCAATCTGTTTCCCGCGCAACCGGACTATGAGTCGCCGGCCGATGCCGACGGTGATGGGGTTTACGAAGTGGCGGTGGAGGTCGGTGACGGTGCTGCGACACACACTCTGAGCATGGAGGTGACGATCAGCGACCAGGACGAGCCGGGAACGCTGACCCTGTCCACAACGGGGCCTCTGCTCGGTGAAGAACTGACGGCGACCATCTCTGACCAGGACGGTGTCACCGGTGTCGTCACCTACGCGTGGGAACGCTCGGCGGGCCGCAACGCATGGGTGGTGATTGCGGACGCTACGGCCGCCAGCTACACGCCGACGGCCGCGGTGACGGGGCATTTCCTGCGGGTGGCGGCATCCTACACCGATGGGCAGGCTGCGGGCCAAACGGCGACGGCGATGTCTTCGGAGGTGGTGGCGGGGCCCCTGCTCAGTTCGCTCAGCGCGACGACCAATGATTCAGACCTGGGTGTGGGGTGGCGGCAGATGAAGCCGGCGTTTGACCCGCGCACGCTGCATTACGCGGTCGGCTGCAAGGACGTGGACACGATGTCGTTGACGTTTTCGGCGCAAGATGGCGGCTCACGGCTGGCTGTGGAAAGCGCCCAGGTAACCAACTCCGGCGCCGGTATGGCGACGACTGCTGAGGAAACTGTCTATTACGGTGCCACTGTGCGCGTCATGGTCGCGGGCGCCGACGGAGGAACCACGACCTACGTGGTGCACTGCATTCCGGCGGGGATGGACAAAGTTACGACGGTCAAGCGCGCGACATCCGGAGTTACCGAGGACCTGATCATGTTCGCGCGGCGCGAGCAGCAGCACGTTTATATGCTGATGATCGATAACAACGGAGTGCCCCGCTATATTCGCACTGTTAGCAGCAAAGGGGCCGGTCCGTACTTCAATTGGACCCGGTTGGCCGACACCGGTGAGTGGCGATACACTTACGGCAGGTACGGGGATCCGGACGGAGCGATGGTCGTCCTCGATCAAGACCTGCGGGTCTTGGATACGGTGCAGACGGTCGCGCCGCTGACGACCATGAACAAACACCACCACCTGATCCTGGAGGATGGGAACTACCTGATGCTGGGCTACGAGCCGGCCACACGCGACTTCAGCTACTTGTCATTCGGCGATTACAGCGATGCGGAGGAGGTGGAAGACTCGACAATCCAGATCAGCACGCCCGATGGGGAGGCCGTTTTCACCTGGACCTCCTTCGGGAAAATGGCGCTTGAAGACTGTCACCCTCAGCAAACGGACTACGCTCACGTGAACTCGCTGCAGATGGTGGAAGGTGGCGACATCATCGCCTCGTTCCGGTCGTGCGAAAAGGTGTTGCGGATCGACCCCGACCTAACGGATGATCACAAGGTAGTTTGGCGGGTGGGCGCCACGAACCTGAACGACGAGGAATGGGAGGCCCTGGACATCGGGCCGCCACCGATGAAGATCATTGGCGACCCGGAAGGGGAGTTTGCCGGACAGCACGCGGCCTGGTTGCTGCCCAACGGCAACCTGCTCATGTTCGACAACGGCGGGCCGACCCAGATCAACCCGTGGACCGGCAAACGCAAACGCCGGAACCTCGAGTTCGCCCGCGGCGTCGAGTATGCAATCGACGCCGCCAACGGTGAGGCAATCTTTCTGCGCGATCACGCGCTGCACGGAAAGCGGAGCCTGATCACGGCGCCGGGCGGCAACATCGACCCGCTTGCCAACGGCGACTGGCTGATCAGCTGGGGCAACGGTCAGAAGGACCCCCCAGCCGACCGCAGGGTCGACGAGGCGATGACGCAGGTGGATCCCCGGACACGGGAGAGGAGAAGCTGGCGGTCATCGTGCTGGACAACAAAAGCGCCGGGCAAGAGTGGGGGAGGCAGCAGAATGGGGTGCGCGGCACGTCGATCAGTCCGGTGGCGCTGGCGGACGTGCCGGAGCCGCTGGGCGCCAAAATCGTGAGGGCGGAGAGCGCGTCGTCGTTCGCCGACACTGCGGCGCGTCCGGCCGTGGTCGTTGCGTTCAGCGATCCAGTTGTGGACTTCACGATCTCCACTCCATCGGTACGGGTGACCGGAGCCACCGTCGAGAGTGTGAGCCCCTTCTTGCAGGCGGGCACGGTCGCCAACGCCTATAGTTTCATACTGAGCCCGACCGGAACGGATGACATCACCTTCGAGTTGGTCGCCGATCAGGACTGCGATGCGGCAACCGGCGGCATCTGCGCCGCCGATGGCGCAGCGCTCGCAAAGGTTCCTTCGAAAGGACGCACGATCAGCGGTCCCGTAACGGTCAGTTTTGACCAGTCCAGCTACATCGTTGCCGAGGGCGAAAGCGCGAGGGTCTCCGTCATCCTGAGCGATGGCCCCACCGGTTCCGTATCGGTCCCGATAACCATCACACAATCGAACGGCGCCTCCGGAGATGACCATAGCGGTGTGCCAGGTAGTCTCACGTTCACTCAAGGCGTAACCCAGCAGACCTTGACTCTCAACGCGACCCAGGATGCACTGGATGACGACGACGAGTCGGTGATGCTCGGTTTCGGCGCATTGCCGGCCGGTTTTGCGGCGGGCGCCAACGCCGAAACCACCGTATTTATCGTGGACGACGATGATCCGGTGGTGGCAGTGGGTTTCGGCGCGGCTGCCTACGCAGTGGACGAGGGTAGTTCCGTGGTGGTCAGTGTCAGACTCACCGCTGCCCCCGAGCGTTCGGTGACCGTCCCGCTGGAGTTCACCAACCAGGGAGGCGCCAACGGTGACGACTACTCGGGAATACCGGCCAGCGTTGCATTCGCAACCGGCGAGACCGAGCAAACTTTCAGCATTGCGGCGACCGCCGACAGCATTGAGGATGACGGGGAGAGCGTAAAGTTGAGCCTGGGCGCGCTGCCCACGGGGGTGACAGCAGGCGCTAACGCCGAAACCACCGTGTCCGTCGTGGACACCACGGAAACGAGCGAAATTCCGTGGTCGGCCACGCTGACGGTTGGAACCAACACCGCATACGTCCCCGCGACCACCGGCTACTCGCTGTGGGGCACGGATATTGGGACGCTGTCCGGTCAATCCTTCAGCCTGGATGGACGGACACACCGGTTGCTGACCATCATGCGCCATGCCGGCGGTTTATACCTCAACATCAGCCGGGAACTGCCGGTGGACTTCACGTTGACGATCGGGACGCTTGAGTTCCTGGCCAGCGACAGCTCACAACCCGAATCTGCCGCGGCGGGACGCTACTGGTGGGATGCCAGCAACCTCGATTGGGCTGACGGGGACACTCTGGATGTCAGCATCACACCCACCGGTGATGGTTCGGAGGCGTTTCCGGCAAGGTCCCAGGCTCCTCCCAGCGCGTACTTCACCAGCATACCGGCGAACCACGACGGCGTTGATCCTTTCACCTTCCAGCTCTATTTCACCGATGAGATGCCGATGAGTTTCAGGACACTACGCGACGAAGCCCTGGAGGTGACCAACGGGACGGCAACCAAGGCCAAGAGGACAACGCAGGGATCGAACCTGCATTGGAACATCACGGTGCAGCCCGACTCTTCGGATCCCGTGACCATCGCCCTGCCGGCGACCTCGGATTGCGCGGCGGAGGGAGCCATCTGCACCAGCGACGGCCGGAAGTTGTCCAACAGCGTGGAGTTCACGGTGCCCGGCCCGGCGACATCACAATAAAGGCCTCTGCCGACCTTGGGCCGACAACCGTGTGCAACACGCCAAACTACCGACATGACATTGCGAATATGACAACTCCATCCATCTGATCGACCGGCGGATTGGCCAACAGTTCGTCCTAGAAATCTGGCCGGAAAGCTTTGCTGATTGGATCAAGGGTGATACTCATGGCCATCCAGGTTAGTTGAGGGAAGTTAGGCAATGCCGAGCGAGCGATCTGCTCAGAGAGGTCTATGGGAAGGCGACCGGTTGCATCTGGACCTGGTGGGCCGGGGCACCTTCTACGGTATGCTGGCGTCATGGCGCGGCCAGCTGTTTCGAGACGCCAATTTCGCCAAACCGTACTCCCTAGGAATCCGGCCGGAAACCGACCGGATTATGGCGAGGGGTTATACTCCGGGCAATCGAGGCTAGCGGAGCAGGGCGATGCTGGGAAAGCGTTCAGACCAGAGGGGCCTGTGGGAAGCGGACCGGTTGTATCTGGACTACGTGGGCCAGGACACCTTCTACGGTTTGCTGGCCTCACTGCGGGGCCAGCTGTTCCGCGATGACGATTTCGCCGAGATCTACGGTCCGGACAATGGACGGGACAGCGTGCCGCCCAGCCTGCTGGCCACGGCGCTGCTGTTGCAGACCTACGACAAGGTGAGCGACGCCGAGGCCCAGGCGAGGGCTGACTGCGACATCCGGTGGAAAGTGGCGTTGGGGATTGAGATTGAGGATCGACCCTTTGCCAAGAGTACGCTGCAGATGTTCCGGGCGCAGCTGATCCTGCACGAGAAGGTGCGGGAGGTATTCGAGAGCAGCCTGCGCTTGGCGCGGCAGTCGGGCTACCTGAAGAAGCGTGGGATGCGGGTGGCGCTGGACACGACCTACATCCTGGGACGGGGCGCGGTGAAGGACACCTACAATCTGCTGGCAGACGGGATCGTCAAACTGTTGCGGGTCCTGGCGGCCGTGGCGAACATCGCTGTCGGGGAATGGGCCGAGGCCCAGGGGTACGCGAGGTACCTGGGCTCCAGCATCAAGGGCGAGGCGGCGATTGATTGGTCGGACCGCAAAGCGTGGGCGGCGTTGCTGGCTGAGATAGTGGCCGACGCGGACCGGCTGCTGGAGCTGGCGCGGCAGGCGTGGGTGGAATTGCCAGAGACCAGCGTCCAGCGGCAGAGCGTAGTGGATGGGGCGGAGTTGCGGGGACAGTTGCTGCTCCAGGACATCGAGCGCAAGAGCGGCGATGGCGATGTTGCTGCTCATGCTGATGACGGGGTGCGTCAGGGACGGGGTGTGCGTCAGGGACGGGGTGAGCCTCAGGGATGGGGTGAGCAAGGACCGGATGCTGTCGGTGCACGACCCAGAGATGCGCCACGGGCACCAGAGCAGCCGGCGACGCTTCAACGGGCACAAGGCGGCGATTGTGGTGGACACCGACAGCCAGCTGATCACCGCCGTGGACGTGTTGCCCGGCAACGCTCCCGACAATCTGGGGGCATTGGAACTGGTGGAGCAGAGTGAAGCGAGTACCGGCTCGGTGGTGGAGGAAGCCATGGGCGACGCCGCCTATGGGGACGGCGGGACCCGCCAGACCTTCGCCGACGCGGGACGCCGGTTGGTGGCCAAAGCGCCGGGCCGGCCCGACCGGAAACACTTTCCCAAAAATGACTTGCACCTTGACCTGGCCGCGGGCAGTTGCACCTGTCCGGCGGGACAGGTTACCCACGCCATCGTGCCGGCGGGAAAGCGGACGGATGGCACCGGTCGTGTCTATCGCTTGCAGGCTTTCCAGTTCGACGGGGCGGTATGTGGGGCCTGTCCGCTGCGCTCCCAGTGCATCGCGGCCCAAGGCAGGCCGGGACGGCGGGTGCAAATCCATCCCCAGGAAGGCATGTTGCAACAGGCCCGGACCTTGCAGCAAAGCGCCGACTACGACGAGTATCGAGCGCGACGGGTGGTAGTGGAGCACAGATTGGCCCGGCTGGTCCAGCTGGGCATCCGGCAGGCCCGCTACTTCGGTAAGGTCAAGTCGAAATTCCAGCTGTATCTGGCGGCCACGGTGGCCAATCTCACCCTGGTGGCGGGCAAAATCGGGCTGTCGGGCAGTACCGGTGGCGGCGCAGCAGGCCACCGCGTCGTCCTCAATGATGTCCACACTGTGGTCGCCAATGCGGCGGCCAACTTCAGCGCTGCCCGGCTCGGACAACTATGGTCCCTGTTTTTCCTCACGTCGGCTTTACCTCCGAAATCCTTCTACCACAACCAGGGCTTTCCGGCCCGGTTTCTAGGTTCAATAACGGGGTTTTCATCCGTGTTTCCTCGCGCTGTGGTACAATTTCCTGCCATCGCTCATCCACATGGCGCTTTCCACGACGCAGTCCGGAGCCGCCGGCAGGGCAATCGTCGCGGTATCCGGGAGACCGGGCTGTACCATGATGTCCCTATAGAGGTTCGAGGCGCGCACCGTCCCCTTGGCCCCGGTTGCCGGCCGGCGAGTCGCGTTTAGGTCGTCGTCGCGGAGCGTCCCGAAACTTGTCGGCATCTCACCGGTGAAGTTTGCGTGGCGGCGGGAAAGCAGCGGCAGTCTGCTCGGTGAGAGTGTGCCGTTGTTCCTCGCCCCACGGCCAGTTTCTTCAGCCATTTCCCGCTGGTCCGCATAGCGCATGAGAGCCTTCACATCCAAATTGCCTAGATCCCTCTGGTTACGTCGACGTAATAGGCGGTAGACCCGCTGCCGTCGTCGGCCTGGACCAGGATGATGATCTTGGTGGTGCCCGACGCGTTCACGCTGACCTGATGCCCCAATGAGGATTGGTCGCTGTCCGCCGGCATGATCCTCACCGTTGCGCCCGAGGTTGCCGTGGGCGTTGCCGCGACGGTTACGCTGGTTACGGAGTTCGGCACCTCCCCGTCGTACCACCTGTCGGATGCCTGGAAGTCCAGTGAGATCCCGCTCACCGTGAGACTGCTCAGGGTGGTCACCACGGAAGCGACCTTGCCGCTGGATCCATCGGCAGACTTGCCGGAGCCCTGCTTGTCGGCGTAGGACGCCACCGCATTGAGGTATTTGCCTCCGTCGGCAGCCACCGGCATATAGGTGGACGATGTGGCGTCGGTTATATCGACGCAGTTCGACTGGTGGGCGTCGCACCGTTGCCACTGCCAGGCCTTGCCGGTGACGCCACCATCCGGATCACGCAACCCGGCCCTTGCCTGGTCTCCCACAACCAGCGCCCTGGGGGACACCGTCGCCATCCCCGGCTCGTCCACGTTGACAATCTCAATAGTTACATCGATTTCATCACTCCGGCCAGTGTCGTCCTCGACAACCGCGGTCAGCGAGTAAGAGCTCCTCGATTCATAGTTGAAGGTGGTCCTGGCCTTCAGCTGGCCCGTTCGTGAGTTGATCGAGAAGTCCGGGTTGTGGGGACCCTCTATGGAATAAGTCAGTTCGTCTCCGGAGTTTGGGTCGTTGGCCGTCAGAGGCTCCCCCACACTGGCGCCACCGCTCAGGTTCTCATCCAACATACGGGTGGTGCTCGCACCGTCAACAAATTCGGGATCGGATTCCGGTTCCGGACGGCGGACGCTAACCGTGTAAGTTGTTTTGTTGGTCGTATTGTCATCGTCCGTAACGGTAACAACGATCACGTTCAGATTATTGGGACCGGCGCTTGGAAGGTGCATCTGATGTCCGTCCTGACCCGGCTTGGCATCGGCCAAATCGAACGTGACGGTCACGCCGGAGGTCGCGAATGGCTTTGGATTGATGGTCACATATTCTTCGTCGGTGGAAAGGGGGACCAGCCGGTCCCGGGTGGGGCATTTGACGATGCCATCGCGGAGATTTGTATCCTCCTGCCGCTGAGGTTAATCCATTCAATGCACTCCAATTCGGTGTCCGTTTCCGATTGCTGCTGTTGCTGTGCCACCAGGACGATGTCGGTGGCATTGCTGGTGAGGGTTTCCGTATACCCGTCGTCGTCGGTGAAGCTCACCCGCACCTTGACGGCGTTCCCGGCATCCTCGTCAGCCAGCGTGTAGGTGGCTCCAGTCGCGCCCGATGTGTCCGTGTCCGTGCCGCCGCTGCTGCGTACCCACTGGTAGGCATATGTGGCGTTGCTCAGGCCGTTGGCGTCGGCGATGTCGGATGTGTCGGCGGTGAGCGTCTCACCTACCTCCACCGTGCCCTTGATGGTGGGCTGACCGCTGGCGGTGGCGTTGGACGGCCGGTTTAACAAGTTGGTGGCGTTGCTGGTGAGCGTTTCCGTATACCCGTCGTCGTCGGTGAAGCTCACCCTCACCCTGATGGTCTTTGCCAGATCGTCATCGGCCAACGTGTAGGTCGACCCGGTGGCGCCCGAGATGTCCGTGTCAGTGCCGCCGCTGCCGCGTATCCACTGGTAGGCGTACTGCACGTTGGTGGTGCCGTTCCCGTCGCTATCCCGGATGTGCCAGCCGTCAGCGCCTCTCCCACTTCCACCGTGCCCGTGATGGCAGGCTGACCCGTAGCCGCCTCGTTGGGCGGCCGGCTCACCGCGCCAGTCGCGGCGCTGGTCAACGTTTCCGCATACCCGTCATCATCGGTGAAACTCACCCGCACCTTGATGGTCTTGCCCAGATCGTCATCGGTCAGCGTGTAGGTGGACACGGTCGCGCCGGAGCCGGATATGTCAGTGTCCGTGCCGCCGCTCCCGCGTATCCACTGGTAGGCGAAAGTTGCGTTGCTGAGGCCGTTGGCGTCGGCAATGTTGGATGTGTCGGCGGTGAGGGTTTCGTGCACCTGCACCGTGCCGGCAATGGACGGTGCGCCCGTCGCCGTGGTGTTCTCCGGTGTCGTCTGTTGCTGCGTCGCCGGCTTCACCCCGTAGCGCAGTTTGTATTGGTTGCTCCCGCTCTCTTGGGCTTCGACTCTGATGTAGTACGTACCGGCGTTGACGTTCTCCTGTATCCACTCGTTGGCGTCGCCGGCGGCTTCGCTGCTGTGGAGCACTGTGCCTTCGTCATCTTCGAGATAGAGGTCGCCGTTGGCATCCTGGCGGCGCAAGCCCAGTCCGACCTGTCGGGTGACCGTCAGTTCAAACTCGTAATAATTGACCTGGTCAGTGGCGCCGTCCACACTGCCGGAGCGGAAGATTGCGCCGTCCTGGAACGTGATGTCGCCCAGTGAGACGGCTGCGTTTCTCTCCTCGTCATAGTCGATTCCCGGCTCCGGTGTCGGCGCGGGCGTGGGCTCCGGCGTGGGCTCCGGCGTTGCCTCTGGCACTGTTATCTCGGCGTAATCGGAATTCGGCGGATTGCCGTTGGACTTGATGCGGTAGCGGTGGGCTGCGCCGGCCTGGGGGTTCAGGTCCGTGTAGGCCGTGGCTGAACCGTCCACCGTGTCGATCTTGCGCAGACGCGCCTCTTGGGAACGGACACGGCGGTATACCGCGTAGTTATCCGGCGTGCAATCCTCGGGAGCGGTCCAAGTGAGGACGACGGCGGTGCTGTCGCCGTTGAGCGCGGCGCTGAGGTTGGTGGGCGCGACGTTGCAATCAGGGTCAGCGTAGGCCGTTTGGGTGGTCATGATTACCAACACTGTCAACGCGATTGCGAGTGCCAGGACGCCTGTTGTAATTGTGGCCGTTTTCATGGTCGCTCCCTGGAAAGGGTTCTGTCTGCTGCTTCTTTGCGCGGTTTGGTACACTGCGGCGGCGGATGCTCAAATTCAGTCGCTGTACGGGTTAGCGCCCATGCTAACGCTTCTCTCCGGAGCGAATTGCACGTCCGCTATGGCGCAGCTGATGTCCGCGCAGGTGCCCACCCTGACGTAGTAGGTGGTGTTCCACGGACTCGGGTTCGCATTCCGGCCGTAGGTGATTCTTGCGCTGGTCCCGGCCGGTCGGAAGATCTTGCCGTCGGCTTCATACATGTTGATCGGGTTGGTGGCCTCCCTGAGGATGCTCCGGCCTCCCGTCTCGTCGGGGTTGTAGTTAGCCTGGTCGGAACGGCGCCACTGCACCAGGTAACCGGGGAAATTGCCGTGTCCGTTCCATGTGACGTCTATCTCGGCGTTTCTGTTGCCTGGTCCGGCTGCCAGCCGTACGTTGGTGGGCGCTGCCTGCGTTGGCACCGGCGGGCTGGGCACCTGCACGATGATGGTCGCCTTGGTACCAAGGGCCCCGTCCCGGCCGATGGACTCTATCCAGTACTGGTACTTGCCGCCGCCGTTGTAGATGTCGGTGTAGCCCGTGTTCCGGGTGCCCTCCTGTCGCATGAGTTCCATTACGGGACAGTCGCCCGGGGTCTGGCAGGTGATGCCGGCCGGGGGCTCGATGAGCTTCCGCGTCAGGCGGTTGCCGGTGGAGGCTTTGCCCACTTCCCACTCCAGCTCTGGGTCGGGGCTGTTTGCTACGTATACTCCGTTGCTGAGGGTGCCGTAGGTGATCTTGAAATCGGTGGGCGCGGTGAGTTCGTCCAGCTCTTCACTTCTTTGTTGGATCTGGACGTAGTCGCCGAACCCGTTGCTGTTGCCGATGTAAACGCGGTACTGGTAGATGGTGTCAGGATCCACGCTGTGATCGGCATAGCTGACGGCTTCCCTGTTCTGGTTGCGCAGCTCCTCGAAGGCGCCGCTGGTTCCTTCGCGGCGTTCCACCTTGTTCCTGGTCACCGTGTACCCAGCCGGGTTGAACCAGCCGAGTATGATGTAGCCCTGTCCGGTTCTGGCATGGAGGTTCTGGGGCTATAGTACTGTTTCAATCTGATCTTGTCGGATAGATATATTGGAGCTTACGGCGAGCATCTTGGGTGGTAAACCGCCAGTCTATGGCTGATTTTGCTGCGTTGCGCTCGCGTTCGAGCGCCGCAACCTCTCGCCGCGGCTCCGCCTCATCGCTGATACGGCGGTTCAGACATCCCCTGCTGAAGACGCTCAACTCGATCTCAGCCATCCCTTCGGCAAGCTCAGGACAGGATTCAGCCAGCTGCCGTGCGTGGGAGTGTAATGAAACTCGAGGCGTTGGGCGATGCGTCGAGCTTCGCCGGGCTCAAATGCTGCGTAGAGCGCGCCGAGCTTGTGGGTGTTGAGGTTGTCCAGTACCAGCCGGACCACCTCGGCATCAGGGTAGGCCTCGTCCACCAGCCACCGCATCTGGTGCGCGAAGTCCACGGCAGTGCGGCGCTCGGTCACCTCCACAGGTCTCCAGCCACCCCTCGGCTCACAGATCATGAACAGGTTCCGTGTCCCGTTGCGCTGGTACTCGGTGTCATGGCGTGCCACCCGTCCCGGGGCAGCCTCCAGGGGCGGACGCACCTCCCCAGTCAATTGCCGGGAGGTCTCGTCTGCCGGGAGGTCTCGTCTGCCGGGAGGTCTCGTCGAAACACACTACCGGACGCTCCGGATGGTACGCCTGTTGGTACAGGTCCAGCACGTCCTCCATCCGCGCCACGAACTCCCCGCTCACCTTGGGGATACACCACTCCTGCTTCTGCCACGGCTTGAGTGCGTTTTTTTGAGCATCTGGCGCACCGTCTCCAGGGAGATGCTATCGGCAAACTCCAACTCCACCACCTACCTGGTCGGCCAACAACTGGAGTGTCCAGTGCGTGTGCCCTTCGGGCGCGGCGCTGCACGCAATGGCGATCAGGTGCGCTTCCTGCTTGCCGTCCAGCTTGCGCTCCTGGCCCGGCCGCGGTCGGTCATTGATGGCGGCCTCAAGTCCTTCCTCCACGTACCGCTCCCGCACTCTGGCGACCGTGGCCGCGTTGACCAACAGCACATCGGCTATCTCACGGTCCCGAAGCCCCTGGTCAGCCTTGAGCAGCGACAGCGCCCGCTTCACGGTGCGCACTGACGCCTTGCCTCGCTGGGACACCTCATTGAGACGGGAGCGTTCGGCCTCGGTCAACTCTACTTTATACTTGATGGCAGCCATGGCTAGGCACTTCCTCACACAAAGGTAACTGTTCAGAGTTGGTGAGGTGAATTGGCCGAATTGGGTTTGGAGATGGCTGGCGTTGGAGATGGTGGTTATGTCATATAGCTGGGATGGACGGTGAAATTGATCTCCGGACTGCCGACCGGGATGTGCTCATCGGCATCATCATCCGACAGCAGGCCATCATTGAACGCCTGGAGAAGCGGGTCGCCCAGTCGGAAGGCAAGGGCAAGTCCGGCGGTTCGGGACGGATGCCCGGCCTGAAACCCAAAGGCGACGGGAAACCGGATCGACCCAAGAAGCCGCGCCAGCCCCGTCGCTCGGGCTTTGCCCGAACCAGAATGCCGCCCGACCAGCGTATGGAGCACGCGCTGGAGCGGTGTCCCGATTGTGGGATCAAGTTGTCCGGCGGCTGGACCCAGCGCACTCGGGAGGTCATCGAGTTGCCCCAGGTTCCGGTGCAGGTAACCGAGCACGCCTATATCGCCCGCGCCTGCCCCCAGTGCCATCGCCGCTGGGTGCCACCGGCGGAGTTGGACGAGGTGGTGCTGGGCCAGCAGCGCCTGGGGATCAACCTGGTCAGCCTGATTGCCGCGCTGCGGGAAGAGGCCAGGCTGCCCTTCCGTACCATCCAGTGGTACCTGGCTGCGGTGCATGGTCGGCGTCTCAGCGTGGGCGCCATCGTGGCCGCCACACCAAGGGTGGCCGACCGAGCCCAGGGGATGATGACCGACATCGTGGAACGGATCCGAGGCAGTCCGGTGGTCTGTGCCGACGAGACCGGCTGGCGGGAGGACGGACACAACGGCCCGATCCGTCAAAGATCGCCTGGACCTTCAGCACTCCCACCCAACGCTACTACCTGCACGCTACTTCCTGCGGAGGGGACGCGGCAAAACCGTGGTGGATGAGGTCCTGGGCGATGAGTTTGCTGGCGTGCTGGTCAGCGACTTCTATGCCGCCTACCACCACTATGACGGCCCCAAGCAGCGCTGCTGGGCACATCTGTTGCGAGACGTCCACGACCTCCGCTTCCTCTACCCCGACGATCTCCCGTTGGTCCAGTGGGCGGACGCCGTCCAGCAACTCTACCAACAGGCCAAAGCCTTCACCCACCCCTCAGAGCAACGGTCAGAGCAGCAGCGGCGCACCGCCCAACTGGCCCTGGAACGTCGCCTGCTGACTATCTGCCAGCCCTTCCTCGACGACCCCTCGGCAGCCCAGAGCAGGCTGTGCCGACGCATCCAACGCCACATCAAGGAACTCTTCGTCTTCGTGGCCGAACCCGACGTGCCACCAGATAACAACGCCGCCGAGCGCAGCCTGCGCCATCTGGTCATCAGCCGCAAGATCAGCGGCGGCACCCGCTCCCAGCAGGGCACCGAGACCAAGATGGCGCTGGCCTCAATCTTCGGCACCTGGCGAACACAAGACCTCAACCCACTCGCCGCCTGCCGACAACTCCTTATTTCCCCTCAAGTCTGAACTGTTACCCAACATCGCCTAAGTTGACAATCTCCGAACGGCATCGTACTATAGTAAACAGTGCCGGGCGGAGTACCTCGTGGGCACTACGACTGGCGCTCTGGCATTTAACCGTTACGGATCTCGACGGTGGTTCGGTTCGAAACAGGGATGTTGCCTCCGATGTATCACCCTCCATTCGTCAGGCCGTCAACCTGGTGGTACTTTCCGTCCGCACCGATAACGGTCAGGGACACTTCGTCGGAACCCTGGTTGTCCCGCGGCCCAAATTTTAGATTCATGCCGTCGATGTCAATGGGCTCGGGGGTATGCAGGGCCTTGACGAAGCAGTCTCGGCTCAACTCGCGGCCGCAGGCTTCCAGGCCGTCGATGGCCAGGCGTCCCGCGAGGTAACCCTCCAGGGAAACGAACCCAGGTTCCGCTCGCGCGTCGTAATCAAACCGGGCGGCATGGTACCTGGAGACCACCGGGATGCTGTCATCCTCGGGTTGGGGCACAACCTGGGTCACGTAGACGCCTTCACCCTCGTAGCCCAGGGCATCGACAAGCGCGTCGCTGCCGACGAACGAGACCGCCATGAGCACCGGATCCGCGTCGCGGCGCACCAACTCAACCATCCTGGCCACCGGCGCGTATGAACCGATCATGACGATTGCTTCGGGATCCGCCTCCATGATCTTTTGCGCCGCCGACTTGACCGCGGTGATGTTCCTCTGATAGTGCCCGGCCTCCACGGGCTCAAGCCCCCGGCGCTCCAGGGCCCATGTCGTCCCATCGAGGCCGTTCTGGCCGTAGGAATCGTTCTGGTAGAGCACGGCAACCCGGGTGACGCCTAGGTCTTCCGTGAGCCGCTCCACCATCTCCTCAGCTTCCTGGTAGTAGGAGGCCCGAAGGTTCAGAACGTTGTCCAGTTCGGGGTCACTCAGGAACTCGGTGCCGGTGAATGGAGCGATGAACGGTACGCCGGCCTCGTGAGCCAACGGCGCCGCCACCCGAGACGTGGGGGTTCCGACCGCTCCGATCAGGGCGAATACTTTGTCGTTTTCGATCAGCCGCTTCGTGTTGGACAATGCGTAGTCGATCTCGTAAGCGTCGTCCAGCGTTTCAAGTATCAAGCGGCGGCCATAGACGCCTCCGGCCTGGTTGGCCTCGTGAAACGCCGCCTCGATGCCAAGGCGCATATCCCTGCCAAGATACTGGACGGCTCCGGTGAACGCCGCCGACTGGCCGAACAGGACTTGGTCGTCGAAGATGCCGGGATCCCCGTCGCCTTCGCGGTGCGTCATCGCGGTCGTCGCCACTTCCGGCGCGCCGCCACCTTCCGCCGGAGCGGCCGACTGGCGTTCAGTTTTACACGCGATGCCCAGGGATGTGCCCAGCAGCAGGACTGTGAGTGCCAGGAACGCGAGGCATCGGACCATAATCCTGGTCGGATGCATTATTGTGCTCTCGCATAAAAAATGTATGGAGGATATCGCACGTCCCGCACTGAAATCCCCGAAAGGGGCCGCGTGGTGTACGTAAACATCGAACACATATCAAGCTCGTACGCACATCTGTGATTGGACCATTTTACTGTTGACCCGTGGACAGGTGAGAGAGTCCCTAGCGCAGTCCCAGGGAACGGTCCGCAGGTGTCAGCGCGCTCGGGACAATTCGGATGGCGGGCCCCGATGCCACGTCCGCCCCTCCGGTTCAGGGCCCGCTCTCGAGCCTGTCCACCTGGCGGTACTCGCCATCCTCTCCCAGCACCGTGACGAACACCGCGTCGGATCCCTGGTTGTCGTCCGGCCCGTATTGGAGCGGAAATCCGTCGATATCCACGGCCTGTCTACTCCGGATCGCATTGAGGAAACAATCACGGTTGAGGTCGCGGCCGCACCCTGCCAGCCCTGCAATGGCCAGCCGCCCAGCCAGGTAACCCTCCAGCGAAACGAAGCTCGGGGTCGATGCCGGGTCGTAGGCAGCCAGAGCGGCCTGGTATTTGGCGACGACGGGTATGGTGGCGTCATCCGGGGAAGGGACCACCTGGGTGACGTAGATGCCGGCGCCGTCCGGTCCCAACGCTTCCGCCAGCGCCTTGCTGCCCACGAATGAGATCGCCATGAATACGGGGTCTATCTCCTCGCGCACGGCTTGGACCGTCTTCGCCACCGGAGTGTATGCGCCGACCATGATAACCGCTTCTGGAGCGGCTTCCACGATGTGGAACACGGCGCCGGTGGTCGCACCGGTGTTACGTTCGTAATACCCCGACGCCGCCGGCTCCAAACCACGCCGCTCCAGAGCGAGAGTAGCCCCTTCCAGTCCGGCCTGGCCGAAGGAATCGTTCTGGTAGAAGACGGCGATCCGCGTGAACCCGAGATCATCGGTGAGGCGAGCCACCATCTCCTCGGTTTCCTGATAATAAGACGCCCGCAGGTTCAGGACGTTGTCCAGTTGCGGGTCGCGCAAGAATTCGGCTCCGGTGAACGGAGCAAGGAACGGTACTCCGGCCGAATTCGCCGGGAGAAAGGCGGCGCGGGAGGTGGGAGTTCCTACCGCTCCGATCAACGCAAATACGTTGTGTTCGTAGATCAGCAACTGCGTGTTGGACAGCGCGGCATCCGGTTCGTATCCGTCGTCCAGCGATTCCAACTCCAACCTGCGACCGTGTACGCCGCCGGCTTGGTTCGCCTCGTGGAACGCTGCCTGTATCCCCAGCCGCATCCCCGTGCCCAATTGGCGAGCGGAGCCGCTGAAGGCGGCGGATTGCCCGAACAGGATGCGGTCGTTGAACACGCCTTGGGACTGCCCGCCGGGGGCCTCTTGGACCGACGGGGTCTGCGCATCTTCGACGATGTTATCCGTCGCGGCTGGCTGAGTTGGCGAGCATGCAATCCCCGAGAGCTGTGCCGTCAATACGATCATCGCTCCGACGGCAATAGCTCGCAATCCCGATCTGCTGGTAATTGTTGTCATTCCACCTGACTCCCTTACCCAGCAGAGAATACAACACCTATCACACCTACCGCTCGATACTGTCGAAGAAGCACTGCGGAAGATTACGACGGCGAGCGACGACCGCTCGGGTCACAGCTCCGGTGGCCTCCGGTCGTGCCACGGCGTGGCCTGCTCGTAGGCGTGGGCGGCCTGGAAAATCTTGGCCTCGCCCAGATGCGGCCCGCCGATCTGCAACGCCAGGGGCAACGCCCCCTCGCCTTCGGTGGTGAACCCGCACGGAATGCTCAACGCCGGACAGCCGCTCAGGCTGTACAGGCCGCGGAAGCTGCCCTCGCGCAGCGCGGCCGCAGCCATCTCCTTGTTGTCGATCACCGCCGGCTCGTCGGCCAGCAAACCCGCCGGCCCGGTCGACGTGGGCTGTATCAGCAGGTCGACGTTGCGGAAAGCCTCGATCACCTGCCGACGCACCAACGCCCGCAGTTTCAGCGCCTTGTAGTACACCTGCCCCGGTATCAGGTTGCCCACCGCGAAGGCCACCCGGGTGTTCGGGTGGTAGTCCTCGAACCGCTCCCGCAGCCATTCCGGATTTAGGCTCACCCGCTCAGTGCTGGTGATGGTGCGCACGATTGGCCCGGTGACGGCAGCCATGGGCAGGCTCACCGGCACTACCTCGGCGCCCAGTTCCCGGAATACCTCGGCGGCGGCCGCGACCGCGTCCCGGCTCTGCTCGTTGAGCGACAGGCCGTGCCCGCCCATCAACTCCTGAACCACGCCGATGCGCATCCCGCGCACGCCGCCATCCAGCCCGTCCAGGTAGTCGGGCGCCGGTTCGGTGCGGCTGTACCGATCCTTGGGGTCATGGCCGGCGATGACGCCCAGCGTCAGCGCGCAGTCGGTTACCGTGCGTGAAATGGGTCCGATGGTGTCCGTCGACCAACTGGCGCCGTCGACCCCCGCGCGACTCACGCGCCCCCACGTCGGGCGGATGCCCACTAGGCCGCAGTTCGCCGCCGGTCCGCGTATGGAACCGCCGGTATCCTCTCCCAGCGAGGTGGCGCAGAGGAATCCCGCCGTGGCGGAACCGCTGCCTGTGCTCGACGTCCCGGGGTTCCGGTTGGTGTCCCACGGGTTGCGCGCCGGCCCGAACCAGCTGCTGATCGGGTCCCCCATGGCGAACTCGCTCATGTTGGTCTTGCCGATGATCACCGCGCCGGCGGCCTTGAGTTTCGCCACCACGGTGGCGTCCGTATCCGGCACGAAGTTGGCTCGTATCTTGGAGCCGTCGGTGGTTCGTGTTCCGGCGGCGTAGACCTGGTCCTTCACGCCCACGGGGACACCGTGCAGCGGTCCACGGAAGTTTCCGGCGGCGGCATCAGCGTCTAGGCGTTCCGCGTCGGCGCGGGCTTCGTCAGTCATCACCGTGATATAGGCGTTCAGCTTGCCTCCCACCGCGTCGATGCGGGCCAGGTAGGCGTCCACCGCCTCGACGGACGACACCTCGCGGGCGCGGATGGCAGCGGCCAGTTCGGATGCGGGCAGGAACGGGATTTCGGCGGGCGTCATTCTGCCACCTCCATGTCTGCCGGCTGAGTCACGGCGACATACTCCTCCAGGTTAAACCCCGGTGGGTTGATGGCGGCCATCTCCCCCAGCATCGCGTTCAGGCTGTGCGTGACCTGGCTCAGCTCCGGCTCGCTCAAATTGAGCCTCACCGCTTTGGCCAGGGCTTGAATTTCGTCGTTGTTCAAATCGCTCATACCTTCACCTTAGTTACTGTGTAGGATCAATCACTTCAAGAAATGGGAAGCGCCGAAAGTCGCTGTCCAGGGTGCATATCTGAGTGATACCATGCTCGCGCATCAGCACGGCGGTATGCAAGTCGTGCACCCTGCTTCCGCTTATGCTCGGCACCTCAGCCGCAGTTTGCGCTAACACCGAAAGATGGCTAGTTGTGGGGAGTAGCATCTCGAATCCAGGTGCCGCTAACAATCCAGCAATATACTCTTGCGCGTGTTCCAAACTCCACGGCTCGGTGGAAACTCGGGAATGTGTGACTACTCGAAAGAACTCATAGCAAATATTCCATGTGAGAAAACCGGACGATTGAATGTCGCTGGCCTCGGCGATACGCCGCGCACAATCAGCATGGAATTCTGTATCGTCTCGGACGGCGTAGATAAGGACGTTAGTATCGAAAACCATCGTGCTCGTCCATGATCCGGTAAAGTTCCTCCCGGTCGGATATATCAACCAACAGCTTGCCGCCTCGCCATTTGGGCAGTTCTGGCAAAGCATCGCCCGTACGCGCCGCACGTGGCTCCTCACCGAGGATATGGAGAATGCCGGCTTCAGCCAGGGCCGAGGCCGTCGTCCCACGGCGCTTCGCTTCCGCGTGCAGCCGTTGCACAACGGTTTCGTCAATGTTCAGTGTCGTCTGCATAGTGTCAAACCTTGCGTTCGATTTGTCTCAGGTTACACCGTCTGCCCCGTGAAACGCCAACTCTCCAGCAGCGCTGCCGGCACGTGCATCGCAACGCCGGCCTCGTTCAGGTTCAGGTGCGACGTGTCGGACAGGGCTTGGCAGCCGGCCAACGCTTCCACGTAGCTCTGCGTGAAGCGCAGGTTCTTTACCGGCGTGGTGAGTTCGCCGTTCTCGATCAGGAAGGTGCCGTCCCGCGTCATGCCGGTCATCACGCAGCCACGGCTGTGGGACAGGCGGGTGTAGTAGAAGCGGGTGATGTACAGCCCCCGGTCCACCGACCCGATCAGCTCCTCCGTGGTGCGGTCGCCGGGCCGCATGAACAGGTTTGTCGCGGTCGGCCCGCCCGTGGCGCCCCGTTGGTGTCCCGTGGAGGCCGCACCGACTTTGGCGGCGGTGTAGGTGTTGTGTACTGGCCCTCGCACGACACCGCCCGTCACGACGTCCACCCGCTCCCGGGGCACACCTTCTGCGTCGAACGGCACCGGCCACCCGGCCGGATCCAGTCCGTCGTCTCTAATGGACACCAACGGACTCATCACCGCCTGCCCTTGCAGGTCGGTCATCCAGCTCCGCCCGTCCTGCACCATCTGCGCGCCCATGCCGTAGAAGCTGAGGGCTTCCAGCATGTCGCCCACCGCGTAGTTCTCCAGCACAACCGGATACTCCCCCGGTTCCAGGTCCTGCGGGTTACGACCGCGTATCGCCTTGCCGATGGCCTCGTCCGCCAGCGCTTCGCCGTCGATTGCGTCCATGCGCCAGCCGCCGCCCTTGGCCCACCCCGCCGAGTCGTCGCTGCGGGCGGTGACGAGCAGGCCGGAGAATGAGCCGACGTGGTACGCGTCGGAGCCGAGCGTGCTGACCACCGCCAGTTCGGTGGCGCCGGTGCGGAAGAAGCCGGCGGCGTCCAGCGACAGGTCGCCGGCCCTGTGACAGACCATTCCGGCCATGCCCGCGCGATGCTCGGCATCGCAAACGGCCGTGGCTTCGTCGTACGCGGCCACAGATTCGGCCGGGGACGGTTCCGGCAGGCCGGGAAAGTCCGGATCCTCGGGCATCAGCCGGGCGTACTCGGCGGCCTGCCGAACGGCGGCGGCCAGACCCGACTCCGACAGGTTGTTGGTGACCGCTCGTCCCTGGCGTTTGCCCACCGCGACCCGGACGTGCGCGATCGCGTCCAGGTGCGCCACGTTCTGGTGGATTCGGTTGTTGGCGAACCGCGTCAGCGCCTGCTCCGTTGCGGTCAGGTATATGTCGCCGTCCGCGTCAGCCGGACAGTGTCGCAGCGCCTCCCGCAGCAGGGATCGTATCCGTTCCTGTCCCAGCATCGCGGCGCGCCCCGGCGTCAGCGCATCACGCCGACGCGGACGTTGCGGAACCGGGAAGGACTCGCCCCGTGGCTGGTGTGCGCGATCTGACCGGGCTGACCTTTCCCGCAGCGAGGAGTGCCCCAGAGCTGCCAGTGCTGGGGTCCGCACACCGCGTCGCAATTGCGCCAGAACTCCGGCGTGATCCCGGTGTAGGTGCAGTTGCGCAGCAATCGGCCCAGCTTGCCGTTCTTGATCTCCCGGCCGACCTCGGTGCCAAACTGGAAGTTGTACCGGCGGTCGTCAATCGACCACGAGCGGTTGGTTTCGAGATATATCCCGTCGTCGGTATCGGCGATCAGGTCCTCCAGCGTCCACTCCCCCGGCTCCAGGCTGACGTTGGTCATGCGGATCAGGGGGATGCGGTTCCACGAGGACGCCCGCATGCACCCGTTGGACGGCAGGCCCAACCGTGTCGCCGACTCCCGGCTCATCAGGTAGCCGACGAATTGCCCGTCGCGGATGATGTCCGTGGCCTGCGCCGGCAATCCTTCGTCGTCCCACCCGAAGGTGCCCAGCCCGGTGGCGCTGGTGCTGTCGGCGGTGATGTTGACCTGCTCCGACCCATACCGGAAGTCGTGCAACAGGTCGGGCGTCAGGAACGATGTCCCGGCAAACGCGGCCTCGTCGCCCAGCGCCCGGTCCAGCTCCACCGCGTGGCCGCAGGATTCGTGGATCTGCAACGCCAACTGGCTGCTGTCGATGATCAGGTCGGTGTAGATGTTCGAAGGGCACGGGTCGGCGGTGAGCAACTCGGCGGCCTCCTCTGCGGTACGACGCGCGTTGCCCGGCAGGTCCATCGCGACGACGTACTCCCACCCGGCGCATCCCTGCTGCCGCCCGTGGGACTGCGGGTACGAGCGGCGCTGGGTCTCGCCGTTGCCCACGGCGGTGGCCTGCACTCCGCCGCCGGCTTCGTAGATGGTCTGGGTGACCAACGCGCCCTCGGTGTTGGCGAAGGTGCGGTCCTCGCGGATGAAGACCACGTTGGCCATCCGCGCCGTGACCTGAGGAACCGCGGCCATCTCGCGATCCGCCTCCAGCAGCAGGGCCAGCTTGTCGTCCAGTGGCACCGCGAAGGGATCGATCCCGACCGGCGTCGTGTAGCTGCCCTGGCTTGCCACCGAGTCGCCAAGCAGTTGCGCGGCGGTCTGCCCCGTCCCGTTCTGACTGGCCGACGCCCGCGCGATTTGCACCGCCTGCCCCGCCGCCTCGTCGGCCGCCTCGTTGGTCAACTCCCGCGTCGACGCGAACCCCCAAGCCCCCTGGTACACCGCCCGTATTCCCAGGCCCACTGACTCATCGGCGGTCATGGTCTCCACCACGCCGTTCCGAACCACGATCCGCTGCTCCCGGTTGGAAACCAGCCGGATATCAGCATACTCCGCCCCGTGAGCACGTGCGGTGTCAAGGGCAGTCGCGATTAGGGGATCCATTATTACCGCACCTGCTCATAACTTTGCCAATTCGGATAGTGCAGCGCACAGCCGGCCGGTCAACAGATCGATGTGCTTCACAAAGCTGTCGGAATTGACCGCCCACCCTTCAACGCTCTTACCATTGTTGGCGGATATGAACTCGTCACTGCTGAACTTGCCTACGTAATCTTTCTGGAATGTCCGCAATTCTTCGGAAAGGCCATCAATGTAATCGATTGTAAACTCGAACCGGCCCCCGTCCGGTACATAAAACCGGGCTAGATATAAGGGACCCGGCCACTTGGAACTGCGCCCCCTGACCGTGATGGCGGTTCTCCTGTAACGCAACTCTCCGCCGGCATTCGTGACCGCATCAATTAACGAAAGCATCGCATCACGCACGTCCGGACCGAATGCGTCGAGCAGTTCATCGCGGCTCAAATTCGGGCTTCTGATGTTACTGCTGCTCGGAGCGTCCACCTGTCCAATTACCCGCGACACCAGAGCGTCACCGAACTGACCCGGATATTGCTTGACCTCCACCGCCAGCACTTCAAGATTGTCGCGGGTTTGCTCGTTGAGGAACTTGACCACGCGCTCCAATTCAGCGGGAATTTCGTCCGCAACGAACAGCAAGCGCAAGCGATTGGCTTTTAGGTTTGTAGCTACCCGTTCCCAGAACGCGTCAACGTCCGGTTCATCCTCGTCCTGCAATAGCACGCCAATCACTTCATTGGGTTCGTCTTGGGAATCTTCAAAAGCTGCCCGTATGTTACCTTCGGACCAAACGGCGGCGGCGGTAGCGGCATAATCCAGCATCTGGCCGACGACGGCGCGACGGATTTCGCGATTAGAACCGCGTTTCACTTCAACCAACGTCGGATAGGAATGCTGGTCAATCAGCAGCAGGTCAACTGCCCACCCTTCGATCTCCATTTGCGGCTTGACCAGAATCCAACGCAAAGGGTCATCCGGCCGCATCTGTTCACCCGCCAGCAATTCGGGGTGCCGGGCGATCAGTTCCTCAAGGATCGCCTCGGTTTCAAACTCGCGCTCGGCAAGCGGTTCAATCTCGCCGCTGGCGGTGCGTATGTAGATTTTCTCCGCCACGGAGTCTCTACCTATACCGGCAAAAACGGCTCGTCCGACGCCGGCGGCAGTTGCTCGAAGGCGTTGATGTTGAACGCCAGCACCGAGTAGTAACCCATCAGGTTCGTCAGCTCGATCAGACCCCGATCGCCAAACTCCGAGCGCGCGGCATCGAAGGTGCCCTGCGACACCCGGCGCGTGCGGAAGAATTCCCGGCCGTAGTTGATGACCGCCGATTCAGCGGGCGACAACGGGGGCAATTCCTGCTTGTCACGCAAGGCGTCCACCAGCGCATCGCTCAGCCCCGCCCGCCGTCCGGCCGCGGCGTGGGCGTGCCAGATGAATTGGCAGTCCAACTCCCGGGCGGTAGTTATCATGGCGAGTTCCGCCACGTTGTCGGGCAGGGTCGAACCTTCCGCCCGAAGATAGGCCCGCAGTACCTCGCCGCGCTGGGCGATCTCAGGCACGTGAAGCTGCACGGCGATGGGCCCGAACTCAGGCACCGCTCCGCCGCGTGCGGATACGATAGTGTCAAAAGCGTCAACTTGTTCCGGCGGTACGGCATCCCGGGACGCGATGGGGAAACGAGGCATGATGAATTCTCCTATTTGAGGCGACTTAATTGTCGGCGGCGACTAGTTCGGTGTCAGGAGGTTCCGTAAAAATCGGATCTCCATCAGGTTCCAGATGACGGTGGTTTATCAACGCCCGCAATAGCTGTTGGTGGCTGCGTCTGATCTCAGCCATCAAACTCTCGTGAGATTCCTCGATCTTCGCGGATAGCTCCTTGTTGGACGTTTCAATCTGCGCAGTCAGTTCGTTGCGCAGGGAATTGAACTCGCTTCTTTTAGGGAGGTTCCCCAGAGCGTACGCAGCACCGACGCCGCCAATGAACAACATCGCGCCAAGTGCAATAATCGCTATCAACTCAGCGTTTTCAATCACGGCCGATCCTCCATACTACTATCAACGCTTGTAATCGCTGACCAGTTACTGGCAATACGGTATCACTTCCTCCCCGAAGAGCTGGATTGCCTCCATGATGCGTTCGTGGGGCGGACCGCCGGAGTGGGCGTGTCGCAACCGCAACAGGAAGTAGTCGGCGCCGGTGGCTTCCTTCCAGCGGTGGAACTCGTCCACCACTTCCTGCGGCTCGCCCAGGATCAGCCGGTCGGGGCCCAGGTTGTCGATATTGATCTGTGATTCCTCGGTGTACCGCCGGAACTCATTGAGGCCGTTGCGCCAGTAGTATTTGTAGGCGTCCATGACCTCCGGCCCGTACACTTGCTCGGCTTCGGCCCGGGTCGGGGCAACCCACGCGTCGCGCATCAGGCACAGCACCGGTTCCTTTCCCGCATCTTCCGCGGCCCGCTGGTATGCGCTGGTCAGGGCGATGGTGCTCTCCAGGTCCGTGCTGGGTCCGGCCACGAACCCGTCGGCGATGCGGCCGGCCCGCCTGGCCCCCGGCGTCCGGCTCGCCCCGATCCACAGTGGCGGCGCCGGGTCGCAGTAGGGCCTTGGCGTGATGGTGAGGTCATCCAGGTTGAAGTGCTCGCCGGAGAATGAAAACCGCTCGCCGCTCCAGCACTGCCGGATGATCTCGATCTCTTCTTCAAACCGGCTCACCCGCTGCTCGATGGCGATGTCAAACGTCCGAAAGTCCACCGGCTGGTAGCCGAGACCCACGCCCAGGATGAACCGTCCCCGCGACACGATGTCCAAGGTGATCACGTCCTCCGCCAACCGCACCGGATGATGCAGCGGCAGCAGGATCACCGACGTGCCCAGGTTCAGCGTAGTGGTCTGCGCCGCAACCGCCGCCGACACGATCAGCGGCGAGGGCAAAAACCCGTCCCGGTCCTGGTGGTGCTCGCCAAAAAAGCAGGAGTCGAAACCGACCTTTTCCGCCAGCCTGGCCTCCTCGACCACCTCGTCGACCCGCAACGCCAGGTTCTCTCCGGCCGGCGGGTCTGCAATGGAACTATAGATACCGAACTTCATGGACATACCCTTGTGGTGCCAGAGCTAGGTGGCCTATTGGCCGCCCCTTCCATTCTGGGCGATAGCTTCGGTCAAGCGGTTCAAGGCTTCCAGAAACGCCTGCCGTTCCACGGCAGATTGTCGACGTTCTTCGGCGGCTCGTTGTTCCGCCTGCCGGCGTTCTTCCGCCTCCTGCCGGCGCTCTTCGACTTCCTGCCGACGCTGTTCCGCTACTTCCTCCATGAACGTTCTCATCATTTCCATCATTTGATTGTTGCGGTGCCGTTCGCGCAAAAAAAGCATCAGATCAGAACCTCCGACGATGGTAATGGCGATGCTGGCGTGGATGATACAGTGGTGAAAGACGGTGGTCGATATGTACCGTGCCATCAGGCCCGGCCGGCACTTCAACTCGTCTGCATTCTCCAAGGTGCATGGCAGTGCAGTTGAGTACCACACCAACCAGGTAACAGCGATGACCAGCGTACCGGCCAGCGCGGGAGCCCACAACGCGAGGAATACTGTTCTGGGATCTGGCAGCATTATAACCCCGCCAAACTGGAGGCGGTTACTTGAAATGCGGCAGTACCCGGTTGGAAAACAGCTCCATCTGCCTGAAGTAGTCGTCGGGTTCCCCGGCCAGGAACCCGAACACGAAGTCACGCACGCCGGCGTCGACCCGCTCCTGCACCGCGCCGATGCAGTCCTCGGCGTTGCCGGTGATGCATAGGGCGCGGGCGATGTCCTCCGCGCTCCGTTCCGGCGTCACGTACCGCTGTCCCACGTGGGCGATAGCCGTTTCGAGGGCTTTATCCGGATCCTCGTCGATGGCCGTGGGCTGGTTCAGTCCCCAGTGGAACCGGCTCAGGTCGCGCCCCGCGTGTTCGGCCATCTCCCGCACGCTGGTGTTTGAGCGCCGGATGCGGTTCACCGTGAACAGGTATGGATACCACCCGTCGCCAGCGATCGCCGCCCGCCGCACCGCCGCGTCGCTCCGTCCCGCCACCCAGATTGGCGGGTAGGGCTGTTGGTGCGGCTTGGGCTCCAGCGTCACGTCGTCGTAGTTGAAGAACCGCCCGTGGTGGGAGACGTGGTCCTCCTGCCACAACTGCTTCATGGCGCGCAGCATCTCGTCCGTGCGCCGACCCCGCGTGTTGACCGGGATCTCCAGCGCGTCGAACTCCGCCCGCGTGTCCCGCTGGCCGCTGATGCCGATGCCGAAGTCCAGCCGCCCACCGGAAATCTGGTCCACCGTGGCCACCAGCTTGGCCAGCATCACCGGATGGTACAGCGGCGCGATCACGATCCCCGTCAGCACACGCAGCCGCGTGGTTGCTCCGGCCGCCGCCGCCATGGCCGGCAGTCCCATCACCGTGGGACGCGGCGGGTTGCCGTCCATGACGTGCTCGCCTATGGACACCCGGTCGTATCCCAGATCCTCGGCCCGCCGGGCGAAATCCGGCAGGTCCCAGAAGTTGTCCACGCTCAGGTTCAGGCCGAAGGTGATCGTGTTGTCTGCCATACCATTTCTCCCGGTGGCGGCCTATTGCGCCAGCATCTCGTCGGTGATTTCAGCAAGTTTCTCGCCGTTCAGGACACCCTGCCACTTGCGATGCAGGCTGCCGTCGGCCGCGACGAAAAAGGTCGCGGGCAGGCCCAAGACGCCCAGTTCACGCACTAGGTTCCCGTCGTCCGTCGCGCCGGCCGGGTAGGTTACCCCCAATTCGCCCAGCAGCGCGATGGCGTCCTCCTCGCTGCCCAAGGCGAAGAACTGCCCCAGGTCCACCCCCACCAGCGTCGCCCGGCCCTCGTATTCCTCCGCGAACTCCTGGAATTCCGGCATCTCCGCCCGGCACGGCGGGCACAGGCCGGCCCAGAAGTTCAGCACAACCGGTTGGCCGCGCAGGTCGGAAACCGCCACCGTCTCCGAACCCAGCTCGTCGCTGCCCTGGTACAGCGCTATGTTAAAATCGTAGATCGTTTCGACCGGCTCCGACGGTTGGGATCCCCCCGCCGGAGCCCCGCTCGAACAGGCGGCTGCCAGGAGCATTATCGCCGTCGCAATAATCGAGATATTAAGGGTCTTCATGGTTAGTATCCTCCTTTCATTGAAGGCTTTAGTGGCATGTATACACGTCTCTGAGATGCCGTTGCAGCTATATGCTGCTTCGAGGTTAGCACAGCCCATGTGCCTTGTTAAGCACGGGCCACCGGGTTATCATGCCTGCACTTGGAACCAGCACCTCGGCTCTCACCCATGCTCTCACTGCCACAACTATCGCCCACTGCGTCCCGCCGTTTCCGTTTGATGGCGGCGCTGGCCGTCGCCGTCATCGCGCTGGTCGTGATCTGGCAACTGCTGGCCGTGCTGCTCCCCTTCATTCTCAGCGCCGCGGTGGCCTACCTGCTGCTGCCCTTGGTCAACGCCGCGGAGCGCCGGACCCCGTTGGGTCGCCGATGGCCCCGGGCCACGCGCATGACCACCGCTGCCCTGCTGCTCCTGCTGGTTATCCTGGCCGTCTTGATCGTCCTTGCGATCGGAGTGCTGCGGATAATCGACCAGTCTGCGGCCCTGGTGGAGCAGGCCCCTGATCTGGTGGCCGAAACGCAGCAGATCTACCGCCAGGCCATCGCCGAATACGAAAGCCGCGTCCCGCCCAACATTCGGGAGATGATCGATCCCCACGTGCAGGAGGTGCAGCAGGCGCTGGTCGAAGCTCTGAATAGAGCTCTCCTCGGGCTGTTCCAGATCCTGCAAACCGGCGTGGGCCTAGTGGTCTCGCTGGCCACGGTTCCCATCATCCTGTTCTACCTGCTAGCCGAGCCCGACTCCCTGGGCCGCGGCGTGCGCCGGCTCATGCCCCGTTCCATCCGCGACGACCTGTGCGAAATCGGTCGCCTCTCCGGTGAATCCATCGGTGTCTATATGCGCGTCCAACTGGCCCTGGGCGCCATGATCGGGGTGATCACCGGCCTCGCCCTGTGGGGCATGGGGGTACCCTCGGCGCCTATTCTGGCCATCGTGGCCTTCGTTGGGGAGTTGGTCCCCATCGTCGGTCCGACCATATCGCTGGTCATCGCCGCCGTCGTCATGCTGGTCACCGACTGGACCAAGGCCCCGCTGGTCATCGCGCTATATCTGATCCTGCAAGCGCTGCAGAACACCCTCATCGTACCCAGGTTGCAGGGCCAGGCGTTGGGTCTGCACCCGCTGGCGGTCATCCTCGCGCTGGCAATATTCGGGCTGTTCTTGGGTTTCTGGGGGGTCCTGATCGCCGCCCCGTTCACCGCCGCTGGATACCGTGTGCTGAGCTACGTGGTGCGGGAATGGGACGCCGCGGACCATGCTCCTGCGGCCCCGGACGACGCCGGACCGGCAGAATCTTGAACACGACGGAGGCAGAAAAACCCCGATCCGTCACCGTCAGCATCGCCACGTGAACGAGGTCGCCCCCTGTCGTAGGTGGGTGTCTGAGGATTGGCAGTTCCAACTGATTACGGGTCGGGCGTTGCCGTGGTTCATGGCGTGCAGAGTGTCGGCTGCTACGGGTTGACCACTTGGCGACCACACCGGAACAGCTTGAGCAGGTTGTGGCCGGTACAGACCAGCCACCACTATCTGTTGACCTTCGCCAAACCCCGCAACAGGAATTGCCGGAATCTTCGGCCCTGCTTGATCTGGCCGAAGAAACTTCGATTATCTATGTAATAGTGGCGTCTTGAAACGTATTATCAATCTCATAAGCTGGGCTTTACGCATTTCAAGCGGCGTAGGCGAGGGAATCTACAAGTCGATGTTACAGAGCGACGGGGAGTTCCTGAATATCGGGGTCAACGACCGACGTTGAAAAACCCTCCGACGCCAGCCACAGTTGGCGTCGCCCCAGGGCAACGGCGTCCACGAAGGTCGGGGACGGCTTGTCATACCGGCGGCCCTACGCTGGGTCATGGGGTGCCCTGTTTGCAACGCGTGGGCGGCCAGGGTCGCCCAGGAAAAGATCCCCAGCAGGACGGGCGTGGTGCGGGCGATGGCCAGATCGGACCACTGGCGCTGGGTCTCCACGCCCAGGTAGGTCGCACCTCCTGAAAAGTAACTTCCAGTTGCCAGCGCAGCACAAACCATTCCAGGACCTGGGTCGGGTCCGCCGACGGGTCGGTGCACAGCAAGGCCTGGGTGGCGAAGGCACCCTGGGGGTCGCGGATCATCACCCAGCGGATGAGGACGGGAGGCTTGCCCGAGCGGTACCACACCGCCGTTTGCGACGTGAGTTCCACCGTGCGGGTGGTTCCGTCGTACCAGGCTACCACGGCGCTGGCCCAAGTTACCTGGGGCAGGTCGAGGAGGGCCTTCAACGGAGGCCGCCGCGCGCCTTTCAGCGGGGGGCGGCCCTGCTGACCCGGTTGACGCGGCAGCGCTGGCGCATAGAGGGCGGCGTCCAGGCGCAGTCTGGCGATGAGGGTTACCGGTTCACGGAGGGACTGGCAGCAGTGGAGCAGGTCCAGCAGGTGTAGCTGTTGTCGCCCACCAGCACCAGCGTCCGCTGGGGCAGCCAGCGGCGCAGTTGCATGACCATCTGCCGCGCCCAGTCGGTGAGCTTCTTGTGGCGGCGTCCTCGCTGTTGGTAGTACCGCGTCGATGGCGACAGCACCGTGAGCACCGGCAAGGCCAGATGCCGCCCGGCCCAGGGCACCAGGCCCAGCCACATCAGAGAAATCCAGCGCAGACCGCTGGCCTTGACCACGTAGCTGGCGGCTGGAACGCACCGCGTCCCGGTAGATGCCCCGACCTTTGATCTGAGGACCGCGACGCCGTTCCAGGGTTTCGCGATTGGTAAAAGGCTCGTATGCCGAAGATCAACGGGCCGTCGCCGCGGTCCAGGTGCTGGAGCAGCAGCACCAGCAGGACGCGGGCTACCGCACGGGAAGACCACACCGCCCGATTGAGCACCTCATGGTAGCGGGCGTAGTTCTGGTCGTCGCTCAGTCCCATGACCCGCAGGGCCGTCGCCACGGTGCGCTGACCCGGGGTCAGGATCGCGCCCACCAGCAGCACCTGGGCTTTCCGCCAGGTTGGGTTGGTAAACAGCGTTGCGAAGGGAAGGAGCAGGGATACAATGGCATCGGGCAGGGTGAGCATGGCTGGGCCTTTAGTGAGATATGGGTCAGGCCAGCTTACGCTGCCTTTATACTTTTTGCTAAATTTTGCGTAAAGCAACATTATGCCCGGGTTCGGGCCGTACAGAGGAGACTAACTGACGAGGTGGGGACGCACGCGTAGGCTGTTGGCGGGGCGCGTCGTCCGGACCAAGACCGAGAGGACATTGGCGCTCGTTGCCCGGCGTAAAGCATGGTCCGGGAGTCCTACGGCGGCATCATTGGTGACGCCCCAAGCAGGGCGATCCCGTTGGGGAGAATGGCTACAGTCCGTGGCTCCCTCCGGCGACGCGCTTACGCTGCGATGCTGGAGGGGGTACGATGACGACAAGTCAGAGGAGCGTGAAACCAGTGGCAAAGGCCACACCGGGGCGGGAGCGTCTGCCGGCAGAACTGTCCCAGGTGAACCTGAACGCGGCGGGCATCGACGTGGGCGCCACCAGCCATTTCGTGGCGGTGCCTGCGGACCGCGCGGAGCCGCCGGTGCGAGAGTTTGAGGCCTTCACGGCGGACCTCTATCGCCTGGCGGACTGGCTGGTGGAGTGCGGCGTGGCGACCGTGGTCATGGAGTCCACCGGCGTGTACTGGATACCCCTGTTTGGGGTGCTGGAAGAACGGGGGTTTCAGGTGATGCTGGTGGACCCCAGACGCATCAAGAACGTGCCTGGCCGCAAGACCGACGTGGTGGACTGCCAGTGGCTGCAGCAGTTGCATACCTACGGCCTGCTCTCCGGAGCGTTCCGTCCCGAGGCGGACATACGGCGCCTGCGCAGTTACCTGCGGCAGCGGGCCATGCTGGTGCAGTACGCTTCCCAGCATATCCAGCACATGCAGAAGGCGCTAACCCAGATGAACGTGAAGCTCCAGCATGTGATCAGAGACATCACCGGCAAGACCGGCATGGACATCGTGGGCGGCGAGCGGGACCCTGGGAAGCTGGCGCAACTGCGCGATCCCAGGATCAAGGCCGACGCGGCGACCATCGCCAGGTCGCTGCAGGGGCACTGGCGGGAGGAGCACATCTTCGAGCTGACCCAGGCCCTGGAGTTGTACCGGGCGTACCAGGGCAGGATTGCCGAGTGCGACCGGGAGATTGAAGCCCAGCTGGAGCGGTTCGAAGACCGCAGCGACGGCGAACCTCCCGCTCCCAATGGCAAAAAGCGCAACCAGAAGAACGCGCCCCGCTTCGACGTCCAGAGCCATCTGTACCGGATGACTGGGGTGGACCTAACCTGTATCGACGGCGTGGACGGCTTCACGGCGTTGAAGGTGATCAGCGAAGTCGGCACCGACATGACCAAATGGCCCAGCGCCAAGCATTTCGCGTCCTGGATGGGGCTGAGCCCCCACAACCGCATCACCGGCGGCTGGGTCATGAGCTCAAAGACCAAGGCCAGCGCCAACCGGGCCGCGGCGGCATTGCGTCTGGCCGCCAACGCGCTGCACCGCTCCGACAGCGCCCTGGGCGCCTTCCTGCGCCGGAAGAAAGCCCACCTGGGAGCGCCCAAGGCAATCACCGCCACCGCCCACAAGCTGGCCAGGCTCATCTACACCATGCTGCGGTACGGCCAGGAATACGTGGATGCTGGCGCCGAATATTCCGAGAGTCAATATCAGCAGCGGGCCTTGCGCGCGGCCAAGCGTCGGGCAGCCCAACTGGGCTACCAACTGGTGCCCATGCCCGATGCCCAACCTTCGGACCTGCCCCACGGATCAAAGTCCGCGGCCGCGTGACAGGTTTCGGTTAGTCCATAGTCCAGGCAAGGTGGCAGAGATCAAGATATCCTTGTCTCGCAACACAGCGGCAGCCAGGGAGTTCGTCAAGGAAAGCGCGGGCCGTCGGGTCATGAATATGTTCCGGCAAGGCTAAACCCCGGAGGAGATTGAGCGGCTGGGCGTGGGCCTGCCGGAGATCGAGCGGTTGCACCAGGTAGACCGGAACGGCGCAACGGAGCAAGAGTTCGACAACCTGGTTACCGACTCCATGATTGACGCTATCTTCATCGCCGGTACGCCGGAGGACTGCCTAGAACGGATGCTCAAGGTGCGGGACACGGCCCGGGAGCAGGGCTTAGAGGGCGTCTAAAAAGGTTGAAATTGGGGTAGAGATACAGAGGCATGATAAAGGCGTTGGTCGTAACTTAGGGGTATGAAACGACCAGCGTATCCCAGCGACCTCAGCGACCGAGAATGGCAACTGCTCGAGCCCTTGTTGCCACCGCCCAAACCGGGCGGCCGACCCATCACCTACCCCCGGCGGGAGATCGTCAACGCCATCCGCTACGTGCTGCGCACTGGGTGCTCCTGGCGGATGCTGCCCCACGACCTGCCGCCGTGGCGCATTGTCTTCCACTACTTCCGGACCTGGCGTCGTGATGGCACCTGGCAACGGGTACATGGCGTCCTGAACGCCGAGCTGCGCCAGGCTCAGGGTCGCCAGGCCAGTCCCAGCGCGGCCATCATCGATAACCAGCCATCATCGACAGTCAGTCGGTGAAGACCACGGAAAAAGGGGGCCCAGAGGCTACGACGCCGGCAAGAAGGTGAAGGGCCGCAAGCGCCACATCGTGGTGGATACCCTGGGGCTGCCGCTGGCGGTGGCAGTGCATCCCGCCGACATTCAGGACCGGGACGGCGCCCGGTTGGTGCTGGCCCGACTGCTGGGGCGGTTCCCTCGACTACAGCTGATCTGGGCGATGGGGCCTACGGCGGCAAATTGGTAGAGTGGGCCAGGACGGTGGGCGGCTGGACCCTGGAGTTGGTGCGGCGCCCAGCACAGCAGCATACCTTTCAGGTGCTGCCCCGGCGGTGGGTCGTGGAGCGCACCTTCGGCTGGCTGAACCTGCAACGGCGGTTGAGCAAGGACTACGAAGCATTGTGTGAAACCACCGAAACCTGGATTTACATCGCAATGACCGGCCTCACCCTGCGCAGACTGGCCCGCCTTCCCCATTTTTAGACACCCTCTTAGGACAGCTGATGTTCTCCGAGCTGGGCCCGGACGTGGACGAAGCGCTGGCGCTGTTGTGTGACGAGGTGATACCAGCCCTCTGATCAGCGCCGGTGGCTTTTGGCACCGGGGGTGCCGGTGCAGGGCTGCGTGGACGAGGCGGCCGTTAGTTGTGGCGCCGAGGTCACCCCAAGACACCCAACTCATATCAGAACGATGATTTCGTCTTCGACCCTCCGCCACCTACCGATACTGGAGAGGAAGACGGGCAGCCCTGGATCAGGCAGCGCATCTGCAGAGATGGGAGTCGCCCGAGTAGTGCCGGACGCTGCGCCGTCTGCGGGAGCATCGCAAAGGTGAGCAATGCGAGCGGGAACCCGTGCGGGTGGTGTGGTTGCTTGAGAGTAACGGACTGTACCACGTGTCAAATTGCAAAGTCATTGCCCCACCGAGGGAGCACAGTGTTTTGACAAATATCGGGTTGTAGTTGGCAGGCCAATCACCCAATTACTGATGCGTGAGCGGACACCTAAACTAATCCCTTCCGTCATTACCGTTAAAAATAGCCGATTTTCATGCTCATACGTGGCCTCGGCAAGGCAATCCGCAATTCTCGCGCAAGGGGGAATCCAGTGGTACCGGAGGGAAGGAAGGAAGCCGGGTTTAGATAACCATTCACGCATCAGTAGGTGCCCAGCACCGCGCGGTGCGGCCATAATCGTTCTCGATAGCTGATGCCTTAGCCCGAATCCACCGAAGGGGCGCGTACGGGCCGGTCAGTCTGGTGATGAGAAGCGAGGGTGATGGGCTGCAGGGCTTTGACCCCACCATATCCGGGCGGGTGCGGGTCGAGACAGCTACGCCAGGGGTATGTTGACGGTTCGAAGTGCTGGCGGAGGGCGAGATCACCAGGGTGTATGGCAGGCGAAGATACGCGAGGCCCGGCCTGATGCGGGTCTGTCAGGCAGTCGGGTAGTCTTGGGTACAGACGCCGGCAGTGTCAGGAAGGGAGTGGCAGGGCGCACAATCGGGCCAGAGCACCAGCGAAGTGGTTTTGCCAGGGCCAGCCCTGGGGAAGATGCAGGGTGAGGCGACGGGCGGTGCGGGTGAGCCGACCGGCCAGAGAGAAGAAGCGTCTGCGCAGGGTCTTGGTAGTTATCACCGGCTCGCTCAGGCCGAGGCGCGAGGTCCAGCGGGCTAGGTTGTGGGCGATGACTTGGACGGCCAGCCAGGCGGCGTTGGCCGGGAAACGCCCCGAGGGGAGATGGTTGAGCCCCACGCCGTACTTCAGGTCGCGGATGGTGTTCTCGATTTCGGCGTGGCGGCGATGGTCGGCCTCCAGTTACAGGGTGTCTCCCTCCCGATCGGTGATGCAGGCGTGATAGCTGTAGTTGGGAACAGCGCCAGTTGGGAGCCGGGCGTGGGTTTCACCCTCCGGACGATGAGGCGCACGGTTGCGGCGTCGGGCTCACTGCGGAAGGGAGTGTATTCAGCCTCGGCCACGTCAGCGGCGCCCTCCATCCAGTAGGGGATGGGCGTCCAATTCTTCTCGGGTATGGCTTCAATGAGGTGGCGCAACTGGGCGTGCTGTCGCACGGTGATTGAGTAGCGGACATCCATCTGGCGGCAGACGGCGACCAGGGCGTGGGTGTAGAAGCCGCTGTCAGCACGCACCGTGAGTGGTCCGGTGGCACCGGCGTAGCGCACCCGGCCCACCGTCTCGCGCAAGAAGTGAGCCGCGCCTCGCGCCGTGTTGGCCCGTCCCTGGCGCAGCCGCGCCATCAGCACGTCGCCGGTGCCCGCGGCGACGGCGAGGAGCGGGTGATAGCCCCGCTGGCCGGTGTAGTTGTGGCGACCGGCTCCTTCCTTCGCCAGTCCATAGGTCTCGCAGACGGTGGAGTCCAGGTCCATGGTCAACGGCCCGTCGCCGGGTCCCCCACCGGCGGCCCAAGCCCAGGCC
The DNA here is from genome assembly GCA_965220265.1 of Dehalococcoidia bacterium. Classification (GTDB taxonomy): domain Bacteria; phylum Chloroflexota; class Dehalococcoidia; order Lucifugimonadales; family UBA3495; genus Bin87. Next base: position 1,801,604 of record CBDCPM010000004.1, on the reverse strand, counting down.
AGCAACTCCCGACTCACCCGATCCAGCTGGCGCACATGCCCCCACCGGAAGCTGCGCAAGAAGGTCCCCAGGGTGGACGGCGCCTTGACCACGCAGCCCAGCACCCGCGCCGTACCGCCGGTGCGCAACACATCGGCGTCGTCAATGCAGTCGCCACCGGCCAGCGCCGACGCCACCAACGTCAGCATCTTGTCGCCAGTGTTGGCTCGGCCAGGGACACGGCCCAGGTCGACGTGGCGGTCCACCAGTTCCCCCACTCCCAGGTGATGGGCCAGCGTGACCGGAAGCAGCAGTCCGGCATTGGCCACCAGGCGGTGGTCGTCGAAGGCGATGTGGATGCGGTCAGGCTGCTCAGGTGGTAGCATCTTTTGGGTGCTCCTCGTTTCGGGTCGGTTTTCTGTTTCAAAAACCATTATCCCCGAAGCTGGGAGCACTTTCTCATCCCTTCAATACGCAGCCGGGCTCATCTTTTCGGTGGATTGGGGCTTAGATGACGATCTGTTAGGTGGCGTTGGCCAGTCGATCGAGGGCACTTTAGCCGGAGATGGGATCGTCAAATAGGCTGAGCTTACTTGCCCACAGCGCGATTTCTGGTCTATTGGCGATCCCCGTGATCGTAGTCGTCATGGCTTGCGGTGCTGAGCCGTGGTCGGCCCATTGTTCCTGCCCCGGACACGCCTGCGCTGTTCATTCTCCGCCTTTGATACCAATTCCATCGAGGCTGCACGTAGTTGAACTAGCGGGCACCGGCGCCGTGTACCACCAGGCCACATTGAATGCCTGACGTCGGGTCAGCAAGTTGGCAACAGGATGCGGCAGACGCCTTTGCAAATGCCGTGCAGCCAGCAGCGTGAAAATTGCTGGACAAATTCACAGCAAAAGACCGTATTCATCCACATGCCGCATGCACATTTGAGTCGAAAATCTCAAACTGCAGCGTTGTATAGTACGCTAACATACTGATACCTTCGATTCCGCCCTTCAGCACCACTAGTTCCATCGATCCCCAATTCGCTCGGGGATTTTTCTTGCCCACCGCTTACGATACCGATTTCGACGTCGGCGATCATGTGGGCGTTGGCCTTGGCTTCAGCAGTAACTTCCACTTGAGTTAATGGCCGGCCGTCATCAGCGGAAAGACCATACGTGGCAATGCCATAAACCGGCCTGCCGATCTTCTACGAACCCCGTGTTCGTCTCGTTTCCCCCATCGTACCAACGTGCGCCGCGCCATACAGCAGACACGCTGATGTCTCGGCGGCAGATCCGATCGTAGCTGATGCGACCCCCGACACCCACTTTCTCCGCTCAACGGTCAGAGAAGGCAGAATGTGGAAAGCATAACCGCAACCGCTATACTGCCAGTTCGCCACCTCAGCCAACAGGCAGCTCCTGGCCTGTATCGGACGCCTGCTTGATCGTGTCCAGGAAGCGATGGAGGTCAACCGCGGTATCGAATGTGGGCAGGCGATTCTGCCCGGTCCTGATCGCCTCAGCGAACAGGGCATACAACTGCCCGACGTTGAACGGATCGCCGCGGGGGAAGTCGTCCGGGACGTACACGAAATGTTGGGGTAGGGGCAGGTCCTGCAGTTCGTGGCTTCCCTTTGCGCCCTGCACGCGCAGCATCTCCCCCCGTTGCGATGAGACGCTGCCGGTGGTGATCAGCGTCCCTTCCCGGCCGAAAATCTCCATTCGAAAACCGCTGCCGGCCCAGGGAACGGCTCCGACATGGACCGACGCCGCAGCGCCGCGCTCCAACTGTCCGGATACCCGCACGTTGTCCGGGGAAGTGACCTCCACAAAACGCTCAGTATCGGTCTCGTACCACTGCTGCATTTGGGTCGAAACCATGCACGCCACCCGTGCGAAGTCACCCAACACGAAGCGCAGAGCGTCAATAACGTGGCCGGTGGCGATGGTCAGGGAGTTCGCGCCGGCGCTGGGATCGCGCTGCCAGGTGCCGCTGGAATGGCGTTCCAACCGGCCGTCTCGCATCGTGGTGACATGGCAGGACAACACCTCTCCCACGTAACCAGAGTCGATCAGTTCCTTGACGTATAGCAATGCGGGGCTGACGCGAGATTGCAATCCGACCGCTGTCTGCACCCCTTTGGCTCGAGCCAGGGCGGCTAGTTCTTCGGCTTCGGCGGTAGTCCGGCCCAACGGCCACTCGGTGAGGACGTGCTTCCCGGCTTCGATGGCGGCCTTCGTTGGCTCATAGTGAGATGGCACCCGCACGACCACGGCCACCGCGTCGATCTCCGGCGAAGCAACCATTGTGCGGAAATCGTGGAAAGCGAGCTTCGCTCCGAACGCCAGGCGCGCCTCTTCCGCGCTCTCGGGCCTGGTGGTGCAAACCGCGGTGAACTCGACATCCGGGCTGGCCAGCAGCGCCGGGAAGTGTGACTGGGATGCCCAGGTGGAGCTGACGTTGGCTCCCACAAACCCCAGGCGAATCTTGTTTGGCATGACGTGGTCTCCTGAGTGGTAATCGGGGCACTGTAGCCTATTGCTGACCTGTTCATCACTGCATGGGTATCGATAAGGCGATCCCGTCACCCTGCTACCGGCTTCGGTTTCGCGACAGGCGGGCTCAATCCAGCGATGCCGGATTGATTGGCGTGGGCATGGCCTGCACCGCCGGCAGGACCTTGTCGGCGAACAGCCGCAGGCTCTTTTCGGCCTTGTCCCTCGGCATCCCACCGTAAAACATGTGGATCACCACCTTTTCGAGGCTGATGGTCCGCTGCAGCGTCCTGATCTTTTCGATGATCTCGTCCGGCATACCGATGGGTTGCGTTGCGCGCCGAGCAGCGTAGCTCGCATCCGCGGTGCCCACGTCGGCGTTCTGGCGCAGGAGGTATTCCTCGTAGCCATGTATGCCTTCGTAACCCGGATTGTTCCATTCGAAGTAGTGGTGCTGGGCCGCCGTGAGCTGGTTGCGGAAGTAGATCCACCCTTCTTCGGCTTCCTCCGTGCTCTCGGCGCAATACATCCACAGCAAAGTCGTGGGCTGGTCCGGCGGGAGGCCCAGTTCTTTCCGGATCCGGTTGAACCTTCGCACCTTGTCGGTCATCTCGTCCACATCGTCGCCGGCGACGAACATCTGCCCGAGACCGTTTTCGGCAGCCATTCTTGCGGACGCCTCGGTGGTGAACGCCACCTTGATGTCCTTGGTCAGCTCACCCTTGTGGCGCGCCTGCGGCCGGATGGTGGTCGAGGGGATGTCGTAGACCTCGCCCTGGAACTCGAAGCGCTCCGCGCCGTCGGCGGCCTTGATGGCGTTGATCACATCGTAGAAATACTTGTGCGACTCTCCTATCGGATAGCCCAAGGAGGCGTACTCGTGGGGCGCGATGCCACGGCCGATCCCCAGGTGCAGGTGCCGGCCTTTCAGCAGAATGTCAAGCATGGAGAGCTCAGAAGCCAGCCGGACCGGATTCCACCACGGGGCGACGATGACCGCGGTGCCCACATCGACCCGACTGGTGCGGCCCGCCCAGTACGCCAGGTACTGCAACGGGTTGGGCTGCATGGAATATGCGGAACCGTAGTGCTCGGTTGCCCAGATCGAATCGAACCCCAGCGGCTCGACCAGTTCTCCCATGTAGAGCGTGTCATCCATATTGCTGGCGTCTGGTACCGCCGGCGGACGGTCATAGTCTTCCGCCATCAGGCGGGGCCAGTCCCCCTGGTTGTAACCGGTGACCATCACTCCACAGTGCATCGGTGTGTTCCTCCGTCGGTTTCGCCGGCCCGGCCCGGGCGCGGCTTATCCTCAATATGGCAATCCGTCGTGCCAGTATAACTGTTCATTCCGGCTGACACCGCCTCACTGCCCGGCAGTCCGCGCCTCTCGGTTTTCCTCAGTTTGCCATTGCGAGTTTTCCGGGTTCGTCATTGCGAGCGAAGCGCGGCAATCTGGTTGGCGGAGGAGACGACGTCCAGGCAACGGGATTGCCGCGTCACTTCACACCTCGCATCGACAAACTGGGTACGCGTCAGCCCCGCCGCAGCGCGGCCTGAGCCGCAACAAAAAACCGTCCACTCCCGGAATGGTTGTTGCCATGATACAAGCGTCCCTGCGGTGCCACCCGACCGGAATGTAGCGCCTACGCCGCTTCCACTGCCAGCGGAGCCCGTCGCTCCGGACGCCGCGCCAGCAGCATCAGGCACATCGCCATCCCCTGCACCGTCGCCGAGAAAAGGATCAGGATGGTGTAGCTCCCCGTCAGGTCGTACACCACCGGCCCCACTATCTGCCCCAGTCCCAGCCCGCCGGCCTCGAAGGGACGCATCGCCCCGGCGATGGATCCGTAGGAGTTCCGCCCGAAATAGTCCGCCACCAGCATGTACAGCAGCACTTCCAGCGCGCTGTGGAACAACCCCCAGAACACGCCGTAGGCGTACGCTGCCACCAGCGAGTTGACCTGCAGCAACCCCAGCGTCGCCAGCGCCGACACCCCCATGGCTGCGATGATGCACCATCGCGGCGTCAGCTTCCCCGCCACCTGTCCCCACACCAGGCTGCTCAACGCCAGGAACGTGCTCACGCTCAGCACCCCCGCCGCCTGCGGTGTGGTCAGCCCCGCAAACTCGTGCAGGTAGGGCACCAGGCTGAACCCCAGACCGGAGCTGCCCGTCACGTTGAGAAATGCGACCATTGAGACCATCCAGAAGGCTTTGGACCGCATCGCCTCTCTGGACGTCCAGCTCACTTCCTCCGCCGTCCGCACCGCCGTCCCGCGCACCGCGCCGTGTCCGACCGGACCCGACGAAGCGGAGCCGGATTGCCCCGTCGCCGTCGCCGCCTGAGCCCCATCGGGCAGCAGCCCGATGTCCTCCGGCCGCCGGCGCATGACGATGATCATGGGGATGGCCAGGAACAGGCTGAAAAAACCCATTAGCCGGAAAGCCGTCCGCCAGTCCGCCAGCAGCGTGATGATCGCGAACGCCTGGATGATCAACGCCCCGCTGATGGGACGATAGATGCCGGTGAGGGCCAGCGCGATGTTGCGGCGCCGGTTGAAGAAGTTGACCGCCATCGTCCGCGGCACCACGCCTATGAGGAAGGGCTGGCTGATGGCCCGCCCGATTACCGCCGCGATGAAAAATTGCCAAGCCGTATGCACCCCGCCGATGGCCACCAGGGACAGCCCCAAGACAATCACCCCGATTGGCATCAGCCATCTGGGCCCATACCGGTCCGCCAGCCGTCCGGCGAAGGGCGCGAAGACCCCCGACATCCAGACGCCGCAACTGGACGCCAGCCCGATGCTGGTCCGTGGCCAGTTGGTGTCCTCCAGGATGAAACTCTGCACTCCTCCCAGCACCACCCCCGCCACCACCGTGGCCACGAAAGCCCCGGCGCCCGAAAGCCCGAGCACCAGCCAGCCGTAGTAAAAGGGGGTGTAGGGACGCCAGTTGAGGAGGGCCGAAAGGGAGGACGCCATGAGTCCGACTCTTGTAACAGACCACCGCCATTGGGACAAGAACGCGTGACTCCTGACGCGTACCCAGTTGGGTATTGTGTGGGGCGATCTGACGTAGCAATCCTATCGCCGGGACGACGTCTCTTCCGGCGACGAGATTGCCGCGCTTCGCTCGTAATGACAGCAGAAAGGACGCTGGCATTGACAAAGCAACGGGCAGTCGCAATGACAGGAGAAAGGGCGTTCGCAATGGCAGTTTGAACGCAAGCGGGTATGTTTCAGATGGGTTGGATACTTGGTGCGGTCAGGTTTTCGGTGCGGTGATTTTGGTTCGTGCTGCCAGAGCCTGATGGTCGTTTGTTAGCCCCACGGCCGGGGTGGTACGCAAAGATTTAACCCCTGTTTCGGATCACTGCGGTGGGACCGTAAGGGTCCGGGTCGCATCTCCCAGGATAGTGGCGTCTCCTGTGGCCGTTGAGACCGCGCCGGCGAGTTTCCCGGTTGGGAACGGCGGCGGTCCCGGTAAGTCGGAGGGCCGGGTTTGCGATTTTGGTGCTAACGGATTGGCCGTGAACGACCGGTTGGCTCTGGCTAAGCGAATTATCACCTGATGGGTCTCATTATGGAACAAGTGTTCGCCCATGTCAAGAGGGTAACTGTTCAGAGTTGTTGAGATCTGCGGGCTTTTTGGCCGTTCCCAGAGCCGTGGCCAAGTAGGCAATTCCGGTGCTGAGCCGATCAGATCCCGTCAAACGTGAACAATTACTCAACAAGAGGGGGTGTCGCTGACGCGTACCCACTCGCGCTCAAACTGTCATTGCGAGTGCCCCTTCCCCCGCCATTACGAACGCCTCTTCCCCCCATTGCGAGCATTCCCTTCCCCCTGTCATTGCGAGCGAAGCGCGGCAATCTCGTCGGCGGAGGAGACGTCGCCTCTGCGATGGTATCGCCGCGTCGCGTTGCCGGGGATGCTGGCCCCGTCTATACTTCGCGCAGTATCAGTATCGCGACACTGCCCGTATCAATACGGGAACGCCTGCCGGGAGGTGGGATGATGGCTACTGCGAACGTGAACGGCGCCGAGATCTATTACGAAGAGTCAGGGAGCGGACCGCCCATCATTCTTTCGCCGGGCGGCCTCCAGGGGAATGCCAGCAGCTACCAGCCGGTGATCGAGAGCCTGTCCCAGGAGCACCGCGTGGTGGTGTACGACCGCCGCTTCGGCGCCCAGTCCCGCAGCCCCATGGTGGTGCAGACGTGGGACATGGTATGCGACGACGTGTTCGGCCTGATGGACACCCTGGGCATCGAGCAGGCCTACCTCGGCGGCGGCTCCTTCGGGGCGGCGATCTCCCTGGGCTGCGCCGTGCGCCGTCCGGAGCGCGTGCGCGCCATCTTCCCCTCCAACATCGCCGGCGGCGTCATCTGCGACGCTTACCTGGCGGCCAAGCTGTTCAAGAGCATGGACATGGCTGAGAACCACGGCATCGCGTCGGTGGTGGACGCCTTCGACCCTGACGACCGCTTTTCGCCCTTCAGCCCTGAGTTGGCCCAGACCGATGCCGACTACCGGAAGAACCTGGAGGCCATGAACACCGAGGACTTCGTGCAGGTGATGCGCGACACCATCTACGCCCTGTTCGACGGCCCCTACCGGACCCTGGGGATGACCGAGAAGGCGCTGAAGAGCGTTTCAGTCCCCGCCATGGTCATGCCGGGCAACAACGACGTCCACCCCCGGGGCCTGGCCGAGGCGGTCCACCGCCTGGTCCCCAACTGCCGCTGGGCCGAGGTCCGCCCCCACAGCGAGGAGCCGGAAAAGTACACCAAGCGCGTGCTGGGGTTCCTGGCCGAAGTGGAGGCCGGCGGGCGGGGGTAGCCGGGGCGGTTGCCCGTGAGCATGCGCGCTGCCATCATCACTGCGAGCGCCAGAATGGTAATACGGTCGGCATCCGACGGGCAGTCGGGAGGAGCGGTTAGTACTGGAATCGTCAAGACTTCACACAAATGGCTGGGGCGGGTAACCCCGCTCAATCAGCCAAGCCCGAGTGAGGCTCGATAGCGGATCACTGCGCTTAGCTAGATTCTGGACTTCCAACAATAGCCGGGGGTGCAAAGTATCAGGTAGTAAATTCAGCGCCTGGATCCATTGTTTGCGTTCTTTGACCTGATACCATTCGTTGAGTTTCAAGTCCTTGATCATGCGTCGCGCTTTAAATTTTTCTTTGCACGATAACGTTGCGCGCGCGATTATTCTGCCACGCTGGGTGGAAAAGTCGAAGTAATGCTCGGGACGATCCTTGTTGTCCACCGCACATGGATCGACGTATCCTTCATCCGGCCATTTTTCGCGCTTGGCTTGGTTGCACGGGTGGCATGAGAAGAGCCAATTGCTCCAGACGTAAACTTCATTGGGAAACTGTGACTTGGGGCGAAAATGGTCGACTTCACCTGGATCTGTCTGCTCGCAGTACGCGCACAAGCCGTGGAAGGCCCGCATCAAGTCGCTGCGGAATGCCTGCCAAGCATGGTCCGTTGGAGGGTCGCCTTGTCCATGCGAATAATGTTGCACCCAACGCCAAGTATGACGCGCACGTACAGAGGCCAATCTTTGCGGTTCTGGACCTCGGTCAACCCAATGCATACGTCAACGTTTCAAACCTAGGACAAACCGCCATTCATCGGATGTTGCCATAGAATGGGATTTACTTGAAGATGCGCTTACGGAGAGCTCCCACACCGTGGTTAGGCAAAATAGGTTATGGCTCTGGTGAGGCTGCTTCCTGTGCAATTTCCATGATTCCACGAGCGAGTTTTTCCATCAAAATTGATGCGGACCCGCCGGTCGGTTGTGCATCGGACAATAAGGTCAATCGCTCGAGTTCCGCGGATTCTTCCTCGCTTAGGCCCTCTTTCGTACGTAGTTCTTCCAACCTGTCGAATGTTGCGACGGTCTTGAGGTCCGTGGGGTTCCGAACGCCCAACAAGTTGCGCAGGATTTGATCCGCTGACCAGCCAGCAATGCTGTCGCCGTTTCTAGATACTTTCACCACGTCGTCGTCATCCCGAGTCAGCAGTTGGACTTGGCCTGGACCTAGGCCGGCAAGCATCAGCGGCGAATGAGTCGAGCAAAAAATCTGAAGGTTCGGAAAATGTTTGGTCAACGTGGGGATAAATCGTCTTTGCCATGACGGATGCAGGTGGGCATCAATCTCGTCAACAATTACTATGCCCGGTTGCTTCGCTAAGTCATTCGGAAAATCATAAAACTCCGCGTACCCTAACAAGATACGGGCTACACAGTGGAGGATCGATTGCGTACCTTGACTCAACGTGTCGAGCGGCAAATTGCCGCTCTGAGTATTTATGATAGGGTACAGTCCCCGCTCATCGTCGCCGACGTCCTCGAACTTCATAGGAAAACCGTCCGTGATTTCGGTAGCCACAACCGCGATCAGTTCGATAGTTTCCCTGATATTCGGTTTCCTAAGCCGATGACTCGCGTAGTCTAAATCGACGATTTTTTGTACTACCGCCTCGTCGCTGACCAGTGATGTTCCGGACATCATCAATTTTTCCCTTCTAGCTAACTCCGGATGCAACGCGGCCCTACTTTCGCGTATCGATTGCCGGATAGCAACGATGTCGGCTTCATCCAAAACCTCTGGCCTAGCACTAGTCAGATGATCAGCATGCATTCTGATACGGTCTTCGTTTCTGTCGTTTACAGTGGGCCCTCGCGAACGATAGTCAGAGCTATGGCGCTGAGCCGGAACGAAGCATGTGTAGCCTAGTTGTTCGTACATGTCTACCATATCGGGCGGAAGAGTAGGCAACAAGCCAAATTTGGTTCTATCGCCTTGTCCTGTACGGTATGACAACTCCCACCGTGCGGCTTCCGATCGCAGGTACTTAGAAGGCACACCGAAAGGGTAAACAAGCAGTTCGCCCAACACCAACAGCACGGTGGATTTTCCAGAATTATTCGGCCCGGTGATCACATTCACCCGCTTATCGAAATCGAACCGGATGTCGTCGAACGGTCCTGCATCAGTGAACCGAAGATGTTTTATGCTCATGACGCACCTTTTGTCGATAGAGCAACGCGAAACGTACACTCCGCGGATTAGCTCGCAGGTTCCGTACGATGGGTACAAACCATCATAGGCGTGGATCAGACAAAAGGTCAAACGTCCCGCGATGAACCCGGTTTGCGGTCGCGCAACCTCCCTTTGTGCCAACTCTTTGGGTCGGGGGTAAGCGTCGGCCCGATGGGTGGACTCCGAACGAGATCCCTCTAGCCCTGCTCCACCGCTCGACCGTCTCTCGCACCTCTCCCCTACCCCGCCACCAGCATCTCGTCGGTGCTCATCAGCGGCGACAGCAGTCTGGAGGCATCCTCGGTGACCAGCACCATGTCCTGCAGGTGCCAGTAGCCGATGTGCGGCTCCAGGGCCACCACCATGCCCTCCTCCAGGACGCGGGCGCTGGACGGCACCATGTATGGTTCCTGCTGGTGCCACCACGCGCCCACGCCGTGCCCGGCCAGCGCCACGTTGCCTTCGAAACCAGCCTCGTGGAACGCGTCGTTGGCGAAGTGGTAGATGTCCGCCGTGCGCGCGCCGGGCCGGCACCGGTCGATGGTGGCGCGGTAGATGTCCCGCGTAACCTGGTAGATCCGCTTCTGCTCGTCTGAGGGCGCGCCCACGCACACGCTCCGCGACTGGTGGCCGGGATAGCCGTTGAGGTAGGCGACGTAGTCGTTGCGGATGATGTCGCCGGCCTCGAAGGCCAGGTCGCTCTCCCCGCCGTAGCCCACGGTGTTGCGGCTGGAGTTCAGGATGCCGTGGACCCAGTTGGCGCCCCGCCGCAGGCAACTCTCGACGATGCGGCTGTGCACCAGCCGTTCCGTGTCGCCAGGCCGGACCGTGGGCAGCACCTCCAGATACGCCTCGTCCAGTAGCCTGGCGCCGGCCTCCAGGGCCGCCACCTCTTCGGGCGTCTTGATCCAACGCACCCGGTCCATCAGCTCGGTGCTGTCTACGACGCGCGCCCGGGGCAGCAGCCCGACAATTTCCTCCCACCGGTTCGCGCTGACGTAGCTCTTCTCGAACCCGATGGTCTCCTCGGCCAGCCCCAGTTGCCGCAGCATCTCGGCGGCCCTCGCATAGGGCGACTCCGCGTAGTCGTCCACCACCTCGATGCGATCCAGCCACGAGTCCCGGCGGGCCAGCGGCGCGGCGTAGGAGTTCAGCACCATCACCGGCTCGCCCGTCCGCGGCCACACCAGCAGCACCTCCCGCGGCGAGTCGGGGAACTCCAGGTGCCGCGCCAGCGTGCCGGGATAGGCAAACCCCGCCAGGTAGGTGAAGTTCTTGCCCGAGCGCGCGACCACGGCCGAAACGCCCTCTTCGTCCATCAGCCGGTGCAGCCGCTCCACGTTGGCGATTATCTTGCCGAAGGCGTTGGCCATAACTCTCACTCTCGTTTGTGGTGGTGTCGTCACAACAACCCGGTCCAAAGAACCGGTGCTCGCATTTTCCCAATGACTTGGAAGGATGCGGCGCTATCGGCACCCCAATCTGCCGCCGCTCTCCATCCCTTGCAGTTCACGAATGCATTGTCCACCAGATGCCACTGTTTTTACAGGTCCTGGTCACAGCTGGCGCGTACCCCCTTGCATTCAAACTATCATTGAGAGCCCCTTTCCCCTGTCATTGCGAGCGCTCTTTCCCTTGTCATTGCGAGCGAAGCGCGGCAATCTCGTCGCCAGAGGACACGTCCTCCGGACAGCGGGGCTGCCACCCCATTCCCCTCCTTAACAGCGCAACCTCCGTGATACGATCAACCGGCCGGCCTCACCATATTGCCACCGCATGTTCCGCCTACGCGCCTCCTCCCCGCGTTATAATCGCGCCCAACTTGGGCGGCTTGCGTAACCCTTGCCGTCGCCGATCCTCGCAACACCCACGTTCAGGAGGCAATCATGCTGGACTTGATCATCAAGGGCGGGACCGTGGTCACACCCGACGGCGTTGGGCTGAGGGACGTTGGCATCCAGGACGAGCACATCGCGGCGGTGGCCGCCCCGGGCGTGCTCGACGACATCGGCGCCGGCGAGACCATCGACGCCACCGGCATGATCGTCCTGCCCGGTGGCATCGAGCCCCATGCCCACATCAACGTGCCGGTGCCTGACTACTGGGCCGGCGGAGACGACAGCGTGTTCACCCAACCGCCCGAGGCGGCCAGCCGCGCCGCGGCCTTCGGAGGCGTTACGACTTACGTCGACTTCGCGGGAGCGTTGCCCCTGACACCGGGCGCGGTGCCACCTTCCGACCCCATCATGGCCCAGATCGAGACCCGTCGGGACACCTTCCGCGGCCACTCCTATACAGACTACACCTTCCACTACATCCTGGCGGGAGCCATCCCGCCCAGCACGATGGGGGAGATTGGCGAGGCGATCCAGTCGGGCGTCGCCAGCTTCAAAATCTTCACGACGTTCCACGCCCGCGTTCCCATGGGCCATCTCTGGGAGATCTTCCAGGAGGTCAGCAAGCACGGCGGTATCATGGCCGTCCACGCCGAGGAGGACGACATCGTCACCTACATGGAGGAGAAGCTGGAGCGCGAGGGCCGCGACCACGGGTCCAACCTCCACCTGGCCCACAACAACATCTCGGAGGACATCTCGTTCCGCAAGGTGGTGCGGCTGGCCCAAAAGACTGAGACCGGGATCTACTTCGTCCACACCACCGCAAAGGAGGGCGTGGCCGCCATCGCCGAGGCGCGCGCCGCGCAGCTGCCGGTGTACGGCGAGGCCCTGCACAACTACCTCGAGTTCACCTGCGACGACTACCTCAAGCCCGACGGTCTGGCCATCCACACTTATCCGGCCATCAAGTTCTCCGACGACCGCGACGCCTTGCAGCAGGGCCTCGTGGACGGCCCCATTTGCACCACGGCCACGGACGAGTGGACCACCTACAAGAACATCAAGCTGGCCGGAGAAACCATCCGCACCCTCTGCGGCGGCCACAATGGCATCGAGACCCGTATGCCGGTCACCTACACCAAGCTGGCGGCCACCGGACGCATCGACCTGGAGCGGTTCGCCGCCATCACCTCCACCAACGCCGCCAAGATCCTCGGCATGTACCCCCAGAAGGGCGCCATCGCCGTGGGCAGCGACGCCGACATCGTGATCTTCGACCCGAACCTCAAGAAAACCATCACCGTGGACGATCTCCACGCCGACTCCGACTACTCCATCTGGGACGGCTTCCAGTGCGAGGGCTACCCGATCATGACGCTCCTGCGCGGGAAGGTGATCGTCCGCGACGGCCAACTCCTGGGCAGCTCCGCCGATGGCCGCTGGCTGTCCCGCAAGGTGGCGCCGCGGGTGATTACACAGACTTCGGTGTAAGGTGCCGCGCGACTACGGCAGGCTGACCGGCAGCCCCGTCTCCATAGACTGGTAGGCCGCCAGCACCAGGGCGAGGTCGGCCATTCCGTCCTCGCCCGCCATGGCCGGCCGCCGGCCTTCGCGGATGCTGCTCCGGAACTCCCGGACCATGGGAACCAAGCCGTTGCCGTAATCCGCGAGCGGCACCGTCGTTGCCGAGGCAGCGTCGGTCACCCTCAGCCACGGTGTCCCGGGCTCGAAGTACAGCGACGCCTCGGAACCCGATATCGACACCCAGGAGTGCGGTTGCGGAGGGACGACGCTCCACGAGTGATTGATCAGGCCCACCGCTCCACTGTCATCTCGCGTCACCACTACCACGCCGTCCTCCGCCTCCAGTCCCGGCTGCCCGGGTAGGATTTCGCGGGCGTAGACCTCGTTAGGCTGGCCGACCAGGCAGGCCACGGCGCTCAGCTTGTGGATGCCGCCGTCGATGAGCACGCCGCCGCCGTTCAGATCGGCCCGGCTGCGCCATCCGCCTGGCTGGAAGGGATACTGCTCCTGCAGTTGCACCAGCCGGAGCTGCCCCACGCGGCCTTCGTCGATCAGCCTCCTGGCCTCCCGCACGGGCGGCAGGAACCTGTAGTTCTCCGCCACCATGAACGTAACTCCCGCCGATTCCGCTTCCCGGATCATGGCCTCGGCGTCGTACAGCGTTCCCGCGATCGGTTTCTCCACCAGCACGTGCTTGCCGGCGCGGAACGCGAGCGACGCATGCTCCCGGTGCAGGTGGTGCGGCGTGCACACGTACACCGCGTCTACCCTGGGGTCGGCTACCGCGTCCTCGTAGGACCCGAAAGCGCCCCGGCCCCCAAAACGGGACGCGTATTCCCACGCCCTGGCCACGTCCCGGCTGGCGAAGTAAAGATCAACCTCGCCGGGCAGTCCCGAGACGGCGCGAGCGAACACCGCCGCGAACGACCCGCAACCCAGTACACACAGACCCAGGCTCAACAGCGCACCACCGGTCAGGAGACTTCTCCCGGCCATCACGTGAGCCGGGTTTCCCGAAGGGTAGACCAGAAGGGGCCACAAATCCAGCGCGGCTGGAACCTTCGCTGGTGACGCCCGTTTGACTCGCCGTCGTCATCCCGCGTATCGTGCCGACTTTATCCACTTCGGACGGGCAGCAGGCTAGGCCGGCCGGGACGGGCATCGTTGCCGCAGTCGCCGCCGGCGTGGGAGCAGGCGGTTGGCGCGCATCTCCAATGCTCCGGTGTTTGTGGTCCTCCAGGACCGCAATTTTCAGTACCTGTGGGCGGCCCGGTGGATCCACGAGATCTCCCGGCGCATGGAACTGATCACGCTGGGCTACCTCGTGCTGGAGCTGACCAACTCGGCCTTCCAGGTCGGCCTGATTTCTGTGTTCCTGAACGGACCCCGTCCGCCGCTGTCGCTGGTCGCCGGCATGCTGGCCGACCGGCTGGACCGATGGCGCATCCTGGCGAGCATCCACATCTTCTACCTGGTCCTGGCCTCGTGCCTGCTGGTCCTGCTGATCCTCAACCTCGTCGAGCCGTGGCACGTCTTTCTCGTCGTCCTCGCCCAGGGCACGGCCAAGGTGCTGGACGACCCGACCCGCCGCGCCTCGTTGTTCGACCTGGCCGGTCAGGACCGTATCGCCCACGCGATGTCCCTGGAGACGATGACCAACAACGGCGGCAAGATACTGGGCCCGATAGCGGGCGGCCTGCTGGTGGAGTTCTACGGTTTCACGGGCGCGTTCATCGTGCTGGTGGCTCTGGACCTGGTGTCGGCCGTGCTCATCTGGAGGATGCGCTTGCCCGAGCGGTCCATGTTGATCGTGCGGGACACCGCCTTCTTCACGGGCATCAGATCAGGTATCAGCCATTCGTTCTCCAACAAGTTCGTCCTGGGAGTGCTGACGATATCCCTGGTGATGAATGGCATGGTCCTGCCTCTGCAGTACTTCATCCCCGTCATCGCCACGGACGTGCTCATGGTGGGGCCAGCCCTGGGCGGATTGCTGGGGGCTGCTGATGGCATCGGCGCGTTCGTCGGAGCAATGATCATCGCCACGCGGCGTAATTACAGCTTCCACGGCCGTTACTTCGCCTTCGGAGCGATAATTGTCGCTGTGGGCGTGGTGGCCGTCGCGTGGTCGCCGTGGTTCCTGGTCTCCTTCCTGCTCCTCTTCACCACCGGCGTCGGTCAGTCGGGGTTCAGCACCATGCAGAGCACCATCCTCATGCTTTCAACCGCGCCCGAAATGCGCGGCCGGATCATGGGGTCCCAGGGACTAGTCAATGGGCTGGGTCACCTCATCGGAGGCGTGGAGATCGGGGCCATCGCCCAGGCCTTCACCATCTCGCTGGCCATCGGGGTGAACGCCGGCATTGGCCTGCTCCTGATGCTGCCCGTGATGATATTGACCCCGCTGGTCAGGCGCCCCATCGAGGTGCATCGGCGCGACGCCTGAACCCGCCGGATCCGGTCAATCCAACGCGGTCAGTGCAGCGCGGTGACACAGCGGGCGGGGTCCGACTCCGCCAACACCTGGGGCCGATGCCCGGTGTGGACATAGTCCGCGATCAGCTTGCCCGCCATTGGCCCGCGCCCGAATCCCGACGACGCCAGGCCACTGACGATGTGAACGTCGTCCAGTTGCGGTATCTTGCCGATGATCGGTCTCCCGTCCAGCGAGAAGGGCATCATGCCCGACCAGGTGCAGCTGATGGATAGGCCTCCCAGCATCGGCAGGATCTCGCTGGCGTGCCCGAAGTTCACCTCCACCCCACCGGCGTCCACGGTGTAGTCGTACCCGGCCATCTCCCGGTCGCCGCCGAAGATTATCTCCCCATCCCGGTTCTGCCGTCCGTACAGGTGTCGCGTCACCCTGCGCGAGCCCATGTGCGTGAGTTCCGGAGGCGTATTAGCATCGCCGCCCGGGCTGTGGCTCCAGTGCGCGTACGATTCGGCGGAGGATAGCGAGTAGAAGACCCGCGGCGGCAGCGGCTGCGTCGCCCACATCTGCCCGCGCACCGGCACGATGGGGACGCGAACGCCCAGCATCTCGCCCAGCGGCCCGCACCACGCCCCCGCCGCGAGGATTAACCGCTCCGCGAAGAACTCGTCATCCGCGCAGGAGACCCGGTAGGTTCCGTCAGCCGTGCGGCTGATGGCGGTCACCTCCCGCCCGGTGAGGATGCTGGCGCCGCGCTCGGCGGCCGCTGATGCAAAGGCTCGGGTGGCTTTCTTCGGGTCGGCCTGGCCGCGCAGGGGGAAGTGCATGGCGCCGTACAGATCGGGGCTCAGCTCCGGCTCGATGCTGCGGGCCGCGTCCGTGGTGAGCAGGTCCAGCGTGTAGCCACGGGACTTCATGGCGAGCACCCGGTCCCGGGCGTAGGCGTACTGTTCCGAGGTCTGGATGGCCTGGAGCCCGCCCGAGGCGCGAAACTCGATGTCGTAGCCCAGCTCCAGTTGCAGGCTCCGGAAAATCTGCAGGCTGCCCATGGTCAGGTACGATTCCAGGTCCGGCACGTGCCCCCATCCCAGCGCGCCGATGCCGCCGGCGTTTACGCCCGACGCCTCAGAGGCGATCTCGCCCCTTTCCAGCAGCGTCACGCTTCGCCCGTACGACGCCAGGTGATAGGCGGTCGAGGCTCCTGCTATGCCCCCTCCGATAACGATTACGTCAGCGTCAGCCATGGGTGCCTCATCGTATATTGGCGCTCATCAACTATTAGTGCCCATCATCTTTTGGTGACCATCGGCGACGATGGATAAGATAGCACGTGACCTTGCCCGCCCTCAGCTCACGCCTCATAGCAGGCAACCCAGTGACTTGCAGCCCGCTCTTCCATAGGGGGATGCACGTTGCCCTCACAGAAGTCGGTGGCCACCGGACAGCGGTCGTAAAAACGGCAGCGAGCCGGCGGATCTATCGGCAGGGTCAAGTCTCCCCGTATGTCGGGGCGATCGCGCCGGAACTCAGGATCCGGAACCGGTACCGCCGAGAGCAGCGCTTTCGTGTACGGATGCAGCGGGTTGCGCAGCAGCTCCTCGGTTTCCGCCAGCTCGACGATCTTGCCCAGGTACATCACGGCGATGCGGTGGCACATGTAGCGTGCCACCGCGAGGTCATGGGTGATGTA
The DNA here is from genome assembly GCA_965220265.1 of Dehalococcoidia bacterium. Classification (GTDB taxonomy): domain Bacteria; phylum Chloroflexota; class Dehalococcoidia; order Lucifugimonadales; family UBA3495; genus Bin87. The sequence goes on along the minus strand of CBDCPM010000004.1, from coordinate 1,784,586 downwards.
CAGGTAGGCGATGCCCAGGCTCGTCGCCAGTTCCTGCATCAGCAGCATGATGCCCGTTCGGCTGGAAACGTCCAGCATCGACGTTGGCTCGTCGGCCACCACGAAGGACGGCCCGATCACCAGGGCGCGGGCGATGGCCACCCGCTGACGCTGCCCTCCAGAAAGCTCGTGCGGGTGCCGGAACAGAAACGACGAAGCCGGCGTGAGGCCCGCCTGGGTCAGGATCTCCGTGACCCGGTCCACCCGGTCCATCAGGCTGCCAATCCCCTGCACTGCCAGCGGCTCGGCTATGGTGTCGTATATGGTGCGTCGGGGGTTCATCGACTCGTACGGGTCCTGGAATATCATCTGCGCCTGCCGGCGGAAGGCGCGCAACTGGCCTGAGCGTATCGCGCCGGCGTCCACCGGCTCGCCGGAACCGCCGTGCGCATCCCGCGCCGGGAAGAGGAAGCGTATCTCGCCGGAGGTAGGTTCCAGCAACTTCACCAGCAGCTTGCCCACCGTCGTCTTGCCACAGCCCGACTCGCCCACCAGCCCCAGGCTCTCGCCGGGCGCGAGGCGGAAGGACACGTCGTCCACGGCGTGGATGAAGCTGGAGGGCTGGCGGAACAGGTTCTTCGTCACTGGAAACCGCTTGGTCAATCCGGCCACGGCAACCAGCGCCTCCCCGTTGCCGTCCAGCCGTCCGTCCGTCGACGCGGTCCCGCTGTCAGCAAGCATCGCGTCTCCCGTCGTCGGACGCTGCCAGGTCTAGGGGATGCCAGCAGGCGGCCCAGTGGTCTCCGCGGCTCGACCGGGCCGGGAACTCGGTCCGGCAGATGTCGTCTGCGTACTGGCACCGGGGGTGGAACGGACATCCCGAGGGCGGGTCGATCAGGTTCGGCGGTTCGCCCGCGAGGTTCCGTAGGGGCAGCCTCTCGCCGTGGACGCTGGGAAACGACGACATCAGCGCCGCCGTGTAGGGATGCATCGGCGACCGGAACACGTCGGTGGTGTCGCCCAGCTCCACCAGCCGTCCGGCGTACATCACGCCGATCCGGTCGGTGACCTCCGCCACCACGCCGATGTCGTGGCTGATGTAGATCATCCCCATCCGCAGTTCCTGCTGGACCAGCTTCAATTCGCGCAGGATGCGGTCCTGAACTATGACGTCCAGGGCGGTGGTCGGCTCGTCGGCGATGATCAGGTCCGGATCGCACGACAGCGCCATGGCGATCACCGCCCGCTGCCGCATCCCGCCACTGAACTCGTGGGGATACCGGTCCATCAGCTGCGGGTCCAGCCCCACCATGCGGAACAGGCGGGCCACCCGCTCCCTGGCGCCCGCCAACGTCGACTCCATGCCGTGGGCCTCGATCGCCTCGATCACCTGCTGCCCGACCCGGTGCACCGGGTCCAGGGAATTCATCGCCGCCTGGAACACCATCGCAATGCGCCGCCAGCGATAGCGCCGCATCTCCTCTTCAGGCAGTTGCAGCAGATCCGTTCCACCGAGCCTGATCTGGCCTCCGGCCAGCCGTGCGTTTTCCGGCAGCAAGCCCATGAGACTGTTGGCCACCGATGTCTTGCCGCAACCCGACTCTCCCACCAGCCCCAGTGACTGACCCTGGGCCAGCTCGAAGCTGACCCCCCCCACCGCCTGCACCTCGCCCTGCCGCGTCTGGTAGCGCAGGGAGAGGTCGATCACTTCCAGGACCGGTGTGTTGGTTGAGGTTGTCATCACGAGCGGAGATTTACAGCTTCGTAGATGGCCGCACAGCAGATCACGCGGTGAATTGAGTCATCAAGTCTAAACGGGCGCGCAATTCATCGCCCGCCAAACTCACCAGGTTCTGCTCTCGCAGGTAGTTCAGGTCACGCGAGAGGGTCCTTTGGGTGACGCCTCTGTAGAGCCGCGCGAGAGGATCTGAACCGGAGCGTAAAGCTTTCACAGAAATAGGCCTGCCGGCCAACTCGGTCAACAATTGCAATTGCCTGTCGCCTGCCGGGTTGCCAAGCTTGCCAGCATCAGCCAGAGTGCGACGGGCATAGTCACGAAAAGCGAGCACCCTAACCTCTTCGAGCACTTCGTTATGAACGACCTCAAGTTCGTGGACCAGTCCCTTGAGGGCAAATGAAGCGAACGGAGCCAGGTCAACTCCTCCTCGCGTTTGGATATCGTTCAAATGGTAGATGTAATCGGCGCGATTCTGATAGTAATAATTGGCCAGTGAATAATACCCGCGAACGTTTACGCCGGCCTTGTAAAGAAGAAAACTCTCCACGGCTCTCGCGGTACGTCCGTTGCCGTCTCCAAATGGATGGATGCTTACCACGTAAAAATGCGCAACTATCGCCCTCAGCACCGGGTCCCAGGCGTTCGGAGGCCCAGTATTGAACCAGGAGAAGAACCCGGCCATGAGATCTCGCACCTCCTCCCAAGTCGATGGAGGCCGGTACGCGCCCACGTTCACGGCGTGACTACGGTATCTGCCGGGTTCGTTGTACTGGTAATCAATTCCGGCGGTAAGGATCTCGTGGAATGTCAGCAACAAAGGTTCCGTTAGCAGGGCATTGGGATGGTTCCTCACATAGTCGCCAACGAACTGCATCAGTGCATTCGCGTTGCGCGTTTCTTGTTCCTCACGCTCGCGGTCAGGACCCAGCACCGCTATTCCTATGGGGGACTCCATAACCTGGCTGACTTCCTCCTCGGAAAGCTCAGTGCCTTCGATCCCGGTAGTACCGCGAACCGCTCTAAGGATGTTGAGCCGATCAAGACGCTGCTGCACCGGCGGCGGAATGGGGATCCCTCTGATCACGCTTGCCAAGGCGTGACTCCTTGCCAAATCAACTACAATATCCCGTGCGCCGGTCGCCAGGCGCAGATTAAAATGTACCGTCCAGCTAGCCATACGGAGGGTCTTCCCACGTGGACATGATACCGGTCAATGTCCATATCAGTATAAGCGTAGTTTATACTCATAAATATTGGACATGCCAGCAGTCAATGTCCAATATTTTGAGCAGTTCTATTGCGGCGTATTCGCGCATAAAACCCGGCAAGTCGCGTCAGCCGTGGTGCCGCCGGAGCCGGGGGTTGACCACCTCGTCCAGCGCGCGACCCACCAGGTAGAAGGCGCTGCACAGGAAGGTGATCGACGCCCCGGCCGGTACGATGAGCCACCAGTACCTGGTGCCGCCCAGCAGGTAACCGCCGATGTTCGCGGTGTGGATCATGATCCCCCAGCTCATCCTCAGGTCCAGCAGGCCCAGGAACGACAGCACCGCCTCCGCGAAGATCGCGCCGGTCACCGTGAACATCATGTACAGCAGCGAAAGGGGCAGCAGGTTCGGAACGATGTGCACGAAAATAATGTGAAAGTGCCCGCCGCCGGCCACCCGCGCCGCCTCGATGTAGGGCTTGACCCTTATGCTCAGCGCTTGTGACTTGAGGATGATGGCGGTTCCGCCAAACCCTCCCAGCACCCCGATGATCAGCGCCAGGTAGAACAGGTTCAGCTGGAACAGCGCGCTGAGCACGATCAGCAGCGAAATACCCGGAAGCGCGATGATCAGGTCCGCCAGCCGCATAAACAGGGTGTCCACCAACCCGCCGTAGTAGGCCGCCACCGCGCCAACCGTCGTGGCGATTCCCACCGTGACCAGGGCCGCGGTTATCCCCAGCACGAACTCCGATCGCGTGCTGGACAGCAACTGGCTGAGCACGTCGCGTCCCAGGGGATCGGTTCCCAACGGGTGCCTCCAGTTCGGCGGAGAGGGTTGCTCCAGCCGGTCGAATGCGTACCCGGTCACCGGGTCGTACACCTCGGCGTCCCAGACGGTAGCCATGAGGATGGGATGCGAAATCGCCATCAACGCGAACAGGACAATGGTCGCCAGCGACAGCAACCCGATGCGGCTCTCCACGAAGATGGCCCAGCCACTCCGAAACGACCGCAGCGCCAGCCTTGCCCTGGCCATCGCCATCTGCGAACGGCCCGGATGCAGGTCTACCAACGGCGGTTCCGGAGCCCCCGGTGGTTCCCCGATGATTGCGTGCTGATCGGGCTGTGAGTTGATCACTGGTAGCGTATCCGTGGGTCGAGGTACACGTACAGCACGTCCACGATGACGTGGGCCAGCAGCGAGAACAGCCCAATGAACACCATGGCTCCCATCACCAGGGGAAGGTCCTCGGAGCGCACCGCGTCAAGCAGGGTCATGCCGGTGCCGGGCCAGGAGAACACGGCCTCGATGATGACGCTGCCGTCGATGGCGAAAATCAGGCTGTACACCAGGCTGGTGACCACCGGAAGCAGCGCGTTTCGTGCCGCGTGCCGGTCGCGCACCACCTTCTCGGGCAACCCCTTGGCCCGCGCCGCCATCACGTAGTCCTCGCGCATCGTTTCCAGCATGCTGTTGCGCGTCAGCAGCATCGTGCCGGCGAACGAAATCAGCGTCAGCGTCACGATGGGCAGGATCATGTGCCGGAGAATGTCCAGCGCCAGGTACCCTATGTCAGAAAATGCCCACGCCAACGGAATCGCTAGAGCCGCCGCCGCGATAACCGGCGCCAACCATGGGGCCCGCCCGATCCGCCCCGACCGTCTGAAAAAGAACAGTATGAGAAATACGAAGGCTACGAAGCCGGCAGCAGTCACGAGCATGTAGCTGAACACGTGATTGGCGCTTACCTCCGCGCCCCGCCACACCAGCGGATCCAGGAATTTTCCCACCGGTAGCCATCCCAGCTTGAAGGCGAAAATCCAGATCATCATCAGCCCGAAGGCCGGCGTGAACGCCGTGAACAGCGTCGCTCCCGATATAGTCGCCGCATACTCCAGCACTCCGCCCCTGCGCCACGCAATGGCCTTGCCCAGGAAGAACCCGATGTAGAAGGATGCCGCCGTCGCGGTCAGAAACAGTACCGCCGTGCGGGGCAACCTTTCCGCCAGCACCTCGATCACCGGCCGGGGAAAGTGCCCGAAGGACACGCCAAAGTTCCCGGTGAAGGTGTTCTTCATGTGGATGAGGTACTGCTGCCAAAGGGGTTTGTCCAACCCGAATGACTCCTTGATCTGAGCACGAACCTCCGCCGGCAGGTCGGGGTTGAGCGCGTAGAAGGTGGCATAGTCCCCGGGCTGCGCCTGCACCAGGAAGAACGTCAGCGTGACGATCAGGAACAGGGTCAGCGTCATCTGCCCGGCCCGCTTGACCAGGTAACCCGTCATCGGATCTGGCTCCGCATGTTGCCCTTGTATCTATCGCTCACGCTTTTCACCGCACGTCACGAGCCGACCATGCCCCGAAACCGTGGCCGCCTGAAAACGGCTGAGGACGCAGACCGCCGGACGGCCGCACCCACGGACCTGACGCGTACCCACCTGCATTCAAACTGTCATCACGAGCGCCCATTCCCTTGTCATTGCGAGCGCCGTCTCCTTTGTCATTGCGAGCGAAGCGCGGCAATCTCGTCGGCGGAGGAGACATCGTCCAAGCGACGGGATCGCCGCGTCGCTGCGCTCCTCGCAGTGGCAAACCGGGCACGCGTGAGACCCACGGACCTACTTGAACTGGACGAGCGCCGTCAGGCCGGACGCGTTCTGCAGCCCGCCCAGGGATTGGGTATAAGGGTATTCCACCTGATCGCTACGGTAGGCTTCCACCAGCGGCGTGTCGAACAGCGGAACGTAGGGCAGATCCTCCGCCACGAACGCTTGCATTTCAAACACCAGCTTTCGCGCCGCCTCGACGTCGGTCTCAGCCAGCAACTCGTCGGCCAGCCGGTCGTACTCCGGATTGTTGTAGCCGCCGGCGTTGTGTCCCTCCAGCCCAGAATGCCGGCTGTGAAAGAACGACTCCAGGTAGTCGGGATACAGGCTCAGTCCCCAGCCCAGGATCCACATGTCAAAGTCCTGCTGGTCGAACACCTTTTCCACGATCAGGTTGAAGCCGGTCAGGTCCGCGTGCACCGGGATGCCAACCTCGTTCAGCCACCGCTCAATCCAGATGGCAAACGTCGACCGCAGCGGGTCGTAGCCAGGGCTGGGAGCCAGTATATTGATGGTGGGCATCGGCTGACCGTCGGGCATTCTCAGGCCCTCGCCACGCTGCTCTACGAACCTGCCGTCCTCGCTCACCCTTGGCTCGGTTTCCCAGGTGAACCCCGCCCCCTTGAGCAACTCGACCACCCGGGAAATCCGTTCTCCCCGGGTCATACCCTTTCCGATCTGGGGAACATGGGGGTTGTACCATGCCTTATTGCCTTCGGGCACCATGGCGTACATGGGGAACGCCACACCCTGCAGCACGGTGCTCGACAGGAATTCCTTGTCGATCAGCGTCGCCACCGACTGGCGGAAGGCCTGGTTGTCCATCGGCGCTTTGCGGAAGTTGAAGCCCAGGTACCGGATCCCGTCCGACGGGTTCTCGATCACCGTCAGTCCGTCCTCTCCCTCCAACTGTTTCTGCAAACCCCGCGACAACCCCAGCGGGTTCAGCATGAAGTCGATGTCGCCCTTCTTGAGGGCCAGCACTGTGGCGTCCTGGCTCCCGTATATCGAGTAAATCGTGCTTTCCGCATACGGCCCCACCGTGTATTCCAGCGCCTTGTCGCCGGCGGCCTCGCCATAAGCCGCAAATTCGTAGGCGCCCGGCTTGGCCTCCGCGTAGGCGCCGCCGGTGTATTCGGTGACCACGGTGCCGCTGAAGAAATAGCGGGAGTTCTTTGCCTTCTCCGCGAACGCGCCGCGCTCCCACTTTTGGAACCCGAAGCCGCCTGCCGTGGGTTCATTCTCGGGCACGTGCGCGTACAGGGCCTTCTGTTGCTCGATGATCTCTGCCCCCTGCCTGGCCGCCGTCACTATCGGTTCCCAATAGCTCTTGGACATGATGGGCATGAACGCCAGCCCGAACTGCCAGCGTGCCAGTCCCGGCTTCTTCTTGAAGAATATCTTCAACCGATAGGGGTCCAGCGCCTCCGCATGATCGAAGAACTCCGGGTCGACCACCGACGGCCAGTTGCCCGACAGCTGCATTTCTGATGCAGTGTGAGCGGTGAATGCGAAGTCCTCGGCGGTGACGTTCCTACCGTCGCTCCACTTCACTTCCTCCTTGAGGTCAACCTCCGTGGTCCAGAAAATCTGCCCCCCGACGGTTTCTTCCTGCAGCGCCGAGGGGAAATCCGCGGCCAGCGAGGGCACCCAGTCGAAACGCTGCGCTGAATACGTGAACAGCGTGGGCTTGTCTCCACCCAGGACGTACAGGTTCCAGACGGTCCCGTCCGGCCCCAGGTAGGCCCAGTAGTTGGTGGTGGTCAGGTCGGCGGAGATGCCGATTTGATAGACATATTCGACATCATCGGCTTCTGCCTGTTGCTGCTGCTGGGGTTCCGCGGTCGCGGGAACTTCCGTCGCCGCCGCCGCGACCGGAGCCTCGGGCGTCGCCTCGGTGGTGGTCACCGCCGCTGAAGCACCTGCGGCGGCCGGGTCGGGAGTGGCGGTGACCACCACCTCTGTCACCACTTCCTTGGTGCATCCCACCAGCACAACCAGGGCCATTATCAGGCCGATGATCATCAATAATTTATTCGTATGAAGCATTAATTCCACCTCACATTGTGGCGCGAAATCTAACACGCCACACTCGATTCCCGCAAGAAAGTCTTCCGGCGGTAGGGCCGTGCTAAAACCCCGCCGGGTCATGAGCATGCTTTTCCCGCGTGACTCTTGCCGTCACACACCTGTTTGCAGTCGTTGCGAATCGCGTTTCTTGTAGTTCGGATTTTGACTCGGCTATGGTCTCTCTGGCGGCGATTCCGATCGAGCTGGTCCCGCAGGCGTGCCTTCTAAAGATTGCCGGGAATTACGACAGGTCTCGTCACTCTTCCCATTGAATGAAATACTACGGGAGACGTACAGTGGCGACGACTGGTTCATTCTTTAGTTGAACCGACCTGACATCGCGGCGCTGACCTGATCGAACACATGCACCAGACCGCGTCCACCAACATCTCGACAATCAGCATTGTGGTCGCGGGCGGTGTGTCATTGTTGTACCTGCTGACACGCCCTCACCTGACTGGGGAGCAGAAGTTTGTCGCCCCGATGGTGGGGTTGGCGGCGGGCGTGCCGATAGGCGACCTGCTGGCCATCGCCGTCGGGGTAACCGTCTTCGTGAAGATCTGCCCGTTCGGTTGTTCCTTCGGCAAGGGGTCGACTTATTGGTTAATTGTTACCCCGTTATCTATTGCGACGGACGTTGCCGTCAAAGTGGCGTAGAGCGTTGGCGACACAAAGGCGCAACAAGCGGCGGAATCGCCGGATGAGTAATGGCGCACTTCGTATCCCGCGGGACGCGTCTCGGAGCACCGATCCGGTTTTATCACGGCGCCACCCTTCGAAGGCCCCGCACGGAAAACCCGACGGTACCCCTGACGGTTTGATAGCTGTGACCGCCGAGCAGAAGCGGAGGCCAAAACCGTAACGCGCCGCTACGGACGCCACACACTGCCATCGGCTCTAGGGCAGCATCCAAACTTGGCTTGCCCGGTTCAACGTGGTCTATAATGCGCCACAATCTGCCTTGTGATCCCGTCGCCCCGGAGTCGGATATGGACGGCATCTACCTGGACTACAACGCCACCACGCCCATCGACCCCGCCGTCGCCGAGGCCATGCTGCCCTATGTGCACGGGCTCTTCGGCAACCCGTCCAGCGGGCACGCTTTCGGTCTCGCGGCGCGCGATGGCGTTGAACACGCCCGCCAGCAGGTGGCCACGATGTTGGGTTGCTCTGCGGACGACCTGATCTTTACCAGCGGCGGCACCGAGGCCAACAACCACGCCATCAAGGGCGTCATCGGCGCTCACCGCCAGCGCGGCAATCACATCATCACCTCGGCGGTGGAACACCCCGCGGTGACCGAAGTGTGCCGGTACCTGGAAGGTCACGGGGTCCGAACCACCTACCTTCCAGTCGATGAATGTGGCGTGGTAGACACCCAGCAGGTTGAGGAGGCCATCACTCCCGAGACGGTGCTGGTCACCATCATGCACGCCAACAACGAGGTCGGCACAATCCAGCCCATCGCGGAAATCGCCGAAATTGCCCACCGCCACGGCGTGCTGGTGCACAGCGACTGCGCCCAGTCCGTCGGCAAGATCCCCGTCAAGGTTGACGACCTCGGCGTCGATCTCCTCTCCGTGGCTGGTCACAAGCTGTACGCGCCCAAGGGCATCGGCGCGTTGTACATCCGTCCCGGCGTCCAACTGGAAAAATTCATGCACGGCGCCAACCACGAGGGCAACCGCCGCGCCGGTACCGAGAACATCATCCTCATGGCCGGCCTGGGCAAAGCCTGCGAGTTGATCGAGAACAACCTGGACGACTACGCAACACACATGGCCGCCATGCGCGATCGCCTCGAGCAGGGCATCCTGGCGTCGGGCCACGACGCCCGGGTCAACGGTCACCCAACCCAACGGCTGCCCAACACGTCGAGCATCGGCTTCCGTAGCCTTGAGGCCGACCGCATCCTGGCCAACCTGCCCACCGTGGCCGCTTCGGCCGGCGCCGCCTGCCACAGCGACCGGGTGGAGCTGTCCCACGTCCTCGAGGCGATGCGCGTTCCCGCCGAGTACGCTATGGGCACCCTGCGCCTTACCGTGGGCCGGTTCACCACCCATGAAGAAATCAACCGGGCGCTGGCCGAAATCACCGATGTGATCGCCAGCATGTCCCCCGTTCACGCCTCCGCCGACTGACCCGCACCAAGGAGAACCAGCATGACCACCCAGACCAACCCGGGCGCCCTCGACTCCGCCACCATGGCCGAATTCCAGGATGCCTTCGATTCCCAGCCCAACCACCAGCTCATGCAGAACGTCGTCACGCAGCACGACGTCAACGACGTCGCCCTGAACCGCAACATCGTCGCCGAGGCCACCCACAGCTTCTCCACCGTCCTCGACGACTGGGGCGTCACCAACCAGGCCCGCTCCGGCCGCTGCTGGATGTTCGCCGGTCTAAACCTGTTCCGCGCCGAGACCCGCAATGTCCTCAACGTCAAAGAGTTCGAGTTCAGCCAGAGCTACGTCATGTTCTGGGACAAGATGGAGCGCGCCAACTACATCCTTGAGGCCGTCATCGAGACCGCCGACCGCCCCATCGACGACCGCGTCGTGGCTTGGCTCCTGCAGCAGCCCCTTGGCGACGGCGGCCAGTGGGACATGTTCGTCAGCCTCGTCCGCAAGCACGGCGTTGTGCCCAAGACCGTCATGCCCGAGACCGAAAGCTCCGGCAACTCCATGCGCATGAACGCCGGTCTCAACTACCAGGTCCGCCAGGGCGCCCGCAACATCCGCCGCCTCTACGCCGATGAGGCCGGCCTGGACACTATGAGGGACGCCAAGCAGGAAGCCCTGCGGTCCGTCTACCAGATCCTCTGCATCCACCTGGGCAACCCGCCGGCCCAGTTCGACTGGCAGTGGAAGGACAAGGACGGCGAGTTCCGCCGCGACGGCGAGATGACGCCCCTCGAATTCGCCGAGAAGTACATCACCACCTCTATGGAGGATTACGTCTGCCTCGTCCACGACCCCCGGGGCTCCAGCCCGGCAGGCCGCACTTACACCGTCCAGTACCTCGGCAACGTCGTCGACGGCGCCCGCATCACCTACCTGAACGTCGACATCGACATCATGAAGGACATCGCCATGCGCATGCTCCAGGACGGTACGCCCGTCTGGATGGGCTGCGACACCGGCAAGCAGATGCATCGCGACAAGGGCCTGTGGGACGCCGAGCTCTTCGACTACGCCAGCGTCTACAACGCCGATTTCGAAATGGATAAGGCGGAACGGCTGGAGTACCACCAGACCGCCATGACCCACGCCATGCTCTTCACCGGCGTCGACGTGGTTGACGGCAAGCCCCGCCGCTGGCGCGTTGAGAACAGTTGGGACGACAAGGTCGGCCAAAAGGGCTTCTTCCTGATGAACGACTCCTGGTTCGCCGAGTACATGTTCGAGATCGCCGCGCCCCGGAGCTACTTGCCCCAGGATCTCCAGGACGCCCTAGACCTCGAGCCCATCGTCCTCCCGCCGTGGGACCCGATGGGGTCACTGGCCGGCGCCTGAAGTCTCGGACAATCAGAAATCGTAGGGGCGAATGATTTCGCCCCTACCTTTGTCAGGGCCGTTACGCCCCGTACCCGCGCGCTACCGCCGCCGCGGTATCCCTTTCCGGTTAGATTTCCGGCTCCTCAACCTTCGTCGTGACCAGGTATAGCCACGGCGCGCCCAGCTCGAACGGCTCGAACTCCAGGCTGCCGTACGCCTCGTGCTCGCCGAACCCGGCCTCTTCCAGCATGGCAACCAATTCGCGGTAGGTGTACAGCCGTATCGACATATCCCGGACTTCGCGCACCCCGTCGCGAATGAACGTCCATGCCGAGTCCAGTCGCCCAGTTTCGTGGTCGAACCCGCGCTCCTCCAGCGCCAGCAGGTCTCCGACTTCCGTCCAGACCCGTGGCTCGTCAACTATGCCGTGCAGCAGCGTCTCCATCAGCGGCGTGTCCAGCGCCAGCCGGCCGCCCGGTTTCAGGCTTCGGAAGACCGCCCGCAGGAAATCCAAATTTCCGGCGTCGTCGAAATAGCCGAAGCTGTTCCACAAGCACACTAATCCGTCGTACTGACCGTCCTCCGGCAGGTCTCGCATATCTCCATGCCGGAAATCGATCCGCAAGTCTCGCTCCTCGACCTCCTCCCGCGCGGTCGCCACCAACTCCGCGCTCTGGTCGATTCCGGTCACGTCATAACCCCACGCCGCGAGCTCCAGCGCCAGCCTGCCCGCTCCGCACGGCACATCCAGCACCTTCGCCCTCCGCGGGAGCCCCAGCGCGCCGTGGATGAACCCCATCTCCGCCCGGGTCTGCTCCTCGTCCCGTCCCGACAGCACATACTCCAGGCACAGCCCAGAAAAGAACTCTGCCCACCAGCCATTTTGATCGCGAACCGTCGTCACGCCCGAAGACCCATACCGTCAGCTCGCCAGCAGTTCCTTCAGCCGCGCGTCGATGAACCCGGTGTCTGCCGGGTTCCGACCCGGCCCGCCGCCCGTGTGCCCCCAGATCGTCTCGATGACTCGCAACTCCGCGTTGGGCATCATCGAGACCTCGATCTCGTTGTCCTCCGGCGGGAAGTATTGATCCGTGCGCGACGGCATCACGAACGCCTTGGCCTTGATCGACCCCAGCGCCTTCTCGAAGTCCCCGCCGTACAAGGGGTTGTCGCTGATGTCCCCCGCCTGCCACGTGGCAACCATCGCCAGGATGTTGTTGGCGTCCTGCTGCAGGTATCGCCCTTCCCACGCGGTGATCAGGTAGTCCTCCAGTGAGGAGTGCCCGATCTCCAGGTACACCTTTTCCCTGTAGAACGCCTGCGACGGAGCCCATCCCGCGTACACCCGCGCCATCGCGCGCAGTCCCTTCGCCGGCGGGCTGTCGTACCAGCCGTTGTTCCACGCGTCGTCAGCGCGCAGGGCAGCCTTCACCCCTTCTAGGAAAACGAAGTTGTGCCGCGTCGTGCGCGCTGAGCCGCACCACGGCGCGATCCGCTCCACCATGTCGGGATACAGCGCTCCCCAGTGGAACGTTTGCTGCGCGCCCATCGAAAAGCCGCACACCAGCGCGATCCGCTCGACGCCGAACTGCTCGGTGACCAGCCGGCGCTGGAACCCGATGTTGTCGTAGTACGTCACCCTGGGATATCGCGCCCGCCCGTAGGGTTCCGGCGTGTTGCTGGGCGACGAAGACAGCCCGTTGCCGAACAGGTTGGGAATGATGATGAAGTACCGCGATGGGTCCAGTGCCATCCCCGGGCCGATCATCGGCTCGTTGGCCGGGTGCTGCGAACCGAAGAATGTCGGGAACACGATCACGTTGTCCTTCCGCGCGTTCAACTCGCCGTAGGTCTGGTACGCCAGCCGTGCTCCGCGCAGGCGCAGGCCGCACTGCAGGTCAACGTCTCCCAGTTCAAAAACCTTGTGGTCGCTCATATCCCATCCTCATCGGGGTTGAATACTGGCCCGAAAACCAATACGCTGCGCCCAAGTCTAACAGCGCGGAGGTTGATCATGCTGAACAAAGTGCATCACGTAACCTATGTCGTGGAAAACGTGGACGACATGGCCGCCTACATCGAACGCAATTTCTCCCTCACACCCATCCGCAGCGACGAGTTCACCGAACGCGGCTTCAAGTCCATCCTCTACCAGATCGGCGACACCCTGGTCGACTTCTTCCAGCCCCTGCGCGACGACACGCCCACGGCCCGCCAGCTCCGCGAGACCGGACCCGGCGTCATGCACGTGGCCTGGGGCGTGGACGGCATCGGCCAACTGTTCAACGACCTGCAGGCCAACGGTAACGACATGCGCGGCGACGGTCCGTCCGCCAGCCCCTTCGGCTACCTCACCGCCAGCATCGAGCCGGCCAGCTCCCACGGGATTTACTTCCAGCTCGCCGAAGGAGAACACAGCTAGCCCAGGAGAACACAGCTAACCATGCAATACGCTCAACTTGGCCGCACCCGCCTCACCGTGTCCCGGGCCGGCTTCGGAGGCGGCGGTATCGGCCAGGTCTGGGGCCCCACCGACGAGGACGAGGCCATCGCCGCCGTCCATCGGGCCCTGGACCTGGGCATCACCTTCTTTGACGTGGCCCCGGGCTACGGTGACGGCAAGGCCGAGGAAGCCCTGGGCAAGGCGCTGGAGGGCCGGACCGAGCCGGTGGTCGTCGCCACCAAGGTCCGCCTCCGCGCCGATGAGATGGACGACGTGTCAGGCGCGGTTCAACGCTCCGTGGACGTCAGCCTCCGTCGCCTGCGCCGCGATTCGGTTGACGTGCTCCACGTGCACAATCGCTTCACCGAGCGGCGCGGCGAGGTCCTCGACTCCCTGTCGGCGGACGATGTGCTCGGCCCGGTGCTCGACGCCTACCGCGCCGTCCAACGGGCCGGCAAGACCCGTTTCATCGGCCTGTCCGCCATGGACCACCACGTTCCCGCCATGCGCCGCATCCTCGAGGCCAACGAGTACGACACCGTCCTCGCCTATTATAACCTGCTGAATCGCACCGCGATGGAGCCGCCTACACCGGGAGCTGACCTGTTCGACAATGGCCAGATCATCCCGCTGGCGCGCAGCTTGGACATGGGCGTAATCGGCATCCGCTCCCACGCGGCCGGCGCCCTTACCGACGGGCTCGACCGGCCACCAAGGCCCGACGATGCCCTGATGCGCAAGGACCTTGCCAGTGCGCAACAACTCGGGTTCCTGCTCGACGGCCCCATCCGGACCCTGTCCCAGGCCGCCATGGTCTTCTGCCTCATGAACCCCGACATCCACAGCACCGTCCCCGGCGTCAAGAACCGCGCCGAGGCCGAGGAGACCGCCGCCTGCGTCGACCTGCCCCCCATCCCGCTGGAACACCTGGCCCGGCTGCAGCAGCTATACGAAAACGACTTCCGGGACTGAGGTTCCTGTGGATCTCATTTCAGCACAGTCAAACCTGATCCTGCTCTGAAATGGCAACACCACTCGCCACGGCCCGATCTGTACCGTGAAACCATTACATCCGATCAGTAACGCCTTGTAGGTCTGGCCGGAAAGCCATTGGCCGGGTTTAGCACTACACTCAACAGACGTATTACAGTCGTATACGGCGTGATGGTGTGTACGCTACGTGTCAAGAAGCCATTATTTTGACGCGTACCCACTTGTACCCAAACTGTCATTGCGAGCCAAGAGCGGCAATCTCGTTGGTAAAGGAGATGTCGTCAAGGCGGCGGGATTGCCACGTCGCTTGGCTCCTTGCAATGGCAAACTGGGTACGCGTGAGCACATTATTACATCGATAATCGACGTCAAGAAAACAACCGCGTGGGGAGAATCGGGGTTCCCGGCCGGATTTTCAGTACTGTTTCATCATCGTCCCACCGCACCGGCCGGTTGACTTGGAGTAACACCCTACCTCCTCCCTGGCCCAGGCTGCTGCCCTGATACTCCTTTCTCTTTTCCCCGAAGTGTCGGTCACCCGATTCCGCGACCTTTTTGTTCTGGCCCGCCCAGCACCTGCAGAATCCTTGCAACCGAGTCTTAATCAACCAGACCACGGCCTCATCATGGGCCGGTCCAGACCTCCACCTCCTTACGGCATTCTTCCGGCTCTTCGCGCACCGTCCGTCCGTAAGTGGACCGGCCGTCGGGTGTAAATGCTAGCCCCAGGAAATACTGGCAAACCCCATCTATCCTCTCGCCGTTCAATATGATCCTTGGCGCCGCCCTCACATCGACCGGCCCGCGCCGGCTCTCCGGGCTGTTTTCGTCCCACATCACGTAGTCGGGCTTACCAGACTGCCCCGACAACCAGTGCGCCGCCATGAACAGAAACCCCGCCAATACTATGAGGAGGGCGAGGCACCCGAACACCGACGCGATCAGGACGATGGGCGCCCGCCGTTTATCCATTGCCTTCCCCGCTATCCCTCCCATGGTAGCTGGGCGAGGATATTGCAGGACTTATCCTGTTACTTGTTTCAGTATATGGCATGGATCTCCATGATGAATTCGCAATTCTCGTGGTCCTGCCAAACCGTCTTGGTGCGCGACCCGGAAGTCCCTGGGGAACTGGCTAGCCCGAATGAGAGCGCGCAACCTTGCGCCGATTTGTCCCCCCGAATCACCACGCGGGGAGAATTGCGCTGTTCGCTGTCCGCGAAAAGGCTGAAAGGGAAAACGTTGCCCCAATTGGTGGGCTGACCCGTACCCGCCGTCCCCACAAAGGCGTAAATCCCGATGTACATCACGGCGGCCACCACGAGACAGAGCGCTGCGCCCCCAATCACGGTGCCGATAATCGCGGCTGCATAGCCGACTCTGCCCCACATACCCACGGGCTCCGTCCCTTTTTGTGCTGGGTTGCGCCGGGATCACGCTACCTGAATTGTAGCATCACCCCCGGAAGCCCGCCTCTTGACCGCGCTGCCGCGTGCCCCAGGAAAGCTGGCCGGAACCCCCAGTTGTTTTGGCCGGGGTTACACTCCGGGACATCCGAGTTAGCGGTCGGAGCCGGGCAATACTGGGCAACCCTTCGGACCAAAGGGGCCTTTGGGAAGCGGATCGGTTGTCTCTGCACTACTCGGGCCAGGACGCCATCAGCGGTTTGCCGTCCGCACCGCGGGACCAGCCGTCGAGCGATCATGATTGCGCCGAGATCTACTGTCCGGCCAAAGGCAGCAAAGGACGGCGGGTAAAGATATCCGCACATTCGTAGTACGATTTATTCCTCTGGTGGCTTTCGTACAGAATGCTTGTGCACACTATGTATTCAATATTTGCACGCATACTTTTGGCACTGTATCGTACCGGGAATTTTCGGATGCTTTATCCAAGGTATCTTGCCCGAGTGTGCATCCAGCGTTTGACTGCGGGACGGTGAACCATGGCGTACGACTCCAACTGGCTCTATTACGACGCTGACGTTCGACGCCGGAGCCGCCGAAAATGGCCATGGGTGTTGGTGGTGCTCCTCCTGGCCGCTTTAGCCGCCCTGTTGGTCGCGGCCTTTATGATTCCTGACGCTGAGCTCGACCTCCAGGCTGGTCAGCCGGTAGCGATCCAGGAAGCCTTACCGGCTCTGCTTACCGACAACGTCACCGTCATCTACGTCGTGGACAACTCAGACAGCATGGAAACGAATTTGCCCCCCTTGCACGGGGCCCTGGAAAACGTGGCTACTAAACACACCGATAACAGCGAGATCGGCATGATGCGCTGTGGCAGTTACCACAATGTGCTGTTCGACATCTCAGATCCGACCAACATCGCTTGGGAAGCCGCCATTCCCACCTTCGCTGCGAACGGCGGAAAGACCAATATGTACAGCGCCCTGATTAGCGCTGTCGACATGATGCCGACCAATCCTACTTGCACCGAACATAGTCGTTGGATTTTCTTCTCGGAAACCATCTGCCGTGACCAACGCATCGTATTGATGTCCGATGGCATGGCCACCGACCCTCAATACATTGAGGACGCACTGCACGCCCTGCTGGCCACCTCGATTCCAGTCGACACGATCGCGTTCGGCATAGACGCTGATCGGAAAACCCTGGAAGCCATTTCGGGAGCCACTGGCGGACGATTCATCACTGCAAAATAGTCAGCTAACTTAAGTCTCGTGCCGCCGTGAAACAGTCCCGCAGATTCCAATTCTGCCCCACGTCCGGCTTACCTCTCTGCAGCCATCTACAGGAACTGTGCCAGCCGGACCGGCACGATTCTCATCATGCCGGCGGCTGGTATCCCGGCGACCTTACCGGCAGCAGGTCTTTAATCTCCCCAGCCGCATCCTGTCTAACGCCTGCGTAAGCGTCACAGCGCCAGCGCGTAGCACGCCCGCCGCGGGTCCGCTCCCGTGCTCATCGAACCCGTCTCTGGGTCCCGCACCGACACTGTCGCGCCCAGCCCGCAGTTGGCTGTGCGGTAAATCTTGTGGCCCAACGCCTTCAGCGCGCCCACGGTCGACTCGGAGAAGCCTTGCTCCAGGTCCAGCTGTCCCGGGTAGTACACGTGCGGGTAGAAGGAGTTCACGTTGCTGGACGTGGCGAACCGTGGCGCTTCCACCGCCTGCTGCGGGTCCATCCCGAACACCAGCGAGTTGAGGATCAGCTGCAGGTTACCCTGCACTTGGTTGTCGCCGCCTGGGCACCCGAAGGTCATGGCGGGCTTCCCGTCCCTGGCGACGATGTAGTTCACCAGCGTCGTCCGCGGCCGCTTGCCCGGCTCCACCACGTTCGGGTGACCCGGCTCGCAGTTGAACATCTCGATGCGCGTGCTCAGGCAGGCGCCCAGTTCGGGGAAGAACACCGATTTGGAGAACGAGCCGCCGCTGATGGTGCCGCACACCAGGTTGCCGTGCCGGTCCAGCACCGACACGTGCGTCGTCCCATCATCCGCGGAGGTGTCGGGTCCGATGGCCGCGGCCATGACCTGCGGGGCGGTGCGTCCCGATTTAGTTGAGAACCGCCACGGGTCGCCGGCCGGCCGCTGCTCCGGATACGCGCCCTCGGGATCGATCTCTCCGGCGCGGATGGCGGCGTACTCCTTGGACAGTAGGCCGTCCATGGGCACCGTGGCGAAATCCGGGTCTCCATAGAAGGCCTCCCGGTCGCCGAAACAGAGCTTGAGCGCCTCCGCCACCGCGTGGATGTAGGCCGGGCTGTTGTGCCCCATGGCCTTGAGGTCGAAGTTCTCCAGGATGTTCAGCGCCTGCATCAACATGGGGCCCTGCGTCCAGGAGTCCTGCCCCCAGACCTCACAACCCTGGAAGGTGGTGGTCACCGGCTCGCAGAATTGCGCGTGGTATCCGGACAGGTCTTCCATGGACAGGATGCCGCCCACCTTCCGCGTCTCCTCGACGATCAACTCGGCGATGGGCCCCTCGTAAAATGCGTTCCTCGCCGCCTTCAGGCTCTCCGACCGCGATCCTGACGTCGCCTGCGATGCGTCCCGCATGGCCTTCAGCGTGTTGGCCAGGCCCGGCTGTCGCATCATGGAACCAGGCGCAGGAACTTGGCGGTTCTCGTAAAACACCTCCCAACCACCCGGCGGGAAGTTATCGAACTGCTCCTGGCCAGTATGGGAGCGCAGCCTCTCCAGCATGTATTCGTAGTGCGGTATCCCGTCCTCGGCATAGCGGATGGCTGGCTCCGCCACCTCCTTGAAAGACATCGTCCCGTACCGTTCCAGCATGTTGATGAACGCGTCCACAATTCCCGGTTGGGTGAAGGACAGCGGGGCGTCCATTCCGGGACCCGTCGGGATGCGCTCGTGTCCGCGCGAGCGGTAGAACTCCGCTGTTGCCGCACCCGGCGCTCCGCCCTGACCGGAAAGCGACAGCAGGTCTCCGCTGCCGGAGTCGTACAGCATGAACACGCCCTCGGCTGCCAGCGAGTACGACGCGATGGGTTCCACCACCGCCGCGGCCAGGCTGGCCGCCACCATGGCGTCGAAGGCGTTGCCGCCGGCCAGCAGTATCCGCATTCCGGCCATCGATGTGAGGTAGTGTCCCGACGAGATCACGCCCTCGTTGGAGCGGACTACCGGGCGCCCCGTGTCGGGCAGGTTCACGTCTCCCTGTTCAAGGTTTTGGACCATCTGCTGGATCGCCATATCAACTCCTACTTCCGCGCGTCGCGCTCTGTTTTGGCCGGTTGCCTAGATTGTACCGCTCCCATCCAGCCCCAGGAGCACCCTACCGTACTCCTGCCCACCCAGGTCCATGATCAGAGTGTCCCGGTGGGCCACGGCCTGGGCGTCCCGGTGGAACCGTTGCAACGGATCGGACTCGAAAAGGCCGTGCCCTCCGCTGATGTCAAAAATGCGGTTCACCGCCTGCAGGCACAGCTGGGTGACGTACGCCTTGTCCCGCCGGTACCTTGCCCGCTCCAATGTCGTGAATCCCCCGCCGGTCTCACCCCGGTCCAAAACCTCGCGCACGTCCCGATCCATCAGAGCCTTCCCCGCGTCAATCTCTGCCGCGGCCTGGGACACTCGAATGTGCACTGCCGTAGAGTCCGCCGATTTCGCCGCCCCGGCGGTGCCGGCCGTCTTGCCGATGAACTCGTCCATCATTCCCTGGGCGATACCCAGCATCGGGGCGACTAGGTCCCATCCAAGAAGTACCGGTATCGGCAGCCGATACCTGCTCTGCCGGTGCAATTCCCAGCCCGTCCAGTCGCCATCGCCAGCCAAAGGCACATCCAGGATTCGATGGGCCGGCACAAAGGCGTCGCGCACCTCGATGTCCTTGCTGCCGCTGCCGCGCAATCCCGACACGAACCATGTGTCCACGATTTCGTAGTCACCCCGTGGCACCAGCGCCCAGTTCCTTTCTCCGATTCCCGGCACTCCCAGCATCAGCCAGGTCGCCGCGTCGCACCCGCTGGAAAACTCCCACCTTCCCGTCAGCCGGTAACCCCCGTCCACGGGCGTGCAGGTGGACCGGCCCACGTTCAGCGAGCTGGAGCACAGCGCGTCCGGTTCCGACCCGAACACCTCCTCCTGAGCCAGCTCCGGCCAATATCCCACCAACCACGCATGGGCCGCCCATAACCCGTAGCACCACGCGGTGGCCGGACACGCTCGTCCCAACTCTGCCGCCACGTCCAGCATCAGCGCGTAGTCCACGTCCAGGCCGCCGTAACGCTTGGGCACCCCGATGCGATACAACTCCGACGCCAGCAGGTCGCTTATGGTCTCCTCAGGCATCCGCCGCAGTTCCTCCGCGCGGGCCGCCCGCTCCCGGAGAGTCGGCAGCATCGCCTCCGCACGTCGTATCAGTTCGGAGGCGGTCAGGGTTGCGCGGGCGTTTCGTTGCTTCGCGGTCACTTATCTTCTCAGGGGAGCCTGCGCGCCTCTCTGCCGTGGAACTAGCCGTGGATGCCATCGAGGCTCGCCGCCAGCCTATCATGTACCTGCCCGACGCCGCCAACCCCTTCTACGGGCATGGCCCGCCGTCGCGCTATGTTATCATCCGGCACTCTAAGTGCCGGCGGCCAGGGGGAAGCCGAGTGACAACAGGCCCAAGCGATTTCCTGCGGATGTACGTGCTGAGCGTACGCGCGGTCCGTTGTCTTGTCAGTGGGTGGACTCGCCGCCCGGATCCGGCATGAGAGTAGCGGCGACTCTGCATCGCGCTTCTTCCCCTCTGGGTATCTTCCGGAACCGCGATTTCGCCTTCGTCTGGGCCTCCACTACCTTGGTCGGCATGGGCACGCAGATGGAGTCTGCTGTCCTGGGCTGGTTCGTCCTTACGCTCACCGATTCGCCGTTCTTGGTTGGTGCCATCGCCGCGGCGCGCATGGCTCTGAACTTCCTGGCGCTGTTTGCCGGCGCCCTGGCCGACCGGTTGCCCCGCAATCGTCTGTTGGTTTCCGTGGAAATCATCATGGGACTGATGGGCTTCTTGATGTTGGTCCTGATCCTGGCCGATTTGTTGGAGGTGTGGCACATCTTCGCCATCACTCTGGTGATGGGCGTGATCCGTCTCTGCCAGATGCCGGTGGCCCAATCCCTCGTGGCAGACACCCTGCCCCCGGAACGACTGGGGCACGGAGCCGCGTTCAACACGGTGGCCATGAACATTGCCATGCTGTGCGGCCCCGTTATCGGTGGGTTTTTGTTCAAAGGATTTGGCCCCCAGGGGGCCTACATCGCGATCGCGTCCCTTTACCTGTGCGCCAGCATCGTGGCCTTGGGAATACGCACCCCGGTCTCGGTTCGAAGCAGGGCGCCCGAGCGCGTCATGAGCACCGTCATCGGGGGCCTGCGCTACGTCGCCGGCAACCAGGTGCTCTGGGCGGTACTGGCCGTTGCGGTCATCATCAACCTGGCCGGCTGGACCGTGCATACCGGCTTGGCGCCCATCTTCGCCCGTGACGTGTTGGGCAGCGACTCCGCCGGTTTGGGGCTGCTGCTGTTCGCCTTCGGCAGCGGAGCCCTCAGCGGATCACTGGGTTTCACCATGCTGCCGAGCCTGCGCCGCCCCGGTTTGTTGCTCATCTTTGCGGTGCTGGCCTGGCACGGCTCCATTCTCCTGTTTTCGCTTTCGACGTCCTTTTACTTGTCCATGGCGATCTTCGTCCTGGTGGGAATGTCCTTCGCGTCCACCCAGGTGCTGATCCTGACCCTTCTGCTGCGGACCACCGAGCAGCAGTACCGGGGCCGCGTGATGAGCCTTCGCTCATTCGCCATCCTGGCCTACAGTTTCGGCAGCGTGGGAGCCGGCGCCATAGCCGGCTATTGGGGAGCCCCCGGCGCGGCCCAGGTTGTGGGCATCACCGGCATCGCGTTGGTCGCGGTGTTGGCCCTGTTGGCTCCGCGGCTGCGCCGCGCCTGACACTTGCAACTCTCGTGCCGGGTTCAAACGCCACCTTTGGTTCCGGCAGCCGCGTTCAGCGCCCCGGCGCTATTCAGCCGACAGCCAGCCGGTCTTCTCCAGGCTCCCTGGCGATTGCCAGCCTGACCACCGCGCGTACCCCGCCGAGCCCCGTACGCTCCCGACGCTCCCGCGACTTTTTGCCGGGCACGACGTCTTCGGCCATCTTACCGTCAACACTCGTCGACCGGACGCGGCGCGCCCAAGCCGCGGCTGCCATGTTCGCCAACTTCGCCGACATCGGTTCCCGAGCGGCGGTCATTGCCGGGTCGTCTTTGTCGATTCGATAGATCGAGGCAATCAGGGCCCCGCCGACTACCACCACCATGTAGAAGAATGTGGCCAGCCCATGCCAGAGGTAACCGCGGTTCAGCCTCTCCAGGGCCTCTTCTTGTGGATAACCCAGTTGGCTGAAGTTTATTTCCCAGGAAGTCCACCAGTTGTGGTCCGGCAAAACCGACGGCGTGTTCGGCGTCAGGTACATCACCGCAACGACGGCCGCTCCCATAGTGCCCATGACCGCCAACAGCGCCGATACGGTTCGCAGCGCGAACCGGCGGTCCCGGGCGTTGGGCATCACCGCGGGATCCCGCAGGACCAACAGGACCGTGAACACGCCGGCCAGTGGGGGCAACACCAAGACCAGTTGTATCCACAGCGAAATATTGGAAATGATCACTATGGACGCATATGCGAACAGGGTAGGCGCCAAGGTAACTGCCACCGCACGGCGCAGGGCATTGCTCCGGCTTTGATCGCCGGAATACTGCCATTGCCGGAGCAGGTGAAAAGCCAACCCCGATATTGAGGCTAGCGCCAGGTTGATCTCCAGCGCCAGCAGATACGGGAGATGCGTGCCTGCGTGATCGCCGATCATATAGAGCCCGTACGGATCCATTCGGATAAAGGCTGATTGCAGCAGAAACGTACTGAGCAAGAAGAACACGGTGGTGCTGTAGAACTCGCCCAGATCGTGCGGCCGTCGTCGGTGCAACAATCCCTGCACCGCCACCAGGCACATGACCGCCGAAACATAGGCCACCGGCATCCAGGAGTTGTTCCAGCCAAACGCGGCCAACGCGTAACCGGCCGCGGCAATGCACACCCCCGTGAGTACCCACTTGTAGGACAGATAACGGATTATGCTTCCCATGTCGGGGACAAGGGTGTCCGAGCTCAGGTTGCTCGCGGCTCGACCATTGGCATGAGACACCGCATGCTCACCGGCCGGAACGGGTCGCGGTTGTGGCTCCAGGCAAGCGTCCTCGCCCACGCCGGCATCCGTCGAGTGGGCGGGTCTTTGCTCACGGTCCCGGCCGACGCCTTCTTGGAACCCTGCCAGGATCATCAAACCCTCCACTTCAACGGGAGCCAGGTTGAGGGCGTTCGCGAAATCCTGCAGCCGCTCCACCGTGGGAAGCGTGGAACCCGATTCCCACCTCGACACGGTGACGTGGCTGTACCGCTCGGCGTACTGGCCATTCACCTCCGACATCCGCTGCAGGAGGCTGGCCTGGGTCAATCCGTACCTGCCATCACCCAGCGGAAAGGTCTCCCGATAGGCGCGCATCAACATGCCTACCTGTGCGGCTCTGGACCACCTGGCGCCACGCTCTGCTATCACGATGCTTCCTGTATCAGGGGCTAGCCTGGGTATTTCCCAGCAACCGTATTATCAGGGCTTGGAATCATCGTTGCAAGTAATCGCCGGGCAAAGCGGCTCCCGCGGATGAAACCGGCCGCGTGGACACGGTCGCACGGCAACCGAAATCCGTTTTCCATCTGATCTCGTATACCTTTCGATCTACAGCCTATCTACGTTTATTGCTACGTGCTCGGACAAAAAACGGCTCGACAATTTCAACCGCCAGACCGTTTCGACCGCCCAGAGAGTGATAGTTCCCGAATCATCCCAGCAAATAGATACACGGCACCGATCGGTGTCACGAGGAAATGTTGATGAAGACCAAAATCCATTTGGCCGTTCCGTTGGCGCTTGCTGCCTGCGTTGCTGCCCTGGGCGTGGCCTGCGCCGGCGATCCGGGGTCCGACAAAGACGGCGAAGGCGCGTTTTCCGGCGGGCAACGGAAAGCATCCCTGACCGGGACCGTCTCCTATCATGAACGGTTGGCCCTCTCCCCCGAGGCCGTCCTCACCATCGAACTGCAGGACACCAGCTACGCCGATGCCCCGTCGCAGCTGATTGCCAGTCAGGCCATCTCCGGTCCTGGCCAGGTCCCAATCAAGTTTGATGTGGCATACGACCCTGGGGACATCGACTCCGGGAACCGCTACTCTGTGGGCGCTCGCATCGTGGAATCCGACGGCCGCCTCGCTTTCATCAACGATACCGCCTACGAGGTACTCACCCGCGGCAACCCGAACCGCGTCGAAATGCTCCTGGTCCTGGTGGAGCCGCCCCCCGACCTCATTGATGCAGGAGATGATTCCGGGGCAGACTGGCGCCAATGGCAGGAGGTTCCGGCGGACGTAATTTGGGCCAACCTCATTCCCAACGAGCCGGTGCACTTGCTGCGAATCGCCTATTACCAGTCAATCATGGAAAACTGCGCCCGCCCCGGTAACCAGAAGCTCACCCTGGACGACCGCGATATCATCGTCCGGCTCACGCTGATGCAGCCGCCCGAGACGGCCTGGGCCGCCCCTTGCCACGATGAGGTCGTCGAGCTGGATACCGTCCACCACATCGGTACGCGTTTGACATCGGGCCAACAGTATCGCGTGATCGTGAACGACATTGAGACGACCACCTTCACTCTGCCCAAATCAGGCCTGCGGGATACGGTCCTCGCTCAATCGCCAATCGAAAGCGCGGAAGTGCTCTCATCAGAAACCCTGCCGCTTCAATATCATCTGCGAGTCGTGTCGGGTTTGCCCAAGGGAAGCGGATGTTCCCAGTCCAACGGCTACGAAATCCGGCGACGTTCTCCCGACAAGATAGATGTGGCCATCACCCACCACGAGGTCGGCGACCCATTCGTCGTATGCACCGCGGACTTTCCTATTATAGAGACCATCGTGCCGTTGGGTTCCGATTTCGAACCCGGCGTGGAATACAGCATCGA
Source organism: Dehalococcoidia bacterium (assembly GCA_965220265.1). Taxonomy (GTDB): domain Bacteria; phylum Chloroflexota; class Dehalococcoidia; order Lucifugimonadales; family UBA3495; genus Bin87. The sequence goes on along the minus strand of CBDCPM010000004.1, from coordinate 1,759,519 downwards.
CGTTAACGAGGATACCCCTGTGACGTTTCTGGCCCGATAGCAAAGCCGGCAAGCCGTCGTGGGCATCCCAAACGCTCACGCGTACCCACCTGCGTCCTAACCGTCACTGCGAGCGCCCTTTCCCCTGTCACTGCGAGCGCAGCGCGGCAATCTCGTCGCCTGTCAACGGCCCCGGGTCTGGCCTGTATTCGTTCTAGTCCGCTGCGGCCGGCGCCATCGCCGCGTCGGAATTGGCGGCCAACGCATTGTTGAGCACCCGCCGTTCCGCGCGCTCGGTCTCCCGGGAGAAGCGCACCAGGAACACCAGCGAGGATGCGATCAGCACCGTGACTCCAACCACCAGCAGGGCATCGGCGTAGCTCAGGTTCTCCGCACGGATCAGCAACCCGAACGCCACTGCTCCCGCGTTTCCTCCCGCTCCCACGATCCCAGCGACCGATCCCAGCGCCCGGCGATTGATGAATGGCACCACCGAAAAGGTCGCGCCTTGCGCCATCTTTACGAACAGGCTGAAGACCATCATTGCGCTCACTGCCAGGAAGAGCGTAGCCATCTGTGAGAAGAGGATCAGCGTAACGCCTTCCAGGAGCAGGACGCCGCCGAGGAACATCACCCGACCCTTCAATCCAAACTTGATGCCGGCCCTGTCGCCGAACACACCGCCGAGCGTCCTGGCGAATATGTTCATCAGCCCGAACATGCCTGCTATCAGGCCGGCGGCCGCCAGACTCAGTCCGAAGTGGTCGAAGTAGTAAAGAGCCGCTATGTTATTGATGGTCAACTCTACGCCGAAGCAGGCGCCATACACGATGAACAGCGCCCAGACCCGGTAGTCCCGGGCCGCCTCCCAGAATGAACCCTTCACATGGGTCGCCGACGGCATCATCCCCTGGGCGCGCAGGTCCTTATAGTTGCCCGCCGGCGAGTCCTGCGTAAGGAAGTAGTAGGCGAATCCCATCAGCAATAACGCTGCGCCCGGTATCACCATCGCAATACGCCAGCCCAAAACCTCGCCCACGCCGAACATCAACAGGCCCGCGAACACCAGGGGCATGGCGATTTGCGTCACGCCGCCGCCGAGGTTTCCCCAACCGGCGGTGGTCGCGTTGGCGGTGCCGACCACGTTGGGCGCGAACATCACCGACGTGTGGTATTGCGTGATCACGAACGACGCGCCTATGACGCCGATGGCCAGCCGGAACAGGAGGAAAGATTCGTAGCTCTGCGCCAACCCGATGCACATCACGGGGATCGAGCCCACTACGAGCAGACCGCTATAAGCCAGGCGCGGGCCGATGCGGTCGCACAACCACCCGAATACCAGGCGAGCCACGATGGTTATCGCCACGGAGGCAATGATGGTGTTGCCGATCTGCGCCTTGGAGAGCAGGAGATCCTCTCGCACCACCGCCATCAGCGGCGCGATGCCGAACCATCCGAAGAAGCAAAGGAAAAACGCGAACCAGGTCAGGTGGAACGTTCGCATCTGAGCCGTGGCCAAGCTGAACAGATTTATCCGTGTGGCTTTCGCGCTTTCTAAAGCAGCTCCCAGGGTGCTCATTTCCTCAACTCCATTGGAGGTTTTGCTTGCCGGCTCGGTGACGCAATCTGCGTTTCACCTGCCCGGCTGATTTCAGTCGGTCAGCGCGTTCGGGTTGTTCCTCATCGATAGGGGATCGCCCCGGCAACAGGCTCGGACGCGGCGATAGCCCTCTCGGACTGCCACGTGGCAACTTCGGTAGATACTCCACCCCTCGCGAACGTCGCTCCAATCTCCTCCCCGCTTGCGTCTCCCCAAATTTCAACCAACAGTGACGCCAGAGCCGCATTTACTGCCGCGTCGGCGGCTCCGTCCGACAGCGCCGCAATCACCGCGGCCACGCTCTTCAGCTTCATCGCCTTGATGGCCCCGGTCAGCTCCGGCTTTGTGAGCGCTATGCTCGACACGTAGTGGTCGTCGGAACCGTCGCCCGCCGATATCGTTTCTCCGGCCAGCTTTAGGACCGCCTGCACCTGCTCTTTGCAGGAACCGCAGCCGCTTCCCGCGCGGGTCACCGCGCGCACCTCTTGCATGGTGCGGTTGCCGGAGTTCGCCGCGGCTAGGATCTTGCCCTTGGTCACGCCGTTGCACCCGCATATCTGCGCGTCGTCGGGCAGATCCGCAACGTTGGCCGCCGTGCTCCCGATGCCCGAACTCCCGATGTCTATCAGGGGAAACAGCAGTTCCGAGCGGTTCTCAGGCAGCGGTTCCTGCCGGTCGAACGCCTGCAGTACGCGCGGCACTGTCAGCCCGTCGCCCAGCAGGATGGCTCCCTTGACCTTGCCCTCCCGCACGATCACTTTTTTGTACACATTCCGGTTGGGCTCGACGTACGTGACCACCTCGTCGCCCGCTTCCAGCGGATCCTTGTCGCCGGCCACCGCCAGCTCAACGCCCATCACCTTCAACTTGGTTGAGATCCGCGAACCCGCGTAAATCGCGTCCGCGTTCCGACCGGTGAGCCTCTCGGCCAGAACCTTCGCCTGCTCCCAAACCGGGGCAACCAGCCCATACACCTGGCTGCGGTGTTCCGCGCATTCGCCAATGGCGTAGATGTCCTGGTCGTTCCGGCAGGCCATGCTGTCGTTCACCAGGATGCCCCGCCGCACGTGCAGGCCGGCCATGCGGGCCAGGTCCACGTTAGCCCGCACGCCTGCGGAAACAACGACCATATCGCAGTCCAGCGTTTCGCCATCCTTGAACTGCAGGCCCGTCACCTTGCCGTCGCCCAACACCGCCGTGGTGAGCTTCTCCAGGTGGAACGTCACCCCCAGCTCTTCCAGGCTTTGCTTCAGAAACTGGCCCGACATGGAATCGAGCTGGGTTTCCATCAGCCACCCCATCAGGTGGATCACGTCAACCTTCATCCCCCGGTTCATCAGCCCTTTCGCCGCCTCCAACCCGAGCAGGCCTCCTCCGATGACCGCCGCCCTTTTGACGTCGGCGGCGTACTCGATGATCTCGGTGCAGTCGTCCAGGGTACGGAAGACGAACGCACCGGGCGTGTACGACCCGTCCTCTTCGTACAGCCCGTCCATCGGCGGGACGAACGCGCTGCTACCCGTGGCGATCACCAGTTTGTCGTAGGGGATCAGCACTCCGCCAGATCCGTAGGCCATCTTTCCCTTGCGGTCCACGCCGATCACCCGGACGCCGGCGTGCAGTTCTACCCCGTTCTCTTCATACCAACCAAGAGGGTTGATGAAGATGTCATCGGGATGGTGGGAACCGGACAGCACGCTGGACAGCAGAATGCGGTTGTAGTTCCCACACGTCTCTTCGCCCACCACCGTGATGTCGTAGAGGTCCCGCCCGCCCAGCGACACCGTCTCTTCCACGAAACGGGCGCCGGCCATGCCGTTACCGATAACCACCAGTTTCTGCTTTTCGGTCATGGGATCATTCACCTCTGTCGTCTGGTGCCGCGTCGCCCGGGCCCACGTCGCATGGAGCCCCTTCGCGTGAAGCCCCGTAGTTTGAAGTCGAGGTTGTCTCAATGCGCACCGCGCAAACTTTGAACTCCGGCATCCGGCTGGTGGGGTCCAACGCCGGATTGGTGAGCCGGTTGGCGGCCTGCATGCCGCCCCAGTGGAACGGAACGAACACCGTGTCTTCGCGGATGCTGCGTGTAACCTTTACCTTGAACTCGGCCTTGCCCCGGCGGGTAGCCAGGATGACGGTTCCACCATCCCCCAGCAGGTGACGGCTCGCCGTAACGGGATGCATCTCCGCCAGCGGCGCCGGCGTCATGCTGCGCAGCTCTGGGATCCTCCGCGTCTGCGTGCCCGATTGGTACTGCGACAGGTTGCGCCCGGTGGTCAGGTAGAGGGGGAAGTCCTCGTCCGGTTCTTCGACGGGCGATGCGTGCCGCACCGCGAGGAATTTCGCCCGGCCGTTGGCGGTGGGGAACCCGTCGACGAACATACGCGGCGTGCCCGCGTGGTCGGCATCAGGACACGGCCAGAAAACGCCGGCGTTGGCGTCAATCTTGTCGTAGGTGATGCCCGCGTAGTCCGCCGGCCCGCCGGCAGACGCACGGCCCAGCTCCCCGAATATCTCCTCGGAACCGCCGTACCGGAAATGCTCGCCCCGGCCCAATCGTTCCGCCAGTTCGCAGATCAGGGCGACATCGTCCTTCACTCCCTCGGGTGGTGTCGTCACGCGGCGCCGGCGGATGACCCGACCTTCCAGGTTGGTCATTGTGCCTTCCTCCTCCGCCCACTGCGCCGCCGGCAGCACCACATCGGCCAGCTCCGCGGTCTCCGAACGGAAGAAGTCGCTCACCACCAGGAAATCCAGCGAGCGCAGCCGCTCCTCCACGTGAATGACGTTGGGAGCCGAGACCACCACGTTGGATCCCATCACCAGCAACGCCCTCACCCCGCCTTCCTGCCCCAGTGCGTCCAGCATCTCGTACGCTGATTTGCCGGGCCCCGGGATGCTTTCTTCGTCCACCCCCCACACCGCGGCCACGTGGGCCCGCGCCACCGGATCGTCAATGCGCCGGTAGCCGGGCAGTTGGTCGGCCTTTTGCCCATGTTCGCGTCCACCCTGGCCGTTGCCCTGACCGGTGAGGCATCCGTACCCGCTGTTGGGCGTACCGATCAGCCCCAGCGCCAGGGCCACGTTGATGAATGACCGCACGTTGTTCACGCCCTGCGCCTGCTGTTCCGTCCCGCGTCCGGTGAGGATCATCGCCGATCCCGCTGCGCCCAGCATCTGCGCCGCTTTTTCCAGCTCCCGCTCCGGCACTCCGGTGATCCGCTCCACCCGCTCCGGCCAGTAGGTGGTTATGGTCCCCTTGATGTGCTCGAACCCTTCCGTACGCTCGTTGATGTAGTCCTGGTCAATCAGACCGTCGCGCACCAGGATGTGGAGCAGGCCGTTGGCCAGCGCGGCGTCGGTTCCCGGCGCCAGGCGCAGGTGCAGGTCTGCCCGGTCCGCCGTCGCCGTCAGCCGGGGGTCGGCGACGATCAGCGTCCCGCCGTTCGCCCGCTGCGCTTCGAAGTACTGCATCAGCGGGGGCATAGTCTCCGCCGGGTTGCCGCCCGTCATCAGGACCACCTTGGCCCCCGCGATGTCTTCCAGCGGGAAAGGCAGCCCCCGGTCGATCCCCAATGCCCCGATGCTCGCCGCCGCCGCTGAGGACATGCAGAAGCGGCCGTTGTAGTCGATACTGGAAGTCTGCAGTGCTACCCGTACAAATTTGCCCAGCAGGTAGCTCTTCTCATTGGTCAGCGATCCCCCGCCGAAGATGCCGGCCGCGTCCTTACCGTATGCCGCCTGCGCATCCTTGAAACCCTGCGCTACCCGCTCCAACGCTGCGTCCCAGCTCACCCGGATCAGCGCGCCGGAAGCATCCCGGGCCAGCGGAGCGGTGAGCCGCTCCGGATGAGACAGCGTGGCTGCGGCGGTCCAGCCCTTGATGCACAGCGCGCCCTTGTTGACCGGGAAAGCCGCGTCGCCGGCGATGGTGATCTCGCCGCCGGCGGGGGAGATCCGCATGCCGCACTGGAACGCGCAGTACGGGCAGTGGGTCGCCGTGGCGCCCGTTGGTGGTGTCGTTTCGGCAGTGGTCTGCTGCATCGTCTGATCCGCGCTACCGTACTGGTAGACACGGTTCAGGATAGGCAACGTATTTTGCGCGTCCGTTGCGAGCGGGTTACGACCCCGTTGCAATTTTGTGAATTGGTGATAACAGCGCGGTTAATGCCGTGTAACCGCCGCCTGATCGCCCCGCCCGGGACGGCAAACCCTCGATCAGCGGCGAATCATTGCCAACCAACGGCCATCCCAACTCACCGATTGCATCACGTGTCAGAATATTAAAGCATGATAATAATTAGTATACGCCATATTGACATTGCCAGTTGCGTCCGATAGACTGCATCGGCGTTGATATTCCAGAATTTTCAGACCCAGAAACAACGAAATCCACCACATTCCAGCCTTAAATCGGCGGGCTCTTGGAGCCCGTTTCTTTCGGTTACTTCGCAACGGTAAAAGCCGCCAGGAGGTTGTTTAATGAATTGGTCCGGGATCAGCCGCAAGAGTTTGATCGTCCTTCTGATCGGGGGGTTGTTTCTGACCCCCATCGTCGCCTGTGGAAGCGCCGGAGAGTCGGAAGCTCCGGCCACCCAACCGACCGCCGTTGCACAGCAGCAGGCCCAGGCTCAACCAGCCGCCACCGAGGCTGCGCCCGCGCAGGCCCAGGTCGCTCCCACCGCTATGCCCCAGGCCGCTCCCGCCGCCGACACCATGACGGTCGTTGAGCCCACGGGTACCCTGAACACCGGCCTGAAAGAGATGGGCCCGTTCTTCCTGCATCCCAGCAACCTGGGCAACCCGCAGATCTTCGTCCACGGCACCGCGCCCATCGGCGAGGGATTGCTCCAGGAGAACCTGCAACACGAGGTATTGGGTCTGCTGGCCGAGTCGTGGGAAATCTCCGACGACTTCCTCACCTGGACGTTCAACCTGAACCAGGGCGTCCAGTTCCATCACGGTTATGGGGAAATGACCGCCGAGGACGTGGTGTGGTCCATGCAGCAGTGGGGGCTCAGTAAGCACCCTCGTGCCGGCCAGCTTGAGAAGTTCTGGGCGCCGCGCGACGGCTCCGAAGTAATCGACGATTACACCCTGACAGTTCATACGGGTGACCCTGTGGTCGCCGTCATCGCCCAGCGGTGGCACATGACCCCGGGCGGAGGTTCCACGTTCATCGCCAGCAAGCGCCAGACCGAAGAGCTGGGCGTCGACGAGGCCAGCTCGCAAATCGCCGCCACCGGTCCGTGGGAAATAGTGGACCACCGTACCGGCGAGTTCTGGAAGATGCGGGCGGTGCGCGACCACTGGCGGCATACGCCCGAATTCGCCGAGTTCGTCATGTGGGAAATCCCCGAAGAGTCCTCCCGGGTCGCTGGGTTCCAGACCGGCAATCTGGATACCTTCCTGATGGCCTACGACTCCATCCCGCTGGTCCAGGAGATTGAGGGCGCCCAACTGATGAAAGTGCCCAACGCCATCGTGCAGAGCATCAGGATCTACGGAAACTGGTACCCCGTTGAAGGCGTAGAAACCCGGGCCGGCTACGACCCGACCCTCCCGTGGGTCTCTCCCACCGATGATATTACCTCCCCGGAGTGGGACCGGGCCCGCAAGGTGCGGCTGGCTCTGATGACCGCCATCGACCGACAGGTCCTGGTGGACGAGATCCTGTCCGGCAATGGGAACACCAATACCCCCATCCATTCCTTCAGTGGCTTTGAGCACTATCTGGACGGACGGGACTGGGAATACGACCCGGACCGCGCCATGCAATTGCTGGAAGAGGCCGGATACCCCGACGGGTTCAGCATCACCCTCACGCCCGCTCTTCGCGGAGCCCCCGCCGAGGTCGAAAGCTGCGAGGCTATCTCGCAGATGTGGGGTGACATCGGTCTGGACGTGAATTTCCAGAAGGTGCCCTACGGCACCCTTCGCCCCACGTTGGTGGGACGAACTTACCAGGGCGCAACCTGCCATGCCGGCGGCCCGTTGCCCACGCCGGCCAACGGTTTCGGCAGCTACCTGACTGAAAATCCGTTCAACCGCGGGTTGGAACACGCTTGGTCTGACGACGCCATGCGCCGCGCGATGCAGGAAGTAGACCCCGCGAAACGGGAACTCATGGAGCGCGAACTTGGACAGTTCCTGTTCGACAACGCTCTGACCGACCTCACCTACTACAACATCGATGCGGTCTGGCCCGTGGGCCCCCGCATCGAACCCTGGACCGAACACGTCAGGACCAGTGACGTCCGGCAAATCAACGGCTACGAGTACATCCGACACCGGAAGTAGTAAACGCGGGATACAAACTCCCGCCAATTGACCATGAGGTGAACATGTTGCGTCTTCCAGGAAAGTTCTCCACCATTCGCCGGCACCGGTTCGTGGGACTTGGTGGAGTACTGCCGCAACGGCAAGCACCGCCAGGAGATCGTCTGATGAGTTGGTCCCGAATCGGCCGCAAGAGTTTGTTTGTCCTATTGATTGGAGGGTTGGCGCTGACCCCCATTGTCGCGTGCGGAACGACTAGGGAGTCGGAAACGCCGGCCACCCAACCGACCGCCGTTGCACAGCAGCAGGCCCAGGCTCAACCTGCCGCCACCGAGGCTGCGCCCGCGCAGGCCCAGGTCGCTCCCACCGCCATGCCCCAGGCTGCCCCCGCCGCCGACACCATGACGGTCGTTGAGCCCACGGGTACCCTGAACACCGGCCTGAAAGAGATGGGCCCGTTCTTCCTGCATCCCAGCAACCTGGGCAACCCGCAGATCTTCGTCCACGGCACCGCGCCCATCGGCGAGGGACTGCTCCAGCAGGACCTCAACCGCGAAGTCAGCGGCCTCCTGGCCAAGTCATGGGAAATCTCCGAGGATTTCTTGACCTGGACGTTCGTGCTGAACGAAGGCGTGCAGTTTCACAAGGGATACGGCGAAATGACGTCGGAAGACGTGATGTGGTCGATGCGCCAATGGGGATTGAGCAAACATCCCCGCGCCGGCCAGCTCACCACGTTCTGGCAGGAGCGCGCGGGAACTGAAATCGTCGACCAATACACCCTGAAAGTCCACACCGGCGAGCCGGTGGTGGGCGTAATCGCGGAAACATGGTTCATGACCCCGGGAGGTGGTTCCACCTTCATCGCCAGCAAGCGCCAGACCGAAGAACTGGGCGTTGAGGAAGCCAGCACCCAGATGGCGGCCACCGGCCCGTGGGAAATCGCGGACCACCGTACCGGCGAGTTCTGGAAAATGGAGGCGGTGCGAAACCACTGGCGTCACACGCCCGAGTTTGCGGAGTTCGTCATGTGGGAGATTCCGGAAGAGTCTTCCAGACTGGCCGGCTTTCTGACCGGGAAACTGGATACTTTCCTGATGGCGTTCGACACGATCCCCAGCGTCCTGGAAGTGGAAGGCGCTCAATTGGTGACTGTGCCCAACGCCGTGGAAATGGGCCTCCGCATTTATGGCAACTGGTATCCCCTCGAAGGTGTGGAGACGCGGCCGGGATATGACCCTGAACTGCCTTGGGTCTCCCCGACTGACGACATAACTTCACCGGAGTGGGACCAGGCTCGCAAGGTACGGTTGGCCCTGGTGGCCGCCATTGACCGACAGGCGCTGGTGGACACCATCCTGTCCGGCCACGGTCATATCCGCACTTCCATGCGAAATTACACCGGGTTCGAAGAATATCTCGACGGTAGGGACTGGGAATTCGACCCGGAGCGCAGCTTGGAGTTATTGGAAGAAGCCGGCTACCCCGACGGGTTCAGCATCACGCTGACGCCTTCCCTCCGCGGCGCGCCCGCCGAGGTGGAGAGTTGCGAGGCCATCGCCCAGATGTGGAGCAACATCGGGTTGGACGTGGAGTTCCAGCGGGTGCCGTACACCACGCTGCGGCCCCAGTTGGTGGCGCGCACCTACCAGGGCGCCACCTGCCACGCCGGCTCCCCGCTGCCCACTCCGGCCACCGGATTTGGCAGCTACCTGGCCGCAAACCCCTTCAACCGGGGACTGGAACATGCCTGGTCAGAGGCAAAAATGCAGGAAGCACAGTCGGCGGTGGATCCGGACGTACGGGAGGCCCTGGAGCGCGAGATCGGACAGTTCCTGTTTGACCACGCGCTGACCGACATCAACTATTACACCATCGATGCCGTTTGGCCGGTGGGCCCTCGCATCGAACCCTGGACCGAACACGTTAGGACCACTGACGTCCGGCAAATCAACGGCTACGAGTACATCCGACACCGGAAGTAACAACCCGCGGGATTCAAAATCCCATTGCAAGCTCACGAGGTAAATATGCTCCGTTCTCCAGGAAAGTTCATCACCATGACCGCAACCCTTTTGGCCTTGCTTTTGCTGTCGGCCTGGGTGGTTGCCTGCGGTGGCGCGTCGCAAGAGGCAGCGCCCGCTCCGCAGCAGCCGGCTGCACCGCCAGCGGCCACGGAAATCCCCGCTGCCACCCCGGTCGCCGCGCCCGCCGCCACCGTTGCGCCCGAGATCTCCGACGCCATGGATGAGCGGCCGATCGGCACCCTTACCGTCGGGCAGAAGGAACTCGGCCCGTTCATGGGCCACCCTAGCCTGACCGGTAACCCGCAGATCTTTCTGTTGCAGACCGCTCCGATCGGCGAATCGTTGCTCACGGTATCCAGTGAACTGAAGCCCGTGGGCATGCTGGCCAAAAGTTGGTCAGTATCCGAAGATGGGTCGACGTGGACCTTCAACCTGAACGAGGGGGTCCAGTTCCACAAAGGATACGGCGAAATGACCGCCGAGGACGTGATCTGGGCCATGCGGGCGTTCGGCGCCGAGGGCTCCAAGCACCCCAGGGCTTCCAACATGCGCGGCATCTGGGAAAACCCGGACGGACACGCCAAGGCCATTGACGACTACACCGTCGAAGTCAACACCGGCGAACCCTGGTCCGAAGTTCCGGTCAATGAAATCCTGACCAGCGCCGGCGGCGGTGGAACCTGGATCGTCAGCAAGAAGCAGAGCGACGAGCTCGGCGTGGAAGAGGCCAACGACCAGATTGCCGGCACCGGCTCCTGGGACCTGGTGGAGTACCGCACCGGTGAGTTCTGGCGCATGGAAGCCGTGGAGAACCACTGGCGGAAGACGCCTCACTTCGCCGAGTTGATTTTCCGTGAAATCCCGGAGGAGTCTTCCCGCATCGCCGGGTTCCAGACCGGCAACCTGGACACCACCCTCCTGTCCTTTGACTCCCTGCCGTTGGCTGCAGAAGTTGAGGGCGCCGAAATCATGCGCATCCCCGGGGGCGGCGAGGCGGCCCTGACCTTCTACGGCCAGTATTACGTGGGCATTGGCACCGAGGATCAGCAGCCCGGTTACGATCCCGAGTTGCCTTGGGTGGCCGCCGACCCCGACATCAATTCCGAAGCGTGGAAGAACGCGGCCAAAGTCCGTACCGCACTGTCCATCGCCATTGACCGGCAGGGCATTGTCGACACGCTGCTGCAGGGGCACGGCAGTCCCGCAGTGCTTTGGGACTTTGGCCAGTACGAAGAAAGCTGGCTGCCGCAGGAACTGCGGTGGGAATACAATCCGGAGAAGGCAAAGCAACTCTTGGCGGAAGCCGGCTATCCCGACGGGTTCAACATCACGCTCACGCCAGCGTTGCGCGGCGCTCCGGTGGAGGTCGAGGCCTGCGAGGCCATCGCCACCATGTGGGGCGACATCGGCGTGGACGTCAAGTTCCAGAGACTGCCTTACACCACGTTGCGGCCGAGCCTGATCGCACGCACCTACCAGGGTTCCACCTGCCATGCGGGCGGCATCCGGCTGGAGCCGGGCCAGGGCTTCTCGGGCATGCTCTCCAAGTTGCACCACGAAGCCGTATGGAACCGGGGCGTTGAGCACCCCTGGCTGGACGAAAAGGTCTCCGAGCACATGGCCGAGATCAACACCGAGGCGAGGCGTGCGTTGGCCGTCGAGATCGCCACGTTCATGTTCGAGAACGCCATTACCGGTGTTGGACTGTATAATTTCGACTCCCTGTGGCCGGTGGGCCCCAAAATCCAGCCTTGGGTAGAGGGCGTGCGCTACCGTGACCTGCGCAACATCAACGGTTACGAATACATCCAACCCAAAGGCTAAACCCGTAGGCCACCTGAGGTATCTATGCTGAGTCTTCCCAGAAAGTTCTCCGCCGTCACGGTCGCCGTGGCGGCGCTGTCCCTGCTGCTGGCGCTGCTTATCGCGTGCAGTGGCGCTTCGACCGAGGAAGGCTCAGCGGCCCAACCGGCCGCATCCAATCAGCAGGCAGTGCAACCGACTGCCGCCCAACCGGCGGTTTCGGGGCAGCAAGCCCCGGAACCTACCCCAGCCCAGTCTGCTCCTCGGCAGCAAGCCGCCACGCCGGTTCCTATCGCAACCCCAATCCCTACTCCTGAAAGTCCTGCGATGGGCTCATCGGAGCAACCGGTGGGAACTCTCAATGTCGTTCAGAAGGAACTCGGGCCCTTCATGGGCCATCCGGCCCTGACGGGTAACCCGCAGATCTTTGTCCTGCAAACCGCTCCCATCGGCGAATCGCTCCTGACCGTCAGCAGCGACCTGGTGGCCGTTCCGATGCTGGCCCATAGCTGGGAAGTGTCCGACGACGGTTCGACCTGGACTTTCCATCTGAACAAAGGCGTCCAGTTCCACAAGGGTTACGGTGAAATGACCGCCGAGGACGTGATCTGGGGCATGCGGCAATTTGGAGCCGAGGGCTCCAAACACGCTCGGGCGTCCAACATCCGCAGGGTTTGGGACAGCGAAGATGGCCACGCCATCGCCATAGACGACTACACCGTGGAAGTCGACGCCGGAACACCCTGGTCGCCGGTCGCCGTCGTGGAATTTTCCACGAGCGCGGGCGGCGCCGGCTCCTGGATCATCAGCAAAAAACAGACTGATGAACTGGGGGCGGAAGTGGCAAACAACCAGATCGCGGCCACCGGGTCCTGGGACTTGGTGGAATTCAGCACTGGATCCTTCTGGCGCATGGAAGCCGTGGAGAACCACTGGCGCAAGACCCCGCATTTTGCTGAAATGTACTTCCGGGAAATCCCTGAAGAATCTTCCCGGATCGCCGGATTCCAGACCGGAAACCTGGATACCACCGTCATCGCTTTCGACTCTCTGGATGCTCTGCTCAGCGTGGCAGGCGCAGAATTGATGCGCCTGCCCGGTGGGGGAGAATCCGCGCTGAACATCTATGGTCAATACCACGTGGGCGCCGGTACGGACGACCAGTTGCCCGGCTTTGATCCGGAACTGCCCTGGATTTCGGCGAGCGCGGACGTCAACTCAGTGGAATGGGCCAACGCGGCAAAAGTTCGCAGGGCATTGTCCATCGCCATCGACCGCCAGGGTATCGTTGACACCTTGCTGCGGGGATATGGCAGCCCGGCCGTCATGTGGGAGTACGGGCAGTACGAAGATACCTGGTTGCCCCCGGAAATGCGGTGGGAATTCAACCCCGAGCAGGCCAAACAGCTTCTGGCAGAAGCCGGCTACCCTGATGGATTCAGCATTACACTCACGCCGTCCCTGCGCGGCGCGCCCGTTGAAGTGGAAGCTTGTGAGGCCATCGCTTCCATGTGGACCGACATCGGCGTGGACGTGAATTTCCAAAAGGTCCCCTACGGCACGCTTCGACCCACGATAGTGGGACGAACGTACCAGGGCGCCACCTGCCACGCCGCTAGTATCCGCCTGGAACCGGGGGTGGGATTCACCGACAAGGGCTCGAAACTAGTCCACCAGGCGGTCTGGTCCAGCGGTGCGGACCACCCCTGGCTTGACGAAAAGATCGCTCTGCATAAGGCCGAGATCAACGCCGAGGCGCGCCGAGTGCTGGCCATCGAGATCACCACGTTCATGTTCGAAAACGCCATCACCAACATTGGGCTGTACAACTTCGACGTGATCTGGCCCGTTGGTCCCAGGATCCAGCCCTGGTCCGAAGGCGTACGTTACCGCGACCTGCGGAACATCAATGGTTACGAATACATCCGGCCCCGGGGGTAAACCGGTGGGTCGCATGAGGTGCATATGCTGAGTCTTCCAGGAAAGTTCTCCAACATCACGGTCGCCCTGGCGGCATTATCCTTGCTGCTGGCGCTGGTGATCGCCTGCGGTGGTGCGGCGGAAACCGACCAACCGGCGGCCAGCCAGTCGTCGACTGACCAGAGCGCGGCTCCGGCCGCCACTGTGCCACTGGCTGGCGCAGCCGCCGCCACGCAGGTTCCTGCGGCGGCCCCGGTAGCCGCGGCCACGGCGACACCCGAATCGGACACCGCGGTGATGGCGGAAAAACCGAGCGGGACCATGGCGGTAGGACAGAAGGAACTTGGCCCGTTCATGGGTCACCCCAGCCTGACCGGCAACCCGCAGATTTTTCTCCTGCAGCAGCCCCCCATCGCAGAATCGCTGCTTACCGTGTCGAGCGATTTGCGGCCCGCGTCCATGCTGGCCCAGAGTTGGACCATGTCCGAAGACGGAACCACGTGGACTTTTGAACTTGTGAAGGGAGTCCAGTTCCACAAGGGCTACGGCGAGATGACCGCCGAGGACGTCATCTACAGCATGCGGCAGTTTGGAGCGGAAGGCTCCAAGCACCCCCGGGCTTCGAACATACGACGGATATGGTCGAACGAAAACGGGCATGCCACTGCCATTGACGACTACACGGTCGAGGTTAACTCCGGTGAACCCTGGTCGGAAGTTCCCATCAACGAGTTCTTGACTAGTCCCAGTGGCGCAGGTACCTGGATAATCAGCAAGAAACAGTCCGACGAACTTGGAGTTGAAGAAGCCAACACCCAAATCGCCGGCACCGGCTCCTGGGACCTGGTGGAGTTCCGCACCAGCGAATTCTGGCGCATGGAAGCCGTGGAGAACCACTGGCGGAAGACGCCTCACTTCGCCGAGTTGATCTTCCGTGAAATCCCGGAGGAGTCATCCCGCATCGCAGGTTTCCAGACGGGAAATCTGGACACCACCCTGATCGCTTTCGACTCCCTGCCCCTGATCGAAGAAGTTGAAGGCGCCGAGATCATGCGCGTTCCCGGTGGCGGCGAGTCCGCCCTAACCTTCTACGGTCAGTACTACGTCGGCATCGGCACCGAGGACCAGCAGCCCGGTTACGATCCGGACCTGCCCTGGGTGTCGGCCGACCCCGACATCAACTCGGAAGCGTGGAAGAACGCCGCCAAAGTGCGCAACGCTCTGTCCATCGCCATTGACCGCCAGGGCATCGTCGACACGCTGCTGCACGGCTACGGCTCTCCCGCGGTACTCTGGGACTTTGGCCAGTACGAAGACACCTGGCTGCCCCAGGAACTGCGGTGGGAGTACAATCCGGACCGGGCCAGGGAGCTTCTGACCGAAGCCGGCTACCCCGACGGGTTCAGTATCACGCTCACGCCAGCGTTGCGCGGCGCTCCGGTGGAAGTGGAAGCCTGCGAGGCCGTCGCCGCCATGTGGGGCGACATCGGTCTGGACGTGGAATTCCAGAAGATACCCTACACCACCCTGCGGCCCAGCCTGATCGCCCGCAACTACCAGGGCTCCACCTGCCACGCCGGTGGCATCCGGCTGGAGCCGGGCCAGGGCTTCTCCGGAATGCTGTCCAAGCTGCACCACCAGGCCGTATGGAACCGGGGCGTCGAGCACCCCTGGTTCGACGAGAAGGTCTCCCAGCACATGGCCGAGGTCGACTCCGAGGCGAGGCGTGCGTTGGCCATCGAAATCGCGACGTTCATGTTCGAGAACGCGGTCACGGGCGTCGGCTTGTACAACTTCGATTCGCTTTGGCCCGTAGGTCCTCGCATCCAGCCCTGGAACGAAGGTGTGCGCTACGCGGACCTGCGGAACATCAATGGCTACGAATTCATCCGGCCCCGCGGTTAATCCGGCGGGCTGGCAGCAGACAGGTAACGTCAAAATGGGGTGGCAAAAGCCTTGGATATCGGTCCTCGCGAGAACCCTCTTGGGATTCCCGCTGGCGGCCGTACTAGGGTCCATCGGAATGGCGGTAGCGTTGGCGTTGGCCGTGTTCTTCGGAGTCGCCGGCCTGCTTGCACAGTTGGCCATGCTGATGATCGGCGCCGGTGTCGGCGCCGGCATCGGCGCCGGGCTCACGATGTTCCGAGTTGACGCCATCCCGCCTTGGCCAGTGTGGCTCGCGGTCGGTCTGGGTCTTGCGGTGGTCAGCACCGCTGCCGGCTGGGTTGGTTACCAGGTCGGCGATCACATCTCCGCAATTGAGGACGCGAACTGTGTGGGCGTGTGCGGTTACCTCTTCAAGCCCCGAACCTACATTGCTATGGGAGCGACCCTCCTGCCCAACGTCATCGCGCTGCTGTTCAACATCGGCTACGAAGGCGGGTTCTGGCGGCGCACCCAGTCGCACCACCCCTCGGACGACACGATGCTGGGACGCTCCAACGAGGGCGAAACAGCGGACGGCGGTGCCCGTGCCCCTGGCAAGACTTCGTGATGATTTCGGCTGCTCCCCCTGCCACGTCCCGTGGCTGCGGACTCGGCTCCGGTCAATTCCTCTAACCGCGCTTATCAAGCAGCGAAACAGTTTGTGAGGTAGTGAATTTATGCAGCGATATCTGTTGCGACGCATCCTGCTGGCTCTGTTGACCCTGCTGGCGGTCTCGCTGATCATCTTCGTCATGAGCCGGGCGGCCGGCGATCCCCGACACGTTTACCTGGACGACTACTCCACCCAGGAGGACTGGGACCGGCTCACGGCAAGCCTTGGGCTGGACAAGCCGTACTATCATCAATACGGGATTTTCTTGGGCAGCGCGCTCAAGGGCGACTTCGGTAAATCGATTAAAGAGGGCCGGCCTTCCATGGAGGTCATCATTGAGCGGATACCGGCAACGCTCCAACTCGGTCTGGCCGCGTTCGCGTTCTCGGTGATCGTTGGGGTCCCGCTCGGCATACTGTCTGCCGTCAAACGCGGCAGTTTCCTTGACATGGCCGGCAAAACAATCGCGCTGGTGGGACAATCGGCCCCGGTATTCTGGTTGGGGCTGATGCTGGTGTTCCTGTTCGCAGTGCGATTGGACTGGTTACCGCCCTACGGTCGGCAGGAGGTTTCCAGCATAATATTGCCGGCGGTGGCGCTGGGCTGGTTCTACGCGGCCGCCAATCTACGACTTCTCCGGTCCGCCATGTTGAACGTGCTGGATTCCGAGTACGTCAAGCTGGCGCGGGCCAAGGGCGTGGCCAACAACGCGGTCATCTGGAAGCATGCGCTGCGCAACGCGCTGATTCCGGTGCTGACCTTCGCGGGCATCACACTGGGAAGCCTGGTGACGGGTTCCCTGGTCGTGGAAACTGTGTTCGCGTGGCCCGGGTTGGGTCAGTTGGCTATCCAGGCGCTGGCCGGTAACGACTACCCGCTGCTGCAGGCAGTGGTCATTGTGTTCACGCTGATGTACGTGGTAGCGGCGCTATCGGTCGACATCATGTACGCTTATATCGATCCAAGGATTCGTTACTCCTAAGCGGAGGAAGTTATCGTGGCAGTAGAGACAACTCTGGTCGTACAGCCGGTGCCGATGCCGACTCGCATCGTCAGGCGGGCCTGGCAACTGCGCCGGTGGCCGCTGATCCCCATCTTCATTCTGGTGGTGTTCGTTGTCACCGGGGTTTTCGCTCCGTTGATCGCACCGCACGACCCGGAACGCGGCAGCCTGCGCGACCGCAACCTGTCGCCAGCATGGGAAGAGGGCGGAAGTTCAGAATTTTTGTTGGGCACCGACCACCTGGGCCGGGACTTGCTGAGCCGGGTTATCTTCGGGGCTCGCATCTCCCTTGCCGTGGTGCTGGTGACGCTGGGAGTGGGCATGGTCATCGGAGTGACCAGTGGCCTGATCGCCGGCTGGTACGGCGGGTGGGTGGATGAGGTCCTGATGCGCATCGTGGACATCAAGCTGGCAATACCAACCATATTGCTGGCCCTGGTGCTGGTCCTGGCGCTGGGGCAGTCCTTCCTTATCATCGTGGCGATCCTTGCCATCGCGGTGTGGCCCCGCTTCGCCCGCAACGTGCGGGGTGAGGTGCTGCAACTCAAAACGATGGACTTTGTCGCCCTGGCCAAGGTCGCCGGAGCATCAACGCCCCGCATCCTGGCCATGCACATCTTCCCGGGCGTCATCAACACCCTCATCGTGTTGGCTACGCTTGAGGTCGGCATCGTAATCCTGCTGGAATCCACCCTCAGCTTCTTGGGAGCGGGAGTGCCGCCGCCCACGCCAGCCTGGGGCTCCATGGTGTCCGACGGCCGTGACCGTCTCGCAGTGGCCTGGTGGATCTCAACCATGCCCGGCCTGGCCATCATGCTGACCGTGCTGTCCATGAACCTGTTCGGCGACTGGATCCGCGACCGCCTCGATCCCAGGCTCCGCCAACTGAGCTGATCATTTTTGCCCGAATAATCGATGGCCCACCCACAAGCAGGTTGAAGCATGACATCTAGCGCTACCGAAAACGCAAGCCCGGTGGTTCTGCAAGTTGACGGACTGAGAACCTATTTTGAGACCCGTTGGGGTACAGTTAAAGCGGTCGACGGCGTCAGCTTTAACCTGCGGCGCGGCGAGACCTTGGGCATCGTCGGCGAGTCTGGTTCGGGCAAGTCGGTGACCATGCTGTCGCTGATGCGGCTGGTCCCCGAGCCGCCGGGCCGGATCGTGGATGGTCAGATCCTGCTGGAAGGCCAGGACCTGGCGCAGCTATCTGATAAGGAGATGAGCGAGATCCGGGGAAGCCAGATCGCACTGATCATCCAGGACCCGATGACTTCCCTCAACCCGGTCTTTACCATCGGCAACCAGGTTGGCGAAGCCATCAAAATCCACCAGGACATCCCCAAGCGCACTATCTTGCAGCAGGTGCTGAACGTGCTCCGCAAGGTGAACATCCCCGCCGCCGAGTCCCGGGTCCGGGACTACCCACACCAGATGAGCGGAGGCATGCGCCAGCGCGTCGTCGGAGCAATCGGCATATCCTGCGAACCAATCGTGTTGATCGCCGACGAGCCGACAACCTCGCTGGACGTGACCATCCAGGCACAATACCTGAAGCTCCTCAAGGAACTCCAGGAGGCCTCTGACATCGGCCTCATCTTCATCACCCACGACTTCGGGATCGTAGCCAAGATGTGCGACCGCGTAGCAGTGATGTACGCGGGCAGGATCGTGGAGATGGGTGACGTGCGGGACATATTCAACAACCCGTCGCACCCCTACACGGAGGCGCTTCTGTCCTCCGTCCCGAAGCTCGAAGAGGACGTCGATCGACTGTATTCCATTGAAGGGCAGCCGCCGATGCTTCACGATCTCCCGCCAGGCTGCCCCTTCGCGCCTCGCTGTCAATACGTAATGGACAAATGCCTTGGGACCTATCCGCCACAATTCGACGTGACGGATAGCCACTATGCGGCCTGCTGGAGGCTGGAATGACCACCCTGGAATCAAACCCGGCGACCCACACTCAGAACGAGGTGCTGCTTGAGGCCTTCGGCCTCAAAAAACACTTCCCCGTGACCAGGGGTCTCCTGGTGTCCAAAGTAACCGGATGGATCAAAGCCGTCGACGGCGTTTCCTTCCAGGTCCGGGCCGGCGAGACTCTGGGCATCGTGGGCGAGTCCGGGTGCGGCAAGAGCACCACCGCCAAGATGCTGCTGATGCTGGAGGAGCCCACCGAGGGGAGCATCCGGTTCCAGGGCCAGGAAATTCGCGACGCCAACGCCGAGCAGCGCCGCGTGTATCGCAGTTCGGTTCAAGCAGTTTTCCAGGATCCTTGGAGCTCCCTCAATCCCAGGATGCGTGTTCGGGACTTGATCGCCGAACCAATGGTCATCAACCTCAACATGAGCCGTCGGGACATGCAGGACCGGGTCGCCAAGCTGCTGGCGGACGTGGGCCTGAGCAACTACCACGCCAACCTTTACCCCCACGAGTTCAGCGGTGGGCAACGCCAGCGGTTGGCCATTGCCCGGGCCCTGTCCGTGGAGCCCAAAGTAATCGTGCTGGACGAGCCCGTTTCGGCGCTCGACGTGTCCATTCGCGCCCAGATAATGAACCTGCTGAAGGACCTTCAGCAGGAGTACAACGTCAGCTATATGATGATCGCGCACCACTTGGCAACAGTGCGGTACATGTGCGACTGGGTGGCCGTGATGTACCTGGGTCAGATCGTTGAGTACGGGCCCACGAGAGAATTGTTCAATAATGCCTCACACCCCTACACCAAGGCCCTGATGAACGCGGCGCTGCCCTCGCATCCGGACATCGAACAGGAAGAGATGATCCTGACCGGCGAGGTGCCCTCCCCGCTGAATCCCCCCGAGGGTTGCCGGTTCCATCCCCGCTGCCCCTTCGTCATGGAGCGTTGCTCCAGGGACATTCCGGAGGTCACGGAGTTGGCGCCCGGACACACCGTATCCTGCCACCTTTACTGACCCGCGCTGACAGTCGTGAACCCCGGGCGCGCCGAGGTTCAACAGCAACCGCTTGGCCATCGACGCCGCCCCGTTACCGGGCGGCGTTCACGTTTTTCAGGAAGTCCTCGGCGCCGATGCGCAGCAGGCCCCAGCCCGATACCGTGACGAAGTTCGCGCCCAGCTTGATGAACTCGGCGACGCCGGCCGTGTCCGCCGGATTGTTGCCGCCCACGCCGACGCTCTTGCCGCCGGCGCGCACCCGGGGGATCACCTCGCTCATCACCCGCCGTACCTCGGCGACGCCCGGGTTGCCCATGCTCTGCCCCAGGTCCGACGCCGCGACGTGGAGCACGTCCGCGCCGGAGACCTCTAGGATCTCATCCAGGTTGCCCACGGCCTCGACGTCTTCGACCATGGGGATCACCAGCACTTGGGAGTTGACCCACGCCGTGGCCTCGTCCCGGGTCACGCCGATGCCGTAGTCCTGCGCCCGTCCTCCGCCCATGCCGCGGTAACCGTCAGGGTAGTACCGGGCCGCCCGGGCGATGGCCGCAGCTTGCTCACCGTTGTTCACATGGGGCACGATGATCCCCTGCAAACCCCGGTCCAGGAACCGCAGTATCGTCTGGTCGGAGTGGTCCGGTATCCGCGCGATGGGCGTGATCCCGAAGGACTCGGCAGCGCGCACCATGTGCTCCACCTGGTCCAGGTTGGCCGGCCCGTGCTCGCAGTCGATCATCACGAAATCGTAGCCCAGGGCTCCGAAGATCTCGACCATGTCGGGCGCGTATCGCGTGACAATCGCCCCGAACACGACCTCGCCCTCGTTCAGCTTCGCCTTGGTGGTATTGGTACGCATCGCTAAGTCTCCCTTCCAAGTTAATTGTCATTGCGAGGAGCGGAGCGACGTGGCAACCTCGTTGCCGTAACGGCGAACCATGCCCCGATGAGATTGACGCTCTCTCGTCAGTTCCGGTGTGCCAACCCATTCGC
Organism: Dehalococcoidia bacterium; assembly: GCA_965220265.1. GTDB lineage: Bacteria > Chloroflexota > Dehalococcoidia > Lucifugimonadales > UBA3495 > Bin87. Next base: position 1,738,455 of record CBDCPM010000004.1, on the reverse strand, counting down.
GGCCGACGTGCGGTTCACGTCGCCTACAGCGCCCCGTCGATCACCATATCCAGCAGCGCCGGCTTGCCGGACGCCACCGCCCGGTCCACCGCCGGTTTGATCTCCGCCGGGTCCGTGATCCTCTCCCCGTGGACGCCCATGCTGTTGGCGATGGCGGCCATGTCGAAGGGGGTCCCAAAATCGGAGTACATCAGCCGCCCGCCCGACGTCTCCGGCAGCTCCAGCACGTCCCGCTGGTATACGTTGAAGTTCACCTTGAGCACCCGGTACGCCCCGTTGTTGCAGATGACGAAAACACACGGGATGTTGTCGTTGGCCGCCGTCCACAACCCCTGCACCGTCATCATCGCGCTGCCGTCGCCGATGATGCCGAAAACGGGCCGGTCGGGGCTGGCGCACTGCGTTCCCATCGTGGTGCCCATGCCGCCTCCGATGGACTGCCCCCGGTATCCGCGCAGGTCGCCCCGCCGCTCTCCCTGGAAGTAGTGACGCATCGTCCCTCGGTTGCTGATCGAGTCGTCCACCACGATTGCGTTGTCGGGTATCGCCGCCGCCAGTTCCGCCATCATCCGCGCCGGCGTCATCGGTTTGTGGTCCCACTTTTCGGCCACCGATTCCTCGAACGCCGCCCGGTTGCTCTGCCGTTCGGCAACTACCCCCTGTTTGCGCAGCCCGATCGCCGACCGGTCGCCGGGGGAAAGCCGTTCCTTCAGCGCCGCGATCAGGTCCTCCAACGCCAATCCGCAATGTCCCACGATGCCCACGTCCGTCGGTTCCGAGCGCCCGATGCGGCTCCGGTCCGGATCAATGTGCACCAGCTTGGACTCGGCCGGCAGGATCACGTCGCCCCAGTAGAACAGTTCCTCAAAGGGATCCGAGCCCACGGCCAGGACCAGGTCTACCGCCTGCAGCACCGCGCGCTGGTCGGAAACCCGCAGCGACAACGCCCCCAGGAACTGCTCGTGGGTGGTCGGGAACGACACCTCGGCGCCACGCGCCTGGTATACCGGCAGGCCCATCAGCTCAGCCAGCTCCACCGCCTGGTCAACTGCGCCATCATCCGAAAGCCGGTCCCCCACCAGCAGTATCGGCCGGCTGGCGTCCATCAGCAGCGAGGCCGCCTGTGCGATCCCCTCCGCGCTGGGTCGCGACCCGTCGTACACCGGCCGCGACGGCTCGATGTTCATCTCCGCCATCCCCTCGAGCGCATTGGACGTGAAGCCCACGTAGACGGGCCCCTTGGGGTGGCTGTTGGCCTCGTTGAACGCCCGGCGGATCGCGCTGGGTATCTGGTCCGCATGGGACAGTTGCACCGACCACTTGGTGACCGGACGCACCAGCTCCGCCAGGTCGGTCATCGTCTCGTTCACTTTGCGGATATCGTAGTTGGCGGAGGTCACCACCATCGGCGTGCCGGTGTTCAGCGCGTCCAGCATCAGGGCGATCCCGTTCGCCAACCCGCTGTCCACGTGGAGACTGACGAAGGACGCCATGCCTGTGGCCCGGGCGTAGGCCTCGCCCATCCCCATCGCCACGCTTTCCTGTAGGGTCAGGATGTAGCGTAACTCGGGGTAATCGCCCAGCAGGTCGATGATCGGCCCCTCGCTGGTTCCGGGGTTGCCGAATATGTACTCAACGCCCTCGGCCTTGAGCATCTCCAGCAACGCCTGTTTGCCGGTCATCAGTTGGGACATGGGCTCCTCCGTCAACGGGCCGCCCATACTGCGAGCGGCGAATGTCTGCGTGCGCCCGCCAATTCTACAACAAACCGTCCGCCACCATTCCTGCCGTCACTGCCAATGCCAGCGAAGCGCGTTACTCACGCGTACCTCCTTGCGCGAGAACTGTCATTGCCAGCGAAGCGCGGCAATCACGCCTACCCCCTTGCGCGAGAACTGTCATTGCCAGCGCCTTTTACCTTGTCATTGCGAGCGAAGCGCGGCAATCTCGTTGGCGGAGGAGACGTCGGTTACCGCATCGCTACGCTCATGGCAATGACAAACTTGGTACGCGTGCGCCTAAATCCCAGGGTCTTTAGATTATTTGGGTGGTGCGCCGATCAAGGCTAACGGACGTGATGGATGCACGGCGCAGCGGCGCAAGGCGGCCGCGATATTGGTTTCCCCAGCCAATCGCAGCACACTGATGACCACATTGCGCAGGGCCGCCATGATCTGAGGTGCGGAGCCCGTGCGCACTTGGGAGCGGTCTTCATCAAAGGTAACGTCCCGTACCCAATGCACTCGGTTCTCGATGCCCCAGTGTCCCCGCCAAAGTGCGAGGAGCCGGCCGGCGTCGGCTTCCTGAGGCGGCAGGCTGGTCACGGCGTAAGCCACTTCTCGCCCAGTGACGTTCTTCTTGCGGACGATGCGCTCTATCTTGCATACCTGGGCCAGGTGCGGCCAGTCGCTGTAGCCCACCAGCAGGTCGGAGGCCCACAACCGCCGCTGTTCCACCCGACCACCGTGCTGGCCTATCTGGACTGCCTGGGGTGGCGCCGGGGGCGCCCCATCCCAAGCAGGCGCCCCATCCCATACGGCCGTGATGTCCTCCAACCGGGTGGGCTGGTTGTGCTTTACCGCGAGGAAGTAGTGCCCCCTTGAGCCACGATCCGCTGGCACACCTCCCGCTGGGTGAACTGGGCATCGCCGGTTACCACCAGACCTTCCAGGTCCAACTGCCCCAGCAGACCCGCTACCGCGTCCAACTCGTTCTTCTTCTCCCCCACCGCCTGCTGTCCCACCACGATCCCAGCCTGATGGGCATACGCCGCCACCAGATGCACCCCGGGCAACTGATCACCGTGGATGCCCCGCAACCTTTTACCGTCAATGGCCACCGCCGCACTCTCTGACCAGCCGCGCTCCTGCAGCCATTGCCCCAACACCCCTTCAAATGCCTCCCGATCCAACCGGCTGAACACCTGATGCAGCGTGGACACGCACGGCGTCCGCTCCCTGGTGAACCCCAAGGCCTCGGACACTTCCTGACCCTGATCTCGGCCCCATTGGCTGATGGCGTACAGACTGCGCGCTCCGCACAGCATGGCGCACACCGCCAATCCCAAAATCGCCCCCAGTGGATGACGCTTCCCATGGGCGCTGCGCGGATCCCGCACCCGACCCAACACCTCAATCAGCGACAATCCAGCTTCTGATCCCGGCTCTGTCCTCATCACGCACCCTCAAACCTGTGGATGCCCCTACCCTATATCTCCGGCGCTTTTTCCTCCAAGCTTGCCGTTACCCTTGTTTCCCAAATAATCGAAAGACCCTGGCCCAAATCCTGCCCGACACGTCGCTCGCCTGGGTGGTGTGGTATCATGTTCTCAGTGACTGTACTCTGAGTTTCCTGGGTCGCTTCTCAGCGATCTAGCTCAACCTTTGGTTCCTCGTCAGTTCCCCTCTGGGCCCCCAAGTCCCGTTGCGGTTCTTACCTTGTTGGCCCAGTCTACTTGTCAACTATCCAAATAAAAGGGGTCATGAATGACTTACCAGGATCGAACCCTCTCTTGTAACGAGTGCGGCCAATCCTTCACCTTCAGCGCTGACGACCAGTCGTACCACGCTGAGAAGGGTTACACCAACGAGCCCAAACGCTGCCCGAACTGCCGCCAGGCCAAGCGAGCCCAGCGCAACGACGGCGGCTTCGGTGGCGGATACGACAGGAATGATCGCGAAATGCACCCCGCCGTTTGTGCCGAGTGTGGCAAGGACACCATGGTGCCTTTCCGGCCCAGGGGCGACCGCCCGGTCTACTGCAGCGACTGCTTCAGACGACAGGGTGCGTCGTCAAACCGGGGCCGATTCTAGGATCCCGTACGAAGAGGGGAGGCGAATTTCGCCTCCCCTCTTCCATTCCGACCGCTCAAACAGAAGAAAAGCTACGAAACTATGGCCATTCGGCAAACAGGTTAACGAGCTTTCCCAAGAGTTGCTCAAGACTTTCGGTGTTGCGTCGCAAGATGCCGCGGACATGTGTTACGTAGCCAAACGAGGCCGGCTCGGCGCCGGGAACGTCAACCGGGTGTTCATCTTCGATCCGGACGCTCCTTCTGACCTGGAGCTGGCGTCAGCCAATTTTCAAAACCTGACGGCCCTGGATAAGGGCCTGCTCTTCAATGGGCACATCATGAAGGGTCACGAATCCTCACCAGGAAATTTGGCCGTTATCTACGATAGGCGCGCCGTGTAAGTACGACACGATCCCCCGCGCCTCCATAGCCCCCGCGAACGCGGGCAGCCGTATCGAAGGCTCCAGCGCAACGCCCCGTTCGCAAATATTTCGGCAAGCATCCCGATGCCCCATGCAAAAGCTTGGGGTTTTTTGTATGCCCACGCCGGTTCCCAAAATCGCTCTACCAGCCCGTTGCCCAGACCCACGTTTCCGGTGGCCGCCCCACGCCAAACTACAGCAACCGTCTCGCGTTGATTCCCCGTTCCTGCGACAGCCTCCAATCGGCAACTCCCACTGTCATAGGAGTTACGCAGTTGGGGAGAGTTGGTACCAGGGATGGGAGAGGTATTCCCGCAGGGCCTCACGGATGATGCTGGCTTTAGCCTCGTACCAGCTGACCCCAGTGCGGAGCCGATGGACTTCCAACCGCAGAAAGGCTTGCAGGGACCGGCCGATGTGATTGCGCTGCGCCGGCGCTTTGCGGGCGGGCGACTTCTCCACTCCGCAATACTGCTTGATGCCACGATGGTACACCTCAATCCCCCAAGCCTGCCGCACCAGCTCTTCCCGTCGCTCCGGCGTCAGGTCCAAGTCGCTGGTGGCCCAGTGTTCCACGTCTCCGTCTGTGGAGACGGTCCGAAACACCTTGACCCACCCGTAGCCCCGCAGATGCACCACCTGGCCGAGGGCGGACAACTCCAGCGTACCGATCCTCACGTTGCCCGGCCCGTCGGGGTTGACCAACCGGTTGCTCCGCAACTGGGTCAGCCACGGCCAGCCCTGAGCCCGCACCGCTTTCAGGTTGTCCAGGCTGGCGTACCAACTGTCAAAAAGCACGTATTCGGGTTGAAACTCCCGCTGGCCCGCCACCGTCAGCATCTGCCGGAAATAGTCGTTCTTGGTCAAGCCGCTCAGCGGCTTGTCGTAGATGCGGAAATCACAAGGCAGCAGCGCGTCGCCGTCGGTCCACAGCAAGGTCAGCAGGTTGATGCCCCACACCACGCGCCGGTGCTTCCCGCTCCAATGGCGGGACACCAACTCCATCTTCTTGGCGTAAGGCTTGTCCAACGTGGTGTCATCCAATACCAGCGCTCCCGCCTTGCGTTGTACCAGGGGTCTCACTTCCCGCCACAGCGCCTCCGTGTCGGGAGGCTGTCGTCGCAGCAGGCGGGTGAAAGCATCGTGGGCTGGGGCTTGGGGCGACGCCGGTTGACAACGGGCCGCTTCGGTACAGGTGAACACCCTTTGGGCTGCCACCAAAAATTGGATGTAGTCCAATTCATCACATCGCGCTGCGTTCATTCCCGCTCACCATCCCGGAACCGGTTGATTGTCCACAATATACCCGGTCGGCTTGGCCCTTCCCTAATCTACTCAGTTCAACTGCGTAACTCCTATGTCATTGCGAGCGAAGCGTGGCAATCTCGCCGGCAGAGGAGTGTCCACCATAGTCAATCTGGTATCCGCACTGATCATCGCCGTCACGACCTGTGCGTCGTTGCTCTATGTGCTGAAACGCCCCCATCTGGACGTCGGACAAAAGTTGATTGTTCTGGTGATTGCCATGTTGGTCAGCGTTCCGGTGGGCTTTATGCTCTTCGTGCTGCTTGCGTTCGTGGGCATCATCCTCTTTTGGGGTACCGGGATATTGGACGACGCGGTGCTTCTGTACTTCTCGGCGCCATTGGCCGTTCTGCTGAACTTTATGCTCGTCCTGATAGGCAGCATTGCCAACACATGCGCAGCCCGCAGATCGGAGGCGGCCATGCGGGACACGTCCGCGACCGCCAGGCAAGGAACACCTGCCACGGTCAACCAGGAAACGACAGCGACTGGAACGTCCGAGACGGCCGGGCTGGTTACACCAGACACGGGTCGACTATTGCTGACGGGGACAATCGCCGTCGCGGTGTTTTTCCTCATTATCGTCGTGGCGATCGTGGGTAGTTTCTTCTGGTGGGAATCCGGCCTGCGGGCTCTACTTGCCATGTCGGTGGTGCTCTCTGTTCTGCTGATGGTGATGGTCCTTGCGACAATAGTTCACCGCTATAAGTGAGCGACCCCACGGGGGCTTCGGTGGAGTACACAAGACCACAACTTGACGCGTACTCGCTAGCGTTCAAACTGTCATTGCCAGCACCTTCCCCCATTGTCATTGCCAGCGCAGCGCGGCAATCTCGCCGATCCTACCAGGCTACGCCGACCATCACTTCCCACGCCCAAATCTGGTGAAACCCATTCCCACTGTCATTGCGAGCGCAGCGCGGCAATCTCGTCGGTTCTACCGTGCTACGCCGACCACGACTCCACGTCCCGAAATCTGCTGACACCCACTTTCCGCAAATGCCAGAACGCCCGTGCTATCATGTATCCACAGGCGAAAACTCGATCCCGACCAGGTCCCAGGCAACACGGCCACATCAGCACCAAGTCGCTACCGGCCTCTGCAGGAGACTGTCCTCGGTCGCTATAACCGGAGCAGTCCCCTCGGCCACCGCGCCTGCCACAGCGCGCCATGCTCCAGGCATCGTGCCCCGGAGGCATGGAGAATGAGAGCCAAAAACCCAGCGCAATACCTCCGGCCGTAGGGCTGATACACACCTGGGACCTGGTCAAAATCCCAATCGCCTGCAAACCAACAACCTGCAACCCAGCGACAAAAGGAGCAAGCCCATCGAACATCGCCTCGTGCCTGACCCGCCAGCAGCCCTTCGCCTGTCCGCTGCCGCGTCGGTCACCCGGCAACCACAACCAACCCGGTACATCTGTCATTGCGAGCGCAGCGCGGCAATCCCATCCCAGATGTCATTGCGAGAATGCCCCAGGCATTCGCGGCAATCTCGCCGGGGCATGGGCCAACGCCGCCGTGCGGGTGCCCTCGCCGGCCACATACCCACAACCATTACCCATCCCATCGGGACGTACCCGCATCAAGGAGCGTCATCAACCATGGGCAGTGTCCATCATCATCAGACCCAGGCCCGGCGGTTTCTGTCCCTGGCCCGGTCCGACCACAACTCCGGCAAATACGATCGTGCCGCCAATGCGCTGGCCCGGGCGGCCTCTCACGCGGCCACGTCGGCCTTGTTCCACTGTGCCCTGTTGCGCCGGCCCACCCGGCGCAAGTTGACCAACACCCTGTTCATGCTGGCGGATGCGGGACAGATCTCCAACGGAGGGGTCCGCATCTTCCGCAGCATCTACCAGTTGCGCGACCAACTGGCTGCGGCATTACCCATCCAACGGCAGCGTCTGTCCCGTCGCGCCCGCAACCGTGTGGCGGCGTTGATCCGTTCGGTGGAGGGAGCCATCGCCGGCCGTCCCACGTCGGGACGGGGCCGCCGCAACCGTCCGCCCCGCCGACCCGCGCCCACCTGCGTGTCGGAGATCATCGCCCTGCCGGATTACAAGGAGATAGCCAAGGCCCACAACTTGGTAGGAGCGCCGTTGTCCCGTCGACCGGACCCCCACGGTTTCTACGCCCGTGGCCAGACGCCGCCCGAGTGTCCCTGCCATCCGGTGCCGCTGCCCATGCGCGACGACCGCGACACCATCGAGTTGTCGCCCCTGTGGAAGCGCGCCCTGGAGCGCACCTTCCGCGTCCCCTTCACCGACACCATCCCCGTCCGTATGGCCGCCGGCTGATCCCGATTGACGCCCGACGCGCCCTGCGGTATCGTAAGTTCCGCTTACGCAAACGATACTGGGAGTGTCCCATTATGGCTGAACAAGAACTGCCCCTTTTCGATTACGCCGAAGTACAGATTGGGGAGGAGTTGGGCTCCTACGAGTACCTGCTGACCCAGCAGATGGTGGACCTCTATCGTCGGGCCGTGGACGACCCCGATGCGGTGTTCCCCACCATCGCCGTCAAGCACGACGCCACTTCGCTGGCGCTGGCCTACGACGACCAGACCGGGAGCATCAACGCCGGCAACGAGATTGACTTGTACAATCCGCCGGTACCGGGCAAGAAGATCCGCGTCACCGGTCGGGTCCACAACAAGTACGTCCGCCGCGAGAAGCCCTATCTGGTCATCGAAGCAACGGCCACCGACGAGGACGGGCGACTCATCGAAAAGATGCGCACCTACCAGATCAAGAAACCCGAGGAGTTGGGCAAGAAATGGCATCCGCAAGGCTAGACAGCGAAACGCTGCCCGTTATCACCAAGCACATCAGCCAGGAAGTCATCAACCAGTTTGAAGACTGCGGCATCCTAAACCGGGCCAACATCCACAACGATCCCGAACTGGCCGCCAAGCGCCTCGGCACAACCTACGCCATCGCCTCCGGCCGCATGAGCATCGCCTTCTGCACCGAGGCCATGCGCAAGTTCATCGGCGCCGACGACTTCCACCGTTCCGGCAACGTCAACCTCAAGTTCCTGCGTCCCGTGAAACACGGCGACACCGTTAGCATCCATGGGCAGGTAAACAGCCGCGAGCCGCAGGACGACGGTTCCACACTGGTCACGGTGGACGTCTATTGCGAGAACCAGAACGGCGACAAGACCGCCGTCGGCCAGGCCAGCGCCCGCGTTAGCTGACGGGTTTCGCCCCCGCCGGCAAACAATCTGTCATTGCGAGCGTAGCGTGGCAATCTCGTCGCGCCGCGTAACCCCCTAATCGGAGCATCAACCATGACAATGACCAGGTCCGAGTTCGGCAAAGTTGAAGTCGACATCGTCTACTGCGTCCCTTGAGGCTACCACGGCCTCGCCACGTGGCTGGCGACCGAATTCTGGCGTTCCCAGAACGCCGGTGACATCGCGATCAAGCTCACCCCCGCCGGCAAGGGACGCCTCGAGATCTACCTCGACGGCGACAAGATCTTCGACCGCTTCGACGAAGACGGCGACGAGTACCCGGGCTACAGTAAGGTCAACGAGCTCAAGATGGTCGTCGCCGAGCGAGTTTTCGACGTCGAAGACGAAATCGCCGCAGCGAGAAACGCATAAATGGCTAATCCCGATCATGTAGCAGTCGTTCGCTCCGGAAAGGCCACGTTGGAAGCGTGGCGAGCAGCCAACGCCGGAGAGTGCCTTGACCTGCGAGCCGCAGACCTGTCCGGGCTGGACTTGGCCGGCGTGGATCTGCGTGGCTCCGACCTGCGCGGTGCGTCCTTGGCCGACGCCCGCCTTACCCGGGTGAACCTGTCGCGGGCCGATCTGCGCTCGGCCGACTTTACCGGAGCCGACCTGTACGGCGCGACCCTGGCTTCCGCCCAGATGGCCACCACCATCCTGCGGAACACCAACCTCTTCTGGGCCGACCTCAAGCAGTCCAACATGCGGGAGGCTGTCCTGCAGTGGTCCCGCCTCAACCGGGCCTCTTTCCTGAACACCGACCTGACGGGCGCGGACTGTAGCCAAACCACGGCGATCGAGGTCGACCTGCGCTCCGCCAACCTGACCGACTCCAACTGGCAAGGCGCCAACCTGAACGGGGCCGACGTGAGCCGGGCCATCATGCAGGGAGCGGATTTCACCGCCGCCAAGATCCGGGATTCCATGTGGATAATGACCGACCTGCGCGGCGCCAACTTCAACCGCGCGAGCCTGCACCGCTGCGACATGACCATGGGCAAGTGGGACGATACCACCAAGTTCCCGCCCGGCTTTGACCCCAACTTCATCGAGAACCGGGTCGACGATTATTAGCCGATGGCCTGGGCCAATTATCGGCGCATACCATGGTCACCTTCGACCCTTCCATAGTCACCGCGATAGTCAGTGTTGTCACCCTGCTGGTGGTCATTGGCGGCGGCGTCTTTTGGTTGGGCAAACTTACCAATCGGGTCGGGCAGCTCGAGAACAAGATTGACCGGCACTCCGAAGAGCTGCGCGAGATACGCGAAGAAATGCGCAACTTGCGTGAAGAGCTACGAGAAGAGATGCGACGCGGAAACCAACAGTTGTTGCTGGCGTTGGCTAATCACTCCCACGGCAGCGACGGGCAGCCCGTATTCCGCGTTCCGGTCAGCCCTGAGTAGAAGCGGCTGATCAGTTCAAAATACGCCGATGGCAATTCTGCTCGTAGCCTCCCATCAACCCGGCGCTGGTAAGACCTCGGTAGCCGCCGGGTTGGTCACCCTTATCGCCCGGTCGGGTGCCAAGGCCTCCGCGTGCAAGCCTCTGTCCCCGGCCGGCCGTACGGACCCCGATGCCGTCTACTTTGCCCGGCATTTTCGTGGCGGAGTCGCCGTGGCATCCTCTGAAGACGATGCCGGCCTGGACGCCGCCGCCAGCGCGGTGCGGTCGCTGACGGGCATCAGCGAGCATGTGGTTGTCGAGGTCCCTAACCCCGCCAGCGGCTCTGGTGCAGCATCTACCATCGCCTCCGGTTTGGCGGAGCGGCTATCAGCGCGCGTGGTGGCGATCTTCGGATACGAGCTGGAACTGACATCGGTTAGCGTGTCCGGTGCGGTGGCCACCTTGGGGGACCGTCTGGCCGGCGTGATCGTCAATCAGACGCCGCGCTATCGGTCGCAACGTGCTGCGGGCGTGCTGGCCGAGTTGGCTACGGTCGGTGTGCCGACCATGGGCGCGCTACCGGAAGACCGGCCCATGCTTTCGCTGAACCTGGAGCAGCTGGAGGCCAACCTGGGCGGGCGCTGGGAACTTGCCCCAACCGACGGCGACGTATGGATTGACCGCTTCCTCATCGGCGGCAACATCATGGACTCCGGCGCCGGCTATTTCGGGCGATACGCCCACCAGGCGGTGATCACCCGCGCCGAACGCCCCGACATCCAGATGGCCTCCCTGATGCAGGACACCCAGTGCCTGGTGCTCACCGGCGGCTCCCGTCCTACCGAGTACATCCGGGTGGAAGCGGCGAAGCGCAGCGTGCCCATCCTCCTGGTGGAGCAGAACACCGTGGCCACCGCCGACGCTGTGGGAGGCTTGATGGACGCCATCGTGCCCCACGCCCTGCACAAGGCCGAGCGGATGGCGGACCTGTTGGATGGTCAGGTGGATCTGGACGCGCTGCTAGCGTAAGGGCGGGTGTGGTAACCCGCCCCGCAGATTCGTCAGTCCTGCATCTCGAAGCGTTCGGACTCCGGAGGACGCGACCACAGTTCATCCGCGCCCGCCATGGCGACGGCCCGCTCGGGACTGGCCCGCCACGCATCGTATATTTCGTTGCTGTCCCAGGTGACCAGAGTCGAGATCTTGGTGGGATCGGACAGCGAGATGAATGTATGGCGCGCTCCGAAGCCGGGTGCGTGGCTCTGCGCCACACCGTTCCGGTCCAGCAGTGCTTTCGCCTCCTCCACCTTGTTTTCCTTCGCCCAGTGATGGGTCAATACGCCGATCAGTGCCATCGTTATGTCCTCCTTGAAAGGTTAGACTGGTTGGCCGGCTTGGGTGCATGGCCGCGGCGACCAGTACGCCGGCATCACCCACGTGTCCAGGGGAATGTCAGCTTGGACCTTAGGCCTTCTTGGCGCACGTGCAATCCCCTGCCCAGGATGTACGCCACTGGCGCGGCGCCGATGCTGAACACGGCACCCATCTTGCCCGCTTCCCGGAACGGCGAATCTCCGGGGAACGCCTTGCCGGCCACGAACAGCGCCACCGTCAAGCCGAGTCCCGCGATTACTCCCGTTATCACCAGGTGCCGCACGTCCATGCCCTGTGGCAGGGGGAAACCAACGAGGGACGCAACCCACGAGAACAGCGTGACGCCGATGGCCTTGCCAACTATCAGCGATACCAGCACCATCACCGTAACCCAGCCGATGCTGGAGAATGCCACTCCGGCATTGACAAAGGCGAAGACAAACAGGCCGTAGTCCACGTAGGGCTTGAGCTGGTGCTCGAACTGTTCCAGTACGCTGTGGCTGGTGTGTTCGGTGGCATGGGGATGGGGAGCGGTGGATGCTTCGTGGGAGTGGACTTCTTCTTCAGATGCGTCGCCGTTGCGGTCGAAATGCGGCATGAACGGAACGATGGGCGCGAGGGCGAGGGCGGGTTCGACGCCGGCTTTGGCGAGACCGACCCAGGACAATGCACCGCCGGCCAGCAGGTACACCGGCCACCAGCGGACACCGAAACGCCGAATGATGTACGCGGCGGCCATGCCTCCGACCACGCAGAGCAGCCAGATGGGCGCCACCGGATGGAGCGGGTCAGGATAGAAAACGGCGATAATCACCAGTCCGATGGCGTCGTCGGCCACGGCAAGCAGGAGCAAGAAGTTCACCGCCGGATGGAGCGGGCCGAACACTACCCGCGCCACCAGCCAGGCCAGCGCGATGTCTGTGGCGGTGGGGATGGCCCATCCGTTGGCTACGGCGGCGAAATCGCCGGAGCCGCCATAGATGAGCCACGTCATCAGGAAATACAGGCCGATGGGGCCAAAAACCCCGCCCAAAGTGCCGGCCAACGGGTTAATGGCCCTGCGCACCGGATTGAGCACGCCGCCCGGCAGGGTCGATTCGGTGATCTCCTTGGCCGCGACGCCGAAAAAGAGGCACATGAACATGCCATTTACCATGAAATGGATGGTCAGCTCATGGCCGAACACCGCAGCATGACCGCCGAAGGGATTGAATTCAACCACTACTTCGTACCAGTGGTGGTTGACGTTGGCTGCAATCAATCCCAGAACGGCACCGATAATCAGAGGCAACGAAAACTCCTGCAAAAGGTTGTTCAACCGCACTATTGGCGGCGCCGGTTGGGAGGCCCGTGCTTGCATTAGTCTTGGCTCGCGGAATATCGTTATGGGAAATTGACCGGCGGCAATTTTACCACCAAACGCAGGCAGGACGGGCGGCTGCTCTCGTACGGCAGCATCCTCCGGTTTTCATTGACAGTAGGACAGTCACAAGTAGCACAGCGGCCAAGCGCCACGGCCAGGGGTATTACGCGTACCCAATTTGTCATTGCGAGGAGCGCAGCGACGCGGCAATCTCGTTGGCGGAGGAGACGTCGTTCAGGTGACGAGATTGCCACGCTCCGTTCACGATGACGATTCGCCAAGGCCGACGCCGCGTTTCCAAGCCGCTGGCGAATGTTGACAATGCCGGCTGCCCCCCACAAAATTGCGGCACCCTGATCCGATGAGCCGTGTGGCTTGTCGGCCCGCCCCGCTGCGAGGTGCATAGTGACAGACTTGAACGACGCCGATATTCGGGCTTTGGCCAAAGCCTCGGATATCAACATCCCCGACGACCTGGTGACGGAGGTGCGGGAATCACTCAATGGCTTGCTTGAGGCCCTTGGGGCTATCACCGAGCCCGAGGTTGCCAATATCGAGCCGCTGCCGATCATAGTTTCGGACACGGCTCGCCAGCAGGAGGGGTCATAATGACTGACGCGAACCTCTGCTACCTCTCCGCCACTGAACTGGGGCAGCGCATCGCCGCTGGCGAAGTATCGTCGTTGGAAGCAACGGAAGCATACCTGGATCGCATCTCCAGCCGGGACGGAAACTACGCATCGTACATCACCGTCACCGTTGATCGGGCCCGGGAGGATGCCCGGCGCGCCGACGCGGAGATCGCGTCCGGCAACCCGCGTGGACCGCTGCACGGCGTGCCGGTAGCGGTCAAGGACCAGTTCAACACCGCCGGCATCGTGACGACCAACGGGTCGACCATCCTGGCGGAAAACGTTCCCGACGAGGATGCGACCATAATGGTCCGCCTGCGCGACGCCGGTACCGTGCTCCTCGGCAAGCTCAACATGAGCGAGTTCGCCAGCGGCGACGCCTTCCGCCATCCCTACGGCCGACCTCGCAACCCCTGGGACACCAACCGGAACCCCGGCACGTCCAGCAGTGGCTCCGGCGCGGCCACCGCGGCGTTCCTCTGCGCCACCTCCCTGGGCGAGGACACCGGCGGCAGTATTCGCGGTCCCGCCGCCTTCTGTGGCCTGGTAGGCATCCGGCCTACATTCGGCCTGGTCAGCCGCCACGGCGTGTTCGGCGCTAGCTGGTCCATGGACACGGCCGGCCCCATCTCCCGTACCGTCACCGATTGCGCCAACACCCTGGCGGCCATCGCCGGCCACGACCCCAAAGATTCGCAGACGTGGGACGTACCAGTCCCGGACTACGCGGCAGCGCTCGACGGCAACATCGACGGCCTGCGTGTCGGGCTGATAACGGAACGAGTTCACACCGAAGCGAATGACCCCGAGGTGCGGGACGCGGTGATCGCGGCGGCCGGCGTGCTCGCCGGATTGGGGGCGGACGTGCGCCAGGTGTCTATACCTCTGATCGTCAATTCTTCGGAAATTTCGTATGCCATCATCGGCAATGACGCCGCCATGCTGAACTGGGACATCATCTCCACGGAGCGACTGCGGGAACTCGACCACAACAACCAGGTGCGGTTGCTCATGGGCAGCATCGTTCCGGCAAAGGCGTACCAGAAAGCGGCGCGACTGCGGGACGCGCTGCGGCGTCAAATCCTTGCTGTCCTGGACCAGGTGGACGTGCTGGTGATGCCAGCGTCGTCAGTGCCGGCCACGCTGATACCGGAGTCGACCGGGCTGGGCACCAAAGCGGACGTAATCGCCGGTTTCAAGGGTCGTCGCGGGTTCACCGCTCCGTTCAACCTGGCCAACCTGCCGGCACTCTCGATCAACTGCGGCTTCACGGCCTCCGGTCTGCCCATCGGCCTGCAAATCGCCGGGAAGGCGTTTGACGAGACCACGCTGTTCCGGGCCGCCTATGCTTACGAGCAGGCGACGGACTGGGGAGAGCGCAGACCGCCGGGCGTATAATCGGAACGATTTCAGTCGCTACGGCTTCGTCCAACCGGACTGGTAGAGTCGGATGCGTGATGGACAATGGGTGTTCGGGCACGCGAACCTTGACGGACCAGCGTTTCCGGTCCAACGTTGGCGATGGAGCTACCGATGCAAACGGGACCGTATGTCCTTTGTCCTGGTCCAACATTGCGCTGAACTGACACTGGCCCTACCCACACCACAAAGGTAACGTTATGCCCAACCCAAACGAACTCACCGCCGCACAAGCAGCCCGTGCCATTGCAGCGCGTAACCTGACCGCCGTCGAACTGGCAGAGGCCTGTCTTGGCCGCATCGAAGCGTTGGACGATCGTCTGCTGGCCTGGGTGTACGTCGATCGGGAGGCCGTCATGGCCGCCGCTCGAGAGGCAGACATGGCCGTAGCAGAAGGGCGACCTTTGGGACCGTTGCACGGTGTGCCAATCGGGCTCAAGGACATTTACTACACCGCCGGCATCCCGACGAAGGCGGGTAGCGAGGTCTACAAGGACTTCGTGCCCGATTTCGACGCCACGTCGGTGACCCTGCTCAAGAAGGCCGGAGCGTTGATGCTGGGCAAAGCCGTCACCACCGAGTTCGCGTGCCTGGACCCGTCGCCCACGTACAACCCGTGGAACGCGGCGCACACCCCCGGCGGAAGCAGCAGCGGGTCGGCGGTGGCTGTTGCGTCGCGAATGTGTCCGGCGGCGATGGGATCTCAGACGGTGGGGTCAGTCCTGCGGCCGGCCGCGTACAACGGGGTGATCGGGTTCAAGCCCACGTTCGGGCGGGTGAGCCGGCACGGGGTGGTGCCGGTGAGCTGGAACCTGGACACGGTGGGCTGGCTGGTGAGGTCGGTGGAAGACGCCGCGCTGCTGCTGCAGGTCATGGCGGGCCCCGACGTCGACGATCCGGTGTCTTCGCGGGAACCAGTGGGGGATTACCTGTCGGCCATCGTCGAGCCACCGGCTCCACGCATTGGCCTGCTGCGCCGGTACTTCTACGAAGGCGCCGACGCGGAAAGCCGCCGGCATCTGGACGCCGTCGCGGAGCAGCTGGCGCAGGCCGGGGCGCAGATCGAGGAGATACCCCTGGCGGAAAGCATCGAGTCGGCCTTCGATGACCAGCGACTGATCATGTCGGTGGAGGCAGCGGCATTCCACGAGCCGATGTATCGCCGGCAGGCGGAGGACTACCAACCCAAGCTGCGCGCCATGCTTGCTGCGGGCCTGGAGACCGACGGGATAGAGTACTCGCGCGCACTGGAGCGGCGGCGGCAGTTCACCACCGACATGGAAGAGGCAGTCCAGCGCTGCGACGTGCTGCTGACGCCGGCCACGCCGGCGCCGTCCCAGGCGGACCGCACCAACACCGGCGACCCAGCGTTCCAAGGGCCGTGGACATCGTGCGGCTTCCCGGCCATCGCCCTGCCATCAGGACTGGCGGAGTCGGGGCTGCCGCTGGGGATGCAATTGGTAGCGTCTCCTTTTGCGGAAGCGCGGCTCTTGTCCGCTGCGGCGTGGTGCGAGGTGGTTTTGGGGTTTTCGCTGAGCCCGCCGCTGTGATTGCAACAGCATCAGTCACGCGCGTTGAACCATTGATCGCCGTTGACACCAGCCAGTTGCCTTCCCATAATCCGAACGACTATGCAATTTGACGTACGATTGTTTGCGCTGTACCGGGAGCGGGCCGGTTCCTCCGTGGTCACGGTGGATCTGCCGGAAGGCTCCAACGTAGGTGAACTTACCGACGCCGTGCGATCCATGCACCCACGCCTGGCGCCGCCGGAGGTCCGGATCGTGGTGGCGGTGAACGCCGAATACGCTGAAGACGATCAAGGGCTGAATCCTGGGGACGAAGTCTGCCTGATCCCACCCGTTAGCGGAGGTCGCTAAAGCATGATTATCCTGACTGACGAGACCCTGGATCCCGTGGCCGTGACCGACTCGGTGCGTAAAGACGGCAACGGCGCGGTGGTGACTTTTCTGGGTACGACCAGGGACAACTTCGGCGGCAAGACCGTGACGCGGCTGGAGTACGAAGCCTACCACGTGATGGCGATCAAGAAGTTGCAGGAAGTGCGCGACAGCCTCTGCGCCGACTACGGCATTCAGGACATCGCCATCGCGCATCGTACCGGCCGTGTGGACGTGGGTCAGATCAGCCTGGTGGTGGCCGTAGCGTCGCCCCACCGGATTGAGGCATTCGAAGCTTGCCACGAAGCGGTGAACCGGATCAAGACAATCGTTCCGATCTGGAAGAAGGAATGGTTCGCGGACGGCTCACGGTGGGTGGCGTGCGAAGACCACGAGTTTGCCGACGATGCGGAACACCGGCACGCTCACGCAGAGCGGCACGCGGCGGTAGGAGACTAGGGACAGCTGGCGGCTAGCGCAAGCCGTCGATGAGGTGGACCAGCATCTGGCCTGCCTCGATATCCACCTGCACAATTACGTGCGATACGGCGGGCAACAGTATCTCCTCGCCGGCTTCGGAGGTCACGACGTAAACGTCGTTGCTGCCGGTGATAAGCACCTCCTGGATGGCACCCAGGAGCTCACCCTGATCGGTGATCACCGCGAGGCCAACAAGTTGGTAATGGTAGTATTCCCCGGGAGGCAGAGCAGGAGCAGAGTCAACGGGGGCGACGAGCCATTGTCCAACCAAGGGCCGAACGGCATCGGCACTGTCCAACCCATCAAGACGCAGCAGGGCGTACCTGCCGGGCAGCAACCGGCATTCTGACACGGAGTAGGTTGTTCCGGCCACGGATAGAGCACTGCCGGCCTGAAACCTGTCAGGGTTATCGGAATAG
Organism: Dehalococcoidia bacterium; assembly: GCA_965220265.1. Classification (GTDB taxonomy): domain Bacteria; phylum Chloroflexota; class Dehalococcoidia; order Lucifugimonadales; family UBA3495; genus Bin87. The sequence goes on along the minus strand of CBDCPM010000004.1, from coordinate 1,720,717 downwards.
GACTGGATACGCAGGGTGCCGTCAAACCCGTGGTTCCGGATAACGCGGCCTACTACCACGGCGCCATCGGACAATTCCGGCTCCGCATCGGCTTTCTGGATGCGCGGCGATGCAGGCCTTGGGGAACGCCGGGAGCGATGGCGGTTAGACAATCTCCAACACAGCCCGGGTACCATCTTTCACGGCAGCCACCCGGAGCAGTACCCGCATCGCTTGGGCCACTCTTCCCTGTCGTCCGATCACCTTGCCCTTGTCTTCGGGGGCAACTTCAAGGCGAATAACTATCTGGTCGCCTTCGTCGGATTCCGTAACCTTGACGGCTTCGGGATTAGACGTTAGCGACTGAGCGATGAACTCAATCAGTTCTTTCATCCGAGTGGACCCTACTGAAGATGTCATTCCGTTCGAAAATTTGCCGGACGGGGTCGGAGGGCTGAGCGCCCTTGCGCAGCCAATCGATCGCCCGTGCCTCGTCGAGGGTCACTGCCGGCGGGTCCGCCATCGGGTCGTAGTGGCCGATGCCGTCGATGTAAGCGCCGTCCCGAGGGTTGCGCTTTTCCGTAACGACTATTCGGTAGTAGGGGCGCCCTTTTTTACCTACGCGTCGCAGGCGAATCCGTAGCATCTGTACTCCGTGTTGCTGTTTTCGTTTACGCTATTTTCCAATGTATGGATTTGCTCCTGGTTTGTCAAACGGTATTCCGGCGACAGTACTCAGGAGACCGGCGTGGGAAGCAGCTCCGCTGATCGGAGCGTGTAGAGGAGCGAACCGGATCCCGTGACCCGGATCATTGCAGGGAAATTGAGTTAAAAAGGTATCGGGCCCAGACTGGACCTTTTGGCTTGTCGCCCGATAATCCCCAAAAACCTCTGGGGCGACGGTAGACACTGGTCTGGGCCCGACTGACGGGCTAAATGCCGTTTGTGAAAAGCGATGACGCTAAGAGACGCTCACCCCGTCGTGTCCAGACTGGTGCCTACCATCGCCCCAGCATGTTAAACTGTGTTTCATTAAACATCACCTCCTTTCTCAAAAGTCCGCACGAGCGGTTGCGCATAATCTACAATCAGGTCATCACCTTGTCAACCCATTTCGCGCGCGATTCTGAGTACGAATTGGGAGCGTCCAACCCGCTTCGCGCGGTGTTCATGGGCACGCCCCAATTCGCCGTGCCGGCGCTCAACTCATTGGCGTCCAACCCGGACGTGGAAGTGCTGGCCGCCTACACGCCGCCCGACCGCCGCCGGGGCCGGGGCCAGGCCTTGGAATCGTCTCCGGTCAAGATCCGGGCGCAGCAACTGGGCATCCCGGTGTGCCAGCCAGCCACGCTCCGCAACGCTGGCGCGATTGGAGAGCTGGCTCGGCTGGAGCCGGACATCGTGGCCGTGGTCGCCTATGGTCGAATCCTGCCGGCCGAAGCGCTGGAAGTGCCGAGGTTCGGTTGCCTGAACCTGCATCCCTCGCTGCTACCGCGGCACCGGGGCCCGGCGCCGGTGCCGGGCACGATCCTGGCCGGCGACCGCACGACCGGCGTAACGCTGATGCTGCTCGACGAGGGGATGGACACAGGTCCAGTCATTGCGCAGCGCACCCGGATCATCCGACCCGAAGATGACGCCGAATCGCTGACGGCAGAGCTATTCCAGTACGGCGCGGAACTGCTGAATGAGACGCTGCCGGACTGGTTGGCGGGAGCGGTTGAGGCGCGTCCGCAGGACGACGAGTTGGCGACCTACACGGCAAAGATGGAACGAGCCGACGGGCTGGCCGACTGGGGCCGGCCTGCCGAGTTTTTATGGCGGCAGCAGCGGGCGTACAAACCGTGGCCAGGGTTGCACACTGGATGGGATGGAAAAGAGGTCAAGCTGCTTGAGGTAACGCCATTGCCGCATGGCAGCGCCGAACCCGGTGTCGTGGTCACCTCCAACGAAAACCCGGTCGCCGTGGGGACGGGAGAAGGGCTGCTGGCGGTGCACCGGCTGCAACTGGAAGGACGTCGACCCGCGGACGCGGCCGGTTTCATACGCGGACACCCGGATTTCGTCGGCGCGCGGCTGGCATGACGGAAACCGCGTAGAAGATCAAGGCGGCGGCTTACCGGGGGACACCCTGGTGGAACTTCTTGGTGCCGCATCGGGTGCAAACCGCGATGGTGGCCGGCCTGCCGCTTCTCATGACGATATACTCGACATTCCGAGACGGGGTGTTGGACCGGCAATAGGCACAGTAGATGATTGCTGCGTCGGGTGGTGGGGCCATGTGCGGTTCTCCTTACTTAGGAACCTTGTCTATCGAAAGGCGCGTTTGCAGCGTGTTGTGTTATCCCGGCGCAGCCGTCGCGGCGCGCGCGATCCGTTCAGTTAGTTTGGTATTACATCGCCGACACCGGTCATATCGGCCGCAGGTGTAGGGCTGCTATCCGCAGCAGTAGCTCTTATTTAAGCTTCGAATCCTTTGTATCTTCATAGCCCCGGGGTCCAGCTGGACGCGTATCTTCAACTCCGCCAGCCCGGCATCCAGGGGCACCGTTCCGGATTCCCAAATTCGGTCGATGAGCCCGCGGTTGGGATCCGCTGCGAAATCCGCGTAACGAAGCGCCGTCCGCTCGTCGAAACTTGCGATGCAACCGGCGCCGAGCCCACGGGAGCTGCAGCAACAAACACAGCGATCGCTAAAGCTGTAACCCGTTGCATGGATCTCGCCTCCTGGCCGGTTGACGATTGAGTGAGAAGGTTGCTACCTATTTTTACGTTGATGCTCATGCAACGGTTTGCGGTTGTGTTCACGCCAGGAAATGCTGAGCAGCAGGATGGGGCGGCAGCGTATCTGTCCGAATCCGATTTGCGGTCACAGAGCAGCCGGGCAACGGCATCATGAACCTTCCGACGACGGTCTCGGAGGAAGCCTTACGGTCGTGTAGAATGCGTGCAAAATAGAGGCCGGGTTTCGGCAGTGCATCATGGAGGGAGCAATGGCGTTCGCAGGAATACCCACCGAAGCCGAGGTGCTGGCCTGGTATCGGGATGAGAACAACTGGGGTCGATGGGGCCAACAGGATCAGCTGGGCGCGCTGAACCTGATTACGACAGCGAAGCGGACGCAGGCCGCCACCCTGGTGCAGACGGGAGAGACCGTTAGCTGCGCCCGGCCCATAACCACCGAGATGACTCCGGACATCACCCACCAGGTACAGCGGTTCATGGTGGACAGCGGCGAGGCACGCGACACCGATCCCCTGGAGCGGCGCAACTCTCGCCGGGGCGCGGCCGAGTTCATCGGTATGGTGTTCCACGGGCAGACGATCACGCACATCGATGCCCTGTCCCATTACTCCTACGACGGACAGATGTACAACGGGGTTCCGGCCGGAGTCGTCACCTCCCGGGAGGGCGCGCAGAGCCACGCGATTGACCTGACCGCCCAGGGATTGGTGAGCCGGGGCGTGCTGCTGGACATTGCCAAAATCCGGGCGGTCGACTGGTTGTCGCCGGACGCGCCGGTGATGCCGGAGGATTTGGACGCCGCGGAACGAGATCATGGCGTGACGGTTCAGGAGGGGGACATTCTGCTGGTGCGGACGGGCAACTACCGCCGGCGGTTGGTGGAAGGGCCGGTGCCGGGAACGGAACCCAGCGTAGCGTGCCACGTGGCTTGCGCACCATGGTTCAAAGACCGGGGCATCGCCATGCTCGGGACGGACACTTCCAACGACATCCGGCCCAACCAGTACGAGAACATCGTGTCGCCCCTGCACATCGCGTGCCTGGTGTACCTGGGGGTATGGTTGATCGACAATGCGAACCTGGAGGACGTAGCCGAAGTGGCGGCGCGGCACGGGCGGTACGAGTTCATGCTGTCCATCGGCGCACTGCGGCTGCGGAACGTAACGGGCAGCCCGGTGAATCCGATCGCGATTTTCTAGGTAATTCTTACTGGCCAGGGATCGCATAGGGGTGGTTGTGGAACCGCCCCTATTTGTGGGCAGAGGGCGCTCAGACCAGGGACGCGGCTATTCGTTAGGGGATCTGCTCCTGTCACTGATCGACCATATGCGAACGTCCGCGTTGGGTTGACGAGTTTGCCGCGCTGTTCTCGCAATCGCAGTGGGCAGAGCTCGTTTCGTTCGCTGAACCAGCACGCGCGAACCGCTTACAGCGTTGACCCGTTGGTGGGCCTGTGATAGGATTTTGGCGCCAAACCTATAGGGTTCGGCGATTATTGCAGATTACTACAGGTTTAAGTGGCTACGAGTACAGAAAACCCGCCGCGCTGGATGTCCCTTGGCGAGGTGTGCCGGGCGTTGGAGATCAACGAGGCAACCCTACGGCAGTGGGCGGACCGCGGACGCTTGCCGGTGTATCGCACTCCCGGCCGGCATCGGCGGTTCCTGCGCGAGGATGTCGACGCGCTGCTCAGCCGGAATCAGGCGACCGAGTACGACCCTGAAGACTTGGCCCTGCGCCGCATCCGGCACAAGCTGAGCCAGGCGGACGTATCCGAACAGTCCTGGATGGAGAGCTTCCAGGCGGAAGGGCGGGACCGGATGCGCCTGTTCGGACGGCGGTTGCTCTCGCAGTTGCTGCGGAATGACCTGGACGGTCGCAGCGGACGTAAGGGCGAAACTATGTCCGAGACCCACATGCTGGGCCACGAGTACGGCTCGGAGATGGCCATGAGGGGCGTGCCGCTGACCGACAGCGTGCAGGCCTTTTTATTTTTCCGACAGGCCGTGGTCGAGGCAGTGCAGCCGGATCGGCTCAGGCAAGTGGTGGAAATTTCGGACGGAGTGCTGGTCGGGTTGGTGGACGCGTACAGTTCCCGTTTGGACGCAACAGAGGACGACACGAACGCGGGCCGGTAGAAACAACCGGCTGGCGTCGAATGGTGGCGTGATATGACTACGGAATCCATGGACATCACCGACCGCAAGTTGTTGAACTTGGTTCAGAGCAACTTCCCAATGGTGGAGGAGCCGTACCGGGAGATCTCCGACGACCTGGGCATCAGCGAAGCGGAACTGCTGAAACGTCTGACCGAGCTAAAGCGCCAGAACGTGGTGCGCCAGATAAGCGCGATCTTCGACACGCGCCGACTGGGTTACAAGACGACGCTGGTGGCGTTCGCTTACGGCGCCGATGACCTGCACCCCGGTGCCATCTTCATAAATCGGCACCCGGGAGTAAGCCACAACTACGCCCGGGAAGGCTCGTACTACAACCTCTGGTTCACGCTGGCGGTACCGCCGGACGGCGATTTGGCGGAGACCGTGCAGTGGATGGCGGAGAAGACCAACGCCATCGAATCCCGCATCATGCCTACCATTCGGTTCTTCAAGATCGGCGTGAACTTTGACATGGTGAAACGGCGGAGCGACGCGTACAACTACAACCCCGATGCCGGCCAGCCCAACGGCGCCGCCAACGGGCAGTCTCAGGTCCCTGCCAGCGACTGGAACCAGGCCCAGGAGATTTCCGACTGGGACAAGCAGGTGATCAGGGAAGCGCAGGAGGACCTGCCGCTGGTATCCAGGCCTTTCGACGACATGGCGCAGCGGCTGGGGTTGACGGTGCCGGAACTGTTCGCGCAGTTGAGCGAGTACCAGGAACGCAAGCTGATGCGGCGGTTCAGCGCGGTGCTGTACCACCGCCGGTCGGGGTTCCGCGCCAACGCGATGATCGTGTGGAAAGTCCCGCCGGAACGCTCGGAAGAGGTCGGGATGATAATGGCGGAGAACGCGGCGGTCACCCACTGCTACGAACGGCCGACGTTCCCCGACTGGGAATATAGCCACTTCACCATGGTACACGCGCCGACGCGGGACGAGTGCGAAGAGATCGGGCGGGACATCGCGCAGGCGACGGGCATCACCGAAAACCTGCTGCTCTACAGCACCCGCGAGTACAAGAAGACACGAGTCCGCTATTTCGTGGAGGACTACGAACGATTCTGGGACACCGCCGAGGAAGCCGAGGCGATGGCGGAGGCACTGGTCTAGCGAATCTGTCCAGCCCCGCTGCTTGCGGCCGGAGCCAGTCGTCGCCCCGATGCCACAGAGAAACACGATGCCTGAGTACTATCCCGTCTATCTCAACCTGACCGGCAAACCCTGCGTCATACTGGGCGGCGGAACCATCGCCCAGGGCAAACTGGCCGCACTCCGCGACGCCGGCGCGGATATCACCGTGATCAGCCCGAAATCCACCGACGGCATCAAGCGGGCCGCCCAGCGAGGTCACATTACCTTGCTGCAACGGGAGTATCGGCCCGGCGACCTGGACGGCGCGTTCATCGCCGTGGCAGCCACCAACGTCTGGCACGTGAACCGGCAGATTTACGAGGAAGCGGAAGCGCGTGGCGTGCTACTCAACGTAGTGGACGACCCGGACCAATGCACGTTCATCGCGCCTTCCATCGTCAGGCGGGACCCGATCACGCTGGCAATTTCCACGGGAGGGGCGAGTCCGGCCCTCGCCCGCAAGATGCGGGAAACCCTGTCCGAAGACAAGGTACTGCAGTGGGCCGACCTGGCGGAGGTGCTTGCCCGGGCGCGCAAGGTCATCAAGGAGCAGCGGACGATTATCGACCCCACCCGGTGGCAATGCGTGATCACGGAAGACTTGTTGGCAATGGCGCGCAACGGCAAGGATGACGAAGCGGTGGACACGGTGCTGGCACAACTTCTGAATGCCGATCTTCCGGAAATGTGCCCTGACTTGACCGCCTGCAAGACCGGCGGCTGCGTCAAACGGGCCGCGCAGCGAGCGGCGGAGGCGGTGAGTTGAGCCTGCTGGTACTGGGCCTGGACCACCGGACTGCGCCGGTGGAGTTGCGCGAGCGGCTGAGCGTGGAACGGGAGCAATTGCCCGACGCGCTGGCGCAGCTCGCGGAATACGTGCCGCAATCAGTAATCGTTTCCACCTGCAACCGTACTGAGGTCTACACCTATGACCCCGATGACATCGGGTTGGTGGGCCGGGTGGGCGACTTCCTGATCGGGTATTGCGGCGTGCCCGGCCCAGAGCTAGAACGGCATATCTACCAACTGTGGGAAGGGGACTGCGTCTCTCACCTGTTCCGCGTGGCCAGCGGGCTAGAATCGATGATTGTCGGAGAGCGGCAGATCCTGGGTCAGGTGCGGGCGGCCTTCAGTGTGGCGAGCCAGGGTGGGTACATCAAGAGCCCGCTGACGCGGGTATTCCACGATGCCCTGCGTGCCGGACGGCGGGTGCATCGGGAGACCAACATCGGGCAGCACTCGCGATCGGTGAGCCGCGCGGCGGTTCAGTTGGCCCGAGGCCTGTTTGACCGCCTGGATGACCGCCGCGTGCTGGTTATCGGAGCCGGAGACGCGGGGCGGATGGTCGCGCGGGCGCTGGCCGACGCGGGTGTCCAGCAAATCACCGTGGTCAACCGCACGCACTGGCGCGCTCAGGACCTGGCGCGCGAACTGGGTGGAGTGGCGACGCCTTTCGAAGATCTGCGGTGTGCACTGGCGGACGCGGACCTGGTCATCAGCAGCACCGGGTCGCCCGGGTACGTGGTGGATGAAGCGATGGTCGCGGAGGCTCTCACACTCCGCTGCAGCGACGAGCCGATGATGTTGATCGACATTGCAGTGCCTCGCGACATCGAGCCAACGGTTGGTGATCTGAATCGGGCGAGTCTGTTCGACATTGACGCCTTGGCGCAGGTGGCCGAGGTCTCGCTGGACGGTCTGGCAGGTGAAGTGCAAAAGGCGAGCACGCTGGTCGACGCAGAACTGTCCCGGTTCTCCGAGTGGTGGAACTCTTCGGACACGATGGAACTGGTGGTGGGCATGCGCCGTCGGGCAGACGAGGTGCGACGCGAAGAAGTGGCCCGAACCCTGTGTATGCTGGGGGAAGACGAGGAAGGGGATCTGGCGGAACGGCTTCACGCCATGACCAACGCGCTGGTCAAGAAGCTGCTGCACCGGCCCACAGTGGAAATGCGCTCCGGGGATAACACGACGGACTACCGGGTGGCCCGCCGTTTGTTCGGCCACGACGACGATCGGCGCAACCGGCGCTGACGTTCTCAACTTGGCTCATGGCTAGCCTCACGGTACGGGTGGGCACCCGGGGCAGTCGGTTGGCGCTGATCCAGACCGAGCTGACATTGGGACTTCTGCGCAATGCGCATCCCGACGTCCGTTTCGCAGTCGTAACGGTGACCACGCAGGGTGACGCCAACCAGACCGCTCCGCTGGCCGGCATGGGTTTGGGCGTATTCGTCAAGGAGATCGAGCGCCGCTTGGAGACAGGCGAGATCGACATGGCGGTACACAGCCTGAAGGATATGCCAACCGTTCTTCCCGACGGCATGGCCATCGGAGCGGTGCTGGAGCGCGCCGACCCTCGGGACGCGCTGGTTTCCCACTTGGGCACGTCGCTGAGCGACTTCCCAGCCGGCGGACGGATCGGGACCAGCAGTCCCAGGCGGCAGGCGCAGATCGCGGAACGTCGGCCCGACCTGAACATCGTCCCCATCCGAGGCAACGTGGACACGCGGCTAAGGAAAGCGTCCGGTGAGGAATGCGACGGCACGGTGATAGCGGTCGCAGGACTGGATCGGATGGGTCTGTCCGATGTGGTCACGGAGTATCTCTCCCCGAAGGAGTTTGTGCCGCCGCCGGGCCAGGGAGCTATGGCAGTGGAGATCAGGGCCGACGACGAGCGCTTGGCCGCACTGGTTTCAGCGGCTGACCACGCACCGACAACAGCAGCGGTGTCGGCGGAACGATCCTTCCTCGAATCGTTGGGCGGCGGCTGCCAAGTTCCGGTGGGAGCCTACGCGGAAGCCGGCGGGGATGCCGAAGGTGCACTACGGCTGACGGTTTTCATGGGCGCGGCGGACGGCACAGCAACGTACCGGGCCAGCGCGGTTGGATCGGCATCGGACACGGTCGGTCTGGCGGCAGAGGCATGGGAACAGTTGCGAGGGCAGGGGGCGGCGGGGCTGCTGACGGGGTAGAACTTGTCAACGGAAGCCGCGAATTCAGGCAAGGTGTTTCTGGTGGGCGCGGGGCCTGGAGACCCCGGGTTGCTCACGGTGAAGGGGGCGCAGGCGCTCGCGGCGGCGCAGGTGGTGGTCTATGACCGGCTGCTGGACCCGTCGCTGGTGGGGTTGGCGCCGGCGTTGGCGGAGCGGGTGTTCGTGGGAAAGGAACGGGGGCGACAGGCGCTGACGCAGGTGGAAATCAACGCGCTGCTGGTCGCGGAGGGGTCGGCCGGCAGGACGGTGGTGCGCCTCAAGGGCGGCGATCCGTTCGTCTTCGGCAGGGGAGGCGAAGAAGCGCTGGCCCTGGCCGAGGCGGGGGTACGGTTTGAGGTAGTGCCGGGCGTCACGTCGGCGGTGGCGGCGGCGGCATACTCGGGCATTCCGGTCACGCACCGGGGGATTTCAACGGCCGTGACTATCGTCACCGGCAGCGAAGATCCCAGTAAGGGCGAAACCAGCACGGATTGGTCGGCTCTGGCCAAAACGGGCGGCACTTTGGTGGTGCTGATGGGGTGGGCGGCCCTGCCGGGGATTGCGAAAACACTGCAGGACAACGGAATGGACAGCAGCACTCCAGTGGCGCTGGTGCAATGGGGCACGTGGAGCAGGCAGCGGACGGTGACCGGGACGTTGGCTGACATCGCCGCAAAGGGCACAGAGGCGGGTATCGGAGCCCCGGTTATAACGATCATCGGCGAAGTAGCGCGGCTGCGGGAGGACATCGGTTGGTTCGACCGGAGACCCTTGTGGGGTAAGCGTGTACTCGTGACGCGTTCCCGTACGCAAGCGTCACGACTTATTGAACTGCTCAAAGACTTGGGGGCAGAAGCGGTCGAATTGCCGTCCATCGAGATTGGGCCCCTGAATGATTACGGAGAGCTCGACCGGGCCCTCGCAAGCGCCGCGGAGGCATCGGGACGATGGGTGATATTCGCCAGCGTCAACTCCGTGGAATACGTCTGGGAACGGTTGCGGACGCTGGGGAAAGACGCACGGTACTTTGCCGGCGCGACGGTGGGAGCCATTGGGCCGGCGACGGCGCGGGCGCTGCGGGAACGGGGCATTGAGCCCGACTTCATTCCGAGGCGATCGGTGTCTGAGGACGTGCTCGCCGAGTTGTCGGGTTTGGATTGGAAGGGGCGTTTGGTCCTGCTCCCGGGTTCGGCCATCGGACGAGACGCGCTGGCGGTCGGATTGGCCGATCTGGGGGCCGACGTGCGCCGGGTGGACGCCTACCGAAACGTGCGGCCGGAAGGCATCGAGGCGAGGGCGCGAACCGCGTTCCAGCGAGGAATCGATGTGGTAACCTTCACCAGTTCGTCAACGGTGCGCAACCTGCTCGATATCCTGGGCGAAGACCGTGATCTGCTGGACCACTGCCTCATTGCCTGCATAGGGCCGATCACGGCAGCCACGGCTGAGGAGTCGGGACTGACCGCTGACATCCTAGCCGCTGAACACAACGTGGAAGGGCTGGCCGACGCGCTGGCCGGATATTTCTCCGGCGGTCATGCCGCTACAGCCACTCATCAAGAGTGAGGAGGGACACCATGCTGAAGCACCCCGATTTGCGCATGCGCCGGCTCCGGGAGAAGGGTCCGGTACGGGAAATGGTGCGGGAGACTCGCATCAGCGCGGCCAACTTCATCTACCCGATGTTCGTCACGCATGGGGAGAACGTCCGCGAGGAAATCGAGCCGATGCCCGGGTGTTATCACACGTCCATCGACCGTCTGGTAGAGGAGATCGACGAGGTGGTCGAGTTGGGGATTCCGTCGGTGCTGTTGTTCGGCCTGCCGCCGGAAAAGGACGCCGTAGGCAGCGGCGCGTACGACCCCGAGGGGATCATCCAGGAGGCGACGCGTACCATCAAGGAACGAGCGCCAAGCCTGATGGTTATCGGCGATGTCTGCCTGTGCGAGTACACCGACCACGGGCATTGTGGCATCATCGACGGGGAACGGGTCGACAACGACGCGACACTGGAACTGCTGGCCCGCTCGGCCCTTACCCAAGTGCAGGCAGGCGCCGACATGGTGGCGCCCTCGTCGATGATGGACGGGCAGGTGCGGGCGATACGCGAGACGCTGGACGCTCACGGCTACGACGACACGCCGATCATGGGGTATGCCGCCAAATATGCCTCGTCGTTCTACGGGCCGTTTCGGGTGGCCGCCGACTCCACGCCGCAGTTCGGCGACCGCCGCAGCTATCAGATGGACCCGGCGAACCGTCGCATGGCGATGCGGGAGATCGAGTCGGACATCGCCGAGGGCGCGGACATTGTGATGGTCAAACCGGCCATGGCGTACATGGACGTAATCAAGGAGGCGCGGGACCGGTACGATTACCCGCTGGCGGCCTACAACGTGAGCGGCGAGTACTCCATGGTCAAGGCGGCGTCCCGGGCGGGCTGGATTGATGAAAAGCCCGTTACGCTGGAACTGCTGACGGCCATTCGCCGCGCCGGCGCGGACATTATCATCTCCTATCACGCCAAAGAAGTTGCCCGCTGGCTGCGAGGCCAGGAGTAGGATCGAGGTCGCCAACGACCCTCAAGGACGCGTGTCAGTTGACACGTTTCATCGTACCTTTCAGAATGCATTGAAAGAGGTTGCTGGATTACTTGGAGGTTCAAAATGACGCAGACTACGGCCTATTCGGTGGACGAATTCATTGACGACGTGCGCGAGATTTTCGACGCCACGCAAGACCCGTTGGCCCAGGCCTCGGGCGTAGCTGATCATATGGAGCGCCTGCTGGCTACCCCCGGGTGGCTGGAGGAGCGGCTGGAACTTCCCGACGAGGGCGGATACGGGCGGTATGATCTCCACCTGGACGAAGACTACGGCCACCCTGGCGGCGGGTTCTGGCTGATGGCATCGGTGCAGAAGCCTGACCAGGACAACCTTCCCCACGACCACGGCGCAGCCTGGGTGGTGTACGGCGTGTACGACGGGGCCATCAAGCAGACCAAGTGGCGCTGGTTCTATCCCGGCGAGGGAGTGGACTCCGTGCAGATCCGGGAGATCGGCGACTTCGTCCAAGCGGACGGCAAGGTGGCCTTCTTCCTGCCCGGCGAAATCCACAACACCCTGAACGTGACTGGCGATCGCGCCGTGGTAGTTCGCCTCGAGTCCCAAAAACTGGACCGCGTTACCCGCTACCAGTACAACCCTGAAGAAGGCACCGTATTGATGATGGACCGCTAGGACTACCACTACGGTTGCTTGTGGCAACCGAGCGCCACGGAAAAGCGGCTCTTTTTCAAGAGCCGCTTTTCCGTTAATGGACTGGCAGGGCATCCCACTCCTCGGTCGGGCGCATTACCAACTCTTTGCCGCTCGAAGATCGCCGTCACAAGCCACTGCCCATTCGACAAACGACGCCGAGGCGCTGGGCGATTCAACGGGTCCCGCCGAAGGGCCCTTTCAAAATCGCCTAACGCCCGCTCGTGGTGAGTTTATCGGACCACAGGCTACCGTCCTTCGATAGGCTCAGGACGAGCGGGTAAAGTCAACTTCCATTACAGGGTAATGCCAATAGACGGCAGCAACGGTCACGGCGTGACTGGCGGAGCGTCTGAGGGCTCCGGCAGCGCGCTGGCAATCGCCGGCGTCGAGATCGGCGTTGACGCAGTTGAGGAAATGATGGCTACGGCTGAGGTGGTGATCTGGGTTCACGGGCACTCCGGTTCGGGTGTGGCGATGGCTCGGTTGCTTCCTGCGGTCAGGTTGTCGGTGCGGTGATTGGTTCGTTCTGCCAGAGCCTGATGGTCGTTTGTTAGCCCCACGGCCGGGGATGGTACGCAAAGGCTTAACCCCTGTTTCGGATCACTGCGGGCCGACCGCGAGGGTCATGGCCGCATCTCCCAGGATAGTGGCGTCTCCTGTGGCCGCTGAGGACCGCGCCGGCGAGATGCCCGGGTGGGCACGGCGGCGGTCCCTGTCATCGTACGACCAGGTCTTGCGATTTTGATGCTAACGGATGGCCGTGAACGACCGTATGGCTCTGGCTGAGCGAATTATCACCTGACGGAATTGATTATGAAACACATGTTCTTCCATGTCAAGAAGAGGGTGTCGGCGTACAGGGTCTTTCGTAATTGTTCACGTTTGAGGGGATCTGATCGGCTCAGCACCGGAATTGCCTACTTGGCCACGGCTCTGGGAACGGCCAAAAAGCCCGCAGATCTCATCAACTCTGAACAGTTACGGTCTTTCGGTTGTCATTACGAGGAGCGTAGCGACGTGGCAATCTCGTTGGCCTGATTGGTCTACTCGGCACCAACGCCGGCATCGCGACGAGATTGCCACGCTGCGCTCGCAATGACAGAAAGATAACCGAAAGACCCTGTGTCGGCGTGGAGGGCCGGCTGCCGGAACGAAACCCGTGCATCGCGACAGGATTGCCGCGTTTCGCTCGCAATGACAGAGAGACTTTGAAAAGGCCCTGGCTCCTCCGGTGGTATGGCATTTCACCAATGCGCGCTGTACGATGGGCACCGCCAACGCCGGGTTGCGAATACCGGCTGAGTTGAAGCGTCGCACACGCTCGAATTACAACCGAGGAGACATCCAGAATGGAACAAGGCAGGTCCCAGCAGCTTTTCGAGCAAGCGCAGCGGGTGATCCCCGGCGGAGTAAACAGCCCGGTGCGGTCGTTTCGGGCGGTGGAAGGAACACCGCCCTTCATCGCGCGGGGTGCGGGCGCCCGCGTATGGGACGTGGACGGCAACGAGTACATAGACTACCTGGGGTCTTGGGGACCATTGGCGTTGGGCCACGCCCACCCTGCGGTGGTAGAAGCGGTGCAGCGAGCCGCAGCGGATGGCACCTCCTTCGGCGCGCCGGTGGCGCAGGAAGTGGAGCTGGCCGAGATGATCTGCGCCGCGCTGCCTTCGGTGGAAATGGTGCGGCTGGTCAACTCCGGCACGGAGGCGTGCATGACCGCGTTGCGCCTGGCGCGGGCATATACCGGGCGTTCGAAGATCGTCAAGTTCGCCGGCAACTACCACGGACACGCCGACGGGCTCCTGGTGGCGGCCGGTTCCGGCGCGCTTACCCACGGCATTCCCACCAGTGCCGGCGTACCCGAATCCTACGCGGCGGAAACGCTCATTGCGACGTTCAACGACATCGCCTCCGTGGAAGGCCTGTTCGAGGCATGGCCGGAAAACATCGCCGCCGTCATCGTGGAACCGATTGCCGGCAACATGGGCGTGGTGCCGCCGGCCGACGGGTTCCTCGAAGGGCTCCGGCAGGTTACCGAGGCCAGGGGCGCGCTGCTGATATTCGACGAGGTAATCACGGGGTTTCGCGTCGCTTACGGCGGGGCGCAGACGTTATTCGGGATCGCGCCGGACATCACAACGATGGGCAAGATCATCGGCGGCGGGCTCCCTGTGGGCGCCTACGGCGGCCGCAGCGAGGTCATGCAGCAGGTGGCGCCGCTGGGGCCGATGTACCAGGCGGGCACGTTATCCGGCAACCCGCTGGCGGTGGCCGCCGGTGTCGCGACCCTGACCGAGCTGCAGCGGCCCGGCGTGTACGAGCAACTGGAGGCGACGGCCGTTCGATTGACCGATGGGGTGAGCGCGGCGTTCGCGCGGGCGGAGGTGCCGTCGATCATCAACCGGGTGGCGTCGATGTTCACGGGGTTCTTCAACGCCGGGCCGGTATCGGCGCTGGCCGAGGTGGAGCAGTCCGACACGGCGGCCTACGGGCGATACATGCACGCGCTCTTGGAACGTGGCGTGTATATTGCGCCGTCGCAATTTGAAGCGGGGTTCGTGTCCATCGCCCACACCGACGCGGACATCGACCAGACCATCGGGGTGGTGGGCGAAGCGCTGTCGGCTCTGGGATAGTCGGCGCGCGTGTGGCATGAGTTATGTATACACGGGTCCTGACGCGTAGGTAGGGGCGAATGATCATTCGCCCCTACGAGTTTACGAGATGGCGGCGACAAACCTCAAAGCACTGCTCAAGCGGCATTTCGGCTACGACGAATTCCGGCCCGGGCAGGAGTCGATAATCAACACCGCCCTGGATGGGCGCAACAGCCTCGTCGTGATGCCCACCGGCGGCGGCAAGTCCCTGTGCTACCAGTTGCCGGCGATGGCGACGGGCGGGGTGACCCTGGTGATCTCGCCCCTGATCGCGTTGATGAAGGACCAGGTGGATGGCCTGCGAAGCAACGGCATCGCGGCCGATTTCCTGAACAGCACCCTGGACAACCGGACTGCGGCCGAAGTGGAGCGCAGCGCCCATGCCGGCGCGGTCAGGTTGCTTTACGTGGCGCCGGAACGGGTCAGCATGCCCGGGTTCAGGCGGTTTCTGGGGACGCTGGACCTGCGGATGATCGCCATCGACGAGGCGCATTGCATCAGTGAGTGGGGGCACGATTTCCGGCCCGACTACCGCGCGCTGGCCGAGTTGCGGGAGCTGTTCCCGAAGACCCCGATAATGGCGCTGACGGCCACCGCGACCGAGCGGGTGCGGCGCGACATCGTGGCGCAGCTGAGGTTGGACGGCTGCGCCGAGTTCGTGTCCGGTTTTGACCGGTCCAACCTGACCTACAACGTGAAGCCGGGAGCGGGGTTCTGGGAAACTCTCCTGGGGCTCCTGGACGAGCGAAAAGGCCAGTCGGCTATTGTCTACTGCTTTTCCCGCAAGGATACCGAGGAACTGGCAGCACGGCTCACCGGCGACGGGCATCCAGCGGTGGCCTATCACGCCGGTTTGGGCGCCGACACGCGCCGCCGGACGCAGGAACGCTTCATCGACGGCGAGGTTCCCATAGTGGCCGCCACCATCGCCTTCGGGATGGGCATCGACAAACCCGACATCCGGTTGGTGGTCCACCACGCGCTGCCCAAGTCCATCGAGGGCTATTACCAGGAGACCGGCAGGGCCGGCCGCGACGGGTTGCCCAGCGAATGTGTCCTGTTCTTCAACGAGGGAGACCGGGCCAAGCAGGAATACTTCATTCGGGGGATGACGGGGGAAGCGCGCGCCGTGGCGGAACGGCAACTACAGCAGATGGTGGACTATTGCCGCCTGAACACCTGCCGGAGGGGTTATCTGCTGGACTACTTCGGCGACGCCATGGCCGGCGGTTCCTGCGGCAACTGCGACGTGTGCCTGGCGGAAAGACAGTCGGTAGATGTCACGGTGGTCGCCCAGAAACTGCTGTCGGCGGTGATGCGTACCGGCGAGCGGTTTGGCGTCGCGCACGTATCCGACGTCTTGCTCGGCAGGAACATCAAGCGCATTCGTGAGCTGGAACACGACAAGCTCAGCGTGTTCGGCATAGTGGACGATTATGACCGCGACGGGCTACGTCTCATAGCCGATGGGCTGGTGGAGCGAGGACTCATCGGACGGGCGGATGGTCAGTATCCAACGCTGGGAGTCACCACGGACGGCAGGGAGTGGCTGCGGAAACGCGGATCCCTGACACTGGAGCTACGCGTCGATGAACCGCCGCCCCAACGGGAAACATCCGGAGAACCTGGCGCGGGGAAGGAACGTACCGCGGGCAAAACAAGAGGCGGCGCGAACACGCCTGATGCCGCGTTGTTCGAGAAGTTGCGCGCGTTGCGCCGGAGCCTAGCTGATGCAGAAGGAGTGCCGGCCTTCGTGGTGTTCGGCGACGCCACGCTGAAAGGGCTGGCAGCAGCGAGACCGATCCATTCGCGAGATATGCTGGCCGTATCCGGCGTAGGGCCGACCAAGTTGGACAAGTATGGCGAGGCGTTTATGGCGGTGATAAGGGAATATGTGGGCAGTATTCCACTGGCAGCAGGGGAAAACGCATCCGGTCGTCCCGTCAACGGTGGCGCGTCTGTAGCTTCAACCCGCCGACCGACCGGCAACGCTAATGTTCGAGAGTTGGGCGACACTCACCAGTTGACGCGGCGGTTGTTACAACAGGGATTGACGGTTGCCGAGATCGTCGAGCAACGAGGATTGTCCCAAGGGACGGTGATGGCGCATATCGAGCGCATCGCACAAGGCGACACAACCGTCGACTTGAGCGCACTACTCCCCTCGAGGGAGCGTACGGAACGAATCGAGGCGGCGCTGCGAGCGACGGGCTACGACCGGCTGGCCCCGGCGAAGGAACTGCTCGGAGCCGACTATTCCTACGATGAGATCCGGATGGTCCGGCTGGCGCGTGGTGCGGGAACAACGTAGGGGCGAATGATCATTCGCCCCTACATACAGGTCGCTATGTCTGCGCCGGCTTAGGTGCCGTAGCGGGCGGCCGCGTTGGGGTCGCTGTAATCGACGTTCTTCGTCGACCAGAAGGCGGTGGCGATGTCGTCGCAGGCGGCGACCAGGCCTTCCGCGTTTTCCATGCTGACCGTCTGCTTGCACTGGCCAGCCAGCTTCAGGGCGGCGTTGAATTTACCGGCGATCTCGTTGGCGTCGGTGCCGGGCCAGGCGTAGTCGGCCCAGAGGATCCGCAACTCTTCCTTGCACTTCTCGGCGTGCTCTTCCTTGACGGTGACGTAGCGGGAGAAGGTGTTGGCGAAAGTCTGGCGTTCCGCGGCCGGAGCACCGGGCTGCGGGGCTTCCAGGTTCCGCATGCGAAGGACCATTTTCTGCACGGTCTGGGCGGCGATCTTGGCAACCAACGGGTCGTAGATCCCGCAGGGGATATCGCAGTGGGCGTGGGCCGTGCGAGGCTTCAGGGCGGCGATGGGATTGAACATCGTGTGCAGTCTCCTTTCAGATGATGACAACGCGGGACGAATGTCCGTCATGGACGGGATGATTTCGGCAAAAATGCTAGCGCACTTTGCGGGTTGGCGCAAGGGCGATTGATCGCAGGCGGCCTGTGCTATGCTTGCGCCATCATTACCCACCGGAGGGATTTCACCATGCGCGCTGCCGTTTACAAGGGTGAGCAGGTTTTGCAGGTTGAGGAGCTGCCGGACCCTACTCCCGGTCCCAACCAGGTGGTGATGAGGGTGAAATACTCCGCGATCTGCGGGACCGATGTGCACGCCTTCATGTACGATCTGGCCCAGCCGGGCGCGGTGATGGGTCATGAGTACACCGGAGCCATCGTGGACGTCGGGCCTGGCGTCAGCCGATGGGGGGTCGGAGACCGGGTGGTCGGCGGCGGCGGGCATCCCCCGCCAGGTGGCGGATCGGCTACACGGACCCATCCCAGGTTCAATTACCGCACCATGGGCTTCCAGCAGAGCACACGTCCTCGCGGGTACGCAGAGTACGTACTGCTCGACGAATGGGAACCGACGCCGGTCCCCGACGACGTGACCGACGAGCAAGCCGCGCTATGCGAACCCTGCGCGGTTACCGTTCACGCGGTGCGACTGTCCGACATAAAGCTGGGCGACGCCGCACTGGTGCTGGGCGCCGGCCCCATAGGCCTGCTGTGCATGCAAACGGCAAGGGCGGCTGGCGCGACCACCGTGATCGTGTCCGAGCCGGCGCCGGGTCGTGCGGAGGCCGCACGGCAGCTGGGCGCGGACGCGGTGCTCAACCCCATGGACAATGATTTTGCGGAGCGGGTGGTGGCGCTGACCGGCGGGACGGGTCCACAGGTGGTGTTCGAGTGCGCCGCCGCACCGTCGACGCTGGAGCAGGGGCTGGACCTGTGCGCCCGCGGCGGGCAAGTGGTGATGATCGCCATCGCCTGGGAGCTTACTCCGGTCGTGCCGCCAAACTGGATGGCGCGAGAAGTGCGCATGCAGTCTTCGTTCGGCACGCTGCCCGAGGACTGGAGAATTGCGCTGGAACTCATGCGCACCGGGCGGGTTTCCGTGGAGCACATGTTGTCGGGTACCAACTTTGTGCCTCTGGAGGGCATCCAGGGAGCGTTCGAGGCTTTGTGCCATCCGACCAACGAGCTGCAGATGGTGGTGGAACCGTAACGACTTATCCTGTCGGTTGTCATTGCCAGGAAAGCAGTGAAGCGGCGGAGTATCGCTACACAGTCGTCTGCACGGCGAGGTCTACCGGGTGAACGAGATCGCGCGCTTGGCCCGCAATGATAACTGAGGAATTCGAAAGGTCCCGAACTGCGAAGGCCGCTCGGTTGCCGCTACCCGGTGCCCAATCTATAATCGAGCGACGCAATCGATGATTAACGGCGGGTTTGAGGCCCGTTGAGGAGGCCGTTTTGACTATTACCACGCGCAGCCCGCGAGCATTGCTGAAGCACCGCAGCAGCGAAATCACCGACGGCCCGGACCGCGCGCCGGCCCGAGCCATGCTCATGGCCATGGGCTTGACGTACGATGACCTGGAAAAGCCTTTCGTCGCCATAGCCAACCTGGCGAGCGACGTTACGCCCTGCAACGTCCACCTTGATCGGATTACCGCCGCAGTCAAGGAGGGTATCCGGCTAGGCGAGGGCACGCCCTTCCAGTTCGGCACCATCACGGTCAGCGACGGCATATCCATGGGCACGGAGGGTATGAAGGCTTCGCTGGTGAGCCGCGAAGTCATCGCCGACTCCATCGAGACCGTTGCTTTCGGCGAGCGCATGGACGGCCTGGTCACCGTGGCCGGCTGCGACAAGAACATGCCCGGCTGCATGATGGCCATCGCACGCCTGAACATCCCCAGCGTATTCGTCTACGGTGGCAGTATCATGCCGGGCCAGTTTGAAGGCCGAGACGTCAACATCCAGGACGTGTTTGAGGCGGTGGGCGCATACGCCGCGGGTCGCATGACCCGCGAGCAGCTCACTGAGCTAGAGTGCAACGCCTGCCCGGGCGAAGGTTCTTGCGCCGGCCTGTTTACCGCCAACACCATGTCCACGGCCATCGAGGTGATGGGACTGTCCCTGCCGGGCGACGCCTCGCTGACGGCGATCAACCCCGAAAAGAACAACGAGGCCCGCCGCGCCGGACAGGCAGTGATGCGGATGCTTGAAGAAGGGATCCGACCGCGGGACATCCTGACCCGGCAGGCTTTCGAAAACGCGATCACCGTGGTGGTCGCCATGGGCGGTTCCACCAACGCGGTGCTGCACCTGATGGCCATCGCGCGAGAAGCGGAGGTCGACCTGACCCTGGAGGACTTCGACCGCATCGGCCGGAACACGCCGTACATCGCTGACATGAAGCCGGGCGGCCGCTACGTTATGGCCGACCTGAGCCGCTACGGCGGCGTGGCTCTGATCGGCAAGCGCCTGCTGGACGCTGGCCTGCTGCACGGGGACTGCATGACGGTGAATGGCAAGACGCTGGCGGAGAACATCAACGAGACGGCGATCGTCGACGACCAGCCGGTGATCTATTCCACCGACGCGCCGCGCAGTCCCACTGGCGGCCTCGCGATCCTGCGGGGCAACCTGGCCCCCGACGGAGCGGTGATCAAGGTGGCCGGACACCAGGAGCGCGTGTACGAAGGGCCGGCCCGGGTATTCGAACAGGAGGAACCGGCGTTCCAGGCGATACAGCGCAGGGAGATCAAGCCGGGCGACATCGTGGTGATCCGCTACGAAGGGCCCAAGGGCGGGCCGGGAATGCGCGAGATGCTGGCCGTCACCGGCGCGCTCATCGGACAGGGACTCGGCGACTCCGTAGCGTTGGTAACCGACGGACGGTTCTCAGGTGCGTCCCACGGCCCGATGGTGGGCCACGTCGCGCCCGAGGCCATGGTCGGCGGACCCATCGGCATGCTACGCGAGGGAGACATCATTACGCTAGACATCCCCAACCGCCGGCTCGACGCGCGCATCACCGAGGAAGAGATGGCCGACCGCCGGGCCGCGTGGCGTCCGATAGAGCCCAAGTATACCACCGGTGTGCTGGCCAAGTACGCCAAGCTGGTATCGTGCGCTTCGGAAGGAGCCGTGACGAGGTAACGAGAAACGACGGCCAACTCACGGACTACCTGGCTGGGGGGAGTAGCAGGATGACTACCGCTGAAAACCGTGTCCAACTCGAAAGGAAGGGTCCTCTGGCGGTCATACGGCTGAACCGCCCCGAGGCGCGCAACGCGCTGTCGCCGGAGATGGTGGCCGAACTGGGTACGGCCATCAAGTCGTGCCGTGGCGGGGATACCCGCGCCGTCCTGCTCACGGGCACCGACGGCGCATTCTGCTCCGGTGCGGACGTGCGTAACTTTACCCAGGAATTGGACAACGGCGGACAGGAAGGCCTGTCGGATCATCTACGGGAACTGGCAGACACCCTCCACCGCGACGTGGTGATGGGCATACGACGGTTGGACAAGCCCGTGGTCGCAGCGATCAACGGCGTGGCGGCCGGAGCGGGTTTCAGCCTGGCCCTGGCCTGTGACATCCGCGTCGCGTCGTCGGACGCCCGCTTCCTGCTGGCCTACGCCAACATCGGCTGCACCGCGGACGGCGGGTCCACATATATGCTGCCGCGCATCGTCGGCCAGGGGCGGGCTATGGAGATCTACTTGGCCCGTCAGCCCATCGGCGCCCAATACGCGCTGGAACTGGGACTGGTCAGCCAGGTGTTCGAGTCCTCCCACTTTGAACGGCACGCCATGGAGACGGCGGATCGGCTCGCCCAGGGCCCTACCCGCGCTTACGGCCGGGTCAAAGCCCTGTTCGACGGCAGCTGGGACTCCGACCTGGCGACACAGCTGGACGCCGAGACCGACGCCATAGCGAGCATCGGGCTTACGCGCGACTTCCAGGAAGGGATAAAGGCATTCTCACAAAAGCGGCAAGCCTGGTTTCAAGGTTCGTGAGCCTGTCGTGGGTTGGGTTCCTGTCCGATGTGGACCGGACACGCCTCTTTGATCACCTGACCAAAACCCTGGGCGAAGTACCGGCGGTGGACGCCATGCGCCGCGTGCTACGGGAACAGTTCGTGCCCGACCATCTGCGGGACCAGGCATATCAGAACATGCCTTTGGCAATCGGCCACGGGCAGACCATATCTCAACCCCAGATGGTGGCCACGGCCGCGCAGGCTTTGCAGTTGCGGGGCGACGAGTACGTCCTGGAAGTGGGAGCGGGCAGTGGCTACCAGGCTGCGGTACTCTCCGCGATGCTACCCTCTGGGACCGTGGTCGCGGTGGAGCGGATACCGGAACTGGTCGCGATGGCGCGGCGCAATCTGGCCGGCGCCGGGTTCGGTGACGTGAGGGTGTTGGAGGCCGGCTCGGTATTGGGAGCGCCGGACCGCGCTCCGTTCGATGCGATCCTGGTTTCGGCGTCGGCTCCGTCCGTGCCGGAATCGTTGCTGGCGCAGCTGAAACCTGGCGGTCGCATCGTGTTGCCGGTGGGTGAACGCCAGCGGCAGACGCTGACACGAGTGTGGGTCAATCCGGACGAGTGCGTTTACGAGGAACTGGGACCCTGCAGCTATGTGCCGCTTTTGGGCGACGAAGCGTGGCCTGAGGGGTCGTAGCGCCCGCATCCTGCGATGATCCAAGGGGTATGGCATAATACCCGCAGCAACCAACACGGAGGGACAACATGCCCGGAAAGATCGAGATCAGCCAGATCAACCACGTAACCACCATGGTGAAGGATACGGCCCGGGCCATGGCCTTCTACAACGACCTGCTGGGGATCAAGCAGATCCAGAGCCAGGTGGACAATCCGGCCATCACCTGGCTGCAATTGGAAAACGGCATGATGGTCCACCTGATCGAGACCGCTGAGGCTCCCGCCAAGCCGGGCAACGTCCACCACGCGTTCCAGGTCGACGACCTGGAGGCCACCCGCACGAGCCTGGAGAGCAGCGGGTACGAAGTCCTGCGCGGCGGAATTCGCTACGACGGGCAGGCGTACTTCTTCATCGAAGATCCCGACGGCAACAGCGTCGAGTTCTGCACGGCGTCGGGTTACGCGCCGGCGCCGCCGCGACCCGCCTAACCTCCTAACCTCGGCTAGCGATGAATGCGGACAACATCATCCTGGTTGGGTTCATGGCGACCGGCAAGAGCCACGTCGGACGCATCGTTTCCCGGCTTACCGGACGGCGGATGACCGATCTGGATGAAGAAATCGTCCGACGGGCTGGCAAGCCCATTCACCAACTTTTCAGCGAAGACGGCGAGATCGTGTTCCGCGCCATGGAGCGGCACGCAGCCCTGACGCTGTGCGAAGGCGGAAACAAGGTCATCGCGGCCGGTGGCGGAGCCTTCGCGCAGGAACTGACGCGACAAGTGCTGTTAGAAAACGGGATCGTGTTCTGCCTCACCGCCACGGCGGAGACCATCCACTACCGCATCACGCGCGGCAGCCCCAACGCCGCAGTGCGACCCATGCTGGCCGGCGACGACCACCTGGAACGTATCCGCGAGTTGCTGAGCGAACGCGCGCCAGCCTACGCGCAGGCCCACCACGCCGTGTCAACCGACGACCGCACCCCCGAACAGGTGGCGGACGAGGTGTTGCGCATCTTTGAAACCACTGTTACAAGTTCCAGCCCTGCAGAGTGATGACAAAATGCTTGCCCACAAGTGGCAACCCATCAGTCCGCAGCCGGGAGATTGCGGCTACGACTTTTCTGAAATCGATGCCCTGCAGCGGCGGTGGCTCGCCATCAAACGAGAGCGTGAAGAGGTTTCGCCTGGGGCGTACAGCGCGTTCTTGGAACGATTGACCCGGAGTTGGGCGATAGAAACCGGGATCATTGAAGGGCTCTACACCCTGGACCCGGGTGTGACCGAAACACTGGTGATGCGAGGCATATCCGCTGAACTCATCGACCACGACGCGACTGATAAAGACCCACAAGAACTTGCGTTGATGTTGGACGACCATCAAAACGCGGCCTTAGGCGTCTACGCAGAAATCAGGGAGGGCAATCCCATAACGCGCAGCGCCATTCGGCAAATCCACGCCGCCCTAACGAGCAGTCAACCCACGTTCACGGTAATGGATCAATTTGGCAACCGATTTGAAACTAAACTGGACCGAGGCGGATTCAAGACCCTGCCCAACAACCCGACCAGAAGGGACGGAACGATCCATGAGTATTGTTCGCCCGAACACGTCGATAGTGAACTGGATAACCTGCTCTCGTGGTACGACCAATACCTGCAGGACCATGACCGCTTCCACCCATTATTGACGGCAGCTTGGCTCCACCATCGCTTCACGCAAATCCATCCGTTTCAAGACGGCAACGGCCGTGTCGTCCGCACGCTTCTCACTTGGAACTTGGTTAGGGTAGGTTATCTGCCCGTCGTGGTGAAAAGAGATGACCGGGCCGATTACATTGATGCTCTCGAAAAGGCGGACGACGGCAAGCTGCTACCGTTCGTAGATCTGTTGGTGCGGCTACAGAAGCGAACGATCATGGACGCCTTGGGAGAAATCGATGCTGGAGAACAACCTAGATTAGTTGACCGGGCCATAGATTTCATCGTTGAGCAAATCCACGACCAAAATGTTGACCGAGCAGCGCAAATGCAATTGGCTGACACGGTTGCCAAAGCTTTGCGTGATCACATCGCTAATTGGCTGGAGGAACAATCCGAGACCATACGATCGCGATTGGAAAGGGCTGGGTCCGCCATTTGCTGCAAAGTCGAGCGTGAATACCCGAGACACGTACGACCGTCGTACTACTTGGATTTAGAGGAACGCGCTCAATCATCCGGATACCCGATGAGCCCCGGCCAATCTAAATTCTTTGCGACGTTGTCATTGACTCCGGCTGAGATAACCCAGCAGCCCAAGCTAAGATTTGCTGTGTACCTCTACCATACGGGCAGACAGTTTACCGGAATCATGGTAGCCAACGCATTCACCGTAATCGAATATTATCGCTATGGTGATGAACCTTTCTCGGGGGAGCCGATTTATACGGGTGCAGAGTATTCGTATGCCATTCGAGATCCGTTTGTGTTTACATTGGAAAACGAAGCGGAGGACCTGTTTCCTCGCTTCAAAGACTGGGCTGAACAAAAGCTGGCAATGGCGTTGCACGACTGGGGCGAGCAATTTGCTTAACTGGTAACCGTCTGCTGTGTCAAAGGAGTTTTGAATATGACCAATCATGATATTGCGGCGACCGTTCACCACTCAGGTGGCAGCTATCCCGTCATCGCCGGCTGGGGCATCATTGATCGGCTGGGCGAGTACATCAAGGATCTGGGGTTGGGCAGCACCGCGTACATTGTTACCGACGAGAACGTGATGCGGCCCTATGGGCGAAACGCGCAATGGGCCCTGCAGCGGGCCGGCATTGCCGCGCACTGCTTCGTGATTCCGGCGGGCGAGACCAGCAAGTCCTTCCAGCAGGCGCAGTATATCTACGAGTGGCTGGTGAGCCTGAAAGCCGAGCGCGGCCAGCCCATCATCGCCATCGGCGGCGGCGTGGCCGGCGACCTGGGCGGCTTCGTCGCCAGCACGTTCGTGCGGGGGGTGCCATTCGTGCAGGTGCCGACCAGCATGGCAGCCATGGTGGACGCGTCCATCGGTGGCAAGGTCGCGGTGAACCTGCCGCAAGCCAAAAACATGGTCGGCGCGTTCTACCAGCCGCGGGCTGTCCTGGCCGACGTGCAGGCGCTGTCCACGCTGGGCAGGCGGGAACTTTCCGAGGGCTGGGCAGAGGCCATCAAACACGGGCTGATTCTCGACCCGTCGCTGGTTGACGTGTTCGAGGAGCACGCCGAAGCGCTGATGGAGGTGGAGCCGGAGATTTCCACCGAGGTGATCCGACGGAGCATGGCCATCAAGGCCGACGTGGTGAGCCAGGACGAGCGGGAAACCCTCGGTATCCGCATCCTGCTGAACTACGGCCACACCATCGGCCACGCGCTGGAAGCGTCCACCGAGTACGGCCGATTCATGCACGGCGAGGGAGTTTCCGTGGGCATGATGGGAGCCGGCCGGATCGCCCGGGAGATGGGGATGATCGGCGACGATATCCTGGAGAGGCAGCGCGTCCTGCTGCAGCGGTTCGACCTGCCCATCACGGCTCAGGGGGTCGATCTGGATGCCGTGCGCGGCGCCATGTCCCTGGACAAGAAGACCGTCGGCGGCGCAAACCGGTGGGTGCTGCTGGAGGACGTCGGCCGCGCCACCGTCCGGCGGGACATTCCCGGCGAGGTCGTGGAGGAAACGCTGGCCTGGCTAACCGAATAACCATTGGCCGGGCGGCGAGGTCTCAAGCTCGCTATCTGGAACGGGTGTAGTCGGTTGTGTCCTGGATTGACTGGTAATCGCTATAGTCGATCCAGTGGCAATGTGGTTGTCTTTGCGGTGCCGATCCGGTAAGGCGAAGCCTGTATCGTTGACGGCCCGGCAGTGGTTCCCATGCAGCGACTTCTACGGTTTGGGAACCTAGATTCATCACTTCTTCGAGAGCCGGGCGTAAATCAGTATCGTTGGACATCAGAATCCCCACATCATACTCGTCACGCACCGCCATCATTGCAAAATCCAAAGCTAATTGGACGTCAATGCCCTTTTCTTGGGGTGGAGACGCGGGATAGTTTCGCGGATACTGAAACGTCCGGGTATTTACAGTGACCGCAGGATCGCGGCGCCACGCCGCAATCTGGCGATGGGCAGCCCTGTTCCCATGAGGATCTCTTCTGGGGTCCGGTAATCCGCGATAAATGCGGACTTGATGCAGTTCGTATTACGGGTCACCAGCCAATTCGACGACAAGTGCGCCCAAGGCGGTGGGATTAACTTGTCCCATCCAGTGAGGGTCTGCTCGGTGGTAGTGGAACGCGTCACGGGCACGCCGATATCCGTTCTGATAATCAACAAAAACTACGACGCGTTTTGCCACAACTACACTCAGTACGAAAGCAAAAGCCCGCCAGTCCAGCCCGCGAACAGGCTGGAGGGCGGGGAAGTTTCGATACGATCGTATCAGTTTTCCTGGCGGGCTGTCAAACTACCCGGCCGCGGGCCGCCCGGGCCTCTCGCAATGCAGACAGCCGGCGCCCGCGTCTGGCCTGGCTCACTGCCGCGGCTGCCAGCAGGATGAGGATCGTCACCGCGACCGCGCCGGATACACCGAGGAGCAGCACCTGGCTGACTCGCTCCAACCCGCCGGATCCCAACACCCTGGCCAACTGACCGACTCCCACGGCAATGCCGGCGTTGAGCACCGTTACGCCGAACAGTCCAAGGATCCGGCTGGAATTCACAAACCGCGTGGCCAGGGCACCGAGCTGAGTGCCGACCGACGCCGACGCGAACATGATGACTGCGATCACTGGATCCACGTTGCCGCTCAGAGAATAGAGAAACGCCCCCAAGCTGCCGGTGATGATTATCTGGAACAGGTCGGTGCCGATGGCGATGGCGGGTGGGATTCCCAGCCCATACACCAGGAACGGCATCAGCAGGAAACCACCGCCGGCGCCCAGTAGCGCCGCGACGAACCCGATGGTGAAACCGGCGAATACCGGCACCAGAGCCGACATCTCCTCAATGCCGGCGCTGGGGAAAGACGGCCGCAGGTTTACGTTGCCGGAAAACCTGGCGCCGGCCGGTATCGGCAATCGGAGGCGGTCCGGGCCGATGCGCACCCGCCGGAACCATCCGGGCAGCCCGCCGCCCACCCTCGGGCCCGGGCGATATCGGAGTTGCCTGAGCCAGTTCCCAACCATGAGCGAGCCCAGGCTCAGCAGGAGCACGAAGTAGACCGCGCCGATCACGGGTCCCGCAACCCCGGCGTGCTCCAGAGTCGTGTTGACCCGCTCACCGGCGAACACGCCGGGGATGGTGCCGCAGACGATGAGAACGGCCAGCCGCATATCGACGTTGCCCAGCCGGCGGTGGCGCAGGGTGCTGGTAATGGCCGTGCCCATCACCATCAGGAGGCCGGTGCCGACGGCGTAGATGGTCGGGACGCCCAGCACGAGCAGTCCCCCAGTGATCAGGAAGCCTCCACCCACGCCGAAGAAACCGGTCATGGTGCCGACGATCATTCCCAGCAGCGCCAGCAGCAGGGGCGATACCGTGGCGTCGGCGATGGGGAAATGCACGCTAGTGTCCCCGTCGGGAGCGATTATCGGGTGACGAGCGTCCGCGAGGGCGGGCCAGCGCAACGCCGCGTCCGACCAGATCCCAGAAGACGTACAGTACAACCGCGGTAACTGCCATGGCGGCAATTACGCAGACCGCCCACAGTATCTTGTGGCGGCTCAACTCAAGCAGGAAGTCAGATAACGCCTGGTACATTGGGTGGCCTTATCGCCGGCACAGGGTTTCAATGAAACCGTCGAACACACTGTCATGCTGGTTTCGACACGCTACGCAGCCAAAGCTTGTATGGGGAAACCGCTCGTTTGCGCTGGCGGACGAATAGCGCGTACAGTAACCCGCATGACAACCCAACGGTTCGGATTCCAGTTGCTCTCGACCGATGAAGCCGCCCGGCGCGGGCAGATTACCACGCCCCATGGGGTGGCGCAAACGCCCCTGTTCATGCCGGTGGCCACCCAGGCCACGGTGAAAGGTCTGACCTTCGAGGAGGTTCGATCCCTGGGCGCGGAAACGGTGTTGAGCAACGCCTATCACCTTTACCTGCGGCCGGGAGTTGAACGGGTCCGGAACGCCGGCGGGCTGCACCGCTTCATGGGCTGGAACGGGCCGATCCTGACCGACAGCGGCGGTTACCAGGCGTTCAGCATGGGCACGCTGCGCCGGGTGAACGACGACGGCATCGTGTTCCGGTCCCATATTGACGGTAGCGAGCACCTGTTCACTCCGGAGTCGGCGGTTCTCAACCAGCACGGTATCGGAGCGGATATCATCATGTGTTTCGACCAGTGCGTCTTTTCGGCCGGAAAACCGGGCGCGGTGAAGGATGCGATGGAGCGCACGCACCGCTGGGCACAGGTCTGCCACGATACTCATGTGCGGAGCGGCCGGGCGGGACGACAGGCGTTGTTCGGAATAGTCCAGGGGGGAACCATTCCCGAACTGCGGCGGGCGTCCGCAGCATACATCATGGGCATACCATTCGACGGTTACGCCATCGGGGGCCTCGCGGTGGGCGAGACCAAGGCGGAAATGCACGACGTGACCGGGCTGGTGTGCGACGACCTGCCGGCAAACCGGCCACGCTATCTGATGGGGGTTGGCTCCCCCGAGGACCTGGTGAACTCGGTGGCGCTGGGCGTGGACATGTTCGACTGCGTGCTGCCGACCCGCGTGGCCCGCAACGGCGCGCTGTTCACGCCCACGGGTCGTATTAACATCGCCAACCAGAGGTACGCCGAACAGGACGAGCCGCTGGACGAAACGTGCGACTGCTACGCTTGCGCAAACTACACCGCTGCCTACCTGCGGCACCTTTTCAAGGCCGGGGAGATGCTGGGGCCGCGGCTGGCGTCGATCCACAATCTGCGTTTCATACTGCGCCTAATGTCGGACATGCGAGACGCAATAGAAGAGGAGCGGTTCGCATCATTCCGGACGGATTTCCTGCACACCTACCGGCCCACGGACGAGGCGCGGCGACAGGCTCAGAAGCACCGGTGGATTGAAGAACGCGGCGCATGATATGGGAGCCCTCGGTTCCTGCCGGCAATGCGTCGACAATACGCTGGGGCGGTGTCACGCACAAACCGGCCGCCGGCACGCGCCGCCGGCTGGGACAGGGTTGACAAACAATTGTTACGGGCCTACGGTGACTCCATAGACCCGGCAGCAGAACCGAAGCTATTCACACCTATGGAGGTGCTGTAGCTCATGGTGGCCACGGACAACATAACAAGTGAAGCCCCGGGCGCTGACGGCCAGTCGTATATCAGGGTCGATTCCGTCTGGAAAGTGTTCGGGAGGAACCCGGAACGGGTGCTGGACCCGCAATATTCGGGCCATGATAAATCCTATTTCCAGAGCGAGTTCGGCAACGTCATCGGCCTGCAGGACGTGTCGTTCCAGGTGAACCGGGGCGAAACGTTCGTGATCATGGGGCTGTCGGGCAGCGGCAAATCCACGATGGTGCGCTGCCTGATCCGTCTGATTGAGCCCACTGCCGGCGAAATAGTCATCGCGGGCGAGGACATCACCAACATGTCCGACAAGGAACTGATCGAGTTCCGCCGCAGCAAGGTCGCCATGGTGTTCCAGCACTACGGCCTGATGCCGCACCGCAACGTGCTGGACAACGCCGGATGGGGGCTGGAGGTGCAGGGGGTCAAGAAGCCAGAGAGGGAAGCCCGCACCCGCGACGTGCTGGAACTGGTCGGCCTGGGAGGCTGGGAAGATTCCTACCCGCGCCAGCTTTCGGGAGGCATGCAGCAACGGGTTGGTCTGGCCCGGGCCCTGGCCGTGGACACCGACATTCTGCTGATGGACGAGCCTTTCAGCGGCTTGGATCCGCTGATCCGCCGGCAGATGCAGGACGAGTTGCTCCGGCTGCAAACGGAGTTGCACAAGACCATCGTGTTCATCACCCACGACCTCAACGAAGCGCTGAAACTGGGTGACCGGATCGCCATCATGCACGACGGCAAGGTGGCGCAGATCGGTTCGCCGGAGGACATAGTTCTCCGACCCGAGGACGAGTACGTGGGCGACTTCACGCAGGACGTGCGGCTCGAAACGATACTGAGCGCCAGCAAGGTGATGGTGACCCCCAAGGCCACCGTGATGGGCCACCAGGGACCGCGAGCCGCCCTGCACACCATCGGCGACAGCGACGGCGACGCGGCCTGGGTGGTGGACCGGGGCCAGCGCTACATCGGGTTGCTGTCCATCAGCAACGCCGAACGGGCGCTCCGAGCGGGGGTCAAGCGTTTCGACGAAGCCTGGGACTACGTGGACCGCGATTACCAGCCGGTGGCGGCGGCGACTTCCTTCGACGAACTGATCCCAATGGCCATGGTCAGCGACTTCCCGATTCCGGTTACCGACGAAACGAACACGCTGGTCGGCGAAGTGCATCGCAGCGCGCTGGCCGAAGCGTTGGCGGAAACGTCGGCTGCGGATCCCGACTACGCAGCCAATGCCGTCGAGAACGCGGCGTTAGCGGCCGCCCAACCCGCGGCGGAACAAGGCCATAGCCAGGTTGCGGACGCAGCAGAAGTCGAAGCGGAATTGTTGCGCGCGCGTATGCAGCCACCGCCCATCTAACCCCCGAACTTCGCCAGACCTTGTTCCACCGGCCGGTCTATCGGGCCGACGCCGTCGCGGAGGCCAACATGGCAGTCATCACCAGAGACGAGCCCGAATCCCGAGCCACCCCAGGGACGCTGTCAGAACCGACACAGTCGACGGAGTCGCCACGGTTTGCGTTGGCGGCCATTCCACCGCTTTACCTGTGGATCGCTGGAGTGGTCTCAGTCATCGTCGTGCTGGTGGTGTGCCTGGCCATCTCGGGGACGGGGATGGAATTTCCCACCACTGTCGCGCACGTGCAATCCAGCGACGGTTCGACCAGTTTCCCGAGGTCCGTCCGGGACGTGACCGGAGACGCGATTGACGGCGCTACCAAGTGGCTGACCACCAACGGACGCTGGCTGTTCGAGGGTATCAAGGACGGTATCACCTACGC
Source organism: Dehalococcoidia bacterium (assembly GCA_965220265.1). Lineage (GTDB taxonomy): Bacteria > Chloroflexota > Dehalococcoidia > Lucifugimonadales > UBA3495 > Bin87. The sequence goes on along the minus strand of CBDCPM010000004.1, from coordinate 1,689,242 downwards.
GCTGCTCTACATCGAACGCGGTTTGAAATGGCTCCCCTGGCCGGCGGTGATCCTGGGTTTGGTCCTGGCCGGACTCGCGGTCGGTGGTTGGGGTCTGATGGCGTTCGCGGGAATCGCGTTCCTGTTCATCGGATTCATGGGGCTGTGGGAACCGACCATGGACACGATCGCTCTGATGGTCGTGGCCGTGGCCCTATCCGTAGGGATCGGTTTGCCCCTGGGTGTAGTGGGAGCGCGCAATCAAACCGCCGACCGCATCATGCGCCCGATCCTGGACGGAATGCAGACGATGCCCAGCTTCGTGTACCTAATCCCTGGAATACTGTTCTTTGGGTTGGGCAAGCCGGCCGGCATCTTCGCCACCATCATCTACGCCGTGCCGCCGGTTATCCGGCTGACCAACCTAGGCATCCGGCAGGTGTCGCCGGAGACGGTGGAGGCGGCACGTTCCTTCGGAGCGTCGCCGCTGCAGATCCTCTCGAAGGTACAGATTCCAATGGCGCTGCCGACGATCATGGCGGGGATCAACCAGACCACGATGATGGCGCTGGCCATGGTAACCATCGCCAGCATGGTGGCCGCCGGCGGTCTGGGCGACAACGTGTTACGGGCGATCCAGAAGAACGAGGTGGGCAACGGCGTGATCGCCGGCTTGGCCATCGTCTTCATGGCCATCGTGATCGACCGGCTAACGCAAGCGGTGGCGCGCGGTCGTCAAGCAGCGCTGAGCGCGGGTCACTAACTACCGCGTGGCAACAAAATGAGCGAGCTAACGGACGGTTGCGACAACCGTCCGTTATTATATGATGTTGCAGAATGTTTTTATATTTTGCTCATGAATCGTAATTATGTAATGCAACAGTTGCGGCAATCGCAAGATTGACAACCATAATCAACGCTGCAATAATCATCCGCACTTTCATTGCCGCTCAAAACTCCCGGCAAATCACCCCGCACGGAGGGAAGCATTTTGTTCAAAAAGTACAGGTTGTTGGGGCTTACCATGGTGATGGCCATCGTAACGGTCATCGCCATCGCGGCCTGCTCACCGGCTGAGCCCCAAGTGATCACTGAGCAGGTTGAGGTCACCCGCGTCGTCGAGGTGATGGCTCCCGAGGGACCGAAAGATACCATCATCTTCGGGGACCTGAACTGGTCCAGCGCGCTGCTCCAGAACCGAATCGCCCAATACATCGTCGAGAAGGGCTACGGCTACCCCACCGACGTCAAGTTCGGCGCCACCCTGCCCCTGTTCCAGGGCCTCAAGAACGGCGACACCGACGTCACCATGGAAATCTGGCTGCCCAACCAGAACGAAGCCTGGAACGCGGCACGTGAAGAGGGCGCGGTGCTTTCCGTGGGCCAGAGCCTGGGCAAGGACTGGCAGTCGACCTTCGTCATCCCGGCCTACCTGCAGGAGCAGTATCCGGACCTGGACAGCGTGGAGGACCTTAAGGACCAGAAGTACAAGGACCTGTTCAAGACCGCCGAGAGCGGAGACAAGGCGCGTCTGGTGTCTTGCATCATCGGCTGGGCCTGCGAGACGGTGAACGCCGCCCAGATCAAGGGCTACGACCTTGAAGACCACGTGCATGTCATCAACCCCGGCGACGGGGCCGCGCTGAACGCCGACCTCTATGGCGCCTACGAGCGGGAGGAACCCTGGCTGGGCTACCAGTGGGGCACCAACGATCCGGCCCTGATACTTGACCTGGTTCGCTTGGAAGAGCCTCCGTTCAGCGAAGCATGCTGGGCCAGCCAAGACGTCAAACCATGCGGATATCAGGACGCCACCATCCTCATTGCGGTCAATCCCAACTTGCCGGGCGAAGCGCCGGATGTGGTTCAGATGCTGCGCGAGTGGGACTTCAACATCGAAATCTACAAGTCGGTTGCCCGTTGGCAGGGCGACAACCCGGACGCCGACGTGAAGGCCACCGCCATGTGGTGGTTGAACAACAACGCCGACATCTGGGGTGGGTGGGTCACCGACGAGGCTGCCGAAGGCATCCAAGCCGCGCTCAGCGCCGGCGAGGAGGCTGAGGGCTGGCCGACCGAGTAGCCTGCACCTACAGCACCGGTATTGTGAGGCGGCTTCCCAACGGGAGCCGCCTTCTTTTCTGCTACAATGCAGCCGCCTTTCGAGCACGATTTTCCCGACAGGACACCATCGTAATGACCACCGCACCCGCCACTGCCATCGTATCCGATGAAACCCTGGAAACCCTCAAGGCCATTCCGACCCAGACCCTGATCGACGGCCTGTGGGTGATGGGCTGGCCCATGAGCATGATCGAGGGCGCCAAACCACTCCAGTCAGGGCAGCACATGGCGGGGCGCGTCGTTACGCTGCGGTTCGTGCCGCACCGGCCCGACCTGGCGGCGGACAAGCCCAAGGGATCCGACTCGGCGGAGTACGTTGCATTCGAGCTGTGCGGGCCGGGCGAGGTGCTGGTGATCGACGCCATGCGCTGGCCCTACAGCAGCATCGGCGGGGACATCAAGTTCTACCGGCTGTACCAACGAGGGGTCGGTGGCCTGGTCACCGACGGCGCGGTGCGGGACACGAACACGCTGAAAGAATACGGCTTCCCGGTGTATTCAGCCAACGCCACCGCCAAGCAGGGACCGGCCGAGTTCTGGCCCTGGCAGGTCAATGACTGCATCCAGTGCGGCGGCGTGCTGGTGCGTCCCGGCGACGCCATCGTGGGCGACGACGACGGCGTGGTAGTGGTGCCGGCCGCGGCGGCCGATGAGGTGATCCAGATCGCCCACCAACGGGAAGAAGTCGAAGCAGTCATCAAGGCGCAGCTGGAGATCGAGCAGTGCTCGCCCGGGAAGTACTATCCGTTCAACGACAACACTTGGAAGCTGTTTGAAGAGAAGACGGGCAAAAAGCCCTATCGCTAGCGCATTGTGATCGCGACGCGATCGCGAGAACACAACCGAGACAACTTCGCACAAGGAGACGTCACCATGGCCCGACTACCCCTAGCGTCCCGCGAGACCACCCCCGCCGGCCAAGAGGCCGCATTCGACGAGATCACCCAGAACGGCACGGCGGTTCCTCCGTACGGGCCGGGCTCAGTGATGACCCACGTGCCCGAGGCCAGCAAGCACGCCACCGGCCTGAACCAGTACCTACGCAACCACTCGAGTCTGCCTTTGAAGGCGGCCGAGTTGGCTATGCTAGTGGCGGCCCGCGAGATGGACTGCCAGCACATCTGGAACGCCCACGCGGCCTCGGCGCGGGACGCCGGCGTGTCCGCCGCCGTGGTGGACGCCATACGGGATAAGACGCCGTTGCCGGCGCTGGCCCCCGACGAGTCGGCGGTGATCAACCTGGGGCGTGAGATCCTGCGAAACCACCAGGTGAGCCGGGGAGGCTACCAGAGCGCGCTGGAAATCTTCGGTCGGCAGGGAACCATTGAGTTGACGCTGGTGCTGGGGAACTACACCATGCTGGCGATGGTCATCAACACCTTCGAGACCGACCTGGCGCCCAACCGGACGGAGCCGCTGCTACAGCGAGCAGCCGGCTAGCGACAAAGGTAGGGGCGAATAATCATTCGCCCCTACAAGTTTTTGCGGTAGATCTGGACCCGATGTCGGCAGGAGTCTACGACGTAGATGCGGCCCTCAGAATCTAGGTTGACCGAGGTAGGCCCCCAGAAGAATTTTTCCACGCCGGCCGAGGTTTCCCGGTGGCGATCCCGCCACGGGTTGACGGTGGGCGCCAGATCTGCGGTGCGACGGGCGGCCGACTCGTCGGGGTTGGCGGCGAGGTAGTCCTCGGCCCACGACGACGTGGTGGCGTCACCGAGCAGGATGGCGGCTACTTCTCCATCCGGCGCGAAGATCTGCACCCGCTCGTTACCCCAGTCCCCGACATAAATGTAACCGTCTTCGTCCACCGCAACTGATGAGGGGCGATTGAGTTGCCCCTTCCCATCGCCGGATACGCCCCACTGTCCGACGAAGCGGCCTTCGGGCGTGAACGCCTGCACCCGGTCGTTGCGCCAGTCGGCGACGAACACGTTCCCGTCCGCGTCGCAGGCCATTCGCCAGGGGGTGTTGAACTGGCCGGCCTGGGCGCCGTAGCCGCCCCATCCGCCCAGGTATTCGCCGTCGACGGTGAACCGCTGGATCCGGTGGTTCATACCGTCGCTGATCAGCAGTGACCCGTCGGGCGCGAACGTGATGTCGGCGGGACGGTTGATCTGGCCGGGCGCGTCGCCGGTTTCGCCCCAGTGGCGGATGAATTCGCCTTCGGGACTGTACACATTCACGCGCTCCAGGGCCTCGTCGGTTACGTAGAGCCGGCCGTCGGCATCGCAGGCGATACCAGAGGGCCACCAGAACTGACCGTCCTGGGTACCACCGGTTCCCCACTCGCCGATGTATCCTTCGTCCACCGTGCAGACACACACCCGCTTGAGCTCCAGGCGACCCACGGCCTCCGGCCCGCCCCGGTTGAGCACGTACATGACGCCGCCGTCGCCTAGGATCAGGTCAATGGGGTGTATGAAGCCGCGGCCACGGTAGGCGAGGAAGCCGATGGTGTGGCTGTAGGTGAACGTCGCAGTCGTGGCGGTGGTCATGCCAGTTGGTACTCCCGGGAAGCCACGATGAGCTGCAGCATTTCCACGACGCGCTCTTGGGAGCAGGCGACACCATCGGGCCGGTCGAAACGGACTTCGCCCCAGGGAGCCGCCAGGGCTACGAGGCTGTCCATGGTGCCGTCGGACACCTCGAACATGCCCATGGCGTCCAGGCAGGCCTCGGCCAGTTGACGCGGATCGAGCACGTTTCCAGCGGACTTTACTCTTTCGATGATGGCGCGGACGCCGGGCCGGCCGGTGTCGCGCATTTCGGCGCCGGCGGCGTTGATGCGCTCGACCAGGTTGCCAGTGTCGATCCATTCCATGCCGGTGTGCCAGCCCTCCACCGTGGGCGGGTTCAGGATCTCCTGGCCCATGAAGTTGACGTCCATGGCCAGGTTGCAGATGGTCCACTCGGGAGTGCGGTGGCTGCCGGCCAGGCGTGCGGTGCCGCCGACCAGCTCGGCCGGGCTCTTGACCCTGCCCAGCCGGACCGCTTCGTCGGCGAAGAAATCGGACAGGAACATGCAGCGCATAACGGCGCGGATGTCGCCGTCGGTGCGGGTGAACTCGTCGGCCAGTATGCCGACGGCTTCCTCATCGGGCCGGTCGGACACGAAGAAGTTGTAGAGCTTGCCGGCGATGTAATGCGCGGTGGGCGGCTGCTTTACGATGATGTCAATGACGTCCTGCCCGCTCAGGGGACCGGTGTGGCCGAGGAAGGTCTTCTCGGTATCGTCGTGGTCATCCTCCCGGTAGCGGAACTGCCAGTCGATGCGGCCGTAGGGCCAGAAGGAGTCGCGGCTGGCGCGGATGCTCATGTACTCGGTATTGTCGATGGTCCAGCCGGTGAAGGCGCGGGCGGCGGCCTTCACGTCGGCCTCGGTGTAGTTGCCGATGCCCATGGAGAACAGTTCCAGCAACTCCCGGCCGTAGTTCTCGTTGGGAGCATCCCGATGGTTGTCCTTATTGTCCAGCCAGAAGATCATGGCGGGGTCCCGGGAAAGCTCCACCAGGATGTCGGCAAACTTGCCCAGCCCGTGGCGGCGGAAGGTATCGGTCTGGTTGACCACCGCCTTGGCGTGGTTCAGCTTGCCGTAAGCCGTGGCGAAGAGGCCATGCCAGAACAGGGCGATCTTCTCTTCCAGCGGGCGCTGGCTGTTGATGATGCGGTACATCCAGTAGCTCTGGCTGCTCTCAAGGAGCATCAGGCTGTTCTGGTCGACGTGGTACCGGCGGATGAGGTCCTCGATCTCGAGGTCGGGCCGGTCTTCGGGATGCAGCAACTCGTCGACGGTGGCCTCGTAGCCGCGCTGGACGGCGCGATCGATTTCAGCGCGCGTGGGCGTGAAACCGGCGCGTCGGAGCAGATGGGCGGCACGGATCGATTCGCCATCGGCCAGGGCGATGCGCGCCGCGCCCAGTTCCGGATTGCTGGTCAAAGTCATCGTGGTAATCCTCTGCGGTTAGCCCAAGGCTGAACGAAAATCCGTGATTGCTACATCAGGCCCCAGCGGGGGTTGGCGTCCACCAATTCGCGGAGGTAATCCACCAGCCAGGGGCGAACCTCCTCGGCCATGTAGAACGTGGGAGCGATGAGCTCGGTCTCGTCCTTGATGATGCCTTCCTCGATGCAGCGGGCGGCCACGTCGGTGCCGGGCATCACGCTGACGCCGACGCGCAGGTTGGCGAGGGAGGGTTTGAGGCCGCGCAGGAACTCCAGCTTGTTCTCCACCGACTCGCGGGTCTCGCCCGGCTCACCGAACTGCTGCGAGATGGTGTAGTGCAAGTCGCCGGCTTCGCAAAGTTCGGTGGTCTCTTTCAGGGAAGCGTAGCGCGACGTATCGTTGTCGCCCTCGTGAGGGTCGCCGCCGCGAGTGCCGCCCATCATGACGAGGCCGCAGCCGGCCTGCTTCATCATGCCGATGAGCTCGGCGTCGCAGGCGTAGGGAGCGAGGCAGGTGTTCCAGCGCACTTTCACCTCGGATTCCATCAGAGCGTTGCAGAGTTCCTTGGCGTGCTCCAGCGGCACGTTGAAGCAGTTGTCCACGAAGAAGATCTTCTTCAGGCCGTAACGGGATGTGACCTCGGCCACTTCTTCCACCACTTCGTCGATGGGTCGGATCACCCGCCAGGCTCCCTCCGGTGTCCGCATATCATCGGCGGAGGTGGGATAGTAGAACCCGCCCAGCTTGGTGAGCACGCTGACGCCGAAGCCGGCCTGCGCGTACCTGGGCATGTCGAGGTCGTCCAGGCTGGGGCGGCTGCCGAAATCCGACGAGCAGCGCATACCGTTGTACACGATTTCGCCGTTCTCCCGGTACAGGACACCGGTCATACCCCGGTAGTCGGGCTCGCCGATTTCGACCCGGTTCGCCAGCTCGGCGAAGGTCTCACCGGCGTCGCCGGCGATACCGATGTCGGGTTGCACGAAGTCGAAGACCTGTTGCGGCATGATGCTGAACGCCGGCCCACCGCAGACTATGGTAGCGTTGGAAATCGACCGGATACGCTCGATAACGCTCCTGGTGATGGGCAGCTGCCACTGTGGGTCGACGTAGCTGTGATTGCTGAGGTTGCGAATCGAGATGCCCACCATCTCCGGCTTGAAGTCCAGAACGGTGCGCTCGACTTCATCCAGGTAGTTCTCGTCGGCGAACATCAGGTCAACCAACTTGACCGTGTGCCGGGACCGGTCCAGATGGCCGGCGACATAGGCCAGTCCGATGGGAATGGGCTGCGCTCGCATTCGGCTCATGACCTGTTTGTGACGGTTGGTGGCAATCAGCAAGATACGCATCTCAAATCCCCCTCGCGGCAGCAGAAAAAACGGCAACAATGGGGCCGATTGTACACCAGCGCGCCGGCCCACGCTATCGCGCGTCGTGGCGGTAACTGTTCAGAGTTGGTGAGGTGAATTGGCCGAATTGGGTTTGGAGATGGCTGGCGTTGGGTGTGGTGGTTATGTCGTATAGCTGGGATGGACGGTGAAATTGATCTCCGGACTGCCGACCGGGATGTGCTCATCGGCATCATCATACGACAGCAGGCCATCATTGAACGCCTGGAGAAGCGGGTCGCCCAGTCGGAAGGCAAGGGCAAGTCCGGCGGTTCAGGACGGATGCCCGGCCTGAAGCCCAAAGGCGACGGGAAACCGGATCAACCCAGGAAGCCGCGCCAGCCCCGTCGCTCGGGCTTTGCCCGAACCAGAATGACGCCCGACCAGCGGGTGGAGCACGCGCTGGAGCGGTGTCCCGATTGTGGAACCGGTCTTGCTGGGGGTTGGGTGCAGCGCACTCGGGAGGTCATCGAGTTGCCCCAGGTTCCGGTGCAGGTAACCGAGCACGCCTATATCGCCCGCGCCTGCCCCCAGTGTCATCGCCGCTGGGTGCCGCCATCGCAACTGGACGAGGTGGTGCTGGGCCAGCAGCGCCTGGGGATCAACCTGGTCAGCCTGATTGCCGCGCTGCGGGAAGAGGCCAGGCTGCCCTTCCGTACCATCCAGTGGTACCTGGCCGCGTGCATGGTCGGCGTCTCAGCGTGGGCGCCATCGTGGCCGCCACACCAAGGGTGGCCGACCGAGCCCAGGGGATGATGCCGACATCGTGGAACGGATCCGAGGCAGTCCGGTGGTCCACGCCGACGAGACCGGCTGGCGGGAGGACGGACACAACGGCCCGATCCGTCAAAGATCGTCTGGACCTTCAGCACCCCCACCCAACGCTACTTCCTGCACGCTACTTCCTGCGGAGGGGACGCGGCAAAACCGTGGTGGATGAGGTCCTGGGCGATGAGTTTGCTGGGGTGCTGGTCAGCGACTTCTATGCCGCCTACCACCACTATGACGGCCCCAAGCAGCGCTGCTGGGCACATCTGTTGCGAGACATCCACGACCGGCGCGTCCTCTACCCCGACGATCTCCCGTTGGTCCAGTGGGCGGACGCCGTCCACCAACTCTACCAACAGGCCAAAGCCTTCACCCACCTCTCAGAGCAACGGTCAGAGCAGCAGCGACGCGCTGCCCAACTGGCCCCGGAACGACGGCTGCTGGCGCTGTGCCGTCCCTACGGGATGACCCGGCGTCGGCGCAGGCCAGACTGTGCCGACGCATCAGTAACCACATCAAGGAACTCTTCGTCTTCGTGGCTCATCCGGAGGCGCCGCCGGACAACAACGCCGCCGAGCGCAGCCTGCGCCATCTGGTCATCAGTCGCAAGATCAGCGGCGGCACCCGCTCGGAGCGGGGCACCGAGACCAAGATGGCGCTGGCCTCAATCTGCGGCACCTGGCGCACACAAGACCTCAACCCACTCGCCGCCTGCCGACAACTCCTTATTTCCCCTCAAGTCTGAACTGTTACCTGGACCCAGTGCAGTTGCAGAACTGCTGCATCTCATGGACCCAGGCCATCGCTGAACTGCTCCCCGGGGAGGTGGTCGCTATCGATGGGAAGACGGCCCGACGGTCCTATGACCGGGCCGGAAAGAAGGGGGCCATTCACAGGGTCAGCGCCTGGGCCACCCAGCAGACCCTGACCCTGGGCCAGGTCAAGACTGACGAGAAATCCAACGAGATCACCGCCATTCCTCAACTGCTGGAGTTGCATGGCTGCATCGTAACCATTGACGCCATGGGTTGCCAGCGTGAGATCGCCCAGCGGATCACCCGGACTGAAGAGCACCCAGGGCGGCGCCGACTACGTGCTGGCGGTGAAGGAGAACCAGGGTCAACTGTACGAGAGTATTCAGGACCTGTTCGAAGGGGCCGAGGCATTGGGCTTTGACGAGACACCCTATGACCACGCTCAGACGGTGGACAAGGGACACGGGCGGGTGGAACGCCGGGAATGCTGGGTCATCACCGAGCCGGACTGCCTGGACTACCTGGACCCCCAAGAGCAATGGCCGCAACTGAAAGCCGCCATCAGGGTGGTGGGCCACCGCACCACCCTGATGGCGACGCCAGCCAACCCCGCTACTACATCAGCAGCCTGGCCGGCTCAGGAGAACAACTGCTGGCCGCCATCAGGAGCCACTGGAGCATCGAAAACTCGTTGCACTGGACCTTGGACCTGACCTTTCGGGAAGATCAGTGCCGAGTGCGCAAGGACAATGGCCCACAGAACATGAACATCCTGCGGCAGATCGGACACAACCTCTTGAAAAACGAGACCACCCTGAAAGTGGGCATCCAGGGCAAACGCCTCCACGCCGGTTGGGACGAGGACTACCTGCTCACAGTCCTCCTCGGATAAGACGCGATTGCCCTGGGGGCGCGAGCTCAATATCGGTTCCGGCGGGCCGTGGTGGTGCGCTACGGGTACCGGTGTCAAGACTGCGGCAAGTTGGGGCCGTTGAATGATCTTGAAGCTCACCACGTAATCCCGCTTGAAGCCGGCGGGCCGCATACCGTCGACAACGGACTGTGTCTTTGCACGGGTTGTCACATTGCCAGACACCGTAAACCGTTGACCCCTGAGCAACAGGATTGGGCCGCGCTGGTACGGGAGATAGCAAACAACCCGTCAACTGAATTCGCCCCGGATTTAGGAATTGACGCCGGGCTGGGGTCTAGCCATATCCTCGAGTATGGCTGCTCCCGCCTACCTGCTAACGCCGCCGGTTTTAGATCGGCGTATCACCCTTGACCCTGGCGAGGTTGCGCCGACTGGTGACACGTATCGCTATGATGTCCAATGGACTAGCGTTAACGGGGTAACCCGATTTGGTCGGTATTACGTCGAGGCGGGCCGGCTGGTGCTCAATTCCGTAGACGCCGACCGCGCGGACCTGCCGGAATTCAACGTAGACGACGTGCTGACGCTCACTTGGGGCGGGTATTCGTTGTCCGTGACACTGACCGTTGTTGACTTTGTTAGGGGCGGGTTCGGCGGGCAAGATCGTTTCCCCGATCTTCGGTTTGCCGACGCCATAGACCTAACGCAAGCAACCGGCGAGCTGACCCTAGAACTCTGGACGGAAACCCCGGCTGATTGGGGTTAGGGTGATACTCCGGGTCATGCCAGTCAACGGAGTGGGGGAGTGCAATGCTGGGCGAGCGAACTGAGCAGCGGGGACTGTGGGAAGCCGACCGGATGTATCTGGACTACGTAGGCAAGGACACCTTCTACGGTTTGCTGGCCTCCTTGCGTGGCCAACTATTCCGTGACGCCGACTTCGCCGAGTTCTACTGTCTGGATAATGGGCGCACCAGTGTGCCGCCCAGCCTGCTGGCGACGGCGTTGCTGTTACAGACCTACGACAAGGTGAGCGACGCCGAGGCCAAGGCGAGAGGCGACTTCGACATCCGTTGGAAGGTGGCCCTGGGGAAGGTGGCCCTGGGGAAGGTGGCCCTGGGGAAGGTGGCCGGGAAGGTGGCCCTGGGGAAGGTGGCCCTGGGGAAGGTGGCCCTGGGGAAGGTGGCCCTGGGGAAGGTGGCCCTGGGGAAGGTGGCCCTGGGGAAGGTGGCCCTGGGGAAGGTGGCCCTGGGGAAGGTGGCCCTGGGGAAGGTGGCCCTGGGGAAGGTGGCCCTGGGGAAGGTGGCCCTGGGGAAGGTGGCCCTGGGGAAGGTGGCCCTGGGGAAGGTGGCCCTGGGGAAGGTGGCCCTGGGGAAGGTGGCCCTGGGGAAGGTGGCCCTGGGGAAGGTGGCCCTGGGGAAGGTGGCCCTGGGGAAGGTGGCCCTGGGGAAGGTGGCCCTGGGGAAGGTGGCCCTGGGGAAGGTGGCCCTGGGGAAGGTGGCCCTGGGGAAGGTGGCCCTGGGGATTGAGGTGGAGGACCGGCCCTTTGCCAAGAGCACACTGCAGGTGTTCCGCGGCCAGTTGATACTGCACGACCAGGTGCGTGAGGTGTTTGAGCGGAGCCTGCGACTGGCGCGGGAGACAGGGTATCTGAAGCGGCGGAGCCTGCGGGTAGCGTTGGACACGACCTACATTCTGGGACGTGGGGCGGTGAAGGACACCTACAATCTGCTGGCGGACGGGATGGTGAAACTGCTGCGGGCGCTGGCGGCGGTGGATAGGACCACCGTCAAAGCATGGGCTGAGGCCCAGGGCTACCAGCGTACCTGGGCAGCAGCGTGAAGGGCGAGGCGGCCATCGACTGGTCGAGCAAGCGGGAGCGGCGGAAGCTGTTGGCGGACGCGGACCGGCTGCTGGAGTTGGCGCGGCAGGCGCGGGACATGCTGGATACACACAGCGTCCAACGGCGGGAGATAGTGGAGGCTGCGGAGTTGTTGGGACAGTTGCTGCTACAGGATGTGGAGCGCAAGGGTGGCGATGATGACGGCCACGGGGATGGTGGGGTGAGCCTCAAGGAGGGTGTGAGCCGGGACCGGATGATGTCGGTGCATGATCCAGAGATGCGCCACGGTCGCAAGAGCAGCAGCAAGCGCTTTGACGGGCACCAAGCGGCCATTGTGGTGGACACGGACACCCAGTTGATTACCGCGGTGGACATGCTGCCAGGCAACGCCCCCGACAATCTGGGGGCATTGGACTTGGTGGAACAGAGTGAAGCCAATGCTGAGGTCTTGGTTACCGCAGCCCTGGGCGACACCGCCTACGGCGACGGTGGGACGCGGCAGGCTTTCGCTGATGCGGGACGCAAGCTGGTGGCCAAAGTGCCGGGGCGTCCCAACCGGAAGCACTTCCCCAAGAATGACTTCCACCTTGACCTGGCAGCAGGCAGTTGCACCTGTCCGGCGGGCCAGGTTACTCACACCATTGTCCCCGTCGGGAAACGCACCGACCGGACGGGACGCGTCCATCAATTGCAGGCTTTCCAATTCCACGGGGCGGTGTGTGGAGTTTGTCCGCTGCGGTCGCAATGCATTGCAGCCAAAGGCCGTAGAGGGCGGAGGGTGCAAATCCATCCGCAGGAAGCCCGGTTGCAACAGGCCCGCGCTTTGCAGCAGAGCGCCGACTATGATGAGTACCGTCAGCTACGGGTGGTGGTGGAGCATCGGTTGGCGCGGCTGGAGCAACTGGGCATCCGGCAGACGCGCTACTTCGGACGGGTGAAGACGAAGTTCCAGCGGGATTGTAAGACTATTCTGCCCAGAATACCTCTCCAAGTTGCATGGTGGTATTTTGCCCGTGACCGTAGCCGGCTCACTGTCAGCGGGCAACTTTTGATCGGCTTCGCCCACTGATCGCACCGGGGCAGGCTGGACTGATCGTCGTCTATGGCCGCATCCCCGAGATGTGCGTCGTTACCGGGAAGTCGAGGCTGCCAGCCCTCGACACAAAGGCTGCGGCCCATGCTCGGCCGTCTCCGGAACTGCTGAGACGTAACTGGGCAGGAAAAAGCAAGACTGCGGTTATCGTCGGATTGCGAGGTGAGTAGACGACCGAATATCAATATTCGGCGGGCCTGCCGGCGTTGCAGTTGGCAGAATCATAGAGGTGGAATTGACTCACCGACTTTCCCAAGCATGTGAAGATCAACCCCGGTCTCTCACAGGTCTCGATAATGGGGCATCTCTGTGCTTGAGTGCGCCCTCCTGATTCCGTGCCATCACACTGCGGCCAACAATTGCGTCTCTGTTTGGCGTGGCGCTGCTGTCTCACGTTTGGCGGGAAGGGCCAGCTGGAAATGGCATTCGGCCGGTCCGGCTTTACCATCGTAGGTCTCCGGCACCCACAGCCTAGCTGGAACGGCCTTCCCTTCCTTGATATCCCGCTCGGTCACTCGCCTAGTGCTGCCGTTGTGTACCAGCGCCTGCATTTGTCGCCAGATCGACTGACCGCGATGATTGTGGTGTCACAGGGCCTCCGACAGATAGAGTGGCAGATGCTTTCGCGACACACGACCATGCTCGAGAATGAGGCGATCGATAAAGGCCCAGAAGGACTCAATCCAGTTGGTGGTGACGTATCTCCTGAAGTTCTCATCGAAGCGTCCGTATACGGGCAGAGAATGGTTTACCGTGAGATGGGGCCAGGGGATACCGGCGTATGCGCCTCCCTGGTCTGAGTAAACCCAGGCGCCGTCCTCCCTCAGATGGTATACGAACGGATTGACGATCCCTTGGGTCACCTCGCCATCGACGATCTCGGCCCAAAGCCGGTTGGTGGACTGGTCCACACCGCCGATGATCTGCATCTTGATGCCGTTCTCCGTCCCAATGTAGGTGTCGTCAACCTGAATGGGGCCGGCGAATTTCGGGGGCGTTTCGTAGGTCGCCGCGCGGATGCGGTGCTGCAGGTACAGAGCCTCCGAGTGGTCCATGCGCCGGCCCAGGTCGTCCTGGAGACAGTCGGAGAGGAAGAGGGCATCAACTCCAGTGGGAGACTGAATCGTGAGATACATGGCGAGTAGCGTGGGAAGCATCGCCACATTGGAGCTGTGGAGGAACGTGTTGCTGGTGAGCGAGAACCTTGACCCACAAGCGCGGCAGCGCCAACCCGTTGCAGATTCCCGCCTGACCTTGGTGGAGTCGCAGGAGGGACACCTGACGCCGTCCGGCCAGCGGCTCTCCTTCGCGAATTCCACCGCTTCGTCCTCGCAGCGCAGTTTCCTGTGCAGGAGGGGAATCAGGCCCAGCGCCGCCTTTCTGCGGGCTTCGCGGTACCCGTTGCCGTCCCTCTTGCCGGAGCGTCGTGGCTTCGGCGGTGGAGCGGTGATGATCTCCGGCGCTTGAGGCGTCCGGAGCAGTCGGTCCGAGATGGCGCTGAAGGCCGCGCCGACCAGGTCAGGCCGGTTATCTAGCGCCTTGAAGACAGGATGGAGGGTGCTTCGATCGGGCAGATGTCCATCGAAGCCGAACAGGCGAGCCACATCGGGGTGTTCTGCCAGGCGGGCGTACAGCGTAAACAACTTGTGTGGCAGGCCAGACCCCGGGTACCGGCTTATCAGATAGGCCTTCACCATCGGCTTACGGGACAGGGCATCACGGCCACCCTTGCCGGCCTGCCGTCCCTGCGGTTGCGGCACCGCCGCGAGCAGGGGGGCTATAACCTCGTGATCAACTGCCTGCCCCAACTGGGCGAGGTTGGTAACTGTTCAGACTTGATGGGATCCGAAGCGATTTTTGCCTGTTCCGTGAGGTCACTCCAGCACAAATTGTCCGTCGCAGAACGCCTGAGGCCCCTCAAACGTGAACAGTTACCGAGGTTGCAGGGCCTTTCGATTGTTGCCGACCGATGACGATACTTGTCCAAATCCGGTGATTTGAGCGATGACCGCCTACTGGGAGCCCCCGTTGGCAGCAGAGCCAAACCGGATAATCGAATGGCCCTGACCGAGGTTGGTGCATGGTTGCGGTGATTGGGTGTCTAAGGTAACATGGGAGTTGTCTGGTGGCACTTTGAATCCTTGAACCGGTTCTGGCGATGCTTGGCGTGGGCGGCCGCTGGAGGTGGTGCTCCGGCGGCCCCGTTCTGGTGAGTAGAATAATCGCTAGGGCGATTCATCCCTCTGCTGGTGTGGCAGAGGGTTTTTGATTCTTGCCTCCTCATGCTGAAGGTGCGGGTTGTTAGCAAGATAACCTGCCTCTCGGGGAGGGGTGCTCTGTTCCTGTGGGCACTCACCTTTTTATGGTAACCGTTTGTGGCCAAAAATACATCCGCGGCATTGGCAATTTTTTAGCGATATTGTTCTCATTACGAAGATCATTATAAAAGCCGGTGTACTGCAACGGTTACCTGTGAGTTCAGCCTTGTTCCGCAAAAATAGATCCTGAAGCCATGGCTTAATCGTAGGCTCGCCGGCAACCAGTTGCCTTGGCCAGATTGCCCTAAAGATCGTAGGCCAGAGTCAGCCAAGCTCTGCGGGGTGGCAGCATGTGTTGGGTGGATGTTGTGAAATTTACCCCCATGAGCCAGGGAGTCCAGATTGTGAATTTTCCGATTATTCCCGCACGCCGGCAGGATTCCACTACCAACCCGTTCCAGCTGTATCGGGCAGCAATCTGACGCTGATGGCGGGCAAACTGGGTCTTACGGACGATACCGGCGACGACCCGCTCGGCAACCACGTCATCGGCGCTGAGGTCGTCAATACCGTCGCCACATTCCGCGCAATCCAGCTCGGCCACATCTGGTCGCTGGCATTCCTCACGTCGGCTTTACTGCCCCAATCCCACTTCCCAAACCAGCCTTTCCGGCCCGACTTCTAGGATGCAGCGATAGATGAACAGACGTCTCCTGAACCTGGTGTACTCGCCCCTTTCTTGGCGAGAATTCCCGATTGCTCCAGCTGAATCGTCGACTCTGGCGTTGCGAAAGTCTTGAATGTACCCGCCTTGTTCCATAGCTAGGGCGTCGTCAATGATCTGCTTGCCTTGGTACAAGCTGTGCAGTCTGTTGTCGAGTGCATCTCTGGTGTTTGGGCTTGATGAAGGTTCTTCGTAGCCGAAGAAGTTGAACTTGGTGATGTGTCGGTCGGGGTCGAAAGGATGCTTGTACGAGCCGTAGGTATGCACTTGGTCGGCGTATTCCGGCTGTAAGTATTGCAGGTTGCGGATGCAGCCTTGGTCTTGGGGGTTGTCGTTAGCGTACTCGCCGTTGGGGTCGAAGATCAGTTGGCCTACTTTTGCGCCGCAGGCGTGTGAGCGCAGTTTGAAGATTTCACTGGCGGTTATCTTGGTCGTGTTGGATTTGCCCGAGCGCATCATTCCGAAGAGTCCGGTGCGCTGGGCTACAAAGTCCTCGGCTCGGATGTAAATGGGCGCCGAGTCAGGGGTGTCGCTTTCTTTGATTGCCGAAGAATACTGGAGGCGTCCTACCCAGCTTACGGGTGACTGCGTTTCGTGGTCGCGGCGGTGGTTGACAATTTTGGTGAGGGCTGTGCCGGATGGTTTGTATATCTTCATGCCTTGGCCGGCGTTGAAGTTGGCGATGTCGCTGCCGAAGTGGATCGACCAACCAGCATCAGGCTGGGCTTGGTAGAGGCGTAAAGTTCCTAAAATACGGCACCGGATACCGGCGTAGCGCAGCATATTCAGGGTGAACTGGTCGGTCTGTTGCGACTCGTCGTAGCTGTATTGGGTATCATTGGATCTTTGCACCGCCTCGAAGCTGAGTTTGTCTAGATCGGTGTCGGTGTTCAGTTTGATGCTCTCGGATACCCTGATGAGGAGGACAGACGGGTTTTCAGGAAGGTTTCCTTGTTCGAGGTCGGTGGGCGTGATGCGTGTGGCGACGAGCAGGCACCCGTGTGGGATGCCGTTGGTGCGGTTCTTGTGGGTATCGTGGACCAGTATGTCCGCGTGGGCGTAGTCAAGGTTAATGAGGTCTCCCACGTACTGGTCAGCTTCGACCATCGCCGTCAGTTGCTGAAGTGCATCGCGCTGTTCGCTCTTTTCTATATCGGCCTCAATGCCGGCCAGAAAGTCATTTCCAGTGATCGGAGTTGCTACCATGATCTGTTCCTCAGCCTCCTAGGGCGTGTCTTCATTCAGAATCCACACTCTTGAAACACACTCCGTCAGTATGGACGACACAGCGATTGCGCCACAATTAGCCTTCAGGTAACGGCATCGACACAGATGCGAAAGAGCGGGCACCACACGGTGCCCGCTCTTGTTATCAGTCCGCCAAGCCGGAAACACAATCCACCACACACAAAAGTTGCCACAACTGGACTGCCCGGGGTAAGATACAGGCGACGGTCCGGATTCGAAGCAGGTCCGTCGCCACAGTGAGGGGAAGGGTTTCGTCCGCCAAGGCGGGCCGGTCCTTCCTCATTGAAAGGATCGGGGCATTTCTGCTCCCGAAACGATGGGCTTTACCTTTGCAGGAGAGGCCTACCGCTTCCCTTCGCTGTGATTATACCACGCTTGGTAGAGAGCTTCTCAAGCACACGCTGTCAGTAAAAAGGAGTCCATCATGACGCTCGACATCGACGAACAACTCGCTAATTTCCGTGACGCTCGGGCCCTGGTCGTGGAGTCCCTCGACGACATCGACACCAAGATCGCAGCGCTACTCAACGCGAAGAAACTCCTCTCCGCCAACGTCAAGGTAGCGGTCACCCAATTCAACGGCCAAGAAAACCCCAGCAAGTTCATCCCCACCCAGGCTCACATCATCAACGTCAAACAACCGGACGTGGACATATCCAGCATCCGTGGCTGCGCGAGCATACCTGAAGCCATGTTCGCGTGGGCCGACGCCCACGGTGGCGAACTGCTGGGCAAGGAACTCGCCAGCGCCATCAGAATAGCTGGCATCAGTAAAGCCAAGAATGACAACAGCGCCGCCGCCACCATCCAGAACTTCGCCGTCAAAGCGTACGCCAAACATTGGGAGAAGACCGGTTCGAACCATTTCCGCCGTCTGTATCCAGCTGACGAGGCTCCATCACCGCAATCCACCGTGCCTGATAGACTCGGTGTCGAACGACCCTCAGAACACTCACTTGCCGCCGATTAATCGCACCCGGAATCCATTCCCCGGATGCGGCCCAAATACACCCAAAACTGACACTTTTAGGTTGCGGAGTATACGCCAATAAAGTACAATTGTTCGCACGCAAAACACATATTTCTAGGCCGCCAAACAGTCACGCCCAGCGACCCCGATCCACGAAAGCACCACCCGGGATCCGTCAAATCCAAGGGGCTTTCGCTTTTGATTCTAGCGGCGCGTGCCGCAAACCTCAACCCCCCGTCAGGGGTTAATGCCAGCGCACGCCAGAACCAGACTCGGAGTCCCTCCGGTCCCTCGGGTGAACCGGAGGGACAATCATGCCTACCCGCTTCCACTTTTCCAAACGCCAGCGCAAAAAGATACTGCCCCTCCTACCCGGCAAGGACACCGATCCCGGATACACCGCGCACGACACCCTGCTCGATTTAGAGGCCATGATTACCTACGCACGCGAGGGCCATAGCTGTCGTGGACTCGATGAGGACTTCGGCAAATGGGCCACTATCTACCAGCGCATGTACCGATGGATGAAACAGGGCGTGTTCTTCGACCTGTTCGAAGAACTCATCGCGAAGCAAGGGGTCGGTTCCCTCATCATTGACGGTACCATCGTAGCAGTACATCAAGACGCCACCGGAGCCCACAGGAACCAAGGCGACCCCAGAAGTCAAGCCATTGGCAAGAGCAAGGGTGGGCGTACCACCAAAATCATCGCCGCTTGTGATGAGAATGGACAGGTTTTCAACATCCTCGTTGTCCCAGGCAACGACAATGAAGGCCCTTACACGGCCAATTTCACCCGAGGCATCGACGCCGATCATTTCATCGGCGACAAGGCGTACGACAGCGGCCCATTGCTGGAAGAAATTGCCCAGCGCGGGACAGAAATAACGGTCCCGCCTCGAAGCAACCGTCTCATACAGCGCACTTACGACAAGGAGAGGTACAAAACGCGGCACCTCATCGAAAACGCCTTTCAGAAAATGAAGCGTTTTCGCGGGATCGCGACCCGCTGCAAAAAAACAGCCCAAATGTACATCGCGCTGATAATCCTGATCCTCATCTACCTGGTCACCAAGATAGGCAAAAGCGCCCTTCGCATGGTCGACATCTGGCGACCCAACATGCCCACCACAGGCCGAGAACTATACGTCCCTGAACACTTGCGCGAAGAATACGAGCGTTCCCTTTTACAACGGCGGGCGGATTTCGATTGGTTCTCACCGCCAAACCAGTCTGGGTGGAAATCACCCTACTCCTGAACCGGCCGAAACACCCTCCCAATCGAGCTCCTTAGCATCAGCCTGCCTACAGCTGAACAACCACCGAAATGACCGACTCTATGGTAGCCAGAACCAACAAACATCCCTCATACGAAGCACGAGGCCAAAAGGCACCGTCGCTGACCTCAGGACGTTGGGGCACCGAAAACCCGCTTCTCAGGTGATGCTATGAGGAAATTTCGCTACTCCGATTCCACGGCTGGCGCGTCGGACATTGACCGATTGTCCAACGGATTTCGTAATCGTTCCAAACGCCTGAAATTCCGGGTATTTCCGGTTTCTTGAGGTTCACCGGCGTCCGAGAACTTGCCCGGGACGGGCGTTGCGGAGCCGGGCGAAAATCGCCGTATCAGGCTCTGTAACGGGATTTTCGCTTTTCGCGTATAACATCCCGACGAATCCCGGAGAGGGCGTCTCCGTGCGTCTGGAGACGCCCCAAGGCCAGGCCATGCCGATATGGCAAATTCTGCCTGTGCAGTCAGGGCCCCGGATGCACACCGGCCAATACCCGGGCCCGTCGTCGGCGTGGTCCAACCCTGCTCAAAACGAGCAGTTTTCCTATACGACCCCGACCGCGATCACGACCAGGATGCCGCCGTAGGCGAGCCACATGTACCAGCGGGTCCAACGATTTTGGGGTGAGTTAAGTCGTTCATTCTCGTTCATCATCGGTGCGCCTCCTGCGGCACGCCAACGGCGCACCCTGTCATCATTATGATGGTAGTGGTGGTGTTGGTGTTGGCGCTAATGATGACGGGCATCGCCGAGGCGTCAATGACCCGTAGACCGTCTGGGTCGTGACCGTCGCAGTATGGGCGCATTTCGCCCCGTTTTGCAGGTCACTCAACTTCGAAGCCTGAGGGCAACTCGACTCGCAAAGGCCCGATTTTGGGTAGGTCAGTGGTTTACGGAATCTGTCGCATCCTTGCTCAGATTCCGCCGCAACTACGTTGTAATCCGAGTAGCGAAATTTCCTCCTCTCCTGACAACTTCCCTTGACAACCCCCTTGATAACCTCAATAACCCCGCTCCCTTGCACGTGAAACAGCGACCAGAGCCTGAAGGCCAACTTCAAAGGCGCCATGACCAAGAGGAGGAGCCATGATGCCTATCAAAGATAGGGAGAACCCGGATGACTGCAAGCGCGCCTGCATACTGCGGGCGAAGGGCCAAGCGGTATCCGGCATCATCAAACGCGTTGCCTCCATACAGGTGAGCAACCATGCCGATTAGCATTTCCACGTGTGGGGAGCTTGGGAATAGAGATTACCCCACCCAAGCAGTGAACCTAGCAGCGAGTAGGATCCGCGCGAATTATCTGCAAGCCCACCTGCGGAACAACTCACAAGAGAGGTTATGATGAAAACCAAGGGTCTATTATTACTGGCATCACTGGCGATGATGATCATGTTCACCGGCGTCGTCGCCGCGTAGGGCCCTGTCAAGGAGGTTTATCCCCAGGGCACATCCGAGCAGTCAGGAACGGCAGACTGGGCGTCCTTGGACTAGGTCAAAGCCAGAGGCGGCGAAGCCGAAATCTACGAAAGCCGCGAAGACGTTCCTACCGACGTCCTCGAGGGCGATCCCCATGGCGCCTCCGCCAGCCCCGGACGATTTACCAAGCGCCGTGTCCCGTTCGCAAATGCCCATGGCCGGTTCGCTAACTTCGACAGCCGGGAATTGCACCTACAGGACCAGGAGCGACGATATCCACCATTCGGGCTCACAGCTTTCAGTCCACGGATGGTGGGAGACAGTTAGTTCCACAGGCTGCCCAAGCAAAGCCGATGTCAACGTCCAACTCCAGGGGCTGATGTGCCAGTCCTACTGGGGCATTGAAGTCTGCTGGTGGGAAACCATTCAACCAGACGGTGAAGACGACGCGAACCTCTGGCCAGGTGGAGGTAGTGGCAAGAGAGTAACCGGACGGAGCGACTGCGCTTCGAACATAGGAACTGGATTCCGCAGTGTCGTTGACGTGGACCTCGTCGGTATATGGGACCCGTCGCAAAAGCTAGAGTCAGCTGGAGAAGAACTCCAATGCCGGCCCCCGGAACCATACTCGTAGCCCTCAACCCCTGAATTTCGGTCGGATGCATAACCGTTGCATCCGACCTTGTTACCCCCGACGCTCCAGATACGCCAGAGGAGGACCTCTACTATGCATCCGACTTTGGTTCTCCAAGCCTTTGGGGAACTTTCACCAGACACTGCCAGCGCGGGCGTGGACTCCGTGGAGGAGGACCTCTACAGCGTTTTCAACGCCCGTGCTGAAATGATGGGCTGGTCCATGACCAACAGTATGACGACTACGATCGACGGGCGTGGACGGACGACGCGGTCAACAGTAACGCCCCGACCGCCATACCGTCTCCTGTGGGGTATGAACGAGGCGGAACTGACTCCGGAGGCCAAAGGAGCGCAGATCGGATGGGTACAGGTCGGACTGAAAGATGGTATTGCCAATCCCGCGGTGGTGTTACCTCCACTGGTCCAGTGCTTCGATGACGCGCTCCGGCGTTTCGGGGCCTTGGAGCTGTCCAGTCTACAGGTGGTAGCATTCGACCTGGAACCAGGACATGGGACGCTGGAAGACGGCGTTGCCGACAGGGGGACCCCTGGCGAGAATTTCTTCAACCTTGGCTCCAAATCGAAAGTGGAGGCGGTGGTCGCTTTTGACCAGGAGATGTTCGGCGGTCATACGGTGGCCGACATCCAGTATGTGGGATACGACTGGCAGCCAGTCCCAGTACCTGATGGAGATCAAATCCACTGGCCGGCAGATATGCGGGGTACCCTGACGCCCTCGGATCTCGGCCTATCGGTCTCGCTGCCAGAGTGGACAGCTGGCAGCGTGGGGCGGGAGCTCGCACTGGTCATACGTGCGACGCACGATTTGGCGCAGGATGCCAGGAACTTCGCAGTTCGAATAACCCGTAACGGGTAGTTGGCGGAGGCGGAGCATGGTTCCCCGTGCCAGCGCAGGGCATGGATGGTACTTGATAATTGATACTTATCAAGCGCAATGGGAGGAGAACCGCCGCCCCTATCGCCAGAGGTGGCTACCGCCTCAAGGGCAGCCGGCAGGACACCACCTCGGCTTCCCCAGACGAACCGGACGACGCTTAGATCAACGGCAGCTGCGGCCTCACTCAGACCCCCATCGCCTCACCGCCAGTCATAGCCATGACGTCAGGCATCATCCAGGTGGTACAACATTCCGCCGCTCCGCTGGCATGTTTTGCCAACGCCTTTGACACCACGACCTGTTCCGACGCAGCCGGCCGCCACCGACGACGGGGCGGCTAGTCTTGTTACCAGCGCCAGATGCCAAAATCGTCATAGGCAGAGCGGACTCGCGGTAACTACTGGCGTACTCCAAGTAGCAGTGTCCTAATCCGGCGCCTCCTAAACGGAGGTCCGCCGCCCGGCGCCTCGGGTGACGAGCGATCTAAACGTCACCGGGACTGACGGTACTACTGTGGTCGGCTCAACGCAGTGACGAGATTCGTAGAAAGTTTGGCTACTTTCAGCTACTCTCCATCCGAATCTGGAGTAGCGAAATTTTCTCGTGATGCTATACATCTACGCCGTGCAACGGGCGCTGCCGCAGTACCGTGACTTCAGGATAGCCGGCGAGATCGTCTATCCGAACCGCACGGTGCGAGTTCTGCAAGGCGGCCTGCCCGCTTCGTTCATCACCGACCTCGGCGCGTCGTGCTGGCCGTTTCTTGGCTGCCTACGCCAGTTCCATGATGGCCCTGCTGCTGACCGGAAATTCCCGGGATATACTCGATATGGCGGTGCAACGCCTACGGGGCACGCGCCGTGACCGTAGCCTAGGGCTCGGTCAAACGACTAGGCCTTTAGTATGGGCCGCCGTCCCGCAGGAGGCTCCCCGATGATGAACGAGAATGAACGACTCAACTCACCAAAAATCGTTGGACCCGCTGGTACATGTGGCTCGCCTACGGCGGCATCCTGGTCGTGATCGCGGTCGGGGTCGTAATCGTGGCGATGGCACCCGCCCCCGGCAACAACGGCAAAACGGCGGTGAGCCATCACAACATGGCGACGTTGACCCCCCACGAAGTGGCTGCGCTGATCCGCCAACACCCCAGCATCAACAGCCCCGCCGAAGTGAACGACCTGCAATTCATCGCGTACCAGTATGGCATCACTCTCGATGAGTCCATCACGCGTTATGCCTGGCGCAACGACTTCTCGAAGATGGTAACGGCCATCGAGGACGAGGACCCCGACAGCGTCGTGGATGCTGGGTCCGGCAAATCCGGCAGGTTGTCGGCCTGGATCAATTTTTCAGGTTCCATCTCCGGCAACGCCCGGGAGGCCATCGACAAATTCAAGTCCGAAAACCCTCACGTTACGGTCAGCCTACAAACCGGTAAAGACCCGGGGTTCACCAAGCGGGAGGTGGAGGAAGCGGTAATCGGAGCGCATTTCGCGGTGATGGCAGAGGACGGTGTACAGGACAGCGTGACCTATTACGACAGCGACGCCATTGAAATCGTCGTGACCGTCCAGATGGCGACTCCGCCCTCCGGTGAAAAACTATCCTCGCTGGAGAAGGCAGCCGAGCGCGGCGCCGCCGACGCCACCAGGCCGGACATCACGGACAGCCTCGCCATATCGCTGTCGGTCGTCCAGCATGACATCAGTGGAACCGACGGCTCCCTTGCGCCCAACTGACGCGGCTTGCACATTCCGTCGCGTTAGCTTTAGCATGGAGCGGTGCCACGGTACCTCAGTCTGGTAGAGCAATGGCTTGATACCCATGTGTCGCCGGTTCGAGTCCGGCCCGTGGCACCGTGATCAAGGTACACCTGCCCGGGGGCGCACACAAAGCCCGCGACAGAAATCAGGTTCTGTCGTTAGTCGACTGAACCAATGTGTCAACACATTCTGGAATTCCTGAATGAAGACACGCTCTAGACATCGTCGAAGTAGGTATAGATTGGATTGTAACATCAGATAGGAGAAGCGATTGTCAGCCCGTTGCTGCCTCGCCCTAGTACCGTTTCAATCTGATCTTATCGGATAGATATATTGGAGCTTACGGCGAGCATCTTGGGTGGTAAACCGCCAGTCTATGGCTGATTTTGCTGCGTTGCGCTCGCGTTCGAGCGCCGCAACCTCTCGCCGCAGCTCCGCCTCATCGCTGATACGGCGGTTCAGACATCCCCTGCTGAAGACGCTCAACTCGATCTCAGCCATGTTCAGCCAACTGCCGTGCGTAGGAGTGTAATGAAACTCGAGGCGTTGGGCGATGCGCCGAGCTTCGGATGGCTCAAATGCTGCGTAGAGCGCGCCGAGCTTGTGGGTGTTGAGGTTGTCCAGTACCAGCCGGACCACCTCGGCATCAGGGTAGGCCTCGTCCACCAGCCACCGCATCTGGTGCGCGAAGTCCACGGCAGTGCGGCGCTCGGTCACCTCCACAGGTCTCCAGCCACCCCTCGGCTCACAGATCATGAACAGGTTCCGTGTCCCGTTGCGCTGGTACTCGGTGTCATAGCGTGCCACCCGTCCCGGGGCAGCCTCCAGGGGCGGACGCACCTCCCCAGTCAATTGCCGGGAGGTCTCGTCTGCCGGGAGGTCTCGTCTGCCGGGAGGTCTCGTCGAAACACCCTACCGGACGCTCCGGATGGTACGCCTGTTGGTACAGGTCCAGCACGTCCTCCATCCGCGCCACGAACTCCCCGCTCACCTTGGGGATACACCACTCCTGCTTCTGCCACGGCTTGAGTGCGTTTTTTTGAGCATCTGGCGCACCGTCTCCAGGGAGATGCTATCGGCAAACTCCAACTCCACCACCTACCTGGTCGGCCAACAACTGGAGTGTCCAGTGCGTGTGCCCTTCGGGCGCGGCGCTGCACGCAATGGCGATCAGGTGCGCTTCCTGCTTGCCGTCCAGCTTGCGCTCCTGGCCCGGCCGCGGTCGGTCATTGATGGCGGCCTCAAGTCCTTCCTCCACCTACCGCTTCCGCGCTCTGGCGACCGTGGCCGCGTTGACCAACAGCACATCGGCTATCTCACGGTCCCGAAGCCCCTGGTCAGCCTTGAGCAGCGACAGCGCCCGCTTCACGGTGCGCACTGACGCCTTGCCTCGCTGGGACACCTCATTGAGACGGGAGCGTTCGGCCTCGGTCAACTCTACTTTATACTTGATGGCAGCCATGGCTGGGCACTTCCTCACACAAAGATCATGCCTAAGTATGGCTGCTTTCTTATATTCTTACAAATCTACCTGGCAACGGTACTAGGTTTCTTGGGTTTTCTGCTAGGCCGCCTGCTGCACGCCGTTGAGCTGGTGAAACAACAGTGCCACCACGATACCGGGATCGACTTTCTGCTCCGCTTGCTGTTGCTCCCTAGGGGGTGTCGTCAAAAGAGTTTGCTCCAGATCATCACTGCCCGGAGTTGGCAAATGGCCAGGTATGACGCCGCTCTCTTGGCATAACGGGTCGCCACTCCGCGCCACTGCTTGAAGTCCAAGAATCCGTTCTCCACCAAGTGCCGCAACTTGTACAGTGCCTGGTCGTAGTCCCGCTTTTCTCTCCGGTTGCTTTTGGGCGGTATCACTGGGTTCATTCCCGATGCCCGAGCGGTGGCTATGATTTCATTGGTGTCATAGGCTTTGTCCGCCAGCAGACACTCCGCCTCTATACCCTCGATCAGGGGCAACGCCAAAGAGCAGTCGGCCACCGTGCCTCCAGTAACCGCCAGCCTTACCGGCATTCCGTGGGAGTCCACCGCCAGGTGCAACTTGCTGTTCAGCCCCCTTTGGTGCGGGCAATAGCCTGATTTCCGCCCCGAGCGCCGGCACTGTGGGGATGGGCCTTGATGTAGCTGGCGTCTATCATCAGCCATTCGAAATCAGGGTCATCCATCACTTCCTCCAACAGTCCGGCCCACACACCTCGGTCCCGCCAGCGGCAGAAGCGGCGGTGGGTGTTCTTCCAGTCTCCGTAGTCCGGGGGCAAATCGCGCCAGGGAGCGCCGGTGCGCAGAACCCAGCAAACGGCGTCGATAAACCGCCGGTTGTCATGGGCCGGCCGACCTCTCTTGCCTGCTCCCCCGGGCAGGTACAGCCTCAGCCGCTCCCAAACACCGTCTGTCATATCGTGGCGCCGGTGCGCTGCCGTCATACTCACCACCTTCCACACTCTCCCTGTTACCGGCAATTTACCACCCTCTCACTGTTTTGACGACACCCCCCTAGTATTACAGTTGCACTTGAATTGAGGGCCTCTGAAAGAG
This sequence comes from Dehalococcoidia bacterium, assembly GCA_965220265.1. Taxonomy (GTDB): domain Bacteria; phylum Chloroflexota; class Dehalococcoidia; order Lucifugimonadales; family UBA3495; genus Bin87. Next base: position 1,662,711 of record CBDCPM010000004.1, on the reverse strand, counting down.
TCTCTTGTAAGGGATTCCAAGGCTCGGGCTTGGTGCCACCGGCTCCACCACGGCTACCATATAGGCAGGTCAGTGCTCTCATAAAGTAGTCACAGCAGCGTGCATAACAGCCGTCTAACTTCGGGCACGGTCAGCGACATGAGTCATTCCCACAAAGCGCGGCTGTAATACTAGTGCGCTTGGCAGCCGGCAACCGTATTCTCATGTGCCTCATGTGCCTCATGTGGGCGTAGTCGTCAGCCTTCAAGTGGGCAAGCGCGGTAGCCAGATAGCTGAGCATGGACATCGCCACGTGCAGCGACACCTTCCGGATGTTCAGGTAACGATGCGTGTCCAGCAGCCGGCTGTGCTTGCCGCTGCTGAAGTGCCGCTCGATGATCGGACGTTTCTTGTACTCAGCTTTCCATTCCGGCGAGCAGCGGGGCAGCAGGCCCACGATCCGCAGCAGCTTGCCTTCAGGCTTCTCGTAGTGCTGGTCGTCGCAGTACCGCGTGAAGTGGATCTTGCCTTTTAGGTGACAGCCCCCGGCAGGGCACCGGAACAGGTGGCCCTTCTCCGCATCGGTTTCGATGTACTCCATGGGCTTGCGGCCCATGCAGGTCGGCCGGCCATCTGAGTCGTAGATTCCATCGTGTAACCGTTCCCCGGTCTTCGCGTCCTTCTGGGGCAACCGCACGGCGACCACCGGAATTATGCCGAGGCTCACCAAGTGCAGGATGTTCTTCAGGCTGTCGTACCCCTTGTCGCCCAGGAAGTAACGCGGGCTCAACGTACGGTACAACGCCAAGCAGGCGTCCAAGTCCTCGATCATCACCGTGAAGTCGCTGGCGTTGGCCGGGCGGGTCACGGCAAACAGCGGCAGCCCGTAGTTGGCGTCCGCGACGAAGTTGACCTGGTAGCCGAAGTAGGACTCGTCATTGCTCTCCTTTTTGCTGGATTCCTTTCCACTTCCAGCGTCGGTGCCGTTGGCTTTGGCAATTTTGGAACTTCCGCCTTTCGCACGTTTCCCTGAACGAGATTTGGAGGTACGCACGCTATTGGCGGTCCGGTGCCCCCACGTAGCATCGGGATCCTTTGAGGGTATCTCCTCGCCGGTTTTGCGGCTCTTCCGACCGGAGCGTGCCCAAGCCAAGATGTCGGTGCTGTCCATGACCAAGGAATGGCCCAGCGGTGGCTTGTCCGCCGGGACAAGACCGGCTTCGCGGAGCCGTTCTATCTCGTTCCCGCACTCAAGAAACACGTCGGCGATGATTAGCTCGATGGCTTCGAGATGGCCGGTCAGTTTCTTCTTGAACCGGCTGTACGCGCCCTCGCTGGGGGCATACGGTAAGCCGCAGATTTCGAGATAACGCTCATTGCTACCGAGTTTGTCTAGAAAGCCATTGGCGTAGCGCTCGTTGAGCGCGAACTGCATGACGTAGGCGCTGAGCATGGCATCGGCGGGGAATCCAGGATTGCCGCCGTGTCGGTGAGGTGATTCGAGAACTTCCACCAGTGCGCCAGCACGAGAGATTACTCCCCCAATCACGGATTCTAGGAAGCCGTAGCCGCTCTTGGGGGGTTACTTGGGTGTGGGGGGATGACTAGAATAGAGAACGCCCACGACGATTTTAGCTCGTCTGAGGGGGCAAGCGACCGCTTCGCATTGCACGCTAAGCGGTCAACTGTTTTGTTCGGTTTTTACTGGCTACATTATAATCGGCGGCCCCATACGGCTCAACATAAAACGTGGGGTTCGGGCCGTTTCCAAGTAGGAAAACTGCTCATTTCGAGCAGGGTTGGGCTGCATCTTGCCTGGCTCGCCGGGCTACAGCCAAGTGAACCCGAGGCCCAAAGCCCACAGCGATTTTTCTCATAGCGCCAGAGAATGTCCCGTAGCCGTCCCCGGACGGCTTGTGACGGCCTCTCGCGAATCTAAGGGATGTTATTCGTCGAAATGGAAAACGGCGTCCCGGGGCCTAATTTGGCGATTTTTGGGGAGAAGTGCGGCGCTTGCGCCGGCAGCAATCCCCACCAACGAAAGTGGCGGCCAGGAGCGCCGCCACCGCCAAAAAATCGAGCCATCCCGGAAAAACGGAATTCGTCACTCTGGCGGGCATTTTCTACTGCCTACTAAGTGCCTATCCTAATAATCCGGCGGCTCTGAGGGCGATGAGGGCGCAGGCGAAGTGAAGAAAGGCGATGTAGTTGTCGGGGGACTTGTCCCAACGAACCAGAATGCGCCGGAAACGGTTCAGCCAACTATGGGTGCGTTCCACCACCCAACGCCGGGCTTTGAAACCGGCCTCCCGCTTGATGGCTTGAGCCTCTTCGCCTCGACTGCGGATGTGGGCCGTGAAGCCGAACTCGTCCAGGGTGCGGCGCACCTCTGCGAAGTCGTAGCCCTTGTCCAGGCACATCCCCTGGGGATGCTCTGGGCTGGGCGCCGGTCGGGATACCGCCACGCTGTCCACCGTGGCCCACACCAGCTTCATGTCGTGGCGGTTGGCCCCGTCCACCGCCAAGCCCACTGGAATGCCCGACGCTTCAGTCAACAGGCTGCGCTTGACGCCTCGCTTACCTCGGTCGGTGGGGTTGGCGCCAGTTTTTTCCCCCACCCAGGGGCGACTTGGTCATGGCCCCGTCCATACTCAGCCAACTCCAGTCCAGACCCTGCAGTTCGTCGTAGCGCTCCAGTCCCACCCGCCACAACTCCAGGAACACCCCAGCGGCAACCCACTCCTGAAAGCGCAGGTGCGCGGTGGACCCGGAACAGATCCCCGTGGCGTCCAAGGCCTTCCACTGGCAACCGGTGCGCAACACGTAGAAGATGCCGTTGGCGCAGGTGCGGTCGGGAACCCGGGGACGGCCGCCCCCAAATCGATGGGTGTTCACACGCTTGGGGATCAGGGGCTCCAGCACTGCCCAGAGTTCGTCGGAAATCTGGAAACCGCCGGTGGTGGGATTGGTCTTGTTGGCTGGGCCAGCCCGCTTGGGACGTGGCGGCTTGGGGTCTTTCGCTTTGGTCATGGCCCCAGTCTAAACGTAACCCCACCTGGGCTTCCCAGAACGGGAGCGCGAGTTTTCACGAGTTATTAGGATAGGCACTAATACTACAGTTGCAGATCATGAAAGGGTAGAATTTTAGGCAGCCGAGGAGTGTTGAGGTGAGGTGGTGATTGTTGGGAGAGACGAGGTAGCGGAGGTCGCCCGGTGGGCCGAGGGCATCGAGCGGGTGCACGAGTGCATCGCGGGCAGGTTCCGGCGGCCGGAGCCGCGCAAGCGGGTGCTGGAGTATCTGAAAGGGTTGCTCAGTCCAGTGGAGCGCAAGAACGGTTGGCAACTGGCGGAGCAAGCGGGCTATGCCACTCCCTACGGGGTGCAGCGCCTGCTGTCGGGTTACGTCTGGGACGCGGACTTGGTCCGCGATGACCTGAAGCAGTACGTGGTGGAGCATCTGGGCGACGGCGATGCGGTCCTGGTGGTGGACGAGACCGGGTTCCTCAAGAAAGGGGAGAAATCGGCTGGGGTGCAGCGCCAGTACAGTGGCACGGCGGGCCGGATCGAGAACTCTCAGGTGGGCGTGTTCCTGGCCTATGCCTCGGCCAATGGCAGAACCCTGCTGGACCGGGAGCTGTATCTGCCCCAGGTGTGGGCTGATGACCGGGAACGCCGGCGGGAGGCCGGGGTGCCTGAGAGTGTCGGCTTTCAGACCAAAGGGCAACTGGCCCAGCAGATGTTGGAGCGGGCGGTTACGTCAGAAGTGCCCTTCGCCTGGTTTACCGGGGACGAGGTCTACGGCAGTGACCGCAACCTGCGGCGGTGGCTGGAGCGGGAGGGCGTTCCCCACGTGCTGGCCATCAAGCGCAACGAGCAGCTGTGGGCTTTGACGGAGCAGGGACCCTGCCAGGTGAGGGCTGACCGGCTGGCGTCCGGGGTTGGGGAATCCGCCTGGGTCCGGTGCAGCGCCGGCGCTGGCGCCAAGGGCCCCCGGGTCTACGACTGGGCCTTGGTGGAAATACGGCCCTTGAGGGAACCGGACCAGGGGCACTGGCTGCTGACGCGACGCAGCATTGCCAAACCTGATGAGTTGGCCTACTACGTTTGCTTCGGTCCAGCGGGCACTACCCTGGAGGAGTTGGTGAGGGTGGCAGGGACTCGATGGGCCATAGAGGAATGCTTCGAGGAGGCCAAGGGAGAGGTGGGGTTGGACCAGTACGAGGTGCGGCGTTGGGATGGCTGGTACCGGCACATCACCCTGGCGATGTTGGCCCACGCCTATCTGACGGTAATCAGGAATCAGGCGGTGGAAGGGGGAGAAAAGGGGGCCACTATGGCCCCGATGAGGAACTGATTCCCGTGACAGTGCCGGAGGTGCGACGGCTGCTGACACGCCTGGTATGGACGGAGAACCAACTGCCGGATTTCATCCTGTCCTGGTCGTGGTGGAGACGGCGCCACCAAGCCAGAGCCCGCCAATGCCACTATAAAACCCGCCTGTCACATCTGCAACTGTAGTACTAAGAGGGTGTCTAAAAAGGGTCCAATTGGTCTGGACGCATGAAGGCAGAGAGGGAGGAGTTGGTCGTAGTGTGGGGGTATGGAACGACCAGCTTATCCCAGCGACCTCAGCGACCGAGAATGGCAACTGTTCGAACCCCTGTTACCTCCGCCCAAGCCGGGCGGTCGGCCGATCACCTACCCGAGACGGGAGATCGTCAACGCCATCCGCTACGTGCTGCGCACCGGCTGCTCCTGGAGGATGCGGCCCCATGACCTGCCGCCGTGGCGCATTGTGTTCCATTACTTCCGCACCTGGCGTCGGGACGGAACTTGGCAGCGGGCCCACGACACGCTGCACGCCATGCTGCGGCCGGCTCAGGGCCGGGAGACCAGCCCCAGCGCGGCCATCATCGACAGCCAGTCGGTAAAGACCACGGAAAAAGGGGGCCCAGAGGCTACGACGCGGGCAAGAAGGTGAAGGGACGCAAACGCCATATCGTAGTAGATACCCTGGGACTGCTGCTGGCGGTGGCGGTGCATCCGGCTGACATTCAGGACCGAGACGGCGCGCGGTTGGTATTACGGCGTTTGATGGGCCGCTTCCCTCGGCTACAATTGATCTGGGCCGACGGCGCGTACGGCGGCAAACTGGTGGCGTGGGCCCAGACGGTGGCCGGTTGGAGATTGGAACTGGTGCGCCGTCCAGCACAGCAACACACCTTCCAGGTGCTGCCCCGGCGTTGGGTAGTGGAACGCACCTTCGGTTGGCTGAACCGACAGCGGCGATTGAGCAAGGACTACGAGGCATTGTGCGAAACCACGGAAACCTGGATCTACATCTCCATGACCGGCCTCATGCTACGCCGACTGGCCCGCCTTCCCTCTTTTTAGACACCCTCTAATACTACAGCCGCGCTTTGTGGGAAGGACTCATGTCGCTGACCGTGCCCGAAGTTAGACGGCTGTTATGCACGCTGCTGTGACTACTTTATGAGAGCACTGACCTGCCTATATGGTAGCCGTGGTGGAGCCGGTGGCACCAAGCCCGAGCCTTGGAATCCCTTACAAGAGACTCTTTCAGAGGCCCTCAATTCAAGTGCAACTGTAATACTAACCTGGACTTTGCACAAAAGTTAGATGAATCATAAGAACAGGGTAAGCTGGCCGGACCCTCCTGGAAAAAGGCCAAGCGATGCTCACCCTGCCCAACGCGATTGTACCCGTACTCCATCCCTTCGCCACGCTGTTTCGCAGCCCGACCTGGCGGAAAGCCCAAATCCTGTTGATCGGCGCGATACTGGCTCCCGGCCAACGCGCCGTGGCATCGGCGCTCCGTGTCATCGGCGCTCCGTGTCATGGGACTGAGCGACGACCGCAACTACGCCCGTTATCATCAAGTGCTCAATCGGGCGGTGTGGTCGCCCCGCCAGGCGGCACGCATCCTGTTGGGACTGCTGATCCTCTACTTGGATCAAGGCGATGGTCCGTTGATCTTCGGCATACGAGCCTTTTACCAATCACGAAACCCTGGAACGGCGCCGCGGTCCTAAGAGCCTGTTTACAATCTTTTGAGGATTAGCACCATGAAGGCAAGCACCACCATTTGCCGGCTGGTATTGAGCTTTCTTTCACAGTTCTTCCAGAGTCGGCGGCACTTTTCCAGCCAGGCGAAAGACCGCTCCACCACCCATCGCTTTGGCAGCACCACGAAGGTGTGCAGTTCGTTGCGTTGCACCACTTCCACCGCGGCTCCCAACAGGCTTTGCACCGCAGTGGCAAAGGGCTTCCCGGTGTAACCCCCGTCCACCAGCACCTTCTGGACCTGGCTGAGGTCGGCCCGGTTTTCGTCAAACATCGCCAAAGCCCCAGCCCGGTCGGTAACATTGGCGGTAGTCACGTGTAGCGCATGGGGCAATCCTTGCGTGTCCACCGCGATGTGACGCTTGATCCGGACACCTTCTTGCCCGCGTCATAGCCCTTGTGCCCGGCGGTGTCCGTGTTCTTGACGCTCTGGGAGTCCACGATGCAGCAGCTGGTCGGCTCTTTCCGTCCATTGCTTTGTCGGACCGCGCCAACCGATTTTTTTTAGGACTTGCTCCAGAATGGAATCCTGACCCGGGCCCGGCCGCTCGCTCCATTGCCGGAAATACTGGTAGCAAGTGCGCCAATTGGGGAAGTCCGCCGGCAGCATTCGCCACTGGCACCCGCTTTTTTCAAGAAGTACAGCACGCCGCAGAAAACGTCATATAAGTCCACGGTGCAGGGCTTGGTCCGGCGGCGGGCCGACTCCAACGTCGGCAGAATATGGGCAAATTGCTCCCGGCTGATGTCGCTGGGATAAGAATGAGACATGATTACCCCTCCCCTGATCATAGTCTCAACTTAACCTATTCCAGAGATCGTAGACAGGTTCTAAAATCAAATCCTTGGGCATCTACCGCGACGGGGTGCGCTCCAGTCGCTCTCAGGTGGTCAAGGCCAGTGGCCTGCGCTGGATTTCCCTGATGTGGCTGGGCCAGGTCCCCTGGGCGGGACGCTATTGGGCCTGGCCTTTTCTCACCGTGCTGGCGCCTGCGGAACGCTACTACCGGCAGCGCGGACGCCGCCACAAAAAGCTCACCGACTGGGCGCGGCAGATGGTCATGCAACTGCGCCGCTGGCTGCCCCAGCGCCCCTGGTGCTGGTGGGCGACGGTGGCTACGCCGTCCTGGACCTGCTCCACTGCTGCCAATCCCTCCGTGAACCCGTTACCCTCATCACCAGATTGCGCTTGGACGCGGCCCTCTATGAACCGGCCCCGCCCCGTCAGCCCGGTCAGAACGGTCGGCCACCGCTGAAAGGCCGACGGCGGCCCGCGCTGAAATCACTCGTCGACCATCCCGGTCAGCCCTGGGCCACCGCGGTGGTGGCCTGGTACGACGGCACCACCCGCAGGGTGGAGCTCACCTCGCAAACTGCGGTCTGGTATCGTTCGGGCAAGCCGCCGGTGCCCCTGCGCTGGGTTTTGGTTCGGGACCCCCAAGGAGAATTCGCCACACAGGCTCTGCTGTGCACTGACCTGGCCGTGGACCCGGTGCAGATTCTGGAATGGTTTGTGCTGCGCTGGCAACTGGAGGTCACCTTCCAGGAAGCGCGAGCGCATCTGGGTGTGGAGACCCAACGCCAGTGGTCCGATCGCGCCATTGCCCGCACCACGCCGATCCTGATGAGCCTATTCTCCTGGACCACCCTGGCGGCTCACTTGATGCAGGAACAACTGCCCATGAGCCAGCGCACCGCGGCCTGGTACGCCAAGCCGTCTCCAACTTTCGTGGATGCCATCGCTCTGGTGCGCCGCCACTTGTGGCTGGCGTCGGAGGGTTTTTCACTGTCCGACGCAGAACCGGATATATGGAAAGTCCCGGCCGCCCTGTACCACCGACTTGTAGATTCACTCGCCTACGCGGCTTGAAATGTGCAAAGCCTAGCTAACGGGAGAGCACTGGGCAAAGGCCCGCACCATTCCCCCGAGCCGGACCTTGTCCGACCGTGACGCCGGTCCGGGGAGCCAGCCTGAGAACTTCTGGAGGCGTCCACTCCGACTCGACATCGGGGTGCCGTCGGCGACATCTGGGGTGAGGGCATTGGGGTATAATCTGTGCATAGTCTTGCATTTCCAACAGGATATGAAGTGGCACGCCCTCGTAAATCAACCAACACATCCTCCTCCCGAAATCGGAGGATCAACGTTTCCGATCGACTGTCACCGGTAACGGAAAATTACCTCTTGTCTCTGTACAAGATGTGGGAGGCCTCGGAAACTCCCACGCTCACCCAACTGACGGAAGCACTGCGACAGCTGCCTCCGACCGAAGGATTGGGGACGTCGGTACCTTCAGTGGCCGGGATGCTGCGGCGTATGCAGGATCAGGGATTGGTTGACGTCGGTGAGGACAAACGCATCCGAATTACTGATCGGGGCCAGCAGGAGGGCGAAAGCATCGCCCAGCGTCACCGGCTGGCGGAGTGGATGGTGGTACGCCTGCTGGGCATGGAACTGCATGAAGCCCACATCGAAGCACACCAGTTAGAACATGGCATGTCGGTGGCCCTGGTAGCCAGGTTGAAAGAGCAGCTTGGAAATCCCACCCACTCACCCTTCGGGTGGCCGATACCTGGTAGCGGAGCCTCAGGATCAACGCCGGGAGCAGTCACATTGCACGATGCGGTCAGCGGCGTGCCGTATATCGTGGACCGGGTTCCCGAAGAAAACTCCGATTTGCTGCGGTTTTTGGACGGAGCGCAGCTGGTGCCTGGGCGCAGGACGACGCTGCTGGAGGCAACGCCGTACCTGGGCGTGATGCAGGTGGAGACGGAGGTGGACCGGGTATCCATCGGCTACGACGTGGCGCGGCAGATAGTGGTGAGTCCGCACGAGACACCTTGACGGCACACGGCGCATGATGCTTTTGTGAGCATTCGGTAGCCGACGGCGATACCGTAAAGGTCGCGAAATCGAATATATGATCCCTTCGTAGTTGCCCTGAGTCGCGAGTCATCGATGCTTGCGTGTGACTTCAATGAACCCGGGCAACGACGTAGCTCGCCGTTCGCGCTGGCAAATAAACCTCCGCGTAAGTCGCTTCTCCCTGATCGTCCTTAGCGGCCGATTTCGCCCCCGGACGGAGCCGGTCGCCGCCCACCGTATAGGTGCGTCCTGCTCCCAGTGGCGGTGTTGTCGACTGAGTTGGGCATCATCACGATGCTGGCGCGAAGGTGGTGCCGCAGAGCCCGACCGGAATAGCTAACCATGAGAGCCTATCCACCGGATTTGGTAGCCTCCGCCAAACGGTTGTTCCTGAACCGACAAGTCGACGTTGCATCGTTTACAGCGTTCCGTGTTGTCTTCGGCCTGCTGGGTTTGGCCGTCATCATCCGCTTTTTCGCTCACGGATGGATCGGCCCGCTCTTTGTCGATCCTGCCCATCACTTCACCTACCCCGGCTTCGGTTGGCTGGAACCCTGGCCCGGCTGGGGTATGTACGCCCACTTCGCCGTTCTGGGTTTGCTCAGTCTGGGAATCGCCGCCGGTTATCGCCCGCGCGCGTGCGCTGCTTTGTTCTTCGTCGGTTTCACCTATGTTGAACTGCTGGACCGCACTACCTATTTGAACCACCACTACCTGATGAGTCTGGTCAGCCTGCTGATGGTGTTCGTTCCGACGGGGAGAAATACCTTACCGGTATGGGCGATATGGGTATTGCGCGCCCAAGTCGGTGTGCTCTACGTCTTCGCCGGCATCGCCAAGCTCAATCCGGATTGGTTGTTCCACGCGTTGCCCATGCGCATCTGGTTGTATCAACACGGTAATTTGCCCGTCCTTGGGCCTCTGCTCCAGGAAACCTGGGTAGCCTACGCCATGAGTTGGGGTGGCGCTCTGTTTGACCTGGCCGTGGTTCCCGCCTTGCTTTGGCCGCGCTCCCGGGTTTCCGCATATGTCGTGCTGGTCGCTTTTCACCTGGCAACCTGGGCCCTGTTCCCCCAACTGGGTATCTTTCCATGGCTGATGATAGGGCTGACGTTGATTTTCTTCGCTCCCGACTGGCCCCGTCGCTGGTTCAAGCTACCTTCCCACGGCACGGGAGCGGCGTCCCATCCTGTCCAAAGCCGACCCTGGCTTGCCCGCGCAGCGGTGGTAGGGTTGGCGCTGTTCGCTGTCGTCCAGCTGGCCCTCCCTCTGCGCCACCTCGCCTATCCGGGCAACGTGCGGTGGACCGAGGAGGGCTACCTGTTTGCCTGGCGGGTGATGCTCACCGAAAAGGTTGGCTTTGTACAGTACCGCGTTCAAGACCCGGAAACCAGACAGGCTTGGCTCGTTGCTCCCGGCGAATACCTTACTCCCCTGCAGGTCGAACGCATGACGTACCAGCCGGACATGATCCTGCAGGCCGCGCACTTAATAGCAGACGACTTTGCCGAGCGTGGCCACAGCGATGTTGTCGTGAACGCCGACGCGTTCGTCGCTTTCAACGGACGACCGAACGCACGATTGATCGACCCGACCGCCGACCTGGCGTCCATTAAACCCGGGCCGGCCCCCAAGCGCTGGGTGATGCAATACGATACGGATTCAGCGACAGCCAAATATGGGCAGCGGCCTCCGGCGCCTTAGCCGCCGTCGCCGTCGGTGTCGGCAAAACCGACCGTTACGCCCAGTAAGCTGACTACCTCAGTGTTAAGTGCCCGCTGCAATTCCCGCAGCCGTTGATGCGCCAAGTGAGCTGGACCGGGATCGTCCAGCAACGTGGTTGGCCAAGGTTCTTCCAATTCTTCGATCGCGGCCAACGCAGCGGTGAAATGCTCCCGCATTCTGTCGTCGGCATCCTTCGAGACTCCGCTCACCAACGCGCTAACTCCCAGGCCCGAGTCGCCGCCGGCCCCCAGATACATGTCCTGCATCCCCAGCACCTGGTTCCGCAGATCGGCGACGGCGTTGTGGCCGCTGCCACCCGGGATCGCTGATAGATCAGGCTGGCCGTCGTCCGCGCCCAACGCTTTGCCCAGCCTCATGTCGGCAATGCTACGTGTCAGAAACACCGAGGTGCGGACCACCTCGTCCATTGCCTGCTGATCCAGGAGCGAAATGCTCCCGGTGCCGTTCAGGTAGGCAGCATAACCACCGCCGGAAATGCCGTCGCCCGCCCACTCGGTCATAACTGTAGCCATTTCTTTCGCCGACACGTCCCCGAGGGCCGTTAGGTACTGGCAGCGTATTCCGTCAGACGGGGTGAGAGACTTCAACACCGTGGCGTCGTCGCCAAAGATAACGTACTCAACCGCTCCCATGCCCCGTTGGGTCGAGGCCAGGAATTCCCGGGCATCGCTGGCGGACACGGTTTCCCTCTCGGCCAGCAGTTTTTCGATCCGTTCCGGGTCAATAGGCGACCAGTCGACCAGGATCCGGGATCGTCGGTCCATGACCGGACCGAACCACATTGCCTGGGAACGCATCCACGGGGCCCGGGCCTCCCGCCATGCGGTTCGTGCTCCGTCCAGCGTGTCCCCATCGGGGTTGGCGCACAGGTTGTTCAGAGCGTCCCGCAGTTCTCCCATCTCCCTTGACGCCAATTGGAACCTCGGCACGATCAGTTCATGGGTCAAGCTAACCAGAACGACCTGGCGGGATACTGGTGATTCCTGCGTACAGGCAACCACCAGTATCGACGCCAGAATGGCGACCACGAGCCAACTTTTTGCCAACGCTCGCATCAAAGTGACTCCAGGAAGCGCAGCAAAGCCTCTCGTTCCTCCCTGGACATCTTGCGGAATTCCTCGCGCGCCGCCAGACCTTCGCCATCGTGCCAGAGGATTGCCTCGGCAACGTTGCGGGCACGGCCGTCGTGCAGCAGCCGGGTGTGGTTGTTTACGTTTTCGATCAGCCCGATACCCCAAAGCGGCGGCGTGCGCCACTCCCGGCCGTCGGCGAGGAAGTCGGGCCTGCCGTCCGCTAGTCCCTCGCCCATGTTGTGAAGCAGCAGGTCCGTGTAGGGAAATATAACCTGACCGGTCAGGGCTGGCACCTGGTGCTCGCCGGTGATGTGGCTGGGCGTATGGCACGCGGCGCATCCCGCTTCGAGGAACAGCCCGGCACCCTCCCGTACCTGTGGATCGTTGAGGTTGCGCATGGCGGGGACGGCCAGGGTCTGGTTGTAGAAAACCACCTTGGCCAGCCGCTCTTCCCCGATTTCCGGCGATCCGCCGTCGAGTGCCGATTGGCAGACTGCCTGTTCGGTTGGGCAGTTTTCTTCTGAGAACAGCGCCGAAGTGATTCCGATGTCGCCATGGAACGCGCCGGCTATCTGCTGCTCGACCGTCGGCACGTTTGCCTTCCAACCGAACCGACCCAAGGAGGTATCACGTTCGCGCACGTTCCACACCGTGTTGGCGCGCCCGGAAACGCCGTCGCCGTCGGAATCGTCAGGGTCGGCAAGCCCTAAGAACCTGTCTACGATCTCTGAAATAGGTTAAGTTGAGACTATTATCAGGGGAGGGGTAATCATGTCTCATTCCTATCCCAGCGACATCAGCCGGAAGCAATTCGCCCGGATTCTGCCGACGTTGGAGTCGGCTCGCCGCCGGACCAAACCCCGCACCGTGGACTTGTATGACGTTTTCTGCGGCGTGCTGTACCTCTTGAAAAGCGGGTGCCAGTGGCGAATGCTGCCCGCGGACTTCTCCAATTGGCGCACTTGCTACCAGTATTTCCGGCAGTGGAGCGAGCAGCCTGGCCCGGCGAAAGAATCCATTCTGGAGCAAGTCCTAAAAAAAATCGGTTGGCGCGGTCCGGCAAAGCAATGGACGGAAAGAGCCGACCAGCTTCTGCATCGTGGACTCCCAGAGCGTCAAGAACACGGACAGTGCCGATAGCAAGGGCTATGACGCGGGCAAGAAGGTGTCCGGAATCAAGCGTCACATCGCGGTGGACACGCAAGGATTGCCCCATGCGATACATGTGACTACCGCCAATGTTACCGACCGGGCTGGGGCTTTGGCGATGTTTGACGAAAACCGGGCCGACCTCAGCCAGGTCCAGAAGGTGCTGGTCGACGGGGGTTACACCGGGAAGCCCTTTGCCGCTGCGGTGCAAAGCCTGTTGGGAGCCGCAGTGGAAGTCGTGAAACGCCACGAACTGCACACCTTCGTGGTGCTTCCAAAGCGATGGGTGGTGGAGCGATCTTTCGCCTGGCTGGAAAAGTGCCGCCGACTCTGGAAGAACTGTGAAAGGAAGCTCAATACCAGCCTGCAAATGGCGGTGCTTGCCTTCATGGTGCTAATCCTCAAAAGATCGTAGACAGGCTCTAATACTACAGTTGCAGATGTGACAGGCGGGTTTTATAGTGGCATTGGCGGGCTCTGGCTTGGTGGCGCCGTCTCCACCACGACCAGGACAGGATGAAATCCGGCAGTTGGTTCTCCGTCCATACCAGGCGTGTCAGCAGCCGTCGCACCTCCGGCACTGTCACGGGAATCAGTTCCTCATCGGGGCCATAGTGGCCCCCTTTTCTCCCCCTTCCACCGCCTGATTCCTGATTACCGTCAGATAGGCGTGGGCCAACATCGCCAGGGTGATGTGCCGGTACCAGCCATCCCAACGCCGCACCTCGTACTGGTCCAACCCCACCTCTCCCTTGGCCTCCTCGAAGCATTCCTCTATGGCCCATCGAGTCCCTGCCACCCTCACCAACTCCTCCAGGGTAGTGCCCGCTGGACCGAAGCAAACGTAGTAGGCCAACTCATCAGGTTTGGCAATGCTGCGTCGCGTCAGCAGCCAGTGCCCCTGGTCCGGTTCCCTCAAGGGCCGTATTTCCACCAAGGCCCAGTCGTAGACCCGGGGGCCCTTGGCGCCAGCGCCGGCGCTGCACCGGACCCAGGCGGATTCCCCAACCCCGGACGCCAGCCGGTCAGCCCTCACCTGGCAGGGTCCCTGCTCCGTCAAAGCCCACAGCTGCTCGTTGCGCTTGATGGCCAGCACGTGGGGAACGCCCTCCCGCTCCAGCCACCGCCGCAGGTTGCGGTCACTGCCGTAGACCTCGTCCCCGGTAAACCAGGCGAAGGGCACTTCTGACGTAACCGCCCGCTCCAACATCTGCTGGGCCAGTTGCCCTTTGGTCTGAAAGCCGACACTCTCAGGCACCCCGGCCTCCCGCCGGCGTTCCCGGTCATCAGCCCACACCTGGGGCAGATACAGCTCCCGGTCCAGCAGGGTTCTGCCATTGGCCGAGGCATAGGCCAGGAACACGCCCACCTGAGAGTTCTCGATCCGGCCCGCCGTGCCACTGTACTGGCGCTGCACCCCAGCCGATTTCTCCCCTTTCTTGAGGAACCCGGTCTCGTCCACCACCAGGACCGCATCGCCGTCGCCCAGATGCTCCACCACGTACTGCTTCAGGTCATCGCGGACCAAGTCCGCGTCCCAGACGTAACCCGACAGCAGGCGCTGCACCCCGTAGGGAGTGGCATAGCCCGCTTGCTCCGCCAGTTGCCAACCGTTCTTGCGCTCCACTGGACTGAGCAACCCTTTCAGATACTCCAGCACCCGCTTGCGCGGCTCCGGCCGCCGGAACCTGCCCGCGATGCACTCGTGCACCCGCTCGATGCCCTCGGCCCACCGGGCGACCTCCGCTACCTCGTCTCTCCCAACAATCACCACCTCACCTCAACACTCCTCGGCTGCCTAAAATTCTACCCTTTCATGATCTGCAACTGTAGTACTAACAGGTTTTCCTCAGGTATCGCTTCCAGCAACCCCATGCCAAAAACAGACGGTGCGATCCGCGGTGAAACCATTAACTCCGAGTGTGTAGGCCCGAAGGCCAGATCAACGAAGGAATACTCAGGCTCCAATAGCGTGTAGGGTGTGCCATCCTCGTATGATCCCGGGATCTCCCGGTAATCGATTACAAACCGCCCTTCCGGCGGCGCCGTCAGTATGGCCCGGTCCTGCAATTGCCCGCCGTACACCGGATCACCCACGGGAGCGCCGGTGTTCGCGTCCACACCCGGTATGCTGAGCCGGAACAACAGACCACGTTCCGGATCTTCGGAATCGGCCGGCGGCTGCGCGCGTCCATCCAGCGTATGGCATGAAGAGCACGATTGAGCGTTAAAATCGGACCCAGCCCATCCCTGGCTTCGGTGGAAGCAGGCGCAGTCACCCAGTTCTGGGTGAAAAAGCTGTCGCCAACCTCAAATATTCGACGCTCAGGGTTGGTCAGATTGGCGGCGGGCAGCCCGAAGGAATTGCGGTTAGTGGTAACGATGGTGGTGTCGCCACCGAGTTGAGCTTGCAGGATGGCGGCGACTTCGGCTTCGGTCGGGCCAGACCGCGCGTCCCTGATCAGGAACCAAGCCAGCGCCGCCAGTGCGACCCCATCCACCGCTATCGCCAAGCCGTAGCGCAGCCGGCTGGAATTGCGTGAAGTGGCGGTTCGGCTTTCGATCATTTCGGCACTGATCTCGAATCCCTGGACGCGGTCCCGATGTCCGGGTCAACAATCCTAAGAAGATCCCTGAATATATCGGACGACCGTATCGCAACGACCCTGAGGACGCTGCCGATACGGCCTCCACCGAGGGTAGTCGGTCTGCTAAACGGACGTGTTGATGGTGAAACCGAAGGCGGCCGCGGCTTCCACAATGGTGTCGGCCTGGCGTTCCAAAGCCTCAATGGTGCTCAGCACCTGGGAACGGCCAGCCCCGCTGTCGGGTGCTGCGTCGGTCAGATGCTGATCGAAGGGCGCCGGTATTCTCTGGGCCATGTTGACGGCCATCGCGGACTCGCCAGCCAAGCGGTCCGCCAACGCTTCGTTCTCGGCGGCGAAAAGGTCTATGATGCCGGGTCCGGAAACTGCGCCGTATTCTCCCGTCAGGACCATACGTACGCCGATGGCGTTGCCCACTATGTCCGCCGTGGTGTTGTCGGAGAAGCAGGAATGCTCGTCTTCCTGCGAACGCTCGGAATAGGCGACAAACATACGCTCGCCGGCCAGCTCGCCCTTGCTGAGCGCGCCGGCGCCGGTGATGATATTGACCAAGGCGTCATCTGCGGGCAAGGCTACGAACTCGGCGCGGTAGTTTCCGCCACCGGAGGCCCAGGCGTCCACCATGTCCTGCATGTGAACCAGCAACAAATCAGAAGCCACCGCTAGGTACGTGGCCCGCCGTTCGGCGTTGTCGTTGGTGGTGTAATCCTCCACCGGACGGGAGCCGGGCCCGCCGTCGTTCAAATCCTGTCCCCAGAGGAGGAACTCGATGGCGTGCCATCCAGTGGACACGTTCTCCTCACCGCCCTTTTCGTTGAGGGACATGATCAATTCGGCGTTGATCACCGGGTATTCGCCGGGCATGTTAATGATCCCCGCGGTGGCATTGCCATCAACGTAGTCGACGTAAGATTCGTCCATGGGCCAAGCATTGATCAGTCCCTCCGGGCCATCCTCCTCGTTGTCGATGGGACCACCGTAGAACCGGAACACCTCGGTCGGACCGTAATCGTCCCGTGCTCGCAGCCAAGCGCGTTTGGCGGCCTCCAGGCCGGCCGGAGTGGGATCAGCCAGGAAGGCATCGATGGCGCTGTCCATTTCCTGGGTCGAGGCCAAGCTTTGGGAGTAGAGCGAGTGCACGCCGTCGGCGTAGTGAGCCACCACTTCCCCTTTGAGCGCTTCAACGTCCACCTTCGGCTCTTCCATCATGGCTGCAGGAAGCGGAGGTTCGCTGCCGCAGGCCACCGACATAAGCAACAGGACCAGCGCCAAAGCAGGTATTACTACCAAGGTACGTCGCAAATTTCGTCGCATTTGTTTGATCCTCCAATTTGGTTCGGAACGTTCATGATTGCCCACGTTGATTGTGGCCACACAATTGCATGATAATATCAGAGGCAACAGTTATTGTGCATACCATAAATTCCCGTGTCAAGTGCGCCATTTATGCGAACTTTGGCTTACGAATCTTGGCGTTGATGGCTACCAGCCAGTACATTTTAGTCAATCGACTTGCCCTCATGGATACTCAAAAAATACACGCCGTGCAGTTTCACCAGGTCGTGCAAGTCTGATGTCGAGGTTGAAAGTTGCCTTGAATAACAGGTGGGTTGTACTGACCGGAAAACGCACTGGCAACGTACGGTGCATGGGGACATGCTGAGTTCGGATGAGCAATGGTGCTGACAAATCCAATAAACCCCAAACTTGACAAAGTCATCAAATCAAGATTACGTAAAGCCGTACGTTCGCCATAAAAAGCAATTCTGCAATCGATCTTACGTAAGGTCTTGACAAAATAATATGTTGAAACTAATTTATTGGCGCCATGGATACGTTTTCAACGTTTACTGCGGACTGATCTGAAAATCGGTGGATCGTCATAGCGGCGGCGATTCACCGGTATCCGCCCCATCCAGGGCTACCGGCCTTGTCGGAATCCTCCGCCCGGCAAGGCCGAATACATGGAATGGCGGGCAAACACGAACCCAGCGAAAACCGGATCGGGACGACAACCATCCCTGCAACCACAATGCGCCATACTTACCAGACTGAAAACGACGCCTCCGACCCACCCGTGATTGCCCGACGCCAAGGTTGGACACCGAGCGCCATCAGCGGCGGGCGGGTAATTCAAGGAGGGGTTGGGCTTACCCTGACCATAGGCGTCGTAGCGTTGGTGTGGTGGCTTGCTGACTGGAGCCACCTACTTTCGGCGCTGCTGGTTCTGAGCCGACGTCCGGAGCTGCTGGCCGCCTTTTTGCTTAGTTACACCTGCGCCTTCGCGTTGCGCGCGGTGGCTTGGCGGCAGATCATGGCCAACGGCGGAAGCGTTTTCTCCCTGTTCACCTACCTGCAAGCAGCGCTGTTGGCCAATCACCTGCTCCCGTTCAAGTTGGGCGAAGCGGCACGGCCACTCCTCGCTGCGAGACGAGGCGCTCCGTTGGAAGAAGCGGCCGCTTCCACTGGGGTGGCGCGACTTCTAGATTTTACCTGTCTGATACTGATCGCTGCCGGTTTTGGCGTCCTGCTCACGTCTCTTGACGGAGGGACGGACTGGCTGCGCAGCCTCGCCATTCCGGCGGGAGTCGTGATGGGCGCAACATCAGGGTTGATGCTCCTGCGCTACCGCGCTCTCGACCGCATATGGCCCGGTCCGCTGCGCAATCGGCTGCAAACCCTGCGGGGCCAACTGGCCCTGATTTCCGTGGGACGAATCGCCAGGGCCGTCCTGTGGACGCTACCGAGCTGGATCCTGGAAGCCGGAGTGCTGCTGGTGGCGGCAGAGGCGCTGGGAACCGAACTGTCTCTTGCCGCAGCCATTGCCGTAACGGCCTTCACCATCCTGTTCCAGGTGTTTCACTTCACGCCTGGCGGTATCGGCGTATACGAAGCCAGCATGACCGGCGCACTGTACGCCCTGGGTATCCCGTGGGAAGAGGGGCTCGCGGTAGCGGTGCTGACCCACGGCCTGAAATTCGCCTATTCGTACACCGTGGCCGCCGCGTTCACGCTGGTCGCGGTGCGAGAGGTTTTACCGCTCAAGGGATTGAGCGCGCTGAGAGGTTCTGCGGAAGGGGACAAGCACGCCTCCCGGTTTGAGATCTTCGCTGCCCGCGCCTGGAACGTCCTCAACGAAGGCAAGCCCTTCACCCCGGTTTTCACCCTGGGGATCCTCGCACTGCTGAGCGTTCCCCACTTGGGTGACGGGGCCTACTGGCTGCGCGCCGGATTGGCCATCATCGCGCTGGTTCCGATGTTCGTTGTGTTCTATCGCTTCGATTTTCCGCTGAAACTGCGCGTTGCACTGTGGATTTACCTGGGAGTGTTCCTTGCGGCATTCCGGTTCTTCGACGCCATCGCGATTGGTCTCATCCTGGGCGTCTACCTGACCTTCACCATCGTGTTGTGGGGGACTATCTACTACCACCTGCGGATCGGTACGTCCTGGTTCAACTTCACCCGTTTCTGGCGGTTGGTGCTGGAAAATCCCGATCCCACCAGCGGCAATTTCCTGGAACAGATCCCCAAGCTGGCGATACTGGTGCTCGCATTCCAGATGCTGGTGGCGCAACCGTCGGTTTGGACTTTCGCAGCCGTCGAAGGGCTGACGCTGGGCATAGCCATAACCGCCCTGCTGTCGCACCAATGGTTCTTCACTTGGCCGCCGGCGCCGTCGTTGGTGCCGACCCGTTTGCGGGCGACCGATGGCAGGCGGATCTCTCGCCGTTTCATCACCATAGTCATTGACGGGTGTCGGTTCGACCGACTGCTGGAGGCTGACACTCCGTTCATCGACAGGATGCGGCGTGAGGGCGTGGATTACGTCGATACGTCCACCGTATATCCGGCCCGCACCGTGACGGGTTTCAGCTCGATGTTCACTGGAGCCCCGCCCCGGGTTCACGGTATGTCCAGCAACTTCGTGCCCAGCCTGGGCGTCAAGTGCGAGTCCATATTCGACGCGCTGCGAGCCGGCGGCCTGACCGGCAAGCTGGTGGGCATCGCTCACCTGGTGGATGCCTTCGGCGAGACCGACGTTGAGACCGTGACGGCCGTGACCAACAACGATGAGATTGACGACGCGCTGAAAGCAAGGGCCAAGGCGGTCGTCGAGCGGGATGACCCTGACTTAATCATCTTGCAACTCCTCAGCGTTGACCAGACCGGCCATGCCCGGGGCAGCTACAACTCCGAGTACCTGTCCAAGATCGAGGAAAGCGATCGCCATATTGAGGAATTCCTGGGTTGGTGCGACTCCATCGGCTACCTGGACGGCGCGACGGTGCTGATTACGGCGGATCACGGTCAGGGCATCGGCATCGGCGGGCACGGCCACATGGGCCCGTCGGAGCGCTACGTGCCCTGCATCATGTGGGGAGAGGGAGTGGAATTGGTCGGGCCGGTGGATACGCCGCGCTCCGTGATGGACGTGACCGCGACCATCGCCTACTACCTTGGCGTGGAACCGCCGGCCCAGTCGGTGGGCCAGGTGCTTGGCGTTCCCGACGCGGATGAATCGTCCCGTCCCGTCGCAGTGATCGTTCCCGCCTACAACGAAGCGCAGAACCTGCCGGCGACTCTAGCGCGTATTCCCCGGCGAGAGCGAACAGACTTCAAGGTGATTGTGGTAGACGACGGTTCCACCGACGACACGGTTGCGGCCGCGCAGAGGCACGGCGCAGATGTGGTCGTATCGCACCAGCGCAACCGAGGCCTGGGCGCGGCTCTTCGCACCGGCCTGGCTACCGCCAACGAGTTGGATGCCCGAGCGGCCGTGTACGTGGACGCCGACGGCGAGTACCCGCCGGAGCAGATCCCCGACCTGCTCGCGCCCATCGAGACCGGCGACGCCGACTATGTCCTGGGCTCACGCTACCTGAGGAATAGCCCCGACCAACGCGCGTTTCGGCGCATCGGGAATATCGCGTTCACCGCGGCTCTCAACCTGGCTGCCGGCCGGCGCATCAGAGACGGCCAGACCGGCTTCCGGGCTTTCTCGCGCCGGGCGCTGGAGTGCGCCGAGATCATCCACGACTACAACTACGCCCAGGTATTGACCCTTGACCTGCTCAAGAAGGGCATGCGGATGCGGGAAGTTCCCGTCTCGTACCAGCGGCGCACCAAGGGAAGTTCATTCATCGGTCCCAAATATCTCTGGCGCGTCCCAACCGGGATGCTGCGGGAAATGCTGAGCAAGTAGCCAGCAAACTCACTAAGGAGGACGACGAAAGTGCGTTATCAGATCAGAAAGTGGGGTTCACTGCCCCGCCGACAGTATTGGATCGGGGGCCTGACGCTTGCCGTCCTGCTCGCGCTGGCAATGGCCTGCGGGCAGGAACCGGCTCCCGCTGCTCCTGCCCCGGACGCGGGAGCCGCGGACGCGGCGGCGACGGCGGCCCAAGCGGCGGCCGATGCAGCCCAGGACGCGGCGGCAGCGGCACGGGAAGCGGCAGCGGCGGCAGGCGCCGCCCAGTCGGCGGCTGAGGAGGCGGTGCGCCAAGGCGAAGACCGTCCCGCAATCCAGGTAATCGGGAGCGAATCGGCCTCAGTCTCCGCGTCTGGTACGGGAACCGGCACCGGGTCCGTGTCTGGTACTGGTACTGGCACTGGATCGGCATCGGGCACCGGTACGGGAACGGGATCAGTTTCCGGCACTGGTTCGGCGTCTGGCACCACTACTGCCGCGATGATGGGCCAGGAGAAAACGGGCGGCCTGATGATCCCCACCGGGCTCAGCTATGAGACCGAGAGCCCCACCGCATCCGACGGTTACTACACTCCGACGACTCACCGGGAGATCTACCAGAAAATCTCCACGGACTACCAGGAGATAGCCAAGCTGACCAACGTGATCAAGGAAGGCAAACCCTTCCCCGCGGCGGAAATCTGGCTCCTTTATGAAGCGGGATCACACACCCGCCTCGGGCCGCAGAGCCGCACTCTGCGTAGCTTCGCAATTGGTTCCTCGCCGGCCACGTATTTCCCCGAATCAGCGGAGTTCTACGGATCGGACACTTTCTTGGACGACCCCATCGAGAACGTGATACGCGGGCGCCGAGAAGCGGAGAACTACACCGATGCCCAGAAGCGCCAGGCGGTCAACAAGGGGATGCTCAGGATCCTCTACCACTGGTCCAAGTTCTACATGATCATCGGCGCCGACCGGATGAGCTCCCGCCTGATCGACGAGGCTTGGGCCGTGTACGTGGGCGAGGAAGTCGACGGGGCGTATCCGAACTCGGTGGCGGCTCTGGCCCAAGGGCGCGAGGGCAACTTCGGACGGCAGGGCACCATCGACATCCCCCTTCGCCAAGCTATGGACCGGGCCCGGCAGGCGGCTGACGATGGCGACGCCGCTGCCCTGGAGGCGGCTGTCGACGACGTCTTCTCCCGCTTCAACGCCATGTTCTACCTGGCCACTGTCAGGTACATAGGCCGGGTGGCGGATGATGCAGCGGCCGGCGACCGCGACGCTTTGGGGACCCACCAGGTCGAAGCTCTGGCGTTTTACCAGTCCATCCAGCCTGATGTCGCCAAGGCCGACTCGGCTGCCGATGAGACCATCACGGCCTATCTCACGGGCGAGCCGAGCGCGATCACGGCTGCGTCCCGCGACGCAGCCCTTGCCGCCCTCAACGGGACGGCTTCGGCGCTAATGCTGGAACAGAGCGACCTCGTCACGCGGTTCACCGACGACACCGGCGACGGCCCCAGCGGCGCGCCCTCTCCTTACACCGGAGAATTGGACCGTTCTTCCGGCCTGTTCATCCCGGTGAACCTCCCGCACGAGACCGACCGCAGCGTCCCCAGTCCGTCGGACGGTTACTACCACGCCACCACCAACCGGGAGCACTATCAGAAGATTTCCTCCGACTACCAGGAGGTCGCCAAGCTGACCAACGTGATCAAGGAAGGCGAGCCCCTGCCCGTGGCGGACATCTTCCTTCTCTACCAGGTGGGATATCACACCCGCATCGGCGTCCGCAGCAAGACCCTCCGGAGCTTCGCACGCGACCCCGAACGCGCTGAGGAATATCCGCTAGCGGCCGAGTTCTACGGATCCGGCAACTTCCTGGACTCTCCCATCAACAACGCCATACGCGGGCGCAACGAAGCCGAAAACTGGACCGACGCCCAGAAGCGCCAGGCCATCAACAAGGGCGTCCTGAGGATCCTGTATCACTGGTCCAAGCACTACGTCATCGGCGGCTGCGCCGACCTGGACTCGGGCGACGTTGACGAGGGGTGGGGAATTTACGTCGGCTTGCCTGGTGACGATGGAAGCTACCCCAATTCCCTGTCCGCCCTGGCGCGCAGCCGTGAAGGCAACTTCGGACGGGAAGGCACCATAGACATCCCACTGCGCGAAGCCTTCGAACGGGTACGGCAGGCCGCCGAAAACGGCGACTCCGCGGCTTGTGACGCTGCCGCCCAGGAAGTCTTCTCACGCTTCAACGCCCTATTCTACCTGGCCACTGTAAGGTACATAGGCCGGGTGGCGGATGACGCACAGGCGGGCGACCGCGACGCTTTGGGAACCCACCAGGTCGAAGCCATGGCGTTCTACCAGTCCATTCAACCGGAGGTAGCCAACGCCGATGCGGCAGCCGATGAGACGATTGTGGCCTACTTGACTGCCGATCCTAGCGAGATTACAGCTGCTTCGCGAGATGGGGCCCTGGCCGCCCTCAACCGGGCCAGGTCGGGCCTCCTACTGACGCAGAGCGATCTCATCACAAGCTACTAGGGGGTGTCGTCAAAACAGTGAGAGGGTGGTAAATTGCCGGTAACAGGGAGAGTGTGGAAGGTGGTGAGTATGACGGCAGCGCACCGGCGCCACGATATGACAGACGGTGTTTGGGAGCGGCTGAGGCTGTACCTGCCCGGGGGAACAGGCAAGAGAGGTCGGCCGGCCCATGACAACCGGCGGTTTATCGACGCCGTTTGCTGGGTTCTGCGCACCGGCGCTCCCTGGCGCGATTTGCCCCCGGACTACGGAGACTGGAAGAACACCCACCGCCGCTTCTGCCGCTGGCGGGACCGAGGTGTGTGGGCCGGACTGTTGGAGGAAGTGATGGATGACCCTGATTTCGAATGGCTGATGATAGACGCCAGCTACATCAAGGCCCATCCCCACAGTGCCGGCGCTCGGGGCGGAAATCAGGCTATTGCCCGCACCAAAGGGGGCTGAACAGCAAGTTGCACCTGGCGGTGGACTCCCACGGAATGCCGGTAAGGCTGGCGGTTACTGGAGGCACGGTGGCCGACTGCTCTTTGGCGTTGCCCCTGATCGAGGGTATAGAGGCGGAGTGTCTGCTGGCGGACAAAGCCTATGACACCAATGAAATCATAGCCACCGCTCGGGCATCGGGAATGAACCCAGTGATACCGCCCAAAAGCAACCGGAGAGAAAAGCGGGACTACGACCAGGCACTGTACAAGTTGCGGCACTTGGTGGAGAACGGATTCTTGGACTTCAAGCAGTGGCGCGGAGTGGCGACCCGTTATGCCAAGAGAGCGGCGTCATACCTGGCCATTTGCCAACTCCGGGCAGTGATGATCTGGAGCAAACTCTTTTGACGACACCCCCTAGGGATAGACTCATCAGCCCCCAACAGGAGTACCCAAGCATGAAGAGTCTATCCCGCCGAGGCACATGGGCTATCTGGTTGCCAGCCGGATTGTTGCTGTTGACGATGGCGCTGGTCGCGTGCGGCGGGGGTGGTTCGCCACCTCCGCCTGCCGCCACGTCGCCGCCACCGGCGACGGCTGGCTCAACCGCTGTCCAAGCCTCGACCAACACTCCGGTCCCGCCGACACCCACGTCCACGCCGGACCGGGATCGCACTCTCGCCGTGTATTCCGGCCGTTCGCAAACGCTGGTCCATCCGTTGCTGGTGGCTTTCGGAGAGCAGACGGGGATTGACATCAGGGTGAAGTACGCGGGCAGCGCGTCCACCGCGGCCACTCTGCTCGAAGAGGGCAACAACACTCCGGCCGACGTGGTGTTCATGCAGGATCCCGGTTCCTTGGGTATCCTGGCCGACTCTGGAATGCTAACCCCGATTCCCCAACAAACGCTGGACAAGGTGGACCCGCGGTTCCGCTCCCCGGCCGGTCTCTGGATCGGCACGTCGGGGCGGGCGCGCACCATCATCTACAACACCGATGCCATCGACCCCGACACCGACCTGCCGCCGTCCATACTGGACTTTACGGCGCCGGAGTGGCGGGGACGGGTCGGCTGGGCGCCCCGCAACGGCTCCTTCCAGGCGTTCGTTACGGCCCTGCGGTTCACCCTCGGCGAGGATGCCGCCCGGGACTGGCTCATCGGCATGCGGGAGAATGACCCGGTGGACTATCCCAACAATGTGACCACCGTATCGGCAGCAGCGGCCGGCGAGGTGGATGTGGGCTTTGTGAACCACTACTACCTGGAGCGGTTCCTGGAGGAACATGGCGAGGGATTCGGGGCGCGAAACCATTACATCGGCAACGGCGATCCCGGAGCGCTGGTGCTGGTGGCCGGAGTTGGGATTCTCCAAGCGTCGGAGAACAAGGACGTTGCCGAGGAGTTCGTTGAATTCCTCCTGGCGGCGCCGGCCCAGACCTACTTCGCTCAGGAGATCAAGGAGTATCCGGTATCCGCAGGCGTGGAGCCGGAAGGCGACCTACCTCCGTTGGAATCCCTGGACCCTCCCGAGGTCGACCTGGGCAGCCTCAGGGACCTTGAGGGCACCCTCAAACTGTTGAGAGAGACTGAAGTGTTGCCGTGATGACCGGCGAGGACTCGCGAAACATAGGCGTCATTATCAGGGGAAGGGAGCTACCGCTGGCCGCGGTGGCTCTCTTCCTCTTGCTGTCCGTCGCCTATATCTTCTCGGTGGACATCCGCGCCACCCGCGGCGCATCAATCACCGGCGATGAACCCTTTTACCTGATCACCACCCAGAGCCTGCTGGCCGACGGCGACCTGGACCTCCGCAACCAGTACGAGACCAAATCATACAAATCCTTTTTTGATCATCCCAAAGACCTCTGGTACCAATCGGTCCCGAACCCGGATGGGCGACTGCTCAGCCCGCACAACCCCGGCCTGTCAGTGTTGGTGGTCCCCGGCTTCGCCCTGGCCGGATTGCGCGGAGTTCAGGTGCAGTTGTTGTTGATGGCCGCCGCAACCATGACGCTGTCCTTTGTGCTCGCCGACCGACTGACGGGCCGCCGGGTCATCTGCTGGATATTTACGCTGGGCATCGGACTCACCGCCACCGCCTTCATCTACTCCACCGAGATCTACCCGGAGTTTCCCGCGGCCCTTGCCCTGGTACTCGCGCTGCTGGTCGTTACCCGCCAGGCAAAACCGGGGTTATACGATGCGCTCTATCTCACTGCCGCATTGACCGCGATGTGTTGGTTGGGTGCCAAATACGCAGGGTTGGCGCTGCCTGTATCCGGTTACTTCCTGATCAAAGCGGACCGGCCTGGTCGGATCGTTCTATTGGTGGCAGGTAGCGTGTCGGCCGCAGTCTTCGCCTGGTTCCACCTGCACGTCTTCGGTGGCCTGACCCCTTATGGTGTCAACGTGGTGTACACCCAGTGGAGCACTGCCGAGATTTTCGGCGGGCACCTCGGATTCTCCGACCGCTACTATCGCCTCTGGGGTCTGTTCGTCGACAGTCGTTTCGGCATCGGGCGATGGGCGCCGCTGCTTTTGGCGACGATTCCGGCTCTGATACTGTTGGCTGCCCAAGCGTGGGAACAACGGTTGATATTGGTGCTCATCTTGATTCAGCTTCTGATCGCCACGTTCGTCGCCATTACGATGATGGGCTGGTGGTTCCCGGGCCGGACCATGCTCACGGTGCTGCCGCTGTTTGTGGCGCCGCTGACGCTATTAGTTGCCCGTGCCGGAGTCTTTGGCCGGGTGTTTCTGGTGGTGTTGGGCGCCGGCACGCTGGCGATCACCGCCGGACTGGCTCACGCCGGGCACTCCGGCGAAATCACCATCGCGGTGGACCCCTTCGACATGACATTCGTGCCCTTCCAGGCCATCACCGGCCTGTTCCCCCTGTACACCTGGTGGACGAGAGAAACCTGGCAGCTCACTTGCCTGTGGTGGGCCCTATTCACCGTGGCGACGGGTGCGGCCATGTGGCCAGAAATCTCCAGCGCCGCGAATCAGCTGTCACAAAAGGTTCGCGATGCCCTCGCGAAACGCGACTCGGGGCTCCCAGCCGATGATGGATCGAGCCCGTGAACAGTCCGCTGCCTTCCGCGCTTCTTCGAACTCCCGCCTGGGATTGGGCACGATGTGCTGCACCGGGCCGCCCATGGCGGCTGCGATCTCGTTGACCGAAGTTTCTTCGGGGGTTCCAATGTTAAGGGCCGTGGGCTTCCCGGCCGGCAAATCCGCGGCGATCGCCAGTATGTTCGCCTCAACCACGTCCGACACGTGGGTGTAGGAACGGGTCTGGTTTCCGTCGCCGTACACAGTGAGAGCCCTGCCTTCCTCTCGCATTTTAAGGAATTTGGGGATCACCAGAGAGTACGGCCCGTCCGCCGGTTGGCCCGGACCGTACACGTTGAAGTACCGCAACGACACCACCGACATTCCGTATAACCGCGCGAACATCTCGGCATACTGCTCCCCCATCAGCTTCTGCAGCGCGTAGGGCGATTTCGGATTGGGCGTCATGTCCTCCCGCATCAAGTGAGTGTGTTGTTCGCCGTACACGCTGGATGACGACGAGTTGATCACCCGGCTCACGCCGTTCAACTGCGCCGCCCTCAGCACATTCAGCGTGCCGGTCACGTTGACGGCGTGGGTACCGATGGGGTCCGCGACTGACCGCTCAATCCGCGCCCAGGCCGCGGTGTGGAACACCAGGTCAGCTCCTTCGGTAACAGCAATCACTGCCAACGCATCGGCCACCGAGCCGACGATCAGTTCAGCGTCCCTATTGAGGCGGCGACGATCTCCGGTGGAAAAGTCGTCCAGCACTGTGACCTCATGCCCCAGCCCAACCAGCCGGTCCACCAGGTGCGAACCTATGAACCCGCACCCGCCGGTTACAACGCATTTCATTTGTGCCCTCTCGACACCTTCGGCAAATCATGGAGCAAGGTTTTGACATGGCAGTCCACCACGCCATTTCGTCCCACTCCCCGGTACTCAAATCCCAGCTGCTCCATGGTGGCCTGGTCAAGCGCATTCCTACCGTCAAACAAGAAGCGGGGCCGGCGCATTTCACCGGCGATGGTTCGCCAGTCAGCTTTGATGATCTGGTTCCATTCGGTGATCAGCGCCACCGCTTGCGTCCCCTCGGTGGCCGCTACTGGGTTGTCCTCCAATACCACCGACGCCGGCAGATGGCGACGGGCCGTTTCGTTGGCCTGTGGGTCATACGCCGACACCAACGCACCGTCGTCGGACAACGCCCGGATCAGGTCCAACGCCGGCGCTTCCCGCACATCATCGGTGTCCGGTTTGAACGCCAACCCCAACACCGCGACCCGGAGTCCCGAAATGGATCCGTTGAACCGTTCCCGCAACGCATAGAGTGGCCGCAGCCTCTGCCGGTTGTTAACCGTGATTACCGAGCGCAGGAGTTCCACGTTGGTGTCGCTGGTCAGCGCCAGGTGATCCAGCGCACGCACGTCCTTCGGAAAGCAGGAACCCCCGTAGCCAACCCCTGCATATATTCTGCTTCCCGTTCTGGGGTCCAACGCCAGGCCCTGGCTCACGACATCGATCGAGGCGCCCACCCGCTCGCACAGCGAGGACATTTCGTTGATGAACGAGATGCGCGTTGCGAGGAACGCGTTGCTGGCGTACTTGATCATTTCCGCGCTGGTGATGTCCGTAATGATGCAGGGAGCCCCGCTTCCGGCATTCATAGCGACCAACACGTCCGCCGACTGGGTGTCCCCGGGTTCCACTCCCACGACAATGCGGTCCGGATGCTGCCAGTCGTGTATCGCCTGACCCTCCCGCAGGAACTCCGGATTGGACATGTATCGGATCCCCGAGCCCGCGAGCTCGCGGGCCGCCAGTCGCTGCCCGGTTCCCGGCGGAACGGTGCTCTTCATCACCAACGTGACCTCGCCGGGCCTCTGCGCACGGACCCATTGGACCGCGGAGCGCACCTGGCCCAGGTCAGCGGCTCCATCCGGTCGCTGCGGCGTTCCCACTGCCACCAACACCACCTTGCCCAACGGTCCATGGAAATCAGACGTATGCGTGAACCGGACCAGCCCCCGGTCAATGGAAGATTGGGTCATCGCTTCCAAGCCCGGCTCGCAGAAGGGGACCTCTCCCGACTTGAGACAGCTGACCCTCGTCGGGTCGTTGTCCACCCCAGTGACCTCGTGGCCAGCGTCGGCGAGGCAGGCTGCCGCTACCGTCCCCACGTGTCCCAATCCGATTATCGTTATGTTCAATCGATTCCCTCCGCGGCCGTGCCGGTGTCCACCTTGGTCGCCGGTGGAAACTATCCACAAACGATCCCCTCCAACTCGGGACGGGGATCGAAAACGGGCAGCTCCTAATTTGTTCAACATCAACGCATGCTTCAAATGGATCTTCAGGTTGCGCTTTCACCATAACGCACCACGAAGTGCCGTTCCACCCGTCCGGTCGCCAGCATGGCGCCGATGACCAGCAGCCACACGAAGAAGAGCCCTCCCACCACCGGGAGCACGATCGTTGCCGCCTCCACCCAGATGAGCTGCATGGCGATGCCTAGAAACCGGGCCGGAAAGCCCTGGTTGTGGTAGAAGGATTTCGGAGGTAAAGCCGACGTGAGGAAAAACAGGGACCATAGTTGTCCGAGCCGGGCAGCGCTGAAATTGGCCGCAGCATTGGCGACCACAGTGTGGACATCATTGAGGACGACGCGGTGGCCTGCTGCGCCGTCACCGGTACTGCCCGACAGCCCGATGTTGCCCAACACCAGGGTGAGATTGGCCACCGTGGCCGCCAGATACAGCTGGAATTTCGACTTGACCTTACCGAAGTAGCGGGCCTGCCGGAGTAATTGTTCACGTTTGAGGGGATCTGATCGGCTCAGCACCGGAATTGCCTACTTGGCCACGGCTCTGGGAACGGCCAAAAAGCCCGCAGATCTCATCAACTCTGAACAGTTACCTGCCGGATGCCCAACTGGACCAGCCGGGCCAATCTGTGCTCCACTACCACCCGTCGCGCTCGATACTCGTCGTAGTCGGCGCTTTGCTGCAAGGTCCGGGCCTGTTGCAACATGCCTTCCTGGGGATGGATTTGCACCCGCCGTCCCGGCCTGCCTTGGGCCGCGATGCACTGGGAGCGCAGCGGACAGGCCCCACATACCGCCCCGTCGAACTGGAAAGCCTGCAAGCGATAGACACGACCGGTGCCATCCGTCCGCTTTCCCGCCGGCACGATGGCGTGGGTAACCTGTCCCGCCGGACAGGTGCAACTGCCCGCGGCCAGGTCAAGGTGCAAGTCATTTTTGGGAAAGTGTTTCCGGTCGGGCCGGCCCGGCGCTTTGGCCACCAACCGGCGTCCCGCGTCGGCGAAGGTCTGGCGGGTCCCGCCGTCCCCATAGGCGGCGTCGCCCATGGCTTCCTCCACCACCGAGCCAGTACTCGCTTCACTCTGCTCCACCAGTTCCAAGGCCCCCAGATTGTCCGGAGCGTTGCCGGGCAACACGTCCACGGCGGTGATCAGCTGGCTGTCGGTGTCCACCACAATCGCCGCCTTGTGCCCGTCAAACCGTCGCCGGCTGCTCTGGTGCCCGTGGCGCAGCTCTGGGTCGTGCACCGACAGCATCCGGTCCTTGCTCACCCCATCCCTGAGGCTCACCCCGTCATCAGCATCATCAGCATGAGCAGCAAAATCGCCATCGCCGCTCTTGCGCTCGATGTCCTGGAGCAGCAACTGTCCCCGCAACTCCGCCCCATCCACTACGCTCTGCCGCTGGACGCTGGTCTCCGGCAATTCCACCCACGCCTGCCGCGCCAGCTCCAGCAGCCGGTCCGCGTCGGCCACTATCTCAGCCAGCAACGCCGCCCACGCTTTGCGGTCCGACCAATCAATCGCCGCCTCGCCCTTGATGCTGGAGCCCAGGTACCTCGCGTACCCCTGGGCCTCGGCCCATCCCCTGACGGTGATCTTCGCCACCGCCGCCAGGACCCGCAACAGTTTGACGATCCCGTCTGCCAGCAGATTGTAGGTGTCCTTCACCGCGCCCCGTCCCAGGATGTAGGTCGTGTCCAGCGCCACCCGCATCCCACGCTTCTTCAGGTAGCCCGACTGCCGCGCCAAGCGCAGGCTGCTCTCGAATACCTCCCGCACCTTCTCGTGCAGGATCAGCTGCGCCCGGAACATCTGCAGCGTACTCTTGGCAAAGGGTCGATCCTCAATCTCAATCCCCAACGCCACTTTCCACCGGATGTCGCAGTCAGCCCTCGCCTGGGCCTCGGCGTCGCTCACCTTGTCGTAGGTCTGCAACAGCAGCGCCGTGGCCAGCAGGCTGGGCGGCACGCTGTCCCGTCCATTGTCCGGACCGTAGATCTCGGCGAAATCGTCATCGCGGAACAGCTGGCCCCGCAGTGAGGCCAGCAAACCGTAGAAGGTGTCCTGGCCCACGTAGTCCAGATACAACCGGTCCGCTTCCCACAGGCCCCTCTGGTCCGAACGCTTTCCCAGCATCGCCCTGCTCCGCTAGCCTCGATTGCCCGGAGTATAACCCCTCGCCATAATCCGGTCGGTTTCCGGCCGGATTTCTAGAACCGCCGACGCCGGCGCTACTTTGCGCAGCGTCCCACCCACTCGCCACTGGTACCATGCCGCCACCATCAATGCCAGGCCGGCGGCGCTGAAACCGGCCGTACCGGCCAGCCATCTCAGGTAGTCCACCGGAACCATACCGGATGGCTCAGCTAGAGACTCGATGAGCGCGTCGGCCTGGAATGCGATCACCACGGCGGCGGCTCCGGATGCGACGGTACAAATTCCGGACAGCGTGAATAGGTAGGGCACCAGCGATGTGGCCCACCGGTCCCTGATGATCCAGGTCCTCAGCAGGAACCAGCCGGCCGCCAGCAACGTCAGGCCGGATACCAGCCGGGCCACTCCAAAGAGACCGCACATTCCTTGGTTCGCGGCAACCGCACGCGAAGACTCCAGCAGGGTCTCTTGGTCGGTACCCGACACCACTCGGGCGTACACCATTACCGCCCTAACGATCGCAGTCAGCAATAATAGGATGCCGGCCAAGCGGGCCGCTTGGTCCGGCGTTGCAGCCAGCGTTGGCTTTTCGCATACAGTTGAACTCGACATATCTTCAACCCTCGGCCCATCAGCGCCGGCTAGTCGTCCTGCCATTCGGCGTCGTTTCGGTTGAGCGCTTTACCCAATAGTGCTCGCCCCTGTTAAATCGCAATATCAGTAGCGTCCCGAAATCCCCTAGTGCGGGTAACGTGCGCCGCGGAACCCTCGTTGTAGTGACCTATAGCGCCTACTTAAATATTACGTCACCGATTATATCGTGAACCAACACGATAAACATTAGTGTAGTTTCAATCATTGGTCAAGCCTGGTATGAGTTTACCAACTCGCCTAGTCATAGCGATGCTCGACGTCCGTCTGATCGCTGCAGGCCCGTAACCTCACCTACGCGGTCGTTTTGCGGCAATGACGCGTAGAAAACACACGTCGTGAATCCCTTCCAAGGTCCAACGCGACGGACTGAAGGCGCACCGATTCAGTGTCCGATGAAATCAATTGCCCGACCCCAGTTTACGAACGGGACGGAAGCCGCCCTGGTACAACCCGAACGATCTGGAAGTGGACCAAGTGCGGATGTTGTCTGCACGTCAATGCGTCAAACGCCAATATTACGTCTTGACGTATCCACAGGATGATAGTAGATTGACGCCAGAAGATCGGCGGAACGCATATCGGATTTTGAGTGAGCCTATGTTCCTGTGTGTAAAGCAGTGCGGGTTTCCCAGGCGGTCGACGCGGCTCGGGCCGGCTTCGACTCGCCGGAATCGATCAAACAGCTTTTCGGCTTCGATGACGACGATTGTTGCGGTAGGTGCGCTGACCACATAGAGTCCATCTCCGCGTTGGTTCGGGTCAAGTTGAAACAGGCCGAACGTGCTTCGCACCGTCCTCAACGGCAGTGGAGCCGATGGCGCGATCATAACCTCCATCTGGATGACCGGCACTCAGCCGAACCAGGCAGATGGTGTCTGATCCCGGGTCGGCCACATCCCATCCCAAATCGGCTGGTGTGTCTCGGACCAAACCTGCGTCGAATCGCACGACGAAGTCTCCGGTTGCGACGGTAATGATCCGCGGGTTGTTCCAGTGTGATAGGAACCCCCTTCGCCCAAAACTGGCGTCAAACGTAGGCTGGCGGCGGCGGCCGAACCCTCTGAAAGCATGGCGACAAACGCCGAGTGCCGGGATTCCACCGCAGCCTCCTCGGGAAGTTTCACGCGGTGGGTTTAGCTGCGGTAAAGCCTCAGCCTTCTGGGGACGTTAATCATTCGATACGGTATGCCTGGATATGCGCTACGTTAGGCACCAATTGAGTATTCATGTTGATACCAACAGAGTATGCGCACCGTACAAAGTCGCGTTAACATACTAAATATATGAAGTTATATGGTAACCATATAAAACTAAAGACTATAATATCTGTGAGCACTGACATACATCGTCGTGGGAACTTTAAGGAACACAAAATGGGAAAAATTGACAAAATAATGTCTAGCGTAGTATTATATTGTTGGTTAGCCGCTACTAACCAAACTGAACTAACTTAGAGGCGAACGCTTTTGAAAGCCAAAGACGGAGTTATTGACCACCTGAATAACCTATTAACCATCGAGCTCACCGCCATCAACCAGTATTTCATCCACGCTGAGATGTGCCAGAACTGGGGATTTGATCGTCTCTATAAGAGCCTGTCTACGATCTTTTTAGGATTAGCCCGAATCCACCGAAGCGATGGGCCGTGGCGTTGCCACCAGGGATGATGGGCAAGGGAAGGCGAACGGGGCAGGCCCGATTCCAGTAGATGGGGATGAGGGCGGCGTGAGGTTGGCACACAGCTACGATGATGGCGGCCCGCGGTGGCGATGCTGGGCGAAATTGTCAGGGTAGCGTGCAGCAAGAGACGCTCGGGGACCAGCCTGGCGCAAGTCTGCGAGGCGGTCGGGTAGTCTGGTGAGTGGGTCAGATCTCCGTCGGCGTTGACACCAGCGGTGCCGTCAGGCTGGGAGTGGAATTGCTCGCAGCCGTGCCAGGGCGCCACTGAACTGGTTTTCCCAGGGCCAGCGCTGGGGCAGATGCAAAGTGAGGCGGCGCGCCGAGCGGGTGAGCCGTCCGGCGATGGAGAAGAACCGCCGCCGCAGGGTCTTGGTGGTCACCACCGGCTGGCCCAGACCGATGCACGCCGTCCAGCGTGCCAGGTTGTGAGCCATCACCTGGACGGCCAGCCAAGCGGCGTTGGCGGGGAAGCGGCCCGAGGGGAGATGGTTCAACCCCACGCCGTACTTGAGGTCGCGGATGGCATTCTCGATCTCGGCGTGGCGGCGATGGTCGGCCTCCAGTTCCAAGGTGTCCCCCTCCCGGTCGGTGATGCAGCCGTGATAGCCGTAGGCGGCGAAGAGGGCCAGCTGGGAACCGGGCGTGGGCTTGACCCGCCGGACGATGAGCCGCACCGGTGCGGCGTCGGGCTCACTCTGGAAGGGGGTGTAGCTGGTCTCCGCCACGTCGGCGGCGCCGTCCATCCAGTACGGGATGGGCGTCCAGTCCGCCTCGGGTATCGCCTCGATGATGTTCCGCACGCTTTGGTGCTGGCGGACGGTGATGGAGTAGCGCACATCCGTCTTCTGCACACCCCGACGATGGCATGGGTGTAGAAGCCACTGTCGGCCCGCACCGTGAGTTGTCCCCTGGCCCCGCGTAGCGCACCCGCCCCACCGTCTCCCGCAGGAAGTGGGCGGCGCCCCGAGCGGTGTTGGCGCGGCCCTCGCGCAGCCGGGACATCAGCACGTCGCCGGGTCCGGCCCCAGTAGTCCGGGCCCAGGCCAGCAGCGGGTGATAGCCTCGCTGGCCGGTGTAGATGTGGCGGCGCGGCCCTCCTTGGCCAGACCGTAGGTTTCGCAGATGCTGGAGTCCAGGTCGATGGTCAACGGCCCGTCGCCGGGTCCCGCTCCAGCCGACCAGGCCCGGGCCAGCAACTCCCGGCTCACCCGATCCAGCTGGCGAACATGGCCCCACCGGAAGCTGCGCAGGAACGTGCCCAGGGTGGAGGGCGCCTTGACTACGCAGCCGATGGCGCCAGCCGTCCCGCCGGTGCGCAACACGTCGGCGTCGTCAATGCAGTCGCCCCCAGCCAGCGCCGACGCCACCAGCGTCATCAGCTTGTCGCCAGGATTGGCTCGGCCCGGGGCATTGCCCAGGTCGAGGCGCCGGTCAACCAGTTGGGGCAGGCCCAGGTGGCGGGCCAAGGTGGTGGGAAGGATCAGCCCAGCATTGGCCACCAGGCGGTGGTCATCAAAGGTGATTTGGATGCGGTCGGGATGGTCAAGTGGTAGCATCTATTGAGTGCTCCTGGTCTCGGGTCGGTTTTGTGTTTCCAAAACCATTATCCCCGAAGCACAGGAGCACTTTCTTATCCCTTCAGCACGCCGCTACACTCATCTTTTCGGTGGATTGAGGCTTAGGTTGGGGCAGTGCCGAAACGGTTGATTCCCAAGTCTATGGCCCGGTTTACAGTGCCGCCACTCCCCGACTGGGAAAAATCCCCATAGGCGCCTTCCATCTCGCAACAACCGAACCCCAGGACAGAAACTGACATGCCTGTTGGACCAAAACGTCGATATTCTATCGATGTTGAACTCCAACCGAATGAATAGTGTGGTGGCTTGATCTCACTGCTACGATTCAGGCTCATGCAACCCGTCAGATCGTTGACATTAGTCGAGCCCGTTGTTAGGTTAGGCGTAAAATTGCCTGTATACAACCCACCGTGTGGTGGAGAGGAGGGTCCGTCGTGCCAGTGCAGCGATTCAGGCCAATGGCGAAAGATTTCCCCACCTTCGACTGCGATGCGCACATCGTGGAGCCCGCTCTCATCTGGGAACGGGCCGCAGATCACCTCACCGGCAACGAGCTGGAAGCTCTGAAATCCACCATGTGGTACGACGCTGAAACGAACCAGTTGCTGGTCAACGGAAAGGCTGACGTGAACAGCTTCTCCCCCGTTCCGAAGACTGGGCCAGGCGCCATCGACATCGTGAGGCTAGCGGGTCCCGGACTCAAACATGACATCCAGCGCGCCTTCAACGTCCGCAACCTCAACCCTGAGACTGCACTCACCAAGGAGCAGTCGGATTACCTCGCCCACGCCGGAGCCGACGAACCCGGCCCCCGGCTGCGAGACATGGACGTCCAGGGCATCGACCAGGTGATGATCATACCGACCAGCATCGATACCTACCCCTGGCTGCAGAACGCCCTGGGGGCGCGGGCCATGTGCAAGGCCTACAACGATTGGGCCTACGAATACACGCAGGAGGACCCGGAACGTCTCTACTTCGCCGCCCTCATCCCCATGCAAAACCCCCAGTTCGCTGCTGAAGAGGTCTATCGCGTGGCTGCCATGGGCTGCCGGGTTGCCCTGATCAGACCCATGGATGCCATGGGTAACTACCCGATCCAACCCAAGTACGAGGGCGTGTGGAATGCCCTGGAAGATACCGGCCTCGTCTACGGCATGCACCCATTCCCTGCCTCGGGGGTCGCGAAACCACCGGGCTATTCTGACCAGTATTCAGGCGCTGAGCTCATCCGAAAGACAATTTCCACCTCCGGATTGCCGCATACCTTCTTGGGCAATGTGCAAAACTTCCAGGCCGAGGCGTCCCTATGGGTGACCATGGTGCTGATGTCGGGGTTTTTCGAGAGGCATCCCAAGATTCGAGCCGCAGTGTTCGAGGCGTCGTCCACCTGGCTAAGCTTCCTGCTGGATGAATGCGACAAGACCTACAGGCTCTACCGAAATGACCGCAACTTGCCTCCTCTGAAGCAACTGCCCAGCGAGACTTTCTTCCAGCATTGCGTCACCGGTTTCGAAGGCGACGAAGCCCCCCCGTCCCGCCTGCCTGACTACTATCGGGACATCCTCGCCTGGGCTTCCGACGTCTATCACCACGACGGAGACGATGCCTGGAGGGCCATCGAGACCATGGAAGAATGCGAGTTGCCCATCGACGACCAGGCCAGGTTTCTGGGGGCAAACGCCCGCCATCTTTACAATATCGAGCCGCCCAGCAAGATCATTCGTGAGCGCGTCACCGAGATCCACCGCCCGGAATGGTGGCCCGACGAAGACGAGATAAACGAGGCCCTCAAGCCGGAGTCGTCGGTTACGCCCCGATAACCGGCAGCCCATCGGATGACGTGCGATGACTACCAGTAAAGACTTCGCTGTTTTTGACAGCGATTCCCACGTGGTGGAACCCCGCGACGTGTGGGAGAAATACCTGGAGCCCGAGTATAGAGTCCCGGGTAAAATTGCCCTCTGGCGCGAAGAAGGGCGTTTCGACTCGTATCTCAAAATCAACGGCCGGGTGTTTCGGGACAACGCAAACCCTAACATCCCCCGTCATGCCATCTGGAAGCCTGGAATGACCTGGGACTCCGTTGGCGAGTTGGACCCGGATACCCGCCATCCGATGTGTGAAGGCGCCTCTGACCCGCAGGCCAGGCTCCGGGATATGGATGCGATGGGAATCGACCAGACCTTCGTTTACCCGACGTGGTTCGCCGAAGGTTTTCACTTGGTTGAGGATCCGGACGTGGCCTGGGCGCTGGCGCGGGCGTACAACGACTGGATTGCAGATTTCTGTCAGGCCGCGCCGAACCGTCTCTTCGCCGCGGCAATGGTCCCCCTTGGCAACATGGACTTTGCTTCAGCTGAGTTGCGCCGTGTCGCCGGATCACCATGTTTCCGTGGGGCGTTCATCCGGCCCATGTTCATGGATGGACGGTACTTGACCCACCCTTACTACGATCCTCTTTGGGCGGAATTGGAAAACTTGGGGTTGGCCGCCGCCGTACATCCTACGGCCGGCTTATGGAATCCGGAGTGGACTTCCCATGGTCCCTTCGTAGAAAAGATCAGCGGCCGACTTTCACAGACCGCCGGCCTCGGCGGCGGCGGAGGTGGACCCTTCGCTGGTGGCAGCACCAGCGACCGCAACCGGGCATCCCCGGCGACGGGAATGATCTCGCTGGGACACCCCGTGGCGCCCTTACTGGCTCCCTGGCTGGATAACCATATGTTCGTCGCATCCACGCTGATCGGATATACCGTCATGCAGCGCTTCCCTGAGATGAGGGTGGTCATGGCCCACGGCAAGGCCTCCTGGATGGACGAAGTCCTGGAGAAAATGGAGGCGTCGACACGGGTCATACCTCTCCAGCATTATTATCCCGTCCGGACCGACCCTGAAGAAATGTGGGAAGAAGGCCACGTCATGCTGGGGTTCGACGCTGAAGAGCGCATGATCCAGGAACTCCCGCATTCCTTCCAAAACAAAGTCGTCTGGGGTTCCCGGTATCCGCATCACGACACAACCAGCGCTTGGGACGCCATCCAGGCGCTGACCCAGGCACGAGTAGAACGGACCGTCATAGCCCGTATGATGGGCGAGAACGCCCGGGAGCAATTCGGCCTGAACTGAGCCACCGTTTTTTTGCTGGCGAGTCAGTTCGCCCCCAGAGCGCTACCGACAATGGGCCTCACGCGTAACCCACTTTAATCTATGATCGCGAGCGCAGCGTAGCAATCTCGTTCCGGTGTGGATGATGTGGACCGGCAGTATGCCCTAGCCCTCCGAGATGTCCATGTCGCTGCGCTCCTCGCAATGACATTAGGCCGATTCGGTTTGGCAAAGTGCGTATTCATGAGGACCATGAGCTCCTCAACGGTAGGATTATATGAGGCCAAACCTCTCGCGCCGGTGGGTCAACCCCGTTGATTCGGTAATCTATTGAAACGGCGTGATTGTGACGCATTCAGGTTGTTCCACCAAAATTGGCCTGCGGTCGACCCTGCGCGACTTGGCGTGTCAGCTACTGTGCGTGAACGAGCTGATTAACGATAATTAGTGAGCGTGTTGAAGATGTGCGTGGATTCCAGCCCGGTCAAATCCAACGTGAACAGCCATGACTTGTCGCCCAGCGGGATGACCGTTGAAGAGTTCAAAGAACTGGTCGTCCAGGTCAATGGCCTGTTCGTGATCGCGGAGACGACGGGTGACGACGACGGCGTCGAGCACCAGGAAGTGCGGTATTTCCAGAAGCCTGACGGACGGTTGCCGCTGAGCCCAGTGGACACCGACGCCCGTTGGCGTACCAGCCGGCACGGTAAGCCGTCCGGCCTGCATTGCCAGGAGAACGTATCGTTGACCTGGGCGGATTTATCGTGTCGC
This sequence comes from Dehalococcoidia bacterium, assembly GCA_965220265.1. Taxonomy (GTDB): domain Bacteria; phylum Chloroflexota; class Dehalococcoidia; order Lucifugimonadales; family UBA3495; genus Bin87. Next base: position 1,623,706 of record CBDCPM010000004.1, on the reverse strand, counting down.
GAGGGGTAACGCACGCCTCCGAGGGAGAGTGGAAAGCCGTTCCTGCATTGCTTGAGCGGCTGCCCCTGCAACCAATCTCGCTGGCTGGGGAAACCGGTTACAACTTGGGCAAGCTCCGCCAGCTTCCGGAAGTACGGGACATCGCGGCCTACATTCCGATCCATCCCATCTAGGAAACTAACCCATCCAGGAAAGGAACATGGTCTCGCGTGGCGGGTTTGTGTATCACGGCGATCACCTGGTGTGTCCGCAAGGCAAGATTCTGCGTCGGGACACGATCCACAGTCGGGACGGTGTCATTGTTCACCGACTATGACCCGATAAACCGCGAAATGTTCACAGTCTTTGACCGGGATTTTCAGGGTCATTAGGCCACCTTGGGAGCCGCATCGGCGACCATTGCCGCACTTCGTGTTTGAGGTGCAGCGATGGCATACCGGGAGGTTCCCTGAATGGAAATACAAGAGATCATCCGCCGCTGGCAGGCGGGAGTAGGCCCGCGGGAGATCGCGGCGGGTACCGGGCTGTCCCGTAATACGGTGCGCAAGTACCTGGCGGCGGCAAAGGCTGAGGGCATCGCCCGAGACGGGCCCGTTCCCGCTGAAGAGCAGTTGAGCCAGCTGGCTGGCATCAGCCAGTCGGGGCCGCGGCGAGTGGCGACGCCCCGGCAGGATCTGCTGGAGCCCTGGGCGGATCAGATCTACCAGTGGATCGCCAACGACCGGCTGCAGATGACCCGCATTCATGAGCTGCTGGCCGTCCGAGGGTGCGCAGTATCGTATCCGTCGCTGCGCCGTTTCATTTTGAAACGCAACTGGCGCAAGCGCAGCAAGACCACGGTGCGGATGGAGGACACCCCACCGGGTGAGGCGGCGGAGGCTGACTTTGGTCGGCTGGGCATGATTACGGACCCAGTGACCGGTCGCCGCCAGGCGGTGTGGGCCATGATCATCGTACTGTGCCACTCTCGGCATTGCTTCGTGTGGCCCATGCAGAGTCAGCAGCTGGAGGACGTCATCGCCGGACTGGAGGCGCCGTGGGCTTTCTTCGGTGGAATGCCCAAGTACCTGGTGATCGATAATTTCCCCGTCGCAGTGGTGGGCACCGACCCGTTGCATCCCCACTTCACCAAGGGGTTTCTGGAGTACGCCCAGCACCGGGGCTTCATCCCCGATCCGGCGAGGGCGGGCCACCCCAAGGACAAGCCCAAAGTGGAGCGGGATGTGCAGTACGTCAGGGAGCGCTTCTTCAAGGGCGCTGATTTCGACGGGTTCGTCCACGTGAGAGCGGCGGCGCCGAAGTGGTGTCTGGAGGTGGCTGGGAGCGGATCCATGGCACCACCCGCAAGAAGCCCCTGGTGGTTTTCCAAGATGAGGAGCGTCATACCCTGCTGCCCTGGGACGGCGAGCCCTACGAGATTGCCCACTGGCGCACCGCCAAGGTGCATCAGGACCATCACATCCAGTGTCAGCAGGCGCTGTACTCGGTGCCGCCGGACGTCTGCCCGCCAGGTCAGCAGGTGGAAATCAGGGTGGGCAGCAAGCTGGTACACATCTACCACCGGGGTCAGCTGATCAAGACCCACCTCCGCCAGCCCAGAGGCGGCCGCTCCACCGACGCCGACGACTATCCCGCCGAGCTGTCCGCCTACACTACCAGAGCGCCGGACCGCATCAAGCGCAGCGCGGGTGCAGCTGGGGCCGGCGGTGGCTGAATTTGCCCAGCGTCTCTTCGAGGGTCCCCTGCCCTGGTCCAGGATCCGTCAGGGGCACAAGCTGCTACGCCTGGGCGAGCGTTACACGGCGCAGCGTCTGGACGCTGCCTGCCAGCGGGCCCTGGCGGTGGACCTCATCGACGTCCGCCGCGTGGAACGCATCCTGGTGCAGGCCCTGGAGCTGGAGACCACGCCCCAACTGCCCTTGCCGATGCCGCCGGGCCGCTGCGCCCGTCCCGGTACAGTCTTCGCTTACACCGCAAGCCAGCGCGCGCAGTCAGCCTGAGGAGATTACCCATGACCCGCACCACCGAACTCACTCCCCTGCTCAAGAGCCTCAAACTGGGCGCCTTGGCGGCCACCCTGCCCGAGCGTATCGCCCTGGCCCGAAGGGAGCAGCTGGACTACGCCTCATTCCTGGAAATCATCCTCAGCGACGAGGTCAATCGCCGCGCTCACCGGCGCACCGAACTCCGGCTGCAGGGCGACGGTTTCGAGGAGACCTGCCGCCTGGAGGACTTCGACTGGTCAGCGTCAATTACCCTGGATCGCCGTTTGCTGGACGCCGTCTTCTCCCTGGAGTTGCTGGATAAGCACGAGCACGTCCTCTTGGTAGGTCCGGCTGGCGTCGGCAAGAGTTTCTTCGCCCAGGCCCTGGGCTACGCCGCCATCCGCGCCGGACATACCGTCCGTTTCGTCCACGCTGGCGACTTCTTCAGAGCCATGACCCAGGCCAGAGTGGACAACTCAACAGACCCGCCTTCCGGTCTTTCCTCACGCCCGACCTGCTCATCCTCGATGACCTGGGACTCCATGGCCTGACCGCCCAACAGTCCGCCGACCTCTACGAACTCATCCTCAACCGGCATCGAGCGTCCAGCTTCGTCATCACCAGCAACCGTGCCGTGGACGAATGGCTCAGCCTCTTCGATGACCCCATCCTGGGCAACAGCGCCCTGGACCGGCTGGCCAACGCCAGCTACCAGATCGTCATCGAAGGCACCAGCTACCGAGAGTGATTATCGCCGCACCGCGCCCTGCTGGGCACCAAAGGGGGTGATTGACCTGCCAACAGCAAACTGATATTTGTCACTTCACCGCGCTCCCAGAGTGGGTCAATGACCTTGAAAATGTCGGATCAATGACTCTGAAAATCGACAGGTGGTCCCGGGCAAGACCCCCATGGTGCCGAAGCCCAGCTCCACGCTCTCCCCGTCATCGTCAACGCTGTCCTCCATCGCCGTGAAGCGAAATCTTCGGCTATCAATTCGCCAGATAGGAACCCCTGCATACAATCGCTGTCCCCACGTAAAGTGGAAGCCGGTGATTCCGCTTACGAGGTGATCTGCCGTGCCTGCGAAAAACACTAGGCTGTGTTGACATTTCACCGTAGCCAGATGAGGGCGGCAGCGAATTGCAGAAAGCCAAGGTATCGGCTGGCCAATTTGTCAAACCTGGAAAATACCCGGCGGTAGTGCTTGATCTTGCCGATGAAACACTCTACCACGTGGCGTTCTCGGTATAAGGGTCTATCGTAATCCCGTGGCGCTTTGCGGTTGGACCGTGGGGGGATCACTGCCACCATGCCCGCTTCTGCCAAATGGTCGACGAAGTCCTGCGCGTCATATCCTTTGTCCGCGATTACGTACTCGCTCCGGTAGCCGGTGAGCAGGGTTTCCGCCTGGGTGATGTCATGCTGTTGTCCCGGCGTCAACGTGAACCGCAGGGGGTTGCCCAGAGCGTCCACTCTCCCGGGAACCTTCGTGCTGAACCCGCCGCGACTGCGGCCTAGAAGTCCGGCCGGAAAGTCAATTGACAGGGTTTCGCACTACGCGGATCAGACGAATTACACTTTTGTCCGGTGTTTTTGCGTATGGAAATCGTTTCTGGAATCCATTAATGCAACGATGTTCGACGCAAGGAAAATCTCGATTTGGGGAGAATAGGGGTTTCCGGCCCGTTCTCTAGGGCTTGCGCTGATTGCCCCCCTTTTTGCGGGGGCTCCCCCAGCGCACTGGTGCGCTCGGACCACCGTACTGTCGATGACCAGATATTCCAGGTCCGGTTCCGTACTGAAATGCTGGTGCATTCGCTCCCAGACGCCACGGTCGCACCACCGGGCGAACCGTTTGTAGATGGTGTTCCAGTTGCCATACTCGGCCGGCAGCAGTCGCCACTGCGCTCCGGAGCGATCCATCCACAGCACGCCCTCGACAAACCGCTGGCATTCCGCCGCGTCGCCAACGTACACGTCAGGGCAATCCCGCAGGAATTGCAAAATCTTCGCCCATTGGTCTGAAGGTATGGTTATACTCGCCATGGGGCAATTGTACCGCAGTCCAAATGTCAACACTACCTAGGGATTTCTCAACGTTCCGGTAAATGCCGTAGCACTCTTTTTGCTAACGAGATCGTTTGCTCTGAGGGAGAGTATTTCTGCAACTTGGACAGGTATAAAGTGCTCTTGCAGGCATGAACCACGGCTGCTAGTACTGTTTCAATCTGATCTTGTCGGATAGATATATTGGAGCTTACGGCGAGCATCTTGGGTGGTAAACCGCCAGTCTATGGCTGATTTTGCTGCGTTGCGCTCGCGTTCGAGCGCCGCAACCTCTCGCCGCAGCTCCGCCTCATCGCTGATACGGCGGTTCAGACATCCCCTGCTGAAGACGCTCAACTCGATCTCAGCCATGTTCAGCCAGCTGCCGTGCGTGGGAGTGTAATGAAACTCGAGGCGTTGGGCGATGCGTCGAGCTTCGCCGGGCTCAAATGCTGCGTAGAGCGCGCCGAGCTTGTGGGTGTTGAGGTTGTCCAGTACCAGCCGGACCACCTCGGCATCAGGGTAGGCCTCGTCCACCAGCCACCGCATCTGGTGCGCGAAGTCCACGGCAGTGCGGCGCTCGGTCACCTCCACAGGTCTCCAGCCACCCCTCGGCTCACAGATCATGAACAGGTTCCGTGTCCCGTTGCGCTGGTACTCGGTGTCATAGCGTGCCACCCGTCCCGGGGCAGCCTCCAGGGGCGGACGCACCTCCCCAGTCAATTGCCGGGAGGTCTCGTCTGCCGGGAGGTCTCGTCTGCCGGGAGGTCTCGTCGAAACACACTACCGGACGCTCCGGATGGTACGCCTGTTGGTACAGGTCCAGCACGTCCTCCATCCGCGCCACGAACTCCCCGCTCACCTTGGGGATACACCACTCCTGCTTCTGCCACGGCTTGAGTGCGTTTTTTTGAGCATCTGGCGCACCGTCTCCAGGGAGATGCTATCGGCAAACTCCAACTCCACCACCTGGTCGGCCAACAACTGGAGTGTCCAGTGCGTGTGCCCTGCGGGCGCGGCGCGGCACGCAATGGCGATCAGGTGCGCTTCCTGCTTGCCGTCCAGCTTGCGCTCCTGGCCCGGCCGCGGTCGGTCATTGATGGCGGCCTCAAGTCCTTCCTCCACCTACCGCTTCCGCGCTCTGGCGACCGTGGCCGCGTTGACCAACAGCACATCGGCTATCTCACGGTCCCGAAGCCCCTGGTCAGCCTTGAGCAGCGACAGCGCCCGCTTCACGGTGCGCACTGACGCCTTGCCTCGCTGGGACACCTCATCGAGACGGGAGCGTTCGGCCTCGGTCAACTCTACTTTATACTTGATGGCAGCCATGGCTGGGCACTTCCTCACACAAAGATCATGCCCAAGTATGGCTGCTTTCTTATATTCTTACAAATCTACCTGGCAACGGTACTAGGTTTCTGGTACTCGTCCACCCGCAGGTGGCGCACAACGGCGCTGACGTCGCCGCGCACCTGCGGGTTCTCCAGCAACGCCAGCGCCCAGGTCTGCAGGTGGGCGAAGTCCACGGCGCGCCGGTCCCACAACAACTGACCGTAGCGGAGATAGCATCGGCCCAGGGCTGCCTGAAAGGGCAGTACCGAGTTGATGAGACTGTCAGGATCTATCAGGTCGTCGGAGATGCCGTCGAAGTAACGGCGCGCTTCATCAGACGCCCTCTGCGGATCACTCCAGCGGTCGTTCCCATGGGTGAGAACAGCGTGGTCGGGTCCGAAGATGCGGTCGTAGTTGATCTCCATCAGGTCCAGCTGGTCCACCGCGTTCAGCAGCCGGTAGCCGGGCCGGAGGCCGATGGCGCTCCCGTATTGCGCGAGCAGTCGGTGGCACAGGCTATGAATGGTGCAGATGACGATCCGTGACAGGTCTCCGGCGTATCCGGCGCCCTGGAGCGTCGCGGTAAACCTGGTGCGCATCTCCCGGGCCGCCTCCTTGGTGAACCTGCAGAGCACCACCTCGTGGGGCTTCACCCGGCCTGTGAGGACCAGGTTGGCGGCCCTCGGGCCTCTGCAGGTGGTCTTGCCGGAGCCCGGTCCGGCGACGACCTGCAGAGGCCCGTCGCCGTGGGCGATGACCTCCAGCTACTGGGCGTCGAGTTGCGGGTGGAGGTGGCTGATGATGGGACTGATCATTGGCTATTCCGTGTCGGCGAGCATGATGGTGGGGACGGCGAGCCGTCGTTGGCCTGAGCGAACGAGCGGCTCGGCGTAGTGAGTCCGGGGCAGCAGAGCCCCGCGAGCGAGCCGAGGGACCGGTGGGTGTGCTCCGCTCTTGCTGGGTCACTATCAGCCCTGCGCTGCCGTGGGCGGCTGCAGCGGCACGGGCGACGCGACGGCCGCGTCGCCAAAGGGCGGCGGGTTTTCCTCCACCGACGTCGCGTTTGCCGGTAGGTGCGTAGGCGGGTTGGTCGGCGGCACCGGCATCATCGACGCAACAATGGCGGCAACGTGGGACTCGGGGTCCATATCGGGGAGGACCAACACTGCGATGGTGTAGATGGTGAAGCCGATTACCTCCTTCACCACCCGGCTCATCGCCAGGGCCCCGTCCCGGATTTGGACGACCGGCGACGGTTTCTGCTCCAGGGGGCCGTGGGGCAACCTGAGGAACCAGTTGTAGTTTTGGATGTCGTAGTGGCCGCCCTTGACCTGGATGGCAAAGCGGCCTACGTCTTCAACCCAGAGGGCGAAGTCGACCTCAGGCGAGCCGTCGCCGGCGGACCACTCGTAGATCGCAGTGCCGTGGTATTCGGAGGCGGTCAGCTGGTCCAGCACCGACATTTCGGCGCGGCGTTTAGGGTCGTTGCGTCGTTCCGGGGGAACCGGGCTGGGATGTATCGTGATGCTCATGTGAATGTGCTCCTAAATGATGGGATGCGGTTGGTGATGCAGAAAATGCGGTGGAGCCGGTCGGAAACGTCTGCGTCAGATGGGCGGACCGGTGGGCGGCGTGTTTGGGTCGGCTAGAACCGCGACCTCCTCCTCGGCCTGTTCCGGGGTCGGTGGGTTGCGCTGCGGGTCGGAGACGGCCGCGTCGGCCAGGCGGCGGGCGACCCGTCGGATACGGGCATCGGGCATGGTGTCCGGGAACGCAACCGCGGGTGCGATCATCACCCGCCGTAGCAGCTTGCGGTGGATCGTACGGCTCACCAGAACCGCCTCATCCCAGGCCTGGGCCAGGGGAGACGGCACACGCTCGGACTCGGCGCCGGTATCCAGACGCCAGGAATCCTCGTGCAGCGCGTAGCGGCCCGTGCGCACCGTGAGGCAGAAGCGTCCGATGTTCAACAGCCAGATGACGAATAGCCCTCCGAACGGGCCCGTCGCCTGGGGCGACAGTTCGTTGGCGATGGCGGGCACGCCGCCGGCGGCGATTTCGGCAAGCACGGCGGCGGTGATGGCGTTGCTGAACTCGCAATCTCCGGTGGACGACGACGGTTGATCAAACGGCATGGTTGGCTCCTGGGTTGATGCAAATGGGGCGCGATGGCGGTTGCGGTGATTACGGTTCAGGCTGGTTCCAACAACGCCACCTGCGGCGCCGTGTCGTCCTGACCATCTCTCGCAATGTGTCGTCGGCCCAGACCGAAAAGCCGCCGGCCATATCTCAGGGCAGTGAGCGTCGCCGTGGGCGAGACCAACGCTGATCATCAGAGTGAGATGCGCTGCCCATTGGTCGAACCTATGGGCTGGGCGCATCGTTGACTGACCAGGGCAACGACCTATCGGATCATTCCCATGGTGTCAGAAGAGCGCGGTGGCAATAAGTCAGCCGCTGCGTCATCCCCATCGGAACGACAACCAACCCCATGACGAAGGACGGCGGTGGTCGAGAAAAGGTGGACCTTGTGAAACTACCTACGTGCGCGGTACGGAAGGCCACGTGGACGTTCTGAGGCGAGCCCTGCAGGTCCTGTTGGAGTGCACCATGGACGCCCTGTCGACTCACATCGGTGCCCAGCGCGGAGAACGCAATCCGGAGCGTTTCACTCACTGCAACCCCATCGCAGCCAGACCTGGGATACCGGGGTGGGCGCCATGGAGTTGCGGATCGCCAGCGTGCGGGAGGGCAGCTACTTACTTAGCCTGGTGGAACTGCGCTGGCGCAGCGAGAAAGCCATGTTGGCTGTCATCCAGCAGGCCACCGTGGAAGGAGTGTCCACCTCCGGCGTGTCGACGATTTGATCAAAGGCATGGGCTGCAATGGCATCTTGAAAAGCCAGGGGGTCTGCCTCTGCCGGGACCTGGACGACGTAGCGGATAATTTTCTGACAGAATCCCTGGACAGCGGTTCCTATCCCTGCGTACTGCCGGACGCTTTGCCCCGGAAAGTACGGGAAGGCGGCCGCATCGTGAATGTCAGCGTGATCGCAGGCACCGGCGTCGATGCCGCGCACCCAGGGGAAGTGCTGGGAATGGCCGTTGCGCCGGTGGGCACCGCTCTTCTGGCTGGCCTGCCTGAGGTCCCTGAACTCTCGCCGTCTCAGCGGGGTGGAAGGGGTCACCTCCGAGCCCACCACGGGTTGAACCAGGCGATCGCCACGGGGGTTGGTTGGCAACGGTGTCGCCCCACTTCATAGCCAGCCTGCCCACCCGGGCGCCCAACCAGGAGTGTCTACCACGGAGCGCACCATCTACCAGCAACTGTCTCCCGGAGAGGTTCACGGTCAACTGGACCGAGTGGTGGAACAACTCCAAGAGCCCTTTCCCCAAGTGGCGTAGATGCCGGAGTACGCGGTGCCGGACATGTTGTCTTTCACCACCTTCCCGGTGTCCCACTGGCAGAAACTCTGGTCCAACAATCCGGTGGAACGATTGAACAAAGCGATTCGTCGGCGCACCGACGTGGTGGGCATCTTTCCCAACCGGTCGGCGTCGCGGACTTTGCGGGCGCGGTGCTGGCCGAGCAGCACGACGAATGTGCAGAAAGCCGCCGCTACCTCAGCATCCCCAACCACACCAGCGCCGAAGCCATACCCGCGACCGACATCATGCAGCCGGTGGCCTGAACAGAATAAGCAAGGGTGCCGCCGATTCCAGTTCGCGACGGGACGCGCCCCCGCAACCGTGCCACCAGGCAGATGGGTCCTGGCAGCGCTGTCCGCACCGCCATGGTTTCAATATGGTCATTGGACAGGAAGCAAAACATTTGCTTCTGGCGCTGGTGATGGGAATAGAGCGACTGGGCCAACCACGTCCGCACCAGCACCGAGACGACGAGGGAATGTCGGTCCAGAATGTGGGCGGTTAGCAGGGCCAAGTTGGTGCGGCGCGCGGCACGGAACTGCGGCAACGAAGGGTTGAAAAACATAGCGATCCGGTGAAACCATGCCATCGTCGGCTTCCTCGGGCAGAAATGCGGCAGGTAGCCCATTCCTTACCCTCAATCCACCGAAAAGATGAGTGTGGCGGCGTGCTGAAGGGGTAAGAAAGTGCTCCTGTGCTTCGGGGATAATGGTTTTGGAAACACAAAACCGACCCGAAACAAGGAGCACCCCGACCGCACCAAATCACCTTTGATGACCACCGCCTGGTGGCCAATGCTGAACTGATCCTTCCCACCACCTTGGCCCGCCACCTGGGCCTGCCCCAACTGGTTGACCGGCACCTCGACCTGGGCAATGCCCCGGGCCGAGCCAACACCGGCGACAAGCTGATGACGCTGGTGGCGTCGGCGCTGGCTGGGGGCGACTGCATTGACGACGCCGACGTGTTGCGCACCGGCGGGACGGCTGGCGCCATCGGCTGCGTAGTCAAGGCGCCCTCCACCCTGGGCACCTTTCTGCGCAGCTTCCGGTGGGGCCATGTTCGCCAGCTGGATCGGGTGAGCCGGGAGTTGCTGGCCCGGGCCTGGTCGGCTGGAGCGGGACCCGGCGACGGGCCGTTGACCATCGACCTGGACTCCAGCATCTGCGAAACCTACGGACTGGCCAAGGAGGGGCGCGCCGCCACATCTACACCGGCCAGTGGGGCTATCACCCGCTGCTGGCCTGGGCCCGGACTACTGGGGCCGGAACCGGCGACGTGCTGATGTCTCGGCTGCGCGAGGGCCGCGCCAACACCGTTCGCGGCGCCGCCCACTTCCTGCGTGAAACGGTGGGACGGGTGCGCCATGCTGGCGCCAGGGGACCACTCACGGTGCGGGCCGACCGCGGCTTCTACACCCACGCCCTGGTGTCCACCTGCCGAGAGATGGATGTCCGCTTCTCCATCACCATCCGCCAGCACGCCCGCCTGCGCAATCTCATCGAGGCGATACCCGAGGCGGACTGGACGCCGATCCCTTACTGGCTGGACGGCGCCGCCGACGCGGCGGAGACCAGCTACATCCCCTTTCAGAGTGAGCCCGACGCCGCACCGGTGCGGCTCATCGTCCGAAGGGTGCAGCCCACGTCCGGTTCCCAGCTGGCCCTCTTCGCCGCCTACAGCTATCACGGCTGTATCACCGACCGGGACGGGGACACCCTGGAACTGGAGGCCGACCATCGCCGCCACGCCGAGATCGAGAATGCCATTCGCGACCTCAAGTACGGCGTTGGCCTGAACCATCTCCCCTCGGGCCGCTTCGCTGCCAACGCCGCCTGGCTGGCCGTCCAGGTGATGGCCCACAACCTGGCTCGCTGGACGGCGCGCATCGGTCTGGGCCAGCCGGTGGTGACCACCAAGACCCTGCGGCGACGCTTCTTCTCCATCGCCGGACGGCTCACCCGCTCGGCGCGCCGCCTCACTTTGCATCTGCCCCAGCGCTGGCCCTGGGAAACCCAGTTCAGTCGCGCCCTGGCACGGCTGCGAGCAATTCCACTCCCAGCCTGACGGCACCGCTGGTGTCAACGCCGACGGAGATCTGACCCACTCACCAGACTACCCGACCGCCTCGCAGACTTGCGCCAGGCTGGTCCCCGAGCGTCTCTTGCTGCACGCTACCCGGACAATTTCGCCTTCCCTTGCCCATCATCCCTGGTGGCAACGCCACGGCCCATCGCTTCGGTGGATTGGAGCTTAGTATTACAGCCGCGCTTTGTGGGAAGGACTCATGTCGCTGACCGTGCCCGAAGTTAGACGGCTGTTATGCACGCTGCTGTGACTACTTTATGAGAGCACTGACCTGCCTATAGGGTAGCCGTGGTAGAGCCGGTGGCACCAAGCCCGAGCCTTGGAATCCCTTACAAGAGACTCTTTCAGAGGCCCTCAATTCAAGTGCGACTGTAATACTAGTACTACAGTCGCGCTTCAAGGGAAGGACTCATATCACTGACCGTGCCCGAAGTTAGACGGCTGTCATGCAGGCTGCTGTGACTACTTTATGAGAGTGCTGACCTGCCTATCCGGTAGCCGTGGTGGAGCTGGCGGCACCAAGCCAGAGCCTTGGAATCCGTTACAAGAGGCACTTTCAGAGGCCCGCAATTCAAGTGCAACTGTAATACTAGACAGCACAGACAGCAAAATCGTCGAATCCGAAAAAGTCATTGAATTGTTGAGTTCAGTTGCATATGCGTGGCCAAGAGAAATGAGGACCACAGAGCCTGCGCCCCGATTTTCCGCGTCGCGTTTTTTGGCGCCAGACCATGGGGTCCAGCTGCTTACGTTGGCGGCGGCCTGGAACAATCTCCAGGCCGCCCGCCCGCTCATACCAACGACCTCGGCTCGTCAGCTGAGCGCCTCTTCCAGACAGTGGCATGCTGGGTGGCCCCACTCGTGAGTGCATCCGTCTCCCTCATGACCTCCATGCACCCACTACAGCCGCATCCGTGCTCCTCGCTATAGGGAGCGCATCCGCAGAGGCACCCCCTCTCTTCGTGCTCGTGACACATGCCTTGGGCACAGCGGTCTTCGCAATAGGGTTGCGGCGCCATCGCTATCAGCAATGCCCGCATAGCATCGGCGTCGGCGACGCGGGCGGGTGTCTGCCGCGGCCGCCACGAGTACCCAATCTGTCCGCGACCTCCAGCGCGTACACTCTCGATGATGACTAGGGATTTCTTCAGATCCCAGATAGTGGGTTTAATTTTTTGGGTCGAGTTCATTTAGAACCTCCTTGATGTACGCTACTCACTCACTCACTTGCGCTCGGTCTTGGACACCGGCGGCCGTGACGCGATCCGATCGATCACCTCCGATAGGTGCCAGGCGACGGCACGACGCCCGATACGCACCGGTTTCGGGAAGACACTGCGGGCAATCAGCTCGTACAGGGCAGAACTGGAAATCCCGCATATGAAAAGAACCTCATCCCTCCGAATGAGTCTCCGCTCGTCAAATTCCATAAACTCCTCCGATCGAAATGCGCAGGATCTACCTCCTCATCGGTGACACGGTGGAGGTGTTCAGCTTCGATGTTTCATTGTGGGCATGTGCTGAATCCCGGCACGGCAATTCGATCCCTGAATCCTCCCAGCCGACCCCGTTACACCGCTTTTTCGTCCTCAGCATTGGGACGATTCGTTGCACATAAAAGCGGTGCAAAAGGCGGCGTTAAAGTGGGCCACGTGGGCGGCTCAATCGTCGGCTTGCGGCGTCGCGAAACTGATGAGACGCGATTGCGCTGACAGGGATAGTTGTCACCTTGTCAAAGTTTCTCATCCGGCGTATCGCGTATATATATATGTGTGAATTAGACACTTAGGCGAGATCAAAACAAGATGGAATACCGTAAACTTGGCAACCTGGACGTTTCAGCCATTGGCCTGGGAACCTTACGAACTTTCGATGTTACCGACGACGATGAGATAGCCGTCCGAAGACAAATCGTGGACAACTGCCTGGACAGCGACGTAAACCTGATCGACACCGCCGCCTGGTACGGCCACGCGGAGCAGGTCGTGGGCGAGATCACCGATGACCTTCGGGACCAGTTCTACATCGACACCAAGATGCGCACCGAGGGCAAGGAAGCCGGCGAGGCCCAGATTGCCCGCTCCTTCGAACTGCTGAAGACCGACTACATCGACCTCTTCCAAGTCCATAACATGATCGACTGGCAGACTCACCTCCCCACCCTGGAGCGGCTTAAAGGCGAGGGCAAAATCGGCATGCTGGGCGTGTCCGCCATGGTGCCTGATGCCTATCCCACCATCATGGACCTGATGCGCCAGGGTCGAGTGGACGCCGTCCAGATTCCCTACAACGTGATGAACCGGGGCGTTGAGGATGAACTGCTGCCCCTGGCCGAGGAACTGGGCACCGGCATCCTGGTGATGGAGCCATTGCAGAAGGGCCGCTACGTCCTTGACCTGAAGCAACAGCCCGACCTGACGCCGCTGCGGGACTACAGCATCAACACCTGGGCCCAGGCCCTACTGGCCTGGGTCATTTCCGACCGCCGGGTGAGTTCGGCCATACCCACTACCTCCCGCCCCGAGCGCATCCGGGAAAACGCGCAGGCCGCCGAGCTGCCCCAGCAGTTCCGGGACTACATCCGTTCCGAGGCGGAGCGGTGTTTGTAGGGAGCAACCGGCAGATTCTGATATTGAATGAAAGTGGCCAATCATTCCCTCCTTAGGAGTTTCCGATCATGACCACCCCGTCCGAAGCCGTTGAAATTTACTGCGTCAAGTGCAAGGCCAAGACCGCGTCCCGCGACATCGAGGCCGTCACCATGAAGAACGGCCGTGCCGCCACCCGCTCCACCTGCGCGGACTGCGGTACGAAGAAGTTCCGCATCGGCGCCCCCTACCGATGCCGACGTTCAACTTTATCGCGTTGACCCCCGCCGCAAACCGCCATACGCCATGACGAAAATCGGCACCGTATTATTGGCCTGCCTGGTCATCATTCTGCTCGCGTGCTCACTGGAGTCGCCTTCAGCGGGACCGACGACGGACGGTGCACATCTTCAAAAGCCAACCAGCGCCCCGTAGACCCCCGCTGCCGATGTTCCAGCGCCCACTCCGGAGTTGCCGTCCACGTCAACGCCTGCAGTGCGGCCGCAACCGACGGCAACCACCACGCTAGGAGAGTTGTTTCCCGCATCGATTGGAGCAACCGCCGACGGCATGTCTTTTCGCGAATTCTTCCAGACGGACAGGGAGACCGGGAGGCCCAAGGGCATCGTCGCCGTGGATTTGGGAGGCCTCGAATGACCAAGAATGAACGGCAATACCGGATCACCCGAACGCAGGCCCAGCGTTTCGCGCAGACCCTGCGGGGCCTCCGGGAACGGCCAGAGGCGGTGGACGGAGTGCATCCCATGATTGCGCAAGCACAGGTGGATGCGGTCAGCAGTCAGCTGGCCGACCTGGAAGCCGAGTTGCGTGAGTACGAGTCGGTGAGGGCGGGTGAGTTCCGAATGGACACGCTGCGGGTGGTTGCCGACCTACCAGCCCTGCTCATCAAGGCACGCATCTCCCAGGGTCTCAGTCAAAAGGAGTTGGCGGACCGGCTGGGGCTGAAGGAACCGCAGATACAGTGGTACGAGGCCACGGATTACGCCACCGCCAAGTGGTCCCGCATCAGGGAGGTGGCGAGTGCATTCGGCATAGATCTGAGCAACCCCGTCCCGCCCGTGGCGTCCCGTTGAACAGAGATGCTCGGTACGCCGCTCCGCCGATGGGACTGCAGCATAATGATGCGTCGAATGGCGGTGGTGTCGTATTGTCGCGATGTGATTGGATGAGGCAATCCACCTCACCAACGCTGCGCTCGTGTCCGCGCGTGTATCTCAGACCCAATTCGGGTCAGGTCCCTGATATGAGACATCACCTGGTCTCGCTCCTCTCTACTCAGGTACCGCCTGTACCGACGAAAAGTGTGCCTGAACTGGCGAGTTCCATCTTGAAGCCGCTCCATACGCTGGGCCTGGTTGTCGTTGGGTGTGGCCGGTCCCAGCATCAGCATGGGGAATTCCTCCACACCCCCGCATCGCACCGTGGCACCTCTAATCCGGTAGATGGCTGCAACGTGCCGAGCGATCTCGGCTCTCTCTTCCGGCGTACTTTCTGGAACGCGATCAGCTGCCGTGGCCGCCGCCTTCGTTAGCTGTCGCTCTATTGTCAGAAATATGTACGCCCGGGATATCACCATCTCTCATCACAGAAGCGCCGTCGGGTGCGATGTTACCACCAGGTAGGAAATGCCTGACCCTTCCGGATCAAGCCTTCAGTCGGTAGGGTCCGTCATTGTGATAATCAGAACGATCGCCGTAATCTCCATCGCAATCTTTCTGCTCGCGTGTTCCTCCGCATTACCGCGTCAGGTCTCTCCGGCAGCCGGGCCTTCGGCGGCTGGTTCTACGCCGGAGCCGACCGCCACCCAAGGATATATACATGATCTGGAGGAGAGCCGGCGGCAACAACTGTGCAGGAGACCCCGACATCTCGCGCGGCGTCACCATGCGCTGGGCCGTGCCCGCCCGCCCGCTGTGGCCACTGAAACTCTCCCAGCCGGGGGAGATCGGCAGCACGAGCTGCGGCCTTCACCCGCCGGGCGATCTGTGATTCTCACAGCCCGAACTCCTTCTCATCGCTGCCGGCGTCCACCGCACCGTCCTAATCACCATCGGGCCAGTCCGGCAGCGGGATGCCCGGCCATTCCATTACGTAGCGCCCCAGCATTCGCCTCACGGTAGGCGGGATCGTGCAACAGGGCGAGGACGTGCACGACGCGCGATTGGAAGTGGCCATGGACAGTCAGAAAGCCCATCCTCTGTTTCGCCACGGCCCGGATTTGCTCAGGGCTTGCTCTACCCGGCTGAGTTCACGTAATGGTCCTTATTGGGCAAACCGCACTTGGTATCAATGCCACACGTAGGATTAAACGATGACCGGAGTTGACCCACATCACCGCGTGTTATTTGAAAGCTCTGGCCGACGGAGGCCCCAACTACGCTGGTAGGTGGGTTCTGATCCGTTTCAAGGGCGACCAATTGGAGTTTACGCTTTTGACGGGGAAGAAGAGGCAGTAGGGAAGCTGGAGGAGGAGAGGCATCTTGGAATGTAACCGGCTGACGGGGTAGTGGATGACGCACGAGCATCCAACCAAGAGAATTTCACACGCCATTATTCCAAAACATAATATGTCCTATGCGATATATTGACAACGCAGATATCGTATCATATATTACAATACCATTTCAGTTTTCAGCATCGCCGCGCGATTGATCGCCGTATTTCGTGGCTCAATGGTCTTCGCTACAATATATCCGTAATCATGTGGCTCATGATGCCATTTTTGAGAGATTAACGTGAGCCCGAGGTAGAGTTGCGAGTCGGTTCACATTTGGCGGAGCCATTTTTCCCGACGTGTTAACTAAACCAATGCCAGGTTGAACCCCTCAGGGATTCTTATGAGGGTCGATGCAGATCCCATTTTGGCATTAGTTTGAGAACAAACGCCTTAGTTCTAATATTTACGGCAGAGCTCGGGTCCACTGGGCGCCCCTGCCGAACGGAGTGCAGTGGTAACGCATTGGCTGTTCGTGCGCCCTACGGCAGTGGACTCCGTGACACGGGAGATGTCGAAACGAGACATAGGATGGTTCTTGATCGTTAACACTATGGCCAGCAATCACAATCGCACCGTTGGCATCCTACGGCTGTTGGGTTCTACGCCGGCCTTGGGCCGAGTAGACCGGAATCACCCACACGTGGTCGGTCAACAGTTAAGAATCCGCCTGGAACGGACGGAATTGGGGCATGAAATTCGCTTTTTGGTCTGAGGAGCTTGAGATGTTTATGAGTCGTTTGACGAGAACCCCAAAAATGGTGACGCTTTTGGCAGCGCCGTTGCTGCTGGCCCTGGTGGTAGCCTGCGGCGGCGCAGCACAGACTGAAGAAACAACCGCGGGGCAATCAGCAGCGGAACAGACGGTCCCCACTGCCGCCCCGGTCGCCACTGTGGTTGCCACTGCCCCTACTGCCGCCCCGGTCGCCACTGTGGTTGCCACTGCCCCTACCGCTCCCCTGACAACATCCATGGAGCAGCCGACGGGCACCCTTACCGTCGGGCAAAAGGAACTCGGACCCTTTACGGGCCATCCTGGGTTGGCGGTCAACCCTCAGATATTCGTTCAAGGCACCGCGCCCGTCGGCGAGTCACTGCTGACGGTTAGCAGTGACTTGGAGCCCGTGGGCATGCTGGCCCAAAGCTGGGAAGTTTCGGAAGATGCCCTGACCTGGACTTTCCATTTGACTGAGGGTGTCCAGTTCCATAAGGGTTACGGCGAGATGACTGCGGATGACGTGATCTGGAGCTTCGACCAATTCGCCAACAACTCGACACACCCCAGATCTTCCAACATCCGGGGCGTTTGGAGTAGTCCGGAAGGACATGTTAGGGCGGTTGACAAATACACCGTCGAGGTCAACACGGGCACACCCTGGTCTGAGGTACCCATCAACGAAATGCTCACTAGCCCTGGCGGGTCCGCAACTTGGGTCGTCAGCAAAAAGCAGACCGATGAAATCGGCGCTGAAGCAGCCAATGGTCAGATCGCGGCCACAGGCTCCTGGAATTTGGTGGAGTTCCGAACCGGCGAGTTCTGGAGGATGGAAGCCGTTGAGAACCACTGGCGCAAGACGCCACATTTCGCGGAGCTGATCTTCCGCGAAATTCCCGAAGAATCGTCTCGGATCGCCGGATTCCAAACCGGTAATTTGGACACCACCCTGATCGCCTTTGATTCCCTGTCCCAAATCGAAGCAGTTGAAGGCGCGGAAATCATGCGGCTTCCCGGAGGCGGCGAGTCGGCCTTGACATTCTATGGTCAGTACTACATAGGCATCGGCACGGAAGACCAACAGCCGGGCTACGATCCGGACCTACCCTGGGTGGCGGCGGACCCTGACATAACCTCTGCCGAATGGGAGCGGGCGGCCAAGGTTCGCAACGCTTTGTCCATAGCGATTGACCGGCAGGGTATCGTGGACACGCTGCTGCACGGGTACGGCACTCCAGCGGTGTTGTGGGACTTCGGCCTGTACGAAGATTCCTGGTTGTCGCCGGAAATGCGGTGGGAGTACAACCCCGACCGGGCCAGACAACTTCTCGCTGAGGCCGGTTACCCTGATGGGTTCAGCATCACGCTGACTCCAGCGTTGCGGGGCGCACCGGTGGAAGTGGAAGCCTGTGAAGCTATTGCAGCGATGTGGGCAGATATTGGCGTTGACGTGGACTTCAAGAGAGTTCCTTTCACTACTCTGCGTCCCAGCCTGATAGCTCGCAACTACCAGGGTTCAACCTGTCACGCTGGCGGCATCCGGCTGGAGCCGGGACAAGGCTTCCCCGGTATGCTGTCCGAACTGCACTACAGTGCGGTGTGGAACCGCGGAGTGGAGCATCCCTGGCTGGACGAGAAAGTGTCCGAGCACATGGCCGAGGTGGACACTGCCAACCGCCGGGCGTTGGGCGTTGAAATCGCCACGTTCATGTTCGACAACGCCATTACCGGCGTCGGCCTCTATAACTTTGACGTGGTCTGGCCGGTTGGCCCCAGAATTCAACCTTGGCCCGAAGGCGTGCGGTACCGCGACCTGAGGAACATCAACGGCTACGAGTTCATCCGACATCGGTAACAGGTAATCAAATAAATACGAGGTGTGCAGGCAACAACAATGAGGTCGCGCGAGTCCGCGATGTCGGTCATCGCGCGGACCTTTTGGGGACTTCTGCTGGCCGCTGGCCGGTCCGGTTGGTCACCTTAGAAGCCGATGTGACGGCATCGTGTATGGTGCCCGCAGATGCCCCAGGCGGGGATGCCGGTGCAGCTGGACGGTAGCCGTCACGCCTGGTTGGAGGACCAGGGCCCCAAATTTGTGCTGCTGTTGGCCGTGGACGACGCCCCCGGCACGCGCGGGGAAACCGAGATCGGGGCCTACGTTATCGCCGCCGTCTGGCGACGCCCCCGGCACGCGCGGGGAAACCGAGATCGGGGCCTACGTTATCGCCGCCGTCTGGCGACGCCCCCGGCACGCGCGGGGAAACCTTTCCCGCGCGGCCGCAACCTCCGGATCCAGCGGACGCCCCCGGCACGCGCGGGGAAACCTCTCAGGCCACAGGCTTCGGAGTAGCTATTCTGCTGTGATTGCGAACAGCTACAAATACCGCAGGGCCGACCCTGCGGATTCGCCGCGGGTGTAGCGGCCGACCATGTCGCCGCACTGCTTCCAGCGGCCCTGGCGCTCGATCTCGTGGGTGGGCTGTCAAGGGCGTCAGCAGGGGACTGTTGAAAAAATCGGCTTGACGTTGGGTTCAGTAAGGAGTTGGACTGCAATGCCGGGGACAGTCCGTTATTGCCGAGGGCACCGATGATCGAACCTCTGGACCGATCCCGCCGTGACTCCACCCTGTTCCAGTTCACCACCGAGCAATTGCGGATTTTTTCGATCCCAACCACCTTCTGATCCAGATCGACGAGCGACTGGACTTCGCCAAGGTGGTGGCATCCCTAGAAGAATGCTACTGCCCCGACTTCGGCCGACCTGCGATCCATCCTGAGGTGATGGTCAGGGCGCTGCTGATCTGCTCGCTGTACAACATCGCGTCCTTCCGGCGGCTGTGTTCGGCCATCTCGGAAAATATCGTATAGCTGGTTGGGAAGTCGACTTCGTTACATAGGATCGCCAGCTAACGGGGCCTCGGAGCAGCGGAGGCGTGCAAACCGCCTGGGAGAGAGCTGACACACACCACGCCTTCGCTGACGGTGTAGAGCCTTACGCCAAGGATGTAGCCACTTTGGAAACCCCGAATGAACGCACCATCAGAAACATCAATGGCCATCAGGTTGCCCAAATCGGATTCCCCATAAAGGACGCCATTGGATACCGCAAGCGCCTGGACGGCCGAACCTTCGGTGGATAGTGTCCAGTGTTCCGCACCGGTGTTCGCGTCCAGGGCGAAGACGTGCCCTCCTTCCGCTGCACCGTATATCACGCCGTCGGCGACGACGGGCCCGGCGCTGATGAGACCGGGCGCTCCGTAGGTCCAGAGAGCGTCACCCGTGGTCGCGTCCAGGGCATGAAGAAACTGGTCGGGCGAGAGGTAGTACGCTTCGTCTACCACCAGCGCCGGGAAGTCCCGTGCCGGATATCGCTCTGTCCCGTAGCTCCAGATGACCTCCCCGGTCAACTCATCCAGGGCGTAGGCGCTGTTGACCACCGTGAGGTACACCGTGCCGTCCAGCACCGTGGGAGCGGATTCCGCGCAGCTGCTGACTGGCGCGCTCCAGGCCAGTCCTCCGGTGGCCGCGTCCAGCGCATGGAACTCGCCGTACTCGTCCCCCGGTGTATAGACCAAGTTGCCCACTACGGTGGGCGCCGGCTCGGCGTCGAAAGCGCTGGGCTCCTCGGCTGTCCAGATAACGTCGCCGGACAGAGTGTCCAGGGCGACGACCCTGTTGTCCCCACCGACCAGTGCGCCCAAATAGACTTTACCCCCACTGACGGAGGGCGAGTACCGCACCCAGGAGCCGGTGTCATAGCTCCACAGCTTCTCCCCGGTATCGGCATTCAGGGCGTAGAGATGGTTGTCATTGGAACCCACGTAGACGACGCCGTCTGCCACCATGGGAACTGCCACCACCGCGTTGCCGGTGGCGAAGTCCCACAGTTCGTTGCCGGTGGCGGTATCCAGCGCGTAGACCCGGTGATCATCGGAACCCACGTACACCACGCCGTCCGCCACCGTGGGCGCCGCGCTCACCCATCCCTGGGTAGGGTAACTCCACAAGCGGGATCCATCATTCGCTGCAGATCCAACTTGCGGCGTTCCGCTTTCCATGGCTGCCAGCTCGGGTACGCAGGCGAAGAGGCCGAAGGTCAATGCGTAGAGCGGTTCAACCTGAGCCGACGTCGCGTCCGGAAGGGACGGGTGACCAGCACCGGAATATCGGCGTATTTCAACAGTTCGCGTATGCAGGCCTGGTGCTGCTCGGTCAACTCGACCTCCTGCCCCAGTCGGGCGAAGAGGTTGGACCGGTACAGCACGGGAGCGGTGTCCGGAGCCAGGCAGCCGAACACCACAACCTCCCAGTGTTGGGTATCGCCTTCGCCGCGGGTCGGGCTGCCTAGCGCCAATGCCAATCCCTCCTCTCCCAGTTCATCCCGGAGGCAGGACTGTAAAGGGCGGAGAGAAAATGTACCGCGTGGTCGGCTCGACCGGCGTATTTGGGCGATTGAATACTGTACCGCCTGGTGCCTTCCATAGGGCTGATTTTCAGCCTGTGGAAGGTGCGATGAATGTTTCACGTGGAGATGTATTTTCGGGTGCGCCGGGCCTGCCTGGTGGAGGGGATGCGTTCGGGAGGCCTCCCGGGCGCTCGACCTGCACCGGGACATGGTGCGCAAGATGCTGGCCAATGCGACGCCCCAGAACTACACGCGGCAGAGCCCGCCGCACCGGCCGAAGCTTGAGCCCTACACCGGCGTAATTGACGCTATCCTGGAAGCCGATGCCAAGGTTCCCAGAAAGCAGCGCCACACGGCCAAGCGGATCTTCGAGCGGCTGCGGGACGAGTACGGTTTTGAGGGTCAGCACACCATAGCCAAGGACTACGTGAGGGAGCACCGGCGGCGGGTTCGGGAGATGTTCGTGCCGTTGACCCATGATCCGGGCCACGCCCAGTGCGATTTCGGCGAGGCGGTAGCGCTGATCGCCAGTGTGGAGCGCAAGGTGCATTACTTCGTGCTGGACCTGCCCCACAGCGACGGCTGCTTCGTGAAGGCCTATCCTGGGGAGACCACCGAGGCCTTTCTGGACGGCCACGTGTCGGCGTTCGCCTTTTTGGGCGAGTCTCCTCAGCTGGACGTTGCGCATTTCAAGCGGCGTAAGCGAGGGAATCTACAAGTCGGCGGTACAGAGCGACGGGGAGTTCCTGCGTATCGAGGCTGGCCGCTCGACTTTATACAAAATCTAGAAAAATTATAAGAACAGGGCAAGCTCGACCAAATCACTACCAGAGGTCGAGCATGCCTACCCTGCCCGCCGTCATGGTAACCCTGCTGCTGCCCTTTGAGCATCCGTTTGACCCCAGGACCTGGCGCAAGGCTCAACTCCTGGCGGTGGGAGCTCCTGGCGGTGGGAGCGATCCTGTCTCCCGGCAAGCGCACCGTGTCCGCCGCCCTCAACATCCTGGGGATCGGTCAGCATCCTGGGGATCGGTCAGCACGGCGACTTCGCCGTCTATCACCACGTGCTCAACCGCGCCCGATGGTCGCCGCTGCAACTGAGCCGGGCGCGGTTGCGGTTGGTGGCCGGGCGCCTTGGTTCGGCCACCGAGCCGTTGGTTTTCGGCATTGACGAGACGGTGGAGCGACGCTGGGGCCGGAAGATTGCGGCCAAGAGGCGATACGATACCGGGATCCGGGGCGATCCAAGGACGACCAGGTGGTGATGACCCCAGGCCTGCAATGGGTGAGCCTGATGTTGCTGACGCGTATCGGGTGGGCGGGACGACACTGGGCGCTGCCGTTTTTGACCGCGCTGGTGCCGGCGGCACGCTACGACCGGCGCAAAGGCCGCCGGCATAAGATGGTCACCGATTACGCCCAGCAGATGCTGGTCTGTTTGCGCCGGTGGCTGCCGGACCGGGACCTGGTGGTGGTGTGTGATGGCGGCTACGCCAAGCGCGAGTTCCTGCTGCGTTGCCAGAGCAGGTCAAAGCCCATCGTCGTCGTAACCAAACTGCGCCAAGACGCGTCCCTGTACCCGCCCGCGCCACCATGGCGGCCCGGCCAGATTGGCCGCCCCCCGGTGGTCGGAGCGCGACTGCCCAGTCCGACTGCGGTGCTGGACGACCCCACCACCCAATGGACCCCATACCGTGCCACCGGGTCCGACGGCAGCTCCGCCATGGTCGAGCTGACTTCGGGCGTGGCGCTGTGGTACCACGGCGGGCCGCTGCGCCTTCCCATACGTTGGGTCGTCTCAGAACCTGGAGGAGCGCCGCGGGCCCTATGCTTTGCTATGCACCGACATCGAGTATGACAAAACCAGCCCCTCCTTCGCCGACGCCATTGCCCTGGTCAGACGATACCGCTGGGTGCAGCAGGGAACTTTTAGGCCGTCCGGGCGCGAGCACGAATCGATAAAAATCCCGCGCCTCTTGTACCGCAGGATGATCGACACGCTGTCCTATGCCGCTTGATTGTACAAAGCATCGATATGCCCGCTCCCGAGCCGTGCAGAGGAGACTAACTGGGGTAGGTGTGCTGGACGTGTAAGCTCACGACGAAGCGTGTCGTCCGGACCAAGACCGACTAGACTTTGGTGCAAATTGCCCGATACAAAGCATGGTCCGGGAGTCTTACGGCGGCATCATTGGTGACGTCCCAATGGGGACGATCCCGTTCGGGAGAGTGGCTACTGTCAGTGACTTCCTCCGGCGACGCGCCGACACTGCCATGGTAGGGGGAGATGATGACTACACGCCAGAGGAGCGCAATGCCGGTGGGCAAGACCGGAGGAGGGCCGGAGCGTCTGCCCGCGCAACTGTCCCAGGTGAACCTGAACGCGGCGGGCATCGACGTGGGCGCCACCAACCATTTCGTGGCGGTGCCCCAAGACCGCGCCGAACAGCCGGTGCGAGAGTTCGCCGCCTTCACGGCCGACTTGTATCGCCTGGCGGAGTGGCTGGCCGAGAGCGAAGTGGAGACCGTGGTCATGGAGTCGACTGGGGTGTACTGGATTCCGCTGTTCGGGGTGCTGGAAGAGCGGGGGTTTGAGGTGATGTTGGTGGACCCTCGACGCATCAAGAACGTGCCCGGGCGCAAGACCGACGTGCTGGACTGCCAGTGGCTGCAGCAACGGCACACCTATGGCCTGCTGTCGGGAGCCTTCCGACCCGACGGGGACATACGACGCCTGCGCAGCTATCTGCGGCAGCGGGCCATGCTGGTGGAGTACGCATCTCATCACATCCAGCATATGCAGAAGGCGTTGACCCAGATGAACGTGAAGCTCCAGCACGTCATCAGCAACATCACCGGCCAGACCGGCATGGCGATAATCGAAGCCATCGTGAACGGTGAGCGGGACCCGCAGCAACTGGCGAAACTCCGCGACCACCGGATCAGGGCGGACGAGGCAACCATCGCCCGATCATTGCAGGGCCACTGGCTCGAAGAGCACATCTTTGAGCTGACCCAGGCCCTGGAACTGTATCGGTTCTACCACCAGAAGATTGCCGAGTGCGACTGGGAGATTGAAGCCCAGTTGGAACGGTTTGAGGACGTCTCGGACGGCGGGTCCCCGGACGGGAACGGCCGGCGGCGCAGTCAGGGCAACGCACCCAGCTTCGATATCAGGACCCACCTGTATCGGATGACGAGGGTGGACCTGACCCGGATCGACGGCGTAGACGGCTTCACGGCATTGAAGGTGATCAGCGAGATTGGCACGGATATGACGAAATAGCCGACTGCCAAACACTTCGCATCCTGGCTGGGGCTGAGCCCCGACAACCGTATCACCGGTGGCAAGGTCAAGAGCTCAAAGACCAAGCCCAGCGCCAACCGTGCGGCGGCGGCATTGCGTCTGGCCGCCCACGGGCTGCACCGCTCCGACAGCGCCCTGGGCGCCTTCCTGCGCCGGAAGAAAGCGCACCTGGGAGCGCCCAAGGCCATCACCGCCACAGCGCATAAGCTGGCCAGGCTCATCTATTCCATGCTGCGCTACGGCCAGGACTACGTGGATGCTGGCGCCGAATACTACGAGAGCCAGTATCAGCACCGTGCGTTGCGCGCGGCTAAACGGCGGGCGTCCCAACTCGGCTACCAACTGGTGCCCATGTCCGATGCTTAGCACCATGAGCCGGGCGTGCCCCTCAACCCACCAGCGGCCGTCGCCTGAAAACCGTGTTAGTCGGGAGTCGAGCCTCGGGGGCGAAGGAAACTGGAGCCACGCTTTCGGCGATCAGGACCTCGGCGCGGGTATCCTGGCAATCCCGGTCGGCGTCCACCCAGTGCCGCCAATCTCGGCGGTTGTATTCGATGTCGCTGCCCCGGGCGGCTACCTGAAGGCCACGTAGGGTGACGATCAACGACTGAACTTCCGGAGGTCCCAGCAATTCGTCTACCGGATCGGGTTGCCCGGGGGTCGTTGCCGCCGGTTCTGAACTACTGACGACATCGCCGGCCAACTGCCGCGCGGCATCAATGGAACCGGTTACGTCGGAGTCACCAGCGACGACCAACAGGGCGGCGACCGCCGAAGCCAGCAAGGCGGCAACCGCGGGTACCCTCAAAGGCGTCAGGCCTCGATACCCTTCAGGACCCGAAACCCTCGCGCTCCGCAATGGATGGCACGTCTTTGTCTCCTCGCCCGCTGAGGCAGACCACGATGATGTCATCGGCAGGCATATCGGCCGCCATGCGACTGACGTGGTAGATGGCGTGGGCGGACTCGAGTGCCGGAATAATGCCCTCGGTACGGCAGAGGAGTCGGAAACCCTCCAGAGCCTCGTCGTCAGTTACGGCCAAGTACTCGGCACGTCCGGTGGCTTTCAACCAACTGTGCTCCGGTCCGACGCCGGGGTAGTCGAGACCAGCGGAGATGCTGTGAGCCTCCTGGATCTGGCCGTGTTCGTCCTGGAGCAGGTAGGAAAGTGAACCGTGGAGCACGCCGGGGCGTCCGGCGGACAAGGTAGCAGAGTGTCGGCCGGTCTCCACGCCCTCACCGGCGGCTTCCACACCGACGAGGCGAACGGCGGGGTCACCGATGAATTCATAGAAGGTGCCAATAGCGTTGCTGCCACCACCCACGCAGGCGACCACAGCAGTCGGTAGTCGGCCTTCGGCTTCCTGGATCTGCTCACGAGCCTCGCGGCCAATGACAGACTGGAAATCGCGTACCAGCATGGGATACGGGTGCGGTCCAACTACGCTACCGATGAGGTAGTGAGTCGTCTCGACGTTGGTGACCCAATCGCGGATGGCCTCGTTGATGGCGTCCTTCAGGGTGCGGGTACCGGACTCGACAGCGATGACCTCGGCTCCGAGGAGGCGCATCCGATAAACGTTGAGAGCCTGGCGCACCGTGTCCTCGGCTCCCATGTAGACGATGCACTGCTGGCCGAGCATGGCGCAGACAGTAGCGGTAGCCACGCCGTGCTGCCCCGCGCCGGTTTCGGCGATGATACGCTGCTTGCCCATGCGCTGCGCGAGCAGGCATTGGCCGAGGGCGTTGTTGATCTTGTGGGCGCCAGTGTGGGCCAGATCCTCCCGCTTGAGGTATATGCGAGCGCCGCCACAGTGCCGGCTCAGGTTTTCGGCGTAGTACAAGGCGGTAGGGCGACCGGCGTAGTTGGTCATCAGATTGCTGAGCTGCTCGGCGAACCCGGGGTCGTCCTGAACGGCGCGGTAGGAATCCTCGAGCTCGGTGAGGGCGGCCATAACCGTTTCAGGTACGAACTTACCGCCGAAATCCCCGAAGCGACCCCGCTCGTCCGGCAGGTTAGTTTGAGTGGTGACTACCATATCGATTCAGCCTCCGGTCGACCGGGCAATGGCGACGAATTGCCTGATTTTAGCGTGGTCTTTTGCGCCGTCGGATTCGACACCGCTGGAAACGTCGACACCCCACGGTCGGACCAAGGCCACCGCCTGGGCCACGTTGGACGGAGTCAACCCACCCGCAAGCAGAAAACGGCGGCCGTCGGCGGCCAGTTGGGCGGCGATACGCCAGTCGAATGATTGGCCGGTCCCGCCGTGCAATCCAACCACTTCGCTATCCAGGGTGACGGTGCAGCCGGCCGCAGTGAACGTGTCGATCCGGTCCTCCACGTTTGCGACGGCCTCCGCGCGGTCGTCATCGGACACGTGGAGTACCTTGATCACGCCGGCGTGCTCCCGGACGGCCCGACAGTAGTCCAGGGTCTCTTCCCCGCACAATTGGGCGTAGTCGAGGCCGGCGATGGCGATGGTGTCCAGAACCTCGTCCAACGGCTGGTCGCCGAATAGGCCGACCGATTTGGGGCCATCCGGGCCGACGGGACGCAACCCGTCGGTGATGACCCGGGCCGTTTCCGGCTCGATGCGCCGGCGACGACCGGGTACGAACACCATACCAACGTAGTCGGCGCCGGCCTGGGCGGCGGCCAAGGCATCCTCGAGGCTGCGGACGCCGCAGATCTTGACGGTGGTGCGATTCACCGCCGCCGCTCTAAACCGGAACCGGCGCGCCGGTGAGGGAACGGACCTTGGCAGCGGTATCGTCCGCAGTCACCAGAGCCTCGCCTACCAGCACGGCGTCGATTCCGAAGGGCTCCAACCTGGCCATGTCTCCCGGCGTGCTGATGCCGCTTTCGCTGACGATGATCTTTTCGGCGGGTATCAGCGGGGCCAGTGACTCGGTGGTGGCCAGGTCTGTGACGAAGGTGTGCAGGTCGCGGTTATTGATCCCGATGACCTCGGCTCCGGCCGCCACGGCGGTGGCAATCTCCACAGCGTCGTGGGTCTCCACCAACGGCGTCATCCCCAATTCCGAGCCCAGATTGATTAGTTCGGACAACTGCGACGGGGATAGGATGGCAACGATCAGCAGGAAGGTGTCGGCGCCGATGGCCCGCGCCTCGTACACTTGATAGGGGTCAAAAAGGAAGTCTTTGCGCAGCACCGGGGCGGATCCCGAGGCGCCGCTTTCCTTAACCGCAGTCAGGTGTGCCGTTTCGCCCAGGAAATGGCCGTCGGTGATCACGGATATAGCGGTCGCCCCGTTGCCGGAGTAGGCAGCCGCGAGTTCGGTGGGTTGGAAATCCTCACGGAGCAGGCCCTTGGACGGGGACGCTTTCTTGACCTCGGCGATCAGGCTGATGCCTTCGCCCCGCAGGGCGGCGGGGAAGTCCAGGGGCTGCGGCCGCGCGGCTATGATGTCGCGCAACGCCGACAGCGGAACTGCTGCCATCGACACGGCGAGTTCTTCCCGCTTTTTGGCGACGATTTGGTCCAGAATACTTGGCATGTATCGTCTCCTTTACGGCTCCGGCGGTGAAAGTTCGCGGGTCAACGCCACCATCGCATCCAGTTTTGCGGCCGCGCGGCCGTCGGCGATGGAGGCCGTAGCCATATCTATACCTTCGACAAGTGTGACCGCGATATCTCCGGCAACCAGAGCCGCGCCGCTGTTCAGCACGACGGCGTCGCGAACGGGTCCGCCGGAACCGGAAAATATGTCGCGCATGGTCGCAGCGTTGGCGACCGGATCGCCTCCACGGAGGTCCTCTGGCGTGGCATGGGGAAGGCCGAGTTCCCGGGGGCGAACCAGGTACGGTCGAATTGCTCCGTCCAGCACCTCCCAGCCGGCAGTATCGCTGCCCAGGGACAGTTCGTCCATACCGTCGTCGCTGTGGACAATGATGGCATGATGAGTTCCGAAAAGGCGGAGGGCCTCGGCCATCTTCTCGGCGACCTCGGGGTAGCCCACGCCGATAAGTTGGCAGGGAACGCCAGCAGGGTTGGTCATGGGTCCCAGGACGTTGAACACGGTACGGATGCCGATTTCGCGGCGAACGGGCGCGGCGTAGCGCATCGCCGGATGGTAAGCCGGAGCGAACATGAAGCCGATGCCGATTTCGCGCAGGCAGCGTTCGACGGCTTCCGGGGGCAACTCGATCCGGACTCCCAGAGCCTCGAGCACGTCGGCGCTGCCACAGTCCCCGGATGCTGCTCGGTTACCGTGTTTGGCGACGGTGAGTCCCGCTCCGGCTACCACGAAAGCCGCGGCGGTCGAGATGTTGAACGTGCCTTTGCGGTCGCCGCCGGTGCCGCACGTGTCGATAGCAGTACCATCCACCGCGACGCGCAGGGACTTTTCGCGCATTACCGTAGCGAAACCGGCAATTTCCTCGGGGGTCTCACCCTTGAGAGAAAGGGCGGTCAGATAGGAGCCCAATTGCGCGGGGGTGACTTCCCCCTCCATCACTTCGCGCATCACCGTAACAGCGTCGTCCATTGACAGGGACTCGCCGTCGGTCGCCGCGAATATGGCTTCTCGAATCATCGGACACCGCGATCTGGGGAAGTAAGACCGCAATTATAATAGCACGGTCAGAGTTTACCCCGGTCGCGGAGGCAATCATGCGCGTTGACGTTCACACCCACG
Organism: Dehalococcoidia bacterium; assembly: GCA_965220265.1. Lineage (GTDB taxonomy): Bacteria > Chloroflexota > Dehalococcoidia > Lucifugimonadales > UBA3495 > Bin87. Next base: position 1,594,632 of record CBDCPM010000004.1, on the reverse strand, counting down.
TTTGGCCGGACCGGATCGCCGGCGCGGTGGCCGAAAACATGGAGTCGGAACTGGGATTAGAGCCCATCGCTGCGAACACCGTGGACGGCATCAAGGCGCACATGGCTTCGTCCGGGGTGGACAAGTCGATCGTTCTGGGGGTCGCGGCGCGCGCCGACCAGGTGAGGCGGGCCAATGACTGGCTGATCTCCATTGCGGACGAAAATTTGGTGCCCTTCGGGGCGGTACACCCAGATCTTCCGGACAAAGCCGCCGAGATACGGTACCTGCGGGAAAACGGCGTCAAGGGCATCAAGATGCACCCGGTCATCAACGGGTTCTACCCCGATGACCCGCAGTGGTTCCCGGTGTACGAAGAGCTCGGCGATGACATGACCCTATCCATCCACGCCGGTCGCCTACCGCACCAGGGAGCGGACGCGCCGCTCTACGCCGCGCCGGAGCGGATCGCCAACATCGTGCGACGGTTCCCCAAGCTGAAGGTCATCGCACTGCACCTGGGTGGCTTCTACATGCTGGACGAGGCGGAGCGCGCGCTGATGGGCCACGAGAACGTGCTGGTGGACACGACCTGGCCTCCATCTATCCGAGAACTCACTGAGGACACGCTGACCGCAATCATCGGCAAGCACGGAGCGCACAAGGTGTGCTTCGGAACCGACTATCCACTGGTGGATATGGGAAGCGAGTCGGAATTCCTGGCGTCGCTGCCGCTCACTTCGAACCAAGTGGAAGGAATTTTGGGGGAGAATGCCCGGCGGTTCATCGGGCTATAAGCGGGCTCAGGCGGGAGCGTCGACCATCCCGAGGGCGTGAAGGACAAAAGCGTATTCCTCGGCGGTCTCTTTAATACGCTCGAAACGGCCGGAGGCGCCGGCATGGCCAGAATCCATGTGGGTCTTGAGCAGGAGCGGTTTATCGTCGGTGCGCATGGTGCGCAACTTGGCGACCCACTTTGCGGGTTCCCAGTAAGTTACCCGCGGATCGCTGATACCGGCGGTGACCAGCATGGGCGGATAATCCTGCTCGAGCACGTTATCGTAGGGTGAATAGGTGCGCATGTAACGGTAGTACTCTTCGTCGTTGGGATTGCCCCATTCGTTGTATTCCATAGTGGTCAGGGGCAAGGTGTCGTCCAGCATGGTGTTCAGGACATCGACGAACGGGACATGGGCCGCCACGCAGCCGAAGAGGTCGGGACGTTCGTTGACAACCGCTCCCATCAACATGCCGCCAGCGCTTCCCCCGGCGGCAGCAATACGGCCACGTGCGGTGTAGCCCTCGGCAACCAGATACTCGGCGCAGTCGATGAAATCGTTAAAGGTATTGCGCTTGTTCAGGAGTTTGCCGTTTTCGTACCAGTCCCAGCCCATTTCCATGCCGCCCCGAATGTGCGCGATGGCAAAGATGAAACCACGGTCGACCAGGCTCAATGCCGAGATGCTGAAATTGGCGTCCATGTTCAGGCCGTAGCTACCGTAGCCGTACAGATAGAGAAGCGCGCTGCCGTCAACCGGAGTCCCTCGGCGCATCAGGATGCTTATCGGCACCCGTGAATTGTCCCTGGCGGTTGCCCAGACGCGCCGAGTTTCGTATTCTTCGCCGTCGAATCCGGACGGGATTTCCTGCTGTTTTCGCAGCACGCGCTCGCGAGTTGCCATATCGTAGTCGTACACGGCTGCCGGTGTCTTCAGGGACGTGTAGGCAAAACGGAGGGTGCTGGTGTCAAACTCCCGACCACCACGGGGCGACATGGCAAAGTCATCCTCATCCACGCCCGAAACGTAGTGGGTGTCCCCGTCAGAAAGACGGAGCACCATCACTTGGGGCAGGCCCTGCTGACGGCATGCGATCACCAAGTGGTCGCGGTAGGCTTCGATGCCCCGTATGGGACGGCCGGGTTCATGGGCCATGAAATCGGTCCAGTTGTCCCAACCGGGGTTAGCGATTGGAGCGGTCGACAACATGAAATCCCTGGCGCCCTTGCCATTGTGCCGGATGATGAATCGCTCGCCGTGGTCCACGACGTCATATTCGAAATCAGGAGCACGCGGTTCGATCAGGACGGGCACTGACGTTGGGTCATCCGCGTCCAGGAAACGCCACTCCGACATATTGTTGCCGCCGGACACCACGTAGATGAACCTGCCGCTGGTGGACTTGCCGACGCCGACAAAAAATCGCGGGTCTTCCTCGCGGTAGACCAATTCGTCGAAGGACGGATCAGAGCCAAGGGTGTGACGATAGACGTAAACCGGGCGATGATGCTCGTCCAGGACGGAGTAGTAGAACGTGCGATTGTCGTTAGCCCACTCCAGGCTGTAATAGGTATTGGGGATCTGGTCGGGGAGGGTTTCGCCAGTTTCCAGATCCAACACCCGAATGGTGAACTGTTCCGAACCGTCGAAGTCCACGCCGTACGCTACCAGGCGATGGTTCGGGCTGTTCTCGAAGGAGCCGACCTGGGTGTATTCGCGACCCTGGGCCAGCAGGTTCACGTCCAGGAGGATCTCCTCGGGACCGTCATCGCTGCCCACACGGCGGCAATAGATGGGGTACTGGCCACCCTCCTCATAGCGGACGTAGTAATAAAAGTCGCCTTCCTTCTCAGGCACGGAGTTGTCGTCCTCCTTGATGCGTCCGCGTATTTCTTCGTAGATCGACTCCTGCAAGGGCGCCAAAGGTGCGAGAAACGCTTCCGTGTATTCATTCTCGGCGCGCAGGTACTGCATAGTCTCGGGGTCGTCCTGATGCCGGAGCCAGTTCCATGGGTCGACGCGCGCGTCACCATGGACCGTATCGGTGTGGGCACGCCGAGGCGCGAAGGGAGGGTTAGGCAACCCGCTGCCGGTGGTCATTTCATCACTCCAGTGAGAGACATCGACGAACTGGCGTCAGTCGCCGACGGGTTCGGCGGAAACGGACTTGGATGCGGAGTCGATCGCCGCTAATTCTCCGGCAACGTAGCGACGGCAGGCTCCAGGTCGCAATCGAGCGATCAGGGTTCCCAGCCAACCTCCGTACTCCGTCTCGACGGTCACGTGCGTGTTTCCGTAGTCATCTGAAGTATATCCGGAATCCGCGTCTGAGCAGAGGCGAACGCGATAGGAAAACTCCACCGAAAAGCCAGGTCCAACAGTACGGTGACTGAGCATCTCAGGTTGCTGGACAACGGTGATCAGACTGGTAAATTTGTCCCGCCCAATCTGCAATTCGATGCGATTTCCCGGCTTAGGCTCCGGCCCATCGGGCAAATCGGAGCGGCGATAGGCCGACCCGTGAATGGTACGCGAAGGAAAATCTACCACCGCGTTCCACGCTTCATCAGGCGTGCAAGCGAGGATTTTCCCGAGTTCAAAAGTCCGCATTTGTTTCCTTGCTGAAGGCCGTCGCCGGCTTGCACGAAGTTATCGGGCGAGGCGGCAAGTTGCCGGGCGCTTGAATCGCAACTCTCGCCCGACCGGTGATCAGAGTCTACACAAGGCGAACACACCGGGACTACTTTCCAAGTTGACCGGTACAGCGAATTATGCAATGGTAACGTATCCGGCGCGACGAACACGCAGATGATGAATATCCCTGAAGGTGCCCTGACCGGCCTCAAAGTTCTGGACTTCACCCACTATGTGGCCGGGCCGTACTGCACCAAGTTGATGGCAGACTACGGCGCGGAAGTGATCAAGGTAGAACGACTGCCGGATGGCGACGGGTCGCGACGCATGGGCCCGTACCCGGGCGATGAACCACATCGGGAAAAGAGCGCGCAGTTCCTCCATCTCAACACGAACAAACGCGGGATTGCCGTGGACCTGAAGCAAAGCGACGCCGCCGGCATCGTGGAGCGACTGGCCTCATGGGCCGACGTTGTGGTGGAAAGTTACCGCCCCGGGGTGGCAGACCGGCTGGGGATCGGCTACGAACGGTTGAGTCGCGTCAACCCCGCGATCGTATACACCAGCATTTCGAACTTCGGCCAAACTGGGCCGTATCGCGACTACCGCGGTTCTGAGATCATTCTCTACGGGATGGGCGGCGAGATGCATTCCACCGGCTTAGCGGACCGGGAGCCACTGAAGCTGGGAGGGAACGTCGGCCTGTACCAAGCGGGCGCGGTGGCAGCGGTGGCCACCATGGGTGCGGTTCTGGCCGGATCCTTCTGCCCGGACGACGACGCGGAAATTGCGACAGGGCAACACATCGACGTTTCCATTCTAGAAACGCAGCTGGGGTCGGTTGACCGCCGGCAGAGCGCGCTGCTGGCGTACCAATACACCGGGGAGGTGAGCCATAGACCTGCTTCGGGCGGATCCGGCGGGTACCCGAACGCGGTGTATCCGTGTTCCGACGGGTATCTCCAGATCAACGGCAGCCGCATGTACTTTCCCCGGGCCGTGGCGATGCTGGGCAACCCGCCCGAATTGGCGACAGAGCGGTGGAAGGACCCGTCCTCACAAGGTGACGCGGAAATGCAGGAGGAGTTTGAGGCGGGATATTTCCTTCCATGGATACTGGAGCGGACGCGAGCTGAAGTCTGGCAATCTGCCCAAGAAAACCGAGTGCTGTCCGGTCCGATCAACACAATGGCCGACCTGGATGTGGATCCGTCGTTCAATGCGAGAGGCGTGTTCGCGGAGGGCGACCACCCGGCCGCTGGCCGAATGAGGTACCCGGGCCGCCCATTCATCATGAACGGTTCGCCCTGGCGGTTGCGGCGCACGGCACCTTTGCTGGGGCAACACACGGCGGAAGTGCTGGCACAGATCGGTTTTTCGGATATCGACATCGCCGTGTTTGGCTCCGCCGGCGTGATATCGGCCAACTCATCGGGGGAGTAATATGGCTCGCCTGCCGCTGGAGGGACTCAGAGTCCTGGAGATCACCGTGGTGTGGGCGGGCCCGTACTGCGGATCGTTCCTGGCGGACTTGGGAGCGGAAGTGATCCGGGTAGAATCTACCAAGACCTTTGTGCCCTTGACGCGGGGAGCAGCGCCCTATCTTTCTCAGTCGGTGATCGACAACCTGCCGCTGTACTCGGGTGGGACGCCGGGGCGGGTGCCGGGAGAGCGACCTTTCAACCGTTCGCCGATGTTCAACTCCCATGCGCGCAACAAACGCAGCATGACCGTAAACCTGCTCGACCCGGGCGGCCGCGAGATATTCGACCGGTTGGTTGCGATCAGTGACGTGCTGATCGAAAACAATCCGACCGAAACAATGGAAAAGCTGGGCATCTCGTACGAATCGCTTCGGGCGGTAAAGGACGACATCATCATGCTGAGGATGCCGGCTTACGGAAGCGACGGACCCTATCGCGACTACCGGGCACACGGCGTGCACATAGAAGGCGTCGTCGGGCACACCATGCTGCGCGGTTACGAGGACACTGACCCTTCATACAACACCACCGTCCTGATGTCCGACGCGGCCGCCGGAGCGCAGGGAGCGTTTGCTGCGCTAGCCGCGCTACGGCATAGAAAGCGAACGGGAGAAGGGCAACTGGTGGAGCTGGGACAGGCCGAGAACGTCTTCTCGTTCTTGGGGGAGTATTACCTGGACTACGCGATGAACGAGCGCATTCACGAGACTTTGGGAAACCGCCATCCACGAGCGTTGCAGAACTGTTACCCATGCGCCGGTGAGAACCGATGGATAGCGATCACGGTCTACGACAACGACCAATGGCGAGCTCTTTGCGACGCAATCGGCGCGGCGCACCTGAAGGATGACCCCGAGTTAGCGAACGCGGAGGCTCGCCACGAGCGACAAACTGACATCGATCCGGTGATCGCGGAGTGGACGCGACGCAAAACCCCTGAGGAAGTGATGAACACGCTGCAGGAGCACGGCGTTCCCGCCGGAGCGGTGATGACCCAAGCCGACGCTTTCGCCGACCCGCACATCCAGTCGCGTCAGTTCTTCCATGAAGCGTTTCAGGAAGACTGCGGGATCCACCTATACCCCGGCCCGTTGTACAAAATGTCGGAAACGCCGCTGGGCATCCACCGGGGACCGGTGATGTTCGGGCAGGACAATGAGTACGTGTATCAGGAACTGCTGGGTTACTCGGAAGAAGAGTACGCATCGTTTGAAGCGGCCGGGCACATCGGGACGGACTACGCGCGCGGGGTAGGCTGATCCGGCGGACGTGATCCCTGCCGGTCGCAGGACGGAAAGGCGATTCCGTCCTCTACAAAAGCCATGCCCGGTGTTAGGATAGGGCGAAACTTGAAAATCCCCCGAACGAGGTATCGCCATGCCCACCAAACGGATCGGCATCCACGCGGGAGCCCCCAACGCCGAAGCGTCCCTGGATCTCATGCGCCGTGCGGAATCAGCCGGCGTGCACGCCGCGTGGCTCACCACGGGTGGCACGGGCCTTGACGCCCTGACGCTTTTCGCGGCGGCCGCGGTGCAAACGGACAGCATCGTGTTCGGGACGTCCATTGTCCCGACCTATCCACGGCATCCCATCGTGGCGGCCCAGCAGGTGCAGGTGCTGGACCAGTTGGCACCCGGAAGGCTGCGGCTGGGAGTGGGTCCGAGTCACCGGCCGACCATGCGCTCGATGTTTGGCTTCAACCTGCGCGCGCCGCTGACCAATCTACGGGAGTATCTGCAGATCCTGCGGGCCCTTTTGCACGAGGGCTCCGTGGACTTCGACGGCCAGGAATTCACGGCTCACGCCAGCATACCCCGACCGGTGGACGTGCCGGTGATGGCGTCTGCGCTGCAGGAAGGCTCGTACGAATTGTGCGGAGAGCTTGCCGACGGGGCCATCAGCTGGGTCAGTCCGGCGGTGTACCTGAGGGACAGGGCGCTTCCGGCGCTGCGCCGAGGTTCCGACCAGGCGCAGCGGGAGACACCTCCGCTCATCGCGCACGCGCCCGTGTGCATCAGCGACAATCCGGACGCTACTCGCCTGGCGGTCCAGCAACAGTTGTCGAACTACCCGCGACTGCCCTTCTACCAACGTATGTGGGCGGCCGCAGGTTACCCGGAAGCAGCGGAAGAGACCTGGAGCGACGCCATGATCGAGGCCACGGTGCTCACCGGGGACGCGGACACGGTCGGCGAGCGCATGGTCGCGATGCTCGACATGGGCATCTCCGAGATATTGGTTACCCCAGTCACCGCCAGCGACGACCCGGAGGCGGACATGGAACAGACCATCAGCCTTCTTGGCAAAGTAGCGCAATCGCTCTGACGGGGTGCACCAGCATGAAACTCGGGCTATTCAACATGCCGCTGCATCCGCCGGGCCGTCTGCACGCGGACACATACGACGAAGACCTGGATCTGATGGCTTACGCCGACGAGTTGGCGTATTCGGAGGCGTGGATCGGCGAGCATTTCACCACCGAGTGGGAGAACATGCCCGCCCCGGACCTGTTTATTGCGCGGGCGTTGGGAGTGACCAAAAACCTGGTGATGGGCACCGGAGTGTCCCTGCTGGCGTTTCACGACCCGATCATGATCGCGCATCGCATGGCCATGCTCGACCACCTGGCTCGCGGGCGGTTCTTTTTCGGCATCGGCTCAGGCGGGGTGCCGACCGACTCCGAGATGTTCGGCATGGAGCGGCAGTCCGGCCAGCAGCGGGACCGAATGCGCGAGGCGGCGAACGTCATCCTCAAGATGTGGACGACAGACAACCCGGCGGATTTTCACCACGAAGGTGAGCATTACACCGTCCGGCTACCGCAAGCGCGACCAGAGATGGGGCTTGCCTACCACATGCGGCCCTACCAAAAGCCGCACCCGCCAATCGCGGTCGCAGGGAGCAGTCCGTCGTCGCCAACACTGGAGGTCGCCGGCGAAATGGGCTGGTGGCCGATGAGCACGTTGTTCCTTCACACTTCGCATCTCCCCAACCACTGGAGCGCCTACTCCAAGGGAGCGAACTCCGCAGGACGGGAGGTGTCGCGGAACCAGTGGCGGATCGCCCGGGAAGTCTACGTCGGAGAGACCACCGAGCAGGCGGTGGCGGATGTGATGAGCGGCCCGCCGGCTCGGACCTTCGATAAGTACTTTGTGCCGTTGCTGGGGCACGGGCAACGCGGGCTGGACGGCATCAAGACCGACCCGAACCTACCCAACTCGGCGCTCACTCCCGAATACATGCTGGAGAACTTCTGGATCGTGGGTGACCCAGACGCATGCGCCAAGCAGATCCGGGATTTGTACGATGCGACTGGAGGGTTCGGAACCCTGCTGATACTTTGCCACGATTGGGGCGAGGACCGGGCCAAAGGACTCCGCTCTCTGGAGTTGCTGGCGACGGAAACGTTGCCCCAGTTGGCCGACCTGGATCCCGACAACTGATCCGATACGACCATCATCGCCACCACGAGGAGGCAATATGTTCATCGCCACCAACCGCATCAAGGTCAAGACCGGCTATGGGGACACCCTGGCAGAGATGTTCAAAGCGCGGGGCGCCGTGCAAGACCACTCCGGCTTCATCAGCTTCGAGCTGTGGAAGATGCACAAGACTCCCGACCACGAAGACTTCCTGGTCGTTACCCACTGGGAGACCGAAGAGGACCACCACACGTGGACACGGAGCGATGCTTTCCGTTCCGCCCACGCGGGTGGCCCGCCCGATTTCCTGCTCGGTCCGGGCGAGTTCCACACCTATGAGGTGGTGCACCGGTTGGAAGCATCCAGCGCGGCAGCAGCAGCAGATTAGACGCCCAGACCAGGCCCTGGCCTGCGCACCAACCATAACTGGCCGAAGCTGAACCGCTGCGTCCTACGGTTCCCATCGGCATGAGTAGCCCCGGCATGACCGGGGGCTACGCGTGTATCCGTACCGGCCCCTCAAATCGGCGTCCCCGGGCTGATATATTGACGCCGTTCCCGGCAACTCTTCCCCCAAGGAGCGCGCATAATGGGTCCTCCCGAACCGAACCTGGTGCCTGAACAGTTTGGCGCTCTGCAGGGCGTGCGTATTCTTTCCACCGGTACCATCGTGGCTGAGCCAGTCGCCGCCGGAATGGCCGCGGACATGGGCGCCGAGGTGATCCACATTGAGCGACCCGGCGGCGGTGAGGACTGGAGACACGCGGAGTTCCCCATTGAGTCCCCGAGCGGTGTTCAGGTGGCCAGCTCCTGGATCCAGGACCACCGGAACATGTTCCATACCACCCTGGATTTCAGCACGCCGGAGGGTCGAGAGATTTTCCTGAAGCTCTTGCAGCGGGCAGACATCTGGATGGAGAGTTCCAAGGCCCGCACCTACGACAAGTGGGGTCTGGATGACAACACGGTATTGGCCGTCAATCCGAAGATAGTAATCTGCCACGTATCCGGGTACGGTCAGGATGGAGACCCCGACTATGTGGATCGGGCCTCCTACGATTTTACGGCGCAGGCTTTCGGCGGCATGATGAATCTGATGGGAAACCCGGAACCCGACCCGCCGACGCGGGCAGTACCCTGGACCGCCGATTACATCACCGCCCTGTTCTGCCTTTGGTCGTCATTGGCAGCGTACATATACGCAGAACGCACTGGCGAGGGTCAGGTCATCGACCTGGCGCAATTCGAGGCGGTGCACCGCATCCTTTCGGGCACCATGGTGGCGTACAACGAACTTGGTCTGGTCCGAGAGCGGGCTGGTAACAAAGCGGGAAACGCGCAGCCTTGGGACACCTTCCAGGCCAAGGACGGTTGGGTCGTCATCGCCGCGGTGGGCCCGGCGGTCTACGCCAGAGTCTGCCGTGTCCTGGGTCTGGACCCGGATGACGACAAGTGGCCTACGGCCCGCCGGGAGGTCAATTCGCCAGAGGGCATCGAGTTCGACGCAATCTTGCGGGGGTGGGTGGAAGAACGCACGGTGGACGAGGTGGTCCGGATTTTCAACGAAGCGCAGGTGGGGTGCAGCCGGATCATGAACGCCCAGGAGATGGCGGAGAATTCGCATTACCGCAGCCGGAGCGTGCACGTGGAATGGGAAGACCAGCAGTTAGGGAAACCAGTGAAAGGGGTAGGAGCGATTCCCAAACTTTCCAGGACGCCGGGCAAGATCTGGCGTGGTTCGGTGCCCGTTGGTTATGACAACGATTTGGTGTATGGGGATTTGCTGGGGATGTCGCGGCAAAGCCTGTGTGACTTGGCGAGTCGCGGGATCATTTGAGGTCTGGCATCCGGGAGAAGTGCAAAAAACCCCCGGTTGTCCGGGGGTCGGTTTTTGCCAGACTTGGTAGCGGGGGTTGGACTCGAACCAACGACCTTCGGGTTATGAGCCCGACGAGCTGCCACTGCTCCACCCCGCGACGCCTAAACGCCCGCAACTGAACAGGAAATCTGAACTTGGTTATTTGTGGGTTGATAAGAACCGAGCCAAGAGAATTAGAAGCTCTTAGCGTGGGTCAAATCACTCGACTGGTTAGTACCGGTTTGCTGAAGCTGTTACCAGCCTTACACATCCGGCCTATCAAGCAGCTAGTCTCGCTGCAGTCTTACCCCCGACCGAAATCGGGGAGGGAGGCCTAATCTTGGGGGATGCTTCGCGCTTAGATGCCTTCAGCGCTTATCGCTGCCAAACATGGCTACCCAGCGCTGCTCCTGGCGGAACAACTGGAACACCATAGGTTTGTCCTTCCCGGTCCTCTCGTACTAGGGAAAGGTTCCCTCAAGCCTCCTACGCCCACGGCGGATAGAGACCGAACTGTCTCACGACGTTCTGAACCCAACTCACGTACCCCTTTAATCGGCGAACAGCCGAACCCTTGGGACCTCCTACAGCCCCAGGATGGGACGAGGCGACATCGAGGTGCCAAACCTCGCCGTCGATGTGAACTCTTGGGCGAGATAAGCCTGTTATCCCCGGGGTAGCTTTTATCCGATAAGCCACGGCCCTTCCACTCGGTGCCGTAGGATCACTTTGCCCGACTTTCGTCCCTGCTCGACTTGTAGGTCTCACAGTCAAGCCCTCTTATGCCAATGCGTTCTGTGGACGATTTCCATCCGTCCTGAGAGGACCTTTGGGCGCCTCCGTTACTTTTTAGGAGGCAACCGCCCCAGTTAAACTGCCCACCAAACACTGTTCCTCGGTTTTGCCGAGGTTAGAACCAAAAACAGCCAAGGGTGGTATTTCAACGGCGACTCCACCCCTACTGGCGTAGAGGATTCATAGTCTCCCACCTATCCTACACATGACAATTCCCGGCCCAATGCCAGGCTACAGTAAAGCTCCACGGGGTCTTTTTGTCCTGCCGCGGGTCGCCCGCGTCTTCACGGGCACCGCAATTTCACCGAGCCCTCCGCCGAGACAATGGCCAAGTCGTTCAACCATTCATGCGGGTCGGAACTTACCCGACAAGGGACTTCGCTACCTTAGGACCGTTAGAGTTACGGCCGCCGTTCACCGGGGCTTCAGTTTGGTGCTTGCACACCGCCCCTTAACCTTCCGGCACTGGGCAGGCGTCAGCCTGTATACGTAGGGTTTCCCCTTAGCACAGACCTGTGTTTTTGTTAAACAGTCGCCCGGCCTTCTTCTCTGCGCCCCCAGACAGCTCCACCAGCAAGTGGCTTCACCATCCAGGGGGCCCCTTCTCCCGAAGTTACGGGGCCCTTTTGTCTAGTTCCTTAGCGGAGGTTAGCTCGAACACCTAGGGACGTTTATCCCAGCCCACCAGTGGCGGTTTGCGGTACGGTCGCCGCGGCTCCATAACCACGAAGCTTTTCTTGTCGGTATGGCCTCAACGGGGTCTCCTTTCCCGTAGGTAGGGATTCCCTCACTCCTCAGCTTAACACCAGGGTGGATTTGCCTGCCCCGGCACGCCTACAAGCAAGGACGCACCATGTCCAATGGGCACGCCCCGCCTAGCCTCCCGCACCCCTCCTTGGCTTTAAAGCGAAACAACGGCGGTGCAGGAATATTAACCTGCTGTCCATCGCCTTCGGCGCTTGCCTACGGCTTAGGACCGACTAACCCTACGCCGAACAACGTTGCGTAGGAAACCTTGGGCTTTCGGTGTCAGGGATTCTCACCCTGATTTACGCTACTCATTCCGGGATTCTCACTTCCCCGCGCTCCAGCAAGCCTCACGACTTGCCTTCGTCGCCCGAGGAACGCTCCCCTACCATGCCCAGGCACTAAAACCTGTGCATCCACGGCTTCGGCGACAGACTTGAGCCCCGATACATTTTCCGCGCAGGATCCCTCGACCAGTGAGCTATTACGCACTCTTTAAAGGGTGGCTGCTTCTAAGCCAACCTCCTGGCTGTTTTGGGAACCCTACCTCGTTTCCCACTTAGTCTGCTCTTGGGGGCCTTAGCCGGTGGTCTGGGCTGTTTCCCTTTCGACAATCGCACTTATCTGTGACTGTCTCACTCCCGGGTATCGGTAGAACGGCATTGGTGGTTTGATTGAGTTTGGTAAGCTCACGCCCCCTAGCCCATTCAGTGCCCTACCTCCGTCCTCCTAGTTCCCGAGGCTGCACCTAAATGCATTTCGGGGAGAACCAGCTATTTCCGGGTTCGATTGGCATTTCACCTCTACCCACAGCTCATCCCAAGCTTTTGTACTAGCCACGAGTTCGATCCTTCAGTTCGCGTTAACGAACCTTCAATCTGGCCATGGGTAGCTCACCCGGTTTCGGGTCTACTACATGGAACTAGTCGCCCTATTCAGACTCGCTTTCGCTACGGCTCCGGAACTCCAGTTCCTTAACCTTGCTCCATACAGTAAGTCCCCGGATCATTCTTCAATAGGCACGCCGTCATCCGTCGAAACGGACTCCGACATTCTGTAGGCTTACGGTTTCAGGTCTATTTCACTCCCCGCCAGGGGTTCTTTTCACCTTTCCCTCACGGTACTGGTGCGCTATCGGTGACCAAGGGTATTTAGCCTTGGAGGGTGGTCCCCCCGACTTCCCACAGGGTTTCACGTGCCCCATGGTACTTAGGATCAACTTCGGGAGCTCCATCCCTTTCGCCTACCGGGCTGTCACCGTCTACGGCGGCCCTTCCCAGGGTCCTTCGACTAGAGATGAAGTTTGTAACTCCCTGAGGTCTGATGAGGCGACCCCAGAAGTGTCCTGTGACCCCGCAACGACATAGGCCCTCACGCCGTTAGGTCGCTGCGGTTTGGGCTGTTCCCCGTTCGTTCGCCACTACTAAGGGAATCTCGGTTGATTTCTTTTCCTCGGGGTACTTAGATGTTTCAGTTCCCCCACTTACCTCCCGCTTTCGCGGGTGGACCGACTCAACGCCGGAACAGGTTACCCAATTCGGAGACCCCCGACTACGCCTGTTAGACGGCTCATCGAGGCTTTTCGCAGCCTTACCGCGTCCTTCTTCGGCCCTTGGTCCCAAGGCATCCACCGTAAGCCCTTTAAAATTTGACCCACGCTAGGAACTTCAAATTCCTAAGACTCGGTTCTTACAGTTCAAATTTCCTATTCAGTTGTTAAGCTGACCAGCCGGTTGCTGCCTCTACGGCGTTCCCGCCGGTGACTGGGAAGCCTCGCTAGAGTAGAGGCGACCCACAACTCAGTTGGTGGAAAGTCACTATAGCCCTTGCCGGCCCTATCGTCAAGGGCAACCGGGCGATGTAATTGTTCACGTTTGAGGGGATCTGATCGGCTCAGCACCAGAATTGCCTACTTGGCCACGGCTCTGGGAACGGCCAAAAAGCCCGCAGATCTCATCAACTCTGAACAGTTACCGGGCGATCTATTGCGGTTGCGGACGCAAATCACGTAAATCGATCAGCGCCCGACGAACGGGGGCATGCCACGGTTCTTGTCCAGGAACCACTGCACGGCGATCTTGTGATCCTCGGTGCGACGGACGTGCTCCTGGGCCGCGGAGGCCAGTTCCAGCGCCTCATGGAACGTGAGGTCCATGCTTTCCTGGACCAGGTACTTGGTCAACGAGTGGGCGATCATGGGCCCTCGGGCGATCCGAGTCGCCAGTTCCATGGCGCCTTCCATCAACTGGTTGTCAGGGAAGCACTTGCTGGCCAGGCCGATACGCACTGCGTCCTCACCGCCCATCCAGTCACCGGTGTACTGAAGCAGCAGGGTATTGCTGGTGCCGATCAGCTTGGGCAATTGCCAGCAGCTGCCGTCCCCGGGGATCAGGCCGTTGAGCACGAACCGCTCGGACAACCGCCCGCTGTCGCCGACTACGCGGATGTCGCACGACAGTGCCAGACCACAGCCGACCCCGGCCGCCGGGCCGTTGACCACGGCGATGGACGGCTTCTGCAGGTCGTGGATGCGGAGCGGCACGAAGTTGACCCGGGGGCCGCTTTCCGACCGGGGCTGCCGTCCCTTCATGTACTCCATTTTGCCCCAGGTCAGCGGTTCCGGCTCTGCCTCCCCTTCGCGTTCTTCGATGCGCTGGCGGAAACCGCGCACGTTGGCGCCGGAGCAGAAGGACGGTTCAGTCCCCGTAAGCAACAGCACGCGCTCCTCCGGGTTGTTTTCGAACTCGTCAAGCCGCTCGAACATTTCGGCGGCCATGTCGGGACCCAATGCGTTGCGCGTGGGCGGATCATGCATGCTCATTACCAGCACGCCGTCCACGACTTCAGTCTTGATGAACTCGTAAGCCATATCAAACGCCTCACAGTACCCCGGAAACTTTCGGGGCGAACGGATTGACGTGCATTCTACCCAATCGCTCGGACATGCGGCAAAACCGCCGTTTGCCAACAGACGGGCCATATTCTAAAATCCGGCTATCGCTCACCATTCACAAATACGAGGCCGGGCCCGGCCTGATACCAAGGAGCCATGCCATGCAATCCGGCACCATAGTCAACCTACACATCGCCCGCGTGAAAGGTACCCCGCCCGACCCGGTGCAAGAGGCCCGGGCAATTTCCGCCGAAGGGCTGGAGGGCGACCGGAGCCGCAACCCGCGAAACCTCCGACAAGTCCTGGTGATGGATAAGGAAACCCTCGACCATTATGGATTGGAGCCGGGCCAAATCAAAGAAAACATCACGGTTACCGGCATGGACCTCTCGCAAGCCCGACAAGGCCAGGTCTTTTTTATAGGCGATCCAGACGACCACGTGACCCTTGAGGTAACGGGCGATTGTGAGCCGTGCCAGAAGATGGATGCCCTCATACCGGGCCTGCAGAAGGAGATTTTCGGCAAGCGCGGCATTCTGACCGTCGTTCTGCAAGGCGGGAATATCAAGCTCGGGGACTCCATCCGATTGGAACCGTAAGCTGCGTTCCCCGGTCGGGGACGGAGCGCTCATAGCAACGATTTTTCTCCCGGGATCGGGAGGTGGGCTAACCATGGCATGTTGACCGGCGTGTAGAGACGGGCCGCAAAGTTAGCTACCAGCTGCACTCAATAAAAGGCAGCGCACTGTTGCAAAGCGGCGAGCTTGGCGCTCAAAAACGGAGCATAAAGATTTGCGAATGATTTCTGTCCTTCCATTTTCGAGATATCGCCTCATCGCAATAGCGGCGGCGTTGATCCTGCCGGCGCTGGCGTTCGTCGCCTGGCCTCACGCGGCACATGCCCAAGGGGTCAGCGGCGAGCCGCAGTTCGTCCTGAATACGTTCGCGTTCCTCATCTGGGGCGCACTGGTGATGTGGATGTGCGCCGGGTTCACCATGCTCGAGGCAGGATCGGTGCGTACCAAGAACGCGTCCGTGATCTGCCTGAAGAACATCGGCATCTACTCGATTGCCGGCCTGGCCTTTTTCTTCATTGGCTACAACCTGATGTACAACAACGTACAGACGGTCATCGGCACCGCGGTGTGGCCTCTGCACGGTCCGTCCGCCGACGAGATCGCGCTGCTCGGCGGGGACGAATCGGCGCTGGCGGGGGTGATCGACAACGGTTACTCGGTGATGTCCGACTGGTTCTTCCAAATGGTCTTCGTGGCCACCACCGCTTCCATCATCTCCGGCGCGATGGCCGAGCGCGTGAAGATGTGGAGTTTCTTCCTGTTCACCCTTTTGATAACCGCCTTCATCTACCCGATAGTGGGCGCCTGGACGTGGGGCGGAGGCTGGCTGGCCGCCATGGGGTTCCAGGACTTCGCCGGCTCGACCATCGTGCACAGCACCGGCGGTTGGGCCGCGCTGGCCGGCATCCTGGTTGTGGGGCCGAGGCTGGGCAAGTTCCGGCAAGACGGCACGGTGCGCGCAATGCCTCCGTCCAACGTGGTGCTGGTGACCCTGGGCGTGTTCATCCTGTGGCTGGGCTGGTTCGGTTTCAACGGCGGTTCCCAGCTGGCGTTGGGAACGGCCGCCGACGCGGTGTCAATGAGCGTTGTGCTGATCAACACCAACCTGGCGGCGGCGGCCGGGGTGATAACCGCGCTGTCCGTTTCCCGCCTGTTCTTCGGACGGATCGACCTGATGGTCGGCCTGAATGGTGGGCTGGCCGGGCTGGTTTCCATCACCGCCGGGCCGGACTTCGTGACCCACATCTGGGCGGTGCTGATCGGCATCATCGGCGCCGTTATCTGCACGGCCGGCATCAAGTTGCTGGAGGTCGTGAAAGTGGACGACGTGGTGGGCGCGGTGCCGGTTCACCTGTTCGCCGGCGTCTGGGGAACCATCGCAGTGTGCATCGCCTCTGGCGGCAACATCGTGACGCAGTTGGTCGGCATTCTGTCGATCGGGGCGTTCGTTTTCGGCGTTTCCTGGGTGGTATGGTTCGCCATCTCGAAGACCATCGGGCTGCGCGTGACGGAAAGCACCGAGCGCATCGGACAGGACGCGGCGGAGCTGGGCATGGAGTCCTACCCCGAGTTCGTGCTCATGCCGGAGATGGACGACGATTAGCCACCGCTTCGGTAAACAGCATCACAAAAATGGGGACGAGCTTCGCGCTCGCCCGCATTTCGTTTAGCCGACGCAGAGCAAATCAGCGCACCAGCGTCTCCCGTATGGCTGTGCCCACCTCGCCAACCTGGGTCACGTCCTGCCACTGTTGCACGGCGGCGTCCACCCGGTCCCCTGACAACACCAGCCCGACGTTCTCGCGGAACTTGCCGGCGATGTTGTCCATCCCCCACGGGTTCGCCTGGCTGCCCAGGAT
Source organism: Dehalococcoidia bacterium (assembly GCA_965220265.1). GTDB lineage: Bacteria > Chloroflexota > Dehalococcoidia > Lucifugimonadales > UBA3495 > Bin87. The sequence goes on along the minus strand of CBDCPM010000004.1, from coordinate 1,577,601 downwards.
CTCGCCGCGCGGCGTCTCGTGCTCGATGACCCGACCGTCCTTCAACGTGACGCGGATGGGCACGCCCTTGGATACCGTGCCGCCGCCGCGCTCGAACTTGGACTGGACGCGGATGTTCACCCGCTCCATCATGTCCGTCACGTCGGGGTCGACGATCTTCTCATTGGTGAAGGTGTCGATGGCGACCTGTCCGTCCACCAGGGCGGCAGCCATGTTGTACTTGGCGCTGAACTTGCCTTTCAGATCCGTTTCCGGTTCCTCGTAGAGCATGACCGTCGACGCGTAGGACTGTACGATCTCGGCGTTGGCCACATCCTCGTAGCCAAACTCGTACTCGCGCATCAGGCCAAAGACGCTGTCCAGCATGGCGTGGTTGCCGCCGCAGGACGGGTACTTCTTGATCATCAGCGCGTCCTGCACCCGGAACGGCTTGCCCAATTTCTCGGCGGCTTCCTCCAGGTTTGTGTGCTCATCGCCGATGACGGTTGCGGTGAAGCCCACCGGGTGTTCGAGGATCTGGTCGCCGGCGGTGAAGCCGCGTTGGGCCAACTGTGCGGCCATGACGCCGTCGCGGCAGGTCATGCCGGCGTGCAGCGGCTTGGTCATGGTGCCGAAGTTGTGGATGACGCCGCCGGCCATGGAGCCGGCCATACCCAGCGCCATGGTGGTCTGCTGCTCGTCCAACTTGAGCAACTTGGCGCACGCCGCCGCCGCCGCCAGCCGCCCGAGGATGGCCGTACTGTGGAAGCCCCGGTGCATCTGCTGGGTATGGTAGTGAGTGGCGTAATCTACGGCCAGGCCAACCTCGCAGCCCACCACATAGGCCTCCATGAGGTCGCGGCCGGTGGCGCCGATGGTCTCGCCCAGGGCCAGCAAAGCGGGGAAGATTGCCACGGTGGGGTGGCCGAACCCGCCGAAGTCGTCATAGTCCAGGGCGTGACCCATGGTGCCGTTGACCAGGGCCGCGTTCAACACGGATGTGCGCTCGCCGGTGGCGAGGATGGTCGCTTCTTCGTTGCCCCCCAGGTCCCCGGCGTAGTTGCGAATGATTTCGGCGACCTTCTGCGTGGAGCCGGCCAGGATCACCCCGACCAGGTCGAAGCAGGACTCGTTGGCCACCCGGATCGCATCCGGCGGGATGTCCTCATACGTCGTTTCCACGATCCACTTTGCCACCATTTCAGTTGCGCCCATCGTAGGGAATCCTCCTGTCATCGCGGTTGTTGATGTGCTGAGTTCTGCGTGTTCGGGCGATTATATCATCGCGCAAATGATAAGATGTTCGGAGCATATTCCTCGTAGGGGGTGACGCCATTGTCCGGTTCCAACCATACGTTGAATCTGATTCTGGCTATATTGGTCACCGTGTTTTGCTGCCTACCCCTTGGGATTGTGGCCATAGTATTCGCTGCAATTGCCATGTCCCGCGAAGGATCCGGGGACTACGCTGGGGCGTTTGACTACGCTGGGGCGGAATCGGCAGCACGAACGTCGCGCATCTTCATCTGGGTTTCTTTCGGGCTGGGTCTAGCGGTCATCATTATCTATGTCCTGTTCTTTCTGCTGTTGGGCATCGGCGCTGCTTTGTTCTGAATCTTGAGTTTTGACGCCGCGAGAGGCCGCTCGGATGAGAATACGCTTGCCTTGGCTATGCTCTCCCTGGATGGCCTGGCCCACAATGGCGCTACTGGCAGCCATCGGGACGAGCGTTGTTTACTTCGTTGACCCGAGCATTGCAGGGCGTTATCCGCCCTGCCCGTTTCTTTTCTTCACCAGCTGTTATTGCCCTGGTTGCGGGACGCTGCGGGCATTGCACCGCCTGTTACACGGCGACATACGCAGCGCCTTGGGCTACAACCCATTGTTCGTTCTGACACTGCCGAGTGCGGCTGTCGCCGGCATGGACCAAGCTTTTGCCCGGAAGCCGGTACGCCGTTTTGGCGTCGATCACCGACTGGCGTGGGGACTGCTGGCGGTAATCGTTTTGTTCTGGGCGCTGCGGAACATACCCGTCTATCCGCTGACGATCTTGGCGCCATGATTGTGAACCCACGTGGTCCTCACGTGTACCCCTTTGCCAAACCGAGATGATCGATCTACTGTCATTGCGAGCGCAGCGTGGCAATCTCGTGAGCGTAGCAGCGGCGTTTCAGCATGGGTTAGCCATTGCCGGAGCGGGATTGCCACGAATGCCTGACGGCATTCTCGCAATGACAGACCAAAGTGGGTACGCGTGAGGACGACACCCTCTTGACGTAACCGAACGCGTGTTCCATAATGTAACTCGTCACGTGAAATTCCAGTCCCAGCCAGAGGTATAAGGGTCGTTCGCGGCCAACCCGTCAGCATCCAAATCGCAAACCCGTTCCCGACGACCATCGTCCGCCCGTTTCTCAGCGGCGTGGTCCCCTTGGGGACACAGCGACGGCTCACTCGCTGCGTGCTGCACGACGGCAACGTCGTCCACGATTTTCAGTGGGCAAAAACCTTGCGTATCCCCCCGGCCGCGGGGGCTGACACCGACCCTGATCCTCTGGCGACACTGGTTCCAGCAACAACCCAGCCAACCGACCACCACCGAACTTTGAAGGAGCAGCAAGGAGCGGAAACCGGAAACCCGCCGACAGCTCACGTGAGCCGTCTTTGCCACGGTGCGCGTCGCGACGCCGGCATTCCCGCCGGTGCGCTCCGGGCCCCATAGGGCCCGGCTTGGGCTGTCCTGCGCCAGAATGTCTATGCCATCCCAAACCGGGTACGCGTGAGCACGTGGTCCGGTTGCCCGGATTCCGGGGGTCTGCTAGACTTCCCTCATCGCACGGGCTATCCCGTCGACGGACGAAAGCAACCAAGACCCCGCCTACCAGGAGGTCAGGCCCATGATCTACGAAGTCCGCACCTACGACCTGAAGCCCGGCGGCGTGCCTATTTTCGAGGAAGCCTTCGGGAAGGCGCTGCCGCACCGGGAAAAGTACTCCAAGCTGGCCGCATTCTTCCACACCGAAATCGGCCCCCTGAACCAGGTGATTCACATCTGGCCCTACGAGAGCCTGGACGAGCGCAACGAAGTTCGCGCCGCGGCCAGCAAAGACCCCAACTGGCCGCCGGACAGCCAGGGTACGATCCAGCACATGGAGTCGGAGATCTTCAATCCTGCCCCATTCATGCGTCCGATGGGCGGCGGACAAAAGCAAGGCAACGTCTACGAGATGCGGATCTACGAATACCAGACCGGCGCCATGCCCAAGGTGCTGGACATCTGGTCCGCCGCCATCGAGCATCGCGAAAAGTTCTCGCCACTGGCTGCAGGCATGTACAGCGACATCGGTGCCCTGAACAAGTGGGTCCACATCTGGCCGTACAAGGACCTTGGCGAGCGGGACCGGATCCGCGCCGAGGCGTCGGCGTCGCCGCATTGGCCCCCGCCAACTCGCGAGTTCCTGGTCAACCAGGAGACCAAGGTATTGGTGCCCGCCAGTTTCTCGCCCCACGCCTAGGCTAACGCAAAGGGCAATGGTCGTAGGGGCGAACCATTATTCGCCCCTACATTCGTTATAATTGAGGCACCGGGACGCTCTTTACAGTCGCCCTGATCTGAGGTTGCTCACATGAACATTGGCATCGCAATGTTCGTCACCCCGTCGTCCATCGACATTGCCGAGTTGGCGCAGGCCTGCGAAGCACATGGTTTTGAATCTTTGTGGGTGCCCGAACATCCGGCGATACCGGCCGGCCCGAAGACGGCGTGGCCCGGCTCTCCGGACGGCCTGATACCGCAGATGTATTACGAGTGCGTTGACCCGTTCGTGGCCCTTGGGCGCGCGTCCGCCGTGACTTCAACGCTCAAGCTGGGCACGGGGATATGCCTGGTGCCCGAGCGGAACCCGATATTGCTGGCCAAGGAGATTGCCACGCTGGACTATTTCAGCAACGGGCGGTTCCTCTTCGGGATCGGGACGGGCTGGCTCCGCGAGGAAACCGAGCTCTTTGGCATCGAATTCTCGCAGCGCATTGGCTACACCCGGGAATCGATCGCCGCAATGAAGGAACTTTGGACCAAGGAAACCGGGGAATTTCACGGGAAGCACATAGATTTCCCGCCCATTTACTCGTCGCCCAAGCCAGTCCAGAAGCCTCACCCGCCGGTGCTGATCGGCGGCACCGCTCCGTCCGTAGCCCGACGGGTAGTCAGTTGGGGCGACGGCTGGATGCCGAATCGCATCACTCCGGAGCAACTGAAGGCGGGCCGAGAGGAAATAGTGCGCCTGGCCCTGGAAGCAGGTCGGGACCCGCACGAGATCGAGGTGTCGGTTTTCGGCCAGCCAGCCGACCCGGAGATCCTCAAAGCATACGAGGAGGCGGGCGCCACCCGGGCCATGGTTTTCGCCGACAGCGCTCCTCGAGACCAAGCCCTCCATCAGATTGACGAATACGCCGCCAAACTGCTCGCCTGATCGTTTGTCCGGCTGTCCTCACCTACACGGATTCCTTTCTAGCTATGCTCGCTGACGACGCCAACGTCCTGTCCTTAAGAGAAGCCAACCAGCGCTTCTACGACGCGTTCGGATCCCTGGACATGGGCCAGATGGACGCTGTATGGGAACAGTCCGACCGGGTGTTGTGCGTCCACCCGGGCTGGCAGCCGATCGTGGGCTGGCCGGATATCCGGCGGTCCTGGCAAGGGATCTTCAACGGCGCCGCCTTGATGCATGTCAATATCCATTATGTAAACATTTCCTTCGAAGGCAACTGTGGTTTCGTCACCTGCATTGAGAGCATCACCAGCGTGGTCGAAGGGCAGGCCCAGGGGTTCGGCGTCCTGGCCACGAATATATTTGTCAGATCCGGCGGTGACTGGCTCGTCATCGCCCATCATGCGTCTCCCCGGCTATAGATCGCCGGCGCAGTCGCGTCGCGGGTGGGACGGAGATAACCGTTCCCGCTGATCGCATAACTATTCGGTTCCAGTTATTTCAACCCGATACAACGGAGCGAACCATGTCATATTCACCGAGCAAGGTAGGCGACATTTCCAACACCGACCGGAACCTTTGGCAAGCGATCGTCGCCGAGGCCATCGCCCACCTAACCTACACTGCTTACGCGCAAAAGGCCCGCGACGAAGGCCATCCGGAAATTGCAGAGGTTTTCGAAGAGGTCGCTCGCTCCGAAACCATCCACGGAATCAGCTACCTGAAAGTCGCCGGAGCGATCGACAGCACCTCGGTCAACTTGGGGAACGTGATTGCGGGAGAAACCCGGGAGTACACCCGTACCTACCCGAGAATGATCAACGACGCCATTGCGGACGAGCGAGAGGATGCGGTGGACGCCTTCACGCGGGCGATGGGACAGGAGAAGGACCACCAGATAGCCTTTTCCGACGCATTGTCCCGGCTGCAAGTGAGTTCCTCAAACGGCTCGAGGACCTCCGTAGTGGAGTCGACGATTGCCCCGGCCGCGATCGTCGCTGACCCGCTGGCCACGAGCTCGGGGGTAGCTCCGGCGTTGCCGTTGGACCTGGAAACGTACATCGACGCCGCGCTGGCCCTGGACAAAGAGCCGTTCCACGTGGCCAACCTGGGCCGGCTGCGTGAGGTAGTTTTCGGCGCTCAGGACGGGATCATCAGTACCTTGGCGCTCACGACCTCCGTGGCCATCGCGGTGGGAAGTACCACAACCGTCCTGGTTGCCGGGCTGGCCGCAGCAGCAGCGGGGATGATCAGCATGGCAGCGGGAGCGTACCTTGGCTCCCGGGCTGAAGAGGATGTGCGACAGGCGGCGATCGAAAGGCAGATGAGCGACCTGGAAGAAAGGCCGGCGGAGGAACTGGCGGAGCTGGTCATCCTGTTCCAGCGGGAGGGCAAGACTTACGACGAAGCCGTCCACTTGGCCAACGAGATCTCCAGCAACGAATCGCTTTGGTTGAACACGCTGCTGGAGAAGAAGCTAGGCATCAGCTCGGACTTCGGCGGAAATCCACTCAAAGACGCGGCGGTGATGTGCGTGTCTTTCGGGTCGGCCGCCGTGATCCCGATCATTCCTTTCCTTTTCCTTGAGGTGGAGCCACTGGCGATCGCGTGGTCAGTGGGACTATCGTTGGCTGGCCTGTTCACCCTCGGCTTGGTCAAGGGCCGGCTGGTGCGCAAGTCTCCCATATTGCAAGGCTTGGAAATCCTGGGCATAGGAGCTGCCTCGGCCGCGCTTGGGTACGGGCTTGGCGAGTTGCTGCCGCGGGTGTTGGGGTTCTGACGAACGGCCACCACGACGACCCGAAACCGAAGCCAGTCAAAAACGAGGGGGCGGTTTTATAACCGCCCCCCTTTGAATGCTGGTGTTCAACACGAACTACGCAAAACGGCCCAACAGGCCTTTCACTGCCTTGAGGAAGTCCGGTGGGTTGTCGCCCTGGACGAGGTGACCGGCGTTGGCTACGGTAACCGTGGTGCAATCGTGGTGCTCTGCGGCCATTCGCATCATCGTCTCGTCAGCGAAAATGTCGCTGCGAGCTCCGCGCACCACCAGGGCAGGGCAGTCGATCTTGCGCCAACCGGCCCAGAGCTGTTCAGAGGTCCAGGCCGGCGCACGGAAACCCTGCCGCCGGATGACTTTGTCATATTTCCAAGTCCACTTACCGTCCTCACGCTGCCGGATGCTGTACTTCAAAGCTCCCAACGTCTGTTCCCGGGTACGACCGGTGTACTCCATGACGCGTTGGGCAAATTCTTCCAAGGTGTCCAACTCGTCGGGAAGTTCGCGGAAACGCTGGATGCGGTTTGAGCCGCGCCGTTGAGTCTCCGGTCCCGTATCGACGATGGTCAAGGACTTCAACGTTCCAGGCCGCCCTGACGCCCAGGCCAAGCTATTGCGCCCGCCCATAGAGTGACCCATCAGGTGAAAGCCTTTCAACCCGAGGGTAGAGACCAATTCCTCAACGTCCCCCACGTAGGTATCAGTTGAGTAGTCTTCGCCCGTCGACCAATCGCTGTCACCGTGACCTCGTTGGTCGACGGCGATCACATGGTAGTCCACCGACAATGGCAGGCTGATAAAGTCCCAACTGTGGGCCTGCTGCTGGATTCCATGCAGCATCACTATTGTTGGGGAACTTGGATCGCCCCATTCCAGGTAGTGGAGATTGAGGCCGTTGACTTTGATGTACCGGTCCACCGGCTCATTCTCCACCGTGAAGGGAACTCCCATCTGTCGTGCCGCGTCATGCAACGACAGACCCATGGAATGTGACGCCATATTGAGTACCTCCTGCCGCAAACGTGCTCGCCATGTTACCACGGCTAACCATTTTCCTCCGCCTGCCGTTCCAAGATCCCCCGTATGGTGAACATGCGCTGGAAGAGCGTGAAGCAGGACACGCCAGCAATCACCCAGAGGACCCAGACCATTATCGGAACCGGGGCCAATCCTTCAACAATCAGCCCGGCGCCCAAGATCGCTACCCGCTCGGTTCGGGTCATGATACCCGAGCGGGTGAACGCACCGAGGCCTTCGCCGCGGGCCCGCAGGTAGGAGACACCCTGGGAAAACACCAGGCCCAACAGGACCGACAGCACGCTAATGATCATTAGCAACGGAGACAAATCCGCGAGCAAGTAATAAAGCCCCAAACCGACAAACAGGGCGGCTTCGCCCAAGCGGTCGAACACGGAATCAAGCAAGGCGCCAAAGGGGGAAGCCCTACCGGTCAGCCGGGCCAGCGCTCCGTCAAACAGATCCAGGATACCCCCGGCCAAGAACACAATACCGCCGTACAAAGGCCAGCCCAAAGCCACCAACGCCGCTCCGGCTACACACACCGCGAATCCGAAGATGGTGATCACGTTAGGAGTCAGTCCCACAGCGTGGAGAGCCCGCGCCCCAGGCAACTCGACATAGCGCAGTATCGCCGCGCGAAACTCCTCTCTACCGGGCATCGCCACCGTGATTGGCCTCCTCCATGCAATATTCATAGTAGTCTTCGACTTCCGAAGCGACCCTCCGCCACCGATGATATTGAGCCACGCGTCTTCCCGATGACGACAACCGTTGAGAAAGGCCGGGGTTGTCGACCACGGTGGAGATGGCGCCGGCGATAGAAGTAGGCTCGCGCGGCAACACCAGCAATCCATTGCGTTCATGGGTTACCACGTCGCGATAGCCGTCGATGTCCGACGCCACCACGGGGATACCCGCGGCCATCGCTTCCAACAGGACGATCCCGAAGCTCTCTCCACCGGTGGCAGGGCTACAAAAAACATCCGCGCTGGCGTAATAGCGCGGCAAGTCGGCGTCAGAGACCGCGCCGACCAGTCTCACCGTATCACTTCCGACGCCGGTCACGGCGTTGAGCACCGACGCGCATGCCCGGTCCGGTTCTCCCGGGCCCACGATGATCAACCTGAGATCGCATCGGCTTTCAAGAAGGATAGCAAACGCCTCCAGAAGATAGCGCAGGCCTTTGCGTTCATCCTTGCGACCGACGAACAGGATATTTTTTCTACCGTCTCGCAACTCCGGAACGGGCGTGGCATCAGCAAAACGCTGAAAGTCAATGCCGTTGGGGATGATGCGATACGCGCGTTGTGGAAAATGCGGAGCCACAAAAGTTCGAGCCGCCTCGGAAACCGCGATGCGCCCGTGCAAGCGACGGTGCCACATCCCCAAAGCAAAACGGGACCACCGGTACAACCGCTGTCGATCCGAAAACGCGTGGAAGGTGCCGACATTCACGGCGTTGGAATGCTGCAGGAACATCAATGGCAACAGGGGAGCCAACGGTTCGTGCACGTGGAGCAGATCGAATCGCTCACGGGCCATGAGCTGCCTTATACGCGGATACAACCACCACGAAAGGGTTACCCGAGCCGTAGACCCACCGGCCGACAGGGAAACGGATCGACCCATCGGAATGAAATTATCGGGAACTCCGCATTCATCTGAGGGAAGCGTCGGGGTCTGCGGCGCAATGACGGTAACTTCGTGTCCGCGCCGCCGCAATTCAGTGGACAGCTGGGACACGTGGGCGTTAACGCCTCCGGGCCATGCGAAATCATAAGGGGAGACCATGGCTATTTTCATAGCCCGCTCCCTTCAGTCGGCTCAGGCCAAGGAATGCCGGGAAGCGGCGCGGGTTATCCTTCCTCGTCGCCGTGCTTTACCTGGACGCTCGCCACTGCAGGCTCGGCGATAAACGCCTCAACCATATCGTGCGCTTCGGAGTCGGTGTACTGGACGGGCGGGCTCTTCATGAAGTAGGCAGAAGGCGCGAACACCGCACCTCCCTGACCACGGTCGATGGCTAGCTTCGCGCATCGAATGGCGTCCACCACTACGCCTGCGGAGTTCGGGCTGTCCCAGACCTCGAGCTTCACTTCCATCTTGACGGGTGCGCCGCCAAATACTTTGCCGTCGATGTGGATGTAGCACCACTTGCGGTCCTGCAACCACGGCACATGGTCGCTGGGTCCGATGTGGATGGTATCGGCGTCGGGCTCTACGTCCATCTGGCTGATCACGGAGCCAGTCTTGGAGATCTTCTTGGACACGAGGCGCTCACGTTCCAACATGTTCAGGAAATCGGTGTTGCCACCGAAGTTCAGCTGGTAGGTATTGTCGATTTCCGCGCCGCGGTCTTCCATCAAGCGGGTAAGGACGCGGTGGACAATGGTGGCGCCGACCTGGGATTTGATGTCGTCGCCGATGATGGGAACGCCCCGCTCCTCAAAGCGGTTGCGCCAGTAGTCCTCGCGGGCGATGAACACGGGGATGCAGTTGATCATGGCGCAACGTGCGTCAAGGATCTGTTCCACGTACCACTTGGTGGCCATCTCGCTGCCCACCGGCAGGTAGTTGATGACCACGTCTACTTCGCGTTCACGCAGGATGCCCGAGATGTTGGCGGTGCTGTGTGGCGACTTCACCACCACGTCCACGAGGTAACGGCCAATGCCGTCGTGAGTCATTCCCCGCTCCACGGGCACGCCCATGTGAGGAACTTCCGCGAATTTGATGGTGTTATTGGGTTCGGTAAAGATTGCTTCGGACAGGTCCTTACCCACCTTGTTACGGTCCACATCGAAGGCGGCAACTACCTCAATGTCTTCGATCCGATAGTCTCCGATGCGGTTGTGCATCACGCCGGGGATCGGATCGTCGTCCGGTACCTCAACGTACTTATGGATCCCCTGGACCAGCGAAGACGCGCAGTTGCCCACGCCGATGATGGCAACCTTAATCTTGCCCAATTGTATACTCCTTGAGGCCTGCCCCGGTACAAACATCCCTCGGAACCGGGACTAGAGATAGTCGAGGCCAACCTGCATCAAACTGCGAGATAGTCTAACACACGCGGATTTTTTGGTGCCTTTCGGCACACGCAAACCGCCAACCACGGACGATTGGTTACGTAAAACGAGCGACCGACGCCGGCTATTCCTCAGCAAAAAAGCGGAAGATCGCGGTCTCGTCGTCGTGGCGGAACCTCCCGCCACGGAACCTGATGTCGCGACCCTGTTCGATGTGCCGATCCACCAGCTCTTTCACTCGCCCGGATGCCTCTTCGGCATTGGCTGAGCCTCGGACTATTTCCATCAGTTCTTCGCCGAGCAAGTTGTCGCTCACACCGTCGCTGCAGCACACCAAACGATCCGCGGGCGAAAGGCCCACTTCGGTTTGAAACACTGACAGGTTCGGTTCGGCGCCGATGGCCTTAGAGATACCGAGGCGGATCAACCCGCCCATTCGGCCGCTGTATTGATCGTATCTATCGGGACGGATTACGTAGATGGGACTGTCTCCGGCCGAAATGATATGGAGCCGGCCGTCCAGGAACAGAGCTGCGGAAGCGGTGGTCAGTAAGAACCGCCCTCCGCCCACCTGGTGGAACTCCGCGTTCTGTTCGCCCAGCACGGCGATGATATCCTGGGGTCCGGTGATAGTTACCGCGTTCAGGGCGTCTGCCACGGAACCACTAGCCTCGTCACCACCGTGACCGGTCACACCATCCAGCACCACATCCAGGAAATTACCGTCGCCCAAGTCTCGGGTCAGGTAACTATCCTCCCCGTGGGCGGCGTTATCGTGCAGAATTGCCAGCGAACTGGTGAGCATGGTTCTTGCATCCTCACTTGAATTTGATTTGCGGCAGATCAGCCAGCCAGTGCGGCAAGCTCAGAATCCGCGTCGAATTGATAGCGTTGCCAATGGTTCTCAGAAAGCCGGTCCAGTGCGGCCCGCCACGCTTCCAAAGCCGCCGGTCGCCCGGGCATCTGGTCGTTTCGGAAGGTAACCAGACGCAAGCATTCCTGCAAATCCCCCCCGAAGTCGGCAATAGAAGTGTACGCGCGTTGTCGCACTTTTGCTATGCATCCGGTTGCAGCCTCCCGCAACCCATCGCTAACTGATGCAAACGCGCGGGTCAGGTCGTCGCACTCGTTCTCAACCGATATGACTGGACGCTGGTTGTAGGGATCGTAGTATCCGGCCGCGTCCGTGGGCGGGAGTTCCGGGGCGAGGTAGAACTTTATCATTTCGACGTAAAAATCGTGGACGTCCTGGGGTCCACGGTTCCCCTGGCTGCGCTCGACGCCGTGTCCAACCAGCGCTCCGGCGTCGATCAACGCGATTCGGCCGGCTCCGGGCGAGTAGAAAACGTTGTGTGGTCCAAGATCCAGCAATGTGTAGCCGGCGTTAGCGTAGATTTCCTGCGCCTGCAACAACTGCGACTGGATTGGCCAACCGGCGACCAAGCCCGGCAGCACAAGCGGATGCAGCGCGAAAAGGTTCTGTCCCAAGCCTATGGGCACCCGCAAGATGCGACTCCTGGGATCCCCGACCAGCGGGATCCCGGCTGCGCGCTCTTCCACGCGGACGGAGTAAGCCTGCCCCAATTCCTCGCCAAAATAGTGGTCGTGAATGGCAACTTCGGTAACACCGACAACCCGGGGCACCACTTCGCAATACTGTCCGGCTCTTTCGTAGGCTTCCAACGCCCGTGCTGTACGTTCCTCGGTGGGGCCGTGCATTTGACGACTGACCGTCTGCGGAGACGGCCGCTTCAATACCACCGGTTGACCGGTCTGTCGGTCCACAGCGGCGCGAACGTCGTAATCGGCGCCACTCCCCAAAGGACCGATGAGCTCAAAACGATCCAGCGTGACGGTATCCATGACTAACAATCTAAGCCTGGTCGTGACCGCTAAGGATAGTGATCCAATCTTCCTTTTGCCGGATTTCGTTGATGTCCAAACCGGCCTCCTTAATTGCCGAAACTGCTTCGTCGTTCTGGTCCACTATGATGCCCGATGCGATGAAAACCCCGTCATCAGCGAGTAAATCCGGGATGGCAGGGGCCACCATACGGATGCCACGGGCACTGATGTTGGCCACTGCGACGTCGTAGTTCAGGCCCTTGGTCGCAGCGCTAGGGATGCTCCCGGATTGGGTATTTACGAGCTCCGCTATTCCCGTGCGACGGAAGTTACGTTGGGCTGCGCGCACAGCGTGTCCGTCAATGTCCACTGCAGTGATGTGCCCAGCTCCCAGCTTGGCCGCCGCGATCGTCAGAATGCCGGATCCGGTTCCCACGTCTAGGACAATGCTGCCAGGCCTAACCATTTCTTCGAGGGCTTCCAGACAGGAATTTGTTGTCGGGTGATATCCGGTGCCGAAAGCCAGACCCGGGTCCAGATCGATCACCACGTCGCCGTCTTGCGATTCGTACTCGATCCACGACGGTTTGATCACGAGGTTCTGCCCTACCCGAAGCAGCGTGAAGTGCTGCTTCCAGTTGTTCCGCCAGTCTTCGTTGTCGTCCAACGGGCGGATGTTTAGCTCCCCCAGATCGGCGACGCTGGACGCCAGCTTGATGCCGACCTCAATGTGGGCCAGCCGCTGGCGGGACAAACTCGGCAGATACGACCGCATGATCGCGTATTCGCCCGGCTTCGTCTCTACGCTCAAACCGTACCCGTACCGTTCAAACAGATACGAGACGGGCTCGACGTACTCGAACGGGACGTTGATGCTCAATTCGTACCAGGACATCGCACCGTCAATTCCACCGCCGCGCTCCCCAATAGCCGCACACCACGCCCCCTATTCACCGCCGGACGTGAGGGTGTCCTTGATCCGGTCAAACAGGCCGCGTTGCTTGTCGTCGTTTTGAGGTTCTCCCGCCTCTGTGACGTCCTCAACCATCGCGCCTTCCGGTTCAGCAACGTTTTCGTTGACCGGTTTGCGGGTGGTGGACCGCTTTTTACGTGGAGGGGCAGGAGGCGCCTTGCCGTTATTCGCCAATGAATAAGCCAAGTCCTCCACCAATTTGCGCTGGTAGTTATTCAGTTTGGCCGGTATATCCACATCCACCAAGACGCGGATGTCTCCACGGCGGTCCGTAGGCCTGCCGTCGCGGCGGATACGAGGGACGCCTCGGCCACGAACGCGGAACTGGCTCGCGGACTGGGTGCCAGGCGGAATTTCCACGTCGACGTCGTCGCCTTCTAAAGTCGGGACCGGCTTGGTCATCCCCAACGCGGCTTCAGCCATATTTAGCGACATGCGATACACCAAGTCGGAATCGTCCCGAACGAAGAGTGGATGATCCTGCACCCTCACCTGAACGTACAAGTTTCCGGGCGGCCCGCCATGGGCGCCGGCGTCGCCCTCGCCAGTAATGCGCACCTGCATGCCGGTATCAACTCCCGCTGGGATAGTGACGGTACGTATCCGGCGACGCCGTTCGAAGCCCCGAGCGCGGCAGTTACTGCACGGGGTTTCTATGGATCGACCATTGCCGTTGCAGCTAGAACAAGGCGTGGTCACCGCGAATTGACCAAACACACTGCGCTGCGCGCGGCGCACCTGGCCGCTGCCGTTGCATGTGCTGCAAGTATTGATCGCGGTCCCGGGTTCATTACCGGCGCCGGAACAGCGGTGACAAGGTTCAACCCGATTGACTTCGATATCTTTGTCGCAACCAAATACGGCTTCTTCGAAGGTCAGGTTGACCCGTTGACTGATGTCCTCTCCGCTCCGCGGCTGATTGGCGGTCCGTCCACCACCACCGAAAAAGGTGTCGAATATGTCCCCGAAACCGCCGAAGGGGTCGAAACCGTCGAACGGGCGGTCGCCGTTACCGTTTACGCCAGCGTGGCCGAAGCGGTCATAGCGCGTTCGCCTCTCCTGGTCGCCGAGGACCTGATAGGCTTCGTTGATTTCCTTGAATTTATCCTCGGCACCGGGCGTTTTGTTCCGATCGGGATGGAATTCCATCGCCTTCCTGCGGAAGGCGCGGCGGATATCCTCTTCGTTGGCACGCCGGTCGACACCGAGGGTTTCGTAATAATCTACGGGCATAGTTTTCTGTCGATTCACGGTTTGGGTCGATTATAGCGGACGCCGAGCGCATTACTCAACATCGGGCAGTCGCACCGAATGGTCTTACGGGTCGGCATATGGGGGTCCGAAGCTGCGAAACATTCCAACGATTTCAGGACAAGGCACGGCCGGCCAATACACCGACGTAGGCAGCCACAAGGCCGACGGCCAGATTGGCGGCGATTGAAATGCTGGCGCGGCCCGGTTCCCCGACCAAAATGAGCCGCACACCATCATAGGCCAATGTCGAGAAGGTTGTGAAGCCTCCCAACAAGCCAACGGTGAGCATTGCCCGTAGCTCCAGCGGCCACTCCGATCGGGAAATAAACACGGTGGCCAACAGACCCAGAGCGAATGAGCCCACCACGTTGACCCCAAACGTTCCGACTACGGTTTCGACTCCCAGGTACTGCGCCGCCAAACGGCCTACACCGTACCGCAGTACGGAGCCGGCAGCGCCGCCCGCGGCGACCAGCAACCAGATCACGCTACGCCCAAACGCCCCGCCGTTCGAGGGTTCGTTCGTCCAACTCTATACCCCAACCGGAACGATCCGAGAGGGTGATCTTTCCGGCGACGATCTCGGGCCTGACCGTAAAGAGTTCCTCCCATATGGAGTCCCGATCAGCACTAGGGAAGGTCTCGCAGATTTCGCCGACAGACAGGCCGGCCACGATGTGACCGTGCACCTGGGGATCATGATGGGGAGCCAGCCGCACGTTCTCGGCGGCACACAAGGCGGCGATGCGCAAGCACTCGGTCACGCCTCCGTTGCGGGTACTGCCGTACTGCATGACCCGCACCCCGCCCCGGCGAATGAGGTCACGCGCGTCCCAGCGGGTCACCGCGTTTTCACCCGACGCGATGGGGATGGTGGTCGATGCGGCGACTTTGCCCAATCCCTCGACCCGGTCATACCAATGGACGGGTTCCTCCAGCCAGCGGATGTTGAGCTGCTCCAGCATACGGGCGCCGCGAATGGCGGTGTCGACGTCCCATCCTTCGTTGACGTCGACCATTATGTCAATACTCTCACCGATTGAGCTACGAACCGAGCGTACTCGCTCGTAGTGCTCGGCCAGACTGACTTGACCGATCTTCAGTTTGATGGCCTCATATCCCATGTCAACGTAAGATTCCCACTCCTGGACCAGATCGGCGGTCGACTTGCCATCCCGGTAGTACCCGCCCGTGACATAGCACGGCGCAGTGTTGGAGTGGCCGCCAAGCAACTTATACACCGGCATTTCGGCCCCTTTGCCCTTGATATCCCAAAGAGCGATATCGACAGCCGCCAACGCGGTGAGGATCTGAGGACGTCCAAACCCAGACGCGGCCCAGCCGATTTGATGGCACGAGCCGAACATTTCATCCCAGAGCTGTTCGTGATCGACCGGATCGCGGCCCACGAGCATCGGTTTGAGCAGATCGGCCACGGCGCGAGACGCGCCGTCGGCGTGAATGGCACCATCGGTATCCTGACGATAAACTCCGGCGAAACCCTGCCCTGCACCGTGTGCTTCACCGACCCCCGTAGAAGCCAGCATCGGTATGGACGCGAACCAGGAGTTCGCTCACTCGGCCGATGGGTCGCAGAGCGGTCCAGTACTCGCGGTCGGGCGCAGGCCAGACCAGCGCGATTGCCTCAACGTCAGTGATTTTCATGTGAGTTCCTTGCCGTCGAATCTGCCCAGGCGGAAAAGCCCAATATCGTGCTCGGTGTGTCCGTGCTCCGCCAGGTCGGCCATGATTTCGCCCACAACGCTGGCGAACTTGAAACCGTGTCCGGAGAACCCGGCAGCGATGGAGACCTGTGGGTGGTCCGGCAGCGTGTCGATGATGAAATGCTCGTCCGGAGTGTTGGTAAACATGCAGGTCTTCAGCGCGAGGGTTGGGCCGGCCGCTTCCGGGAAGTAACGCTCGGTGAACTGCCGCAGGGCTGCCTCGTCCTGTGCGTTGGGCTCCCGGTCCATGGTGTCCGGGTCGACCTGCTCACGGAAGTGGTTGAACATACCCAGCTTGAAGCCCGGTATGCCGTATGACGGGAAACCGTAGAAACGGCCTTCTTCGACCTCCATGCCGAAGACAGGGAAATTCTCGGGGCGGAAAAGCTCCGGGCGATAGGGCGCAAACCAACCCAGCACCTGCCGCTCCGGAACGGCGTGGGCAGCAACCTCGGGAGCCACTTTGCCAGCCCAAGCTCCGGCTGTGACGACCAAACGGCGTGCTGAGTACGTGTCCTTGTCGGTCGACACGACCACTCCGCCACCGGCAGTGGCTTCCCAGCTTACCGCAGCCTCGCGGCCATGCACCTCAGCGCCCATTTCCAACGCCGCAGAAACGTGCCCGACAATGCAACGCTCGGAGAGCACGAACCCACCCTGCTGTTCGTACAGCATTTCCGCTTCCTCGGGGAGTTGATAGCCGGGCCATTCCCGGTTCACTTCGGGGCCACTCAGCATACGGTAAGGGAGGTTATGTTGCTTCACCGTTTCCAGCGAACCTTCAAGCAACTGGCTTGCCCCAACGCCCCCGCGCACGCATCCGGTGGTAACCAGGAGCTTTTCGCCGGCGAGGTTTTCCAGCTGGTGCCAGAGTTCGAATGCCCGGTAGAGCAGCGGAACATAGGAAGGGTCCTCGTGGTACGCCAGGCGGATCATCCGGCTCACGCCGTGGGACGAGCCCATCTCGTTGGGTATGTCGTACTGCTCGAGACCCAATACCCGCCAGCCGCGGCGGGCCAAGTGGTAGACGGCGGCACTCCCCATGCCGCCGACACCGATCACAATTGCGTCAAACTCTCTCATGTGCTTTCTCGGGGTCTATGCTCGAGGCAAAGGGTTGCCCGGCGTAGTCATGCGCAAGCTGTACACCGAGGTGCGAGCCGTGAACAGCATAGTCTTGAAGTCCGGGCCGCCGAAGGCGCAGTTCGCCGGTATCTCCGGGACCCGAATGATACCCAGGTGCTCTCCAGCCGGGGAGAATACCCAAACACCGCCGGAGCCGGTGCAATAGACCCGTCCCTCGGCGTCGACCTTCATACCGTCCGGCACGCCGTCCTCGGCCGAGGCCATGCTACCGAAGACGCGGCTGTTGCTCAGCGAGCCGTCGGCCGCCACATCATATGCCTGGATGAACTGGTTCTGCTTGACCTCACCGTCCCAGTATTGGTCGGGCCGCTCGCCCAGTTTGCGGGTGTTGGACACGTAGAGCACCGACTCGTCGGGCGAGAAAGCGATGCCGTTGGGGAAATCGATGTCATGAGCCGACATTTCCACGGCGCCATCCGGAGCGATGCGGTGGATGGTGCCGGGGAACCCGATTTCCTGCTCCTCTTCCGGGACGCGCCCGCTGGGATTGGTAATGAAGATGCTGCCATCGCTCCGACAGACGATGTCGTTGGGTCGGTGGAAGCGTTTGCCGTCCCACCGGTCAGCCACCACGTTGATGGTGCCGTCGGACTCCATGCGGGTGATGCGACGGTTGTCGCCCTCGCACATGAGCAGGCGGCCCTGGAGGTCCAGGGTCATGCCGTTGGTGCCTCCGCTGGGTTCGCGGATGATGTCCGGCGTTCCGCCGGCCGGAGACATCCGGTGGATCACGGGCGGTTCCCGTCTCAGGTCCACGAACAGCCAGTAGCCGTCCGGGTGCCACAACGGACCCTCGGTAAAGGCGAAATCGGTGGCTAGTTGCTGGGCTTCCTGGTCAGGTTCCACGACGCCAGGCAGATATTCGGGCATGGTTTGCCTCCTCGGCAAGAGTGTAGAGGTGAGGGCGCCTACGACGGCAGGTGAGCCAGGTATTGCTCGGCGAAGTCCATGCCGACGAGATCGCTGAAAGCGGTCATGAGCCGTTCGGTCACGGGTCCCGGAACGTCGCCGTCACCGACGGTCGCGCCGTTTACCGCCGATACCGGGCAGATGCACAGGCTGGTGGAGGTCAGGAACGCCTCATCGGCGGTATAGGCGTCGTATAGATCCAGGTCGCGCTCAGCGGTTGAGAAACCCAACCCGTCCGCGAGTTCCAGCGTTTGGTTGCGGGTGACTCCTTCCAGCACGTACTGCGACCTGGGCGTCATTACCGCACCGTCCTTGACCAGGAAGACATTGCTGCCGCGACCCTCGGTGAGGTTGCCGAACTCGTCCAGCAGGATTGCCCACGCGTCCGGGTCCTCGCCGTGGACTTCCAGCTCTCCCATAATGAGGTTCAGGTAGTTGTGGGTCTTGGCGCGCGGACTGAGGAAACGGGGAGGTATGCGAGCCACCGACGGAGTGCTGATGCGAGCGCCGTCCCGGTACAGCGGAGCGCGGGCGGCGAAGGGAATAGCGTGGCTCTCGATGATGATGGTCGGCTGTATTCCGCCGACCCGGTCGGGCGCTTCAACGCCCCGGCTGATGCGCTGCATGACCCACATATCCTGGCCAGCGGGCAAGAGAGGATGGTTGTGCGCCACCACCGATTCCGTCGCCGCGGTCATCTCCTCCTTGCTCATTCCCACCTCGATTCGGAGATAGCGCAGGGAGTTATACAGGCGATCGATATGCCGGTCCAGGCGGAAGGTTCTGCCGCCGAAGGTACGGGTAGCGTCAAAAACGGCGTCGCCGTACAGGAAGCCACGGTCATAGATAGAGATGCCGACCTGGCTGGCAGGTGTCATATCCCCATTGAAATATACGATCTTCTCGTCGGCCATTGTTACCATCCCTCATCAAGCGTCGGTGCGCTGAATCTCGAACTGCGCCTGCTCCTCCATGGGAAGAACGATGGCCGCACCGTCCAAGTCTCCCAGGCCCTGGTCCACGGCTTCCTGGAAGAGTCGATAGGCGAGGTCTCCTCCCGGGATTGGAGTTTTCAGATCACGCGCCATCTCCTGGATCAGGCCGAGATCCTTCAGAAACACGCGCAACTGCGTCCGGACGCCTTCAAAATCACGGTCGAGCATGGCCGGGGCATTGCGTCCAAGGACGAAACTCTGGCCCCACCCGGAGTTGACGAGCTCAAACACCAGTGCAGGGTCGGCCCCAGACTTGGCGGCCAAAAGCATAGCTTCCGCCGCCGCCACCTTGTGCACGCCGACCAACAATTGGTTCACCAGCTTCGCGGCCGTGCCGGAGCCAGTGGGACCCACGTGGCGTACAACGGCTCCCATTACATCGAACAAGGGCTGGGCCGCCTGGTAGGCTTCGGTCGGGCCGCCAACCATTATGGTAAGTGTGCCGTCGGTGGCCC
The DNA here is from genome assembly GCA_965220265.1 of Dehalococcoidia bacterium. Lineage (GTDB taxonomy): Bacteria > Chloroflexota > Dehalococcoidia > Lucifugimonadales > UBA3495 > Bin87. Next base: position 1,558,002 of record CBDCPM010000004.1, on the reverse strand, counting down.
GCTCAGTCCCGCCGCTGATTGGGGCGTCCAGGAACATCGCACCCCGGCCTTCGGCGGCGGCGGCGCAGTCTTTGGAGGTCAACGCGCCCACGGTGCTGTGGTCGACGATGATTTGGCCCGGACGAGCGTTGGGCAGCGCGCCATCCTCGCCGAGGAGAACCGACTCGCAGGTCGCAACGTCGGGCAGGCAGGCCAGCACGACATCGCAATTGGCCATGACCTCGGCAGTGGAGGATGCGGCGGTAGCCCCGGCATCCGCGATCTGGCGAACTTTTTCCTGGCTACGATTATGAACCATAAGGTCGTAGCCGGCGCGTAACAGGTTGTAAGACATGGGCAGACCCATACGACCCAAACCGATGAAACCGATCTTTTCAGTCAAAATTCAAACTCCCGCGATCCCGAGCCAGGTCGGTTCGGCAGGGGACAACGAACGATCTTCGATACGACTATGGTTGGCGTCAAATCGTGCGGCCCGACGGGGATCAGATGAGCCCTTCCGCCAAGGCGGCCGCTTCCACCAACTCCCATCCGTCTTCAATGCCCGGCAGCAATCGGTCGCAAGCCTCTGCCTTTAGCACGGCGCGGCCGGCCTCATCGCCATCGTTGACCGATACCAACGCCGCCGTGACCTGGGCAGCCTCGGCCGGATCAACTTCGGGCCGGGCGGTGAAACAGCAGTGGCTGTAACCGGGGCTGCTCCAGAACACCTTCAAATCACCGGTGTCGATGCCGTGCCGTTCTCCCAAGGTATCGAACGCCCGAGCGCTAATGGCTCCCGCATCATAGGAGCGGCTCAATATCTGGAGGGCCACGTCGACCTGGTCCGAGCTATGTTGAGGGTCGCGTTGGTCGTAAAAATCGGCGGCAGCTAACGTGCGGGAGGGGTGGATTCCCATTTGCTTGAGGAAATAGACCGGCAATAGACCTGCTTCCACTGAATCGCGCGCAGCGAACGCGAAACGGGTGCCGGGCAGATCCTCCACGGTGTCGATCGCGGAATCGGCCCGGGTAATAAACCTGGTGGTAAAACCAATATCTACATCGCGCAGAGCGAGCACCGCAGCTCCTTCCGGCAAGGCACGCCGCATCTTAACATGCGACAACGGACCGTTCCATGCCAGGTTGATTTCACCACGCGCGAAGGCATTAACCATCTCATCGTAACCGGAGTAGAGCACCCAATCGAATTCGACGCCGTTGCGACGGAACACCGTTTCGAGCGCACGGCAAAGGTCGAGGTGTGCCGGGGAACCTGTTGCACCCAATCGGATCATCGGATCACCTCCCACGTTGATGAGTTGCCGCCGGATCGACCGCCAGCTTCTACCCTTTGCTCAGGCGCAGTCTATCACCAGGTCAAACCGCTGCCAATCGAGCATAACCCGGCACGCTAAAACGTTCCCGCATTGTCACGAACGGTACAGGGTTGGAGGACTATGGGTCGACCCGCTCCAGCCGCTCCAAGGAGCCAGGACGCATCAGGAGAGCGAGGACGATGGCGACGATGGCAACGAATCCCGCAGACCGATAAAACGAGTGGAACAAATCCAGGCTCGCCGTTTGCAAGAACCGCCGGTACTCGGCAAACTCCCGGGCTCGGGCGCTGTCGTCCAAATCGGGCATGGTGAGAGGAGAGGGCGTTTCGGTCAATATCGCGAGCATCTGATTGATGCCCCAAGCGGAGAGCGCGGCGATCCCGAGCGTCATCCCCAGCATGCGGGCCACGATAATCATCGACGCAGCCACGGCCAGGTAATTGGGGGGAGCAGCGACTACAGCCCGATGCATCAGGGGAGCTACCACTAGGCCAAAACCAGAGCCGGCCAGAACCATATCGATCGTCAGCCGGGGTTCAGCGATCTCGATCGTCCACCCGCCCAGGCGAAACATCGCGACAGCGACAAGCGCCAACCCGAACACGGTGATCCATCGCGCGTCCAACCATCGTAAAAGGAGGCCGCCGATGACAGCCAACAACGGGATCGTCGCCGTCATCCTGAGTAGCCACAAAGCCGCAGTGAACGAGTCGACGGGCCGTTGCGGTACATTCATCACCGTGTTGGCCATGATCACCGTGCTCGCCATCGCCACAATCAGGACGACGCCGACCAGCAATTGAACGAAGTTGGCCAAGAGGTAGGCACGAGCCCGCAGCAGTATTGGGGAGACGAGTGGCTGCGCGGCGCGGAAATGGACAACGACCAAAGCAACGGCACACAACGAGCTTCCGGCCAGAAGCCACCACGGCGTCAAAGAAGACAGACGGAACAAACCGTCGTGCGCCATGGCCAGACACAGCAAGACAAGTGCGATAGTAAGCAACACGGCTCCTGGATAGTCCATCCGTGCTCCTTCGCTGCGCCGGTCAGGCAGGAACAGGAGTGCTGCGGCGATAGTGGCAGCCTGGGGGACGTTGAGCCAGAATATGGCGCGCCATCCCCACAGCTCGATCACCGCTCCTCCGTATGCCGGACCGAGCATGCTTCCCGCCTCAGCAGCGCCGGCCACGACTCCGAGGGCCAAGCCGCGTTGGGCAGGCGGGACCAAACCCGCAGCGACGGCCAGGCTGACCGGTACCGCGCCACCCCCACCGATAGCCTGGAGCACCCGGGCAGCGATTATCTGGTACAGCGGCTCCAAATTACCGTTGAGCCACTGCCACTGCCCGGCGAGAGCGACGAGGGTCGTACCGATTGCGAAGACGGACAGCGACAGCAGGTATACCCGCCGGTAACCGTGTACGTCGGCCAACCGACCGAGCAACGGCATAGCGGCTGTGTATCCGAGCAAATAAGCGGTTACGATCCAGATCACCGATTCGAACCGAAGGATCGGGATCTTGAGATCGGCCATGATCGCGGGCAGCGCGATGATCACCACCGTCTGATCCAGAGCCGTAACGAATGTGCCGGCAGCGACGGTCCCGACCAGAACCCACGGCGATAACCGTGGCGGAGTGAACGCAGTATGCATTTGGGCAGCCAGCCCGGTCCCAGGGGAGCTAGCCGCCAGACAGATCTATGAACTGTTCCGGACGAGTGATGGTTACTGGCTCTCCGATATTCGTGAGGAAGATCGTGCGGCTGGTTTCGGGAGAGTCGAACACCCCGACCGCTCCTACAGCGTTTATCCGGCGCAGCAGTTTTTGGCCAGTGTCGGTCCAGACCTCGATCTGCAAGGACTGGCCCTCAGAGGCGGTGATGGGGAGCCAGTCCATTGAGGACGCTGAAACAGCGCCTCTAATTCTGTACGTCGGAACGCCGTCGATTGCCTCCTCACCCACCAGGACAGGATTTTCAATCTCGCCGACCAAGTCCGAGACGATGTGCTGTAGACGATTGACCGAAAGGGGCGCGGATGAGGTGGGCTGTTTGAGCCACAGGCCGGATATCGGTTCTATGGAAAAATATCCCTGCGGCGTGACGACAGCGCGCAATTGGACATAAGAGCCGGATTGGGGATCAACTTCCGGGCGGGCCACGAGATAGGCATCGATAGAAAGTTCAGTCCCGGAGGTGGCGTCCCACGTCCCAGCAATTTCGGTAATTTTGGCCCCAAAGTTGGGTACGTACATGCTTCCCACTTCGTGCGTCACCTCGAATTCCGCTGATCGAATTGCCCGCAGATTGGTAGCGGTTTCCGCCAGCAGCGACGCGGGGTCGGGAGCAGGTGTGACGGGGTCCGGCGGCTGGTTACCGCATGCCAAGGCAGTCCAAATTATTCCGATAAGCGCGGCCAGATATAACCCGGCCCTGGCCGCTGTCAGCGCGTCGACCAAACCGCGATGCTGCCGTTGGCGATGTCGCGCAACTGTCCACCGTCGGCAGTTTCCAAGACGTACACCCTGGAGCCTCCTCCGCTGCTGCCGTTGCGCCTTTCCGACAGATATTGTTGCGTCCCAGCCACGACAAGGGCCGAGCCGTCTGGAGCCCAGGGCGAATGGCTCCTGGCGTACTGGTCAAAGAAGGCCAGCATCAAGAAAGTTTCCCCGCTGGGCGAGAATCGGAGCCCCGCGAGCGCATTATCTTCCAAGTCACCGGACGCCAGACCGGGGACCATTCTCCACTCCATCGTGCGCTCTTCCGGGTTGAGGGCGACCCAAGCCAAGCGGTCACCCTGCGGTTCCCAGAAGAAACCCAGCACCCAATCATCTTCCTTGACAAGGCGTTCCGCACTGCCGTCAACGGCCAACAAGCGCAGCCGGCGATAGGCGGGAGAACCGGCGATCTGACGATCCGCCACGGCAATAACCTCGCCGTTGGACGACCACAGGAAAGCGCATGCGCCCTCAACCTCGGCTAACCGGAGGGGAGCCGCATCGGGTTGGTCGGGTTGTGCCACCCATAGCGCTTCGCTGTCTCCGCCGGGTGCCGACCAGGCCAACCGGGCCCCGTTTGGAGACCATGCAGGGGTGCGGAACGAACGGGAGCGGGCCAAAGGCTGCGCATTGAACTGTTGACCATCATGGTCCAACCTGACCAGAAGCACTTCCTCGCCACTGTGAACCGCCAGTGCGGCACTATTGGGCGACCAGTCGAAATACAGAGGCGCGCCCCGCTGCACCGCTATTGGAACCGCAGGAGAATCCGACTGCGGCGATGCTGTGGCGTATACGACGAAAAGCGTCAGGCCTTCGGGAGTCGCCGCCGTCACGCCCATTTTTTGCCCGTCGGGGGACCACTGCACGTAGTGAGGAGTACCGTCCGCGATGGTAAGCGGAGCCTCGTTGACGAATGCCGCTCCGCCGACTCCGGTGGACGATTCCAGAGAGTAGACACTAATCTGTGCATCGCTGGGAGAGTTGCCGCGCAGGACAGAAACCGCGATACGGGAGCCATCCGGCGACCACACTGGCCAACTATATATCAGATCGCGGCGCTCAGCCTGGGCCAAGACTCCGCGGGCGCGTGCTACGGAACCGGCAGTCAGCAGGTTCCGACCGGAGCCGTCAGGGTTGGAGGTGACCAGCTGGCTGTCGGAGTCGATGTATGCGATGCGGTTGATAGGCATGGAGACTTCGTTATTTTCGGTACGGGCCTGATCAGAGGCGCAGGCTGCCGCAGCCAGCAGAACCGTCGTGACGGCGACCAAGATCATCAGGCACCGGCGAGCGGGAAACAGTATCCATGGAGCTGTCAGACCCGTCGGCCACGGAATTATTCGGGCGCGCACGCGGGTAACGGTAGCATCCAACATCCCAATTAGCAACGGACGGGTAACACAGTACGGCCCAGCATAGCGACAGGGCGTGTTACGCCCGAAAACGGGACCATGAGACAGTTGGCTCCAAATCGTAAATCACCAGCGCAGAAACTGTGGTTTAATTGCCGGTGACAAACCTTTCGCGGCGCGGCAATACGAGACGGACTACGGTACCTACGATGACGATTCAAAACAACTCTCCCGCGGGCCGGGTAATAATGGTCCAGGGCACCGCGTCTCACGTTGGAAAGAGCGTCCTGGTATCGGCGCTGTGCCGCATATTCCGGCAGGACGGACTGCGGGTTGCGCCGTTCAAGGCGCAGAACATGTCCAACAACTCGTACGTCACCCCTGATGGCGGGGAGATCGGTCGCGCCCAGGCCGTCCAGGCCGAAGCTGCCGGTGTTGAAGCCCGTGTGGAAATGAACCCCGTCCTGCTCAAGCCCGAGGCGGACAGTCACGCCCAAGTGGTGCTCATGGGGCGCCCCCTAACCTCCGCTCGGGCTCGCGACTATCTCGACCTCAAAGCCACCCTCTGGGAATCGGTATCAAATTCCCTGGATATTCTTCGCAGCCAGCACGATGTCGTGGTGATCGAGGGTGCCGGGAGCCCGGCGGAGATCAATCTGAAGGCAACTGAAATCGTCAACATGCGCGTCGCTCTTTACGCCAACGCGCCGGTCCTGCTGTGTGGCGACATTGATCGGGGCGGGGTGTTTGCTTCGCTTGTGGGAACACTGCAGCTCCTGGACGAAGCCGAGCGAGACAGGGTCAAGGGGCTATTGATCAACAAGTTCCGCGGCGACGCATCGCTGTTGACCGACGGTCTGACATGGCTGGAAGATTACACGGGCAAACCAGTGATCGGGGTCGTACACCATTTCCGAGACATCCATATTCCAGAAGAGGATTCCGTTGCACTGGATTTCACTCCGCCGCGTGCATCTGCGCCTGACGTTTTGGACGTCGCGGTGGTCCATGTCCCGCACATCTCAAACTTCGACGACTTCGACCCGCTGGCGCGGGAGCCGGGCGTATCCCTGAGGTACGTCCAGAGCGGCGAGCGGCTCGGTCGCCCAGATCTGGTCATCCTGCCGGGAAGTAAGACAACCATCCCGGACCTGATGTGGATGGAGCAGCAGGGATTATCCCAAGCAGTGTTGGGCGCCATCGACCACGGTTCCTCTGTGATCGGAATCTGCGGCGGATACCAAATGCTGGGCCAAACCCTGTTGGACCCGGACCTAATCGAATCTGCCATTGGAGAGGCGCATGGTTTAGGTCTACTTCCGCTAGTGACAACCTTCACCGGGACCAAAGAAACCCACCGGGTGGAGGCCACCGTACGACAAGAGGCGTCTACACATGGACACCTGATGTCCGGCGCCGTTGGCGAGACGGTAGTTGGTTACGAGATACACATGGGGCGAACCTCGGGAGAAAGCGTTATACCCCCGTTTGCCGTGGTCGACCGAGCCGACGCAGCGATCACGCCAGAAACGGCGTTGGATGGCGCGCTCGACGCAAACGGCCGCGTCATGGGGACATACATCCACGGGTTGTTTCACAATGCCGGAGTCAGGCGCGCAATCCTGGGAGAACTGGCCCGGCGCAGAGGGGTCAGGCTACCGGCAGGGGTGGATGTGGCCCGCGATCGTGAGTATGACCGACTCGCCGACTGGGTCAGGGATAGCCTGCGTATGGATTCGGTCTACGAAATGCTGGGGTTAACACCGGCGTTATGAGCTCGATACATCTTGTATTGGGCGGCATCCGGTCGGGAAAAAGCGCCTACGCCGAACGAATGGCATTGGAAATCGCGGGCTGCGGTCCGGTCCTGTACGTTGCTACCGGAATAGCCGTCGACCAGGAAATGGCGGAGCGTATCCACCGGCACCGGCAGCGTCGCCCCCGAAGATGGAGCACCCTGGAGGCCCCGCTCAACCCGGTTGCCGCACTGCAGGACCAAACAGGCACAACGAACCAACCGCTTATCTTGTTGCTCGACTCCGTGGATGTTTGGGTGTCGAATCTGATGTTGGAGCATGAAGGTACGCCGACAATCGAGTTGGAGGCTCGCATTGTGGGCGCTGCGCGACGGTTTGCGTCTTATGTCAGGGAAACCGATTGCGAGGCGGTGATAGTTAGCAGCGAAGTCGGGCACTCGTTGATAGCCACGTCCGGAATGGGGCGGCAATTCCAGGACCTGCTGGGGACGGTGAACCAAGCCGTAGCGGAGGCTGCCGACGAGGTCACGATGGTAGTGGCGGGGTTGCCGGTTCCGATCAAGCCCCGGAGGACCGGCGCCTGACCGGCGGTCGCTGCGGGCGCGGCATTTCCCTGGTGTGATGACTGGCGAGACATTGGGAACGGCTTCTGCCCTGGCCCCGGGCACCTGCGGCGAACTGGTGCAGGGAATGACCGGCGGAGTCGACTTCCTGGTCACCTGCCCGATAAATCAGTTTTCGCGGGCCACGGTGACCCTGACAGTTTCCCGTGGCGTCACGCCGGACGACTGCGTGCGAGGGATCGACCAACTCCCCAAAACCCGGCAGGCCGTGGCGCTCACGCTGAACCGGCTGCAAAATTGCTTGGGCGTTTCCGGCTTGATTGCCGATGTTGCCGTGGCCAATCCTCTGCCAGTGGGCAAAGGTATGGGAAGCAGCAGCGCCGACATAACTGCTGCGGTTTACGCCGTCTGCGAAGCAGCCAAAGTGCGGTGGACGCCCGAAACCGTGGCGGGAATCGCCTTGGCGGTTGAGCCAACTGACGGAGTGATGTTCCCGGGCATTGCCGTGTTCGACCATCGCAGTGGGCGCATAGCCGAACCGCTGGGAATGCCCCCTCCGATGGAAGTGATCGTCATCGACCGGGGCGGCCAGGTGGACACGATGGAATTCAACCAAGTGGACCGCACCTCGCATTGGCAGTCGGTTGTCGACCAAACGGACGAGGCTCTGGAGTTGGTCAGGGAAGGTATCCTCCGCTGCGAGCCAGAGTTGGTCGGTCGAGGAGCCACCATCAGCGCCCGGTCGGGAGGGCCCGAGGATGCCGGCCCGATGGTGGAACAAGCGGTGGACTTTGCGGCGCAAATCGGAGCGGTAGGCGTGAACGTGGCCCACAGCGGGACCGTGGTAGGTGTCCTACTGGACGCTCGGAAGAGGCAAAGCAAGCCAGCGTTCCGGGAGGCGCAACGCGAGTTTGCCGCCGCTGCCAGTGTTCAACACTTTCGGATCATCGGCGGGGGAGTGCGCCCCGGCTAACCTAAAAGGGTCGGCGACTAACTTTACTTGGGTTGATCGCAAAACAGGAACTGGCCAGCGTAACCTGCATATGATCCGAAGTACTCCTGGGCCCATTTCACCGTCGCAGCGTATTGCCCGTCGCTTATTCCCCCTGAATGCCCTTTCAGGGGACATTCGGGCCACCTGGTCAATGCCCGTCCGATATGAACGTCCACGGGAAACGCATCCATTTTGTCCAGTGCAAACAGAGCGATGCAATCAGCGATTTTGTTACCAACACCCCTGCACTTCATCAACTCGCGTTTTACAGACGAATACGGCTGAAACATTAGCCCAGCCAAATCCAGCTCGCCAGCAAGCACGCGTTCGGCCGCAGCGATGATGTTGGGTGCCCGCTGCAATCCCAAATTCATTAAGCTCAATCGATTTGCCACACTTGCGTTCGACATCAATCTGGCTGGCGTAGGAAAGAGGCAACGGGATTCCCTGCCTAGCAACGCGGCCTCTCCGGAATCGGCAGCGATCCTCTCAACGATATCGCTGATTCGGGGTATGTTGTTATTCGCAGAACAGATGTAAGCGACTACACTTTCCCACGGGTCCTGTCTCAACAGGCGCATTCCCCAATGGCGGTCCACAAGTTCAGCAATATACGCATCCCGTCCGATGTCGTCATAAATGGCCAGAAGATCTTGATCTTCCCGGAGATACGTCCTTAGCATCTCATCGTCAGTCTCGGTCGCTTCTCGTTCTCCATCAGGCCCACCAATCCGATACGCAATACCCACATCGGTTTGGCGAACATGGATCAGGTTTGGACCTAAAACACTGGAAAACCAGTTTTCGGTCAATTCTTGCCAGCGAAATGCCTGACCCATCGTCAAGCTAAACCCCAAATCCAAAGGCTGCTTGACTTCCAGTTCCCGAACCATCTCGACCTCTCCGTTTACCGACCTTCGCGCCGGCGCGCGTGGAACAGGTACTGCTGGGAATAGCCAGCGTATTGGCCGAAGTGACCCTGGGCCCATTCGACCATGGCTCTGTCAGGCGGCTTCTTTTGCATCGGGAAATACCATTCGGCCAGCGCGCGGCGCACCCAGACGTCGACCGGGAAAGCCTGCAGTTTTTCCAACGAGAACACCGCGATGCAGTCGGCTATCTTGGCGCCGATCCCGTAGCATTCCATCAAACGAAGCTTCGTCTCTGGATAAGGGAGCCGTATCAACTCGTCGAGGTCCAGTTCGCCGTCGCACACTCGTTGTGCCGCCGCAACGACGTAGGGAGCGCGGAAACCCAGGCCCAACTCCCTGAGAAATCCTTCACCGGCCGACGCGAGACGCTCGGGTGACGGAAAGGTGTGGCGTACTTCTCCACACAAGTGCAGGGGTTCGCCCAAGCTGTCGGCCATGGCCTCCATATTCTGGTGGATGCGCGGGATGTTGGACGTGGCCGAGCAAATGAAAGCGACCGTGCACTCCCAAGGCTCCTGCCGCAAAATGCGAAGTCCCGGATAGCGGGCGACCATTTCGCCGACTCGACGGTCCCGGCAAATGTCGTCGTAGATAGCCTGGATGTCGTCGTCCAGACGGAAATAGGACCAAAGGCCAGCGTCAGTGGATTCCTGATCACCCGGGGCGTCGCGAGGAAACATGCGGTATTCCAAACCGGCTGAGCACTGCTTGAGATGAATCAACCGAGTGCCCAAAACGCCGGAATACCAGCCGTCATCCAGTTTGCGCCAGCGGTGGGCCTGACCGCTTTCCAGGCTCTCCGCGAGGTCAAAGGGCTGGTCTATTTCCAGTTGCACAATGTGGTAGGTAGGACGAGACGCCTTGCCCAACGGACGAAATTGTCAGGCACGGCCGGGCCGGTCCAACTGCAGCCACCGGGCAGCTTGATCGCCGACGCTGCCGACGGTGGACCTCTCTACGGTGCAAGGAGGGAGAGCATTCAAGAAACGGTCACCGTAGTTCGCGGTCTGGATCCGCCGGTCGAGGATGACCACAGCGCCTCGATCCACCTTGTTGCGAATGAGCCGGCCGAATCCCTGACGAAAACGCAATACGGCGGAAGGTACCTGGTACTCGTTGAACGGGTTGTTAAACAAGTTCCCCCTCGCTTTTACGATGGGATCAATCGGCACCGGGAAAGGCAGACGACACAACAATAACCCACGAAGAACGCCGGACTCCATGTCCACGCCCTCCCAGAAACTTGCGGTACCTAGCAGAACTGAGCGCGGGTCGGCGTGGAGACGGTCTACAAGCTGTCGGGGAGTGCCATCAATCCCTTGAGCCAGGACGTTGATACCCGACGCTCGTAGGGGACCCCTCACTTGGAACGAAGCGTCCCTAAGGGCGTTATGCGAGGTGAACAGCGCCATGAGGTGGCCATCCAATGCCTGCGCCATATTGAGGATCACCTGGGCGGTCCCCCTGGCGTGGTCGGCGCCACGACGGGGATCAGGCAGATCGTCGGGAACCAAGAGCAGGGTGTTGCGCTGATAGTTGAACGGGCTGTCGACCAACAACTCGTCGCAATCGTCGGGGAACCCCAACCGCTGGCGCAAGAAGCCGAAGTTGCCATCCGTGGCTAAGGTTGCGCTAGTCAAAACCACGGTGTCTTTTTGCTGAAACAACCTTTCCGACAGGATGGGACCGACGGACAAAGGAGTGGAGTGCAGCGTGACGTTGCGCCGCACCATGTCAATCCACTGGATTTGCTCTTCATCGTAACGACCGAATACCGACGCCAGTCGGTCGTTTAGCTCTGAGATAGCGTCGACGGCGCCAATGAGTTCGTTTCCCTGACTGTCGTCGGACAGATCGAATATCCCCTGGTCTACGAACCTGCCAACCTCGGTTAGTCGGTTTACGCTGTCACTCAAAAACGTCGAGAAAGATTCCCATTCGCGGGCGGCGGAACTCCATTCCTGACTTTGCCTCACCGTAAGCTCGAGAGACACCGGCTGCCGATCATTGTCGCCCCGACTGTGGGATTGATACAGTCGGGTGATCACGTCCCACAACTGCTGCCAAGATTGCAAGGCCTGATTGCTACTGGCCGTCGCGTTGGTCAAGGCGTCGCGCGCACGACCGAGGGCTTCGTCTTCGGGCGACTGGTTGGCTACCGCGGTCAAGTGTCTGATCAGGCGGTAAACGCTGTCCAGCTCCTGCGGCAAGCCGTCCTCGGCGATTTCAAAACCCAACTGCCGGCTCGCCTCTTCTTCCAAGTGGTGTGCTTCGTCGATGACGAGGTGCTGGTAATCCTGCAACACAGTGCCGCCTACGGCCAAATCCGCCAGCAGCAGGGCGTGGTTAACTACCAAAATGTTGGCTGCTTCGGCTCGTTGTCGGGCCTGGCGAAGGAAGCAGGGTGCTCCGCCTCGGAATGACTGGCACACGCCCTGGTTGTCAGCGCAAACTCGCGACCAGGCTCGCTGGTCACCAAAGCTCAAGTTAAGGTCGGTTCGGTCGCCATTTTCCGTGTCATCCAGCCAAACCGCCGTCTTGCCCAGCACTCTGGCCTCATCCTCTGTCAGAGAATCGGAAGCACCGAGACTGGTCCACCGGCGCAGGCAGACGTAGTTCGACCGCCCCTTAAGTTGTGCAGCGCGAACTGCTCCCGGCTCCAGAATGCCGGCCTCTTCCAAAATGGAGATTACCGCCGGTATGTCCTTATCCATCAGCTGCTCCTGCAAGCTAATGGTGTTGGTGGATATAACAACGCGGTGACCATGGGTGGCAGAGTACAGTACCGCAGGGAGCAGGTACGCAATACTCTTGCCGATGCCGGTACCACCTTCAACGATGAGCTTCCGCCCCTGGTAGATAGCGCGCGTGACCGCTTTCAGCATTTCGGCTTGCTGGGGTCTATCCTCAAAGCCAGAAAAAGAGTTCGCGAACACACCGCGGGGAGCCAGCAGATCCTCAACCTGCTGCTCGGTAAGCGCGCGGCGCACAGCGTCACCCGGCTGATCACCGGGATCGCTCGATAGTCGCTTGGCCAGGCCATCCAAGTTCAACCCGTTGAGTCCGACCGCCCCGGGGGTTCCTGGCGCCGAGTTTGCGCCCGCAGCATGCGGCACCAGCTCCTCGAGCAAGTCTGCCACCGGGGCGTTGGCCGTGCGGGCGGCGCGGGCTATAAACGCGATCTTGGCCGCCGGGTAGGAAGCACCCAGTTTCAGCAACCGATGGAAAACCAGCGCGGTGGTTTCCGCGTCGGCTACGGCGCGGTGCGCCTGGCTGTGGTCGAGCTCCAGGTGCTTTGCGAGCGCGCTCAAGTTGTACTCAGCCAGGGTGGGCAGGAATATCGACGCCAGGTCCCAAGTGTTGTAGCTACGGTTCGCCAGGTCCAGTCCGTGGGACGCTAAGAATGAGATATCGAACGCGATGTTGTGCCCGACGATTGGCAAATCACCGACAAACGCGGCGAACTGCGCCGCGATCTGCTGAAATCGAGGCGCCCGTTCGATCTGGGACGGACTGATGGACGTCAACTGCTGTACGAACGCCGGTATAGGACGGCCCGGGTTCACGAAGGTCTGGTATCGATCCTGCACCACCCCGCCAGAAAACTTGACGGCGCCCACCTCAATTATGGCATCGGCGTTAGCGTTCAGGCCGGTGGTTTCCAGGTCAACGCTAACAAAATCGCGCTCAAAAATGTCAGCCTGGGGCAATAGCGTAGGAGTCATTTTGACGGGAGGTTCCGACCCTTCATCCCTGCTGAACTGAGCGCAGCTGATACGGATGCAGGGATCCTTGCCTGAGGCCTTCCAAAGGACGGAAGTCTCCGCGATGGAGGGCGGACAGGAATTGTGCCTCGTCGAATATCTCGTCGGGGAACTCAGTGACGAACTTGCCGAGTCCGTGCGTGCTATGAGCGTCGCTGCCGCCAGTCACGGGGAGATTTAGCCGGTGGGCCACCTCGGCGGCGAACCGGTTTTCTTCGTCCGACGTGCCGCCGTTGGCAACCTCTATTGCGTCCGCCAGTTGGAACACCGGATGCGTCATAGCAGCATCGGGATCCTGGGGGATCGGCTCGTGAGGATCAGGATAGAGGTACGGGCGGGTCCTGTGGTGTTGGCCGAGGACGCCACGGAAAGGGTGAGCAGACACCACGAAGCCGCCGGCAGCATGGGCGGCTCTGCTCAGTTCCCCAGCGCGGTGGAAGCCGCTCTGGTACCGGTCCACGCCAAAAGCGAGGACGTGCCCCATATCGGTATCGGCTTCCATGGCGCGGATGAGCACGACGTTGTGCTTGGCGGCGAACGCGGAAAATTCGTGGCGGTCCCAGGGTCCAGCGTGTTCGGTGATGCACAGGCCTCGCAATCCCAAGCGTTCTGCCTCAAGGATGAGATCTTCGGGGGTAAGGCTGGAATCCGCGCTGCCTTTGGTCGTATGGATGTGTAAGTCAAAGATGCGTGACATAAGCACTACCAGTCTATGCGTAGCCTGACACGACGTCAACGCCGCGGCGGCGTTCCAAGCGCTGCCCCTCTGATAGAATGCGAGCGAATCCCTCTTCGGCGGGCGATATTCCCAGGAGATGACAGAGATGGCAAAAGTAGGTTTTATTGGTCTCGGAACTATGGGCGCCAGCATGGCGTACAACTGCCTGCGTGGCGGCAACGAGATGGTGGTCCACGACATCAGGAGGGACGCGGCAACCCAACATTTGGAAGCGGGCGCACAATGGGCCGACAACCCTCGCGAGGTCGCCGAAACAACCGACGTGGTGTTCACTTCCCTCCCGGGACCTGTAGAAGTTGAAGCAGTGTCGCTAGGTGAAGACGGGATCATGTCGGGCATGTCCGCAGGCAAAACCTATTTTGACCTCAGCACCAGTTCACCCACGCTGATCCGGCAGATCCACGACCGCGTCGCGACGCAGGGGATCAACGTGCTGGACGCACCGGTGAGTGGAGGACCGGCTGGAGCGGCAAGTGGCCGGCTGGCCATCTGGGTTGGCGGGGACAAGGCGGTTTTCGACCAGCACAAAGCGGTCCTCGATTCCATCGGTGACGCCGCCTACTACGTGGGACCCATAGGCAGCGGGGCCATCGCCAAATTGGTGCACAATTGCGCCGGTTACATCGTCCAGACGGCGCTGGCCGAAGTGTTCACGATGGGCATCAAGGCGGGCGTCGACCCGTTGGCACTGTGGCTTGCCGTTCGCAAGGGAGCTGGCGGACGTCGGGGAATGTTCGAAGGACTGGCCCAACACTTCCTGATCAACGACTACGATCCGCCGGACTTCGCGTTGCGGCTGGCGCGCAAGGACGTGGATCTCGCGGTAGCGGTCGGTCGCGAGTTCGACGTGCCGATGAAACTGGCCAACACCACGCTGGCCGAGATGACCGAAGCCATCAACCGCGGGTGGGCCGCCCGTGATTCGCGAGTGGCGATGCTTCTCCAAGAAGAGCGGGCGGGAGTAGATGTGCAGGTTGATCCCGACGATCTGCGTCGCGCGTTGGAAGAACAGGGCGGCTGATCGCGCAAGGCAACCCGTCAACAATACAGGCCGTCTTTCTCATTAAGGATGGCCTTTTCTTGGCCGCTCGCTGGCTGGTAAGAATGTTTTCCCGGATCTGATCGATACTCCGACGACGGGCAACGCGGACGTGAGGAGTTAGTCCGCAGCCGCCGCCCAGCGCAGAACAGGGCGGCGTGCCGCCGTTGCTTCATCGAGCCGGGAGACCGGCGTGGAGTGGGGCGCGTGCTGGACCAATTCGGGGTCGGCTGTAGCCTCGGCGTCTATGGCTCGAAGGGCGTCAATGAACGCATCCAGTGTCTCCCTGGTCTCGGATTCCGTGGGCTCGACCATCAAGGCTTCGTGCACGATCAGCGGGAAGTACATCGTCGGGGCATGGAAACCATAATCCAGGAGCCGCTTGGCCACCTCGAGGCCGCTGACGCCCCTTTCCCGCTGCCGGTCGGCGGAGAAGACCACCTCGTGCATGCACGTGCGGTCGTACGGCAGTTCATAAATGTCTTTGAGCGATTCCATGATGTAGTTGGCATTGAGCACGGCGTTACCACTGATGGAAAGCAATCCGGCGGCGCCCAGCGTGCGGATGTAAGTGTAGGCGCGAACCAGGACGCCAAAGTTGCCGTGGAAACCGCTGATCTTGCCAATGCTCTGCTCGGGCTCGGAGAGCAAGTACTCGCCGCGGTCGTTTACCGTTACGACCGGGGCGGCCAGGTAGGGAGCAAGATTCTCGCCGCAGCAGACGGGGCCAGCGCCGGGACCGCCGCCTCCGTGTGGGGTGCTGAAGGTTTTGTGCAGGTTCAAATGGCATACGTCGAAACCCAATTCCCCAAGCTTTGCGCGTCCGAGCAGCGCATTCATGTTCGCGCCGTCCCCATAAACCAAACCGCCGCATTCGTGGACGATTTGGCAGACTTCAAGGATGTTGGTATCGAACAGGCCGAGCGTGCTGGGCAAGGTTATCATCACACCGGCGAGATCATACCCGGCGAGTTCCTTCAAAGCAGCGAGGTCCGTGTTGCCGTCGGCGTCCGACGGGATTGTGACCACGTCGAAGCCGGCCATCGCTGCGGAGGCAGGGTTGGTGCCGTGGGCGCTGTCCGGGATGCCCATCCTGGTGCGGCGGGAATCGCCGCGCGCCAAGTGGTATGCCCGCATCATGAGAACGCCACCCAGTTCGCCATGAGCGCCAGCCAGAGTTGCCAAGCTGGTGACGGCCATGCCCGTGACCTCTGTGAGGAAGTCCTGCAATCGATACAGTAGTTCCAGCGCTCCCTGGGATTGCTCCGCTGGCTGCTGCGGATGGATTCCAGCGAATCCCAGCAGGAACGCGATTTCATCATTTACCTTAGGGTTGTACTTCATCGTGCACGAACCCAGCGGGTAAAAGTGGGTATCGATGCTGAAGTTTAACTGGCTCAGCGCGGTGAAATACTGGACCACCTCGGGCTCCGAAACCTCTGGAAGCGGCAGATCGTCCCGGAGGTAAGCTGCATCGGGCAAGGGGGCAGTCGGCACGTCCAAGCCGGGGGTAATGACCCCAACTCGGCCCGACACGCTCCGATCCATGAGCAGCTTAGTGGTGTCTCGGTTGCCACCTTTATTCAACATCGTCCGTTGTCTCCTGACGTTGTGACTGGTCCGTTTAGCGCGTGCCCAAACTACTCAGTTGCGGGACGAAACCGTCACTACACGGTTTGTTCAGTCTCTTCGTTCGGCCAGGCCAGCCATTACCGTGAGCGTTTCAACATTCGATTTGCCAACGCCAAAATCCTGTTGGCCCGCCACGACCACACTGCGCTGACTACCACAGCCGCTACCGTGCTCGCTACGAAGGCCGGCGTACCTCCCCAAGGGAAGAGCAAAGTGGTTCCGAAAATCGCGAACAGCGCCGCCATGGCGGCCAGCCAAAACAGGGCTCGCCACCAAATGCGCTGGTTGAGTCTCCGGTCTGATGCGCGGACGATCGCTTCGACCTCTTCGGGGGTCGCGCCGTCCCAGCGAGCCATTTGGGCGTTCATTTCGCGGATTTCCCGCCTGATAGCCAATGACCCGCAGATGAACATACTGCATGAGACGATGCTCATCAGCACAATGCAAGCCAGGAAGCCGATCTCGAACCATAACGTGCCTGTAGGCAGCCAAGAGGCGTGACCTGCGAGAAGCGACTTGGTGATTACAAGGCTTATCAGGGTCCCCGCCAGTGCCAGCCCTCCCATAAACAAAGTGCGCTCTTTCAACCACAGGCCCAACCATTTGACATCGCCCTCGTGGTCCGATGATACCTCTCCGTCTTCGAAGGGATCTCGGTAGCGTCGCATCCGGCTCAAATCAGACAAATCGCGGTCGATCATCGCCCTAAACTCGTATCGTTACGGCCTCGCGACCGTTTCCAAAGTCACTATGGGAGAGCAGTTGAGGCGGTCGCGGTCACTTCGCAGCGGCCAATGCGTCCACCAGGGCGTCGATGTCCGCCCGCGAGTTCATCTCGGTCACGCACAGAAGCATACCGTTTTCGAATCGGTCGCTGACATCGAGACCGCCCAGTATGTTGCGCTCGATGAGCCGGCGGTTGATCTTGGCCGGGGCTCCAGGACAGGTTGTGACGAACTCTTGGAAGAACTCGCCGGACTGGGGCAGGGAATATCCATCCAAACCCGCGATGGCGGAAGCCGCATAGTGCGCCTTGTGATAGCAGAGTTCAGCGACCTGACGCAGTCCGTGCCGACCCATCGCCGCCAGGTATATGGTCGACGCCAAGGCGTACAAGGCCTCATTGGTGCAGATGTTGGAGGTGGCCCGCTCCCGGCGTATGTGTTGCTCGCGGGTTTGCAGCGTGAGGACGTAGCCGGTGCGACCCTGGGTGTCGGTGGTGCGGCCCACCAACCGGCTGGGCATCTGGCGAATGTACTGTTGCTTGCAGCTGAACAACCCCAGATACGGACCGCCGAAAGACGGCGGAATACCGATGGGCTGTCCTTCACCCGTCACGATGTCTGCACCGAAATCTCCCGGAGGCCTGAGCATCCCCATCGCCAAGGGGTCGGCCGACACCACCAGCAAAGCCCCATCGTCGCGGGCAGTGGCAGCGAGGCCGCCAAGGTCGTCCAGTCCACCATAGAAGTGGGGATATTGCGCCACCACGCCAGCAGTCGCTTCCGTTACGTTTGCGCCGATATTCGCGGTTGGAACGACGTCGATGACGATTCCCTGGGCCTGACAATAGGTGGCGATCACCTGCCGATAAGCCGGCGCCACGGTGTCGCTGACGACGACCTGTTGCCGACGGGTCACCCGACAAGCCATCAGAACCGCCTCGGCGAGGCTGGTGGCGCCGTCGTACATGCCAGCGTTGGCCACCTCCATGCCGTAGAGAGCGCTGATCATAGTCTGGAACTCGAAGATGACCTGCAAGGTGCCCTGGGATACCTCCGGTTGGTAGGGGGTGTACGCGGTCAGGAATTCGCCACGCGTCATGACCGCTTTCACTATGGAAGGTATGAAGTGGTAGTAGCTGCCAGCGCCCAGGAACGACGGGCCACTGGCCAACGGGCGATTTCGCCCGGCCATCTCTCCGAGTTCTCGCTGGATCTCCAACTCGGACATAGGATCGGGGAGACGCAGCGGGGGATTCCTGTAATCTTCGGGTATGTCGGAGAACAACTCATCGACGCTGCTCAAACCTACCGCGGCCAGCAGCTCGTCCTGCTCGGCCATGGTATTGGGGATGTAGTGCGATTGAAAATTCGTGACCATTCGCGATTGCTCCGTTTGGCGGATGATTGGTTAGCGCGGCGAATACGCAGTTCGCATGGGACGCTCGAGATGTTTTGCCGCGGTGTTCAGAAGCGCCGACCAATGAAGGGTTGAGGGTCAGGCGAGCACGCGGTAGCGATAGCTCGATTCCATGAGGTCGCCTTCCGTAAAACGGTTGAACCGCAGGGGTGAGAGGTCGACATCGCGGGCCTTCCCCTCGGCCACCAGTTCGGCTACCGCCTTCCCAATGGCAGGAGAAAGCTTGAAACCGTGCCCGCTG
Organism: Dehalococcoidia bacterium; assembly: GCA_965220265.1. GTDB lineage: Bacteria > Chloroflexota > Dehalococcoidia > Lucifugimonadales > UBA3495 > Bin87. The sequence goes on along the minus strand of CBDCPM010000004.1, from coordinate 1,539,024 downwards.
AAACCCACCGCGCAGAACAGACCCTCGATTGCGGGCACGCTATCCAAGATGGGATGCCAGTCGGGAGTGGTGGTGAACAGCCCGGACCAACCGCCACGGAAATAGGAGTCGGACATGCCGGGGATCCGCCGGGCCAAGCGCGCCCTCGCCGAGGCGGCGGCAGGCAATTCTATCCCCTGGGGGTATGCATCGGGATCCGGCTGCTCCTCGTCATCCCCAAAACCCATCGTGGTGAAGTTGGAGCCGTCAGGACGGAAAGAGAAGGACTGGCTGATGTCGCCGACCGTGGGATGCTGCGGAACGAGTTCGACAGGCCGAGCCACGGTGGCGACCTGATGGCGGACCGGAAGCAAGGGTACGTCCACTCCGACTCCGGCCAAGACCTGTTTGGACCAGGGACCGGCCGCTACAACCACGGTATCGGTGACGATGCGGTGGCCGGCAGCGGTGGAAACGGCCCGGACCCGACCGGAGGCGATGTCGATCCCGGCGGCCGGATTGCGGGGGGCGATCACGGCGCCAGCCTCCCGGGCGCGGGCAGCGTAGGAGACGGTGACCTGGTACGGATCGGCGTAGCCGGAATTGGGTTCCCAGGCTGCCCGCTCGTCATCGTACAGAGTCACCATGGGGGTCAATCGCGCAAGATCGTCCCGGGACACCACGGAGGAAGGCACACCCAGTTCCTGATGCATAGCGACGTTTCGCTCCAAGCCGCCCTGGTCGACCTCGTTGACCACCACCAGATAGCCGGTCCGCACGAACCCGGAATACCCGCCCACGCGCGCGTCGAAGTCGGCGAACACCTGCAGACTTTGCCACGCGAGTTGCGTGGTTATCCGGTTGGAGTAGTGCATGCGGCAGATGGCTTGGGAACGGCCGGTACTGCCGGAGCCGAGCACGTCCCGTTCCAACAGAACGGTATTGGCAATTCCGAGTTGCGCCAAGTGATACTGGATGGCGCAACCGATGACGCCGCCGCCGATGATTACCGCGTCGGCTACGTTGGGAAGGTTATTACTGGTCAATGCCTTTCCAAGACATGACGCGGTTTACGTCGATCTCAATGGCAACCAGTTTCTGGTCGCCTTCGGACAGGTCGGAGGCATCTTGTTCTCCTCGTTCCTCGCCTTCGTATCTGGAAAAGATCTTACGCACCGCGTCCTTGAGGTTGTCGCTGCGAACCGTGGCGTCGCCCTCGAGTATGACGTATTGATACGGCCATTCATCGGTAGCAACGGAGACCGCTACTTTAGGATTGCGCCGCACGTTCTTGGTTTTGACTGCTGCGTCGCCCGACACCACAGTCACCTTGCCGTCTTCCCATTGGTACCATACCGGCGATACGTGCGGAGAACCGTCTTCGCGAATGGAAGCGAAGTGGGCAACGTGCGGGCCCGCTAGGTAGGCGTCAATCTCCTGTGGCGTCAGTCGCGGCATCGTTACCTCTATTTCCACCCGGCGGCCCTGCACGGGTTGGTGCGTGCGGGGTTGGGGTGCAGGTATCATACCATAAGCGATTTTCGGCCCAAGGCGGGACCGGCGATTCCGCATCGGGCTTTGCTGCGTGGTTCCCGATCGGTAAAGCTCGATTGTGCACGTCCGTGCACGGGTTCACGCGTAACTGTTCAGACTTGAGGGGATCTGCGGGCTTTTTGACCCTGGACGCAATGGTAGCCAAGTACGGAATGTCCCCGGTGGGACAATTAGATCCCCTCAAACGTGAACAGTTACGTTCACGCTCGCAGCGAAATGGACGCAATCGCCCTGTGATACAATCCGGCGGCACAGGGAGGTGCGGGTCATCCACCGCGCCTTTACGTTGGCTACCCGTATAGCATGATCCTGCCAGTGGCGTTCAGCATTCCAGCCTACCCGTCGGAGACGAAGCGTCGCCAGAGAGTCGGAGGCTGCTAGCAATGCGGCGGCCCAGGATCTTCTACGGGTGGTGGATCGTCATCGTCAGTCTCATTGCCGACGGGATGAAACACGGCAGTTTCAACCGTGGTTTCACCGTTCTCTACGTTCCGATAGAGAGCGACCTCATCTTCCCCAAGGACGTCCTGGGCTTCAGTCCGCAATCGCGGACGATGTTGGGGCTGGCGGAAGGCCTGGGCCGGTTTATGGGCGGTGTCCAGGGCCCGCTCATGGGATACTGCACCGACAGGTTCGGCCCTCGCGTGATGCTGGCCTTCGGCGGGTTGATGTCCGGTTTGGGCTTCATCCTGCTGGCGCGCACCACCAACTTCTGGTGGTTCCTGCTCGTGTTCGTGATCGTCCTGTCGGTGGGGTTCAGGTCGGGTTACAACAACGCCTCGATTGCGGCCGTAAACAACTGGTTCCGACGGCGACGCGGCCTGGCGATGTCGGTAGTCAGCATGGGCAATGGGCTAGGCGGCGCATCCGCGTATCTCGTCGGCCTGCTCGTTTTCCTCGTGGGATGGCGCGACGCCTGCACGATCCTGGGTTTCGCCGTCCTGGCCGTGGTTATCCCACTGTCGTATTTTTTGCGTCGCGCCCCCGAGGATATGGGTCAGCTGCCGGACGGGGACCCGCCCGAACTGGCCGGCGTGAACCCGTCCGACCGGAATGCAGCTGTGCGCCGACGGTCAACCAACGGAGGGGATACCGACTTCACCGCTCGAGAGGCGATGCGAACTCCGTCGTACTGGCTGCTGGTCATGTCAACCGGTTTCCGCAACATCGTTCACGCCGGCGCGTCGTTCCTGATGGCGCCGCTGATCATATGGTTCATTGAGGCCGGAGTCCCCGTCGACCCGACGTCCGAGCAAGGCCAGAAACACGTCATCATCGCTGCGGCATTCGTCAGCGGGTTTTCTCTCGCCAATATGTTGTTCAACCCGTGCGTCGGATGGATCGGCGACAAGGTGGACCGACGCAAACTCAGCGCGCTCTGCATGGTCTCCGGCGCAATAGCATTGGGCTCGCTGCTCACCGAGAGCGGACACATCTGGCAGATCGCAGTGTTCATGCTTTTGCTGGCCTTTGCGGAGAGCGCAAACCCGCTCAACTGGGCCATCATGGGAGATTTCTTCGGAAGGCGCTCTTATGCCACCATACGCGGGTGGCAGCATCTGCCGGACCAACTGGCCTCGATGTGGACCGCGATGTGGATGGGAGCCATCTACGACTACACGAACAGCTTCTACTGGGCGCTGTTCCCGCTGGTCGCGCTGTACATTGCTGCAGCCATTGGTTATTGGTTCCTGCCGCGGCCTCCGCTTCCGAGGCGATTGCAATTGCAGCAGGAACGCAATATTGCGCGTCACAATAGGGGCACGCGCGCGGCTCCTGAGCCCGCTGACTGACCTTTCTTGCCGTGCGCAATATAGCCGAACAATGGCTACCATGTCAGAGCCGACCTTTCTCGCCGCTAGGCGCAGTTTTTACGACACTTTAGTCGAAAATCGGTGCCTTCAGATCGACAATGGTATCCCTAGCGTCGCAGACGGTTCCAGCGTACAAAGTTGCGCCATCGCGGCCGAATTATTTGCCAACCTGAACGTATCTGCCTCAGGACGACGACTTTCAGGCCAGCGCGCAGGCGCTCAGTTCGAAGCGGCCTGTGCAGGATACTTGGCTAATACATTCCTTGCGCTTAACCCGAATCCACCGAAGGGACACCGCGGCGGTGGTCCGACACGGGGCGAGGGGTCAGGGAACGGGCTGGCGGAGGCCTGATGTCGGTGAGATAGTCGATGTGGAGCGTGGATGCCGCGCCAAGGGGATGTTGACGGCCCGTAGTAGCGGCGTTGGGCGCGATTTTCAGCGCAGACCGCAGGCGGAGACCGTCAGGGGCCCAGCCTGGCGCGGCTGAGCCAGACAGTTGGGTAATCTGGTGGAGGGGTCAGACGCCGAGGGCGTGGTCAGGAAGGGAGCGGCAGGGCGCGCAATCGAGCCAGAGCGCTGCTGAATTGGTTTCGCCAAGGCCAGCCCTGTGGCAGATGCAGGGTGAGGCGTCGCGCCTTGCGGGTGATGCGTCCGGCCAGGGAGAAGAAGCGCCACCGGAGGGTCTTGGTGGTTGCCATCGGCTCACCCAGCCCGATGCGCGTGGTCCAGCGCACCAGATTGTGGGCGATTACTTGCACCGCCAACCAGGCGGCGTTGGCGGCGAAGCGTCCTGAGGGGAGATGGTTGAGGCCCACGCCGTACTTCAGGTCGCGGATGGCGTTCTCGATCTCGGCGTGGCGGCGATGGTCAGCTTCCAGTTCCAGGGTGTCGCCCTCACGGTCGGTGATGAAGGCGTGATAGCTGTAGTTGGCGATGAGGGCCAGCTGGGAGCCGGGGGTGGGCTTCACTCGCCGGACGATGAGCCTCACCGGTACCGCATCGGGCTCACTGGCAAAGGGAGTATAGATGGTCTCGGCCACGTCGGCGCCGCCCTCCATCCAGTAGGGGATGGGCGTCCAGTCTGCCTCGGGTATGGCGTCAATGAGATTGCGCAGTTGGGGGTGCTGGCGAACGGTGATGGAGTAACGTACCTTCTTATCGCGGCAGGCGGCCACCATGTCGTGGGTGTAGAAGCCGCTGTCCGCCCGCATGGTGAGCGATCCAGTGGCTCCGGCATGGCGCACTCGGCTCACCGTTTCGCGCAGGAAGTTGGCGGCGCCGCGGGCGGTGTTGGCCCGACCCTTTCGCAATCGACACATCAGCACCTCTCCGGTGCCCTCGGCCACGGCGAGGAGCGGGTGATAGCCCCGCTGGCCGGTGTAGCCGTGATGGCGCGCACCCTCCTTGCTCAGACCGTAGGTCTCGCAGATGGTGGAATCGAGATCAATGGTCAGCGGCTCGTCTCCTGGACCGGCGCCGAAGGCCCAAGCTTGAGCCAGCACCTCACGGCTCACCCGATCCAACTGGCGCGTGTGGCCCCACCGGAAACTCCGCAGAAACGTACCCAGCGTGGACGGCGCCTTGACTACGCAGCCCAGCACCCGCTCGGTCTCGCCAGCGCGCAACACGTCGGCGTCGTCAATGCAGTCGCCACCGGCCAGCGCCGACGCCACCAGGGTCAGCATCTTGTCGCCGGCATTGGCGCGACCTGGCGCATCTCCCAGGTGAACGTGGCGGTCCACCAACTCTCCCAGCCCCAGGTGATGGGCCAGGGTGATGGGCAAAAGCAGCCCCGCATTGGCCACCAGGCGCTGATCATCAAAGGCAATTTGGATGCGGTCGGGCTGCTCGCGTGGTAGCATCTTTTGGGTGCTCCTCGTTTCGGGTTGGTTTTCTGTTTCAAAAACCATTATCCCCGAAGCCGGGAGCACTTTCTCATCCCTTCAACACGCCGACACGCTCATCCTTTCGGTGGATTGGGGCTTAATAACGTCCGTCCCGGCCATTGGCAGATTGCTCGTAAATTAGCAATCACACATTTTGATCAATACGACCATCTGCTTACGTTGTCCGAATTAGCAAAGGACAATATCGATTTGGCCGCGGCAATGGTCAGCGATTATCTGGTCGAACCAGATATTGTGATCGCTCGTTATCCCATTTCGGAACAGGAATTGGGTTCGTTTGTCGACGATACCGTAGGCCTTCGCACTCCGCTACGCGCCGCCAACGGAGGCAAACCGCTGCTCCACGCCAGTGTTTCCTGCAAATGGACCATTCGAAGTGACCGATCACAGAATACGAGGTCGGAAGCATTAAGCCTTGTCAGAAATCGCAAAGGCCCGTTGCCGCACATCGTTGCCATTACTGCGGAACCGCTACCCCAACGCATCGCCTCTATCGCATTGGGAACAGGGGACATGGACTGCGTCTACCACATCGCGCTACCTGAACTCGAACAGTCAGTGATGTCAGTAGGTTCGGCCGCTTCCAAAAAATCGTTGACCACGATGATATCGGGTAAACTTCTTCGTGACATCGCTGACTTGCCACTGGATCTCGCTATCTGATTTTCAGCCAAAGAATCATGCTGAACAACCAAAAGATGCGTGCTCGCCAAAGGCTGGCGTCGCTGTTGGCTGGCGACCTATCATTCCACGCGCCTGCTCGGCTCGCCCATCCGCTGTACGCGCTGCACCCGTTTGCGGCCCGGTTTCCGCACGGCTTACCGGGGTACTTCATCGATACCCTGACAGAGGCCGGCGACACAGTGCTGGACCCCATGTGCGGATCAGGGATCACCCTGCTGGAGGGTTGGGCTGCCGGGCGGTCGGTAGTCGGTGTGGACCTGGACCCGCTGGCACGACGGCAAGCGGCGGCCCGCACCACCGCCCTGTGCGACGTAACGGTCCGCGAGGCGGGACACGCTGCGCTCCGGCGGACTGCCGACCTAATCGCCGGTTTGGGGTCGTACCCGGATCCATTGGAAGCCGTAAAGGCCGATATGGACCCGCCGACGCGGGAATTCCTGGACTATTGGTTCTTCCCACAAACTCAACAGGAGCTCGCCTGTCTGACCCTTGCGATCCGGGAAGAGCCCGACCCGGATCTGCGCAATCTGTTGGAAATTGTTTTTTCTTCGACGATCGTCACGAAATCCGGCGGCGTGTCCCGCGCGCGCGATTTGGCTCACACGCGTCCCCACCGAGTGGCCGATAAGGTCCCCAGGCGCCCCATTCCGGTGTTCGCCAACCTTGTCGAACGCGCCGCTTACGCTTACGCGAACATTGACCGGGACGCCTTGGGTGACCGCCGGATCTTCGCCGGCGACGCTCGAGCACTGCCGCTTTCAGACAGCACGGCAGATCTCATCGTAACCTCGCCGCCCTACGCGAACGCACTGGACTACATGCGGGCGCACAAATTTTCCCTGGCGTGGCTGGGCGATCCCATCCCGTCTCTGACGCAATTGCGGGGAAAGTACATAGGCTCCGAATCCGCAGGCAGCGCGGCAGACGCATCGTCGGGAGACGAGTTGCCGGCAACCGTAGAAACCGTGGTGGAGCGCGTTGCTGCTGTGGACACCCTGAAGTCACGCATACTTCGACGGTATTTCGTCGACATGTCAGCGTCGATCGCGGAAATGGAGCGGGTCCTCCGGCCCGGGTCGGCGGCCGTGATCGTGGTGGGGCCTTCCACGATGCGCGGAATATTGGTGCCTACCCACGAATGCCTGGCGGATCTCGCCAAGCGAGCGGGAATGGACGTGGTGGGGGTCGCACCCCGTAAGCTCGACCGTGACCGGAGGATGATGCCAGCCAGGAACGCCAGACGTGCCGGAATCGCGCCCGCGTCCGCAACGGGGATCGAGCGACGGATGCATACGGAGTACGTGATCGGCGCGGTGAAACCCTGATCGCAGCACGGATCTCCGCCAAATATGGAGATCCGGCTGACCCGGTTTGCACCCGGCAATCTAGTCGCAAGCGACAACCCGGTTCAGCCCGGTTCAACTATCTACCAGATATTGTTATCGATAGTTGGACGGCGCCCATTTCCTCCGCGAACGCTATCCCTCGAGCCCATCAAAACGGATATTCCATTGTCCATCCATGTGGCCGGGCGCGAGATTGGTTGTTGTCATCCTTTTTGTTATGCGACCAATTTCGTGCTGTTTTTCGTTCAACGGCAAAACATTACATCTACCCACACGCCTAGCGGGGCCGGCGGCACCTGATTACCATTGGCGGTCATACGTTTATGTTCAGGTGGATTCAGGAAAACAGACAATGCGAGACCACCCCGACCCCGTATCAGCATGGCAAGCAGCGCTCGGACGCTTACAGGTAGAAATACCTCAGGAGCAGTTCAACACCTTCCTTCGACCCTGTAGCGGCCTCCGATGGGATGACGACTGCCTGGTGGTCGGAGCCGCAACCGCGTTTGCCGTTTCATGGCTCGAATTGCCATTGCATCTCGAAATGGCGCGAGAAGCGGTAGCAAGGACAGCCGGCGCGCAGTTGAACGTCCGCTACCAGGCGATGCCAATGACCTCGCAGGACATGACCCACGGACGTGCGGCTTCGGTGCACTCGGTAGTTGCGGAACCGACTGCTCGCTGTGCTGATTTAGCTGACCCCGCCGACGGCCAATCGAGACAGCAGCCCGGGTCCACCAGTCGCGGGATTACAGCGCTCGAAATGGTTACTCTCAATCGGCGCTATACCTTCGATAATTTCATCATTGGGGAGAGCAACCAATTGGCCTACCATGCCGCGCGCGCAATAGCCGCTGCAGGCTTGGACGCAGCCCCAGGTTACAACCCGTTGCTGCTTTACGCCGGGTCAGGGATGGGAAAGACCCACCTGCTGCACGCCATCGGCAACCTGGCCCTGCAGCAGAGCCTTTCGGTGCTGTACGTAACTTCAGAACAGTTCACCAACGAGTTTGTTTCCGCGATCAGCCGGAGGGCGATGCCGGAGTTCCGCGAACGTTATCGCGGCGTCGACCTGCTGCTGCTGGACGACGTGCAATTCCTCGTAGGCAAAGAGCAAACGCAGGAGACGCTGTTCCACACATTCAACGACCTCCACCAGGCCGGGGCGCAAATCGTGTTGACGAGTGACCGTCCGCCCGAGACCATCGCGCCGTTGGAAGACCGGCTTCGCTCCCGTTTCCAATGGGGGTTGGTGGCCGATATCCGTCCGCCGTCGCTGGAGACGCGGCTGGCCATGCTCCACGCCTGGGCTACCGATAACGGCGCTAAGGTGCCGACTCCTGTTCTGGATGTCATCGCCCAGCGGGTCAGCCGGAACGTGCGCCAACTGTTGGGCGCCTTCAACCGGGTGGTCGCAACGTCCCAGCTGTTAAATGCCCCGTTGACCCCCGAAAGCGTAGCAACACAGCTCGATGCCATCGTAGGCCCAGACGCGCGGGCCGACCTAACATCGCAACAAGTGGTAAGCAAAGTAGCTCATCATTACGGCCTTACGGTAGAACAAATCCTCGGCCGGAACCGCACGGCGTCGGTCGCGCAAGCTCGACAGGTGACGATGTACCTGTTGGTCAAGGAACTGGACATGACACCGACCGGCGCCGGGCGCTTCCTGGCGGGACGAAACCACAGCACGGTAATTCACGGGGTCAGCAGGATCCGACAATCCATGGAAGGGGATGCCAGACTCAGGCACGCGGTCATGGCCATCACCGAAGCATTATCCGTTTGAGCGAGTTTCGTTGCTTGAACCGCCCCAGGAGGCACACATGACCACAGGCAACAACCAGACCATCCAAACCGTCGTGGGCACGGGAGAGGCAGGATACAGCGGAGACGGCGGGCCGGCCGTGTCCGCTGCGCTCCGTGAACCATTCATGTGCTCTTTCGACATTAAGTGCAATATGTTCTTCTGCGAGGCCCAAAATCACGTGGTTCGGCGGGTCGATGCGTCCACCGGGCATATCACGACAGTGGCAGGTACGGGAGAAGCCGGCTACGCAGGAGACGAAGGACCAGCCACAGAAGCCACCCTCAACGAACCCTATTCGCTGGAGGTCGACGCGGCTGGAAACGTCTACATCGTTGACAGACTGAACGCTGCCGTACGCCGGGTCGACGGGACTACCGGTATCATAACGACTGTCGCCGGAACGGGAGAACCGGGATATTCGGGAGACAGGGGCCCCGGCAACCACGCCCAACTACGGGAGCCGAACGACTGCTTCCTTGACGGACGCGGCGGCCTGCTCATCGCCGACATCCAGGACCAGCGCGTCCGCCGCCTGGATCTGGAGACGGGCATCATCGACACCTTCGCGGGCAACGGCGAAAAGGCGCGCGGCGGCGATGGAATGCCGGCACGACAGGCGAGCATACTTGGCTCCCGAGCGGTATGCATGGACCAGGACGGCAACACGTACATTGCGGAGCGCGAGGGCAATGGCGTCCGCGTGGTTACCGCAGGAGGGATCATGGGAACCGTCGCGGGCGCATCGGCTGAACGCGGCTACACCGGTGACGGAGGGTCCGCGCTGGACGCCACCTGGGGCGCGCCCAAGGCCCTGCGGTGCGACGCGGCGGGCAACGTCATCGTGGTTGACACCGAAAACCACGCCATCCGCAAGATTGATGTCAACACCGGCGTGGTCACAACCATCGCGGGCGGGCAGTTCGGCGGCCACGGAGACGGCGGGCCGGCTACCGATGCCGGACTAGACCGGCCACACGGATGCGCTGTCTCGACCAATGGACAAATCTACATAGCGGACAGCAACAACCACCGGATACGGGTGGTGGGTTAGGAGCCGGAGCCCGATCGACTTTCGGCTGGTTCCTTGACACTAACGGCACCAGTTGGCTACGATTGAATCACAGTCGACAGTGCGGTTGACGCAGTCTGACCGTAGAAGCGTGGGGATATAGCTCAACTGGGAGAGCGCGGCGTTCGCAATGCCGAGGTTGCGGGTTCGAGCCCCGCTATCTCCACCAATTCGTATCTGCCCCTGTAGCTCAGTTGGACAGAGCGGCGGCGTCCTAAGTCGCGCGTCGGGGGTTCGAGTCCCTCCAGGGGTACCACGATCTTTCGTTTTTCAGTAGGAAATTGGCGATCTGGATCAACCGTTACCACTTTGGTCACCACAATCCGATCTGATCTACGAGTGTCATTAAAGCGCTGGCTCGGTCCCCGTCCCGCGGGACTGTCGAGCCAGCAACCATATCGACTAGCCCGCCACTGGCTCGAATATGCTCACCTCGTCCGTCGCTACGGCGAAACCGTTTGATATTTCCTCAGCAGTTGACGGTGTACCGCTGGTGATCTCCCGGGTAAACCACCAATCCCCGGTGCAGTTCCGCAACATAGTCCCAGGTCCGCCCGGAGGGTGGGCTTCATCGGGGGAGAGTTGTTAGTAGATGGTGAGGACCGTTGTGGCCACGCCGGGGACGGGGCCGTTTAGGCACCCGAGTGGGTTGGTTGGCCATGAAGTGAGTAGGGCGCCGCTGCCAACTGGCTCTGGCAAATACAGGGACATCGGCATTCCTCGCCCTCTGATGGGCATCTCAGATGATCACCTCCACGTCGCTGAGGCCTCACGCATTCAATGATCGCAGGAAGACCAGCCAGAAGGCGCTGTCCTCACCGTCGACCATGTCCATGCCTAATCCTCCCGCTGACCCGCGGCGTTGACGCCGGTTGCGACCACCACGATGACGTTCACTATACGGCCGCCTTCTGTCACTGTATGACCTTCCCACCGAGGTCAAGAACGGCCTGAGAGCCGGAGGAGACGTGAGTGACGTAGGCGACCTTCTCCGACATCTGCGGCGTCAATTCTTCCACGAAAGCGGTCACCACGCCGGAGGCCAAGTCAATTCTGAAGGTTTCCGTGGCCGGCTCCGAAGTGCTTCGAACGGGAAGCGGTAGAGCTGGTTGCACTGTAGGTGAGACGGTCAATGGGATTCCACCACAGCCCGTCAGCGCGAGGGCTACCAGTCCAAGCGTTATGGATCTCAGCAGTGCCTTCATGCCGCGGACAGCGTCGGAGCGGATTCAGATCCCGACCGACCGACGACGCAACAAGATCTCCGTCAAAGCCGCCAGCAAGGTGCACAGGGACACCGCGCCCACCGTAAATGGGGCGGTCATCATGGCGGTCAACGCCCATGCCTCAGGTTGCACGCCGACGATCACCAGATCGAAGCTGGACTTTGCGCATTTCAAGCGGCGTAGGCAAGGGAATCTACAAGTCGATGGTACAGAGCGACGGGGAGTTCCTGCGTATCGAGGTTGGCCGCCGACAGTGAAAAACCCTCCGACGCCAGCCACAGTTGGCGTCGCACCAGGGCGATGGCGTCCACGAAGGTCGGCGATGGTTTGTCGTACCAGGCCGCTCGGCGCTGGGTCATGGGGTGCTGTTTTTGCAACGCGTGATCGGCCAGGGCGGTCCAGGAGAAGATCCCCAGCAGGACGGGCGTGGTGCGGGCGATGGCCAGATCGGACCACTGGCGCTGGGTCTCCACGCCCAGGTGGGTTCGCACCTCCTGGAAAGTGACTTCCAGTTGCCAGCGCAGCACAAACCATTCCAGGACCTGGGTCGGGTCCGCCGACGGGTCGGTGCACAGCAAGGCCTGGGTGGCGAAGGCGCCCTGGGGGTCGCGGATCAGCACCCAGCGGATGAGGACGGGAGGCTTGCCCGAGCGGTACCACACCGCCGTTTGCGACGTGAGTTCCACCGTGCGGGTGGTTCCGTCGTACTAGTACCGTTGCCAGGTAGATTTGTAAGAATATAAGAAAGCAGCCATACTTGGGCATGATCTTTGTGTGAGGAAGTGCCTAGCCATGGCTGCCATCAAGTATAAAGTAGAGTTGACCGAGGCCGAACGCTCCCGTCTCAATGAGGTGTCCCAGCGAGGCAAGGCGTCAGTGCGCACCGTGAAGCGGGCGCTGTCGCTGCTCAAGGCCGACCAGGGGCTTCGGGACCGTGAGATAGCCGATGTGCTGTTGGTCAACGCGGCCACGGTCGCCAGAGCGCGGAAGCGGTACGTGGAGGAAGGACTTGAGGCCGCCATCAATGACCGACCGCGGCCGGGCCAGGAGCGCAAGCTGGACGGCAAGCAGGAAGCGCACCTGATCGCCATTGCGTGCAGCGCCGCGCCCGCAGGGCACACGCACTGGACACTCCAGTTGTTGGCCGACCAGGTGGTGGAGTTGGAGTTTGCCGATAGCATCTCCCTGGAGACGGTGCGCCAGATGCTCAAAAAAACGAACTCAAGCCGTGGCAGAAGCAGGAGTGGTGTATCCCCAAGGTGAGCGGGGAGTTCGTGGCGCGGATGGAGGACGTGCTGGACCTGTACCAACAGGCGTACCATCCGGAGCGTCCGGTAGTGTGTTTCGACGAGACCTCCCGGCAGACGAGACCTCTCCCGGCAATTGACTGGGGAGGTGCGTCCGCCCCTGGAGGCTGCCCCGGGACGGGTGGCACGCTATGACACCGAGTACCAGCGCAACGGGACACGGAACCTGTTCATGATCTGTGAGCCGAGGGGTGGCTGGAGACCTGTGGAGGTGACCGAGCGCCGCACTGCCGTGGACTTCGCGCACCAGATGCGGTGGCTGGTGGACGAGGCATACCCTGATGCCGAGGTGGTCCGGCTGGTACTGGACAACCTCAACACCCACAAGCTCGGCGCGCTCTACGCAGCATTTGAGCCCGGCGAAGCTCGACGCATCGCCCAACGCCTCGAGTTTCATTACACTCCCACGCACGGCAGCTGGCTGAATCCTGTCCTGAGCTTGCCGAAGGGATGGCTGAGATCGAGTTGAGCGTCTTCAGCAGGGGATGTCTGAACCGCCGTATCAGCGATGAGGCGGAGCTGCGGCGAGAGGTTGCGGCGCTCGAACGCGAGCGCAACGCAGCAAAATCAGCCATAGACTAGCGGTTTACCACCCAAGATGCTCGCCGTAAGCTCCAATATATCTATCCGACAAGATCAGATTGAAACAGTACTAGAAGTCCGGCCGGAAAGTCAATTGACAGGGTTTCGCACTACGCGGATCAGACGAATTACACTTTTGTCCGGTGTTTTTGCGTATGGAAATCGTTTCTGGAATCCATTAATGCAACGATGTTCGACGCAAGGAAAATCTCGATTTGGGGAGAATAGGGGTTTCCGGCCCGTTCTCTAGGCTACCACGGCGCTGGCCCAAACCGCCTGGGGCTGGTCGAGGAGGGCCTTCAACGGAGGCCGCCGCTCGCCTTTCAGCGGCGGGCGGCCCTGCTGACCCGGTTGTCGTCGGCAACGCAGGTGCGCGTCGTTGTACCTTACCTTCTTCTCCCGTACTGACGGCGGTTGCTGGCGGCTGCTCTGAAGTTGTCGCTCCGCTTGGCGCGTGCCTGCTTCACGGCTTCCTTCGATAGGGTGTCCCACAGCCGCTGGGCATTCTCGCCGGTCTTCTCGTAGTGCAGTCCCAGCGGGTAGCGAGACTCAGGCTGCCAGTCATTTCCTTCTCTCTTGGCGATGTTCCAGTACTGGCCGTTGTGACCAACGGCCATCGTGGCGGTTGGGATGTCCTGCAAGTAGCGCTCCATTTGGTCCAGTGCCCGCTCGTCATCGGACTCGACGTCGATACGCTTGGCTTCAATCACGATGGCTGGTTCGCCGGTTGCATCCTTCAGCACGTAGTCCACCCGGGTTGCCGGGTAGTTGCCCCTGCGGGCTACTTCGTATTCCACCACGCACTCGGTTGGGTTGGACAACTCCCAGCCCAAGGCCCGCAGGATGGGATCAATGACAATGTAGCGGGTGCTGGTCTCGTGGTTGTTGACAGAGGCCGTTGTCTGCACCCGCCCTCTGGGCGGGTTGGGTTGACCTCGGCTACGTGCTTCTGCGCGGTGATGATGGCACGTTCTACTTCGGCTTTGCTCAACGTTCATCTCCTGACTGAGGATTCTCGGATTGTAGAAGCGAGGTTGCCTGCTAGTATTACAGTTGCACTTGAATTGCGGGCCTCTGAAAGTGCCTCTTGTAACGGATTCCAAGGCTCTGGCTTGGTGCCGCCAGCTCCACCACGGCTACCGGATAGGCAGGTCAGTACTCTCATAAAGTAGTCACAGCAGCCTGCATGACAGCCGTCTAACTTCGGGCACGGTCAGTGATATGAGTCCTTCCCTTGAAGCGCGACTGTAGTACTAGGCGGCTCTGCGGTCGATGCACTCACTATTTTGGCGCGGATCTAATGCTCTGACTAGTACTGCGTCCAGTTGTTTTTGACAAATATAAGAATTGATGTAATTGAGGCATTCTTTCATAGCGGAGTGTGTGGGGAATGCCTGCCAAGTTATATCGAGTGAACTTGACCCAGGATGAGCGGGAACATTTGTGGGGTGTCACCCGGCGCGGCAAGTCCTCGGGGCGTAAAGTGAAGCGGGCTTTGATTTTGTGTAAAGCCGCTGAAGGCCTTACCGACCAGCAGGTGGCGGAAGCCTTGATGGTCGGCCCCTCCACGGTCGGCCGGGTGCGGCAGCGCTGCGTAGCAGGCGGGTTGGAACGGGCCCTCAATGACCTGCCGCGGCCGGGACAACGGCGTAAACTTGATGGCAAGCAGGAAGCCCACCTGGTGGCCGTGGCCTGCAGCGCGGCTCCGGAAGGGCACACTCGCTGGACGTTGCGATTGCTTGCCGACCAAGTGGTGAAGCTGGAGTTGACCGGCTCCAGCTCCCGGGAGACGGTCAGGCAGGTGTTGAAAAAAACGAACTCAAGCCGTGGCGGAAGCTCAAGCCGTGGCGGAAGAAGGAGTGGTGCATCCCCAAGGTGAGCGCCGAGTTCGTAGCCCGCATGGAGGACGTGCTGGACCGCTATGCGGAACCCGATGACCCCAAGCGGCCCGTAGTCTGTTTCGATGAGACTTCCAAGATGAGACTTCCAAGCAGTTGGTGTCGGAGAAACGGTCTCCCATCCCGGCCAAGGCGGGACGGCGGGAGCGGTTTGATTACGAGTACCAGCGCAACGGGACCCGGAACTTATTCATGACTTGTGCGCCATTGGCGGGCTGGAGGCACGTGGCAGTGACCGGGCGTCGCACCATGACCGACTTCGCCCATCAGATGCGCTGGCTGGCGGATGCCGCTTACCCGGAAGCGGAGAAGATCCGGGTAGTGCTGGACAACCTGAACACTCATCGACCCGCCTCCCTGACCCGCCTCCCTGTACGAGGCCTTCGAGCCAAAGGAGGCCAGACGGGTGATCCAACGGCTGGAGTTTCACTATACTCCCCAGCATGGGAGCTGGCTCAATCCTGTCCTGAGCTTGCCGAAGGGATGGCGGAGATCGAGTTCAGCGTCTTCAGCAACCAATGTTTGAATCGCCGCATTGAAGATGAGGCTGCCCTCAAACGCGAGATTGCCGCCTTGGAGACCGAGCGGAATCAGGCTGCGGCAACCATCGACTGAAGATTCTCCACCACCAATGCCCGGCATAAGCTTCGCCGTATCTATCCTTCGGTTTCACACTGACGCGGTACTAGGTTTGGTTGAACAAGCCAAAGCACGTGTGAGAGTGAAACGTGCTTACGACAAATTCTCAGTCGCCACCACGTTTCGCAGTAGGGAGGTAAATGTGGGAGGACAGGGGATTTTGTCCGTTCCGTTCGGTCGGATGTTTGATCCACCCAAATGGGAAACTCATTACGAAACCCTGAAGACCCAGGGCGGGTTCGAGGCAGCCTCAGAGGACTTACGCGAAAATGACAGCTACGTGTCCAGAGGGGATCCAGTATTACAGGTGATCGAGGGCGAGTAATTTTGTCTCGGACGCGGCTCTGGACGCACGCGTCGCGTACAGTTTCATCGTCACATGCATACAGTCAGAGCCGAAAAGCGATTGGGAGGCTCCTTCGAACTCAGCGCAACGTGTGGGTCGAGGTTCTGGGAATTTCACTCAACCAAGAAGTTGTCAATCAGCCGCACCGAGCCCAGCCGAACCGCCGCTGCCACCATCACCCGCTGCTCGTCGTTTACCGCAGAGATCAGAGCCATGGAATCCGCGTCCACCACACTGACATAGTCGACCGCCGACACTAACGGCTCGCTATCCAACACCGCCAAAGCCGCTGCCCGTAACCTATCGGTATCCCGTTCCCCTGCTTGCCACAACGCCTCAGCCGAGCGCAGCGCCCGGTACACCACCGGCGCCGCCCGCCGCTCCTCATCCGTCAGATAAGCGTTTCGGCTGCTCAGCGCGAGGCCGTCCGGTTCCCGGATCGTCGGCATGGCCACCACGGCAACACCCAGGTTCAGGTCGGCGTTCATCTTGCGGATGACCGCGACCTGCTGACCATCTTTCTGGCCGAAGTAGGCACGGTCAGGCCTCACGATTGTGAACAATTTTGCGACCACCGTCGCCACTCCGCGGAAGTGGCCAGGCCTGGCCGCTCCTTCCATGCCTTCGGCCACGGTGCGCGGTTCGATCCATGTGTCGAAACCTTCCGGATAAACTTCCGACGGAGGTGGCACGAAAACCAGGTCGGTACCCTCTGCTTCCAGCAGCGCCAAGTCGCGTTGCAGGCTGCGTGGGTAGCTGGCGAAGTCTTCGCTTGGCCCGAATTGGGTCGGGTTGACGAATATGGACGCCACCATGGACTCGTTGTTCGCCCGGGCGTGGCGCACCAGCGACAGGTGCCCGTCGTGCAGAGCTCCCATGGTCGGCACGAGGCCCAGCGGACGTGCTGCTACCCGGCACAACTCAGCCATCTCGGCGCAAGTCTCAGCTACTTTCATCACCAGGTACCGGTACCGTCATTTGTGTCTCAGCGGGCTGTTTGGAAGCATCACTCTGGGGGGAAAAGCTCGTCGATCTCCCGCTGCATGCGGTCCGCATCGGATTCGGCCAGGGCCGCCCCAACCGCCCTGCCGGGGGCGGATACCATTTCAGCGTAGAACGCTTCGTCGTAGTCGCGGGGCCGCACCACCACCGGCATGGGGACAGCATGTCCGAACACCAGCGCCTGCTGCTTGTTATCCAGCCGCGCCAACACGTTTCTCAGCTGCCCGGCATCCCTGGCTCCCATGAGCACCGCGTTCATATCCCGATCGTCGTTCAATGCGCACGACAGTCGCGTCCCAAGCTGGCTCATCACCTCGGAATCGATGCCGCTTGGCCGTTGATCGACTATCATCAGCGTGACGTTGTACTTTCGCAACTCCCGGGCGATCGTCCCGAAAATCGTCTGCGAGGCGATGTCGGGAGTCAGGAACTTGTGGGCTTCCTCTATGAAGATCACCAGCGGCCGGGGTTCGTCTCCCTGACCGCCGTCAGCCAACTCCTTGCGACGCACCCAGGTTTCGTGGATCCGGCGGGTCAGCAGGTTGCTGACCAGCACGTACGCAGCGGTGTTACGTCCGTACTGTCCAAACTCCAGCACTACGTGATTGCCGCGTTCCAGCTGTTCGATGATACCGCCGGCGCTAGCGCTCCCCTGGCTGGTATCTGCGAGGAACCCGAACCGCTCCCAAGACCGCAAGCGACGATGGAGCGTTTGTAGAGCGGATAAGTTGACCCCCATCTGGTCCGACAGGTCGCCGACGTCGGCAACGCTCAGCGCGATGAATTCTCGCAGCCAGTTTACTTGATAGTACTTGGCTAAGTTCCACGCCGTGGCAGCCGCCACGTCCGATAAATTGAGCAAATCCCGGAGAACTTCAATGTCGGCCGGCTCGATCTCGTCATACCCGATGCGAACCACTCCGTCCGGCGAGGCTCCCCTGCGGCGGCTGCTTTCCTCGTCGAGCGTGAACGTGACAACCCGGGCCGGAAAAAGTTGCTTGAGCCCCTTCACCTGCCGCCCCCGGTCGTTGTCCTGACCCTGCCAACCGTACTCGCTCTCCATGTCGAATACCAGCGACACCGCGTGCGTCTGTTTGACCAGACCAGCCAACAGCATTCGTGCCAAAAACGTCTTGCCCGTGCCTGAAGCGCCGAACACGCCGACCGAACGGTTAACCAGGGTTCCAAGGTCCAACCGGACCACCGACGCCTCCATACCCTGTGGTGACCCCAACGCGAAGTCTCCCTCACCGGCCCGAAACACTGCGTCAATATCCGCTTGCGACGCCGCGTACACCGGGGCGAAATGCTCGGGTATTGTCTTGGCCTGTTCGGCGATCCCGTCGGGGGACGCGCCGATCGACACGGCCATGCCAGGCATTACCGACAGTTGACCGTACGCCACGGTGCCCGCGATGACCTCCGCTGTATAGTCGCCACCGGTAATCCCGTTTGGAGAAAAAGCCGGTGGAAAATGTCGCACGCTGTCATCGACGGCCCGCAATTCCACGTCGGTAACCACCGCAAAATACTTTTGCCGGCGCCCCTGGATCGTTACAAACGATCCGACGGCGACATCCTCAATCCCGGCGTCCGACGCGTCCAGCCGGACATCCAGACCGCGAGACAGCGATCCGCCAACTATCTGTCCCAGTCGACGCGCTGCCGCTGGCCGGAAGCCATTGCCTCCCGGTCCGTTCGCCATGATCATCCCCCGACCTCGCGCAGCAAAGCTCGCAGCCGCTGGTGCTCACCGGACAATTCGGCGGCCAAGGCCTTTCCTGCGCCGATCAAAAACTCACGAGTGTCCGTTTTGGTTTCCGCCGCCTGGCGCAGCAAATTCGCGATTGCCGTGTCCGAGGCCGGCGTCCGTTCCTCCAGCAACAGCCTTAGCCATCCAAGGTTGATCCCGAACGCTGCCAGGTCTCCGGCGTCGCACAGGAACACAAATGAGTGCAGGTCAGGCGGCAAGGTCGGGAGTCCCGGACGGATGCCAGCGCCATCCTGATAGCCGACGATTGACGCGCTAAACCTCGTGGTCAACATCGTGCTCAGTTGAGGATTGGCGGCGTAGAGCTCGTCTTCCGTTTCCACATCTCCACCCCTGGGAGCCAGCGGCCGGGTTGGGTCCAGCGGTTCGTGCCGGATTTCGAGCACCACCGCATAGATCGGTGGCGACCCGATGCGTACCAACGAACCCAGGGGTGGAGCGGTGCGCGCCCCGTAGCATTGCGCCTCGACGCGCTGCGTGCGCGACGCCGTCACCTCTGCCAGACGCTGTCCAGGTTGAATTCCCGCCATGGTTCGAATTCTAGCACGACGGTCCTTACCTCAGGCGACGCCTCATACGCTGACCGCACGCCCTCGGAACCGGTTGTAACTGTTCAGAGTTGGTGAGGTAAATTGGCCGAAGGCGGGCTGCCAGACGCTGGCACGGGTGGCGGTGGTTATGTCATATAGAGGGAGTGGATACTGAGAGTGACCTGATCACCGCCGACCGCGATTTCCTCATCGCCATCATCGCCCAACTGCAGGCCACCGTTCTGGAACAGCAGCGGGTGATTGAGCGGTTGGAGCGGCGGATTGCCGAACTGGAGGGCCGGGCGAAGCCGGACGGCCCGCCGCGAATGCCCGGCCTCAAGGCGAAATCGGGCCGCCAGCCGCCAGCGCAGCAGCAGCCCAGAAAGCAGCGACGCCACGGCTTCGCTCGCCCGCGCATGACACCGACCCATCGGGTGGAGCACGTGGTGGAGAGCTGTCCCGATTGCGGGACGCACCTGTCCGGCGGCTGGGTCCAGCGCACCCGGGAAGTCATCGAGTTGCCGGTGGTTCCGGTGCAAGTCACCGAGCATGTCTTCATCGCCAGGACCTGCCCAGTGTGTCGGCGGCGCCGAGTGCCCACCGCGCAACTGGACGGCGTGGCACTGGGGCGCCAACGCCTGGGCGTCAACCTGATCAGCCGCATCGCCACGCTACGGGAAGAAGGGCGCCTGCCGATCCGCAGCATCCAGTGGTATCTGCGCACCGTCCATCAGCTGCGCCTCAGCGTGGGGGCCATTGTGAGCGCCATTCACCAGACCGCGCAACAGGCCCAACCAGCAGTGGCCGCGATGGTGGACCGCATCCGCGCCAGCCCAGTGTTCCACGCCGACGAAACCGGCTGGCGTCAGAATGGGAACAACGGTTACGTCTGGACTTTCAGCACCCCCACCGAGCGCTACTTCCTGCGGCGGGGTCGGGGCAAGGCGGTGGTGGACGAGGCGCTGGGCGAGGCATTATCCGGAGTACTGGTCAGCGATTTCTACGCCGCCTATCACCATTACGATGGCCCCAAGCAACGGTGCTGGGCGCACCTGCTGCGGGACATCCACGACTTGGTGGCCCTCTACCTCAAAGAGGCCCCGCTGGCCCGCTGGGCGGCGGCAGTCCATCGACTCTACGAGGAAGCCAAAGCCTTCTCTCATCCTCAGGCACGACGACGGCGCACTGCTCAACTGGCCTTGGAGCGGAGGCTGCTGGCCATCTGCCAGCCCTTTCCTGGCTGACCCGCTAGCCGTTCAGGCCAAACTGTGCCGGCGCATTGAGCGCCACATCAAGGAACTCTTCGTCTTCGTGGCCGAACCAGACGTGCCAGCGGACAACAACCCCGCCGAGCGCAGCCTGCGTCATCTGGTCATCAGCCGCAAGGTCAGCGGCGGCACCCGCTCGGAGCAGGGCACCGAGAGCAAGATGACGCTGGCATCCATCTTCGGCGCCTGGCGCGCCCAAGGACTAAATCCTCTCGCCGCCTGCCGTCAGCTGCTCGTTTCCCCTCGACTCTGAACTGTTACAACCGGTTGACATTCTCGTCTTCGGTGCTATAATTCGTACTCGCAAATTACTGCAATAACGGTAGGTGGCGTATGTCTGGACACGAATCGGCTATCGGCCGCTTGCGCTCGCAGGGTTACCGAATCACTCCACAGCGTCTCTCCGTGCTGGATATCGTAGCCGGTCGCACGGGTCACATCGGAGCCGACGAGGTGTGGTCGTTGGCCAAGGAGCAGCATCCGTATGTGGACCTGGCGACGATTTACCGCACCCTGCAACTGCTGAAGCGCCTCGGCGTGGTTACCGAAGTGGTCATCGGCAATAAACTCCACTTCGAACTCGCCGATCAGCACAACCGGCACAACCATATGGTCTGCTCTGCGTGCGACACCGTCCAAACGCTCAGTCCCGACTACCTGAACGAATTTAGCGGGCGGTTGGAGCAGGAGTTCGGTTTCACGCCGGACCTTGAAAATCTCACGATCGGAGGCAAATGCGCAAGATGTCTGTCCTCGAATTCGGAGTAGCTGGCCGCCCAGTCCGACGCAATATCTTGCCCGGAGAGGTTGCCGGTGTTGGCATTGCGTAGCCCCATCCTCGTTGGCGCAGCCTTGTGCGTCGTTCTCGCCGCATTGGCTTGTGCCGGGGGCTCTCCTGACTCTGCGGGCGCTCCTAGCGTAAACGCAGGCAGCGAAACCGATCGAATCCGCGTGGTTACCACCGTGTCGCCCATTACCAGCATCGTCGAAAATATCGGTGGGACCCGCATCATCTTGGAAGGTGTGGTTCCGGAAGGTGTTAACTCCCATACCTTCGAACCGGCCCCGTCAGTGGCCGCGGTAATTTCGAAAGCCGACCTGATCATCCTCAACGGGCTATTCCTTGAAGAGCCCACCTTGGAGATGGCCAATGCCGACCTCAAGCCCGGTGCTTCGATCGTGGCCCTGGGCGAACAGACCATCAGCCGCGACCAATGGCGGTTCGACTTCTCCTTCCCCGAAGAGGGCGGCCAGCCGAACCCGCACCTGTGGCCCGATCCCATTCTCGCATTGCGCTACGCGGAAATCGTGCGAGACAACCTCGTTGCCAGGGACCCCGATAACTCAGAGTATTACTCCTCCAATTACGCTACCTTCTCCGCGCGGATCGCTTCCCTGGACGCAGCCGTCAAAACCGCGATCCAAACCATTCCGCCCGGAAACCGCAGGTTGCTCACCTACCACGACTCTTGGGCATATTTTGCCGATCGCTACGACCTAACCGTGGTGGGCGCCATACAACCGTCCGATTTCTCCGAGCCGTCTGCCAAGGAAGTCGCTGATCTTATCCGGCAGATCCGCTCCGAAGACATACCCGCCGTGTTTGGCTCCGCCGTGTTCCCCAGCAACGTGATGCAGACAATCGCCGCAGAATCCGGTGCAGCGTACATCGACGAACTTAGTGACGATGATCTGCCCGGCGCGCCGGGCGATCCGTACCACAGTTACCTCGGCCTGGCCGTGACTAACCTCCACGTGATGATCCCGGCCCTGGGTGGCGACGCTTCCGCCCTCGACCAGGTAGACGTTTCTCTCGTTTTCGACGGAGTGTCCGACGCCGTATACATCCCGTAGACCGCTCTTGCCCTGAGTGCAACCCATCGCGACAATATGCTTCATCCACCGGAACTAGAACACCTTCACCGACCCGACCCGGACGCCCGTCCCGTTGTTGAATTCAGGGACGTGGATGCTGGCTACAGCGGTTCCCGTGTCCTCCAGGGGGTCAACCTCCGGATCATGCCTGGGGATTTCGTTGGTTTGCTGGGCCCCAGCGGCTCCGGGAAGACCACATTGCTTCGGACGGTGTTGGGAGCAGTTCCAGTTCAATCCGGAGAGGTTCGGGTGAATGACAAGTTGGTCCGCGGCCGACGCCACCGCGCCGGCTACGTTCCGCAGCTCGAAACAATCGACTGGAACTTCCCCGTGACCGTCGAGGAAGCAGTGTTGATGGGACGCACCATGTCCAATTCGCTGTTCCCCTGGTTTCGCCGCCAGGAACGAGAATTGGCCCACGACATGATGCAGCGTCTCGGCATTGATGACCTGGCGAAGCGCCACATCCGCCAGCTTTCCGGCGGCCAGCAACAGCGCGTTTTCCTGGCCAGGGCCTTGATCAGTAGCCCGGATTTGCTGCTGCTGGATGAACCTACCTCCGGCGTCGACCTTAAGACGCGGGACGACGTGATGCACCTACTCCACGACCTCAACCACGCCGGCGTCACCATAGTGATGACCACCCACGAAATCAACGCGGTCGCCGTGCACCTGCCGCGGATAGTTTGCCTCAACGGAACCATCGTGGCCGATGGACCACCCCACCGCGTGATTGCGCCGCATATCCTGCGCGAGGTCTACGGAGCCGAAATGCCAGTGATCCAATACCAAGGTATGACGCTTGTGGCCGAGAGCGCCCACTTCTGGATCGACCGTAACGGGGCTGAGCCCCTGGCTACCGTCCCTGACGACAGCCACACGGATCCGATTCTGGTCCACACGCATCCGTCCGACGGCAACGTCCCAGGCCATCACCATCACGAGAGCGCCGATGACTGACCAACCGGTGATATCTGAATCAGATCTGTTCTGCCCGGGCACAGCTGCTGGGTAGACTGTTTCCCCCGATCTGTGTTCTGACTACCGGCCGCTTCCCTAGACTCATGCTATTGGAACCTTTCGAATTCGGGTTTTTCGTGCGTGCGATCATAGCGGCATGCTTGATCGGCGGACTGTGTGGTCTCATGGGCGTCTACATCGTCCTGCGCGGGATGTCGTACATCGGACACGGCCTGTCCCATGCCATCTTCGGCGGGGCGGTGGTTAGTTGGATTATGTCGATCAACTTCTTTGTTGGCGCGACGGTGTGGGGATTCTTGTCGGCTGTTCTGGTGACGTGGACCACTCGTAGGAATCCCATCGGTTCCGACGCCGCCATCGGCATCATCACTACGGCAAGCTTCGCCTTGGGTATCGCCATCATCAGTCGGTTTGGAAGTTTCACCCGGGACTTCGAGGCTTCGTTGTGGGGAAGCGTCCTCGCGGTCGATCGAGAAGACCTGATCGCAATAGCGGTCGTATCCGCAATCGTCGCTGCGGTGTTCTTCGTGGGCTACAAGCTATTCCTGTTCGCGACCTTCGATTCCGACGTTGCACAGTTCTACGGTGTGCCCACGGGCTGGGTGGACACCGTGTTCGCGTTGCTGCTGGCGGGCACCATTGTCGTTTCGATGCAGGTGCTGGGAGTGACGATGATAGCTGCAGCAGTGGTCATCCCGCCAATAGTCGCCCGATTGCTGACCAACAGCTTCCGTAAGATGACCTTGCTGTCCACCGGCATCGGTATAATCTGCTCCGTGCTGGGTATCTACATCAGTTATTTCATTGACGTGTCCTCCGGAGCCAGCGTGGTGTTGCTTTCGGCGGTCCTCTTCGTAGCGGCTCTAGCCTGGTCCAAGATTCGTGATCGCATCAGCCGCTCCCCGGTCACATCCGGCGGGCTCTCTCAGTTGCCCCGGAGTGCCGGTGGTTCCCTGGAATAACCTCCAAACTTAAAGGCCACGGGAGGTCGATATGGCGCATGCACATCATCACGCTATGCCTTCAGCAGCGGAAGGCCGGTCCGGTTTCCGGAGGGGAGCGGCTTTCATAATCGGGGGCCTGACTAGTGGGCACGGCGTGTTCCACTGGGTGGCCCAGAGCTTCATCGTAGTGCTGCCAGAGGTCCGCGACCTCCTGCTCGGGGGAAGTATAATCGCGGCGACCAGTATCCAGACGACCCGCGAAATCGCGTCCGGTGTGGTCGCCCTGCCGGGCGGCGTGCTTACCGACGCGCTGCGCCGCTATTGGGGCTGGGTGATGGCCGTGTGCATGGCGCTGTTCGGAGTGGGTTGGCTGCTCATGGCGGCCGCCGGATGGCAGGTGGCCGGAAGCGCGTGGCTGGTGACCAGCCAGAGCGCCGGAGCGGCCAGTACCGACGGAGCGCTGAACCCGGTTGGCTACTCCTTGCTGATAATGGGCATGGCCGTCGTTGCCGTCGCGGCGTCGGTGTGGCACCTCCCAGCCATGGCCGCGTTGTCGTCCCACTTCGCGCACAGACGGGCATCCGTGCTTTCCTTCCACGGCGTGGGCGGAAACGTGGGCGATGTGCTGGGACCCGCGCTCACCGGATTCCTTCTCATCACTATGACCTGGCAGTCGATCATTACCATCTACGCAGCGGTGCCGATTTTCCTGGCGTTCCTGGTATTCTGGGCTTTCCGCGACATTGGCCACCGCGCCCAGGCCGCCGTCGAATCCCAGCCGACTATCACCATGCGCTCGCAGATCGAGGAGACGAAACTGTTGGTCCGGAATCCACGTATCTGGGGAATCACCGTGGTCGCCGGACTGCGCGGCATGGCATACATCGGATTCGTAACCGTGTTGCCGCTCTACCTGGCCGACCAGCTGGGATTGACGGTCAACCCGGACGGCGGCGTATTTGAGGGCGTGTTCCTCCGAGGTTCGCTGATCGCCCTACTGGTATTTGTCGGTATCTTTGCCAGCCCGGTGATGGGTTACCTATCCGACCGTTTCGGCCGTAAGATGGTGCTGATCCCCGGCATGATCTTCCTCGCTGTGGTCACGCTGATCATGGTGCCCTTCAGCGACAACCTCGCGATAATGACCATTTTGCTAGCTGCCCTCGGCATGTTTCTCTACAGTGACCAGCCAATCCTGACCGCCGCTGCAATGGACATCGTCCGCGAGGGTACGGCGGCCACCACCCTGGGACTTCTTTCCACCTCGCGGTTCATTCTAAGCGCGGCTTCTCCGCTCCTGGCGGGGTGGCTCTACGGCATCGACTACACCTACCTCTTCTACTACACGGCGGCCCTGTACCTGGCCGCGGCGGTGATTTTGGCCATGGTACGTCTGCCGCAATTGGCTCCGGTTGAAGTTCATCACGACGATCACGGTGGTCACCGCGAGCATGGTCATCATGACGACCATGCAAGCAATGCGGATCACGGCAGCCATGACGATCACGGCGACCATGGGCACCACGATGATCACGACCACGGCCACCGGAGTCACTGATCACCACAAATGCCACAAAAATCAGGGGCGACCGCAAGGTCGCCCCAATTCGTTTGGGAAGTGGCTGCCGGCGCCGCTTAGTCCTCGTTCTGCTGGGTCTGGCTGCCTTTCACCGTGATGGTTATGTGGGACATCGCCGTCGCACGGGAGCCGTGCCAGTGGTCTTCGCCAGCGGGGATGATCGCCACGTCGCCTTCCGTGACCGTCACTTCTTCGCCGCGCGTGGCGACGATGCCCGTGCCCTCGGTAACGATCAGGATCTGGTCGCCGCTGTGGGTGTGGAACTTGTTGCGAACTCCGGCCCCGAAGTGAACGATGCCAAAGTTGAAGTTGTTGCTGTCGTCGGGGTCAAGGATGGCCTGACGGCCCACGGGGCCGGTGAACAAAGGCGCGGTCCCTTCAGTCTTTTCCACTGCCGACATCTTTACGATCTTCATGGGTGTCGCGTACCTCCAAAGTTGATTGCGGGTTCAGATACCCCAAGAATGATACCGTGCGGTGCGTACTCCGTCTAGCGGCATCGGCGCCGCTCCCTCGAGCCGATGCTCGGTGCTCTGCGTTGACTCTGCAAACTGCGCACCGTACACTGCGGAGCCAGTCAAACCCTTCCCATTTGGCTCGCGGGAATTCCCCATGAGGAGGCACAGCAATGAGTTTTGACCTGTACGAAAAAGGCACGAAAGTCGAAGCCACCGCCGATTTCGAAGTGCGTGAAGTGATGGCCTCCCCCGTGGGTTCGTCGGTGCGGAGCATCTCGACCGGGGACGTCGGCGAGGTCCGGGAAAAGCGGATCATCGGCCCTGCGACCTGGCTGATCGTTTATTTCGACAGCGTGAAGCGCCAGATTAACATCGATCAGACCAATATCGATAACATCAAACCTGCCTGATCCCGACTGGAAATCTCGCTATGCCTGACAATCCTCTCGCCCAAGTCAACACCGTGGTTTTTGATATCTTTGGCACGGTGCTTGACCTGGGCGGAAGTCTGTCCGAGCCGGCTGGCCGCTTTCTGGCGGAGCACGGTTCGCCGGTTGCGGCGCAGGGATTCTGGGACGATTGGAGGGGACGCCAGCGTATTGAGCAGTACCAGGACAATCTGTTCATGTTGGGTCACAGCGGCTACCTGGAGACTTGCCGTCGCTCTTTCGCGTATTGTCTCCGGTTGCACAACGTACAATTTGAATATGCTGACGTAGACCGCTTCATGGCCGTGTACGACGATCTGCGCCCATTCGATGACGCTATCGCGGGCCTTCACCGGTTGGTCGACAGCAGGAAATTTGCATTGGTGGTGCTGTCTAATGGCGAGCAGTCGTACTTGGAGCGTACGGCCAGGGACAATGTCGGTATTCCCTTCGATCACGTCATCTCGGTGGAAAAGGCCGGCGTATTCAAATCCCACCCGGCGGTGTACCGGACTGCCGCTCGCATCCTGAACAAGGCGCCTAGCGAAATCCTGATGGTCTCCTCCCATTCGTTCGACGTTACGGGCGCGCGGGCCTCCGGGTTTCAGGCCGGCTACGTGAATCGTTACCGCCTGCCCAACGAGGAATCGGTGTACCTTCCCGATTTTGAGGTGGCGGATTTCAACCAGTTGGCCGACCGGCTGATCGCTTCGGGCGCTGGTGGTTTCCACACCGCATAACCGATGGCTTCCGTCGCCGCCGCCGGACGGCTGCGCGCATTCTCCGCTCTTCGCCACCGGGATTTCCGGTGGTTCTTCCTGAATATCGGCGTCCAATCATTTGGGCAGGGTATCCAGTTTCTCGGCATCGGCTACCTGATTCTGGACCTCACCGGCGCAAAGACGTCGCTTGGCCTTGCTGTCAGCCTTTTTGGTGTATCCAACCTGTTTTTTACATTCGTGGGGGGTGTGCTTGCGGACCGGGTGGATCGCAAGTTGTTCCTCATCTGCTGCGTGCTCGGCAACGCCGCGATCACTCTTACTTTGGCGGTCCTGGCGCTGACCGGACTGGCCCAGATGTGGCACGTATACGCCATAGTGTTCATCCTCGGAGGCCTGATGGCCGTGCAGATGCCGGCCAGGTTCGCCCTGGCGGCTGACCTGGTTCCCCGCGAAGACATGATGAACGCGGTGGCCCTGCACACCTCAATCGGCCAAGTCGGCAACATGGCGGGGCCGCTGGTTGGCGGCTGGGCCATTCAATACATCGATACCTGGGCCGGCATCATGATCAACGGCGTGAGCTATCTGCTGGGGATTATCTTCCTGATCCTGATGTCTCGCCCGGTGGTTGCCACGGGCCGGAACTCGTCGCCCCTCAGCGACCTGGTCGGCGGGTTCGCCCACGCGACCCGCACGCCGATGGCCGCCGTCCTGATCATCATGTCCGCTTCGTTCGGCTTTTTCGGCATGGCTTACATGCAGGTCGTGCCGGCCTTCACCACCGAATTTCTCCGGCTGACGCCCTTCCAGACTGGAATCTTCATGGTGTTCAGGGGGGCAGGCTCGTTCATGGGATCCTTGGTGGTTGCCAATTGGGGCGACAGCAAGAACAAGGGCCTGCTGATGTACGCGGAAGTCAGCCTGTGCTGCGTTGCCCTCATCGCGATGTCATGGGCCCAATGGTTCTGGGCGGCGTGCGCCTTGGTGGCCTTGGTGGGATCCACCAGCATCGGGGGCTTCTGGCCTGTTTCCAGCTCAATGATGCAGCTGACCACCGCCCCCGAAATGCGCGGACGCATGATGGCCATGATGCAACTCGCTCCCGTCTTCCACTTCCTGGGAGCCTGGCCGCTCACCTGGCTGGCGCAAGTTTTCGGCTGGTCGGTTGCCATCACCGGCGGAGCGGCCGTCCTCCTGGTTATCTCGCTGGCCGGCTGGGCGTATCGCCCCATGGTTCGGCGCATGAACGAGGTCTGACTGCGCCTGGAACCCACACGACACGGCTTTTGCGCGGCCTAATTGCCGGCTAACCGGGAAGCGTCGTGTACTTGCCCAGCATGGACAACTATCGTATAGTTCTGCTAACAGACGCTGTAACTGCACCTCTGGAGGAGTAGAAAATGGTCAAACCCAAGCAAGTAGGACACCTCGTGATCAACGTCTCCGATGTGGAGGCGTCAACCAAGTTCTACACCGATATCCTCGGCTTCGACATCGCCGTGCAGCGCCCGGGAGCCACCTTCCTGACCTGCGGTGAGATCCATCACGACCTTGCCCTGTTCCAGGCATCGGACGAATCCCCGGCCACTCGCAAGGGAAACATCGGGCTCAACCACTTTGCCGTGCAGGTGGAAGATCACGATTCCCTTCGTGATTTGTACCACACGCTGCTGGAACATGACGTCAAGGTCGATCGCACCACGGACCATGGCATGACCGGAAGCGTGTATTTCGAGGACCCCGACGGTAACGGCATCGAGTTCTACTACGACAAGTTCGAGACACCCGAGGAAGGCCTCGCTGAGATGCGCCGCCCAGGGCGGGAGAACACGGTTTTGGCCTTGGACTAAATCCGACCGGATACCCAAAAACGCCGGAGGGGCGGGTCTCAGACCCGCCCCTCTTGTTTTTCTGGACATTGAACTGCGGGATCAGCGCTCGGGCGGTGATTCGTCGTCCGGACCCGACAGGTCGAACTGGCCGAGGATGTCTGCCAGCGTTCCCTCGATGCTCGGGTTCAGCTCTACCGGCTCCTCGAACGGCTGGAACTGGTGGTCGTTCCGCACTCGGTCAATGTACCGTCGCGCTTCTTCGTTGCGCTGGGCCACCCGGTCTAGGGATTCCAGCAAGCGCGACGATTCTTCCTCGTAGCGTGGCCTCAGGTCGGAAAGATCTATGTCCAGCGAATACAGCGCCCGCAGCCGTCTCATGATGTCATAGAAGGCCCGGTGATCGGTCGTGATGCCCAACTGTCCGCCTCCACCTCCACCGCCGCTTCCTCCCCCGCTGAAGGGGAACATCGGCGCCATGGCTCCAACCCGTACCATCTCCACGTCCGGATGTTGGTAGTGCGCAATGCTGACCAACGCCATCCCCACTGTGGGTCCCTGCCGCTGCTGCGATCCATAGCTGGAAAACAGCATTCCATGCTGACGCAGTTCATCTGCCATGGACGCCTTGCTATACACGCACGATACCCTGCGCTCCAATTCCGGTGGCGCGGGTCCGTTGTAACCTTCCACCGCGGCGATCTTGGGGCTGCCCAACGCGGCCGCGGCCTCGAAAAACGCGTCGCCGTACAGGTCGATCCGGTACCAAGGTTCGACCCCAAGGAATATCACCACGCCGTTTCCGGCATCCCAGAAACCGTTGTCCCATTGCATGGGGCGGCTCGGCAGTCCGTCATCGAATGCCGCCCTGGGTCGGTAGAGATCGTGGGTGCCAGCCACCTGGAAAGGGAAGCACATCCTGGAGATCTCTTCCGTCATCTGCCCGATTCGCCGCGCCGACCGCTTGTCGATCAGCCAGCGCGGCATGCCGCTGGATATGTTGCCGCCGTCAGACCACTGCCGCCTCCAGCCGGCGATGAGCACCCGCGTCTGCGGGGTTTCATCCAGCGCGATTAGCGGCTCTGCCATGACGTCCTCCTGACAACACCCCTAGATCAACTGAGCTGGCGTAAAGATGCCTGCCATGTCCTCATCGGACGCGGGGGTCTTGGCCGGCTGGCCCAGCTGGTCGTCCATGAACCAGTACACCTGCTTCAGATGGTGGGTGCTGTGGCTCAGGATTATGTTCAGCAACTCTAGAACGGTGACTTCGCCGCCGTAATGGGCTGGGACCACGCGGTCGAAACCTTCCGTGTCCCCGCTGTTGAGGAAATCGGCGATACCATCGATCACCTTTGCGGCGTACGCGGCGATATCATCCGACTTATTCACGTGCGCGAGGCTTTCCTTGCACACCCTCATATCGTCGCTGTTCATGGAACCGCGCGTCCGGCTGGTGTAGGCCAACTCCGGGAACGACACGATATGGACCAGGGTGTCCCGAAGCATTTCCGGCCGCCACTGTACGGGCCGAGTCAGCTGCTCGTCGCTCAACTCACAGGTAACCCTAACTGCTGCGCCCAGGATGCGGCGGTACTTGTCCGCCAGCCAGGCGGTACGGCCGGACAGGTCGATGGGCGCATCTTCCAAGCCCAGGGCAGGAATCAGCTTCTTGGGATAGTAGCCGATAATGACCTCAGTCCCGTCGATGATAGTGACTGGGGCCGATAGCACTCCGCGCGACTTCAGGTCCTCGCGGGCTGCGTCATCAGTCAGGAGATCGTGGTGCTCATACTGAACACCGTTGGACGACAGGAATTCTTCCAGCGTCCGGCAACTGAATCAACCAGGGTTGGTGTAGACGTGGACTTCTCTCTGTGCGGTTGTCATGGTCGTTTACCTCTTGCTTTTTGGTCTATTCCCCGGCGCGGAACCAGTCGGACTTTCGCTCGGCGATCATGATAGTGGTGCAGTTGGTGTTGGCGCGGATGCAGTCCGGCATTACCGAAGCGTCGGCGACGTGGAGGTTCTCCATGCCGTGCACCCGGCAATGCTGGTCGACCACCGCCATGGGGTCATCGGCCGACCCAATCTTGCAGGTGCCGGAAATGTGCTGAGACGTGCTCACCGTGCGCCGGAGCCAGTCGTTCAACGCTTCGTCACTTTCCAAGTCTGCCGGCAACGGGTCCAGGAGCTCGTCCGCCACGTCCTTGTAGTGGTCGTTCTTCAGCAAGTCTATGCACAAGCGCACCGCTTCGCGCATGCGGGACAGATCGAACTCTTCCTGGAAGTAGTTGTAGTTGAGCGCCGGCTGGTCTTGCGGATCGGTGCTGGCCAAGCGCAATTGCCCCGACCCGATTGCGAGCTCCAGTATGCAGGTAAATCGAATACCCTCGGCCTCCAGCGGATCGCCCGCGATGGGCGATGAGAAGGACGACTGCATGATCTGGATGTCGTTACGCAGGTGACTGCCGCTGGCGGTGTAGCGGAGGCAGACCTGGGTGCGTGGAGCGGCGGCGTCCAGCGGGAAGTCATCCTTGACCTTCACGGGAACCCGGATGTTGGGATGGTCGCGCAGGTTTTGACCCACGCCGGGCAGTTCGTGGACTACCGGAACACCCATCTCCCGCAGGTGGTCG
Organism: Dehalococcoidia bacterium; assembly: GCA_965220265.1. Lineage (GTDB taxonomy): Bacteria > Chloroflexota > Dehalococcoidia > Lucifugimonadales > UBA3495 > Bin87. Next base: position 1,506,836 of record CBDCPM010000004.1, on the reverse strand, counting down.
GCCGGTCCCACACCGGATAACAACAGCAACTGGGGGGAGGCGATCGAACCGGAACTGAGGATGATGTCCTCGCCTTCCACGGTGAATACCTCTCCGCTGCTTTCCACCTCCACGCCAACGGCTTTCTTGCCCTCGAACAGAATCCGGCGGCAGTTGACGTTGGGGCGGATGGTCAGATTCAGGCGATGCCGGGCTTCCCGCAGGTACGTGATGGACGTGCTCATGCGCACGCCGTTGGGGTTGTTCATGGGCACCGGTCCGACGCCACCAGAATCCGGATGGTTCATATCCGGGTCGTGGGGGTGGCCTGCGTCCCGACAGGCGTTCCAAAACGCGACCTGCGCTGGAAGCCAGTCTTCCTGGCGGTGTCGCCGCACGGGTATCGGACCGGTGTTGCCGTGGAAGTCGTCGGTGATGTCGGTGTCCGTCTCCATCTTGCGGAAGTACGGCAGGCATTCCGTGAATTTCCACTCGTCGTTGCCCAAGGCCGCCCAGGCGTCGTAGTCTTCCGGAACGCCGCGGAGCAACACCTGGCCGTTGATAGCAGACGATCCGCCGACCACTTTGCCGCGGGGCACAGGCATCGGGTTAGCCTGGCCGGGATTTTGAGCCCAGAAGGTCCAGTTATGCGGAGCGTCCACCGCCGATGCCGTCTGGTCGTAACCGAATTTCAGGTCATCGGGATAGAGCTCAAAATCTGGGTAGTCCGGCCCCGCCTCTAGCAGCAGCACCGACCGGTCGGGATCTTCGGTCAGCCTGGCCGCCATGGTGCAGCCGGCCGAACCCGCCCCGATAATGATGACGTCGTACTTCATTGCGTTACGCCTCCTGGTGAACGCTCTCGGATTATCGCTTTGAGGCGGATTATCGCCTTTATCGCCGCCACTCGCAAGTGGCGACGGCTACTACGCAGGGTCTTTCCGAAGTCTTGCCATTGGGGACATCATTTTATCGAGATGAACAGGATGGATAGGATGTTTCAGATTAGGATTACCGGATCCCTGCCCCGTATCAAGTGCGGGGTGACGTCCTTTCGCCGGAATGACGGTTGAACTTTGGAAAGGCCGTGCGCACTACCGCGAGGACTTTGCGGGGGCGAGAGAGGGATGGTGACTGCAAATCGTGCTGAGGGGCTAGCCGCGGGAAGCGAGCAGGGCGGCGACCCTGGCGCACTTGGCACGGGCAACGGGATCGTGGGCCAATGAACTACCTCCGGGACTGCCCGGCGGAAATTTGAGGTTGTTGCAGCGGGCAGGAACGGTGGTGTGCATCTCGTAGCGGCTGGGACGGTCGCAGAGTTGACCGGCGCGGCCGGCGGCGGCGATAGCTTCTCCAGGGTGATTGGATTGGGATCGGCGACCATGGCCGAGGTTACGGCGGTGATCAGCCTGGAGACGCGGCGACGGGCGCGGCGCATGGCCCGCAGACTATCGGGTACGGATGATGCGGCGGGTATGGATGATCCGGCGACGATGTCGGACAGCTGGTACACCTGACGCAAGGTGCGCTGGTGGGTGTTCTCCAGCAAGCCGTCGCACATGAGCCGGCTGATCACGATGTGCAGACGGCGTCGGGTGTTGTGAGGATAATGCCAATGGACGGCGGCAGCGGTCACGGCGTGAGTGGCGGAACGTCTGAGGGCTCTGGCAGCGCGCTGGCAGCGCCGGCGTCGAGATCGGCGTTGACAAGGTCCAAGAAATGAAGGCTGCGGCTGAGGTGGTAATTTGGGCTTACGGGCTCTCCGGTTCGGGTTTAGCGATGGGTAGGACACATGCCTATGCAGCCTGTTATTGCGTGGGGCCGAACGACATGGCAATTCCATCGCCGTGGCGACGTCGCATACGCCAACGAGATTGCCGCGCTTCGCTCGCAATGACGGGACGAAGGGCGTTCGCAATGACAGGGCAGAGGCTTCCCTCGCAATGACAGTTTGAACGCAAGTGGGTACGTGCCAGATGCGTTGGATACTTGGTGCGGTCAGGGTTTCGGTGCGGTGATTTGGTTCGTTCTGCCAGAGCCTGATGGTCGTTTGTTAGCCCCACGGCCGGGGTGGTACGCAAAGTTTAGCCCCTGTTTCGGATCACTGCGGGCCGACCGCGAGGGTCATGGCCGCATCTCCCAGGATAGTGGCGTCTCCTGTGGCCGCTGAGGACCGCGCCGGCGAGATTCCCGGGTGGGAACGGCGGCGGTCCCTGTCGTCGTACGACCAGGTATTGCGATTTTGATGCTAACGGTTGGCCGTGAACGACCGTATGGCTCTGGCTGAGCGAATTATCATCTGACGGGGTTGATTATGGAACAAACGTTTTCCTATGTCAAGGGGAGGGTGTCAGCCGTAATTGTTCACGTTTGAGGGGATCTGATCGGCTCAGCACCGCAATTGCCTACTTGGCCACGGCTCTGGGAACGGCCAAAAAGCCCGCAGATCTCATCAACTCTGAACAGTTACTGTCAGCCGTGGAGGGACGGCTGCCGGGGCGAAACGGGTGCTTCGGCGACGGGATTGCCGCGCTTCGCTCGCAATGACAGGTCGGTGGGTGCTCGCAATGATCAGGTGGGTGGGGGAAGAGTGGGGCGAGCTGGATTGCGGCTTTCGCGGGAATGGCCGGGGGATGGTTTGGCGGGAATGACGACTTTCCAACTGGAAATGTCAGCAATTCTGAACAGTCACTGTCAGAGTAGAGGGATGGCCGCCGGGGCGAAAGCCTTGCAAAGCGAGGGGATTGCCGCGCTTCGCTCGCAATGACAAGCGAAAGGGAGATGACGATGGCAAGGGAACGGGTGCCCGCAATGACAAGCGAAAGGGAGATGACGATGGCAAGGGAACGGGTGCCCGCAATGACATGGAAAGGGCGCTCGGTATGACAAGGGGGACTCTGGAAATACCCTGGCTATTGCCGGCCGGGTCATAATGGTTGGCGACTGGGGCCTTTCGACGCCGCGTGCACGGGACCGCCCCAACGGTGTCCGCACCCTCGGCGCCCGACCAAAGCCGGGCTGATCCGTTGCAATCAGTGTTGACGAGGAAAACATGACGCCCGGAACCCGTTCACTCAAAATTGCTTCATTTGCCGCCGGTTACGAAACCCTGATCGAGGGCCTGAAAAGGTTCCCAGAAGAGATGTGGGACTTTCGCGACGAGCACGGGTGCTGGAGCATCCGGGAGCATCTGCTGCACATCGCGGACAGTGAGGCCAACAGCTACATCCGGTGCCGCCGTTTGATTGCGGAGCCTGGAGAGCCGCTGATGGCCTACGATGAAAACGGCTGGGCAGAGCGTCTCGGTTACGCCGACCGGAGCGTGGAAGACGCGCTGCAACTGTTCCGCCTGCTCCGCCGCCAAACGCACGCCCTCGTCGCGACGCTGCCCGAATCTGTTTGGTCCAACACGTGCTACCACCCTGAAAACGGCAATATGACCCTGGACGACTGGTTGGCCGTGTACGAAGTTCACATCCCCGAGCACGTGGATTACATGCGGCAAAATTACGACGCATGGCTCGCCACGCGATGACCTCTTTCCAGCGTGTCGCCGGCGATCATTCATTCGTCAAGAGATCGCGATTGCGCTATACTGCCGCCAACAATTGCGTTTGGCGCTTTTGGTTGCCTTTCGTCGCGCACTCGCTCGCGATTAGCCTGAAGCGCCCCTCGCAGCAGTCCCGCCGCACAGGAGAAATGCCATGCAATTCGGTTTGCTTTACGAATGCCAGCGCCCGTTCGAGGGCACTGAGATCGATTGGAACGCCCTCTATAAGGAAACTCTGGAACAGTGTGAATTGGCCGACCAGGTAGGGTTCGACAACCTGTGGTTCGTTGAACACCACTTCCTGACCGGTTTCTCCGGCTCTCCGTCGCAAGACGCCATCTTCGGCGCATTGAGCCGAATCACCAAACAGATTCGCATCGGCTACGGCGTCTGCATCCTGCCCTATCACCACCCCGTTCGGGTCGCCGAGCGCGTGGCGCTGCTGGACCAGCTCACCGACGGTCGCATTGAAGTGGGAACCGGGCGATCCAACGCCTATGAGCAAACCGGTTTGGGCGTTGACCCGCGGGACACCCGCGACCTTTGGAACGAATCGATCAACATGCTGCCCAAGATCTGGACGTCCGACGAGTACGAGTACGAGGGTGAGAACTGGAGCGTGCCCAAGCGCCGGGTACTCCCCAAGCCCTTCCAGCAGCCGCACCCGCGGATGTACCTCGCCTGCACTTCAGAAGACAGTTTCCGCCTGGCCGCCCAGAAGGGTATCGGCGTGCTGTCGTCCGCTTCCTACGCCGTCGAAGTGCTGAAAGAAAAGGTGCAGATTTACCGCGATGCCCTGAAGGACTGCGAGCCAGTCGGCGAGTTCATCACCGAGTTCTGGGGCAATAACGTCCACGGCTTCTGCGACGACGACGACGATTACGCCAAGGAACTGGCCGCCGAGTCGATGAAGACCTTCTTCGGCCCGGACAAGCCCTACATCGCCGGGCGTATCGGCGCCTACGAAGAGCTTCTCGAAGCCTGGGGTGGCGTGCCGGATCACCTGAGCGCTGACTTCAGCCGGTGGCTTCGCCAGTCCGACGAGGAGCACCAGCAGCTGGCGCAGGACGTCGGTCTGTCGCTGGACGCTGGTCCCGGCGCCGCCCGGGCGGCCATCGCTCAGCTTGACGGCAAGACCCTGTCCGACCGCGGTGTCATCATCGCCGGAGACCCCGAGTCCTGCATCAAGACCTGCCAGATGTATGAGGACATCGGAGTCGACCAGGTCATGCTGATCATGCAGACCGAGACCATCCCCCATGATAAGGTGATGGGCTCCATCGAGAAGTTCGGCAAGGAAGTCATTCCCGCGTTCCGCAACGGAAACGGCTCGAAGTAATCCGGCTCAAATCGGCTTCCTGCGTAGGGGCGAATGATTGTTCGCCCCTACTTTTTTAGGTTAGACCAATGGCATCCGCCTCCGTAAACGCCCCGGTCAAGTTCAACGTCCGCATCAACCAGTACCGTTACGGGTACGAAGACCTGCTCCGCGTCTGGCAGGAAGCCGACCGGCTGGGCTACTACTCGGCCAGCCTGTTCGATCTGCTGACCATTGACGCACTGGAATGTTGGACCACCCTCAGCGCACTGCTGGCCCAGACCGAGCGTATCCGCGCGGTGCCGATGGTACTGGCGAACCCGTACCGCCACCCGGTGCTCACGGGTAAGATGGTGGCCACGCTGGACGTTATCAGCGGCGGTAGGATCACCTTGGGGATCGGAGCCGGCGGCAGCCGCAGCGACACCGTCTCCAGCGGCTTGCCCTTTCCGTCGACGCGTGCGCGTTGCGAGATGCTGGAAGAGGCGATCGCGCTGATCCGCCGCCTCTGGACCGAGCCGTCCGTGGATTTCGATGGTCGATACTACCCCGTTTCCGGTGCGTCCATCCTACCCAAACCGACTCAACGCCCCATGCCCCCGATCCTGGTTGGTGGTCACGGCCCGCGTTATGTCCTCCCAGCCATCGGGCGCATCGCCGATATCAGTAACGCCGGTTCAAACGATACCGTGGACGAACACAGGCAAAACGCCAGCGTCATATTCGGCGCTGCTGAAGCTGCCGGGCGAGACCCCGCTACCATCGAGCTGACGCACAACGCCGACTGCGTGATCGCGCCGACCCAGCGAGAATACGACCAGTTGGTAGCCGATCTCGCGGAACGGGCCGGAATGACCGTTACGGAATATCAGAACGGGCGTTTACGCAATACCCTTGCGGGCACACCGGAACAGGTCTGCGACCGGATTCAGGAGTATGTGGACTACGGCATTCGTTACTTCTTCGTCGTTTTCCCGGATCCGGCCCCGTCGGAAACCCTGGCCCTTTTTGCCGAGGAAGTCATGGCCCGGTTTGGGTCTGTAACCGATTAGCCTTCAGCGTCGCCGAGGGTTGTCTCGGAGGGTGCATGCTTGGGATCGCCAAGCATCCGGTAGGCTGCGACTCCCACCGCAGCAGGAACTATCGCCGCCGCGTACGCCCAGGTAGGGTTCTCCGCCAATCTTGTGACCAACAATGGGCCACCCACCATCGCCAACGCCGCAACGGCGATCAACAACCCGCGAGTGCCCAAGAGGGTTGCGAATCGGTTTCTGCCGAAATAGTCGCCAACCGCCGCGATGCCCAGCGCCCGCGAGCCGCCGCGGCCAGCGCCAAGGATCACGGACGCGACGAATAACCACCACGTGTTCGGTGCGAGCAGGACAATTATCACAGCGAGCAGGTGGACGATGGCGAAGATCAGCAATGCGCTGCGAAGCCGCATTCGCATCGCCATTAGCCCGCCGACCAGGAGGAACACCGAGGAAACAATCCCGTACGGATCTTCGGACTGCCGGTATGAACCTTCCAGTTCGAAACGGTAGTCGGCGATTGGGAAGAGCAACGTCCGCGTCAGTTGGTCCACCGCGGTGAGGCTGGCCGCGGCCGCAGTCAACAACCAGAATTCGCGAGTCCTGACCGCTTCAGTCCACCGATACTCCGGCGCAGCATCTCCGCCGTCCCACTGGCCGGATTCGTCACCCGGCGGCTGTTTATCCCCTGCTGGCCGGCCGACTCCTGGGTCCTGCCGGCGGACCTGCGTTGCCAACGGCAGTCCAATCACCAGGATGAGCACCCCGGAAATAAGGGTCGCGGTTCCCAGGTCCGTGGTCGCCAACGAAATCGGGAATTTGAGCGTGTCGACGGCGAACAGCAACACCGCTATCGCCAGCGCTCGCCGGCGGTAGAACCAGTCGTTGATGCTCGTCAACACCGGCGTGCTGGTGCCCACCAATGTGCCGGCCGTCAAAACCGGGAATAGCGCCAACGTAGCCACTCCGACCGGCAGCAATGACGCCGCCACCGCCGCGACGACGCACAGGGTCAGTCCTGCCAGCATCATCGGGCGCGGTCCGAATCGATCCACGGCCAAGCCAATTATTGGCAGCAACACCAGGCTGAACTGGCGTGAGGAAGTGACCGTCCAAAGCAGCGGCGCTCTCGATCCGCTCGAGAGCGTGGGTTCCAGAATCCTCACGAATGAGAGCACCAGGCCATTCCCGGTGAGCGTCATGACGACGACACCGATGCCCACGAGCCACCACCCGTAATTGGCCTTGGCCGAGGACTTGAAGTTGAGCAACACCGATTGGAAGCCTCAATGCAGGCGCAACGGTGTGCTCAACGGCCCCGCGGATGCGCGGCCGCCAGGGGGAATAGCGAACAGCGTCAGTCGTTTGATCCGCTGGTCGATCCCTGCGTGACCAGCCGCTGCACATCCGCACGCCGCCGCTGGGAGGGCGACAGGCGCGGGTTGCCCATGAGCAGGAACATCACGGATCCCACCGCGCTCACCGCTGCGATGGACGCCAGCGGCAGCGTGTAACTGCCGGTGATGTACTCCTCCATCCACGCGATATACGGCACCACCACGACGAACATTATGTTCATTGGAATCATCGAAATTCCCGTTATCCGGGCAAAGTTGCTTCGCCCAAAATAAACGCCGCGAATGGCAGTGGTCAACGGCGTCCTGCCTCCGAACCCGATGCCCATCAAGACAGTGAACAGGTAAAACATCGGCAGCGTTTCGGCCGTCAACAAAACGATCATGGCGATAGATTGCAGGAGAGAGAAGCCGAAGATAGCCAATCGGATGGGCACGCGGTCCCCGATTACCCCTCCCACCAATATGAAGGCCGTGGATACCGCGGTCTGCGCCGAAATCACCCCGCCAATTTGCCCCAGCGTAAAACCGCGTTCCACCATCAACAGGCCCAGGTAGAACATCACGCTGATGATGATGATGGATGAGCTGGCGTGCCCCATAGTAATGAACCAGAAAGCCCGCGTTCGGATCGCTTCCTGCCACGTGTAGTCCGGCGCAACGGTTCCCCTGCCGTCGGCGGTCCTCCGCGGACCGGCCTGTGCGGCCGTTTCCGGGTCAATTCCGTCCGGATGCTGCCCGTAGTCCTCCGGACTGTTCCGCACCAGCCGGGCCAGGGGCACTGCCGCCACGAAGCCGATAGCGCCCACCAGCAGCGCTGTATTCTGCCACCCCAAACGGCCCGGTATCTCCACAGCGGCTTTGGTGTCCCAGCCCATCGCCCACGCCATCAGCGGCACCACGAAAACACCGCCGATACCAAACCCGAGCATGGGTATGGACATTGCGGTTGAACGGCGCACCCGGAACCAATTGTTGAGCGCAGTGTTGGCCGGCAGCCACGAGCCCAGACCCGCTCCCAGGCTGACAACCACGAAGGCCAGGTAGAACATCCACAGGTTAGTCGTCCGGCTGAAAAGAACGAATCCAATAGCGAATATGACGAGACCGATCGCCACCATCTTGCGCGGGCCCAGCTTGTCCACACCCCAACCCGCGATGGGCCCCATTACCGTTCCTTCCACCCGGGTTAGCGTGAACGCCCAGGACAACTGTAAGGGTGTCCAACCGAAGTTCTGCGACAAAACCGGCAGCCACAAGGAAAGCGCCTGGAATAGGGGTACGGTACCGATAACCATTATCACGGCGCCGATGACGGCCAACCACCATCCGTAGAACATCCCGCGCGCCAACCGGATCGGATGGGCCAGTTCACTCGCCTGAATCAATAGCGCGCTCCAGTTCGGTTGCGACAATCACCAAACAATGCACCGATTCGGTGCATTCAGCCGAGCTATTATACTCCACTCGACGTTGGTATCCGTGTTTCAAATATGTAAAACCTTGCCATATTGAGAATTCCGCGTGTGCGGAAGCTTTGGCTGGCTGCCACGGAGCCGGCAACGGTTTCGGTGGCTCGGAGGCATGGCAAAAAACCAACGCCTGCTCCCGTTGCTGTAGGAGCAGGCGTGCGGTTTGCTGTGACTGTCTCAGGCCGGAGCAGATCTCTAGCAGACGTTCGATCCTCCCTCGGCGTAGAGGTGGCACGCGGTGGCGTGTCCCGTGGCGTACTCCCGTAGCAACGGCACATCCACTGAGCAGCGTTCCATCACGAACGGACAGCGCGGATGGAACGTGCAGCCCGACGGTGGATTCAGAGGCGACGGGACCTCGCCGGTCAGGACAATTTCTTCTCTCTGACGCCGGGGGTGCGGCGGCAGTGAGGCCGAGATCAACGCCCGGGTGTACGGGTGCTGGGGGTTGGTGAACAGCTCCACCGGCGGCGATTTCTCGACGATCTTGCCCAGGTACATCACGCCCACCATGTGGCTCATGTAGCGCACCGTCGCCAGGTTGTGCGCGATCAACAGGTAGCTCAGCTCATAGGTAGCCTGAAGCTCCTGCAACAGGTTCAGGATCTGGGCGCGGATTGACACGTCCAGGGCAGATACCGGCTCGTCAAGGACGATCAGCCTTGGCCGGGTGGAAAGGGCGCGGGCGATGGCTATTCTCTGGCGTTGCCCGCCGCTGAACTCGTGAGGGTAACGCTCGGCGTGGAAGGGGTGCAGCCCCACCACCTGCAGCAGTTCCTGGACCTGGGCGCGCACCGCGGACCGGCTGAGCCGTTGGTGGGTGATCAACGGTTCGGAGATTATCTGGTCCACCCGCTTCCTGGGGTTCAATGAGCTCCAGGGGTCCTGGAATACGGCTTGCACCGCGGCCTTGAAGTTCCGACGCTCCGCCCCCGAGAACTGGTTCATCCGACGGTCATCGAAATAGATATTGCCTTCCGTGGGACTGTCGGCCATCAGCAGCATCCGGCTGGTCGTGGTCTTTCCGCAGCCCGATTCTCCTGCCAGGCTGTAGGTCTCACCTGGCATGATTTTGATCGAGATGCCGTCAACGTCCTTCACCGTCCCGGTCCGACGTCGCAGCACGTTGCCTCGAAAAACCGGGAAGTGGCGACGTATGCCCTCCAAGCGCACCAGCGGCTGCTCGCCGCTGCCGGTAGCCGTATCCGCCATTTCAGCAGTAGTAACCATTATTCCGCCCTCCAGCACCGCGACACATGACCCGGCGCCACGGGGAATTCCAGTGGGTATTCCTCGCAGCGGTCCCACGCATGTGGGCAGCGCGGCGCAAACGAACAACTCTCGGGCAGGGCGTCCAAGGATGGCGGCTGGCCCTTGATAGAAGGCAGCATGTCGACATCGACGTCCAGGTCCGGCACCGACTGCAACAAGGCTTCGGTGTAAGGGTGAGCCGGCCGGTCGAACATGTCTTCAACATCCGACTGCTCTACGATACGCCCCGCGCACATGACGGCCACCCGGTCGCACATCCGGGCTACGATCCCGAAATCGTGCGTGATGAAGATAATCGCCGCACCGGTCTGCGCCTGGAGGTCTTTAAGCAGACGCAGGTACTGCAGCTGAATGGTTGCGTCCAGGGAAGTAGTAGGCTCGTCAGCGATTAGCAAGTTTGGCGCCCTGGAAATGGAGATTGCACCCACCACACGCTGGCGCATACCGCCGCTCATTTGGTGAGGGAAGTTATTCAAACGGTCTGCGGCCGCCGGAATTTGGACGTTTTCCAGGAGCCGCATCGCTCGGTCGCGCAGTGATCGCTTCGGTTCGTTGTATTCCAAGTTTAACGTTTCGACCAGCTGGTCACCCACCGTGAACACGGGGTTCAGCGACGTCAACGGGTCCTGCATCACCATGCAGATGCCGGAGCCACGGATATCCCGCATTTCGCCTCGACTTTTTTCGAGCAGGTTTTCGCCGAGGTAATTGATGCTCCCGCCTACTATGCGACCCGGGTGCGGCACCATACCCAGGATCGACCGCGCGGTCATGCTTTTTCCAGACCCCGACTCGCCCATGATTCCCAAAGTCTCTCCGCGCTTGACTTGGAAGTTGATACCGTCTACCGCCTTCACGACGCCGGTACGGGTGAAAAAGTGGGTCTTTAGATCCTGCACCCGCAGGATCACGTCGTCTGTCATCCATTCACCTACTGATATGAGCGCCGTCCGGTTGAGGCGAACCCCATCGTCATCACTGCGCTTTCTTGCCAGGGACGGTGCTGTATTTCACTACGAGGGGCACCTCCAACGCGTAACTGCCAGGCACAGAAATAGCAGGCCAGCACCAACATGGTGCTGGCCAGCCCACGAAATCGCTATACCCGGGCACGCGTCAGGAATTGCTTCCTGCCCGTCGGAAACCGTTATACCGTAAGGCGTCACACACAGAGACCGGCGGGAACATGGCTACCTCCCAGGCGAGGAAACACCGGGCCGTCAATGCTGATGCCGAGAGCTGTCCATCCCAACCCAGAATGGGTTCGCACGCGGTGTGTCCGTATCACTTGGTGATCCTCCACACCGGCTGGCGACGCCGATTGAAAGATGGCCCGGCGCTGCCATTTCACGATGCGGTCGCGGGATGGTCGCTAAGTCTGATGCCAGCGCGCCAAACACGGAAATACGCCGTGGTCCTCTCACGTCCTTCCGAATTCCCGTAGTCGCGGCTGCATTTCGCAAAGCATCTCGATGCGGAGGTGGGTTGCCGAGACCCAGCAGGTACCGATGCGATCAACGGCGACGGATCAACCTTCCAGGACTTCCGCTTGCACCACCTTGCCGGTCAGATGCCCCAATCGAGCGGACGTTATGCTGTTGCCCATTTCCGCGTTGCCCTCGGTCGACGCGCGTACATAGTTGTCGGTAAGCCCGCTCCAGAGCATCGCTCCATTGCCAACCGGTCGGGCCGTTTCCCACAACACGCGGCGCACTTTGCCCTTCATGCCGGTGCGGAACGTTTCGAACCCGACCGAGGCCGTTGCCGCCATCTCCCCGGCGCGCTGGCGCTTGTCGGCCGGTGTCACCTGTTCCTTCATGTAGTGAGCCGTCGTTCCAGGACGTTGTGAGTAAGGGAACACGTGAGCGTCCGCGAAACCGATTTCGCCAACCAATGCCACGCCCATTGCGTGATCCTTTTCCGTCTCGCCCGGGAAGCCCGCGATCACATCCGTGGTTATACCGGCGTCAGCGACCGTATCCCGGATTAGCGTTACGGCGCTCCGGAACGTTTCGGTATCGTATCGGCGCCGCATCGCCTTGAGCACGTTGTCGCTGCCGCTTTGCAACGGCACGTGAAAGTGTGGGCACAAACGCGGGTCCTCCCACCGCTTCAGCAGGTCCGAACTGATCTCATGTGCCTGCAGCGATGAAACCCGCAACCGGGGCAGGTCCGTTTCTCCCAATATCTGGTCGAGCAACTCCGGCAGGTCTACGCCTACCAGATCGAACCCGTACGTACCCAGTTGCGTGCCGGTCAGCGTGATTTCCTTGAACCCGGAGGCCAAATGCAGTTGGACCGCCTCAACAATTTGGGCAGGAGGGACGCTCCGTTCCCGGCCCCTCACCTTGGGTACGATGCAATACGCGCAGACCTGGTCGCAGCCCTCCTGTATCTTCACCATCGCCCGGCTGCGGCGAAGGATGCCCGTCAGGACGTCGTTATCGGACGACGCCTGGGCCGGTGCCTCGGTTCCGCGCCGCCTGGCGCTTTCGGCTACCGCCATAGCCACCAAATCCGGCTTGGCCCGGTTGCCCACCACCAACGATACCTCGGGAATGCGACGCAGGTCCTCCGCAGCCCGTTCCGGGTAACAACCAGCGGCGACGACCACCGCCTCTGGATTGCCCCGGTGGGCGGCCCGCAGGGCTTGGCGAGCCTTGGAATCTGCCGTGGTGGTCACCGTGCAAGTATTGACTACGATGATGTCGGCGTCACGACGGCGGTCCACCAACCTGTAGCCGACCCGTGCAAACTCCTGCGCCAGGACCGCGCTGTCCGCCTGGTTCAGCTTGCACCCGTGGGTCTCGATGGCGACGGTGCCCGCCTCGACGGCGAGCACGCCCGCAGGATTGGGGCGACCAACCGTGCCGCGTGACGTTACCTGCAGGATTTCATCGGCTGCCAAGATTCACCCGCCGAAGTCTACAACGTCGTCATCGGGGTTGGCGGACGGTAGGGATTCATCGCCCCCGGGTATCCGGGCAACCAACCGGTCAATGCCTTCGTCAAGGTCGTCCATCGCGAGGATCAGATAATCGACCCGAGTTCGTCTCTCGCGTACTCGCTCGGCCGTGTCGGCCAAGGCTGACAGGTGGTCAAAAGCGTCGCGGATGTACCGGTCTTTTTCCTCGTCCCCGACGCGTCTCAGAAATTCCTTGAGCTTCGTGTCGTCGCTAGTATCCTCGCCGTACCACAACGCGACACCGCGCGACGCGGCGACCAGGCCGCCCCAGATCAACTCTTCCGCCTGGCTCCACTGCCCTCTTTGCATTGCGACGCGCGCCGATTCCTGCAGGCGCAGGGCCTGGTCCCGATATCGGGTCAGTCGCGCCGGCAGCGAGCCAGGGGATGGTGTGGGCCGTTGTGCAGACATGTTGGTAGGTCAATTTTATCAGACCTTCGTGGCGAGCCTCGTACGTAGGTAGTAAAATGCTGACCGCCTATCGCCTCTTCAGAGGGTCCCATTTTCACCAAAGGTTTGCTTATGACAACAGTGCACTCGTTCCGCCACGTCGCCTACCCCGTGCGCGTTTTCGCCGGCGACGGCGCGTTGTCCAACCTGTCGGCGGCCGTACAACGCACCGGAGCGGTCCGGCCTTTCGTAATTTGCGGTCAATCGGTCGCCACGCGTACCGATTTGCTCGAACGGGTAACGGAAGCCCTCGGAGGACCGCCCGCCGGTGTATTCGACGGAGTCGAGGCAGGCTCGCCCGTGCCGTCGGTCATGAAGGGCGCCGCAATGGCCCGAGATGCCGGTGCAGACCTGATTGTTGCGGTGGGCGGCGGCAGCGCGGTGGTCACCGCCCGGGCCATTATCATCATACTTGCAGAGGATGGGCATCCGCGGGATCACGCCACCAAGTATCCTCCGGGACAGCCTCCGATAAGCCCGCGTTTGATGGCCCCCAAGATCCCCAACATCCTGGTTCTGACCACACCCACCACCGCGGCCACGCGCGCTGGAACGGCAGTGATCGACGCCGACACGGGCCACCGGCTGGAGATGTTCGATCCCAAGACACGCCCGGAGGCGGTGATCTGGGATTCCGAGGCCCTGCTGACTGCCCCGGCGGACCTGTGCATCAGCGCGTCTGGTTCTTTGTTCAGTGGAGTGGTAGGCGCTCTCCAAGCCCCGCGCGTCAACGCTATGGCCGCTGCCGACCTGCTGTCGTCACTGGGGCTGCTGGTGGAGAATCTTCCGCTGGTGCGCAAAGCCGGTGAAGACGGGACTGCCCGCGTAAACCTGTGCGTGGCATCGTTCATGTACAACCGTGCATGGGACACGGGAGCCAGCGGATCAGCCCTGGGCGTGGTAAGCGCTTTGGCGCATAGCCTGGACACCCGCTACCCCGATTGCAACCATGGCGCGGCGTATTCGATAACCACCGGACCCGGGATGCGGTTTAATCGCGACTTCAATACGGCCGGGCAGGCGCGGGTTGCCGACGCTTTGGGCGTCCGCGAGCCCGGCGATAACGATCGGGAAGCTGCCGATTCGGCCGCGGCCGCGGTTACCGGGTTTTTCGAGGCCATAGGTCTGCCCGTGCGTTTGCGGGATGTAGGCGTCCCAGTGGAGGGCTTATCGCAGATCGCCGAGGATGCCGTGACGGATTTCGGCCTGCATCGCAACGTACGGCCGATTAACGGGGCCGAGGAATTGGAGGCCGTACTGCGCTCGGCCTGGTAGCGGGTTTAGGCGGGTGGGATCGAGAGCTAGCCCCACCAAGCGGTCCCGATAATCTGCTCCACGCTGTCCACTTCCCAACGCGTGAGCAGGTCTTCCAGTTCCGACAATATGCGGAAGGGAGCGTACAGGTCAGCCAGGTTTGCGCTGCCCACCTGAACCGCCGTTGCTCCGGCCATCAGGAACTCGGCCGCGTGTTGCCCGGTCATGATGCCGCCCACGCCTATGATCGGCACGCTCACCGCCTGAGCAGCCTTGTGCACCAGGGCCATGGCGACCGGACGCAACGCTGGCCCGGACAGTCCTCCGTAGCCAGTTCCCAATACCGCCCGCCCGGTCTCAATGTCGACATGCATTGCCGGAACTGTGTTGGAGATGGTCAACGCGTCGGCGCCGGCATCAATTGCGGCATGGGCTATTTCAGTGATATCGGGAACGTTGGGAGACAGTTTGGCCCAAAGGGGCAGGTCGGTTTGGCGACGCACCCCTGCGACCGCCGCTTCGGTCAATCGCGGGTAGTGGCTGAACATTGCACCGTCGTCCACGTTCGGGCAACTCAGGTTCAGCTCAATCGCCGAAAACCCTTTCACCCCCCGGGTGAACGAGGCCATCTCCTCCCATTGTTCGGGAGAGTCGCCGGCCATGCTCATCACGAAGTTCACGTCTAAACCCGCCCATTGCTGCGCCAAATCCGCCATCGCCGTTTCTATTCCGGGATTGGTCAGGCCGACTGAGTTCAGCAAGGTAGTTTCGCCCGCCTCCAGGCCTTCCCTGAATGATTCCGGAAACCAACGGGGTTCCGGGTTGCCCATTCGCGCGTGACGGGTGAAGGTCTTTGGCAATACGGCGCCCAACGACGCTAATGGAGCGTCCCCGGCGAGCCCCCGTCCGTATCCGTCGTAGCCGAAGGTCCCTGAAGCGATCATCACCGGATTGCCTAACGCCAGTCCTTCAGGCTTGCCTGGCGCCAGATTCACCGACAAGTCCATGGCCTACAGAACCTCCTTTAGCATGAACGTAGGGGCGATTATATTTCGCCCCTACTCGGTTCCCGTGGGTTGTTCGTCGACTACAGCCGCGGAATGTCCTCGACCTCCTCTTCGAACGGCGAGAAGATCCGCGATGCGGTCAATTCCACTTCTCGATCGATTTCGGAGTCGTTGTCGGTCAGGGATTGGGCCTTTCGCAGCAACTCGTCCTCTTCTTCCGCGGTCCTGATCTGGAAACCGGCGTCGCCGATGCCAGTGCCGCCAAATTGCGACAGAGCCTGTCCCGCGATAAGATTCTCGTCGATCAGTTCCTCCGCTCCGTCCAGACCGGCGAACTCGTCCGGTATCTCTCCGTCTCCAGAGAGCCATGCCGGGGCCAGCTCATGGACGAATTCGCCCATGGCTTCGCGCAGCGCGAAGTCGTTCTCCGCCTGTAGCAAAGAATCCAGCCGAGCCGGGATCAGACGGCCGATTATCACGTTCTCCTTGAGACCGCGCAACCAGTCCCGGTCGCTGGCGACCGCAGCCATAGTGAGCACCTTCGTGGTTTCCTGGAAGGAAGCCTTGGAGAGGAAGCTGTCCGTGGTGAGAGCGGCCTTGGAAACGCCCAGCAGCAACGTCTTCGCTGTCGCCGGCTCGCCACCCTCGGCCAGCACCTGGGCGTTCTGGTCCTGGAACCGGAACTTGTCCACGACGTCGCCGGGGATGAACTCGGTGTCACCGGCCGTTTCGACCTGCACCCGCCGCAGCATTTGCCGGAGGATGACCTCGATGTGCTTGTCGTGGATGCTCACGCCCTGAGAGCGGTAAACCTCCTGTACCTCGTCAACCAGGTAGTGCTGCAGACCTTCCAGGCCCCGGACGTCCAGCAGTTCGCGCAGATCCAACGGTCCGTCCACCAGCGCGGCGCCGGCCATGACCTGTTGGCCGTTGCCGACTTTCAGGTTCATCTGCGAACTCACGTCGTACACGCGGGACTCTTCCTCCCGCCACACAATGGTTATTCCATTGTCGGAAACTTCCGCCTCGCCCTGGAAGTCCGAGCGAATTTCGTTCACCACGTCGGTGTTTGCCAGGGCAGTGCTCGGCTCGGCGTCGCCGTCGGCAACAGCGGGCGAGGAACCGATGTTCAGCACCACGGCCAGCAACTTGCCTTCTTCGACTGGTTCGCCCCGCTCCACCAGCCGGATGGCTCCAGCCGGCAGCGCATAGTCGTGGCGTTCCTCTTCGTCGTAGGTGACGCGAATCCGCCTCGAGCCGTTAGGGTCTTCCTCTATGCCTATGGTACCGTCGATGTGCGTCAGCACTCCCGCGCCCTTTGGAGGTCGCACCTCGAATAGCTCCTGCACCCGAGGGAGACCCGTGGTGATGTCGGAGCCGGCGATCCCTCCGGTGTGGAAGGTGCGCATGGTCAACTGGGTGCCAGGCTCACCGATGCTCTGGGCCGCGATGACGCCCACTGCCTGTCCGATCTCGACGAGATTGCCGGTAGCCGGCAGCCGTCCGTAGCACATCTGGCAGATGCCCCTGCGGGTTTGGCAGGTCAACGGCGACCGCACCGGTATCCGGTCGATACCGGCATCGCGGATGGCCGCGGCCACTGGCTCGTCAATCATTTCATTGCGGTCGACGATAATCTCGCCGCTGGTCGGTTCCGCTATCACGTCCCCCGCCATACGACCCACGACACGTTCCGGCAGGTTGGATAGCGTCGGATCGTTGGGCCTCGGTTCCACGTAGAACGGTTCCGCGAACTCGCAGTCCGATTCCTGAACGATCACTTCCTGGGACACGTCCACCAACCGCCGCGTCAGGTAGCCACTGTCCGCGGTTCGCAGCGCGGTGTCAGTGAGTCCCTTTCGCGCACCGTGCGTGGAAATGAAGTACTCCAGCGCCGTCAATCCTTCGCGGAAACTCGACTTCACCGGCCGCTCGATGATACGGCCTTCCGGGTCGCTCATCAGGCCGCGCATTCCGGCCATCTGTTTGATTTGCGAGATGTTACCCTTGGCTCCTGATTTGGCCATAACGGCGACACCGCCGTAGTTGGCCATCTCAGACTCCACTATCTTCTGCATGTCGTCGGACGCCCGCGTCCAGGTGTCGATAATACTCTCGTACTTCTCCTCCTCCGTCATCATTCCCATCATGAAGTTGTCCTCGTGTTCGGCCACTTTCTGGCCCGCCGTGTCGAGGATGTCCCGCTTACGTTCCGACACCTGGATGTCGTTAATGGCGATGGTGATGCCGGACTTGGTGGCGTAGTAGAAGCCCATGTCCTTGATGCTGTCCAGGGCCCTCGCGGTCTCTTCGTTGGACAGATTTCGGTAGAGCTCCGATGTAAGGTCCTTGATGGCGCCCCGGTCCATCAACTGGTTCTTGTATCCCAGTGCGTCAGGTATGATCTCGTTGAATATCAGCCGGCCCATGGTTGTCTCGATCTTGCTATCCGTGCCGGCTACCTTCAGCACCGTGATCGGGGAACGAAGGTCAATCTGCCCGTCGGAGTACGCGATGCGGGCTTCGTCGACATCGTAAAATACTCCGCCGCCGCCCTTGCCATCCGCGACCAGTTCGGTCAGGTAATAGCAGCCCATCACCATGTCCAGCGTCGGCGCCACCAGCGGGTCGCCCGAAGCCGGGGATAGCATGTTGTTGATGCTCAGCATGACCGAGCGGGTTTCGTGCACCGCCATGGCCGACAGGGGCACGTGTACCGCCATCTGGTCGCCGTCGAAGTCTGCGTTGAACGCCGTACACACGAGCGGGTGCAATTGGATAGCGCTACCCTCAATCAGCACGGGCTTGAAAGCTTGGATACCCAACCGGTGCAGGGTGGGCGCCCGGTTCAACATCACCGGCCGGTCCTTGATGACATCCTCGAGGATGTGCCAAACCTCTGGCGAGGAACGCTCGACCATTCGCTTGGCCGCCTTGATGTTTGGAGCCAGGGCGTTTAATACGAGGCGGTGCATCACGAACGGCTTGAACAACTCCAGCGCCATCCGCTTGGGCAGGCCGCATTGGTCCATTTTCAGCTCGGGGCCCACGACAATCACGGAACGGCCGGAGTAGTCCACCCGCTTGCCCAGCAGGTTCTGCCGGAACCTACCCTGCTTACCCTTGAGCAGATCGCTCAGGGACTTCAGGGCATGGTCGCGCTTGCCTTTGACCGCCTTGCCCTGCCGGCCATTGTCGATCAGCGAATCTACCGCTTCCTGCAGCATCCGCTTTTCGTTCCGGATCATCAGTCCCGGGGCGCGCATACTGGCGAAGCGCTTCAGCCGGTGGTTGCGGGAGAGGACCCGCCGGTACAGGTCATTGAGGTCACTGGTCGCGAACCGACCGCCGTCCAGTTGCACCATTGGCCGCAATTCGGGCGGGAGCACCGGCAGCACGGTCATGATCATGTCCTGCATCCGGTTTTCGCTGCGGCGGAAGGTTTCCAGCAGGCGCAACCGCTTGCCAGCCTTGGTACGAATCTGGGCAGAAGTCGCCCGCATTTCCAGTTCAGTGTAGTAGCGCTCCTGGTCCAGGTCCGTGTCCAGAAGCTTCAAAGATTCCAATATCGGCTCCGCGCCCATCTCGGCGTCGAAAGCCTCGCCCCAGAAGGGCTTCAACCGGTCGTAGCGGCTGGTGGAGAGGGTGGTCAGGTGCAGGCCCAACGAACCGCTGCGGGCGATGTAGAACTCGTCCGGCAATTCGGTTTCGTTGCGGGCTGCAGCCGGCAGCTTCAGGTCGTCCCACAGCCAATCCACGTCTGCGCTGCGCGGGCGCTGGGAAGGATCCCACCGCAGCCAGCGCATGGCCTGGATCAGGTCCACGGCTTCCTTGCGACGTTCCGCGACGGCCCGCAAAAGGTAATCGTCGACCACTCCGAGCAGGTCGCGAATCACCGGCAGCTGACGGCGCCATAGCGAGATCTCTTTTTGCTGATTTTCCGGCGTGATGTCGGTCTGGATGAACTCGATACGGTCTTCCAGCTCGCCGATCACTTTCATGTCGCTGCTGTCTGCGTGCAAGCGTTCCAGCAGCGCATTGAACGCGGGCAGATTCCAACCGCGTCCCTCAGGGTTGTCATCTGACCGACGGTAGTTCCAGCTGCGAACCCCCTGTTCCACGGCCGTCAGAGCGTGTTCAATCTCCGCCAAGTCGTCAGAAAGCGGTTGCTGTGCGGTCGGTCCGAAGGACCCGGATCCGACACCGATCACCGCGGCGGCCACGCCATTGACTGCGGGCGCTAACGCCTCGTCATATACCGCCGTAATGTCGTCCCGCAGACGTTCTACGGCGTCGATCAGGTTGTCCTGCAGCTCCTCGCTGGGATCGGTGCGGCACGCGTTGAAGGCGTCAACCACGGCTTGGGCGTACGGCGATTGTCGGTCAAGAGCTTCCTTAACGGGAATGCTGCCGTGGTGAAGGCCTGAGATCGCGACTGCAATCTGGTCGCCCTCAATTGCCGCCATGGCAAGCTTATCGGGAGAGTCGATCACTCCCTCCGCCAGCAGCAACCGTCCGACTTCGTACGTAGCGCGCTCAGCCTTGATACCTGCGGGCGTCAAGGCAAGCAGGCTGTCCAGGTCAGCCGAGAAATCGCCCTCTTGTGGATCCTGGATGGCGGCCAGGCGCATCAGGGCAGACTTGGCCGCATTTACCACCTGCGGTAGGTCTTTCGACGGACCACTGATGATCGACACGGCCTCGTGCAAACTGCCTTCCAGTGCCCAGTCTCCAACGCGGTCCGCAACACGCTGCCACGCGCCGTAGGCAACCGACAGCGGGCCCTCCCGCAGTTCGTCAACTTCAGTGCTGTGTCGCTCCAGCTGCTCACGCATCAGATCGATATCGACCTGATTGATCATGTAGGCCGAGTAATAGAGCACGCGAGTGAGGTCCGACAGTTTCAGGTCGAGCGCCAGGCTCATCACGCTGGGCGTGTTCTTCACGAACCAAATATTGGCCACCGGAGCGGCCAAGGCGATGTGACCCAGCCTCTGGCGCCTGACATTCGCCCGCGTTACCTCAACGCCGCAGCGGTCGCATACGACGCCCTTATACTTCTGGCGCTTATACTTGCCGCACTGGCATTCCCAGTCCTTGGTTGGGCCGAAAATTCTCTCACAGAACAGCCCGTCCTTTTCAGGCCGTTGCGTTCGGTAATTGATAGTTTCGCCCTTTTGCACCTCGCCTGAAGACCACCCCGCGATCTGCTCGGGCGAGGCTATGGAAATGCGTATCGCGTTGAAATCAGAGGAAGTGGCTTCGCGGTTGTCCAGCATTCTGACCATAATCTAGTTGACCTCCGCGGCAAAGAGATAGTCGTCTTCTCCGGGCAGACCCAGGCTACCGTCTTCCTGCTCGTCTTCGTCCTCCAGTCTCACGTTCAGCCCAAGGCTTTGCAGCTCTTTGAGCAGCACGTTGAAAGATTCCGGGATGCCAGGTTGCGTAATGGGATTGCCCTTAACGATGGATTCGTAAGTATTGACCCGACCCGTGACGTCGTCGGACTTGATCGTCAGCACCTCCTGCAGGTTGTGCGCGGCCGAGTAGGCCTCCAGAGCCCAGACCTCCATCTCGCCGAAACGCTGCCCGCCGAACTGAGCCTTCCCGCCCAACGGCTGCTGCGTAATCATTGAGTAGGGCCCGGTCGATCGTGCGTGGATCTTGTCCTCCACCAAGTGGATCAGTTTCAGCATGTAGATGCTTCCAACGGCGACCGGTTGGTCGAACGGTTCGCCTGACCGCCCGTCGTTCAGTTGGAATTTCGCGAAGGTCGGCGGAGAAATGAGCTTGTCACGATGCACATCCAGCGCAATCTGATGTAGTTCTGCCAGACTCAGCCCGTCGGGGTTCTCACCTGCCACGTCCCTCAGCCAGAGGTACAGACACGCGTGGCGTGCCGTGCCTTGCTGCGATTCATCGTAGATGGCTTCCGGATCGAAACCTTGCTCCCGCAGCCAGGCGTAGACCTTCTTCAGGTCGATTTCGCCTTCGGGTCCGGCGCTGTTGTCGGCAGCCTTGGCTTGCTCGGCGAACCACCACCGCGCTAGGGAATCTTCAATATTGTCGTCGTCGGCCCCTTCAAACACAGGCGTCAGAGCCTGGAAGTTCAGACTGCGCGCCGCCCATCCCAAATGACTTTCCAGCACCTGGCCCAGGTTCATCCGGGAGGGAACGCCGATTGGGTTCAGGATGATGTCCACCGGGGTTCCGTCGGGCAGGAACGGCATGTCCTCTTCCGGAAGGATCCGTGAAACCACGCCCTTGTTGCCGTGACGTCCGGCCATCTTGTCACCGACGGAAATTTTACGCGTCTGCGCGACCCAGACTCGAATGGCCTCGTTTACATCCGGGGGCAATTGGTCGCCGGGTTGCTCGTCGCCCCGTTTTTCGCGGCTCAGAGCCTTCACCCCGATTACCTTGCCCCGCTGGCCATGCGGGACCCGCAAGGACGTGTCGCGCACGTCCTTGGATTTTTCGCCGAAGATGGCGCGCAGCAATCGTTCTTCCGCCGTCATCTCCGTTTCGCCTTTCGGAGTAACCTTGCCTACCAGGATGTCTCCCGGGCCGACGTCCGCGCCGATCCGGATGATCCCGCGTTCGTCCAAGTCCCTCAGGTTGCCTTCACCCACGTTGGGAATGTCACGAGTGATCTCCTCGTCGCCCAACTTGGTTGACCGGCTTTCGACTTCGTACTTTTCGATATGCACGGAAGTGAACTGGTCGTCTTTTACCAACCGTTCGCTGATGATAATGGCGTCCTCGTAGTTGTAACCTTCCCACGACATGAACGCCACGAGTACGTTCTGACCCAAGGCCAATTCGCCGCCGTCGGTGGAAGAGCTGTCAGCCAGCGTGTCTCCCACGTTGACGTAGTCTCCCTTCTGTACCACGGGCCGCTGATTCAAACAGGTGCCCTGGTTGGTCCTCGCGAACTTGACCAGCCGGTGTGTGTGCTGTTTTCCAGCACCATCCACCACCACGATTTCGCGTCCGTTTACGGATACCACCGAGCCTCGAACGCGCGACAGCAGCACCTGGCCGCTGTCCCTGGCAACACGGCTTTCGATACCCGTCCCAACGATCGGCGCTTGGGGTTGGAGCAAGGGCACCGCTTGCCGCTGCATGTTGCAACCCATCAGAGCGCGGTTGGCGTCGTCATGCTCCAGGAACGGGATCAACGCGGCCGATACGCTCATGATCTGGAGCGGCGACACGTCGGCGTATTCCACCGTAGCCGGCGGAGCCAGACGATAGTTGTCTCCTTCGCGCACTTCGACCAACTCGTCGGTGAATTGGTACAGATCGTCAAAGCCAGAGTTCGCCTGCGCAATCCGGAACTGCTCTTCCGTATCAGCGGTCAGGTATTGGACGCTCTCCGGTCGCGTGTCCACAAACGGCGCAACATCTATCGCCAGGTCACCGGACAAACGTCGGAGCCGGCGCCAATCCTCCTCCGTGATCTTGTCGCCCGCTTTGATGATCACTTCGCCTTTGCGAGTCTTCACATCTGCGGCCACCACGTGGCCGATCGGATCGAAGTATCCCGGCAATCCGGGGATGCGGCAGTCTCCCAGCCACAGCTTTTTGATTACCGACCAGTATGGGGTTTCGATAAATCCCAGCCGGTCGATACGAGCATAGGCGGCTAAACTGCTCAGCAGGCCGATGTTCGCCCCTTCCGGGGTCTCAATCGGACAGATGCGCCCGTAGTGCGACGCGTGGACGTCTCGAACGTCGAACCCCGCCCTTTCGCGAGTGAGGCCGCCGCGACCCAGCGCCGAGAGTCGGCGTTTGTGGGTCAGCTCCGCCAGCGGGTTGGTCTGGTCCATGAACTGCGACAGCTTGTCGCCGCCGAAAAATTCCCTGATCGCTCCGGTGACCGGACGCACGTTCACCAGTTTCGCCGGCACGGCGTCCTCCGGCTTTTCGAGCCGGCCCACCCGGTCCTGGAACATCCGGTGCATGCGCAGCAGACCGATCCGCACCTGGTCACGCATGAGCTCACCGGCCACACGTACCCGCCGGTTGCCCAGGTGGTCGATGTTGTCCCTGGGTTCACCATTTGCGATGTGCTGTGTGATCAACGCCTCCAGCGTGTCAATGATGTCCATTAGATTCAGTACCCGACGCTCGTCCATCTCGATGCCAGGCAGGTTGAACCGCACCCGGTGCATGTTTCCGTTAGGACCGCAGTTAACCTCGGTCACCACACCAACGATACGGGATGCCCGCGACCGGACTGGCGTCAACTGCCACGACTGTAGCGGGCCCTGGCTGACGCGCTCGGCGTAGATCAACTGCCCCGCTTCGACGATGCTGTCGCCGGCCAGGAAACGGTTCTTCAGGATGGCGACCTCACCACAGGTGATGGCGTCGTCCGAAGCCGAACCGCCGAAGATCGGCTGCGTGGCGATGGCCACTGGATCGCCCAGCGTTTCTGTAACTTGCTGTTCGACGCGAACCGTTCGGGTCCCGTCTTCCTGCACACCTATGTGCGAAAGCAGGGTTCCAGCATTGGCGGCGTCGAGGGTTTCGACCCGGACGTTTACCTCTTCGTCTGATAGTCCTTCGAACACGTCCACGGGTATGATCCGACGGTCTGCCCGACGTGCCAGGTAACCGTAGTTGATCAGAGTGTCGACGTCCCGGTCCGACAGTATCCGGTGCTCCCGTCCTGATGCGGCGAATATTTCCGCGGTGGTAATGCCGTCGCCGTTTTCGGCTTGATCGCGGACGAGACCGAGTATGTTTTTGTGGTGTCCTGACAGGATCTGCGAGATGGATCGCCCAAGGCGTTGGTCGATCTTGATCCGCCCGACTTCTCCCAGGTCGAAACGGCGACCGTCGTAAAAATGATTGAGCACGAAGGTGCACGCGGCATCCACCTGCACCGCCGGTTCACCGGGGCGCAGCCATTTATATAGGTTCCGTTGTGCCAGCCCGATGCGATAGGCCTGCTGGCTGTCGAAGTCGCGATCAGGGTGAATCCGGTCCCAGAGAGACCTGAGTTCCTCCTCTCGCGGGTTGTAGTCCCGGTCTTCTGCGGGTTCCGCTCCGGCGACGAAACGGCGACATTCGTGGTTGTCGACTCCTTCAAACAGCGCCCGCATTTCCTCGGAGCTGACTATGCCCAGGGCGTACAGGAATGTCGACACGCCCATGCGGCGGCGGCGGTCCACGCTGACTGTGATGGTTTCCGGCAGGTTACGGCGGCGCGCGTAGTAATGGGTCCAAGTTGACAGTTCGATGCGAGCCCCCCGGCTGGCAGATATCCGCGCCTTGTAGTACCAGTTCTCCAGCTTTCCACACTCCGGACACGCCGGGTCCTGCGAGGGCTCCCGCTCGAAGTACGCCCCGGGTGCGCGCTGCAATTGGCTGACGAGAACCCGCTCGGCTCCGTTGATGATGAACGTGCCGGTTTCGGTCATCATGGGCACGTCGCCGAAGAAGATGTCTGACTCGGTGATCTCGCCTGTTTCCTGATCCCGCAACTGGGCTTTCACGTACAACGGTTGCGAAAAGGTTATCTCCCGCTCCCGGCACTCTTCGGGACTGAACTGCGGGGCGTCGAACCAATGGTCCAGGAAATACAGCTCGAACCGCTCGGCACGGCGCGACCCCTCGCCATTGGCGAAACGACGGGTTATACCAGCGACGATAGGTGAACACTCTCGGAAAGTCTCTGCCAGTCCATTTGTCTTGAACCAGTCGAAAGATTCGATCTGGCTTCGAATGAGGTTTGGCACGTCCAGAACGTTCGCGATGCTCGAATCCGAATAGGTTTTCACCTCGCGAGCGGACAGACCTCGTTCGTTCCTGCCTGAGCGTTTACGGGTCAAGACCATAAAGCGGCCCTCCTGACGGGGTGCACGGGGTTATTAAAGCGATTTTACCTGCTCCTCGATCCTTCCGAGCCGACACGAAGACACGGCTTACCGGTCCCGGCAAGCCGCATCTGTGGGCCAATTAGAGCTGAGGGAGCAGGTGTAACTTCAAAAAATCAGGGCGATTAGCATTCTGCGCATGTATTGAAAGTGTTCCGATACTATCCGATTGGGGCTGGAATTGTCAACCGCGTGATCGACAACAATGATGCATTACTGTGTCATGGAGGATCAAGAAGCATACTACGTGACCGGATTGCCGACACCCCTACCGTAGACGGCGAACCCGACCTGCTCATGATCCGAGTCCCATAAAAAGGGCCCCGCCGGAAGGCCTCCGACGGGACCAGAACTCCGCTCGCGATACCGCCTACCGTGCCGTTTTATCCGCCGCCACCCCGAATTTCCAGGCTCGGCTTTGTCATCTCTTCCGGGTTGAGCAGAGCGTCCAGTTCCGCTTCGGTGAGCGAGGTGTCGCTCTGGGCGATTTCCCGGATTGTCATTCCCGTTTCGGCCGCTTTCTTGGCGATCCCGGCAGCGGCATCATAGCCGATAGAAGGCGCCAACGCCGTGCCCAGCATCAAGCCTTTTTCCACCATCGCCGGGCCGGTTCCCGTCGCGGTGATTCCGACCACGCACTGGTCCGCGAAATTGCTTGCCGAGGCGGCCAACAACGACACGGATTGGAGCAGGTTGTACGCTGCCAAAGGCATCATTGTGTTCAGCTCGAAATACCCGCCCGCTCCCGCAAGGGCTACCGCCGCATCATTCCCCACGACGTGCGCCGCAACCTGGATCACTGACTCTGAGATCACCGGATTCACCTTGCCGGGCATAATGCTGCTGCCTGGCTGCACCTCCGGCACGTTGATCTCGCCCAGGCCGGCGCGCGGCCCGCACCCGAGGAACCGGATATCGTTGGCGATCTTGTGGAGGCTGATGGCTATGGTTTTCAATTGCCCGCTCGCCTCGACTATACCGTCCAGCGCCGACTGTGCCTGGAAGTGGTTGCTCGTTTCACGGATGGAGACCCCGGTCATCTCCGCCAATCTTGCGCACGTCCGCTGCGAGAACTCCGGGTGCGTGTTGACGCCGGTGCCTACCGCCGTTCCGCCAAGAGCCACCTCGGCCAGCGCTTCCTGCGCTCGACGGACTCGCGCAACACTGTATCCAGACTGCCCGGCGTAGCCACTGAACTCCTGGCCGAGACGAACCGGCGTCGCATCCTGCAGGTGTGTCCGGCCCGTCTTGATTATCGGCCAGAACTCGTCGGCTTTCGCCTGCAGTGCCGATTGAAGCGTTTCCAATGCCGGTACCAAGTCCTCTTTCAGGCCCAGGAGCGCCGCCAGGTGGATCGTCGTCGGTATTACGTCATTGGACGACTGCCCCAAGTTGACGTTGTCGTTGGGGTGTACCAACCGCGATCCCAGGTCGCCGCCCAAAATCTGCGACGCCCGGTTAGCGATCACCTCGTTCGCGTTGGTGTTGGTCGAGGTGCCCGATCCGGTCTGGAAGATGTCCAGGACGAAATGATCGTCGTGCTTGCCGTCCGCGACCTCTTGCGCTGCCTGGACGATAGCGTCCCCAACCGCTTGGTCAAGGGCGCCCAGATCCATGTTGGTCTGCGCCGCGGCCAATTTGATGAGCCCCAAGGCCCGTATGAACTGTCTGGGGAAGCGTAGGTCGCTGATGGGGAAGTTCAAGACCGCCCTCATGGTAGATGCGCCGTATAGAGCGTTGGTCGGGACCTGCATCTCACCCATGGAGTCGCGTTCGATCCGAGTTGCGGAAGTAGTCATCGCTTGGTGCCATCCTCTGTTGATTAGTTCGTTTTCGTGAAAATCGCGGGCCGGGCTTTAGCGGACCGGCGGGCCAACGCTACTTGCCTTCCCTGATGAAGTCCGCTGCCCGCTCCGCGATCATGATCGTCGTCGCGTTGGTGTTGGCCCGGATCACGTCCGGCATAACCGACGCGTCGACAACGCGTATATTCTCCATGCCGTAAACCCGGCAATACTGGTCGACCACCGCGTCAAGGTCTGAGCCCGGGCCCATTTTGCAAGTACCCGATGAATGATGCTGCGTGTAGGCATTGCGCAACATCCATTGGTCCAGTGCGGCGTCTGAAGCCAGGTCTTCGTCCGTGGGGGATAGACGCTCCGCTACAAACTCGCGGAAGGTGGGCTGCTCGGCAATTTGCAGGCCCAGTTTGACTGCGGCGCGCAGGCGCTGGCGATCGATGGGGTCGGACAGGTAGTCGTAGAACAGGTCCGGCTGCACGTGGGGGTCGGTGGAAGTCAGACGAAGGCGCCCGGCCGTGGCCGCGTTCTGCAGCGCCGCGCTGAACCCGAAGTGGAAATCGTCCGTTTCGATGTTCACGCTGGCCGGACGATGCTCGCTGGTCATCAGGATCGGCGAAAGCTGAATGTCCCCCCGCGTTCCCGTGCCTCCTGGGCTGTACCGCAGCGCGACTTGAATGCTGGGAGCGTCCAGGTCTGGCGGGTCTCCCACCCCTCGGAAAAGGCTGAACACCGCCGGATGATCCCGCAGGTTCTCTCCGACTCCCGTAAGCTCATGGACTAGGGGTATGCCCATTTCCCTGAGATGATCCTCCGGTCCTACCCCCGACAACAGCAGTATTTGCGGCGACCCGATGGCTCCGGCGCTAAGGATAATCTGGTCGCCGTAAACTTCAAATCTCTCTCCCCCGCTCTCAGCTTCGATCCCGATGGCGGTTTTGTCGTCGAACAGCACTCGCCGCGTAACCACGTTGCCGCGCACCGTGAGGTTCATGCGATGCCGGGCGATCGACAGGTAGGTCAGTGACGTGCTCATCCGGACGCCGTCGATGTTGTTCAACGGACGCGCCGCGACGCCGTTCGAGTCTGGGTGGTTCTGGTCGGGGTCTTCCGGAAACCCCAGTTGCCGGCAGGCGTCGTAAAACGCCTCGGCCACCGGCAGCCACTCTTCGCGCTTGTACCGGCGCACCGGGATGGGCCCGCTGTTTCCGTGGAAATCGTCGCCGCCGAAATCCAGGTCGTTTTCGAGCCTGCGGAAATAGGGCAGCACCTTGGTGAACGACCACTCGTCGTTGCCCCAGATCGCCCAGTTGTCGTAGTCCTCGGGAACGCCCCGGAACAGCACCTGGCCGTTGATGCTGGACGAGCCGCCCATGGCCTTGCCACGCGGAATTATTATCGGCTCTTCCTGTTGCGGGGTCCCCTTGGCCAGGTAAGCCCAGCTGTGCGGCCCGTACGCCGACCGCCACACGTTGTTGCCGTTTTTCAGGTCGATCGGCAGGTGCTCGAAATCAGGATAGTCGGGTCCCGCCTCCAGGAGCAGCACCGACACGCTGGCGTCGTCGGTCAGCCTCGATGCCAATGTGCATCCTGCTGATCCCCCGCCGACGATTATGTAGTCATACTTCAAAGTTTTACCTCCCGATGATCCAACCATTCCTCGTCGGATTGTCTTTCACAGACCGCAGCTGTCCAACAGGCAATTGAAAAAGTCCACATCGTCGATCCCGCCCAGCGCTTCGTCGTGCCGGTCCGCCAGATGCCTCATGATGCGCGGCGTGTTCATCGGAACCAGCAGCGCGGTGGCGTTGATGCTCACAATGCCTATCATCGGGTAGGCTATGAATCGGCCCGCAGCCTGCGATTGCTGCTCGCAGCGCAGGCACCGTACCGTGATTTCCTCGTCCCGCTGGTCGTATATGAGGCGGATCAGCGGGGCGCCTTCCAGCGGTGTACCTTTCAACTGGGCATCGTACACCTCGCCGTTGCCAAATTGGTCGGGACCTATGTATTCCGCAGCCAACGAGTTCGTCCACTCTTCCGGCGGATACACGACCCGATTGCTGTCCCTGGGCATGGTTCGCACCTCAAAATCCGGGTAAACACGCGTGCAACGATTTTACCCCATCGGCGTTCCCGTCCGCCACGGCGGACACCCCGGACCGCATGGCCCCGTCCGCGACGTTTCGACCCTTCCCGTTGGGACCGTGCATGTGGGAGAAATGACGCACCTGACGCGCCGGTTCCCACGATGATCTATCGCGGGTCCATGGTCAATGATATTTGACGCACTGTTGCCCTGTTCCATACAGTGTGGCACCATGATCCCCGTTTCGTTACCATGCGCTAATTATGGCGGGAGGCGGATCAATGAGTTTGGATATCTTCGATGTTAGCGGCCAGAAAGTCTTGCTAGTTGGCGCGGGACGTGGCATTGGGAAGGGTATTGCCCTGGCGTTCGCGCGGGCCGGCGCCGACGTGGCCGTGACCGGCCTAACCTCTACCGGCGTCAACCGGGTCGCCGAAGAGGTTCGTGCCATGGGCGGGACCTGTCTTCCGCTAACCGGCGACGCGACCACCGCGGCCGACACCGATGCCATTGTGGACCGGACCATCGCGGAATTTGGCCGCATCGACACCCTGGTGAACTGCGTCGGTGACGCGATTCGGAAGCCCGTTGTCCAACTCCCCGGTAGCGATATCCCCGGTATGACCGAAACCGAGTGGCACAGCATCGTCGATATCAATCTAACCGAAGCATTCCAGGGGTGCCGTGCCGTGGGACCGCACCTGCTGGAGCGCGGCCAGGGCAACGTCATTAACATCAGCGGTTGGGCCTCGTTCCGGGGACGTCCGATGTCTTCCGCGTACGACGCGGCCAAGGCCGGTCTCATGCGTTTCACCGAGTGCGTGGCCCAGGAGTGGGCGCCCTTTGGCGTCCGATGCAACGCCATCGCCCCGGGAACCTTCCCCGACCCGGAGCAGATGTCCGAGGAAGCCTTTGCGGCCCGTGATGCTGCCGCGGGCGACAACATTCCCCTTGCCCGAGTCGGTCGCCTGATTGAGGTCGGCTACCTCGCCGTCTATCTAGCGTCGCCTGCCGCAACCTACGTGACTGGCCAAACTTGGGCCATTGACGGTGGCGTGAGCATCAAGCATCCATAAAACTCGCACATTAAAACTCGCACATTGGGCGGCGCGCTTTTCGTTGCACCGGGAACGGAGGTGGCACCGAACGCGCCTGATTTAAACGATACCTACCCAGTTTCGGCAACCAGATGCAATAGATACAGGAGACCGGCGATGACGATGCGCTACGAATTGTTGGCCCACCGAATTCTGGAGCGGGCCGCCATTCACTTTCCGAAAAAGGAAATCGTCACACGGGTTGGAGAGGACATTCACCGCTATACCTACGCTGAGATGTTTGGACGCACCGCTCGCCTCGGCAACGCGCTCAGAGAGTTGGGCGTCGGCCCGGGTGACTGCGTTGGCACGTTCGCGTGGAATAACTACAGGCATCTCGAGGCGTACTTTGCTCCCGCTACCATCGGCGCGATCACCCATACCATCAACATCCGATTAGCGCCCGACGACATGGCGTACATCATCAACCACGCGGGCGATAAGGTGCTGCTGATCGATCCGGATCTCGCACCCCTCATCGAAGCCATCGCGGACCGGCTCTCCTCGGTCCAGCACTTCATCATCCTGGGGAAACCGGACGAAATGTCAACGACGCTGCCTGACGCCGCGTGCTATGAAACCGTGCTTTCCGCAGCTTCGCCGGAGTATCGTCCCGCTGACGTTGACGAATATTCGACCATGGGCCTGTGCTACACCTCCGCTACCACCGGGTTGCCCAAGGGAGTAGCCTACTCGCACCGCGCCGTTTACCTGCACTCCCTGACCTCCGCTACCCCTGACATGATCGGTGTGTCCGAGAGGGACCGCATCATGGCCATCGTCCCCATGTTCCATGCCAACTGTTGGGGATTTCCCTACGCGGCCACCATGTTCGGCGCGTCGCAGATCTTCCCGGGTGTACGCCCTGACCCTCGAATAATTTGCGAGATGGTTGAGAGCGAACAGGTGACTATCAGCGCCGGCGTGCCGACCATCTGGATCGCGGTGCTCGATTATTTGCAGCGGTCCGGAGCCGAGTACGATTTGTCCTCACTGCGCCAGGTGATCAGCGGCGGTTCCGCTGTGCCATTGTCCGTTTTGCAGGAATACCGGGACCGGTTGGGTGTAGACATCCTCCATGCTTATGGCATGACTGAGGCCGCTCCGCTGATCTCGACCAATCGACGCCGCAGTTGGCTTGACGACCTGTCCGAGCGCGAACGCCTCGAACTGAACGCCAGCCAGGGCGTCGTAGCCCCCGGGATCGATATGAAGCTCGCTGACGAAAACGGCGACGACCTGGCGTGGGACGGCGAGCAGCGCGGGGAGCTCTGGTTCCGCGGCCCATGGGTGGCTGATGAGTACGTCGATGATGAACGCAGCGCGGAAACCTTCGTCGATGGCTGGTACCACAGCGGCGACATCGCTACCATCGACGCCAACGGCTATATCCAAATCGTTGACCGGGTCAAGGATATGGTGAAAAGCGGTGGCGAGTGGATATCCTCCGTGGACCTCGAATCCGCGATCATGGCCCACCCCGACGTGCTGGAAGCGGCCGTCATCGCCGTACCCCATCCCCAGTGGCAGGAACGCCCGTTGGCCTGCGTGGTAGCGCGCTCCGACGCCGCGTCGCCGCTGAGCAAGGACATCATACTGGAGTTCATCCGACCTGACTTTGCCAGGTGGTGGCTCCCGGACGATGTGGTTTTCATCGACGAAATACCCAAAACCAGCGTGGGCAAGTTCGACAAGAAGGTCCTCCGGGAACGATTTGAAAATCACCGCTGAACCGATTGGATGAACGCTGCATATTCCGGTCCGTCAGCTGTCGCGGCCGCCAGCGTCCGCAAGGAATATGGGGACCGTAGCGTTCTTCGCGGCGTTGACCTTTCCATCCCGTGGGGCCAAACCGTAGTCCTGTTCGGGACCAACGGAGCAGGAAAAACCACGCTGCTGAGGATCCTCGCCGGCCTTTCCCGTCCCGACGAAGGCAGCGTGCATATTGCCGGACAGCCGATGCGGCGGTCTGGTGGGCGCGCTCGAACCCTGGTTGGTTTCGTCGGCCACCAGACCCTTCTGTACAACGACTTGACCTGCCATGAAAATCTCGCCTTCTACGCCAAGCTTTACAGCGTTGCCCGGCCCAAGCGCCGTGTCGAAAGTGTCCTCGAGCAATTGAACCTGTCCGACCGGGCGGACCGTCGCGTCCGCACGCTGTCCCACGGCATGCAGAAGCGTCTGTCAGTGGCTCGCGCCATCCTCCATGAACCCGCGGTCCTGCTGCTGGACGAACCCGAATCCGGTCTCGATGCCGAGTCGGTCGCGTCCCTGGGTGATCTGTTGAGAGACTGGTCGGCATCGGGCCGGGCCGCGCTATTGACGACGCACAGCTACGAAATCGGACAGGCTTGGTCCGACCGGGTCCTGACGTTGGATCGGGGCCGGGTTTCGGAAGAAACCCGGCCCAATCGCGATGCTGTAACCGCGCACAATGGGTCGAATGGCGATCAAGCCGGCGGCTGAAACTCTCGGTTTGGACCCTCGTCCATGCGATTGCTGAGAGCGACCCTAGCCATCGCTTGGAAAGACGTCCGTCTAGAGTTCCGTTCCCGTGAGACCGTCGTATCTGCCCTGGTCTTCGGGCTCATCGTGGTCGTCGTGTTCAATTTCGGCCTCAACCGCACGCCGGGCAGCCTTGCCCCGGTCGCGCCGGGACTGCTCTGGGTAGCCTACGCTTTCGTCGGAGTGCTTGCCATGAACCGGACTTTCGCCCGCGAGTTGGAACAAGGCGGAATGGATGGGTTGCTCGCTGCTCCGGTCAGCCGCGATGCCGTTTTCCTCGGCAAGATGCTTGGCACCCTGGTTTTCATGCTGGTCATTGAGGCCGTTCTGCTCCCAGTTTTTGCGGTCATGCTGGACCTGGCCGCGCTGTCCCCGGTTCTGGGGTTGATTATCCTGTTGGCGACCATCGGGTTCGCCACCGTGGGAACTTTCTTTTCTGGCATCGCGGCACAATCGCGTTCCCGGGAAATCCTTTTGCCGGTGTTGTTCTTCCCGGTTATCGTTCCTGTTATCATCGCCGCCGTCGAAGCCACCGCTCTGGCTCTGCAGGGCGGCCCGCTACAGCCTATCTGGACCCGGTGGCTGCCCCTCCTGGTGGTGTTCGATGCGCTCTTTTTGGTAATATGCCCGTGGATATTCGGGTTCGTGTTCGAGGAATAACGTATTTTGGCGGCGATAACGGGCCGTGGCCCCACTGACTCTCCTCTTCGATCCGCAATCCGCGATCCCCGTTCGTGGCTGCTCCTGTTGACGGCAGCGTTGACTATCGTGGACGGCTACCTGATCTTTGTGGTCGCTCCCACCGACGGGGTGTTGGGCCACATCCAGCGCATCTTCTACATCCACGTCCCAATTTCCATCCTTTCGTTCCTCGGTTTTTTCGTCTGCGCCGTGGCCGGCGTCGGCTATCTCGTCCAACGAAACGAAGTTTGGGATCGGGTAGCGCACGCATCCGCGGAGGTCGGCGTCGTTTTCGTCACCCTTGCCCTGGTCACTGGCGTCATCTGGGCCCGACCGGTGTGGGGCGTCTGGTGGACATGGGAGCCGAGGCTCACCACCACCCTGATCCTGTGGCTGATCTACGTCGCCTACCTGATGATCCGACATTACGCCCCAACTCCGCAGCAGGGCAAGGCCTGGTCGGCCATGGTGGGCATCATCGGCTTTGTGGACGTTCCCATCGTGTACTACTCAGTGCAATGGTGGCGATCGATCCATCCCGTGCAGGTGATTGGGCCCGAGTCCGCAGATGACGCACTCGAGCCGGTCATGGCCCGCATCCTGGTTTTTTCATTGGTCGCGGCGCTGGCCTTGTTCACCTACCTTGTGCTGGAACGGGTCGCCCTGCGCGGAGCCGAGGACTCTCTGTCTGCCCTCCGCCGGCGAGGAACCTACGACTAATATGACTGTGCCTCCCAACAATCTGCCTTTCCTGTTCGCCGCCTTCGCCGTCGTGTGGGCGGTGTTTTTCATCTACGCCGCGTACATGTCCTGGCGCCGTCAATCGGTCCAGCACGACTTGCAAGAGCTCCAGAAGACCGTCGAATTCAGCGGTGACCGGGACGATGAACCGGGCGCGGGCGTCGACTAGGTATAATGGGATCGGCAGCCTAAATCCCAACACGTCGAGTTCTCATGCAATCCGATCCATACACCGGACCTGTTCCCGCCGCGGGGCACGCCATAGACGTTGAGGAAGAGCGTGTCGGTTGGCGTAACCATCGTACGCGCCTGCTGACCCTCGCCGGTGTGATCGCCCTTGCGGTGGCCTACATGGTGTACGCTGCCTTCCCCGGGAACACCCTATATTTCGTCACCGTTAGCGAATTCATGGACGATCCCAAGCTCCACGATGGCCAGACCTTGAGGGTCGCCGGCGCTCTGGCGCCCGATACCTTCCGGAGGGAGGACGGGACGACGCTGTCGCGCTTCAGATTGGGTGACAAGCAGCCCGATGTCCCAAGCGTCGCGCCCGGAAGTCTCCAGATGGAGGCCAGTTACGTTGGCGTCCTGCCAGACCTCTTCTTCAACCCTCACTCGGAGATCATCCTGGAAGGTCACTACGACGGCCACGACCAGGTGTTTGCCACCGACAATATCCTCGTCAAGTGTCCATCCAAATACCAGTCGATGCAGGCCGATAACCCCGACCTCATTCCCGGTGCTGTGGCCCCGCTGGAGTCTTACTGACCCAGCGCTGCGCTTCCCGCAACCCACATCGCAGTAGATCCGATCGGAACCCGAACTTAAACGAAATGAGGCCGACGTCGCGCGACGTCGGCCTCATTTTGCGTACCTGATTCGGCGGGAATGTCTAGAAGGCGTAGGCTTCCATCAACTGTTCCGTCGACCGCTGACGCGCCTTTGCCCGTATGGACTCCATATTGCCTTCCAGCGAAGCACGGGTCTCATCGTTATAGATGACGCCCACAGGCAGACCGCCCTGCTGGACCAACTCGTAAGCCGCCTGTTTGCTGGACGGATCGTGGTCTTCGGGTATGTCCCAAAGCGCGGGGGCGATGCCCTCTTTAGCATTCCCTTTGATCAACTGGAACGTATCGTTATAGGTGACGCACGGCGATTGCACATGGATCATCGACATTCCGTCGTGATTCATGCCCTCGTTGATCAAACGTGCCAAGACACGAGGTTGTCCCGAGAAACCGGACGCGATGAATGAGACACCCAGTGTGAGATACAACTCCAGCGGATCCAGGTCTTCTTCGATCTTGCCGAACGGCGTGCTGCTGGTAACGGTGCCCATCTGGGTGGTGGGCGAGCTTTGGCCCTTGGTGAGGCCATACACACCGTTGTCCATGATCACGGCGGTCACGTTCACGTTGCGCGCCGCTTGCGGAGCGATGTGCTCGCCGCCAATGCTCAGGAAGTCGCCGTCTCCGGCCACTACGACCACGTTCAACTCGGGTCGGGCCATCTTGACGCCCATCGCGACTGGAAGCGTTCGCCCGTGGATGCCGTGGATCCCGTAGGGTTGCTGGCCTTCCAGCAGGTGGACGAGGTTGCCACTGCAGCCTATTCCGGCCACCACCACGTTGTTTTCGATGGGCAGGCCGGTTTCCTCCAACCGGTTGAGCATGGCCAATTCCAGTGCGCGCCGCACACCGAAGTCCCCGCACCCGGGGCACCATTTGAAGTCGTATTCCGGGTTTTTCTTGCTCATGCCCGTGCTTCCTCCATGTGTTCCGCCATGATCTCTTTGACCCTGATCACCAAGTCACTAACCTTGAAGGGCAGGCCGGTGTATTGCGTGATTGGCTTTGAAGCAATCCGGTGGAACCGCAATATGTTGGCCCACTGCCCCTGGTAGTTAAGTTCGGGAACGATCACCAACTCCTTGGCCCGTAGTTCGTCGCGCAGTTTCGGCGGAAGCGGGTGCAGGAACATCGTGTAATACCAGGCGATGTCTATCCCTTCTTCCCGCAGCGCATTGTAGGCCTCGCTCACCGGTCCCTTGGACCCGCCCCACGGCATCAGCGCAATCTTGGCCTGGGTGTTGTCGCTTTCGTAGTGGTCTTCTTCGAGCAGCTTCAATTTGCCAAAACGGCGTTCCGTCATCTGGATGTGCCGGCTCGGGAGGTGCGTGGTGTCGCCCATCTCGTCGTGTTCGCTGCCGTTGGCCACGTACGCGCCAGGCCCTCCAGGCAACGGCATCGGCGATAACTCGTTGCCAGAATAACGATGGTACCCGTTCCCGCCTTCGTAAGTCAGGCGGTCTTCCACCGGAACCTTGCTCAGGTCGGGCTTCCGGATGTTCTGTACCCGCTCGGCCATGGACATTTCGCTCATGAGGATCACCGGACCCTGATACCTTTCGGCCCAGTTGATCGCATGCACCGCTCCGAAGAAGCACTCTTCCACCGAGCCGGGGGCGATGATAGGCATCCGCACGTCACCGTGGGCCGGGAACAGGCATCCCATGAGATCTGATTGCTCGGTCTTCGTGGGCAGTCCCGTCGCCGGGCCGCCGCGCTGCACGTCGACCACGACCAAGGGGATCTCCGCCATCCAGGCGAGACCCAATCCCTCGCCCATCAGCGATAGGCCCGGTCCTGCCGTCGCCGTCATGGCCTTCTTGCCCGCATATCCGGCTCCCAGGATTGCGGTAATCGCTTCGATTTCCGAGGACACCTGGTACGCAAATTTGTCGTCGCCAACCAGGTTGCGCTCCATCCAGAGCAGGATGGTAGTAGCCGGTGAGATCGGATATCCGGCGTAGAATTGGACGCCCGCATGCACCGCTCCCAGAGCGATCGCCTCGTTTCCCTTGAGCATGAGTTGCTGGTAATCCGGGGGGTTGGGCGGAGCCAAATCACCCAGCACGAAGCCGCTTTCCGCTGCGTTCTGACGACCCAATCGCATCGCCTCAATGTTCGAGGAGATGATCTCGTCATCGTTATCCCGTCCCCGACGGAACCGCGCTTCGACGAAGTCGTCAAGGTAGTCTTGGGACATGTGCACCAGCTGAGCCAGCGCACCGATGACCACCATGTTGGCGGCGCGGTTGTTGCCCGTCGAGCGCGCCAGGGAGTCAATCGCCAGGCCGAATGACCGCGGGTCGGTCATGGTGAAGTCGTCGGCGTTGTAAATGATCACGCCGCCTTCCCGCACATCTTCAGCATGGGTCTCGTACGCTTCCTCATTGAATGCGACAAGGACGTCCACCTGGTCCCCAGAGCTGAGGATAAGCTCGGTACAAATCCTGGCTTGCGTCCAGGTCGGCCCACCCAGAATTTGGGAAGGGAACGTCGCGTAGGTCATGGCGTGATAACCAACCTGCGTGGACGCCTGGGCCAGTCCCTCGGCCGAAGTAACGACGCCCTGCCCGCCTTCACCGGCGAACCTGACGACGAAGTCATTCATCTGCATCTGGAGGTTCCTCCGAACCGGCTGTAATCTTCGAGTTTCCGACCGGCGTTGCCTTCTAACTGATCCGCGCGTTTCGGAACATAGGCAAAAAAACACCGTCCCACGGGACTGCGGGAGGCGTTATTGGTTGTCACCGAAATGTGGGCCGCAACTCGTTGTGCCGCATTCGACATAGTTCATCATAGTTCATCGCATACGCGATAACGCCGTCTGTTAATCGCACGGAATATAGCATCGTGCCTCGATCTTTGTCAATTTCGCTCGCACAATTGTGCTCGGCACTTTACGTCAATTGGTCCACGTTGGAACGTCAATCGACGCTGCCTTCCGACTGCGCGACGAATCCGCCGATCATGTGCCGCGGGTCGTTGGCCAACCGTAGCGCTGAGGGGACACCGCCACGACGGCGGCGAGAAAGGGATGCCCTTATCGGCCTCATATGGCCGGTTGTTGCTATAATTTCCCAATCATGCCGGTCAGCCTAGATGTGGTCATACCCTGCCTGAACGAAGAGCGTGCATTGCCCGAAAGCGTTTGCCGGCTTCACGAGTTTATGTCATCCAACATGGGTGAATACTCGTGGAACATAGTCGTCGCCGACAATGGGTCGACCGACGGCACCCTCAAAGAGGCTGCGTACCTTGCCGACCGTTTCCCAGAGGTGCGATACATCCGGCTTGAGCAACGCGGTCGCGGCAGGGCGTTGCGCCGTGCGTGGACTGAGAGCCACGCCGACGTTGTGGCGTACATGGATGTCGACCTCTCCACGGACCTGGCATACCTGCCTGACCTGGTCGACGCAGTTGCCACCGGCGGCTATCACCTGGCCGTCGGCTCGCGCCTGTTGCCCGGGTCACGTGTGATAGGGCGAACCTTGAAACGCGAGATAACTTCGCGCGGCTACAGCCTGCTGTTCCGCTCCATGTTTTTCACCACGTTTCGGGACGCCCAGTGTGGGTTCAAAGCAGTCAGCCGAAAGGTTGCCGATGATCTGGCCCCCCTGGTGCTGGACAACGGCTGGTTTTTCGATTCCGAATTGCTGATCCTCGCTCAGAAATGTGGTTTCCCAATTCGAGAAATACCGGTTCGCTGGACCGACGACCCCGATTCGCGTGTCCGCATCATCCGTACCGCCTGGGAGGACGTCAAAGGACTGCTTCGCCTGAAATTTGGCGGGGCCTCCAGGGTGCGCGGTCAATTGCGTGCCGCCGGCAAGCTATAACTGAAAGATTCATGCGACGCCCCAGGATCGTCGTCCCGCGGGTCACTCACTCGGGCCAGTTCAACTGGCCGACCGGAGGTCTCTGTGCTCGACCTCATCATCGAGCCGATGCAGTACGGATTCATGCAGCGCGCCCTTTTGGTGTCGGCTCTTGCGGCCACTGCCTGCGGAATCGTAGGCACTTTCGTAGTCCTGCGCGGCATGGCATTTCTCGGCGACGCCATCGCTCACTCCGCGCTGACCGGAATGGCTGCCGCTTTCCTTTTCGGCGCCAACGTGTTCCTGGGGGCGTTGTGCTGGGCTGTCCCGGCCTCGCTGGTGATCTCTGCCCTGTCGCGCCGGTCCGGCATCCGCATCGACGCAATCATCGGCGTAATGTTTGCCGGCGGTTTCGCCGTCGGCGTGATCATCATCAGCAAGTGGGCCAACCGCTCGGGAGATCTGCTGGGTATTCTGTTTGGAAACGTATTGGGCGCCTCGTGGTTCGACGTGTTGAGCGTCGGCGTGCTGGCGTTAGCGGTCATCGCGGTGGTGGCTGCATTCTATAAAGAGTTGGTATTCACCACTTATGACGCCACGGTCGCTGAAGCCGCCGGTGTGCCCGTCCGCTTCCTCGAATATATGCTGCCGCTTTTGGTGGCATTGACCACCGTCGCAGCCATCAAATCAGTGGGCAACGTCATGGTCATGTCCCTGCTTGTCGTACCGTCGGTCACCGGTACTCTTGTCGCACAACGCTTGTCGTCCATCATGGCGGCCAGCGTCGTGTCCGCTCTGATCGCAGTGGTAGTCGGATTGTATTGTTCCTACTACCTTGACCTGCCCCCCGGTCCGACTATTGTCGTTGCGTCCGTGGCATTACTTCTCTTGGTAGTGATAATCTCGCCACGACGCAGGTTTCTTCCATCTTGGTTGAAGCGCAAGTCATCTGGCGAAACTGTGATGGACGTTGGATCGACCGATCCTATTTATACACAATGATATATGGCTAGGCGGGGATCACCTTGGCTGCACATCATCACCCTTCGGATCATTCCTCCGTCTCCAGTCACGACCATACTCACGACTACCGCGGAGCAAGTAAACGTACCTTGTTGATAGTGCTGTGCTTGCTGGCCACGCATATGATTGTTGAGGTCGTCGGCAGCGTTATGTCCGGCAGCCTCGGCCTGCTCGCCCACGCGGCCCATATGCTCACCGACGCTGTCGCTGTCTCGCTTGCCCTGTTCGCAATGTGGATCGCGAGGGCCCGTCCACTATCACCCGTACTTATGGCTACCACCGTACCGAGGTGCTGGTCGTGTTGTTCAACGCGCTGGCCCTGTGGGTTTTGGCCGCGTCGATCGCATACCAAGCCTACCTCCGGATCACCGAACACGCCCATGGCCACCACCATGAAGTCGATGGTGGCATCATGGTCGTAGTCGCCGGCACGGGCTGGCGATCCATCTTTTCGCCGCGTGGATTCTCCATCGGTCAACTCGACACAGCATCAACGTCGAGGGAGTGGTCTGGTACATTATCGCCGACATGATGGGTGTCATCGCCCTGATCGTCCCGGCTTGCTCGACCTGTTCTTCCACTGGGATCTCGCCGACCCGATCATCACCCTGTTCATCGCCGCCCTGATCCTCGTCAGCTCCGTTCGCCTGGCTTTCAAGGTCTTTCGCGTTTTGCTGGAAACCGTGCCGCCTCACTTGGACATGTACCGGCTTTGCCACGCGCTGGAGGACATCGAAGGCGTGACCCTGGTTCACGATGTCCACGCTTGGACCATCACCACTGGCTACGATGCCCTCACGGCACATATCCTCATCGATCCCGATTACGCCGACCAAACCGGACCGCTGCTGCGCAGGCTGCGGCAAATCGCATACGACGACTTCGGGGTTCATCACATTACTTTCCAGGGTGAACACTCCGTGGGCGAATGTACTGAGAACCACCATGTTGGGCACCTGTTAGCAACATCGCGTACTGAAGCATGACATCGGCGCATCGCGAATCCGACCACAACAACCGCGCCATCCACGACCATGAACATCATGGCGCCGGCCGGCGCCGGCTGTGGACCGCTCTGGCCCTGATTGCCAGCTATATGTTGGTCGAAGTAGCTGCCGGAATTCTCTCCGGCAGCTTGTCTCTCATCGCCGACGCGGGCCATATGCTCACCGACGCCGCCGCGATCGGCCTCGCCCTGTTGGCTATGTGGCTCGCCGACCGCCCCGCCTCTATCGAGCGCACTTTCGGCTATTATCGCACTGAGGTCCTGGCCGCTCTGTTCAATGCGGTAGGCCTGATGGTCATTGCCTCGTGGGTTATGTTCGAGGCTTATCATCGGTTTTTCCACGCTCCCGAGGTAGATGGGCTGGTCGTCCTTATCGCCGGTGGTACCGGCTTGCTCGTCAATCTGGCGGCTGCATGGGTCCTGCGGCCGTCCGCGGAGTGCAGCATCAACGTGGAGGGGGCATTCCGGCACGTCATGGCCGACCTGCTCGGCTCCGTAGGCGTGGTGATATCCGGAATCCTGTTGCTGGCGTTCGGCTGGCGTCTCGCCGACCCCGTGTTGGCAGTTCTCATCGCCGTCCTCATCCTCGCCAGCGCCTGGCAGTTGGTGCTCAAAGTGTTCCGTGTGCTCCTGGAAGGCTCGCCTCCGCACGTCGATATGCATGGCCTGTGCACCGCCTTGGAGAGCGTACCCGGCGTTACTCTCGTGCACGATATTCATGCCTGGACCATCACTTCGGGCTATGAATCCCTCACGGCGCACGTCCTCGTCGATCCGGACTATCCGGAGGATTTGGAATCCTTGCGTCGCCGACTGCAACACATCGTGTACCAGGACTTCGGGATTGACCACATCACCATTCAGATCGAGCAATCGCTCGAGGGTTGCACCGAACGCCATCACTTCGACCACCTGCTCGATCCTACCAGCCGGTGACAACGGCCTGTCAGAAGTTTCCCGGTTGGGATTTATTGCCGGCGTCAACAATGGCTTGGCTCATCCTCGCTCCTGTAGTTGCCTGCCTCCATGTTGGTCCGATAACGCATTCAGACGATCGGATTCGGAAGCGGTAGGCCTGCGATATTGCGATGGGTGTTGCCCCTTGATATAATTCACGCGGTTCAACGGGGACAGAAAAAACGAATTACGCCATTAGGTAGCGTGCCTCTATGTCGATGAGCGCCGACGCCCTTGCAGCGCAACCACACGAGTTTGATAGTCGCCGCCGCCGGCTGATGGAATCCCTTTCGCGCGGCGCCATCGTCTTAGCATCCGGCCACGACGCCGCTCGAAACAATGACGTCGACCACGAGTACCGGCAGCCCTCCACCTTCTGGTACCTCACCGGGTTTGACGAACCCGACGCCGTTGCCGTCCTGCGGCCCGGTTCCCGTACTCCGTACACGCTTTTCGTTCGGCCCTACGATCCCACCTTCGAGATTTGGGTCGGCTATCGCGCTGGAGTTCGGGGCGCGGTGGGTCCCCTCGGCGCCAACGCCGCCTATTCGACAGATCAGTTAGACACGCAACTGCCCAAAGTCCTGGCCGATTGCGACACTGTCTATTACGCTCTGGGCACCGACGATCGGGTTGATGGCATAATCTCCGGTCTGGTCAAGCATCGTCGCGGGTTGGCCCAGCGTGGGATGAAGCCCATTCGCCGCATCGAGGATCCTACTTCTCAGATCGACCTCATGCGCCAGATCAAGACCGACGATGAAATTGGACTCCTGCAGCGCGCCATCGACATCACCGCTCGCGGGTTCGACGCCGCCATGCGGACCGCCGCCCCGGGCGTGCATGAGTACGAGGTTCAAGCCGCTCTTGAGCGTCCTTTCCGGCAGCACGGGTCGCCTCGCAACGGCTATCCGTCCATCGTGGCCGGTGGCGCCAACGCCTGCGTCCTGCACTACATTCGCAACCGTGATCCCCTGGGCCTTGACGACCTGCTGCTCATTGACGCCGGCGCCGAATACGGCTATTACACCGCCGATGTCACCCGCACTTGGCCCGTGTCTGGCAAATTCACTGCGCCCCAGAGGGAGATCTACGACCTCACGCTGGAATCCCAACGGAAAGCCATCGCCGACGTCAAACCGGGCGTCGGTTTCGACGACGTGCACCGTACTGCAACGCGTACGTTGGTGCAGGGCCTTATCGACTTGGGAATTATGTCAGGCAGCGTGGACGGCATCATGGAGCAGCAGTCCTACCGCGACTACTATATGCA
This sequence comes from Dehalococcoidia bacterium, assembly GCA_965220265.1. Lineage (GTDB taxonomy): Bacteria > Chloroflexota > Dehalococcoidia > Lucifugimonadales > UBA3495 > Bin87. Next base: position 1,463,459 of record CBDCPM010000004.1, on the reverse strand, counting down.
CGCCACCTCCCATTGGTTGGGCCTGGATGTGCATGACTGCGGACCCTACCGTGACGACCGCGGCCAGGTCCGCCTGCGCCCCGGCATGGTTCTCACCGTGGAGCCCGGCCTCTACTTTGGCCCTCAAGCGAAACACACCCCTGAAGCCTACCGAGGCATCGGCATTCGAATCGAGGACGACGTTCTCGTGACCGAAGACGGTTGCCGCGTCCTCTCCGAAGGCATTCCGAAAGATCCGGCCGAGTTGGAAGCGATCGTTTCCGACGCCCGCTGAGCCATGTTTGCCACGAGCACCATTTCCGCCACGCCGGTACCCGTGGGCTCTGTCGTGGCCAAATTGCCAAAAGGGGAGCCGTTGCCCGCCGTGTATCTGTCGGCGGGAGCGGTGCCGGTGTTTATCGCACCCGCCGCAATCGACCCGACCCAAGCGTCGTCATTTCGCACCACGGGGGATTTGTCCCCCGTTATTTTTTGCTCCTACACGAGCTGGGCGCTTGCCCCGCTAGAATGGAGTTTTACCGGGGATGCGCCCCTTGCACCTGCCGCTCTCGCGGGAGCGGCGGAAATTGCTCCCACTTCTTTACAGACAGCGAAATCGTTTGATTTCGCTGTTTTTTTACCGCACCGACCGAATCGAAGATTCAGTTGGCGCATTGGGAAAAACGAGAGGCCACGAGGAGGGATACTTATTGAGCACTACAGCGGTCAGGTCCGTCTGGCCGCAATTCGCACGCGCCAATTTCAGCTAATCCACAGGAAATCCGACCAACTTTCCTTTTTCAGGAGGATCAATGAGTTGCGCCACATTGGCTACTCTGAAAACATTTCCGTTCCGGTTGCTGCTGATCGTGGCCGCCTTGGGCTGCGCGACCGTTCTCATGGCCGCCGCCTGTAGTGCTGCAGATGAGGCTCCCGCTACTCAGTCCGGTGCGGCTACCACCGGTTCTACCGGGTCCGGCACTGGTCAGCCGGAAAAGGCGACCGACCCCGGCACGTACGCCAGCCTGTCCGGCGACATTCCAATTGACGGTTCGTCCACGGTGTTTCCGATCACGGAGGCCGTTGCCGAGGAGTTCGGCGGTCTGACCGATGACCAGGTTCGGGTCGTGATTGGCATTTCGGGAACGGGCGGTGGGTTCAAGAAGTTCTGCGACAACGAGACGGTGATCTCCGATGCCTCCCGTCCGATCAAGCAGAAGGAAGTTGATCTGTGCTCGGCTGCCGGCATTGAGTACATCGAACTGCCGGTGGCGATTGATGGTCTGTCCGTGGTGGTGAACCCCGACAACGACTTCGTCGACTGTCTGACCGTAGATGAGCTGAACACGATCTGGAGCCCCGAGTCCGAGGGAGTGATCACCCACTGGAACCAGGTGAACGCGGACTGGCCAGCGGAAGAGATCAAGATGTACGCGCCCGGAGTTGACTCTGGCACGTTCGACTACTTCACTGAAGCGATCAACGGCGACGGCGGCGTGTCCCGGGGCGACTTTGTTGCGTCGGAGGACGACAACGTGCTGGTGCAGGGAGTGGCCGGTGACAAGTACAGCATCGGCTACTTCGGTTACGCGTACTACATGGAGAACAAGGACAAGGTGAAGGTCGTGCCGGTCGACGGTGGCAACGGCTGTATTGCGCCGACCGACGATGCGATCAACAACGGTTCCTACGCGCCGTTGAGCCGTCCGTTGTTCATCTACGTGCGCTCGGACGCGGCCCAGCAGGAGCACATTGCCGAGTTCGTGAAGTACTACCTGAGCCCCAACGGCCAGAAGCTGGCCGCATCGGTCGGATACATCCCCTTCCCGGGTGAGGTATACCAGTTGGGTCTGGCGAAGTTAGACGCTGGGACCGTGGGCACGGTATTCGGTGGCGACGACGCCTTCAAAGGTCCCATTGCCGATGGTCTGGGCGGGGGCGCCATGATGGCTGACAAGATGACCCGCGTGGTTGACTACAGCGCCCTCTCCGGCGACATTCCAATTGACGGTTCGTCCACGGTGTTTCCGATCACGGAGGCCGTTGCCGAGGAGTTCGGCGGTCTGACCGATGACCAGGTTCGGGTCGTGATTGGCATTTCGGGAACGGGCGGTGGGTTCAAGAAGTTCTGCGACAACGAGACGGTGATCTCCGATGCCTCCCGTCCGATCAAGCAGAAGGAAGTTGATCTGTGCTCGGCTGCCGGCATTGAGTACATCGAACTGCCGGTGGCGATTGATGGTCTGTCCGTGGTGGTGAACCCCGACAACGACTTCGTCGACTGTCTGACCGTAGATGAGCTGAACACGATCTGGAGCCCCGAGTCCGAGGGAGTGATCACCCACTGGAACCAGGTGAACGCGGACTGGCCAGCGGAAGAGATCAAGATGTACGCGCCCGGAGTTGACTCTGGCACGTTCGACTACTTCACTGAAGCGATCAACGGCGACGGCGGCGTGTCCCGGGGCGACTTTGTTGCGTCGGAGGACGACAACGTGCTGGTGCAGGGAGTGGCCGGTGACAAGTACAGCATCGGCTACTTCGGTTACGCGTACTACATGGAGAACAAGGACAAGGTGAAGGTCGTGCCGGTCGACGGTGGCAACGGCTGTATTGCGCCGACCGACGATGCGATCAACAACGGTTCCTACGCGCCGTTGAGCCGTCCGTTGTTCATCTACGTGCGCTCGGACGCGGCCCAGCAGGAGCACATTGCCGAGTTCGTGAAGTACTACCTGAGCCCCAACGGCCAGAAGCTGGCCGCATCGGTCGGATACATCCCCTTCCCGGGTGAGGTATACCAGTTGGGTCTGGCGAAGTTAGACGCTGGGACCGTGGGCACGGTATTCGGTGGCGACGACGCCTTCAAAGGTCCAATTGCGGAGGGCTTGCAGCGGTAAGCCAGTTACCTGGGCCAGGATAAAATCGTAGGGGCGGCCGGACGGCCGCCCCTACGCAGTTAATGTGCCCTCCTGGCACGCCCGGGACGGGTTGAGCGCCGGCTCTCACCGGTTCAGTCCATCTCCAGGAACTCACGCACCTCATCCATCAGCGGTTGCCGGTCATAGATACCCAACAGTAACGCCGCGTTGCGCATCCAGTCTCCCTGGAAGTAACGCTCGTACAGGACCTGCCGGCCAGCGAAGGAGCTGCACGCCGCGTCCCACGCCAGCCGGAACAGACGGACACGCTCCTGCGCTGTCGCGGTAGCCGTGTCCAGGTACGCGTCCAGCACTTCCCCCAACGGGCCACCGAAGTCCCCCTCGGAAGGTAGTGCCATCAGGCTGCTGGATCCCAATAACTGGATTATCTCCGCCATCCTCGGGTACATCTTGATGAACAGGTTGCGCGCCACGTTCAGCGGTACCCGGTCCGGCAGCATCACTCCCCAGTGGTCGATCTTCGCGTTGACCTCGGATTGGGTCAGCAACGCCTTGGTGATCTCCAGGTTCTCCACCAGCTCCGCGAGGAGCCCCTGCACCTGCGGGATATCGCCGCTGCCTAGGGTCTCTACCATCAGGCTGGCGATACCGGTGATAAATTCGCACTTGGCGACGTTCTTTGTCACCACCTGGTGCCCGGTGTGCACGTACTGACCAGTTTCGCCGGACATATTGTTGCACTTGTGCCGGTCGCCGTACATGAAGACCCGCTCCCACGGCACCAGCACGTCATCGAAGAAAACGATGGCGTCCATCTCTTCAAATCGCGAGCCCAGCGGATGGTCGAAGTGTGACTTCCCCAGGTCGAAACTTTCCCGGCAAATAAACTTCAGCCCTGTGATCCCGCACGGCACCGCGAACGCAAAAGCGTATTTGTGGGCATCTTCGTCCCGCGCCAGCAACGAGGACCGTGTGGGGTACACCATGATCTCGTCGGACAGCGGACCCAGCGTCGCCAGCACTCGCGGCCCGCGGATCACTAACCCGGCATCTGTTTCCTTCACCACGTGCAGCGCCACGTCCGTGCTGTAGTTCATCGAGTTGGCTGAGGGAGCCCGGTTGCGCTGCAGGTTCACCAGCGTGTGGGTCATGCAGATATCGTTTTCACGGGCGTATTCGTAGTAGTTGACGACGTTCTGCTTGAACTCCGGCCGGTGCTCCCCAAAGAAATCCCCGGCCGCCGCCATCGCCATGATCGTCGTATTCAGAAAATCCGGCGTGCGCCCCATCATCCCGTAGCTCGCGTGTGCCCACTGGGACATCATCTCGCGTCGCCGCGCCAGGTCATCCGAGGTCTTGGGCACTATGAACGAAAGGCCCACCGGGTCTCCAGAAGACGGCGAGGCATAGGTCATCGAACTGCTCGCCGCCCCGTTGTGCTGCATGTCGTACAGCTGCGCGATGGAGCGCGCCCCGTTCGCCAATCCGGGGAACGTCGTCGCATCATCGACGCGCCTCCCGTCCATCCAAATTTCCCGTTCTTGCTCCCTCAGGCCGGCCAAATATTCGGCCCCGATCCTCGCAGGCATGATATCCTCCTGCCGCTGCCCGTCACGATGTCAGTTTATGTAAGTTATGTCAGGTGTGGTTCGCGCCGATCAGGTGCCGAGGTACCTCTTCAGCCAGTTCATCGCATGCACATTGAAGTCCGTGCACGGGCTGTGGGTCAGGTCCGGGTACACCAACAGCGATTTGTGCGCCCTTATCCGGTCAAACACCGGCATGATGGTCTCGTAAGGGCACGTAGTATCGGCCATCCCGATATTGACCAGGGTGGGGCACTCGATAGTGTCTGCAAGCGTCAGCGTGTCGAAATACCGCAGCGTGTCCAGCATTTCCTGACGCTGTTCTGGGTGTTCCTGTACGTAGTTCCGCAGTTCGTGGTACGGCCGGGTGTCAATGTCGATCGCTGTCGGGTAGTTGCACATGAACGGCTCTTCAGCCACCGCCGCGGCGAGTCTCAGGTCCAAAGCCGCCGTCGCCAGCGCGAACCCTCCGCCCTGACTCCGGCTCCAAATCCCGATCCGGTCCGCGTCCACCTCGTCCCGTTCTACCAGGAAGTCCACACCCCGCACGCAGTCCATGTACCCGCTCCGGTAGTAGTAGTTGTCCCGGTCGGTCACGTTGTACGTCAGTTTGGTGCCGTGTGGCAGGTCCCACTCCGGGATACTTTCTCCCTGCGCCCTCGGGAACAGAGTGAGCACGGCGAACCCGTGCATAACTACGTGGTATGGGATCTCCTTGACCCCGCCGTACCCCGGCACGGCCAACATTGCCGGAAACGTTCCGGAAGGGGGAACGTCCCGTGGCGCAGTGTAGAATCCGCGTAGCCTCTGTCCGCCGTAGCTGCGCAGGGTTACGTTCCAAGTTTGGTACTCCCGTCCGCTGCGCTCCTCGCACTCCGACAGTTCCGCGTCCACCGGGGTTTCATTCAGGATCGCCCGCGTGGCATTCCAAAAATCTGTGACCGACTGGTCCATGTTTGGTCCTCCTGGTGCAGCTTCAGCGCTGGGGTTGATCGGTGCAGTCGAATATTGGCATAGCCTACGCTGAGCCTGATAATGCAACGCCGCAGTCTGCTGTCGGTTACCGCACCGCGACCGCACTGCGGTATCACCTCTGGATAAATGTTATCACGCTGTGTTCACTCAACACCCGCGGAAACGTGCCTGAACTCGTAGCCGTACTCGGATACCAGGAATGGAACGTACTGGTTTACCAATTCGATCATCCGGTCGCTTACGTGGGACGGGTTCTTCTGAAAGCCTTCAATCGACGCCACGTATTCCGTCAACCGCGGTTCGAAGTCCGCGTAACCGTCCAATCCCAGCTCTTCATAGATGCGGCGTATCTGGCCCGCCTTGTCCTGTTCCAGCTCTTCGTAACTGATCTCCACCAGCCGCCCATCCGGTATTAATCCCCGCTGCTCCAGGTATGCCCGCGCCATATCCCGGTACACACCGACTTGCTTCAGCACGAGCGCATCGAAATCTACCCTTTGTAGAGCGTGCCAGTCGTTCATCAACCGGATCAGGTGCATGTACGATCGCAAGGTGTCGTAGGGGTCCCGCTGTATGTAGACGAACCGTGCCTTCGGAAACAGTTCCAGCAGCGCGGTGATCCGGCCGGTGTTGGAAGGCGACTTCAATAGCAGCGGTTTGCCCCCCATGTAGTAGCTGGCGGTTTTCAGCAATTTGGTGAATTCGCGTCTCCACTGTTCCCGTTGCCGGTGATCCAGCCTCTCCTCCACGAAAAGGTAGTCCAGCGTGCTCTCGGCGGCCTGTGGAAAATGCAGGGAAGTGTACGGGCTTAGCCCGCAGGTGCACATCAGTGCGATCTCCTCTTCCTGCGGCATCGAGAAATCCACCGGAATGTTGTCCACTCCGCGGTCTGGCGGCAGGCGGCTTTCAATTATCCGTCGGATGCGGCGCTGCCCGGCCAGGAACACGTCCGGCATCGCCGCCTGGTACGTGTTTACAAACCCCCAGCGTGGGTCCATCGACAACAAGTTGTGCAGCAGCGTGGTACCCGATCGCCAGAAACCGAGCAGAAAGAGCGGTTCTGGGTGCAGTTCTTCCCGCCGGATGCGCCCGCCGTAGGCCATGCTCTGCCAGACCCGCATCGGGGCGAAAATCGCGTTGGACGTCAGCAGTCCAAGGTACCTGGGCAGAAATTCCCGGTCGACCCCGTGCCGCAACCCCAATCTCAGCGCCAGGGAAACCCTCCCCGTGGAGAGAAAGCTGTTGAACCCCGATGCGAAGGTGCCGACCTTTGCGGCTTCCGCCGGCTGGTACCCGCCTCGACGGACGCGCTGGGGTTGGTTCGCGTCGACCCGGTCTTGTGTGGCTTTTCGCATCGCCATCTCGGTGGCACCCGGTTTTCTTACCCTTTGTCCGTGTTGCGGTTAGCAATGCGATCATATCGGCTGGGTCGACGATGTCAACGATCAATCCGAAAGCTCTACCGTTGCTTCTATGATCCGCTTCAAAAAAATGGCTTTCGCCGGGGCCTGTTGATGGACGAACCTCCCGTCTCGCGTCGTCACGTTTCGGGGTTTCAGGGCACGCCGTACCGCGCGACGGCCACTTCGCAAATCGACTGCTCAGTCCCGCGCTAATGTGCCCATGTGCCATTCTCGCGTTCCGCTGCTGTTGGGCACGAGCGCGCAACTGATGGCTACGCGTGTAGAATTCTCCGCACGCTCGCGGTTCGCACTCCGCCGGCGCGGAGTGTTTTTTGCATGGCACGCATCGGCGTTCGTCCCACATCCCCCATGATCGAGGTTATCTCGAACCCGCGTTTTCGGGCAATCTGGTATGTGGTCAACGTCGTTGAAGTCACCCGCTGGATGGAACTCCTGGTCTCCAGCGTTTTGGTCTATTCCTTGACCGATTCCGCGCTCATGCTGGGGTTGGTGCTTGCTTTCGAAAACCTGCCCCGGCCTTTCTTGTCTCCATTCACCGGTATCATCGCCGACCGGTTCGACCGCAAGAAGATCTGGGTAATCTCCGTGGCCATCAAATTCGTGACCGCCGTCGCCCTGTTCCTCCTGCTCTTTTCGGGCCAGATCGCCCCGTGGCATGTCTTCGCGTCAATGCTGATGCAGGGTGTCAGTCGCGCCCTCGAAGACCCCGCTCGGCGGACCGCGGTCTTCGACATTGTCGGGGAACGCCGTGTTGTAAACGCTCTTTCGATCGACTCGATCAGCATGACGGTGGGTCGGATGGCCGGTCCTTTCTTCGGTGGGTTCCTGGTGGAGCACGTGGGCTACTTCTGGCCCCATTACGCCGGGTACACCTGGGCTTACGTCGTGATCGTCGCCATGTACATCGTGTCCTTGTCATTGGTAATCCGGGTGCGTATTCCCAAAGTGGAGCGTGAATGGCGCGTGGAGCCCATTTGGAACAGCATCGGCGACGTGGTCCGCGCCGCACTGAGCCATCGCCAACTCGTCGGGATGCTGTTCATTACCATGATCATCAACGGATTGGCCTTCCCGGGCCGCCAGTTCGTACCCGCCATCGGCCGTGACCACCTGATGGTTGGTGAGACCCTGGTAGGTGTCCTGGCGGCTGCGGAAGCCATCGGCCAGCTGATCACGGCCGCGATTCTGGCCTCCATCGGGTCAATGCGGTATCACGGCCGTTTCTTCGCCGCTGGCGCCTTCACCGTCATGGTCACATCGACCGTTTTCGTATGGGCTCCGTGGTACGGTCTCACCTTTGCAATCCTCGTAGTCAGCGGATTCGGCCTCTCGTTTTTCGGCACCATGCAGAGCGCCATCACCATGCGTTCCTCGCCTCCCGAAATGCGCGGCCGCATGGTCGGGTTGCTGAGCCTTTGCATCGGGATAGGCACGCCGCCCGGTGTCCTGCTCATGGGTTGGCTCGGCGATGTCATCGGCATTCAATTGTCCGTGACTCTCAATGCTGTGGCCTGCATCGCCGTTTCGCTGCCCGCTTTGTTCCTCACGCCCCTGGTCACGCGGCCCTCCCAGCCGCCGCCCCAGACGACCACCCCGCAGCCGGCCAGCCAGCCCTGAAGCCGTTCGGTTCGTGAGCTGCCGCGCGTCGTCGGCAGCGGCCCTTTTGGGCCGGTGGCGCTGCAAACAACCGTAGCCGGGAACCCTGTGCTAAAATCCCGTTGTCGCATTCGCGATGGTCGAATATGCCTCCCAAAAGCGCCGCCAAACCCCGTCGCTCCCGCCGTTCCAAAAAGCCCGGCGTGACCATCGCCGATGCCATCCGGCTGCTCACCGATGAATACGGCCCTTTTGCCAACGAGCCGCGCCTTGACCCTGCACACGAGCTGGTCTTCACCATCCTTTCCCAGCATACGTCCGACCGGAATTCCGAGCGCGCCTTCCGCAACCTCATGCACACGTTCGGAACCCTCGAAGCCGTGGCCGCCGCCGCCGTGGCCGATATTGAAACCGCGATTTCGGGCGGTGGGTTAGCCCGCGTCAAGGCGCCCCGCATCAAGGACGTCCTGGGGCGGATCCTGGATCTGAACGATGGTTCACTCGACCTGCATTTCCTCGCCGAAATGCCCATGGGTGAGGCGCGGGCGTGGCTGCGGCAACTGCCCGGTATCGGCCCCAAGTCCGCCGGAATCATCCTGAGCTTTTCCCTCGGTATGCCGGCTATGGCTGTGGATACGCACATTTACCGTGTGAGCCAACGGTTGGGCATCATCGGCCCCAAGGTCAACGTCGACAAGGCCCATGAAGTCCTGGAAGCCGCCATGCCGCCGGAGGACGTGTACCCCTTCCACGCCGCTTTCATCACCCACGGGCGCCAGGTGTGCAAGGCACAGCGACCCCGCTGCGGGGATTGCGTCGTGAACTACGGTTGCCCGTCCCGCGACGAGGATGCCATTCGCCAGGCTGCGGCGAACGCCGATACCGTCGAACCCGCGCCTACTGTCCGGGACGCCGCAGATACCGACCGGCCCGACGGACAGGCGCCCGGGCGTCGGCGACGAAACCAGGAGCCGCCTACCCCTGTTCCCCACACCCAGGTCGTCAAGGAGCTCCAACCGTGAAAGTCGGAATCATCAACGTCACCGGATACGCTGGCTGCGAACTCGTCCGCATCCTGCGCCATCATCCCGAGGTCGAAATCGCTTCTGTTACCGGTCGCAGCGCTGCCGGGCAACCCCTCGGCCAGGTTTTTCCTCACCTGGACAATATGGACCTCGACATCACCGCCGATCTGTGTAATGACCTCGACCTCGTCTTTTCAGCCCTGCCCCACAAGGCCAGCGCCGAAGCCTGCATCCCGCTGCTTGAGCAGGGCATCAAGGTTGTCGACATCTCCGCCGACTTCCGCCTCAAGCAGGCCGACGTCTACAGCCAGTGGTACGGTGTCGATCACCCGGATCCCACCTACCTCGAAGAGGCTGTTTACGGCCTCACCGAGCTCAACCGAAACGCCGTCGCCGATGCCCGCTTGGTGGCCAATCCCGGCTGCTACCCCAGCAGCGCCATCCTGGCCCTCGCTCCGGCAATTCGGAACAATCTCATCGGCAGTGACATCATCGTTGACAGCAAGTCCGGAGTTTCCGGCGCCGGCCGCACCCTCAGCATGACCACTCACTTCTCCGAGGTGAACGAGAATGTCATGGCCTACTCGGTCAACGGCCATCGCCACCTGCCAGAAATCAGCCAGGAGCTCGACTCCATGGCCGATGATCCGGTCAAACTGACCTTCCTGACCCACCTCATCCCTATGACCCGCGGCATTCTCAGTTCCTGCTACGCCCCTCTTCACGCCGACGTGGCCCAGGACCCGGACGCCAGCAGTCGAATCCGCCAGCTCTACCGGGATTTCTATGCCGATGACGCCTTCGTCCAGGTGACCAACGATCCTCCACAGACCAAGCAGACCTTGGGAAACAACTATTGCCTGGTTCACCCGGTGGTCGACGCTCGGACCAACCGCCTCATCGTGATTAGTTGCCTCGACAATCTAGTAAAAGGCGCCGCTGGTCAGGCAGTCCAGAACATGAACCTCATGTGCGGTTTTCCTGAGGAGATGTCCCTGGAGGCGTTGGCCGTTTACCCCTAACTCCGACCCCTGTGGTAAACTATTTCCGCGCGGCAATCGCCGCTCCGCACGCCCCGGTCGTCTAGCCTGGCAAGGACGCCACCCTTTCAAGGTGGAGATCATGGGATCGAAGCCCATCCGGGGTACCAGACGATGAAAAAGCCCTCCGCTGCCACGCGGAGGGCTTTTTAGTGCCGCATATTTCCGGCGAACTCGGCTATCCTCCGGCAAAGAAGTCCACTACGTTACCAAGAGTCGACGTGCTGCCCTTGTAAATTTCTGTGTAACCGCACTGCCGGCACGACACGGTGGTGAACTTCTTGTTCTGCACGTCAAAGATTTTAGCGAAGTTGCCTCCCGTAGCACGAAATTCGTCAATGTCGCACTTGGTGTGTTGGCACTTTGCGCACGCGTAGGTCGCGGATGTGATCGCCATAGGCCCTCTCCAGTTTTTTTTGGCTCTTGGCCGCCTAGTCTAGCCTTGCCGGTTCATTAATTCTTTACGCATCGGGTCGTGATTTGGACTGTTCTAGCATTCTAGATACGTACCAACTGGTGCGAGCCCGATTGGCGTCACTCTCAACGCGGACGAGGCACCGAGATCCCAAAGTTGGATCACGCGTAATTGGTCAACCCGGAAACGCGCGGCCCTCGCCGAGTTGCACATACCAGTGCGTTCGTGAGACGAAGGACCAAGGTGTTGCAGTGCTGCGCGCCTGAATCACTTTGTGCGTCCCAGGACATGGCGCGGGCTTGCTGATCCTCCGCGACGGCCAGTTGAACTATACCGTTCCCGGCGGCTATTCTATGCCGACGGTCCGGCGCATGACCGGACGCGCCACTCATCCCAACCCTTCAGGAGCATCTAACTATGGCCGGCACCAAAACCGCACTCACCGTGGACGTCAACGCCGAACATATTGGTCTGATCAATTCGGCCAAGGAAAAATACAACATCGCTGACGAGGGCAAGGTTGTCCGCGTCGTTATGGACTACCTGCTCGTCAACCCGGACATCCACGAACGGGTGTTCAAGGACGTGCGCTGCTTGCGTTGCGAGTAGGGTAGAGGGTATCGGAACCTATGCGGCGGTGTGTTTCACCGCCTCCATGGCCAGATAGTAACCGTACACGCCAAACCCATACACGCATCCCTTGCTCACCGGCAGCACCGCTGAAACGGTGCCCCGGGCCGTCGGGTTGCTGGCGTGTACTTCAATCACCGGCATCGGCACTTGCTGGATCGCTCTCCGAAGCGGGCCATTCACCGTGGTGTACCCGGCCGGGTTGATCAGGCAGGCGTCGTACCCATCCTCCCACGCGTCGTACAGCGCGTTCACGACCTCGCCCTCCACGTTGGAGTGGACGATCTTGACGTCGACCCCCAGGCTTTCGCCGTACCCGAGAATCTGCTCGTTCATCTGCTCCAGCGTGTTCGGGCCGAAGATTTCCACCTGCACCTTCCCGCGCATGTTCATCCCCGCGCCCTGGATTACGAGCACCTTGGTCATGATTCGTCTCCTTGAGGTTGCTCAGAAGCGCCGTTCGCGTTTCCGTTGCTCCGATTTCCGTCCAGGATGTTCGTGAGAACCCGGCGCACGCCTTCTGGCTCCCCGTCCAATTCGTCATCCTCAGACCTGGGCGGTTCCGTTGCCGGAGTGGGTGTTTCCGTCACGTAGCCCGCCAGCAGCACGTCCAACTGGAGCATCAGCAGCTTGTTCCAAGCGGTCGACGTGCGCAGCACTTGGACCTGGTCCGGCATGTCCTCGGACAACACTCCGGCAATCGCTGTCTGCGCAAAGGAAATCGTTCCGATCATGAACCTGGCCGGCACTGAACCGAGATAGCCACGCTCCAGCGAAGGGTTGCTGTGGACGACGCTCATCGCCAGGAGAAAGACTGGAAACTGTTCGTCCAGTTGAAAATCGATGCTGTGACGCAGCCAACGCGCCAGGCTGTGCTTGCGCCGGTCCAGGCGGGTCTGGTCGATTTCGCCCTCCGGGGTCAGGAAGAACCGCGCGGTCTGGGGAAATTGCAGGAAGTGGTCATACACCGCCGTGGTCAACTCTTCGGCCCGGTCCAGCAGGAACGGTCCGCTTGCCCGGACCAACTCGAGATCCTCCTCCGTGAAACCCACAAAATCGGCCATTTGCTGCATCCGGGCCGGCCAGTCGAATATCATCGGTGCGTCCTCGCGGCGCCGTGTTCGGCGACAGCCAGACTATACGCCCGGTGCTCTGTCCGGGCAACCACGGCCCGATGCCCAGTATCCGAGATCGGCTCATTCCCCGTCGCGACATGTGCCGGCCCCGGCCTGAGCCGAAAGCGCGGGGCATGGAACTGTCAAAAAACCCACTCCCCAGTCCATTGGCCCACTCGGGCCGCACCAACACCGTTAGTTCTCCCCTCCTCCCATTCGTTCCGCCCTCAGGAAGCGTTCCAGATCGCGCACCAGGTCCGCCGGGTCCGGCATCTCAGCCGCGCCGATGGCCGCGTCGTACTTTTCTTCCAGGGAGAGAATGTACTTGCCCAGTTGCTCGTCATCGGCGATCACCTTTTCAACCTCACGGTCGAACGCCTCAGCCATTACCGTCAGCTTGTCCAGGTCAACCGGCAAGCCCAGCATGTCGGACAGGTTCTGCGCCAGCCCCAAGCCTACCCGGAAGTTCGGCGTCGCGTGCAGGTAGTGTGAGACGTGCCCCCACAACGAGGTGTAGCTGATCCCCCGGGCCGCGAGCGATTCCGATACCGGTAGCGTGATCCCAGACGGGCCCTGGTAATTCGAGGTGCGCACGTTTCCTCTGTCGAAAGCCGCCTGAATGCGTTGGTTGGTCGACGTCCCGCTGAACTTGGTCGTCCGCGTATGCGGGACCGCGTCCAGCAACGCGCCAATGTGGACCACCGATTTCACGCCGCAGTTTCGGGCCACGTCACCGATCAATGATGCGAAGGTGCGCCATTTTAGATGCGGTTCCGTGCCGAGATAGAACACTGCCGCCGGCGCTTCTTCCGTCCCTGGCCACAGGTAAAACTCGTTGGCCGGCCACTGCAAATGTCTAACTCCGTCTTTGCTCCGAGTTGAGCGCGGACGTTCCTGCGCAAAATTGAAAAACTCTTCCGGGTCGATCTCCGCGAACTTTTCCGCTCCCAATGCGGTAAGCACGTAATTTAGAGTTGCTGTCGCCGCGTCTCCGGCGTCGGGCCATCCACGAAACGCGGCGATCATGCGTTCCACCGGTTGCTCCGGAAACTGGCTCACTAAAACGTAATCGTCAAAAGAGGGCATCTGTTCATCCTGTTGGGTTATGTCGACTAAGTGCTTGTATATTCACAACGGTCGGCATTTTAGCACCGGTATCCCGGCCGGGCAACGACGCCGTTTTCATCGCTTCTGCGCGCGCTCGCGACCCGAAGAAAACCCTGAATTCGCGGGATGTCCTGAATAATATCCCGCCGCACCTTAGCCCGGTTTCTCTGAATTGGTTATGTCATTGGCTGGCCGGCGCTGAACCCTTTTCAGGTACTGCACAGTCCCGCTGACCCCCGCTTCCCGCAACGTTACCGGTGACACCTCGCCGTGCGAACCAACCTGCTGAGGTCAGATCTCTATCCGGATCTCCCCGTAGCGCGCGAGAAACATTTCCTGCAGCGAGGCGAACTTTTCTCGATAGGAGCTCGTGTGGATGGGATCCGTGGTCATTATCACCGCGTCTTCTCGGTTGTCCGCGTAATAGTTCTTGCGTATCCCTGCTTCGTTGAAGCCATATTTGTCGTACAGCCTTTGCGCCACAAAATTCGACACCCGCGCCTCAAGCGTCACCTCTTCCAACCCCTGTTCGTAGGCTACCCTCAGCGTTCCAATCAGCAACAATTCTCCGATCCCACGCCCCCGGAGTTCCTCTCGCACCGCTATCTCTGTTATGTGAGCCTGGTCGCCCTGAAGCCAGATGCCAACATATCCCGCGAGGTCATCCGAATCCGGGTCTCGTTTCATCCCCAACGCAGATTTCACTCCGGTCAGCATCCTCCCCCACAGCGAATCATCGGCCGAGCCCGACTGCCCGCGACGTCCGTTCTCGCCAGCGTCATCACGCTCGCCGTCCGCGTCGTGGTATGCCACCAGGAATCGCGTGTACCTGCTGTTCAGCTCCCGCCGGAACGGGGTTCCAACCCACCCCAGCGAGAACGCTTCCTTCTCGATCTCGATGACCTGCGGGATATCATCGGCCCGCATCCGGCGCAATGCAATATCCATGTCCGCCGCTTCTGGGATTATTTGCGCCATTCTAGCAAACTGCTGATCCAGACTTCGCAGGCTGCGACCAAAGCGCGCCTGCCGCGCCGCATCTAAACGGGTTAATCGCCGGCCAACGAGATCGATCCATACTGCCCGTCAAAACCTGGGCTGATCTGTACCCGCCCAGTTCGGACATGCATTATCGCCCGCGTGAGATCTTCTCCCGTCGCCGCCTCCAGATCCCCCGCGGTAGCCCAGAGCAGCGCGTCCAGTTCGCTCCCGATTGCGTCGGTGATGGCTGAGTATTCTCGCATGACCGTCCGCGTATTCACTCCTACGCCTTTGACCGCCGCGATGATCTCCTGCAGCGGTATCAACCGAGCGTACGGCGGGCCGCCGTCGTCGGACCGAATGAACCCGTCGGCGCCCGGCTCCAACTGGTTGACCATCTGACGCCCGGAAACCTGATTGACCCGGTGCAGCACTCCTAAGGTCAACTGACGCCCGCACACGGGACATTCTGCGCCGTTCCGCTCCAGGTCAGCCGTGCCGTATGCGACGCCGCACTTGCGGTGCCCGCTGTAATGGTATTTCCCTTCTTCCGGGTAGAATTCCACGGTGTAGGCTACGCCCCGGTTGTCGAGCGCACTGGCCAACCCGTCCCACGAAAGCGGTCCCGAAAACGCCGTTACTTCCCGTCCCAGCTTCGCTGGCGAATGCGCGTCTGAAAACGAAACCACTGCCCGGCCGTCCAACTCCGGCACCGCTCGATTCATCGCCGGATCCGACGATAACCCGCTTTCCACCGCTCTCACCATCGGAGCCAAATCGCCGAAACATTCTTCCAAGCTGTCGAAACCGGCCTTCGAGCCGTATATCCCGTACCAAGGCGTCCAGGCGTGGGCCGGGATTAGCAGTGCTTGCGGGGCACAATCCAACGCCCTTTCCAGCAAATCGCGAGCTGTCAGGCGGACGGTGGGCCTCCCGTCGCTTTCCAGCTTGCAATAGCCATCCAGCCGCTTCGTGAACGCCGCCGCCGATTGGAGGTTTGGCAGCAACACCAACAGATGAATTCGGCGTGTCCGTCCGCCCTGCTTGTACACGCAACTGATCTCAGTCCCGGGTACGAATCGGACGCCACCGTACTCGTAGAGCCCATCGCTCGATTCCGTCAGTTTTTTCTGCAGGCCATCAGACCATACCGGATGCGTAAAATCGCCCGTGGCCAGCAGGTCGATCCCCTTGCGTCGTGCCCACGCCGACAGGTTGTCCAGCGTCAGGTTCTTGCTGCACGCAAACGCGTAGGGGGAATGGATGTGGAGATCGGCGACGAAGGAACCCGCCGGTTTGGCGCTCATGTCACGCCGCCAGCAGTGTTTCCGCCAGTTCCTTTGGTTTCTGCATCGTGACCTGGTGCCCCGAATCCAGCTGAACCACCGTCGCACCAGGTATTCGCGCCGCCATCGCCTGCTGCCGACTGGCGCTAATCAATCGATCGTTGGATAGCACCACGTAGGTCACCGGGCACGGCAGCGCGTCCACGCTGAGAGAAACTTGCTCGGTGAGCATCTTGAGGGGCAGCGGCCCGAAATGTCCAATCGTTTGTATGCGGTCCATCGGGTCCAGTCCGCCGCACCGGTACCGATTGATTGCTTCCAACGGTACTGGAATGTCCTTGCCAATCAGTGCTCCCACAGTTTTGCACAGTCGCACCAGCATGCGAACCGGCGTCGGGTACATGGAGATCGCCGGTTGCCCCGGAGCCGGCACGATGCCGCATACCAGTATGATCCTCCGCGGCGCTCGCGGCAGCTCGCCCAACGCTTGCAGCGCCACCGTCCCGCCCAGCTCATGCCCAACTAGCGTATAGTCCGAAAAATTTTCCTGGTCCGCTACCCGTATGACCGCCTTCACCGCCTCCGAAAGGTCGATCATCCCCGCGTCCTGGGCGGCATCCGCTCCGTGACCGGGCAGGTCGATTGCCCGCACACGCACCGCCTGACGCGCGCGAGACAGCGGGGGTGGGTGCTGATCCGGGGCCGTCATATGCCCCCAGACCTTGCCCCAGCTCTTTGCTCCCTGCCCGGCTCCATGTACCAAAAGAAAATCCGACACGCTCTACCCCTGCGTTGTGCGACCGTCGCGTCCTGTTTGGCTGTTACCGCGCCATCACCGCGGTGACCGCCTTTATTACATCGCCGTCCTGTTCCGGCAGCACCGTCCTGGGATCCAGGCGCACCGTATCTTCCTCGATCCTGGCTATCACCGGTGTGGGTTGACCCCGGAGCCCAGACAAAACGGATTCCGGCGAAGAGCCCGTCGGAGGATTGATCGACAACACCCACGACGGCAGGGTTTCTCCGGGCAGGCTTCCGCCTCCGATCGCCGACCGCGCCGTTTCAACATCCGCCTTGAAATCGTGAGTCGCCAGGACCGCCCGCCATTTTTCTGCCCGCGCCCGCACATCCTCCGCGGTCGCCGAGATCATGCGCCAAACGGGCACCTTGGCTTCCGCCTCTCCCATCACGTAGTGCGTTAGCGTAGCCGTCAAACTCGCCAGGCTCATTTTGTCGATCCGGACCGCGCGAGCCAGTGGATGTCTCTCCAGCTGCGCGACCAGGTCCCGTTTTCCGACCACGATCCCGGCTTGAGGACCTCCCAAAAGCTTGTCCCCGGAGAAAAACACCAGGCCAACGCCCGCCGCGATGCTTTCCTGCGGGGTAGGCTCGTGCGCCAACCCATATCGCTCTGTAGGCAGTAATGCGCCGCTCCCCACGTCGTGCAGCACCGGGACGCCCGAAGTTTCCCCCAGCGCCACAAGGTCGCGCTCGTCTACGAAAGCGGTGAACCCTTCAACCCTGAAGTTGCTGGCGTGCGCTTTCAGGAACGCTCCGGTCTGGTCGCTCATGGCGTCGGCGTAATCCCGTACGTACGTCCGGTTTGTGGTTCCCACGTCAACCAGGGTGCAGCCGCTTTGACGCAAAACGTCCGGTATCCGGAATCCGCCGCCGATTTCTACTGCCTCTCCCCGAGAAACGATGACTTCACGGCTCGCGGCTAAAGCCGATAACCCCAGCAGGAGCGCCGACGCGTTGTTGTTCACCGCCAGCGCCGCTTCCGCCCCGGTGATGCGTCGCAACAAGGATTGCAGGTGTGCCTGTCGCGATCCTCGGCGTCCAGTACCGAGGTCAATCTCCAGGTCTGAGTATCCCCGGCCGACCGCATCGGCAGCCGCCAATGCGGCGTCGCTCAGCGGCGCACGTCCCAGGTTGGTGTGGATGACAACGCCCGTTGCGTTGATCACCGGGCGCGGCGATGGTTCGGCCAGGTTGGCGATCAGGGCCAGCACCGCTTCGGCGATCTCTTCTCCCGCGGGCGCCGCGCTGCCGGCCAGTACACGCTTCCGGGCTCCGTCGAGCACCTCTCGGGTTAGTTCCACCACCATCTCGCGCCCGTGCGCGTCCACGGCTGCGGAAAGCATCGTATCGTTAACCACGCGCTCGACGCTGGGAAGGTTTCGGAGCTCGGAACTGCTAGTCATCGGTTACCCGGACCCGGCGGCGACCCCTCGGAGGCAGCGCCTCAATGTCGGTTGGTATTCTACCACCTCGCCGTCCAGCACCCGTTCGCGCCATGTACCCGCGGCAACATGCGAGCCGGTCACCGGGTTACGGATTGCCGGCAATTCGCCTGCCGGCGTGAGATGCCCCGTTCCTGCAAAGACGCCAATGCGCTATCATAGAAGCCGTTCGCGCCGAGCAATGGGTTGACCGTTGGATAGGGTAAGCCATGAGACGCAAAACAGTCGGCATTGGGATCATCATCGTAATGGCCGGGGTTATTCTGTTCGGGACCGTGGGCTCGGTGATGGAAGTAGTTGCAGCCACATCGGCTCCGCCTCCATCTCCAGACGGCGAGTATGTGGCACGTTTGGCCCCGTCTGCGGACGAAAACCCGGCCCTGGAAGCTTTGAAATATGCGTGTCCGTTCCATTAGGACGTGACCGTGGCAGCGGACTGATCCTTTCCGTGCCCGAACGCCTGGCGATTGTCGACGAACTATCCGCCATGTTCGCGCGCCCCGATTATGCCTCCCAGGAGAAAACATGACCCCGGATATCGGTTTGCCTCCCGAGCTTGACGCTCTCAAAAACACCGTCCGCCAGATCATCCGCGACGAATGCGTTCCCCTCGAACCTGAGTATCTGGCGCATCCTCCCCAGGAAGGCGAACCGGAAAACGGCGCACCCCGTGGCGTCCTCGAGACCGTGCCCGGTGTCCTCGGCACCCTCTCCGCCGACCAGTGGGCTCGGCTGAACAACGTCTCCAAGCAGACCGGCGTCTATACTTCGTTTGTTCCGGAGGAGTACGGCGGCGGCGGCATGGGCGCCCTGGGCCATCTGGTGCTGGAGGAGGAAGTGCACCGCAGCATCGTCCACCTGCCCACTTCCCCGGTGCCCATGTTCATGATCGGCGCGTGCACCCCGGAGCAGGAGCAAAAGTACCTCTATCCCGCCATCAACGGCGATCTGTATTACTCCTTCGGCCAGACCGAGCCCCAGGCCGGCTCCGACCCCGGCGGCATGATGCAAACCCGGGCCGTCCGTGACGGCGACGATTGGGTTCTCAACGGCACCAAGATGTTCATCTCCGGCGCCGCCTCTGCCGATTTCCTCCTTGTTCAAGCCGTAACCGATCCTGACAAGCGTCAGCGGGGCGGCATCACCATGTTCATCATTGACAACCCCACACCCGGCGTCACCTTCGAGCCCATTCGGGTCTGGATTGTCCCCACCAAGGCCCAGCAACACTATATCCATCTCGATAACGTCAGGGTTCCTCAGACCCAGGTTCTCGGAGAGGTGGGCGGCGGGTTCACCCTGGGGCAGCAGTGGTTGGTCCACCACGACCGCCTTCTGCGCGGCGCCATGGCATTGGGCATCCTCACCCGCGCCCTGGAGATGGCTATCGAGTGGTCCCAGCAGCGCGTTACCTACGGCCGGCCCATCGCCGACCGTCAGGCCATCCAGTGGATGCTCACCGACGTATACATCGACATAGTCGCTCTCCGATCCGTGGCCCGCGAAACCGCCGCCCGAGCCGACGCCGGCGAGGACGTCCGCGTGGAGGCCTCGATGGTCAAATACGCCGCCGGCGAGTGGGGTTGGCGCAGCATCGACAAGATCATGCAGGTCTTCGGCGGTATTGGCGAAACCCTGGACCTGCCGATCGCTCATTGGTATCACATGCTCCGCCACGCCCGGATCGGAGGAGGCACCTCCGAAATCCATAAATTCGTCATGGCCCGCGCCCTCTTAGGCGGTCGGGTCAACTTCCAGGGATAAGGGCCAACTATCCTCATGCGCATACTTCCCGTCCGCATTACTCTTTTCGTAGCTTGTGCGTCGATCGTTTTGGTCCTCGCGGCTTGTAGTTTCCCCCCGCCGGCCGCGTCTTTGTCGGGTGGCGTCGCCAACGACCTCAGTAATCGGTTCGCCACGTCCGCCGTTTATCCCTTTGACGCTATCGTGGTTACCGGGTCCGGCAGCGCCAGCGGCGTCCCCGACTTCGCAAAGTTATCGCTGGCCGTTTCCGTTACTGCCGATACCGTAGCCGATGCCCGCAATTCCGCCGCCGAATCGATGAAAGACGTGCGCGCCGCCCTGAAGCGCCAACGGATCCTCGACTCGGATATCCCCACCAGCCACTTCCGCATTCATCCCCAGTACGAATACGGTCCGGACGGCCGCGAACAGGTGGGTTATACCGTCAGCAACGGGTTGACCGTCACCGTCCGGGACACCGATAAAGTGGCTGCCGTGATCGACTCCGCCGTCGCTGCCGGCGGCGATCATCTGGTCTTTAACAACCTGCGCTTCTCATTCTCGGACCCGGCAGAATTGGTGAAAAAAGCTCGTGAGGCCGCCGTTGCAGACATGCGGGAGAAAGCATCCCAGTTGGCCGAGTTCTCCGACCGCGAGTTGGGCGATCTCAAAGTCATTTCGGAAGGGGTTTTCAACGAATCGAACCTGCCGGACGGCGCGTTCTTGCTTCGGGCCGAGTCGGCTGATTTCGACACCCCGATCTCGACTGGCGAAGGCGCAGTCACCGTGAACATCACCGGCGTCTATGGGCTGAAGTGACCCTGATGGTTCTCAGCGACCGCAGCATCCGCCGGCAGCTCGACCAAGGCCGCATCGTGGTCCAGCCCGTCGACGACGCCGACATTCAGCCAGCCAGCATCGACCTGCACCTGGACAATCGGTTCCTGGTCTTTTCCAATTCTCGCCAACCCTACATCGACGTGCGGGAGCCGTTGGACAACCTTACGGAAGAAGTCACCATCGGTGACAGTGATCCTTTCATGCTCCATCCCGGGGAATTCGTGCTGGGCGGTACTCTCGAGCACATCGAACTGCCGGAGGATATCGTCGCCAGGCTTGAAGGCAAAAGCAGCCTTGGTCGCCTCGGCCTCCTCATCCATAGTACCGCCGGCTTTGTAGACCCAGGTTGGCGGGGCCGCCTGACCCTCGAGTTGAGTAACGTCGCGCGCCTGCCGATTGCTCTGTACTGCGGCATGAAAATCGGCCAAATCTCGTTCCTCCAATTGACCACCCCTGCCGAACGGCTCTACGGTTCGCCCGAACTCCGCAGCCGTTACCAGGGGCAGTCCGGTCCCACCGCGAGCCGTTTCCACCAGGATTTCGCAGGACCCGGCAACCCGTGACCATAATCGCCGCGCCTAACGATCCCATGACCCGGGCGATAGCCCTGGCCCGGTCCGCTATGGGGTCCACCAGTCCTAACCCCGCCGTCGGAGCGGTAATCGTCAACGAAACCGGCGTCGTCGGCGAGGGTTTCACCCTGCCTCCCGGGCAGGCTCACGCCGAAATCGGTGCGTTGAACCAGGCCGGTCACGCCGCGGCCGGGGCGACCCTGTACTGCACCCTGGAGCCCTGTTGCCATCACGGTCGGACCCCACCGTGCACCGACGCCATCATTGCCGCCGGGATCGGCCGCGTCATCTACGCCGTTACCGATCCCAACCCGCGCGTGTCCGGAGGAGGCGCGGCGGCGCTGCGCTCAGCCGGCATTGAGGTCGAATGTCGTTCGAACCCGTGCGCCGAGTTGCTATACGAAGCCTTCGCCAAGCATGTGACCACTGGTTTACCCTTCGTGGTGGCCAAGTTTGCCATGAGCCTGGACGGTAAGATCGCTACGCGCACCGGCGACTCCCAATGGATCACCGGCCCCGATGCCCGCGCCCGAGTCCAGCAGATGCGCAAAGAACTCGACGGGATCATGGTTGGCATCGGCACCGCTTTGGCTGATGATCCGCAGCTGACCGCCCGCGACGACATCGGCAATCCGCTCCCGGCCGATTTGCAGCCTTTCCGTATCGTCGTTGATAGCGACGCGCGCACCCCGGTTGGAGCCCGGATGCTCCGTCAGCCGGGCCGTACGCTGATCGCCACTGCTGCGGACCCCAACTCTTCTCGCTCCGCAGCTTTGCAGGATGCGGGAGCTGAGGTGTTATCGTTCCCAGGTACGGACGGCCGGGTGAATCTGTCCGGACTGCTCGCTTATTTGGGCCAACAGGGTGTCGTCAGCGTGCTGGTCGAAGGCGGAGGGGGAATTTTGGGCGCCATGCTTGACGCCAGGCTGATCGATAAGGTGTCAGTGTTCCTCGGGCCGATGTTGATCGGAGGTGCGGCTGCCCGCTCACCGATCGAAGGCAACGGAGCGACCACGATGTCCGACGTCTTGCGACTCGAGCGCATAACTACGGAATCGATCGGACCCGACTGGTTGATCACCGGATATCCCGCGCGCGGAGGTGGCTGAATGTTCACTGGCATCGTGGAAGAAGTAGGGCGGGTCGCCTCGATGTCCGACTACAGGCTGGTCATCCAGGCTGAAACTGTGTTGTCGGATGTCGGCCTGGGCGACAGCATCTCTGTCAATGGCGCTTGCCTCACGGTCGTGGAGTTTGACGCCGGGAGCTTTGCGGTCGATCTTGCCCCCGAGACGCTGCGTCGGACATCACTGGGCCAGGTCGGGCCGGGCGGCGCCGTCAACTTGGAACGCGCTCTCGCCGCCCACGACCGAATGGGTGGGCACATCGTCCAGGGCCATGTGGACGGTACCGGCGACATCACCGGGCTGACCCCGGAAGCCGACTGCTTCATCATGGAGATTACGGCCCCCGAATCCCTGGCTCCCTATATCGTGGAGAAAGGGTTCATCGCGGTTGACGGAATCAGCCTTACGGTGGTACAAAGTGCGGAGTTCCGCTTCACGATTTCGGTCATTCCATTCACCATGCAGCACACTAATCTGCGCGAACGGGAAGTGGGTGACAAGGTAAATTTGGAAGCGGACATCTTGGCAAAATACGTGGAGAGTTTGCTGGCTGCCAGGTTCGCCTGATTCCCAGCCACTCAACACTCTGGATCCAGAATTTTGATGCAACTCGTAAGCATCGAGCAGGGACTGCAGACCCTGAGAGCCGGCAAATTCCTCATCGTGGTGGATGATGAAGACCGCGAAAACGAAGGGGACTTGGTCATGCCGGCCGAGTTCGTCACTCCGGAAGCGGTGAACTTCATGGTCACCCACGCTCGCGGACAATTGTGCATGCCCATGACCGCCGAGCGCCTCGCAGAGTTGGATATCCCCATGCTTCCCAGCCGGCATGCGGATTCCCCGATGCCCACGGCTTTTACCATGCCCGTCGACTACTCCATCGACACCACAACTGGCATTTCTGCTCAAGATCGTGCGGCTACCGTCCGCGCCCTCATTGACCCGGACGCCCGCCCCACCGATTTCATACAGCCCGGGCACCTCTTCCCCTTACGTTATCAAGCCGGCGGCGTGCTGGTGCGTCCCGGTCACACCGAAGCCATCATCGATCTGTGCCGGCTGGCTGGTTTGTATCCCGCCGGTGTGGTGTGTGAAATCATGAAAGACGACGGCACCATGGCGCGTCTGCCTGACTTGATCAAGATGGCTGAAAAGCACGAGTTGAATATCCTGTCCATCGCCGACCTGGTTGATCACCGCCGTAAGCACGATCCATCGGGTCAAGAGGCCGACTGAGGTGTCCGGGAACCGTCCTCCGGTCCAACCGTCTGCTCTCCGATTTGCCGGTTTGCCCGGGTTCCAAACATTCCGCTTCCCTCGGAGGAACAATGCCCCTATGCAGCCTTGATGAGGCGCTTGAAGATCTGACCGCCGGCAAGTTTGTCATCGTGGTCGACGACGAGGGGCGCGAAAACGAGGGCGACCTGTTCCTTTTTGCAGAGCACGCTACCCCCGCCGCAATCGCGTTTATGGTGACCCACGCCCGTGGGCTGGTTTGCGTTCCAATGCAGGGGGAACGACTCGACGAACTCCAAATCCCCAACCTGCGCAGCCGCAATTCTCCATCGCCTCAACCGACCGCTTTCACCACCTCTGTCGATTACAAACCGGGCACGTCGACCGGCATCTCCGCGTTTGATCGCAGCGCCACCATCCGCGCTCTGGTCGATCCCGACGTCCTGCCATCCGATTTCATTCACCCCGGCCACATGTTTCCCCTGCGATCAAGCCCTGGCGGCGTCCTCAACCGTCCCGGCCACACCGAGGCGATCGTCGACCTGTGTAATCTAGCCGGCGCGTATCCTGCCGGCGTGGTCTGTGAGATCATGAACGCCGACGGCACGATGGCCCGACTGCCCGAGCTGGAACAGTTCGCCGTGAAGCACGATCTCAAGATCTTCAGCATTGCCCAGTTGATCGCCCATCGCCGGATCAGCGAATCCTTGGTCTCCCGGGTCGCGGAAGCCAACCTGCCCACCAAGTATGGTGTGGCGCGCATAATCGGCTACCGCAGCGCCATCGATAGCGGAGAGCACGCCGCGCTGGTGGTGGGAGATTGGAACGAGGGCGATGAGGTACTTGTCCGCGTCCACAGTGAATGCCTCACCGGCGACGCCTTCGGTTCCCTCAAGTGCGACTGTGGCGAGCAACTGGACATGGCGATCCGCATGATGTTCGAAAACGGATCGGGAGCCCTGGTCTACTTGCGTCAGGAAGGCCGTGGCATCGGACTGCACAACAAGATCAAGGCCTACGCTTTGCAGGAACAGGGGTTAGACACCATCGAAGCCAACATCGCCTTGGGTTTCCAACCCGACGAGCGCAAGTACGACTTGGCCGTTCAGATCATGCGCGACCTCAGCATCAGTCGCGCTCGCCTGGTAACGAACAACCCCCATAAGATGGCCGGCATCAGCGGGCTCGGCATCCAGGTCACCGATCGCGTGAGCCTGGCGGTTCCGCCAAACGATACGAACGCGGAATACATGCGGACCAAACGTGACAGCATGGGTCACCTGCTGACCCCAGTGCAGCCCAGTCCGCCGAACGTGTCCGGCTAGTCGGCTCCCAGCCTGCTGACCAACCAGGCTTCGATGAACCCGTCCAACTCTCCGGCCAGCACCGCGTCCGCATTTCCCATCTGAAAGTCGGTCCGATGATCTTTCACCGACTTGTACGGGTGCAACACGTAGCTCCTGATCTGGTTTCCCCATTCGGCGGAAACCCGGTCACCGCGCAGCACTGACAATTCCTGAGCGCGTTCCTCTTCACGCTGCGCCAGGATCTTGGCTCTCAAGATCCTCATCGCGTAATCGCGATTCTGGTGTTGCGACCTCTCGGTCTGGCACGTGACCACTATCCCCGTGGGCACATGGGTCAACCGTACAGCCGACGCGACTTTCTGCACGTTTTGACCGCCGGGTCCGCTGGAGCGGAAGAAGTCCATTTTCAAGTCATCTGCCCGGACCTCCACCTCTGAGTCGTCTTCAAGCACCGTCGGCAGCACTTCCACGCGGGCGAATGATGTCTGCCTCCGTCGCGCCGGATCGAAGGGAGAAATCCGCACCAGCCGGTGCACCCCTACTTCAGCGTTCAGGTAACCGAAGGCGTGCGGGCCTCCGATCTCCAGCGTGCTCGTCCTCAGGCCGGCTTCGTCGCCGTACGCTGTATTCAGCACCTGGACCGGGCGTTTGCCAGTGGTTGCCCAACCGGCGTACATCCCCGTCAGCATCTCGACCCAATCGTGGGAGTCGGTACCGCCCGCCCCCGAGTGGATCGTCAGTATCGCTGGCCGTTCATCGTAGGGGCCGGACAGCGTCAGTTCCATCTCTGCCTTTGCCAGGCTCGCCGCCGCCGCCGCCGTTTCTGTGGACAGCTCCGTGGCGACGCTTTCGTCGTCGCTTTCTATCGCAAGTTCGGTGAGCTCAAGCAAGTCGGCCACCTGCGTCCTTAGGCCGTGCCACAACTCCACCGACTGCTGTAATTGGCCCAGTTCCTGCATTTTGCGCTGGGCCGTCGAGGCATTGTCCCAGAACCCGGGTTCGGACGCCTCCTTTTCCAATTCCGCAATGGATTTTTCACGCCCTGACAGGTCAAAGACGCTCCATGACCGCGTCCAACTTGGTGGACATGTCTTCAAGCTGCTGGCGTAGTTCTTCCATAGCGAGGCCCTCCTGGCAACGGGGAAATTTCTAGCTGATCAATTATAACCCAGCCCCTTTGCGCGATTGCATGGGTGCCGAAAATGCGCGCTGCGATGATGCGAAAATGCCATCGGTTATAATGATTCAGCACCTTTTGTTCTCCGTCACAATCGCCAGGTAGGTATGACAATGCTGGACCACGGAACCCCGGAACACGCCGCTGATGATCCCGTAGCATCTCTGAGGCACCGAATGCGCCATTCGGCCGCACACATCATGGCCGATGCCGTGATGCAACTGTTCCCGGAGGCCAAGGTCGGCATAGGCCCGCCCACCGCGGACGGTTTTTACTACGATTTCGATGTTGACCAGCCCTTTACACCGGAAGACTTGGAGCGCATCGAGTCCCTGATGCTGGACACCATACGGTCCGACGCTCCATTTGTCTGCGAGGAGCTGACTCGAGACTCCGCCAAGTCCATGTTTTCCTCCCAGCCCTACAAGCAGGAGATCATCGACGACCTGCCGGACGAGACCACTCTCAGCATCTACCGCCACGGCGAATTCACCGACCTCTGTCAGGGACCTCATGTAGCCAGCACCGGCGAAATCACTGCGGTGAAGCTGCTCAACGTGGCCGGAGCATACTGGCGCGGCGACGAAAACCGGCCCATGCTCCAGCGCATCTACGGGACGGCGTTCGAGTCCCAGGAAGAGCTGGACGCTCACTTGGAGCGCCTCGCAGAAGCCGAGCGCCGTGATCATCGCACCCTGGGGCGCCAGCTCAACCTCTTCACCGTTCACGAGGAGATCGGACCCGGCCTCATCGTCTGGCACCCGAAGGGCGGTATCATGCGCTCCCTCATCGAGGACTACTGGCGAGATATTCACTACCGCCGTGGCTACAGCATCGTCTATACCCCTCATATCGGCCGTGCCCGCCTCTGGCAGACCAGCGGCCACCTCGATTATTACCGGGACAGCATGTATGCCCCAATGGAAATCGACGATCAGGAATACTTCCTCAAGCCGATGAACTGCCCCTTCCACATCCAGGTCTACCGCTCCTCCCTGCGCAGTTACCGTGAGCTGCCCCTGCGCATCGCCGAGCTGGGCACGGTATATCGATACGAGCGCAGCGGCGTGCTGCACGGACTCATGCGGGTCCGTGGCTTCACCCAGGACGACGCGCACATCTTCTGCCTCCCAGATCAGGTCGCGGATGAGGTGGGCGATGTGCTCGACCTGACTTTCGAGATCATGGGTGCCTTCGGGTTCGAGGAATACGACATCATGCTGTCCACTCGTCCCGACAAGTACGTCGGCGAACCGGACACGTGGGACCACGCCACTGAGTCGCTGCGCCAGGCCCTGGTCTCCCGTGGCCTGCCCTACGAAGTCGACGCCGGCGGGGGCGCTTTCTATGGCCCAAAAATCGACATCAAGATCAAGGACGCGCTGGGCCGCGACTGGCAGTGCACCACGGTCCAGTTTGACTTCAACCTGCCCGAACGGTTCGATCTCGTCTTCCAGGACGACCAAGGCAATCGGTCTCGCCCCTACATGGTCCACCGCGCCATTCTCGGCTCTCTTGAGCGCTTCTTCGGCGTCCTCGTGGAGCACTACGCCGGGGCGTTCCCGCTGTGGTTGGCTCCGGTCCAGGCGGTGGTGATCCCCATCGCCGACCGCCACAACGAGTACGCCGAGCAGGTGGCCGCCCAGCTTCGTGATGCCGGCTTCCGCGTAGACGTGGACGACCGCAGCGAGCGCATGAACCAGAAGATCCGGCAGGCCCAGCTTATGAAAACCCCGTACATGCTCGTCGTTGGCGATCGCGAGGCCGACGCCGGTGCCGCTGCCGTGCGCACCCGGGACGGTGACAATCATGGCGCCCTGCCGCTCGCCGACGTGACCGCCATGCTGCAATCTGGGCTGGCCAGCACGCCCGCCGCCCGCTGACGGCGGCCAATGGCTGAAACGCGAGCGGGCAACCAATGAGGTTGCCCGCTTTGCTTGTGGTGTTGCAAGGAGTTGCCGTGGTGCGGCTATTGCACCAGTCCGTCAAATTCCGCGCCAAAGTCGACTCCCCGACCCCCGTAACCTTTGCGGAATGTGATGACACCCGCGCCGTCCACGGCGATCATTGACGACTGGCTGACAATTCGCAGGTCGGCAAGCATCGATCCCACCGGCTGCGTGGCAATCATGTCCGTGTATCCGTTTTCCGCTATGTACCCTTCCAGGGTGTTTGCGCCCTCGTTGAACGCAACGAGGTAAAAGTCGACCTGTCCAGCGTGTTCCGCAACTATCGGGCTCAGCGTCCGTAACTCGGCGCGACACGCCGGTCACCAGGTCGCGAAGTACATCATGAAGACCGGTCGGCCGGTACCCACGATTTCCCCCGACTCGATCCGCGATCCGTCGGACCGGTCCATCGCGAACACCGGCGGCGTCTCACCAACCTGGGTACCGACATCAACCGCCGGCGCCTCGGTAGCCATTGGTTGCGGCTCCGCCGTATTGGTTGGCGCCGGTTCCATGGGGGTTTCGGTGGCGACCGGTTGCGTGGTTGTGGTGGTCACCGCTGTCGTCGGCGCTTCAGTCGCCGGAATGTCCTTCGGTGCGGCCGCCACGGTCGCAGTTGCGGTCGCCGTCTCTGTCGACGCCGAGGGGGCTGCAGTTGCCGGCACGGCTTGCGCCGGCGGAGGAGCTACATCTGTCGCCGCAGGTTGCGCCGCAGACGCGCTCGGTTCGGCCCTCGTTTCGGTGGGCGGCTGGGGAAGCGATGGTTCCGGAGCAGCGGGGGAGCCGCACGCCACCAACGACGTCACGGTCAGCGCCGCCAGTCCTGCAACCAGGAGTTTGTATTTCATTCTCACCTTGCTCAGTTGCGGCGTCCACGACGCCGGCACCTATTGTCATCAAGCCGGCAGTTGCATGTCCATCATGCGCTGATTTTTCTGTTCTTCTGCCTGTTGGTTGGTGGGAACTGCTGCCGGATCGCCGGTCAACGCCACGAAATGCGGTGACCACTGGTCTGCCGAACCCATCAACTGGCGGTGGTAAATGACCCCTTCCGAGTTCAAAGCCATCATGGCCATTTGCCGGGTGATCTCCAGATCCTCCAGCATATTGCCTTCTGGCTGCGCGGCAATGAGATCGGTATATCCTTGTTCCTCGATATATTCTTCAATGGTAGTGGCCGACTCGTTGAACGCCACTACATAAAAATCGATTTGACTGTACTCGGAGGCAATAGGGTCCAGCGTCTGCAACTCAGCGCGGCATTCTGGTCACCATGTTGCGAACCCGAAAAGGTGCACCGGTTGGTCGGCCTCATCCAATTCTGCTGAGGTCATCCGCGACCCGTCGGCCAGCGTCATCGCGAAGGGCGGAGACGCCTTCCCAACTGCAATTCCTTCGTCGCCGCTGCCTCCCACTCCGCTGTTGGTCGCCGGAGCACATGACGAGACGGAGACCGATAGCATTGCTGCCAGCAGCAACGCGGCAAAAACCAACGCTACGTTAGGCGTCCTGATTATCGATTTACTCGGCATAGATCACATGTCTGGTATGCTGGCGATCAGCTTGGCCGATTGTAGCAGACAGCCCTTGTCTCAGACTACGGCTCTACGGGTCCACCGGATTTACGTCAAGGAGCGTCGCACGATGCCGAACCGCCTGATCAACGAGACCAGCCCCTATCTCCTGCAACACGCCGAAAATCCGGTCGACTGGTATCCGTGGAACGAGGAAGCTCTCACCCGCGCTCGTACCGAAGATCGGCCCATCCTGTTGAGCATCGG
This sequence comes from Dehalococcoidia bacterium, assembly GCA_965220265.1. Classification (GTDB taxonomy): domain Bacteria; phylum Chloroflexota; class Dehalococcoidia; order Lucifugimonadales; family UBA3495; genus Bin87. The sequence continues at coordinate 1,433,440 of CBDCPM010000004.1, read as the reverse complement.
CTATTCCGCCTGCCACTGGTGCCATGTCATGGAGCGCGAGTCCTTCGAGAACGACGACATCGCCGCTCTCATGAACGACAGCTTCGTTAACATCAAGGTGGACCGGGAGGAGCGGCCCGACCTGGACGCCGTTTATATGGAAGCCGTCCAGATGATGACCGGTAGCGGCGGTTGGCCCATGACCGTGTTCCTGACGCCGGAAGGTCACCCCTACTACGGCGGCACCTACTTCCCGCCCGAAGACCGCGGTGGTATGCCCGGATTTCCCCGGCTGCTGGCCGCCGCCAGCCAGGCCTATCACACCAACAAGGGCGAGATCGACCGCGTCACCCGCCAGCTGTCCGAGCAGATGGGCCGCACCAGCGAGATGCCTCGCGGCTTCACGCCGCTGACCACCGAGGTGATGCACAACGCCTATTCGCAACTGGCCACCCAATTCGACCATCTCAACGGCGGGTTTGGCAACGCGCCCAAGTTCCCTCAGCCCATGACCCCCGAATTCCTCCTCCGTTACAACCGCCATGGGTTCAATGCCCGCGCCCTCGAGATGGTCGAGCTGACCCTCCAGAAGATGGCTTACGGCGGCATATACGACCAGGTGGGCGGCGGTTTTCACCGCTATTCCACCGATGCCTACTGGCTCGTCCCCCACTTCGAAAAGATGCTTTATGACAACGCGCTCCTGGCCCGCCTCTACCTCCACGCCTGGCAGGTCACCGGCAAACCACTGTACCGGCGCATCACCGAAGAGACCCTCGACTACGTCCTGCGCGAAATGACCGACCCCCAAGGCGGTTTCTACTCCGCCCAGGACGCCGACAGTGAGGGCGTCGAAGGCAAGTTCTTCGTCTGGACTCCCGACGAACTTCAACCCCTGTTGGGCGACGATGCCGACCTAGTCATGGGATATTACGGTGTCACGGAGCGCGGCAATTTCGAGGGCGCCAACATTCTCAATGTATCCACGCCCTTGGAGGACTACGCCAGTCGCCGGGGCGTGTCCGAAGCGACCTTGTCGGCCGCCGTCGCCCGGGCTCGTGCCGTCCTGCTCGAGGTTCGCGAACGGCGCATCCACCCGTTGCGCGATGACAAAGTTCTAACCTCGTGGAACGGACTCATGCTCCGCGCATTCGCTGAGGCCGGCGCGGCCCTGGACCGCTCCGACTACCTGGACGCTGCGCGCCAGAACGCCGCCTTCGTCCTCTCCGCCATGCGGGAATCCGACGGCCGCCTGCTCCGTACCTGGCGCAACGGCCAGGCCAAGCTGAAAGGCTATCTCGAAGACTATGCCTGCCTCGCTGACGGCCTGTTGTCCCTGCACGAAGCCACGTTGGAGCCTGGTTGGTTGCAGGAAGCCGTGGCCACCGCCAACGGCATGATCGCCCTGTTCTGGGATGACGCTGCGAGCGGGTTCTACGACACGGGTAGCGACCACGAGACCCTGGTGATCCGGCCCCGCGATGTGTTCGACAACGCGCAGCCCTGTGGCGGGTCTGTCGCCTCCGACATCCTGCTGCGCTTGGCGGTGATCACCGGCAACGACGAATACTCGGCCAAGGGGGCCACGCCCCTTCGTGCCATGCAGCAGCTTTTCGGCCGCGCGCCGTCCGCCACCGGACACTGGCTGGGCGCACTCGATTTCTATGTGTCATTGCCGAAGGAGATAGTCATCGTCGGCCCGGGCCAGCATCCGGATACGCGAGAGTTGCTCGCCCAGATCGGCCAACGTTACCTGCCCAATCGCGTGGTTGCGGGCATGGCCGATTCCGGCGACCCTCCGGTCAATGATTCTCCGCTGTTCGAACAACGCGTGATGCAGGATGGCTTGCCTACTGCCTACGTCTGCGAGCACTATGCCTGCCAGTTGCCGGTCACCGACCCGGCGGCGCTGGCAGCCCAACTCGACGCCTGACGCGGCCTAGGCGCTGGACGGTAGCAGGCCCGCCGCCGTGACCGTTTCCCGGTTCACGGTGTCGGGCAGGCGATAGCGCGGCCATAGCGCAACGCCCACCAGCACGAGCCCCCCGGCCATCAGCGGCGCCAGTCGGATGCCCAGCGGGTTCCCCGCAGAATCCCCGAGCTGTAGGATCAGGCTCAGGAACAGGGGAGGCAACGCGTAGGTGACCTTCTCGAAGAAGTTCTGGGTCGAGTAGAACATCGCCTCCCGCCGTTCCCCCCGGAGCAGCGCATCGTAGTCGGCGATGTCCGCAGTCAACCCCTTGGGCAGCAGGAACACCGCAGCCATCGGCATCCCGGCGATGAACACTAGAACCAGGCCCTGCAGGACCAGGTGTTCAGGCATTACCAGGCCCACCAGACCCAGCAACGGGAACAGGGCCGCGCTGGCCACCAGGCAAATACCGTAAATCCTGCGCTTGTTCACCGCGCCCGTCGCAAACAGGATCCAAATAACGATCCCGAACACGATCGCGCCGCCAATGACGCTGGTGGAAAGCCAGCTGGACGCCGCGCCGTCCCTCTCTTGCAGCAGAACTCCCACGGCGAAGAAGGGAATCCAACCCTGTAGCACCCCGACACCGGTGGTAAACATCACGAACGTCGGCAGGAAAGCCACGAATTGTGAGTTCCGCAGCGTGTCTCGCAGCCCCAGCCAGAACGGCACCTGCGCTGGCGTGATATCCCGTGGCGCATGCTTCCAAATCGCCGACAGGGAGATGTAGCGGGAGACCAGGGCCGCTGCCGCGAATATGCACCCCGCGACTTGGAACCCGAACGCGTCTTTGATGTAACCGCCCATCACGAGTCCCAGGCCGGCGCCTCCGATCGCGAACAGAAAGATGAAACTCACTACCTGCATTCGATCGCTGGCCGTGCGGGTCAGTTCCGGCACCAGTGCCTCCAGGGCACCGCTGGACATCGTGGCCGCCGTGAAGAAAAGTTCCAGCATCACCACGAAATACACGACGTTCCACCAGCTGTTTCCGTCGTCGGGCAGGAACCAGATCATCGCCCCGAACAGGGCGTAAAACGGTGTGCTGTACAGGATGAACGGGATGCGCCTGCCCCACCGGCTGCGCGTCCGGTCACTCCACCACCCGATCAGCGGGTCCGTGAACCCGTCGACGAACCGACCCGCGAATATCAGCATGCCGGCGAGTACCCGGGCATCGATCTCCAACCCAATCAGCGATACGTCCGGTACCCGCGCCACGCCCTCCATCGCGGGTGGCGCCAGGAAGAAAAGGACCCATTGTTGTCGGAAATACCCGATCGCCTGCCAGCCGATATGGTCGGTTGAAAACAGCAGTTTGTTGAGCAGCGGCAGTCGCGCCGCGGGCTGTTCGGGTTCGGTCATTCCGTCTCAGAGCGGGTGGGCAATTCTCGCCGCAATGTATCACAGTCCGACCGCGTCGAATGCTCCCGCAGCATAAGGTGCCCGGACGCGTACCCGTATCGTCATTGCGAGCGAAGCGCGGCAGTCCCGCATTCGCAGCATACCTAGCGGCAGCGGCGTTGCTGCTCTCCGCTGCGTTGCCAGGTAGCATCACCCGAATTTACCTTCCCGATGACACTGACCTCTTGCATCGCATAGTACACACGTTCTATAATAGTTGCGTCAGGCAATACCGCCGCCAGGCCAGCGGCGTCGCCAAACCTACATCCGAATAGCTAGGCGATACGGTTTCGGGTCGGCAACGGCCCCAGTCGGTTCTTCGCATCATGGTCGCCAGCGGCCGCTACCCTCTCTTTATTCGACGGGGCGGCCACGTGTCGACCCTGCGGGTGTCACCTCCGCCCCGTGCCGTGCGGCACCGGTCTCATTAGCCGGCTGCCCGCGGGTCACGGAAGCTTGGGACTCAAAAACTATGCGAGCAAAAAAGTGTTGGCCGTGCTCCGACACCGTCCCGAAACCGCAAAACCTGACACCCAAATCAAAACAACCAACCATCGCACCATCGAAAATTAGGAGCTAAGTCACCTACCCTTCGGTCTCACTCCGACCCGCTGTGGTCAAATAGTAATCGCCAACCGCAGGTGACGGTCCCCAAGCGTACCCGGTTCGTCATTGCAACCCCGTACTTGATACCGGGTGTGGCAATCTCGTCGGCGTAGCTACGGCGGTCGCATACCGTCGTCCGTGCCCCGCCGTGATTGCTGCGGATGCTTGCCGGGACTTTCGCCATGACCCTCCGTGCACGTAGCTGCCCGTGAAGGGCAGATGCCGGGTACCATCGAGCAGGATTCGTGTGTATAATCAGGAGGGTTTACCCTATGCTGGGTGGGTCGTATCCAGTACCCATGTCCGGGCCTGAAGTCCAACATCCTTGGCAACCCGTTTTGGCCCGTGAAATCTACTTGCTAAGGAGGAGATCATGGCAGAAGCCGCCAAGATCATTTACACCGACACTGATGAAGCGCCGTACCTCGCTACGCACTCGCTGCTCCCTATTCTCCAGGCTTTCACCAAGCAAGCCGGAATTGAACTGGAAACTTGGGACATCTCGCTATCCGGCCGCATCATTGCCAATTTCCCTGACAATCTGACCGATGAACAAAAAATTCTCGACTACCTGCGCATGTGTGGCGATTTGTGCTTGGATCCGTCCGCGAACCTCATCAAGTTGCCCAACATTAGCGCGTCGATCCCGCAGTTGAAAAGCGCGATCCAGGAGTTGCAGAACAAGGGATACGATATCCCCGACTACCCCGATCAACCTGCGAACGACGCGGAGCGCCAGACCCAGGCGCGCTATTCAAGGGTGCTGGGTAGCGCGGTCAACCCGGTTATACGGGAAGGCAACTCCGATCGCCGTTCGTCCATTGCGGTCAAGGAACATGGTAAGCGCAATCCCCATCGCATGATGCAGGATTGGCCGGAAGTCTCCAAGACTCGCGTTGGCCACATGACCACTGGCGATTTCTTCAGCACGGAGAAGGCCGTTACCACCACCGAAGCCGGGTCAGCCACCATCCAATTTGTGGGCAACGACGGCACCGTCACCGAGCTCAAATCCGGGATTCCGCTGCAATCCGGCGAAATCATCGACTGCGCCGTGATGAGCGCCAAGGCGCTGCGAGAGTTTTACGCTGCAGAGATGGCAAAAGCCAAAGCCGACGATGTGCTGTTCTCCCTCCATGTGAAGACCACGATGATGCGCGTCTCGGATCCGATTATTTTCGGCCACTGCGTTTCGGTTTACTACCAAGACGTGTTCGAAAAGCACGCGGCCGAACTGGCTCAAGTGGCGGTGGACCCGGACAACGGGGTTGCCGAGCTCCTGACGAAGATCCAAGCTCTGCCGGAAGGCAAGCGAGCGGAAATCGAGGCGGACATCCAGGCGGTTTATGAGAGCCGCCCTGACCTGGCGATGGTTAACTCCTACCGGGGTATCACCAACCTTCACGTGCCGAGTGACACGATTATTGACGCCTCCATGCCGGTTATTATTCGCGATGGCGGACGCACCTGGGGTCCCGACAACGAATTGCACGACGCCGTCGCTCTGATCCCTGATCGCTCCTATGCGACCATATACCAGGCGGTCATCGAGGACTGCCAGGAGCATGGCGCGCTGGATCCTTCCACCGTCGGCAGCGTCGCCAACGTGGGCCTGATGGCGCAAGCGGCCGAAGAGTACGGGTCCCACGACAAGACCTTCACCGCACCCGGCAACGGTGCGATCAAGGTCGTGAACGCGTCGGGCGCCACCCTGATGGAGCAGAGCGTTGAGGCCGGCGACATCTTCCGCATGTGCCAGACGAAAGACGCACCGATCCAGGACTGGATCAGGCTTGGTGTCAGCCGGGCCAGGCTCACCCGGCAGTCGGCCATCTTCTGGTTGGACTCGACCCGCAGCCATGACGCTGAGCTGATCAAGAAGGTGGACCAGTACCTGCCCACCCATGACACGAGCGGGCTGGACATCAGTACTATGGCTCCCGTCGATGCCATAAAGGCCACGATCGCGCGCAGCCGAGCCGGCCAGGACACGATTTCCGTGACCGGCAACGTGTTGCGCGACTATCTGACCGACCTCTTCCCCATCCTGGAATTGGGTACCAGCGCCAAGATGCTTTCGGTCGTTCCACTGCTCAATGGCGGTGGCCTGTTCGAGACGGGTGCCGGCGGTTCGGCCCCCCGGCACGTTCAGCAGTTCGTGGAGGAAGGCCATCTGCGGTGGGATTCCCTGGGTGAATTCTGCGCCCTCGTCGCTTCGTTCGAACATTTCGGCCAAGTGTTCAACAACGACCGAGCCAGCCTCCTCGCCGAGACCCTCGATCAGGCCATCGGCGAGCATTTGGAACACCAGCGGGCGCCGTCGCGCCGGGTGAACGAGCTGGACACCCGTGGCAGCCATTTCTACCTCGCCCTTTACTGGGCCCAGGCGCTGGCCAGCCAGACTAAGGATACAGAGCTGCAAGCCCGCTTTAGCCAGGTTGCCCGGCAAATGGCTGACAGCGAAGAAAAGATCGTCCAAGAGCTGGTGGAAGCCCAGGGAACGCCGATGGATATCGGCGGCTATTACCGACCCGATGCCGAGATGGCCGCCAACGTCATGCGGCCCAGCGCCACGTTGAATACCATCGTGGACGCAATCTAGCAACGCACTGACTCAACGGAGGACCATTCACCCGATGCGAAGCAAAGTAACTGTCGTGGGCGCCGGCAACGTCGGCGCCACCACCGCTCAGCGCATCCACCAGCTTGGATACGCCGACGTCGTCCTCGTTGACGTCGTTGAAGACCTGCCCCAGGGCAAGGGACTGGATATGCTCGAATCGGGACCGGTTGTCGGTACCGACGCTTTGATCACGGGCTCTAATGGCTATGAGGGAACCGCCGACTCCGACGTAGTGATCATCACCGCCGGCATCGCCCGCCGTCCTGGCATGAGCCGCGACGACCTGCTTCTCACGAATATGCGCATCACTTCCGCGGTTACCGAAGAGGTAGTGCGGCATTCGCCCAACTGCATCATCCTCGCCGTTACCAACCCCTTGGACGCAATGGTCCAGAACGTCTACCAGTCCTCGGGCTTCCCGCGGAACCGCGTCTTCGGAATGGCCGGCGTGCTGGACACCGCCCGCTACCGGACCTTTATCGCCCAGGAGCTCAACGTGTCCGTCGATGATGTCCAGGCTATGGTCCTCGGCGGCCACGGCGACGACATGGTCCCGTTGGTCCGCTACACCACCGTCGGCTGCATCCCCCTGACTGAGCTGATGTCCCAGGATCGCATCGACTCCATCGTGCAGCGCACCCGCGACGGCGGCGGGGAGATCGTCGCCTTGCTGAAGCAGGGGTCGGCGTTCTACGCCCCCTCGGCGGCTATCACCCAGATGGTCGAGGCCATCCTGCTGGACCGCAAGCGGATCCTCCCGGGCTGCGCCTATCTCGAGGGTGAATACGGTATCAACGGCCTGTGCGTCGGCGTGCCCGTCAAGATCGGCGCCGGCGGCATGGAGCAGGTCATCGAGATCGGCCTCACCGATGATGAACGGGCTGCTTTGCAGTCCTCCGCAGCCTCTGTGCAGGAACTCGTTGATGTGATGGCCAAAGCAAGGGAAGAGGCCGGATAGCGCCTCCCATTGCCTGCGTTCTAGGCAATTTCGATCTGGGGCGGGTTGTAAACCCGCCCCTTCGTCATTCGGCCCTCTGTATAATTATTCCAAACTCATCCATCAATGTGAGGCCAGCATGACCCAGCGCACACCACTCGAACGGGACCTCCTCGAAAAAGCCGCCCAATATTTCCCTGGTAGCGGTACCGGCAACACCAACTACGCGGATGAGCTCAAATTCCTGGTTCGCGAAGGCAAGGGCGGACGGGTCTGGGACGTTTCGGGCAACGAGTACGTCGATTGGTTGATGGGTTCCGGCCCCATGATCTTGGGGCACGCCCACCCCGCAGTCACCGAGGCCGTTTTGTCCGCCGTCGGTCGCGGATCTACCTTTTTCGCCACCAACGACCAGGCCGTCCTGCTGGCCGAGGAGCTGGTGAAAGCCGTCCCCTGCGCGGAGCAGGTCCGTTTCACCACCAGCGGTACTGACGCTTGTTTCCAGGCCATGCGTGTCGCCCGCGCCTACACCGGCAAGGAAAAGATACTGAAGTTCGAGGGCGGCTATCACGGCACCAGTGATTACGCCATGATGTCCGTGTTCGCGTCGGCGGCCGTGGAGTTCCCTCAGGCCGAGGCCAATACCGCCGGAATCCCCAAAGCCCTGAACGACCTCATGCTGGTCTCCCAGTTTAACGACTTGGACACCACTGCGGCGATCATCTCCGCTCACAAGGAGGAGCTTGCCGCCGTAATAGTGGAACCCCTGCAGCGCACCCTCGCCCCCGAACCGGGCTTTCTCGAGGGCTTGCGCGAGATCACCAAGGATACTGGTCTGCTGCTGATTTTCGACGAGATCGTGACCGGATTCCGTCTCGCATATGGCGGCGCCCAGGAATTCTACGGAGTGACGCCCGACATGTGCACCGTGGGCAAGATCATGGGCGGCGGTTATCCCCTGGCGGCGCTGATGGGCACCTCCGACGTGATGTCGGTGTACGACCGCGCCGCCGTGTCCGCCGACGGTTATGTCGACCAGATCGGTACCCTGAACGGCTTCCCCATCGCCTGCGCCGCCGGTTTGGCCACTCTCGCGGCGTTGCGCACCGATGGCGCCTACGACCGTCTCCGTGAGGTCGGCGGACGCATCCGTGGAGCGCTTGTGGAAGCCTGCGAAGGGGAAGGCTTCTCGGTTCAGAGCGTCGGCGAAGACGCGATCTTCGACATCTACTTTGCAGACCACCCGGTACGGAACTTCCGCGACGGCCTGGCTGCGGACGGCCAGCCGCTTGCCCGCCTCAATGCCGGCCTCTTGGAACGCGGTATCCTCAAGTCCTGGCCGCAGAAATTCTACCCCTCAATTGTGCACACCGACGCCGATATCGACCGAACCGTCGAGGCCATTCGGGAAGTCGCCCCAAACATCAAAGGCTAACTGACCGCGCTTCAGTGGCTTTGGCAACATTAAAGGGCGGGATCTCCCGCCCTTTTTCGTTCGCTGAGACAGTTAGCCTTGTTATCGTCGAAACCCTGCTTTGACTTCCAGAGGCCCCGTGCTGACGATGTGCTTGCGCATCCCTAGTTCCGACGGTGACATTCCCATGGCCAGACCGATTAGCTGCGGCATGTGCAGTATCGGCAGGTCGATCGACCTGCGCGCCTGCGAGGCGGCCTTGGGTTGGAACCCGTCAAGATTCAGGTGACACAGCGGGCACGGCGTCACCATGGCGTCGGCACCCAGGTCCTTCACCTCGGAAGTGTGCTTACCCACCATCGCCATCGAGTTCCGCTGGTTGATCGTCAGAATGGGAAACCCACAACAACGGGTCTTGCCCTCAAAATCCACCAGCGTCGCGCCCAACGTTTGTATCAGCATCTCCAGCGACTGCTGGCGTTCGGGGTGGTCAGCGATGTCAAGCGCTTCCGTCGGCCGGACGATGTAGCACCCGTAGAACGGCGCGATCTTCAGGTCGGTTAGCTGCCGCGTTATGTACCCGGCCAGCCGGTCCAGTCCGTAGTCCTCGATCAGAATCCAGAGTAGGTGCTTTGGCTCGGAGTTCCCGCTGTACTCCAGCCCTTCCTCGGCCAGGTAGGAGTTGATCTCCGCCAGGTACTCCGGGTTTCGCATCCGGTGGTTAGCCTGCGACATCACGCCCTGGCATGTGCTGCAAATCGTGAGAATGGGCAGGCCCATCTTCTCGGCTTTCGCGAAGTTTCTCGCGTTCAGGGTATCGCCGAACAGCTGGTTCTTCTCCTGGATCACGCCCGCTCCGGTACATGTCCAGCTGGGTATCTCTTCCAGTTCGATCCCCAGCCGCTGACACACCATGCGCGCGGCCGGGTAGAGTTCGGGCGCGCCGCCCTGGGAAACGCAGCCCGGAAAGAAAGCGTACTTCACGAGTTCCTCCAATGGATACCGGCGTTCAGCAACATAGGGGCGAACGGCGGTTCGCCCCTACAGTTGCCGGGATAACGTAGTTATTGGACATCCGATACGGCGGCTAGCCGAACGGGGAATTGTTACTGACTTTCGGGGCGGGCGCATCCGGTTCCGTCTGCTGGAACAGCCTCCGCACGGCCTCAACGTTCTCCACGTTTTTGTGGGCAATGGGCGGCATTTTCCCTCGCCGCAACGCCCGGAACGCCACCGGCATGTAGTCCATCAAGGCCGGCATGTTGGTGAATCCGCCAACCGTCTTGATGGGCAGCCGTAGCTCGTCTAACCGCCCGCTGTGGCCCACCGATTCGGTGAAGGCGTCTGCATGGCGCGCTCCATTGTTTTTGTCGTAGCCCTGCTGGATCGCCTGCTCGCGTATTGCCATGATCCGGTCCATCGGGGCGACGCCCTTCGGGCACGCCTGTACGCACTCGTTGCACCGCGTGCAGTCCCAAATGCCGGTGGGCTCGCTCAGGGCCCACAACCGCTCCATGGACACGCCGGTGGCGTCGCCGTCACGCGGGTCTGCGGTGAACCGGTAGGCCTTGGCGAGAGCAGCCGGACCCAGGAACGTCGGGTCTACCTCCAGCACCGTGCAATCGGACACACAGGCCCCGCACATGATGCAGGCGGTAACGCCGGACAGGTGCAGCATCGCGTCGTTCGAAACGATGTACTCGCCCGCCGGCTCCGGTCCCATGTGCTTCAGGAACGGGTCGACCGCTTCGATCTTCTCCCAGAACAGGTCGAAGTTCACGATCAGGTCTTTGATCACCGGCATGACGCCCGCTGGCTCCACCGTGATGACCCCATCCTGTACTACTGTGCTGGCGATGGTCTTGCAGGCCAGCCCGGCGTGACCGTTGATGCGCATCGCGCACGACCCGCAGATCGCGCTCCGGCACGAACACCGCAGTGATAGTGTCCCGTCGTCGTCTTCGCGGATTTGGATCAGCGCGTCGAGGACTGTGGCATTGTCGGGAATGGTGACCGGGTATTCCTGCCAATGAGGCAGACGGCGCTCGTCTTCGGCTTCCGGGTCCTGTCGTCTTACCCTTATGGTAACGTCCATAGCCTAGTATTTCCTCTCTTCCGGCGTCCACTTGGTTATGGTCACCGGCAATTCGGATATCACGGGTCGTCCGTCGCCCTTGCTGAGGACGATGTGGTGCAGCCACTCTTCGTCATTACGCTCGGGGTAGTCCGTGCGGAACTGCGCCCCCCGGCTTTCCTTACGCTCCAGCGCTCCGCCGGCAATTGTGTCTGCGCAGTCCAGCATGTAGCCCAGCTCCAGCGCGAAGATCAGGTCAGTGTTGAAACTCTTTCCCTTGTTGTGCACTGGTACGTTTTCGTAGCGGCGGCGCAATTCATGCAGGTCGCCGATGGTTTCCTCGATCCCTTCTTCGTTGCGGAACACGGCTACGTTCCGGTTCATGGACTCGCCCATTTCTCGCCGTATGGCCGACCAGCGGTCTCCGTTCTCAGGGCGGTCCAGCATCTCCTGGATCCGGTGCCTTTCCCGATTCATCGTGGCGTCTGCGTCGAATTCAGGGTAGCTCATGTGGCGCGTAAATTCTGTGGCATGGTTTCCCGCCCTCTCGCCGAACACGATCGTGTCCAACAGCGAGTTGGCCCCCAGCCGGTTACCACCGTGCACGCTGACGTTGGCGCATTCGCCTGCGGCGTACACCCCGTTCAGGTTGGTGCGGCCATCAATATCCGTTTTGATGCCGCCCATTAAGTAATGCATACCGGGGCGAATGGGAATCGGCTCCCGGATCATGTCGGTGCCCGCCAGGTCGATCCCGATCTCCCTGATTTGGCTAAGTTTTTCCATGATCAAGGCTTCGCCCAGGTGCGTGCAATCCAAAAGCACGCAGCCGTCGATGCCGTTGCCCGCGTTGATCTCCGTCTGCCCTGCGCGCGACACGACGTCTCGGGAGGCCAACTCCATCATGTTCGGCGCGTATTTTTCCATGAACCGGTTCCCGTCTTTGTCGCGCAGAAAGGCGCCTTCTCCGCGGGCCGCTTCGGAAATCAAGACCCCACTGCCGGCCAGAGTGGTGGGATGGTATTGCACCATCTCCATATCCATCAGCTGCCCGCCGGCGTTGTATATCAGGCCCATGCCGTCGCCGGTGACGATCAGGGCATTGGTACTGGGCTCGAAAAGCCGTCCGCAGCCGCCGGTGCAGAAGATCACCGACTTCGCGCGGATCAGGTGCAATTCGCCCGTTCGGATCTCCAGCGCAATGACGCCCGCTGCCTGGCCGTCCTCCATGATCAACGACGTGACGAACCACTCTTCGTAACGCTGCACGCCCGATTTGATGAGCTGTTCGAACATCACGTGAAGCAGCGCCTGACCGGTGAAGTCACCTACGAAGAATGTGCGCGCCCGCCGCTGGCCACCGAAAGCCCTGGTGCCCAACCGGCCGTCGTCATCCCGGTTGAAGGTGACGCCCATGTGTTCCATGTCGATCAGGGAAGCGCCTGCCTGACGGCACATCACTTCGATTGCGTCCTGGTCACCCAGGAAGTCGCTGCCCTTGATGGTGTCGTAGGCATGGTCTTCCCAGTCGTCGCCTCGGTCCAGCAGCGCAGCGTTGATTCCGCCCTGCGCCGCGTTAGAATGACTCCGAACCGGGTGGACTTTGCTGATGACGGCAGTGTTCGCACCTCCGGCCCGAGCCGCTATTGCGGCCCGCATGCCGGCCAGCCCGGCTCCCACAATCAACACGTCGTGTTGCAAAACCTCTGGCATGTGTGTTTTCCTCCGGCCGGGTAACGCCGAGCCCGGCTATTGATGGCGCTCGAGTGGCGCACCCGCTAACGGTGGCTAATTATCGCCTATAACCTGCATCGCAAGCAACAACGACGCTATGCTCTTGCCGTCCCGTATGCGACCGTCGAAGATCAACTCGGGGATCTTTGTCAACGGTACGCGCCGCACTTCGATGAATTCATCCTCATCGCTTTCCCGGCTGGATTGCCTCAGGTCGGTGGCAAGGTACGTATGCATGAATTGCGTGCAATAGGCCGGAGCCACGAAGAAGCCTCCCAACGATTTGAGGTGCCCCGCCGTGTGCCCGATTTCCTCTTCCAACTCCCGGATAGCGGTCACGTCGGGTGGCTCTCCCGGTTCCATCTTTCCGGCCGGTGCTTCCAACAGAAACGCCTCGGCCGCTTTTCGATACTGGCGGACCAATATCACGTGCCCGTCGGTGGTCATTGGCACCACGCACACCGCCGATGGATGCGTCACTATTTCACTGGTTTCCTTACGGCCGTCGGGCAGGAGATCTACCTCTACTCGCACTTCTATGATCCGACCTTCGTACACCGGCACGCGTCGGGATTGATCGAGGTGCCGCGAGCACCGGTCCGCACCGAACTCGCTAGCCATTTCCCAGGACCCGTAGCGCCAGCAGCAGCGACGCCAAGCTCTTGGCGTCCTGCACCTCACCCGACGCGATCACGTCGGGGACACCAGACAGCGGGACCCTGACCACGTCGATAAACTCGTCATCGTCCGAATCCAGGACGGCCGGCTCCAACTCTGTCGCTAGGAATGAGTACATGTACTCCGAACACCACCCGGGCGCGAGCCAGAACGCGGCGAGGGCAACCAGGTTTCCCGTGTTATGCCCAATCTCTTCCTGCAGTTCCCGCCGCGCCGCTTCTTCCGGCTCTTCCCCCGGCTCAATTCCGCCCGCGGGAACCTCCAGCAGGAAGCCGTCGGCCGGCTTGCGGTACTGCCGCACCATAATCACGTTACCGTCGTAGTCCACGGGTACCACGCAGACCGAAGGAGCGTGATCCACAATTTCACGCGTGCTCTCCCTGCCGTTCTTCAGCCGCACCGTGTCGACTCTCACATCGATGATCCGACCGCTGTAAATCTCCCGGGAGGAAATCGTGGGTTCGTTGTCGGGATACGTCGTCAAATCTACCCCTCGTCAGCGGCCTTGCAGGCTTAACCCGAGACGACGGGTCAGCGTCGCCCAGAAGTAGTTGTGCTCGTTGGCCCGCAGGAACCTGGCCCGGTATGGGCTGCGCGTGATCCGGACCCAGTCGCCCGGTTCAATGGGGTGGTTCTCAAACCCGTCCACGCTGATTATCGCTTCCTGCGATCCTTCCAGGTGAAAGTCCACGCTGCTGGTTGGACGCAGCACCAGGGGAGTGGTCAGACCCACGTGCGATGCCAGAGGCGTCAGCACCACGTCGTCGGACAACGGGTCCAGGATCGGACCTCCCGCCGCGAAGCTGTAGCCTGTGCTGCCCGTTGCCGTCGCCAGTATCACCCCGTCGGCGCGGAACGTGGACACGTCGGCTCCGTCGATCACGGCCCGCACCGTTATCACTCGGGATACCCGGCTGCGCGACAGAACCACGTCGTTCAACGCGTGATACGGACCCTCCGCAACCGGTTCATTGGCGTCGGTCCTGCGGTACACGGCCGCCATTAGCATGCTGTGTTCTGAGATGCGCATGCCGCCTTCCAGGTAGCGGGGAAGCTGCTCCATCACCACAGGCACCGTAAGCTCCGTCATGAACCCCAGCCGGCCCATATTGACGCCCAGCAGGGGTATACCTCTGGGGGCGATGGCCCGGTTGACGCGCAAAATTGTTCCGTCGCCGCCGATGGTGATCACCAGGTCGGTGTCAGCGGCTCGCTGGCTCAGGTCTTCGGCGTCTTCGGCCCTCAGGATCCAGCTGTTCGCGCCGAGGTTCAACTCGCCGACGATGGCGTGGGCCAAGTCCAACGCCTCGGGAATGAGATCGTTGTATGCGATGCCGACCGTTTTCATTGTTGCGCGCCCGCCCGTGTCACTAGCCGCCCGACAGGAGCACGACGGCTGCCCGCTCCGCGGCTCCCAATATCATTGCTGGTGCAACTCCGAGCCAGAGCATGCTCAGCGCGGCAACTCCCAGCGCGACGTTCACAGGCCACGATGCTCCCAGCCGTTCAGTGTATATCGCCGGCTGAAGGAACATGACCTTGATCACCCGCAGGTAGTAGTAGGCCGAAACCACGCTGTTCACCACTCCGATGATCACCAGCCAAGTCATCAGCGATTCGCCAGTGTTGATGGCGGCCGCAAAGATGTAAATCTTCGCGATGAATATGCTCGTCGGAGGTACCCCGATTAGGGCGATCAGGGCTAGCGCCAGTGCTATGGCCAGGAACGGCGCGCGCCGCAGCATCCCGGCGTAGTCCTCTATCTCGTCGCTGTTGATCCTGTTGCCGATGCACACGATCGCAAAGAACGCCGTCAGGTTCGCCGCCGCGTACGCTGCCAGGTAGAACAGCACGCTGCTCGGCCCGAAAGTCTCCGATCCGTTGTCTGCCGTTGCCACGGCGGCAACGCCCACCAGGATGTATCCGGCGTGCGCGATGGTGCTGTACCCAAACATCCGCTTGATGTTCCGCTGCGCAATTGCCACCAGGTTCCCAATCGTCATGGACAGCGCGGCCAAGCCGGCCAGCAGCACCCACCAGTCGCCGCCCAGGGAGTCAAATCCGATATAAAAGACCCGGAGAACCAGAGCGAAGGCGGCCGCTTTGCTCGCCACGGAAAGAAACGCCACCATCGGCGTCGGCGCTCCTTCGTACACGTCGGGCACCCACATCTGGAACGGCGCGGCCGACATCTTGAAACCGAAGCCCACCAGCAGCAATGCCACCGCCAGCAGCACCGCCATGCTGCCGAACGGGAATGTCCCCAATTGCTGACTCGCGGCCAGCGCCATGGCTATCTCGTCCAGGCGCGTGCTTCCCGTAAAGCCGTAGATCAGCGCCATGCCGTATAGCATCACCGCACTGCTCACCGCTCCGAGAATCAGGAATTTCATCCCCGCTTCGCTGGATCGCCCATTTGGTAGGAACGCCGCCAACGCTGCCAACGGAAGTGTGGTCAGCTCCAGCGCGATATAGATCGTAATCAGCTCGTTGGCAGCGGCCAGCAGCATCATGCCAGTGGCCGACAGGAGCATGAGCCCGAAGTACTCACCCTGCAGCCGTTCCACCCGTCGCACGTAATCGTTCGAAACCAGTACCACCAGCCCCACCGCCGCCAATATCAGGAAGTTGAAAAACAGTGCGAATCTGTCGATCGACAGGGTGTAAAGGATCACCGAACCTTCGGCCGTCAGCTCGTTTGCCCCGCTGCCGGTCAATTCCACCATCTGCCAGGCGCTCAGCGCCGCCGGTGCGGCAAGGCCCACGAAGGAAAGGCCCACCAGCAGACCGGTCCGACGGGTCACCAAGTCGGCCACTATGACCAGCATGGCCAGTGCGGCCAGGGCTAGGTACGGCGAAACCAGAAAGAGGTCGTATGCGGTCATCGTTCGTCCGGTCTCTAAATCTAGCGGGGAACCCCGGCCAGTCCGGCGTTGTAACCGCTCACAATCGGATCTAGCCCATCGCGGAACACGTCCGTCAGCCACGCTGGGTACACGCCCACCGCTATGATGCTGACCACCAACAGTGCCACCGGCACCAACTCAACCGGGGACGCGTCGGTCAGCTCATCCCATCGCGCCGGACGTGGACCGAACAGGGTGCGCTGCAACATCCACAGGATGTATCCCGCGGCCAGAATGATCCCTAGTACCGCGAGAATCGTCAAAATCGGGAACGCCCGGAAACCACCCAAGAATACCAGCAGTTCGGACACGAACCCGCTCAGTAGCGGCAGACCCAGCGACGCGGCGCCGGCAATCAGGAACGCTCCGGATACCAGCGGCATCCGGTTTGCCAGCCCTCCCAGGTCCGGTATGTGCCTCGTGTGCGTCTTTTCATACAGGATACCCACCGCGACGAACAGCAAGCCAGTAATCGTTCCGTGGGTGAACAGCTGCATGGCCGCGCCGGTCAGGCCTGCGTCCGTTAGCGCGCCGCCCACGACCGCAACCGATCCCAGCCCGATCAGCACCAATCCCATGTGGCTTACGCTGGAATACGCAATCAGCCGTTTGAGGTCCGTCTGCCGTAGCGTCACCACTGCCCCGTAGAGCACGCTGATGACTCCCAAGGCTACTACCGGCAGCGCGTAAGCGTGTAACTGCTCGGAAAACATCCCGGCGTTGACCCGCAGCAACCCGTAACCTCCCATCTTCAGCATCACGCCGGCCAGCATCACGCTGCCGGCAGTGGGTGCGTCAGTGTGGGCGTCGGGCAGCCACGTATGTACCGGCCAGGTCGGCAGCTTGACCGCGAAGGCAATGAAAAACAGCCAGAACAGTACGCCCATCGGCAAGGCTGCGCGGGATGCGTCCAACGCGCCTCCCGGCTCCAGCAGCCGTGTCATGTCGAAGCTACCCACCCCGGCGCTGACGAACACCGCCACGATCGCCACCAGCATGAACGCTGATCCAAGGATCGTGAACATCAGGAACTTCATCGCCGAGTATTCACGCCGGCCTGTTCCCCATGTCGAAATCAGCAGGTACATCGGCACCAACTCAATCTCCCAGAACAGGAAGAACAATAGGAAATCCAGCGCGGTGAACACTCCGAGCACCGCTGTCTGCAGCAGGAAGAGCCAAATGAAATATTCGCGGACCCGGTTGTCGATGTGGAACGACACGAACACCGCGCACAGTCCCAGCAACCCGGTCAGCATCACCAGTGGTGCGCTGATCCCGTCTACGCCCAGGAGGTAGCTCGCGTGTACCGTCCCGGTGTCGATCCAGTCGAACCGGTCGACCAACTGGAACCGCTCGCCGCCCCTCTGGAACGAAGCGAACACGATCACCGATAGTACGAGGTCCGCGGCTGCAACGGCCGCAGCGAACCAACGGATATTGCGAGTGCCGCTGACAGCCCCTACGGCCAGCAGCAGCGAGGCCACGGCCGGCAGGAATACGGTTGCGGTGAGCAGTCCTGCGAATCCGGTAGGCATGCAGTTTTATCCCAGGACCAGGTACAGGGCTATGATGATCACGCCGCCGGCGGCAGCCACGAGCGGGTACGTTTGCACCTGTCCGTTTTGCGCCAGGGCGATCAGGCTGCCGACGTTTCGCGAGATCCAACCCACCAGTCCAACGATACCGTCAATGACGTTGCGATCGAACCAGTCCGTGATTGCAGCTACCGTGCGATAGAAGACGCGCCCTACGACGAGTCCTTCATATAATTCGTCCATGTAATACCGTTGGGACAGCAGTGTGTGCAGGAGCCCGGCTTTGGTCAACGGATCAGTCGTGACGAACGGTTTCGGCCAAGCGTACGTTAGCACGGCAAGTCCTATGCCAGCGATGCCGACCACGTTGGATATCAACGCTATCCCTATGTTGAACGGCGGTGCGTGGTGCCCACCATGCAATCCCGACGCAAAGTACTCGGTCAACCAATGCGATGGTATCAACCCGAAAATGCTGGACACGCCAATCGGGTTTGCCAGCCACCCCGCAACGATTGCGCTGAACCCCAGGATCCCCATGGGTACCACCATTACCTTGGGTGATTCGCCCAGGTGCACGTGGTGGGTGACCCCGGTGGGCGCCGGCAATCCGGCCTCCTCGACGTCATGCAGCTCCTTTTCGCCGCCGCCGCGGAATTCGCCGTGGAACGTCAGGTGAACCATCCGGTACGAGTAGAACGCCGTCAGCAGCACTCCGACTAACAGCATGACGAAAACCAGTACGCTGATCGACGCCGGCACCGGTCCGCCCGCAAGCCAGGCCTCCAGCAGGATCTCGTCCTTGCTCCAGAACCCCGCCAACGGGAATATTCCCACCAGGCTCAGTGCTCCGATGACGGTCAGCCAGTACGTCGAGGGCATCGCCTTCCGCAGTCCCCCTATGTACAGCATGTTGAAGGTGCCGGCGGCATGGTTCACACTTCCCGCGCCCAGGAACAGCAACGCCTTGAAGAAGGCGTGGGTGAACAGGTGGAACAACGCCGCGTTGTACGCGCCGACGCCGAGGGCGGCCATCATGTAGCCCAGTTGGCTCACCGTTGAATAGGCCATCACCCGTTTTATGTCGTTGGCTGCCAGGCCCATAGTGGCGGCAAAAACCGCCGTGAACGCTCCGATCAACGCAACGACCATCATGGCGGTTTGCGATTCTGCGAACACCGGGAAGAACCGGCCGACCAGGAACACTCCGGCGGCTACCATCGTCGCAGCGTGGATCAACGCGCTCACCGGGGTGGGACCTTCCATGGCGTCTGGAAGCCAGGTATGCAGCGGGAATTGACCGCTTTTGCCCGCCGCTCCGGCGAACAGACCCAGGCACAGCCATAGGACCGCGCCCCCCGCTACGATCCCGGCTCCGCCCGCCGCTTTCGGCGCCGCCGCTTCCCAAATGTGAGGGATGTGCAGCGCGTTCAATCCGTGCGCCGCGAAATCGTCGGCCTGGAAGAACAGGTAGATGATGGCCAGCAGGAACCCCACGTCGCCGATGCGCGTGACGATGAACGCCTTCTTCGCCGCCGCCGCTGCGGCGGGGCGGTTGTGCCAGAACCCGATCAGTAAGTAGGAAGACAGGCCCACCAACTCCCAGAATACGTACATCTGCACGATGTTCACTGCCAGCACCAGCCCAATCATCGAGGCGCTGAACAGAGACATATACGCGTAGTAACGGGCGAGACTTTCGTCGCCTTTCATGTATCCCAAAGAGTAGATCTGGACCATTAGGCTGACGCCGGTCACCACCACCAGCATCACGTTCGTCAGCGGGTCCAACAGCAGCCCAACCTCGATGGACGCCGCCCCCAAGTCCAGCCACAAGTACGGCGCAAAATCGTACGCATCGTTGTGCGCCGCCGACCGCAAAAGCCAGACGGAAAGGACGAAACCGATCCCCAGTGCAGTGATCGCGGTGTAGCCGGCCAGCTGCGCGTAGCGGGCGCCCATCGGCCGTATCGCCAGGCCGATCAGCAGGAACGATGCGACGGGCAGTAGCAAGATCGCCCAAATCAAGGCTTCGGTCAGCATGTTTGCGCGTTCCTCACAGCTTCCGCACGATTTCTTCCGCTACGTGCTCCCGTCCCTTGGGCACGTATATGCAGAAAGGCACCCTCTCGCTCCAGTCGAGGATGTCGCCTTCGGGAAGGATTCGGCTGGGCAGTCCTTCTGCCTCCAATGCTTCCTTCCAGATTTCGGCCGCCATCAAGTTTGGGGCGCGTTTGAATTCTACCCACATGGTGTTTGTGCCAAGGTGTTGGCCGATGTGAATCGACGCATTTGGGACTAGTGACGCATCGTAGCGGCGTCTGTCAAATCCACGCTCTCGTTCGAGCGGAATATCGCGAACACTATGCCCAAGCCGAGCGCGATCTCGGCCGCCGCCACCGTGATGATGAACACCGCGAACACCTGCCCGGTCAGGACGGACGAAAGTTGCTCCTGCACCGCATACGGCACCAGCCACCGGCCCATGCCAACCATTGTCAGGTTGACGCCGTTGAACATAAGCTCGATAGACATCAGCACCGCGATGAAATTGCGACGGGCCAGAGCCCCGTACAACCCTATGCAAAAGATGATCGCTGCTACGATCAGCAGGGATTCCAGCGTCAAAGCCTTATCTCCCCCGACCCCGGGCCAGCGCCAAGCCGCCGATGGCAGCCGCTAGCAGGAGCAATGAGACCGCCTCGAATGGAAGGACGAACTCGCCGATCAACAGGTCCGCGATCCCTCCGCTGCTGATACTTTCAACCTCAGCGGCGGTGAGCCCGGCCTGCGCCAGTTGCGATACGTCGGGTATGCTGACCGCTTGCGTTTGTGCAATCTGCGCCTTGGCCTCGTAACCCGCCCCCGCCAACGTTGTCCAGTCTGTTGTTACCGCCGTAGCGATCATTGCTGCCAAGAGCAGCCCTGAGATCATCGCCGCCGGTATTTGGAGCCGGTTCGGAGTGTTGCCCTGTCGCACGTCCCGCGTCAACATCACCGCGAATATGAACAGTACCGCGATCGCCCCAACGTAGATCAGTATCTGCACTACAGCCAGGAACTCCGCGTTCATCATCACAAACAGAGCGCCCACTGCGACGAATACCAACGCCAGCAGCAGAGACGCCCTGAACAGGTCGCGGACCAACACCACCCCCAGCGCGCCAGCAACGGCGACCAGAGAAAGCGCCCAGAAGATCACCTGCTCGAACCACATTTAGGATTTGACCTCGGAGTCGTCCGAACCCGTAGCCAGCCGCATCCCTGCCTTTTCGTGCTGATGCCACCGCCAATTCTCGCGGCCCACCTCCCGCCAGCCGAGCGGCCGGCCGGCTCCCGGCCTGTAGTCCATCCCTTCCAGTTGTGGCCGGAACCACGTGCTCGGGTTCTTTTCTGCCTGCCGCAACCGGTCAATCGTGATGACCAGGTCGGTGCGTCGATACTGTCCCTCCTCGAATCCGCTGCCCATGAACAGGGCGTCGTAAGGGCACGCTTCCACGCACAACCCACAGAACATGCAACGCTGTAGCTCGATATCGAAGGTCTCCAGGCGGTACTTGTCGCCCTGCAGCGGAGCGGTCTCGCTGGGCGAGGTGACGATCTTGATAATCCCCAGCGGGCAGTACTTGGCGCATGAAGCGCAGCCCGTGCACCGCTCCTCGTACCAGGTGAATTCCTCGCCCCTGAACCGCGGATGCTGGCGTAGGCGCTGCTCCGGATACGACGTTGTGAAGGGTTTGCGCATCAGGTTGGTCAGGGTCACCAGGAGCCCCTTAGCCATTTCCAGTCCGTACACGGCGTCCTCCTCCGACTAGCTGACTTCGATCGTCGGCCCGCCGCGCACTGCCGGATGCGCCGTTGCGGGGTTCTGCCCGCTCGTCCGAACTTGCTGGCGAACAAGGCGCCCAAAGAACGCGATGGACCCGGCGGCCAGCGCAATGTTTATCGCTGCCATGATCCAGAGATCCGCGGTGCTCAGCACGCCGATCGCATCCCTCAGGAAGAACACCTCCAGCACCACCGCGATCAGGTTGATGATACTCAACGGCATCAGGAACTTCCAGCAAACGGCCATGATTTGGTCGAGACGCAATCGCGGGTAGGTGGCCCTGATCCAAACGAACAAGAAAATGCCGATGAACGTCTTGATTAGGAACCACAGCCAGCCCAGCCAGTCGGCCACTGGCCCAGCCCATCCGGCCAAGAACAGCGTCGCAATCAACCCGGACACGACAAGCGCCCCTCCAAATTCAGCGGCCTGTATCAGCGCGAATTTGATCCCGCTGTACTCGGTGTGATAACCGGCGATGATCTCCGATTCCGCCTCCGCCACATCAAACGGCGTCCGGTTGAGTTCAGCGGACATCCCGGCAATGAACACGAAGAACGCCAGCGGTTGCACTAGGAAAAACGGCACCGCCTGCGCCGCCACAATATCTCCAAGCGACATTGAACCCGCTACCAGGACCACTCCCAGCAACGACAGCACCACCGGCACTTCGTAGCTAAGCAGCACAGCCACTGCTCGGCCCGCCCCGAACAGCGCATAACGGTTGTTGGACGCCCAGCCGGCAGTGAAGACGGCGATCGAGGTCAGCGAGCTGACGGCAAGGATGAACAGTACTCCCACGTTCAGGTCGACCAATGCCACGTCTTTCGCGAACGGTATCACCGCAGTGGCCACCAACAGCGATGCCACCATGATGATGGGTACGGCCGTAAACGCCAGGCGGTCCGCGCCGTAGGGAATGATGTCTTCCTTGGTGATCAGCTTGGCCAGGTCGGCGATAGGTTGCAGCGCCCCGAACGGTCCCCAGCGGTTGGGGCCCACCCGGTTTTGGAACCGTCCCAGTAGCCGCCGTTCGCCCCAGCTTACGATGGCCGCGCCCAGCAATACGGCGTTGACCAGGATCAGCATGATGATCAGGCCGGCCACCAAGTAACTGGCCCAGCACGGCGCCACATGGCCTACCGCGTTATAGATGAAGTAGAACAGCGGGTTACCGCCCAGGACTCCGTCCGGGCTGAGCATTCCTTCGGGATTGGCCACGCAACGCATCAGCGATCGACCTCGCCCATGTTAATGTCAACGCTCCCCAACGACACGATCATGTCGGCCAGTTTCCAGCCTAGCAACAGGTGCTCCGTTATCGTCAGGTTGATCAGAGAGGGGGAACGTATCTTGCACCGGTACGGCGAAACTCCTCCGTCGCTCACCAGGAAGAACCCTAGCTCCCCTTTCGAAGCTTCCACCCGACCGTACGCTTCGGCTCCGGGTTCCGCCCGTAGCACTAAGGGTAACTCTAGCCGGACCGGGCCTGGCTCAATCTGCGCTATGCACTGCCGTACTATCCGGAGGCTCTGCCGAACTTCCTGCATCCGCACCCAGAACCGGTCGTAATTATCCCCGTTCTGGCCCAGCGGCACGTCGAACTCTACCTCATCATAGGCGTCGTACGGCGCCACTTTCCGCCAATCCCAGTTAACGCCGCTGGCCCGCAGCACCGGCCCGCTCGTCGAGCAGTTAACCGCCACGTCCGCCGGCAATGGACTTACGCCGCGAGTGCGCACCATCAGTATCTCGTTGTGCAGGAGCAGGTTTTCAAGCTCCTCCAGTTCCCCTTCAAAGTCATCGAGAAACTGGCCCAGAGCCGGCCAGAAATCGGTCGGAGCGTCCGAGAATACTCCTCCCGGCCGCATGTAGCTCACGGTGATCCGTGCGCCGCACAGCATCTCGAACAGGTCTAAGATCCTCTCGCGGCTGCGGAACGTGTACATCAGCGGTGTGCCGAAAGCTCCCAGCTCCTGCACGAAGAATCCTACTGCTATCAGGTGACTGGCGATCCGCTGTAGCTCCGCAGTCAGCGTCCGCAGGTACTTTCCCCGTCGCGGCGGCTCTATGCCGAGCAGTTGCTCCACTGCCAGGCAGTAGGCCTGGTTGTTGATCATCGACGACGTGTAATCCAGCCTGTCGGTCAGCGTCACTACCTGCACGTAGTTGCGCTCCTCGGCCAGCTTCTCCGAGCCCCGGTGCAGGTACCCCAGTACCGGCTCGACCTCGACGATGTCTTCGCCGTCGAACGTGATCCGCACCCGGAAGACGCCGTGCGTGCTGGGGTGTTGCGGTCCCACGTTGACCGTCATCGGTTCGGTGCGAATGCTCATCGTTAAGCGCCTGATCAGCCCGTAAGTAATCGCTTACAGGAAGTCTTTCCGCAGCGGGTGCCCTTCAAAGCCTTCCCAGAGCATGATCCGCTTCATGTTGGGGTGACCGGTGAACCGCACCCCCATGAGGTCCCAGATCTCGCGTTCCTGGAAATCCGCCCCTTTCCAGACCCCCACCACTGACGCCGCCGTGGGTTCCTCACGTCCGTATACCCGGCTGCGGACCACACCGGTGTGGCCTTTAGCCATCGACGTCAAATGATAGACCAACTCGAAATATTCGACGAAATCAATCGCGCTGATGGCATTCAGGTACCGAAAGTCCAGCTCAGGATCGTTGTGCAGGGCATTGGCGACCGAGCCAATGCTTGCGGGTTCAACCCACACCGCCGCTTCGTCCCAGCCTGTCACTACGTCAGGCGCCGCCGTTTCCAGTCGCTGAGCCAGAAATTCGCCGGACAAGCTCGTCAGCGTCACGGCTTGAAACTCCCGCTTCCCAGATTCCGGTACCGCTTGATCTTCTCGTGCAGTTCCATAATGCCGTACAGCAACGCGTCCGGCCGGGGCGGACAGCCGGGCACGTACACATCCACTGGAATGATATGATCCACGCCGGGTACTACGCTGTACGACCCGAAATAAGGCCCTCCGCTCGTGGCGCACACACCCATTGAAATGACCCAGCGCGGCTCCGCCATTTGCTCATAGATCCGCTTGATGGGCGGCGCCATCTTCCAGGTTACGGTGCCCGCCACGATCATCAGGTCAGCCTGCCGTGGCGACGCACGGAATACCTCCATGCCAAATCGGGAGATGTCAAAACGGCCCATGGCTGTGGCCATCATCTCAAACGCGCAGCACGCCAATCCGAACGACACGGGCCAAAGTGCGGATTTCCGGCTCCAGTTGACCAACGCGTCCACCGACGTCACCATCAAATTCCTCTGGAGGTCGTCCGGGACCTCAATGGCCGGGACTTCGATCGGGGTTTGCGACGCGGCGATCAGTTCGTTGACCGTTTGCCCTTCCGAACGGTCGATGTCCCAAGTGCGGCTGTGCAGTGGCCCACCGCCCTGCGGAAGCGTGAAACCGGTTGGTTCTACCATAGCCGTCAGCCTTGCCACTCCAGGTCGCGTTTCCGCCATGCGTACGCCCAAGCCAGCAACAGTATCCCAACGAATACCGCCATCTCGATCAGGGCAAACAGCTCCAGCGTCAGGAATTTCGTGGCCCAAGGGTAGAGGAACACCACTTCCACGTCGAACACCACGAAAAGAATTGCGAACATATAATACCGAAACTGGAAGCGGTTCCACGTTCCGCCGATGGTCTGTACACCGCACTCGTAGGTGTCGTGTTTCACCGCGTCCGGCCGCTCCGGTCGGATACCGAGCTTGGAGAGCCCATACGAGGCCAGCAGCATGCTGCATGGCACCGCGATGGCTAAGACCGTGAAGATGGCTATGAGGCCGTACTGGCCGAAGTGATCTTCAAGCATATTGCCGGCTTCTCCCGCCGACGCTCTCAAAAACGTCTGGCTAAATGGGCGGCGGCATTATAGCATATCGTCCAATCTGCAAACATCGCCGCAAGGTCACCGTAATTGTTCACGTTTGAGGGGATCTGATCGGCTCAGCACCGGAATTGCCTACTTGGCCACGGCTCTGGGAACGGCCAAAAAGCCCGCAGATCTCATCAACTCTGAACAGTTACAGGTCACCCTATGCCCACCAACTCAACTCGCGACGACTGGACCAGCCGGTTCGTCAACGCTAATGGAATCCGCCATCACTACCTCGATTGGGGGATCCGTCCCACCCCCCTCTGCTCATGCTCCACGCCACCGGTTTGTGCGCCTGGCCGTGGAAGCCCATTGCCCGCCGACTTGCCGAACGCTACCACGTGATGGCCTTCGATCAGCGTGGCCACGGCGACACTGACCGCTCAGCAATAGGCTATCGGTTCGAGTACGCCGGCGAAGATCTGGCAGCCATCGTCGACGCGCTGGTCCTGCACTCCCCGAATGTCGTCGGCCATTCGTCCGGCGGTCTCGCCACGATAATCGCCGCCAACCTGCTGCCGGAACGGTTCGGCTCGGTCGTATTGGTTGAAACTCGCGTCAGCAACGATGCTCCAACGGTTCCCGCCCAGGACCTGGACCTTCGCTCCGAGCGTACCTGTCAGAAGCGGCCCGTTTGGGAATCCCGCCAGGCAATGTTTGAAGCCTACCGCACCCGCGCCGCCTTCAAGGATTGGGAGGACGAACCCTACTCCGAATTCGTGGGCGGCGGCACCAGGCTGCTAGCCGACGGCCGCGCGGAGCTCAAGTGCCACCCCGAGACCGAAGCCATGTTCTACGGCATTCGCGACTCCCTGTCAGTCGAAGAATATCTCCAGGGGCTGCCGGGCGATTGGCTCCTGCTCCTCGCTGACTACCCCCGGCGCCAGCGTCCCGACGACCCCGGCATCAAGCGGTTCCAACAGCTGGTGGCTGGTGCCAAGGTCAAGCTCATGGGCAAGGGTACCCATTTCCTCACCATGGAATACCCTGACGATGTATTTCACGCCGCAGCCTCGTGGTTTGACGGTCGTGCGGCCTCGGCTTAACATCGCGTATCAACCCTTGCCCGAACCTACACCCAACAGGACGGCCGTCGTGACCTCTACAACCAAACCGTCGGGCCCGTTGTCCGGCCTCAAGGTGCTCGACCTTTCAATCATCGTGGCCGGCGGTACCGCTTCGTCGCTGATGGCCGATTTCGGCGCCGAAGTCATCAAGGTGGAGCGACCCGGATCCGGCGATCCCTTGCGCAACTGGGGCCCCTTCTACAACGGCGTGTCTCTGTGGTGGAAGGTACATTCCCGCAACAAGAAGTCCATCACTTTGAACATGGCCGATGCGCGAGGTCAGTCCCTCCTCAAACGACTTGCGGCTCAGTGTGACGTGTTGATCGAGGGTTTCAGGCCCGGCACCCTCGAACGCTGGAACCTCGGCCCATCCGACTTGCTCGCCAAGGATGTTAACCCCGGCCTGGTGATGCTGCGTTTTTCCGGTTTCGGGCAGACCGGACCCTATAAGGACCGACCGGGTTTTGGCACCATCGCGGAGTGCATGAGTGGTTACATCGGAATGACCGGCTTCCCCGACACTCCACCGAATCTGCCGCCTATACCGTTGGCGGATGAGATCGCGGGCGTTTTCGGAGCCATGGCCGGCATGATGGCAATCTATCGCCGTGACGCCGACCGCCGCGAAGGATCCTCAGGCGTCGGGCAGGTGGTCGATTTAAGCCTCTTCGAGCCCTTGTTCCGCCTCTGCATTCCCCACCTGACCATCTACGACCGTCTCGACGAGGTTAGGGAGCGGGTAGGCAATGACTTCCCGGATGCTGCCCCTCGAAGCCTGTTTCTCACCGGAGATGATCGTTGGTTGGGTCTGTCAGCCACATCGCAGAACACTTGGGAAGGTCTTGCTCGGGCCATGGGTCTTGACGATCTGTTGAACGACGCCCGCTTTGCCAATAACGCGGCCCGCCTCCAATCTAAGGACGCGCTCAACGATGTGTTGCAAGACTGGCTCGGGGACCGCAACACCGACGCGATCATGGACGAGCTAATTCCGGGCGGCGGCGTGGTCGGGCCTGTTTACAACAGCGCTGACATCGCTGCGGATCCGCACTATGAGGCACGCGGCGACATCGTGGAAATCGACGACCCAGAGCTGGGGCACACTCGCATGCTCGGGCTGGTTCCCAAGTTCAGCGAGACCCCCGGCGAGCTTCGGCACATGGGGCCCACGGTGGGTCAGCACAATGCCGAAGTTTATGCTGACTGGCTCAGCCTGGGCGACGCCGACCTGGCAGGCTTGGCGCAAGAGGGCGTCATCTAGATATGCCGAATTCTGTCCTCGTCGTGGCCACGCGTAATCAGGGCAAAATGCGCGAGTACCGCCGGTTGCTCGCCGAATGGCCTGGAGACCTGTTGTCTCTGGACGACGTTGGAGTGACGCATGAAGTCGAGGAGACGGGCGACACCTTCTTGTCCAACGCGCGCCTGAAAGCCGGCGAATACGCCAGCAGGTCGGGTCAACTTACAGTGTCTGATGACTCCGGCCTCGAGGTGCACGCGCTGGGCGGCGCGCCCGGGGTATATTCCGCTCGCTACGGAGGCGACGCGTGCCAATCCGACGCCGACCGCGTGGATCTACTGATCCATAACCTGGCCGGTGTCCCGTGGGAGCGCCGCATCGCCCGGTTCCGGTGCTTCACCGCCGTGGCTGACCCTCAGCGCGGCGTGATTTCCGCGGTCGTCGGCTCAATCGCGGGAGTGATACAATACCAACCTGAAGGGGAGCACGGATTCGGTTACGATCCGGTGTTTCACTTGCCGTCTTACGGCAGGACGATAGCACAGGTGCCGCTGGAAATGAAGAACCGCATCAGCCACCGGGCCGATGCCGCCCATAAGCTGATCCGCGTCCTCCAGGAGATCATCTCCTAATGCGCCGGCTGGACCATCATTAGCATGATTACCGATCTATTCGGTCGCCCCTTGCGCGACCTCCGCATTTCGGTCACTGATCGCTGCAATTTCCGATGTCCTTACTGTATGCCTGCCGAGATCTTCGGGGAGGCTTACGAGTTTTTGCCGAAGGACGAAATCCTAACTTTCGAGGAAATCGCTCGGCTCGCTGGTCTGTTCGTAGCCGCCGGCGTCAACAAGCTGCGCGTCACTGGCGGCGAACCGCTGCTCCGCGTGGATCTCCCAAACCTGATTGGCCAGTTGACTGCGATCCCCGGAGCGGACGACATCACGTTGACTACCAACGGCTACCTCCTCGGACAGCAGGCCCAACAATTGGCGGCCGCCGGCCTTAACCGCATCACCGTGAGCTTGGACTCGCTCGACGATGACGTGTTCAAGCGGATGAACGGACGTGGATTTGGGACCCGCCGCGTGCTCGATGGCATCAAGCGCGCCTCCGAAGCCGGCCTGAACCCTGTCAAGGTCAACGCCGTTGTCCAGAAAGGCGTAAATGATCACACCATTGTCGACTTGGCCCGTCACTTCAAGGGCTCCGGCCACATCGTCCGCTTCATAGAGTACATGGATGTCGGGAACCGCAATGGGTGGAAGCTGGACGAGGTAGTAACCGCCGCCGAAATCGTATCCATGATCGACGCCCAATTGCCCCTGGAGCCAGCCGAACCTAACTATGTCGGCGAGGTCGCCAATCGCTGGCGATACCGCGACGCCTCCGGCGAGATCGGTGTCATCGCCTCAGTTACCCAGCCCTTCTGCGCTGACTGCACCCGCGCGCGTCTGTCCACCGACGGAAAGCTCTACACGTGCCTTTTCGCCACCGGCGGCGTCGATCTGCGCGGTCCCATGCGCGACGGCGCTTCCGACGACCGACTCGGCGAGATTATCAGCGGCGCGTGGAGCGTGCGGCGCGATCGTTATTCCGAAGAGCGTACAGAGTTGACCGCGGCCGAAGCGGCCGCCCGAACTAAGGTTGAGATGTACCACATTGGCGGATGACCAGGCTCTCATGACTACCGAAAATACCAGCAAACCGGCCGACCGGCTCACCCATCTCGCCGATGATGGCAGCGCCAGGATGGTAGACGTTGGCTGGAAACCAGTCACTGACCGCATGGCCCAGGCCACCGGTTACATCGTGATGCAGCCTGCCACCCTTGCTCTCGTTCGCAACGGGTTGATGAAGAAGGGCGACGTGCTCACCATCGCCCAGCTCGCCGGCATTATGGGAGCCAAGCGTACCTCCGAGCTGATCCCCTTGTGCCATCCGCTCCCCCTCAACAAGGTAGACGTCGAGCTGACTTTGGACGAGGCCGGCAGTCGGGTCTGTGTGACTGCGACCGCCACCACCTCCGGCAAGACCGGGGTGGAAATGGAGGCTCTCACCGCAGTCTCCGTCGCCGCCCTGACCGTCTACGACATGTGCAAGGCGGTCGACCGTGCCGTACGCATCGACGGCGTCCGGTTGCTCCGCAAGACTGGCGGCCAATCCGGCGATGTCGACCTGACCGACGCTTAGCCGGCCCTCTTCTTGATTTCGCCCGCAAGCGCGCGTACCGCCTCCGTCAGGTAAACCAGGTATTGCGCCACGGGTAACTCCAACGGCCTGAACTCTTCGACCTGGTCCACTTCCAACACACCGACCACGCCGGGGATCGCCGTCACGTCCAGTTCGGCGATTGTCCCATCCGGCGTCACGACCACGCACCCCAGATTAGGCGCGGGCGCCGGGTTCGGTTCCAGTTCCAGGGCTTGGATCGTCGTCATCCCCAAGAACGCCGGAAACGGGTCCAACCGCCGGCACAATTGCGACACCATCGTCTCAAGTTGCGCGACCGTTTCCCATAGGACGGTGTCGCTGTCACTCGCTCTACGCTGCGAGACCATCAGATTGACAACCCGGCCGGGCGACCCGTAACATTGATGGCCCGCGGTAGCATCGGCGTCTGGTCGAGGCCGCTCGGTAGGCGACGTAGCTCAGAGGCAGAGCGGGCGCTTCATAAGCGCTAGGTCGTTGGTTCGAATCCATCCGTCGCCACCATCGCTCCCCGCGAGCGCAAAAATGAGCCGGGTCGAGTGACCCGGCTCATTTTTGCGCGTCCGCCGTTCTAGTCTTCCCGCTGTCCGAACTCCTCACCCAATTCACTGAGGAACTGCTCAATCTCCGGCGAAAGCGCTACTGCGTCTTCCTGTTGCTCCGGCTCCGGGACCGTCTCGCCTTCCGCCTCGTTGTTGTCGTAGTAGTCCTCCATCTGCTTGATGAGGCCCTGCAGGTCGGAGTTGCGCTCTACCGCCGCGTTCAACTCCCGGTACTGTCGCTGCCCACGTCGGGTAGGCGCCAGGTCCGAAGGTATCTCCGAGTACACCGAGGAAAGCACCTCGATCATTCGCGCCGTACCGTTGTAGTCCTCGTCGAGTTGGACGTACTGCGGTAGGTGGACCATGAAGTTGATCGCTTCGATCTCCAGCTTGTCGATCCCGTCCGACACCAAGTTCATGATCGTCGTCGGGCCCTGATAGGTGCTGCCCCGCAGCTTCAGGTTTGGCACCGACCGGAGTTGAGGGACCGCGCCAAGCGATCCGGTCACCAACAGCGGACGCGTGTGGGGCACCGCGTCATACATCGCTCCCAGTCGGCAATATCGCTTGACGTTGAACTTCTCCACCACCTCGAGGATCGAGTCGGTGTAAATCTCGCTGTTAGCGTGGGGTTCGCGAAGGTGAAGGAACAGATAGTCCGGTCCGTTTTCCGTCGTCGCATACCGGATGATGCTGTTCGGTATCCGCACCCGCCGCTCATTGTCCACCAGCCGCATGTTGGGCCGGTATCTCGTGAAATCGAAAAACTCGCCCGGACGATGCAACCGCCCCAGTTCTTTGGAACCGAGGTATCTTTCCAACCGGTTCAGCGTCAGCGTGCCGACGCTGCCCACGTCCACCCACGGACGGATCATCGCGAACACGTGTGGGTCGCGCAATTCGGGCAGAGGTTCCTGAAGTTCAAATGCGCCTACTTTCATGATGGCAATATCTTGCCAGAGTTGCTCTCGTAATTCAAGGTTTGCGGCGGTTGAACCGCCGTCTCCGTTGGCCTAAAATGCCAATTACCCAGCGGTTCCCGTTCGCGACGGACCGCCTTCGGCGCATTTGGCGCCCGAATACCGGAGGAATTTGATGATTACCACCTTCGACAGTTTGTACGCGGGCCACGTCGACATGGACAACGTGGGATACGGAGGTACCGCGGTCAACGATCGCACTTTCTCGGACGAGTACCTCGCCACGGCCTTCGACAAGGGCGTGGCCATCGCGCAGACCCTCGACAAGCATGGATACGATACCTTCTGGATGGCCGAGCATCACTTCCAACCCGAGGGCTACGAGTGCATCCCCAACCTCCTGATGTTCATCGTCCATCTGGCCCACGTCACCGAGCGGCTACGGTTCGGTTGTGGTTTCAACATCGCCCCGATGTGGCATCCGCTCCGCCTGGCCGAGGACTTTGCCATGGCCGACTGGCTCACCAAAGGCCGGGTGATCTTCGGCGTGGGCCGCGGCTACCACACCCGCGAGGTGGAGTCATTCGGGTCCCCGCTCATGGACCAGCCCGCCAACCGCGAGCTCTTTGAGGAGCAGGTTGAGGTCATCTTCAAAGCGTTCCACGAGCGGTCCTTCGCCCACCACGGCAAGCATTACGATTTTCCGCCCCAGGTGCCGTACCGGGGCTATGACCTTGAAGAAATCACCCTGGTTCCGCGACCCAAGACCCTTCCGGTGGAGTGCTGGCAGCCCATCCAGGGCGGTACCGGCCGCGCCCTGGAGTTCATGGCAAAGATGGGCATCAAGGGCGTCATCGGCGGCGGCTCATCCGAGGGCGGCGCCATGGACGGTATCATGCACGGCTACCGCGACGCATTGTGGCGCAACGGCAAACCTGACGCCGAGTTGGGCGAGGACCTCGCGGTTGGGTTCCATTTCCAAATCGCTCCCACCGTGGAGGAGGCCGCCAGCGCCGCGGCCAGGTACTACGAGGAAAACCTCAAGATGTTCGGGCCGCTGCGCCTGACCCGCGGCTTGTCTGAGCAGCAAATTCGTGACATCAGCAATCCTGAACTCGCCCCCAACGCCGGGCTGCCCACCATCGAAGACGCCATCGAAAACGGTAGCGTTCTGGCCGGACCGCCGGACCGTATTATCGAGTTATTGAAGGGCGTCGAGGAGCGCTATCCGGGCCTGCGGCGCGTCCAGGTCGGCCAGCCGGTCGGGACCCCTCAGTCCATGATACTCGATCAGCTCCAGTGGTTTGCAGAGGAAGTCATGCCTGCGTTCAAGGACACGAAAGTTGAGGTCGCAGTGCCCGGCGACAACTAGCCGGCGCAATAACCAACCGCTGAGCGTAGGGGCGAATAATCATTCGCCCCTACATTTTGGCGCCGGCGACCCCGCCACGCAGACCTGAATTGCCATGCTCGAACCGTCAAATTCGTGACAAACCGAAACGCCGATCTGCCGGTCTCGCTGCTATCCTGAATGTGTAATTCGACGCTGGAGATAGATCAATGCCAGAAATCACTGAGTATGCGTCCGGATCGCCGTCCTGGGCTGACCTGCTGTGCAAAGACGGACAGGCCGCCAAGGACTTCTACACCGCCTTGTTGGGTTGGACCTGCGACGATCATCCCGCCGGCCCCGATATGGTTTACACGATGTTCAGCCACAACGGCGTCCCGGTGTGTGCGTCCGCAGAGCCCGCCCCCGGTCAAGAGAATCTGCCTCCCCACTGGAGCGTCTACGTGACCGTGGACGACCTCGACGCCGCCGTCGGTCGCGCCCGATCGGCCGGTGGAACGGTGATCATGGAACCCTTCGACGTCATGGACGTCGGGCGCATGGCCATAATCCAGGACAAGGAGGGAGCGTTCCTTCGCCTGTGGTATCCCCGGAAGCACGCTGGCGCCGGCAAGATGCACGAGCCCGGGGCGCTGGCCTGGTTCGAGCTGGCTACTACCGATTCCGCTTCGGCTTCTGCATTCTACGCCCAGGTTTTCCAAGCTGAGGCCGGCCCCGACCCGAACACGGACTTCCCGTACACCCTCATCACGGTGGCGGGCGTCCCGTCAGCCGGCATCATCCAGATCGGGGACGACTGGGGGCCAGTGCCTCCCAACTGGGGTGTGTATTTCGGCGTTGACGACGTGGACGCTGCCGCCGCGAAGGCCACCGAACTCGGCGGGAGCGTAATCGTGGAACCTCGGGACATCCCGGACTTCGCCCGCTTCGCCGTTCTGCGTGACGCTGAGGGCGCCGTATTCAACGTGCTGCGAGTGAACGAATGGCCCGCATAGCGGCCGGTACGTCGCGGAAATGATGGGGGCGGCTGTACTGGCCGCCCCTTTTCCCTGCGTCTATTGCAACGTCCCCGGTGGATAGTTCTCCAGCCACCATCGTGCGATTTCGTCCCTCCTGGCGAACCAAACGCCCGGATGACTCCGCGCGTACCGAAGGAAACGGTCCAAAGCCCGCGAACGCGCCGGTCGCCCCGCGATGCGACAGTGCAGCCCAACGGACATCATCTTGGGGTGCGTCCTCCCTTCCTCGTAGAGCACGTCGAAGGTGTCCTTCATGTACTCGTAAAAGTCACCCACGCTGTTCAGCCCACCTCGCCAGAAACGCGCGTCGTTGGTCTCGAAGCTGTACGGCAGCACGGGCCACGGCTTGCCGTGCACCTCGGTGTAGTACGGCAGGTCGTCGTTGAACACCCCGCTGTCATAGATAAATCCGCCCTCTTCCACCACCAGTTCCCGCGTGTTCACGCTGGGACCATAACGGGTAAACCAGCCCAAAGGCCGTTCACCGGTAGTCCGGGCCAGCGACTCCACCGTCATACGGATGGCCTCGGCTTCCTCGTCGCGGGTCTTGTTGTGGTATTCCTCCCAGCGGTAGCCGTGGCCGCAGACTTCGTGCCCGCGCTCGACAACAGCCCGCGCGACCTCCGGGTTCCGTTCGAAGGCCACGGCACATGAGAAAAACGTGCTTTTCACGCTGTACTTGTCCAGCAGGTTGAGTATCCGCCAGACCCCTACGCGACTGCCGTACTCGAAAAACGACTCGTTGAACAGATCCCGCTGCCCCGACGGCACCGGCGACGGCACCTCATTGTTCGTCTCGTGATACCCGTCGCCGTCCAGCAGCGACGCCTCGCTCCCCTCTTCGTAATTCACCACCACCGAGATGGCGATGCGGTCACCATTGGGCCATCGGATGACCGGCGGGTTCTCGCCGTAGCCGATAAAGTCACGGGGGAGTTCAGGCATCGGGGGAATCCTTTTTGTATGTTGGGCCGTCTGGATCGATCAGGCTGCCGATGTGTTCGAGTTGGTCGACGACACTATTCAACGTTGCTTGGCTGTCGGCACCAGTGGTCAGCTCAATTGGTACACAAACCGTATTTGCTCGCCAATCCAATCTGCTCATCAAGCCCTCCAGCCGAGAGCGCAACTCGCTGTCATCCAGCCTGTTGTAGTCTCTATGGAAAAACAACAGCCACAACGGCTTATCTCGCATCTGCTGCAACGCCTTGTATTCGATTCCAAGCCAGGCGAAGTTCCCTGCCAAATGCAGATACCTGCCATAGTAATGAGCCGCCAATTGGCCCACTCCTAGGCCCGTGGTGTTCGCCCATCCGGATTGTCGGACTCGCACGATTGCACTTCCGATTAGTCTCTTGAGACCGGCGTCCGACTGTGGGTCGTCTCCGGCGATGATGTTATCAGCAAGCCCTTGCAGTTCTGCGATTTCAAACGACGCCCTCCAATCTCGCTCAGCCCATGCGTTCTGAGCGATTCGGTCCAGCAAGGTTTTCCAGTTTGTCAGCATCAAACGACGTTGGCCGCCTAGCGCCGTTGTAGTTATCAAATCGTCGGTTCTTTGGACCATGCCTAATTCGTGGCCGGCGCTCCGCAATCTGGTCACCAGTTGATTCCACAGATAATCAGCTCTGCCCTCCGGAGCTACCACCAAGAGCACCGATGGAGTATCAGCAGGTAGTTCGTTCCAATATGCAACGGGCTGATTGTTGGTCAGATCGGCATAGAATTTGGACTCGATCACTGCCACCAAGCCGTTGTTCTTATCAAGACATCTCAGGTCGGGAATGGCGCCGCTTGCAATAGTGACCCGACTCTCTACTTTGTCAATGGACAGTGGACCCGATTCCTCACTGCTCAAGAACTCAGACAAGGCTTCCTGGGCGGCCTCAGAATGCGACAAGATGAAGGACAAGGCGTCCGTAGCCACGTCTTCGCGCATGTTAGTGTGGTATCGAGCAATGAAACTCAGCAGGGTATGTTGGGTGGCCATGTTCCGCATCCCCGTAAAGCGACCAGTTAACAGTTCGCTCAGCATACAGCAGGGGATGCTGGCTGGACAATTCCACCTATACGGTACAAAATGCCGGAAAATCCGCTGCAATATCGAACTAGCACCCAGGGTGATCATAATGACAACCCCAAATGCATCAACCCAGAAACTGACCCCGCTCCTGTTCCTCGAGCGCAGCGCCGCCGTGTACCCGCATCGCGCCGCCTGTATCTACAACGGCGCTGTCACATCCTACGCTCTGTTCTACGAACGGGTGCGACGGCAGGCCGCCGCCCTGCGCAGCGTCGGAGTGGGGCCCGGGGACCGGGTAGCGTTCCTGCTGCCCAACCTGCCCTCCATGCTCGAGGCCAACTTCGGACCCATGGGCATCGGCGCCGTGCTGGTGGCGCTGAACATACGACTCTCGCCGCGCGAGATCGCCTACATACTCAACCACTCCGGCTCCAAGGTGCTGGTGTTCGACTCCGAACTCGCCGATACCGTGCGCCAGTTACGCGACGACTGTCCGGGCGTCGAGACCTACGTTCAGGTACGCGACACCGCCCCTCTGGCCACAGACATTCCCGGTCCCGAGTACGAGCAGTGGCTGGCGGGTGTCGAGCCTCTGCCCGAACTCTTCGGTCCGGCCACCGAAAACGATACGCTGACCATCAACTACACGTCCGGTACAACCGGCATGCCCAAGGGCGTCGAATACACTCCGCGTGGCGCCTACATCAACGCCCTCGGCGAGGCTATGGAGATGGGCATGAATTGGCGCAGCATCTACCTGTGGACGCTGCCCATGTTCCACGCCAACGGTTGGTGCTTCCCCTGGGCTGTGACCGCCGTGGGAGGCGCGCACGTCTGCCTGCGACGCGTTGACCCGGCGGAGGTGTATCGTCTGATCCGAGAAGAATCGGTCACGCATCTCTGCGCGGCGCCCACGGTGCTCACCGGTCTCTATGCCGCGCCCGAGGCAGAGTCCGCCGATCTCTCCGGCCTCACGATCATGACCGCGGGCGCTCCGCCGGCGCCCCAGGTCATCCGCACCATCGAGGGCATGGGCGCCGAGATCATCCATGTGTACGGCCTCACCGAGACCTACGGCCCGTGTACCGTAGCGGCCGGCCAGCCCGAATGGGACGCCATGGCGTCAGATGACTTGGCCCGAGTGAAGGCCCGGCAGGGCGTACCCTTTATCGTTTACGGTTCCGGCCTCCGCGTGGTCGACGAGAGCATGGACGACGTCCCGCGCGACGCCGAAACCATGGGCGAGGTCGTCATGCAGGGCGACGCCGTGATGAAGGGCTATTACGACGACCCCGATGCCACTGCCGAGGCTTTCCGCGGCGGTTGGTTCCATTCCGGCGATCTCGCCGTCTGGCATCCCGACGGCTACATCGAGTTGCAGGACCGCTCCAAGGACATCATCATCTCCGGCGGAGAGAACATCTCCAGCCAGGAGGTGGAGAAGGTCATCATGGAACACCCCGGCGTGCTCGAAGTCTGCGTGGTTGGCGTGCCCGACCAGCGGTGGGGCGAGGTTCCCAAGGCCTTTGTTGTTCCGCGCGACGGCGGTCAACTCACGGCCGACGAAATAATCGATTTCACCCGTGATCGGATCGCCCACTTCAAGGCGCCCAAGAGCGTCGAATTCGGCGACCTACCCAAGACCGCCACCGGCAAGATCCAGAAGTACATCCTGCGCGACAAGGAATGGCAGGGCCAGGAGCGCCGCATCCAGGGTTCGCAGGTGTAGCCGGCCGCAACCTGACGCTACGATCCACTACGAGGAGGATAAGCATGGAGTACGGACTCTTTCTCGAGTTTCCCCGGCCCATTGACGGCGACCATCACGACGCTTTCACTCAGTCGTTCCAGCTGGTCCGGGAGGCCGAAGACCTTGGCGTCGCATCGGTATGGCTGGCCGAGTACCACTTCAACATGGAGCGGGTGCTGGCATCTCCCGTGATGATCGCCACGGCGATTGCCGCCAAGACCAGCACCATGCGCATCGGGACTGCCGTCTACTGCCTGCCGTTGGGCCACCCCATCCGTGTCGCGGAGGAAATGGCGACCCTCGACCACATCAGCGACGGGCGTGTCGAGCTCGGGGTCGGTCGCGGCACCTTCCCCAACGTCCACGAGGGCTTCAACGTAACCTTCGAGGAGAGCCGCAGCCGTTTCGACGAGTTTCTCGAAATCGTCGTGGCCGCCTGGACACAGGAAGCATTCTCCTTCCACGGTGAGCACTACTCCTGCGACGAATTGACTGTCACCCCTCGGCCATACCAGAAGCCCCATCCACCCATCACCGTGGGCGTGACTTCCGCCGAGAGTTTCCCCATCATCGGCGCGATGGGTTACCCGCTGATCGTCAACCCATCCCGGGTGTTTACCCTCGACCAGTTGGCCGGCCCCATGTCCGAATACCGCGCAGCGTGGAAAGCAGCCGGATATCCGGGTGAAGGCAGGGTCGGGCTGCGCGTGCCGATTTATGTCAACGAAGACGCCGAGGCGGCATATCGCGACCCCATGGAATCGGCCAAGAACTCAATCACCCGCCTGGGAGAACGCGTAGGCTCCTACGCGGGTCGGGCTGGCACCACCGGCGACTGGGCCGAGCAGAGCCGAATCATCCTGGGCATGGACTACGACGACTGGCTCCGCGACAAGGTCGTCTATGGAACTCCTGACGTCGTTACCGAACGGCTCACTGAACTTGAGGACAATCTGGGCCTCGACCAGTTGATCTACGAGATCAACTACGGCAACCTGATGCCCGACGAGATGCAGACGGCATCCCTGCGGCTGTTCAACAAGAAGGTCCTGCCAAAACTCACCTGACTTCCGATCAGATCAGAGAGGGGCGCCTGACCAGCGCCCCTCATCATTTGCCCGGTCGATTGTTCGCAGCGGTGGGATCAGTCCCAGGTGAAGCACACTTTCCCCGTGCCGCCGGCCTCGAACAGTTTGTACGCCTCGTCCGCCTGATCCAGCGTGAAACGGTGGGTGAAGAGTTCCTTCAACGGGACCCTCCGGTCCACCACGAACCTGGCC
The DNA here is from genome assembly GCA_965220265.1 of Dehalococcoidia bacterium. Taxonomy (GTDB): domain Bacteria; phylum Chloroflexota; class Dehalococcoidia; order Lucifugimonadales; family UBA3495; genus Bin87. The sequence continues at coordinate 1,394,446 of CBDCPM010000004.1, read as the reverse complement.
ACCTCAGCAAGCCCGTTCAGGCTGAAGGTCCACGACCCCAGGATGGTCAGCTGCTTGTGAATGATCTGTGGGCTGACGTCGAAGGTCGTGGTGTTGCCCTCGCCGACAAAGCAGACACGGCCCCACAGCATCGCTGAATCTACCGCGTTGATCCGCGCCTCGGGACGGCCGGTGCAGTCGAGCGTCGCCGGCGAACCCTCGCCGTGGGTGAGTTCCCGTATTGCTTCCACCGGGTTCTGCGTGCCGGCATCGATGCACACGTCTGCGCCCAGGCGTTGCGCCAGTTCGAGTCGCTCAGTGTCCACGTCCACCGCGATGACCCGGGCGCCCATGGCCTTGGCGAACATGGTCCCGCTGGCGCCCACGGGCCCCTGACCGAATATGGCCAACGTGTCGTCGCCGGAGATGTTCAGCCGCTTCAGGGCCCAGAACGCGGTTCCGGTACCGCACGCGCAGGCCGCCCCTTCGTCAAAGTCCAGGCCGTCCGGCATTTTGACGCAGGTGTACGCCGGACAAATCAGGTAGTCCTCGTGCCCGCCGTTGGCTCCGGTACCGTAGACCACGGATCCGTGGAGACACATCTGGGTGTAACCGATCCGGCACATGGTGCAGGCTCGACAGCCGGTGTAATGGTGCATCATGACCCGGTCGCCGACCGCGACCTCCGTGACGTCCCGCCCCACCTCGGCGATGACCCCGCAGGGTTCGTGACCGGCAACCTTCAGGTTCGCCGGATCGCCGCGCTCCGCTTTGGGAGCACGGTAGTGCCTCAGGTCGCTGCCGCAAAGCCCCGAGGCCTTCATGGCGATGACTACCTCGCCCGGGCCCGGGTGCGGGTCCGGCAACGTGCGGATCTCTACCTCTTTGTCTCCAGTGAAAACTACACCTCGCATCAGAAGTCCCTCCTTGTATCCCGGCTCGATACCCGCCTACGGATCGATCAAGACGCCCGGGTTCAGTATCCCGTTGGGATCCACCGTCCGTTTCACCGCCCGCAACGCTTCAGCGAACGGATCAGGTCGCTGTTGGTCGTACCAGGGCCGGTGCGAGCGACCGACTGCATGATGGTGGGTGATGGTTCCGCCCGCGGCCATGACCGCGTCCGACGCCGCCTGCTTGATCTCGGCGTGGGCTTCCAACTCTCCGCCGACCTTGCCGAGTCCCTCGAAGGTGTAGTACGGGGCCGGGCCGTCAGGGTAAACGTGGGTGAATCGGCACGACACGCGCCCGCCACCGCAGGTGCGTTGCAACGCTTCTTCCAGGGCCCCTCGCACCAACCCATCCATCGCCGGCCAACGCTCCCAGGTGATCGCCGTTTCCAGCGTCTCGGCTACAATCCCGAACCCGATGGTCGCGTTCCGTTCGTAGGGAGCGTTGATGAACGAATCCCGCCAGTTCCCTACGGCCCCCTGACGGCCGGCCGAGGAGCCCGCGCGTTCCGCCGCATCAGCGACCACGATGTCGTCCTCGCTGATCATTCCGCCGGCATTCCTGGCAATGGCAACCGCCTGGCGGATGTTGTCCCCCTGCGGAATTTCGGCCGACTCGAACCCGATGATCAGCAACGCCTGCTTTCCATCCAGGCCCGCGAAGTCTTCCGCTTCTGTCGGGTCCAGCATCCGCAGGTTGGCCGGCCATTGCTTGGCCTGAGCAACCAACCGCGCACCCTCGGATGCAGCGTGCATCCCCTCGAACACCACTCCCGCTGAGGCCCGGAACCGCGGCCGTCCTTGAATCCGCATCCACGCCTCGGTGATGATGCCCAGAATCCCCTCGCTGCCGATCACCATACGGTCCGGCGATGGACCGGCGCCGCTCCCCGGCAAGCGCCGCGATTCCCAGACTCCCGCCGGTGTCATCATGCGCACCGACTCCACGAAGTCGTCGATGTGCGTGTGGTTGGTAGCGTAATGCCCGCCGCTCCGGGTGGCGATCCAGCCTCCCAACGTTGAAAATTCGAAGCTCTGCGGGAAATGCCGCAGCGTGTAGCCGTGCGGCCGCAGCTGCGCCTCCAGCGCCGGACCCAGGGCGCCGGCCTGGATCCTGGCCGCCCGCGACGTTTCGTCCACCTCCAGCACCTGGTCCAATCGCGTCAAATCGATGGTGCAGACCTTATCCGCTTCGGGAGGCTCTACCCCGGCTACTACGGTGCTACCGCCACCGTAGGGAATCGCGATGATGTTCGAGTTGGCGCACCAGTCCAGCACCCGGGTGACCTCTTCTTCAGTGCGAGGGTAGGCGATCACATCCGGTGGGTTGGGAAATTCGCACTTGAACCCACGAATGCGGTCGCGGAAGCTGCGTCCGTAGGTGTGCGCCGCCCGGTCGTGGTCATCCATGGTGCAGAACTCGGCGACCAGCGGGTGCGGCGTGAAGCGCGGCTTGCGGAGGTTCAGGTCGGCGTCGGTCGGTGGTGTGGGCGCGGGCAATGCTATCCCGTATCTGCGGTGGATCCGGTCCGCCATCGCGGCGTAGTCCGCTACCGACGGCTCGCGGTCTTCCATCCCCCAGGCCCAGAAACTGCGACGCGCCATGGCGTCCCTCCTGTTCGGGCAAAAATAATGGTCGGGGTGAGTGGATTCGAACCACCGACCTCCACGTCCCGAACGTGGCGCGCTAGCCACTGCGCTACACCCCGACTATGTTCAAATTGTAGCATACCCGCAGGGCGACCCCGCAAACCGCTGGCGGCACTGTTCCGTATGATGGGCAGTTGTAAGGGGGACGTTGATATGCGTATACGTAACCTGAGAAGGGCCTGGTTGCCCACACTGCTGCTGGTCTTGGCGGCGTTGGTGATCGCCTGCGGAAGTGGGGCGCACGCGCCGGCGATGACAGAAGCGCAATATTATGCAGAAGACTCCGCGTCCGCTCCCCAGTCGGCACGTCAAGAATCGGGTCCGCCGGGCGCGCCCGGTCCCGCCGGAGCAGACGGATCCAGTCGCTTCGACCGCCGGTCCGGATTGGCCGCCACTGCGGCGCCCGCCGCCGCGGCTGCAGCTCCTACCCCCGCTCCAGTTGCCGCGTCGAAGGAGACGGAATCTGCGGCGGCGAGACCGGCACAACCACAAGTTTCCGATTCGTCCCAACCCCAGGCTGCGCGAAAATTGATCGTGGAGTCGTGGATGAGTCTGGAGGTCACGGATATTGACGGTACCGTTCGGCGGGTTGAATCGCTGGCGGTTCAGAGCGGCGGCTGGGTCGAATCGTCTGAAGTCTTTGGGGAAGCCGGTTACCGTTCCGCCACCGTCCGAATTCGGGTGCCGGCTGACCGTTTGGAAAATGGCCTGGATTCCCTGCGTTCACTGGGACGGGTCACCGATGAAGGTGTGTCGTCCACCGATGTGACGGAGCGCCTCATCGACAACGAAGCGCGCCTCACTGCCTGGTACGCCCAGGAGAAGCGCCTCGTCACTCTGCTGGAAAACGCCCCCACGGTTGAGGACATCATCCAGATCGAGCAGCGCATCGCCGAGGTTCGCTCCGATATCGAGCACGTTGAAGCGACCCAGCGGGATCTGACGGGCCGCGTGGCGACTTCGCTGATCACGGTCAACCTCCGTCTGCCCGGACGTTATGCGGCCGATCCCCCGGTGGGTAATCTTGAACTTTCCACCGGCGATCCGTCCGCCGCCGCCGATGCCGTCGTCGCCCGTGTGGACGCACTGGACGGTTACGTTGGCCGGAAGCGCTCATACGACGAGGGCGGCGGCCAGGCGGTTGACCTGATTGTGTTCGTCAAGCCGGCCGACCTGGCTCCTTTGCTGGACTACGCGGCGACCCTGGGCGCGCCGTCCGGCCGGCAACTCACTTCCGTCGGCCCGGCGCCGCTCAACGAAGTGCCCAATGCCCGCCTCACGTTGGCCATTCGCTCCAACGTGAACCTGGAGGCGTCTCTGGCGCTGTCCGCGTCCGATCCCCTGTCCGTCGCCGAGCAGATCCGGTCGCAGGCCGAATCTCTTGGCGGCTACGTGGACAGTTGGAGCGAAACCAGGCGGGATGAGGATGAATTCGTCACGCTGGAGATGGCCCTGGTGGTCAAGTCATCCGACCTGCGGGACATCATGGTATATGGCGCCGCCCTGGGCGACATCGAGCATTGGAACTACAGTGCGCTCGGCCAGGACCCCGCCTCGGACGCCCCGGACGCCAGGCTCCAGGTATCGGTGTTCACCGAGTACTCTGATGCTGAAATGTGGATCATCATCGGGGTTATCGTTGCAATCATCGCCGTGGTCGCCGTCATCTTCGCGGTCATCGCGCTCGTGCGGCGGCGCAGTCGGGCAAACCTTCCCACCGGCGTTCGCGCGGCCACCGACTTCGAATCCGCAAGCAACGAATAAAACTCAGTCGGCGGCGACCGGTTGCCTCGCTGGCCGGCGCCGGCGACGGCTCCTCGCCGGAGTTTCAGGTGGCGGGTCCGGCGCTATTTGGGCGGACTCCGCCGCCGCCTCCATGGCTTCCCGCATTTCATCGACGAACGATGCCACCCGGCGCAAAGCTCTGCCCAGCCGCGCAATCCCGCGGTCGGTGTCGCCCGCCGTTCGCACTTCCATGTCGCGCCGACCGACCCGTATTCCCGGCCCCATCTTGTTCTGGAGCGCCTGCTGAGCATCACCTACCGGATGCCGGAAAACGACGGTGATGATCCCGTCACTGCTGCTTGCGATCGATTCGACCCCCGCCGAGGAGCCCAGGCAGCGCAGGTCCGTAACCGCCAACAGGTTGCTCACTTCCTGCGGCACCGGGCCGAACCTGTCTTCCATGTCCGCCTGGACCGCCGCGATTTGTTCTCTGTCGGCGATATTGGACAACCTCTGGTAGAAGGCCAACCGCGCCGGCATGTGCGCGATGTATTCCGACGGTATGGAGGCCGGAACCTGCAGATCGATCCTCGGAGGAGGCTCCGCTTTCGCGCTGGCGCCGCCGGCTTCGTGATTTGACAGGTTCTGCACTGCCTCGTTGAGCAACTCCGAGTACATGTTGAGTCCCACCGCGTGGATCTGCCCGCTCTGGTCGGCTCCGAGAAGGTTGCCGGCGCCGCGGATCTCCAGGTCGCGCATGGCGATACGGAACCCCGCTCCCAGTTCGTTCGCTTCCAGTATCGCGTGGATGCGTTTGCTGGCCGCCTCGCTTATTTCCTGGTTGTCGGGCAGCAGCAGGTAGGCGTAGGCCCGGTGGTCTCCACGGCCCACTCTCCCACGCAGTTGGTACAGCTGTGCCAGCCCAAAGCGGTCTGCACGGTCGATGATGATCGTGTTCACGTTGGGCATGTCCAGGCCCGACTCGATGATCGTGGTGCAGACCAGCACGTCCGCCTCTCGGTTGGCGAACGTCACCATCACCTCTTCCAATTCCGACTCCGGCATCTGGCCGTGGCCCACGAGTATGCGGGCTTCCGGGACGAGTTTCCCCAACTCCTCCGCGACGTTGTTGATGGTCCGCACCCGATTGTGCAGGAAGAACACCTGCCCATCCCGCTCCAACTCGCGAAGAATCGCCTCACGCACCGGCTCGGCGCTGTCCTCCGCGACGAAAGTCTTTACCGGCAGCCGCGCTTCCGGTGGAGTGTGGATCACGCTCATGTCCCGCACCCCCGCCAGCGCCATGTGCAGCGTCCGGGGGATCGGAGTTGCGCTCAGCGTCATCACGTCGACTTCGGCCCGCATCTGTTTCAGGCGCTCCTTGTGCGCCACTCCGAACCGATGCTCCTCGTCGATGATCACCAACCCCAGGTCTTTAAACCCCATGTCCTTTTGCAGGATGCGGTGTGTTCCGATAACTATGTCAACCGTCCCCGATTTCGCTGCTTCTACCACCTGTTCCTGTTCTTTGTGCGTCCGGAACCGGCTCAGCACCTCGACTTTGACCGGGTAAGGTGCCAACCTTTCCGTGAATGTCGCGTAGTGCTGCTGCGCCAACACCGTGGTCGGCACCAGTATGGCCACCTGCATCCCTTCGTTTATCGTCTTGAACGCCGCTCGCAGCGCCACCTCAGTCTTACCGTATCCCACGTCGCCGCAGATCAGTCGGTCCATGGGTTTGGTCGCCTCCATGTCGTTCTTAACCTCGTCGATCGCCTGGATCTGGTCAGCCGTTTCCTGGTAGGGGAACGAGTCCTCCAAGTCTTGCTGCCATGCGGCGTCCGGGCCGAACCGGTGCCCATCGACCGTCTCCCTGATGGCGTAGAGCCTGAGCAACTCCTCCGCGATCTCCTTTGCAGCCCCGGTCGCCTTCTCCTTGATTCGCTGCCATTCGCTTCCGCCCAGCCTCGTGAGTGAAGGTGGTTGGTCGGTTGCCGCAACGTACGCCCCTATTCGGTCCAGTTGTTCGGTGGGTACGTACAGTCGGTCGTCGCCCGCATATTCCAGAACCAGGTATTCCCGGTCGTCGCCTGTTGATTCTAGCTGTGTAGTGCCGATGAATTTCGCCACACCGTGGTCAATGTGCACCACGTAGGCCCCCGGGGTCAGGTCGCCCAGCGTGACGGCCTCTCCCAGGTACTGCCGTTTCCTTGATGGACGGTAGCTGCGGCGTTTCACCGTTCCGAACAACTCCGCGTCGCTGTATACTGCAACCGCGGGCCCATTTTCGGTAGCTTCCGTCTGCCATCCCCGGCTCAATGCGCCGTTCAGGACGTACACTCGGTTCGGCCGGGGGCGGGTGGGTAGGCTGTCGGTGGACTCCGCCGAAACTCCTTCCTCCTCAAGCACTTTGGCGAGCCGGCTCGCGTGTTGCGTGATCGCAACCACCGCTCCCCCATCGCTTACCCGGCGGGCCGCGTCGTGTGTGAAATGATCCAGTCCCGCGCTGAGATCGGCCAGAGGCTCCACCAGCCTCCGGGATTCTTCCGTGCTCCACCGTTCCATGCTCACTGTGGTGATGCCCGCGCGGTTCACCCGTTGCGTCATGTTCTCCCAATCGGTGGATGGCGATGGGAAACCGTACGGCAGTTCGCCCCTATCTTGCCGATTGGATCGCTGCTGGTCGTACTTCGCCTCTTGCTCCTCCGCTTCGTCCGCCAGACGGTTCGGGCGGTCGAGCACCAAGATGCTGTCATCAGGGAGGTAGTCCGCCAACGTATGGCGGTTCAGCAAGCCGTTATAAAACGACAGCGTTTCCGGATTCGGGTCCGTCAACAGGTGCGCCAGTTCTTCTTGGAATCTCGCCACATTACCCGCGTTGCACGGGCTCAGGTCGATGCTCCTTCGTTGTTCGTCGAACCAATCGGTGTCGCATAGTTCTGGTAGCTGCTCTCGGGCTGCCACGATGGCCACGCCTTCGACATCCTCCACCGACCGTTGGGTTTCAGGGTCGAACCGTCGGATCGTGTCGATTTCGTCGTCCCATAGCTCCACCCGGTACGGCATCTCCGCGTTGGTCGGGTAGATGTCCAGGATGCCACCGCGCAGGCTGAAGCACCCGGGCGTCTCCACCTGTGGCTCCCGGCGGTATCCCAGCCTCACCCACGCGTCCATCAGCGCGTCTATGGACGCCATACGATCCCCTTTGGACACCAGATTGGTGCACGACACTTCCGGGTGCCGTCCCACCGCGAGCTCCGGCGGCAGCGTGAGCCTCAGCGCGGACGCCACCGACGCAACCACCACGGGAGGCGGTGCATCGTTGTTCCGCTCCCGGTAGCTCGCCAACCCCGCCAAAGCTGACAGCCTTTGGTTCCCCGTCCGCGCATCAACCGCCAGGCGCTCAAAGGGCAGGACTTCAGGCTCCGGCAACAGCCATACCGGGGCCTCGTCGCCCAGGTAAGCCAGCAGCTGGTCGTGCAACCGCCGCGCGTCCTCCAACCGTGGGTTTATCACTATGACCGGTCGTTGCTGCAGGTGCCACAACGCCCCCACGTAAACCGCCTGGTGGTCGCTGCCTATCGTCAGCGTCGCCCGCGCCTCGGGCCGTTCCAGGTTTCGCAGGTGACCCCGCATCCACGCTTGTGCTCCAACCAACGACAGCAATCCAGTTAATGCCATTTGTCACCACGCTGAAATATGATCTCGTGCTACACGCCGAGACGGGACTAGCCTTGCGCCAGCCCCGTGCAAAAATTGTACGCCCGTTCCCGCCCTATGTCCAAGACGCACCACCGCCAGATGTCCATTCCGCAATCCGGTTTGGGACCGCACGGAGTCCAGCGGCGTCGCAATGTCGTCCAAGTGGCAATGAAAGTTACAACTCCGGGTCGCGGCGCCTGTTCCGCAACAACCGTTTGGCGTTAGCTGGGCGCTTATCAAGGATGCATGTCCTGCTCGACGGTTCCAAGCCGGGGTTCTATAAGGCTACATGCTATAATCCAATCGTCCCCACGCAACCGGAACCTCCGTATGTCAGCCTCGCGGCAACAGACCGACCAAGCCACTTTGCCGCACGAACGCAGCGGGACAGCCAGGCAATCCTCCTACCACCGTATAGTCGTTAAGGCCGGCACCAGCGTCCTCACAGGGGGCAACCCAAGGGGCAGTTTGGATTCCGCCGTTATGGGTTCCCTCGTCTCCCAGATCGCCGAACTCTGCGATGTGGCAGGTTCTCAGATGCTGCTGGTCACCTCGGGCGCCATAGCCGCAGGGCGCCAGTCCGCTACTGAATCTCCCGGTGCGCCCGCCATCCCCGACATCCCGACCCGGCAGGTGTACGCGGCCCTGGGCCAGAGCCGGTTGATGAACATCTACGCCGATCTCTTCGCCGGCCACGGTATCACCGTCGCCCAAGTACTGCTCACCCTCCACGATCTCGCCGAACGGCAGTCCTACCTCAATATCCGTAACACCCTCCTGTCCCTGCTGGAAATGGGCGTCGTGCCGATATTGAACGAAAACGACGTGGTTGCCGCGGACGAAATCGGTGAAATATTCGGCGACAACGACCGGCTTTCCTCGCTCATAGCCGCACTGATCGACGCCGACTTACTGATAATCCTCTCCGATATCGACGGCTTGTACACCGCCGACCCGCGCTCTGACCCAGCGGCGACCCGCCTCGAATTCATTGCCTCCGTCGACGAGGATGTGTTCGCCATGGCCGGCGAACACCGCAACGCCTGGGCCCGTGGCGGCATGCCCACCAAGCTCCACGCCGCGCAATTGGTGACCACATCCGGCATTGCGATGGCTATCTGCCGCGGCCGGGATCCGGACGCCCTACTACGGATCGCCCGGGGTGAGCCCATCGGCACCTTCTTCAAGCCGGCTCAGAGCAAGCTTGAAGCCCGCAAGCGCTGGATGCTGTCCCGTGTGGGCGACAGCGGCTGGGGCCAGGTCATCGTGGACGACGGTGCAGTCGCCGCCCTGCGCGGCAGCGCAGTCAGTCTATTGCCAGCTGGTGTCCGCAGTGTGATCGGCGACTTCAAGCGCGGCGACATCATCTATGTTTCCGACCTCGCCCGGCAGCACGTCGCCTGCGGTATCGCCAACTATTCCGGCGCTGACGTCCAGCACATCCAGGGGATGCGGTCGGACCGCATAATCGACATCCTCGGCTATCATTACGGGCAGGAAGTCATCCACCGCAACAATCTAGTTCTCCTGTGAACGCGTAACTTTAGGCATTGGGAGACCAGTTCCATGAACGCCGCAGACCGCCTCATCCAACAGGGTTCCGCCGCTCAGGCCGCGTCCGCCGAACTGGCCAGGTTGCCCGCCGAGACCCGCAACCGCGCCTTAGCAAACATCGCCCGCGCGCTAGAGACCGAGCAGGGCCCGGTCCTGGAAGTCAATGCCGCCGATTACCGCGACGCTAAAACCGACGGCATCGACGACGCCTTCCTGGATCGTCTCCTCCTGAATCCTGAGCGCCTCAACGGCATGGCAGCCGACGTGCGCCGTGTTGCCGCCCTTCCCGATCCCGTGGGCGAGCTCGTCGAGTCCTTCGTGCTCGAGAACGGCCTTGAGGTCGAAAAGCGGCGCATTCCCCTCGGCGTCATAGCCAGCGTGTACGAGAGCCGTCCCAACGTCACCACCGACATCATTGCCCTGGCTCTCAAGTCTGGCAATGCGTGTCTCTTGCGCGGCGGAAAGGAGACCCTGCGATCCAACACCGCTTTGGTTTCCTTGGTTCATCGAGCCGTCGGCGAGGCGGGCCTTCCCACCGACGCTGTTCAGTTCGTCGATGATACCGACCGCTCGTTGGTCGATGTCATGCTGAACATGAAGGAGCAAATCAACTTGCTCGTCCCTCGTGGTGGCTCCGGCCTGATCAACTTTGTGGCCGAAAACGCCACCATGCCCGTGCTGACCGGCGGCGTCGGGGTCTGCCACACCTATGTCGACCGCGACGCCGACGCCGACATGGCGGCCCGCATTATCTTCAATGCCAAGGTCCAGCGACCGACGGTCTGCAACGCTCTCGATACCGTTCTCGTCCATTCCGAGGCTGCCGGCCGCTGTCTTCCAGAAATCGCCTCCCAACTCAACGGCGCCGGCGTGGAGATACGGTGCGACCACCGTGCCCTCACGATCCTCGGTCCCGACAGCGGCCTGAACGCCATCCCCGCCCAACCAAACGACTGGGGACAGGAATTCCTCGCGCTGATCGCCTCCGTCAAGGTGGTCGACAGCCTTGACGACGCCCTTTACCACATCCAGACCTACGGCTCCGGTCACTCTGAAGCCATCGTCACGCAAGACACTGTGGCGGCCAATCGTTTCCTCAACGAAGTTGACGCTGCGGCGGTGTACCACAACACCAGCACCCGCTTCACCGACGGCTCCCAGCTTGGTCTCGGCGCTGAGGTCGGCATCAGCACCCAGAAGTTCCACGCCCGCGGCCCCCTGGGACTTCGCGAACTCACTTCCTACAAGTGGATCGTCCGCGGCAACGGACAGGTCCGTCCCTGAGCACAGCGTAATGCCCTTCGATTACGAACGCGAGGTCCGCACTCCTCAGTCCGAGGCCTACCTCATCCTGGACGGCGAAGATCCGGTCGGGCGCATTGACACCCACTTCATGCCCGGAGTAGCGCACGTTGCCATATCCGTCAACCAGAATCTCACTACGGAGCAGATCGAAGAAATCTTATCCGACATCGACGCCGACATGCTCAACACTGTGGGAACCGAGCAAGATACCCACCACTTCCACATCTTCCAGGGAAACGAGATTCGAGTGTTCAGCAACGCCGGCTACGATGATTATCCTGGCGGTAACGGAAACGGCCGTGGCCACGGCCCTCTCTCCCCCTCCGGCCCCTGACTCGGTGAACCCAGGCGATGGCCCGCTGGCCCAGGTGGCCGCGCTAACCTCGTTTCCGCTCTAGTACCTGCAGGACCGCCTTCTCCACCCCGGCGGGAGTCAGGCCGTTCTTCTCCATCAGCTCATTGGCCGGCCCGGAACTGGTGTAGCCATGGAGTGCCACCATCTCTACCGGGACAGGGCAATTCCTCGCCACGACACCTGCTACCACGCTTCCTAGCCCGCCATGGATATAGTGCTCCTCGGCCGTGACGATCGCCCCCGTTTGAGCCGCCGCCGCAATTATCGCCGCCTCGTCGGCCGGCGCCACGGTGTGCAGGTTGATCACTCGCGCGTCAATTCCCTGACCACTCAGGCACTCCGCCGCATCCAGCGCCGGGGCCACCAGCGACCCCGCGGCTATGATGCTCACGTCCCCGCCCTGGCGTAGCAGGTCCGCTGCTCCTATCTTAAATTGGTATCCGCTGTCATGAACGATCTGCGTTGCAGCCCGAGGCAGGCGAACGTACACCGGCCCATCGGTGCTCGCAATCGTTCGCACCACTTGCTCGGTTTCCGGCGCGTCCGCCGGGGCAATCACCGTGAACGACGGCAGTGCGCACATCAGAGATAGATCCTCAATTCCGTGCGCCGACATTCCGTCCTCGCCCGTCAAGATGCCCGCGTGGGTACAGACCAGCTTTACGTTCAGCGAAGGCTGCGATATCAGCACCCGCAATTGGTCGTACGGCCTGCCTGTCCCAAACACGCTGAACGTGCTGACGAACGGTATCTTCCCCGCAGCCGCTAGTCCTGCCGCCACTCCGACGATGTTCTGCTCGGCCGGGCCGAAATCGAAGAACCGCTTCGGAAACTGGTCCCGCCACAGGTGCACAAAGGTGGACACGTTCAGGTCACCGCCTAAAACCACGATGTCTGGGTGCTCGTCCGCCATGGTCAGCAGGGTGCGGCCGTAGGTCTCCCGCGTCGCCGCAGACGCCCTTTGCGTCGTCATCACGCCAACTCCTTCAGCGCCGCCTCATATTCTTCCGCGTTCGGCGCGCGCCCGTGGAAGGCCGGGTTGTTCTCCATGAAGCTGACGCCCTTGCCTTTCACCGTTTGGGCGATGATCGCCGTGGGTCCGTTTTCCGACGCCGTCTGCAACGCCCGCAGCACGTCGGCATGTTCGTGACCGTCGCAGTCGATAACGTTCCACCCGAAATCGCGCCACCGGTCCGCCAGGGGCTCCAGCGTCATCACCTCGTCCGTGAACCTGTCGTTCTGGATCCGGTTCCGGTCTATAATCGCCGTCAGATTGGTCGCCTTGTGGTGCGCCGCCGACATCGCAGCTTCCCAGACTTCACCCTCCTGGCATTCGCCGTCGCCCAGCAGCGCGAACACCCGGTAGTCTCTTCCGTCAAGCCGTGCCGCCAGGGCGTGGCCCAATGCGAAGGACAGGCCCATACCCAACGACCCGGAGTTCATCTCTACGCCCGGCGTCATCGGGTGTGCGTGCCCCTGCAACAGTCCGTCTGTCTTTCGGTAAGAACTCAAATGTTCGCGACCGAAATACCCCGCCCGCGCCAGCGTTGAGTAGAATCCCGGCGACGCGTGGCCTTTGCTGAGCACGAACCGGTCGCGTTCCGTCCACTTTGGTTCTTCCGCATCGTAGCGCATTACCCCGAAATACAGGACTACCAGAATGTCAATTTCCGATAGCGAGCCGCCCGGGTGCCCACTTCCGGCGCCGAAAATCATTTCAAGGCTGTCACGCCGCAGTTGCAGGGACGTTTCCCGCATCTCCTCGACGGTCTGGAGCGGTTGATTGACTACGGCCAAAACGTCACCTGCGACATAGAAAGTGATAATAATAAAAGCCAACAAGATTATATTCCGGGCCTGTAACCCTGTCTATAAGCGCAATTTCCTGCCCATCGTGACCCCGTCACAGGATCGCTCGCCCGGAGAACGTCGAAAGTGTAAATCAGAGGTTGCCAAGCCGTCGTGTCCCACTTATCACACCGCCCACTTGACCTAAGCTCAGCCTTCCGCGCTGGATGCGCAGGGTAAGAGCATGTCCACAATCCCCGATCCCAAATACCCGGGCACAGCCCCGAGGTCCCGCCCGCCACGCTCCCTCGCACGGGTGGTCTATACTGGCGCAATAGTCGTCACCGGTCGCCAGGTGGATCGTCGCCGATGATTATCGACAGCCACTGCCACATTCTCCCTCCCGATTTTGGCTCCCGTCACGACGAGCTGGCGTCTCGCGACGCCACCTACGCTGCGTTGTTCCCCGAACCCGGCAGCCGCATCGCCGACGCCGAGCAGTTGCTTCGCGACATGGACTCCGCCGGGGTCGGTCGAGCGTTCGTCATGGGGTTCGGCTGGACCGATCCGGACATCGCCGCCGCGGTCAACGATTACCTGATCCAGGCAGCGGCAACTCACCCGGACCGAATCACCGCCTTCGCTTCGGTGAACCCTGCTTGGGGAGACGTCGCCATCCGCGAAGCCGGACGCTGCCTGGACGCTGGCGCGTCGGGTATCGGCGAAATCCACGCTGACTCTCAGCAGTTCGACATCACCGACGCTAGCACTTTAGGTCCGTTGATGAGGCTGCTGCACACCCGCAACGCTCCGATCGTGGTTCATGCCTCGGAGCCCGTCGGCCACCAGTATCCCGGCAAAGGAACATCTACGCCGGAGCGTCTGTTGCGTTTCGCCGCCAATTTTCCAGAAAATCCAATCGTATTCGCCCATCTGGGCGGTGGTTTGCCGTTCTATTCCTCCATGCCTGAGGTCGCCGAATGCCTGAGAAACGCCTGGTATGACACCTCCGCGCTCCCCTATCTCTACCGTTCGACCGCTGTTGTTGCTGCCACTGCGGCCGCGGGCCCTGATCGTATCCTTTTCGGCACCGACTACCCCTTGTTGCAACATCGCCGTGTCATCGATTACGTTCGCTCGACCAATCTGCCCCAAGATCAAATTGACGCCATCTTGGGTGGAAACGCCATGTCTTTGCCGTCCGCCAGAGACCAACCAATGGAAACCTTACCGGACTATCTGTGCCCCGGGTTGGACATCGTCCTGATCGGCCTCAACCCGTCCGTACGCTCAGTCCGGGCCGGCCACTATTTCGCGAATCCTCGCAACCGCTTCTGGCCGGCCCTGTCCGCCTCCAATTTGCTCGGCCGCACCTTCGGCCCCGAAGACGACGCTTCCCTGCTGGACCACGGGATTGGCTTCACCGACGTGGTCAAGCGTCCTACCCCTCAGGCGTCCGGACTTACGGCAGAGGACTACCGCAGGGACGCTCCGGTCCTCCGCGAAAAAATCCTGCGCTACGCTCCGCGCATCGCCTGCTTTCATGGCCTCACCGCCTACCGTGCCTACCTTCGCCACGCGGAAGGGGTCACGAACCCAGGAAATATTGAACTCGGCAGGCAGGACTTGGCTATCGGCGCCAGTTACGTGTTCGTCCTTCCGAACCCGAGCCCAGCCAACGCTCGATATTCGTTGGACGACTTAGCCGCGTGGTACGTCGAACTCAACCGCTGGCGTGTCGAACTGAACCAATGAATACCGGTTCCCAAACCCTGCGTACGTTCATCGCGCTGCCCCTGCCGCCCGAGTGGACTAGGCAATTGGCGGAAACGATCGAGGTGTTACAGAGGGCGACGCCAGCTGGCGTACGTTGGGTTTCCCCGGACGGCATCCACCTGACTCTGAAATTCCTTGGTCCGACCGATGCTCGTCTGGTGCCATCGATCCTGGATGCCCTCACCACGAATTTCGCGCAAGCCATCTCGCCAATTTTGGCTTTGTCAGGGCTCGGGACCTTCCCGTCGGGACGTGACCCTCGCGTTATTTGGGCCGGTGTAACCGGCGGCACCGAAGACTTGGACGACCTGCACTGGCGCGCAGAGCAGGCGGTTAGCGGGCACGGATGGTCTGCGGATTCTCGTCCGTTTCGACCCCACCTCACCTTGGGTAGAGTGCGGAACCGTGTCGATCCGAAGCAGCGTCAGACCGTCGCCAACGCGGTGGCGGCTTGCCGACTCCCCGTCGTTCCTAATTGGCGGCCCGACACTGTGCGGTTGTACCGCAGTGTCCTGACCCCCCAGGGCGCCCAATACTCCAGCCTCGGCGAGGTGCAAATCTGATGGAAACCACCGTGGAGAACACCCTGAGGCCGATCCCGCCTTACGACTTCGAACTCACGGCCGGGCAGCCCAATTATTCCCGTGACCAGGAATTCAAGACTGAAGACTACATCGATGGCACATATATCCGCCTTTTGGATTTGGGCGATAAGGCCGCTTTGGCTTCGGTGCGTTCCGTCGGCACGGTTGACCAACCGGAGTTGTTGGTCTCAGTCACGGGTGAGGACCTCACCAACGCTGACGGCGATCGCGCGGCAAACCAGATTGCTTGGCTGTTGGGTTGCGATCAGGAATTACGTTCCTTCTACGATTCCGTTGCCGACGATTCTGTTCTGGCTGACGTCGTCAACGATTTCTACGGCTACCACAATACCCGGACTGCCTCAGTGTATGAAGCCTTAGTTCAGGCCGTCATGGGGCAACAGATCGCAACCAACGTCGCCAGAATAGTCCGCAACCTGCTCGTCCAGACCTATGGGGTTCGGGCTACCGTCTTCGGACACGAGTGGTACGCTTTCCCGCGCGCTGAATCCCTGGCGATCGCCGAAGTGGGCGATCTGCGCCAACTTAAACTCAGTTTCCGTAAGGCCGAATACATCCAGGGCATCGCCCGCGTTGCGCTCGAGTCACCCGATGGATTTGAAGAGATGCACCAACTACCGGATGATGAAGTCGTTAAGCGTATGGTAGCCCTTCGTGGCGTCGGGCAGTGGACCGCCCAGTGGGTCCTCGTGAGGGCCCTCGCCCGCCCTGACGGTTTCCCCATAGGCGACTTGGCTTTGCGGCGAACCGTCGCCCACCTATACTTTGATGGAGAGGAGATCGACGACAATCGGTTGCTCGAATTTTCCGCCCGCTGGTCTCCTTGGCGATCCTATGCTACCTCTTATCTGTTCGCGGCCCTTCGTTCCAGCCGCATCGCCGCCTCTTAAGGGGCGCCCGCTACCGCAGCATGCGCATCAACCCTTTCGGGTTGTTCGAAAATTGCCGCATTAGCCGCTGCGTCTGTTTGAACTGGCCGAGCACCCGGTTCACGTCGGACGGGTTGGTTCCGCTGCCCAAAGCGATGCGCCGTCTACGACTGCCCTTGATGATCTCCGGCTTCTCCCGCTCTTCCAGAGTCATCGACCGGATGATGGCCTCGGTTTTTTTCAGCTCAGACTCGTCCAGTTGTTCCTGCATTTTCTTGGATTGACGGCCCAATCCCGGCATCATCTCCATAACCGACGCCAACCCACCCATTTTCTTCACGCTCTGGATCTGGTCCAAAAAATCGTCCAGCGTGAACGAGGCCGTCCGCATCTTCCGTTCCAATTCACGGGCTTTTTCTTCGTCCACCGCTTCCTGTGCCCGCTCAATCAAAGTCAGCACGTCGCCCATGGCAAGTATCCGTGACGCCATCCGGTCCGGATGGAATTGCTCCAGCGCGTCGCTGCGTTCCCCGGTGCCCACGAATTTGATCGGGACGCCGGTTACTCGCGTGATCGAAAGCGCCGCGCCGCCGCGAGCGTCACCGTCCATCTTGGATAGCACCAGTCCGTCGAGCCCCACGCGGTGGTGGAACTCTTCCGCTGCGTTCACGGCGTCCTGGCCGGACATCGCGTCCACAACCAGGATTGTTTGATGCGGTGCCACCGCCTGCTTCACCTCTTCAAGCTCCGACATCAGCTCGTCATCGATGTGCAATCTCCCGCCCGTGTCAACGATGGCCCAGGTCAGCGCGAGGTCCACCGCCCGACGCACCCCGGCCGTGGCCACTTTGGCCGGGGTCGAAGATCCCGGATCTTCCGAGTACACCGGGATATCCAGCTGCTTTCCCAGCGATTGTAGTTGGGCAATCGCCGCCGGCCGCCTCAGGTCCGCGGCTATCAGTAAGGCGCTGTGCTGCTGCCGCTTCATCTGGAGCGCCAGCTTGGCGGCCGTTGTGGTCTTACCCGACCCTTGCAGTCCGACTAGCATCAGGACCGAAGGCAACTGGCTAGCCGGAGTGAGGCGATGATCCCCCGCGCTCAGGACCGAGGTCAGTTCCTCATGAACAATCTTGACGACCTGCTGACCGGGCGACAGGCTTTCCAGCACCTCGCCTTCCAAAGCCCGCTCCTTGACCGTTGCCACGAATTCCCGAGCCACCCGGAAGTTCACGTCGGCTTCCAGCAACGAACGGCGCACTTGGCCCAGCGCGTCGTCAATGTCTTTTTCCGTAAGCCGGCCTTTGCCTTGCAATCGGCTGAAAATCCCGGTCAGGCGGTCGGTCAAATTGTCAAACATACCCGTACACTCCCGTCGCGTTACTACCTATACCTGCACCTGTGACCTTCGGATCACTCCCACCGGAACGTGCGATTGGCTATCACGAACGCTATCACAAGCCATACTGCGAGGCCGAGGAAATTCGGCCACTGCATCACCACGGTGTCGCCTTCGACCGTCATTCCGCGTATGGCTTCAACGAGGTAAGTCAATGGTAGGAAATCGGTCACGCGTTGCAGGATATCCGGAAGTACTTCCCGCGAAAAGAAAACCCCGGATAGGAACATCATTGGCAGCGAAACGATGTTCGCCAGCGGAGCCGCCTGCTGTTCTGTCCGGGCCCATCCGGACACCGCAAACCCCATCGCCAGGAAAACCGCTCCCCCCATCGCTGCCGCCAGGATCACCGCGAAAAAGTTCCCCGCAAACTCCGCCCCGAACAGGAATACCGCCACGGCCGCGAGTATAACCGTTTGGATTACCACCACGATGAGCCGGGTTATCACCTGGGCCACCAACAGCGACGTAGGATCCAGCGGCGTGGCCAGTAGCCGCCGCAGCACACCTTCCCGTTTCATCGTAACGAAACTGAACGCGACGCTGAACAGTCCCAACTGCATGATGGCCATCCCAATCACCCCGGGCATCAGGAAATCGATGTACCCCAAGTCCCGCGCTTCCACGGCCTCCTCTGCCAGCGTAATGACCCGTTCAGCGCCGGTGATGGCAAAATTCAACTCGTCAACGGCGGACTGCATGACCGTCAGTCCCAACCGCGCTTCCGTTTGCCGGCTCCCGTGGTACCAGGCGACGATCTGATTTCCGCCTTGAGCCAGGGCCAGATCCTCCGGCAGTACGATTACGAGATCCCGCTTCCCGTCCGCCAGCGCCGCGCGCTCGCCCCCGGCGGTACCGATCTCGATCCGGAGTGCGTCGATCTCGGACAATCCCTCAATGAATGTTCTCGATGGCTCGTTGTCGGCCAGATCTACGATTCCCACGTCGACTTTGCCAAGTTCCCCGAAGTTCAGTAACCCGAAGATCACCATGATGACCAACGGCAGGAAGAACGTCCAAAACATCGCCGCGCGGTCCCGCGACCACATCTTTATCGACCACCAGGTCAGATTGACTGAAGCCTTGGCGAGCATCCTAAAACTCCCGCAGCGACCGGCCGGTCAGATCGAGGAATACGTCCTCCAGCGTTGCCAGTCGCACTTCCTGCTCCCGGTGGAATCCACGCGCGATTAGATCGTCAATTAACTCGCCAGGCGATGCCATGGCAACGATCCTCCCGCTGTCCATCACCGCCACCCGGTCGCACAGTTCCTCTGCTTCTTCCATGTAGTGGGTGGTCAGGATCACAGTCCGGCCGTCCTGTTTCCAAGTCTTGGCCAGGTCCCATATTAATCGTCGCGCCTGCGGGTCGAGTCCTGTGGTCGGTTCATCAAGGAACACCACGTCCGGATCATTTACCAGTGAGGCGGCTATCGCGAAACGCTGCTTTTGCCCGCCGGAAAGCGTACGAAAGGACGCTGACCTCCGCTCGGCCAGATCTACGGACTCCAGCAGCGGTTCAGGGTCGACTCGTACCCCGTATATGCTCCCCAGCATTTTGAGCAGTTCGGCTAGTCGTAATTGTTCAAAGAATGCGCTGCTCTGCAACTGTACGCCGATAAGTCGCTTGACCGCCCTGGGATTGTCGCGTACGTCGATCCCAGCGACCGTGGCCCGGCCGCTATCTGCTGTCCTCATCCCTTCGATTATTTCGATCGTGGTGGTTTTCCCCGAACCATTCGGGCCAAGCAGCGCGAATACCTCGCCCCGATTTACCTCGAAGGATATTCCGTCGACCGCCTGAATATCCCCGTATCTTTTCCTCAGTTCTTGGACCACTATTACGGGAGCGTCTTCATCGGTAGCTTTAGTATTGGTAATTGCCATCGCAGTACGTATTCCTCGACGAAAATTGTATCACCGGCCGCTGGGGTAGCGAACACCGAGCCAGTAGTTCCATCGTCTGAAAGGTTCGCTCCGTGGCCCCATCTACCCGGTGATACAATTGTGAATACGATGATCCCTCTCAGGCTTTCGGTTCGTAATTTTCTTTGCTACCGAGACGATGTGCCGCCGTTGGATTTGCGGGGAATACACGTCGCCTGCCTGTGCGGCGCCAACGGCCATGGTAAGTCGGCGCTCCTGGATGCAATGACGTGGTGCCTGTGGGGACACGCCCGCACCGGTACTCAGAACCATAACGACCTGATTGCTTACGGCGAATCGGAGTGCCGGGTCGAGTTGGACTTCTCGGCTCGCGGGCAAGCTCATCGCGCCATCCGGAGACGCCGGCAGACGGGCCAGGGCCGTACCGAAGTGGACCTATTCATCCTCGATGACGCTGGGCAGCCCCGGTCCATCAGCGGCAATTCGGTTCGGGAGACCAACTGGAAAATCCAGAACCTGGTCGGGATGGACTACAACACGTTCGTGAACACTGCGTTCCTCCTGCAGGGTCGTTCAGACGAATTCACGCGCAAGACTCCTGCAGAGCGCAAGGCCGTTCTGTCATCGATCCTGGACTTGGGCCTTTACGAGTCGCTGCAAGCGTCAGCCGGCGGCCGTAGGGACCAATGGCAAACGGAAGTGACGCGAACGGAAGGAGCCTTAGCCCAGAACTTGGCTTCGCTGGAGGCGATCGCCGACCCGACCAAGGAACTCGCCAGCCTTGACCTGCGTTTGCTCCAACTGGGAGAGGATCTGGAAATAGCATCGGCGGAATCGGTACGGCGTCGCGAAGCGGTTGCAGAGCTGCGGCAAAAACAGGCTGAGGCCGCCGCCGCCGCTGGCAGAATCGAAAGCTTGCGCCACGATATCGTGCAGACGGAAGCTGAAGCCGGCGCTATTTCCCAGCGGATTTCAGGCGCACGTGCATTGGCAGAGCGCTCTTTTGAAATCTGCTCCGGCACCCGGGATCTGGAGTTGGCGCGCGTTGAGCTGGTCCGCTTGGAGACTGCCAGAGCTGAATACGACCGACTAAGGGCGAGACGTAGCGAACTCCAGGCTGCGATCGACCGTGAACTAGCGGCCCTCGATGCGCAGATCACCCAACTACAACAGCAAATCAACGACGTGCTCCGACCTGCCGCTGCCCGCTCCGAAGGCATTGCGCACGAATTAGACGCGTTGGCATCCGCAGAAACGTCGGTTGTCGCAGATCAGGCTATTGTCGAAGTTCAGAAGACCGAGTCGGCAGATCTGCAACGTGAAATGGCCATCGAGCAAGCAGAGCTGGAACGATGCATCGCTGAAGGAAAGGATTTACGCACCAAGCAAACAGAGATGCTATCGGCGGATGCGCGGTGTCCGCTATGCCGAACCCCTCTCAGCGAGGATACCTGCGGTGACATCACCGCATGGTATGACGCAGAAATCCAGGCGAAACTCATGCGCCATGATCAAATCAAGCGATCACTGTCTGTCTCCTCTGACCGGTTGGAAAGATTGCAGGCCGATATCGTCAGCCGGAGCGCATCCCTTTCCCGCCGCCTGGAACAGATTCAACGCCAGCGAGGCCGGCTCGAACAAGAGCAACGACAATGCGAAGATGCCAAGTTGCAATTAGAGACGCTGCTGCCGCAATTGGAAGATCTGCGAGAAACGTTGAGCGGCGGAGGATACGCCGGTGACAAACGCAAGTCTCTAGTTGACGTGGACGCCGTGATCTCCTCGCTCGGATACTATGAAACGTCTCTCCAAGAAGCCAACCAACAAGTACGCTCTCTGCAGCACTGGGAAACTGAACGACGGGATTTGCAAGACTCTCGCGCTCGCTTACTTGAAGAAGAATCGTCTCTGAACCGGGCTCGCGACAGGCTGAACCGACTCCGGGCTGAGCTGGCAGAGACCGAAATGATTCAGGACGCTAGCCGCATCGCCTTGGTAGATCTTCCCGAGGCGGAACAGGCAGCGCTGAGCGCCGGGGAACGCGTAGCGATGCTATCTGCGGAGCGCGACGATCTCCTCGCCCGACAGGGTCGTCTGCAGGGAGACGCCGACCGCCGAAAGGCTTTTCTGGAAGGGTTAGAAACCCTGAAACGAAGTCGCTCCGCATCCCAAACGGAACAGGCAATCTATTCCGATCTGTTCGCTGCCTTCGGGCGAAGTGGCGTTCCGGCGATGCTGATTGATGCGGCCGTTCCTCGGATCGAAGCCGAGACCAATCTGCTGCTGGGCCATATGACCGACAACCGCCTGGCCGTAAAGCTGGAAACGCAACGCGTACGACAGGCCGGCAACGTATCGGAAACTCTGGACATCTTCGTAAGTGATGAGCTCGGTTTTCGGAATTACGATCTGTTCAGCGGCGGTGAAGCCTTTCGGATCAACCTGTCCCTCCGCATCGCCCTGTCCAAAGTCCTGGCCCAACGCATGGGTCTTCCTTTGCCCACGCTGTTTATCGATGAAGGATTCGGTACCCAGGATGTCGCCGGACGTGAGCGCATCGTTGATGCCATCGCGTCGATCCAAGATGAATTCGATAAAATCATCGTCATCACGCATCTGGACGACCTCAAAGATCTGTTCCCCGTTCGGATAGAAGTGCTCAAAACCGCTGACGGCTCCCAGTTTTGGCTCAGTTGATATATCCGCACGTTTTGATCGGAGTCCGTATCCACGCAACAAGGAGAAGCCAATGCTAACCGAGGCTCAACGCAATTATTTGTCGGAAAACCACAACGGCGCGCTGACCACCTTTCGTCGAAGTGGCGCCGGACAAATGAGCATCGTGACGTGCGGGCTGTACGGAGACGGGGTGGCGTTTACGACCACCGCAGACCGGGCGAAGCTCAGAAATCTCCGGCGAGACCCGCGTTGCACGATCCTGGTGGGCACCGGCGACTGGCGAAATTTCCTGGTCCTGGAGGGCGAAGCTAGGTTGGTCGGAACCGAGAATGCCTCGGCCGATGAATACCGTGAAACCCTGCGCGACGTGTTCCGGAGCGCTGCCGGCCAAGAACATCCCAATTGGCCGGAATACGATCAGGCGATGCGCAACGACCGCCGGTACGCGGTGCTTGTGACCCCGTCGCACGTATACGGACGGGCGGACTGAGCCAGGGGATCGACAAGGGCGAGATTACGCCCGCCCTTGCGCACTTCCGAGGTTTAGGTCCAATTCAGTCAGCGGCGAGTCCCTCGGCGCGGCGGAGCGCCTCCACGTCAAAGTCGATTTCAGCGTTCTGACCGTTCAACGCGGCCAGCACGCGCTCTCCCGACAGCGGCAACTCTTTAACGCGCACGCCCACCGCGTCGTATACCGCGTTGGCAATTGCCGCTGGGGGTCCGAAGCCGGGGGGTTCGGCGACGGCACGCGCGCCGAAGGGCCCGTCGGGCGCAGGAACGTTGATCAGGACGATCTCCGATGGGGGCAGATCAATTGCCAGCGGCATCAGGTACGAAGCGAGCGACGGATTCCGGACGGCCCCCGTTTCCGGATCGAACTGCTGGTCTTCGGTCAGGGCGCGCCCGATCCCCTGGACTACCCCGCCGTCGAGTTGGCCCTCGACGGCCATGGGGTTGATGGCGGTTCCCACGTCCTGGGCCTGGATGTAGCGCAGCACTTTGACCTGGCCGGTTTCCCGGTCGACCTTGACCTCCGCCGCTTGCGCGGCGAATACCGGCGTGTACGGCATGCTGGATAGTGAAGCGGTTCCAATGATGGGACCACCACGCGACGTGACGCTGGCCGCTGCCAGTTGCGCGAACGTCAGGCCTTGCGGTTCGTTGTCCATCACGTAGATCCGTCCATCCTCGCAGTCCAGGGCTTCCTCCGGGACACCCAGACGCTCCGCGGCGAGTGCCATCAACTTTTGGACGGTATCTGCGGCCGCGCGCTGCACTGCGGTGCCCTGACTGTACACAATGCGGCTGCCGCCGGACTGACCGGTGTAAGGGGCGAGGTCCGTGTCGCGCTTGGCTACGATCACCTTGTCCATCGGGATGCCCAGGGCCTCGGCCGCGATAGCGGCCAGCGAAGTGTCGCTGCCCGAGATGTCCACTGAACCGGTCAGCAGGCTCACGGTGCCGTCGTCGTTGACGCTGATCGCCGCCGTGGATGGTCCGCTGCCGCTTCTCCACTCGCACAGCGCCAACCCCACACCATGACCGTCTTCTAGGTCTCGCGGCCAGTCGATCTTTTCCTTGATGGCCTGGAGAGCTTCCATCAGCCCGTTGGTTGGCACCACGGCCCCGCTCACGGAGACATCGCCTTCGCGCAGGGCATTTTTCACGCGCAGGTCGTATGGGTCCATTCCGATTTCATGGGCGATGCGGTCCATGTGGGACTCTACGGCGAAAGTCATGTCGGCGACGCCCGAAGCCCGGTAGGAACCGACGTAGATCTTGTTCGTGTATACGCCGTAGGATCGCAGCCGGAAGTTCGGCACGTTGTAGGCCCCGATGCCGTGACCGATCCCAGAGTTGGGGCCGGCCCCCAGATACGCTCCCACGTCGAAGATCGTGTAGGCTTCGCGGGCGACGATCGTTCCGTCGCGCATGACGCCGGACCGGATGTAATTGGTCACCGGAAGCCGTGGCCCGTTCATGGTGAACACTTCCTCGCGGGTGTTCACCAATTTCACGGGCCGTCCCGTTTTCATCGCCAGGAGCGCGGGAAAAGCCTCGCAGGCCAGCCGCAGCTTGGCGCCAAAACCACCGCCAAGCTCCATGGGGACCACCCGGATTCGCGACACCGAGATTTCAAGCGCGCCGGCCAGCGCGGCCCGGATCTGATAGGGGCCCTGGGTGGAAGCGTAGACGACCAGACGGCCGTTGGCCTCCACGTCGGCTACGCAGGCCATGGGTTCCAGGAAGCCCTGGTTGATCCCCTGAGAGCGGTAAACGTCTTCCACGACGGCGTCGGCATCCTTGAACGCCTGGTCGACGTCGCCCCGGTCGGCGTCCAGCAACGTGCTGACGTTATGCCCTAGCGCGAACCCGTATCCCTCGTAGTCCTCCAACTCCGGGTGAACCGTAGCAGCACCCGAACCCATGGCGGACAACGGGTTGACCACCGCCGGCAGGTCTTCGTATTCGACCTCGATCAACTCGATGGCTTCCTGCGCCGTGGCCTCGTCATCCGCAGCCACCGCGACGATCGGTTCGCCGACGAAATTCACGACTTCGCGAGGCATGACGTACCGGTCCCGCAAGGCGCCGGAGCCGTACCGGATATCCGGGAAATCAGTTCCCGTGATGACGCACCGAACGCCCGGATGGGATTGCGCCTTGCTGGTGTCCAGACGCACGATACGGGCGTGGTTTCGCGTGCTGGGCAGCAGCTTGCAGGCCAACATGCCGGGCAGGTACACGTCGGACGCGTAGGCGGCACGACCGGTGACTTTGTCATACGCATCGACGCGAGGGTGATTGCGCTCCAAGACTTTGAACTGCGTTGTCATTGCATGTGCCTCCATTGTTGCTGGAGCGGAACGATCAGCGGGTTTCCCTGATTTCCTGCGCCGCGGCCATGACCGCTTTAACCACTCGCGCGTAGCCGGTGCACCTGCACAGGTTGCCACCAATGGCGAAGCGGACATCCTCCTCAGTGGGGTCTGGATTTTCTTGCAAAAAGCCCGTGGCTGACATGATCAATCCCGGAATACAGAACCCGCACTGGAGGCCGCCGTGCTCCACGAACGCTTTCTGGATGGGACTTAGACCATCCACGTCAGCCAGCCCCTCAATCGTGGTGATGTCGTAGTCGTGGGCGCTGTGGGCCAGCACCAGGCACGACGTGACGGGTTTGCCGTCCATCAGCACGGTGCACGCGCCGCAGTCCCCTTCGTCGCAGCCCTTCTTGGAGCCGGTCAATTGGGCCTCATCACGCAGGCAATCCAGCAGGGAATAGTACGGCTCCACCAGCATCAAGCGGTTTTCGCCGTTGATCTTAAGGGTGAGCGGCTGTTTCATTTCATCAACCTCGTGGGCCGGTTACCAAGCGGTTTGGACGGCCAGGCGCCGAATATCTTCGTAATCGGGGACACCGCCGACGGCGGTCGCCGCGGCATGTCGCAGGGTGCGTTCGGTGAGAACCTGGGCGATTTCCCGGCGATATTCCGCACCGCTGCGCACATCGGCGATGGGCCGGGAAGCCTGAGCGGCGAGCCGCGCTGCTTCGGCAATGTTTTGGTCTGTCGGCGGTTGGCCGGCCAAACGGCCCTCAGCTCCGGAGGCCCGCATCGGAGTAGGGGCGACGGAGCCCAATGCGATCCGGACCGAGGAGCAAGCGCCGTCGGGACCGATGCTTACGACAGAGGCGACTCCCACAGCGGATATGTCCATGGCTCCGCGGGGGCTATGCTTGATGTACAAACCGCCTGAATTGGGCGCGGGGGTCGGCAAACGGAGTTCGGTCATGATCTCTCCGGCGGCCAGCGCCGTCTGACCTGGACCGACGAACACTTCGGTCAACGGCAACCAGCGCTCCCCGGTGGAACCCACGATGCGGCACTGGGTATCGTGGGCCAACAGCACGGGCAACGTGTCGCCCGCCGGCGAGGCATTGCATATGTTGCCAACGACGGTGGCGAGATTGCGAACCTGGACCCCGGCAAATGCGGTCGCTCCCGCGGCCAACGCCGGGTATCGCGCGCGGACCGTGGCGCTCTGATCGATATCCTGGACGGTAACCATGGCGCCAATGGACAGGCCGTCGTCGTCGTTAAAATCGATGCGATCCAACCCGGGAACGTGCTGCATGCAGACCACAACCTCGGGTCGCCAGAAACCAGTGCGCCAACGAACCAGAAAATCGGTGCTGCCGGCCACGAGGCGCGCCGCAGTCCCGTGCTTTTCCAACATCCCGAGCGCCTCGTCCAGCGATTGCGGCTCCAGGTAGTCGAAACGAGCCATATGAGCCCTCCCCTGCCAACGCCGTGCAAGCAGACAACCTGAGTGCGGACAATCCCGCTCGGCGTCGGTCTGCGGGGATTATATGGCGGGCCGGAAAAGCGGTCAACGAACCGGAGACCGAAATTCATCGGGACGGGAAAATCCCGTCCCGATGAAAGCGCCACAAGCGTGGCAGGGTATCCGCGGCAACCGGTCAGTGGTTGCCATTCCCGTAAGGTTCGATCAGGACGCGAAGCGTGCCGTCATTTTCCTTGCGTTGGGTCAGCAGGCGGTGTCCGGCCTGCTCGGCCCAGTAGATGACGTCGTAGATATTCAGAGCGTCGTGGAGGATTGCCTCGATGAAGGAAGTCCGGTCGTACTCCATCTGGCGGCTCAATGCCGCGATGACGCCGGCGCAATTCTTGCCGCGACCATCAATGACGGTCCAACCGCTTCCGTGGCCATTGCCATTTCCGTTTCCGTAGCCGTTGCCCCCGGGAGCGGCTCCCACCGGCGCGCGCACGTCGATGACGCCGCTCTTGCGAAGGTCCAGTTGCTCCTTGAAGTAGGCCACGGCCTCCCAGGCCACGGCGCGGTCCCGCTCTCCGCTTGAACACACGGCTCCACGAACGCCGACGATATCGGGGTTGATGCGGGCCAGTTCGTCCAGGTTTTCCAGCTTGAGATGTCCGCTGAGCGCCGTGCTCAGGCCTTCCTGTTTCGCATGCATGACCATGTCCCGCAGCACGGGTTCCGGCATGAAGTCGAACAGGTTCCGCCCGTCCTTGGTCAGGGTGTCGATGAGGAAACCGTCACACTCGCCGTCGATGGCCAGCCTGACCATGAGGTGAGGGTCGAGGCCGCCGTCGAAGAGCAGGTTGTCTGCGAACAGCGAGCCGATCAGTTTGGTTTGAGCGTTGCCGATGGCGGCGCGGGACTCTCGCAGAATCTCGACCGCCGTTTCGTAGTCGGAGACCTGAAACCCGACCTTGACCGAGGTAGCGTCCATCAAGGCCGCGGCGTGGACCGCCATAGCGACGGTGCCGGGTTGGCTGGGCACGACGCCCAGGGTTACGCTAACGTGCTTTTCAGGTGAAATGAGCTCCCGCACTTCCCGTACGAGGCTGGGATGCGCCGAGCCCACCAGGGCTTCCTGCAGGTTTTTCAGATCGATGATGTCGGCGCCGCCCCGGTCGGCTTCCAGCGCCTCGGCCTTGTTCTGGGCGCTTACCAGCAGCATCATGCCCGATTCTGACAGGCCGCTGCGCCCGTCACGCACTCCATTCCCGTCAAGCCAGGGCGCGTGCTGACGGCCGCGAATTACCTCCCGTTCCTGCGTCGCAGGGGCAGAAGCGCGAGGAAGCAGCGGCTCCAACTCGCTCCACAGCTCGGCCTTCTCTTCGGGGGTCAAGTCCTGCAACGGCATGCGGACGCTTCCGCCCGCCATGCCCATCATTTCACCCCAGGCCTTGCACATGGACACTGGCAGCGCACCGCCGGTCTTTTTCATGGTACCGCCCCACCATTTGTCGGACAGGGCCTTGATGTCCTTCAAATAGCGGTTGTAGAAGTCCACATCAAGGTCGCTGGTGGTGGCGCGGTCTATGAACTGGGTATAGTAATTGTGCCGAGGCGTGTCGAACCGCCAATCGGAGGTGTTGGCGAACATCACTTGCTGGTGGAAACCCAGTTCTCTAGCCTTGTGGAAAATCCACTCGTCGGGAGTGCTGATGATGGCGTCGCGGCCGACCAAGAGATGGGTTTCGATGGAAATTTGCTGATTGAAGCTGGCCTCTTTCACTCCAACGACGTTGGGGATGGCACACAATCGCTTCAATCCCTGGGGGCTGATCGTTATCCCGAACTGGGGAGAATTGTAGAACATCATCGCCAGTTCGGTGTTTTCAGCAACCTGACGCACGAAGTCGACGACCTGGTCCTCTGTCTTGGTCACCATGTATGACGGGGCAATGATCAGCAGATCAAAGCCGCGGCGCTCAGCGTGCCTGGCCAAGGCGATGCTTTCCTGCAACGACGTGTCAGTCACGTGGGCCCCAATGAGCCAATGACCCGCAGCCTCGTCGGCCACGGTGTCCATCACCAACCGGCGCTCGCCTTCGGTCAAGCTCCAGAATTCGCCCATGTTCCAAGTGCAACCGCCGCCTCGCACGCCCAAGCTCTGAACGTGGCGAATGTTCCGGCGGAGACCTTCAGTGTCCACCTGATTGTCCGGCGTGAAGGGCGTAACCAGCGTGGTCCATTGCCCTTTCAAGGTTTGCCAGGCCCATTCCTGCGCTTCGTGCTTGCGGTAACCGGCCATGATAGAAAGCCTCCAACGACAATTGACCTGCCTTGTGAACCAATAACGCGGATAGCCGGCAATGTACCCGGCGG
The DNA here is from genome assembly GCA_965220265.1 of Dehalococcoidia bacterium. Classification (GTDB taxonomy): domain Bacteria; phylum Chloroflexota; class Dehalococcoidia; order Lucifugimonadales; family UBA3495; genus Bin87. Next base: position 1,365,563 of record CBDCPM010000004.1, on the reverse strand, counting down.
ACAAATCCGCTTGGCGTGAGACAGTGTACGGGCCGACTTGCCACGTCGTCAACAAAAGCCGCGCCAGCCCGACCGGGACTGATTGCGAGGTCCTCCATAGTCCTCTCATGGTGGGTCAGCCGAACCACCAGCCAGTCGAGCCGGCGTCCTTCGACAGATTCAGCATGATCGGATAACGGTTGCTGCTCGCGCTATGCAATCATCCGGTCACGACGCCTGGGCGCGGTGAGATGTACCTGTGGGTGACTTACTTCCTGCTTTTGGATGGTGTGACGGTTGGATGTTTTGATTTGGGTGTCAGGCGTTGCGGTTTCGGGACGGTGTCGGAGCACGGCCAACACTTTTTTGCTCGCATAGTTTTTGAGTCCCAAGCTTCCGTGACCCGCGGGCAGCCGGCTGATGAGACCGGTGCCGCACGGCACGGGGCGGAGGTGACACCCGCAGGGTCGACACTCGGCCGCCCCGTCGAATAAAGAGAGGGTAGCGGCCGCTGGCGACCATGATGCGAAGAACCGACTGGGGCCGTTGCCGACCCGAAACCGTATCGCCTAGCTATTCGGATGTAGGTTTGGCGACGCCGCTGGCCTGGCGGCAGTATCGCCTGACGCGACTATTATAGAACGTGTGTACTATGCAATGCAAGGGGTCGAGTTTCGTTCGTCAGGGTCTGTTTTTTGCAAGTCGTATGGCGTGGCGACGAGATTGCCGCGCTTTGCTGGCAATGACACCAGGAGAACCGAACGGCCCGGCAAAAGTCGTGGGGGCGAGAACGGGACCTCACCTGATACACGGGAATGAGGGGAAGTCTGGCGTAAAGTCGCTGGTCGGATGGGAGGGACCGGGGTCAACCGGCCGGTTGGCACGCGGGGCAATGCCACGAACTGCGCCCGCGCACCCGTACCATCTGGACCACACCCCGGCATTTCGGGCACGATCGGTTGGTCGACCTGGGAATTGACCAGGGAGAGAGGGCCACCGGTGGATCCGGCCATTCGGCGTCCCTTGCAGCAGCATAGGCAGCGACGGAAATCGACAGGGCCTGGACAATGCCGGCGTGCAGGGCCTGTGATTCGTCGTCGCTTAAATCCTGAGCCAGGCGTTCCGGGTGTATCGCGGACAAAAACAAAGCTTCGTCAGCGTAGAGATTGCCCATGCCCGCGATCACGGATTGATCGAGCAGAACGGCTTTGATGGGGGACCGACGGTTCGACAGAGCGTCGGTAAGTACACGAACAGTGAATGTTACTTCCAGCGGCTCGGGGCCCATTTTTCGCATGGCCGCAGCCGGATCGGGCAGCAACCACAGGTGTCCGAACTTGCGAGGGTCGATAAAACGCATCTGGCGGCCATCGTCCAGTGGGAAGGTGTGCCGGACCATGGAGGGTGGTTCCCGCTGGGCATCGTGGATGCGCAGACTGCCGGTCATGCCCAGATGCAGGACCAAGAATTGATCGTCGTCCAGAGGAGCGATCAAATATTTCCCGCGTCGCAGTAGGTCCGTCACACATCGCCCGGCCACGCCTTCGATGAACTCACCGACGGAAGGCTGGTGGACCGTTTTGTGCCAGGTGATATCCGGCGCCGAGAAACGGCGACCCACCAGGCCGCTGCGGAGCAGGTATTGACGGGTGTTTTCGACCTCTGGGAGTTCGGGCATGCCGGCTTAGACGCCGGTCAGACGGCGCACCCCGAGAATGACTTCCATACCTTCTATCTGCGCGGTCTCCGATTTGGCGGCGTCGTGAGGAACTGAGCCAAGCAACTCGTCGCTGAGGGTTTCCTGCTTGATGTAGTCACCGTGGACGGCCATTACGCGCGCGATGTCGTCGGGCCCATCGTAATAGGTGACGATGCGGTCGGTGATCTCAAACCGGGCATTCTTACGCAGGTTCTGGATCCGGTGGGCGAGTTCTCGTGCCAGGCCCTCGTCAGCCAAGTCGGGAGTAATACGGGCGTCCACCGCGACCATGTAGCCGGCTTCCAGGGCCGCCGAATAGCCAGCGACCGAAACTACTGTATCGTTATCGTCGCCGACGAACTCCTGAGCCTGGACGTAGAGGTTGCCGGCACCTTCGGCCGTTCGCAACTCCTTGATGTTCAGTTCCTCCAGAATCTGCGGGCGCACCTGATCCAGATATTCCAACTCCGCTTCAGTCCGGGTTTTGACCACTACCTCCGCCAACGGTTGGCGGACCTTTAGTCCAGCCTTGCTTCGCGCCGCACGGCCCATGCTGGATACGCGAATCGCCAAGCGGGTTGCCTCCATGATGGGTTGATCGATCAGGGAGGCGTCTGCCACCGGGTAGGAGGCCAAATGCACGCTGTCGGGCCCGTCAGATGCGTAGCGAAGCTCCAGATTGCGGTACATCTGCTCGGATATGAAAGGCGCCAGGGGGGCCATGAGCCTGGCCACCGTGGTCAAGCAACGATAGAGCGTGGCGTAGGCGCCGAGCTTATCCGTATCGTTTTCCGACTTCCAGAAACGCCGACGCGAACGGCGGACGTACCAATTGGAGAGAACGTCGATGAACTCGGCGATCCGGCGTCCGGCGTCGGTGGGGTTGTAGTTGTCCAGGTGATCATCCACGACCTGAACCAACTGGTTGAGCTCGGCCAGGATCCAGCGATCTAGTTCGGCTTCCGGGAGCCATCCCTGTGGAATTTGCGACGGCTCGAATTCGTCGATGTTCGCATAGTTAATGAAGAACGAGTAGACGTTCCACAAGGTCAGCAACACCTGGCGCAGGGTTTGCTGTACCAGACGGTCGGAAAAGCGCCGGGGTTCACCCGGGTGCGATGCGGTGAACAGATACCAGCGCAAAGCGTCGGCGCCATGAGTGTCCAGAATGGTGTCCGGCTCGACGATGTTGCCGAGCCGCTTGCTCATCTTGCGGCCGCGTCCATCCAGTATAAGCCCGAGGCAGATGACGTTGCGGTAAGCGACGTCATCCTTGAGCAACGTGGACAGGGCATGAAGACTGTAGAACCAGCCGCGGGTTTGGTCCACCGCTTCACAGATATAGTCAGCCGGCAGCCGGCCGTCGATGTCGATTTCGGAGTTTTCGAAGGGATAATGCCATTGGGCGTAGGGCATCATTCCGGAGTCAAACCAGCAATCCATCACCTCCGGGATGCGTTGCATAACGCCGCCGCAGCCCTCAGATTGGCACGGCCAGGCCACGTCATCAACGTAAGGACGGTGGAGGTCGAGACCGCTGAGATCCTGATCTGAACATTCCGCGAGTTCCGCGACGCTGCCTACGCAGCGCATGTCGTCGCACTGGTCGCACCGCCAGATTGGTATCGGCGTGCCCCAATAGCGTTCCCGGGAGATGGCCCAATCCACGTTGTTGCGGAGCCATTCGCCGAAGCGGCCCTCGCGGATATGGCCCGGATACCAGTTGATGCCGCTGTTGATGTCCACCAACCGATCTTTGACGGCGGTGGTGCGGATGTACCAGGAAGTCTTGGCGTAATAGAGCAGCGGCGTGTCGCACCGCCAGCAGAAGGGGTAGGTGTGATGATAGACGCCCTGATGGTAAAGCAGACCGCGGGCCTCCAAGTCGGCGGCGATTTCCGGGTCGGCGTTTTTTACGAACTTGCCGGCAAAGGGGTAGTCGCCGGTGATTACGCCTTGCAGGTCAACCGGTTGGACGAAGGCCAACTCCCTTTCGCGGCCCAGCGCCAGGTCTTCGTCGCCAAAGGCCGGGGCAATGTGAACGATGCCGGTGCCGTCTTCCATGCTGACGAAATCAGCAGCAACGACACGTGGGGAGTAGAAATCTGCGTCCTCCAGCTGGGTCACGCCGTCGCGGCGAACGAACTGCTGGATGGGTGAACTGAATTCGGTGGCATCGTAAAGGGGTTGGTACGAGTGTCCCACGAGTTGACTGCCCCGTAGCGTTTCGATTACGGAGTAATCATCGTGGAGTACCTTGAGCAACGCAGTGGCCAGGATGAGTTGATGATCGGCGACCGAGACGACCGAGTACTCGGCGTCGGAGTCAACGGCCAAGGCCGTGTTGCCCGGCAGGGTCCACGGGGTGGTGGTCCAGGCCAGGAAGTATGCCGGCAGGTCGCCGGGCCATGCCGTGGCTTCGAATTTGATGAAAACCGACGGATCAGGAGTGTTTTCGCGGTAACCCAGGGCGACTTCGTGGGACGACAAACTGGAGACGCAGCGCGGGCAGTGCGGGGTGCCGCGGCGGTCCTGGTACAGCAGGCCCCGATCCCACAACTGTTTGAGGATCCACCAGCCGGTTTCGATGTAGTCGGTTTCCAGGGTGACGTAGGGGTCGTCCATGTCTACCCAGTAGCCGATGCGGTCGGTCATCACCTCCCAGTCCTTGACATAGCGGAAGACGCTTTCCCGACAGCGTTTGTTGAACTCGGCGATGCCGTATTCCTCGATGTCTCGCTTGGAAGACAGGCCCAACTCCTGCTCGACCGCCATTTCCACCGGAAGCCCGTGGGTGTCCCAGCCGCCCTTGCGGATGACGCGGGAACCCTTCATCGTGCGGTAGCGAGAGATAACGTCCTTGAACACGCGGGCCAAAACGTGGTGAATGCCCGGACTGCCATTGGCAGTAGGAGGGCCTTCATACATCATGAAAAGCGGAGCGTCCGGGCGATCGTCGACGGAACGACGGAACACGTCGCGTTTCTTCCAATAATCAAGGATTTCGGAGTCGAGTTCCGGGAAGCTGACCCGACTGGAAACCACGTCAAAACCTGGCATGGCTGTAATACCTCATAGTTGAGTGCGGATGGGCCAACCCGCTGGCTGAAAACCCAAAAATCCCACCTGAATCCCGATTGTAACGGAGCGCGGATTTCACCAATACGCGTGGAAATGATGCAACGGGCCATGACCCCGGCCAATGGGATAGGAAGTGCGAATGGCCGCGGTAACGTAATCTTTAGCCTGTTCCACTGCGACGGGTAGGTCCAACCCATGGGCGAGCCCGGCGGCTATTGCAGAGGCAAACGTGCAACCGGTCCCGTGAGTGTTCGTTGAAGGGATCCGCTCCGTGGTGAACTCCAGGAACTCACGACCGTCATAAAGCACGTCCGTGGGTGGGCCGTCGCGGTGGCCTCCTTTTATGACAACCGAGCGAGCGCCCATGCCGACGATGCGGATCGCGGCCTCCCGGACCTGATCCTCAGTCTGGATACGTAGACCCGTCAAATCTTCGGCCTCCGGGATGTTGGGCGTCACTACGGCTGCAAGAGGAATCAGGGAGTTGCAGATGGCATAAATCGCTTCCTCACGCAGGAGACGATCGCCGCTTTTGGCTACCATAACGGGATCAACCACCAAATCGACAATGCCATGACGTCGAATGGCCTCGGCCACCGTTTCCACGATTTCAGTGGACGACAGCATTCCGGTCTTGACGGCGTCGGCTCCGATATCCGTGATTACGGCGTCAATTTGTGCGGCGATAACGTCGATGGGCACCTCGTGTACGGCCGTAACGCCAACAGTGTTTTGGGCGGTGATCGCGGTGAGGGTAGAGGTGCCGAACACGCCTAAAGCGGAAAAGGTTTTCAGGTCCGCCTGGATACCAGCCCCACCTCCCGAGTCGGAGCCGGCGATGGTCATCACGGTTGGTGGACGCGCATCGGACATGCCAGGTTCCGCCTTTGGTCCCGGGTTTTTAGTCGGGTTCGTCGGGCAGCCGCCAAGCATCGTCGCTTTCATCGTCGGATGCGTCAGGGCCGTTCGGGACGGTGAGAGCAACCGCTACGTCCCGGAGGATGCTGATATGTTCCTCGTCCGAGAGGACTCCGACCGGCATGGCTGGCAGGGTTTCGATGTTCAATCCTGCCCGGACGCCCAAGTCCAAGGACAGCCTTGCTGCTGCATGATTGTCTTCGGCCTCGGTGATAATCACGAAGTCGTGACGCCCCAGCACCGCGTATTGTGACAACACTTTGCTATCGGAAGTTTCCGCACCTGCCGCAGCGTCGGTCAGCAAGTCGGGGTTGTCCTGGCGCATGCGCCTTCCCCGGCCGGTGAAATTGGCAAGCATTATGTACAACGGCATCGCACCATTCCCGATTATGAGATTGAACTTCTCGATGAGAAAAAACATCATGGTAAGTATATCATCGGCGGACTGGACATCCGCATGGACGCGCGTAGGGGGCGGTGCTATCATCCCGGCCAAATATGGCAAACGGCGCATCCTCCTGGAGGCAACAATGGACATCGGATTGAATATGTCGATTTCGACCAACTCGATCGACGTGGCGGATATCGCCGCGAGGGCAGAAAGCGCCGGGTTCGAGTCCATATGGCTGCCAGAGCACCCGGTTATGCCGGCGAATTCGGCATCCAAGTACCCCGGGTCAGCTGACGGATCGATACCGCCGTATATGGCAGACATGGGCGATCCCTACATTGGACTGGCCAGGGCGTCGGCGGTAACGACCAAGATCAAGCTGGGGACAGGTATCACCCTAATTCCGGAGCGCAACCCATTGGTTCTGGCCGGCGCGATATCAACGCTGGACAGATTTTCAGGAGGGCGGTTCATCCTGGGGATCGGAACGGGATGGTTGCGGGAGGAAACCGAGATTATGGGAGGTGACTTCGATCACCGGTGGACACAAGCCCGCGAAGCGATCGAGGTGATGCGTGCACTGTGGACACAGGATTCCGCAGAATACCATGGCCGGTTCTACGACTTCCCGCCCGTACAGTGCAACCCGAAACCCGCACAGGAGGGCGGTCCTCCAGTGCTCCTCGGGGGAAACGCAAGAAACGTATTCCGTCGTGTGGCCCGATGGGGGGATGGGTGGATGCCGACGGCTGCAAGCCCGGATCAAATCGCCGCGGGTAAGGCTGCCATCGACGAACTCGCCGAAGCCTCGGGCAGGGATCCATCCGGCATTGACATCACGGTTTTTGGACAGGCGGCGGACCGTGACACGATTTCCCGATTTGAAGACGCAGGGGCGAACCGGGTGATAATAAGGCTCGGGGACACGACCGACGCCAGCGTGCTCGATGAGATTGGCAGGATCGCGGAGGCGGTGTTGTAAACTCCGGCTACACACCGCGGCCCGTGGATTGGCCGCGTCGGCGCTTTCACCTTGGGGTGGGAAAGCCGCCGGCGCGGCATTTTTATTATCGCGATCGTTGATGCATCGTCAGATTATATATCATATATTCATGGGATTGATGACAGCATGTTGGCAAGTCGTAAATCGTATTGATTATTGTAGGTTGACTTCGTAATATTATTACGTTAACCGTATTATATGGCACTATATCCTACGATGTCCTTCGTACAGGTTGCAAACATCGTATTTGACTGGGCTTGTCGATTTTCCCTACATTGCTGGTGCCAATAAGTGGCCCGGACAGTTGCCGCCACACGCTGGTTGGGTTAACGGCATCTGAAACGCATGCGAACCTGGAGAAAGAACATGTCAATCAGACGGCACTTGAAACTTCCGTTAGTCGCTTTGTGCTGACCGTTTTGTCGATGAACCTGCTGGGGGATTGGCTGCGCGACCGGCTGGATCCCAAGTTGAGGAACGTTTAAGACATCCAGGAACAGGTCACATCGGGCGCGCAACGCGCTATAATCGGCACCGATGCTGATGAGCAACTCGAACACACCAACGTCAGCGTCGAATGCGAGATTGCGGCTGGGAAACATGGAGGCGCCGGCGAAATGGGACCATCGCGACGCGAATGTGTTCGTGAGCGGATTATCGACGGTACGCCAAAAACGCCCTTGCGGCACCTGCTAACGCGCCGACCAGACCCATACACGGGAGAATGCTGCCATGACCGCTGTACAAACAGCCGCGGATACCATCCTTGAGGTTAACAACCTCAAGACCTACATCTTCACACGGGCGGCTACCGTAAAGGCAGTCGACGGGGTCTCGTTCGATCTCAAAAAAGGGGAGACGCTCGGCATAGTGGGCGAATCGGGTTGTGGCAAGACAATGACGGCGCTGTCGTTGTTGCGTTTGGTTCCGAGGCCGGCCGGGCGCATCGTGGAAGGTGAGATATTCCTCAATGGCGAGGATCTCATGCAGAAAAGCGAAGACGAAATGCGTGACGTTCGCGGCCGACAGATTTCCATGATCCTCCAGGACCCTCAGACCTCGCTAAACCCGGTGTTCACCATCGGAAACCAATTGCGCGAGGCACTGGGGATCGCACACAAAGACAATAAAAGCTCGATGTTGTCCCGGGCGGTCGATGCACTACGGAAAGTGAACGTCGCGGCGCCGGAACGCCGGCTCGACGACTATCCGCACCAGATGTCGGGCGGCATGAAGCAGCGGGTCGTGGGGGCAATCGCAATGTCATGCGAGCCTGGGATCATCATCGCCGATGAGCCTACCACTGCCCTCGACGTGACAATCCAGTTGCAGTACCTGCGCCTCCTCAAGGAAATCCAGGCTGAGACCGGACTGGCGATCATCTTCATTACGCACGACTTTGGCGTCGTGGCCCGCATGTGCGACCGCGTGGCCGTGATGTACGCGGGCCGAATCATCGAGCAAGGGGACGTCCGGGATATCTTCAGCCGACCGGCGCATCCGTACACCCAGGCGTTGATCAATTCCGTGCCCAAGCTAGAGGAAAGCGTTGACCGTCTGTACTCGATTGAAGGACAGCCGCCGCTGCTGTCCAATCTACCCGAGGGTTGCCGTTTCGCGCCGCGTTGCCCGTACGCCTCCGACCGGTGTCATGAGGAATATCCCACTTCATTCCAAATCGCGGAGGCGCATCACGCGGACTGCTGGGCGCTGCACCCGGATTGGGAAGGAACGCCCGTAGCGGAATTCGTGGCGCCGACTGGCACCACGGGCTGAGCCTCGACTACGTACTTCATCATCCATACGACCCAGAGGAGGTTCCTCCACTATGGCAGTCGCCACTGACAATACCCTGCTGGAAGTCAACGGCTTGAAAAAATATTTTCCGGTGACCAAAGGTCTCATCATGATGAAGACGATCGGTCACGTACAGGCTGTGGACGGGATCTCATTTACCATCAAGCAAGGTGAAACTCTTGGGCTGGTAGGAGAATCCGGCTGCGGCAAGACCACTACCAGCAAACTTCTGCTCCGGTTGGAGCGGCCGACGGAAGGCGAGATACTACTGGAAGGCGAGGACATCAACACTTTTCGAGGATCTCAGCTTCAGGAATATCGAACGACGGTCCAGGCAGTGTTCCAAGATCCCTGGTCGTCGTTAAGTCCTCGCATGCGGGTCCGTGACATCGTATCGGAACCTCTGGTCGTCAACCGCAATGTGACTACGCAAGAGAAAAACGAGCGCGTTGCCGAAGTGCTGTCACAGGTCGGACTGCACACTGAGCAAGCCAACAACTACCCGCACGAGTTCAGCGGGGGCCAAAGGCAAAGAATTGCCGTTGCTTCCGCTTTGGTGTCGTACCCCAAATTGATTGTCCTGGACGAGCCGGTTTCCGCGCTTGACGTGTCAATTCGGGCGCAGGTGATGAACCTGCTCAAGGATCTGCAGGAGCAGTACAACGTCAGCTATCTGCTCATCGCGCACAACTTGGCTACGGTGCGCTACATGGCGCACCAGACGGCGGTGATGTACCTTGGGCAAATTGTTGAATATGCTGAGACCGAGGAGCTTTACAGCAACGCGCTACACCCGTACACCAAAGCCCTGTTTTCCGCTGCGCTGCCCTCGCATCCAGACCTGATACGGGAAGATATCGTGCTCCAAGGCGAGGTCCCGTCGCCGATCAACCCGCCCAGCGGATGCAGGTTTCACCCGCGTTGCCCGTTTGCGATGCCCCAGTGTTCAGAAGAAGTACCTGTTGAAAAGGAAGTCTCGCCCGGCCATCGGGTGTCATGCCACCTCTACTGATCGACCGTTTCCCACAGGGATGAAGAACGCCTCTGGCCGAATTGCGGCCAGAGGCGTTTTGTTGTAGACGTTGTAGGGCTTCACTCGATCCCGTACACGTTGCCGTCGGCAGTGCGGACAATAAGCAATCCGTTGCTGACTATCGGGGGAATCTTGATGGGCGATCCCAGATTCATGCTCCAGTTTTCCCGTCCGGTCTCCCGATCTAGGGAATAGAGACCGCCGGACTCATCGCCAACTAACAGGTGGTTTTTGATGACCAGAGGCGACGCCCATACAGCATCTTGGGTGCGGAAAACCCACAGAAGATCACCGTTGCTGGCATCCAGTGCGTAGACATTATGATCGTGCCCTCCAACGTACAAGGTGCCTCCACCTTCACTGTCGACGAGGGCCGGGCTGCTTTTGGCCCCTTGGAGCGGATTTTCCGGCGTGAAGCGCCACAGACCCCCCTGTTGCCCCCTGGGACGGGGAACACCGGGAACTTGCCATAGCCACAGTTGAGCCCATAACTGTTTGAACTGGTAAAGTCCGGGTATCTCCCGGTGTGTCGCTCCAACCGCGTACAGTTGGCCGCCGGCGGTGAAATAAGCGCGTTCCCCATCTTCAGATATTACCGGAGAACCGGTGATTGCCCGGGGGGTTCGGAAGCGGAACCATTCCTGGCCAGTCCGAGCAGACAAGATGTAGAAAACGCCTTTTTCATCACCCACGAACAGCTTGCCATCGTGAATAGTAGCCGCGTCACTGGCATTGCTGTCCAACTGCTTTTTCCAGATTAATGCTCCGTTGTGCGCGTCGAGGGCGTAAATCCAGCTCTCCCCGGAGCTGATGTAAACCAAGCCATCCGAAACCACGGGAGCGGCCTCCACAGTGTCGGCGGCGGGAAAGCTCCAGCGTACCTGGCCGTCAAACGCGTTCCATGAACTGACGGTGTGATCCGTGCTACCGAAGAACAGATACAAGCCGATGACTGCTGCCCCGGCCGTGATTCGACCCGGTGTATCACCTTCCCATTTTTCAATGAACGACAGGTCAGCGTGGGATAACGCGTACATGCCTTCAGAGGAACCGATATACACGTGAGTATCCTGCGCCACCGGTTCGGCCCGCAAGGGATCGCCTGGTACGTCGAAGTTCCAGTACCTGATCTGACCAGACGGCGGGGGCGGGCCGATATCCACGCGACGGCTGTGCCGTAGGTCTCTCCCCACACCGGTCCATGAACCCGGTCCGGTGTCTATTGTCAAGTGAGTTTGGGTTTTTTTGAACAACACCACTGGGTCGGGAGCAAACGGATAATTGATCCAGATGACGAAAACAATAAAGAGCGCCACAACACAAGCCGTGATGATCCTTCGCCACGACAGGCGCTGCATGAACCAATTACGCCGGCGGTGCTGAGCCCAAGCGGGCAATCGCACGATCACCTGATGGCATCGTTCATTAGCGCATCGAGACCCCACCCGTTGTTGTTCTGCGCCGCAATACGGGCAGGTCACCTGCAACGGATCATCGAGAAATGCGTCGTCGTCCGCGACTTCAACCAGCGGAGGTTCTAGCACGCCGATATGAACGTCGTCGCGTTGGCTCGCGGCAAAACCCATTTGGGGTTCGGTCGACGGTGAAACTACCGTCTCCCCGACCGGGTGATCGCCCAAGGCGGGCTGGGAGGTAACAGAGTCACCGGTCGCTGAGAATGTGAGGCGGCCCAACAGATGTGAAGAAGGAGGAGCGTCGTTGTCGTGTTCCAGAGTGGGACCATCGGGCGGCGCTAGGTTGGACGCGGCGGAGTAAGTCTCCTCCGGCTCCGGCTCCTGCGGACGCCGTGAAAATCTGCGGAAAATATCGCCAATGCCTGGCATGGTCGTCGTCGATACCGTCAGCCGGTCCGAGGGCCGGCCAGCTCGTCATGAATCAACAAGCTAAACGCCGCCAGGGTCAGCAACTGAGCGCGGAAATGCAATCCCTCTCGGGAGACATTGGCAATTGGGCGCGGGCACATGAGATACGGGAAATCCGCCACCACCATGAGCAGTGTATAGGTGTGGGCTGTATTGGCAAACACCGCGGCGATTATCGTCCACGGCGGGATGCCCTGCGTGTCGAGATGTTTCCAGCCCAACCGGCCCAGCAACTCGGAATGCAAATGACCGACAAACCACGCCCATTCGATACCCCGGCCAAAGTATAGGCCCAACCCATGCGAGGACATCTTAGCGGCGATGGAATCCCAAAGGCTTTCCACGATTCCATAACGGTTGCCATGCATGAACGGATCCTGGATTGTAGTCACGATTACCGTCGACTGCTGGGGCAAATATCCCTGGCTGATATGGAACGGCTCCCATGGGCTGTTCTCTTCATCCTTTACAATAACCACGGCAAACCTGGTCAAGCTGCCCATGCAACCGTGATCCAAAACACTGGGCTGCTGTTCAAACAAATCGATGAAAATCAACCGCAACGCTCGCCCAATTGTGGAGTTGGCGCGGTGCCCAGGGATGAACAGGTGGTCAGTGCAATTCAACTCGATCTCACGCCGGATGGGACCGTTGACTGCGACGAGCAAGCCCGTGGAGTTGGTCGCGGCGGACACTTCGTGGATGCAATTGAGGTCGTATCCAAATAGCACGCGCAGCGTTGCCAGGTCTATGGCAAAATAGGCCGACAAACAACCCGCCGCCACGGCGTTTGCCGACACTTGCTCAGCAGTCAGCGTCCTGCGGCGCACTGGGACTTGGCCCAAAACGTCGCCCGTCTCGAGCCTTGCCACTTCCATCATCACCGGAACACGGTCGGCGATGAGACGTAGGATCGGCAGACCGTCTGTCCAGGCGCGCCGGTAACATCCCTCGATGTCGTCCAGGGAGCGGGGGTCGTGTGTATGGCCGCGCGCGGCGCAGTATCAGACACTCGGATCCTATCTGGCCGGTTTATCCTGGCCGGTTTATTCTTTTGGAGATCGGCTTGCATTAGAGCATTCTAACAACGGGTGATCAATTATCTCAACTTGGGCGGGAACGTATCCCATCTTTTTGTGACGCTAACTGGTCGGCCAATGTACCCGGGCTTTCGACCCGTGAGCCAAAAGAATTGAGGCTGGTGGTTGAGCCATGACATCAGTGAACTGGGGACCATACAGGGCTCGGGCGTCGCACTGCAATCCATAGTCGGCGGCCGGACTCACCGACCAGGTACACCTTGAAACTCGGTACGCTCGAATCCGACGGGCGGATTGCGCGTTGTAACCCCAGTACCGAGCGGTGAGGAACTCGTCCAACGAATTGGGTTCGACCACGTACGGATCCCCCCCGCTTTTGATCCAAAGTCCTTCATCCCGACCATGGTTGCGCCAACCATAAAACACTCGTTGCCGTTTACTGGTCTCTTCTGGTTCCGGCGGGTTGAATTCGTGGCGCATTTGCGTAGCCGACATCGGCTCACGGAACAGCAAACGCCCTCCCAGCGCGATCAATCGATGTGCAACCAATTGCCGAAGGAACACGACCCCGCGCAGGTTAACGCCGCCTTGGGTGGGATGAACGTAGAAACGCAGATTGACTTCCTCAAATCGGTTCGGCCAGACTGGCAACCCCAACATCCGCAGGTTTTCGACGAATAGGCCCACGAGGCTAATGTAAGCTTCGCCGCCCCATCGATCAAGGACCAAACCGTTCGGCACAAACGGATCCAAATGACCGCCGTCAATAGGCCAGGACAGGATGACGATATTTCGCCAGCGGGCGGTGATCGGAGCCAATCGTCCCATCAGAACATTCGATGCCAACGGGCTGGATCTACCCGGTCGGGCAGTCGCAATCCAACTGACGATGCAAAGATTATTTCAGGTCCTTGAGCCGTTGCTCCAACCGCCGCTGCTGAAGCGATATGGTCAGATCACCGCGGGTGCGTTCCAACACGCCCCGCATGGCGTCTGTGCTGCGCCGGAGGCCGCCGGTAATAGCTTCCGGAAAGTCAACCGTAACCAGGATTCCGTAAATCTCGTCCATCAATTCCATCAACTCTTCGCATCGGGAGGTATCGTCCCGGCGCAGGGCGTCAAGGATGTAGCGACGCAATTCCCCGATGACTTCCGCCATCCCGTTCAGGTAGGCCGGCGGGTCCATGTCCAGCGCCTGGGCGTCCGGGATTTCCGATCCGGAAATCACAGCTAGCGTAATGCTAGCTTCAGCAAATTCCTTGCGTGCGTCGGACAAAAATCCAGCGTAGTAAATTTCCGGGTTGTCGGTGCGTATTCTCCGGGTCTCGGCCAGACGGTCTGCCGCTTCCGCGATCAGGCGGCGCGCTTCATTGAAGTCGTTGCGATGAACTGCGCGGATCGAGTTGGCCGAATTCCTAATCACTTGCCGGGACACGCCCAGGGCCTGCTCCCTGGCCCTATGCCTAGCCGACAATTCCTCCACCGCTTGGGCAGACAGTGCTGCCAGGTGCGGGCCGTAACGCGTGGGCATACTTAAAACTGCTAAACGCGTCCGCCAGCCGACCGAATTGCCTCGGTCAGGGCTGCCGCTGCTGCTTCTGGCTCCGGGGCATTCCCCACCGCTGCTGTGACGCAAATTGCATCAGCGCCGGCCTCAACCACCGGCGCTACGTTCTGCGCCGTGATTCCGCCTATGGCTACCAACGGCACCCGAGCGGCTGCGCGGGCCTGTTTCAGTCTCTCCGGGCCCTGGGGCGCGCGGGTGACCTGCTTGGTGGTCGTGGTGTACATCGCGCCGAACGCAACGTGATCCGCACCCATTCGTTGCGACTCGATGATCAAGTCGATCTCGCGGTTGGATCGGCCGAGCACTTGACCGGGCGCCAGAATTTTGCGCGCCTCGGCTACTGGCAAATCAGTTTGCCCAACGTGCAATCCCACGTGATCTGGCCCCAAAGCGGCGGCCAAATCGGCATGGTCGTTGATGATCAGCAGAGCATCGTTGGCAGCACACAATTCGCGGAGGGCGACTCCGAGGGGCAATTGTTCGCCTTTGTCCCGCAACTTGTCACGTAGCTGTAAGATGCGGGCACCGCCATTGATGGCAGAACGGGCGATTTCCATTGGATCGCGGCCACCGGTCACTTCGGGATCAATGATTACGTACAGCCCGCGGATACGATCCGCCTGATGTCGCCGCAGGGCAGCGCCAATCCGCTCAGCAGCGTCGTCGAGCGCGCGACGCGTCTGCAATGCTCCATCAGCAGGGATGGCCTGCGCGGTCTCCAGAATATCGAGCAAGTTACGCGCGCTGCCGGCCATCTCCATAGCCTGGTTCCGGCTTTGCACCGAATAGGGCGCGGTGGACCGCCGGTTCGGATCGCTCAGGTCACTGCCCAACCAACCGATTTCGCCGCGCATCAGGCCCTCGGGCAGGCCGTCGGATGCGACCAGTGCGTCCAAGCAAGCGACGAGTGCCGATAACAGATCGGACGTCGGATTATTATTCGGCTCGGTCACAAGTCCAATCCTTTGGGTGCCTCACCGCTCCGGGCGGAATCAATAGATTCGCGGACAGAGTCGGGCATCGCCACGCCATGACGGACGAAGGATTCTTCGACGTGCCGACCGATGTTGCGGGGGTCGCTGTAGTAATCCTGCGGGTTGCTCCCCAAGGGGTGCCCACCGTGGATCTCGACAGTCGTTTTGCCCGTGGAGAAAGTAGACATCCGGCGGTCCACTTTCTCGCTGCCACACGCGTCACAAGCCGGCGCCAACGGGGAGTTGATCGATCGCACGAAGATTGCCGAGACGTTCCGGCAATGGCGACATCGGTATTCATATATTGGCATGTCGTCTGTCTCTAACGAAAGTAGGCCGATGATGCGGTTCTGTGCAAGACCAACACTGGTTCAGCCGTCGGGATGAGTGATTTCGTGCCGGTGTTCGTGGAAATCCGGGGTTACCTGACCGCCCATAGCTTCACCCATACGGCCCATGTGAGCATCAATGCTGCCGACATGGCCGTCGTCCAAATCAGCAGCAGCATTGTCCGGCATCCAGTTAAGGCTGTCACCCCAGGAACGGTGGAAGGAAAACCCCGACATCAATCGGATCAGGTCGGTTCCAGCGCATGCGCGGCAGGATATCGCGTCGGCCGGTGTCCAACTGAAAACGAGGCGGGATTGACGGCCCCCGCAAAGGTTGCACTGGTATTCGTAAACGGGCATAGCTCGGTCATTTTAGCATAGGGCGGAACGTTCTCGGCTGGTCGCTGATGTATAATGCGGCAAGCGTCGGTGGTTTCACCTACTACCGACGGATCTGCGCACGGAGACCCCTCATGTCCAGCGCCAGCCAGATGTCTATGCCCATGACGTTCGCCGCCGCCGATCAGCGGCCTCAACTGCTGCTGTTGATAGATGGACATGCGATGGTGCACCGTTCGTACAGGGCGATCAGCGCCAGCCGCAACCTAACCGTGTCGACCACCGGCGAAGATGTGACGGGCGTTTACGGGTTCGCCAGCGTGTTCATGCGGTCGCTGAACGAGTGGCAGCCAACTCACGTCGCTGTCGCTTTCGATACCCCATCTCCGACGTTCCGGCACGAACGATTTCCCGAATACAAAGCACAACGGCCTCCGACACCCCCAGAACTACGCGGTCAGTTTGACCGCGTGAAAGAGTTGATGGCAACTTTCGGCGTGCCGATTTACGAGTTGCCCGGGTTCGAAGCGGACGACATCATCGGCACACTCTCTCGTCAAGCCGAGTCCGCTCACGTAGCCACGGTGATCCTCACCGGGGACCGGGACACTTTCCAGCTAATTTCTCCGCTGGTTCGCGTGGACCTGGCCAGCAGCGAACGCGACCGGCGGATAGTGGACGAGGATGAGCTGGCCGCCAGGTATGGCGGACTAACCGCAGAACAGCAGCCGGACTACAAAGCGCTCGTTGGCGACAAATCGGACAACATTCCCGGAATCCCTGGCGTTGGTGACAAGACGGCTACCACTCTGCTAAGCAAATACAGCACACTCGAAGGCATATACGAACATCTGGAAGAGATTACGCAGAAGCGCGTGAAGAACAACCTCGCGGCTTGCCGGGACGAGGCATTTGAATATCGCTTCTTGACCACCATCAAGTGCGACGTGCCGGCCGAGCTCGATCTCGATGCCTGCCGGCTCGGCGATTACGAACGGTCCGAAGTGGTCGCGCTGATGACGGCGTTGGAATTTCACAGCATTGTGGGGCGCGTACCTTCGCCCGATGCACCATGGGCGACGGCGTCTCAGATCGGAGATCGTTCCGCTGCTCCGGTTGCGGCTCGCGACCTGGAAATCATGGATAGTGATTATCGCGTCGTCGACACCCAAGCCGATTTGGACACAATGATCGTTGCCATCAGGGAAGCTGGCTCCTTTGCGTTTGACACCGAGTCCAGCAGCACCGACCCCATGGCCGCCGAGTTGGCTGGCTTGAGTTTCGCCATCGATGGCGGTCAGGCCTGGTACGTGCCGGTTGGGCATGCATCCGGCCGGCAGTTGCCCTTAACGGAGGTGATGGCCGCGGTGCGCCCTTTGTTTACGGCTGAGGGTTTGAAGCGCTCCGCCCACAACGCCAACTACGATTTGACCCTGCTGAGCAACTATGGCGTCGATCCCTACCAGGTGGTTGACCACGACACCATGATCGCCGCCCATCTATTGGGCAACAACCGGTTGGGTCTGAAGCCGCTGGCCCTGTCGATATTGGGCCGGGAAATGACCGAAATCACCGAGCTGATCGGCAAGGGAGCCCGGCAGAAAACATTTAACGAAGTTGAGATCGCAGACGGGGCGCCGTACGCGGCGGCGGATGCGGACTGCACGTTGCGATTGCGTCGGCACTTTGATCCGCCTTTGGTGGCCCAGGGGCTGGTCGATCTTTTCACCGACGTCGAGTTGCCGCTGGTGCCGGTGTTGGTGGAGATGCAGCGGTCGGGAGTCCGCTTGGACGCAGGCATCCTCCACGAGATGTCGCGCGACCTGCACCAACAATTGGAACAGATCCAAACAGAACTGTTCGACTCAATCGGCCATGGAATCAATATCAACTCTCCCAAGCAGTTAAGCGACCTGCTTTTTGGGGAGTTGGGTTTGCCCAAATCGCGGCGGACGCGGTCCGGTTATTCCACCGACGCCAACGCACTCGAGGCTTTGAAAGGCCTGCATCCGGTGGTGGACAAGATCCTGGACTACCGGCAGGTAACCAAGCTCAAGTCAACCTACGTTGACGCTCTCCCTGAGATGGTGAACCCTGGTACGGGCAGGATCCATACGTCGTATCACCAGACCGGGTCGGCTACTGGCAGGGTCAGCAGCAGCGATCCTAACCTGCAAAACATACCAGTCCGAACCGAATTGGGCCGCCAGGTCCGCCGGGCTTTCGTGGCTGATTCCGGTTGCCGGTTGCTCTCGGCCGACTATTCACAGATTGAGTTGCGGGTATTGGCCCATATGTCGCAGGACCCGTCGTTGCTGGATGCGTTCCGCAAGGGGGAGGACATACACGCCGCCACGGCCAGCCAGATGTTCAACGTGCCCATCAACGATGTGGATGCCGAGCAGCGCCGCATTGCCAAGGTGCTTAACTTCGGCGTGATATACGGCTTGGGTCCGCACGGCATCTCGCAACAAACGGGGTTCAGCCGAGAAGAGGGGCGGCATTTCATCGACACCTATCTGTCCCGGTACCCGGGCATCAGTGGGTACTTGGAATCGGTAAAAGAACGGACGAGGAACGTGATGTACGCGGAAACGCTGCTGGGGCGGCGGCGTTATCTGCCGGACATCCAGTCCACAAATCACAACAGCCGCGCTGCTGCGGAACGAATGGCCATCAATATGCCGATCCAGGGCACGGCGGCCGACATTATGAAAATAGCCATGATCAATGTGCGCGCCCGCATGGTCAACGATCAAATGCGATCCAGCATGATCCTGCAAGTGCACGACGAGCTGGTTTTCGAGGTGCCTGACGACGAAATGGACTTGATGACCCAGTTGGTGATGGACGAGATGCCAGCGGCAATGGATCTCGATGTGACCCTCAAAGTGGATGTCAAATCTGGCTACTCCTGGGGCGACTTCTGATTCCCGCAACGGGCCATGGAAACACCTTTGGGAGCAATGTTCCAGCGCGTAACCTGGGACACGAATGGCCGGCTCTTCTTATTTTTGTACCGACACGACGTTTCATAGAGGTCCACACCAGTGCAATTGCTCCGTAGCCTCGTTTTTGTCCCCGGGAACCGGTCCAACATGCTCGAGAGGGCGCTCGGATTCGGCGCGGATATCATCATGGTAGACCTGGAGGACTCGGTGCCGCCGGGTGAGAAGACCGCCGCGTGCGAGTTGGCTGTTCAATGGGTTCCGCGTTTAGCCGAGGCAGGCAAGAAGGTGATGGTAAGGGTCAACGCCCTGGAAACCGGGTTGGCCGCCGCAGAATTGTCCGCCGTGGTATCGGCGGATTTGGCTGGGATCAGCGTTGGGAAAGGGAACACGGCGTGGGATTTGCAGCAGGTTGACAAACTGCTGACGCCGTTGGAAGCGAAAGTCGGAATGGAGGCGGGTAGCATCAAGGTCATCCCGTGGATCGAAACCGCGATGGCCATCGTCCATGTCTACGAGATGGCACGCGCTTCTCAGCGGATTGTGGGAATAGCTTTTGGAGGCGAAGACTACACCAACGATATGGGCATTATTCGGAGCGACTTCGGCGAAGAGTGCTATTTCGCCCGATCTGCGATGGCGGTGGCGGCGAGGGCTGCTGGAGTTGCCGGACTCGACGGCCCATTCGTCGGTTTTCGTGACCCTGAAGGCCTAAAGACCGACGCGAGCGTAGCACGACGGATGGGTTATACGGGGAAGTTTGCGATTCACCCGGCCCAGATAGACGTGATCAACGAGACATTTTCACCCGGCCCCGACGAAGTGGCTTACGCAAGACGTGTGGTAGAAGCGTGGGATGCCGCGGAGGCAACCGGACGAGGTTCGCTGTCGATCGACGGGCGCATGGTAGATGTGCCGGTGGTAAAACGAGCCCAGAATTTGATTGCCCAAGCCGCGGCCATCGAGGCACAGACCAATTGCTGACCGACGTGAAGATGACGGCGCGGGCCGGATAGAGCGCCCTCGTGATCGAAACGTTGGTGTTGGCCTGACTATACCGGGCGCAGTCGGACACG
Source organism: Dehalococcoidia bacterium (assembly GCA_965220265.1). GTDB lineage: Bacteria > Chloroflexota > Dehalococcoidia > Lucifugimonadales > UBA3495 > Bin87. The sequence goes on along the minus strand of CBDCPM010000004.1, from coordinate 1,345,506 downwards.
TCGGCAAGAAACACAGGAACAGCCCCGCAGTGTTGAATCGTCCCCGATCGTCCATCTGATGACTCCAGACCGCATCATTCTTACCGGCCTCCAGTTCTATGGGTTCCACGGGGTCAACCCGGAAGAACGGAGCCTTGGGCAGCAATTCATCGTGGACCTCCAGGCCGAGCTCGACCTAAGTGTCCCTGCCGCCTCGGATCGTTTGGAGGATACGGTGAGTTACACAGCACTGTACCGGGCGGTCAAAGCGGTGATGGAGGGCGAACCCCGCAACCTGTTGGAATCCGCCGCCGGAACGGTCGCCCGCAACGTTTTGGACCAACACCCGCAAATCGGTGCGGTCCGTGTCCGAGTTCAAAAACCCCGCCCGCCAATCAAGGGGTCAGTCATAGAGGCTGCGGCGGTTGAAATCTATCGGTCACGCTCGGCTTGACCAGCCTCACCACGACACCAGGACTAAACGCCATGGTTACCAACCAGACAATCGACGACGCCAGCGTAGCCGGCGCATTCAACGAGGCGACCAAGCTCCAGTACATCAATCTGAGCAATAAGCCGCCTCGGTACAAAATCTACCCCGGGCTGCGATCCATACCGCTACCGGATGTTGCTGGCACATCAGGGCCGGAGATGTCGACGCTGCAAGCGATCCGTGGCACGGGCCAAGGCACCGACAGGGGGGGCCCGCTGACGTTGCAGACCTTGGCTGAATTGCTCTATCACGCAGCGGCGGTAATTCGGCGGAGAACCCTGCGGGATGGTGAGGTCCACTATCGGGCGGCAGCGTCTGCCGGGGCCCTCTATCCGACCGAAGTGTACGTGGTTTGCGGAGACCTGGACGGTCTGCGGGCCGGGGTATACCACTTCAACCCGCTGGATTTCACCCTAGAGCGCTTGCGAAACGGGGACCTGCGGCGCTGGATCGCCGCAGCCTCTCAAGACGACGCCGCATATCCGGCGACCTTGGTGTTCACCACTGTGTTTTGGAGGAGCGCTTGGAAATATCGGGAGAGAGGTTACCGATACTGCTATTGGGACCTGGGTACCATTGCCGCCAATCTCACGGCAGCCGGAACCGCCACGGCCACGGCTGTGGGGCTCGCGTTTGGATTCGTGGACCGGTCGGTCGCCGGTTTCCTAGGGATTGATGGGCTTGACGAGGCCCCGTCGTTGCTGGCGACTATTGGCAACCCGGACGGCACGTTGGACCCGGGTTCTGGCGACGTTCCGGGAATGTTGCCCCAAGAAAGCAACGATCTCGCGGCAGGTGCCTTGGAATATCCCTTGTCGCGCGAAATTCATCGGGCTTCCGGGCTGCGGACCAGAGAGGACGTGGCCGCTTGGAACGAACCCGGTGGAAGGAGCGGCAACAGCGACAAAGAAGAGCTCGACGGCACTGGCGAGAGTTTCCGCCCGTTGCGCTCGGGGTCAGACGGAACCTTTGACGCGGAGTTGGACCTTTCGTCCCACTCGGCACAACCGCTGGGCGATTGCATTCGTTCCCGCGGGTCGACCAGACGTTTTGCCACGGAACCGATCGCGTGGGAGGATTTCCGCTCGATTGTTGAAGCGGCTGGGAACCCGATAAATGCGACGCATCTGGCGGACGGGTTCTCACCGTATCTGAGTGTTTATTTCATAGTGAACGCGGTAGCCGGCCTCGCCTCCGGAGCCTACTACTACAATCGTTTCTACAATGGCCTGCGGTTGCTCAAGGAAGGCGATTTCAGGGAAACCGCAGGGCACCTCGGTTTTGAACAGGCGCTCCCGGCAGACGCTGCAGTCGTAGCATTCATCACTGCTGACTTGCCGTTGATCGAGCGCGAGTTCGGGGCCAGGGGGTACCGGATGGCGCAGACGGTTGGCGGAATTATCGGCGGTCGCATCTACCTCGCTTCGCACGCGCTGGGGTTAGGCGCCACGGGCCTCACGTTTTACGACGATGCGGTCGTCGAGTTTTTTGGGCCTCACTCTGCCGGCCAGGAAGCGGTATTCGTAGTGCCCATCGGCGTTCCGCATCAGGACAACCGGGTCCGTCCGTTCCGGTCCAGGTTGGCGGTTAGCCTAGATTCTCGCGCTCGAGGCGCGGGACAAGCGTGATCCCACGGACCCCGGACAATGGGGCGACTAGTTCCATTCCTCGTCGTCTTCTGAGGCCGGCAGTATAGGCGACCAGCCGGTTGTATCATCGTCGGTGTCCAACGTTGGGACGTCGTCAATGCCCACTGATTCGACAGGGGTGTCGCCGGGGATGTCCATCACTGCGGCATCGGCGGGGTCCATGGCATCATCGGAGTCAGTTGCGTCCACCGGAACTTGGTCTGGCTCGTCATTAGGTGAAGATACGTATTGATCACGTTCTGTTATCGGATTGGGGCGATGCGGTTCGCTGACCTGAGCCGGAAATGAGACCACATGACGCAATGCAGGCGCTTGGACAGTCTCACGCAAAATGACTGACAAGCCGTTTTCTTCGATTCCTACTACGGCTGCCTCGTATCGGTTGCCGCCGGTCATCAGCTTGTTTACACGTCGGCCCAATCGGCGTTGCAACGCTCCCAGGTAGTGGCCGTCCAGGGTGTTAACAGTTACCCCGTCGTTCTTCGCGGTCAACAGAACGACGTCACCAGCGCTCACGGGCGCGATTTCCGACGGTCCGGCCAGCTGGTACAAAGTGGTGGTACACGATTTGCCGCTTTCAGCGATGAACATGCGAGGCGATTTTCCTGTTGCCACGGGCTGCGAGCGAGCTCCGCTGTACCGACTTTGGAGTTGATCAAGTCGGGCGAGATTTTTGCGGGCGATGACGTTTGCCGGCGAATGCAATTGAAGCTGTTCGAGAGTCAGGCGAGCATCGGAATAGTTCCCGAGCTCCATCAGGGCTTTCGCCAAGCGATTGGACGCTTCACAGTCAGTAGGACAGATGTCCAGGATCCGCTGGTTTGTCGCGACGGCGTGTTCCCATTCGCCGTTCAGCGCGCATCGGATAGCTTCCTTGCCCAGCTGGGCTTTTGCGCGGTTGCCAGTCGAATCGTTCACCGGCGCACGGCGCTGCGAGTGAGACACGTGATTCACCATAATTGACCTCCACCACCGATCGGCTACCCTGCCAGACCGTTAACCGATGCCTCGATATAGGATTACACCGTTGTGGGGGTTACGTTCAATCTATTGAGATTGCCGATTTCGATGATTTATCGTCGTTGGTTTTTGATGCCTTGAACCCGATGATTACTTGTTGCGATCACAACCCTCGTAACGGCCGATGAGCGACCGATACCGAATCATGACGAGGTCTCGTAACGTGCGCCATCCGTCGCGTATGGGCCGAACCTTGCTCTCGGACCTGTAATGCCAGTCGATTCCGATCTCTGCGACCGTGAATCCGCGCTGGAGGGCGAGGAACAGGATTTCGGCGTCGAACGCGAACCCATCCAGTGTCTGCGATTCGAAGAGGGTTTCAGCGGCGGTGGCACTAAATACCTTGAACCCACATTGCGTGTCGGCGATGCCGGGCGTGGCCAATATCCGGGTCATGGTATTGAAAACCCGGCCCATCAACCATCTGCGTCGGGGTTCTCCGATGCGTCTGGCTCCGGGCGCTTCTCTGGAACCGATGACGATGTCAGCATGTGGATCGCCCGCCGGCAGAAAACGTTCCAGCAGTGTGATAGGCATCGATAGGTCTGCGTCGCAGAGGAAACGAAAATTACCACAAGCGGAGAGCATGCCGTGCTTGACCGCCCAGCCTTTGCCTCGGTGCGGCAGAGTAAGGAGCTTGATTCGGGCGTCAGCTTGTGCGGAGCGACCAACCACATCTGCCGTAGAATCTCGACTCCCGTCGTCGGCTACTATGATCTCCCACGCATATGCCTGCGCACTCAAATATGCGCGGACGATTTCAAGCGTCTCAGGGAGTCGGCGCTCCTCGTTGTAGGCCGGTATAACGACGGATAGATAACAAGTGGACATCACCGTCCGGCCATCGTCCACCTAATCGGACTTGTCCAGTTCGAAACCTTGGTGTAGCAAGCGAACAGCGTCCTGCACCTGGTCGCGACTGATAATGCACGAAATACGAATTTCAGACGTAGTGATCATGTCGATGTTGATCCCGCCGTCGGCCAGGATACGAAACATGCGTGACGCGTAGCCTGGCGTGTTTTGCATTCCCGAACCCACCACACTGACGGAGGCCAGATTGGGATCGCTTATCACCTGAGCCGCGCCCAGGGCCGTTTCCAGAGGTGCCATCACGCGCATTGCGTGGGTCACGTCGTCGGCGGTCACCGTGAAGCTGATGTCCGTGGTTGTACGGTCGGCGCTGGTGTTCTGGACAATGGTATCCACATTGATGCCGGCCGCGGACAACGGTTCGAACAGCGCGGCTGCCACGCCAGGTTTGTCGGCCACACCGCACACCGTCACCTTGGACACGTTGGTTTGGTACGCGATACCCGTTACCTTAATCCGGTCTTCCATCTGTCTCTTGTCCGATGCTGGGTGTATGAGGGTGCCGGGAGCGTCAACGAAACTGGACGCCACGTAGATGGGGACATTATAGACCGCCCCCAGCTCGATTGACCTAGGGTGCATCTTCGCTCCCGCAGCGGCCAATTCCAGCATCTCTTCATAGCCGACTTCAGGCATTTTGACGGCATTCCCAACCACTCTTGGATCCGCGGTGTAAATGCCTTCGACGTCGGTGTATATGTCACAACGATCGGCCCGTAGCGCGGCGGCCAATGCAACTGCGGTAGTGTCTGAACCGCCGCGTCCCAAGGTAGTAATGTCATCGTCGGGGGTAAGGCCCTGGAAACCGGCGACGATCACCGGCCGCCGTGCGTTCAATTCGCGGCGGACTCGATCCGGATCTACCTGGCTAATCCGAGCGCGACCGTACGAGTTGTCAGTTCGGATGCCCGCTTGCGGTCCGCTCAGGCTGATGGCGTCGTATCCCAAATTGCGCAGGGCCATCGACAGTAACGTGATCGATACCAGTTCGCCCGTGGATAGCAAGAAATCAAGTTCCCTGGGATCAGGCTCGATCGATACGGTTCGGGCCAAATCAATCAACTCATCGGTGGTGTCGCCCATAGCCGAAACGACCGTTACAATCTGGTGCCCTTCGTCATGAACAGCGGCGATACGTCGTGCTACGTTCACGATCTTTTCGGCGTCGGCGACCGAACTGCCGCCATACTTGTGCACGTAGAGGCCCATCAGATCTGCGCGACGCGCTAAGCCAAGGGGAATTTCTGGGAGCGGATGACCATGCCGGTGGAATAACGCTGGATCGTGCTACGCATCGCCGTTATCAGAAACCACGTGAGCTCCTAGGGTCGTCGGTTGGGTCACCTCCACCCGGCCTTCGACTCCAGCGAGTCGCGCAGCGTCAAACATTTCATAAGCGACAGTCATGGCACGATCGCGCGCAAACGCCAGGATGGTGCTGCCACTCCCAGACAAGAAAACTCCCAAGGCCCCGGCCGCTTGGGCAGCAGCGAAGATAACTTTCATTTGGGGGAAAATAGTTTGCCGATAGGGCTGATGCAGCCGATCCTGAGTGGCAATGTTCAGGTATTCGGGGTGCTCCGACTCCATGCTCGCCACGAGCAACGCGGTTCGGCTCATATTGTACACCGCGTCGGCTACTGATATGTGCTCCGGCAACACGCGCCGGGCATCCGCGGTAGCGATTCGTCGCTCCGGGATAAACAACACGGCGTGCATATCTTCTGGCAGCCGGATAGGTGCGGTGTACAGGCGGTTCTCATCCATTACCACCAGTCGCATCCCGCCGTGAACCGCCGCGGCCACATTGTCCGGATGCCCTTCGATCGTAGCGGCCATTTCCAACAGGTCGTCCTGGCTGAAGATATCGTCAAGAAGCCGATTGGCCGCCACCAAACCGCCAGAGATTGCCGCAGCGCTGCTTCCCATTCCTCTACTTAGGGGTATCGTATTCTGGCACCGAAGTGACAACGGGGGCAGAGGAGCATCTGCTTCGTTGAACAAGAACTCTATGGCCTGGTAGGTCAGGTTTTGCGTGTCGGTATCCAGCTCTCCTTCGCCTTCGCCTAGAACGACCACGGCGGGATCGGAACCGGCCGGGAGAACCTCCACGGTCAACGTGTTCCATAGGTCTAAGGCCATACCCAGGCAATCGTAGCCAGGACCGAGATTAGCGGTCGTTGCTGGAGCCCGTACGTCCACCGTTGTCACTGCTTCCTCCGTGAGAGCCTCGTTTTCGTCAACCCAGGACGCGTTCGGATACGTAGCGACCCAAATCGCGGTTTTCCCGGAATTCGAAACCGCCGAAATTCCCACCGTAGCCGATGATCGGCACCCGCCGCTCATGAGCCGATCCGTGGGAACGCAATCCTGAAGGCAGGGTGACTTCGGCAGGGTCTCCGAAAACAACGTCCGCAGACCCGGAAACAACGATATCCCCGATGCGCTCTTCCATTAGCGAAAAACGCTCTGCGGCTTCGGCGCGCGGCAGAGCTTCTTCCACGCCGTCGGTTTCGCGCAGAATCCCCACAGCATCAGGCACTGCGGCTGGATCGGCCAAATGCAGATAGATGCACCCACCGAGATTGGAATGGTGAACTACGTATTGATCCTTAATGACTGGGACCGCCAAGGCATCGATGCCGTGTTTCGCCAACAAGGCAGGCAGGTTCAGCATGCGCCGCTTGTCTGACATGCCATGATCGGCTGTTATCAAGACCTGGACGTCAGGGATATCAGCCACCAGTTGTCCCAGCGCTTCATCCAAGATCGAAAGATGCCGGCGCGATTCCGGATGTTCCGGCCCGTACGCGTGCATCGCATAATCGGTGGTGGCGATGAACGCAAGATCGTAATGTTCCGCCTCAAGCGCGGCCCGCGCAGCGTTGATGGTCCATCCATTGACCTCCAACGAATACACGTTAGGTGGTGGGCCCGCGGCGGCGATCGCTTCGGTCGTAGGACGTTCCGATGAAAATGCGAGATCCGTGTCGTTGCCCAACAGACGTCTCAGTTTGTCTTTGGAGGCGGCGAGCAATGACGTCCCTCCTTGCCTACGGCACTGGGCAAAGATGGTTTCGGCACAGATGAACTCCCCAGACTCAACGTATTCTTCAATCCCCGCCTGGCGATCCAACCAATAATTCGAAACAATGCCGTGCTGAGCTGGATAGTGCCCGGTGACCATGGTCGTATTGTTGACGTTAGTCACGCTAGGCATCATGCCGCCCCCGGTCACATGAAACCCGTCGGCCGCGAAACGCTGCAGGTTGGGCGCTGGGCAAACAGCCAGATATTCCGGGTCGAGCCCGTCGATCATTACGAGTATTGTGGTGCGCGCCATGGCATTGCATTCCTCAATAGAGCGCCTCAGGGCACTGACGGATCACACAGAAGGTTAGGCATGGTTTCGGGCTTGATGAGCCGCTTCCATGTAATCATACAGCAGGCGTGGCAGGAGGAAATTGTCCCGGACCCGGTCTTTCGCGTTGCGGCCGATGTCAGCGCAAATATCCGGATCGGCCAGGAGTTGAGCTATTCGCTCGCCCGCCTCCTCAGGAGAATCGACCAGAAATCCGGATTCCCCATCTTCTATCTGCAGCCGGATCCCGCCGACGTTTCCACCGATCACAGGTTTGCCTTTCCACATGCCCTCGGAGACGGTCAGACCAAATCCCTCCCTAGTGGATTTTTGCAACAATACGTCGCAATGGGTTTGCAAAGCGTTGACGATTTCATCGTTACTCGCCGGCAGACCATCCGGGCTAAAGAACAGGTGGATGTCAGGGTCACCGTCAGCGTAGCCGTGCACTGATTCCAGTACGCTGGCTCCTTCCGGATCGTCGTTGGCCTGGCTCAGACCGAGCAATGCCAGCTGTACACGGGGATGGGACTTCCGGGCCAAACGAAACGCGTCCACGACGACCCAGGGGTCTTTCCAAACATCGAATCGCGAAACCTGCGTGATCAATGGCCTGGTCACGTCGATCCCCAGCGCTCCAACGATCTCCCGGACCAGTTCGGGAGGTAGCGCAGCGTTTTTATCAGTGAGCGGATCGATTGCTGGCGGAGCAATGTGAGTTCCCACGTTGACGGGCAGGGCGGTCGGCAAGTATTCCCCGAGTGAGCAAATCAACGTGTCGTAGGCCTCGGTCAGGGGCAGCAACTCGTCCAACAGCCAGAGATTCGGGTGGGTCAGATCGATATGGACCGTCCAGATTAGCGTCGTGCGCTCGCACCGTTTGATCAAGCGTCCCAGCGGCAGCAACTGAGGATCGTGCAAAAACCAGACATCAGCGGACATGCCGGTCCGTTCTATCTCGCAAGCCACCTCGTCCAAACAGCCGTAATAGGCGTCGAGTTCCCCGGCGGAGAGTTTACCTTCAGCTCCCTGCAGCATGTTGTGAGTTCGCTTGGTGACGGCGAAGAAATTGGGATCCTTGGGAACGATAACAGCCCGCTCGGTTTTGATGCGCAAAGCGTTGCGCAAAGGTACCAGGGAGTGGAGAATTTCGGCCACTCCACCTCCGTTCGCGGTGCTGTTGATATGCACCACCCGGAGGCCAGCGAAGCAATGTGCCAGTTTCGTAAGTCGGCCAGCCGCTTCCGGAGACATGAGGTGCAAGTATCGGCGGGCGTCCGTTTCCGGATATTCAATGATGTCAATCAAATTGACGAGCCTCCGGCATTATGGGCGATCGACATGAACGCGCCACATAGTTCTGGACACGGTAGCCGCTCCCCGCGTTTATCGCGCATGTGCAGACGGAGACAGCGTGATTAAAGCGGAACATTTGTCCATGGTAAATCCTGGTCGCCCCAGATGTATAGCGACATCTGTCGCGATTTGCACCGTTTTTGGTCGGCTCCACAGATTCTTGACCAGCCTAGTCCGATCGAGAGGCGGGTATCACCGCGAACCACATCATTGAGCGTACCGCTAAGGGAAGTCGCAGAGGACACCCTGGTTACCGTCGGCGGAAATACCAAGCGCCACGATACCTAAAAACGTGCGCTTCGCGTCCATCGACGCTCGGCTATTCCACGGTGACGGACTTCGCAAGATTCCGCGGTTGATCAACGTCACAACCGCGGCGAACAGCGATGTGGTAGGCAAACAGCTGTAACGGTACGGTAGCCAGCAAAGGCGTCAGATTAGGTGGGGTTTCAGGGATAAATATCGAACCATCCACTAATTCGGAAAGCCGCTCATCACCCTGGGTGAGAACTGCCAGGACATCTCCATCTCGGGCTTTCACTTCGTGGATGTTGTTTGCCATTTTGTCGTATAAGTCGTCCCGAGGAGCGAGCGCCAGGGTAGGCATCGCATGATCGATCAAGGCGATCGGGCCGTGTTTCATTTCGCCCGCCGCATAGGCTTCAGCGTGAATATAACTGACTTCCTTAAGCTTGAGCGCGCCTTCGGTTGCGACCGGGGCGTTGATACCCCGCCCCAAGTAGAGAAAGTTGTTACGGTTATAGTATTGCCGCGCCAATCGTTCAACGTCATCGGAGGATTCCAGGAGGTGTGCCACGTTACCGGGTAGCCTTGCCAATCCGTCAACCAATTCACGGGACTTACCCGAGTCTAAGTGTCCACGGGCCGCACCTAGTCTCACAGCCAACAAATTCAGCAGCGTCAGCGATGACAAGAAAGTCTTGGTACTGGCGACGCCGACCTCGACCCCACACCCCATTAGAAGCGTATGATCCGCGAGCCGTACGGCTTGGCTATTTGATGCATTGCAGATCGTTACCAGTCGCGCACCGCTTTCCCGCACCGCTTCCATCGCAGCCACAGTGTCCGCAGTTTCGCCGGACTGGCCAATCGCTACCACGAGTGTAGACGCATCCAGGAACGGTTCACGATAGCGAAACTCGGATGCCGATTCCGCCTCAGCGGGAATGCCCGCCAATCGTTCCACCAGATGACGGCCTATGTGAGCGGCGTTCAAGCTTGTGCCGCACCCAATAAGAACTACCCGACGCAACCCGGCGAGCTCCCCATCGGAGAGGGCGAGGTCCGGCAAGGTTACCAAGCCTGTCCCAAAATTCACTCGGTCCCTCAAAGCGGCGGTCACTGCCTGAGGCTGCTCCATGATTTCCTTGAGCATGAAATGTCGAAACCCGCCCCGCTCAACGAGCACGTCGTCCAAATCGACATGGCGCATCGGTTTCTCGATGTGTCGCCCATCGCGATCCAGGAAAACTATTCCCTGCCGCTTCACCACTGCGACCTCCCCGTCATCCAGAAAACCGACCGGCAACAACATACCTCTGCCAACGATGGGCAATAGCGCAGGCAAATCGCTGGCAACGATGCCTTGTCCCTCATGGTGGGCAACGGCGACGCCGCCAGCGTTCCCAAGCTTCAGGGCACACAAGCAATCGTCTTCGCCGTGGTGTACTGCCACCACCGCCTGTGGGCCCTGTACCTTTCCACCCATCTGCAGCATCGCCGCCGGCAAATCCAGGCCGCTGTCCATCGCGTCTTCAATCAGATGCGAAATAACCTCGGTGTCGGTCTCGGACTTGAAACTGTGACCCTTTCGTTGCAGATCGACTTTTAGTTCGACGTAGTTTTCGACGATCCCGTTATGGGCGACGGCGATCTGGCCCGTGCAATCAGTGTGAGGATGTGCATTCGCCACTGATGGGCGCCCGTGAGTGGCCCACCTAGTGTGACCCAGGCCAGCTGAACCGGCCGGAGCGAGACAATTCTCGTCGTGGAGCAACCCCAAAACCCGGCCAACGGTCTTGCGCAATTGCAGACCGAACTCGGGACCCAACACCGCGACCCCAGCGCTGTCGTATCCCCGGTACTCCAAGCGCCGGAGACCCTCAACGACGATTGGCCATGCGGGACGGTCGCCGACATATCCGAAGATGCCGCACATATCTAAGATTCCGGGTAGTCAGTCGCCGTCGGCGTTCGCGCTACGGACGGTCATGGTCTCTTCGGGTACCAGAGTATCGCCAAAGTCGTCGCAGTCGAAAACCACCTGAGGCAAGGCAATTTCTCCGCGTACCCGTTCGGGGGAGCTGACGAGATCAATGATTGCCTGACCCAAGGCAGTCGGACTGTGCCGAATAAACACGCCAGGGGCCAATAACGGTCTATCCACTATGCGCCCCACCATGGTCAGAGATGCCGACTCGTCCACGAAGACCGGGTGTTGTCCCTCCGCGGCGTAGCGTTCCAACAACCGCGGTGGGACCGGCGTGTTGTTGACGATCAGGAAGTCCAGGGGTTGGCTCGTTCCCAGGTATTCCATGAGCAAAGCCAGAAAATCGGATGTCCGGAACCCTGCGCTTTCGTTGGGCTTCGTCATCAGATTGCAGACATGAACCTTGATCGCGTCCGTATCGTTGATCGCCTGTGCCACGTCCTCAACCAGCAAATTCGGGAGGACGCTGGTATAAATGTCGCCCGGGCCCAGTACAATAGCGTCCGCGTCCGCAATGGCTTCCAGGACCGGCGGATACACGTACGCCTTCGGGTCGAGGTAAATGTAATCAATGGGAACGTCGAGTTTATCGTTCCTCAGGTCAATGGCCGATTCTCCGATTAGTTCGGAACCATCCAGCAAACGGGCACACAAAGCGGAGCGCGTAAGCGTGACCGGCAAGACCGCGCCTCGAATTCCGAGTATTCGGGCGGCTTCGTCAATAGCGGTGATAGTATCGCCCGTGACCTCGGTCAAGGCGGCCAGGAGCAGGTTCCCGAAACTGTGGCCGTTCAAGCCGTCTCCGGTGGAGAATCGGTAGTCAAACAACCGCCGCATCAGGTTGGATTCAGCCGTGTCCGAGGCCAGTGCCATCAAGCAGCGTCGGAGATCGCCAGGCGGCAGATGACCCATCTCATCGCGGAGACGGCCGCTGCTGCCGCCGCTATCGGTCATCGCAACTACAGCCGTAACATCGCATTCACGGGATCGCAGGCCGGTCAGAGTAGTATGATTGCCGGTGCCGCCGCCGACCACGACAATTTTTTTATTGGTCATCGGGAAAGGGCCGGACCCGCCGGATTTGAGAGGCATCAAGCCTTATCGTCGGGAATAAGCCCGTAGCAGTATATGAACGGTCAGTTGGCGCAGTCAACCGTGGAGTCCGAGCAAATTGCGAAACTCGGGTGTTGGGTTGGCTGCGACGGAAACCGTCAAAATTGACGACGTTTTCCGCAGTTCTGCGAATACCAACGAGTCATGCCGCCGCGGCCGCGAACGCCTCGAGTATCTTCGGAGACCGGTTACCGAAGTCCTATTGGAATCTGGGACAAGGCTCCATGCTTAACCTCAAGAACCATGGGTGAGCATTAGGATGGCGGCTATCCGCCGTGCAGTGTCCGTGAAGTGCTGCACCTCTTCCGGCAACAACCAACGGCCAAGAACATTGCTCTCCCGGTAGGAGAGCCACTTCTTGAGTACCTGGTATCCGCCAAGTTGGTAGTTCCAGACGGCGGCGGGGACGTTGCGCCAGTAGGTCCGCTCGTTCAGATACACGTCAAAGGTGGTGTCCCGCATCGTCGGTATGGCGTGGGCCAGCGCGGCGCGCTCATCTTTGGCATATTCCCGTTCTACGATCCTGCCCTGGCCGGGCATGACAGCCTCGCCCTGCCCGAAGTGTCCCCAGCCGGCGGATACCGCGAAGTCGTCGCCCGCCATGTTGCCGCCGTCCGTCGTGGTGGGCACGGCCAGAGCGGCGAGTTCGGGACGCAACGAGCTGGTGGTCACGCCGGCAACGGGGGTATCGGAGTCCAGCAGGGTGGCCAATTCCCGGCCCCGCGCCGCCGATGCTGTCAGCGCATCCGCCGCGCCGTTGGCGACGCCGTCGGGCCAGTCGGGCAGCGGGATGCGCGGCCACTCCATGCGGAGGGCGCCTGCGTTGGCGGTGCGGTAATCGGGATCGTGCAGCGTGGCGATGACGTGGTGGAACAGGTCCTCGACACCTACGCCCAGGCAGTCAAGGTAGTGCTGCGCTGCGAGCGACAGGTTGGGGCGGTTTTGAGAGCCAGTACCGTCGATGTCGAAGCCGTCGTCTCGCAGCCATTCCGGGATGCAGGTCGCGCCACGGTCCATCAGATCGAGGCACCCGATGTGTGAAATGACTTGCGCTGATCCCCAATCCCTGCGTGGTTTCTGCTGGGATACCAACCACAAGTTGCCCTCGAACACATGGGGCTTGTATTCTGCGCGAGGACGGTCCAGCAGATCGCTATCTGGTTCCCAATACAGCCAGCGGTTGTCGAATGGGCGGTAGGCGTAGCGGACGTAACCATCCACGGCGGGGCCACTGCGTTTAAGCAGCGCGTCTCGGACGACGCGGGCATCAAACCGTGCGGTGGACTTCATCACGCCGGGATAGCGCTGCACGATCTGATCATGGCTCAGGTTGGCGTCGAAATAATCGGCAACACGCTGCTTCAAGCGGTCGAGGTCAACGTCAACCAGGAAACCATCGCGGCTGGTTTTCACGCCCGGGAACGATGTGGGGAACAGGTCGGGCAGCGCTGGCCAGTCCTGCCACCCGTCGCTCACGGCGAGGTCGGCGAACGGCAGCCCCAGGGGCAGCAACGGCGCGACGCCGGCGTACAGGTCTTTGGGCTGGCTCTCCGACGTTGCCACAAGTTCACCGTGCTTGGACTGGCCCCACAGGTGGCGGAAGTCAACGGACTGCGCCGGAGCGTGGTCGGCCTTGCGTACCAGCGTGGTAATGGCTGTGCCAACCTGAATGCCCACCGGGTCCTCGGGCGTGGAGAAAATGCTGGGGTCGGGCGCGCCCTCCGGTGTCGTCTTGCCGGTCTTGAACCTGTCGCCGTTGAGGCAGTCGATGCGAATGGCGTCGAAGGTTTCGAGGTAACGCTCGCGCATGCCGGTGAACGAGAGGCCGTCCAGCCATGAGTAGTTGGAGATGAAGCAGACCACGCCCTGGCCGGTCTTTTCGGCGATGCGCCGCTCCGCCATGCGGAAGAACCGCACGTAGAGGTCGTTGAGCCCCTGGCCCTCGGGCCGCCGCACCTGCTTGGTGGTGCGGTAGGCCTGGGACAACTCACGTTCCTCGTCCACCGCCATGCCGGCGAAACCGTTGTAGGGCGGGTTGCCAAGGATGACAAGGATGGGAGTTTCCTGCTTCACCCGATCGGCGCGTTCCCGCTCCTGCTCAAGCTCGGGGAAGGGCAGCGGCTTCTGGACCGTGGGTTCCCAACCGGTGAGGGCGTTGGTGAGGAAGACTCCGGCGCGTTCGTCGTCGTCGTCGGACAGCGGAGCGTCCAGTTCTTGCATGGTGAGACCGACCTGCAGGTGAGCCACCACGAAGGGAGCGGGCATGATCTCGAAGCCGAAGACCCGTTCGGTAGCGGCCTGTTTCACCCGCGCACCGGTGAGCGCGCCGAGGCCCTTGCCACGCAGGTTGGCGGCGATGCGGCGCAGCACTTCGGCTAGGTACGCGCCGGTGCCGCAGCAGGGGTCGAGGACGTACACGTTCTCGCCGGCCAGGCCGTCAGGGATCCCCAGGTCGTCCTTGAGCGCCTTGTCCACGCGGGCGACCATGTAGCGCACCACCTCGGCGGGGGTGTACCACACGCCCAGCTGCTTGCGCAGTTCAGGGTCGAAGGCCTGCAGGAAGGGTTCGTAGAAATATGGCACGGCCTCGCCCTCGCCGAATTTGGCGAAGAAGGCGTCGCGATCCACGCGGTTCAGCGCGTTGGCCGTCCAGTCCAACACTTCGACCAAACCCAAAGGCTGCAACTTCCCAGGATCGGAAAGCTGCTGGAACAATGCGCGCAGCACCGGCGCCCGCAGGTGCCAGACGGCGTCGTGCCAGTTGAAAAGGCTGGACGGCGGAGGGGTCTGCCGACTCCACAGAACCCAGGCGGAGAACACGCCGTAGAAAAGGGTCTGGACCAGGGTGGAACGGAAGAAGGCCGCACCCCGGTCGCCTTCAAATTTCACGCCCAGCGATTCTTCTAGGGCGGACCTCAATGAGGCGAGCGACGCTGCATCGCCGGACCTTTCCACCCGTGCCAGCCCGTCGCGGGCGTAGGATGCCAACAGCCATGCCACGTCCTTCGGTTCGGTCAGCGAAGCAGCGTGGGAGAGTACGCGGGTCAGGTACTCGCCCAGCCCGGGGCCGACCTCGTTGGAGAAGGCCCGCGGATGTTCCAGTTTTGCATCGAACTCCGCCGATGAATCAGCCAGCCGCAGGGACTCCAGGCGCACCGGGTGGCCGGCGGCATCCTCGCCCACAAAGACGAAGTCGCGGGCGTTGGTGACCAGCACCTGCCGGTAACCCTGCCAGTAGCCAGCCACTTGGTCGCTGGCGGCGGTCAGCCAGGCGTCGTTGGCGATAGGCTTTACCTCGATAACGCCACGCTCGGGCTTCTGTCCGGACTTCGGCTTGCCCTTCTGCACCTGCTGGGTCGTGTACAGACCGAAATCGGGATGCCCGACGCCCTGATCCGCCATCTCTTGGACGCAGAACACTTTTGGCTGGAGCGTCCCGCCCACCGCGTTCAACAGGTTGGCTAACGGCACGTACAGAGAACGCTCGTCGGTGGCGCCGCCAGATGTTCTGATCATTTGCAGGCCAGCGAAGAAGGCTTCAACCGCCTGCGTCAACTTTGTCGTTGCCGATGCCATTTACTTCGGAGCTCAGTTCTCCGAACCGTACCTGTTTTCGAAATACGGGATGACGGTGTCGCCCATTTGCTCCACCACCCGCATCGCCATGCGTGCATCCATGCCCGGATACCAGATTCGGAACATGAAATGATTTGCGCCGACTCTCTGGTGGTGGTCTTCGATCTGTTGGATGACTTCTTCACCGCTTCCCAGGATGAACCGGTCACGGGCCAATTCTTCGAAGGGGATCCGGAAATCTTCGTCGCCGGGCAACGCCTTGTCCTGACCCCAGTCCGCGTAAGCCCGGTACTTGGCTTCCATATAGGGTTGGGCATTGCGTACCGCTTCTTCGTGGGTGGCCGCTATGTGCATTTCCTTGATGATGGGCATTTCGGCCGGCATTTCCTGACCGCCGGCAACCAGTCCTTCTTTATAGATCGCCGTCTGCCTCTCAAGCGTGGTCAGAGTGGCATGCGGGTTGACGAACCAGGGCAAGCCAAGCTCGCCGGCCCGTCGGACCACGGTGTCAAAGTTGGCGGCCACCCATATCGGCGGGTGCGGTTGTTGTACCGGCCTAATCGCGCAGGTCGCGTTGTCCAGATTGAAGTGGCGACCGTGGAAAGTAACTTCGTCCTCGGTCCACAGTCTGCGAACTAGTTCCAAACTCTCCAGGAACCGCCCGACCCGATGCCGACGTTCCACGTTGAATGCCTGGTATTCGACATCGCGATACCCCAAACCTACCCCCAGCACGACGCGACCTTCGCTGATCACATCCAGGGTCGCAACGGTTTCCGCCACGTCGGCTGGGGAATACAAAGGCAGCAGCAATATGGACAACACCAGCTGCATGTCGCCGGAATCAGCAGCCAACCTGGCCAGCAGAGGTATGCTCTGCAGGTTCTGATAAGGGGGCGAGAGGAAGTGTTGGCCGCAGGCTATTGAACCGAAGCCTGCGTCCCGAGCCAGGCGCGTCAACTCGACCGTTTCATGGAATCGCTGGGTTGCGGAATCGGTCGATGGATGCTGGGGCATCGCCATAATGCCGAACTTCATTGGTTTCACTCCAGTGCGTGGGCTTTGGTCACATTGATCCGATCAATGCAGCGGTCCGGACCGGGGTCCATCTAAGCAGGACGGCAGCAGAGAAGTTTGACGGTCTTTGACGCCCTCCTAGCCCCGGTCGAACCGGGCCATCTGGTCAACGATGTCCAACCCGACGACCTCACTCCATGCGGACAGGAGTTGCTGGACTATCGGGCCGGGCCGCCCGTCTCCGATATCCCGCTTATCCACGACGGTTACCGGCAGCACGCACGGGGTGGTGCTGGAGAAGAACGCTTCGTCGGCGGTGTACATGTCATATGGTTGGAGATCTTCTTCCACCAGGGGGATCTCAAGCTGCTCTGCCAGGTCGAACACCATCCCCCTGGAGATTCCCTGGAGGATGTTGCGGTCCCCCGGCGTGCGGATCACTCCGTCAGTGACCAGGAAAACGTTGTAGCCTGTCCCTTCGGTGAGGTTTCCTTCGGAGTCCGTGAGGATGGGCCAGCCCTCCGGGTCCACGTCCGCCGCTTCCAGGTCGGCCAGGTTGAAGTTCATGCGGCTGTAGTGCTTGACCTTGGGGTCGAGCGCATCGACCGGATAGCTCCGAGTACGAGTAATTACGCCGTGCGCCCCGTCTTTGTACAGCTTAGCGTAGCGTCCGAATGCCGCCGCCGATATCTTCACGCAAACTGCGGGAGGCCCGGCGTCGCGGGACCAGTTTCCCGGACCACGTGTAATGAACTGGGTTATGGTGAAATCCCCCGCCTCTTCTCGCAAATGTTCGTTGCGGGCGATCGCCTCCTCGCTGATGTCGTACATCTCTCGCGGGGAGAGTCCTGGGTCGATGCGGACGTACTTCAGTGAGCGGTAGAGCCGGTCGATGTGTTGCTCCATGCGAAAGCTCTTGCCGTTGAAGGTCCGGGCCACGTCGAAGATTACGTCGCCCACAATGAAGCCCCGGTCCATGGGGTCGATCTTGACCTGGCTGAAGGGCACCCACTCGCCGTTGAAATATGCAGTGTAATCCGCCATGATCCGCCTCCTTTCGCGCCAGTATAGCAAACCCTCTGACGGGCACCGTGTGGCCCCATGGCTCGGCCCTGGACTCCGATTTTGCCCACCGTGACGGTTGCGGAGAATGCACTTCGGGTCAAAAGCTAGACCATCTTATACGGAACGCTACCGCCATGGCGTATCATGCTGACGGTCGGGAATAATCGCCGTCAGCAGTGTCAGGAGGTTCCCAGGTGTACAAAATCGGGATAGACGTCGGAGGCACCTTTACCGACTTCGTCGTAGCCGGCGAATCAGGGCAGCCACGTTTTTTCAAAACGCAGTCCACGCCTGACGACCCTTCTATAGGCGTGATGACCGGACTACAAGAAGCCGCCACCGCGTACGGACTGACCCTGGACCAGTTACTGGGCGACACGGACCTGGTGATCCATGGGTCGACGGTCGCGACCAACACGCTGGTCGAACGGAAAGGAGCAAGGGTGGGGCTCATCACCACCGATGGCTTCCGCGACCTGCTGGAGATGCGCGAGGGATTGAAAGAGGACCGATACAACCTGCGAATGACGCCCGTGGAACCGTTGGCCGCCCGTTACCTGCGGGTGGGCGTGCCCGAACGAATCCGCGCCAACGGGTTGGTGGAACGACCCCTGGACGAGGCCGCACTAGTCGAAAAACTGGAATACCTGGTCCAGGAGGGGGCCGAGTCGCTGGCGGTCTGTTTCCTCTTCTCGTACCTCAACCCCACCCACGAGCAACAGGCCTGGGAAAACATACGCCGCCGATTTCCAGACATGTACACTTCCGTGTCTCATGAGGTAATTCCGCAGATCAAGGAGTTCGACCGCCTGAGCACGACGGTGATCAACTCGTACGTCGGGCCAGTGTTCAGCCGCTATCTTTCGCACCTGAATGAGCGGTTTAAGGAGTACCCCCAACTGAAAGACGTGCTGATCATGCAGTCTAATGGCGGTGTAGCACCGATCGATGATTCCAGCCGCATGGCGGTTCGGGCGATCCTCTCCGGCCCCGCGGGAGGCGTTAGCGCCGCCGCGTACATTGGGCAGTTGCTGGAGGAACCGAAGGTCATCGCGTTCGACATGGGCGGGACCAGCACCGACATCTCGCTGATCGAGAACGGGGTTCCCCACATCACCAACGAAAAGTTCGAGGCCGGCTGGAAGATCGCCGCCCCGATGATCGACATCCATACCCTGGGAGCCGGTGGTGGCAGCATCGCCAGGGTGGATGAAGGCGGAATTCTCCATGTTGGCCCGGACAGCGCCGGGGCTGATCCCGGCCCCGCGTCCTATGGCAAGGGTGGCGTCAATGCCACCGTCACCGACGCCAGCCTGGTATTGGGCTACCTGGACGCGGCCAACTTCCTGGGTGGCAAGGCCAGTCTGGACCCTGCGGCGGCCGAGCAGTCCCTGACTGACAACGTAGGCACGCCGCTCAGCCTTTCCAATGTCGAGGCTGCTTACGGCGTGTACAAGGTGGTCTGCACCACCATCGCCGAAGGCATACGACTGATGTCGGTGCAACGGGGCGTGGACCCGCGCGAATTCACCATGATGGGATTCGGAGGCGCATCGGGTCTCCATGCCGCGGAGGTGGCCCGGCAGCTGCAAGTAGCCAAGGTGTACATACCGGCATCGGCGCCGGTTTTGTCCGCCTACGGCATGTTGAACACCGACATCAAGTATGACTTTTTCCGATCATACCCGGTTAGCCTGGACCGGCTGAACCTCAACGAACTCCGTTCCATGTTTGAAGAATTAGGGGACCAGGGACGGGAAAAGCTCTTGGCACAGGGCGTGGTCTCGGATGCGGTGGAGATCCACTATTCAGCTGACATGCGGTACCTGGACCAAATATATGAAGTGACGGTGCCACTACCGGACCCGACACTACCGGACACCGAATTCGTCGCACGATTGACGTCTAATTTTCATGACAGGTACCAGGAACTCTACTCCTACAGCCAACAGGACCAGGAGGTGCGGCTGGTCACACTTCGGTCGGCGGCAATCGGCAAACTCCCGAGAATTGCCCAACTCGACCTCACCGGGGGCGAGGACAGGGCCAGCCCGGTTGGCTATCGCCGGGTCTATTTGGGCGAATGGTTCGAAGCACCGACCTATGCTACAGACGCGCTACCCGCGGGGGCAGAGATCGCTGGCCCAGCGATCCTAGAGTCGGATTTCACGACCATCCTAGTGTGGCCAGGTGACCACGCCACAGTCGATTCCATGGGCGGCATCGAGTTACGCGTGAAACAGGAACCCGTCCTAGACACGAAGGATACGAACTCCGAGTTCGCAGGAGCGGATAGTCGCGAATTCCTCGCATACGACGACCCCATTACCCTGGCGGTAGTGGAGCATCGGCTGGAATCCATCGCCCAGGAAATGACCGAGGCGATGCTGCGCACGGCCATGTCCCAGATCCTCAACTCCAGCCGGGACTTTTCAACCGCAATCCTCGACGGCGATTGTCAACTGGTGGCCCAGGGCGAGGGCATCCCGGTGCACATCAGCGCGCTCCCCGTGGCTGGCGCCGCCGTTCGGGATCACTTCGGAGAGGAAATCCACGACGGAGACCTATTCATCCTGAACGACCCCTATTTTGGTGGCAGTCACCTGCCGGACATCACCATCATCCGGCCCGTTTTTCACGAAGGACGGCCCCTGTTTTATGGGGTGAACCGAGCGCACCATAGCGATGTCGGCGGGGGCACCCATGGAGGTTACAACCCTGCCGCCAATGAAATATTCCAGGAGGGCCTGCGCATACCTCCGCTGCGGCTCTACGATAAGGGCGTGCCTCGCACCGATCTGCTCCAGATGTTGTCGGCCAATGTCCGGCAGCCGGAGAATTTCCTGGGCGATCTCAACGCGCAGATCGGCTCGGTAATGCTGGCCGCCCAGCGGATCGAAGCCCTGCTCGCGGACTACGGCGCCGATCGGTTGATGGCGGTGATAGCCGAAATTCTGGCCGCCACCGAGCGGCAGGTCCGGCAGTTCATCTCTGGATGGCCCGACGGTGTGTACCACGGGGAGTCGTTGGTGGACGACGACGGGTTTGACAGCAAGCTGGTCCCGATCCGGGCGAGAGTCACCATTGCCGGCGACTCCATGACCATCGACCTGAGCGAGTCCAGTCCTCAGGTTGAGGGGTTCATCAACAGCGCCTACGCCAACACCCGATCCCTGGCTCACGCTGCGATCATGTACCTTGCGCCGATGGACGTGGCCCGCAACGAGGGTTCCATGCGGCCCGTCCAGATAATTGCCCCACGGGGTCTCGTCGTCAATGCCAACCCTCCCGCGCCGGTTTGCATGAGCACCAACCATTGCGCCGAGGAGGTGGTGGAGGCGGTGTTCAAGGCGTTGGCTCCCGCCATTCCCGGTGCCGTTTCCGCGGGGTTTTCCCGCCGGTTGCGCTACGCCATCACCGGCATGGACCCACGGACAGGGCGACAGTTCATCTGGCACTTCTTCCTAGCTCGGGGCGGTGGTGGAGCCTCCGAAGGTTTCGACGGGTGGTCCAACGTCGGTGAGATCAACGTGGCCGGAGGGATTCGGTCGCCCAGCATCGAGGTGACGGAAGAGCGATTCCCGTTCTTCATTGTGCGCCACGAGCTACGACCTGATTCGGGAGGGGTTGGTGCGTGGCGCGGCGGCTTGGGAGCGGTATGCGATCTGGTCTACGAGGGAGAGGGCCCCGCCCTGCTCAATACGGCCGGCGACGGGGTCGTGGTGCCGCCCTTCGGGCTGTTCGGCGCCGCGGACGGTCTGCCGCATCACTACAAGATCGTATCCAACGGCACGGAGCGGGTTCTCGGGTCCAAGGAAGTTGGTGTCGTGGTCAATCCCGGGGACCACATCATCTGCCTCTCCTCAGGCGGAGGCGGTTACGGGCGGCCGGAGGGTCGGACCGAGGACGTGGCGAGTTGGGATTTGAAGAACGGCTATGTGAGCGGGTGAGAGACGTCTAAAACGGCGGCCGTTTCTAGCATCTGGAGCGAGAGTGATTACACGTGGGGATTCAAGAGCGGCCGACTGCACGGAAGAGGCCGGCTGTTGCAGTTGGGCGATCTTATTGAAGTTATCCAGCCCAACCTTCAAACATCGGTAACTGCCGTGCCTGGACAATAGGCGAGAAATGTTTACTGAGAATTCGCCCTGCTTCGTGGTATGACGAGCCGACTTTAGGACCATACCACTTTTCAGGGGATTCAAGCATGTGCTCAAATGCGAGGGTGCACACCTTTTGTCCCGGGCCAACCATGAATGGGACGTCATGTGCTCGGATCTCTAGAACAGGCTGGATGCCTCCTAGCCTCCCGTTTTCACCGAAGCCGAAACCAGGGTCGAAGAAACCGGCATAATGCGTACGGAGTTCTCCAGTCGCAGTTTCATACGCAGTCATCTCCGCTGCTAATGACGGGGGGATGCTTACACTTTCGATTGAGGACAGCAAGTAGAATTCTTCGGGTTCCAATATCAGGCTGGGACCGCTGTCTGCGAAAACAGGTTCCCAGAATTCGCTCGGTTGATAGTGATTGACCCGCGACAGGTCGAGGAGCCTACTATTGCTTTTGGCCCGGTAACCCACGAACCCCGATGTGCCCTGCAAATTGATACTGAACCCAATTGAATTGCCTTCACCAATCTCCAACCGCTGCGCTGGCTGCCCGGCTTTAGTGAACAATATGGGATTCTGCTCGTGTGCGTGTCTCAGTTCCCCTTGATCGCATTTGGGGTCGCCCTTAGACAGACGAATTTGGTTCAACGACAATCCCGTCTGAACCCTAATGGCGAATGACCTAGAAAATACCTCTAAAAACATGCTTCCGTGGTAACCATCGGTGATGTCGTCGAACCGTGGATTGTCGTCCGTGATTACTCTCGTAAATATATCCAGCCTGCCTGTCGAGCTTTTGGGATTTGTCCTGGCGCGAATTCCGTGAGGCAACCTAAGGTTCTCGAGGAGGGGGATCAAATAGGGACGGTTTTTCTCAAGGATGGCCCCATCACGTATGTCTATTTCAGCGATGGCAAGATCCAGCACCTTGTCCTCGACCGGTCCAGAATATGGGAGGAAACTGCACTGCAAGACATGAGCTTTTTCACCTAACCTGAGGTCTATGCTCGCTGGCTGGTAATTGTGCTCCGGGATTGTATAGTCACTGACCAAAATCTCATCCTGAACAGCTCGCCTTAACCAATGGGCAGGAAGGATCCCTCCTCTATCAATTTCGTTGATGTCTTCGAACATGATGTGCTCAATTGCGGCCGGGTTGCGTGATATATCGGCTCTCAACGAGCCGAAAATTGGCGTGACAATTTAGGCTGCAGAATATACCGTCTGGCAGGCTACCTGTGCCGATCCCTTGGCCTACGTCGTTTCCGCATTCCGGGCAAATGCGCGCCCGCAAACATGCTTCTTTGTGCAGCCTGAGTTGTTCGCGTAACGAGGTCAGGTCCTCGAAAGCGTCCCAATCGAATGGCATGCGGTTTTTTCTCCCCCTTTGGTCAAGACTAGCGCTGCGTGCCACTTCGCTAACCCAGAGCCGTTGCTAATCGACATTCCTCTAATGGGGGTGGGAGGTTTCGCCGAAGTCTTCATTTTCGTTTGAGAGTAGACGCGAGCCGGAGCGGGTCAAAATGGCTGGGCCAGCAGGTATTTCTGCCGGCGGCGCTATTGTAGTCCTTACCATGGATTTAGGCATTAGCGTCGCCAATTGCGGCTGCCCCCGATTTCAGCAAACGGTTCGTCTCCAAACGACCGGCAACATCGCAACTTGGCATCGAAGGCCCCGATAAATCACGTTGACGACCCGTCAACGCGGCGCACCAAAGCCTAATCCTTTTACCGTGACCGGGCACCGTCAGGCCGCTCACACCTCCTCGGCTACCACGTAGTTGCGGAGGGTGCCGATGCCGCTGATTTCTACCTCGATGGTGTCTCCGGGGAACATGTCCCCGTCCGCCCCTTGGGTACCCATCCAGAGGACGTCGCCGGGGTACAGGGTGGCGTAGTTGCTGAGTTCGTGGATCCAGGTGGCCGTGTCCCAGATCTGATCGGCGGACGAGAAATCCTCCCACACCTCTCCGTTGTGGCGGACGATGATGCGAAAGCCCTTGGGGTCCATATTGGTAACGATCCAGGGTCCCATGGGTTTCCAGGTATCGCAATTTTTGCCCCGGAACATGGTGCGGTCAGCCTGCTGCCACGGTCGCTGGCTGATGTCGTTGCCGATGGTGTAACCGAAAACGTAGTCCAGGGCCTCGGACACCGGCACATTGCGGGCTTTCTTGCCGATAACCACTGCCAGTTGACCTTCCGGCTGCACTACGCCCGAGCAGTCGGCGGGAACGACGATGTTTTCTTCGGTCCCGATGATGGCGTGGACTGACCGGTAGTTGGGCGACGGGCGGTCCGGGTACGCGGGTGGTGACCCGCGCCGCGCCGCCATGCCTTCGACATGCCCGCGATAGTTGGGCCCGGCGGCGTATAGCATCGGAGGCGCGATGGGCGCCAACAGCTTAACCTGATCCAGGGGATAGGAATGGTTGGTGACAGCATAGTCTTCAAGCGGGTTGCCCCACACCTCGGTCACGTTGCCGTCTTCGACCATGCCAAAGCTGATCTTGTCGCCTAGCTGAAAGCGGCACCAAATCATGAGCACAACTCCTTTTGAGACCATCTTCGGAGGCTATTCGGGGGTAACCAGCGATTCGGCTTCCCCACCGGAAAGCACTAGCAGGATATTACCGTAGGCAAAATGCGCTGCTCGCAACGCGGTTTCCTGGCTTTGACCCGCCATGTGCGGGGTAATGATCACGTTGTCGAGATCGAACAACGGGTTCTCCGCCGGCGTTGGCTCGACCTCAAGGACGTCCAGTCCGGCCCCGGCGATCTGCCCCTCGGTGAGAGCCCGGTAGAGTGCCGCTTCGTCCACCACGGGACCCCGACAGGCGTTAATCAAGAACGCCGTCTGTTTCATCATGCCAAACTCGCGGTCGGACATCATCCCACGGGTTCGCCGAGTCAAGGGCACGTGCAGGCTGACGATGTCCGACATCTCCAACAGCTCCTCGAAAGACACAGGCTCAGCTTTGAGTTCTTGCTTTATGTCGTCCGGAATGTCTACGACGTCGTAAAAGATGGTCCGGGTGTCGAACCCAGTGAGTCGCTTGGCAACTTGCCGGCCGATGCGTCCAAGCCCCACGATGCCTACAGTCTTGTCGGTAACCTCCGACAGGTCGGTTTGATAGAGACTGCCCCGCCATTGACGTTGCCTGGTGGTGCTTTCCCATTGGGCCATGAGGTTTCTGCCGATGCCTATCATCAGGCCGATGGTTTGCTCGGAGACCGAGATGGCGTTGGCGCCGCCGTTGTTCGCCACCGGTATTCCCATCTCCAGGATGGACTCGAGGTCCAGCCGGTCGTAGCCGGCGCTGAGGGTCTGGATCAATTTAACCTTGGGACATTCCCTCAGCACATTGGTCGAGAGATCGCTGGTGATGAGAGCATCGGCGTCGCGGCAAAGCTCGATCTTTTCGGCCTCCGATAGCGAGGGGTCCACTACCGTGACCTCCAAATGGTCAGGGGCATTGTCCAGCATCACTTGCGGGCGTCCACCTACTCCGCTGAAATACGCAACTTTCCAAGTGGGCATATCGCAATCTCCTTTGGGTGTGGCCTGGAGCCTTGAGCGCTATGACCGCAATTATAGATGCAGCGTTGGCCGTGTCAAAAAACTTGAGGCCGCCTCGCATACGGAGATTTCCTTGGTACGCTGGGTGGCGTCCAGGGCTGCGCCCTGGCGGTCTGGATATGATGAACGATAGTTGGTCTCGGGTTGTGAAGCCTGACTGACTGCACTGGCGGGTAGCATAAGGTTCAACGTGTTCTCGTCGGAGGGACTTTCGGAGAGGGACGGGGCCCGCAGTTCGAAAGAAGTAACCGGTTCCTGCTTGTTCTGCGGCAATGCGAACCGTTCCGTTGGTCGGGATCCAGACCGCGCGAAAAGGCAAGGACGGCGCCGTTAAGATAAACCCCAATGCCGGATGACCAAGCGACGTCGAACCTTTCCGCATAAGAGCCTGTCTACGATCTTTTTAGGATTAGCACCATGAAGGCAAGCACCACCATTTGCCGGCTGGTATTGAGCTTTCTTTCGCAGTTCTTCCAGAGTCGGCGGCACTTTTCCAGCCAGGCGAAAGATCGCTCCACCACCCATCGCTTTGGCAGCACCACGAAGGTGTGCAGTTCGCTGCGTTGCACCACTTCCACCGCGGCTCCCAACAGGCCTTGCACCGCAGTGGCAAAGGGCTTTCCGGTATAACCCCCGTCCACCAGCACGTTCTGCACTTGACTGAGGCCGTCTCGGCGCCGGTCAAACATCGCCAAAGCCCCAGCCCGGTCGGTAACGTCGGCGGTAGTCACATGTATCGCATGGGGCAATCCTTGCGTGTCCACCGCGATATGACGCTTGATCCCGGACACCTTCTGGCCTGCGTCATAACCCTTGTGCCCGGCGGTGTCCGTGTTCTTCACGCTCTGGGAGTCCACGATGCAGCAGCTGGTCTGCTTTTCCCGTCCATTGCTTTGTCGGACCTCGCCAACCGATTTGTTTTAGGACTTGCTCCAGAATGGAATCCTGACCCGGGCCCGGCCGCTCGCTCCATTGCCGGAAATACTGGTAGCAAGTGCGCCAATTGGGGAAGTCCGCGGGCAGCATTCGCCACTGGCACCCGCTTTTCAAGAGGTACAGCACGCCGCAGAAAACGTCATATAAGTCCACGGTGCGGGGCTTGGTCCGGCGGCGGGCCGACTCCAACGTCGGCAGAATATGGGCAAATTGCTCCCGGCTAATGTCGCTGGAATAAGAATGAGACATGGTTACCCCTCCCCTGATCATAGTCTCAACTTAACCTATTCCAGAGATCGTAGACAGGCTCTTACTAGAAACGTTCCACAAAATCACCGCTCACGCCGTTGGGAACAAACAGCTCTTCAAATGCCCCATCGAAGGCTAGGACTACTCCTCATGGGCGTAGAGAAAACGGGCGAGTTCATGGACCATCTCGAAGAGCTGGACTGGCAGGAAAAGAAAGGACCACGCCAGCACTTGCCCAATGGCACCACTATGGCACCCACCACCGAGTACATCTACAAACACATTACCCCCAACCCCGCCACCACCAAAGCGGCGTACGGTCAAGCCGTGAACTACGGCCGCAAAATCATGTACAAGAGCGAGGCCGGACAGCACGCCGTGCTTATGACCCCAATCGTCAACCAAGCCGCCACCGAGCCCAACAACACCAGCTTAGCTGCCTTTCCCAGACTCGGTGACGCCCTCGACTTGGTTGATGACCTGTACACTCACCTGTACAGAGATGGCTTCATTCCGCTTATCCGAGCCAATGCGTACGCCGCCATACCGCTGCGGCGGGGGCAGGGGATCCTAGCCGAACTGTTCAAAGAACAATGACCAACTCCAACGCCAAACCGAAGTACGGGACCGCAACGTCGCGATGGGCCGGTATCGGGCCATACTATGGGATGTTCCCTAACGAATTAGCTGACCAAGTAATAGCAGAACACACCTGCTTAGAGCCTATCCTAATAACTGGTGAAAACTCGCGGCCCCGTTCCGGGAAGCCAAACCAGGGTTGCGCATAGACTAGGGCAATGAGCAAAGCGAAAGACCCCAAGCCGCCACGTCCCAAGCGTGCTGGCCCAGCCACCAAGACCAATCCCACCACCGGCGGTTTCCAGGTCTCCGACGAACTCTGGGATGTGCTGGAGCCCCTGATCCCTGAGCGTGTGAACACCCATCGGTTCGGCGGCGGTCGGCCCCGGGTTCCCGACCGCACCTGCGCCAATGGCATCTTCTACGTGCTGCGCACCGGCTGCCAGTGGAAGGCGCTGGACGCCACGGGCATCTGCTCCGGGTCCACGGCGCATCTGCGCTTTCAGGAATGGGTTGCCGCGGGGGTGTTCCTGGAACTGTGGCGGGTGGGATTGGAGCGCTATGACGAACTGAAGGGTCTGGACTGGAGTTGGTTGAGTATGGACGGAGCCATGACCAAATCTCCCCTGGGTGGGGGAAAACCGGCGCCAACCCCACCGACCGAGGCAAGCGGGGGGTCAAGCGGAGCCTGCTGACCGAAGCCCAGGGCGTCCCAGTGGGTCTGGCGGTGGACGGAGCCAACCGCCACGACATGAAGCTGGTGCGGGTTACGGTGGACAGCCTGCCGGTATCCCGACCGGCGCCCAGCCCGGAACATCCCCGGGGATTGTGCCTGGATAAAGGTTACGACTACCCCGAGGTGCGCCGCACCGTGGATGAGTTCGGCTTCACCGCCCACATCCGCAGCCGCGGTGAAGAGGCAAAGGCCATCAAACGGGAGGCCGGTTTCAAAGCCCGGCGTTGGGTGGTGGAACGCACGCACAGTTGGCTGAACCGTTTCCGTCGCATCCTGGTCCGTTGGGACAAGTCCCCCGAGAACTACATCGCATTTCTGCATTTCGCCTGCGCCCTTATCGCCCTCAGAGCCGCTGGGTTATTAGGATAGGCTCTTAGTACTACAGTCGCGCTTCAAGGGAAGGACTCATATCACTGACCGTGCCCGAAGTTAGACGGCTGTCATGCAGGCTGCTGTGACTACTTTATGAGAGTGCTGACCTGCCTATCCGGTAGCCGTGGTGGAGCTGGCGGCACCAAGCCAGAGCCTTGGAATCCGTTACAAGAGGCACTTTCAGAGGCCCGCAATTCAAGTGCAACTGTAATACTAGGAGACAGCCGACGAGGGTTGCCACGTCTAGCTCGTGACGTACGTGACGATAAGTGGAGCAAGGCCAGCCTGCTCATCACGTCGCCGCCATACCACAATGTAACCAACTACTACTACGACCAGTGGTTGCGATTATGGCTGTTGGGAGACACGGAGCGTCCCAACGCCGCCGCAGGACATCGGTACGGTGGCAAGTTCAGCAACGAGCACCAATACCTGCAACTACTGGAGCAAGTATTCGCCAAATGCCGTCCAATGCTGACGGACGACGCCGTGATTTACGTCAGGACCGACCAACGACAGTCCACTTACCGGAACACCATCGCCGCCTTGGAAAGCAATTTCCCAGAAAAGAGCATCGAGGAAGCTCGAAAGCCGCTACTGTCAGAACGCAGAAACAAAGCCTACAGCCGCGGCGGAGCTCCAAAGGTTGACAACTGCGAAATTGACCTAATGCTCAAGCCACGGTAGGCAACACGCCAGTACAGGTCATCCCATGGTTCGACCCTGAAGCCTACCCAGGATCTTACCTACTTATGGTCGCGGACGGCATCATGGTCACGTTGGTTACCGCCGTTAGCCCCTACGCCGTGTTTGCTGAGAACTTCAGTCAGATTATCCGCGAATCGCGCAGTGCAAGAACTCCGCGGTTCATCGGTCTCGCTGTTCCCCAACCGCCGTAGACCAGTTGTTGGGATCGTCGACGGTAGTTGTGGTCAAAACTCTCACCGAGCAGACGCGACCAAAAATTGTTTGTTGAAACTGCCGACATGACGAAACGAAATTCGTCGGCAAATTGACCGATTTCAGCCGCCGTTCGACCAAATCCCGAGTAGCGAAATTTCCTCGCGTGAGCTTCGGTTTGGGTTGACAATCATTGTTAAATGGCATAATATATATTTCGAACGCTGGGGTGGCAGGGACGCTCCACTCGTTACGAACCGAGGGGCATTGGGCCCGTCAGCACAGGAGGTGGGAAGTGGTTTCGCTGATAACGCTGAACCATAGATGGCAGGGCGATCGGGTCGGCCCGGTGGGCGATGCTGCCACGGCCTGATTCGTTTCCCGCAATCAGCGCCGCCCTTGTAACCAGCAGCATTGCCCACCGGGCTATCCACCGGTATTCGGATTTCCCTCTACTGGAAGGCTGAGCCGATACCGAACCTCAGCCAGGCGGCCGGCCATCCAGCGGCGCCTGGCTTTATTGATAACTTGTCTGGCGTGACCGGAACCTACCGGTGCCGCATGACCCACATAATTCAGGAGCGCACATGGCAATTGGCACACCGACGGTCACGTTCGACCGGACGGAAAACCGCATCACCGAAGTTGCGGTGAATGGCCGGCCGGCTGGCCAGATCAGGGAATATGACAAAGACATATGGACCTACGACCACTTGGGCTTTAGCCTGGTGGGTCAACTGGGGAACGTGCAGCACGAGATCGTCCGCAAGGCGACGACTGCCCGCGCACGGATTACGCCAAGGAGTTCAACCCGCTGAACGAGGCTGGCAGCGCCTGACCTCAAGGCATCTGACGAGACGGTCAGGCGATTCGTGAGACCACTGATCCAGAAATACCATTTTCACCACGGCAATAACGGTGACCTTGGAAACGTTCCAGGTCCGGTACGTGGATGTTCCGGGCGACGGCATATTCGGGTTGTTCAGCGTTAAGGGTCCCCGGCTCCTGGCGGCGGCCTACCCTATTACCATGA
Source organism: Dehalococcoidia bacterium (assembly GCA_965220265.1). Classification (GTDB taxonomy): domain Bacteria; phylum Chloroflexota; class Dehalococcoidia; order Lucifugimonadales; family UBA3495; genus Bin87. Next base: position 1,315,279 of record CBDCPM010000004.1, on the reverse strand, counting down.
AAACCCGACTTGAGACAGTCGTTTCAGAGCGGTTCTGTAGAGACGTTTCCGGCCCGTGGAGGGAGGTTAGGGACGACGTTTGGGGTGAACAATTCCTCTGAGGAGTATCCCTGCGTGGGCCGGCGCAACCGCGCCTTTCAGTCTCCCGAACTCATAGACACCTTCACAGCGCTGGAACGGCACCTGGCCAGCCCGGAGGGCGGTACACTGGTTTCCGAACCAATGTGCAACGCGCCGAGACGCCGGCAAGCATAAGCGCTCGAAGGCACCATCGGAGCGGTCTACTGCGGGGTTCTTGGCGCTCAGGTTTGGATTTCCGGGAGTGGAGTTCTGAGTAGGATCGTGGCCCTTCTGGGCACCGGGTATCCGTAGGCTCCCGTATGTTCGTCATGAGGCCAGTTGGTGTATGTCTGGGCCTTGACTTTTAGGTGGTGGGGAATTTCGCCAAAGATGTTCCTGTCTTGGACCAGTTGCGTTTCGGCCCTTTTGGGTATGGTGGTGTAGACCAACTGGGCGTCGGGCGGAGCTTCTCTCGCCCAGCTTTCGGGGTTTGTGTCGGGGTCGATGACCATAATGGTGGTGTCATAGTCGATGTAGCCGCGCTCGCTCCACATCTCGGCCACCTCGGCCTCGGTGGTGATGATGAATACGGGCTTGTCCTGGTCGATGATGCCGGTGCGGCGCCAGTGCTCGAGCTGTTCCGGGTCCGCGGTGACCATTGTGATGGATTTGGGGTCGAAGTGGTGTACGTTGTGGTCAACTTGGTGGACCTGGTAGGTAAGGAGCTGGGGCTCTACGGGTTCGTCGTAGAGCGGTACGTACTGTCCCCGGCTATTGAGGGTCCAACCCGCCGGTTCGGGAGCGTCGACGTAGTAGCGGGTTACCGATGCCGTGCGGTCTTCCAGGTCGGTGGGGATATCCCCGTAAACGTGTTTATCGCGGATATCGTAGGCGTCGACGTCTCCGTTGACCTTGGGATAATCGTCGGATGCGGTGAACGGGACAGCCTGGGTGTAGTGGTCGATCGTCTCCAGGTCAGGCGCGACCAGAATGGTGTTGTCGGGCTTCCACACTTGAGCCAGGGTTTCCATGGCGTCTCTGGGATGATCCAGGTCGTGGATCAGTTGGTTGACGTCGTCGTTATCCCATTCGGGCAGGAGGGCTTTCGTGTCGCGGAGCAGGTCTGCCCACATGTCGCGCTCGTTCTGGCGCTGTTCCATGTGGTGGTCCTGGTAATGTTGTAGGAGTGCATCGGCGCGGTCCAGGATGGTGTCGATGGTGCGGGCCTGGGTCATGGAGTAGAGACCGGAAGCCTTGCGCAGTTCCATGTCAGCGATTGTGGAATCGCGTATGCCGGTGATGACGTCGGCGAGGTGGTGAATGTCGTCGGGTTCCTGTTGTGGGTATCCCGAGGCCAGACGATGAAAGGATGCATGGGCGGCTTCGCCGATCGCGGTGTCGTCGAATGAATAGTCGTCGGCGTCTGGCGTGTAGTTGACACCTCGTTCTTTGGGCATGGTTGAACCTCCCGCTGGTGTCTATTGTAGCCCGGGAGGTCGGTTGCGGGTTTTATCGAGAGCCCGGGGTCCGGTGTTATTCCAGGGATCCGCGCAGTGCTCTGGCCCTGGACGGGTGCCGCATATTGCGCATGGCCTTTGCCTCGATCTGGCAGATTCGTTCCCGGGTTACTCTGAACTGCTTGCCAACCCCCTCAAGGGTATGGGTTCGGCCGTCGTCGAGGCTGAAGCGCATCCTCAGTACTTTGTGCTCGCGATCGGTGAGTGTGGACATTGCCTGATTGATCTGGTCGCTCATCATTTGATGGCCAGCCGCCCGGTAGGGGTGCTACGGAAGCGCCGTCCTCGATTACGTCGCCGAGGAAAGAGTCCTCGTGCTCACCCCGCCGAAAGCCATTTTAGCGGTTCTAATTCCCTTCGCAACACTGTTCCATAGCCGGATGTAGCGCAAAGCCCAAGTACTGCTAATAATCAGTCAATGTTGGAAAGGCAGGGGTAGAAACGATGGAGTTTAGCTCTGGCGTCGTGGGTGCTGAACCGCCAGTCGATGATGATCCCCGCTGCGTTGCGTTGGGTCTCGTAGGCGGTGATCTGGCGTTGCAAGGCGTCGGTGTCGGGATTTCTCCTCTTGAGGCAGGAGCCCCAACGCGCTGAATTCGATCTCCGCCATGCTGAGCCAGCTGGCGTGTTTGGGCGTGTGGTGAAACTCCAGCCGCTTCACGATGCGTCGGGCCTCAGCAGCCGGGAAGGTCTCATAAAGGGAGGCCATGCGGTGGGTGTTCAGATTGTCCAGTACCACTCGCACGACTGGGGCATCGGGGTAGGCCACGTCCACCAGCCAGCGTATCTGCTGGGCGAAGTCCTGCATGGTGCGGCGCTCGGTGATGGCCACGTGGCGCCAGCCCGCCAGGGGTTCACAGGCCAGGAACAGATTGCGGGTGCCGCCGCGCCGATACTCGTAGTCCTGCCGCCGCAGCCCTCCCGGCTGGACGGACAGCGGCGCCCTGACCTCGGCCAGCAGCTGGGTGGAGGTCTCGTCAAAGCAAACCACCGGCCGATCGGGGTCGTAGGGTTCGGCGTACAGGTCCAGCACGTCCTCCATCGCCGACACGAACTCGCCGCCTACTTTCGGGATGCACCACTGCGCCTTCCGCCACGGCTTGAGGGTGTTTTTTGAGCCTGAGCCCTCACCGTCTCGTGGGATAGCGACACCACCAATCCCAATTCCACCACCTTGTCGGCTAACAAACGCAGGGTCCAGTGGTCATGGCCCTCGGGAGCGTCACTGCACGCCAGGGCAATCAGACGGGCTTCACCCCGATCATCCAGCTTGCGATACCGATTGGCTTGGGGATGGTCGTACAGCACACCGTCCAATCCTTCCTCGGCGTACCGCCGTTTGGTGCGGAACACCGTGCGCGGCGACGTGTCCAGGGCCGCCGCCACCTGGGAAGCACTCCACCCTTCGTCGGTCTTGAGCAGGATGCGCGCCCGATTGATGATCCGAGCGGAGCGCTGGCCACTACGGATCAACCGCTCCAGTTGGTCCCGATCTTCCGCCGACAACCGTACCGCGTATTTCTCCGCAACCATGGATGCCACACCTCCCGCACCGCTGTTTCACCGCCAGCGTAGCAACCATGGCTCGTTTCATCCTTTATCTGCCTATACAAATTTGACGGAGTACTAGCGGTTGGTTGAAGGCGACCGGCACACGCGTTGCGCGGCACCAGCAAGGGACGGAGGCGGTGTGGGCGATATACCAACCCGATCACCGCCAGAGCACATACGGACGCGTCGCCCAGATCCACCACATCCACCGGGCGGTACGGAACAATCCCCGCACGGCGCCAGCGACGCTCACGCGTACCCAGTTTGTTATTGCTCGGGACGAAGCGACGTAGCAAACGTATCGCCTAGACGACGTCTTGCTGCCAACGAGATTGCCGCGCTGCGCACGCAATGACAGTTTGAACGCAAGTGGGTACGCGTCAGGCCGGCGATGATAGCGACGGGCAGCGGGGGTTGTTCGGCTAGATGGGGACGGGCTGGGCTTCGAGGACTTCGTTGACGACGGATTCCTGGCTGCGCTCGCGGAGGCGGGCCATGCTCTTGAGGATGATGCGGTGGGCCAGGGCGGAGGTGGCGAGGGACTTGATGTCGTCGGGGGTGACGTACTCCTGGCAGCGGATGCCGGCGAGTGCCTGGGCGCAGCGGTAGAGGCCGAGAGTAGCGCGGGGACTGGCGCCGAGCTCCACGTCGGGGTGTTCGCGGGTGGCGCGGATCACCTGGACGAGGTAAGCGCGGAGGACGGGGTCGATGTAGACTTGGCGGACCAGGCCCTGGATGCGGAGCACGTCGTCAGCGGAGGCCACGGGCTGGAGCGTCGCGAGCGGGTCGGCGTCCTCGAAACGCTCGAGCATGGCGTTTTCGTCGTCCTCAGAGGGGTAGCCGAGGCGCAGGCGGAGGAGGAAACGGTCGATCTGGGCCTCGGGCAGGGGGAAGGTACCCTCCAGCTCGATGGGGTTCTGGGTGGCCAGGACGAGGAAAGGCACAGGCAACTGTACGGTGTCCTGATCGACGGTGACCTGGCGCTCGGCCATGGCTTCTAGGAGCGCGGACTGGGTTCGAGGCGTGGCGCGGTTGATCTCGTCGGCGAGGACGATTTGCGAGATGACGGGACCGGGGCGGAATTCGAACTCGCCGTTGCGCTGGTTGTAGTAATGGATGCCGGTGATGTCGGAGGGCATCAGGTCGGGGGTGAACTGGATACGCCGGAACTCGCAGTCGAGTGAGTAGGCTAGGGAACGGGCCAAGGTAGTCTTGCCGATTCCGGGGACGTCCTCTACGAGGATGTGGCCGGCGCTGAATAGGGCGGCCAGGATGTACTCGATGACCTCGTCCTTGCCGACGATGGCCAGCTGGATGTTTTCGCGGATCCTGGTGGCGGTGTCCGCGATTTGCTGCGCCTGGGCGGAGGTGATCACCGGGCCGCCTTGACCGGCTCGACGGCCCGGCCGGCAAGATGCTCTTCCGCTTCACGCAGGTCTTTGAGAGAGTCGACGCTGCGCCAAAAGGCGTCGGTGGATACGGCGGACATGCGGCCCTGTGCGGCCAGGGACGGGAAGGTAGAGGTCTCGTGGTCACCAGACTCGGGCAACAGGTTGCGGATGGCGGGATGGAGCACGTAGACGCCGCCGTTGATGGCGTAGGGGAGGGTCGCCTTTTCGCGGAATTGGCTCACCAGGCCGTTCGGGTCGGTGTCCACTATGCCGTAGGGACTGGTCATGGAGAGGGTGAGGATGGTCGCGACGTGGCTGTGGTTCTGGAGACGACGGGAATGGTAGTCGTCGAGGAGATCCGCTAGGCAGGCGTCGGTGACGATGTCGCCGTTGGTAGCGATTACGGGCTCGTCGGTTTCGGGCAGGATGGCCAGGCCATGACGGAGGGCACCGCCGCGACCGAGGGGAACGTCCTCGCGGCTGTAGTGGGCGCGGATGCCGTATTGGCTGCCGTCGGCGAAATAATCCCGCACCGCGTCGGCGAGGTGGCCGACCAGAAAGACAACGTCAGTGACGCCGGCCTCGCGCAGCCACTGTACCTGATGCCAGAGGATGGGACGGCCGAACAGGGGGATCATGGGTTTAGGCACGTTGTCGGTGAGGGGACGAAGTCGTTCGCCCTTTCCGCCGGCGAGGATGAGAGCGTACATGGCGGGGGTATGCTAATGCGGCAGGCGTATGGGGTCAATGGCGACGTTCATTGCTTTACGGTTGAGATTCGGGCGGATTACGCAGAGCGGCAAGCGTAGGGGCGAATGATTATGCGTCACGACCAGTAAAAAGCACCCGATATGGAACATTGCTGAACATCTCACGCGTATCCAGTTTGTCAGTGCGAGGAGTGTAGCGACGCTGCGATCCCGTAGGCGGAGGAGAAGTCTTCAGGCGACGGGATTGCCACGCTTCGCTCGCAATGACAAGGGAAAGGGCGCTAACAATGACAGATTGAACACAAGTGGGTACGCGTCAGTTCAGAACATTGATAGCGTTACAGCAGGTTGCGGAACTCTTCCACGGTCAGACCTGCGCGGGTGACGATGCTGCCCATTGTGAATGCGTCGATGGGATTGTGGGGGGGATGATCAGCCTTGTCTGCCCTCGCGCCATTACAATGTGCCCGGTTTCTCTTTGCACTACGAACCCCAATTTTTCAAACGCTCTGACCGCCCGTCGATGATTGACCCCTGGGATCCTGGGCATAGCTAAACGGCCACTTCGTCCTCATCGCCTACCTCTACGACTTCCACATCCGGTTCGCCCAACAGGAGAATTTCCTGGGCGGAGACCAGCCATTCGCGGATCGCGATTTGGATATTTGCCAGCGCTTCGTCCATAGTGTCGCCTTGTGAGTGGCAGCCAGGCAGCATCGGACACGACACAGAAAAGCCGTCGGAGTGCTTGATCATCCTGATGCGGTATTGCAATACGATCTCTTTCTGTTGCTCAACTTCCACCTCTGTGATGTCATCGCTGTCGAGGACATCGTGCCAGCGGAGTCCCTCGCGCACAGTAGTGAAATCGATAATGGCATCCCGGATGTTTTCGAGGGCTTCCTCGGCGGTGGCGCCCTGTGCGTTGCAGGCGGGAAATCTGGGGCAAACCGCGGTGTACCCAGAGTCTGTTTTATGCAGCAAAACCGGGTATTTCATGGGCGTACCTCGCTTTTGACCCTCGTTCAAACCGGCAACCAAATTACGTTCGGTGTCGTTTAACGTAGCAGCGCCCCTGCCTCCCAACGGCGGCAGAGGCGCTTCCTGCATTATACGGCAGGGAGCCGGGGGCCCGCGCTACCGGTACGCCAGGGGGCGAAACTCTGACGAGCAATAGCGGACCTGCTCCCAGAAGCCGGCGGCATCGCGTTCGACGTTGACCGATTGCAGGAAATCGCGGCTGGGATCGTCGTAGATGATGCACGGCGCCCACAGGGCGATATCGGGAAACACGAACAACAGTGCTATCACCAGAGCCATGCAGCCCATGAATGGCAAGACTCCGATATAGACATCTGTGATCGTGCTTTGTTGCAAAGCCGCCTGGGCCTCCGCGGTCTGTTCCGCCATCTGCTGGTCTACGTCCTGTCTCACGCCGTGGAGGATGTAGAGGTTGATGCCCTCGGGCGGGCTGATGAGGGCGGCTTCGACGAGGATCACCATGATGATGCCGAACCACACCAGATCAACGCCCACGGCTTCCAGGGAGGGCGTGAGGATCGGGATGGTGGTCACCAACATGGCGAAGCTTTCCATGAAGGTGCCCAACAGCAGGTAGAAGAACACCAGGATGATGACGAACTGGAGGGCGTTAAGGTTCAGGCCGGTGATCCACTCGGAAATGTCCCCGGAGATGCCCAAGCGAGCGAAGGCAAAGCTGAGGGTGAACGCCGCCATGACGATGAGCATGATCATGGAGGAGGTGCGGACGGTGGAAATGATGGCGTCGAGCAACATCACCTTGATGCCCTGGTACGAGCCGTTCCAATCGGGGTAGATGCCCAGCACCCGCTTGTAGAGCTCGTTGGCAATGGCCACCACCAGCGCACCAACCACGCCGATAGCAGCGGCCTCGGTGGGGGTGGCCCAGCCGGTGTAGATGGAACCGAGGACCACCACGATGATGATGAGCACCGGAACGATGGCGAGCAGGCCAAAGGTGGCCTCCTTGATCATCCGCAGCCATTCAGCGACGGCTTCAGAGTAGGACAACGTGGAGCGGCCACGTCGATAGGCGCGCCGATCGTCGATGTCGGACAGGCCGGCCTCGACGGCCTGCTCCTGCCGCATCGTGGTCATCTGTTCCTGGTTGTAGCGACGGACACCGATGCCGTTGAACCAGGCGCGGTAGAGGCGGCGGACTCCCTCCTCCATAGGCGCCGTGCCCGGGAATATGATAGAGGTGATGATCATCATCAGGATCATAACGAACGCGAGCAGGAATCCGGGCAGGAATCCGCCCATGTAGAGACGGCCAATGGACTCCTCAACCAGCACACCGTAAATGATGAGTCCGATACTGGGCGGGATCAAGATGCCCAGGGTTCCGCCGGCGGCCAGGGAGCCGATGACGAGTCGTTCGCTGTAGCCGCGCTGGCGGAAGGACGGCAGTGAGACGCGGCTGATGGTGGCGGAGGTGGCGACACTGGAGCCGGAGCAGGCGGCGAAGACCGCGCAAGAGGCGATGTTGGTGTGGAGCAATCCGCCGGGCAGGAACACCAGCCAACGGGAGAGGGCGCCGTACATGCGCTCGCCCATGCCGGAGCGGAGCATGAGCTCGCCCATGAGCAGGAAGAGGGGGACCGCAACCAGGATGAAGTTGGTGTTGCTCTCCCATGCCTTGTTGCCGAGGATGTTCCACAACGGAGCATCGGAGAAGGCCTGCATCATCACCAGGGACAGCACTCCGAGGGCGCCGGCGACGTACAATCCGATGAGGAAGAAAACTCCCATCATGCTGAATGCGGCGATGATTGCCATCTTTTACGGTCCTCCGTGCAGTGATGGCCGCCTGACCGACGGCTGCTGTGGAGTAGGAAGGGCTATAGTGAAATGAGCAGGAGGGCTACACGCCGGAAGCGGCTTCCTGCAAGACCTCGGCGTCAGGCGCCAGGTCGGCCACGTCGCCGCCGGAGTTCTTGTGCCAGATTTCGAGCAGTCCGCGGAGTATCATGCTGAGCATCCACTGGAACGCAGTAAAGGCCAGCATGGTGAAACCGACGGCGACGATCATCTGGAACATCCAGAGTTCGGGCAAGAAGTTACCGATGAGATAGGTGTTGGCCAGAGCGGGTTCGCACATGCCCTCGGCGTTGGTGCGGATGCACTTGGACTCTGCGACCTCCTCCCAACTCTTGATGGCGGTGATGAAGCCGAAGAAGCCCACGGACCCGAGGGCCAGCCAGTCGGCCGCCGAACGCATATAGGGGTGGATTCGCGAGAAGAGGGGCAGCAGTACGTCGATGCGGACATGGGAGCCGGTGCGCAGGGAGTAGGAGAAGGCCCAAGTTCCGGCGAAGGCCAGGACGTAGCCGCCCACCAACTCCTGGTTGCCCAGAACGGGGCCACCGATCTTACGCACAATCACCTGGTAGGTGATGTAGATGCCCAGAAGGAGCAAAAGAGTACCGCAGATATACCCAAAGACGCGGTAGACCCAATCCAAGGCAGCGTCGATCCTGTGGATGAGCCGGGTCAGCAAAACCGGCGTGGGGGTTGCCGCGGATGGTGTAGTCAACTGGCGCCTCCGGTAAGCCGGCCACGAGTGTTAGAGATGCGCCGGCAAATCATCGAATGCTAGACATACTCAAAGAAGAGAAAGGGGCAGGAATCCCCGAATATGACACGCAGGCTGGGACTTTATTGACCGGTCTGATAAAAGTCAACCAGTGCGATATTCGCCGCGATCCGGTGGGTCTTTTATCAGCCCGGCCTGAAGACGGGAGGCCCCTGATCAGCTGCTAGCTACTTGATGTCCTCGGCTTCACCATCGGCGCCGACGCCGACGCCGACGCCGACGATGGGGCCGACGATGTAGCCTGCTCCGTGGCGGATTCGGCCGACATCATGGCGCGGTCTCGCTGGCGGAGCCATCGGGGTTGATGACCACGCCAAGGATGGAGGCAACCTTCTCGTTGTAGAGCTTCACCGCGTCGCTGTCCGGGCCGCCGGTGCGTTCCACCCAGTTGGGCAGGATGACGTCGAGGGCAATCTCCCGCATACGCGCCTGTACCTCGTCGGAGAATGGCTCGTGGGTCATGCCGGCTTCAACGTTGGCACTGATGCTGAAGGGGTTCCACTCCTCGATCAGGGTCTTGCGAGCCAGATCGTCGTATTCCTTGCCCACTTCGAGCATGATCTGCTGAATGTCGGGCGGAAGGATATCCCAGCGGTCACCGCTCATCACCAGGTAGGCGACAGCCACCGAGCCTACGATGGGACCGGTCAAGTAGTCGGTAACCTCGTACCAGCGCTGGCTGTGTCCGGCTTCGCCGGCGGTGACGCCGGCGTCCATTACCCCTCGCTCCAGGGAGGTGTACACGTCGGCGAAGGCCACAAACTGGCCCTCCGCGCCCAGTCCGGCCAGCAGATCGCCCAGCACGGTGCTGTGCTGCCGGATCTTCTTACCCTCAAAATCGGCGACGGTGCGCAGGGTATCGCGGCTGAAGAGGAACTGGTTGGGGTAGTACTGCCGCAGGATGGGCTGGCCGCCGGTGGTCTCCTGCAGCACGGAAACCAAGTCCTCGTCGATGGCATCGGCAAGGGCCAGGTGAGCCTCCTCACTGGGCGAGAGGCCCCACAGGTTTCCGATATCGAGGATCGGCAGGTCGCCACCCACGTATCCACTGTAGATTATGGAAAGTTCCAGGGTGTTGTCGCCCACCAGGCGAAGAGTGTCGGGTCCGGCGATACCCAGCTCAGGATATGAGGAGACCTCCATCTGGACCTGACCGTTGGTGCGCTCCGCAACTTCAGGTATGAAGAAGCCGGTGAGAAGTTCACACGGGGCAACGGTGCGGTTGATGCAAGTCATTTGGAACTCGAAGCTCTCGCCCTGAGTTACCAACTGGGTTTTAGAGGCCATGGCGTCGGAGGAGGCGGGACTGGGCATCATGGCCTCGGTCTCGCTGGCGGTGCCATCGGGGTTGATGACCACGCCGACGATGGGGCCGACCTTTTCGTTGAAGATGTTGACGCCTTCGGAGTCGGCTCCGCCGGCGCGCTCGACCCAGTTGGGAATAATCGCATTGAGCGCAGTGTCGCGCATCTGGGCCTTGACGTCGTCCGGGAAATCGGAATATTCCATGCCTTCGGCGACGTTGAGGCTGATGCCGGCCGGGTCCCAATCCGTCTTGAGCAGTCGGAGGTTCTCGGCCTCGTACTCCTTGCCCACTTCCTTGAGGATTTCGCGGTTCTCGGCGGTGAGCTGGCGCCACTTGTCTCCATTGACGGTAACGTAGGTCACGCCGATGGACCCGACGATGGGGCCGTAGAGGTAGTCGGTGACCTCGTACCAGCGCTGGCCGTAGCCAGGGGTGCCGCCGGTGATTCCCGCGTCCAGCACGCCGCGTTCCAGGGCGGTGTACACGTCGGCGAAAGCCACGAACTGGCCCGCCGCGCCCAGGCCGGCCAGCAGGTCGCCCAGGATGGTGCTGTGCTGGCGGATGTTCTTGTCCTTGTAGGAAGCCAGATCCGGCAGGGGCTCACCGCTGAAGACATACTGATTGGGGTAGTACGCGCGGAAGATGGGTTCGCCGCCGGTGGAGTCCCGGAGGATGCGAATCATGTCGTCTTCAATGGCGTCGGTGAGCTCCAGGTGCGCGTCGTTGCTCGGGGAGAGGCCCCAGAGGTTTCCGACGTCGATGATCGGAAGGTCACCGCCGACGTATCCGGAGTAAATCTCGGCGAACTCCAGGGTCTGGTCCGCGACCAGCCGGATGGTGTCGGGGCCGGCGAGGCCGAGTTCGGGGTAAGACGAGATCTCGACGGTCACCTCGCCATTGGTCCTTTCACTGACCCGCGGAGCATAGAAGTCCCGAATGAGCTCGCAGGGGCGCAGGGTCCGGTTGATGCAGACCACCTGCAGGACCAGGGCCTCCTGGGTTGCTGCGGCGGGCAGGGGCGTTTGGGTCGGCGGCACGGGCGTGTTCTCGGCCATGGCCGCCGTGGGCTCCGCCGCCATCGCGGTGGGTTCCGGAGCCGTGGCCCCTCCCCCGGTAGCGCCCGAGGTCGCGGGGGCCTCCGGCTCACCGCCGCCGCACGCGGCAACCACCGTCATCAGCAGGGCTACGGCAGCCGAGGCAAAAATGGCTCGCCACGGCAGTGAAGCTGAAGTAAACCGGCGCAATCTGCGTGAATTGTGCATAGGATCTCCCTCGTTATTACGTTTCGTGGGCTGGCGACGGTACGAAAAGCGGCTTCCGCCGGCCGCGCCTCACAGTTGGCGGCAACACCGTACCAGCAGGCCGGCACAGTGTCAACGATGGGTAAACCGTAGCTTTTGCTACTCCTCTATAAGCACCTTCAGGTGGCCGACGATGAACCCGTCCAGGTCGGATGTGTGGACTATCTCCTGCCAGGAATTGGCAGCGTCGGCGCTGGCGGTGAGGGTCACGGTCTGAGGAGTGTACCAGTTGTCCGCGGAGAAGGTCAGCGTCGAGGCGCTGGCGGTCAGGTGAGTCGACGGCGAGATGGAATGGGTCACGGTGACGTCCTGGGTGGGTTGTGCGCCCAGAGCGACGGTGTACGTGCCGGTTTCTCCCTCGCTGATGGTGAGGCTGTAATCGCTGATGACCGGCCAATTGGTGGCGGTGGCGTCGGGCAGCGTCGAGTCATTGGCAACGGGCTGATTGGAGAAGTGATCCAGGGGGTTCAGGGCGTGGTCGACGATGACGCCGGGCACGTTGCGGGCGAAGACGTCGTCGTAGGCCACCTCAACCTCCCGTCCCTGCGTGATCGCTGTGTCCAGAGTGAGGGTGAGATCCTTGCCGGAGATGGCCGCGGCGCTCGTGTGGTCGCGGTGGCCGTCGACGAATATATCGATGACGGCACGGAGGTACACGCCGACGTCGACGCCGGCAAAGGCGCTGAGGGTCCGTAGATCGGGTCGCACCTGGATATCCTCGCTGAAAGTGAGGATATCCCGCGAGCCGGCGGCGGAGGAGCGTGCGCTCCGGAGCACCGGCGCGACCTCCTCCACGGGGTGACCGGGGAAGGTTGTGCGTTTGATGGAAAAGTCGGGTTCGATGGCGGCCGGGCCGACGATGGTGGCGCCGTTGAGGCTGAGGCCGTTCTCGACGACGCTGATGCCGTCGGAGGACTCTTCGCCAGTTTGGACGGTGTAGGAGAAGATCAGGACCTGGCCGGTGTTGATCGGCGCCGGGCTGGACACAGGCTGGGTGACCCGGCTGAAGGCGGCAGTGCGAGCATCTCCGCCCACGTCCAGGGACAGCGTGGGCGCGCCGGTGACGGTCACCTCGTCGTCGAACGTGACCGACAGTTCGATGACATCGCCCATTTCGTAGATGCCGTCTTCGCCGGGCGTTGAGACGACATCCACCGACCTGACGTGGGGGTGGCCGGAAACCAGATGATTGGGATCGTCGTCGAAGCCGGGAACGTGGGGGTTGACGGGATTCATCACGCCGACCTGGTAGACCTTGCCGTCGGTGGCGAAGCCGTCGTTGTCGCCGGAAGCGAGGGAGACGCCGGTATAGTCCAAATCCTCCTTCTGAACGGTGTAGGAGAAGATGAGGGTGTTGGTGTCGGAGCCGGAGGTGTAGGTCGCGGCGCGTTGCGTGGGGCCCGACTCGTCGAGCTCGATGGACACGTATGGTGAGCCCTGGACGGTAACGGGTTCTCTGAACTCCACCGCGATTTCGATGGTTTCACCCAGACGGTAGAAGGGAGGCCGGGCGGGCGTCGAGACGATTCGGCTGGCGACGGCGCTGGGGGGCAGTCCCCGGACAACCTGCGACGACTGGGGAGCCAGGGCGGGAATCAGCTCGTTCACCGACGTTTCCCCATCGGCCTGGAGGACGGAGCCGGAACCGGAGAAACCGTCCTGGGCGGGGATCCAGATGCCGTTGGCAGCGACGTCCCCTTGAACAACCTCGTAGCTGAAGGTGAGGGTGTCGGTGGTAGAACCGTCTTCGTAACGGGCGAGGACGGTGCGGTTGTCGAGCAAGATCCGGAGGGCGGGCGTGGGCTGGACGGAAACCGGCCGACTGAAGGTGACGGAGATCAGGATGCGGTCCTGGATGCGATAGTAGTCACCGTTGGGAGGAGTGGAGGTAACAGCCGTGGCGGTGATGACCGGGCGGCCATCCACCTGGTGTCCGATCTGGTTGCGCAGGCCGTCGTAGATAGGACTGATGTCGGAAGAATCGGCGGCGTCGGTTATGGAGCCATCGCCGACCAAGCCGTACCTGGTGCCGTCGGCGTAGAAGCCGCCATCGCCGACGGTCACCCCGTCTGGATCGCGGTCGCGGTCCTGCACCTGGTATCGGAACACGAGAGTGTCGGTGCCGGATCCGCGATGGTAGGGAGCGCCGCGCCAGTCGCCTCCGCCCAGAAACAGTGAGAGCAGAACGTCGCCGTCGACCTGGACGGGCAGGCTGAAGCGCATCTGGACTTCGATATGCTCGCCCGAGGCGTAGGTGTAGCCCTCAGCGGGAGCGGAGACCAAGGAAACCTGGTCAACGTGGTTCCAGCCCTGGACAAGGTGGTTGACGTCAACGGGGACACCAATGTACTCGGAGTTGACCTGCTCCCGGTCGTCGGAGGTGCGGATGGACCCGTCGCCGCCGTAGTCGCTGCCGGGAACCTCGATTCCGTCGGTGTCGAAATCATCGCCGGCAACATGGTACTCGAAGGTGAGCGTGTCGGTTCCGGAGCCGCTGATGTAACCGGCGGACCGGTGCGAAACGTCTGAGCCCTGGCCGATCAGCAGGCCCACGTCGACGGAGCCGCCTTCGACCACGACGTTCTCGGTGAACTGTTGCCTGATACGAATAGTGTCGTCTCGTTCGTATGTGCCGCCGGTGGGACGGGAATCGATCCACGTACGGATGGCTCCGGGTCCGTCATCATCGTTGATGGCGATCCGGCAGGAGCCCCCGCCGGACCCGCCGGATGCCGCGTTGACGGCACGCACCTCGAAGTGTTCCGTGGCTTCGCTGAAGGAATCCTCCTTAGTGTGGAAGGTGCGTCCCATGCGGGCCTGCCTCGACTGATAGCGGTTGCTGGCCTGACCTTCCCGGTTGAGTGGCTCGTAGTCGTTTTCGTCGGCGGTGTCGGCCACGGTAGTCCAGTACACCTTGATGGTTTCGCCGCGGAGATTGGACGGTTCTCCGGTGACGATATGCAGGCGGAACGTGTCGCCCTCGGTTGTTTGGTCATCGTTGCACTCGATGGTCACCCACCCGGCGTAGGCTGAGGCGTCCGGTGGATCCTGGACGGCCAGGGCCAGGACGAAGCCCAATATGCAGAGCAGGGCGACAACAGCGAGCCTGAACGGTTTGAAAGCATCAAGTATCGGATGCATGGCGTGGGCACTCCTCGGTTATAACGGGGAATGGGCGCGGGTTTAGCGACGCCACGGGAAACAATCGGACGCGCACGTTTTGGCCGCAGGCAGCAGTTATTCGGCTAGCGCATGGAACTCGCCCGCAACGTATTACGATAGCCGCAGGCTACATAGAGCCTGTGAAAATCCTGCGAAATTCGTGCTGGCAAACGTGAATATCTCGTGAAAGAAACGTGAAATTCGCCCCGCACGTGTCGGACCGATGCCCGGCTCCCCAGACTCGCGATTTGCCCGTCGCGCGTTACGGTTTTCGTTGACACCATTTGGCGCGGGTGATAGCATGTTCGGCAGTTAAATCGCGGTGATGGGGAGTAGTAGGCGCGGAAGGCCTCATAGAGAGCCGACGGTTGGTGTAAGTCGGTGGCCAGAAATGTCAAACTCGCCCCGGAGCGTCTCGGCTGAAGCGCGGAAGCGTGAGTAGGGCGAGCGGGTCGGCTCCGATAACGGCTGTGTACAAAGAGTTTCGCGTTGGGCGCTCGATGGATGAGCGGGGCGCGGAAAAGAAGGGTGGTACCGCGGGAATCACAACCCGTCCCTTCGGGGTCGGGATTTTTTATGCCCTGACCGAACCGGAAACCGGAAAGACTGCAGGAGTAGCCGAACTATGGAAATGACAGGCGCGGAGATCATTTGCGAAAGTCTGCTGCGCGAAGGCGTGGACACGATATTCGGGCTGCCCGGCGGCGCGGTACTGCCGTTCTACGGCGCGCTGTCCGGCTATCCCAAGTTGCGTCACATCCTGGTACGGCACGAGCAGGCCGCCGCGATGGCCGCGGACGGCTACGCCCGGGCCACGGGTAAGGTGGGGGTATGCTCCGCCACCTCCGGGCCGGGGGCGACGAACCTGGTAACCGGCCTGATGGCAGCGCAGATGGACTCGGTGCCCATCGTATGCATTACGGGGCAGGTGCCGCGGCCCGCCATCGGGCGCGACGCCTTCCAGGAGACTGACATCACCGGAATCACGCTGCCGATAACCAAGCACAACTACCTGGTGATGGACGTGCGTGACATCGCGCCGGCCATCAAGGAAGCGTTTTACATCGCACGCACCGGTCGTCCGGGGCCCGTCCTGATCGACGTGCCGAAGGACGTGCTGGCCGGCGAGAAGATAGAATTCGAGTGGCCGGAGGAGGTGGACCTGCCCGGCTACCATCCACCGGGAGAGCCGGACCCGAGGCAGGTGCGGGCCGCCGCCGGCCTGATAAACCAGGCGGAGCGCCCGGTAATCCTGGCCGGGCACGGCGTTCTGATCTCGCGGGCGTGGGACGAACTGCGGGAGCTGGCGGAGAAGGCGCAGATCCCGGTGATCACCACGCTGCTGGGCATCGGCGCAATGTCCACGGAGCACGTGCTGCACCTGGGGATGCCGGGGATGCACGGGATGGCCTACGCGAGCCTGGCCATCGACCGCTCGGACCTGGTGATATCGCTGGGGGCGCGGTTCGACGACCGGGTGACCGGACGGCTCAGCGACTTCGCGCCCAGAGCCAAGATCGTTCACGTGGACGTGGACGCCACCGAGATCAACAAGAACGTGGTGGCCGACGCGCCGGTGCTGGGCGACCTGAAGGCGAGCCTGCGCGCGCTGATACCAATGGTGCAATCCAACGTGCACCTGGACTGGATCAAGGAGACGGACACGCTGCGGGTGGAGCATCCTTCGCTGTTCATCCGCAAGTCGGAAGAGCTGCTGCCGCAGCAGGTGATGAAGCAAATTTCGGACGAGACCAACGGAGATGCCATCATCGTGACCGGCGTCGGCCAGCACCAGATGTGGGCGGCGCAGCACTACCGTTACAAGGAGCCGAACTCGCTAATCACCTCCGGCGGCAGCGGAGCCATGGGGTTCGAAGTGCCGGCGGCGCTGGGAGCCAAGGTGGGCCGGCCGGACAAGGTCGTGTGGTCCATCGCCGGCGACGGTGGGTTCCAGATGACGCTGTGCGACCTGGCCACGGCGGTGGAGAACAAGATTGACGTTAAGTACGCCATCCTTAATAACGGGTCGCTGGGGATGGTGCGGCAGTGGCAGGACTTCTTCTACGACAAGGACTTCTTCGCCACCATTTACAGCGGGAACCCAGACTTCGTGAAGCTGGCCAATGCCTACGGCATCCGGGGCATCCGGGTCACCAAGCAGGAAGAGGTATCCGGCGCGATCCAGGAAGCGATGGAGACGCCGGGGCCGGTGGTGGTGGACTTCGTGGTGAAGGAAGACGAGTTCGTGTACCCGATGATCCCGGCCGGAGAGTCGGTGCACGAGATGCTGGAAGAGCCCGAGGCCGAGGGGATCGTCAACTAACCGCAGCCATGAGAATGAAACTCCATGAGCAGTAGACCTACAGGCCCTAAAATGTGCGTCGTACGCGGTTGTGCCAACCGCACCAACCGTCCGACTCATACGCTGTTCGGGACACACTTTGATGCTGTCCGAAAAGGCGACATTAAAGAATGCCCAAATTGCAGGGTGCTCTGCGACCCGCCACCGGCACAGTTCTGCCCGCAGTGCGGCCACAAAAGTCAGCAAATTCGAGAACAGCGCGGAAAGAATGTTGACGACAGCAGAGGATGGGACCAGCAGCCGGCGTCAGTCGACAAGGCTCCCTCGTCAGAGGCCGCGCGAGGAATCGGCCAAGCGCGGGTGAATCTCACCTTCCACCAACAAGCGTGCGAAAACCACGAGACCAACACCATCCAATACCTGATCATGCCTGTGCTCGCTGGCTTGGGATGGAATGAACGTGATCCAGCACAGGTTCAAAGGGAATATCAAGTCGTCGGCCCTAGGGGAGACAGGCCGGATATTGCACTGATATATGAGGGGTCTCCAGTGGCATTCATTGAGGCAAAGCGGTTGGATCGCGAATACTCACCCGATTATGGAACGCAGCTCAACAAATATGCCCACCATTTGAGCGACGGCAGTGTAGCGGTGCTCACCACCGGGCGCTTCTGGCAGATTTGTTCGGTTTCGAGAGGCACACCGACGCTCCGGGAAACCATCGACATAAACAATGGTGCTTTAGAAGAAGCAGCTGCGAAGATCAGCCATGCCTTGGGTAAGTCTGCCTTGCAGGTTGATATCAGCAACCCACCTCTAAACGACGGCAACCACGTACCAAGCGGCTCCCGACCGTGACACTATTGTCAACAACTTGAAGCGATACCGCGAACAGGAAGCTGGGTGGCGGGGTGTGCCATCGTTCTTCGTACTGACCGAAAAGGTTATTTCGCTCATCGCTGAACAGCGTCCTACCGACCTCCGCCAGTTGCGCGATATCCCTGGTGTAGGACAGGCAACCGTTGAACAGCACGGCAACACCATTATCGCGATCGTGCGCGGACAATGGGTTTAGTCGAGGAGGCCACAATGAAAAGACACCAGGAGGCGAATTTTGCAAGCGCCTAGCACGCAGCAGCACACTATCATCGCGCTGGTGCAGGACCGGCCCGGGGTCCTGACCCGGGTGGCCAGCCTGTTCCGGCGGCGCGGGTTCAACATCGCCAGCCTGGCGGTGGGCGCCAGCGAGCAGAAGGGCCTTTCGCGGCTGACCTTCGTGGTCACCGGCGACCAGTACACGGTGGAGCAGGCCACCCGCCACCTGGACAAACTGGTGGACGTGGTGAAAGTATCCAACATATCCGACGAGGACGTGGTGGCGCGGGAGCTGGCACTGATCAAGGTGCGGACCACGCCCACGAACCGCAGCGAAATCCTGGAGATAATCAACCTGTTCCGGGCAAAGGTGGTGGATGTCGGCACCCTATCGCTGGTAGTGGAGACCACCGGCGAAGAGGAAAAGATCGACGCGCTGTACGACCTGCTGCGGCCGTTCGGCATCCTGGAACTGATGCGCACGGGGCGCGTGGCCATGGTTCGCGGTAAGACCGGCGGGCGGATCAGCGACGACGTGGGAGCTGACGCGGTCATCATGGGACGGAACGGAGCCACGGCGGAGCCGGCAGTTAGCCTGGCGCCGGGGCGCTACGAGGGAGTCTAATCTGCGTGCATCATTCCGGCCCTGAGCCGGAATCCAGACATGTACCAAGCAAAACCGTTTTCCTGGACTCTCGCTTTCACGGGAATGACGGGAAGTATCCGACACAACCTTGGCCAAACGAGGATGAACTAGCATGGCAGTGAACATTTACACCGAGAAAGACGCCGACATGTCCTTCCTGGAGGGCAAGACCGTTGGCATGGTGGGCTACGGCAGCCAGGGACACGCCCACGCCCTGAACCTGCACGACAGCGGGATGAAGGTGATGGTGGGCCTGTACGAGGGCAGCGCCAGTCGCCAGGTGGCGCGGGACGCGGGACTGGAAGTTGGCAGCGTGGCGGAGGTGGCCAAGGCGTCGGACGTGCTGATGGTTGCGATACCCGACCACGTGCAGAAGGACGTGTACCGGGAGGAGATCGAGCCCAACCTGGGCCAGGGCAAAGCCCTGATGTTCGCCCACGGCTTCACCATCCATTACCAGTTCGTGGTGCCGCCGCCGTCGGTGGACGTGATGATGATCGCGCCCAAGGCGCCGGGCCACCGGATGCGGGAGCACTTCGTGGAGCAGGGCATCGGCGTGCCGTGCCTGCTGGCGGTGCACCAAGACGCCACGGGCAACGCGAAGAACATCGCGCTGGCCTATGCCTCGGGCATCGGCTGCGCCCGCGCCGGCGTGCTGGAAACGACCTTCAAGGATGAGACGGAGAGCGACCTGTTTGGCGAGCAGTCGGTGCTGTGCGGCGGCGTGACCGCGCTGATCAACCTGGCGTTCGAGACGCTGGTGGAGCGAGGATATCCGCCGGAAATCGCGTACTTCGAGTGCCTGCACGAGCTGAAGATGATCGTTGACCTGATCCAGCAGGGCGGGTTCAACTACATGCGCTACTCGGTGAGCGACACGGCCGAGTACGGCGACCTGACCCGGGGCACCCGTGTGGTGGACGACCACGTGCGGGAGAACATGAACCGGGTGCTGGACGACATCCAGAGCGGGTCCTTTGCCCAGGAATGGATGGCGGAGTGCGACGAAGGGCGGCACAACTTCCTGCGCCTGCGCCAGGAGGCGCGCACCAGCCGCATCCACGAGGTGGGCCGTGGCCTGCGCGAGATGATGCCGTGGATGAACCCGCGGGAGATCGAGTAATTGTTCAGGCAACCCACTGGATTCCCGCTTTCGCGGGAATGACGGGAAGCGCAAGCAGGAGGTGACACATGGGCATGGAGGTACTGTGCAGAGCAGTTCACCATCGCAGTCTGGTCTTGGCGAGGCTGGCTGCGGTGGACTGCGTGTGCCTGCCCGGCCTTTCCCCGACGAGCATGAAGTAACGGTTTAACGCCAATGCGCCCCGGTTGGGCGCCCAACCCCAGGGAGGGAAAGGAACCAAATGGTTGCACAAGTAAAATTCCTCGACACCACGCTCCGGGATGGAGAACAGTCTGCCGGCATCGGCATGACGGTGGACGAAAAGCTGCAGATCGCGCGGCAACTCGGTCGCCTGAAGGTGGACATCATCGAGGCCGGTTTCGCGGCGAGTTCGCCGGGAGACTTCCAGGCCGTCCAGCGGATCGCCGAGGACGTGCACGGGCCGATCATCTGCTCGCTGTCTCGCGCGGTTGCCGGCGACGTTGACGCCGCGTGGAACGCCATCAAGAGCGCCAAAAAGCCGCGCATTCACGTGTTCCTGTCGTCGTCGGAAATCCACCAGATGCACCAGCTGCGGAAGGACCGGGAAGACGTGATGACGATGGCGGTGGACATGGTGTCCCGGGCCCGGGACTACTGCGAGGACGTCGAGTTCTCGCCGATGGACGCCACGCGCACCAACCCGGACTACCTGTACCGGATGCTGGAAGAGGTCATGAAGGTCGGGGCGAACACCATCAACATCGCCGACACCGTTGGCTACGCCATCCCGTCGGACTTCCAGACGCTGCTGAGAGATATCCAGAGCAACGTGGCGGGCATAGAAAACGTCACCCTGTCCGTGCACTGCCACAACGACCTGGGCCTGGCCGTGTCCAACAGCCTGGCCGCCATCGAAGTGGGCGCACGCCAGGTGGAAGGCTGCATCAATGGCATCGGGGAGCGGGCCGGCAACGCCTCGCTGGAAGAGATCATAATGGCGCTGGACACCCGCAAGGACCTGTTCGGCGTCGAGTTGAACGTGGACACCACGCAGATCTATTCGAGCAGCCGCCTGGTGAGCCGCATCACCGGCATGAGCGTGCAGGCCAACAAGGCCATCGTGGGCGAGAACGCCTTCCGCCACGCCTCGGGCATCCACCAGGACGGCGTGCTGAAGGACCGCTCCACCTACGAGGTAATGAAGCCCGAGCGGGTTGGACTGCCGCCGGAAGTGCAGCTGGTATTGGGCAAGCTGAGCGGCCGAGCCGGCCTGCAGGCCAGGCTGGAGGCGCTGGGCTACTCGCTGACCCGCGAGGAAGTGACCGGCGTGTACGAGCGGTTCGTCGAGCTGGCGGACAAGAAGAACGAAGTGACCGACCGGGATCTGGAAATCCTAATGGACGAGGAGAACCGGACGTCATCGGAGCCGGTGACCTACGCGCTGGAGACGGTGCACTTCACCAGCGGCGACAAGGATATTCCGACGGCGACGGTGAGGCTCATCGGGCCGGACGGCAACGCCAAGACCGACGCCTCCACAGGCAACGGACCCGTGGACGCGGTTTGCCGCGCCATTGACCGGGTGATCGGATGCACCAGCAGGCTGGCCGACTTCCAGGTGCAGGCGGTCTCCGAGGGACTGGACTCCGTGGGATCCGTCACGATGCGGATTGAGAACAGCGGCCGGATGTTCTCGGGCCGCAGCGCCAACACGGACATCATCGTGGCCAGCGCGCAGGCGTACCTGAGCGCGGTGAACCGGATGCTGGCGGCGGACGAAGAGATGTCGCTGCCGGAGGTGGGGACGACGCCGGACTAATCTGCCGCGCCGAACCACCAACGTGAGACTTGCGCCCCTTCCCGGTTGGGAGGGGGCATTTGCTATGGTTGAGCCGCCGGCTCAGTAGGGGTTTCGTCCCAAGTCCTGCCGTCGAGGACGCGGCCGTTACGTTTCTTGAGAACCCCGCCCCATTGCTTGAAGTGGAAAGGCACGCCGGCAGCCTGGCACTGGTCACGGATGTCTATGGCCCACTCTTCCTTCATCTCACGAGCGCCAGGGCCAGACTCCCCCCCGACGATGACCCAATCGATGCCTGCCAGGTTCAAATCGGGCAATGGGCTGAGCAAGGGTTCCAATGGTAACAGTTCAGAGTCGAGGGGAAACGAGCAGCTGACGGCAGGCGGCGAGAGGATTTAGTCCTTGGGCGCGCCAGGCGCCGAAGATGGATGCCAGCGTCATCTTGCTCTCGGTGCCCTGCTCCGAGCGGGTGCCGCCGCTGACCTTGCGGCTGATGACCAGATGACGCAGGCTGCGCTCGGCGGGGTTGTTGTCCGCTGGCACGTCTGGTTCGGCCACGAAGACGAAGAGTTCCTTGATGTGGCGCTCAATGCGCCGGCACAGTTTGGCCTGAACGGCTAGCGGGTCAGCCAGGAAAGGACTGGCAGATGGCCAGCAGCTTCCGCTCCAAGGCCAGTTGAGCAGTGCGCCGTCGCTGGGCCTGAGGATGAGAGAAGGCTTTGGCTTCCTCGTAGAGTCGATGGACTGCCGCCGCCCAGCGGGCCAGCGGGGCCTCTTTGAGGTAGAGGGCCACCAAGTCGTGGATGTCCCGCAGCAGGTGCGCCCAGCACCGTTGCTTGGGGCCATCGTAATGGTGGTAGGCGGCGTAGAAATCGCTGACCAGTACTCCGGAGAATGCCTCGCCCAGCGCTTCGTCCACCACCGCCTTGCCCCGACCCCGCCGCAGGAAGTAGCGCTCGGTGGGGGTGCTGAAAGTCCAGACGTAACCGTTGTTCCCATTCTGACGCCAGCCGGTTTCGTCGGCGTGGACCACTGGGCTGGCGCGGATGCGGTCCACCATCGCGGCCACTGCTGGTTGGGCCTGTTGCGCGGTCTGATGAATGGCGCTCACAATGGCCCCCACGCTGAGGCGCAGCTGATGGACGGTGCGCAGATACCACTGGATACTGCGGATCGGCAGGCGCCCTTCTTCCCGTAGCGTGGCGATGCGGCTGATCAGGTTGACGCCCAGGCGTTGGCGCCCCAGTGCCACGCCGTCCAGTTGCGCGGTGGGCACTCGGCGCCGCCGACACACTGGGCAGGTCCTGGCGATGAAGACATGCTCGGTGACTTGCACCGGAACCACCGGCAACTCGATGACTTCCCGGGTGCGCTGGACCCAGCCGCCGGACAGGTGCGTCCCGCAATCGGGACAGCTCTCCACCACGTGCTCCACCCGATGGGTCGGTGTCATGCGCGGGCGGGCGAAGCCGTGGCGTCGCTGCTTTCGGGGCTGCTGCTGCGCTGGCGGCTGGCGGCCCGATTTCGCCTTGAGGCCGGGCATTCGCGGCGGGCCGTCCGGTTTCGCCCGGCCTTCCAGTTCGGCAATCCGCCGCTCCAACCGCTCAATCACCCGCTGCTGTTCCAGAACGGTGGCCTGCAGTTGGGCGATGATGGCGATGAGGAAATCGCGGTCGGCGGTGATCAGGTCACTCTCAGTATCCACTCCCTCTATATGACATAACCACCGCCACCCGTGCCAGCGTCTGGCAGCCCGCCTTCGGCCAATTTACCTCACCAACTCTGAACAGTTACCAATGACTGCAACCTATTGACGCCGGTTAGCCGACGCTATAAAGTGCATGCAGGTTCACAGGTTCACATGAAACTCCACAGTGAGCGTCAGCCCCATTGTGCCCTTCCGGGAACTGGGTCTGGACCTACGACCACACCGTGGTCGGCCCCACCAGTGAATAACCCGCGCATTATATGTGTGGAGGCACCCGAAGGGGATAGGTTCTTACCTGCCCCTTTGTTTGGCCTTACTCACACGCCGAAATGCCGGACCATTGTCCTCGGTGACCATCCTCCGGATGATACCCTCGATGGCCCTGACCTAGGCGAAATTGGCGGTAACAGTAAGTGCTTGACGGCACCAGAGTGCCAGGAACAGTGAAGGCCCGAACTACTGCGGGCCAGTAGCCGTTAGCGTTGTCCCGCGTCAACTAGACTTGCCGGTTTACCTCCTCTGCCTGGCCCCGTTGCTGGGCGGCGTCAGTCCGGTAGCTGGGGACGTCAAACTCCAGGATGAAGGAGTGGCGCACGACCCGGTCGATCGCCGCCGCGGTAATACCAGTGCCTATTTGACAGCGTCGACGGAATTTCGCCACAATAATGACACCATGTGGCATATGGGAGATCGTACCGGAGACCACGCCCACCGCAGCTTCGGTCCAATGTGCCCAGGAGGGAGTATGGTGGCAACAACTCAATCCCCCGCCAACGAGGGTCTCAATAACCACGTTGCGTTCAACAGGATGCGCGAAGAGTTGGAACACCGGTACCCCCACCGGTGGATTGTCATCCACGACGAAAAACTCATGGGCCATTACGACACCTACGACTCAGCGCGTGCAGGTGCCAGGGGCCAGGACCTCGATTTAGCGCGTTGCTTGTTCCAGAAACTCAACGCCAACCCACCGATCATTCTTTCTTACGGCGACTAGCGCATCGAGATATGCGCTACCAAGGGCTTCCCGGCCGGGGGCTACTAGTCAACGGTCCGCACATACCGGTCCGGATTGCAGACATCTCCCATGTTGCATTGTTGGACACTGGGGCCCGACATTCCTATATCGACGAGGATCTGCTGCTCGACTTGGGACTGGAAGCCACTGGACTTGCCAATGCTACTGGAGCCACTGGCTCCGAACAGCGCCCCACGTTCAACGTCAACTTCACAGTGCCAGGACTGGGACTGACGGTTCCGACACCGGTCAGATCCCTGGCGCTCACCAGAAACGAACACTACTGGATAGCCATCATCGGCCGCGACATCCTCAACCATTGCGAGTTGACGATCAATTGGCAGACCGAGACGATCTCCATCGAGCGGTTGCCGGGAACCGGATAAATGACGACAAGCGGCGCCTGACGAGTTGGAGCCTTCTGAGACCGGCCGGCGTACAACAACCGCGTATGCAGGTACACGAGTTCAGAGGACGTCATCGGGTCGCACACTGGCCAGAGCATGGATCCGGTCGTCGTTCCTGCTGACTTCCAGGTCCGGAGACAGGCAACGCGACAGAGTGTTGTCGCTCTTTTCGTGGGGCACATTGGTGCCTGGCCTGCGGTTGGTATCCATATCCGACCTTTGGTCGATTGTAGCGAAACAGAACGGGCCGGCCATTTGGACATTGGTGAGTGCGGCCCGTGTCGATCTTCAGTCACATGCCCCGAGCGGAGAGGTCGGCGACAACGCCAAAATGGTCGGACAGATTGTCGTCCTGGTGGACGTTGCTGATGACGCCGAGGGGCTCGGTGGCCAGGTCATTACTCAACGCGATGTGGTCTATGGTTCTCCGCCCCTGGAAGCCCAGAGTTGCGGTGGCGATCGACAGGTTAGGTCCGAGGGCGGACTGGAGGGCTGCTCGAAGACGAAGCGGCGTTGAACTGCGCTGACCGATCCGCTGGTTGAAATCTCCCACTACGACGAGGCGCGTTCTGGGGGCCTGTTTCAGCGATCCGGCGAGGCCATCCAGATACTCTTCGTGGTCCTGCCACGCCTTCCGGTTCCAGCATGAACCCACCCGAGAATGGGAGTAGGGAATGCAGATGCCGATGACCGTTACCTCGCCAATGCCGGTCTGGGTCACACTGGACACAAATCGACCGGGTGGGAGCGCTGGGCGGCCAACATCATCCGCTGCCTCCCAGGGCTCTCTGGACCACAGCAGGACCTTCCGTCTGGCCTCCCGCCCCTTTTGGCATGGTTGCCCCCAGTTGTCTTGGGCGCGGATGTAGTGGCCGCCCGGAGGCAGCGCCAACCGCTCCGTGTCCGTCTCGGTGAGACAGACAATGTCCGCAGCCTGTTGGGCAATGCGAAGCTGCAGTTCCGCCGCTTTCCACTTGGGTTCGGCCCATTCAACATTCCAGTTGACCAGTTTCACTGGCATGGAGCATCGCCTCACGGGGTTTCTTGATGGAGACAAATGCCGGGAAAGAGCTTGGGTACCGAACGACCCAGACGCGATTCGGATCAAGGGTTGCGGTCGGCGGCTGAACATCGCATCCTGTAACCATACCAAAGGAACGGGATATTGGCTCGAGAACCGGGTTTTGCCGGCGGATCCGACGAAACCGCCGGTCGGACTCTCCACCGCGCATCCGAAATCGGGTGCTCAGACAGTTTGTCTTTGTAGGGTTATTCAAGATCTGGCAACCGCCCGACGCAAAGGCTAAATCATAGACCAGATGCAACCATGACCGGCGACGAAGAGCGAACCGGCGACGCGTTCCGGATGATCGAGGCAGCGATTGGCCGTACGGATGGAGTGGGCGATATTGACGGCACACTGGATGAGATCTGCGAGGCCATAAACCGGATCGAGCCCGACCTGCTGGTTGCCGCAGAACTACCGACCACCGACGAGATTGGCGAAGTCCTGGCGGGATTTTCCGAGCGGTCAATCCGTGCCACAGAGGACCAGCCGGGCAATGCTCCGGAGCAGGTTTTTCTGGCCATGGTGGTGTTGGGCGAAATCGCGCGTCGGGCCAGGCGTGACGGTGTGCCGGCCCTTGAATGGTGCCGCCGGGAACGCATCAAGGGATTTCTGAAAGACTGAGACCATGCGAATGTTCACCGTCTGCGAACGATGCCCGGCAGGACGACTGTGATAAGCGCTCCCAAACTCATCTATCCCACGCTGGAGGCGTACTACGCGGCCGATGAGCGACGCAGGAACAGCGAGGAGACTGACTACGGCGTGCACTGGCGGCTGGACAGCTGGGAATACCGGTGGGGGGTGTCCTATGTCCGCAACAACGGTGAGATCTACGCCGTCCACCAGGGCGCTACCATCGGGCCGGTGTTCATCCTGGGCCACGTGCCTCCCGACCCGGTGGGTGGCCGAGGGCGATGCTCGCTGTTCTACCGTACCCTGGACGACATACCGATCGGATGGCCCGGGCACTGTTCGCGCCAGGATGGCCTGGTCTGGCTGCGGGAGCGGCTGGCCAGCGCCGGCGCGCGTTTTCCATCCGAGCTCACCGGTACTTGTAGCGTATGGCATCGCTCCTGTAAGGTAAAGTGCTGGTGCCGACCGGCTTCCGTACGTTACAAGCAAACGAATGCAGCCGAGGTTTTCCTACACCGGAGTTACTTCTCCGTGTCCGGTCCCAGGAAGACGAAGTTCTCGTTCATCCAGAATATGTCCAGGCCGGTTGCCTCGCTGTGGGCCCATGCGTTGCCATTCTCTTGTCGGTGCAGGGGTATGGGTTGGTAGACTCCATCGGCCAGCCTGTCGGCGGCCAAGGCTGCGCCGTAAAGATATCCTCCGGTGGGGTCCAGCCGCCAGTATTCGGTGAAGCCCAGTTCCTGGTAGAGTTTGCGCTTGACGGTCAGGTCCTCTCGAGCCTTGTCCGGGGACGCCATTTCCAAGGCGAAGTCCGGGGGCTTCCCCACCGCCCAAATCAGGTAGGGGCCGGTAGCGACGATTCCACGGCCTGGGACGCCCTTCGCGAAGTAGTAATCAGGGTAGACACGTATGTTCAGGTCCGATGGGTTGTAGCAAACGTGGCGGCGGGCTCCGTGCACCGTTTCTTCAGATGGGTGATATTGCTCCAGGAGACCGACCAGGTCTGATTCCATCTTCCAGCGTGTTTCCCGGTGAAAGAGAGGGTCCGGATGGGGTTCGGGCCGGTCGAACCTGTAGGAGAGGCTGTCGATGTCTACCCAGGTTTGGCCCTCGTAGGTGGGCAGGATGGCTGGGGGTATGGGCTCGATTCCGTTCTTCCACTGGTTGAGTTTGGTTTTCAGGCGGATTATGGCGGCGTCGCTGATCAGTGGGTTTTCCACGTAGTTGCTGGGCATGGGTTGCCCGGTGCCGGTGCGGTTCCCTCTTGGGCTGCCACGGTGCGGGCCAGCAGGGTGAGGTTGAGCATCGGCCTGACGTGCCACCAGTTGGGCGGTTCATGAGGATCGCCATACATGAGACGGACGGGGACCAGCCCGCGTTCGTCTCTTTCCAGCCGTTCAATGGTCTCCAGCGCTTCTGCGGCGTCTGCCGGAGTGTAGATCACTTCTGTGATGTTGATTTTGTTCATTGCGGCTTCCTTCCAGGTCCCATGTCCAAAGCGTCGAATGACGTAATGAGGAATCATTGTGTCCGTTGCCAGGATTCTGATCAACGGTTTGACGCCGCTCAGTCGGTGTAACCGGTCGGCCGGACTGTTGACGCGAGGACGTAGGTCGGAACCTGCTCGCCGCCATCGTCATTTACTGGAATACCGCCTATCTCGACGGGGCGGTTAGACAGCGGAAACACGCCGGCGTGACGGTCGAGCCCGAGCTCCTGGCCCACATCTCACCCCTTGGGTGGGCCCACCTCCTGCTCACCGGCGAATACCGGTGGCCAAAGCGCCGATAGCAGACTTAGCGTACGATTATGCCCGCTACCGGAGTCGACCCGTATTGGGCCGATTATTTGTGCCAAGCTGAAACTACCATAAGAATGTACCCGAGAGAGTTTCCGTCCGACCGCCTCAGGAAGCCGAAACGGCAGGGGGAAAGGCGAGTTTACGAAGCCCTGGCGAGCAGCGACCGCCGGGGCTTTGTCTTTTACGAGTGGCGAAGGGGTTACGAACGCATTGAGTTGGGCTTCGCCGTGTGGACCCGGGGTCTCGGCCGTTTCGCCCTGCAGGTGAAGGGCGGCTGTCACCTGCTCATTGACGGCGAGTGGTACCTGAAAACGCGCGGTGCTCTTCAGTTCATACGGTCGTGTCCGCTGGACTAGGCCAAGCTGGCGGTGCTGGACCTGCACGACGACATTGCAGAATGCGGGCGCGCAGCCTACAACCCCTTCGTCATACCGGTGCTGTCGTTCCCCGACATGGAACCCGACGGCGCCATCGAGCAGCTGGCGAAACACAAGGACGTTTACGTGATCTGGGGCGTGGCAAACCTGCTCGAGGACCTGGAGGAGATCGTCCGTGGCCGCAGCGTGTCCGACGCGCTTCCCATGGAGCGCATCGCCGATGAGGTTTTGGCCGCAACCGACGGGCTGATCCGGCTGGGCGCGACCGCGGAACGGGAAGCCGGCCACAACCCGTCGGGGTCGCGCGTCCTGTCCCTGTGGTGGGGTGGTCGCGAGATCCTGCGCGTCGGGACCAAATTGACCGCCAGGTCCTCCGCGCGGGGGATGTACTTCTGGGCAGAGCATTGCCCCATCCAAAACATCGCCCCACCGGGTGAAGGGAGTTTGATCATGTAGATACCGCAGGGATCGGCCGCCCGGCCGGAGAGCCATGGGCCACAACAGCGCTTGGAGGTCGGCGTCATCCCCAGATCTCAGCAACAGCAAGGGGTCGTTTCATTTGGAACGGCCCCTTTGCTTCACACAGACACGACAACACAACAGGAGTTTCCATGGGAATCCAATTTATGCCGAGTGAGTTTCCTGAACAGCGACGGAACGATCCGAAGCGACGGGCGGAGGCCGAGGTCTTCGACGCGCTGGTCAACATGCGTTTGAACGGCCGCGGCATCTACGAATTCCGGTACCGCCCGGATGGGCAGCAGATTGACCTCGCGCTCTGGTTGGATGACCTGGGCCGAATCGCGGGCCAGGTCAAGGGAGGAGAGTACCGGCTGGACGATGACGTCCGGTGGTACCTGCGCGCCTACGATGGAAAATGGGGGCCGATGCCGTCGCCGGTTCAGGAGACTGTAGATGGACGCCTGCAGATGCACGACGCCATCGAGAAGGCGACCGGGTACTACAACTTCATCGCGGGAGTGCTGATATTCCCTGACATGGAGCGCAACCGGGACATGGAGCGCCTTGCCTGGAACCGGGACAGCGTCAGCATCGTGTGGGGACTGGACGGCCTGGAGGATCAGGTGGAGCGCATCGCCGAACGGGTTGGCTTCCGTCGCCCGCCGAAGTCGGCACACTCCCGGAACGAGCAGCAGCAGGTGCACAAGTTGATGTGGCAAGGCGACGATGATCGTCCCGATGATGGCCATCCTGTTGATGATCGGGCTGCGCGACAACTGGCAGTTCCCGGTCGGGAACCGGCGGCGGTCGTCGCCCGGGGGGCGGAACGTGGGCTGGTCATTGGACACGCGACGTTCAACATTGCTCATGTGGAACACCTGCACCTGGAACTGCCCCCACCGGAGCCGGACATTGACGGCCGGCGGTGGCAGCCCGAAGAGTAGTCCCGCCGCCATTTCGCAACCGCGGTTCACGACCTCGACTGAGCACATCTCAGTCGAGGTCGTCCTCATCGTGGCGCATCGCGAAACCACTACAACCCCCTGCCGGGGAATCACCATTGCAGGGAGACATTCATGTCTAAGGAGAAACTATGCCCCCACTAAACCCAGACGACCACTACATTCATCCCAGAATCCGGCGTCGGCATCCGGAGCTGGACCCTGAGCAGCTGCGGTTCATCGGGCACGGGGAGGGTCCGTTGCTGGGTCTGGCCGGACCGGGCGCGGGCAAGACGCGCTGCATCGAGTTGCGGGCGGCGAACCTGTTGTTGACCGGGCGGGTTCGCCCTGAGGAGCTTACGCTCTGTACCTTCGGCAAACCGGCGACCCACGAAGTGCGGCAGCGGTTCCTGGCGTCAGCCCAGGCTCTCGGTTGCGGCCCAGATGCGGCTCAGGTTCGGATCTCCACCATCCACAGTCTGTGCCATCAGATCCTGTCTCCCCATGCTCGCGCCGTCGGGCTGGACCCGCGGTACCGGCTCCTGGATGATGGGGAGCAGAGGCGCCTGATGCGGGGTCGATTCAACGACATCTTCGGACCGGAACGTCCTGGAGAACCGCGGTTGGCGGGAGGATGGGAAGGTGATTCAACAGGCCCGTCGCTACTTCGACCGCATCGACGACGAGCGGATCGACCTCGAGGGCCTGGCCGCCTCGCCCCGGGCCTTTGACGCCGCCCTCGGCCGCTGCTGCCTGCGTTACCGGTGGGCGTTGTGGGGACTCAATGCCCTGGACTTCGCCCACCTGCAGGCGTTGGCGGCTAAACTGCTGTGCAATCCTCGCATTGCCGGCAGGATCGGCAGCGCCATGCGGTTCATCATGGTGGACGAGTACCAGGACACCAGTCGTATTCAGCAGGAAATTCTGCTCCGGTTGGCGAACGCCCACGGCAACCTGGCCGTGGTCGGCGACGACGACGACCAGGCGATCTACCGTTTTCGCGGCGCCAGCGTGCGCGATTTGCTACAGTTTCCCGAATGGTTCCCCAACGCAGAGGTCGTGGGCCTCACGGTGAATTATCGCTCACACGTCGGGATAGTGGAGGCCTACAGTCTCTGGATGCCCAGCGCCGCCGACTGGACGCATCCCGACCTGCGCGACGTTTCATTCCGCCATGACAAATCCATCGCCGCCCATGCGTCGCACACCCACGCGTCCTACCCGTCGGTCATCGCGATATCGGGCAGTCGCCCCATGACGAGGGTCGTCAGCTGGGGGAACTGTTCCGGTTTCTGAAGAGCGCCGGCGTCATCACCCGCTACGGACAGATTGCCTTGCTGCTCCACAGCGTGAATGACCGGGTCGCCGGCCCCGATCTGGACGCTCTGGAGGACGCGGGGGTTCCGGTGCGCCACGTGGCCGCCGGTTCGGGTGATGACGTCGCCACTGACGGTTTCGCCGACCGGGCGCTGGTAACCACCATCCATCAGGCCAAGGGGCGCGAGTGGCCCGTGGTGGCGGTGGGCGGCTTGGACCATCCTGGTCGGCACGATGATCCGGTGGGGGCTCACCTGTCCCGCTATTGTCCACACGACCCGTTTGAGCCAGCCGAACGCATCGCCGCCTTTGACCGGGCGCGGGTGTATTACGTTGCCTTCTCCAGGCCCAGCGGGTTGCTGGCGCTGTCCGCAACCGGTCGTCCCCACCGGAGCTTTGATGCCATCTGGGATGGGTTGCCCCGCTGGCCGGACATCGGCCACGCTGGCCTTGGCGCCCAGAGGTTCAGCGATGCTTATCCCGCCGTTGCCAGAGTGACGGCGCCGGACCTGGTGATCAACATCGACCGCATGGAAAGCCTGACCGTGCGGCTGAGGATGTGATACGACCATTGGCAGGCAGTCCGATCCATCCGGCGCAATCGCCTTGGAGGTCCGGGCGCCGTTGCGGTTGGATCCCAGCATTCGCCGTCACACATAGTTTGCCGGAAACCGCCAACTGCAACTCTCAATGAGGCAATAGGCCGGCAGACCTAATTGTCGTCCATCAGCCGGTTTTAGTGCTTTTTCCGGGGTCTGACAGGCCAAGTGAACTGTACTCCAAAGGTGGTTTACAGTGCTGCGTATGGCCGATTCGAACGATACAGGAATGCGATGACTGTCGGGGCATTCCGTGAGCATGTAAGTTACCAAAAGGCAAATGACGACTTTTGGTACGACCAAGATCACGGATTCATCCGCGTTACAGAAATGTGAGGTGGACGGATGGAAACAATAGCCCAAAGCGCCTTCGCGAGTTTAGCAGCAACCGCAATTCTCGGCATTGCTAGTACTCAGTCACCTTTGAAATGGCAGGAGGATTTGCACAGGTTACAATCAGGTCCAGTTGCAGTTCCCTTTGCCTTGTTTCTCGGCAACTGTCATTTCTAGCATGACTGAGTATTAGGTACATCCGCGTACGGTGGGGCGAGCGTCAAGACGTGAAATACCTTCGAAAAATACTGGCTGCTGGACGGAGCCTTGCCAAGCAGGATAACAGACGGACTGGGGTGTGTGGTTTCCAAGAAAAGGCCCAATTTTCTGCCGCGAGGGTTGGCAAGGCACCGATTTGGTTGTATGTATAGTGGCGGCAGCAAAGACGCGCCCACGTCCTATGTTTCCGACGTAGCGGGAAGCGCGCAAGAACCAAAACAAAAAGAAAAGGAGCGTAAAGCGACCCACGATGGTTACCGCGAGCCTCCTAAAAGCACGAGACAAGGGGCGGACCCCGAACCTCGCAACCGCGGTGCGACGAGCCCTGAAGCTGTCGGTGGCCGGTTCCCTTCAGATCCAAACCTGAGTGCGAGCGAGCCCGCCGTGAAGCAGAGCAAGGGCGCGGGCCAGGACCAGAGCCTTTCGAATTTGCATCTACAGTATACACAAGACAGGAGTGCAAGTAAACGAGGGGCAATAGAGAGAGCAATACGAGAGTTACACCAGCAGGGCGCCCGGTTTGTACTCGTCAGGAAGGACAAACGACCACAGCAACCAAAATGGTAACACAAGAGTCCGAGCCCGCGGGAAATACTCAAGCATCTCAGCGACGGGAAAGGCGGACTCGGCATCATCCCGGCCTCCATCGGAACGCTGGGCATCGACGCGGATCAGGTTCCCAGCGAGACGTCGTGGCGACACTTCAGAGACCGCTACCCGAGCATCGTGGAACTACCCAGCAGCAAGCCGGGTCGATGACACCTCTACGTACTGCACGAGCTGTACCTGGAAAACGGCCACTTCAGCAGCTTCGGCGTCCGCGGCGACACCCGCAGCGGCAACGGCTATCTGATCCTGTGGGGCGACGCGGTGATCCAACTGGCGGACGCCATACGTCTGGTCAACCTGATCTGGGCCCGGCACGAGCGACCGGACCAGTTCGAGCCACTGATGCTGGACAAAGCCGTTCACGAGGTCGAACCGGAACGAGAGCACGAGACCGACGAGAGCAAAAAGCATCGAAGGCCCGACGTGAGCCAGCGGCGACCGAAGGGCGCCGCGATTGACGAGCGGATGCTCGACGAGACCAGGAAGGGAGCGAGGAACAACACCCTTTTCCATACGCTCCGCGTGTGGGCCTACTCACAGCCGCGACGCATCGACCGCTCCGCATGGAACAAGAAGGTTCTGAACAAGGCGCACTGGATCAACGAGCATTACGCGGAGCCGTTGCAATTGGCCGAGGTGGCTGCTACAGCCATGAGCGTCGCCGACTTCTGCTGGGAAAAGATGGACGACACCGAATTCAGCGGGCATACCATCGAGGAGCAGAAGGCGTACGAGGAGCTACAGGCCGAACGAGGGCGAAAGTCGGGCGAAGCGCGCCGGCGAAAAGCGGACCACTTCGACGGAGTGGAAGAGTCGTGGACGTTCCTGGGCCTCAGCAGAGCAACGTACTACCGACGAAGGGACGAGTACCGCAGCGAGCACCCCGGCACCACCGGGCCAGTACCGAGGAGCTACGCGCGACTGCGGACACCGGACGAACGGCAGGCCCAACGCGAGAACGCGTGCCACAGAGCATCTGAGAACCGCCGGGCTGAACGCGAGACCAGAGAGCGCGAGGACCGGGTTGCCCTAGCAATCACAGCGCGACAGCGATACCGCAAAGGGATCCGAGACCACAGCGATACGCAAGCGCAGGGAGATCAGCCCAACGACCCACTGGACAGGCAGGTGAACAGGCTCCTCGAAGGGGTGGACTTGGACGACAAAGTCCGGCTGACACTGAACCAAAATCAGCAGGGGGGAGCCGCTGCACCGGCCGGCGAAACCGTGGGGGAGACCTCGGCTCCGGCGGGTACCGGATCCGGGTACCACCCACACAGCTCGGCTCCGGGAGGATGGAAATCCTCTACCCCTCACCCCCCGCGTCGTAAGAGACCCCTGGACACCTTCAGGGACCCCCTCCCAATGCGAGACCCCGTCAGACCCGGGGGAATACTGCCGGGAAGGTTCAGGACGATAAGACCGGCGCAGCCTGAGTCAACCCCAGTGGACAAGAGAGACCCCTTTCGGCACCCGCAGCGTCCGCGGGTCAACAGAGACAACGATACCCAGGACTGTCATCCCATACCGGACAGGATGGACGCTGAGTTGAAAGCGATCCTGGAACAGCAGGCCTGGATGGACGGTCCCGATAGCTGTCGGCAAGAGCGACACCCGGTAGGGACCACGATGGGCGCTGAGTGGAAAGCGATCCTGGACCTACAGGCGTGGGTAGACGGGCCCAACAGCCAGAGCGAATTGATTACGATGTAGTCGGTCACCTGCAGCCAAGATAGCCGGCTCAGGACAAGCCGGCAGGAGCGCAGGAGACAGACAGCGATGCAGAGCAGAGACCCACAGACCCCGAGCCAGCTGGAAGATCAGCCCCGCCGGCGCAGAAGCACCGGGAGAAGCTCGGGCCCCCGTTCCCTGGAAGGTTTGAACGACCACCAGCGGCAGGCAGTGGAACAAACCGACGGACCAGTGCTGATCGTGGCGGGTCCCGGTTCCGGGAAGACCAGGGTCATCACCCAGCGGGCAGCCCATCTGGCGAGAGCCAAGGAAGTGAAAGGGGAGGCCATCATGTGCATGACCTTCACCAACCGAGCCGCGGAGGAGATGAGGCGCCGGATTGAGCGGCAGGTGGGTAGAGAAGCCCGGGACATGACCATCGGGACCTTTCACAGCTACTGCGCCCAGATCCTGAGGCGCCACGCCGAAGAGGTCGGACTGGACCAGCAGTTCAGCGTCTGGAACAGCGAGGACCAGCGTATGGCCATCAAACGGGCCATGGAACTGCTGGACAAGGACGCCAGAGAGCTGAGTCCGCGGCGGGTGCAAGAGATGATCTCGGGAGCCAAGGCACGGCTGCTGTCCCCGGAAGAGCTGGCCTCAGAGGCGACCCTCAATCCCTTCGACGACGACTACGTGCTGAAGATGGAGTCGGCCGAGGTCTACGAGTCGTACCAGCGGGAGCTCCAGCGCAGCAGCGCCGTGGACTTCGATGACCTGATCGGGAAATCCGTGGAGATACTGCGGACCGCGGCCGGCGCCAGGAGCAACAGCGCCACAGCCACCTGATGATCGACGAGTCCAGGACACCAACCACGCGCAGTACGAGCTGGCGCGGCTGCTGACCGGCCCGGACAGGAACATCTGCGTCGTGGGAGACTCGGACCAGTCGATCTACGGCTGGAGACACACGACAATCGAGAACATCCTGAATTTCCAGAACGACTACCAAGGCTGCTCCGTCGTCAACCTGGGACAGAATTACCGGTCCACGCCCAGCATCGTCGCGGCAGCCGGCGAGCTGATCCGGAACAACCGGGAGCGCATCGAGAACCCGCTCAGCGCCGAAAGGCCCGACGGATCGACACTGTGGATCGTGGAAGGCATCGAGCCCGTCCACGAGGCGCAGCTGCTGATCCAGGAGATGTACCTGTTGGTCGAGGCCGGCCAATGCCAGTGGCAGGACTGCGCGGTGCTGTACCGTGCCCACCGGGACGCGCTGCCCCTGGAGCAGGTCTGCACGCAACGGGGAGTGCCGTACCGGATACTCGGCGGACTGCCCTTCTTCGAGCGGGCCGAGATCAAGGACATGGTTTCGTACCTGAAGATCCTGAATAACCCGGCGGACAGCGCAGCCATGCAGCGAATCGTGAACACGCCGGCGCGGGACATCGGGAGGAGGACCATCCAGAAGCTGATGAACTGGGCCGACGGGAATGACTGCACCATCAGGCAGGCAGTGAGCTGGATCGGCGCCACGCTGAACCCGGCGTTGCCCGAGGACATGGGCACCCGCCAGATACGGGCGGTACGCCGGTTCGAACTGATCCTGGCCGAGATCGAGAACGCGGCGAGCATACAGACCCTGGGAGACCTGTCCCGAACCATCATCAGGGTGACGGGGATGGAAGCGCATGTAAAGGGCAGCGACAACGGCCACGACCGCTGGGAAAACGTTTTGGAGCTCCAGACGTGGATCGATGCTACCAGCAGCGACGACCCGTGCCGGGAGGGCGACCTAGAGGGCGCGTTGGAAAAGATCGCGCTGGTGGGCCGCAGCCGCCGGTCTGAGGGTGAGGAAGGCGAGGAACAGGAACCGCCCATGACGATGACCACCATCCACCAGGCCAAAGGTTTGGAATTCGAGACCGTGGGGCTGTGTGGACTGGAGGATGGACGGTACCCGCATTTCTCGCACCGCGACATCGAGGAAGAGCGCCGCCTGCT
Organism: Dehalococcoidia bacterium; assembly: GCA_965220265.1. Taxonomy (GTDB): domain Bacteria; phylum Chloroflexota; class Dehalococcoidia; order Lucifugimonadales; family UBA3495; genus Bin87. The sequence continues at coordinate 1,278,527 of CBDCPM010000004.1, read as the reverse complement.
CTGCGTCGGCATGACCCGCGCCAAGCGGAACCTAATTCTGAGCTGGTGCAACCGGCGTGGCCCTCAGGAACAGGCGCCGTCGCGGTTCCTGGACGAGATCGAGACGGTGAAATGGCCCGACGAGGTTATGGGAGAAGACCAGGGATGACGTAGACGACTGAAAGTTTGTGAGCGAAGGAGGCGCGCCGGCGATGCTTCAGCCGACGCGCTTTTAGTTTGACCGTAAGGGACTCAGAAGCAACCAACCAAACGTGCAACCGAGTACCGGATAATGCACGCAGCGACCACAACGAGGAGCAAAGCCAAGATGAAACTCTCTTGCCTGCAGGAAAATCTGAACCGCGCACTGGCCAGCGTCGGCCGGGCCATATCAACCCGGTCCACGCTGCCGATCACCACTCACGTCCTGCTATCGACCGACGGGGGCCGGCTCAAGCTGTACGGAACCAACCTGGAGATGAGCATCGCCACCTGGACCGGAGCGATGATCGAGGAGGAAGGCGCCATCGCCGTGCCGTATCGCCGCCTCTCGGATCTGGTGCACACCCTCCCGGCCGACCGCCTGGACATCGAGGTTCTGGAGCCGGCGGAAGATTCGCCGGGCAGCGTGGTGCGTCTGACCTGCGGTCGGGCGGTGACCCACATCAACGCCGCGGCGCCCACGGACTTCCCGCCGGAGCCGAGCGTGGAGGGCCAGACCATCGCCCTCGAGCCATCGGTGCTGCGTTCCGGCATCGGCATGACGGCGTTCTCCGCCAGCGGCGACGAGGAGCGGCCGGTGCTGACCGGTCTCGAACTGAAGCTGGAAGAGCAGAGCATGACCATCGCCGCCGCGGACGGGTTCCGGCTCGCGGTGTACAAGACGGACGTCGGACAGACCTTCGAGGAGACGACCAAGGCGATCATCCCGGTGCGGGCCATGCAGGAAGTGAACCGGCTGACCGCGGACCAGACCACACCGGTGAGCGTGACCCTCGGGGACCGGCAGGGGATGTTCAAGCTGGAGGGGGCGGTGCTGTACACGCAGCTGATCCAGGGAACCTACCCGAACTACGGCCAGCTGGTGCCGGAACGGTACGAGACGCGCGCCGTGATCGACATGCTGGAATTCAAGCAGGCGATCGGGTCGGCGGCGGTGTTCGCCAAGGACGGCTCGAACATCGTCCGGATCGAGATGGAGAACGGCGAGGGCGACGGCGGCAAGATACGGGTGTCGGCCCGTTCCGAGGAGATCGGGGACAACACTCGAGAGTTCGACGTGCAGACCCTCGACGGTGAGGACGGCAAGATCGCGTTCAATTGCCGGTACCTGCAGGACATGGTGAACATCATGCGAACCGAGCAGGTGGTGCTGGAAATCAGCAATGCGTCGAGCCCCGGCGTGTTCCGGGTGATGGGCAATGACGCCGCGGAATTAGGCCGCTGGAGGTAAGCGGAGTTACGGGCCGGTGTTGGTGTTGGAGACGACTGCGACCGTTTAATCGCTCTATGGGCCGGATTTGCAAGAATTTGGGACACTGGCGTAAAGGCCGGACACCGCGGGCGAAGCCACCAACAGGTTGGATGCAGTGCCGTGACATGGATCAACGCCAGCAACGGCTTGGTTCAGCGCGGCGTCCGCGTGAGTTCCTACGCTCTGGCGCGGATTACCGGAGAGGCCGGGTCCTTCGGGGCCCGGTCTGGTCTTTGTCGCTGATACCGTGGGACTCGGCAATCGCCCACTGCACGCAAAAGCCGATCTGCCGCAGAAACCCAAATCAGCCCCGCAGAGCAACGTTGAGCGGCCGGATGGATAATTCCGCCGCCGGCTTGATTTTATCGCGCTACGGGGCTGATTCGCATAATTTCGACGCTATCAGGGCTGGGGCCATGACCCCAGTGAGGCGCGAGGAGAGCCGATGGCCAAGAAAAGGGACCCGATAGGACAAGCGGCGAAACGAACCGCGCTGCGGAGGCTCGGCGGATGGCTACGGGCATCCCGGGCCAGATGAGGTCTCACGCAAAAGGGTTACGTCCCGTCAAATGGTGTGGTTGGCGCCATCCTGGTTGATGTTGTTCAGGCTGCTGCCTCCAAGATGTTGGTGGCCGGCAGAGCTTGGTCATCGAGGTCATTGGCTGGACTTTGCACAAAAGTTAGATGAATTATAAGAACAGGGTAATCTGGCCGGACCCTCCTGGAAAAAGGCCAAGCGATGCTCACCCTGCCCAACGCGATTGTACCCGTACTCCATCCCTTCGCCACGCTGTTTCGCAGCCCGACCTGGCGGAAAGCCCAAATCCTGCTGATCGGCGCGATACTGGCTCCCGGCCAACGCACCGTGGCATCGGCGCTCCGTGTCATGGGACTGAGCGACGACCGCAACTGCGCCCGTTATCATCAAGTGCTCAATCGGGCGGTGTGGTCGCCCCGCCAAGCGGCACGCATCCTGTTGGGACTGCTGATCCTCTACTTGGATCAAGGCGATGGTCCGTTGGTCTTCGGCATACGAGCCTTTTACCAATCACGAAACCCTGGAACGGCGCCGCGGTCCTAAAATCAAATCCTTGGGCATCTACCGCGATGCGGTGCGTTCCAGCCGGAGCCACCTGGTCAAGGCCAGCGGTCTGCGCTGGATTTCCCTGATGTGGCTGGGCCAGGTCCCCTGGGCGGGACGCTATTGGGCCTGGCCTTTTCTCACCGTGCTGGCGCCTGCGGAACGCTACTACCGGCAGCGCGGACGCCGCCACAAAAAAACTCACCGACTGGGCGCGGCAGATGGTCATGCAACTGCGCCGCTGGCTGCCCCAGCGCCCCCTGGTGCTGGTGGGCGACGGCGGCTACGCCGTCCTGGACCTGCTCCACTGCTGCCAATCCCTCCGTGAACCCGTTACCCTCATCACCAGATTGCGCCTGGACGCGGCGATATGGGCCAGCGGTTGCGAGAGCCTCGAACCTCATCACCAGATTGCGCCTGGACGCGGCCCTCTATGAACCGGCGCCACCACGTCAACCGAGCCGGAACGGTCGGCCACCGCTGAAAGGCCGACGGCGGCCCGCGCTGAAATCACTCGTCGACCATCCCGGTCAGTCCTGGGCCACCGCGGTGGTGGCGTGGTACGACGGCACCACCCGCAGGGTGGAGCTCACCTCGCAAACGGCGGTCTGGTATCGTTCGGGCAAGCCGCCGGTGCCCCTGCGCTGGGTCTTGGTTCGGGACCCCCAAGGAGAATTCGCTACACAGGCTCTGCTGTGCACTGACCTGGCCGTGGACCCGGTGCAGGTTCTGGAATGGTTTGTGCTGCGCTGGCAACTGGAGGTCACCTTCCAGGAGGTGCGAGCACATCTGGGTGTGGAGACCCAACGCCAGTGGTCCGATCGCGCCATTGCCCGCACTACGCCGATCCTGATGGGCCTATTCTCCTGGACCACCCTGGCGGCTCACTTGATGCAGGAACAACTGCCCATGAGCCAGCGCACCGCGGCCTGGTACGCCAAGCCGTCTCCAACTTTCGTGGATGCCAGCGCTCTGGTGCGCCGCCACCTGTGGCTGGCGTCGGAGGGTTTTTCACTGTCCGAGGCAGAACCGGATATATGGAAAGTCCCGGCTGTCCTGTACCACCGACTTGTAGATTCACTCGCCTACGCGGCTTGAAATGTGCAAAGCCTAGAAAGCGGGCCGGAAACCCCTATCTTCCCCAGAGTGCAATTTTCAGTGCGTCGAATATCGATGTAATTATGGGGTATTAGCAACGGATTGCCTATGGATATCTGCCGTATATGACTGTAAAGCGTCTGGCAGTTGCGGGGTAAAAACCCCGCCAATGGCTTTCTGGCCAGACCTCTAGCTTGAGACGAAGCGAGGACGAGTGCAATACCCGTCCCCGCTGGTAGTTTCCTAGCGGGTTTAGACTTCGCGGAACTCGCCTTCCACCGTGTCGTCGGGACCGGTGTCGGCATCTTCGGGAGCGGCGCCCGGCCCGCCGGCGCCTGGCTGGGAATATACAGCCTTGCCCACTCGTTGCAGGGCTTCGTTCAACTCGTTCATCGCAGTCTGCATCTGCGCTACGTTGTTGGCCACGATGGCCGAGCGCAGGGCTTCCAGCTTGCCCTCGGCCTCGGCCTTGAGTTCGGCGGGCAACGACTCGGCGTTTTCGGTCAACAGGCGCTCGGCCGAGTACGCGAGGCTGTCCGCCTGGTTGCGGGTCTCAATTTCGGCGCGCCGCTGCCGGTCGGTCTCCTCGTTGGCTTCGGCTTCGCCCATCATGCGCTCGATGTCCTCGTCGGACAGGCCGCTGCTGGTCTGGATGACGATGCGCTGCTCTTTTCCGGTACCCTTGTCCTGGGCGGACACGCTCAGGATGCCGTTGGAATCGATGTCGAAGGTGACCTCGATCTGCGGCACGCCGCGCGGGGCCGGCAGAATACCGTCCAGCATGAAACGGCCGATGGTCTTGTTGTCGGCCGACATGGGCCGTTCGCCCTGCAGCACGTGGATATCCACGCTGGATTGGCCGTCGGCGGCGGTGGTGAAGGTCTCGGTCTTCTTCGTGGGGATGGTGGTGTTGCGCGAGATCAGAGCGGTGGTCACGTTGCCCAGGGTTTCGATCCCGAGGGTCAGCGGGGTAACGTCCAGCAGAACGATGTCGCCCACCTCGCCGCCCAGCACGCCGGCCTGGATGGCCGCGCCCAGGGCCACCGCCTCGTCCGGATTGACGGAACGGGACGGCTCCTTGCCGAATATCTGCTGGACCTTGGCCTGGACCGCGGGCATGCGCGTCATGCCGCCCACGAGGATGACGTCGTTGATGCTGCCCGCGCTGACGCCGGCGTCCGTGATGGCCTGCCGGCAGGGGCCCTCGGTGCGGTCAACCAGCTGGGCCACCAGCTGCTCGAGGCGAGAACGGCTGAGGGGCTTCACCAGGTGCTGCGGGCCGCTGGCGTCGGCGGTGATGAACGGCAGGTTGATTTCCGTTTCCAGGGTGCTGGACAGCTCGATCTTGGCGCGCTCGGCGGCGTCGCGGAGGCGCTGGAGGGCCATGCGGTCCTGAGCCAGGTCGATCCCGGTTTCGGCGCGAAACTCCGTGACCAGCCAGTTCAAAATGGCTTCGTCGAAGTCATCGCCGCCGAGATAGGTGTCCCCGTTGGTGGACAGTACCTCGAACACCCCGGCGCCGAGGTCGAGGATGGTGACGTCAAAGGTGCCGCCGCCGAGGTCGAACACCGCGATCTTGGAGTCGGTCTGCTGCCGGTCGATGCCGTAAGCCAACGCGGCGGCGGTGGGTTCGTTGATGATTCGCTTGACGTCCAGACCGGCGACCTTGCCGGCGTCCACGGTGGCCTGGCGCTGGGAGTCATTGAAGTAGGCCGGGACCGTGATGACGGCCTCGGTGATCCGCTCGCCGAGCTTGGCCTCAGCGTCCTGGCGGATCTTCTGCAGGATCATGCTGGAGATCTGGGGGGGCGCGTAGTTCTGGCCGGCCATCTCCACGTGGGCGTCGCCGTTGTCGCCGGAGGCGATGGTGTAGGGCAGGCGCCTGGCGGCGTCCTGGACCTCGGGGTCGGTGAAACGCCTTCCCATGAGTCGCTTCACGGAGAAGATGGTGTTGTCCGGGTTGGTAACGGCCTGTCGCTTGGCGGTTTGCCCGACATACCGCTCGCCGCTACGGGCGTTGACCGCGACCACTGAGGGCGTGATGCGGTTCCCCTCGGCGCTCTCAACCACATCGGCCTCACCGGCCTCGATCACCGCAGCCACCGAATTGGTCGTGCCGAGGTCGATGCCTAGAATCCTTGCCATTGTCGTGTCTCCTCAAAGTGTATTGGGGTGCAGATTGTGATTTGCCCGCAAGCCGCCACCGGGCGGTTGTGAGCTTGATTTGCCTGTCCGGGCAGCGCGGCCGGCCGGACTATTGGTTCACCACCACCTGGGCGACCTGAACGACCCGGTCGTGGAGGCGATAGCCCTGGCGGAGGACCTCGACGATGCTGCCTGACGCGGCGTCGCCGACCTGGGCCATGCCCACGGCCTCGTGAAATTCGGGGTTGAAAGGCTCGCCCAGGCATTCGATGCGAGCCACGCCCTGGGATTCGAGGAAGGTTGCCAGCTTGCGCTGGATTAATCGTACCCCTTCTGCCCAGGATTCCGACGCTTCCACCGCCGACGCCGCGGCGCCGCTTTCAAGGTGGTTCACCGCCAGGTCCAACTCGTCCACGATGGGCAACAGACCGACCAGCAGCCGGCTGTTGGCCTGGCGCTGGATGGTGAGCCGTTCCTCGTCGTGGCGGCGGCGGGCGTTGGCCAGGTCAGCGTGACCCCGCTGGACGGCGTCGGCCTGGCGGGCGATCTCCTCGTTGGCCTCCGCCAACGCCGCCCGAAGCATCAATGCCTCCTGTTCCGGCGGCATTGGAGGCGCGTCGCCGGGATCGTCCGTGGGTGAGGTCGATCCGGTTGCGTAGAAGTCCGATGCCAGCGTACCCGGATCGAGATCGTCGGGTTGCCCGGCGTCGGGCGGTAGGGTTTCATCAATTGCCATTTACATATTCCTGTGCCATTTACATTTTCCTGAACTGCGATTTCCAGTGTGGTTAGGTTCGAGGTCATTCCGGGGTGGGCAGGCTGAGGCTGCTGCACAACAGGGTGACCTCGTGGCGGATGTTTTCCACCACCGCCGCGTCGTCGGTGGCGCGAGTGAGCCGGCGGGAGAACACGCTGAGGTTGTTGACGAGCTTGAGCGCGAATTCGACGCCGGCGAGGTTGAGTCCGAGGTTGTCCATGAGATGGCGGATGAGCATCACCTTGCGGAGGTCGTCCTGCGAGTAGAGCCGGAGCATGCCGACAGTGCGAACCGGCTGGATGAGGCCCAGCCGCTCGTACTTGCGGAGGGTCTGGGGGTGCATCTCCAGCAGGCGGGCGGCGACGGAAATGATGTACACCCCTTCCAGTTCCATATTTGGAGCCGCGGCGTTTCCGTCCGGTCCGGCGGCTTCCGGCTCCGTGGGGTCTCCGGGTCCGCGCGCCGCGGCCGGGGACATCCCATCAGGCCAGCCCGCGGGAGCCTCAACACTTGGAGCGGGATAAGGCTCCAGGCGAGTGCGGCGGGTCGGGTCGGGGTTGGTCCATCGTTGTTGCATCTGGGTGACGCTCCGTGCGTGAATTATATCACATTGCTACGGGATAAATATAACCCTTGACACGAGGCATGTCAAACTGTATCATCCAACGCAACAACACCGATGACAGCGGCAAACAACCAAAATCCCACGGACAGGCATTCCAAAACGAGCATTCAAAAAATGGGCATCCGGGCAACCGTTTATCTCGTATAAGAGACGATCAGGTTACCAAGGCGATACACCAAAATTTGCGGATAGCAAAATTTTTCGGTCAGGAGGCAATCATGAGACTGAAGTTCAACGCCTGTCCCAAGTGCTCCGGCGACCTGGAAATGCGGCGCGACATCTACGGGATGTTCGTCAGCTGCCTCCAGTGCGGATGGCAGAGGGACCTGGACGCTCCCAACCAGGCGGTCGAATTCGCCAAGCCGAAACACTCGGCCATTGCCGCGACTGCGACCGTGCGAACCGCGCGCAAGGAGCTTCTCAAGGCCGCGTAGCCACCAATCGACGCACAATCGAGGGGCGGGTTCAAAACCCGCCCCTCTTTTTTGTCTTCTCTCGAGCCCGCGATCAGCGCGTCAGCTCGGGCCAGAACCGTTCTTCCTGCCAGGGGTCGGCGTTGTTGTTATAACCGCGCTGTTCCCAAAAGCCCGGCGCGTCCTCGGCAAGCAACTCGATGCCGTTGAGCCATTTGGCGGACTTCCAGCCGTAACGGCTGGGGATGATCAGCCGCAGCGGCCAGCCGTGGTCCCGGCCCAACTCGGCGCCGTTCTGCCGGTGCGCCAGCAACCCCTCGGACATGGCCAGATCCAGCGGCACGTTGGTGGTGTAGTCGCCGAAGCAGTGGGCCATGATGTGCCGAGCCTCGGGCAACACCCCAACCTGTTCGAGAAGGTCTGCAACGAGCATGCCTTCCCAGGTCTGATCCAGGGCCGACCACTGGGTAACGCAGTGGAAGTCGGCGTCCATGGTGACCTGAGGAAGAGCGCAAAACTGCTGCCAGCTTAGCGTGATCTCCCGTTCTACGAGACCCCAGACCCGAATGGTCCAGGTGGACAGGTCGATCTGCGGCGTATCCCCGTAGGTGAGCACCGGAAACGTCTTGGCGACGAACTGCCCAGGCGGAACCTTTTCGCCAGATGGGGGCGCGATCTTGATCTGGTCGGGGCGCTTCAGGCCGAATTCCGGCTGAGGGGCAGCGGCCGGTTGTTGGTTGGAAGAGGTCATTTGGAAAGCTCCGGGTCAGATCACGGTGCGGCGACGATGGTTCCGGCAGGGCCGCCGGTGATGCGGCCGACCACGGCGGCGCAGGGCGCTCCCTCATCGCGGAGGGCCGCCACCAGCGCGTCGGCCCGGGCTGACGGAACCGACATTAGCAGGCCGCCGGAGGTTTGGGCGTCACAGAGGAGCAGGCGGTCCTCGTCGGTTAGCGCAGGGTCCCAAGCCACGACATCCTCAACGCTGCTGACGTTGCGGTGGGTGCCGCCGGGGGCGATGCCATTGTCGAGCAACTGGCGCACGCCGGGTAGGACGGGTACAGAGGCCAAGCTGACCTCGGCGGCGACGCCGCTGCCCTTCACCATGCTCTTAATGTGGCCGAGGAGCCCGAAGCCGGTGATGTCGGTGGCGGAGTTGACCCCCACACGCTGCATGGCCTGGGCGGCGGGACGATTCAGGGCAGCCATGGTTGCCACCGCGGCGGACATAACGTCTGGGTCGACGACGCCCTGCTTTCCAGCGGTGGTGATGATGCCGGTGCCGATGGGTTTGCTGAGGATCAGGACGTCGCCGGGCTTCGCTCCGGCGTTGCTGACCTGCTTGCCGGGCTCGACGATGCCGATGACGGAGAGGCCGTACTTGGGCTCGGGATCGTCGACGGTGTGGCCACCGACGATGAGGCACTCGGCCTCGGCGGCCTTGGCGTAGCCGCCCTGCAGGGTGCGTCCGAGGATCGACTTGTCCAGCGAGGCGGGGAAGCCGACGACGTTGAGCGCGATCAGCGGCTTGCCGCCCATGGCGTAGACGTCGGACAGGGAGTTGGCGGCGGCGATGGCCCCGTACTCGTAGGGGTCGTCGGTGATGGGCGGGAAGAAGTCGACGGTGACGATGAGCGCGGTCTCGTCGTTGATGCGGTAGACGGCCGCGTCGTCGCCGGTCTCGGCGCCGACCAGCAGGTCGGGGTGCGAGAGCAGGGGAACATAACTCAGGACCTGGCCCAGGTCCTCAAGGCTCAGCTTGGCCGCTCAACCCGCGCAGTGGGACAGCTCGGTGAGACGGATGGGTGCATCCAGTTGGGTCATGTTATTCCTTTACAGCTGGTACTCGGGGCGGCGCAGGAGCTGGCGGGCGATGACGAGGCGCATGATCTCGTTGGTGCCCTCGCCGATGATCATCAGGGGCGCGTCGCGGTAGTAGCGCTCGACGGGGAAGTCCTTGGTGTAGCCGTAGCCGCCGTGGATGCGCATGGCCTCCATGGCCACCTCACCGCAGACCTCGCTGGCGAAGAGCTTGGCCATGCCGGACTCGAGGTCGATGCGCTCACCACTGTCCTTCTTGGCAGCGGCGTCATATACAAGGAGGCGGGCGGCCTGGATTTTGGTGGCCATGTCGGCGATCTTGAGCTGGATGGCCTGGTGCTGGCTGATGGGTACACCGAAGGTCTCGCGCTGCTGGATGTAGCGCATGGAGGCGTCCAGCGCGGCCTGGGCGACGCCGACGGCGCGGGCGCCCACGTTGATACGGCCGGTTTCCAGGCCGCTCATCACCTGGCCGAAGCCGGCGCTTTCCTCGCCGCCAATGAGGTTCTCGGCGGGGATGCGGAAGTCCTCGAAGAAGAGCTCGCAGGTGTCGAGGCCGCGGTAGCCGAGCTTGTCGAGATGACGGCCGACCTTGAAGCCGGGGCTGCCGTCCTTCTCGATGACGAAGGCGGAGAGGCCACGGTGCTTGAGGGAAGGGTCGGGATTGGTGCGGGCGAGCAGGCAGAAGGCGTCGCCGGACTCGGCGTTGGTGATGAACATCTTGGAGCCGTTGACGACGTACTCCTCACCGTCCTTGACGGCGCGGGTCTCGAGGGCGCCCACATCGCTGCCGCCGCCCGGTTCAGTGAGGGCCAGGCCGCCGCGTATCTGGCCGCTGGAGAGGCGAGGCAGGAAGCGGTCGCGCTGCTCCTGGGTGCCGTAGTGAGTGAGCACGTAGGTCAGGATATGGTGGGTGCCCAGGGCTCCGGTGAGGGTCATGTAGCCCTTGCTGATCTCCTCGAAGATCATGGCGAAGGTGGTGTAGTCCAAGCCCATGCCGCCGTATTCCTCGGGCACGTTGATGCCGAACAGACCGAGCCCCTTCATCTGTTCGATGAGGTCGTAGGGGACGGTGTCGTTGGCGTCGTGCTCGGCGGCGGCCGGCTCCACCTCGCGGCGGACGAAGTCCCGCACCATGCTGACGATCTGGTTGCGGGCCTCGATTGGAGTCTGAGTGATGGGAGTTTGGGCGATCGTGGTCACGGGGGCTCCTGTACTGCACCTAATGATGGTGCAAGTCAGTCTATCCCAGCCCAAAGTAGGGCGCAACTCAGAAGGGATCGGACCGGAGCCTGAGGCGCACGCGCGGCATTGCTCGAATGAACGACAAATGGCCGGCGGCCACGGGCAAAAGAAATGGCTGGGGATACAGGATTCGAACCTGTGATACCTGATCCAGAGTCAGGCGTCTTACCACTAGACTAATCCCCAGCGTCCCGATAATTCTAGCAGGGAAGGGCCGCGTTTATCAACGCGGAGCCGGCCCTCAGGCGTACCCGGTTTACCATTGGGCGGGGTGAAGCGGCGCGGCGAGCCCACCGCCGGGACGACGGCTCTCCCGCCGACGAGATTGCCGCGCTTCGCTCGCAATGATAGGGGTACGGCGTTCGCGATGACAGGGGTACGGCGCTCGCAATGACAGGGGTACGGCGCTCGCAATGACAGGGGTACGGCGCTCGCAATGACAGGGGATAGGGCGCTCGCAATGACAGGGGATAGGGCGCTCGCAATGACAGGGGTACGGCGCTCGCAATGACAGTTTGAACGCAAGCGGGTACGCGTCTGGGAGCCGGCTCGAACGCGAGCGGATATGCGGTTGGGAGCCGGCCCGGTGCAGCATCGGCGCGGATGAGGTCTCCAATCAGGCGGTCCGGTTGTGATCACCCGATGATATGGGTCGCAGGGGCGAACGATTATTCGCGCCGGCGAAGAGGATGGTATCTGGCTCACGGTTCGTGCGTATTGGCTTGCTCCTGGAGGCTGGGCGGTTGTTGCTGGGTGTTGTCTGGTGGTCAGTGGTCAGGTGATGAGGTGCGAGGTTGGTTCTGCCAGAGCCTGATGGTCGTTGGTTAGCCCCACGGCCGGGGGTGGTACGCAAGATTTAACCCCTGTTTCGGATCACTGCGGGCAGACCGCGAGGGTCATGGCCGCATCTCCCAGGATAGTGGCGTCTCCTGTGGCCGTTGAGACCGCGCCGGCGAGTTTCCCGGGTGGGAACGGCGGCTGTCCCGGTAAGTCGGAGGGCCGGTTTTGCGATTTTGGCGCTAACGGTTTGGCCGTGAACGACCGGTTGGCTCTGGCATGAAAGGATTTACCTGACGGTGTCCATTATGGAACAACCGTTTGGCAGGTGTCAAGGGGTGGGTTTCAGATTTTGGACGGGTTGACCTGGCTACGGTGCTACAATTTCACCATCCTATTGGCGACGGAGAATGACCATGTCGATGTTCAAGGTGGACGTCGGTGTTGGCAACCTGGATGGCGGGGACCTGGCGCCGGTGCAGCCGGTGGTGGGTACGGGGGCGGCGCACTCCATGTTGCCGGAATCGTTAATGACGCAGCTGAGGATCGAACCACAACAGCAGTTAGGATTCATCCTGGCCGACGGCAGTCGTGTGAAGTATGGATACGGGTTTGCGCGTTTTAGCATAGGCGACTACGAGCGGCCCTGCCCGGTGATATTTGGGCCGGACGGGAACTACCGGCTGGGAGCGTCGACGCTGGAGGCTTTCAACCTGGTGGTTGACCCGGTTGGGGAGAAGTTGCTGCCGGCGGAGTGGCTGTCGCTGGGGTGGGGTGGCTCGAGCAAGAACCGTTAGCATCTTCGAATCCAGGATGGGGAGACGCAGTCATGAAGTGTCCGCATTGCTCAGTTTCTATTCACGCGGCTTGGATTTCGGGGGACATTGTACATTCGGGAGTTGGTATAGATGAGGTTAAGTGGGGATGGGAACAAATGCAATGCCCCGACTGCCACGAAACGATCGTCAGAGTTGGATGGTATTACTTCAAGCACTCAAGTGATCTGGGAGGATGGGGATTCGTCTGTGACGATTATATGTTCGTCTATCCGCGATCAACCCGAAGGGAGCCCATAGGACCGGGCGTTCCGTGGGAATTGCTTTCCGACTACCAGGAGGCCTGTGATGTTTTGTCGATCAGTGCCAAAGCATCAGCAGCACTGTCGCGGCGCGTATTACAATCGATCCTTGATCAGCAGGGATACACAGGGCGAAATCTGGCGACGCAGATAGACAACCTGTTGAATGAAACGGATTCCAACAAGGCTTTGCCCTCCAGCCTCAAACGGACGGTCGATGCCATCCGCAACTTCGGCAATTTTTCTGCACATCCCGTCACTGACGTCACTAGTCTCCAGATTATTGACGTAGAGCCGCAAGAGTGTGAGTGGTGCCTGGGAATAGTCGAGCAGCTGTTTGATCATTACTATGTTCGGCCAACTGCCGACGCCAAGAGGCTTGTAGATCTCAACGCAAAGCTAGCGCAGGCAGGCAAGCCTTCGGCCAAGGGCTAGTGTTGCGGTGGATCCTCCGGCTTCTATTTCCGTTGTTGACACTGATATGGGATGTTGGTAGCCTGAACCTGCGTTCCGGCGCACCATGGCTTGGCCCGCTAGCTCAACTGGCAGAGCAGCTGACTCTTAATCAGCAGGTTCTCGGTTCGACCCCGAGGCGGGTCACCATTTTTCATTTAAGGGCGGCCGCGTCGCCGTCCGTCGCGGGGAAGTGTCGGAATTGGCAGACGAGCATGACTTAGGATCATGTGCCCTTGGGCGTGCGGGTTCGAGTCCCGCCTTCCCCACCATTTTGAATCCAATAGGACTGAATTCGCCTTGTCTCCTCAGTTCCTATCCCGTCGAGCATCGAAAGGGGTGATGTGTGACTAACCGAGAATGGCACGAGATCTCCCGGTTCGAATCATACGACTTGGCTAGGTCTTGGTATCAGCAGACCCATCAGAGACAGATGAACGCCGCCAAGACTAGCCAGATTAACGCCTTCTTCATCCAGGGACGGGAATATTTTAAGAGCGCATCGGCGGCGGATTTGAGCGTCAAACCGCTTCTCCTCTACTATGGAGTGCTGTCCTTGTCCAGGGGGGCAATCCTGTTGAGGAATGCCGCCAAGAAAGGAGAATCCCTAGCACAATCACACGGACTGAAAGAGGTAAACTGGCGAAACACACTAAGCGGTGGAATCAAAAATATTCTTGACTTGAGCATTCAAGCCGAGAGGGAACGTTTCTCGAGTTAGTAGAATCAATTCCCAACTTCCACCAAGCACACTATTTCATCCACCAACCAAAGTCAAAGGCCGTGCTGCAGCACAATCTCGGGGATATCAAGTTTGGTACGACCGGAGAACTCCTGACCTTGGGAGATCTGCTCTCCCGACTCAAACAAACTATCTTTACATTTCAGGCAGTAACCGGCAAAGACCCAAAGTGGTTCCTGACGACGGTCACCAAATATGAAGAAGAAACCCATTTCCTTCTGTTTGCTAAGCCACCGGATGAAGTCCTGGCTCTGGTAGATCACAACTCCGTTACCATCCAACAAATGCCCAAACGATGGCCAAATCTTACACTTCCCATTCCTCAACAAGGATTAGTATTTCGCCATGAACCCAGTGCCGCTCACGAGTCCAAGTTTCCAATGTTCCATGACAACGAGAATGGTCTAGATGTGATGCAAGGAATTGCGGACTTCCCGAATGGGGACAAGCTCAACGAATTTTTCAAGCTGTATTTGACCTCGTTTATTCTGGGAACCCTAGCACGTTACTTCCCATCTGAGTGGATGGCGCTCTTATCAGGCTCTCCAGGTGATTTCTCACGGCCGCTAATCTTCCAAGCTATTGAGGCCATCGAGTCTGATTTCCCAACCGAGTTGTCGAAGCAAGTACGGCAACACCCTCAAGTGTTGGGTTCACAGGTGTGGCATGTCAGTGGGGGTCAGGGCGATTCAGGGCTGTTGCTGGGTGGCACTGGCAGTCCTGTATCCTAACAGCGAGATCCAGAAGTTCCCGATATGGTAACCACCTGCTTGAGAGGTTGTACTACAGTAACGCTTGGCCCACCAATCCGCGAGCGCTATATCTGGACGACGCAACGAAAAGTTCGCAATACGGTACACTTAGGCCCACCACGCTGCGTTTTCCGGCCTTGGCGCTGCGGCGTTTGTCTGTAATTTGGCGCAAGCCGGTCTTGAAAAGCCCCTGTTACCTCGACGTTGGCGGAGCGCGGGATGTCTGGGTTCCTGCTTTCGCAGGAACGACGAGGGGAATTACTCGTCCGCCTCGTAGGGGTCCAGCCAGCCGAAGCGGCGGAAGCTGACGCGGTTGGTGTCGCTGAACTCGACGCCCTCTTCCTCGAGGAGTTCGCGCTGGAGCAGCGCGCCCAGTCCCTCGCCGCGGGGGCTGATCTTGCCCTGGGCGTTGATGACGCGCTGCCAGGGGACGTCCGGGTGTTGCCCGTCGGGATACCTGCCCAGCGACGCCAGGCAGAAGCCGACCATGCGCGGGGTGCAGCCGCCGACGATCTGGGCGATCTGCCCGTAGGTTGCCACCTGGCCGTGCGGGATCTGCCGCACCACCTCCAGCACGCGCTCGTACACCGGCGGCAGGTCGGCGGCGTCTTCCACGACGGGGTTACTCGGTGGCGACGGGCGCGGCCACGTTGGCCTTGTTGGCAACGGCGGCCCAGATCAGTTCAGTCAGCATCCGCACCGGGTCGAGGATCATCCACAGCACTGCGATGTTGAGGAAATACGCGTTGGCGAAGACCACGGCTCCCAGGGCAGCCGGTATCACCGCGCCAAACTTGCCGGCCGTGCATCCGCACCGCCACAGCGCCACCGCGGCGACGCTGCACGAGGCGATGAACAGCGGGTTGACCGTGCGCCAAACGTCGCCCCAGTAGTCGCCGAAAAGCCCGGTGTATCCGTTGATGAAGACCGCCAGCGCGAGCACCGCGAGGGCCAGGCTCCTCACCCACGCGACCTGCCGCGTGCTCAGCCAAAACCACCAGGCGCCGGCGAATCCCATGACGAGGGGGCCGATTTGCCACAGCTTCCATCCCCAGCCCGCGACGCTGAGGTCGTTGGGATCGGCCAGGTCCGTGTTCATAGTCCAGGCGAAGATGGCAAAGATGATGACCGCCGCGGCGGCGAGGGCAGCGATCGGGTCAAGGTCACGTGGGCGGAGGCAATTGAGCATGGCGATGGTGGGTTAAGGGAATTTCGTGTTTTAGGCAATGCGGCGGCGCGGCTCTCCCACCGTAACTGTTCAGAGTTGGGGAGATCTTGGGGCTTTTTGACCCCTCACGGTGAGGCGGCCAAGTACGAAACCTTTCGGGTGATTCAACCAGATCCCCTCAAACGTGAACAGTTACCTCCCACCCTGTGGCAACCCCGGGTGTCTCGGCGAGATTGCCGCGCTTCGCTCGCAATGACAGTTGCAGAATGCTGGGGCGCGTGCGGCCGGTTACCAGTTGACGAGGCCGGGTTTCTGCGCTTTCCAGCCGGAATCGGAGGGGAACACGGTGTCCATCTCCACCCGTTCCAGGTCGCCGTCAAACATGTGCTCTACGGCCGAGCGCCACGCGACAAAATGCGGCTGCTCCCGGTGGGTGTCGAGGGCCTCGCGGTTGGCGTAGACCTCGTAGAGGTAGAACCGGTTGGGGTTGTCGGGGCTGCGCAGGATGTCGAAGCGGAAGCAGTTTTCCTCGTCGCGGACACTGCCCTGGCCGTCGCCCAGGCTGGCCCTGGAGAACTCGTCGGCGTAGCCGTCCTTGATGTTGATGGTAACGAAAATGGCGTACATGGTCGGGTTTCCTCCTGTGAATTGAGGCGGCGAGAGACCGTTCAGGTTGGCCGCCGGGCAGAATTATAGCAGGCAGCCCCGTGCTAAAATGCCGCCAGGAGACTGCCCATGCCCACCCCCAACGACTGTTATATCGACCTGCGCGGATTGCCCTTCCACTACCGTGACTGGGGCGGCGACGGACGCCCGGTGCTGCTGCTGCACGGGCTGGCGTCGACCTGCCACATTTGGGACTTGGTGGCGCCGCGGCTGGCGGAGGATTTCCGTGTCGTCGCTTTGGATCAGCGGGGTCATGGGCTATCGGCGCAGGTGGAGGATGGCTTCGACTTCGCCACCGTGTCCGGCGACGCGGCGGCGTTCATTGGGTTCCTGGGATGGGACCGGCCCGTCATAGCCGGACACTCGTGGGGCGCTGACGTGGCCCTGGAACTGGCGGCGGCGCATCCCGAGCTGGCGTCCGGCCTGATATTCGTGGACGGCGGGACCATCGAACCATCCGCGAGACCCGGGTGGACGCGGGAGCAGGCACGGCAGGACATGGCGCCGCCCATATTCACCGGCTTCACCGCCGAGATGATGCGATCCCGTGTGAAAGAGGGCGCGCGCTTCGGGCCCAATCCCTCCGAGACTGTGGTGGAGGCGGTGCTGGCCAACTTCCGCGTGCTGGAGGACGGCACCATCCAGTCGAACCTGCGGCGGGAGAACCACCTGCGGATCATCGACGCGCTGTGGGACCACAAGCCGTCGCAGCTGTACCCGACGCTGCGGTGTCCGGTGCTGATGCTGCCGGCGCGGCAGTCCACGCCCGACGCCATGGACCGGCGGTTCCGGCGCGAAGAATCGATGGCCAGGGCGGCGTCGCTGATGTCGGTCAGCAAGACGGTCTGGCTGGAAGACAGCATCCACGACGTACCATTGCAGCGCCCCGAACTGGTGGCGAACACCATCCGGGAGCACATCAACAACGGTTTCTTCGACCGCAAAGCGTAGACACCGGCGCAAAGCGTAGACACCGGCGCAAAGCGTAGACACCGGACAATTCGTCAGATCGTCACAGCTCACAGCGACACAGGAGGCTGATCATGACCACCGTAGGCTCCGGCAAGTACACCTACACCCTCGAAGAGAACTGGGCGCACCTGCCCGAGGGCATGACCATGGGCAACGCCTCGGCGGTGGCCACCGACTCGCAGGACCGGGTCTATGTGTTCCAGCGCAAGGACCCGCCGGTGCTGATTTTCGGGTCGGGAGGCAACTACCTGGGTTCCTGGGGTCTTCGCGCCATCGACGAGGCCCACGGCATCTACATCCAGGACGATATCGTTTACATCACGGACCGCACCGACTCGGTGTGCGTGATCTACACGCTGGACGGCAAGCCCCTTCAGGTCATCGGCGACCGCGGCGTCCACTCCGACACCGGCTGCGAGATTCCCGGCGAGCTCTGCCCGCGCTCGGCGGGCCCGTTCAACTATCCCACCGAAATCGTGCCGGCTCCCAACGGCGACCTGTACGTCTCGGACGGCTATCGCAACGCCCGCGTGCACCGCTTCTCCCGCGACGGACAGTTGAAACAGTCCTGGGGCGAACCGGGCAAGGGTGGCCCGGGTGAGTTCCACCTGCCCCACAGCATCGTGGCCCATCCCAACGGCAACCTCTACCTGTGCGACCGCGAGAACAACCGCATGCAAATCTATTCTCCCGACGGCGAACACCTCGCCATGTGGGAGGATATGCGCCGGCCGCTGGACATCTCCATCGACAGCGAGGCCAACCTGGTGATCAGCGAAGGCGGCGCCAACGGCATGTCTCCCCGGGTCAGCATCATGGACCCGGACGGCAACGTGCTGGCGCGGTGGGACTCGGAGTCGGCCCACGGCAGCTGGGTTGACGTCCACGGCAACATCTACATGGCGCTGGGAGCGCAGGAGCGGGTGGACAAGTACGTGCGGCAGTAGGCCGATATCACCCGGCTGTCGCCAGCGTACCAAATCGGCGATGCGTCCCCCGCATAATGTTGTTGCGGGGCGCGTCGCTCTGTTCCCGGATCGTATAAAGAGTTGTTGCAGCCCAGGAGTCGGCTAGTATGGAAACGGCAACCCAATTTACGCAGGATCCGGCCAAGGTGATCGAATCGGTCATCTACATGGCCGAACAATCCAAGGCCGACTCTTACTTCGGCGAACGCAAAGTGTATAAGCTGCTGTACTACGCCGACTGTGAAGCGTACCGGCAGCACGGTGCGCCCATCACCGGAACCATGTACGTCCACTATCCCCATGGCCCGTTTCCTGAGAACTGGCAGACGTTGAAAAAAAAGATGCTAACGGCCGGCGATGTGCAGATATTTGGCAGTCACCCCGGGGAAGGTCGTAAAGATCACGGACGCAACTTGATTTATCCGCAACGGTCGGTCAGGGAAGGCGTGCTTACCCCGGAAGATTGCGCGATTCTGGCAGCGCAGGTAAAACGCTTCGCCGGCTTCAACTTCGCTGGGATTGAAGAATACGTGCAGGAGGAAGCAGGATGGTTTACTACGGATGATGGCGACACGATTCCGTACGAGGCGTCCGGAATTTCAGCCCCGCCGTTGAGCGCGGACGGGGTTAGGAGGGGGAAAAGCATTGCTGAGAGACGTGCCCGGCAACAGGCCCCCTTACGAAGTCCGGGAGACCACCCAGTTTGATGCGGACTGGCGCAGGGAGATTCAGATGGGAAATCTAAATCCGATGGTGGCGCCTTCTGATTTGCTGTTCGTCAAAATGCTGCTGGCGCAGCAACCTTACTCGGGCAGGTGGCAGCCAGGTACGCCTTACGATAGTCGCACCATAGCACTATCGCGGGTCTTCGAGATTGGATATTACGTGGTCGAGGATGACCGAGCCGTTTACGTTGACAGCATCAGCTTTATCGGTGGGAACTAAATCGGGGCTGCGGGCAGTGCTTATGATAAAATGTTCCGTGCCACTTGCTGCTAATGCAGGAGAGGGGCCGCTTCGTCATCGATACAAAATTCACTGCAATGCTTGGATCTACCATGAAAGCATCTGAACTCGTTACCCCAGAAGTCAACGAAAACATTCCCAAATTCGGCCCCGGAGACACGGTCCGGGTTAACGTCCGCATCCGGGAAGGCGCCCGAGAGCGGGTACAGGCCTTCCAAGGCGTTTGCATCCGGCGGACGCATGGGACGGGACCGGCAGCCAATTTCACGGTACGCCGGATCACGGCAGGGATCGGGATCGAGCGCGTCTTCCCGCTGCATTCCCCGTTGATCGAGTCGCTGGAAGTGACCCGCCAAGGGAAGGTGCGCAGGGCCAAGCTGTATTATCTGCGGGGCCTTCAGGGACGTGCCGCGCGCATCAAGGAAAAGACGACCTACCGCACCAACCGGTAGCCGACAACCCTGACAACTTAGCCGCCGCCCGCTGCCTCCTCTGGCGCGGTTGCGGCGGTTTTTTCATTGTCATATCCTGCGACTCACGCGGATCCCAACCGAAAGGTTGGAAAACGAGGTCGCACCGTGAACTATGCCGACGTCGCCATAGACGCTGACTGGATTCCGCCGGGCAAGACTTTTTCATATCGGATACCGCGTCATCTGCCGGTGGAACCCGGACAGCTGGTCTGGGTCCAATTTGGCCGCAACATCGTCCAGGGTGTTGTCCTGAGCCTGGCGGACGCGTCGGCGGTGTCGGAAGAGGAGACGCGGGACATCCTGCACCCGGTGGAGCCGTCTCCCCTCGTTGGTTCGCTGGGGCTGGAGTTGGCGGATTGGCTGGGACAAACCTACCGGTGCTCCCCTTTCGAGGCCGTCGCGCCGATGATGCCGCCCGGCTTTCGCGCGCAACAGCGGTCAAGGCTTACCGCGATCCCCGGCCATGGGGATTCCGGAGAGTTGGCCGCTTTCCGTGAATCCACACGCTCCGCGTGGCAGGAACTGGCTGACTCTCCAAGGGCTTGGGAAGAAGTCACGTTTCTGAAACGCATGGACGCCAACCATGCCAACGTCGCCCGCAGGGAACTGCAGCGACTAGTGGGCCGTGGATTGGTGCGTAAGGAGGTGGACCTGCCGCGTCCGCGATCCCACCAGTATCGTCGCCTGCTGATTCCCGCTCACTATCTGGAATCCAGCGAAGAAGGCGTGGTCGATCCGCAGGCGCGCGGCGCGCGCCAGGTGGAGCTCCTTGCCGCCGTGCGAGAGTCCGGCGTCGGCTATGACACCACCGGAACCGCCGGCCGTCTCGGATCCGCAGCCGACGTCCTCCTCCAACGCGGACTGGTGGCAGAGGAATGGCAGCGGGCGAAACCCGAGGTCCCGTCGGGCGTGGCGCCGTCCAACCCGCCGCCGACCGAGCTAACGGTGGCGCAGGCCGAAGCCGTGGCCAGCATCACTGCCGCACTGGACGACCCCGGCCTCCTGCCGCGCAGTTTTCTGCTCCACGGCGTTACCGGCAGTGGCAAGACCGAGGTGTACCTGCGAGCTATCGCCCATGCGGTTGGGCAGGGCAAGCAGGCCATTTACCTGGTGCCGGAGATCGCCCTGACGCCGCAGACGGTTGGCATTGTGAACGACCGCTTTCCGGGTCGCGTTGCCGTCCTGCACCATCGCCTGACCGAGCGGCAGCGGTTCGAGCAGTGGTGGAGCATTCGGGATGGACAGGCGGACGTGATGGTCGGCCCGCGCAGTGCCCTGTTCGCCCCGGCGCCGAACCCGGGCATCATTATCGTGGACGAGGAGCACGAACCAGCCTACAAGCAGGAAGAGCATCCTCCCTATTATCATGCGCGCGACTCTGCCCTGGCACTGGCCCGGCGCTGCGGCGCGGTGGTGGTGATGGGTTCGGCAACCCCCGACGTGAGCACCTACTATGAGGCCAATCGCAGGCGCCACAACCTGTTGCATCTGCCTGAGCGCATACCTCGCCCAGACGGTCAAGCGACGCCCCTGCCGCACATTTCCGTTGTCGACATGCGCCGGGAACTTCGGGAAGGGAACCGCAGCGTTTTCAGCCGGAGCCTTACCGACGCGTTGGACGCCACGTTGGCCGCCGACCAGCAGGCCATACTTTTCCTCAACCGACGAGGCAGCGCGGCGTTCATGCAATGCCGGGACTGTGGATTCGTAATCAATTGCAGTCGGTGCTCCGTTGCCTACGCCTTCCATCGTGAGTCGGGTCGGCTGATCTGTCACTACTGTAACCGGCAGCGGCGATTGCCCAGGGCCTGCCCGCAATGTCGAGGGGGGCGCATTCGTGAGATGGGCGCCGGAACCGAAACGGTCACGTCCCAATTGCAGGAGCGCTATCCGGGTGTGACCATCGAACGATGGGATTCGGATTCGGTTCGAAATCCGATGGAGCTGGAAGCGGCGATGGGTCGTCTAGCCAGCGGCGAGGCGCAGATTTTGGTGGGTACCCAGATGGTAGCTCGTGGGCTGGATCTGCCAAACGTCACTCTTTCGGCCGTGCTGCTGGCCGACCTGGGACTGAACGTTCCAGACTTTCGTGCCGGTGAGCGGGCGTTCGCCTTGCTCTGCCAGGCGGCCGGCCGGGCCGGCCGGGGCCGTGAGCCGGGCCGGGCGATCATGCAGACCTACCAGCCCGACCACTATGCCATCACCGCGGCTGCCGAGCAGGACTATGCCGCGTTCTACGGGATTGAGATCGAAGCTCGGCGTCAACAGGGCAATCCGCCCTTCAATCGGCTCGCCCAGGTGGTTTGCGCAGACCTTAGCGTCCGAGCGGCTCAGCAGACCCTGGGGAAGTTGGCCGAGTCCTGGCAGGAGCAGACCGCGCGCGAGGGCCGGGTGGACCTGGACATAATCGGGCCGACACCCTGCCTGCCCGAGCGGGTACGGGGCCGCTACCGCTGGCGATTGCTGCTGCGTGGCCGCCGGATTTGGCAATTCCTGGAAGGGCGGAGTATCCCGCGGAACTGCCGGATTGACGTCGATCCAGTGAGGCTGGACTAAACCCGCTCGCAGCGGGCGGGACAATGGACCGGCTCTCACCCGTCCCGAGTTTGTCATTGCGGTGAGCGACGCGGCGATTCCATCGCCGGGACGACGTCTCCTCCGCCAACGAGATTGCCGCGCTTCGCTCGCAATGACAAGGGAAACGCTCGCAATGACCAGGGAAACGCTCGCAATGACAGTTTGAACGCAAGTGGGTACGCGATAATGGGCAGGGTCTTTCGGTTGTCATTGCGAGAAGCGTAGCGACGTGGCAATCTCGTTGGCCTGATTGGTCTGCTCGGCACAAACGCCGGCATCGCGACGAGATTGCCACGCTGCGCTCGCAATGACAGAAAGATAACCGAAAGACCCTGCGATAATGGGCCGGCCATATTGACAACGTGAAGGATTTTGGTGTATCAATTTGCGCACTGCTTGTGCGCCCCAATTCTAGGATTGGTAGCCTTGTCACGGAGGAGGAATCATGCCCGACATCTACTACGCTCGGCCAAGCAATTTCCTTTCGGATCCTCGGGATCGCACCGTCATCATCGGCGAGTCCGAAGACGAAGTACTCGCAAAGATGTACGAATACCTGAGCAGCCCTGAGGCTCAGGCGCGCTATCCTGGCGTGGACGACCCGAAGGAGCTGGAAAACAACATCCGCACGTGCATCTTCAAGAAGGGCACCAAGGCGATCCACAACCGCCCGCCGGATGCGGAACGGGTCCAGTAACCAGGCAAAAACGGTTTGTCATGTGCGCCCCCGATCCGAACGGACCGGGGGCGTTTCATTGTAACTGTTCAGACTTGAGGGGATCCGCAGCGGTTTTTGCCTGTTCCGTGAGGTCACTCCAGCACAAATTGTCCGTCGCAGACCGCCTGCGGCCCCTCAAACGTGAACAGTTACGTTTCATTGTGCGGGTTGCTGTGCCTTCCGCCCGTGGTTATACTGCGGCATCATGGCGATCAACCCTGACGATTTCCCACCGGGCACTCACCACGAACTGTCGCTGTTCCCTCTGAACAACGTGGTGCTTTTCCCCGGCATGCCCCTGCCGCTCCACATTTTCGAGGAGCGGTACAAGGCTATGATCGGCGAATGTGTTGACCGGGATGAACCGTTTGGAGTGCTCCTCATCAAGGAGGGCAACGAGGTCGGTGAACCCGCGGCGCCGCATTCAGTCGGGACCACGGCTCGTGTCTCGCAGGTTCAGCGCCTGCAGGAGGGCCGTCTGAACATCCTGACCCGTGGCGAGACCCGCTTCGAGTTGCTGCAAACGGTGCAGACCGTGCCCCATCTGGTTGGGTTGGTCCGCTTCATTGAAGACGACGAGGGGGATGTTTCCGCGACCGCGTTGGCTGGAGTACGCGAACAGTTTATCCAGTTGCAGCGCCAACTCACCGCCATGGCCGGCGGTTGGGACCGTGAGGTCACAGTTCCGGAAGAGCCCATTGCCCTGGCCCGGATTGCCTCGTCCACCCTGGCCGTGAGCCTGCCCCTGCCTCCCGATGTGCGGCAGTCGTTGCTGGAAACCCCCACTGCCGCCGGGCAATTGGAAAAGTTGCAGACCCTGATGCTTCAAGCGAATCGCATCGTCGCGGAACAGGCGGAGCAGAACACCCCGTTCAAGGGTCCGCGCCTGAATTAGCGCGCCGGCCACGTTTGGCCCCAGCTTCGCTCCAAGAGTCCGCGCTACGGGTCACTCTATCGGTCCCAAGGTGCGATCTCGGCCCGACCCGGTTGCCCCGCGATCGGAGTGGGTCGGTTGCGCCAGTACACGCGAATGCCGACCGGACGCTGGTGATTACACCTACACAGCCTGGCCGGCGCCGTAAATTCGACGTGCTCCGGCCTCGGGGATCATGCCGGAGAAGAGCTCGGGATGGATCATCTCGGCGAGTATCTCCAGACCGGTAACGAGCCGGGGACCGGACCGGCTGGTGTAGTTGCTGGCGTCGATAACATAGACGCGGTCGTTCCGCACGGCCGGCAGGGAAGCCCATCCCTCTTTTTCCGTCAGCAAGGGAAGGTCCTCCATGGCCCGCGGCACTTCAAAGCCGCACGGCATGACCACGATTACCTCTGGCTGGCTCTCGACGACCGCGTCCCACTCCAACGGGAAGGAGCCCATCTCCTTGTCGCCGAAGCAGTTGGTTCCCCCGGCCAGTTCCACCATTTCCGGAACCCAATGCCCGCCGCACATCAGCGGGTCGGTCCATTCCAGGTGCAGCACCCTTGGGTGGGTGTCGGCCAACTCAGCGCGCTGGGTTACCCCGTCGATACGATCCTGCATCCGGGCCGTCACCTGCTCAGCAACGGATTCGGCTCCCGTGGACCGGCCCACCCGGCGCACGTCCTCAAGGACGTCACCAAGGTATTGCGGGTCCAGCGACAGAACTTCAGGCTGCTTTTCCATGTTGACGGTGGACTCGGCGACCTGCCGAGAAGACACCGCTCAAACCTCGCAGATGGCCTGGGTCAACAATAGATCCGGGTTGGCCGCGTCCAGGATCTCCTGGTCGATGTGATAGATCCCAAGCCCTTCGGCCAAGCGCTCTGATATTATGCGGCTGATCTCGCCGCTGCTGGGTTGTGTGCCCTCGAAAACGCTGCGGACCACCCAGGGCTTGTTTTTGGCCTGGGCCGGGTAGTCGCACTCATGGGTTACGCCGTAAAGCTGTTCGTCCAGCCCGAGGGCGTAGACGATTTCAGTTGCAGAGGGCAGAAAAGAACAAATTCGCATGGTGTTGCCTGCCTAGTAATAGCTGGTCGCATTGTAGCACCAGGGCCACGGCGACCCTAATCCGCCTCCCGCTGCGCCGTGCGTTCCGCGGTTTCGGATTCTGCGGCCGGATGGGGGCTGAATCGCTCGATGCGTTCCTCCAGGAAACGCCATAGATCTTCTGTGGAATCGTCGACCACCGGCGCGGCGCGGGCCGGCTGCGCCGGTTGGCCGTCCGGGTCTGCCCAGTGGTTGAAAGCCGGACTCTCCACGTCGGTTGCATCAAAGGGTTCGATCCCAGCTCCATCAAAGCTCCGCGGCGCCGACGGAGCGATGAAAGTGTTCCGAAACACGGGTCGGAGCACACGGTGGACATGAAACCCGGCGAACACCAACGCTCCCGCCGAGGCCACCAGCAAGAACACCGACAGGGGAGCCGACAGGCTCCCGAGCGCGAACAGCTGGATGATAAGCGGCGTCATCAGCAGCACGGCAACCAGCAGGAATGCCGTGGCCATACCGTCGCGCACCAGGGTTCGCAGAGTGTACCGAGCGGGCTCGCCGGCGGTCTCGCGAACGGTTACTCCCACGGTCAGGCTGGCGACCACGCGGAGTTCGCGCCAGATGGCTATCGCGGCGGGCAGATTGATCCCCACCGTCGCGCCGCCCAGGATCACGCCCAGCAGCGCGTGAGACGCCGACTCTGGTTCGGTGAACAGGTCGGGCAGGGTGTACACCGCCGCGGTGCCGATGGCCGTCAGCACGGCGATGATGCAGGCGTCGATAATGATGCGGCGCCCCGATTGTTTCAACAGGCGTCCGGTCTCCCCGGGCAGCGAGAACGCGGCCCAGAAGGATTGCACGCCCAAATAGATCACTAAGTTAACTGCCAGGACCGCCGGAGGGGACCGGCGCTCCACCCAGTCGTATACCGGCATTGCTATTTTCGAGGTTAGCGGGGCCAGAATTGCCGTGATCGCCGTTGCGATGGCCAGCACCGGGGCCACAACCGGGCCGACCGCTGCGTTGGTGACGCTCAGATGTCCGATGGCCAGCGAAAACTCGCCCATCTGCGGCATTGTCATTCCAACCTGCACCGCCGTGCGGGATCGCCGCCCGGCCAGTGTCGCCCCGATGGTGTTGGCCACGATCTTGCCGCCCATGAACACACCGACCACCACCAGGGAGGGCACGATGTAGTCGTCCAGCGTGCGATAGTCGATCAGCATACCTATGGACAGGAAAAACAGGGCGCCGAACATATCGCGCACCGGGTTGACGAGACGCGTCACCCGGCCGGCCGCGTCGGTGTCGCCGATAACCACTCCGATCAGGAAGGCCCCGGCCGCCGCCGACAACCCGAGGAACTCAGCGCCCAACGCGAGGCCGAAGCAGCAGCCCAATGAAGCCACCAAGAGGGTTTCGTCCGATTGCATCCGGGAGAGGAACCGCATCAGCCGGGGCGCCAGCAGCGCGCCGAAGCCCAGCGCCGCGATGCAGAAGATGCCCAGCTTGATAGCTAACCATCCCACGTCCACGAGGTCGGTGGAACCCGTGGTGGCGGCGCCGGCCAGCAGGGTCAGCAGAATGACGGCGGCAAAGTCTTCTACCAAGAGGATGCCGACCACCGTCTGCCCCCATCCGGAGCGCAGGTTGCCGCTATCCCGCAAGCCCTTCAGCAGAATTGCCGAACTGCTGATGGCCATGGCACCGCCCAAATACAGGGCGCTAGCGCCGGAGATGCCCAGCATTTTGTCGGCTATCAGCGTGCCCAGGTAGGTCAGGGTGGAGATCTCCACCACGCCGATGACCAGCACGCGCAAACCGATTTCCCGGATGCGCCGCCAGCCCAACTCCAGGCCGATCCCGAACAGCAGGAGGATCAGTCCCAGCTCGGCAAGCAACCCGATGGTGTCCAGGTTGCTGATCACCGGGCGCGGCAGAGTATACGGCCCAATCAACAACCCGGCGATCAGGTAACCGAGTACCGGTGGCTGCCAGATCAGCCGGGCTAGCGCCAGCCCAACGGCCGCGATGGCCATCGCGATCGCGAAGTCTTTCAGCAGCCCGGCTGATGTGTCAGTCAGGCCAGCTGCAAATATGGCCAGCGGGAATTCTATTTCTGCTCTCCCGGTTTGCTACGATGCTTGGGTGGACAGGGCTCTACGGGAACCGGCTCCCGCAGGTCAGGCCAATATGGATCCCTCCATCCCCGTCGTGTTGACGGAGCCTCCCGCGCGCCCATTTGGGGCGCCACCACATACTGCCGCCCCCGTCTGACCAGCGCACTGGCGCCGGACGGCCGGAGGCGAACGCCTTGCCGGCTAGCGGCGGGCCATGTAGCCAGTGTTACGCGCGGGTGGCGTGTTTCTGGCGCGGCTCTCCGATGAATTCAGCGGTTACCGACGTGCTTGGGGTCGCCACGGCGACCGAACCGTAAAGCGGTCAACGCCTTTTCCAGGTATCCACCAGGTGGTTGCCCTGATCGTCATCCACCCCCCAGATCTTGAAGTGGATGCGCACGTCGGCATAAAGGCTGATGTCTCCGGGGGTCGCGTCCGGGTCCCGGTACGCTTCAGCGGACACTTCCATGAAGTCCACCGGGGCGTCATCCGTGACCGCGATGCGTTCAACCATGTTCACGGCGCAGGCAGTGATACCGGAAAGGAAAAGTTCCCCGGCTCCCACCGCATCACCGCCGCCGTCATCGGCAACCCAGTGATGAGTGCGGGCGTTGCAGATTGCTCTGCCGTGGGTTCCCGAGCTGTACGTTTCCACGTGATAGGCCATTTCCAATGCAGCCATCATGCCCCCTTTTGCGTAACGTGCTCTGCAGATGTTCCCCTAGTGTGATATTGATCCCTACCGTGACTAGATAATAAACTATGGCGGGCTTCACCGCCAATCGTACAGATTTTGGGCGAGTGGGAAATTGAACAACGCCAGACGCGAGACATTCGACGATCTTTTGGGTGTTGTAGTGGTTGCCGCCGGACGCAGTTCCCGCATGGGCGGCACCGACAAGACCTTCGCCGATGTCCTCGGAATTCCCCTAATTGCCCATACGCTGCGGCGCATAGCAGCGTCACATGCGGTGGACCGGATCGTGCTGGTGGTCGCCGCCGACTCGGTGCCGGACGGCGAAGCGATCGTACGTGAGTTAGACATTCCCAAGATTGCCTCGGTCTGCGCCGGCGGCGACCGCCGACAGGATTCGGTTTTCGCCGGGCTAATGGCCATGGGCGACCGGCGTTGGGTGGCCATTCACGACGGAGCCCGGCCGTGCATCTCGGGGGATGTTCTGGAGCGTGCTCTAGACCGGGTTCGGGAATCGGGCGCGGCAATCGCCGCGGTACCGGTCAAGGACACAATTAAAGTGGTGGGCGACGAACAGGTGATTTCAGAGACTCCGGACCGCGCCACATTGTGGGCAGCGCAAACTCCGCAGGCTTTCGATTATCAAATCCTACTGCATGCCCATCGAGCTGCCGAGGTCGAATACACGGACGATGCGGCCATGGTCGAAGCGGTGGGGCAACGGGTCACGGTTTTCTGGGGCGACTACCACAACCTGAAGGTGACCACTCCGGAAGACTTGGACATGGTTAATCTGATCCTGGGCCGGGGGTAATCCGAAACCACAACAAATGGTATACGAGTTCGCTTGCAACGACCTGACATATATGCATAGGATGTTTGATGTCGTCCGTTGTCACGCATTGGCGCGTGCGAATGGAAGTAAAGTCGCGCGTTTGGACAAATGGTTTCGACAAGCGGAGGATCACAATGGTTGCCAGTACTGTCAACCGTCGCTCCCGCTACAGGGAGTATGCTCAATTCCTGTGGTCGAGCGCTGACCGGTTGGACATGGCGATTGCCCCGGCCCGGCTGGAGCATTTGCGCTCGAAGGTCAATGCCGAGCGGAACACATTTCTCGCGTGGGTGATCACCTGGTCGATCCTGGCGGTGATCTGCGCGGCGCCCCTGGTGATGCTCCTAGTCGCTCACATGGACATGCCAGCGCCCGCGTATATAGCGGCCCAGAGCGATGCGTTGTATTCCCAACTGAGGATCGGAGACGAACCCACCAAAGCGGACTTCGTCGCGTCCGGGTCGGCACTAGCGTTTCTCATCGCGATCGCCATCGGTTACGCGCCGATTATCGTCTACGGCGGCCCGCTGAACGACATCGAGCACGCGCATCAGGCTCTTAAGGCCATCGAGCGAGGGTAGGCGCTGGCTCCGGGTCGCGGGTTGCCCCAGCGAGACCTGCGATGCAGTATCGAGTAGGGACGGGAGCCGATGCCCACGCTCTTGCCGAGGGGCGCGCTCTGGTGCTTGGCGGCGTGACCATCCCCCATCCCACCGGCCTGGCCGGCCACAGCGATGGGGACGTACTTTGCCACGCCGTGGTTGACGCCCTGCTTGGCGCTGCTGGCGCCGGCGACATCGGAATTCACTTCCCTCCCGGAGACCCGTCCCTGGCCGGCATAAGCAGCTTGCTGCTGTTGGAACGAACGGTTGGAGTACTGGCGGAGGGTGGTTGGTGCATCGCCAACGTTGATGCTACAATGCTGGCGCAACGTCCCCGGTTGTCACCCCACGTGCCGCTGATGCGCCATAACATCGCCACTGCCCTGTCCGTAGAACAGTCGCAGGTCAGCGTCAAAGCCACCACCACCGATTATTTGGGATTCACCGGGCGGGAAGAGGGCATCGCGGCCATGGCCGTAGCTCTGCTGCACCGGAACTGACACCCTACGAAACCAAACCCGACGGAAGCGTCGCCGTCCAGCCGATTCTTATGAAGCTCTATAACACCCTGAGCGGCCAGGTCGAAGAGTTCGTCCCCGCTGAAGGCAACCTGGTCAAAATGTACGTGTGCGGCGTGACGCCTTACTCGTCCACTCACGTCGGGCACGCAATGAGCTATGTGGTTTTCGATACGCTCAAGCGTTATCTTGAGCACAAGGGTTACGAGGTTCGTCACGTCCAGAACTTCACCGACATCGACGACAAGATAATCCAGCGCGCCCAGGAATCCGGTATCTCCGAGGAAGAACTGGTCGAAGAATTCATCGGCGACTACTTCCACACCATGGACGCGCTGAACATCCAGCGCGCCGCCGAATATCCACGCGCTACGCGGGAGATACCCCGCATCATCGACGCCATCGCCGGCCTGATTGACCGGGGCCACGCCTATCCCGCCGCCGGAGACGTCTATTTCCGCGTCACCAGCAAGGACGATTACGGAAAGCTGAGCCACCGAACCCTGGACAGTATGATCGCCGGGGCACGCATCCAGGTGGACGAGAATAAAGAGCACCCCATGGATTTCGTCCTGTGGAAGGGCGCCAAGCCTGGCGAGCCTTCATGGGAGAGCCCGTGGGGACCGGGTCGCCCGGGATGGCACATAGAGTGCACCGCGATGTCCCTGGAATACCTGGGCGAGCAGCTCGACATCCATGGGGGCGGCCAGGACCTGGTGTTCCCGCACCACGAAAACGAGATCGCACAGAGCGAGTGCTACACCGGCGCCAAGCCCTTCTCCCGTTATTGGATGCACAATGGCCTCCTGCAGTTGGGCTCCGACAAGATGAGCAAGTCGCTGGGCAATCTGGTGTCGGTTGTGGAGGCCCTGGAACGCTACAGTCCCGACGCCATCCGTCTTTACTTCCTGAGCAGCCACTATCGCAGCCCCCTGGCTTATAGCGACGAGGGCGCCGCCGCGGTGGAGCGGAGCGTGGAGCGCGTGCGGCGGGCGCTCATACCCGGGAACGGATCCGGACCCGAGGTTGAAGCTGACACCCATCGTGCCAGGTTCGCTGCGGCCATGGACGACGACCTGAACACTCCACAGGCACTGGCCGCGCTGTTCGACCTTGCCCGTGACATCAACCGAGGCCGCGACGCCGGCCAGAGTATCGACCCCGGCCAGGCGGCCCTGCGCGAGATGGGACGAGTGCTGGGCCTGACTTTCGTGGATCGCCCGCCCCCGGAGGCCGACCTCGCTGCGGCCCCCTTCATCGACCTGCTGGTGTCGGTACGCACCGAACTGCGAGCCGCCCGCCAGTTCGCCCTCGCCGACCAGATTCGGGACGCCCTCGCCGAGCAGGGCGTGACCCTTGAAGACGGTCCCCAAGGCACCCAGTGGCAGCGGCAGACGACGGGATAGCGTTGTCCCCGTGGCGCCCTCCACTCAGTCCGCTTCCGACACCGACCGACCTCCATCGGACGATCTGGTTGCCAGCCTCGCCCCAATAGTCGGCGCGGAACACGTTCTGACCGAACCGGCCGAGCTTGACCGCTATTCGGCCGACGCCCTGACCCCGTACCGCGCCTACTACGCCGACGCGGCTTTCGACCGACTGGCCGATGCGATAGTTCTGCCAGCGGACACAGCACAGGTGTCCCAGGTTGTGGCCTTTGCCCAGCAGCGCTCGGTGCCGGTGATCCCCTACGGCAGAGGCACCGGGGTGATGGGCGGCGTGTTGCCGGTTCAAGGCGGCATTATCCTCGACCTGGGCCGGCTCAACCGGCTGTTGCGCGTCGACACCGTATCGCAGACGGTGGAGGTCGAGGCAGGAATGATCCTGGAAGATCTCTACGATGGTCTGGAACCCCACGGGCTCATGCCGGGCCACGACCCGTACAGCGTTCCCATCGCGAGCGTGGCCGGCACCATCTCGACTAACGGCGTGGGCTACCGCGCCGCCGCCTTCGGCCCCATGGGTGACCAGGTGGTGGCGCTCGAGGTGGTGCTTCCCGATGGCCGCATCATAGAGACGAGACCGGTGCCGAAGCAGTCCTCCGGGCCCAATCTGAACCACCTTTTCATCGGCAGTGAAGGGGTCTTCGGCGTCATAACCAAGGCGACCCTTCGGGTATTCCGGCAGCCCGAAGCGGCCGAGTATGCCACCATGGAATTTGCCGACTTCGACACCGGTTTCGCGGCGGTGTCGGAAATGGCGGCCCTGGGCGTTCGGCCCACACTCCTTGATCTTACGGAAGACAGCGAGGGTGTGCTGCTGCACCTGCTGTTCGAGGGCTACCGCGAAGGCGTTGCTGCCGGGTCACAGCGAACCAGATCGATTTGCAGTGAGCTGGGAGGCTGGGACGTTGGTCCGGAGCCGACGCTGGACTATTGGAAACATCGGCACGACTCCGCGTTGAACTATAGGGAGACCGCTTTGGGACGCCCTAGAGCGGAGCGTTGGCAGAGGCAGTGGGGCCGCACCTTTGACTACCTGCACATGAGCTTGCCCGCTGACCGGGTACTTGATTACCGGCGACGGGCGGACCGGATGCTGGAGGCCCGGAAGATCAAGGTGGTGGAATACTGCCTGTGGAGCCGACCCGAGTTCTTCTCGATGCTGGTGGTGCCCGACGGCGACCGTCGGGTCGTTGGTCGGGATGGATATGACCCCGAGGTGCGGGCCAACCTCGCCGCCGGCGTGGACGAGGTGCTGACGCTGGCCCAAGATATGGGCGGGATCATGGAGTACTGCCACGGCGTCGGCATCAAGTTGCACCATTTGCTGGGTCGCGAGTTGGGCGTCAACCGGGATGCCCTACTCGACATCAAGCGTGCGCTGGATCCGGCGGGTATCATGAATCCAGGGAAATTGGCGCTTTAACGCGACGGACGGCGAAACGAGGACTAACGCTGAGGGCGGGTGCGAACCCGCCCTTTTGCATCGGCAAAAACGATATAAATTATCAGTCAATATCTATTGACGGAATAATACCGCTTCGGTATCATTAATACGAATGATCACCGGCTATTACTATTAGCCACAAGGAGCAAGCAAATGGTTACCGCAATCAATACCGAAACCGAAACCAAGTCCGCGGTTGCCGAAATCGCCGTGGCCCCGGCCGAGACCGCCGCCGTCGACGTTTCCGACATCCCGGAAACCCCTGCCGAACTGCTTGCGCAGTGGGAAGCCACCCGGAAGCCGTCCGTCCCGGCAGCCATCGTCGCGAGCTTTGTCGCCCTGTATAACATCGTGGTCGGTCCGGGAACGACCGCGCGCGCCCGCCTGGAACGCGAGATCGCCGAGACCCGCGGTTACCGCGACGGTTTCACCAAACTGGCATAGTCGGCTACCGCATATCAAAGGACGGCGCCGCTCTCCCGGCGCGGTCCAACTGTTGGCAGGGGCCGTCGCAGCAATGCGGCGGCCCTTTTCCTTTTGTCGGAACATCCGGCCAAACACTACAACCGTATGACTGGCAACGGACACCCCTCGATACTACAATCGATGCCATGGCGTCCAAATCAGGCGTCGCAATTACATTGGGTGGTGAGTTGCCATGTCGAGCCATCGCGCTTTCGTAACCCGTACCCTGCTTCCAGAGGCGTTGGACATCATTCGGGAGGTTGCCCACGTGACCGTGTGGCCGGAGGAAACGCCGCCATCCGTGGAGGAACTGCGGCGACATTCCAGGGATGCCGACGGGATCCTCACCACCATCATGGACCGCGTGGACGCCGGTCTGTTGGACGCGGCACCCAACGTGAGGGCGATCAGCCAGTTGGCCGTCGGTCTGGACAACGTGGACGTGGCTGAGGCGACGCGCCGTGGCATACCGGTGGGTTTCACCCCAGGAGTACTGGCAAAGTCCACCGCCGACCTGGCGATGGCCCTGCTGCTGGGAGCGGCCCGGCGCACGTCGGAGAGCGAGCGCTGGCTGCGAGGCGGCGGGTGGCAAATCCAGTTTCACCCCACCCACTGGTTGGGGCAGGACGTGCATGAAGCCTGCCTGGGTATCGTTGGATTGGGGCAGATCGGCCGGGAGATCGCCAAGCGCGCTCGCGGGTTCGACATGGACATCGCCTACCATTCGCGCACCCGGTATCCTGACGTCGAGGCGGAGTACGGCGTGCGCTACGTCGAGTTTCCGGAGCTGTTGGCCCAGGCCGATTTCGTCGTTCTCAGCGTGCCCCTGACGCCCCAAACGCATCACCTGATCAGTGGGCCGCAGCTGGCGATGATGAAACCCTCGGCCATTCTCATCAACGTGTCGCGCGGGCCGGTGGTCGATCCGGCAGCTCTATACGAGGGGCTGCGCGACGGGCAGATCGCCCGGGCCGCCCTGGACGTAACCTCGCCGGAACCCATCTCGCCCGACGACCCGTTGCTGACCCTGGACAACCTGGTCATCACGCCCCACATCGGCAGCGCCGCCCTGCCGACGCGGTTGAATACAATGAAACTGGCCGCGCGCAACCTGGTGGCCGGGCTCAAAGGAGAACCGATGGAAGCATGCGCCAACGCAGAGGTCTTGACATAAGCAAATTCGCCGAGTGAAATCGGTGGCATGTTTAACGCTAACTTGTCGTCTACAGTATTCCAGAAGCTACTGTGAAATTGCGCGGTTCGCGCAGGACGTACTGGCGACCCTGGCGGTATATGTCACCGTCTAAGCTGATTTCAATACCATCTCGAAAAGCACGCAGTACTTCGTCGCGATCGTTTATGTCAAACTGAACGTGCAACGCTACCGGCCTGTCGTCGAGCTGGTACAGGACCACTGCTTGACCGTCAAATTCTTCTTGGGATTGACGGTCAAGTCGCACTATTTCACCCGTCACGTGGGCGTCTGGGAAAGGGCTATTCCGCCGCAGCAGGGTAGCTCCCTCAGTGAGGACATCGGCGGCACTCTCTGAGAACACGAACTCGCTGTTTGGTGCTTCAGCAGCGCGTACCCCCGCCCAAGATAGACTCACTCCGACCCCATGTCCCCGGTAGGCTAAAGCGGCTACCGCTTCGCACAAATTGGCACTGGCAGTCTGAGGTGCGGCTTCGCCGAAGGCGTCAGCAATGCCCTCCCCACCCACTACAGATTCTGCCTTCCTGACGGCCTCATGCAACCCGGTGTTCAAAGCAATGGTGGCGCGACGGGGAAAAGGTGCCCGAACGGGATCGCCCATATCCAACTGTACACCGTAACCAGCTGGCACGTGAGAATGCAGGGTCAACTCAGGTCCGGTTTCGTATCCAGGCAATGGCCTTACCCCACGCACATAATCGGTAACTTCTCCACTGGGTCGCCCACGGTAGGCCAGCTGACCAGGACGTTCAGCAGCGCGAGCCGCCGCCATTATCAGGTCACGGGCTCGGGTGAGGAAATCCACGCTTTCGCCAAGCGTCCAGCCGGTTTGGCCTACCCCGTTCAGGGACCGCAGTTGGATCACATCGGCCCCGGCACCAAGGACATCGTAATAAACATTCAACTGCGAGCGCCCTTCAATTTCCGCCAGTAATGCGATTGTTTCGGAAATCCGAACGGCGTAGGCGTCAGTCTGTTCACGTAACGGTGCCAGGATCTCCTTAACCTGTTCGTTTTGCGTGATCGACCATACCAAAATTCGATTGCGCCAAGTTTCCTCTTGGACCCATCCACGGGCTTCCAGGTAAGCCCGCAATATAGTGGGCGATACTCGGCGTAACGCTTCAGAGTCCCTGATTTGCACGTCCATCGTTGGCCTCCGTGAATCAGAGCAGCTGGCGGAAGATATTCCGCAATCCGTCTTGGTCAAACACGTTGGCTACCGGTACATAAACCCGCACCGTCGATGAGTTTGGCGAGCGGGTCATCGCCATCAGTGAAACCCAGTACGCGCACTTCCGTAGACACAACTCATCCTCGTTTTGAACTAGCCACTGGGCATCATCACTAAGCATGATAAATAATATCAGAATTCTAGGGACGTCATCGTCTACGATCAGGCGATTGTAGTCCTCCACTCGCAGGTCATACACGACGGCATCGTTCCCAATTTGATACAACGTAGTGGCTTTTAGTTGAAAATCCACCCGATTGACGCCGCGGCGATTGGGGTCAACTACCGTGCCATCAATACCATGGTCATCGACCTCTGGGCTGGACAACCGAAAGCCAGCGCGAAATATTACTGCTCTCGTGTAAGCCCGCGACAGTTGCTCTTGAATAAAATTGGGCGAATTTTGCTGTTGCACCGATCCGCTGGATGGTGATTGTTATCATATTTGGCCCGGCTGCATCAGATAGTACATGGGTTCTCAATGTTGTCAATCTTTATCGGCCGTACCATATGCTATGATATGCGCTCATTTTGGGTTGCCCCGCCATACGTTCCTCAGGAGTTCCGACTAAGATGACCACCCCGACGGTTTCCGTCCAACTCGAACCCCGCGACACCTTGGGCAAGAAGGTCAAAGCGCTCCGTCGCGACGGCATTGTGCCAGTTCATCTCTATGGCCACGGGGTCGAATCCCGCTCGCTTCAGTGCGGGGCCCGCCCCCTGCTCCAGGCCATCAGCCGCGCCGGCGGAGAGTTTGGCCAGCCCATGCGTGTGACCATCGCCGGCGAATCCAGTGAGTACACGGCTGTCGCGTCCGAGATCCAGTGGCAACCGCGCACCGGCGACGTCCTCCACGTCGACTTCCGGACCGTTGCTCAATAGCCGGTTCCGGCCTTTGATGCCGGCAGGGGCCGGCATCGCCGCCAACCCCAGTCGGGGCAGATAAGCCCGCAGCGCCAGCCTGGGAGGCTACTATGTACCTGGTTTTCCTCAGTGAATCCGGCCAAACCGGCCTCAGCGCCGACGACCCGAACCAGCCGCATCACATCCACGCCGGCCTGCTGGTCCAAGAAAGCCAGTACATTTCCATGACCGGGGAGTATGACGCCTTGATTCGCCGCCACTTTGGTGCCGCTCCCGGCGCCGACGGCGTGCCGAACGAGTTGCGTCCCGGCGATTTGTACCAGGGCAAGGGACACTTCCGCTCGTGGCAACCGGACAAACGCGGCGAGTTGATCCAGGACTGCCTGAGCATCCTTATCCGGCGGGAGATCCCGCTCCTGGTGTCGTACATCGACAAGGCGGCGTTCCTGAGTGCCAGCAATACGGAGGGAAACTCTCTCCACGGCAAATCCAACCCATCGCAGTTGGCGTTCGGCCGTTTTCTGTTGGCGCTCGCCATGTTCCTTGATGAGAACGTGATGGCGCAGATGAATCCCGACGACATCATGGAGTCGGCTTGGAGCGTGAACGACTACGCCATGCTGATGGCCGGGTCGGAGTCGCAGTCCATATCGTTGGCGCTGGGCGAGTTCTTGAGCGACGAGAACGATTCCGTCAGCCCGTCAATGTACGACGACTTGATGATAGCTCCGGCTGCCACCAGCGTTGGTGGACAACTGGCGGCTCTGTGCGCCTATCTCATCCGCCGCTGGCTGCAACAGCCCACCGCGACCCACGGGTACTTCGATGCCCTGCGCGAAGGCCGCGTTTTACAGGTCGTCTATCCCTACCAGTTCGATTAGGCTGACCGCCCGCGAAGCGCGGGTTTTTCGGAATCGCCGTCCCCGTCCGCACTGCGGGGAGGCGCACAACTGGCAGTCTGACTGCGTCTACCCGGCATACTTGCTATACTGAAAGGTGTTCCTGCTTTCGCCAGAAGAAGGTAAGGGTGAGGGATTCCAATGGTTTCGTTTCTGAAGAAAATGGTCGGCGACACGCCCGAGCGGGCCGCCGAAAAATTGCGTAGCCAACTGGTGCCACAGGTCAACCGTCTGGAGGATTCCGCACGGGAGTTGAACGACGAGGCGCTCGGCGCGAAGACCGACGAGTTCCGCCGACGACTGGACGACGGCGCGACATTGGACGAGTTGCTGCCCGAGGCCTTCGCCGTGGTACGCGAGGCGGCCCGACGCACGCTGGGCCAGCGACACTATGACGTGCAACTCATCGGCGGCGCCGTTTTGCACCAGGGCAAGATCGCGGAGATGAAAACAGGCGAAGGCAAGACCCTGGTCGCAACCCTCCCGGCATATCTCAACGCGATCACGGGCGACGGCGTCCACATCGTCACGGTCAACGACTATCTAGCCCGGCGTGACCCCCTGTGGATGGGGCCGGTCTATCACCTGCTCGGCCTGACCGTGGGCTGCCTTCAGCACGACGCGGCCTACATCTACGACCCCGGCCTGACCGACGTCGGCCGCGGAGGCTACCAATACTTGACCCCCGTGTCCCGGGCCGAGGCGTACCGTGCCGACATCCTCTACGGCACCAACAACGAGTTCGGTTTTGACTACCTACGCGACAACATGTCGGTGGGCGCCGAGCTCCAGGTGCAAACTCGCGACGCCGGCCGGCCAGCACATCACTTCGCCATCGTTGACGAGGTTGACAACATCCTGATCGACGAGGCGCGGACTCCCCTGATCATCAGCGGTCCCGCCCAACAACCGGTGGAGCACTATTCCAACTGTGCCCGGCTGGCGCCCCGCTTGCGGGAGTACGACGACTACACCGTCGACGAGCGCACCCAGGCCATCTCTCTGACCGAAGAAGGCATCAGCAAGGCCGAGCGTCACCTGCGTGTCGATAACCTGTACGATCCCGAGAATTTCCACCTAGTTCAGTACGTCGAAAACGCGGTGGTCGCCCAGGTACAGAAGGTCAAGGACAAGGACTACGTGGTGAGCAGCGCCGAGGTCGTCATCGTCGACGAATTCACCGGCCGGCTCCAATACGGGCGTCGTTGGTCCGACGGTCTGCATCAGGCGGTTGAGGCGAAGGAAGGCCTCAAGATCCAGCGCGAAAGCGTCACCTACGCCACCATCACTCTCCAGAACTACTTCCGGATGTATCGCAAGCTCTCGGGCATGACCGGAACCGCCGTTACCGAGGCCGACGAGTTCTACAAGATCTACGGCCTCGAAGTGGTCGCCGTTCCTACCAACGTGCCTATGGTCAGGGACGATTCCAGCGATCTGATATTTCCCACCGCCGAGGGCAAGTGGCAGGCCGTTATCGAAGACATCGTTCAACGATCGGAATTGGGCCAGCCGGTATTGGTAGGCACTACCTCCGTCGAAACATCCGAAGCCCTCAGTGATCGCCTGCGCCGTCGAGGCGCGCAGCATCAAGTGCTCAACGCCCGCAACCATGAGCAGGAGGCGTCGATCATCGCCCAGGCCGGCCGCCCCGGCGCCGTCACCGTGTCCACCAATATGGCCGGTCGCGGCACTGACATCGTGCTGGGCGGGGCCGACACCGACCGGGAAGACTGGCAGGAGGAACACAACCGCGTCATCGCTTTAGGGGGCCTCCACGTCATCGGTACCGAGCATCACGAAGCCCGACGGGTCGACAACCAGTTGCGGGGCCGCGCCGGGCGCCAGGGCGACCCCGGCAGCAGCCAGTTTTTCGTCGCCCTGGAGGACGAGTTGATGCAGCGCTTTGGCGGTGACCGCATCAAGAACGTGATGAACTGGACCGGCCTCAACGACGACGAGCCCCTGGAGAACAAGCTCATCACCAAGTCCATTTCCAGCGCCCAGGTCAAGGTCGAGGGTCACCACTTCGACATGCGCAAGCACCTGCTCAACTTTGACGACGTGCTCAACCAACAACGCTCGGTCATTTACCAGCAGCGCTCCCGCATCTTGGCTGGCCAGGGCCTTCGCGAGCGCATCCTGGATATGCTGGGCGCGGAATTCGACCACTTGGCAGCCACCCACCTGCAGTCCCGTCACGCGGATGACTGGGATGCGGACGGGTTCGCGGCCGGACTGCGCCAGATTTGCCCGCCGCCTGCGGAACTCGACTCGCCGGAGAAAGTGCTGGCGTTGCGCCGAGATCATATCGATGACGTTCTGGACGAGTACACGGAAACTCTGTACGGGGAGAAGGAGCGCGCCCTGGGTCCCGATAACATGGAGACCCTGATCCGCCTGCTGCTCCTCAAGTCCATCGACACCCATTGGGTCAGTCACCTGACCCATATGGAAAACCTGCGCACTGGCGTGGGACTCCAGGCAGTGGGCCAACGGGATCCGCTCACCGTCTATCGTTCCGAGGGCCAGCGCGCCTTCGGCGAGTTGACCCGACAGATGCAGCGTGAGGTCACCCACACGCTCTTCCACGTCACCCTGGCGCCGGAAGCACCCACGACCCGGGCTCCGGCCAACGGCAACACCCGCACGCCGGTCAGCCCCATGGCCGCCGTTTCGCCGGGACGTTCCACTCCGGCTCCGCGCGCGGGGCGCAAAGTCGGGCGGAACTCCCAGTGCCCCTGCGGCAGCGGCAAGAAGTATAAGCGCTGCTGCGGCGCGGTCGTCTGACCAACAGCGTTTGCTTCCAAGTAAACGGGAGGGGCGGGTTCTAAACCCGCCCCCCTTCTTGTCCAGTGAAGTTGCCGCCTATTGTCCGCGACGGAACAGACGGCGCACGAATGTGACGGGCTGAGGTTGCGGCTCCTCCATAGCGATGGGCTTGTTGCGGCCCGAGGCCCATCCTTCCGGATCTCGCTCGAAGGCGATGCGGCATCCCGGGGCGCAGAAGTAGTAGGTCTGCCCCTGGTGTTCGCTGGTCCCGCCGTTGGGATTGTCGGTATCCACCTGCATCAGGCAAATGGGGTCGGTTGCGGTGGCCATGTCGATTTCCTGCTTGTCAGTTGTCGGCGGGCGCGGGTTCAGTCTCCGGCGGGAGCGTGAATACGGCTTGGCCGTTGGCAGTGTGCGTGTGATTGACCAAGGCCAGTATCAGTTGCTGATGGCTGCGGCGAATTTCCAGTAAGACTTCATCCTTAGCGGCGTCAATTTTTGCTTCCAGTTCTGTTCTGGTGTTGGCGATTTCTTGCCGCAGTTCGGCTTTCGTGTCAGCGATTTCTTGCCGCAACTCGGCTTTGGCTTTGAAAACTTCCAGCTTGGTATCCGCGATATCTTCTTTGAGCTCCAGCTTGGTATCCGCGATATCTTCTTTGAGTTCCAGTTTGGTGGCCGCGATTTCCTGCCGCAGCTCGGTTTTGGCTTTGAAAAGTTCCAGCTTGGTATCCGCGATATCTTCTTTGAGTTCCAGTTTGGTGGCCGCGATTTCCTCTTTGAGTTCTACATTGTTAGCGGCCACTGCATCCCGGAGGGCGTTGGACTCTTCACGTGAAGGAATCCGGCCGACGCGGAACGCCATGAGGGCAATGGCCCCGGCGATGAGGCCCTGGCTGCCAATGAGTGCAACTATTATGGGCATTAAGCTGCCGGCGCTCGCCGTTTCCATGATCCGCTCTCATTTCACGATGCGTGAACGCACTCTCACCGTGATTGTATCAGCACCACGGCAAAGTGCGATACCCATCAGACCGGCGTCCGTCGCAGCCGCAGGGAGTTGCTGACCACGCTGACCGAGCTGAACGCCATCGCCAGCGCGGCGAGGATCGGGTTCAGGAAACCGGCGTCGCCGAAAAAGAAAGTCAATCCGCCCGGTACGCCGCCCAGCACTGCAAACACCGGATACAGCACTCCGGCCGCCACCGGGATCAGCAACGTGTTGTAAAAGAACGCCCAGAACAGGTTCTGCCGTATGGTTCGCATGGTCGCCCGCGACATCTGCAACGCGGTGGCCACGCCCATGAGGTCATCACGCATCAGCGTGATGTCCGCCGTTTCCCGAGCAATGTCCGTGCCCCCGCCCATGGCTATCCCGACGTTGGCCCGAGCCAGCGCCGGCGCGTCATTGATTCCGTCGCCCACCATGGCCACGGTGTGCCCGTCAGACTGCATTAGGGCGATGAATTCCGCCTTGTCGGCCGGCAGCATTGCCGCGTGGTACTCGTCGATGCCGCACGTTGCGGCCACTGCTGCGGCCACTTCCGGACGGTCCCCGGAGAGCATCACCGTCCGCACCCCCATCCCGTGCAGGCCCGCCACCGCCTCGGCTGCACGCGGCTTCACCGCGTCGGCGACGGCAATGACGCCGAGAACGCTCCCGCCGTGGGCTACGAACATCGGGGTAGCGCCATGCTCGGCAAGCCGGGTTGCCGCAGCGGTAATCTCGTCGCTCAACGACACGCCGACTTGCTCCATCAGCGCGGCGCTACCGACCGCTACCTCTTTTCCTGTGACCACGGCGGTCACTCCGGCGCCGGCGCGGGCAGCGAAATCTGTAGACGGGGCGACCGCCGAACCGTCGAGTTGCGCGCGGCGCAGGACAGCCCGGCCGACCGGGTGCTCCGACAGCGTTTCAACAGAGGCGGCGTAACGCAGCACGTCCGCGGCGTGGACTCTCGGAGCGGGCACGATGTTTGTGACCTCCGGCCGCCCGGCGGTAAGCGTTCCGGTTTTGTCCAGGGCCACCACATCCACACGATGGGCGGTTTCCAACGCGGCCGCGCTTCGGATCAGGATGCCCCGTTCCGCGCTTCTGCCCACGCCCACGATGATCGCGGTAGGCGTGGCCAGCCCCAGGGCGCAGGGGCACGCGATGATGAACACCGCGACCAGGGTCAGCATGGCATACCGCACCGACGGGTCGGGGCCGAGGAACAGCCATAAAACCGCTGCCGCCAACGCGATCAGCCCCACCGCCGGCACGAACCAGGCCGCGACCCGGTCGGCCAACCGCTGCACCGGCGCCGCCGAGCCCTGGGCCTCTTCCACCAGCCTGATCACCTGGGCCAGCGTCGTATCGAGGCCGACGCGGGTGGCCCGCATGAGTATAGCCCCGGTCCCGTTCAGGGTACCGGCGAATACGGGATCGCCGGCAGATTTTCCGACCGGCATGCTCTCTCCGGTCAGGGCTGCCTGGTCGATCGCGGTGGCTCCGCTGGCCACCTCGCCGTCGACCGGGATCTGCTCGCCGGGTCGCACGGCCAGCGTGTTGCCCAGTTCAACGTGGTCGACCGGCACGTCTGATATGGACCCGTCCGCCGCCATGAGGTGCGCCGTTTGCGGCCGCAGATCCAGCAGCCTCTCGATCGCACCCGACGTGCGGGACAGGGCGCGGGCCTCGAGCCAGCGTCCCAGCAGGATCAGCGCGACGATTATGGCCGCCATATCGAAGTGCAATTGATGCGCTCCCAGCGAACCCAACGCGCCCGGAGCGAGCAGCGTCGTGAGGACGACAACGATGCTGTACCCGTAGGCTACCGACGTCCCCAATGCGATCAGCGTGTGCATGTTGGGCTGCAGCCGGCGAAGTCCGGCCCACCCTGCGGTGTAGAACGACCAGCCGGACCATAGCTGCACCGGGGTCGCCACCGCCCAGAGCAATAACGGATACCACCACAGGGCAAGCAACCCGGGCGTCCAGGGCAGCGCCGGGAAACTGCCCAACAGCAGTGCTCCGCCGCCCAGCGCCGCGACGATCAATCGGATCCTGACGCGCTTTTCTTCCCGTGCCCGCGGTCCATGGCCTCGACCGCCGTCGTTCGCGATCGACTGCGGGTCGGTATCCAGACGATAGCCAGCGTCGGCTACGGCCTTGGCCAAGGTCTCCAGGTCAGGCGATGCGGCGCCATCGGCGTCATCCAGGTTGATCGTCGCCCGCTCGGTCGCCAGGTTGACGCTGACCTCGGTCACCCCGTCCACGGAGCGCAGCGCTTCGCCCACGTGGTAGACACACGCCGCGCACGTCATCCCGGCGACGGGGAGGACGAGAGTGTTTTGTGATGATTGCGGCATGGCGTTACGTTGCCGGTGTACTGAAGAGTCGTGCGGACGACACCGTCTTTATTGTAGCAGGGGCGACGTTTCCGGGGCGAGAACACCTACGCAGGACTGGTGTAGCGCGGCGGCGCGCGCTCGGAAGCATACCGATCGTCTACACGTCACATCTGGTCAACGGATCGCGTCCGACCGTGTCCATTTCTGGCAGACACCCCGATTTCGGCACGCATTCCGGCAATATGGGGAATGCAGTTACCGGATTGTCGACGCGCGTGCGTGCACGGCGCCAATGGTGCATGTGCAAAACATGGCATGCACAGACTTTTTGCGTACGGGAGCCTATCATCCGTTCCGGTTGTGAATGTGACGCACGGCGGTCAAGAACAATTTGCATGAAATTCGTGTGGGTTAGGAAAAATAGTCGCTGCGGTGAAGCAGCATCGATTGTTGCGGCCAAAGATTTACCTCATGCGTGTGGCGTTACGCAAGGTTGCGGCTCCAGCGAAGGGAGTGATGAAGATCCAGCGGTTGGCCGGGACCTAGCGGCGTGGCGTCCCAAGCGGAGTAGTCATCGAGTTCCGTTGTTGACCAGCACACCCTGAACAGAGCGGAGGGATTATGGCTATTGGAGCAGTACGGGTAATGGCGGCCGGGAAGGCAGGTTTGGAAAGCCTTCCTTACTTCGTTGACGAATTGTCAACGCAGGGTATACCTCAACTGGCCCCGTGGGCCATTGATCATGACCAGGACGAAATAGACGGATTGGTCGACCGTGCGCGAGCTCGCGTGCGCGGTGATTGGAGCAACATCTTCAATATCGGCGTCTCTCCGCCAGGTTCCCGGATGGACACCGACACGGCGAGCAATCGCCGTTTGCTGCAGCAAATCAATCCGCTGGCTGCGCAAGCTACCGAATTGGCAGATTCGCCCGCGCAGCTGGGAGCCTGGTGTCGCCGGCAGATCCGGCAGTACTGCCGTGATACCGAGCGGCTCTGGGAGCAGTTCAAGAGCCGAGAGGGTCTCACTTCATCCTATCAGCTGGCCGTGGTTATCCCGTTCTGTCCGGAGGGACCAACCTCCGGGACGGTGGGAATGTACCTTGGCGCCGCGCTAAGGCTCTATTTTGCGGAGCAGAACAAAGGCGACCAGCTAGTGGTCTGGGGGATCGAGCTCTGCCCGCCAGTCCACAAAGGTGAGTCCGGCGACATGGACCGCATGGCGGTCCAAAACGCCTTTCGCGGGTACGTCGCCCGGCAAGAACTGCTGGACGGCGTTCCGCTGTCAGAAGAGCCGGATGACGACCGCCGCTACCAATGTTTTGACATCAACATCGTATTCGATGGTGGAACCGCCAGATCGGCAACCGCGTCTCGGGAAGCCGCGTGGGGGGCGTTGGACCGAGCGGCAGCGCAGGTGACCGCCTGTCTGCTCAATGGAGCCGGCGGGGGAGATCGGCCTGAGTCCACCGTGCAGCTGAAGCAGGGGCAGCGCTGGAATGCTTATCTGGCCCACGTGATATCGGAACGATCCTACAGCCAGGCATGCCGGTATCTCCGTTATCGCATGGCGCTGCCCTGGCACCGAGATCGGATAGCGTGGGAAGGCGAGGACGTCAGGCCCAAATATGAAGCT
Source organism: Dehalococcoidia bacterium (assembly GCA_965220265.1). Taxonomy (GTDB): domain Bacteria; phylum Chloroflexota; class Dehalococcoidia; order Lucifugimonadales; family UBA3495; genus Bin87. Next base: position 1,233,534 of record CBDCPM010000004.1, on the reverse strand, counting down.
TTCCTCCATCGCGTCAACCAGGAAATTGCTCCGCAGCTGAAGAATGAACCAAACGCCACGGTAAGATCCCAATTTCAGGAAATGGTGGACGTTGCCAACGAGTTGAGCAACATCTCGCTGAAGCCTGGGTTGTTGAACCGAATTAATGGACGGCTGAAGAGTGATCGCGCCCTGGTGGAGTCCAAGTTAGCGGACGCGTTTCAGCTCGATAGGCACAACTACCTGGAAGCCCGCCGGGCCAGCAGAGATACCGAGACCATCATCGCCAGAGAGGACCTGTTTTGCATAAATATAGTCCTGCCGGAACACCAACGAGTGGAAGCGGCTGAAATCGCTCGGGACAGTGGGACACCCGGTCCCATTGCCGACGTTATCGGCGACGCCGGCATCACGACGGTTCGACACCGTCTCACCGACCTTTGCAATGCGGTACTTCGGCGGGTGGACTGCGCTTCGTTGGACGTAAACTCCGAGGCTCTCTTCGACGAGATAATGTCAATCTCCATAGGCGATTGGAGCCGCGGCTCGACAAACGATGCATTTCGACCCACTCGGGAGGTCCTGCGCGATTTCATCGCCGCCGGTCAACGAAACATTCCCGGCTCATTCTCTGAGTTGAATTTTGACCTGAACAAGGTGCTCGCTCCAGCCCAAAATCAGAAGAAAGACGGTCGACTACTGGACGATGACGGGGATGCAAGTGACGGTGGCGCCGACATCCTCACCCAGCCAGCAGCCATGCGATGGAAGTTGAGCGATGTTGATCACGAGGTTCCCGTTGAATACAGCATCCTCGTGTTGGCGCGGGTGCGCGAAGGTGACGGGTTCAAGGATGTGTGCACCTTCGAAGAGCTGAAATCGGTCTACAACGATCTGATCGCCGATCGGAGCCGCTGGCGTGAGCATGCTCGTTACTACCCGATCAACCCGCCGCCCGAGTTGCTGGACGTAGGTGAAGCGACCTTGTCTGACAGAGTCGCCGGACAGGTTTCAACCAAACCAGCGCTGGATAACGACTGATGCGGGAGGCTGAGCATCTCCTTCCAAGGGTGGTGATTTGGTTGTTGATTGTTGTCCCGCTGAGTGTCGTGTTAGTGACCGCGCCCCTGGTATTCGCTGCCCTGCCAATGCAGGAAAACGTGGCAGTGGATATCAGCGAAAAGGAGTGCGCGTTCTGGCTCGACTTTGACGGCGATGGTGAAGGCGATGAGCCGGTGGACACTCATCCGGACCGTTTTGCCCTGCAGGAGACCGCCATAGTGGGTGGCTGCGAGTTCAAACTCAACGCCCAAGCCGAGGCGACGTTGGTCATTATGTCCGAACTTGACGACTGGAGTTCCGAAGTTGAGCTGATCCAGGAGCCCGGAATGCCGCGCAATTTCACCCGCCATCCCGGCAACATCGAGATACCGGGTCTACAGGGCGGGATGCGTATCAAGGTAGACCATACCGGCATCACGCCGCGAAGTCTCAGATTGCGGACCCTCCGCGACCGATACGAGCACCAGGTCCAGGTGCCACGGTCGTTCCGGCTCCTGGAACTCACTGTGATCACGGCGGACGGGCGTCAGGATCGTCTTGAAGAAAGCGTCCAATCCGCCAGCGCTGCGTATATCCACGCGCAACAACTGTTGGTCGGCGAGAGTGTTGATCCCGGGGCTGAAGCATCCGGAGCGGTGGTCGGTCTCGCTAGCGAGTTACTGGAGGAAGGCTATCCCCAGATCGCCACTGACGTGCTCTCCCTAAACGATGTCGCTGTTGGCAGAGGCGTATCCGCCGCCTGGATGTGGGCGACGATAATTCTAGCTGTAGTGTTGTTGGTTGCGATCGTTGGGGTAACGGCATTCGTCTATTTGCCCGGACGTTCAATGTCCTCAGAAATTGGACCTGGCTCAACGGTCGGTCGCCGCAACAATATGTAGCCGCGGTTCGCCACCGATCTGTATCCACTTTGGGTGCGGTACAACCGGGCACCCCATCGGTGGTACGTGCAAGCCCCAATTTCGGCATTGTCCTCGGCTATCCCGATGCAAGGGTTCCGGGTGATGACACGACGGACAGGCATCGATAATATCGTAAATATCATACTTGACATAAAATATTCGGCATTGCCGAATTTCGCGAACGTCCGCCGCAGCGTGGCATATAATTAATTTAGCGAAGGATATTCGCAGGAGGTGGAAGCCATGGACGTACTGAATACGATGGTCAACCGCGGTCATGAGCAGGTGACGATGTACAGCGACCCCGAATCCGGCCTGCGGGGCATCATCGCCATCCACGACACCACCCTGGGGCCATCCTGCGGCGGCACCCGCATGTGGCCCTACGCCACCGAGGAGGAAGCCCTGGCCGACGCGCTGAACCTCTCCCGGGCCATGACGTACAAGTCGGCGGCAGCCGGTCTGCATCTTGGCGGCGGCAAGGGTGTCATCATCGGCGACCCGCGTACCGATAAGACCGAGGCCCTGCTGCGGGCTTGGGGACGATTCGTCGATACCCTGGGCGGTCGGTACCTTACCACCACCGACGTTGGGACCACGAGCCGGGATCTGGAGGTGGTGCGGCAGGAAACGGAGCACGTGGTCGGGCTTGACGTGACCCTGGGCGGCAGCGGCGACACGTCCGTCATGACCGGCCTGGGCATCTACATGGGAATGAAAGCGTGCGCATCGGATGTTTGGGGCAGCGACGACCTGCGAGGTCGCACCGTGGCGATGCAGGGATTCGGCAAGGTGGCTAGCCACACGGCGGAACACCTGGTGGAGGACGACGTTCGCATCATCGCTACCGATATCAGCGAGATGGCGCTGGACCGGGCCCGCCAGATGGGCGTCAAGGTGGTGGGCCCAGATGACATCTACGATGTCGACTGCGACATCTTTGCTCCCTGCGCGCTGGGAGGAGTCATCAACTCGGCCACCATTGACCGCCTGCGCTGCCGCGTAGTGGCCGGCGGCGCGAACAACCAGCTGGCGACGGCCGAAGATGGTGAGGAGTTGCATCGGCGAGGGATCGTCTACGCACCTGACTTCTTGATCAACGCCGGCGGTGTCATCAACGCCGCCGCCGGGATCGGGCAGGCGTACAACCCGGATCGCTCGCGCCAGCAAACGGAGCGGATCTACGAGCAGATGTCGGCGGTGCTGACCACGTCACGCAAGAAGGAGATTTCGACCGCGCGGGCGGCGGATATCCTGGCGGAATCGCGCCTGGATTCGGTGCGCCGGATGCGCCGGATCTGGCGTGGATAATTTCACCAGGAGGATCGTGATTGTCAGGGGAGTTTTATCCCCTGAAAGTCATGGCTTTCCGGCAGGTATGGATGTCGGTCTCAAATCACGATGACCGACACCCATCAACAGAAACCGGAGAAAGAAAATGTACTTGGTACGCAAGCTCTTTGGCGAGATATTGCCATTCAGGATGGATCCGCGTCGCAGGTTCGTTCGTTTGAAAGGCGGCCTGGCTTCGGAAAAATCTTTTTCCGAAGCAGACAGCGTTATCCTCCGACCAACGGAGGATGACCGCTTGGAGGTCTCTGTGGCCTATGCAAACGAGATCCCGACTTGGTTGCATAGTCCCGACAGTGGGAGTGCAATCTGGTTTCACGCCGATAGCCCTCTCCAGTTGCGTATCTTGCTGCCTGACGGCTTTCACTATGACTTAAACGTCAGGGTATTGTCGGCACCGGATTTTTTCCTGAACGAGGCAGGACGACCAGAACCACATCCGCCCATGCAAGAACAGGGCAAGCGTTACGTCGTGGAGATCATCGAAAATCGTTGGTGGGTTTCAGACGAGCACTCCCATGGCCGCGAATGGCATTTCTCAGTCAATGACCTACCTGAACTGCCACCTCTCAGGGAATCCCGGTTATGCCAATTGAATACAACACCAGGAATTTACCCGGGAGCGTACTTCACCTGCACGATAAACGACACTCGATACCCCGTGCAGGCAGTCGAATACTGGTTCAGTTATGAACTTGAGAACGCACTTGACCGACCCAATGTCGGATTTCACGAAAGCTCGATCATAAGCAAACATCGGTATCGCTTTTCATTCGGCAGGACGGACAAACAGGAACTAGACGTGAACGAAGGCCATCGCGTGATCGATCTGTGGGAATACGTGCTGGGTTTTTGCTCAGGAACCTTTCGCACCGCTGACATCATCATCGGCTACGGAGACCAGGGCGGATGGTCATACGTGGAAATGCCGAAGCGTCTTGCCAAGCAATCCCCGTGTCGGTTCTCGTGGTTCCCCCAGCATTGGCCTCTTGATTTTCCGTCATTGGCATGCCGGTTCTTTACCCATTTTCAGAAAGACTATGATCGACGTTCCAACGATAAGGGCGTGCCAGTCCACTTTTTTGACTCTGGGCTACACAATCGACACGGATTTGGCGCATCAATTCCAATCCTTGACGGCTATCTGCGAGCAGCAACGCTGGAGCTTCCTCACGACGCGCTGAACGCCGCCTTTGCTGCGCTGGAAGCCCATATCAAACAGGAGTTGACCTACGAAGACAAACAGCCGCTGCGCCCCGGCGAAATCGGACAATTCCTACGTGACAAGGGCATACCACCTGGCAATAGGAACCGTGCGATTGGTTCCAATGAGAACGTCGCATGGGGGAACCCGCGGGTAATTACAGGAGTGAAGGAGCCGCCACAAGGAAAATCTAGCTGGGTAGTCGAGGCTGAATTTGAACCGACTAAACCTCCAAATCCGGATGATGAGGAGTATGGGATCAACTACATCAAGGCTTGGCGCGATAAGCGGGCAGCACACTTCGACGCTCACGCTGGCGGAGGCACATATCACGACATCCAAAACTACGCACAGATGACTCTTGAGTATCTGGAGCTCTTGGTGTTCCAGATGATGGACCACGGGAGTTTATATCGGAGTAGAACAAGCATGTTCTACGACACTGTAAAAATGGTTCCTTGGGCATCGAACGATCCAGATGGCCAGTCCACAGCAGCCGAAATACACAATAATGCGTAGTAGTAACTATTGCACTGTCTGATACACGACGGTATCCGGGCGGTACACCGCCCAGGAGAACCAGAGTTGGCCGATGCGGCCCGGCACTGGGGTCAACTGCGTGCCTGACAGCGGACCGCCGATTGCGCGCCCGAATATGTCCCATTGGCTCCCGGTCTGCGCGTCTACGATGCGGCCGTCGGAGTCCGGCGCGAAGGTCAACATGTTGCCGTCGGGACCCCGCGGGGAAAAGATTCCGGCGGTACCGACGTCCCGACCCGATGCTATGGATCCCGAGTCCAGCGCGGACGCGGTTCCCGGCGACCAGAAGACCACGATGTCCTCGCCGGCCACCGTCGTGGTGACCACGCGTTCCTGGGCCAGCATGGTGAAGGATACTGCCCAAGCCTCGTTGCCGCGCTCGACCGCCGCGACTCGTTCGACAGCCGGGAGCCTGGGGTCGTTTTCGCCCCGGAACAGAAACGGTTCGCTGCCCGGACGGTCGTAGCCGGCATATGGGTTCCGGCCGTAAGCGCGACCCGAGTCAGGGCGGGACAGCACTCGCCCGTCCGGATGGGCGCTCTTGAAATCGCCCCACGATACGATGGACAGGTAAAGCTGCTCCAGGCGGCGGCCGGCGTAATGCCCGATGACGCCCTCGCCGCCCACTTCCTGCCACCACGTCTCAGTCTGCCGGTCGTACATCAGCAGGTTGCTGTTGCGCAGCGCGCCTGTGGTCCCGAAATCGAGGATCGTGCCGTCTATCGTCCGCCTAAACACGAAGGCGGTGTTGCAAAGCGGTCAAAAGGTGATGACCACCGGCTCCCCGCCCACGGTGTCGTTGACCAGTTCGTGCCAGACCATGACCTGCACTGGATACGCACGGACGTCGCCGTTGAGGTCGACAACCTGCACCGGCTCAAGATCGTCGAGCCAGGCGTCAGCATCGGCAATGGATTCAAACTGCGGGTCGTCAATTGCTGGAATCCCGTCTTTGGGCGGCCCGCCGGTCATGATCTCGTCGAAGGAGATGGTGGTGCGGGTGAAGTCGGTGTCCCACTGCGCCCGCAGCAACCGTTGGTATTTCGTGCGGGCTTCCTCGGCCTCGGCGTCGGGAACGGTTTGCACCATGCTTTCGGGGGAGGCCATCAGCGGGACAGCGGTGGACAGGTCGGCAGCCGGCTCCAGGGTCGCGACCGCGGCCAGGGTTGGCGCCAGCGGAGCCACGTCGCGACCGCCGGTCGGCGTTTCCTCAGCGTGGGCGCAGGCGACGACTGCGGCAATCAGCAGCAGTGCGCCGGCCAACGCAGACAGTCGGCTGGCGATTTTCGATCCCGCACGCAGGGCGCTGTGGGCTCGCAAGGCTACCGTCCGCGCAGGCGCGGGTCCAGGCAGGCCGCGTTGAATAACTAACTCCCTTCGCAAAGTCTCCGCCCCTGTTCTATCAGAGGCCCGATGCTGCGCCCCTGCACTTGGATCTCCGCAACGTCCCTTAATATCAGATTGGGGTGATGCCGGTTCAGATACGTTTTGCTGAACCCGGTCAGGGCGTAATAATGATCGCCTGCGCTCATCCAGATCACCGAGGTTTGTTGATCGCCGATGCAGTTGAGATTTGGCTGGTCTACGGTGAGCGGCAAATCGTTTCCGTAGTCGCCGGCAACTGCCCTCGATGACGGCCCGCCGCAGGCGGTCGCAATCAGAAGCCCCAGCGCCGTCAGTGCAATCACCAGTTTCATTGTTGGCTCACTCCAGCAAGCGGGCCTTTTGAGTGTTGAACTCTTCTTCACTCAAAATGCCTTGGTCTCGCAGTGCGGCCAGTTTCACCAACTCGTCAGCAATCGACGATGCCGCCGTAGGCGCGGCCTGCGGTAGGGGTTCAGGCGATGTCTTATCCTCGCGTATCTTGACACGTATCCACTCCGCCAATGGATGCAACCCGGTCTTTCGTGACGTGTTGTATCTCCTCCTTGCCGCCAGCGGTGTGCACCGTGAGTTGCCCCATCACCATTCCGGTCTTGGCTTCAACTGACAAGATGCGATCGTAGGGGAAGTCCTCTACCTTCAGTGAGAATAGGCCCTTGTCCACGAACACCAACCGGCGGTCCGTGGCAACAAGTATCCCGAAGCCATCGTTGTAGCGACCGTCAACGACGTGCATGGGCAGTTCACCGTCCCAGAGCACTGACGGCAATTCTTTGATCTCACGTTTGGTCACAAATTTTCCAATGCCGGTGATTTTGTTCAGGGCATCATCAATCGCCGCCTGCTTGGCAGGATCAACAGCCTTGGCCGCTTCTTTCGCCGCCTTCCGCGCGTCCAGTTTGGCTTGCAGCTCTGCCCTCTTGGCCTCGCGTTTATTTATGGGTGCCTCCTGTCAGTCAAGCGATTTCCTCATCGTCGTTGTTAGTTTGCCCGATGTCCTCCGGCCCGTCCATGGCGTCGGCGAAGGTGTCGGAGGCGATCTGCTGCCTGCCGGGCAACTACCGTCCGCGCAGGCGAGGATCCAGTACGTCGCGAAGGGCGTCACCGAGGAGGTTGAAGCCCATAACGACCACGAAAATCGCTACGCCCGGGAAGATACCCACCCAGGGAGCGGTCAGCACGTGTTCCTGGGCGGCTCGCGTAAGCATTCCGCCCCAACTGGGCTGGTCGGGGGGCGCGCCCACGCCCAGGAAGGACAGAGACGCTTCGATGATGATGGCGAAGCCCAGGTAATAGGTGGCTAATACCAGGTAAATCGCGAAACAGTTAGGAATAATGTGCCGGAACACGATGCGCCACGGCGACGCGCCGATCGCGGTGGCTGCCGTCACATAGTCAAGCTCTTTGAGAGACAGCACCTGCGAACGAACGGTGCGGATTACCGGGGCGATCATGCCGATAACTATCGCCAGGATGACGTTGTTAAGTGATGAACCCAGTACCGCGACGATAGCCAAAGCGACAATCAATCCGGGCAGCGCCATGAGTGCGTCAACAGCGCGCTGGGCCACCATGTCGATCACGCCGCCAGCGTAGGCCAGGGTTACTCCTATGACGAAACTGGCGGTAATTCCAATAAGGACGCTCCCAAGCCCGACATACAGGCTGATACGAGCTCCGTAAATCAGCCGGCTGAGGACGTCGCGTCCCACGTGATCAGTGCCAAGCAGGAATTGGGAATTTGGCGGAATGTAGACAGTAGAGCCACCCTCGCGGCTATCGGGAAGACCACGGGCGTCGTACGGAGCAAGTACCGGAGCGAGCAAGGCTACGATTGCCAGCGCGAGCACCAAGAGGCCACCTATGGCTCCGAGCGGTTTGCGGTGCGCGAAGCGGTTCACCTCTCTCAAGCCGGTCGCGGCCGGCTGCATCATGCCCGCTCGCGGCGGTGAGGCTACTTCGGCGCGCTGATCGGTTTGATTCGCCATGAGTATGAACACTCCTCACGGAACAGAGGTCAGCGAGTGCACGATATCCAGATACGCCCGCACCCTACGAGTACCTGATCCTGGGGTCCAATATTCCATATAGAACGTCAATGACGAGGTTCAACAACAACACCACGGCGGCGGCAAGGAGAACCACGCCCTGCACTACGACAAAGTCGCGGTGGATGATCGCGTCGATCAGGTATCGCCCCACGCCGGGAATTACGAAAACGGATTCGATGATGATGGTGCCTCCCAGCAACCGTCCGAACTGATAGCCGGAAACCGTGATGACAGGCAGGAGGGCGTTCTTCAGCGCGTGGCGTCCCACGACCATCCATTCATTCAGCCCTTTGGACCGGGCGGTTCTCATGTAGTCTTCGCGCATGACTTCCAGCATGGCGGATCGGGCTACCCGAGCGGTAAAGGCCATGTCATGGAAAGCGAGAACCAAGGCGGGAAATATCAGCTGTTGCAGGTTGGTGAACGGATCGCCCCATAACGTGGCATAGCCTAAGGGAGGCAGCCAACCGGCGAGGTAGGTCAAACCGTAAATTACCAATATGCCCAGCCAGAATGTCGGCAGGGCGATCCCGACAAGGGCGAGAAGCCGGCTGATGTGGTCCAGGAATGAATCCTGTTTGACCGCCGAAAGCACGCCCAATGGCACGGCGGCGATGAAGGCCAGCACGATAGCTAGCACCGCCAGTTCGAGGGTTATGAAAAACCGGTCTTTCAGGTCAGCCAGGACCGGCGTTCCATACCAGATTGAGTCGCCGAAATTGCCTTGGAGAATTTTCCAAAGCCACTCGCCATACTGAATGTGGACCGGGCGGTCCAGTCCTAGTTCTTGCTGAACGCGCTTGATGTCATCTTCGGTGACCTTGCCCCCATCACCCTCCTCACCCGTCAAGATCATCATGGCGGCATCCCCTGGAACGATCCAGAAGAGACCAAACACCAAGATTGTGGCGAGCAGGATAGTCGGTATGAAAAGCAGACCCCTGCGGGCTATATATGCGTACACCTTCCACCCTCAATTTGTGAGGCCAACGGGCCATGCGCAAATTTAGAGCGATGGTCCTTTTTCAGTTTGGACGCATCGCTCATCGAAGATTACGGTTGATAACCGGAGTCGGCGGGTTGCGTACGATCCGGATCGAACCAGACGTGATCCCATTTGTGGATTTGCTGGACAGTGGGCGGCAGGTGGAAATTGCGGATGCGGTAATCCAGCGCGCCTCCGGCTCCTCCCCAGAAATACACCACCAAGTGGCTCTTACCGGTATGCAAGATTTCCGCTATTTCTTCTAGATGGCCCTGCCGGACACGCTGATCGATAGCCCGGTTTTGGAGGTCAATTAACTCGTCGACACGGTCATCTTGCCAGTTTTGTGGGTTGCGGAGAACGTCCTGCAGGTAGAACTGATTGAGAATATCCGCTGGGTCGGTCAGGATGATACCCGTGCCAACAGTGGAGATTTGGTGCGTTCCGTCCCGCATCACAGCGTAAGTGGTGGCCAGATCGTTAGGCACGATTTCGATATCGATGCCAACGTCCCGACGCAACTGGGCACTAGCGACTTCCGCCGCGGGCAGAGTTGGTATAGCGTTGCGGGTGTTCATTTTCACGGCGAGCCCATCCGGGTAGCCGGCTTCCGTGAGCAACTGCTTGGCTTCTTCGATTGCAGCAGAGCGATCTTCAGCAAATGCGGGATTGTTGGCTTGCAATTCGGCCAAGTCCTCGACCACTCCTGGTGAGAAGAACGTGCCTGGTTGCCCGAAGCCCCTGACCGCGCGTTCTATGCCCAGGTCTCGGTCCAAGGCCAGGTAGAAGGCCCGACGGACCCTTTCGTCGTCGAACGGGGGCTTGGCATTGTTGAGAAAGTACCCTTCGAATCCAGCGCTGGGTAGTATCAAAGCGCGTACCTGGCCGTCGGTCTCTTCCTCCAGTATCGCCATGGCTTCGGGGCGGTTGACCCCGGTAAAGGGATTGAAGGTTCCCAAGACTTGACCGGCTTGCAGAGCGGCGATACGGCGGGCGGTATCGGAAATGAGGTGTACGATGATGCCGTCGAAGAACGGTCGGCCTTCTTTGAAGTACGTGGGATTACGGTCGAAAGTGTAGCTGATGTCTTTCTGCCAACCGCCAAAGAGCCAGGGACCCGAACCAATCAGATTTTCAGGTTGGTTGGCTTCCTCCTGCGTCAAATCCTCTGCAATGTGTTTCGGATACATCTTCATGTAATCCGACGCCAGGTTCGGCACAAAGGTGGGCGCTTGATACTTCAGAGGAACGCGCACGGTCTTGGCGTCAATCGCTTCGGCGGTTTGATGTTCGTAAAATGCTCGGAGAAAACCAGTGCGCGCCCGTTGAGCTCCCGGCAGGGTGATTCGGTCCAGGCTGAACACCACGTCGTCTGCTGTGACCGGCATACCGTCCGACCAGGTGGCGTCCTTCAAGTGGAAGACGTACTCGGTGCCATCGTCACTGACTTCCCACGTTGCGGCCAAGTCGCCGATGATTTCGCTGGGCTTGACGGGGTTGTACTCAATCAACTGATTGAACCGGGGGCTTGAAGGCATCAGCGTGGTGTTAAGGGAACCTCCGTAGTGCACATCCCAGAACCCCGGGTTGCTGTTGCCAACCATCGGGAACGTACCGCGATAATGCTTGTTCTCACCTTCTTGCCACCAGTCCGGGCGTTCGTCGACAGATATAGGTGTGGGGATTGGAATTGCTGTGGGAGTCGCATCAAGAACCCTGGTGGGAATCGGTGTGAAGGTCGGTGTGGGACCGGCATCTGGACGTTGGGTAGCAGCCGGCTGTGCTTATTGGCCCTGGGATTGGCCTGATCCGCTGTCCGGCGTCGCCGTCTCGCCACACGCCGTTCCGACCAACAGCAAAACGACGCAACCTACCAATAACCAAGCCTGAAGCTTCCTGAACCTTAGTACCGACATTGAGAAGTCCCCCATTTCTTTAATAATCTGGATTTCCGCGCGCGCCTGCGCTCAACGTCCGTCGAGCGCTATCCGCAAAGTTGCGTGCGCGATGCTACTAATAAGGTTGTCGATTGTCAAATCACCTCATGGGATTTTTTGGCTCAGCCAATAGGGGCGGAAGGGAGCCATTCAATCGATTCATCACGTCCGGTGAGCACGCATACACCAACCGCCGAGGTCAACGGAAGACGCCGCCGGCAGCCTCGTGCCGGCGGCGTCGATCAAGCGGTCTGGGCGTCGCTAGGGAGTGTGCCAGGTTGTGGATAGGCTTGCCATACCGCAAAGAGTGAAGGATCAGCGACCGCGGAGCCTCGGGTCGAGGACGTCGCGCAGGGCGTCGCCGAGGACGTTGAATGCCAGAACGGCGATGAAGATGAAGATGCCGGGGAACACCAGAAGCCAGATGCCAGTCTCCGGAGACTCCCTGCTGGCCACGGTCAGGATGCCGCCCCAGCTGGGATCATCCGGCGGAGCGCCCACTCCGAGGAAGCTCAGCGACGCCTCGATGATTATGGCGAATCCCAGGTAGTAGGTCGCCATGATGATGTAAATTGCGAGGCAGTTGGGCATGATGTGTTTGAACACGATTCGCCCCGGGCGGGCGCCGATGGCTCTTGCAGCGGTCACATAGTCCATTTCCTTCAGCGTCAACACCTGGGAGCGCACGGTGCGGACTACCGGCGCCACCATCCCGATGACGATGGCCAGGATGACGTTGTTCAGCGAAGATCCCAGGATGGCCATGATGGCCAGCGCCAAAATCAGGCCGGGCATCGACATCAGGGCGTCGATCACCCGTTGGAAGAACAGATCAACCATGCCGCCAGCGTAGGTGCTGACGATGCCCAGGACAAAACCGGCCGTTATGCCGATCAGCACGCTCCCGATCCCCACGTAGAGCGAAATCCACGTGCCGTACAGCACCCGGCTCAACAGGTCCCGTCCGATGACGTCGGTCCCCATGGGGAATTCGCGGCTGGGGCCGAGGAATATGCCGCCGACGGAATCGTACGGGTCCGCGACGGGCAGGATAGCCAACCGGGAGGCGACGGCCATGAGTATCAGGATGAGTGCGGTCACGGCGCCGACCGCGCCCAGGGGTTTGCGGCGAGCCAAAGCCACGGCGGACCGGTACGCGGCGGGAATACCAAAAAACGCGTTGCGAACTTGAACGCCACCCTCTGCGGCTATGTCGCGCGTTGTCATAATCTGCTCCGTTGATCGTCAGTGCGCTATTGATAGCGGATCCGCGGGTCGAGCACTCCGTAAACGATGTCGATGACCAGGTTCAGGAACATGACCACCGCCGCCACCAGCACCACCACCGCCTGGATCACCACGAAATCACGATGGATGATGGCGTCGATCAGCATTGATCCGATGCCGGGGACGAGGAAGATGACTTCGACGATCACCACACCGCCGAGCAACCGGCCGAACTGATATCCCGAAACCGTGATGATGGGCAGCAAGGCGTTCTTCAGCGCGTGCCGCCCGATGACGCCCACCTCGGTCAGACCCTTGGCCCGAGCGGTGCGCACGTAGTCGTCCCGCATCGTTTCAAGCATGGAGGAGCGGGTGACCCGTGCGGTGAACGCCAGGTCGTGGAAGGCGATGGCCAGGGACGGGAATATCATCTGCTGCAGGTTGGTTAGCGGCTGCTCCCACACGTTGGCGTAGTCCAGCGGAGGCAGCCAGTCAAAGACGTATGCCAGAATATAGGTGACGACGATGGCGATGAGGAAGGTGGGCATGGCGATGCCCAGCAGGGCGAAAAGCCGGCTGATGTAATCGAGCTTGGTGTCCTGTTTTACGGCGGATATGATGCCCAGGGGAACCGCAACCACGAAGGCCATCAGGATGCCCATCACGGCAAGCTGCATAGTAGTGAGGAACCGCCCGCCCAACTCGTCGATAACCGGGGTCTGGTACCAAAGAGACTCGCCCAGGTCCCCGCGCACCATGTCCCAAATCCAGTCGGCGTACTGAATGTGGACGGGCCGGTCCAGGCCCAACTTGGCCCGCAGCCGTTCGATGTCGTCCAGACTGACGCGCCCGCCCTCGTTGGGATCGTTTCCGGTGAGGATCAGCATGGCCGTGTCGCCAGGCACGATCCACATCAGCAGGAAGATGATGATGGTCACTATGAGAATGGTGGGAATGAAGAGGAGCAGCCTCCTCACGATATAGGTGGTCATCATGCCTCCCGGTGCCGGGCCTGGCGATCAACGAAATCGTCGCTAGATGTCGGGTCAACTATGCCTACGGTTGATAGCCCGTTCCTATCGGCGGCTTCTCCGCATCCTCGTCCCACCACATGTGGTCCAGCTTGTGGATCATCTGGATGGTCCTCGGGACGTGGTAGTTGCGTACACGGTAGTCCAGGGTGCCGCCGGCGTGCATCCAACCCGTGGGCAGATAGTGGGGCACCTCTGCCCGGAGGAGGTCAACCATTTCCGCGAAGAGCTGTTCGCGCTTGTCCGGGTCCAACTCCTTGGCCTGCGCGGTCTTGAGCCTCTCGAACTCGGTGGTGGTCCAGTTGCCGGAGTTGCGCATGGTGTCGATGCCGTACCACTGGTTGAGGATGTCGGAGGGGTCAGCTAGGATGATGCCGCTGCCGCACCCAACAATGACCCCGTAGTCGTTGCTGCGCCACTTGGAGTACAGGGTCGCGACGTCGCTGGACTCGATCTCCATGTCCAGGTTGAGCTCGCGCTTCCAGACCTGGCTGACCCACTGGGCGGAGGTGGCGGTGCATCCGGTCAGGATGGAGGTGATGGTGCCGCTGAACCCGTCCGGATAGCCGGCCTCCGCGAGCATCCTCCTGGCTTCATCCAGGTCCGCCTGGGACTTGCTGCCGTCGGCGTCGCGTCGGTATCCCGGTAGCTCGTACAACGCTTCAATGCTTTCGTTGGGGGCAAACCCGACGTGGAAATGCGTGCCCACGGTGCCGTTGCCGCGAAGGATCTTCTCGACTAGCTCCTCCTGGTCAATTACGAGCCACAGGGCCGTCCGAACCCTCGGGTCATCGTAGGGCTCGGCCAGCCAATTGAAATTGAGGCCGGCGCGCTGCACGTTTTCCATGAACAGGGCGCGCATCCGGCCGTCGGTATCATGTTCCAACTGCTCGACGAATTCGGTGTACGTGGACAGCACCGGATAGTAGGTCCCGTCGGCCTGACCGACCTTCAGCGTTGCAATAGCGCGAGCCACGTCCTGGATGAGGAAGACCTTGAACCCGTCAAAGTAGGGACGCGGAGCCTTGAAGTAGTCGTCGTTTCTGACGTACTCATAGCCCTCCTGCTTCTGCCAGCTGCCGTCCTTGAAGATGAACGGGCCGGAGCCAATCATGTTTTCGGGACAACAGTTGGCGTCCTCCTGGGTCAAGGGTCCTACGACGTGTTCCGGGTACATCTTCATGTAGTCCGAGGCCAGGTTCACCAAGAAGGTGGCTGCCGGAAACTTGATGGGAACGCGCACCGTCCGGTTGTCGATCACCTCCGCGGTCTTGTGTTCATAGAAATCGCCTAGGCTGTTGGTGCGGCCGCGGAACGCGTCGGGGAGGGTAATCCGGTCCAGGCTGTAGACGATGTCGCTGGCCGTCACTGGCTGCCCGTCGGACCAACGGGCATCAGCCAGGTAGAAGGTGTACACCGTGCCGTCCTCGCTGACGTCCCAGCTCTCGGCCAGGTCCCCGATGATCTCTTCCGGGTTGACCGGGTTGTATTCCACCAACTGGTTGAACCTGGGACCCGATGGTGTCAGGGTCGTGGTCAAGCTCGCTCCGTAGTGAACGTCCCAGAACCCAGGGTTGTTCCGGGCGACCCACTTCATGGTTCGCCCGTGCTTGCCTCGATGGACCCAGTCGGTTTCGGGTGCCTGAACCACTACCGGTTCGACCGTGGGCGTGGGATTCGCCGCCTCGGTGGGACGCCCGGAAGGCGCGGCAGGCTGGGCCGGCGCCGCGGTTGCAGCGGGTTGGGCCTGGGACGAATCGCCGGACGGAACGGCCGTGACTGCTGGTTGCGCTCCTGCGGCCGCGCCGGCGGGAGCAGCGGAGGAATCCGATTCCGGCGCGGGAGCGGTTGCCGCGCCGCCGCAGGCGATTATCAAGATGAGGGCCAGCAGAGAACCGGCCAGCAACAGGGTTTTGATGCCTGGATCCACACGACGCATAGTAGTTCCCCTCCAATTCAATCTCAGAACGAACTCGGTTTGAACGCCTTGGCGCTGTCTGGGTAATCTTTAGCGGATAATATCCATATATGGGCTTTGGTGTGATATGGGCTTTTGTGTGATCAGTAAAACAACCTCAATGCGAGTGCGGGCAATCGTAATGCGCCATGATGGCCTATGTAAAGACGAATGTCGTTATACTCATCGAAAGACCTTATCGTGTTTGATGATGATAATAATTGACTGAATGCCACGCGGCGCCAATTGTCTCGACAACGGCGCAATCGAATGCTTGGGGAAACGACACACGAAAAAACGCCCACGTGGAGCGTGAAGAAAAGACGGAAACGGAGACGGAGACGATCAGTTTTTGTCGTGGGACAGGGCGAACAGGGTCCCGCCGTTTGCCGCAGTGGGGACGAGGATCAGGCCGCCCGCTGCGATCGGGGACGCCGTTATCGAACTATCCAGAGTCGTTGTCCATTCGGTCGAACCATCGGCGATCGTGAGGGCCGTTACGCGGCCGAGCTCGTCGCCCACCAACGCGACGAGCCCTGCGGTAGTGGCGGGGGCCGTGATGTCCGCGCCCAAGTCGATCTCCCAAAGCACTGAACCGTCAGCGGAGTCCAACGCGGTGACCGGGCCCACGGCGTCTGCGACGACCAGGGTGGTGCCCGACAGCGCCGGTTGATAGGGCTGGTCGTCCACGCTCCACGAGGACCAGACGTGTCCCTGCTGCACCGGACCTTGTTTCACGAAACCCCACACCCACATCAGCGTTCGGAAGTACAGGATCTGCCGCTCCAGCGGGTATCGGTGTCCCTGGTAGTCGATGCCCCAGACCCGTCCGCCGAAGCTGCTGAAGTGAAGCAGGTCGTCGGTGGCGATGGGGCCGCCGCGCACCCAACGGGACCGACCGGCGTCATAGATCATGCGCCTCCGCCCAGTGTCAGCGTCAATGACATGTACGTTGGCGTCGTTGGCCGTGGCGATCACCTTGTCGTCGATCACGACTGGCGGCGCGATGACCCAGTCCCCGAGGCGGTACTCCCACAGGGTTTTGCCGTTGGCGGCATCCAAAGCGATCAGACGGTTCTTGTCGCTTTCGGCCACGTACAGCCGGCCGTCCGCGATGGTGGGTGATGGTAGCGAGGCCACCCCAAGTCGTCGCGACCACACGACCTCTCCGGTGTCGGCCTCCAATGCCGACACCAGGCCGGGTCGGAATACGACGAACACCAGCCCGTCCGCCACCGCCGGAGTTACCCCGGCGGGAAGCCGGGACTCGTACCGCCAGACGACGGCTCCCGTGTCTCGATCCAACGCCGTCACGGTTCCCGCCTCGTCGGTCAGATACAACCGATCGCCCAAGACCGCCGGCGGGGCGATTATGGGTGCGCCAGTGACGTAACTCCATGCAGGCTTGGGAGCCGTTCCAGACGGCAGATCAAGAGCGCTGGCGGAGGCTAAATTGGTCACGCCGCGGCCGGCCTGGGGCCAGTCGTCCACTGCGGTACTTACCCCGGTATCACCGATCCGGGTCGATGGATCAGACGGATCCGGAGGCAGGCCCGTGTACTGCCACAATACCCAAATAGTGAGCGCCAGCAGAGGCAGGACAACAATGGCGACACGTATCAATCGGCTTCGCAGGAAGTACAGCCGTATCCGGCGCGAACGTTGTTGGGCTTCAGATTCGGCGACCGTCTCCAGGCCCGAAAACGCCCCGCAGCCAGCGCATCGGGCGCTGGCGATGTTCTCGTCGCCGGCCTCCGTTCCCCGGTTGAGGTGGCCGCAGAAGCGGCAGAAGAGAACATTGTCCTGTGTGTCGTTTACCATGGTGGCAGCGACACCCTCCGGTTAGCTGGGGTCAGCCGGAGGGTACAGCTTTCAGCGTAGGGCAGCCTAGTATTACAACGACGCATTTACGATGGGAAGCTTGCCGCTAGCCCATTCCCTTCGCAAATGTACGTCGTACAAATGTCGCAACAGTACTTGCGCCACGAAGCTTTCCCGAAGCAGTACGTCAAGCCGTCGTTGTAATACTAGAAGGCCGGACGTTGCAGAACCGCCGGATCGATCCGGCGGCGCACGCGCTGGCCGTCGTCGGGCGTGCCCACAAGCTGCCCATTGTCCACCATCACTTTGCCGCGAAGGATCACCGTGGTCGGCCAGCCGAACACTTCCCAGCCCTCCCACGGACTGTAATCCCGCAGATGCAGGTCGTCCATGGTCAGGCGCTTGTGTATGGTCGGGTCGATGATGGCGAAGTCGGCGTCGCTGCCGGGGGCGATGACGCCCTTTTGCGGGTACATACCCAGCAGGCGTGCGGCGTTGGTTGCGGTGATGTTGGCGAATTGAGTCAGCGACATGCCCCGACGAACCACGCCCTCGCTGTAGTTGACGCCCATGCGGATCTCGATGCCAATGTTGCCGCCGCGCATATCCTGAACGTTGAGCCCGGCCGTCTTGTCCAGGTAGGTGGTGAAGCTGCTGTCGGTGGCGGTGAAGGTCAGGTTATTGCCCAGCAGGCCGCTCCACAGGTCGCTCCCGTCCTCGGGATACTTGAGCGACGGGTAGGTGTGGTATTTCATGCCGTCGGGTTCACGGTACTGGTACGCATTGAAGGACAGGGCCAGGGTGAGCACCTCACCGTAGACGGGCAGTCCGCGGCTGCGTGCGGCGGCCACGGCGTTGACGCCGTCGTTGCCGGTTACGTGGACGAAGTACATGCCGGCGCCGTTCTGCTCCGCGATGCGGATCACGTCGCGGAAGGCCACGTCCTCTACTTCCTTGGAGTGGATGAGATGGGCGTTGTACCAGTCCCACATACCGCGCTGTTGCGCCAGCAGGTAGTTGTACATGACGATCTCATCGTCCTCGGCATGAACGGCGAGCACGCCGTCGTGGCGGGCCAGCTGCGCGGTGAGGTCGGTCAGCCGGCCGTTGTCGATGCGTCCGGTGGGCGTGAGCGAAAGTGGCGGGTCCGACGGCGGGCGGATGTTGGTGGTGAAGATCTTGACGCTGGGAAAATCGTTGTTGATCAGCTCGCCAACCCGGGCGATGCTGTCGGCGGTGTTGGTGGTTCGATAGATGACGTGAGCCGAATAGTCGGCGTAGGTGTTGCCCTGCCAGACCGACAGGAAGTCGAGGATGCCGCCGACCAGTTCCCCCTCGTTGGGAGCCGGCGCGAAGTCCACCACGGTGGTGGTGCCGCCCCAGATGGCGCCCAGGGAGTGTTCCATCGGGCCGGCGTTGGGCACGCCCTCCACCTGCTGGTGCACGCCGGGCTGCACGTTGGCGGCCGCGTGGATATGAGGCTCAATGCCGCCGGGGGTCACAATCCGGCCGGTAGCGTCTATCGTCTGGACCGCTTCATCAGTGAGCGTGCCCGGCGCGCCGATGGCGACGATGCGACCGTCCTGCACGCCGACGTCAACGGAGGCGGCCTCGGTGGGCAATACAACGGTTCCACCGGTGATCAGCAAGTCAAACATGGTAAGCCTCCTGCGGCGAGTGGTACTACGATGACAGAGCGATGTGCAGGCGTTGCGGCGATTACGGTCCCAACATCAGGGCTTCAACCGTTTCAGGGTCAAGTCCCAGCGCGGCCGCAGTTTCCATGTCCGCTTCGGCCTGCGCCTCATTGTCCAAGTGCATGTACGCGACGCCACGCTGGAAGTACAGGCCAGGATTGGTGGGATCGAGCCGGATAGCAGCATTGAAGTCCGCGATGGCTTGTTGAGCGTCTTCGAGTTCCAGATGTGCGCAGCCACGCCCCATAAATGCTGCGGGATTGTCCGGTTCCAGGGTCACTGCCTGTTCATAATCCGCCAACGCCGCAGTTGTCTTGCCCTGGACCAGCAAAACCTGGCCTCGGATCAAATAGGTAATGGGATCATCCGGAGCCAGGCGGACAGCACGGTTGTAATCGCTGAGAGCCTGGCGTTCCTTGCCAGTGGCTTCACGCACCGCGCCGCGGGCTAGATAGGCATGGTAATCGTCGGGGTCAATCTTGATGGCGCGGTTGAAGTCGGAGAGGGCTCGGCGATATTGGCCTTCATCAGCATAGACCGCGCCCCTACCCATATAAACGTCGCCGTTCGCGGGGTCCAGTGCGATGGCTGCGCCATAAGCGGATATGGCCTGGTCAACGAGACCGAACTCGGTACAAATCTGGGCGCAGTGGAAGTGGACCTGGGCGTCGGACGGGTCAATTTCGATGGCACGGTCGAAGTTGTCGAGTGCAAGTTCCGGCTGATCCATCTTGGCGTACAGTGCGCCGCGACCAAGGTACGCACCCGCCATGGCCGGGTCGTTTTCGATGGCCAGGTTCATTTGCTCCAAGGCCAAATCCATTTCGCCCCGGCTTGCAAAGACGGTTCCAAGTCCGTAACGCGCGGAGGCACTGTTTGGAGCAACGGATAGCGCGCGTTCGTAGCATTCCATGGCCTCATCGAGGAGGCCCAAGCCCATGAAGGCGGCGGCACGACAACACCAAGCCTGGACGTGGTCGGGGTTGTCATCCAGGACATCATCGAACTCGTCGATGGCGAGGTCGTATTCGCCAGCGGCGATGTACGACATGCCCCGCTGGATCCCGGGTTCGGCGTCGTCAGGCTTTGCGGGAAAATTGGTGACTTGGGTCACGGCTACCGTCTCCATACGTTGCGCCGCCACGCTGCTGCTGGGCGAATGGTACCACACGACAACCCGCCGATGGTTGACCTGTAGACAAAATAGCCAGGGGTTACCGGGTCAGCTTCTCTTGGTTTCGAACGAGACCGGAGGACGGTGTTACGCATCAATGACGGTCACCGTCAATGAGAATTGGTACTGCGAATGCAACGGCCGCTGCGGTCGGATGGGACGGCGAGTCAGCTCAGGGCCTGAGCAAGGTCGGCGACGAGGTCGTCGACATTTTCCAGGCCCACGGACACCCTCAGGAGGTCGTCGGGAGTCTTGGTGTCTGGGCCCTCGATGGATGCTCGGTGCTCGATCAGGCTCTGTGTGCCGCCCAGGCTGGTGGCGCGAACGAACAGCCTAACCCTGGCCGCCACCTCCATTGCAGCGTCCCGTCCGCTGGCAACCTGGAACGATAGCATTCCGCCGAAGTCGGACATCTGCCGAGCGGCGATTTCGTGGCCCGGATGGTCCGGCAACCCGGGATAGTGGACCGCCGCAACACGGGGATGGTCCTGCAAAAAGCGGGCCAACCGGCCGGCATTGGCGGAATGCGTCGGCATTCGCGCGGGCAGCGTGCGGATGCCGCGCAGCGTGAGCCAGCAGTCGAATGGCGACGGCACCGCCCCGCACAGGTTCTGTATCAGCCGCACCCGCTGCAAAAAAGCCGAGTCCGCGCTGCCGACCACCGCTCCGCCGGTCACATCCTCGTGTCCGCTGAGATATTTGGTGGCGGAATGGACCACCAGGTGGGCTCCCAAAGATAGCGGCCGCTGCAGCATCGGGCTGGCCCAGGTGTTGTCGCAGGCACATATTGCGCCGGCTGCATCTGCGATGGAGGCCATCCGGGCGATGTCGGTTATCTTGAGCAAGGGATTTGACGGCGTTTCCACCCATATCAGGCGCGTGTTGGGACGCACGGAGCGCTCGACCTCTTCGTCGTCGCTCATGTCCACAAAAGAGGTCTCCAGTCCCCAGGGCGCAAATATCTCCCGCAGCATGCGGGAGGTCCCGTGGTAGCAATCGTCCGGCGCGATGACATGGTCGCCGGGAGAAAGGGCCTGGAATACAGCGGCGGTGGCCGCCGAACCCGACGCGAACGCTGCCGACACCGCGTCGCTCTCCTCACCGCCCTCCAGCATCGCCAGGCACTGCTCCAGCGCGCGCCGGTTGGGGTTGTCCGAGCGGGAATAGACGAACCCCCGGGAGTATTCGCCGTCGGCGTCCCGCTCGAACGTGGTCGAAAGGTAGATGGGAGGCGCTACCGCCCCCGTGGCCGGGTCGATCTGGTGGGCCGCCTGGGCGGCGATGGTTTCAAAGTTCATGAGATGCTGCCTCGAAGGGACGCATTGTGACGCAATAGGGGCGAATAATCATTCGCCCCTACGCGCGGCAACCGTCGTCGAAAGTTAGACCCCCGCCTTGATGAACTCCGACACCCGCTCGCTGATCATGATGGTTGTGGCGTTGGTGTTGGCGCGGATAACGTCGGGCATCACCGAGGCGTCGGCGACGCGCAGGCCTTCGATTCCGTGGACCTGGCCGTGCTGGCTAACCACGGCCATGGGGTCGCCGGCGGGGCCCATCTTGCAGGTGCCGGCGATGTGGTGCTGGGTGTAGGCGTTGCGCAGGATCCAGTTGTCCAGGGCGTCGTCGCTGACGAGGTCGGTATCCACCGGATTCAGCCGCTCGACGATAAAGTCTTTGAAGGGAGACTCCTCGGCGATTTCCAGGGCTTTGCGAATGGCCTGACGCATCCGCTGGCGGTCGTAGGCACTGCTGAACAGCTGGTAGTCGAGATCGGGCTGCACTGCCGGGTCGGTGGACTGGAGGGACAGGCGGCCGGCCGAGACCGCGTTCTGCAGCCCCACGCTGAGCCCGAAGTGGAAGCCGGAGCCGTCATAGCTGATGCTGGAGGGCCGGTGCTCGCTGGTCATCAGCGTGGGCGTGATCTGGAAATCGGACTTGGTCGGCGAGTCGTCGGCGCTCCAGCGCAGGCCCACCTGGATGTTCGGCGCGAAGGTGTCCGGCTCCTCGCCCTCGCCTCGGAACAGGATGTAGGCGGCGGGATGGTCGCGGAAGTTCATGCCGACGCCGGGCAGCTCGTGGTTTGCCGGTATGCCCATTTCACGCAGGTGATCGGCCGGACCGATGCCGGACAGGAGCAGTATCTGCGCGGAGCCAATGGTGCCGCTGCACAGGACGATCTCCTTGCCCTCAACGGTGAAGATCTCGCCGCCGCTCTCCACCTCGACGCCCACGGCCTTGTTCCCGTCGAGCACGACGCGCCGCGCGTGAATGTTGCCCCGCACCGTCAGGTTGAGCCGGTGGCGGGCGGTGCTGAGGAAGGTCAGCGAAGTGCTCATTCGCACACCGTCGATGTTGTTCATCGGGCGGGGCGAAACGGCGGTGTAGCAGTCGGGAGCGTTCTGGTCGGGGTGCTCGGGGATACCCAGGCGGACGCAGGCATCGTAGAAGGCTGTGTTGAACGGCAGCCAGTCCTGGCGCTTGGGCCGGCGCACCGGAAGCGGACCCTCGGAACCGTGGAAGTCGTCGCCGCTGTAGTCCCGGTCGTTCTCCAGCTTGCGGAAGAAGGGCAGGCAGTCGGTGAACTTCCACTCGTCGTTGCCCCACTCGGCCCACAGGTCGTAGTCCTCGGGGATGCCACGGAATACAACCTGGCCGTTGATGGAGGACGACCCGCCCATGGCTTTGCCGCGCGGGATGACCATGGGCTCGTCCTGCAAAGGGTTGGCACGGCCGCGCAAGTCCCAGCTGTGCGGCCCGTAGGCCGAGAGCCAGGTGTTGTTGCCCTGTTTCAGGTCCTCGGGTAGATGCTCGAAGTCCGGGTAGTCGGGGCCGGCCTCCAGCAGGATGACGGACTTGTCGGTCATCTCGGAAAGGCGGGTGGCCATGACACAGCCGGCGGAACCGCCGCCGACCACGATGTAGTCGTACTGCATAATGGGATGGGTTCTCCTTAATGAGGTTGCGTTGGCGGGGATTTTAGCATGGGGGGTTGGGAATGTTCGCCTTCATAACCGACGGTTGGAAACCACCGGCTCCGAGGCGAGCAAGCAGCGTAGCCCATCAAGGTCGGGAAGGCCCATGATTTTGGAGATGCCGGTGTCGAGGCGTTGGCGGACCGGGCAATCGGTCATAGCCGGAAGGCGCTGGAATTCGTCCTCAATCAATGAGTCGAACAGTTCGGCGCAAGCTTGCAACCGTTCCGTTGACATCGCTCGCGAGTCGAGAACCGGCAACACCTCCAGATCCGCCTTTTTCATCGCGACCCAGCCACCTCTGGTGCTGGTACGTTGCGCCAGAATAGTCAGCAGGCCTAAGCTGGAGTTGAGCCAAACTGCCAGCGCCTTCTCGTGCAAGATATCGTCGACCTTGACGGGCCACCACACGTTGGACAGCACCCGTGCTTCAGATCGCATCGCGATGACTCGAGTGGTTTCCAGCCAAAGCCGTTCGGCAACCAGCAGACGGCCGGCTTGTTGCCAGAGATGATCGCCATATCCCGGGCGCTGTCCGCCTTTAGGACTAACTAACGGTGACAAGTAGGCGTCCGGCGTACAGGCGAGGGACATTCGTTGCTCGGTATCGTGTCCTTCAACCATCGGGTAGGCTGTCTGGGAAGTTGTCCGGTCGAACCCATCTACCAGTCGACGCCGATCGGGGCCGACCTGACCGAGTTCACCGAGCGCGCAGAGGGGAATCTTTCCGGTGGTTGATTCGCCGGGAACCCACACTTCACCGTGGTCCAAGAGGCGGAGGGAACTGCGCGTCAAGTCAGCGCGGGCAAACTGCACTCCGGCCCATTTCTTGCCAATAAGTTGGGATTCGGCAATGGATACCAGTTCACCGATGTGTCGGCCATCCACCTCCAGAAGGGATGCGCCGGTTGCTTCGACGTTGGCCGGTGCGGTGTCGGTGATAACTTGGGCGGCGCGGTGAGCGTCGAGGACGCCGCTAGGGTTCTGCCACAGGCTGACGAAAGTAGTGCGGTGTTCGGGGGCGTCTCCGTTGCTGTTGGCGGGTTGTCGCCGAGTGGCGATGAGCAAAGCTTCGGAGAGGTCGGTGCTGTCTGAGAAATTCCAGCGTTGCGGGTCGTGGGAGATGACCACCACGTCAAGCGTGAAGTCTCGCTCAATAAGAGCACGGGTCTGTTGCCAGGATGGTCCAGTGCAGACGGTGGCCGGCAGTACCAGGGCGAGACGACCTTCTCCGGGCCGTAGCTTTGGGGACGCGGCAGCAACGAAAGCGGCTCCGAGGCCGGCGGTTGCGGTGGCCTGGCGGGATTTCAGACGGCGGGACAACTCGTTCTGCAACTTGCGCCGTTCCGGAGCGGGCAGGCTTCCGAACAGGAGATTTCCGCCCACGGAACGGGTGAAGGGCGGGTTCATAATCGCCAAGTCCAAGTCGGGGAGGGTGGCAAGTTCCGCCTCCCGGTTTCCGTTGGGACCACTGCCGGACACGCGACCGGTATCGCGGATCGTTCGGCCGCTGCCGCCCATAGAGTCTGGGGAAAGGGCGTACTGTACGGCGGCTTGATTTTCTCCCAGGAAATCCAAGGAACCCAAAGAAACGTCGTCACCGTCCGCTCCCAACGGCATAACGTAGAGGTTGATGCGGTCGAACTGGATGCTCGGGTTGAGCATCGCCAAACTGGTGGCGGCGAAGTGTACGGCTGAAAGTTGGACGTCATAGCCGTGGAGGGATTGCTCCACCATCGCTTTGTGCAACGCAGCAACGTTTTGTCCACCGGCTTCGGTGTGGCGGCGTTCGGCTTCGGCGGCCACGGCCATCAGCAACGTTCCAGTACCACAGGCGATATCGGCTACATTGAGCGACGCAGGAAATTCGTGGTCGCTCCAGTCAACGCCCACCGGCCAATCGTGGAACACGAGCCGTGTCAGAAGAGTGGCAGCCGGAACAGAGGTGTAGTAAGCGCCAGTGAACTTGGCGTCCGTGAGCAACGTGTGAAAAAGTCGCCCTGATAGGTCGTGTCCTTCCAATTGGCTGGTATCTGCAATCGCTTTGAGGAGGGGCGAGAGCACCGGTTCATGCAATTCAGTCGGGCCGTCGATGAGAATATCCAGGATGCCGGAGGCAAGGTCAAAAACGGGCACGTAATCGATGTTGTCGCAGATATAACGCCAAGCTTGGTAAAGTCCCGGAATACCGTCTCGCCACGCTTCGGCCACCGTCGGGACGTCATCGTTGGAAGAGGCGAGTCGCAAGTGGAACGCCAGAGCGTTGAAAATCACGAGGCATCCGATTCGTAAAGCCTTTTCGCGGTCATTCTCCTGATCGGTTTGGGCGATGATGTCCTTGACACGCCGGGAAATCCGAGCGTGTGCGGACAATTGCTTTGCCGATTGCTCCACCGCGTGTTCGATGACTCCAGCGGCCGCGACAACGCGATCGGAGCCTTCGAGTTCCAACGCCAGCACACGTAGCTGGTCAGCGATGTCGTCAGGAGAACCGAAGCGGGAGAGGCGTTCGGTTGCGAGGGCACCCTTAGAGCCGTGGAGCCACCATTCGAGATCGCCGGCATTTTCCAGGCCTTCGCGGGTATCGTCCAGGAATTTCAAACCTTCGGGATAGAGGACGCCAATAACGCCCAACGCGTCCGGGAACTGCTTCAAGCGAGTGTCAAGCTGGTTTTCCAACTGGCTGACGGAATCCTCCCACTTGCATTCCAACAACACGGTGTCGCCGGTCTTCAGCGTCACGCGGATGTCGGGAGTGGTACCGCGGCTCCGGCGCTCGGCGCGGGCAGAGATGCCCTGGTCTCGGAGCAATTGGGCAAATAGGGTATTGACGCCTTCCTCGCGAATCGTTTCTTTACTCCCGAGGCTTGGTGAAGCGCTGTCGATCTTCTGCCGTGGTCGGGGCATTTTGCCATTCCTAATGAGTTAGTTGATCCAGCAGCGACGGCAAACATTGCCATTGATGCGGCGTGGTTACAGGCTATTTCATAATATCAACGCTTCATCGGGGTCGTAGCAGCTTAATGTCACGGCATACACGCCGCCCGGGCGCGGATGAAAACGGTGTCGAGCATGTCTATCGTGAGGCGGCCGGTTTGGGTGTTCTGCTAGCTGGGGTGGTAGCAGGCGATGAGCCGCTGTGTGGCGACATTGTGGCCGAAAGCTGCCGTGCCAGGCAACGGACTCGGTATCCGGCGCGTTGCAATACGCCCAGCAGCCGCCCATCGACGTAGCCGGTGGCGCCGGTAAGGAAGATGCGGGGGCGGTCGCCGAGCATCGCGCAATCCGCCACGACACCCGGCCTCGTCGCCCTCGATGTTGCAGCGGTGACCCGCTGTTAGAACCCCACCATCCACCCGGCGAACCGCTCCAGCAGCCCTTCCGTCCCGATGGCGACCAGGTTGTTCGCCGCGGTATCGACGTCGATACGTCCGTAGGCCAGCAGCAGGTAGGTGTTGGCGTTGCAGGCAACCAACATGTCCAAGTCGTCCGGGTTGGGATGGAGGCCCGCACCGATCTGCACGCCGTCAAGTTTCACCAACACGTCAATCGGCTCGGCGTCCGATAGCGCGAAGTGGTAGCGAATTTCTTCCGACGGTGGGTCGTTGCCCGGGTTGTAAGCAGACCGGAGCCAATGTGCGGACATTCCCAGCAATACCGGGACCGCGTCCGGGTGCAGGGAGGCCTGCGGATCGAACGCGCTCCGTATGTCCCAGTCGTGCACCGCCAGCTCTTGTATGCGCTGGCTGACGTACTCGCGCGCCGTCATCGTGCCCCGGCGGGGATGCCAGCAGGCGCAGCGCCAATCGTCGCCGCTGAAACTGTTCAGCAGCATGTGCAGTTTCCGGTAGTGCCGCTCGAAAGTGGGAACCAGCTCTTCGCCCAGCGAGATGGCGTAGGCGATGTCGGCGTCCGCATTGGCGGCAGACATGGCCATCATGTCCGAAGGCGCGCTGAAGCCGGGCGGCGGGTCCGCGTCGCCTTCGCGCCCGCGGGTCATGCTGGTTATCTGCCTTTCCGCCCGGTTGGTCAGGTGGCCGGCCACGTCGCGTACTGCCCAAGCGTCGCAGGCCGAGTGTCGACGTAAGTCATTCGGTGACAAACCGGTCAAGAACTCATTCAGC
Organism: Dehalococcoidia bacterium; assembly: GCA_965220265.1. Taxonomy (GTDB): domain Bacteria; phylum Chloroflexota; class Dehalococcoidia; order Lucifugimonadales; family UBA3495; genus Bin87. The sequence continues at coordinate 1,206,135 of CBDCPM010000004.1, read as the reverse complement.
CCTCTGGCCAATGTTCCGATGACCGCAACCTCCTGCCGGATTACCTCTTCATCATAGGAAGTCATCGTATCCCGTACCTTGAGAACCCTATAGGGTGCGTCTAGTAGATGTTTTGTCTACAACCCGCCGAACCAACGGCCGAGGTTTCTTAAAGATACGTGCGCAATGGTGTCAGCGGTTTGCGAGACCCGCACGCGGCCGGCGCGCTTGGCCGTGTTCCAGTCCACCCGGTTATACAGGCAGAGCAGGTAGGTGTTGGCCTCCGCCCGGATCGTAAGTTCCGGCTGGTTCTGCGGCGAGCACTCCGATACGGTGTAAGCGTCGCCGGTCACTACGACATCGTGCTGCAGGGTTGCCCCTTCGGCGCCGCCGCCGATCTCGAAACGGTACACGGCCGGCGTGGTCAGCGGAGCGGTGGGCCGGAAGCAGAGTTGGTACCACATTTCCGATGCCGGGAGCAGCGCCACGATGCCGTCGCGGTCCAGGTCCCCTTCGCCGGTGTCGCGGGCCCGCATGTCCCAGTCATGGATCACCAGTTCCTGGATCCTGAGGTCGACGTAACTCTCCGCCGACATTGTGCCCCGCCGACGGTGCCAGCATCCGACAGACCAGTCGCTCCATCCATTTAGCATTACGTCCAAATCTGCGTAATTCTGCCGGAAATTGTCCAGCAGGTCGTCGCCCCAATCGTGCCGCGTCTGTACGTTGCTGGTGGCGTTGGACGCCTGCACCTGGTCGGGTGTGGGCAGGATGGTCTCGCCTGACGGTGGCCCGCCCTCGCCGGCCAATCCTCTCTGCATGGCCTCCTGCTGGCGGACGGCTCCGCCGGCAAGGTGAGCGGCAACGGTTCCCACGTCCCACTCCGAACATGCGGACTGGGCATTCAGGTCCTCCGAGGAGCTCTCCGACAGGCGGCCGTGGATGTCTCCGGCCAGCCGCTTGATCAGGGCAACTCTTGTAGCAACATCCATGGGCATCGTGCTTCGCCTCCACTCGGTATTTGGGGTCGGTTCCTGGGCGAGGTAAGTGTATCACGGCAGTGGATTCCCTATGCCGACGGTTGGTTTTGGCGCGTAGCAGCGCTCAGCAAAGAAAACGGGTCCGCACCAATGGCGGACCCGTGTAAACCCTCAGAATTCAGGAGCGGTTCAGTTTGGGAACCACGCCACCGAGGAGATCTCGCTGAATTCCCGGTTGAACTTGCTCCACGATGCGCCGGCGTCGCCCGACTGGTACAGATAGCCGTACCTGCTACCGGCCAGGAGGAAATCGGGGTTCTGCGGCTGGGAGTTGACCACCCACATCGCCGTGTTGGGCTCGACTGGCAGCGGCAGGCTATCCCACGTCGCGCCGGCGTCGGTGGAGCGCATGACCACGCCGGTGGAGCCGGGGGTGGTATCGCCGAAGGTGGTGAAGATAGTCTGGGGGTCGTCGGCCTTGACCTTGATGCCGCGCGGGTATCCCAAGGGGAAGTTCTGTCGGACGCCCAGGTTCCGCCACGAACCGCCGTCGTCGTCGCTCAGGAACACGTCATCGTTGACCATCACCACCACCCGATGGGGCGGGCCGGACGTCACGGTTACGTTGTGAATGTCCATATTGGGGATGTCCTGGTGCGGCACGGTCTCCCAGGTGTCGCCACCGTCGGAGCTGTGACGCAGGCCGTCCACCTCAATGCCCACCCAAATGCTGTTGCCGTTGGTCGGGTCGATGGCAATCCCCGTGACCCTCGGCACGCCCACCGCCGGGCACTCCGCGGCAACCTCACAGGGCCGCAGTTCCCAGCTCGCGCCGCCGTCCCTGGTCCGGTAGATCTGGCACGGGTCCGGCGTGCCGGTGCCGGCAAAGCCGGCCTGCGGATTGGAAGGATCGAACGCGATGGCCCACACCGCGGCGCCGTTCATCGCCGTATCGACGCGACGCCACGTGTCGCCGTTGTCGTCGCTGCGCAGGATGCCGCTATCGCATCCGGCCAGCACGCTACTTTCGGTCCCGGGGACCGGTGTCAGGCAGCGCACCACGGCGTCCGAGTGGATGCCCTGGGTGATGCCGACGCGCCGCCAGGACTCGCCGCTGTCGATGCTGCGCATAACGCCCTGCCCCGCGGTTCCCACGAGGATAGTTATTCCGTCTGCCATGGTGGTGCCTCCTTGGCGTTGATCCCTTTCCCACTTGAGTCGGGGCTGTGATTGGTGCTTTGATTCGGATATAGCGTATTTGGCGACATGATAACGCCGCCGGTTGCTTAACGCCACTGGGGGGCGGTCCGTGAACCACCCCCCAGAAAGTCGTGCTGGTACAAGTTTCTGCGCTAGTCGCCGTTGCCTGACGTGGCGGGAGCCGGTGACCCACCGGGGGCCGCCGGCGCCGGGGCAGGAGCAGCCGGTGCCGCGTCAGTGCGGAACTCGGGTGGCAGTTGCTCCTCCCAATCGGGTAACTGGTGCTGGTGGGTGTTGGGCAGGCACAAGATGGCGATGACGCCGCCCAGGCTCATGACAAAGGACAGGAGGATAGTCCAGCAGTAGGGGTTGTCGAGAATAATCGGGAATCCCAGTTCGGTTGCACCAATGTAAAGCCCGCTGCCCATCAACGCCCCACTGGCCATACCCGCGCCGGCTCCCATCATCTGGAAACCGTAGGCGCTGCCGATGGGAGCTCTGCCGTAGTATTGGCGGTTGATGATAGGGAAGGCGGACATCTCGCCGCCGAAGCCAATGCCGAACAGTACGGCGAAGAGGTAGAACATCCAAAGTTCGTTGGCGAACAGAAGGATCAGCACAGGCACGAACTGGAGGGTAAAGCAGGCGGCCATCACCCACTTGCTACCAAACAGATCTGCTGCGATAGGAGCGGCAAACCGGGTTATGGTGCTCGTCAGGTGCATGGTGCCCGCGATGCTGATTCCGATGGCCGAGGCCCCAACCAAGGCTTTGTCCACCCCTTGGTACCCATCCTCCGGGGCCAATAGATCCACCACCATAACCTGAAGAAACATGATAATGATGGCATGGCCGGCGCATCCCCAATAGTGGATGCCAACCAGGTTCCAAAAGGTGGGAGTTTTGCGCACCTGGCGCAGGAATACCCGGGCCCGCTCTTTGGCTCCCCTTCCCGTTGTCGGTGTGGCGCGTAGCGGCTCGTTGGGGTCGGCGCCCAACTGCCGCATTCCCACATCTTCCGGGGAGTTGTAGAAGAACTTGGTCAGCAGCAGCAGAATGATGCCACCGACGATGCCGGGGATCCAAAAGGCCATCCTGATCCCAATGCTGTCGGCGCCGAAAATTGGGAAAGCTTCGGCCCATTGCTGCCCTTGGCCCAAGGAGAAGAAGGCTACCAGGCCCAGCATGATGGCCGGGACAATCACCGGCCCAACCCCTTGGGAAGACTGGAGCAACCCCATGCCGAGTCCCAAGTGGCGGCGGAACCAGGATGTCACCGACACGGTGAGGGGAACCTGGAATATTCCCATGGAGGCACTGAGCATCACGCCGAAGAACAGGTAGAGATGCCAGAGCTCCGTCATGAATCCGGCGAGGATCATGCTGACTATATACAGGGACGCACCCAGCGTCAGCGTAAAGCGGGCTCCGTATCGGTCACCAAGCCATCCGGACGGGGGGCCGAACATACCCGACACCACCCACTGCAGCGAGAATGCAAACAGGATAAGGCCCTGACTCCAGCCGAACACTTCCGCAATTATGGGCACCAGAGCCGGGAACGACATCCGGAACGAAGAAGACACCAAGCGCATGAGAGCGGTGATAAAGACGATCGCCCAGGCGTAATGAATACGGTGCCCGAGCAGCGCAAACTGGTCGGGACGGAGGTTTATTACGGCCATATTCCTCTCCCTCGATCGCCGCAGTATGCCCCCGCGCGCAATAGTGTGTCAAGGAAATTATCGGCCTCACGCGTACCCGCATTGACATCGCGAGGAGCGCAGCGACGTGGCGATCTCGTTGAATTGAGCGAGGATCCTTCCGGCGACGGGATTGCCGCGCTGTGCTCGCAATGATATTTGGGGCGCTCGCAATGACCGATTGTGCAAAGTGGGTACGCGTGAGCATTATCGGCGCCGGCGCCGACCGGGCACAACGGCGGACGATGCGCCCGTGCGTCGCCTACATTGTTGCCGATAGCAAGCGTCAGCGTTGCCGCGTTGGCGCCGGCCCCAAATGGCTGCCTGCGTCAACCAAAATAGTCTCCCCGGTGACGTGCTCTGCCCCTTCCAAGAGCCAGACCACCGGTTCCGCTACGGTTTCCGGCGTGCCGGCCGACCCTAACGGGGCGGATGCGGCGTAGCGGTCGATGAAGCCTTGGTAGTTCTCCTCGCCCAGCCCCTCACGCCACCAGCGGGTCTGCATTACTCCGGGGCACACCGCGTTGACCCGGATCTCGGGCGCCAGGGCGCGGGCCAGCGAGAAGGTCATGACGTTGAGGGCTGCCTTGGACGCCGCGTAGGCAATCGAACTCCCCGAGCCGCTGAAGCCCGACCCAGAGGAGATGTTGACGATCGCGCCCTTGCCCTGCTCCTGCATCGCCGGCGTAACCGCGCGCGCCATCTGGAACGCGCCGATCACGTTCACGTCCAGGATGCGCCGGAAGTCCTCGGAAGACAGCCCCTCCAGGTCGTAGTGGGGAACTATCGCCGACGTTGCGGCGTTGTTCACCAGCCCGTCGATCCTGCCCCACCGTTCCAGCGCGGAGGCTGCCATCCGCCGGCAGTCGTCGTCCACCGACACGTCCGCCTGGCAGAGGATAGCCTCTCCGCCGAGGCTATGGCACGTCTCCGCCGTAGCCTGCGCCTCGGTTTCGCTCCTGGTGTAGTTGATGACCACGTTGCCGCCCTTCCCCGCCAGACTTTGGGCCACGGCCGCTCCCAGACCGGTCGCCGATCCCGTCACGATGAATACCCCGCCGTTGATTTCCATGTGCCTCACTCCAATGTCATTTCGTTACACTCTGCCGATTATAGCGAACCGCCCGCTGTCAACTTGACCCGCCCAACGGTGCGGCTACAATCGTCCCACTATCGAGTAGCAGGAGGCGTAACCATGCGGCTGGAAAACAAGGTCGCCATCATCAGCGGCGGAGCCAGGGGAATGGGCGCGCAGGAGGCCAGGCTGTTCGCCGGAGAGGGCGCCAGGGTGGTCATCGGCGACGTGCTCGACGATGTGGGACGGCAAACCGAGGCCGAGATCAACGAGACCGGCGCCGAATGCCTCTTCGTCCACCTGGACGTCACCAGCGAGGAAGACTGGCGGAACGCGGTATCGGCAGCGGTGTCGCGCTTCGGCAGGGTGGACATCCTGGTCAACAACGCCGGCATCTCCACCAGGGGCGGCATCGAAGATATGACCGAAGAGCAGTGGGTGCGCACCATGGACGTCAACGTCAAGGGCGTGTTCCTGGGTACCCGGGAGATCATACCGGCGATGCGCGACGCCGGCGGCGGCTCCATCATTAATATCTCCTCCGGCGCCGGCATCGCGCCCGCCCCGGGTACGTCTGGAGCCTACGCCGCCAGCAAGGGCGCAGTCCGCCTGTTTACCAAGTCGACCGCCATCCAGTACGCCAGGGAAGGCATCCGCTGCAATTCCGTGCACCCCGGCCCGGTTCGAACGCCCATGCTGGGCATCGCCCCGGATGACGAGGTCAGGGTTGCCGCCCAGGTGGGCCGTGTGCCGCTGGGCCGAGTGGGCCAGCCCATCGAAATCGCCTACGGGGTCCTGTACCTCGCCAGCGACGAGTCTTCATTCGTCACTGGTTCAGAGCTGGTGATCGATGGAGGTCGGACAGCTCAATAGGTGATCCGTATGGCTGGACGGAGCGGGAAGTAGGTCATTAGTAGAAGCCCACGTCGGGATCGAGTTTGACGCACGCACCGCCCACCGGGGATCGTCGGGCCGAGCTGGGAAAAAACCCCGCTAACCCGCCAATCCTCTGGTTCGAAAAACCAGAATGCCCAAGCGCCGCAAGCCCGGTTCCAATGCTGGGCTTACTATTGTTTCAGATGTAACTATGTGCCGCCGCCAACCAGGGCCTTTCCAAAGCCCTGATTGTCATTGCGAGCGCCCTGTCCTTTGTCACTGCGCCCGTCTTCCGTTGTCATTGCGAGCGAAGCGCGGCAATCTCGTCGGCGCAAGAGACATCGTCCAGTCGACGGGACCGCAAACTATGACACCACCCCCCTTGCCGTATTCCGAACGTATGCTCTATAATGGCTTCACAGGCGATCAATCGGTTCCATCGACCAGGTTCCGAGCGTTCACGGCCAATCAGCACTAAGTCGCTGCCGGCCTTTGTGGGTGACTGTCTCCGGCCACTTTACCCGGTGTAGTCGCCCCGGCCACCGCGCCCGCCACAGCGCGCCATGCTTCAGGCATGGAGAATGAGAGCAAAAACCCCAGCGCACCACCTCCGGCCGTAGGGCTGATAATCGCTCGGAACCTGGTCAATACTCTCCAGAACATCGCCTGTACATCCCAAACTTCCGGAGGAAGTCCTAGGGGGTGTCGTCAAAACAGTGAGAGGGTGGTAAATTGCCGGTAACAGGGAGAGTGTGGAAGGTGGTGAGTATGACGGCAGCGCACCGGCGCCACGATATGACCGACGGTGTTTGGGAGCGGCTGAGGCTGTACCTGCCCGGGGGAACAGGCAAGAGAGGTCGGCCGGCCCATGACAACCGGCGGTTTATCGACGCCGTTTGCTGGGTTCTGCGCACCGGCGCTCCCTGGCGCGATTTGCCCCCGGACTACGGAGACTGGAAGAACACCCACCGCCGCTTCTGCCGCTGGCGGGACCGAGGTGTGTGGGCCGGACTGTTGGAGGAAGTGATGGATGACCCTGATTTCGAATGGCTGATGATAGACGCCAGCTACATCAAGGCCCATCCCCACAGTGCCGGCGCTCGGGGCGGAAATCAGGCTATTGCCCGCACCAAAGGGGGCTGAACAGCAAGTTGCACCTGGCGGTGGACTCCCACGGAATGCCGGTAAGGCTGGCGGTTACTGGAGGCACGGTGGCCGACTGCTCTTTGGCGTTGCCCCTGATCGAGGGTATAGAGGCGGAGTGTCTGCTGGCGGACAAAGCCTATGACACCAATGAGATCATAGCCACCGCTCGGGCATCGGGAATGAACCCAGTGATACCGCCCAAAAGCAACCGGAGAGAAAAGCGGGACTACGACCAGGCACTGTACAAGTTGCGGCACTTGGTGGAGAACGGATTCTTGGACTTCAAGCAGTGGCGCGGAGTGGCGACCCGTTATGCCAAGAGAGCGGCGTCATACCTGGCCATTTGCCAACTCCGGGCAGTGATGATCTGGAGCAAACTCTTTTGACGACACCCCCTAATACTACAGTTGCAGATGTGACAGGCGGGTTTTATAGTGGCATTGGCGGGCTCTGGCTTGGTGGCGCCGTCTCCACCACGACCAGGACAGGATGAAATCCGGCAGTTGGTTCTCCGTCCATACCAGGCGTGTCAGCAGCCGTCGCACCTCCGGCACTGTCACGGGAATCAGTTCCTCATCGGGGCCATAGTGGCCCCCTTTTCTCCCCCTTCCACCGCCTGATTCCTGATTACCGTCAGATAGGCGTGGGCCAACATCGCCAGGGTGATGTGCCGGTACCAGCCATCCCAACGCCGCACCTCGTACTGGTCCAACCCCACCTCTCCCTTGGCCTCCTCGAAGCATTCCTCTATGGCCCATCGAGTCCCTGCCACCCTCACCAACTCCTCCAGGGTAGTGCCCGCTGGACCGAAGCAAACGTAGTAGGCCAACTCATCAGGTTTGGCAATGCTGCGTCGCGTCAGCAGCCAGTGCCCCTGGTCCGGTTCCCTCAAGGGCCGTATTTCCACCAAGGCCCAGTCGTAGACCCGGGGGCCCTTGGCGCCAGCGCCGGCGCTGCACCGGACCCAGGCGGATTCCCCAACCCCGGACGCCAGCCGGTCAGCCCTCACCTGGCAGGGTCCCTGCTCCGTCAAAGCCCACAGCTGCTCGTTGCGCTTGATGGCCAGCACGTGGGGAACGCCCTCCCGCTCCAGCCACCGCCGCAGGTTGCGGTCACTGCCGTAGACCTCGTCCCCGGTAAACCAGGCGAAGGGCACTTCTGACGTAACCGCCCGCTCCAACATCTGCTGGGCCAGTTGCCCTTTGGTCTGAAAGCCGACACTCTCAGGCACCCCGGCCTCCCGCCGGCGTTCCCGGTCATCAGCCCACACCTGGGGCAGATACAGCTCCCGGTCCAGCAGGGTTCTGCCATTGGCCGAGGCATAGGCCAGGAACACGCCCACCTGAGAGTTCTCGATCCGGCCCGCCGTGCCACTGTACTGGCGCTGCACCCCAGCCGATTTCTCCCCTTTCTTGAGGAACCCGGTCTCGTCCACCACCAGGACCGCATCGCCGTCGCCCAGATGCTCCACCACGTACTGCTTCAGGTCATCGCGGACCAAGTCCGCGTCCCAGACGTAACCCGACAGCAGGCGCTGCACCCCGTAGGGAGTGGCATAGCCCGCTTGCTCCGCCAGTTGCCAACCGTTCTTGCGCTCCACTGGACTGAGCAACCCTTTCAGATACTCCAGCACCCGCTTGCGCGGCTCCGGCCGCCGGAACCTGCCCGCGATGCACTCGTGCACCCGCTCGATGCCCTCGGCCCACCGGGCGACCTCCGCTACCTCGTCTCTCCCAACAATCACCACCTCACCTCAACACTCCTCGGCTGCCTAAAATTCTACCCTTTCATGATCTGCAACTGTAGTACTAAGCAACACCAACGCGAATACTTTCCGGCGGCAGCGGTCAATCGCCTGTCCTCTGCCGCCACCAAATTCCGACACCGGGCCAACGCAGTGCGGCTACTTACAAGCTGGTCAACGCTGCCCATGCTGCGTGTCCATAAACGGTTACGCCCGATGGGTGAGGCCTGTCCGAAGTTGCGCGGTGGGCAACTACCCGCTCGTTCTGAGCCTGTGAAAGGGTGGTCGCTGCGGTTCGCCGGCTCGCCACGCGCGGGCCAGGAAACGACCTTGACATGGTCCTGCCTCGCCGGCGCTACGCATCACCCATCCTCGTGTCTATACTACCCGCGCCCCGCGGTTCTGAGCAACCGGCGCGATCGTGCAACGTTCTCCAATCTATCGGCCCGTTTTGGATTGCGAGTCTCGGCGCGCGATCGGTTCGTTCGGGTCGCCGTTTTGTTGATTGAAGGAGAACAACGAAATCGAAACGCAAGCTGCACGGGCAAGCGAAAGGGGGATAAACAAGGCCTGGTTTTTTGCCGTGCTGTCGCTTGCCGTTTTTGCCGGTCTGAGCGCGGTTTTCATCATTCCGCCCCTCCTGGTCGAAATTGCCACGGACCTGGACGTCTCGGTGGCGGTGGCGGGCCAGTTGGCTACCGCCACCTTTGCAGCCTGGGCGGTTTCCCTGGTTTGCGTGGGGCCCCTGTCCGATTCGTTCGGCCGCCGACCCGTCGCGCTTACCGGGCTGGTGGTCCTTTCCGTGTCCGTGCTCGCATCGGCATTCGCGCCCAATATCGAAGCCCTGTTGGCGCTCCGGGTGTTGACCGGCCTGGCCGGGGGAACGCTGCCGCCGACTGCGGTGGGGGTCGTGTCTGATGTCATTTCCCCGGCCAGACGGGCTCAGGCGGTTACCGCCGTGCTGGCCCTGAACGGGGTAGTGTCGGCCACTACCGTCCCGCTGGTCGCCGTGCTGGCGGAGTGGGGAAGCTGGCGCCATCCTTTTATAGTTGTTGGCCTGGTGCTGGCGTTGGGATTGTTGGCGAACTGGATCTGGTTTCCCAAGGACAGCAAGGAGCGAGTTCGCAGCTTCGTGTTCTTCTCCCGGTATCTGTCGCTGCTCTCGTTGCGCTATTTCCGCGTAGCGATAGCGGTTGGCACGACGCAACGCATCGCTTTCTGGGCAACGCTCAGCTTTTTCCCCGCCTATCTCATACTGGCTTACGACGTGGCCCAGGGGCTGGTGGCCCTGCCCCTGGTGATAACCGCCATAGGTCAGGTGGTCGGAAGTTATTCCGCCGCGTACGTCGCGAAAAACAGGTACCGCGCTGCGCTGATCGCCGGAACTTCAGTCGCCGGGGGTATCTGCGCGTTCCTGTTCTTTTCTTTCCACCTGGGGCTTTGGCTATCAGTGGCGGTGGTCGCGGTTGGCACCGGCCTGCTGAGCGTGGCAATGCCCGCCATGGTCGCCGCGAGCACCGAGTATTCAGGGGAATCCAAGTCCACCGGGGCCAGTCTCATGGGCCTGAGCAACCAGTCCGGAGGCGCGCTGGGCGCCGCGATTGCAGGCGCTTTGCTGGGGCGGGTACCGGCTACGCCGGAATTGGCTACCTGTGCCTCGGCGCAACGATCGCCAGCGGATTGATGACGCCTCTATTCGGCAAGCAGTTCGGGGAAACAGCCGGTCGTACCGTCGGGCCGGGCCCGGAGGTTCCCCAGCCCGAGCGTGGCGGCGATTAGGAATAGCAAAACCGTCCCGGCTACGCGGCCGGGACGGTTGAAGGTCTCCGTTGACTGTGCGCGCTGGGTCTAGACGCCGGCGGCTACGGGTTGGTGGGCCTTGAGGAATCCGCGCACCTGCTCAATCGTGGTGGCTTTAAGATCAGGGTCTTCCTTCCAGGGCCACGCCGTCACTTGGGCATTTGGCGCCAACGCCACCATGTCCATGGCGGCTTCCAGGGAGTGGGACGGCGTATCGTCGGGCATCACCAGCAGCGGGGTCTGGCAGGCGCGGGCGAAATCCCGTGACACGCTGTACATGAAGTCCGGCTGCACTCGGTACAGGTTGTGCAGGTATTGTTGGATGACATCCATCGTGATGTCAGGTCGCCCGGAGATCAACTCGGGACCCCAGACATCCGTTCCCGAGTCGTACATCGAATCCGGAGTCTTGCTGGCGTGTCCGACCGGCTGGCACAGCACCGCCGCCCGCACCCGCTCGGGCGCGTTCTTGATCAGCGTCATCGCGAACGGACCGCCGATGCAGAAGCCTATGAACATGAACTGGTCTATCCCCAGGTGGTCCATCAGCCCCAGCTGGTCGTCCGCGAAGGCTCCCCACGGGTCTTCAACTTGGACCGGCCCGGTGGACTGTCCGCCGATGGCGTTGCGCTGGTCCATGGTGATGCAGCGGAAGTCGTTCTTGAACTCTTCCATCGCGTCGATGACCTGCCTCGGCCAACCGCTCATGATCGAGCTCAGCCCGCCGCCGGGGGTGCACAGCAGAGGGAACCCTGAACCGACATCTTCGTAGTGGATGGTGACATCGCCCTTGGTGTAGAACGGCATTTCAGTTTCTCCTTCTTGGCTGTTGGCTTCAGTGCCGGCTTTTCCGGCGATTGTAACTTGGGCAATCGCGATGTCAAGGCGAGGTCCGCCGCCTACACTCGGTACCTGTTGCGGTGGGCGCGCCCGTCGCTAGGCGAGCTTGTTAACCGGGCACAAAACACTACCGGGGGACCAGGTGAAACAAGCATGCATGTATAATCGCGAAAGCCGCAGCCTTCTAAAACTTGCCAGCCAACTTAGGTACCGTGATAATGTATCACGATGTGATTAGGTTAAAGTGCACTAGAATTGCTCACTCTCACAAGCTTAAATTGTTCTTGCTATGACTACGTTAGAACGTGACATACAAAGATCAAGAGCGGCCCAGGTGGGCTTTGTAATGAAGTCCTACCGGGAATCGTTTTCCCCAGGAGACGGTCGTCGCGGGCTGACCCAGGAAGAATTGCTGCGGCGCATGGCGGAGGTAGACCGTGATTACGGTGAACGCTTCAGTCATGCCACCGTATCGAGGTGGGAATCGGGCCTCACGCGTCCTGCCGTCGATCGTCTCCGGATATTTGGCAAAGCATTGGACCTGTCGGCCACGGAGACCGCGGGCCTTATTTTGCTGGCAGGATTGGCGCCCGATTTCCGCACTGCCGCCGAGCAGGTGAACCTGGCCGTCGTGCACGACGGCGACGAGTATCAGGGCTCGGCGGAACAAGACTCTGGATTCGACTTTATGACTAGGGATGAAGTCGCGGGAGCGGAGCACGAGTCGTCGCTCTTGAAGGGCGTGTTGCGCCTGGCGTTCGTCAGGTGCCCTTTGATGGGTTTCGGTATCGTGGGCGGGGGGTACCCTCGCGTTGTTGGGTGGCGCGCGTCCTGGATGCCTGCGGCGTATGTCGCTTTCGCGATTGCATTGGTTTTGGGACAGGGTTTCGTGTTTCCTGATCGAGAAGCGGGGATCAGGGAGTTCTTTTGGGTGTCGCTTTTCTTCTTGTTGACCACGCCGCTCCTGCAGTTTGCGCCTTTGCGCATGAACCATTACAACTTCTACCTGCTCGGGAGCTTTGCCGGCAGCCATACGCCCTACATGTTGGCGCTGCTGCTGAACCTGGTTCTGGCTTGTGGGGCGGGTTTGGCGTTCCAAATCCTGTGGAGATGGCAGAATACCGGCGCCAGAAGCGGCAGGAGCGCCCACGTCCGCGCGGCCCGGGCGGTTCTCCCGCCGGTTGGCTTGGTCTACCCGGTGTAACTGTTCAGAGTTGATGAGATCTGCGGGCTTTTTGGCCGTTCCCAGAGCCGTGGCCAAGTAGGCAATTCCGGTGCTGAGCCGATCAGATCCCCTCAAACGTGAACAATTACTACCCGGTAGTGTTGGTGGTCTCCAATGCTTCAGTTTGGATACAATTTGCAGTGGTCATGCCCTCGGTCGCAGCGGTCTTCATCCTGCTTCTGGTGTTCCGCGACCCCACGATCAATCCCACCGAGAGCGAACGGCGGTTTGTGCAAATCGGTGCATTAGTGGTCGCCGTAGTCGCGACGACGTTGGGGTTGATCACGGTTCTGGCGATATAGTTGTCGCCCGATTATCCGGCGGCGCTACCGGACCACAATTTGGTGCGGTCCTGGGATCTCAACTTCGATCACCTTGGCTATACCCGAGCCGAGGCTTTGGAAATGCTCAATCTCGGGTACATTTGGCATGCCATGTGCGTGTTCGTCTACATGGCTTTCGTGGTCGGCGGCAACTTCATCGTTGCTACCTACAGAATAGGTGGTGGAAAGGCAGGGCCATCGGATAGTCGCTCCGCCGGAAACGTTGCCGCCGCGCCACCATCCGATCCCACCGTCGTGAGCGCCCCGCGGCTTTCGTGGTCTTTGCCGTTTATTGCTCCCGAACCAAACCGGCGGTGATGATTGTCACCAGGCTGCCTCGGCTATGCTGCTGCCGTGGTTGAGTTAGATGTTCCCTAATGTCATGTGCGACCAATGGGTTCAGGCGGGTGGAGCCGCTTGAGCATCGGGTGAGCCGTGGGGAAATACCGACCTAAGCTTCGCCGCTGTCTGTAGGCTCGGGGTCTTCGCTGAGCAGTCGTGTCAACGGAGTTGGGGTGGGCCTGCTGAAAAATTGGACGCCGACGCCGTGGCACTGGGATGTTGGACTATGATGCCGGCACAGGGTGGTGGCCTGCCATGAGAGGAAGCCTAATGGCATCGCAGACCGGACCGTGCTTCACACGGATGCGAACGCAGATAAAGCGGGGTGCCAAGGCAAATGCTCAGCTCCCCGCAAATGAATATTCCGTCCGAGTTCTTTCTAATCGTCCAGGTGAATGGTGGCAGTCACACGCGGAACGTCGCTCACCACGCGAGTGGTGTGACCGTGGCCGGTGAGGTCTTCGGCGAGGTTGACGTCGCCTGGTCCCAACCGATGAACGGTACCGTCGGCAAGCCCGATTTCAGCTTCCCCGGAGAGGGTGATGATGTACTGCCGGCGGGGCGCCACGTGCCAATCGCTGAAATACCCAGGGGGCGAGGCGCGGAATATGATCCCCTTGGCGTTTTGCGACTGGCTCCACACCGGATCGGATGGTGGGTCAATTTCTTCAATGTGGGATTGGCCGTCGTCTCCGGAGTACAATCGTATCGATCCCATGGTCCTTCCTCTCTCGATGAAATTTCAGGCTGCATATTAACACAAGCTACGGAACATGGCTTGAAACTTCTCGCAAAACGGTCGGGCTTCTCAAGCATCGACCATCGACGGACATGATAATCGGATGCAGGTAACGTCAACTATGCCAGATCTACCCACACGAACCTTGGGCCGCACTGGGCTGAGCGTCACCGCCCTGGGCTTCGGCGCTCTGGAATTACGCGGCATGGTTGCCGGGGTGGGTCGTCCGTTATCCCCGGAGCAGCCGCCCGCCATTCTCAACGCCGTCCTGGATGCTGGCATCAATTACATTGACGTCGCCGTTGACTACGGCGAGGCCGAGGAACACATCGGCAACTGTATTTCACATCGGCGGTCCGAGTTCTACCTGGCCAGCAAATGCGGCTGCCCACTGGATAATGCAGGGTTCCGGCCCGAAGAGCGCACCAGGTTTGGCGTTCCCTTGCCGCGTTTCCACGATTACACCAGGGAAAACATAATCAACGCCTGCCACCAGAGCCTAACGCGGATGAAAACGGACTATCTCGATATTGTCCAGTTCCACTTCAGCCCGGCCAGGGACGTTCTGGAACAGGAGGGAGCCGTCGAGACACTGGAAGGCCTGCGGCGGCAGGGGAAGATCCGCTACCTGGGCTGTTCCTCAATTTTGCCGAACATCTTTGACCACATAGCGATGGACGTGTTCGACGTGTTGCAGGTCCCGTATTCAATCCTGCAACCGGAACATGGCGAGGCGATTGCGGCAGCGGCCTCGGCGGGGTTGGGCATCGTCATCCGCGGCGGAGTAGCCCGCGGTCAACCGGGCGCAGGGCATGGCAACGCCCAGATATGGGACCTTTGGGAGAAAGCGCAACTGGGCGATCTGTTAGACGGAATGACGGCCACCGAGTTCCTGCTTCGCGCCACCATTTCCAACCCGTATGCCCACACCACTATCGTGGGCACACTCAGTCCAGCGCATCTGCACGAGAACGTAGCGGCGGTGCAGAAGGGGCCGCTGCCGTCCGAGGTAGTCGAAGAAGCCAAGAGTCGCCTCGATGCGGTACTCGCCGGTTAGCTAATGGTTATCATCCGGCCAGTTCCGTGATGGAAATCCAACCCGGCCGGTTGACCAGCGGATGGGTCGCCAGGCGAGTTAACTTGCGCGGAACCCCATCGATACCAAAGACGGTCATCTGTCCCGATTCCTGTACGGCGGAGTAGAGAAACTCGTCCTGATGGATGTTCCCGCTGCCGATGCGTGACTGCAGCTGCCCCTGATTGAGTTCCGGCCCGCGGTCTAGAAACTCCGCGCCCAGCGCCTTCTCATACCGGTCGGGGGTGCGTCCCTTGTCGCTGATCCGGATGTTGATGTGCTGAATCATCGACACAGTTTCACGGCCTTTGAATAGCGATTGGGATTCCTATGCCGCACATTCCAGACAATCGCGCGTTTATCTACGCAGGACACCGCAAAAATTATCACCAACAAGAAATCACACGTTTGGAAATCGGCATGGCCAGCATGAGGCTCCGTCGTGTTTTGCGCGACGACTAGAGGCCAAATAGCTGCGCGTCAAGTTATTCAGGCGGATCCGTTGCGGACACGCCCGACCGCAACCACTAGAATAGTTAGCCCGACGCCTGAGCCATCTGGGAAAGTTTGCATCATGATCTCCATCCGCAACTGTACCGACAACGACCTGCCGGCGCTGCTGGATTTCGTCGTTCCTCTCCCTGCGGGTTCGGGCGATGCAGACAGCGCAGCGCACCGCAGCGTTTTCGCTGACATCATGAGGTTGCCGGGCCGGGATCAGGAAAGGGACTGCATACTGCTGTTCGAGGAGAACGATGCCGGCCGGCCGGCGCTTCGCGGGTTTTGCCTGGTTTTTCCGGAACCTGTTGCCGGGCGGTGTGTACTGAATATCCATGTGTCCCCGGGAGAAGGTGTCGAAGAAGTCTACTGTGCTCTGGTTCGGGCAGGCTTGGAACGGACCCGAGAAGTTGAGGCGCCGGTAGCCCACATCCCGCTGCGGCCACCTTACGACCGAGCGGAGGATCTTGAGCGCGAAGGATTTGAGATTGCGCGAGTCTATTGGGATATGACCTGGGAAGGGCAGCGAATTGCCGATGTTGAACTTGCCGGCACGTACCTGGTTAGAGGTCTTCGCACAGACGACGTGGCCGCATTGACCAGAGTGCACAACGCTGCGTTTGCCGGCTCGTGGGGCTTCTACCCTTCTTCCGAGGAACAAACGGCCCATCGAGCCCTCATGGCCAACACCTCGTACGACGGGATCAGACTGCTGTTTCAGGGACAACAACTGGCGGGTTACTGCTGGACCCTGCTGATGTCGGACGGCCGTCGGAGGCAGGGGGTGATCGGGTCGATCGGCTTGGCACCGGAGTTCAGAGGCAGGGGCGTGAGCAAGACCATTCTGACGGCCGGAATGCAATATTTGCTGTCGGCGGGCGCGGACTACGTGCGGCTTGAGGTCGACGGCAGCAACACGCCGGCGATACGACTATACGGATCATTCGGGTTCCGCAAGACCGGTGAATTGCACTGGTACGAGCGAAAATTGTGATGGATCTTGAGCAGTACGACGAGTGGCCTGAAGGCGTCCGCTGCTTCGCCATCGCCACTGGTCACCGCAACGAGGCACTGATGACTGCCAATATACTGGAGACCGCAACCTGAACATCCTGAATCAGGATGAGGCCGATTACGCTAGTACCGCGTCCAGTTGTTTTTGACAAATATAAGAATTGATGTAATTGAGGCATTCTTTCATAGCGGAGTGTGTGGGGAATGCCTGCCAAGTTATATCGAGTGAACTTGACCCAGGATGAGCGGGAACATTTGTGGGGTGTCACCCGGCGCGGCAAGTCCTCGGGGCGTAAAGTGAAGCGGGCTTTGATTTTGTGTAAAGCCGCTGAAGGCCTTACCGACCAGCAGGTGGCGGAAGCCTTGATGGTCGGCCCCTCCACGGTCGGCCGGGTGCGGCAGCGCTGCGTAGCAGGCGGGTTGGAACGCGCCCTCAATGACCTGCCGCGGCCGGGACAACGGCGTAAACTTGATGGCAAGCAGGAAGCCCACCTGGTGGCCGTGGCCTGCAGCGCGGCTCCGGAAGGGCACACTCGCTGGACGTTGCGATTGCTTGCCGACCAAGTGGTGAAGCTGGAGTTGACCGGCTCCAGCTCCCGGGAGACGGTCAGGCAGGTGTTGAAAAAAACGAACTCAAGCCGTGGCGGAAGCTCAAGCCGTGGCGGAAGAAGGAGTGGTGCATCCCCAAGGTGAGCGCCGAGTTCGTAGCCCGCATGGAGGACGTGCTGGACCGCTATGCGGAACCCGATGACCCCAAGCGGCCCGTAGTCTGTTTCGATGAGACTTCCAAGATGAGACTTCCAAGCAGTTGGTGTCGGAGAAACGGTCTCCCATCCCGGCCAAGGCGGGACGGCGGGAGCGGTTTGATTACGAGTACCAGCGCAACGGGACCCGGAACTTATTCATGACTTGTGCGCCATTGGCGGGCTGGAGGCACGTGGCAGTGACCGGGCGTCGCACCATGACCGACTTCGCCCATCAGATGCGCTGGCTGGCGGATGCCGCTTACCCGGAAGCGGAGAAGATCCGGGTAGTGCTGGACAACCTGAACACTCATCGACCCGCCTCCCTGACCCGCCTCCCTGTACGAGGCCTTCGAGCCCAAGGAGGCCAGACGGGTGATCCAACGGCTGGAGTTTCACTATACTCCCCAGCATAGGAGCTGGCTCAATCCTGTCCTGAGCTTGCCGAAGGGATGGCGGAGATCGAGTTCAGCGTCTTCAGCAACCAATGTTTGAATCGCCGCATTGAAGATGAGGCTGCCCTCAAACGCGAGATTGCCGCCTTGGAGACCGAGCGGAATCAGGCTGCGGCAACCATCGACTGGAGATTCTCCACCACCAATGCCCGGCATAAGCTTCGCCGTATCTATCCTTCGGTTTCACACTGACGCGGTACTAGGCAGTGTTGACATTTGGACTGCGGTACAATTGCCCCATGGCGAGTATAACCATACCTTCAGACCAATGGGAGAAGATTTTGCAATTCCTGCGGGATTGCCCTGACGTGTACGTTGGCGACGCGGCGGAATGCCAGCGGTTTGTCGAGGGCGTGCTGTGGATGGATCGCTCCGGAGCGCAGTGGCGACTGCTGCCGGCCGAGTATGGCAACTGGAACACCATCTACAAACGGTTCGCCCGGTGGTGCGACCGTGGCGTCTGGGAGCGAATGCACCAGCATTTCAGTACGGAACCGGACCTGGAATATCTGGTCATCGACAGTACGGTGGTCCGAGCGCACCAGTGCGCTGGGGGAGCCCCCGCAAAAAGGGGGGCAATCAGCGCAAGCCCTGGGCCGCAGTCGCGGCGGGTTCAGCACGAAGGTTCCCGGGAGCGTGGACGCTCTGGGCAACCCCCTGCGGTTCACGTTGACGCCGGGACAACAGCATGACATCACCCAGGCGGAAACCCTGCTCACCGGCTACCGGAGCGAGTACGTAATCGCGGACAAAGGATATGACGCGCAGGACTTCGTCGACCATTTGGCAGAAGAGGGCATGGTGGCAGTGATCCCCCCACGGTCCAACCGCAAAGCGCCACGGGATTACGATAGACCCTTATACCGAGAACGCCACGTCGTAGAGTGTTTCATCGGCAAGATCAAGCACTACCGCCGGGTATTTTCCAGGTTTGACAAATTGGCCAGCCGATACCTTGGCTTTCTGCAATTCGCTGCCGCCCTCATCTGGCTACGATGAAATGTCAACACTGCCTAGTACGCAGCCTGCCTCTAAAAAGGGGCGAAATGCAGAAACGGCGAGTAAATCGTTGCTCGTAACCAAGGGCATTGCACGGATGGGGGCTTTCCTTGATTTCCAAAACGTCGGGGTCGAGGAGCAGGATTTCGCTAAATTCAACAAATCGTTGCGCAAGAAATTGGCAGATCGCTTTCCAAATTCAAAAAGGAGCCGCTTTCGCGCATTTGTCGATTCGGGGAAGAACTCGAAGATGTTCGAGTCTAATCAATCGAATGTCAACAAGGGTTCTGGGAAGTAACTGTTCAGAGTTGATGAGATCTGCGGGCTTTTTGGCCGTTCCCAGAGCCGTGGCCAAGTAGGCAATTCCGGTGCTGAGCCGATCAGATCCCCTCAAACGTGAACAATTACTCTGGGAATCGGGATAAGGACATTATGAAGGCTGTCAGGGACTATTGCCAATCCAACGCCAAGGGAACAGCAGTGGTTCTGCTGACCAAGGATGGCGATTTTGCCAGCCTTATAAAAGAGATACAGGGCAAGGGCGCGCACGTTTATTTGATGGCTCCGTCAGGCGCAAGCAGGAAGTTGTTAGATGTAGTCGACAAGCAGCGCCGAATTCCATGGCCGGCTTAAAAGCAGTGAGGCCCCACCGGCCGGTGGGGCCCGATCACTTTCCAGTTTGATGAGTCACTCGCGTAATGCGGGGCCGACCTCCTCGGCGTAGAGGCGGATGGAGTGTTGGACGCGTTCGGGGGGAACGGTGCCGCCCAGGTTGGGCTCCATGATGAAACCGGTGAGGCCGAGTCCGTCGCGGAGCGAGACGAGCCGCTCGGCGACCTGGTCGGGGGTGCCGTAGGCGACCCGGTCTTCCAGCAGATCATCATAGGTGGTGTTGAGCAACTGCTCGGCGCGTTGGCGACGCTCCGCAGAGGCGTTGGCGCCCTCGGCCTCCACGGTACGAATGTAGGTGTCGGCGGTGCGGCGGAAGGCGCGCATGGTGCTCTCTTCCGTGTCGGCGCGAACCTCTTCCATGGAATCTCCGACGTAGATGGGCATGCGCACGTAGGCGTCATCAACATCGTGTCCGCTGGCGGCGGAGGTCTCGCGGTAGAGCTTCAGGTTGCTGGCGACCTGCGAGATGCCCTGGCCGCGCACGCCCGTGACCAGCGGGAAACCCAGTTCCCCGATGATGCGGAAGGTATCCACCGAGTTGGCGGCGATGCGGATGGGCGGATGAGGTTGCTGGTAAGGGCGCGGCGTAACCACCACGTCGTCCATGTTGTAGTAGTGGCCGTGGTGGTCGAAACGGTAGTTGTTCCACGCCTTGAGGATGATCTCCAGGGCCTCCGCGAACCGCTGGCGGCTCTCCTCGAAGGGCACATCGTAGCCGTGGTAGGAACGGGGAAAGCTGCTGCGCCCGATGCCGAAGTCCAGGCGGCCGCGGGACACGTTGTCCACGATGGAGGCTTCCTCGGCGAGGCGAATGGGGTGGGCCAGGGGCAGCACGCTAACGCCGGTGCCGACACGCACCCGCTCGGTGCGGGCGGCGATGATGCCGGCCATCATCAGGGGTACCGACGAGATCGACGGGATGCCGGCTCCGCCCGGGTCGGTGGGCGTGGCCGGCGCGGCGAAATGGCGCTCCGCGAGCCATACGCCGTCGATGCCCTTTTCGTCAGCAAGCTGAGCCACGGTAAAGGCCTCGTCGAAGGCTTCGTCCTGGGTGCGACCCTCGCGGTAATCGCATTCCATTACCAGACCGACGTGCATGATGATCCTCCCATCGTTTCGTTCAAAGAGCGTGGTGCGGCGGAGGCGACGGGGTTGCCGCGCCTCCCTCACGATGACAAAAAGCGGTCAGCTTTCTATGAAGGTATTGGGCGCCGTCAGGAACTTGGTGCGGCACTCCAGGCTGCAGAAATAATACCACTCGCCATTGTAGAAGCTGCGGGTTCCGGCGTCGGGATCGACCTCGTTGGCGCCGTGCATGGTCTGGCCAGTGGTGGCGCGAGCGCTGGATTCGTTGATTTCGGTCTTGCAGACGGGATCGACGGGCATTGTCGGGCTCCTGTTGGTTAGGTCTACGGCTGGGTTCGGATCAGGCGACGGCTTCGATGTTCATGCCCAGGCGCAACCGGCCGGGCTGGGCCAGCAGGGAGCGGGCGACCCGCGCCCGGTGCTCGAAGCTGGTTCCCATGCGCATGGTCCAGGCGGTTACGCGGCGGTACCAGAGGTGCAGGTCGAATTCCATCATGAAACCAATGCCGCCGTGGATCTGCTGGGAGGAACGCACCGTGGCCTGGCACTTGTCGTTGGTGAAGGCTTTGGCCTGGGACACCTCGACGCTGTAGGGCAGGCCGGCGTCCAGCTTCCACAGGGCCTCGTAGGTGAGCAGTTGGGCGCCGTCCACGGCGACGATCATGTCGGCGCAGAGGTGCTGTATGGACTGGAATCCGGCGAGTGGGCGGCCAAAGGCGACGCGGTTCTTGGCGTACTCGATGGCCATCTCGGCGTCCTTGCGGGCCGCGCCAATAATCTGGGCACACAGCAGGGCGGTGCCCGTGTCCAGCATTTCCGACACGGCCGGCCAGCCCTGGTTGACCTCGCCGATGACGTTGCTCAGGGGGATGCGAACATTATCCAGGGCGATCTTGCTCTGGGAGTCCTTGGCCAGCGTGGTGAGGCGCGTCTCGGTGATGCCGGCGGAGTTGGTGGGCACGATGCACAGGGTGATGCCGACGCTGTCGTCAGTCGGTTCGGCGGTGCGCACGGCCATGACCACCATCTCGGCAGCGGAGAAGTTGTCCACGAAGTGCTTGATGCCGCTGATGACCAGGCTGTCGCCCTCCACCTCGCCGCGGCACTGCACCGCGTCGGCGCGGAGGCGCGGGTCCCGTTCCTGCACTGCCCACGTCACAATGAGGTCGCCGCGAGCGACACGGGGCAGGATGGTCTGCTTCTGCTCGTCGGAGCCATGGTTAACGACGGCCAGGGCCGCCGTGGCGGTGCTGTGGAAGGGCACCGGGGCGATGGCGCGTCCACATTCCTCAAGGATCAGGCCGAGGTAGGTGACGGGCAGGCCGCCGCCGCCGTAGGTCTCGGGCAGGGAGATGCCGAACCAGCCCAGGCTGGCCATCTGCTCCCAGAGTTCCACGGAGTAGCCGCGCTCGTCCTGCTCGATGGCGCGGGCGAGGCTGGGCGGGCATTCCGCGTCCAGGAACTCCCGGGCGGCGTTCTTGACCATCAACTCTTCTTCGGAGGGTAGTATGTTCATCGTGCCTCGGGTTGGGGGTATTTCAGTCAATTTTCGTGGTCGGCGGGCGGAAACTTGAAGATGCCGCCCGCCGCGAGATACTTTCTGACTGTGACGGCCGCCTCCGTTTGCCGGGCCACCGCCAGTGTCGCATACGATTAGACGCGGGGCATTCCGAGGCCGCGGCGGGCCACCTGGTCACGCATGACCTGGACGCTGCCGTGGTTGATGCCGCTCTGGAAGGCGCCCATGAGGTTGTGGGCGAAGACGCCGCTCTCAATGGCGTCCTCGGAACCGTTTAGCAACTGCCCGTAGGGGCCGAGCATCTGGGCGATGGTCTCGGTGGTGCGGACGCCGTGCTCGGGGGCGAAGACTTTCTCAGCGGATCCCTCGTAGGTGAAGTTGCCGTCGCTCTCGACGATGGACATGCTGCGCATGGTCATGAGGCGGCAGACCTGCCCTTCGATCCACATATCGGCGAGGCGATCGCGCACGGTGGGGTCCTCGCGCATGGCGTAACCCTCGATGTCGTTCTCCTTGACCCAGTTCACGATGTCCTCATCGCGCTGGATGGAGATCAGGTAGCGGGACGCACCCACGCGGTCGAGGTTGAGGCCCATGGCGCCGACGTACCAGCCCTGGTTCTCCTCGCCGAGCAGGCAGGACGCGGGGACGCGGACGTTCTCGAAGAAGGTCTCGTTGGTCCGGTTGTCGCCGTAGGTGGTGCCCAAGGGCGCCGGCGGGTTGTTCTGAATGGTCCACAGGGGGCGCACGGTGATGCCGGGAGTGTCCATGGGGATGAGGAAGATGCTGATACCCCGGTGACGCGGCGCGTCGGGATCGGTGCGGGCCATCAGGTAGATGTGCGTGGCGTAGTGCGCCGCGGTGGTGTACATCTTCTGGCCGTTGATGACGTACTCGTCGCCGTCGCGGACGGCGCGGCACTGCAGGCCGGCCAGGTCGGCTCCCGCCTGGGGCTCGGTGAAGCCGAGGGCAAAGGAAATCTCGCCGCGAATGATGCCGGGCAGGAACTCCTGTTTCTGCTCTTCGGTGCCGGCGGCAAGGATGGCAGGAGCGCCGGAGCCGGCACCGCCGACGGTGATGCCAGCGCGGGCGAATTCCTCCTCAACGACGTATTGATCGATCCGGCTGCCGTCCTGACCGCCGTACTCCCTGGGCCACGACATGCCGATCCAGCCCCGTTCGGCGATCTGCTTGTACATTTCGCGGGTCTTGGGTCCACGCCGCCGGATGCCAGTGTCCTCGAGCTCGGCGACGATCTCGGGGGTTACATTTTCCGCAATGAATTGCTGGACTTCGGAGCGCAGGGCTTCCTGTTCGGGGGTGAATGCGAATTCCATAGCAACGCTGCCTCACAAAGGATGTGCCGTTCGTTTACGCCATGCAATTATAGCGGGTTGGGCGTGAGGTGTCATTTTGCCGGCCTTCCCGCAACCTATTCAGCGCCGGAGCCTGACGCGGAACCGTACCGTCCCAGTGGAGAGCGAGCGTTAGTGACACGAGCGCCCTTCACTCCGCACGATGGAATGCTATATTGATGCCCAATCCATACGGGCGGGATCACTTCCATGACCAACGCTCTCTATCGCCAGACCTACCTCGCCCGTGCCCTGGCCGACGGCCACGCCGAAATCACCGGCGAGGGCCGCAACGAGCGCATCCTTTACCTCGCCGCGGGCCGCTCGGAGCGGTGGGCCGACCCTGAGGAGAAAGTACGCGCTGAGTTGTGGGCAGAGCTCATCTACAAGTACGAATATTCGGCGGAGCTGATTGATTTTGAAGTCAACGTACCGCGACGGACACCCAACGATTTCGCCGATTTGGTCATTTTCGATGATGATGATGACAAGAAGATGCCGTACTTCGTCATCGAATGTAAGCGCCCTGAGATCTCCGACGCCGCCTTTGCTCAGGCTATCGAACAAGCTTGCGGCAACCGCGCCAGCCTGGGTGCCCGTTACTGTGGCGTCGTGGCCGGCCTGACTCGCCGCCTGCTCCGCTTTGACAAGTACCCGCCCGGCGAGCGCGGCCGCAATCACCTCACCGACATCCCGGTGAGCTATGGTAACCCACCCGAATGGCGCTTCTACAAGAATGCCGCGGGACAGGACTTGGCCGCCGTTCCTCGCGAGGAACTCCGCGCAGCCATTCGCAAGTGCCACCAAACGCTTTGGGAGGGTGGACGACGCAGCCCCATCGCCGCCTTTGGGGAGTTTTCCAAGCTGGTATTCATCAAGCACCGCGACGAGAAGGACCTGGACCGCCCCGACGGACAGCCATATGCCTTCCAGCGCCGCGACGGTGAAACCGCCGAGCAGTTGGCCGCTCGCATAAATCACCTCTACGACAAGGAACAGCAGCTAGAGCCGGACGTTTTCACGGACCACATTGGCGTGGAGCCGCCCATCCTGGCGCAGTGTGTCGAGCATCTGGAGGGTATTTCCTTGGACCGCACCGAGCTGGACACCAAGGGCGTCGCCTTTGAGGAGTTCATGGGCGGTTTCTTCAAGGGCGACTTCGGTCAGTATTTCACCCCTCGCGAACTCATCGCCTTCTGCGTGGCAATGCTGGACCCCAAGCGCACCGACCTGGTTCTGGACCCAGCCTGCGGCTCCGGCGGGTTCCTGCTGTATGCCCTTGACCACGTGCGGCGGAAGGCTGAAGAACTGCACACGCCGGACAGCCGGCCGCATTATGAATACTGGAACGGGTTTGCCCAAAACAATCTCTACGGCCTGGAAGTCAACGACGAACTGGCGCGCATCGCCAAGATGAACATGATCATCCACGACGACGCCCACACCAACATCGTGGGCCACGACGCCCTGGACTTCATGGAGAACATCCGTCACAAGAACGCGGGGCTGACCGAAGGACGGTTTGACCTGGTGCTGACCAATCCGCCCTTTGGCGCCACCGTACGGCGCACGGAGAAGGGGGACGGGTATTTGGAGCAATTTGAGCTGATGTGGTATATGGGCCGGACGTACCCCGACCCAAAGGCGAAACGGGCCAGCATCAAAACGGAAATCGCGTTCTTGGAGCGGATTCACGGGTTCCTGAAGCCGGGAACGGGCCGTGCCGCCGTGGTGCTGCCCGACGGCATCCTGACCAATTCGTCGTTGCAGGGCGTCCGCCACTGGCTGCTCAACCACTTCCAACTGCTGGCGGTGGTCAGCCTGCCGCAGTTCGCCTTCAGCCACTATGACGCCGGCGTGAAGGCCAGCATCGTGTTCCTGCGTAGGCTGGCGGTTGGCGAAACCGTGCCCGAAGATACGCCCATCTTCACGGCCATGACGGAAAACATCGGCTATGACGCCACGGGTCGCAAAACTTTTGAAGTGACAGTTGAAGAGGAGACGGCCGGCGTCAGCAAGGTGGAACGGCACCGCTGCGACCTGTTCGATTACCGCGTCACCTCCGAATGGAGTCGGACCGGCGGGGAAGGGGAGTGGAGCGAGCGGCGGCGGGAAGTGATTCCCGGCACGGGGCTGGTGGGACAGTGGGAGGAGTTTAACAAGGACCCGACACCTTTTTTCGTGTAGGCCCCGCTGATGCAGCAAACGCCAACGCATTTGCGCTGAAGTGGGGCGACGCCAAAGGACGGCTGGATGCCTGGTTCAACCATCCACGACACGCACTGCTGAACTCCCGGCTGGACCAGACTCCGGTTGCTACGCCGACATTGGGTGAGTTGCTGGTGTCCATAGCTGGCGGTGCGACACCCAGTCGCAGCGACGATTCGCTGTATGCCGATGACGGGGTGCGGTTTTTTCGTATCCTCAACGTTGCCGACGGCGACATTGTCGACCGGGATTTGAAGCACGTTACCGACGCCGTTCACACGGGAGAGTTGGGCCGTTCGCAACTGACCGCCGGCGACGTGCTGATGACTATTACCGGACGGGTAGGCTCGGCGGCAGTAGTACGCAACGAACACCTGCCGGCGAACATCAACCAACACATCGCCAGGCTCCGGGTTGATACGGAACGATGCCGGCCGGAGTTTCTCAGCGACTGGCTGAACTGTCCGGCAGGATTGGAGCTTTTTCCAATCGCTACGTTTCCGGCGGAACACGGGCAGCCTTGGACTATGGGGCAATCCGCAGCCTGCGGGCTCCGCTGCCATCGCTGGCGACGCAAGACAATTTGATTGCTGTAATGGGAATGGCCAGAGCAGAGCGCAGGGCGAAACTGGCGGAGACGGAGGCACTGCTGGCGGGGATTGACGATTTCATCCTAACAATCGTCGGAATAACTCAGGCACAAGCGCCCAGAAATACTTTTGCTCTGCAATCCAAAGATATTGCAAACGCTATTAACCCTGCCCGATACCAGAGTTGGCAGATTGAGAAGAACTTACCGTTTCAGAACAAAGTTAGCATGACTGGATATCTGGTCAGCCAAAAATTCACACCGTCAACAGATGCACCGCACGATTTGTTTGACTGGATTCGGATCGACGACTTGCCGAATCACCCGTGGCAAGTTGAGTCCGTTAAAACGGAAGTGGGTAGTAATATTGCGGGAGCGCTGTTTGAAGTTCAAGAGAATGACATTCTTATTGCCAGGTTGGGCCCGACTATCCTGAATGCAAAATTTGTCATTTGCCCAAAACGGCCAAGGCGCACGCTGGCATCCGGTGAGTTCTTGGTGCTTCGTTGCAACGAACGTCATCGGCCCGAAGCCGTGCTCTGGTTATTGAGAACGGCCATCTTCCGCGACATCATGTACCTTCGGAGTCGAGGGACAACCCCGAGTCGTTTTCGTCTGAACGGAGGGGATTTAATGGATATTCCCTTCCCGGAAATGGACGGTGCTACTCAAGCGATCATCGCCAGCGAAATCGGACGGCGTCGGGAGCAAGCGCGGCGGCTGCGTGGTGAGGCGGAAGCGGGCTGGGAGAAGGCGAAGGGGTGGTTTGAAATACAGGTATTGGGGGCTGACTTGCCATGACTTTCGAGTTCCTCATCGCTTGCTATGGCGCTGAAGAGACCGATATAAAGCAATCCATAACCGATTTACTGATCACGGTCCTGGAGGATAACCAGTATGACCTTGAGCAGGTTGACCCAACTGGCCTTATTCAACTTCATTATCAGAGGGATGGTGATGAGGTTGCAGATGATTCTGGCGCAACAGGCCGCCGCGCGTTGATAGGCTTCAATGTTACCCTGCCCGATTTTGTCCCGTCCGGTGAAGAAGATGAACGCGAACGCGAAGAAGCTGAAGAACGTCACAATAATTTTATGTCGTCAGTAGTTGCCGATTTTGCAAAAGATTTGCCAGGTACATCACCTGTTTGTCATGCAGTGAAATTCGAAGATCCACTACTGCGAGCTAATCTAGCGGAGCGCGCCGTGGAGATTTTTGCCGTTGAAATGAAATTGCGCCGCGTATTATCGCTTATCCCCAATCCACCGAAAGGATGAGGGTGTCGGCGTACTAACGGGGTAAGAAAGTGCTCCCGGCTTCGGGGATAATGGTTTCAGAAAGACGAAACCATCCCCAGACCAGGAGCACCCAAAAGATGCTACCACGCGAGCAGCCCGACCGCATCCAAATTGCCTTTGATGATCAGCGCCTGGTGGCCAATGCGGGGCTGCTTTTGCCCATCACCCTGGCCCATCACCTGGGGCTGGGAGAGTTGGTGGACCGCCACGTTCACCTGGGAGATGCGCCAGGTCGCGCCAATGCCGGCGACAAGATGCTGACCCTGGTGGCGTCGGCGCTGGCCGGTGGCGACTGCATTGACGACGCCGACGTGTTGCGCGCTGGCGAGACCGAGCGGGTGCTGGGCTGCGTAGTCAAGGCGCCGTCCACGCTGGGTACGTTTCTGCGGAGTTTCCGGGGGGGCCACACGCGCCAGTTGGATCGGGTGAGCCGTGAGGTGCTGGCTCAAGCTTGGGCCTTCGGCGCCGGTCCAGGAGACGAGCCGCTGACCATTGATCTCGATTCCACCATCTGCGAGACCTACGGTCTGAGCAAGGAGGGTGCGCGCCATCACGGCTACACCGGCCAGCGGGGCTATCACCCGCTCCTCGCCGTGGCCGAAGGCACCGGAGAGGTGCTGATGTGTCGATTGCGAAAGGGTCGGGCTAACACCGCCCGCGGCGCCGCCAACTTCCTGCGCGAAACGGTGAGCCGAGTGCGCCATGCCGGAGCCACTGGATCGCTCACCATGCGGGCGGACAGCGGCTTCTACACCCACGACATGGTGGCCGCCTGCCGCGATAAGAAGGTACGTTACTCCATCACCGTTCGCCAGCACCCCCAACTGCGCAATCTCATTGACGCCATACCCGAGGCAGACTGGACGCCCATCCCCTACTGGATGGAGGGCGGCGCCGACGTGGCCGAGACCATCTATACTCCCTTTGCCAGTGAGCCCGATGCGGTACCGGTGAGGCTCATCGTCCGGCGAGTGAAGCCCACCCCCGGCTCCCAGCTGGCCCTCATCGCCAACTACAGCTATCACGCCTTCATCACCGACCGTGAGGGCGACACCCTGGAACTGGAAGCTGACCATCGCCGCCACGCCGAGATCGAGAACGCCATCCGCGACCTGAAGTACGGCGTGGGCCTCAACCATCTCCCCTCAGGACGCTTCGCCGCCAACGCCGCCTGGTTGGCGGTGCAAGTAATCGCCCACAATCTGGTGCGCTGGACCACGCGCATCGGGCTGGGTGAGCCGATGGCAACCACCAAAACCCTCCGGTGGCGCTTCTTCTCCCTGGCCGGACGCATCACCCGCAAGGCGCGACGCCTCACCCTGCATCTGCCACAGGGCTGGCCTTGGCGAAACCAATTCAGCAGCGCTCTGGCTCGATTGCGAGCCCTGCCGCTCCCTTCCTGATCGCCCTACGGCTTCTGACCATCCACCAGCATCCCCGATAGCCGCCTCCACCCGCGCCAGGCCGGCTTCCGGCGTCTCCTGCTGACTGCTGGCTACCGATCTTGCCTGCCGCCAGCGCTGCGGGCCGTCAGAAATCACCTTCGCGCGATACTCGCACCCCGCACCCGTCCACATCCATCAGGATCAAGTCCCCGTAGTCTCATTCCCGGCCCTCCCATCCCTGCTCCAACCCCCGTGTCCGCATCCCATCGGTGGATTCGGGCTTATCTACTTGCACGCATACCAGAATGCATACTCATCCGATAATGAGTATCAGTTCAATCTGCTCCGTGAAGAAACTGTGCAAATAATTCACAACAAACGTCCAGCGTCCAGTGATATGCGGCAATCCCTTGAAAATCAATTCTTTCACTTGTTGTTTAGCCAATACGCTGGCTTGAATCAGCGTAGGACCGTCAGCAATTCTGACATTCAGAAAATGATACTTGATTCTGAACATTACGACATATTGCGTGCGGAAATATCGCGCAATCCGATCAGCGATGGCGCTGATGCAGGTCTGCTTGCCGGTCTCAGGGAACTCATTGACCCTATTGAGCGAATGCGAAATTGTGTAGCCCACCACCGAAAGCCGTCCAATAGAGTGTTACGCAACTACCCAACCGAATTGCTGGGTTTGAACGAACTACTCGACGAACATATGATTAAATGGGAGACAAAACTGCTGCCCGTGCCTAGTCAATTACCACATCCGGTATCGCCCACCCGAAATCGTCGGTTTAGCCCGAATCCACCGAAGGGATGCGTGGGGGCTGGCTACGCAAGGGAAGAGAAGCGTGGGTGATGGGACAGCAGTGCCCTGACGCCGCCGGATTCGAGCGGGTGAGGGTAGAGACAGCTATGCCAGGGGGATGCTGACGGCTCGCAAGCGGTGGCGGAGGGCGAGATCGTCGGGCAGATGGCAGCTGGAGACACGCGGTGCCCAGCCTGACGCGGGACGGCCAGGCGGTTGGACGGTCTGGAGGAGAGGTCGGACGCCGAAGGCGGCGTCAGGAAGGGAGCGGCAGGGCGCGCAATCGCTCCAGGGCGCGACTGAACTGGTTCTCCCAGGGCCAGCCCTTGGGAAGGTGCAGGGTGAGGCGACGGGCCTTGCGGGTGATGCGTCCGGCCAGGGAGAAGAAGCGTCGCCGCAGGGTCTTGGTGGTAACCACCAGCTCGCCCAGGCCGATGCGCGCCGTCCAGCGAGCCAGATTGTGGGCCATGACCTGCACCGCCAGCCAGGCGGCGTTGGCGGGGAAGCGTCCCGAGGGAAGATGATTGAGGCCCACGCCGTACTTCAGGTCGCGGATGGCGTTCTCGATCTCGGCATGGCGGCGGTGGTCGGCCTCCAGTTCCAGAGTGTCGCCCTCCCGGTCGGTGATGCAGGCGTGATAGCTGTAGTCGGTAAGCAGCGCCAGTTGGGAACCAGGCGCGGGCTGCACTCTGCGGACGATGAGCCGCGTTGGCGCGGCGTCGGGCTCATGCTGGAAGGGTGTGTATTCAGTCTCGGCCACGTCGGCGCCGCCGTCCATCCAGTAAGGGATGGGCGTCCAGTCCGTCTCGGGTATGGCCTCGATGAGATTGCGCAGGCTTTGGTGCTGGCGGATGGTGATGGAGTAGCGGACGTCCATCTTGCGGCAGACGGCGACCATGGCGTGGGTGTAGAAGCCGCGGTCGGCGCGGACGGTGAGTTGTCCGGTGGCTCCGGCGTAGCGCACCCGGCCCACCGTCTCCCGCAGGAAGTGGTCCGCGCCCCGCGCGGTGTTGGCCCGACCCTGGCGCAGCCGCGCCATCAGCACGTCGCCGGTGTCCGCGGCCACGGCCAGCAGCGGGTGATAGCCCCGCTGGCCGGTGTAGCCATGGCGACGGGCGCCCTCCTTGCCCAGTCCGTAGGTCTCGCAGATGGTGGAGTCCAGGTCGATGGTCAACGGCGCATCGCCCGGCCCTCCACCGGCAGCCCAGGCCCGAGCCAGGAACTCCCGGCTCACCCGATCCAGCTGGCGAACATGACCCCACCGGAAACTGCGTAGAAAGGTCCCCAGGGTGGACGGCGCTTTGACCACGCAGCCGATGGCGCTGGCCGTCCCGCCGGTGCGCAACACGTCGGCGTCGTCAATGCAGTCGCCGCCGGCCAGCGCCGACGCCACCAGCGTCAGCAGCTTGTCCCCCGGGTTGGCTCGACCCGGCGCATCTCCCAGGTCAACGTGGCGGTCCACCAGCTCACCCAGACCCAGATGGTGGGCCAGGGTGACCGGCAGGAGCAGTCCGGCATTGGCCACCAGACGGTGATCATCGAAGGCGACGTGGATGCGGTCGGGGCTGCCCAGTGGTAGCATCTAACAGGTGCTCCTCGTTTCGGGTCGGTTTCTTGTTTCAAAAACCATTATCCCCGAAGCCGGGAGCACTTTCTCATCCCCTCAGCACGCAGCCACATTCATCCTTTCGGTGGATTGGGGTTTAGACACGCTGTTGGCTGGAATGCTTAATCGCAATGTCCCATGGGAGGCATATATCGTGTCAACTCCCTAGCCTAACCGTATGCGGATGGTCGCCAATCCCCAAGCGAACCCGCCCGAAGTGTTGCGCATCGCGTCGAGCCAGCGCAACCCGCCGCAACCCAAACGGTACAACGCCTCACGGAACCGCACCGCCCCAAAGGCGATGCAATCGGCAGCGGCCGCCTGTGCTACACTGGCGCAAAATCATCCCAATCGGCCAGGATTGTACCGTGCAAAACACAGCAGTTTCGCCCGCGGCAGGCGTTTCTCCGGCCATCCTGGACGCCGCCACTGTTGCGCGTCGGATCGCCGACAACGTTGCCGCGGTCATCGTCGGGAAGAGCGACGTGATCGAGATGGCGCTGGCCGCCCTGATTGCTGAAGGCCACATCCTCGTCGAGGACGTGCCGGGCGTCGGCAAGACGATGCTGGCTCGTTCCATCGCATTGTCCATTGGCGGAACCTTTTCGCGCATCCAGTTCACCCCCGACCTGCTGCCCAGCGACGTGACCGGCGTATCGGTCTACAACCAGTCCACCGGGGAATTCTCCTTCCGCTCCGGCCCCATCGCGGCCCAGTTGGTGCTGGCCGACGAGATCAACCGGGCGACTCCCAAGACCCAGTCCGCGCTGCTGGAGGCGATGGAAGAGCGGCAGGTCACGGTGGACGGGGTGACGCACCCGCTGCCGCTGCCGTTTCTGGTCATAGCCACCCAGAACTCCATCGAATACGAAGGAACATTCCCGCTGCCCGAGGCGCAGCTGGACCGTTTCCTGATGCGAATCAGCGTCGGCTATCCGCGTTTTGAGGAAGAGATCACGATCATTGCCCAGCAGGAGCGCTCGCATCCGATCCTGGACCTCGGGCCTGTGGCGACGCCGGAGCAGGTTCTTTCCCTGCAGCGGGCGGCGCAGGAAGTATATGTTGACAGCCTGGTCCGCGAGTACCTGGTGGCGCTGGCGGAAGCCACGCGGGAACACGCCGACGCGGCGCTGGGAGCCTCGCCACGGGCGTCGCTGGGCCTGTTCCGTACCGGGCGAGCGCTGGCGCTGGTTCGCGGCCGGGACTACGTCCTGCCCGACGACATAAAGGAGTTGGCGGTAGCCGTGCTGGCCCACCGCATCGTGCTCACGCCAGCGGCGAGGATGCGGGGGGTGAGACCGGAGCAGCTGGTGAGCGAGTTGCTGAACAGCGTTCCGGTGCCGGGCGCGCGGTAAGCGCACCACCCAAGGGGATCGAACATGCACACCTTCGACGTTGTTACCTGGGAAGGTGCCCGGTCTGACGTGTCAACATGCTACGCCGCCTGGTGTTCGTACGTACTAGGTGTTGGAGCGCAAGGGGACACCGAGGCAGAAGCGCTGGAGGGCATCACCACCATGATGATGGACGCCATCAATGACCCTTGGCTGGACGGAACCGCGCTGGCCGATGCACAGGTTGCCGAGGCTGAAATGGCCGACCTGATACGGGAACTGGCCGACGAGGGTATTTCGTACCAAGTGCACCACGTAACCTTGGCTATTCCGGAGCCAGCAGACGTCTGATGCCCCGCTACGGCAATATCCGGCTACGGGAACTCCGGAAATTGCTTTTGCGCATGGGGTTTGTCGAAACAGCACGAAACGACCATTGGCATTATCGTCATTTCGGTTTGGGCTGGCACACGTTCGTCTCGTTCGGCAATAAAGAACTAGATGCAACGTTTATGGGAAGGATCATAGCCGACCAGGTACGTAGACAGTTGATGAATTCCGTGAAGCTATGAACGGGAATATTCCGGAGCGGTTCACCAATCCTGAAGTCTGGACCAACTAATCGGCCACTTGCCATGATTAAGTCTTTCATCAGCCAGCACCGGCGCAAGATACTATTCAGCCTGCTGATTCTAGCGGTGCTGTTCTACTCTCTGGGTACCGGGTTTGCTTTCTTCTACCG
Source organism: Dehalococcoidia bacterium (assembly GCA_965220265.1). GTDB lineage: Bacteria > Chloroflexota > Dehalococcoidia > Lucifugimonadales > UBA3495 > Bin87. The sequence continues at coordinate 1,172,774 of CBDCPM010000004.1, read as the reverse complement.
GTTGCTGTTCACGCTGGTGCTGCTGGTTGTAATCGGATATGGTTGGGCCTGGCTCAACCTGCGCGGCATCGAGGTGCGCCTGACGCGGCTGGGGACACGGGGGCGCGTAGGTGATTACCTGGAAGGGCAGATCCAGATGATCAACCGCACACGATTGCCGAAGTCATGGCTGGAGGTCGTGGAGGACACCGACCTGTCGGAGCCCGGCGGGCGTACGGTGGCCCTGGTCAAGCGACAAGTGCGCGGCTTCCGCATTGCCACCTACCTGTCGCGACGGGGCATCTTTCGCACGGGGCAGGTTCGAGTCACCGCCCGCGACCCCTTCGGGCTGTTCCGCCTGAGCCGGACGTTCCTCAACGACCAATCCTACACGGTGCTGCCCAGGACCGTACCGCTGCCCGACCTGGACCGCCGGTTCGCCAACCTGCCCAGCGATTCGGTCTTCTCCCGTCGCACTCCGGCAATAACCCCCGAATCGTCCACGGTCCGCGACTACGCCCACGGGGACAGCCTGCGCCGCATCCACTGGCCGTACACCGCCCGCATGAACCGGCTGATGGTAAAGGAGTTCGACATTGGCATATCGGCGCAGGCGTGGGTGCTGCTGGACATGGAGCGGCGTTCCCACATCGGCGAGCCGCCGGACAACACCGAAGAGCTGGCCGTGACCGTTGCGGCCTCGTTGGTGCAGCACTGGGACGAAACAGCTGTCCCCGTCGGGCTCGCCGCCAACTCCGCCGATCTATGGATGCTCAACCCCGACCGCAGGCCCGCCCAGTTGGGCATATTGATGGAAACCCTGGCCGGCATTCGCGCGGACGGCGTATTGTCGCTGGAGCGGTTCATATACGACCTGCGCCCCCATCTGTCGGGCTTCAACACGTTGATGGTCATCACCGCCTCTCGCCGGCCGGAGTGGACCTCGGCGCTGGTCAGCCTGCGCCGACAGGGAATCAACGTTACGGTGTGTTATGTGGACCGCACCTCGTTCACCGATTCGGCGGGGGAATCGAGCACGGGGATGACCGGCCAGACCGTTGCCGACTACCTGGCCCAGCACGACATACCAATCTACGTCGTACGGCGCGGCGGCGATATCAACCAGGCCCTGTCGCGCCCGCTGGCCATCGGAGGAGCAAGGGTGCCCGAGGACAGCGGCGCGCCCGCGGGTCCAGCGCCGGTCACCGGTCCCAGCCGGGTAGCCGGCCGGGTTACATAACGATACAATTGGGTTCGTACCGAATATCTACGTAGAGTACTCGGACCATGGCAACCCTCACTGCCCCTTCCCCCATCATGACGCAGCCCTCGCCGGAGGCGAACCCGGTGTGGAGCGGCGCCAATGCGTCCCGTTGGTTGCTATTGGTTCTGACAGCGCTACGGCCGCCGGACGGGTGGGTAGCCACCGGCCTGCTCCTCCTCAATATGATCGTCGTCGTATGGTCAGTGGAGGTGGCGGACTGGGCGCCGTCGCCGTCGTTGGTCCTGGTCACGGTGCTGGCGGTGCTGACGGCCATACCGTTGACCCGCATCCGCCTGTGGACCGCCGCGGTGCTGCCCGTGGGGCTAATCATCGGGATCGGCGTGATCATCTGGCAGATGGTCGTCGCCTCTCCGGACGAGCTGCAGGTCGCCAGCGCGGCGGAACTTTTCGAGCGGCTGGGCCTGTGGGTTCTGGCAGCCCGCAACGAGGGCATCAGCGTGGACCCGCTGCCATTCGCGGTGGGACTGATGATCGCCGCCTGGCTATCCGGCTACCTGGCCGGATGGGTGTTTTTCCGCTACCGGAACTTCTGGGGCGTTTTTGCCCTGGGCTCGGTGGGCCTGATGTCCAACCTCACCTTCCTGCCCGACACCGCGAGCATCTACCTGGCCATCTACGTGTTCACCGGCCTGCTGCTGGTGGGCTGGGTTCAGTCAATGCGCTCCCGCCAGAGGTGGGACCAACAGGGCCGCGTATACGACGGGCACCTGGGCATCCTGACCGTCAGCGACACGTCGGTGGTGGCGATCGTTGCGCTGGTGATCGCCTTTCTGCTGCCGGTGGGCGGTCAGTGGGGGCCGGCCAACGCTTTTTACTCCTTGACGCGCGCCCCCCTGGTGCAATGGGAGGAGGACTTCAACCGCCTGTTCGCCGGACTACCGGCCCGTCGTCCATTGCCCTACCGTATCTGGGGCGACACCATGGCGTTTCAGGGCACCATCAACCCCACGGACACGCCGGTGCTGCAGGTCAACTCCCCGGTGCCCATGTACTGGAAAGCGCGTTCCTACGCGACCTACACACACGAGGGCTGGCTGTCCGACGGCACCGTGCTTCGCGAGCCCGGCTGGAAACCCGAGTACAGCACCCCCGACCCTTACCAGGAACGGTTCAACGTAACTTTTGAAATCATTCCCAACTACGACAGCCGCAGCCTCTTCGCCGGCGGGCAGGTGATCGGCGCCAATCGCGACGTGCGCGTCGAAACCTTCGATTCGCCCCGATACGTCGTAGACCCGCACTTGGAGAGCGAGACCGACCTGCTGCCTGCTGCCCTTCGGCTGGCAGTGGACGGCCTGCGCGACGCCGTGTCCGCGGACGCCTTCGCTGCCGCCGAAGTCTTCTCGGGAGCCCTGCCGACGTCGTTTGTGCTGGAGTCGATTGAGCGTGACTCCGCCGGCAGCGTCGTCAACGCCGTGATCGGCGAGATAGTGCCCGCCGAGCCGGACGTGCTGGCGGTCCGCGCCGCCGGCGGCAGCGCAGAAGCCGGAGATCCCTACCAGCTCACGGCCTCGGTGTCCTCCGCAGAACCGGACGACCTGCGCACCGCCGGCGAGGAATACGCTCCCTGGCTCTGGGCTCGGTACACGCAGTTGCCTCCGGATACTCCGCCTCGGGTGGCGGAGTTGGCGCGGTCAATCACAGGCGGAGCAGAGACACCTTACGACAAGGCGGCGGCGGTTGAGGAGTATCTAAAGACCAATTACAACTACAACCTGACAATCGACCCTCCGCCCTTCGGTGCGGACGGAGTGGACCACTTCCTGTTTGAGAGCGGCCAGGGTTACAGCGAGTACTTCGGCTCGGCGATGACTGTCCTGATGCGTAGCCTGGGCGTCCCGTCCCGCATGACCACCGGCTACACCACGGGAAACCTCGCAGACGGTTCGCACATCTATGTGGTCACGGACCGCCACAGCCACGGTTGGACCGAAGTGTTTTTCCCCGGCTACGGCTGGATCCCATTTGAGCCCACTCCCGGTAATGCAATCCCGGTGGCCATACCGCCCGAGGAGCAGGCCCGACGGGCACTGGCGGCGGGCAACGGCACCGACGGCGACGATTTGCTCTGCGAAATCGAAGAGGAATGCGAATACTTCGAGGACGGTTTGGAAGATTCCGACATCGCGGGCGGAGATGCCACCAGCCCCGGTTGGGCCAACACCGCCCGGAGCTTCCTGCCCTGGGTTGCTGGCGTGTCGGCCGGGGCAGTGGCGCTGGCGCTCATCGCCTGGGCCCTGTGGCGGTGGCTGTTCGCGCTTCCGGGCGATGTGCCGGGCGCGTATCGCCGCCTCCGTCGCCTGGGTCGGTTGGCGTCGGTTCCGCTGCGAGAGCACCAGACGCCGCACCAGTGGGCGGGGACGCTGGCCGCAGCCGTGCCGGAGCAGGGGCAGGAAATCCGGCGCATCGTCAACGCCTATGCGCGCCATACATACGCCGGCCCGAGCCGTTCCAACACTCCCGATGATCCAGGCGTTGTCGAAGCCTGGAAAGCGGTCCGCGCTCCGCTTGCCTGGTATGCTCTACGTCGCCGGGAGGTGTGACCCGCCCGGTTGACGTTGACCGAACCTCCAACTGAGAGACAAGACGATGACCACATCCGCAACTCCCGGCGTGGACCTGCACTACCACGTCCAAGAGACACCCTTCGGGTGGCTGGCCCTGCTCGGTTCTGAGCAGGGTCTGCTTCGTGCCAGCCTGCAGTCGGAGCCACAGGAGGCGCTGGCGGGCTTGGGTGAAACGATGAACGACGCCGACGAGAACGCGACCGTATTTGCGGATGCGCTGGCCGCGTTTGGCGAGTACTTTGCGGGCAATGTCACCGCCTTGGATAATATCCCGCTGGACCTCTCGAACGCTTCGCCGTTCTTCGGAGCGGCCTGGGCCGCGTGCCGCGGCATACCGCCGGGTGAAACCCGCTCCTACCAGTGGCTCGCCGAAGCTGCGGGGAGCCCCAGGGCCTCCCGCGCCGCCGGCCAGGCCATGGCCAAGAACCCCTTTCCACTGATCATTCCGTGTCACCGGGTGGTGGGCAGCAACGGGGGTCTCCATGGGTACGGCGCAGGGGGCATCGGCGTCAAAGCGCGCCTGTTGGAGATGGAGCGCCGGCAGGCGGCGATGCTTTAGACGGTCTATCGTACCCGAGTAACTGTTCAGAGTTGAGGGGAAACGAGGAGTTGCTGGCAGGCGGCGAGTGGGTTGAGGTCTTGTGTGCGCCAGGTGCCGAAGATTGAGGCCAGCGCCATCTTGGTCTCGGTTCCCTGGGATGAGCGGGTGCCGCCGCTGATCTTACGGCTGATCACCACTGGGCGCAGGCTGCGCTCGGCGGCGTTGTTGTCCGGCGGCGCCTCCGGATGAGCCACGAAGACGAAGAGTTCCTTGATGTGGTTACTGATGCGTCGGCACAGTCTGGCCTGCGCCGACGCCGGGTCATCCCGGTAGGGACGGCACAGCGCCAGCAGGCGTCGTTCCAGGGCCAGTTGGGCAGCGCGTCGCTGCTGCTCTGCCGGATGGGTGAAGGCTTTGGCCTGTTGGTAGAGTTGGTGGACGGCTTCCGCCCACTGGACCAACGGGAGATCGTCGGGGTAGAGGACGCGCCGGTCGTGGATGTCTCGCAGCAGATGTGCCCAGCAGCGCTGCTTGGGGCCGTCGTAGTGGTGGTAGGCGGCATAGCAGTCGCTGACCAGCACCCCGGCAAACTCATCGCCCAGAACCTCATCCACCACGGTTTTGCCGCGTCCCCTCCGCAGGAAGTAGCGTGCAGGAAGTAGCGTTGGGTGGGGGTGCTGAAGGTCCAGGCGATCTTTGACGGATCGGGCCGTTGTGTCCGTCCTCCCGCCAGCCGGTCTCGTCGGCACAGACCACCGGACTGCCTCGGATCCGTTCCACGATGTCGGTCATCATCCCCTGGGCTCGGTCGGCCACCCTTGGTGTGGCGGCCACGATGGCGCCCACGCTGAGACGCCGACCATGCACGCGGCCAGGTACCACTGGATGGTACGGAAGGGCAGCCTGGCCTCTTCCCGCAGCGCGGCAATCAGGCTGACCAGGTTGATCCCCAGGCGCTGCTGGCCCAGCACCACCTCGTCCAGTTGCGATGGCGGCACCCAGCGGCGATGACACTGGGGGCAGGCGCGGGTGATATAGGCGTGCTCGGTTACCTGCACCGGAACCTGGGGCAACTCGATGACCTCCCGAGTGCGCTGCACCCAACCCCCAGCAAGACCGGTTCCACAAATCGGGACACCGCTCCAGCGCGTGCTCCACCCGCTGGTCGGGCGTCATTCTGGTTCGGGCAAAGCCCGAGCGACGGGGCTGGCGCGGCTTCTTGGGTTGATCCGGTTTCCCGTCGCCTTTGGGCTTCAGGCCGGGCATCCGTCCTGAACCGCCGGACTTGCCCTTGCCTTCCGACTGGGCGACCCGCTTCTCCAGGCGTTCAATGATGGCCTGCTGTCGTATGATGATGCCGATGAGCACATCCCGGTCGGCAGTCCGGAGATCAATTTCACCGTCCATCCCAGCTATACGACATAACCACCACACCCAACGCCAGCCATCTCCAAACCCAATTCGGCCAATTCACCTCACCAAGTCTGAACAGTTACGTACCCGAGGCGTTGTTGCGGTCTGTCCCCGCGACGGGTATTCTGTACCGCAACCAAATCCCCTCTGATCAGTCACGACAACAGCGCTATCCAACCGTGCCGCCGGCAGGGAGGTTCCAACGATGGCAGGACAGAAATTTACATCCTGGGTACACGGATCCGCGATGACTGGAGAGTACCTGAACCGTATTACCGGCGTGCGACACTGCGGGCCCTTCGTCCGCATCGAGGGCAACGAGGGGCAGAACACCTGGCTGCACTTCGCCATACCCACGCCCACGGTGCAGAACGGCAGTCGCACCAAGGCCGAGTCGGTATCGGTATCCTTCCGCGCCCGCTCCCACGCCAACGTAGCCGAGGTGCTGGTATACGACGGCGAGAAGATCATCGCCGAGCACCTAGGGATGGCCATCAAGGGCGACAACCTGGACGCCAGTTTTGAGATCCCAGGCACTCCCGAAGTGGACCGCGGGATCAACGTGGTGGTTGGCGTCACCTTCGACCAGGGCGCGCCCGACGTCCGCGCCATGCAGGTGGAGATCGTCGGCGTGGGCGTGAATTTCGAAGGTTAGCGGCGGCTGCCGATCCGCACAACGCGGTGGGGGCGGGGTTCAAACCCGCTCCTACCGTATGGCTCCCAGAACAGACCTTCGGAATCCGCCGAGCGGCGGAGCACGTTGTCCAGGGTAGCGATCATCACATTGCGCCGCAGAGCCAATTCCAGGTACACGGCGTCGTAGATGGTCAGGCCGTGTTTTTTGGCCAGTAGGTACGCAGCGTCAATGTCCGTCGCGTCATCCGTTTCGATTGGCGCGGCCGCCAACGTGCGCACGTGTTGCGTAGAGCAGTTCGGGGACAGGCGTGCCCTTCTTTCGGCAGTCAGCAGCACGTTGCGTAACTCATATGCCAGAACGCTGGAACAAGTGCGCCGTCGGTTCGCACTACGGAGAACACGGCGTTGGCATAGGGTTCGTGTTCGTCGTCCAATACCCACTACCCACGCGACGGCAACGACGTATCCAGAGCGACCACAGCCATTAGCGGCGTCCGTATCGTCGCCAATCCAGTAGGTCCCCGAGGCTGTCAGAGACCTGGGCCAAGTGTTCCGGCAGATCGTCGTAACTTTCGTCACCGGACGTATCTTCAGGTTGGAGGACACCCCATTCCGTTTCTTTGGACACCAGGGGATGGGGCACCGGGCATGGATAGCCAAACCAACTTGCCGTGGGGCACTATCGCCACGGTTTCGCCCTGTTTTACCGCTTCCAGCATCTTAAAAAGCGGATTTTGGCCTCGTCATCTTCAACAACAACACGCATTAGCTCTCCCCCTGACAGGATGTGCTCGTTGTACTACACACCCTCCACGATCATGACGTTGGAGATGGTGGACGCGATGCGCAGTTCCTTGGGGCCGGCGTAGTCGTCGGAGTAGTACCAGCTATTGGCCTTTTCGAGGCTGTCGAATTCCAGGATGACGGTGCGGCGGGCCGGCTGGTCGCCTTCTACGACGGCCACATCGCCGCCGCGCGCCAGGTAGCGTCCGCCGTGCTTCTCTATGGTGGCTGGAACCTGTCCGCGATAGACCTCAAATTTTTCGGGGTCGGTAACTTCGATCGTCGCAATGATGTAGGCGGCCATGGGGCGTCTCCTTGGCAAAATCTGGCCGGCGGGGTGTGGATAGCCGCGGCCAATGCCATTCTAACCCGCCGCTGCCGGCAACCGCCACGCCGCTTGCCGGGAGTTGTACCGGGGAGTATTCTGCTCCCACTCGCAACCCGCCCCTGGCGGACGGACACAGGAGATCCAGCCAAGATGCCCACAACGGAAGTTCGCACGCACAACAACTTTATCGCCGGCCAGTGGACACCCTCCGACTCCGGTCGCACCTACTCCGTCTACAACCCGGCTCACAAGGACGTGTTGCTGGGACACTTCCAGCTGTCCAACCCGGAGGATACCTTGCGGGCCGTAGCCGCGGCGTCGGAAGCCGCTGTAGGCTGGGCAGACACGCCGGCTCCGGTGCGGGCGCAGGTGCTCTTCCGCGCCCTGGAAATCATGGAACGTCGAGGCGAAGAGATCGCCCGCACGATCACCGAGGAGGAAGGCAAGCCCCTGCCCGACGCTCGGGGCGAAGTAAAGCGTGCCATGAACATCATGGAGTACGCGGCCGGCGAAGGTCGCCGGATGTTCGGATACACCACGCCGTCAGAGTTGCCCAACACAGTGGCCTACACGGTGCGCCGACCCCTGGGAGTCGTGGGCATCATCACGCCGTGGAACTTTCCCATCGCCATACCCGCGTGGAAGATGGCGCCGGCCCTGATCTGCGGCAACGCGATAATCTTCAAGCCGGCTTCCAGCACGCCGTTGTGCGCGGTGAAGCTCACCGAGGTATTCGAGGAAGCGGGCGTGCCTCCTGGGGTACTGAACCTGATCACTGGACCCGGCGGCAGCGTGGGCAATGCGCTGGTGGAGTCGCCCGACGTGACCGGCATTTCCTTCACCGGAAGCACGGAGATCGGCACCGAGCTGTACACGCGCGGGGCCTCGCTGCTGAAGAAGGTGCAAGCCGAGATGGGCGGCAAGAACGCCGTCATCCTGCTGGCCGACGCCGACCTGGACAAGGCGCTGGGCGGCATCGTGCAGGGCGCGTTTGGATCGACGGGCCAGCGCTGCACCGCGACCAGCCGCGTGATTGTCGAAGACGGCGTGTACGACCAGTTCATGGATGAGCTGATCGAACGCACGTCCAGGCTGACCATCGGCGACGGGCTGGAAGACGGCATCGACGTGAGCCCGCTGTCCAGCGAGTCGCAGCAGCGCACGGTGTCGGACTACATCGCGACCGGCCGGGACGAGGGCGCCACACTGGCCTTCGGCGGGCGCACCCTGAGAGGCGGCATCTACGACGAAGGATGGTACGTGGAGCCAACGATCTTCACCGAGGTTACTCCGGACATGCGGATCGCCCGGGAGGAGATCTTCGGGCCGGTGCTGACGGTGTTCCGCGCGCGCGACCTGGATCACGCCGTGGAGATTTCCAACAGCGTCAAGTTCGGACTATCGTCGTCGGTTTACACCCGAGACATCCCGCGGGCCTTCCGGTACATCAACACCGTGGACGCTGGAATGGTCCACGTCAACGCGCCGACGCTGGGTGGAGAGGTTCACCTGCCCTTCGGTGGACTGAAGGCCTCGGGCGTAGGCCAGCGGGAGCAGGGCGTGGAGGCGGTGGACTTCTTCAGTGAGGTCATCACCGTCTACATCGACTACGCCGACGAGGCCCGGGCCCAGGCGCGTTTCATCTAGCCCTCAATCGCCCGGCATTGCGCAATCGTAGCGACAACCCCGCTGCCGGCCTGGCCGCGGTTTGGGTTGCCGCGCTCTTTTTGCTGTCGGCAGGGGCGTGCGGACCCAGCGAAGCCGATCTGGACGCCCGGGTAGAGCGCGCGGTGGAGGCCGCCCTTGCGGAGAGCGCTTCCTCGGACCTGAGCGGGGTGTACCAGGAGACCTGGCCGTCGGTGTTCTACATCGATCCCGACGACGGTCAGCATGGTACCGGCTGGCTGCTGGAGCCCGGGTTGATCGTTACGGCGGCCCACGTTGTCGACGGCCACGACGATGTACTCGTGCGCCAGGCGGCAGCGGCGCCATTCACAGCGAGGATCGAAGGCCGCGACGAACGGCGGGACGTGGCGCTGCTGCGCTACGAGGTCGCCGAAACACCGCTGGGGGCGGGAGCGCGTCCGCTATCGCTGGGCGACACCGACATCAACGACATCGCCACGGGCCTGCTGGCGCTGGGCTACTCCGGCAGCGGCATCAAGCAGGGAGGCGAGGTGGGCTCCCCCAAGGCCAACGCCGGCATCCTGTCCCAGATCACCAACTTCGGGCCGCACAGTTACGGGCGAAACCTGGAGATGGACGCGCCCATCGACCCGGGTGACAGCGGCGGGCCGGTGCTGAACACTGACGGCGAGGTGTTGGGTATGGTGCGCGCCGCAGCACGCCGGACGCCCGGAGGCGGGCAGGTGGTGGGCACCTTCTACGCCATCCACGCCGACGAGATACGGGCGGCGCTGGAGGGGATCGGGGCGCGTTAGAACCAAGTATCTGTTCATTTGGGATCTCCGTGATGCAGATACAACATCTCTAGTCGTACTTGATCGACCTGGGAGGAGGCAAATCAGGGTACAGATATCTAGAAAAATCACCCTTGGGAGCATTAGACGATATGAGGACATTTTCTACGGTGCTGTCAACTTGCATTACGCACCGCACAAATTAGTTGATAGGCAAAATCCTGCGGCAGACAATAATCGAAAAGAGTTAGCCCACTGAATGGAACGCACCGACGGAGTCGGCGTGCCGCGATACTCAAACCGGCTCCGAATGAACATATCAGGAGAAGAGCGTCAATGATTGGGGATATGCTAACAGCGATTTCCGCAATCATCGGCTGGGCCGTGGGATTGTTCAGACGGGATCGGCAAAGCGATGCTAATAAACGGCCAACGAACGCCAATCAGCTGTCCAGTGATGGCTCCACTCAAGTCGTCGCGCGGGATTATTCAACCGTGAGCGTTGGCCCTTCTAGGTAGTGTTGACATTTGGACTGCGGTACAATCGCCCCATGGCGAGTATAACCATACCTTCAGACCAATGGGAGAAGATTTTGCAATTCCTGCGGGATTGCCCTGACGTGTACGTTGGCGACGCGGCGGAATGCCAGCGGTTTGTCGAGGGCGTGCTGTGGATGGATCGCTCCGGAGCGCAGTGGCGACTGCTGCCGGCCGAGTATGGCAACTGGAACACCATCTACAAACGGTTCGCCCGGTGGTGCGACCGTGGCGTCTGGGAGCGAATGCACCAGCATTTCAGTACGGAACCGGACCTGGAATATCTGGTCATCGACAGTACGGTGGTCCGAGCGCACCAGTGCGCTGGGGGAGCCCCCGCAAAAAGGGGGGCAATCAGCGCAAGCCCTGGGCCGCAGTCGCGGCGGGTTCAGCACGAAGGTTCCCGGGAGCGTGGACGCTCTGGGCAACCCCCTGCGGTTCACGTTGACGCCGGGACAACAGCATGACATCACCCAGGCGGAAACCCTGCTCACCGGCTACCGGAGCGAGTACGTAATCGCGGACAAAGGATATGACGCGCAGGACTTCGTCGACCATTTGGCAGAAGAGGGCATGGTGGCAGTGATCCCCCCACGGTCCAACCGCAAAGCGCCACGGGATTACGATAGACCCTTATACCGAGAACGCCACGTCGTAGAGTGTTTCATCGGCAAGATCAAGCACTACCGCCGGGTATTCAGGGTCTTTCGATTATTTGGGAAACAAGGGTATCGGCAAGCTTGGAGGAAAAAGCGCCGGAGATATAGGGTAGGGCAGCCACAGGTTTGAGGGTGCGTGATGACGACAGAGCCGGGATCAGAAGCTGGATGGTCGCTGATTGAGGTGTTGGGTCGGGTGCGGGATCCGCGCAGCGCCCATGGGAAGCGTCATCCACTGGGGTCGATTTTGGGATTGGCGGTGTGCGCCATGCTGTGCGGAGCGCGCAGTCTGTACGCCATCAGCCAATGGGGCCGAGATCAAGGTCAGGAAGTGTCTGAGGCCTTGGGGTTCACCAGGGAGCGGACACCGTGCGTGTCCACGCTGCATCAAGTGTTCAGCCGGCTGGATCGGGAGGCATTTGAAGGGGTGTTGGGGCAATGGCTGCAGGAGCGCGGCTGGTCAGAGAGTGCGGCGGTGGCCATTGACGGTAAAAGGTTGCGGGGCATCCACGGTGATCAGTTGCCCGGGGTGCATCTGGTGGCGGCGTATGCCCATCAGGTTGGGATCGTGGTGGGACAGCAGGCGGTGGGGGAGAAGAAGAACGAGTTGGACGCGGTAGCGGGTCTGCTGGGGCAGTTGGACCTGAACGCTCTGGTGGTAACCGGCGATGCCCAGTTCACCCAGCGGGAGGTGTGCCAGCGGATGGTGGCTCAAGGGGGCACTACTTCCTCGCGGTAAAGCACAACCAGCCCACCCGGTTGGAGGACATCACGGCCGTATGGGATGGGGCGCCTGCTTGGGATGGGGCGCCCCCGGCGCCACCCCAGGCAGTCCAGATAGGCCAGCACGGTGGTCGGGTGGAACAGCGGCGGTTGTGGGCCTCCGACCTGCTGGTGGGCTACAGCGACTGGCCGCACCTGGCCCAGGTATGCAAGATAGAGCGCATCGTCCGCAAGAAGAACGTCACTGGGCGAGAAGTGGCTTACGCCGTGACCAGCCTGCCGCCCGAGGCAGCCGACGCCGGCCGGCTCCTCGCACTTTGGCGAGGACACTGGGGCATCGAGAACCGAGTGCATTGGGTACGGGACGTTACCTTTGATGAAGACCGCTCCCAAGTGCGCACGGGCTCGGCGCCTCAGATCATGGCGGCCCTGCGCAATGTGGTCATCAGTGTGCTGCGATTGGCTGGGGAAACCAATATCGCGGCCGCCTTGCGCCGCTGCGCCGTGCATCCATCACGCCCGCTAGCCTTGATCGGCGCACCACCCAAATAATCGAAAGACCCTGGCCGGGTATTTTCCAGGTTTGACAAATTGGCCAGCCGATACCTTGGCTTTCTGCAATTCGCTGCCGCCCTCATCTGGCTACGATGAAATGTCAACACTGCCTCGTGTCCTGGCAGGGTCTCACCCCACGATTTTGGGGTATTTGCAAGGCTGAATGTGCAATCCGTAATTCGTACTGTTTTCGGTCGGAATCATGCACTTCAACCTGTTACGCTACGTTTGGCATTTTCATGTTTCCTACTTGAACAATCCTACTGTATAGCGGGGGCGCCACGGCCCCTGGCGATGTCAAGAATTATCAGCGGAAGAAGGAACGAGGCCCTTTGGCGAGGGCCGCTAGAGTTTAGGAAACATCTCGGCGTAAAGGAACCTACGGGACCGCGTCAACCGACTGTCCCAAACTGGACAGAGCTTTGTCCGCACTTTCATCGATCTGAATGAACAGCGCAATGAGGCGGACTACAACCCCAACGCGCCGGTGACCCATTACGACACCCTGAACACCATATCCCGTGCCCAGACCGCCATCGGGGACTTCGACCAGTTATCCCAAGAAGAACGTAGACTTATCGCCGCACAGTCCATGTTCGACAGACGGTGAAAGGCCACGTTGTGGAGAACTGAGCAAATTCGGGCATTTGACGCCCCCCGCCGAATTTCGTAAAATCACCCTATCTTCAACTTCCGACCCGGAGGTTCCAATACCATGCCCATTACACAGAACGGCGCCGAGCTCACCGTAGAGATTTCGTCAAAGGCCGCCGAAAAGATCAAGTACTTCGCCGACAAAGAGGGTTTGACCAACAACGTCGGTTTGCGCGTGGCCGTCAAGGGCGGCGGATGCTCCGGCCTCACCTACGACCTGACCATCACCGACAAGGAGCGTGAGTCCGACAAGATCGTCGAGCAATATGGCGTCAAGGTGATGGTGGACAAGAAATCCTACATCTACTTGGTCGGCACCCAGCTCGACTTCTCCGACGGCCTCAATGGCAAGGGCTTCATCTTCGAGAACCCCAACGCCAAGAAGGCCTGTGGCTGCGGCACCTCCTTCGCCGTGTAGCCAAAAGCCCAATCCATATCCGACGCGGCGTAGGGGCGGGTTGCATACCCGCCCCTACTGCATTTGTCCACCTCGCACCTGATAGTCCTGATCCAGGAGGCCCCGATGACCACTACCGCCGTTGACGCCCACACCGCAGAGGAGTTCCAGGCCGCCACCGAGCGCGCCGCCGTGTACCCCGACGACGCCGGACGTCTGCGCCTCACCGGCGAGGACGCCCGTGACCTGCTGAACCGCCTGTCCACCAACGAGATCGACCCGGACGCGCCGGCCGGCGAGGTCACCGTGACCGTGCTCACCAGCGACCGCGGCCGCATCGTCGACCTGGTGTACGTCATCCACCGCGGTGACCACCAGATAGTGCTCACGAGCCCGGGCCAGCAGCAGAACGTCATCGACTTTCTGGACAAGTACACCATCATGGAGGACCTGGAGGTTGAGGACATCACCGACCAAACCTCCCTGCTGAGGCTGACCGGACCGGACGCCGCCGACATCCTGGGCCGGGTACCGCACGATGAAGTCCTGGTGGTGGAGCCTCCGACCGACCCCAACGATCCGGAACGCCCGCCCACGCGTTACCTGCTGTCCGACGACCCTGACGCCGCCGCACGCATCGCCGCCGCTCTGGAATCCGCCGGCGCGGTGAGCATCAGCGCGGCCACCGCCGAAGCCCTGCGCATCGTGCAGGCCCGGCCGGCGTATGGCAGCGAGATGAGCGACACCTACAACCCGCTGGAAGCCGGCCTCATTGGCGCCATCGACTTCCACAAGGGCTGCTACATCGGGCAGGAGGTCATCGCCCGCCTGGACACCTACCAGAAGGTGCAGAAGTACCTGGTGTCCCTGAACTTCGACGCCGATCCGACCCAGGCCGGCGCGCTGCCGGGGTCCCGCCTGCTCAACGACGAAGGCGCGGCCATGGGACTGGTCACCTCCGCAACGGTCGTTCCTTCGGCGGACGGCGCGCACCTCATCGGCTTGGGCTACGTCCGCACGGCGGCAGTGCAGGTCGGCGGCGCGCTGCACGTCGCCAACGACGACGGCGACACCGGCATCACCGCCCGCATCACGGCCCAGCCCCTGCTCTTCGGCGGCGAGAAGCCGGGACCGGGGCAGTAACGAGGTCATCTATGGACTGGAAAGACCATATCGTCAAAGACCCGCGTATCCTGGCCGGTAAACCCACGGTAAAAGGCACCCGCATCTCCGTGCAACTGGTAACCGAGTTGCTGGACGCCGGCGTTTGGACCGAAGCCGATATACTGCGGAACTATCCCCGGCTAACTACCGACGACCTGGAAGCGTGCAGGTTGTACGCTGCTACCGGTCAGCCGCTGGGCTTTGTTACTTGGGATGATCTGGAAGCCATGTTGGACGAAGATGACCGTCGCGACGCGGCTCAGCGCCGGCAGTCTAAACAGTCGTAACACAACGTGAGGCTGCTCTTCGATGAAAACATGCCATCAGATGCCGTAGAAACGCTGCGGCGCGCGGGCCACGATGTATCCTTTGTCACTGAAGATGCCCCCAGCGCGGCCGATGCCGACCTGTTGACACGAGCGGTGCGCGAAGACCGCGTCCTGGTGACTTTTGACACCGACTATGGATCCCTGACCTATCGGGACCAGTTACCAGCAACCTCCGGTGTAGTTACGTTCAGACTCCTGCCTGATATTCCGGCCGACGCACAGGCTCGTTTGGTGGCTGGCTCGATCACGGCGCAGGACGATTGGAGCGGCTATTTCTGGGTGATAAGCCTGCGTCGTAGGCCGTTGCCAACGTGATCTGACCTTCCCTTGGCCACCATCGTTACGGTTTTGCCAACTAATCCGAACACATCACAAAGCTTCGCGCCCCTGACCGAATACCTGCGGCGCTGGCTCTCTGCCGTGCCGGCGCCGGGGGTGGCCGTCGCGCTCACCGACCGGCGGCAGACCCTCTTCACCGCCGGCGTGGGCTACGCCGATCTGGCGGCGCGGAGCCCGGTGCTCGCCGACACCACTTTCCAGATCGGCAGCATCGGCAAGTCCATGACCGCGCTCGCGTTGCTGCAACTGGTGCAGTCGGGCCGGCTCGACCTCAACGCGCCGATCAGCACGCATCTGCCCTGGATGGCCCTGCCCTCCCGATACGGCCCGATCTCGCTCCGGCACCTGCTGAGCCATACCGCCGGCCTGCCCGCAGGCACCGACTTCACCCCCGCGGCCCGCTACGAAGGCTACGCCCTACGTGACACCGAGGCCGCCTGGGAACCCGGCTCCCGGTTCCACTACTCCAACACCGGCTACAAGCTCCTGGGCTGGTTGCTGGAGGACATCACCGGCTTGGATTACGGCAGCATAATCCGGCAGCGCGTCCTGGAACCGATGGGAATGAGCTCCAGCGAACCGGTCATCAGCCATGGCGGCCGGCATGGTATGGCCACCGGTTACGTTTCGCTCCACGACGACCGTCCGCGCCGTCTGAACGACCCCCTCATCCCGGCCCCCTGGACGGAATACGCCGTCGGGGACGGCAGCCAGGTCTCCACCGCCTCCGACATGGCCCGCTACGCCCGGCTGTGGCTCAACGACGGGCGGGGCGACGTTGCTCCCGTAATTTCGCCAGCGCTATACCGGCTGATGACCACCCCGGCCATCGCGATGTCTCGCGGCGGAGGCGACCAGCACGATTACGCCTACGGATTCGGGGTGATGTCCCACCGGGCCGGCAGCCATCGTTTCATCGGCCACGGCGGGACCACCGTGGGCTTCCGGTCCATCATGCTCACCGACCAGACCGACGGGCTGGGGGTCGTGATTCTTTGCAATCGCTCCCAGGTAGACCTGTACCCGCCGGCCCGGTATGCCCTCCAGGTAGCAGCCGCAGCCCGCGACGGCCAACCCACTCCGGAAGCTCCGCCCCTGCCGGACCCAACCCACGTGGCCAACGCCGATCACTACGCCGGCAAGTTCATCGATGAGACCTCCGGCACTGTCCTGTCCATAATCGCGCGGCGAGACCAACTTTTCCTGCACCCCCCCGACAGACCCGCCATCGCGCTCGAGCATATAGCGGGCAACACCTTCTGCGTCCCCGATGACGAATTCGATCCCTTTCCCCTGCGCTTCCGTGCGCCGGAGGACGCCGGCGACGCTGTCCCGGCGGTCGAGATCCACCACGGCCCCGCGGTGTACGTCCGTGAGGGCAGCGCGCCACTGGCTCCGGCGGTTCCCTGTCCGTCGGAGTGGGCCGCTTTCCCGGGCCACTACCGCAGCCACGCCCCCTACCTGACCAGCTTCCGCATCATCCTGCGCCGGGGACGGCTCTACCTGGCGTGGCCCAACGGCAGCGAGGAACCGTTGACGCCTCAGTCCAATCATCGCGGGGCATCACCACGATTTTCCGTCGGGCCCGCGGGCGAAACCTCAGCCGAGTGGGTCAGGTTCGATACCGTCGTGGGGAGTCGGGCCCTGCGCGTCCTCTGGGCCGGCGGCGGCAGTTTCTACCGCGTGTAGACGTGGGTCGTCCGCCCGAGCCGCTACGCAGGTATAATTCCGGCCAACACACGCCGAGCCAGGCAAGGTTCAACATGACCACCGCCAAGACGCCCAAATCCTCGACTACTTTCCAACTGCCGGATCCTCCCAAAACTCCGGACGAAAAGATGACCGCATCCCTCCACTTGTCCGTCACCGGCAGCGCCTACCACCTGGCCCAACATCTCGGCAACCCTGCAACCACCATCGTCGGAGCAGACCTTTACATCACGCCAATCCCAACCGCCGAACGCGCCGACATGACCGGCTTGGTCTATCCCGACCTCCTAGTTGCCTTCAGCGCCGATCCAGCCCTCTACCGGGCCCACAACGGCTACGTCATCTCGGAACAGGGTAAGCCTCCCGACTTCGTGCTGGAAGTCGCCTCGCGCTCGACCGGACGGAGGGACACTCACGACAAGCGAATCGCCTACGCTGACCTGGGGATCCCGGAATACTGGCGCTTCGACGAAACGGGCCGGTACCACGGCGCTCGCCTGGCCGGAGACCGGCTGGTGGACGGTCAATACGTGCCCATCCAGATTGACGAACTGCCCGACGGCAGCCTACAGGGGCACAGCGCCATCCTGAACGTGGAACTGCGCTGGATCGAGGGTCAGTTAGGCTGGTATGACCCTGAAACTGGCCTCCACATCGCCACCATGGCATCCGAACGCGAAGCCCTCACACAGGAACGCGCGGCCCGCACCCAGGCAGAGGCCAGGATCCAGGAACTGGAAAGGCAGATCCGCCAACTGCGCGGCGAATGATCGCCATCTGGACCAAGCAGACCCGCGGAACGTAGCCGCGCCCACTACCGGGCCGTATGCTGTATCAAGCTCCTGCCATCCGGGCTATGATATCGATCTGTATGCAACCTTACGCCGGCCGTATCCGCCCGTCCTCGCCGGCCGTGAGCAGCGTCTCGAAGCGGTAACCCCGTTCGCGGATGGCGTCGCTGCCGCCCTCGTTGCGGTCCAGCAGCGCCAGCACCAACCCCACGGTACACCCGGCCTCCTCGGCCGCATCGATGGCGTGGAACAACGACCCGCCGGTGGTGCAGGCGTCGTCCACGATGGCCACCGTTGACCTCTCCGGCAACGGCCCCTCGATCATCTGGCCCATGCCGTACCCCTTGGCTTCCTTGCGCACGATGAAGGCCGGTAGCGGCGCGCCCTGCTGCCACGATGCCATGGCCGCGGCGGTTACGATGGGATCTGCTCCCAGGGTAGGTCCTCCCACCGCTTGCACGCCGGCGTCGGCCAGCAGCGGCAGCAACGCGTTCCCGATAAGATGCGATCCTTCCGGGTCCAGGCTGATCAGTCGGCCGTCGAAGTAGTACGAGCTTTTCTTTCCCGACGACAGGGTGAAGTCTCCGTACCGGATGGCCCCGCGCTCCAGCGCCAACTCCAGCAATCGTTCCGCTATATCCGTTGAACTCCAAGCCACCATCTCACCTACGCATCGTCGTTTAGTTTGTCGATATCAGCCAATATGCTTGGAATTGCCTGACATTTCGCAATGATGTCCACAAGCCCGAGATGGTAACTGTTCAGAGTTGATGAGATCTGCGGGCTTTTTGGCCGTTCCCAGAGCCGTGGCCAAGTAGGCAATTCCGGTGCTGAGCCGATCAGATCCCCTCAAACGTGAACAATTACCCGAGATAGGCATCTTCAACTACTAGTTGCTGCTCCGAATATAGTGCGCTGTAGGGGGGGTGGTCAATTTTGATTTGATCGAATTTATCCACCGCTCTGACATAATCTTCCCGCAATGCAACCTTGCGGCTGACCCAATCTTCTGGGCACGAAGCCGCACGTCCTTGCAAATGTGTGATTAGTTCCTCACGCTCATCAGCGAATGCAGGATACGTCCAGAATCCATTGGCCCGAACGTTATACCCTTGGGAATGCAACGCGTACCACATGAATTCTTTCCAATCGCGCATTGAATTCAAGTTCCAACCACCTGGCACCCAAGGAGGCGGGTAGATTTCCAACGAGTCTACGTCCGCAGTTACAGAATGGCCTTTATCCGCCTTATCCGTTATTTGACCCTCTTCGGATTGAATTGGCGCTGTCGTGCATGCCGTTATAGCGAGAAGTGAACAGCACACCAACAACCACCATCTTCCGACAGCGGAGAAATACCCCCAGACCATTAAGTATCCCGATGGATTGGACATCGGCTCCCTGAACTATCTCCTTGGTTCGCGATGCAGCAGATTACGGACTCGTCCGTTGCCTGTCGTCAAATACCGCACATAGCATTTGTCATATCAGTCCACGGCCCTATACAACTCGTGCTCCGCTATGTACGTCGCCACCGCGTCCGGAATCTGGTATCGCGTTGATTCGCCGGCCGCCAGCACCCGCCGCAGATCAGACGCGCTGAAGTCGACCCTAGGCCCAGCCACCGACACCACCGCGCCGGAATCAATCACGTGCGGGAATCGCTCTCGCAGCGCGGCGACCCCATCCTCAGGACCCCCGGGCCGCTCGATCACCGCCAGGCGGCAGAGTTCCAGGATGGCTTCCGGTTCCTTCCAGCGGTGGAATTGATCCAGTACGTCCGATCCGACGATGAAATAGACCTCGGTATCGGGCGGGAAGCCATCTCGCAGCTCGCGGAGCGTATCCACCGTGTACGTGGCCCCGCCGCGCCGTACTTCGCAGTCGGACACGCAGAAATCGGGGTTGTCGGCCACGGCCAACTGTACCATCCGCAAGCGGTGACATGCCGGAGTGATGCGCTGCCCCGACTTGAGCCAGGGCTCGCCGGCGGGCACGAACATCACTGATTCCAAATGCAGCGCGACCCGCGCCGTTTCCGCGATTAACAGGTGGCCTAGGTGCGGCGGGTCAAACGTACCTCCGAGGATCCCAATGCGTCGTCCATGGGGCTCCCCGGCTGGCATTAGAACCACTCAAGCTCGGCGTGCCCAATCCGGATGGTGTCGCCGGCCTCGATCCCAGCTTCCTGCAGGCGTCGCGCTATGCCCAGCCGGCCCATCTCCCGCCACAACTGCAGCATCACCCGATAGTCCCGCATATCCGCCCGCCCGGTGAGACTTTCCAGCCTCTCCGACTCCACAACATAGACGTCGCCATCCAGGTAGAACCCCAACGGAGGCCGTTCGCGAGGCGCGCTGGCAACGGGCACCTCGTTCTGCCATTCCGACGCGTCGATACCATCGCGCGGAGCCTCTGCCAGGATACGGATCAGATCGCCGAGCAATCCGTCCACTCCCGCGCCCGAAACCGACGATATGAAGTGGATGGGGGTCTCCTCATCGGCCCCGGCCAAACCCTCGTCCATGGCCATGGCCATCGCCCGCCGCAACTCTTCCTCGATCACGTCCCGCAACTCGTAGGTCTCGGTTGTGTCCAGCTTGCTGACCGCCAGCACCTGTGGCTTGGCCGCCAGCATCGGGCTGAACTCGCGCAGCTCCCGGTTGAGCATCAGGAAATCGCCCGCCGGGTCATCCGACATCCCATCGATCAGGTGCACGTAAGCCCTTGCCCTTTCCGCATGACGCAGGAACTCGTGACCCAGTCCAATGCCGCGGTGCGCTCCCTCCAGCAGGCCGGGAATCTCCATCATCACGAAGTCCTGCCCACCATGGGTGACCACGCCCAGCACCGGTTCCACGGTCGTGAAGGGGTAGTCGGCAACCTTCGGTTTCGCGGCCGAGCACCGGGAGATCAGCGTCGACTTGCCGGCATTGGGCTTGGCCAGCAGCCCCACATCGGCCAGGAGTTTCAGCTCCAGCCACAGCACGGCGTAGTCTCCCTTGGCCCCCGATTCCGACAACATCGGCTCCTGGTTGGTCGACGAAACAAACCGGGCATTGCCCCAGCCACCCTTGCCACCGTCGGCCACCAGCACCCGCTCATCCGAAACGACATCGGCCAGGAAGTCCTTGCTCCCGTCCCGGTGCATCCGCCAGACCACCGTACCCAGCGGCACCCGGATCTCGGTATCTTTGCCGTTGGCGCCGCGCTGGTTCTTGCCCTTGCCGTGGACGCCGCGCTCCAGGTAGAAGGTGCTGTTGAACTTCAGGTGCAGCAGCGTATTGATGGACGAGTCCCCAACGATATACGCGCTTCCACCGTCGCCGCCATCACCCCCGTCGGGTCCGCCGCGGGGTAGGTACTTGAGGCGCAGGAAACTGATGCAGCCATCACCACCGTTCCCCGCCTTAACGTTAATTCGAACTGTATCGATCATATATCAATCTTTAAAGGTAATCGTGGTAGTAGTAAGCGCGTTGACAACGTTCACAGCATACACCGGGTCAGGGTAATCCGCTGTTGATAACTTGTGCGTTTCTCGTGGATCAAAGTTGGAAGAGGCGTGGATAAATCGTCGATGGACATCACATTTGGAAAAGGCCCGGAAATTATCAGCCGCCAAGGCGCATTGGCTGACACGTTGTGCTCAATATATCCACTGCATTTCCGTAAGTTGTAGACGACTTGTCAACGATTTATCCACACGGCACGGCGTTAGCGGTCGGCCATTTGGCGGTTGTACCAGTCCAGAATCCCGCTGCCGGTCCAGTACGAGACGCCGTCGAGCTGCGTGATGTATTCCAGCAGCCGCCGGAAATGCCCGATTCGGTGGGCCGCTCCGGTGATGTATGGGTGCATCGATATGGCCATGACCCGGGCACTGTCCTCGCCCTCGGCCAGCATAACCTCCAGCGAGTCCTTGGCCCGGCGAAACAGTTCGGGAGCCGAGTGGTGCTGCACCAGGTAGATGGGGATGTCGTTCAGCTCGACGGTGTAGGGCAGGGCGACCAGCCGGCCCGACTTGACCTTCATCTCGTAGGGCTGGTCGTCATTGACCCAGTCGGCGACGTACTCGATGCCCTCCTCGGCCAGGATATCCGGCGTGTGGTGGGTCTCGGCCAGGCCGGGCCCCATCCAGCCGCGGGGCGCCTTCCCGCTGAACTCCCGGATCACCTCGATGGTCTTGCGGATGGTGGCCCGCTCGTCCGGCTCCTTGTGGAGCACCTGCTGGATGTACCCGTGACCCAGCAGTTCCCAGTCCAGGTCCAGGCAGGACTGGACCAGCTGAGGATAGACCTCGCAGACCGCGGCGTTCAGGCTGATGGTGCAGGGCAGGTTGTGATCGGCGAGCGCCCGCTGCATCCGCCAGAAGCCCACGCGCATGCCGTAGTCGTACCAGGAATAGTTGGGGATGTCCGGCGACACGGCTGCGCCCTGAGGCGAGGGCAGAACCGTCCGCGCCATGGGCTGGTCGATGTCCCACTCCTCGACGTTGATGATGAACCAGACGGCGACCCTGGCCCCGTCGGGCAGGGTGAGCTTTGGGCGGTCGAAGATGGGGGAGAGTTCGGCGCGGGGGTTGGGCATGAGGAGGCCTCCGGTCGGATGGCTGGCGGTTGAGGTACCTGTTCGGGAGCTAGAGCGTGCGGAGGTATTGCAGGAGTTGGTCGGCGTGGGGGCAGGCGTGCGCAACGAGTGTGGGGTCAATCTGCCCCAGCAGTTCAAAAGAAACCTTGCCCTTGCTGTAAGGTTTCTGGCAATTCGACGTGACGCGTTCCAGAGCGTTTAGCACAGTGTCCTTGTGTACTTCTTCCAAGTCTGGCCACTGCCCGAAATGATTTTCGTTCAATGATGGGCCAAAGAAACGACGCAGTGTATCTCGGTCGGCAAGCAACCAAGTCTCCATAACTTGCACCATCAGGTACGCGCTGTTATTGCCGGCTTCCGGTGGCGGTTCCCAATTATCCTGTGGCCGGGCTCGTAGATGTTGCCATGCGTTATGGTCAGCGGCAATCGGCCCCTCGCTGTCCACCAGCACCAGCAACAGTTCGTTTGCGCGCCGGCGTGCGGTACTGAACTTTCGAAAGGTTGTGCTCCGCCCTTCTCCGCGAACTATCTTGGGCATTCGGCCAGTCAGTCCGGCGGCCGCAAAGAACGCTGTCCAAGCTTCCTTGAAGACTCTGTCCGATATTTTACCGCTGCCACCGCCTTCGATGAAAATCCGAACCGTCACCACCGGTTGCCCCCCAAGTCACCGGCGCTCCACAGATTGCCCAAGGTGTACTCTTTCAACCATTCGGTCAGGTATTTGGGTTCCAGCCGCTCGAATAAGGATTCGCCATCGTCCTTTTCGCACACCACCACACTTGACGGACATTCATCCAAAGCGTCTATCAGACCAGTCGAATGCGTTGTCACCACCAACTGCATCCGTTGGGATGCCTCGACCAGCATTCTCCCGATGCCTAGCGTCAAATCCGGATGCAGCCCCAGCTCCGGTTCCTCAATCACCACCAGCGGCGGCGGGTCCGGGTCCAGCAGGATAGCCGCCAGCGCCATGTAGCGCAGTGTGCCATCGGAGAGGCGGGACGCCGGGATATATCGTTCACCTCTGCCCCGCTCGACCAAAAAAAGCTCAGCTCGTCCGCCGCCAACCTCGACGTGAAAATTGTCGATGCCATCGTAGAGTTGCTGCAGCGATTTGACGAAGCGCTGGCGGTGGTCGCCACGCAGCTTTGACAGCACTAAAGGCAGGTTTTCGCCGCGCTCGGTCAGGAAGGTACTTGGTTCGTCAGCCTTTGGTGATCGGCGCAGGCCAGCGTCCGGTCCAAACTCCCAATTGCGATACAGGCGGATTTGGCGATATTGTTTCTGTAGCCACCCAAGTTCCGGGTAGATATCAGGATCTTCCCTTTGCGAGAGGATGGATGCGTCGCGTTGAACCGCACCCCGGTCTAAGGTTCTCATTCCGCGCTCGCCACTGGAATCCTCGACCAGTCCGTTGATTTCTACTTTATCCGTGGTTGAAACGTAGTAATCGTTTGACGGTTCCTCGTCGAGGTGGTCAGGGTGATCCCTAACACGTTCATGCGCGACCTCGAACCGCTCCCCCTGTTGCCACAAGAGCAAGGTATGATGCAGGGGCTTGGCGCCAGCGGGATAACTGATGATCGCTTCGGCGGTTGCGACCTGACGCTCACCGTCCCCTTTCCAGAGCCATTCCGAAATGCCGCCCATGCGCCTGACCGGGGCGGACAGATCCCGCGGCGCGGCCTGCAACAGCGCCAGCGCCTCGATGAAGTTGGATTTGCCGGAGCCGTTGGGTCCGATGAGCACGTTCAGCCGCTCCATGGGCAGGTCGATGCCCTCCGGCCCGAAGGACAGCATCCCGCTGATCTTCAGACGCTGGAGCAGCGGCTGAGCGCGCACCACCCGGACTTCAACGGCTCTTGCCGTGGTCATTGCGGCGCTTTCTCGATGGCCGGCGCCGGCATCGCTGAGGAGGCTACAGCCCCAGCGATTGCGCTCCCAGTCGTGCCAGGTCCTCGTCCTCCTGGGCGGAGAGGCCGCTGACGCCGATGGCGCCGAGGACCTGGTCGGTCTCGGGGTCGCGGACCACGACGGCGCCCTGGACGGCCACCAGTTGCGAGTCACCGAAGTCGGCGATGTTGCGGCCCTCGTTCTTCAGGCGCTGGGCGTAGGCGTCGGAGTCGGAGCCGGACATGGCGGAGGTATAGGCCTTGCTGACGGCCATGCGCTGGGGCAGGGCGCGGCAGTTGTCCATGCGGGCGTAGCTCAGCATCTTGGCGTCGGCGTCGACAATGGCGATGGCCAGCGGGCGGTCGGGTTCCTGCTGCGCCTTGTCCAGCATGGCGTTCATGGCGGCGCGGACCTGGCTCAGGCTCAGAGTGGGACGGTTGTACATGGGAAGCCTCCGTGACTAGCTGCGGGGATGGATGACGCCGGCATTCTACACGGGGGCCGCGCCGGGCGGCAACGAAGTGCGCGGATGCCGCACAAGGGTATGGATCGAAGCCTCATCCCAGGCGACGACGCAATCGCTCGTAGATGTCGCCGCGTTGTCCGACAATCAGAACCAGAACTATCAGCCGGCCACCATCAACGATGTAGCAGATTCGCCAGTCTCCAACTCGAATTCGCCAAACTTCGCAGGCGGCACGGAATTTTGCGCCCGAGGCGAGTATGGATTTTCAGCCGGAGCCTCAATGGCCTCCGATAACCGCCGGCGGGCACGCGCATCCCGTACGCTGCGGATGTCCCTTTGCGCAGGTCGGGAGATGATGATTTGGTAGGTCAAATTCCCAAGTCCGATTTAAGGTCGGTCCATTCGACCCCGCCATGTGCCCGGTAGTCGGCCAGCGCGTCCAGTGTGTCCAGCAAGTCAAGGCGTTCTGCCAGGGCTTCCAGCGCGGCCATGTCGGAAGTCGGGACCAGCACGGCTACCGTGCGGCCATCCTTCTCAACAGGAATGCGCTCGCCCGCGTTCTGAACTCGCGCGGAGATGTCGGACACGTCATGCGGTATCCGCAGCGTCGGTCCATGTTCTGTTCCGTCAGTATGAGTTGTCATTGCTCAGCACCTGTTGTTATGTCATTCCGCAGCGGTGAGTAAAGCCAAATCCGCAGCCATTCACGCATCCAGGGCTCAGCCTCATCCCCACCTTCGCGCTCTTCCCGGCGCCGGCGTACTCGCTCTTGAAAGCTTCTCGACAGCAAATGCCCTTTTTCCAGGTTGCATTCCTCATGCAACAGGCAGAGATTGTCGATATCCGTCTCGCCGCCGCTCGACGCAGGGATTATATGGTCAATAGCCAGCTCTACCTTTCGGTATCTCTGGTATTGGTCAGTGGCGGCGATAATCTCGTAATCCTCGTTGGGCTTGTTGCACCACAGGCAAATATCGCCGTCGCGAGCTCGGAGTAGCTTCATTACCTCGTCCCTGTGCCGGGATAGCCGGCGCCTATCCCGCTCGATGCGCTTGCGTTGCTGCCGCGTAAAATGTCGATGCAAGTCAATCATAGAGATGCCTCCGCCGGGATCGGCAGTTGCTGCCATCGGATTCTGTTGCGTTTTGCAAGGTAGCGCAACCTTTGGCGACAGGGAGACGGGCGGTAACTTTCTTCGCCATCGTTAGTCGTCGGCCCACTTGCATCTGATGTTCATTCTGTAGGCGAAACTCCCTTGCTTGATCCCGGAATTGGTGATTTCCACGGCCCTGCATTTAGCGAGCCTGTCAGGGTCTTCAAACAACGTCCACAGGTTTTCGTCTGTTTCGGTCATACGCAAGGGACGATTCCACGGGAGAGGTTCGTGTCCGACCCATCGCTCATACGCTGGAGACCTTGCATCTCGAAGCGTCTTCAGTACGCTCTCCATATGCGCTGCCTCGTCGCGGGTGTCGTACGCCAACTTTTTAATCAGAACTGGGTGACTGCCTGCGGTGCTTACGACGCTTCCCGCTTGGTGCGCGTGTAGCCGTTGCTCCACGTCTGAAGTGTGGCCAACATAGTGCCCGCAGTCGGTATGCAGTACGTAAACGAAGAACGTGCTTCGCTCCTGCTGGGCATCCCGTTCTGCTCGACCAGGGAACCATTCGATCTCATGCGGGTAGGACTTCTCTGGATTGAAGCGGCTCAGCATATATTCCTCATACCCATCTGCCGACCCATTGAACCAGAGCACTTGGCCTGGCGATCTGCTGACCTGCATGAAAAACACGGGTGCGGCAAATCTGTCTATTTCAATGCCCCACTTGTCGCGCCGCCTCGAAAGACTACGCATATCACGGTCCAACAAGATGCCGATACACCTTTCCCCTTTGGTTAGGGGTAGGTCCAACCGTGGGATAGTAAGGGGCACTATGCCCGATGGGTTGCTGAACGCGTCCAGTGCCCGGTGCATGTCCTCTTCACGGATGTCCTCCAAGTTTTGGAACCTCGGCTCTGGGTTACACGGAGTATCCCTGCTCCTACTATCTACGATTCCCATTTGCTACCCCATCCCCTTTTGGTTGGGTTTGACTACACTGCAAAATGCAACAGAACGTGCCACCGGATTCCTGGCCGACGATTCCTTCAATTTCGGACAATCTCACTTTGATGATAGACCATGCATATTCGTCGTTCAATCCAACGCCAGCCGGCGTAACTGTTCAGAGTTGATGAGATCTGCGGGCTTTTTGGCCGTTCCCAGAGCCGTGGCCAAGTAGGCAATTCCGGTGCTGAGCCGATCAGATCCCCTCAAACGTGAACAATTACCAGCCGGCTGCCTGTGAGCACCGGCGGTTGCATTTTCATCCGTCCAATCCATCACGCCTTGTAACTGTTCAGAGTTGATGAGATCTGCGGGCTTTTTGGCCGTTCCCAGAGCCGTGGCCAAGTAGGCAATTCCGGTGCTGAGCCGATCAGATCCCCTCAAACGTGAACAATTACCACGCCTTCCTCCAATTTGCCGCTCCCCACCCCGTAGGCTATACTCCCAGCGATTCCCCGACATCGCCCCGGAGGGCCTGTTTATGGACATGGGACTGAGTGAGATTCAGCAGATGCTGAAGAACTCGGCGCGCGAGTTCCTGGCGCGGGAATGCCCGCTGACGCTGGTACGCGAACTGGAAAATGACCCGCAGGGATTTTCCGAAGACCTGTGGCGGCAGGTGACCGGACTCGGCTGGACCGGCATCCCCTTCCCAGAGCAATACGGTGGCACCGGTGGCACTTTCCTGGACCTGGCCGTGCTCGTCGAGGAGATGGGCCGTGCCCTGTTGCCGGCTCCCTTCTTCGCCACCGTCGTCCTGGGTGGCCTGACTGTGCTGGACGCCGGCAACGACGATCAGAAGCGCGATATCCTCACCGGCGTCTGCGCCGGCACCATCCGCCTCACCCTGGCCCTCACCGAGCCATCGGCTACCACCGAGGCCTGGGGCGTGGAGACCACCGCCAGCGCGTCTGGCGACGGCTACGTCATCTCCGGCACCAAGCTGTTCGTCCCCGACGCCCACGCCGCCGACACTATGATAGTCGCCGCCCGCACCATGCCGGCCGGCGACGACCCCGAGCAGGGCATCACCCTGTTCCTCGTCCCGTCCGGCGCGGCCGGCGTGGAGATCGAACAGATCAGCACCATCGGTAACGAGCGGCTCTGCGAGGTGCGGCTGAACAACGTGTCCGTGGGCGGCGGCGCTGTGCTCGGCGAGGTCGGGCAGGCCTGGCCGGTCATCGATCGGGCGCTGGCCCGGGCCACGGCGGCCCATTGCGTGCAGATGGTGGGCGGCGCCGAGGCCGTGGTCGATATGACCGTCGAGTACGTCAAGCAGCGCACCCAGTTCGGCCGGCCCGTGGGCAGCTTCCAGGCCGTGCAGCACCACTGCGCCAACATGGCCACCGACGTCGAGGGCGCCCGCCATGTGGCCTATCAGGCGGCCTGGGCCATCGCCGAAGGCCAGTCCGCTCGGCGCGAGGTCGCCATCGCCAAGGCCTGGTGCAGCGGCGCCTACCAGCGCGTCTGCTCCCTGGGCCACCAGTGCCACGGCGCCATCGGCTTCACGGAGGAGCACAACCTCCAACTCTACACCCGTCGCGCCAAGGTCCAGGAACTGTCCTACGGCAGCGTCCACGACCACAAGGAAGTGGCCCTCCAGGAAATCGAGGCGGCGTAGCGATGATTTCAGCGTAGCTTTTCCTATTCACTTACATTTGCGAAGGAGGCAAAACGATGGCCAAGCGCGTCGCATTCTGCCTCGTTGAAAACAGCCGGGACGAGGTACTGCTTATCCAGCGTGGGTATGGAAAAGAGAAGGGAAAGTGGTCGTTGCCTGGTGGATTTGTGGACCGCGGCGAAAGTAGTAAGCACGCTGCATACCGCGAAACCAAAGAAGAAACAGGGTTGATCGTTGAAGTCGTTTCAACCGTTATGGTTGGCCGAACACGGCCAATTAAAACATTTGCGGGTCGGGTTGTGGGCGGCAAATTACGATTCCAACGCCGCGAATGTTTGGATGTCAGGTTTCGCGATCCAACGAAAATACGATCTCACGAGTTGGCTTTCGATGCAGACCGAAGAGCGCTGCACCTTTGGGCGAAAATGAAAACTGAACACAACGAACTCAGGCAACAGCCATTGCCCGACAAGTGCCCGCGATGCGGGGAGTCCAGCGTTCGGCTACGTCACTACCCACATCAAAACAACTATCGTTGTAATTCTTGTAAAAATACTTTCTAAACTGGAATGGAAGTAGCTACCAGTAGGAGTAATGCCTAATGACAACTATGACCCCCGCCCGCAGTTCGCCCTTCTCCGCCATGGCCCGCGACCCGCTGCATCCCGACGTCATCTACCGGGACGAGCGTTGTTTCGTGGTGCGCGACATCAACCCCAAGGCGCCCGTGCACCTGCTCATCATCCCCAATATGCCCATCAACGGCCTCGATTACATCAGTCCCGCCATGGAAGGCACCATGGGGCACCTGTTTGTGGTCGCCGCGGAGATGGCCCGGCGCGAGGGTGTCACCATCAGCGGATACCGCCTGGTGGTCAACAACGGCGAAGACGCCGGCCAGACCATTGCCTGGCCCCACATGCACCTGCTGGGCGGCCGCGCGTTGGGAGACATGGGCTAGCCCATTTGTCATTGCTGCCTCCTCTCTGTCAGTGCGAGCGAAGCGTGGCAATCTCGATGCAAGACAGGAGAAGGTGACCACCCTATGACCACCATCGAAATCTCCGGCCGCGTGGTCGACCGCATCAACCGCCGGATGCGCCGGCTACCCACCGGGCTGCAGGAACACTGTCAGCGCGTGGAGCAGATCGCCCGCGACCTGGCCGAACGCCACGGCCAGGATGTCGACGCCATCGGCATCGCCGCCCTCGCCCACGACGCTACGAAGCATTTCTCCGGCGTCGAAAACCTCCTGCGCATGGAGGAGTACGACCTCCCTCCCGTGACCGAGTTCGAGCGGCGGAACCCCGGCATCCTGCACGGCATGGTCGGCGCCGAACTTCTCAAACGCGAAGACGGCTTCGGCCATCCCCAGCTCTATAACGCCGTCTACTGGCACACCACCGGCGACCCCGCCGGCGGCGACCCCATCGCCCACATCGTTTTTCTCGCCGACAAGCTGGACCCGGTCAAGGTCAAGCGCTACCCCTGGCAAGCCGAGTTGAAGGAGCTGGCCGAGAACGACCTGCCCGCCGCCATGACCATGTTCCTCACCAGGAATGTGGCGCGCCTGCTTGACAAGGGCTCCCTGGTCCATCCCGCGGCGATAGAGGCGCGGAACACCCTTTTGCTGGATACAGCATCATAGCTCTGGGTATAATTACTCTTACCCACGCGGAGAGGAATGCCATGGAGTACGACGTTGTTGTCTGGCGCGGGACTTTGTCCGACGGGTCCATCTGCTACGCTGCTATCTGTCCGGCTGTACATCATGCCAATGGCCAGGGCGACACTGAAGCCGAAGCGCTGGTCGAAGTAGCGGATAGCATCGCGTGCTTTTTCGAGCATATCCCCGAAAGGGTCAAGACTGGGCAGGCGGCTCAAGATGAAATGTCGGAGCTGGTGACGGAGCTGACGAGTGAAGGAGTTCTGCATTGGTTCCGCCAGGTTACGCCTCGTCGGATTAACGTTACTGCGTAACGATGCCCAGGATCGCTAATGTCAAAGCCCGCGAGTTGATTCGTCTGCTCCGTCGTATGAGATTAGCTCAGCATAACCGAGATCATGTTTATTTCTATCACGAATGGTTAAACCTATCGGTGATGGTCTCCCAGGGAGACAGAGAAATTCACGCCGATTTGATGGGAGACATAGCTATCAAGCAGCTCAAAATGAACAGCGACGATGAGTTCCGCTCCGCCCTCCGCGGCAACATCCCCCGTCGTTACCTTGACCCCGACGTACCCCGGGACGGCCAGCCCCTGGATTAGCTTGAAGGAAGGGAAACATGGAATACGATGTTGTGGTTTGGCGTGACACCTTGTCCGACGGCTCGATTTGCTACGCTGCTATCTGCCCTGCCATTGACCGTGCCCATGGCCAGGGAGATACCGAGGCCGAAGCGCTGGTTGACGTCGCCGATACCATGGCAATCTATCTGGATCACAAGCCAGAGAAATCCAAGACCGGACAAGCCGCTCAGGAAGCGGTCTCCGAACTGATTGCGGAACTCACGGCCGATGGCGTCTTGCCATGGATCGGACAGGTCGTTCCTGCCCGTAACCAGGTACCTGCCTAACGATGGTAAGGATTGCTAATGTCAGGACCCGTGAAATGCTGCGACTGCTTCGCAGAATGGGATTTGTACAAAGCAATCGTGACCACGCTTATTTCTACCATGTCTGGTTGAATATACGCACAAAAATATCCCATGAAGATAAAGAAATCAACGTAACCTTGATGGAGAAGATAGCGATAGACGATCTAAAGATGAACAGCGCCGAAGAATTCCGCTCCGCACTCCACGGCAACATCCCCCGTCGTTACCTTGATCCCGACGCAACTTGGGACGGCCAGCCTCTGGACCAGTGATTATCATGCCCGCCAGCCTTGAAATAACCCCCGAAGCCGCCCAGTTCATCCGGCTCAAAGGCGGTCAGGCCGTCGTCGACCTGATCTGTTGGAAGGGTTGAAGCGGCGAATCCGTTGAGGTATCGGTCGATACCAACGTCCGTCGCCGCCGCAGCCTGGAGTCGTACGAGCCCACCGGCCAGGACGACATAACCCTTTACCTGGCCCCCGGTATAGCGGAGTACGCTCAACAGGTTACCTTGTCCATGAGCCGATTCCTCCTGTTCCGCAACCTCAAAGCCACGATCACGCTGCCCCACGGCGTAACGCTGGGTCGACGCGCTTCCCTCGTTTAGTCGGTTCAGGCCGGCAGCATAGCCGCCACCGCGCAGGTGAAGCCGGGCAGATAGTCCTCGCCGTCCACGGTGTCGGCGTCGGTGAGGGTCAACGGCGGTGCATCGGCGGTATGTACCGTCAGCGTCCGACCGCCGATGTCGATCACCCAGACGGCCCTGCCACCAGCGGCTAGGTACTCGGAAACCTTTCGTGCTATCTCAGCGGGGGTGTTGCTGTCCGAAAGAATCTCGACGGCGAGGTCAGGCGCGCCATCGTAGAGCATTCCAGCCAGATCGGACTGTGATAATCGAGCGTTGGACACAAACGAAACATCGGGCATCCGCGAGGTCGCCGGAGAAGCAGGACCGGTCACATACCCCCGGTTGCTGGTGTACACTCTGCCCAGTCGGTTGGGAAAAACATGCTCCGACAAACGCCAGTTGACTAGAGAGCCGGTATGCTCGTGTTCCTCTGACGCCACCATCAGATCAACCAGGACTCCTTTCACCAGTTCATAGCGTGGGTGCTTGGGCAGCGCGGCGTACTCCTCCAGCGTTATTGGCGGCGCGGCGGCGATGTTGTGCGTCGTCATGACGGGCCTCCTCGCTAGTCGCGGAGGGATCTACCGCGCGTAGCGGTAGCCTCCGGCCGGCGTGCGGGCGCAGTTCAGCCGTCGATTCAGGTGCAACCCTTCCAGCACGAACTCCGCCGCTGAGGCCACCACCTCAGGACGCCGCTCGTCGCCGATCAGCGCGGATACCGCGGCGGGCAGGCCCGCGATATTGGTCATTGCCGCGGAGTAGGCAGCCGCCGGGACGTCGCTGCCCGTTTCCACCGCGTTGCCGAGGTCGAACGCCGTCACGATATCGTCCAGGTCGTCCACGTTGCAGTAGCGGCCAAAGATGCCCAGCGTTGCCCGCTTGGTCAGGTCTTCCACCAGACGGTCCTCCCTGCCTTCGCCGAAGGTTTCCATCTCAATCTTGCCACCCAGGGAAGCGACGAGATAGGGCAGGTCGCTGATGCGAGGGCAGGCAATGTCCTCGCCGTGCCGGATGCTCCGGCGCAGGGCGTTGCTGATGAGGGTTTCATAGTTGGAAATGGACACGCGCACGCTCACGCCCGAGCGTTGGTTGATCTCATTGCTGGATCGCGCCCGCGCCGTCACTTCGGCTACGATGTCTGTCATGAATGCCGGCACGACCACCTTGTCCTCGTCAGGGAATCGGTTGCGTTCCTGCTCCATGATGGCGATTTCTTCTTCGAGCGCCCGCGGGTAGTGGGTGTGGATCTGCGCGCCGTAGCGGTCCTTCAGCGGCGTCACGATGCGTCCCCGGTTGGTGTAGTCCTCGGGGTTCGCGGTGGCCACAACAAACACGTCCAGCGGCATTCGGATCCGGTACCCCTTGATCTGCACGTCCCGCTCTTCCATCAGGTTGAACAGGCCCACCTGGATCCGCTCGGCCAGGTCCGGCAACTCGTTGATGCAGAAGATGCCCCGGTTGGTCCGCGGCACCAGCCCGTAATGAATGGCGGTCTCGTCGGCCAGGTGCCGCCCTTCTGCCACCTTGATGGGGTCGATCTCGCCGATCAGGTCGGCGATGGAGATGTCGGGCGTCGCCAGTTTTTCCGAGTAGCGCATGTCCCGCCCGATCCAATCCACGGGCGTGTCATCGCCCATGTCCGCCACCATCTGTTTAGCGTCCGGGCTGATGGGACTGTAGGGATCGTCGTTCAACTCGCTGCCCGCGATGATCGGAATGCGCTCATCCAGCAGGTTGACCATCTCCCGGATCAGCCGCGTCTTGGCCTGTCCCCGCTCGCCCAACAGGATGATGTCCTGGCCGGCCAGCATGGCGTTTTCCAGCTGTGGGATAACCGTCTGGTCGAATCCGATGATGCTGGGAAACACCGACTCTTCGGCGCGTATCTTGGCGATCAGGTTCCGGCGGATCTCCTCGCGCACTGTCGTAGTTTGGTAGCCGCTATCGCGGAGTTCGCCGATGGTGGCAGGCAATGCATTATTAGACATGGAGCAATCCGTCCTTTCGTGAGGGTGGGAGTTTGCCGGCAGTATAGCAAACGGGGCCGAACTGAACCCGCCCTTGGGGCGGTTGCCACGTCAGTCATCGTCCAGCAAGTAAATTTTGTACGTCGTCGTAAATAGTTGCGTAGGTAGCCTCAGTCATCGCGACCACCGCGTAACTTTGGCAGCCGTTGTATCCTCCCACTATCTCGAAATCAGCCTGAATGCCGAAATGGATCTCTATCAGCTCTTGTCCATAGTTGGGTCATGGCCCACGGCATGAAAAGCGGGAGCCTGCATCACAAATACCTCCAGAGCATGAACCTGATACCTGTGAGCAGGCATACCCATACGGACTGGCAAACCACTGGGACGCTCGGTTCCGGCTGGATTGGTTGGCGGGAGTCTAAGCGTATCATCTGAAAACCCGACTGGTTGTTGTAGTTGGCTCCAGCTACTTTCTAGGGCGTCCAGCAGGAAATAACAATCTACATGGTTTTGCCTGGGAACCCCAATTATCGTTTCAGGATCCCCGTCCACCAGATCCACTAGTTCCCATCGGACAAATTGACCGTCACGCGTCGTCCAACGTCCAAACGTCATCGAACTCCGCTCCCCGGGCCTCGCTGTCCAGGGGGGCGGCATAGCTCTGATTGGAGTTGAACGGCGGATCCAGATAGATGAGGTCAACGCACTCGGAGTTGATCCCCCGCAGGATGTCCAGGTTGTCGCCGGTGAATATGGTGCGGCTGGGCACGTTGCAAGCGCTGGGCATAGGCCACCTCTACGCGAGTCTAGCAGCCGTCAAAGACGGTGGACAAGGCAAAGGAGTCACGAACCCAGGGCTGTCCCGTATGGACAATTAATTGCCGTCATTCCCGCTTTCGCGGGAATCCAGTGGCCGAAGTCGGTAGTTTCGGCGTGAAAAATCAGGCATATCACACTGTCGTTGTCCAGCGATTCTGTCAGTTTAAATGGAAAGCGAATTTGTCAGTCTGAGCGGTTGATGGCTGGTTGAAATGATCCGCTGGCGCCACGGTTGATGGGGCGATTGCCCTGCCCAAAACCTTATTATGGATTACCCATATTGACACATACGGCTAGCATGGCAACATGAAGACTACGATTGACATCCAGGATGAGTTGCTGGCGCGGGCAAAACGACACGCCAGGCAGACCGGGCGCCCGCTGTGGGCGGTGGTTGAAGAAGGGCTGCGCTGGCGTTGGCGACGCCACCCCGGGCCCGGTACCGTCTACTCGATCTGAGCGTGGGCGACGTCGGACGGCAGGACCCGCTGGAAGAATATTCATGGCCGGATTTGCGGTCGATCATCTACGGTGAATCCGAGCCCCGTTGATTGCCGTCGATACGAACATCCTGGTTTATGCACACGGCCGACAACGGGGCCAGGTACATTTCTCGTATTTCAGCCGCTGCCTATGCGCAACTGCCTGGCGAACAGACCTGCCGCCAGGACACTTACGACCGTGGCTCCGAGGCAAAGGTACGCTATCCCCACATAGCCCGTGGTTGCCAGGAGTCCGCCGGAAATCGCGGCGCCAAATACGACTCCTGACTGGTTGCTCAGAGCCATCATGCCCACCCCGGTGGCCCTTGATTCTCCCGAGTACTCGGTGCTGGCGGCAACCAGAGCGGGGAAATTAACCATCAGCAAGCCTGTTCCCAGCGTCGCCACGGCCACAGCCACCCAGAATTGGAGATCGACGGCGAAGAACAGGAACCCGCAGGCGCCTCCGGCGGCGCATGTGGCGGCAATGAGGACGGCGCGGTACCTGCTGCCCGCCACAACTCCGCCCGCGTAACTTCCTATCACCCGGCCTGTCGCTGTTATTGCCAGCGGCAGAGCCACGAACCGCAGGCTCACGTCGTAGGTAAGGATCATATAGGCGGCGAAGAAGCTGATCACAGCCCAGTAGGCGATGCGGTGGGCGAGATTGACCGTCAGAGCTACCCGGAAGAATCCCAGGGCGATGAGGGACCAATACCGGGAGAATATGACGAGGTCGCGAACTCTCTCCCCGCTGTCTCTTGGCAACCACAACCAGTTGGCTACAAAGCCTGATGCACTCAGCAGACTCGATACGATGAAAGCGAACTGCCATCCGCCCCAGTCAGCCAACACGGCGATAGCCGGCACACTGACCACCGATGCCATCAAGCCAACGGCCAGTAGTGAGCTGACCGCCCGAGCCCGCCTCTCCGGGGAAATGACATCGGAAATTGCGCCCACCAAGGTGGGAGGCAACGTTCCCGCGCCCAGGCCGGTCAAGATCCTGAGCGCCAGCAGCACCCCAAAATTGGCGGCGAGGGCAGACCCGATCAGGGACCCGGCAATCAGCAGCAACCCGGCAAGGGCAATGGGGCGACGACCCAGGGAATCGGACAATGGGCCCACCGAAAAGACCGAGACGCCCCAGGCCGCATGGGTTGCGGTAGCCAACTGGCCAGCGACCGCCACCGATATATGCAGATCGGTCGATATCTCAACCAGGAGTGCCGTAACCATCAGATTCGCGTTCAACGCGCCGAAGACAGCCACGAAAAGACCCGCAAGAAACAACGCTTTGTTTGCATCTGTTGCCCTTGCCTGTGTCACTTGGGTGTCGATTTTGCTATCCCCCTTTCAACAGAGGACTGGGCCTTGATGCCGGTTTCGGAGGATGAGTGAGGATAGTTCGACAACCTGCCCTACTCGTCTGATGCGCGGCCATTCCCTGGGCAGTGTCGTCAAAATAATTTGGTCCACAGTACCAGTGCGCGGATTTGGCAAATCGCCAGGAATGAAGCTGCGCTTTCGGCATAACGGGTTGCCACCAATCCCCGT
The DNA here is from genome assembly GCA_965220265.1 of Dehalococcoidia bacterium. Classification (GTDB taxonomy): domain Bacteria; phylum Chloroflexota; class Dehalococcoidia; order Lucifugimonadales; family UBA3495; genus Bin87. The sequence goes on along the minus strand of CBDCPM010000004.1, from coordinate 1,136,232 downwards.
AATCCTGCGGCAAATCCCGCCACCGCGACCCAGTACGCAAGATCCAAAACACCGCGTTCAGAACCGACGGTTGTCCTGAGCCGGCCTCCCCGCCTTGCCTGCTTCCCCGGCAAGTCAGATCGTAGGCGTTTCCAAACCCGGTCCGAAAGGTCATGACGACGATGCGATGCAATCGCACCCGACCCCTTCTACACCATTACTCCGCATTGCAACGTACCATCCACTATCTAATGTGACGATACTCCCTAGAGGAACTGCTTACTCGAGATCGGGATTTCTCGCTGTTCCCGGAACTGCGCACCCGGAACCCAATCGCCTCCGATAGAGACGGGAAGCGCCAAAACCGGCCCGCGCTGTGCTAGGATGGTACTCTGTAGGCGATGTTGTCATGCTCCGCTTCCTCTGGCCCATCCTGATGATGTTCGGCCCCCAGTTGGGGCCGCGCATCGTCAAGTTCGTCCGCGCCCTGTATCGCTTGCATCGGGATTCCCGCGTCAACCTGCTGATCAAGCTCCTGATCCCGTTGGCAGTGATCTACGCAGTGTCCCCCATCGACCTGGTGCGCGACCGCATCCCCTACGGCTTGGGGCGCTACGACGATATCATCATCCTCGGGCTGGCGGTCTGGCTGTTTTGGAACCTGTGCCCCAGGGCGGTGGTACGTGAGCACATGGGCGAACCGCCCCCTCCGCGCCCCGAAGATCGCGATCCCGACAACGTGGTTGACGGCCAGGCACGACCCACTGACGACGCGGATGACCAACGCGGCAGTTGATCGGCCGGCAACCCGGCAACTATTGACTCAACAGGGGCGGGCATGAGACTCGCCCCTTGCTATAGGTACGGCGATGTCCCGATCCGCAGATATCCGTGATCTTCCCGTTTCTACATTCGGCGAAGGCATCTCGCTGTACGTGCACGTCCCTTTCTGTCTGAGCAAGTGCCCGTACTGCGATTTCAACACCTACCAGGGGATCGAATCCCAGTTCGGAGACTTCCTCGACGCCGTTATTCAAGAGATAACCGCCTGGTCGGTCGCTCTTGGCCGGCCAACCGTCAACACAATTTTTCTGGGCGGTGGCACTCCGTCCTACCTGCCCGACGGAGACGTGGCCCGCATCCTGGATGCCATCGCCCGCAACTACGCGGTCCGTACCGATCCTGAGATTACCGCGGAGTGCAACCCCAACGACCTCACTTCCAGTAAGTGCGCCGATCTCCGTGCCGCCGGCATCAATCGGGTCAGCATCGGCGTCCAGAGCATGGACAACGACCTGCTGGCCATGCTCGGTCGCCGCCACGACGCTGACGAGGCCGCGGAGGCGTTGGAGCGTTGCCGCCGCGCCGGCTTCGACAACGTGAGCCTGGACCTGATGTATGGTCTGCCCCAGCAAGCCCTGTCCCAGTGGGAGGACACTGTAAGGCGGGTTACTGCCCTCGCTCCGGAACACCTCTCCCTCTACTCCCTTACGCTGGAGGAAGGCACCCCGCTGCGCCGGTGGGTGCAGCAGGGCCGGTTGCCCGAGCCTGATTCGGACCTGGCCGCCGATATGTACGACCACGCTCGCGCCGCTCTGGCCGGCGCCGGCTATCTCCACTACGAGATCAGCAACTGGTCCCGCTCCGGCTGCCAATCGGAGCACAACCTGGCCTACTGGCGCAACCTGCAGTGGCTGGGCGTTGGCCCGGGCGCCCACTCGTCCCTCCGCGTCGGCAAGGCCGGATCCGCCTGCCGGTTCTGGACGGTGCGGCTCCCGCGAGATTACGCCCGCCTGGCCGGGGAGTGGGCAGTGAGTGTTGTCAGGGCCGGCGCGTGGCCGGAGGTGACCGCGGACCGGATCGCGGCCGTTCCGACGGTTGACGGTTCGGAGGTATCCGACGAGGCAACCACCGCCGCCGAGACCATGTTCCTCGGCCTCCGCCTGCTGGACGGCATGGATGTCGCCGCCGCCTCAGCGCGCATCGGCATCGACCTGTCCTCCCTCTACGAGCGGGAACTGGCGGAGCTCACTGATGACGGGCTGCTGGTGTGGGAAGGGGACACCCGGCTGCGGCTGACGGAGGAGGCGTACCTGGTGGCGAACCAAGTGTTTACACGGTTTTTGTGAGGAAAAGGCCGAAGCCTGAGGCATTAGCAAACGTTCAGATAGACGGGATGCACGGACGCTGCATATTTTATCAAATCACCATGTTAGAGGTATTATCTGAACTCGTTCCTCTATTGGGAGCGAACCTGATACAGCACGTCGCAGTGGTCATTGCTATGGCGGCAGTCGGGGTGCCAGTTTTCGCACTAGCCGATCGGGTGTTGTCGTCCGGCGTGGATGCCTCCAGCGTTCATCGCCGCCGGATGCGGGGCGCGTTGTATTTCGCCGTAATTGTTTTCGTGCTCTTGATCTTGGTGGTGATGGGTTATTTGCTATTCAATCTGCTGACCGGTCGGTATTCCTCCGACGAAGACGGTCCCAATAGTGCCTTCCGTTCAACGACAGAATATAAACTGTTCCGCCAACCCACAGGCCAGCCGCTACTACGAAAACCCACAATGCAATCACTGCCACGCTCGGCAGGTCGGACCAAGCTGTAAGGATAGCCACCAGTACGGATAGGATCGCCACTCCGGCTGGCACGGACGATACAAGATACAATCCGTTTCGTGTGGATTCAGTGATCCTAGCTTCCGGCTGATCGCCTGTCGGCAGGTTACTTACTTCGACTGTATGGTTCCGTGTTTCAGGCGTAGCCATTTTCCTGCCTCCTGTCACCATCTTACCACTTGGCAAAACGGGCCATCAATCGTGAGAAGTCGGTCCGGGTGGTTGCCTATGCTAAACTGCCGGCGGCGCCCGCCTCGAGCGGATTGCTCCCATACCCTTGACAACAAAACGCTCCTCGGAGGTTCAACCATGGCGGTACAGCCCTACACCATCAACGTGCCCGACGACGTGCTGGAAGACCTGCGGCACCGGCTGAACCACGTGCGCTGGCCCGACGAGATTCCCGGCGCCGAGTGGGACTACGGCTCCAACCTCGACTATATCAAGGAACTGGTGGCCTACTGGCGGGATGGTTTCGACTGGCGCAAGGCCGAGGCCGGTCTGAACGCCTTCGCCAACTTCTACGCCACCATCGAAGGCCAGGGCATCCACTTCATCCACGAGAAGGGCAAGGGCCCCAATCCCATGCCCATCATCGTCACCCACGGCTGGCCCGGCTCTATCTACGAGATGCACAAGATCATCCCGATGCTCGCCGACCCGGCTAGCCACGGCGGCGACCCGGCCGACTCCTTTGACGTGATCGTCCCGTCCATGCCCGGCTACGGCTTCAGCGCCCAGACCCGTGAGCGCGGCGTCAACACCCGCCGCATCGCCGAGTTGTGGGACAAGTTGATGGCCGACGAGCTGGGCTATCAGCGCTACGCCGCTCAGGGCGGCGACTGGGGCGCCGGCGTGACCGCCCGCCTGGGATTCCACCACGCCAACCACGTGCTGGGCATCCACACCACCTCCGTGACCCAGGCCATCCCCTACCAGGGAGCCAGCCTCGAGGGATTGGGCCGGCGTGAGCGCCTGGAGCAGGTCATCGGCACGCCCCAGGGCGGCTACCGACGGGACTTCGCCGCCACACTGTCGGACGACGAGCTCGCCATGATCGACCAGCGAGTCTCCTGGGCGGCCGCGGAGGGTGGCTACGGCCACATCCAGGGCACCAAGCCCCAGACCCTGGCCTATGGTCTGAACGATTCTCCCGTCGGCCTCTGCGCCTGGATCGTCGAGAAGTACCGTACCTGGAGCGACTGCAACGGCGACGTGGAGAGCGTCTACACCAAGGACGACCTCCTGACCACCGTCATGATTTACTGGGTGACCCAGACCATCAACTCCAGCACCCGCCTCTACTACGAGAACAGTCGCACGCCCTGGTACTTCGGCCCCGACGATCAGATTGGAGTACCCTGTGCCATCGCCGTCTTCCCCAAGGAGCTCTCGACGCCCCCGCGCTCCTGGGCGGAACGCACCTGCAACGTGCAGCGCTGGACCGAAATGGACAGCGGCGGCCACTTCGCCGCCCTGGAAAAGCCCGCCGAACTGGTCGCCGACATGCGCGAGTTCTTCCGCGGGCTGCGGTAGTCGGGATGAGCAACCGGTTTCAACCGATTTTCTGATCGGCCGGAGAAAGTCATGGGACCCACGGAATGGACAGTCATCGGTGTCGGAATAGCCCTGTTGATAGCGTTGGGGTCTTTTATCAAGTTCGTCAATGCGAGTATGGAGAGCCGGCTGAACGCCAGCACCGCCAATGTCAGGTCGGAGATATCTGAAGTTCGAACCGAGGTGGTGGAGCTCAAAACTGAGTTGAAGGGCGACATCGCGAACGTGAGGACGGAAATTGCCGATCTGCGCACGGAACTGAAAGGCGACATCGCGAATGTCAGAACAGAAATCGCCGACCTGCGCGCGGAACTGAAAGGCGACATGGCCGAGTTGCGCGGGGAGCTCAAACTCGATTTCCAGGCCAACCGGGCCGAAATCATCACCAACCGGCGGATTCTGGGCCGGTTTCGCGTTGCATCGCCACGGCGATGACGGCTTGCCCATGGCTCCGTTGACCGATGCTTTGGAACCCCTCGACGGCAATGACCCATCGGATAATGAAAACGGGAGCGACTAGCCGCCCCGGTAAACACCCGGCTGACAGCGTCCGCAAAACCCGCTACCATATCCGCCAACAGTGCTTCCAATCCGCGTCCGTCTGGTCGGACACTCATCAAGGAGGAACCCTCTACATGATTACCAAGTTTGGCAGCCTTTGGGCCGGCAACGTCGACATGGACAACCCCGGCTACCAGGGCACCCCCGCCAACGACCGCTGGCTCTCCGACGAGGAACTGGCCGGCGGCGCCATCGAGAAGGCCGAAAAGATCGCCATCACCATGGACCGCCTCGGCTACGACACCTTCTGGGTCGCCGAACACCACTTCCAGCGCGAGGGTTACGAGTGCATCCCCAACCTGCTGATGCTGTACGTGCACCTTGCCCACCTCACCAAGAACCTGCGCTTCGGCTGCGGTTTCAACATCAACCCCATGTGGAACCCCGTGCGCCTGGCCGAAGACTACGCCACCTCCGACTGGCTTACTGATGGCCGCGTGCGCTTCGGCGTGGGCCGCGGCTACCACACCCGCGAGGTGGAGGTCTTCGGCTCGCCCATCATGGACCAGAACGCCAACCGCGAGCTCTTCGAAGAGCAGGTGGAGATCATCTGGAAGGCGTTCAACCAGCGCAGCTTCTCTCACCACGGCAAGCATTTCGACATTCCGCCCAACGTGCCCTACCGCGGCTACGATCTCGAAGAGATCACGCTGGTTCCCCGGCCCAAGCACGAGGTCGAGTGGTGGCAGCCGGTGGTGTCCGCCAGCGACCGGGCCATCAACTTCATGGCCCGCTGGGGCATCAAAGGTATCATCGGTGGCGGCGCGGCCACCGGAGGCGCCAGCGACGACGTGATCCAGCGCTGGCAGGCCATCCACGCCGAGCACGGCAAGGAATGGGAACTGGGCGAGGGCCTTGCCGTGGGCTACTCCGTGCAGATCGCCAACTCCGAGAAGGAAGCCATGGACCAGGCGCGTCTGTGGATGGAAGAACGGGTCAAGATGTTCGGCCCGTTGGGCTTCATCGCTGGCCTGAGCCAGGAACAGCTGAACGCCCTCAACGCCTTCGGCCGCCCGGTGCCCCAGGGCCTCAAGATGCCCACCATCGAGGACTCCGTGGCCGCTGGCCAGTACCTTGTTGGCCCGGCCGACCGGATCACCGAGCAGCTGATGGCCATCCAGGAACGTTATCCCGGTCTGGATGAGGTCAACATCGGCATCACCAACATGGGCATGCCGACCTCCGCGTCCATGGACCAGTTGGAATGGTTCGCCCGCGACGTCATGCCCCACTTCAACACCAAGCAGGGCGCGGACAACTAGCCGCGTTGCTAATCCGAATCAGGTTCCGACTGCCCGCCTGATGCCATACTTTGCCGTCTCCTGGTATCGGCCATGATAGTATGGAGTTACTCAGACGGGCAGTCGGAAAATACTGGGTAATCTATTACCTCGTTTACGTCGGCGGCGTCGGATGTGGACTGTGGCGGTACTGGGAACGGTTGCAGAGCGATGAGGGCATCTATCTGCTGGCCTCCATTTTTGGCGTGGCGGTGGGCATCGCGCTGCTGGCGGCAATTCTTGTGGAGGTAATCGGACGTATGGTACTACTGATACCGGCAGCGTGGAACAAAGCGAAAGCCGAGGGACGTGCCGAAGAACGCGACCGGGCAAGCCTGCGCCTGAAAGAGGCGTACGAGCGGTTTGGCATCGAAGTGGACGGCATTCTCACGCTGCCCCGCACGCCGGAAGTGGAGCGGTTCCTGGCCGGGGAACCCGGCGAAGGTTCCTGACCGAGTTCCGACTGTTTTCTACCCATTGATCCGACTGGTCGACGTTGCTGTGTCAGCACAGTGATGCCGGGCGAACCTCAGCCGGCTGCAAGAGTATACAAGATGTACTTCTGCTACTTGGACGAGTCCAACTCCCGCGATCCTTCGGTTGGCACGCCCGAAAAACCGAAAGACCACATTTACGTGCTACTTGCAGTCGGTATGTACGAACGGCAGTGGCGACCCTTTGAGCGGGAAGTATCTGGTCTAAAACTCGAACTCGCCGACCGTATAATGCGGGACGGCGTAGGAGCATTTGACCTTGCGGATTGCGAGGTCAAATCAAACTGGCTGCGCAACCCTGACGGACGAGGGAAAGCCAGTGCTTTTCTGAATGCGCTGACGCCGGATGAACGCCAGAGGCTCACCGATGTCTATCTTGAGCAAGTAGTAAAACGTAAGACCGCGATCATAGCGTCAGTGATTGACAAACGCTACCTGTATACCGGCACAACTGAAGAAGCACTGCATCAGCGAGCCTACGAATTTTTGATAGAGCGCATTCAGCATTTTATGTCTGATTATCAACCGTGGCACCAGGCTTTGATAGTAGTGGATGATACCAGTAAACAGCTCAATCAAGCGGTAGCTATGAGACACGCGGATCTATTACTGTCTGGAAATGCGAACTTGCGCTTTTCAAACATCGTTGAATATCCTTTCTTCACTCGTAGCGAATTGTCAAACGGCGTCCAACTCGCTGATCAGTTGGCATACAATGTTTATCGCGCATTCAGGAATCAAGATATGACATACCCATACTTTGAAGGTCTGCTGCCTTATTTTTACCGAAGCACGAATGGTCGCATATTGCATGGGCTCAAAATCTGGCCCAACGATTCACCACTGGCTGGCGTAGCGCGTATCATGTGGAATGAAAGCCGGCAAAAGGCCCTCACATCATGAGGGCCTCAACATGCAATGGTGTCAGGCTGGGCTAGCCATATCAAGCTCCGAAGGAGCGCCCAACATGAACAGGATACATCACGCTGACCTATAGTCAAAATTGCCATCCGTGCCCTAACAGACCAATCATCCCTTGGCCACTGATTACCAGTTCCCCATCACTGTCGTCGGCGCCACCACCTGGGGCACGACCCTCGCCGTCCTGGCTGCTCGCGGCGGCGCACCGGTGCGTCTGCTCTGTCGCACGGCTGACGAGGCAGAAACACTGCGACGGGCCGGCGAGCACCCCCGTCGTCTCCCCGGTGTTCCGTTCCCAGATACTTTGTCCGTTGAGCACGATCCGGCGAGGGCGCTGAGCGAAACCAACCTGGTGATTATCGCGGTGCCGTCCGACCGCTTCCGCCAGAACGTCGGTCGCATCGCCGAACACGTTCCCCAAGACGCCGTCGTGCTCAGCGTCACCAAGGGACTGGAATTGCCCGCCGGCCTGCGCATGAGCGAGGTATGGTCGCAGGAAATGCCCGGTCACCCACCCGGGCGATTTGCCGTCCTGTCCGGTCCCAACTTGGCCGGCGAGATCATAGCCGGGAAGCCGGCCGTGACCGTGGTTGCAGCACCCGACGAGGAGTCTCGCACCCTGGTGCAGGATGCCCTGATGTCGCCGGCGTTTCGCATCTACACCAGCGACGACGTGGTGGGCGTGGAGATGGGCGGAGCGTTGAAAAACATCATCGCCCTGGCCGCCGGCATCGCCGACGGTATGGATGTGGGCGACAACGCCAAGGCCGCCCTGGTCACCCGCGGCCTCAGCGAAATCGGCCGGCTGGGTATCGCCGCCGGCGCCCAGCTGATGACCTTCGCCGGCCTGGCCGGCCTGGGCGACGTGATGGCAACCTGCAGCAGCCCGTTGAGCCGCAACCGCCGCGTCGGCGAGGAACTGGCCAGGGGGCGCAATCTCCCCGACATCCTGACCGACATGGGCGCCGTAGCCGAGGGCGTCAACACTACCGTCGCCGCGCTGGAAATCGCCGAGCGTCTGGACGTCGACATGCCCATCACTCGCCTCATGTCGCAGGTGTTGTTCGAAGGCCTCCCCGCCGCCGAGTGCATCCCCACCCTCATGGAGCGCCCGCCCCGCTCGGAGTGGTAGCGGCTCCCCGTATCAGGCTGCCTTGTACTACAGTGGTTCCGTGCCCTCGCTCAGGATTGACAGGTAGGCGTCGTAGACAAAGAGCCGGTTGCGCCTCTGCCCCGTAATTTCGCGCACGATTTTCAAATCGTTTAGTGCGCGCATCGCAGTTGACACTGCTCGAAAGGACAACTGGGCGTGTTGAGCTGCATCCGACAGTGCAAGGATGGGATGTGCCGTCAGTGCCTGGTGCACTTGCAGTGCGGAAATAGCCCTGCGACCGCCTTGCCGGATGAGTTCGCGGTCCGACTCGAACAGGCGAGACACGCGCAGGGTCGTAGAGACTGCTTCGTTGGAGGCCTCGCGCACTCCATCCAGGAAAAACATCAGCCATCGTTCCCAGTCCCCAGTTTGTCGCACCCGATCCAGCATCTGGTAATAAACTGATCGATGTCGCTTGAAAAACAGGCTCAGGTACAACACCGGATCTTGCAGCGCTCCGGCTTGGCAGAGCAGCATGGTAATCAGTAGCCGTCCCACCCTGCCATTCCCATCGAGGAATGGATGGATCGTTTCAAACTGCAAATGGGCAAGACCGGCCCGCAAGAGGATTGGCATTCCGTCGTCGGTTGCATGAAAAAAGCTTTCCAGGTCGCCCATACAACCAGGCACCAGGTGATGCGGCGGAGGCACGAAGTCAGCCTCGCCGGGTCTTCTCCCTCCTATCCAGTTTTGTGACGTGCGAAATTCTCCGGGATGCAGGTGACTGCCGCGTCCACTGGATAACAAGATGCTGTGCATCTCTCGAAGCAGTCGATTGGATAACGGGAATCCGTTACGCATCCGCTCCAGCCCGTGTTCCAGGGCAGCCACGTAGTTGGAAACTTCCGTTATGTCGTCGACCGGCGCTCCTGGAGCCTCTGCGACCTCCGATAGCAATAAATCTGCCAGTGATGATCGAGAGCCTTCAATCTGCGACGACAAGACTGCTTCCTTCCGGACATAGGCATAGATAAAGAGCCCTTTGTCCGGAATCAGCGTTGATGTGGCATTCAGACCTCCCAAAGCCAGCGACGCAGCCTCAAGGGACTGGAGAAACTGGCCATCCAACTCCAAAGGTGGATCCGGCGGCAGTGGATCCGGTACAAAAGCGCTGACCCGCTCGCCGCCAACCATCCGAACCTCATAACGTCCGATTGCCCCGCGTTCCATGCCGTGCCAATCCTTATTGTACTTTTGGTCAATAGCTGACGACACTATTATACTTTGTGGCTCAAAACGCAAATAAGCCTGACGGGGCGCCAGTGCCCATCTCTACACCCCCGTCAGCCACCATCGCGCCTCCCCGTCACCTCCGGCCCCCACGTCAATTTCCATTCCCTCCAGCAGCCACGCTCCGTCGATGCTCTGCGCCGCTGCCTGCACGGCCACCACGTCCGACAACCTGCCCTCCACCACCGTGCGACGGTTTGCCGGCGCGTGAAGAGGCAGCGTCGCCTCCATCTGCGGCCGTTGCCGGGAACGTTCCTCCAGCCGAGATTCGGCCCCTTCCTGCGCGGCGGCGTAGTTGTCGATGTACCGGCAGTTCACCAGGTTTCCGGCTGTGGACGCGCCCGCAGCGCCGGCCCGGTGGGCCGTTGTCGACTCCGCCCGCCAGCAGTGGTTGGCCGACAAGCGCAGGCTCTGCACGTAGGCTCGACCTACCCCAGTGTTGCGGACCCGCAGCATCCGACCCCTGCCCGATATGCCGGACTCCGCTTCCGACAGCAGTGCCACCGTGATATCGGCCGTCACGTCGGTGCCCGTTCCCGCGGCATCGTCCGTCGCCGTGTAATCGGTTCGCGCCGCCGGAGTCTGTACCTCGTCAATCGCCTCCCATGCTTCGGATGCGGCCAGTACCAGGCGTTCCTGGCCGGCATCGATCGCAAGGGGTTCGTTGAGGCTCCAGACCCTTTGCGTGCCTTCGTCGGCCAATCTCCGGTAGCGGAACACCACCGCGTCCTCCATCGCGGATGCGCCGTCGTCCCACCGCAGCTCGAAAGCATAGGGCCCGTCTCCGTCGACGGTGTCGCCCAACGTCGTTTTCGCCAGCGATGCCGGGTCACTGTGGGCCCGGATGCCCGACCGCAGCGTCGATGCCTCTAGCCGCAACCGCCCGTGCCCGTCCGTGTAAATCAGCCCGTGCTCCTCCCGCTGCAGCCGACGCAGCGCCCGCGCCGCCGACACCTCCCAAACCGACCGTGCCCCGCCGGTGAGCACGACCCGACCCGCATCCAGATCGTATTCGCTCGGCGCGAGGCCCGACCATGCGAGGATGGCGGCGGCCACGTCGCCGGAACGCATCGGCCCGCCTGCCAGGGCCCGGTACAACCGTACCGATCCCAACCGCTGCATCACGTCTGCTGCTGCGATCCGGCAGGTTCCGTCCGTGTAGTCCGGCGAGATGGCGGTGATCCGCCCCCGGAACAGTCCGCGACCCACGCCGAAACCGCCCCAGCGGTCCGCCGTGTTGCGAAAGCTGTGCCACAGTCCGTGCCGGCCGGAGATCGGCGCGTCGGCAATGCCGCTCGCCGCCAGCACCGTCCGGCCGATGGGGTCGCCGGCTTCCAGGTTGATTGCGTGGACCCGAACGCTATCGGCGGTCTGCTCAATTTCCAGCTCGTGCCACACCGCCGAATCCAGCGGGCCTCCGGACGCCAACCGTGTCACCGTGGAACCCGACACCCGCTCCAGCACGCTGGCGGTGTGGTCAAACCGCAGCCGCAGGCAGTCGTTGGCGGCAGCGCACCGCAGCACGAATCCGCCCTGCCCGTTGGTTGTCCTTCGGTATCGCGCGGCGATGGTCGCGGTCGCGTCCTCTGTCTCCAGTAGCGCCACCGCGTTCGACGGCGGAAACGAACCCACCGTACCCCGTGCCTCGCCGTCCAGGACCGAAAAGCCGTTTCCCGCCGTCGTAATCACTTCCCAGCGTCCGTCGCCGAACGCGGCCGGCCTGCCTTCCAGGTCGGAGGATCCGGTGCCCGTCGTCCGGAAGTCATCGTGCAGCCGGCTGACCCGCAGCCTGACGTCACGGCCGGGATCCACGGTTGACCCCAGGGGTCCGTTGCGATTGCTGGGGGTATAGCGGTGGTCGGAGTTGTTCAGCATCAGTTCCAGCGCCGCCGTCGGGGCAAACTCCGGTATCGGCAATCCCCGGCGACCCCAACTCCAGCGCAGCCCCAGCACGTGATCCGATATGTCCACGCCCGCCGCGCCCCAAACCCCTGCGCCGGCCCAGTCCACTCGGACCTGCCAGAGCAGCGCGAGCGCGGGGGCAGTGCCTCTAGGTTCAATTGCATCGTTCCCTGAATTCATGGTCATGCGCGTTGCTTGACCTCCTCGTGAATAGGTTGGTTCGAAACGGTCCGCGTACCCCTCCGGCGGATTGGCGGAAATCGGCGAAAACGTTTAGCATCTTGGCTATGTAAGGGGAGAAGAGCATGGCTAGGCATTGGATTAGCTATAGTGTCGATCAAGACCAGCGACGGCGGCGCGGCCGGCGGTGGCAGCTGCGCTGGCCATGGAACTGGGGCCGCGACGACCGCTACGGGCGCCCGCACGTCGTCCGGGCCGAGCCCGTGCGGCGTGGCCGTTACCGCGACGACGGTGAGCGGCGCAGCATCTGGCCGTGGCTGCTTCTCCTGTTGCTCCTCCTGCTGTTCCTGGGGATCCTCGGCTTTCTGCTCTTCGACGATCCGGACCAACCCGGAAGCGCCGAACGGACGGGTGGCTCGGGCGAACCCGCCGCTCCCGACGGTCTGGTTCCCATGGGAGGGCCCCCACCCGACGACTCGGCTTTGGCCCTGTCTCGAGCCCCCGGCGGGAGCGTCATGGTTTCCGTTCCGGACCGGCCCTCGTTTCAGCTCAAGGATGACGCCACCTTCATGGACCTTGGCGACGGTTCCTGCCACGACCAGCGCTACGTTCTGATGACCGATGGCAAAGCCGTTCCCATAGAGGACCTCGATGAGGCCACGGTCGACGCGCTGGCCCAGTCCGATGTCCCGATCGACACCGTCGCCCTTAGCCCGGACGTCGACACCAGCGCCCTCCAGGCCATTGCCTCCCGCACTGGCGGGACCTTCACCAAAATGGACTAACCCGCCCTGTATTGGAGCGTCTACCCTTGTTTCGAGGGGAGTAATTTTCGCGGTCCTCCGTGGTAGGATTGGCTCGTCTAGGTGCGCTTTGCACCCCCGCCTGTGGTTACTGATATGGCCGCCAATTACCATTGGATATCCTATGATGCCCGCGACGATGGCCGTCGCCGGCGACGCAAATGGCCGTGGATATTGCTGTTGCTCCTGTTGCTGGCCGCCATTCTCGTTGGCGGCTGGTTATGGTACGAGAGCTCGGAAGGCATTGACCTGGCCCAACCGGTGGCGATCCAGACCGCCTTGCCCGCCCTGCTTACCGACGACACCATGGTTGTATATGTGGTTGACGACTCCGGCAGCATGGAGGAAAAACTGTTGCCTCTGCAACAGGCGCTCCAGGAGGTAGCTAACAAGCCCACCGAAAACAGTGAAATTGCATTGTTGATGTTCGGCGAGACCAACCGGGTGCTGTTTGATTTCGCCGAACCGGACGCTGCGCCCTGGGCCGACGCCATCCCTTCCTTCACCGCTGGCAGCGGCGGTACGGCCATGTTCCTGGCCCTGCAAAAGGCGGTGGATATGCTCCCGGCCCGCCCGGTCTGTACCGAGAAAACCCGCTTCATCGTTTTCGGAGAGACTGTCTGCCGGCAGAACCGCATCGTGCTCATGTCCGACGGCATGGCCGGGGACGTTCAGTTTGCCCGGGAAACTCTCACCGACCTGGTTCAGTCCGGCGTCCCCGTGGATACCGTCGCCTTTGGCGTTGACGCCGACGAAGAGGGATTGCGGCTCATTTCCGACGTAACCAGAGGCAGATTCATACGAGCCCGCTAACCTGCTGGGCTTCCCGATCTCGGCTAAAATCCCTCCCATGCCAGTGAGCAGGAACAGTTCGTCATGATGCTGCAGAACACCGCCCAAACCACCCAGGCTTTCTTTGAAGCCGCCGACCAGCACTTTGAGGACGAGGAGCCGCTGCTGGCCTACGAAAACCTGTGGAATGCTGCCGCCCACGCCCTGACCGCCGTGGCGGAAATGCGCGGCTGGCCGGCTGGCGACCCCAGCGACCTCAAGGCCGCCGCCGACCGCCTGGCCAACGAGGCCAGCGACCACCACCTGCGCCACCAGTTCGCCGTGGCCCAGCAGTTCCGCGCCAAGTTCAACTACGGCTTCGTCGAGACCCATCAACTGGCCGACTACTGCCGCCTGATGCGCGAATTCGTCGCCCGTATGCTCGCCCTGCTGGACACCGACGAGCAGGTTGCTCCCCTTACCCCCCACGAACACGCCCGCGCCGCGCGGGACTCGTTGCGGGGTGCTGAAGCGGAGTTCGCGGCGGGAGACGTTACGGCCGGCTCGGCCAGCTTGTGGCAGGCCGCCGCCCAGGCCGTAACGGCCGTGTCCCGTGAGCGCGGTTGGTCCAGCGAAGGCCACGGGGATGTGAAAACCGCCGCTGACCGTCTCGCCGGCGGAGACGCCGCCGTCATCGCCGGCTTCTTCGCCGCCCAGCAGTTTCGCGCCAACGCCCGGCACGACTTCATGGAGCCCGACGACGTGGCCCGCGGCCTTCCCCTCGCGCAGGATTTCGTCCGCCGCACCCTTGCCCTGCTCGACAATTAAGCCCGAAGCGGCCATCGTTGACTCCTCCGTATTCCTGCGCCATAGTTGTGTCATCATCCTCAGACCTACAGGCTGCAACGTTGATTACCCAAGCGGATTACTACCTCTTCGGCTTTCTGGGTTTTATCGTCCTGCTGCTGATCGCTATCCTCGGGGCGCTTTACCGGCAGGGCCGCGCCATCGGCCGGCTGGAAGGTCAGGTCAGCGCCTTCAGCCAGCAGATGCGAGAGATGGACGAAAGGCTCACGGCGCGCATTGACGATGTCCAAAGTGGCCTCACAACGCGCATTGAGGGTGTCCAAAGCAGCCTCACCGCCCGCATCGGCGCGGTCGAGAACGGGTTCACCGACCGCATCGACGGTGTCCAGAACAGCCTCACCGCCCGCATTGACGGGGTAGAGAGCCGGCTCACCGCCCGCATTGACGGGGTAGAGAGCCGGCTCACCGCCCGCATCGACGGTGTCCAGAACAGCCTCACCGCCCGCATCGACGCGGTCGAGAACAGGCTCTCCTCCCGTATCGAAAGATTGGAGGAGCAGATGGCGGCTCTCCGCGAGCAGGTCGCCGAGATACGGGGATTGCTGATATCCCTGCACGAGCGTGTGGATTTGCTGATGCGCCACCGCCATGATGACGCCGGCCGCGTCGTGATAACTCCCGAGGAAGTCGCCGCCGACTGATCCGGTCCGGCGCGTCACCACGTCCCCAGCTCCACCGATCCGTCCTGCCGGAACTTGGCCTCGAACCGCACCGGCTCGCCGGCCGCGCTGCTGATCCGGTAGGACAGGCACACGAACCGGCCGGACACCCGCCGCTGACCCGTCCCGTTGCCGGCCGGCCCGTACTCCACGGCAACCGTCTGTCCGACGATCCCAGACAGCACCACGTCCGGCCCAACCGACGGCGTGTCGTCCCACCGGCCCGACAGGGTGAACTCCTGCGCAACCTCCGGCCCCGCCGCCGTGCGCGCCGACACGTCGTTCACGCCGGCCGCGTCCCTGCCGCTCAGCTCCCGCCCCAGCGGCCCGACCCGTTCCATCCACGGGGACAGGTCGCGCAGCACCCCGTCCGCGTCCTCCACCGCCACGTAGCTGCGCCCCGCGCTGGCATACCCCGTCACGCTCACACCCCCAGCGCGGCCACGCGCCGGCGATACGGTTTCAGCAGCGCGCGAACCGCCGGAGAGATGCCGCTCGCATCTCCCCGGCCCTCGCCCTCTGGTGGCGGGAAAGGCCCCCCAAGCCTCTCCCGCCACCAGACGGCGGCCTGCAGCAGGCACGCTTCCGTCACCGCGGCCGGGTAACGGTACACCGATACTCCTGATCCCACGGCGTGCGTCGCCGGCGCTGTCCCGTTGACCCCGCGCCGCACCGTCAGCGTCGTCGCGCTCTGCCCGTTGTCGGATGCGGCAGCCACGTACATCTGCTCGTCGCCGATACGGACCGTGTGCCCTGCCGACAGCGCGACCGATGGCCCTCCGCCGGTAGCGGCAACCGTGATCTCATCATCAGCCACCGCGGCTTCCGCGCCCGACAGTTGCAAACCCGTGTCCTCCCGCACGTCGCCGTAGCCCCACACGCCGGCGACGATCACGCCGCCCCGGCTCAGCGGGAACCGGCGCCCGCCGGCCGTCGTCACGATGCGCGTGTACGGTCGCCCGCCCGGCTCCGTTGGCGCGGCGTTCAGCGGATATGCCAGCCAGTCGCCGGACGCCCAGCCGATCCACCGGCCCGTCGATCCCTCACGCACCCGCACCTCGGTGGCGGACACGAGGTCGGTCACCGCCAGGGCGACCCGGCCCGTACCGTCGAACCGTCGCTCGCCCTCCGTTGCATGGAAATGTCGGTCGCAGTACCCGTCGATCCACCGCGACGCTGTTTCCAGCATTCCCAGCAACCGTTCGTCCTGTCTGTCGTCCGGCGCGTTCAGAAACGCCGGCGATTTCAGCGTCGTCAGGTCGCCATAGGCATTGGACATCGCATATCTCCAATCGAAACGCTGTCATTTCAAAGCGCTGTCATTGCGAGGAGCGAAGCGACGCGGCAATCTCATAATGAGCGTGCGAACCCGTCGGGATTGCCACGCTTCGCTCCCAATTGCAGAGGTTTGGCTACACCGTGATGTTGTACTGCAACGCCGTGTGCGTCGCCGTCGTCCGCGTGCCCGTCCGCTCCATGAACGCCAGCCTCATGCTCACCACCATGATGTTCTGCCGCTTCTGGATGTCCCGCGTCGTCTCGATCATCAGCTCCCGCCGGAAACCCAGCCGCCACTGCGTCCGGTTCACCGCCAGCAGCCGGCCCTTGGTGTTCGCGATGTTTCAGCTCGTCATTACGCGTGCGCAACCTGTCATAGCAATCGCGATGTTTCAGCCCGCCATTACTCGCTCGCGAAACCTGTCATAGCAATCGCGATGTTTCAGCCCTTCATTACACGCCTGCAACCTGTCACTGCGAGCGCCCTTACCCGTGCATTGCGAGCGCCCTTTCCCTTGTCATTGCGAGCGCAGCGCGGCAATCTCGTCGAGGCTGCGGCGGTCGTTCCGCCAACGGAATCGCCGCATCTCCACGCTCCTCGCGGTGACAGATCGTATGAACACGCTCGTTCCGTCACCCCCGCAGCCCCCGCAGCAGTCCCACCACCTCGTCAACCGTCCCGTTTCGGCCCGCAACCGCCGCCGGCTTCTGCGCTTCGTGCGCGAACGTCGCGGCGATCCCGTCCTCCGCCAGCAGCGCCCCGCCGTTGGCCGGCACCGGCACCGCGCTGATCTCCAGCAGCTCCTGCTCCAGGAACCGGATGCCCAGGAACGCCCCGCTCACCGGGTCCCGCCGCTCATCGAAGCGCAGCGGACGGAAACCCACCGACACGCCGCGCTGGTAGCCCTGGCGGTACAGCCGTTCCACCTGCCCGGCGAACTCCGTGGGCGCGAACTCCAGCCGCGCCAGCAGAGCCCGTCCGTCGCTCCACACCGCCTCCGCACGCCCGATGGCCGGCTCGCCGTAGTCGTGGGCCCACAGCACCACCGGGTTGTCCCGGTAGGCCTCCAGCCGCCACCCCTCCGGCGCGACGGTATCGCCGTGCCGATCCACCTCCCCCGTGGACGCCACGAAAACCAGCGGGCCGGCCACCGCATCCTCCACGACGGACTCGCCATTGCCGCCCCGCCCACTGTCATTGCGAGCGCAGCGTGGCAATCTCGTCGCCGGCAGCACGTCGCCACCAGCAGCCGAGCCCGTCTCCCACTTGCACACCACCGGCGCCTCGGCCGCGCCCCTGCGGTACGCATCCAGTGCCGCCAGCAGCGCGGCCCGACCATCCGGCAGACCCGCCGTCATCGGCCATCCCGTCCGTCCCGTCCGTCCCTGCCGCCGCGCTCCCGGCTCCATCATCGTCGTCATCATCCAGACCTCCCCGCCGGCGACGCCCGATGTCCGGCCGGTACCCACCCACGCAAAAAGCCGGTGGAACCGACCCGCCATCAGGTCAGTCCCACCGGCTCTTCTCTCTCGATTTACTCTAGCCTACCGGCCTACTCCAGACCCCGTCAACGCCGCGCTGTCACCAATTTACGCGCCCTTTGCCCTCACCCCGCCAGAGGTCCCAGCTTGCCCACGAACCGCCCCACATCGACTAGATGTCGTGCTACGTTTTCAGCGGTGTCCCAGTTCTCATAAAAATTGACGTGCAGGCTGTTGGCAACAGCAAACAGTCGGCTGATGTCGTCATCGCCGGTTTCATCCACCAGTCGCGACACCGCGGCAAAAAGGGCCGCGTGGCGCTGATGCTCCCAACCGCGCTGCTCGGCAACCGCCTTCACCATTTGTGCCGCCGCTCCCCATCCCTTCTCCGACGCCTGCCGTACGTCGCCCTGCGCCATCTCGGCAGTGGCCTGCTCCAGCAGATGGCGCGCTGCCTGCGCATATGTCTCCGTTACCATCTGCTCTCCGTTGCCGTCCCGGTTCCTGCAATCGCAGTGTATCACCCCGATCCCGGCTGACCCTAATCTTCCTCCACACCCTCCGCCTGCCATTGCGAGTGCAGCGCGGCGATCCAGCCCCCTTGAACGCCGACCCGTGCGTCGTTCCCGCCTCAGTTGGCCAGCGAACTCAGTTTTTCCAGCAGCCGCTCCACATCCGATAGCGCCGCCCGCACATTCTCGGCGGTGTTCCAATTCTCGTAGAAGTTGATATGCAGGCTGTTGGCAACATGAAACAGGTTCCGGATCTCGTCGTCGCCGGTTTCCGTCGCCAGATCACTGATCACCCGGAACAATCCGGCGTGGGTTCGGTGCTCCCAGCCGCGCCGTTCCGCCACGGCCTTCACCATCTGCGCCGCGGCGCCCCATCCTTTCTCCGACGCCTGCCGAACATCACCCTGCTCCAACTCGCCTTGCGCCTGCGCCAGTAGATGCCTGGCCGCCTCCGCGTATGTCTCCGTTACCACAGTGTCAACCTTCGGATCAGAAATACAGTAACCGAAGTGTACTACACCCACTCGTTCCGCCCACAATATGGCCTGTCATCAAACAGGGTCATTCGATTTTGCCAACTGTCATTGACAGCGATTTACCAACTGTCATTGCGAGCGATTTACCAACTGTCATTGCGAGCGAAGCGTGGCAATCTCGTCGCTGTAACAGGTGCTCTCGCCGATAGCCGTTGCATCGCACCGTGACTGGCGCGTCGCGTCATCCTTGGCGACAACAATCGAATGACCCTGATGCGAAACGTTGACTCATTGACACCTACCGGGCTGAACCGTAGCATGATAAGTAAGCGCGGAGTGGCCGGAGTACGCCGTCCTGCTTGAGGGACAGGCGCCGGACATAACCGCGCCCTGCTTTTTGCCGCTCCCTCTGCCGGATACCCGTCGCACCATCATGCCGGGATCGTCGCAAAGATATCCGCAACCGGGCACTCGAACCCGGGCAGCACCGGCTCTGCCGTCAACGTATCCCCTTCGCCAAGTTCCTGCACCGTCTCGTCGTCGCGACGGGCCACGATCGTCCCGCGCTCAATGTACGCGGTCAAAACCAGGCGCGCGCTGGCATCCAACCACATCTGCGCCCTGGCCTCCGCTACCGCCTCACGATAGTCGGGCGAAACCGTCTCCACCACCAGGTCGGGCACCACGCCGAAAACGTACCCCCGCTGCGGTATCGGACCGCCGATGCGCTCCAGCGATATTACTCCAAAGTCCGCCGCCCGCACCGTGTCCGGCCCCCGCTCCATGTAGGCTGCGGCCTCCGGTCCGTACACGAAGGGCAGGCCGTTCGCCTCAATGAAATATCCCATGCGCATCCCCAACCGCCCCGTGACGATGGCGTGCATTATCCCCGGCGGCGGCATCTCTATCAGTTCCCCTCGGACCAGCTCGTGACGGTTGCCGTCGTCGGGCATCGCCAGCAGGTCATCGGCGGTCATTAACCTCTTTGCGGTGGTCATCACCAGACCTCCTGCTGAACCTCAACCCGTGCGCGCTCGCAGTATATCATCGGCCTGTCCCGGTTCACGTAAACCACCGTCAACGCCACGATGTCAGCAATTTTGGGGCGATTTACGCCCGACCTCAAGTCACTCGTCGCCCAGGACGTTGTCGGCGCACCTCACCGTGAATTCGAGGACCCCCTCCACACGGTCGTACACCATGCGCCAGCGGTCGATAATGTCCCTGCCCAGCAGCGAAGGGAGCCGGTTTATGCTGTGCATCGGGTCTGCGGCCGGCTTTGCGATGAGGACATCAACCTCGCAACTGCGAATTTCTCTGGCTTCGCCGTCGACGAACTCCAGGACAGCGCGCTCACTGAAATACGTAGCCGGACCGCCCACGCCATTGGAGGTGACGGGGTTTTCCAGTTGGTCGAAGGGAATTGCGGCAAGCGTACCGTCCCGGGGGTGAATGCAAGTCGCATACGCTCCGGTGTCAACCAGGAAGACTATATTTCTGGCTATACCAAACCGGGGCAGCGTCAGGTAGCCTTCAACAAAGGGCTGCCCGGTGGGCCCAAATTCTCCGAGAATCACAGTATCAACGGCGTTGGATTGGAGTCCAGAAACTCAATGACGACGTTCCCCTCCCGTAGGCCCTTTTCATCCAGAACCGCCAGAAGTTCGTCCATAGTGCCGGCTACGAACAGTTCCTCACCAGGGACCATGGCTGCCCATTGCTCCGGATATTGCTCCGTCAGCCCTTCGATTTGCTGCCGCATCCGCGACGCCAACTGTCGGTATTCCAGCATATGCTCAATTTGGCCGGTGGCCATTATGGATTCCTCTCGATGGACGGCATAACGTTGTCCGCAGATATTCTCACGGTAGCATCGGCTCGTG
The DNA here is from genome assembly GCA_965220265.1 of Dehalococcoidia bacterium. Classification (GTDB taxonomy): domain Bacteria; phylum Chloroflexota; class Dehalococcoidia; order Lucifugimonadales; family UBA3495; genus Bin87. The sequence goes on along the minus strand of CBDCPM010000004.1, from coordinate 1,115,626 downwards.
GCCCCGTCAAAACGCCCTCAGCCCTCCCCCGCCCTCTCGAAGTTCAGCGCCAGCAGCCGCTCCAGTATCTCGGCGTCTGCCAGGCCAGCCGGCCACCCGTAGGCGTCGGCCACCGCCGCATCCAGCCGGCCGTGGATGTTCTCCAGCCACGTCGGCCGCGCGTTGTACAGGTTCGTCAGCGTCCGCTTCCGCAACTCCGCCGCGCTGACCCCTCCGGATTCAGCCACCCCTCGCGCAGCGGTTAGCCGGCCCGGGCTAGTGAGATTGATACAAAGGCAACCGCCAGTATTATGATGCCGGCGATGGGTAGATACGTCAGTACGTACTCCCTGAAATCATCGTTCGACATGGCGTCACGTATCTTGCTCACCATTTTGTTCGCTCCTTTGCGAAACTTCGTCGCCGGCGGCAATGGCGTCAATTTGCTGCTGATAGCCAACCAGGAAAAATGCTACGCTGACCCCCGCGAGGAATAAAACAACTGCGAAGTTTCCAATAAATAGAGACGCTACTGTGCTAATAGTAAATATAGCACCAAGCACTAACATATCACGAGCCGCTCTGCGCTTTACACGTTGGTAGTGCGTCATAGGTCTGGTGCTTCTGCCGAATAATCCCACTTATAGCTCTCCATTCAGTGATAACTATTGTACGCAACCTGCAACGTACTCTATCAGTATACCACAATCCAACGCCCTGGCTTATCCTGAGCCTGTCGAAGGGTGCCCTCACCCCTCCTCCGCCCGCTCCAGGTTCAGCGCCAGCAGCCTTTCGATGATCTCCCCGTCCGCCAGGTCCGCCGGCCACCCGTAGGCATCGGCCACCGCCGCATCCAGCCGGCCGTGGATGTTCTCCAGCCACGTCGGCCGCGCGTTGTACAGGTTGGTCAGCGTCCGCCGCTTCAACTCCGCCGCGCTGACCCGTGGCAATTTTCGAGGTCTAACCGAGCCCCGCGAACTGTATATGGAGCGGCCTGCTCTGTATCTCTCCAGATCGAGGATCGTAGTAGGCCTGATAAAACTCGAAGCCAGTGCGATTGGCTTCCCTGCACTTGCGCTCAACGATTTCAATGATTTCCTGCTTGTGCTGGTCGGACATGCGCATCCCGAATATGATCCCTGTCAACGACCCGAAGTCGTAGGTTAGTGTGCGATCATTTGGGTTGGCGAAGTCTCCCAAGGCACTGTACAGCACTAACCGCAATTCTTGCTCGTATTCCCAATCTTTGGTTTTGAATGCGATATCACTGCGGAATGCTTCCCAATACCGTTCTCGCCATGCGATTTCGTCGCCCGTATATGCCCTATAAAGGTTAGAAACGGTCCCGCCTTCATCGGTAAACCATAAGTTCATAAGGAGGCCAAGCGGTAAATGTCCCATTGAATGGAAGAAATTCACTTCCTCAGGCCTTTGCTGGTATTGCATTTTGTAGAATGGCATTGGCACGAAATCCCTGGCGGTCTCGGTGGTGCGACCTTGATCTGGGGGTGAGTTCACAATGTGGATCAGTGCTATGGTTGCGCTATCTCCAGTATCCTCGGTGTCAAATATCAAACACGCTCCTTCGTGCTTGTCTCCATAATGAGACCACATAGAGGAATTGTTGAAGGTTTTCGCAAAGCACGCAGTGTACCATTGCGGCCAGAGGAGGGCACCGAGCTGTTCGATGTAAAGGCTTGGGAAGTTGAAAAACACGCTCATCTTGTTTAGATGGGCTATGTTACCGTTGTCGTGCCTATTGTTATACCTGTAAATTAGGGTATTTTTGGCCGATAGATGGTCAATCATGGAAAACACCGCATCGAATACCTGTTCACCTCCTGCCTGTGTGGCATAGTCTAGCATATCAGTCAAAGCCATTGGCGATGGGAATAGCTTTGCGGTGTCGGACCAATCGTCTTCAGCGATAAACCCCTTCGCGATGTACGTTTGACGGATTGCCGTTAAGGCATGAACGTGGATGAGTCGTAAATACGACGCCAACTCGGCTTTCCGAGCCTTGCGCTGGAAGGCCGTGATATTCTCGGCGAACTGAGTTAGTTGGGCTTGGGCTTTGACCTTTGCCCAAATCGTTTGAGACAGTTCCTGTGCACCGGCGGTTGGGGGCGCGTTCCATGGTGGCGCAGCACGCACATCCCGGGGCTCAAAGCGAATATGCTCGCCGAATACAAGCATATGATGAAAGCTCCAGTGTAAGCAGTTCACGTAATCTCGGAATAGATTGATCCATAGAATGTGGTCTCCGGCCCAGATGATGTCACGGAATCCTTCCATGGGATCGTTGAGTTCGTCTGGAGCTGCAAAGAAAATTGTTTGCCTGTCCAGTTCCGCAAACTTTTCGCACAATAGAGCCCTGACGCTTCTAAATCTGTACAATTCGGTCATGATGAACCCAGCAAAGGATGTTGTTTGGCTCTGTGCGCGAAGCTTGCCGCATCAGTAAAGCATAAGTGCGATTGCTGCTCAGGTGATACAAGACGCTTGTTCACTTTAGAATACCTGAGCCTATGGTCAAGGAAGGTTGCCAAAATCAGCCGCTGGATCGAGGGCATCAGCGGTCCTTGGCCCGATTTGAGCAACATCCTGGTAACTTGGGAACGGAGATTACGATTGGGAGCGCTTCTGGATCCGTACCGTATTGAATGACGATACGACAATTAGCGGTGGGTTCTACAGGTGGCGCGCGTAGCCCACCGCCTGGGTCAGGGCCCCGTCCAGCTGCGCGTCCTGCCCCTTGAACTCCCAGCCGAAATGCTCCTCGAAATATGCGTCGGCGAACCCGCCCGGTACCCACTTCTCGAAGGTGAACGCCTCCGGATCGCCGTACCCCTCCGGCGTCGCGTGACCCACCAGCCCGCACAGGTCGTTGAAGAACGACTGCGCCCCCTGCCGCTCGCCAAAGCCGGCATCCCGCCAGCGAGCGACAAACTCCTGGGGCGATATGGTCGGCATCATCGGCGTCATGGCGGCACACATTCCGCCGGCCAGAATAGCACGCCCGATTTGGCGCGGACTCGTCCCTCCGGCCCTGATGCGTGCCCGCTTTCGTAAATCGTCAGAAACAGGTTTCACGGGATTTTATGGTTGGTCAGGATTGAGAGAGCCCCATCGCAGGACGGTTGCAATCCTGATAATCCCCAAATCCAGAAAATGCTGATTCTCACGTTTCCCCGCCGCAATGTGGGTACGCGTGTGCTGTTGCCAGGCATTGACTGTCGGGATTTCGCCCCATAGCATCAGAACTGAGACCATCCCCACGCGAGGCCCCCAATGCCCATCACCCAACGGGAAATAGACGTCATCAAACAAATAATTCTCGACGGAGCGAAAACCCACTTCCCGTCTCCCGTCCAATTCCAGGACGCCAACGTCACCGTCCGGCTGAACCATGAGGAAGAGGAGTTCTTCGACGTACATCTCCTGTACACTGCCCCCGACCCCGTGCTCGACGGCCACCTGATGATCACGCTGTTCCGGGTCATCGACGAGCCGATCCGCGCCGCCGGCATCACCGCGCGCGCCTTGATCCACTACACTGATATCAACGACCCCACTTGGCTGCAATACCGCGAGTCGTCAACTCCACCCGCCCCCGCACGATGATAGACCCAAACGAGCTCATTGCCACCTGCCACAAACTGGTGCCGCAGTCGACAGATTCTCCACCCTCCGAAGCGGATATGCGACGTGCAATCAGCGCCGCCTACTACGCCTTATTCCACACGCTGGCAGCGTCCAACGCCGAGCTGATCGCCGGTCAACCGCAGTCCAACGTGTCCGCCTATGCGTGGGAACGGGTCTACCGCCGCCTCGACCACGGCAGAGCCCAGAATAACCTGCGCGCAGCCCTGAACCTGCTATCCCCAACCGGAGAATACTTCGCCCGCGCCTTCATCGACCTACAGGACCTGCGCCGGGAAGCCGACTATGACCCCAACTTCTCGATCACTCGTACCATAACGTTCAACACCATTGCACAGGCCGAGACTGCCATCAGGAACTTCGCCCAACTGACCCAGGAGGAACGCAGACTCCTGGTCGCACAGTCGATGTTCGACCGGCGCTGACGCACACCGCAGCGGTATCACCGCTGCCGAACACCCTTGAGATCGAAAGACCCTGTCTCTGCACCCGGTCTGGGACAATTCGAACCCGCGCCCCCCAACCCCGAGAGACAAGCAAGCATCACCGCGCGGCTTGTTCGTTCATCGACAGTGCGCATTTCACGGCCCGCCCTATCGTCGGGGACTGATCCTCTCAACGCAAGCACATCCTTGTCTCGACTTTACGCAAAATTTAAGGGAAGCAACGGATGCCATCACGTTGGGACACCGCCACCCGTGGCTGGCGTCGGAGGGTTATCATTATCTGCCGCCAACGCTGTTGTCCGGGAACTTCCGGCTACCCTGTGCCATTGAGTTGCAACCTTTCTCGCTTACGCCGCTTAAAATGCGTAAAGTCCAGCTTGTGCAACTGCCCAGAATCGGTGGGTGTCCTTGTGGTGAAGCCGTCCTTCCTGCGGAAGCAGGAACCGAGGCAGCCTGCGCACCGGCGAACGTGAGAAGGCCAGGGATTTCCCGGATGCCGGCTTTCGCCGGCACGACCGGTTTCGCCCCGGCAGCCGTCCCTATGCGTTGACTCCCACCTCACGCGTACCCAGTTTGTCATCGCGAGGAGCAAAGCGACGCGGCGATCTCGTGACCAGCAAGGTGACCGTTACCCCACGAGATTGCCACGCTTCGCTCACAATGACTGATTTACTAAACCATGTACGCGTCAGTGACTCCAGGGCCTTTCGATTGTTGCCGACCGATGACGATACTTGTCCAAATCCGGTGATTTGAGCGATGACCGCCTACTGGGAGCCCCCGTTGGCAGCAGAGCCAAACCGGATAATCGAATGGCCCTGGTCCTTTCCGTTGTCATTGCGAGCGCCCGTTGCTTTGTCAATGCCAGCGTCCTTTCTGCTGTCATTGCGAGCGAAGCGCGGTAATCTCGTTGGCGTAAGCGACGTCGCCACGGCGATGGAATTGCCATGTCGTTTCGCCCCACGCAATACCCAACTGGGTACGCGTGAGTCTGACGCATCATTACACCCGACCAGGAGAGCCCGTGAGCCCCAATTACCACCTCAGCCGCAGCCTTCATTTCTTGGACCTTGTCAACGCCGATCTCGACGCCGGTGATTACCAGCGCGCTGCCGGAGCCCTCAGGCGCTCCGCCACCCACGCTGTGACCGCCGCCGCCGTCCATTGGCGTTATCCTCACAACACCCGTCGCCGTTTGCACATCGTGATCAGCCGGCTCATGTTCGACGGCTTGCTGGAGAACACCCACCAGCGCACCTTGCGTCAGGTGTACGAGCTGTCCGACATCGTCGCCGGATCATCGGTCCCCGCCGGATCATCGGTCCCCGCCGGATCATCGGTCCCCGCCGGATCATCGGTCCCCGATAGTGTTCGGGCCATGCGCCGTGCCCGTCGCCGCGTCTCCAGGCTGATCGCCGCCGTGACCTCGGCCATGGCCGCCGATCCCAATCCAATGACCCTGGAAGAGGCCATCGCCGCCGCCGGCCGCGTCGGTCAACTCTGCGACCGTCCCAGCCGCTACGAGATGCACACCACTGTTCCTGCCCGCTGCAACAACCTCAAATTTCCGCCCGGTAGTCCCGGGGGAAGTTCATTGGCCCACGATCCCGTTGCCTGTCCCAAGTGCGCCAGCGTCGATGCCCTCCTCGCGTCCCGCGGCTAGCCCCTCACCGAGATGTGCCGTCGCCACCCCTCCGTCGCCTCCGTAAAGTCCTCGCGGTAGTGCGCACGGCCTTTCAGTTCAACCGTCATTCCGGCGAAAGAACGTCACCCCGTACTTGATACGGGTGGGATCCATACCATTGTTGCGCAACGCACTCCAGGGCCGCCACCCGTCCCTCCCGCCGGCGCAGCGCCGCCGAGCCGCCACCCGTTCCCCCTGCCGTCGCAGCGCCGCTTGCCCGCCATCGCCGATGCGTACCCGCTTTCGATTGAGTTGTCATTGCGAGCGAAGCCTCTCCCCCTGTCATTGCGAGCGAAGCGTGGCAATCTCGTTGAGGCATAGGTCATCTCAATGGGAACGAGACCGCCGCGTCGCCATGCTCCCAGCGATGACAAACTGGGTACGCATGAGCCCGCCATCGGGGTTCCCTGCGTCCTGATCCACTGCGCAACGCATTCCAGGGCCGCTCCCAGCCGCATGGATTACAATTGCACCCTTCACGCCGATCATCGCCGCAACACCGGAGGGACCATGAAACGCAGCACGTCCAGAATCCTCACCACCCACACCGGTAGCCTGCCCCGGTCTCCCGAGCTCCAGGACCTCCTGCGCCTGCGCGAGGACCAGCAGAGCTTCGACGAGGCCGCTTTCCAGTCCAGCATCCGCACTGCCGTGGGCGACATCGTCGACCGGCAGCAGAACGCCGGCATCGACGTGGTCAACGACGGCGAGCAGGGCCGCTCCCAGTACGCCACCTACGTCAAGGAGCGGCTCACCGGCTTTGAGGGCGAGCGCATGGTGCGTTCCCGTCCGCGCCTGGACGACGCCGATTTCCCCGAGTACGCCGCCACGCAGACCAGCATGTCCTCGCGCAACATGCCCCAGCCGGCCTGCACCGGCCCCATCGCCTGGAAGGACTGGCCCGCCGTGGAGCGGGACATCGCCAGCCTGCGGGAGGCCGCGTCGGGCCGCGAGGTAGAGGAGGTGTTCATGACCGCCGCCTCGCCGGGCGTCATCGCCAACTTCCTGCCCAACGAGTACTACGCCACCGAGGAGGATTACCTCTACGCCCTCGCCGAGGTGATGAAGGACGAGTACAACGCCATCGCCGCCGCCGGCCTCATCCTCCAGATCGATTGCCCCGACCTCGCCATGACCCGTGTGTCGCAGTTCTCACACCTGTCGGTGGAGGAATTCAAGAAGATAGTCGAACTGCACGTTGAGGTGATCAACTACGCCCTGAAGGATATCGACCCGGAGCAGATGCGGCTCCACGTCTGCTGGGGCAACACCGAGGGCCCCCACCACCACGACGTGCCTCTGCGCGAGATCGTGGACATCGTGCTGCGGGCGCGGCCCCTGGGCCTGTCCATCGAGGGCGCCAACCCCAGGCACGGCCACGAGTGGAAGGTGTGGGAAGACGTCCGCCTCCCCGAGGGCAAGGTTCTGATCCCCGGCGTGCTCGACACCACCACCAACTTCATCGAGCACCCCGAGCTCATCGCCCAGCGCATCCTGAACTACGCCAACCTGGTGGGTCGCGAGAACGTCATCCCCGGCAGCGACTGCGGCTTCGGCACCTCCGCCTGGGGACGCAAGGTGGAGACCAACGTAGCCTGGGCCAAGCTGGCCGCAATGGCCGAAGGCGCCCGCCTCGCCTCCCGCGAACTCTGGTAGATTCCCCCGGTGCCGTGCGGGCCTTACGGGGCATCATGTTACGGCGCCACCTCGTACTCCACCTGCGCCACCTTACGGTCTCCCTCGTATACGTAGACACCGTAGCGGCCGGGCAACCACGGATCTCCGATTCGCGGACCCACAGGAATGCGCCACCAGCCTATGGTCGATGCTGGCCGGAATTTCATCGGGATCTGCCGGGGGTAGAAGGCGAATCCATCCTCAAAATACTCTACGACATCCAGGGATACGGATTTCGTGCCGCTGGTTACTGGCAACGTGAAGCCCAGATAAATGTAGGCCCTGTCCACGTCCCCTCCCTCGGCGACCGAAAAGGTTTCGGTTTCTCTGGCAAGGAAGGATCTCCAATTCCCGAATGCGTCCCAATCATTCTCCAAACTCACGAAAGAGGTGACCACTCTCGCTTTGAACGCCTGCAATCCAGGTTGAACAGGTCCAGTGTCGGGCGGCGCGATACTCAGAGGGGTAGGTCCGTTGTACCAAGCGTTGATCACCGTATCTACCGCCGCGATAATCTCCGGCGTCGCATCCTTCTTGAACGCCGCCTCCACCTCCGCTATGCCGGCGTAGGAGCCCCGTCCCTTGGACGCTAGGTAGAGATTGCGGAACCCCTCGCGGAACTGCTCCTGCCCCAGCGTCCGGTACAAATCCAGGAACAGCCGCTCCCCCAGTGAGTAGTTGCATCGAAATTCTTTCCACGGACCGCCGTCTGATGGGTGTTGCGGATTTTTCCGATCAACCTCACCCAGGGTCGCGAAAACGGCGCAAGGATACTTATCGGCGGTTAGTGGCGCGCCGGTGCGAGCGTTTTCCACGATGAATTCCATGAACGTCGCCGCCCCTTCGTCGATCCAGTCCTCGTCGCTTCCCCAGTAGAAGTGGGCGATCTCGTGGGCGGTCAAACTGGGCAGCCACCTGGCCTCCCAGCTTCCGTCGTCGACGTCGTACTTGGCCCGCTGCGCGATCACGTGCCCGAAGTTGGTCCCGGCCGAACCCTCCGCGGCATGCACTGCGTCTTTGAACAGGATGCCGACGTAACGCACCGGGAAGGGCTCTCCCATGAACTCCTCAGTCGTCCGCACCGCGTGCTCCAGCAGGTCCATGCTGCGCGCCGCCCCCGGCTTGCTCCGCTGTATGGTCAGCTGCGTCTCCCCGGCCAGCGGCAGCATGATGTTGCGCTGCTCCGTCCCCGGACCCACCGCCGGGCGCAGCGTGGGTGTTGGCGCCGGTGTGGGAGTCGCGGTCGGACGCGGCGTGGAGGTGGGCCGGCGCGTCGCTGTCGGTTCCGGAGTAGGAGTAGGTGTTGGCGTCGCTGTGGATGCTGGAGTTGAAGTGGCCGTCGGAACGGGAGTGGCCGTTGCGGTAGGCAGGGGAGTGACAGTTGGCTCCGGCGTCTCCGTCGGCACAGCGAGCATCGACGTCAGTGTTGGCGCCGTTTCGGTCGGAGCGGGCACCGTCGGTGCGACCGTCGGCGCTGCCGTCGCCGGCGTATCCGCGACGGTCTCGGGAGCGGGCGCAACGTTGCCGCCGTACGCCAGCAGCGTCACCACTAGCATGGCCAGTCCAGCGGCAACTGTTACCCTGAGCAAGCCCATTTTCTCGCCGCCCTAACCCCTCAGCACGATGTGCCGCCGCCACTCCTCCGGCGTCTCCGTAAAGTCCTCACGGTAGTGCGCGCCCCGGCTCTCCCGTCGTTGCAGGGCCGCCTCCACGATGAGCCGCGCCACCACCAGCATGTTCCGCAGCTCGAAGCCCTGCGGCGTCTCCGGCGGCGGCCCGTATGCTCCATGAGATTGCCGCTGCCACAGGTTCAGGATCCGCGCCGACAGCAGCAGCCGCGTCCCGTTCCGCGCGATGCCCACGTTGCGCCACATCAGGTCCTGCAGGTTCTCCTTGCCCCGTTCCGGCACCGTGGCGCATACCATGGCCCGGTCCGTCAGCCCGATCCGCAGGCTGCCGTCGTCATCATTCGGTCCCGCGTATTCCGGCGCGTTCCCCAGCGTCGCTTCCACCAGCCGACGGGAGAATACCAGCGTGTCCAGCAGCGAGTTGCTGGACAGCCGGTTGGCCCCGTGCACCGCCGCGCACGCCGCCTCGCCGCAGGCGTACAGGCTGGTGATGTTGGTGCGACCCCACGTGTCGATGCGCACGCCGCCCATCATGTAGTGCGCCGCCGGCACCACCGGAATGGGCTCCCGGGTGATGTCCAGCCCGTACCGCCGGCACTCCGCGTAGATCGTCGGAAACCGGCTGGTCACCGTTGCCGCCGGCAGGTGAGATATGTCCAGCATCGCCGGCCGCCCGTCGGCCCGCTCCATCTCCGCCGCGATGGCCCTTGACACCACGTCTCTTGGCGCCAGGTCCGCCATGGGGTGATGGTCCGCCAGGAACGGCTGACCGTCCGCGTTTCGCAGTATCGCCCCCTCGCCGCGCATCGCCTCCGACAGCAGGAACGTCGGTGCGCCTTCCAGCCACAGCGCCGTGGGATGGAACTGGTAGAACTCCATGTCCATCACCTCCGCGCCTGCCAGGAAGGCCAGCGCGACTCCGTCTCCCGTGGCCACCTCCGGATTGGTCGTGTGCCGGTACAGCCGGCCGGCCCCGCCCGTGCTCACCACCACCACGCGGCTGCGCATGACCCGCCGTTCGCCGGCGCTACTGTCATTGCGAGGCGCGTGCGTCGTGGCAATCTCGCTCCCCACGCCCATCACCTCAACACCGGCCACCGCGCCGTCCTCCACGCAGATGCGGATGGCGTGGGTGTACTCCAGCACGGTGATTAGTTGCGACGCCCGCACCCGGTCGGCCAGGGTGTCCTCGATGTGCTGGCCGGTGGCGTCGCCCCCGGCGTGCAGGATCCGCGGCATGCTGTGCGCGCCCTCACGCCCCAGGGCGATCTGGCCGTGGATGGTGTCGAAGGGCACGCCCCATTGGATCAGGCCGGCGATGCTGTCCGGCCCCTGTCCGGTGAGAACTCCCACTGCCTCCGGGTCACACAGGCCGGCGCCGGCCTCCAGCGTGTCCCGCTCGTGCAGCGTCGCTGAATCCCCCGGCCCGATGGCTGCGGCGATGCCGCCCTGGGCGTACCGGCTGTTGCAGTCGTCAATGCGCCCCTTGGTCACCACCAGCACGCTGCCGTGCTGCGCCGCCAGCAGCGCGGTGTTCAGCCCGGCGATCCCGCTGCCGATGATGATGTAATCGTATCGCGCCGCGTCCGTCTCAGGAGTAGCCATCACTCACCATTCGCAATCATGTCCCAGCGCCACGGACGCGCTCCGGTCCCGCTCCGCCTGCAGTTTTGCGAGTTGGATATGCCATTCGACGAGCCGTTCAGCTGGAACCCGGTTGGGCGCGCCGGAAAGCCGTGCGGTGGAGCGAGCGACGGCAGGGTATGCGGGTCTACCTGTTCCAGAAGGCGATCATTCACCGCGCAGTTGGCGGAGCTGGTTTTCGAGCTCCTTGGCTCTGGCCTCGGCAGCACCGGCTCGTTCCTCAGCCGCGGCGCGGGCCATTTGCTCAGCCGCGGAGTGAGCCTGGGCCTGGATGCGCGCTTCGCGTTCGGACTCCAGGGAGGCGATGCGCTGGCCCGTTGCCGGGTCGTGCCAATGCAGCTGGCCGTTGGCCCAGCGCAGGTCCACGTTCAGGACGGCGCTGTGGCCTTGCAGGCTGCCGTCGGGCAGTTCGTCAATCTGGATGGGCTGGTAGCGTCCGTCCACGAGGAGGTCGCCGGCCAGTCGAGCGCCGTGGTACTGGCCGGTTTCGTCAAAGCGCCAGTACTCCGGGATGCCCAGCTCGGCGTAGCGGATCCGCTTTTCGACAGTGTCCCTCCGTCCCGTGGAGCGCGAGGCGACCTCCAGAACGAAGTCGGGAGGCTTGCCCTGTTCCGAGATGACGTAGCCGTTCTGGGCCTGGTAGAGTGCCGGGTCGGCGTCGAATGCCACCATCAGGTCGGGATACACCGCGCCGGCCATGCTGGTCAGTTCGGTGGTGGGGATGGGGATCATGTAGAGGTCGGCGCCGACGACGGTGGTGTCGGGGTTGCCTAGATATACGACCAGGGAGTGAGCGCCGCCGGTGAGGGACAGGTGCTGGGAGGCGGTCATCTTTTCGTCCTGGGACTTGGGAGGGTCCGGCAGGGTGAAGTCGGGCGGGGCTTTGGGCGTCTTGGCGGTGGTCATGGTGAGCCTCGCCGGGCGGGAGAGTGCGTGGCCAGTTGGTAACGCGCCGTGCGTTCGGCTGGATTATATCTGTGTCGGCGCCCAAAATGCGCGTAGGGGCGAATGTTCATTCGCCCCTACGTTGGTTCAGCGAGATTTGCGACGCTGGTTTAGTCGTCGTCGCCCACCGCCGCCGGCTCCCGCTCCTCGATGGGATCAAGCTGCCAGGGGAAGTTCCCCTCGAACAGGAACCCGTCCTTGTTCCCCCATTCGCTCTCCGGCGACTCGTAGTAGATCTCGATCTCGTTGTCGTCCGGATCGTAGATGTACACGCCCATGGAGATGCCGTGGTCGCCCAGCCTCTTGAACTTCACGCCGTAGTCCTTGCACCGCTGGTACAGCTCCTTCAGGTCGCGGAAGGAGTTCATCTGCCACGCCATGTGGGCCATGCCGACCCGCCGGTCTTCGGGGCCGGGCGCGTCCATCCCCAGCGGCATCAGCGCCAACTCGTGGGACATGGTCGTGTCGGCAGACAGGAACGTCATTCCACCGGGTCGCCCCGTCATCACGGTCAGCCCCAGGACGTTTGTGTAGAAATCAACGCTGCGCTCGATGTCCCTGACTTTAATGACCAGGTGACCAAGCTGCTTCGGAGTGTGGGCCATGATGATACCTCCCTTGATGGTGGTGGCGTTTTGGGTTGCGCCTTTTGTCGCATTATATCCCACCGCGACGATAGTGTGCATTGCGGGATTTTATGGTAAAACGGCCTTTGATATCTTCCAATAACTGATTGATTGTCGCTAGTATAATGTTTGGTCCCCAGCCAGGATATCGGCCCAGCCGCATGTGATGGATATGACGCAACGCAACATGGCGGAATCGGGGTCGCTGCCCGTGGACGACGTTTCCACGAACGGCAGTAACGACAATGCTCTCCGGCTGACGTTTAAGCAGGCCGACGAGCGGTGGGAGTTCGAGGAAATCTCCCAGTTGAACTATGCCTCCTTCGTCGAGGAGGTGCCCCAGCATCCTTCCAACGACGACGGCGTGCTGGTGGACCGCTTCCACGACCAGAACACCTACTTCATCTGCCGCCGGGACCACGAGCTCGTCGGCATGATCTGCGTCCGCGACCGCCGACCTTTCTCCTTGGACGAAAAGCTGGGTAGCCTTGAAGAGTACTTGCCCCAGGCAGAGGGTGCCCGGGTGTGCGAGGTCCGCCTGTTGGCCGTGCGCCCCGATATGCGGCGCACCCGCGTCCTCACCGGCCTGCTCACTATGATGGCCCGCTACTGCCAGGAGGGCGGCTACGACTACGTGGTGATGTCCGGTCGCGTGTCCCAGCAATCCCTCTACCGGCACATCGGCTTCATCCCCTTCGGCCCGGTCGTTGGTGATGACGCCGCGCCTTACCAGCCCATGTACCGGCCCGTGGGCAACGTGGGAGCCGAATTCCCCGGCCTGTTTCACGATGATGTGGGCGCGCCTCCCGGCGAGCCGGTGATACTCACCCCCGGCCCCGTGGCCATGCCCGACGCCGTGGTGCGGGCCTTCCGCAGCCCACCGCTCTCCCACCGCTCTCCGGAATTCGCCACCCTGATGCAGAGCGTGCGCCGGCGGTTGCGCGCCCTCTGCAACGCTGATCACTGCGCCGTGATGGTTGGCTCCGGCACCCTGGCCAACGACGTGGTGGCGGCGCAACTGTCCCGCCTCGACGCGCCGGGAGTTATCGTGACTGCGGGCGAGTTTGGCGAACGCCTTCTCGATCACGCCAACCGCATGGGTCTGCGTTACACGGCCGTGCAGCACGAATGGGGCGCCTCCCTGGATTACGACCTCATCCACCGCGCGTTGTCCGGCGCCGATTCAGATGGCCCCGCCGGCTGGCTCTGGACGCCCCATTGCGAGACCTCCACCGGAGCTCTTGCCAACCTGTCCCGCCTGAAGGAAATGTGCCAACGGTACGACGCCAGACTCGCACTGGACTGCATCAGCAGCATTGGCGCGACGCCGGTTGATCTGAGCGACGTGTGGCTGGCCAGCGGGGCCAGTGGCAAGGCCCTGGCGGCTTACCCTGGCCTGGGCTTGGTCTTCTCCGGCTACCGGCCCCAGCCCGACGAAACCCTGCCACGGTACCTGGACCTGGGGCTCCACAGCGCCGGCGAGGACAGCGGCGCGGTGCCCTTCACGCTGTCCTCCAACCTGCTGGCGGCGCTGGACGCGGGCCTGGCCCGTCAATCCAATTCTCTGCTGGCTCACATCGAGGGTGAGGGCAGGTGGCTCCGCCACGAACTGCGCACCCTGGGCTTCACCCTGGTGGCCGCCGAAGACGAGAGCGCTGGCGCGGTAACCACCATAGCTCTTCCCGAGGGTGCCATCGACTCCCAGCAGATGGGCCGCAACCTGGAAGCCCATGGCTTTTGCACCTCCTACGCCAGCGGCTACTTGCGCCAGCGGAATTGGCTGCAGATCTGCCTGATGGGAGAGACTAATCGCGCGCAGTTGGAAAGACTGCTCCCCGTGCTGGCCGCCCAGTTCGACCGCATGACCAGGGTCGGCCCCACCGCGTAGAACCTGTTGCCAAAAGATCACCCAAGCACGGTCTTCAGAAGCTGGCAGGGCGAGAACACAACCGTACGGGGCCACCCTGAACACCAGTTGACGAACGGTGTTGGCGGGCGCGAACATTAATACCTAATGTCTAGCGCTCCAGATGAGCGGAGGCCAACCGTGCAGCATGCAGCAAAAAGCCCAGCGACGGTGAATGCCGACTTCGCTACAGCGATCATCATGAGGGCCGCAGATATCTTGGAGGGCGCAGCGTCGGAGCAGGGCGACAACTCGAACGCCTATGAAGCTCTCCAAAAAGCCCGCGACGAATTCGTAGCCGGCCATCTCCACAGAGATGAAAAAGGCCGCACCTACGGTTGGCCTCAATTGGTCAATGACCTGCGGCGGTACCTTGAAGCACACGGCATCGTCGCCCCAGGCACATGGGGTAACATCACCCGATGGAGCACGGCCACCAACCACAATCAGGTGGCCCGAATCCTAAGAGAGGCCGCCCCCCAAATCAGCAAGCTGGTCTACGACAGAACCGAAGCGGCCACCGCCTTCGAGCTGATGGACGAGAAACGACGAAGTGAGCACCTCCTCATGAAAAGAGCCGCAGCTTTTTTGTCCGAGCAGGGGCTGGAAGTCGAGATACAGTGGGAGCGCGAAGACCCCGACGCCCCCTTGGATTTCCGCGGAACCATAGACCGTGTGCCCTGGGCGTTTGAACTCAAGGCTCTCAGGAAAGACCCCAACGGATATCACCGGAAGCTTGGGCACCCCAACGAGCGACGGAGCCTCGAACAGCAACTTGAAGCGTTGGCGCAACCTCTACCGCAGGTCAGGGACGACACGGAGACACTGCAGTGGGCTCTAGACAAGGCAGTCAGCGACGCCGGCAAGTCTAGCAAGATCGAAGCCCTCACCGGTGCCAAATACTGCCTGGTGGTGCACAACTACCAGTTCACCTATATCGATGCGTGGCACACCGTAACCATGCCGGACCTCGGAGCGTTCGACGCCGTCATCGTCTTGCATCAAGACACTGTTGCGCCAGCATGGACTTGGGAAGTCCTGCGGCAGACCGGCATCGACAAACCCCTGCGCACCCAGAACGCAGGCGACCTGGCAGACATAGTCGAGTTCAGGATGTCCCGCAACGGGATGCCAGACCCCAAGCTGATCAGTTACGCATGGGAACATCTGGGAGATATGTAAGGCGTCGAAAGCGAGATACTGAAAGCCTTCGAGCCTCCAGCGAGAAATTAATGCCGACTCCCCGAGTATTGCTTGACACCAACGTAGTGCTAATGCCAATCATGAGGGAGTACAGCAGCGATGCGTGGGTTAGGGAATACTGGCAAGAAGGGCGAGTCAAACCACTGACCAGCGCGGCCACCAGAGACGAACTCATCAGAACACTGAGCAACCCCAGGTTCGGTCTGAACGCGGGAATGGTTACCGCTTTGTCCGGGATATACCTCAGATACTGCGAAGAGGTCTGGATATCGGACCCGCCGCCGGATACACCGGAATTCCGGGACGCCAGCGATCAGCCCTTCGTCATCCTGGCCTACATGGCGGAGGCGGATTACATCCGTGACTCGAGACCCTGACCTGTTGGCTCTCACGGACGAGTCAGGAGTGCCGATAGTCACGCCATCAGAATTGTGGGCCATACTGGACGTCCAGCCATAGCGGAAACCCGGCTCCAACCCGCTCCATTGTCCCAATGTGTCTCGGGCGGCGGCGGAATCCTTTGGCGTTCCTCACTCGCATCCGGTCCGTCAGTGCGAGCGATGCGTGGTAATTCCGTACAGGTAACAGTCATCGCTACGGAACCAATATAGTCGCGCTGTTCCGCTGGTTGCGATGCCTGATCCTGTACGCGTGAGCATAGCCGCGCACCATGCGCCGCGCCGTTCATCCGCTTGCCTGCCCCCTGCGCCGAGTTGGTATGCGGCGTGCACCGGTACATAATAGTTCCCAAAATCGCAAGGAGCTCCGCCCATGCCCGTGATCCATGACCTCTCACCCGATGAACTGTTGACCACCACCCGCGCCGTACGCAAGCGGCTGGACTTCGACCGGCCTATTCCCGACGAGGTCATCCGCGAATGCCTGGCAGTGGCCCAGCAGGCGCCCACTGCCAGCAACCGGCAGAACTGGCATTTCATGGTGGTCACCGACTCTGGCAAGCGGCAAGCCGTCGCCGATCTCTACCGCCAGGGGTGGGAGCAATACACCCAGTCGCCAACTGCAGCGACCAACCTGGCCTACGATGATCCGGTACGCGCCGCCGTCCAGGAGCGGGTAGGGGACTCCGCCCAATACCTCGCCGACAACCTGCACCGCGCTCCCGTCATGGTCATCCCCTGCATCGCCGGCCGCACCGACAGCGCGCCAACCCTGGTGCAGAGCGCGCAGTGGGGCACCATCATGCCCGCGGCCTGGAGCCTGATGCTGGCCGCTCGCGCCCGTGGCATCGGCTCGGTGTTCACCTGCATCCACCTGATGCACGAGGAGGAGGCCGCCGCCGTGCTGGACATTCCGTACCGCCGCGTCATGCAAGCCGGCCTCATCCCCCTGGCCTACACCATCGGCGACCGTTTTCAGCCCGCCCACCGCGAGTCGCTGGACGAAATCGTCCACTGGAACCAATGGTAGGTGTGCTCTGGATATGCTGGTAGAATAATTTTCGCTGGCGCCATCGCAATGGAGAGCAGGAGTGGGCATGATTAGCATTTTCCGGCGCCGCCGTCGTGAGTCGGGTGGCTCGGTGGATGGCCGTAACGGCAAAATCCGCGCCCCCCAGGTGTTCAACCCGATACCCTGCCTGGATGGCCTGGTGTGGATCGAAGACGGCTGCCTTCACAAGTCGGGCATGGATACCAGCCAGTCCTTTCGCCTGCCCCTGACCGACGTGTCGGATATCGTGGCCGACTGGGACTTTTTCAAAGAGAACCCAACCCGCGCCGAAACCAAGATAATGGTACAGGGCCCCACAGGCCTCGTCCGCGCCAGCTTCGGCCCTCTGCAGTATTGGGGCATGATCGGGCTCACTGCTCACCTCCACCACGTCTACACTGAAGAGAAGACTACGGAACTCGGTGAAACTTTTTCCGAGGCCCTTGAGTTGGTCGGCCCGTTCGAATGTCGCCGCGGGATGATGTGGGCTGACCGCGATTTTGTGTATCTGGGCAAGTCCGTTTCCCCCGATTCGGCCCGCGTCCCCATGTCCACCATCGACGGCGTGAAGGCCCATTGGGACCGGTCCATCGTCAGCAACGGACGCCGCATCCGGCTGGACGTGTTCAGCCGCCTGGGTGGCCTGATGGGATCCGAGTTCTCAGTCAAACAGGCCTCCGGCGTCTTCGCCCTGGTTAACTACGTGAACCAACTGCGCACCGAGCCACCGGAATGACCGCCCGTGTGGCGGAATTAATCATGGTTTTCGGATTCCTCAGAGACCATCGCCTGGAAGAACAGCGGAGGCATACCGACAGCGAGCGGGATCACGCCGACCGGGAGCGAGAACGCGGCTATCGCATGAAGCGGCTCCGCGCTGAGCACGAGGCCACTGCGCAAGCCCCCTTCCAATGCTTGGAAGAACTGAATGGCGGCCAATCTCGGCGGCCGGACACCGCCGGGTAATTCACTCAACAAGCAGTACTATGTCCAACGTCGCCAATCGCACGATATTCATCCGCGATAACCTGGAGGTTATGCGAGGCGTCAATTCCGCCTCCGTTGACCTCATCTATCTCGACCCGCCTTTCAACTCCAAGCGGATGTTCGAAGCTCCCATCGGGAGCCAGGCCGCCGGAGCTTCGTTCAAGGACGCTTGGACCCTGGACGACGTGAAAGAAGAATGGGTCACCCAGATAGAGGACGAACACCCGGCCCTGGCCCACATCATCACGGCCGCCGGCAAGGCCCACTCGGAGGGAATGCAGGCGTACCTCACTTGGATGACCGTGCGCCTCATGGAGATGCATAGGCTGCTCAAGCCCACCGGCAGCATCTACCTTCACTGCGACCCCACTGCTGCGCATTATCTGAAGGCCCTGCTGGATTCGGTGTTCGGTCCGGAGAACTTTCGCAGTGAAATCACTTGGCGACGCACCAATTCTAAAGGGTTGTCGTTCAAGAGCTATCCAAATAACCATGACACTTTGTTCTACTATTCCAAGGGCGACCAGTTCACATGGAACCGCTCATATCGCCCCCATGACCGTGAATATGTGGAACAGTTTTATCGCCACGTTGAACCACAGACTGGTCGCCGATATCGGCTGAGCGACCTAACCAATCCGAACAAGGATCGGCCCAACCTGACCTACGAGTGGAACGGCCATATGCGGGTCTGGCGTTGGACGAAAGAACGGATGCAGGAAGCCCACGACAGAGGAATCATCCATTATTCGTCAACGGGTCTCGCCAGCCAAAGGCGTTATCTTGACGAGATGCAAGGCAATCCGGTCGATACCATTTGGGATGACATAAAACCCGTCCAGGCGCAATCCAAAGAGCGCACCGGCTACCCTACGCAGAAGCCCCTGGCCCTGCTGGAGCGCATCATCAAAGCGTCGTCTAACGAGGGCGACGTTGTCCTCGACCCTTTCTGTGGCTGCGCCACAGCCTGTATCGCCGCCGAGCGGTTGGGTCGGCAGTGGATTGGCATAGACATCTCCGAGAAAGCCTACGACCTGGTTATAGACCGGATGCGCCGGGAAGTCAGCCTGGGCGACGAGGACATACCCGCTCTGTTCGGAAGCGTAATCCGCCGCACCGATGTACCCAAGCGTACGGACGCGGACGCTCCGCGTCGTTCGCCCAAAATCAAGGAACTACTGTACGGGATACAGAACGGCAGTTGCGCTGGCTGCGAACTGGCGCTACCCGTTCGCCTGCTGGAGTTGGACCACATCATCCCAAAGTCCAAAGGTGGCCCGGATGTCGACGCCAACCTGCAACTCCTCTGCGGTTGGTGCAACCGGACGAAAGGCGCTCGAAGCAACGAGTACCTGCGCGAGCGTCTGGAACAAGTCGCATAAGCCAGTCTTATTGCAGGATGAGAACCAACACTCGGGCAGATTGCCTGCATGACAAACATCAAGGAGCACACACCACCGATGCCCAGCAAGAAAATCGTCCTCGCTTACTCCGGCGGCCTCGATACCTCCGTCGCCGTGCCTTGGCTCAAGGAGAACTACGACGCCGACGTCATCACCTGCACCATCGACCTGGGCATGGTGGACCTCGAAACCATCCGCCAACGGGCCTACGCCGTGGGCGCATCCGAGGCCGTTACTGTCGACGGCCGGGAGACGCTGGTCGACGAGTTTCTCTGGCCCGCCCTCCGCGCCGGCGCCATCTACGAGGGCCAGTATCCCCTGGCCACCGCGCTGGGCCGGCCGCTCATCGCCCGCTACCTGGCCGAGGTGGCCCGGGAGCACGACGCCGACGCCGTGGCCCACGGCTGCACCGGCAAGGGCAACGACCAGGTTCGCATCGAGGTCGGGGTGTCCGCCCTGGCGCCCGGCGTGGAGCTCATCGCGCCCATCCGCGAGTGGGGCATGAACCGCGAGGACGAGGTGCTGTACGCCCGCGAGCACAGCCTGCCCATCGCGCCGTCGAACAACAAGTACAGCACCGACGAGAACCTGTGGGGCCGCAGCGCCGAGGCCGGCGAGCTTGAGGACCCCTGGATGGAACCCCCGGAGGACGCCTACGAGTGGACTGTGAGCCCCGGCGCTGCTCCCGACGAACCTGCCTACGTGGAGATCCGCTTTGAAGAGGGCATCCCAACGGCTGTTGATGGTGAGACCATGGCCGGCGTTGCCATGATCAGCCACCTCAACGCACTGGCCGGTGCCCACGGCATCGGGCGCATCGACCACGTGGAGAACCGTCTGGTCGGGATCAAGAGCCGCGAGGTGTACGAATCACCCGCCGCTGTCTTCCTGCACTCCGCCCACCGCGCCCTGGAGACGATGACGCTCTCCCGCGAGCAAAGCCGTCTCAAGGAGCGCATCGCCCAGGAGTACGCCGAACTGGTCTACAACGGCCTGTGGTACACCGCCCACCGGCGCGATCTTGATGCTTACGTGGACAGCACCCAGCGTCATGTGACCGGCGACGTGCGCGTCCGCCTGCATAAGGGATCCTGCGTCGTGGTGGGCCGCACCGCCGACCGCCCGCTGTACAACTACGGCCTCGCCACCTACGACCGCGCCGACGAGTTCGACCACACCGCCGCCAAGGGTTTTATAGATATCTACGGCCTGCCGGTGCGAACCCAGCAGCGTCAGCAGGGCGACTAGCTAACGGACGGGCAATTCCCGTACGCGCACCCGCGCGTCTTCCACGGTGGCGAGAATGCCGGCGGAGACTAGCTCTTCCAGCCCGGGCAGCACGTATGCAAGAATGCGGTTCACGTGGTCCGCGCTAGCGTCGGTGAGCCGCAGTGTTATCAGAGACGGCTGGGTAGCGCCGGAGATGGCAATAATGTCCGAAAAGTCCAAATCCTCTGTAAGAATCACGCGATCGGTTGCTCCAGCGTACCCAATGATTTCCTGATCAGGGGCTTCTTCTGGCAAGACCTCGATAGAACGAATTGCTTCGTGCCCCAAGCTGTTCAAATGTTGAACCGTAACTGGCCTGATGTGTACGTCGGCTATGATGCGCATATCGTTCTCTAGTATGATGTGCTTGTACCGTGCAGCGTATCATCGAGCGGCCGTGTTACGCAATGTCTGCTTCTGTTGTGCCAGGCATTAGTTGCGGGGGTTCCGGCGAATCCGCCTCGGCAACCAGATTTGACAAGTACGCCGTCATTCGCGCCATTTCAGATCTCGTAACATCAAATGGTATCCCGGAGATTGTAACGATCACATCTCGTCGCAACGGGAACTGATGGGTAATTTCGTCCGCAGACACAACTCCACGAACGGGCGGATCCGTTTTACTTTGTTGGTCCGTTTTCCTTTGATTCGAAGTTGGATTTTTTGATGATCGCCTCCCGCCGCTATTGGATCGCTGCCCGCCGGCCGGCGTCCATTGCGAGGGGTTGGCCTTGTACCGTTCAAAGTCAGAAATCGCCTGTTTGACCCGCTGGCGGTATGCCCTCAGAGTGTTAGGGCTGACTTCCATTCCTTTGATGTTCTCGTAACGATGGAATAGATCGTCCAAGTCGATAGCGAGGATGGATTCTGGTTCGCTTACGTCCAGAATGGAGAAAACCGCTGTGCAAGCGCTTTTGAGGGATTGCGCACTGACCTTAGTCATCAAGCCTCTGTTTCCTGCGTGATCCAAGAACTCCAACAGATCGTTTTTGCCTTCGCCCGGCATATGTTGCCTCCTCGCACTGTAGTTTCGTTAATGTACAACACACGTTCAGCATTGTCAATGACATGTTGTTACGCACATAATAAAACATGACCGCGCATGATCATGCGCGGTCATGTTTGCCTTGGGCGATGAGACGTTATGGGTTCGTATGTAGTGGCCGTAAGTCAATCTCGGTGACCACTCGGTCACTGGCCAACCACGCACCGTATGCCGCGCATTGATGAACGTCTGCCAGAACCAATTCCGGGTAGTCGCTGGCAATTTCGTCAGCGCTGCATCCGCTGGCGATTAGCTTCAGAACGAATTCTACCGTTATCCGGGTGCCACGCACCCTGGGTTTGCCCAGGCACACCGCTGGGTCAATTGTAATGCGGTCGAACTTCATTTGGATGCTTCTTCGCTGTAATCCAGCACCATAAGTTTAGCCGCCAACGGTTCTGTGCGCAAATGCTGAACCGGCGGCGTAACTGTTCACGTTTGAGGGGATCTGATCGGCCCAGCGCCAGAATAGCCTACTTGGCCACGGCTCTGGGAAGGGCCAAAAAACCCGCAGATCTCATCAACTCTGAACAGTTACCCGGCGGCGGCTTGAGTATGGTGGCAGGCATTACACGTTCCCCAGCGCCTCGCTCAGCCGGTTCACGCCCTCGTCGATCTCGTCCTCGGTGATGTTCAGGGCGGGCATGATCCGCACCGCGTTGGGCCGCACGCCGTTCAGCAGCACGCCGGCCGCCTCCGCTGCGTCCATTTTACACCGCCGCCACAATGTCCGTCCGCGCGAAATCGTTTCCTTTGAACAGCAGCGGCAAATTGCGGACCGATGCCAATGCGTATGCGAAAGTATCCCCGAAGTTCAAGGCTGCAGGGTGCCGGCCCCTGCCGTACCGCCGGTGGGCATCTCCTGCGATTAGGGCCTGCTCGAGATCCACCGGCACGATGACGATTTCCTGGCCGCCCAGCAAATCCATAGCGGCTTGATAAGCATCATCGCCTTTGCCCGATGCGACAATCAGGAACTCTACGGCAGTAGCGGCAGATACTAACACCGGACGGTGGCGCTGGATCGTGTTATGAAAGACCAGGTAATCTGGTTCACGCATCAGGACGGCAATTAGGGCGGAGGTGTCGGCTACCATTATTTGGGCAACCCGTGTTCGTCGTAGAGTTCGTCCTGCAGGACTTTGGATTCCGGATTAGCCGGGTCGTAGGGATTCTGCTCCCGGTACCTCCGTCCCCACTCAAATACGCGGGCCCACGTTGCATCCGATTCGGCTTGCTCCTCGGGCGTCAACTGTCGTCGCTCGGGATATCGGGATTCCAAGGCGATGATAGCGCGTTTCAGCACCTTCTCCCGGGCGTCAGGACCATCAAAGCCGATCCGCTCCGCCAACCCATCGATGCGAGCCAGGAAGTGCGGCTCTTGAAGCAAGTCGGTCATCGTGATGACTCCGTTTGGCGATTTTCTGTAGCCAAGACGCCGGCGGCATCCCAATGGGAACACCGCCGGCGTCTACCCTAACCGCCGTTCGGACTACACGTTGCCCAGCGCCTCGCTCAGCCGGTTCACGCCCTCGTCGATCTCGTCCTCGGTGATATTCAGCGCCGGCATGATCCGCACCGCGTTGGGGCGCACGCCGTTCAGCAGCACGCCGGCCGCCTCCGCCGCGTCCATCACCGCCGGCATGATGTCGCTGTCGAACTGCACCGCGGCCAGCAGGCCCTTGCAGCGAATCTCCTCGACGAACCCGTACCGCGCCTTCAGCCCGTTGAGCTTGTCGTTGAGCACGACCTCCATGCGCTTCACGTTGCCCAGGACGTCGTTGTCCAGCAGGTAGCGCGTGCCGGCCGCGGCGGCCGCGGTGGTCAGCGGGTTGCCGCCGAAGGTGCTGCCGTGGTCGCCGTAGGTCAACGCCATGGCGTTCTCCTTGGACAGGAACGCGCCGATGGGCACGCCGTAGCCGAGCCCCTTGGCCAGGATCATCACGTCGGGCTCAACGTCGTACTCCTGGTGGCCGAACAGGCTGCCCAGCCGGCCCATGCCAGTCTGCACCTCGTCCAGGATCAGCAGGATGTTGTTCTGGTCGCACCAGGCCCGCAGCCGCTGGAAGTAGTCGTCGTCGGGGATGTTCACGCCGCCCTCGCCCTGCACCGGCTCCACCATCACGGCCACGGTGTTCTCGGTGGTGGCGTTCATCACGGCCTCAACGTCGTTGAAGTCCACGTAGGTGAACCCCTCGGGGATGGGCTCGAAGAGCTCGTGGTAGTGCGGCTGCCCCGTTGCGGCCACGGCGTTCATGGTGCGCCCGTGGAAGGAGTTGAACGCGGTGATGACCCCGTAGGCGCCGTCCTTGTGCAGCTTGCCGTAGCGGCGGGCCAGCTTGAGGGCGCCCTCCACGGCCTCGGCGCCGCTGTTGCAGAAGAAGACCCGGTCCATGCACGAGTTCTCAATGAGCATCTCGGCGATGTCGAGCTGGGGCAGGGTGTAGAACTGGTTCGAGGTCTGGATCAGCGTCGCCGCCTGCTGGGCGATGGCGTCCACCACCACCGGCGGGCAGTGCCCCAGGTTGTCCACGGCCCAGCCGGCCACGAAGTCGATGTACTCCTTGCCGTCGGCGTCCCACACTCGAGAGCCCTCGCCCCGCACGATGACCACCGGCCGTCGGCGCACGGTCTGGGCATAGTACTTCTGCTCGATGGCGATGTATTCAGCGTTGCTGGGCATGACAAATCCGCTCCCTGTGAGTGTGTCGGTACGCGCCGTCGCATCCGGCGCGTAGGCCATTATACCGCGATGCGCGCGTCGGGTTGCGTTCTACCCCCGGTGTCATTGCGACCCCGCATTCGATGCGGGCGCGGCAATCCCCTTGTCGCCACGATCTCCGGCCCGGCCCTATGCCCGGTCAAACTCCTGTCTGCTGATGCCCAGGTCCCTTCGGATCCCGTGCATGGTTCCCGTGGCGAGATCCCGATTGCCGTGTCTGGGAACTGTGGTTTCCCGGTCGTTGGCCGGGTTGATCCAGATTTCGTGCGCTCCGCCAGCCTGACGATGAAAGGAGCATCCCAGGTTTCTCAGTTTCCTGGTCAGTTCCCGGTAGGTCATACGGCTATGGAAATGCGTCCCCTGCCGGTTTGGGACCGGACTATCCCCTCGGGCAATGGTTTGCCCCGTTCCTTGTAGGAGAGGATGAATTGCTCGGCCACCACGGTGAGTTCAGATAGGGCGCTGGCGGCGGTTTCGCCCCATGCCCGGCACCCGGGCAGGTCCGGCGTCTCAGCCAGGTAAAGCCAACCCTGGTCTGCGCAGGGTTCGTGCATGATGCAATCCAACTGGTACAGTTCCATTACAGTCCCCCGCGGCGGTGGCCATCACCTTCAAGCCAACTGACGGATTGCCGCGTCGCTCTGCACTCCTGCAATGACGACCGCGATTCCCCGATGCCTGGCTGATACGCGCTCGACACCGGATCATCCGCCCAACTATTTTCACCATTATGACGACTAAAACCCCGCGCGTGTATTCCGACCTGCCGATACCTCCCGGGGAAACTCTGGATCAAAGTGACCGCAGACAATCGAACATCGCTTTGGCATGGGGGCATCTCTCCGCGACCGCATCGGGATTGATTCGCCTCAAAACCTCAAATGAGACCGCGCCTTTAGCGTACCGTTTATTGCACTCGGCGGTAGCGCGCTCCAGTGATTGCTGTACCCTTTCTCGGGCAATGTCCTCCAGATTAGATTGCGAGGGCAACCTGCTTTCTCGGAATGATGCGCCGAAGTAATCCCGCAGGCCGGTGCGGTCGGCCAGCAGCCAGGTTTCCATGGACTGCGCCATCAGAAAAGCTTGCTCATCGCCCACACCCGGTGGACGCGCCCACAGATCATTTATCTGTAGGTGCTCCCAAACCGAATGACCGGATGCAACCGGCCTTTCACTATCCACTAGCAGCACGGGTAGATCTTCGGGCCGGGCCGCTTTGACCGCCTCTGAAAATTGCTGAAACGTTTGCTCACGGCCACCACCCCGCACGACACGCGGCAGGTTGCCGGACAGCCCGGCAGATATGAAAAAGTCTCTCCAGGCGTTTCGGAAGAGCTGGCCCAAACGCCCGCCGGTTCCGCCTCCCTCAACGTAGAGGGCGACTTTTACCACCGATTGCCACCGATACCACCGCCGGCCCAAACCTCGCCGAGGCCCTGCTCGCCAATCCACGACTCCAACGCCTCAGTGTTGATCCGCCGGAACCGGGTTTGCCCTTCGTATTTTTCGCAGGCTACCACGCTGGACGGGTAATCGGTCAGCGCGTCAATCAGCGCGGGCGAGTGAGTGGTCACCAGCAGTTGGGTACGACTGGAGGCTTCGACCAACAGTTCCGCCAAGTCGCATATTACGTCAGGATGCAGCCCTAACTCCGGCTCTTCAATCCCAATCAGTGGTGGTGGGGCCGGGTCCAGCAAAATCGTAAGCAAACACAGGTAGCGTAGCGTTCCGTCGGACAATCGCGCCGCCGGAATCTGCCGCCCGCCGCGTTCCTCGATGGATACCCACACCTTGCCATCATAAAACGGCGTGAGAATATCCTCCGCCCCCTCATAAAACCTGCCCAGGTATTTGGCCAGCCGGACCCGCCGGCTGATTGAAAACTGCGAAATCACGCTAGCCAGATTATCGGCGCTCTCATTCAGTCCGACTCCCCGTCTGTCGCGGCTGGGAAAAAGTATTTCTTCGTCATCCAGCGAGAGCGGTTGGGCCGGGCCCTGCCCATCGCGCATGGGCGCAAATGCGCCAAACGTCCAATCGCGGTACAGGCGCATACGTCCAAACTGCCGATGAAAGTAATCTGGCGAGATCTCGTTGTACGGTAAGATGCCAATCTCTCCAGATTTGAAGACCCGTCTGACTGACTCTCTTGGTATCCCACCATTCGCTCCGGGTGGTTCAATTTCTAGCGAATATGCTATCGGCTCCTCTAATTGCCCTGGTTTGACGACGGCGACCACAGTTGCCTTGGCTTGCGCATCGCGATCTACGTCTGGTGGCCCTTCCCAGAACAAGTCTTGCCATTCCCCGGAGCCAGAAAGAAAATTGTACTGGCGACCGCCAGTTATCTTCAACAGTGCCAGGACTTGCAGCAAGTTTGACTTCCCGCTGCCGTTCGGCCCTATAAGGACGTTCAGCGGTTCCAGCGGAAGGTCAATGCCATCCGGCCCAAATGACAGTAGCCCTTTGATCTGTAATCGTTCAATGAACATTGTCGGCTCTCACCGGAGAACAGCCCCGGGCGTCCGGTAGACTCGCCTCTCGCTCAATTATAGTCGATATTCGGATGCCGGCTAACTCGATCCGCCCTCCAGCAGCCGCCCCGCCTCCCTTTGCACGGCCTTTTACGGCCCGTTGAGGATGTGCGCAGCCGCTTGCGCGGCTCACTCCGGGCGATGGTCACCGTGAGCCGCTCGCTGCACTGCCGCCGCATGCGGCGTGGGCCATTATAGCGGGGAGGACGCGACGGGCGTGTTGTACAATTCCGGATACCATGCCCTCCTACCCTCACATCGAGCAATACCGCGCCGACCTCCAGCGCCTCATCGACTTTGGCGGCTCCGACAACGAGCAGAGCATCCGCCGCGCCTTCGCCGTCTGCCTCGACTCCTACTGCCGCGACCACCGCGAGAAGCTCGCCCTCGTCGACGAACTCGACGCCGGCCCCGGTCCCGGCTCACGCAATCGGCCCGACGGCACCGTCAAGGACTCCCTGCGCATGGCCCGCGGCTACTGGGAAGCCAAGGACTCCCACGACGACCTCGACGCCGAGATCCAGGCCAAGTTCAACCGCGGCTACCCCCACGACAACATCCTCTTCGAAGACTCCCAGACCGCCGTCCTCATCCAGAACGGCGCCGAGGCCATGCGGGTCGACATGGCCCGCCCGGGCGAACTGCACCGCCTGATCCGCCGCTTCCTGGACTACGATCTGCCCGAGATCGAGGAGTTCCGCCAGGCCCGCCAGCAGTTCAAGGCGGACCTCCCCGCCGTCCTGGAGAGCCTGCGCGAGGCCGTGGCCGACGCCGAGGCCGGAAACCCCGACTACCAGGACGCCGCCGCCCTCTTCCTGAGCCTCTGCCGCCAGACCATCAGCCCCGACGTCTCCGACGCCGACGTCCGCGAGATGCTGCTGCAGCACATCCTCACCCGCGACATCTTCCTGCGCGTCTTCGCCGAGGACCAGTTCCACCGCGAGAACAACGTCGCCCGCCAGCTTGACGCCCTGGAGGACACCTTCTTCACCGGCGACACCCGTCGCCAGGCCATCGACCGCCTCCGCGTCTACTACGGCGCCATCGGCCGCGCCGCCGACGAGATCGCCGACTACGCCGAAAAGCAGCAGTTCCTCAAGGCCATCTACGAGGACTTCTACCAGGCCTACAACCCCGCCGCTGCCGACCGCCTCGGCGTGGTCTACACCCCCAACGAGGTCGTCGACTTCATCATCCGCGGCACGGACCACCTGCTGCAGAAGCACTTTGGGCGCACGCTCGCCGATGACAATGTGCAGATCCTCGACCCGGCCACCGGCACGGGCACCTTCATAACCAGCCTCATCAACCACCTGCCCCTGGACCGCCTGGAGTACAAGTACCGCAACGAGATCCACGCCAACGAGGTGGCCATCCTCCCCTACTACATCGCCAACCTCAACATCGAGTACACCTACCGCGAGCGCACCGGCCGCTACCTGGAGTTCCCCAACCTCTGCTTCGTCGACACCCTGGACAACATGGACTGGCAGGGCGCCAGCGGCGGCGCGGTCACCCGCCAGGGCGCGTTCAACCTCGGCGGCGTCTCCGAGGAGAACTGGATCCGCGTCCAGGAGCAGAACGAAAAGAGCATCAGCGTCATCATCGGCAACCCGCCGTATAACGCTACGCAGCGGTATTGGAACGATTTCAACCCTAACCGGGCGTACCCTGCAATTGACCAACGTATCCGGGAGACCTATGCACAAGCCAGCGGTGCCACAAACCTCCACAAGCAATACGACATGTACAAGCGGTTCATCCGCTGGGCATCAGACCGTTTAGATGATGACGGAATCATCGGATTCATCAGTAACAGCGGGTTCTTGGATGGCCATCAGGACGACGGGTTCCGCAAGGTGATTGCCGATGAGTTTAATGAACTCTGGGTGATCGATCTCAAAGGGAACGCTCGCACCAGTGGAACGCGGCGGAGGCAGGAAGGTGGGAATATCTTTTCCAACAAGATCAGGGTTGGTGTGGCTATCTACTTCCTCGTGCGACGAAGAGGGACACTGGGTTTCAAAGTCCTTTACCATGCCGTCGATGACTACGCGAAGGCGGCGGAAAAAGTCGATTACGTGAGAGATAAAGCGATTGGAGACTTCTCGTTCGCTGATATCACGCCTGACGCCAAAGGATATTGGCTCGATCAGTCAGACAGCAATTTTGGAAACTTGACGTTGTTAGCTGATCGGGAGAGCACTGCGTCAACAATCGAGGCTGATGGCCGATCTGTGTTTGATCTATATTCGTTGGGCAACGCCACTAATCGGGACGAATGGGCCTACGATTTTGACAAACAGATCGCGCATGAAAAGGCAGCATTTTTCGCCGATGCTTACAACGGTTTTCTGGAAGCTGGAGACGAATCTTATGATCCGATCATCAAGTGGAGCCGCAACTTGCGTCGTCACTTCGAGTCCGGCCGCCCGATCGAATTTACCAAAGACAAACTAATTGCTGCCCACTACAGGCCGTTCATTTCAAAGTGGTACTTTGCTGATCCGGTGATGAGTAACGATCTCACTGGGAAGCATTACGAAATCTTTGGCAAAGACCTACAACAATTCAACAGTGTGATCACTTTCTCGGGTCCGGCTTCGAATAAACCGTTTCAAACTCTAGCAACCGGCAGGTTGTTTGGAATCGACACTCTCGAAAAAACCCAATGCCTCCCCCTCTACCGCTACACCCCCGACGGCGAGCGGGTCAGCAACATCACCCAGTGGGGCCTGCGCCGGATCAACGAGCACTACCGGGAGGAGTGGGGCGCACACTTTGACGACCGGTATCCCGACGGCATCACCGCCGAGGACATCTTCGCCTACACCTACGCCGTGCTCCACGACCCGGTGTACCGCCACGACTACCGCGTCGACCTGCTCCGCGAGTTCCCGCGGCTGCCCTTCTACCACGACTTTGACCACTGGGCCAGAATGGGGCGGGATCTGCTGGACCTCCACCTCGGCTTCGAGACGGCGGACCCGTACCCGCTGGAACGGGTGGACAGGCCCGACATCGAACCGCGCCGCGCCATCCTCCGCGCCGACAAGGAGCGGGGCACAATCACCCTGGACGAGCAGACCACGCTGACCGGCGTGCCGGCGGATGCCTGGCGGTACCAACTGGGCAGCCGCTCCGCCCTGGAGTGGGTGCTGGACCAGTACAAGGAGCGCAAGCCCCGCGACCCGACCATCCGCGAGCGCTTCAACACCTACCGCTTCGCCGACCACAAAGACCGCGTCATCGACCTGCTGCGCCGCGTCTGCACGGTGAGCGTGAAGACCATGGCAGTGGTGGATGACATGGCCTACTGGGAAGATGGCCACCTGATCGTGTGGGGCGACCGGGACAAGCACGAGTGGGAGACCATGGCGCTTGAAGCCTTTAACTCCTACTACGACGAATCGGATGATGATCCTGAATACCAGGCATGGCTGGCCTCGCTGCCCGACATTCGGGAGCATAGAGACTGACCATGGTTGGAGATATAGTCATTTTGCCCTTTCCGTACGCCGACAGCGAAGATTCGAAGGACCGCCCGACGGTCTTGCTGGCGGATGTAGGTGATGGTAGATATGCAGACTGGATAGTCTGTCCAGTAACAACGAGCCCGATAGCATACCGCAGAGAAATCCCAATCAGCGCGACCGATCTGAGGGCTGGCAGATTGCGCCCGGGCAGCAAGGTACGCCCGGACCGGCTGGCTACTTTTTCCGAAAGTAGATTCGGCAATACCGTCGGCCGTCTCACCGACACCAAACTGGCGGAAATTCTGGCCGTGGTGCGCTCCCTGTTCTAGGTAACTGTTCAGAGTTGCGGGGAAAGTGTCATTGCGAGCGAAGCGTGGCAATCTCGCCGTGATACGCACAGGCGCCCATTTCGGGGAATCGTCAGAATCAGGATTTTCAAGAATTACGGATTGTCAGGATTAGAACAGTTCCGTGATGATATCCTCCAATCCTGCCCAATCATAAAATCCCGTAAATCCTGCTTCTGACGACTCCCCGGATTGAGCGCACGCTCCCGCGACGCGGCTCCAATCCTGACAATCCGTAAATCTGAAAATCCTGCTTCTGACAACTCCCCACCCGGAGCAACCGCACCAAATGGTCGATGACGATCTCACTTACCGGATAATCGGGTGCGCCATGAAAGTGCACCGCACCCTTGGCGGAGGTTTCCAGGAGGTCATTTACCAACGCGCCCTGGCCATCGAGATGGCCCGCGCCGACATCGACTTTGGCCGGGAGGTCGAGCAGCCAATCTATTACGATGGAGTGGAGATCGGTTCCAGAAGGGCAGACTTCATCGTGGGAAACCGCGTCGTCGTGGAGCTGAGAGCCTTGGCTGAATTGGAAGCCGTACACCTGGCGCAGGTCAAAAATTATGTGGTTGCCTACGGTTTCGGATTGGGCCTCCTGTTGAACTTCGGCGGACGCAGCCCGGAATACCGCCGTATTTTCAGTGGCTAACGACGGTGGTGTTCGTCAGAATCAGGATTCACGGGATTTCATGATTTAGCAGGATTGGAAGGTCTCCTTCACGGAACGTCTCCAATCCTGATAATCCCTGAATCTTGAAAATCCTGATTCTGACGAACACCCGCCTGCCACCGCAGCGCCAACCCCCCGGTTGCATCCCCCAACCGCGCCGCCCTATAATCCGTACCCGGCGGTATTGCGGAGCCCGATTGTTGCATCCGGCCGCCGGAGGTTGTTCCTTGACCTATCTTGACCTGCATTGCCACTCCGTGGCGTCCGACGACTCCCGCGCCACCGTTGAGCAGTACCTCAAGTTCATCCAGGTGCACCGCAAGAAGGGCTACACCATCGACGGCATCGTCCTCACCGAGCACCGCCAGTTCAACTTCGACGTCGACTACTCCCAGCTCGCCGCCGAGTACGGCGTCCTCGTGCTCAAGGGCGCCGAGCTGGACACCTGCTTCGGGCACATGCTGGTCTACAACATCACCCCCGGCCTGGCCAAGGACGTCGACTTCGGCGACGTCAAGATGGACGGCCGCGAGCTCATCAAGGCCGCCCGCCACCACGGCGGCTACGTCGTCCCCGCCCACCCGGGCCGGTTCGGCATCGGCCTGGTGGAGTACATGGAGCAGGGCGAGGTCTTCGAGGACGTGTCCATCGTCGAGCGGGTCAACGCCGGCGGCAAGCCCGAGGAGAACGAGCGCGCCGAGGATCTCTGCCAGCGCACTGGATACCTCGGCACCGCCGGCAGCGACGCTCACCTGGCCAGCCACATCGCCCGCGCCGTAACCGAGTTCAAGGCCGACATCCGCACCGAGCCCGAGCTGGTCGACGCCCTCATCTCCGGCGAGTTCCGGCCCGTATACATCCAGGAAACCGCCGCCGCTCCCGTGGCCTGACCGGCCGGATAGCCAGGAGCACGATAACCAGGAGCACAAACCATGCCCACCCAGATCGACTACGAATACGACCACTCCCTGTACGGCGTCGAGCACGAATCCGGCCCCTTCGATGTGACCAGGGAGATCGTCGACGTCTATGCCCGCAGCGTGGGCGAGGATAACCCCGTTTACACCGACGCGGACGCCGCCCGCGCCGCCGGCTATGCCGACCAGGTCGCGCCGCCAACCCTGTGCGCGCTCTTCGAACGCGGCGAGTTGCCCGATATTAAGCTACAGTTTGGCCGCCGCCAGTTCCACGGCGGACAGCGCGTCGAACCCCGCGCGCCCATCGTCGTCGGCGATCGCCTCACCGCCTCCTCCCACCTCAAGGACGTCTACACCAAGACCGGCCGCTCTGGCACCATGGTCCACGTCGTCTGGGAGACCACCTTCAGCAACCAGGACGGCGTGGTCGTAGCCGACGTCCAGCGCTCCCAGGTCGTCCGGGAGTGATGCCGCAATGACCCAGGCAGTCAAACTCTACTTCGAGGACGTCGAACTCGGCGACGAGATCGGCCCCGCCATCATCTCCGTGGCCGATGACCAGGTGGTGGACTTCTGCTCCCTGTGGGGCAATCCCGCGCCCAACCGCTTCACCGACCAGGCCGAAGCCGAGAGGATCGGCCTCGACGGTCCCATCGTGCCCGGCATCATGACCATGGCCCTGGTGTCCCGCGTGATCACCGACTGGGCCGGCGCCGGCACCGTGGCCGACCTGGACCTGGTCTTCCGCGGCACCGTGCCCCACAACCAGCCCCTCTACGTCGGCATCCAGGTCAGCGACACCGAGCAGGACGACACCGGCAACCACGTCCAGTGTGACATCACCATGACCGGCCCCGTGCCGGACCGACCCTACGTAATAGGCACCGCGAGGCTGAACCTGCCGTCCCGCGAATGACCGTCCTCTTGACGGCATGATGTCCCAGCAGCCGGACGGGTCACAGACGCGAGGCGGTTACAGACCGCTCCTTATAGTTCACTTTGCCGCCGCTATCATGGCTGTGGTAGATTTCATGGTGTTCCACGCGGCCGCGGTCGGGCTGGCAATCGCCATCTATTACGGAGTACCGTTAGTGGATGACGCCATCAGCAGGAACAATGGAGATTGGGACTGGCTTGGGATATTCAAGATAGTTAGCCCCACCGTAACCTTGCCCGGGGGTGCTGTAACCGTGCTGTCAACCTACTTCTACGCCCGTCGAATCCAGGAAATGGAAAAGGAGAAACAGGCGGCAGAGGTGCGCGCCGCGACGGCGGAGGCCCAAGTGCAAACCCTCAAAGCCCAGCTGGAGCAGGCAACCGCACCCCGCCGCCGCAACCGCCGCCGGCTCCGCAACGGCCCGTCGCGAAGCGGCCGGTAATCGTGTTTACCGCGTACTTCTTCGCTCGCATGGCCCAGAAAGCCGAACGCCAGCGCGTGGAAGCCGAAAGCCAGCGTCTGGAAGCCGAACGTAGGCGCGTGGAAGCCGAAACGAAGCTCCAAATCCTCAAGGACCGGTTGGAACGGGCAAACGCTCCGCGCCGCCGCAACCGCCGCCGCTCTCTCCGCTAACGGACACCCACCGCCATGCTCACCAAGCTCCGCCAGATCGCCATGATGGTCAACGACCTGCCCGAGGGTATCGACCTGTACGGTCGTATCCTCGGCATGCAGCCGTCCCGCACTGGCGCGCTGCCCCAGTTCGGGCTGGACAACGCCGTGCTGCCCGCCGGCAACGGCACCTTTGTGGAGCTTCTCGCTCCGACGGATGAGACCTCTGCCGGCGCCCGCTTCCTGCAACGCCGCGGCGAGGCGCCGTACCTGATGATCTTCGAGACCGACCAGTACGACCGGCTCATCCCCCACCTGCGCGACATGGGCGTCCGCATCACCGGCGAAACTGCACACGAGGGCAGCCGGTCCGCGTTCCTGCATCCGGCGTCCTGCAACGGCGCGTTCCTGGAAATCATCGAGGTCACCGACCCTAGCAACCCCTGGCCGGCCGCGGGTTCCGACTG
The DNA here is from genome assembly GCA_965220265.1 of Dehalococcoidia bacterium. Lineage (GTDB taxonomy): Bacteria > Chloroflexota > Dehalococcoidia > Lucifugimonadales > UBA3495 > Bin87. Next base: position 1,081,384 of record CBDCPM010000004.1, on the reverse strand, counting down.
GCAGTCTGCGACCCACGAGCCGGGAACCCTCCAGCTCCGCCAGATGGCCGTCATCGTCAACGATCTGGATGCCGCCATCGAACACTGGAGCCGCATGTTCGGCCTGCGACCCACCCGCCGGTTCGAGATCAGCTTCACCGACCTTGAAATCGCCGTACTGCCCCTCACCGGCGGCGACACCTTCATCGAACTGGCCCAGCCCACCAGCGCCGACTCCCCCTCCGGCCGGTTCCTGGCCCGCTACGGCGAAGGCCTGTACCTGACCATCTACGAGATCGCCGACTCCCTGGCCACCGACGCCTACCTCCAGACCCAGGACATCCGGTTCACCACGTCCCGACGCACCGACAACTACGTCAACCTCGGCTTCAACAGCATCTGGCTGCATCCGGCCACCTTCAAGGGCGCGTTCACCCAGCTATCCCAGGTGCTGGACGCCGAAAATCCCTGGCCTCCCGCCGGCGACGACTGGTTCCGCGCCTAGCCCCATGCAGCAGACATCCACCCACGATCACGCCGGGCACGCCCACGCGGAGCACGACCATCTCCACGCGCCGGCGGGGGCCACCCACAACCACGCCGAACACAGCCATACCCACTCGCGGGACGGCCAGACCCACACCCACGATGGCGCCACTCCCCAGGTCGTCTGCTTCGATGATGTCAGTGTCAGCTACGGGCCCATCCTCGCGCTGGAAAACGTGTCGTTCTCCGTGGAATGCGGCAGTCTCTCCGGTGTGGTCGGGCCCAACGGAGGCGGTAAATCATCCCTGCTCAAGGCCGTGGTCGGGCTGGTCAAACTCGACACCGGCAAGGTTCTGGTCCAGGGGCGGCCCAGCGCCGAGATGCGCAAGCACATCGGATTCGTGCCCCAGTTGGAGCAGGTAGACTGGAACTTCCCCGTAACTGTCTGGGACGTGGCGATGATGGGCCTCACTCCTCAGCGCGGCCTGTTCCGCGGACACAACCGGGCCACCCGGGATGCCGCCGCCGAAGCTCTGGCCACCGTGGACCTGATCGACCTGCGCCGCCGCAGCATCGGCGAACTGTCGGGAGGCCAACGCCGGAGAGCGCTGCTGGCCCGGGCCATAGCTGCCAGTCCGTCCGTGCTCCTGCTCGACGAACCCATGAACGGGCTTGACCCCACCGCCCAGCATCGCTTCCTGGACATCATCGACCGGCTGCGAGAGCAGGACGTTACCGTGATCATGAGCACCCACGACCTGACCTGCGTGTCCGCTCGCGCCAGCGACGTGGCGCTGGTCAACTGCCGGTTGATCGCCTACGGTCCACCGGAAGAGGTGCTGCTGGAGTCGGTCCTGGCCGAGGCGTTCGGTCACCAGTTGGTCGTACACTCCGCCGGCGGCGCCTACGCCCTGCATCATCACGACCACCCGGTCAACTGGCCTGGGCGTGAATAGCTGCACTTTCGCGCGCTCCCGACGCCCACCCGCAACCATGCGCCGGGCGTTGGCGATACCCGTTCGTCCCTTCTGACCTCCCATGCTGGTCGCGGCGTTCTTCGGCAGTGCGCTGATCTGGGGGTTCATCTGTGTCCTGGCGGCAATCGTCGTCGGTGCAGCGTTCCGCAACCCCGTGAGTTGGTGGCAGCGCGTCCTGGTCGGCGCGGTTGTCGGTGCGTTGTTCGGGTTCCTGATCCTCTACCTGCTGGTGAGCCTGGTCAGCGTGGTGGCATATCTGTTCACCCTGCTGACACCGGCCCGACTTGACCCTTTCGCCCTGGCAACGGTCACCACTCTTTTGATGGCCGGAGCGACCACGCTCACCGCCATTGCGGTGGGCGCGCTGGCCGACCGGTCCGCGGTACGTATGCGCGAATACGCCATGGTCGGAGCCGCGTTCGGGCTGATCGTCGGTGTCACGAACTCGGTGCTGCGCCTGGTCGCGTCAACCGCTGTCATCCCAGCGCTGGAGGCCGCAGGTTGGAGCCCCGCGCCTGGGACCTACTGGTCAGCGCTCCTGGCCATCCAGTTGGTCGCCGACATCGCGCTGGCGGTCGTTGCGTACCGGTTGCTGAGGCGCCGACGAGTTGCGACGTAGCCCGCCAACCGAGCGCAAAAATGAGCGGTTTTCGAACTGCTCCATTGGAGGCTGCACTGTGATATTCCTGCTGGCCAATGTGTTGCCCCGGGTTGTCGTCTGCGCCGCTGCGTCTGCGGTTGAGTTGTGACGCCTCGCCCGGCTGACCATGTCCCTTGCGATCTTCTACGTCAGCGCGGCGATCTGGGCGTTCCTCTGCGTCCTGGTCGCCATCGTTGCCGGCGCGGCGGCGGGCAGTCGAACCAGCCATTGGAAGCGCGCGTTGGTCGGGGCGCTGGTCGGAGCAATGTTCGGGATAATCACCAGCGCTTTGGTCAGATTTTTAGGGACGGTGACTGTCTTCCTGATTTCCGTGTTGTCGGCCTCATTCGACCGTTTCGCCCTGTACATCGCCGGCATTCTCCTTAGCGTCGCGGCGGCAGCCCTTGCCGGGCTGGCGGTGGGCCTGCTGGAGAGGCGATCTGCCGCCGTTGTTCGCAGGTGCGTTCTCGTCGGGATCGCATTTGGACTGGTATTGGGCATTGCCAACGTGGTGGGGTTGCATGTCTGGGGACATGCCCTTATTCCCGCGTTGGAGGCTGTGGGCTTCGGTCCCCTGTCCGCGGTGTCGATCGGAGCGGCGACCATGGCCAGTGGAGTGATGGTTGACCTCGCGCTCGCCGCCGTCGCGTTCCGGTTCGTCCGCCGCAGATGGGGCGCCGCGCCACCTGCGACCGCAACCTGATACGATGCTGCGCGCCACGCTACTTTGCCTGCATCGGAGGGCGTCGACGTAGCGGCACTCGCGTCCGGGCACCGTGGACACCCGCCGCACCGAGGATCGCTCGACGGCTGGTAGAGCCGGCTCAGTGTGACCGCGGAGATCCAGAGCGTATGCCGCCGCAGCCCCGGCCGGAATTTCGACGTTGCCGACAGCGCCTGGGTTGACGCCTTGGTCGTCGGAGGCTTGCAACTATGGTCACGATGATCGCACTGATCGTTGTTTTGGCCGACGTGCTGCCCATGATGGTCGTTTGTGCCCTCGCCGCCGTGGTCGTCGTCGCGGCGTTCGACGGTCCGGGGATGTATCGAAACCGCGCCCTCCTCGGGGGCCTCCTGGGAATGTTGTTCGGGATCATCGACCACTATCCGGTGGGAATACCGCTCTCAGCGTTGACTTCACCTTTGTCCGACCCAATGGATCGCCTCATCTCCGTGTCCATTGGCGTTATTTTCACCGCCTTTGCCGCCACGGTGGCCGGCGCCGCGGTGGCCGTACAGGCCGGCCCGACCTCACGGTCCGTGCGCAGATGTGCTGTCATTGGGGCCGGGTTCGGCCTGGCAGCGGGTATGGCAAATGCAGCAGTTGCAATGGTCGTGCCGGGCGTCGGCATCGAGCCCACGACGGATATCGTCGTTGTACTGGCTATGGTGTCAGCAGTAGTAGCGTTATCGGTGGTCGCGCAAATCGCTATCGATGCCGTGTTGGCCGTCATCGCCTTCCGGTTCGTCCGCCGCAAATGGGGCGCGGCGCCACCTGCGACCGCAATCTGAACCTGTTAAGATGTTACGGTCTTTATGTTGCGAATACCCCTCTGATCGCTTCACCGCAGGAACAGGAGAAACACCATGTACGACCTCAACGGCAAGACCGCCCTCGTCACCGGCGCCGGCGGACGCCACGGCATCGGCCGCGCCATTGCCACCCGCCTCGCCTCCGAGGGCGCCGACGTCGTGGTGACCGACGTCGAGGCCTCCCTGGACGCCATCCGCACCGAGGATCGCCTCGACGGCTGGCAGGGTCTTCCCAGCGTCGTCGATGAGATCAAGGCCATGGGCCGTCGCAGCCTCGGCCTCTACTACGACGTTGCCGACAGCGCCCAGGTCGACGGCATGGTGTCCGATACCCTCGGCGAGTTCGGCAAGATCGACATCCTGGTCAACAACGCCGGCTCCCGACCCGGCCGCGACCGTGTTCTCGTCGTGGAGCTGGAAGAGGACGCCTTCGACGAGGTCATGCGCGTCAACGTGCGCGGCACCTACCTGGTCAGCCGCGCCGTCTGCCGCCACATGGTCGACCGGGGCGGCCCGGGCAAGATCATCAACATCTCCTCCGGCGCCGGCAAGCGCGGCATCGCCCGCTACGGGGCCTACTGCGCCAGCAAGTTCGCCGTCATCGGATTCACCCAGTCCCTGGCCCAGGAGATGGCCCCGTACCACGTCAACGTCAACGCCATCTGCCCCGGCCTGGTCGACACCGAGCGCGTCGACTTCATCGCGGCGGCCTTGGCTCCCGAGGGCACGTCAGGCGAGGAGCACCGCGCCCTGATGGTCCGCGAGCGCGAGCTGCGCGTGCCCCTGGGCCGCATCGCGCAGGGCGACGACATCGCCCGCATGGCCGCCTTCCTGTCCTCCGCCGAATCCGACTACATGACCGGCCTCAGCATCAGCGTCTCCGGCGGCTCCGAGATGAGCTAGGCTCCGTGGGCAAATACCCGCGCTGCCGAACAGCATGACGGGCGCGGAAGGGCGGGCGACAAAGAACACATCCAACGACAGTCCGCGCCCCACCACCGGAGGAACACTTTTGGGCACCATCACCGTCACAATCCAGGTTGGTGACCACCACGGCAACCGATTCGAGGAACTCGACATCATCGTCGACACTGGCTCGACCTACACCGCGGTACCGCGCGCAACCCTCGAACGCCTGGGAGTTCCAGTCGAACGCTCACTGCCATCAGAGACCGCCGACGGCAGGATGGTCCCTGTCGATGTGGGGGAAACTACGATCAGACTCGAGGGACTGCAATTCCACACCCCGGTCATATTCGCCGAAGTGAACGAGCCCAGTCTACTCGGCGTGGTCACTCTCGAAGAAGCTGCCCTCGCCGTTGACCCAGTGGCAGGTCGCTTGGTACCCACGCACCTCCTCCGCTACTGACCGCCCCAAATGGTACCGGGAGAAGACGGCCGGCAGCCGAAGGTTCCGTTTACTTGTGCGTGTCATACCTGGAGGGCCGTTCGATGTCCGCGCCGATAATGGTAGACCGAAAAATCAGCCGATAATGCGCGCGGACCCGAATGTTATTCCGAATTTCTGCTATAATCCATAAAATCCACATTTCGGAATAGCACAGAAATGACGATTAAAAATTCGGGCGTCCTGTCACCTATCGCCGTTATTGAAAGAATTCAAGGGTTGATTATGGAGCGGTTTCACGAAGCCTTCCTGAAAGTCGACGCTGCCATGGACGAATTGGGTCCAGAAGACGAAGACGAAAAGAATCTCTTCGGCTACAACCTGTATTACACCGTTCAGCGTGAAATGCGAAAACTTGACGGCATGGTTCCAAGCCTTACGGTCGAGAGCAAGGCGAACCGTACAAAATCGGCAAACCACGCTGAGTTGCGACTGGACGGCATTGTCTCGACTTTCTCCTCTGCTCGATGGGAAACTGGATTGTCGCGCTTTGCTGTATTCCGCATGGAATTGATGCAACCCCGGCTTTTCGACACCGGTCCAAGCGGAGAGGTCGTATCACCTCTACATCCCGACAAAGCATACGTCGAAATCGTGTACGGTCGGCGGGGTCGAAAATTGGCATTTGTGAAAGCGGTATGTAGGACAACACCACAGCAGGAAGTGTTATTCCTGTTTGGTGCCGACAAGTCCGACGCGTCGTCAGGACGGCATGATCAAGTCGAGCAGGTAAACCCAGTCAACTGGTTCGGTGAATAAAATGTGAGGGTATCATGGCAAAGCAAGGTAGGGAGTTCGTTGGCGACCGTCTCCGAGAAGCTAGAGATGTGCGTGGGATGACAGCATCCGCTTTGTCGACGGCCACCAGCATTCCCCGGTCAATCATATCTAACTATGAGAGGGGGCACCACTATCCACCGCCTGACCGGTTGGACGCGCTGGCACAAGCACTGGGATTGAAAACGGAGTTCTTTTTTCGTCCTCTTGAACCATCCATGCGGGAAAGCCAAGTTGTTTTTGAGCGATCTAGGACGAGTACCACAAAGGCGGTTAGGCGCAGCGCGGAATACCGGCGAGAATGGTTACGCGAGATCGTCGACTTTCTGGGACAATTCCTAAATATGCCGGTTCCCGACTTGCCCGCGTTCGCCAACGACGTGCAATGGGACACGCTTACGGACGAGGATATTGAACGTTTGGCTACCGAAACCCGACGGCACTGGCACTTGGGGGACGGTCCGGTCAGCAACGTTACGCTACTCGTGGAGAACCATGGCGTCGTCGTAACTCACATGCGCATCGGCTCTCCCCAACTAGATGCCTTCTCTGCATGGGATGTTGCGGATGGGCACCCTTACATCGTGCTCGGGAACGACGGGCAAAGCGCGTGCCGGGTGAGGTTCAATGTCTGCCACGAACTAGCGCATCTGGTTTTGCACCAAAACGTGTCCCGCGTCGAGTGGGAGGATAAACAGATATTCAAAAAAGTGGAACAACAAGCTCACCGTTTTGCATCAGCGTTCCTCACTCCCGCTTCGCGGGTCGTCGCCGATTTGCGGAATCCAACACTAAATAGACTACGCACGGTCAAGCCCAAATGGAAAGTATCCGTCAAGATGTTGATTCACCGCACCCAAGAATTGGGTTTCATCGGGAAGACGGAAGCCTCCAGGCTCTATGCCAACTACAACAGACGGGAGTGGCAATACGGCGAGCCGTACGATGAAGATTGGCCTATAGAACGGCCTATCATGTTGCGACGTGCATTTGAAGCACTGGACAAACGTGCACTCATTGACCGCCACCAGATTCCCGTGGCGCTGCCATTCAATCAATCTGACATCGAGGAGTTGGGGGGCTTGCCGAATGGGTACTTTACCCAAGATGTCTGGGGGTTTCTCGACGTACTGACGGCTGATTTTCCAAGAACCGAACACCTGTCGGAATAAGAGAGAAAAGGTGGTGATATGGACACCAAAATTCGCTATTGTGCACAATTTATTACCAGGAACGGGTGTCGAGTTCCTTGCGACCGCCCTTGCCTTGGAGCGTTTTACTGCTCATTGCATGGGGGACGTGATGTACACAGTGTGTTGAAAATACGGGGCAATTCCCTACTAAAATCCTCCACGCACAAGTAAACGGAACCCAAGCGAAAGGCCCACCCGCGAGACTTTGTCCGCACGCCTTGGGTCAGCCCGGGTATTCTTTCGCACTTTGGAATGGCTCAGCCTTGCTGTCGCCGGCTACATCATCCTTTCCGTTATCGGGGGCAACCCCATTACATCCTCATAGCAACATGGAGCTATAGATCAAGTATGCCCATTGACCGAGAGCAGGTGGAACACATCGCCGCCCTGGCCCGCATCGCCCTCACCGACGCGGAGAAGGAGGCGTTCGCACGCCAGCTATCCGACATCCTGGACCAGTTTGAGGTCCTGCAATCCCTCGACACCGCCGGAGTCGAACCTACCGCCCACGTCGCCGGCCTCGACACCGTGCTACGCGACGACGAGCCCGCCGACAGTCTCGACGCCGAGGACACGTTGCTCAACGCCCCGCGCCGTCGCGGCGACCTGTTTCAGGTCCGCGCCGTGCTGGAGGAGTAGCGTCGTGAGCGAACCATCTACCGATCAGCTCTGGCAACTGACCGCATCCGAAGCGTCGCGCCGGCTGGCCGACCGTGAAATCAGCAGCGTCGAACTCACCGAGTCGTGCCTGGAGCGCATCGCCGAGGTTGACGACCGGATATCCGCCTACATCACCGTCACCGCCGACCTCGCTCGCCAGCAGGCCGCCGACGCCGACCGGCGCATCGCCGCCGGCGAGTCCACGCCGCTCACCGGCGTGCCCATGCAGATCAAGGACCTGCTCTGCACCAACGGCGTCGCCACCACCTGCGCCTCGCGGATGCTGGCCGAATACATGCCGGTGTACGATGCCACCGTCGTCGCCCGCCTCCGCCAGCAGGGCGCCGTCCTGCTGGGCAAGGGCAACATGGACGAGTTCGGCATGGGGTCCTCCACCGAGAACTCCGCCTTCTTCCCCACGCGCAATCCCTGGGACACGGGACGCGTGCCCGGCGGCAGCAGCGGCGGCTCGGCGGCCGCGGTGGCAGCCGGCGCGGCTCCCTTCGCCCTGGGCACTGACACCGGCGGCAGCATCCGCCAGCCGGCCTCATTCTGCGGCATAACCGGCCTGAAACCCACCTACGGCCGCGTCAGCCGCTACGGCCTCGTGGCCTACGCCTCATCCCTCGACCAGGTCGGCCCTCTCGCCCGCGACGCCGCCGACTGCGCCCTCATCCTCCAGGCCATCGCCGGCCACGACCGCCGCGACGCCACCTCCCTTCCCGATCCGGTGCCCGACTACTCGGCCGCGCTGACCGGAGACATCAAGGGCTTGCGCCTCGGCGTGCCCCGCGAGTATTTTGCCGAGGGTATGGATGATGGCGTCCGCGCCGCCGTCACCGCCGCCATCGACCAACTGGCCGACTTGGGCGCCGAGATCCGCGAGGTCTCCCTGCCCGCCACCGAGTACGCCCTGGCCTGCTATTACATCATCGCCCCCTCCGAATGCTCGGCCAACCTGGCCCGCTACGACGGCGTCAAGTACGGCTATTCTTATCAGAGTGACGGCCAAGGCGACGTCGACATGTGGGAGGCCATGGAGCGCACCCGCCAGCACGGCTTCGGCCCCGAGGTCAAGCGCCGCATCATGCTGGGCGCCTTCGCCCTCTCCTCCGGCTACTACGATGCCTACTACCACAAGGCCCAGCAGGTCCGCACCCTCATCCGCCAGGACTTCGCCCGCGTCTTCGAAGAAGTGGACGCCCTGGCCGCTCCGGTATCCCCGGTGACCGCCTTCCCCATCGGCGACCGCACCGACGACCCCGTCCGCATGTACCTCGTCGATGTCTACACCCTCCCCGTCAACATGGCCGGCCTCCCCGCCATGTCCGTCCCCTGCGGCTTCGCCCGTTCCGATACCGACCAGGCCCTACCCGTCGGCCTCCAGCTCATCGGCCCCCACCTCTCCGAACCCCGCCTCCTCAACCTGGCCCACGTCTACCAACAGGCGTCGGAGTGGCACCAGCAGCGGCCGGCGCTCTAACGCCGCGCGGCCGGCCATCCCCCACCGGGGCCGGTGATCCCTGCTTGGAAGGTTAATTGCACCGTAATTGCGACAAATGCGACATTAATTGCACCCTAATTGCGACATTAATTGCGACAGATGGCAACTCAGACGAGTTGCCATCTGGTAGCGCGACCTTGACCGGAATTCGTGACCAGATTCAGTTCTTTCAGTGTCGCCAAGTCCCGTTGCACTTGTCGCCGGTCAATATCGTCCTCAAGGCGGGGGAGGATTTCTCGTAATGCTAACCCAGTGCCAGATGCGTTCAGCAACGCAAGTATGCCTCTCTGCCGCTCGGTAAGGTCATGCTCTACCCGAAGTGGTGGCACATAGTGGCTGGGGCGGAAACGAACGGTAACGGAGTCAAAGCCGTCCTCAATTTCCGGGTGGGGCAGGCCGGCAGCGGTGGTTAGCTGCGCCATCTTAATCGTTCCCCGTACCCACTGTTCAATGATCCCACGCCGGTAGAACGCATTGGCAATCAGCGGATTCCAGGGCCGCGATTCGTGGGATAGGAAAAGCATCTCAGGCGTCAAACCAAAGTGCAGTGTGCCGATCGAGGTAATTTCCAGGCGGTCGTCGTAAATGCCAACGCCCACCGACCCACCGCCGCTGGTGTAATCGCGGTGGCAGAAAGCGTTGGCCAGGGCTTCCCGCAACGCCAGCGGTGGGTACAAGGGTTCGTCCTCACGCACAAAAGAAGATTGCACAATGCGCCCCGCGATGGGCAGATGCTCCTGAATAAATCGTTCTGCCTGAGTCAGCAGCGTAAAGGCGTTGCCGCGGAATTGCCGGTTGTCCAGAAACTCGGTACGGTCAATACCTTGAAAACGGGCAACTCTCAATAGACATTGTGTCCACTCGGCGGCGACGCGCCGGTTATTTCCGAACAAAGCAACGGCGGCCCGCAGCAATGCGCCGTCCTTGATGAGGCCCATGCCCAACAGTAAATCCTCAGGGTCGGTAGTCCCGGGATCGCCTCTGCTCATCCTGATCGATTCGACGACCGTGCGACGGAGCTCGTCAAGGTCCAGGTCGTCAATTGACCAGCCGACGGCCGGCTGGTTTTCCCAACGCTCTTCGTTGTGCATCCGTTCAAGCAAAGTTTGGCTATACTCTTCCTGAGTTATACGCCGGGTGGTATTGCCGACTCTGCGGTAAGGGATATTTTTGTGGGCGTAAGGCCGCATTGCTCCACGGCTGACTCGTATCATCAGCACTGTTTTGCCATACCCCACGGGAACGCGGTCCACGGTGGGGAAAACTGGCGGGTCGATATTTTGCAACTCCGCCGCCACACGCTCAATCGTGCCGTCGCTCACATCCTGGCCGACGATGGTTCCGTCCTTGGCAACGCCAATCAGGACGACGCCCCCGCGATGATTGAGCATGGCGCAGGTAGTTTTGGAGACCTCGACCCGTTCGCCGGTGGTCTTTTTGAACTCCAGCGTTTCGGATTCTCCCTGTGTGACGAGGTTGGCAATTTCACCGGGTATCATCAGGGCTACGTTCCTTCGTACACCTACGATCATTATACCCACCGGCGCCCAAAGAAAGACTGACGCTGTCCGTATGCTAAAATCCGCCCCATAACCCCCACCCCCCGGAGGCCCGCCATGCCTGCCCATCGCACCCGCATCAAAGACCTCCTCTCCGCCGAGAGCTCCGGCGATGTCACCGGCCCCGTCAACGTGAAGGGCTGGGTGAAGACCGTTCGTTCCTCCGGCGGCGTCGCCTTCGTGCAGATCAACGACGGGTCGACCCTGGCCGATCTGCAGATCGTGGTCGACGCCAACTGCCCGGACTACTCGCTGGTGAACGGGCTGACCACGGGGTGCAGCGTCAGCGCCGACGGCACACTGCAGGATTCGCTGGGCCGGGGCCAGAAGTATGAGATCGCCGCGGCGAGCCTGGAGCTTCTCGGCGGCGCGGACCCTGAGGAATACCCTCTTCAGAAGAAGCGGCATACCTTGGAGTTCCTGCGCGAGCTGGCCCACCTGCGGCCCCGAACCAACACCTTCGGCGCGGTGGCCCGCGTCCGCAACGCCATGGCCTTTGGCATTCACAAGTTCTACCAGGAGCGCGGGTTCCTCTACATCCAGACCCCCATCATCACCGCCAGCGACGCCGAGGGCGCCGGCGCCATGTTCCGCGCCACCACCCTCGACCTCAACAACCTGCCCCTGGCCGACGGTCGGGTGGACAACGACGCCGACTTCTTCGGCCGGCCCGCCTTCCTCACCGTCAGTGGACAGCTGGAGGCGGAAATCTTCGCCCAGTCAATGTCCGACGTGTACACCTTCGGCCCCACCTTCCGCGCCGAAAACTCCAACACCTCCCGCCACCTGGCCGAGTTCTGGATGGTCGAGCCGGAGGTCGCCTTCTGCGACCTCGACGGCCTGGCCCAGCTGGCCGAGGACTTCCTGCGCAGCATCTTTGCCCACGTCCTCGAAACCTGCCCCGAGGACATGGCTTTCTTCAACCGCTTCTACGACCAGGAGCTCATCCAGACCCTGGAGGACATCTCCAACTCCGACTTCGAGCGCATGACCTATACCGAGGCCGTCGCCGCCCTCCGGTCCTCCGGCGAGTCCTTCGAGTACCCCGTGGAGTGGGGCGCCGACCTCCAGTCCGAGCACGAGCGTTACCTCACCGAGCGCAAGGTGGGCCGCCCCGTCATCGTCACCGATTACCCCAGCAGCATCAAGGCCTTCTACATGCGCCTGAGTGACGACGGGGAGACCGTCCGCGCCATGGACGTGCTGGTGCCCCGCATCGGCGAGATCATCGGCGGAAGCCAGCGCGAGGAACGGCTTGACGTGTTGCAGCGTCGCATGGCCGAATCCGGCCTGGACGATGCCCCCTACTGGTGGTACCTGGACCTGCGCCGCTACGGCACCGCTCCCCACGCCGGCTTCGGCCTGGGCTTCGAGCGCACCGTCCAGTTTGCCACCGGCATGCAGAACATACGCGACATCATCGCCTTCCCACGCACTCCCCGCAACGCAGAATTCTGATCCTCGGCCGCTACGATGCGGCGTCTCCGGGTTGCTGATTGCCGACCGGTCAACGGGATCGATAATGCCGGCGCTCGTGTGCTGATCCCCTCCCGCAATCGCTGACGCGCGCCGCAGTTCGCAGGCGAAATGCCGATGTTTGCCTGTGCATATTATCATGCAATATGATAATTGACTTTGCAATTTGCCGATGGTACTGTCTGGCGGGAAACGAAAAGCCCCTTTTTTGCAGGGGTCTTATAGCAACTGAACATCTGGAGGTAACTATATGGCAATTTATCGTCTGGCTCGCCTGCCGCGCATCGTTGTCGCACTTGCGCTGCTGTTATCCTTGGCAGCCGTCTGGGCCTGCGGCGGCTCTGAAGCTCCGGCGGCACAGACCGCTCCGCCCGCCGCTGCCACCGATGCGCCGGCAGCACCCGCCCAGGCCGCGGCGACCGCCGCCCCGGAGCCCACCGCCATGCCGGCCATGGCCGATGAAGATAGTTATCTCCACCTGGCCGTGACCCCGCTGCCCCAGGACACCTACCTGCCGTGGCTGGCCACCAGCAGCGGCCACCTGGTCTTCCGCCCCATGTGGGAGAACCTGACCACCATCTCCCCGGAAACCGGTGTCTCCGTCATCTTGCCCCAGCTTGCCCGGGCGTGGGATGTCAACGCCGACGCCAGCGAGTACACCTTCTACCTCCAGGAAGGTGTCGAGCTCCACCACGGCTGGGGTGAGTTCACCGTCAAGGATGTCATTCTCACCATCGACCAGCAGATGTCCGACCCTCTGGCCGGCTGCAAGGGCCCCCTGTCGCGGTTCATGGGCTTCGACTCCATGACCGAGATGGTCGATGCCGGGAAGATGGAGGTCATCGACGACTACACCTTCCGGATGGACCTGGCCCAGCCGCAAGTGGACGTGGCCGACTGGTGGTTCAACATCCTGGTGATCCCCTGCGCCGCCGTCCGCAGCGCGGCCCAGCACGAGGCCGAGGGAGACTCCATGTTCGAGACCGGCCCCGCTGGAACCGGCGGCTTCCAGTTCGTGAACCGCGAACTGAAGGAGTACACCGAGTACGAGGCGGTGCCCTACGACCACTGGCGGGTGACCCCCGAGTTCCAGCGCCTGCGGATCAGCACCACGCCCGAGGACCTGACCCGGCTGGCGATGCTGCTCACCGGCGAGGCCAACATGGTGGACGTGCCCAAGGTGCTGCACCAGCAGGCCATCGACGAGGGCATGGAGGTGTTCGAGAGCCCGCTGCCCTCCGTTGGCCTTTCGCTCTTCCCGCTGGGTCAGTACTACGTCAGCCAGGTCAACTGGAACCCCGACACCGAGCCGTGGAACGCCCCCGGAGAGACCGGCTCCAAGGTCCGCGAGGCCCTGAACCGTGCCATCAATCGTGAGCAGATCATCAACGAGCTGTTCAAGGGTCGCGGCGAGCCCATGTACAACACCATCTTCCACCAGACCCTCGAGGGATGGAACCCGCGCTGGGAGGAGGAGTTCGACGATAAGTACGGCTACGACCCGGAAAGGGCCAAACAGCTGCTGGACGAGGCCGGCTACCCCGGCGATAACGGGCGGGACCGCTTCTTCATGGAGGTGTACCAGACCAGCCTGCCCGGCCTGCCGGAGACCATTGAAGTCGCGCAGACAGTTGCGCAGTCCTTTGAGGATATCGGGATTGACGCCAGGCTGACGGAGGTTGAATTCGCCCGTGCCCTGGACGCCTTCCGCGACCAGCACGACGCCCACTTCCTCCTCCCCGCGCGCCAGACCATCCGGCAGATCAACGCCAACACGCGCATCTACTACTATACCGGGCCCATTGATTCTGACCTGGGGCGGCCCACCGGGGGGGTCCTGTACATGGAAGGGCAGTTGTACGATGATACCTACGAGCGGTTGCTGGTGGAAACAGATCCCCAGGTACGCCACGAACTCATCATGAAAATGGGCGACGACATTTACGATACCTACCGCACAATTCCCGTCGTAAACATCCGCTCGACGCTGGTGGTTAATCCGGACGAGGTGGCCGAGTACAAGTTCGGCAGCCTCACCGGTGTCTTCGGCCACCTGGAGTACGCCAAAGCCGTGAAGTAGCCGCAAGGCGACATTCGCCGATCTGTTCGGGACGGAATGCGTAATTTCGTCCCTTTTTTATTGTGTAATAAATCACAAAAGCGTTTATAATAATCATTATTGACAATAAAAAGGCTAACTGGTAACGTTTTCAGTAACGAAGGCGCAAGCGCGGTGCGCGATTAGGCGACTAACGACGGAGGTATGACGATGTCCGTTCATCGAATAGCTAAACCGTTTCGCACGATTTCACTGCTTCTGTTGTTACTGGCCCTGCTTGCGGTGTGGGCGTGTGGTCAATCGGCCGCCCCTCCGGAGGAAAGCGCCGCCCCGGCCTCTGCCACCGAAGCCCCTGCCAGCGTGGAACCCACCGCGGTCCCCGTAGCCACCGAAGTGCCGGCCATGGCCGAAAGCGAGACAATGCTCCACCTGGCCGTCACCCCGCTGCCCCAGGACACCTTCTATCCCTGGCTCGCCACCAGCAGCGGCCATCTGGTCTTCCGCCCCATGTGGGAGAACCTGACCACGATGTCGCCTGAGACCGGCGTCTCCGAGGTCCATCCCCAACTGGCTCGCGATTGGGAGATCAGTGCCGACGCCAGCGAGTACACCTTCTATCTGCGCGAGGGCGTGCAGTTCCACTTCGGACAGGGCGAGTTCACGGTGAAAGATGTCATCTTCACCGCGGACCAGCAGATGTCCGACCCCCTGGCCGGCTGCAAGGCCACCCTCAGCAGATTCATGGGGACCGACTCCATGACCGGGATGCTCGAAAATGGCGACCTGGAGATCATCGACGACTACACCTTCAAGATGAGCCTCGCCCGCCCACAGGTGGACGTGGCCTCCTGGTATTTCAACATCCTGCAGATCGGCTGTATGGCGGTCCGCAGCTCGGCCCAGTACGCCTCCGAAGGCGACGCCATGTTCGAGAGCGGCCCGGCCGGCACCGGCGCCTACCAGTTCGTCAATCGCGAACTCAAGGAATACACCGAGTACGAGGCGGTGCCCTACGACCACTGGCGCGTGAACCCCGAGTTCAAGCACATGCGCATCACCACAACGCCGGAAGACCTGACCCGCCTGGCCCTGCTGCTCACCGGCGAGGCCAATATGGTGGACGTGCCCAAGGTCCTTCACCAGCAGGCCCTCGACGAAGGCATGGAGATCCTCGAAAGCCCGCTGCCCACCGTCGGCCTGACCATCATCCCCTTCGGTCAGTACTATGTCAGCCAGGTCAACTGGAACCCCGACACCGAACCCTGGACCGCGCCCGGTGAGACCGGCGTCCTGGTCAGGCAGGCCATGAACCGCTCCATCGACCGCGAGCAGATCATCAACGAACTGTTCAAGGGCCGGGGCGAGCCGATGTACAACACCATTTTCCACCAGACCCTCGAGGGTTGGAATACCCGGTGGGAGGAGGAGTTTGACGACAAGTACGGCTACGATCCCGAACTGGCGAAGCAACTGCTGGACCAGGCCGGCTTCCCGGGCGACAATGGCCAGAACCGTTTCAGCCTGGAGGTCTGGCAAAGTAGCCTGCCCGGACTGCCCGAAACCATCGAGGTTTCCCAGACGGTGGCCCAGTCCTTTGAGGACATCGGCATCGACGTGAAGCTGGTGGAGGTGGAATTCGCCCGCGCCATCGACGCCTTCCGCGACCGGCACGACGCCCACTTCGTCCTGCCCGTGCGCCAGACCCTCCGGCCCGTCACCGCCAACGCCCGCATCTACTACTACACCGGAGAGACCAATCCCGACACGGGGATACCCACCGGCGGCGTGGCCTACATGGAAGCCCAGCTGTACGACGACACCTACCACCGGCTGCTGGAGGAAACGGACCTCGACGAACGCGAGCGGCTGGCCCAGGTGATGGGCGACGACATTTACGACACCTACCGCACCATCCCCATCGTCAACATCCGCTCGACGCTGGTGGTTAATCCGGACGAGGTGTCTGAGTACATATTCGGCAGCATCACCGGCGTCTTCGGCCACTTGGAGTACGCCAAAGCCGTGAAGTAGTCGCACAGCGACATTCGCCTGGCATCTTTGGGACGGAATTTTTAATTCTGTCCCATTCTCTTTGTGTAATAAATCACAATTGATCAATCAATAGTTAGAATTGACAATCAAAAGGGACTTTGTTACGTTTTGGGCAACAATGGTAAAAGCGCGGTTCGCGAATAAGCGACGAACGACAGAGGTGTGACGATGTCCGGTCCTCGTAAAGCTAAACCGTTTCGCACGATTCCACTGCTCCTGTTGTTGCTGGCCCTGCTTGCGGTGTGGGCGTGTGGTCAATCGGCCGCCCCTCCGGAGGAAAGCGCCGCCCCGGCCTCTGCCACCGAAGCCCCTGCCAGCGTGGAACCCACCGCGGTCCCCGTAGCCACCGAAGTGCCGGCCATGGCCGAAAGCGAGACCTTGCTCCATTTGGCCGTGACCCCGCTGCCCCAGGACACCTTCTATCCCTGGCTCGCCACCAGCAGCGGGCATCTGGTCTTACGCCCCATGTGGGAGAACCTGACCACCATCGACCCCAAAACCGGCGTCTCGGAGGTCTATCCTCAGCTGGCCCGCGAATGGGAGGTTAGCCCCGACGCCAGCGAGTACACCTTCCGCTTGCAGGAGGGAGTGCAGTTCCACTTCGGCCACGGCGAGTTCACCGTGAAAGACGTGATCCTCACCGCCGACCAGCAGATGTCCGACCCCCTGGCCGGCTGCAAGGCCCATCTCAGCAGGTTCATGGGCGCCAACTCCATGACCGAGATGATTGAAAACGGCGACATGGAGGTCATCGACGACTATACGTTCAAAATGAAACTGGTCCAGCCGCAGGTGGACGTGGCCTCCTGGTATTTCAGCATCCTGCAGATCGGCTGCATGGCCGTCCGCAGCTCGGCCCAGCACGCTGTTGAGGGCGACGCCATGTTCGAGAGCGGCCCGGCCGGCACCGGCGCCTACCAGTTCGTGGAACGCCAGCTCAAGGAATACGCCCGGTATGAGGCTGTTCCCTACGACCACTGGCGCGTCAACCCCGAGTTCAAGCACATGCGCATCAGCACTACGCCGGAAGACCTGACCCGCCTGGCGATGCTGCTGACCGGCGAGGCCAACATGGTGGACGTGCCCAAGGTGCTGCACCAGCAGGCCGTCGACGAGGGCATGGAGATCCTCGAAAGCCCGCTGCCCACCGTTGGCCTCTCCATCGTTCCCTTTGGCCAGTATTACGTCACCCAGGTGAACTGGAACCCCGATACCGAACCCTGGACCGCGCCGGGCGAAACCGGCGTACTGGTTCGCCAGGCCATGAACCGGGCCATCGACCGGGACCAGATCATCAATGAACTGTTCAAGGGGCGCGGCGAGCCGATGTACAACACCATCTTCCACCCGACCCTGGAAGGGTGGAATACCCGGTGGGAAGAGCAGTTTGACGAAAAGTACGGCTACGATCCCGAACTGGCGAAGCAACTGCTGGACCAGGCCGGCTTCCCGGGCGACAACGGGCAGAACCGTTTCAGCCTGGAGGTCTGGCAGAGCAGCCTGCCCGGATTGCCCGAAACAATCGAAGTGTCTCAGACTATGGCCCAGTCCTTTGAGGACATCGGCATCAACGTAAAGCTGGTGGAAGTGGAATTCGCCCGCGCCCTCGACGCCTTCCGCGACCGGCACGACGCCCACTTCATCCTTCCCTTGCGCGTGACCCTCCGCCCCATCAACGCCAACACCCGCATCTACTACTACGCCGGCGGAGGCCGATTCAGCGAAACATCGGGCCTGCCCACGGGAGGCACTGCCTATTTGGAACACCAGTTATATGACGACACCTATGACCGGCTCCTGCAGGAAACCGACCCGGACGAGCGGAACCGGCTGGCACGGGTGATGGGCGACCACACCTACGACAACTACCGCACCATCCCCATCGTGAATATCCGCTCCACGCTGGTGGTGGACCCGGACGAGGTAGCCGAGTACATCTTCGGCAGCATCACCGGCGTCTTCGGCCACCTGGAGTACGCCAAGTCGGCCAAATAATCCAGCAAGAATTAGTCAAGCCTGGAACACACCGGGGCGTCGGTCATCCGACGCCCCACTCTTTGCTCCATCTTGGTGGTGAATGCTGAACTGACCCGGTCGGGAGGAGGGATCCGACCGGGCCAGTCGCCCGGGAGAGGGCAGGGATCGGGGTGCTACCGCCGCTAAGGCAGCGCCCCGACTTTT
This sequence comes from Dehalococcoidia bacterium, assembly GCA_965220265.1. Taxonomy (GTDB): domain Bacteria; phylum Chloroflexota; class Dehalococcoidia; order Lucifugimonadales; family UBA3495; genus Bin87. The sequence continues at coordinate 1,062,900 of CBDCPM010000004.1, read as the reverse complement.
TGCAACAGGGCCTGGGTGCCGGCCAGGTCCGCGAGGTCGGCCAGGGTGATGTCGGGCTGGTCGATTTCTTCCAGCGGCGTCAGAAGGACCGAAGGACGGACCTCTTCGACCATCGGGTACTCGAAGGTTGAACCGGCAAAGTACTGCTGGGCCACCTTGCTCAGCAGGAAACGGGCGAAGGCCTCCGCGTTTTCCGGGTTGTCGGCGGATTTCAGTATGCCGACGCCGGACACCAGCACGATGGCCCCCGGACCGGCGGCGCGCAGATGGGCGTTGCGGGCCGGGAAGTCCTCGCCCTCTTCGGCCAGGAAGCGGTAGAGGTAGTAGTGGTTGACCAGGCCGACGTCGATTTCGCCGGCCGCGGCTGCCGCCACCTGCGGCGTATTCTTGGGGTAGTCTTGGACGTCGTTGTCCAGCATGGCGCGCAGCCATTGCTCGGCGCGTTCTTCGCCCCAGCCCACCCGCAGCGCGGTCACCATGGCCTGGAAGGAGCCGTTGGTGGGAGCCCAGCCGACCCGCCCCTTCCAGCGCGGCTCGGTGAATCCCCACAGGTCGTCGGGCAGGTCGTCCTCGGTGAGCGCGTCGGTGCCGTACACGACTACCCGAGCGCGCCCGGTCATCCCCACCCAGCTGCCGTCGACGGAACGCGCCCACTCGGGGGTCATTGCAATAATGTCATCCGGTAGCGCGACCATCATGTCGGACACGGCGGCGAGACCGCCGGGATCCTGGGCGTAGAACACGTCGGCGGGCGAGTTTTCGCCCTCTTCCAGCAGGGTGGCGGCCAACGAGCTGGTTCCGGCGTACTTGACCTTGACGTCGATGCCGGTGGCGCCCTTGAACTGCTGGATGATCGGATCTACCAACGACTCGCTGCGGCCGGAGTAGATGATAAGTTCCCCCGGGTCGTCGGCGCCGGAATTCTCCCGCACCACGCGGGTTACTTCAACGGACACTTCACGCGTTACTTCAATCTCCCGGGTAACTTCGGGACCGGGTTGCTCGACGATCCGCGTGACTTCAATCAGAGTTGGCTGAGCCGGCGGCGGTTGGGCGGCGGGCGACCCGCCGCAGGCCGCCAGGAGCGGGATCAGGGTCAGCGCGGCGATGATCGTAAGCCAGGGCAACATGCGCCGGGCTCGGGTTGACCGTTTTTGCATGGTGCGTACCTCCGCAGCGATGTGGCTAACTGGTTGATCCGGTGGTCACTACTATTCGATGCGGCATGCCACAAACGGCATTGCGGCGCAACGCTATCGGATGATCTGGTGCCACTGGCAGTAAATATTAGTGGAGACTTATATTAATGTCAAGTACCCCTTTATCGCCAAAATGATGCCGCGTCGATTGGGGAGTTCGGGACACGATTCCTGTGATTTAACGGCGTCCACCGCCGGATCGCACCGTTCTCCTGCCGCGCAACGCACGGTTGCGCCATGAGCGTAGCGGCAACTGACCCGCCTACCACGCCATGATGTGGCCGTCTGGGCAGGATGCGTGCCCGGCCACGGGGGCCGCCTGACGGCATAATTGCTGGCGGATGTCGGGTTGTGAAAGTGTTGACAGGCGTATTGGCATTAGATAGACTGACGGCCAATATCAATCGGTATTCACACGATGCCCGTATGCGGACTGAAAATGGCCGTTGCACCATCTAACAACACAAGGCAGGCAGCAGTCAGCCGCCCGGTAACCGGGGACAAGGCGCTGCGGTTGACAGGGTTATACAAATCCTTTCGGGAGACGCAAGCCGTCGCCGACGTAGATCTTGATGTGGAGCGCGGCGAGATCCTGTGCCTGCTGGGGCCCAGCGGGTGTGGCAAGACCACAACGCTACGCCTGATCGCCGGGTTTGACGCCCCGGACGCCGGCACTATCCAGATAGGCGACCGGACGGTCTATGGCCCAGGCGTCAACGAAAGCCCGGAAAAGCGGCGCGTTGGCATGGTGTTCCAGGAGGGCGCCCTGTTCCCGCATCTCACAGCGGCCCAGAACATCGCCTTCGGTCTGGGCCGCACGAGACACCGCCAGGACCAGGTTGCCTCCGCGCTGCGCATGGTTGATCTGGAAGGCTATGGCGACCGGTATCCGCACCAACTGTCCGGCGGACAGCAGCAACGCGTCGCGCTGGCCCGGGCCCTGGCCCCCGCGCCCGACCTGATCCTTATGGACGAACCGTTCTCCAGCCTGGACAAGGGCCTGCGCGAGCAGCTACGCATGGAGGTGCGGGCGATCCTCCGTGAACGGGGCGCCACGGTGGTTTGCGTCACCCACGACCAGGAAGAGGCCATGCAGCTGGGTGACCGGGTGGTGGTCATGAACCAGGGCCGGATCGAGCAACTCGGTTCACCGGAGTCGATATTCCATAACCCGGACAATCGCTTCACCGCGGAGTTCTTCGGCACGGCCGACTTCCTGCCCGCCTGGCAGGATGGCGACCACCTTGCCTGCGAGGTCGGCCGCACTCTCTGGCCGTCTTTCTGGCCCTCACCCTGGCCAGAGCACCGGGTCCTGCAGGTCATGGTGCGCCCGGACTGCATGGACATCGTTCCGGATCCGTCGGGCGACTGCACCGTAACCCGCCGGGATTTCATGGGCGCCTTCAACATGTACTCCGTGGCGCTGCCTTCGGGACAAGAGGTCCAGGTGATGAAGTCCCACGTGGAACATGTGGACCAGGGTTCCCGCGTCTGCGTCGTGCTTAGGGACGGCCATAAGCTCCTGCCGTTCGTCGACGGCCGCGCCTTCTTCGACGGGCCGGCCTACCTGGCGGAGTTGAGCGAAGCGCACGGGTAGGAGCGGCTACTTCCCGTGCTGATGGATGCCGCCCGGTTGGGGCGGCGTTTTTGGTTTAGCGTTCCCGGTCCTCTCGGACGTACCGGGAGGAGCAGTCGAGGTTGCCGCCAACTCGCTGCGCTATGCGCCGGCGGAGGTCGTCGGCCGCTTGGAGTACCGTCAAGTGTTTTTGGGACAATGGGTCTGCCGGCGGATCGACGCTGACGGGTTTTCTTGGGTTGCTCGTATTTTCAGGCCGTTTCAGAATGGGAGTTGGTGCGTTGCAGATGGCACCTTACCATCGACACCTTTAGCGGGAGCGGTGTATCCCCGCAAAATGATGACATGCGCTGGTTGAAGCGGGAGCCACGCAGGGTTTAACTTATAACCCAACCACGCGGAAAGGTGCCAGCCGTCGTCGCAACGCCTAGAACAGATCGCTGCTCTAGCGTACACGGAGAGAGAGGAACCCTTCCCAGTAGAGGTCCCGAACACTCCCCAACAGACAGGAGGGAACTGGCACAATGTCCAACTGGGTTTCAGATTTGAGTCGATTCCTAGCAGGAGTGAATTCCGAACTGGAGCGAATGATCGTCGCCGCTGCTCCGCATATTGGACCCGTTTTGCGAGGAGTGGCGAACATGGTGATCAACGAGCAGCTGCGCGAGACGCTGGTAGCAGCTGGCTGGGTGTACCATCACACGACCCCAGTGGAGAGAATCGTAGGCTACTGCGGCGAGACCGAAAAGGTTCGGACCATGCTAGACGAGTATTATGCCCAGCATTGGCAAGACGTACGCTCGTCCATAGAAGTCAAGCTTCACGAAATGAACATGGACGGCGAAGCCGAGGCCACGTTTCGCGAAGCGCTGGACGCTCATGAATTTGGACTGTACAGATGCGTTTGTCGAGTATTGTTTCCGGAAATCGAGCGGGTTTTACGGGTCCAAACTTTTGGGCACAGGAGGGGTCGGGAAAAGTACAGTGAGATGCTCGAGCGCTTGCTCCAAGGTACGACGTTAAACGATTTCTTGCTAGGGGGTTGGTTAGACCTGAATTCCTTCAATCATTTGATGAAAACCATGCGACAGCAAGCGGGCGGCCATTTTGACGCTGGAGTATTCGGGTTGTTCACTTCCGTATCAGATGACAACCTTCAACGTGTTCAGGACGATCCGGTTCCGAACCGCCACGCTGCTCTCCATGGTTACGTGGAATATGCAACCCACCAAACCAGCCTCAACACTATGTTCATTGCCGAGTATGTGTTTCGTGTCGTCAGTTCTTTATCGGATACTGAGGTCGAAATCCGGGAGGTTGAATCGGGGACGGGACCGGCAGTGACCCAATAACGGACGACGCAACGGCTATGGTCGCGATAGCTTGCAATTGGACATGATCAAAGCAATCTTCTTTGGCGGGGATGACACGCTATGGGACTTCCGCTCCGCCATGTTGCAGGCGCTGGAGGTGACGCTGGTTGAGCTGCGGCGGATGGTGGGCAATGCGGCGGCCGAGACCCTCACCGTCCAGCGGATGGTGCAGATCCGGGAGGCTGTCGCCGATGATCTTGGCGAGGGTACGACCTCGGTGGAAGTGATCCGCCACGAGGCCCTGGCGCGGACGCTGGCGGAGGTCGGCCACCCCAGCGATGACGGCGCCCAGCGGCTTTACGAGGTCTACACCGAGGCCCGGTTCGCGGCAACCCAGCCCTTTCCCGGGGCGACCGACGTGCTGAATGACCTCAAGGACCGCTACCTGCTGGGACTGGTGTCCAACGGCAACACCTATCCGGAGCGGGTCGGCCTCGGCGACGTTTTCAGCTTCGTGCTGCTGGCCGTGGAGTGCGGCATCGCCAAGCCGGACCGGCGGATCTTCGAGCTGGCTCTGGACCAGTGCGGCTGCGACGCATCGCAGGTGGTCCACGTCGGCGATTCCCTGCCGAGTGATGTCCGGGGCGCCAACGGAATCGGCATCCGCAGCGTGTGGCTGAACCGGGACGGCGCGGCGAACGAGACGGGCATCACGCCGGACCATGAGATCAGCGACCTGCGGGAACTGCCGGATATCCTGTAGGGTGGCCGGCGCCCAAAATTTGGGAGCCCCCCCTGTGGAGAGGGCTCCCGCGTTGGCCTGGCGTCGGCCTGTGCTACCTGTTCCTGTTACTCGGCAATGCCGGCCAGGAAGACCGTGTATTCGCCGGTATTGCCCGTGCTCTGGTAGGGTGTGCCAACCGCGAAATAGTGGATGCCCGGCTCGAAGTCGTCGAACACCCGGTCCACGGGAGCATCTTGGGAAACATGGTTTCCCGTTCCATCCGCGTACCAGATCGCCCAGATCCCCACACCGGGCGGGCCGTCGGCCATGGCGATTACGTACCGGCCGGCCTTGGTGATCTCGAACCGAAACACGTCCTTGTCATCCGCTGACTCGATACCCCACCTCGGCACTGCGGCGTCATCACCGGTTTCCACCCAGGCCCAGGCGTTTGGATCGGTGTCGTCGGGGCCAACGTCGGAGTTGATCCGGGCGGTGATGGACTGTCCAGTGAGGAGTTTCACGTCGGGGTGGGGGCGATAGTCGTCCGCGTGGTCGTCCTGCCGCACCGAGATGGTGTAGTGCCCGAAGCCGCCGCGGTCCTGTGCGCCGGACCCCACTGCGATGTAGTAGGTTCCGTCCTCGGCTGGCGTGAAGAAGCCCCGCGCCCACATCCAGATGAACCCGCCCCCGTCCTGCTCGCCCAGCACCTGCTCGCCCTGTTCATTCACGATCTCCAGGATGCTGGGATCGACCAACTTGTCCTCGACGTAGGGAGTGCCCCCACCTTCCAGGATCTGCATCCTGCTTTCCACTTCGATGATGTAGTTCTCGCCGGCGGTGGCGTCGAAGCCGAACCAGTCCCGGCCGCCGTCCTGCTTGGTAAGCTCGCCGTGCTCGAGGCTGAAGAAGCCGTCGCCTTCCGATATGGAGTTTTCCATCCTCAGGTCCGTCGGAGGCTCAGGGTTCGTGATGGCAGGCGGATCCACGACCGGTTCCTCGGGCGGCGTGATCACCGGCTCGTCGACCTCGATCTGGAACACCCGGTGATCCGCGTCATCGTCCAGGCCGTGGAAGAGACGGTTGATCCGGCTGCTGCCGGTTTCGACGATCCAGATGCCGCCGTCGCGGTGGTCCGGGTTGTAGCCGAGACCGGTGCCGGGTCCGCCGCCCTCCACGCTGATGCCGTCGGCGTCCCGGTCGTCGGCCTGCACCGTGTAGCCGAAGACCAGGGCGTCGGAACCGTAGTTGCGCAGGAAGGGCGCGAACCGGCGGTTTTCTCCCACCTGCAGGTAGATGCCGGCGTAGTTGGCCGTCTCGCCCGTCTGAGGATTGACGGTCGTCACGTCGCCGGTGAAGTGCGCGGTGATCTCGATGACGTCGCCCTCAGCGTACCCGATCTGGGGCTCCTGGCCATCGGATGCCGGGAGTTCGTGTGGGACCGAGGTGATCTCGAGGTTGTAGATGCCCACGCCGTCGTCGTCGGTGATGGTGATCTCGCACTCGCCATCGTGGCCGTAGTCGACGGAGTTGTTGAACCGGACTGTGAAGGTCTCGTCGGCTTCGGGATAGTCGTCTTCCAGGGTATGGAAGTCGCGGCCCATCCGGCCGTGCTTGGACTGGTACCCGTTGCTGGACTGGCGCTCGGCGTAGAGGCGCTCGTAGTCGGTCTCGTCGGCCGTGATCGGGTCCGTGTACCAGAACACCCGCATGGTCTTATGGGGCGAATCCGAGTCGAATTTCTTGTTCACCACGAGACGGAAGTCTTCGCCTTCCTCAACTTCCGTCTCGAGGCAGTTGATCTCCAGCCAGGGCTCGCTGCTCGCCGCGTGGGGAGCCGCCATGGCCACTCGATCGTGCGGGTAGAGAGATCCGACCAGGATGGCGAGTCCCAACGCTCCGAAAAGCGCCGCCAGCAGCGAAATGTTTATGGTCCGTGTCTTCTGAACTCCCAGTATCCTGAAGGCGCGCCGTGTCGTTATGATAAGCATCCGTGTATCCTCCTTTGGTGTGGTTTATTTCCGGTTGGTCGCCGGTGCTGGATGCGAAGGAAGGCGGCCCGATCCAGCGTTTCATCGTTATATGAGATAATCTTTATCTTTATATACGATGTTAAGTTTATGGGTGACCGTGCGTCCTGTCAATCCCTGCGGCAATCTCGAGGCGATTCCTAAACTCTGCTAATGCGCAAAAGAAACCCGCCCTTACGTAAGGGCGGTCAACTCCAGGGCCCGTTGACATTCAATTTGTGGGCTATTGCTAATCCACCAACGCTTGGGCGGCGTTCCTGGATTCATTTTTCGTAGAGGACTCTGTGGACCGAGTCCTGACCCAGTGGTTGACAGACGGAAGCGACGCCTAATTGCCCCAAACTCGTGTGAGACTTTGGTTGTGTTCTTGGATAGCTTGTACTTTGCGTTCCAAGGCTGCCACTATTTGTTGCCGTCGAATCTCGTCGGCATTTCTCTGCCAGGTGGCATTTCCAACACGGCCGTACATTTCATCTAACTCTTGTTGGAATCCCGCTACATCCTCTGGATGACAGCCCAACTGCAAATGTAGGGGTGGAGCGTTGGAACCGAACACCAAGTTGAGAGACCCTTCAGGTCCCACGGGCGTGCGGTTATTCCGCAACGCTTGGAGTTTGAGGCCGAGGCGTCTCATCACAGCCGGGTTCTGTTGCATTTTGCAGGGTAGTTTTCACTCTATCGTTGCCACTTCCTGCCAATTGGCAAAAGGTATCTCGGCGCCGGCCGCTTCCGCCGGCCTTTTCCCTTTGAGTCCGCCATGCGGCCGGAAGTAGTTGTAGTTCAACACCAGCCCATCGAGATAGTTTTGTCCGCTGTCACGCTTTTTGAGCGACCGCAGCGTCTTGTCCCGGTCACGAAACGTGCCTTGCAGTCGTTCCGACAGGTTGTTGTTGATCTGGGCGCGAATGCCCTGGCTGACGACGTGCTTGACCGGATGCAAGGGGAATGCCTTGCTGACCCCGCCCTGGTAGGACGTGAGCCCGTCGGTCTTGATGCGCTCCGGCGGATTGGCCGAACGGTCACGGGCCATCGCCATGACGGTCTGCGCGGCCCGCGTGGTGCGTTCCGGCGACAGATAGGCGGCGAGGATGTAACGGGTATCGGAGTCCATGACGTTGAACAGCCAATACTTCTCACCACCGACCTTGACCTGCAATTCGTCGGCCACCCATTCCGGGCCGGTGTTGACCTTGAAGTCGCCCACAACGTCGTTGGCGCGGCGGGTGAGCTCGTGAACCCAGCGGTAAACGGTTGCCGCGTCGGTCTCCCTGCCGAAATACTCGTGGACGTTCTCTGCCGTGCGGCGGTACGAAATGCCGTCAAAGTACATATCGACCGCCGCACCGACCATCTGCGGCGTCGCGTGGGCTTTCCGCCCCTTCCCGCTCGCGTTTCCGCCGCCCAGGCGACAAGTGGAACACGGCACCGGGGGCGTCTGCTTGCGCTTACAGGTTGTCCCGCAGTTATGGCTCATTGGGCACCACGCGACAATCTACGGAAGGCCACGACTGCGATGGACCGCTGACCATTTCGTACTCCCCGATGAACATGAACTCTCCGACGAACGATACGAAATCGCCCTCCAAAATACGCTGCGAGGTGCCGGGTTGGACACATTCATCGGTTCCGTATACCGCAATCCTGCCATCGGAGTACGGTGCGTAAAATCCGGTTTGGACTACAAAATTCATGTCCGACAGGCGCTGCGTTACCCGTCCGCTCCAACGGAAGCATGACCCCTTGTGGTTCGCAGGTTCCCTGTACAGACTTTCAGTCCCAGGGTGCGTGACAATGGTTTCACAATCGGCCGACGGGGGGACTTCAGCGTCTGGCGTTTCTGCACCAGCATTCACCACAACCAAAACGACCGCTATGATTGCCAGGGGTACTACGACCATCGCTACGAAAGGCCATCGTGAGACCTTTTTCTTGTCACCATTCGCCATTGGGGTCACTCCTGACCGCAAGTCGTTCAACCTGTCTCTTCCATGAGAATGGCGGAAAATAGTAGCCATCCGGAACAAGCGGGGGGCGTTCTTGCCATGTTCCTACTCTGTCGTTTTCGATTCGTTCTCCTACGAACGCAAAGGGGAATAGGTCAACCGAAACGGGCACAACTGCGAACGGGTTAGGTACGTAATGGTGCTTTTTCTGCCAACAGGAATATAGGATGCCCGACACGTGGGAGTTGAGCCTGAACCAACTGGACCAACTGGCAGATTCCTCCTGTCCGTATGGGTACGGCGGAAAGTCGGCAAAACTGTCGCCATCGTAGACAGCGACGACGTATCCGTACCCTCCGTAAACCACCAGTGATCGATATGTGCCGGCCTTCTCATTCAAAACCCGGTCTATGCTGCAAGACAGCCCCAGCGATGACAGGCGGCGGGGACGCCAAGCACCGCCTTTTTCTTGCGTTTCCCGCGCAAAGTCCCGGTCGCCATCCGATGATGAAGTTGTCGTCCACCTTCATATCTGGCGTTTTCCCGCTGATCTGGGGTTGCGGAAGCACCGTACGACCAGCATCCTCCAGCGACAATTGGATGCAGTTCTCGTACCATTTCCCCCGTGCTTCTTTGTCCTGTTCTGATTCTGTGGCGTCAATCCCAAAGTTGAACGCTTGCACAGGGCCGCTAAAGCCGCACCCTTCCATCTCGCAACCCAAGACAGTCCGGTCTTCGTCAATTGAAACAATCCGGTAATTGCAGGCACCGCACTTCGGACAGTTCATAAAAACCTCCTGTGTTACAACGCGCAAGCGAGCCATTCGCTCGCGCCCCTTATTTGCCCCCGTCGTCCGTGGAAAGTGTGACGCGGGCTTTCGCTTGCCGAATCGTAGCCCGGCTACCCTGCAAAATGCAACAGAACCCACGGCCGAGACGCCTTCTTTGTACGCTGACTCGGTCAGCAATCCCACATTTTTCCGAAAGTACAGAGCATCCAAACTTTCTTGATGTTCGGCAACCTCCGCCTCAGCGCATCCCAACTGCAAGTGTAACCGAGGGGTATCAGGTCCCACTTCAAGTTCAATTTCCATATCCATCGATTGCGGGCCACCTGCCAGAGCCGTGTCCACCAACTTAAGTACCACCTCTTGGTTGACGTTGATGAAATTTTGGTTTGATTCTTCGCCAATGACCACTTCAGCGACATCGCTGAATTGAGCTTTAGCCGCAGCGTATGTCATTTCGTCGATTCCCCAAACAACGTCCCGTTGCTCACGTTCGTCAAGAAAAAGTTGTGATTGCGCTCATTCACCATCACCGCAAACCTGAAGGCGGATATCAGTTGCTCCATATAGGGCAACAATAACGATCAGGCTGTGTATAGGCTCATGTACTGCATTAGCAACCTCCGTCCGGTCAGGAATTGCATCACAGTACCGACAAAAATACCTCCAATTGTGAAGTTTTTTGTGACAAACAGCGCTCAGGGATAGGCAACGCACTCTCATCATCGTCAGTGGCAAGTAGGGGAAGTATCATAGCCGGTCGTCTTTGCGGGATTGGGACAATTCCCGGGTCATACGTTCTGGCGAGGTGGCGGTCTCCTGATCTACGTATCTGCGGATGAACAACGGAATGGTTCGAAGAGGACGAACGTTTGTCTAATATTACGGCCGCGCTTTGTGGGAAGGACTCATGTCGCTGACCGTGCCCGAAGTTAGACGGCTGTTATGCACGCTGCTGTGACTACTTTATGGGAGCACTGACCTGCCTATATGGTAGCCGTGGTGGAGCCGGTGGCACCAAGCCCGAGCCTTGGAATCCCTTACAAGAGACTCTTTCAGAGGCCCTCAATTCAAGTGCAACTGTAATACTAAGCGCCAACGACTGGTTCAAAGGACGAACTTGTATCGAAGCAAAGCCGCCTACTGTTGTAGGCGGCTCGTTTTCGCATTTGCCAGAGTTTAGGAATCGGCTGCAACCTCACGCCTACCCACTCGCGTCCAAATCGTCATTGCCAGCACCCCTTCCCCTTCCCCTGCTATCGCGAGTGCCCCTTCCCCCCTGTCATTGCGCCTGTCATTGCGAGCGAAGCGCGGCAATCTCGTCGGCGCCGGAGATGTCGTCCAGGCAACCAAATTGCCCCGTCGTTTCGCTCTGCGCAACGACAAACTGAGCACGCGTACCGGCCGCACCGGCCAACCACTCCTCACCCAGCTCGCTCACCCATACCAAAAATCTCCGCCACCTCCGTCTTGACAACCGCGAACATACGTTCCTATACTGGATGCGTCACGTGAAAATCCGGTCCCAGCCAGAGGTATAAGGGTCGTTCGCGGCCAACCCGTCAGCATCCAAATCGCAAACCCGGTTCCCGACGACCATCGTCCGCCCGTTTCTCAGCGGCGTGGTCCCCTTGGGGACACAGCGACGGCTCACTCGCTGCGTGCTGCACGACGGCAACGTCGTCCACGATTTTAGTGGGCAAAAACCTTGCGTATCCCCCCGGCCGCGGGGGCTGACACCGACCCTGATCCTCTGGCGCCACCGGTCCGAATTGCCAACACCAACCCAATCAGGAAGTGAGACAGCGAGACAGCTAGAACGCAGCAACAACATCTCAAATGTATGACTATCGTTATCCTCATATACGGGCGGCGACGCGGCTCAGATTGAGCCCGGAGCGGTGTCGGAACCCTGCACGCGAAAAACGGCGGCTCAGGTGTGAGCGGTGCCGGTCTCACCGTCTGCTCACGGGGTTTGCGGTATAATCGCGGCATATCTTGATCCATCCCCGGAGGAGGGGGTCGTGCCGCGATCTCGCAAAACCGCCGTCGAACCCAGGGCCCAGACGGAAGGGCATGACACGCCCGACCGACTGTCGCCGGTTACCGAGAACTACCTGCTGTCGCTGTACAAGATGTGGGAGGACTCGGAGATCCCGACATTGACGCAGTTGACGGAAGCGTTGCGTCAGTTGCCGCCGACTGAGGGGCTGGGAACCTCGGTGCCGTCGGTCGCCGGGATGCTGCGCCGTATGCAGAAACAGGGCCTGGTGGATATCGGAAGCGACAAGCGCATCCGGATGACGACGCGAGGAAAGAAGGAAGGCGAGAATATCGCGCGCCGGCACCGGCTGGCGGAGTGGCTCGTCGTGAGCCTGCTGGGAATGGAGCTGCACGAGGCCCACATTGAGGCGCACCAGCTGGAGCATGGGATGTCCGTCGCAATGGAAGCCAGGCTCATGGAGCGGCTGGGGAACCCGACGCATTCGCCCTTCGGCTGGCCGATACCGGGCAGCGGGCCGACGACGCCGGCGCCGGGGGCGATAACGCTGGACAACGCCGCCAGCGGCACGGCCTACGTGGTGGATCGGGTGCCGGAAGAGGACGCGGAACTGCTCAAGTTCCTGAGTGGCGCGGAACTGGTCCCCGAGCACCGGATCACGCTGCTGGAAGGGATGCCCTACCTGGGCGTCATGCAGGTTGAGACGGAGGTGGACCGCATCTCCATCGGCTACAACGTGGCGCGGCAGATCGTGGTGCGACCGGCCGGAGACGACGAACCTGCCGGGGACGGCGACGCTGACAGCTAGGCGTCCTCGCTGAGCGTCCGGCGCACCTCTGCCCAGCCGTCGACCATGGAACGCTCGGGGAACGCCGGGAGTTCCGGCTCGGGCAGCACCTTCACGGCGACGAGTATGGGCCCGGGTCTGGCCATCACGTCTTCCAGGCCGATCAGGAATTCCTCCAGGTTGTCGAACCGGAAGGTATGGGCGTAGCCCGCGCTGCGGGCCATGCCCTCAAAATCGACCTGGTCAAAACCACGGATGGGTACGCCGTCGGTGGATGTATGGTCGGCGTCCTCCAGCACGAAGTGGACCAGGTTGCCGGGAGCCGCCTCGCCGATGGTGGCCAGGCTGCCCAGGTCGGTGCGCAGGGTGGCGTCGCAGTCCAGCACCAGGATACGGCGGTTGGGCTGTGCCAGGGACAGGCCCAGGCCGACGGCCGGAGCGCGGTCCATGCAATCGGTGAGGTCGATGTCCAGGTCGCGCCGTTCCGACACGTTGTGCCAGTCACGCAGGGCGGCGGAGGTTGAGACTACCAGGGAATCCCGACGATGGTAGTTGATGGCGCGAGCGGCTTCGCGAGAGGGGATCATTCGCGGTCTTCCGTCGGTGGATCTGGGTCGATGGGACGGTCGGCATCGCGGCGGATCTCGGCGCGGCGATTGGAGACCATCAGGTAAAGACCGGCAGGGATGAGAATCGCTCCGGGAACGGCTTTCAATGCGTTGCCTTCCACAAAGCCCAACCACAGCAGATAGAAGCCGGCAACGACCACGGCCGAAGCAAAGAGACGGCCGACGATGCTGAAGGGTCGAAACTTAGGCATGGGTAAAGGGCTTACTTGGCAGATCGAACTAACATATTATTCGGCACGGCTGCGATTCAGGAACCATTGTCTGGCATCTTCCAGGAAATCATCGTCACCAACGTAGTTGTTGAAAGCCCGGTAGGTGGCTTCGACATCTCCCATTTTTATGATCTCCTGCGCCGCCTCCATCCGACAGTCTTCGTCAACCCCGTCATGCTCAACCAGAGAAATGAAGGCTCGTTTTGCCGAGTCCGTGTCACCTAACTCGGCAATTTCGCGGGCAGCTAACAGGCGTAAAGTGTCGGGGGCCGAGCCGTCCTGAACTAGAAACATCAAAGCGGTCATTGCCGCCCGTGTATCACCTAGTTCGATAATCTTCCGCGCCGCTTCCATCCGGACATCGTTTTGGACCCCCCGCACAACCACCGTAGTGAAAGCTTCGACGGATTCCGCGGAATCGCCTAGCGCACTAATTTCCTGGGCTGCTTCCATACGGTCAATGTCTTCAAGTGAATCGTCATGGACCATGAGGGTGAGAGCCATTTTAGCCGTGTCAGTATCACCTAGGGTTGCAATCGCTCGTGCGACTTCTAAACGGTGGTGGTAGTCAAGCGAATTTCCCTGAACTAGCAAGATGTAAGCGTGCTGTGCCGCAGAAGTCTCTCCCAGGTTGGCAATTTCCTGGATTATCCCTAGGCGCACATCGGGGTCGATAGCGTCGTCCGTTACTAATGCAGCGAACGCGTTGATTCCCGCCGCGGGATCGACTGGTCTGAAGAGATGAAGACTCATCTCCATACGGGAGTCTTCATCAAGACTCTCGTCTTTAGCTATCGCAATCAGAGCATTAAATGCGGCCACTTTATCGCCTAGATCGTCAATTTCCCGCGCCGCGTCTATACGAAACTGTGACCTCACCCGCGCACCCTCAGCCAACGCGCTGAAAGCGTGAATCGCCGAGCCGGTGTCGCCCAAGCCGGCGATTTTCCGGGCCGCTGCCATCCGATGGTTTTCGTCAACGGAATCATCGCTGGCCAACATCGTCAGATATTTGATCGCAGCGGCAATTTCGCCGAGGCCGGCGATTTCGAGCGCAGCGTGTATGCGCATTTCGTCATTAACCATCATGTCCTCCAAACTGCTGAGTCACGGACCATTGTCGGAGGTGAGTTCTGCGAAATTGAAGCCGAAGGGACGAAACTCCAATAGGGATGAACGGATGGGCCATAGCCAATTAGCCGTAGGGGCGAATGATTATTCGCCCCTACATGTGGATCCTGGGTGACAGGTTGCCTAGTCGTCGCCGGCGAGGGCGGCGGTGACCTCCTCGTAGGCCTGCAGCGCGGAGCGGGTGCCGCGGACGCGGAACTGTACCGGGGTATTCTCGATTTCCGGCACCACGGACAGGTGGATGAAGACCGGTCCCTCGGCGGCCAGGACTTCGCTGATGCCGGTGGTGAAGTCTTCCAGGTTGTCGAAGGAGAAGACGGCGGCGTAACCGGCGCCCCGGGCGATTTCCTGCCAGTCAGTCACGCCATCGGAGCCCGGGATGGGCTGACCACCGGTCACGGCGTAGACGCCGTTGTTGAAGAGGAAGTGGTAGAAGTTCTTGGGCGCCTTGGTGGAGGTGGTGACCAGCGCGCCGAGGTTCATCAGCAGGCTGCCGTCGCCGTCCAGCACGAAGACCTTGCGCCCGGGTTGGGCCAGGGCGACGCCGAGGCCGACGTTGCTGGCCTTGCCCATGGCGCCGGAGATCGGAAGGTCCAGGTTCTGGTTGGTGGAGACGGACGGCAGGCCGAAGCGGACGTTGCCGGCGTTCATGGTGGGGATGATGACGGCGTCTTCGCGGTTGGTGTCGATGACGCGGACTGCGTCGGTGTTGTTGATCATGGGGTTCGCTCCTGCGATGAAGGGTACGAGATGGTCACGCTGGGTTGGGAACAGGGCCGGTTACGAGCCGAACTCGGTGCCGATGAGGACGGCCACGGGACGGTTGAGGCGCTGGGACTCTTCAAAGGCGATGCTGATGCGGTCGGCGTCGTCATCGGTTTCCACGAGGTAGTAGTTGATGCCCCAGGCGTGGAGAATGTGCTCGATGAAACGGCCGGCGGAGTCGGGAGTGAGACCGCGGCGGGTCCAGCCGCGATAGCCGACCAGCATGACCAGGGGCTGGTTGAGGTCCAGGCACAGGCCGCGGATGGAGTCGCCGGCCTCGAAGATGCCGGTATTCTGGATGAGGACGACGGGGTTGGCGCCGCCAACCCACAGGCCGGCGGCCACGGCCATGGTCTCGCCCTCGCGGCACACGGGCACCAGGTCCAGGGTGGGTTCTTCCATCATCATGTTATAGAGGAAGTTGGTCTCGCTGTCGGGGAGCCAGACAACGTGGGAAACGTTGTTCTTCTTCAACTCGGCGACCAGGGAACCCGGATGCAAGATAGATTCGTAGACTTCGGTGGTCATTCTGGAGACTCCTTAGAGCGATGCGAGAGCGATACGCCGGGAAAGGCGTGCTATCAGTACGTTTTAGTCGGGCCGGCATTACGTTTTAGTCGAGCCGGCATTATATGGGGTGGCATTTGGGGCGTCAACGGAATTCGTCGGCGGCCCGGGGCGATTGCAAAGTCAGCAGGTGCTTTTTGCTTGACGCGGGGAACGCCCCCTCACCTCCTCCCATCAGGGGAGAGGGGACACGATAGGGGTTACAAATCCTAAATTAGCTCCCACGAAGGGGAGAAGGGGCTTTGCGATTGTCCTGGCCCGGTACAGCACCGGCACCGAAGAGGTCTCCAATCGGGGAGTCCGCTGGTGACCGCCGGGTGACGGGTATGGCAGGGGCGAATGATTGTTCGCTCCCAGGAAGGTGAGGTTGTCCGGCTCACGGTTGGTGCGTATTGGCTTGCTCCTGGAGGCTGGGCGGTTGTCGCTGGTTGTTGTCAGGTGATCGGGTGAAGGTGCGCTGTGGTCTGCCAGAGCCTGATGGTCGTTGGTTAGCCCCACGGCCGGGGGTGGTACGCAAAGATTTAACCCCTGTTTCGGATCACTGCGGGCAGACCGAGAGGGTCATGGCCGCATCTCCCAGGATAGTGGCGTCTCCTGTGGCCGTTGAGACCGCGCCGGGGAAGTGCCTGGGTGGTGGCGGCGGCGGTCCCGGTAAGTCGGAGGGCCGGTTTTGCGATTTTGGCGCTAACGGTTTGGCCGTGAACGACCTGTTGGCTCTGGCATGAAAGGATTTACCTGACGGTGTCCGTTATGGAACAAACGTACGCTATTCGTCAAGAGGCCGACGTCAGATGAGGAGATTTCGCTACTCATGCTCGGATGGTCTGCTCGCAAGGGATTGACTGATCCTGGTGGACATCTTGGCTGCGGTCGTGGATGCTGCATCGCTCATGGCAACAATACTGTTGACGAAGCCGACTGCCGGCATCAGCATGCAGTCCACCGACGCACTGGTTACGGAGTAATCCATGTCAAAGTCATTGAGAGCCGACGCGGTCACTGGACTCCACAATGCCTATATCGAGCACCTGCGTAACAACGGGGACATCCAGTCCTCTCGTGTTGAGGAAGCGTTCCGGGCTGTCCCACGACACCTTTTCTTACCGGATGTTCCTCTGGAACGAGTCTATAGCGATGAATCGATTCTGACGAAGCTCCAGGACGGAGAGGTCGTAAGTTCATCTTCGCAGCCCGCCATGATGGCCATCATGCTGGAGCAATTGGACCTGCAACCGGGGCACCACGTATTGGAGGTGGGGGCCGCGACCGGCTACAACGCGGGTCTGATGGCTCACCTGGTCGGCGATTCCGGACAGGTGACAACCATCGACATCGATGAAGACTTGGTTGAAGGCGCCCGGGACCACCTGGCCGCGGCGGGCCTGGCCTCCGTAACCACGGTGTGCGGCGATGGAGGCCTCGGATACCCTGACCACGCTCCCTACGACAGAATTATTCTGACGGTGGGAGCCTGGGACATCGTCCCAGCATGGTGGGAGCAGTTGCGACCGGGAGGGCGGCTGCTTTTACCCCTGGAAGTACGAGGTGGGATTCAGAAATCGGTCGCGTTCGACCGAATTGACGACCACTTGGTGAGTTCATCCGTTAACGACTGCGGGTTTATGCCTCTCCGGGGCGACTTTGCCAAGCCACCAGACTCCATTCCGCTCGGCCCTGACCCAGGTCTCATCTTGTCTGTTGACGATCCCGGCAGAGTGGATGCGGACGCGGTTTATGGCTTACTCTCCGACCCGACCGAGCTGAGGTCCACTGGGATACGCGTGAGCCCTCGTGAGGTCATCTTCGGGGGCCTGGCGCTCTGGTTGGGTGTACAGGAGCCTGGCTTTTGCGTTCTATACGCTGGGGGTGAGGTGGCAGACCGCGGGATCGTACCCGGTGTCATGGAATTCTCAGGAGAATGGAGAAGTTGCTGGACGAATGGCCTGCTGGCAGATGGTAGCCTCTGTGTCTTTGTCCGTTCGCCTGATCAGCTTTCCGCGTCGGGACAGCCAGCCGATCCTCAACAACCCTTTGAGCTGCTTGTGCGAAGTTTCGGATCACGGACTGAACTTGCTGAACGCCTGGCCCAGCAGGTGAGACGGTGGGATGGCGCTGGCCGTCCCGCGAACGACCTACTTCGTCTGAAGGTACATCCGATTGACGCCGACTATCAGCCATCGCCAGACGAAATTGTCGTATGCAAGCGATGGACCCAGCTCATCCTGGACTGGGGATAGCGTCGGCCTAGTTGTTCAGCCGGTCGTTTTGGTTCGGAATTTGACCAAACGCTGGTCCTCTAACCCGGATTGGCAGGCTATCGGGCTTACCTTCCATCCGTTGCATTGCGGTCCGTGTTGGTGCGGGGACGTCGCGATGGTTGCGACGGAGATTACCGGATATCAGGAGAAATGAGAATGGCGAAATCGCCTCGTCAGATACCAGGGTCTTTCGATTATCCAGTTTCGCTTTGCCGCCGACGGGGTATCCCGGCATTCACTTATCGCTCGGATCGTTGGATGTGGCCGAGAATCGTCATCGGTCGGCAACGATCGAAAGGCCCTGCGTCAGACTACCAAGGCCTTTCCATTTTCCCAAATCCGGGGTGTTTTTCGCCGTGCTGGATGCAAGCGTGGTCGCTTACACCGCCGGGTTTTCGGGATTTCCGCTTTCGGGGGAGAGCCGGTGGCGGGGAGCGGGAACGGGATTTTCGGAGGATAGAAATGCCCGGTGGGCGTACGCCAGGCTTGTTGACACGCCATAGTGAATGTGATAATTTTCACCAGCCAAAAACGGGCCGCGTAATTTCAGCCGATTTGCACGGTCGATTTATGGGCAACGATCCCGGCATCATACGTTCAAGCGCAGGTTCACCAGCCAAATGCCGCAAACCGATCCCAACGCGATGAACGCGGTTTTCTGGGGCGATGTCAGCCTCTGGCTGACGTACCTCTGGATTTATTTCCCCCTGATCATCATATTCGCGTTCAGCATGTTGATCGCCCACGGCTTGATCCCGTCGGGTGTGCAGACCGGGACCTACCCGGCGTTCTTGGCACGTTTGCGATTACCCATCACCGTGATCGGCGTTGCCGCGCTGGCGGGAGCCGTGGTCATGATGATTTTGACCATCAGGCAGTCGCCCGTTGCGCTGCAGAATGTTTGGGAACGCCTCTTCGTATAGCGTGCGGGGCACCTAGCCGCCACGCTGCGATACCTGCCGCCTGACGCAACCAATCCCTGCCGCCCCCAGCCCGCCGATATCCATGCCGCCCCTCCCACCTACTCGACTGCTCATACCGATGGCGCTCGCCGGGCTTGTCGTGACGGCCATCGTCGCGTTCATTCTGGTGGTGCTGTTCATATCATGGTTCTCCAACCCGCCCTTCGGCTGGGGCAACGCGCCGGACCAACCGATTGACTTCCCACACACGGTGCACGCGGGGACGGTTGAAGAGGGCGGCCATGCCATTCAGTGTGAATTCTGCCACCGCAACGTGACCACGGGAGCGGCGGCCACGGTGCCGGCCGTGGAGGTCTGTGTGATCTGCCACAAGCAGGTCAACGGCAGCAACGTGGTGTCGTCGGAGGTTGAGCCGGAAACGCTTATCAACATCCAGCGGGTGCTGGACAAGCACGCGGAAGAACGGCCCATTGACTGGGAACGCGTGCATCGCCTGCCGGACCACGTACGGTTCATCCACGAAGCCCACATCCGCTTCCTGACCCAGGGCGAAGAACGCACGGTCAGGCTGCCGGTGGGAGACGAAAAACCGATGAACCTGCCGGTGTCGGTGCCGGAGGCCTGCTCCGTGTGTCACGGTGACGTGGCCCAAATGGAAGTTGTACAGCCGCAGGATGGGCAGTCGCTGAAGATGGGCACGTGCCTGGACTGCCACCGGGAAAACAACGTCAGCACCGACTGCACGATCTGCCACAAGTAGGCCGCACGCATATCATGAAACTAACGCGCCGCAACTTCCTCGCCTGGGCCGGCATCGCCGCCACTGGAGCGATTGCCTGCGACCTGTTCGACGACGAGCTGCGGGTGCAGAGCCCGGCGCTGATCCCCGAAGACCTGGTGAAGGGCCGCGACAACTGGTACGCCACCTTCGACAGTTCGGTCCCGGGCGGTGAGGGTGTCCTGGTGCGGGTGATGGAAGGGCGCGCCAAGAAAGTACGCGGCAACCCCCGGTTCCCGACCAACCAGGGCAAGCAGTCGGCCACCGCCGACACGCTGCTGCAGTCGCTTTATCACCCGGACCGGATCGCCGGGCCCATGTTGCGTAACGGGCCGCGAGGGTCAGGGCTCTACCGCTCGATCGGCTGGGAAGAGGCGCTGAACCGGTTCAACGCGGCGGTGGACGATCGCGGGCAGGGCATGCTGCTGATTACCGAAGACCGCAAGTGCAGCTTCGCCAAGATCTGCGGAGCCTTCGCCGGTGCGTTCGGCGGGCGGCACGTGGCCTTTGGCGGGGCGGCGGACGACTCGGCGTACCGGGCGGCGGTGAAGGACGTGATGGGCACCGACAGCCTGCCGTTCCACGACATTGCCAACGCGTATACGCTGACCAGCTTCGGCTCGGACTTCCTTTCGACCTGGGGCAGCCCCACGGCTTACTCGGTGGCGTACGGCAAGTTCCGTTCGCGCCCGAATATGAGCGACCGGGGCCGGCATTTCCATTTCGGCTCCCGCTACTCGATGACCGCGGCTAACGCCGACAAGTGGATACCGATTAATCCCGGGTCCGAAGGCTATGCCGCCATGGCGCTGGGATGGGCGGTCGCTGCGACCCAACTGGGATCGCCCTCAGTGGCACAGATCACCGGCGTGGCTGGGCCGGGCCCATTGAGCGAATTCATTCCCGACGCCCTGGTGGACGTGCTTGGGATACCGGACGAAGTCCTGGGCGGGCAAACCGTGCGGGAGTTCTTTGAAAATCTGGCGCGCGATTACATGGCCCACGGCGGACTGGCCATCGGCGGCGGCGGCGAGGCCGGCGCGTACAGCAACGGCCAGTTCAACGCCTCGGCCGTTTTGATCCTGAACTATCTCCTGGGCAATGTGGGGCATGAGGGCGGTCTGCTGCCCGATCCCGGCAGCCCGATCTCCGACAGCCCGACGGCGGCTCCGGTGGCGTCCCTGGCCGACTGGCAACAGATCGCCGGCGATATCAGCGGCGGCGCGGCGTCGTTGGTAGTCATACACAACGCCAACCCGGTGCACGGCCTGCCGGCCAGCGTGGGCCTCGAGGCGGCGCTGGGCAACGAGAACGTCGTGGTGATCAGCGCGAGCCAGTTCCTGGACGAGACCTCGGCGATGGCCGACCTGCTGATCCCCGATCGCGCCGCGCTAGAGGACTGGGGCGACGATCTCCCCGACCCAATGCCGGGTTACCGCCTTTACGCGGTGCAGCAGCCGGTGGTGAATCCGCTGGCCGATCTGGACCCGCGGAGCTTCCCTGACGTGCTGCTGAACGCTGCAGCAACGCTGGGACGTGGCGACACCATGCCGGCGGCCAGCTATGAAGCGATGATCCGCTCGAACATCGAAGAAACGCTCGGGGCAGACCTCACCGACACGCTGATGTACGGCGGCTGGTGGGATGAGAACGCGACCGGCCGGGCGGCGACGCCCCCGGAGGGTACGCTGGCCAGGATCGCGCGCCGCGCGGCACCGGCCAATCTGGTCGGTAGCGGAAATTTCCAATTATTGCCCTACGAGCACCACACGCTCCGGGACGGGCGAAACGCTCACCTGCCGTGGGCGCAGAACACGCCGGACCCGCTGACCACGGTGACCTGGCAGACGTGGGTCGACATCAACGAAAAACAGGGCCGAGAAGACATGGGCCTGCGAGAGGGAGACGTGGTGAACATCACCACCGGCGCCGGCAGTATCCAAGCGCTGGTGTACCTGAACCCAGGCACTCCTCCGGGAGTTGCGGCGGTGCCCATGGGCGGCGGTCGCAAGATTGGGTCGGACTATGCGACGGACCGGGACGCGCGGGAAAGCGGCAATGTGGTATCCATATTGGAGCCGGTTGCGGTGGACGGCGCCGGCGGCCTCGCCTGGAGCTCGACCCGGTGCTCGATTGCGCCGACGGGCGACAGCATGGCGGTATCCAAGATGGAGGGTGACTACACCAGCCGCGAGGTTGGCGAACATCCGGCCGAGCAGGTTTTCAAGAGCATCAGCGCGGAGGAGGGAGGTCACTAGGCCCGCGACGCGCTTGCCGTGACCTGGGGACAACTGAGATATGCCTAACGCCGAGTTTCCACACAAATGGGGAATGGTCGTCGACCTGGACAAGTGCACGGGCTGCCAGGCCTGTGTGGTGGCTTGCCAGGCCGAAAACAACATCCCCATCAACACCAAGGACTACTTCCTGCAGCGACGCGCCTACGAGTGGATCCGCATCGAGCGCTACTGGGAAGGCGAGTACCCGAACATCAAGGCGCGGTTCATGCCGGTGCTGTGCCAGCACTGCGAGAACGCGCCGTGCGAGCCGGTTTGCCCGGTGTTCGCCACCTACCATAACGAAGAGGGCCTGAACGTGCAGGTGTACAACCGCTGCGTAGGCACGCGGTACTGCATCAACAACTGCCCGTACCAGGTGCGGATGTTCAACTTCTGGCATCCCAACTGGCCGGCCAGGCTGGAAAACCAGCTCAATCCGGACGTCACGGTGCGGACGCGCGGTATCACCGAGAAGTGCACGTTCTGCGTGCAGCGGCTGCGCCGGGGCGAGATCGAGGTTGAGGCTCGGGGCGGACAGCGTCTGACCGACGAGCGCATGTCTGGCGGGAACTACGACCCGGCGTGCGTGCAGGCCTGCCCGACCAACGCCCTGATGTTCGGTGACCAGGCGAATGACGACACGGCCATCAAGCCGTACTTCGACGACGTGAACGCACATCCGGGTCACGGTGAACAGGACCGCGAAACCCGGGGCTACCGGCTCCTGGAAGAGATGAACACCCGCCCCAGCATCATCTACCTGAAGAAGATTGACCAGTACCCCCTGGCTAAGGGCGGACACTGATGGCTAGCGAAGCACACGCCCATACTGGACAGGACCACGACGCCCACGGGCACGACGCCCACGAGCACGGCCATTTCGGGCCGGAGATGTGGGTGATCCCCGAACGGTCGGGGTTGGTGTCCAGGGTAGTCGAGCGGCAGCAAGCAGGTTCGAGCCTGCTGCGGTGGGTTTTTATCGTCGGCGGTGTGCTGACGATACTGGGCATCGTCGGGTTTGTGCTCAAGCTGGTGACGGTCGGGTTTTCCGACCATCGCGATTGGGGATTTTACGTTGCGGCGTTCGCGTTTGTATTCACGCTGACCGCCTCGGCCCCGCTGGCGGCCTGCGCCTTCCGGTTCACCAAGAGCCACTGGCGGCGGCCGCTGACGCGCATCGCCGAGGTGTTCTCGGTGGTCAGCATCGTCAATATTCTGTTGTTCATCCCCGCGCTGATCGCATTGCCCGAAATTGGGGTGATGACGGAAAGCGGCGAGGAGATGGTGCGCCGGTCCATCTGGTTCCAGGAGCTGAGCAACCCGTCAGGATGGCTCATGGCCTCGATGATCGGCCTCGTGTTCTGCTCGTTGTCCATACTGTGGCTATCGGCCATGCCGGACATGGCGCAGAGCCGCCCGCTGGTGACCGGTTTCCGTGCTTCCCTGTACGCAAGACTGGCCGGCGGCTGGTACGGCACCAAGCGGCAGTGGCAGATCCAGAAGGGCGGCCTCGCCATCCTGGGCGCGCTGTACTTTATGCTGGTGGTGTTCATCCAGTTCCTGGTGGTCAGCGACTTCGCCATGGCGATGATACCGGGCTGGAAGGACGCGATCCTGCCGCCCTTCTACACGGTGATCAGCTTCCAGGGTGGCCTTGCGGCGATCCTGTTGACGGCCTACGCGTTGCGGCGCTGGGGCGGCTACCGGGAATACATGGGGCAAGCGCCATTCTGGGCGGCCAGCAAGATTCTGCTGGGCCTGACTCTGCTGCACACCTACCATCTGTTCGCGTTCTTCATCACCTACTGGTACGGTCGGCTGGAGGTTGAGCTGGCGATCCTGAACTACCTGATGTTCGATTCGTACAGCGGCATCTTCTGGGCGCAACTGATCTTCACTTTCTTCATTCCGTTCCCCATCCTGCTGTCCAACCACGCCCGCCGTGAGGGCTGGGGCGCCCCGTTGGCGGCCGTCTTCATCCTGATCGGACTGATGCTCTTCCACATCCGCATATTTGCCGCGGCCTTTGCGGCGGCGCCCGCCGACCTGCACGGACTGTACTACCTGCCCTCCGATGCCTTCGCGTTCCCGGCGCTGCTGTGCCAGGTGACCGCCACCCAGGTGTGTGACGTAACGGCGGCGACGTTCCCGAACCTCTGGGACATCTTCATGATCCTGGGCGCGGTGGGCATAGTGCTGTTCCTGCTGCGCATCGCTCTCATGATCCTTCCACCGCTGTGCCTCTGGGAAATGAAAGAAGGGTCGATGTACCAGCGGGTTGATACGTTGATTCGGGGTCGCTACCTCGTCCTCGCCAAGCCGGAGTAGAGGAAGCTGTAACGGGGCAAGAGATTGCCACGCTACACTCGCAACGACGCTGAACGCCAAACCACCGCGCTGAATCTTAGAAGACTCCGGAACAG
Source organism: Dehalococcoidia bacterium (assembly GCA_965220265.1). Lineage (GTDB taxonomy): Bacteria > Chloroflexota > Dehalococcoidia > Lucifugimonadales > UBA3495 > Bin87. Next base: position 1,038,573 of record CBDCPM010000004.1, on the reverse strand, counting down.
ACACCAGCCGAGCCACCACAGGTAAGAGTAAGTCAAAATGCAGGAAGGCAAAGCCCTACCCGCAGCACAAGTTAACCGGGACTTGCTGCGGTCCATACTGGAGACGCCGCGCTGGTTCTGGCCGGTGGTATCACTGCTTGGCATGGTGGTGCTGGCGGCGGCGGTCACCATCGGCATCATGGTCGACCGCGGTCTCGGCATCACTGGCCTGAACTACAAGGTGGTTTGGGGCTTCTTCATCACCAACTTTGTGTTCTGGATCGGTATCAGCCACGCCGGCGTGATGCTTTCCGCCATCCTGCGGCTGGCCAAGGCCGAATGGCGCCGTCCGGCTACGCGAGCGGCGGAGGTCCTGACCATCTTTTCGCTGATGACGGCGATGATCATGCCGATCATCCACACGGGACGGCCGTGGCGCATCCTGTACTGGGCCTTCCCCTACGACTTCGCCCGCGGCGTGTGGCCCAACATACGCACCCCGCTGGTGTGGGACCCGTCCGCGATCCTGACGTATCTGACCTCTTCCACCATGTTTGTGGCGATCGCGCTGGTGCCGGACTTCGCGGTGCTGCGTGACCGGACCACCGGCTGGCCGAAGATCGTCTACACGCTGCTTGCCATGGGTTGGGAAGGCAATCCGCGCCAATGGAAGCTGCAGATCATAGCCGGCGTGCTGCTTTCCGCGCTGATCCTTCCGGTTTTCGTCTCCGTGCACTCCATCGTGTCCTGGGACTTCGGTATGGCGGTCGCCATCAAGTCGTGGCACAGCACGGTGTTCGCGCCTTACTTCGTGGTCGGCGCGGTCCACTCGGGCGTGTCCGCCGTGGTGTTCGCCTTGATCCTGCTGCGCTGGGCCTACGGCTGGCAGGACTACATCCGCCACGAGCACATTGACGCGCTGGGACGCCTGCTGATCGTCGTTGCCACCGGATGGTTCTACTTTCTGGCGATGGAGATCATCTTCGGCATCTACGGCCTGGAAGGCGACGAACTGGGGGTTCGCGCCCTGCAGTTCCTCCCAGGAGACCACGGTGTGGCCTACAACATCTGGATGATAGTGTTCGTCGGCATCACCTACTTCCTGCCGGTTATACTGTGGCTGCCCAAAGCGTGGCGACGCAACCTGTGGATAATGTCGGCAGCGTGTATCTCGGTGAATGTCGGTATGTGGCTGGAGCGGTACCTGTTGTTCGTGCCCGGCCAGGCTAACAAGCAATTCCAGACGTTCACGTGGAACGACTACCTGCCGCAGTGGCCAGAAGCCCTGATCGTGGGCGCGACGTTCGCCTTCGTGTCCATGCTGATGCTGCTTTTCAGCCGGGTGTTCCCGCTGATGCCGTTGTATGACATCAAGGAAGGGGAAATACTCAAGACGGAAATGCAGATTGGCCGCCGCACCGTGCCGGCGACGTTTAGAGAGGACTAGCGCGCCGGCGTTTCGCTACGGGCATTTTTGCATGGATGTACAGGATGGACGGGATTGTTCTGATTGAGGATTTCCTGGATTCTCGCGAAAGCGGGAATGACGGAGAGTCGGAATTGGGAATGACGGTGGTATAGAGATGGCAATGCAAGGGATATTGGGGCGGCTGCGGAGCATGATGCCCGCCGCCGACGCCAGGCACACGGTTCTGGGACTGTTCCGGGACGCCGAGTCTGCGGCCACCGCCGGCGACGGGCTCAAGTCCGCCGGGATCCCGGACACCGACTACGACTTCCTGACCGACTCGCCTTATCCCGAGGGCTCGTTGGGCGAGCGGGACGAGCCGCATCGCCTGTATCTGTATCCGTTCATCGGCGCGCTGCTGGGGCTCACCTCCGGCATATTGATCACGGCGATGTCGCAGGTGGCGTACCCGTTGGTTACGGGAGGCAAGCCGGTCCTGTCGCTACCGCCGATGGCCATCGTTTGCTACGAGGGAACGATGCTGGGCGCCATCCTGTTCACGGTGATCGGCATCGTCTTCGAGTCGCGCCTGCCCAAGTTTGCCCTGGGCCTCTACGACAACCGCATCACCCAGGGGTTCCTGGGCCTCCGCGTCAACGCGGAGCCCGAGCAGAGCCGCGAGGTGGTGCAGATAATGAACGCCGCCGGCGCCGTAGACGTCAAGACGGACCAGTAGCAAGGACCGGGACGATCGCAATGGCAACGCAAGCAATACTGGGCCTGTTCGATGACGCCTCGTTGGCTGCCGACGCTGGCGACGCGCTGAAAGCGTCGGGCGTCGCCGAGGCGGACTACCAATTCCTCACCGACATCCCGTATCCCGAGGGGGCGTTCGGCGAACCGATGGAGAGGCACAGCCTGTTCATATGGCCGCTGATCGGTGGAGCGTTGGGCATAATTGTGGCCCTGGTGGTCACCGGCATGACCCCGATGGCCACGCTTATGATAACGGGACCCAAGCCCATCCTGGCGATGCCTCCGCTGGCGGTGATCTGCTTCACCTCGGCGGTGCTGGGCGCGATCCTGTTCACCGTGATTGGGATTGCGCTGTCACTACGGGCGAAACTTGGGTCTCCGCACACCGACGACCGGATCGCTGATGGATTGATCGGTGTCCTGGTGAACGCCGGCGCGGCACGGGGGCCGCAGGTCACTGAAATCCTGAACGAGGCCGGCGCAGTGGATGTTACGACCAGCCGTGCCTAGCCAGGCCCGGCCGCTGCGATGGTCGAATCTGAAAGTAGCAATAGCCGAAAGTTGCAATGAGAAACTTGATGACACGGATTAGCTCGATCCCCGGCAGGTTCCTACTGCCGCTGCTGTTTGCGGCGTTGGCCACGGTCGGGATCGTGGCGTCCGGCTGCTCACAGGGTTCATACCCGCTGGATATCTTCTACGAAATGCACTACCAGCCGTCGTACAAGGCCCATGAGCCGCCGCGGTTGAGCGTACCGGCGTCGGCGGTGCCGTGGTATGGCTCCAGGGCGCCGGAACCGACGTCTTTTGCCGGTTCCGGGAAGCACATCTTCGAGGCGAACTGCGTGATGTGTCATGGGCCGCAGGGGCTGGGCAATGGTCCGGTGCTGGCTCGGATGGTGGTGGACTACGGCTACCAGACGGTCGACCTGCCGATCCAGAACCCCAACCTCACCTCGGAAGCGGCCAAGAGCCTGGACCGGAAGGGTCTTCGAGGTGTCATTGAGGGCGGGGTATCGGTGATGCCGAGCTTCAGGAAACTGTTGACTGCGGATCAGATCCAGCTGGTGCTGGATTACGTGCAAGGGTGTATCCAGGACGGCGACGCCGCGGCGTGCCAGTAGCGCCTACCGGTTCTAAATCCCTATGCGGCGGTGCCCCGCCGTGCTACCCTTAAGATAGCAGCCTATTTTGAGGTGCGGCACACCGATGAAGGACACCATAACTATAACGGTGCCGGTTGATTCCGGAGTGGCTGAATATTACCGCTCGGCGTCGGACGTAGACCGGCGCAAGATCGAACTGCTGGTGAACCGACACCTGCGCGATATGATGGCGCTCGCCAAAAGGCGGCAAGAGGCGGAAGCGGCGCGTGGCGAATGCTGGGAGGCGGACCTTGAGCGTCGGAGGGCGGAGCTGATTGCCAATTTGGGCTTGCAGTATGTGCCGGAAAGCGGTAAGACGCTGACCGAAGTAATGGACGAAATCAGCCGCAAAGCGCAACAACGCGGGCTGACGTGGGAAATCCTGCAATCCATACTGGACGAATAATTCCCCTCGCGCCTCGGTGCGTATTCGATACGAATACCGTCGTCAGTGCGTTATTGTTCCCTCGTTCCGTGCCTAGACGAGCCTTGTCACGAGCTTTGCATGTTGGCACGCTCTTGATGTCCCAGGCATTGTCCGAAGAATTAGATGAGGTGCTCAGTAGGCCCCGGTTTGAGCGCTACGTGACCAGGCAAGAACGCGCGGCGTTCCTGCGGAATTTGCTCCGCATGGCGATGTCAGTGCCAATTACCGAGCCGGTGCGCGCCTGTCGCGACCCCAAAGACGATAAAATCCTGGAGCTGGCCGTCAACGGCCGTGCCGACTATATGGTAACCGGCGATGACGACTTGTTGGTGATGAGCATGTTCCGTGGGATAGTGATTATCAGGCCAGCCGAATTCCTGGCGTTCGTGGGCGCAGAGCAGGAATGACCCTGACAGGCGCTGACTCCGCTTGTACCCGCTTATCCTGACACCAGTGACGCGCTGGCGGCGCGCCCCCATCTGGGTTTGCATCGTTGCGGCGCTGACGTTGGCATTGGGGATGTTGTTCACCGGTCTCGCGTCGGCCCAATCCGGCGAAACGGGCGTGGCGTACGACGAGGCGAAGGCGCAGGAGATAGACCGGATGCTGATGTGCCCGGTGTGTCCGGCGCAGACCATCGACCAGACCGAGGTGCCGTTGGCGAAGCAGATGCGGGCGCAGGTGCGGGAATTGCTGGCGTCCGGGGTGACGCGAGATGAGGTGCTGGCCTGGTTCTCCGCGCCGGAGCGGTACGGGCCCAGCGTGCTGGCCGAGCCGCCGCGCTCCGGTTTCTACCTGATCGCGTGGATCGTGCCCGGCGTTGTCGTCGTGGCGGCGCTGGCTGGTGGGCTGCTCACCCTGCGAGCGATGCGCGGGCGCCGTGGAGACGCCGATGAGCATCGAGGGCCGAACGATTCTGACGAGTTGCAGCCTTACCTTGACGCAGTGGACCGCGACCTTGGGCTGGATGGCCGCGACGCCCCCGAGGAAGCCTGAACATGGCTGATTTGGGAGCGACCTGCCTGTGGATGGCCCTAGCGCTGGCGGCTTATTCTTTCTTCGCGTCGGTGGCCGGGCAACTGCGGAGTTCAACGGCCCTGACCGACAGCGGGCGCAAGGCGTCCTACGTCCTGGTGGTGGTGGTGCTGGTGGCCACGCTGTCGCTGGTGCAGTCGTTCATCGCGCGGGACTTCTCGATCAAGTACGTGGCTGAGCACAGCAACCTGGCGATGCCCAACATTTACACGTGGGTCGCCTTCTACGCAGGCAATGAAGGCTCGCTGCTGTACATCGCCTTCGCGCTGTCGGTCATGTCCGCGCTGGCTATCTGGCTGGCGCCGGCATCCACGCGGCCCACGCTGGCGTGGACAACGGCCATACTGATGCTGATTGAGGTGTTCTTCCTGGCGGTCATGGGGTTCATGGCGAACCCATTCGCCAAGCTGCCGTTTCCGGTCCCCGACGGGCAGGGCATCAACCCGCTGCTGACGCACTTCGGGATGTTCTTCCACCCGCCGGCGCTCATGGCGGGGCTCGTGGGCATCAGCATCCCCATGGCTTTCTCCCTGGGCAACCTGATCGGCGGCAAGGGCGGCGACGAGTGGATCGACGCCGGCCGAGCCTGGGGCGTGGGCATCTGGGCGTTGCTGGCCGCTGGCCTGCTCCTGGGTTCCTGGTGGGCGTACACCATCCTGGGCTGGGGCGGGTTCTGGTTTTGGGACCCGGTGGAAAACGCCGCCTTCATGCCGTGGATCGCGCTGACGGCCTTCGTCCACTCGATCATGGTGCAGAAGCGGCGCGGGATGTTCCGCATGTGGAACATCGTGCTGATTGACGTGGCCTTCGGGCTGGCCCTGTACGGGATGTTCATGAACCGGGGGGGGCCGGTGCCATCGGTGCATTCCTTCGGCGCGTCCACCCTGGGGTGGGTGTTCCTGGTGTTCCTGGCCTTTGGCGTGATCGTCCCGCTGGCGGTCTTCTTCTGGCGCTACGACCGGATGAAGAGCGCACAAAGCCTGGACTCTATGCTCTCCCGCGAGTCGGCGTTCCTGGTGAACAACCTTCTGTTGCTTGGAATCGCCTTCGCCACGCTGTGGGGGACGGTGTACCCCCTGCTGTCGCGGCTGTTCGCAGAGCAGGAGATCACGGTGGCGCGGCCCTTCTATGACCAGGTCAACGGCCCGCTGATGCTGGGGCTCGTGCTGCTGATGGGCGTTGGTCCGCTGCTGCCCTGGCGTCGGGCGAACCTGCAGTCGCTGAGGCGGGCGTTGCTGGTACCGGGGACTGTGGCGCTGGCGACTGTTGCCGTCCTGCTGGTTGTGGGTATACGGCAGCCCTACGCGGTAGTGGGTTTCGGCCTGTGCGCGTTGGTGACGGCCAGCATCGTGTCGGAGTGGGTACGGGGCACGATCGCCCGGCGGCGCAGCGTGGGCGACAATCCGGCCGTTGGATTCGTGCGGCTCATAGTCGCCAACCGGCCCCGCTACGGCGGCTACGTGGTGCATCTGGCGGTGGTGATGGTCGCCCTGGGCGTGGTGGGCCAATCGTTCTACGGTGTGCAGCGCGACGTGGCCCTGATGCCGGGCGAGTCGGTGACCGTGGAAGGTTATACGCTGGAGTACGTGGATACCACCGCGCTGGCCTTCTCCGACCGCACGGAGTTCCGGACGACGGTGGAGGTGTACCGGGGAGGGGAATTGTTGGAAGTGATGCACCCGCAGCGGACGTTCCATCCAGCGTTCAACATGGCATCAACCAGGGCCGCGATACGCTCCACGCCGGTGGAGGACTTCTACGTGGTGCCCAGCGAGAATCGGGAGGACGGCGCGGTGGGGTTCCGCATCCTGGTGAACCCGCTGGTCTGGTGGATGTGGGTGGCCGGGCCGGTGATGATATTCGGCACGCTGATCGCGCTGTGGCCGGCCCGCGCGCCGGTGCGGCGTCCGGTGACGGTGGCGTCGCCGGCCGCAAGCGCGGCCGACTAGCAGACCGGCATCAGGCGGGGCGGCTCGATGCAACTGGGGTTGGCGATAGCAGTCGCTTTGCTCATCGTGGGGGCGGTCGCATGGCCCCTGCTGGCCGGTCGATGGCGGGCGTCAGGCAGCGTGCCGGAACCGCAGGAGTCGGATGGCGGCGCGATGATGAATAGCGCGGCGCTGGAGGATGTGTACGAAGCGATACGCACCCTGCAGATGGAGCACAGCCTCGGGCGCATCGAGGACGCGGATTTCCACGAGCAACTCGACCAGTACCGGCGGCAGGCTGCGGAAATCATGCGGGACATGGACCGGCCAGGTGAGTATGGCGAGGCATCAGATGGCTGATCGCCGGTTACAGTGCTTGGCTCTTGCGGTGGCGATGACGGTAGCAGCGTTGCTGGCGTTCGGTTCGACGGCGCTGTTCGCGCAGTCACCGGACACGCTATCGGTGACGGGCACGCTGGTCAACGGCACCGCGGGCGGCAGCATTCCCGCCGGCATCACCGTGCTGCTGCACCGGTTCGGCGCTGGCGCGGGATCCATCGAGACCTACGAACAGACAACGGATGCGGACGGCGCGTTTCGGTTTGACGACGTGCCGGCGGTGGCGGAAGGAGACAGCATTGCGCTGGCGGTGGACTACGGGGAGACGCGTTACACCGAGGTACTCTCACAGTCCGATTTGTCCGAACCCGTGGCTCTGACGGTGTACGAATTCACCCGCGACGTGGGGGTGGTGACCACCACTGAGCAGTCGATCATCGTGGCGGGGATCGCCTCGGCGACGCGGCGCATGGCGGCGGTGCAGCTGTGCACGCTGGAAAATCGCAGCTACACCACGCTGGTTCCGGATCTCTCCGCCCCGCCCATGATCGGCCAGTTCAGTTTCCTGCGATTCTCCCTGCCGGCGGCGGCCACCGACCTGGACGTTTCCACCAACCTGGTGGGCGGCGAGGTGATACCGGTGGGCACCGGGTTCGCCATCACCGCCCCCGTGCCGCCGGGGAGGCACCAGGTGAGCTTCACGTTCACCGTGCCGTACGAGGGAAACGAACTCGCATGGCGGGACAACACCCTGCAGGGAGCGGAATCGCTGCAACTGCTGATTCCCACGGAGTTCGGGAACATCGGGGTTGCGGGACTGACCCCTGGCGATGGGTTCTCGGTCGGCGAGGTCACGTACCGCGTCTGGAGTGCGGAAAACCTTGCGCCGGGAGCCGGGGTCAGCATCACGCTCTCAGGATTGCCCCAGCCTACCTGGATTGACCGGGTGGGCAACCCGCTGTCGGAGGCCAGGTTCTGGTTCGGCGCTCTGCCCATCATGGTGGGCCTTGCGTTGGTCGGGCTGCTGGTCTGGGGTATCTGGCGGCGTCCCATGGCGAGTGCGGGCTGATGTCCCGGCGGGGCTGGATCATGCTGGGAACGGCGGCGGCGCTGGTCCCGCTGTTCGCCCTGCTGGCATGGGCGGCCGCGCAACAACAGGGACAGCCGGGTGGCGCTGGCATCAATGCCCAGTTCGGCGAGGTACGGGTTTCGGAGTCGCGCGCCGCCGATTTCACGCTGGAGTTGGCCGATGGCGACATGCTGCGGCTCTCCGACCTGACGGGTAAGGTGGTGATGGTGGATTTTTGGGCGTCCTGGTGCGGACCGTGTCGACAGGAGGCGGCAACGCTGAACGGCATCTATGCCGCTTATGCCGACGCGCCGGTGGAGTTCGTGGGCGTCAACGTCTGGGATACGCCGGACGCGGCGGAGGTGTTCTTGGTCGAGTTCGGCGTCGCCTATCCCACCGGCGTGGACACCGACGGGGGGATTGCCCTGGAATACGGCGTGCGGGGCATACCGGAGAAGTTCTTCATTGACGCCGATGGAGTGGTTCGGCGCAAGTACGTCGGGCCGATGCCGGAGGATGCGCTGCGCGGCGCGCTGGACGAGCTGCTGTCGGAGGCGCCGGCGCAAGGCGGGTGACCCGTGTGGACGACGGGCAGAGTGATACAATCCCGCGCACCGGAGGCCGTAGGATGACCACGCGCGAGAGCAACGTTAACGCAGAAGACGTGCCGGTGGCGCTGGCGATGGACTGGGGCGGGACGTGGGCCCGCGCCGCAGTCATCGACCGGCAGGGGACCATCCTGTGGCAGGACCGGGTCGCGAATGATCCGGGCGCGATGCAGGATCAGTTGGTGCACGCCGCTGGCGGGCTGCTGCAAACGGCCAAGGATTGGGCCGGGGGACGGACCATCGCCGGAGCGGGAATCGCCCTGGCTGGCTCGATTGACGCGGCGAGCAACATGCTGCTGTCCTCGCCCAACCTGCCGGCTCTGAACGGGGTTACGCTGCCCGCGCTTTGGGAGCCGATACTGGGAGCGCCAGTCTGGGTAGGCAACGATGCCAACCTGGCGGCCCTGGGCGAGTATTATTACGGGGCAGGCAGGCCGGTGCGGCGCGAGGACACGCCGTCCCGCACGCTGGTGTTCATAACCTTCAGTACGGGAGTCGGCGCCGGCATCGTCGACCGGGGAGCGGTGTTCACCGGCGCAGTCGGAGCAGCGGGCGAGGTGGGTCACATGACCATTGACCTGCGTGCTGATGCCCCGCAGTGCGCCTGCGGCAACAGCGGCTGCCTTGAGGCGCTGGCCTCCGGGACCGCCATTGCCCGTGCGACCATGGCCCGGTTGGGAGATGCCACTCCCGGGTCGCCGCTGCAGCAGGCTTACGAGGCCAATGCGGCGCTCACCGGCGAGGCAGTGTTCACCGCCGCGGCGCGAGGCGACTATGTGGCTCTGGAAGTGATAGAGGCGGCGGTCGGGGCGATTATCGTTGGGCTGGGCAATGTGCTCAACATCTTCAATCCCGACGTGGTGGTGATGGGCGGTGGTGTGACTCTGGGTCTGCTGGAGTTGGGCCTGTTCGGCCAGATCGAGGAGGGTATGCGGCGGCGAGCGATGAGCTCGGGGCACCGGGCGTTCCGGTTGGCGCCGGCCACCTTCGGAGACAGCCAGGGAATGGTGGGCGCGGCCAGCCTGGTGTGGGCGGAGACGGCGAAGGGCTAGGTCGCGTCTCCGCGGAGCCGGCGCAGTTCGGCTTCCAGCTCGGCGGCGCGGGCTTCGGCGGCGACGCGGGCGGTGCGCTCTGTTTCAAGTTTGGCGCGCGCCGTTTCTCGGGCAGCCTGCTCCGTTTCCAGCATGGACTCGGCGGCGGTGCGGGCGGCGTGCTCTGTTTCAAGTTTGGCGCGCGCCGTTTCTCGGGCGGCCTGCTCCGTTTCCAGCATGGACTCGGCGGCGGTGCGGGCGGCGTGCTCTCCGGCCAGCATGGACTCGGCGGTGATGAGCTCTGATCTGGTTTCGTCGTAGTCGCGCAGCCATTCGCCGGTTGCCGGGTCGTAGAACCGCAGGACGCGCTCTTCCCACACCAGGTCCAGCTCCAAGGTAGGGCTGTATCCGCGTGGGCGACTCTCGGCGTCCGGGGCCACGGGCAGGCGTTGGTATTCGCCGTCAACCAGCTGCTCGCCCACCAGCCGCTCCCCGTAGTACCGGCTGTCCTCGGTTGGGTCGTACCGCCAGTATTCGCCGATGCCGATGGCGGCGTACAGCTCGCGCTTGGGGACGAGATCGTTATGGGCGGTGTGCTTGGACGCAATTTCCAGCGCGAAGTCGGGCGGCTTGCCTACCACCCAAATGCGATAGTGTTCCTGACTGATGATTTCGTCGCGGTTCACGTCAAAGGCAACGTAGCAGTCCGGCGCGATGTTGCGGCCCGGGCGGCCCTGGTCGTAGTAAACGAAAGTGTTGCCGCTGACGATGATGCGGGGCTGGTCGGCGTAATGAATCTGCAGCAGCGTGTTCACGTGCAGAAACTCGTGGTATTGCTCAGCTCCGTCAGGCAAGGGCGCACCGTCCGTTGCGGGATAGAAAATGCCGTCCTCGTAGAGGTGGGGGGCCTCTTCGATGGAAGGTTGGGTGACCGGGGACACTTCGGGTTCAAAGCCGGGAATAGCCGCCCCAGGGTAGTACACGCCGTCCTCATAGAGATTCGGCGCCTCCTCGATGGAAAGCTGCCTCATCGGAGGCGGGTCGAACAGGGGCTTGGATGGTCTGGTGGTCATGGCAATCCTCGCGACGGTTCATGCAGTAACACTCTAACATTGTCGCAAATGGCGCGGCAATTGACGAACCGGGCGGCCTGCGCTACGCTTGCCCGTGCAATAAATCTCCACTTTTACGGAGCATTTCCCTATGACACAACAAGCCCCTCCCACCGCGCTGACGCCGGAAGTGCAGGCCATGGTGGGCGTCAGCGGCGACGTGGTCGAATCTTGGGGCGTGGTGGACGCCGAATACATGCGCCGGTTCACCCAGGCGTTGATGGACCCCGATCCGCGCTACTGGGATGACGAGTTCGCCAAGTCCACCCGTTACGGCGAGATTATCACGCCGCCGATCATGGTGAGCTACCTGGCCAGCCGCATCCGGCCGGACCAGGGCGATCCCATAACCGCAGCCTTCGAGGAGAACCCCGAATCGGACGGCATCGGCTCCGTGGAGCGCCCCGGCGAGTTGCCGCCGGTGCCGACCAACCTGGTGCGGGTGCTCAACGCCGGCAACGAGATCGAGCTGTACGCCTACCCCAGCATCGGCGACACGATATTCTTCCAGAACCGCTATTCGGACATCCGCGAGCGCCTGGGGCGGGACGGTACGCCATTCCTGATCATCACCCGCGAGACGCGCTTCTGGAATCAGAACGACGTGACGCTGTGCATCACCCGCGCTTCGACGATCCGCCGCTAGTTCCTTTCCGGCCGGTAGACTCCCCCGGCGTCGGACCCACTGGAGAAACGCCATGACAACCCTGCTGGACGACCTGCTCAACATGGAGGCCGAGGAGATCTGGAAGCTCAACGAGCGGCCGGACGCCGACGGCCTGCGTGACAAGGAGCAGATCTACTACGAGGACGTGAACGAGGGCGACGAACTGCCCAAGTACGTCTACAAGCCCACGCCCACCCACCTCTTCCGGTGGAGCGCGGCCATCGAGAACTTCCACCGGATCCATTACGATCTGGACTTTGGCCTGAACCACGACCGCAACCCCAGCATCCTGGTGCACGGCTCGTGGAAGCAGAGCGTGGCGCCGCAGTATCTGAAGGACTGGACGCTGCCCAACGGCTGGCCGTGGAAGGCGCGCTTCGAGCACCGGGCGATGCTGGTTCCCGGAGACGTGCTGATCATGTGGGGTCGGGTGACCAGCAAGTACGAGAAGAACCAGATGGGTTTCATCGAGCTGGAAATTGGCATGAAGACCCATGACGGCATTGAGAGCATGCCGGGGACGGCGACGGTGGTGCTGCCGCTGCGGGACGGTCCGCCGATCCCTTATCCCTTCGTACCGCCTGCCGACTGACCCCACCCGTCATTCCGCTTGCCCTCACCGTCATTCCGGCTTTCGCCGGAATCCAGAGCATTCCACGCCAGCAAGACATCCTGGATTTCCGCGAAAGCGGGAATGACGGGCTGAATATTTGGAGTTTGACACGATGGCACGATTTATCGCCGTTCACAATGTACCCGGCATCACCGAGGCCGACTTCAGGGACAAGCTGGACGCCGTAAAAAAATGGCGGCCGGACCGGCGCACCACCATCCTCAAGGTCTACGGTGATCTGGAGAATGGCAAGCTGATCTCCGAGTGCGAGGCGGTGGAGCAGTCCCACTTTGAGGACTGGCTCAACATGGTGGGCTGGCCGGCCGAGTCCATCAACAAGGTGGACATCGTCTGCCAGGTGGGAAGCTTCTGGAAGTTGTAATCCCGCGCGTGCATTGCCGCGACCTCTCGGTGAGGGATGCACATGCAGAGCGAACAATTGGGCCGGAGCCAGTCTCCGGCCCGCTTTTGTGGTCGGGACGGCCGCGCGTGGCCACTACGGTACCGTTTCCTTTTGCATGGTAGGCAGTTAAGCCCGCTATTGCCGTCCCAACAGCTGAACCGGCTTCGACAGTTTGCGCCCCTGATCCTGGGCTGCTTCACGAACCTTGCGAATTGGTGCGGATTCGTTTCGTGCAGCAGTGACCTCTTGACACACTACAATTTAGACTTAAAATATGCGTTACACTCAATCTCACGATTTTAGGATAACGCATAATGGCGACAAATAATTTAGCGTTGAAATCCCTTCGACACGGCGTCGAACACTCCCTTGGTCCGGCGGTCGTGCAAATCCTGCGGACTGCTTACGCTCGGGCTCGCGACTTGGTGGCATCCGCAGACCTTGACCCGCTGTTGGTGCCCATGGCGTTAGGTATGAACCGCTACCTGTTGGTGCAGAACAGCCTGTTGGTTTTACCTGACGTGCTGGCGAAATCTGGAGCACAGTTGGAGGCCAACGCCAATAACTCGTGGTACCACATTGAACTCAATTTCCAAGGTGTGTTGGTCACTGTCGAGACAGTACAACACTGGAAGGATCGTCCCCGCCCAGCGCAGTACCGGAGCATGCTGGCTCGGAGGCAGCAGATGTGTTTCGTCATCAGAGGCGAACATTTGGTGTTTGAGGCGCCGGAACCTTTGCCAGATTCATACCGCTACTTCCATATTCTGCACGGTAGGGCCGAGGATAGAGAGAACCTCGGCTTTGTGCTGGGCGTATTTGAAGTGAACGACCAAGAGTACGACCCGGTTCCGGTTTGGTTATATTCAAACGAAGCCCAGGCTCCCGACCAGGACGATTTCAACGTGGTGGACCCAGTTTTCCCGTTTTCCTGACGGGCATAGGTGGACGTGATGAGTGCCAGAACTCCCGGTTTTGTTGGAGAAAGATTGCGTCAGGCCCGTGAGGTCAGGGGCATGACCAGCGTGGCTCTTGCTCGTCGGCTAGGGATGTCACCTGCAACACTGACCCATTACGAGCGGGGGCGACACACCCCAACGCCCTATCATTTCGCCCAAATCGCAGAAGCACTCAACTTCAAGCCGGAGTTTTTTCTGCGGCAGTTGGAGCGCAGTGCGCCCGGACAAGTGTCCTTCGCACGCTCACGCTCGGCTGCCACGCGCACCATGTTCCGTCGTGCCGAACATCGCCGTGTCTGGATGCGTGAGGTCGTAGGCTATCTCGCGCAATTTCTTCCTCTCCCTGAACCAGATATTCCTTGTCCAAGCTCCGGTTTTGATTGGCGGAGCACCGACGACGACGACATTGAGACATTGGCCGCCAACTTACGGACCCAGTGGAAGTTGACCAACGGTCCTATCAACAACGTTACGTTGCTGTCCGAGAAGCACGGTGTCATTGCCGTCATGTTTCGCTTTGGCTCCGACACCTTGGATGCTTTCTCAACGTGGGACCACGTCGATGGTCGACCGTACATGGCATTGGGCGCTGACGGCCAGTCGGCCTTTCGTACCCGGTTCAATGTGTGCCACGAACTCGCTCACCTAGTAATGCACCGCCACGTCACTCCGGAAGACCTGTCCGACCGGCAGACCTTCAATCTCATCGAGCAACAGGCTCACCGCTTCGCTGCGGCTTTTTTGGTGCCGGCGGAGAGTTTCGTCAAGGACCTCAATATTCCCACACTTGACGCCCTTCGCATTCTCAAGACCAGGTGGAAGGCGTCCGTGAAGATGTTGATACACCGTACACATAGTCTCGGCTTGGTTGACGATAATTATGCCCGGCGCCTCTATATCAACTACAACCGCCGCGGTTGGAACGACCGTGAACCTTATGACGACGATGTTGCTGTGGAATCTCCTATCATGGTGCGTCATGCTTTCCAAGCCCTTGTAGACCGGGAGATGGTTGTCCGTTCGCAGGTGCAGGCGGACCTGCCTTTCAACCAAGACGAACTCGAGGAACTAGCAGGCCTTCCTGCGGGATATTTTGACGAATCGCCGGAGGATGGAGACGTGTGGGGATTCCTTGACAGCCTCACGACAGGTTTCCCAGGCCAGCATGCAGAAGATGATTTCAATGCCCGATAGGAAGATCATGCCAAGCAAAAAGAACCGTCGCTACCGTTTCCACCGGATGTGATAACCTTTGCCCGAGGCCATCGGCCCAATTACTAATGCTGAATTGAGGGATGCCTGGTTATGACTATTGCCACCCGTATGAGCCGCCTGGGCACTGAATCCGCTTTCGAGGTGCTGGCCAAAGCGCGGGCGCTGGAAGCCCAGGGACGAGAGATCGTCCACCTGGAGATCGGCGAACCCGACTTTGAGACGCCGGAGCACATCGTTGAGGCGGGCGTCAAGGCGCTGCAGGACGGTTACACCCACTACGGTCCCACGCCGGGGCTGCCGGAGCTGCGGCAGGCGGTGGCTCGCAACAGCCGGGAGGTGCGTGGCATCGACACCGACTGGGAACAGGTGGTGGTTACGCCGGGCGCCAAGCCCATCATGTTCTACTTGCTGCTGGCCATCGCCGAGGCTGGCGCGGAGGTCATCTACCCCAACCCGGGGTTCCCCATCTACGAGTCGATGATCGAGTTCAGCGGGGCCAAGGCCGTGCCGATGCGGCTGCTGGAGGATAAGGCGTACCACCCCGACCTGAGCCGCTTGCCCGAGATGGTGAACGAGCGGACGCGCCTGCTCATCATCAACTCGCCGGAGAACCCGTGCGGGTCCGCCTTTACGCTGCAGGAGCTGGAGACCATCGCTGACGTGGTGCGCAGTCATCCGGACATGTACGTGATGTCCGACGAAATCTACAAGGACATTCTGTACTCCGGCGAACACCACAGCATTGCGGCGTTGCCCGGCATGGCCGACCGGACCATCATCCTGGACGGCTTCTCCAAGAGCTACGCGATGACCGGCTGGCGCTTGGGTTACGGGATCATGCCCGAGGAGCTGGTGCCCCACGTGTCCCGGCTGGCCACCAACAGCGTGTCCTGTGCGGCGTCGTTCAGCCAGATTGCCGGCGTGGCCGCGCTGGATGGGCCACAGGACGCGGTCCAGGAGATGGCCGCCGAGTTCGCCCGCCGCCGCCGCCTAATTGCAGACGGCTTGCAGTCCATACCTGGGATCAACTGCCCCGAACCGGAGGGAGCATTCTACGCGTTCCCCAGCATCAAGGACACCGGTCTGACCAGTGCCGAGTTTGAGGAGCGCGCGATGCAGGAGGCCGGCGTGGCCTTACTATCCGGCGCCGCGTTCGGCGCGTTCGGTGAGGGCTACGTGCGGCTGTCCTACGCCAACAGCCAGGAGAACATCAGCAAGGCCCTGGAGAGTCTGGACTCCATGGTTCGGGCGTTGTAATCCGGCTGACCGAACGGAGGGCGTCATGACTACCGAAACCAAACCGCGTCCTGCTACGGCGCTTGATCTGCGTCCGTTTACGGTGGCCGAATATTACGCCATGGCCGAGGCGGGGATCCTGCGGGAGGAGGAGAGGGTTGAACTTATGGATGGAGTAATTGTTGAGATGGCTCCCATGGGCAACCGTCATCGGGCTACCGTCACCAGGCTTAACCGGCTATTCAACCGGAATGTTGGCGAACGCGCCATAGTCCAAATCCAAAGTTCTATAACCCTGGATGACCAAACCATGCCGGAACCCGATCTGGCAATCTTGCGCGAGCGTGCCGACTTTTACGAGGCTGATTCCCCCGGTCCTGAAGACGTGCTGCTGGTTATTGAGGTGGCTGACAGTTCAGTGGACTATGACCGGAACGAAAAGCTGCCCAGGTACGCCCGCGCCGGCATCCGCGAGGTTTGGCTGACCGTTCTACCGGAAAACGTCGTGGAGGCGCACACGGAGCCGACGGAGAACGGCTACCGGGTGACCCGGCGGCTGCGAGCGGGAGATGTGCTGGCGCCTGGCTGCTTCCTTGATATTCAAATACCGGTCGAGGCGGTACTGCCCGCCTGATTGTTGATGCTGCGCTCCCGGTGGCGATGAAGGAACAGCCTTGCGCGTGGGTTTGCTAGGCGAAGTGCGGCATCACCTTTTCGCCCAACATCCGCATGGACTTCTGCACCTTATGGGTGTCCATTTCGCCGACGTTCAGCTTCAGCATCAGGTTACGGACGCCGATGTCCCGCAGGGCTGCCACCTGCTCCGCTACCTGGGACGGTGTCCCCATGATGAAGGAGTGCTCCAAGCTCTCGCCGGCTGGGATGGGACGGTTGGGATCGGGAGGAGGGAATCCGCCGGGGTTGTAGAGCTCGCGTGCACGGCGGAAGTGGGTGCGCTCACGCTCGAAGCCTGCGGCTGCGATCTCGTGGGCCTCGTCGTAACTGTCGGCGACGAAGAGGTCGCGCGAAGCCCAGCACTGGTCCATCGTGGCCTCGGTCTGTTCCGCGGTGAAGCCGGAGTCGAGCATGGTGGCCCGGTAGCGTTCCAGGCGGGACTGCAGCACGGGCAGGGTCTGGATGCCGATCATTACTGGGCGGCCGATCTCGGCCATGCGCACTGCCGACGCTTCGCTGATGCAGGCCCTGATCAGCGGCGGATGAGGTTGCTGATAGGGTCTAGGCCGCAGCAGCGGAAACTCCACGTCCCAGTGTTCGCCACTGTGCTCCAGCGGTTGGCCGGTCCATGCCTTGACCAACAGTTCCTCGGCTTCGTCTAGCCGCGCCAGACCGTCCTCCATGGTGATCCCAAAGCCAATGTATTCGTAGTGGTTGTAGGCGGAGCCGCGACCCGTGCCCATGATGAGCCGTCCGTGGCTGAGATTGTCCAGCAGGGCGGTTTGTACCGCCAGGCGGACGGGATGATGGAAGGCGAGCTCCACCACGGCGAACCCGATCTTGAGATGACTGGTGCGGGAGGCGACGGCAGCGCCCAAAACCAGCGGGTCGGCGTGGGCGGCGGCGCCGTCGAAGTGGTGCTCGGTGAGCCATACGGAGTGCATGCCGATCTGCTCAGCCAGCACGATCTCGTCCAGCGTGCTGTCAATAATGGCCGAGTCGTTCTCGGGGTGGTGGCTGACGGGAAAGACGAAGGAGCCGAAGCGCATATCTGCCTCTCTACGGGTATCGGAATGGGTGTACCGAGATTATAGACTATGATTTTGGCCCCGCGCTCCGGCGCATTGAGCTGTGCGTGCAGGCCGACCGCGATCGCAGATGTTCTCGCGCAACGGCATTTCGGGAGAGCAGCGGCATTGCGCAGCCTAGCAGCAGTGCCTATACTTTCTGGGCAATTGATACGGACGCCCGTGGTAACGACGGCTGGGCGAAAAACCGGATCGGGGACGATTGGGGTAGTGTAGTAATGAAGTAGGGTCCCGCCGGAACCACGGAGAAACCGTTTGCCGTGCGGGCCTGGCTCACTACAAAAAGCCGGTCGACGGGTCATTGTCGATTTGGCGCTGTCGCCGGATCGATTTCCGGCTCAGACATCGCCTTCCGCGTCAAGAATGGATGGATTCTGAGTAATGTAATGGATACTCGTTTTGGAACCAGTCCGGGTGCATGTATCGACACGTATATAGTTTGTGTCCAATAGGAATTCACCAGCAATTCGGAAGTCAGAAGGTTTGCATTGATCCCCTCTTATCCCAGCCTTACTGATGTGGCCAGGGAGTGGACCGCCGGTCGCCTGGTGTCGCCGCGTCAGGTGACGGCGGTGCTCGTTCTGGCGTCGCTGATGGTGTTGGCGTGTGCGCCGGCGGCGACTCGGGACGATCCGTTGTCTCAAACTCCAGGTGGGCCTCCGGTTAGCCTGGTGGTAAGCAACAGCGACCTCGCCGTGGGAGACAACCGCGTGTCGTTCGGGTTGGTGGATCGGGAGTATATGCCGGTCCGCCCCGACACCGTGGCGTTGCGCGCGGTATACTACGAACCGGGAGCCGCGGCCGGCCAGGTGCGGCACCGAACCGAGGCGGAGTTCCTGCCCTGGCCTCCGGAGGGCCGACGAGGAGTGTTCATCGCCAACGTGTCTTTCGATCAGGCGGGAACGGCCACCGGCGAATCGCTGGGCATCTGGGAGTTGCACGCGACTTTCGACTATGCTCAGTCGCCCTCTGAAGTTGCGGAATCCCTGACCATAGGCTCGGTTGTGTCGGTGGCGGAAGCTCACCGCGCGCCGTTTATCGGTGATGCGGCGCCCCTATCCAACACGCTTACGGTGACAACCGCTACGGACCTTCGAACTATCAGCAGCAGCCCCGAGCCGAACCCGGCGCTCTACAGGTTGTCGGTGGCACAGGCGGTGCGGGCAGGAATGCCGGCGGTTATCAGCTTTGCGACGCCGGCTTTTTGCGTTACCGCGACGTGTGGGCCGCAGGTAGCGGACTTGTCGGAACTGGCCGTACAGTATGAAGGGCAGGCCAACTTCGTTCATGTTGAGGTATACCGCGACCCGCACCTGATTAACCCCGCAGACCCGACTCGGGAGCTGGTTTCGGCGGTTGACGAATGGGGCCTCGTATCGGAGCCGTGGACGTTCGTGGTGGGAAGCGATGGCCGTATCACCGATCGATTTGAGCAATATGTACCGCCGCGAGTATTGGAAGCGGCGTTATTGGCCGCGATTAATCGGTGAAATTAATTTCGGTTATTGAGTGGTATGGTGTATTGAGCAATACGTATGTTAGATTAGATAGAACACCGGCAGCACAGCGTAAAATGCAGGCAAGCAGGAGCAAAGTTTTGGCCAATGTTACAATAACCATTGAGGGCGATGTGGAGGAAGTGGTGGCGACGCTGAGAGGGATGGCCGGACGGGTTTCGGGTCCGGGCGTGGTCGCATCGGCTACAGAAGCGAGAGAGACGGTCGGTGAAGCAACAGCCGTTACTATATTGCCGGAAACTGGAACAGAAGAGGGAGAATCGGCCGAAACGGCGGCAGGAGCATCGGGAGCTACCTGGACCGCGAGTTACGTGACAACGTTCTGGCGGAATCTGTCAGACACGGCGCGGCAGGCGATGCTGCGGGTCTCGCGGTCGCCCAATCATACTCAGAAGCGCGCGCAGCTTATGCACACCCTGCGGCTTACGCAGCGTGAATTGTCGGGCTCGCTGTCGAGCCAGGGGCACAGCCTGAACCGACTGAAGCGCCGGCGGGGAAACGTGGACCTGCCGCGGCCGCTGATTTACGACCGGACCGAAGACGCCTACGTTTTGGATTCCAACTTCGCCAACGCTCTGCGTGAACTGGGCATGAGCTAACGGCCCATCGGGTCGTGCCGCCGCAGGCGATGCGGCTTCAGCGGGATCAACGGGACCAGCGCTGAACAGGTTCGACAGTATGCTTGCGGCTAGAAGTGAACGCCGCGTCCGGCCCCGCCGTCCACCGCTATGGTCTGGCCGGTGATGGCGGAAGCCAGATCCGAGCACAGGAACGCGGCCAGGTTGGCGATGTCGTCTGGCTCGATCATGCGACCGATGGGTATTTCGGCGACCGAATCGGCCAACTCTGCCTCGGATGAGGTGTTTCTCCTGGCAGCGCGCTCGGCGACCAGGCCTATGTAACGCTCGGTGCGGGTGCTGCCTGGGTGGATGCAGTTGACGAGGATGCCGTCGTCGGCGACATCGTCGGACAGGGCCTTGGAATAGTTGGACATCGCCGAGTTTGTGACCCCTGAGCCCGGGTTGGTGGGGCTGGAGTTGCGGGCAGCCATGCCGCCGATGTTGATGATGCGGCCGCCGCCCGATGCGGTCATGTGGGGCACGCACTCGCGTGCGCAACGGATGTAACCCATGATCTTGGTGGTGATGTGGTTCAGGATAACGTCATCCGGGATCTGGCTGGCGCGGTCACTGGTGCTGTTCACGGCATTGTTGACCAGAATGTCCAGCTTGCCCAGTCCGTTCACGGTCTCGCGCACCAGGTTGACTATATCCTCGGGCACAGTCATATCCGCACGGATGGGGATGACGCGAGCGCCGGTGGCGTCGCCGATCTCAGCGGCGGCGGCTCTCAGGTCGTCCTCGCCGCGGGCGCAGATGGCCACTGCGCACCCTTCCCTGGCCAAAGCGTAGGCGATGGCTTTGCCGATCCCCTTGCTCCCTCCGGTGACCAGCGCGACCTTGCTTTCCAGTCCTGGCAACATGATTTACTCCTGAGTTTGGGTGGGTCGGTCAGCTAGTCGGTTCCGTGATTGCCGTTGCGGTCCTGAGCCAGTCGCACGATGGTTTCCAGTATGGCCTGCTGCATGGCGACGAGTTGGTTCTGCTGTTCCGCGAAGCACTGACGGTCTTCCCGCTGCGGCTCTTCGTAGCGGCGCCGTCTTCAGCGGCCAGCTTGATCTCCTCTCGCCGTTTGTCGCGCAGTTCTGCGATGAGCTCGCGAAACTCCTGGCGAGTTGCCCGTTCCTGGTTTAGCAGGTTTCTCATCATGTAGTGGTCGTAGCTTCCTTTGATGGTGGACGGCGAGGCCGGCGCCCCCAGCCAGGGCCAGTATATCGGGGTTGCAGAGGCCTCCGGCGGCATTATTGGGCAGGCACAGGATTTTAGTAAAGTGCCAAACGATCCAGACGATCAGGGAGGTGCCGATACCCAAACCTGTAGCTAAACCCCAAGTTTCCAACACGCAGCGGGCGCCGTGTCAAATTCTCCTCACCGCTGCAATGTTCACGGAGTGGCGGCAGCGACCAGTTGCCCGATGTCCGCGGAGCCGGGGATATCGCGCACCGCGGCCAATATGGCCTCCAGCTTTTTGGCGGGCCAATTGATCTGCGGGAACAGTGGGCGCAGCCGGTCCGTTTCAGCATCCAGGCCCCACTCCAGCTCGTTGCCCTGATATTCGCCGTGGTACACGTTGCCCCCAGCCATTTCGATGGTGATGCGCGGGGCAAAAGCCGGTCGATCCTTGTGACCGACGGTCTGCACCTTGTGCATCAGGGAGAGCACGGCGTCGTGGTTTTCGGCACTGGCGGCATCGGAATCGTCGCCAGGGTCGATGCGGGTGCGCAGTGGTGGATAGGACCCGTTTACGGCGACATAGGCGGTGAAGTAGTGAGTGCTGCCCACAATTGCCTGGCCCCGAGACGGATTGGGGAATGCCGGCGATGGGTAGAGAGTCTCGAGCCAGTTCATGTCGATGGTTATGCGCTCGATCTCGTCTACCGCCAGCTGGTGGGAGCGCCTGATGTCCGTCATCAGGTCTATTACGGGGCAGTTGTAGCCGGCCGTGGGGTACATTTTGAGCACCGTGTGCAGCAATTCCCAGCGGGTTCCCAAGCCTTCGGTTACAGGCTCAAAGGACACCTGCTGGGGGCCGCTGAACACGTAGGAGAGCTCGCCCCGGTTGTTGCCCGTGAAGGCGTTGTAGAACCCGGCCGGCCCTTCCAGGGCCTCCTCGGATCCTCGGACGTCCTCTCGGGCCAGCAGAGCGGCCATGATGCCGCTGCGGGTGGACTGGGGCTCGTGGAACATCATCTCCCGCCCGCCGGAACGCGGCCCCTCGTTGGTGCCGGCGGTGAAGGTGCAGGCTAGGGCAATGGCGGTGACCATCTGGTCCTCGGTCATTCCCAGCAACTTGCCGGTAGCCACGGCGGCTCCCAGCGTCCCGTAGATGGGGCTGGAGCGAAAACCACGCGCCTGCGTGGACGCGATGAAGTCGCCGGCGATGCGCGATTCCACTTCGTATCCGGCGGCCATGGCGGTGATGAGTTGGGCTCCGGTCGCGCCGCCCAGCTGGGCCGAGGCCAGCGCAGCGGGTATCACGCACGGACCGGGATGGGTGAGCATCCGGTAGGAATCTGCCTGGTTGGTGGCATGCATCAGCTTGCTGTTGGCGAATGCCGCCCCGCAGCGGGTGGCGCGGCCTCCGGAGGCCAGGATGCTGGCGCCGTGCGCCGAGGCCTCCTCAGCCAGAGCCAGGCTCACTGCAGCCTTGCCGTGATGGGTCGCGGCGCCGATGATCGCCACCACGGTGGCGTGCAGCAACGAGGTCTGCATCTTGTCGATAACTGCCGGGGGAAGGTCGGCGGCGTCCAGGTTGACGGCCCAATGGGCAAGCTGGCGGGAAAGGGAGTCAGGCATGGGGGTCAGTTCCTTTTATCCGATAGTGTCGACATGGGGATAGTCAAGGATCAGCTTGTCATCGGTCAAGAGTGGACAAGCCCATTCGATTGCGGTGGCTACCAGTAAGCGGTCTGCCGGGTCGCGATGGAAAGGTTCAGGAAGGCTGTAGGCGCGCACGGCAATCTCTGGGGTGATCGGCAGCAGTGGACTGCGGGGTAAGTCAACAACCGGTTCAGCCACGGGAGAGGGTCCAATTCCAGCGTGACACGGTGCCTTTCCGTCAGCAAGGCAACCTCCCAGCATGAGACTGCGCTCACGCCTATGGTACCCTGTCGGCGGCGCTCATTGGAAATGGCATTACGTTGAGCCGTGTTGAGCTGGGTTATTTCGTCTGACCACCAAACGCCAATGTGGGTGTCGAGGATTATCACGTTGGCGCTGCCGTTGCCGGAAATTCCTGACGGGATACCTACTAGGGGGTGTCGTCAAAAGAGTTTGCTCCAGATCATCACTGCCCGGAGTTGGCAAATGGCCAGGTATGACGCCGCTCTCTTGGCATAACGGGTCGCCACTCCGCGCCACTGCTTGAAGTCCAAGAATCCGTTCTCCACCAAGTGCCGCAACTTGTACAGTGCCTGGTCGTAGTCCCGCTTTTCTCTCCGGTTGCTTTTGGGCGGTATCACTGGGTTCATTCCCGATGCCCGAGCGGTGGCTATGATCTCATTGGTGTCATAGGCTTTGTCCGCCAGCAGACACTCCGCCTCTATACCCTCGATCAGGGGCAACGCCAAAGAGCAGTCGGCCACCGTGCCTCCAGTAACCGCCAGCCTTACCGGCATTCCGTGGGAGTCCACCGCCAGGTGCAACTTGCTGTTCAGCCCCCTTTGGTGCGGGCAATAGCCTGATTTCCGCCCCGAGCGCCGGCACTGTGGGGATGGGCCTTGATGTAGCTGGCGTCTATCATCAGCCATTCGAAATCAGGGTCATCCATCACTTCCTCCAACAGTCCGGCCCACACACCTCGGTCCCGCCAGCGGCAGAAGCGGCGGTGGGTGTTCTTCCAGTCTCCGTAGTCCGGGGGCAAATCGCGCCAGGGAGCGCCGGTGCGCAGAACCCAGCAAACGGCGTCGATAAACCGCCGGTTGTCATGGGCCGGCCGACCTCTCTTGCCTGCTCCCCCGGGCAGGTACAGCCTCAGCCGCTCCCAAACACCGTCGGTCATATCGTGGCGCCGGTGCGCTGCCGTCATACTCCCCACCTTCCACACTCTCCCTGTTACCGGCAATTTACCACCCTCTCACTGTTTTGACGACACCCCCTAGAATGGAACTCCGTTATCCAACATGTCCAGCTCTTCTTCCGTGAGTGCCGAATCAAACGGCCGTTCATATTTTGAGACAGTACCCTTGTTTGGGTTGCGCAAGGCCGGGCGGCTGAGGTCGTTCGGGTCTACTTCCATTCGGACGTATCCCTCCGGCTGGCGTTGAACAGTCACCTCTACCTCAATATCCTCCGCGAAGGGCAGGTTGTTCAGAATCAGAACGCCGCCTTTGGCGATTTTGGCGGTGGTCTTGAACGTATCCATAGTCGGCCTCGGGAGTCAGTATGGGAATGGCTGACACGCTCGGGTATTGGACATAGTAGCACAGCCGTCCGTTGTGACCCGGGGATAAGGTTCCCGGTCGAAGCGTCAGTCCAGGTCGCGGATGTAGGCCCTGAAGATGATCTTGCTGGTGGCCAGCGTCAGGACGGCGCCGATGAATAGAAGCACTAGCGTCAGTTCCAGGCTCTGCAGGGCAAAACCCAGGCCGGTCGCCGCCGCCGGCGGGTGTTCGGTGTCCGTTATCGACATCAATAGTATCACCACTCCCAGCGTCATTGCTGCTGCCACATCGGCGGCCCAGTGATGCGCGCTTTCGGGTACTGGAACCCAGCCGGCATGGAATAACGCAAAGGATGTCAGCGCGCCGACGGTCAACCCCAAGATGTGCCCTCCCACCAGGTGCCGCAGCCTCGCGCTGCTGGAGTTGGGATGTACGAAAACGATAACGGCGCTGGAGCCCAGGCCGGCGGCCAGGACCGCGTCCGCCACGGAATCGACCATCAGCATGACGACGAGCATCACCGCCGCCGCCAGGGCCGATTGCCAAAGGTAGCGCGCTTTGAGCTGGAAGAACTGGACGTTGTACAGTTCGATGAAAAGGGGCAGATGGTAACGTCGGCTGACCCGCCGAGGCATCAATTGCAACTCACCGCGGGCAATCAGGCGGTTCAGGAACCCAGTCGGAGGGCGCGCGCGGCGCTCCCGGGCACGACGGCGTGCGTGATCGCTCGATCCCCGTTTCCGTCGTGACGTCTCACCACCCGCGATGTCGCCAGATCCCGAACTGGCGCCGTCTGCCATCAGCAGGAATCGTCAGGCGAGACTTCGGGCGAAGTCCAGCCAGACTCGAGCGCAGGGCACGGGCAGGATGTGCTGGACGAAACCGGCAACGCCGGGAAAGACGACGGCCCGCCCGTTGGGGAACACGTCGGCCGCCCCACGGAAGTCACCCAGCACCTCCTCGCGCAGCGCTGCTGCTGCGATGATCAACACCGGAGTCTGCACGTCTTTCAGCAGCGGGCGGAGATCGCCAGACGCCTGGGCCTGGAAACCGGCAACCACATGCGGCGTGGTGGCCTTCATCTGCTCCGCGTACCAGCGGGTGTAAGCAGGATCTACAATCTGCGGATCCAGACGGCGACCGATGCTGCTCTCGACCCACGCGCCGATCCCCTCGTTTTCGATCTGAACGGCGGATTCGGCGTGGTGGGCGTCGTTGAAGCTGGTGGGCGATGTGCAGGCGGTCAGGGAGAGGAGCCGTTCCTGGTGCATGGTGGCATAACGCATCGAGATGCTGCCTCCCACGGTTTCGCCGATGAGGTGGAACTTTTCCAAACCCAGATTGTCGGCGAATTCGGCCAGGTCCCTGGCGAAGTTGTCCACCGACCAGGGATAACCGAGCTCGGGGACGTCGGACTGGCCCATGCCCCGCATATCGAACCGGATGACACGGTAGTGCCGCGCCAAAATGGGAACCCAGCCGAACCAGAGTTTATGGTTTTTGGCCATGCCGTGGTGCAGAACCACGGTGTCGGGCTCCGTCCATGGGTCGGTGAAGTCGTCGATGGTGTAGTACAGATCGCAGCCGTCGTCCAAGCGCAGTTTCATTGTGTTTCCGCCGACCTCCGTGCTGTCTGATATTGGTTCTGTCCCAACGGACGAGCGCGAGGCGACGGCCTCGCGCTGTCAATGACGATTGTTGCTCCGCGGGTTTGTCAAACGCTACTCGATCTCGAGTTCGTTGAATACGGAGCGGGCGATGCGCATGGCGGTGCGGGTGTTTATATAACCGCCGTACATGGACAAGTGGATGAAGATTTCCATCACCTCTTCCGAGGTGAGGCCGACACCGATAGCCCCGCGAATGCGGCGGCGCATCTGGGCATCGTACACGCCCATGCTGGTGAGTGCGGCCAGGGAGATGATGGCCCGCTCCTTGTCGTCCAGCGTGGAACGACTGTAGATCGCGCCCCAGTTGTATTCGTCGACGATGCGTTCCAGTTGGCCTTCCGGGGTTTCGTCCACGTACGTAGGCAGGGTGCCGCCCATATGACGGCGGTGCATCTCTTGTCCCAGCGCCAGCAACTCGTCCGGATGCTGGTTGACGTCGTACTCCAGTGCCGGTTTGTAGTCGATGCCCAGTTCTTCGTAGATGTCCTTGGTCAGCCGCAGCGCGGACTCAACGGCGGGAACCCCGATGTAGAACGTAGACTGGATGAAAATTTCCACCACCTGATTGGGAGTGATACCGACGTTGAGGGCCCGCACGATGTGTCGGCGCAGCAGGTTCAATTCCCCCTGGGTCATCAGGGCAGAGATGGTGGCGATGCAGCGCTGCTTGAGGTCCAGCCCCGGGCGACCCCAGATGGTGCCGAAAAGGGCTTCGTCGATGATGCGCTTGAGGTCGGGCGCCAGTTGATCGACGCCGGGCAGGGCATAGTGGGTGTTATCGCCGCCGGCCATTTGTCCGCGCATGTCTTGGCCGGCCTGATAGCGGTCATTGAGGGAAGTCAAGGCAGTATTCCTCCTCACGAAAAGCGGCTGACTTGAAATGGAGGCGACGATGGAACTGCGGCGCAGACGCAGACCATCAGGCGGTCAGATTATAGCATAGCGGTTGTGTTGCCTCGCCCGCGCGGAGGTCAGTAAGAGGCGACGGTTTTGAGGTCAGTCGGCGTGCCGCATGACGTCGCCTGCGAACCACTCCAAGCGTTCCAGTGCCTGATTGAGGTCGCTGCCGCGAATGTCAAAAATGATGTGGGAGACACCCACTTCCGCGTAGGTATGGACATCCTCCAGGATGGCGTCGGTAGAGCCGGAGAACCGGCGGCGTGGGCCGGTCTGCATGGTCCCCGGGTCGTAGAGCGGGGCCTTCATCGACACCTGGACTTCAGCAGGGTCTCGGCCGGCCTGCTCGGCGAACCGGTTGAGGGTCACCAGGTCGCCGGCAAGTTCCTCGGGCTCCAGGGTTGCGGCCGGTATGGTGCCCACCGGGTGCCAGCCGTCGCCGATAGTGGCGGCGCGCCGGATGGCGGGTCGGCTCTGTCCGCCCACCCATATCGGAGGGTGAGGCTTCTGGACGGGCTTGGGCAGGAACTGGATGCCCGAGAACTGGACGTACTTGCCGTCGAACTGGGGGTTGGGGCTGGTCCACAGCTCCTTGTAGGCGCGGAGGTACTCGTCGGTTACCGCGCCGCGCTCGGCGAAGGGCGGTGTGCCGAGCGCCTCGAACTCCTCTTCCATCCACCCGACGCCGACGCCCAGGATCAGGCGGCCTTGGGAAAGCACGTCGAGGGTGGCCAGGATCTTGGCGGCCAGGATGGGCGGGCGGTAGGGGACAATCATCACGCTGGGGACCATTCGGATATTTTCCGTGACGCCGGCCAGGTAGGTGAGCAGGGTCAGCTGCTCGAAGTACTCTCCGCTTTCGCCGGTGGGAAACTCCCCGCCCACGGTGTACGGATAGGGCGAATCGATCTGGCTGGGAACCAGAACGTGGTCGCCGGCAACCATGCAGTAGAAGCCGAGGCGGTCGCCGGTTTGGGCGATCTGGGCCAGCGGGCCCGGTTGGGCGTTGGGGCCGTGGTTGGGGAGATAAAAGCCGAATTGCATACTCTCTCCTGAGCGAAGTGATGCTGGGAAGGTTGGTTACAAACCGTTGATCTCACAGTTGCCGAACAACAGGCCAAAAATCACAATTGCGATGACGAGCCCGGCTATCACGCCGAGGGCGCAGCCGCAGCCCTTCTTGAATGAATCGAAGAAACCGAACATGGTGGAGCGTGTCCCGTGAACCGGCGGGGTGCCCACTTAGCGCGGTGGTTTGGCCGGCTGCCCTGCTATAATAGCGCAGCCTGTTGAAACCCCTCAACCGGCGCGGGAATCGTATCAACACGAAAGCTTTTCTCGAGGAGACTATCAACCATGCCTAACATCACCCTCGAACAGGCCGAGGCAGTACTGGCGGGCGCCAAGGCCGCCGCTCTCGACCTGGGCAAACCCTTCAGCTTTTCCGTCGTCGACGCACGCGGCGACCTGATCACGATGTGCAAGATGGACGGCTCCGCCTGGCGTACGCCCTACGTGTCCCGGGGCAAGGCGCGGGCATCGGCCTGCTTCGGGGAACCCAGCGGAGACCTGACCGAGAGGTCCACCACGCCCATCATGCGGGCGGTGATGGAAGTGGAGCGCGGCGAGTTCGTGCCGGGACAGGGCGCGTTGCCCATCTACATGAACGGCGAGCTGACCGGCGCGGTCGGCGGAAGCGGCGGTACGGCCCAGGAGGATGAGGATTGCTCGCGGGCCGGCATCTCCCGCGTGGCCGGAGCCAGCGCCAGTCGCTAGCGATACACGAAGCGGCAGACAAAAAATGGGCCCCGCTCCAGCCAGAGCGGGGCTTCGACGATTCACGATGGGGCGGGGTCAGTCAGTTGAGGCGACCTCGAAGTGCTTCACCCAGTACTCGCCGCGGTAGAGGTGTTCGACCTCGCGGGCGATGTTGGCGCGGAACTCGCTGGTCTCGTAGGCACGCAGGTTGCCCAGGGTGTCCCAGACGCTTAGGCTGATGCCTTCGTCCGGGTCCTCGGTGCTGCGGATTAGCTGCCGCTCATTCAACCCCTTGGGGGCGGTGCCGGTGGCAACGCGCTCATGGTAGTGCCGCTCAAACTCTTCCCATGAACCTGCCCGAAGCTTGCCCCAAACCATCCGGATAAACATATTTATATTGCCTCCTTGATGTCGACCGGCCACTGTCGGCCGGCATGGTAAACGTTAATTAGTGCTCCAGGTCTCCGGCGGCGTGCGCAATGATTTTGGCAGCCGTGGCATCGCTCATATGGCCCATGTCCAGCATCATGTGATACAGGGTGGGGTCGTGGGGCGACACCTTGAAAAACTTCTGGAAGAACCTGACCCGTGCGTCCTCCAGGCCTTCCACGTAGGAACGGCCCTCAGTTTCACTGAGGTTCTCGCGTTCCATGATGGTTTCCACGCGTCGCGACAGGGGAGCCAGCATGCCCACGTGGAGCACGCCAGGGGTGTCGCCAAGAATGATGTTGGCGCCACGGCCGATGATCACCACGTGGCCGTCCTGGGCCAAGTTGCGCACGACTTCGCGAGTCGTATCGATGAAGACTTGGTCGTTGACGCGTTGTATCCGCGACGAGGGTTCGCCGGCCAGCTCGTGGTATGTCTCCGGCAGGGTCTCGATGCCAACCCCGAGGTCATAGTCTCCCGATACCGCGGCGCGTTCCAGGACCCGACCCAGCAGGGCCGTGACCCGGTCGCCGAACCGCTCGACCCGTTGCTCTTTGGCGATCAGGTTGGAGACCGGGGAGCCTATAATGCGCGCGGCCTCGGCGAAGACCATGCGGTCCACGTAGTTGAGATGCAGATCGTGGGCAACCTGTTGCCCGACGGCGATGGAGCCGGCCCCAATCGGACCATTAATCGTTATCACGGGCATGTCATCGCCTCCCGATCCCTCGTAGCAACAGGACGTATTGTGCCGGCATAATGCAGCACCAAATACAGGATAACATAGCCTCCCAACAGGTCGCGGAGCTGTCACCGACCGCCTGCCCGAATACTACGGGTCGGCGTGACATAAAACGAGGGGCAGGTACGAAACCCGCCCCTCATCGCGCCAATGTGCGTTTCAGAAGTCGGACTAGCGCCGCGCGCCGCCGCCTCCCAGGAACCGGCGATCCGACGGGTTTCCTCCGCCGGGTGGGCGACCCGTGCTGCGGCGTGGGCCCGGTCCGCGGTCATTGGGTTCGCTTCCCAGCATGGTGCCGCGGTCGCGATTGCGATTCGGGCCGCCATTGCCACCGCCGCCGCCACGGCTGGGTCCACGGTCGCGATCACCACCGGGGCCACGTCCCGGTCCGGAACGATCGCCGCCACGTCCGCCGCCACCGAAGCCACCGCGTCCGCCGCGGTCTCCACCGCCGCCACCGCCGAAGCCACCGCGTCCGCCGCGGTCTCCACCACCGCCGCCACCGCGTCCGCCGCGGTCTCCACCGCCGCCACCGCTGTAGCCACCGCGTCCGCCGCGGTCTCCACCGCCGCCACCGCCGCCACTGCCGAAGCCACCGCGTCCGCCGCGGTCTCCACCACCACCACCGCCGCCGAAGCCGCCGCGCGGTCCGCGGTCGTCAAACCCGCCCCGTTCCGGGCGTGGAGTGGGAGGCTCGGTATCGCCCATCAGGGCGCGGCGCGACAGGTTGATGCGACCCATGTGGTCGATCTCGTGGATCATCACGGTGATTTCCTGGCCGATGTCCACGTTCTCGTGGGCAAGGTCGCCCAGGTCTTCGTTGCGCACCAGCCCGTCTTTGCCGCCGGGGGTTAGCTCGACGAAAACGCCGAAGTTGGTGGTGCGGGTGATCTTGCCGGTGATGATGTCGCCCACCTCGGGGTCACGGGTCAGGCCGTCGACCCGGCTGCGGGCTAGTTCGATCATCGTCTGGTCGCTTGAGGAGATGACGACACCGCCGTCATCGGACACATCAATGCCACAGCCTGTCTCCTCCTGGATGGCGCGGATGACGCGTCCGCCAGGGCCGATGAGGGCGCCGATCTTCTCGACGGGGATCTGCATGCGGATCAGCTTGGGGGCGTACCGGCTCATCTGGGCCCGCGGCTCCGATATGGCCTCGGACATGCGGTCCAGGATGTGGAGGCGGCCGACGCGGGCCTGCTCCAGCGCTTCGCTGAGCAATTCCTGGGTCAGACCGTCGATCTTCACGTCCATCTGCAGGGCGTTGATGCCCTTCTCGGTGCCGGCGACCTTGAAGTCCATGTCGCCGAGGAAGTCCTCGATGCCCTGGATGTCGCTGAGGATGGAGTAGCGGTCGCTATCGGCGTCGGTGATCAGGCCCATGGCGATTCCGGCCACGGGAGCCCGCAGGGGAACACCGGCGTCCATGAGGGCCATGGACGAGCCGCAAACGCTGCCCATGGAGGTGGAGCCGTTGGAAGCCAGGACTTCGCTGACCACGCGGAGAGCATAGGGGAAATCCGCTTCCGACGGCATGGCGGCCAGGATTGCCCGTTCGGCCAGGGCGCCGTGACCAATCTCACGCCGTCCCGGGGAACCCACCCGTCGGGCTTCTCCGACGCTGTAGGGAGGGAAGTTGTAGTGGTGCATGAACCGCTTGGTGTTCTCGGGCCCCACAGTGTCCAGGGTCTGCTTCATCGACAGGGAGGCCAAGGTGGCAATGGAGAGCACCTGGGTCTGGCCGCGGGTGAACAGGGCGCTTCCGTGGGTCCTGGGAAGTTCGCCCACGCTGCAGGTGATGGGGCGAATTTCGTCGGTCTTGCGGCCATCCGGTCGGACATTCTGACTGAGGATGCGGCCGCGTACTTCCTTCTTCACCAGGTTCTTGAAAGCTTCGGCGATGTCCCTGCTGGAATAGTCGTCGGCCAGCTGTGCGGCGATTTCGGTCTCGACGGCGTCCAGGCTGGAGTCGCGCTCACTCTTGAACGAGTTGCGCTCCAGGACCTCGGAGATGCGGCCGTTCACCAGGGCGTCGACCTTCGACTGGCGTTCGTCGGTGGCGGAATAGTCGAAGTGAATTTCGGTCTTTGGAGAGCCGCGCTCGGCCACCAGCCGGTCAATGAGTTCGATGATCTGCACGTTGTTCTCGTGGGCCAGCCGGATGCCCTCGAGGATTACCTCTTCGGACACCTCCACGGAGCCGGACTCGACCATCATGATCGCGTCGCGGTTGCTGGCCACGATCATGTTGAGCTGAGCGGAGTTGCTGTGCTGGTAGCTGGCGTTGATCCGGTAGTCGCTGCCGTCCCAGGTAACGCGGCACGCGCCAATGGGCCCGTCGAAGGGAATTTGGCTGAGGGACAGGGCAGCGGACACGCCGACCATTCCCAGAGTTTCCGGCGGATGTTCTTCGTCAACCGAAAGGACGGTGATGATGACCTGCACCTCGTTGTGCAAGCCCTTGGGGAACAGCGGGCGGATGCTGCGGTCGGTCAGGCGGGCCGACAGGATGGCCTCGGTGCCGGGGCGCCCTTCACGTCGGAAGAAGCTGCCGGGTATTTTGCCGACGGCGTAGAGGCGCTCTTCAAACTCCACGGTAAGAGGCAGAAAGTCGATATTTTCGCGGGCCTGATCGGACATTACCGCGGTGGCCAACAGAATGGTCTCTCCGCAGGTGACGGTTACGGCGCCGTGCGCCTGCTGGGCCAGCCGACCGGTCTCCAGCGTTATCGGATGCCCGCCGATATCACCGGCGACGGCAAAGGGGTTCATCAATTCTTGGGGGGCGTCAATGGTGGTCATAACAGCAGTACTCTCTACCTCTTCTTGCGACGGTGTTGCTACCAACCTGCTACGTGTGAGTATAGGCCGGTTTTCAAGTGAGTTTTATTGCAAATATTTTCCAGCGTAGTTTGACGCGCCCTGTTTTCGTCAGGAGGTTGCACAACCCACAGTGGCCAAGCGCATTGGCGAGCTGTTGACGGTCCTGGTAATCTCGCGTTTCACGCTGGGCAGTGGGATTGCGGATAGGGGGAGATTGGCAAACCTTGGGATGGGTGACCTGGCCGATTCGTCCGGGCGCGAACGCTCGCGGCGTGAGGAGCCGTTTAACGCCTGCAAAGCCACCGGATGCGGGTTCCGGCCGGCCGCTTCTGCGCGTGCATGGACCGAATCCCGGCTTGAAGAAGCCGGACTAACGACGTAAACCCAGCCGGGCGATCAGCCGCTGATAACGGCCCACGTCTTCGCGGCTGAGGTAATTCAGAAGCCGGCGACGCTTGGAGACCATGGTTACCAAGCCCCGTCGGGAGTGTACGTCCTTGCGGTGAGTGCGGAGATGGTCGGTCACCTGCCGGATGCGCTCCGTGATCATGGCGACCTGTAGCTCGGTTGAGCCAGTGTCTGACTCGTGTGATCGATACTCCGCGATGATTCCTTGCTTAACGTCGGCGTCCAACATTACAGGTTGCTTACCCTTCCATTTTGGTTCTGTTCATTGTTTCGCCAAATATGCTAACACGTTGCGCGACAATAAGCAACTCAGGCAATCTTCAGATAATCGACCATTTCTGATGGTTTAGGCACGGATCACAAGTTATGGATGCGGAGGCTCTTCCAAACCCTATTACAAACTGGAGATGCCGGAGTGCCAGCAATATTTGTTTTCTGGGTCTGGCTTGCACAGTTTGTGGCCGGGGAGACTGCGACGCGAAAGGGGCGCATATTGTGGATGCACCCCTCGCGGCTGCTTGGCAGGATTTTGGGCTTGCGGTCTAGCCCAGGAAGCCCTCCACCAGTTCCACAAACCGGTCAGTGGCTTCGAGTTCGGGGTGGTGGCCGCAGTTCTCGATGATCTCGAGGCGGCTGCCGGGGATGCGGCGATGGTACTCCTGGCCGGCGCCGACCGGGACGATGGCGTCCTGCTGACCCCAGATGAGAAGCGTCGGTACGCGCTCCAGCCGGTATACCTGGTGGACCAGGCCAGGGTCGTGCATGTACGGTCGCCACGAGACCCGGCAGGTCCCCTCCATGGCGCGCTCCCACCGCTCAAGGATATCCTCCTCCGGCTCGGCGGGACAGATGTCGCGGTACTCGGGCGTGCCGTCCGGGTCCAGCAACGAGTCGCGGATGTACAGAGGCGGAGTGACTTCGAAAATGTCGTAGATCTGTCCTTCCGGCGGGCGGATGCCGCCGGCGCCCACCAGAATGAGGCGGCGGAACTGCTGCGGACACATGGTGGCCAGCTCGGCGGCCAGCCAGCCGCCCAGGGAGAAGCCCATCAGGTCGGCTCCCTCCAGCCCCAGCTTGTCGAACGCGCCCAGGTACCAGATGGCCATGTCGTGCATCTTCATGGACCAGTCCAGTTGGTCGGATGCTCCGAAGCCGGGATGGGACGGTATGTGCAGGGTGTGGTTCTGGGCCAGGGTCTCGTGGTAGCGGAGCCAGCCGGGATGTCCCAGCTCGTCGTGCAGGATAACCAGCGGGTTGCCGGAGCCTCCCGTGACGACCTCGACATGGGAGCCGGATACCTCGGTGATGCTGGAAGTCCAGGGTTGGGTTGCAGTGGTCATGGTATGGCTAATCCTCTGGGCTCGGCGGGCGGAGCGATGTCCTGCGGTCGGTTACGCCCCTGACGGTGGTTACTATTAGAGTATGAGCGGATATGGAGCGGGCGATGGGATTCGAACCCACGACTTTTTGCTTGGGAAGCAAACACTCTACCACTGAGTTACGCCCGCGCGGAGAGTACAGGTAGCAGATGATTGACCGGATGATAGCACAGCCGGAGGAGGCGGCTCAATCACCGAAAGCGAGAGGTCTATCTTCGCGTATACGGGGAAACCACCAATGCTATGGGTCCAGCAGGGGCTCCAGCTTTTCCAGGAGGAGCTCAACTCGGTCCAGCCCTTCTGCGACGTCCGCTTGGGAAAAGGTGTCCTCGTAGTAGTTCTCATGGAGCAGGTTCGCCCTCCCGAAGTGGTCCATGACGTCGCCGTCGCCGGTGAGGGCCCTGAGATGGCTGGCTGCCCGCGTCAGATGCCGGTGCCTCTCGTGCTCCCACCCGCGCTGTTCCGCGATGGCCTTCATCATCAGCGCCGCAGCGCCCCAGCCTTTCTCCGAGGCTTGGCGGAGGTCTCCCTGGGCCAGCTCGCCGCGGGCCTGGACCAACAGGCGCCGGCTGTCTCTCTGGTACTTCTGGCTGGCCATGGGGTTACTCACCTGCAAGTTGGTGGATGGCTGGCGCCGATGGCGGCGCGGAAAACCTGTGACCCGATGATAACGCAGCCGTGGTCAAGCACTCAATCCGGAAAGGAAAGTGGGCAGGCTACAGCGTGGATGGCCGGTTTGCCGAAACCAACTCATTCACCTGCTGACGGATTCCGCACAGCCACCGCGTCGGTCAGGGCCATTTCGCCCGCCTCGATCATATCGTCGACGTAAGCGACGACGGCATGGCGGAGGGCGGCCAAGGCCTCAGCACGGGAATGGCCCCAAGCGGCGCAGCCGGGCAGTTCGTCAATCCACGAACTCCATCGACCGTCTGCGTCCTGTTCGAGCTGCGCTTGGTAAACGCCCATGGCTTCTCCCCATTATCTTGCGATGATTATCGTATGGTGTACATTCTAGCAGCCTGTCCGAGAAACAATGTTCTAAGCGAATATCGTCATCAAAACTAACAACACGCTGTATTGTGACTAATATCATGGACGTTTTGGTGCAAGATTAGCAGTTTAGAAACGGCAGTCGTCACGCGTGCTTAATACTCGGACAGGCTGCTAGCGAATTGAGGGGCTGCAACCGACGACGTTTATGGTCTGGACGGCCAACAGCCAGAGATGGACAAGCTCGGTGTCCCAATCTTGTTTGGGAGTTGGAGTGATGAACGGTCAACCTCGTATTGGTAATAACTCAAGGGCGACTACGATTGCGTGCGTTTTGTGTGGAGGTCCTGCAGACGGAGACAGTCGGTCAGCCGAGCATATCATCCACAAAGCGCTCGGTGGATGGAAAACCGTCACAGGTTTCATCTGCCTGACATGTAACAGCCAAGCGGGTTACGCCTGCGATGCGG
The DNA here is from genome assembly GCA_965220265.1 of Dehalococcoidia bacterium. Taxonomy (GTDB): domain Bacteria; phylum Chloroflexota; class Dehalococcoidia; order Lucifugimonadales; family UBA3495; genus Bin87. The sequence continues at coordinate 1,002,789 of CBDCPM010000004.1, read as the reverse complement.
CACTTTCGAACAGCCTTAAAGGCTGGATCATGCTCCTTGAGATTAAGAGACAAGAGCCGTTGCCTCGGGACCACCGTGTCAGGCACTTAACTGACGGCACGCCCATTAGGCGACTGCCCGGCAATCGCATAGAGTTGGCGCATCCCGTTCTTCCCGACCACCTCGCCAACGGAGGGAGCGTAGCGGCACGGTCCCTTGAAGAACTGCGCCAGATAATCCAAAAGCACAACGACCGGCACGATTCAGGTATCGACATAGAATCAACGCTGGCAAACGCAACTACTGACGTCAGATACATCGACGAACTCATCGAACTTGAGATGGGAGATTGGGGACCTGAGGAATATAGATCGCTGGTGAAATCCGCCTTGGCTCTGATTTTTCGTGCCGGACGGGACCCTGGGAGCGCCGAAATCGCGTTGGCTTATCTAACTGGCGATGCTGAATTGAGATGTTTCTTCCCATATTACAGCAGGGACCTCGTGAGGAACCGTGAGGCAGGGATGCCAATTAACTGTGTCCATGTAAAGGGCGATCCGGTCACCCGTGAGTTGATGGCGTACGTCGAGATCTTTGGAATACTCAGGAGTGTCATTCGCCTGTCTGAGCAGTATACAGGCGACTATTTCGAGGATCAGTACGCGTTCGACCCAACCCATAGGCAAGAACTCGATTTGTCGATTGAGTTGGACTCCGCCCTCCTGAAGGAGGCGGAAAGCGAGCCTGACTATTACGGGACGGAAACGGGGGCATTTGAAGGGGCAATCGAGCAAGTACTCCGGAGAGCCAAAACCACTGCCGACTTGAAAGAGCTATCTAGGATCATAGTTTCGGCAGTTGACGAATATTTGGCTGAGATAGCCAAGGGCCCTGACGAGCCTGTGACCGATGTCGAGTACCAAACCATGTGGGGACGCATTGCCGAATAGGTTGAGCCATTCTTGGAGCATCTAGAACGACCAATGAAATTGCCGGATGAACTGCGGGACCGGACCACACGGGGCTGATGTTCCGGAGCAAAGGGGTCGTCGATGTGACCGTGTGCTTTTCTGAAACGCTTTGCGGCTCTGCGTCGACCAGCTACGCTGCCGCCGCTTCCCGTCGCTCCCCCTGAAAGTCCCGCGTCAGCTGCGCCAGCAGGAAGAAGATGTTCTCCACGGCGTTGGTGGCTTCTACGATGATGCGGTGGCGGCCGTCGTCCTCCTCGGGAGCCATGGCCAGGTAGCGGGCGCGGACGTCCTGCATCAGGCTGCGGCGGTCGCCCATCACCTGCCCGACGAACTCCCACGAGTCGGCGTCGTCCTCTTCCAGCGCGTCCAGGAAGATGAGCAGCGCCGCGTCGGTTCCCTCCACCACGCTGATCTGGAAGGTCTCCAGCATGTTGTCCTCGGGCAGGTCCCGCAGCAGGTCGGGCAGGGTGGAGAACTGCTCCTCCAGCCAGGTGATCAGCTTTTGGCGGCTCAGCACCGCGTTACGGCGTTCGCTGTCCTGGCCGGGATTACGCTGTCCCAGCTCGGTCAGGAATTCGTCGATGCGGCCGTTGATCTCCAGCGTGGACTGGCGAACGGCCCCAAGGGGCAGTCCCATGCGGGCCTGCTCCAGGTATTCCGAGAACCTGCCCAGCACCCGTTTCTGCTCCAGGTGCGCCAGGTCCAGGGCCGTCGTGACGTCGTCGATTGCCTGGTCATGGATGAACTGGGGACGCGACCGTTCCTCCTCGGCGCTGGCCGGCCAGATGCGGGCGAACAACCGCATGGTCCAGTCGGGCGCAGACAGTACCACCATGCGGGAGGGCATGCCGAAGACGATGACGGCCAGTGCCATCTGCGGGCCCAGGCCGATGTCGGGCCAGGTCACCAGCGCCGTCACCAGCGGGATCCCCGCGTACACCTCTATATATAGAAGGAGCACCAGGATGGCCGCGGAAAAGAAGACCTGGCACGCCCAGAACATGCCCAATTGCCGGGCGGTCCCGCGCAGGCCTGACGACACCACCATGACGCTGACGGCCAGGCCGACGTAGGAGCCGTAGATGTACATCAGCACCTGTTCCACTCCTACCAGATCGGCCGCGGCCAGACCTATGCCGAAGGCGACCACGGGCACCAGCGCCTGCACGACGAACGTGAGCAGCGCGCCCAGGATGAAGGACAGCAGGATCGAGCCGGCCGAGAGCTCCAGGCCGGCCTGGAACCATGCTTGATCGGCCAACGGGTGGGCCGATTCCTTAATTAACACCAGTCCGAAGAGCAGGGCGGCCACGCCAAACAGCATGGCGCCAGCCTCGCGGTAGTTGCCCCGCTGCAGTCGGGTGACGATCAGGCCGCCGATCCCGATGCCGTAGAGCGCGGCCACGCGGATGTCTACCGTCACTATGAAGAGGATTAGTCCCACGCCCATCTGCGCGCCCAGGGCGATGGGGTAGCCCTGCTTGGTCGAGATCAGGCCCGACCGCAGCATGCTGATGGTGATGAACGTGACCGCCGGCGAACTCTGGGTGATCGCGCCGGCCAGCGTGCCCCAGCCGAAGGCGGCGAAGCGGTTGTCAGCCAGTCGGCTGGCCAGCATTCGAAGGCGGGGCCCCACCACCGTCTTGAGGTTTTCCGAGAGGAGCCACATCCCGAAGAACAGCAGCCCGACGCCGCCCAGGATGCCGCCTAGTACTGCAATCATCCTTCGCCCCTTGGTCATCTTCTCTGTAGAAGAGTCATGACTCGTGACATGTGGTTGGCCGGAAAACTCAATCGTGCGGCATTATCAAACTATACGGATGAATATACAACCTGAAATTATTCGTGGACGGCGTTGCAAGTGTGGTGTCTTGCTCTCGCGGGGCGAGCTGTTATTCGTGCCTACGCTGCGGCGGTCGGCCTATCGCCCCACGGCACTTCCGGCAGGTTCCGCTCACGGCGCACCTCGTTGATGGTCAGCACGCCGCGATCCAGCAGCGCGGACTCCCGCTGCACCCGGTTGTTCTCGTCCTCCTGCAGCGCCTCGATGGCCGACAGGTCGAACTCCACCGACAGCTGCGGGTAACCCAGCCGCGGCAGCAGCATCCGGTTCAGCTGCTCCTCCAGGAACTTCACCTCCGGCACCACGGTGTTGCGCCAGAACATCCGCTCCGACGCCTGCACGTTGGCGTAGGTGGCCCGCTCGAAGTCGCCCAGCAGCAGCTTGGGTACCCCGTAGGTGCGGCTCACCTCCTCCAGGCTCCAGCGCAGCCCCTGGATGAAGTCGATGTCCCGGTGGGACAGGCCCAGCGTCTTCACGTCGCGCACCGCCGACGCCACCGCCGGACGATTCGCGTTGCCGGTGCCCTGGTAGCGCGCTTCCCACCGGGCGTAGAACTCCTCCAGCTCGGTCTCGTTCATATCCTGGTTGGTCAGCAGCAGGAAGTCGGGGCGCGCCGAGTTGCGCAGCAGGTGCCGGTTGAAACGCAATCCCTCGTGCCCCATGTCGGCGGACAGCCGCGCCGGCGCCAGGGGCGACAGGCCGGCCAGCTCCTCCATCGGGTTGAAGTAGCGCAGCCACACGATCTCGTCCGGCGTGTACGCCACCGGCTCGGCGACCCCGCGGTACACGAACCCTCGCACGTAGCGCCGCCGGTCCGGGATGACCGCCATGCGGTCGGGACGCAGCGGCCACAGCTCTGGCTGGCCGTCCTCGCCCCGCTCGATGGCCCAGTAGGCCGCGCCCCACAGGCACAGGTGGGTCTCCGTCGCCCGCCACAGGTCGGCGCGGGTGTGCCACGGGTTCACCCGGTCCAGCAGACGCGCCACCGGATGCGACGGTTCCACCGCCGTCCTGCGCCCGCCACCCTCACCGGTCCGGTACACCCGCAGCGGCGGCCGGGTCAAGGAGTCGGCTCGCAGCTTGATCGCCGCGTACACCGACGGCGACGTCGCCATGTACCGTCCGTACTCCGGCCGCGCCCAGCCGCCGCCGGCGTCCGTGCCCAGGCCGGCCATTCGTTCCTCGGAGGGCAGCCGGTCCGCCAGCGCCGCCCGATTGGCCCGCTGCACCACCGCACCGCCCGTCGGCTTGCGCCCGGGGACGCGAACCGCCTTTAGCATCTTGCCCAGTTTCACCATGTCCCATCCTCTCCTACAATCGCCCGTGTCATCGCCACGTGCCTGTCATTGCGAGGCGCTTGCACCGTGGCAATCTCGATGTGCTTCTCGTGTAGGGGCGAATAATCATTCGCCCCTACTCTGCCGGTATTAAAGGAACAGGTCCCGCAGCCACGCCGGGTGTTCGCCCAGCGGCCCGACGTCCAGGAACGCCAGCATCAGCGCGTCGGCCTTGTCCGGTGACGGCAGCCCGCGACTCTTCATGCTCTCCTTGCTTTCCATCAGCACCTTGCCCCGGCTGTTGTACCGGTACCGCAGCGACGCCAGCTCGGCGATCAGCTCCGCGTCGCGCGGGATGCGGATGGTGTGGTCGCGGAACCGGCGCGCCAGCGTCCAGTAGCCCTCCGCCCGCAGGTTGGCGCAGGTGATCTCCTCCCGCACCGTTCCGTTGCTCCCGTTGAACCCGTACACCGGATGGCCCTGCTCCCGCAGTATGTCCACCACGCCGGAACCCAGGCCCGTCTCGTCCACGTTCAGCTGCTTCGGGTGCTGGTCGCGGGACGCCGCAATGATCTCGCCGGCCACCGCGGTGTTGGCGAAACCGTGACGCACGCGTATGTCCACCACCACGTTGCCTCGCCGCACCATGATCACGGTCCGGTCGTTCCCGAACCGCGCCACGTCCACGCCGACCACCACCGGCCCGGCTCCCGTGAGCAGCGATCCCGTCTCCGCCGGAACCTCGCCCGCCGGATACGTCGCGTCGTCGATGTCCGTTACCGAGATCAGGTTGTCCTCGCCCCGGTCGGGGAACTCGCCCATCACCCGCGCCCGGAACATCTGGCTATCCTCGCCCCACATCTCCCGCCGCTCCTCCACCCACGCCGGGGTCGTCAGTCCGGGAACGACGATCCGTCCCTGCTCCACGTTGGGCGACTCCAGGGCCGATATGGTGATGGTCTCGTAGATCCCCCGCTCCCGGTGAAAGGCCCGGTGGAACCCGCCCGAGCTGGTCGTCGGGTTGCCGATGAGCAGCAGGCTCGCGTTCGCCGAGGTCATCACCGCCTCCACCGCCTCGTAGATCGGCTCGGCGACCCCCTCGGCCTCGTCGACCACCACGAACATGTTCTCGCAGTGGAACCCCTGGAACTGGTCGGCGTCGTCGGCCGAGAGCCCCAGCGCGTAGCGGTCATCCGCCAGCTCCCAGCGGGTGTCCAGCATCCGGCCGCCCAGCGCGCCCGACGCTCCCCGGTACAGCCGGTGGATCTGCCGCCACAGCACGTGGCGCACCTGCCGGAATGTCGGCGCTGTGCTCAGCACGATGGCCGGGTCGTGCGCGTACACGTACCACAGCGCGGCCACCGCGGCGGTGAAGTCCTTGCCCAGCCCGTTGCCCGACTTCACCGCCACCCGCCGCTCGCGCTCCACCGCCCGCAGCACCTCCGCCTGCTTGCTCCACAGCTCCACCCCCAGGGTGTCCGACGCGAACCGCACCGGACTTTCCGAACCTACCGGGCTTACCGGGCTTACCGGGCCTACCGGGCCGGTCCGTCCGGCCCCTTCCTGATCCGTTGGTGAGACGTCCGTCGCGGGACGCCGCCCCACTATTGGGCGGTATCCCGCGGAACGGGACCATGCGACGCGCCACGCAACGGCCGGCGTCGCACCGACGCCACCGACGACAGTCGCCGGCGCGCCTCCTCCGGGTTGTCCGGCGCTGCCGCCGGCACCACGTTCGCCCCGCCAGCGTGGCCCTCCGGCGGGCTGAACAGGAACCCGCACTCCAGGCAGCGATACACCGTATGGTCTTCCCCGTCCAGTCGGGCCAGTTCCAGCAGTCGGTCCGAGTTACAACGACGACAGATCAACACTATCCACCTCTTTACCGTGGCCCGAAATTGCGGATTGGCAGGCCACGCTTAATAGCCTATAGAACGCACGTTCAACACGTCAATAGCGTCGTGTCAGCAAAAACCAATCGCCGTTTCATAACGCTGGCCCGCCCCTTGTCATTGCGAGCGCCCCACCCCTTGTCACTGCGAGTGCCCCGCCCCTTGTCATTGCGAGTGCCCCGCCCCTTGTCATTGCGAGTGCCCCGCCCCTTGTCATTGCGAGTGCCCCGCCCCTTGTCATTGCCAACCCCCAAATCCCCCTTGTCATTGCGAGCGCCCCGCCCCTTGTCATTGCGAGCGCCCCGCCCCTTGTCATTGCGAGCGCCCCGCCCCTTGTCATTGCGAGCGCCCCGCCCCTTGTCATTGCGAGCGCCCCACCCCTTGTCATTGCGAGCGCCCCGCCCCTTGTCATTGCGAGCGCCCCGCCCCTTGTCATTGCGAGCGCCCCACCCCTTGTCATTGCGAGCGCCCCGCCCCTTGTCATTGCGAGCGCAGCGTGGCAATCTCGCCGCACCCTTAATCATCCGAGCCTTCTGCAATGCCCAACTCCAAGTCTTACCACGTTTACATCATGGCCAACGCCAGATTCACTACTCTTTACGTCGGCGTGACCAACGACCTGACCCGCCGAGTGTTCGAGCACCGGCAGAAGAAAGATCCTCGGTCGTTCACCGCCCGGTATAACCTGACCCGGCTGATGCATTTCGAAGAGACCGGTGACGTCGAGGCTGCCATCGCCCGCGAGAAGCAGCTGAAATCGTGGTCGCGGGCGCGCAAGGTTGCCCTGATCGATGAGGTGAATCCGGCGCACGAGGACCTGGCCGCCGATTGGTACGGCTGAACGCATCGAGATTGCCGCGCTTCGCTCGCAATGACAGTTGAGCAAACACCAAAAAGCCCCGCCGGCTTCCCGGCGGGGCGTAATTGCGGTCGTTGGCGGGAGAGCCTAACCCGGATTGTGCCGCTCGACGAACTCGACGATGCGAGCGTCCAGCCCGCTCTTCCGGTCGTCCAGCGTGCCGGCGTCCGCGAACGCCACCCCCAGGTGGGCGTCCCGTTGGATGTCTTCCCAGTCGGTCTCCAGCTCGAACTCGTCCCGCAGTTCTTCAAAAAGCTGGTCCAGCGAAGCCTTGTCGAACATATCGGTTTTGTTACCTCCTCCAGTTGTTCGGCGATCCGGCGGTCGGATCGCCCGGAGCCACGTCGCCATCTTCCCGAGCCCGAGTGCTCCCGGACCCCATACGAACCCGAACTCCAGGCCGGGCCAATTTCCGGCGCTCTTGGCAGCAGGGGATATATTACTCCCTATCATCGCCGGGGGCAAGCGTTGGCCGGGGGCAAGCCAGGGTCTTTCGGTTGTCATTGCGAGGAGCGTAGCGACGTGGCAATCTCGTTGTGATCCGACCGCTTGTGCCGGGTAAGATCACGGCGCCGACGAGATTGCCGCGCTTCGCTCGCAATGACCGGCAGGCGAGCGTTGGTCGGGGGCAAGCACTGGCGCAGCCCACAAAAGCCCAATGGCCAGCGCCCTCAGATTTCAAAGGGGGCTATGCAGGCTATCCAACTTGCCCAGAAACCGGCCCACGTCGATCAGACCCGCCGACACGTGGTCCGCGTCGTCCTGGTCCTCGTGGAAGTTGGTGTGCATGCTGTCGGCCACGCGGAAGAGGCGGCGGACCTCCGCGTCACCGGTTTCGTCGGCCAGCCGTCCCACCACCCGGCGCAGCGTGGCGTGCCGCTGGTGTTCCCAACCCCGAGCCTGGGCAACGGCCTTCAGCATCTGCGCGGCCGCGCCCCAGCCTTTTTCCGACGCCGGCCGCAGGTCACCCGGCTCCAGCTCCGACCAGCCCTGGGCCAGCAGCTGCCGGCTGGCCTCCCGGTAGGTTTGCGCTCGCGTCGTCATATAATCCTTCTGCCGGCTAGTCGGCGGACGGGTCGGGCACCGGTTCCGCGGGAGTCAGGATGACGGCGCCCGACTGGTCGTCGTGGCGGTGGCGCATCACCAGGTCCACCCGCTCGTGCAGCGCCCGCAGCGAACCGCGAACTTCGCCCACCTGTTTCCGCAGGCCGGCGATCTGATTCCGCAGGTCGATAATCTGCTCCTCCACCCGGTCAATCCGGGCCGCCAGGGCGGCAATGGCCTCCCGCAGGCCGTTGATTTCCCCCGGCATCCGGCCCATCACGAGGAGCATACGCAGTACGGCGCCCAGCAGCGCCAGCAGCAGCAGACTCTGAAAGGCCATGAAGGCGTACAGGATGTAGGCGTTCACGGTGATGTCGTTCATCGCTATCTCCCAGGGAGCTGCGCGCAGTTTAGCACACGCGTCCGGCGGGATTGCCGCCCCCGCATCAGGTGCGGGGTGACGTGGCTGCGCTCGCAATGACACGAAGGCTGAAAGGGCAGGTCATTGCGAGGCTCCCGTCCCCCTGTCATTGCGAGGCGCTTGCGCCGTGGCAATCCCGTGGCCCTTTCTCAAAAATTCACCCAAACCCGCTCCGTATCTGTAATACTCCCGTAATATTGACGCCGCTACAATTGCAGGCCAAGTCTGGAAATCTATCCCGCCGTCGCCCGCGGCCGGCCCAGCGCCGGCACCACGGACGGCCTCACCGCAAGGAGGTGTGAACGCCGAGGATATGTCGAAAGCCGCCCCACGCCCGCCCGCGGGCAACTCTTCAATCAGGCCCCGGATACCAACGGGCCGAGGGCGCAACCGAAAACTCAGGATTACCCACAGGACAATCTCGAAAGGGAGATCTTGTCAAATGAGTAGAAAAACGAGAAAGCTGATATGGTCAGTGCCCCTGGTGGCGGTAATCGCCGTCGTCGGCGCGCTGGCTATCTTCATGACCGCGGCGCCGGGCGATATCTCCGCTCAGACCGCGGAAGTCGATTATGCCGCCGGCTCGCCTCTGAATGTTACCGTGGAACCAGGCGCAGGCGAGGCCAAGCGAACGTCCTTGGTGATCAAGTGGGCGGCGCCCACCACGGGCTCCGACCTGCCCATCACCGGCTATCGGATTGACCAGTCAACGGACGGTCAGAGATGGACCCATCTGGCTGACGTGAGCGCCACGGCAAGGTCGCACACGGCCACCGGTCTCAAGCCGGCCACGCTCCGGTTCTACCGGGTCTTTGCCCTCAACCGGGCTGGAATCGGCCGGGTGTCCGAGGCGAAGTCGAACACCACCGTGGGCATCACCGAGCCCAGTGAAGTGATGAACTTCACGGTGACCGCCACCGGGTCAACGACGATCAAACTGGATTGGGACCCGCCAACAGACACCGGCGGCGCCCGCATCATCGGTTACCTGATCCACACCGCTCGAACAAGTGCTGCCATTCCGATACGCGGACAGCGGGACGTGGACGGCAATGGTGACGGCATCATCCCGATTTTGGCTCCCACAACCGAGTGGACGCACAAGGGATTGGACGGTTCCGACACGCGTCATTACAAGATCTATGCCGTCAACTGGTACGACGCAGACATGACGTCCAAGCAGACCTTGGACCCGATTGATGTCCGCAGCGCCACCACACATCCCGTTGGTCAACCGGCCGCTCCCACGGGAATAACGGCGGTGCCTCTAATAGCACGCGAATCTGACGGCACTCTTACGGCCAACACTATCCCGCCGGAAAACCTAGACAACGATGGTACCAATAACGTAGTGGACACCACCAACGAACGGGCGCCGGACGTCGATGTGTACTGGTACTGGCCTGCGCACAACGGAGGAGCGCCCATCACATCCTTCCGCGTTGAGGTGTCGAAGACCAACGCGTGGCCGGATGGATCAGCTACTGCCGGTACAGTGACGGAAGCTAACGCAGCCCTCGCAGGAACGGCAATCAATGCGGCCATTACCGTACCCGTCGCAGATGCTTTCGGCACCACCAACGCCTACCAGCTCCGACATACAGACGCAGGGCGATTCCTGATCGCCCCCGGTAGCAAGTTGAACTACCGGGTCTTTGCGGAGAACGGTACGGGAGCAGATAACAGAAGCCTAGCTTCCACCGATGCTGCTCAGGCCATGGCGACTTACGCTATGACCCAGACGCAGCTACTGGCGCCTGAACCTCCGACACCCGTCGGCTGGGTTAATGAAACCGAGGCGAAAGGCGAGACGCATCACCACGACTCGGTCAATCTTTCGTGGGATAAACCGGCTAGCCCCATTGTCATCCCAAGCGCCTACCGGGTTGATGTGGCCGAGGGCACTGACGTTCCACTCAAGTGGAAGAAGCTGGAGCCTGATACCCGCCATTCCGATCCCACTTACGATCACCGGGATTGGCGCCCGAAGGACGCTCCGCAAACCTTCCAATACCGGGTCTTCGGGAAGAACGGTACTGTGATCGGCCAATCGTCCGCGATCGACGACAATATAGTCGACGCTCAGACTGAGCCGTCGCCGGTGCAACAAATCAAGTCCACTACAGCCTCTGCAAGTCAGATTGACCTGGTCTGGCAGAAGCCGATGAATGACGGCGGCACCGACATCGCCAAATATTGCGTCCTCTCAACGACGGCCCCCGTAGGGTCCCAGCCGCTGGCGCCGACCGAATGCACGGCTGCGGCGCCGACGTCAGGTGTCGCGCGCGATTTCGTTGAAGCTCCGAGGGTGGGGGTCCTTTCCGAAAGGGCGCCAGAGACCATGTTGATGGACAAGGGTCTACTGGCTGACACCACCTACCGGTACCGGGTCTATGCGATGAACGATGCCGTGGGGGGCGCACTGGTGGCGGTCACCGACGACACACTGACGAACTTCGATCCGTCGCCGTCTTCGGACGAGGACCCCTCCACCACCAGTGGCACTACGGCGCCCGGCGCGCCGACGCACCTGTCGGCAGAATCGGCGCTTGACTCGAACTTCGCCGCCACCGGCGCCCGGGGCGTCATGGTGATCTGGAACGCTCCAGCCGACCCGGCCGGGGCGAAAGTCAGCGGCTATGAAATCCAACGGAAGTCGAACGACGGTGAGTTTATCGCGGTGAAAGAGACCTCTACCCGCACCACCCACATTACCGACACCCAGCCCGGGGCTGACGAAGTGCGTCAATACCGGGTGCGAGCCCGCAACTCCGAGGATTGGGGCCCCTGGTCCGAAGTTGCTACCTTCCCGCTGCCGGAGATGTCGGACGGCACGACGGATACGACCATGGCGGTGAAAGCGCCGACCAGCGTTGTAGCCAACGGCGGAACTAGCACGATAATAGTCAATTGGACGCCTGGTGAAAACGCGACTGGGCACCTGATTGTCGTGGCCCAGGATTCGACACTGGTCGGCTTCCAAGTTGCCACCGGGACCGGAACCACCGCTACGTTCAGCGACCTGGACGCCGGTGACTACCGGGTTATCGTGATTGCGTTCCGTGGCACGGGATCCACGCTCGATTACAAGTTCGCAAGCGACAACGCCACGGTTAACTAGCGGTTTTCAGTTGGGGAATCCCGTCTGACCGGCGGCGGTTCCCCAACACTCCAAATCATTGGCATAAGACAATCTCACAAGGAGATTCAGTCAAATGAGTAACAAAACGAGAAAGCACATCTGGCCGGTGTCGCTGGTGATGGCAATAGGCATCATCGGCGCCCTGGCCGCGTTCCTTGTGCTGGCGGGAACGCCTGGGCCCACCCAGGCCCAGGACGACGTGTGCGCCACCGCCACCGGCGACGCACTGGAACTCCTGCAGGCGATAGGCTTGTGTCCGATGGACGAAGTGGACGAAGAGGATATGGAGCAGGTGATCACGCCTGGTGACGTGGTCGTGTCCGACAGCTCCTCCGGCAGCGGCTCCCCGGAGATCCGGCTGACCATCCTCTCTTTGGCCAGGGATATGCCGGTGGGGAGTTCGATTGTCCTGTACCTGGAGGACGACTTCCAGGAACCCGATTCCATCCCCGCCAGTTCGGCCTACCTCGTAGCGGTCGGTGTGCCCACCAATCTGGGGACCGATGAGACCGCCGCGGTGGTCAAGCGCCAGACGGGCAACGAATCCCGGGTTTACGTTACCAACAATCCCAAGCTGAAGACCGATGGGTACTTCGACCGGGACAAGAAGGACATCGCCATCCGCGTGCTGGTGCCGGACATGTGCACCAACGCCACCGACGACTGCGAGGGCCCCAACGGCCTGCGCATGGGTCAGATGATCCAGTTGGTGCTGGAGTCCGACTCCGGCATCAAGAATCCGTCGGAAGAGGGAGACCACAGCGTGGGATACGCCCTGCTGGGCGCCACCGGTAGTGTCCCCGGCCGCGGCGACTTCATCAGCAGCCGCGCCGCCGATGACGACACGCTCGTCGACCTGCGGACTAACGCCAAGATCACGTTGTCCGACGTGGACAACAGCCGCGGCTACGAGATGACCGTCACCGGTTCCGGCTTCAACAACGGTACCACGGCCAGCGTGTACGTTCTGCACATCCCCGGCAGTGATCACGAAGACGCAGACATGCGCAACATGTACATCTGGAACCAGTTGGACTGCGACGAGATGAACGACGCCTTCGGCCTCATGGACGACGATGCTGAGCCGATGGGCACCAGCCCCTGCACGATGTACGACGGCCTCAGCACCGACCACCAAGACGACGTCGACATGATGGACTACTTCAACAGCGGCTACCCTGAGGCCGCCCTGTGTGACGCCATCATCCGCAAGGGCACCAACGTCGGTGACGCGCTGGTCGGCAGCGACGACAAGGTCGCGGTGACCTTCGAGGTCACGGCCCCGACCTTCGGCCCCGGCCAGACCAACCACATCTGCATGGTGGACGGCGAGGGTCGCATGTCCAAGACCGACGTTGAGGACTTCAAGCTGGAGCCCTCGATCAAGGTGGTTCCGAGTTCGGCCAACAGCGGTGACACGGTCAACGTGTTCGCCCAGGACTTCAGCTTCAGCCCGACCATGCCCGCAGCCTTCACTAAGCTGCTGCTCGCCAACAAGGACATCACGGACTCCGTGATCCCGAATTCCCGGCGCAGCATCGGCAGGGACGGGTCCGGTGAAGTGGCCTTCAAGGTTCCCGGCGGTTACGAAGGCGTGCTGCGCCTCGACGCCACCTGGGGCACCGTGAAGGAAGACACCAAGATCACCCTCGCCGGCGCTCAGCTGAACGCCAGCAAGACCGATGTTCTGCCCAACGAGACCATTACCATCACCGGCAACGGTTTTGGTAGTCAGACCTGTATCCCGATTTCCAACTTCAAGTTGGAAGACGTGGCCGTCATGGTCGACGATGAGTCCGCGGGTGGATGCACGGTCATGATGGACGATGGCACTAGCGAACGCGGCGTCGAGGTTTCCAACTCCGGCCAGTTCGTTGCCACCATCATCCTCTGGCCTGCCGGTGACGAAACCAACCCCACTCTCATCCCCGGCACCCACCGGCTGAGCGTGGAGGACACCAGGGAATTCTCCTCCACTGTGGATATCACCATACCGGAACCCAGCATCACGGTGACCCCCGACATCGCCGGTCCGCGCGACTACATCACCATCACCGGTACCAACTGGCCCGTGGACAACCCGGAAAACCCCTCGTCGATTGGTATCAAGGTGGAAGTATCGGACACGGCGGCACGCGCCCGCGAATACACGCTGTTCGCCGATGGCGTGGGCAGAATTACCCAGGAGCACCGGGTCCATCGCAACGTCAGCATCCCCAGCACCGTGCAGGTGAAAATGACGTATGGCGACGTGGCCAAGATCGGTTCCTTCGCGGTGCCGGCCTCCACCATCGAGGTCAGCCCCAACGAAGGTCAGCCCGGCGACATGGTGACCCTGACCGCCGGCAACATGAAGGTCTACACCCAGGTTGACTACGTGGAAATCGGCGGCACCCGCAACGATGACCCCGGCGTCAACACCGACCGTGACGGCAACGTCACCGTCGAAGGCGTGCTGATCCCCGGTCTCGACCCCGGCGTCTACAGCGTTGTCATCGCGGTGGGAGGCAATGAAAAGACCATCGCCATCGGCGAGATCACCGTCCTGGCCGAGTCCTCGGCCGCCGGCGCTCCCGCCGAGCTCCCCGGAGCCGTGGAGAGCCTGAATGACAACCTGGTTGCCATCTTCCACTTCGACGACGTGGGCAAGGAATGGTCGTTCTACGACCCGCGCCCCGAGTTCGCCGATCTCAACACCCTGACCGAAATGGTCAACGGTGAGGCCTACTGGATCCTGGTCAGCGAGACCGTGGATGATGTGGTCCTGAACAACAAGGTCCGCAGTCTCACCTGCCGCGGCAGCGACTGCTGGAACCTGGAGGTCTGGTAGGCGTCCGGCCGCTAACGCGGAAGGACAGTCAACCGACTGAATGAGTATCCAGTAAAGCGTCCCCGCTCCCGTGGCCTCGGCTGCGGGGGCGGGGGGACCACCCCAAGCAGGAGCAAATGAGATGAAAAGAATTGGAGCGATGGCGGCGGTGGCGTTGGTTGCCCTGCTGATCGCGTTGCCCCTGGGCCTCGTTGCGGCACAGGGCGATGCGCCGCGGGCCAACGTGCCCCCCGCCTTCATATTCGGCAACGCGATGGCCGACGGCATTCCGGTGCCGGAGGGGACCATGATCGTCGCCATGGCCGGCGATGAGAAGATTGGTTCCGCCATGGCCATGCAGGGCGGCGGTTTCGAACTGCAGCTCATGCAGCCCATGGACATGGACGCCATGGTCACCTTCATGATCGGTCAGCGCATGGTGGACTACCTCATGATCGATGAGCGCATGGTGGACGAGTACATGTGGCAGAGCGGTGGCCTGCATGCGGAGGCGGTCCTGTCCGCCGACCTGGCCGCTCAGGATGGGTCCATGGGCCCTCCCGGCGCAGACGGTGCAGCCGGTCCTCCGGGCGTCCCCGGAGTCGCCGGCGCTGACGGCGCTGCTGGCCGCGATGGCCGTGACGGCGCCGCCGGTGCTGATGGTCCTCCGGGCGCTCAGGGTGAGCAGGGCATCGCCGGGCCTCCCGGCGGTCCAGGTGCCCAGGGTCCCGCCGGTGTGATCGGCCCGGCCGGTTCCGGCGGTTCCATGGGCATCATCGCGCTGATCGTGGCCATCGTGGCCGTGATAATCGCGATCGGAGCCATCGTCATGGGACGGCGCACCACCGCGTAACTCTCGGGTAAATGTGCCCCCGGGTACACGTGCCCCCGGATCAGTAATCGTCCCTGCGGCGACCCACGATCCGAAATCAAGCCCCCGCCGGCAACGGCGGGGGCCTTTTTATTATCCAAAAATTGTTCAAAACTGCGCGCCCTTGCCGATGTCGACTTCCCGCCGCGCCGGTTAGCATTAAGCGATACCCAATAAAATAATGGGCATCTGGTCGATACACGACTGATAACTGGTGCTGACCAACGGGAGCACGGACATGAAACGCAATTACCCGATCCGCCCCCGGTTCGCGCGGCGGACGATCCTGACCCTGGCCCTGGCCTCGCTGTTGCTGGCATCCATGCTGGCCGCCCTGGGCGCTGGGCCCGACGACTCGGCAAGCGCCACGGCGTCCAACACGGGAACGCAGTGGCAGGTGTTCGAAGGGCACGCCTTCGCCGACAGCCGGATCGTTCCCACCGGGGTCTCCCTGGTTGCCTGCCTCGGCGGTTGCGAGGAGGGTTACGTCAGCGAGCCCGTGGCCATCGGCCAGGACGGTCGCTACAGCGGCCTGATGGTCGAGCCCGGCGGCGCGGACCGCAGCGCCCTCCCCGACGCCGACGTCATCACCTTCTGGCTCACGGGCCACGACGACCGGGTATCGGCTGTCCAGTCGTGGCTGTTCACCGGAGACGGCCAAACCCGCGAGTTGCACTTGAGCTTCCAGAAACTCCCGGTGCCCTCGCGCAGCCTTTCGGCATCAGGCGGTCGCTCGGGCTCCGTTACCACCGACCTGACGGTACCCGATGCCGGGCAGCTGGGCCTGGCTCCCGCGCACACCCCGAGCAGCTACGTCAATTCCTGGTCCTACGCCGGACTGCCGGTTCTGCCCGGCCTGACGGTGCTGGTTGGCATGTTGATCGCGGTCCTCGGTGTGGCGCTGCTGGTCCACCGGCGCCGCCTCACCTGGTAGGAAGGTGGCGCAACCGCTACTCGTCGTCCAGGCCGGGCACGGGGAACTGCCGGCTCAGGTGTCGCACCTCGTCGCCGATGGTCGCCATCGATGCCTCGTCGCCGATGCTGCCCAGCGTGCGCACGATGAGCTTGGCCACCTGGCGGGTATCCTTCTCGCCCATGCCTCTGCTGGTGATGGCGGGAGTGCCCAGGCGTAGCCCCGACGCGGTGCGCGGCGGCAGCTGGTCGTAGGGGATGGCGTTCTTGTTGGCCACGATGTTCACCGATTCCAGCGCGCGCTCCGCCTGCCGGCCGGTGATGCCCAGCGGCGTTAGGTCCACCAGCATCAGGTGATTGTCCGTTCCGCCGGCCACCAGCCGGACGCCGCCCTCGGATAGCTCCTGCGCCATCACCTGCGCGTTGGCCACCACCTGGTGGGCATAGCGCGAGAAATCCGGCTGCAGGGCCTCTCCGAAACAGACCGCCTTGGCGGCGATGATGTGCATGAAGGGTCCGCCCTGCATGTACGGGAACACCGCGAAGTCGATCTTGCGGGCCAGATCAGATTCGGCCAGGATCATGCCGCCGCGGGGCCCGCGCAGCGTCTTCTGGGTGGTCGACGTGACGATCTGCGCGTGGGGGAACGGCGATGGATGCGCCCCGCCAGCGATCAGGCCGGAGATGTGCGCCATGTCCACCATCAGCATCGCCCCAACCGAATCCGCAATCGCGCGGAACCGGGGAAAGTCCAGGATGCGGGAATAGCTGCTGCAGCCGGCGACGATAAGCTTCGGATTATGGTCCCGCGCCAGTTGCTCCACCTGGTCGTAATCGATGGTCTCGGTTTCCCGGTCCACGCCGTAGGGTATGAAGTTGTACAGTTTTCCGGAGAAGTTGACGCCGGCGCCGTGGGTCAGGTGACCGCCCATGTCCAGCTGCATTCCCAGCACCGTGTCTCCCGGCTCGATCAAGGCGAAGTAGGCGGCCATGTTGGCCTGCGCGCCGCTGTGGGCCTGCACGTTGGCGTGCTCCGCCCCGAACAGCTCTTTGGCCCGGTCTATGGCCAGGGTTTCGACTACGTCGACGAATTCGCAGCCGCCGTAGTATCGCCGGCCAGGGTACCCCTCCGCGTACTTGTTGCTCATCAACTGCGCCTGCGCTTCCAGCACCGCCTTGCTCGCGTAGTTCTCCGATGCGATCAGCACGATCGAATCGCGCTGGCGGCGGTTTTCGTTCTCAATGGCAGCGGCAACGGCGGGGTCGATGCGGTCTAGCAGTGTGGTCATGTGAGGGCGGCTCCTACAATGTGTCCGTCGTATCTGCGTCGAATTTCGTACTTACATCATAACAAATCGGAAACGCTCGGCCGTTGTGCCGTGACGCTCGCCCCGAAGTCTCGAGCCGCCGAGCATGCCGGATATCTCTACGGGCGCGCATGGATGCGGACAAAGTTGTCGGTGAAATCGTCCGGATCGTCACGTGTATTGGGGTACAGGATGAACGTGGGTATCACCTCGTGCTCGCGGAAGCTGTTGCACGGGTATTGCTGCGGATAGGCCGCGTCTCTGTCCAGGCATACATACTCTTCAGGACTATCCACATGCTTTGTGACGTTGGCCTCGTAACACGTCCCCTGCTCCAGCGGGATCCGCGCGCCGTTGTTGGTGATGATCTTGACGAACTTGAGCCGATCTCCATAGAGGCTTGGGTCCCAAGTGTCCCACGAAGCTAGGCGAAACTTGCGGGTGGAGGTTTGGTTTCCCAAGTAGCAGCCCTGCAGATGTACTTCTTTCTCGCGCGCCAACTCATCAACTATTGAGTGCGTTGCGTTCGGATACAACCACTCCACCGGTGTTAGTGTCGGAGTTGGCGGGAGAGTGGCCGTGGGCGCTGGCGTATGGGTCGGTGGTTGCGCAGTGGGCGCCGGTGTATTGGTGGGTATCAGAGGCCGCGCCGGTGCCGTAACTACTATGGCGATGGGAGTTGGCGTCGGTGCTGGCGGGTTGGTGGGGATGGGAGTCGAGTGGGCGCCGGCGCCACGGCAGCCGGCACGCTTCCAGCACCCGCCGCCACGCTGGCAGCTGACGTAAATGTATCGTCATTGCCATTGCCCCTAAACAACCAGATTAATATGGGCAAAAGGACGAACACGCCTATTACTCCGGCAACCAACCTGGTGCGCTTGCCGATTCCCGATCCGGCAGATGACACCGGCGAAGGGCGCCGTTGTTGCTGTGGTGGCTGCGACGGCTGAGTTTGCTGCGGCGAAGGGCGCCGTTGTCGGTTAGGCTGTCGTTGCTGCCGCGGTGGCCGCGTCTGCTGACGCGTCGGGCGTTGCCGTTGTTGCCGGGGCGGCCGCGTCTGCTGAGTCGTCGGCTGTGGTTGCCGTGGTTGTTGCGTTTGCTGGGGTGTTGGTGGTGCGGTGGTGGGGGCGGACCGGGACGCCCGCAAAGTTTCGGTCCAGTCTTCCGGCGCATACGCCAAGGCTGTCACCCACTGTTCCGGCGTGGGCCGAGCCTGCCCCTGATTTTCCGGGTCGAAACAATGCAGGAACAAATCCTTCTGTCCTTGGTGCAACCCATTCCAACGCTGCATGTATTCGGCGGTAGTCGTAACACCCCGCCTAGCCGGGGGAAACAGCCATGCTTTTATCCGATCACTGGGCAAGTTGTGGTCTGGCTGGTTGGTGACATGGTAAGGATGAAAACCGGTGAGCAGGTGGAAGATGAGAACCGCCAGTCCGAACAGGTCCTGCTCTTGGGTACGGTTGGCGTAATCGTCCTGCGTTTCCGGCGCCTGGAATTCAGGCCGTCCCATGTTGTTTGAAAAAGCCCTGCTACTCCTCTGGTCTTTGAACCCATAGGAGTCGCAGTCCACCATTGCAATGTCGTTTTGCCGGTTGACCTCAACGTTTTTCTCGTTGACGTCACCGATCACGTAACCGGCAGCGTGAACGGCGCGAAAACCCAGGGCCAGGTTGCGCGCCATGCGTACTCGATCGTCTATGCGCAGTTCGCGCCCCTGTTCTCGCTCGGTATCCCTGGCGGCCAGATGGTTGTAGTATTCGACATCGCCTCCTAGCAGCCTGTCCGAGGATTAGGGAGGTGTGACGATTTACGCCTTTAAACGCAATATCATGCACTATACCGTTCAAAACTCTGTCTAATTTACGAAGCGAAACCTATCTTAAGCGATATAATTCGTATAGAACATTGTTTCTCGGACAGGCTGCTAGGATTGGGCTGGATCGAGCAGGGGCATGGTATAGCCGACCGTAACGCCATTCTCCTTGACGACATGCTCAGGCCAGGTAATTTGCCACGTGGCGCCCAGTCCAGGCTCTACCCGGTGGTTCACCATATAGGCGATCTTGGCATCGGCATCTTGGGGCTTTTTGTCGGGACGCCAGATTTTCGCTACCGAGTTGGACTGGCCTCTTACCAGGTACACAATGCCCTCACCGCCCTCGCCAAGCTTGTCACCCAAGATGAGGCGGTTGCCCGCCTCGTCTTGCAAGCGGCGATTGGCCGGCGGCGTTGCGGAAGCCATCTAAAGCTGCATTAATGCCTGTTCTCTGTGGCGATCGCCCTAGAAATCCAAGTACTCCGGCTGCGGCAGGCGGAGTCTGTCGCCGGGCTGGGATTGGGAAACCGCAGCCACAGATCGGGATAACCATTGAATGGAACCGTCCAGTTGGTTCATATCCTTCAGTTCCACCGGCGGGCGGTTCGGCGGGGCTAGTTTGGCAAGTCCCCCCAAGTCGGCCGGATACCGAGGTTCGCTGATTCCGAATGAGAAGAAGGCGACCCCGCCATTTCCGCCAACCGCGCGGCAGCTTGCCCCAAGTCCGCTGGATTGTCGTGCTCCGGATAGCCGTCCGTGAGGAAATACGCCAGGCTCCTGTAATAGGCTATGCCGCCATCGCGGTAGCTTTGCTTCCGCGCGTCGATGATGTCCAACGTCAGGTTGATGGCTTTGGAATAATTCGTGCCGCCGGCTACGGAAATGACCGGAGGTTCGAAGTCCGTGCCGTTGGTGAAGTCCTGGACTACGCTCGCTGCATTGTTGAAGGCGATGACTGCAACGTCGGCTCGCAACGCGGTAACCGTATCTTCTTGGATAATGTCGCGGAACCTCACTAGGGCTTGATTCACGGTCTCAATCGGGCGCCCCGACATCGACCCGGAAATGTCCAGGATGAGCACGACCGAACACCGTGCCTCTGGGTTATCCGCAAATTCGGCGTTGTCGTACACTCCAACCGAGTCTTCCATACTCATTGCTGATCCTCCGACGAACTTGCGCTGTTTCGGGCTGCACTTCTGATGACAATGCCTGCTCCCTCGGTCGGCGCACGCACCCGCCAATATCCCCGCAAATCCTGCATCAGAATTCCCGGTAATCAGGCTGAGGCAGGCGAAGGTTGTCGCCGGGCTGCGACCGGGACACGGCAGCCACCGAGCGGGACAACCACTGAATGGAACCGTCCAGTTGTTCCATGTTGGTAAGTTCAACCGGCGGACGGTTGGGCTTAGCCCGAATCCACCGATGGGATGCGGACACGGGGGTTGGAGCAGGGATGGGAGGGCCGGGAATGAGACTACGGGGACTTGATCCTGATGGATGTGGACGGGTGCGGGGTGCGAGTATCGCGCGAAGGTGATTTCTGACGGCCCGCAGCGCTGGCGGCAGGCAAGATCGGTAGCCAGCAGTCAGCAGGAGACGCCGGAAGCCGGCCTGGCGCGGGTGGAGGCGGCTATCGGGGATGCTGGTGGATGGTCAGAAGCCGTAGGGCGATCAGGAAGGGAGCGGCAGGGCTCGCAATCGAGCCAGAGCGCTGCTGAATTGGTTTCGCCAAGGCCAGCCCTGTGGCAGATGCAGGGTGAGGCGTCGCGCCTTGCGGGTGATGCGTCCGGCCAGGGAGAAGAAGCGCCACCGGAGGGTTTTGGTGGTTGCCATCGGCTCACCCAGCCCGATGCGCGTGGTCCAGCGCACCAGATTGTGGGCGATTACTTGCACCGCCAACCAGGCGGCGTTGGCGGCGAAGCGTCCTGAGGGGAGATGGTTGAGGCCCACGCCGTACTTCAGGTCGCGGATGGCGTTCTCGATCTCGGCGTGGCGGCGATGGTCAGCTTCCAGTTCCAGGGTGTCGCCCTCACGGTCGGTGATGAAGGCGTGATAGCTGTAGTTGGCGATGAGGGCCAGCTGGGAGCCGGGGGTGGGCTTCACTCGCCGGACGATGAGCCTCACCGGTACCGCATCGGGCTCACTGGCAAAGGGAGTATAGATGGTCTCGGCCACGTCGGCGCCGCCCTCCATCCAGTAGGGGATGGGCGTCCAGTCTGCCTCGGGTATGGCGTCAATGAGATTGCGCAGTTGGGGGTGCTGGCGAACGGTGATGGAGTAACGTACCTTCTTATCGCGGCAGGCGGCCACCATGTCGTGGGTGTAGAAGCCGCTGTCCGCCCGCATGGTGAGCGATCCAGTGGCTCCGGCATGGCGCACTCGGCTCACCGTTTCGCGCAGGAAGTTGGCGGCGCCGCGGGCGGTGTTGGCCCGACCCTTTCGCAATCGACACATCAGCACCTCTCCGGTGCCCTCGGCCACGGCGAGGAGCGGGTGATAGCCCCGCTGGCCGGTGTAGCCGTGATGGCGCGCACCCTCCTTGCTCAGACCGTAGGTCTCGCAGATGGTGGAATCGAGATCAATGGTCAGCGGCTCGTCTCCTGGACCGGCGCCGAAGGCCCAAGCTTGAGCCAGCACCTCACGGCTCACCCGATCCAACTGGCGCGTGTGGCCCCACCGGAAACTCCGCAGAAACGTACCCAGCGTGGACGGCGCCTTGACTACGCAGCCCAGCACCCGCTCGGTCTCGCCAGCGCGCAACACGTCGGCGTCGTCAATGCAGTCGCCACCGGCCAGCGCCGACGCCACCAGGGTCAGCATCTTGTCGCCGGCATTGGCGCGACCTGGCGCATCTCCCAGGTGAACGTGGCGGTCCACCAACTCTCCCAGCCCCAGGTGATGGGCCAGGGTGATGGGCAAAAGCAGCCCCGCATTGGCCACCAGGCGCTGATCATCAAAGGCAATTTGGATGCGGTCGGGCTGCTCGCGTGGTAGCATCTTTTGGGTGCTCCTGGTCTGGGGATGGTTTCGTCTTTCTGAAACCATTATCCCCGAAGCCGGGAGCACTTTCTTACCCCGTTAGTACGCCGACACCCTCATCCTTTCGGTGGATTGGGGCTTAGTATTACAGTCGCGCTTGAGGAGCAGGCGTCTGAAGGCGTCTCCGGTAATGACACTGCATGGCTCGGGCCTGGTGCCGCCGTCTCCATCCCGACCAGTGGATGGTCAGGGCAGGACTGCCACGGGGCAGCCACAGCAGCCGGCATAGCAACCGTCTGACCTCGGGCACGGTCAGTGGGATGAGTTCTCCCACGCACCTATCCCCCTTTTACCGTCGCCACCGGCGGCATAGGACCGGATTACCGCCAGAAAGGCATGGGCCAGCAGCGCCAGGGTGATGTGCCGGTACCAGCCGACCCACAGGCGTACCTCATACTCGTCCAGCCCCACCTCCTGCTTGGCCTCCTTGAAGGCGTCTTCGATGATCCACCGGGTGCCAGCCACGCGCACCAGTTCTTCCAGCGGCGTGTCCCCAAGGCCGCAACAAGCGTAGTAGGCCAGGTCCTCGAGATCGACGATGCTGCGACGCACCAGCAGCCAACGCCCCCGGTCTGGCTCCGACCCAGGTCCTATCGGCAGCCAACCCCAATCGTAGAGGCGTGGCCCCTTGCTGCCATCACCAGCGCTCAGACGTTGCCACCGGTCATCGGGTATCTGCTGGGCCAGTTCACGGGCTGCCACCTGTGCCGAGCCACCCTCCGTATCCGCCCACAGCGGCTCATTGTTCTTCACCGCCAGCACGTAGGGCAGGCCCTGCTCCTCCAGCCACCGCCGCAGTTGACACGATCTTTGACCAATCGCATTGCCGTACACCGTATCCCCAGTTACCCAGGCAAAGGGCACCCCAACCGCCACCGCCCGGGCGATCATCCGTTGGGCCAGTTGTGCCTTGGTATGAAAGACCACGTCCTGGGGCACACCGCCTTCCCGCCGCCGCTCCCCGTCTGCCGCCCACTCCTGGGGCAGATACAGCTCCCGATCCAGAAAGGCCGCGCCGTAACGACTGCCACAGGCCAGGAACACGCCGATCTGGCAATTCTCCACCTTCCCCGCCGTCCCGCTGTATTGCCGCTTTACCCCCACCGACTTCTGGCCTTGCTTCAGAAACCCCGTCTCATCCACCACCAGCACCCCGCCGGGGTCGCCCAGATGCTCCGCCACGTACCCTTCAGGTACGCCAGAACCCGCTGCCGAGACTCACTGCGGCTGAAACGCGACGCGATACGCCCGTGCAGCTCCTGGAGCCCAGCCTCCCAGTCCAGCGTTTCCTCCAGCACGGCCTCTCGCTCCAGTAATGTCTGACCCATTTCCAACCCCTCCGCTCTCACCAGTAATCATGGGCCTATCCTACCAAAGGCAAGCGCGACTGTAATAGTAGGACGATTGCAAAGTCGTCGGGGGTGGTATACAGACGAGGGAAATGAAAAGGGAGTGTGCGGATATGGAGGCGGCGGAATCTCTGTTCAAGTGCCTGGAACAGGTGGCGGATCCAAGGGAGGCCGGAGGAGACAGGCATCCCTTTCAGGCCATACTGCGGTTGACCTTGCTGGGTCTGGTCTGCGGTCAGACCACCATGGCCCACCTTGCCCGCTTTGCCAGGATGCACGGGCCGATGCTGAAAGAGCCTTTGGGGTTTGTGCGGGACCATCCGCCCCACGCCACCACCATTTCGCGCACCCTGGCTGGGGTTCCGTACGAGCAGTTGCCGGGAGCCCTCACCGGCTGGGTGGCCCGTGTGGTGGGGGAACAGAAGTTGCATGCCTCGGTAGACGGCAAGTGGGCCAAGCAGTCGGAGGATGCGGGTGGGGATCTCCTGATGATGGTGAATGTGCTGGCCCATGACCTGAAGCTGTGCCTGACCCAGTGGCCGGCGGTGGAGAAGCGGTATGAACCCGGGGTGTTGCGGGAGCAACTGGGCCAACTGTTCGAGGATTATCCCGGCCTGCGGCTGTTGACCATGGATGCTCGGTATGCGGAGCGTGACCTGTGCCGGGCCATAGTCAGCCACGGACGGGACTACCTGGTGCCAATCAAGGGGAACCAGCCTGAAGCGCTGGCCGCTTTAGCAGACGGGTTTGCCCCGGAGGAACTGGGGGAGCCTGAGGCGGAGACCTTGGGGAAAAAGCGGGTGTAATCGAAAGGCGGCGGATTGGGGCTGCTGACCTGCTGGCCGACTATATCCGGGATGACTTGGGATTTCCGGGGGCGCGGCAAGGGGCCATGGTAGAGCAGGAGACGGTGGATATAGCCCCTGGGGAGGTGAGGAGCGCGCGCTGGTATCTGCTGACCAGCCTGAGTTCGCGCCAGTGCGGCCCCCAAGAGCTGCTCCGGCTCTTCCGCAACCACTGGAGCATTGAGAACCGCCAACATCACGTGAAGGACCGCAGCTGGGATGCGGACGTGCACACGCTGCGCCGTCTGGGGTTGGGGGAGGTATTCGCCACCCTGGTCAACACCGAGCTGAACGCCCTGCGCCTGGAAGGATGGTTCCCTCCCAGGCTGTCGCTGCCCTTGCGAGCCAAAACTTGCGCCTTCCGCCCAACGCAGACCATCGACCGCCTCTACGGTCGAGCCTCCTGACTTTGCAAGTAACTGTTCACGTTTGAGGGGATCTGTTTGGATCACCCGAAAGGTTTCGTACTTGGCCGCCTCACCCTGAAGGGTCAAAAAGCCCCAAGATCCCCCAACTCTGAACAGTTACCTTTGCAATCGTCCTGTTGACAGACGGGATTCTTTAGTTTATGCTGCGCCTGCATACGACGAATACACGAAGCACATGCTCGTCTCATATACGGAAAATGATAAAGTAGGTCTTATCTGATACAGCGATTCGTTATGATATCTCTCGATATTATGAGTAACTGGTCGCACCACAGCCCCGGAACACCTAGCCCCTGGTACGACTATCGGTTTCCAATCCCGAACGTCCGGAGGTCGAAAGATGACACACCGATTGTTGAGGATACTCAGGAACATCGTGGTTGCCCCGTTGATTCCGATATTGTTAGTGACGGTCGCCTGTGGGGGGGCTGCCGCCCCAACACCTGAAGCCACCGCACCTTCTTCTGCGGCAGAGCAGACTCCGGAAGTTCGAATCCGAGAGATCGCCGTAGCCACGCAGATTCCAACTGCGATACCCACACCAGTGGCCGCCGCGGGAGACTCCAGATCGGTTTCTCTCCTCGATCGCAACGCGAAGCAAGGCGGGACGCTCAAGGTAGCTACGGTTGCGGATACGGCGCACTACGACATGATGCAATCGGCTACAGCCTATACCGCTGAACCCATGAGCCAGCAATATAACGGGGTGCTACGGTACAACCCTCTGGACGGGGGAATCACGATCATCCCGGACCTAGCTGAGGACTGGACAGTTTCGGAAGATAACCTAACCTGGACTTTCCCGCTCCGAGAAGGGGTCAAGTTTCATGACGGGACCACTATGACCTCCGAGGACGTGGTCGCCAGTTGGAGTCGTATTCTGGATCCCCCCGAAGGCGTCACCAGCTTGCGACAGGACTTGTTGGCGCCAATCGTGGAAAGAATTGAGGCCACTGACCCATTGACATTTCAGGTGCAACTCAAGCAACCGAGCGGCTTCTTCCTGGGTGCATTCGCGGTAGAGTGGAATGTAATTCACCCGAAAA
Source organism: Dehalococcoidia bacterium (assembly GCA_965220265.1). Classification (GTDB taxonomy): domain Bacteria; phylum Chloroflexota; class Dehalococcoidia; order Lucifugimonadales; family UBA3495; genus Bin87. The sequence continues at coordinate 976,933 of CBDCPM010000004.1, read as the reverse complement.
AAACCCTGGAGGAGAACAATTTTGACCTAAGACAACTCAAAGGCGGTGGCCCTGGGACCGGGGCCTTCAAGTTCGTAGACTTCACCCAAGGAGAGACGTGGGAAACCGAACGGCATACCGAATACTTTGTAGAAGGTTTGCCCTACCTTGATGGTGTGACCATCTATTCTGTCCAAACGGCTCAACGGGATGCCCTCTGTATCGCCAACCAGGTGGATTTCTGTTGGAACATTAGCCCTGAAGCCGTCGCCGAGATGAATAATATCCCCGCTACATCAAACCATATTTGGCAAGGTGTCGCCGCCAACGCCATGTGGTTCAACATAGAGAAAGGAGCACCGTGGGACGACCCCAGAGTGCGCCGGGCAATTCACCTGATCACGGACCGGTGGGCGATCATGGAAGCCACGGAGGGACTCTTCGGCAAGGTCGTGGTTGATTGGTCCCCTCCGAATATGGCCTTCTCCCCTACAGACGAGGTGTTGCTGACGAAGCCGGGCTTTATGATCGACAAAGATGCGGACATCGCGGAGGCCAAGGCCTTGATGGCTGAAGCTGGCTACGCCGAAGGTATCAAGGACGTGGACTTCTCGGTGCGTGGAGGATGGGCTCCCCGCGAGGATGTGATGGCGCCGATAGTCCAAGAGATGCTGAGGGTCCATCTGAACATCGAGTCCAACTTGAGGGCGCCTCAAGGAGGACAGTGGCAGGAAGACATGCGTACCGGGATTTTCGACATCGGCCTGGGTTCCATCGGCACCAACCTGATGGACCCTTCGGACTACGGCACCAACTTCTACAAGACCGGGGGCGCTCAAAACCTCTCTCGTTGGTCTAACCCCGAGTTTGACTCCATAATGGACCAGATTGACGCCGAGTTGGACCCAAGCAAGCGCGTAGCTTTGTGGCAGCAGGCAACTGAAATTCTGGACCGCGAAGTGCCAATGGCTCCGCATCACTGGCGCATAATCTTTAACGCCTGGTACGACTACGTCGGCGGTGTAGTGCGGAAGTCCGGCTGCGGCATCTATAACTGCAACCGGTACGATACGGTGTGGCTCGAAAAGTAGGAGGACTCCCGAGCCTTGAGATGCTCCATGCCGATGCGATAACACCTACCCCAGCCCGGCTCATCCCACCCGAATAAAGGCAGGAAGATGCAAACCTATATCCTGCGTAGGCTCATACTTGCGGTGCCCGCCATTTTCGTGATCACCGTCATCATCTTCGCCGCAATGCGTATCTTGCCCGGAGACGTCCTGGCGGTCATGTTCAGCGATGAAGACGGGTTTCGAATGCTCCGTGAAGCGGACCGGGAAAGGCTTCTTGAAAGCCTGGGCCTAAACGATCCTCTCTGGAAGCAGTATGTCAATTGGATGGGAGACGTGTTCACCCTGAAGCTGGGAGAGTCCTTCTGGCGAGGTGACACGGTCATGGAAACCATAATGCACCGGGGCCCGTTGACTGCGGAGATCGCGATTCTGGCGATCGTCTTTGCCTGGATTATCGGCCTGCCTGTTGGAATCCTAGCTGCGGTCAAACAAAATAGCTTCGGCGATTACGTCGCCCGATTCTTCAGCATATTATTCCTGGCAATCCCCAATTTTTGGCTGGGGACGTTGATCGTACTCGTGCTATTGCTAGGGTGGCACTATAAGGCGCCTTTTGGAGTCATCCACATTTGGGAAGACCCGTGGGCTAACTTACAAATCGTGTGGGGCCCAGCTCTGGTGTTGGCCCTCAGTCAGGCAGCTTACGTAGCGCGCATGGCTCGTTCGACTCTCCTGGAGGTGCTGCGAGATGACTATATCCGCACTGCCAGGGCCAAGGGGCTGGCGGAGCGTTGGGTGATCTTGCGTCACGCCCTGCGTAATGCCATTCTGCCGGTAATCACCCTATCGGGAGTGCTCTTGGGATTTCTCCTTGGCGGGTCGGTCGTCGTGGAAAAATCCTTCGGAGTACCGGGGCTGGGGTCTACGCTGGTGGTCGCGTTTACGGAACGGGACTACACCGTGATCCAGAATTTGGTCCTGCTATATGGCCTGATCTTCGTGGTGCTGAATCTTTTGGTGGACATTTCCTATGCCTTCTTTGACCCCAGGATTCGTTACTCCTAGTACGTAACCACGTGACCCCGGTTGCAACAGCGGATCGGCTTCGCACTCAGTGATTTACTATGGCCGTCCATTCGAACGGCCCCGCTTACAAGATGGGTCTGAACCTAACTCTACTCAGAATGAACTGGGCCTGGCTGTTCGTGGTGGACCCCTAAGACCTCCCAACCCCTCCAGGCCGCGTCCTCCTATTTGGCGCGGGGCGGGGATTCAAGTGGACAGGGGCCGCTACACGAGCCGACCACCGGAGCATTCAGACACACCCGGCTTGAGCCCCAGGGAGTTGATCGATGGCAGAGAATCCGAGTGTCCTTGTAACCGCACCTGAGAATGTTACTACCGTCACGGGGTATACCGTGGGGGTACTGCGGGGATTTCGCAGATTTGCCGGAAAGCAGCCAGTGGGCCTTGCCAGTGGGGTAGTCCTAGCGGTTATAATATTGGTTGCGATCGCTTCACCCTTGATAGCCCCCTACAACCCGATCGAGGGGCACTTTACAGCCATCAATGACCCTCCCGATTCGGAGTACCTCCTAGGTACCGACCGTGTCGGCAGAGACGTGCTCAGCCGGGTCGTCTATGGAGCGCGCATATCTCTGTTGGTAGCCTTCGTCGCTGTCATAGTTGGGGACACACTCGGCGCGATGTGGGGTATCGCCAGCGGTTACCTGGGCGGAAAGTTCGATATTTACAGCCAGCGAATCGTTGAGCTGCTCTTGTCCTTCCCGACTCTCATCCTGGCTATGGTGCTGTTGTTGGGATTGGGAGCAGGAGTGTTCACGGTTATACTGGCCATCGCCATTACCCGCATTCCGTTATCGGTTCGGGTGATTCGCTCGGTGTCCCTTTCCGTTAAGGAGAACTCGTACGTAGAAGCCGCCAGGGCCATTGGGGCCTCCGACGTGAGAGTCATGGGGTTACACATAGCGCCCCAGTGCCTGGCCCCCTGGTTGGTGTTGGTGACCGCCCAGTTGGGAGGGGTCATCGTGCTGGAAGCGTCCTTAGGCTTTTTGGGTGTCGGAGTGCCCGCTCCCACCGCCACGTGGGGCAACATGCTAGGTGGTGCGGTGGCAGCCACTCTCAAGCCGGAATGGTGGCTGGTTATCTTCCCTGGAGTTGCCATTACCATCACCGTGTTAGCCTTCAACTTGTTCGGTGACTCGATCCGGGACGCATTGGACCCCAAACTGCGTGGCAATACCTAAACTGATACCAAGGTGAAACGCGCATTTGGGGAGAGGTTAAGCGCAGGTGCAGGAATGCCCTCCAGGTACGGTGGAAGGACTTCGGTGGGTCGCGTAAATGGATCTGCATCGTCCCCAAATGTAGATTCCACCTTAGCTTCAGTGAAGTAGTCCTTACCAGGCGACTTAACGATTGTGGACGAGCAAAAATCCCGCCGCCCCCAACGCAGCGAAGGGTTCTGCGAAACGAAAGTTAGCGCTTCCCAGTTACGGACGCCGCATCCAGAAGATTCATGTCACCGCGTCCACCGGCGCGCCTAGATGACGATTCGCATCCCTATGTCGGCCGACAAGAATCCGCGTCTACGGCGCCGCATCTGGGGTTTCATGCGCCGTCGTCCCTGGACTATCGGCATTGCCCTAGTCCTGGGGCTGATTCTCTGGTGGGTTACGATCAGCTTTAATTTGATCGCCTTGATTTTCCCCCCTCCCGAGGCCACCACCAGGATTAGCGCTCATACCGGCTCCGAGACCTGGGCCCAGATTCGACGGACGCCCCAGAATAGCGCATCTACTCCGGACCCAGGTCCTCAGACGCCGGTAGAATTGCAGTGGACTTACAACACGGCCGGCCCCATTCTTGCTGGACCGGCGGTCGTGGCAGACCGGATCTATATTACTACCGGGGATGGTCGTGCCCTGGCTCTGGAAGGAGATACCGGCCAGCCGGTATGGGAATTCCCTACTGTCGTCCCTTCCGACACCTCTCCGGCCATCGCCGGTGACCTGTTGTTTTTTGGTCTGCGGAATAAACGCTTTGTCGCTCTAGACCGGGAAACCGGCGAGCTACGGTGGGAAAAGGACCTCGGCAACCCGGTGCTTGCCTCGCCTATCGTGGCTGATGGGACGGTTTATATTGGCTCCACCAATAGGCATCTATATGCCCTCGACGCCGCCACCGGCGAAGAACGCTGGACCCTTACCGCTGGGGGATGGATTGTCGCTCCGGTGGCCTACCGTGATGACAGGGTGGCCGTGGCTTCTCAGGATGGCTTGCTCCACATCGTGGAGGCGAAAACCGGTCGCGTCCGTTTCGTCTATGATGCGGGCTGGCCCATAATGGGAGCCCCTACGATACACGAGGACCAAGTCTTGGTCGTATCTCATCGAGGGACCGTATGGTCGCTGGATTGGAATAGCAGCACCTATCCTCTGGAACGTCTCTGGTGGGCCACCAGGGTCAATCTGTTTGTGTGGGGCCTGCTGCCTAGTGTGCCTAGCCAACAGGGGGCAATCTGGGCCTCCAGCATCGGTGACAGCGTGGCGCTCAGCCCTGCCACCGCCCACAACGCGGTCTATGTAGCCAGCGCCGGGGGTAAGGTCGTCTCCCTCGACATCGGCACCGGCTCGGAGCGGTGGGCAACCAAACTGGACCAGAAAATCACGGCTGGTCCAATCGTGACCGGAAACACGTTACTGGTCGGCTCCGAGGATGGCATTCTCTATGCCTTGGACTCCTTTACGGGCAAAGAGGAATGGAATTTCAAGACGGGCGGAAAGATCTCAGCCAGCCCAGTAGTAGTAGGAGACATGCTATACGTGGCGTCCCATGATGGCAATCTTTATGCACTCTCCTCTAAGAGACGTGGAAAAATCGATTGAGTAGCGTCACTAGATTCGACGGTTGAGTGAGAGAGTCGCGCTCATATAAAGCCCCTGAGATCATGGTCCCAAGGGGCAAGGTCACCGGCGGCTCCAGCGCCATCAACGGCCAGATGTTCCTCCGGGGAGTCCCCGAGGACTACGACACCTGGGCGTCCTTCGGCAACGACGAATGGCGGTTCCAAGACCTTCTCGGCTACTTCCGCAAGCTGGAGACCGATACCGATTTCCAGGACGACTTCCACGGCACCGACGGCCCGATCATCGCCCAGTGCTTCAAACCGGAAGACTGGCTCCCCGCCCAGCACGCTTTTTATAAACGCCTGTAAGGAGTACGGTTTCCCCGACAGCCCGGACCATAGCAGCCCGGACGCCTCGGGAGTCGGCCCCACGCCCTACAACAACCCCAACGGCGTCCACTGGAGCACCGCCCTGGGCTACCTGGACCCGGCCAGGTACCGGCTCAACCTGACGATCCGGCCCAACTGCACCGTCCACCGGATCATCTTCGAAGGCAACCAGGCCGTAGGCGCGGAGGTAGAGAGCGGCGAGAAGTTCACCGTCGAGGGCGACCAGATCATTCTCAGCAGCGGCGGCGCAATCGCTTCCCCCAACTCCTGATGCTTTCGGGCGTCGCACCGGCGAAACACCTTCGGAGCTTGGGCATCCCCGTAGTCCACGATTCCCCGGCGTGGGCCAGAACCTGCGGGACCATCCCATAGTGCCCGTGACGTGGCGGACCAAGCCCGGCTTCGATCTGGTCGGCATGGCACCCAGAAGCCAGCTATGCCTGCGCTATACCGCGAACGACTCGAACCTCCCAAAACGGGCCTTGTTCAGAACATCCTTAAACGGAGAGCCCCATCATCCCTGCGGCGAACCGGAGCGCATCGAACCCAGCACCTGATCAACGACAATTAGTCTTGCCGGTTGGCGACGACTATTTTTGCCGCTCCCAAGTGGTAATCATCCGGTACAGGAGGTGCCGGATTGGTTACGGATCAGCAAGTCGCATTACTGAGAGGGTGTGTGACAATTGGGTTTTCACCACCATTCGAACCTTTCCCCATTCAGAGGGAAGGGACTCAGTTCGCAGTGATTCAGGTATCACCGCGTGATCAAGAGGATTTGTCACACACCCTCTGAGGCAAAGACGAATAGAAGGAAGGACGCAACAGACGGCGGCGGCAGTGGCGGGGATGAGGGAGCGCTCGGCCCGCAAGTGGCAGTGCGGCCCGTTGCCGTCGGAGACCAAGACCGAGCGCCGGTGGCGGACCCGCCCCGATCCCTTCGACGGGGTCTGGGAGGAGGAGATACTGCCCCTGCTCCAGCGCGAGGCCGCAGGCAGGCTCAGGGCAACGACTATCATCGAGTGGCTGGCGGAGCGGCATCCCGGCCGCTTCAGCGCCTCCCAGCTCCGCATTCTGCAACGGCGATTACAGGACTTGCGGGTCCTCAACGGCCCGGACCAGGAGGTCTACTTCCCCCAGGAGCATCCCCCGGGGCGCGAGGCCCAGATCGACTTCACCCACTGCAACTCCCTGGGAGTGACCATCGGCGGCCGCTCCTACCGCCACCGGCTGTTCCAACTGGTGCTGAGCCACTCAGGGTGGCGCTACGCCGAGGTGGTTGCCGGCGAGACTTTCCTGGCTCTGAAGCAGGGACTCCAGAACGCCCTGTGGGAGCTGGGCGGCGTGCCCAGGGTGATCCGCTCCGACAACACCTCGGCCCTGACCCACGAGATAAAGCGCAGCCGCGGTAGGGAACTGAACGACAGCTACGCCGAGCTTCTAGACCACTACGGCCTGCGCCCCACACTGATCAATTCAGGAGAGTCCCATGAGAATGGCGTGGCCGAACAGGCCCACTACCGGCTCAAAGACGCCATCGACCAGGCCCTGATGCTGCGGGGCAGCCGGGACTTCAACTCCACCGGCTACTACACCGGCTTCGTCCGCTCGGTTAAATTTCTGTCATTGCGAGCGCAGCGTGGCAATCTCGTCGCGATGCCGGCGTTTGTGCCGAGCAGACCAATCAGGCCAACGAGATTGCCACGTCGCTACGCTCCTCGCAATGACAACCGAAAGACCCTGAGTTGGAGTACCATCCGGTTGCCGCCGACGGGTACGACGAGCATATCCGCGGCGCCCAGGAAGCGGAGCACATGGGGTACCAGTACTACTGGTGGACCGGCGGTTGGTAGCCTGTTCCGTACCCTGAGTGACCGACCTTTTTCAACCCACTACCTCAAAGTGGGTACGCGTGAGCTGAAACGTCCTGACGCGTACTCACTTGCGTTAAATCTGTCATAGCCGCGTCGCTGCAATCCTCGCAATCGCAAACCGGCCAAGCGTCAACCACACCGCCGCAATCGCCGTGGCAATTCACACCATCCGCCTCCGTGGCGTAACGAGGCGATTGGCAGGCAGGGACGGCCAATCTGAACGCCCATGTATTGGCCTGATTTTCAAAAATCGCGGAAAATCGTCAACCCATGCCGCCTCAACCGTCGGTTGCCCTCTGCTATAAACAAGTTGTTACCGGGAACGGCAGCCTCTCGCCTGTTGTAATGGACAACTCGCTGCCGCCCCGGGCCATCTCTTTATAGCTCTGGCTTGACATTCAAAGCCCATCGTACGAGGTAGGAACCAACCATGCCGGACGAACGCGCAAACGAACTGGCCCAGCGCCTGCGTAAGGCGGAAGAAGCCGCCAGCTACATGGAACGCCTGGAGACCCTGGCATCAGAGGCGCCCACCCTGCGCGAGCAGGTCACCCTGCTCCAGAGAATGGAAGAACGCGAGCGCCATCGCCAGGACGCCATCGAAAACGCCCGACACGCCCTGTCCGCCGCCGCGGAAGCCCAGCGTGATCTCCCCGACCTCATCGCCGGCGCCGCCAACCTGGTCAACCAATTGGCCCGCTCCCTCCGCGAGATCGACACCTTCCGCCGCGAGGCCACCAACTCCCTCAGCGTCGTCGACCGCATGGACTACGAGGACGAGCTGGACCGCGCTATGGAGGAGCACGAAGAGGACGAGGACGCCCCCATCCAGCGCGACGCCCAGTCCATCAGGATGCTCGTCGCCTCCCGCCACGGCAGCGCCCGTGTCCGCCGCATGATCGACGAGCTGTCTCCTGGCTTCGAGGTCTTCGGTGGATGCAACCTGGACGCCGACCCCATGCGCCGCGAGCTGAGCACCCTCATCATGGCCAAGCTCGCCGCCGAAGCCGAGGCCAGCCGGCCATCGCCGCCCGCCCGCCGCCCGGCCCCGCCGCCACCGCAAGTGACAGAGCCGGCGGTTCCGGTTACACAGGAGAGTGGAGACCCGGCCGGCGACTAACCGGCTTCCGGGCCGACGAAATGCTTTGGGGGCGACCGGTGGTCGCCCCCTTTTTCTTGTATCAACTAACCCGGTTTCGGGTACTATACGCCCCACGCCTGTCTACCGTGAGCGGACCATGCCGAGGAGATGAACACCATGGCCGATAAACAAATTCTGTGCGCCATCGGCGTCGACCTGGACGCCGTAGGCGGCTGGCTGGGATCCTACGGCGGCGAGGACTCGCCCGACGACATCTCCCGCGGCCTGTTCGCCGGCGAGGTGGGAACCCCCAGGCTGCTGAAACTCTTCGACCGCCTGGGTATCAAGACCAGCTGGTTCATCCCGGGCCACTCCATCGAGACCTTTCCCGACGAGTGCCGGATGATCGTCGAGCAGGGGCATGAGGTGGGCATGCACGGCTACTCCCACGAGAACCCCATCTCCATGTCGCCCGAACAGGAAGAGACGGTGCTCCTCCGCTGCATCGATCTGATCACCGAGGTTTCGGGCAAACGCCCCAGGGGCTACGTCGCGCCCTGGTGGGAGTTCAGCCACGTGACCAACGAGCTGTTGCTGAAGCACGGCATCAAGTACGACCACAGCCTCATGCACCGCGACTTCGAGTGCTACTACGTCCGCGTCGGCGACCGCTGGACCAAGATCGACTACGCCATGCCCGCCGACTATTGGATGCACGCCCTGGAGCGTGGCCAGGAGACCGATCTCGTTGAGATACCGGCCAACTGGTACCTCGATGACCTGCCCCCGATGATGTTCATCAAGAAGGCTCCCAACAGTCACGGCTTCGTCAACCCCAGGGACATCGAGCAGATGTGGCGGGACCAGTTCGATTGGGTCTACCGGGAGTACGACGAGGCGGTCTTCCCGATCACCATTCACCCCGACGTCAGCGGCCGCCCCCAGGTTCTGCTGATGCTCGAGCGTATTGCCGAGTACATTAGCTCCCACGACGGCGTCCGCTTCGTAACCCTCGAAGAGATCGCCGACGACTTCCTCGCCAAACATCCCCGGCAGCAGCCATAGGGCGTCACGAGATGGCACAAACCGGCTCGCAGGAGACGAACATGCGCAGTATCGACATCCACGCCCACCTGACACCGCAGTGCTTCTGGCATGCCACCGAAGACGGCGGCGACTGGCACACCCTTAGACGGGAACAGGACGCCAGGGGACGCCCGATCCTGGTGTCGGGAAATGGCCGAGGCCAGTTGCCACCCAAGGCCAGCTGGACACCGGAGCAGCGCCTGGCCGACATGGACTCCCTCGGCGTGGATGTCCACGTTGTCTCGCCCTTCGGCGGGTTCTACAACTACGACATGGACACCGACGTCACCATCGCAACTTCGCGGGAGTGCAACGACGAAATCAGCCAGATGACTCTGTCCTGGCCCGACCGGTTCTCCGGATTGGCGACCCTGCCCATGCAGGACGTGCCCGCCGCCACAACGGAGCTGGAGAGGGTCATGGTGGACCTCGGGTTCAAGGGCGCCATGATCGACGACAAAATCAACGGCAAGCTGCTGGACGAACCGGAGTTCATGCCCTTCTGGAAGGCCGCCGAGCAGTTGGGGGCGGTCATCCTCTTCCACCAGTCCGGCGATACCATCGTCGATCAGCGCATCAAGCGCTACCATCTGCCCAACTCGGTAGGGAACCTGGCCGATCGCACGCTGACTTTCGCGTCCCTGGTCATGGGCGGTGTCATGGACGCCTGCCCCGACCTGCGCGTCTGTCTGTCCCACGGCGGCGGCTTCGCCTGCTACGGCGCCGGCCGCATGGACCGCGGCTGGGACCGTATCCCGCCGTCAGACCGCCTGGCAGCCCTGCCGCCCAGCCAATATCTGAACCGGTTCTACTACGACTGCATCGTGTACACCGAGCAGTCCCTGCGGTTCCTCATCGACTCCGTGGGCATCGACCGCGTGGTTTTCGGCACCGACTGGCCCTACGACATGGCCCAGGACTGGCCCGTTTCGTGGATTTTGGCCATGGAAAGCCTGACCCAGGACGAGAAGGATGCCATCCTGTGGAAAAACCTCGAAACCCTGCTGGCCATATGACCGCCAGCTTCCAGATCCGCGTTCCGCAACCCCCGCGTTCCGGAGGACAACTCGTGAGACACATCGACGTTCACACCCACCTGGCACCGCAGATCCTGTGGAAGGCCTTTGAAAACGGCGAGGACTGGCACGGAATGCGACATGAGGTTCAGGGTGACCTGGAGTTCATCGCGGGCCACGGCAAACGCATCCTCATCAACTCGCCCAAGGTCCGGTACACGCCTGAGCAGCGCCTCGCCGACATGGACGCTGAAGGCACCGACGTCCAGGTCGTGTCCATCCACACCCCGCTGTTCCCGTACCACTGGGAGACCGACCAGGCGATCCAGGCATCGCAGGAGGTCAACGACGAAATCGCCGGCATGACCCGGCAGTGGCCCGACCGCTTCGCCGGTCTCGCCACGCTGCCGGTGCAGGACGTCGACGCCGCGATTGCCGAGTTGGAAAGGGCCGTGAAAGTCCTCGGCCTCAAGGGCGCGGAGCTCGACATGGTGGTCAACGGGCAGAACTGGGACGAGCCTCACTTCCTGCCGCTGTTCAAGGCTGCCGAGGAACTGGAGGCGCTGCTGTTCTTCCATCCGCAACCCCAGGACAACATCGTCGCGGTGGAGAGGACGCTGAAGTACGGCCTGCCCAACAGCGTGGGAGTGGTCCTGGAAGACGCCCTCGTGGTGGCGACCCTGATTTGTGGCGGCATCCTGGACCAGTGCCCCAACCTCAGGGTTTGCGTCGCTCACGGGGGCGGCGGGGCCTGCTTCGGAATGGGACGCTTGGACCACGGATGGCAGGTGCGCTCCGAGGCTCGCGTGAACATCCTCAAGCCGCCCAGCGCGTACCAGAAACAGATCTACTACGACTTCCTCACCAGCAGCGAGGCCGGTCTGCGTTTCCTCATCGACAGCGTCGGCGCCGACCGCGTCGTCATTGGCAGTGACTGGCCGTTCGTCGGTTGGCACCCATCCCCCGGTGGATGGCTGGAAGGCTTGCAAAGCCTCTCCCAGGAGGAGAAGGAAAAGGTCTCGTGGAAAAACCTCGAAGCTCTATTGGGCATCTGACGAGAGCGCGCCGCGCCCGCACCCATATCTGCGATAATCGACAATCCGTACTCACAATGTGCACAGTCCAAACCTGTGCTCAACCATCATTTTGACACGTGCCCGAATGCGCTGTGCGCACATTTTCAGTGCTTCACTCGCTTGTGCCGGCCAATGTGCTTCCTCGATTGTCCTCCAAACTTGTGAGCCAACCGGCTCCCCACTATTATTTCTCGCGCCGGCTTATAGTATTACAACGACGCATTTACGATGGGACGCTTGCCGCCGGCCCATTCCCTTCGCAAATGTACGTCGTACAAATGTCGCAACAGTACTTGCGCCACGAAGCTTTCCCGAAGCAGCACGTCAAGCCGTCGTTGTAATAATAGGCTGGCAGTTGAGTAACCCCGTCGTCCCACCGCGGGCGGCGGGGATCTTTCTGTAAGCGCCCGCCTCCGGCCCGTGACCTGCCCGACACCTTTCGGCAGCAAATCGGTGAAGCCCACCGCGCAGCGGAACCAACCGGAACTGCGGCCGCCAGCGGAATCGGCCCGAATGCCGCCAAGCGTCTCCCGCGAATCTGGCGGTGCACGGCTGTCAGATAAGCCCCGGCTCGTAGGCGGCGGCGGTGGCGTGTCTATTTCCACTGCACGTCGATCGGGAACAGGCCCCTCGACGCCGAGATTGCCCAGTAGTCGGTGTCGTAGTCTCGGATCAGTAGCGTCTGCCCGAGGGGGGTAGAGCGGTCCCTTCAAGCGGGCTATCCAGCCTGAATGCAGTGGTGCCCGGCCAGTCCGACTTGCGGATGACGCACCCAATGGTATCGATTCCTGGGTCGGTGGCATCAAGTGGCGGTGGCGATTTGCGGACCTTTAGGCTTTCGGCCGTGATCTCCGCTCGCGCGCCGCGGCTGGGCGAGTCCGTTACCGCGCCGATCGCAACCTGCACCACGTAGTTAAAACTCTCGCCGTTGCTCAAACAGGTCCCACTTCCGAATAACGGGATACCGGTCACGCTGAGCGGCTCCCAGTGGAGCCGTCCAATCCCTTCACACAAGCAGAGCCGAGGGCTAATTCGCCCTTACTATGCAATTGGCACCGGCGGAAGGAATCGAACCCACGTTTTCGGTTTTGGAGACCGATGCGTTACCACTACACCACGCCGGTGCGTCCTCTCATTTTATCAACCGCCCGTATCCCGCGCAACACGCCCACCGTCCTGAGCCGATTCCTAAACTCGCGGTGAAACTGGCGACGAGGACCCAAACGATCCCTGAACCCAGCCGCCTCTCCACAGCCGGCGGTTCGAGAAAGGCAGAAAAGACCGGAGACCACTGTGCGTGAGTTCGCGGCCTTACGTCGTTCTCAGAACCAACCCGCTCCGGAATCCGGTCAGGCTCCCCACCCACTTTTCACCGGTCTGCATCGTGGTAACGACGGCTGCGCCATCCGGACCGGGTTCAAGAACTGCCTTCTCGCTGATGGCCGTGCCATCCGAAATGGGTTCAAGAACTGCCTTCTCGCTGAAGTGGGCAACGACTGTGCGCCGTAGATACTTCGCCTGGCGATCCAACCGGTAACACTGGAAGAATCCAACGGACACTCCCAAGGCAAGTATCACTAGGCCGATGAGCAGGGCAAGCAGACTGGCGATCCAATCCGGGAACCCCACGAGCAACCGGATGATCAGATTACACGTTGACACCCAGAGGGTTATTGCCCCACAAACGGTGAACATCATTTGGAACCAAGTCACCGCATGGAAAAGAAAGGGAACTTTCGATGTCGAGGTCTGGTCCGCCGGGTCGAGACCCACCAACTCCATGGTCCCATTCACATAGGATCTGATTGACCGTATGTAACGGAGAAGCGCCACGTTGACCCAGTAAAACGTCTGGATACCAATCAGCATCCCAAGTACGAGCGACACACCCACGCTGAACCCGTAGGCCAGAGCGTAGTCATACGTGTGGTCGCCCCACAGTTTGATCAAACCCTCAAGCGTACCGACTAGCATCCCGTAGACCATAATGGGATAATCCAAAAACCGCGAGGGACGCAAAAGGTCAACTATTTTTTGCATCGTCAATTCCTCCGATCCCAGATCTGGTTTACGGCGTCCTTGATTGTGTAATGAGTCATAACGATTACTCCAGCAATCGCGTGACCCGCGGCTACCAGAGCGAACATTATCTGGCAGAAGAAAGTGATTGTCGTTCCAATCCAACTCGCCGGATCGAAGAGCAGTTGCCAAAACCACTGCGAAGCCCATGCGCATAGGGCAAAGACGACACAGATGGCTAGGTTCCTGATGAAACTCTTTATCACCCTCCGGTCGGCGCGTGTGAAGAATCCATTATCGTTGTTCATTTGGGGTGGAACGCAGGGAATCCATGGTAGCGAAGCGCCCAAGGGTAACCCCACTTAGTGGAGTTCCTTTGACTTGCAATTCACTGTCCAGCCAAGCATCCCCGGTGCGGTAGTCAACTCTCATCGGCCTAGCGTACCGCACAGAGAGGTAGAGAATTCGTGCCGACGACAGAAGGAAGGCCGCCATAGGGTGTTTGCCCGAACTCATTGGACTGTCCATTGTAACGGAGCCACTGCGTTCCATTCGAGACGCCTCCTCACAGGAACCGTAGTGGAGAACCACAATCGGTGCCCATCAGGCAACCCTGCGCGCGATACTATACCACTATGGTATCGACGCAGTGACGGATATGCAACGGCGACGGACTGGCAATCGCCTGGATCATCGTCCGTGCGGTCTTCGAAGAAAGGGAGGCTCCCTCATTTCGCGGCATCCTGGTTGCGGGGAAGTGGTTAGATTGGGAATCGTCTGCGTCCTGACGCGTACCCACTCGCGTTCAAACTGTCATTGCCAGCGCCTTGTCCCTTGTCATTGCGAGCGAAGCGCGGCAATCTCGTCGGCGCAGGAAACGTCGCCCCGGCGACGGTACTGACCCGCCGCGTCGCTCCGCGCAACGATAAACTGGGCAGGCGTCAGGCGCGCCGGCTAACCACTCCTCACCCATACCAAAAATCTCCGCCACCCCCTCTTGACAACCGCGAACATACGTTCCTATACTGGATGCGTCACGTGAAAATCCGGTCCCAGCCAGAGGTATAAGGGTCGTTCGCGGCCAACCCGTCAGCATCCAAATCGCAAACCCGGTTCCCGACGACCATCGTCCGCCCGTTTCTCAGCGGCGTGGTCCCCTTGGGGACACAGCGACGGCTCACTCGCTGCGTGCTGCACGACGGCAACGTCGTCCACGATTTTCAGTGGGCAAAAACCTTGCGTATTCCCCCGGCCGCGGGGGCTGACACCGACCCTGATCCTCTGGCGCCACCGGTCCGAATTGCCAACACCAACCCAATCAGGAAGTGAGACCGCGAGACAGATAGAACGCAGCAACAACATCTCGAAGGAGCCAGCGCCCGTGAACGCAGCCCATCACCTGGAACGGAGCCAATTCTACCTCGGTTTCGTCACCCGAGACGTGCTGGGCGGAGAGTACCACCGGGCGGCCCGTGCCGTGCACCGGGCGGCAACCCACGCCGCCACCGCCGCCGCCATCCATTGGCATCACCGCCACTACAGCTTGCGTAGGCTGAACACGGCCCTCAGCGGCTTGGTGCGCGACGGCCTGATGGGCTATCGCCACCTGCGCACTTTCAGGGAAGTGCACCGCCTGACTGACCTGCTCGCCGAGGCCGGCGATGACATGGCAGCCGTCCGTGCCCTGCTGCGCCGCGCGCGCCGTCGCGTCGAGCGTCTCCGCCAGGCGGTGGTCCTGGCCATGGCCCGGGACCCCAACCCGCTGAGCATCGCAGACTATCTGGCCCGTAAGGAGTCCGGCGACCCCGCCTTCCAGCCCGAACCTGCGCCCCCGCCCATCACCACCATGGGCGAGTACCGTCGCGCCCTGGGTCTCTACGTCTCTCAGGGCACCGAGAACCACCCCCTGGACTGTAACTGCTGCCGCATCCGCTGACACGCTTCGCTCACGATGAGCTTGTCAAACCATCATGCCCGTCCCGCCGAACCACCCCAACCGTCATTGCGAGCGTAGCGCGGCAATCCCGCCGCTCTGACCACACCTCGCTCACGATGAGCTGGTCAAAGGATCACGCCTAGCCCGCCGAACCATCCTGCCGAGCCCGCCGAACCACCTGCCTTGTCATTGCGAGCGTAGCGCGGCCATCTCGCCGCCGTATAACACCCCGCCCACCACGAGCTGGTCAAAGGATCACGCCGAGCCCGCCGAACCATCCTGCCTTGTCATTGCGAGCGTAGCGCGGCAATCCCGCCGCCGTATAACACCCCGCCCACCACGAGCTGGTCAAACCACCCACGCATGTCATCCCGAATACCGCAGCGACGCGGCCATCTCGCCGCCCACACCGCCTTCAACCGTCGCCGTCATAACCGCTGGCGTGTGATACGCGATCCCGACCGCCGCCGGAGCACGTCCCATCGGAGCATGCCCCACCGGTCGGTTCAGCCATCCCGACCACAGGAACACGATGAAGAACAGCAACGCCGTGGCGACAACCACCGCCAGCGCCAGGCATCCGAATCGCGCCATCCCTAAGCCGGAATTACGGGCAGCCTCACCCGCGACGAATACTGCCCGTTGTGCATGATGGTCTGGACTGCCGGCACGCATTCTGTGGCCGACCACGGGTCGCCGCCCGTGTTGAAGTTCCGGTCGAACCTCGGGAAGTTGCTGCTGCTGATCTCCAGCCGGATCCGGTGCCCCGCCTTGAACACGTTGCTCGTCGCCACCAAGTCTATCGTGTACTCCTCAACCGCGCCCGGCGTCACCGGCACCGCCGCGTCCGTTCCTTTCCGGTACCGGCCTCGCATGATGCCGTCAACCAGGCTCCGCGCCGCGCCGCACGGTTCCACGTCCACCAGCTTGGCGGTGAAGTCCGTGTCCGCCCCGCTGGTCGCCGCGAACAGCGTTACCGTCAGCGGCCCGGTCACTTCGAGGTTGGCCGATAGCGGCGGCGTGGTGTAGCACAACACGTCGCTCCGCGCCTCGATGTCCTGCTGGTCGTAGGCGCCTCCC
The DNA here is from genome assembly GCA_965220265.1 of Dehalococcoidia bacterium. Taxonomy (GTDB): domain Bacteria; phylum Chloroflexota; class Dehalococcoidia; order Lucifugimonadales; family UBA3495; genus Bin87. The sequence continues at coordinate 960,455 of CBDCPM010000004.1, read as the reverse complement.
GGCACGAACGATGCCCCGCAGCACAGCGCCCCGCCCCGCGTTGGCGCCGGATCCCGCGGGTCGTACAGGAACACGTCCGCCGCCTCGTCCCCCGGCGCGTCAACCGACAGCCCGCCGTCTCCCGACGCCGTGTTGGCCTTGCCCTCGCTGTGCAGGTAGTAGTCCGTGTACTGCGTCCGCGCCAGCGGCCACTCCTGCTCGCTGCGCCACTCGTTCGCGCCCATCACGAAGATCCGCACCGGCGCGTCGCTGTTGGCTCCGTTCTCCTCGCCCTTCAGCCAGTGGTCGAACCACCGCAGCTGGACCCCGTCCGTGTCGATGGCCCCTCCGGCCGCGCCCAAACCGAAGAAGAACTCGCCGGAGGTCTCGCCGAACGGCCCGTGATGCCACGGCCCCACGATCAGCCGCTGCCCATCCCGCGTGGTGGCGTCCTCTGCCTGCTTCCGCATCCCCACGAAGTTCCGCAGCGTCCCCAGCAGGAAGATGTCGTGCCAGCCGCCCATGTGCAGCGCCGGCGTCGTGATGTGCGGATAGTGGTCCTCGATCCGCCAGCGCTTCCAGTATTCATCGCTGCTCGAGTGCCGGATCCAGTCGTAGAAGTAACCGGCCAGCGGCTCCTTCAGGTGCGGCATTTCCACGATGGGCTGGTGCCGGAACGCGCAATCCAGCTCGTTGAACGCCGCCAGCAGGCCCTCCCGGGTTCCGTCCGGCACGTCGTGGCGGCTGCTGATCGCGCCCATGTTCGCCATGGTCAGCTGCCGCATCGTCCACGACAGCGCAAAACCCCAGGCCAGCGCGCCGCCCTGGTACGTCCAGCCTTCGTAGTAGTCCGACGCGGTGATCCCGGGCGAGATGCACGTCAGCGCCGGCGGGTTGGTGATGGCGCACAGCCACTGCGTCGCGCCCACGTACGAGCGCCCGAACATCCCCACCTTGCCCGTGCTCCACGGCTGATCGGCGCACCAGGCCACCGTGTCATACCCGTCGTTGGGCTCGTCCAGGAATGGGTAGAATTCGCCCTCCGACGCATACCGGCCCCGCGTGTCCTGTATCACCACCGCGTACCCGTGGGAGGCCGCCCGCAGCACGTCCAAGCCGCCCCCCACTCCTTGGAACTTGTCATAGGGAGTGCGCTGCAGCAGCACGGGAAACGGTCCCGCCGCGTCGGGACGGTACACGTCGGCGTAGAGGGTAACGCCGTCCCGCATCCTGACTGGCACGCCGAATTCGTTACGGAGCGCGGTATAAGGGCCCATCAATTCTGCTGGCATAACGTCACCTCCCGTTTGGCCACATTATACACAGCCACCTGTACACCCACCCCATCGGTCAATGCGAACGTAGCGGGGCAATCTCGACACCCGCCCCATCGGTCAATGCGAACGTAGCGGGGCAATCTCGACACCCACCCCATCGGTCAATGCGAACGTAGCGGGGCAATCTCGACACCCGCCCCATCGGTCAATGCGAACGTAGCGGGGCAATCTCGACACCCGCCCCATTTGTCATTGCGAACGTAGCGGGGCAATCTCGACACCCGCCCCATTTGTCATTGCGAGCGCAGCGCGGCAATCTCGTCGCCGTGGCAGGATCGCCCGGGCATCCGTCAGTCGCTCGCCTGGATTGCGGCCGACGCCGCCGGAGCTCTCAAGCCCCGCCGGGGGACGGAGCTAATGTTGTAAGATCCGCGCTTACTGCGTCCTGAACTGCGGAGCCATCAGCCCGACCTGCAGCGAAGGCGGTAGGTTGTTGCGCGTGACCTGCATCCGGTTCTGCGCCTGCAAACTTCCCTCGGCCACTCCCAGCTCCCGCAGGAACGTCTCCGGTCCTTCCGGCTCCACCGCCGAGGGCTCTCTCTCCGCCCGGTAGTGCATGGGAATCAGCCACCGCGCGTCCAGTTGCTGCGCCGTCTGGTTGATGGCCCGGTATGACAGCAGGTTGTGGTCCGATCCGCCCGCCGGCGCCATCACCACCTCCGCCGGCCCGATCAGGTCGATCTGCTGCGCAGTCAGCGGCTGCGTGATGTTCCCCAGGTGGCACACGTTGATCCCGTCCAGCGCAATGGCGAACGCCACGTTTCGCTTACTCCGCGCAACGCCTTCGGACAGCGGCGTCATCACCGCGCGAATCGTGATGCCCTGGAACTCGTACTCGCCCGGCGAGATGAACACTCGCGGATTGCCCCCCAACTCGCCGGCGCTGTTGTGCATCCGATCATTGTGGCTCACCGTGACCGCCACCACGTCCACCGTCTGCCTGGAGTCGATCTGCACCCCCAAACCACCCACGCCGGACGCGTACGGATCAGTGATAATCGACAGTCCCAGGGTAGTCGAGCGCAGCCGGAAGCAGGCATGGCCCAGCCAGTAAATGTCCATGGCCGTCCGCTGTTACTCGGCGCCCGGCCCTGGTTTCACGGTCAACCGGTCAAGCAACGCCCACCCGGCCGGCACCGCCAGGCTCGCCACGATGAGTTTTACCAGGTCTCCGGCGATGAACGGCAGCAGCCCGCATTGCCACACATTAGCGCAGCCCCAGGCCTCCGCCACGTTGGCCGGCAGGAACAGGTTCAGTTGGATCAGCCCCGGTACATAAAGCGCGGCATTGCCTAGCAGCATTGCCGCCAGGATCCACGGACGCCGGTTCCATCCCTGTTGGCACAGCCAGCCCACCAGCGCCGCCGCTGGTATGAACCCGACGATGTATCCGCCCGACGACAGCATCCAGAACCAGCCCGATGCACCTCCCGCGAAGAACGGCAGAAACGCCCCCTCCACGGCGTAGAGCGCCAACGCCAGCCCACCGCGCCAGCCCCCCAGCATCGCGCCTACCAGCAGCACGGCGAACGTCTGCCCGGTTATCGGCACCGGAGTAAACCCCAGCGGTATCTTGATCTGCGCGAATAGTGCCACCACCAGGCTGCCGGCAACAACTAGAGCTATGTCCCTGGCTATACGGCGTGCGCCGGCCGATTCGGGCAGGATCAGGTCTGCCAGCGTGCCCGGCAGAGGCTGGGAAGGGAGGGGAACGGCGGTTCGCGTTTGCATTGCCCTAATATCCTACCACTTGCCCCACGCCCGTCAAACCGAACGGTTTGAGCGTCTCAATCCATTTTCCCGCACTCACGACTGCTACAGCGCGAGTCTTCCTGACGCATACCCACTTGCGTTCAAACTGTCATCGCAAGAGCCCGTTCCCCCGTCATCGCAAGAGCCCGTTCCCCCGTCATCGCAAGAGCCCGTCCCCCCGTCATTGCAGGAGCCCATTTCGCTGTCATTGCGAGCGCTCTTTCCCTTGTCATTGCGAGCGAAGCGCGGCAATCTCGTTGGCGGAGGAGACATCGTCCAGGCGACGGGATTGCCGCCTCGTTTCGCTCCTCGCACTGACAAACTGGATACGCGTGAGGGGAGTCCTGCGGTTGCCATGACCGCCCGCGCGCCATGCATTACTGCGCAACCGCTGTGCGATGCGAAGTGTCAGGCATATAATTGCGGGTGTTCCTCACGACGACTAAGTTCAACAAAGGGCAATAAAGCCATGAGATTTCTGATCAATCGATGGTGTCAAATCGGCACACGCCTCTACTTGGCCCTCGTCTTCGTGGTGATCCTCACTCTCCTGTCCAGCGCCGTTGGCATCTATTATTTCGAGCGAAGCGGCGACCTAAGTTACCGGATCCGATCCGAGTCCGCTCCTGCGGTCGACGCTGCGTGGGCTGCGGCGTTGTCGGCCGAGAAACTGCGATCAGCCGGCCGGGAAGTCATTGCCGGTTCCGGCTCGGCCTCCACCGTCACCACACAGACGGATATCGGCGATATTCTGACCCAGTTGGAGGAATCACTGGGCCAGTTGGTTGCGCTGGAGGACATGGAACTCCTTGCGCTGGCCGTCCAGGATTCCGCATATGAAATGGCCGGCGTGATCGACCGCTTGGCCGCCGACACTCTGGCGTCGGAGAGGCAGATTCTGGTAGCGGAGTTCGACGACAGTAGTAAGGCTCTTGACGACGACGACCGTCTCGTGGACCGCGCCGGCTTATATGCCGACGAAAACCTGGCTTCAACGGTGGGTAGTTTCGACCAGGGGTGAGTGCTGCTGGCAACCATTTCCGCGATCAGCGTGGTGGTCGCCACCCTCACGGCGTGGGTGTGGGTGGGCAACGGTGTGTTGCGCCGTCTGTCCCGCGTGTCGGACCGGATGCGCAGCATGGCCCAGGGTGACCTGGAGACTCCGGTGCCCGAGGTCAGCCGGGACGAAATCGGCCAGCTGGCCGGTGCCCTGGAGGTCTTCCGACAGCACGCCCTCGAGGTGCAGCGCCTGAACCTGGTGGAACAGCTCTACGAGGAGTTGCGGGAAGCAAACGACGAACTCCAAACCATGCAGGCCCGCCTGGTGGCACAGCAAAAATTGGCCGCGCTGGGCGAATTGGTCTCCGGTGTAGCCCATGAGATCAACAATCCGCTGAACTTCGTAAAGAACTTCAGCCAGGGAGCCACCGAGCTCCACAGCGAGCTTACGGATATGCTGGATACCTACCGCGACGGTATGAAGTCTGAGGATGTCGCCTTGTTGGACGATATCACCAACGGTGGTAGGGCGCTTGCCATCGTCGAACGGATGCAGGGTTTGAGTGTCGACGCCAGGCCGCCGCGCCTCGCGGATCTGAATGCGGAGCTGCAGGACGCCGCGGTATCCGCCTGCGACGGTTACGATTTCGCTCCTGCCTGCGCTCTCGATGACAACATCGGTTCCATGCCCATCGTCGTCGAAGAGTTCAAGGAAGCCGTGGGCAATCTGGTTACCAACGCATGCTATGCGATGAACCTGAAAAAGGCGGAGCTGGGCGACGGTTATGAGCCCGTGTTGTCCGTATCAAGCCGCTTGGTGGACGGCGTGGTCGAAATCAAGGTCAGGGACAACGGACCCGGCATCGCCGCCGACTTGATGGACCGGATATTCAACTACTTCTTCACCACCCAGCAGGGTGTGATGGGCGCCGGTCTGGGCCTGACCATCGCGGCTGATGTGGCCCGCCGCACTGGCGGCGATCTACAGGTCGAGACCGCGTTCGGCGATTACGCCGAGTTTCTTATGACCCTTCCGGTGGCCGAAGCCCCGCCAGGATTTGAGGTGGACGACGAAGACGAAATCTGACCACCTGGACCGCCCTCAACATGGCCGGTGCGAATCGGCCGGCGAAACAGCCGAATTACCTCCAGTCATGTCCGGAACCGGCGTGCAGTTCCAGGTCAGCCCGCAGTGGCCAGGCCCGTTCCGCCATCACGTTAATCGTGTTGTCCCGGCGGGAAACTTCGCCTTCAATGACGACCAGCGGCCGCCGTAGCACGTGCTTGAGCGTCTCCCAGCGTTGCTCCCAAACGGCCACCGGTATCAACCCGAATTCGTCCTCCAGCGTGAGGAACACCGCCCTCGCCAGGGGACGCTGCCGCCTGACTACCCTGCCCGCGACTCGGACCACGTCACCTTCGCGGCAACTCTGCAGGGTATCGCTGCTATGCACTCCTCTCAGTTCATGGCGCGCCAGTTCCATGATGTGACCATCCGGGCAGAGGCCCAACATATCGTACTCGTCCAGCATCAGCGTCGACCGCTCCCTCGCAACCACCGCTGCCGGCGCCTCTGCTACCGCCATCGGCAACGCCAACTGGCCGCGGCGCGCGTCCGGCACGTAGCCCGCCCCTATCTGCCACAGCGCGCTCCCCCGGTCGGTGCAATCCGGCAGGCGGTCCATTGCGCCGGCGCGCGCCAGGTTCTCCAATGCCTGGCGCGGCAGGCCCGAGCGCGCCAACACGTCCGCCAGGCTTCCGAATTCGCCGGCGTCACGCGCATGCAGCAGGATCTCTCCCAGGCGCCGGTCCACGCCCTTCACAAAGGTCAGCCCCAGCCGCAGCGTGCGCTCGCCTTCAGCAGTACACAGCAGCTGGGAACGATTGATGTCGGGATGGGCCACCCGCAAGTTGATCCGACGCGCGTCCTGCTTCAGCGTGTCCAGGTCCCAGAACCCCATGGGCTGCTCGTTGAAGAGCGCGACGTAGAATTCCAGCGGGTAATGACGGCGCAGCCAGGCCATCTGATAGGCGGTGAAAGCGAATGCCAGCGCGTGGCCCTCAGGAAACATGTAGTGGGGATTGAACTTCCCGAAAATCGCCTCGGCCGCCTTTTCGGGTACGCCACGCTCACGCGCACCCTGCAGGAACCGTTGCCGATACTCCGTCACCAATGCGCCGCCGTTACGGCGTCCAAACGCGCGTCGCATCCGGTCCGCGTCAGCGGCGGTGAAACCGCCCACGTCCATGCCCAGCTGCACCACCTGGTCCTGGAACATGATTATCCCCAACGACCGCTCCAGGGCCCCTCGTTCCAGGGGATGGGCATAGTCCCAGGCGTATCCCTTGCGCCGGCGCAGGAACTCCGCCACGCCGTCATGCGCTCCCACGCCGGGACGCACTGCCGCGATTTCCAAAGCCAGTTCGTAGATGTCCTGGGGATGCATCCGTACGATGGTCTGCATCTGCGCCGCCGACTCCACCTGGAACACTCCCACCGTATCGCCACGGCCCAGGTCGTCAAAAACGTCTTTCTCCCGGTAGTCTATCCGGCTCAAGTCCGGCTCAATGCCAGTACGGTTCCGGACCAGTCGCACCGCCTGCTGCAACTGGGATAGAGCTCCCAAGGCCAGAAGGTCGATTTTCACCATGCCGGCATCGTCCACGCTCTCCTTGTCCCACTGGCCGATATAGCGTCCCGCTATGGCGGCTGGCTGCACCGGCATGAAGTCCGTGAGGGCGGTGGAGCTCAACAGCATTCCTCCCGGATGCTGCGCGACGCCCTTGGGAAAGCCCTGGAGGCTGTCGGCAAGCGCGAAAAGACGATCCCAACCCGGTCGCTTCACCAGTTCTTCATAACCCGGCAGATGCGGCAATTCCGATACGGAGTTGGAATCCACCCGACGGGCCAGCGCGCCCACCTCATCGGGCGACAATCCAAGAGCCTTGCCCAGGCCCCGCACCACTCCTCGCGCTTTGTACGTGGGGAACATTCCCGTCAACACGGCATGGTCCCAACCCCATTCCTCAATGATCCGCAGTATGAGACGCTCGCGTATGTCCCGGGGAAAGTCCAGGTCAATATCCGGCATCGATGTGCTCTCGGACGACAGGAAACGGTCCAGGGCCAGGCCGTAATCCAGCGGATCAACGTGAGACAGGCCAATCAGATACCCCACCAGCATTGACACCGAGGAGCCGCGTCCTCGCCCCGGAGGGAGCCACTCCAGGGGCGTTTCCTGGTGTCCCCATCCCAGTTCCAGCATGACTTCGCGTGCCAGTTCCACCACTCGGTGATAGACAAGAAAGAACCCCGCCAAACCATGCTTCCGGATAAGCTCGAATTCTTCATCCAACCGTTCTCTCACCCGGTGATCGATGCCGCCGTAGCGTCGCGCGGCCGACTCCTCGCAGAGCCGCTCCAGCCATGACTGGGCGTCATGGCCCGGTGGCGTGGGCACATCCGGGAAACGGTAGCTGCTGGTCACAAAATCCAGCGCGCTGAAATTGGAACACCGCTCCGCCAGGACAAGTGTGTTGGTAAGTGCGTCAGGATATTTGCGTAGGCGTCGTTCCATCACATCTCTTGCCTGCAGGTCGTAATTACAATTGACCTTGAGACTATTGCGTATCTCGCTTAGAGAAGAGTTCAAGCGCATGGCCGTGAGCGAGTCGTGCAGCCGTGCGCGGGACGTATCGTGATACCAGGGAGCGTTGGTCGCAACACAGCCCAATCTGCACAACTCCGCCAACTGTGACATACGCTCGTTGCGGACGGTATCACCATGGGCCAGATGCTGCTGTAGCCCAAGAAATACCGACCCGGCGCCGAACCAGCCGGCGTATTGCTTTGCCCGTCCCTCGGCCACGCTCCAGCGTCCGGCGGAAATATCTGCCGCCAGGAGGCCATTTGGATCCCCCAGCAGTGCGATAAGACCTTTAGCGTGAGGCTCCAGGAAGCGGGCGTCCAGAACTGGCGTGGTTCGTCCACCCGTCACATGCGCCAGCGATATGAGTCGACACAGGTTGGAGTAACCCGCGCCATTCTCCGCGACAAAGGTCACCGGGCCCATCCGGTCACCTTCCCGAACCGTCAGGTCGGCGCCCAGTACGGCCCCTATGCCGGCAGAGCGACACTCCTGCACGAAATCCAGCGCGCCGCATAAATTACTGACGTCCGTCAGGCCCAGGGTTGGATAGCCGTAGTAACCGGCCCGGTCCACCAGCTCGGCCGGAGACGACGCGCCGGCGCCGAAGGAATACCAGGAGTGGGCACACAGCTCAACGAAGCCGGCGGACAAGTCAGTAACCCTGCCGATACCACCCGCCGGTGGCGAGGTTGCGGTATACCGTGATTAACTTGCCCCCATCCATCACCAGCCGCCAGTACCGCCGGCGCGCCGGTTCCGGCATCCACCACTCGGTATCCACATCCCATAGGTCAATCACTTTCCGGACAGAATGCGACCCTACTGCTCGGGGCACGCTGTGGACCTCGGAAACGGCCACGGCAGCGACACCACCGAGCGGCAGCAGTTCGGAACCCAGCGCCCAGCGCCGCTCCGGCAAGGGAGATCCCAACGCCAGGGCAACCGGACGGTCAACCCCATCGATTATCGGGACAGCCACGCCCCGTCGTTCCTCCAGCCACAGACCCATTTGCCGTCCGGACAACCGGACCAGGCCGGACACCGTGAGCGACAGGTCGGTCAACGCTGCGCCCGGCCAGCGACCTTGGCCGCGACTGTTCTGGGCATTTAACCCGGCCAGAACTGCCGAAGCCAGGCTCTCCGACGAACCGGCAGGAGCGCGCAGCTGCCGGTCAAAATGCCAAATGCCATTTGGCGAAAGCTCACCTTCGATCGATATTTCCGTTATCCCTTTCCCCCGCAGATTGGGAGTGTTCCAAATACGTTCGGACAACAGGCGAACGCCAGCTTCCCAACCGGAAATCGTATCTACCGGAAATGGAAACTCCATGCGTTCGTGAAGCGCCTCTGGCAGTGCCGTCGGAACCACCGGGTCGTCATCAATGCCTTGGGCCAGCTTCCAGGCTCGGTATCCAAAGACACCCAGGAAATCTGCCAGGACGTATGACGGCATTGCTGCTACGTTACCCATCGTAGCGATACCAAAGCCGCGTAAGCGCGCTACAGTGTCGCGATCCAATGGCAGCCATGACACTGGCCAGGTTGCCAGCCATTGAGCAACGTCTCCAGGGGCGGTAAATCCCTTACCGACCTCGGCGCTGGCCGCCGCGCAGTATGAGGGCAACTTGCCTGAAGCCAATCCCAGCCGGGGTTGCAGTGTGGCATCAATCGCAGACAGCATCGCCAACTCCAGGCTGGACGCTCCACCGTACATGGACGCCATCCCGGTCAGGTCCAGATAGAATCTACCGTAACCGTCCGGCTCTACTCGGTCGACAACCTGGAACAGAGAGGTCATCAGATCATTGTTGAATGACGACAAATACTGGTCATCAACGGTTAAAACCACCGCGTCAGCGCACAGGGATAAAGCCTCAGTCAACGGCTGTCCGGCACGAACGTCTCTGGCTTCTGGTGCGGCGTCCACCACCAGACGACGGCCGGAGTCCCCAGTGGCCACAACCACTGCACGACCAGCCAGATCAGGCTGTCGCGCCAGTTCGGCCTTTACGGGAAAGTGCGTAACCAGCAAGCATCCGACTGCGGTGTCCATGCGCCACAAGATAACAGTACAAACGTTCTTACAACACGTCGGGATGTCATGAAAATCCCGCAGGTGTCGCCAGCTCAAGCGGCGACACCTGCGGGACCAACAGCACGCTACAGGATTAGCCCCTAAGCCCCAATCCACCGAAAGGATGAATGTGGCTGCGTGCTGAGGGGATGAGAAAGTGCTCCCGGCTTCGGGGATAATGGTTTTTGAAACAAGAAACCGACCCGAAACGAGGAGCACCTGTTAGAGCCTGTCTACGATCTTTTGAGGATTAGCACCATGAAGGCAAGCACCGCCATTTGCAGGCTGGTATTGAGCTTCCTTTCACAGTTCTTCCAGAGTCGGCGGCACTTTTCCAGCCAGGCGAAAGATCGCTCCACCACCCATCGCTTTGGAAGCACCACGAAGGTGTGCAGTTCGTGGCGTTTCACGACTTCCACTGCGGCTCCCAACAGGCTTTGCACCGCAGCGGCAAAGGGCTTCCCGGTGTAACCCCCGTCGACCAGCACCTTCTGGACCTGGCTGAGGTCGGCCCGGTTTTCGTCAAACATCGCCAAAGCCCCAGCCCGGTCGGTAACATTGGCGGTAGTCACATGTATCGCATGGGGCAATCCTTGCGTGTCCACCGCGATGTGACGCTTGATTCCGGACACCTTCTTGCCCGCGTCATAGCCCTTGCTATCGGCACTGTCCGTGTTCTTGACGCTCTGGGAGTCCACGATGCAGAAGCTGGTCTGCTCTTTCCGTCCATTGCTTTGCCGGACCGCGCCAACCGATTTTTTTTAGGACTTGCTCCAGAATGGATTCTTTCGCCGGGCCAGGCTGCTCGCTCCATTGCCGGAAATACTGGTAGCAAGTGCGCCAATTGGGGAAGTCCGCGGGCAGCATTCGCCACTGGCACCCGCTTTTCAAGAGGTACAGCACGCCGCAGAAAACGTCATACAAGTCCACGGTGCGGGGCTTGGTCCGGCGGCGAGCCGACTCCAACGTCGGCAGAATCCGGGCGAATTGCTTCCGGCTGATGTCGCTGGGATAGGAATGAGACATGATTACCCCTCCCCTGATAATAGTCTCAACTTAACCTATTTCAGAGATCGTAGACAGGTTCTTAGATGCTACCACTGGGCAGCCCCGACCGCATCCACGTCGCCTTCGATGATCACCGTCTGGTGGCCAATGCCGGACTGCTCCTGCCGGTCACCCTGGCCCACCATCTGGGTCTGGGTGAGCTGGTGGACCGCCACGTTGACCTGGGAGATGCGCCGGGTCGAGCCAACCCGGGGGACAAGCTGCTGACGCTGGTGGCGTCGGCGCTGGCCGGCGGCGACTGCATTGACGACGCCGACGTGTTGCGCACCGGCGGGACGGCCAGCGCCATCGGCTGCGTGGTCAAAGCGCCGTCCACCCTGGGGACCTTTCTACGCAGTTTCCGGTGGGGTCATGTTCGCCAGCTGGATCGGGTGAGCCGGGAGTTCCTGGCTCGGGCCTGGGCTGCCGGTGGAGGCCCGGGCGATGCGCCGTTGACCATCGACCTGGACTCCACCGTCTGCGAGACCTACGGACTGGGCAAGGAGGGCGCCCGTCGCCATGGCTACACCGGCCAGCGGGGCTATCACCCGCTGCTGGCCGTGGCCGCGGACACCGGCGACGTGCTGATGGTGCGGCTGCGCCAGGGTCGGGCCAACACCGCGCGGGGCGCGGACCACTTCCTGCGGGAGACGGTGGGCCGGGTGCGCTACGCCGGAGCCACCGGACAACTCACCGTCCGCGCCGACCGCGGCTTCTACACCCACGCCATGGTCGCCGTCTGCCGCAAGATGGACGTCCGCTACTCCATCACCATCCGCCAGCACCAAAGCCTGCGCAATCTCATCGAGGCCATACCCGAGACGGACTGGACGCCCATCCCTTACTGGATGGACGGCGGCGCCGACGTGGCCGAGACTGAATACACACCCTTCCAGCATGAGCCCGACGCCGCGCCAACGCGGCTCATCGTCCGCAGAGTGCAGCCCGCGCCCGGTTCCCAACTGGCGCTGCTTACCGACTACAGCTATCACGCCTGCATCACCGACCGGGAGGGCGACACTCTGGAACTGGAGGCCGACCACCGCCGCCATGCCGAGATCGAGAACGCCATCCGCGACCTGAAGTACGGCGTGGGCCTCAATCATCTTCCCTCGGGACGCTTCCCCGCCAACGCCGCCTGGCTGGCGGTGCAGGTCATGGCCCACAATCTGGCTCGCTGGACGGCGCGCATCGGCCTGGGCGAGCTGGTGGTTACCACCAAGACCCTGCGGCGACGCTTCTTCTCCCTGGCCGGACGCATCACCCGCAAGGCCCGTCGCCTCACCCTGCACCTTCCCAAGGGCTGGCCCTGGGAGAACCAGTTCAGTCGCGCCCTGGCTCGATTGCGAGCCCTGCCGCTCCCTTCCTGACGCCGCCTTCGGCGTCCGACCCTTCAACCAGACCGTCCAACCGCCTGGCCGTCCCGCGTCAGGCTGAGCACCGCGTGTCTCCAGCTGCCATCTGCCCGACGATCTCGCCCTCCGCGGCCACTCGCGAGCCGTCAACATCCCCCTGGCATAGCTGTCTCTACCCTCACCCGCTCGAATCCGGCGGCGTCAGGGCACTGCTGTCCCATCACCCACGCTTCTCTTCCCTTGCGTAGCCAGCCCCCACGCATCCCTTCGGTGGATTCGGGATTAGGGGACTGTAAGCAGTACCGTTTTCGAGTTTGCGACCCGCAAGTCTTTGAATGGCTGAGCCGGGAGTTCGACTCCAGCGGTCGCTGCAGCTTCGGCAGGAGTGGTAAGACCATTTGCGCTTCCTGCCCCGTTTCCTTGGTGGACAATCTATCCGGTTCCGCGCTACCATCGGCTGGCATTGCTCGTCGATTGCCGCGATTTCACAACGATTTACGGATCTTGCAATTGGTATTCCAGGCGAAGGATCTAACTTGTTATGCCGACTGATCTGTCAGCAGCCGGCGAAAGCCTGAACCCGGTCGGAATGCTGAGCGGAGGCGTAGTGTGCTTTGGGTTTCTGACCCATTGCCTGCTCTTGATGGTAGATGAACTGCCGCCGAAAAATGGCGGCGCGTTGGTCCTGGGCTCAGTCGAAACCGTGGGAGACGACGCCGCCATCGTGGCCTGCATTCTGTCCGGGTGGGGTGTCCCGACCAAGCTTATCTCCTCACCGGTAGGCGCCGACCATCACGGTGAGAGAGTCCTGGAACATCTGAAGTCGTGGGGAGTGCACACCGATCAAAGAGTCAACCAGGGGCTGGCAACTCCGATGGAGGTAGGAATCCTGGATGCCACCGGGGGCCGCACCTATTTTCAACGGCGGGAGCCCGTGGTCCTGGACAGGTTGGAAGCGCCGACACCCACCATCCTTGCAGGGGCAGGGCTGCTCTACGTTGACTGGTATGACGGCCCCAGGGTGGTGGAGGCTATGGAAACCGCCTTTTCCCAAGGCGTGCCCATATTCCTCAACCTGGAATCGCAATACAACAGGAGCCCCGCCACGGGGGGCCTGTTGAAATATGCCAACATTTGCCAGGTTTCTATGGACGAACCCGGAGTGTCAGGCATCCCTGCGGACATCGCCAGTTCCCTGATCAGTCAGGGCGTGGGCACGGCTCTGGTAACTCAGGGCGCTGACGGCTGCGTGGTAGCCCAGGGACAGGAGGTCTATTTAGTCAAGCCTCCGGCAGTAACGGTGCTGGACTGTTACGGCGCCGGCGCGGCCTTTTCGGCCGGCATCATTTACGGGCTTCGAGCAGGATGGCCGCTGGAGGATTGCACCCGTCTCGCCACCGCCTACGCCGGGCTGAAGTGCCAAGTGGCTGGGATTGCCGGTTTCTCCATAAGCGAGATCCAGGAAACCGCCTCCACGTTAGATGTCCGGCCTGTGCCCCTGTGATCCGATCGGCCTAGTCCTTCCTCACCCAAAAGGTGCAATAGCGCATGGGTTTGGGGTCGCTGAAATAGAGCATTCCGCCCAGGTCTTCGCTCCCTTCCGCTTCCACTAGGGAGCAACCACAGTCCTCCAGTATCTTCAACAAGCGGTGTTCGTCGTAGAGCTGAAAGGACCGGTCCACGCCGTCGGCTCCATAAGCGCGGTCGCTGACGGTCGCCACCCCCGCGCCGGTCTTGAACATCAGCTGCAGCACTCCCCCGGGAGCCAGCACCCTGGCCAACTCGGGGATCGTGGTGGTTTCGGTGGTCTCGGGGGTCAGATGCTGGATTACGGCGTTGCACAGGACGAAATCAAAGAAACCCGCCTCAAAGTCCAGCGGCTCCCTCATGTCGGCGACTCGGAGCCTGTCAGCGATTTCCGGGTGCAGCGCCTTCCCGAGGCTGATGTTTTCTTCCACCGCGTCAATCCCGTAGACGTCATACCCCCAAGTGTACAACAGGTAAACGTCCCGGGCGCCCGCCCCGCATCCCGCGTCCAGCCCGCGTTTGCCGGACGCCAGTTCGACAACCCGCTTGTGCAGGTCCAGATCCCCAGCCAGGGCGGGGTGAGAGGCAGCGGTGTACACGGAATGAGTGTACTCGTGGGAAAGCTGGGAATACCTCTGGGCGTGTTCCCGGTAGAAGTCCAAAGAGTCGAATTGCATGGGTTCACCCCGTGAATCTAACGGCATTTTGGAGACGAAAGATGACTAGATATTTGTGACTACAGTTTACTTTACGGGAGGAAAATGTAAAATGAGCGCTAAACGCCGAAATCGCCGTATCTTCATCTGTTTTGATTGATGCCGATTGGGTGCGCTCGAGCTTGTGCCATGAATTCGACAGAGTGCGGTTTACATCAGCTTTTCAAAGCACAAGCGGCCAACACGCCGGACGACCCGGCAATCGTCTTTCGGGGTCAGCGGACATCCTACGCTGAGCTGGACCAGGCTACCGATGCGTTGGGAGCCTATCTTCTGGATCGCGGTGTCTCAACGGATGACCCGGTGGGCATTTTCATGGAGACCTGCCCGGAGTACATCGTCGCCAGCATCGGTACTCTGAAGGCGGGGGCCGCCTTCATGCCCATGGCCCTGGACTCGCCCGAACCTCAGCGCCGAGCCATTTTGTCAGAAGCGCAGCCCAAGGTGGTGATCACCCAAGCGCGGTACCTGTCCCGGTTGAAGCAGATCACCGGAACGCATGTATTGCCTATTGACAGCGGTCAGTCCTGGAGGAACTGCTATGCCGCAACCTCCGGGGTAGAAGTTGCAAGCGATGACCTGGCCTTTCTGCCCTACACCTCTGGCACGACCGGGGACCCAAAGGGGGTGATGCAGACCAGCGGCTCCGTCATTTCGTCCTACTTCGCCAGGTACAAGTTCAGTTCCTATGCCGTCGGGGACCGGGTCGCCTGCAACATCTTCCTCCCGTGGGAGTTCCTCCGGCCGCTGCTCAAAGGAGGAACGGTGTACGTGATCCCCGATGACATCGTATTCCTTCCCAGGGCCCTCACCCAGTTTATAGCAGAACACCAGATTTCGGAGGTCCTGTTCACTCCGTCCCTGCTGCAGGGGATCCTGAACTCGGCAGGCCCTGAACTCTTGCGCGACCGGCTGTTGTCTCTGCGAGTGGTATGGCTGAACGGAGAGGTGGTGCCAACCAGCCTGTTGAAGCTGGCATTGGACCTTCTTCCCATTTCTGCCCGCGTTTTCAATACCTACAGCATCAGCGAGACTCACGACACCTGCACCATTGAATTGACGAATTTGAGCACGGAAGGCATGGACGCCTGCCCAGTGGGGCTACCGATGGACGGCGTGACTGTCCGCGTACTCCCGGAGGGACAGTCCGCCCCGGCTCCAAGCGGGGTCGGCGAGCTGTACATCGGCGGGCGCGGGCTCGCCCGGGGCTATTTGAAGAGGCCCGATCTGGACGCGGAGAAGTTCGTCACTCTCGATGGTGAGAGGTACTACGCGACCGGCGACCTGGCCGAGGTAGATGCGCTGGGGATCACAACAATCGTTGGGCGAAACGATTCCATGGTCAAGATCAGGGGTTACAGCGTTTACCTGGGAGCCATCGAGGAAGCTTTGCGGAAGCACTGTGGTGTGGCCGATACAGCGGTGCTGGCCGAAACGGAAGACGAAACCAACAAGCGGTTGGTGGCCTACGTGGTACGGGGCCCGCAGGCGACATGGAAGGTGGACACCGCCAGCAGAACAAGCAGAGACCTGCGTACTCTGTTGGAGCGATATTTGCCTCTCTACATGGTGCCCAGCCATTTCGTAGAGATGGAAGTGCTCCCGTTGAACCAGCAGACCGGAAAACTGGACCGCAAGGCCTTGCCCGCGCTGCGCAAAGGCGGGTCCGGCGCCAAGAAGCCGGCGCAGCTCCCGAAGCATGCCACCGCAACAGAACGACGCACAGCCTTGTGGGAGTTGTGGGGCGAAGCCCTGGATGTTGACAGCGAGTCCTTGCAGGACCACTGGAACTTCTTTGACCTTGGCGGCAACTCGCTGACCGGCTTGGCCCTCACGCTGGGCATCGAAGAGACGTTTGGGATTGACCTCAGCGGTACTGAGGTCTACGAATACCCGACCGTCAGCGAGCTGGCGGCGCACCTGGAACATAGAGGGCCGAACATGGAATCAAGAATTTCGCTGGCCGAAGACTCGACCCTGGCGCCGGACATCGCGCCGAAAGGCGATGCTCGGGTTGGCCGATTGAGCGAAGCGTCGTCGGTGCTGATCACCGGAGCAACCGGCTTCCTTGGGGCCTTTCTCCTTGACGAACTGCTACGCGCCACGAGCCGGGACACTCGTTTTTACTGCCTGGCAAGGGACCCCAATCCCGACCCGGGGATGTCCGCCAACCGAGTACTGGAGACCCAGAGGTTTTACGGGCTGGCCGGCCAGTCCATGCAACACAGGATCGTCTCTGTCAGCGGGGACCTTACCCAGCCCCGGATGGGATTGTATGATGAGGAGTATCAGCGACTCTCGGACGAGATTGACCTGATATTTCATTGCGCCGCCTCCGTCAACTACGCCTATCCTTATGCCGCAGCAAAGCCCCACACCGTGGGCGGGATGTTGGAGGTGCTGAAGTTCGCCTGCAACTCTACAACAAAGCCAATCCAGTACATTTCATCCAACGGCGTGTTCCCTGGAGGAGACGACACTCCCTACCTGGAAAACAGTCAGATTGACGACTTCGTCGACAGGATGGAGGGAGGCTACAACCAAGCCAAATGGGTTGCGGAACGGCTTGTATGGTCTGCGGTTTCCCGGGGACTGCCGGTGTGCATTTTCCGTCCGGGCAACATAGGCCACCACAGCGGAACCGGCACGGTCAATCCGAATGACTTCCTTTCATCGATCATCAAGGCCTGCGCGCGACTCGGTTGCGCTCCCATGGCGCCGGACTGGTTCTTCGAGATGACCCCCGTGGACTTTTTGGTGACCGCCATCACGAGGATTTCAGACGATCCGGCACATCTGGGCAAGGTTTACAACGTGGTCCAACAGGACCCGGTTCCCGCCGACCAGGTCTTCGCTTACATGGAACGCCACGGATACGCAACAGAACGTGTCCCATTGGGGGACTGGAAATCAAGACTGGCAGCAATGGCCGAGCGCGGGGAAGACATGGAGTTGAGAGTCCTGGTTCACTCTCTGGACTCAGTCGGATCGTACCTATCCGATACCAGCGCTTACGACATCAGCCGGTTCGCGGAGGCGATTGCCGGATTCGGACTCACAATGCCGTCAGTTGATGTGGCCTACGTGACCAAGTTTCTGGGGACGTGACCATCGCACGGGGTCGCTGGGAAGGACAGCCTGGCCAGAAGATCCCTGCCTACTTGATCTGGGGACTTCAATGACGGGATCGGAACCGGCTAGACAAGGGATTGTCCACCAAAGCGGCTGCTTCCCCTCAACGGCATCCGCCGCCAACGAACTTGGCCGACAACGGGATTGCCCAGTCGGAGCAGGAGTATCGAGTCGTCGTAGCTAGCGGCGGAGTCTCGTTCCCGCAGGCCAAGCTGTACCAGAGCGTGGCGAGCATCGGCCTGCTGACCTCGGCCACCCAATGGCCGAACCGCCAGAATCGGGCCAACGCCGCGGCAACGCTCAGTGGCCTGGATCCCTGGGCCACCGCCTGGTGGAAGCCGGCTGCTCCGTCCTCTTCGCCCCAGCCTACCGCCTGGTGCAGGATTTGCTGGCCGCCAAGCGCGACTTCGACCTACCTCGCCGGCTGCGGAGGCTGGACAACTTCGACTTCCTGCTCCTGGACGATCTGGGCTATCTGCCCCAGGGCGCCGAGGAGTCTGAGGTCCTCTTCACCCTCATCGCCGAACGCTACGAACGGAGGTCGTTGGGCATCACGTCCAACCTGGTCTTCTCGGAGTGGGAGCGCATCTTCGCTAACCCCATGGCCACCGCCGCGGCCATCGACCGGGTGGTGCACCATTCCGTGATACTGGAGTTTGCCGTCCCCAGCTACCGCACCGACGCCGCCCAGCAACGGGGCCAGGTAGAGGAGGTGAACCGGCAAAACTAATCGACGATAATTCGGCATATTTAGTTGACGCGGGACAACTCACGCTGGGGGAGACTAGAAGTCTGATCCTCCACGGCCTAACAGCCAGCGGGAAGCCGATGCGGGACCACCTGGACATTGACGGCCACGATGAGGCCGTGAAAGCAATTGAAGACGCCGTCAGACGCGACGAGGCCATTACCGAAGTCTTCATACGCAATCTGCATAAGCCCCAATCCACCGAAAGGATGAATGTGGCTGCGTGCTGAGGGGATGAGAAAGTGCTCCCGGCTTCGGGGATAATGGTTTTTGAAACAAGAAACCGACCCGAAACGAGGAGCACCTGTTAGATGCTACCACTGGGCAGCCCCGACCGCATCCACGTCGCCTTCGATGATCACCGTCTGGTGGCCAATGCCGGACTGCTCCTGCCGGTCACCCTGGCCCACCATCTGGGTCTGGGTGAGCTGGTGGACCGCCACGTTGACCTGGGAGATGCGCCGGGTCGAGCCAACCCGGGGGACAAGCTGCTGACGCTGGTGGCGTCGGCGCTGGCCGGCGGCGACTGCATTGACGACGCCGACGTGTTGCGCACCGGCGGGACGGCCAGCGCCATCGGCTGCGTGGTCAAAGCGCCGTCCACCCTGGGGACCTTTCTACGCAGTTTCCGGTGGGGTCATGTTCGCCAGCTGGATCGGGTGAGCCGGGAGTTCCTGGCTCGGGCCTGGGCTGCCGGTGGAGGCCCGGGCGATGCGCCGTTGACCATCGACCTGGACTCCACCGTCTGCGAGACCTACGGACTGGGCAAGGAGGGCGCCCGTCGCCATGGCTACACCGGCCAGCGGGGCTATCACCCGCTGCTGGCCGTGGCCGCGGACACCGGCGACGTGCTGATGGCGCGGCTGCGCCAGGGTCGGGCCAACACCGCGCGGGGCGCGGACCACTTCCTGCGGGAGACGGTGGGCCGGGTGCGCTACGCCGGAGCCACCGGACAACTCACCGTCCGCGCCGACCGCGGCTTCTACACCCACGCCATGGTCGCCGTCTGCCGCAAGATGGACGTCCGCTACTCCATCACCATCCGCCAGCACCAAAGCCTGCGCAATCTCATCGAGGCCATACCCGAGACGGACTGGACGCCCATCCCTTACTGGATGGACGGCGGCGCCGACGTGGCCGAGACTGAATACACACCCTTCCAGCATGAGCCCGACGCCGCACCAACGCGGCTCATCGTCCGCAGAGTGCAGCCCGCGCCTGGTTCCCAACTGGCGCTGCTTACCGACTACAGCTATCACGCCTGCATCACCGACCGGGAGGGCGACACTCTGGAACTGGAGGCCGACCACCGCCGCCATGCCGAGATCGAGAACGCCATCCGCGACCTGAAGTACGGCGTGGGCCTCAATCATCTTCCCTCGGGACGCTTCCCCGCCAACGCCGCCTGGCTGGCGGTGCAGGTCATGGCCCACAATCTGGCTCGCTGGACGGCGCGCATCGGCCTGGGCGAGCTGGTGGTTACCACCAAGACCCTGCGGCGACGCTTCTTCTCCCTGGCCGGACGCATCACCCGCAAGGCCCGTCGCCTCACCCTGCACCTTCCCAAGGGCTGGCCCTGGGAGAACCAGTTCAGTCGCGCCCTGGCTCGATTGCGAGCCCTGCCGCTCCCTTCCTGACGCCGCCTTCGGCGTCCGACCCTTCAACCAGACCGTCCAACCGCCTGGCCGTCCCGCGTCAGGCTGAGCACCGCGTGTCTCCAGCTGCCATCTGCCCGACGATCTCGCCCTCCGCCACCGCTTGCGAGCCGTCAACATCCCTCTGGCGTAGCTGTCACGACCCGCACCCGCTCGAATCCGGCGGCGTCAGGGCACTGCTGTCCCATCACCCACGCTTCTCTTCCCTTGCGTAGCCAGCCCCCACGCATCCCTTCGGTGGATTCGGGCTAAGCTCCATCATCCACGCAAGAGAGGCCCGTCTGTAGGGTGCTCAAGGCCTCTCTCTAGGCTGCACGAGCGTTGTCTGGTTGACTTCGGAAAAGTCTGGGGATAAAGAGGGATTTCACTTGCTCGGATCGCGGAGGCTGACCACACGGTTCTGGAGTGGACAGCTCCGAGATGACGACGGTGGGCTGGGCGCCGTTCCCGCTACCACGCCTGTAGATGGCAACAATCAGGTTGCCTCCAATAACAACCACTACGTAAACGAAATTGGATAACGCGACCCAGATAAATCCGAGATGCAACCTTTCCATTAGCTCGTCTTGGGTGTATCCCAACGCAGTGAAATCGATATCCCAAGAATACAGGAGGTTGTGGTCCGGCTGGGGAAGAGAACTGGGCGCTAAGTAGAGTGTCAGAATCGCCGCTCCCCCTAGAGCCGACAGAACGATAGTTGCCGTCACCACCGCCCAAAGCAGGAATCTCAGGTCGCGTTCTCGCGGTGTGACGACCGGGTCGCGCAGCACCAACAGGGTGATAAACACGACGCCTAAAACGGGTAGAACCACCGTAAGGTGGATCCAGGACCCAACGTTAGAGATGACCATGATGCAGCAGTAAACGAAAGCCAGGGGCAGGAGTGCAACCCATGCCGCTCTCTGCGGAGCCCTTCTCTCACTGACATCTTTGGAGTACTGCCATTTCCATAACAAGTCGAACATTAGCCCTGCGATTAGAGCCAGAGCTAGATTCACTATCAGGGCTAGCAGGCAAGGTATCGGCGTGCCGGCAAAATCGGCTATGGTGTAGAAACCATAGTTGTCCATACGAATTAGAGGCATCTGTAGCAAGGGGGTGCTCAGGAGAAAAAACAGCGACACGAAGAAGAATTCGCGTAGCTGGTCCCCCTTGCGCATTCGGAGAAATCCTTGGGTCAGCATCAGTCCCATAACGACAGCGATGAAAAAGGTCAGTATCCAGTCTGCAGTCCATCCAAGCGCCGACAACACATACCCGCCACCAGCAACGCACAGCCCTGGTAACAGGAAGCGAGAGAGGCAATAGCGGATTGCGCCGGAGAGATTGGACGAAGCCACCGATCTGTCCCCTGTTTGGGTGTCTGCCGCGCCGACATTCACCAGCGTATCCCGTGAGTCATCGGCAATACCAATGCCTGAACTACTCGAAGCGGACGTTCGATGAAGGGTGCCCACCCGGTCGCGGCCATCCAAACCCGCGAGGGTTATCAGCCCGTCGACTTCCACCGATGACAGTTCCAGGGCTTTGCCAAACGCTATCAAGCGTTGCCGGGTAGGGCGTGTCGCACCCGATTCCCAGCGGGACACGGTGCTATGGCTGTACCGTTCCCCGTACTGACCGTCCACTTCCGCCATACGGACCAGCAACTCTTCCTGCGTCAGCCCCTTGCGGCCATCTGCCTGCGCGAAGGACTCACGGTAGGCCCGCATCAGCATCCCCACCTGGGCGGCTCTCAACCGGCGATCCTCGCGTTCCAGTCCCATGTTTTCTGCACGCTGTGATAGTGCTATGTGCAAATTGGCATTTGCACAGACTTTCGGCAATCTGGTGCTTATTATCCCGCACGGCTCAAGTAGTGGCAAGCCAGAGTTACAGGATGTTCACACCAATATCGTGAAGCATTGAGCCACCACTTTGCCCGTTTCACACACTTTTCGACGAAGTCGTGCAATATCGTCTTATGAAACATCAAAACACGTCATATCGAGATCTAATTTCCAGTCGTTTGCTCTGGGTTAGCATAGCGGTTGCTGTATCGGTTGCACTGGTTTTTTGGCCGTGCAGTAGCGCACCGGCAGAAGCCAGTCAGGCGCGCGCTACAGTTGCAACCGTTTGGGATCTGGCGGAGCCAAACCATTTGGTCACCACCTCTCAGGGCAACGATGCCACGGCCTTTCGGGAAGAGGACGCGGGCATTTCCGCACATCACCGGGTGCCCGATCACTTCCAGGGAGACGGACAAAGCGACCTACATCCGCGACTCAACGTAATAGCCATCAGGGATGCCCTGTTGGAAGAACCGGACGAATCAAATGGAAACCGGGTGGAGGCCGGCCGCCACGTGGATTCAGGAGCCAATTTCGGCATAGTGGAGTTGCCGACGGTCGCCGCGGTCGGCTTCGGGAGCGCGGTACAGTCCAGACAGGTCACGGTCTATTTCGATGACCGCGGATGGGTCGTGGCCTATTTGCCGGCTGACGCGCCAGCCGCGGGCATCTGGCGGTACGACTCGCTGGACCAACAAGCGGACAATTTGAAACAGAACCTCCTGGTACTGGCCGTTAACGAGGTGTTGTCCGCCGCCAAGCAAGACGTGCCCGAAATCATCGAGGCAACCCACGACACAGTCGGCTACTACCACTGGCAACATCCGGATCACAACGCTTTCGTGCTGTTCAGCCATGCGTCAAACGGAGGAACGTCCGACCCGGTCAGGTTAGTAGTCCCGCCGACCATCGAAAACATCCTGGCGTCGGCGTCGGTATTGATCGCCAGTATCCAGACGCAGGGCCAATCTACTGTGACCGCCGAATTGATGGTAGATGGCAGCGCGGTCGTCACTGTTCAGGAGCCCGCTCGGTTAGCCGTATCGGCGTTCGAATTAGAACGTACCGACGACGCAAGCCGCCTCTACGAAGTTACGGTCGCCGTCGACACCGGAGCAACCGCAACCGGGGCAGTCATGTTTGTGTACACCAAGCCGAGCTCCTGACGCGGGATCCGTCTAGCCTGCGGGCCCTGCTAACCGAGTTCGATCATGAACGGCGTTCGCCCGCTGGCATTGATTCTGGTGGCGCTAACCGGCTGCATGGCTTTGGCGAGCGTGTGGTCGGGCCCTGCCGACTGGAAGGTATTCCTCCCTGCTGAAATTGCGGAGAGCGCGGCACCGCAACAGTCCTGCGTGGACGACGTCAGCATCACGGTTGATGCAGTATGGGAAGGTTTTACTTACACGTTGGCTGATCCTCCCGATTACGGCAACGGCGACGACATCTGGATCGCTTATACCGTTACCAACGATAGCTGTGGCGATGTAACCGTCACCGTGGCTCTGACGGGATCGGTGAGCAAGGCTACAATTCACGACGCCGATGGCTCTACAGCGCCTTGTGCAGAAGGGTGTACCATCCCGGCGGAGTCGCCTGAATACGGAACCGTTCAATGGGATCTGGGCAAGCATCCCAACGCCACCGGTGAGAAGGTGGTTGCTACCGTCACGATCGACGCGCCGTCGGACTTCAGCGACGCCGATACGAGCAATAACAGCGATACCTCAGCTGACGCCATAAACATCGTCAATGAGGTGTCTTCGGTGGACATCGCCGTCAAATCGGTCACGGCGTCCAAGACGGCGGCGTTGATTGGGGATGACATTGATTTCACCGTCACCATCAGCAACGACGGCGATTCCGAAGCCGGCGCCACGGTTACGCTCGACCATGGCGATGAAACAGACGAGCTGGATTCCGCCACGGTTTCCGCTCTCGCGGCTGATGGCGAGAGTACTGTGACGCTCTCGTGGGACACCGACGAGGCAGAAGCGGGAGCACACAATCTGCGCGTACTGGCTGCATCGGAGGGGGACGGCAATTCTGCCAATGATAGCAAGACGGTCACAGTGACCCTTCGAGAACCCTCCACGGACGTCGCTGTTACCGGGGTTCAAGCGTCGTCAACTGAAGCGGTCATTGGGGATACGGTTGACTTCACCATCTCGCTCGCAAATGACGGCGACATCGTAATTGCTCCCACCGTATCGTTGTACCAAGGGGATGATACGGAAGCATTGGGCTCTGCAACCGCTGCCACCATCGCTGCGGGAGGGACAGCCACCGTCACGATCTCGTGGGATACAAATGACGTCGAAGCCGGGACCTACAGCCTGCGCGTGGTTGCAACAGTTGCCGACGACGACGATTCAACCAATGACAGCGTGACTGCGTCCCTCATCCTGCATGATCCGGTGGACGTGGAGTTGAGCTTGACCAGCCCCATTGCTTCTTCAGCGGTCAGCGGCAACTCCGTGAGTGTGCCGTTTACCGTCACTAACTCGGGAGAAAACGACACGGGCGAGGTGCAAATCAGTCTCTATGTCACTGAAGTCGGCCAGGATCAGACGATAGAGGATACGACTGCCGACGGAACTGACGACCAAGAGGAGGAAGAAGCTACGGCGACTGCAAATGTAGCGACGTTGGCCGTAGATGAATCGACATCAGGCACACTGACATGGGCCACGGCGGACGCGAATGTCGGCGACTACGACATTTTGCTCGTGGCAACCACCGACTGGGATACAAATGAGACGAACAGCTCCGTCTCAGCGAACATCGAGATACGAAACTGGTTGGTGCTCAAAAGCGCTTCCCCACAAAACGCCGTCGCGATCGTCGGTGACAACATCGAGTTTACTGCTCAAGTTGAAAACGTCGGTAGCGGCCAACTGGCGAACTTGACGGTTGGCCTGTACGAACCCAACGTGGACGGAGCGCTTGGTTCTGCGACGATTTCATCCATTGCAACCGGCAGCACGGCCGACGCGACCATTGAATGGGACACGTCGGGCCGGGATGTGGACGTGTTTGACCTCCTCGTCGCCGCCGGTGCGGATGGTCAGGACCCGGATAGAGACGACAGCCAATGGGTCAACATTGATCTTCGCAATCCCATAGCGTTGATCTCCGTAATCCCAGCGTCGACAGACAACGTGGCAGGGTCGTCCGTTACCATCAATGTACAGGTGCTCAACGAGAGCGATGCCGAGGTCACCGACGTAGCGATCGATCTGTATGTCGGAGCTTCCGAGGAAGCGGCCGGTACCGCAGCGATCGAGTCGATCCTGGCTGGCGAAACCATCGATACAAGCCTGGAATGGGATACGACCGAATTTGAACCCGGCGAGTACCCGCTAAAAATCGTTGCAAGCGCTCCGGATCATAACGGTGATTCAAACGACGCAGCGCTGCTTACCGTGGCTCTCCGGGCGCCGATGATGGCCGTGGAACTCACAGCGGCGATTATCAATCGCAACGTGGCAGCCATCGGTCAAACGTTGGAAGTGGTTGCAACGGTCACCAACCATGGGGAGGCACCAGTCACGGTACCAATCGGACTATACTTGGTCGGGCAGCTACAACAGACCACAGCGGCGTCAACGGGAACATCGTCTCTCATTGCGCCCGGATCCAGTTCAGAGGTGGTGCTGCAGTGGGACTCCACTGGCGAAAGCGTCGGAACGCACACGTTGAAAGTTGCCGCGGAACTTCCCGAGGACACCACCGCCGATGACAACGAGGATCTTCTGGAAATCGAGCTCTTCCGGTCCGCATTCGACGACATTGAAGAGGCAGACGGCTGCGTCGAGGATGTCCGTGTCAAAGTCACTGACATCAGGGATCTCGCCGGTCAAAAACGATCCCCTCCGAACTACTACGTCGGCGAGAATTTGAGGGTCGCTTACCGGGTCTACAATTTCAGCTGCCAGACGGACATCACGCTTGCGCTCACTATGAACGGGCCTGAAGATCAAGCGGTCAACGATGCCAGCGCACTCTGTTTTTCGCATTGCGTCGTCCCGTTCGGTGCCAAGGCAGAGGGCGAAATCGCGTGGATCATTCCAACACTGCCGGCCTTGAGCGACGGAACGATCGGCGCCGCAATCACGATAGTCAGCCCAAGCGACTTCGTGGACGTCAACGAAGCCAATAACACGGATGCATCAACAGACCGGATTAATGTCGTGCATCCTGACGAAATTGTTTTGCATTTGGGAGAACAAAAAGACGACAAAGTAAGCATAAGCCAGACGCTTACAAGGCCGGAATTTGGAGCGGTGGATCTCCGATTGGCATCGGTTCATCCTCTACAGACCACTTTGCCATTCACCTCCGATAGCGTCGAAATCACCGTTGAAGTGGCTAATGACGGACCGGCAACCGAACCGGCCACTATCCGGTTCCTCTTGGAGCCGAAGGACGGAACAGAACAGCAAGAACTGTACCGGCACACGATGGTAATACCGGCGGGTCAATCTAAAACAGAAAATCTTGCAGTGCCGGTAGGGGATGTGACGCCCGGCGCTCATACCATTGAAGTATTACCCCCAATCCACCGAAAGGATGAGCGTGTCGGCGTGTTGAAGGGATGAGAAAGTGCTCCCGGCTTCGGGGATAATGGTTTTTGAAACAGAAAACCAACCCGAAACGAGGAGCACCCAAAAGATGCTACCACGCGAGCAGCCCGACCGCATCCAAATTGCCTTTGATGATCAGCGCCTGGTGGCCAATGCGGGGCTGCTTTTGCCCATCACCCTGGCCCATCACCTGGGGCTGGGAGAGTTGGTGGACCGCCACGTTCACCTGGGAGATGCGCCAGGTCGCGCCAATGCCGGCGACAAGATGCTGACCCTGGTGGCGTCGGCGCTGGCCGGTGGCGACTGCATTGACGACGCCGACGTGTTGCGCGCTGGCGAGACCGAGCGGGTGCTGGGCTGCGTAGTCAAGGCGCCGTCCACGCTGGGTACGTTTCTGCGGAGTTTCCGGTGGGGCCACACGCGCCAGTTGGATCGGGTGAGCCGTGAGGTGCTGGCTCAAGCTTGGGCCTTCGGCGCCGGTCCAGGAGACGAGCCGCTGACCATTGATCTCGATTCCACCATCTGCGAGACCTACGGTCTGAGCAAGGAGGGTGCGCGCCATCACGGCTACACCGGCCAGCGGGGCTATCACCCGCTCCTCGCCGTGGCCGAGGGCACCGGAGAGGTGCTGATGTGTCGATTGCGAAAGGGTCGGGCCAACACCGCCCGCGGCGCCGCCAACTTCCTGCGCGAAACGGTGAGCCGAGTGCGCCATGCCGGAGCCACTGGATCGCTCACCATGCGGGCGGACAGCGGCTTCTACACCCACGACATGGTGGCCGCCTGCCGCGATAAGAAGGTACGTTACTCCATCACCGTTCGCCAGCACCCCCAACTGCGCAATCTCATTGACGCCATACCCGAGGCAGACTGGACGCCCATCCCCTACTGGATGGAGGGCGGCGCCGACGTGGCCGAGACCATCTATACTCCCTTTGCCAGTGAGCCCGATGCGGTACCGGTGAGGCTCATCGTCCGGCGAGTGAAGCCCACCCCCGGCTCCCAGCTGGCCCTCATCGCCAACTACAGCTATCACGCCTTCATCACCGACCGTGAGGGCGACACCCTGGAACTGGAAGCTGACCATCGCCGCCACGCCGAGATCGAGAACGCCATCCGCGACCTGAAGTACGGCGTGGGCCTCAACCATCTCCCCTCAGGACGCTTCGCCGCCAACGCCGCCTGGTTGGCGGTGCAAGTAATCGCCCACAATCTGGTGCGCTGGACCACGCGCATCGGGCTGGGTGAGCCGATGGCAACCACCAAGACCCTCCGGTGGCGCTTCTTCTCCCTGGCCGGACGCATCACCCGCAAGGCGCGACGCCTCACCCTGCATCTGCCACAGGGCTGGCCTTGGCGAAACCAATTCAGCAGCGCTCTGGCTCGATTGCGCGCCCTGCCGCTCCCTTCCTGACCACGCCCTCGGCGTCTGACCCCTCCACCAGATTACCCAACTGTCTGGCTCAGCCGCGCCAGGCTGGGCCCCTGACGGTCTCCGCCTGCGGTCTGCGCTGAAAATCGCGCCCAACGCCGCTACTACGGGCCGTCAACATCCCCTTGGCGCGGCATCCACGCTCCACATCGACTATCTCACCGACATCAGGCCTCCGCCAGCCCGTTCCCTGACCCCTCGCCCCGTGTCGGACCACCGCCGCGGTGTCCCTTCGGTGGATTCGGGATTACTCTCAGCGGCGAGAGATGAGTCTCCAGAAAACAACACCGGAACCGTCGAGATCAATCGCTCGGGTCCGGCGGTGAATGTAGAGATGACGAGCGTCGTGGTTTCTCCCGATGTTCTGGTCCTGGGAGACCAAGCCACGATAAATGCGACGATTCAAAACAAGAGCGAGGTAGCCCTTTCTCTAACCCTAGAACTATATGTAGACGATGCTTCAGAACCGACAGCCACAAAAACCCTCGACGAGTTAGCGTCAGATGGTCAATCTGCCGAGCAGATTGCCTGGCGTGTCCCGGCCTCTACCAACATGCTGGGACAGCACGTGCTGAAATTGGTGGCTTCATCGGAAGTCTACGGTGACATCGCGATTGCCAATGTTGACATCATATTGCACATTGACGCGGAGATAGTCGGCATCCGTACATCGCCTGAAGAGACAGCGATGCAGGGTGAAGAGATAGCCATCGAGGTGGAGTTGCAGAACAATGGTCCGGCCACCGTCAACGTGCCGATAGTGTTGCATTTTCCATCGGAAACCAAGTCTTCCGAAATGCGCAGTCCTTCCGTCTTCCCAAAGACGACTGAAACGGCTCGGTTCACTTGGAAAACCCGAGATTACGATATCGGCGAGCACACGTTGACGGCCAATGTACCCGTGGCGCACAACGTCGCAACTGGACAAACCGCTGCCGAGCTGCAGTTCGAGCTCACCCAGTTGCTCATCACAGCAACAATCTTGGATGTTTCGGCCAGTCCTGAAAATCCGACGGCTGGTGAGCCGGCGACCATTACGGTCACGGTGCGCAATGACGGACCGGTTGCGGCCAACATCCCGGTCACCCTCCACTTCCCGTCGGACGACAAGCAGCCAGAAACCAGGAGCCCGCGCTTGGACCCGGGAGAGATCGCGGCAGTTACGTTCGACTGGCTCACCAGCAATTACGCGGCGGGGGCGCAACAGTTTCTGGTTGAACTGGCCGCGGTAGGCTCTCCGGTTCGGCCCTTCACAGTGGATTTGTTACCGACCGTGATAGACGTAGCAATTGTAGGCATCGGTGCGTACCCGGTCGACACCGCAATGGTGGGCGAAACCGTTGAAGTTTGGATCGAGGTCCGCAACGACGGACCGGCTGCCATCAATGTTCCGGTTCAGCTCGCTTTCCCGTCCGCCAGCAAACGTCCCGAGACCAGGTCGCCGCGAGTCGAACCCGGCGGTATCGCGAGGGCCTCTTTTGACTGGAAAACGTCGAACTACGGTGTCGGAGTTCATATTCTGCGGGCATTGATCCTGCTCCGCGACAACGTCACGATCGGACAAACTTCCGCTGAGCTTCGGTTTCTGCTCACACCGTTGGTAGTAATTGCCACAATCGTGGACGTTGTCGTAAGCCCGGAGTCCCCGCGGGTCGGTGAGCCAGTATCAATAACCGTGACCGTACGGAATGATGGCAGGGTTTCTACCAATATCCCAGTAACCTTGCATTTCCCATCGAATGAAAAACAACCCGAAACCCGGCGGCCACGCGTGGAACCCGGCGCTGTCGGCTCGGCTTCTTTCGCTTGGCGTACCAGCCGTTATGAACCTGGCATACACGATTTCCGAGCAGAGGTGGCTAGCGATCCACCGTCGTCGCAACGGTTTGAGATCGAGCTGCTGCCGCCGATCGTGAACGTCGCTATCTTGGGCATCGGTTCCGACCCTGCCGATACGGCCGTTAAAGGTCAGGCCGTGAAGATCTGGGTAGACGTGATCAACAACGGTCCGTCCGCCCTGGAAGCCCCGGTGCAGCTTTCGTTTCCGTCTGACGAGAAGAAGCCGGAGCGCAAGTCAACACAAATTGAGCCAGGAGGAATCGCACGGGTCGAGTTCACGTGGAAGACTGCCAACTATGACATAGGCGCTCATATCCTGACAGCTACGCTCCTAGCGGAGTACAACACTACAGAGCTGGACACATCCGCCACGATCCAGATCAGACTCATTTCTGCCCAACTGATAGCTTCAATCGTGGAAATATCGTGGAGCCCCAAATCTCCCGTGGTGGGCGAACCGGTAGCCATCACGGTTAGCGTGCGCAACGATGGGCTGGTTACCTCCAGTATCCCGGTTACGTTGTACTTCCCTGCTGGGGGCAAGCAACCGGAAACCCGCAGGCCTCGCGTGGCGGCAGGGGCAATTGGCTCAGCGTCGTTCACGTGGCGAACCAGCAGATATGAGCCTGGGGATCACATCTTCCGGGTGGTAATAGTGGGGATGGCGGGCGCAGTACGCGATTTCGTGATCGAACTGCTACCGCCCACGGCTGATTTTGCGGTGGTCGATTTCCAGCCGCCAGATGCGTTGTACCCGATCGTAAAGGGTGACTGGGTTCAGATCACCGCCATGGTACGGAACTTGGGGCCGTATGCGAGCCGAGGCACCGTGACTCTGTTGGATGAAACCGACCGCGATACGATGTACGAGCAAAGCGTGAGCCTGGAGCCGGGCGAATTCAAAGACGTGGAGTTCATCTGGAAAACGCTGCGGTACCCTGTGGGCAAGTACGACTTGATGGTTGGAGTTGACACGGAATACGACACGGACCCCGACAACGACTATTCGGATCCAGTGCAAGTTCGCTTGCTGACCGACCGCGACATCACCGTGGGGTTTGGCGACGGCGCCCAACCCGCAGTTTTTGCTGACCGGACCTCAAGGACAATCCTGCGGGCCACACCGCAATACTCGGATGCAATCCAAGTCACTGGCGGCGTTCAATCTCCGGTTGACGGCCTGATCAGCCCGACAACGGAGTCACAAATGGGCGTGGCGCCGAGGCCGATGGGCGGGAAATACGACCCAGCCAGGATGTACTGGCAGTGGCGTTCAGCCCAGATCTCCGCCTGGGAATGCGCACGATACCAAAAGGTTATCGAGGAGAGCCAGCCGCGCCCGATACTTTGCCCTGAAGCGGGTGCGCTGGTGCGGTAATCATTCCGACAATACAACCGCGTCGCGCAATACCTCGATAAGGTGCCGAGCCCGTCGGCCCGCTCCGTGTTCCACCTGCTGGCGGCATGACACGCCCATCACCGCCACCTCAGCATCCGGCTTGGCGGCGATGGCCGGGAACAGGGACAGCCCGCCGATCTGCATGGATATGTCGTAGTGCTCCTTCTCGAAGCCGAAGGAGCCGGCCATCCCGCAGCAGCCGGCGTTGATCAGCTCCGCCGAGTAGCCCGGAGGCATGTTCAGCACCGACAGCGAACCGGCCGTGCCCACCATCGCCTTCTGGTGGCAGTGACCGTGGAACAGCACCTGCTTCTCCAGGTCGGAGAATTGCAGGTCCAGCCGCCCTTCGGATTGCGCGTTGGCCAGGAACTCATCAATCAGGAACGCGTTTTCCGCCACGACCCTGGCACGCTCATCGGAAACGAACTCGGGATACTCATCCCGCAGGGTCAGCAGGCAGCTGGGTTCGCAGCCGACGATAGGGACGCCCTGGCTGGCGTAGGCGTACAGTGCGTCAATGTTGGAACGGGCCTGGTCGCGGGCCTGGTCCAGCAGGCCCTTGGAGATCATTGGACGCCCGCAGCAGCCGCCGTTGACCAGTTCCACCCGATAGCCGGCAGCCTCCAGCACCTCGACGGCGGCGATGCCGATTTCGGGGTAGTTGTAGTTCATGAAGGTGTCGTTGTAGAGGGCGACCGTCCCGTACTTGGCCTCGGCATGGCCGTTCTGGCCGCGACTGGCGAACCAGTCGGGCAATGACTGGGAAGCGAAGGCCGGTTGCTGGCGCTGGGGGCTGATGCCGAGGAAGGTTGACGCCAAAGATTTCCCCAACGCGGATCCAGCCAGCCAGTTGGTGAGTGGAGCGTAACGGCTGCCCAGCCGGTTCAGCCCGCTGATGTTGGCGAAGAAGCGCGAGCGCAGCGGTACCCCGTGTTCCTTGTGGTAATGGTCCAGGAACTCGTACTTGAGCTTGGCCATGTCCACGCCCGACTCGCACTCCGCCTTGCAGGCTTTGCACTCCAGGCAGAGGTCCAGCGCCTCGTGGAGCCGGTGATCGGTGATGGAACTCTCTGCGCCGTCGGGCATCCGGCCGGACAGGGCAGCCCGCAGCAGGTTGGCCCGTCCTCGCGTCGAATGCTCCTCGTCGCGCGTGGCCATGAAAGACGGACACATCGTCCCGTCAAGCTTGCGGCACGCCCCCATGCCGTTGCACATCTCCACCGCGCCGGCGTAGCCGAAGTCCTGCGAGAAGTCCAGCGTCGTGTCCAGCGCCTGCGGCTGGTAGGCGACGCCATAGCGCAGGTTCTCCGTCATCGGCGGCGTGTCGATGATCTTGCCCGGGTTCATAATGCCCTGGGGGTCCCAGGTCTGCTTGAGCTCCCGGAAGGCGTTATAGATCTGGTCGCCGAACATCTTGCGGGTCCAGACGCCGCGCACGATGCCGTCGCCGTGTTCGCCGCTCATGGAGCCGCCGAACTCCTTGATCAGGTCGGACACCGCCTCGCCGATGGAGACCATCTTGTCGATGCCGTCCTGGTTCTTCAGGCTGACCAACGGGCGGATGTGCAGGCAACCCACGGAGGCGTGGCCGTAGTAGCCGGCCGTCGTGCCGTGCTCGGTGACGATCTCGTCGAACCGCCGGACGAACTCGCCCATCACCGACGGGTCAACAGCCGGGTCTTCGACGAAGGGGATTGGCTTGGCGTCGCCGCGGGTGCTCATGAGCAGGCCCAGCCCCCCCTTGCGCAGGTTCCACACGGCGGCCTGCCCGGCCCGGTCAAGGATGTTGACGCAGGCGTAGGCGAGACCGATGTCGGCCTTGAGACCGTCCATTTTGGCGGTGAGTTCGTGTTCCGACTCGCCGTAGAATTCGACCACCAGCATCGCACCGGGGTCGCCCTCCACGAACCCGGGAAGCCGCGCCGCGCCCATGGCCTCACGGCTACGGTCGAGAACCATCTTGTCGATCAGTTCAATGGAAGACGGTTCGTGACGCAGGACACGGGTGGTGGCCTCGCTGGCGTCATAGATGCTGCGGAAGTGCAGCACCGACAACGAGGTCATGGTCGGCCGCTGCACCAGGTTCACCTTCGCCTCGGTCACCACGCACAGCGTTCCCTCGGAACCCACCACCATGCGCGCCAGGTTGACGGGACCGCCGCGGTGAGCATCGTCCAGTATGAACTCGTCCAGGTTGTAACCGCTCACCCGCCTCTGGATCTTGGCGTAGGTGCGGTCAATCTCGTCCTTCTGCTCTCGGGCGATTCGCAGCACGCCTCGGTAGATGTCGCCCTCCATCCCGGAGGCGCTGACCCGAGATTCCAGCTCAGCCGCGCTCAGCTCCCCGAAGTGCGCCGTGGAGCCATCGGAAAGTACAACATCCAACTCCTGGATGTGGTCCAGTGTCTTCCCGTAAATCACCGAGTGCGCGCCGCACGTGTTGTTGCCGATGCCGCCACCCACGCAGGCTCGGTTTGCCGTGGTCGGGTCCGGAGCGTACTGCAATCCGTGCGGCCCCATCTGGCGGGTCAATTGGTCCAGGATGATGCCCGGCTGGACCCGCGCCCATTGCTCCTCGGCGTTGACTTCGAGCACGTTGTTCAGGTACTTGCTGAAGTCCATCACGATGGCGTGATTGACCGTCTGGCCGGCCAGGCTGGTGCCGCCGGAACGGGGCAGCACGGGAATGCCCTCGCGGGCGGCGAACTCGACCACGGCCTGCACGTCGGCGGAGGAACGGGGAATAACCACGCCCACCGGCTCCATCTGGTAGATGCTGGCGTCGGTGCTGTAGAGCAGGCGGGAGTGGGGGTCGAAACGGACCTCGCCGTCCACGCGCCGGCTCAACTCGTCGGCAATATCCTGGCGCTCGCGGCCGCGAATCCTGCGCTCCATTACCGTTGCCATTCGGGGTTCCTCCATGCGACCCACACCGTGCCATGACGCACGCCATGAGATAGCGAACCAAAAAGTTGCCGCCCCGTCCATCGACGGGCAAAATCCCTGTGCACCGGGGATTGCCTTCGGAAAATCGCGCTCAGACGGGCTCCGCCGGCAGTATAGCACGGGCGATTTGAAAGCCCCGTTGCGCCCTTGGTTAGCGGCGGTTCGCCCAGGTTGCCGTGTTATATTGGCGCGGTCAATCGACCCACGAGAAGGGGGCACCATGTCCACGCAGCCCGAATCCGGCGAGCAGCCCACGGAAAACCGCATCGGCATGATGATCGAGAAGGTCATGGTCGGCCCGCCCCACGAAGGAGATGCCGGCCAGGGCCTGATGATCTGCACCAACCGGGGCGATATCCCGGCCATCCTGCACGCCGCGGAGGAAACCACGAAAGCCGTGGTCTGGGTCTGCGGAGCGCGGGGCGGGTTCGGCGGGCCGGGCAGCGGACTGTACGCGGAACTGGCGGAGGAACTGACCAACCAGGGCATCACCTCGCTGCGAATGGACTACCGGCAGCCCAACGACGTCCAGGAGTGTGCCCTGGATCTCGTGGCTGGGTGCAACTTCCTCAGAGCCACCGGACACGGGCCACCCATTGTCGTGGGCCATTCCTTCGGCGGGGCGGTGGTAATTGCGGCCGGCGCAGTGAGCGACAACATCGCCGGCGTGGTATCGCTGTCACCGCAGACCTACGGGGCCCAGGGGGCCGGCATGATATCTCCCAAGCCGTTGCTGGTGGTGCACGGCAAGGCCGACACGCGATTGCCATTTTCGTGCGCGGTAGCCATCCACGACTGGGCCAAAGAGCCGAAGGAACTGGTGCTATACGAGGGCGCGGAGCATCGTCTTGACGAATGCCGGGAAGAGCTGGGCGAACTGCTGCGCCAGTGGATACCTGAGCATCTTCCCGCCGCCGCTGCCGAATAATTGGACAGCCACATGGACTTTATTGACCGAATAGGCTACGACGGTGGGGCGACACCATTGGAGGACTCGTTGGCCTTCGCCGCCGAGCACGGCATCCACTACCTGGACTTCTCGGCCGAGACCGGGGCCAACCGCGTGGACAACTGGCCGGACGACCGACTGCGGGCGGCGCGGACGCTGATGGACCAGAACGAGATCGCCGTCACCGTGCATACCGCTTCGTCGGTCAACGTGGCCGAGTTCGCGCCGTACGTGAGCGATGCCGTGGACGCCTACCTGCGGGGCAACATCGACCTGGCACGTCGCATCACGGCGCATGGGGTGGTGGTCCACGGTGGAATGCATTTCAGCTCGGCAATCGACGCCCGCATGGAGGCCGCCCGGGACCGGTTGCTGCGGGCGGTCGACTATGCCGAGAGCCGCGGAGTGTCACTGTACTTCGAGAACCTGAACTGGGAACCGGACAACGCCGAGGTCCACTACTTGGGGCACACTGTTGAGGAGTGCCGTTACTTTTTCGACGCCATCCAATCGGACAGGTTTGGTTGGGCGTTTACGGTCAACCACGCCAACTTGGTGCCGGCAGGTGTCGACGGCTTCATCGATGCCTTCGGCGTGGAGCGCATCGGCGAGGTGCGGCTGGCGGACAACACCGGCGAAGTGGAAGTGCACCTTCCGCCGGGCCAGGGCAACATCGACTTCCCGGCGATGTTCCGCAGGCTGGAAGGGGCCGGCTACACCGGGTTCTACACCATGGCCTTCGGCACGCTGGACGAAAAACTGGCGGCGCGGGAGTTGTTCAGAGGATACGGCATCTAGCCGGCGTCGTGAGTACGGACCTTCAGACGCTCAGAAGGTGGGATCCGGGCACCCATCGGCAGCGGGCAATCTGTGGGAACACGATTGCTTGCACGGGCTCGCCGGGATGATTCGACAGTGCCACAATGCGTGGGGACGTGGGTGGCCGGAGCGAATGGGAGGGGGAACCGACGGGGCGTGTGCACGCGCGAGCAATGAAGTCTCGCTTGAAACACCGTTATGGTCGGTGAGGGGAAAAGTTGCGCCCGCCGTGGCGAGCTCCAATCTGGGTTGAATTCCAGGTGGGCGTAGTTCAATCTTGGATGGCGCGAGCGATAAATCGGTTCGTCCCGTCCCAGGCTGCGCCCGGGTACGCTTGTTTCCGGTAGAACTTGGAATCGCCTGCGTGGCGAAACCGACCCAGGAGAACGCTACCAACCAGGAGAACGCTACCAAAATGCTGCAAGCCGATGACCTCCGCCGAACGGCGCTTGTCCTGGTGTCTGTCGGACTAGCGTGGAACCTCGTTGAGGTCGTCGTTTCTTTTTGGGCTGGCGCTCGAGTGGGAAGCGTCGCCCTCATCGCTTTTGGCCTGGACAGCGTTGTTGAAGTATTCGCCGGCGGGGTACTGGTGTGGCGACTGCGAAAAGAGCAGGACGGGGATGAGGACGAGGCGGCAGAGCGCAGGGCGCAGCGGCTGATTGGGCTCACCTTCTTTGTTCTGGCGGCCTTCGTCGGCGTGCATTCCGCGGCCAGCCTGGCGGGATGGTTGCCCGAACCGCAGCCGAGTCTGATAGGCGTTGGCATCGCGGTGGCGAGCGCCCTGGTGATGAGTGTTCTCTACGTAGCCAAGATGCGCGTCGCCACCCGTATGCAGTCGCGATCGTTGAGAGCCGAGGCCCTGGAAAGCTTGTTCTGCGACCTCCAGGACCTGGCCATTCTGGTTGGGCTGGGGTTCAATGCTCTGCTTTCCTGGTGGTGGGCGGACCCGGTCGCGGCCCTGCTGTTGATCCCATTTTTCATCAAGGAAGGCAGGGAGAACTTCTCCGGGCACGACGATGAGGATGAACATGAAGCAGCGCGAGTCTGCTTTTGTCTGAACTGTTGGTACGGCCTGTCAACATGTCGGGCTGCCTGCTGCCGAGCATAGCCGCAGGGCTCCGGGACATCCGCCCGTAGTGACGTCCTGAACGTCACCGAGTTTATATTGCCGCAACACAGCGTGCCGGGTACTAAGCGATCACTCTGCTAGTACCGTTGCCAGGTAGATTTGTAAGAGCCTGTTTACAATCTTTTGAGGATTAGCACCATGAAGGCAAGCACCACCATTTGCCGGCTGGTATTGAGCTTTCTTTCACAGTTCTTCCAGAGTCGGCGGCACTTTTCCAGCCAGGCGAAAGATCGCTCCACCACCCATCGCTTTGGCAGCACCACGAAGGTGTGCAGTTCGTTGCGTTGCACCACTTCCACCGAGGCTCCCAACAAGCCTTGCACCGCAGTGGCAAAGGGCTTCCCGGTGTAACCCCCGTCCACCAGCACCTTCTGGACCTGGCTGAGGTCGGCCCGGTTTTCGTCAAACATCGCCAAAGCCCCAGCCCGGTCGGTAACATTGGCGGTAGTCACGTGTAGCGCATGGGGCAATCCTTGCGTGTCCACCGCGATGTGACGCTTGATTCCGGACACCTTCTTGCCCGCGTCATAGCCCTTGCTATCGGC
The DNA here is from genome assembly GCA_965220265.1 of Dehalococcoidia bacterium. GTDB lineage: Bacteria > Chloroflexota > Dehalococcoidia > Lucifugimonadales > UBA3495 > Bin87. The sequence goes on along the minus strand of CBDCPM010000004.1, from coordinate 923,011 downwards.
ACTGTCCGTGTTCTTGACGCTCTGGGAGTCCACGATGCAGAAGCTGGTCGGCTCTTTCCGTCCATTGCTTTGTCGGACCTCGCCAACCGATTTTTTTAGGGGGTGTCGTCAAAAGAGTTTGCTCCAGATCATCACTGCCCGGAGTTGGCAAATGGCCAGGTATGACGCCGCTCTCTTGGCATAACGGGTCGCCACTCCGCGCCACTGCTTGAAGTCCAAGAATCCGTTCTCCACCAAGTGCCGCAACTTGTACAGTGCCTGGTCGTAGTCCCGCTTTTCTCTCCGGTTGCTTTTGGGCGGTATCACTGGGTTCATTCCCGATGCCCGAGCGGTGGCTATGATCTCATTGGTGTCATAGGCTTTGTCCGCCAGCAGACACTCCGCCTCTATACCCTCGATCAGGGGCAACGCCAAAGAGCAGTCGGCCACCGTGCCTCCAGTAACCGCCAGCCTTACCGGCATTCCGTGGGAGTCCACCGCCAGGTGCAACTTGCTGTTCAGCCCCCTTTGGTGCGGGCAATAGCCTGATTTCCGCCCCGAGCGCCGGCACTGTGGGGATGGGCCTTGATGTAGCTGGCGTCTATCATCAGCCATTCGAAATCAGGGTCATCCATCACTTCCTCCAACAGTCCGGCCCACACACCTCGGTCCCGCCAGCGGCAGAAGCGGCGGTGGGTGTTCTTCCAGTCTCCGTAGTCCGGGGGCAAATCGCGCCAGGGAGCGCCGGTGCGCAGAACCCAGCAAACGGCGTCGATAAACCGCCGGTTGTCATGGGCCGGCCGACCTCTCTTGCCTGCTCCCCCGGGCAGGTACAGCCTTAGCCGCTCCCAAACACCGTCTGTCATATCGTGGCGCCGGTGCGCTGCCGTCATACTCTCCACCTTCCACACTCTCCCTGGTACCGGCAATTTACCACCCTCTCACTGTTTTGACGACACCCCCTAGGACTTGCTCCAGAATGGATTCTTTCGCCGGGCCAGGCTGCTCGCTCCACTGCCGGAAATACTGGTAGCAAGTGCGCCAATTGGAGAAGTCCGCGGGCAGCATTCGCCACTGGCACCCGCTTTTCAAGAGGTACAGCACGCCGCAGAAAACGTCATACAAGTCCACGGTGCGGGGCTTGGTCCGACGGCGGGCCGACTCCAACGTCGGCAGAATCCGGGCGAATTGCTTCCGGCTGATGTCGCTGGGATAAGAATGAGACATGATTACCCCTCCCCTGATCATAGTCGCAACTTAACCTATTCCAGAGATCGTAGACAGGTTCTAAGAATATAAGAAAGCAGCCATACTTGGGCATGATCTTTGTGTGAGGAAGTGCCCAGCCATGGCTGCCATCAAGTATAAAGTAGAGTTGACCGAGGCCGAACGCTCCCGTCTCAATGAGGTGTCCCAGCGAGGCAAGGCGTCAGTGCGCACCGTGAAGCGGGCGCTGTCGCTGCTCAAGGCTGACCAGGGGCTTCGGGACCGTGAGATAGCCGATGTGCTGTTGGTCAACGCGGCCACGGTCGCCAGAGCGCGGAAGCGGTAGGTGGAGGAAGGACTTGAGGCCGCCATCAATGACCGACCGCGGCCGGGCCAGGAGCGCAAGCTGGACGGCAAGCAGGAAGCGCACCTGATCGCCATTGCGTGCAGCGCCGCGCCCGAAGGGCACACGCACTGGACACTCCAGTTGTTGGCCGACCAGGTAGGTGGTGGAGTTGGAGTTTGCCGATAGCATCTCCCTGGAGACGGTGCGCCAGATGCTCAAAAAAACGCACTCAAGCCGTGGCAGAAGCAGGAGTGGTGTATCCCCAAGGTGAGCGGGGAGTTCGTGGCGCGGATGGAGGACGTGCTGGACCTGTACCAACAGGCGTACCATCCGGAGCGTCCGGTAGGGTGTTTCGACGAGACCTCCCGGCAGACGAGACCTCCCGGCAGACGAGACCTCCCGGCAATTGACTGGGGAGGTGCGTCCGCCCCTGGAGGCTGCCCCGGGACGGGTGGCACGCTATGACACCGAGTACCAGCGCAACGGGACACGGAACCTGTTCATGATCTGTGAGCCGAGGGGTGGCTGGAGACCTGTGGAGGTGACCGAGCGCCGCACTGCCGTAGACTTCGCGCACCAGATGCGGTGGCTGGTGGAGGAAGCATACCCTGATGCCGAGGTGGTCCGGCTGGTACTGGACAACCTCAACACCCACAAACTCGGCGCGCTCTACGCAGCATTTGAGCCCGGCGAAGCTCGACGCATCGCCCAACGCCTCGAGTTTCATTACACTCCCACGCACGGCAGCTGGCTGAATCCTGTCCTGAGCTTGCCGAAGGGATGGCTGAGATCGAGTTGAGCGTCTTCAGCAGGGGATGTCTGAACCGCCGTATCAGCGATGAGGCGGAGCTGCGGCGAGAGGTTGCGGCGCTCGAACGCGAGCGCAACGCAGCACAATCAGCCATAGACTGGCGGTTTACCCCGAATCCACCGATGGGATAGGGCGGTGCGGCATTTGAGAGAGATGAGGGGTCAGGGAGCGGGATGGCGAGGACCTGATGCCGATGAAATGGACGATGTGGGGCGTGGATGCCGCGCCAAGGGGATATTGACGACCCCTGGTAGCGGCATTGGCAGTGATTTTCAGCGCAGACCGATGGCGGAGACCGTCAGGAGCCCAGCCTGGCGCGGTTGGGCCAGGCGTGGTGCGTCATCGTAGACAGGTGAAAGGCCGAGGGCGGCGTCAGGATGGGAGTGGCAGGGCGCGCAATCGTGCCAGGGCGCTGCTGAATTGGTTTCGCCAAGGCCAATCCTGTGGCAGATGCAGGGCGAGGCGGCGGGCTTTGCGGGTGAGCCGTCCAGCCAGGGAGAAGAAGCGCCTGCGCAGGGTCTTGGTGGTTGCCAGTTGCTCGCCCAGGCCGATGCGCGTGGTCCAGCGGGCCAGGTTATGAGCGATGACTTGCACCGCCAGCCAGGCGGCGTTGGCGGGAAAACGTCCCGATGGCAGGTGGTTGAGACCCACGCCGTATTTGAGGTCGCGGATGGCGTTCTCGATCTCGGCGTGGCGGCGATGGTCGGCCTCCAGATACAGGGTGTCGCCCTCCCGGTCGGTGATGCAGGCGTGATAGCTGTAGTTGGCAAGCAGGGCCAGTTGGGAGTCGGGCGTGGGTTTCACCCGCCGGACGATGAGGCGCTCCGGTACCGCGTCGGGCTCACTGGCGAAGGGAGTATAGCTGGTTTCGGCCACATCGGCGCCGCCATCCATCCAATAGGATATGGGCGTCCAGTCATCTTCAGGTATGGCCTCGATGAGATTGCGCAGGCTCGGGTGCTGGCGGACGGTGATGGAGTAGCGTACCTTCTGGTCGCGACAGGCGGCCACCATGTCGTGGGTGTAGAAGCCGCTGTCCGCCCGCATGGTGAGTGGTCCAGTGGCTCCGGCGTAGCGCATTCGGCTCACCGTCTCGCGCAGGAAGTTGGCGGCGCCGCGGGCGGTGTTGGCCCGACCCTTCCGCAGTCGACACATCAGCACGTCGCCGGTTCCCGCGGCGATGGCAAGCAGGAGGTGATAGCCCCGTTGGCCGGCGTAGTTGTGGCGCTGCGCGCCTTCCTTGGCCAGACCGTAAGTCTCGCAGACGGTGGAGTCCAGGTCGATGGTCAGCGGATCGTCGCCCGGTCCGGCCCCAGCCGTCCAGGCTCGGGCCAGCGCCTCCCGGCTCACCCGATCCAGCTGCCGCGCGTGGCCCCATCGGAAACTCCGCAGAAAGGTCCCCAGCGTGGATGGCGCCTTGACCGCGCAGCCCAGCACCTGCTCGGTCCCGCCAGCGCGCAGCGCGTCGGCGTCGTCAATGCAGTCACCGCCGGCCAACGCCGACGCCACCAGCGTCAGCACCTTGTCTCCCGCGTTGGCACGACCCGGCGCATTTCCCAGGTCAACGTGGCGGTCCACCAGATCTCCCAGCCCCAGATGATGGGCCAGGGTGATGGGCAAAAGCAGTCCGGCGTTGGCCACCAGTCGGTGATCGTCGAAGGCAACGTGGATGCGGTCGGGGCGCTCAGGTGGTAGCATCCGTTGGGTGCTCCTCGTTTCAGGGTGGTTTTCGTTCTCAAAAACCATTATCCCCGAAGCCGGGAGCACTTTTTCATCCCTTCAGCACGACACCAACCTCGTCCTTTCGGTGGATTGGGGTTTACCACCCAAGATGCTCGCCGTAAGCTCCAATATATCTATCCGACAAGATCAGATTGAAACAGTACTAGTATTACAGTTGCACTTGAATTGCGGGCCTCTGAAAGTGCCTCTTGTAACGGATTCCAAGTCTCTGGCTTGGTGCTGCCAGCTCCACCACGGCTACCGGATAGGCAGGTCAGCACTCTCATAAAGTAGTCACAGCAGCCTGCATGACAGCCGTCTAACTTCGGGCACGGTCAGTGATATGAGTCCTTCCCTTGAAGCGCGACTGTAGTACTAGTATTACAGTTGCACTTGAATTGAAGGCCTCTGAAAGTGTCTCTTGTAATGGATTCCAAGGCTCGGGCTTGGTGCCACCGGCTCCACCATGGCTGCCATATAGGTAGGTCAGCGCCCTCATAAAGTAGTCACAGCAACCTGCATAACAGCCGTCTAACTTCGGGCACGGTCAGCGACATGAGTCCTTCCTTCGATGCGCGGCTGTAATACTAGGCTGGTTGCAGGAAGATCCGGACTCCAGCGCGGTGGCATTGCTGGGCCGGCTGCAGGAGGCTGAACCGGATCGTTTCAGCCGGCCGCACCTGCGTACGTTGCAGCGGAAGGTGCAGCAGTGGCGAGGCATCATGGCCGACAAGCTGGTCTACGCCGGGTCCGAAGTTTCGCTGCACTACCCCAGTGGAATGCCGGAAATGACGCTGTCGGCAGGAGACCCAAAGTGCTGAGTTTTCGGTAACATTTGCTGGTGAGGCAACAGGCGACCGGCAGGACTTATTGTCGTCTATCAGGCGGTGCAGGAGTTGCCCACCGAGTCGGACATCGAACTGGCCAACTGGAACTGGAGGGCGGTGCGGCAGTTTGTCCTGGAACGCTTCGGTATCAGCCTGAGCCGCAGCGGTTGCGTGAACTACCTCCACCGTTTGGGGTTTGTCCTGAAACGCCCCAAGAAGCGTCTGGTCAAGGCTGACCATGCCAAGCGGGAATCCTTCGTGGCGGAATACGCCTCCCGGTGGGACGAGGCCGGGCGGTCTGGAGCCAAGATATTCTTCGCCGACGAGGCGCACTTCCGGGCGGACGCTGAACTGCGGGGCAAGTGGGTGCTGCAGGGAGAGCCAGCCTTGGTGGACTCCAGCAGCCCGCGCTATGGTGAAAAGGCCAGCTCTACTCGGCGGTATGCTTGGAGACCGGCGAGGTGGAGTGGATGGAGCTGGAGGCAACAGCAACTCAGAAACATCGGCCGCCTTCCTGAGACAACTGAGGGAGAGACACGCCGGGTCGTTGAACGTGATTTGGGACAACGCTCCGGCGCACCGGGGCGAGGCGGTAAGGGAGTATCTCCGGACGCCGGACCTGGGCCTTCGGCTGGTGAACCTGCCGGGCTACATTCCGGATTTCAACGCCGCTGAGGCGGTCTGGGGCTGGGCGAGGGAGGACGCCACCGGAAACCTGTGCTTGGGGACCAAGACTCGAGTGCAAGAGAGGGTCGGAAGCTTCCTCCACGGGCTGTGCAGCCGGAGGGAGGAGGTCAAGCACCGCTGCCGAACCGTCCTGCAATCAAGGGCTGAAAGGCTACTGCAAGACTCCCAGCCCCATTGCCAACCCCTCCTAAATGCACATCCCACCTTGGCTTTGGTTTAGTATTACAGTTGAACTTGAATTGAGGGCCTCTGAAAGAGTCTCTTGTAAGGGATTCCAAGGCTCGGGCTTGGTGCCACCGGCTCCACCACGGCTACCATATAGGCAGGTCAGTGCTCTCATAAAGTAGTCACAGCAGCGTGCATAACAGCCGTCTAACTTCGGGCACGGTTAGCGACATGAGTCCTTCCCACAAAGCGCGGCTGTAATACTAGAAGTCCGGCCGGAAAGCCATTGGCGGGGTTTTTACCCTGCAACCGTCAGACGCTTTACAGTCATATACGGCAGATATTTATAGGTTATCCGTTGCGAATACCCTGCAATTACATCGATATTCGACGCAATGAAAATTGCACTTTGGGGAAGATAGGGGTTTCCGGCCCGCTTTCTAGGGAGCAACATCATGTTGCCTTGGGTTTTGGCGGCATTCTGCCTCGCCGTCATCGGGACGACCACCGCGAAAGCGGGCGTGCCGGGCTTGGGCCTTACCATAGCAGCCGTGGCGCTGCTGGCAGCGATCCGGTTCATGGCCTGACGCCCCAACATATCCCAGCGTCAACTGGCGGGATTAGGTTCCCGCCGGGGACCTCTGGGCCCCCTGCCAGATTGCCGGGGGGCGGCACGAACGAGAAACGATCAGATCGAATGCTGGACAACGACACAATTTCTGCGCATTTTAGTGGAATGCTTCATCAACAAGATGAAGCACTATCGCCGGATCTTCTCCCGGTTTGAGAAGCTGGACACCAGATACCTGGGCTTCCTGCATTTCACCGCCGCTCTCAGCTGGTTACGGTGAAATGTCAACAGAACCTAGTATTACAACGACGGTTGGTAAAGACAGACCCAGATTTCGGCCCACGCCAAACGGGGACGATACTCAGATGAGGATAGCTTGGCCACCCTCAGATGCGGAACGTCAAGCGTCATTCACTAAATCCGTCGTTGTAATATTATGCGCTGTGGGCTGAAGCGAGACGGAACAGGGTCCTAGCTGCGGCAGGAAAACCAGCGTTACACCGAACCTCCCTCAGCCAGGCCGGCCAACTCCGCCTTGGATAGTCCCAACTCCCCGCACAGGACCTCTTCGTTGTTCTCCCCGATGAGAGGCGCGCGCCGGGATATCCCCCAGGGTGAGCTGTTGAAGATGGCCCCTGGGCCTGGGTGTCGGAATGTCTCGCCAAGTTCCGGGTATTCCACGTCTGTCCAGAACCTGCGGTCCTCCAGGTGAGGGTCCTGCATGACCTCGTCCGGGGAACGGATCGCCCCCGCGTTGGAGCTACGCGTCTGCAAGCCGTGGTAGGCCTCGTCCCGAGGGATGTTGGCAAGAAAGTTCACAAAAATTCCGCGAATGTGTGCTTGGCTCTCGGCGATGACTGTTGGGTCCCGGTACTTTTCATCCAGCAGGTCGCCCGCCAGGCCGTGCTCATTCATCCACGGGGCAAGCGTGAGCACCCGCTCCGGCGTAATCTGACCGACATTCACGTATTTTCCATCCTTGCAGAGGACCTGGGCGTTGGGCCCAGTGGCGGCGTTGCCTCCTCCTGTTCTACGAGGAACCACATCTCCTTTGTAAATATACTGGTTCACATGGCCCTCGGTCGTGAGCGCGCAGGCATCGTGCACCGAGGCATCTATGTACTGCCCCCGTGCCGTCACCGACCGGTTAACCAGCGCCGCGGTAATGGCGATGTAGGCGTAGTGACTTCCGATATGCCAGGCCTGCCCTCCTCCGGGGGCGATGGGCGGTGCACCCGGCACCACGTCGTCGTCATAGCCACACCGAGCCATCTGTCCGCCCGCCGCCAGATGCAGCAGGTCGCTGGTCTGGAAGTCCTGCCACGGCCCGGTCTGCCCAAAGGGGGTCAGTGAGCACATAATCAGCCCAGGGTTACTCTTTGCTAGATCTTCGTACCCCAGCCCCAGGGAGGCCAGATAACCGGGCCTGAAGGTCTCCAGTATCACATCCGCCTTCTCCGCCATTTGCCGGAACAGCCGGCGCCCGTCCTCCATCTCCAGATTCAAGGTAACCCCCCGCTTGGAGGTGTTGTAATGCCAGAAGTAAAGGCTCCTCTCCCGATCCGGTATGTCCTGATAGAAGGGCCCCACGGACCGGGCCGCCTCGCCGCCGGGCGGCTCTATCTTGATGACGTCTGCTCCCATGTCGGCCATCTGCTTGCCACACCACTGCCCCTTCTCATCGGCGAGCTCCAGCACCCGCAGTCCCCCAAAGGCCCCCGCAGAGTTCCGGTCCGGCGTCCGCGCCGGCGCCGGCGCGGGATTCGCTATCGGCTCATTCCCACTCCACTGCACGGGCGAGGCATCTTCCATCATCTCCTTGAAGTAGGGATAATCGTCCATACCGAGGTCCTTGGGCCAGAAGGTGCCTTCGGCGAAGCCGCTCACCAACTCCTCGTGACTGATGCCCAACAACCCCTGAAACACCTCCTTGGTGTGCCCGCCGATCAGGGGACCTGACCGGCTGTTGACTGCGGGCGTCTCCGACATCTTGAAGGGAGCGTTCTGAAGGGGCCAGGTCCCCAGCGCGGGATGCTTCGCGTCACGGTATATCTCGCGCTGCCTGAGCTGGGGATCGTTTTCCACCCGGTCCTGGCTGCTTTGAACGGGCATGGCGGGTACTCCCGCCGCCTGGCACCGTTCCATGATCTCGTACTTGCCCAGAGTCCTGGTCCACGCCCCTATCCCCTGGTCCATCTCTTCCTGGTGATCCAGGCGACCTTCAAGGGTGGCAAACTTCTCGCTCGTGGCCCAACCGGGAGAGCCCATTACCCCCACTAACTGCCGCCACTCATGGTCGGAGAAGCAGGCCAGGGCACACCAGTCGTTGTGCTCCGCCGGGCTGGTCTGGTAAGCGTTGTGCGGCGCCCCGGTCCGCCCCCGGTAGTTGTTCACCAGGGGCGTGCCAGGCCAGTGAGCGCGGTTGCCCGGCGGGTACCCCTCTCGCATGGTGGAACGACCGTTGGCCTGGATGTCCAAGAAAGCCGAGCCATTAAGGGGGACGCCGAGGATCCACTGGGAACTGTCGACATGCTGTCCCTGGCCGGTCATGTTGCGATGGTAAATCGCGCTCAGAGCATACATGGCTCCGTACAAGCCACCGGTGTCGTCCAGGTAGGACCAGCCCCAACCGGCGGGCGGCTGGTCCGGCAGGCCCGACGTGTAGGTCATACCGGACAGGGCTTGCGCAATGGCTCCCATGGTTTGATAGTCCCGGTCCCGACCGGTGTGGCCGAAGCCGGACATGGAGAGGTAAATGATGTCAGGCCGGAGCTTCTTCATTTCCTCGTAGCCCAGACCCCACCGCTCCAACACACCGTATGCGAAGTTCTCGATGACGATGTCGGACATGGCGACCAGGCGCCGGGTAAGGTCAATGCCTCGGTCGGTGCGAGTGTTCAGGGTGACGCTCAGCTTGTTGGAGTTGGTGTCGCTGAAATGGCCGTTGGTGTTGAGATTGGCGGGCAGGCCCTCGGGGGTACCCGCTCCCGTCGCAATGTTGTTGCCCCGAGTATTGGGGCTCTGCGGCCATTCAACCTTGATAACCTCGGCTCCCAGCGCCCCCAGCCATCGGGTGCACCAGGGACCCGCCCGGACCCAGGTGAAGTCCAACACTCGGATTCCTGACAAAGCTCCCGGTGTAGTTGGCGCTTCTGCTCCGGCCTGCACCATTGAATCACCTCCCGGCTATGGCTGTCTTAAGGTTAACTCGCCTTATTCTAACCCAATGTGGTCGATGGAGACTCCCGAAAAACCAGGAAGGCTGATTGCCGGAACTATCCGAAAAGAGCCCCAGGCAAATTGATTTGCCCGGGGTTAGAGGGTGTGTGACAAAGTAGTTCAAGCGGGGTGAAGCCTCTTGATCATCAGGTGGACCATGGCGACATGCACCCAAGCTTCGCTACTTTCGGTTCACTCTTCGTAGTCTTTGCTCAACCGACGACATCGGCTCAGCCAGGCCAACGTACACTCTACCACCCACCGGCGCGGCAACACCTCAAACTGGTGGCTATCCGGTTTACTTTCACCATGGTCAGCAGCCAATCGCCAGTGGCCCACGCCCACACCACCAACCGGCCCGCGTAGCCTGCATCCGCCCAGATGATCCGCAACCGGGGAAATCGGCCCAACAGTTTGGCCAACACCAGCTTGGCGCCATCCCGGTCTTGAATGTTGGCGGCATGAACCACCACGGCCAAGAGCAACCCCATGGTGTCCACTACGATGTGGCGCTTGCGTCCGGCAACCTTTTTACCCGTGTCATAGCCTCTGGGCCTCCTTTTTCCGTGGTCTTTACCGATTGGCTGTCGATGATGGCCGCGCTGGGCGTGGCATCGCGTCCGGCGGCTTCCCGAACCCGAGCACGCAAGGCCGCTTCTACCCGTTCCCAAGTCCCATCATCCCGCCAATTCCGAAAGTACCACCACACCGTTCCCCACGGCGGCAGGTCATTGGGCATCAGCCGCCAGGGTATGCCGCCCCTAGCACGTAGAGCATGCCGTTCACCACTTCCCGCAAGTCCGTGGTTCTGGGATGTCCTCTGGTTTTGTCGGGCGGCAGCAGGGGAGCCAATTCTTCCCATTGGGCATCGGTCAAATCGCTGGGGTATGCTTTTCTACTCATTCCACCAGCGTATCGGCCACCCTACTCTCACCCCAAGTATCGGTCTTGCAGGTTTAGCCCATTGTCACACGCCCTCTTAGCGTACGATCCTGCTCCCTACCGGACTCGACCCGCAGGAGGAAAGATGGAAGGAGAACCGAGGTTCGCAGGCATTGATGTCTCAAAGGCGCGGTTGGACGTTGCTGTTCGGCCTACGGGGAAGCGATGGGTCCTGCCCTACGATGAGACCGGAATTGAGGGACTGATCCCCCCAGATAGTGGACCTGGAGCCTGCCTTGGTGTTGCTGGAGGCTACGGGCGGCTTGGAGCTGCCCTTGATGGCCGCCCTGGCCGCTGCGGCACTGCCGGTGGTGGTGGTCAACCCACGTCAGGTCAGGGACTTCGCCAAGGCCACCGGAACGCTGGCCAAGACCGACACTCTGGACGCGGGGGTCCTGGCCCATTTCGCCGACGCCGTCCGTCCCGAGGTGCGCCCCCTCAGGGACGCCGAGACCCAGGTCCTCAACTCGCTGACTGCCCGCAGGCACCAGGTGATGACCATGCTGGTCTCCGAGAAGAACCGGCTGGGTACCGCCATCGGCGCCGTCAGTCCCCGCATTGCAGCCCACATCGCGTGGTTGGAACAAGAGTTGAGCGACTTGGACAAGGGGCTACGTCAGACTTTGCGCCGGAGTCCAGTGTGGCGTGAGAAGGATGACCTGCTCCACACGGTTCCCGGCGTGGGCCCGCAGCTATCGCTGACCTTGCTGGCGCAGCTGCCGGAATTGGGCACGCTGGATCGCAAGCTGATTGCTGCCCTACTCGGCGTGGCTCCCTACAACCGCGACAGCGGCACCCCGCGGGGCAAACGCGCCGTCTGGGGCGGACTCTCCCGGGTGCGGGCCGTCCTCTACATGGGAGCGTTGGTAGCCAGCAGCCACAACCCTGCTATCCGGATTTTCTACCAGAGGCTGCTGGCAATTGATAAGCCGAAAAAGATTCCGCCAGTCGCGTCCATGCGCAAACTGCTGGTTGTGCTCAACGCTATGCTTAAACATGGCTACCCTTGGCGCGATATGACCCAGCCAGTCGTCGCTCATGCCCGTTGATATTCAAGACTGTTGCTGTTGTGTGCTCCCTGTTTCTGGTTGGTTTTGTCTTTCCAAAACCATTATCCCAGATGCACAGGAGCGCTTTCTTACCCCTTCAGCACGCCGCAACACTCATCTCTTCGGTGGATTGGGGCTTAGCGGAAGTTGGGCATCACTTTTTCTGCGAACAGTTGCAGCGAGCTGGACACCTGGTCGTAGGACAGGCCCCCGGCGTCCAGGTAGCTGATGAAGTGGGTGACGTGGTTCTCTTCCAGTTCCTTGATGGCTGCCGTGACCTTCTCGGGGCTGCCGATGGCTGCCATGCCTTCCTTGCCCCGCTCGGCCACCAGATCCGGCTCGATAAAGGGGTCTTGGATGTAGTGCTCATAGCCACGCACCCCTGAGGCCCGCACAACGTCGGAGAGCGGGCGGCGCAGGAAGTCCCCCATGTCGCCAGCCCATTGCAGGCGCGGCACGAGCAGTTCGATGGCTTCCTCATCGGTGGGAGCCACATAAACGTTGCGGACGGCGGCGACCTCGATGTCATCGGGCGCCGTCCCCTCTTCCAGCATCCGCCGGCGGTAGAGGTTAATCAGGTTCTGGTCAGAGTCCGGCGAAGCAGGGAAGAAACTGCTGCCCACGGTGAACAACCCCCAACGGTTGCGCACGGCAATCTCTACCGATTCCGGGCTGTGAGTGACCGCCATAAATATGGGCGGATGCGGCTGCTGCACCGGCTTGGGAATAACCCGCACTTCAGGGAAGCTGAAATAGTCGCCGTCGTAGGAGAAGGTGTCCTCCGTCCACGACCTGATAGCGATGTCCATGCCCTCGATGAAACGGTCGCGGGATTCGGCGATGTCCAGGCCGTAGATGTCGAACTCCCGCTTCTGGTAGCCGCGGCCGGCCCCGACAATCAGGCGTCCCTGGCTGATAATGTCCAGTGTGGCCAGGTCCTGCGCCAGCCGCAGTGGAGCGTGCCACGGCACTATGGTGCAGGCCACGCCCACCTTGACCTCCTTGGTCTTGGCGGCGATGGCGGCCAGCAGGCTGTGGGGCGAGCTGATGATGCTGTGTTCGCTGAAAGCGTGCTCGGCAATCCACACCGAGTCGAAGCCCAGTTCCTCCGCCAATTCCGCGCCGCGCAGAATGTCCTCGTAGACCTCGACGTCGGTGCGGCTGACCGGGTTGGGATTGATCTTGCTCTCGTCGGCGTATTGCTCGTGCAGCAGGGGGCGCTGGCCCACGAAGAAGGCTCCGAATTGCATCCGGTTAGTCCTCCCGTTCGATCTCGGCGTACACCGCCCGCATGGAGGCGCCGGAGTCGTCCTCCACCTCGGTGAACCACTTGATCAGAGAACGTGTCAGCTGGTCGACAGACTCATCAACTGAGGCGGCCTCATAGCGCTGGCGCACGGTGGGCAGGGTTACACGAGATTGGGCTTCGCGCATCCAGACGATCTTTTCCTGGTCGGTCATTTCCGAACCGGCCACGCGCAGCCGCTCGGCAAACATGGCGTCGTCCTTGTCCTCGGGGGCGCCGCCCAACTCACGAATGCGCCGGTCGAAGATGTCCCCGTGGCTGGTCTCGCGCTCGGCTACCAGAGAAAGGCAGCCCTTCAGCCCCGGATGCTCGGTCTTATCGGCCCACGCCTTGAGGTAGACTCCAGCCCGGTGCTCCTGCAGGCGAATGTCGTTGAGCAGGTCTAGGTATTCTGGCTTGTCCGGCATTGCGATACCTCACTATATTGAGCATTTGGGAGGCGAAAGCGGACGCGGCTGCCATCATTCCATAACAAAACACTCGCCGATGATTGTTAGGCAGCGCGGTTACGGGCGAGTTTAGTGCGCCGCCCTTGGGGTGTCAAACTTGGCTGCGCCCGGCGCGTGATAAAATGCCGCCACGAAATCAGCCCGGTTTCAGGAGCGGTTTTGCCTCAATTGACTGAAGCGCAGCGCGGCATGGTCGGCACAATCAGGGAGTTTGTCCGCAGGGAAGTCCAACCGGTCGCCCAGAAAATGGAACACGCCGACGAGTACCCCTTCGAGCTGGTGGAGCGGATGAAGGAGTTGGGCCTGTTCGGCGCGGTGATCCCCGAAGAGTACGGCGGCCTTGAGCTGGATGTCACGTCCTACGCCCTGGTCATCGAGGAAATCTGCCGGGGATGGATGAGCCTGAGCGGGATACTGAACTCCCACCTCATCATGGCCTACATGATCACGACCCACGGAACACTGGAGCAGAAGGAGCGATTCCTGCCCCTGATGGCGACCGGCGAGAAGCGCGGCGGCATCTGCATCACCGAGCCCAACGCGGGCAGCGACGTCCAGGCCATCGAGACTCGCGCCGTCCGCGAAGGCGACGAATACGTGGTCAACGGGGCCAAGAGCCTGATTACCAACGGGCGCCACGGCAACACCTTCGCCCTGGTCGCCAAGACCGACCCGAACGCCGACCCGCCCCGGCGCGGCATCAGCATCTTCATCGCCGAGAAGGGGCCGGGCTTCAACGTGGTGCGGGACATACCGAAGCTGGGCTACAAGGGCGTGGATACCTGCGAGTTGTCCTTCGAGGACTACCGCGTATCCGGCGGGAATCTGGTCAGCGGCGAGGAGGGCCAGGGGTTCTATCAGATAATGAGCGGTCTGGAACTGGGCCGCATCAATGTTGGCGCCCGCTGCCTCGGTGTGGCGCGGGCCGCTCTGGAAGAATCCACGCGATACGCCAAGCAACGCCAAACCTTCGGCAAGCCCATCGGAGAACACCAGAGCGTGCAGATAATGCTGGCCAACATGGCGACCCAGATACAGGCGGCCCACCTGATGGTGCTCCACGCCGCCGAGAAGAAGGACCGGGGGGAGCGCGCCGACATGGAGGCCGGAATGGCCAAGCTGTTCGCCAGCGAGATGTGTATGCAGGTCGCCACCGATGCCATGCGCATCCACGGCGGCTACGGCTACACCCAGGACCTGACGGTGGAGCGCCACTTCCGCGACGCCCCGCTGATGATGATCGGCGAGGGAACCAACGAGATTCAGCGTCTGGTCATCGCCCGCCATCTGCTCAACAACTACCCCACCGGCGACTTCCTGTACGAGTCGGGGTTGTAGGCGGGCTGGATTCGGCGATTGTATTACCCTATTCCGAAGGGAATTATATGCCTGTGTACACCAAAACGCTTGACTCGGCCAACCGCTAATAGGGGGTACATGCATAGAAAGTCATACCCAAGACCAGAGACTGCCATACCAATTCACCTTGTGGAGACGCCGCTCATCGGCTCCATACAACATTTTTGGTTCGCCGCGCCCGGAGACCCTTGGGTGGATACAACGCCGTCCCTGCTTTCGGTGAGATTTGATGGCGTGGGTTGGTGGACTCCGTTCCTGCCGAATATGCCTAGGAAACGCGGTTTAGAATTTAACCTTAAGCAAATCCGCCACGCTTCGGATTCACGTTACGATGACGAATGGAAAGCCCTGAACGAAATGTGTCACAAGAATGACTGGCCGGCAAACCTGACGGCTGCGATTGGGTGTGCCTTTTTCTCACAGGTGGCTGTTGAATTGATGATGTTCCGGCGGTCGTTCGGCATCCAAAACGAGCCGGGCATCCTGAGATGGTTGCGAGATAAACTGCGGGGTCTTCCTGGTCGCTTTGACTTGAAAGTTGCCGACGACTATTTGTACAACGCACTACAGCGTGTACAGACTCGGGGAGAACCGCTGTATCGCCGTGACGGGGAAACAATCACCTTTGTGGTTGACGCTGAATTCGCACAAGAATCGCGCCTATGGGAAGGCTGACCGTCCTACCGTCCAGCGGCGTGCATAAGTATGTAATTCCCATTTCGAACTGGTCGGGCACGACGGATAGTATTTGAGAACCGTCGTTGCAATGCTTGATGGAGGTCCTCAGCCATGGTTCAGAACAACAACGAAACCGGCATGACCCGCGCCCTGGGCAGCTTCGCGCAGGCGCTCGAGTACGAGGATCTGTCGCCGGAGGTGATCGACTGGGCCAAGTACCTGTGCCTGGACTTCGCGGCAGTTACGCTCAACGGCTCCACCACCGGCTCGGCGCACGCTGTCGTTGACGCGCTGCGGCGGATGGACCGCTCCGGGCCGTCGGTGATCGTGGGTACGCCCTATCGAGTGCTGCCGGAGTACGCTTCGATGGCCAACGGCACCGCCTTTCACAGCATAGAGATGGACGACGTGAACAACGAGGCGTCGCTGCATCCGGGCGTGGTGGCCTTTCCCACCGCCCTTTCGATGGCCGACCTGGCCCATGTGTCGGGCAAGGACTTCATCGCCGCAGTGGTTGCGGGGTACGACGTCATCGTGCGGCTGGGCCGCGCGTTGCAGCCTGCCGAGCACTACGGGCGAGGCTTCCATCCCACGGGCACCTGCGGAGCGTTCGGCGCCGCGGTGGTGGCCGGGCGGCTGCTGGGGCTGCAGGGCGACGACTTCATCCACGCCCTGGGCATCGCGGGCAGCCAGACCGCCGGCAGCATGGAATACCTGGCGCAGGGAGCCTGGACCAAGCGACTCCATCCCGGCTGGGCTTCGCACAGCGGTTCCTGGGCGGCCCTGCTGGCCCGCTCCGGCTACACCGGCCCCACCACCATCCTCGAGGGGCGCGACGGCTTCCTGCAGGCCTATTCCGGCAACCCCGATATGTCGCTGGTGCTGCAAGACCTGGGGGACGAATATCTGATTACCCGGACGGCAATCAAGCCCCATGCCTGCTGCCGGTACAAGCAGGGACCCATAGACTGCCTGATAGACATCCGCAACACCTATGGTCTGGAGGCCGATGACGTCGAGGAAGTGACCATCGGAGTACTGAGCGGCGGTTTCAAGGTGATAGCGTCTCCAGAAGCGGACAAGGCCAACCCCAAGACAGTCGTGGATATGCAGTTCTCCATGCCCTTCGGCGCGGCGGTGGCCCTGGCCTATGGCCGCGCGTCGCTGGAGGAATACGCCGACGGGGTGCCTGACCGCCCGGAGATAAGCCGCATCCTGCCGCGGGTGAAGTGTGTGACCGACCCGGAGTTGGACGCCCACTTCCCCCGCGAGTTTCGCGCCTGGGCTGAGGTCTCCACCGCCGACGGACGCCGCCTGCGCAGCGACATCCGATACCCCAAGGGCGACCCGGAGAATGCCCTGTCGTGGGCCGAAATGAAAGAGAAGTTCGCCGTCCTTACCGCAACGGTCATCAGCCCGGAACGCCAGCAACAAATCATCGCCGCCATAGAATCGCTGGACGCAATGGAGGACATGCGAGAGCTGGCAGCCCTCCTGTCCACGGAATAGGCCGCCAAGCAGTGAAGATGGACAAGAGAATATGACCCCTCCGTTGCAGGGTGTCCGCATCCTCGAAATGTCGCAGGCTATCGCCGGTCCGATGGCGGCGCGGACGCTGGGCGACCTGGGCGCTGAGATAATCAAGATCGAGCAGCCCGGCGTGGGGGATATGTCGCGGCGCATCGGCCCCCACTTCCTCGGCGGCGAGAGCGCCTATTACCTGAACTTCAACCGCAACAAGAAGAGCGTAACCATAGACCTGCGAACGCCGAAGGGGCAGGAAGTCTGCCGCCGGCTCGTAGCCGTGTCCGACGTGGTGTTCGACGCATTCCGGCCCTCGGCGCTGGAGCGCCTGGGACTGGACTACGAATCGTTGAAGGCAGTCAACCCGTCCATCATCGCCTGCTCGCTGTCGGCCTTTGGGCAAGAGGGGCCGTACCGTGAGCGGCCCGGCTTCGACGGCATCGTGCAGGCCATGGGCGGCGGGATGAGCGTCACCGGCAACTCCGGCCAGCCGCCGGTGTTCATGGGCTTTCCGGTGGGCGACATGGTCGGCGGCTACGTGGCCGCCCTGAGCATCGCCTCCGCGTTGTACGGGCGGCGGTGCACCGGCGAGGGGCGCCGCCTGGACATCTCCCTGCTGGACGTTCAGATTGCTCTGCAAGCCCACCTGGGGCAGTTCTACCTCGTGTCCGGCGAGGTGCCGCAGCCCATCGGCTCCGGCCATCCGTCCAACCTGCCCGTGGGCGCCTACCAATGCTCCGACGGCAAATACGTGCAGGTTCACTGCGCCAGCCAGGAATTCGCCATGAAGACCCTGCGCATGATGGCCGGCGAAATCGAAGCGCTGCGGGGCATGGATGAAGACCTGCGCTTCACCACCGCCCCCTCCCGCATCGAGAACCGCGATGCGCTCGAAGAAGCCCTGACCGCAGGCTTTATGACAAAGCCGCGCTCCGAGTGGGAGCAACTGCTGCTGAAGTACGATGTGCCCGGCGGCCCGGTCAACAACATTGGCGAGGCCCTGGCCGACCCGCAGGTGCAGCTACGCGACATGGTGGTGGAAATCGACCATCCAGTCGCCGGCGCCTACCGCACCGCCGGCAACCCCATCAAGACCGGCAGCCCCGATAACTTCGCGCCGCCGCCAACCCTGGGCCAGGATACCGAAGCCGTCCTGACCGGGCTACTGGGATATAGCGGCGCGGAAGTGGCGGCGCTGCGCGAAGCGGGAGCGGTTTAAGAGCCTGTTTACAATCTTTTGAGGATTAGCACCATGAAGGCAAGCACCACCATTTGCCGGCTGGTATTGAGCTTTCTTTCACAGTTCTTCCAGAGTCGGCGGCACTTTTCCAGCCAGGCGAAAGACCGCTCCACCACCCATCGCTTTGGCAGCACCACGAAGGTGTGCAGTTCGTTGCGTTTCACGACTTCCACCGCGGCTCCCAACAAGCTTTGCACCGCAGTGGCAAAGGGCTTCCCGGTGTAACCCCCGTCCACCAGCACCTTCTGGACCTGGCTGAGGTCGGCCCGGTTTTCGTCAAACATCGCCAAAGCCCCAGCCCGGTCGGTAACGTTGGCGGTAGTCACGTGTAGCGCATGGGGCAATCCTTGCGTGTCCACTGCGATGTGACGCTTGATCCGGACACCTTCTTGCCTGCGTCATAGCCCTTGTGCCCAGCGGTGTCCGTGTTCTTGACGCTCTAGGAGTCCACGATGCAGCAGCTGGTCGGCTCTTTCCGTCCATTGCTTTGTCGGACCGCGCCAACCGATTTTTTTTAGGACTTGCTCCAGAATGGATTCTTTCGCCGGGCCAGGCTGCTCGCTCCACTGCCGGAAATACTGGTAGCAAGTGCGCCAATTGGGGAAGTCCGCGGGCAGCATTCGCCACTGGCACCCGCTTTTCAAGAGGTACAGCACGCCGCAGAAAACGTCATACAAGTCCACGGTGCGGGGCTTGGTCCGGCGGCGAGCCGACTCCAACGTCGGCAGAATCCGGGCGAATTGCTCCCGGCTGATGTCGCTGGGATAAGCTAGGCTTTGCACATTTCAAGCCGCGTAGGCGAGTGAATCTACAAGTCGGTGGTACAGGACAGCCGGGACTTTCCATATATCCGGTTCTGCCTCGGACAGTGAAAAACCCTCCGACGCCAGCCACAGGTGGCGGCGCACCAGAGCGCTGGCATCCACGAAAGTTGGAGACGGCTTGGCGTACCAGGCCGCGGTGCGCTGGCTCATGGGCAGTTGTTCCTGCATCAAGTGAGCCGCCAGGGTGGTCCAGGAGAATAGGCCCATCAGGATCGGCGTAGTGCGGGCAATGGCGCGATCGGACCACTGGCGTTGGGTCTCCACACCCAGATGTGCTCGCACCTCCTGGAAGGTGACCTCCAGTTGCCAGCGCAGCACAAACCATTCCAGAACCTGCACCGGGTCCACGGCCAGGTCAGTGCACAGCAGAGCCTGTGTAGCGAATTCTCCTTGGGGGTCCCGAACCAAGACCCAGCGCAGGGGCACCGGCGGCTTGCCCGAACGATACCAGACCGCCGTTTGCGAGGTGAGCTCCACCCTGCGGGTGGTGCCGTCGTACCACGCCACCACCGCGGTGGCCCAGGACTGACCGGGATGGTCGACGAGTGATTTCAGCGCGGGCCGCCGTCGGCCTTTCAGCGGTGGCCGACCGTTCCGGCTCGGTTGACGTGGTGGCGCCGGTTCATAGAGGGCCGCGTCCAGGCGCAATCTGGTGATGAGGTTCGAGGCTCTCGCAACCGCTGGCCCATATCGCCGCGTCCAGGCGCAATCTGGTGATGAGGGTAACGGGTTCACGGAGGGATTGGCAGCAGTGGAGCAGGTCCAGGACGGCGTAGCCGCCGTCGCCCACCAGCACCAGGGGGCGCTGGGGCAGCCAGCGGCGCAGTTGCATGACCATCTGCCGCGCCCAGTCGGTGAGTTTTTTTGTGGCGGCGTCCGCGCTGCCGGTAGTAGCGTTCCGCAGGCGCCAGCACGGTGAGAAAAGGCCAGGCCCAATAGCGTCCCGCCCAGGGGACCTGGCCCAGCCACATCAGGGAAATCCAGCGCAGACCGCTGGCCTTGACCAGGTGGCTCCGGCTGGAACGCACCGCATCGCGGTAGATGCCAGGGCCATTCGATTATCCGGTTTGGCTCTGCTGCCAACGGGGGCTCCCAGTAGGCGGTCATCGCTCAAATCACCGGATTTGGACAAGTATCGTCATCGGTCGGCAACAATCGAAAGGCCCTGGGTAGATGCCCAAGGATTTGATTTTAGGACCGCGGCGCCGTTCCAGGGTTTCGTGATTGGTAAAAGGCTCGTATGCCGAAGACCAACGGACCATCGCCTTGATCCAAGTAGAGGATCAGCAGTCCCAACAGGATGCGTGCCGCCTGGCGGGGCGACCACACCGCCCGATTGAGCACTTGATGATAACGGGCGTAGTTGCGGTCGTCGCTCAGTCCCATGACACGGAGCGCCGATGACACGGAGCGCCGATGCCACGGCGCGTTGGCCGGGAGCCAGTATCGCGCCGATCAACAGGATTTGGGCTTTCCGCCAGGTCGGGCTGCGAAACAGCGTGGCGAAGGGATGGAGTACGGGTACAATCGCGTTGGGCAGGGTGAGCATCGCTTGGCCTTTTTCCAGGAGGGTCCGGCCAGCTTACCCTGTTCTTATGATTCATCTAACTTTTGTGCAAAGTCCAGTCAAGGAAACCGTTCGGAAACCGTAGGCGCATGTCAGGGTACTCGAGCGGTTCGGAGCTGATCCCGACCTAACCGATCGCCATCGGGTTTCCGTTCAGCTGCCAGCCATGCAGGGCTTGCCAAACCGTAAATCCCTTGTAAACTAGGCCAACGTCGTATTCGAGCGCTACCAAAAGTGCTATAATGGCGTTGAGCTCAGCATCCGCCGCGGGTGCCGCCCCGCCGGACATTGGGAGAAGTGCAATGAGCGCATCACAAAGAGATAACACAGAAGTCAGCGATTTGGAAAATGAACAGCCGGTAGTAAATGCCGCGCCGATAGGCGTGGAACAGCAGGCAGGCCCGCAGGTAGAGGACTTCGAAGCCGAGGCGCTGACCCCGCTTCAATCGCATTATTTGGAAACGTTGCGACAGCTGATCGTGGTGAAGAACGAGTACCAGACCGCTCCGGAATACGAAGGTTGGATGATGGACGCCATCAAACGCTCTATCTACTCGGCGCTGCGAGATTGCATGGAAGCCAACATCGGTGACGCGGCCCGGGAGTTGCTTAACCAGGAACATCAGGTCAATTAGCAACTGAGCTCAGAGTTGCGGCGGGCCGGGAGCATTGCTCCCGGCCCGCTTTTTCATTGCAATTGACGCAAGGTCATCGACCGCCAGTCAAATCTTCCCAAGTCAGGGTCATAGCTCCGGATTCGGTGGCGCGATCGGGTCGTTGACTGGACATTTACTCCATTGACCATTCCCCGGTTGCCAACGGTTTGACAGCCGTTTCAGTGCTTGTGCTATACTGCTGTACGCGCTAGCCGAGGTGGTGGAAATGGTAGACACGCGGTCTTGAGGGGGCCGTGGGCTTTCGCTCGTGTGGGTTCAAGTCCCGCCCTCGGCACCATTATTGTTCCATGTGAGCGAGCGTGACACTGATCAAGACAGCACAGCGCAGACACGAGGCGACGTAGCCAAGTGGTTAAGGCGGAGGTCTGCAAAACCTCTATTCGGCGGTTCGAATCCGCCCGTCGCCTCCACATGCTCAGCAATCGGAAAATGGTCATCACCTGAACGGCCCGCGAGGCCAGAGATAATTCGGCGCAGCGCTTTGGCTTAACGAGGCGTTGCGCCTTTTGTTTTGATACGTGCCGAGGTGGCGAAACGGCAGACGCGGCGGACTTAAAATCCGCTACCTCCCGGAGGTGTGTGGGTTCGAGTCCCTCCCTCGGCACCAATTTCCCCATTCCCTACTCAACAACGGCTCCAAATGGGATCGTTTTTGTCATTTTGTCGACCATTTGTCGACCGCACCGACCGGAGTCGACCACAGCGGGCATCAACTTACCGCCAGCTGTCGACTTGGAGCCTCTTGTTTTTGACGTGATCAGGCACGTCTCAGCAGTGCGTATCCGGAGACTATGAGAGTGTTGAGGCATCGCGCGGCTGCAGTCATTCCGTTTCTTTAGCCCGAATCCACCGAAGGGATGTAGGCATGTCGCTCAGACAAGGGATGAGAGGCAAGGGAAAGAGACGGTGAGGGCTTGATGCCAATAAATGTGGCTGGGTGCAAGGTACGGTAGCCACGCAAAGGGGATGTTGGCGGCCAGCGGTGGCGATGCTGGGCGAAATTGTCAGGGTAGCGTGCAGCAAGAGACGCTCGGGGACCAGCCTGGCGCAAGTCTGCGAGGCGGTCGGGTAGTCTGGTGAGTGGGTCAGATCTCCGTCGGCGTTGACACCAGCGGTGCCGTCAGGCTGGGAGTGGAATTGCTCGCAGCCGTGCCAGGGCGCGACTGAACTGGGTTTCCCAGGGCCAGCGCTGGGGCAGATGCAAAGTGAGGCGGCGCGCCGAGCGGGTGAGCCGTCCGGCGATGGAGAAGAAGCGTCGCCGCAGGGTCTTGGTGGTCACCACCGGCTGGCCCAGACCGATGCGCGCCGTCCAGCGAGCCAGGTTGTGAGCCATCACCTGGACGGCCAGCCAGGCGGCGTTGGCGGGGAAGCGGCCCGAGGGGAGATGGTTGAGCCCGACGCCGTACTTGAGGTCGCGAATGGCATTCTCGATCTCGGCGTGGCGGCGATGGTCGGCCTCCAGTTCCAGGGTGTCCCCCTCCCGGTCGGTGATGCAGCCGTGATAGCTGTAGGCGGCGAAGAGGGCCAGCTGGGAACCGGACGTGGGCTGCACCCTTCGGACGATCAGCCGCACCGGTGCAGCGTCGGGCTCACTCTGAAAGGGGATGTAGCTGGTCTCCGCCGCGTCGGCGGCGCCGTCCATCCAGTAAGGGATCGGCGTCCAGTCCGCCTCGGGTATCGCCTCGATGATGTTCCGCACGCTTTGGTGCTGGCGGACGGTGATGGAGTAGCGCACATCCGTCTTCTGCACACCCCGACGATGGCATGGGTGTAGAAGCCGCGGTCGGCCCGCACCGTGAGTTGTCCCCTGGCCCCGGCGTAGGGCACCCGTCCCACCGTTTCACGCAGGAAGTGGGCGGCGCCGCGAACGGTGTTGGCGCGGCCCTCGCGCAGCCGAGACATCAGCACGTCGCCGGTTCCGGCCCCAGTAGTCCGGGCCCAGGCCAGCAGCGGGTGATAGCCCCGCTGGCCGGCATAGCTGTGGTGGCGGGCCCCTTCCTTGGCCAGTCCGTAGGTTTCGCAGATGGTGGAGTCCAGGTCGATGGTCAACGGCCCGTCGCCGGGTCCCGCTCCAGCCGACCAGGCCCGGGCCAGCAACTCCCGGCTCACCCGATCCCGCTGGCGAACATGGCCCCACCGGAAGCTGCGCAGAAAGGTGCCCAGGGTGGAGGGCGCCTTGACTACGCAGCCGATGGCGCCAGCCGTCCCGCCAGTGCGCAACACATCGGCGTCGTCAATGCAGTCGCCGCCCGCCAGCGCCGACGCCACCAGCGTCATCAGCTTGTCGCCGGTGTTGGCTCGGCCCGGGGCGTTGCCCAGGTCGAGGCGCCGGTCAACCAGTTGGGGCAGGCCCAGGTGGCGGGCCAAGGTGGTGGGAAGGATCAGCCCAGCATTGGCCACCAAACGGTGGTCATCAAAGGTGATTTGGATGCGGTCGGGATGGTCAAGTGGTAGCATCTATTGAGTGCTCCTTGTTTCGGGTCTGTTTTGTGTTTCCAAAACCATTATCCCCGAAGCACAGGAGCACTTTCTTACCCCTTCAGCACGCCGCTACACTCATCTTTTCGGTGGATTGAGGCTAAACTAATCCCTTCCGTCATTACCGTGAAAATAGCCGATTTTCATGCTCATACGTGGCCTCGGCAAGGCAATCCGCAATTCTCGCGCAAGGGGGAATCCAGTGGTACCGGAGGGAAGGAAGGAAGCCGGGTTTAGATAACCATTCACGCATCGGTAAACCAGGACAAAGCGCCGGCGCGGACAAAAGAAAGGACCTCCCAAAATCTGAGGGGTCGCACAATGTTCGATGGTGACTGCCGGCAACCGACTGGGGCAGAGCCCTGCTCGGCGGTAGCATGCGGCCGATTGTCGCCAACACAGGGGCGCAAGTATGACGTATACGGGTGGACGTTACCCGTATACGTTCATCTGGTCGGCAGAGGGAGAGGGGTACGTCGGGCTGTGTGACGAGTTTCCTTCACTGGGTTGGGTTGGGTGGCAGCAACAGAAGCTTTCTCCGGCATACTGCGGGTGGCGGCGGAGTGTGTGGAGGATAAGGAGGAAAGCCGCTAACCTGTGCCAGCACCGAGGACAACTTCCCATAACAGTTCTGTGAGATAGCAAATGACAAAATACGAAAATCGGCAGCTTCAACTGATTGACCTACTAGGCAGTGTTGACATTTCATCGTAGCCAGATGAGGGCGGCAGCGAATTGCAGAAAGCCAAGGTATCGGCTGGCCAATTTGTCAAACCTGGAAAATACCCGGCGGTAGTGCTTGATCTTGCCGATGAAACACTCTACGACGTGGCGTTCTCGGTATAAGGGTCTATCGTAATCCCGTGGCGCTTTGCGGTTGGACCGTGGGGGGATCACTGCCACCATGCCCTCTTCTGCCAAATGGTCGACGAAGTCCTGCGCGCATATCCTTTGTCCGCGATTACGTACTCGCTCCGGTAGCCGGTGAGCAGGGTTTCCGCCTGGGTGATGTCATGCTGTTGTCCCGGCGTCAACGTGAACCGCAGGGGGTTGCCCAGAGCGTCCACGCTCCCGGGAACCTTCGTGCTGAACCCGCCGCGACTGCGGCCCAGGGCTTGCGCTGATTGCCCCCCTTTTTGCGGGGGCTCCCCCAGCGCACTGGTGCGCTCGAACCACCGTACTGTCGATGACCAGATATTCCAGGTCCGGTTCCGTACTGAAATGCTGGTGCATTCGCTCCCAGACGCCACGGTCGCACCACCGGGCGAACCGTTTGTAGATGGTGTTCCAGTTGCCATACTCGGCCGGCAGCAGTCGCCACGGCGCTCCGGAGCGATCCATCCACAGCACGCCCTCGACAAACCGCTGGCATTCCGCCGCGTCGCCAACGTACGCGTCAGGGCAATCCCGCAGGAATTGCAAAATCTTCTCCCATTGGTCTGAAGGTATGGTTATACTCGCCATGGGGCAATTGTACCGCAGTCCAAATGTCAACACTACCTAGACCGTTTCGAGAGGGCGCCGAGTTGGAAGCATACACGCGACGCACTCGGTTTGATCGGTAGGCTCAAGGATGATGGGGCCATATTTTGGGATGAAGGTTCAACACACCTAGCCGAATGGCACAAATATGCCGACGAATTGTGGGTATTCATAAACAATTTGGGACAACGACGCGACTCGAATAAGCAAGACTTGCAAACCGCGATGCGTGAATTCTTCCAAACATTCGAGCATAGCGAACGGCGAATGGACCAGATGCTGCACCAGTTTGCGGACAGTCCCGAATTCGATGTCGATTGCACCACGATACGCGAGTCGATCAGTCTGGTGTTTCGCCTTTGTTCGTACGCATTGGTATCGTACTGGATCGATGATAAACAAGAAAGCACCATTGTGAGAATGCGGATCAATCTCATCTCTGGCGAACGCAGGGAAGAATGGCATCGTATTGAGATGCGAGTGCCAAAGGAATATCGCTATGCCACTCAGAAGTTCTGGACCAAGTCCACGAAACGATCCCGACGACGGAAATAGATAACGTTTGTGCGAGAGCCCATTGTGCCTGCAGTGCAACGGTGTTCATAGGTATTAGCAACCCCGATTGCTGGCGCCGCCCCGTGGTATCATCGGGACGCTTTTGCATACCCAAAGAACATCCTGGAGGCGCACTGATGGCTACGAAACCGGCACTCAGCACCGAGCAGATTACCGCGGCGATGAGCGCAATGCTGACCAAGGCCAACGAGACCCCCGACGCGCCGGTGGCCATGGCCATCGTGGACGCCGGCGGCGAACTGCTGGCCTACCTGACCATGGACAACCTGCGGGTCTTCAGCCGGCGCCACGCCCGGCGCAAGGCGTACACCTCCGCCATCATAGGCCGGGATTCCGGCGAGCACGCCGCTGGGCTGGCCGCCCAGGGCCGGGGCATCGCCGACATGGGTGACCCCGGGTTCACCTACGGTCAGGGAGGGCTGGTGATCATGAAGGACGGCGTCATCCTGGGCGGCATCGGCGTGGGCGGCTACCCGAGCGGTCAGGCCGACGAGGATCTGTCGCGGGTCGGGCTCAACGCGATGAACCTGTAGCGACGGCATCGGCAATGCGGGGTAGGGGCGAATGAATATTCGCCCCTACGAGTTTCGGGCGGATTTCGCGAGGGAGGCCATCATGGCGGATTGGGATTTCACGCATCGTACGGCGCGGGTGAACGGGGTCAACATCCATTATGTGATCGAGGGCGACGGGTATCCGGTGGTGCTGCTGCACGGGTGGCCGGAGATGTGGTTCTCGTGGCGCAAGCAAATTCCCGTGCTGTCGCAGGACTACCAGGTGATCGTGCCCGACATGCGCGGGTTCGGTTCGTCGGAGAAGCCCCTGCAGGACTATCGGACGAGGACGGCGGCGACGGACATCTACGAACTGGTGCGGCACCTGGGCCACGACAAGATCGCCATCGTGGGGCATGACATCGGCGTGCGGGTCTCGTACCGCTACTGCCTGGACCACGAGGCGGAGGTGGACCGGCTTACGCTGCTGGACGGGACGCATCCGCTAGAACAGCTGGGCCCGCAGACGCCCGAGGGCGTGCGGGAGCGGTGGCACTCATATTTCCACCAGATACCGGACCTGGCGGAGCACCTGGTGCGGGGCAACGAGGAAGCCTACCTACGGCACTTCTACCGCAACTGGTCGGTGAACCAGGCGATGATGTCGGACGAGGAGGTCGCGGTGTACGCCACGGCCTACTCACAGCCGGGCGCGCTGCGGGGCGGGTTCTCCTACTACCGGGCCGCGGCGTACGAGGATCCGCCCGACTGGCGCGCGGATGCGGAACGGGTGCTGGACATTCCGGTACTGTACCTCTGGGGAGAGCGGCGGCGGCGTACATCGGCGGCCGGCGGTCTGGATCCGGAGGCGTCGTGGCAGAAGGCGGCGTCCAACCTGCGGACGCAATTCATCGCCGGCGGCGGGCATTTCCTGCACGAGGAGAAGCCGGACGAGGTGAACGCGGCGCTGCTGGCGTTCCTGGGCGAGATTAGTGCCTAGCGCAAATGCTATGCTCGAAGTGATGGAGGTTGCATTGCGATGACGACTCCACAGCCCAAACCGCTGCTGACACGGAAGGACCTGCCGCTGGACGCCATCGCCGAGATCTGTCGGCGATGGGGCGTGCGGGAGATGGCGATTGATCCCAGTCAAACCCGCCCTCCTCCAAATCCGTTCCCGTTCATGCCGGATGACAACCCCTTCCGGTCCATCGACCTCTACCTGATCGTAGATTTTGGCCCCGGGGAGTACCACTGGGGCTGCAAGAAGCATCATATGGACGTGGTTGAAGATTTGTACAACCTGCTGGGCCGGCACGTCTGGGTAGAGGACAAGGGCATCCTGGAAATGAACATTGCTGATGGCTCAGCATGGGCGCAGAAGGAAGTGGACGGGCGTGACATTATCTATGCCGCCGAGTGAACGCGGTCCCGATGCATCCAACAGGCTGCAGCAGGTAGAGCACTGGTGTGGGGTCGTAGCTTGGCTATGCACTCAATACGAAGAGGAATACCGTGCCGGAGATCTCAGGACCCGCCTGGCGATCTATCATTCAATTGGTTTGATAGTCGACTCGGTCAAGGCCCTTTCGGATGAAATGCGCGCCGCGATTCGAAATGTTGACTGGCGCTGGCTATCCAGAACGCGGGCTATCCTGGTTCATCAGCCTTGGCGGGCCAATTCCCGAATTGTTTGGTCAACGGCTACATCAGACATCCCAGCGTTGTTAGCAGAGGTGCGCCGCCTCCGGACGCGGTCGCCTGGATAGGTTCGCCCGACGCGCTGGTACATATCCAGCACGGCGTGCATATACAGTAACTGTTCAGAGTTGATGAGATCTGCGGGCTTTTTGGCCGTTCCCAGAGCCGTGGCCAAGTAGGCAATTCCGGTGCTGAGCCGATCAGATCCCCTCAAACGTGAACAATTACGATGTTGGGCCAGGGCAATCGCGTCTTAATTGATTTTTTAGAAATATGCTAACGTGCCATGATTCATTGACCATCGTGAAGGGAAATGGGCATGGCGCAACGTCCCAAGGCAACCATCCTCGAGCATTTCGCCGAGTTGGACGATCCCCGAGTGGAGCGCACCCGACGCCACAAACTGGTGGACATCCTGGCCATCGCCATCTGCGCCACCATCTGCGGCGCCGATTCCTGGGTCCACATCGAGCTCTTCGGCAGGAGCAAGCTGGCCTGGTTTCAGAGCTTTTTGGAACTGCCTCACGGCATTCCGTCCCACGACACCTTCGGGGATGTCTTCGCTCGCCTGGACCCAGTGCAGTTGCAGAACTGCTGCATCTCATGGACCCAGGCCATCGCTGAACTGCTCCCCGGGGAGGTGGTCGCTATCGATGGGAAGACGGCCCGACGGTCCTATGACCGGGCCGGAAAGAAGGGGGCCATTCACAGGGTCAGCGCCTGGGCCACCCAGCAGACCCTGACCCTGGGCCAGGTCAAGACTGACGAGAAATCCAACGAGATCACCGCCATTCCTCAACTGCTGGAGTTGCATGGCTGCATCGTAACCATTGACGCCATGGGTTGCCAGCGTGAGATCGCCCAGCGGATCACCCGGACTGAAGAGCACCCAGGGCGGCGCCGACTACATGCTGGCGGTGAAGGAGAACCAGGGTCAACTGTACGAGAGTATTCAGGACCTGTTTGAAGGGGCCGAGGCATTGGGCTTTGACGAGACACCCTATGACCACGCTCAGACGGTGGACAAGGGACACGGGCGGGTGGAACGCCGGGAATGCTGGGTCATCACCGAGCCGGATTGCCTGGAATACCTGGACCCCCAAGAGCAATGGCCGCAACTGAAAGCCGCCATCAGGGTGGTGGGCCACCGCACCACCCTGATGGCGACGCCAGCCAACCCCGCTACTACATCAGCAGCCTGGCCGGCTCAGGAGAACAACTGCTGGCCGCCATCAGGAGCCACTGGAGCATCGAAAACTCGTTGCACTGGACCTTGGACCTGACCTTTCGGGAAGATCAGTGCCGAGTGCGCAAGGACAATGGCCCACAGAACATGAACATCCTGCGGCAGATCGGACACAACCTCTTGAAAAACGAGACCACCCTGAAAGTGGGCATCCAGGGCAAACGCCTCCACGCCGGTTGGGACGAGGACTACCTGCTCACAGTCCTCCTCGGATAAGACGCGATTGCCCTGCGATGTTGGGCCCAGGCAATCGCATTTGAGATTACAGCCCCATCACTGCTCCGAAAGCAGGAGTCCAGAGCGTGCGATCCGCATGGGTTTCGCGACGAAACTTCCGACTTCGGTCGCTGGATTCCCGCTTTCGCGGGTATGACGATAGCTAAACTGTCCAAATGCAATTGCCCTGATGTTGGGCAGCCAAGAAACGGACGAATTTGAAAGGATTTAAGATGTTGGCTTTTATCGACGAGAGTGGGCATCCGCACGCCAACGACTCAAGCACCCGACCTGTTGTAGTAGCTGTTTGCTTTAATGAAGGGGATTCGCGTTTTATAAGCGGTCGCATTCACGCGATGAAAAGAGATATTTGGGGTAAAGAGAACGCGGAACTGAAAGGCCGCACGTTGATAAACAGGCCTACTTTCCGACGGCAACCCCAAGCAGTAGCTTTTGCCGAGGAGTTTTTCGACGCTTTGCGGAATTTCTCGATTACGATTTTTGCGATGATAATGGAAGCTCCATTCGTCGCGTCCGAACTGGATTCCCGATATTTGGAAAACCGATTCCGTTTTTTGCTTCAGCGTATCGAAGCTTTGGCTGAGGAACAACGCACCTTCGCCAACATTAATTTCGACGGGCAACCCAACCTCTATGGAGGGTTATCGGGAAGGTTCTCCAGTTATCTTTTCCGTTCCTCAGAAGGACAGTCGAGCGATTTCATCACCGATACGCCGGCATTTGTTGATTCCGCATCAAGTATTGGGATCCAAATTGCAGACATGTGCGCGTACGTCGTAAGGATATATCAAGAAAACAGATTATTCGCCGAATCGCCGCCGTCTGGCGATCAATATGTGTACGCCATCCGACGTTGGTACGGTGCAATCCAGAACAGGACGCGGGAGTTCCGGAGCCCTACAGGCGAACCCCGTCCCGGTTTGTATTTGATGGGGCAAGGAGACGTTTAACAATCCGATGGCATTCCCAGATCTGTTGGCTCAGCCCTCGTAAACCGTCTTCCCGCCCACGATGGTGCGCTCCACCGTGATGTCCTTGATGCCGAAGGGGTCGATGGCGGTGGGATCCTCGCCCAGTATCACTAGGTCGGCCAGCTTGCCCACCTCGATGCTGCCCTTGAGGTTTTCCTCGAAACCGGCGTAGGCTCCGTTCAGGGTGTAGATACGCAGGGCGTCCTCCACGGAAATGCGCTGGTTCGTGCCCCACTCGCGGCCATCGCTGTCGGTGCGGGTGACACAGCTCTGGATGCCCATCAGCGGCTCGAACGGGCCGGGCGGGTAGTCGGTGGCCCCGGTGGACATGACGTTGTAGTCCATGAACGAGCGCTGAGCAAACATCCACTGCAGCCGTTCCTCGCCGTAGAACTGCATCTTCTCGCCGTGGTAGTACACGTAGGTGCAGAAAGGCGTCGCCACCGCGCCCAAGTTGTTCATGCGGTTCAGCAAGTCGGGGTTGACCAGCGTGCAGTGTTCGATGCGGTGGCGCGGGTCGGGACGCGGGTGCGCTTTCTGGGCGGCCTCGTAGGCCTGAAGCACCAGGTCGATGGTGGAATCACCGTTGGCGTGAATGCAAACCTGGAAGCCGGCGGCGTGCATCTCCATGACGTGGCCGGCGATCTCGTCGCCGGTCATGGTGAGGATGCCGTGGTCGCAGCAACTGCCCACGTAGGGCTCGGAAAGGTAGGCCGTCCGCGAGGCGATCGCCCCGTCGGCGACCATCTTGATGCCACCGATGCGAAGCCGGTCGTCGCCCATGCCGGAACGGATGCCGGCGTCGCGCAGGGCAGCAAAGTAGCGGTAGTACATCAGCGCATAGACACGCAGGGTCAGATCGCCGGCGTCCCTGCCTTCCTGGTAGGTCTGCAGCTCGTAGTCGGTGACACGGGCGTCGTGCACGCTGGTCAGCCCGGCGCGGTTCAGCATCTCGCAGATTACGCGCAGTCCTTCCCGCCGCGTCTCGGCCGACTCGACGGGGAGCTGGTTTTCCCGCAGGTCATCGGCGGCGCGCTCGTAAATCACGCCGTCCAGCCGGCCGGTGGCCGCATTCCGGCCCAACCGTCCGCCCGGAGGATCCTCTGTCTCGTCGTTAAAACCCGCTCGTTCCAAGGCTAGAGAGTTGCCGTAGTACACGTGCCCCGCCCGGTGCGCCACGAGGATGGGCTGGTTGGTGCTGACGGCGTCCAGGTCTTCCCGGCGCAGGAAGCGGTTTTCCGCCGTCTTGGTGTCGTCGAATTTGAAGCCCTGAACCCATTGTCCGGCCGGCGTGACCGCCACCCGTTCCCGCAGCGCCTCCTGAATGTCGCCGATGGTAGGCAGCGAGCAGTCGGCGGCCATGACGTGGCGGGTGCCGCTGCTGAGCACGTGGATGTGGGCGTCGATGAAGCCGGGCAAAACCGTTTTGCCGGGCAGTTCGATTATCTTGGTGTTCGGCCCGACGAGCGTTTCCAGATCGAAGTCGCTGCCCACGCCGATGAAGCGTCCGTCACGCATGGCAACTGCGGTGGCCCTTGGTTGGTTGGGATCGATGGTGATTACGTTGGCGCGGCGGATGACGGTGTCGGCGTGATAGGCGGCCATTTCCAACTCCCTGGTTATACGTCAGGCACGATGGCTACGTGGATGCTGGGCACGCCGGCTTCGCCGCTGAGCGTGGCCAGGGCCTGCTCGGCCTGCTCGATGGGGAAGCTGTGGGTGTGCAGGCGTTCCATGGGGTACTTGCGTGAGTGGATGGTGTCGACGGCACGCCGGAACGCGGAATACTCGACGCCCAAGACGCCACGGAGGGTGACCTTTTTCCAGATGATGTCATCCGGTGATAGGCCTTCGAATGCGCGGCGGCCCTTGAGTCCGGCCAGCACCACCGTGCCGCCCGGCTTGACCATCTGGATGGCCTGGTTCACGGCCTGAACCGCGTAGGGCGTGGTGTCGACCACACAGTCCACGCCGGCGCCGCCGGTGGCTGCCATCACCTGCTCCACGGGGTCCTCGCCGTCCACGTTGATCGCGATGTCGGCGCCCATGTCGCGGGCCAAGGCCAGCTTGTGCTCGTCCCGACCCAGGCCGGTGATGGCAACCATGCCGGCCCCGGATTCTTTGGCGGCGATAGCGCAGCAGATGCCCCGTTGTCCCGAACCCAGCACCGCCAGGGTTTGTCCTGGCTGAAGTCCCGTGGCGTCCACTGCCCAGGCGAAACCGGCGCCCAGGGGGTTGAACATCACGGCAACCGCCGGATCAAGATCGCCGTCCATGGGAAACACGACCGATCCCGCCGGCAGGTACAGGTATTCGGAGTAGCCGCCCCACAGGCCGGGAGCCTTGTCCAATCCGGTCTGGCCGAACCCACCGCCCGTGGGGCACGGGTCGGTCCCGCCGGCCGTGCATGCGGAGCACCTGCCGCACCGGTAGCCGGAGCGCACCGCCACGCGGTCCCCCACGGATACACCCCACCGCTCGGCGGCGGCGGGCCCAATGGAGGCGATGCGACCCAACGGCTCATGCCCCAGGACGATGGGATACGGAATGTCCAGGTCGCCACGGAACCATTCGTAATCGGTGCCTCAGATGCCGGTGGCTTCAATGCGTACGATGGCTTCGTCGTCGCCGATCGCGGGGATGTCCAGGCGTCGCAACTCCATCACGTTGGGGGCGGTGGTCACGGCGGCCAGGGATTGCAGGGGAAGGGTGGTCATGCGTGCCTCACTTGGCGGTGTAGCCGCCGTCGATGACGACTTCGCTGCCGGTCATGAAGGACGATTCGTCCGAAGCAAGGAACAGGACGCCGTAGGCGATATCTTCCGTGGTGCCAACGCGGCCCAGCGGGATGTTGTCGACGCGCGCCTGGATCTCCTCGGGCGTCTGACTGCCCAGACCCTCGCGCCGCATGTCGGTATCCACGCTGCCCGGGTGTATGGAGTTGGCGCGGATGTTTTCCGAAGCGTACTGGATGGCCGTCGACTTGGTGAACAGTCGGACCGCTCCCTTGGTGGCGATGTAGGCCGGCGGGCCGACGGCCACCAGGCCACTGATGGAGGAGATGTTGACGATACTACCGCCGCCGGCCCTTCGCATGGCGGGGATCACCGCCCGGGTGCCCAGAAACACGCCCTTGGCATTGATCGCCATGATGTTATCCCAGTCTTCGCTGGTGGTCTCTTCGATGTCCTTGCGAAGAACGATGGCAGCGTTGTTGACCAGGACGTCCACCTTGCCGAACTGCTGCTCGGCGGTGTCGATGGCGCGCTGCCAGTCGTCGTTGCTGGTCACATCCAAATGCAGGTAGACGGCCTCACCGCCCAGCTCGCGGATCTCAGCTTCCACCTGCATTCCCAACTCATCCCGTATGTCGCCGATGACGACTTTGGCGCCTTCCCGGGCGAACATCCGGGCCTCGGTGGCGCCCTGCCCGCGGGCGCCACCGGTGATGATTGCAACCTTGCTTTCAAGCCTCATGGTGTGGCCTCCTGTTGGGGACGTTGGATTACAGTGAGGGTCCTGTCGTCCCGTTGGTATAGTGCTCTGAAAGATACTGACAAACCGGCGCAAATGCTTGCAACAAGAAACAGCAAGAACATCACTACAAAGGCGGTGAAACTGAATGGTTCTTCCTGTCTATTGTCCCCCGCATCGCTCCGTTCATCAGTGGCTCCGGGAGGGCGTTCGGTAAGCGGCTCAAAGACTTGATCCACGGCGAAACTAAACATTAGAGTAAAAACCGCCAAACTAATCCCCAACCAGAATCGGCACCAGCCCAAGTTCCGGTCGTATGACCGTTTCACCGCCCGGACCTCAGCGCAACTCATCGTTACGGAACCAGAATACAAAGAAAGTGAAACTGCCTCCGACTCCCATGATAAGGAGGGGCACCCCGTACACTGTCAGCGCCACGGCGACATCATTAGCCCCGGCTCTGTACACCGCATTGGCCAGTTCGGTCCAGCCCCAAGTACCCAAAACCAGCATCGCGGCCAGCCCCAGCAAGAGAATGCCAATCCGCGCCGCACTCATGATTGACCCCCGGCCCCTTTACTGGAAGCAATCTACCCAACTTGATACATCATACGACGGTGGCGGCAATCATGTCATTCTGCCACTGCCCGCTCCGCGAACTCGGGGCGCACGATGCTCTCGTAGGGATGTGGCTCGCGCACCAGGCCGCCAGAGATGAGGGCGTCGCGCATCCGGTCGAAACCGTGGCGGGTGATGGTAGGATCGGTGGCCCACACGCCGGCATCCTTGTACCTCTGTACCCCCTCGGCGAGAACCTGGCGGTCGTATTCGGGGAACACCGGAGCGATCCGGTCGGCGACGGCTTCGGCGGGACTCTCGGCGACCCATCGTTGCGCCCGGGCGTAGCCGTTGACGAAACGCTGGACGGTGTCGGGGTTATCGGCGAGGTACGCCGGCGTGACCGCGAAACTGCTGTAGCAGACGAAACCGCTCTCGTTGCCCAGGGTGGCCGCGATGTGGCCGGAGCCCTCCCGCACCAACTGGACCGCGAAGGGGTTGGGAACCTGGAGATAATCGGCGTCACCGTTGCGGAAGCGGCCCAGCATTTCCTCGGCGGACAGCCCGCCCATCAGATTCACGCTTTCCGGATCGACGCCGTGCCAGCGCATGGCCGCCTGGAGTGTGGTGTACGGGACCGGCGTGAACCCCACGGGGATAAGGCTGGAGCCGGCCAACTCCGCCCAGCGCCAACCATCGGTTGGCCGGTTTGACAGGAGGAAGAAGCCGTCGCGCTGGTTGATCTCGGCGATGTGGATCGGCGGGTCCACGCTGCCGGCATCTAGGTCCATGAAGCTGCGGCTGATGCCGCTCTGGGTGATATCGATGTCGCCGGCCTTGAGCAGGTCGGTGCTGGTTTGACCGGCAGGGACATGGGAGAAGTCGACATCCAAACCCTGTTCAGCCAGAAACCCGCCCTCGACGGCGACGTATATCGTCGTGTAGAACATGTTGCGGAAAGCGACCCGCAGCCGGACCCTGGCGCCGTTGCCTTGCTGACTCATTACATTCTCCTGGTGTGGTTCTTGGTTCACGCCGGCACGGGCAGGCGCAGATTGCCGCCGGTCAGGACGGTCACTCCGTCCTCGCTGACGTATTCGACCCGGCCGCCCTCGTACTGCTCTTCGTACAGCTGGGTGTACAACCCACCCCGGGCGAGCAATTCCGCATGTGTGCCCCGCTCCACGACGCGGCCGCGATCGACGACGAAGATGACATCGGCCGAAATGATGGTGGAGAGGCGGTGCGCGATCGCAATGGTGGTGCGACCCTGCATCAGCGGCGCCAGGGCGGCCTGCACGTAGCGTTCGCTGGTGGTGTCCAGAGACGAGGTTGCCTCGTCCAGGATGAGCAGGCGCGGGTCGTGCAGGATGACGCGGGCAATGGACAGCCGCTGCCTCTCGCCGCCTGACAGCCGATAGCCGCGCTCGCCGACCACGGTGTCGTACGCGTCGGGGAACTCCATCACGCGGTCGTGGATGTAGGCTGCCCGCGCGGCGTGGTGCAATTGCTCCTCGCTGGCGTCGGGATTGCCGTACAGCAGGTTCTCGCGGATGGAGGCGTGGAACAGGTAGCTGTCCTGGGAGACGTACCCGACGATGCGGGCCAGGCTCTCCAGCCTGATGCGCCGCACGTCGACGCCATCGATGCTGACCGTGCCGGAGGTCGAGTCGTACAGGCGGGGTATCAGGTACGAGATGGTGGTCTTGCCGGCGCCGCTGGGTCCCACCAAGGCCGCCAACTGGCCGGGCTTCACATCCAGTTCCACGCCGTCCAGGGCCCAGAATTCCTGCCCGTCGTCCTGGAGCTCGTAGGCATCCGCCAGCAGCGTTGCCGGGTGATAGTTCATGCGCACGTTCCGCAAGGCCACCGCGCCGGTGACCATCTCAGCCGGCAGGTCCACCGCATCCGGCGCGTCGACGATGTCGGGTCGGATGTCCAGGTAGCCGAAGATGCGCTCGAACAGCGCCAGGGATGATTGCAGCTCCACCGAGGTACGCAGCAGGGTGCTGATGGGGAAGTACAGCCGGGTTTGCAGGGTGGTAAAGGCGACGAGCGTGCCGGCGGTTATCGCGGCCTGGCCGATACCGCCGAAGAGAAGATAGCCGGCCAGCACGTACACGACCACAGGGGTCAGCGAGAAGAAGATCTGCATGCCGGCCCACACGGTCTGGCCGGTCATCTCGCGGCGTATTTCCAGGTCGGACAGGTGAACGTTCTGGTCGTGGAACCGCGCCACCTCGCGGTTCTGCGCCCCGAACAGTCGGGTGAGCATTACGCCGGACACGGACAGGGTTTCCTGGGTGATCGCGGTCATCTCCGCGGTGGACTCCTGGACCCGGGCCGAGACGGCGCGGCGGCGTTTGCCCACCTTGTAGCTGAACACCGCGAAGATAGGGGTGATGCCCGCCGCCACCACGGTCAGCTCCCACGACAGCACGGCCATGGCAATCAGCGTGCTGATCAGGATGACCACGTTGGAAAGGATGTTGCTGACCGTGCCCGTCACCACCACGCGGATGCCGGCCACGTCGTTGGAGACGCGGCTCTGGATCTCTCCCGTGCGCTGGGAGGTGAAGAAGCCCAGCGACAGGGTTTGGAGATGGGAGTAGAGACGGTCGCGCAGGTCGCGCATCACCCGCTGGCCCACCTGCTGGGTGAGCCAGGTTTGCAGCACCCCCAGGCTGCCGGTAACCACGACCACCGCAGACATGGCGGCGGCCAGGGTCCAGAGCAGGTCCAGATTGGGACCGCCCTTGGCGAAGAGCGCGGAGTCGAACACGACCCGGATCAGGATCGGATTGACCACGCCCAGACCGGCGGTGACCACGATGAGCAGTCCGATGGCCAGGACGCGCGGCCAGTAGGGCTGGAACGCCTGCGCGATCCGCCGGTTCAGATGGGCCACCCTGCGGCCGGGACGGTCGCGGTTGGAGCTCGCCGACCTGCGGAAACCGTGGGGCATGTTTTCGCGCACCGGTCGCATCGGCTACCCGATCACGCCCGGCGTCGCGCTACGTCCATTGAAGTGGGGCGACCTCACCCCATGGCTTCCTTGAGGCGGCGGATGGCGTCGATGTGAGCGTCGGGCGAGGTCGCGCCGCGCAGACCCGCCGCCATGTGGGTCGCGCCGATCTCCTCCCAGGACTTCAGCTCGGTGAGCCAGTCCTCGGGGTTGTTGTCGCCGGTGATGGTGATACGGCCCTCGAAGCCCACTTCCGACGGGTCGCGGCCGGCGGCCTCGGCTTGCGCCCGGATGCGTCCCAAGATCGCCTGGCCGCCGGAGTCAGGCGCGAACATGGGGAAGTATCCGTCGGCCAGGCGGCCGATGCGCCGGATGGCGGCGTTGGGCGGCGTGGGCGAAGTGCTGCGGCCGGCTCCCACCCAGATGGGGATTGGCCGCTGTACCGGCAGCGGATTGATGCCGGCGTGGGTGATGTCGTGGTACTTGCCGTGGAAGTCGATGACGTCCTCGGTCCAAAGCTGGCGAAGCACCTCGATCTGCTCGTCGCAGCGGCCGCCACGGGTGGCGAAGTCCACGCCCAGCGCCTCGTATTCCACCGAGTTCCAGCCTACGCCGATGCCCAGTCGCACCCGCCCACCGGAGAGCACGTCGACCTCGGCCGCCTGCTTGGCGACCAGGGCGGTCTGCCGCTGGGGCAGGATCAGGATGCCGGTGGTCAGGCCGATCTTCTTGGTCACGGCGGCCAGGTAGGCCATCAGCGTGAAGGGCTCGTGGATATAGGACTCGTGGGAGTAGGGAAAATGCGGCACCTCCGGATGCTTCTCCGGCACCGCGCCGAGCACATGGTCGAGGATGCGAACGTGGGCATAGCCCAGGTCTTCGGCGGCCTGGATGTAATCCCGCAACGCGCCAAAATCGTCGCCAATCTCAACAATGGGAACCGAAACGCCAATCTCCATGGTGAACCTCCCGTTAAATGCAACAGCCCCGCCATCGGGACGATGGTCGGGGCCATTATAGCGGGTGGCGGGACGAGAGGTTGATGACGCCGGATCGGTACCAAAACCTTCGATGGGAACACCGTGAGAGACAAGGAACGCTTACACGCGCTCGAATTCCTCTCTTGCTATTCCCAGATCTCTCAATATGGCCGAGACAGTGCCGGCCCTCAAATCACGACTGCCCCAATGAGGGATTGTTGTCCTGGCCCCGCTGTTGGCGTTGATCCAAATCTCGTGATCTCCGCGACCCTGGCGATCAAATTGGCAACCTAATCGGCGTAGTTTGCGGGTAATCTCTCGATAGGTCACGCTATCACGTGCACTTCATCGACTTGGCCGGTTACCACCGGTGTCACGGCCACCTCAACGGGCAGTTGATCTCCGTGTTCCAGGTAGGATTGGATAAACGCTTCGGCGACACCCTCCAGGATATGCAGCGCTTCGGCCGGGGTATCGCCCCAAGCACGACATCCAGGGAGCCCCGGTATTTCGGCCATGTACTTATCCTCGGTGTCCTCGCTAGGTTCATGTATGACGAAAGAAAGCTTATAGCGGTTCACGATTGCACCTCAGCAAGCGTACAAATTGGTAACCCGGACAGCCGCCAGCACCAAAACTCACGAAGCGAAATGTTTCAGCCCAGACTTTCAGTAGTCGATCTCTGGGAATTCGGTGCGGGAGCGCAGCAATCACAAGGGGTCGCCAATCTTCATGGTTAACCTCGGGTTAGATGTGACAGCCCCACCACCAGGGCGATGGTCTGGGCCATTATAGCGGGTGGACAGGGGCGGAGTGGATGTCCAAACGCCGATGGTCAGCCTCGAAACCGCTCCGGGATCTGCCCCCGCCGCCGCCGGGCCTCGTCAAACTCGGCGCGGGTAAGACCTATCTGCTGGACGATGGAACCCATCGTTACCGGGTCAAGGTCGCCGCTGTGCCTGGGTACAAAGGTTGCCAACCCCAGCCTTTCGTGTCGAAATACCGTATGGTTGCCGCCTTCGGACGCGCTGAAACTGAGCCGGCGCAAGAGCCTGATGACTTCTCGCGCATTGACGCCGGGAATATACGGCGGCATCGAGTTAGCCCGCCGAAACCGGCGGGCTAATCAGCTGCGGCCGCACTTGGTGAACCTCGTATTTCCAGCCGTCGCGCTCGCATTCCGCCACCAGTTCGGCAATTTTGGCTTTTCCCAATTCGCGCAGTTCCGTACGACGCGGTTCAACATCATCGCCGGGCAGCGGGTACATCTGGCCCATGGCCATGGCGTCTGCGATCATCGCCAGCGCATCCTGCTGGTCGGTTCCCTGGGAGACGACGCCGGGGATGCCGGGGCAAAGCGCCGCGTAGCCGACGCCGGAGTAGATGAGGATGACGTCGTAAAGGCCGTCGCTACCTCCTGTAGTTGTCATTGTCGCTCCTTCTCATCGCTGCGACGGGCACTCATTCCCGAAACCGCTCCGGTATGTGGCCCCGACGCCGGCGGGCTTCGTCAAACTCCGCGCGGGTGAGGCCAATCTGCATTAGGATACCTCCGACTGTTCTGGGCGATAAGTCGCCGGGATGCCTTGGAACCGAAGTCCTAAACCCCAGCCCATCGTGGCGAAAAACCGTGTGGCCGCCAACCTCGGATTAGGTGAAATTGAGCCGGCGTAAAATCCGCGACAGTTCCCGGCGACTTACCCCCGGTATGTACGGCGGCATTGGTTATTCTGCCGTAACAAGCGGTTGTATCAGTTTCGGGGCAACCTCGCAGACGTAATACTCCAGGCCTTCTTCCTCGCATTCGGCCACCAGTTCCGCGATTTTGGCTTTTCCCAACTCTCGCAGTTCTGCCTGACGCTCTGGGTCGTCCTCGCCGGGGAGCGGGTACATCCGGCACATGGCCATGGCGTCGGCAATCATTACCAACGCCTCCTCTTGATCCTTGCCTTGGGAAATGGCGCCGGGGATGCCGGGGCATAGGACGGCAAAGTCGTCGTCCGATTCGATGAGGATGACTTCGTAAAGGTTCTTGTCAGTGATTTCATTTGCCATACAGCACCTCCATTCAGCGACGTGCGCCACCGCGTGACGGCATCAAATCATGAAGTTCATCTCGCTGACGATGCGCTCGCCGAGGGCGCGGTCGCCTTCGATGGCGACTGAGCCGTTGGCCAGGGCGTGCTCGGCGGACCAGCGGCCGGTGCCGAGGGCGTTGAAGGGTTCGAGGCCCATGGTTAGCTTGACAGTTGGGGAGGCGAGGGCGGCGTCCAAGCGGTGGGCGCGGCCGGCGTCCATGTTCAGGGCGATGGTGCCGCCGACCTCGCCGGTGATCTCGAAGACCACGGTTGTGCCGTAGTCGGGACCGACTTTGCGGCCCACCACGAAGGGCATCGCCATCGCAGTGCGGCCGTAGGCGTGCTGGGCCACCGGCCCACCCAGGTGGCCCGGGATGCCCAGGGTGCGGCGCATGTCCTGCTCGTGGACCCAGGCGTCGTAGATGCGGATGGCCAGCAGGTCGGTGTACGGGCCGCTGCCCAGCGGATTGGGCGTTTCGGCGGCGAAGTCGGCTTCGGACATGGCGCGCAGCACGCCCAATCGCTCGGCGGTGATATCACGGAACTCGGTCAGCACTTCGGCGCCGTTGAATTGCCGGCGATAGTCCACCAGGACCTCGTTGCCCTGTCCCACCTCGTTGCGCACGTGGGAGGTGTCGGCCGGTTCGTGGGCCGGCGCGGGTCGGCCCAACAGGCGGCACTCGCTGCCCACCAGGTGGGAGACTTGGTCCTGCACCGACCAGCCGGGGCATTCCGTAGGCATGGACCACTGATCCTGGTTCAAACCACCACACAGGCCGTCGATGGACTTCCACACTGCTTCCATGAGATCGACCATCTGCTGGGACATCTTCAACTGCTCCGTGAAAAGAATTTCGCGCCAGCGGCGCGTTTATTTGAAAATCTACAGCACGCTCCCGCGCGATTTGACGCGACCATTATCGCACCCAACGACACTCCGGCAGGTGGCCACGATACCCGCGGTCGGGACAGGTGCACGGTATGTCGTCGCGCTTTTGGTAGCCGAGGGACGCCAAC
This sequence comes from Dehalococcoidia bacterium, assembly GCA_965220265.1. Classification (GTDB taxonomy): domain Bacteria; phylum Chloroflexota; class Dehalococcoidia; order Lucifugimonadales; family UBA3495; genus Bin87. The sequence goes on along the minus strand of CBDCPM010000004.1, from coordinate 881,606 downwards.
CACCCGTCGAACCCGGGATAGAACCCGTAGCCCTCGTCGATGGAGCGGTAGCCGGCCCGCAAAGCGGCGAGGATCTCGTCGGCGTCGGGGACCTTCAAACCGGCGCCCGCCGTGTTCGTGCTCGTCATGGTCGCTAGTCGGATACCAGTTCGAGCACGTCCTGGGCGAAGACCATGTCCTCCTCGCCCACCTGGTCCGGGTCGTCGGGGCTGGTGAGGTAGCGCACGAACAGCCACACGCCGTCACGGGGGTTGGAGACCACCTCGGCGGTGGCTCCGCCGTAGAGCCCCACCTTCTGGCCCGGCTCAACGTCAATAAGGTTTACGATGTCTGCCATGGCTCTGCGTCCTGATTGTTTACGGTTGGTCGCGTGGCGGGATGCGGTCAATTATATCGGCCACGGCGGCGGATATTTCAAGGGACAATTGTTGCCGATCATCCAGCGGGGGTTGATCATCCTCGTACCGTCCTACTCCCGCAAAGGCAGTTAGACTCTGCCAATTAAAACCGGGAACGGGGAAATCCTGCACCATGACTTCCTGTACGCGGCGCATCAGTATACGGAGGTTGTGACCGTCCCGCCCGCCGGCCGGATAAGTTTCACCGTGGGCCGCGATAAGTGCCTTATAAGCGTGTTCTAGCGCTTGTTGACCAAAGTACCCTATTGCACGATCAGACGCTCGGTGATCGGCCGCCAGGACTTCCAGATCCGTCACTGCTCCCTGCGCGCTGCGCAATCTGGCGTCAACGTCCTCCAAATTGATGGCTCTTCCTGCTCCGGGTCATAGCCCGCTGTACTGCCGTCCATAATCGACTTTCCTTCCTTCGCTATGGAGTTGGCCAGCGTATTTTTCTTAATCCTCCCCTCGAGCAGTTCGGCCACGGTCAGGAACGACAGATCCGCCCCGGGAGAATCGGGATGCAGGAACTTTGCGGCGCGCTCGGCGATCTCATCAATGTCCAATCGGCGGTCCTCCGGAACCGGATCCGAGGTGATGATGGCGATGTCGATGTCGGAGTCCGTCTGATGGGTGCCGCGCGCCCGGGAGCCGAACAGGATCGCCTGGGACGGCTGCACCTGGTCAAATACCGCCAAGGTGACCGCCATCGCGTCGGGGTCCGGTGACCCAACGGTCGCGCCGGTTTGCGTCGTGAGTGTCATCCCAGGACCTTCGTTGACCGGGGAATTGCCACGGGGTCAGAAGAAGAACGTCAGGTTTTTGGCGAGCAGCACGTTCTGGTCGAGGAAGACCTGCCGCTGCGCGATCTGCCACTCTCCGTCGACACGGCGCAGCATGTCCTCACGACGACCCACCAGGATGTCGGTCTCGGTGGCGACGCGGTTGCGGTAGATGATGAACCGACAGCGCAGGGATACCTCTTCGGCATCCGAGGCGCTGGGTGTCGCGTCGGTTACCTCCACGTTGGTTACCAGGTGCGAGATGCGCGACAGCGGTTCCTCGGCCCAATGGACGCCAGTCAGGATCTGTCTGACCCGCTGCGTCAATGTCTGTTTGCCTTCATCGAACCAGTTGATGTCCTGGCCCTCCCGGGTGAACTCGCGCTCCAGCTCGCCGAATTTAACGTTGCGGCGCATCGGCACCCAGTAGCGGACGTCGTCGCTGAGCAGGTCCAGCCATTCCTCATACCGCCGGTCGTCCAGCAGGTTGGCCTCATGGTACAGGAACGCTTCCACGTCCTGCTTCAGCAGGAGCATCGCCAGCGGGTCGTTGGCAACCACCATGATGCCACCTAGCAGGCGGAGCCGTTGCTGCGCCAACTGGCCAGTTCGTCCCAGTCCCGCGCCGCCATGAAATCCCGCCACCGGCTGTAGAAACCCCGTTGGTTCTGCTCGCCGGCCCGTGCCTTGGTGGTGTCCAAAACGGTGCCGGGAAGCTTCAGCCCGCCGTCCTCGAAATCGGTAACCGCGTAGCCCATTCCCATCTGGTAGTTGTAATGATGGCGTCGGGCCATGGCTCCGCGGCTGGCCGCGTGGGCGTAGTTCCAGTTCTCCATGTCGTCCTGCTCGGTAAGTCCGGCGGGGCCAGAGTACCGGATGTAGTACTGGCGCAGGAACTCCTTGACTTCGGGCGGCGCGGAGCTGTCCACCAGGAACCACCGCCAGACCTCGGTCTGGTCGGGGCCGCGCGGGTGCCACACGGCGATGCTGCGCGGCTGCCGGGGCAGGAAAGACATGTTGGGGAAGATCGTCCCAGGTCCGGCCAATATGCGCCACAACTGGCCCTGCCGCTCCTTGCGCGCGATCTCGCACGCGTAGAAGTACTCGGCCACGACCGGATCATTCTGGTAGGACGCAACCGGCTGCGCATCCTCGGGTCGCAGGAACATGACGGTGCCGTGGCCCCGTTCCGGGAAGGATACGTCCAGGGACTTAGCGCCCTCCCGATCTCTGTTGTCGCGTCGTCCCTGCCCTGACGGGCCGATGCCCACCAGGTCCACTGAGCGGTGGCTGATGTTGTGGTAGCGGTCTCCGATGAAGTTCTCGGCGGGGAACTTCCAGTTGCTGGGCACCATCCATTTCTCGATGCCGCCGATGATCTCGGTTCCGCCCTCGCTGCCGTCCCACCCGTCGAATAGGATGTCCAGGTAAGTGCGGAAGCCGCCGATGTATTCGAGGAAGTCGGGCGCGTTGGGATCCCACGTCGCCCAGATGCCGCCCTTGTAGTTGGTGATCCTGGGCACGCGGATCAGTCCCCACTGGGACTTGTCCAACTCCTCGTGGTAGGCGTCCTTATAGAAAGGAACACCCACGAGCGCGCCGTCGGTGGCGAAGCTCCAACCGTGATAGGGACACGTGAAAATGGGAGTGTTGCCTTCGTCGTAGCGGCAGACCTTCATGCCTCGGTGCATGCAGGAATTGAGGAACACGTGGACCTCGCCCTGCCGGTCGCGGCACAGGATCACCGATTCCTCGCCCATGGACGACACGAAGAAGTCGCCCGGCTTGGACACCTGGCTCTCGTGGCCGACGAACAGCCAGGCGCGAGTGAAGATGCGCTCCTGTTCCTCGGCGTAGATGTCGGAATTTACGAAAATCTCCCGGCTGACCATGCCGTTGTCCTGGTCAACCAGGCCGCTGTAGCTGCTGGGTTGAAACGAAATCGCCATGTTCTCCCCCTCCGGGCGCGCCTCGCGTTGCCGAATGGTATCACACCGCCACTTGCCCTGTACCCGCTACTCTCCGCTCAACTCCACTCCTGCCAGAGCCTCCAGCACCCGCGCCACTATCGGGTACCCTTCGTCTCCCCATCCCGCTTCCTGCGCCCGCTTGTACAGCGCATCGGCAACCGATCCAGTGCCCGCTGGCGCGTTCAACCGTTCCGCCAGCGCGCAGGCCAGGGCTACGTCCTTGGCCACGATGTCCAGCGTCCCGCCGGCCTGGAAGCTGCGGTTCAGAATGCTGTTGGGAATGGCGTTAAAGGCACGGCTGGCCCCGGCGCTCACGGGCACGATCTCAGCCAGCACCGCCGGATCGACTCCGCCAATGCGTGCGATCAGCGTCCCTTCGATGGCGGCGATCAGGTTGGTGTAGCCCATGTATTGCGTCGCTAGCTTGGCCACGCAGCCCGCGCCAGCCGGCCCGACGTAGAACACCTGGGCCGCGACCGCATCCAGCATGTCCCGGACGCGCTCAAACACTCCGCGGTCGCCGCCAACCATCATCGTCATCGTCGGCGGCCGTCCGCTGACCGGGGCGTCCAGCATGGTCAGACCACGTTCCGAGCAGGCGGAAGACACTCGCCGCGCCACGTCGGGATCGTTGGTGGTTGTATCCACCAGCACCGCTCCTGGGGCCATCGCGGACAACACGCCGGCCTCGTCGCCCAGCAGCACCGATTCGACCTGAGTTGGCCCGGGCAGCGAGGTCCAGACCATATCGCAGCCGGCCACCGCCTCCTCGGCGCTGGATGCCCAGCGCGCTCCTCGGTCAAGGAGCGGCTCCGCCGCCTCGCGCCGCAGGTCGTAGACCGCCAGATCGACGCCCGCATCCAGGAGGCGCCCAGCCATCAGGCTGCCCATGGTGCCGACACCGATGAAGGCTTGCTTGTTGGGCAGTGTCAAAGTATTCCCCCTGTCATCCCACATCGTTCATTCAACAAAGAGGCCGGAACACTCGTTATGGCTGACGGAGCGGAACACCGGGTCCTGGTTAAAGCGCCGCTGATACTCCCGCGATATCTCGTCGACAAGAACCAAACCGGCCTCGGCAGGTGGTGGATGCGCCAGCATGACCATCTTGGTGTTCTCCCGTTCGACGGTGCCGTCCGGCCGTTGCCACTGCCCCTTCACGTCGAACGCGCTCAACCCCAACGGGAACCGGGGCGTTATGGTGTCGGCCACGAACGCCTCCCACTCCGCTGCGGATACCGACCGCCCGTCGGCATGGTCCAACCCGAAGAACAGCTCGTAACGCACTACCTGTTGCAATCCGTCGGGGCACCGGAACTCCGTTTCGGCCACGCAGCCCACCATCGCCGCTCCGAGCAGGAACAACCGCACATGAGCGCTCAATGCTGCAGACCCCGTCAGTACACCGCCGCGCAAGCCGGCAGCGTCGTGTAAAAAACCGCCTGTTGCTCGAACCTTTCCTTATATGTATCGGCGATGTCCCGAACAGCGCTAACGCCATCGTCAGAGGCATCGGCGGGAACCAGCACGTTCAACAGCCTGGTCGACTCCCGGTAAAGCCGCCCTTCGTCCGTGTCCAACCACTGGCCGCGGGCGTCGAGCACTGTCAGCCCGTCGGGAAAGCGTGGCGTCACCGATCCCGCCAGGAAAGTCTGCCACTCTTCCTCGTTGACTGTCTCTCCGCTGCTCTTTTCCAAACCGAAGTAGACGTTGATTTCCGTGAACGAATCCATCCCTTCAGGACAAACAACATCGCCGCCGGCCGCGCAACCTGCCGCAAACAGCAGGGACAACACAGCGGCGGCGATGGGGATTGCCGGTAACCGCATTGCGCCTAGTAGTGGTCCACCAGCGGGATCTCGTGCAGCGCGGGGATGACCTCCCGGCCGATCAGCTCGATGGAGCGCATCACGTCCTCGTGGGCCATGGCGCCCTCGTTGCCATAGATATGCAGGTAGCCGGGATTGAGGCGTTCGACGATCATGGAAAGCTTTTCCCGCACCGTGTCGGGGCTGCCCACGATGATGTTGTTGGCTTCCTGCAGCTCCTCGTAGGTCATCGTCCTCCCGAACCCGCCGGCGCCCGGCAGAGTCCGCTGGATGTCGACCGCCTCGCGGGACTGGTACCCGGGCGGGTCGTTGTGTTCGCGAGGGCCGCGGTTGCGGTGTTCCTGGGTCCAGAGGAACTCGCGGCCGAGCTCCTGGGCTTTCTCGTCGGTGTCGGCGCAGAAGATGCGCAGCAGATAGCCGAAGTGCTCGGGGCCGGGCTCGAAGCCGGTCTCACGCGCGGTGTCGATGTACACGTCGCGGAGACGGTGGGTGTGGTCCAGCAGCGACCCCAGGTTCATGTAGGGGTGCTCGTGGCGCGCCGCCCACACCACCGATTCGGGGCTGCTGAATCCGGGGAACCAGATGGGAGGATGGGGCTTCTGCATGGGCAGCACCCACGGGTTCACCTTCCGATAATGGTAATACTCGCCCTCATAGCGGAAGGGCCCCGGTTCGGTCCAGCACTTGATGATGAGGTCGTGGGCTTCCTCGAACCGATCGCGGTTTTGCGGCGGAGCAATGCCCCCTTGCAGGGTCTCCACCGCAGTACCCCGGACGAAACCGGAGATGATCCGCCCGCCGGAGATGCAATCCAGCATGGCGATTTCCTCGGCCATGCGGATGGGGTCATTGACCGCGATGACGTTGCCCAGGATGGCGATTTTGGTGTTGCGCGTCACCTTGGCGATGACGGCGGCGTCGATGTTGACCGCCGGCTTCATGCACCAGTACGAGGCGTGGTGCTCGTTGGACATGATGCCGTCGAACCCATTTTGGTCGGCCCAGGCATATTGATCGTGGTACTGGTTGTAGAGAATGTGCGCCTTCTCCGGATCGAAGTGGGAATTGGAGAAATCCAGACGCCCTGACTCGTACTGCGATACCTCGTCGTCGGTAACGTGGCCGTAGGGCTGTTCGGAGAACCAGAAAACTTCCACCTTGTCTTTGGGCATCAGGAGCCTCCTCGCTGTGGGCCGCCGGAATAGGTCCGGATCGCTGGGGTTGGTCGTTGATGGGCGCAGTATAGGCACGGGTGGGGGCGCATGCAAACGGACACCGCGCTATCCGACCCAATGCGACCGCCCGACGGGAACCGAGCGCGGTCGCATGTGGCAAGACTGCTGTTCACGACCGTGGGACGTGGCGGCTACCTACGCGTTTGAGGCGGTTTAGTTATTCGCGTCACGGGAACCAACTGCCCGAGATTCACCGTCCATGCTACCCATTCCCAACAATGCGAAGCAATGGCGCGATGCCGAAGGCTCTAATGAGCGGGCCGAGGTGATGTCCAAAACGTTTGGCCTGGCCGGCAGCATGTGAGAATAGTTGTACAATCGAATTTACACATTACTAGGCAACCCGGTCGTGCTAAACACTTGGATGCGCGTTGCCGCGAAAGAGAAATGATGGGCAAGGTTTACAAACAAATCATCCGATCCTCACTGATGGACACGGTTCGCATCTTGGATTCTGCCCCGGTCAAACCCGATATGATTCCAGAGTTTACTGCGTTCCAAATGATGAACCGTGCTCCCGTCGCTCACCTATCCATTGAGAGGGGGCTCAAATCCCTAATCATCGAATCCGGCGGTAATCCAAAAGATGAACACAACCTTCTCCCCCTCTTCCGAGAACTCGCCAATCTAAATCCAGAGGCTGCCGGATTTCTCTCCAAATCCTTCGACGAAGCGGTTCGACTGTACCGGTACAACGTAAACGCCGCAGGGTTAGAGCACCTGAAGTCACTGGAACACTATCTTTCCAGCGTAGGGAGCACCAACGCATTCAACGAAATGCGGTATTGGGAGATCACGCAATCCCTTGACCAAGAGGTGCTGCATCGCATCTCTTTGCCTATACACAGAGAACTCCTCCACGCCCTGAGGCAACTCTTCATGCCTTCGAATCGCCGCACCACGGTAAGTGACCGGATAGAGCGCACCGTCAGAGACGAGATGTTCGAGTCGCATAGTCTTGCATACGCTCCAGGATCGGCACAGGAAGCCGTAGTCAAATCATATCTGAACTGGCTCAAAGAGCATCGCACGTTCCTTGAAGCTCTCACCGATGCGGTACGCACAGGTTTCGATGTCAAGCACGAATTCATCAACCGATTACTATCAAACGCATACGATGCATTGCTCAAATCTGATGACCCAGCGGTGCGCTACGTTGTGTATACACTCAATGTCTTGCCCAGGCAGCCACGCGACCCGGGCAAGGACACCAAAGTCGAATGGCTGGGTCCATTCAAGGAACCCCGCAACGGACTTGTTTCCAGTCCGGCCGGTACCCACTTGGGCGACATTGTCCGAGGAACCGATGGGCTTTGGTACATCACCCCGTCGCGCAACGGCCCGGTACGTGTGTCGGCAATCGCAAGTTCACAGATTGACGCTCGCTGTTATCTAGCCACCTTTCTCACCCAACCAGTTAACGTTGCCGTAGACGGAAGCGAACCCCGCGACCTTCGCCTCGTCTGTGAGGGGGATATTCCGTTCCTGCTGGACGCTTCTCGACAAATGAATGAAGCAGGAGGAGACGCATTAGCAACATTTGACCTCGATTTTTGGGACGAAAACCACGGTATGCAAGTGGGCCATACGATCCTTGTCGAGAGTAGCCCAACAAGATGGCAGGCCATGCGTGTTCTCGAAGGGGACGTTACGGCCGTTGACCGGCAGCAGGTTTCCGTCATGGGGATAGAATCAATTCGACCGTTTTGCGGGTCCGGAGCCGGATAACCTTGCTCAACGCACGGCCACAATTGACGCCCCTTGTTACCGCGTGATAGGCTAGGCTCACCTTAAAGAATGTAGGAATCTGCCAACGCGATCCCAACACTTGCACTGTTCAGGAGAGACGACGATGAACGTTACCCCTCTGGCCATCGAGAAACTCAAGGAAGTGGTTACAGCCGAGGACGAAGCCGGTTCCGCCCTGCGGGTGGTTGCCATGCCAGCCGGTCAAGGCCTGCAGTACATGCTGACCATGGAGAAGGAACACCAGCCTGACGACACCGTGCTCCGCATGGACGGCATGGAGTTCCTCCTGGACTCTGACAGCGCGCCGTTCTTGGAAGAAGCCACCATCGATTACGTAGAGGAGTTCGGCGGCCGTGTCGGCTTCGTGATCAATAACCCCATGTACGCCGGCGGCGGATGCGGCAGCGGCGGATGTGGTTGCGGCAGCGGTGGCGGCGGATGTGGTTGCGGCAGCGGCGGCGGCGGATGTGGCTGCGGCGGACACTAGGTCTTCAGAACCTCCGGCAGTCTCGGGCCGCGCCCGGGGCCGCCGACAATCCAAGTCAAAAGCCCCGGCGCTACAGGCTGCCGGGGCTTTTGCATACGGGCCCGCCAAACGCCGATACCGGCAGCGCAGGCTGTTGATTAATCACGCCGATCGCTGCCATCATTAGGTAACCATCGAACCAGGAGTCCGGTCATGAAACTCTGGCCCGCCGTCTCGAAAGAGCAATGCCTGAGCCGATTGCGCAAAGACGTGTCGATATGGAACGAACTGCGATCGAACGAGGACCTCACCCGTATCTCCTTCGCTGACTCACGGCTCCACGGCGCGAATTTGTCATGGGCCGATTTCACCCACCTCAACTTCAGCGGCTCGGACCTGGGCGACACCGACCTGCGCGGGGCCGACCTTCACTTCTGCGATCTCACCGGGGCGAACCTGCAGAGCGCGGACCTGCGGGGCGCCACCCTGCATGGCGCCACCCTGCGTGAGGCCAACCTGTCTCACGCCATGCTGCAGGGAGCCAATCTCGCGCGGGCCGACCTGAGCCAGATAAACCTCCGCGGCACCGATCTCAGTTACGCTGTTCTACGCGGCACGTATTGCAGCCATTCCGATTTTTCCGAGGCCGATCTGACCTGGGCCGACGTGCAGTCCGCCAACCTCTCGAACTCCACCTTTTACAAAACGGTGTTCACGGACGCGACCCTGGCCCAGGCGAACTTGGCCCACGCCAACTTCAACCTGGCGCTGCTGGAAAACACCGACCTTGCGGAGGCTTTCCTGCACGACACGATCTTCGCCGCGTTGGACCTGTGCGGCGCGAAAAATTTAGAAACGGTTCTGCACGATCCCTCTTCCATTCTGAGCATCGGCACCGACACCCTGCTCAACACCCTCAGGAGTTCCGGCGGCAGTTATTCTCCCGAGCTGGAGGTGTTCTTCTCCAGGGGAGGCGTGTCTATCGATATGCTGGCTTCGATCCGTCCCGTAGGTGCAGCAGCTTCCTAGGGCTGGTCCGGCGTTGGACGGCCCGATGAGGCCAAAAGCCGCGGCACTGCTTACTGGCCGGCAACTCAATCAATAGGAGCGACGTCCTGATGTCTGCTACGCCCCACGGTATTCGTTACTCGGCCCACCGCCCAGTGGTGATGGGACGGAACGGCATGGTCTGCGCCGGCCATCCCCTGGCCGCCCAGGCAGGCATATCCGTCCTGCAGAAGGGCGGAAACGCGTTCGACGCCGCCATCGCCACCGCCGCGGTCCTCAACGTCGTGGAACCGCTGATGTCCGGCATCGGCGGCGACGGGTTCATCATGGCCTACCGGTCTGAGGACGACCGCCTGCGGGTATCAAACGGGACCGGAGCCGCGCCCTACAGCGCAACCCTGGAGCGGTATCGCGACGGCATCCCCATGAAGGGGATCCTGAGCGTGTCGGTGCCGTGTCTGCTCAACGCGTGGCTGGACGTGCATTCGGAATACGGAGCCCTGCCCCTGGCGGACGTGCTCGCACCGGCCATCGCCCTGGCCGATGATGGTTTCCCCGTTACGCACTACCTGGCGTCAGCCATCGCCGGCGACTCGCTCCTGTGCGAGTTCCCGACCAGCCGCGCGATCTTCACGCGCGACGGGTCCGGCGAGCCGCTGCGCGCCGGCGAAATTCTTCGGCAGGGCAACCTGGCCCGCACACTGTCAGCCATCGCCGAGCAGGGTCGGGATGTCTTCTACCGGGGTGAGATAGGCGAAGCCATCGTCCGATTCAGCGACGAACAGGGGGGCCTGCTCACCATGGCCGACCTGAACGACTGCTCGGCACGCTGGCAGGACCCTATTTCCACTGACTACGGCGATTACACGGTGTACGAAGCGCCGCCCAATTCCAGCGGCCACATCCTGCTGCAGGAACTCAACGTGATCCGGCAGCACGACATAGCGAGCATGGGGTTCGGTTCTGCGGCCTCCATCCACCTGATGGTCGAGGCCAAGAAGATGGCTTTCGCCGACCGCGAAGCCTACGTCGCGGACCCCGACTATATCGACGTTCCCATCGCGGGAATGCTGTCTGCCGAGTACGCCGAGGAACGGGCTGCCGCCATCGACCTGGAGCGCGCTTCGGAGAACGTGAGCGCTGGCGATCCGTGGCCACACCAACCCGCGGGTCAGCGCAGGTCACCGGCCGGCGTGGGCACCCGGCGTCGCGGTCCGCGCTCAGAGCAGGAAGACACCACCTGCTTCGTGGTCGCCGACCGGGCCGGCAACGCGGTGTGCCAGCTGCAGAGCATCCAGAGCGGCTGGGGATCCTCGCTGGTGGCGGGCGATACCGGCATCCTGCTCAACAACCGCATGACCTACTGGCATCTGGATCCGGACCACGTGGACTGCCTGCAACCGGGCAAGCGCGTGCGCCACACCATGAACCCTGTGATGGTGTTCCACCGGCCGACAGCCGGCAACGGCAGTTCTTCGTCCAACCGAAGCTTGACCTACGTGCTGGGCACCCCCGGCGCCGACTGCCAGGTGCAGAGCAACATGCAGGTCATCGCCAACCTGGTCGACTACGGCATGACGGTCCAGGAAGCGGTCGAGGCTCCCCGCTGGAAGCATGTGGGCGACGGCACCGAATCCACCATACCCCATACCGCGGTAGACCGCCTGCTGATCGAAAACCGTTTTGACCAGGCGGAGTTACGGCAGCTCAGGGCGATGGGCCATCCGGTACACGAGCTGGACGCGTGGGACGGCGTCACCGGGCGCGAAATGGCTCTCTACATCGACCCCGACACCGGCGCGTTACACGGCGCCGCCGACCCTCGCTACGATGGGTACGCAGTTGGGTATTGAGCCAGTACTTTCGACTCCGAACCGTCCACGCCAAGGATAACCGCCATGCGAATGCCCGGGCACCGCCGCAGCCAGGAACCCGACGAGGTTGGGCAGCGCGCCGGCCTCTTCGCCGAATCCATACGCGACGGGGACATGGACCTGGCCTGGTCCATGCTTTCCAAGGAAACCCGCGGCATGCGCTTGGGCGTCTGGGCGACCCGCCTCAACATCGACATGCAGGTGGCCTATCGCGCCGCCTACGACCACGATCATCCCATGCGCGGGTCCATGATGGACGACTTCCGCACCACCGTCCTGCGCCTGTGGCCGCTGGAAGACCTTACAGAACTGGCCGCCGCGCCCACCCGTTACGTGGACGACCAACACGCTTTCGTATTCCTGCCCTTCGGCGTGACCGACGAGACGGTAGTACAGCACAGCCGCCTGATGTCGGGCCTGATGATCCCGATGCTGCTCGAAGACGCCCAATGGCAGGTTGATCTCCCCGGCTGGCGGTTCTTGGACACGCCCGGCCAGGGCGGCAATGGCTAGGCGACCCGTTCGCACCCGTTCACGCGGCGCGCGCAAAGAGCAAGCCGTCGCATCCGACGCCCCCCACGAATCCCACGAAGAGCGCAGCGGGATCCGACGACACCGCGCCCGGGGAGGCTCCGACAGCAGCTGCGAGCTGTGCGAAAGGACGGTCGAACGCTTCACCGTCCATCATCTGATCCCCCGCGCCCGCGGCGGGAACCACGGGCCGACCGCGTTGCTGTGTCCCACTTGTCACCGGCAGGTCCACGCCATGTTTTCGGTGACCACGCTGGCCGAAGAGCTGTACAGCGTGGCGCTGCTCAGGGCGAACCCCAGCGTCGCGGACTTCCTGCGTTGGATGCGGAAACAACGGGGTACTACTTTTCAGGTCCGCCGGTCGCGCGAACGGGGATAACTTCGCCATTGCCGCTCCGTGTTATGATTCCAACTGGAAGACACGGAGACGACGATATGGTGCAGGAGTCAAACTTCTCGACCGAGCGAGCGGCCGAAGCGATTCGCGCCGGCCTTAGAGAGGGCCGGCAGCCCGTTGACCTGTCCCCGACCGAAGCTTCGCACCAGTCAGCGGTCTATCGCGGCAATTTGGCCCACTATCGTGAGCACGTCCAAAAGAGCCTAGATGAAGGCGATTATCTGCAAGCTGCAGAAAAGTCGTGGGGAGCGTACGCCCAGACCATCAAGGCCGTTGCCGCCGACCATGGGTTGCGCGTAACCCACCACGCAAGCATCATCGGGGCGGCGGACCAAATCGCTTTGTTGGTACGGTCCCTAGACTCCGCAGCCGGTGACGCCTTGCGGCATGGTCTGTCTACGGCCAGAAGCCTGCATCAGCATTTTTATGAGAATGATCTATCGGACGTTACAGTCACCGCCGATACGCACGAAGTCATAGCTGCAATCGACCTCCTCCAGGAACTCTTCCCAGCGGAAGCATCTGCGCAATGACCAGCGCGACCGAAACCGCCGACGTCGTCATCATCGGAGGAGGCGTCATGGGTTGCAGCATCGCCTGCAACCTGGCCCTCACCGCCGGCGACCACGGACTCCGCCGCATCGTGCTCCTGGAGCGCGACACCCTGGGCAGCGGGTCTACCGGACGCAGCAGCGGCGCGGTCCGCATGCACTACTCCACCGCGGTCAACGCCGAGCTGGCCTGGCGGAGCCTGCACATCTTTCGCAACTTCGACGACATGGTCGGCGGCGAGTGCGGCTACACCCGAACCGGATACCTGGTGTTCGCGGGAGCGGACGACCTGCCGTCCTTCCGGGCCAACATTGCCACGCAGCAGTCGGTGGGCGTGATCACCGACATCATCAGCGCGGCCGATGCCGCCGAACTGGCCCCCGGGTTTGAGGTTGCCGACGCGGCGGGCATCGCCTACGAGCCCTATTCGGGCCACGCCGACGCCTCGGGGACCGCCTATGCCTACGCCACCCGCGCCCGCAGGGAGGGCGTGACCATCCGGCTGCAAACCCCTGCGGAAGCCATCGAAACCAGCGAAGACGGCAGCCGGGTCGTGGCGGTAAGAACCGCTGCGGGGGAGCGCATCGAGACCAGTACCGCCGTGGTGGCCACTGGCCCGTGGACGGCGCGTTTCCTGGCTCCCCACGGGATCGAGGTGCCCCTCGTCGCGACCCGCCATGAAGTCCTGCACTTCCGCCGGCCGCTGGAAGTCGTGCCCTACCATCCCGGCGGGGCCGACATCGGTAATCGCATCTACTTCCGACCCGAGGGCCAGGACCTCACCCTGGTCGGCAACGGCAACCACTCCGATGTCGTCGACGATCCGGAGGTGTTCGCCCAACGCGCCAGCCCGTCGTTCATTGAGGACGTCTGGCAGCGTTTGGTCCGCCGGATCCCCGCCATCGCCGACGCGGAACTGGCTGCCGGATACGCCGGGTTGTACACCAATACGCCCGACTCCCATCCGATCATGGATCGCGTCGACGGCGTGGACGGACTCTACCTGTGCACTGGTTTCAGCGGCCACGGCTTCAAGCTGTCTCCCATGGTGGGAGTCCTGATGGCTGAGCTGGTTGGCAGCGGCGCGGCGGCGACCATGGACATCTCCCCGTTGAAACTGTCCCGTTTTGGAGACGGCGCCCTGAACCACGCCGGCTACGGCTTTGACGTCCTGGTCTAGTCGTCTTCCGTGAGGGACGCCGCTCCTACGCCGTTGGAGGGGACCGTGCCGGCCGTCTCGGTTTCGGGCCTGACCAAGCGGTTTGGCCGGGTCACGGCGGTGGACGTGGTGAGCCTGGACATACCCTCCGGCGGCGTTTTCGGCTTGCTTGGCCCCAACGGCTCCGGCAAGACCACCCTGCTCTCCATGCTGTCGGGCTTCATCCGTCCCACCGATGGGACGGTCACCCTGTTCGGACACGACGGACCAGCAGGGCAAGCGCAGGCATTGGGGAAAGTTGGAGCGCTCATCGAACGCCCGATCTTCTGGCCCTATCTGTCCTGCCGGGACAACCTGAAGTGCCTGCAAGGTGTATACGGCTCGGACGGCGGCGACGCGGAGATCGCCGACCTGCTGTACACCGTCAACCTGGCGGGTGACGCGGCCCGGCGCAAGTTCCGCGCGTGTTCTACCGGCATGAAACAGCGCCTCGGGATCGCCGCCACCTTGCTGGGCGATCCGTCGCTTCTGATCCTGGACGAGCCGACCAACGGGCTCGACCCGGTCGGTATCGTTGAAGTGCGCGATCTCATCCGCGACCTTGCCGCCAACGGCCGCCGCACCGTAATCCTGGCGAGCCATCTGCTGAATGAGGTGGAACAGGTCTGCGACCAGGTTGCCGTCCTGCGGCGTGGCAAGCTGCTGTATTGCGGCCCGGTTGCCGGCATGGGCGCCTCCGCGTCGGCGCTGGTACGCACCACCGACGACGACCGCGCGGTCACCGTCCTCACGGATTCCGGCTGGGAAATCAGGAGCAGATCCGAGGACGGCCTGGAGGTTTCGGCCGCTCCGGGACGCGAGTGGGAAATCAGCCGCGACCTAGCCAACGCTGGGGTGTACGTCTCCCAACTGCGTCCGGCGTCCGGTTCCCTGGAGGCCGGATTCATGGAAGTGACCAGCGAGGCGGACCAGGAACCCGAATGACCACCGTCGCCGTGCTCACCAACACAATCCGGTGGGAGTGGTTCCGACTGTGCCGGAGGATAGAATTCTGGATGGTGCTGGGCCTGCTGGCAGTCGCGGTGTTCGGAACGCTGGTGGTGGCGGCCGGAGTGCTGCGGCTGATCCAGTCCGACTTTGCGATACCGGCATACGGATACCCCCTGCTGGTGTTCGAGTTGCTTTCGCGGCTCGGGCCATTCCTGGGGATCATCCTGGCCGGAATGGTCTTCGGCAGCGACCACGGATGGGGAACCTTCCGCCCGCTTTTCGCTCGGGGACAGCGCCGATGGCACGTGGTGACGGCGAAACTTGTCCTGGCGGCGTCCGTCCTGGCGATCGTGTGGGCTGGGTCGTGGGTCCTCGCCGCAGCCGTGGGCCTGGTCGCGGCCGACCCACCGCTGCAGGCGGTGGAAATCATGCCGTGGGACGCCGGAAGTTGGGCCGAGAGCGCGGGCAGGTTCGTCTCCGCATGGCCCGTCGCGATCGTCTACCTGCTGCTGGGGGCGTTGCTGTGCGCCGTGGGACGCTCCACCGCCTTTGGATTGGGTGTTGGCATCGCCGTTCTGATCGTCGAATCGATCGCCTATCCGGCGGCGGGGGCGATTTCCCAACTGGCGCTGGACGTGAACCTGAACGACTACACCCGCTGGACGCTGTGGGGCGTCACCCGTGGCCTGATGGGCCGCGACGACGATTTAGGCTCGTGGGTCTTCCTGCCGGCGGTGGCTGCTTACGCAGCCGCGTTTATAGCGCTGGCCGTGTTGGTGACGGAACGCCGCGATGTGGTGAGCGGAAACGGTTAGCCGGGAGTGGGGGAATCTCCGATCAAATATGTATGCCGTCGGCCCTCACTCCCCAGCGCGCATTACGTCTGTTCAGAAGCGAAGAAGGACTGCGCTCGCTCGAGCGCCTCTTCTAGAGTTTTTACTTGCCTTAGCTTATCTGCCCAGCCCCTCCCCGGATGCATGGTATCCCACCAACTTCTTTCACCGTTGTACCTGCCGGAACCTGGATCGTGGTCTCCGAACCCATCCAGGCATCGGTTCCAAACCGGCTTGTAATGATCGATCGCGAAGCGCTCGGCTAGCTTGATCCACACCGGCTCGATCGCCAAGTAGCGATATTGGAAGTCCCCTGTGCCCAAATTCGCGGCTTGCTCAATTGACCGAGCATGTTCCCGCAGCCTGTTTCGCAGCGCAGGGAAATCTATATTCACCGCGTCGCCGCGGCGGGACCCCGGTGGAACCGCTTTGCCGACATAGATCGGGTTTCCGGACGCCACAATTTCGCTGTATGCGTCAAACTGCCCCGCATAGACCAAGCAGTAAATGCCCGGGCCGCGCACGGATATATCCTCGGCTAGGTGCACGAGAGGACGGCGCTCAAATTCAAGCACCGTTCCAGCCATTAGATTATCGTACGTGAGTGGGTCGTACAGTTTGGTCATGCTGCTTGGCGGATTTCGACTACAGATTCGTACAGGCGGTTTTGTTTGCCTGCCTGGCCAACTCGCACACTTGAGTTGATGATGCTACTGCCTACTCGAGTCTCGCGCGGCGTATGTATTCCCGGTACTTCGAGACCACAGTCTATTGCTATCTTGGCCAGGAATCGGTCTGTGGGAACGTGTACGCTTTGCACCACGCTGTTGCCGATCACTACCAAAGCCGACGCCCCCGGCCGCAGCACGCGATGGACGCCACGCATAAACCGAACGCAATCGTTCAAATAGGACACGGCATAATTCGCCCATCCCATGCCACCATAAACGCCCTTCCCTGGGTTCTGTCGGCCAATTTCGGTAATCGTCTGAAGTATCTCGTCATCAGCGATGGCGGAGTCCAAGTCAACCGTTGCCCGTTCTCTTGCCAGCTGCCATGAGGTCCCAAAGTTTTGCCATTCTAGGGTTTTGAGATCCTTTGGCGATTGGCAAAACTGGAGCCAGTACATGTGGGGCCTAGTATTACGATTGTAGTGGTAGTTGTTCATGTACGGCGGAGACGTGATGATCAGATCAACACTGGAAGGTTCCAGACTATCGTCTTCAAAAAACGACCGAGCGTGAACGACGCCATCAGGGCGGTCGAGACAGACCCGGTTGGATCTGTACCAGTCGGAATCGTCTGCAATGTCTGTGAGTTTCTTGACCAGAGTGGCTATGACAGGGAAATCATCGATTTCTGCACGTCCCACAGCTTTTCTTCTACCGAGGCTCGGTTCATAAGAATAGTTGGAGTAGTCGACCATAGTTGCCGCGAACGCGAGCCGCATTACGTCCTTGATGACTTCATCGTCTTGCTCACCGATGAAGTCCATCAATAGCAATACTTTCTCCAATACCTTAGGGCTGTAAAACGGGGACCGGGTTCGGAACCCGTCTGGCGGCGAGGATTTAGGTACAAGCCGGTTTGTATCAATGGCCTTGGCGTAGCGTAGTAGTTCGTGTATTACTTGCCGGAGGGCACAGGTTCGGATGCGATGCGCACGTAGTTTCGTCTGGGAAACGAAGGCGGCATACGGGTTGATCTCGAACCCAACCGCTCGATGACCGGCACGATCGGCTTCGACTAGCGTAGTCCCTACTCCAGAAAACGGATCCAGCACCAGTTGATCGGTCCCATTGGTGTACCTATCCAGCGCATCCTCAGCAAACCGCTGCGAGTAACCGGCCACCCAAGGCACCCAACGGTGAACCGGTACCCGTTTGTTCTGTGAGAACGCGGGATCTTGAAACGATCTTTTCGTGTCTTGGACCATTGCCAACGAGCCTTGCTTCTATTGCAGCGTCACCGAAGGCGGTACCAGCCTTCGTAACCCTGCCGCATTGCCGAACGCCAGGGCCGAATCATAATCGGCAGAGCGCCAGACCGCAACATGCGGATGTCACTAACGGCGCTCGGGACGCCGGGAATCGGATCGGCCTCGGCAACCCCGTCGGCGGCATCGTCTATAATGCCTCCATCCCTATATACAGCTCGAACCTGAGGCGGGTGACCGGTGGACAACCAGAACTGGCGCAAGCAGGTATTCAACCTTCCGGAGAACCACGGATGGGCGGCCAAGCCGGGCAACAAGGTGTTCGTGGCCGACCGGGGCGCACTGCGCTTTGAGATCCCCCAGGATTGGCTGGTGGAACCATCCCGCAAGTCGATCAAGTTTCGCGACGCCGCACATCCCGACGACACGATGATCCTGGAGGTGACGGTGATTTACGCCGGAGCCTACGGCCTCCAGATCGACTGGAGTGACCTGCCGTTATCCGAGTTGATCAAAACCGTCACGACTGATGAGCCGATCGATCGGGCAAGCAGGGCAACCCGCAAGCGCAGAGGCGCGCCCGTGGTGGGCGCTCCCATCACCATCAAGTTGGGCGACCTGGAAATGGCTTGGGTGGAGACCGAGTTTATCGACCCTGGGGAAAACCGCACGGCCCATTCTCGCATCGCCATCACCAGGGATCACAGGAAATCCATCCACGCGTTGCTCACGTTCAGCTACTGGCCCGAGGACGCGGCTCGCGCCCTATCGGCCTGGAACGATGTCCTCGGCACTCTCAAGATGGGCGAAACGATCGAGAGCCCGCTGCGGGGCCCGAGTTACAAACCCGATTAGCGGCGTTGGTCCGAACAGTAGCCATTGCGCGCAAAGCGATGCGAACCCGTTGGGACGGGAAGCACGGTCACATCGCCGGCATTGCAGCGTCGCAAACCCGCTCGCGATGACAGATCGGGGCAATTGTGCCGTTGCTGATCGCCCTACGATACAGCAGCACCGGCAAGCATCAGGCGAATTGCGGCCGTGGGTGTAAACGCTATGCCATTGAGTAGTCAGGAATACCAGGCCATCATCAACGATGACACCAAGCGCATATGCGGCGATATATCCTGGGAAGGCCGGGCCGATGCCCCGTCGCGGGAGTTTCGAGTCGACGTCGAATCCGAAGCAAATCACTCCATTTTCATCAAGGGTTGGTACAATCCACACTCTGGTAAATTATCGTATGCACTGGTCCACCGTATCGTATGTCGCATCCACGGTCTGGATTTGGGGGCGGAGCATTCCAACCCTGATGGCCAAACTGTCGGTGAGAAACACAAAAACTATTGGGTGTCTGGCAGCCGAGATAAATGGGCATACGTGCCGGATGACATTACCGAAACGTGGGACCGGCCGGTAGCAGTGTGGCAGCAATTTTGCGCTGAGATAAACCTGGAGCACGGGGGAACGCTTCGGGAGCCTGGCGCCGTTCAAGGAGCGCAGCTGATTTGAACGACAATGGACTTTGTGCTTCCGTAGGGCGCACGCTGCCGCCCTTGTTCGTGTGCTCGCCGGCTCCGCGTGAAGGTGTGCGAGTGCGCACTCCGTTGCTGTACCCTGACGGAGGTGTGGTGGACGTGTTCGTTCTCCAACGCGGCGCCGGCTACACTGTTACCGATTTTGGCGATGCGCTGGGATGGTTGGGGTTGCAATCGATCAGCCGAAGGCGCTCGAGGCGGCAGGAAAGGCTGGTTCAGGACGTGTGCCAGACGCTCCGCATCGAGATTTTCCACGACCAACTGGTGCTGCGTGGGGTGGCGGAAGACACGCTGGGGGATGCGGTGATCCGCATCGCCCAAGCAGCCATAAGGGTCGCCGACTTGTGGTTCACCATCCGGGGCCAATCTTTGCAAGACACCGAGGATGAGGTGGACGAATGGCTGCGCGAAAAACAGATCCCTTTCCAACGTCAAGTTACGAAACCCGGACGATCGGGCCGAGACTGGACTGTAAATTTTGAAACGCAAGCGGCTAACCGCACCTCGCTCATTTTCCTGCTGAGCACCGGGTCGCGAGGCGCGGCTCGTCGGGTTACCGAACACGTTTTGGCCGGATGCGTTGACCTCAGTCATCTAAAAGGCAGCCAACCTAATCACGCGTTTATATCACTGTTCGATGATACTGTAGATGTCTGGCGTCCTGAGGACTTTCAATTGGTGGAGGACCATTCCGAAATAGCTCGTTGGTCTGCCCCTAATGAACTTGAACGAATGCTCACCGTCGGTGTCGAAAACAATTCAGTGCTCTGTTGAAACCTCGTGAGCGCGATCAGGTGTCGGTGATTCCGTCCGCTTACTTTGCGGCTCATCCCCATTGCTGGGTATGATGCGCTCATCGTCATGCGCTCCCCGATCCGCATCCACGCGTCGGCTCGGCAGCAATGATGCAACACAATCGGAGGTCCATTAATGTCAGTGATGGTTACCGGCGGCACCGGGTTTATCGGCAACCGCATCATTCGCAAACTGGTCGAGCGCGGCGAGGAGGTGGTCTGCTTCGACCTGGCTCCGCCGCGCGCGAACCTGCAGCCGCTGCTGGACCGCATATCCATCTACCGCGGAGACGTGACCCGTCTGGACCACCTCCTGGAAGCGGTCAACCGTCACAGCGTCGATCGCATAATCCACATGGCAGCACTGCTACCGCCCGACACCGAGGACCGGCCGGCCACCGGCATGGCGGTCAACATCGACGGCACCAACAACATCTTCGAGGCCGCCTGCTGGGGCAACATCCGCCGCGTGGTGTATGCCAGCAGCATCGCCGTGTACGGCGTCCAGGACACCTTCGGCGACCGCCCGCTGATCGAGGACGATCTGCCGGCGCCCATCAACGTGTACGGAATGACCAAGGCGGTGAACGACTTTGCCGCCGCCCGCTATCGAACCCTTCACGGACTGGACATTCGCGGCGTGCGCATCTGCACCGTCTTCGGACACGGGCGTGTCACCGGGATGACCGGCATGATCGGCGGGCTTATGATGTCCCTGCCGGCCGTAGGACAGCCCGTCAGCATGGACTTCGACCCGATGGAAGCGTCTCCGATGATCCACGCCGAGGACGCCGCCGAGATTTTCGTCCGTGTCGCCCTGGCCGACCAACTGAACCACCACATCTACATCAGCGGCGGCGAACTGGCGACCATCGCCGACGTCGCCAACATAGTGCGTTCGTACATCCCCGACGCCAGCATCGCCACCGGCAACCGCCCGGTCCCCCACGTGTACCTGGTGGACAACAGCCGCATGATGGCAGATGTCGGCTACGAGTTGCCGCCCCTGCGCATGCGCGTCCTTGATCACATCAACGACGCCCGCGCCGAGGCCGGCCTGGAGCCCATTCGGGGCTAATGCACCCCGAGATTGACCTCAGGGCCGGCGGATAACGCCCGCAGCACCAGCCACCCCGCCCTTTGTTACAATACGGTCCAGGCGATCACCGACCACCAAGGAGGAACACACCATGAGCGTTGCCATCGGCTACGTCCCCGGAGCATTCGGACAGGGAGGCGACGACCCCAATTTCCTCCGCACCCTGGTGGAACTGGGCGACAAATACGAGTACGACTCGATCTGGCTGAGCGACCGAATTTGCAGCGACCGGTTCAGTCTTGAACCGATGGTCGCGCTCTCCCTGGTCGCCGGCTATTCCGACCGACTGAAGTTCGGCACCAGCGTGCTGGCGCTCCCGCTGCGCAACCCGGTGGTGCTGGCCAAGCAGGTCGCGACGCTGGACTGGCTTTCCCAGGGCCGCTTCTTCCCCGCGGTCGGTCTAGGCCAGGAGGATCCGGACGAGTACGAGGCCTGCGGCGTCCCCAAGGCCGACCGCGCCCGCCGCACCGACGAGGCCATTGAGCTGATGCGCCGTCTCTGGGAAGAGGAGGAGGTAACTCACGAGGGCGAGTTCTTCACCACGCACAACGTATCCGTCACACCTCGAACTTTCCTGAAGCCCTCGCCGCCAGTCTGGATCGGTGGCCGCAGCCCCGCCGCAGCCCGCCGAGTCGGCCGCGTTGGAGACGGCTGGCTGGTGTCCAGCGCAACCCCCGAGGAGATCCGCTCCGGCAGGGAGATCATGTTTGAGACGGCCCAGCAGTACGACCGCGAGATCGAGGAGGACCACGTCGGCGTCCTCATCGGGTACTACATCTGCGATGATCAAAAAGAGGGCGAAGCCAGGTCCGAGCAGTTCGTCACCCGTCAGCGCCCAGACGCACACTTCACCGAGTACTCGGCCGTCGGCACCTCCGAGCAGATCGGCGACTTCATCGATGAGTACGTCAACGCCGGCGGCTTCAAGTTCGTGATCCGTCCCCTGTGCGCCGGCACCGAGTCCATGGAACAGTTGGAGCAGGCCGGCGAGGAGATCCTGCCGCGTTTCCACGGGCCGTTGGGCAGTTAGTCCATCGGCATAAATCGGACCGTACTCCAACGGCCGGCGCGGGGACGGTGATCGCCAAATGAACGGGATGCGTGGATGGGTGTTCGTCGTCCTGGCGGTTGCGATGGTGGCGCTCGTCCTCGCCGGTTGTTCCGGTGCAGAACCGCCGACCCAAATACCCCCAGCGACCCCCGTTTCCGGCTCAGAATTACCGGTGGTGGAGCCGGCGTTATCGGAACGCGCGGAGGCAGGAAAGCGGGTGTTCAACGCCAACTGCGCGCTGTGCCACGGGCCCAACGCCTCGGGCACCGGTCTCGGCCCTCCCCTGGTCCATAAGATTTACGAACCCGGCCACCACCAGGACTTCACCATTCAAAGCGCGGTGCGAAACGGTGTGCCGGCGCACCACTGGCAGTTCGGCAACATGCCTCCCGTCCCCACCGTGTCGGATGAGGACGTCCCGAACATCATCTGCTACATCCGCGAGCTGCAGCGCGCCAACGGTATCATCGCGCCAGACGCCAACCTGGCCGCGTGTTGAGCCTGACCCGGTTGCCGACGTATGATGGTGTGCAATATCAAAACAAGGCGGTGAGGATCATGGTCAGAGTGTTTGTGCCAACCATGCTGCAGACGGCCACCGGTGGAGTGAAGGAAGTCGAAGTTACCGCCCGCAACGTACGCCAGGTGATCGAGCAACTGGACGAGCAGTTCCCCGGCATCGCCAACCGGTTGATGGAAGACGGTGATATCCGGTCCAACCTGGCGGTCGCGGTGGATGGCGAAGTAGCCCGCATGGGACTGCTGCAGAGGGTCGGCGAAGACGCTGAGGTACACTTCGTTCCGGCCATCGGCGGCGGATAGCCGTCGCAGGCCGACTGGCCGCCCCGGCGGCCCAGCAGGGCTTGCCGGCCGGGCGTAACAGTTCAGACTTGGGGGGAAGTGAGCAGCTGACGGCAGGCGGCGAGAGGATTTAGTCCTTGGGCGCGCCAGGCGCCGAAGATGGATGCCAGCGTCATCTTGCTCTCGGTGCCCTGCTCCGAGCGGGTGCCGCCGCTGACCTTGCGGCTGATGACCAGATGACGCAGGCTGCGCTCGGCGGGGTTGTTGTCCGCTGGCACGTCTGGTTCGGCCACGAAGACGAAGAGTTCCTTGATGTGGCGCTCAATGCGCCGGCACAGCTTGCCCTGAACGGCTAGCGGGTCAGCCAGGAAGGGATGGCAGATGGCCAGCAGCTTCCGCTCCAAGGCCAGTTGAGCAGTGCGCCGTCGTCGTGCCTGAGGATGAGAGAAGGCTTTGGCTTCCTCGTAGAGTCGATGGACTGCCGCCGCCCAGCGGGCCAGCGGGGCCTCTTTGAGGTAGAGGGCCACCAAGTCGTGGATGTCCCGCAGCAGGTGCGCCCAGCACCGTTGCTTGGGGCCATCGTAATGGTGGTAGGCGGCGTAGAAATCGCTGACCAGTACTCCGGAGAATGCCTCGCCCAGCGCTTCGTCCACCACCGCCTTGCCCCGACCCCGCCGCAGGAAGTAGCGCTCGGTGGGGGTGCTGAAAGTGATTGGTCAAGGGCTCGCACACGTAACCGTTGTTCCCATTTTGACGCCAGCCGGTTTCGTCGGCGTGGACCACTGGGCTGGCGCGGATGCAGTCCACCATCGCGGCCACTGCTGGTTGGGCCTGTTGCGCGGTCTGGTGAATGGCGCTCACAATGGCCCCCACGCTGAGGCGCAGCTGATGGACGGTGCGCAGATACCACTGGATACTGCGGATCGGCAGGCGCCCTTCTTCCCGTAGCGTGGCGATGCGGCTGATCAGGTTGACGCCTAGGCGTTGGCGCCCCAGTGCCACGCCGTCCAGTTGCGCGGTGGGCACTCGGCGCCGCCGACACACTGGGCAGGTCCTGGCGATGAAGACATGCTCGGTGACTTGCACCGGAACCACCGGCAACTCGATGACTTCCCGGGTGCGCTGGACCCAGCCGCCAGTCAGGTGCGTCCCGCAATCGGGACAGCTCTCCACCACGTGCTCCACCCGATGGGTCGGTGTCATGCGCGGGCGGGCGAAGCCGTGGCGTCGCTGCTTTCTGGGCTGCTGCTGCGCTGGCGGCTGGCGGCCCGATTTCGCCTTGAGGCCGGGCATTCGGGGCGGGCCGTCCGGCTTCGCCCGGCCTTCCAGTTCGGCAATCCGCCGCTCCAACCGCTCAATCACCCGCTGCTGTTCCAGAACGGTGGCCTGCAGTTGGGCGATGATGGCGATGAGGAAATCGCGGTCGGCGGTGGTCAGGTCACTCTCAGTATCCACTCCCTCTATATGACATAACGACTGCCACCCACGCCAGCGTTCGGAAACCCGGATCCGGCCAATTCACCTCACCAAGTCTGAACAGTTACGGCCGGGCGTAACTGTTCAGACTTGATGGGATCCGAAGCGATTTTTGCCTGTTCCGTGAGGTCACTCCAGCACAAATTGTCCGTCGCAGAACGCCTGAGGCCCCTCAAACGTGAACAGTTACGGCCGGGCGGGCCGTTTGACCCGTCCCGGCCCTAAGGCTACAATGGCTGGAATATGTTTTTGCAGACTCCAACACTATGACCAACCCCACGCTTCTTCCAGACGATGAGCGGCGAGTTGCCCGCGCCAGTTTCGGCCTTGACGATGACGACATGCCCGCGGTGTCCGATCCTTGTGTGACCGGATCCCGCTCCAACGTGAAGGTGGCGTCGGCCGGCGGGCTGGTGTTCCGCGAGACCGGCGACCTGATCGAGACCTTGCTGTGCGCCCGCGTGCGTCCCGGCTACCACGGCGAGGATGTGCCGTTGACCTGGCGATTGCCCAAAGGAACGCCGGAACGGGGAGAAACCGTAGAACAGACCGCCTGCAGAGAGGTCAGGGAGGAAACCGGCGTCGACGTCAATCTCCTGGCTCCCATAACCAGCATTCGGTATTTCTTTGTTGGCCACGACGACGGCATCCGCTACGACAAGACCGTTTACTTCTACCTCATGGAACCCATGGGCGGCAGCACCTCGGAACACGACGCAGAATTCGACGTGGTGGAATGGTGCAGTTACGAAGAGGCGGTGGACCTGCTGGAATACGACAACGAGCGCGAGGTGTTGGAAGCGGCCCGGTCGTTGATAGATTCCTACCGGCGAGGCGCGGAGCAATGAGCAAGGACTTGGTTTTGCGGGGAGTCCGCGTGCTCCTCCGGGGCAAGCGCATAGAAGACGCGGAGAAGGACTACATCTGGCGCAGCGATCCGGAGATCGCCCGGCTCGATGCCGCCTACCCGCTGACCATGAAGTACGAGCGATACCTCAAGCTCTTCGAGGACCAGATGCGCTGGCCGACGCCGGGCTCGCATCACTTCGCCATCGAGGTTGCCGGAGGCAAGTTCATCGGCAACTGCATGTACTACGACCTCGACAGCCTTTCCAAGGAAGCCGAGCTGGGGATAGTAATCGGAGACCGGGACTACTGGAGCGGTGGGTACGGTTACGACGCCGTCGTCACTCTGCTCCACCACATGTTCGACGACCTGCGGCTCAAGCGGGTATATCTCCACACCCTTGAGTGGAACCACCGGGCGCAGAAGTGCTTCGAACGCTCCGGTTTCAATCCGGTGCGCAATGTCCGCCGAATGTCCCACGACTTCATCCTGATGGAAGTCTTCCGGGACGATTGGGATGAGACCTCGGCCGATCGCCTGGCGTTGCGCCAGCAGTACCTGGACCAACGGGGCGGCGCCGCGGTCGGCGACGACGATGCCGTTGCGGCCGCTGTAGTCTGATCCGTTTCCCGGGGCGTTGGCCCTAGCATCAAGCGCGCGCCGCCGCCAACGCAGCGGCCACGGTGATATCGCCCGTATAGAGCGCGCGCCCGATTATGGCTGCCTCCGCACCGGTGTCGATCAGTTTCTCCACGTGCGCTGCCGCTCCCACGCCGCCGGCCGACAGGACCCGCATCCCGCTGTCCCGCACCAGGGCCGCCGTAGCCTCGTAGTTCGGTTCTTCCAGGGTGCCGTCCCGCGAGATGTCGGTGTAGAGCAGGCGCTCCACGCCCCGATCACGCATCCGCCCGGCCAATTCAAGGGCGCTGATCTCGGACATTTCGGTCCAGCCCCGAATTGCCACGAGGCCGTTGCGTGCGTCCAGCGCTACCACCACCCGCTCGCTGCCGAAGCGCTGGCACAGGTCTTCCACCAGCTGAGGGTCGGCGACGGCGGCGGTGCCGACCACCACGCGAGCCGCGCCGGCGTCAAACAGGCCGGCGGCCGTGTCTACGCTGCGGATACCCCCGCCGACCTGCACCGGGATCGTCAGCCTTCCCGTGATAGCGGTGATGGCGGCAAGGTTGGCGGGATTGCCGGAGTGCGCGCCGTCCAGGTCGACGATGTGCAGCCGCTGTCCGCCCTCGGCCTGCCACCGCTCGGCGACACCCAGCGGGTCATCGGAGAATATCGTCTCCTGGTCGTAGTCACCCTGGTAAAGTCGGACGCAGTTGCCGTCACGCAGGTCGATTGCGGGAATGATTTCCATGAGACTGGTTACCCTGTTTTCTTTTCCGCCGACGGGAAACTACTGCGTCGTCGCTACCTGCGTGATGAAGTTGGCATAGATGCGCAGGCCGTTATCGCCACTCTTTTCGGGGTGAAACTGCGTTGCCACAACGTTGTCGCGGGCGTATATGCTGCAGAACGGGACGCCGTACTCGGTGACGCCGGCCACGTCGGCTCTGGCAACCGGGTCGGCATAGTAGCTGTGCACGAAGTAAAAGTGACTGCCCTGGGGTATGCCCTGCCACAACGGGTGCTCCCGCTGGAACTCCACTGTGTTCCATCCCATGTGCGGCACCTTCAGGCCGTTGGGCAACCGCCGCACCCGGCCGGCAACCAGTCCCAGGCAGTCGGCGTCGCCCTCGTCGGTGGCGTCCAAGAGCAGCTGCAAGCCCAGGCAAACCCCCAGGAACGGCCGCCCGCTGGCAATATAGCCCAGCAACGGGCTGACCAGCCCGCGAGATGCCAGCGCGGCCATCGCCGCCGGCCCCGATCCGACGCCGGGCAGTATGACCCCGTCGGCCGTGTCCAGCGCTTTCGGGTCGGAGGATACGTCGGGAACGACGCCGGCCTTTTCCACGGCGCGCGCCACGCTGCGCAGGTTCCCCGATTCGTAGTCGATGACGACTATGCGCGCCTGGGGAGCGTCCGCCGAGGACATGCCGGACCTACACGCGGTCGCCAGTGGCGCGCTCGATGGGAATGTCCCGGTCGTGGTACCGCGCCAACACGAACAGCAGGTCGCCCAGCCGGTTCAGGTAGGCGAGAATCAGGGGGTTGGTTAGGCCACCAACCTCGGACAAGGAAACCACGCGCCGCTCGGCGGTGCGGATCACGGTTCGCGCCGAGTCCATAGCCGACGACGAGGGCGTTCCTCCCGGCAGGATGAAGACCTGGGGCATTTGGAAGTGCGTTTCCAGTTCGTCGATGATCTCTTCCAGTTTGTCCACCATCTCCTCGGTAACCGGCTTGAAGTGTTGGTGGAACAGATCGTACTTTTCGGGGTCGGTGGCCAATTCGGCGGCAACGGTGAACAGTTCCCGCTGCAGGTCGCGCAGGATGTTCTTGACCTTGTCGTCGTCGGTGAGTGCCCGGGCGAGGCCCATCAGGCTGACCGCTTCGTCGGTGATCCCGTAGGCCTCCGTATGGGGGTTGGCCTTGGAAACGCGGCCGCCGTACAGCAAACTGGTTTCGCCCTGGTCGCCGTACTTGGTGTATACCCGCTTGCGGCGCTGCTCTGATGACGATGATGACGTGCTCATGGGCTTGCTCCAGGACGAGGATGGGACCGGACATCATTCTAGCACTCCCGCCCAGACTGGGCCATCGCGCGGATGAGCCGCTCCGGCGTCTCTCCGTAAACGGTTCGCGTTCTACGGCGCCAGACCCTTACAATTCATGGCAATCGCGCCAACCACCTCCGGTCTGGTCGTCTATCATTTGCCGGGCGCAGTTGATTGACCATCAGACCGATTCACCATGAGACCGAGCACTGCACCCTGACTTGTCCTTTGCTATCAAGAGCTGTCAATTGACCCGCCAACAATCCGCCACACCGACTCGCCAATGGCCACCGCGTTGGCTGTCCACGTGTTGGCGGCTGACGGCCCTGGGTTGCCTCTGCGCGGTTCTAATACCGGTGGCGGGTTTCAAGCGCAATGAAATTACGTACGCAACCGCTCCATACCGGTTCAGCGCTGTCGCATGGGAACTGGCCAACCTGCCCGACAAATGGATCAGGCGGTTGGTCGAGGTCCCAACAGCCCTGGCGCGAGCTCCCGGATACGAACAGCGGATGGCGGACGTGCACGAATTTTTCGCGGTGAACCAATCCCTGCGGTCCATCGATCAACAGTTGCTGGAGCTGGAAACCAGAATGCCGGTCACGCCGGAGGTTACGGATGGCATCGCCACCCTTGAGGAGCGGCAGGCCAGTCTCCTGGAACGCCGCGACCGCCTGCGCTCAACGGTCGAGGAGACCCTGGAAACGACGATCGCGGAAACTCTCGAGTCGTTGGGCTTTCGGGCCTGGACCGGCCCATTCCCGCCGGTGGACACGGTGTTGACCGCGTCCCCTGGGATTCTGGTCACCTCTCCTCGTGACCGCATCGAGCGCCAGGACACCATAACCCTGCGAACCGGCCTGACCGACGAGCAGCGGGGTCACGTGGAAACACGGGTGGAAGACCGTACCGACTTGTCCGCGCTGGTGCTGGACACCGGGGGCATCGCGCTGTACCCGTCCATCGTAGTTCCCTACGCCGGCCTGGACTTTGCGCTGGAGGTTGCCGCCCACGAATGGGTGCACCATTGGCTCTGGTTCCGTCCCCTGGGCCGCAGGTATTTTGAAGGCGGCGACCTGACCACGATGAACGAAACGGTGGCCGATATCGCCGGCAAAGAGATCGGAGCGCTGACCAGAGCGCGGCTGGACCGGCATGCGCCAAACGCAGTCGGTACGCACTTTCACCAGCAGCCGGCAACCGATAGCACTCCCGACGACAGTGGGCCCCGTTTTGATTTCCAGGGAGAGATGCGCACCACCAGGATCCGCGTCGACGAACTGCTAGCCGCCGGCGAGGTAGAACGAGCCGAGTCGTACATGGAGGACCGGCGTAAGGAGTTCGTAGCCCACGGATACCGTTTGCGCAAGCTTAACCAGGCGTACTTCGCGTTCCACGGCACGTACGCCACCACCGGCGCGGCTGGCGCGAGCGTCGTCGGGCATCAGGTCGAAGAACTGCACCGGCACAGCCCAACCCTTGGCGATTTCCTGCGCACCGCCGCCGAGTTCACGGCGGTGGAGGAGTTGTCCGAATACCTGGCCGCGCTGGGTCCCTAAAGACAAGCCAAGGGCACGGCCAGGAGGGTTCAGGCCGCTTTCAGCGCCTCTTCGAGCAGGGCGAGAGCCGTTCGCGCGAAGACCCACATGTTCGCCTCGCGGTCGGGGCTGCCGGTCTCCAGCGTCTGCGAGCGTTCCACCGGCCCGGCGACGCCAAAGCACGCATGACCGTAATTGTCGCCGTAGCGGTTGCCCGTGGGTCCGCTGGCCCCCGTTTCCGCCAGGCCCCAGGTGGTCTCCAGCCTTTCTCGGGAGGTACGGGCATTCAGCAGGGCGTAAAATTCCGTGCTGGCGCGGTGACCCTCCATCGCGGAATCCGGCACCTGCAGCAATCCTTTCTGGGCCACCCGCGTGTATACCACCGAGCCCCCTACGTAGTAATCGGACGCGCCCGGTATCGACACCAGCGCGGCCGAGATCAGGCCGCCGCACGAAGATTCCGACACCGCCAGGGTGTCTCCGCGCTCTTTCAGCAAAGCAGCAACCGACGCGGCCAGGTCATTCAACTCACCCATTCAGGTTCCTCCTGTGTAATCTGTCAATTGGGGTGGTCAACCGCTCGGTGGACGACGTTGTCACACCCACGGCAACCTTTTCGAAACGGTCTTGGCCGATTCCGGCGTTGGCAGACCGTTTTGCTCCATCAGCATCAGGGCCAGTTTGCGAAACTCCTCGCGGTCGCGACCGCTGACAACGGCCTGCTCGTGAGCTTCCGAGATCACCACCGGATACCCCAACCCAAGCTCGCACTGTTTCGCCAGCATGGCGTGTCCCATCGCGAGCAGTTCGGGTTCTTCGGCGACCCAGTCGGGCACCTCTACCCGCGCCACCTCTGTGCCGCTGTTCACGTAGTAGAACCGGCTCCATTCCGTGCCCACCGCCAGGTCCAGGGCGAAATGCGATGCACGGCGGCCCGTCTGATAGAGCGGGGAGCGGTGACCCGGCTCCAGCAGCGCGTCGAACAACTCCCGGTCATTGAAACCCGCCGCGCCGTCACACTGGGCCAGATCGGAACGACGCGAACTGCAGCGTCGCGTGCACTCCACCCGGTTGCCGACGCACAGGCAGGCGCGAACGGCTCCGGCGACCTCGGTGGTTTGAGGACGTGAAGTGTACGCGGCCAGCGCCACGCGACGGCCACTGCGGGAGGCCTCCCGCAATCGGGCCAACGCTCGGTGCAGGCGATCGCCGATCAGGATATCCGTGACGTACTTGCGGTAGTTTCCGCGCTGGATGTCCCAGAAAGCCAGCGTGCCGTCCAGCAGCGCCACGACGGGCATGGCCGGAGACGATGCATCGACAGCATCGGCCAGCCTTTCAACCTCCCGGACCGTCCGCAGCGCGCCGAGCAACGGGCCGGAGATAGGCGTTTCTCCGTTTGAACCGTCGTCGGGGCGCAGGTACAGGTCGCCGTCGCCGGTGGCCAGGGAGGGCTCGCTGAAAAACTGGCATCCAGGGTTCGCGCCGTAGGCTATGGCGCATCCTCCCAGGTTGATGAGGTAACAACGCAGAGGGAGATGCCGGTCCACGTCGATGTGGGAACCGTCGACGGAAATCGCCGTCCAATCCTGTGGTGCGGGAGGTGGTGGGATGCTGGCCAGAAGGCCCTCAGCCCCCGTGCGCGCCACGATGAACGGGCGCCTTCCCGCGGACGCAGTGCGCTGGGCAGCCTCATCAGGGCTTATCGCCAAAGCACGGTCCAGCGTGTCCGCGAACCGTTGCCTCCTCGACCGAGCCGTACCCGACAGG
The DNA here is from genome assembly GCA_965220265.1 of Dehalococcoidia bacterium. Taxonomy (GTDB): domain Bacteria; phylum Chloroflexota; class Dehalococcoidia; order Lucifugimonadales; family UBA3495; genus Bin87. The sequence goes on along the minus strand of CBDCPM010000004.1, from coordinate 850,314 downwards.
TGGCCCATGGCCGACATCATCTGGTTGGCCGTTTGGCCGAAATCCAACGCCATCGTAGATCTGACTCTAACCGGGCTCCGACGCTAACCGGGAGGCGCGCCTACCGCAGCACCCGTTCGTCGCCAACGCGCCTGGTGATGCGCTGCTGGTCCAGGTATTCCAGCAGCGGCAGGACGTATTTGCGGCTGGTGCCAAAGATGGTCCGCGCGTCGGCCACGGTCACACTCCCGTTGGCATTCAGGTGTTCAATGATGCGGCCCGCCATATCCCCGTAGGCCGCGGCGGTGAACACCACCGATTCGTTGACCTTCACCACGTCGCCCCGTTCCTGAAGATGGGACAGCAGTTCCGGATCCGGGGACTGGTCGGTCGGCGGCGACCAGGGTTCGGCGGCGAGGGTAGCCAGGTACTGGGCAATTTCGGTTTGCTGATTATCGCTCAGTTCCACGCGATGATCCGGGGCGCGCATCAGCCTGCTGTCCTCGGCGATCGCGCCTTCATCCACCAGTCTCGCGGCGGCGCGAAGGTACACCGGCTGCGAAACCCGCAACCGGCTGCGCAGCTCCTGTGGAGGCGCGCCCCGACGCAGGGGGTACTGGTTGTGGTACGCCTGCAGCGCGACCTGGGCCTGATTTCGCAATATATCCCAGCCGCGCCGGGAGTACACCACCGCATCGGCCTGGGCTCCCATCTCGCCCAGCGCCACGATCTCTTCCGAATCGATCAACAAGCCGAGGCGCTCCAGGATCTCCTCTTCGGAAATGTTGGAGCGCTGGGACAGGGTTCTCAGGTCACACGGACCCATCTGGTCCGCGATGGTCAGGATGACGTCCTCGCTGGCTCCGGCGTCCAGTGTGGTCAGCCGGTCCAGCACCTCGGGAGCGAAACGGCGGTGCCGGCGACGCGGGTTGGGGTCGGCCACCTGCCCGCCGCCCAGGGTATCCTCGGATGACCGAAGGACGAAGAAGTCGCCCTTCACCATCGGCACCGGGTCGTCGAGCAGCACCTGCACCCACCCTTCGCTCCCCGGTTGCAGCCGGTCTGCGTCCAGGAGGCGCACCCGACCGGTGGTCTCGCTGGTGAACAGGTGGAAGGTGACACCCTCGTTGTGCTTCATGGCGTGGGGCGCGCCCTTCACCATGCGCAGGTTAGCGTCGAACCGGCGAGTGGGCCGCAGCCAGCCCGGGTTGGTGAGCACCTCGCCGCGCATGACGTCGTCGCGGGAAATGCCCGACAGGTTCAGCGCCAATCGCACGCCGGGCGACGCCGCGTCGAGGCGCGATTTGTGGCTCTGCAGCCCGCGGATGCGCGCCTGGCGGCCCGATGGAGCCAGCTCAATCTGCTGGCCCACGGCCACCGAACCGTCGATCAATGTTCCGGTGATCACAGTCCCAAACCCGCTCACCGTGAAACAGCGGTCGATGGGCAGGCGAGGCCGGCCCAGGTCGCGGCGGGTCTCGGTGTCGTTCAGAATGTCGTCAATCATCGATTTCAGGTCGTCGAGGCCCGCGCCCGTGTAAGCGGACACCGGCGTCATCGGGCAACCCTCGAAAACGGTGCCGACCAGGGTGTCCTCAACCTCCGCCTTTACCAGTTCCACCAACTCGTCATCGACCAGGTCGGTCTTGGTGATGACCACCATGCCACGCCGGATGCGCAGAATGTCGAGGATCGCGAGGTGCTCCCGGGTCTGGGGCATCACGCTTTCGTCGGCGGCGACTATGAGCATCGCCAGGTCGATGGCGCCCACGCCGGCCAGCATGTTCTTAATGAACCGCTCGTGTCCCGGCACGTCCACGATGCTGACTTCCCGCCCGCTGGGCAGCGTCATCCAGGCGAAGCCGAGGTCGACGGTCATCTCCCGTTCCTTCTCTTCCGGCAGGCGGTCGGGATCAATGTCGGTCAAAGCCTTGACCAGCGTCGATTTGCCGTGGTCCACATGCCCGGCGGTTCCGATAACGTACATGGTGCTTTCCAGCGCGTTAGTTTCAGGAAGTTGTGGGATGGCGGACGCTGACAGCCCATATTCCGGGGCCCCAACTATGCCGCGCGTCCAGGGTGCGGGCCATTAGCCGAAATTGATCGTCTTCCGGGATGTCTTTATGCAACCGAAACAGAACCACGCCACAAGGCGCCGACTGGTTTCGGTTTACTACAATATCGCCAAAATCCTTGTCTTGCGTAACCAGCAGACGGTTCTCTCTGGTGGCAACGGCAAGAATGTTGGGGTCTGCCTCACTGGGCATAGTTTCTTTGACAAAATGAACGTCGTGCCCTGCCATTCGCAACAACTCGACCGTCTGGTCCGGCATGTTTTCGTCAGCCAGTATCCGCATAGTTGTCGCGCGGTCAGTCGTCATCCTCATCGCCGTACAGGTCCCCCCAGGTAAAGTTGGAGAGTTTGGCGCCCGTGGCCGCATATTTCCGGCAAGCCTCAATATCCGGCAGGGAGATGTGCGAGTAACGACCGCGTATGTCATCCGGGCTGCGCCCGCCGCGGAGCAGATCATCCACCAGCTCCACCGAAATGCGCGTTCCCCGGATACAGGGCTTGCCCGCCAGAATGCCCGGGGTTTTGACGATGCGACTCTGCCAGTCGTCATTATCGGGGACAGCCAGTACTGTTTCGTGTTCTGTCATGCCTGCTAACCCTCCAGTTTCGGTGGAGAACGCCTGTTCGTGAGAAACAACGGGGATCCATGCGCCAAATTGCGTACTACACATCATCCTCATCATTGACCAAGATGGCGGCTACACGTTCGAGGATGGACTGCCATTCTTCTTGAACCATCGCCTCAACTCGAGCCGTGATTTGGTGCCGGTCACCCTCAAACCACCGATCGTGATGGGCAATTATCCGTCTGTAGGACCCTTGCCCACGCTCGTTGATGCAACTATCCCAAAACCGCTCATCAGGCTCCATGAAATCAGTATGCACGTTCCTGCCAAAGCGCTGAATACGCCCAAGCAATTGATCGGCTCCCGATTCGATAATGCGTTGGGCTTCCCGCAACAGGCCAGAAGCATCTTCCAAGTCGGGGTTCTGGAGCAAAAGCCCAACAATTGCCCGGAAGTCGTTCAGTTGCGGGGTCACAGCATTGGCGGCCATGGCACGAGGACCAAAACTGAGCTCATGCAAGTAATCCAAGTTGGACCATATCCCTTTGCGTCGGACGCTGGCCCGTACAGTCATATGGTGCCTCGCGCGGATAGCCTGTAGCAGGCTGTCCTGCACGTTGGTGGAGAAATGGGTGATTTCCTGGTTGATGTCCAGCCAAGTCTGCAAATGTGTAGCGGCTTGCCTTTGCACTTCCTTGATTTGCTCATTCTCGTAATTTTCCAGTAGAGCAAGGACATCAATTGTCATTTCCGCCAAGCGTGTGTGGTGCATCTCCCGAAGACTGGCAACACGTTCCAGCAAAAACTCTCTGCACCGTTGGGTGTCGTCGTCAAAGACGTTGAAGAACCCAACGGGAACGACGGGAAGAGCCGCAGATTGCAACGCCCACCGAGCTTGATCTCCTTTGATGTAATAGCCTTCGGATGCATTGCTGACTGGGTCTCCCAAACCGTCCTTCACCGCACGGGCTTCTTGGTGCTTCGGTAGCACCAGAATTGCAGATTTGGTTTCCAGATCAGGATAGGCTGCTTCCTGCGCCCTTTCCAGAAGCCGTTGTACGGAAGTTGCGGGAGCATCGTTGAAACCGGAGCAAAGCACCGCAATGGTGTTTGGCTCGCCGAAGTGCATCGCCAAGTCTTCTCGCTCTGCAATTCCATCGATTCCTTTGGTGTCCACAATTTGGATTGACAAGATTTTGTCATCAAACATCCTCTGCGGCAGTGCCACGCCGATGCGTCTTGGTAGCGAAAAATGAGGATTCCGCCCAAGGTTCAGCATCCTGAAACTTTCCTGTAGCCAAGCCAACGGTTCTTTGTCAGAAGCATCTGAATACAGAAGTTCGCGGCTAGTTCGCTTCCAGATCTCCATCCTAGTCCAGATTGCGTCAGCGACGGCATCCGCATCTTTGAGTTTTTCGGCCAAAGAGCGAGCATGATCAATGTTGCCGCTAATGGTACCATCGGGATTCCTCTGGATCTCTTGCCGAAGGCCGCTCATATTACGTATAGCAGTCACTATTTCCCGAGCGACGGTTGCTTTTTCGTCATCTTCTCTGGCGCGGTTGTTTCATCGTATACCCCCAGTTCAGATGAGGCCATCATTAGACGGGCAAACTCTCGCACCTCCTTCCGGAGTTCGTCCTCACTTCGGGGCTCTACGGTGAGAGCATATGCCGGCCCATTCGTAATATGCACTTCACAGATGGTGGTACCTCCACCACCTGTTTCGAGCACAGGAGTCGAACCATCCAGCGTAGGCATTTCGAGGCCAACTGCGCGGCATAAAGCCGTAGTTTTGCCTATGCCAATGTCACCGATGAACGCGATGCTGTGCTCAGTACCCAGAACTAGAAGTGCTGCTCTTTCCAGTCCTGCTCTGAACTCGTCCAGACGCTTCAAGAAGGCATTACGGATACGGATGTCGGGATTTTCGGCAAGCGTATTGATGCTCTGGAGGGCTTGTTCCGCTTCCCAAATTAATGCCCGGTCAGGATGTTCAAATGATGGTTCCGGGAGATACTGCCAAATCATTTCTTGGTCATTCATCGCGGTACGTCCTCTGTGTATTCTTCCGTAACGGTTCCTTATAACGACAACTTTTCAATCAGGTTGATGACTAAGACGGTACGCCCGGTAAAGCCAACCGCCCTCGCTGCATGCGACTAACCCTCAAAGTCCGTGATCACACTGCGGCGCACGCTCTGGGCCTTCATGTCGGCAAACGCCCGGTTGATCTCCGACAGTTTGAGCTCCTGGGTTACCAACTCGTCCAGCTTCAGCCGGCCCTGCTTGTAAAATTCAATGTATCGCGGCATGTCGGTGCGGAAGCGATTGGAACCCATGGTGCAGCCCTGGATCGCCCGGCCCCGACGCAGGAAGTTGCCGGCGTCGAGCTCGATCTTCACGCCTTCCGGGACCATGCCGATGATGGTGGCCACGCCACCCGGCCGCAGCATGTTGTAGCAGTCCTCGGCGGTCTGCTTCAGGCCGATGGCCTCGAAGGAGTAGTCGACGCCGCCGTCGGTCAGGTCGATAATGCGTTCCGCGACGTTGCCGGCCGTGGCGTCGATGACGTCGGTGGCGCCGAACTCGCGGGCCAGGCCAAGCTTGTCCTCGGTGGTGTCGATGGCGATGATGCGCAGCGCGCCGGCCAGCGCGGCCGCCTGCACGCAGTGGATGCCGATCCCACCGCAGCCGACCACGGCCACCGTGCTTCCCGGCTCCACCCGGGCGGTGTTCAACACGGCGCCCAGGCCTGTAGTGGCACCGCACCCGATGAGCGCCAACTGCGGGAAGGGAATGTCGTCGTCCACCTTGACCAGCGCGTTCTCGTGGACCAGCATCTCCGCCGCGTACGAGCCCAGCTGGGCGAACTGCGTGATGGCCTCGCCGTCCTTGCGCAGCCGGGGCGGGTCGTTCGACCCACGGGTCACCGCAGTCCGGGTGCACAGGTAGGGTTGTCCGCGCGTGCAGTATTCGCAGATGCCGCAGAACACCGACAGACATGAGATCACCCAATCTCCCGGCTTCACGTAGCTAACCTGGTCTCCCACGGCTTCGACGGTGCCGGCCGCCTCGTGGCCGAGGATGCAGGGCACCGGCGTCGAATAGAGACCCTCGACGAAGTGCAGGTCGCTGTGGCAAACGCCCGACGCGCCCGTACGTACCAGTACTTCTCGGGGGGCCGGCTCGTCGACCTGCACGTCCTCGACGACTACCGGTTGATTGACCTCGCGCAAAACTGCTGCTTTCATTTTAACCCCCTCGGGTGGCGGTTGTTTCAAGTGCTCTGATCGTTGGGGCCGCAGGTTAGCATCGGGCGCCGGCGAGCGTCAACAAAGCCACAATGCTCACGCGTACCCACTTGCGTTCAAACTTCATTGCGAGCTAAGCGCGGCAAAAACAGTTCTGGTGAGAGTGGGTACGCGTGAGATTGAGTGGGCGGGCTCACCGCCGACTTCGGCCTCTGCGATGCGACGAAATGCAGTACAATTGATGGCCGAACCATCCCGTTGAGAAATTCGTAACGAGGGAACCGTATCATGTTCAAAAGCTTTAGCGCATCCTACGCCGGCCACGTGGTGGACGATAACCTGGGCCTGGAGGGGACTCCCGCCAACGATCGCTTGTACTCCAACGAACAACTGGCCGAAGTGTTCGACTGGGCCCTGGACATTTCCAGGCACCTGGAGGACAACGGTTACGACGAGTTCTGGATGGCCGAGCACCACTTCCAGCCCGAAGGCTACGAGTGCATTCCCAACCTGATCATGCTTGGGTTGTATCTGGCCTGCAATACCAAGCGACTGAAGTACGGCTGCGGCTTCAACATCACGCCCATGTGGCACCCGCTGCGGCTGGCGGAGGACTTCGCCATGGCCGACATCCTGTCGGGCGGGCGCATCATCTTCGGCGTGGGCCGCGGTTACCATTCCCGCGAAGTTGAGACCTTCGGCTCTCCAATGTTCGACGGCGACGCCAACCGCGAGCTGTTCGAAGAGCAGGTCGAGGTCATGGTCAAGGCATTCAACGAGGAAGCCTTCTCTCACGAGGGCAAGCACTACCAGATTCCCGCCAAGGTGCCCTATCGCGGCTACACCCTGGAGAAGCTCAGCCTGGTGCCCCGGCCCCTGCGCCAACCGGTGGATATCTGGCAGCCCCTGGTCTCCGGCAACCCGCAGGGCGTAGACTTCATGGCCCGCATCGGCATCAAGGCAATGGTGGCCAACACACCGGAGCCGGCCCGTCACGAGCGGTTGACCATGTACCAGCAAGCCGCCGCGAAATACGGCCGGGAACTGGAACTGGGTGAAGACATCGCCCTGGGCTACCGTTTCTTCATCGGCGAAAACCGGGAGCAGGCCATCAAGGAGGCCAAACCCTACTTTGAGGAAGCCATGAAATTCGCCGCTCCGCTCGGCCTCATGCGCATGGAACAGGAACAGATTGAAGCCGTGGCAAACCCCAGGCTGCGCCGCGGTGTGGAATTGCCCACCCTGGAGGGCGCGGTTGAGAGCGGAGCCTGGCTGTGCGGTTCTGCTGATGACATCGTCAACAGCATGAAAGAGGACGAGGCTCGATACCCCGGCGTGGAGAGAATCAACCTCGGTTCGGTGATGGGCATGCCCCGCGAGGTCTTCAAAGAACAGCTTTCCCGGTTTGCCCAGGACGTCATGCCGGCCTTCGCTGGCAGCTAGACCAACCACCCGAAAGCCACCAACAGCGAAGAGGGCGGGTTTGTCACCCGCCCTCTTCAATTTCGCGTCGGCCCGCTATCGTCCACCCGGTCCCGGCGGCCGAGTGAACCAATGGTAGCTGAAGGCTCCCTGCACTCCCCTCACGAAGGCGAAAAGCAGTCCTCCGTAGATGGCGAGCCATATCGCGTCGCGAAAACCGTCCAGCGTTATCAACCCGAGCATGATCAGCACGATCCGGGACACGACGAATCCGATCGCCAACAGGATCGCCGCTGGTCTCCAGTAACGCATCACGCCCAGTGCCAGCAGCGCCAGCATGAAACCCTCTATCCCGTAGTACATGAGCAGTCTTGCCGGGGGTATCGCCGGCGCGCTGCCTTCCACTTCCGACACTGCCAGGACGGGGGCCGCCATCCACACCACCAGCACTCCGATAGTCCAAACCCACCAGATCAAGCCGCATACCCAGGCCCAGCGCATCCAACGTCGCGCCTGCGTGGGGTTGGCGGCCATCATTCGCCCACGCCAACCTGGCGGACGGGCGTATTCTTCGGGATCGGTAACCGGCTCCGTAGGCGTGGCCGGCTCCTCCCAAGCCATGACCGGCTAGCTGTCTTCGTCCAGCAGCGGGAGGGTAGTCCAGGTTACTCCGTCCGAATCTGAGGACAGGTCCTGTTCCCCGATCATCTGACGCAGGTCCAGCAGGGTGGCGTTCACCTCGCCGGTCAATTTCTGCCATTCCGGTTCCGGCGGGAACCAGTACGGCGAATTTATACGAACGACCTGGTTCTGGGAAGCGTTGAAGTAAATACCGAAACGCGCTGCTTGCTGCTGCATCATAGTTACTCTTTGCCCGGCGTCGCGAGAGCGACGCCGGGCCATCAGTGTGAGGTTGGTGTCGCGGATTTCTTAGAGGATTTCCTTCTTGAGTATCAGCCTTTCCAAGCCGTACTTGCGGCTGCCCAGAACGCCGATTAGGCCGGCAATTGCGAACCACAGGATCGGGATCTCGCCGCCGTGATCGCCGAATGCGGAGCCCATGTCGCCGGCAGGATTCGGGAAGATATGTGGCGCAACGCCTCCACTGTGTACCGTGAAGTACGCCACTACCATCGTCACGCACAATGCTCCGGCGCCCAGCCTGGTGAAAATTCCCGAGGCAATGAGCAACGCCGAGATAAACTCAACCCAGCCGGCGATGTCAACCCTGGCGCCCAGTGGATGGTTCGCAGGAAATCCCCACATCAGGAATGCTTTCTGTGCCCCGTGCAAGGCTACTATGAAGGCAAATATCAGGCGGAACACCAGGTAGAATTCATCTGTGAACCGCACAAAGAAACGCCCAAAGATCGATGTATCTGCCTGAGTCGCGTTATTGGTGGCCATAACAATCTCCTCTGCGGTCAGTTATTTTGCCCCCTTCTGCAGGGCAGTACCGCAGCGATATGTTATTACGGAAATGTTAATTCGGCTAGCGGATGATTTGCTCGATTGCTATGGTTTCTTCGCGACTCGGACCGGTGGAAATGATCTGAGCATCGCAGCCTACGAGCGCCTCGATTCTCCTCACATATGCCAGCGCATTTGCCGGCAACTGTTCCGATCGAGTGGCGCTTGCCGTCGGATCCATCCACCCGGGCATTTTTTCGTAAATGGGCTCGCAACGCTCCAGCAGAGCGGTGTTTGCGGGGAACCGGTCCAAATTTTTGCCGTCCGCCCGGTAGCCCACGCAGATTTTCACATTTTCCATCCCATCCAGGATGTCCAGGCGCGTGATCACCATGCCTGTAAATCCGTTGATCTGATGGCTGTAACGGGCGGCTACAGAGTCGAACCAACCAACCCGCCGCGGCCGGCCGGTGGTGGTTCCGTACTCGTGAGCCTTTTCACGCAAGTCTTCGCCCGCCTGGTCGTGCATCTCGGTGGGCATGGGCCCGCCGCCAACCCGCGTCGAATACGCCTTGAATACCCCGACCACGCCCTTAATCGACTGAGGGTTGATGCCCAGTCCGGTGATCGCGCCGCCGATGGACGGTGAGGACGACGTGACGTACGGATAAGAACCGTGATCGACGTCCAGCAGCGTTCCCTGCGCCCCTTCCAGAAGCACCCGTTTGCCTTGTTCCAGCAGGTCCTGCACCATTTGCTCGGTGGCGCGCACCTGGGACCGCAGCTTTTCACCCCACTCCTGGCACTTGGACAGCACCGCTGCGGCGTCCACGGGCTCGCCGTCGAAAACGCCGGTAATGACACGATTCTTCATCGCCACGGCCGTGTTGACCCGGTCCGGCAGGTGCTTGGTGTCGAGCAGCTCCCCCACGCGAATCCCATCGCGGGCGGCTTTGTCCACGTAGGCCGGCCCGATTCCCTGTCCGGTGGTGCCGATGGCGCCGCTGCCACGTGCCTGCTCCTGCAACTCGTCAAGCAGAATGTGATAGGGCATGATGACATGGGCCCGATCGCTCACAAACAACTGGTCCGTGTCGATGCCCTGCTCCCGCAGCCCAGCGATCTCTCCCAGCAGCACGTCGGGATTCACAACCACGCCATTGCCGATGATCCCAGTCACGCCAGGCCAGCAGATGCCCGAGGGAACCAGGTGCAACTGAAATCGCCCTCGCTCGTTCACCACCGTGTGTCCGGCGTTGTTTCCGCCAGCGAAACGCACTACGCAATCGGATTGGCCCGCAAGGTAGTCAATAACTTTACCCTTGCCCTCGTCGCCCCATTGTCCCCCGATTACGGCGTAAGCCGGCATTGTTCTGTACTCCCGGAAAATTTAGAAACTAAACCGAAAAATCGCCCCCGCAGGCTACTGCCAGCGGCGGCACGGTTCTCGTTGTGCAATGGCGTTCGTCGGTTAGGCCGTAAGTATAGCAGAAACCCGTATTGGGTAACAGGCGGATCGGTTCGCGGTCACACCACCGGGAGCGCCCGTGTGCGCCGACGAGCCACGTTGGAAGCCAGCGGTCAGGATGCTCAGCGAACGACTAGGCCGAAGTCCTCGACCGCCATGTCCGTCAGGTATTCGCCGATGGCCAGGGACGAGGTCGCCCCCGGCGACGGCGCGTTCAGCACGTGCAGCGCCCGCTGGCCCCGCAGGATGTGGAAGTCGTCGAGTATCGCGCCCGACGAGGACACGGCCTGTGCGCGCACGCCGCTACCGCCCGGTTCCAGGTGCTCAGCGCGTATGTCAGGGATCAGTTTCTTCAGGTCGTTGACGAAAACCGACTTACGGTAGGACCGGTGCATTTCCTGCATACCCGTCTTCCAGTGTCGTGCGGTCATCTTCCAAAAACCTGGGAAGGTGATTGCGCCGGCCGTTTCTCCGAGGCTGATGTTGCTCTTGCGATAACCTTCCCTCGCCCACGCCAGGACCGCGTTGGGGCCGGCCTCAACGTAGCCGTGGATGTTCCGCGTGTAATGCACGCCCAGGAACGGGAACCGCGGGTCGGGCACCGGATAGATCAACCCTTTCACCAGATCTTCGCTGGACTCGACCAGCTTGTAGTACTCCCCGCGGAACGGGATGATGCGCACGTCGGTTTCTTCGCCCATCATCCGTGCCAGCTTGTCGGCGTACAGGCCGCCGCAGTTGATCACGTGGCGCGCCTGCAAAGCGCCCCGCTTCGTCTCCAGGGCGGCGCCAGCGCCGGTTTGCCTGGACCGTATCACCGCCGCTCCGGTGAAAATGTCGCCGCCGGCCGACTGGAACTTGCCCGCGTAGGCGTTTGCGACACGCACATAGTCGACGATACCGGTGTGCGGAGCCCACAACGCCCTGACACCGACGGTGTGCGGCTCGATCTCCTTCAATCGCTCACTACCCACCATCTCGAGGTCTGGGACGCCGTTGGCAACACCTCGCTCGTACAGGTCATCCAGGCGTCCCAATTCACTTTCATGGGTCGCCACGATCACCTTGCCGCACGGATCGTACTCGATCTCGTTTTCGTCGCAGAAGGCGATGAGCCGGTCCTTCCCGCCCACGCAGAAGCGCGACTTCCACGAGCCGGGCCGATAGTAGATGCCCGAGTGGATGACGCCGCTATTGTGACCCGTCTGGTGCTGGGCCAACTGCTCCTCTTTCTCGATCACCGCCACACTCAGGTCGGGCGAACGTTCCAGCAGCTGCATCGCCGTGGACAGCCCGATGATGCCGCCGCCCACGATGGCCACATCGTACTGCCGCTCTTCCACCGAGTTGGAACCGTTCGCGTTCGCCATCATAATCCCACTCTCCTAAATCTGGTGAAATGAGGTCGCAGTTTCAATCACCGTCACAAAGAACAGAAACAGCGAATTGGCTGTGAATATCCTACTCAATGCCAGCCGGCGCGAGATACATACCAACGCGTCATCGCAAAGAAAATGGTGAAAGTCGCGACGGCGAGACCGGCTTCCCAACCAGGCCCATACCTTCCTCAACCCTCGGCCACGGTTTCCAGCCCGACGCGGTTTCCCATCGCAGCAAGGCAAATGACGGATGCCATGGTGATTACCAGATTTGGCCTATATTGACCCATACGACTTCCACAGGCATTCTGTTGTCCCGCCGGGAATCTCCATTATTTGATTGATTCGGACCCGGTTCACGATGCGATTGTATTGATCATAAGCCTCGATAAGATTTGTCATGTGCCTAAACTGCTGATCCTCCGCAATAGGACAGCAGTCGCCGGCCCTGTATTAACTTGCCGGCAGCGTAACGTCGTCCCGCTCCGGCGCTGTTTCCCGCATGAATTCCTGACCGTACTCAGAGGACATGAACTCCTCAAACGCCGCCCGCGCCTCCTCTTCCGTCCGCTCCGGTAGCGCCTCCACAACAATCAGTGCAATGGCGTCGAAAGCGTCTTCATGTACCAGAGCATCATCCGCGGAGCATGGTGGGGGAATGTACTCTCCATCAGCTGCCATTCCTTCCAAGTGCAGTGCCAGAGCTTCACGCGCCATTTCGCGGGCCTCTTCAAAAGTATCACCCCCGGATGTACAGCCCGGGAGATCGGGGAACGTCACTCCGTAATCGCTGTCCAAGTCCTTGTGGATCAGAGCAATATAAGTTCGATCCATGTTGTTTCCTACCGCCGAAGTCTAACCCCTGATTGCCTTTCGATGTTCCGCAAGACTGCCGGGTCGATGTCTTTTCGTGGGTGTTGTACCGTTGTAGTGCCAAGTTTCACCGGGTGCTTCATCTGATGATGCGAACCCGTAATGCGGTCAACATACCAACCGTCTTCCCGCAGCCGTCGCATCACCTCCCTGCTGTCCACGGCCGCATTATACACCGCGACCCTCGCTGCCCCGCGTTGCGCCATCGGCCGGCCGTCGGTATCCTTGCCTCACCATGAATCGCAGCGACCCAAACCCCATTAACCAGATCGCCCAATTCGCCGCCGGCGTCGCCCAATCCAGCATTCCCGTGCCGCTGACCGTCGCCGAGTCGTGCCGCGAGCTGATGCTCAACGCCGCCGGCGCCGCTCTCGCCGGCGCGGCCCATCCCGAGGGTGTCGCCCTGGCCCGCGTGGTTCGCGAGATGGGCGGCAACGGACGCAGCACCATCATCGGCATGGGGATGCGCACGTCCCCGGTATATGCGTCGCTGGTCAACGGCACCCTCGTGCGGCTGCTGGACTTCGATGACAACACCGTCGACACCGGAACGCACTGCACGGCAGCCGTGTTTCCACCAGTGATGGCCCTTGGAGAGATGCACGGGTTCTCCGGACGTGCCGTCCTGGACGCATTCGCCGTTGGATGCGAGGCCTCCGCTCGCCTGTCTGCGTCCGAGTCGACGCTCGGGTCGGCCGGCGCAGTCGGCGCGGCAACGGCGTCGGCCATGCTGCTCGGGTTGGACGTCGAAGCAATGGCACAAGCCATCGGGCTGGCTGCGGACGCGGTCACTGGTGGAATAGACTACGGTTCTGCCGGTGCTGCTGCCCTTTCCGAAGGCCGGTCCGCGATGCACGGCGTCATGGCCGCGCTGACCGCCGCCGAGGGAATCGTCGGCACTCCACAAAACGTCAATGCCTTCTCTGACAGCGTTGCCCATTTGGGCAAGCACTGGCGGCTGACAGACCCCGGTATAACCATTCGCCTCTACCCTTGCGACCCCGCCGGCCATAGCGTGATCGACGCCATCCTGGGTCTCGCCCAGCTGCATCGCTTTGCTCCCGCCGATATTACCAGCGTCCACGTCGGTGTGACTGCCGAAGCAACCCAGCGCATGCCCCACGTGCTTCCGGTGGACGGGTGGCAAGCCCGCAGGTCCATCGGATTCATCACCGCCGCCACTCTTTGCCACGGTGGTCCCCTGATTAACTTCTTCTCCGACACGGCGGTCCGGGACGAGGGCGTCCGCGCCATGATGGAGCGGGTGTCGGTGGAAGCCACCCTGCCAGCGTCACCGCTGGCCCTCAGCCCGGCCGAGGTCGCGGTCACCCTCAACGACGGCCGCACCCTGCGCCACCGCATCGACCACCCTCGTGGCTCGCCGGCAATGCCCTTGGATCCCGAAGAACTCGAGGCCAAATTCCTCTACTGCACCCGCTACATCCTGCCCGCGGACCACATCGAAGAGGCCGTGGGCAGCTTCCGCGGCATCGCTGAAATCGCAAACGTTACCGGAATGGCATCCGTCCTGGGTGGCTGACCATTTACGTCATTCCCTGACCCCTTTCGTCATTCCGTAACCATGTCCGTCATTCTCGCGAAAGCGGGAATCCAGAACTTTGGAGGTAATACCATGAAAGGCATCCGCGCCTACGAAACCGGCAGCCCCGACGTCCTCAAATACGAGGACATGCCCGAGCCAACCGCCGGTCCCGGCCAAGCGGTCGTGGCCATCCGCAACATCGGCGTCAACTACACCGACGTTTCCAGTCGAAAGGGCACCAACCCGCCCGCCGCCTTCCCCTGGACACCCGGCCGTGAGGCTTCCGGCGAGGTGATTGCCGTGGGCGAGGACGTTACCGAGGTCAGCGTCGGCGACCGGGTCGCCTACGCCATGCACACCGGCTCCTATGCCGAGCAGCAGGCCGTCCCCGCATGGCTGCTGGTCCGCATACCCGACGAGATGGACTTTGATACCGGTGCGGCCACCCTCCTCCAGTGCATGACCGCCCACTTCCTGGTCAACGACATCGTGCCGTTGCAGGCCGGCCAGCGCGCCCTGGTCCACGCCGGCGCCGGCGGCATGGGCCTTCTCCTCATCCAGATGCTGAAGCGCATGGGCCTCCACGTGTACACCACCGTTTCCACTGACGACAAGGCCGCGGTCGCCAGCAACGCCGGCGCCGACGACGTCATCCTGTACACCCGGCAGGATTTCGAGGAAGAAGTACGCCGGATGACCGACGGCGAGGGCGTCAAGATCATTTACGACGCCGTAGGCGCCACCACCTTCGAGAAAGGCCTGCGCGTCCTGGGACGGCGCGGCTGCATGGCGCTCTACGGCCAGGCCGGCGGGCCCGTGGGTCCGGTGGACTCCGGCATGCTGCGCAACGGTTCTCTGTTCCTCACCCGTCCCAGCCTGGGCGACTACACCGCCACCCGTGACGAATTGGTGCCACGCGCCGAGGAGTGTTTGTCCTGGGTCCAGTCCGGAGAAATCAGGCTCAAAGTCACCCTCAACCTCCCCCTGGCCGAAGCCGCCGAGGCCCACCGCCGCCTGGAGGGCAGGGAGACCACCGGGAAGATACTGCTGACGCCATGATATGCTCAACATAGTCAGTATGCCCACCCATCAGTCAGCAGGAGGAAACCATGTCGGAGGCCGTTCCCTTCCACGAAAAACTGCATACGCTCACCGTTGAAGAATTCGGCGAGCAATACCTGTCAATCATCGCCGCCGTGTTCGAGCAGGACGGGAAGGCGATCATATTTGACGGCGACAAGCCCATCGTGCAGATAACGAGGTACGAGGAACCGCCGCTCCATGGTTACGGCTCCATGAAGGGTCAAATCAAAATCCACGGCGACATCGTGTCCCCGCTCCCTCCCGAGTGGCATACTTCTCAAGCATAAGGCGGGTGCACTGAGTTACGACCTATCAATCGAACAAGCATGCTGTCATTGACGGCAAGTCACAGTCACGCACACTGAGCAGGATATGAACATCCAACGCGTCGATCGTCTGCGCAATCACGGTATTTTCCGTGATTTCACGTGGCCTACCGATTTGGCCCATTTCGCAAATTTCAATGTCATCTACGGGTGGAATGGATCGGGCAAAACCACTATCAGCAGAATCTTTAGGGATTTGGAGCTGCGCCGCGAACCTGCGCCTGGCGAAGTAAATCTTACGGTCGACGGGCAAGGAATTCGAGCAACAGAGTTTGAAGCAGCGGCCGTTCCTGTCCGCGTGTTCAACAGGGATTTTGTGGCCGAGAATGTTTTTCCGATGGGTGGCGGAGACGTGCCACCTATTTTGATTCTCGGTGAAGAAAACATCAAGAAGCAGAAGCAACTCGAAGAGTTCAGGGCTGAAATGGCCGAGGTCCGAACGGCCCTTGAAGCAGCCCGGAACGACAAAAGTGAGGCTGAACGCGCATTGGATAATCATTGCGTGAATGGCGGTCGCCTCATCAGAGACCTACTTCGAGGGTCTGCGGGCAATCCCTATAATAATTACGACAAACGAAACTATACTCGACGCTCGGAAGTGATGATCGCGGATGGAGACTGCGGTAGTTATCGCATTACGGATCCCGAGCGAGACGAATTAGTTCTCCAACACAGAGCGCCGATAAAATCGCCGGTGGAAGAGATTGCTTACGAAGAACCCGATTTTGCTGCGCTCAGAACCAAAACTGCCGATCTCCTGTCAACCTCGGTCGTGGCGAAGACCATCCAATCGTTGAGCCACGACATCCAGCTTTCTGATTGGGTGAGACACGGGCTGGATCTGCACAGAGAGCGGGGCGCTGACGAATGCCTCTTCTGCGAACGGCCACTCTCAGCTGATCGTATATCGGACCTTGAACAACATTTCAACGATGCTTACCAAGATCTTGTGGATGCGCTTGACGAACTGGGTGAGCGGATCGACGACGCATCCGAAACGTTATCGACATTCGTTCCCCCAAACGCCGCACTGTTCAATGAGCGATTCGCTGACGGCTACGAAGTTGCCCTAAAAGGATTGGCAACATACCGAACTCAGGTTACTGAGTATCTGTCGTCATTGGCCGACGCGGTTTCGAATAAGCGCACAAATCCCTTTGGTTGTGTATTGCTGTCGATCGACAATTTCCCAATCCCCGACAATCAACCGATTGGGAATTTGAACATAATAATCCAAGAACATAATTCCGAATGTGCTAATCATACAGAAGTCATAAGCAAGGCCCGTGAAAGGCTGGAGGATGGAACCGTCGCAGAACGGTTGGATGAATTTCGAGAGCTTCAAGACGCCATCTCTTCGCACGAATCGGCCGTCCAAAAATATTCCGGCCATGCACAAAAACTGAGTGATACCACGTCAAAATTGGAAGCCGCGCTCACGGAGCACAGGGCTCCAGCTCAAGAGTTAAACGACGACCTTCGGAAGTACATGGGTCACGATGAACTCCAACTAGACATAAAAGACCACGGTTATTCCATATCTCGCAACGGGGTGCCTGCATCACAGCTAAGCGAAGGGGAAACGACTGCTATCGCGTTGTTGTACTTCTTGAAGTCTCTGACCGACCGACGCTTCGACTTCGCGAATGGTGTAGTAGTGCTGGACGATCCGATCTCCAGCCTCGATTCAAACTCGCTGTTTTCGGCATTTGGGCTTATCAAGAATCGGACGAAAGACGCTGGACAGCTGTTCATACTCACTCATAATTTCACGTTCTTCAGGCAGGTACGCAATTGGTTCCGTCACTTACCGGGTCAACGCAGGAAAGATGTTGCTACACGCCCGGCTCGATTTTACATGCTCGGATGCGCGTCGGACCATAATGGTCGTTATTCCCACATTCAGGCGCTAGATCCTTTGCTAGAACGGTTCGAATCCGACTACCATTACCTGTTCGCCAGCGTCGTTCAGGGTGCCTCGTCCGCAACTACTCATCTCGAGGCGAATTATCTTCTGCCGAACATGGCACGCAGGTTGTTAGAACCTGTCTACGATCTCTGAAATAGGTTAAGCCCGAATCCACCGAAGGGACGCGAGTGGGTTGGTGACGCAGGGGATGAGAAGCGTGGTTGATGGCTGCAGTGCCCTGATCCCGCCGGATGCGGGCGGGTGCGGGTCGACACAGCTACGCCAGGAGGATGTTGACGGCTCGCGAGCGGCGGCGGCGGGCAAGATCACCATAGTCGATGGCAGCTGGAGACACGCGGTGCCCAGCCTGACGCGGGTCTGCCAGGCGGTTGGGCGGTCTGGTTGAAGGGTCGGGCGCTAGCTACGCCGTCAGGAAGGGAGCGGCAGGGCTCGCAGCCGGGCCAGGGCCTGCATGAACTGGTTTTGCCAGGGCCAGCCTTGGGGAAGATGCAGGGTGAGGCGGCGGGCCCTGCGGGTGATGCGTCCAGCCAGGGAGAAGAAGCGTCGCCGGAGGGTCTTGGTGGTAAGGATCTGCTCGCCCAGACCGATGCGCGCCGTCCAGCGGGCCAGGTTGTGCGCCATGACCTGGACGGCCAGCCAGGCGGCGTTAGCGGCGAAGCGTCCTGAGGGTAGATGATTGAGCCCCACGCCGTACTTCAGGTCGCGGATGGCGTTCTCGATCTCGGCGTGGCGGCGGTGGTCGGCCTCCAGTTGCAGAGTTTCGCCCTCCCGGTCGGTGATGCAGGCGTGGTAGCTGTAGTCGGCGATGAGCGCCAGTTGGGAACCGGGCGTGGGCTTCACTCTGCGTACGATGAGACGCGCCGGCGCGGCGTCGGGCTGGCTCTCGAATGGAGTGTATTCAGTCTCGGCCACGTCGGCGGCGCCGTCCATCCAGTAGGAGATGGGTGTCCAGTCCTGCTCGGGTATGGCCTCGATGAGATTGCGCAACCGGGCGTGCTGGCGGACGGTGATGGAGAAGTGGACATCCAGCTTCCGGCAGACCGCGACGATGGCGTGGGAGTAGAAGCCGCTGTCGGCGCGCACGGTGAGTTGTCCGGTGGCCCCAGCGTAGCGCACCCGCCCCACCGTCTCCCGCAGGAAGTGGGCGGCGCCCCGAGCCGTGTTGGCCCGACCCTCACGGAGCCGCGCCATCAGCACGTCGCCGGTGTCCGCGGCCACGGCCAGCAGCGGGTGATAGCCCCGCTGGCCGGTGTAGCCATGGCGGCGGGCCCCTTCCTTGCCCAGTCCGTAGGTCTCGCAGATGGTGGAGTCCAAGTCGATGGTCAACGGCTCGTCTCCAGGTCCGGCCCCAGCGGCCCAGGCCCGCGCCAGCAACTCCCGGCTCACCCGATCCAGCTGGCGGACATGACCCCACCGGAAGCTGCGCAGAAAGGTCCCCAGCGTGGATGGCGCTTTGACCACGCAGCCGATGGCGCTGGCCGTCCCGCCGGTGCGCAACACGTCGGCGTCATCGATGCAGTCGCCACCGGCCAGGGCCGAGGCCACCAGCGTCAGCAGCTTGTCCCCCGGGTTGGCTCGACCCGGCGTTTCTCCCAGGTCAACGTTGTTGTCCACCAGCTCACCCACACCCAGGTGCTGGGCCAAAGTGACCGGCAAAGCAGTCCGGCGTTGGTCACCAGGCGGTGATCATCGAAGGCGACATGGATGCGGTCGGGGCTGCCCAGTGGTAGCATCTTTTGAGTGCTCCTCGTTTCGGGTCGGTTTCTTGTCCCAAAAACCATTATCCCCGAAGCGCGGGAGCATTTTCTCATCCCCTCAGCACGCTGGCACATTCACCCTTTCGGTGGATTGGGGTTAAGTTGAGACTATTATCAGGGGAGGGGTAATCATGTCTCATTCCTATCCCAGCGACATCAGCCGGAAGCAATTCGCCCGGATTCTGCCGACGTTGGAGTCGGCTCGCCGCCGGACCAAACCCCGCACCGTGGACTTGTATGACGTTTTCTGCGGCGTGCTGTACCTCTTGAAAAGCGGGTGCCAGTGGCGAATGCTGCCCGCGGACTTCCCCAATTGGCGCACTTGCTACCAGTATTTCCGGCAATGGAGCGAGCAGCCTGGCCCGGCGAAAGAATCCATTCTGGAGCAAGTCCTAAAAAAAATCGGTTGGCGCGGTCCGGCAAAGCAATGGACGGAAAGAGCAGACCAGCTTCTGCATCGTGGACTCCCAGAGCGTCAAGAACACGGACAGTGCCGATAGCAAGGGCTATGACGCGGGCAAGAAGGTGTCCGGAATCAAGCGTCACATCGCGGTGGACACGCAAGGATTGCCCCATGCGATACATGTGACTACCGCCAATGTTACCGACCGGGCTGGGGCTTTGGCGATGTTTGACGAAAACCGGGCCGACCTCAGCCAGGTCCAGAAGGTGCTGGTGGACGGGGGTTACACCGGGAAGCCCTTTGCCGCTGCGGTGCAAAGCCTGTTGGGAGCCGCAGTGGAAGTCGTGAAACGCCACGAACTGCACACCTTCGTGGTGCTTCCAAAGCGATGGGTGGTGGAGCGATCTTTCGCCTGGCTGGAAAAGTGCCGCCGACTCTGGAAGAACTGTGAAAGGAAGCTCAATACCAGCCTGCAAATGGCGGTGCTTGCCTTCATGGTGCTAATCCTCAAAAGATCGTAGACAGGCTCTCAGAAGCGTTTTTGGCTTTTCGTCAACCGCATATATCGGGGGATCTGTGGAACAAGATGCAGGGGGTGGAGTACGATGAGGCGAAGAAAACCCAGATTCTGCGATTTGTTCACTCGTACTCACATAACGACCTAATCGCAGAGCCTGAGCATGATTTGTCGCTACTAAGCGAGGCGTCCAGTGTCCTTACTGATCTCCTTGATTTGATCAAAGAACAGGACGAAGCCCACTATGAGGGAATGCGTAGCCTAATTGAGCAGCAGGCTGACGATGAAGATGATTAGAACGTGTGCGCTTAACTCGGTTGGGGTTTTCTTCCGGTGACGGGTCTTGAAACGACCTATGACGTACCGTTTCCGGTAAATTCTCTGGTTCTGCAAAGGATGTACCGATATGGCGAAGGAAGCTGGTCACTTGCTATGTCATTGTCCCGTTGACGCCCCCAACCGCCCGCCATACAATTGATGCCACACATCCGAATACCCAAATGTTGTGAACGGGACTAGTACGCGTCCAGCGAGGCACAGAGAGCCGGGTTAGCTGCGAACCGGCGCCAGGCGCAGACGCCGAATGGACCCCGGAGCCGCCCGCCGAAAGAGTTAACGAATAGGCCGGGCCGTATGGGCAACGTTATCTGCCCGTAGAACACCGTATGCAGGGTGGCATCACGGCCGTCAGGCTCGTCCCGCAGGGGACGGGCTTTTTCTTTGGCCGAACTCGCTGACCCCATGGATGATATATCGTGACAATGTACTACCCAACTTTGGACCAAGTCCGCGCGCTGGCCGGCCAGGGCAACCTGTGCCCGGTCTACCGGACCATCAACGCCGACCTCGAAACCCCCGTATCGGCCTACCTGAAGGTTGCTCGCCCGCCCTATTCATTCCTGCTGGAATCGGTGGCCGGCGGCGAGCGCATCGGCCGCTACAGCTTCATCGGCACCGAGCCCTACGACGTATTCAGCACCGGCGCCGACCAGCCCTCGGGCGCGGTCGACCCGCTCACCCTCGTGCAAAACGAGATGGACTCCTTCCGACTGATCTCGGTCGAAGGTCTGCCTCCCTTCCACGGCGGCGGCGTGGGCTACGTCGCTTACGACGCGGTGCACTACTTCGAGCCCCGCGTGCCCATGCTCGAAGACGACCCCCAGGGCCTGCCCGAATCGGTCTTTATGTTCACCGACACCCTGCTGGTGTTCGACCATCTCCGCCACGACATCAAGGTCGTCAGCCATGCCCGGCTGGACGGAGGCGACATCGCGGAGGCATACAACGCGGCCACCGCCAAGATCGAACGCATGGTGGACCGCCTGTCGCGGCCGCTGGAACTGCCGCCCGAGCTGCTGGCAACGCCTTCACTCCCGGTCGGCGGCGAGACCCAGTCGAATTTCACCGTGCCGGAGTATGAGGCGGTGATCGAAAAGTGCATCGAGTACATCTACGCCGGCGACGTCATCCAGGTGGTGAACTCCCAGCGGTTCAGCCGGCGGACCGACGCCCACCCGTTCCAGGTGTACCGCGCCCTGCGCGGCAGCAACCCGTCGCCCTATATGTATTACCTGGACCTCAACGGTTTCCAGATAGTGGGAGCCGCCATCGAGACCGTGGCCACAGTTCACGACGGCTCCGTCGCTACCCACCCCATCGCCGGCACCCGCCCGCGCGGCCAGACGCCTGCCGAAGATGCCGCGCTGGAAGAGGAACTGAAGGGCAGCGAGAAGCAGCGCGCCGAACACATCATGTTGCTGGACCTGGGCCGCAACGACATCGGCCGCGTCAGCGTGCCCGGCACCGTCAAAGTAACCCAGTACATGGACGTCGAACGCTTCTCCCACGTCATGCACCTCGTTTCCCACGTCGAAGGCCAGCTCCGGCCCGACATGACGCCTTACGACGCCCTGCGCGCCTGCTTCCCCGCCGGCACCGTGTCGGGCGCGCCCAAGATACGCGCCATGGAGATCATCGCCGAGGTGGAGCAGGAACGTCGCGGTCCCTACGGGGGCGCCGTCGCCTACTTCAGCTATAACGGCAACATGGACACCGCCCTCGTCCTCCGCACCGGGGTCTTCAAGGATGGCATCATGTACGTCCAGGCCGGCGGCGGCGTGGTCGCCGACAGCGTGGCCGAGGACGAATACATGGAGACCCTCCACAAGTCCGGTGCGATGATGCGCGCCATTGACATGGCTGAGGGCGCCGCCTGACCACAGGCAATCGCATTTTACTTGACCTAATCTAAACGGCGGGCGGCTAACATTCTGGAACCGCATGTCTGTGTCCCAGATGGTTGCCAATTAGCCTTTACGGACTTCGATTTATGCCAGCGACATGGCTGGCCGCGGGCATTTACCGTCCGATTTACCATACTTCATATGCACCAGTGATAAACCGAAGTAGTAGTGATACCGATTGTGCAATATTCGACTGCCCTGTTGCCAGCTCGGAGTCTCATGTACGCCATAACGACTGTGCGGTATGATGTGCGAGTGATTCTCGGTACTGCTTTGTTCATCGGGGGTTAGCTTATGGATATTTTCCTGACCGGATCGGCTGAATTTAGGGGGGCGGTAATGAGGTCGGCCGGGGTTTGGGAACATTTGCATAGACACCGGATTAGACCGACCGATGTGGTGGGACAATTAGAATTTTGGAAAGAAGACCCTGTCAAGCCTGGTGATGTCATTATTGGGCCTATGGTCTATAGCTACGCCGCCAAGGTTGACTTTGTGGTTTACGTCAAACCGAGTTCACCGAGGGGTAGCTGGCGTGAAGGGAGAGACCTTGCCGATTTTCTGTTTGTTGAGGGCCTGTACAGGGTTCATCCCCGTGAATTGGTTACCGCAGATTCTGTTGACTCCGAGGAACGCTTGGTGATGACCCAGCACGATCTCAAGCAGGTTTACGTTGAGATGGGATTAATGGACCCAACTGAGCAAATCTTTAAGGAAAAGGTTAACAGGTCAATGGTTGAAGGAAAACACCTTCTTGGCATCTGCCCTCCGGATATTTCCCATTGGGCCAAGTCGTTCACCGAAGTCGAAATATCGATACCGGTATCCGTTACGAAGGCTCATGAATACAATGTGCCTCTGGACATAGTACGTCAATACATCAAGGGATCTGGCTCTTTTGAGGTAACTCTTTTGGATGAGTAGCGCGGTTCTAGCCCGGTGCGGCATGGGCTACGCTGCTGCCCAGAATGATGAAGTGCCTTACCGCATCTTGGACCAGTTTCCTGTACATCCATGCAAAAACGATCCGGAGGCCAAAATGCTCAAGTCATTCTTCCACACCGGCTTCATCGTCAAGGACCTGGAGGCCGCGGTCGCCTTCTACTCCGACGTGCTGGGCCTCACCCTGACCATGCGCACCGAGCGCACCGGCGAGTTCCCGACTACGCTGCTCGGGTTCCCCGACACCCACATCAAGGGCGCGTTCTTCGACATGGGCGACGGCCACCAACTGGAACTGATCCAGTACATCAACCCCGCAGGTAGCTATGCCGACTTTGACAAGAACGACGTGCGCGCCGCCCACCTGGCCTTCCACGTCGAGGACATCGACGCCTTCTACGAGAACACCCGCAACCGCGGCCTCAGCTACCCCACACCGCCGGTGCCGATGTACGACGACGCCGGCAACCTGGCGCGCAAGGCCTCCTACTGCCAGGACCCCGACGGCAACTGGCTGGAACTGGTGGAACTGTACTGATGCTACTGCTAATCGACAACTACGACAGCTTCACCTACAACCTCTACCAGTACCTCTGCGAGCTGGGCGCCGAGGTTGAGGTGATCCGCAACGACAAGACCACCATAGAGGACATCGAGGCCATGCAGCCCGAGGGCATCGTCGTGTCCCCGGGCCCCTGCACGCCTAGAGAGGCCGGAATCTCCAACGACGTGATCCGACACTTCGGCCCCAAGCTGCCCGTGCTGGGCGTCTGCCTGGGCCACCAGTGCATTGGCGACGCCTACGGCGCAACCGTGGACCGCGCCGGTGAGATCCGCCACGGCAAGACCTCGATGATCCACCACGACGGCAAGGGGGTCTTCGCTGGCCTGCCCAACCCGTTCGAGGGCATCCGCTACCACAGCCTGGTCATCTACCCCGAAACGCTTCCAGACTTCCTGGAAGTCACCGCCTGGACGGACAACGGCCTCATCATGGGCGTCCGCCACAAGGAGTTGCCCGTGGAAGGCGTGCAGTTCCACCCCGAGTCGATCATGACCACGGTGGGACACGACCTGCTCCGCAACTACCTGCAACAGGTGGAGGAGTTCCACCGCCCGGCCTGACGCGGGGCGGCGGAGCCGTTATCAGCTGATCTCGGCGATGGCCTCGATCTCGACGTCCAGCCCGGGCTCGGCCAGGGCCGTGATCTCCACCAGGGTGTTGGCGGGATACTGACCCTCGAAATACTCGGCGAACATCGCTTCCTGCGCTTCCCGATGCTCCTGCCACGCCGGGACACTGGTCACAAAGGTCGTGATCTTCACGATGTCGGAAGGCGCGCCGCCCTCAGCCCTCACGATACCCGCGATGCGGTCCAGCGTGACCCGCAACTGGTCGGCCATGGACTGACCCTGCGCGTCGGTGCCGCGAGCCGTGCAGCCGGCGATGAACAGCAGGTTACCGACCTTTACGCTCCGGCTGAAGGTCGAACCGGACGGCGCGATATTCGGATGATTGTTCCTGATCTTTTCCATGACGATCCTCCTCGGCGGTTGTGGGTCGCCGTCGAACGCTCTTGAAAGGTTATCGGGTCTCGGCGCGAGGTCCGGGTTTGGCTATCGGCGGGCTCCGCTAGCCATCGCGGAACTTCGGCATCACCTGTTCGGCGCAGAGTTTCAGCGAGTGCCGCGTTGCCTCTGCCGACATCAGCCCTCGATTGGTCAGCATGAGATTCCGAATGCCCAGGCTGCGCATCTCGTCCAACTGCTCGGCAACCCGTCGCGGACTGCCCACGAGGTTCTCCGGCGCGTCCGGGTTGGGTCGTTCCCCGTAGGCGTCTTTCTGGATGGGCGGCGGTTGGTGGGACATGGGGAATTCCTTGGGGTTCCACCTTTCCCGATAGCCCTGGATAGTCGAGTACGCCTCCAGGTTGGCCGGCAGAAACTCGTTCATGGCCTGGTCGTCGGTTTCGGCCAGGTGAATCTCCCGCCAGACCCAGATCTGTTCCAAGTTGCGCTCGATGGATTCCTCATCGAATCCGGCCTCGGCCATGGTGTCGCGATAGAGGGCGATGTCGGCGGCCGTGCTGGTGGTGGACCGGCCCCGCAGCAGGATCGGCCGGCCGATGCGCGCCATCTCCATGATCGATTCTCGGTTGATGCAGGCCC
This sequence comes from Dehalococcoidia bacterium, assembly GCA_965220265.1. Classification (GTDB taxonomy): domain Bacteria; phylum Chloroflexota; class Dehalococcoidia; order Lucifugimonadales; family UBA3495; genus Bin87. Next base: position 824,976 of record CBDCPM010000004.1, on the reverse strand, counting down.
GTGCCAGCGGCGGATGGGGTTTCTGGTAGGGCCGTGGTCGAACCGAAGGGAACGCCACCTGGTAGTGCTGGCCGTGGAAGTGGACGTCATCCTGGGTCCACGCCGTGACCATCAGCTCCTCGGCCTCTTCCATCTGGGCCGCGCCCAGCGCCGGGTCGGTGCCAAACCCGATGTACTCGAAAGCGTTGTAGTTGGAGCCCTTGGCGGTTCCCACCACCAACCGGCCCTGGCAGAGGTTGTCCAGCAGCGCGGTCTGCATCGCGACCCGTACCGGATTGTGCAGGGGCAGCTCGATGATGCCGAAGCCCAGCAGGACCCGGCTGGTTTTCACCGCCACCGCGCTGGCGAACACCAGCGGGTCGCCGTACACGCATTCGCCGGTGAAGTAGTGCTCCGCGATCCAGATGGCGTCGTACCCCAGTTCTTCGACCAGTACCGCCTCGTCCAGGCATTCTCGTATCGCGACGTCATCGTGCGAATCGTCGAATTTCATGGGGTAGAAAAAGTGGCCGAAGCGCATGGTCGCACCGTAACACCAATGGGAGTTCGGGGATTATAGCATCGCGCGATTGACCAACCCCGACCCGTCAATCGGGTCCTGCGCAAGACGGACGGCGCACCCAATGGGTAATCGCCGTCCGCCCATGGCATCGCAGACTATGATGTGGGCGACAGCCGCCCGGATCCTACGCTCAGAAGCGGTTTTCCAACTCCAGGATGATGATGTCCGCGTCGCTCCGGCGGGTATCGCTCATAATCCGCGCCCGGTCCACGGCGCGCAGGGCATCGAGCGTGAACGGCTGCCAGGTGTCGCGCAGACTCCTGAAGGCGTCCTCTTCGCTCTGTATTGCTTCGACCAGCAAGCGATGGACGGGCTCCAGGTAGCCGGACTTGGGAAGGCTCCGGACGCTGTCGCCTACCGCGTCCACGTTGGCGCTGAACTCGGTCAGGTATGCCAGCACTTCGAGCCGGTCACATCCGCCGTCGTCGCCCCTCCAATCGTTGTACTCGGAGTGGAACTTGTCCCACGTCTGGAGCAGACGGTCGTACTCGAGATCGAAAATGGTGATGTCGGCCAGCGCGTCGGCCGTGTCCTCAACGGACAGATCGTCGATCACGTCGGCCAGATTCTCCAACGCTTCCTCGCTGACCTTGACGCTGGCATCTATCTTCTCGAAGTCGGGCAGCTTGGCGTCATCGCCCTCTCCGGCCGCCTCAACGGCCGCCTCGAACGCTTCCACCTCGGCCTTGGCTGCCTTTTCGAGAGCCCGGATCGCGTCCTTCCCGCCTTTGAGGGAAGGTAATTCATCAACGTCGGCGACAACTGCTTCCATCTGCTTGGTTAGCGCCTTGAGGCCATCGACGGCTTCCGCAACCTCGTCGTCGTCCGCGCCATCGCTCAGCTTGTTGTACTCGGAGTGGGCGTCCTCCAGGTCCTGCTCGATGGCTTCAAATTTCCCGGTGAACTCGTCGATTTCTTCCGGATCTGCGGCGTCTTCCAGGGCCGCGCGCAGCTCCAACGACATGTCCTTTGCCTGGCGTTGGGCCTGGGCAGCCAGGTTGCGCTGCTCTTCAACGTGTTCGAACAGCGAGACGTTCCCCGGCTGCCAGCGGTCGCGGAGCTGTCGGAAGGCAGTCTCCTCGTTTTCCGCCGCCGTGATCAGCTTGTCGGCAAATTCACCGGTAGTCTTGGTCCGGGTCAGGTTCCGCGCCTGCTCGGTGATACTGCTGAACTCGATGGCAAATCCGCTCAGGGCCTCGGTCATCGTGGTGGGATGGCACATCGTCAGGTCGGCGCGCCACTGGTCGAAATCGTCGTGGATCAGGTCCCATGCCTCGTCGGTGCTTTGCCGCTGCTCGTTGAAGTCGTCGAGCGGGGGCGGCTCCATCGCCGGCGCCCTGGTGGTCATTGCCTCCGGAGCGGGGCTCGCGGGCGACGCCTCCGGCTCCTGGGCTGCAGGAGCGGTACAGGCGATCATCGCGAACAATGCCAGCGCCGGAACGAGCAGAATGAGCCGTTTGCAACTTGTTATCATGAATTACTTACTTGCTCCCGTTGCAGTGCTAACTCCAGTTACTTCGCTGACCAGATCGGACCTGAACCCGCCGCTCAACAGGCGCGAGACCGCCCGGTTCAGATCAGCCGGCGTGTCGGCCAGCAATATCAACACGTGCCGGACTCCTTCGCGATCCAGCACGGTAACCGCCGTTCCGGCCGGGTCCAGTTCCAGGCCGAATGGCATCCCCAGCGTATCGTCGACTCGGACCCCCGCAGCCTGGAGGTATTGCCGCACCTGCAACGCGTCGTCGTGCAATCCCAGGAACACCGTGTCCCGGCTCACGTCTTCGACTCCCTGGATGTCCGCGGAAATACCATAATCCTCCAGACCCTTCTTCAGGTTCGTGGCGCTGCCCAGCAGCTCGGGCCGGCCCAGCAGGATCTGGACACCGGCATCGGGTCCGGTCGGATAGAAATGCGGAAAGTCGGCCAGGTCGAATACGCGGTCGCTGGTCGTGGCATAGTCGATTATGTTCGACAGCAATCGGTCATTGTCTACCGTGGAATCGTACGGCGGTATCATGAAAGTGAAATCGGAAATCGCCAGAACGTTCCTGTCTGCTGCCCGCGCCATCACGTACAGGTCCCCGTTGTTTTCGGAAACCGACGACTCGGTTTGGGCATCGACAACCGCGAGCCCGGGGCCAGACGATGTGATCGACCCCGCGGTAAACAGGACGATGGTGTCCAAACCGGCGGTCAATTCGTCGGGCTGGAAATCCCTCACGAATATGTTCTGGAAGTTCTGGTCGTTCTCCACCTGGTTGTACAGGTAGTCCGGCCGGAATTGCACGCCGAACCGCTGGGCCAGCGTGTTCATCTGGTCCCGTCGGCCGGGATCCGAGACCATCACCAGCTTTCCGCCCTTCCGAACGAAATCCTCTATCAGGTCAACCTCGCCGGCGGAGTACGCGATCAGCGGCGTTATGACCACCAGGCTGTCCGCCTCGCGCAACCTTTCCGACAGTTGAGCCCTGCGGTCCGGCTCCGCCGCCCGCGCGAAGTTGCCGAGCAACTCCAGGTCGTACCCCTGGGCAACCACCCGCGTACGCAGTGTCAGAATCTCTCTTGACGAGAAGCCGTTGCTGTGCAGCGTGTCCACCAGCAACAGCCCGCCCTGTCGTGCAGCCGCGGACGGCATCCACTGCGTCCCATCGTTCGCGCTGGCGACGCCCTGCGCCAGGAAATCAACCTCTACGCGTGGCGGACCGTCGTAGTTGCCGCGATAAAAAACCAGGTACGCGGCGGCGAAAGCCACGCCGATACAGACCACCAGCAGGATCAATATCCCCGCGAGTTTAGCGGCCATAGCCTGCGTACAGGTAGTAGATGTTCGGCTGCCCAATATCTATCGGGAAGTCAGCAAGCGGGTTCACCTGTTCTTGACCCGGGGCCCCGGTCACGGGTTGCCCGTACTGATCTTCGGACGTTGCACCGTCGCGGCTCGATTTGGACTGAGCGGAATCATCGGCGTCACCCGCCGAGGCTTCCCGCTGCGGCACGTACGAGAGCTGCGCGCGCCATCCGTGCTTCTCGAAAACCGCCGCGTTGACGTCGAAGACGTCGTATCTGCCGAGGCCGGCCAGTTCCGCCGCTTTCTCTACCCCATCGCTGGTTGTGCCGATCTCGTCGACCAATCCCCACGAGACCGCCGCCGCTCCGGCATAGATTTTCCCTTCCAGCAGTTCTGTCTCGCTCATCCTCAGCCGATCGCCACGCTCCTGGATCACGATCTGGGCGAACCCGTCCTTCAAATGGTCTATCAGTTCGACCCAGTGCTGCCTTGGACCGCCGGTCAGCTTGTGTGGGCCGGTAGTCGTTATGAATTCCGGCCAAATCGTCGGAATTGTCCCGCCCGATATACCGACCACGCCGACGTTGCCGACCAACGACGACGGCTGCGCGAAGCTGTAATTGCCTCCCATTGACATCATGAAACCGCCGCTGGCAACCAGCCCATGCATCACGATGACCACCGGCTTTTCGTCGCGGAGTCGTCGGGTGTGGAGGTACAGGCGTTCGCTGGAAGACGCGCCACCGCCCGGGCTGGACAGCGCGATGACCACCGCCTTTATCGAGTCGTCTCCGAGGGCGTAGTCGATGTGCTGCCCAATGACGAATGCGGAGTTCTCCTCAATCACGGTGAAGGGTATGTTGATCACGCCAACGGCCGGCTTGCCGGGAGCGATGAAGAAAAATACCACCGCTCCGACCGCGAGGCCGAGGATGACGGCAACCGGCCCAGCGACATACCAACTGGTCAGCGCTCTGCGCAATGTCCTGAGTGTTTCCACGTTAGGCGGGTATGCTATCACAGGTTTGGGCCAACCGCGTGACCTTTCGTGTCACCATTCAGGGCAATCGCGTCTTATTGTCTCGCGAATAATTGCTACTCCCATTTATCTCTTGCGGTGATAATGGCTCGTAGCCGGCGGCGTCCGGTTGATGTAAGCAAATTGATTTCAAGTGAAATTGGCCGGGGCAGTACCATAAAGACCCTGCACGAGCGAGCAAAACACAGCAAAAGCACTCGGTTGACAGCATTTCTTGCCCGGCTCAATTAAGACGCGATTGCCCTGTGTCACCATTGAAGCGTTTTCCCTTGCGCCCGTTTTCCGCTCCCGTTACGATTGCCCGCACCTGCAACCTGGAGTCGCCTCAATGCACCACTGGAACGTCGGTGGCGACATCTACATCGGATGGCCCGACCACGGAGCCGAAGAACTCCGCTACACCATCGTTGACGTCGACCTGTTCGGCAAGGTCTTCCGCGCCCGCGTGACCGACGGACAGCGGCAGGGCGGCTTCATGGTGATTTTCGACTGCCCCAACATCGTGCTGGAGCAATTGGCCGAGCAGGCCTCTCACGCTCTGGGCTTCCGCGTTATCGTATCCGGCCTGCGCACCAGCATCGAAGGCGCCATCGTCCGCAGCTTCGACTACGAGTGGTACCCCACTCCAGAGTACGAAGAGCGCCCCCGCGCCCTGGCAACCACCCTGGCCGGCCTGTACAACGAAATCGCGCCAGGCCACACTGGCTAACCGGCTCCGCCCGGTACGTTCGGGTGACCCCACAGCGGGTGCCGGAACGTCGGCGCCAATGCCGGGTTCAGCTCGCGCCGCGACCGGGCAGCCACGCCGCCATCGTGGGCTGCGCTGCCCTCCGGCACCTTTTCACCGTCACCATCGGAGACCGACCGTCTCCGTGCTGTCGGTGGTGACCGCCGCGCCGTCAGCTGGTTCAGGTGCATCGCCAGTTCCTGCAGGCTGTGCAGGTTGTGCGCCGGCAAAAAGTCATCGATGTGCGGCATCGCCGCCTGCATGCCCCGCGTCAACGGTTCGTATCCCGGCGATCCCAACAGCGGGTTCAGCCAGATCAGGCGATGGCAACTGCGCTGCAGCCGCGCCATCTCCCGGGACAGCAGCTCCGGGTCGCCCCGGTCCCACCCGTCGGATATGACCAGCACCACCGCGCCGCCGCGCAGGACGCGCCGCGCCCAACGGTAGTTGAACGTCTTGATCGCCTCGCCGATGCGAGTGCCGCCGGCCCAGTCGGGCACGGCTCGGGCCACCTCGGACACCGCGCGGTCAACTCCGCGATGCTCCAGGTGACGGGTGACGCGCGTCAAACGTGTCGCGAACAGGAACGCCTCCAGCTGCTGCCCGCTCACGGCAACCGTGTGCACGAAGTGCAGCAGCATACGGGTGTAACGCTCCATGGAGCCGCTCACGTCGCAGATCAGAACCAGGGGGCGAGGTTTGGTCTTCCGCTGGCGGTGGGCGATGTCCAGCATCTCCCCGCCGTATTGCAGGCTCCGGCGCATCGTCCGCCGCAGGTCCACGTCACGCCCGTCGCCCCAGGTAAGTCGTCGGGTGCGCCGGCGGCCCAGATCCCATTGCAAGTCCGACATCAGCACCCGCGCCGCCGCCACCTCGCCCGGCGTGTATTCGGCGAAATCCCGTTGCCGCAGCACCTCCCGGGCGCTGAACGACCGCTGCAGGTCCACCACCGGTTGCCGGTCGCCGGCATCATCAGGGTCGTCACCGCCCGGCGGTCCGTCGGATGTATCCTCCCGGTGCGGCATCACCCGCGGCGTGCGGTAGCGGCGCTCCTCGCCCATAGAGCGCAGGTCGCGCATGCTTCGCCCGTGGGCCGGCCGCCTCCAGAACACCTGGAACGCCTCGTCGAACAGCTCCAGGTCGCTCCGACGATGCACCAGCAGCGCCCGCGCCGCCAGCCGGAAGTCATTTCGGTTGCCGCCAATGGGCACAAACTCGGTGGCCCGCACCAGGTCCAGCATGTTCCCGGAACCCACGTCCAACCCCAGCCTGCGGAGCACCTCGCCGAACATCAGCAGGTTGGACAGAATCGTCCCGTCACCGGCGTCGGCCGGCGCGGTGTGCAGGTTCACGTTCAGCTGGGTTGTCATGCAGTGGTGCAGCATTCGGCCGGAGCGCCGTTGGCTCGCCGATCACGCGGATGGGTAGTGGCCGCCAATGCTATCACACCAACCTGCCGCCGAACCTTCCCGGCAAAGCCGCGGCGGCCACGACCGCCAGGGCGGTCATTCCGGCCACGGCCAGCACGCCCGTAACCAGGGAACCCGACACCTGGGCCAGCCCTCCCGCGATTACCGGTCCGGCTCCGAAACCCACCGCGCCGAAGGTCTGCACCAGTCCGGCGATCACCGACACCTCCCGCGTCCGGATATTCCGGAATTCAAAGGGCAGTATCTCCATCGCCGGCACGAAAATCCACGCTATCCCCATCCCCGTCAGCGCCAAGGCCGCGAGCAATTCGTTGCCCGCCAGCGCGGCGCCCAGCGTGGCGAACAGGTTGAGCGCGGCCGGCAGCAGCACCATCAAACGCCGGTTGGTGATGTGATTGAATATCCAACTCCCCACCAATGCCCCCGGGATCAACACGTAGTACAGGAACCCGAAAAGCACGCTCCCCGATGAAACGGAGATGCCCCGTTGCGTCTCCAGGATCGTGGGCAGGAACGTCAGCACCGTCGTCCACGACGCCGACAGCCACAGCATGACCACCCCGATCAGCCAGGCGTGGGGATATGCGATCAACGACCGGATCAGCGCCGGCCGGGCGTTGGAGTCCACCACCGCCGCGTCGCTCCCGTCGGGAACATCCTGCTCCGGCGTGGTATCTATCTCGTCCTCCGGGCCTTGCGCCGGATCCCTGGCGCCCCACGTCAAGGCCACCCAAACGAGCAGATGGCCGGCCATCAATGCGCCCTGAACGAAATAGGCCAGACGCCAGCTGTCTAACACCACGATGATGATCGGCCCGAACGTCAGGCCCGCCGCCATGAAAGTGGAGTGCATCGACAGCCCCAGAGATGTCACCTTGGAGTACTGGCGGGGAGCGGCCCACCAGCGGAGCAAGAGCGGCCTCGCCGGAGCCATCGACGCATGGACCAACACCGTCAGGAACCGGGACGCCAACAGGGTCCAGAACCCAGTGGCCAGACCCTGGCTGAACAGGCAGGGCGCCATGAGCGCCAGCGCGACCAACACCCGGCGATTGGGGTTGAACCGGGCGAACAGCAAGCTGAAGGGGACCAGCAGCACCGCCGGAGTGCCCCACCAAACCGCCTGTAGAATGCCTATCTCCAGGTAGCTGAGATCCAGGTCCGCCTGCACAAAGGGAAGAAACAGCCCGAGTCCGTAGGATGACAACACCACCGTGCTTTGGTGGGTCCGGTTCAGCAGCAGGACCGACCAGGCCCGGAGCGACGTGGTGGCTTCGGAACCCGGTCGCTCGGGATTGGATAACCCGCTGGCTGCTTCCCCGGCGGCCAAGGTCAGGCCGTATCCGCGCCGGCGTCCCGCACGGCCCGCGCCAGGTTGCGGAGGCTCACCTCCGTGGACGGATGCTGCCGGCCCAGTGTCTCAGCCCGGTCGCCCGCATTGCGCAGGTGCAGTCCCGCCGCCTCGTCGTAACGACCGACCGCGTGCAACGCGTTGGCAAGGCTTCCCCGGCTCCGCAGGGTATCGGGATGGTTCTCGCCCAACACGGCGCGGCGCTCCTCGAACAGCGCGCCGAACATTTCGATGGCCCGATCCGTATGCCCGGCGGCGTAATGGCAATTGGCCAGGCTGCTCCGGTAGCGCAGCGTTTCGACGTGATCCGGGCCAAACACCTTCGAGCTCCCTTCGGCGGCCAGGTCGAACCAGCGCAGCGCCTCGTCAAACCGGCGGGCAGCCCGATAGGCGTGGGCCAGCCGGTGCTGCGCGCGCAGGGTATCCGGATGATCGCTGCCGTTCGCCACGAGCGCGGCGTCCAGCTCGACTGAGCGGCGCTCCATCCGCGCATCGAGCATGCCGGTCACGGCAGCATCGCCCGCAGTTCGCCCATGCGCGAAACATCGTAACCGCCCAGGGCATCGACTGCCATCCTGAAATCCGAGTCGGCGAGCAGGTCCAGCAGAGGCCGAAGGTGCCCGCTTTCGTAATGCTCGGTGGGGATGACCAAGTCATACTCTTCGTTGAGCAGGGGCACAAATTCCAGTTCCAGGGCCCGAGCCGCCGACAGGACTCCCAACCCGGCGTCGGCCGACCCACCGGACACCGCCGCCGCCACTGCCAGGTGACTGTATTCCTCCCGCTGGTAGCCGACGATGTCATCGGGAGCCGCTCCCATCTGTTGTAATTGGTAATCCAGCAACACACGGGTGCCCGATCCTCGCTGGCGGTTCACAAACCTGAGCTCCGGCCGCAGCAGGTCTTCGAGACTTGCGACGTTCAGCGGGTTCCCCGGTGCGATCATCAGCCCTTGGGTCCGTCCCACCAGGCGGATGACGGCCACGGGAGTATCCGGCAGATAGCGGAGGACGTAGGACGTGTTGTACTCGCCGGTCTCCGTGTCCAGCAGGTGGCAGCCGGCGATGTGAGCTTCGCCTCTTCGCAGCGCCAGTAATCCGCCTAGGCTGCCCACGTGGGCCGACGCCAGGTTCACTGAGGGACGCCCACGGCGCAGGAAACTGCGCATCAGGTCCAACGCCAGGTCGTGGCTGCCGATGGCGACGATGGTGTTCTCCACCTCTTCCATGGGACGCAGCAACTCCACTTCCACCTCGGCGCCAGCGTCCATCCCCTCTGTATGCCGTGGTATCCGGACGATACCATCCGCCCGCACCAGGGACATCACCACACCGGCGCCGCGCTGCACCGGCGTCGCGATCATCTTGTTTCCAACCCGTCCTACCGCAACACGCAGGAACTCATCCTCGCCGGTGGGAGACACGACCTTGCGGGTGATGTTCGCGCTGATACGTGGGCGCGACGGCATCACCGACCCCAACAGCCGTTCCATCAGCGGAAGCAGCAACAGTTCCGCGGTCAGGGCCGCCGACACCGGGTATCCCGGCAACCCCATCACCGGTTTGCCCGATGCCACGCCCAGAGCCACCGGGTGCCCGGGCCTAACGGCGATACCGTGCACTTGAAGCGTTCCAAGCGATTCGATGACCGAAGCAGTGTAATCGGCGTCCCCCGCGGAGGAACCGGCGTTGATCGCCACCACGTCCAAGGATGCCAACCCCGAGGAAACCGCTTCGCGGATGGCATCAAAGTCGTCCGGCACTGGTTCGTACACCACCGGTTCGCCTCCCCATTGGCGAACCAGGGCAGCCAGGATCAGCGAATTGAACTCCGGTATGTCTCCAGGCCTCCTCGGGGCGCCGATGGGGGCCAGCTCGTCGCCGGTGGGGATTATCGTGACCTTGGGACGGCGTCGCACCGGAACGGTGGTGAGGCCGGCGGCGGCGCAGGCTCCCAGGTCGGCGGGGGTGATGCGATGGTTTTCCGGCAGCACCAACTCGGTGGCGACGATGTCCTCGCCCAGCGGTCGCACGTGCTGCCATGGCGCGACGGGATCGGACACCCGCACCGTGGCCGGATCTCCATTGTCGCGCTGAACGTGCTCGATCATGACCACCGCGTCCATGCCCACCGGCATCGGGTCGCCGGTGTCGACCCACACGGCCTGCCTACCCACCTCCAAAGCCACCGGCCGCGTTTCGGTGGCTCCGACGGTTTCGGCCGCCCGCACCGCGATGCCGTCCATCGCCACGGCGTCGTAGTGCGGCGACGACGCTACGGCCCACACTGGCCAGGCGGTCACGCGGCCCACGATGTCTGGCGCGGTTAGCGGCGCGTCCTCACCGGACATTTGGACCAGGGCACCGGCCTCTTCCAGGGCGGAGAACCACCGGGCCGTCGCCTCTTCCAACGGGATGTCCTGCAGGAAGTAGCGACGGTGCGACCGGTGCGGTGTAGGGTCCTCCATCCGCTCACATCTCCAGTACCTGTACCTGCGCCCCAGCGTAGATCCCGCCCGCGTTCGCCGGCACCCTCACCAACCCGTCCGCCCGGACCAATGTGAAAATAAACCCGCTCTTGCCCCACACCGGATGGGCCCTCGCCATCCCGTTGCCGCTCTCCGCTAGTCGCACCGGCACATAGTCTTCCCGCCCTGGAACGGAGGGAACGTCCTGCGCCAGCACCGCCGCGCGTTCGGTCAGCCGGGGCGGGTGAGCACAGCCCATGAGTCGGTACACCGTGGGCCGCACCAGGAGGCTGCTCACCACCATCGCCGACACCGGGTTGCCCGGCAACCCGATGACCGGTTTACCGTCGCACAGGCCCACAATAGCCGGTTTGCCGGGCCGCAGCGCCAACCCATGCGCCAGCGGCCCCGGTTCGCCAAGCGCGGCCACGATGTCCACCGTCCGGTCCCGCGCGCTGACCGAACTCCCCGCCGAAAGCACCAGCATGTCCGACTCGGCTAACCCTCGTCGCGCCGCATCCAGTTGCTCCTCGTAATCGTCTCCGACCAGGCCCAGGGGCGCCGCGGTCCCGCCGGCGGCGGTCACCTGTCCCGCGACGGTGTAGGTGTTGATGTCTCGCACCTGTCCCGGGCCTGGTGTAGCGCTGGGAGGAACTACCTCATCTCCCATCGACAGGATGCCCACCCGCGGCCTTTCGGCCACCTCAATCCGTTCGATGCCCAGCGCGAGCAGCCCGCCGATGTCCTGGGGACGGATCACGTGCCCCGCCGGCCAGAGCGACTCCCCCACCCGAACATCCTCACCTGGCTGGGAGACGTTCTCGCCAGGAGCCACCGGCCGCATCACTTCGATGGTGTTCTCGTCGATGGCCTGGGTGTGTTCCACCATGACCACGGCATCGGCGTTTCCCGAAAGCATCCCGCCGGTGTACGCCACTGCCGCCTCGCTGACTCCCAGGTGGACATCGGCCCCCCGTCCCATGGGCACCTCTCCCACCAGCATGAACCAGGCCGGCAGTCCGTCGCTCGCTCCGTAGGTGTCCGCCGCCCGCACGCTGTAGCCGTCCATCGTGGAGCGTGGGAACGTGGGGAGTGATTCCGTCGCCCCTATTTCCGCTGCAACGACCCTTCCCAACGCCTCGGCGGTATTTACCACACAAACCCCCGCAGCCGGTCGCTCCGGAAGACGATCCAGGAGCAACGCCAACGCTTCCTCAGGAGGCAACACGTTGAAGAATTCCGGCATTGTGATGCCGATGCTAACTATCCCCGCATCGAATGTCAAAAATCCACACTCACCTGGGGCCAGTGCAACCAATTCCGCAGGACAACGCGTGATCTTCACGAAGTCTTGCCGAATGGCGACGCCGGCCGCTCCGCGCTCGAAGATTGTTGCGCCGGAGGAGCATCGGCCGTTGCCGGGCCGGGGGTCGCCTGCTACAATCGGCCGGCGGTAGTGCCGTCGGAATCCGTCCGCAATTCCCCTGCGCAACGCACTCAAGGAGTTGGCCAGTATGTCGTGGCGATTCAGCCTCCTCAATCATTTTGAAGACCCGCCGGGCGGCATCACTGAAGGCCCTGCTTGGAACGGCGAAGTGGTCCTGTTCACCCACATCCACGCCAGCCGAATCTACGCGTACAACCCCAAATCCGGCGAGTTCTCCGTCTACCGCGAAAACACCAACCGCACCAACGGACTGGCCTTCGACGCCCAGGGCCGGCTGTTCGGCTGCTGCCAGAACGGCCGCGCTATCGTCCGCTTCGATCCCGACGGAAGCATGGTCACCGTCGCCGATAACCTGGATGGCGTGCCCCTGAACACCCCCAACGACCTGGCCATCGACGCCCAGGGCCGCATCTGGTTCACCAACCCGTGGAACGCCGGCAACATCGATCCCCACGAGGTCGAGCAGCTGGACAATCGTTCCGTGCTGTGCGCCGTTCCCCAGGCCGACGGTTCCTATAAGACCGTCCGCTCCACGCACGACACCACCATGCCCAACGGCATCCTGGTCTCCCCCGACGGCAATACCCTCTACGTCGCCGAGAGCAACAGCGACCAGATCGAGATCGACCGGGAGCTCCGCGCCTACCCCATCAACGCCGACGGCACCCTGGGGACGTACACCACGCTGCACACCTTCGGCCGCGACGCCAACCGCGTGCATCGCGGCATCGACGGCATGTGCCTTGACGCCGACGGCAACATCGTAGCCACCGCCGGCTGGCCCACCGGCGGCCCTGGCCCCATGCTCTACGTGTTCTCGCCCACGGGCCGGGTGATCGAGACCCATCCCGTCGCCGCCACCCGCCCCACCAACGTCTGCTTCGGCGGACCCGACCTAACCGACGTCTTCGTAACCTCCACCGACGGCCATTTCTTCCACGCCAGCACCGGACGGGTCGGTTGGGCCATCTATCCATAACGACATAACTGCAACTCCGATAATTAAGGAGGTCCCGGCCATGACCACTGCCATGAACCCGGAGCCAGAAGAAGACCCCTTCGAGCAGGTGGAAGAACAGATCGACTGGATCGAGCAGTTGGAAAACGTCAGGATTCGTCACGAAAGCCTGTCCGCCTCCCGCGAGGTTATTCCCTACGTGGAAGCATTGCGCGAATCGATAATCAAACTTGCCGGACGCCAAACCTACGAAGACCTCAGGTTGCTCCACGGCGCCGAAGTCGCCGACCTGGTGGACACCGTCCGGCGCCGCAACCCTGACGATTCCTGGAATGCCACGATCAAGCCGGCCCTGCTGCGGGAAGGCTGACCTTCCCCTTTAGGACTGCACGTTACGGAACCCATCCGGCGGTGTACCCATGCAACGCAGACGCTTGAGCAGCTACGGTATCGGTCGCGACCAAATCCGCCAGGGCGGCGGTCGCGGTAACGGTAACGATCACTTCGACGAACTGGTCGGTAGCGTCGAGTTCTACGTCTACCAGACTCCCGGACGGCGCGTGAAAGGCTTCGACAGCCTCAAACTCTACGCCGAAGGCGAGGGCTGTGAGTTGCTCTACACCGCCGACGCACCTCCCGAGTTGATCGACTACGAAACGTTGCGCATCACTCATCGCCGCGGCGAACCGATACCCGACTCCGTGCTCAAGCGCGCTCACTCCTGGGCCCATCGCAATAACTTCTTGCACAGCTTCTTCAAGCCAATGTATCGGTAGCGCTTGGAACTCTCGACTTCCGCCGGGGCGAATAATCATTCGCCCCTAAGTATGTCCGGAAAGGTTTCGGTCACATGAGCGTCCCCACCGCTGCGGAACGGGCCATCCGCCGTCGCATCGCCCGCCGCGGCCCGATCACCTTCGCCGAATACATGGCCCGGTCCCTCTACGGACCCGGCGGTTATTACAGCCGCAACAGCGTCGGGACCGATTACTACACCAGCCCACAGGTCCATCCCGCCTTCGGCGCCCTGCTGGCCGTTCAGCTGTTTCGCTTCTGGCAAGTGCTGGACCAGCCGGACCCGTTCTACGTGATCGAACTCGGCGCCGGCGACGGCCTGCTGGGCCAAGACATATCCAACGCCGCCTACCATCTGCCCGACGGTTTTCCTCGCTCGCTGCGGTACGTCGCCTGTGACCGTCGCTCCGGTGGCTGGGACACCTGCTCACCGACTCCTGCTGGCATCATCGCTGACGCCCTTCGACTGCCTGTCCGAAACGTCACGGGCTGCATCATATCCAACGAGCTGCTCGACGCCCTGCCCGTCCACCGCGTGCGCATGGAACGCGGCACCCTCCGCGAATTTTACGTCGGCATCCAGTCCGACGTCGCCGACGGCTACGAAGGGCAGTTGGAGGAGATCACCGGAGACCCGTCCACCTCGCAGCTCGAACGCCGCCTTTCCGACATCGGCGTCAACCTGTCAGCAGGCCAGACCGCCGAAGTCTGCCTGCTCCTTGACGACTGGGCCGCATCCGCAGCGTCGGCGCTGGATGCGGGCTTCGTCCTCACCATCGACTACGGGCGCGGCGCGCACGATCTCTACGACCCGGCCCAACGACCCCACGGAACCCTCGTCACCTACCGCTCCCACCGCCAAACCGATTCTCCCCTCGTGGATCCGGGGCGGCAGGACATCACGGCCCAGGTCGACTTCACGTCCGTTCGGCTCGCCGGAGAGCGGGCCGGATTGACCACCGTGGGCCACATGTCCCAGGGCCGGTTTCTGACCCGCCTCGGCCTGCAAACCATACGCCGTAGCGGACCACCCGCGGAACACGGTGGTGGTGGCTGGATTACAATCCCCATCAACCCCGAGGGAACGCTGCCCGATACTTTCGCCCCGCCGCACGACGACTCCCGCGATTGGCTCACCGGGCTGACCCACCTGGTTCGCCCGGGCGGGTTGGGAGACTTCCATGTCCTCGTCCAGGCCAAGGGCCTCCCCGCCGACCGAGCGGTCTCCGGTGTTTCTCGGCCCGACGACGGGAATACCTCCGCGGAATACACTCCGCCCGAACTGGCCGCCATGATCCCCGCTGAAGCGCTGGCGCTGGCGCTGGGTCCGGAGCGGTTCCGGCTGGCCGGGCCCGCGATGCTATAATCGCCCGACGACTTTGCACCGCCAGGAGTGACGCCATGGCCGGCCCGCTTGAAGGCATCAACGTTGTCGAATTCTCCACCATGATCGCCACGCCCACGGCCGGCATGTTGCTGGCCGACATGGGCGCCAACGTGATCAAGGTGGAACCCCCATGGGGCGACCTGTGGCGCTACGCCCAGGCCGTGCTCCCCACCGACGGCCGGCCCTTCATGGCCTACAACCGCGGCAAGCGCTCCATGACCCTGAACTTGGCCCAGCCCGAGTCGGCCGACGTCGTGCGACGCCTCACCGAAATGGCCGATGTCGTGCTGGCCAACAACCGGCCCGACGTGGCTAGCCGCCTGGGCATCGACTACGACACCCTCGCCGCCATCAACCCGTCCATCATCTACTGCGAGGGATCGGCCTTCGGACACGAAGGTCCCGACGCCTATCGCCCCGGCTACGACATCATCATCCAGGCCATGTCGGGCATCGCCACCGCCGAGGGCAAGGTCGCCAACGGCGTCCCCCAGCAGATCGTCGCCAGCCCGCTGGTGGACACCGCCTGCGGCCTCGCCCAGGCGTGGGCCGTTTGCGGCGCCCTGTTCGCCCGCGAGCGCAGTGCCCCTACAGGTGAGAAGGGCAAGGGCCAGAAACTGGAGGCCTCGTTGCTCGGCACGGGCCTGCTGATGCTGGGCATGCGTTTCGTCCGCATCGACGGCATCGACAAGGCGCCGCACGCGGAGATCATGGAATCGGTGGACGCCATGCGCGCCGCCGGAACCCCGTACCCCGACCTGCTGGAGGTATATGAGGCCCAGCACTTCCAGGCCCCCGGCAACATCTACTACCGCTTCTACCAGACCGCCGACGGCATGATCGTCGTGGGGTGTCTTAACGCCGCCCTGCGCCAGAAGCTTCTTGGCGTTATCCGCCTGCACGACATCCGGTTTGAAGCAGGTTACGACCAGCACTCTCAGGAAGCCGCTGATTTCGGCGCGCAACTCATGACCGATGCCGAGGAGATCTTCCGCGCCAGGACCAACGTAGAGTGGCTGGGCCTGCTGGATGCCGCCGGCGTCCCGGCCGGCCCGGTGCGCTTCGTTGAAGAGTTGTTCGAGCACCCCCAGGTTGAGGCCAACAACCTCGCCATCGACGTGAACCATCGCGACCTGGGCACCGTGCGCATGGCCGGCCCTCCGGCCACCTTCACCGAAACGCCTCTGGAGCCGGGCAACCTGCCCGCCCTGGGGGAACACACCGAGGAGGTACTGGCGGAGTTGGGCTTCGGGTCGGATGACGTGGCCGCCTGGCGGGACTCGGGCGTCCTTTGAACCACCCATGCCGGAGTATGTTTGGGACGAAGCGAAGGATCGGTTCCTGCAACGCCAGCGGCACATTTCGTTTGACGATGTAAAGTATCATCTGACTTCCGGCGCATTGTTGGGCGATATACAGAACCCCAACCAGGAGACTTATCCAGGCCAGCGCCTGTACATCGTTCGCATAAACAATCGTGCTTGGGTAGTTCCATATCGGCGAACTACACGATATGTGTTCCTGTACACTGCGTATCCCAGTGAGAAATTCACGCGAATCTATCGGGGTCAATTGGGAGGCGAAAATGAGCGATGATAAGCGCGAAATAAGAAAACCACCCCCGATGGACAACGAGAAATTCGACGACTGGTGGCGTTCTTTGGGCGATAATGATCTGGATGAGTTCGAGCAGGAAATTGAGGCATCCCTCAAGGACTACGAGATTCTCCCAGACCCCAACTGGGAAGAAAAAAAGCGACGTATCCAGGAAATGGCCCGCCGCGCCCGGGGCAGCGCGTACCCGGCAGGATTGACAGAAGAGCAGCAGAAGCTATTTCCCCCTGGCCTGCTCGCGTACTGGCGCGGCGAGGCGGCGACGCCTTATGATGACCCAACGGCTTGGGACGAATTCGCCAACAACCTTAATCCCTCCGAAGATTTGTGGCGCATCAAGCCGGCGGGGTCGGAGCGAGATACGGACCACCAACAGGAGCGAACTGAAGGCACGCCATCTACCGAAGACAACCTCGGATAATTTCCGCTGACGCAACGATTGGCGTTGCGCCGTTGAGAGGCCGCCAGGGGCTTGCTTCGGCCGCGTTGTGGTACATTATAAATAATCTTTATCACGTTGCGCGATGAGCAACGTTTCGATTCCGGCTACCATAATTTCTCGGGCACGCGCTGTTGGCAAAAGGCCTCTGGCGATACGAAACGAGGTGCTCAAATGACGCAACCCCCCACCCTGACCGTCTACGGCGCCCTGTGGTGCCCCGACTGCCGCCGCTCCAAGCAGTTCCTTGCCGAGCACCGCATTGCCTACACCTGGGTCGATATCGAGCAGAAACCCGAGGCCCAGGATACCGTTCGCCAGCTCAACGACGGCCGGCAGATCATCCCCACCATCGTCTTCGACGACGGCGGCCCCATCCTCGTCGAACCGACCAACGCCGAACTCGCTGCCCGTCTCGGCATCAACCCTCAGGCCAGCCGCACCTACTACGACCTGATCATCGTTGGCGGTGGGCCGGCGGGTCTCACCGCTGCCATCTACGCCGCCCGTGAGGGCATGGATACTCTGGTCATCGAGCGTGGCGGTATCGGCGGCCAGGCCGGCTCCACCGAACGCATCGACAACTATCCCGGATTCGCAGAAGGCATCTCCGGCGCTGAACTCGCCGAACGTATGCGCGAGCAGGCCGAACGCTTTGGCGTGGAGCTTCTAGTCGCCCAAACCGTCGCATCTGTCGACCCGGGACCCGAGGCCGGCGGCGTCCGAACCGTCACCACCGAGTCGGGTCAGCAGTACCGCGCTCCCGCCCTACTGCTCACTCCCGGCACCCGCTATCGCCGACTCAACGTCCCCGGCGAGGAGGACTTCATCGGCGCCGGCGTCCACTTCTGCGCCACCTGCGACGGTCCCTTCTACCGCGATATGGACACCCTCGTGGTCGGCGGCGGCAACAGCGGCGTCGAGGAGGGCCTGTTCCTGACCCGCTTCGTATCCCGCGTCACCCTGCTGGAGGTCGGCGATCGCCTCCGCGCCAGCCAGGTCCTGCAGGATAAGGCGGCCGCCCACCCTCAGATGGACATCCGCCTGAACACCACCGTCCGCGAGTTCCGCGGCGACGGCAAGCTGTCTTCTGTGCTCGTCGAAGATCTCACCACCGGCCGGCAGGAGGAACTCCATCCCGCCGGCGTGTTCGTGTTCATCGGCCTTGATCCCAATACAGCCTTCCTGTCCGACACGGTCGAGCTGGACCAGCGCGGCTTCATAGTCACGGGAACGGGGCCACGCTCCTCACCGATGGAGACCAACCGCCACGGCATCTTTGCCGCCGGTGACGCCCGGGCCGGCAGCACCAAGCAGGTCGCAACCGCGGTGGGCGAGGGGGCCGCCGCCCTCATCGGCATTCGCGCCCACATGGAGGAGGAGATCCGCAACCGCGGCTACCGTGGTGACAACTGAAAGGGCCGGGAATTGTATCCCGGCCCCGAACGAGAAACGCACCGGGGCGACCTTCTGGTCGCCCCGAATTGATGTCGGTGTGTCGTCCGCTGCCCTACTTCTCCGGCACGAAACCGTAGTAGCGTACCCCTGCCATTGGGATGCCGTGTGCGAAGGCGGTCCGCGTCGCTGCAGTCTTGCGCGTTTCCGCCGCGCCACTATACCCGCTGAGCACGTCGGCCATGTCCTGCTCAACGCGTTCGCCCAGCAAGCCCGAGTGTTCACGAGCATCTGTGGTGGTTTGGCGTTCGATGACAGTAACCATACTTGCTTCATCCTTGGGTGGCATGAGCCGTGCCACAACTTGACACGGCTCGTATCATATGAAATACCATTCACCGGGGCAATACAACGAATGTTAAAATTACGTTTAAATCGTCGCCGAGGCGGCAGGACACCACCACAACTGCGAGGGGCGACCGTTTGGTCGCCCCTGTGCTCTGCTATCGGTATGTTATCCCTGCGCCCTACTTTTCTTCCCCAGTGAAGGAGTAGTAGCGCACGCCGACCATCGGTATTCCGTAGCCGAAGCTGTAGACGCGGGCCTTGCGGTGGCCCTCCGGAGCAGCCGAGCCGTGTTCGTTGAGCACGTCCGCCATGTCCTGTTCCACCCGCTCCACCAGGAGCCCCGACTGCTCACGGGCTTCTTCGCTGATCAACTGTTCTTTGGTGACAACCATCGTTGAGTTCCTCCTCAATTGGTATTCGCTGCTGACACTTTGATATGGCTTGTATCATATCAGATAACGTCAAAAATATCAAATGGCTTAAGCAAGCCGGTTAAATGCATGGGGCGACCGGTTGGCCGCCCCCGAGCGCATCACCGGGTGCCCTCACCCGACGCTCTATGTCTCCGGCACGTACCTGTAGTACCGCACTCCGGCCATCGGGATGCCGTATGCCAGGGTCGGCGGGGATATGTGGCAGGCACGTTCCGGCATGACCTCTTCCTTGTGGGCTCCGAACTCGGTCAGCGCTTCAGCCAAATCCTTTTCCACTCTCTCGGTCAATAGCCCGGTATGCTGCTCTTGTTCCACGGTGACTAGTTGTTCATTGACGGTAACCATCGTTCCTAGCCTCCTGTATCGGTGTCACTCCCTATTGCAATCTAGAATTTTGGTTATCATAATCGGCAATACCAAGCCTGTCAAGTCCCAACCGTCAGAGGAAATTTCGCTACTCCGCATCTGGCTGAACAACGGCAGAAAGTGATCAACGCAACGACGAATCTCGTTTCAACGCTTTGTCGCTCCTAACGGTCGACGCTCACCGGTAGTAGCCTGTAGGTCAGGACAGCGGTTACGTCAGTAGGTGGACGTTTGCCCAGGAACTGACGTAGTAGGTGGAAAAGATTTGACTGGAGGGAAATCATCCCAAGTTCTGTCGTCCAGCATCCGCCCGGAGCGTTTCTTGTTGGTTCCACCCCACTGCTTGAAGAAAAAACGCACCCCCGCGTCATCGCATTGATCACGGATGCTCCTCACCCAGTCCTCTTTGATTTTCCTTGCCCTAGGTCCTGATTCGCCACCGGCGATCACCCAGTCTATGTTGCCTAGGTCAATGTGTGGGATGGCTTCTATCAGTGGTTCCAGCGACAGAAACCGTGTCTGCGCTGGAATACGGCGCAGCGTGTCAACGCGGTGTAAGTAGTCAGGGCTTTCCACCGAAACACCCATCCACAGGTTTGCTGGCCACGGGAGCTGGTCTGCCATCTCCAGTGCTCGCTCTGGTCGCTTGGTGAGTAGTTGGAACGTGTGATGTTCAGCAGTAACGATGGTCGAGAACACGGCTTGGACGAAGGACAGGGGTACTTCATCGTGGAACAGATCACTCATTGAGTTGACGAAGATCCTGCGGGGTTTTACCCATTTAGTTGGCAATGTCACCAAGTCATGGTGCAGGGTGACCTCAAAGCCTTTCGCGTAACGAGGGTTGCCCATGGCCTTCAGACGTGGCGCCAGTCGCGCGGCGTAGCAATTTTTGCATCCGGGGCTGATCTTGTGGCACCCGGTAACCGGATTCCAGGTGTAGTCTGCCCACTCTATGCTAGTTTGCTCGCTCATGTTCGGTACCTCCGCGTGCTTGATTATACCCACGTACGGAGAACGTTAGAGGTTGTTCATGTCATCAGTCTTCCAGAGGCGTCCACACCGCGTCCTCGTATGGTTGCGATTCGTCAGCCAGTTTCCTATGATGCGTCCCAACCATTTGTACCGATGCGGGGTGTTCCATGGAGTCGGAAGTACTCTGGGATTTGCCAGATCACACAGTGGGCAAGCATGAAGTGCTTGTCGCTTACCTGAAAGCTTGGATTCCCATCCTCGGTCAAGGGTTCCGTCGAGCAGTCGTGGTGGACGGCTTCGCCGGCCCTGGTGAATACCAAGGGGGAGAATCTGGTTCGCCTCTTCTATCGTGGCGGGTAGCGGGTGAGCACAGGGAAGCTGGGCGTTTAGGGGACGTGGAATTAGATTTTCGCTTCTTCGACGCGGACGCCAACGCGGTTGAACATTTGCGTCCGCTGCTTGACCGTGAACGGAAGTACGATGGGATGTCCTTCTCCGTCGAGCACGCCATCTGTGCTGATGCTCTACCGGCAATCCTTGCCGATTGCCACGCCACTGGTACTCCAGTGTTCGTGATGCTCGACCCAAAGGGGTTAAAGGGCGTCTCGATGGATTTGATCAGTGAAATCTTCTCTGTTCCTAGCGGCGAGGTGCTGTTTTCGTTCATGCACGAGACTGCCGTACGTTTCGGCGGAACGCCGCAAGTTGACCCTTACCTCCGCGGTCTGGTGGGAGATGATGTCCCGCCGGGCGGCTCTCCTTACGATTACTGTGATGCTCTCGAGGAACGCTTTCGCTCTCACGGGGCGAACTATGTTCTGCGGTTTGGCCTGTGGCAGCGCGGTCGCCACGTTTACACGCTCTTTTTCGGGACCTGTAACTTGCGCGGTTGTGAAGTCATGAAAGATGCGATGTGGGACGTTGCCGGAGACGGGTCGTACCGTTTCAACGGGTTGCATCGCTATCAACCGTTACTGCTGGATCAGAGTTCTGCGGGTAACTTCGTAGGTTTGGAGAAGGACCTGACAGTTAAATTCGGATATGACCGCTGGGTTTCCATTGAAGAACTCGAGAACTTCATGAAGGGCGACCAGACGTTGTTCAGGAAGGCACATCTGCGGGACAAGGTGCTTAAGCCGTTGCAGAATCAGCGCAAGCTGAAGTTCACAATCAGGCACGGCGTGGTCAGTTCCCCCTTTGGAAAGACATCAGGGTCCGGTTTCTCCGACACGCTCCTTTGCCAACTGTTACGCAGAAACGTCTGGTTTAGTGCCAGCTAGTCTGGTGGCCCAGTTTTCTTGGTGGAGGTGACGGTAGGTTCGCTACACCACTGCCGACGGAGGATGTCCAGTTGGTCAACTGCTCTCTCATCGAGTCCGAGGACTTCGTTGAGCAGACGCTGGTCCAGTTCTTGGCGAACTTCATCATGCCATGCTTCGTTGGCCGGCAGTAATGTTCGGTCCTGCAGGTCTTCGAAGATTGCGACTGCATCGTTTAGTTGGGTTTCGGAGAGGCAGGTGACGTCCAACAGCGGCAGATCAGGAATGGCTGTTACGGTGAGGCTGCCTCGTCCGTCTTGGTTACGATTACTTTCCATCCAATAGCTGATCACGCCGAGGGTGCTGTTGAGCCAGACGCATAAGGCTTTTTCACGTTGTATGGAACCTCCCGCCAAGGTGGGCCAAGCTCGGCCTCCTAGCGAGGCGACTTCCGTGAATGATGCTGCCGTGGCGTTGGCGTTGAACTGAAAATCGCGGTTGATCCTGTTACAAGCCTCGCCTTGGGCCATTGTGACTAAGGCTTGCAGTGCGGTAACGATTTTCATCGCGGTTTCTATGTCTTGGCTTTCTTCGAATTCTACGATGAGTCCGATGGATGCTGTCAGCGTGGCCGTTTTGGTACCGTATCTCGCGAACTGGACATTGGTCTCTCTGATCTTTTTGCTGATGGTCAGTGTGCCAAGATTCCATGGGGAGGTTTTGTTCGTTGGGTTCGCGGGGTACGACATTGTTTGGGTCTCTCCGTAGTGTGACATCACGATGTCGGGGAATCCCGATACCCATTCGTCGTAGGCGGGTATCACGATCTCAACAGAACGTATTACTGTTGGCTCGTCTCCTACGTACTTGCTGCCTATATACGCCTTGTTGCAGTGCCACTCCACGGTGGGCGTAACGCTGTTGAGTGTTCCAAGCATGCCGCTGTGTTGCGCTTTCACGAAGCATCCGCTGAGCTTGACGTGTTCCGAGATGGTTTGCCCTTCGATGAGGCGATTTCCGTTGCTGAGTCCAATCGTTCTGAATAACCCATGGTCCTGATCGTCGTTCTGGTCTCTGAAAAACTCGTCCGTTATGAGCGTGACTCTGCCGTCGGAATCAATGATGACTTTCCCATCGGCTTGTCTGTAGGGCTCATCGGCGCTCCAGAACCTTCCTCGGTGTAATATGGGCTCTCGCATTCCTGCCTCCGTGCGCTTCTTTAAGATTATGGGGGCGTGCTTTCGGCACCAGCCAATTGTATCGGTTCGAGCGTGTACTCGTGATCTCGGCGTCGGCCCAAGCGCGGAATTAACCACACGCCAAACGCGATGCCTCTGCTGACGTCCGGGCCCTTGCGTCGTACAGTACACACGTTCTATAATAGTCCCGTCAGGCAATTCCGCCGCCAGGCCAGCGGCGTCGCCAAACCTACATCCGAATAGCTAGGCGATACGGTTTCGGGTCGGCAACGGCCCAGTCGGTTCTTCGCATCATGGTCGCCAGCGGCCGCTACCCTCTCTTTATTCGACGGGGCGGCCGAGTGTCGACCCTGCGGGTGTCACCTCCGCCCCGTGCCGTGCGGCACCGGTCTCATTAGCCGGCTGCCCGCGGGTCACGGAAGCTTGGGACTCAAAAACTATGCGAGCAAAACAGTGTTGGCCGTGCTCCGACACCGTCCCGAAACCGTAACGCCTGACACCCAAATCAAACCACCAACCGCAAAACCCGAACCACCAACCCAAGGAGAAAGCCCCGCAACACCCGTCAACCGTCGGCAACCAAGCCTCAATAGTTCGTGATGGCCGCCGGTCCAACGGGCGGGCCCTATGTCCTCGGGAGCGGTCGGAACCACCGTGTCATGGCGCGTGGAGTGGATCTGCCCCGGCCCGCATGACGTTTCGGACGCCGGGTGGCGCCGGCTCGAATCATTCCATGCGCCGTATCCGTGGCACGCCCAGCGTTGCCGCAAAATTGAGCGCCACCAGCGCCGCCCCGTTGATCAGCAGGGCCCTCGGTGCGCCCACGAAGCCGGCCAATGCCCCCACGCCAACGTGCCCTACCGGAGCGAAACCGACGCTCAGCACCCAGGCACCCATGGCCCGGCCCCGCTCCTCGTCCGGCACCAGGTCCTGCATCAGGGTCTTGTACAGGGTGTCCACGGCCATGGCACAAGCGTTGACGAACAACAGCACCACCAGGAAGGTGTAGATGTTGACCGATAACGAAAACGCCATCAGCCCGCCTCCAAATCCCACGGCAGTGGCCAGCGTCAGCCATCCCTTCTTTTTGGTATTTCCCATGCCGGCCAGGATCCACAACCCCAACAGTCCCCCGGCCTGGCGCCCCGCCGTCATGACGCCTAGTCCCGTCGGCCCGACGTGGAGCACCTCTTTCGCGAACACCGGCAGCAGCGTCATGTGCGTGAACCCCAACACTTCCGTGGTGGCGGTGAGGAACATGAGCGTCAGGATTATCCGGTGGTCGCGTATCAGCGTGACGTAGCCGATCAGGTTGTCCATCACCGATTGCGACGATGTCTGCAACGTCCGCCCCGGATTGGTGATCGCCAGCATCGCCGCGGCGGACACCGCGTAGCACACCGCCGACGCCACGAATTGCCAGCCAGGCCCCACCAGTTCTATCAACGCGCCGGCGACCAGGGATCCCACGATCCCGCCACCCTGCATGGCCATCGCCGCCAACGCCAGCCCGTTCAGCGCGTAGCCAGATCCCACGATGTCGTACGTGAAAGCCTGCCTGATGGTGATGGTGAAGGCCATCATGCTGCCCAAGGCCGTCAGCAGCGCGATCACCACCCAGACGTTGGCTAATCCATAGAGCAGCAGCGCGGCCATCAGCAGCGCGGTCGCCGAAGCGGCCAGGGTGCCGATCTGCAGCAGGACGCGGCGCGACCAGCGGTCCGCGATCGCACCGGACAGCATTCCCAGCACGAAGAAGGGCAGCATGCGGGCGCCCGCGCCCACACCCACCATGAACTCCGAACCGGTCAGCTCGAAGATCAACCATCCGACCGATACCTGCTCCATCCCGGTGGCCAGGGAGTAGAAGGCCGTCGCTGCCCAGAGGAGGCGAAAGTCCCTTATGCGGAGGGAAGCCGCCCAGTTCCACATGCCTTTCAAAGGACCCGAATGATACACCCGCCTTTGTCCGACCCCCAATCGTGCTGGTGAACGGTTTGCGTTGGGGTTTGCGTTGGGCAGCGGTCCGCCGTTTTACCAGCCGTTGTGGATGCTGTACACTTACCTCATCCTCCCGTTAGGCGGACCCGCTCGTGGCGCAAGTTACCATCATCGGCACCGGATTGATCGGCACCTCGTTGGGGTTGGCCCTGCGTAACTCCAGCCTGCGCAACCTCACAGTGATCGGAACCGACGCCGACGGCGGGGCCCGTTCCGGCGCTCAGAAGCGCAATGCTTTCGACCGCGTGGAAGGCCGGCTCGGGAACGCCATCGCCGAGGCCGACATCATCATCCTGGCCACCCCTGTTCTCGCAATGCGCGAGCTGATGGAGGGCATGGCCTCCTTCCTGCCTGAGGGTTGCGTCGTCACCGACGTGGGCAGCACCAAGACCCAGGTGCTCCAGTGGGCCGACGAGCTCCTGCCCGATTCCGTGGACTTCGTTGGCGGCCACCCCATGGCCGGACGCGAAACTCCCGGCCCCGAGAACGCCGACGGCACAATGTTCTCCGGCAAACCCTACTGCGTCATACCGAGCCCAAGGGCCAGTCAGCGCGCCGTGGGCGAGGTATCCACTTTGGCCGAGGCCGTGGGCGGCGTGCCCTACTTCATCGGCGTGGACGAGCACGACAGCTTTGTCGCCGCTGTGAGCCATCTACCCTTCGTCTTGTCCACCGCTCTGATCGGCTGCACCAGCAAGTCTGCCAACTGGTCCGACATCGGTCAACTCGCCTCGTCGGGCTTTCGCGACATCACCCGTTTGGCCTCCGGCGACCCGGTGATGCACCGCGACATCTGCGTCAGTAACGCCGAGCCCATCGTGGCTTGGATCGACGCGTTTATACGCGAACTCTACGAGTACCGTAAACTCCTCGATACCGACGGCGAACCACCCAACACCGACGCCGTCGGTACTCTTTTCGAGGACGCCAACCTTGCCCGCAACAAGTGGATGGCTGGCGAGGTTAACCCTCGGGCTCGCGAATTGGAACGCACGCCCGAGTACCCCACCTTCAGCGAGTCCATGGGCCAGATGTTCCTCGGGGGCTGGGCCGACCGTGCCCGCCGCATGATGACCGGCGCGCCCCCCAATGACCGTCGCGGCAACGACCGCGACTCGGGCACACCACCCCGGCAGTAGACTGCCCTCCATCGCGCGGCTATGTTGCGATCAAGTACCGCGCGGCTATTCCGCACCGTCCATTTCCCAGCAGGAGCGAATCGACGCACTCCCAGTCGACTCCATTCCGTCATCTGGCACACCGAAGCGAACATCGCTGGAGTACGCAGTTGGAACAGACCATTCGCAGACCTGAGCGCCTGTCCGGCTCGCTGGCGGTACCAGGGGATAAGTCGGTCTCGCACCGTTCGCTGATCCTCAACGCCATCGCCAACGGGGCCGCCACCATTACCGGCCTTTCCGATGGCGCCGATGTGCGCTCCACCGCCGCCTGCCTGCGCGCCATGGGAGTGGCCATCGACCCGCTGCCGGATTCCCCGGCCAATCAGCCCGGCAGTTTTCGCGTCGCCGGGCCGGGTCCCAACCTGGACGAACCCGCCGACCTGCTGGATGCCGGCAACAGCGGCACGTCCATGCGACTTCTCTCCGGCCTGCTGGCCAGCCAGGACTTTCTCTCGGTCCTTTCCGGCGATGGATCGTTGCGCACCCGGCCCATGGGGCGCATCGTGCAGCCGCTACAGCAGATGGGCGCGTCCATCATGGGCCGGAATGGGAACACCCTGGCCCCGCTGGCCATTCGTGGCGGCAGCCTCCGCTCGATCGAGTACGAGATGCCCGTAGCCAGCGCCCAGGTCAAGTCGTGCCTGATGCTGGCCGCCCTGGCGGCGTCCGGTCCTACCGTGCTGCACCAGCCGGCCCTGTCCCGCGACCACACCGAGCGCATGATGTCCGCCATGGGCGCCAGGATCGAATCCGACGGGCTGGCCCTGACGCTGCATCCCGCCCAGTTGCAGGCCGTGGATGTAGCGGTTCCCGGAGACATCTCCTCGGCCGCCTTCTGGATGGTGGCCGGCCTGGTCCACCCCAACGCCCGCGTCACCATCACCGGTGTTGGCCTCAACCCCAGCCGCGCGGGGATCATAGACGCGCTGCAGATGATGGGCGCCGGTGACTCCCTCCGCCTGGAAAACGAGCGTATCGAGGGAGGTGAGCCCGTCGCCGATGTGGTGGCTTCTTCAGCCAGCCTCAAGGGTATCGACCTGGGCGGCGAAATCATCCCCATCATGATCGACGAACTGCCGGTGCTCGCCGTGGCCGCGTGCTTCGCCGAGGGCGACACCGTCATCCGCGACGCCGCCGAACTGCGCGTCAAGGAGTCGGACCGCATCGCCACCACGGTATCCGAGCTGACCCGCCTGGGCGGCAACCTGGAACCACGGGACGACGGTATGGTCATCCACGGCGTTGGCCGTCTCACGGGCGCCGAGGTGGAGAGCCACGGCGACCATCGCCTCGCCATGTCCATGGCCGTGGCCGGACTTGCCGCCTCCGGCGACACGATCATCCACGGAGCCGAGGACGCGTCGGTCTCCTATCCCACCTTCTGGGAGCACCTGACCTCGCTGACCGGCGAGGAACACTGACTATCTCGATGGTTGCCCACCAGGAGCTGCCGCAGGCTAGTCCGGCTCCGCCGTTGCTGGTGGTGGTTTCCGGCCCGTCGGCTTCGGGCAAAGGCACCCTGCTGGCTTCCCTACGCAAGTTGGATCGACCCTGGCACTTCGCGGTGACTGCGACCACACGTTCCATGCGGGCCGGAGAAGTGGACGGCAAAGACTACATCTTCCTGGATGTGGTGACGTTTCTGCGGTTGCGGGAGCGGGACGAGTTGCTGGAGTCGGCCCAGGTCTATGACCGCTGGTACGGCGTCCCCCGCCAGCAGGTTCGCGACCCCCTCATCGCCGGCAGTGACGTTATACTGGAGATCGACGTCCAGGGCGCGGCCACCATTCGGGGACTCGCGCCGGAGGCCCTGACCATATTCGTAATGCCCGCCAGCATGGATGAACTCCGCAGCCGCCTGGCCGGCCGGGGCACCGAGGACCCGGCCGAGATGCAGCGCCGCCTGCATGAGGCCTCCGTTGAGTTGGGCCGCGTGAACGAATTCGACTATCGCGTGGTCAACCGCAACGGGCAATTGGATGACGCTGTCCGCGAAATTGACGCCATCATCGCCGCCGAAAAATGCCGCGTGAACCCCAGGCTCGTGCAGTTCCTCTAACCATGTCCGCCATTCCAGCAGTTACTTCCATCATTCCTGCGTAATCAGGAATTCAGGTGCCAAAATGACCACCACCGAAGCCCCATTGCGTCCCCGCCTCCCCGACTGGCTCAAGGTCCCCATGCCCGGCGGTCCGCGCTACATCGAGCTGAAACAGCTGATGCGCGACAGCCAGTTGCACACCGTGTGCGAGGAAGCCCACTGCCCGAACATTGGCGAGTGCTGGGAACGGTCCGCTGCAACCTTCATGATCCTGGGCGACATCTGCACCCGTGCCTGCGCCTACTGTGCCGTCACCACCGGCAGGCCCGGCACCCTGGACCTGGGCGAACCCTTCCGCCTGGCGGCGACGGTGAAGCGCATGGGCCTGAAGTACTGCGTCATCACCTCGGTCAATCGCGATGATCTGCCCGAT
This sequence comes from Dehalococcoidia bacterium, assembly GCA_965220265.1. GTDB lineage: Bacteria > Chloroflexota > Dehalococcoidia > Lucifugimonadales > UBA3495 > Bin87. Next base: position 796,337 of record CBDCPM010000004.1, on the reverse strand, counting down.
GGCGGGGCCGGCATCTTCTCCGCCTGCATCAAGCAGGTTCGCGCCGCCGTTCCCGGCTGCCGGGTGGAAGTGCTGATACCCGACTTCGACGGCAATTGGGATGCGTTAGCGAAAGTGGTCGCCGCCCAACCCCAGGTGCTGAACCACAACATCGAGTCGGTGGAGCGCGTGTTCCGCCGCGTGCGCCCCAAGGGCGATTACCAGCAGTCGCTGGAACTGATCCGACGCATCAAGGAGTTCGATCCCAAAATGCCGACCAAGTCCGGTATCATCGTCGGCATGGGCGAGACGGTGGACGAGGTGAAGCAGACCATGGCCGACCTGCGCGCCGTTGATTGCGACCTGCTCACCATCGGCCAGTACCTCCGCCCGTCCATCAAGCACATCCGCATCGACCGCTTCTACACGCCGGCCGAATTTGACGACCTTCGCCAAGCCGGCGAGGCCATGGGCTTCAAGCACGTCGCCGCCGGCCCCCTCGTCCGCTCCTCCTACCACGCCGACGAGCAGCACGACGCGGCAACCATCTGATTCCTACCCGTCGACTGAGAAATTACGCCAAGGGGTGTACCGTGCTGAAACGTAGCGTCATCTATCGGGCAAGCCAGTATGAAGTGATCCTGGTGAGAGAGGACGACGGCGGCTTCTCGGTGAGCGCGCCAAATTTCCCCGGCGCTTACTCAGACGGTGATACCGAAGAAGCAGCAATGGAGAACATCGTTGACGCTATTGCAATGCTTGAAGCATCCCGGGAGGATGTAGCCGTCATTCTACGGACTCATGGAATTGAGGCCGAGGGGCAGGGCGGTAAGTTGACGCCATCTCCGGACCCGGAGACCGAGCAAGTATGATTTTATGCCCCGGGTTCCGAATGACATCAGGCATGGGCAATGTGTCAATGCTTTGGAGCGGGCCGATCATATCGTGTGGGTGCGTGAAGGCGCCAAACACACGGTCATGCTGAACCTGCGAACTCGCAAGTCATTTACAATTTCCCGCCATCCTAGCCGGCCGATCAGAGTCGGCACCATGCGAAACATTCTCAGGGACGCCGAATTGACGGCAGCCGAATTCAGAGAGTTGCTCTAGTCCCTAAGCTAACCCTGTCCCCAACCCACCGGTATAACCTCGCGAAACTCCCGCATCGCCTCTATGTGCTGATCCACCGAACTGAGCGGCCCGCGCCTGGCTTCGGCCATGACATGCGTCCCGCCCAGGGACTGCCAGCCCTCGACCTCGGCCAGCCATTCCTCCGGAGACTTGCCGGGCATACGGATGCGTCCGGCCAGACCCACATCGGCAGGTTGGCGTCCCGCTTCGGCGATGTAGGTCTGCATCTTGTCCAGCACGGCTCGGGCCGTTTCGTCGGGCCCGAAGCTAGGGAACCAACCGTCACCCATCCGTGCGATTCGCCGCAGGACGACGTCCCTGGGCACCGGACCGGCTGACCCGCCGGCGCCGAACCAGACTGGAATGGGTCGCTGCACGGGCAGTGGCTTGATGCCGGCAGCGCGCACCGAGTGCCAGCGGCCGTCGAAGTCCACCACTTCCTGCGTCCAGAGGGCCCGCATCAGGTCAATCTGTTCCTCTGATCGGATACCACGGGTGGAGAAATCCTCCCCCAACGCCTCAAATTCCACGTGATTCCAGCCCACGCCGATCCCCAGGGTGAGTCTGCCGCCGCTGAGCACATCGATCTCGGCGGCCTGCTTGGCTACCAGCGCCGTCTGGCGCTGGGGCAGGATCAGGATGCCGGTGATCAGGCGGATGCGCGTGGTCAGGGCGGCGATGAACGCCAACGTGGTGAGCGACTCGTGGATCACGCTGTGGTGGGTGTAGTAGCTGCCCCGCACGTGCTCGTGATGGTCAGGGTCAGCGCCCAGCACGTGGTCGGCGATGAACAGATAGTCGAACTCCATGCCCTCCACGGCTTCCACATAATCGCGGATGGCGGCCGGGTCGGGGCCGATTTCGGTCTGGGGGAATATTGCGCCGATTTGCATGGGGACCTCTTTGGGTTTTACATCGATGGACAGGATGGACAGGATTTTTGATTAGCGGCGGTATTCGTCGCCACAGTCTCCGATGATGCGGTAAAGGTCACGGGCGTTGGCCAACGCGGATTCGATGGCGTGATTGTCGGCATCGTCCAGATGAAAGCCGAACAGCCGCGCGTTTTCGGTGATGTGCTCCGCGACGCCGAGACGGGCGCCGATGATCACTCCTGCCACGGCGGGCTTCTCCAGGATGTAACGCTCGGCAACGTTCGCGATGCTGACCTCGCGCTTGTCGGCGATGCTTCGCAACACCGAAAGAAGTTGCTGGAAAAGCTGCCATCCGCCCCAGGCGTCGATCATCTGCTTGTACTTGCGCAGGCTGGCGGTGTTCAACTCGGCCGGGCCGGGTTCCGGCTGGCCCAGGTAGCGGTCCGAGAGCAGACCGCCGCAGAGCACGCCATAGGGCAACAGCCACACCCGTTGCTCTTCGCAAACCGCGGACATCTGCACTTCCGGCCGGCGGTCGATCAGGGAATACTGCACCTGGTTCGAAACCACACGTGCGCCGTGATCGGCAATCTCCCGCAGCCGTTCGGTGTCGAAGTTGGTCAGGGCCACGCGGTGGATCTTGCCCTCGTCGCGCAACACCGCCAACTGCTCCAGCGCGTCCAGATAGCGCTTGTCGCGGTATTCCCACCAATGGAACTGCAGCAGGTCGAGACGCTCGACGCCCATCCGCCGCAGGGAGACGTCAACGTTGTTCTCCACGATCTGCCGGGTCATCGGGCCAGGGCGCGGTACCCACTTGGTGAACGCCTGGATTTCAGACAGCGCGCCTTCTCCCCTTTCCGTGGCCAATCGCCGGCGAAACTCGCCGATGAAGTCCTCGGCCGGCCCGTAGTGATCGGCCAGATCCCAGGTGGTGAAACCGGCATCGTGATAGGCCAGCATCGCGTCAACGGCTGCGCGGGGATCAATACGACCATGGGCACCCGAAACCTGCCACATGCCGTTGAGGATCCGGCAGATGGGCAGGTTATCAACAAATCGGAGGCGGGATTCCTGGGGCAGGGTCATAGTGACGCTCATTCAGTGGGGCCATAGCGGGCATCGCGATTGTATCACCCCGTCCGCGAGCGCACCCGCACCTTGTGTTAGGATGCGCCCAACGCGGCGGGTCGAACATCGCGAAATTAGTACAAAATTCAGAAAAGGACGAAGAACAACGCCACACGGAAATCGCTCTAAAATGAACCCGCCTCCGATTTGTACATTCGACCAAATATTCGACGCGTTGGTACTGGAGCAAAATAAACAGACCACATTGTTCACAACCGGCCAACCGGGAGTGGAATTTGTTGCCGAGGCCAAATGGGCCTCAAGCGTTGCGTTAGATGACAAACGATTCATTTCGCTTCCACACAACAATAGGATTTATGCCTGTTGTTGGGGCAACGTACAAAATCATATGGGAAAGGATGGCCAACGCATCGGCCAATACGCACGGCCTCTGGACAAATGGGTTGCCGATACCCGACAACCTTAACAGTGTGTGGGACGAGCATGGAGCAACTCCTCACCGTGATTTACAAGTAACGCGAACCTCACCCCGCTCGGGAACACTTCTCGTTGACCACAGGAGGCACCGCCATGACCACGCAGCAGCCCATTCGCATCGGACTGATTGGCGCCAACATACACCAGGGATGGTCGCCGCGGGCGCACCTGCCCGCCCTGGCCGCGCACCCCGACTTCGACCTGGCCGCCGTATGCACCACGCGGCAGGAATCGGCCGACGAGGCCAAGGCTGCCTTCAACGCCGGCAGCGCCTGGGACGACTACAATCGGATGCTGTCCGACGCCGACATTGAGGCGGCCACGATCTCGTTGCGGGTGCCCAGCCACTACGAGCCGACCACCGCCGCGCTGCGAGCCGGCAAGCACACCTTCACCGAGTGGCCGCTGGGTCGGACCACCGCGGAAGCCATCGAAATGGCCGATCTCGCCCGGGAGCGCGGAGTGAAGACCGCCGTGGGGTTGCAGGCGCGGGCCAATCCCGCCATCGCCCACCTGCGCAACCTGGTGGCCGACGGCTACGTTGGCCGGGTGATGACCTGTCACGTGCGGCTGATGCGGGAGGGCGTACTCTCTCGTGATTCGGGGCGCACTTGGCAACGGGACAACGAGTTGGGCGCGCACACCCTGACCATCGCCTGCGGGCACACCATCGACGCCCTGTGCAGCGTGGTGGGAGAGTTCGCCGACGTGGCCACCGTGGTCAGCACCCAGGCCTCCACCTGGCACGAGAGCGACACTGGTCAGGACCTGCCCGTGACGTCGCCGGACAACATCCTGGTGAGCGGGAACCTGCAGAGCGGCGGCGTGGGCTCGGTTCAAATCGGCAGCACCCCCTGGGCCGGCAGCGGTTACCGCATGGAAATCTACGGCGAGGAGGGCACTCTCGTGGCCGTTTCAGTGGACTCACCGCAGATGCAGCAGGTGAGCATCCGCGGCGCGCGTGGCGGCAGCAACGAACTGCAGGACCTGACGCCGGCCGAGGAGCTCCACCTGGCTCCCGAGATTCCGGGCAGCACTGCATACAACGTGGGCCAACTATACAGCCTGTTCGCCGCATCGATCCGGGGCGCGTCCAACGGGCACGAGTTGCCGGACTTTGACCACGCGGTGGGCCTGCACAAGTTCATCGACGCCATCCGCCAGTCCAGCGAAGAAGGCCAGCGAATTGCGGTTGCGTAGCGCCCGGCTCACAATGAGAGCGTGCCGGGACTGCAACGAGTGGAGCGGTTCAAATGACGACGACCCCAGATATAAAATCTGGTACCCGCATGGCCCGGGAAGAGTTCCTCGCCCTGCCTGAGGTAGAGGGATACTGTGAGCTCGTGGACGGTGTGGTGTACATGGCTGCCTTCCCAATTCCCGATCACCAGATTCTGGCCATGATCCTCAGTAGCTATTTGGGCCAACAGATCATGGATGCTGGTTTAGGCGTTGTGCTGCAGCACGCCGGCGTTGTGGTCTCGCCGAACAGCGCCCTCGGACCGGACATCATCGTCATCCGGGCGGAGAACAGGGGCATCATTGGCCCCACGGTCATCAACGGTGCGCCGGACATAGTGGTAGAAATCCTGTCCTCGGACCGCAATCGCGATCTGGTGGACAAACGCCGACTATACGAGGCGGCAGGGATTGCCGAATATTGGCTGCTGGACCGTGAGAGCGACGTGGATACCCTGACGCAACTGGAACTGGGGGACGACGGGACGTACCAAGAGCGCTCGGCGCTAACCGCCGTAGACACGCTGACCACGCCACTTTTCCCGGAGTTCAGCCTGCCCTTGGCCCAAGTGTTCGAACATCCGGCCCGGATCAGACGCCAGGACTAGCACGCCGAGCTGACACGAGCAAAAACTGAGGGGCGGGTGTTTAACCCGCCCCTCTTGCGTTCCGTGATTCTGCCGCTGATTAGTCGGCGGTGGTAGTCGCCGTCGCGGCTGCGGTAGCGGAGTCGACGACGGGCCGGTTGGTGCGAGGATCCACTTCGAAGGGGGAGTAGAGCTCCAGTTCCTTGCCCATCTCGCGGACGGCGGGGATTACCTCTTCGCCCATGAGGCGGAGGCTGCGCATCTGGTCCTCGTGGGTCATGGCGCCGTCGCCGTCCCAGAAGAAGACAGAGCCAGGGCGCAGGTATTCCAGGACCTCGCGGATCTTGGGAATGACCGTCTTAGGCGTACCCGTGATGATGGTGCTGTCGGCGACCTGGTCCTCGAAGGGCCGGCGGTTGGCGCCGAAGCGGCCGGCGGGCCCGAAGGCGGCGGCGGACAACCGGCGCGACGTGCGGGAGGTGTGACCCGGCAAGTTCATGATGGCGGGGTTGATGCCGCCCTCGTTGCCGGCCAGGAACGGGTTGCTGACGCCGGACAGGTACTTGCGCCCGACTTCCTCGGCCAGTTCCTCGGTCTCGTCGACATGGACCTTCCACAGGTAGGCCACGTTCTGGGTGCCCGACTCGTAGCCGTTTTCGGCAGCGGTGTCGTGGTAGAGCTGGAAGGCCTCGCGGGTGGGCTCCAGGCGGGTGGCCAGCAGGACCAGCGGGTAGCGATGCTCGGCGCACCACTTCACGGTCTCCACGGACACGGTGGACGGGATCCAGATCTGCGGGTGGGGTTCCTGCAGGGGCTTGGCCCACGGGTTGACGTAGCGGTAATGGAAGTGCTTGCCCTCCCAGCGCCAGGGGCCGGGCTCAGTCCACGCCTTGATGATCAGGTCGTGGGCCTCCTCGAACCGCTCGCGGTTAAAGTTGGGCGGCGAGTTGTGGGACCAGCTCTCGCGGCCGCCACCGCGCACGAAGCCGGACACCAGGCGGCCGTGGGAGATCATGTCGATCATGGACAGCTGCTCGGCCAGCCACAGGGGGTCGTCCCAAATGGGCAGCACGTTGCCCAGGATGATGATCTTCACCTTCTCGGTGATGCGGGCCAGGATGGATGCGCCGACGTTGGTGACGCCCTGCATGCAGAAAGGCGTGGAGTGGTGCTCGTTGAGCATCACCGCATCGAAGCCCATCTGTTCGGCGTAGACCTTCTCGTCGAGGTAGCGGTTGTAGAGCTGGGCGCCGATATCGGGCCTGTAGTGGCTGTTCGAGATGCCCAGGTCGGTGCTCTGGGTGCCCATCAGGCCGGACGACTCATCCTGCCAGGGCTGCTCGGTAAAATGGCCAATCAGCATAGCGGCCTCTCCTTGCGGTGTGCGCGTGCGTACGGAATCAACGGGTTCAGTCGATGGCCGCAGTTTAGCAGGCAGCGGGGGAGGCGGCAAGTTGAACCCCCTGGCACGGGCCCCGTAGGCCGCCAGTACTGGCCGCGCCACGATCATTACGTCGGCACGGAAGCAACAAGTGTGTAGCGCCGCAGAGTCCGAATGGTGTTTGGCGTCGGGAGGTTGATCGGGGCTTGGTTGCCGGTGGTGGGGTCCTGGTTCCGATGGGTTTCTCTTTTGGGTTGGTAGTGGTTGGTGGTTTGCGGTTGGTGGAAGGCAGGAATTCAGATCGTTGTCAGCATACGGCCGGTTGGTACGCAACTATTTGACCCCTACTTTTTCGTGTACTCAGGATGACTTGCGACATCCTTGCGCGCGGGCACGGGCTGTCCCGGTGATCCAGTGTGGCAACCCTGGTGAGGTGTCGGGTCTTTGAACAGTGCTTTGCCACCTGCGATCGGTTGCGATTTGGTACTGACGGGTTGGCCGTCGATCTAAACTCCTGTCTTTTTGGTTCTGAAACAGCTGTTTTTGCTTAGCGTGATTAGTATATATGTTCTGTCGGCGTTTGGTCAAGGGGTAGGGAGTCAGTCAGGAGCGGGATTTGCTGGGACGGGAGGGTTTTTGAGGATTGGGGGTTGGCACGTCTCATACGCTGTACGCGCCGTTCAATTTACCGAGTGATGCTTCCGCGTCGGGGAAACCTTCTTTGTCGAACACCAACCGGAATACGCCTTTGGCTGGGCCGTCGTGGATGGTCATTTTGCCGGCGTTGAAGGTTTCTTCAAGCGCGGCGAACACGCGTTTCTTGTACTCGGTATCGTCGTTGCCATCCAGGTGTTCACCCTTGGTCTCAAATACCAACACGCTCGGTTTACCCTTGGTTTCGCCGCCCACAGCCACAAAGTCCGGCCAGATGCGTTCACGGCGCCATCCGCGCAAGTAATACTCGCCGTGTTGCCGTACGGCCACCCGGTGCCACCACTGCAACGCCTTTTGCTCGTCCAGATAGAACGCAAACCTGCGCTCCAGGTCGTTGAAATCCCGGTCGAACACCGGCTCAAAAAGGCTCAACTGAACAGCCTGACCGTAACGCTGCAACAGGACATCGCTGTCGGCGACCAGTATCTCGTAGCGCTTCCGCACATGGTGATTGCGGTCGCTGGTTTCCAGGTCAAAGCTGATTTCTTGATTGGCCAATTTGGCGCGAAATACCTGTTCGGCCTGCCGGTCCATGGCGCTCCCAACATGGTCGCGCAACTGTGACGCCAGGGCGGATCGTTGTCCGTAAATCGCCTTGTCGTCGTCTCCTGAATCGTACATGAGTTGCACCAGTTCTTGGGCTATGCGCGCTGCCTGGAATGGATTAGGCAATAGGTCAGAGATGCGGCGGGCGTACCAGGCAATTTTGACACTGTCATCAATATGCAACGCCTGGGGGTTGTAGTAGATGGCAGAAGCCCCTTCTTCTTCCAAATCTACGGTCGCCCTGGTCTGCTGTGGCCGGTCAGCGTGGGCGCTTTGTGGGTCGGGCGGACCGATTACGTTCAAGTCGATGCCAGGCAGAATGTGCCGCTGGTAATCAAGTTCTTCCCAACCGCCATTGGCGTCCCGGTGCAATACCTTGGGAAGAAATATCTCCGTGTCCTCGAACTTTTCTCTTCGCTGGATAGGAACGATTTTGAAGGCGGTCGTTTGGCTGGTGTGTACATCGCCGTCCAGGTCGCCCATTCCTTCCTGCTCAAGCCCATCCTTGACGTACTGGACGGCGGCGTTTACATCGGTGCTCTGGCAATAGACATAGCATTGGTCCAGAGCTTCCCGTTCCGTCAGGCGGGCGTAAGGTTGGCGCATCACGCGGCCCACCAACTGCGTGATGGCTCGCCTGGCGCTGGTGTTGTCCAGCATCACCAACAGATAGGCGAAGGGACAGTCCCAGCCCTCCATCAATGCGGCCCTGGTGATTATCCATCGTACCGGCGAAAATTCGGATAGCAGGTCAACTCCGGCCAGTTCCCTTCTGACGCTGGACTGGACAGCCACGGCCTCAGTAGGAACCCCCCAGATTCTGCGTCAAGTATTCCCGTACGTCCTCGGCATGGATGTGCTCGCTATCTTGCTGGTCATTGCCGGTGCGTTCGACCCGCACCACAGCGATAGGTCTGATGTAACGCCCTTCGCTGTTTTGGAGGGAGACCGCCTCGTGGTCCAGTTCTTCCAACTTGCCGTGGGCCTGGCTGAGGGTGTGATGCCAATCTGCGTTGGTGAAAGAAGTCACCTGCACCGGCAGCTTGATCATTTCCTCGGTTTTCAGGTCATTACCCGGCACGTCCACCAGTAGGTTGCTTTTGGAACGGCTGGGCGTGGCCGACAGCTCGATCACCAAGCTAGGATTCAGCCGATTGACTGATTGCACAAACTCTTCGCTGTCATCGCCCTGCCTGCCGTAAGCTTTGTGCGCCTCGTCCAGAATGACCACCGGACGTTTCATCTTGAACACGTTGAACAGGCTCTGCGCCACCGGCCTGTCGTCGGCCATCGGGTCAAGGTCGGGGTAAGCGCTGCGGAGGCGAGCGTCGCCCAGGGCGTCGTCATTGTCCGCAAAGAATGACGTGTAACGACCGGAATCCCGGAACATTCGTAGAAAGTCCCGGTTGTTCTTACGGTTGGCCGACTGTAACGAAATGAGCATCACGCAGAAGTAGTGCTCAACGTCGGCGGCGGTGAAAGGGTCATCTTTCTCCAGCACCTTAACGCGGCCGCCGCTGCCCCGTTCCAGCATCTGCCGGTAGGGGTGCTGTCGGTCCCACAACTTTTCCCTGGTCTGCTGATAGATGGCGTTGCTGGGAACCATCCACAGCGCCAGTCCGCTGTTCTGGTTAAGGCGTTCCAGCGCGGCGGCGCCCAGCAGCGTTTTGCCGCCACCAGTAGGAACCTTGAAGCAGATATGCGGTATGGGAAAACCGGCGGCGGCGGTCCGCTCGACATACGGTCGGGCGGCGGACGCCACCACCTCGCCGGCTTGGGCCAGCGTCTGCCACGCGGCCTTGGGGTAGTTTCGGACGTCGGGAGGGACATCCACTCCAACCTGCTCCAAAGCGGCAACAGCGGTTTCCGACCGCGCCTGTGCCGTGGCCAGTTCGGTACGCCACCGGGTGAAGGCGTCCAGGGTACGGGTCTGGTAATCCTTCAGCTCCATCACCCGCCCCCTAACCCAGCCGGTGCAGTTCGTAGGGAATCTGGCAGAAGGTGATGCCCAGGTCGGTGAGGAACCGCTGGCCCATGTACTTGTCGGCGGCGAACACCACCGCTTTTCTGCCCACGCTCCGGATGCGCTTGGCCTGTTGCTCGTTCAGGATGGCCTCGTTGCTGCGCAGCCATTCTATATCGGGCCGGTACAGCAGATAGTAGTCGGTGTCGCCGTTGCGGTAAAACAGGCCGTCGTCGTTCTGCGCCGGCAGTTCCCCGGTGGCGGACAGGCCGGATGCGGTATGCAGCAGGTAGGCGGCCAGCTCAGCATACTCCGGCAGCGCTTCCCCGGTCAGCATCCCTTCCACGTCAATGGGGTTGCCCAGGGTGCAGTAGGTGAAGGAACCGCCCAAACCTTCCTGCAAGGATTTGTCCCGCGCTCCCGGCACGCCGGTGATGACCTTCCGCACCCGCTCGGCGGTGATGGTGTCGGCGTAGTCCTCGCACTCCACGAGGATAAACTTGCGGTTGCCGCCGTCCTCCTTGTTCAGCGCCAGAACCGCTTGGGCGGTGGTGCCGCTGCCCGCGAATGAATCGAGGATAATGGCGTCTTGATCCGCAGAAATTTAGATTACTCGTTTAATGAGACTTGCGGGTTTAACTGTGTTAAACACGTCCTCAGACCGCTCGAATTCCAGTAACGACACTAGCTCTTGCTTCGCACCCTGTGTATGTCCCACATCAGTATGAAACCATAACGTCTGCGGTACCACGCCCTTCTTGACCTCTGACAAATACCGCTTTAACCTCGGCATATTGTTGCCGTCTGCACCCCACCAAATACGGTCATCTTGGTCTAACTCCGCGAAATGTTCAGGTGAAACTCTGAAATAATTCCCGACCGAGGGTTTGAACTTCGCTCCGGACGGACTGGTTACTTCATAGGTCCCCAAACTGTAATGATTACGAGCAGTTAAATCGCTGGAGGACCATGGTCCACGAGGGTCGTCGTCCTGGTTCTTGTACCGGCGGGTCGCTTGCTCGCTGCGCTCTAGAAGGTTTGGTGTCCATTGCGTGATGTCTCTGGCGTAGCCGAGAAGAAAATCGTGATCTTGCGAAAAATGCTTCGCGCTATTTTTGGGTGAGAAAATTTTCTGCCAGATCACGTTTGATATGAAATTCGCACTGCCAAAAACCTCGTCCATCATCATCCGCAGGTGGTGCTGCTCGTTGTCGTCAATGGACACGAAAATCACCCCCTCTTCGGCCAGCAGTTCCTTGAGCAAGTGCAGGCGCGGCCACATCATGCACAGCCACTTGTCGTGTCGTTCCAAATCCTCGCCGTCAACCGGGCTATTCTGCTTGAACTACTCTTTGACCCGAATCCACCGATGGGATGCGGACACGGGGGTTGGAGCAGGGATGGGAGGGCCGGAAATGAGACTACGGGGACTTGATCCTGATGGATGTGGACGGGTGCGGGGTGCGAGTATCGCGCGAAGGTGATTTCTGACGGCCCGCAGCGCTGGCGGCAGGCAAGATCGGTAGCCAGCAGTCAGCAGGAGACGCCGGAAGCCGGCCTGGCGCGGGTGGAGGCGGCTATCGGGGATGCTGGTGGATGGTCAGAAGCCGTAGGGCGATCAGGAAGGGAGCGGCAGGGCTCGCAATCGAGCCAGAGCGCTGCTGAATTGGTTTCGCCAAGGCCAGCCCTGTGGCAGATGCAGGGTGAGGCGTCGCGCCTTGCGGGTGATGCGTCCGGCCAGGGAGAAGAAGCGCCACCGGAGGGTTTTGGTGGTTGCCATCGGCTCACCCAGCCCGATGCGCGTGGTCCAGCGCACCAGATTGTGGGCGATTACTTGCACCGCCAACCAGGCGGCGTTGGCGGCGAAGCGTCCTGAGGGGAGATGGTTGAGGCCCACGCCGTACTTCAGGTCGCGGATGGCGTTCTCGATCTCGGCGTGGCGGCGATGGTCAGCTTCCAGTTCCAGGGTGTCGCCCTCACGGTCGGTGATGAAGGCGTGATAGCTGTAGTTGGCGATGAGGGCCAGCTGGGAGCCGGGGGTGGGCTTCACTCGCCGGACGATGAGCCTCACCGGTACCGCATCGGGCTCACTGGCAAAGGGAGTATAGATGGTCTCGGCCACGTCGGCGCCGCCCTCCATCCAGTAGGGGATGGGCGTCCAGTCTGCCTCGGGTATGGCGTCAATGAGATTGCGCAGTTGGGGGTGCTGGCGAACGGTGATGGAGTAACGTACCTTCTTATCGCGGCAGGCGGCCACCATGTCGTGGGTGTAGAAGCCGCTGTCCGCCCGCATGGTGAGCGATCCAGTGGCTCCGGCATGGCGCACTCGGCTCACCGTTTCGCGCAGGAAGTTGGCGGCGCCGCGGGCGGTGTTGGCCCGACCCTTTCGCAATCGACACATCAGCACCTCTCCGGTGCCCTCGGCCACGGCGAGGAGCGGGTGATAGCCCCGCTGGCCGGTGTAGCCGTGATGGCGCGCACCCTCCTTGCTCAGACCGTAGGTCTCGCAGATGGTGGAATCGAGATCAATGGTCAGCGGCTCGTCTCCTGGACCGGCGCCGAAGGCCCAAGCTTGAGCCAGCACCTCACGGCTCACCCGATCCAACTGGCGCGTGTGGCCCCCCCGGAAACTCCGCAGAAACGTACCCAGCGTGGACGGCGCCTTGACTACGCAGCCCAGCACCCGCTCGGTCTCGCCAGCGCGCAACACGTCGGCGTCGTCAATGCAGTCGCCACCGGCCAGCGCCGACGCCACCAGGGTCAGCATCTTGTCGCCGGCATTGGCGCGACCTGGCGCATCTCCCAGGTGAACGTGGCGGTCCACCAACTCTCCCAGCCCCAGGTGATGGGCCAGGGTGATGGGCAAAAGCAGCCCCGCATTGGCCACCAGGCGCTGATCATCAAAGGCAATTTGGATGCGGTCGGGCTGCTCGCGTGGTAGCATCTTTTGGGTGCTCCTCGTTTCGGGTTGGTTTTCTGTTTCAAAAACCATTATCCCCGAAGCCGGGAGCACTTTCTCATCCCTTCAACACGCCGACACCCTCATCCTTTCGGTGGATTGGGGCTTGAGCAACGGGCTGTTCACTTTGTCTTTATAGACCCACCCCTCGTTGCCGGTGTTGTAGGGTGGGTCGATGTAGATGCACTTGACCCGGCCTGCGTAACGCGGCAGCAACGCTTTCAGCGCGTGCAAGTTATCGCCGTGGATAATGAGGTTGTCGTCGGCGTCCGCAGGATTCAGCGACCGATCCGGACCGGGCACCAAACAGCGGTATGGCACGGTCAGGTGGTGGGCGTAGATGTGCTGCTTGCCCTTGAAGTCCAAGGTGGGCATTTGGTGACCTCCGGCGCGGCTTGGTGCGGATAATAGCAAGGGCACTGATGCACGGCAAAGGTACGTTTGTGCGCGAATGGTACAATTCCATCGAGCGCAATCCCCAACGAGGCCGCAAATGAGCATCCAATCGCAACTCCCATCGCCCGCATCCTCGTGCCGGTGGACGGGGTGGGTTTCCGTGTCTCGTGAGTGTAGGAAGGTCTGATGCTGACGCAAAACCATGCGGTAACCGCTGAGGAATTCCTGGTGGCTTCGGACCGGGAGTTTGATGGCGGCGACTATCTTCAGGCGTCCGAGAAGCTATGGGGCGCGGCCACTCACGCCGTGATGGCGGTGGCGCAGCAGCGGGAGTGGCCGCACCGCAGTCATCGCTCCCTGAAAAACGCGGTGGGGCGGATAGTCGCGGAGGCGGGCGATGATGGATTTGCCGCCGGGTTTCTGGCCGCCGAGAAGTTCCACAAGAACTTCTACCACGACGAGATGGAAGACTTTGAGATCGAGCACGACCGGCCACTGGTGCACCGGTTCGTTGCCCGCGTCCTGACCCTGTTGAACTAAAAGAGAGGTACCAAAATGAGCATTGACGTTGCCACTTCCATTGCCCGCATCCTCAAGGAGGAAGGCGTCGAGTGGGTTTCCACCTTCCCCGTCTGCCGCGTGAACAACGCCCTGGGGCGCGAGGGTGTGCCCATGATCATGATGCGGGACGACCGCTACGCCGTGGCCCTGGCCGACGCCTACTCGCGGGTCACTGGCGGCGACCGCATCGGCGTCTGCACCGTCCAAGGGGGCGTCAACGGCGCGGGCCTGCAGTACTCATTCCCCGGGCTGGCCCAGGCCTTCGAGGACAACTCGCCGATGCTGTGCATCACCGACGGTATTCCGGCCGGCAGCACGGAGAACACCCTGTTCGACGTGTCCACCAGCCTGAAGACCGTCACCAAGTGGTTCGGCTACATCGACCGGCCGGAGCGGACGCCCGAGTTCATGCGGCGGGCGTTCTCGATGCTCCGCACCGGACGTCCCGGGCCGGTGGTGCTGGCAGTGCCCAACGCGGCGGGCATCTACGACGAAACCGTCGACCCCTACTTCACCGTGCGGGGATACAAGTCGGCGCCGGACCCGTCGGACGTGGTGCAAGCCATCGACCTGCTGATGAACGCCGCCAACCCGCTGATCTATGCCGGCGAAGGAGTCATCTACGCTGGCGCGTCCAACGAGCTGGTGGGGCTGGCCGAGCTGCTGAACGCGCCGGTGATCACCACCCTGAAGGCCAAGGGCGCGTTTCCGGAGAACCACCCGCTGTTCGTGGGCGTGCGCGGCGAGCATCCCATCGCGTACCTGAACAAGAGCGACGTGATCCTGACGGTGGGCAGCAGCCTGTCGCCGGGCCGGTTCACCCACGGCATCCCCAATGCGCAGGGGAAGACCATCATCCAGTGCAACCTGGACGACCTGCACCTCAACCGCATCTTCCCCACGCATCACGCGGTGCTGGGCGACGCCAAGTTCGCCCTGCAGGCGCTGGCCGACGAGGTATCGCGGCGCACGGACGGCGCGGGTCGATCCGCCGGCAACGTGATCGCCGAGGTTAGGGAGGCGCGCGACGCCGGCCTGGCCGAGTACCGCGAGGCGATGGCCTCCAGCGATACGCCCATCAACCCGTACCGCGTGTTCGGCGACATGATGAAGGTGCTGGACCCGCACAACTCTTTCGTGACCCACGACTCCGGCAACACCCGCGACCAGCTCAGTACGGTGTACGACACGCTGATCCCGCGCGGGTTCCTGGGCTGGGGCAATATCTCCACGCTGGGCTTCGGCCTCGCCGGCGCGATGGCAGCCAAGCTCGCCTATCCAGAGCGCCAGTCGGTAGCGGTCACGGGCGACGCCGGCGTGGGCTACATGCTGGGCAACCTCGAGGTCCCGGTGCGGCAGAACCTGGGCATCACCGTGGCCCATGTGGCCAACGGCGGGTTCGCCGGCTACGGCCCGGGGTTCTGGGGCGACGGGCACGACCCCTACACCCACCGCGTGATGGGTCCCGAGGACATTAATATGTCGCGGGCCGTCGCGGAGTTGGGCCTGTACACCGAGCGGGTCACGGAGCCGTCGGACGTGATACCGGCGCTGGAGCGGGCGCTGGCGGCCAACGCGACCGGTCAGCCATCCTACCTCGAGTTCATCTGCTCGCAGTACCCCCGGTACGGCGGGTTCGCGTCGAGCCCGGTGGCGCACTAGGGCCGGCAGTACAATGGAAAGCAGGCGGGGCACTGTCCCGTCTGCTTGCCTTGGAGCGATGACATGGGTATTTTCAATCTGACCATCCAGATCGGCAACCTCAACGGAGAGCATTTCGAAGATGTCGAAGTGATGGCGGATACCGGCGCGATTACAACTGTGGTCCCTCGACCCATCCTGGAAGGGCTGGGCATTCAACCGACCAAGCGCGAAACTTTCGAGTACGCCGGTGGGCAGCAGGTTCAGCTCGATATGGCTGAGGCTCGCGCTAGAGTGGAAGGGCGTGAAACCGTGACATGGGTGATCTTCGGCGAGGAGGGCGCGTCACCTCTGTTGGGCGCTTACACGCTGGAAGGAGTGTTCCTGGGGGTAGACCCCTACAACCAAAGATTGATCCCAGTTACCGGGTCTTTGAAGTGAGGGGTGTACCTAGTACCGTTGCCAGGTAGATTTGTAAGAATATAAGAAAGCAGCCATACTTGGGCATGATCTTTGTGTGAGGAAGTGCCCAGCCATGGCTGCCATCAAGTATAAAGTAGAGTTGACCGAGGCCGAACGCTCGCGTCTCAATGAGGTGTCCCAGCGAGGCAAGGCGTCAGTGCGCACCGTGAAGCGGGCGCTGTCGCTGCTCAAGGCTGACCAGGGGCTTCGGGACCGTGAGATAGCCGATGTGCTGTTGGTCAACGCGGCCACGGTCGCCAGAGCGCGGAAGCGGTACGTGGAGGAAGGACTTGAGGCCGCCAGCAATGACCGACCGCGGCCGGGCCAGGAGCGCAAGCTGGACGGCAAG
Organism: Dehalococcoidia bacterium; assembly: GCA_965220265.1. Taxonomy (GTDB): domain Bacteria; phylum Chloroflexota; class Dehalococcoidia; order Lucifugimonadales; family UBA3495; genus Bin87. The sequence goes on along the minus strand of CBDCPM010000004.1, from coordinate 779,985 downwards.
CAGGAAGCGCACCTGATCGCCATTGCGTGCAGCGCCGCGCCCGCAGGGCACACGCACTGGACACTCCAGTTGTTGGCCGACCAGGTAGGTGGTGGAGTTGGAGTTTGCCGATAGCATCTCCCTGGAGACGGTGCGCCAGATGCTCAAAAAAACGCACTCAAGCCGTGGCAGAAGCAGGAGTGGTGTATCCCCAAGGTGAGCGGGGAGTTCGTGGCGCGGATGGAGGACGTGCTGGACCTGTACCAACAGGCGTACCATCCGGAGCGTCCGGTAGTGTGTTTCGACGATACCTCCCGGCAGACGAGACCTCCCGGCAATTGACTGGGGAGGTGCGTCCGCCCCTGGAGGCTGCCCCGGGACGGGTGGCACGCTATGACACCGAGTACCAGCGCAACGGGACACGGAACCTGTTCATGATCTGTGAGCCGAGGGGTGGCTGGAGACCTGTGGAGGTGACCGAGCGCCGCACTGCCGTGGACTTCGCGCACCAGATGCGGTGGCTGGTGGAGGAGGCATACCCTGATGCCGAGGTGGTCCGGCTGGTACTGGACAACCTCAACACCCACAAGCTCGGCGCGCTCTACGCAGCATTTGAGCCATCCGAAGCTCGGCGCATCGCCCAACGCCTCGAGTTTCATTACACTCCTACGCACGGCAGTTGGCTGAACATGGCTGAGATCGAGTTGAGCGTCTTCAGCAGGGGATGTCTGAACCGCCGTATCAGCGATGAGGCGGAGCTACGGCGAGAGGTTGCGGCGCTCGAACGCGAGCGCAACGCAGCACAATCAGCCATAGACTGGCGGTTTACCACCCAAGATGCTCGCCGTAAGCTCCAATATATCTATCCGATAAGATCAGATTGAAACGGTACTAGATGCCCAACGCAGTGCTTGTAATCGACATGGTGCGCGGCTTTTTGGAGCCGGGGCACAACCTGTATTGTGGCGACGAGGCCCGGGGGATCATCGAGCCCGCGCGGGAACTGCTGCGGCGCGAGGCGGAGGCGGGCTCGGCCATCCTGTTCGTGTCCGACCACCACCTGCCCGACGATCTGGAGTTCCAGATGTTCCCGGTGCATTGCGTCATCGGGACTGAGGAGCCGGAGGTCATACCGGAACTGACCGAGTGGGTCGGTGATGGGAACGTGATCCCCAAGAACCGGTACAGCGGGTTCTTCAACACCGACCTCGCCGACCGGCTGGCCGATCTGAATCCAGACAAGATCATCGTCTGCGGGGTGTGCACCGACATCTGCGTGATGCACACCACGTCCGACGCGCGCAACCGGGACTACGCCGTGGAGGTACCCACCGACTGCGTGGCGTCCTTTGATTCAGAGGCCCACCGGTGGGCCCTGGACCATATCAGCAGGATCCTGGGAGCGCTAGTGGTCTAGTACTACGTAACTGTTCAGAGTTGGTGAGGTGAATTGGCCGAATTGGGTTTGGAGATGGCTGGCGTTGGGTGTGGTGGTTATGTCATATAGCTGGGATGGACGGTGAAATTGATCTCCGGACTGCCGACCGGGATGTGCTCATCGGCATCATCATCCGACAGCAGGCCATCATTGAACGCCTGGAGAAGCGGGTCGCCCAGTCGGAAGGCAAGGGCAAGTCCGGCGGTTCGGGACGGATGCCCGGCCTGAAGCCCAAAGGCGACGGGAGAGCGGATCGACCCAGGAAGCCGCGCCAGCCCCGTCGCTCGGGCTTTGCCCGAACCAGAATGACGCCCGACCAGCGTATGGAGCACGCGCTGGAGCGGTGTCCCGATTGTGGAACCGGTCTTGCTGGGGGTTGGGTGCAGCGCACTCGGGAGGTCATCGAGTTGCCCCAGGTTCCGGTGCAGGTAACCGAGCACGCCTATATCGCCCGCGCCTGCCCCCAGTGTCATCGCCGCTGGGTGCCGCCATCGCAACTGGACGAGGTGGTGCTGGGCCAGCAGCGCCTGGGGATCAACCTGGTCAGCCTGATTGCCGCGCTGCGGGAAGAGGCCAGGCTGCCCTTCCGTACCATCCAGTGGTACCTGGCCGCGTGCATGGTCGGCGTCTCAGCGTGGGCGCCACACCAAGGGTGGCCGACCGAGCCCAGGGGATGATGACCGACATCGTGGAACGGATCCGAGGCAGTCCGGTGGTCCACGCCGACGAGACCGGCTGGCGGGAGGACGGACACAACGGTTACGTGTGGACCTTCAGCACTCCCACCCAACGCTACTACCTGCACGCTACTTCCTGCGGAGGGGACGCGGCAAAACCGTGGTGGATGAGGTCCTGGGCGATGAGTTTGCCGGGGTGCTGGTCAGCGACTTCTATGCCGCCTACCACCACTACGACGGCCCCAAGCAGCGCTGCTGGGCACATCTGTTGCGAGACATCCACGACCGGCGCGTCCTCTACCCCGACGATCTCCCGTTGGTCCAGTGGGCGGACGCCGTCCACCAACTCTACCAACAGGCCAAAGCCTTCACCCACCTCTCAGAGCAACGGTCAGAGCAGCAGCGACGCGCTGCCCAACTGGCCCTGGAACGACGGCTGCTGGCGCTGTGCCGTCCCTACCGGGATGACCCGGCGTCGGCGCAGGCCAGACTGTGCCGACGCATCGTAACAGTTCAGACTTGAGGGGAAATAAGGAGTTGTCGGCAGGCGGTGAGGGTGTTGAGGTCTTGTGTGCGCCAGGTGCCGAAGATTGAGGCCAGCGCCATCTTGGTCTCGGTGCCCCGCTCCGAGCGGGTGCCGCCGCTGATCTTGCGACTGATCACCACTGGGCGCAGGCTGCGCTCGGCGGCGTTGTTGTCCGGCGGCGCCTCCGGATGAGCCACGAAGACGAAGAGTTCCTTGATGTGGTTACTGATGCGTCGTAACTGTTCAGAGTTGGTGAGGTAAATTGGCCGAAGGCGGGCTGCCAGACGCTGGCGTGGGTGGCGGTGGTTATGTCATATAGAGGGAGTGGATACTGAGAGTGACCTGATCACCGCCACCCGCGATTTCCTCATCGCCATCATCGCCCAACTGCAGGCCACCGTTCTGGAACAGCAGCGGGTGATTGAGCGGTTGGAGCGGCGGATTGCCGAACTGGAAGGCCGGGCGAAGCCGGACGGCCCGCCGCGAATGCCCGGCCTCAAGGCGAAATCGGGCAGCCAGCCGCCAGCGCAGCAGCAGCCCCGAAAGCAGCGACGCCACGGCTTCGCCCGCCCGCGCATGACACCGACCCATCGGGTGGAGCACGTGGTGGAGAGCTGTCCCGATTGCGGGACGCACCTGTCCGGCGGCTGGGTCCAGCGCACCCGGGAAGTCATCGAGTTGCCGGTGGTTCCGGTGCAAGTCACCGAGCATGTCTTCATCGCCAGGACCTGCCCAGTGTGTCGGCGGCGCCGAGTGCCCACCGCGCAACTGGACGGCGTGGCACTGGGGCGCCAACGCCTAGGCGTCAACCTGATCAGCCGCATCGCCACGCTACGGGAAGAAGGGCGCCTGCCGATCCGCAGTATCCAGTGGTATCTGCGCACCGTCCATCAGCTGCGCCTCAGCGTGGGGGCCATTGTGAGCGCCATTCACCAGACCGCGCAACAGGCCCAACCAGCGGTGACCGCGATGGTGGACTGCATCCGCGCCAGCCCAGTGTTCCACGCCGACGAAACCGGCTGGCGTCAGAATGGGAACAACGGTTACGTCTGGACTTTCAGCACCCCCACCGAGCGCTACTTCCTGCGGCGGGGTCGGGGCAAGGCGGTGGTGGACGAAGCGCTGGGCGAGGCATTATCCGGAGTACTGGTCAGCGATTTCTACGCCGCCTACCACCATTACGATGGCCCCAAGCAACGGTGCTGGGCGCACCTGCTGCGGGACATCCACGACCTGGTGGCCCTCTACCTCAAAGAGGCCCCGCTGGCCCGCTGGGCGGCGGCAGTCCATCGACTCTACGAGGAAGCCAAAGCCTTCTCTCATCCTCAGGCACGACGACGGCGCACTGCTCAACTGGCCTTGGAGCGGAAGCTGCTGGCCATCTGCCATCCCTTCCTGGCTGACCCGCTAGCCGTTCAGGGCAAGCTGTGCCGGCGCATTGAGCGCCACATCAAGGAACTCTTCGTCTTCGTGGCCGAACCAGACGTGCCAGCGGACAACAACGCTGCCGAGCGCAGCCTGCGTCATCTGGTCATCAGCCGCAAGGTCAGCGGCGGCACCCGCTCGGAGCAGGGCACCGAGAGCAAGATGACGCTGGCATCCATCTTCGGCGCCTGGCGCGCCCAAGGACTAAATCCTCTCGCCGCCTGCCGTCAGCTGCTCGTTTCCCCTCGACTCTGAACTGTTACCACTCTCCATCAGGGCAATCGCGTCTTATCCGAGGAGGACTGTGAGCAGGTAGTCCTCGTCCCAACCGGCGTGGAGGCGTTTGCCCTGGATGCCCACTTTCAGGGTGGTCTCGTTTTTCAAGAGGTTGTGTCCGATCTGCCGCAGGATGTTCATGTTCTGTGGGCCATTGTCCTTGCGCACTCGGCACTGATCTTCCCGAAAGGTCAGGTCCAAGGTCCAGTGCAACGAGTTTTCGATGCTCCAGTGGCTCCTGATGGCGGCCAGCAGTTGTTCTCCTGAGCCGGCCAGGCTGCTGATGTAGTAGCGGGGTTGGCTGGCGTCGCCATCAGGGTGGTGCGGTGGCCCACCACCCTGATGGCGGCTTTCAGTTGCGGCCATTGCTCTTGGGGGTCCAGGTAGTCCAAGCAATCCGGCTCGATGATGACCCAGCATTCCCGGCGTTCCACCCGCCCGTGTCCCTTGTCCACCGTCTGAGCGTGGTCATAGGGTGTCTCGTCAAAGCCCAATGCCTCAGCCCCTTCGAACAGGTCCTGAATACTCTCGTACAGTTGACCCTGGTTCTCCTTCACCGCCAGCATGTAGTCGGCGCCGCCCTGGGTGCTCTTCAGTCCGGGTGATCCGCTGGGCGATCTCACGCTGGCAACCCATGGCGTCAATGGTTACGATGCAGCCATGCAACTCCAGCAGTTGAGGAATGGCGGTGATCTCGTTGGATTTCTCGTCAGTCTTGACCTGGCCCAGGGTCAGGGTCTGCTGGGTGGCCCAGGCGCTGACCCTGTGAATGGCCCCCTTCTTTCCGGCCCGGTCATAGGACCGTCGGGCCGTCTTCCCATCGATAGCGACCACCTCCCCGGGGAGCAGTTCAGCGATGGCCTGGGTCCATGAGATGCAGCAGTTCTGCAACTGCACTGGGTCCAGGCGAGCGAAGACATCCCCGAAGGTGTCGTGGGACGGAATGCCGTGAGGCAGTTCCAAAAAGCTCTGAAACCAGGCCAGCTTGCTCCTGCCGAAGAGCTCGATGCGGACCCAGGAATCGGCGCCGCAGATGGTGGCGCAGATGGCGATGGCCAGGATGTCCACCAGTTTGTGGCGTCGGGTGCGCTCCACTCGGGGATCGTCCAACTCGGCGAAATGCTCGAGGATGGTTGCCTTGGGACGTTGCGCCATGCCCATTTCCCTCCACGATGGTCAATGAATCATGGCACGTTAGCATATTTCTAAAAAATCAATTAAGACGCGATTGCCCTGGTACTGACCAGGTTAACGGCGAGCATGTGCCCCCGGTAGACCACACGCGCATTGTGCCACCGCCAGGCGGGACCAACTGGGAATGTAGCCTCTCGACCTGGGTCACGCGGTTGGGTCGGTCGCTATCAGGGTTGGTAGGTGACCGTGATGACTGCTTCGGCTACTTCGGCGCCACGGGATGCCACTACCCGGATCGTGTTTGCGCCAGGTTGAAGCAGTATGTTGGCCGCCCACTGGCCCGTGGGATCGGGCAGCACGGGGATCAGGTCGCTTACGACCACCTCAGCGTCGAGCGACGTGAACCCCGTGATGGTCAGAACGCGGTTGCTCACCGTAGATGCATCCTGCGGACCCGTAACCGTCAGGGTCAGCGATGCCTGGGCGCCCGCGTAATTAACCTGGAGGAATTGCCGCGCCTGTTGGGAGGAGGACCCGTGGTAGCCGATCACTTCGATCACGTTGGTTCCTTCTGATAGTGGCACCGTGCCGGAATAGTTGCCGGCAGCGTCCGCCCGGACCCTTACGTCGCGCTCCGGGAAGGCACTGCTGGAATAGATGAATTCAACGATCGACCAGGGCAGCGTGGAGCCCGAAACGATAATTACCGGGGGACCGTGAATGGTCGCCATGCCCGGCGGGTCGTGCACCACCAGGAAATGCGATCGGGGAGTGGGTGTCGGGCGAGGCGGTGTCGGGGTGGGACGGAGCGTCGGCGTAGGAGCGGGGGTTCGCGGCAAAGTCGGCGTGGGCCGGGCGGTAGGCGTGGGGGTGGGCGAAGGAGTCGGCGTAGCGGTCACCACAACGGGAGTGGGCGCGACCGGCGAAGGGGTCGCGGTCGGCTGTGGTCGTGCCGCCTGGTACGGAATGGACGGGAGACCTGGCAGGCTCGTTAGCCAAACAACCAGGAACAAAACCATCAACACGATGGCAGCGGTGACGGCTACAATCTGCTGCCACAACGTATGACGGTCCGATGCAGGAAAGCGGGCGCTAGGAATCAGGAGCGCCGACGGGAAGCGTCAGCGTGAATACGGTGTGGGCTCCCTCTGCCGATGCCAGGGTCGATTCCACTGACAGGTCTCCTCCGTACCGAATGGCAAGGGTACGGCTGATGTACAACCCGAGACCGGACGAGGTTTTTTCCTCGCTGCGACCCATCTGTGGTGTCCACCCGCGGTCGAAAAGGTGAGGCCGATAGTGCATGGGGATGCTTGGCCCGTCATCGGCCACGCGCACCTGGAAGTTGTAGGAATCGCGGATGACCGTAATTTCGACGTAATCTCCGCCGTAGCGGAGCGCGTTGTCCACCAGGTTGGCGATGATGTGCTCCAGAGCGGTAGCGTCGGAATACACGAGGCCGAAATCCTCCGGCTCCGACCACCACGCGATGTCTTTGCCCTGTTCGGAAGCCTGCCCGGTGTAACGCTCCACGATACGGCTCACGACCGCCGAGGGTTCCACGGGATACCGCTCGATGGGCGCATCCGGCGTTTCCAGGTTGATCATGACCTGGATGTTGCCCATCATGAGCCGGAACGATGGCGCCTGCTCTTCGATTTCGTCCAGCAGTTCGTGGATAATTACAGACACGTCCTCCCCGGTGGCCGCCAGCACGCCACGAACTTCGCGGCACTTGCCCAGGATGCGCCGCATGGGGCGGCCCAGGTCGTGCTGGAAGGTCTCGAAATGCTGCTCGGTCAGTTTGCTCCAGTCATCCGCGCCATTGAGGCCGTTGGCGTGTCGATGCCGTATGCCCGATACGACATAGACACTCACGGCGACAGCCAGCCCCACCACCACCCCGGCGATACCGATGTAAGACAGCGGCTCAACGGCCCACGGTTCCGGGAACATACGATCCGCCGGTAAGAACAACGACGAGATCATCAGGGCCAGCCCGAAGACGGCCAAAGCGATGCCGACCAAAGCGGGCCACGGGTGGAAAGAGAGTTGACGCCGGGTCAAAACCGCCATGGGAACGCTCTATTCACGCGGGGGCAGCAACCGGTATCCACGGTCACGCACGCTGACGATAAAATCATTCGCGCCCAGAGATTGGCCCAACGCGCGTCCCAACGACACCTTGATCTCGCGGATGCGGACCCGCAATGACGCTCGAGTGTCGTCTCCTTCCAGATAGCGTTCCAAACGGTCGAATGGGACCATATTCCCGGGACTGCGGTACCAGGCTTCGGCCAGTTCCCTCAAGATGTCAAATCGGCGACCGGATACGTCCGTCACCGGCGACGCCCGTCCGTTTTCATCTCGCACCAACACGGCCCGGGCGTCCGTGTCGACGACGATGCGTTCGCCGATGGCAATGGTGCGAGGTTCGGCGCCGACCAGGCGACGGATGCGCAGAGCGACTTCCTCGGGTGAGGCCAGCTTGTCGATGAACTCCACGGGCGCCTCGACTTGGAGGGCGCTGCGGGCCACGGTGTCTCGCTCCACCCCCTGGCTGTACTGGGTGAACATCAGCACCGGGAGGCGAGGATGCTGCCCCACGATGCGTTTGAGGATGTCCAATCCCTTAAACTGATCGTCTCGGAATTCGCCGAGTCGGACATCCAGGATGACGCCGTCCGGCAGTTGCTGGGCGATGGCGTCCAGCGCGGCCCACATCATCTCGTCAGCAGAGCCATGTTCGTGCTTGCCGACGACGGTAGTTCCCCAGCCTTCGTCTTCCAGGCGGCGACGCACGGCGCGAACTATCGCGGACGCGGCTTCGTCGTCGACTATCAGTATGTTGCCTGAGCGCGGGGGCAAGCGCATTCTCCGATTGACGACCGTCCGGCCAAGTATCAGACCGGATATGCTCGCACATTATACGTGCCACCGGGCCAACGCGATTTGCGGGCAGCATCGATGGGCCGCTTCAACCTTCTGGTCAGGAATTATAAAGCCGTTGGCATCTTTGCGTCGTAGATGTTGTGTCGCCCATCCAGTGGTTTTCCGGGGCTGCTCGGCCGCGAAAATGGTTTGAACCGGCAGGAGCAGGATGACCAGTGGCCTTAAGGCGTGTCATATACTTGATTCGCCGGCCGCTACGGGATTGGTAGGGCGGCTTGAATATTGGGTTGCATACCCAGGGAGGATACCCGTGCGCGGATTCAGCCGTTTTTTGATGTTTAGTCGATTCCCCAGTGCCCTAATTTGGCCGGGGGCGGGATTAGTGATAGCGGTCGCAGCAATGGTCATTAGCCTGTCGCTCGTCGATGTCGCCGTAGCACAGTCTTCGGATAATTGCACGTTGAACATGGAAAGTACGGGCGGAAGCGAAACCACGCCAGGGTCCACGTTCGATTTCACGTTTAGGTTTGCCGACAACTGTCCAGCGCCTACCGGTGAAATAGTCATCATCTTGCATGAGGACATCACAGTTCCATCGGATATCAACAGCGACGACGTGGTCATTTTTGGCCGTGGGCGCTATTACCCCACATTCGTTGACCGTGGCGAATCAGGTGAAGACACCGAGATTGCCCTGCCGCAATGCGCGGGGTGGCGGCAGCGCGGCGATGCCAACTTCCGCGTGGATTGCACGACCGAAGATCTTGAGGCCATTCGTTTAGAGGGATTAGTGCTCCCGAATACTCCCCCCGAAGGCGACGAAAAATACTATGCCAAGATCAGTTGGGGAGGTGGGCAAGAGTTGCCCAGCAAGGTAGGTGTCAATGCTACTCTGGAATTGGATGGCGACAACGAGGTGAGTTACGGGGAAACCGTCAAAATCGAAGGGTTGGGATTTAGCGACGGTTTGTCCGTTTTCCTGTACGCCAAAGCCGTGACTACGCCGGAAGGGTGCGGGAATGCCGGAGGCAGTGGGTGGACAACTGTTGGTACCACGACGGTAGGATCCAACCACCGTTTCGAAGCCGATGTGGAAATCGCAACCAACCACTTCCGAAACGCCGGCACGTACGAGGTTTGCGCTGTTGACGGCGACGATGTGCATAGTGTGGCCGCCCTGCGCATTATCGTCAGCAGCGGTGTGGAAGTTGTTGGCAACACCGAGTTTTCCCCGGGCAGTGAGGTGACGCTCCGTTTCATTGGCGGCGGGAGCACCAATGTAACCGCGGTGCGGGTAGCGGGCCGAGAGGCTACCTGGACCCGAGCCGGCGATAACCTGTTAGTTACGCTGCCGCCCAACGTCAGCGGTACGGTTGTCATCTCCGTGTACATTGGATCCAACGACCCGGTTTCAGCCAAAGTCACCATCGGCGACGCCGACCTCACCGTTCACGGGGTTCCGTCACGCGGCGCAGGCCTGGGCCACCAATTCCTTGTTCGGTCCAACAACCTGCCCGGCGAAAAGGTGTGCCAGGTGAGTCTGGGCGGTATCCCACTGGTGTTTTTGGAAGAGGGCCAGGATGGCGTGCGGTCATCCGGCGACTGCCCCGAAATAGCGAGAGGGGGAAGATTCGTCGGGTCGGTGGCACTGCTCGGCTCCAACGGCAAGATCAATCCCGACCTCATTGTCAAGCTGTTGGATTCGGACGGCGATGAAGAGCTGGAAATCACCAGCGACGCCGGCGTCAAAGCCTCGGCCGAAATCGAAGTCGCCGCGCCCAAGCTTACGGTCACTCCCGACGAGGGCGAGGTGGCTCCGGGCGACTACCTGCTCTTCCGGGGTGAAAACTTTCCGCCGGATCGCGGATACTACGATCCACCGCACGTCATCCTGGAGATTAATGACCGGATCGAGCACAGCATTTATACGCCCGACGGTCAGTGGAGCCACGAGTACCGTGTCACTTCCCGGACGGACGGCGGTGCAAGCATCCGTCCCATCATCAAGATCAATGGCTACCCAATTCATGCTCTCACCCTGGACCTCGACATCGAAGTCGCTGCCGGCAAGCTGGAGATCAATCCGGAAGATGTCAGGATCGGTCAGCCCATCCAGGTTACTGTGAGCGGGTTGGACAGGTTCCGCCAAGGTTACTCGGTATATGTCCGCGGAGGACCCGCATTGGTCTTCGCCGGCGAAACGAGGTTCAATTCCGACACGGCCGGATCATTCACGGGTACTACGATCATTGACGAAGACTTTCACGAGGATTGGGCTAGCGAAAGGGCATATTCGGCAACGTTGTGTGTGCGTGAATTCGGGGAGGATTTGCCTGGGGTATGTGAACAAGTTGCGCTGCTGTCGCTGCGGTACGCTCCGCCGACGCCAACCCCCACCAGCACACCGATTCCTACCAACACACCGGTGCCGACGCCGACGCCGGAACCGACGGCAACCCCGGAGCCAACGCCGATCCCGACCCCGGCACCTACGGACACCCCCGTGCCGCCGACGCCAACGCCGGAGCCCACGCCGACCCCGGAGCCCACCGACACCCCGATACCGCCTGCTCCGACCATTGACCAGGGAGCCCTCACCTCCACGATAGTGGCGGCGGTGGCGACCGGAGAAAGCGACACGCGCGACCGACCGGTGGCTGAAGAGGGACCGAGCGGCAGTGGTCTCAGCGGGCTAGCGATCGCGTTGATCGTGGTAGCGGTGGTTGTGGTCCTGGCCGTGGCCGGAGCGGTGGTTGCCCTGGTCATACGACGCCGCGGAACCGGCGGTGGCCCCGGAGGCGGCGATGGCGGCGGCGGGGGTGGCAACCCCGACGCGTAGCTAAAAAATGGAGGCGGGTTTGAAACCCGCCTCCTAAATTTTTGATTTCTCGCCCGGTCGCCGCTACGAGTCTTTGGTCAGGTTGGTAAGGAATTCGGAGTTGGAACGGGTACGCGCGAGACGTTCCAGCACACGCTTGGTTGCGTCTCCCATGTTGGACTGGTCACCGGCGGACGCCAACGTCACCATGCGTCGCAGCAGCCAGATCTGCGGCATTGTTTCCTGGTCGTAAAGCAATTCCTCTCGGCGGGTGCCGCTGCGCACCACGTCAATGGCGGGGAAATAGCGCTGGTCAGCGAGCCGGCGGTCCAAATGCAACTCCATGTTGCCGGTTCCCTTGAACTCCTCGTAGATCACTTCATCCATTCGGCTGCCCGTGTCGAGAAGGCACGTTGCGATTATGGTAAGTGAGCCGCCCTCTTCAAGGTTGCGGGCGGCGCCAATGAAACGCTTGGCCGGGTAGAGCGCGGCAGGGTCTATACCACCGGACAGCGTGCGCCCTGAGGTGGGCAGGGCCAGGTTGTAGGCGCGGGTGAGCCGCGTGATGCTGTCGAGCAGGATCACCACGTCGCGTCCGGTTTCGGTCATGCGCTTGGCGCGTTCCACGGCTAGTTCTGCGACCCGGCACTGGTCTTCGACCGACTCGTCGAACGTTGACGCGAATACGTCTCCCTTGACCGCTCGGCGCATCTCGGTAACTTCTTCCGGGCGCTCACCAATGAGTACCACCATCAGCATCACTTCCGGCCGGTTCTCCGTGACCGCGGCGGCTATTTGGCGCAGAACGGTGGTCTTGCCAGCCTTGGGTGGCGACACCACCAAGCCGCGTTGGCCCAACCCGATAGGCGCAAACAGGTCGATCATCCGCGTGGACAGTCCGCCCTGCGGATGCTCGAGGACGATGTGGTCGTCGGGGAAAATGGGCGTCAACGACTCGAAGAGCCGGCGCGAGGCGGGTTTTTGGTCCTCCGGATCCAGCAGGTTCACGCTGGTCGCACGAGTCAATCCGTAGCGGCGCTCGCCTTCTTTGGGTGGCCTCACCAGACCGGTCACCGTATCCCCGGTCTTGAGGTTGAACCGCCTGATCTGTGATTGCCCAATGAACACGTCGCCCGAAACCGGAGGGTATTGCATTGAGCGCAGGAGGCCGTGACCGGCGTCCATCACTTCAAGGATGCCTGAAGCGGTCAAAAGATTGCGATTGGCAGCTGAGTGACGGACCCGGTTCAGCAGCGCATCCTTGCCGAGGTCGGCAAGGGAACCGTCACCTCTGAGTCCGACGTCCGGCGCCAACTCGAGGAGCTCATCCTGGGACATTGTGGTGAGTTCGGCAACGTCGACATAGCGACCTGGCTGAGAGCCGTTGGTGTACGGCGGGCCTCCCTCAGGTGCGTCGTCCTCCAGAGCGGGTTCGGCCAGCGCGACGTCGGCCTCTTCGTTGGCCGGAGAACGCCGGCGTCGTCGGGGTGCGGTTGGGGTTCCAGTGCGGGCGCGGACCATTTGTCAGCCTCCGGATGCTTGCTGCCAGTCCTGAAGGAATCGCGACAGACCGGCGTCGGTGAGGGGGTGTTTTATCATTTGCGTCAATACGTTGTAGGGTATGGTGGCAATATCAGCGCCGGCAGCAGCCGCGGTCACGCAATGTCGTGCTCCCCGGATGCTTGCGGCCATCACCATGGTTTCTACGGATTGTTGGCGGTATACGGCCACGATGTCCTGAACTAGGGCCATGCCGTCCTGGCCGATATCGTCGAGCCTTCCCACGAAGGGACTGACCACGGTGCTCCCGGCGTTAGCTCCCAGCAGCGCCTGGTTGACCGTGAAAACCAGGGTCTGATTGATCTGTATTCCATCCCGGGCCAGGACGCTGATAGCTTTGAACCCTTCCTCGGTGCTGGGAATTTTGACCCAGGGATTGGGGATCCACTCGGCAATGTCCCGGCCCTCGGCAATCATGCCGGGGGCGTCTGTGCTTACCACTTCAACAGAGATGGGCCCGTCGACAATGTCCGCGATCTCCTGAACTGCCGCCCGATATCCAGCGGCGCCGCCAATGCCTTCTTTGGCAGCCAGGGACGGATTGGTGGTGACCCCGGAAATGACGCCCAATTCAGCGCCCATCCGGATCTCGTCGATGTTGGCGGTGTCCAAAAACAGTTTCATTAGTGCATCCTCGTGGCGCCCGGGAGAAAGTCCTTTTGTCGGTATCGCGGCGCCGGTCCGCTGCCACAGACGACTGGCAAACAACGGGGGTATTCGGCGTACCGCCGAATTCACGAGTTGGGGATCAGGGATCCGGCTTGCGCCGGAATGGGGATAGAGATGTAAATTGGCGGGCTTGCAGTCCGTGGTAAGAGTTAGTCCGCTGAAAATGACCACCCGCCGGCTCGCCGGAAAGGCAATTGTCTTCCTTCTCGTACTGTCTGCTTTGCCTGCTCGATCAGCGCGCTGAAGAGCGGATGAGGGCGATTGGGCCGCGACTGGAACTCAGGATGAAACTGCACACCGACCATGAACGGATGATCCGGCACTTCGGTCGCTTCAACCAATTCGCCGTCCGGAGACAGTCCGCTCATGACCATGCCCGATGCTTCCAGACATTCACGGTATGCGTTATTTACCTCATATCGGTGCCGGTGACGTTCTCTGATTTCGGAACGGGCGTATGCGTCTGCGGTCCTGGTGTTGCTCTGGGGCAGGCACGGGTAATGGCCCAACCGCATCGTGCCGCCTAAGTCGGTAATGCCGCGCTGCCCGGGCATTATGTCGATCACAGGATGCTCGCAGTCTGGATCAAGTTCAGACGAATTGGCGTGCTTGAGGCCGGCGACGTCGCGAGCCCAATCGATGACCATCACCTGCATACCCAGACACAAACCCAGATAGGGGACTTGCTTGCTCCTGGCGTAACCGCTCGTGTCGATCATCCCTTCGACGCCTCTGGGGCCAAACCCGCCCGGGACCACTATCGCGGAAACGTCGGCCAAGTGGGCATCGGGACCGTCGCGCTCGATAGCTTCGGAATGGACCCAGCGCACGTCTGCCCGCACTCCACAAGATGTCGCGGCATGCCGCAACGCTTCGCGCACTGACATGTAGGAGTCAGGGTATTCGACGTATTTGCCAACAACCGCGATCGGTACTTCGCCAGTGGCACCATTCATCTGGTCAACGAGAGTGCTCCATTCATCGAGGTGCGTTTTTCCCTGCAGCCCCAAAGACTCCGACAAACAACGTCCCACACCAAAATGGTCCATAATAAGCGGCACTTCATAAACATTGCTCACCGTGGGCATAGGGAACACGGCCTCGGTGGCAACGTCACAAAACAAGGACAGCTTTTCCCGGATACTGGTAGTGACGTCAGCGTCGCTCCGGCAAACCAGGGCGTCGGGTTGTATGCCTATGCTCCGCAACTCCTTAACGCTGTGCTGGGTTGGTTTGGTTTTCAACTCTTCGGACGCCGAGATGTAGGGGAGCAGGGTCAGGTGCATGTAAAAGACATTGTTCCTGCCCACGGTGTTGCGCATTTGCCGGATGGCTTCGAGGAAGGGCAGCCCTTCGATATCACCCACGGTTCCGCCAACTTCTACAACCACGACATCGGCGTTCGATTTTTCCGCCAAGCTCATGAGTCGGTCCTTGATTTCGTTAGTCAAGTGCGGCACGGTCTGGATGGTGCCCCCGAGAAAATCGCCGCGCCGTTCGCGTGTAATTAGTTCGAGGTACGCTTGTCCGGCGGTTACGTTGCTGTCCCGGGTCAACTCGACGTCGATGAACCTCTCGTAATGTCCAAGGTCCAGGTCCGTTTCTCCTCCGTCCTTGGTCACGAAGACCTCGCCATGTTGGTATGGGGACATCGTCCCCGGGTCTACGTTCAGGTACGGATCGAGTTTGATTACAGTGACAATGAGGCCCTGGCTTTTCAGAATGCGCCCGATTGAAGCGACGCAGATTCCCTTGCCGATGGAGCTGACCACGCCCCCGGTCACGAAAATATACTTAGCGGGCATACAGAATCAAACCAGTCCCACGCCTCACGCTAATCAGGATCACTTTGCAGCCCTGTCGAACAATCGCAGTTCCCTCGCCGGAACCTGGGCGGTCTTACTTGGTCGGGAGCAACGCCGGGTATTAACGCAAACCGTCCACCGGCCTGCCAAGGCGCGTCCGCATCGGGACGTCAACAAACGATAGGAGATGATGCCCTTGGCACGCGTATGCTACACGCTGGGTTTGTGAGCGTCAAGCGGTCGGAAACACCCGTAACAGTTCAGAGTTGAGGGGAAGAGAGCAGTTGCCGGCAGGCGGTAAGGGGATTGAGTCCTTGGGCGCGCCAGGTGCCGAATAAAGCGGCCAGGGTCATCTTGCTGTTGCTGCCCCCTGCCGACCGGGTGCCGCCGCTGACCTTGCGACTGACGACCAGATGTCGCAGGCTGCGTTCGGCGGCGTTGTTGTCCGGTGGCGCCCCCGGTTCGGCTACGAAGACAAAGAGTTCCTGGATGTGGCGCTCGATGCGTCGGCACAGCTTGGTCTGGGTTGCTGAGGCGTCGTCGAGGAGGGGCTGGCAGATGGCCAGCAGGCGTTTCTCCAAAGCCAGTTGGGCAGTGCGCCGCTGCCTGGTCTGGGGATGGGTAAAGGCCTTGGCCCGGTCGTAAATCTCGTGGACGGCATCAGCCCACCTGGCCAGTGGTGCATCATCGGGGTAGAGGGATCGCAGGTCGTGGATATCCCGCAGCAGGTGAGCCCAGCAGCGTTGTATGGGGCCGTCGTAATGGTGGTAGGAGCGTAGAAGTCGCAGACCAGCGGGCTGGCGGCATCGCCCAGCACCTCGTCCACCACCGCCCTGCTGCGGTTCCGCCGCAAGAAGTATCGGTGGGTGGGTGTACTGCAGGTCCACACGTAGCCGTTGTGTCCATCCTGGCGCCAGCCGGTCTCATCGGCATGGACCACTGGGCTGGCGCGGACCTGGTCTAGGATCTGATCCACTGCGCTCTGGGCCCTTTGCGCCGTGCGCTGGACCGCAGCCATGATGGCTCCCACGCTGAGGCGCAGCCCATGGACGGTGCGCAGATACCATTGGATGGCGCCAATGGGCAGTCGCCTCCTCTCGGAGCGTGGCGATCAGGCTGACCAGGTTGACCCCCAGACGCTGCTGGCCCATCACCACGCCGTCCAGTTGCGCTGGGGGCAGACAGCGGCGTCGGCAAGCTGGACAATTCCGGGCGATATAGACCTGCTCGGTAACCTCCGCCGGAACCTGGGGCAACTCGATGACCTCCCGAGTGCGCTGGGTCCAGCCGCCGGACAACTGGGTTCCGCAATCGGGGCAGCACTCCACCACACGCTCCACCCGTCGCGTGGGCGTCATGCGACGGTGGGCAAAGCCGTGGGGCCGACGCTTGCGTGGTCTCTTGGGCTGGGCAGGTTCCGGCTGGCCTGGGGTTTTAGCTGGACTTTGCACAAAAGTTAGATGAATCATAAGAACAGGGTAATCTGGCCGGACCCTCCTGGAAAAAGGCCAAGCGATGCTCACCCTGCCCAACGCGATTGTACCCGTACTCCATCCCTTCGCCACGCTGTTTCGCAGCCCGACCTGGCGGAAAGCCCAAATCCTGTTGATCGGCGCGATACTGGCTCCCGGCCAACGCGCCGTGGCATCGGCGCTCCGTGGCATCGGCGCTCCGTGTCATGGGACTGAGCGACGACCGCAACTACGCCCGTTATCATCAAGTGCTCAATCGGGCGGTGTGGTCGCCCCGCCAAGCGGCACGCATCCTGTTGGGACTGCTGATCCTCTACTTGGATCAAGGCGATGGTCCGTTGATCTTCGGCATACGAGCCTTTTACCAATCACGAAACCCTGGAACGGCGCCGCGGTCCTAAAATCAAATCCTTGGGCATCTACCGCGATGCGGTGCGTTCCAGCCGGAGCCACCTGGTCAAGGCCAGCGGTCTGCGCTGGATTTCCCTGATGTGGCTGGGCCAGGTCCCCTGGGCGGGACGCTATTGGGCCTGGCCTTTTCTCACCGTGCTGGCGCCCTCGGAACGCTACTACCGGCAGCGCGGACGCCCCCACAAAAAGCTCACCGACTGGGCGCGGCAGATGGTCATGCAACTGCGCCGCTGGCTGCCCCAGCGCCCCCTGGTGCTGGTGGGCGACGGCGGCTACGCCGTCCTGGACCTGCTCCACTGCTGCCAATCCCTGCGTGAACCCGTTACCCTCATCACCAGATTGCGCCTGGACGCGGCCCTCTATGAACCGGCGCCACCACGTCAACCGAGCCGGAACGGTCGGCCACCGCTGAAAGGCCGACGGCGGCCCGCGCTGAAATCACTCGTCGACCATCCCGGTCAGTCCTGGGCCACCGCGGTGGTGGCGTGGTACGACGGCACCACCCGCAGGGTGGAGCTCACCTCGCAAACGGCGGTCTGGTATCGCTCGGGCAAGCCGCCCGTGCCCCTGCGCTGGGTTTTGGTTCGGGACCCCCAGGGCGAATTCGCTACACAGGCTCTGCTGTGCACTGACCTGGCCGTGGACCCGGCGCAGGTTCTGGAATGGTTTGTGCTGCGCTGGCAACTGGAGGTCACCTTCCAGGAAGTGCGAGCACATCTGGGTGTGGCGACCCAACGCCAGTGGTCCGATCGCGCCATTACCCGCACCACGCCGATCCTGATGGGCCTATTCTCCTGGACCACCCTGGCGGCTCACTTGATGCAGGAACAACTGCCCATGAGCCAGCGCACCGCGGCCTGGTACGCCAAGCCGTCTCCAACTTTCGTGGATGCCATCGCTCTGGTGCGCCGCCACTTGTGGCTGGCCTCCGAGGGTTTTTCACTGTCCGACGCAGAACCGGATATATGGAAAGTCCCGGCCGCCCTGTACCACCGACTTGTAGATTCCCTCGCCTACGCGGCTTGAAATGTGCAAAGCCTAGCCCCCGGGAACCGCCGGGTTTGGCCTGCCCTTCCAGCTGGGCAATCCGTTTCTCCAGGCGCTCGATGATGGCCCGCTGTCGGGCTATGATGGTGATGAGCACATCGCGGTCAGC
Organism: Dehalococcoidia bacterium; assembly: GCA_965220265.1. Lineage (GTDB taxonomy): Bacteria > Chloroflexota > Dehalococcoidia > Lucifugimonadales > UBA3495 > Bin87. The sequence continues at coordinate 761,747 of CBDCPM010000004.1, read as the reverse complement.
GGTGGACAGGTCAATTTCCGGATCCATACCCAGTATATGACATAACCACAACCCCTAGCGCCAGCAATACTCAAACCCCTTTGCACCAACTCAACTTACCGCGTCTGAACAGTTACCGTGGCTTGGCCGCCGTTGACAGAACCGCTGGGCTGGTCTAGGATAATTGTTGACCTTAATGGTCGGGAATTATTCGAACGATCCGCCGGCAAGCCGCTAACCAAAGTCGGTGGAGGAGGATGTACGCCCGATGACCACCCAGGCCCAGCGCGTGATTTCCCGGGACACCACCTCTGAGGAGTTGGACTCCGACTACCAGTGGGGTTTCACCATTGACATCGAACAGGAGGCCTTCCCGAAAGGCCTCAGTGAAGATGTGGTGCGCCTGATTTCGGCCAAGAAAAACGAGCCGGAATGGATGCTGGAATGGCGGCTTAAGGCCTTCAGGTTCTGGTCGCGGCAGACGTACACCGAGCCGACGTGGGCAAACATAGAGCATCCGCCCATCGACTTTCAAGACATGCACTACTACGCGGCGCCCAAGTCCGCAGGTGACGGCCCCCAGAGCCTGGAAGACGTGGACCCAGAGGTCCTGGAGGCGTTCAACAAGCTTGGCATCCCCTTGGAAGAGCAGGCCAGGCTGGCTGGAGTTGCGGTCGACGCCGTGCTGGACAGTGTGTCGGTAGCGACGACGTACCAGGAACAGTTGGAAAAAGCTGGCATCATCTTTTGCTCCATGAGTGAAGCCATCCAGAACCACCCAGACCTGGTGCAGAAGTACCTCGGCTCAGTGGTTCCCTACGCGGACAACTTCTACGCCACGCTGAACTCCGCGGTATTCTCGGACGGGTCCTTTGCGTACATTCCCCCTGGGGTGCGGTGTCCCATCGAGTTGATGACATATTTCCGCATCAACCAGGCGGACAGCGGGCAGTTCGAGCGGACCTTGATCGTGGCCGACGAGGGGGCGTATGTGAGCTACCTTGAAGGCTGCACCGCGCCGATGCGGAAGACCAGCCAGTTGCACGCCGCCGTCGTTGAACTGGTGGCGATGGATGGCGCGGAGATCAAGTACAGCACGCTGCAGAACTGGTACCCAGGTGATCGGAACGGCGAGGGCGGCGTGTACAACTTCGTCACCAAGCGGGGCAAGTGCGCCGGCGCCAACTCCAAGATCTCTTGGACACAGGTGGAGACCGGGTCCGCGATCACGTGGAAGTACCCCAGCGTCATTCTGCAAGGCGACAACTCGGTGGGCGAGTTTTACTCAGTGGCCCTGGTGAACAACTGGCAGCAGGCCGACACCGGCACCAAGATGATCCACATCGGCAAGAACACGCGGAGCACTATTGTCGCCAAGGGAATCTCCGCCGGCCAGGGTCAGCAGACCTACCGTGGCCTGGTGAAGATTAATCCCTCGGCCAAGGGCGCGCGAAACTTCACGCAGTGCGACTCCCTGTTGGTGGGCGACAAATGCGGAGCCCATACCGTGCCATATATCGAGGTCAAGAACCCTACCGCCCAGATGGAGCACGAGGCCACCACGTCCAAGGTATCCGACGACCAGCTCTTTTATCTGCAGCAGCGGGGGATCGGCGTAGAGGACGCACACTTCATGATCATCAACGGGTTCTGCCGCGGGATCTTCCAGGAACTGCCTTTCGAGTTCGCCATGGAAGCCTCGCAATTGCTCAAGGTAAGTCTCGAGGGGACCGTCGGCTAGACTCCTCGCGCGATCGAAAATCTCGGCAGGTTACGCACCGCAAGGAAACCAGAAACAGCAATGACCACCAACGAAGCCGCCCCGCCCCTCCTGGAGGTCAAAGACCTCCATGTGTCGATTGACGATCAGGAAATTCTGCGTGGCGTCAACCTCACCGTGCGCCCCGGCGAAATACACGCCATCATGGGCCCCAACGGATCCGGCAAGAGCACCCTGGCTAATACCCTGGCTGGCAGGCCTGAATACACCGTCACGGGCGGAAAGGCCGCATACAAGGGTATGGACCTTCTTGGCATGGAGCCGGAGGACCGGGCCCGTAAGGGGGTGTTCCTGGCGTTCCAGTATCCGGTAGAACTCCCCGGCGTACGCGCGTGGCAGTTTCTGAAGGCCGCAGTGGACGCCAAGCGAGTCCACCTGGGTGAAGAGGAAATGGGCGCCCGCGAGTTTGACCAACTGCTACGGAGCAAGGTCGCCGAGGTGGAAATCGATCCGGAACTCGTGCGGAGATCCGTCAACGAGGGCTTTTCCGGTGGCGAAAAGAAGCGTAACGAAGTGTTGCAAATGGCGTTGCTGGAGCCCATCCTCGCGCTCCTCGACGAAACCGACTCCGGGCTGGACATTGACGCCTTGCGAATCGTGGCCGACGGCGTGAACCGTCTCCGGCGACCAGACAATGCCGCCGTGGTGGTGACTCATTACCAGCGCATCTTGGATTACATATCCCCCGACCAGGTACACGTGCTGATCGACGGCCGGATTGTCCTGAGTGGTGGCCCAGAGTTGGCCAAACAGCTGGAGGCCAGGGGATACGACTGGGTGCGCGAAGAAGTCGAAGCAGCGGCCAGTTAGAGTTACAGGATACGTGCGCTGCTTGGTCAAACATCAGGACAGTGACTGCAATCCTGCAACATCGCGCCTCCAACTTGTCCGAAGTTGTCCTCGCAACGGCAACCAATCTCATCGACCAAACTAGAGCAGGCTGAATGACTACCACTGCACTCCTGTCGGTCGCCGACTCCTACCCCCACTACGCCACGGCGTATGCCGGGCAAATGGCCAGTGATGTTCCCGGAATCGCGGAAATGCGGGAGCGCGGCTGGGACGCGTTCAACAACCTCGGATTGCCTACTGCCAGGCGCGGAAACGAGCCCTGGAAGTACACCAACGCCGGACCCATCGCAAGGGAATCCTTTTCTTATTCCAGAGCGTCCATCGGCGGCGAAACCGCATTGACGCAGTCTAGCGTTCGGGCGGCAGCCCCTTGGCATACCGACTGGCGCACCCTGGTGGTTGTGGACGGCATATTCGCTCCAGGTCTGTCATCCGAAAACGCAACCGGAACGGGAACAGCGACGGGATTGGCGGATGCACTTCGATCTGACCCGGATCTGTGCGGGAAAATCTTGGGCAGTCTGGCGCAGCCTGAGGAAGACGGGTTCGCGGCACTCAACACCGCGTTTACTGGTGACGGTGTCGGCATCGCAATACCCCCGGGCGGCGATGGCGGGGTCGTGAATGTCGTATACATCACGACTGGGCGCGATCAGCCCAGGGTGACGCACCCGCGCTGCGTGATCTCGGCAGGGCCAAACTCCCGCGTCAAGGTGATCGAAACCTTTGTCGGCCCCGACACCCGCTACCTGACTAACACTGTGATGGAGGCCTCTGTCGGAGAGGGAGCCAGCATTGAGCATTACCGCCTCCTTCTTGAAGGCCAGGAGGCCTACCACGTCGGAGTAAGCCGGGTACACCAACAGAAAGACTCCTCGTTTTCTTCGGTGGCGATTGCCAATGGGGCAGCGATCGGACGGAACGACTTCGGCGTCACGATGGCTGGTACGGGCGCCGAATGCATGCTCAATGGACTGTATCTAACGACAGGTAGTCAGCACATGGACAACTACATCAACATCGACCACGTCGAACCCTACGGAACTAGCAGGTTGTTCTACAAGGGCATTCTCGACGGACGGTCGCGGGCCGTGTTCGGGGGCAACGTTACCGTGCGCAAGGACGCGCAGAAGACTGATGCCCTGCAGACCGACAAGAACCTGCTTCTGTCGGAAGAGGCTGAGGTGGACAGCAAACCCAGTCTGCTGATCTACGCGGATGACGTGAAATGCGGGCACGGCGCGACGGCCGGCCACGTTGACGCGGACACGGTGTTCTACATGCGCAGCCGAGGCCTGGATCTGCCCACGGCCAGCCGGATCCTGATCCACGCATTCGCCAGAGAGATAATCGACACGGTAGCGCTGGAGCCATTGCGCGAGTACCTGGATGATCGGTTCAGTGACGCGATCCCGGCCTCCACCATCGCCCTGCCGATCGGAGGACGCTCGTGACCACCGTTCCGCGACATTCGCCGCCCCACAATCCCGACGGGTTGAGCGCCATCGACGTGCAGATGATCCGGCGAGACTTCCCCGTGTTGGATCAGTTGATCAACGGGAAGCCGCTGGTCTACCTGGACAACGCGGCGACCACTCAAAAACCCAGGGCGGTCATCGACGCGATCAGCAACTACTACCTGCACAACAATTCCAACGTCCACCGTGGCGTCCACACGCTGAGCCAGCGGGCCACTGACGATTATGAAGCGGGTCGGGAGGCAATCCGCCGCTTCATCAACGCTCCGGACGCGTGCGAAATAATCTACGTCAGGGGCACGACCGAAGGGTTGAACCTGGTCGCTAGCAGCTACGGAAAGAAATTCTTCAAGGCCGGAGATGAGGTGATTATCACCGGCATGGAGCACCACTCCAACATCGTCCCCTGGCAGATCCTGGGCAAGGAAATTGGCATTCGCCTTAGGGTCATACCGTTCAACGACGACGGCGAGCTCCTGATGGACGAATACGAGGGCATGCTCAACGAACGTACACGCCTGGTGTCCGTCGTTCATCAGTCCAACGCCCTTGGAACCATCAACCCCGTGCCCGCCATTGTGGAACTGGCGCATGCTCGCGGTGTGCCGGTCATGGTCGATGCTGCCCAGTCCATCCCGCACATGCCCGTCGACGTTCAGGCCTTGGGTGCCGACTTCCTGACCTTTTCGGGTCACAAGATGTATGGCCCAACCGGAATCGGCGTCCTGTGGGGGCGCGCCGATCTGCTGAACGAAATGCCCCCTTACCAGTCTGGCGGCGAGATGATCCGCTCGGTTACCTACGAGGAGACCATTTACAACGTCCTGCCTCACAAGTTTGAAGCCGGCACCCCAGACATCGCCGGCGCCATCGGATTGGGCGCAGCGGTGGAGTACCTTGAGTCCATAGGCATGGAGCGGATCGCAGCCTACGAGCAGGCGCTGATGCGTTACGGTTCCGAACGCCTCACCGGCACTGAAGGCGTTCGGCTCATTGGCACGGCGAAAAACCGGGGAGGCGTCCTCTCGTTCTACATGGAAGCTGCCCACGCCCACGACATTGGGACCATCCTGGACGCTGAAGGTATAGCTGTCCGCACCGGTCACCACTGCGCGCAGCCGGTGATGGCCCGCTACGAAATCCCGGCGACCGTGCGCGCTTCCCTGTCCTTTTACAATACTACCGAGGAAATTGACGCCCTGATCAAAGGGATTGATCGGGTGATTGAGGTTTTCGGCTGATGGCATCTGACCTGAGCGATCTTTACCAGGAAATCCTTCTCGAACACAACCGGCGCCCGCGCAATTTCCGCAAGTTGGAGGATGCCACGCACCGCGCGGACGGTTTCAATCCTCTGTGCGGCGACGAGATTTCGTTGCAACTACGCCTGGATGAAGAAACCGTCGGCGACGTCGGCTTCCAAGGACACGGATGCGCGATCAGCCGGGCTTCGGCGTCGCTGCTGACCCAGGCGGTCAAAGGAGCGTCGACATCCGATACCATTGCGATGTTCGATGAGTTCCACCGGATGCTGACCGAGCCCGACGCCGAGCTTAACTACGACTTGCTGGGCGACCTGGAAATTCTTGCCGGCGTGATCGCGTATCCTACCCGGATCAAATGCGCTATTCTGGCCTGGCACACCCTGAGAGCTGCGATGGACGGCCAGGAAATCGCCACCACCGAGTAAACGGACCTGGGCCGGCTCCGATGGCTTCGTTGCCCGACAATCCCGACGCGCTCTACGGCGACGTCATAATGGACCACTATCGCAGGCCGCGCCACCGTGCGCGGTTGCAGTGTGCCGATGTCGAAGCCGAGGAGTTCAATCCCTTCTGCGGAGACCGGGCTACGCTCCAATTGTGCCTAGGACGGTCGGAAGAAAACTCGGCCTCCATCCAGGACGTCAGCGCCCTGGCCGAGGGATGCAGCATCATCCAGGCTTCAGCATCGCTGTTGGCCGACAACGTGCACGGCCGCACCGTGGAACAGGCGTCGGACCTGTCCCAGTTGTTCCGGGACTTGATGCAGGGAAAACCGCTGCCGCCGGTGGCTCTGTCCGAGCTGGGCGACCTGGAAGCGCTGGAAGTGGTCCGGCAGTACCCGGTTCGCATCAAATGCGCCCTGTTGCCGTGGGTGGCGCTGGAAGAGGGGCTGAGAAGACTGGGCCAGCGGTAGGTGCCGGTGGGCTAGTACCGTTGCCAGGTAGATTTGTAAGAATATAAGAAAGCAGCCATACTTGGGCATGATCTTTGTGTGAGGAAGTGCCCAGCCATGGCTGCCATCAAGTATAAAGTAGAGTTGACCGAGGCCGAACGCTCGCGTCTCAATGAGGTGTCCCAGCGAGGCAAGGCGTCAGTGCGCACCGTGAAGCGGGCGCTGTCGCTGCTCAAGGCTGACCAGGGGCTTCGGGACCGTGAGATAGCCGATGTGCTGTTGGTCAACGCGGCCACGGTCGCCAGAGCGCGGAAGCGGTACGTGGAGGAAGGACTTGAGGCCGCCAGCAATGACCGACCGCGGCCGGGCCAGGAGCGCAAGCTGGACGGCAAGCAGGAAGCGCACCTGATCGCCATTGCGTGCAGCGCCGCGCCCGAAGGGCACACGCACTGGACACTCCAGTTGTTGGCCGACCAGGTAGGTGGTGGAGTTGGAGTTTGCCGATAGCATCTCCCTGGAGACGGTGCGCCAGATGCTCAAAAAAACGCACTCAAGCCGTGGCAGAAGCAGGAGTGGTGTATCCCCAAGGTGAGCGGGGAGTTCGTGGCGCGGATGGAGGACGTGCTGGACCTGTACCAACAGGCGTACCATCCGGAGCGTCCGGTAGTGTGTTTCGACGATACCTCCCGGCAGACGAGACCTCCCGGCAATTGACTGGGGAGGTGCGTCCGCCCCTGGAGGCTGCCCCGGGACGGGTGGCACGCTATGACACCGAGTACCAGCGCAACGGGACACGGAACCTGTTCATGATCTGTGAGCCGAGGGGTGGCTGGAGACCTGTGGAGGTGACCGAGCGCCGCACTGCCGTGGACTTCGCGCACCAGATGCGGTGGCTGGTGGAGGAGGCCTACCCTGATGCCGAGGTGGTCCGGCTGGTACTGGACAACCTCAACACCCACAAACTCGGCGCGCTCTACGCAGCATTTGAGCCATCCGAAGCTCGGCGCATCGCCCAACGCCTCGAGTTTCATTACACTCCTACGCACGGCAGTTGGCTGAACATGGCTGAGATCGAGTTGAGCGTCTTCAGCAGGGGATGTCTGAACCGCCGTATCAGCGATGAGGCGGAGCTGCGGCGAGAGGTTGCGGCGCTCGAACGCGAGTGCAACGCAGCAAAATCAGCCATAGACTGGCGGTTTACCACCCAAGATGCTCGCCGTAAGCTCCAATATATCTATCCGATAAGATCAGATTGAAACAGTACTAGGCAACGTATAAATTGGATGGGATGACATTCACCCCCGGCTTTTCGGCTCACCCAATTGAGACCACTGGACACGCGTCAGGTGCTGTTCCGCACTGCTGACTGATGTCGGCAGTTGTGAATTTGGTCGGCAAATGGTCGGCAAAATGACGAAAACGGCCCCAAACGGGGCCGTTTTTGAGTAGGGAACAGCCAAAATGGTGCCGAAGGTCAGACTCGAACTGACACGGGATATTCTCCCACCGGTTTTTGAGACCGGCGCGTCTGCCATTCCGCCACTTCGGCCGAGTGGTTTTTAGTATAGCACGGTTGCGTCCCAGCACGATTGCGTTGTAGCATTGGACCGTTTCTTTGCCGTGCTGATGCGGCTCAGGAAGCATTCACAAAGCGGCAGATGCTAAAGGTGGAAGCGGTATGGTTACCATCAAGGACCGGTTGGAAGAGGATATCCGCAACACCATGCGTGCTCGCGACCGGGCACGGTTGGAGACCCTACGATTCCTCAAGAGCCAGATCCAGTTGACGGAGAAAAACAATCTCAAGGAGCTGGACGAGAGCGGCGTAACCGACGTGATAGCCAAGCAGGCCAAGGATCGGCGGGAGAGCATCGAGATGTTCGGCCAGGGCGGTCGGGACGACCTGGTTGCCAAGGAAGAAGCATCCCTCGCCATCCTCATGGAATATATGCCCGAACAATTCGGAGCCGACGAAATCGAAGCCATCGCACGCCAGGCCATCGCCGACACCGGAGCCTCCGGACCGGGCGATCGGGGCAAGGTGATGGGTCGCATCATGCCTCAGGTGCGCGGCAAGGCCGACGGCAGCCAGGTCAACGCCATCGTATCCCGACTCCTTGAAGCGGCTGGCTGACCCGACGTATGCGTTTCGGCATCCTGGTCTTCCCGGGAACCTGGAGTGAGACCGACTGCCACCACGCTGTGAGTGGAGTCTTGGGGCAGGAAGCCGATTACATCTGGCACAAAGAGGATAACGTCGACGGCTACGACGCCATAATCGTGCCTGGCGGATTTTCCTACGGCGATTATCTGCGCGCCGGAGCCATCGCCCGATTTTCCCCGGTGATGGGCGCGGTGCGCGACTTTGCCGCCGCGGGCGGAATGGTCATCGGCATCTGCAACGGGTTCCAGATCCTGTGCGAGGCTGGTCTCCTGCCGGGAGCCTTGCTCCGCAACGGTCACCTGGAATACCGCTGCCAGTGGACGCACCTGCTCACGGAAAGGGCAGACACGCCGTTCACCAGTCGGTGCAGCGTGGGACAGCCGTTGGCCGTGCCCGTCTCCCACGGCGAGGGTAATTACTACGCGGATGCATCGACCATCGCGCAGCTGGAAGAGCAGGGCAGGATCCTGTTCCGATACTGCGAGCCGGACGGCGCGGTAACCGAAGGTGCCAACCCGAACGGGTCGGTGGACAACATCGCGGGCATCATCAACGAAGGTCGCAATGTCCTGGGCATGATGCCCCATCCCGAGAGGAGCTGCGAGGCGCTGCTGGGTTCCGACGACGGGAACCTCATATTCGGGTCCATGATCGACGCCGGAGCCAATACGTAGGGATGCTGCTGTCGCTGGGACTGGCGTGCATCGCGGTGCTGGGGTTCGGCAGTTCCGCCGTGCTGGCCCGGTTCGGAATGCGGGCGATGCGGCCCATGCCCGCCTCCCTGATTTCCCTGGTTGCGTCCACGTTGCTGGCGGGGACACTGGCGCTGATTTTCGAACTGGACGCGATAATCGCGATGCCGGCGATCGCCCTGGCGTGGCTTCTGGGCAACGGCATACTCACCTACATGGGCGGCCGCTCACAGCAGTACATTGCCATCAGCCTGATCGGGGCGTCGCGCGTTACGCCCATCGTCGGTAGCGCTGCGCTGTTCTCTGCGCTGTACGCCGTTACGCTCACGAGACTCGAGGTGCCGGGGTTCAACGAGCATTTGAACGTGCTGCTGGGACTGGGAACGGTGGTCGTCGTCGCGGGACTGGCGCTCACCAGCGGCAATTTCCTCCGCGAGAGTTGGGGCAGCGATTGGAAATCGGTGGCGGGCTACGGGTTGGCAATACTTGCAGCGGCCTGTTATGGAGCGTCGACGTTGAGCGGCAGGGTGCTGAGCATCCAGTTCGGCTCTCCGCTGATCATGGCGGCGGGCAGCATGTTCTTCGCTACCCTGGTGCTGTCTCCGGTCTTCGGACGCGAGGCAGTGCAGAAATCGACCAGCTCAGGATGGGCGCCACTTTACGTCTTCCTGGCCGGATTTGCCGCTGCCTGCGCCGTGATGTCCCTGTATTTCGCCGTGACCCGCGAAGGTTCGAATATTCTGATGATCGCGCCCATCGTGTCGTGCAACCCGCTGGTCACGCTGGTGATGGCGCGGCTTTTCCTGCGTCGAAGCGAAACGGTCACGAAGGAACTGGTCATAGGCACGTTGATGGCAGTCGGCGGCGTGGCCATGGTGGTGGTCGGCGGACTGATTTCATAACTCGCGGAAGGTGGCGATGCCGGTTAGCAAGGAAATCCTCGACGAAATTGCGCTGTCCCAAGCCGAGTACGACATGATCGTCGACCGGCTGGACCGGGAGCCCAATCCGGTCGAGTTGGGTATGTTCGGCGCGCTCTGGAGCGAACACTGTGGTTACAAGCACTCCCGGCCGCTGCTGGGGATGTTGCCCTCGCGTTCGACGCGGACCCTCTCCCAGGCCGGCGCCGAGAACGCTGGCGCCATTGACATCGGCAATGGACTGGCCGTGGTGTTCAAGGTGGAGTCCCACAACCACCCGTCGGCGGTGGAGCCGCTGCAGGGTGCGGCCACCGGCGTCGGCGGCATCGTTCGCGACATCCTCGCCATGGGAGCGCGGCCGATCGCCCTGCTCAACTCTCTCCGTTTCGGCCCGCCCGACTCCGCCGCGAACCGGCGGCTCCTCAAAGGTGTCGTGGACGGCATAGGCTGGTACGGGAACTGCATCGGCGTGCCGGACGTTGCCGGCGAAATCTACTTCGACGAATGCTATTCGCAGAACCCGCTGGTAAACGCGATGTGCGTCGGCATCGCCCGGATCGAGGACTTGGCCAGTGCCGCGGCCGATAGGCCCGGGGACGTATTGCTCCTGGCCGGCGCCGGCACGGGCAGGGACGGAATCCACGGCGCGTCCGGTCTGGCGTCGCGGACCTTTGAGGAGGAGCAGGAACTCCGGCCCACGGTGCAGGTGGGCAATCCTTTCCTGGAAAAATCGTTGATCGAAGCCTGCCTCGAAGCCCTGGCCACAGGCCGGGTGCGCGCGTTGCAGGACCTCGGCGCGGCCGGCCTCACCAGCGCCGCGGTGGAATCGGCGGCGCGCGGCGGTCGGGGTATCGCGCTGGACATCAGCCAGGTGCACCGTCGCGAATCCGGCATGACCGGCTACGAGGTGATGCTGTCGGAATCCCAGGAGCGAATGTTGCTGGCCGCCGCGTCGGAACATGTTCCCGCCATCCGCGAGGTATTCGACAAGTGGGACATCGCGTGCCGTTCGGTTGGCGCGGTAACCGAAGAACCGTACGCGCTGATAACCGATGGGGCAGAACCGATAGCCTCCGCGCCCGTGTCCCACCTGAGCGACGCCCCGCGCTATCGCCTGACCGGCCAGCAATCCGTGGAGGCCATTGATCGGCAGCGTCTGCGGCTGAGGGACATACCCGTTCCGTCCGACGCGGGAGCGACCCTGCTGCGCCTCCTGGCATCTCCCAATATCGCCAGCCGGCAAAGCGTCTACCGGCAGTATGACCACCAGGTCCAGACCAACACGGTTGTCGGACCCGGCGCTGGCGACGCGGCGGTGCTGCGGATCAAGGACACGGGCCAGGCCATCGCGGTGGCCATCGACGGCAACGGACGCCATTGCTTCCTCGACCCATACCGCGGCGGCCAGATGGTCGTGGCGGAGGTAACGCGCAACCTGTCCTGCGTCGGAGCGGAACCCCTCGCGCTCACCGACTGCCTGAACTTCGGCAACCCGGAGCGGCCCGAGGTCTACTACCAACTGGAACAGTCGATTCGCGGCATGGCCCGGGCGTGCCGGGCGTTGGGAGTGCCAGTAGTCAGCGGCAACGTGAGCCTGTACAACGAAAGCCAGGGCACGGCCATATTCCCCACGCCCATCGTGGGCGGCCTGGGCCTGTTGTCGGACGTCAGGCAACACTGTGGCGCGGGGTTCCCGGGTGAAGGACTGGCGGTCGTGCTGCTGGGCGCCGGCCAGCTCACCGCCCGTGCGTCCGACCTGGCCGGCAGCGAATACCTGAACGCAATCCACCGCCTCGTTAGAGGCCGTCCCAGGATCGATCTGGCGCTTGAGCGGCGTGTGCAGGGCTTCTGCCGCAGCCTTATCACGGGCGCGCTGGCCAAGTCCGCCCACGACTGCTCGGATGGCGGATTGGCGGTCGCGCTGGCGGAGTGTTGTATCATTGGTGACAATCGTATTGGGGGAGCGGGACTGGTGGGGTTTCGCGCGTCAGACGAATTCGCGAACGGAGTTCCGTCCCGATGGGACGTCGCGCTGTTCGGCGAGGCACCATCGCGCATCGTGGTCACGCTGGAACCGGAATATGTGCCGAGCGTTTTGCAGTCGGCCGAAGCAGCCGGCGTGCCGGCATTGACGCTGGGTACGACCGGCGGGAGCCGGTTGACCCTGGGGAGCCCGATGGATCTGCCCGTCGACGAGCTGGCTGGCGCATGGCACGGAGGATTGAACACCGCATTGCGATAAGCGCGAAGGGGTCATGGCATGGCAGCAATAAAGAAACTCGCCGGCGCATATCTCGTCGGTATATCAATAGTGGTCGCGGTTTTCTTCATCATCAACATTTTCCTGGTAGATGCCATCAGCGTGCTCGCCGTCTGGCACGTGCTGGACGTGCTCATGCTGGTCGGGCTGGCGTTGGGGATGGGTTTCAACTGCGCCCACAAGATCCGCGTAGGCGGGCGCGAGGCAGGCGACCAAGTGTCTCGCGGGCACCTAAAGGCCAACGTCGCCTTCTACACCACTACTGTGATCACAATCCTGTTCCTGCACAACTGGTTCGGGTTCCTGGTCACCGGCGACGTCAGCCAGGGCGACAACCACACGGCCTGGGCATCTGGGCGGTGGTGGACACGGTTCTGCCCATCGTGTTGGGCGTCACCGGTTGCCGCCTCTGACGGGAGACCTCCAGCGCATGACCCGGGCTGAGGGTTAGGCAATCGTGACGTCTTCGAAACGAAAGACGATCTACCTGGCCAACCCGTACGGTTTTTCGGAGCAGCAGAAAACGCGCCTGCTTCCCGAACTTGTCGCGGCGCTGGAGAGCCTCGGCCTGGAGGTGTGGGAGCCATTCCAGCGAAACAACCAGGTTGACCTGTCCCAAACGGGTTGGGCATACCGGATTGCCCAGGCAGATTGCCAGGACGTGCGCGACGCCGACGCGATCTTCGCCGTAGTGAACGGAACGCCGCCAGACGAGGGAGTGATGGTCGAGCTCGGCATCGCTATCGCGTTGGGCAAGCCCACATTCCTGTTCCGCGACGACTTTCGACGCGTCACGGACAGCGAGGAGTATCCGCTAAACCTGATGCTGTTCGCCGGACTACCGGAACGCGGTTGGCAGGACTACTACTACACGGCCGTTTCGGAGATCACGGCCCCTGGCAAAGCCCTCGCCTGTTGGGCGCGGAACGAACTCGACGCAGACCGCCAAGCATAAGCGGGTCACACCCTGCCGGGGGACCCGCTGCACATTGGCCCGTCGCCGCTGTCAGCTGAAGGCGACCACTTCCACCTCTTCGGCTGTTTCGGCGCGATCAGCCTCCGCGGAGCCGTGATCGTCCACCGGCGGCGCAACCATGGCGTCGTTGGTGGGAGCCATTTCGTCGGACGGCGGCTCATAGGATAGCCCGAGCCGCGCTGCCAGCGCGAAACCCACGACGGGATGCGCGCGGTTTAGCCCGAATACCCGCCGACGCCGCGTTCGATTGGTTTCCGGGTCCCTAAGGTTTATGTTGCGGTACAGGAACAGTCCGTTCGACATCAGGGTTCGGACATAGCGCGTGATCAAGTTGCGCGCCACCATGTCGGGTGAGTCTCCCCAGTGTTTGCAGACGGTGGCATCCTCGGCGGTGATGCCGGCGGTAAGCGCTTCGCTGATCTCGTTGCAGAGCGCCTGGAACATTACCGCGTCGGCGCCATCGCGATCTTCGAGAAAGTGGCTCATTGCCACCAGGTCGGAGATGCGAGCCGCGTCGCCCTCGGGGTCGTCGGACTGGGGCAGGTCCAGGGCGGCGATTGCGTCGGCAAGGGATCGCTCGAACTCGGCCTGGTCGGGACCGGCTGGGGCTGGGGCAACCTGGTCTGGGACGTGTGATTCCGCAGCCGGCGTCATTCGGCCGTCTGACCGATCGTCCTCACCCTCGTCGTCGAAATCTCTGTCGACAAATTCATCTGATTGGTCGGTTGCGTCCAGGGCTTCGCCATCGTCCGCATCCGCCATGGGCTCGGCGCCATCATAGGACTCGGCGGCTTCAACGTCGGCGTCGTCATCGTCCCGGGCCGGTTCGGGGTCCGGTTCGTCAGCCATCAGGATCCAGTCCACCAGGTCGACACTGCGTATCTTGATGTTGCCCTCTTCGGCGACGCGCAACATCAGTTTCTTGAAACCGGAGAAACCCAGCTTGCGCTCGTCGAAGCCGGCGATGCGACGCACCAGCCGCTGTTTCAGCGACGTGAGGAGAAGCGTGTGGCCGGCAGCCCGTTCGGTTCGGATCACGTCTTCGATGGCGCGAATAACCTCGGGCAACTGGTGACGTCCCGGGTTGGCCAGGGCAAGCGCCGGCTGCGGACGACCGCGCTGCGGCGGAGCGCGGTGGAAAGCGGATTCGGGTTCCTCGGCGTCGATCGGGTCGACGTCGGCATCGTAGAAGATCAGGCCGTCAACGTGATCGGCCATTCGCCGGGAGGTGGCCCAGGACACGCCCACCACGAGGACGCGCTTGCCGACCGCGCGCAGCGAATTGATGACGTGAATGAAGTCAGAGTCGCCGGATACCAGGACGAATGTATTTATGTTGGGGAAGTTGTGTGCAGTGTCTATGCAGTCTGCGGTCATCTTCACGTCAACGCTGTTCTTGACGCTCACGGTACGACCTGATTGGTAGGATCCGCGCAGGGGCAATCGGGTGGGCACATATACCGGCTCGATCCCTGCTGCATACAGTGACGGAGGGTCGAGAATAAACTGGCTGGCCCCCTTGAGTTCGGGTGCGCGGGATACCCAGTCAGCGTAGGCCTTGCTGACGACAACGCGGCCGTGGTTGGAGACCTCCTCCTTCAGGGCGGATACATTGGGCGTACGGCCCCGCACCGCCAGGCTGATTTTGAAGTTCTCCCAATCTATAAATAACGCTACGTCTTCGCTGAATGCGGCGTTGCCATTGATCTGTTGAATAGCGATGATGTTACCTCGACTTGCTCTACTGGCGAGCGGGTGTCGTAAAAAAGTTTAATGGTGAGGGCCGAAAACCGTCAAGTTTGCTAATTTCCGTTCGCCAGGCGAATTGCCAGGGACTCCGGAAGACCTGCGGCCAGTATCCCATTCTGCGCCCCGGCCAGGTCGTACTCGACGCGGCGATGATGCAAAACGCCTGCCTCGCCTCCCGCCTTGGTGTCGTAGACCAGGTACGACGCGCGCCAGTCTCCGTCCCGGGGCTGGCCCACACTCCCCGGGTTGACGATCATCCGCTGCTCGGGTTGCAGGAGCACCGGAGCCGACGGGTCCAAGAGTTCAACGTTGGCCCTACCGTTGTCTTCCGTCCAGACCAACGGATAATGGGAGTGTCCAACCAGGCAAAAGGGCGTTTCCATCAGGGCAAAGGTCGCCATTGCCGCCGGTTCGCTGATGAGATATTCTATGACCGGATCGCGCAAACTGCCGTGCACGTGGGTGAATTGTCCGACCTGGTGCACCTCGGGTAGATTGATCAGGTACTCCATTTCGTCGTCGGACAGCTGTTGAGTCGTCCACAGGGCGGCGGCGCGGGCCGCGCCGTTGAAAAGGTCGGCGTTCAGTTTGCCCGTCACGGCGTGGTCATGGTTGCCGGCGACAGCAACGTGGGGCAGTTGCCGCAGTCGATCGATGCATTCACCAGGGTCTGATCCATAACCCACCAGATCACCCAGGAACCACACCACGTCGTATCCACCGGCGTCTTCCGCATCGGCCAGGACCGCGTCAAAAGCCTGAAGGTTGGAGTGGATATCCGAGACGATCAGGACACGCATGGGCGCTCACGGTGGCACGGCGATGTCGGCAAACCGGCCGACAGCGACCACACCGGTTCGCTCTGGCCTTAGCAATCGCTGGCCAAGCTGACCGACAGCACGCGATCCAAGCCGGCAAGGTCTGGCTCAACGGTGATTTCCGCCTGGGGGAACGCTTCGGACGCCAACGATTTGGCCGTGTGCATCTGCTCCGGATCCATCTCCAGCAGGATCACGCCGTGGGGTTTCAGTCGGTTGCCTTCGCCGCCATGCGATGCGGCAGCCTGGGACAGCAGGCGGCGGATGTGGTCCAAGCCGTCGGCCCCACCATCCAACGCGGCCACCGGTTCCCACTGGATTTCCGGTTGCAGGGTGGGAATGCGATTCGTGGGCAGGTAAGGCAGGTTGGCGACGATAACGTCCACCGGCTCGGGCAGCGGCTCGAGAAGATCGCCCTTGAGCAGGGTGATGCGGTCGGCGACGTTGTGCATCCGCACATTGTACGCGGCGACGTCCAGGGTAGCGTCGTAGGCGTCACTGGCGTAGATGCGGGCCGCCGGAAGGTGGATGGCCAGGTTTACGGCGATGGCGCCGGTCCCAGTGCCCACGTCGGCTATCACCAGTTCGCGGCTCTCCATGCCCATCAGCGCCATGAACAGCGCGTGCTCCACCATGGTCTCGGTCTCGGGGCGGGGTATCAGCACGTCCTGGTTCACCAACAGATTGACGCCGTAGAACTCGCGGTAGTTCAGTATGTAAGCCAGCGGTTCCCGCGTGAGACGCCGTGTCACGATGGCCGCCAGTCGCTCCTCCTGTAGGGGAGAGACCTGGGACTCCTGCTCCGCAAAGATGGCCTGACGCGGCATCTGCATCACGTCCATCACCATCACCTCGGCCTCCAGGCGGGCGTCCGGGATTTCGGCCGACTCCAAGGTGCGGTGGGTCTCCTGGATTGCGGTGCGGAGGTTGGGCATATCGATCAAACGGTAAGGGCGACCATGCGGCCGCCCCTGAACATGTTGGACGTTAACCGTGGGATCAGGCGGACGCGCTGGCCAGAGCGCGTTCCTGGTCGGCGACGATCAGGCGATCGATGATGTCGCCCAGGCCCCCGTCCATAAGACGCTGAACGCCGTGGACGGACAGCCCGATCCGGTGGTCCGTGATCCGGTCCTGCGGGTAGTTGTAGGTGCGGATTTTCTCGCTGCGGTCACCGCTGCCGATTTGCGCCTTGCGGCTGTTGGAAATGGCGGCCTGGTGGCGCTCCTGTTCCGCCGCGTACAGCCGGCTGCGCAGTATGGTCATGGCCTTGGACTTGTTCTTGTACTGCGATCGTTCATCCTGGCAGACCACCACCACGCCGGACGGTTCGTGGACGATCCTGACGGCAGTGGCGACCTTGTTGACGTTCTGCCCGCCGTGGCCTCCGGCATGGAAGATATCGATGCGCAGGTCGTCTTCTTTTATGGCCACCTCGACCTCATCAGCCTGGGGCAGCACTGCCACCGTGACCGTCGAAGTGTGGATCCGACCCTGGGTCTCCGTTTCGGGAACGCGCTGCACCCGGTGCACGCCGGCTTCAAACTTCAGACGGCTGAAGGCCTTGGCTCCGTCCACGGAAAACGCGATGCGGCTGAAACCGCCCCGGTCCGACGGGTTGGAGTCCAGTATCTCTACCGCCCAGCTCTGCTCCTGGGAGAAGCGCTGGTACATCCGGTACAGGTCGCCGGCAAACAGTGAGGCCTCCTCGCCACCAGCGGCGGCGTGGATCTCCACTATGACGTCCCGCTCGTCGTTCGGGTCTTTCGGCAGCAGGGAGATCTTCAACCGCTGGGCCAACTCGGAGATGCGTTGTTCGACCCCCTGCAGCTCCAGTTGGGCCATTTCCACCAGCTCGGGGTCGCCTCCCTCGCTGACCAGGGCCCTTAGGTCGGCTTGTTCTTCAAACAGCCAACATCGTAGGCTGTCGATGCCCGCCAACTCTTCAAGTCCGGATCGTTCGCGGTTCAACTCGCGCAGCCTGGCATAATCTGCAGCAACTTCCGGTTGCGCCATTTCTTCCTCAATGGACCGATAACGATCCACGATAGGCTGAAGTTTGTCGAATATATCTGCCATCACACACCGCGCGAAATAGAAAACTATTTCATTATAACTTAGTCCCCGTAACATCTACAAGGTTAACATACTCGTAACGTGAAACCGGCACCCCCACATATCCGTCGGGAGAACAAGCAAATCGGATGTGAACTCCAGAGTTAGGCGCGGGCGCATCAGTTGGCAGAGCTGCCTTCAGCCTCTGACTTGTCGTCGCTACGCCGGCGCAGGCGCGTAACCAGATCCCACACGAACGTGGCCAGTTCGCTGCCCGCTGTCATCATTCCGGAGATCCGCGCGGCCGTGTCAAGCATCAGGCACGAGGACGCCTCGAAATTGGTCGCCGCCCGCCTGATCTTGGGGTATATATTCAACGTCACGATGATGAGCACTACCGCCGCCACGGCAACCACGACCGACATCACGGTGATTGCTATATCTCTAATAATCGACAGGACGTCAGGCGACATGGCTTAGTTTCCTTCTCGTGGGAGCACAAAAAAGCGCCGGCGCGACGGTTCAGTTGACCGCCGCGCCGGCCGTCCACAAAGATTACTGTTCGGAATCCAGTTGCTCGTCACTGTCACCAGCTGCGATCCGGCTGCGGATCCGCTCCCAGTAATCGCGTCCGCGCTCAACGGCCTGACTGGCGCCGCGAGTCAGGGCCAGTCGGGTCTCCTGGCCGCTGCGGGGCGCCAGCAGCATTCCGAGGCCAACCCCGATGCCGATGCCCGCGGCCAGCAGTATCAAATCACGTTGCGTACGGTTCATATAAAACCTCCTGAAATTGACTGTGCGTACTCGATTATACAACGACACGCTGCTGGGCCAACCGAATCGTTGTCACTCTGAATGACCGGTTGGCGGCACCGCCGGAAGGCGCTGCGACCGTCATTCTAATCGGCATTTGCTGCGTGTATATCATGTTTATAAATATAATATATCACGAAACACCATGCATTGCAAGGGTGGACAACCTACACGCGTTGTTGCCAGCAGTCCTCCGCCACCGCCACCGGCCCGTCGTACACCGAACGCGCCTCGGCGGCCAGCGGCTCAGTGTCGGCGTGGAAAGCGTTGTCGATGTGCGTCAGCGTCAGCGAGCCGACGCCGGCCATCTGGGCGATGCGCCCGGCCTCCGCCGCCGTGGCGTGCGCCGTGTTGTCTGCCCGGCTACGGTCGGCCTCGGTGCAGATGGCTTCATGGATCAGCAGCGTCGCACCCTCCGCCAGTTCGGCCAACTCCGGACACCAACGGGTGTCCCCCGAAAACACCACCGAGTTTCCGCCTGACTCGACCCGCCAGGCCAGCGTCCCGCCGATGTGGTTGACGTCGGCGCACCTGGCTCGCACGCCCGGCGTGAGCTGCACCCATTCTCTCGGTTCGGTGGGCCGGAAGGTGATGGACCGCCGCCCGTCCCGCCGCAGCGCGCCGTCGACGTCCACGTCGAGCCCGCGCGTCGGCAAGGCCAGCAACGTGCCGATGTCTCCCAACGCCCGCTCCGAGCCATAGAGCTGCATCGGCTGTTCGGCCGGATTGCGCCGGCTGCGCTGCATCTCGATGTGCGGCAACCCCTCGCAGTGGTCGGGATGGCTGTGGCTCAGCAGGCAGTGATCGAACTCCATGGGCGACATGCCCAGCTGCTGCCCGTGGCGCAGCACCGTATTGCCCGACGCGGCATCCAGCAGGATCCGCTCGCCGGTGGGGCAGTCCAGGACCATGGCGGTATGGTTGCGCAAGGTGCTGCCGCCCGCTCCCGTGCCGAGGTAACTGATGGTAAATCCCGCTTCAGCCATGTGGCCCTCCTTCGTGAGCTCGATAAGATACGACGGCTCGTTCCCGTCAGATTAGCTGGACACGAGAGTGCGGCAGCACCGCGGGATTCACCAGGAACTCCGGCATGCGTCCCTGCAGCACGTCCACCGTGGCCCGAGCCGTGCGCACCTCCAGTTCCAGCACCGACTGCTGGGACAGGAAGGCCACGTGGGGCGTGACGATCACGTTGTCCATAGCGAACAGCGGATGGTCCACCGGCGGCGACGCCGACTCCATCACGTCCAGGCCGGCGCCGGCGATCTGCCCGGCCCGGAGAGCACCGCCCAACGCGGGCTCGTCAACGATGGGGCCCCGCGCGCAGTTGATGATGTAGGCCGACGGTTTCATACGTTCGAACTCCCGCCGACCAATCAGCCCCCGCGTTTCTTCGTTCAACGGCGTATGCACCGTCACGTAGTCGGACGCTGCCAGCAGGTCGTCCATTGTCGCCGCCGACACGCCGTCCGGCAGCGTCGCATCGCCCGGCAGGTAGGGATCGAAGACCACCACATCCAGCCCGAATGCCCGCGCCTTGTCCGCCACCACCCGCCCGATGCGCCCGAATCCGACGATGCCGATGGTCTGCCCTCGCAGCCGGGTCAGCGGGTGCGGCGACGCCGTGCCCTCCCAGCGTCCGGCCTTGGCCAAGCTGCCATAGAACCCGACCTGCCGGTTCCAGGTCAGCAGCAGCGCCATCACGTGGTCGCTGACCTCGTCGACGCAGTAGTCGGGCACGTAGGTGACGGGAATGCCCAGCTCGGTGGCCACGTCAACGGCGATGTTGTCCACGCCCACACCGTACCGGCTGATGACACGGCACCGTTCCGCCGCCCGCACCACCGCCGGTGTGACCTGCGCGAAGCAGGTCATGATCCCGTCGCAGTCAACCGCCAGCGCCGCCAGCGTCGCCTCCGAACCGTCCGGCGCCTCCACTACCTCCACATCGTCGCCCAGGCCGGCCACCAGCACCTCGCGCTCGGGCGCGGTGGAGGGCCAGACGAAGTCGGTGATAAGGATACGAGTGGGGGTGGGCATGGAAGAGTTTACGCGGTCGACCTTGGTTGGCAACCCATTATAACTTCATGGCTCCTGGGAAGCCGTCGCGTCCCAAGAATCATAATAGTTCCGTGAATTACTCCACACTCAAACCTGCCTGTTTGATGATGGCACGCAGCGTTCCGGTGTCGAGCTCACGGTGATCCGGGACCACCAGTTGGGCGAAAGGATCGTCGCGGCGCAAAATGATGTGGCTACCCCGCTGCCGCCTCGTATAGAAACCCACTCCAGCCAGCGCTCTCACGCACTCGCGCCCGGAGACGCGAGGCAACCTGCTCATACGGCGACGACCATCGTTTCAAACCGATCCTCAGGGACCGGCAGCCCGTCCTCCTCCAGTACGCCAACATACGCTTCGATGGCTTCCTTGATGTTGGCGATGGCTTCCTGACGTGTTTCACCCTGGCTCACACAGCCGGGCAGGCTGGGGCATTCCACCACCCAAAAGCCATCTTCTCCCGGATAAAGCACTACCTGGCGCATCGTTGTCACATCCTTCGGCTACAACAGCCGTCGCCGTACCTCTTCAGCAGAGGCCACCTTGAAAAATAGTTCCAGCGCCTCTTTCAGGTTGTCGCGCGCTTCGGTCACGGTTTCGCCCTGACTAGCGATGTCAAGCTCAGAGCAAAGAGCGCCGTACCCGCCTGCTGCGCCTTCGATGATCGCGGTGAGTTGCTTAGTCATTGGGATTTTCTACCTATTCTGTCCCGCCGATCTTACGTCGCGAGGAGCAGATCGATTCCAAAAGTGTTCGATCATGATACACTTCGCCGGACGCCGGGAACGAATGCCGTGCCAATCAACGAGCAGAGGCAGAACCGGTATGTTCAACTTCATCACGATCGCGTTCTTGACCGGTACCTCGGTAGCTCCGGTGATTTTCGTGTATTCAACCATGGCATTGCTGGCCGGAAGCAAGATCGAGGCCATAATCCTCGTCTTGGCTGGAATGTTCCTTGCAACGATGGCCAGTTGGTTGCTCCATAGAGCCCGCACGCGGATGGAAACTTTTAGTCTGACGATCAATAGCCTGGAATCAGCCGACAGGGAAAACATGGGGGTGCTAATTCTGTATCTGGCACCGTTATTGGAAACCTCCTTTGACATGTTAGATTGGACTATCTTAGTGCCTATGGGAGCACTATTTTTTGCTTTAACACTCACCGGCAATAGTTACCAATTCAACCCCTTGCTCAATGTGTTCGGCTGGCACTTTTATAAAGTCGGCACGCCTGAAGGAGTGACATACATTTTCATTACAAAACGCTTTATACCTAATCTCCATAGTCCATTTATTGTAACTCAGATGACAAACTATACGGTAGTGGAAACCTTGGAAAGGAGATGACCAGTATGCCTACTAACCTCTTCGCGGCGTGTCGTGTAGGCAATGCACTTCTCGGGAAACGCATCCGCTTGAACGGCGAGGTGCAAAACGAAGTCGAACGTCTTTTCCTCGACCAAGAAGAGGATTTTCGGGAAGGCATAGACCATGAAACTCCGTTCGACGAACGTTGGCGACCGGGCCCAGACGAGTTTCTGACGTTGCAGGTAGATACGATAGAAACTGAGATAGCAGAAATTCGGCGAGCAATCGCGGCGAATCTGAATTCTGTCGACGTAGTCGACACTGCGCGTTTCCAAAGAGAAGGGATCAGAGCTCTGTTCGTTTCGCCGGATGATGGTGGGCCGAATCGTATTCTGGTGCAGCGATTCACATCCAGTCAAGTGCTTAGCCGGCGATTCGCCCTAATGGAAGTGCGTAACACTTTCCGAAGGCTCAATAACACGGCGTTTACATTGAACGGATCGCTCACATGCATCGTAGAAGATGATGTTATCAAATTTAGGAGTTTCACTAAGCCCCAATCCACCGAAAGGATGAGGGTGTCGGCGTACTAACGGGGTAAGAAAGTGCTCCCGGCTTCGGGGATAATGGTTTCAGAAAGACGAAACCATCCCCAGACCAGGAGCACCCAAAAGATGCTACCACGCGAGCAGCCCGACCGCATCCAAATTGCCTTTGATGATCAGCGCCTGGTGGCCAATGCGGGGCTGCTTTTGCCCATCACCCTGGCCCATCACCTGGGGCTGGGAGAGTTGGTGGACCGCCACGTTCACCTGGGAGATGCGCCAGGTCGCGCCAATGCCGGCGACAAGATGCTGACCCTGGTGGCGTCGGCGCTGGCCGGTGGCGACTGCATTGACGACGCCGACGTGTTGCGCGCTGGCGAGACCGAGCGGGTGCTGGGCTGCGTAGTCAAGGCGCCGTCCACGCTGGGTACGTTTCTGCGGAGTTTCCGGTGGGGCCACACGCGCCAGTTGGATCGGGTGAGCCGTGAGGTGCTGGCTCAAGCTTGGGCCTTCGGCGCCGGTCCAGGAGACGAGCCGCTGACCATTGATCTCGATTCCACCATCTGCGAGACCTACGGTCTGAGCAAGGAGGGTGCGCGCCATCACGGCTACACCGGCCAGCGGGGCTATCACCCGCTCCTCGCCGTGGCCGAAGGCACCGGAGAGGTGCTGATGTGTCGATTGCGAAAGGGTCGGGCTAACACCGCCCGCGGCGCCGCCAACTTCCTGCGCGAAACGGTGAGCCGAGTGCGCCATGCCGGAGCCACTGGATCGCTCACCATGCGGGCGGACAGCGGCTTCTACACCCACGACATGGTGGCCGCCTGCCGCGATAAGAAGGTACGTTACTCCATCACCGTTCGCCAGCACCCCCAACTGCGCAATCTCATTGACGCCATACCCGAGGCAGACTGGACGCCCATCCCCTACTGGATGGAGGGCGGCGCCGACGTGGCCGAGACCATCTATACTCCCTTTGCCAGTGAGCCCGATGCGGTACCGGTGAGGCTCATCGTCCGGCGAGTGAAGCCCACCCCCGGCTCCCAGCTGGCCCTCATCGCCAACTACAGCTATCACGCCTTCATCACCGACCGTGAGGGCGACACCCTGGAACTGGAAGCTGACCATCGCCGCCACGCCGAGATCGAGAACGCCATCCGCGACCTGAAGTACGGCGTGGGCCTCAACCATCTCCCCTCAGGACGCTTCGCCGCCAACGCCGCCTGGTTGGCGGTGCAAGTAATCGCCCACAATCTGGTGCGCTGGACCACGCGCATCGGGCTGGGTGAGCCGATGGCAACCACCAAAACCCTCCGGTGGCGCTTCTTCTCCCTGGCCGGACGCATCACCCGCAAGGCGCGACGCCTCACCCTGCATCTGCCACAGGGCTGGCCTTGGCGAAACCAATTCAGCAGCGCTCTGGCTCGATTGCGAGCCCTGCCGCTCCCTTCCTGATCGCCCTACGGCTTCTGACCATCCACCAGCATCCCCGATAGCCGCCTCCACCCGCGCCAGGCCGGCTTCCGGCGTCTCCTGCTGACTGCTGGCTACCGATCTTGCCTGCCGCCAGCGCTGCGGGCCGTCAGAAATCACCTTCGCGCGATACTCGCACCCCGCACCCGTCCACATCCATCAGGATCAAGTCCCCGTAGTCTCATTCCCGGCCCTCCCATCCCTGCTCCAACCCCCGTGTCCGCATCCCATCGGTGGATTCGGGCTAATCTGCGTAGCATTTTCAATTTGCGAGAAGCTTTTCGCGCGGCGACCGAGCCTGAAGTGCGTGCTTTCGCTGCTCACCGTAATCTCGAAATTGGTGACGTAGACCAGTTCGTCAATGTAACTGACGAAATATCCCGCCGGATGATCCAAGCGATCGCCGAAAGTGGGATTCTGGATCGGCATAACGCGACTGCGATCCAATCAGCGGCAACGCCAACGCAATTGCAGATCCAAGTTCGAAACGGCAGGATCGTAGTGCCGAACGACCGACGTGAAATTAAATCATTGCTTCAGTTCCTGGACGAAAGTCGTTACCTAGGACCGTTATCTGGAATCCCTTACATCACCAACTCTCGTAGAAGAGCATAAGCAACGATCGCGAACAGCAGCCCTTACGTAAACGGCGTCGGCATCATGCCCACTGGCACCTCGATCAGGCTCGGCGCGTCGGCGGCCAAGGCTTCGCGGAGGGCTAAGTCAAGCGCATCGGGCCCTTCGGCGCGGACGCCGTAGGCCTCAGCCAACTTGACCAAGTCTGGGTTGTGCAACTCGGCACCGACCGTGCGTCCTCCGAACTGGTCGCCCGAGACGTTGCTTGTAGTCGCAGGAGTGAGCATTATAAGGCGGCGCAAAACTCGGCTACGGTCAGGCCGGCGTCACGGATGAGGCGGCGGAGTGTTCCTTTGGCCACCGTGGAATGATTAGGCACGGAGAGCGTCGTCATTTCTCCCGGTTTGGTCATCACGATGTGGCTGCCCCGCTGGCGGGCCACGTCCCAGCCAAAGCGCTCAAAATTACGCACCGTCTCCGACCCGCTCAAGACCGGCAACGGGGGCATTACAAGGCAACCTCCACCTGCCGCGTTTCGACGGTGAGAGGCAGGCCCCGTTCGGCGCGCACTTCCATGCAGAGCTCGATGGCTTCCCGGATGTTCGACAGCGCTTCATCCTTCGTATCGCCCTGGCTTACACAGCCCGGAATGGCCGGGCATTCCACGATCCAGACACCGTCTTCATCCCGGTCAATGGTCACCGTGAGTTTCATGGCTCAATCCTCCCTGCGCCGGGTCAATCCCTTACGTAAACGGCGTCGGCATCATGCCCACCGGCACCTCGATGAGGCTCGGCCCGTTGGTGTTGATGGCCTCGCGAAGGGCCGACTCCAGCGCCTCCGGGCCCTCGGCGCGGGCGGCGCGGACGCCGTATGCCTCGGCCAGCTTGACGAAGTCGGGGTTGTGCAGCTCGGCGCCCACGGCGCGGCCGTTGAACTGGTTCACCTGGTCGCGCAGGACGTTGCCGTATGCGCTGTCGTTGAACACCACCGCCACCGCGTTGATGCCGTGCTGCACCGCCGTGGCCAGTTCCTGCGAGTTGAACAGGAACCCGCCGTCGCCGCACAGGGCCACCACCGGACGGTCGGGCTGGGCAACCTTGGCTCCCAGCGCCGTGGGGTAGGCGTAGCCCAGATTGCCCGAGTAGCTGGACGTGATGAAGGTGCGCGGCTCGTAGGTGGGCCAGAAGGCGCGGGCGTAGTAGCCCAATTGGGTCATGCCCGACACCAGGATGCCATCCTCCGGCACGGCGGAGCGCACGGCCTGCAGGAACGATTCCTGCGGTTCCGGCCGCAGCGCGGACTCCTTGCGACGCTGGCGCAACGCCTCGGTCTCGGCGGCAAAGGACGGGCGGGAGCCGATTTGAATGGTCTCGGCCAGCTTGGCGTCCACCTGTTCCACCACGGCGCGGGCGTCGCCGGCGATACCGTAGGTGTTCTCCCAGTTGCGGCCCAGTTCGTCGGCATCGATGTCGATCTGCACCACGCGCTGCCCGTCCAGCCACATGGGGAAGGCCATCCTGCTGCCCACGCCCAGGATGACGTCGAAATTAGGCTCCTCCTTGGCCACGGGATCGTTGCGCAGACGGAGCGCGCCCAGCGCCAACGGATGCCGGTCGTCGATGGCGCCCTTGCCCTCGGCGGTGGTGATCACCGGCGCCTGCAGACGTTCCGCAAGCCTCACCAGCGCGTCCGACCCTTCGGAGGATATGACGCCGCCGCCGGCCCAGATCAGCGGACGCCGCGCTCCGGCCAGGATGCGCGCCGCCTCCGCCACCTGCTCGTCGGACGCGGCCGGGCGCGGGTAGCCCTCGGCCTCGACCAGGTTGACCGTGCCCTGCTCGGCCATGGTTTCCGGCGGCATCTCGATCTCGACCGGACGCGGGCGTCCCGTGGTCAGCTGCCGAAACGCCTCGTGCACCGCCTCCGGAGCTTCCTCTGCGGTCATCATCCGCCGCACGTACTTGGTGATGGGCCGGATGCAGTCCTGCTGGTCGTTGACCTCGTGCAGGATGCCCCGGTCCGCACCAATCAGGTCCCGCTCGATCTGACCCGACACCACCAGCACCGGCGACGACGCGGAGTAGGCGGTGCTGATGGCCGCCGAGGCGTTCAGCAACCCCGGGCCTGGCACCATCAGCGCGGTGCCCACGCCGCCGCTGGCCCGGGCGTAGCCGTCGGCCATGTACGCCGTGGCCTGCTCGTGACGCGTGGTGATCAGGCGGATGCCCGGCACGTCGTTCAGCGCGTCCAGCGCGTGGTACAGCTGCACCCCGGGCAACCCGAAGATGACACGCACCCCCTCGAGATACAAGGAGCGCATGAGAGCCTGGCCGCCGGTCATGGTGGGCATGATGAATCCTTCCTGAATGAGTTGGGTGTTTTGACGAAACTATGGCCCGCTGAGACGGGCCGGCCTACGATAGCACAGCGCCCCCGGCGTGTCATTTGAGTTGGTGAGTGTGCCCCGCCGGCGCAGCCAGGGCGTCTAACATCGTCCGCGTGGCCAGGGCGACCTCGGCGATGGCCTGGTCGAAGGCCGGCGCGTTGGCCCGCGACGGTAGGCGGTACCCGCTGATCTTGCGTACGAACTGCAGCGCCGCCTCCTGAACTTCATCGTCGGTGGCGAGGGCGTCAGCCCGCCGCAGGGTCTTGATGCTTCGACACATGGGTGGTTGCCTCCTGTGATCGGCCCTCGTGATTGCTGCGTCACTCCGGGCTATGTTACCCTGCCGCATCACCAATATGTCGGGTTCGGAAAGGCCGATGATCACGTTCAACTGCACCATCCAGGAGGGGATAGTCCCCGAAGACCTGCGGCCCCGACTGGCTTCCGAGTTGGCTCGTATCTCGACCGGTTTCGTGGGCGGAAATGCCGACGAAGTGTCCGTCAATTGGATCGAAATCCCCCACGGCTTCGGATTCCGTGGCGGCAGGCTGTCCACGACGTCAGCCGTGCGCGGTGAGATCCCGCCCGGCCTGCAGCAGGAAACCCGCGTGGAACTCATGCAGTCCATTCAGGATATGTGGATGGACCTCACCGGCTGCACCACCGACGAGCTGGTCGTGTCCGCCCGCGACCGACGCGACAACTAGACCGCCAAACCGGCGCGAGGAGCAGAACATGCCGCACTACCGCTGTTTCATCCCCACGGACTCCCTGTCATTTGACCAGCGGCAGGAGATCGCCCTGGCCTTCACCGACATCCATTGCGGCTCCACCGGCGCGCCCCGCAGCTTCGTGTCCGTGACCTTCCTGGAAACTCCGGAGAGCCAGACCCACGAGCACGGTAAGGGGTACTATCTGGACGGTGGCAATCGTGCCGGCCGCTCCGAAGAAGTCAAGCAGCAGCTCCTGTCCGACCTCACCCAGGCCTTCGCGCGAGTCGCTAACGTTTCTGCCGACGACATCCCCG
This sequence comes from Dehalococcoidia bacterium, assembly GCA_965220265.1. Lineage (GTDB taxonomy): Bacteria > Chloroflexota > Dehalococcoidia > Lucifugimonadales > UBA3495 > Bin87. The sequence continues at coordinate 733,674 of CBDCPM010000004.1, read as the reverse complement.
GGCGTATCACCGAGAACCCTGCATCCTGGACCATGGAGGGCGGTTTCGTGCTGCCCGAGCCCGGGCAGGAGGGACCTGAGTGGTACGCGGCCGCTGCGGCTGCCGCCGACTAGCATCGCTCCGGCGAACCTTTACCCCGAATCCACCGAAGGGACGCGAGTGGGTTGGTGACGCAGGGGATGAGAAGCGTGGTTGATGGCTGCAGTGCCCTGATCCCGCCGGATGCGGGCGGGTGCGGGTCGACACAGCTACGCCAGGAGGATGTTGACGGCTCGCGAGCGGCGGCGGCGGGCAAGATCACCATAGTCGATGGCAGCTGGAGACACGCGGTGCCCAGCCTGACGCGGGTCTGCCAGGCGGTTGGGCGGTCTGGTTGAAGGGTCGGGCGCTAGCTACGCCGTCAGGAAGGGAGCGGCAGGGCTCGCAGCCGGGCCAGGGCCTGCATGAACTGGTTTTGCCAGGGCCAGCCTTGGGGAAGATGCAGGGTGAGGCGGCGGGCCCTGCGGGTGATGCGTCCAGCCAGGGAGAAGAAGCGTCGCCGGAGGGTCTTGGTGGTAAGGATCTGCTCGCCCAGACCGATGCGCGCCGTCCAGCGGGCCAGGTTGTGCGCCATGACCTGGACGGCCAGCCAGGCGGCGTTAGCGGCGAAGCGTCCTGAGGGTAGATGATTGAGCCCCACGCCGTACTTCAGGTCGCGGATGGCGTTCTCGATCTCGGCGTGGCGGCGGTGGTCGGCCTCCAGTTGCAGAGTTTCGCCCTCCCGGTCGGTGATGCAGGCGTGGTAGCTGTAGTCGGCGATGAGCGCCAGTTGGGAACCGGGCGTGGGCTTCACTCTGCGTACGATGAGACGCGCCGGCGCGGCGTCGGGCTGGCTCTCGAATGGAGTGTATTCAGTCTCGGCCACGTCGGCGGCGCCGTCCATCCAGTAGGAGATGGGTGTCCAGTCCTGCTCGGGTATGGCCTCGATGAGATTGCGCAACCGGGCGTGCTGGCGGACGGTGATGGAGAAGTGGACATCCAGCTTCCGGCAGACCGCGACGATGGCGTGGGAGTAGAAGCCGCTGTCGGCGCGCACGGTGAGTTGTCCGGTGGCCCCAGCGTAGCGCACCCGCCCCACCGTCTCCCGCAGGAAGTGGGCGGCGCCCCGAGCCGTGTTGGCCCGACCCTCACGGAGCCGCGCCATCAGCACGTCGCCGGTGTCCGCGGCCACGGCCAGCAGCGGGTGATAGCCCCGCTGGCCGGTGTAGCCATGGCGGCGGGCCCCTTCCTTGCCCAGTCCGTAGGTCTCGCAGATGGTGGAGTCCAAGTCGATGGTCAACGGCTCGTCTCCAGGTCCGGCCCCAGCGGCCCAGGCCCGCGCCAGCAACTCCCGGCTCACCCGATCCAGCTGGCGGACATGACCCCACCGGAAGCTGCGCAGAAAGGTCCCCAGCGTGGATGGCGCTTTGACCACGCAGCCGATGGCGCTGGCCGTCCCGCCGGTGCGCAACACGTCGGCGTCATCGATGCAATCGCCACCGGCCAGGGCCGAGGCCACCAGCGTCAGCAGCTTGTCCCCCGGGTTGGCTCGACCCGGCGTTTCTCCCAGGTCAACGTTGTTGTCCGCCAGCTCACCCACACCCAGGTGCTGGGCCAAAGTGACCGGCAAAAGCAGTCCGGCGTTGGTCACCAGGCGGTGATCATCGAAGGCGACATGGATGCGGTCGGGGCTGCCCAGTGGTAGCATCTTTTGAGTGCTCCTCGTTTCGGGTCGGTTTCTTGTCCCAAAAACCATTATCCCCGAAGCGCGGGAGCATTTTCTCATCCCCTCAGCACGCTGGCACATTCACCCTTTCGGTGGATTGGGGTTTACGTGGACGGGGGCAGGGCCAGCACCTGCCCCCGACTCATGAACGCGTGTCGAGCCCTGGCGCTCTGAGGCATGAATGTGACGACTTCGCCCACTGTGTACATCCTTGCCGGTGCGCTCGTCGTAATCATAGTAGCGACGCTCTGGTTGCTGCCGGCCTCATCTCCGACCCAAACCGCGAGCGAACCACTCACCTGCCCGCCCTTACCCGAGAACGATGCACTGAGGATAGACGCTCAATACTACGCGAACGATTTCGGAGTGAGTATCGATGAAGCCGTGTGCCGCCTGTCCCTGCAGGGCGAGGTTGGACCGCTGGGCGCGGCGCTCCGGTCGAGAGAACCGGACACCTATGCCGGATTGTGGATCCACCACGAACCGGATTTTGGCGTGACCGTGTTGTTCACCGAAAACCCTGAAGGCATCCTGGCGCCCTACGTGATTGACCATCCCCTGAAGGGGATCATCAAGGCCCGCAAAGCTGAGGCGTCGTTGCGGTACCTGGAACAGGCCCAGAACCGAGCGCACGCTCTTGCCAGTGCCACCGGTATCCGGGTCGAGTCGGGCATCAACGTTCCCGAAAACCGCGTGGAACTCTACGTCATCGACATCAAAGCTCTCACCAAAGCTCTCAGGGAAGCCGGCTTCCGGCTCCCCGATCATGTCAAGCTCATCAAGGTCGAGCAGCACAGTTCACCCGCCTGAACCAGATACGGCGGTGCGACCACCTTGGTGTCTCCACCATCCTACCTTGTGCTCGGGGAACTAAGGAAATCCAGTTGTCCAAAGCCATCCTGTCCCTGCTGTTGTTGACCGGGTTGCTCGGACTGGCGTGCGCCCGACCGGAAGCGCCGGCGCCGGAAGATCCTGCGTTGACGCTGCCGCCCCCCGTGCCAACCGTCCAACCGGCGACGACTGCCGGCAGTCCCACGCTCGAGCCCACGGCTTCAGGTCCGGCTCCCGTCGCCGAGCCCACCGCCGTCACCTATGATTCCAACCGCACCATGTTCGGCATCTGGCACGGGCTGGACCACTCCTCGGAGACGACGCTCGCCGCGCTGGCGGACACGGAGGAGTACGGCGACAAGTCCCAGGTCGTGGTCATCCTGGAGGCGCTGAAGTTCTTCCGAAATCGGGATACCCTCCGACAGGGGATAGACACTCTGACGGCCCTCACCGGGCAGGACTTCGATTTCGACCGCCGCCTGTGGCGGGAGTGGATTGGGCCGCGCATGGACGAATACGCCCCTCCTTCTGAGTATCCCCGTTGGAAGGTGGACTCGCTGGCGCTGATCGACCCGGCCATTGGCGCCATCCTGGAACCGGGCATCACTCGCTCGCGGGTTGACCTCACCGAGGTGGTCTGGGGTGGCGTGCGCCTGGACGGCATCCCACCGCTGGACCAGCCACCCCACATCCTGGCCGAGCAGGCGACCTGGCTGTGGCCTGGCGATCGGGTGTTTGGCGTGTCCATCAACGGCGAGCACCGTGCCTACCCGCTGCGCGTGATGAACGCCCACGAACTGGCCAACGACGTGCTGGGCGCCGAACCGATCTCGCTGGTGTATTGAACCCTCTGCGGCACCGGAATCGTGTATTCCGGCATCGTCAACGGCGAAGCAACCACCTTCGGCACCTCCGGCCTGCTCTACCGCAGCAACAAGGTGATGTACGACCGTGCCACCCGGTCGCTGTGGAACCAGTTCATCGGCGAACCGGTCATCGGCTCTCTGGCCGATTCGGGCATCCGGCAACCTTTCTTTCCGTCGGTAGTGACCACCTGGGACGAATGGTTGGTTGAGCATCCTGACACCACGGTGTTGTCCCGGGACACCGGCATCTACCCGCCCGATTTTTACGTCCCCGAGAATGATCCGCGCGCTATCTACTACGACTATTTCACCTCCGATGATGTGATGTTCCCGGTGTGGAATCGGGATGTTACGTTTGACCCTAAAGAAGTCGTCGTGGGATTGTCCATCGGAGACAGCGCCAAAGCCTACCGGGTGGCTGACCTGCAGCAGGTGCGGTTGATCAACGACACTCTGGGAGACCTGAACGTGGTCGTCGTCGCATCGTCTGAATCCCGGGCCGGCCGCATTTACGAGCGCGGCGACACGGTATTTGCCCTGCCTTCTTCGGACCAGCCCGATGTTGCGCCCTCCGTACTGGTCGATGAAACCGGCTCAGGTTGGCAGATTGCCGAGTCTGGATTGGTCAACCAATCCGATCCCTCGCAGGCTTTCCCGCGCATCCCCAGCCTGACGTCCTTCTGGTTTGGATGGTTCCAGTACCACCCCGACACCGAGGTCTATCAGCCCGCCGCACAGTGACGCCGGCGGCGAGGGCGCTGAACCGGGCGTGCTATAATTTCAGCCCGCCCGTCAGAGTCGTGCATGGTCCGGGTACGTCCCGAGCGTCCGGACAGTTGCGGAGAGGTGCCAGAGTGGACGAATGGGCGCGACTGGAAATCGCGTAGGGGTTAACGCCTCTCGCGGGTTCGAATCCCGCCCTCTCCGCCATCTTACATCGCGAATAGGCCTATCAAGTGGCTGTTGCCGACCAGCGTTGAGTAGGCAACGGCCATTTTTGTGTCCTGTAACGTCCGCCAAAATCCCGCCGCATCCGCTGAAATAATGGCATAGAACTGGTATAGGCAGGACAAGGTCAGATGACCCCCAAACGTAAGCGCAATGCCCTTTCTGCGGTTTTGGCTCAGTCGGTTCAAGAAACGGTCACATACTCAGACGCGGGCGGCCTCGATCTCCGGGCAAAATATTCCGGAACCGAGTACTGGTTCCAGCGGGTCACCATCGACGGGAAACGGAGGCATCTGGGCCTGTGCGAATACCCGATGGTTTCCCTGGCCGAAGCGCGGCAGGCAGCTCTGGTAAACGCCAGGATGATCCGGGAAGGTCGCGACCCGTCGGCGGAGAAACGCGAGGCCATTGCAGCTCGCCAGCGACCACCCACGCCGATGTTTGCTCAAAACGTTCTCGCTCTCCCCGGGCCGGGCCCACGATGCGCCGGAAGGGCGTAAGCTGCTGACCCGTCTTGGCCCGCAACGTCTGGGACCGTTCCTGTTGATGGACCACGCCTACGAGGGCAATGAGACTCGCCAACTCGCGCCTTGGGGTACATGCCGGTGGTTGCACCCTTGAGCAGCCGTGTACACCTCTGGAAGCATTACAAGGAGATGTATTAAGAGGTGGAATGATGTCGAGCGGTTGTTCCGCCGATTGAACGGAGTTCGCCGCATCTTCTCCGGATTTGAGAAGCTCGACGTGCTCTTCCTCGGGTTCATCTTATTCGCACTTATTCTCGACGCACTGAGTTAGTGTGAACAAACCCTAACTCATCTGCCCTCATTCTACTCATCGCTGATGTGGGTTTCATTTTGGCTTCGGTTTAGTATCTGCGAAAAGATTGCGTCAATTGTGGGATATGCTGGTCGAATGTCAGCCGGATTTAACCGTCCTTTTCCCCACCGTTACTGACATTCGAGGGACGCGCTCCGGCGGGGCTGTGTTAAAATTGGCCATGCCGCTATCCTCGTTTCATCCCGTCATTCAACGCTGGTTCCGCAGCCGCTTCGATGCTCCGACGGAGGCCCAGGCTGCCGGTTGGCCAGCCATTGCCCAAAGACGGCACACACTCATCGCGGCTCCCACCGGGTCGGGTAAGACCCTCACGGCCTTCCTGACCTGCATCGATCAACTGGTGCGGCAGGGAATGGAGACCGGGCTGCCCCACGGGACGCAGGTAGTCTACGTTTCGCCCCTGAGAGCCTGTCTACGATCTTTTGAGGATTAGCACCATGAAGGCAAGCACCGCCATTTGCAGGCTGGTATTGAGCTTCCTTTCACAGTTCTTCCAGAGTCGGCGGCACTTTTCCAGCCAGGCGAAAGATCGCTCCACCACCCATCGCTTTGGAAGCACCACGAAGGTGTGCAGTTCGTGGCGTTTCACGACTTCCACTGCGGCTCCCAACAGGCTTTGCACCGCAGCGGCAAAGGGCTTCCCGGTGTAACCCCCGTCCACCAGCACCTTCTGGACCTGGCTGAGGTCGGCCCGGTTTTCGTCAAACATCGCCAAAGCCCCAGCCCGGTCGGTAACATTGGCGGTAGTCACATGTATCGCATGGGGCAATCCTTGCGTGTCCACCGCGATGTGACGCTTGATTCCGGACACCTTCTTGCCCGCGTCATAGCCCTTGCTATCGGCACTGTCCGTGTTCTTGACGCTCTGGGAGTCCACGATGCAGAAGCTGGTCTGCTCTTTCCGACCATTGCTTTGCCGGACCGCGCCAACCGATTTTTTTTAGGACTTGCTCCAGAATGGATTCTTTCGCCGGGCCAGGCTGCTCGCTCCATTGCCGGAAATACTGGTAGCAAGTGCGCCAATTGGGGAAGTCCGCGGGCAGCATTCGCCACTGGCACCCGCTTTTCAAGAGGTACAGCACGCCGCAGAAAACGTCATACAAGTCCACGGTGCGGGGTTTGGTCCGGCGGCGAGCCGACTCCAACGTCGGCAGAATCCGGGCGAATTGCTTCCGGCTGATGTCGCTGGGATAGGAATGAGACATGATTACCCCTCCCCTGATAATAGTCTCAACTTAACCTATTTCAGAGATCGTAGACAGGTTCTAAAAGCCCTGTCCAACGACATCCAGAAAAATCTGGCGACCCCCCTGGAAGAGATAGCAGCTCTGGCCGAGGAGACCGGTACTCCGATACCGCAGATCACCACGGCGGTACGCACCGGGGACACCCCGGCGTCGGAACGGCAGAAACTGGCCAAGCGGCCGGCGCACATCCTGATCACCACCCCCGAGTCGCTGTACATCCTGCTGACCTCGGAGAGCGGGCGGCGGGGGCTGAAGCACGTCCATACGCTGATCCTGGACGAGATCCACGCCGTGGCCGACGACAAACGCGGCGCCCATCTGGCCCTTTCGGTGGAGCGCCTGTGCCAGCTTTCCGATGAGCCCATCACCCGCATCGGTTTGTCCGCCACCCAGCGGCCCCTGTCGGAAATGGCCCGGTTCCTGGTGGGCAACCGGCACATCGACGCCGAGGGCAATCCGGATTGCGTGGTCGTGGACACCGGCAGCCGCCGCAAGGTCGACCTGTCCGTCGCGCTGCCGGAGCAGGAACTCGGTCCCATCGCCACCCACGAAATCTGGGGCGAAACCCTGGACGCCATCGCCGGGCTCACCGAGACCCACGCCATAACCCTGGTCTTCGTCAACACGCGCCGGCTGGTGGAGCGGGTGTCCCACCAGATTACTTCGCGCCTGGGCGAAGAAGCAGTGGTCGCCCACCACGGCAGCCTGTCCCGGGCCACCCGGTGGGATGCCGAGCAGAAGCTGAAAAACGGGCAGGTCAAGGTCTGCGTTGCCACCGCCTCGCTGGAACTGGGCATCGACATCGGCGAGATCGACCTGGTTTGCCAGATTGGCTCGCCACGCTCCATTGGACTGCTGGTGCAACGGGTGGGCCGGTCGGGACACACCGTCGGCGGCGTGCCCAAAGGCAGACTGTTCCCTCTGACCCGGGATGAAATGCTGGAGTGCGCCGCGCTGTCCCGGGCGCTGCTGCGGGGTAACCTGGACACCTTCGTCATCCCGTCCTGGCCGCTGGACGTGATGGCCCAACAGATGGTGGCCGCCTGCGCTTCCGAAGACTGGGACGAGGATGCGCTGTTCGAGTTGTGCCGGCGGGCCTACCCCTATCGGGACCTGCCACGGGACCGGTTCGACCAAGTGGTGGAATCCCTTTCCCAGGGGTTCGCGCCACGCTTGGGACGGAACGGCGCCCACCTGCACCGCGACGGTATCAACCATCGGGTGATGGGACGCCGGGGAGCCCGGCTCGCCGCCCTGACCAGCGGCGGCGCCATTCCCGACAACGCTGATTACGACGTAGTGGCCGACCCTGACGGCACTTTCGTAGGCACCGTCAACGAGGACTTCGCCATCGAAAGCATGGCCGGTGACATCTTCCTGCTGGGCAACACTCCCTGGAAAATCCGCCGGGTGGAAAGTGGACGGGTCCGGGTCGAAGACGCCCAGGGCAACCTGCCGACCATTCCCTTCTGGCTGGGCGAAGCCCCCGGCCGCACCTGGGAACTCTCCGACGAGATCACGCAACTTCGAGACGGCATAGACCGGCTTATCGACAACCCGCAGCACGCCGAGGCATGGCTGGTGTCCGAAGCCGAGGTGTCGCCAGAGGTCGCGCGCCAGTTGGTTGCCTACCTGATAGAGGGAAAGCGGGTTCTGGGCGTGGTCCCCACCGCCGGCCGGGTGGTGGCGGAGCGGTTTTTCGACGAAAGCGGCGGTATGCAGCTGGTGATTCACGCTCCCTTCGGCGCGGCCATCAACCGGGCCTGGGGCATGGCCCTGCGGAAGCGCATCTGCCGCACCTTTGACTTCGAGCTCCAGGCCACGGCCACCGACGATGGATTGAACTTTTCCCTGGGGCCCAGCATGGCTTTCCCCCTGGGCGACGTGTTCAACTACCTTTCGCCCAGCACGGTGGAGGAGGTGCTGACCCAAGCCGTGTTCCAGGCTCCCCTGTTCGGCACTCGCTGGCGCTGGAACGCCTCCCGGTTTCTGGCCCTGCTGCGGCATTCCGGAGGCAAGAAGGTGCCGGCCCCGCTCCAGAGGATGCGGTCCGACGACCTGCTGGCCGCCGTGTTTCCAGCTCAGGTCCAGTGCCAGGACAACGCCGGCCCCGAAGACATCGAGCCGCCGGACCACCCCCTGGTGTTCGAGACCACCCGCGATTGCCTCAACGAGGCCATGAGCCTGGAAGGACTGAAGAGCGTCCTGGAGGCCATCCGCTCCGGCGCAATTGAGGTATTCGCCAAGGACACGGTGCAGCCCTCGGTGTTCGCCCACCAGATTCTCAACGCCATGCCCTACGCCTTCCTGGACGATGCGCCATTGGAAGAGCGGCGAGCCCGGGCCGTGTCCCTGCGCCGCGCCCTCCCCGAGGACGCCCGTGACCTGTCCGCCCTGGACCCGGAGGCCATCCGGGAAGAGACGGCCTACGCCTGGCCGGCCGTCCGTGACGCCGACGAACTTCACGACGCCCTGCTGACCCTGCGCGTCGCTCCACTGGACGAGCTGGCGTCCCGCACTGAGACGGCTTCCCGGGAGATGCTCCTTGGATGGCTGCAGGACCTGGCCCGGGCGGGGCGGGCGCTGCGCGTAGTGCAGCCAGACGGCGCAAGCCTCTGGCTGGCCGCCGAACACGCCGGTCTCGCAGTTTCCGTCTACCCGGGTGCCACGCTGGAAGGGAAGGTCGGCCTGATGCTTCCGGCCGGCGGACGGGACGCGGATGAAATCGACGGCGAAACCGCCGTGCTTCACGTCGTGCGCGGCTGGGCTGAGTCCTCCGGCCCCTTCACCGCCGGCGAGATGGCGGGGCTGCTCTGTCTGTCCATATCCGACGTCAACACCGCCGTAATCGGGCTGGAAAACGAGGGGCTCGTCCTGCGCGGCAGTTTCCGCTCCGGTGTTGAGGAGGAAGAATTCTGCGACCGGCGCATACTCGCTCGGATCCACCGCGCCACCGTGGGACGTTTGCGGCGGGAGATCGAACCGGTTCCGCAATCGTCCTTCATGCGCTTCCTGTTTCAATGGCAGCACGCGGCGACCGGTTGGCAAACCGCCGGCGAAGGCGGTCTGCTGGATGTCATCGACAAGCTCCAGGGGTTCGAAACCGCCACCGCCGCGTGGGAATCGGAGCTGCTGGCTCGCCGCGTCTCCGATTACGGTTCGGAGTTGCTGGACCGCCTGTGCACCGGCGGGGATGTGGTCTGGGGACGTTTGTCCCGCGTCGGCAACTCCGCATCAACCGTCGGAGCCGTTCCGCGCGCCGCTCCCCTGACCCGCGCTTCCGGCATCACCATATGCCTGCGCGAGTCCCTGGACTGGCTGTTGGACCCTGCGCCCGAGGGCGTCGACAATTTGAAGGGAGCCGCGGCGGAGATACTGGAACTCCTGTCCACCCGGGGCGCCTGCTTCCAGAGCGACCTGATTGCCCGCACCCGACGTCTGCCGTCGGACGTGGAGGAGGCCCTGTGGCTTCTGGCAGCCAACGGATTGGTGACGTGCGACAGCGTCATCCCCCTCCGCGCTCGCATCCAGGGGAACAAACACCGGGGCCGCCCGGACCGGAATCGCTCCCGCCGCAACGGCAACGCCGCACCAGGTTCTGTCAGCTCACGCCTCAGCAGCACCCAACCCCCGGCGTCACGCCGTCCCCGGTCGCAGCGGCAGGTCGGCGCCGGACGGTGGTCTCTCCTGGAATCCTTCGACTCGCCGGAAGACCCCCTGTCGTCGGAAGATCCCCTGGAAGCCAAAGCGATGCAACTGCTCCACCGGTACGGCTTGGTGTTCCCCGAGCTGATGGCCAGGGAAAGGATGGCTCCCCGCTGGCGAGACCTGGCGCGTGTCTTTCGCCGGCTGGAGGCCAGGGGAGAGATCAGGGGCGGTCGGTTCGTGTCCGGGTTCGTCGGCGAGCAGTTCGCCCTACCCGACGCCGTCACGGCTCTGCGGGAAGCGCACCGCGCTCCGGCCACCGGCGCCATGGAAGTCGTTTCGGCCTGCGATCCGCTGAATCTGGTGGGCATCGTCACGCCCGGCGAACGGGTGCCGTCGCAACCTGGGAACCGGGTCGCGTTCCGCGACGGCGTGCCGGTGGCGTCGCTGGAAAAGGGCATCGTCGTCAACCGCTCCAACGCCGACGCAGACACCATGATCGCCGCCGCAAATCTCCTCTACGGTCCCATGCGGTCTCCCCAGCCGGAACAGCGTCGGCCCTTGGACGCCTACCAGGACTCCATGCATCAAGCCTGGCCACTGCCGGACCAGGAAGTGCCGGAGTACGTCCCCGCCGTCCGTTTCAACCTCAACTGAGCTTCCCACCGGTCCATCTGCCTTTGCCGGTCGGCTGGGCATTGCTGGCCGTATCACGATGACTTTTGGTCGCCCCCGCCGACGGAACCTGCATAAGGGCCCGCGCCGGGCTCTTGGACGCTCTGGCAGCTTTGGGGCCTCCAGCGTACGCCAACCCGGTCCGGCCACTCGCAGCGATTGCCAGCGCCGCCTCAAACGCGCGGAGAGGGACACCGCCGGTCATTCCACGAAAAAAGGCGCCCTGATACACGGCGCCGGCTACGTGCCGGAGCGGGGTTCTGAGCGCGTTGCTGACCCGAAGCGGGGCCGGCGCAGCCACCACCGCCACGGCTTTGACGTCAGCCAGTTGGTCCAGCGGTTCGGCTGCGGTGAACACCCGGCCGCGGCCGGATTCAACCAACCCATCCAGAGTCGGCCGCCGGTGGTCCAGGCCGCGCCGCCACCGGACTGATGCATACGCCCACACCGCAACCCTGGCTGAACGTCGGGATCGGAGAAGGAACGCAATGACCCCATCCAACCGTGGCTAGTATTACAGTTGCACTTGAATTGAGGGCCTCTGAAAGAGTCTCTTGTAAGGGATTCCAAGGCTCGGGCTTGGTGCCACCGGCTCCACCACGGCTACCATATAGGCAGGTCAGTGCTCTCGTAAAGTAGTCACAGCAGCGTGCATAACAGCCGTCTAACTTCGGGCACGGTCAGCGACATGAGTCCTTCCTACAAAGCGCGGCTGTAGTACTAGGGGGTAAACAACCCAGGTGGCCAAGCCGATACCCACTCTCCACCGAGCAAAAGAGACTCGAACAACTGAAGCCGTCGCACGCCACCACTGAACTAGTTGGTAATGGAACAGGAAAACCCAATTTCCCCGCGCTTCGATGGCAACTCCTCGATGCCAGCCCGGACTCTGGTGATGGGAACCTCATCGGCCGACGCTCGCCGTGGCCAGGATATGCCGTTCGCCCAGCGGTTGCACCGATCGATTGTTGGGACCGCGGCTCAGTTCCTGCAGTTCATTGATCTGACCCTGAGAAACCGTGCCGATGTGCTGCATTACTATCCAGCGGACGCCTTCGGTGCAGGGCGGCGTGGTCAGGGAGCCGTCGTAACCGTAGTGGTCCAGGTTGTCGGGGACATACTCGACGGCAGCGGGACCACCGTTCAAGTCCACGAGGGCGCCGACATCAGGAGCGACGTGGAGCAGGCTCTGGATGATTGGACTTTGGTCGCCAATGCGGAATAGCAAGCCCACCACCGTCAAGTTCCCTGCGGAATACTGATGCACGAGGTGCAGCTCGGCGGCGAAGTGTTCGCCATCCAGAAGGTGTTCGCCGGGTGAGTGGGAGTGTATCCCCAGCAATTCGTAGCGCCGCCCGTCAACGGCGATGGAATCGCCCCCTCTGTAGTCGAGGTACACAGTATGGCCGTTGTTGCCTACGGCGGTCGCCGCCCTGGCGTAAGAGAACGCAATCGGCCCGGCGTCGCTGAGCGTGTAGCCGGCGAGGTTTACCCCCAATCCACCGAAAGGATGAGGGTGTCGGCGTACTAACGGGGTAAGAAAGTGCTCCCGGCTTCGGGGATAATGGTTTCAGAAAGACGAAACCATCCCCAGACCAGGAGCACCCAAAAGATGCTACCACGCGAGCAGCCCGACCGCATCCAAATTGCCTTTGATGATCAGCGCCTGGTGGCCAATGCGGGGCTGCTTTTGCCCATCACCCTGGCCCATCACCTGGGGCTGGGAGAGTTGGTGGACCGCCACGTTCACCTGGGAGATGCGCCAGGTCGCGCCAATGCCGGCGACAAGATGCTGACCCTGGTGGCGTCGGCGCTGGCCGGTGGCGACTGCATTGACGACGCCGACGTGTTGCGCGCTGGCGAGACCGAGCGGGTGCTGGGCTGCGTAGTCAAGGCGCCGTCCACGCTGGGTACGTTTCTGCGGAGTTTCCGGTGGGGCCACACGCGCCAGTTGGATCGGGTGAGCCGTGAGGTGCTGGCTCAAGCTTGGGCCTTCGGCGCCGGTCCAGGAGACGAGCCGCTGACCATTGATCTCGATTCCACCATCTGCGAGACCTACGGTCTGAGCAAGGAGGGTGCGCGCCATCACGGCTACACCGGCCAGCGGGGCTATCACCCGCTCCTCGCCGTGGCCGAGGGCACCGGAGAGGTGCTGATGTGTCGATTGCGAAAGGGTCGGGCCAACACCGCCCGCGGCGCCGCCAACTTCCTGCGCGAAACGGTGAGCCGAGTGCGCCATGCCGGAGCCACTGGATCGCTCACCATGCGGGCGGACAGCGGCTTCTACACCCACGACATGGTGGCCGCCTGCCGCGATAAGAAGGTACGTTACTCCATCACCGTTCGCCAGCACCCCCAACTGCGCAATCTCATTGACGCCATACCCGAGGCAGACTGGACGCCCATCCCCTACTGGATGGAGGGCGGCGCCGACGTGGCCGAGACCATCTATACTCCCTTTGCCAGTGAGCCCGATGCGGTACCGGTGAGGCTCATCGTCCGGCGAGTGAAGCCCACCCCCGGCTCCCAGCTGGCCCTCATCGCCAACTACAGCTATCACGCCTTCATCACCGACCGTGAGGGCGACACCCTGGAACTGGAAGCTGACCATCGCCGCCACGCCGAGATCGAGAACGCCATCCGCGACCTGAAGTACGGCGTGGGCCTCAACCATCTCCCCTCAGGACGCTTCGCCGCCAACGCCGCCTGGTTGGCGGTGCAAGTAATCGCCCACAATCTGGTGCGCTGGACCACGCGCATCGGGCTGGGTGAGCCGATGGCAACCACCAAAACCCTCCGGTGGCGCTTCTTCTCCCTGGCCGGACGCATCACCCGCAAGGCGCGACGCCTCACCCTGCATCTGCCACAGGGCTGGCCTTGGCGAAACCAATTCAGCAGCGCTCTGGCTCGATTGCGAGCCCTGCCGCTCCCTTCCTGATCGCCCTACGGCTTCTGACCATCCACCAGCATCCCCGATAGCCGCCTCCACCCGCGCCAGGCCGGCTTCCGGCGTCTCCTGCTGACTGCTGGCTACCGATCTTGCCTGCCGCCAGCGCTGCGGGCCGTCAGAAATCACCTTCGCGCGATACTCGCACCCCGCACCCGTCCACATCCATCAGGATCAAGTCCCCGTAGTCTCATTTCCGGCCCTCCCATCCCTGCTCCAACCCCCGTGTCCGCATCCCATCGGTGGATTCGGGTTTACCGGGGATTGTTCAACGCTTTCAGCACAGGTCCGGAACTCGTCGGACAGACTGGCCCAGTTTTCAGGAACGCCGGGATTCGGGTAGTGCCAACTAATGGCAGTAGTGGTGGTCTTTTGTGCCGCGCCGCCGCCGTCGGTCAATGACTGGGACCGGATGAGCGTTGGGCTGGCCGCTTGCCGCTGTCGAACCTCATCGGTTCCGCAGCCGATACCGTACCAGGACAAGAACGCCAGCATGAGCATAGCGATACTCCCGGTTAGAGTAGATTTACTGATTGAGGCCATGTCTCATCTCGCCTGGCCCCCGATCTCAACTACTTGCCTTGCATCGGCCAACCCTTGGCAGTAGATCGGAGGGTATTGCTCCCGGCCAGGGGCATTTTATCAAGGGTCAGGAGGTGTAATTATCATTCAGCGAACAGACGTGTGCCAACGCGCAATTTCAACCCCGTTTCCACATAATTCGGACGCGACGGAAACGTACCTCTCCATGTCCTGAACCGGAGGAAACCGGCTTCGATACAATGCCGGTTTTCCGGTTCGTCCAAACAGCTGGACGCATTCCGCCGTCCCAGAGACAGTGGTCTGAATATCAGCGGTGATAATATTGCCACCGCCAACGGCTGTAATGATGGTCGGCTCCGGCGGAACGGCTTGCGATGAGTACGTCAAACATCCACACTCTGCGGCAATCCGACACCAATTGCAGGAATGCCCACCATCCAGGCATAGCCTCGGACTCTGCATCCAGACCTTAGGCGGAGCCCGCGACCGCTCAGGCAAGATGGCCAATGCGCGAGCAAGGCGGGGCTATTATGCAACAGCCGCGACCGCCAGTATGGAGACAAACATGCAAAGAGAGAAGACCGCGGTCATTTACCATGCGTCGTGCCCCGACGGGTTCGGCGCTGCGTGGGCTGCCCACCGCGTGCTGGGAGAACGAGCCCAGTACCTGCCCATGAATCACGGGGATCCAATCCCCCAGGTGGATGACGACGCCAGGGTTTACATCCTGGACTTCTCCTTTGACCGGAGGCGGATGGTAGAGCTCCAGAGTAAGCATGGGCAGGACAACGTGATCCTGTTGGACCACCACATCACCGCACAGCAGGAACTGTCCGAACTGCCCAACTGCCACTTTGACCTTTCCAAATCGGGCGCGGTCTTGAGCTGGGAGCATTTTCACGCTGGGTCGGCGGTGCCCACGCTCCTGCTGTACGTCCAGGACAAGGATCTTTGGACCTGGGAATTGCCCGATAGCCGCGCCATATCCGCTTACCTGAGCTCACGCGAGGCGGACTTCGATACTTGGGACAACATCGCCCGGGACTTTGAGACTGCCGAGGGTTGCCTGAGAGCAGTGGAAGCCGGCAAGTCCATCCTCCGGAGCAAACAACAGGCCGTCCGAGAAATCGCCCAGTTAGCACACTTCGTGCAAGTGGGAGAACATACGGTTCCGGTGGTCAACTCACCGATCATGCAAAGCGAAATCGGCGAGTACCTGGTCAACGCGCATCCGGAGTCACCGTTCGCGGCCATTTACTTCGACGTATCGCCGACGGTCAGAAAGTGGAGCCTGCGCAGCCGCGGCAACGGCTTCGACGTGAGCCGATTGGCCCAGCAGTTCGGCGGCGGCGGGCACCCGGCCGCGGCCGGATTCAGCCAGTCCATCCAGAGCCAGCCACCGGTGGTTCGGGCCGACACGCCGCCGTCAGCAACGACGTAGCCTGGCTGCAAGCGGTTCACCTCTGGTCAGACATGCCGTCAGTGACCTAAGTTGCCGCTACCCGACAACTGCGGAACCAAACCAGTACGGAACCGGCTATTACTTGCTGAGCTACTCCTTGACCCCAGGGAGAAGCAACGTTGTTGTGCGCAGCCATTGGGGCATTGAGGACCAACTGCATTCGATACTCTGCGTCGTGCCAATGAACACCAGCGCCACAACCGTAAGTGGAACTGTGCGGAAAATCTGGTTCGCTACGCAAATTGGGTCTGAACATCGTCAGGCTGCAACCCGGCAAATCCAAGAAGGTTGCGATCATCGCATCCGCGCGAAAGCTTCTGGTCATACTCAATGCCATGACCAAAAGTGGACAGCACTGGGATCCAAGGATCTTCGTACCTTGACTGGTAAGACGGTTGCATTACTATACTAGGTACGCCGATGCGTCGCGCCGGGTCGTACTGAAGACGCTGGCTACCATTAAATGTCGCGGCTGGGTCCGCTAGGAAATGTTGTGTGACCCCAGCTCGATAACGTTTGACTCGAGGCACCGCCCCGTACCGGTGGGACATCGTTTGTCTGACTACCAAGCCGGAGTGGCGGTCGTGACCGACGAATTGCCGGGCCACGGCGCAATTCTTCTGCTCAACCAAGGTCTGACCGTTCTCGTTGTGCGGCCGAGATCCGATGAACCCCATGCCCTGCTCGGCAGAGTACCGGGCGAGGGTCGAGCTAATGAATGTGCTGTAGATGTCCGAGTCGATGCCTTTTACGCGGAGGGCAACTGCAGGCCGAAAGGTGCGCACCGATATATTGCGGCCCGGCGACTGCTGCCTCCTTCGCCCGAGCCCACGGCCCACTGGCGTCTTGATGGGTTGGAGCAAACGGTCCAGAGTGGCGGCTCTGGCCGCCAGCAGCTGTTGGCGCACCCGAGGGTCCAGATCCAGGTGGCCGCTCATGGCGATGAACTCGTCCAGAATCCGGCTTTTCTCTCGCCTGGATGAAGCTCGGTAGCGGTTTCTGATCGATGCCTTGCTCGTTAATTCCTATGCAAATACAACATTGGGCCCATTGGAATAGCCTCGTGGGTCAGTAACAATAGATACACAACGGCAGCGGGCGGTCGTCAGGGGGTTTGACAAAGGGAGGCGACGATTCTCCGGTATGCCTACCAGCACGCTTCATAGGGCCGTGAGCATTCGGCGGCCCGGCGTCGAAGCGTCCCCGGGATCTCAATTCCCCCGAGTGCTCCGGCGTGGCGGCCCGGAAGTTTCATCCAGTACCGATCACTTACAAGGGCTCCGGGCAAAGTTCCGCGAAAGGTCCAGGTTTATACGCCACGGACCGCGCTCGTAAGCAGTTACCCCGTCGGCACGGGATGCCCAGGTCCGTCCACTATCCAACAAAACCTACCAACCACTAACCACTAACCACAACATTCCAACCCAGGGAGGCACCCAGTGACCACTTTCACACCGCTAGGCGAGCGAATCGTCATCAAGCCCATGGAACAGGAAACCCAAACCCGGGGCGGCATCCTGCTCCCCGACACCGCTAAGGAGCGGCCGCAGGAAGGCGATGTCATCGCCGTTGGCTCCGGCCGCGTCGCTGACGACGGGAGCCGCATCCCCATGGAGCTGTCCGTAGGCGACAAGGTCATTTACTCCAAGTATGCCGGCACGGAATACGAGGACGGCGACGAAGAGTACCTGATCATGCGCGAATCCGACGTGCTCGCCAAACTCGGCTAACTCACCAATCACCATCCGCACACACCTGACTGAGGAGAACCGCAATGCCCGCAAAGAAGATGACATACGCTGAAGACGCCCGCAAGTCGCTGCGCACCGGCATCGACATCCTGGCCGACTCGGTCAAGATTACCCTGGGTCCCCGTGGCCGCAACGTCGTGCTGGACAAGAAGTTTGGACCCCCGCAGGTCTGCTCCGACGGCGTGACCATCGCCAAGGAAATCGAGCTTCCCGACCCGTTCCAGAACATGGGCGCGCAGCTTCTGAAGGAAGCGGCCACCAAGACCAACGACGCCGCCGGCGACGGCACCACCACCAGCATCGTGCTGTCCCAGGCCATCATCACCGAAGGCTTCAAGAACGTCACCTCCGGCGCCAACCCCATGGCCATCAAGCGCGGCATCGAGCGCGCGGTCAGGGATGTCGTGACCGAGCTGCAGTCGATGTCCCAGCCCGTGGAAACCCGGGAGCGCATCGGGCAGGTGGCTTCGCTCTCCGCCCATGAAGACGCTATCGGCGAGACCATCGCCGAGGCCATGGAAAAGGTCGGCAAGGACGGCGTCATCACCGTGGAAGAGTCCCGCGGGCTTGCCGACGAGATCGAGTACGTGGAAGGCATGCAGGTCGACCGCGGCTATATCTCGCCTTACTTCATCACCAACAGTGACCGCATGGAAGCGGCCATCGAAGACCCGTTCGTCATCATCACCGACAAGAAGATCTCGGCGGTTGCCGACCTGGTCCCGGCCCTGGAGAAGATGCTTCAGGCCGGCCAGAAGAACGCGGTGATCGTGGCTGAGGACGTGGACGGCGAGGCTTTGGCCACGCTGGTTGTCAACAAGCTGCGCGGCATCATGAACGTGCTGGCCATCAAGGCCCCCGGCTTCGGCGACCGCCGTAAGGCCATGATGGAAGACATCGCCATCCTGACCGGCGGCACCGTCATCAGCGAAGAGACCGGCCGCCGGCTGGACTCGGCCACCATCGAGGACTTTGGCCGCGCCCGGCGCATCGCCTCCACCAAGGACGACACGACGATCGTTGAGGGTCACGGTTCGGAAGATGGTATCCAGGCTCGGATCAACCAGATCAAGGCCCAGATCGAAGACACCACCTCCGAGTACGACCGGGAGAAGCTGCAGGAGCGGATGGCCAAGCTGTCCGGCGGCGTGGCCGTGATCAAGGTTGGTGCTGCCACCGAGATTGAGCTGAAAGAGCGCAAGGCTCGGGTCGAGGACGCGCTGTCGGCCACCCGTTCTGCTGTGGAAGAGGGCATCGTCCCTGGCGGCGGAGTCGCCCTGGTCCGCGCCCAGCGCGCGCTGGAAAGCATCAGTGGTTTGACCGGTGACGAGGTCGTCGGCGTCAACATCATCCGGCACTCGCTGGAGCAGCCGCTGAAACTCATCGTGGAGAACGCCGGTTCCGAGGGAGCCGTGGTGCTCAACCAGGTGAAGCATCAGTCCGATGACTACGGCTACGACGCCGAGCTGGGCGAATTCGGTCCCATGCTCGATCGCGGCATCATCGACCCGGTAAAGGTCACGCGCTCTGCGTTGCAGAATGCCGCGTCCGTGGCGGCCATGGTGCTCACCACCGAGTCCATGATCACTGAAATCCCCGATCCGGCTTCGAACATGATGGCCGCTCCCCAGATGGATTTCTAGCCCAACTGAATCCAGCATCGATTGCAGCCGGGGCGGTCACCGTGACCGCCCCGGTGGTTTTAGCACTGGTCGCCGACCGTGTCCGTAACGCTTCAGGTTTGAGGGGAACCGGGTAATTGAAGACACGGGAAGAACGATTGAACCGGCGCTGCCGTCGCTCCGGGTAGTGCTTAGCCAAGGGCTCGGCGCAAGTTCACCTCACCAGGATCTTGCAGTTGCGCCGCTCCGCTCCGCAGGTACTTGGCGCCGCTTTCCACCTTGCCGCTGGTCTGCGCCCTGCAGGGTCGGCGGCAATGGAGATCAGCCCCAGGCTGTCGGGACAGCAGCAGTTGTCTGCACCGACCACGATCAACGCCATTCCAACCAGGAGGAAGCTCATGTTCAGTGGCATCCCGATCATCGGATTCGGTATGACCGAGGGCCGGCATACGAACGTTTTCATCAACGACCGACCCGCCGGAGCAATGCAACGCTACGAGGGAACGATCTGGACCTATGACCACGGTGGGCTGAGCCTGGTGGGTTCGCACTCGGAGATCAGGCGGGCCATAGCGCATCACAATCAGCGAGGGGCGGTTTCATGAAATGAGCGCTGGCCGCCGTGATTATCGTCTGCGCCGCCGTGCGCTACATCAGCCTGAAATCTTGAATGACAACGGACCGACCGGCACTGATCGGATCGACGGAGGCAAACATGGCGACTTCAGACGAACTCGCTCCGGCACTGGACCAACCGGCTGGGCCGGCCAGCAAGTCGCAGCAACAAGCCTGGGCTCAGGACTTGCTGGATACTATCAAGACAAACCGGGACAACAACGCCCGCCCCACCTCGCGGCGATCTCGGCCGCTCCCCCAAAACGATGCTGAGATTACGGCGCTTGCCGCCGAAGCCATCGCCAAAGCCGATTCCGCAAAATACGTGCCGGGACCCGGCGCTGACCGCCGGGACATTCACCGCATCAGCCACGATTTCGCCGCCGCCGCCCAGCAGGTCATGGGCGACGCCCCGCCTGGCATCCGCCGCCAGATGGCTGCCGCGTTTGCCAGTCTGGCGACGGCGCCGGCCCTGGCCGCGGCCGAACGTCGGAAAGACCACCGTGACGTCGGCGTCCGGATCGCGGCCATGCAGCAGTTCATGCAACTCCATCTGTTCGAAGGCGACGCCCTAGTCTACCTTGCCCGCCCCTTTGCCGAATTGACCAGCATAGCCACGCTGGACAGCTAACACGGTATCAAATCCTGGATGAACGGGGAGTTCGTGGTGGCCCCAGCATCCAGTACTGGGCGGGCTGTGGAGGACGTGCTGGACCTTTATGCCAACCCTACGATACCAGTTGTCCGGTAGTTTGCTTCGACGAGACCTCTACCCAACTGCTGGCCTATGTGAGGGAGCCGCTGCCCGCCCAGCCAGGACGACCGCGACGGGAAGACTTCGAGTATCGCCGAGCTGGCGTCCGCAACATCTTCCTGACCTGCGAACCGCTAGCCGGCTGGCTCCACGTGGCGATTACCCAGCGGCGCACCATGCAGGACTTCGCTCACCAGATGCAGTGGCTGGTGGACCAAGCCTATCCCAACGCCCCAGTGATCCGCGTGGTCCTGGACAGCCTGGACACCCGCCGCATGGCGTCCCTTTACGAGACGTTCCCGGCTGCTGAGGCGCGGCGCATCGCGAAGCAGTTGGAGTTTCACCACACGCCTAAACACGCCAGTTGGCTCAATCGTGTCCCGAGCCTGCCGAAAGGATGGCGGAGATTGAATTCAGCGCGTGGAGCCGCACCTGCGCAAGGGCAGAAACCCTGATGCCGACGCCCTGCAATGGGCCGTCGCGGCTTACTAGACCCAACGCAACGCAGCAGGCGTCACCGTCAACTGGCGGTTCAGCATCCACGACGCCAGAACCAAATTCCATCGTTTCTACCCCTGCATTTCCAACGCTGACCGAGTACTAGATCATCAGACCCGACGTGGTGCTGTTGGGTTTGATGCTCCCTGCCTGTGACGACGCCAGCAGCCTTTGGTCCAGCTTCACCAATCCTGACGTAGGTTATTCCGCGGGTTTGGGAATATCCGAGTATGCTTGTCCAACGCGCTTGGTACTGTGATCGGGTTACCGACGCCAATGGATCGCGCTCATGCGAAAACATCTAGGCGGTGGGAGAATGCCAACTCTGGACTTGAACGGAGACCAGTTTCACTATCACCTGGACGATTTTTCGGACCCGTGGTGTCGAGATGCCCCCGTTATACTCCATCACGCGGCTGGGGGAAACCTGCACCGGTGGCGACCCTGGGTGCCGACACTGGCACGGCATCGCCCAGTAGTGCGCTTCGACATGAGAGGGCACGCCGGGACACGGAAGAGTCTCGACCAGCCATTCGACTTGGCTGATTTGGCTACGGACATCGCCCGGGTCCTGGACGTGCTGGGTATCGACAAAACCCATCTGGTCGGAGCCTCGGCGGGCGGCATCGTGAGTCTGCGCTTCGCCCATGATTTCCCCGACCGTTTGCTCAGCCTGACGTTGGTGGCCTCCACGCCCAAGTTGGCCCAGATGGGAGCAAACATGGACGCCGCGCCATGGCGTGGGATCCTCGAACAACAGGGTACAAGGGCCTGGCTACTGGCGGACACCGACAGGAGATTCGGTTCGGGTACTCCGGACGAGGTGATCCAGTGGTACGCGGACGAAGGCAGCAAAACCGCAGCATCGGAGGTGCTGGCCCTTCAAGGCTGTCTCCTGGCGGCAGACCTGACCTCGCTGCTGCCCGACATTCCGGTTCCTACGCTGATACTGGCCGCTTCACGGGACGACATCACTCCGGTTGAAATCCAACGATTGATGGCCGAGCGAATGCCCAACGCACAGCTCGAACTCTTCGATGGGGTGGGTCACAACATGAAAGTCGAAATCCCCGATACCCTGGCTAACCGGACGTGCCAGTTTGTCCGCGACGTCGAAGGGAACTCGTAGGTTATTCAGTCGAGACCGGTAACTTGCCAGATAGGGTTGACGGCGCCTGCCCCGCTTTGCGGGTTTTTCGCTGCCCGGCGAGACCCTGAGACTGCCCGGTATGCAAGCGCCATTGTGACGCGCTGAGAGTTGGCGGAGGGGGAAGCATATCCCCGACGTGGGACTGATCCGCGAATCAGGGAAGAGCACCCTCCCGACGGAACACGTCGGCCAGCTTTTCTACCCCTTCCCATATCTCTTCCTCGGACGGGAGAGCGAAGCAGAGCCGGATGTAGTTTGCCGCCGCGTCGGGATCGGCTGACCAGTCCGGTCCGGGATTGAATGCGATGCCTTCCCTGAGCGCTGGGCCGTTCAGCTCGCGGGAATCCACGCCGTCAGGGAGCTTGACCCACAGGTACATTCCGCCTCTGGGCACTTCAAACTCGATGCTCGGCCCGAACGACTCGCGGAGCGCGCTACTGAGGATGTCGCACTTGCGCTTCAATGCCGACCGCATATCCAGGATGTGGTCCTCATAGTGGTTGATGAAGTAGTCCCCCACAATCATCTGGTCCATGACGCCCGTGCCGGCGTCGTTCTTGCGGGAAAGCAGACGGCTCATCACGTCCCACGAGGCTACGACATACCCGAGGCGCGTGCCGGGGCCCAGGGTCTTTGAGAAAGAGCCAATGTGCAGCACTCGATTGGTGTCGTCCAGGGATCGGATCGCGTTCTCGTATTCGCCCTCGAAAATAAGGTCGGCGTAGCACTCATCTTCGAATATGGGCACGCCATATTCTTCGCTCAGTTCCAGCATCCGCAACCGGCGTTCCATCGTCAGAACGGTTCCGGTGGGGTTCTGGAGGGTCGGGATGGTGTAGATGTACTTGGGGCGCACGCCCCTGTTTCGCAGGTCTTCCAGCGCCTGCGCCAGGTGGTCCATGCGCATTCCGTCCTGGTCCACGTCGATACCGACAATGTTGACCTTTCTGCGTCTCAGGTTGCCCAGAGCGCCGGAGAAACTGAACGCTTCGACGATCGCGGTGTCGCCCTCCTCCAGCAGGATTTCGTTGATGAGTTCGATCCCCTGACCGGATCCTGACGTGATCAGGACGTCGTCAACCGTAGTGTCGATGCCGCGATGCTGCCCGAGCTTTTCGACCAGGAACTCGCGCAACGGCAGGATCCCCTGCGGGCCACCGGAGAAGTTGTACATGGAAATGTTCCTCGGGTCGCCGCGGAACACCCTGGTGGCCGACTCGATAAATCCTTCAGTTGGAACCATATCGGGGTCGCTGTGGCCGCCGATGAAGTTGTATCTGGGGTGACCGTCCCACGCACCCGCAGGAGGCGGGAGGTCCCGGTTGAATAAAGCGGAATAGTCCAAACCTGTCCCTGGCATGAGCTGATCCTCCGATTTAGTGGGCGCGCTCCCTCGCACGTGAGGAACCGCAGCCGCAAGCATATTAACACTGCCATCGTTGGGCGTCGACGGCGTTTCAGCAGGTGTGATGCCGTCAGCCACCGTCCTCGGCATCGCTCTCGGGACCCAGCTCCAGCAGGCGCATACCTCGGTCCACCTGCTGGCCCGGCTGCACCGACACCCGCCGCACGACGCCGGCGCGGGATGCCGTTATCACCAACTCCATCTTCATGGATTCCATCAACACCACGGTCTGGTTCCGCTCCACCCGGTCTCCCTCGGCTACCAGGACCTCCAACACCGCGCCGGGCATGGGAGCCAGGATATCTCCGGGCGCGTCGGTGGCAGTGTTGTTGCCGCGTCGCCGGGTCTCCGCCCGTTGGAACATGAACAGGGCGCCATCCAGCCACAGGTGCAGCTCAGCGCCGACCCAGGCCCAGGCGAAAGGCTCGGTTCGGCCCGATGCGGTGCGGCACAACCCTTCTCCGCTCTGCAAAGCCTCGATGCTGAGAGTGGTGGCGGCGTCCAATTCCGCCGGCTCGTCGCCTTCCAGGCTGAAGGTGAAAACGCCTTCCTGCTCCTCCGTCCGGTAGCGATAGACTTCTCCCGGCACCGGGTACGTCTCGCGCATCTGACCTTGGCTCTGGGTCACGGGAGCCTCCGCTCGCCCGCGGACTGCCACGGACTCACGTTAGGCAGACGATCTCCGCCGGCCACCGGAGCCGCCGGGCCTGCCGGTTGACGCGACGCCCACGCCGCCAAAGCCCGTGTCATGGCGCGGTACCCGTCGGTCATGGCCGGCCTGGTAACCGCCGGGTTCCACTCCAGCAAGCCGGTATCGTATTCGCCGTCCTGAAACTGGGAGTGCCCCAGCACCGCCCGCAACAGGGGAATGTTGGTCACCACGCCCAGGACCAGGAACTGGGACAGGGCCACATCCATCCGGCGCAGGCTGAGGTCTCGGTCCGGCGCCCAGGCTATCAACTTCGCCAGCATCGGGTCATAGTAGATGGACACCTCCTGACCCTGGACCACGCCGCTGTCCAGCCGCAGCCCCGGGCCGCTGGGAGGCCGCCAGCGCAGCAGTGTGCCGGTGGACGGAACGAAGTCGCGGTAGGGGTCTTCGGCGTAGATGCGGCACTCGATGGCGTGGCCCCGGGACTGGATGTCCGACTGTTGGAGCGTCAGCGATTCACCGCTGGCGATGCGGACCTGCCATTCCACCATGTCCAACCCAAGGACGGTCTCAGTGACGGGGTGCTCGACCTGGAGCCGGGCATTCATTTCCAGGAAGTAGAACTCACCGCTGCGGGGATCCAGCAGGAACTCCACCGTCCCCGCGTTGACGTATCCGGCTTCCCGAGCCACGGAGACTGCGGCATCGCCCATCCGCCGACGCAAATCCGGTGTCAGGGCCGGCGAAGGAGTCTCTTCGATTACCTTCTGGTGGCGGCGCTGGACGCTGCATTCCCGCTCGCCGAGATGGATGGTGTGGCCAAGGCGGTCGGCCAGCACCTGAACTTCCACATGGCGCGGGTTGGCAACGTATCGCTCGAGAAACACGCGGCCGTCGCCGAAAGCAGCCTGGGCCTCCCGGCTGGCCGTTTCCATATCAGCGTCCAACTCACGCCGCCCGTGGACCAGGCGCATGCCTCGACCGCCCCCGCCCGCTGCAGCCTTGACCATTAGGGGGAAGCCCAACCGCTGCACGAACTCTTCGGCCGCAGCGTCTCCCGGGAGACACTCAGCAGAGCTGGGGACCACCGGTACTCCTGCGGCAAGGGCGATGTCCTTCGAGTGCAGCTTGTCTCCCAGGGCTGCCATGCTTTCCGCGGTTGGGCCAATGAACGTGATCCGTGCCTCCCGGCAGGCCCGGGCGAACTCCGGATTCTCCGACAGGAAGCCGTAGCCTGGGTGCACGGCATCGGCGCCGCAGTCCCGGGCGGCCTGCACCATCTTGTCGATGCTCAGGTAGGTCTCTTCGGCGGTATTGCCCGGCAGGGACACGGACTGTGCCGCGGTGGTCACGTGGGGAGCGCCGGCGTCCGCGTCGGAATAGACCGCCACCGGGGCGATCCCCATGGCGCGGAGCGTCTGGTTGATCCGAACCGCGATCTCGCCCCGGTTGGCTACCAGCACCTTCGAGAACATCAGAGAGCATCCGGCATGAGCTGGCACGTGTCCGTGTCGTTGCAAGGAGAGTAAGGACGCGGCAGTCTCATTGCCGCAGCGATTATTGCTGCCCCAACGGAAGCACGAAGGAAAATACAGCGTATCGTACCCCTCGCCCTTTCCGTTAAACGGTAACCTCGTCGCGTCGTCCTTTTCCCGGTTGAGGCAGGGAGATGAGTGCTCCGGGCGCGTCAGGGATTCTGCCGGCGGAGCTGTTCTTCCAGTTCGCGGAGGCGGGCTTCGGCGGCGTTGGCGCGGGCTTCGGCGGCGACGCGAGCTTCCCTTTCATCCGCGAGGGTAGCGATGGGCCGCTCAGTGCCAGGGTCGTAAAACACCAACTCCCCATCTACCCACCGCAGATACAAACCCAGGACCGCGCTGTATCCCTGCAAACTCCCGTCGGACAGCTCCACGATGTCTATGGCAACGTATTCGCCATCCACCAGCTGCTCCCCGGCCAACCGCGCCCCGTGATACTGGCCCGTCGCCGTCTCGTCAAAGCGCCAGTACTCCGGGATACCCAAAGCGGCGTAATCTCCCCGCTTCGGCCCGGTATCAATGTGCCCGGTGCTGCGTGACGCTATCTCCAGCACGAAGTCCGGCGACTTGCCCTGCTCTGCGATGATGTAGGCGTTGCTTTCCTCATGCAACACCGGGTCAACGCCAAAGGCCACCAGCAGGTCGGGATACCTCACCCCGGCCAGGTTCCGCGTGGGCGTCAGGGCCAGGTACTGCTCCCCCGCCACCAGGGTACTCTCCCGGTTCCCCAGATGCTGGATGAGGTGATAGACGTTGCCGGTGGCGGCCAGACGTTTGAAGCTGGTCATCTTGTCTTCCGGGTCTTCCGGCGGGTCCGGGAACACAAAGGGTTGCCGAACCTGGGAAGTCCTGGCGATGGCGTTGGGCGTGCTCATATTGCACCTGGCGGTTGGCGGCAAAGCCGGGCTGGCGGCAGAATTATACCAGCGTCGGGTTGAGGCCGGGCTTCACATCCGGAACACGCCCCGCTTCTGCTCCGGGAAGGGGGCGTTGATAGATGCGGCGATCCCCAGCCCGACCACGGTGCGGGTGTCCACCGGGTCGATGATGCCGTCGTCCCATAGTCGGGCGGTGCTGTAGTAGGGATCCCCCTCTGCTTCATACTTTTCGAGGATGGGTCGCTGCAGCTCGTCGCGTTCCTCCTGCTCCAACGTCCGACCCTGCCGCTCCAGTTGCTGCAGCCTGATGGTGGCCAGGACTTCCGCTGCCTGCTGCCCGCCCATCACCGAAATGCGTGCGTTGGGCCACGTCCACAGGAAACGGGGTTGGTAGGCTCGCCCGCACATTCCGTAGTTGCCGGCTCCGAAGGAACTGCCGATGATCACGGTGAACTTGGGGACGGCGGCGTTGGACACCGCCATGACCATCTTGGCCCCGTCCTTGGCGATGCCGCCCGCCTCATACTGGCTGCCCACCATGAATCCGGTGATGTTCTGCAGGAACAGCAGGGGAATTCCTCGCTGGCTGCACAACTCGATAAAGTGCGTCCCCTTCAGCGCGCTCTCGGAAAAGAGCACCCCGTTGTTGGCGACCACTCCCACCGGATATCCCCAGATGCGAGAGAAGCCGCAGACCAGCGTTTCTCCGTACGCGGCCTTGAATTCGTGGAAGCGGCTCCCGTCCACAATTCGGGCGATCACCTCGCGGACATCGTACTGTCGCCGGTTGTCCGGGGACACTATGCCGTAGAGTTCTGCGGGATCGTGAGCCGGCGGCTCCGGACTGGAGACCTCGAAGGGAGGGTTGCGCCGCCGCACGAAGTTCTCGACGATGTCTCGGGTGATGGCCAAGGCGTCCTCATCGTCGGCGGCCTGGTGGTCGGCCACGCCGGATACCCGCGTATGCACCTCGCTCCCGCCCAGCGTCTCGGGATCAACCTCCTCGCCCGTGGCCGCCCGAACCAGCGGTGGCCCGCCGAGAAAGATTGTGCCCTGTTGCCGCACCATCACCACTTCGTCGCTCATGGCTGGAATGTACGCGCCGCCTGCAGTGCATGAGCCCATCACCACTGCCACTTGGGGAATCCCCAAGGCTGACATCTGGGCCTGGTTGTAGAAGATTCGCCCGAAATGGTCCCGGTCGGGAAATACCTCCGCCTGCAATGGCAGAAAGGCTCCCCCCGAATCCACCAGGTAGATGCAGGGCAGGTGGTTTTCCAGGGCAATCTCCTGGGCGCGCAGGTGCTTTTTGACGGTAATCGGGTAGTAGGTGCCGCCCTTCACGGTAGCGTCGTTGGCGAGAATCACCACCTCTTTGCCCTGGATCACGCCGACGCCGGTCACGATCCCGGCGGAGGCTTCCTCTCCGTCGTACATGTCCCAGGCCGCCAGGGGGCTCATCTCGAGGAAGGGAGTGTTGGCGTCCACCAGCCCGTCAATCCTCTCCCTGGCCAGCAGCTTGCCACGGCTCCGGTGCAGTTCCACCGCCCGCTGTCCTCCTCCAGCCCGCACCTGGGTCAACCGCTCTTTCAGGTCACGCACCAGGGACTCCATGCGGGACTGGTTGTCCAGAAAATCCCGGTCGGCAGTGCGCAGGTTGGAGCCGATTACTTCCATGCTACCTTCAGGCGAGCGTAGTTAAAGTCCGGGCCGCCCACTCACCGGCCCATTATATGCTTCTCCAGTGACCCTGTCAGAAACCGCCGATTTGCCTCTCACGGGCAATCGCGTAGTCAACGAGGAGAACCTGGAGTAGATAGTCCACCCTTTAGCTTGCTTGCTAGACCCTCATGGGCCAGACCCACATGATAGCGGGAATGCAGACCGCGACTATCACCACCGCCAGCGGAAGGCCCATTCTCAAATAGTCCATGAACTGGTATCCGCCAGGCCCCATAACGATGGTATTCGACTGGTGACCGATGGGCGACAGAAACGCGGAGGACCCGCCGATGGCCACCGCCATCAGGAACGGATCGATCGACGCTCCGATGTTTTCGGCTACATTTATGCCGATGGGAGCCATCAGGATGACGGCGGCCGCGTTGTTGATCACGGCGGACAGCAGCATTGTTGTAACGAGCACGCCTCCGAGCATCGCCCAGGGAGGCAGGGAGCCGCCCAACTCCGCGAAAGTGGCTGCGATCCGCGCCGCGCCGCCCGTCGTTTCCAACGCCTCACCCACCGGTATCATTGCCCCCAACAGGACTATGACCGGCCAGTCGATGGCCTCGTAGGCTTCCTGCAGGGTGACAATTCTGGTCACCAGGAGGACTAACACCGCGGCTACGAAGGAAACCTGGACCGACAAGATGTCGAAGGACGTCAGCAAGAGGGCGGTTGCGAACACCGCGAGAGGGAAGAGGAGGCGTCGGCGCTGTCCAAGGCGAATCTCACGCTCGGCAAGCGGCAGCAGGCCCAGGCGGGGCAGCGCCGTTTGCACCACCTCCTCCGGTCCCTGGAGCAGTAGAACGTCGCCCAACCTGAAGTTGATATGGCTGAGCCGGCGGATGAATCTCTGTCCGCGCCGGGACACTCCCAGCAGGTTCAACCCGAATTCCGAATGCAGCCGGAGGTCTCTGGCGCTTCTGTCTTGGGCCAGGCTGCCTGGGGTCACGATGGCCTCCACGATGGAAGCATCTCCCGAGCCCAATGTCTGGCTGATCTCGGACTGCACGTCTCCTGAACCCTCCAGTTCGAATCCCGTATTGTCGACGAAAATGCCGAGGTCCTCGGGGTCGGCCTCGATGATCAGAATGTCGTTGGCGTCAATGATTTGATAGCTGGACGGCGCGCCATATACGATCCCGTGATGAAGGAGCCCGGCGATGGTGACATCCTCATCGGCAAACTCTTCGATATCCCTGAGGCGCTTGCCAACGAACCGCGAGTCCTCCGGCACGCGCACTTCGGTCATGTAGCTCTCGATGTCCAGCGTATCTCCCAACGTGAGGGGCGTCTGCCGGGCCGGAATCAAGCGCCAACCCACCAGGACGATAAAGACGACACCAGCTGCCGTTATGGCGAGCCCAACCAGCGTGAAGTCGAACATGTTGAATGGAACGCCAACCTGATCCTGGCGAAAATTGGAAATGATGATGTTTGGCGGCGTGCCAATCAGAGTTGTCATCCCGCCCAGAAGGGACGCGAACGCCAAGGGCATGAGGAAGCGCGAAGGCGGATGTTCGCTACGGTTCGATACTCGAATTGCCACGGGCAGCAACAGGCTAACGGCACCCACGTTGTTCATGAACGCCGAGAAAAACGCTGACATACCGGAGAGCGCCGCAATCCTCATGGTCAGGTAGTCCGGTATTCGTGAGTACCAACCGGTTATCACGTCCACTACACCGGAGTTGTACAGGGCCCGGCTCAGGATAAACACCGCGGCAACCGTGATCACCGCCGGGTGTCCGAACCCCTTATAGGCCTCCGCGGCGGGCACGATGCCCGCAATTGCCAGCACGAGCAAGGCCAGAATGGCAACGATGTCGTAGCGCCACTTGCCGACTACGAACAACACTAGGGAGAGCGCGAGGACTCCGAATACGATAGCCTCATCCATCTGGCGCTTTCTCTCGCAACAATGGCTACATTAGTCTGGAGCGGATTGACCACATGCCGGAATATTCGGACGCGTCGGCCCGGGCTGATATTGAACGTTACTCAGCAATGCCAGGGCGACTCCGTCGTCCGCCCAGCGAGGCGTCCAAAGGCGCGACTACGTCGCGGATTATATAGCAACGTGGGGGTGGGCTCTTGCTCGCGATCGTCCTTGGGGAGTTGAGGCGTGTTCGATGACCGCCAACCTTCATTGGCGGTATATTGAGGCCAACGCTCAGACTTTGATAGGGCACTCCTACTTTGATAGGGCGGCGCCACCGCGCCACCAGGTCCCAAACCCCGCAATCACTCCGTCATCGGAGAGCAACATGACTACCATGGCCAGCCGCATCGACCTGCTCGAACGGGAAGCGCGAATGCTTCTCGACTTCCTTGATGACTTGCCCCCGGACGCTTGGGCGACCGACAGCGCCTGCCAAGGCTGGACCGTCGCCGACGTCGTCGGACACCTCACCAGCGTTGATTTGTCCAATCGTCTGGTGAGGGGACTGGACGGTGACTACTCGCCGCCTGAGGGTTCCCCAGCGCCGGAACAGCACGACGAAGACGCCTTCGCTCGCAGTATCTACCAGCGCGCCGTCGACGCCAGCCAACAGTTGGGCAATGGGTTGTTCAACGATTTCGCCCAACGGATCAACGAGACTGTGGCCCTTTTCCGGCGGGTGCAGCCCGACCAGTGGAACAACCTGGTCTACTGGCCTCCCGGACCCCTACCCGTGGAAACCCTGCTGACCCAGCGCATCGCCGAGCTGACCATGCACGGGTGGGACATTCGCTCTCGATTGGAGGCGGACTATCACCTGTCCGACGGCAGCGTGGCCGCCCTGCTGGATACCGTAGACCGCGCCGCCCGACGCGCCTTCCGCCCCGATCCGTTGCTTTCGGGGCGTCCCCTTCGGTACCGGTTCCGTATCAACCACCCCGAGGAGCGCGCGGTTGACCTGGTGCTGAGCGATACCATCGCCGAAATTGTTGAGGACACCGGGGCAGACGCACAGCCGGACGTGACGTTTGAATGCGACGGCGAGGCCTGTGCATTGATCTTGTACGGGCGCCTCACTCCAGATGACGCCGTTGCAGCCCGCCGGCTCATCATCGCGGACGGCGACGTCTATCTGGCCTCGTCCTTTGGTGACCGCTTCGTCGGGGGCTGATCACCAGAGGAAGGTCGCTGGCCAAAGCGCGCGTCTATTGTTTGACGCGGCGTTAATCGCGCACGCGTGCTCCGTCGCGACGGTGGCGCTTGCGGTCATGGGCGGACAGTTCCATCTTGCGGAGCCGCATGTTATGCGGGGTGACCTCCACCAGCTCGTCATCGGCGATGAATTCCAGGGCTTCTTCCAGGCTCATCCTGACCGTGGCGTTCAACCGTTGCGCGATGTCCGCAGTTGACGAGCGCATGTTGGTCAGCTTCTTTTCCTTGCAGACGTTCATCTCGATGTCGCCTCCCTGGCGGCGGCAACCCACCACCATGCCCTCGTACACCGCAGTGCCGGGATCGATGAAGGTGTCGCCCCGGCGCTGGGCGTTAATTAGCCCATAGGTCACCGCTGGCCCGCCTTCTGATGCCACCAACGCGCCGCCCCGCTGGGATTTGATCTCGCCCTGCATCAGTTCATACGACTCGAACCTGCTGCTCTTCACACCGTCGCCCCGCGTGGTGCGTAGGAAGAAGGCGTTGAATCCGATCAGGCCGCGGGTCGGGATCTTGTACTCCATATGCACGTAGCCGTTTTCGCCGTACCGCATGTCGAGCAGTTGCGCCAGATGGCCGGACAGGTATTCGGTCAGCACGCCGATATATTCTTCGCGGGCGCTGATGTTTAAAATTTCGTATGGCTCGTAGGTCTTGCCGTCGATTGTCCTGTTCACCGGCTCCGGACGGGAGACCTGAAACTCAAACTGTTCGCGGCGCATGGTCTCGACCAGGATGGACAGGTGCAGCTCACCTCGGCCCGCCACCACGAAGATATCAGGGCTGGAAGTGGTCTCAACTCGCAGGCTGACGTTGGTACGCAGTTCTCTGATCAGCCGGTCGTACAGATTTCGGGAGGTGCAGTGCGAGCCATCGCGCCCCACGAACGGAGACGTGCTCACGCCGAAAGTCATCAGCACCGTGGGTTCTTGGATGTCGATGGTAGGTAGAGCCTGCGGATCCTCCGCGGCGGCAATGGTGTCGCCTATCGCCACACCCTCGGGGCCGGTCACCGCCACGATGTCGCCCGCATGGGCTTCCGAAACTTCCACGCGTTCCATGCCGTGGAACACGAAAATCCGCTCGAGGTTGTGGGTGCTCGGGCCGTCGTTCCGGCCCAACAGGGTCACGTTCTCTCGCAGTCTCAACGCCCCGTTGGTGATCCGACCCACGGCCACCTGCCCCAGGTAGTTGTCGTAGTCCAACGCGGCCACCAGCATCTGCAGCGGCGCATTGGGATCCCCGGTCGGGGACGGCACTGAACCCAGTATCGCGTCGAACAGCGGTTGCATATCCGTGCCCAGCTGGTCCGGGTCTGCGGTGGCGTAGCCCTGTTTTGCAGAGGTGTACAGGACCGGGAAGTCCAACTGGTCTGCATCGGTGGCCAACTCCAGGAACAGGTCCTGGACCAACCCGAGCACCTCTTTGACGCGGGCCTCGGGGCGGTCGATCTTGTTAATGACCACCATGGGTTTAACGTTCTGCTGCAGCGCCTGGCGGAGGACGTAGGTGGTCTGGGGCATGGGACCGTCTACGGCGTCGACCAGCAATAGGCAGCCGTCGGCCATGTTCATGACCCGCTCCACCTCGCCGCTGAAGTCCGCATGGCCCGGCGTATCAATGATGTTGATCTTGACGCCGTGATAGGAGACCGACGCGTTCTTGGCCAGGATGGTGATGCCGCGTTCCCGCTCCAACGGGTTGGTATCCATGATCAATTCACCCACCTGTTGGTGGGCACGATAAACCTGGCCCTGTTTCAGCAGCGCGTCGACCAGGGTGGTTTTTCCGTGGTCAACGTGGGCTATGATGGCCAGGTTGCGTATGTCGTTGTTGTGGCAGTCGTTCAAGCGTATTCACCTCGCGCGCAATCAAGGATACCATCGATGCTGTCGGGCACACTCCCCGCGAATGTCTGTAGAATGCCGGAGATGCAGGCCTGACCCGTGGGCTGACCGCGCCAACGCGCATGACGTCCCGAACGCCAATCTGGCAAACCAGGCCGACCCAGTCCAATCCTTCAGCGAAAAGGAGGGCCCGAATCATGACCAGCCGAGATGCCGGATCCAAAGATGCGCTCGCGGCGAGTTCCAACTCGACAATCGAAGTTTCCAGGCAGGAGCTGTTCGACCTGTCGCGAGACGTCCACGCCCATCCGGAATTGAACTACCAGGAATATTATTCCTCCAACGCCCTGGCGGGGTTCCTGGAGAAGCACAACCTCCAGGTGGAACGAGGGGTCGGCGGCGTTGAAACTGCGTTCCGGGCCACCATCCCCGGCGGGGGCGGCGAGGGCCCGACCATCGCGGTGCTGGCGGAATACGACGCGCTGCCCGAGATCGGCCACGGTTGCGGGCACAATCTCATCGCCATGGCCGCGATGGGCGCCGCCCTGGGGCTCAAGGCAAACGCGGCGGATCTGCCCGGACGCATCGAAATCATCGGCACGCCGGCCGAGGAGGGCGGCGGCGGCAAGATACGCCTGCTGGAAGCGGGAGTATTCGATGGCGTGGACGCCACCCTGTCGTCGCATCCATTCTCCAACCGCACCGTGATACCCGCGGCGGCGCCCAAAGGGGAGAGCTGGAGCCTCGCCATGGTTGGCTACCGGTACGTGTTCCACGGCCGGGCCGCGCACGCCGCCGCCGCGCCCGAGGCGGGCATCAACGCGCTCAACGCGGTGATCCACCTCTTCACCGGCATCGACGCGCTGCGTCAGCACCTGCGGGACGACGTGCGGATCCACGGGGTGATCACCGACGGGGGACTGGCGCCCAACGTGGTGCCCGAGTTCGCCGCCGCCAACTTCATGCTCCGCTCCAGGGACGGGCAATACCTGAGCAACGAGGTGGTGGGCAAGGTGGCCCATGTAGCAGAGGGGGCCGCGGCCATGACCGGGGCGCGTCTTGAGATCGAGGAGTTCTACCCGTTCTACGAGAACGTTCAGCCCAACGTGGTCCTGGCCCAGGCGGTCGCCGCCAACATCCAGGCGCTGGGGATCAAGCTGGACGAACCGGTGGCCGGCCGCCCGGGCAGCGGAGCGTCCACCGATTTCGGCAACGTCAGCCAGTCGATGCCCGCCTTCGAACTGCGGTACGCCGTCAGCGAAACGCCGGTAGCGTCACACACCCGGGACATGTGCGCCACGGCGGTCACCGACCTGGCGCTTGCCAACGCGCTTTCCGTTGCCAAAGCGTTGAGCCTGACGGCCAGCGACCTGCTGCGCGACGCCACGCTGGTAGAGGCCGCCAAGACCGAGTTCGCCGGACGCAGCAGCTAAAAGTAATGCCCACGCGCCCTCGTGCGTACCCAGTTTCATTTGAACTGTCATAGGAGTTACGCACTTGAGCAGAACATTTCGGCTGTGAGCCAGATGATCCAAGCACGAAATTGCTCCCAACTGCGTAAGTCCTATGTCATTGCGAGCGAAGCGCGGCAATCTCGTTAGGGCAAGGAACGCCGCCACGGGAACAAGATCGCCACGTCGCTGTGCTCCTCGCGATGACAAACTGGGTACGCGTGAGCTACGCGCCGGCTCGCGGTTGACCCTGCGAACCGGCGCGTTCATCGTCGCGGGTGCGTCTAGTCGTTGACCTCGACGATCATCTCGATCTCGATGGGCATTCCGCCGGGCAGCGTGGCCATCCCCACGGCGGACCTGGCGTGGCGTCCCCGGTCGCCGTAGAGGCTGATGAGCAGGTCCGATGCGCCGTTGGCCACCCGTGGAGTGTCGCCGAAGTCCGGCGTGGAGTTGACCATGCACAGCAGCTTGACGATGTGACTGACGTTGTCCAGATCCCCAATCTCTCGCTTGAGCACCGTCAGCAGGTTCAGCATGGTCTGCCGTGCGCAGTCATAACCCTGTTCGACGGTCACCTCGCCGCCCAGCTTGCCGGTGTGCAGCAACCCACCCCCGGGTAGGCCCGGCCCCGTGCCCGAAAGAAAGACCAGGTTTCCGGTCTTAACCGCGGGAATGATGTTCCCGGCTCCCGGAGGCCGTGGCGCGGGTAGCTCGTAGCCCAGTTCTTTCAGCTTGTTCTCAATCTCCGGCATCAGACCGCTCCTTCTCGATTCATGTGAATTGGAACCCTATGCTGTTTTGCCTCGCCGTCCCTTGCCGACCACTCTGTGAGGCGACAATTCGGCTCGGGTCCGACAGGTGCGCCTGATAGTATCACGGGGTTTGCGCGAGCGGGCGAAGGCGTGGCCACCGTGAATAGCAACCACGCCGACGCGTCACGCGTACCCACTTTAGCCAAACTGTCATTGCGAGCGCAGCGTGGCAATCTCGTCGGGGTAACGGTCACCCTTCCGGGAACGGGATCGCCATGTCGCTGCCCTTCTCACGATGACAAATTGGGTACGCGTGAGGGTCGACGCAACCTGCCGACGGTTTTGCAGGACACCATCGCCTTCGCCGGCTGTAGTACATTACCGCCAGGAACCAACCGGACCCATCCAACCGGGAGCGACACCATGACCACCGCCGAACCCCTGCCCCGCGGCGAAATCATCCAGCAGCTCGACGGCACCTACGAGCTCTTCCCCCTGTCCACTGATCAGGACACCCTCTACGGCATTCTCACCGACTGCCTCGCGGAGTGGGAGAACATCCGCATCGGCCTGTTGATCCCCGGCGCCGTCTGGGAGATCAAGCCGCCGCGCCAGCCTCGCACCGGATTCCTGGACGGCTACCTCACCGTGGATTTCGAGGACTGGCACCTGCACCTGTGCATCGGCGAGCACACGTCGGCCCCGCCCGAGGTGGCCCGACTGCGCCGCACGGCCCGCGCCGAGCTCTACCGCCGCCTCAATCCCGACCACCAACCCACGTCCTGGGGCCTCCGCCTCTTCAACGGCGGCGGCCAGCAGCAGATCACCGTCCTCCTCCCCAACCCCCACCTGGACGCCCACCAGAACTACGAAAAGCAACCCGACTGGAGCCGCCTATACCTCTGGGACCGACTACGGGAGAAGTACCTGGGGCAGGGCGAGGATGCGACGGACCGAACGGCGGCGGTGTTTTGGCATGGGTGACATGGACGGATCTACGCTGTAAGTGTCGGATAGGCGAGACAGCCGCCTACCGTAAAGAAATGAATGGCGGCAATCGAGCGAACGAAGCATCCTGAAGAACTATCCAGATTCGCGATAGCCATACACAATGTTGGGATCTATCGAAATAGACCATCCCAGTATTGATCCGGAGATCATCCCGTGACGTAGCGCGTCTAGGCCTCATTCAACTTTGTGGTTACCCATTCATTAGGTACTTAGTCAGCGTCCTGACGCGGAAGTCTATGGAAGTCCTGTCATTCGTCCCTTGTTGCTGCATCCTATCGAACTCCAATAGTTCGTAAGTGGCCTGGGCCATATCAGTTTCCGCCAATTTCCGGTTGTTCGCTCTGACTTCGTCAAACTGGACCAATTTTTGCCGCGTGACCAGGTCAGTCCAAGCGTTTTCTGACGCGTCCTTGAACACCTGAAAGTATACTACTGTCATAGCGTGGGTTCTCAAGAGGATGTCCCGGGCGACGAATATGTCGTGAGCCCAGTTCAGCACTTTCTGTACTTCCTTTCCAGTTTGCCGCGCTTTGGCCGCCAAGTTGTCTTTTCTAAAAGTTTCGACCATGTTGTCCAAATACACTTTTCTGGTGTCAGCGACGCCGCCCGTCCATGCCAGCAACAAAAATTTGGCTGCAATTTCCATATGTTGGTATCGCCCGTTCGAGAACGGAACATTTTCACGGAAAAACGCGTGGCTCGCCACATCGCGGATAATGGGTGCCATTGGTCCGCCCATCGCGTTACGCTTTTCTGCGGCGTTAAGGGGCACTGCTTCGTTCAGGCGCGAGAACATCTCCTCGATCAAGTCTTGATCGTCGGTAAGTACATTCATCACGGGCATGGTGTAAGAATCCAGAATGGTCTTCAAGAATTGATAACTGGCTCCCAGATCCGCATAGGTTAGTCCTTTCGCGTCGATATTCGTGTCTCCGAAGTATTCGAAGCTGTCCGACAATGGGAATTTGCCATCGATGTAACCCCAAATGGCCTCCAAACGCTGCCTACCGTCAATCACTGCATACTTCACGGTTCGTCCGTCCTCCAATTCGTGGGGAGTGGCGAATTCATGGAAGTACAGTTTCGGCATATCCAACTCGTTCAATATTGTGTCCACCAGCAGTTGTTGTTTTTCCAAGTTCCAGACTTCACCCATGCGCTGGTAATCGGGGTCCACTTGTATGCCCTCGCGTTCAGCGTAGATTCTCAGGGCTGAACTGTTCCTCATTTCCGAAATACGTATGCTAGGCATTTTGACTTCCTCCTAGGAGTTCTCCCAGGCTCTGCAGCCCGGGGAATAATTGGAATCGGTTGAACGAAAGCAGCTCGAGTTCGGTTCGCAGTGTACTTTTTGCAGCCGCTGGTATCCGGCATTTGCGAACGTGTTGACGGCTCCCGACCTCTTCAATAGGAGTAGGGTCTCGATGACTTACCGTGAACACCCCTAATTGCGCCTGCATCCTGGGCGTGTTTCTGGGAGCGATAACCGCTATCGGGTTAAGTTTGGTCATGGACTCTGACCGTAACGAATCCGGGAGATAATTTTCTGTTGTACGTTCGTTCAGATATGGGATGTAACGATCATAGTCGGGCGATATCCTGCTTTCCAGGTTCAATTTGGTGGGATCTAATATCCAAAGAGCACCGTCGGATTCACTACGATCCTGCACGGCAAAATATAATGCCACCAGTGGACTTTCGCTCCAATCCAGTAATCTCGTAGGTACCCTATAGTGCTGCATGACCGTAAGCCATTCCCAGTCGTTGGTAGGAATTGGGTTTAACAATAGCGAGGCGCTTTGTTTGAATTGGGCTATCAAATGAGTTTCGCGCATCAAACCGTCATTCTCGCTCGCGCGCGAGGCTTGGCAGCAAGTGCCAGGTTACATCAGATTGTCCTCTATACCAATACACTGATCCCAACTGGTTTTGTCGCAGTGCAGATAACAGCTCAGCGATGCTCGAAATGTCTGCTTCCGTATGCACGTAATGGACTCCTTGAGCAGTAGTCGATATTTGACAGGCCGTGGTTGCATGTTGATCCCACCAGCCTGACAATGCAGGTTACGTCGTCACGCTATGTTCGTCAACGCGATGACGATGCAAGTCGGCCCGTGATGTGATTGGCCGGGATTCAGGAAAGTCACCGCTGCCTTACTTCGCCCGCGACTCACCGACTGCGTGCGCCTCCGTTCGTGTCAAAATGGCAGGGCTTGAGCTCGCGTTTCCGTTTGAAACCGTCAAAATCGCGAGTGCGATTGTTTGTCGTGCCGTAGTCTTACCGTCGGTGCCTGAATAACCAGCTGCAACCAATCAACCTTAAACTCTAGATCCTTGACCCTGCCGGTCTCTCCCACGCGGCCAGGGTCACAATTGCCGCAAACCCGCCACCACCGCCCGTTTCCGCCACCGCGTCCCCGCCTGCTCGCCACATCATCCGCGCCAACCTGCACACCATCCGCGCCGCCGTAGAACAACTCGATAACCCGGACCTCCGCCGCCTGCGCGCCCCACCACCGCCCGCCCGAAATCATTGCCCTCCGCCCCCGTTTCGGCCAAACCCGCCCCCTATTTGGCACCATCAACCCTCTTGACACAACGCGAACGTTTGTTCCATAATGAACACCGTCAGGTGAAATTCGCTTCAGCCAGAGCCATACGGTCGTTCACGGCCAACTGGTTAGCGTCAAAATCGCAAACCCGGCCCTTCGACTTACCGGGACCGCCGCCGTATCCCACCGAGGCATCTCGCCGGCGCGGTCTCAACGGCCACAGGAGACGCCACTATCCTGGGAGATGCGGCATCCGGCCCTCGCGGCCGCCGTCGCAGTGATCCGAAACAGGGGTTAAATCTTGCGTACCACCCCCGGCCGTGGGGCTAACCAACGACCATCAGGCTCTGGCACAACGAAACGCAAATCACCGGACGCAAACCCTGACGGCAGCAAGCAACCGGCAACACCAACCTCCTCGGGAGAAACCGCCTTGCACCGAACCTGAACCAGCCATCCAAAAACCCAATCATGATGCTTTTCCGCCGCGTCCGGGGGTAAAATCGCGGCATTCGCCAGATCCTTACCCCATGACGACGCAGACTCGCCACATCATCCACGCCGACCTGGACGCGTTCTACGCTGCCGTGGAGCAGCTGGATAACCCCGAGTTGCGCGGCCTGCCCGTGCTGGTCGGCGGCCGGCCCGAGGGTCGCGGCGTCGTCGCCACGGCATCCTACGAGGCGCGGCGGTCTGGCGTCCATTCGGCCATGCCCATGGCGACCGCCGTGCGCCAGTGTCCGGAGGGCATCATCGTCCGGCCCCGCTTCGACCGCTACCGCGAGATGTCCGTTAAGGTCATGGGCATCTTCCGCGACGTTACCGAGGTGATCCAGCCCGTGTCGCTGGATGAGGCCTACCTCGACGTCACCGAGGCCGCCGCCGACCGGTCTCCCATCGCCATCGCCATCGATATCAAGGAGCGCGTGGCCGCCGACACCGGCCTCACCGTCTCCGTGGGCCTCGGCTCCGGCAAGACCGTCGCCAAGATCGCGTCGGATCTCCAAAAGCCCGACGGCTTGGTGGTCGTACTCGCTGGCGAGGAGGCCGACTTTCTCGCGCCGCTGGCCGTGGGTAAGCTGCTCGGTGTCGGCCCCAAGTCCGCCGCCCGCCTCCACGACGAGGGCGTCAACACCGTCGGTCAGCTCGCCGCAATGCCCGACGCCTGGTTCGCCCGCCATTTCGGCAAGCGCGGCGTCAGCATCCGCGACCACGCCCGTGGCATCGACCATGACCCCGTCCAGACCTCCCGCGAAGCCAAATCCATCAGCGCCGAGACCACCTTCGCCGAGGACCTCCCCGGCAATTCGGACGAACAACGCGCCGAGCTGTTGGCGATAGTGGAGCGCCTGTCGGGACGGGTCGCCCGCTCGCTATCCGGCAAGGGCATGTACGGGCGCACGGTGACCGTCAAGATACGCCTCTCCGACTTCACCACCTTCACCCGCCAGACCACGCTGCCGTCGCCCACCGACGACGAAACCGCCATCGTAGCCACCGCATGGATGCTGCTGGAGCGCGAGCTGTCCCCCGACCGCGCCTTCCGCCTCCTGGGCGTCGGCGTCTCCGGCTTCTCGCAGAAAGAGGGCCCCGACGAAACGCCGGAGCCCGTGTTCGCCCAGCAGCGGCTGATGCTGTAGTAGCCCGCTGCGCCCCAACGTGTCATTGCGAGCGCAGCGCGGCAATCTCGCTACTCGATCCCCGGTCATTGCGAGCGCAGCGTGGCAATCTCGCTGTACTAAGCGGTCCTTGGCGTCTTACCCCTTGAAGGTCCCCGTCACCGGCTGGTGACCCGCGTTCTCCTCGTAGGGCTCCTCGCGGTAGAGCGCCATCTGCTTCATGATCGGGATGTCCTGGATGGAGAACAGGATCGCCTCGTCGCCGGCGTCATTGGCGTGCTCGTGCCAAACCCACGGCGGCACCACGAAGAAGTCGCCCTCGGTCCAGTCGAACCGCTTGCCGTCGATGACGCTGTGCCCCTCGCCCTTGTACACTTGGTACACCGCGCAGCTGGTCTGCCGGTGCGCCCGCGTGGCAATGCCCGGCCGGATCATCTGCGCCCAGCACGTCATCGTCCGCAGCACCGGCCCTCCCGTCATTGGGTCGCTGAACTCCATCGCCACGTCGTCGAAGGGGCTAGCGTCCACCTTCGCCAGTTGGTGCAGCGCCTCGTAGGTCTTGTCCCACTTGTAGTGCCACAGCGCCGAGTAGGGCGCGCTGGGCTCCTCCCACGCCGGCCGCAGTGACCCGGACGCGAACTTCCGCTCCGACTCGGCCACGCCGACGATGGGCTGCTGGTCCTCGGGGTAGGCCTCGTAGAAGTTGGCCCGCAGGTAGCGCACCAGCGGCACATCCAGCCCGTCCAGCCAGACCATCGGCTCGTCGCCCTCGTTGTTGTGGTCGTGCCACGTCCAGGACGGCGTCAACACCAGATCGCCCGGCTCCATGTAGCACTTGTCGCCTTCCACGGTGGTGTAGGCTCCCGTGCCCTTCAGGATCCACCGGATCGCCGTGGGCGTGTGCCGGTGCGCCGGCGCATTTTCGCCGGGCAACAGCAACTGCAGCGCGGCGGTGATGGTGTGGGTGGTCCCGCGATCCAGCCCGGGGGTCGCCAGCCGCAGGGTCCGCCGTTCCACGTCCCGGTCCGGTGTCACCAGTTCGCCGCTCTTCATCACCAGTGGTTCCACTTCGGCCCACCGCCACAGGTAGGGCTCCATCACCGGCAGCGGTTGGCCCTCGCCCTGCAACCATCCCGGCTTGACCTGGATCCGGCCGGCGGTTTCGTAATACTGTTGCTCGTCCTCGGTTTTTAGCGTGTCCGGTATCGCCACAGCGCAGCCTCCTCGAAACAATTCCATCCTCTATTTGCGCCGATTTTAGTCCTTACCCCGCGCTATGTCATTCCGCCCGGTGTCCAATTCGTCTGTCGCACGATGATACAATCGGCCGAACACTCCCAAGACCCATCAACAAATGAGGAGAATCATGGCTAGACTGCCCGTAGTAACCAGCGACATGGTGCCCGCGGAATTCCGCGAAGCCTTCGACGAGCTCACCAAAGACACCGGTGGAACCATCACCGGTGGCCCATACTCCGTCGCGATCAACAGTCCCGAGATGGCGCAGCGGCGTAGCCACCTCACCGCCTACCTGCGCTTCGAAAGCACCTTCTCCAAGCGGATACAGGAGCTGGCCATCCTGGCCACCGCCCGCAATTTCGATTGTCCCTACATCTGGAACGCCCACGCGCCGGCGGCCCGACGCGAGGGTGTCAGCGACACCCTGGTGGACGCCATCCGCGACCGGCAACCGCTGCCCGATATGGCCGACGACGAACGAGCCATCGTCAACTTCTGCAACGAGTTCTACGCCAACCACCGCATCTCCGCCTCAACCTTCCAGATCGCCCTGGAGCAGTTCGGCGCCCAGCACCTGGTGGAAATCACCGCGCTGATGGGCAACTACGCGCAGACCGCTTTCTTCCTGAACGCCTTCGAGGTTGAACTCCCGGACGACCGCACCGAGCCGGTCCTGCCGGTGTCCTGACCCTGGCCGTCATTGCGAGCGTAGCGCGGCAATCTCGGCGCGGCAGAACTGGTCGTCCTGACCAAATGGGAAACCCGTGCGTGTCCTGATCGTCGGCGCCAGCGGCTTCATCGGGCGCCACGTGTCCCGCCGCCTGGTGGATACGCCCGGGCACAGCGTCTTCAGCACCTACAACTCACGTCCGGCGGCGGACGATGGTGCGTCCTGGCATCGCGTGGACATTATCGACCACGCGGGTCTGGACGCGCTGTTCGTTTCAGCCCAGCCCGAGGTGGTGGTCAATCTTGCCGCGATGGCCGACGTCGGCACGGCGGAGCGTAACCCCGATGTCGCCAGGGCGATCAACGTCACTGCGACCGCGAGCATCGCCCGCCTGTGTGAACGTCACTCGGCTCGGTTGGTCTTCGTGTCCACCGAGTACGTTTTCGACGGCCAGAACGGCCCATATCGCGAGGACGACACGCCGGCGCCGACCACCCACTACGGCCTAACCAAGTTCGAGGCTGAGCAGGCGGTCGCGGCGCTTGCCTCGCGCTGGAGCATCCTGCGCACCAGCATCGTCTACGGTTGGCCAGCCCCGGGACGCCGCAACTTCGTTCCCATGCTGCTTGATCGCCTCCGCAACGGCCAGCCGTTCCAGGGTCACACCGATGTGTACCGCTCACCGGTGTACGTCGAACACCTCGTCGACGGCATCGCCCGGCTGGTCGAAGAAGAGCATACCGGCGTCCACCACGTGGCCGGAGCCGATTGGGTAACCATGTACGATTTCGCAGTTGCCGTTGCCCAGGAGTTTGGGTTGGACACTAGCCTGGTAGTCCCGGCCTCCTCCCCCACGCATGACCACCTGGGCCTGGATTGCTCGCGCACGTTGACCGCCTTGGGCCTGCCTTATCCCGGGCTGGCGGACGGTCTGAGAGCCATGCGGTCCGTCTCGTCGGTTGATTGAAGCGTTTCCCGATTGGCCGCCGCTTATACTCGTGGACGCCTGGCCGTTGCCAGCAGGATGGCGGCGACAACGGCCAACGCCGCCAGGGCGAGGAAGGCGCCTTGGTAGCTTTCAGTCCGGTCGTACACCACCGCCGATGCCAGTGGCCCGA
Organism: Dehalococcoidia bacterium; assembly: GCA_965220265.1. Lineage (GTDB taxonomy): Bacteria > Chloroflexota > Dehalococcoidia > Lucifugimonadales > UBA3495 > Bin87. Next base: position 689,925 of record CBDCPM010000004.1, on the reverse strand, counting down.
CCGCGAATCCCACCACCTGCGCCGCTCGGCTCACGCCGAAGATGCTGCCCAGTGACCCTCTCCCGTAATAGCTGGCCCACAGTATCGGCGCCAGCGTGTTGATTCCCGTTCCCACGATGCCCTGCAGCACGGCGAACACGTAGGTCTCCGGCAGGTTATCGGCCCCCATCAGTACCCACATGCTCGCCGCTCCGATCAGATACGCCAGGATGAGCAACAACTTGGGCGGCGCGCGTTCTGCCAGCAGGCCGCACGTTACCGCCGACAACGCTCCCGAGATCGACATAACGCTCACCGCCGACACTGCCTCACCGGGACTGAGCCCCTGCTGCGTCAGGTGCGGCACGAGGTGCAACCCGATGCCAGACGTAGCGGTGGCCACCAGGAACAGTGACAGCAGTATCAACCAGAAAGTGGGTGTCCGTATTACGGCGCTCAGCGCGACTACGCGAAGGTCGGCATTCGCACCAGACCCATCACCGTTTCCTGGATTGCTGTCGCCATCGACCGTCAATCCCTGGTCCTCGGGCTGCCTCCGCACCAACAGGCCAGACGGTATCACTCCCACCACTAACATAACGCCGGCGAGCGTCACCCACGCGACTCGCCAGTCCCACAAGCCAATGACCAGCTGCACCACCGGCGCCAGAATGATGATCCCTCCGGAACTACCAAACATCACCAGGCCTGTCGCTCGTCCCCGGAGTCGTGCGAACCATTTGCCAGCGGTTACGGCCGCGCCGATTTGGATCAGACCCTGGTCGGCGATCCTGATGGTGGTGAACGCGGCGTAGAAACCCAGCAACGCTTGTGCGCTGGCCAGGTACAGGCAACCCGCTACCACCATCAACCCACCGACGACCAGTACGACTCGAGCCCCGAACCGGTCCACCATCCGACCCGTAAACGGCGCCGTCCCGCCCCGAGCACGGCTCCCAGGCTGGTCGCTCCGGCCACCTCGGTGCGGTTCCAGCCGAACTCCTGGCTCATGGGGACCACGAACACCGTCAGGATGCTGATCGCCGTCGCCGCGTTGGCAAACGACATGCCTGAGGCGGCGGCAACCACCCACCAGCCGTAGTAGATGCGCCTCATGGCGACGCCCGTCTAATCAATCCGGGCCCTCGACTTTCCGGCAAAGATAGTCGCTGTGCTCCACTTTCCGGTGTCATAATCCAAGAGGTTCCGACTCCCTGTGCTATGATTGCGCTGGCTGCCGGGCGGCGTCAGACGACGCTACCGACCCCTTTCACCGTTCGCCCAACATCGACGCAATGGAGGCTTGATTATGCCGTTTGGAGGCAATGATTGGCACGCGCTCCGACACGAACAACCGTTGGAGCCGGAAATTCCCATCTGTGATCCGCATCATCACTTCTGGGACTTTCGCACCGAGCGGATTCCCTACCAGCGCTACCTGCTCCACGAGCTCGCCGCGGACATAAACAGCGGCCACAACGTCACGTCGACGGTGTTTGTGGAAGCGCGATCAATGTACCGTACAACGGGACCCGAGGAGATGCGTCCGGTGGGCGAGGTAGAGTTCGTGCAGGGCCTGGCGGCGGCTTCTGCCAATGGATTGTACGGCCCGGGCCGCGCTGCGGCATCCATCGTCGGCCACGCCAACCTGAACCTCGGAGACGGCGTCAAGCCGGTACTGGAGGCCCTCCAGGCGGCCAGCCCCAACCGGTTCCGCGGCATCCGCCATTCGGTCACCTGGGATCCGCACCCCGAGGTCGAGAACACCGCCGCGCACAGTATGCCCAACCAGATGTCCAGCGACAACTTCCGCGCCGGCGCCCGCGTCCTCGCCAGCATGGGCCTCACGCTGGAGGGCTGGATGTACTTCCCGCAGATGTTCGAGCTGGCCGAGTTCGCCAAGGCGGCGCCTGACCTCACCATCATCCTGAACCACATCGGCGGCCTGCTTCGCGTCGGCCCCTACTCCAACAGCGATGAGACGCTGGCGACATGGCGCCAGGGTATCGCGGCCGCCGCCGAGTGCCCCAACGTGGTTATCAAGCTGGGCGGCATCGGTATGCCGCGAACCGGCTTCGACTGGCACGAAAGGGACGTTCCCGCAAGTTCTGAAGAGCTGGCCAGCGATATGGCGCCGTTGGTCAACTACTGCATCGAGCAGTTCGGGCCGGACCGCTGCATGTTCGAGAGCAACTTCCCGGTGGACAAGGTGTCCTACTCCTACAACGTCATGTACAACGCCTTCAAGCGCGTGTCCAGGGACTACTCTCCCACCGAACGGGCGTCCATGTTCCACGACACCGCCGTGCGGGTGTACCGGGTGGACGAAAGCTAGCCGAATATCGTCAAATCGTGCGGGTTTCTCGGGCTGGGGCGAACTCAAGTATCGTCCCAGCCCATGTTATGATTCTGCGGCTGAATGTCCAGAACAAGCAGAGCTACGATAACCGACTGGGCAACGGAGGATAGCGATCATGACTCGCACCGGTTCTGTGTTCCGCAAACGCTGGCCCGCCCTGGCGGCGGCTGCCATGCTGATAGCCGTCGCTCTCGCCGTGGGGGCCCTGCTTACGTCGAACGATGGTGAACAACCCGTCCCGGAGGTAATCGCCACGCAGCTACAGCCGGATTTGACCGACCCGGGCCTGTACGCCGACCCGCCAGTGCCTGCCGCCTCCATTTCCGACCCCCATGAGTCCCGGCTGATTGTTGCTCCAGAAGCAGCGGTACCCGAACCGCCGGTAGACGGACAGGACCCCGGGGTCAACCAGGTAGTTCCGAAGGGGTCGGGCGCGTTAGCCCGTTGGCTGGCCAACCGTCCCGACGAGATGGGTCCATTTTCTATCCAGGACGCGATCGCCGCCACGCAGTTGGACGTGGATTGGATGCTGTGCGAGGCGGTGCAAGCAGGTACCATGAACCAGGGCGAAGCCGACGCATTCCAAGATTGGTTCGATCAGCGTCCTACCGCAGAGGCGGCTCCCGAGCTATTGAACCATATGCCGGCGCAGCTTCACCGCCCTGGGCAAGATGGTTACACTGGCGCAGATATCGGGTCAATTAAGTCACGCTGATCCTGCATAAGCATCCACAACCGGAGCATAATCATTGAGTTCGACTTTGAGATTGTTGAAACCACTCGCGATCCTGTGCGCTGCCATCGTTCTGGTCGCCGTAGTCAGTAGTACCGTCCCCGCAGAAGCCCAGTCTACGGCAGCTCCGACTACCAACATCCGCGCCACCAACGGATTTAATCCTGGCGAGGTCATCGTCACGTGGGATTCAGCCCACGGCGCAACGCACTACCGCGTCGGATGCGTCAACATGGACCGGGACTATCCCCGGGCCAAAGATAGCGTGACCGGAAACTGGCGGCAGGCGTTCGTCTATGTGGACGTTGACGCTCCGAACGTGAGCGCCGATCGCCCGACCTACACGTTGTACGGCCTGCAGGAGAATGCCTACCACGCATGCACCGTGCTTACGAACAGCTCGCGTTACGGACAGCCAACTTGGCCTAACTATCCTTACTGGCAGTACCTCACCTTAACCGACCACGGCGGCTCCTGCCCCACTGTTGCGCCGGCCCCTCCAGTGATCACTGGGCAGCCGCTGACGATAGCAGAGGTCTCTCAAATCGTGAGGCCGGCGCTCGTCCGTATATTGGCCACGAATTCAGATGGAGACACCGGGCAAGGCAGCGGGTTCGTGGTCCGGTCCGATGGACTTGTGGTGACCAACCGCCACGTTGTCGATGACGCAGAAACGGTAACAGCGAATCTGGAGACCGTGGACGGAGAAATGGTGGAGTTCAGCGGCAGGGTGCTCGGCAAAGGGATTTTGACTGACTTGGCTGTGATAAAGCTAAGCTCCAACCGTTCCTTCAACCCGGTGGATCTGGGGGATTCGGATGCTGTGGCTTACGGAGACGAGGTAACCGCATGGGGGTATCCAGCAAGCAGTTTTTTAGGTTCTGACCCCACTTTGACGCGTGGCATCATCTCCTCGCCCCACCGGATCTTCGAGGACACCGATTACGTGCAGTCAGACGCCGGCCTTGGTCCTGGCAACAGCGGTGGCCCATTGGCTGATCGGTTCGGCCGTGTGATCGGTGTCAATACAGCCGTCGTTTTGGCTCAGGCCGGAGACGGCACGGTTCTGCAAGTTCCAGGTGCCTCACTATCGGTAGCTAGCAACGAGGTAAGAGATCGTCTCACTACTTACGAAGAGGGTGGGCCAACCCGCGCCAAGTACCAGAACCTGCGCTACGGCTATGGTTACGGGATGGACATTCCGGCAGGATGGTATTTGTCTGAAGAAAGCGGAGAAAGCCTAACAGCTCAGTTCACGGCGTTTGCCGCCTATGGTGGAGAGCGCGGCGCTGACATTCTTACTCTGCGGTTACGCGGACGGTACGCTGACAGCAGTCAAGCATTGGCAGCCGTAGCGGGTGGGTACTGGATCAGCATACTCCCCGATTTTGCGGAAGATTGGTACTTGTTTGAGCCCGTATCCGCTCCGAGACTGGTGCGCATCGGTGATCAGATCTTCGCGCACATGGAATATCGCTATCAGCCTGACGAAGAAGCCTGTATCCGCTCGGAAGTCGCTCTGGCAAGCGTTTCATCGGACTTCCCTAGGGGGTGTCGTCAAAACAGTGAGAGGGTGGTAAATTGCCGGTAACAGGGAGAGTGTGGAAGGTGGGGAGTATGACGGCAGCGCACCGGCGCCACGATATGACAGACGGTGTTTGGGAGCGGCTGAGGCTGTACCTGCCCGGGGGAGCAGGCAAGAGAGGTCGGCCGGCCCATGACAACCGGCGGTTTATCGACGCCGTTTGCTGGGTTCTGCGCACCGGCGCTCCCTGGCGCGATTTGCCCCCGGACTACGGAGACTGGAAGAACACCCACCGCCGCTTCTGCCGCTGGCGGGACCGAGGTGTGTGGGCCGGACTGTTGGAGGAAGTGATGGATGACCCTGATTTCGAATGGCTGATGATAGACGCCAGCTACATCAAGGCCCATCCCCACAGTGCCGGCGCTCGGGGCGGAAATCAGGCTATTGCCCGCACCAAAGGGGGCTGAACAGCAAGTTGCACCTGGCGGTGGACTCCCACGGAATGCCGGTAAGGCTGGCGGTTACTGGAGGCACGGTGGCCGACTGCTCTTTGGCGTTGCCCCTGATCGAGGGTATAGAGGCGGAGTGTCTGCTGGCGGACAAAGCCTATGACACCAATGAGATCATAGCCACCGCTCGGGGATCGGGAATGAACCCAGTGATACCGCCCAAAAGCAACCGGAGAGAAAAGCGGGACTACGACCAGGCACTGTACAAGTTGCGGCACTTGGTGGAGAACGGATTCTTGGACTTCAAGCAGTGGCGCGGAGTGGCGACCCGTTATGCCAAGAGAGCGGCGTCATACCTGGCCATTTGCCAACTCCGGGCAGTGATGATCTGGAGCAAACTCTTTTGACGACACCCCCTAGCAAGCGTTATGGGTTCGTCACCACCGGTGCAGTTTGCGAGGAGGTCCTCGCGACCTACACGACAGAGCGGAACACCATCCTTTATAGCTTTCGCCCCTAGCGGACGAAGCGTATCCGGCCACTTCGCAGGTCGCCGATTACGAGCGGCCCTTTCCTTTTGCGACTTGAGCTGAGTGTTACAATCGCCGCCGGGGACGTCGTTCCCCAAGTTTCAGGGTAGCCGGTACTATGCGCTTCCAAACCCCGACCGGCCAGGCGGCGCTCATCAGGAGGTTGGGTTTGGTCATGGACCCACAGCGCTTCCCGCCGGAGTTCTTTCAGCGGGAGGACGATACCAACGACGCCGAGTTCTATACCATGCCCCGACTGGTCGTCCACATCGATGACGGGGCAATCGTGGCGGTGGGCCGTCTCTTCCAGCAGCTGATACCCGAGAACGCCGAAGTGCTGGACCTCATGAGCAGCTGGCGTACCCACTGGCCCGAGGAACACCCGCGCACTCGAATCGTGGGCCTCGGCATGAACGCCACTGAGATGGCCGACAACTCGCAGCTCAACGAATACCTGCTGAAGGACATCAACGTCGACCCGTCTTTGCCCTTCGACGACGCGTCCTTCGACGCCGTGGTCATCACGGTGTCCGTGCAATATCTTACTCAGCCGGTGATAGTTTTCGCCGAAGTCTCCCGCATCCTGAGACCCGGCGGCGTGTTCATCGTCACTTTCTCCAACCGCTGCTTCCCGACCAAGGCGGTGCGCGTCTGGCGCTCCGCCAACGATGAGGACCACATCGAGCTGGTGGCCTCGTACATGCAGCACGCCGGCGGGTTCAACGGTGTGCGCGGCGGTATCGCTAATCCGGACATGGCCCCGCCGGGAGATCCGCTTTTCGCCGTATTCGCCTACAAGGAAACCGGCTCCGAAAATGCTGGCGAGTGAGGGCACTCGCCGCCTTCACTTCCAGTTGTGCTGGATTTTGCAGGGCGAATAATCATTCGCCCCAGTTTGACGTGGATTAGTCGGCCACTTCCAGGACCATATCCACTTCCACCGCGGCTTGCCGAGGCGGGGTGGCCATGCCCACGGCTGATCGCGCGTGGCGGCCGTTTTCGCCGTATAGCTCCACAAGCAGATCGGACGCACCGTTGCCAACCGCCGGCTGCTGGTCAAATTCCGGATCGCTGTTGACCAATACCAGCAGCTTGGCCACACGCTGTACCTTGTCCAGGTCGCCAATGATGCTCCTGGCCGAAGAGAGGTAGTTGACGACGCACTGGCGGGCGGCGACGTATCCTTCGTCGACTGACACTTCCCGCCCCAACTTGCCGGTGGCCGCCATGCTGCCATCGGGTAGGCGCGGCAGGTTGCCCGACACGAACACCACGTTTCCGACCCGAACGGCAGGAACGAAATTGCCGATAGATGGGTTTGGTTCGGCAACTTCGAAACCTAGCTCGGCCAGCTTGCGTTCTACTTCCATGTGACGTTGTCTCCTTGAACGGGTGCACGAGTGCAGTGGCAAAAGTTCGGGGCGAATTATCAATCGCCCCTAAGTGGATGCTGGTCGGTAGCGGTTCACTATAGGTAACCGGCGGTCTTTCCCAAACGCACGCGGGGTGATCTTCACTCCGGGCGGTGCCTGCCGGCGTTTGTATTCGTTGCGGTCAACAGCGGAAATCACCTGCTGTACCCATTCAGAGCGGTGGCCCATGGCGACCATGTCGGCGTACCCGTAGTCGTCCTCGACGTACGCCTTGATGATCGGGTCCAGGAGGTCATAGGGCGGCAGCGTGTCCTGGTCGGTCTGGTCCGGGCGCAGCTCCGCACTGGGCGGCTTGTCCAGCACGGCCTGGGGAATCAACGGTAACCCGTTGCCCGTTCGTTCATTGCGCCACCGGCACAGCTCGTATACCAGTGTCTTGGGCACGTCCTTTAGCACCGCGAAACCGCCCGCCATGTCGCCGTACAGCGTAGCGTAACCCATGGCCATCTCGCTCTTGTTCCCGGTGGTCAGCACCAGCCAACCGAACTTGTTGGAAATGGTCATCAGGACGTTGCCGCGGATCCGCGCCTGCACGTTTTCCTCGGCGACGTTGGCCTCGGTGCCGGCGAAGTGCGCCGCCAGCATCTCGGTGAAAGCATGATGCGCCGGTTCGATGGGAATACGCCACAGGCTCACGCCGAGGTTGTCCGCCAACTCCTGCGAATCCGCGACGCTGCCCTCCGAGGAGTAGCGGGACGGCATGGTGACGCCAACCACGTTCTCCGCGCCTAGCGCGTCCACCGCCACCGTGGCGGTGAGCGCCGAATCGATACCGCCGGACAGTCCGATGAGAGCGCGGCCAAAACCAGACTTGCGTACGTAGTCGCGGGTGCCGACTACCAGCGCCTGGTACACCTCCTCCGTATCCTCCAACGGCCGGCACAACGATGGCTGCGCCTGCTTGCGGTCTGACAAGCGATGCTCCGATACTTTCGTTACGCGGGCTTGGCCCACCTTGCTCAGGATCTGCAGGTTATCCTTGCGGGCCCGCGGGTCCCGCAAACGCTGGCGGAACACCGATTCCACGTTAAGGTCGGCCACTATCAGGCTGTCCTCGAACGCCGGCCCACGGGCGATCACCGAGCCGTCCGGGGAGCATATGACGCTGGCTCCGTCAAAGACCAGTTCATCCTGCCCGCCCACCGCGTTGAGGTACGCCACAAATACGCCGTGGTCGGCGGCGCGCGTGGCGATCATCCGCTCCCGTTGGCCGGCCTTGCCGGCGTGGAACGGTGATGCGTTGATGTTGACGATTACCTCGGCGCCGGCCTCGCGCTGCACCGCAATTGGCCCTATCGGGTACCAGATGTCCTCGCAAATGCCCACACCTACCGGCGTTCCGTTGATGACGTAAACCGGGCATTCTTCCCCTCGTCGGAAATACCGGTCTTCGTCGAACACCCCGTAGTTGGGCAGGTACATCTTGCGGTACCAGTCCAAGATGCGCCCGTCGTTGATGATGGCCGCCGCGTTAGATAGGTCGTTCTGACTGGCGAGGATATCGGGACACCCCACGACCGCGGCAATTCCCCTCGTGGCTGCGGCTACACGCTCCAGCGCAACCGCACTGTCTGCCAGGAATGAAGGCTTGAACAACAGGTCTTCTGGTGGATACCCGGTGATCGCCAATTCGGGAAACGCCACCAGGTCCGCGTGTCTGGCCCGAGCCTCCTCTATCAACTCAATGATCCGAGCAGTGTTGCCGGGAATATCGCCCACGGTGGGGTTGAACTGGGCCAAGGCCAGGCGAAGGGAGCGCTGCATCGGCGTATTATAGCGTAGGTTAAAATGGAGACCGGTTCGGTTCCTGCTATAATCCCGCGATATTCCGGTCGGGGCTCAGCGACACCGGCCGTTGGGCGCACATGAGCTTGTGAACCTCGTTTTTGTTTTTTATCGCCTTAGATCCCAGCGGTTCGGCTGGGACGGCCGTACCCCAGCTCGTTAATGCGTTCGCTGCAGACCCGCACGGCGCGGGCCGCTCCCTTCTACTACGGTTGGATCATCCTGGCTTTGTCCGGGATCGCGTCCTACTCATCCCGACCACTGATGTCGGTGGCAGTTCTGACCGTATTTGTGGTGCCCATGTCCGAGCAATTCGGCTGGACCCGGACCCAGGTCGCTGGAGCGGTCAGCATGGGCGGAGTGCTGGCGGTTGTCGCCGCTCCCCTGGTCGGTCCGGTGTTGGACCGCTACGGCTCCGGCATGGTGGTCGGGATCTCATCCGGGATCGCCGGGTTATGCGCCGTGGCCTTGGGGGCGGTGAACCATATCTGGTTGTTCTACCTGGTGTACGTGCCGGGCCGAATGGTGTTTGCCAGCCCGCTGGAGCTGGGAACTTCGGTGGCGGTCAGCAACTGGTTCATTCGCCGTCGGCCCTTCGCGTTGGCGCTCAACCATGTCTCGCAGGGATCAGGACTGGCGATCATGCCATTGGTGTCACAGGCGATCATCGGAGCCTGGGGTTGGGACACGGCGTGGTATGCGCTCGGCGCCTGGACCGTCGCCGTTGGCGTGGTACCTGCCATGCTGCTGATGGCACGACGGCCGGAGGACTTGGGGCTGGAACCCGATGGGGGAATCGGGACCGCCTCAGTTGGCCGGCAAACGACATCCGCGCGCCGGCCTCAGAGCGTCCAGGAGGAAATCAACTTTACCCTCCGTCAGTCCATGAGGACGCGCGCTTTCTGGCTCATGATGCTGTTCGCATTCGCCAGCTTCATCGTACAGGCTGGCGTCTCGCTGCACCAGGTTCCGCACTTCGTAGACCAGGGGGTGCCGCCCTCCGTTGCCGTGTGGACGGCCAGCACCTTCGCCATATCCCAGGTACCGGCGAGCATCTTCTGGTCGGCGGCATCGCAACGGACGGCGGCCCGGTTCGTCATGCTGGCGTCGGGGTTGGTGGTGTCCTGCGGAGCCATGACCACGGCATTCGCCAATAGCATTGCCGTGGGCGTACTGGGAGCGTTCATCTTGGGATTCGGAGTGGGCGGACTGCACATCATCGCCCGCCTGGTCTGGGCCGACTATTTCGGGCGACTGCACCTGGGGGCAATCCGCGCGTGGGGATTGGCGGCGCAGGTGGGCGGGCAAGCTCTGGGTCCCATCGCCGCCGGGATGGCGGTGGATCGGGCGGGCAGTTACCAGGGAGCTTTCATGGCCTTCGGCATCAACCTTGCGGTGGTCTCCCTGCTGATGCTGATCGCGACGCGCCCGGGACGCGAAGCCGCGGACGGTGGGCAGCGGATTACGCTGACCGAATAATCCAGGCGATTTGGCTCTCCGTGTGTTCCGGCGGTCTCCATAGCGGGGAGCGCGCGTTCACTCGATAGCGGTCAACCGCCGTCCGAGGATAGCCGCATTTCTTCGCTCTACTGCCAGGAGCGCAGCCGGATCTCTTCACTCGCGTCCATGTCCGCCTGCGCTTGATCGGGCTGGTCGTTGAACAGGTAGGACAGCGATCGCCGCGAGTAGTAGTTATCGTCGTCAGGGTCCAACCGAATCGCTTCAGTCAGGTCATTGATCGACTGCTGGTACTCCCCGACCTCGTACCAGGAAATGCCGCGGTTGAACCACGCGTCGGAACACGTGGCGTCCAGTTCGATAGCTGCCGTGTAGTCCGCGATGGCTCGCTCGTACACACCGTTACGGCTGTACCGGTTACCCCGGTCCACGTACTCTTCGGGGGTAGCCGGCTCCGGAGGCGGAGTAAATTGTCGGGACGAGAAAGACGTCATATACGGCGCATCGCCCGGGTTTTGAGGCCGTGATGTTCCACGGGTTACATGACCGAGCGCACCAGCCCGCCATCAACCAGCATGGTCGTGCCCGTGATGTAGCTGGAGCGGGATGAGGCTAGGAATGCGACCAGGTAGGCCAGTTCCCGAGGTTCGCCGATGCGCTTCAGAGCCGTCTGCTCGGCCCGCTGCGACAGCGCATCCTCCAGCGGAATGCCCTGCGTCCGTGCCCGGTCCTCAACGTTCTCCATCATGCGTTCCGACATGATGCTGCCCGGGCAAACGTTGTTGATGAGGATGTTTTCCGCTCCCAGGTCGTCGGCGAGGTTCTTCATGAACCCGACCACGCCCATGCGCGTCGCCGCCGAAAGGGCGAGGTTGGGGATGGGAGTGTAGACGGTGCTGGCCAGGATGTTGATGATCCGCCCGCCGCCCTGGGCGCGCAGGTGCGGCAATGCCTCCCGCGTCATACGGGCGAAGAAGAACAGAGATCGGTTGGCCGAGATCTGCCAGAGCTCCTCGGTGGAATCCTTAGCGTAGGCTTGCGGAGGCCCTCCCGAGTTGTTGACCATGATGTCAATCTGCCCGAAGTGCGCGGCCGTGTGCGCCACCAACTCGCCGATCGTCTCCTCGTTGTCCAGATCGCCAGCATAGGTGAAAATGTCTGCGCTAGTGGCGGCACGTATCTCGTCGGCCGCCTGTTCCAACGCGGACGGAGTCCGTGCGCACATCGCTACCCGCACTCCCTCTTCCGCCAGCACCTCCACGCACGCGCGGCCCAGCCCCCGACTGGCGCCGCCCACTATCGCCACCTTACCGTTCAGTTGCAGATCCATTGCCCGGCCTCCTCAATTGCTGCACGGGATTATAACAGCCGAGCCCACTCTCCATGGCGACGAGTGCATCGCCTCTACGCTCTCTACGCTGCAGACGCGACCTCCCGGTGACCGCCCGGCGATAGTGTACAATCGCCCTCGTTATGGTAGCGAATCAGATCGTCGGATCAACCGGTGTCGAGATCGAAGCCGCTGCGGTGGAATTCGCCCGCGGAGCGGGAGATCTACTGGCCAGCCACTTCGGGCGCGCGCTCAGCGTGGAGTACAAGGACAAGGCCCAGCAGGATCCGGTGACCGCCGCCGACAAGGAGACCCAAGCCTATCTGGTGGACCAGATCTCTCGCCGGTTCCCAGACCACGGCATATTGGGCGAGGAGGACGACGCCAGCCTGGATGGCGAGCGGTCTGCCGCCGATTTCCTGTGGGTGCTGGACCCCCTGGACGGGACCACCAACTTCATGAACGGCCTGCCCGTGTACGCTTCTTCAATCGGTGTGTTGTACCGGGGCCGTCCGCTGGCAGGAGCCGTGTACATTCCCTGGCCTTCTGCCAATGCGTCCGGCGTTGTTGTTCACTGCCATGTCGGCGGCGGAGCCTTTGCCGACGGTGAGCCCGTCTCGGTATACCAGGCCGAAAAGCCCCGGGGAGATCGTCTCATCGGCCTACCCGGTTCCTTCGGCGCGTCTACCCGAGTTGGCAAGGGGCTGAAGGGCCAGCCCCTGGGCCAGCTCCGCGTCACCGGCAGCATCGCATACGAGCTTGCGATGACCGCGCTGGGAGTCATGCAGTTCGCCGTCATAGGCGCGCCCCGCATGTGGGACATGCTGGGTGGCGCCGTAGCCGTGCAAGAAGCCGGCGGCACGGTGATGACCCGATTGTCGGGCCGTAAACAATGGCATCCCCTCGATTCCCTGGTGCCAACCTGGGACGAGCAATCTCCTACCATGGCCGAGTTGCGCAAGTGGGTTGCCCCTCTGGTCGCGGCCAATCCCATCCTCGCCCCGTTGATCGCCCACAACCTGCACACTCGCCGCCGTCCGTTGCGCCGCATGTACCGGGGCATCAAGAAAGCCCTGGGTTCATCGAAATAGGCGCCCGACAGCACCCGCACAATCCAGCACCGCCATGTCCATTCGCTACGGCGTCAGTCTGCTCACCGATCCGGATTTTACCGCCCGCGCCTATCGCGCCCGGCAACTGATCTGCGGCCAGTTCGCCTGCTGGGCGGCCGAGATGCACATGCTCCACATGTTCATGTCCGACTATTTCCCCCTCGCCGACGCCGATGACGCCAATGCCGAAAACCAACTGGCCGGAGACTTGGAACAGCTTGCCGAGCGCTACCGCCGCGTGTCTCCACGTTTCCCCATGTTCAACCGGGGCATCACCACTACGCGCAACACTGACGACGATGGGAACATCTGGCTCGACTTCTCCCCCGAAGTGGTCAACGAATCCCTGTACCGGCTTCAGTCGATGGTTGCCGACCTTTTGGAACGCAACCCCGCCGTGCATGGACCCAGGCGCGTATTCGGCCCCGACTTTCCGCCCCAGATGCCGCTGCTGTCCCACGCGAACCTGCCTGACACAGTCTTTGACAGCGCCCTCGAATTCGCGCGCTCCGTTACCGACGAACTCAAGGTGTCTCAAATTACCCGCGCCTGGCGCCTGACCCTGACGCGCTTCGAATCCAATGCTGCCGGAGACGACTGGTCCGGTGGGCGGTGGGCCGCCGACCTCCAGTGGCGTGTGATCGGCAGCTACAGTCTCTGACTACCGGGCGTTGGGCCTTCAGCTCCCTTCATCCCCACAACGAGGACCCTTCGCCAGCGCATCCGCGGCGCAAGCGCCGTCCGTAGAATCCATCAATCACCCTGTCCATACCGATAAATTGCCGGCTTTCGCCCAAAGTCCAACAAGGCGTTTCTGCATGGAATCTCCACCGGGCTACTGAAATCGAACTAGAAAATTCGTCATGAGTATTATTGTTGTAACGATGCTAACCTCATCGCTTGTGGCGGCCATAGTGATGGCTGGCATTTGCGCCGTTATACAGGCCGTCGTCAAGGTTCGCGCCCATCGCCAACTGACCCGATTGTACGGGGAACTGGATCTGGCCCGACAGGAGCATATCCAGTCGATGCAGCTCCAGCACCAGCGTCAACGCCAGCTATGCGGCCAGCTTGGCTTACCCGAGCCGCCCCTGCCGGAGGTTCTACAGCCTCAAGCGGAACCCGATCCCACGGCGAAGCGCCGTTTCCGGATCCCGGTGCACCTGCCTTTCCGAAAGAAGGAGCCGCTGCTGCAGCAGGCGCCCAGCGGGTCCTCAGCGTTCATTGTGGGCCGCTACGGCGCCAGCTTCGCTGCCTCAATCGTATGGAAAACTTCTTCTGGTAACGTCCTGCGATTGCTGAGTCCAATCACCACCCGCTTCCTGGCCTTTGGTCCTCGCGTTGCCAGTGTCGTGCCAAGATTCGCTGCTGCCGGTGGCGGCGCCACCGGCTCGATCGCGGCCGGCACAGGGATGCGCTTCGCGCTGGGCGCCATCTCGATAGTGGGCCTCGTTGTCGGTCCCGCCTTGACGGCCTGGTCAGTCTATAGAGAGTTGCGCAAGGTCCGCAGTGCCCGCCATGAATTGGCCGCGACCCTGCACGAATTCAGCAATGAACTCGAGGTCATGACTCGCCGAACCGCCGAGCTGGAGGCCCAACTTCCTTCCGAAACCCGCCCAGCCATCCTCGCAACCTGACCATCGGCACAGGCGAAATTGCGCTGAACTGTTTGGATACTCGCGCAACTGGGATCGAGCCAACCGCTCGTTTAGTGCATCACCAGTCCGCCGTCCACGTTGATGGTCTGACCGGTGATGTTCCTCGCGCCCGGGCTGGCCAGAAACGCCGCCATCGCCGCGATGTCTTCCGGCTCGTTGGCCCGCCCGATGGGAATGTTCGACGCCCGCTGGGCCTGCAACTCGTCCACGGATATTCCCATCTCCGCCGCCCGCTGCTCCATGGTGGAAGTCGACATCGTCGTAATGGTTGAACCCGGGCAGATGGCGTTCACGTTGATGTCGTGGCGCGCCAGTTGGTGGGCCGCGATCAACGTCATCGATATGACCGCGCCCTTGCTGGCGGCGTAGGCCGCGTTGGAGGTGCCGCGGTATCCTTTCCCGGCGATGGACGCGATGTTTACGATGCGTCCGCCGTCACCCTGCTCGATCATCTGGCGGGCAATCCGCTGCATCACGAAGAACGCTCCGCGTGCGTTCACCCGGTGGATACGGTCCCAGTCCGCCTCAGTGATATCCATGATATCGAGGTAGCGCGTAACTCCCGCATTGTTGACCAGGATGTCCACCCGTCCCAGCGCGCTCACGGTGTCGGCAATCACCCGGTCGATGTCGTCGCCGTCACCGATGTCCGCCGCGATGGCAACGCTGTTGCGCCCCGTGGCCCTTACGTCCGTCGATGTTTCCTCCACCGCGTCCGCGAGAATGTCGGTGACGGCAACGTCGGCCCCATCGTTGGCCAATGCCAGAGCCGTGGCTCGACCCATACCGCGCCCGGCGCCGGTGACCAGCGCAACCTTTCCTTCCAGAGACATGATCATTTCCTCCGTTTGGGGATGCTTCCGCTACGCCTACTGAGAATGAGCGTCGACGCAGGCGGGGCACAGGGGGCGGTTAATTTGGGTGCCATGAGTTTGTCCACAGTTGTGACACAGGCGGGGTGAACCGTTGATACCTATACGGAAGTAACATGAGCGGCATAAAGGCCTGTTCAGGTCAAAAGTCGCTTGGTCACCGCATTCAATACAGAACCCGTTAGTGTCGATGACCTTGGCTATGTCATTCGCGGTCTCCACCGTATGCTGGGATGTTGTGTTCCCATTTCTACCGACAGGATTGAGCGTGAACGAGTCACTGATGGGTGTGCGGTCTGCAAGCGAGTTGATGTACGCATGCACCTCGTGGCGCAATTTGGCATCATGAACCAGAAAACCCACCTCACGAGCATGAGTCAACGACGTCTCCAATAGATTCATTGAAGTTACTAACGTCGCCTGCTCGTTGGCATAGATTTTAGCGTGGAGGTTCTGGACCGGAACGCCGGCTATATCCTTATAACTCGCCAATGGATTCGGCTGGTCAGCACGGTAGAAGATGGTTACGCTCACGCCTCTGCTTCTAGAAATGGTTACCTCACGCCCCAGATGTCCCCAGTGATTGTTGTATGGCGATACCAAGGTAAGCTGCTCACGCGCCTGAGTAACGATGCGTAACAAGGCATCGCCGATTTGCCAATCTGATAGGAATTCAACAGAGTTTCGGGAACGCCCTAACATATCGCAGTTTCCGCTTGCGTGCCGGGATTGCTACCGTAACGTGGCTTACAGCGCCCGCAGCATATCTTGGTAGTTCTCCCGCCCCGTGCGTCGCAGCCGCAGCTCATCCGTGACCTCCAGGTCACCAGAGTCCTCCAGGAGTTCGACGTGGGCGACCACTTCCGTCAACGCCGCGAAGAAGTTCCCGCCTTCCAGCTTACGTCGTTCGAACGTCCGCCGCGTCACGTTCTCCAACGGTTGCGGCTCCGGCCCGGCCGTTACCAATATGCGGCCCAATCGCCGAGCGTGGAACCGGATCAGATCCGCCGCCCGCTGTGCCGTTTGGAAGTTGAACTTGTGGTTGTTGTAGAGCCGGTGGGCCGGCAGGATCGCCACCTCGGTGCCCAGGTCGGCCACCCGTTGCAGCGAACGCAAATATGTCAGGAGGCCGTAGGAGTCGTCGGGGTCCTGGTAGTGAACTGGAAGGTTGCGGCGCACCTCGCCGCTGTAATCGGTCTTCATCGTGGGGTGCGGGCTGATCTCAGGCAGCACGTGATCGCCGGTGAAAACGATTTCGCTGCCCGTTCCGTTGCCGATAACCGCGCAGATCTCGTCCGGCGAATGCCCCGGTGCGTGCATGTAGGTCAGCATGCCCTGTTGCTCGCCGTGGGTGATCGGGTGCCCGACATGGTGGGTACTACGTGACGCCATGTATCGTTGGCGTTCTTCGGAGTCCGAAGTCGTGAACCCATTAGCGCGCGCTGTTGTCCACATCGCCTCTTTGATCGGAGAATTGGTCGTCATCTGCAGGTCCCGGGGATCAAAGGGCAACAGCGGTTGGTAAATGTCGTGTGCCCACAGCTCCGCTCCCGACTGCTCGATGACGCGCGCCACTCCGCCGTCATGGTCAGCGTGCCCGTGGGTGATGATCACTCGATCGATGTCCCGTACCTCGAGACCGCCAAGCGCTATTCCCGTCTGCAGCAGGTCGAACGACGCTTCGGCCCCGGGATCGATGAGCGTCAGCCCGTCGTTCTCGAAGATGTACGACCAGGTCGGGCCGGTGTGCGAATGCCCTTCCTGCGGCACGGCGACCGTGTGAATGGTTCGCCCGAATCCATCCGTCAACCTCAAGGTCATGCCGTTGCCGGCGGAGTCGCCGTTGCGGAGGACATCTATCTCTGTGAAGTAGTCGGGCATGTGGGAGTTCCTCCTCGCGCGGGAGCGGCAATAGTATTCAATACTATATGGAGCGCATTATAACCGCTCGGCGGGCTTGGTGTGGCGCGCCGTCGCTGCCAAGCCTGCCGAGCCCAGTCATCGCTTGCGCCGACTTGCATCCGCCGCGCGACGCCGGAAACCGGTCATTGCCCCTGCTATAATGCCGGAGTCGCACGGTCACGGCGTGGACGGCAGGAGGTTGCACGATGCGATTGGAAGGAAAGGTTGCTCTCATCAGCGGAGCCGCCAGCGGTGTGGAAGGAGAGTTGATGGGCTTCGGTGGGGCGGCGGCGCGGATGTTCTGCCGCGAAGGAGCCAAAGTAGTGCTGGGTGACATCAACATCGACGGCGGCGAACGCACTGCCGAACAGATTCGCGCCGCCGGCGGTGACGCCATCTTCGTCAAGCTCGACGTCACCCAGGAGCAGGACTGGATTGAAGCTGTCGCCGCCACCGTGTCAGCGTACGGTACCCTGGACGTCCTGGTGAACAATGCGGGATCCGGCGCCCGCCATACGGTTGAGGAGACCACCGAAGAGGCCTGGGACGGCCAGATCGACGTCCATGGCAAAGGCACCTTCCTCGGAACCAAGCACGCCATTCCCGAAATGCTCAAGGCCGGTGGCGGTTCCATCGTCAACATCTCCTCCATCTACGGCCTGGTCGGCAGCCCTACCTCCACCGCCTACCATGCCGGCAAGGGCGCGATACGGCTTTTGACCAAGTCCACCGCCATCCAGTACGCCGCCGACAATATCCGCGCGAATTCCATCCACCCCGGCTACTGCCGCACGCCATTGACCGCTCGCAGCTACGAGAACGAACGGCACTTCACCTGGATCAACGAACAGATTCCTATGGGAAGGGTGGGCAACGCCGACGACATCGCTTACGGCATCGTTTTCCTGGCATCGGACGAGTCGTCGTTTATGACCGGGTCCGAGCTCGTCATTGACGGCGGCACGACGGCGCAGTAGCGCCCGCGGCACAATTCCGAGGGAGCATGGCCCATGGCGGTATCCAAGGAGCGGGTCCTGTTCAAAGAGCGCGGCGCACTCGTTACCTACGAGCGGTTCATTGAGCCCGAGGGCAAGGAGTACCGCATCGAGGACATCCTCGCCGTCGACATGGAGATTGTAGAGGAGGAGTCCGACCGGCCACCGATCCGGTGGTGGCGTACTGTCGGCGGCGGGGGAATCATCGGGATCGCGGTTGCTGCAGTCGGCGGGTTTGCCGGCGCCTGGCTCACCATGGGGATCTTCGTGGTGCTCGTGGCGGTCGCCGTAACCTGGTGGAGCAACCGCATCCGCTCCAACAAGTTCAAGGTCTACCACGTGATCGTCACATTGCCCACTCAACGCGAGGACCGGCAGGAGCATCGCATCGTGTCGTCAACCAGCCGCTTTTTCAGCGAACGGTTGAGGGTTGCTCTGGAACGCGCGATGGTGGAACGTCCGGCCCGGTTCGAAGGGCGTCGCAACTAATCCCGGTATCCGAACCCTCTGGGACAGGGGCCCGGCCAGATTGGTCTAAACATCAAAGGCCCCCAATAGATGATGTCCCCGGTGTCTTTTTCCCACACCGTCATTGTGGCAAAAGGATTGATCATGCCTCTCTTGGGATGCAATTCTTCGTACTCGGGTTCGCCGGGGTAGTACGGGGGGAAGGGATAGCCGGGGTTGATTCCGATTATCTCCCCCGTTGCCACGTTCACACTGACCTTCAGAAACCGCATGTTCGTCCAGCGTATTTTTGCGCTCTGTCGCCACACATTACACTCACCCCACTGCCAAGGTCCGTTGCTTTCCACCGGTTTTTCCCATTGCGTAAGGACAGTTACATCGTGCCTCCAACCGCCAAATGGGAGTAGGGATTCCCAAGGTTGGTTGTTATTGATGCGCTCGACTACCCCGGAAGCGCGCACGATCTCCGCTGCACGCCGGAGCTCCGTGTCGGTTGCCCGGCTGATGTCGGGCCCCAAAGGCTGCTCTTCATACTTCGAAAATACCGCGCAGCGCGCTGCAACCACGACAATCGCAGCCGACGCCACTACCGCAAGCAGTAGGGGCAGCGGTGAATAGAATGTCCCAGACCGCCTGATCAAGTTTCTATCTCGTCAGAGCCCTGCCGGCCGCGCCTAGCTCTCCGACACGTCGATCACCACCTTGCCCACGACGGCTGCCCGCACCGCCTCGTGCGCTCCGGCGGTGTCCTCCAGCGGGAAGTGGGGCCCGTCCATTCCCACCAGCTCACCTGACGCCAGCCATCGGTTAGTGTCGTCCACCCCCGCGGTCTTGGCCTCTTCGGCCATGTCGTACACCAGCACGTGCCGCACGTTCACGTTGCTCACTGGAAAATCGAACGGCGGAGCCGGCCCGTCGCCGGCGGCATAGATGGTGATGCTGCCGCCCCGTTTGATGATCCGTTGGTTCACGGCGAAGTTGCCCGAATAGTCCACCTCAACTATCAGGTCAACCCCTGCGCCGTCCGTGATCTCGAGGATCCGCGCCGCCGTATCCTCGGTCCGGTAGTTGACCGTGTGCTGTGCTCCGGCCTGCCGGGCGATTTCCGCCTTGGCATCGCCGCTCACGGTGCTGATGATGCACTCTGCCCCGCCGAGCTTTGCCATCTGCAACACCATGTTGCCCACGGCTCCGGCTCCGCCCGGCACCAGCACTGTCTTGCCGGCCAGGGGTCCGTCGGCAAACACGCAACGATGTGCGGTGAGAGCCGGCACCCCCAAACCCGCCGCCAGGGCGAAGTCCGCGTTGTCCGGCAACCTGATCGCCCTTATCGATGGCTGCACCGTGTACTCCGCCGCCGTGCCGAACGCCCGCCCGAACTGCGACTGGTAGAGCCAAACCCGCTCTCCGACCCGGCTTGCGGGCACACCTTCGCCGACCATGTCGATAATGCCGCCGCCGTCCTGGTTGGGGATTATGCGCGGGAAATTGATCCGCGCGGTGGTGCCCTGCCGCCGCTTCCAGTCCGACGGGTTCACTCCCGACGTGACCACCCGGATCCGCACCTCCCCCGGCCCGGGCTCAGGGTCCGGCATCTCGCCTACCTGAAGCACCGAAGCGTCTCCGTTTTCTTCATACCAGACTGCGCGCATTTTCATTACTCCCCGGTGTTCCTGTGAGCTTCGGCTTACTGCCAACCAGTGTCGGTCATTGTCCCAATTGTTCTACCTGCGTCGACGCCGAATAGCGCCAAGGGAGATCAACCCCAGCGGGCCTGCCAGCAAGGCTGTGGACGCCAACGCCGTTGGAACGCCCCTCCCGGTGGATGCGGACGACGGCGCGCTGCATCCACCGCCGGATGGCGCGGCGGGCACCTCGGCGGGAGCCGGCTGCGGCGTATCGGTGGGCTCCGTGGGCGCGGTTAGCTTGGGAGTTGGAGGCGCTGTTGCCTGCGGAGCAGAGGTCTGCTCCGCCGATTGCACAGGTGTCGGCGTCGGACGGCGGGTGGGTATGGCCTGGAATGCCGGGAGCGAAGGCGTGGACAATTCATGAGGCGCCAGCCCCAGCGAGCCCCGCCATTGGTTGTCCAATTCGGCGATGGTTATTCCGTAAGACGCTTCCAATGCCCTTTCCAAATTGTGAATCGCGCGCAGTGCCTCGAACAACTGGGCCATCTTCGCGTTGCCGTAGGTGTCGAGCATGTAAGTTACGGCGGAGTTACCCAGACCGTAATTGCGCAGAGTCTCCTGTGGCGTTCCCGAATAGGTCCGCAGACTGGACAACGCTGGCACCTCGTCGTTCCGTATGGCGGTTCGCACGTAGATGTCAAACTCCGTGTCCCTCCGCCCCTCGGAATACACGGCCAATCCTTCGTTCAACCAGGTGTGCACCTGGCCGTAGGCGCTGCCCGCAGCGTCAGCCACCAGCAGGTGGGTGAACTCGTGAGCCGTGGTACTCAGGATGTTGTCGCCCATGACAAGATCGTTGGAACCGTCGACCAGCAACGTACGCTCGTTGGCGAAAGCCTGCCCGAGGGTACGCAGTTGCTGCTGTGCCACCCGTGATACCGGTCGCAACGCCGCCCTCATGTCCGCGTAGTCCGAGTAGACTACGAGGTTCATGGGTTCGGTCAATTCCACGCCCAAAATCGGGCCCATGTACTCATAGGTGGCGGCTGCCACTTCCAGTACCTGGTTCGCCCGATCCTCAGACTGCTCGGTGTGCCGGTAGAAATAGACGTTGATCAGTCCGGATGACACCGAATCCCAGACCAACCCGCGGTTCAGATATACCAGGATCTGCGGAACCGTCTCGAGTCGCTCCCCATCGACTGTGCGGATGTCAAAGTAATACGAGAGCCGCGTCCCGGTGGGAATATACTCGTTGGCGGTCTTGCTCTGGAATTGTGCTTCGCCGGCGATGCGGTTGCCCGGTTCGAACTCCACGGAGCGGTAGACGCTGCGGCTGGACTGTCCCAGCTTGCGTACGTAGACGCGTATCTCCTCTATGGGGCTCGAACTTTGGGCCTCGATATGGAACCGAAGCCCGTCAGGGAATTGGTTTTCCACTCCCTGGTCCAGAACGGTTATGCCACCCTGGGCCCCCGCGCCCCCGTGCCAGCTCGCGGAGATGGCAATTGCAACGATCAGCATGGCGACGGCGGCGAACGACTGTTTCACTATTGCGACCCCTTACCTCGGTGTTAGATTCAACCTACGTCTCGCGACCGCAACGGGATTGCCGACTTCCGCCAGCAGGCCGATGTCACGCGCCGCGTTCTCGTTTCGCAATTCGCGACGCCAAACCCAAACCCAACCCCGCCGATGCCGGCATCACGCTGCGATGTTCAATGCCCGCTGCGCGTTTTCCAGCAAGACCTTCGGGATAACGTGGTCCCGCATCTGCAGGTTCTGGAAGTCTGCCAGCCAGTTGTCCGGTTGGATGAACGGATAATCGGAGCCGAACAACACCTTGTCCTGAAGTCGGGTGTTGGTCTCCCTGATCAGCGTCTCCGGGATGAACCTCGGCATCCAGCCGGACAGGTCTAGGAACACGTTGGACTTGTGCAGCGCGACCGCGATCTGCTGGTCGATCCACGGCCACGCTGGGTGCGCCATGATGATGGTCATGTTCGGGAAGTCGGCGGCCACGTCATCGAAGCAGGGGATCGGTTGGCTATATTTCAGCTTGAGGCCGCTCCCGCCCGGCGTGCCGGAGCCGGCCCCCGCAAACCCGGAGTGGAACAGCACTGGTATGCCCAACCCGTCGGCCACCTCGTACAGCGGATAGAACCGCGCGTCGTTGGGGAAGAAAGCCTGGTGCACCGGGTGCAATTTGAGGCCCTTCAACCCCAGCTCCTTCACTGCCCGCTCCAGCTCGTAGCACGCGGCCTTGCCCATCCACGGGTCCACCGACGCGAATCCCATGAACTGTTCCGGATGCGAGTTGACGATACTGGCCACCCAGTCGTTGCTGTCCGGTTTCTCCCCGGTGTTGGTGGTGGTGTCCACGGAGAAGATGACGCCAAACAGGTCCCACTCGCAGAACTTGTCGGCCATTTCTGCCGGATCCTTGGGCGGCGGTGGCGCGCGGAAGTACCGCAGCAGCTCCGCCTCAATCTCGATCTCGGGTAGCCCCGGCTCTCGGGGCACGTGGATATGCATATCAATCGCTTTCATGGCTGCGCTCCTGTCTGCTGCGGGACCAGATCAATCCGCTCTATTTTGCCGGCAACGTCGCGGCGAATTCCGTTCTGCGCGTCACCCATTCACCCAGGCTAGTCCGCGACGCCAGGCCGTTGGGATCTACCAGTACCCACCCCCACATCGGCCGGCCGGTTGGGGCCATCGGGCCGGCGTGGGTCAGAGCCAGCGCTTCTGCGTAGACGTCTGGGCCCACACGCACCATCAGTCCCTTGTCGGTCACGCAGCAGCACATGTTCCCGGACAGCATGAACGCCAGTCTGCCGAACATCTTCCGCTCGGCAACATCGGATCGTTCGGAAAGGATTTCTTTGACCTGGGCGGCCAGCGATTCGTCGTAGGCCATCGCCCCTTCCAGTTATGGCTGCCGGCACATGTAGGCGATCATTTTGTCCTGTACGCTGGGCCCGTCCAGCACTTCTATTTCGGGCCCGATGAAGCCCATGGTCCGGCCCTGCTCCGCGAATCCCGAAGACAGCATCGCCGTCGCGTATTCCACCAACTGGTTCGGCAGTGTTGCGTCCTGCCCGGTTGCTTTGGCCAAGTCCCAGCAGTGGACGGTCTGATCCAGAACGGTGCCCACCAGGAGTCGGCCCGCCGGCATCTCGCCGAAAGGGGATGCAACGATGCGTTCCAGCGCTCCTGGTTCGGCGGCCATACGCAGCAACCGCTCCGATTCGGTCTGGTACGCCCCGATCAGCGCGTCCAAGTCCCGCTGTCCGGCCAGGCTGCTGTCGGCCTCGGTCGGGCGCAGATCCGGCGGACTTCCCGCCATGCAGCCGGCGGTGAACTCCAGTCCTCCCAGCATGTGGTTCATCAGGCCACACACGTCCCACTCAGAACAAGGCGTAGCGTCGTCCAATTGCCGCTGCACTACACCGGCCATCGCCGCGCGGGCCCGGTCTATGGCCCTCGCCAGCAGTTCAACTGGATTTGCGTTGGCAACGCCGTCATTCATGCTATTCGCCGAACCTGCATACTTCCGTCGCAATGACGGCTCGGGCCAACCTGCCAGCTAGAACACCTGGGGGCAGGGCCGCGTAAACACGCTCCACTCGCCCTTCTCCGCGTCGTAACGCGAGTTGACGAACACCTTCCAGTTGCTCTCGTCCATTTCGGGGTAGTCGCTGCGGTAGTAGAAACCCGGCCATCGGGTTTCCTTCCGATGGAGCATGTGGCGCAGGTGCGCCTCTCCGACCCATGCGCGGTGGATGAGCTCGTGGCAGCGCAGTAGTTCGTGGCGGTTGCGGGCACCCAGTTTCTCCAGGTCTTCACGGAACATGCCCATCAGTTCCAAACCCCGCAGCATGGTGGCCTCGTTGGTTGTGAAGCCGGCCGATACGCCGGCCACATACTCGTCCATCAGCTTTTGGAGCCGGTACAGGCCCTGCCTCGGCAGTAGGTAGTTGGGGTTCACCTCGGGGTTGGAGGACGCGTACTGGTTCTCCTCGAAGGTGACCATCGGAGCCCAAACCTTCTGCTTGAGCTCGTCAATCTGGCGGTCGTCCGTCCTGGGTTGACCCGGGTTGTCCATTGCGTAGATAACGGCGGACTTGCCGGCCAACCGTCCCTCGGTGAAGGAACCGGATGAGAACTTGTGCGGACATGCGCCCACGCCGTCGCCGGCGGCAAACAGGCCCTGCACCGTGGTCATTTTGTTGTAGCCCCAATGATAACCGTCCGGCGCTACATCTTCCGGGCCGCTGACCCACGCGCCCGCCTCCCCGCTGTGGCTGCCCATGATGTACGGCTCAGCCAGCACGACCTCGGAAGGACGTTCCTCCGGCGCGATGTTGTGCGCCGCCCAAAGAATAGCCTGGGAGATGGTCATGTCCAGGAAGTCTTCCCAGGCTTCCGCGATGATCTCCCGTTTGCGTTCTTCGTCGCCGCCGGCCAGGGCTTCGATAGCCTCCGGGGTCTTCAGTCGGATCGGTCCGTTGCCGGCTTGGATCTCCGTCCAGAGCAGGTGGTTCCGCAGCGGTGTCGGCGTCGGGAAAGCCGACCCGTAAGGGTCGTACTTCTTGAGCTCGGGCAACCGGTTGATAAAGTAGTTCTCGCCGGCCGCGTTGGTCAGGTCCGCCCGAAACAACTGCGACCACGCGCCCACGGGCCCGTAGGAGTCCTTGAACCGGCTGGGGACGAAGCGGTGCTCCATCTGGGTCATCTCTGCGCCCACCGGGATCACCAGCCCGTACACAGAACCGGTGTCAAAAATCGAATACCACGTTCGGCCCATCCCTTCACCAACGCTGCGGGGACGGAACAAAGCCGTCGCTCCGCCGGCGGCGCTGATGACCGAGCGGGCTTTGAACACGTAGATGACGTCCTCGCGGACACCAAAGCCGACCGCCCCGGCGATCCGGTTCGAGTCCTCGGCGTCGGAGAACAGGTGGGATATGAACACTCGCTCGTAGTGGTTGTCGGCCCCGATCGCCTTTTTGGTCGCCTCCGACACGATGGGCTTGTAAGCCTCACCGTGGATCATGACCTGCCAGCGTCCTTCGCGCACGTACAGCCCTTCGTCGTCGTACCAGAAGGGAAGGCCCCACTCTTCGAACATGTGCACGCTGCTATCAACGTGGCGAGCGATGTCGTACACCAGGTCCTCGCGGGAGATCCCCATCATGTCGTTGCGGACATATTCCACGTAGTCTTCCGGCTGGTTCCAACCGTGCCGCATTCCCATGTACATGTTGATGGCAGACAACCCCTCGCCAACGGCCCCGCTGCGGTCCGTGGCCGCCTTATCCACCATGACGATGCGCAGATCGTCGCCTCCCCAATAGCGGGCCTCGAGTGCCGCCCCGCAGCCGGACATGCCGCCGCCGATGATCAGGACGTCGCTTTCAATGACGCGGGTAGTTGGTTCAGCCATCTTGGGATCGGTCTCCTCTTCGGTGATCTAAGGACGTGGAATGCGGACCATGTCAGCGTCAAACATGCGGCTGGCCCGAAGCGGCGACGGGCAGTATAACAGACTGACGTTTGCGGAGATGACCAAGTGATCGCCGCGCTTGATTGCACCTGCCAGCCCGACGCGGCACGGATCCGGAACCGTCCGGCGAGAACGCTTCATGTGGATCCTGCGGCGGTTACATGGTCCGGGATCGGTTGGCCGGCTGCGCAGTCGGAGTTTTGCCTGGGCGGCGGGCGGTTACCCTTCGATTGGCCGATTGCCGGACAGGAGCCAGCCGGCGTCCAGTTCCACGCTGGGTTTGCAGATCTTGATAAAGTCGCCCAGGTCGCCAATGTAGGGCGCTTCACCGTGGCGACAAACGCGCATGTATTCCACCACCGCGGCCAGATTCACCGCTCCCGACATATCCGTGAAGGGCGAGGCGCCCGCATTGACCGTGTCGGTCAGTTTCCACCGGCCTGGACCGGTGTCCTGGTTGCTGAACCAGTCCCGCTTCAGCACGCCGTCAACGTCAGGGGAACGGTCCCCCATGGCCAGTTCTACAGCTTGCCACAACTGGGCTCGACGAATGGGCTCGCCCCGGGTTACCAGCACGTCGCGGATTATCTTGCTCGCCAGCAACGTGATGTTGTCATCGGTTTGGACCGCGTAATCGGAATTTTCGATGCCGTCGGCTGAAGTCGAGGTCGTGGGTGTGGTCATGGGGTCTCCTGAGTGGATTGGGCAACAGCAATCACGCGGACCGCTGGGCCGGACATAACGTTTCTGAGCACCAATTATAGCAAGAGCCCCTCGAGCCGGCGCGTCCGGGGTCAAAACGAACCCTGTGCTCGACCGCGTGCCATGGATGACGCGATCGCGCGGTGTGCCGGTTTGGTCGGCGGTTCCGTAGCGTCGGGTTCAGGTTCTCGCTGGAGATGAGGCCGGGCTCACAATCCGTGGATTTCGAGAGTTCTAACCTCGTCGGACTGCAGATCCGCCACGCGTATGGCGTGGTTGTTGGTGTCGGCTATGTAGAGTAAGGGCTCGCGACTGTCATCGAATAACGCGAAGCTCAGTCCGCTGGGCTCGCTGAACGTAGTCAACCTGCCGGCCCCGTCGTGCAGGCCCATCGCGCCGGAGCCCAGCACCGTCTGCACCGAACGGGTCAGTGGCAGCACCTTCTTGATCTTGTGGTTGTAGGTGTCGGCGATGAAAAGCTCACCCTTATGCCATTCGATGCCGATGGGGTGCTGCAGGCGAGCGTGGTGCTCTACGCCATCCCGGTCTCCGAAGGCGAACAGGTCAATCCCGATGAGCGTTGCCACACGACCCGTTGCCGGATCGATCCCCGCGCTCCTCACGCTGCTGGTCTCGGAATCTGCGAAGTACAGAATAGAGTTGTCACCTCGATCTTTGCCCACGACGATGCCGCTGGGCTGGGCCAGGGTGGCCGTAGCCAGCGGCCCGTTGTCGATGCTCTCCCCACCCGTACCGGCATGGGGACACACCGCGCCGTCGGCCAGTGACAGCCGCCACAGCTGGTGTATTCCGGCCATTGCGATGTACAGCATTCCCTCGTGGTGCGCCAGGTCCCACGGGCTGCTCAACGCTACCTGCCGCCCTGGCCCCTGCGCTCGCCGGTCGTTTCCCTGTTCACCGTTGCCGGCGATGGTATCGACCGTTCCGTTTGACAGGTCGATCTGGCGGATGGCGTGGTTCTCCGTGTCGGCGACGTACAGCACGTCACCCAGCAACTCCATGCCCTGGGGGTGATTGAACGCGGCGGTGGCGTAGTCGCCGTCCGCAAAATCCTCCGCACCGGTTCCGATCACGGCCTGTACCTGCCCGTCCAGATCCGTCACCAGGATGCGATTGTGGTTGGTGTCAGCGATGAACAGCCGATTGCCTGGACCATCGGCCAGCACCTTGCCGGGGAACGCCAGGACGGACTGCTCCACCGCCTCCGGTACGAGGCCCAGATCGCGGCGGTCGATCATGCCCATTTCGTCGAACTCAGCGATCATCCGGCCCAGCAGATCGTCGAAAGCCTCGTAGGGCAGTTCGCCCTCGTGCTTGCCGATAACCTTGCCTTCAGGGTCCACGAACATCAGCGTGGGCCACGCCCGGCACGCGTACTGACGCCAGACCTCGAACTCGGCATCGTTGACGATGGGGTGCTTCAACTCGTATCGCTGCGCCGCCAGCAACACGTTATCGGCGTACTTCTCATTGGGGAACTTGGCAGAATGGACTCCGATGACCACCAGCTCGTCAGCGTACTTCTCTTCCATTTTCCGCAACTGCGGAAACACGTGCATGCAGTTGACTCAACAGTACGTCCAGAAGTCCAGCACCACGAGCTTGCCGCGCAGATCTGCCATGCTCAGGGGCCGGTCGGTGTTGATCCATTCCACGTTTTCGGGGAATTCCGGCGCGTTCACTGTGCCGGCGAAAGAGCGGGTGGCCATTGTGAGCCTCCGTTTTGATTGGTCCGGCCATCCCCTCGCGAAAGCAGACGACCCCAAATGTCCTTAGAGCGTCTGCCTACTGCGGCGGCTGCGATTCAAAAGCCAGCGTGGCGTACCGCATGAAGATAGAGCCCACCGGTTCGCCCAGCGGCGCGTTGGCCACCAGTACGGCGATGACATGTTCCTTGCCAGGCTCGCCCGGCTCCTCGACCAGCACGCGCTTGGGTGTATTGTTGCCGGTCACCGCGCCGATGTTCCGGTCGATCTTGCCGTCGATGAACACCTCGCCGTAGTTGTCCACGTTGGTCTCGAACCACACGCGGCACGTGGTCACGTCCTGCCCCTTCACCGTTTCCGGCATGGTGAAACGCAGGCGATACCATGCGAACGTGAAGCCAACTGAATAACGCTTCTGAAAGTCCGAGCCGCTCTCCCAGCCGGAATCATCGTAGTCGGGCAGGCGAGCGTTGCTGCCCAGATTCTCCGCAACCAATCCCTGGTTGGGCTCGCCCGGCTCCAGGCCCTGCGCCACCCGCCATCCGTCGGACTCGATAACGGCCAGATCGTTTTTCTGTTCCAAATCCAGTGCTACTCGGGGCATTGGAAAACTCCTTTGTCAGTGTTGGTGATCACTACGGCGCAGGTGAGACTGGCCAGTCCCACGTGCAAGATGGGTGGCTATCCCTTTAGATGCTGCCCAAAGAATTCCAGCGTGCGCGGCCATGATCGGTCGGCGGCTTCTTTCTGGTAGCGAGGGCCGGTGAAGTCCATGAAAGCGTGGTCAGCGTCTCGGTACACGTAGAACTGGTGCTCCTTGCCGAGGCGGTTCAACTCCTCGTCAAACTTCCGCATGTCCTCCTGCGAAGGATTCTCGTCGACCTCTCCGAAGTGAAATAGTATCGGGCAGTTGATGTCGGCTGCCAGTTCGAACGGCGGAGTTTCGCCCTCGCCCCAGGTTACCAGCAGGTTCCCGCCGTAGTACGGCGCGACGGCGCTGAAGTGAGGGTTGCTCACCGCCGCCAGCCAGGCAACGCGCCCGCCCATGCAAAAGCCGGTCACGCCGATGCGGTCGGTAACCGCGTCGTGGTTGCGCAGCCAGTCCACGGTGGCGTTGATGTCGGCTACGATGCTGGGGTCGCTGAGCACGTCCCAGGGGCGAGGCCGCGGGTCGCCGTTCATCACGTCGTCAGGGATGCGATGGTACAGATTTGGAGCCACGGCCGCGTAGCCCTCGGCGGCCAGCCGGTCACAGATGGTCCGGATGAACTCGTCTACGCCGCCGCCATGCTGCGCCACCACAACCGCCGGAAATGGGGCGGAGAAACCAGCACTGCTGCTGGGCACACTGGCATACATATCCATCTCGCTGCCGTCGACGGTAAGCTTTTCCCAGAAACTGGCCATAGTGGTACCTCCTATGTCGAGCGATTAACGTGGCTTTTTCGTGTAGGGGCGGATAACAATTCGCCTCTGCCGATCGGCTAACCCTTTAGGTGCTGAGCGAAAAACTCCAGCGTACGTGGCCACGATGCCACCGCCGCGGCTTCCTGGTACCTGCCGCCGGTCGGGTTCATAAAGGCGTGGTCGGCGCCGGCATACGTGTGGAACTGGTGCGCCTTGCCCAGCCGATCCAGTTCGGTTTCGAGCTTCCGCATGTCGTCCTGCGACGGGTTGGCATCAATCTCCCCGAAGTGGAACAGCATGGGGCAGTCGATGTTGTGAGCCAGGTCGTAGGGCGGCGTTTCGCCCGACCCCCAGGTGGTCGTTAGGTTACCCCCATAGTAGGGCACCACTGCCTTGAAGTTCGGGTTGGATGCGGCCGCCAGCCACGCCACGCGACCGCCCATACAGAATCCGGTCACGCCGATCCGGTCGCTCTGTATCGCGTCGTGGTTGCGCAGCCAGTCCACGGTGGCGTTGATGTCGGCCACGATGTCCGGGTCGCTGAGCAGGGTACCCGGACTGGGCCGCGGCCCTCCGCCCGCCGACGCGGCGATGGCTTCGTCGCTGTGCCGGTGGTACAGATTGGGTGCCACGGCTGCGTAGCCATCGGCCGCCAGTCGGTCGCAGATGTCCTGTATGAACGCGTCCACACCGGTGGCGTGTTGAGCCACCACCACCGCCGGATATGGAGCGGAAAAGCCGGCGCTGCTGGAGGGCACCGCCGCGTACATATCCATTTCCTGCGCGCCTACGCTGATCTTTTCCCAAAAACTAGCCATAGCAATTCCACTCCTAGCGTTCCAAACCGTTCCTCGCGATCCAGGCCTCTTTGAATACCCAATCCAACCGGGTAGTCATTACCAGCACAATCAACGCTGCGCCAATCACGGCAACAGCGGGCACACCATTTACATCCATCAATGGGCGGTAAGCAACATCGACCGCGATAAATGGAAGGCCGATGCTGAAAAGCGCCAGCCAACGTATCGTCAAGTTGCCCATTGCGACAGATCCGACAGCATTCGCGCGATCAACAAGCTGACCATAAAACCGAGAATTCCGAACAAAACCCGGCAGATGTGGCCTTTTATACACCATCCTCCGGCAACGCGGAGAAAGTCGGCCCGAGAACGGCTAATGCCATCCAACTGGCGCCCACCAGGGTCAGCATCTTTGCGAGCACGGCGGATCTCTTTGACGCTGCGGCCGAATAATCGGTCGTTACACCAACCCTTCCGCCCGCGCCTCCGTCAGCGTCGACTCAAACGCCGCCAGGGTGGCGTCGATGTCCTCCTCGGAATGCGCCGCCGACACCAGGAATGCGTCGCGGCCCATGATATCGATGCCGTGGTTTTGCAGCCCTCGCTTGATGCCGGTCACGGCCGGCGTGGCCGCTGCGCGCTTGATTTGCCGGTCAACATCCGGCCCGAATTCGTTGTCAAAGTCGCCCTCCGCCAGTGTGAAGTGGATCATGGACGC
Organism: Dehalococcoidia bacterium; assembly: GCA_965220265.1. GTDB lineage: Bacteria > Chloroflexota > Dehalococcoidia > Lucifugimonadales > UBA3495 > Bin87. The sequence continues at coordinate 658,846 of CBDCPM010000004.1, read as the reverse complement.
GATGCCGTAGGCGTGCCCGTCTACTTCCATGCGGGTGAACACTTCGTTCAGCCCTGCCTTGAGTCGCGCCGCCATGGCGTCGGCACGCTCGTTCAACGGCTCGGCCGCAATCAGTTCCAGGCAGGTCGCACCCGCCACCGCCGATAGAGGATTGCCGTTGAACGTCCCCGGGTGGTATACGCGCTCAGTGTTGTCCCATTCGGGATCGCCACGCTGGGCGATCATATCCACGATGTGGGCCTTGCCGCCCACGGCTCCGCCGGGCAGGGCCCCGGCGACGATCTTTGCCATCGTTGTCAGATCGGGCGTGATCCCGTAGCGGACCTGCGCTCCGCCGGGGGAGGCGCGGAATCCGGTAACAACCTCATCGAAAATCAGCACCACGCCGTGCTGGTCGCACAGCTGGCGCAGGCCTGCCAGGTATAGCGGCACGTTGAAGGGAAGCTGCCCGTAGTGAGCGCCGGTGGGTTCCAGGATAATGGCCGCGACGTCTTGGTCCTGCTCCATCGCCTGCTGCACCGCGTCCAAGTTTCCGGCCGGAACGATAACCATGCTGCCCCAGGACTCTGCGGGGATCCCAGGCGCCGGGCGGTCCGAACCTGCCATCGCGTAATCGTGCCATCCGTGGAAGTGGTCCTGCAGCTTGATGACCTTGTTGCGCCTGGTGTACGCGCGCGCCAAGCGCATCGCCATCAATGTAGCTTCCGTGCCGCTGCTGTGGAAGCGCACCCTTTCCACCGCGGGCATCAGGTTCATGATCGCCCGCGCCCAGCGCAGTTCCTCGTCCGTGCACGCGCCCAGGTGGGTGCCCCGCCATATCTGTTCCGATACGGCTTCCGCAATGGCGGGATGGGAATGTCCCAGCAATAGCGCGCCGTGGCCGGATACATAGTCGATATACTCGTTGCCGTCCACGTCCCATTTCCGCGGTCCCTGTCCGTGGGTGATGTACAGCGGGAAAGGTTCGGCATACCGGTTGTCGTGGGTGACGCCGCCGGGGAATATGCTTACGGCGTCACGATAACGCTCGGCGGAGCCGGCGTGATTGGCAATGTATTGTTCCAGGATGGTGGGCATGTTCTGGCTCCCCATTCACATGTAAATTGATGTAGCCGGCCATACGTCGGGAGTGTGCGACGCATCGGCCCCGATCTGTTTCTTGAGCCGAGGCCCTGTCAAGCAGGTCCGAAGCGACTGCTCGGGTTCAGGCTCATTGTAGCACCGGCGAGTGGTTCACACAGTTACCTACCAGGCGTCCGTCTCGGTATCGCCGGCCATCAACTCCGGTGGCGTTTTGATGAACAGGAAACAGGCTCCGGCAACGAAGGCGCATAGCGCTCCAGGGATTATCGCGTAGTCATAGTTCCCAAACCGGTCTGCGACCCAACCCGCGTACACGGGCGATGCGACCAGCGCCCAGGCGTAGGCGAAAGTGATGTACCCCCGGAGCGTGGCAAACCTGGTGCGACCGTAGTACTCACCCAACGCCGCCCACACGATGACGCCGGCCCCGTCCATCATCCCTTCGCAAACGACGAACCCCAACACGAGGGTTATGCCTACGACTGTCTGCCAGTCTCCCAACCACAGGAACAGGTAACCTATTGCTTCGACAGTCAGGCTCAGGAACATGATGGTTTTCTTGGATACCCGGTCCCCCAGGTACCCCATGGCCAGCCTCGATACAAAGTTGATCAACGACATCACGCCGATCAGGTTGGCCGCCATCTGGCTGCTCATCCCTTTATCCTCGACCAGGATCGGGAACAGGCTCACCAGGATTCCCAGAGTCGCCGCCTGCCTGAGGCCCGCTCCTACGAGCAGTAACCAGTAGGCCTGTGTCCGGAGGGCCTCGCGCACGGTGTAGTCCCGCGTCTCGCGCCGCGCCGCCGCACCTCCTCCGCGTGCCACTGTCGGTCTGGCCGCTCCGTCCGGCAACAGTCCCATGTCCTCGGGGCGATTCCTGAACCAGAAACATAGCGGTAGCAGGATCATCGCGTAAAACGCGCCCGAAGCGATGAGGCCCCATCGCAGGCCGGCCTTATCGATCAGAAGGTTCATAGTGGGTATCAGCGCCAAGCCGCCCAGGGACGCCACCGCCGCCAGGATGGATATCGCCAGCGCCCGTCGCCGGTGGAACCACTGGTTCAGGCCGGCGAAGCAGGCGTGTTGGAAACCCATGCTGTTGCCCAGTGATACCAAGCCCAGGTAAATGAGGGCGAAGCCCCAGAACCCCGGCAACCAGAAGGCCATGATCACGTATCCCACGACGGTGATGATCAGGGACGGCACCAGCACCTTGCGGTTACCGAACTTGTCGATCAGCCACCCTGCCAGAGGGCCCTCTATTCCGCCCTCGGCGCGGGCTATCGAAAAAATCAGATTGGTTTGCGCCTGGCTAATACCCAACTGCTCGCGGATGGGCAGCACCAGCACACCGAATCCGCGAAAGAATATCCCGCTGGCAAAAAAGCTCATCACCGAAGTGACGACGACCATCCACCATCCGTAATAAATGCGCCCGCCGGAAGGTACGCCTCCAGCGGAGGCGGAGCCAACTCGTTCCTCTGTAGTAGCCACTAAATCGACCATCGCCTTGCATCAAATTCACCCGGCCTGCCCGCCGGCGGCGGCTTGGCCGGGTGCATACATAATGAGCGCCAGTGTACCCCGAGGCCGAAATGAGGGCAACGCGGAGCGGCGTCTGACGCGTACGCAGTTTGTCATCGCGAGGAGTGAAGCGACGCGTCAATCCCGTTACCTGGACGACGTATCCTCCGCCAACGGGATTGCCACGCTTCGCTCGCAATGACAGCGGAAAGGGGGCTCGCAATGACTATGGTAAGGGCGCTCGCGATGACAAGAAGGCGCTCCCAATGACAAGGGAACAGGCGCTCGCAATGATTATGGTATGGGCGCTCGCAATGGAAGTGTAAGCGCGAGTGGGTACGCGTTAGCCGATGCGCCATCGCTTCGGCTTCGGAAAAGCCGAGGCATGACAACATGCGCCGCGACGACTGGCGACGGGTCGCGCGGTGCCGTGACAGCCCGGTTGAGCATGGATCCGGCGACTTTCTGACAACGCACGAACAGCCGACGCCCCTGACAAGGTGTGCCGGTGGGAGCGTGGGTTGGGATTTTCGCGGCGACGGCAGACAGGCGATAGACTGCCGTCGCCTGAGAATTCAGGTTGGTGTTGCGATGGGCTTCCTCCGAGTTTTTCAGAGTGTACAGGCGATGATTTGGAGTGTTTGACCAGGTTCCGAGCGGTATCAGCCCTACGGCCGGAGGTGGTGCGCTGTGGTTTTTGCTCTCATTCTCCATGCCTGAAGCATGGCGCGCTGTGGCGGGCGCGGTGGCCGAGGGGACTGCCCCGATTAAAGTGGTCGGAGACAGTCTCCTGCAGAGGCCGGCAGCGACTTGGTGCTGATTGGCCGTGAACGCTCGGAACCCGGTCGATGGAACCGATTTGTCGCCTGTGAAGCCATTATAGAGCATACGTTCGTAATATGGCAAGAAGGGTGGTGTCACCGACGGGCAACCAGTTTGTCACTGCGGGGAGCGAAACGACGCGGCGATCCCGACGGCAGGGCGGCGCCTCCTTCGCCAACGAGATTGCCGCGCTTCGCTCGCAATGACAATGGAAAGGGCACTCGCAATGACAATGGAAAGGGCACTCGCAATGACAGTTTGAACGCAAGCGGGTACGCGTGGAGGGCCGAGGTGTGCGTTGCCTTGGGAAAGGATCTCCATACTCGCCAAGGATACGCGGCGCCTGTCCCGTTGCTATAATCGGCCCCGGTTCACACGTACGACTGGAGGCTTACAATGGCTGAGGATCTATCCGGACTGCTTGCCGAATCCGAACTGACGTTGCTTGACGGAACACTGGCCCGCACAGAGGGCCCACTGTGGCATCCCAGTGGGTATCTGACCTTCGTGGATCTGGAGCGCGAACAGCTGCTCAAGTGGGACCCCCAGACTCGCGAAACCACCGTGACCCGCGGGAACACCGGGGAGGGCAACGGCTGCACCCTGGACCGCCAGGGAAACCTGTTGATGTGTGAAGGCGCTGATCACCGTTGCGTGACTCGTATGGAAGCCAACGGCAATGTGACTACCATAGCGGATCGTTGGGACGGCAAGCGCTTCAACAAACCCAACGACGTCATCTGCCGCACTGACGGGACGATCTTTTTCACCGACCCGCACCTCCGCTTTCCCGAAGAACTTCGCGAGATTCCCTTCGCCGGAGTTTATCGCATCGATCTTGCCGGGAATGTGCACTTGGCTACTGATGAATGCGAGTACGCCAACGGCCTCGCTCTGTCTCCTGAAGAATCGGTCTTGTACGTCGCCATCAGCCGGGCCGAGCCGGCGGACTTCGACCGTGAAGAGCGGGGCGAATTCTGCCCGAATCGTCGTATCCGCGCGTTCGACGTGGCTGCCGATGGGACGTTGAGCGGCAATCGGATTCTCGTAGAAATGGGCTCTGATGCTCCGGGCGTCCCCGATGGCATGAAAGTCGACACCGCTGGTCGGGTTTGGTGCACCGGTTCCGGAGGCGTATGGATCGTGTCTTCCAGGGGAGAGCGCCTGGGAGTACTTGAAACCCCAGAAGTCACCAGGAACATCTGTTTCGGCGGCGATGATATGCGTACATTGTTCCTCACCTCGGGTCAGTCGCTTTACAGTATTCGAGTTCAGACCCCGGGCATCCCTACTTTCTGATCATCCTGCGGCAGCCTTCAATACCGACGTCTTGCGGTCCGCGCAATGCGGATAATGGACCTGGGATCCTTGGGCCAGAGGGCGAGCGATCAAGCGACCTCCCGGTTGGTCTAGGGTTTCGCTAAACACTGGCTCCTCGCTTGGCCCCAATTTGGAATCCGCCGCAGCCATGGTCCAGGATTGCCTCGCCGATGGTAGGATTTGTCGCGGTCGCAGTGGGTCGGGACGATACCGTCCTCGGGTGGTCCGCCGCCGAGCCCATTTGCCAGGGAAACGTCTGGGAGCTCAACGTCCTGGTCGTCCGACCCGCTCGTCCGCGTCAAGGGATCGTAAGCGCTCTCCTGGCAGATCTGGAAGATCAGGTCAGCGGGGCGGCGGGTTCACGATCTGGCTAGGCTCCGACGACGAGGACAATATGACCTCCCTCGCTGGTGTCAACCTTTATCCCGACCCCCTGCGGCACCGGTCGCGGATCAGGAACTTGAAAAGCCATCCCTGCGAGTGTTACCGAAAAATGGGTTTCGCAATCGCCGGCGTGCTTCCCGACGCCAACGGGCTTGGTAAGCCCGATACCTTTCTTGTCAAGTCGGTGGCTCGCCGCTAACCCACGCCAAATTGTGGTAAAACTAGGCTGGGATAAACCGTATCGCCACACGGAATGCCAATGAGGAGGCTTACATGACTACTGCCACCAATGTCGTCGGCAACGGCGCGCACACCTACGAATTCGATCGCAACTGGGCCCAGACGCCCGAAGGTATCCCAATGCCGGCCGCCGCAGTTTTCGGCGACGACGAGGACCGTATCTACTGTTTCAATCGCAATCCGGAACACCCCATCATGGTATTAGACCGTGAGGGCAAGTTCATCAAGTCCTGGGGCGCCGGCATGTTCGAGTTTCCCCACGCCATCATCATTGACCAGTGGGGCTACGTTTGGCTGGTCGACCGCAACATGGGTCAGATTTTCAAACTCACCAAGGACGGTGATTTGGTGATGACTATCGGCCAGTACGGTCACCGCTCCGACACCGGAGCCAACAACACTGCCTTCGACTCCAACTCGTGGCACCAAGTGGTGCGCGGCGCTGAACCATTTAATATGCCGGCCGGCATCGCCCTGAACGACGCCGGCGAAATCTACATCGCCGACGGCTACGCCAACGCGCGCGTGCATAAGTTCACACCGACTGGCGAGCACATCTTCTCCTGGGGCGAGCCCGGCTCGGGCCCCGGTCAGTTCAACCTGCCCCACGGCGCATGGATCAACCGCCAGGGCAATCTCCTGATCGCCGACCGGGAAAATGATCGGGTCCAGGTCTTCAATCAGGACGGCACCCATGTGACCGACTGGCCCAGCAAGCTGATCGGGCCTGCCGTTATCTGTATCGATGACGATGACGTCGCGTACGTTGCTGAACATAACGGTGGGATGCTCAGCATCCTGGACGCGAATGGAGAGCGCCTAGCCCAATGGGGCGATTTGACCCACCGCAGCTGCCATGGCGTATGGGTGGACAGTCAGAAAGATCTGTACGTGGTTGAACCTTACGAAGGTAGTAGTGGACGCACCGTGGTCAAGTACACCCGCAAAGGATAAACCCCGTCCTGTGCAAGGAGTACCGGGGCGGTTGCACAACCGCCCCGGTATTTTTGTGCGAATTCCGTGCACCCGATTTTTTTGTTTCGCAAACATATTGAGCAAAACGCACAATATCTGATTATAATGTGCAGCCAAACGTGCACTCCGGTCGCATGCGTGGTTCCCGTGGTTTTACTGCGATTACGACTGCACGTGCATACAAAACCTACGGAGACTTTACTCCAAGCACCAAATCAGAGGATGTACAGCAATGGCCACCGTCACACTCAACATCTCCGGCGACAGCCAGGAGGTGATCACAGTGATCCGTTCCTTGGCAAAGCAACACGAACGAGCCCACGCTCAGGTCGCATTGGAAACGCCGGTGCCCACCAACGGAGCGGGTGTGGCGGGTGTGGCTACCGGATCGCGGGAACACTCCTGGACTACCGCAACTGCCAGGGATACCCGTAATAATGTTTCCGCCGATGCTCAGCGGTTGTTGGATGCACTGGTGCGCGCCCCGGACCACCAAATGCACATCGATGATATCTACAGCCAACTGGAACTGGACCGGTATGGCCTGATCGGGGCGCGGCGCTCCATTTCGGCAGCCCTTCGGCGCAATGCGGCGACCGTAGACGCCACCTTACTTACTACGAGGGATCGGCGGGTCACCCTGAACAGCGCATATGCGGACGCGATATCCGCGGAACCGTCCAGCGCCGCGGTGGGGAACTGGGAGCGTTCCCGCTAACAGCTTGGAACCTATCCTGCGCCGTAGCGCATAGCGACCGGCAGGACCCAGAGCTGCTAAAGGATCATGCAACCCGCTCCGGCCACACCGGGTCATGATATCCCAACGGCACCGTGGGCCTTGCCCAGTAAGGTTGCGTTTCCGATAGCTGCACGGTCGGCGCAAGGTGCGTCAGTTCCCCCGCGGTAACTTGGCTGGTCGTACTCCACCGGCTGATCTCTTCCGCCCCGAAGTCCGACGCGACATCGCGCAGTTCGGACTCCGGGACCTGTCCCCGGTCGACCAGCCATTTGCCGGTTTGCGCCAGCGAAATCCTGACCAGCCAACTCCCGCCTTCCCGGGCGCGCCGCGACAGGGCGGTTAGTGCACCGTAGGCCATCAGATACCCGGTCAGGTAGTCGATTGCGGACACGGGATAGAACTGTGGTCCCGGCTCAGCTCCGGGGAACAGTTGTCCTTGGCGATTAGTGATACCGCTGACCGTCTGCACGACCGTGTCGAAACCGCGGCGGTCGGACCAAGGTCCCACGCGCCCGAAGGCGGAGAGGGAGATGTAAACGATCCCCGGTCGGAGCCGCGCGAGGTCTTCGGGGGAAAGGCCGCGCTGCGCCAGCGTGCCCGGGCGGTAACCTTGTGAGAAAACGTCGGCTTCGCTGACCAATTGGCGCAGCGTGGCGACGTCCTCCGTGTTCCGGAGGTCCAGATGGGTGGACAATTTGCCATGTCCGGTGTCGAACTCCTGGGCTTCGTTGCTGGGAAGATGCCTGGCGGTCACTTTCATGACGTCCGCGCCATGCTCCGTCAGCGTGCGTGCGCAGGTGGGTCCTGCCAACACCCGGGTCAAATCCAGAACCCGTATCCCTGAAAGCGGTCGGGACCCGTCGGGCAACGGCTCTGGCGGGCTGTCACCAATCTTGTCAATCTCTAGCAATGGAAGGGATGCCACGGCGGCCGACTGCGGATGCTTGGCCCATTCGTCCATGAACCGGACCATCCCGCCGGCCCCTCTCGCGGCGATAATCGCCTCTTCCAATTCCAGGGCATCCCAATTCGCCACCGCCCGTCGCACCGCTTCCCGGTCTTCGGGCACGCCCAAAACTCCCAACGCCGCTTCGCGATGGTTCGGAAAGTTGCAGTGCAGGTAACTCCACCTTCCGTTTTTGGCGGGATACACACCCATTACGGAAGGCCGCTCTCCGGCGGCCGGCGCACCGTTGAGGGTCATGTACCTGCTGCTGCGCAACGACGCCGTGGCCTGTCTGGCGTCCACCGCGATGTCCTGACGCCGTCCGGTTCGCATCTCCCACAAGTCGGAAATGGCCAGTCCAACCGCCGCCAGGCTCGCGGCGGCCGTTTCTCCGATCCTAAAAGGAGTCGGTAGGATTGGGTCAACCCCGCCGGTAAACGAAACCCGGGAAACCTGCTCCTGGTCACAGCCGGGAATGGTGAGCAACGTTGATAGAATCTGGTCAGCCACTGCGTAATCCTTTTTGGCGCCTTCCGCGTTATGCACCGGTCTGGCGGGAATTTCGCTCTGGAGAACTGCCCGCACGAGGATGCTGAAACTCTCGCGAAACATATTACACCAAAAGAGCGGCGCCAAATCGCTCCGGCAACCATCCTGTCCATGCCCGCAAGTTGATGCGTCGACAGCGGTTCGGTGGCGCGTTGTCGGGGTAGGCCTACCCGTGTATATTGTCTCTATCGTGGGGCGGAGCCATCCGTTTGATCGGTCAGGGGAAGAGCATTGCAAGATAACGCGATCAGCTTGGGCTCCTGGGACATTACCTCCGACGCAGTTCACGAATACATTTCCGCCGTCGGCGATAATTTGCCGCTGTACATAGACTCGCAATGTGCTCCGCCCATTATGCTCGCTGCTCGCGTCGTCGCTCTATTGTTGGAACGTTTATCATTACCCGACGGTGCAATCCACAGCCTGCAGGATATGGAAACCGTAGATGCGTTGCGGGTGGGTTCGACGGTTTCCGCCGTCGCCAAAGTTGAACCGGTTCGCGAGCGCGGCGGTATGCGTTTCCTTACCGTGAGCTATACGGTCGCCGACGAAGCCACCGGGTCGGATCTGATGAAGGGTCGTACTACCGTACTGCTTCCCGCGGACCAATGCACCGAATAAAGATCGTTAATATATGCCAGCTGACGCTTCAACTCACGCATCATCTTCGTGGGCTGTGGGCCATGTGATCCCTCCGGTGCGACGTTCCATCCGCCGAGAAAACATCGACTCTTACCGGTCGGCTTCCGGCGACCACAACCGCATCCACTATGATGATAAGTTCGCGGCATCCAGCCGGTTCGGCGGCGTGATCGCGCACGGCATGCTGACTTTGGCCATGATCTCCGAGATGATGGCGGGCGCGTACGGAGCCTGCTGGTTGCAATCGGGCAGCTTTCGCGTCAGGTTTCGTGGCGCGGCATATCCTGGAGATCTTCTGGAGGCTGTTGGGTCGGTGAACAAAAGCGAATCGATCGCTAATGGCAACCGCCTAACTTGCAATGTCGAACTGCTCAACGTTGATAATGGAAACAGGATTATAACCGGGTCGGCGACCGTAGTGGTAGGCTCGGCGAATATGAGGGAAACTGTGAAATGAGCACTAACGGAGATATGCCGCGTGTACGTGTGGCAGTGGATGCGATGGGCGGAGATTTTGGCCCGCCGGAGACGGTTCCCGGCGCTCTGGCGGCGCTTGACGCTCATCCCGAATTGACCGTCATCCTGGTGGGCGATCCGGATGCTGTGCAAGCTGAATTGTCCCGTCACGACGTCACCGTCCGCTCCGTTTCAGTAGCCTCCTCGGAAGGGAAAGTCGAGGATGACGAACACCCCGTAGCCGCCCTGCGCCGGAAACCTAGTTCGTCCATCGCCACTGCCATGGGTCTCGTGCAAAGGGGCGACGCCGACATGGTGGTGTCCATGGGCTCCACCGGCGCCACGATGGCGACAGCCGTGATGGCTCTGGGTCTGCTGGAAGGCCTGGAACGGCCCTGTATCGGCGGCAACTTCCTTGGCGTGGCGCCAAACACCACCGTGGTAGACCTGGGCAGCAATGTGGATTGCCGCCCGTCGTTGTTGCTGAGCTTCGCCGCGTTGGGGGTCGCCTTTTCCCGTCGCCGACTTGGCATCGAGAACCCTCGCGTGGCACTGCTTAGTGTGGGTGAGGAGTCCGCCAAGGGCAATCGCCAGGTCCAGGAGAGCCACACCCTTTTCAGGGAGAGCCATTTGAACTTCGTCGGCAACGTCGAGGGCATGGACTTTTTCACTGGCAAGGCGGATGTCATCGTTTGCGACGGGTTCATCGGCAACATCTTGATTAAATACGCTGAAGGTCTGGGTTCCGCGCTGGTCCCGTATCTCCATCAACGCTTGTCCGCGGTGCTCCCCAGTGAGCAGGTTCGACAGATCGGAGAAGCCCTGTGGACCACCATGAACCTGCCGCGCACCATGGGCGGGCCGCTTTTTGGTGTGGATGGTCTGGTCATGATAGGACACGGTTCATCCACCGGCACCGGCGTAGCCGGCGCGATCAACACCGGCTTGCTATGCCATCGGCTTGAGTTGGTGGAAGGATTCCGGCAAGAACTGGCCGAATTGCATCGTGCCGTCGTGCGCGAGACGTGAAGGATTGGGTGTTCAACCATGTACACGATTGATTTGAGCGGTCAGGTCGCCCTGGTAACCGGTTCGTCCCGGGGCATCGGCGCCGTGATTGCAGCCAGGCTTGCCGCCGCGGGGGCGTCCGTAGCCATCAACTACCGGAGCAACGCCGCCGCCGCCGATGTTGTGATCGACGAAATCCGTGCCGCCGGGGGTGAGGCCCTTCGCGTCCCAGGCGACATTTCCGACGAAAACGCTGCGGAGGCCGTGGTGAAAACCACCGCTGATCGTTTGGGTCGCCTCGACATCCTTGTCAACAACGCCGGCGTCAACCGGGACAGGCTCATGATGCGCATGACCGTCGCCGATTGGGACGACGTGATGGCCGTCAACCTGCGCGGGACCTTTCTGCCCACGCGTTTCGCCATACCGTTGATGCTCCGGCAGCGGTATGGACGCATCGTAAACATCTCCTCCGTCGTGGGGCTCTCCGGAAACCCGGGACAGGCCAACTATGCGGCCTCCAAAGCCGGACAGATCGGTTTGACCAAAGCCATGGCGCGCGAAGTCGCCAGCCGCAGCATCACGGTGAACGCGGTCGTCCCGGGTTTCATTGAAGTCGGAGAAGAGGGTGGCATGACCGCCGGCATGACCGCCGACCAGCGCAGCCAGGTGCTCTCCCGTATCCCGGCCGGGCGTTTTGGAGCCGCCGATGACGTGGCCTCCGCCGTTCTCTATCTCGTCAGCACCGGCGCGAGTTACGTCAACGGTCAGACGCTGATCATCGACGGAGGACTGACCGCGTGAACAAGCCCATCGAAGCGAGGACAGCGTAATGAAAGCCACCACCCGTTTCCGCCAATTGCTCGCCGAGCCCGGGATCATCACGGCCCCCGGCGCCTACGACTGCCTCACCGCCACCATTATCGAGCGAACAGGTTTTCCGGCCGTGTACATGACCGGAGCGGGAACCTCGGTGGCCCGCATTGGCTATCCCGATCTGGCGCTGGCCACGGCCACCGAGATGCTCGCCAACGCGGCGGCCATCGCTTCCACCGTCACCGTGCCCGTCATCGCCGATGCCGATACCGGATACGGCGGCACCATGAACGTGCGCCGCACTATTCGCGAGTACGAGCGCACGGGTGTTGCGGCGGTCCACATCGAGGACCAGCAGTTCCCCAAGCGCTGCGGCCACCTGGAAGATAAGCGGGTGGTGTCCATCGACGAGATGGTGCAGAAAATTCGCGCCGCCGTGGACGCCCGCACCGATGACGGTTTCACCATCATCGTTCGTACCGACGCGCTGGCCGTGACCGGTTGGGACGACACCATGCGCCGCTGCGACGCTTTCACCGAAGCCGGCGCCGATGCGCTGTTCGTAGAGGCGATTCGTTCTGCGGAGGAAGCAGCCGAAGTGGTCGCCTGCACTTCGGTCCCGCTCCTGTATAACTTCGTGGAAACCGGTAAGTCCCCCCTGCTCAACGTTGCTGAACTGGAAAACCTGGGGTTCAAGATGGTTATCTTCCCCGGCAGCGCCTTCATGTCCGTGGCCCACACCGTGGCTCGGGTCATGGCGGAACTCAAGGCCACTGGGACTACCGAGCATCTGGTAGGCGAAATGACCCCTCTCACTGAGGCCTTTGAGCTCATGGGCCTGTCCCAGATGCTGGAGCGGGATGCCGGATACGCCGTTACGGAAGGCGCAGCGGCGGCTGACTGAGGCGCAATGGCGTTTAGCGGGGTCCGGGACGCCGAATCGGTCCGTCGCTATTTGGTGAAGCCCTCTCCCTGCCTCACCTGAAAGGAACCTGATGACAAACGGGCCTACGGGCGGGGATGGCGGCGCAGAATTCCGTCGCCGTTTATCGGTTGAGGTCGACGGTTGGGAGCGTGACGGATTAGTCTCGTCCGAACAGAGCGTCGCTATCCTGCGCCGTTATGGTCTGCCTGCCGGAAACGAGCCTCCCAGTGAATCTCCCGCTCCAGTTTCGGGTCGTCCGACCGTTTCTGCGGAGGATACGGCGGAGCGCAGCACCCTCGTCAGCCGGGCGGTTTCGATCATCGGCGTGATGGGTGCCCTCCTCGTCGGGCTGGGCATCATCATATACGTGGCCGCCAACTGGGACGTGATCCCGGTGTGGGCCCGCGTCACCATGCTGGTGGTGTTGACGGTCGTGATCAATGTTGCTGGCTGGGCGCTGCTGGCTCGGTTCGATTACCCGCGTATCGGCGTAGCCGTGCTCGTGGCCGGCGCGTTGGCTTATGGGGCGGCGATCCACCTGGTCGCGCAGATTTACCACGTTCCCGTCAATCACCCCAATCTGACCACCGCCTGGTTCCTGGGTGTGCTCCCGTTGGGGTATATCGTGCATTCCCGCCTGATGGTGGGATTATCGCTGGTGCTCCTTGTACTGAGCACGGGGTTCCGGACCCAGTGGTGGTTGGAATACTACAGGGAAGAAACGCTGCTGTTCTTGGCGCCGATGACCCTGGTGATTTCGGCCGCAGTCGTTATGCTGGGTCTGCTCCAATTGCGTTTCGCCTGGACCCGGCCTTTGGCCGGCTTTTGCTACTATCCGGGCTTGGCGGCCGGCCTGACAGCGTTTTGTGCCATGAGTATTGCCAGCATTTGGGTTGATGCTGGCGACATCATTAGGGCGACGTTGGCCGAGTACTGGTTGACGGTCGGCGTGGCCGTCACTGCCACGGTTGCCGCGACTGGAGGCCTTTGGTGGTTCTCCCGTGGCGAACACAGTGCGCGCCCGCTTGTCCAGACCGTTGCGGCGGTCACGATGGTTGCCGTTGCCGGGGCCATGTGGGCCTGGTTTGCATATCCGTCTCCCGGACTGTGGTGGCTGTTCAACCTTGCCGCGTTTGGCGGTATCGCGGTCGTGGCTTTCCTCAAGCGTGCACCCCCACTGTTGGGATTCGCGGCCGTACTGTTCGTCATATTAGTGGCGATACGGTTCGTCAGCCTAACGGAACTTGACGGTGCAGCCGCGCCGATATTGCTTGCAGCGGCTGGGTTGACGGCGGCGGCCGGCATTTTCGCCGGGAGCACCGCGATGAGGATCGCGGCTTGGGCTGCACCGTACGCCAGGTACTCCGCAGCGGCCGCGCTGACGCTGGCTGCGTCCAGCCTCTACGTTATGGGGTATGGAACCTTTTGGCGCTGGACAACCTCACCAGACTGGTCATGGATGCCGGCCGAATACTGGATTGTAGTGGCAATCGGATGGCTCCTGTCGGGATCGGCAATCGGGCTCGCGATCTGGAGGAGTAGGCGCACGCGCGACGGCGACGCTTTGTGGGAAGGCGGGGCGGTAGCGATCATGGCGGTGCTGGCGATGGCGATGTGGTTGGGACTGAAGTATCAGTTATCGGCGTCCTGGGCGATATTCAACCTCGCTTTCCTGGCAGGTATCGCGGCGTTGATCTGGTTTAGCTATCGGCGCCGGCAGTTATCCGTCGCGTACTTTGCCTGTTCGATCTTTGCGGTTTCGGTGCTCGTACGTTGCTTCTGGGCGTTGGGTATTTTGGCGGACAATGAACTGCTCCTCTGGCTGGGTCCGGTCGGCCTGGGCGTTGGGGCGTTGGTCTTCCTAACCGGTCGCCTCCGCGGTCGTTGGGTGGACATGCTGACGCCCGAACATCGGGTCAACTTCCGCCTGTGGGATTTTGCCGGCTTGGCATTGTCCGTTGCCAGCGTGTACGCCATGAGTTACAGCGACCCTTGGGTTCCCAAACACGCCGGAGAGCCCGGGTCAGCGTTGGCGTATCTCGGAGAATACTGGTTCCTCGCGGGGACGGTTTGGGGCGCGGCGATTGCTGTTCTGGCTCTGATCTGGGTGGTCGACTGGAAGCGATTGCCCACGACTCGCGCGTCAGCGGATCAACTGCGGTGGGAGACTGCCGGCGCCGTCGCAATGGGTGTGCTTGCCCTCCTGGCGTGGCTGGGTCTCCTGATTGGTTGGTCGTGGACATGGCTACCGCTCAACGCTGGCCTGCTGTGTACCGTCCTGGCGCTGTTGGCAGCGGGATACCGCTGGAACCGGGCGGACCTGATCAATCTGGCTGTCGTCGTATTCGCGATAACGTTGCTGACCCGCTACTTCGAATTTGGGTTCGGGTTGCTGGGCCAATCCCTAGCATTCATCGTAGCCGGGGCGATCATGCTGGGCATGGGATTCGGTCTGGAATTCCTGCGCCGCCGGATGGTCCGCACCATGCGGCCGGCAGAGGTCACGCCGTGACGCGCCTGGCTAGCGTCCTGTTTTTTGCCGTGGTGGCAGCGCAGGTTGTTGGGCTGGTCACCTTCGCCGGCGTGCGCCAAGTCGCGTTGAGCGGCGGCCTCGAGATTACGCTACAGACCGCTCCCGTTGACCCCCGTTCTTTGTTCCAGGGCGACTACGCGATTCTGGACTATGAGATTGCGGAAATCCCCGCCTGGCTCGACGGCGAACCCGCTGGCGCCGAGGTCTATGTGGTCTTGACGAAATGCGGCGACGTGTGGTGCGCATCGCGACACACGCTCGCCGAACCGAAACCGACCGACGTGTACATCCGTGGGGTGATCAACCAGCGTGGCCGGTTGGACTACGGAATCGGAACCTATTTCGTACCGGAAGGCGCCGGCCACATCATCGAACGTGCGCAAGATGTGAAGGTGGTCGTCTCTTTGGGCAGTCAGGGTCAGGCCGTTATCAAGCGCATCCTGGTTGACGGCGCACCCTTCGTAATTTTTCAGACTTGGTGAGGTGAACGCCACGTTTGCCGCCGCCTGCGGCTCCCCGTGAGCATGAACAGGTAGGATTTCAACAGGGCGGGAGCGTACTACGATGCCCAGATCCACTCAAGTCTGAACAGTTACCACCCTTTGATCCCGACGCAAACTAGACAGCCGGAACCCAACCCGGGTTCGTTACCGGCGACGCGTCGCGCCTACAGCCGGTTGCCCCAGTCAACGTACTTCGTCATGCCCACCGCGCTGATTTGCAACTCTTGGCGGAATCCGGGTCGCTCCGCTTCATGCTTCTGACGGTCCGGCGCCGGCGCCGGTGAGCCGCCTTCCAATGCTTCGAACAGCACTCTGCCGTCCATCGCTGCCGCCTCGGCGTCTAGACCCAGGAGATGCAGGATCGTGGGAGCGAGATCGATGTTGCCGGTTGGCGTCTCGATGATGGTTTCCCGCTTGACGGAAGGACCGCTTGCCAGCCCGGTGTTCCGAAGTTCGTGCTGGCTGAGGCTACCGTGTTGACCTTGACCGACGGCGCCTCCCGTGGCTGGAGCATGGCCGGCATAGCCCGCGGAATTGACGACACTCCGCCACGGGAAGGACATGATCAGGTCAGGTGAGCGTGGCCCCTCGCATCCCAGCAGCGCCATGGGCAACGTGCCGGTCGGATGTCCAACGCGCTCCGAGGCGAAAAGCGGGCCGCACCAAGGTTGCGCGACCAGCCACGCGATTAGCGTCTCGGCCGTTTCCTGATTGCCTTCGTTGACGTACAGCAATGCAGACCCGCCGTTGGCGGCCACTGCCACACCGCCTGGGCGGTCAATGGTCTCGAACCCGGCGTCTCGCAGCAATTGTTCCACGCGTACGACCTCGGTGATGGTCGAATATCCATGGTCAGATGCCACGAATACGTCCGTTATGTCTGCGCGGCCATTTTCGTTCAGCCAGGCCAGCAGCTCGCCGAACTCAGTGTCCGCTTCGACGAGGGCTTGCGGAGCCCTGCCGAGCCCGACGCCGTCTTCGTGCTGCGTCTTGTCCGGCTCTGACGACCACAGCAAGGCTACCGCCGGATCCCGTTCGGGCAGTACGAACTCCGTGAGGATGCGTCTTGCGTGAACCAGGCGCGCCGTGTTTGGCAGGTCCTGCGCCGGCCAATCGCCGAACCGTTGGGTCAGCTCGGCTTGCAGCGACCGTGGCAACGTGAAATCGGGATGTATGGTCGCCCCGCCCGCCGTCGCTGCATTCGGGTTGTGAACGTAGGCGTTGCCGCTGGTGCCCGTGCCCACCGCAAAGTATTCCATGCCGTTTCGACCCAACACGTCGGCTAGCGTTGGAATCAACAATACCTGCCCAGTGGAATCGGCGATGTCCTGTAACGTGGGTTCCAGCGCCGGGATCACGCGATGCGGATCATAGTCCCGGCAGAGGAACGTGTTCCCGGCCAATCCGTGCCGCCCCGGCATGCACCCCGTGACCAGGCTCGACGCGTTGACCCTCGTTACCGTCGGAAACACCGGATGATGGTTCGCGAAGGTGACGCCTCCATAAGCGAACTCCGCCAGGTTGGGCATCAACTTCGGTGTAATCTGCGCCGGCTGGAGGCCGTCGAACACCACAACTAATATTCTGCGTTGGACTGCCATCGGGCCCCTCCTCCCGTGCTCAGTTCGCCGTTGGCTGCGACCACGCCAACAATTCGCGGATCGTTCTTAGCGATGCCGGTATGTCTACACCTTCGGGTTCGGCAACCCTGATTGGACCCTCGGTAGCGTCCAGAAGCCGGCAACGCCCCCAAAGGCTTCGGTCGTCGGTGGTTTCGGAGTCATCAACCGTCATGGTCACCGAGCGAAACGTGATGGTCGCCGGGCGCAATACCGCGACCAGCGTCAACGGATCGTACATGTAGAACCGTTCACGCGTTGAGTCCTGCCGGAACCATCCGACGAGCAACTTCTTGGCCAGGCTCCCCGCCGAGTTGGAGGCGCGCGCTCCCTCCACGTCGTCACGGGTCAGGAAAACCTGCCGGCACGGCGCCATATCGATCAGTGTGATGGGAACCCCCGATTCGATCACCAAACGCGCGGCCGTGGGATCACTGTAGAAGTTGAACTCCGCGTGCGGCGTGATGTTGCCCGGAGTCTCCACCGCGCCGCCCATGACGAACACGCGCTTCGCCAATGGCAAAACCGATCGGTGCCGCCTGTGCAGTCGCGCCAAGTTGGTCAAAGGCCCGAGAGCGATGACAGTGACCGCACCTGGTTTAGCCTGAAGTGTTTCGGCCAGGAATTGCACGGCGCCAGTATCGGATGTGCACGTTGTGGGCCGGGGCAGCCGATGAGTAAGCCCTTCGACTGAATGGACGTCACGGGCGTAGGCATACCGACCGCGAATCGGCCGAGTTGCTCCCTTGGCGACCGGGATATCAGTCCGCCCGACTCTTTCCAAAGTAGCCAGGGCATTTCTGGTCGCCGGTCCTATCGGAACATTGCCAGCTGTGGTGGTCAGGCCGACTATATCTATCTGCGGGCACGAAAGCGCCATCAGCAGCGCGACAGCGTCGTCGACACCGGGATCGGTATCGATTACGACCGGCTCGGGAGCCACGGTTTGCGATGACGTCATGTGGTCAACTTGGTTCCAGGAGGACCGAATAGCAATGTGCGCGTATGGCACGCGACGAAGAATACTTGAACGTGAACCCGGCGGATTGTTTGAACTTGGCGGAGCTCACAATCAGAGGATGTTTCGACAATTGCCTCGCCGTTGCGTTGCGCGAACGGTTGGAACCGGCGTGCTTGGGAAGTCTCGGTGACCCACACCATTCTAGGATGTCCAACGAATCTACGACTCCGTCGCCCGCCACGTTGAAAACGCCGTGCATTTGTTTCGATATCGCTTGCTGGATCGCCCGCGCCAGGTCGTGTTGATGTAAGAACTGGAGCGGAAAACTGCGCTTTTGGTTGGCCGTCACCGAAGTCAGCAACAGTTCGTCAACCGCGGGACTGGAGCGATTGGTGCCCACCGACATCGCCGTGCGCAGCACGACTACCTTCATCTCTCCGTTAGCGTCGCCATCCGGCGCCGCCGATGATTGGTCGTCCGACGCGGCGGGGAAGGGCGGCTCAGCTTCAGCGAGGTAGCGGTGTTGTGGGTCGGCATTTTTGGCTGTCCGCTCCGTGATGGGGATCGGATTGTCCGCACTCACCCCGTAGACCCTGACGTCGGACAAATATATGAACTGACGCACCCCAGCGATGCGGGCCGCCCGGAGCCATATCTGCGCGTCCGTGCAGAATTGCTCCGGGTTGGGCCCGTCGTAATAGCTCCCGACGTGGATCAGCGAATCCACCGCTTCCAGTTGCAACACGTCAGGAATGTCGGCAACCGTCAGCTCGTGTCCCTTCAGGAACATGTCCCACGCTTTCTCTTGCATGAATTCCGGTATGTCGGACATCGTAAGGATGCCGCCCACCCGATTTTGGGCCAGGCGGTAGGTGGAGATTCGTTCCACAGGCCAGCGGAGCGGGCGTTCGGCGATCGCCACCAACCAACAGTCCGGTCGTTCCTTCTCCAGGTACAGCAACAGCTGGGCGCCAAAGTGGGATGCGGCGCCAACCACGCCGATGACCTGGGAAAACCCACGTGAGGTTACTGGTTCGGTGCTCATGTCTGGGCACATTCCGATCCTGTTTAGTGACTATCCCGGAACATTTGCATCTCCGTCGTAATGGCATCTTCCGGTAAAGAGGACGCGGCTCGCGGGCCGAAGTTGCGGGCCAGCACGAAAATCTTCGCCAGGCGCTCCACTAGGTCACAGACTTCCAGCGCCTCCCATATGTCTGGCCCGACGCCCACGGCGCCGTGGTTGCGCAGCAGCGCAGCGTTCCGGTCGCCCAGCGCGGCGTAAGCCTGTTCGGCCAACTCCTGCGTCCCTGGGAAGGCGTATTTGCTCACCTTGATCGGTCCCCCGATGGACATTAGCATCTCGTCGATCAGCGGCGGTATGTCCCGACCGACGACTGCAGCCACTGACGCGTATATGGAATGAGTATGCGCCACTGCCTGTACGTCCGGCCGCCGGCGATAAATCTCGAGATGCAGGCGGGTTTCCGATGACGGCGGCATTGGAGCCGGCGACACTGGCTCGCCGTCCAGGTTCACCACCACCAGTTCGTCCGGCTGAAGTCGGTAATAGGGATGATGCGTCGGCGTAACCAGCAGCAGGCTGTCATCTCCGGCGTCGGTCAAACGGAGGCTCGTGTTCCCCGAATACGCGCCCACCAGACCGCGCCGATACATTTCTCGGGTGGCCTCGGTGAGGTGTTGGCGCTGTTCAGACCATTGGTCGGCCACTCTTTTCCTCCGCGGCATCTGTGGCGTTGCACAAACTCGACATAACCGCTGCAGCGGCATTATATCCGCTGATGATTGCTCCCTCCATAGTCGAAGGCCATCCGGTGTCGGTCCATTCTCCGGCCAAAAAGAGGTTGGGCGACGCAGTGGCCGGGCCGGGTCGCATTCGCTGAGATCCCGGAGTGCACCTGAAAGTCGCGTTCCGCTGTTTGACCACCGTCGACTTCACAATCTGCGCGTTCCGGGCTTTCGGGAAGGCGGCGCGCATCTCTTCGGCAATGCTGCCGGCCAGTTCCGGTCGTGGCAGGTCGATGTGATCCCAAGCCGCGCTGATCGATACCGTCAACGATTGGCCGTTGTCCCGCCGGTCAGTCTCGCGAATTCGCGAACCGTTGAAGACCCACTGCAACGGGCTATTCAGGAAGTAACAGAAATCTCCGTCCATCACCGGGCGGTCGTAATCAAGATGCACGTTAACGATGGGCGAGGCTCGGAGCCCGGTCAACGTATTGAACGGCGCTTTTTCGGCCAGATGGTCCGGGATCAGGCGGGGCAGAATCCAGAACGGGACCGCGCTCACATAGGCGTCCGCTGACATGACCTGGCCGGCGCCTGTCAGCACGTGACGCACCAACCCGTCCGCATCCGTTTCGATGCCGTGCGCTGGGCAACCCAGCAGCGTCCGTACGCCGAGCTTGTGCAGGTAGGCCTCGCACGGCACGCCCACAGATTGCCCCAAGGCCACCGTTGGATAGCCGATATTGGCCTCGCGCCGTCCCATCAACAGACCGTCTTGCACGATCATTAGCCCCATCGCCGCGCTTACGTCGCGGATGTTGTCGTTCAGCGTCCCCTCGATGACGACGTTCCACAGGTTGTAGATGCTCCGTTCGGACTGGCCGTGAGATCTTAGCCATTCGTAAAACGAGATCGCTTCCATTTCGGACGCGGACCGGTTTGCCAAAATCGCGGCAATCACTCCGCCAACCGCCTTGCACTTGTCGGCAAGGCTGAGGTGCCGGTACGTCAAGAAAGCCGCCAGCAGGTGGCCTGGAGCGGGGCCACCCAGCCCGTAGAGCTTTCCCCGGCGTCCTGCCTGGTCATATACATCGACGTTCAATCTTGACTGCACGTGCCACAAGTCTCCAACGCCGATACGTTCGAAGAATGCAATGAGGTTATGACACGCCCCTACGATCACGTGTTGGCCGTTGTCCAACTCACGACCGCTTTCCAGGTCGTCAAACGAAAAAGCCCGACCTCCCAACGAGGTTCGAGCCTCCAGCAATGTCACCCGCCAGCCTGATTCGGCGAGTTGGGCCGCTGTAACGATCCCCGCCAATCCGCCGCCAATGACCAGCGCCGATGGTTGTATATCACCGCGATTGCTAGTCACTTCATCAGTGGACCCGTCAGCCAAGCCCTGGCCATCAGCCCCAGTTTCGCGCCCTTGCTCAGGCTGACTCGCTCTCGGAAGACGTCGTAACCCGCGGATTCAATCTTGCTGAGCACCCCTCCGTAGATTAAACCCAAGGCGGCCGGGCAGGCGCGGGACCGTGGCGAGAGGAGGGGCAGAAGCCTTCTGCCGCTGGCAAAATACTCTCGTGCCCGGTCGATCTGAAACTGCATCAGATTGGCAAAACCGTCGGTTACTACGTGATTGCCCAAGTCCGCCTCGGTCACTCCGAACCTGTCCAGCTCATCTTGGGGCAGATAGACCCTTCCGAATTCCCAGTCTTCGAGCACGTCCCGGCAGATATTGGTCAACTGCATCGCCAACCCCAAGTCAATCGCGCCCCTGCGTGCTTCTTCTCCTCCACGATAGCCGAATATGTGGATGCAAATCAGCCCGACCACGGATGCAACCTGGTAACAGTAGGCGCGCAATTCCTCGAAATTGGCGTATCTGGTCTTTACCAGGTCCGATTCCACCCCGTTCAACACCTCCTGGAAGTATTCCTCGGGGATGTTGTGAGTTTTGGCTACGTCGGCCAGTCCAACGAAGAGCGATTGGTCGGCGTTCCCTGCGTATGATTCTGCTAGCCTGCTGCGCAGATATTCAATGCGCTGTAACTTCTCGCCGCGGGTGCCTTCGGCGTCGACCGAGTCGTCACAGTATCGGCAAAACGTGTAAGCGACGTAGATGGCCCTCCTCTGTCGCGCCGGTAGGGTGAGGAAGGCGAAGTAGAAATTGCGGGCCTCGCGCCGCGTTACCCTGCGACATTCTTCGTAGGCCGCCGCCAACGTTTCGGTCGACGGTGAAGGTGGAATCGGCGACGGTTTCGTCATCAGGTTCGTCTCAGACGTTGGGCAATCCGTACCCGGTTCCCAGCTTGCTGCCGAACCAGGCGGAAGCCAATAGCCACGTCTTCCGGCGCTTCGACAATGCAGGACGCCGGCTCAGTACGTCGTAGCCCTGTCGGCGTATGGCATGGAGAACGGCTACACCACCCCGAGTGAAAAGGGCCACCGGTAATTGGGCCCGTCTGTCCAGTGCGTCAACCAGGGGCGTACCCTGTCGGAACATGCGCATCGCGATTTCGCATTCATATCGCAACAGCGCGCGGAATGCACCGGTCGCCGAGTGATTCGCGATGTCGCTTTCGCTGACGCCAAAGCGTTTCATATCGGATGCGGGCAGATAGATCCGTCCGCGTTCCTGATAGTCACGGCTGACGTCCTGCCAGAAATTTGTCAGTTGCAACGCGGTGCAGGTGTGATCGGCCAGGAGTTGCCGCCGGCGATCCGCGTATCCGAACAGATACAGGTACAGACGGCCTACCGGATTGGCGGAATATCGGCAGTATTCCAATACGTCGTCTAGTGTGTCGAATCGACCGGATCCCTGGTCGATCAAGTTGGCGTGTATCAACCGGTGGAACGGTTCTGGAGGAATTTCGAACGAAGCGACCGTGTGCTGGACAGCAATCGATATTGGATGCGTGGGTTGCCCCGAGAAGATTGCCTCCAGTTCTTCTTCCCACCACCCCAGCTGCTTACGCCGATGCGTGGCTATCGTTGCGTTGGGTGTGCCACCATCTACTGCGGTTGTCGCCACCGATTCCGGCAAGGATTCGTCGCCCAGGTCATCTACCATCCGGCACCAAGCATAGATCGCGTAGACGTGCGGCAGTTTTTCTTTCGGCGTGATCCAACCGCCGACGTTGAAATTCTCGTAATGGCTGCGCGCCAGCGTTTCACAATACTGGTACGCTTCACTCAAAGTCACGGGTTCCGTGGATGCGAACACGTTTCCATCCCGATTGGGAGCGGTCCTTTCTTCGATAGAGGTCGACATGCTGCTCGGCTTCCGGTGCGCACTCATTCGCCGACAATCTGGACCATCACCTCCCGTTGGCGCGGGTGGTCCAGTTCGATGAAAAATATGCTCTGCCACTGGCCAAAGGGTATTTTCCCTTCGATGAGGGGGATGGTTTCGCTTGATCCCAGCATCAGATGCTGGAGATGCGCGTGCCCGTTGGGCGATTCTTCTTCAGTCATATTGACTGTACGGATCGAGAAATCGTTGTGCCGGTATTCCCCGAAGCGAGGGCACATCTTCTCTAGAAAGCGCGTCATGTCTTCGATCAGTAGCGGCTCGTTTTCGTTGATGATCACAGCGGCGGTAGTGTGCCGTGAATACACGACCACGAACCCGTTGCTGACGTGCGACTTTCCTACGCAGCCCTTTACCCAGTCAGTGATGTCGATGAATTCGGGGGCGCCGGTGGTGTCGACTTTCAGGGAAAAATGTTCGGTTTTCATGAGTTGCACTCTGCAGTGGAGTGTGACGAACGGAACACTTATTCGGGGCGGTTGGAACAGCCAGCTTCCGGCTTAATTTGCAGGTGACCGTTCCTCGGGGACTTGGCGCTCAGATTCCGCTGAGCCATGCGCGTTCGATAGCGGGCTAGGGCTATCAGTGGCCAGGCGTTTCGATAAAGATGATAGTTGATCATGAATCCCGCCGAAAGTTCCGCGCCCTGGAATCCGCGCTCGCCGGGTTGCGGTATCCTGTCCACGCGTTCACCTTTCAGGTATCCGGGGAACCCGGTGCCTGTGAAGTACGGCTCGTCCCAGTTGCCCTCCGAGAGTTGTGTGTCCAATAAATATGAAACGCCACGGTGTGTGGCCTGATCGTTGTCGCATCCGGCGGCTACCAGCGCCATGATAGCCCAAGCGGTTTGGGAAGCGGTGCTTGGCCCGACACCGCGTTGCGCCGAATCTATGTACGACGCGCACGATTCGCCCCAACCGCCGTCGGAATTCTGGCGGTCAATCAGCCACTGCACCGCGCGGCGTACGTAGGGCTGACGCATGTCCTCACCCGCAGCCTCCAACGCCGGCAAGACGGCCCCCAATCCGTAGATGTAGTTTACTCCCCATCGCCCGAACCAACTACCATCCTCCTCCTGCTCCTGGCGCAAATAACGATACGCCTGTTGCAAGAAACTCTGGTCGGTCTTGTACCCGAGTCTGCCGTACATTTCCAGGACATGTGCCGTGACATCCGCACTGGAAGGGTCAAGAACTTCGCCGAAATCGCTGAACGTCAGGGCGGTTACATAACCGTGATTGTTATCTTTGTCGAACGATGCCCACCCGCCGTCCTTGTTCTGCATCCCTAAGATCCAATCCATGGCGCGCGAGATTGCATCGTCACGCAGGCGGTCCTCGGCGCCCGGCAGTTTGCCCAAGCGCAGAGCCAGCACAACCTCGGCGGTATCGTCAATGTCAGGATAGTAATTGTTGTGGAACTCGAACGCCCATCCGCCCGGTTGAAGTTGCGGCGCCTGTACCTGCCAGTCGCCACCGACCAAGATCTGCTTGTCGACCAACCACCGGGTGGCGGATTCCAGCATGGGATCCGTTGGTGATAATCCGCTTTCGGCGAGCCCTTGAACCACCAGGCAAGTGTCCCACACCGGTGAGATGCACCCCTGTATGGTCCAATGTTCGCCCTTTTGGATGGAGAAACCGTCCAAACCGTTGAAGCCGCGCGACATGGTGGGATGCTCGTTGTCGAAACCGCACACACTTAGTGCAATGAGGCTGTACACCCAGGGCGGTTGAATTCCCCCCCAACTTCCGTCGTCTTCCTGGTGGTCCAGGATCCAACGGATTGCTTTGCTTTCTGCTACTTTGCGTAGCGGGGTGAAGGGAATGTGGCTATAAATGTTATCGAGTGCGCGCTCGGCCAGGTGCACCAGCCTCGGCAGATTAAATCCAGGGGGAGACGGCACTGAATAATCGGTTCCCGAACGGCCCTTTGGAAACAACTCGTCGATGGCCTGGTTTGGTGGAATGGGTCGAACCGGACGGCGAGACAGCACTATCGACAAGGGCACAATGCATCCCCTGGCCCAACTGGCAAAGCGATAAATGCTTAGTGGCGCCCAATGCGGCAGCAATATCATTTCGATTGGCAGCCGCGGTGTACCGTCCCATTCCCACTGCCCGAACAGCGCGAGCCAGATACGCGTGAACATTCGGGTACGCGGCACTCCGCCGCGCTCCAGGATGAACTCCCGCGCCTGACGCATGTGGTCTGCATCAGGATCCTCTCCGCACAGCTTTAGCGCGAAGTAGCACTCCACAGTGGTGGACAGATCGCCGGGCGCGTCATAGTAGATCGCCCACGACCCGTCGTGCAGTTGCTTGCTCAGCAGATAATTCACGATGTGCCGCTCACGCTCCGAGTTGAGGTTGCCCAGGAACCGGGACAACATCACGTACTCCGCTTCCATCGTGTTGTTTGATTCCAGCTCACCCCACCAAAAGCCGGTTGCGTCCTGGATCCGTCGGAAGTGGCCTTGTAGACGTTCGATCGATGCGTCCAGTGCCTCGGGCGACGGCGCGTCACTACGAGCGCACGTCGCGGTGCGGATGATTTCCCGGATAACCATGATGCTTACCCTGCTAATCTTGAAGTGTTAAATATAGCCGTAATCTCTAAACCACCGGACTGCCTTTTCCAGAGCCACTTCCACCGGGCTCTGGGGCAAACCCAGTTCCGCTACGGCCTTTCTGCTGCTCACGTACATTGGGTGCTTGGTGATTTTGATAGCTTCCACCGGAATCGCCGGCGGGCGGCGCAGGAGAGTCCCTTCGACGAATTCGTCGAAGTAAGCGAATCCCAATATCGCCCAAAGCGGAATCCGAATGTTGAGTGCGCGCCGCCCGGTGATTTCGGATAGCATGTCAAAAATCTCTTTCAGGGTGAGATTACGGCACCCCAGGATGTAGCGCTCTCCGGGAGTGCCTCGCTCCATCGCCAATATGTGACCTTTGGCGACGTCCTCCACGTCTATCACGTTCATCCCTGTCGCGATGTACCCCGGGGTCTTGCCGCGTGCGAAGTACAACGGTATCCGACCGGTCGGCGTGGGTTTCACGTCCCATTTCCCCACCGGAGCGCAGGGGTTTACCACCACCACCTCCATCTCATCGTCATTGGCCGCCAACGCGATTTGCTCCGTAGCATATTTGGACTGTTTGTAGTACCCGATCAGTAAGGCCGGGCGTGGCGGCATCTCTTCCGTGCCCAAGTGCGTCGGATCCCTCGACCCGTTGACTGGTATCCCGATGGTTGCCACTGAACTGGTGAAAACCACCCGCCGCACTCCGGCCCTGCGGGCCGCGTCCAGCAAATTCACCGTCCCGACTACGTTAGAGCGGTACATCTCGCGGGGTCGTGGCGACCAGAAGGAGTAGATGGCCGCGCAGTGATAGACTGTCTCGCAGCCTTCAGTGGCCCGCCGTACCGAATCGCTGTCGAGCAAATCGCCGGTCACTTGTGCCACTCCCGTGTCCCGAATTGCCAGATCGTTAGCGTTGGGCCTCACCAGGGCGCGAACATCCTCTCCCCTGGCCCATAGCGCGCGGGCCAGGTTTCCGCCGATAAAACCGGTGGCACCGGTTACCAACGTTGTCATCGGATCAGCGGCGCCGTACCTGCTCGTAATGCAGGTGGCCCTTCCAAAAAGCCGGCCACGCAATCGGTTAGGCGGCGCCGCGCGATGCGCGTCTTCACGGCCAGCCGCACCAGACCCGGTACGCTGCCGGGATGCGTAGCTGCCCCACGCAACACGTGAATGATTCCGTCAGTGATATCGTCGAGATAGCCGGGCAACTCGTCCTCTGCTATGTCCAGCACTACCCGAACCGACGCGAACGGTATTCCGTAAGCGGCTGCCGTACTAGCGGCCCAATAGTCTTCCATATTGACCGATATCGCTCCGGTCGCCGAATGCAGGGCCGATTTCGCTTTCGAGCTGGCTACAGTACGGACCGTCACAGATGGGCCGCCCACCAAGCGGGTTCCGTTCCAGTCGGCCCAAGCTTTCATCCTGTTAGTCAAACCCGGGTCAGCCGCGATGGGTTCCATACTTTCAGAGGAGTGAAACACCTCTGCGACGTGTAGGTCGCCGGTACGCAGCTTCGTGTCCGCCCCTCCGCAGAAGCCAATCATGATCAGTGCTACCGGTGAATTCGCCACCGCGGCTGAGACTCCCGCCTCGGTGCGCTTCCTACCGATCCCGGTGACGCGCAGCTTCACGCCTTTTCTCTGCGGGTCGCGTATCGCCCGACGCACGCCGGCGATTTCCGTGGCCATTGGTGCAACTATGGCAAGCATAGGCCTGATAATAGCGACCAACCTGAGCCAGTCGTTGGTCGTTCGTGTTATCGTCCCGATTGTCCACCATCCAATGAGACGAGCGGACACAGTGCCAGGAATTGGCTAGCCGACGCTGATGCCGCCTTTGTGAGCGGCGCCGGATTTGATGAGCGTGACCCATTCTCTGGGTTCGCCAATTGCATTGAATATGGTCGCTGATTCAAAACCGCAATGCATCATGCAGTTGTTGCAGCGAGGGTCTCTACCCACCCCGTATTGCTCTTCCCACAACCGGGGTTCGTAGAGTTCGTTGATGTCGGCGGCGTGTTCGTCCGCCAACGGATAACAAGGCTTCCGCCATCCCATT
This sequence comes from Dehalococcoidia bacterium, assembly GCA_965220265.1. GTDB lineage: Bacteria > Chloroflexota > Dehalococcoidia > Lucifugimonadales > UBA3495 > Bin87. Next base: position 631,082 of record CBDCPM010000004.1, on the reverse strand, counting down.
ACCGTGTAGGTGGGATTGGACCACGCCGTGCATTGGTATTCTCGCTCTCCCCTGAGGAAGTTCAGGTATAGCGGGTTGTTGTAGAACCGCATGCCCTCCATGCGGGCTGGGTCCAGCAAGTCCCGAAACACGTTTCGCGACTCCTGTCGCGTGAGGAATAGATCCTGGTCGGGAGCGTCCTCGAAGTCGTAACCTGGCGATAACATCGAACCTTCCACACCCAGGTCGCTGACGTAGCGGAACATTTCTCGCAGGTCTTCCACGTCGCTGTTGCGGAAAACCGTTGTGTTTGTGCAGACCCGATAGCCTTTGTCGACCGCCATCTGAATGCCGTCGACCGCTCGCTTGAACACGCCGGCTCGTGCCACCGATTCGTCGTGTTTTTCCTCCATCCCGTCCATGTGTATGACCCAGCAGAAATATTTGGATGGTGGGATCTTCTCCAGCATGCGCGGCAGCAGAAGCGCGTTCGTACAGCAGTAAACGAAATATTTTTCGTCGACGAGCGTGTTGATGATCTCGTCGATCTTGGGATGAATTGTCGGTTCACCGCCGGCGATGGACACGATCGGCGCCCCCGATTCGTGCACGGCGCCCAACGCTTCCTCCACGGACATCATTTGGTCCAGCACACCACGGTACTCGCGAATGCGGCCGCACCCAATGCATGCCAAGTTGCACATCTCCAGTGGTTCCAGCATCGTCACCAACGGGAACCGTTTGCGGCCTCGCAGTCGGTTCTTTAGGATGTACCATCCCGTGCGCACGCCTAGTTCCAACGGTCTCTTGGCCGGCTTTATGGCGGCGTGTGGGTCTTTGTGCGTCTTTACCATGTCCAAGGTCTCCGTGGCTTATCGCTAAGCGCTGCTAAAAAAGCCGGTACGCCATGAAGTCGATCAGGTTTTTTGCATCCGCGGTGGCCCAAGGGGGCAACTCCAGCATCGCCAGTGCGGCCAGTCCTTCCGCCGCGGTCGCCTCGGTGAGTTCGTCGGTATGCGTGTCGGCTCCCAAGTCATCCAGTATGTCCAAAACTCGATTCACGTCCGCTTCGTCGAGTACTTCTTGGGAGTACAGCCTCAACAACTCCTCCCGATTAGTGCCTTCCGCGTGCTGAAAGGCGTACACGATGGGGTAGCTTTTCTTGCGCTGGACGATGTCGCTGTCTGTGGATTTTCCGGTGATCGCTTCATCGCCCCAAATCCCCAGGTAATCGTCCCTAATTTGGAACAACCGCCCGATGGCCGTACCGAAACGAGCCACGCCTTCAAGAGTTTCAGTATCGTCCGTAGCGATGGTGGCCCCAATGACCATGCTGCTGCGGATCAGCGCTCCTGTTTTTAGAGATATCATGGCCAAGTATTCGTCCGATTTGATGATCTCGCGCTGCTCGAACTCCAGGTCCCGGCACTGCCCTTCTATCATTTCGAGACAGCTTTGGGTGAGCAAATGTGAAACGCGAATCGTGGTGTCGGGCGCCACCCTACCGTCCACGCTCAAGACGCTTAGATCACCCAAAGACTGCATGGCGTTGCCTGCCACCAGGGCCCGCTCGGTTCCCGAGACTGCCCACACCGTGGGTTGGTGCCGCCGTTCCATTCCCTGATCTTGGATGTCGTCGTGGACCAGTGAAAAGTTGTGGATCAGCTCCAACGCAGCCGCTGCTGGAGCGGCATGACCTGCGTCACCCTGGAGAGCGTCGCACGCAAACATGCACAGGGTGGGCCTTAGCGCTTTGCCTTGCGACGCTGGCGTGGCTGCCGGGGTCCCGGTCCGGTCCGACCATCCCAAATGGTACCGCAGCAACGTGTTGACCGCGTGATCTTCCAGAGGCGGTACTGCTGCTGCTAGCGCATTTTCCAGGTACTCTCGGTACCGGTCAAACATGGCAGGCAAACTGGGTGCGTCCCTTTGCACCCTTTCGTTGCCCTGCCGACCCTTCCGGCGAGCCTCCGCGGAGGCTGTTGGTGATGTACCCATTGAGGTGCCTGCCGTGCGGTGAGAATAGAGGGGTAGGCGCGGCGCGCGGTTTCTGGGTAGGGCCCGTTCGTTTCAACGAGCACAGAATGTAACGAACGGCGGCTATCATGTCAAGCAACACAATCCCGACCATGTCGGACCCGTCGTTTAGATCCTGGGATTGCCCAATATCAGCGAATACTTGCCGTGCCCCTCTCTAGTGGCGGCAGTGTCACCAGCGTCCCCGTACGTGTGGGCGATGTGCGGCGGTTCGCCCGCTTGCGATTAAATGGCGCGGGTCACCAGTGCCGCGCACGAGACTGCGCCAATCCGCATCCAGAGCCGCGAAAACGCCAAGCGTCCACAGGATGAACCAGCCTTGTACTATTGGGTCCAACCAATTGCAAGCGCTCGTGCAAATGCACCTGGCGCGTAGGAATGCCAATCTATCGCGCGATTACCCGCGTACTTAGCAGATAACAGAGTCGCCGGTTAGCCCCGCCTGCCCCTGACACGCGGCCGGCCGGGCACCAGTACACCGATAAGGACGGTCCCTCTGCGACAGGTTACCCCGAAAAAGCGACACTCCCGCGCCGGCGGGAGTGTCAAAGCTGCGAAGCCCGCGCCACTACTGATGCTCAGGTCTGCCCGCCGGCGACGGCAGGCACAATGCTGATTTCGTCTCCGGACTTGATAGCCGTCCGTAACCCATGGTCGAATCGGATGTCCTCGCCGTTGACGTAGATGTTCACGAAGTACCGCAATTCGCCGTCTTCGTCCAACAACCGCTCCTTGAAGCCGGGATAGTCGCTCTCCAATCGGTCGATCATTTGCGAAAGGTCGGCCACGTCCAGTTCAACTTTATCCGCGCCGCCGGTCATGCGTCGCAGCGGAGTGGGAATGCGTACCATTACGCCCATCGGAATTGTTCCTCCTGCAATTTTGAGATGCCGTTTCGCGTCCGCCACTGCGGCATGTTCATTGGGATTTCGCGCTGGGCCGCCATCGACTTCGTTAGCCTTCGATCACGTCGCCCGCGATTGGGTCAACCCGCACGCCGGTAGTGCCAACCCAGTCAAGACCACGCTGGATCTCTTCATCAGAACCTTCCAGTTCCAAAACCACCCAGCCAACATCCGACCTAACGTCGGCCCGCCTGATGTTGGTAACCACGTCAAAGTCGTGGCCCAGCCGATAGATGATCGGCTCTCGTACCATCTCAGCCGAGAATGTGAACCGCACGCGCTGTTTGGCCATGACCATCTAAACTCGAGCCGCCATCCGATTTTCCAGCGCCTTCTCGAACGAGCCCATCATCGGCTTGATCAGGAGGGGATTGACCACCTCTTCTACCGCTTCCTGGGTCTTCAGGCCGTTGCCCGTGATGTAGGCCACCGTCAACTCATCGGCCCCGATGGCGCCGCTCTCCGCCAAATACTTCAGCGCGGAAACGGTCACTCCTCCGGCAGTTTCTGTGAAAATACCCTCGGTTTCCGCCAGTAACTTGATGCCTTCCACGACCCGCGATTCTGGTACGGCGTAGCCGCTCCCGTCCGACTCTCTGATCACGCGCAGGGCATAGATGCCGTCCGCAGGGTTACCAATTGCCAAAGACTTTGCGATGCTGTCTGGCCGCACGGGTCGTATCTGGTTTTGTTGGTTTTCCCACGCAGTAACGATCGGGCAGCAACCGGCCGCCTGCGCCATATGCATTCGTGTCGTAACGGCAGGATGATGCACAGTGTTCTGGTCGGCTCCAAAAGACTGTGGATTTACCCCGTCCAGCAGGCCCAGGCAGGCCAATTCGTTGAACCCTTTCCAGATCTTTGTGAACATCGCACCCGACGCTGAGGGCACCACCACATGGTCCGGTACTCTCCAGCCCAGCTGTTCGGCGACTTCGTACCCGAGGGTCTTGCTCCCTTCTGCATAATACGGTCGCATGTTGATATTGACGAACGCCCAAGGGTAATTGTCGCTTACCTCGCTGCACAGGCGGTTCACTTCGTCGTACGTGCCTTCAACCGCTACCAGCGTCGGGTTGTAGACCGCGGCACCGATAACCTTCCCGCGTTCCAAATCGGCGGGTATGAACACCACCGCGTCAATCCCTGCCCGCGCCGCGTGAGCGGCCACGCTACATGCCAGGTTCCCAGTGCTGGCGCACGCCAGCGTCTCGTAACCGAATTCAACGGCCTTCGTCGCGGCTACCGATACCACCCGGTCCTTGAACGAAAACGACGGGTTCACGCTGTCGTTTTTGATGTAAAGGTTGTTCAGGCCCAGTCGCTTGCCCAGGTTCCTGGCCTTCAATAACGGCGTGTATCCCGCCATGATGTCCACGGGGTCGTCCGCCGACGCTGGCAGCAGGTCCTGGTAACGCCAGATGCTTATCGGGCCGTCCGCGATGCGCTGGTGCGAGATCACCTCGGAGATGGTCACATAGTCATAGATGACTTCCAACGGGCCAAAGCAGAAGTCGCAAACGTTCAGTGGTTCGCCCGGGTATTCCCGGCCGCACTCCCGGCATTTTAGTCCTTTGACAAAAGCCACCGGATGTTACCTCCGTGGTTCCTGATGTACCCGTGCGCCGGTTCATAAGCCAACCGTCGGCATGGATCATAAATTCATACACCGGCCACACATTGTGCCAGAGGACGCGCGGACTATCAACCGGGCCGACGTTGCTCGCCGCCTTAGCTCCGTATCGCGCCCGAACACTGTGCAGGCCGCAACGAGATCCGGAGCCTGCACTCCACGCGGTCCATTTTGATACTCGGTGGCACCGAGTCCTTCCACCTCGTGGGGTTTACGGGTTTGCGCTCGCGGGTACGGTATCTGGCGCGATGTCCCTGTTGGATCGTTAGTCCGGCTTTGGAGCAAAAATGGAGCCGATGAAGGGACTCGAACCCTTGACCTGCGGTTTACGAAACCGCTGCTCTTCCGGCTGAGCTACATCGGCGTGCGATTAATTGTACCCCCAACAAAACGCCTTTCCAACCGTTCTCGTGACATCGTTGCCATACGCCTGTTTTGGTGAGCCTGCGGTAATTCGGCGCATCCGTCGGCCACTGCCGATGCGACCGCTCTTCGGTAATGGCTGCGCCGAAGCTGTGTAGTTGACGATCGGTATCGCCCGCGCATAGCATTCCGACACGGGCGGCGGCGCTGATCGCTACCCACATCAGGAGTTGACCAAGATGCGCGAAAACACCATGAAAAAGAAGTTGAAGCACGGCCAGCCGGTATTTGGCTCGATGATTACTTTTCCGTCTCCCGTCGTGGTCGAGATGCTCGGATACCTTGGTTACGACTGGGTGCTGATCGACAACGAGCACGGCAACATCACCGTCGACCTCGCCGAGGACATGATCCGCGCCGCGGAATACTCGGGCACGGCCCCCATCGTGCGCCCGGTTGGAAACCGTCCCGAGATCATCTCGCCTTTCCTCGACCGCGGGGCCTGGGGTGTTCAGGTACCCCACGTCAACACGCCGGAAGAGGCACGGGCGGCGGTTTCCGCCGTCAAATATTATCCGGAGGGCGAACGCGGTCTGTTCAGCGGCGGCCGACCGGCCGAGTACGGTTTCAGCGGAGCCACGCCGGATTACGTGGCGGACGCCAACCGCAACACGTTGGTCTGTCTCATGCTGGAGGAGGTGGAGGCCATCGAGAACATTCCGGAACTGGTGACGGTGCCGGGGGTCGACGTGTATTTCATCGGAGCCGGGGACCTGTCCCAGAGCATGGGCTACCCGGGCCAGCAGACCCATCCCGAAGTCCAGGCTCTAGTCGAAAAAGGCGTACAGCAGATCGCGGCATCCGGTATCACTGCCGGGTGCAGCTGTCCGGACGCCCTGGTGCCGCACTATCTCGAATTGGGAGTGCGATACTTCCACAATACCGTGGGTCGCCTGTTGCAGTCGGCCAGCGCGGAGTACCTGAACACCATGCGAGCAGCGTCCGACGGCCTCTAGCCCGATTCCAAGCAACATTGATCGCTGACAAGAAAGGAGCAAGTCATGACCAGCCCCGTAGACCCCAACCAGATTTGCCTGACCGGCGAAAACTCCTTCATCCGCCTGTCTCCCGAAGCCGGTGGTGAGCAGACCACCCGCACCAGCCACTGGCGGGTCCTCTGGTCCCCGGGAGGCGCCGGACACGTGCTGTTCCTCAAAAGCGCGGATTTGGAGCGCGATCCGGTGCGCATCTATTCCGACAATATCGCCATGACCCGCTACCTCCAAGGGGAGATCGAAAGCATCCTGTTTCCGGAATTTGCCGACCCGAGCCTGACAGTGATTCCGGCCAAATTCAGCAGGTCCGGCGGGATCGAGAGCGCCTACAACGAGATCGTCGTCGCATCCACTGAGACGGTTGTGCTCAGCTGGCATGATTTCCTCACGCCATACATGCTCAACAATCCGGCCGGCAGCACTCCCGGCCGGCCCCACGGGGTGTACAGCTGCTTCTTCCCGGCCCGCAGCGCCCAGATAACCGTGGGCGACCGGGCCCTGAGTGGGGTGGTGTCGTTGGAAGCGCGCGGCTCGGCCCAGAGCAGCACGGCGTGTTGCGCCTGGTCGGAGACCTGGGTAAAGCCTTAGGAGCGGGGAGACCAAGATCATGACGGCGACCGAGTCGGAAACTCCTGTGCCAACCGGACGTTTCGAGGTATCCGAATCCGGGATGCGCGAGCTCAACAGCAGCCGCCTGCCTTGGGATCTGGTCAAGGAGCTGATTCAAAACGCATGGGATGAACCCTATGCCACAGAATGCCGCGTTGCCGTCGAGCCGCAACCCGACGGCAACGCCACGAAGGTTACAGTCCATGACAACGGATCGGGTTTCAGTGACATCGCCGATGCCTATACCCTGATGGGCTATACCGAAAAACGCCTCGATCCCGCGAAAAGAGGCCGTTTCAACATAGGTGAAAAGGACGTCATCAGCGTGGCGATTGAGGCGGAAGTGGAAACGGTTGGATACACCGTCACATTCCCGCGCTCGGGGTCAAGAGAAGTGAGTACCCACTCCCGCGCCAAAGGCACCGTGGTAAGAGTCCTGATGCCGTGGGACAAACAGCAGAGCGACGAGCTCATTGCAATGCTGCAACGCTTCAGGGCGCCCGCTAACTACTGCCTGTTCGTCAACGATTGCGAAGTGTCGCATGCACGGCCCAAAGCAAAGCGCTACGTCACGCTACAAACTATAGTACAAGATGCTCCCGACAAGCCTATGCGGGCGGCGCAACGACCCGCTGAGATTCACTTCGCAGAACCGCCGGATGCCGACAGCGAGCGATGGCTCTATGAAATGGGCATACCCGTCCAGACCATTGAGTGCCCGTGGGACGTTGACGTGATGCAGAAGGTTCCAATGGGGCAGCAACGAAACGCCGTCAGCGAAGCGTATCTCAACCGCATCTATGCGGAGGCTCTCAACGCGACCCACGGAATGTTGGAACCGGATGAATTCGGCTCTCAGTGGGTGAAGCGGGCCATAGAACACCCGCAAATCACGCCCGAAGCCGTTCGGTCCACCGTAAAGGGGCGCTACGGCAGTACCAAAGCCGTCTTCGCAACATTGGACGGGGACGCCAATCTACGCGCATCCGAGGCCGGCTACGGAGTAGCCAACCCGGGAGGGTTGTCCAAAAAGGAAATTGAGACTCTCCGAAAGAACGCCGGCGTGAAAGACTCCGATGAAGCGTTTCCGACCCCGCCACCGGCGCGCGGTTTCTACGAACCTGAACCCGGTACCGACCAAGCCAGATTCGCAGAGTGGGTCACCGAAATGGCCGGCTACTGCAACCTCACCGCCACCGTGCGTTACTTCAACGAACCCGATAATACCAGGCTCGCCGACTGCTCGGCATCCACCACAACCCCAACCTTGCGGTTCAACGCGGCGCGTCTTGGCGAGACGTTCTTTCAGCAGCCTTACGGATCCATTGAGCACTGGGATCTGCTGTTCCACGAACTTGGACACGCGCTGTCCAACCAATCCGCAATTGGACACGGCGAAGCGTGGGGCGAAGGGGTAAGCAAAGCCGGAGCACTCATCGCGGTTCAAATTGCTCAAGACGTGGCCAAGTAACCTACCGAGAGGGTTAAGGTACTGTTTCAGGCATCTCCTTGTGTGTTGATCGCGCCGTCGACGTACAGGATTTGAAGCGCGTCTAGCGCAGCTTGTTCCACCTGCTGCGTTGCGGCGGGTTCGAGTCCCTGGCACAGTCTCGCGATGGATTCAGCAACTGTAGTCCTGCCGTCCAGCCCGTGCAGCAGTCGAGCTACCAGCCCGCTGCACGGGAGCCCCTCTGGATGTCCGTCGGTCACCAACCCGTAGCCCCACACGAAGTCGCCGTCCGCCAGCACCGGCTGGCGCTGCAAGATGACGCCCTCCGCCAGCCGTGGCGGCGATGCCGGCAGCAGGGGTTGCTCGCGTCTGCGCTGCCGTTCCGCCTCTACGTCGGTCACGCTCAGGCCAAAGGCGGCCGGCGCCAAGCCGTGGGACAGCACCACCCGCTCGTATCCACGGGGTGGTTGACCGGCCACCGCCTGTATGAACGACTGGCGCGGGGTTAGAGATGGATCGTCGTCGACCAGGCGACGCGCCTCCCAGAAATAGGAATCCGCGGTGCGATTGCTGGAATAGAACAACCGGGCCAGATCTCGAAAATGTCCGTACTCCTTGTAGTATAACTGCTGGTACACCTGTCCCACCGAACTGGCCATGTCGGGATCGGACAACGCAGAAGCAACCGCCGCGGCCGCCAGGGTGGCTGATGTCAGCGCCAGGTGTACGCCAGACGAAAACAGGGGATCGATGAAGCATCCGGCGTCCCCCACCAGGATGTAGCCGGGGCCGTAGAGCGATTGGCAACGGTACGACCAGTCCCTGACTATTGCCGGGCCGGAGACCAGGCGAGCATTTTTCAGCATCTTCACGGTTTGAGGGGCTGCTGCCACCTGCGCCTCCAGGAACCCGCGCGCGCCCAGTCGCCGGATCCCTTCCTGGCCGGTCTCGGAGTCCACCACTGCCCCGACGCTCGACCAGCCGTCCCGAAGCGGGATGTTCCACATCCAGCCGTTGGATTGCGACTCGATCAGGATGTTGCCGTCGTCCGGCGCTTCGAGCCGGTCACCCCCCTGGTAGTAGGCGTACACGGCCAGGTTACGGAAGAAATCGTCCCACTGCCGCAGGCCCAGCTGGCGCGACAACAGCCCGCCCTGTCCGCTGGCGTCGACTACGTATCGTGCCGGGAGAATTTCGTCGCCACATCGCACCGCGACCGCTGTCTGCGAGTCATCGAGTACCACCGCAGAGGCGGCGCATCCTTCCCACACCTCGACACCGGAGTTTCGCGCGTTATCCAGCAGGATGGCGTCAAACTCGGGCCGCCACACCTGGTACGAATGCGGATTGGAGGCATTGGTCTCGCTGAAGTACCAACTCCACGGCTCCCGGTCAACCCCCCATATCATCGTGGCGCCCCGCTTAACCACGAACCCGGCTTGCCGCACCGCGTCCAGCACGCCAAGATCCTTCAGGATCGGGATGCTGGCCGGGAGCAACGACTCGCCGACGTGTTCTCGCGGAAAGTGTTCCCGCTCCAGCAGCGTAACCGGGTATCCGCGACGCGCCAGAAGGGTACTGACGCACGAGCCGGCCGGACCTCCGCCGATGACAACGATGGGCGCTTCAGGCATGCGGTGCTGGTGGATGGGCGGGGGCGCTACCGACGACAGGTGGGACCGGCTGGCCCGCCGCGTCATCTTCGAACCGGGAGCCTAGCGATAGTACTGCGAGAACACCGGCTCTTCCCGGGTGATGATTTCCAGCACGCAGGGTTGACTGGACGAGGAAATTTCCTTCGCGCGCTCAATGGCGGGACCGACCTCGTCAGGGTCCGTCACGTGCTCGGAGTATGCGCCCAGCGCTTCGGCCATGCGGGCGTACTCGCCGGTGACGTACTTGGTGCCGTACCGTTCCGTCGCAACCGGAATGTTCTTTTCGTAACCGCCCATGGCGCCGTTGTTCACGATCACCGTGATGATGCCGAGCTTCTCCCGGGCCGCGGTCTCGAAGTCCGTACCGGCCATCCCGACGGCGACGTCGCCCATCAGGTTGACGCAGGTTTTCTCCGGGAAGGCCACCTTCGCGCCCATGGCGTAACCCAGGCCGCTCCCCAACTGGGTGGAGTTGCCCCAGCCGATGTAACCCCGGGGCGTCGTGGCCGCGTAGAAAGGCACGATCTGGTCCCGAGGGTTTCCGGAGTCGTGGGTGACGATGCTGTTGGCCTTGTCCAGCCGGGCATTCAACTCGTAAACCACGCGGTATGGGCTGATGGGAACGTCATTGCTGGAAAGCCGGGGCATCCATTCGGCCAGCCATTCCTGCCGCACCTGCCTGACCTCGGCTGCTACGGACTCGTCGCCGCGCCGTCCGTTCTCACCCAATCGATCCTTGACTTCCTGAACCAGTTGGTCGAGAACCAGTTTCGCGTCGCCGACGATGATCTCGTCCAGAGGATACTCGCCGTTGAGGTCCTTCTCGTCGATTGTGGACTGGATGACGGTTTTGCCGGGCGGAACCGGCGCGGAAGCGAGGGTTTTCTGGAAACTGGTCCCAATGCCGAAAACCACGTCGCTCTTCGCCAGGAACTCACCGACCATCCTGGTGCCCGTATTACCGCCGGCTCCCAGGGCCAGAGGGTGGTTTTCCGGGAAACCGCTCTTGCCTAGCGTGGTGGTCATTGTGGGAGCATTCAACAACTCGGCCAGTTCCACCAACTCCGGTGTGGCCTCGGCGTACAGCACGCCCTGACCGGCGTAGATGACCGGGCGTCGGGCGTTCACCAGCAGGTCGGCCACGCGGGAAACGTCGCGCGGGTCACCGGCCGACCGGTGCTTTTGTTGCGGTAGATAGTGGAATTGCTCCTCGGAGATTTCTCCAGCCAGCACGTCGTTCGGCATCTCGACCAAAACGGGGTAGGGCCGACCGGTACGGAGTTGGGTGTAAGCGCGACGCATCATCTCGGGTATGCGGTCGGTGTAGTTGGCGGAGTCCGCCCACTTCGTGACGCCCTGGTAATTCCGGGCGGCGTCAAAATCGGACGACATTCCGTGCCGTCGCGTCCCCGGGTGATTCGGCACCATCAGCAGCGGCGAAGAGTCGGCATAGGCCTGCGCCACCCCGGAAAAGGCGTTTTCGATGCCGGGACCACCCTGAACGATGACCACGCCGTTCTTGTTGCCGTTGTTGACCCGGCTGTAGGCGTCGGCCATGTTGACCGCCGTGCGCTCCATGCGAGAGATGATCGGCCGTATCCCGGCCGCCGCGCAGGCGTCGATCAGGATGTTGTTGGGAAAGCAGAAAACGACGTCCACGCCCTCCCGGGCCAGAATGGTAGCGAACGCGGTCTTACCGTCCATGCAGTTGTCCTCCGTTGGGTCGTGATCGCCAAAGTATTATACCCGCGAACCGATGGTCCCCGGGTAGGCGCGCTTCCCGTTGGCGTCGTCAGTTCGCTTCGGTCAATATGCCGGTGCCCATGCTGTTGTCGATGGGGCTGCCGTAGTTCCGGCCAACCAGCAGCCCGATCTGTCGCCTCCCGGTCACGTCACCGCTGGCCGCACAGTTGCTGATATCGCCGCCGTTATCTCCAATGAGCCCACCCACGTAGTCGTTGCCGGATGCTGCACCGGAGGCGACGCTGGCGTCCACCACACCAACCGTGTTCTGACCGATGAGCCCTCCGACGTAGTCGGTGCCGGTGGCCCTTCCCTCTGCCATGCTGCCACGGATTGATCCTTCGTCGCTGGAACCTATCAACCCGCCGACGTAATTGTTCCCGGAAGCGGAGCCGGTGGCATCACATCTCGTTACGTCGCCGCGGTAGTTCCAGCCAATCAGTCCGCCGACAAAGTCCTGAACAGCGGCGGCGGCGCCGCTGGCGCTGCAATCGCTGATGTCAGCATCGTTGTAACCCATCAGTCCGCCGACGTGCGAATCGCCAGAGGCGTCTCCCCGCGCGATCCCTTCTTGCACGATGCCGTCGTTATGCCCGACCAGGCCTCCCACGTTTTCGCCGCCGGTTGCTGACCCGTTGGCCGCGCTCGTGGTTACGGTTCCGCCGTTGTTCCGCCCAACCAGTCCGCCCACGTTGTCGTTACCCGTGACGACGCCATCCGCTGAGCTGTTGCTGATGTCGCCCTCGCTGTCTCCAACCAACCCGCCGATGTCGTCTTCACCGGCGACTACGCCGGACGCGGAGCTGACCGCTATCTCCCCGCCTTCTTCGTGGTAACCGACCAGGCCGCCCACGTTGTTGTTACCCGTCACTTCGCCGGTGGCTGTGCAGGTTGCAAGGGTTCCGCCGTTGTTTCGTCCAACCAGGCCTCCTACGTCATCAACACCCTGAACTGAACCCGAGGCGGCGCAGTCACTGATGTCTCCGTCGTTGTAACCCACGAGACCGCCTACTTTGTTGTTCCCGGTGGCCCGGCCTTCCGCGGTGTTGTTGGCCAGGATACCTTCTGCGTTGCGGCCAATCAGACCTCCGACGTTGTCGTGACCCGTCGCGGCGCCCGTGGCGAAACTGTTGCTGACAACGCCTTGGCCATTGTATCCGGCGAGGCCCCCTACGTTGTCTTGGCCGGTCGCGGAGCCGTGTCCACTACTGTCGCTGATTTCGCCGTCGTTGCGTCCGATCATGCCTCCGATATCGGTTCTGCCGGTGACGTTGCCGGTCGCTAGGCTGTTGCTGACCTTCCCACCGTTGCCTCTTCCCACCAGCCCGCCGACGTTAACGTTGCCGGACACCTGTCCGCTGGCAGCGCCCCCGTCGATGTTGCCGTCGTTGAAACCAACCAAACCGCCCACGAAGTCGTTGCCGATCACGTCGCTGTCGGCTGAGCTGTCACGGGTCGCGCTACCGAAATTGCCGTCGACGCGTCCAACCAGGCCTCCTACGTACCGGACGCCGGCAACTAAGCCGCTGACTGCACTGCCGGCAATACGCCCGCCCTCTTTGTTGTCGCCGACCAGTCCGCCGACAAAATCGTTCCCGTTGACGGATCCTTCGGACACGCAACCCAATACGCGCCCGCCCTCCTGGTTGTCGCCCACCAGCGCGCCAACGTAATCGTGACCCGTTACGTCGGCTTGTTTCAGGGTAACGTTCCGGATTATCCCGCCGCTGCTGAACCCGAAGAGGCCGACGTAATCCTGTTCCGGACGAGCGATGTACAAATTGGTGATTATGCGGCCTCCGCCGTCCAGCGCGGTTTCGAAAGCCTGCTGGTCATCCGAGCCCCGGTAGTGGCCGATCGGGACCCAGCCGGATCCGCCATTCCAATGTGTGTCTCCGGCGTCGGCTTGTCCGTTTCCGTTGGTGTCAAAGTCCAGGTCGGCCACGAGTTCATAGCCTTCGCACCCGCCCACGCGGCATCCCATTCCTTCCGCTGCATCTTGGAAAGCCGCCGCGTACTTGGCGTGACCGTCGTCATTCGCCACGCCGTCGCCGTCCATGTCATATCGAACGGCGTCTAATTGCGCCAGGTCATAAATCTCGATCAAACCGTCATCGTCCGCGTCATAGTCACCGTCAATGACGGCTACCGGCGCCGGTGTCGGCGGTTCGTTCCGCTCGCTTACAGGTACAGGTGTGGGTGTAAGTTCCGGAGTCATTGTCGGCTGCCCTGCTGCCGTGCCTGATGGCGCAGGCGCCGGGGGTGAAGTTGCGGTTGTTTGGGCCCGCTGAGTTGGGGATACCGGGGAACCTACGTTTGCGGTGGGCTCCGCTCGTTCGGCCGTTGGTTGCTCGGCGCGGTCCGCACGATTTTCCCGTTCTGGTTCTGGTTCCGGTTCCGGACCGGAGCACGCTACCAGTAACGTCGCCAGGGCGAGAGCTCCGACTGTAGCCAATACGATCAATCTCCATGACCGACTAGCGCCGAGCGCCACTAGACCTTCCGACGAATTCATCACGATGCACACCTGCTTGGGATCTTCAAGAACGCGGTGTATTCATGCGGCGATATGGCGAGACCGATCTGTCTCGCCGGGACCGTGCTTTCGCATTCACCGGGGCATTATACCGGGGTTTCGTTCAGTGCCATTACAACCCCCGGGATTCGGGTTATGATGAAGCGCACTGTTGCCAGGAGGAACGAAAATGCCCGATTACATTCCGTCGACCAGAGACTGGGTACGCGAACAAGTGGAATTGTACGAAAGCAGCGGAGGCGCCGATGGGACCACGCTGCGTGACACCGGTCTGCCTGTCATCATCGTCACCAACCAGGGCAACAAGACCGGTGCCATCCGCAAGACCCCGTTGATGCGCGTCAAAGTCGGTGACGCCTATGTGTTGGTAGGCTCACAGGGCGGCGCGCCGCGCAATCCTGTTTGGGTGTACAACCTGCGCCGCGATGCCAACGTTGAAATCCGGGACAAGACGGATGTATACACCATGCGCGTGCGTGAAGTATCCGACGCGGACGAGCGAGCTCGCCTTTGGGCCGCATCAGTCGAGGCGTTTCCTCCTTACGAGGAATATCAGAGCCGGACCTCAAGGAAGATCCCGGTTTTCGTCGCCGAACCTGTCTGATCAGAATGTAGGAATTCGGCTCGACGTTGGCGTTCCATGGCGACAACGATGCCGAAAGCAATGATTCTCCGATTCAGGCAGCGAAAATCGTTGTTTGCTGCCGTTGATGCAAGTGTAGTAATATCAGCAGAATTGCGCCGGTCCTCCTTCCTTGGGTATTGTAATCGCTGTGCCCGACGAAACAGACCAAGCGTGTGCATCTTGATTGCCAACCAGGCCGGAGGAAGAACCGTGGCCCTTTCCGACATGACCCTTGAATGCAGCGACTGCGCAGCAGAGTTTCTCTTTACCGTAGGCGAGCAGGAATTCTACGCCTCGCGAGGCTTCACCAATTATCCGAAACGGTGTGTTTCGTGCAGGAACGCTCGGCGAGGGCAGCCTCGTGACAACTTCGGTGGTGGCGGCGGCGGCGGCGGATATGGTGGGGGGCAGCGAGAATCTTTCCCCATCGTCTGCAGTAATTGTGGCGCCGATGCAACCGTGCCCTTCCGCCCCCGCGGCGATCGGCCGGTATATTGCAGCGACTGTTTTAGCCAAATGCGAAATTCCTAAGGCTGGCGTGCTGGTCTCAGTCTCGTAACAGGCGCGAGGCCACCACAGTCACCATGCCATACCGGGATCTTCGCGAGTTCATCGCCTTTCTTGAAAGTAAAGGCGATCTGCGGCGAGTATCCGCTCCCGTCAGTCCGGAACTGGAGATTACCGAAATAGCCCATCGACTGCTGCGAGCCGATGGGCCCGCCCTTTTGTTCGAAAATGTGATTGGCTACGATATGCCCGTAGCCATAAACCTGTTCTGCTCGGAACGGCGCATGAACTGGGCGCTCGAGGTCGAGGACGCCGACGACTTGGCTGTTCGCCTTGGTTCCATGATCGATATGGTGCAGGGCGGACCGCCCCAGGGAATGCTGAACAAGTTACGCACCTTGGGACGTTTGGTTCACGTCGGCTCCTTCCAGCCTAAAATCGTCAGCAACCCACCGTGTCAGCAGGTTGTCCTTACCGGCGAAGACGTCGACATTTACAGTTTGCCGGTCATCAAATGCTGGCCGATGGATGCCGGCCCGTATATCACCCTGCCCTTGGTGATAACCAAGGACCCCGATACGGGCACGCAGAACTACGGCATCTATCGTATGCAGGTGTTCGACCGTAACACCACCGGGATGCACTGGCAGACCCATAAGGTGGGAGCGCGTCATTACCGGGCCAGCGGCGAAAAGCTTGAGGTGGCCGTGGCCCTCGGCGGCGATCCGGCCTCGATATGGACTGGCTCAGCGCCCCTGCCTCCCGATATTGACGAGATGGTATTGGCAGGTTTCATTCGCGATGAAGGCGTGGAGTTGGCGCCGGCCGTGTCGGTCGACCTTAAGGTGCCCGCCCATGCCGAGATCGTCCTCGAAGGGTACGTTGTTCCAGGCGAAGAAAGAACGGAAGGTCCCTTCGGAGATCACACCGGCTACTACTCTCTAGCTGAGCCTTACCCGGTGTTTCATGTGACCACCATCACGCGCCGCCACAATCCCATTTACCCCACGACCTTCGTGGGGAGGCCGCCCACAGAGGACTATTGGATGGGCAAAGTTACCGAGCGCGCCTTCCTGCCGTTGATACGTCTCGTACTGCCGGAGGTCGTCGACGTCAACATGCCGGCCGAGGGTATTTTCCATAATCTGGTCCTCGTGTCGATCAAAAAAGAATATCCCGGACACGCTCGCAAGGTGATGTATGGCCTGTGGGGCCTCGGTTTGCTGAGCCTGACTAAGGTCATTGTGATCGTGGACGATTTCGTGGACGTTCAGAACCCTTCCGAAGTTGCGTGGCGCGTCGCCAATAACATCAACCCTGCCACCGATTTCGTCCTGGTTGACGGCCCCATCGATGACCTGGACGTGGCATCGCCCACTCCGCGCTTTGGCAGCAAGGTAGGTATAGACGCTACCCGGAAAGGACCTCAGGAAGGCTATCATCGCCAGTGGCCGCCGGACATCGAAATGAGCCCGGAGATCCGGGACCAGGTTTCGAAACGCTGGGCCGAGCTGGGACTCGACGATATAGTTCCTTCGCATAGTTCCGCATAGTCGTCATAGCGACCAGCGGTCCTGACCAGCGTCTACTCCTGGCCGCTAGCGACCCCGTCGGGGCAAAGGGCCATGTGCTACCATGGTGCCGTATGCATGACGCTCCAGCACATCCCGGTCCGCTCCGGCTAGTGGCGGACAAAGTTCTCCACTACCTGAACGCGATTAACGTTTCGGAATCGCTGTTCGCCATGCCGTTCGGATACATCGGGATGGTCCTGGCGTCGCACTTCTCTGGCGGCAGTGGATGGCCGGGTTGGACCGCATTCATCTGGATTACGCTCGCGTTCCTGGGCGTTCGGACGCTAGGCATGTCCGCCAACCGGATCATCAACGCGAGAGAGGACGCACAGAACCCTCGTACCGCAGGCCGGCACATACCCGCCGGCATATTGAAGCCCCTGGAAGTGGGTGGCATGGCCGCAGCCGGCGCTGCGGTCTTTTTCGTCGCCGCCTGGCAGTTGAACCCTCTGGCCCTGATGCTGTCGCCAGTCGCCGCGATTTACGTGGTCCTTTATTCCTTCGCCAAGTACTTCACCTGGCTGTGCAGCCTGATGTTGGGGCTGGCCCTTTCCATCGCCCCATCCGGGGCCTGGATCGGGGTTACAGGTCAACTCACCTGGCAGCCGGTGCTGCTCACCTTCGCGGTGATGATGTGGGCCGGCGGATTCGAAACTATCTACGGCAGCATGGACTTCAATTTCGATCGCGCCAACCGGATCAAATCCATCGCGGCCCGCTTCGGCGTCCGTATCGCGATCCGCACCATGCGGGCGTTGCATAGCTTGGCTGCTGGCGCCCTTCTGGTGGTGGGAATATGGATGGACTTGAACGTCTTCTATTTCATTGGCTGGGCGATTGCCGCGATATTGCTCGTTTACGAAAACAACATGGTCAAGTCAGGCCAGCCGGCCATGGTTGGCAAGGCGTTCGCGTTCAATAAGTACATCTCCACCCAACTGATGGCCTTCACGATCCTCGCCGTGGCGTTGCCATTCGACGGCTTTTTCCCGTGGTAGCCCGCGTCGATGCCATGACGACGTATTGGCCGACCGACGTGCGATCCCCCGTCCCAACCTGTCGCGTATGGGCGCTGGCATGACGTCCCACTCGTCTCGTCCGCTAGTCGTCGGGGTTACCGGAGCAAGCGGGTCGATAATAGCCCGGGAGCTCATCGGCGCGCTGTTGGAACAGGAAACGCCGGTGGTGGTCGTCGCCTCCAACGCCGCGCGCATGGTGTGGCAGGAAGAACTTGACGAACCCTACAATACGGCCATAGCCCGATGGACCGAATGTCCCCACTTCAGTACCTATGCCATCACCGACCTGTTCGCTCCCATCGCCAGCGGGACCTTCCCCACGGCGGGCATGATCATTGCTCCCGCCAGCATGAACGCCGTCGCATCTCTGGCCCACGGCTTGACGCCCAATCTCCTTCTCCGGGCCGCCGACGTGACCATCAAGGAAAACCGCCGGCTCACTTTGATACCCAGGGAAACTCCCCTGCACGCCATTCACTTGGAAAACCTCCTGACCCTGTCGCGGCTTGGAGCCACCATTCTGCCTCCCGAGCCTCCGTTTTATCTCAAGCCGCTGGACATCGATGGCGTGGTTCGTTTCGTTGTTCAGCGGGCGCTGGTTGCCTCCGGCATAACCGATCAATTGCCCGACGACATGCAGTACCACGACCGCGAGCGCTAATGCGTTGGGTCCTGTCCAATAGGGTCCGCAGCGCATGGGGAAGATCGTTTACTACGTGGCCACCAGCCTCGATAGTTACATCGCCGATACCGATGGGGGCGTAGATTGGCTATTCCACGACGCTGATTACGGATACGCCGAGTTTTACGCCGGGGTGGAAGCTATCGTGATGGGCCGGCGAACCTATGACCAAGTTGTTGGTCTTGGAGATTGGCCCTGGCAGGGCAAGCCGGCTTACGTGTTCACTGCGAACCCTGCGGCGGAGCCGCCGGCCGACGTCGAGTTTGTTCAGGCCAATGCCGTCGATTTTGTGCGTACCACGGTAGCCGATTACCCCGGCGCAGTCTGGCTGGTGGGCGGCGGCGGCTTGGCGGGCCAGTTTCACCGCGCGGGCTTGATAGACGAGTACGTAATGTCTGTGCACCCCATCCTATTGGGTGCCGGGATCCCGTTCCTGGGCGCCGGCGGTTCGCCAACTCACCTGCAACTGAAAGCGGTCAGGTCCTTCGACAGCGGCTTGGTGCAACTGCACTACCTGCGGGTCGGCAGATAGGGAGACCATGGCCCACCTGAGCGGCGACGACAAGCGGCGCTACGTGGCGGAGATGTTCGCCCGCATTTCGCCGCGTTACGACCTCATGAATTCCCTCATGACCGGCGGCCTGCACCACCGCTGGAAACGCGCAACCGCCAGGCTCACTGCTCGGTGCGCCGTCGGCCCGGCATTGGATGTAGCCACCGGCACCGGTGACTTGGCCTTCGCCCTCGCCGATTGCCCCAATATCACGGAAGTTGTCGGCGTGGATTTGTTGCCTGAAATGTTGTCCATTGCGAATCGTCGTCACGCTTCCAGGCCAAACAATGGAAAGACCGTACAGTTCGTGCAGGGCGACGCCCTGCGATTGCCCTTTCCCGACGATTCCTTCGTTGGCGCCACGGCCGGATTCAGTCTCCGCAACATGCCCGACGTGCCATCCGCAATCCGGGAGATGGCCCGCGTCGTTGCGCCCGGCGGCAGGGTAACTACCCTCGAGTTGACACCTATGCCCCCCGGAATTGCGTCCAGCATGGGCCGTTTCTATTTCCACCGCCTGGTCCCCCTGATGGGACAACTCGTGGCCGGCGATCGGACCGCTTACACCTACCTTCCCGACAGCGTCGATTATTTCCTCCCCGCCGATGGTCTGGCGGAAGTATTCCAACAGGCCGGTCTCGTTGATGTCGGTTACCGCCGATTGGGGTTCGGCGGCGTGGCCTTGCACTTCGGTGATCGACCCGCATGAAGCGCCCGGTTCGAACCAAACCGCCGTACTGCGCCTTCGGGGTTGATTGAAATAACACCGTTGTTCCAGCATACTTGCCATGTAGTTGCCATTCGAGGGCGTCAAACGAAGCGCCAGGCATACAGGAGGCGGCTTTGGGTTCCGCAGAGCAACCGCCGTTGGGTCGGGCAGAGCGAGAGAAACCGACCGTGGGGCAGCGCATCGAAGGCCACTTTCAGGGCAAAATTCTTGCCGGCCTGATGCAGCTGGTCCCTATCCTGGTGACCGTTTTTGTACTAGCATTCATCATTGGTCATACTGATAGTTTCATCAGACCCATGCCTTTTGTAAAAGATCAGCCTTGGGACTTTCCTGGCATCGGGTTGATCGGAATTATCGTCGTCTTTTACCTGATAGGTCTTTTCGTTTCTCTGGCAGCCGGTAGACGGATCATGGGCGCCATGGGGTTCGTCTTGCGCAAGATACCGGTGGTTAAGACTATCTTCGGAGTGACAGAGCAAGCTACAACTCTACTTGCATCAGATTACAGCTTCAGCCGCGTGGTTTTTCTAGAGTGGCCCCGGGAAGGGATGGTAGCCGTCGGCTTCGTGACCGGTCGGGCGTTCTCCCAAAACGGCGGTCATTCCATGGCAATCGTTTACATACCCACTGTGCCCAATCCGACCTCCGGTAATATGGCCTTCGTCAATGAAGACGACCTGTTCGAAACCGACGTCAGCGTGGAAGATGCTATGAAGTTGATCTTTTCTGGCGGTATAGTGTTACCGGAGCGGTTGGTGATGGCACGCCTCCCCCGGGCAGTCGAGGCCAAGGAGCGCGAGTTCATCGGCCGCTTCGAGACCTACCCCGAATAAACGCCAACGTACTGGCTAGGGACGAATAACGGCCAATCAGCGGAGAGTAGACAGCAGTGGAATACGAAACCGTCATCGGCCTCGAGGTACACGTCCAGCTGGACACTCGCAGCAAAATGTTCTGTGGGTGTCCGGCGGATTACCAGACTGCCGAACCGAACACCCGCACTTGCCCGGTTTGCTTGGGTCTGCCCGGTGCATTGCCCGTCATCAATCGCCGCGCGGTGGAGTACACCGTAATGACCGGGTTGGCCCTTCACTGCCGTATCCCCGAGTTCACCAAGTTCGACCGGAAGAACTACCCCTACCCTGACCTGATGAAGGGATACCAGATCTCCCAGTACGACCTGCCTCTGGCCCTGAATGGCTATCTGGAAATCGATGGCGACCCCGACTTGGAACACGGCCGACGACCTATCGGCGTCGAGCGTGTGCACCTCGAAGAGGACGTTGCCAAGATGCAGCACTTCCCCAACGATGCCGAAGGCTATTCGCTGGTCGACGTGAACCGGTCCGGCGTGCCGCTCATGGAAATTGTCAGCAGGCCCGACCTGCGTTCTCCTGAAGAAGCCCGACAGTATCTGACCTCCCTGCACACCATGGTCCAGTATCTCGGCGTTTCCACCGCGAATATGCAGGACGGGAACTTCCGCTGCGACGCCAACATCAGCATCCGCCCTGCCGGCAGTGATACCTTCGGCACCCGCACCGAAGTCAAGAACATGAACAGCTTCCGTTCCGTCTTTCTCGCCCTCGAATATGAGGTGGAGCGGCAACTGCGCGTGGTCGAGGACGGTGGGACCGTCGTGCAGGAAACCCGCGGTTGGGTGGATGATCGGAGTGTGACCGTGTCCCAGCGCAGCAAGGAGTATGCCCACGACTATCGTTACTTCCCGGAGCCTGACCTGCCGCCGCTGAACATCGGCTCCGAATGGGTGGGTCGGTTGCGGTCGGCTTTGCCGGAATTACGTCCCAGGCGCAAAGCACGCTTCCAGGAGGAATACGAGCTTTCCGAGTACGACGCGGACCAGCTGACCGGCTCCCGCGCCATGGCCGACTACTTCGAAGAAACAGTGGCGCTCGGCAGCTCAATGATGAGCCGGTCTGTTGCCGCCAAGGAAATCGCAAACTGGATGCAGGGTGACCTCTCATATCTGCTCAATCAGGACCACGGCGAGATCGATGACTGCCCGGTGACTCCTGGCGGATTGTCAGAGCTGTTGGGCCTGATTGTCGACGGCACCCTGTCCACCTCCCTGGCCAAGACGGTGCTGGAACAAATGTATGCCACCAGCGCCCCGGCGGTGGATATAGTGCGTGAACAGGGCTTGGCCCAGATTGGTGATATTGGCACAATCGAGGCCGCCGTGGCCGAGGCGATCGCCGCCAACCCGAAAGCCGTGGCCGATTACCTGAGCGGGAAGGAAACCGCCGCGCGCTTCCTGATGGGGCAGGTGATGCGTCTCACCAAGGGTCAGGCGCAACCGGAACTGGCTCTACAGTTGGTCCAGGCCGGGCTCGAGGCGCAACGGCCATAGCGTGGTACAATGCCTGCCGGAGAATCCACATGAGCCTGCTCAACATCGCCCAGATCGTCACTTCGATTGTGCTCGTCCTGATCATCCTGTCCCAGGTCCGGGAAGCCGGTTCGGGAATGTTCGGCAGCGCCCAGAACACCGTGCGGACACGACGTGGTCTGGAGCGCACCATGTTCCAGCTGACCATCGCCCTGATCGTGGTATTTCTGCTGGTATCGGTCCTCAGCGCACGCTTCACCGGACCCTAACACCTCCGTCAAATCGGGCCGGGTTTGATTGTCCCCTCCGCCCATAGTTCTCGCCACTGACTTTGGCCTCGCCGATGCCTACGTGGGCATGATGCGCGGGGTCATCTTTTCAATTAATCCGTACGCCTCCGTCATCGATCTGACCCACGGCATCGGCCCGCAGGATGTGCGGCACGGCGCTGTGGTCCTAGCGGACGCGCACACCTATTTCCCCGACGGCAGCATCTTCGTAGCTGTGGTCGACCCGGGTGTCGGCACCGACCGGCCGGCCATCCTCGTGGAAACGCCCGACCACCGCTTCGTCGCGCCGGATAACGGCCTTATGTCTCTGGTGTGCCGTCGATACGATCCCGGCTTCGGCGACTCTGGAATCTCTGGGCCGTCCAACGTCCCCGACGGTTGTCGGGCCTGGCGGTTGACTAACCCTGCGCATTGGCGTCATCCCGTCAGCGCCACCTTTCACGGCCGCGACGTTTTCGCCCCGTCAGCAGCTCACCTGTCCGCCGGAGTAACCCCAGGGGCGCTGGGCGATCCGACAGCGACCATCACCGCTCTATCGCTGCCGGTTCCGCAACCGGAAGGGAACGCGGTACGGGGGCAGATCGTGTTCGCCGACGCTTTCGGAAACCTGGTCAGCGATATTACCGCCGACATATTGGCCGACATGAGCGTGTGGGGCAGGGAAGCCGAAGCGATGGTCAGCATCGCCGGGCGAGATATCTCCGGATTGTCCCGGACTTTCCACGATCCGCCCGGAGGCGGTTTGAGGGCATTGTTGGGCAGCCACGGACGATTGGAGGTGGTGATGGTGGATGGCAATGCCTCGGCAGCCCTGGGCGCCACCAGCGGGACGGAGATCGTGCTGCGCGTTGGATGATCCGGTTTCATACGGGTGTCCGTCGTCACCACCGGGAGGTGCTGCGAAAGGCCCGTTGAACGCGAGAGCGTGCGCGTATGATCCTTGTTGACACCCCCCGGCCCCATGCTACTATGGGCCATCCCAAAGCCGGCGCTGAACCCGTCGGCTTTCATTACACGGGGCGCCAGCCGTCCATCGAAAAACGTCTGCGTCACAAGGAGCGTGTTGCCATGGAACTCGACCGCGACACCTTGCTGAAACTTTACCGGACCATGACTACCATCCGTCACTTCGAGGAACGTGGCGTGCCCGAAACCGGTCAACGCGGGATGTCCGCGTCTGTCCACTCTTCTGTGGGGCAGGAAGCTGTCCCAACTGGTGTGTGCGCCCATCTGTCTGATGACGACTACATCGGCAGCACCCACCGCGGCCACGGCCACTGCATCGCCAAAGGCGTGGATCCCAAGCTCATGATGGCCGAACTCTTCGGTCGCATCGACGGCCCCAACAAGGGCAAGGGCGGGTCCATGCACATCGCCGACATGAGCAAGGGGATGCTGGGAACCAACGGCATCGTGGCGGGCAGCGTTCCGTTAGCAGTCGGAGCGGCGCTTACCTCCAAGATCCGCAAGCTCGGCCGTGTCGCGGTGGCGTTCTTCGGCGACGGTGGCGCCAATCAGGGTGTGCTCCACGAGTGCATGAACTTGGCTTCCGTTTGGAAGCTCCCCGTGGTCTTCTGCTGCGAGAACAACGGCTACGCCGAGTCCACTCCAGTCGAGTACGGCCTGTCGGTAGCCAACGTCTCTGATCGGGCTGCGTCCTACGATATGCCCGGCATCCACGTCGACGGCATGGACGTGTTGGCGGTGTACGAAGCGGCCGGAGAAGCCGTGTCCCGCGCCCGTGCCGGCAATGGTCCTGCTCTGCTTGAAGCTCGCACCTATCGGTACTACGGGCACACCGTTTTCGATAACCCGTTGACTTACCGCACCAAGGAAGAAGAGGATCACTGGCGCGCCCGCGATCCGCTGCTCACTTTCCGCAACCACATGGTCGCCCAGGGCAACGCCATCACCGCCGAGGAGCTGGACCAGATGGACGAGGAAGCTCGCCTGTTGATGGAAGAAGCGGTGACCTTCGCGGACGCCAGCCCGCTGCCCCAGCCGCACGAGATCTATGAGGATGTGTACGGCGACTACCCGGTGGATATGATGCGCCGCGGAGCCAATATGCCGGAGTAGCCCGGGCATTGATCCGGATAAACCGACTGCCTGGCAGTGCGGGGGATGTTCTAAACCGGCCGTAATCGACGTCACCTCTCTGGGAGGCACGAACCATGACTACCCTTATCGAAACACCCATGCTGCCCCCGCCGGGAGAAACCCGCATCTTGCAGACCCGCGAGGCAATTAACGAGGCCCTGCTGCAGGAAATGCGTCGCGATGAGACCGTGATTATCATGGGCGAGGAAATCGCCGGCGGCGCTGGTCGCGAGCACCTGGGAATTGTCGACGCCTGGGGTGGCGCGTTCCGAACCACCCGCGGCCTTATCCAGGAGTTCGGCAATGAGCGGGTCCTCGACACTCCGCTTTCCGAGGCTGCTTTCGTGGGAACCGCCATCGGAGCTGCTTCCACGGGCATGCGCGCGATCGCCGAGCTGATGTTCGTTGACTTCGTGGGCGTATGCATGGATCAGCTCCTGAACAACGCGGCCAAGATGCGCTACATGTTCGGCGGTCAGGTTAAGGTGCCCTTCGTAATGTTGACCCGCATCGGGGCGGGATTCGGCAGCGCAGCTCAACACTCCGAATCTTTCTACTCGCTCTTCAGCCACATACCCGGACTCAAAGGCGTCTGCCCGTCCGACGCCTATACTGCCAAAGGGCTGCTGATCTCCGCCATCCGCGACGACGATCCGGTCGTGTTCTTCGAGCACAAGGGCTTGTACGGCGAGACCTGTCCTGTCCCTGAGGAAATGTACGCTATACCCTTGGGCAAGGCCCGAACCGTGCGTCCAGGAACTGACCTCACCATAGTCGGCATCAGCAAGATGACGTGGGTGGCCGTTGAGGCTGCAGAGGAGTTGGCCAAGGACGGCATCAACGCGGAAGTCATTGACCTCCTCAGCGTGTCGCCCATTGACTATGACCATGTGTTGGACTCGGTTCGCCGCACCCACCGTTTGTTGGTGGTGGACGAGGACACCCCGGTGTGCAGCATCTCTTCCGACATCTGCGCTCGCGTCGCTGAGGAAGCGTTTGATCATTTGGACGCCCCGCCGTCCCGGGTCACTCCGCCGCATACGCCGGTTCCCTACAGCCGCGCGTTGGAGAACATCTACCTGCCTAATGCCGAGCGAGTGGTCAGCACCGCGCGCAGATTGATGGCGTAATCGGCCAATACGGGGGCGGGATTGAAACCCGCCCCTAATTCTGTAGCATATTCGGTGCAAGAACGATGCGCCCACATCTACCAGGAGGCTAAACATGACTACTGTTGGAAGCGGCAAGCACACCTACACGCTAACATCCGACTGGGCCAAGATGCCCGACGCCCATCCCATGGGGGCGGTGAGCGCCCTGGCTAGCGACTCGGCCGGCAGTATCTACGCGTTTCACCGAGCAGATCCGCCCGTCGCCATATTTGACCGAGAATCCGGCAACTTCACCAGCGGGTGGGGCAACGGTTCCTTCGTGTACGCCCACGGATTCTACATTGAGGACGATATCGTGTACCTCACCGACCGGGATACGTCGGTCTGCATCATGTACACCTTGGACGGCAAACCAATCCAGATGCTGGGGCGTCACGGCGTCCATTCCGACACTGGCTGCGAAGTAGCCGGAGCGCTCGTTCCTCGGGCTGCCGGGCCGTTCAACTACCCTGCCGAGCTGGTGCCCTCCCCCAGCGGCGATCTCTTCGTTGCCGACGGTTACCGCAACGCCCGGATCCACCGCTTCGACAACGATGGCAACCACAAGTACTCCTGGGGCAAGCCCGGCAAGGAACGCCCTTACGAGTTCCATCTGCCCCACAGCCTCCTCGTGACCAGGGACGACCGCGTGTACGTGTGCGACCGAGAGAACAGCCGTATCCAGGTGTTCAACACATCGGGTGATTTCCTCGCCATGTGGACGGACACCTGCCGGCCCACTGACATCGCCGAAACGCCGGAAGGCGACTTCGTTGTCAGCCAGCTGGCGCCGCTGGACGACTCCCACAGCCCCAGGGTCGCCATATTCGACCGGGGCGGCAATGTGCTCGCGCGCTGGGATAGCCGCTCCGCCCACGGCATTTGGTGCGACGCCCACGGGGACATTTTCCTCGCGCTGACTGGCGACAAAGCCGTGGATAAATACGCCCGCAGCTAACCGGTACAGGCTTTCAACCGGACGAGCATCGGGGCGGTCAAAACCGCCCCTTTTAGCTCAATATTGATCTGCTACAATCCGGCCAATCGTCGCTACCGACGGAAGACGATGGGAGAATATTGTTATGGACCTCGGTCTTTTCTACCAAATTCAAGTTCCCAAGCCTTGGGACGACAAGAGTGAGTCCCGAAAGTTCCAAGAGATGATGGAGCAGGTTTGTTTCGCGGAAGAGCTAGGCATGACGTCCGTGTGGTTCGTCGAGCACCATTTCCGCTCTGAATGGTCCCACTCCAGCGCTCCTGATATTACCCTGGCGGCCCTGAGTCAGCGCACCACCAATATGCGTCTGGGCATCGCTGTAGTGTTGGCTCCGCTGCATCATCCGTTGAACGTCGCCTCCAGGATGGCAACATTGGATGTAATCTCCGGCGGACGCGTGGACCTTGGAATCGGACGTTCCGGTTATCCCTATCAGATGCTGCCTTACGGATCCGACCTAGCGGACGTGTTGGAAATGGTGGAAGAGTACCTTCAGATCATCCCGGGGGCATGGACTGAGGAGACGTACGGATTTGAAGGCAAGCATTATCAAATCCCGCCCCGCGAGGTTATCCCCAAGCCGGTACAGAAGCCGCATCCTCCGATTTGGCAGGCCGTCAGTCAGGAGTTCACAGCCGAAAAAGTGGGTCGCCAGGGTCTCGGGTGCTTGGCGCAAACCAGCGTGGGTTTGGAACGGGCGGAAAACCTGATCCAGATTTACCGTGATGCCATCGCGGACCCGGAGCCCGTTACCAAGCTGGTGCATTCGCGTGTCGCCGGGAACACCGTGGGCCTGTGCATGGAGAACCGCCAGAAGGCGTTCGAACGCGCCGAAACCATCATCGATTGGTATCGGGAGCAGCAACGCATTCGCGATTCATACGTGTGGCAGGGCTATGATCCAGCCCGGGTGCCCGAGGACTACCAGTGGCATTACCAGCGTGCGGTCAATGCCGATACTGCGCGCGCCGACGAGGTCAGCTCACGCAAATTGATCGAAGAAGGCGGCCGGTTCTGCATCGGCGATCCCGACGATTGCATCAAATATATTGAAGACTACGAGCGCATGGGCGTGGACGAGATCATGCCGCTGTTCCAGGTTGGCCCGGTGACGCATGCTGAGGTGATGGAAACCCTGCGCCTGTTCGGCAAGTACGTCATCCCCCACTTCAAGGAAAAGGTTCGCCAGCAGAAGTTGGCTGCCGACAACTGACGACACCGGGACCCGCGACCAATTGCGAGCGCGGGTCGCCAATCTGGACAGACTAAAGGGGCGGGTTGATTGGCCCGCCCCTCTTTCGCGTCTGATGTTGGCTCGATCGGTTAGCGGGCGTAGTCTCCACCCGCGCCGTTGCCGTAGCCGTTGCCATAACCATAGGTTTGACGCTCGTCAGTAGCCATGCGGTTGCGCTCTCGTTCGATTCGGACTTGCTGACCCCTCGACACGTACCCGTACTGGGTTTCAGCCTCGTGACCGTTGACCGGCGGCATGAAGTGGCGTGAGCCGAAGCCGGCGTAATCCAGCGTGCCAGCGATCTGCATCGGAGTGTTATTCTCGCCCATGATGTCGCTGATGGTCGGTATGTTGTCGTTCTGCAACGGGAAGAACAAGGAAACATGCATGTGGCGATCATCCGGGGATTGCTGGAAGTTGGACGATGCGAACGACCACATCAGGTTCGGGTACGCCACGTCGAAGTCTTCGCGGTGCATCTGGTCCTGAACGTCGGAGGCTATCTCCGCAAGTCCCGCTGGTTCCACTGGTAGGGTGATCACCATGCGCATCACCGTGTCCCCTTCGGGGAACGGGTGCTTCGCCAATTGCAGATCGGTGCGCTTGGGATCCATGATGTCCCACATTGCCGATTTGATCGTGAACGGCAACTGCTTGGCGTTGTCATTCACCACCACGATTTCGCGGCCCCGGAAAGGCCCAAACAGTCGAGAACCGTTGCGGGTATCGGCTATGTCGACGCGTCGGTTCAGCACACGTATCCCGAACCAACCGTTGGAGTAATCACCAAAGCTGTTGACCGTTTCCGCCATTGAACCGGCGTCAATCTGATACCGCATGCCTGCTTCCATGGAAGCAAGAGCGACTGCCAACTTGTCGTCCAACCGTTCGAAGTTTGGAGACAGGCTGTTGTCCGTGATCAGCGCCGGATGACGCTGCAACTCCTGGATCCCGCGGCTGTTACGGACCAAGCGGGTACCGATGGTTTCTTCATATGCTCCCCAAGTTTCGCGGCGCATGTTCTCCTTGAGCACCGCTTCGCTGGGAACCAACACGATGGGCAGGAAAGTAGCCTCGGGGAAGCGCTCGCGCAGCATGCTATGCAGGACGCCGCCCAGCTTGGCATGTCCGCCGAATCCCAACCATTCCAGGATCAGTTGCGGGGGAGAACCAACCTCCTCGGACCGGCGCGCGACGGTTTCTACCATCCGCTCCATGTCCCGGTGGATTAACCCGTAGAAATCCTTGTACGCGTTTGGGTCGCGCAAGAAGCCGTCTACTTTAGGGAGGAAGCCGGGTATGATCACCGGCAACTGACCGCCGCGAACGCGGCGCATGGAACGAGTTTCATTATCAATGGAATCGATCGTGCCCTGGTTGCAGTCGTACATCAGGAGGCTCTGGACGCGATCCAGGACCCCAGCTTCGCCCATGCGCTTCGCCCACCTCCAGCTACGTTTGTAGCCAGCTGTGCCGACTGCCGTCGACACGATCGGGGGAGGCGTGCCATCACGCGTGAGGTCGCTCTGTGTGCCCAACCTATGTGGGGCATTACGGCGGATGTGGAAAGTGCGATTTTGATTTTTCGGCGGCATAGTTATGTTTACCCCCTATTTAACTTGGGAGGAACTGCCCCAGTAGCAGATAAATTACCTTTTAACCTAAACTAAATACCGTAGACTTGGCGGATGTACAGTTGGTGGGCACCTTTGCGACCGGATGATTCACACCAATCTGCACGGCATAGTTGTACACTTTGACAGTAACGGACGCGACTATACCAGATGGAAACAAATACGTCAAACGGATTGCGTTGCGTACATTTCAAAAAAACGCCAGTCTTGCTAAACATATCGGACGTGCTGTTGACCGTCATCTTCGGTTTCCGTACCGTCATCCGCCGGTGGCAACACCGGATTGGACCCTATGCCGCGGAGGTGAAAATATGATCCGAACCCCGTCTCCATCATTGCTGTCGGGGCGTTCGGGAGCGCCGCGCCATCACCACATAGTATATCCCTAACAGTTCTTAGTTCACCTTTCACGGGATAAAGCCTGGTAACGTGCATGTACGGTTCGGGCTCGATACCGTCGGTGAAACGTGCGGTATTGAAAGCGATGTCCAGGTTGGTGAACCGGTCGAAGATACTGCTATGGTCGAGGGCTTCAGCTGCGTGCGACGCCACCGGCTCCAGCTCATCGCCGTGCAAGGGCAGTGAAACAACTATCTCCTGCGGGGCGTTCGGCGGCTGATTGATCCCCTCCGCCAGTTGGGCCGCCGGGTCCAGCGTCGACCAGATCGCGTTTCCCAACAACGAGGACAGATCGTCCTCCGGTCCTACCGCGGCGTATTGCCGCCACCAGGGCGGGAAGTTCAGCCACTCGAATTTTTTCGTAATCGGCATCTTCCGTTTTACCGCTGCCATGCCGAGCCAGCCGCCCGAAGCGGGCATCAAACGCCTCAAGGTAACACCCAGCTGGCTGACGGAAGGATCGTTTTCTTCTCCGAACTCTGCTACCTCGAACCCGGCTAAGCCTGTAGCCAATCGGGCGTCATCTTCACGTGCGTTGACATCCGATTGGGTGGTGACCAGGCAGTTGGTGCCGGACAACAAGTTTTCATATTGTTCCCAGATATATCGCTTGGTCCATTCCTCTGAGACGTGATCTTTCGGCAGCATCATGACCGGAAGCATGGTGCTGTTGGGGAACGCGTTTTGCAGCTTCTGATGCAGTAGGCCGCCAAGCACCGCGTGGCCGGAAAATCCCATGAACTCAATGATGGTTTCCGGAACACGCCCGCAACGCTCTGAGTGGAGCATCACCTGGTTGATGACATTGTCCATATCGCGTTCCAACGGTCCCCGGAAATCGCGATACCGTGTTGGGTCTCGCATGAAACCATTGGGCAGCGGAACGTAGTTGGGGAACAGTACCTGTGTGCCAGCTCCGGTTTTGGCTACCCCGAACGACTTTTGCAGCGTTTTTTGCACGTTGGCCACCGTGACTTCGTTACAGTCGTAGTAAACCGCAGTCTGAATGCGGCCTGCGGCAGAGAGTTCGGACATCCGCTCTGAAAACAGCATGGAACGGCGCACGCCGGCCGTGCCTACTCCTACTACAACCAGCGACGGCGGGGTGCTCTCCACCGCGCCGCGCTTGGCGGTGTGCAGAAGACGATGGTTGCGGGTACGCGCTCTAACGAAGGTGGATGGCATGACGACAGGTGACCTAAAGTTCAGTCGACGGCTGACCCAACAATGGATCGCCGCCGACTACATTTTAACGCCGACTCTTGCGTTGTGCCAAGCCGACGCGGTGACCGGTTTGGCGAATTTTGACTGCTATGCTCCCGGCTTGAGGAATGTCAATACGGCGTCGACGAAACTTTCAGGATCTTCGATCTGCGGAATATGGCCGACGCCAGGCATGATGTGTTTGCTGGCACGGACGATGTTGTTGTGGAGCAGCTCCTCTCCGTCGCGCAGCCGGTCGACTTCACCATACAGCACCAGGGTCTCGCGGGCACTGACCCGGGGCAACCTGGTCATGATGTCGTACCAAGCCAGCGATTCGTGTAGCTTCTTTACCCAAGCACCCGCCTGGGCTCTCGTGCCGTTGTTGGCGTCGACCCATTCTTGCCGGGGTTCGGCGAATGTCGTGGACTCTTTTGCTTGTTCGACAGTCCGGAGTACGGGAAGCCCGTCTGCGTCGTACCCTGCTGCTGCCTCGGCAATGCGTTCTGGAGCGGTCCGGGCATCCCAAACCGGAGCGCCGACAAGGACGAGCTTGTCGAGCCTGTCCGGGAACGAGGCGGCCATTTCGGTCGCCAGCACCGCGCCGACCGAATTGCCCACGTAGTGGCCGCGGTGGATGTTGAGTATCTGGCAAGCGTCATCGAGGGCTTGGGCGTAATCCGGGATGTTGAAATGGCGGGTGGGTTTGTCAGATTCTCCGTGCCCTAGCATGTCGAATGCGTAACAGGTGTAATGTTGGCTGAACGCATCTATGACGGAGCTCCACGCCCAAGTGGACGTACCCAACGGATGGAGCATGACTAATGGATAGCCTGCACCTTGCTTGACAAAGTGCATGTTGCCTTCGCGAGTAGGGACAGTGTCTGTAAGGTCGCGCCGCACGAACATGATCGTGGCCTCCTGAGAGTCTGTGGCCGAACTGAACTGAAACTTGAACCGGAATTTGCCGGACGGTTGCCGCAATGCTAGCGACGGCCCCGGACAAAGTCAATCGCGCGAGAAAGCGTGAACCGATAGGCCCGGCGACAGAGGCAAGTTCGAGCCTCAAAACCCAAAAAGCCGGGGGTCGACGCCCCGGCTCGTTTGTCTGATATTTGTCCGCAGGTCGGTCAGGACTAATCGGCCGCCTGCGGAGCGAAGCTCTCTTGCGCCATCGGGGTGACGGCCTGAGCGCCTTTTTCGTGCCGACAAAGGATGAAGCGGGGCATGATGACCCAGAGGGCGAACAATCCAACAAAAGCGGCAGCGGCGGCGATGGCAATCATTTTTTCTGTCTCCAAGCTGATTGGGCGATGCCGCCCGTTTCGTTGGAGACAGTATCGCGCTCGATTGTTACGCGAATTTTGCACCAATGTAACGACTGTGTTACCGATCGGCGTGACTGCCTTGGGCCCTGGGAGGTCGCGGTCAACTTTGTGCAGCTCGTACGCCGAGCCACCAGTGGCGCCCCTTGCCGCGGCGCTTGCGCTGGTATCCGCGGGCCCTCAATTCGAGCCCGAATTTCCTTTGGCTGTGCGCAAGATAACCCTGGTCCAGGCACCATTGGGCGTACGAAGCATACAGGTCGCCGGCCAGAGACATCGCCTCAGCGTCGGTGGAGCACACATCCGCGACGAAATTGTCTATTGGACCGCATTCGCTGGCTTGCGAGGCTATTGTGATCGCCGGTTGCTGCGGGCCGTCCGGTGCTATCCAGCCAGAGCCTGGTACCGGCCCGGACGTTGCTGGGCCGGGTCGGCGCAGGCGACCAGATCCGCTTCCGTAGCCCTGAACTACGGGACCCGCATCGGCTGCGGCGTATGAATCCGCTGGGGCCATTTCTTCGAGAGCCGTGTAATCGCCCTGGGCGATGCTGGCAGCGTCCGGAACCGGCATGCCGTCCACGCAATAGGAGGCGAACAGGACCAGGTCGAGATACGTTGTCAGCCCGCCGAGGTGTTCCCACCGCACCTCTCGCCCATTCCAGCTGGAGGTGTCAAAGGTGAGATCCATCTCCGGACAATCGAAGCGTTGGCGGTATTCGATCGGAACGACCCAGGTCGGATTCAGCAGTTCTCGCTCCAGGGTGTGTCCGATAACAAAACAGACTGCCCGCACGGCTCTCACGCTCGGGTCAGGCTCCTCCAGAGGCTCGTCGGCGGAGACGCCATCCAGTTCGCGTTGAGTCTGCAGTGCGCACAGGGCGAACGCGGCGCGGACTTGATTGCCGGCACAGCGGAGCAGGCTGCGTCGATCCGACATTTCCAACGGGACGCTGACGTCGGCAGGTGTTCCGTTCGGCGTGTATACGTCGGTGCTCGCCGGCACGAACGCAGCCGTGATCAATCCCCGATGCGAAGCGGCGTAGAACGCCATGGCAACGCATAGGTTCTCCCGGGCCAGGCGGATGCGCTCGCCGGGAGATAGCGCGGATGTCGATGGAACGTTTGTCAACGGGGCGATCGAGGAAGGGGCGGATATTCATCCGCCCCTGGAGAACCGGGGAATACCCCCACGATAAGTTCGTCTTACGTGTTGATGTCCATGACCACCTTGATAATGCCGTCCTGGCGTTGCTCGTACATATCGTAGGCGGTCTGGATGTCCGAGAAGCCGACGTGATGGGTGATCAGCTCTGCCGGGTCCGCCCAGCCCCGGGAGCGGAGGTCCACCATATCCTGGATTTGGCTGATGGGGTCGCCGCTGCGAGCGCCGGTGGTCGGAATGATTCGTGGCTGCTTGTCCATCCACAGATTGTGCTCGATGGGCACAATGTGATCGGTCTGCATGCCGAAGATGATCACCTGCCCGAACTGACGCACGTGTCGGAAACAATCGTTGAGGGAATCCGGATAGCCGGCGGCTTCTACGCACACGTCGGGACCTTGGCCCTTGGTAATCTCCATGACGGCTTCGGCCACATCCTGCTTGTCGGGGTTGATGCGATGGGTGGAGCCCATCTGCTTGGACTTTTCGAGGCGATAGTCCAGCGGATCGACCACGATGACATTGCGGGCGCCCATGCGGGACAGGATCATGGTGAAGCTGAGGCCGATGCTGCCCTGGCCGAAGATCAGGATGTTCTGCTGCAGCGGGCTACCCATCTGGCGGCAGGAGTAGAGCACCGTTCCCGGAGGCTGGCACATCACCCATTCGTCCAGTCCACCCTCATCGGGCAACAGCGCCAGGCGGCCTGGTTCGGACAGCACGTACTCGCAGAGCCCGCCGGTGCCGGCGTAGGGGATCGTGATGACGCGTTGCCCCTCCTGGAACTCGTCGGTCTTGCTCTCGACAATGACGCCAGCCAGCTCGTGGGCGCCGCGGCACGGGGCAAGCGGGTACTCCGATTCGTCTAGGACCGGGCCGTAAGTATGACGGATGTCCGAGCCGCAAACACTCACGCATTCCATCTTGACGAGGACCTGCCCGTCGGCAGGGGCCGGAGTATCGACCTGGGTGAATTCCCACCGCTTGGGGGCTACCAGTTGGGCTGCTTTCATTTGGGGTTTGCTCCTTTGAAGTAAGGCGACGAGCAGTAAGGCGGCGAACAGTGGTGCGACGAACGCACTGCCCGCCAATCATAGTACGCGGATATGACGGTTGACAACCGACGCAAAATCTGGCAGCGCGATTATCGACCCCCCCATCCTGTTTCGACGGATGGGCAGCGAACCGCCCCACGTGGGCGGTTACGCATTTAAGGAATCCCTGATGACGGAAACGGTTGCTTACATCGACGGGTTGAATTTTTATTATGGGGCGGTCAGAAATCGCCCAGAACTGAAGTGGCTGAATCCGTTGACAATGCTGGAAAGGATTTCCACAGGACAATATAGGCTTGGTACGGTACTTTTCCGCGCCGGTAATGCGGAGTCCTGATGACCCGGACGCGCCGGCTCGGCAGGCTATCTATTTTCGGGCGTTGGCGACTGTACCGGGGCTAATTATGCACGAAGGACGCATGGCAGTCAGGACGAAAAGAGGCGTGATGCTGCCGAAGTCCGCGCCGGCCCAAATTGCTACCATAGAGGTATTCGAGGAAAAGCGCACCGATGTCAATATTGCGTCGCACTTGCTAATGGACGCTTTTGGAGGCCGGTACGATACTGCCGTCGTGGTATCCAACGACTCGGATTTGACTACGCCTATTGAGATGGTGGTAAACCGGCTGGGCAAGAGGGTGATTGTAGTCAACCCTTACCCGGCTAGAGTGCAGAGCAGCGAACTGCGGAGAGCGGCATCACGAACTATCCCGGAAATCAATGCCTCGGTGCTACGAGCCAGCCAGTTTCCGGACAGACTCACCGACCCTCGGAGCAGTTTTACGCGGCCCGGCTCTTGGGTGTGACCGCCGACATAAGTAGCTCATCAGGAAGTTTCGAAACTATTGAAGCCTCCCCGCTCCAGAGTAGTTCCCAACTCTAGCGCGGCATATAATTCAAACGCGTACTGCTCATGTTCATCGTTTATCTCTACAACGCGAAACTGCATCTTGCTGACACGTTCTCTTGCCTCACTGAGAGTATGAGGATAATCCTCAACATCTGCTTTGGTTATTCGTGAAGAAGGCTTGCCAGATGTTTTCTTGGGTTCAATACCTCGATCAGTCAAACATTTTTTGCTAACAGGTAAGTAAAAGTGGCAGATACCGTGTCGCCTACGTGTTGATTGATCCGATTACGCAGATTTTTCGACCGCCCCACGTAAATCGGCTTGCCGTTTTCGTAGAGCACGTAACAGCCCTTGTCCGGGAGTCTGCCCTGATTATCGGGGCTACGAAGTTTACCGGACTTCAGGGTTTGCAATAGTTCGGGCATTTTGCCGTTAACATTTTTCCAGGTCTGTAGTTTCCGGTTTTTCACCGCAATCATCCTTATCTAACCAGGCGTGGCCGACGTGTGTGTAATGTGGGGCGAATAACCATTCGCCCCTACATCGTTGTGGTTGTATCGGCCAACCTAGCCAATCGGTCGATTGGTGACCTCCCGGTCAACCTTGCGCGAAATCCACTGCCCGTGACCCACCGGGGCCGTGAGCTGTCCGTTTTCCACGGCGACTGTGCCGCGCATGATCGTCATCACGGGCCAGCCTTCGATCTCGAAGTCTTCCCAGATGCTGTAATCGCTGATGTGGAAATCGTCCATCGCTAATCGCTTCTTGATAGAGGGGTCGATGATGGTAATGTCTGCGTCGCTGCCGGGAGCCAACGCTCCCTTTCGTGGGTAGAGGCCGAAGATGCGCGCAGCGTTGGTGGAGGTCACGTCCACGAACCGCTGGAGGGACATGCCGCGCTTGGATACACCTTCACTGTAGGTGATGCCGACGCGGGTTTCGGCGCCGTTGTGGCCGCCGGTGACGTCGCGTACGGTCTTGCCGGCGATCTTGAGGTTCCAGTCGGTGCAGTACTCATCGGTGGCCATGGTGTGCAGGCCGCCCCAGGCGATGCCCTTCCACAGCATGGCGGCGTCTTCCGGCGACTTGAGGGATGGGTAAGTGTGATACTTCATCCCGTTCTCTTCCTTGTAGTTGTTGGCGTTGAAGCAGGCGTAGTTGTGGAGGGTTTCGCCGTAGATGGCCATGCCCTTGTTGCGGGCTTCGCCAATGGCGTTGATGCCCTCGCGAGCGCTCACGTGGACGAAGTAGACGGGCGAGCCGGTCCATTCGGCGACGCGCAGCACCCGCCGGAAGGATACATCCTCCGATTCGTTACTGTGGACGAGGGGCATATTCCACCACTCGTTCTGCTCCTCGCGCTGGAGCTTTTCGTACATGTACTGCACCATGTCGTCGTCTTCCGAGTGGACGAGTAGCATGGCGTCGTTGCGCTGGATGACCTCCATCAGGTCATGGAGGTGTCCCATGCCGACCTTGCGCGGCTCGCCGGACATTTCGGGTGGGCGGATATTGGTCGTGAAGATTTTGACGCTGGACCAGCCACCTTCGATGTACTCGTGGAGGGATTCCAGGGTCCGTTGGGGAATCTCGCCGAGCAGCATGAGGTGGTGGGCGTAGTCTGCGTAGGAGTTGCCGCGCCAAGAGTTGTGGCGCTCCTGGATGGCTTCGTCGATGGTGTTGCCCGGGTGGTGGATTGCAAAGTCCATCAGCGTGGTTGTGCCGCCGAACAGGGCGGCCCGGCTGACCTGCTCGGGCGGCGCGGTGCGTAGGTTGCCGGGGCCCATGATGGGCGCGTCGATGTGGGCGTGGGGTTCGATGCCGCCGGGTACGACCACCTTCCCAGTGGCGTCAATGACGCGTCCCACGTCGTCGGTCATGGTGTTGGGCGCGGTGATGGCGACGATCTTCTCGCCCTGGATGCACACGTCCCAGTCGCCCACGCCCCAAGGGGTGACAACCTGGCCGCCTCGGATGATCAAGTCGATCATAATGTTCCTCCGTGAAAGCCGTCGGCCGGCAGAGGATGATCAGTAGGGCCGGCCGGGCGTCGCCAGTATAGCGCAAAACCTTGGGCCAGGCCGTTGCAAATAGAGTCGCACGAACTAGTGGTTCGTGACGGGCGCAAAATCTGGGTTGCTCCTGGAAGTAGGTGGGTGCGGCGTTATGGATTGGGTCGAATTGGCGGCCAATCGTCGACCTCGCTATAATAGGCGCGCCGCATCGAGGATAGCGGCTAATCTTCCCCGGACGGCGAGGACTCGATCATGGTCACCACCTACTCGTGCATCAATACCGAAACCGTGACGCGCCCCACGATGATGGGCCGAAACGAAGTCGAAACCCACATCGGCGTGGTCACGTTGAACCGCCCAGAGGTGCTGAACGCCCTCAACTTGCAACTGGTGCGCGAATTGGACCAGGCCATTACCGATTACGAAGCGGACGACAGCGTGGGCGCCGTGATCATCACCGGCGCCGGCGAGCGGGCATTCTCAGCTGGCGCAGATATCCATGAGAACCGGGAGCTGTCACCCGAGGACCGTGAAGCCGGACAGGCTGAGCGGGGCGCATACACCTGGCATCTGCACACCAGCAGCAAGCCGATCATCGGAGCGGTGAACGGGCTTTGCTACGGCGGCGGCACGGTACTGGCCACTAGCCTGGATTTCCTGGTGGGTTGCGAAAAGTCTAGCTTCCGGTTCCTGGCAGTGAATTACGGTCAGATGAACGCCACCTGGAGCCTGCCGCAGTTGGTGGGCATCCACCGGGCGAAAGAACTGTTGCTCAGTGGCCGGGAAGTATTCGCCGATGAGGCGTACCACATGGGCCTGATTAACCATCTGGTACCGTCCGATGAACTCATGGACCGCACTCTCGACATCGCTGCCGGCATCGCCCGCAACCGGGTAGATGGTCTGGCGAACATCAAGCAGTTACTGCTGGAACATTCCGGACTGCCCATAGAACAGCAGTACCGCAACGAGATTGAGGGCCGCACCGGCCGCTTCAAGGGCCTGTCGGTGGAGGAAGGGTTCTCCGACTTCCTGGCGCGGAAAGGACGGAAGCAGGGTTCCGCCTGACCGCACACCTTATTGCCCTGATCCGGAAGATATGTTTGGGAACGCCCGGCCGGCGTCCGTGCCGCCAGTGGGCCGACGCTCCGGCGAGGCAATAGTCGCCCCGGATGGGTCCCAAGTCCGTCTTCTGCTGACCGACGATCACGGGGCCACCCGGTGCAGCATGGTAGAGGTCACCATTGGAGCCGGCGAGGTCAGCCGGGCAGTGCGTCACCGCACGGTTGAGGAAGCTTGGTACGTGCTTTCCGGAGCCGGGGAAGTTTGGCGGTGTCCTCCGGCAATGCCGGCGACCGAATTATCGCCGATGCGCATGGTTGCTGGGGACGCGATCGTGATCCCTACGGGTTGGGGATTCCAGTTCCGGGCTGACGCCGGTTCAGACTTGCGGTTTGTCTGCGTGACCGTGCCGGCATGGCCGGGCATGGATGAGGCGGTGGATGTGCTGGAAGGAGGGCTGGGTGAGAGTACGCTGGCGCCGCCCGATGTTACCCCTGACGTCGAACCTCAATAGTCTCACCGTCCGCCAGTGCGACGCGGCGGTATTGGATTCCCATTTTCAACATCCAGTATCCGAGGGTGGCGGGACTGACCCCAAGATGGGAGGCCGCACGGCTCATCCCCATTTCGTTTACCAAGTCGGGCACCAGGCTCTCCAACTGCCGTCCGTGTGTTTCTTCCACGCTGCGCATTAACTTGGTCTTTCTGATTCGCTGCGTTGCCATATCCTCTCTTCTCTTCCCGTTGTTATTCGCCAGCGTCGTTGAGGTTCGGGGCTGGCGGGTGTTGCGATGGCGCAATCATACACGAATGCTATGGAGGCGCACACTGCGCCTGTGTCACGTCTTGCCTGATTTTTATAAATAGTCTGAAATATCACCATATATTTCTACCTTCTCCGCCTTCAGGGCGGATGCGGGCGCGAATCGGATAAAAGGATAGGCAACGGATTGGGTCCCGAGGGTTGGATTCCCCGGCATGGTGAGGGCGGTCCGGGCTGGCTTTGACGTGTCGTTCAACTGACCCGCCTCATCGGCCCATGGGGTAAAATCGCTTCATGTCTACAGTGCTGGGCGGTGGACGCCTAACGCCGGTCCGTCGGCAGTACCTAACCATCAAGCACTCTTACCCGGACGCTGTGGTGCTGTTCCGGATGGGTGATTTTTACGAGTGCTTCGACGACGACGCTCATACCCTCTCGTCGGCGCTGGAAATTGCGCTCACCTCCCGGACAATGGGCAAGGATACCCGGGTGCCCATGGCCGGGGTGCCGGCCGTGTCGCTGGAGACCAACCTGGCAAGGCTCATCAAACAGGGGCACAAAGTGGCCATCTGCGAGCAGCTGAGCGACCCGGCGAGATCGAAAGGCCTGGTCGAGCGCGGAGTGGTTAGGGTAGTGACGCCGGGTACCGTCCTGGAGGCGGCACTGTTGGACCACCGGGCCAATAACTACCTGGCGGCAGTTTGCCTGGGCGAAGACCAAGCCGGGTTGGCTTATGTTGACGTCACAACCGGCGAGTTTGGCGTTTGCCAGATGGCGGAGGATCGCCTGCCCCTGGAATTGTCCCGGCTGCAGCCGTCCGAGATCCTGGTTCCCGACCCAGATGGCTTCCAGGACTTTGTCACCGCCGCCGATGGAGTTGGCGAGGCGGCATCCGTAACCCAGGTGGACAACGCAGCCTTCAATCTGGACGTCGCTCGGCGCACACTCCTGGACTACTACGGCGTGCTGTCCCTGGAAGCCTACGGCCTGGAGTCCAACGGGGCCCCGACCGAGCCGCTGGCGGTCCGGGCTGCTGGCGCGATTCTGGAATATTTGCAATACACCTGGCAGGGCGACCGGCCGGTGTTGGCTCCGCCGGGCGTCTACAACACGACGTCGTTCATGGTTCTGGACCCGCAAACCCGGCGGAACCTGGAGCTTTTCGCCGCCGGACGATGGGACAGTCGTGAAATGTCCCTGCTGAACACGCTGGACGGCACCCGCACGCCAATGGGAACCCGGTTGCTCCGTCGGTGGTTGGGACAGCCGTTGCTGGACCTGGAACGCCTGGACCGCCGCTTGGATGCGGTGCAGTTCTTCTTTGACGATGCCTTCCGGCGTGGCGAAGCGGCTTCCACGCTGGTCCAAATCTCCGACCTGGAACGGATCCTAAGCCGGATACAGACGAACGCGGCGACGCCCCGGGACCTGCTGGCATTGAAGCGGAGCGCGGAAGCTGCGGCGGGACTTGGCGTCCTGTTGTCGCGGGACCATGTTGAGCAAGTGGCCTGGCTCGCCAGCGAACTCAGGCCTATTCCCGAAGTGACTGCATTGATCGAGCAGGCCATCGAGACGGAACCGTCGGGTTCGGTTGGTGAGGGTGGAGTGATCCGACCCGGGTTTTCGCCGGAACTGGATCGAACTCGCGGTCTCTCCAGGGATACTCGGGAGTTCATCGCCGGCCTGGAATCTGAAGAGCGCGAACGCACGGGCATCCGCAACCTTAAGGTCGGCTTCAACCAAGTCTTCGGTTACTACATTGAGATCAGCAGATCCAATCTGGATGCGGTGCCCGATCACTACCAACGCCGGCAGACGCTGGCGGGAGCAGAACGATACATCACTCCCGAGCTCAAGGAATTCGAAAGCCAGGCACTCGACGCTCGCGAGAAGCTCGAGGAACTAGAGCGCAGCCTCTATCGGCAGGTTTGTCGCCAGGTAGCCGATCACGGCTCGGCCATATCCCGTTTGGCGTCGGCGATTGCCCGGGTGGACGTGTTTATGGGGCTGGCGGATGTCGCAGTGCGGTACGGGTACGTACGGCCCAACCTGAACGATGGGGTTGCAATTCGCATCGCGGACGGCCGGCACCCGGTGGTGGAACGGGCGCTGGGTGCTGGTGGCTTCGTGCCCAATGACGCCGCCCTGGACTCCGACGACGCCCAGATCATGCTCATCACTGGTCCCAACATGGCCGGCAAATCCACCTTTATACGGCAGGTGGCGATCATCGTGCTTATGGCCCAGGTCGGCAGTTTTGTGCCGGCGTCGTCGGCCGCTATCGGCCTGGTTGACCGCATTTTTACTCGCGTTGGCCTCCAGGACGACCTGGCCACTGGGCAATCCACGTTCATGGTGGAGATGGTCGAAACGGCGGCAATCCTTAATCAGGCCTCCTGGCGTTCCCTGGTCATCCTGGACGAAATCGGCCGGGGCACCAGCACTTACGACGGACTGTCTATCGCCCGAGCGGTGGTGGAGCACCTGCACAACAACCCCCGCCTGGGTTGCAAGACGCTGTTCGCGACCCATTACCACGAACTAACCGAACTGGCGGCCACGCTGCCGGGCGTACGCAACTACAGCGTCGCGGTATCGGAGGAAGACGGTCGGATCGCGTTCCTCCGCCGGATCGTGCCAGGAGGAGCGGACCGGTCATATGGTGTGCACGTGGCGATGCTGGCCGGTATGCCAGCGTCCGTGGTGAGCCGGGCTCAGGAGCTGCTCACGTACCTGGAGCAGGATCGCGGATCGAGTTTTGGTGCCGGCCGAGGTGAGAAGCGAAAGTTGGCTCCGTCTCCCCAATTGCCGTTGCCCCTGTTTCCCTCAGACGATGACTACTTGGCTGAAGCGTTGCTGGAGATGGACGTTTCCAACCTGACGCCGCTGGAAGCGATCAACAAGCTTTACGAACTGCAGGAACGGGCGCGCCGTCCGGAGAATTGACGAGCGGCCCAATGCGCCCCTGCGCGCACCGCAATGAGCCGGAAGCGGCGCTTCATTGCGGGGAACTGACGGAGCGAAGCGACGGCCCTTGGTCCCGTCCTTTGGGGTGATTGGCCATCCGATTGCACGCGGCGAGTTCGACTGTCTGGGTGATGTGTTTCGTCTGGGTTTCCGACGTTAGGGCGGATTTTATCCACAAAGGATGTTCTTCTTGTATGAGGCCGGGAAGTTCTCAAAGAAGGTCCGGGTGGCCTCGTTATACCCCAGCACCTAGGTGAGGTCTTCGAGTATAACCATGTCTGCGATCTCGTTGCAAGCTGTCCGTGCTCCGTTCGCCTGCACCGCCTCGAACATCCTGATGCTGGCGGAGCCATGCGGCCGTCTACTGTCAGGCGCGCTACCTTGCCTTTGTTGATGCGTGACCACGGGCTCTTGGGGTTGCGGGGCGTGAAAAGCCTCATCGCGCGCTCATCGTCGAGATTGTTGGGCCCC
Source organism: Dehalococcoidia bacterium (assembly GCA_965220265.1). GTDB lineage: Bacteria > Chloroflexota > Dehalococcoidia > Lucifugimonadales > UBA3495 > Bin87. The sequence goes on along the minus strand of CBDCPM010000004.1, from coordinate 588,399 downwards.
GGTCGACCCAGCCGAAGCACAGCGCTTTGTAGACTGCGTCGCTGTAGGGTACGAAAGGCTGGCCGGTGGCCTTCTTCCACGAAACGAGCCAGACCCCTTCCGGAACGACGTGATGTTCCTCCAACCATGCCCGCCATGCTTCACGGGTTTCCACGTGGAATAGTGGTCGACCATCCTGGGCGTGGGTGCCAATCACGGCACCCATGCGGAGCTCGTTCACTCCCGTGGGGCGCAGTTCGCCAGGTCGGTCGATCCGCGGGCACGGACTTGAGAATGACCGGCGCGAGAATCAGACTGCGCCCAGCGTCTCTGCCAACGCCGCCAGATCTGACACGACGAGGTCTGGTACAGCGCTGGTCTGGCGCGTGCCTCCTCCTCGGTCGGCCCGTTTTACCCACACGGAGGTGATACCCAGCCGATTGGCCGGCTCGATGTCGTGGTACAGGCTCTCGCCGACATGGAGCCATCGCTCCTTGTCGACGTCCATCGCGGCGGCAGCGACTTCGAAGGTGCGCTGGTCGGGCTTGTAAGCCTGGACCTGCTGGGACGTGATCACGGCGTCAAAGTCAATGCCCAGCGCCTCGGCGGACCCGGCAAACAGGTCATCGTCCACGTTGGAAATGATCGCTAGCTTGTAGCGGGTTTTGAGCGCTTTCAGCGCCGCTGGAACGTCGGGGAAAACCGGCCAGTTCGGAAGGGAGTCCGCGAGGCCGCTCAAGTCGGTCTCGGCAAACCGCACACCCAGCCTGTCGCCGAACATCACCATCACTTCGCGTAGGGCGACCCGGTACTCCTTGAAAACCCCCGAGTTTTGCGCCCTTGGCTCCACGTCGGCAAAGAGCTCAAGTATCTCGGCGGTTTTCTTGCGAACTCCGTATCGTTCAAGAACTTCGGTGACCGCCGAAGAAATTCCAGTTTCCCAATCGACCAGGGTCCCGTAGCAGTCGAAACTCACCCATTCGATGTCGCTGAAATCACCCATTGCCAAAACCTATCGGCTGAGAGCGAGAAGCGTTCGGTCGAGAATCATGTGGCCTGTTTGTCGCCATTGCCCGACGTAACGCGAAACAATTTGCTGTAGGTATGCCAGGAGCGCGTAACGATAGGAGATGCGGCATGCTGCCGAACTACCTGGAAGGCAACCTCGCCAATGCTTAAACTTCGTTCGAGGTTGGGAATGGTGGGTGGATACCGCCATTTTGGAGTTTCACGGTTGACCGTAAAATGCCAGAAAGTAGCGCGCCTAATCGTTTTCGTTCGGTGGTTGACCTGATTAGCATTCCTCGACGTTTCACCGTGTACTGCCTATTATCACCTGGCAAGTGATAAACGGTGTGATATATGGATAACGGTGGCACACGGCCAAAGACACTATCGGCGGCATTTGTTAGGACAATTTCGCAACCCGGACGGTACGGCGACGGCAGGGGCGGGCATGGGCTATCCCTTTGGGTACGGTACCAGTCGAACGGGCGCACGGGCAAGATTTGGAGCCAAAGGTTACGGATCGGCGGCAAGCCTGTCAATCTCGGCTTAGGATCATTTCCTCGGGTATCGCTGGCACTGGCGCATGAGCGGGCGATAGCCAATGCTCGAATGGTAGAGGAGGGCGGTGATCCCAGAGTGAAACCCACGGTGATGCCCACGTTTGCGGAGGCCGTGGAAACTGTCATCACAGAACATGAAGGGGTGTGGCGCGTGGGTGGGCGGCAAGCTGAAATCTTCAGGGCAAGCATGGAGCAGTACGCTACCCCACGCTGAAAGATACACCCGTCCACCAGATCACCACTGCGGACCTCCGGCTCTGCGTGCTGCCGATATGGTCCACCAAAATCGAGACGGCCAAGCGGTTGAAGCGCAGGTTTTCAGCGATCATGAAGTGGGCAATCGGAGCAGGACATCGAACCGACGATCCCGCTGGCGTTGCGTTGGACGCATCGTTGCCCAAGATCGGTAAGTTCCAGGAACACCAGCGGGCCATACCACATATCCAAATGGCCGATGTCCTGAACACCATCGAATCGACCGACGCATGGTCTGGAACAAAGGCGGCGTTCCGCTTCCTCGTGCTGACAGGTTGCCGTAGCGGAGAAGTCCGCATGGCCCGGTGGTCTGAAATTGATTGGGAGAGCGAGTGTTGGAGTGTGCCTAGTACCGTTGCCAGGTAGATTTGTAAGAATTTAAGAAAGCAGCCATACTTAGCCCCAATCCACCGAAAGGACGAGGTTGGTGTCGTGCTGAAGGGATGAAAAAGTGCTCCCGGCTTCGGGGATAATGGTTTTTGAGAACGAAAACCACCCTGAAACGAGGAGCACCCATCGGATGCTACCACCTGAGCGCCCCGACCGCATCCACGTTGCCTTCGACGATCACCGACTGGTGGCCAACGCCGGACTGCTTTTGCCCGTCACCCTGGCCCATCATCTGGGGCTGGGGGAGTTGGTGGACCGCCACGTTGACCTGGGAAATGCGCCAGGTCGTGCCAACGCGGGAGACCAGGCGCTGACGCTGGTGGCGTCGGCGTTGGCCGGGGGTGACTGCATCGACGACGCCGACGCGCTGCGCGCTGGCGGGACCGAGCGGGTGTTGGGGTGCGCGGTCAAGGCGCCATCCACGCTGGGCACGTTTCTGCGGAGTTTCCGGTGGGGCCACGCGCGGCAGCTGGATCAGGTGAGCCGTGAGGTGCTGGCCCGAGCCTGGGCGGCTGGGGCCGGACCGGGCGATGATCCGCTGACCATTGATCTCGATTCCACCATCTGTGAGACCTACGGGCTGGGCAAGGAGGGGGCGCGCCATCACGGCTACACCGGCCAGCGGGGCTATCCCCGCTCCTGGCCGTGGCCGAGGGTACCGGCGAGGTGATGATGTGTCGATTGCGCAAGGGTCGGGCCAACACCGCCCGCGGCGCCGCCAACTTCCTGCGCGAGACGGTGAGCCGAGTGCGCTACGCCGGAGCCACTGGACCACTCACCATGCGGGCGGACAGCAGCTTCTACACCCACGACATGGTGGCCGCCTGTCGCGACCAGAAGGTACGCTACTCCATCACCGTCCGCCAGCACCCGAGCCTGCGCAATCTCATCGAGGCCATACCTATCGAGGCCATACCTGAAGATGACTGGACGCCCATATCCTATTGGATGGAGGGCGGCGCCGATGTGGCCGAAACCAGCTATACTCCCTTCGCCAGTGAGCCCGACGCGGTACCGGTGCGCCTCATCGTCCGGCGGGTGAAACCCACGCCCGACTCCCAACTGGCCCTGCTTGCCAACTACAGCTATCACGCCTGCATCACCGACCGGGAGGGCGACACCCTGTATCTGGAGGCCGACCATCGTCTGACAATGGATCCGGGCCACGCCGAGATCGAGAACGCCATCCGCGACCTCAAATACGGCGTGGGTCTCAACCACCTGCCATCGGGACGTTTTCCCGCCAACGCCGCCTGGCTGGCGGTGCAAGTCATCGCTCATAACCTGGCCCGCTGGACCACGCGCATCGGCCTGGGCGAGCAACTGGCAACCACCAAGACCCTGCGCAGGCGCTTCTTCTCCCTGGCTGGACGGCTCACCCGCAAAGCCCGCCGCCTCGCCCTGCATCTGCCACAGGATTGGCCTTGGCGAAACCAATTCAGCAGCGCCCTGGCACGATTGCGCGCCCTGCCACTCCCATCCTGACGCCGCCCTCGGCCTTTCACCTGTCTACGATGACGCACCACGCCTGGCCCAACCGCGCCAGGCTGGGCTCCTGACGGTCTCCGCCATCGGTCTGCGCTGAAAATCACTGCCAATGCCCCTACCACGGGTCGTCAACATCCCCTTGGCGCGGCATCCACGCCCCACATCGTCCATTTCATCGGCATCAGGTCCTCGCCATCCCGCTCCCTGACCCCTCATCTCTCTCAAATGCCGCACCGCCCTATCCCATCGGTGGATTCGGGCTTAGGCATGATCTTTGTGTGAGGAAGTGCCCAGCCATGGCTGCCATCAAGTATAAAGTAGAGTTGACCGAGGCCGAACGCTCCCGTCTCAATGAGGTGTCCCAGCGAGGCAAGGCGTCAGTGCGCACCGTGAAGCGGGCGCTGTCGCTGCTCAAGGCTGACCAGGGGCTTCGGGACCGTGAGATAGCCGATGTGCTGTTGGTCAACGCGGCCACGGTCGCCAGAGCGCGGGAGCGGTAGGTGGAGGAAGGACTTGAGGCCGCCATCAATGACCGACCGCGGCCGGGCCAGGAGCGCAAGCTGGACGGCAAGCAGGAAGCGCACCTGATCGCCATTGCGTGCAGCGCCGCGCCCGAAGGGCACACGCACTGGACACTCCAGTTGTTGGCCGACCAGGTAGGTGGTGGAGTTGGAGTTTGCCGATAGCATCTCCCTGGAGACGGTGCGCCAGATGCTCAAAAAAACGCACTCAAGCCGTGGCAGAAGCAGGAGTGGTGTATCCCCAAGGTGAGCGGGGAGTTCGTGGCGCGGATGGAGGACGTGCTGGACCTGTACCAACAGGCGTACCATCCGGAGCGTCCGGTAGGGTGTTTCGACGAGACCTCCCGGCAGACGAGACCTCCCGGCAGACGAGACCTCCCGGCAATTGACTGGGGAGGTGCGTCCGCCCCTGGAGGCTGCCCCGGGACGGGTGGCACGCTATGACACCGAGTACCAGCGCAACGGGACACGGAACCTGTTCATGATCTGTGAGCCGAGGGGTGGCTGGAGACCTGTGGAGGTGACCGAGCGCCGCACTGCCGTAGACTTCGCGCACCAGATGCGGTGGCTGGTGGAGGAAGCATACCCTGATGCCGAGGTGGTCCGGCTGGTACTGGACAACCTCAACACCCACAAACTCGGCGCGCTCTACGCAGCATTTGAGCCCGGCGAAGCTCGACGCATCGCCCAACGCCTCGAGTTTCATTACACTCCCACGCACGGCAGCTGGCTGAATCCTGTCCTGAGCTTGCCGAAGGGATGGCTGAGATCGAGTTGAGCGTCTTCAGCAGGGGATGTCTGAACCGCCGTATCAGCGATGAGGCGGAGCTGCGGCGAGAGGTTGCGGCGCTCGAACGCGAGTGCAACGCAGCAAAATCAGCCATAGACTGGCGGTTTACCACCCAAGATGCTCGCCGTAAGCTCCAATATATCTATCCGACAAGATCAGATTGAAACAGTACTAGTATTACAGCCGCGCTTTGTAGGAAGGACTCATGTCGCTGACCGTGCCCGAAGTTAGACGGCTGTTATGCACGCTGCTGTGACTACTTTATGAGAGCACTGATCTGCCTATATGGTAGCCGTGGTGGAGCCGGTGGCACCAAGCCCGAGCCTTGGAATCCCTTACAAGAGACTCTTTCAGAGGCCCTCAATTCAAGTGCAACTGTAATACTAGTGAGCGCACTAAGAACCTGTCTACGATTTCTGGAATAGGTTAAGTTGAGACTGTGATCAGGGGAGGGGTAATCATGTCTCATTCCTATCCCAGCGACATCAGCCGGGAGCAATTCGCCCATATTCTGCCGACGTTGGAGTCGGCCCGCCGCCGGACCAAGCCCCGCACCGTGGACTTATATGACGTTTTCTGCGGTGTGCTGTACCTCTTGAAAAGCGGGTGCCAGTGGCGAATGCTGCCCGCGGACTTCTCCAATTGGCGCACTTGCTACCAGTATTTCCGGCAATGGAGCGAGCGGCCGGGCCCGGGTCAGGATTCCATTCTGGAGCGTGTCCTAAAAAATCGGTTGGCGCGGTCCGGCAAAGCAATGGACGGAAAGAGCAGACCAGCTTCTGCATCGTGGACTCCCAGAGCGTCAAGAACACGGACAGTGCCGATAGCAAGGGCTATGACGCGGGCAAGAAGGTGTCCGGAATCAAGCGTCATATCGCGGTGGACACGCAAGGATTGCCCCATGGGATACACGTGACTACCGCCAATGTTACCGACCGGGCTGGGGCTTTGGTGATGTTTGACGAAAACCGGTCCGGCCGCAATCAGGTCCGGAAGGTGCTGGTGGACGGGGGTTACACCGGGAAGCCCTTTGCCACTGCGGTGCAAAGCTTGTTGGGAGCCGCGGTGGAAGTGGTGCAACGCAACGAACTGCACACCTTCGTGGTGCTGCCAAAGCGATGGGTGGTGGAGCGGTCTTTCGCCTGGCTGGAAAAGTGCCGCCGACTCTGGAAGAACTGTGAAAGGAAGCTCAATACCAGCCGGCAGATGGTGGTGCTTGCCTTCATGGTGCTAATCCTAAAAAGATTGTAAACAGGCGCTTAGACAGGGCGAGCCCACGATGTCCCACTGAGTCGGCAGGCACTGGACGTGCTGAAAGAAGCGCAGGCGTTGGGACATCCCGACCTCATATTCCCTTCGATCACGGGCCGGCCGATGTCTGACAACACGCTCAGCAAATTGCTCCGTGATCACGGGATACCAGGAACTCCGCACGGTTGCCGCAGCACACTACGGGACTAGTGCGCGGAGAATGGCGTCAACAGGGAAGTGGCAGAAGCGATCTTGGAACACACCGTGAAAAGGGTTGAAGGCGCATATTTCCGTTCCGACCTGTACCAGAGACGAGCCGAAGTGATGGCACAGTGGGCCAAATACCTCGACAAATAAACCTTGTCAAAATACTGTTGACACTTTTCATACACTGTCATTCGGAAAAGTATTCACTTGGGGTTGAATCTGGTAGAAACGGCGTGATACGATGGCTCCAAGATGACTGTTAGAGGAGTCAACATGACCACAGATCGGGTGCTGCGACTGCCGCAAGTCATGGCCGCAACGGGCATGAGCAAGGTATCGGTGTATCGACGTGTCGCGGATGGCTCATTCCCAAAGCAGATTAAGCTAGGGCCACGATTGGTTGGTTGGCGCGAGTCCGACGGTAACTGTTCAGAGTTGATGAGATCTGCGGGCTTTTTGGCCGTTCCCAGAGCCGTGGCCAAGTAGGCAATTCCGGTGCTGAGCCGATCAGATCCCCTCAAACGTGAACAATTACCATCGATGCTGTGTGCGATCGGCTCACATCACTCCTCGGTTACGACATTCAGCCGCCGCTGGAGATTCACGGCGGGGTGATTATAGACAGTCAAGCATCCGTCTCAATCAGTGACCTCTGGGATTCTTATCGTAGCGCCGTAGATGCCGACGAGGACGTGCGCTGGCCGCTGGCGCCCCTAGTCAATGCGTGGCAACAATGCCCTCGCCCTGTGGAACCCAACCGCCGCGCCACGGACCGGGTCATACCGGCACGATTGGCGATGGCCGACACACTAGGCCAACGAAACGCGCGTTTGCTGTTCAGCCCGGCGGCGCATGCGGGCTATGGGTATGGGCCAGATGGCGAGCAACTAGTGATGCCAGGCTTCGGCAAACCCGATACGCCTTCCCCGGCTTTACCCCTGGCACTGTACGACCTTGGCGCCGGCCCAGCCATCAGCCCCGGCAAAGGCGCTCCACTGGCGTTGCGGATGTTTGTAGAGTCAGTACTCAGCGTTCCTATGGACGAACGGGAACGAGGGCTGCCAGTGGCCATGTCGGTTTCACTGCGGGAGTTCCTGAAATGGCTGTACCCGACCCGAACGCCGAGCCCCGCGGAATACTGGCCCCGCCTGATGGCCGCCATTGAGGCACTGGACAGCTGGGACGCCAGGATCCCACTTATGACCCCCAGATTCAGCGCAGCGAGCTACGCCGAGTAGTCTCTGTGGGTGGTATACCTCGAGGACCCGGAGCGCTAGACGAGTCGGTCCGCATCATCGTCGATTTGCCGCCAGGCTCAGGAACCGGGCCACAGGTATCTGACAACCTGAGGCTATGGGGAGTGAAATCAGCGCCGGCCTATCGGTTGTTGATCAACTTGGCTTACCAATGGCATAATCCCGGCGTTACAAAAATACCCGTCGGTCGAGGCAGAGCCCGTCACTGGGTACAGGTCAACGACCCAGACCGGTATCCACGGATCACCGATGATGAGTTGGTGTCTCTCGCCTTCCCGTCGTCAGCAGTTCAAAATCGTCGTGTATTGGTACAGCGAACCAATGCGGTTGTCGCGCAACTCGCAGAATTCCAAGAGTTACGCATTGTTGACAGGAAAATCCTGCCGCCAGACCGTCGTTAGGTGTTACGCTCGCTGGCGGTGAGCCACGCCAGTCCGCCCGTCGCTGGCCAGCCCGAACAGCCCCACCGTCGTTAGGTGTTACGCTCGCTGACCGCGAATAACGCTAATCCGAGCGTCGTTGACAGACCCGAACAGTCTCACCGTCGTTAGGTGTTACGCTCGCTGGCGGTGAGCCACGCCAGTTCACTCGTTGCTGGCTGGCCCGAACAGCCTCATCGTCGTTAGATGTTACACGCGCTGGCGGTGAACCACGCCAATCCACGCATCGCTGGTCAGCCCGGTTAGGTGTTACGTATTCCGTGGAAATCATGCTCAAAAGCAGGTTCACCTACCCCCTACCCCTACCTCTACAGAGGAGGGGTAGGGGGTATGGGGGATGGGGCCCCTTTTTATTCCCCACCCCCATACTGCGGAAACGTGATTACTCGCAGCATCGTTAGGTGTTACGCCCGCCGCGTCGTTTATACCTTTGGCAAGTTAGCCACGTTGTGAATAGGGAGGTCTTTATTGAGCATCAAAGGCGAGGCAATGGTTTAATTAAAGCAGCAACGAGTCTGCGTCCTCACATCGTGCAGGTGATGGTGGCGCACCAGGGGTGCGTCCTGACCACCGAGGAAATCTACGGACTGGTGGCAGCCTCGGGGGTAGCCGGCTTCGATCCCGAAGCCAAGCGCGATCGCAACCTGGTCAACCGGGAACTCAGCGACCTGGCGGGTTGCGCCACCCAGGGCCACAGCAGGCCGGCGCCCCGGATGCTCACCAGGGTGAGCCGCGGCCGCTACCTGTTCCTGGAGCCCGATTGGCCCATGGACGTGGAGCTGTTGCGAGAGTACCAGGAGCCGGTGGAGGTGTATGAGAAGCGCCCGCCTCATAGGCGCACAGGTGAGGGTAGACGGTTGAGTGTTCCCGAGCCGGAGCGGATCGCACTGTACGTGGTGCAGCGGGGAGTCTGTCCGGGCTGCGGTTTTCACCAGCCGCACCACCTGCGGTTTGAGGCGGACCACATCCTGGCGCTGATCGACGACGGAGAACATCAGGTGCGGAACTGGCAGCTGCTGTGCTCGTACTGCAACCGGGTGAAGGGGACGCAGGGGAGCGGGGGCTTCCGGATGAAGATGGCGGAGTTGAGGGCCGACAACGCGGCCGCGGGGGTGATGGTAGACGAGAGGGCGGCGACGCTGACGAGCCGCCGCCTGGCGCAATACCACCGGGAGGTGGGCGCACGAAACTGCTGACACCCGGGGAGAGAGGGCGTTCGGGATCCTCGGATACCGTGTGTTTTGGTGTTCCGTTTTCGCGGTGAATTCTACCTGGATTGGAGGTGGCCCTATCTGCGTCATCGCAAGCAGGGACGCGGCCTGGGACGGGTGACACAATGGAGATGATGCGGGATGAGATTGAGCGGCTCTGACTGGGGATTGATGACGTCTCAGGGTGAGGTAACTGTGAAGGTGGAGGTGGAGGCGACGGGCGGCGACACTACGGACGCTGCCGAGGACGACGAAGCCGGCGTACCGACGGTGGCAGAGACCGAAGTTGACCGGCAGGCGCTGGGGGGCATCGAGGATGAGGAGTGGGCTTGGCTGAACGCGGAACCCGAGGACGGAGCGGGGAGTGTCAATGACCCGGTGAGCATGTATCTGCGGGAGATCGGCCGCGTCGAGCTGCTCACGGCGCAGGAGGAACGCGACCTGGCGCAGGAGAAGGAACTGGCCGGTCACCTGCGGGAACTGGAAAGGGAGCTGGAGCAGGGATTGACGGAAGCCGCGGCTGATGATGTCGCCTGCGGCAGCGAGGATGAAAACGCAGCCTGGGAGGCGGCCATGCTGCTCCTGGCCCGTATCGCCCGCAGCGCGGCGGTGGCGCGGGTGGTGGCGCGTCACCTGGGACTGGACGACGCGTTGACGGTGGATGAGGTCCGGACGCACCCCGCACTCCGGGCCGCGATCGACGGGAAACTCGATCCCGAACTGGTGGACGCCGCGACCCGTGAGCTGGACCTCACCGAGGATGATGCCCGCGCGCGCGTCATCGGGCTGTCGCTGGACACCAGGCTGTTGCCTACCGATGCGGCGGCAATCACGGCCGCCTACGTGCCCGTCTGGGCGGAGCTGCATCCCGAACGCGCGGCGGAGCATGACATGCAGCGTGACCGGTGCACGCCGGCGCTGCTTGCCGAGATGCTGCGCGACCCCGGGCTCAGCCAGCGCATGGAGACGGTGGATGAGCGCATCGAGCACCACTTCCAGCAGGTTAGGAAAGCGGGCAGCCGGGCGTGTGACCACCTGGCCGAGGCCAACCTGCGGCTGGTGGTGAGCGTGGCCAGAAAGCACCAGGGCCGGTGCATGTCCCTGCTGGACCTGGTGCAGGAGGGCAACCTGGGCCTGATGCGCGGCGTGGAGAAGTTCGACCACCGGCGGGGTTACAAGTTCAGCACCTACGCCACCTGGTGGATCCGGCAGGCGGTGAGCCGGGGCATCGCCGACCAGGGCCGCACCGTACGGTGCCGGTGCACGTGGTGGAGACCGTAAGCAAGCTCAGGAGGCGGGAACTGACCCTGATGCAGGAGCTGGGGCGGGATGCCACCGATGCCGAGCTGGCCGAGGCCATGGCGGTGAGCGTTGAGAAGATCGAATACGTACGGCAGGTTGCGCGGGAGGCGGTATCGCTGGAGACGCCGGTGGGAGAGGAGGGAGACGTCCAACTGGGAGACTTTGTGGAGGATCCCGACGTCGTTCCCCTGGAGGACGAGATGATGGCGGAGATGCTGAGGGAGAAGTTGAGGGAGACGCTGGACGCGCTGGGTGAGCGGGAGAGCCGGATATTGCGGCTGCGCTACGGTTTAGACGATGGTCGGCCCCGCACGCTGGCGGAGGTGGGGCAATTCCCGCACGTCAAACAACGAAAGAGCGGGTCGGCCCCGCACGCTGGCGGAGGTGGGAGAGGTGTTCGGGTTGACGCGGGAGCGGATCCGCCAGATTGAGGCGAGGGCCATCCGGAGGCTGCGTAAACCCGCTCACGCAGGCGCATTGCGCGGTTTTCTGGAATGACCGGACCTTCTCCGGCGCGGCCCCGGGGCTAGACGACTTCGTAGCCGCGCAGTCCCTCGTTCCAGACACGGCGGACCACCTCACCGGGAAGGTCTTTGACCTCCCGCTGTAGGGGGAAGCCCGTGTCGAGAGTGCCGGAGAAGGTGAGCTTGATGAGGCTGGTGTCGTCGATGGTGACCTCAACGCGGAGACCCACGTCGGTCCTGAGTTCGTTGATCATGACGACCAGCCGCTCGGGGGCATCGGCCAGGGCCAGTTCGGACACTGGGGGTTGTCGTCGTTCCACCATCTTCGCTCCTTCACGGCGGAAGGTCTGGGGTGAAAACGCCCGTCCTGCGCACGGGCGCCAACCGGCCCGCCGGGGCAATTGTCGCACAGCGCGGTGCCGGTTCCAACAACGGCGGCAGCCGGTCAGGCGGGTGGCAATGGGATGGGCCGGTCAGGCCGACGGTTGGGACTTGGACCCAGGGGCAGGAGGGGCGGCATCTGTCCGGTGCGGTAGGCCTGGTCGATCTGAGGGAGCATCCAGTCGCCGGCGCTGCTGTTGTCGGGCAGGACGATGTTGGCCAGGAACTCGGCCTCCAGGGTGGAGATGCCCGCGGATACCGCCTCCAGTTTGGCCTTGACCACCAGGAGCAGTGCCTGCCACTTCTGACGGCAGGCCTGGTCGTAGGAGGCTTGCTGGGCCTTTGCATCGCGGATGCGCGGCGGGTTGTGGTTGCTCAGCTGGAAGTCGTCGGGATCGGGCAGCTCCAGAACGAAGCGGATGCGTCGGTTTTCCATGGCGAAGATGATCAGGGCCAGGTTGCCCTCGGTAGCGTAGGCAAAGCCGTCGGCGCCGTAGCGATTGAGGGTTTCCTCGATCTCGAGGCGAGTGCGGTTGACGGCGACGGTGGTGTTGCGGGCGTAGGTCATGGTATTCACCTGGAGGATGCGGCCATCCGACGAGGGATGGGCACGAACGATGGCAATTATAATAGCCCCGGCATCGGCCCCTTCAGTTCCAGGCGTGCGGTCGGCACACCCAGCGCCGACATTGGTGCGGAGATACAGCCTGGCATTAGCGTTGATGCCGTGGAGACTACGGCAAGGACTCGAAAATCATCGTGGAATACCTGGAAGAGCGCCGGGCTGAAAGGCAGCGGTTGGAGCCTGATACTGGGGACCCGGGTGATGGCCGGTGACGGGTTGCCAGTGGCCGCTGGAACTCAACGTAGCCGATGAACTCAGACGGCCGCGACGCTGACCGCAGCGGCGGATATCGCTACCGGCGCTGCTACCTGGACGAGGACGTCTGGGAAGAAGTCGACACGGCGCAGGTGCGGCGTGCGCTGGGCGAGGTGTATCACGACGTGGGGATGGCGCTGGACTTCCTGCACGAAGCGGGAAGGATCAGTACGCCGGCCGCCATGTACGAGGCGGAACGATCCTGACCCGTCAGGTACGGGGTCGTCGCGTGACAACTGTGCTGTGGCCAGGGCAGGCGCTTGGGGGCGAAGGTATGCTGGGGGTGCGCTAGGGAAGGACGCCGATGCGGAACTTCCTGGTTCCACAGTCAACACAGGTGGAGCGGTTGGCGGGACGGCTGTTCTTCATGATGACGGCCTCGATATCCTTGGAGGCGGTCTTGGCCTTGCACTTGAAGCAGTAAATCTCGACGGATGCGGAGGGGGTGGTCATCGGGGAATGCTCCTGGGGGAATGACCGCCAACCAGCCCGCCGCTGCCATAGCCCGACCGGGACATTCCCGTTCCAACTACGTGTGAACCACTCAGGCCGGCGGGAGGGGAATGGGACCGGAGGGACGGTTCCCGATCCGTCCCGCGGCGGGCAACAGGTGCGGTAGGCCTGTTCGATCTGGGGGATCATCCACTCTCCGGCGGTGTTGTTGTCGGGCAGGACGATGTTGGCCAGGAACTCGGCCTCCAGGGTGGAGATGCCCGCGGCGCCCGCCTCCAGCTTGGCCTTGAACCAGGAGCAGTGCCTGCCACTTCTGGCGGCAGGCCTGATCGTAGGCCTCCTGCTGGGCCTTTGCATTGCACACACGGGGCGGGTTGTGGTTGTTCAGCTGGAAGTCGTCGGGATCGGGCAGTTCCAGCACGAAGCGGATGCGGCAGCTCATTCCGGCCCGGGGACAGTGTAGCGCAGGCGGGTGAGCAATTCCGCCCGAAGCTTTTGGCCGGAACCGTTCCGTTGAGCGTGGCGGTTGCGAAAGCGTAGTTGCGGGCGCAACTGCAGCGGGGAGAACTGATGATGGCGGAGGTAGCAGAGTCCTACGCTCGGTTGTGCGGGTAGGCGTGGCCAGGACGCGATGCGATGCGGGCGCTGCGCCGGTCATTGGGAATGATCCGGAACCCGGGCGGATGGCGCGGTTCGGGGGCGCGATGTCCCCGGTTCAGCAACGGAGGCTGATCATGAAGTCTGATTTCCGGTGGACAGACCCCTTCAACGCCGCCGGCATAGAGCAGATGGCCGACTGGATGGAGCACCGGTTCGGGCAGTCCCCCATCTACCGCATCGCCATTGGATCCAGCGACACCGAGCTTCTGGCCACTGTGATGGCCGACCTCGTGACTGAATACCTGGCTGAGATTGGCTACGACGCCCGGGTGCGTCGCGACCGAAACTTCGTGACCATAGCCACCGGCGACGATGATGACGGGAGCCGACGGGAGCACAACATCGGCATCCCGCTTGCCCGCGCGGTGATGCGGCGCCTCCATGGTCCCGGCCCCTACGGACCAGCCGCCGGTCCGCAGCCTTTCGTCTGAGCCGACATGAGGGGTTTCATCGCAGCCGGACCCTCGGGAGCAGGCAGGACGGCATACTGCCGATCATCATTAGCCTGACCGGGTACGGTTCTGCCTTACAACCAGGGCCGGCGCTTTGAGAAGGACTTGGCCGATTCGGGGGTGGGCAGGCCGCATGGTGGCAATCGCGACAGCTATGCTGCCTAGCTGAGCGGGGATGTTTCGGTTTTGCGGTTGGAACTGCTCAAGAAATGCCGAGCGGTCCACCGCTTGATCCTCGAGAATGCGGTTGCCTGCCGGTAGCGGCTTGCGCTAACCGGCGGCTCTGAGGTTGGCGGGCAAGTGGCGCTCCCAGTCGGGGATCTGTCTGACGCGGGGCGACGGCAGCAGCCAGGCTTGGACGAGGGCCATTGTGCTGAACCCAAGGGACATGAGCAACGGCGCCGCGTAGGTTCCCGTGATGTCCCACAGGAACCCGGCGCATACCGGCGCCAATCCCATTCCGAGGCCGCTGCCCAGGCTTTGCCATCCGTAAAGGCTGCCCTGGGGGACGTTTCCGTAATACTGACGATTGGCGATTGGGAACGTGGGCACTTCGGTACTCTGGCCGATACCGAAGAGGGCTGCGAACAGGTAATAGGCCCAGGCGTCGTGGGCAAAGAGAATGATCAGCAGCGGAAAGACCTGCAGGGACATACCGACGATCCAGACCGTTCTGCAACCCACGCGCTCCGCCACGACGGGCACGACGCCCCGAGCGATGACTCCAACGCTCTGCTGGGCCGCCAGCACCCCGGCGGCCGCGCCCAGGGAGAGGCCGCGGTCGGCGGCGATGGCCACCACCAGGACGTTGATGATGTTGTGGCCCATGCATCCCCAGTAGTGGATCCCGATGAGGTTCCAGAAGGTGACGGTGCGCTGGGCCTGCTGGAGGAACACCCTGGCCCTTACCTTTGCGGTCTCATCCCGCCTCGGTTGTTGAACCGGCTCGTCTCCAAGATCGCCCAAAGGGCGCAAACCTATGTCGGCGGGTCCGTTGTAAAAGAACCTGACCAACAGCAGCAGCAGCGCTCCCCCGGCGATGCCCGGAAGCCAGAAGATCCACTGGATGCCCAACTGGTTGAAGGCCGCACCAATCAGGAACAGGAACGCGATTACCCCGATGCCCTGGAACGACCAAACGACCCCCATGGCGGCTCCCAGATGTCTCCTGAACCACAGGGTGACGCTGGTCACCGGGATCACGGTGAAAATGGTGGTGGCGACGCCGAGGAACACTCCGAAGAACAGATAGAATTGCCACAGGTTGCTCATGATGCCAGTCAGCAACATGCCGGCGATGAACAGCAAGGCTCCAAACAGGAGCAACCAACGGGCGCCGTAACGGTCACCGAGTCCACCCACGTAGGGGCTCACCAGTCCCAGGACTATCCACTGGAGGCTGAACGCGAGACTGATGGCGCCGTAGCTCCAGCCGAAGCCCGCGGGATCACTGAGATGCGGCACCAGGGCAGCCGCTGCGAATCGCACCGAGGAGGTGATGCACCCCATCGCAGCGGCCATCGCCACGATGATCCAAGCGTAATGGATTCGGTTTTTTAGGGTCATAGATACCGCGAATCAGGGAGGGAGTGGCGTTGTGACTGAAACCGTTTTCGGATGCGGAATTGGAGATTGGCTGTCGCTAGGCGCGCAGTGTACACGCAAGAGGACCGCGGACAAAGAACAATCTCCCGTTATCGAAGGCGTCCGGCAAACGCGTCGCTGGGGCGGCATCGACACCTGATACGATCCCAGGATAGACAGGTGGCATTTTTGCTGAACACCTGGGCGGGCATTATCCCTGTACGTCCACAGCTGGACGCCGACTCCTGAGGCGCTCACATGGCCCGCTTTCCCACCGCTCGGCTCCGGAAGGGGTGGTGGCCATCGGGGATTGCTCCTGAGAGGAGTGGGACCCATTGTAACCCGCACATCCCATGCTGATGGGCTTTCTGCTCCAACACGCTCTCCGGTCAGAGGGCCACAGAAACGGAATGCGATTTACAATCTGAATAGCAACCGGCGGCGGAACATCCGCGATTCGAAAACTGCCGACCTGATGCGATCCGTCAATGCCATACGGGGGAGGTGAACCGATGGGGAAACGACCAATGCGGACCTGCCGCCTGGCATTTGCCGTACCGGCGGAGACGGGTCCGGACGCGCCGCAAGGTGATGGAGGCGGTGTTGAGTGGCGGGAGGTCAGCTGCTACGAGACGTAGGATGCGAGCCTGGTGGTGCACCGGAACGCTGACGACGAGAGGGTGTACAGCCTGTCCCACGCGCCCACCGGCCGGGTGATACTGACGGAGGCGACCGGATCGCCGGATCCGCTGATCGAGCTGGCCAACAGGTTGGGCCGGATGACTAAGTGCCTATCCTAATAACTCGTGAAAACTCGCGCTCCCGTTCTGGGAAGCCCAGGTGGGGTTACGTTTAGACTGGGGCCATGAGCAAAGCGAAAGACCCCAAGCCGCCACGTCCCAAGCGGGCTGGCCCAGCCAACAAGACCAATCCCACCACCGGCGGTTTCCAGATTTCCGACGGACTCTGGGCAGTGCTGGAGCCCCTGATCCCCAAGCGTGTGAACACCCATCGGTTTGGGGGCGGCCGTCCCCGGGTTCCCGACCGCACCTGCGCCAACGGCATCTTCTACGTGTTGCGCACCGGTTGCCAGTGGAAGGCCTTGGACGCCACGGGGATCTGTTCCGGGTCCACCGCGCACCTGCGCTTTCAGGAGTGGGTTGCCGCTGGGGTGTTCCTGGAGTTGTGGCGGGTGGGACTGGAGCGCTACGACGAACTGCAGGGTCTGGACTGGAGTTGGCTGAGTATGGACGGGGCCATGACCAAGTCGCCCCTGGGTGGGGGAAAAAACTGGCGCCAACCCCACCGACCGAGGTAAGCGAGGCGTCAAGCGCAGCCTGTTGACTGAAGCGTCGGGCATTCCAGTGGGCTTGGCGGTGGACGGGGCCAACCGCCACGACATGAAGCTGGTGTGGGCCACGGTGGACAGCGTGGCGGTATCCCGACCGGCGCCCAGCCCAGAGCATCCCCAGGGGATGTGCCTGGACAAGGGCTACGACTTCGCAGAGGTGCGCCGCACCCTGGACGAGTTCGGCTTCACGGCCCACATCCGCAGTCGAGGCGAAGAGGCTCAAGCCATCAAGCGGGAGGCCGGTTTCAAAGCCCGGCGTTGGGTGGTGGAACGCACCCATAGTTGGCTGAACCGTTTCCGGCGCATTCTGGTTCGTTGGGACAAGTCCCCCGACAACTACATCGCCTTTCTTCACTTCGCCTGCGCCCTCATCGCCCTCAGAGCCGCCGGATTATTAGGATAGGCACTAACTGGGCGGCGCTGGGCGCTGCCGAAGGGATCAACGGGCTGCCTGCCAGGACCAGGAAGCGAATCATCACGGCGGTTGACCGGTTCAGCCACAATATGCGGCTGGCCGGCGGGCGCCGGTGCGGCTGATGACGGGGTGTAGCGGGCGGTTTTTGATACTGGGTTTGGTTCGCACAAGTGGGGTTACGTAAACCGGTTCGTGCGGGGCCGACGGCGTCTCGCCCAATTGCGATTTCCGCCAGGCTGATTTACCGGCCATCGATTGCGGAAACCGTCTCCGATTTGAACGGGTTTCGTGGGCTGTCCTCCAGATGCACCACGTCTGCGACGAATGCCGTCATAGGGACGGGTGGTACGTCGCGCGGACCTGCCGGTCCTCTATTGATACCGTCAGGATTTCCCGGGAGACCAGGAGCACGTGCCGTGATGAGGCTGTCGCCGAGGGCGCGCCCTCGGCAACGTGTACATTCAAAAAAGCGGGTTGCCCAACGGAGCGTCGGTGGCGTTGGTTGTCAATCGCAATCCGGAACCGTTGCCCCCGCAGTCCATCCGCGGCGGGGCGCGTTCTAACCTGTTCAGTGTGGTGATTGAATGCCCCCGGCCTGAGGGCATGCGGGTCAAACTTCCACCGAAGGTTGTGGGTGTGCGAAGAAGCGTACCTGCTGTCCCGCGTCAACTACATTTGCCGAAACCTGTTGCCTCACCGAACAATGTTACCGAAACTTTAGCACCTGGGATCCGCCTCAACCAGCACCATCCAGGTGGGTCGATTCTTAACCGGCGATCGCGCAAAACCAACGGAGGTAGGTCAATCCCAGATCGGCGAACCTGGGTCAGATTTTCGTCGGCGTTGACACCCCACCACCAGAAGTTGGGCTTTACGCCAGGTCCTGCGGTCAAACAGGCGCTCAAAGGGCAGCAGCATGGTTACAATGACTTCGGGCAGGGTAGGCATATTAGACCTCTAGTGGTGATTTGATAGAGCTTACCCTGTTCTTGTGATATTTCTAGTTTTTGTACAAAGCATCGATATGCTCGCTCCCGAGCCGTGCAGAGGAGACTAACTGGGGTAGGTGTGCTGGACGTGTAAGCTCACGACGAAGCGTGTCGTCCGGACCAAGACCGACTAGACTTTGGTGCAAATTGCCCGATACAAAGCATGGTCCGGGAGTCTTACGGCGGCATCATTGGTGACGTCCCAATGGGGACGATCCCGTTCGGGAGAGTGGCTACTGTCAGTGACTTCCTCCGGCGACGCGCCGACACTGCCATGGTAGGGGGAGATGATGACTACACGCCAGAGGAGCGCAATGCCGGTGGGCAAGACCGGAGGAGGGCCGGAGCGTCTGCCCGCGCAACTGTCCCAGGTGAACCTGAACGCGGCGGGCATCGACGTGGGCGCCACCAACCATTTCGTGGCGGTGCCCCAAGACCGCGCCGAACAGCCGGTGCGAGAGTTCGCCGCCTTCACGGCCGACTTGTATCGCCTGGCGGAGTGGCTGGCCGAGAGCGAAGTGGAGACCGTGGTCATGGAGTCGACTGGGGTGTACTGGATTCCGCTGTTCGGGGTGCTGGAAGAGCGGGGGTTTGAGGTGATGTTGGTGGACCCTCGACGCATCAAGAACGTGCCCGGGCGCAAGACCGACGTGCTGGACTGCCAGTGGCTGCAGCAGCTGCACACCTATGGCCTGCTGTCGGGAGCCTTCCGACCCGACGGGGACATACGACGCCTGCGCAGCTATCTGCGGCAGCGGGCCATGCTGGTGGAGTACGCATCTCATCACATCCAGCATATGCAGAAGGCGTTGACCCAGATGAACGTGAAGCTCCAGCACGTCATCAGCAACATCACCGGCCAGACCGGCATGGCGATAATCGAAGCCATCGTGAACGGTGAGCGGGACCCGCAGCAACTGGCGAAACTCCGCGACCACCGGATCAGGGCGGACGAGGCAACCATCGCCCGATCATTGCAGGGCCACTGGCTCGAAGAGCACATCTTTGAGCTGACCCAGGCCCTGGAACTGTATCGGTTCTACCACCAGAAGATTGCCGAGTGCGACTGGGAGATTGAAGCCCAGTTGGAACGGTTTGAGGACGTCTCGGACGGCGGGTCCCCGGACGGGAACGGCCGGCGGCGCAGTCAGGGCAACGCACCCAGCTTCGATATCAGGACCCACCTGTATCGGATGACGAGGGTGGACCTGACCCGGATCGACGGCGTAGACGGCTTCACGGCATTGAAGGTGATCAGCGAGATTGGCACGGATATGACGAAATAGCCGACTGCCAAACACTTCGCATCCTGGCTGGGGCTGAGCCCCGACAACCGTATCACCGGTGGCAAGGTCAAGAGCTCAAAGACCAAGCCCAGCGCCAACCGTGCGGCGGCGGCATTGCGTCTGGCCGCCCACGGGCTGCACCGCTCCGACAGCGCCCTGGGCGCCTTCCTGCGCCGGAAGAAAGCGCACCTGGGAGCGCCCAAGGCCATCACCGCCACAGCGCATAAGCTGGCCAGGCTCATCTATTCCATGCTGCGCTACGGCCAGGACTACGTGGATGCTGGCGCCGAATACTACGAGAGCCAGTATCAGCACCGTGCGTTGCGCGCGGCTAAACGGCGGGCGTCCCAACTCGGCTACCAACTGGTGCCCATGTCCGATGCTTAGCACCATGAGCCGGGCGTGCCCCTCAACCCACCAGCGGCCGTCGCCTGAAAACCGTGTTAGTCGGGAGTCGAGCCGCCAGCCTCGATACGCAGGAACTCCCCGTCGCTCTGTACCACCGACTTGTAGATTCCCTCGCTTACGCCGCTTGAAATGCGTAAAGGCCAGAGAAACCGTCATGGCTGTCGGACCACATCGTCGATATGCCATCGATTATGAACTCTGGCCGAATTAATGGTGTAGGGTCTTGGTTCCACTGCTACGATTCAGGCTCATGCAACCCGTCAGATCGCTGACATTAGTAACGCCCATTGTTAGGTTAGGCGTAAAATTGCCTGTATACAACCCACCGTGTGGTGGAGAGGAGGGTCCGTCGTGCCAGTGCAGCGATTCAGGCCAATGGCGAAAGATTTCCCCACCTTCGACTGCGATGCGCACATCGTGGAGCCCGCTGTCATCTGGGAACGGGCCGCAGATCACCTCACCGGCAACGAGCTGGAAGCTCTGAAATCCACCATGTGGTACGACGCTGAAACGAACCAGTTGCTGGTCAACGGAAAGGCTGACGTGAACAGCTTCTCCCCCGTTCCGAAGACTGGGCCAGGCGCCATCGACATCGTGAGGCTAGCGGGTCCCGGACTCAAACATGACATCCAGCGCGCCTTCAACGTCCGCAACCTCAATCCTGAAACTGCACTCACCAGCGAGCAGTCGGATTACCTCGCCCACGCCGGAGCCGACGAACCCGGCCCCCGGCTGCGAGACATGGACGTCCAGGGCATCGACCAGGTGATGATCATACCGACCAGCATCGATACTTACCCCTGGCTGCAGAACGCCCTGGGGGCGCGGGCCATGTGCAAAGCCTACAACGATTGGGCCTACGAATACACGCAGGAGGACCCGGAACGTCTCTACTTCGCCGCCCTCATCCCCATGCAAAACCCCCAGTTCGCTGCTGAAGAGGTCTATCGCGTGGCTGCCATGGGCTGCCGGGTTGCCCTGATCAGACCCATGGATGCCATGGGCAACTACCCGATCCAACCCAAGTACGAGGGCGTGTGGAATGCCCTGGAAGATACCGGCCTCGTCTACGGCATGCACCCATTCCCTGCCTCGGGGGTCGCGAAACCACCGGGCTATTCTGACCAGTATTCAGGCGCTGAGCTCATCCGAAAGACAATTTCCACCTCCGGATTGCCGCATACCTTCTTGGGCAATGTGCAAAACTTCCAGGCCGAGGCGTCCCTATGGGTGACCATGGTGCTGATGTCGGGGTTTTTCGAGAGGCATCCCAAGATTCGAGCCGCAGTGTTCGAGGCGTCGTCCACCTGGCTAAGCTTCCTGCTGGATGAATGCGACAAGACCTACAGGCTCTACCGAAATGACCGCAACTTGCCTCCTCTGAAGCAACTGCCCAGCGAGACTTTCTTCCAGCATTGCGTCACCGGTTTCGAAGGCGACGAAGCCCCCCCGTCCCGCCTGCCTGACTACTATCGGGACATCCTCGCCTGGGCTTCCGACGTCTATCACCACGACGGAGACGATGCCTGGAGGGCCATCGAGACCATGGAAGAATGCGAGTTGCCCATCGACGACCAGGCCAGGTTTCTGGGGGCAAACGCCCGCCATCTTTACAATATCGAGCCGCCCAGCAAGATCATTCGTGAGCGCGTCACCGAGATCCACCGCCCGGAATGGTGGCCCGACGAAGACGAGATAAACGAGGCCCTCAAGCCGGAGTCGTCGGTTACGCCCCGATAACCGGCAGCCCATCGGATGACGTGCGATGACTACCAGTAAAGACTTCGCTGTTTTTGACAGCGATTCCCACGTGGTGGAACCCCGCGACGTGTGGGAGAAATACCTGGAGCCCGAGTATAGAGTCCCGGGTAAAATTGCCCTCTGGCGCGAAGAAGGGCGTTTCGACTCGTATCTCAAAATCAACGGCCGGGTGTTTCGGGACAACGCAAACCCTAACATCCCCCGTCATGCCATCTGGAAGCCTGGAATGACCTGGGACTCCGTTGGCGAGTTGGACCCGGATACCCGCCATCCGATGTGTGAAGGCGCCTCTGATCCACAGGCCAGGCTCCGGGATATGGATGCGATGGGAATCGACCAGACCTTCGTTTACCCGACGTGGTTCGCCGAAGGTTTTCACTTGGTTGAGGATCCGGACGTGGCCTGGGCGCTGGCGCGGGCGTACAACGACTGGATTGCAGATTTCTGTCAGGCCGCGCCGGACCGTCTCTTCGCCGCCGCTATGGTCCCCCTTGGCAACATGGACTTTGCTTCAGCCGAGTTGCGCCGCGTCGCCGGATCACGATGTTTCCGTGGGGCGTTCATCCGGCCCATGTTCATGGATGGACGGTACTTGACCCACCCTTACTACGATCCTCTTTGGGCGGAATTGGAAAACTTGGGGTTGGCCGCCGCCGTACATCCTACGGCCGGCTTATGGAATCCGGAGTGGACTTCCCATGGTCCCTTCGTAGAAAAGATCAGCGGCCGACTTTCACAGACCGCCGGCCTCGGCGGCGGCGGAGGTGGACCCTTCGCTGGTGGCAGCACCAGCGACCGCAACCGGGCATCCCCGGCGACGGGAATGATCTCGCTGGGACACCCCGTGGCGCCCTTACTGGCTCCCTGGCTGGACAACCATATGTTCGTCGCATCCACGCTGATCGGATATACCGTCATGCAGCACTTCCCTGAGATGAGGGTGGTCATGGCCCACGGCAAGGCCTCCTGGATGGACGAAGTCCTGGAGAAAATGGAGGCATCGACACGGGTTATCCCTCTCCAGCATTATTATCCCGTCAGGACCGACCCTGAAGAAATGTGGGAAGAAGGCCACGTCATGCTGGGATTCGACGCTGAAGAGCGCATGATCCAGGAGCTCCCGCATTCCTACGAAAATAAAGTCGTTTGGGGTTCTCGGTATCCGCACCACGACACAACCAGCGCTTGGGACGCCATCCAGGCGCTGACCCAGGCACGAGTAGAACGGACCGTCATAGCCCGTATGATGGGCGAGAACGCCCGGGAGCAATTCGGCCTGAACTGAGCCACCGCTTTTGCCGGCGAGAAAGTTCGCCCAGAGCGCTGCCGACAATTGGTGGGCAGAGGTGGAGCGAGGTCGTTCAGCGCCTGCACGTAGCGGGTGAGCCACGCGAACTCGGGCTGTTGCTGCACGGGACCCGGCCGGTGCCGTCACCTGTCTGGGTCTACCGTAAGGACGGAAGCGTCGGGGTTGAGGCCCTTGTGGCGCGGGTTGGCGGCCACCCGGTAGTCGGGGGTTGAGACGAACCGGTGTGCTGGGTCGTGGTTTATCGCTTCTTGAACGGAGACGCTTTTGGCGTTCGGGTACCGCTGGGCGTGTTCAATTACGTCTGCGTATTGTGATGGGTTGGAGGCGGAAATGTGATTTACGCCAGGGCGGCCACTGCCTTGATTTCGACCAGGAACTCATCACGTACCAGACCGTTGACCACCAGCAGGGTGTTGGGCGGATAGTCTCCGTTGGGGAAAATGTCCGGGAAGACCTGATTCCTTCCGTCGATGAAGCCCTGCACCGAGTCGTGCCCCACCACATAGGTCGTGAATTCCACCACGTTGTGGAACCCGGCGCCGGCCGATTCCAAAACACCGCCAATGTTCTGAAAGACCTGTCGCGTCTGGGCCGCGGCATCACCTGGCCCTACGAGGGCGCCCGAAAGGTCCACACCAACCTGTCCAGCTACATATATCAACTTCCCGGCGTTGACCGACATTCCGACCGAATAGGCGCCGAGGGGTTGGGGGGCCTGATCGCTGGTTATCGCTGTCCGCTGCAATTCCGCCATCGCGTTCACCTCGCTTGCATATACCAGTGCCATTATATGGCACGGGGCGCTCCCACTATTCCAGGCAAAATAGCACCAAATCAACCGGCATCGGCAATACTGTGCATGCACCGCCACGTAGATGCGTGGCACCAAGCGGCCGCGCATCGTCTCGTCGGCCATCTTCTCCGACAGGTAGACCGGCAGGCCGCGAAACCGCGAAATCGGGGTTTCCGGCTGAATTTCTAGTCGTCAGGGGTTATGGGGTAAGCTCGCAGCGCGTTGTCCCACATGATTTTGTGCTTACTCTCGTTTGACACGCCGGCGAGTTCCATCAGGTCCTGCTTCGCTTTGAAGTACTTTCTCCCCTCGGGATGGCCGAAGTCGGTTGCCCCGACGATGACGTGGTCGCCGACGGCCTGGATCAGCGGCTCGATGCCGGGATCATCCTGGTCGGCTGCCACAAAGCACTGGCGCTGGAAGTACTCGACCGGATTGTGGTTCAGGCCCTGTATCCTGAGCCGGCGCGTGCCACCCTGGATGCCGGCTTCGAGACGATCCAGCCAGAAAGCCGCCCACCCACAGCCCGATTCAAGGAACACGAGCTTCAGTTGCGGATGCCGCTCCAAAACGCCGCCCATGATGAAACCGGTACAGGCCAGCATACTGCCCATTACGAAGGACACGGTGGCGCGACAGTTTCTCAACCCCGGCAGGTAGTCCAGCAGCCCTTGGTCAAAGGGGTGGTTGGCGCTCGGGTGTAGCCCCACCGGCACGCCCAGCTCGGCGCAGGTATCCCAGAGGACATCGCATTCCTTGTCAAAAAGCCGCAGGTTGGGTACTGGCGCCGGATTGAGGTGCACCGCCTTGAAATCGTACTCCGTGACGCACCTGCGCACTTCTGCGGCTGCGGCTGCCGGGTCGCGCAGGTCTATGGACGCCGCGCCGCACGCCCCCTTTCCGATTTCCTGACAGAAATCTCCCAGCCAACGGTTGTAGGCCCGGCGGATGGCCATGGCGGTCTCGCCATCCATCTCGGCGACGCCGGTGGTCCAGAAGCCGGCCGTGGGGTAGAGGATCATGTGGTCCACACCGTGGGTGTCCATCACTTCTCGGTAGGCGCTGGCTGGAAAGTCTTGGTCCGCCCACTTGCCGTAAGCGAAATCCAACTCGTCCAGGTCGCGATCCTGGAAGTTCCTGGTGGCGGCCGTGGGGTCCCGCTCGCCCAACGGCCTCCGGCCCATCACCTCCACCTCAAGCTCAAAAGCGAGGGCGTTGTTGTCGGAGGCTTCTCCAGTGGAGCCGTCGCCGGAAGCTGTTCTCACCCAGCGGACGTGGCCGCTGATGAGGTGCTGGTACTTCTTTTCCAGATAATCTTGCCAAATCCTCTCCGGTTCCAGAACATGGGCATCACCGTCGATAAACCGTAGCCGCTCCATAATCACGCTCCTGGTCTGTACTGACCCTTGTTCGAGTTCGTTTGTCCGCGGAGATTCCGGTTGTCGATGGGGCGACGCTATCACCACGCCAAATTGCCGTCAAACGGGTTTGTTGCTGAGATCCTACTGACCGCAAATCCTCGCGGCGGCGTGATCATCATCGACAAGGATAACGCCTATTACACCACCTGCACCGACTCTACTACCGGTTGGCGTCAGACCGGAAGGGTGTCGCGCCTGTCGGTGTTGCGGCAACGGGTTCTTTGCTGCTACGGCGGCCGCCATGACATCGGGAGCAAGTGCTTTGCGGAACCTCAAATTCTTCGCTGTGGGCTGCGCAGAGGCCTTGGAACGGGTATGGAGGGAATTCTCCCTATGCTGTGGGCGGGAACTTGGCCGCTGGCCGACCAGCTGCGCTAGGAGTTTGGACCCAGACATTCCCGGGTCGTCCAGTGGCGAGGAATGACTCTTCACATAGGTCGCACAGAAACAGCGCCAGAATTCACGCTCTTTTCACATCGTGGAGCTATGATGATGATTGATAACTTTTCGCGCCGATGCAAATTCAGGGGGCTGATATGTCCTATTTTCTTCGCGTGGCGGCGGCCTACGTCGTGCTGGCTGGTACTGCCATCGCCGTCCATTTCATCGTCACTCCGTTCTATCACGCTGGTGATGCGCCGTTCACGGTGTGGCGCTACTTGAACTGGGTCATCGCGCCTGCGGTGCTGGTCACGCTGGTGGCAAGCTACGCCGGCAAGCGGCGGTTCGACGGCGAAGGTTCGGCGGATCTGAAGCGGTACCTGGAGGCCAACACGGTCTTCTATGGCTCGGTGGCCGCGTCGATCATCTACTTTTGGAATTGGTTCCTTTCTCTTTCGCCCAACAATGTAGCCGACGGCCAGTTCTGGTCTGTGTTGGGAGCCGCTCTGCCCATCTTGATGGTGGTCGCCGGCTTGAGGTTGTGGAGTACGCGCGCAAGGCGTAGCGTTCCCAGCTGACGAGGATGGTTGTCAGTGTCTCTGCCTGCGGACCGCGGCTTGGGCACGGGCAATGGACGGGTCCGACTAGAGTGTCCCTTGCTTTGCAAAATGGCTGCTATCGGTAGATGCTTGGCCTCATGTCGATGCTGGCTGTGCGAGTGGCCGTCTGCGTGCCCGCCGGCTTCACCGAAACGCCAGTATGGCCAGGAACGGCAGTCCGAAGAAAGCCACCGCCACGTAGATGAGCGGGACCAGGCGGCTGCGCATCGTCGCGTCGGCCATCTTCTCCGCCAAGTAGATCGGCAGGCCGCGAACCTGTGAAATCGGCCACACCAGGACGATGCCGCAGACGTTGAATAAAAGGTGCGCCAGCGACACCGTAACGGCAGCTACGTTTCCGGTGGAAAGCGCCGCCAGGTTCGCGGTGAAGGTCGTGCCCACGTTGGCTCCCAGCGTGTAGGGAAAGACTTGGCGCAGGGTCAACAGTTCCATGGCCACCATCGGAACGACCAGAGAGGTGGAGATTGAGCTGCTCTGGACCGCCATGGTAACCGCCACGCCGACCAGCATGGAGCGGCCGGCGTTTCTGAACAGCCGCTCGTTGAGGGCTGTCTCGATCCGACTCAGGGCCAGGCTTCGCAACAAACGCACGATGGTAAACAGCGCTCCGACCGTGAGTGCGGCGGTTATCAACAGGAGCAGCAGGCCCTGGTGTCCCACCGCTCCGGCCAGGGCGGACACCGCCGGCTCGGTTGCGGCTTTGACCGGGTTTCCCAACTGCAGCCCGCCCAGGTCGGCAAAGACGGTGGCGAGACGAACGGAAGCGTGGGACAGAAAACCGGTCGCCCACTCCACGGGAAACAGAATCGCCACTGCCATCAAGTTGAAGAAGTCGTGGACCGTCGCCGCGGCGAACGCCCGGCGAAACTCGCCGCCCTGGGCGACATGCCCCACGGAAACGATGGTGTTGGTAACCGTGGTGCCGACATTGGCGCCCATGATCATGAACACGGCGGCCTTGGTGGAGATAGTCCCGCCGGCCACCATGCCGACGATCACCGATGAGGTAGTGGATGAACTCTGCACCAGAGAGGTCGCTAGGATCCCGATGAACAGCGCGGCCACCGGTGCTTGGGTCGCGTTCAGCACCGCGTCGGCGAACTCCCCGCCAAAGAGCTGGAAAGAATGGCCGATCCCGGCGATGCCCACCAGGAATAAGTACAGGCATGCCAGGATGGCCAGGACCTTGACTACGAAGACGACCCGGTCTTTGTTCAATGGTTCCACCATGTGGCACGGGGTTTCTCGGCGCAGGGAACGGTTTCTGCGGTTTGCGATTTTAGGCAGTGTGGGATTGAACGTGCCAATATCGTACGTGCCAGCGACACCAAGCCACCGCGTCGGTGGGGCACGGGTGCTGCCTGGAAGTTGACCGACATTGGCAGGCTCCGCGCTCGGGCGGGCTGACCCGCCCAAGCGGTCACGCTGGTGGGCCGCTGGCTCCATGCGCGAGGCTCATGGCGGCCGTCAGGTGGTCGAGGAACCAAACCATCCAGCTCGTAACGTCCATGGAGCCGCCCTGGGCGTCCGCCAGCACCTGGCGGTACTCGTCGCGGCGGCACAAGACTCGCCCGACAGCGTTGGACCGAGCGGTAGGCGACATCGGTCAGGCTCTCGGCCACAAGCACCTCGTTTCGGGTGTCCTGGCAATCGCCGTCATAGTCAATCCAGTGGCGCCAGTTGTCGCGATTGTAGACCGGCAGCTCGCCGAGGTCCTCGGCTATCGGCAGAGCCAAGATGACCGTGGCAACCGCAGCGGCTTGGGGTGTGAGCGGAACCCTGGGGGTGGTGGTTTCGGCAGGCCGAGGTGGTACCGATCGAGTTGATGCGGCCGGCGACGCCGTTATGGGCGATGTAGCGTCGGCAACTGGCGTCTTAGTATTACAGTCGCGCTTCAGGGGAAGGACGTATGTCGATGACTATGACCGAAGTTAGACGACTGTTATGCAGGCTACGGTATCCACTTTATGAGAGCGCCGACCTGCATATATGGTAGCCGTGGTGGAGCCGGCGGCACCAAGCACGTGCCTTGGAATCCTCTACAAGAGACACTTTCAGAGGCCCTCAATTCAAGTGCAACTGTAATATTAGTTAGGTTTGGAGGCGTGGCAGTTGCCGCGGATGCCACCGGAAGGGATGGGGTCGAGCTCGCGGAGAGGAATGCGTTGGCAGGTTCCGCGCCGATTCTTGCGTCCGCCATCGACCGCCCTGCCGGGGGAAACTCCGGCGAACACGCGAACATCATGACGACCACGCAGGCCAGTAAGACTGCGCCGTGTTTTGTCATGGCGAATGGTGGGTTCCGGCGATGGCCATCGCCGGAACCCACCGATATTGATTAGGGTAGGACACCGATGCGGAACTTCTTTGTGCCGCAGTCGATGCAGACGGAGCGGGTGGCGGGACGGCCATTCTTAATGGTTACGGCCTCGACGTCTTTGGAGCCGGTCTTGGCCTTGCACTTGACGCATTAAATCTCCCCGGCTTCTGACGGGGTGGTCATGTCAGGAACTCCTTGGCCGGGAATGGCGGCGGCAATTGTACCCCAAGGTCGCGGCGGCTCGCCTGACCCACGGTCAGCCGCGCTCATTTTGGTGACACCCGCCCCTTACACCAGCGGGGGCAGGCCCACGGGGCATAGTACGCGGGCATCTTGGACGACCCGCCCCTTACACCAGCGGGGGCAGGGCCAATAGAATGGTTTCACCGCTCACGGCAGTGCGGTGGACGAACCGCCTCCCGTCCGCAGTGGACTTGGTGGAGGGTGTTTGCGCTTATTGCAGCGGACACTGCGCCCGTCTTGGGCTGGCAGCCTACATTTTCGCACGCACGATCAATTACGTAAGCCCTTTTGGCGAATCGCAGGTTGTGCCATCAGGGGCGCCACAGCACCAAGCGTAACGGGCCGCGGGGCTGGTATCCGCGCCACCAAGGCCACCAGGGTTCGCGAGGGGTACCTGGGCAACTTCGACGAAGTCCGCCGGAGCTGGGTTGAGGGCCGTGGCCACAGTTTCGGGGAAGTGTTTTTCTCACGGATAATGTCAGCGACGGCATGGCCGACAAGCCATGCGGCGTACCTGACGGCGCTCCCGGAGATAAGACTAAATGGTATCCCGCGTGTACACCTATCTGACGATAGGAAGGTGGCTGGCGAAAGTGGTAGTGGCAGTGGCTGAGCGTGTTCAAGAGAGTACGCCGGAAGAGAGAACAGAGGTCGCTCGGCATATTGCCGCCATCTACAGGCTTCTGAGAGAAGCGATGGAGCAGCATGGGGATGTGAGGGACTTTCCCATGCTGATGCTGGGACCCGGCACTCCCAACGATAGCCACAACCAACGTATGGAGCGACTTCAAAATGGCATCCGCCAGTTTGGGCATACTTTTCGCCGGTACCGGCGACACCTGGACCAGGGGAGCCGAGAACAGGTGATGTCTCATGTCAGGGAGCTGGCCCGAATCGTTTCCGAGATAGAAGCGAGGACGCGGGTGCGAAGGTAGCATTACGTTGACAAGCCACACGGTTGCTTCTCCCACTCGGTTGCCTCCCGAATTTTGGGTGGCATTGAGTTCGGGACAGCGCCAGACGACGGCTCAGCCAAAGCGGCGCCAAGCGAAGCCAAAACTGAGGGATAATATTCTGTCCCGCCAATTGCGGAGCGTACTTGAACATACCCGCTGAAAATATCGCCGTCATCTACCATGCCCACTGCCCCGACGGATTCGGAGCCGCCTACGCAGCGTGGAAAGCACTGGGCCCCAAAGCTCAGTACATTCCCCTGCCCAACGGCGCATCGCCGCCGGAACTGGACCCCGCAACCAGGATGTACATCCTGGACCTGTCGTTCAGCCGCGACCGGATGCTGGAGCTCCACCAGCGCCACGGCTCCCACAACGTGATGGTTCTGGACCATCATGTATCTGCCCAGCGCAGCATCGGCGATCTGCCCAACTGCCACTTCGACATGGCCCGTTCCGGCGCCGTCATCGCCTGGGAACATTTCCATCACGACCTGCCCACGCCGGTACTCCTGCGTTACGTACAGGACTGCGACCTGTGGCGCTGGGAGCTGGACCGCAGCCGAGCCGTATCGGCGTACATCGCGTCAGTCGAGCACGACTTCGACCGGTGGGACCAGACCGCCCTCGAAATGTCCGCCGACCCGGAACCCATCTTCAAAGCCGGTGGGGCAATCGAACGGTTCAACCGCATCAGCGTAGAGCGGCTCGTTGCGAACCATCACCTGGTGACCATCGGCGACCACCAGGTGCCGGCCGTGAACTCACCCCTGCTCAACTCGGATATCGGCGCAGCGCTGCTGGAACGCTTTCCGGAAGCTCCCTTCGTCGCCATTTACGTAAACGCTGCGGACGGTGAACAACGCTGGAGCCTGCGCAGCCGGGCCGGTGAGTTCGACGTGAGCCAACTCGCCTCGCAAATGGGCGGCGGCGGCCACCAGCCCGCCGCGGGCTTCGTGCAACGCTTTGAGCCGGTCCGGGTTTCACCGCCAGACCGGTCCTGACATCATCCCATTCAGGACCGAGCGAACCGGGACGCCCTCGGAGCAATCGTTGCTGCCGCTGGCATGGGTTATATGCCCCGGCGGATATGCTCGGTGATGAGGCGTAGCGGCGTTCGCCGATGTCCTATGACGTGAGGCGTAACCCCTGTGAGACTGGCGGTTGTGGCAGGGCTGACCATGCCAAGGGGCAATTGCGCGGCAAGCAGCCCAAACTGTGCGACAGACAGCAGCGGGAACTCTGCCGCATGCATGCCACCGGCGAGTATTCCATCAGAGATCTCGCCGAGCTCTTCTCCGTCTCAAGACCAACCGTCTATCGCACACTCAACCGGCGCCATTCTCCTTAGCGTACGATCCTGCCCCCTATCGGAATCGACCCCGAGGTTACTGTCCCGGTAATGGCCAGACTAACATAGCAGGTGGTACAACCACTGGGGGCAGGTCAAACGAACTTGAGCGGCGGCGAGGATGTCGTCGAGAACGCATATTCGCCCTTGCGTCGTGACCCGATGGACGGCGGCCCAAGCCGTTACGCCAGGCCGTGGCGTTCCAGAAATGCAACGGTAAGGGTGGCGCACCGCTCCGGTTCTTCCAGGGGCAGCATATGCGTGGTTTCGGGAAGGAAGTCGTAGTCCAAATCGTCCAGCTCGCTCAAATCCATGCTGGGCATGAACGAGAACGGCGTGGTCAGGTCCGCTCCTATCACCTTGACGGGACACGACACCTTGTCCAACTCCACCTGCATCGACCAGCCGAAGGCATATTGGTACACCTGGGCTTCGTATTCGACAGGACAGCGCAGCTCGTACCCGCCGCCTCCCGATGGCCTTAGGACAGTTTCCGCCATCAATTCCGCTACGCCGGGTCGCACACGGCCGAATACAGGGTTCTGGGCCATGCTTGAGATGTAGTCCTCGCGGGATTCGAACCAGGTCCTTCGGCGCAGAGTCGATTGGCTCACGTATTGGCCGATGGGCTCATTATCCTCCGGGTCCTTGCCCGGCAGCCGCACCGGTGGGTCAAAGAGAACCAGGCTGGCAAAACCCCCGTGCATCTGCTCATGCAGCAAGGCGGCTAGAGCAGACACTGAGTGAAAAACTCCGGCAACGGCTTGGTGACCAAACTCTCGACCAAGGGCTCTTAGAGCCTATCCTAATAATCCGGCGGCTCTGAGGGCGATGAGGGCGCAGGCGAAGTGCAGAAAGGCGATGTAGTTCTCGGGGGACTTGTCCCAACGGACCAGGATGCGACGGAAACGGTTCA
Source organism: Dehalococcoidia bacterium (assembly GCA_965220265.1). GTDB lineage: Bacteria > Chloroflexota > Dehalococcoidia > Lucifugimonadales > UBA3495 > Bin87. The sequence goes on along the minus strand of CBDCPM010000004.1, from coordinate 556,350 downwards.
GTCAACTGTGCGTGCGTTCCACCACCCAACGCCGGGCTTTGAAACCGGCCTCCCGTTTGATGGCCTTTGCCTCTTCACCGCGGCTGCGGATGTGGGCGGTGAAGCCGAACTCCGCCACAGTGCGGCTCACCTCGGGGTAGTCGTAACCTTTGTCCAGACACATGCCCTGGGGATGTTCCGGGTTGGGTATCGGTCGAGATACTGGAAGGCTGTCCACCGTAACCCGCACCAGCTTCATGTCGTGGCGGTTGGCTCCGTCCACCGCCAGACCCACTGGGACGCCCTGGGCTTCGGTCAGCAGGCTCCGCTTGACCCCCCGCTTGCCTCGGTCGGTGGGGTTGGCGCCGGTTTTTTCCCCCACCCAGGGGAGATTTGGTCATGGCTCCGTCCATACTCAACCAACTCCAGTCCAGACCCTTCAGTTCGTCATAGCGCTCCAATCCCACCCGCCACAGTTCCAGGAACACCCCCGCGGCAACCCATTCCTGAAAGCGCAGATGCGCCGTGGACCCGGAGCAGATGCCCGTGGCGTCCAGCGCCTTCCACTGGCAGCCGGTGCGCAGCACGTAGAAGATGCCATTGGCGCAGGTGCGGTCGGGAACCCGGGGCCGACCGCCGCCGAACCGATGGGTGTTCACACGCTCAGGGATCAGGGGCTCCAGCACATCCCAGAGTTCGTCGGAGACCTGGAAACCGCCGGTGGTGGGATTGGTCTTGGTGGCTGGGCCAGCACGCTTGGGACGTGGCGGCTTGGGGTCTTTCGCTTTGCTCATTGCCCTAGTCTATGCGCAACCCTGGTTTGGCTTCCCGGAACGGGGCCGCGAGTTTTCACCAGTTATTAGGATAGGCTCTTAGGATGGTCTCCAAATCTTCGATGAAATAGGCGAAGTTTTGGTGCCTGCGATCGGCCAACGGGTTCCATCCGTGGGAACGAATGTCGCAGATGAACAGGTCAAAGCGGTCCAGCAAAAGCGACCAATAGGGCAGGTAAAGATCCGCGGCGAAGCCACAGCCGTGGCTGAACAACAGACGTGGCCCGTCGGGGCGCCCGTGCCGCCGGATCACCACCGTAGCGCTGTCGGTCATCGGGATGTCTAGTACGGCAGATGGAGTGGGAACATTCCAGCGCATGTTCGTCGCCTCCTCGGACCGCTGCTGATGGTCGCTTTGCGGGTGTGGTGCAGGGACTCCATAGTGTCTCGTCAACCGGTGCCCCCGTCGGGTCGTTTGAAAGGACGGTGCAGCATTGTTCATAGCCGGGTGGTGGACCGGACACCCTTGACGTTATTTTCCCAACTATCCAGATCCTTAGGCCGCCGGTCGTCCCGACACCCCTGAGGGTCGGCGCTCATTGGTATCACGGCGCTGCCCGCGGGTCAATCACGTTGTATCCCTCACGCGTACTCGGTTTGGTGGTACGAAGGAATGTCGCTGTCGATTTTCAGGGGGTTTAGCCCCAATCCACCGAAAGGATGAATGTGGCTGCGTGCTGAGGGGATGAGAAAGTGCTCCCGGCTTCGGGGATAATGGTTTTTGAAACAAGAAACCGACCCGAAACGAGGAGCACCTGTTAGATGCTACCACTGGGCAGCCCCGACCGCATCCACGTCGCCTTCGATGATCACCGTCTGGTGGCCAATGCCGGACTGCTCCTGCCGGTCACCCTGGCCCACCATCTGGGTCTGGGTGAGCTGGTGGACCGCCACGTTGACCTGGGAGATGCGCCGGGTCGAGCCAACCCGGGGGACAAGCTGCTGACGCTGGTGGCGTCGGCGCTGGCCGGCGGCGACTGCATTGACGACGCCGACGTGTTGCGCACCGGCGGGACGGCCAGCGCCATCGGCTGCGTGGTCAAAGCGCCGTCCACCCTGGGGACCTTTCTACGCAGTTTCCGGTGGGGTCATGTTCGCCAGCTGGATCGGGTGAGCCGGGAGTTCCTGGCTCGGGCCTGGGCTGCCGGTGGAGGGCCGGGCGATGCGCCGTTGACCATCGACCTGGACTCCACCGTCTGCGAGACCTACGGACTGGGCAAGGAGGGCGCCCGTCGCCATGGCTACACCGGCCAGCGGGGCTATCACCCGCTGCTGGCCGTCGCCGCGGACACCGGCGACGTGCTGATGGCGCGGCTGCGCCAGGGTCGGGCCAACACCGCGCGGGGCGCGGACCACTTCCTGCGGGAGACGGTGGGCCGGGTGCGCTACGCCGGAGCCACCGGACAACTCACCGTCCGCGCCGACCGCGGCTTCTACACCCACGCCATGGTCGCCGTCTGCCGCAAGATGGACGTCCGCTACTCCATCACCATCCGCCAGCACCAAAGCCTGCGCAATCTCATCGAGGCCATACCCGAGACGGACTGGACGCCCATCCCTTACTGGATGGACGGCGGCGCCGACGTGGCCGAGACTGAATACACACCCTTCCAGCATGAGCCCGACGCCGCGCCAACGCGGCTCATCGTCCGCAGAGTGCAGCCCGCGCCCGGTTCCCAACTGGCGCTGCTTACCGACTACAGCTATCACGCCTGCATCACCGACCGGGAGGGCGACACTCTGGAACTGGAGGCCGACCACCGCCGCCATGCCGAGATCGAGAACGCCATCCGCGACCTGAAGTACGGCGTGGGCCTCAATCATCTTCCCTCGGGACGCTTCCCCGCCAACGCCGCCTGGCTGGCGGTGCAGGTCATGGCCCACAATCTGGCTCGCTGGACGGCGCGCATCGGCCTGGGCGAGCTGGTGGTTACCACCAAGACCCTGCGGCGACGCTTCTTCTCCCTGGCCGGACGCATCACCCGCAAGGCCCGTCGCCTCACCCTGCACCTTCCCAAGGGCTGGCCCTGGGAGAACCAGTTCAGTCGCGCCCTGGCTCGATTGCGAGCCCTGCCGCTCCCTTCCTGACGCCGCCTTCGGCGTCCGACCCTTCAACCAGACCGTCCAACCGCCTGGCCGTCCCGCGTCAGGCTGAGCACCGCGTGTCTCCAGCTGCCATCTGCCCGACGATCTCGCCCTCCGCGGCCACTCGCGAGCCGTCAGCATCCCCCTGGCATAGCTGTCTCTACCCTCACCCGCTCGAATCCGGCGGCGTCAGGGCACTGCTGTCCCATCACCCACGCTTCTCTTCCCTTGCGTAGCCAGCCCCCACGCATCCCTTCGGTGGATTCGGGATTAGGCCGGCGATTTACACGGACATAAGTCTACTCTGGAAGCGCGGTGGTTTGACAAACATCAGGTAGCGATTCTCAGGTCAATCCCCTCCTTTGTCACCCGATAGGGCGCAGAGTGGCGATGGTGGCGCCGGAATTGGCGCGCTGCGCCAGGTAGCGGGCCACGGTGAGGGGATCGGCCGGCCGGGACGTGAGGCCGACGTCGGCGCACCACCGGTCAAACAGCCGCCACTGGGTTCCGTAGACGCGCCTGGTGTTCTTGGAGATCACCGACTCCAGAGATGAAGCCACGCCCCGGTCGGCGGCGCGGAGCTCGGGGAGGGACGCGGATTGGTGTGGGACGATCTGGTGGCCGGCAGTGGTAGTCATGGCAGTCTCCGCAAGGAGTGATTTCGGGGCGTGAATCATGCGCGATAACGGGCCATACCGCATGCTGGCAGAGGACCATCCTCGCACTCCGGATTTAACGGTTAGCCAATATACCTGCCACGCGGATGTCTGTGATCACCGGCTTGGTGATTCGTTTGGTGCGCGCGATGGTTTCGCGGGCTGTGATGCTCCTTCCCACTGGCTGAATGGTAATGGCTAGAGGTCTGGCCGGAAAGCCATTGGCGGGGTTTTTACCCCGCAACTGCCAGACGCTTTACAGTCATATACGGCAGATATCCATAGGCAATCCGTTGCTAATACCCCATAATTACATCGATATTCGACGCACTGAAAATTGCACTCTGGGGAAGATAGGGGTTTCCGGCCCGCTTTCTAGGTGCATGCCTCGGTTCACGTAATGGCGATTGGACGAATCACAGGGGGTATCGATACGACGGCAATGATGAGGCCAGGACCCCATTTGGGTATCCTGGCCTCAAATCTCCGTCTGCTATCAATGTCCGTTGTCCGATCTTTCAACCAGTGCGGTAGCGGTGCCTTGATGCGCCGCTGCGGCCATACGGCCAATACGCTGGAACCAACGGTCGCACGATGCGCCCGGTATCCCTGCCGGTCGTGGTAGTTCAGTGAACCGCCACGGCGTCACCGGCAGGGCGCCGACAAACGTATTGCCACTTATGGTGCCTCGTTATCAGAGAGACCACTTTGTACCTCCTGCGCTGACGACGGTACCTGACCATCGGGATACGGCGGGTGGGATTTCCCAGTAACCCCAGCACCATGAATACAGATTATATCGTATCGCAATAAGTGTCAAGCCTGGCCTGCCGTATGGCCACCGCCGCCGCGGCCTACCGGACGGTACACCACCCCGTCATCCTGGGATGCGCCGCGTCCAGGTACCGCACCAGCGAGCCCCAACTACCCAGCCAGCCGGAGCGGGTGAACCAGCAAGACCAGCTGATTTGCGCCGTGGTGGAGCCTCTCGACTGCTTGGACTGCCCGCGACGCCCGGTGCGGCCATTTGATGAACATCGCGTTATGTGATAAACTATATTTGCTATACTGATGGTTGAATGGAAACCCTGCCCATCTCAACCCGATGGTACGAAAACGTCGTCATCACAGGAGGTCTGACGCGGCAACTCTGATCACGAGGCAACAAAAGATTTAACATAACAAAAGCACGGTGCGCGAATGGACAACGACTGCCGGAGGTGTCTCCATGTCAGTCTCTCTTAGTATTACAGTCGCGCTTCAAGGGAAGGACTCATATCACTGACCGTGCCCGAAGTTAGACGGCTGTCATGCAGGCTGCTGTGACTACTTTATGAGAGTGCTGACCTGCCTATCCGGTAGCCGTGGTGGAGCTGGCGGCACCAAGCCCGAGCCTTGGAATCCGTTACAAGAGGCACTTTCAGAGGCCCGCAATTCAAGTGCAACTGTAATACTAGAGGGTGTCTAAAAAGAGGGAAGGCGGGCCAGTCGGCGTAGCATGAGGCCGGTCATGGAGATGTAGATCCAGGTTTCCGTGGTTTCGCACAATGCCTCGTAGTCCTTGCTCAATCGCCGCTGTCGGTTCAGCCAACCGAAGGTGCGTTCCACTACCCAACGCCGGGGCAGCACCTGGAAGGTGTGTTGCTGTGCTGGACGGCGCACCAGTTCCAATCTCCAACCGGCCACCGTCTGGGCCCACGCCACCAGTTTGCCGCCGTACGCGCCGTCGGCCCAGATCAATTGTAGCCGAGGGAAGCGGCCCATCAAACGCCGTAATACCAACCGCGCGCCGTCTCGGTCCTGAATGTCAGCCGGATGCACCGCCACCGCCAGCAGCAGTCCCAGGGTATCTACTACGATATGGCGTTTGCGTCCCTTCACCTTCTTGCCCGCGTCGTAGCCTCTGGGCCCCCTTTTTCCGTGGTCTTTACCGACTGGCTGTCGATGATGGCCGCGCTGGGGCTGGTCTCCCGGCCCTGAGCCGGCCGCAGCATGGCGTGCAGCGTGTCGTGGGCCCGCTGCCAAGTTCCGTCCCGACGCCAGGTGCGGAAGTAATGGAACACAATGCGCCACGGCGGCAGGTCATGGGGCCGCATCCTCCAGGAGCAGCCGGTGCGCAGCACGTAGCGGATGGCGTTGACGATCTCCCGTCTCGGGTAGGTGATCGGCCGACCGCCCGGCTTGGGCGGAGGTAACAGGGGTTCGAACAGTTGCCATTCTCGGTCGCTGAGGTCGCTGGGATAAGCTGGTCGTTCCATACCCCCACACTACGACCAACTCCTCCCTCTCTGCCTTCATGCGTCCAGACCAATTGGACCCTTTTTAGACACCCTCATATCTGGACTTTGCACAAAAGTTAGATAAATCATAAGAACAGGGTAAGCTGGCCGGACCCTCCTGGAAAAAGGCCAAGCGATGCTCACCCTGCCCAACGCGATTGTACCCGTACTCCGTCCCTTCGCCATGCTGTTTCGCAGCCCGACCTGGCGGAAAGCCCAAATCCTGCTGATCGGCGCGATACTGGCTCCCGGCCAACGCACCGTGGCATCGGCGCTCCGTGTCATGGGACTGAGCGACGACCGCAACTACGCCCGTTATCATCAAGTGCTCAATCGGGCGGTGTGGTCGCCCCGCCAAGCGGCACGCATCCTGTTGGGACTGCTGATCCTCTACTTGGATCAAGGCGATGGTCCGTTGATCTTCGGCATACGAGCCTTTTACCAATCACGAAACCCTGGAACGGCGCCGCGGTCCTAAAATCAAATCCTTGGGCATCTACCGCGATGCGGTGCGTTCCAGCCGGAGCCACCTGGTCAAGGCCAGCGGTCTGCGCTGGATTTCCCTGATGTGGCTGGGCCAGGTCCCCTGGGCGGGACGCTATTGGGCCTGGCCTTTTCTCACCGTGCTGGCGCCTGCGGAACGCTACTACCGGCAGCGCGGACGCCGCCACAAAAAACTCACCGACTGGGCGCGGCAGATGGTCATGCAACTGCGCCGCTGGCTGACCCAGCGCCCCCTGGTGCTGGTGGGCGACGGCGGCTACGCCGTCCTGGACCTGCTCCACTGCTGCCAATCCCTCCGTGAACCCGTTACCCTCATCACCAGATTGCGCTTGGACGCGGCCCTCTATGAACCGGCGCCACCACGTCAACCGAGCCGGAACGGTCGGCCACCGCTGAAAGGCCGACGGCGGCCCGCGCTGAAATCACTCGTCGACCATCCCGGTCAGTCCTGGGCCACCGCGGTGGTGGCGTGGTACGACGGCACCACCCGTACGGTGGAGCTCACCTCGCAAACGGCGGTCTGGTATCGCTCGGGCAAGCCGCCGGTGCCCCTGCGCTGGGTCTTGGTTCGAGACCCCCAAGGAGAATTCGCTACACAGGCTCTGCTGTGCACTGACCTGGCCGTGGACCCGGTGCAGGTTCTGGAATGGTTTGTGCTGCGCTGGCAACTGGAGGTCACCTTCCAGGAAGCGCGAGCACATCTGGGTGTGGCGACCCAACGCCAGTGGTCCGATCGCGCCATTGCCCGCACCACGCTGATCCTGATGGGCCTATTCTCCTGGACCACCCTGGCGGCTCACTTGATGCAGGAACAACTGCCCATGAGCCAGCGCACCGCGGCCTGGTACGCCAAGCCGTCTCCAACTTTCGTGGATGCCAGCGCTCTGGTGCGCCGCCACTTGTGGCTGGCCTCCGAGGGTTTTTCACTGTCCGACGCAGAACCGGATATATGGAAAGTCCCGGCTGTCCTGTACCACCGACTTGTAGATTCCCTCGCCTACGCGGCTTGAAATGTGCAAAGCCTAGCTATGAAGTGGCTTCCATTCCGCTGCATACCCTGTCGGTGCAGGTGGTCATCGACCCCGAGGTGGTGGCAGAGTACATCTTCATCGGCCCTTACGGCGGCCAGTTCACCGACTTGGAGCACATCAAGGGCGTCCGCTACTGATGGGAGTCGCTCCGGTGCAGCTAATCGAACAAAATCTTCCGTCCTCCGGCTTTCACTCGACCCATTGAGTGATGCCGGAGGTATGGCTTTCTTCCGGAAGACAATGGGAGACCGCTGATGCCACGATACATCCTCCGGCGAGTGCTACACGGTGAGTAACGATTTAGGTGAGGCAATGCGCCGTTCTGGCATAGGGATCTTTCCTCGACAGGTATATGGCGGCAACATGGCAGAGTCCTCGCGTTATTCCCGACGGGGGATGTCGCTGTCACTAACTTTTTTATCGTGGCGGCGGAGGCAATTGCTGCGAAGGTAAGCGTGTGAGGCCTATCAGGGTGTTGAAAATCGCAGCGGCGTAACCGGGTGGTAGGATGCGATCCATCTCCAGTGGGAAGGGTTCACGGTGCGAGGCAAAACAGCGCGGCAGGCCACCATGCTCACGGCGGTGACGCCAGACGCTCTGGTTCGCAAAGGTCATCCCATTTGGCGCATCAAGCCCACGCTTAACTATGGCCCTGACTCAGTTGTCCCCGACCTTCAACCGGATGTACGCCGACGACGGTCGAGCGTCGATACCGCCGGACCATTTGCTGAAAGCCCGTCTGTTGATGGCGCTGTTCTCGGCGCGGAGTGAGCGGCAGTTCTGCGAGCGGTTGGAGTACGACCTGCTGTTCAAGTGGTTCCTGGACCTGAACATCATGGACCACAGCTTCGACCACGCGGTGTTCTCCAAGAACAAGCGGCGGTTGTTGGACGCGGACGTGGCCCGGGAATTCCTGCTGGAGATCGTGGACCAAGCGCGGAAGCAAAGATTGCTGTCCGAGGAGCATTTCAGCCCGACCCTTGACCAATCGCGGGACGTTGTTGGAGGCGTGAGCGGCGATGAAGAGTTTCCGGCCAGGGAAGGGGACCCGCCATCAGCAGGAGGGGGACGCAATCCGTATGTGGATTTTCACGGAGAGCGTCGCAGCAACGAGACCAAACGGTCGACCACGGGTCCGGAGGCCATGTTGGCAAAGAAGGGAAAAGGCAATGAAGCGCGGTCGTGTTTCAGCGCCCACGTGCTGATGGACAATCGGGAAGGCCTGGTGGTGGATGTAAGGCTCACGCCGGCCAACGGCACCGGTGAACGGAATGCCGCGTTGGAGATGCTGGCGTCAGTGCCAGGCACGGGTTGGATCACGGTGGTCGCCGACCATGGCTACGACACCAGAGGTTTCGTTAGGGGGTGTCGTCAAAAGAGTTTGCTCCAGATCATCACTGCCCGGAGTTGGCAAATGGCCAGGTATGACGCCGCTCTCTTGGCATAACGGGTCGCCACTCCGCGCCACTGCTTGAAGTCCAAGAATCCGTTCTCCACCAAGTGCCGCAACTTGTACAGTGCCTGGTCGTAGTCCCGCTTTTCTCTCCGGTTGCTTTTGGGCGGTATCACTGGGTTCATTCCCGATCCCCGAGCGGTGGCTATGATTTCATTGGTGTCATAGGCTTTGTCCGCCAGCAGACACTCCGCCTCTATACCCTCGATCAGGGGCAACGCCAAAGAGCAGTCGGCCACCGTGCCTCCAGTAACCGCCAGCCTTACCGGCATTCCGTGGGAGTCCACCGCCAGGTGCAACTTGCTGTTCAGCCCCCTTTGGTGCGGGCAATAGCCTGATTTCCGCCCCGAGCGCCGGCACTGTGGGGATGGGCCTTGATGTAGCTGGCGTCTATCATCAGCCATTCGAAATCAGGGTCATCCATCACTTCCTCCAACAGTCCGGCCCACACACCTCGGTCCCGCCAGCGGCAGAAGCGGCGGTGGGTGTTCTTCCAGTCTCCGTAGTCCGGGGGCAAATCGCGCCAGGGAGCGCCGGTGCGCAGAACCCAGCAAACGGCGTCGATAAACCGCCGGTTGTCATGGGCCGGCCGACCTCTCTTGCCTGCTCCCCCGGGCAGGTACAGCCTCAGCCGCTCCCAAACACCGTCTGTCATATCGTGGCGCCGGTGCGCTGCCGTCATACTCACCACCTTCCACACTCTCCCTGTTACCGGCAATTTACCACCCTCTCACTGTTTTGACGACACCCCCTAGAGAATGCCGAAAGTTGAGGATGACGCCCAACGTGGCGCGGAAACAACGCTCAGCCGTTGACAGGCGCACCACCCGGCATGAGGGGTACCGCTTGAGCCAGCGGGCACGCAAACGGGTTGAGGAGGTCTTTAACTGGGTGAAGACGGTGGGAGGCGGTAGGAAGTTGCGTTACTGCGGGGTTGCCCGCAACCAGCCGTGGACGTAATTGACCGTAGCGAGCTACAACCTGGTGCGGCTAGCCAAACTGACGGCGGTGGCGGCGTAGCTCAGCGGACAGGTCTGTCCCAATCGCCGCCGGTAACGCCTGGCCACACGGCAATCGGCCTCCTGGCAGCGTCAACTAACCCTTTTCAGCCGTGAAACGTGCGCGCATGGACGGTGCGGAGGTGACAGAACATCCCTGTGTGGCACTCAAACTACCCATTACAACATCCTGCTAGCCGGTGTGGAGCCGGCGCTCATCGACGAGGCCGCGGCCACGGTAGCCAGCAAGAAGGCTGCCGTCAGCAGGCATCGAACCCGTGGGAGTGCACACCGACGCCCACCCAGTTGGCCCGGTGGAAGGCAATTTGTAAAGCCAGGCTGAAGGGACTGTCCCTGAGGGCCATCGCCCGGGAACTGGCCGTCTCCCGTGTGACGGTGCGCAAGTACGCCTACGCTGGGAAGCCGCCAACCAAGCAGCTCAGCGCCCAGGACCGCGCCAAGCTGAAGGCCCGGCAATCCTCAACAAACGCCAGCTAGCCAACGCACATTTTCGCTTTCCATTTGATCGGCCAAAATCGCTGGACAACAACACTTTACGTCCGCCGATTACACCTTAATGTCGTTAATCACCACCCAGCTTTGAGGGCACCACAACTATTCGTCCAATGGCCCTCGCAGCCGCTGATGATGGCGACGGGAATCTGTGGGGATGTTTGATGTAACCGTTATCGTAACGGATCTCGGAGAAGAGGGGGTCGTCAACATCTCCCGGTCCGGGGGCTGGGGTGGACGCCTCGATGCAGTTCACCGCCATCCGTAAGGTCAGGGTCAGAGGGCCGGGGCGGGTGTTCCGAATTGATGACTTTCCTGAATGCGGATACGCGGCACATAGGCTGAGTTTCCCTGGGAGCGGCAGAGTTGCGCACATGTGTTGTGTGTGATGTACATGATGATGTGTGCACAGACTTTGTGATTGCTTTGGGTTAACCTTTTGTGGCTTAGGAGCCCGAGCATGATCTCTGAACGTCTGCCCATCCACGACCATGCGCATGCCACTGCCGGTGCTCATTAGCAACGGCGTAGGCGGGACGTCGGACCAAGTCGACTACTACCGGTTTTATCCGACGGTGGACCGTGAGGTGGTCGGAGTTGAGGAAGCAAGACGCTGATGGCGAGGTGTTCTACCGCAGTGAGGGGCCGGCGGCGAAGTGAATATCGCGCCCATCGGTACGCAGATCATGCGCTGTTTCCTTTGCTTGGCTGCATTGAACGTCCTTCAGGTGGTCGCCTGCCAACCCGGCCAGCCTCAAGTGGCCCCGGTCCTGCCTTCCGACCCAACCACCGTTCAGAAGGCGGCGAGCGAACCTACATCGATTTCTGAGAGCAGGTCACCCAGGGTCCCCACTGCGACTCTCACGGCACCGATAACCCTGGGAGCCGCAATTGCCGCCGCGCCAGTGGCGCCGGGGACCACGATAGAGCCAACACCTCTACTGGCAGTATCGCCGTCGGTTCCGGAGAGAGATGAGGCGCCAGTTGTGGTCGCTGGCGATGTTGACAACTTGGTGGCTGGCAACACGGCGTTTTCCCTGGAACTTTACTCCGTCCTGTCCGAGGGGGACGGGAATCTCTTTTATTCTCCCTACAGCATCTCCCTGGCCCTGGCGATGGCCTACGGAGGGGCCAGGGGAGCGACGGAGAGTCAAATAGCCGAAACCCTGCGTTTCAACCTGCCTCAGGACCGACTGCATCCGGCATTCAACGCCCTGGACCTGGATCTGGCTTCCCGCAACATGGAGAAGAGGGACGAAAGGTTTGAACTGAACATCGCCAACTCGGTGTGGGGACAGCAGGGGCACGGCTTCCTGGACAGATACCTGGATACCCTGGCCTTGAACTATGGAAGCCGATTGAGGAACGTGGACTTCCGCCGCCGGCCGCATGATGCCCGCCAGAGCATCAACGACTGGGTCTCAGACGAGACCGGAGGCAGGATTGAGGATCTGATCGCGCCCAATGCCATCGACCGTTTCACCCGGCTGGTGCTGGCTAACGCCGTGTACTTCAGGGCAGAGTGGCAGCGCTCCTTCGACGAGAGGGCCACGACGAGGGGAACGTTTTACGCCCCGGAGGGCACCGAGAGCAAGGTTGAGATGATGCGGCAAATGGAATCCTTTCCATACACCCGCGGTGACGACTATCAGGCAGTGGAGTTGCCATACCGGGGCGGCGACGTGTCGATGATCATACTCCTTCCCGATGCAGGCGAGTTTATTGGGTTCGAGATTTCCCTGGATTCTGACCTGGTCAGTTCGATAGCTGAAGGCCTGGAGAGTCGCCGCCTCCGGCTGACCATGCCAAAGTTCCAGCTTGACGCCAGCCTGGGTCTGGTCGACACCTTGGGGGCAATGGGCATGCCCGACGCCTTTGACGAGAAGAAGGCCGAGTTCCAGGGGATGGACGGTTTGTCATGCCTGGCTGGGGACGATGAATGCCTATCTATTTCCGACGTCGTTCATCAGGCACACCTGTCAGTGGACGAGGCCGGCACCGAGGCGGCGGCGGCTACGGCGGTCATGGTGGGGGTCACCAGTGCAGAACCACAGGAACCAATAGAGCTCACGATCGATCGTCCATTCGTGTTCCTCATTCGAGACCGGGAGACGGGGACAATCTTGTTCCTGGGACGGGTGGTGGAGTTGTGATCGTGGTTCACAGGCAGGCTCATTGCTTGCGTCTGACTAACTGCTCGGGCAAATGGTCAGGATAGTAGTAATACTCATTCTGGTTGTTGTCGCGTGCCTGGCGCTGGCGGGTCGCACCGTGTTGGCCCAGGGGCCTCCGGAGCAGGAAAACGACGGCGAGGCCTCATCCGGAAAAAATGACTCCAATATCAGCCAATTGCTGCTGGAAGCGATTGGTGAGCGTGGAAGGACAGGAGCCCAGACGGGAACCGGGACCAAGGATACCGCTAGCAGGGACACTAGTGGAGGCCAGAGGTCTGCCTCCGCTAATGCCGGATCGCCTGCCTCAACGCGTGGAGAGGATCTGCAAAGCGGCGTTTCCAAGGACGGCTCGGAAACCTCGCGGGACTACGGCGACCTCGTGCGGTTTGACGATGACGGGAATGTGCAAGTCTACATCCATCTCGCGTCCACCGACGAAGCGTCCCTGCAGCAGGTGCGCGACGCAGTGGAGCAGGTGGAAATCGAAAACACGGAACACGGCCTGATCCAAGCGTGGGTAGACCCCGATGAACTCGAAACGCTGGCCAACCTGGACACGGTGAAGCGAATCGGCACGCCCGACTACGGCCACACCAAAAAGGGATCAAAACTCACGGAGGGCGACGCCGTCCACCGGGCCAACCTGGTGCGGGCCTTCAGTGGACTGACCGGTGAAGGAATGAAGGTAGGCGTCATTGCCGACGGCGCGGACGCATGGACCTCGGCCCGGGACACGGGAGACCTGCCCTCCAGCATCGAGATAAACCCCAACCAGGAAAGCAACGGCCACGAAGGCACAGCCCTGATGGAGATCATCCACGACATTGCTCCCGACGCCGAACTGGCCTTCTCCGGCATCGAGACCTCCCTCGGCATGGCCCAGGCGATCCTGTGGCTGGCCAACGACGCGTTCGACGGAGAAGGCGCCGACGTAATCGTTGACGACATCGGCTTTTGGTTCCAACCATACTTCGAAGACGGCATCATAGCCCAGGCTGCCGAAGATGTGGTGGAAGGCGGAACGGTGTACGTCACGGCGGCCGGGAACGCCGCAGACAACCACTACGAAGGCCAATTCTCGAACAACGGAGACAACTTCCACGCCTTCGACGGCAGCAGCGACATCTCCATGCGGCTGCGCGTCCCATTAATCGGCCCGTTGATCCTGCAGTGGAACGACGAGTGGGGCGCCTCAGACAACGACTACGACCTGTACGTATGTCCCGCCGGCCTAGAACCTACCGAATTCAATCTCTACAACGGAATCTGCGACGCCAGCACCGACCACCAGGACGGCGATGATTACCCCGTCGAGTTCATAAATGTGATCGGCTTCGAGGTCGACGTCTATATCGAGAAGTACGGCGGCCAAGACCGGCGCCTCGAAATGTTTTTCTACGGCTCTACGGCCCGGTAATACGGCGTACCCGAAGGAAGCATCGTACACCAGGGAGCTGTCGAAAACGTCCTCGCCGTCGGCGCTGTCGACGAGGCCGACCCCGGCAACGACGACATCGAGAATTTCAGCAGCCAAGGCCCTGCCCGAAAATACTTCCCCACATCCGAGACACGCCAAAAGCCCGACGTCGTCGCATCCGACGGCGTATCCGTCACCGGTTCCGGAAATTTCCCCAGCCACTTCTTCGGCACCTCCGCAGCCGCACCCCACGTCGCCGGCATCGCCGCCCTCCTCATCGAGGCACAACGCGACGCCGACTCCAACATGACCCAGAAGCAGGTCGCCGACGCCGTGATCAAGAAGATCCGAGACACCGCCGTCGACCTCGGGCCGCAAGGCCACGACAGCAAGACCGGATACGGACGCGCCGATGCCCTCGCCGCGGTGCAATCCCTCAACCAGCTCTCCGGGACAACCTTCACCGTCGACTCCACCGGAGACGGCGCCGACAGCGACAGCAGCGACGGTGACTGCGACGACGGCAACGGCAACGGCAACTGCACCCTCCGCGCCGCCATCCAAGAGGCCAACCAGGACGACGGCAGCTTCATAACATTCAACATCTCCGGCAATGGCACGCGCACCATCCAGCCAGATTCCGCTCTACCAACCATCATCAAAACCGTCTTCATCGACGGCTTCAGCCAACCAGGCGCCAGCACTTCCAATTACCTCATCGAAATCGACGGCACCAACGCCGGCACAAACACCAACGGACTCACCATCTCCGGTGCCGAAACCTGGGTGCGCGGACTGGTCATCAACCGCTTCGACGGCAATGGCATCACACTCCAAGGGTCCGGCGGGAAGCAGGTCATCGAAGAAAACCGCATCGGCACCAGCGCCTCTGGCAGCACCGACTCCGGCAACGGGGGGGCCGGCGTGCTGGTTTCCGGCGCCGACCTCGTCATCCTCCGCGACAACCTCATCTCCGGCAACGACACCCACGGCATCGAGCTTTCCGGCAGTGCCGACTACGCCAAAATCGACCACAACTCCATCGGCTCCAATGCCGGCGGAACGTCGGACTTGGGCAACACCGGTTCCGGCATACACATCTCCAGCGGTCGCTACGCCCGGATCTACAGAAACCTCATCGCCGGCAACGATTCCCACGGCATCGCCCTCGACGGCTCCTCCACCTACGACAACCTCGCAGCCGAGAACCTCATCGGACTCAACGACAGCAACACCGCGATCGCCAACTCCGGCTCCGGCATCCACATTGGCGGTGGCTCCGACGATAACACCGTCGAAAACAACACCATCGCGCACAACACCGCCGCCGGCGTCACCATCGTCGACAGCTCAACCACCGGCAACACCGTCTGGGAGAACTCCATACACTCCAACAGCGGACTGGGCATCGACCTCAACGACGACGGCGTTACCGCGAATGACGCAGGCAGCGACCCGGATTCAGGACCCAACAACCTCCAGAACTATCCCGTCCTCACCGCCGCCGGCCTGAGCAGCGATCACGGCTCCATCGGCTTCAACCTCCACGTCCAAAGCGGCCACGTCTACATCGTCGACTTCTACGCCAGCACCTCCTGCGACTCCACCGGCAACGGCGAGGGCAAGGAGTGGCTCGGCTTCGCCAGGGCCGCTCCCGCAACCTCCGGCGACAATCACTACGTCGCCCACACCTTCCGCCGCACCTTGAACGACTACAACCCACCGACCGGCACTCAAATAACGGCTACTGTCACCGAAGACGGCAACACCTCCGAGTTCTCCTCCTGCATTCAGAACATCGCCCTCCCACGGCTGACCCTTTCCCAAGATGCCATCGAGGTGGACGAAGACAGCACCACCGCCACTTCCTACTCGGTCAGGCTCTCCAGCCGACCGTCGCACGACTCCACCTTGGATCTCAGCATCGAAGGATACGAGGCCATCACCGTCTCCCCCAGTTCGCTCACCTTCACCACCAGGAACTGGAACACAAACCAGACTGTAACCGTCACCGCCGTCAGCGACGACGACCCCATCGACGAATCCACCGTCATACAGCACAAACTCACCGTTGACAGCAAACAATATATCTCCGAGTGGCTCCCGGTGAAGATCCTCGACGACGACCTCCCCAACGTCGCCCTCGTCGTCAACGACACCCAAACCACCTACGCAACTTTCAACATGAACGAAGGCGACACCGCCACCTACTCCGTCATCATCACCCAACAGCCCGACGACGACGTCACCGTCGACATCACCACCATAAACATCGACGACCCCGCTGACGGCATCCTGACCGTATCTCCCGAAAGTCTCACCTTCACAAAAGACAACTACGGCACCCCCCAGACCGTTACCCTCACCGCGTTGACAGACCTCGACGCCCAAGACGATCTCGCCGGCATTCGCCACGAAGTCGACATCGGCGACTCCAACTACACCGCCGCCATTGTCATCGCCATCGTTAACGATTCCGTATTTCCCGAATTAACCCTTTCCGCCAACTCTCTCACCGTCGACGAAGGCGCCACCGCCACCTACACCATCGTCCCAGCCTCCGATCCCGGTCGAACCCTCACCATCAGACCCACAAGCTCCGACACCCAATCACTCACCGTCTCGCCGTCCTCCCTCACCTTCACCCCAGGTACAAATGGCAACTGGCAAACCCCGCAGACCGTCACCGTCACCGGCGTCCTGGACGACGACGAATTCGACGACATCGCCACAATCTCCCACCTCACCACCCATCTCGACGAGGAATACACCCTCGGCGGCGGGGTCGAAGTTACCGTGGCCGACGGCAACCGGGCCCCCTTCTTTGAGGAGGGGCTGGAAACCAACCGGTCCATAGACGAAAAGTCCGCCACGAGAACGGCGGTGGGCGAACCCGTGGTTGCCACCGACCTGAACAACAACGACACTCTGACCTACTCGATTGTTTCCCAGGTCGGGGGGCCATACACCGTTGACAGCACGACGGGGCAGATACGGCTGGGAACGGGCGCCAACCTCGACTATGAGCGCAGTACGGCGCAGGAAGTTACTCTCAAGGTGGCGGACGCGGATGGCCTTTCCGATACCATTGAAGTACAAATCGAGATTGCGGACGTGAACGAGCCGCCACTGGTGACAGGCGTGGGCGGGTCGGAGGACACGACCTTCCCCGAGAACAGCACGTCCACGGTGAGCCGTTTCAGGGCCACGGATCCAGAGGGGGATTCCTATGTGTGGTCGGTGGACCCGGCGGGCGACGGCAGTTTCTTCTCCATAGATGGAGGGGGGTATCTCGACTTCAAGAACCCGCCGAATTTTGAGGCCCGGACGGACGCAAATGGCGACGGGGTATATGAGCCGACTGTGGTGGCCACGGATAGCGGGGGCAGCGCCGGCGAGCTGGGCGTCAAGGTAACCGTCACCGACGTCAACGAGCCGCCCACGGTACAAGGCAGGGCTGAAGTCGCCCTCAGCGAAAATGATGAGTTGTTTGAAGAATCCTACTTCGCCACCGACCCGGAAGGCTCAAGCACCACGTTCACCTGGAGCGTGGTTGGCACGGATGGAGGCGACTTCCACATGAACCGGGGCGGTCAGGGCGGTGTCTTGACCTTCCGAAATACGCCGGACTACGAGCGTCCCGCTGACTCCAACCGGAACAATGAGTACCTGGTGCAGGTCAGGTCATCGGATGGACAGTACACGGGGACGCTGGACGTCACGATCACGGTGGAAGACGTGAACGAGCCGCCGGAATTCACTTCCAGCAGCAAAAGCAGGACCTCCTTCAGTGTTCCAGAGAACAGCACCGCCTCCCTCTACACCTACCGCGCCGACGATCCGGAGAACGGCGCTATCCATTGGTCGGTTACGGGCGAAGACGGAGGAGATTTCAACATCAGCAACGCGGGCGTGCTGACCTTCGCAACCACACCCGATTTCGAGATGCCGACAGACGCCGACCAAAACAACGAATACCTGGTGACGGTCGAAGTCAGGGACGACGTGTTCAACTACGCCCGGTTGGAAGTCACCGTGAACGTGACCAACGCTTCAGGGTCCGAGGAGCCCACGATCACCACCACCAGCCGCTCGGCCTTCACCTTCCAGGAAAACGGCACCGGTACGATCTATACGTTCCGCGCCACTGACCCCCAGGGGCAGCCCGTCACTTGGTCGGTGGAAGGCACAGATCGCCATTCCTTTGAAATCAGCTCCAGCGGGGCGCTGACGTTCGGTACTCCACCCGATTTTGAGAACCCGAGGGATTCGGGCCGGAACAATGTGTACGAGGTAACGGTGGTGGTAACCGACGAGCAAGGCCTCACCGACAGCTTCGATGTCACCATCGCAGTGACGAACCATCACGAGAATCA
This sequence comes from Dehalococcoidia bacterium, assembly GCA_965220265.1. Taxonomy (GTDB): domain Bacteria; phylum Chloroflexota; class Dehalococcoidia; order Lucifugimonadales; family UBA3495; genus Bin87. Next base: position 538,052 of record CBDCPM010000004.1, on the reverse strand, counting down.
GGAACCCGCGATCACCACTCGTGCCACCAGTGGCTTGACGTACCACCAGCTGAACTACCAGGAGAACCGCACGTCTATGGTCTACACCTACCGGGCCACCAACTATGGGTCCGGGTCCATCACCTGGTCAGTGTCGGGAACAGATTCCGGCGCGTTTGATATCAGCGACCAGGGCGCGCTTACTTTCACCAAACCTCCGAATTATGAAGCACCCGCAGATTCCGGCGGAGGCAATGACTACGAGATCACCGTGGTAGCCACCAATACCGGTAGCTACGCCGACAGATTGAACGTGGTGATCACGGTCACCGACGTGAACGAGGGGCCGGAGATCACGAGGGCCAGCGGCGCTCCTGGAAGCGTACCGGAGACCTACGATCCCACCCAGGTTCTGGCCCGCTATACGGCCAGCGATCCTGAGGATCCCGATGCCGCGATCACCCGCTGGAGCACCTCGGGAACCGACGGCGGCGACTTCGTGATGAACGAGCAGGGCGAGCTGAGGTTCCGCAATCAACCTGACCACGAGCGGCCGGCGGACTCCAACCGGGACAATGTGTACGTGTTCACCGTGCGGGCGTCGGACGGGCGGTACTACGGCACGTTTGACGAGACGGTCACGGTCGACAACGTGAACGAACCGCCCACCATCACCACGACCAGTTCGTCGGCCACCAATCTGCAGCAGCCCGAGAACCGGACCACCCGCCTGTATACCTACCGGGCCACCGACCCGGAGGGTGAGACGATAACGTGGTCGGTGGCTGGAGTTGACGGTAGATTCTTCGCAATCAACGAACGCGGGGAACTCGCATTCGATGAAACGCAACCGCCAGACTATGAGCAACCTGGGGACTCGGGCCGGGACAACGTCTATAACGCCACCGTGCGGGCGCAGGACCAAGGTGGCATCACTGCCGAGCTGGAAATATCGGTGACGGTGACCGCCGTGAACGAGGGGCCGGAGGTGACCAGCGGCCAGCCCGCCTTCACCATCAGCGAAAACCAGAGCCTGCCGAATGCGGTCTATACCGGGTCCGATCCCGAGGGAGGCGCCGTGACCCGCTGGGCGTTGGGGGGCCGGGACGGCGGCGATTTCAACATTAGCCAGGACGGCTTGCTGACCTTCCGATCCCTGCCGGACTACGAGCGCCCGGCCGACTCCAACCGGGACAATGTGTACGAGGTGGAGATAAGGCCGTACGACGGACGCTACTACGGTTCCTTTGACGTGACCGTCACCGTCGTCGACGTGAACGAACCGCCCACAATCACGACCACCAGCAGTTCGGCGACGACGCTGCGCCAGAACGAGAACGTGACCACCCGCCTGTACACCTACCGGGCCACCGACCCGGAGGGTGAGACGATAACGTGGTTGGTGGGTGGCGTGGACGGACGCTTCTTCATCATAGATGAACGGGGCCAGTTCTCCTTCAAGGAAGAAAGCCCGCCGGACCACGAAAACCCCGGGGATTCCGGCGGGGACAACGTGTACGACGCGACGATCCAGGTGCGGGACGACGGGGGCAACACCGCGTCGCTCCCCGTCACGGTCACGGTTACGGAGGTCAACGAGGGGCCGGAGGTGATGGGCACTGATGAGTTCACCATCGCAGAAAACCGTAACCTGACCAACTCCGCCTACAGCGCCCGGGACCCCGAGCTATCCAACGTGGTCAGCTGGAGGCTGGCCGGCCGGGACGCCGGGGACTTCGCCATCACCCAGGGCGGCACCCTGTACTTCCGGTCCCCGCCGGATTACGAGCAGCCGGCCGACTCCAACCGGGACAACGTGTACGAGGTCAGTGTCAGTCCCTCGGACGGCAGGAACACGGGCTCCTTCGAGGTGACCGTCACCGTTACCGACGTCAACGAACCGCCGGAGTTCAGGGGCGGCAGCACGACATTCTTCACCCAGCCCGAGAACCGCACCTCCCGCCTGTACACCTACAGCGCGGCGGATCCGGAACAGGGGGCGATAATCTGGTCAGTGAGCGGGACCGATGGCAGCTTCTTCGCTATAGATGAACGGGGCCAGTTCTCCTTCAAGGAGGAGAGTCCACCAGACTTCGATACCCCCGGGGATCTGGGAGGTGACAACCTTTACAACGTGACCATCGAGGCCCGGGATCCCGATTCCCACACGGCCAGGCTGCCGGTGACCGTGAGGGTGACGCAGATCGACGAGGGACCGGTGATCACCCGCCAGGGCAGCGCCCCGGGCAGTGTGCGGGAGAACCAGGCCCAGACTACGGTGCTGGCCAGGTACACGGCCTCGGACCCGGAGAGACCGTCCGTTAGTATTACCCAGTGGAGCGTTTCCGGCCGGGACGGCGGCGATTTCGTCATCAATGCCCTGGGTGAACTGCGGTTCCGGAACACGCCCGACTACGAGCGACCGGCCGATTCCAACCGGGACAACGTGTATGAGGTGGCCATCCGGGCGTCGGACGGGCGACAAACCGTCACGCTGGAGGAAATCCAAACGGTCACGGTGACCGACGTCGACGAGGCGCCCACCATCACCACCACCAGCCGGACCGCCTTCAGCCAGCCAGAGAACGGCACCAATACCCTGTACACCTTCCGCGCCACCGACCCGGAAGGAAATACGGTTGCCTGGACGACGGCAGGGCCCGACGGGAGCGCCTTCACCATCGATGAACGCGGCGCCCTCTCCTTCGCGAATGCTCCGGACTTTGACGCCCCTGGGGATGTGGGTCGGGACAACGTGTACCACGTGACGGTGCAGGCGAGCGACGGTTCGAACACTGCCAGTCTGGAAGTTACGGTCACGGTTACGAACAACAACGAGGGCGTTGAACCCACCATCAGCACCCGGCGCCCACCTTCCACCTACCAGGAAAACGGCACGGCCACCGTTTACACCTTCCGTGCCAGCGACCCGCAGCGGGGAACCATAACCTGGACGCTGGACGGTGACGACAGGGGAGACTTCACCATCACCACGGACAGCAGTGGACGGGGAGTGCTGGCCTTTGCCAGCCCGCCGGACTTTGAGAGTCCCGCCGATGCCAACCGGGACAACGCATATGAACTGGCGGTGGTGGCCACCGATGAGGAGGGCTATGCCGACCGGGTGGACTTCACCATCACCGTGACCAACCACAACGAGGGTGTGGAGCCTACCGTCAGCACCCGCCGGCCGCCTGCCACCTACCGCGAGAACGGCACGTCCGCCGTCTACACCTTCCGCGCCAGCGACCCGCAGCGGCAGACCATAATCTGGACGCTGGAAGGCAACGATGCTGGGAACTTCACCATCACCACTGATAGCAGTGGACGGGGAGTGCTGGCCTTTGCCAGCCCGCCGGACTTTGAGAGCCTCGCCGATGATAACCAGGATAATGCGTACGAACTGGCCGTTGTGGCCACCGATGATGACAACAACCGCGACCGGGTGGACTTCACCATCACCGTGACGGACATCAACGAAGGCCCGGAGATAATGCTGAATGGCACGGCCACCACCAGCGTTCCGGAAAACTACGCCGACACCGGCGTGCTGGCCAGGTACACCGCGCGGGATCCGGAGAATCCCGGGGCCAGGATTTACCAGTGGAGCACGACCGGCCGGGACGGCGGAGATTTTGTCATCAGCGCGCTGGGAGAGCTGAGGTTCCGTTCGTCGCCGGACCACGAGCGGCCGGCCGATGCGGACCGGGACAACGTGTACGAGGTGACAGTGCGGGCCTATGACGGCAGGGTCTACGGGATGCTGGAAGAACCGCTGATGATCACGGTAACGGAGGTGAACGAAGCGCCGGTCATCACCACCAGGAGCAGGGTCGAGTTTACGCTGCGGGAAAACTCCACCTCGATCATCTACACCTACCGGGCCACGGACGAGGACGAGGGCGACGCCATCATGTGGTCGGTGGAAGGCACGGACGGTGACGACTTCGCCATCTACAGCGGCATGCTCACTTTCCGCCGGCTGCCCAACCTTGAGATACCGGCCGACGCCAACCGCGACAATGAGTATGAACTCACCGTGGTGGCCGCCGACCGGGGCGGCCAGCGGGACGCTGTCGACGTCACCGTCACCATCACGGACCAGGCGGAGGGGCCGGTGATAGCCGGCACGATCTCGTTCACCGTGGCGGAGAATTACGACATCACCCAGGCGCTGGGGTCATACACGGCCACCGACGCCAAGGATGGGCGGCGCGTCTTCCCGCGGTGGTCCCTCTCCGGCCGGGACGGCGGCGATTTCGTCATCGATGGGGACAGCGGCGCCCTGTCCTTCAGGAATACTCCGGACTATGACCGCCCCGCGGACTCCGACCGGGACAATGTGTACGAGGTGACGGTGCGGGGCCACGACAGCCTCGCCTATGGCAACTTGAACGTGACGGTCACGGTAACCAACATCAACGAGGGGGCCCCGGTGGTGACCGGCCGGGCCTCACACACCGTCCGGGAAAACACCACCTCCGCCATCTACACCTACCGGGCCACCGACCCGGACCTCAACGACACCATCACGTGGTCCACGGGAGGGGCCGACGGCGGGGCCTTTGTGATCAACCGGGACAGCAACGGTCGAGGCCTGCTGGCCTTCGCCAACCCACCAGACTTTGAGAGCCCGTCAGACGACGACGGGGACAACGTTTACGACCTGCAGGTGGTGGCCACCGACGGTGGGGGCATGACGGGGAGCCTGGCGGTGACGGTCACCGTCACCGCACTAAACGAAGGACCGGTGGTATCGGGCACTGCCACGTTCACCATCAATGAGAACCAGGACCTGACCGGCGCCACCTACACCGCTCAGGATCCCGAGGCCATCTTTGGAACCACCACCATCACCTGGAGCGTTTCGGGCCGGGACGGCGGCGACTTCACCATCGACCGCGAGACGGGAGTGCTGGCCTTCCGCATCACGCCGAACTACGAGCGGCCGGCCGACTCGAACCGGGACAACGTGTACGAGTTAGTCGTGCGCGCCTACGACGGCCGGAACTACGGGACTTTCGACGTGACCGTAACGGTGCTGCCGGTGAACGAGGGGCCGGAGATCACGGGCCGGGACAGCCTGAGTTTCAGGGAGAACACACCGGTCACCACGCGCCTGCACACCTACCGGGCCACCGACCCGGAGGGGAATGACTTCACCTGGCAGCTGGGCGGCTCTGATGCCAACGATTTTGAGATCAGCGATCAGGGTGTCCTCACCTTTGCGTCCCCGCCCAACTTCGACAGTCCTGCCGGGTCGGGTACCCATGGCAACGAGTACCTGGTGACGGTGCAGGCCCGGGACGGCCAGGGCAACATCGGGGAACTGCCGGTGACGGTGACCATCACCGACCAGAACGAGGGCGCCGTGGTGTCGGGCCAAGTTGAAATAACGGTCCAGGAGAACCGGGACCTGACCCTGGTTCTGGCCACCTACTCGGCCACCGATCCGGAGGGGCAGGCCATCACCCGCTGGTCCCTGGGCGGAAGCGACGGCGGGGATTTCACCATTACCGAGGACGGCCAACTCACCTTCCGCAGCACGCCGGACTACGACCGGCCCGCCGACTCCAACCGGGACAACGAGTACCTCATCACCGTCCGCGCCTACGACGGGGGCACCTACGGCAACCTGGACGTCACTATTGCCGTCACCAACATCAACGAGCATGATCCGGTCATCAGGAGCGGCAGCCGCGCGTCCTTCAGCTACCGGGAGGAAGGCACGTCGGTCCTGTACACCTACAGCGCCACCGATGGCGACAAGGACGACACGATTACCTGGACCGCTTCCGGCGCCGACGGAAACCTCTTTGAATTCGACGACCGCAACGGGTTGGTGTTCAGGGAGCCGCCCGATTACGAGAACCCAGGGGATTCGGGGCAGGATAACGAGTACCAGTTGACGGTGGAGGCGACGGACAGCGGAGGACGTTCCGACAGGTTGGACGTCACCGTTACCGTGACCGCGGTGGACGAAGGGCCGTAGATCAGCGGTACGACAGCCTATACCGTGGCTGAGGGCCAGGACCTGACCGGCGCGACCTTTACCGCGCAGGACCCGGAGGACGCCAGCGCGGCCGTAACGAGCTGGCGGCTGGCCGGATCGGATGCCGGGGACTTCACAATCGCCGATACTGGCAACAATTCCGCCCAACTGACCTTCCGCAGTACGCCGGACTACGACCAACCGGCCGATTCCAACCGGGACAACGAGTACCTGGTCACCATCCGCGCCTACAACGGCAGCGTCTACGGGTCGCTGGACGTGACGGTGACGGTCACGGACCGGAACGAGTCGGACCCGGTGGTGACGGGACGGGACACCCTGAGCTTCCGGGAAAACACCACGTCCACCCTACATACCTACCGGGTCACGGACATGGACCGGGGCGCGGAGATCACGTGGTCGGTGAGAGGAACGGATGGAGGCGACTTCACGATCAGCGACACCGGAGAGCTGTCCTTCAGCAGAAACCCCAACTACGAGCGGCCCGCCGACGCAGGCTCCGACAACGGGTATGAAATTACGGTGGTCGCTTCCGACGGAAGCAACGAGGGCACCCTGGACGTGACCATCACGATTACCGATGTCAACGAAGGGCCGGAAATCTTAGGGCGGGATACCCTCACGGTGTCGGAGAACCACGAGGCAGTCCTGGCAACCTATTCTGCTATCGACCCGGAGGATACCAGCGCCGAGATAACCCGCTGGAGCGTCACCGGTCGGGACGGCGGCGATTTCACCATCAACTCGGATGGGGCACTGACCTTCCGCTACCCACCGGACTACGAGCGTCCCGCCGATGCCGACCGGGACAACGTGTACGAGGTGGCCGTCAGGGCCTCCGACGGTCGGGTTTACGGGACCTACGACGTGACGGTGACGGTGGAAGAAACCAACGAGGCGCCGGAGTTCCGGTCGGGCAGCCGGACCGAGTTCACCTACCGGGAGAACGGGACTTCCGCCCTCTACACCTACCGGGCCACCGACCCTGAGGGAGCCGACGTCTCCTGGTCGCTCAGCGGAACCGACGGACCGGACTTTGAGATCAGCGAAACCGGCGTCCTGGAGTTCAGGGACCCGCCGGACTTTGATGATCCCGGGGATGACGACAGGAATAATGAGTACGCAGTGACGGTAGTGGCAACAGACGGCGACTTCAACACCGCCCGTCTGGATGTAACGGTAACGGTAACCGATGTGAACGAAGGGCCAGAGATCACGGGTTGCACCGATACCGTATTGGACACGGTATTGGACGTCGATTTTGAGGACTGCGGCGAAATAACGATTTTTGAAAATCACGACGAGCCTTTGTACACCTATGTTGCGCAAGACCCGGAGATTCCCGACCTCGAAATAACCCGCTGGAGCGTCACCGGACGGGACGGCGGTGATTTCGCCATCAACGAGGACGGTGAACTCACCTTCCGCAACCCGCCCGACGCCGAGCGTCCGGCAGACGCCAACCGCGACAGCATCTATGAGGTAACCGTCAGGGCCTCCGATGGACGGTACTACGGGACCTTTGACGTAACCGTCACCGTTGAGGAAGTGGACGAGGCTCCTGAGTTCCAGCGGAACACCGAGGATTCCTTCACCTACCAGGAGAACGGCACTGCGGACCTGTACACCTACCGCGCCACCGATCCGGAGGGCAGCGACATTACCTGGGAGCTTGCGGGAGCGGACAACGACGACTTCTCCATCAGTGCGGATGGTGTCCTGGCCTTCAACGAACCGCCGGACTACGAGGATCCGAACGATGCCAACCGGGATAACGTGTACGAGGTGACCGTGGAGGCCCGGGATGAAAACGGAAACACGCGTCCGCTGGAGGTCACAGTGACGGTGGTGAACCTGACGGACTGATGGGAACCTGGCCGGCGTGGACGATGGCACGACGGAAGCGGGTGTCTTCTTTGGCTCGGTAGGCAAGGTAGTCGCGGTGGACGCCGCCGGAGAGGTCGCCGGAGGTTGGGTGGCGAGAGGAATCGAGGACAGAGTGTACCGGTTGGATCCTCGACGCCTTTCGCGTCCGTCATACGAGACCCCGCGAGAGGGATCACAATCCAGCGCGCTGTTAGCGTGCAGAGCAGGCAGGACAGAAAGACCGCTCCGGTCCATTCATCGCGGATGATGGTTTATGGAGGGCCAGCGCCATGAGGATGAGCGTCGGCATGGGTCCGGAGAGAACAACGATGCGGACTTCTTCGTGCTTCACTCCAAGCCGGTGGACCGGGTGGCGGGACGGCCGTTCTTAATGGTCACGGCCTCGATATCTGTGTATACGGTCTTGGCCCGACACTTGACGCAGAAAATCTCAACGGACTGGGACGGGGTGGTCATCATCGGAATTCCTCAGACGATATGGCGGCGGCAATTGTACGCCACCGCTGCCGCGTCTTGATGCTGTTGTGGCCAGGCCTCGGATTTTGGTGACACTCGCTCCTTACCCCGAATCCACCGAAGGGAAACGGTGGCGGCGGTCAGACGAGGGATGAGGGACCAGGGATCGGACTGGCGAGGAACTGATGCCGATGAAATGGACGATGTGGGGCGTGGATGCCACGCCAAGAGGATGTTGACGGCCCGTAGTAGCGGCGCGGGAAGCGATTTTCAGCGCAGCTCGCCGGCGGGGGCCGTGCGGAGCCCAGCCTGGCGCGGCTGGGCCAGACAGTTAGGTAATCTGGTGGACAGGTCAGATGCCGAGGGCGTGGTCAAGAAGGGAGCGGCAGTGCGCGCAATCGGGCGAGGGCACGACTGAACTGGTTTTGCCAGGGCCAGCCCTGGGGGAGATGCAGGGTGAGACGGCGCGCCTTGCGGGTGAGCCGTCCAGCCAGGGAGAAGAAGCGTCGCCGGAGGGTCTTGGTGGTCGCCACCGGCTCGCCCAGCCCGATGCGCGTGGTCCAGCGGGCGAGGTTGTGGGCCATCGTCTGGACGGCCAGCCAGGCGGCGTTGGCGGGGAAGCGTCCCGAGGGCAGGTGGTTGAGACCCACCCCGTACTTGAGGTCGCGGATGGCGTTCTCGATCTCGGCGTGGCGGCGATGATCGGCCTCCAGTTCCAGGGTGTCGCCGTCTCTATCGGTGATGAAGCCGTGATAGCTGTAGTCGACCAAGAGGGCCAGCTGGGAGTTGGGCGTGGGCTGCACCCTTCGGACGATGAGCCGCACCGGCACAGCGTCGGGCGCACTCGCGAAGGGAGTGTAGCTGGTTTCGGCCACGTCGGCGGCGCCCTCCATCCAGTACGGGATGGGCGTCCAGTCCTCTTCAGGTATGGCTTCGATGAGATTGCGCAACTGGGCGTGCTGGCGAATGGTGATGGAGAAGCGGACCTTCATCTTGCGACACACGGCGACGATAGCGTGGTTGTAGAAGCCGTTGTCGGCCCGCATGGTGAGCGGTCCGGTGGCTCCGGCGTAGCGCACTCGCCTTACCGTCTCTCGCAGGAAGTGGGCCGCGCCGCGAGCGGTGTTGGCGCGGCCCTGACGCAGCCGGGCCATCAGCACCTCGCCGGTGCCAGCGGCGACGGCGAAGAGCGGGTGATAGCCCCGCTGGCCGGTGTAGTTGTGGCGACGGGCGCCCTCCTTGGCCAGTCCGTAGGTCTCACAGACGGTGGAGTCCAGGTCGATGGTCAGCGGATCATCGCCCGGTCCGGCCCCAGCTGCCCAGGCTCGGGCCAGCGCCTCCCGGCTCACCCGATCCAGTTGCCGCACGTGGCCCCACCGGAAACTCCGCAGGAACGTCCCCAGTGTGGACGGCGCCTTGACCGCGCAGCCCAAAACCCGAGCCGTCCCGCCAGCACGCAACACGTCGGCGTCGTCAATGCAGTCGCCACCAGCCAGGGCCGACGCCACCAGCGTCAGCATCTTGTCCCCAGCATTCGCCCGACCCGCCGCATCTCCCAAGTCAACGTGGCGGTCCACCAGTTCGCCCAGACCCAGGTGATGGGCCAGCGTGACCGGCAAAAGCAGTCCGGCGTTGGCCACCAGACGGTGATCGTCGAAGGCGACCTGGATGCGGTCGGGCTGCTCAGGTGGTAGCATCCGTTGGGTGCTCCTTGCGAGGGGTCGGTTTGCTGTTTCAAAAACCATTATCCCCGAAGCCGGGAGCACTTTTTCATCCCTTCAGCACGACACCATCCCATCCCTTCGGTGGATTGGGGTTCAGATAAAATTCTGCGCATTGCGCAACTACTCTGAAGGGTTGCGCTTGCAGCGATGGGCGCCGCGTCCCGCCCGCCGTGGTTTGGAAGAAGATGATACCTAGCGGCCAGAGCTTCACATAATGATCCTTGAGCGAAGCACGGCGGTATCAATAAGGGGCGGACGCCGGAAGGATGGATGCCCAAATCGGGTTCGCCGATGCGTTGCGGCCGGTAATTCCGACGACTGTGTCCAGCTATCGCCAATTTCGTGGCTGGATCCGCCAGGAGACCTTATGCGACCGAAGTTCAGTAACATTTGATTTGAGGCAATGCGACTTGATCGGAACTGTGCACCTTGACAGAGGGATGCGAAACCGCGAACCCGACCACTTCGCGGGCCCGATGTGGGGATGAGCGCAAATCCGCCTGGATTGATACCCAATTTGCTTCGCTCAATCTTATTGCGTTCGGTGCTCCGACGTTGATAATCGATTATTGACTCGTCACGCACAATTCCAGCAGCGTCAACCGGTGCTCATGGCTCGTGCTTACCCGGTTTGTCATTGCGAGTGAAGCGTAGCCATCTCATCGGCCAAGTGTGCATTCCAACGGAGTCACCAAGTCCGTTGCAAAATTGCCACGAACCGTTGGCAACCCCCGCGCAAGGACAGGTCGGGGCCAATGGATACGAGTGATCTCGCCGGGATTGCGGGCCGGCAGCTTCACCGCAACGGAAGCGCGGCCGGAGCGCATGAGAAGCTGACGGTCACCGCTTCCCGTTGCGATGGCGAGTCCTCCGGCTTTGAAACGTCCCGGTCAAAAACCCGGACCGGCGAGTTCCCTGCCACGTCTTCTAGGCGCGGTTCGACGACTAACCGGTATTCGTCGTCCGCCCAGGAGGTGGACGGCGTGAAGCGCCAACTGCGCTCCTGCTCTCCTGCCGCTCCGTCTCCCGGCAGCGTCTCTCCCGCTGCATCGCAGACTCGCAGGCTGTGCTGCAAGAGTCCGTGGTCCAGGGAGCGGCCGAATTCAAGCAGCAGCGGGCTTCGCGATCCGACCGGTGGTGCGGTCAGTTGCCAATCGCTGGCGTTGATGCGTGATCTCAAAACGGGGCCGATCCGGTAGTGCCGTTCCGCGCCGGCCTTGAGGGCGCTGCCCCCGGCGTCGCGAAGATCGGTGGTAACGGACACCGTGATGGGTATTCCCTCGATCAGCGGGTAGCCGGATTCCAGGTTGGGCACCAGTCCGCGCTTGATGCGGCCCGGGTCCAGCAGCATGGTCAGACGCCGCCGCTCCGGGTCCCACAGCTCCGGTTCCGGTGGAAGAAATACGTCCTCCAACGCTTCGCCCGTGTCCGAGCGGCGGACCTGTATCGCACGGCCGGCCCCACCCTCGCTCATGGGAGCGGAAAAGTGCACGTATACCCGCAGGAGGTTGACCGGCAACTCGACGGCTGACGGGTAAATAGCCACTACCTCCGCAACGGGAGCGGCGGGGACGGGCGGGCGGAGGATCGCCCAAACTTCCGGGTTTTGACCGGTACTGCCCGGATCAACTACTAACGAATAGCTAGTCCCGTCGACAAAAGAGAACCGGGACACGAAGCAGACGCAGTCTTGCTCCAGCGTGAAGCGGCCCGCGACGGGCGGGACGGCCCACCCGTCAACTCCGCCGGCGAGTGCCTCGCTGGGAAACAGGGCCAGATGCCGGCTGATGTCGCCGGCATCCGTCCGTCCCAACTCCCGGAGTTCAGGCTCCGTCCACCCGCTGACTTTGAGAGAACTCCGGCCGTGATGCAGCACCCATTCCAGGGTTAGCTTCCGGCCTCGGGTCACAGCGTCGCGGTGGCGTAGGTGTGCAGGTGGGTGTGCCCGTCCTCGTCCTGCTGCAGCATGAGCACGCCGTTGCCGTTGAGGTTGGCCATGCGCTTCACGCCGGGGTGCGGCAGCAACCACCGCGGCACGCCCACCCCGGGCGTGACCGGGTCCGCCGGTGAGGCATCCATCGAATCATCGGGCTCGGTCAGCGGACCCTGCACATCGATGTCCTTGCAGGCGACCTTGAACAGGGGATGGCGGTCGTTGCAGACCAGCAGGTATTCCCCGCCGTCGTGCTGGTAAGAAATCAGGTCCAGCGGATGGTTGTGCGAACCCAGTTCGGCCACGGTCTTGCCCATCACATGTTTGCCCGCGTCGAAATCCGACAGCGAGAACTGCACCACCGGGGTGCAGGTGTAACTGGCCAGGATGCTGGAGTTCTCCTGGTAGGGCACGAAGGCGCGGATGGGAGCCGCCGTCTCGTACTGCCCGTGGGAAACGTGGAAGATCTCCAGGGAGTTGGCCGCGGCCTCGCCGTTGAAGGGGAAGGGAATCCGCCGCAGGGTGGAGGTGAACTCCTCGTTGGACGTTCCGGCCACCAGCAGCAGGCCGTCGACGTACGACATGTCGGTAACCGTTACGGTCCGCAGTTGCATCCGCGTAACCAGGCGGGGGTCGTCCTCGTCCGCTGCGTCGGTGATGTCGTACTGGGAGAAGGCCACGTCCTCCAGGGCCACGTCGCTGATGATCCCATCGCGGGAGACCCTGATTATCACCGGAATGGCCGCGTCCCCGCTGCCGCGCATTACGGAGAAGTACACGTTGCCGGAGGTCGGATGGACTGCCATGTCGCGTATGGCCACGTCGTCTCTTGAACAGCCGAGGTACGACGCCAGGGAGGCGTCAAAATTGTCGAGGTCCACGGCCTGGGCCGCGCCGTCTCCGCCGGCGTCACCCGCATCAACGGCGAGTATGGCCGCCCCCACGTTGTCTCCGATGAAGAGGACTCCCCCAGGACCAAAGGCCAGGGGTCCCACCGACTTGATGGCCGGCGTGCCGACGGCAAGGCCGAATTGTTCCAGATTTGTAGCAGATTCGAGACCAACCATGTCAACCTCCTACGCTTTGCGACTTGCATTTTCAGGGAGTGTAGCATTCGTTCTCACGAACTGCCACCGACGGTCAGAAATAGTCAGGATTTTGCTATACTTGCGCCATTCACCGATGCAACCAAAACACCGCCACAACGGCAGCAAGGGACAATGCAATGACTACCGAACGTCGCAGAGGCACAGTTACCCTTCGGCAGGTGAGCGGCTCGGCCCGGTCCAAAAAGGTGAGAGTCGAACTCGGAGAGGAGTCCGCTTTTACCGACCTCCCCGCTCCCATCAAAGTGGGCGACGCCGCCTACTTCCTGGTGCGAGGCCGCGACGGCTACAAGTTGCTGTCCACCATCTGCCCCCACCAGGGCGGGGAGATCGAGGATGAAGGCGACGAGGTATTCGTCTGCGACGGTCACGGCTGGCAGTACGAGAAGGGCGAGGGCACCTGCGTCAACCAACCCGACTTCCGCATGAAGGCGTTCCTGGTTACCGTGCAGGACAACCGCCTGGTCGCGCTGGTGCCGGACGAGTAGGCCGAGCGCCCCACCCCACCCCAGTCGATACGAAATCCGCCCCGGGTGATCAAGCCCGGGGCGGATCTATTCACGGGACCAGGATCCCTGCGGGGTCAGCCCACCATGTCGTAACTGCGCAGGAGCTTGCCGGGCAGTTCGCCGGTGCACTCGTTTTCCACGAAGGTTACGGTGCCGTTGACCAGGATGTAGCGAATTCCGGTGGGCATTTGCACCAACCGCTTCTCACCGCCGGGGAAGTCGGTCTCGAACCGAGGCTTGTCGTACAGCAGTCCCAGCTCGTCCAGGTTATAGATCATGACATCGGCATAGTCGCCGACGCGCAGGGTGCCACGACCCTTCATGTCGGAGAACGCCGCCGGCAGCGCGCTCATCTTCTGGTGGGCCTGCTCCAAGGTCATCAGTTCGTTGTCGCGGATCCAGTGGCCCAGGAAGTACACGGGCCAAACGCTGTTGACCAGGAAACGGGTGTGGGCACCGCCGTCGGACACCGAGATGTGGACGAAGGGATTGACCAGTCGCTCGGCCCGCGCGTCGTCGCCCTGACCGCCGGCCGGGTGCGCGAATTCGGTTTCCAGGTCCTCGTCCAGCGCGATGTCCAGGAACGCGTCCAGCGGGTGCTTGCCCTCAGCCTCGGCGATGTCGGCGATGGACAGGCCCTCGTACTTGAGGTTCCGCTCCAGCGCGACCTCGACCACCTGCAACTGCGTCCAGTCCGTTCGCGCGTGAGGGCGGTCGATAACGTCGCGTTTCATGCCCGAGCGAATGCCGTCCTCGGAGAGCTTGGCAATCCGCTCCTCCTTGGTGCCGACCAACGGCTGGACCCAGTTGGGCATGTAGTCGAACAGGTTGTACTCGGAGAGCTTGAACTCGGCGATGGTCGGCACCGAGCCCTGCTGCGCCAGGACGGGAAGTCCTTCTTTCCGAACTTCCTCCAGCCAGTCGTAGCCTTCCTCATCGCCCAACGCGACGTGCAGTGGTCGCCCGCTCATGCGCACCATCTCAGCCAGCATCTCCCGCTGACCGGGCCGGTCGTCCGAGATGCCGATGGTCCAGCCCAGGTGGCCTACGCCGAACTGGCTCAGGACTCGGGACAGGGCGTAGAACTCCTCGGGAGACGCCACGTGGCTGGGCAGCCAACTGCCGTCCTCAGGCCGGTCTTCCAGGTTCTTGTCGGCCGACAGTCCGAACGCCCCCGCCTTCATGGAGTCGTACAAGATCTGCTTCATCTGGTTCAGCTCGGCCTCGGTTACGGATGTCCGTTCCCGCGCCGGTATCATGCCCAGCACGTAGCCGCGCAGCGGGGAGAAGGGCACCAGCGCGCCGACGTTGACCCCAAGGCCCTGGCGGTCCAGGCTGTCCATGTATTCGGGGAAGGTCTCCCAGTCCCATCGCATCCCCAGGCGCATGGACTCCAGCGGTATCGCCTCGATGCGGTTCATCATGCGCATGTTCAGGTCCCGGTCCTCAGCCCGGGTCGGCGCAAACCCGAAGCCGCACTGGCCGACGGTCAGGGAGGTCACGCCGAACCATCCCGACAGTGAGGCGTAGGGGTCCCAGTTCAGCTGCGCGTCGTAGTGCGTATGCAGGTCCACCGCGCCCGGGGCCACAATGCATCCGCTGGCGTCCAGCTCTTTGGCGCCAGCCGCGTTGATACGCCCGCTGACCATGGCCACCCGCCCGTCTTTGATGCCGACGTCGGCGCGGACCCGGGGCAGGCCGGTGCCGTCGACTACGGTTCCACCGCGAATTACCAAATCAAACTCCGGCATACAGTTACCTCCCAACGGTGATGTGCTACGAGTTCATCCTGCCCTGCCTGACGACAAGGGCAACTTGAGATGGCCGGAGTGTAAGTCGACTGGATTGCAAAGTCAATTTGGAGACGTATTTCGTCATATCATCGTAACGACGCGCATCAATTCGTCTATCTAAATTTTAGAGTGCCCCAGACAGTTCATGCGTACCCAATGTCGGAAAACTGTCATCGCGAGTGAAGCGCGGCAATCTCATCGCCGCGAGAATAATCGCTACGTCACCGAGACTTCACGTCTGACGCGTACCTACTGGTGTGCAAACTGTCATTGCGAGCAAAGCGCGGCAATCTCGTTGGCGGAGGAGACATCGTCCAGGCGGCGGGATTGCCGCGTCGCTTGGCTCCTCGCAATGACAAACTGGGTACGCGTGAGGACTTCACGTAGCCACCGGAGCAACCTGATACCATGGGCCTCATCAGATATTAAGGAGGGCGTTCGATGGCAGAAAGCCACATCTCCGCCGCCGATCCCTATTCAAGACATCGGGTGCCGGCCTTGGACGCGGAGATCGCCACCGTCGATACGGGACAGGGAGACCCGGTCGTGTTTCTGCACGGGAATCCCACCTCGTCATACCTGTGGCGGAACGTCATCCCCCACGTGGCCGGGATGGCGCGCTGCCTGGCCCCCGACCTGTTGGGAATGGGGGAGTCGGACCGAGCCCCGGGCGGGACCTACCGGTTTGTCGACCATGCCCGCTACCTGGACGCCTGGTTCGATGCCCTTGAGTTGACCGAGAACGTCACCCTCGTCGCGCACGATTGGGGTTCGGCCCTGGCGTTTCACTGGGCCTATCGACACCAGGAACGGGTCAAGGGAATCGCCTACATGGAAGCCATCGTCCGGCCCCTGGCGTGGGAGGAGTGGCCCGAGCGTTCACGGGGGTTGTTCCAGTCCATGCGCTCTCCGGACGGGGAGGAGATCGTCCTGGAGAGGAACGTGTTCGTCGAGCGCATCCTGCCGGCCAGCGTGATGCGCGGATTGAGCGAACCGGAGATGGAAGTGTACCGGCGGCCCTATCTGGAGGCTGGGGAGTCCCGGCGGCCGACCCTCACCTGGCCCCGCCAGATTCCATTGGACGGCGAGCCGGCCGACGTGGTGGCAATTGTCGAAGATTACTCCCAATGGCTGTCGGTCAGCGACCTCCCCAAGCTGTTCATCAACGCGGACCCGGGGACCATCCTGACGGGCGCGCAGCGAGAGTTCTGTCGGGGCTGGCCCAACCAGCGGAAGGTAACGGTCAAAGGGTTCCACTTCATCCAGGAGGACTCCCCCGCTGAGATCGGGCAGGTCATCGCCGAATGGCTCGCCTCCTTACGCTAGAACTTCGGCAGGAAAGCCCGGCTCGGACGTAGAGGCGTTATATGACCTGCAATGCTCCAACCAGGTACCGGCCTACCCGGTCCTGGGCGAGAAGCCGAATACCTATCCGCGGGGTTGCCTACCTGAGCATCGACCAACACGAGACCACCAGCTCAGGTCGGGGACACGTCGACTCGACGATGGCAAATTTCATTAGCAACTCTGCCATGCATCACCGGATGGACAAACCCCACGTTTCGTCCCTGTATTTCGGCTAGAATACGGTCAAACTACCATCGCCCAGAGTATGTGAAGAGGAGCAGGGTTATGAGAAACGGATTCAAGGTGTACGACTCGGATACCCATGTAACCGCTTCGGCGGAGGAGCTTGAGCCCTACCTGGCTTCCTCAGTCAAGGGACTCGTGCCGGAATTGGAGAAATTCAAGACGCCCATCAGAAGGACCTCTGCGGGAGCTGTTCTCGAGCCTCCCTACTCCCACCGCTATAGTCTGGGTGGCTCCGGCGGCGGCTGGGGGTCGGACGCACCCCGAACCCTTGGCGAAGCCGCCCCTCAGCCCGACGCGGAACGACGAACCCAGAAGTTCATGGGTTCCAAGCTGCCCACTGCCGACGGCGAGTGGGTCGCCGAGAGCCGGTTGAGGGACATGGATGAAGAGGGCGTGGACGTCCAGCTGATGGTGCCCGGAGTGCCCCGGGGCCATGACGATCCCACGGTGGATGCCGAGTTCATTCGGGCGAACCACCGGTTCCTGAACGACTTTTGCGGGACCTCACCCCACCGCCTCAAGGCCCTGTTGACCCTGGACGCCAGGTTCATCGAGGACTCGGTGCAGGAGATCAAAACCTGGGGCAAGACACCCTGGGCCGTGGGAATATGGCTGAATTTGCCCCTGGACTTCCCACTCGATCACCCGTCGCTAGAACCGGTGTGGGCGGCAGTCGCGGAAGAGGGCTTGTGTGTAGTCCATCACTCGTTTTCCGGCGGGTATCCCGGGTACCGTGACCTCTGGCAGAACCCCTTCCTGGGCCGCACCGCCTCCCATCCCTGGGGAGCCATGAGAGCGGTGGCTTCGTTCATGGGAGCCGGAATAATGGACCGCTATCCTTCCATCCGGTTCTCCATCCTGGAATCCGGGTTCGGCTGGCTGCCCTTCTGGACCGCCCGGATGCAGGACCAGGTGGAATACATGGGTTACGTTCCAGAGTTGAAGCACACGATCACCGAGTACATGACCGGCGGCAGGTTCTTTGCCTCCATCGTGCTTCACGAAGGGCCGGAGATGGTTAGGATGGTGTCCGACATGATGGGCAGCCATCTGCTGATGTACAGCTCCGACTACCCCCACCCGGAGACCCGGTTTCCGAGCTCGGTTGACTTGGTGTTGGATTGGGATGCCCTGGACAAAGACCTGCTGCCGAAGATCCTGTGGGACAACGCCGTGACATGTTTCGGGGAGCCGTAGTGACGGCTCCCTAGCCCCTGCTTCGTGGTAATCGGTGACCGCCCGCCGAGCTACACGCGCAGGCGGCGCAGTGTCGGACGCCAGACCCCCAGCACGAACGCTACCGTCAGGTAAATGGCGGCTCCGCCCGAGAAGGCCGCGGTCCAGCTTATGTACTCTGCAACCAGCGTCATCGGATATGAGCCGATGAACATGAACCCGGCAGAAATGTACCAGACGCTCATCACTCTGCCCTGCAACTCCGCCGGCACGGAGAGTTGTAGCACGGTCGTCCCCATTGGGACTATGCTGCCCATCCCGACCAGAAACAATATCGCCCAGGACATCCAGAACCAATGTGACCAGCCCAGGCAGAAAAGGGAAATGCCGAAAAGGAAGATGCAGGCCAGCAGCAGGCGGCTCTTGTGGGGCGAGTTGCCCATCGACGCCATGATGATCGTGCCGGACAGGGACCCAATGCCCGCCCCGGTGATCAGCAGCCCGGCTCCGCCGGCGCCGGTGTCCAGCACTAGTTTGGCGAAGGCGGGCAGCAACTGGGCATAGGGCATCGCGAAGAAGCCGAAGGCGAACCCAATGCCGATGACAGTGAAAGTGACCGGGTTCGACCAGCAATACCTTAGCCCGCCCCAAAGTTCGGACAGGATGGACGAGCGCTGTTCCCGGGTCGGCGCTGGCACCCGCCGGACCATGAGCAGCGTTACCGTGCCAACGCAAAAGCAGCCGGCTGCCAGGTATAGCGACGGGGTTATTCCGGCCAGTTCAATGACGCCTCCGGCCACGGCCGGACCCAGGATTCGTCCCGAGTTCATTACCGCCGAGTTCAGGACGACGGCGTTCATCAGGTCGTCGCGGTCCACCAGGTCGCGGACTATGGCCAGTCGGGCCGGGGTGTTGATGGCCTGGAGGGTACCGAGGACAAAAGCCGTCGCGTAGATGTGCCACAGGGCAACCAGCCCGGCGGTCTCCAGCACAGCCAGTCCAAGGACAAGGAGGCCCACCAGGGTCTGGGTCAGCATCAGCAGTCCGCGCCGGTCGAACCGGTCGGCGAAGGTGCCTCCGAACAGCACGAACCCCAGCGTGGGCACCCCGTAGAGGAAAATCATGAAACCCATGCGGGAGGCGGAATCGGTCAGTTCCAGGACCATCCAGCCCAGGATGAGGAACTGCATCCCCCGGGCCAATGCCTGGGCGTTGGCGCCGATCCAGAACCAGCGGAAATCGCGGTGCCGCAGGGCCCGGAAGGTCTGGAGCTTGCGTCCGATGGCCAGAATCTGGGCCAACTATTTCACCAGTTTTGCCGTTTCAGGTCCCAGTGTCGCTGCCTTTGCCTGCGTGCTCGATCGGTCCGTGATCAGTAGGTCCGTCGGTAGGTCTCGCAACATCCGCCAAGTGCGGCATTGTACATCCCCAGGGTGGTTGCGCGCAGAGCAGCGATAGGCCAGTTAGGACGATTGCAAAGTCGTGGGGGGTGGTATACAGACGAGGGAAATAAAAAGGGAGTGTGCGGATATGGAGGCGGCGGAATCTCTGTTCAAGTGCCTGGAACAGGTGGCGGATTCAAGGGAGGCCAGAGGAGACAGGCATCCCTTTCAGGCCATACTGCGGTTGACCTTGCTGGGTCTGGTCTGCGGTCAGACCACCATGGCCCACCTTGCCCGCTTTGCCAGGATGCACGGGCCGATGCTGAAAGAGCCTTTGGGGTTTGTGCGGGACCATCCGCCCCACGCCACCACCATTTCGCGCACCCTGGCTGGGGTTCCGTACGAGCAGTTGCCGGGAGCCCTCACCGGCTGGGTGGCCCGTGTGGTGGGGGAACAGAAGTTGCATGCCTCGGTAGACGGCAAGTGGGCCAAGCAGTCGGAGGATGCGGGTGGGGATCTCCTGATGATGGTGAATGTGCTGGCCCATGACCTGAAGCTGTGCCTGACCCAGTGGCCGGCGGTGGAGAAGCGGTATGAACCCGGGGTGTTGCGGGAGCAACTGGGCCAACTGTTCGAGGATTATCCCGGCCTGCGGCTGTTGACCATGGATGCTCGGTATGCGGAGCGTGACCTGTGCCGGGCCATAGTCAGCCACGGACGGGACTACCTGGTGCCAATCAAGGGGAACCAGCCTGAAGCGCTGGCCGCTTTAGCAGACGGGTTTGCCCCGGAGGAACTGGGGGAGCCTGAGGCGGAGACCTTGGGGAAAAAGCGGGTGTAATCGAAAGGCGTCGGATTGGGGCTGATGACCTGCTGGCCGACTATATCCGGGATGATTTGGGATTTCCGGGGGCGCGGCAAGGGGCCATGATAGAGAAGGAGACGGTGGATATAGCCCCTGGGGAGGTGAGGAGCGCGCGCTGGTATCTGCTGACCAGCCTGAGTTCGCGCCAGTGCGGCCCCCAAGAGCTGCTCCGGCTCTTCCGCAACCACTGGAGCATTGAGAACCGCCAACATCACGTGAAGGACCGCAGCTGGGATGAGGACGTGCACACGCTGCGCCGTCTGGGGTTGGGGGAGGTATTCGCCACCCTGGTCAACACCGGGCTGAACGCCCTGCGCCTGGAAGGATGGTTCCCTCCCCGGATGTCGCTGCCCCCGGATGTCGCTGCTCCCGGATGTCGCTGCTCCCGGATGTCGCTGCCCTTGCGAGCCAAAACTTGCGCCTTCCGCCCAACGCAGACCATCGACCGCCTCTACGGTCGAGCCTCCTGACTTTGCAATCGTCCTGATAGGCCAGTACCGAGGTGGTCCAGTACCGAGGTCGTCCAGGGCGCGGTGGACACGACCGTATGGATCACGGTCCCGTGCCCGACCGAACCAGGCTGCTGAGCGACAACGGCCCTCGCCAAGTCTCAAGAGCCTTCAGGGTCTTCCCGGGCATGGTCGGGATCAGGCAGATTCTAGGGATGCTCTGAACAAAGCCGGTTTGGCCTGCATTGGGTTTATTGGGACGGCGGAGGGGCGAGAACTGGCGTCTGGGTGTTGCGGTCCGGCACCCGGTTCCTTGCGTTTCGCTCCTTGCGTTTCGCCCCTGGCGGGGTCGTTGGAGTCCGGCGCGGGCCATAGGGCCGGCTGGGGCCTGCGACTGCCGCACTACCCCGACAGTTGATCCTACGCCGTCAGCAGGTTGCCCAGCCCGAACAGCAGCGCCAGACGCTCCGCGTTCTTTGCCAGACCCCGGTAGCGTACCTTGGCGTACCTGAACAGCCGCTTCAGCCTCAGGAAGGGGTGCTCCCCTTAGCTCTCACCTGTGCCTTCGCCTGCTCCGCCAGCGCCTCCCTGCTCTCAGGCGCCAACTTCCGACGACGCCCCGGACGCATTGCCACCCGCCATTCCACCAAAAGCCCCAGATTCTCCTCTCCTCCCCACTCCCTGATACCCAGCGTCGCCCCACACCAACGTCTCGCCCCCGTGCAGCAGATTGTGCGTCTCGGTAACATCGTGGTAACTGTTCAGAGTTGATGAGATCTGCGGGCTTTTTGGCCCTTCTCAGAGCCGTGGCCAAGTAGGCTATTCTGGCGCTGGGCCGATCAGATCCCCTCAAACGTGAACAGTTACACATCGTGCACGTTGGCCGCCGTCGCGCTCATGCTGTGAACTAACCCCGTCTCCGAGTCCACCCCGATGTGCGCCTTCATACCGAAATGCTACTGGTTTCCCTTCTTGGAGTGTGTTCTCAACATGGCGGACAGGGGATATGGATGGCGCCCCCTTCCGGCCTTTGGGTAGAAGGGACTGATGCAGTCCTCCAGCAACTTCCAGGGAATCAGGCCGTCCATTCGCTCCGGGAACACTTCCCGGAGGGTCTTGCGCCTCTTGCCCTGGTATTCCAGGTCAGCAAAGCTTGCCTGGCCCATACAACCTCATCCTCGGTCAGCATTAGGCTATCCAGCTTGACTGTGCCACATCACCACGGGCTTGTTCAGAGGATTTTTAGGAAAGCGGCACCCGTTGGCAGGCACGGGAGAAGGGCCCGGGCGCCAGCGGTCAGTCCCAAGTGGATGAAGCGCCGTTTTACGGGTAGAATGGCCAGCATGCAAATCCGCCGTAATTGTTCAGAATTGCGGGGATCTGCCGACTATTCGGCCTTTTGTGTAGGGGCAACCAAGCGCAGAATGTCCACTGCCAACCGTTTCCTTCCCCTCAAACGTGAACAGTTACAATCCGCCCAGGAGTGACCAATGCAGCCAGGCGATATCCCCCGGGCAAGCCCATGATGACCCTGCAGGACTCGGCCAGGGCTTGTATTCGCAAGTATGCCGTCTTCAGCGGGCGGGCCACCCGGGCCGAGTACTGATGGTGAGTGCTGGCTACCAATATTGTCAGTTTGATGCTCAGTGGTGTAGACATTTCCATTGGCTCCCTGGCCGATTTGGATGTCTACACTCCCTTTCAATCTATATCTGGGTTGGCGATCCCGATCCCCAGCCTTGCGGTGGCTGCCCGCCGCTCGCACGACATAGGCAAGAGCGGCGGGTGGCAATTGCTCCGGATAGTAAAGGGAGTATTGGGGGCTATCCTGTTGGTAACTGGGGCAATTGGCCTGTGGTACATGACTTTTGTATTTTCCGGTGGTAGCAACTCTGGCAACTTATCACTAATCCTCGGCCTAGCTTTTGCTGCCTTCCTTGTGGGGTTGGCGATATGCGCAGGTTCGATGGCATGGATGCTGATTTGGCTGGTCAAACGGGCCAAGCAGGTCCGAACCAATACGGTTCCGACCCGCGAGCATGGGACGAGTCGCAGCCGCCCGCATACCCGGTTCTGTAATGGAGTTGCGTGATCTGTAAGGGAGTTGCGCGAAAAGAAATGGTTGGAGACAAGCAATGCCAAAGATAATCCCGGTACCCGATGAACTGAGCCAGCCTTTTTGGGACGCGGTGAACGAACAGCGCCTGGTTCTCCAGCACTGTTCCGCCTGCGACAAGCTCCAATACCCGCCCCAGGCGGCCTGCCAGGCGTGCGGGTCCGCCGATGGGCTGGAGTGGAAAGAGGTAGCAGGCAAGGGCCACATCGCCGCCTACATCGTCATCGAGGACGGCCGCCTTAACCGTCGGATGCTCGACCAGCCCTACAATCTTGCCCTGGTGACGCTGGACCAGGATCCCACTGTGAACTTCTACTCCAACCTGCCGGGCGTCCCGGCCTACGAGGTGCCGATGGGCGCGGCCGTGGAGGTTACCTACGAGGAAGTGGCCCCCGGCCAGTTGATACACGAGTGGATGGTGGTGGAATAACCATTGGTGAAACTTCGCGCCGATTCATGGATACGCGATAACGGACACGCGATCGATGGATAGGCAATCAGTGGATAGGCGATCAGTGGATAGGCGACAAAAGGACGGACTATGACCAGCAGCAATGACTTCCAGTGGCGCAGGGACCGGGACGGCCTAGGCGTGTGGGAACACCGGGGCAAGGTGGCCGTCGTCGGCTACGGCCATTCGCCGGTGGACCGGCGGTGGGACGAAACGAAGCTGGATGAATCCCTGGGCGCTTACACCATAATGGCCTGCGAAAAGGCGATGGAGCAGGCCGGAGTCACCGTTGACCAGGTGGACGGCATCGTCTGCTGTGACAGCCACATCGCCGGCGGCAGCGGCGGGACCGCCTCCCAGTGGGCGCCCCGACCCTACTTCGACCCGCCATACGATTCAGAGTACGGCCTGACGCTGATCAACGCCCAGTGGCTCATCAACACCATGGGCTTCAAGAACGTCAAATTTGCCCCCACCGGGGTGCCGACCATCGGCGAGATGGTGGGCATGGCCTCCCAGGCCGTGGGCGACGGTGTCTGCTCCACCTGCCTGGTCATCTATCCCACGGGCAACATGGAAGGCCGCTACCGGCGGGGCGGCGAGAATGCCGAGGACTACGCCCGTGGCGCACGCCAGTGGACCGTGCCCTGGGGCAACCACGGCGGCAACGACTTCATCAACATCTTCCCCCACCGCCAGTACCTGATGAAGTACGGCGGCGAACATGAGGACCTTGTCCACTTTGTCCGCAACCAGCACAAGAACGGGATGCTCACCCCCTGGGGATACAACGCCACCCACAACGTCCAGCCCATATCGGTGGAAGACTACATAGGTTCCCGGCCGATCCTGAATCCCTTGCGC
Organism: Dehalococcoidia bacterium; assembly: GCA_965220265.1. Taxonomy (GTDB): domain Bacteria; phylum Chloroflexota; class Dehalococcoidia; order Lucifugimonadales; family UBA3495; genus Bin87. The sequence continues at coordinate 513,756 of CBDCPM010000004.1, read as the reverse complement.
ATCTGGGACTGCGACCGTCCCGTCAACGCCTCGGCGGCCTACCTGTTCACCACCAGCGAACGGGCGCAGGATATGAAGTCCCAGCCCGTGTACGTGCTCAACCATTCCCAGCACAACTTCCGGTTCCGAACCACCCAGCCCGACCTGGACGAAGTGGAAATGTGGACCGACCGGCAGGCCGCCCGCATGTTCGAAGGCGCCGGCCTGAGCCCGGCCGACGTGGACATCTTCAACCCCTACGACGGCTATTCCATAATGACCCAGTTCTTCCTGGAGGGCTTCCAGTGGCACGGGGTCAAGCGGGGCGAAGCCCTGTCTTTCTACGCCGGCGACATCACCGTCAAGGGCCCGCATCCCTTCAGTTCCAGCGGGGGCAACCTGGGCAACGGTCGCACCCGCACCGCCATGTACACCGACAGCATCGAGCAACTCCGCGGCACCGCCGGCGACCGCCAGGTGACCGTGCGGGCGGAAACTGCGCTGTGCGCCTTCACCACCCCCAGCAGCGGTGGCTGGCTGATGCTGGGCAAGTACCCTTCGTGATGATTCCGGGAACGACGTGATGATTGCGGGAAGCTCGTAGCAACGTCGTTCCGGCGCAGGCGGGAATCCAAAATCCCGGGAATGCAGTTTCCGGCTTTCGCCGGCATCACGGCTGGCCGGCGGAAAGGACGACTTATTCGGAGGTTCCCTGGTATTGAGTTGATCTTGTACGGGCAGACAAAGCGCGACACTGGCCATGGCTGTTACGCCGTCCGGCAAACCGCGGTGCGGGAGGTGCGGCATCCATGGTTGCAGAGAAATACCGGGTGCGGTTGTCGTCGGAAGATCGGGAGCAACTGGAGCGGTTGATCCGTAGTGGCCAGCCCTCCGTTCGGGTGATTGATCGGGCGTGCGCATCCTGCTCAAGACCGATGCAGGCTGGAGCGCGTTCCAGGTGGTGGTGGCCCTGGAAACGTCGCAGCGCACGGTGTTCCGCACCCAACGACAATATCGCTCATCTGCCGGGACCTGGACGAGGTGCCGGGACCTGGACGAGGTGTTTACGAGCCGGAGATGGAAGTGTACCGGCGGCCCTATCTGGAGGCGGGGGAGTCCCGGCGGCCGACCCTCACCTGGCCTCGCCAGATTCCTTTGGACGGCGAGCCGGCCGACGTGGTGGCAATTGTCGCAGATTACTCCCGATGGCTGTCGGTCACCGACCTCCCCAGGCTGTTCATCAACGCGGACCCGGGGACCATCCTGACGGGCGCGCCGCGGGAGTTCTGCCGAGCCTGGCCCAACCAGCGGGAGGTAACGGTCAAAGGGTTCCACTTCATCCAGGAGGACTCCCCCGCCAAGATCGACCAGGCCATCGCCGAATGGCTCGTCTCCCCGCGCTAGAAATCTGGTGGACGAACCGGACTTACAGAGAGGCAGTCAGTCGGCCAGCAAAGCATTGCTCAGGTATCGAGCCACACTGCGCAGACGGCCGACCGCAATGGCATCGGCGAGGATCGCTTCCTGAGCCTACGGTGGCTTCCGGCTTGATCACGCTCAACTCCAGGTGCGGGGAGGCTTGGTTGGTGCTGCCGTATTTCATAACTACTTCACAGTAGAGCGTCAGAGCAGACAATGCGAGTTGGTTCTACAGTGTTAGGAACGGCGTTCCGCGCCGCAGGGTTCAGGCGGTATCGTTCCTGTAGTAGTTCCAGGCGAACCACAAGCTCGCGACCGCCCAGATTGAGCCGGCGCAAGTCCAATAGCTCGTTTTCAACGACAGTAGGCAGATCGCCGGCGAAGGCTTCCCGCAGGGCCTCGACCCGCCCCGGCGTGGCAATGTCGGCGCCAATCCCGTTGAGCTGCCGTCTGACGAAGCTCCGGTTGCGGGCGTTGCCGGGAGCGCGCCGGCGCACGGTGCCTAACATCCGGCTGAGGTCTCCGGCGAAAGCCTCGGCAGCGACCGTGACACGGGCATTGGTGTTTTCAGGCAGTGTCTGCGTTGGAGTGCCTGGTTCGCATTCGGCTGCCGCGACGAATTGGGCTGTACGGATGAGGCGTGGTGTGAGGTCATCACCTACCGCGTAGCAGCGCACGGCGTCAGATGAGGCCAGCATTGCCAAGGTTTCACCGACTTGCGGGTCGTCGGCGTCACCGCCGCTTTTAGCGCAGCCCGGATGCCGTCCGGCAACTCGGTTACTGTCCGCCAGAGATCCGGGTCGTTGCTCCGGATGTTTTGCAGCAGTGCTATGGCTCGCTGGTTAGCGGCCACTTCATCCAACGCGTCGTCCAGTTCCGGCATCTCCAATTCGTCGTATATGACACCAACGCCGTTGGCGTTCAACTGTTCCTCTTCCGACAAAAGCTTGTTGTCCAACCCGATGAGGTCGTGGAACGCCTGGATGCGGCCGCTCAATCTCCCGGTGAGGCCCAGGGTTTCGTCCAATTCCGCGTCGGGCAGCATATTGTGGAGATGGATTTCATCGTAGGGGGAACCGATGCGATCCACCCGTCCAAAGCGCTGGATGAGTCGTACCGGGTTCCAGTGCAGGTCGTAGTTCAAAACGCGGGCGCAGTCCTGGAGGTTCTGTCCTTCCGACACCACGTCGGTGGCGATCAGCAATCGGATTTCTCCGCCTGGCAACCGCTCCCGATCCTGCAAGTTGGCCTGCGGCGCGAAACGTCCCACGATGCCCGCCCGTGGTTCCCGGTTGCTGCCGCTGAGCTTGGCGATGGCATTGTCCTTTCCGTCAGGATTCAACTGCTCGAAAAGGTAGTCAACCGTGGTCTCGGCCTCGCTGAATATCAGCACCTTCTCGCCGTCTGTACCTTTTAGAAATTGCCGCAGTCTGGTTAGGGCGTGTTGACATTTGATTATAATGGCGGCATGGGAAACGTCAGACTATCACCAAACCAGTGGACCAGGATTCTCCAGTTCTTGCGTAGTCGTACCGACTTGTACGTTGGTCAGGAAGCGGAATGCCAGCGTTTCATCGAGGCGGTGCTGTGGGTGAACCGTTCCGGCGCCCAGTGGCGGCTCCTCCCGTCCGAGTATGGCAACTGGAACAGTGTGTACAAAAGGTTCGCCCGCTGGGCCGACCGGGGTATCTGGGAACTGATGCATCAGCATTTCGCCGACGACCCGGATCTGGAATGCCTCATCATCGCCAGCACCGTGGTTCGGGCCCATCCTTGCGCCGCCGGAGCGCCCCCCAAAAAGGTGGCCAGGCAGCCCAGGCCCTGGGCCGGAGCCGTGGCGGGTTTAGCACTAAGGTCCACGTGAGCGTGGATGCCTTGGGTAATCCCTTGCGGTTCATCCTGACTGGGGGACAACAGCATGACATCACTCAGGCCGATGCTCTGATCGCCGATTATGCCGGAGAGTACGTGATTGCCGACAAGGGGTATGATGCCCAGGAGTTTCGTCAGCATATCCTGGAACGGGGCCTGCGTCCGGTCATACCGCCGCGCTCCAACCGGAAGGAACCCCAAGCCTACGATGCTTACCTGTACCGGGAGCGCCACTTGGTGGAATGCTTCATCAACAAGATAAAGCACTATCGCCGGGTATTTTCCCGGTTTGAGAAACTGGACACCAGATACTTGGGGTTCCTTCAATTTACTGCTGCCCTCATTTGGTTACGGTGAAATGTCAACACAGCCTAGTTTGTCGTCGTCATTTGGCCCGATGTCCGCGATGCGGTCGATCAAGTCATCCAGTACAGCGTGGTTGGAGTCCAGGTCCTTTATCCAGCGTTCGACGTCGAAATCGTGAGCGGGGAAAACGTGTTGCTCGTTGCGCTTGGTCTCTTCGCGTTGCAGGATGATCAGGGCTTCTTCGGGGTCGAAATTCTGTCCCGCCAGTAAGTTGGTCGCCACGCTACCCACTGGCACGTAGCCTGCTTCCAGCGCGGCCTTGAAACTTCGATTGCTGTGGGCGATGGATCCCAAAGTCGAGCGAAACGCCTCGATACTGGACTCCAACCGCTTGAACAGCAGGTACCTAATCATCCCCGCGATGCGACCCCTAGCCGGGAACAGGTCAGCGTACCGCCGGTCACCTTGACGTGCCGACTTCAGGTACTCCGTGGGGTTGTAGCGCACGGCTTGGTGCCGCCCCAAGGTGGTCAGCAATTCGGTGAAGTTGCCGGCCTTAGCGTACGTACACCCGGTCCAGACGGTACTCCAGGTTGGACAGTTTCGGAGTAGGGAACACCACGGGTTCGCCGTTGATGGTAGCCGTGTCGCCGTACAGATCGACGATATCCTTCCGACGTCGGCGGATAAAGATTGGCGTCAGCACTTGGGCGATGTCTGCCGGCGACGTTTCGGGCCGTTGCGGCCGAGTCGGGGGAACACCACCGCCACCGTTTTTCGAGTGTTTTGCCAAGGCCTCCGGGTAGGCGTCAACTTTCTTACGATATTCCTGCCATCTGGCGGCACTGGCGAAGTAATCCTCCAGCCTCTGTGGCTCGAGTGGTAACCCGTGGTCGATCTCGTCCAAGAACAACCGCACTTGACGGTAAATGTCCCGCGGTCCCAAGTTCTGCGGAGTAGCACTGAGCAGGATGACTTTGTGGTCGCCCTGTTCCAGGTAATCGCGCAGCCCGAGGGTACGGTTCACTTCGTTGCGGAAGTTATGCGCCTCGTCCACCAGTACCGGCCCTCGGTAGCGGTACTCGTCGGGCAGATAGATTCCTTGGGCACTGCCTGCGATCTCCTCGTACTGCTCGGTTTCTGGGTCAAACACCAAATCCGGCGGGGGCGCGATGCGGCTCTGAGACAGCACCTCGGCGCCAAGTCCGTAAAGCTCGTTTACCCGCCGCCACGCGGGGACCAACCCGGCCGGACAGACGATGAGTGGAGGCCCGTCGTTGGAGTAGCTCTGCCTCAGCTGGCGCAGCAGTTCCGCTCCAATGTAGGTCTTACCCAATCCCACCACGTCGGCGATGTAACAGCCTCCGTAGCTGCGTATCATGTCCAAGCTCCGGCGTACGGCATCCAACTGGAAGTTGGCTAATCCAACCCCTCGGACCGGTTCCAGCGGCGGCGGTTCGCGCTGCCCAAGTCTTCGCCGTAGAGTTCGTAGAGAGCTTTCAGATAGACGGCGTACGGCGTGTATTGCTTGACCGCCCAGCTTTCGGTGAGGCTCTGCTCTACTTGGGCGTTGATGTCCACCGAGTCTGCCCAAAGGTTTTCAAACCAATCCTTGAGCACCGCCATGTCGTCGTCGCCGGTGACGCGGACGTTCAGCTGGGTATTGCTGGTGAATCCGGCAAGGGTGAAGTTGGACGAGCCGACGATGGCGGCGCCCGGTTCGGCGTGATTGTCGTACCAGCAGAGGTAGGCTTTGGCGTGGAGGAACCCCCGAGGGTAGGCCCGTACTTCCAGCAGGCCCGAGGCCACCAGTTGACGAAGTTTCTCCACGGCTTGCTGGCTGGCGTCGGTTTGGGGCATCGCCGCCACACCCTGGGCGACGCTAGATACGGCTTCGTTGGCGACCGCTTGCCGCTGACTACGGGGGACGGTTTGGTCGGCGTCCAGTTGAGCACGCAGGGCCTCCGCCTGCTGCAGGCCGGCGGCCACGGCCTCCAGCGTGGGCTGGTCGGCGCACCCGACCAGGATGCGGGTCTTTTTTAGCTTTGCCAGTTCGTCGGCCACCTGCCCGAATCCGGACATGAAGAAATACCCGACGGCAATGTCGGCGCGGGCTGCGCTGGCCAGCATCTGCCGCAGGCGCGTGAGCAGGTCTGGGTCGGTGTTCGCGTGGAGGATGGTCATTCCTGCGTCTCCTACTGATCTGCAATGCTCGGAGGATCGGTTGCTTCTGTAATCTGCCCATCGTGCCCGATGCGGAACTCGAGTTCTTCGAAGACTTCTTTGACTATCAGTCGGATTGCCTCGTCTCCGTCAATGACACTGTCACTCTCAATGACATAGTGTCTCACCTTGAAGCGCACCGCCTCAATCATTGCGTTTTTGTCAAACCCCGCGACCTGCATAGTGGTTCCGGAGGGGAACCTCACCTCAATTGTTTGACCCCGTGGAGTCGCCGAGCTGTCGGTGTTGTTCACAATTTGGTCAAGGGTCCTGGGTTCCTTTCCAGGTTCCTTGATCGTTAGCCCCAATCCACCGAAGAGATGAGTGTCGGGGCGGGTTGAAGGGATAAGAAAGTGCCCCTTTGCTTCTGGGATAATGGTTTGTGAAAGACCAAACCAACCCAAAAGAAGGAGCACCAAATAGATGCTACCACGCAACCACCCCGACCGCATCCAGATCGCCTTCGACGACCACCGCCTGGTCAGCAATGCTGGGCTGATCCTTCCGTCCACGCTGGCTTGGCATCTGGGCCTGCCCCAACTGGTTGACCAGCACCTGGACCTGGGCCGTGCCCCAGGCGGAGCCAACACGGGCGACAAGATCATGACGCTGGTGGCATCCGCTCTGGCCGGTGGCGACTGCATTGACGATGCCGACGTGTTGCGTGCTGGCAGGACCGCGCGGGTGCTGGGCTGTACGGTGAAGGCGCCGTCCACGCTGGGGACGTTCCTGCGCAGCTTCCGTTGGGGCCACGCTCGCCAGCTGGACCGGGTGAGCCGGGAGTTGCTGGCCCGGGCCTGGGCCGCTGGAGCCGGACCCCGATCTTCGAACAATCACGGGCCGTTGACCATCGACCTGGACTCCACCATCTGTGAAACCTACGGTCTGTTCAAGGAGGGAGCGCGCCACCACGGCTACACTGGCCAGCGGGGCGATCACCCGCTGCTGGCCGTGGCCGCTGGCACCGGCGACGTGCTGATGGCTCGGCTGCGTGAGGGCCGCGCCAACACCGCTCGCGGCGCGGCCCACTTCCTGCGTGAGACGGTGGGACGGGTACGCTACGCTGGGGCCAGGGGACCACTCACCATGCGGGCCGACCGCGGCTGCTACACCCACGCCATGGTCGCGGTCTGCCGCGAGACCAACGTCCGCTACTCCATCACCATCCGCCAACACCAGAGCCTGCGCAATCTCATCGAGGCGATACCGGAGGCGGACTGGACACCCATACCCTACTGGATGGACGGCGCCGCCGACGTGGCCGAAACCACCTACATCCCCTTCGAGAGTGCGCCCGACGCCGCGCCGGCGCGGCTCATCGTCCGAAGGGTGCAGCCCACGCCCAACTCCCAGTTGGCCCTCTTGGTCGACTACAGCTATCACGGCTGCATCACCGATCGGGACGGGGACCCCCTGCCGACCATCGTCGCCATGCCGAGATTGAGAATGCCATCCGAGACCTGAAGTACGGTGTGGGGCTCAACCATCTCCCGTCAGGCCGTTTCGCCGCCAACGCCGCCTGGTTGGCCGTCCAGGTGATGGCGCATAACCTGGCCCGCTGGGCAGCGCGCATCGGTCTGGGGGAGCAACTGGTAACCACCAAGACCCTCCGGCGGCGCTTCTTCTCCATCGCCGGACGGCTCACCCGCTCGGCGCGCCTTATCACCCTGCATCTTTCCCAGGGCCAGCCCTGGGAAACCCAGTTCAGTTGCGCCTTGGCCCGATTGCGCGCCATTCCCCTACCAGCCTGACGGCGCGCCGTCGGCGCCCGACCCGTCCACCGGACAGCCCCAGGGGCTGTCCCGCAAACTCATGCCAGCCCAGTCCGCCAGTGCCACTTCCGGCCTGCCGCCTGGCCGATTTCGCCGGCCCCCGCCACTGCGGGCCGTCACCTTGCCACTGGCGTCGCCACCGCCCACTACCCTCAACCCCATCGATCGGGACCGGGCCCGGCCCGTTCGCCTTCCCTTACCCATCAATCCTCGTGTCAACACCAGGGCCGCATCCCTTCGGTGGATTCGGGTTCAGGCATTCGTAAATTATCCTCCGCAGAGCCACCTCAGCCAGCCGGCACGCTCTAGTATTACAGTTGCACTTGAATTGAGGGCCTCTGAAAGAGTCTCTTGTAAGGGATTCCAAGGCTCGGGCTTGGTGCCACCGGCTCCACCACGGCTACCATATAGGCAGGTCAGTGCTCTCATAAAGTAGTCACAGCAGCCTGCATGACAGCCGTCTAACTTCGGGCACGGTCAGCGACATGAGTCCTTCCTACAAAGCGCGGCTGTAATACTAGGCGAGCAGCTGTTCAAGAGGCCAAGTGCGCGATAGACCTACTGTGCAATAACCGCAGCAAAGGAACTGACGGTCCATCACAAAAGTAACTACGAATTTGAGTTGTTTCAAACCGCCGAAGGTCCTGTGAGTTGTGCACCGATCTCAGGGATGTACGTGTCTTTTTGATACCCAATTTGGTTCGCATAACATCCATTGTGTCAACGGCCGATCTCCGGCAACATCTCCAATTCGGCATCCGAAAACGGTTTCAGTTACAATGCCACTCACTCCTTGAAGATGGTGAGGATGCCCTCTCCGTTGCCATGCCGTCATCCCTGATCCTGCGAATTACGGATACCGTCTCTGGTCGAAACGCAGCCCTGCGGCTGGACGACCCGGCCGCCCGGTCAGCCCCGTTGGGCCGTCTGCTGGACCGCTACCTGAGGAACGCGCCGAACGACGACCGCCTCGTTCGGGCTCGCGCCATTACAGCCGACGGCCTGCTTGCCCTGCGAAGCCTGCAGGATTTGGTGTACCGTTCCGACGACTCCGGCCGGCTGACGGGCGTTTTCGCCGGTGTGCGGTTTCTCCAGCAAGGCCGGCCGGCCTGTCTGACCCTGCCGGTTTCAGTCCAGTCGGCAACGGCGGGCGACGTTCCACTGGAATTGATCGATGTGGCGGTGGACCGCACCGACGCCGGTTACGATCGCAACTGGACCGGCTTTCACCTGCGCCGTTGGCGCCACCACCCCCATTGCTATGAAACCTTCGTCCGAACCGCCGTGGCTGCGGCCTATGGCCCCAGTGAGACCGATCAGGTGTTGCGGGGGGATACGCCGCGCCGGCAACGAAAGCTGATCCGCGCGCTGGCGGCGCGCATCTGGCGCAGCGATTTCGAGAACTACTCACGTTTCGCAAGCGACGGTTTGCGGTTCAAGACCGGCGACGAGACGGTGCGCAACATCGCCGCGGGAGCCGGCGGCATCTGCACCGAGAAGGTACAGGCCCTGAAGTTTCTTACCGACCACTACGGGCTGGAGTCTGAATACCTGCTGGGCGGTCCAAGCGCGCCTGGCCCACTTCCTGCTGACCGGCTGCGGGAAATGCTGAACACCTTTGACTTCCGCTTCGCCCAGCGTCATATGCGCTACTGGCAGCACGCCGCCCTGCTGTATTGGGTGGATGGCGAACCCCTGTTGGTGGACGCCACCAACGGCAACATTCCTTTCCTTTTTCTCAGGGGTGCAGCCGGCCGCCGGATGTTGAGCAACCGCGCAGACGGAGACCGCCCGAGCGTGCGGGTTCGCATGGTGGCGGAGACGGAGGACTACCACTATCACCGGGTGGATCAGGACGTTCCCCAAAACTTGTTCTTCGCCCTGGAGGGCTGGTTGGATGACACCGACCTGGTGCAGGTCTTCGAGAACGAACTTGGTCTGTACCTTTCTGATCAGCACTACGTGGTGCCGTTGCCCTACCGCAGCGAGTCGGAATACCGGCGTCTGAAAGGGCAGTACGAGGGTCTATGCCACCGCGCCGGATTTCGGGCGGACTTGAGCCCTGAGTGGACCCTGGACGGACCGGTGGGTGGGGAATTGGCCGCCGGCAATCCGACCGCGGCGGCGGGGGTGTTGGCAGCCCAAGACAAACTGATTGACCGTTACAACTGGTGGGACGGTCCCGACCACCGGGCCGGCCTGGCCGTAATTGCGCTAAGACCGCCCTCCAAAGTCTCGGACAAAGGTCCAACGCTGTGAGCGCCGGGCCGGATGGGCCTAAGCATCGGCTGCTAAGGAAGTGGCGCGTGCGCTCGCCGGAGGGCCGGATCCTGCGCCGCATCCGGGCAACGCGGCGCGCGTGGGGCCTGTCCAACTGGTCAGACCGGGAACTGCGAGAGGCGGTCGGTGGCCTTAATGACGGGTCTTCAGCCTCCAATTTCATACCGGAGGACACGCTGGTTCGCGTGTTCGCTGTGGTTGACGAGACCATCCGGCGACGCCTGGGGTTATGGAACGTTTTTGACCTGCCGGATGCGGACGACGAGCCGAGCATGGCAGCCGCCCGCCGGGAGCTAACCGCCACCGGCCGAGGTCGCTACCCGGGTAGTGACCTGCTTCTTCCGGCGGAGTTTTACCGGGCGGCCCGCCGCCGGCTGGACCACGAACGCGAGGGACGCCACTTTCGCCCCACCGATCAGCAGCTGCTGGCCGGATTGCATCTGTGCAACCGGCGGATCGTGGAGGTGGCTGCGGGAGAGGGCAAGACCGTGGCCGCCGCGTTCCCGTCGGCGCTGTATGCTCTGCTGGGTCACACCGTCCACGTGGTCACCGCCAACGACTACCTGGCCGCCAGGGACTGCGAGCGGCTGGCGCCAGTGTACCGAGCGCTGGGGCTGAGGGTGGGCGCAGTGCTGGACCACATGGCGGGTCCGGAGCGGCGGGAATCCTACGCCAACCGGATAATTTATGGCACGCTGCGTGAGTTTGCCTTCGATTACCTGCGGGATCAGCTGGTAATGTCCCCGGACGACCAAATCCAGGGGCCGCTGGATGTCGCCATTATCGACGAGGCGGATCAGACGTTGCTGGACGAGGCTGTCACCCCGCTGGTCATTGCCGGTACTCCCATCGTCAGCCGGCGGGCCATCGTTCGGGCCGACCGGGCGGTACGGGATCTCGTCGCAGAGCAGGCCCAGTTGGCGGCGGAATGCCGGCGCCAACTGGAACAGTCGGTCCAGGACGGTCAGGCGAACGACAAATTGGCAATCCTGTTGGCCCGAGCCATGCTGGCCCAGCCGGACGATGAATCGACGCGCCAGCTGGCCGCATCCCAACCTCGCCTGCGCCGCCGGGCACTGTCCCTGATCGATACGGACGGCTCCGGCAGACCCCACCCGGAGGTTGGGGAAGGTTTGTACTGCCTGGTAGATGCGGAGAGACACAGTTTGGGGTTGTCGCCCCGGGGAGTGGCCTTCCTTGAGGCTCGTCTGGGAGATTTATATTCCGCTGACCCTATCCACGGCGGCGACAACAACGGCTCCCGACGGGCTGTTCAGCGGGCCAATCTGGTCAACCAGGTGCATCAGTTGCTGCGAGCCCACCTGCTGCTGCGCCGGGGCGTCGACTACGTGGTGGGCGATGACCAGATAGTGCTGGTGGACCGCGACACCGGTCGGCCTCGTCCCGACACCCACTATCAGGACGGTCTACACCCAGCGGTGGAAGCCAAAGAGGGCGTGACCGTCCATCCTGACCGCCGCAGCCTCGGTGAAATCAGCGTGCCGGGTTTTGCGCGTCGCTACCGCAGCCTCGCTGGCCTCACCGGCACGGCCCAAGCTGCGACCGACGAGTTCCGTCGCCTGTACGGCTTGGATGTGGAAGTGGTTCCCGATACGCGACACACGCGGCGCCGGGACCTGCCCAGCCGGGTGTATGCTCAAGCCGATGACCAATTGAACGCCGTTGTGGACGAGGTCCGTCACTGTCAGCGGTCGGGCCGCCCGACTCTGGTGGCCACACGGACGGTGGCACAGTCGGAGGCCGTGAGCCGGCGACTGACGGTGGCCGGCATTCCCCACTCGCTGCTCAACGCCGCCACTGGCCACGAGGAAGTGGACATCGTTCGCGTTGCCGGACAGCCCGTTGCCGTAACGGTGGCGACCAACATGGCCGGCCGCGGCACCGACGTGATGCTGCCTCCTGACCTCGATCGCTTCATCCTGGGGCGCTTCGCCGCGCTGCTGGAGGAATTGCTGGTGACTGACCCGGACGGCAGGGCGGTGGGCGTGCGGGCCAACACGCCAGCCGAGGCTAACCTATTGGCCCAGGCATTGGTGGCTAACCCCCGGATGTCAGCCGCGCGGGCCGGCCAGGATGACCGTCTTGCGGTGCGCCTCCGGGGGACGGACCCGGCGCCGCCTTTGGCCGTCACGCTAGAGTTCGGACTGGGCCTCCACGTGGTCAGCACGGAATTCAACGATTCTCCTCGGGTTGCACTGCAACTGCAGGGCCGGAGCGGACGCCAGGGTGCTTTCGGCTCCACTCGCAGCCTGCTGGTCAGGTCAGACCGATGGTTGACCGGCATGGAGTTCGGAGCCCCGGCAACGGATCCGGTCGGCCGGCTTTGCTGGGAAGGGCCGGAACTGGATCGACAGCTGCGGCGGAGGCGAGATGCAGCCCAGCGGGAGGCATCCGGTGCACGGGCACTGTTGCTGGAGTACGCTGCGGTGTTGGACCGCCACGCCGACGATTATTATCTGGCCCGGCAGGATACACTGGTTGCCGAGCCCGACCGACTGAGGCAGTGGGCCGATGACGCGGCCCGTTTCGCCACGACCGGCCTCGCCGGCCGACATTTTCCTGGTCTCGTTGCCGACGATTACGCACGACGCTTCGCGGCTCTGGCCGCAGAACTGTGGGTTCGGTACGGCGTGGACGCTGAGCCGGCCTGGGGCCATCCCCTGGATGCACTGGAAGGCGCGCTGGCAGAATTGTTGCAACAGCGTTTGGCGGAACGACAGGATCAACTGGGCTCGGCACGATTCGCCGAGTTGTCCCGATTACTGCTTTTGCAGGCCGGCGATGAACTGTGGGAAAATCACCGGGCCGACTTGAGGGGGATGGCCGCCGTTTCTAGAATGGAAACGCATTTGCCAAAGACCGTAATTGCCGAGTATGTGATCTCCGCTGACGCCGCCTGGCAACGTTTTCGAGAAGAAGTATCCGATAGATTCCTGTCCCAAATATGTCATTTTCCCATCGCCGGGTTGCCCATCCCTACGGAGAATGGCCCCGCACCGTCGTCGCCGTTGGTCGTGGACCCGCGGCTGGCCCAGCTCACATTTTGAGATCCGCTGCCTCATCCCCCAGTCGCCCGCAAAGGAGTTGACCGATATGTCGCCACGAATCAGCCGAATGGCCCTGGCGATGTCCGCCAGCAGTTTGTTGGCGGGCGCGCCGCTGTTGGTTGCCTGTGGAGATTCTTCCAGCGGTCCCAGCTACAGCCAGTGGGCGGCCACCGACGGCGCTGCCGGCCGCATCAATCTGGACGACGTGCAGGAGGCGTTCAAGGAGTCCAGTAGCGCCACCGAGTTCGAAAGCAGGGTAAACAAAATCTACGAAGGAGATGGCATCATCCTGATCCGCTCCCGCCAGGACGGCGAACGCCTCACGCTGGAGGGCTGGGAAGACCTGGACAACAACAGCCAAATCGACGACGCGACGGACGACCAACTCTTTGCCATCATCAAAGAGGACGAAAAGCACCAACTGCGAGGCTATCACGCCAATTCGTATTACAACAGCCACTTCGGCGCTGGTGATTTCCTCTTCACTTACCTGATATTCAGCAGCTTGAGCCGCGGCCCCTATTATTACCAGACAGGGCCGGGCCGGGCGACAACCATTCGACAGGACCGGTCCTCGTACCGCGGTTCCAGTGGCTACGACTCCCAGCTGGATCGCAACCGGCAGTACACCTCCCGTCAGCAGACGTTTGCCGGTTCCCGTTACCAGGAAGCGGGACGGGGCGTCAGTTCAGGCCGGCAGACCTACCAGCAGACCCAGAGGTCGTCCGGTGGCTTCCGCAACAGCAGTTCCATAACGCGCAGCAGTTCGTCCATCTCCCGCAGTTCCGGCATCGGCGGCGGAAGCGGTTCGACGATATCCCGGAGCAGTTTCGGCGGGTTCAGCGGCGGCGGCGGCCGGGTCAACTTCCGCAACGATCCGGATAGCGACGGCTGGACACGACCCGCCTGGCTAGCCTGAGCGTATGGGCACCGGTGACGACGCCGGCCTCAGTGTGTCGGTATGGACCGACCAACTGCCGCCGGACACGGCCTTGCACGTCAACCTGCCGGCCGGACACAGTCGCCTCACGCTGCGCCAGTTGCTGTGCCGGCTCTTCCCGCCGGATGCCGACGGTCAAGCCGAAGTCGAAGTCCTGCTGGACCGGAGAGACAATCCCGACCTGCCGGCCTGTTACGCCGTGCTGCTGACGCTGGCGCAACAGTGGCGAGCCGGCCTCTGCCGTCTGTCGCTGGCCACGGGACGTAACTGGGGCCGGCCAGCCCACCCTGACGACCCGGTGGGAGCCCACTTGCGGCCAACGCCCCTATGCCGCCGGGTCGGAGGCCGCGGCGACGCTGACCTGATGCTAACAATGCTCCCAGCTTATCGACCACTGGATTGGGCGGTAGCGCGGGGGTACGCTGTGAACCGGCATGAACTCCTGGACTGGATGCAATCGTGCGCGTTGCTCTATTTCGTGGACAAGCATGGCTGCGCGGTGCCGACTGCCTCCGACCTGTCCGCCTCCGACCCCTGCCGTCCGGTGGTGTCGGGGCTGAACCGCCGTCGCTGCCTGCGGCCGGCCGCAGACGGGGACGGAGCGGAGGTGGCACCGGCCGGCCGCCAGCTGATTGGTTCCCTGCTGGCGGAGACGGAAGCGTTGATCGACAGCTTCGACCTGTTCAAGGACGCTCGCTGGAACCAGGATGAACAGGCTGCGGAGTTCGACACCGGACGCGGCGCCGACTTGCGGGTTGAAGCCATCATGGCCGAGGGTCTGGACCCGGTCCGCGCCGTTTTCCTGTTGCGGCTCTACGACGGCACTCTCGACCCTTATGCCGACCAATGGCAGCGGTTGGTAGGCGACCCCGGGTGTTTCGACCGACTGCTGGAGCCGGTGGTCAACCGCGCCATGCCGCCGCCGCCCGACGCGGTTCTCACCGCTATCATGGAGGACGGCTTCGCCCTGCTGGAAGCCCGGGCCGAGGCGGCCGCCGATTGTCTGGCCCAAGCTGAAATTCAGCGTCGCCTGCTGGAGCAGCAATCCGCTGGCGCCTCCGATGCCCTGGCCGAAGGGTGACACTCCGAACGGTGCCCCGCCGCCACGTCGGCCACGTCTGGCCTTCAGACGGCCACGAGCAATATCAAGGCGGAGCTGACTACCACCGCGGTCTCGACGAAGGCGACGCCCACGTTGCGTCCCGCTGCCACCTGCTGCGAAACCCGGGTGTGAGGCAACAACACCAGGTCCACCGCCAGCCGCAGGACATACAGCAGAGCGAACCCCACCACTGAGTAGACTACGAATTCCAAAATACCTTCCTGCCAGCCCACGAAGTCGCCGAAAGTGGCCTTAAAGATGACCAGGCCGATGGCTACCAGGTTGCCGCCCAGGGTGATGCCCACTGCCGGGTTGTCGCGTTCAATCTCGTCGTGGATGTTGAAAGGCGTGGTCCATTCGTAGAACAAGGCGAAGAGGATAAGGACGCCGAGGCCCAGACCGAAGAACGCCAGGGCGTTGAGCGGGCCGCCTTGGCCGGCGATTGCGCCGGCGATGACAAGACCGGCAGCGACGTTCACGCCGAACTCCGCTGCCGCCGCTCCCACGTTCTGGTCCTGGATAATCTCGCGCTCCAGCTCAAACCGGTACAGCACCAACCGGTCGGTGACCAGCCGCATCAGGTTCAGCGCGACGATCCCGGCAAGCGAGTACAGGAAAACCCAAAGCGCTTCCAACCCGAAAGCGCGGTCGAAACCCAGCCCGCTATAGCCGGCGCCGCCCAGCGGCTGGTACACGGCCCCGAGGAAAACCAGGATGACGCCCACCAAATAGCCCGACAGGCGCAGCGCCACCGCGACGTTGCCCTTGTCAACGATCTCCTCCTCGATGCGGTGACGAGTGACAATATCGCGGGCCAGTTTCGCCAGGGTCAATACCACCAGCCCCAACGCAACATAGACCAGCCCACGGGGAAGAAAGGTCAATATGTCAATCAGTATGTCCACTTGGCACGTTCTCCATTCAGTCGTATCGTCGTTGGGTCTCTGATCGCTCTCCCGGGTACAGCGCCACAGCATCCGGATGGATGATGTCGCTGAAGTGGGCTTCAAAAGGAATGCCCTCGAACTTGGTGATTGCCAGCATGTCCTGCCCGTCGTCCGCCACGAACTCCCACATGTAGAAGCCTTCACCCTCGTCCATTTGATTGTTCCGGTAGTAAATCGCTTCGAAGCTGTTGCGATACGAATAACGCCGTTCTTCAATGATTACGCCGTTGTCGATCGAGTGCGCTTCGTCCAGCGCGATCAGGTCATCCTCGGTCAAACCGATGGAGTCCAGCCCCATCGGCCGGGGGTCTGCGGCCGCGGTGACGAAAAGGTTATCTCCGTCACCGGACCACTCCAGCCGCACCTGCCGGCGGGCGTCGGCGGCCACTATCTCGCGCCACTCGATGCCGCTACCGGCGCAGCGATGCACGTGTTCCACCACCAGATAGGCATCGTCGTAGTCCAGGCTGAGGCCTTGCACCATCACCACGTCTCCGACCCGGGCGGCTCGGATGCTGTTGTCGACGGCCAGTCGGTCAGTCCGGCCGGGCGGCCGGTTGTTTCCGCGGCCCATGATTCGGCCCAATAGCCGGCCCAACGATGATTGCTTGCTCATGATGGCTTCACCTGCCGGAGGAAGGATGGGAACCGCAGAGACCGGGCAGCCCCACGGTTGCCGGATGCCGCATTATAGCCCAGGGCGGCGGCCCTCAGAGGAAGGCCCCGCTTGACCGCCGCCGGCGACGCCCATTATCCTCTACTCATATCAACCACCGACGGAGGAAGCCCAATGGGGGGATTGAGTAAAGCAGCCGGCATATTGCTGGGACTAGCCCTGCTGGCGCTGGGCATACTGATGGTGATTGGCGTGTTGGATTTCCTGCTCCGCATCGCCGGCGTGCTTTGCATCCTGGCGGCGGTGGTGATGTTGGGCTGGGCCTTCTTCGGATCGAAACGCGGCTATTGAACAGTCGGCCGACTGGCCGAACCCGGGGTACAACGTACCCGATTATCAACAGGAGGAAATTGAGATTATGGGAATGTTTTCCCGAATGTCCACCATCGTTAAATCCAAGATGAACCGCATGCTCGACTCTGCTGAGGACCCCCGGGAGACGCTGGACTACTCGTATGAGAAACAGCTGGAGATGCTACAGAACGTCAAGCGCGGAGTGGTCGAGATGGTGACCGCCAAGCGACGCATCCAGCAGCAGGCCGAGCGGGTCGGGGAGAACATCACCCGGCTGGACCGTCAGGCTCGCCAGGCGCTGGACGCAGACCGGGAGGACCTCGCCCGGCTGGCCCTGCAGCGCAAGCAGACCGCCCTGGCGGAGCTGGAGGGACTGGACGAGCAGATCGCCGGCATGGAACGGGAGCAGGAAAAATTGACCCAGGCCGAGCAACGCTTGCAGGCCAAGGTGGATGCCTTCCGCAACCAGAAGGAAATCATCAAGGCACAGTATACGGCGGCTCAGGCTCAGGTGCGCATCGGCGCCGCGCTGGGCGGCATCTCCGAGGAGATGGGAGACGTTTCGATGGCGGTGCAGCGCGCCGAGAACAAGACGGACCAGATGCGGGCCAAGGCCGGCGCCATCGACGAACTGGTTGCCTCCGGCGTGCTGGACGACATCACTGGCCCCCGGGATGACATCGACCGGGAACTGGCGCAGATTTCGACTTCCAGCAGCGTGGAGGCTGAACTCGCCGCGCTGAAAAACAACAGCGCGGCGGCCCCGCCCAGCGGGGGGAGCGCCTGACCACGGATACGGCAAGGCAAATCCGCCGAATCCTGTGGTTGCCACCCCACTCCGTCGCACAATACTGGAGCGCTGAATTTGATAGTACGGATACTTGGCGAAGGGCAGTTCAACCTACCCGGGTCGGTCATCGATGACCTGAACGACATTGACAACCGCATGGTGGAGGCGGTGGCCACAGAGGACGGCGCCCAATTCCAATCGCTACTGGACGAAATGTTCCGGCTGGTACGAGACCGGGGCGAACCGTTGCCGCTTGACCAATTGGTGGAATCGGATCTGATCCTGCCGGAAACGGACCTTACGCTGGACGAAGCGGAGCACATTTTCATCGGCGACGGCCTGCTGCCCGGTTGACGGGCCGGCCGAGTAGGCAGACGGGCCCAGCACGATACGCCCGTCGCCGCCCCATCAAATGCTGGCGGTCTGTTCTCGCAACCCCGTAACCTGCGCCCCCGCCAGCGGCCGGCGCACTGTGGTCGGGTCCACGCCCGCCCGTAGCGCCGCCATTACGCCGGCGGCCTCCCAGTAGTTCTCCACGATGTGTAGCTGACCCGGGGCCCACGGCAGTTCCGTCAGGTCGTTGCTCATCAGGTTGCGGTTCTCCCGCACGGCAATGGTGGAGATGCCCTGCTCCAGCGCCGCCAGGGTGGGCAACCCCACACATCCGTCAGGGATCACCAGGCACGACACGTCGGATGCGTTGAACACACTGTGGTGCCGTCGGGCTTCCGGGTCGGTAACGAGTCGGGGACTGCGCTGCAGACCTTTCAGGATGCACTGGATCATCGCCAGCGACACGGCCTCGGCCGCCATACGAGGATCGACCACCCCGGGGTCGGCGTTGGCAATCTCCCGGCTTTCCAGCATCGGGGCATGGGCCGACGGCACGTCGTACAGGGCCGAGACCGCGTGGGTCAGCATCGCTTCCACCCCGCCCCATGGGTTGACCATGTCGCCCATCCGGTCAAAGTATTCGAAGTGGTAGCCGGACGGCACGCCAATCAGCGATGTGATGGCCACCGCGTCATATTCGTTTCGCCGCCGGTCCAATTCCGCAAACAGCGGCTCCAGCCCCCGCACCTTACCGGCGGCCCGTCCCGACCGTGCATAGTGGGAGTCCATTTCAAGGCCCTGTTCCAGCCGGAGAACCTGCGGCTGGAACAGGCCATAGGACGTTCGCGCCGCGTTGATTGAGTTAATGGCCGCATGGACGAAGAGTTCGTCGTCATGGGGCCCGAGCACCACCAGCAAACGATTGTTGCGGACCCGTTGCAGACCCACCTGGCCAAGCAGCAGCCGGGCGATGACGCTGCCCTCAACGTACAGGGAGTTGGCCGGCATCTCGATGACGTCCGATGCGTTCACCACGTTGGGATGGGTGATCAGCGTGTCGCAGACCGAGGCCAGCAGGGCGGCCACTGGCATCGCATCCCCGGCGTGGCCGCCGATCTCCGCCCCCACTCCGGTCGGCACCAGAAGAACCGCGTTGAACTGCTGGGCGTTTTCCACAGGCCGGCGGTCCAGGCGGAAAATGGACGCGGAGCGGTGATTGCTGTCCACCGAGCGCAGCAGACCGATTTCGCAATGGTGCCCCTCTTGATCGGAACCCGGGATCAGCACCCGGCCCGTCACGGCCAGCCTGATAGGAACCTCGCCCGGTTGCAGTTGCTGCGTCACGGCTTGACACAACCGCCGGCGCAGGTTGGTTGTCGACGTGGTCGCGGGGACAATCAGCTCGCGTTCGTACAGTTCCGCAGTCGCCATGACGTAGCTCATCCTCCCCATCGTGCTGCGAAATCGGCGTAGGTGTATCCTCGCTTCAGCAGCAGATCGCCGTTCGAGGTAAGGGCGTAAATCGTCGGTAGGGCGACGCCGTTAAACATATGGGCCTTGACGAGGGTGTAGGCGCCCATGTTGAGAAACGCCACCCGGTCCCCCACCGCCAGGGGACGGTCAAAGCGGTACTCCCCAAAGACGTCTCCGGCGAGGCAGGTACATCCTGCCAGCGTGCAGGCCCATTCGGCGTCGTCCCGGTGTCCCAGGACGTCCGGTTCATACTGATACTCGAAAACTTCCGGCATATGGCTCACCGTGGTGTCCAGGATCGCCATTCGGTGGCCGTCCCGTATCTGGAGTTCCAACACGGTGGCTACGAGATAGCCGGCCGCGCGTATCAGGGCGGCCCCCGGTTCTATGATCGTCTCCAGGCCGCATTGCCGTTGCAGAAACTCCAGAGTGCGGTACAACGGTGTCATGTCAGGGGTCTCGCCATCGGGTTCATCTTCAAGCAGGTAGCCGCCCCCCAGGTTGACCCACCGCAGCCGGCCGTCCTCCAATCGGCGCCCTAGCCGGCGGTGCATTCGGTCGACCGTTGCTTCCAGCTGGCCGAAGTCGGTAGCATCGCAGTTGGAGTGGAGCAACAGGCCCGAGACGGAATCCGGCTCGTCAAGGACCTCGGCCACCGTCGCCAGCGGCTCGCCCAGCCGGGAACTGGGCCGGCACGGGTCATAACGGGGATCACCGATGAAAGACAGTTCAGGGTTCACTCGCAGGCCGCAACTGACCTGCGTCCCCAGGGTGTCCTGAAACGTGCGCCACTGGTTGACAGAGTTAAATGCAACGTGATCGCAAAGCTGACCCAGGTCCGCTGCATCCTGAGGCCGCAACCCGGGCGCGGTGAAATGCACTGTGCCACCGTCGCCCAGAACCGACCGCGCCAGCATCGCCTCAAAGAGAGAACTGACCGCGAATCCGTCCAAATGCGGGGCCATCAACTCCAGTACGTCGCGGAAGCAGAAGGACTTCACGGCGAAGAGCAACCGGCAACCGCTGGCATCCCGGATTTCTGTCGCCTTCCCCAGCAACCGGGCAATGCCCGCCTCGTCGTAGATGAATGCGGGAGTTTCCAACGGCACGTTACCGGAGACGACGGCTCCCATTCGTTCAGACCATCCTGTGGCAGCGTTCATTTGTCGTCAGCTCAACTGATCGCCTTGTTACCGGCAATGAAGCTGATCGCCCATACACCGACACAGTTTGTTGACAGTGTTTAAATTACGGCGGAATTGCCGCGTCGGGGTGCAAAATTGTACGGTGACCCCGACGACCGGCACCAACTCGATAACCGGGTTCGCCGGTAAAGGATGGTAACAGATGGATACGACAACGAATGCTGACAGTCGCACGGCCAGTCCGACCGGTCTGCGCGGTCGAGTGTACGCCATGCTGGAAGCCCCTGACCTCCTTCGGCAGGGTGGCGCCGGCGATGGTCCGCATCTGCGGGGTTCCGTCATACCGGAGATATTTCTGGTAGCCGTAATCCTGGTCAACACCCTGTCGTTGATCCTCTGGACAGTACCCAGTCTGAAAAATACCTATTCCATCTGGTTTCACCTGGTGGAGTATTCCACCGTGGCAGTGTTTTTAGTGGAATACGGGCTGCGCTTCTGGGCGGCTCCTGAGGCTCACGCGGCCGGGAACCCATGGCGTCAGCGTCTACGCTTCGTGTTGTCGCCGACCGGACTGGTTGACGCTGCCGCGATTCTCCCGTCGGTGGTATCCATCTTCGTACTGCTGATCTCTGGCGACAGCCTTAGCCTTTCCTTCCTGCTGGCAGTGCGGCTGCTGACCCGCTCGGCCAAGCTGGCGCGTTACTTCCCCGGCGGGCGTCGATTGGGGTTAGCCCTGCGACTGAAGGGCGGTCAGCTGCTCACGGCAGTGGCGGGGTTGCTGGTGGTGTTGGTCATCGCCGCCGCGCTGATGTATTTCGCCGAATCGGCGGCCCAGCCGGAGGTTTTCAGCAGCATTCCCGCAGCCATGTGGTGGAGCGTAGTCACCCTCACCACCGTGGGCTATGGCGACTACGTGCCGGTGACCGGCATGGGCCGGCTGCTGGCAGCGGTAATTGCGGTGTTGGGCATCGGTCTGTTCGCCCTGCCGGCGGGTATTCTGAGCGCCGCCATGATGGAGGCGAACGCAGCCGACGAGGAAAACGGGAACAGCACCCAGTCGGCCGGCGTATGCCCCCACTGTGGCGGAGATCTGGCGACGAATGCCGCCGCCGGCGCGCATGATTAGCGCGCCAGCGGCTATATCCGGGCCCAAGTGGGTCAGAAACATTCGGGAGCGCCACGTGGATGCTCTGCGATTCGGTCAGTGGCTAACGGACCAGCGAAAATGTAAGTCCCATAAAGGACTTGACATTGAACCCCATCGAACAGACACGGTTCCACGTGCTCAACTCAGTTTTGGAACACCAGCTATCGGTAGCCCAGACCGCCGAGATCCTGGGGGTGAGTGAACGCCATACCTGGCGCATTCTGGCGGGCTATCGCAAGGAGGGCGCTGCTGCACTGGCCCACGGGAATCGAGGCCGCGCGACCCCGCAACGCCGGCTCCGACGACGAAGTCGCCGCAGTGGTGCGGTTGGCCAGCACCACCTACGCCGGCTCCAACCACACCCACCTGACCGAGTTGCTGCGGGAACCGGAGGGCATTGACCTCGGCCGCCAGACGGTGCATCGGATCCTGACTAGTGTAGGCTTCCCGTGCCCGCGCAAACGCCATCTTCCACGACAACGGGTGCGACGGCAGCGGATGGAAATCACCAAAGTGATTCTAAGATGCTCTCTTTAGACTCCCCTGTTTGAATGGGTGGGTGATGGCTTGGACGTGGCACGCTTTGGTGTGCGTTCTGCTGGTTTCTTGCTTGGCGTCTCCGCCGCAGGCTCTGGTTTGGTCTGATAGGCGGGATTAATGAGCAACAGGAAATCGAATTCCCACTCAAAAGTCGTCCCTACTGCCCACTTGTGCGGGCGAAGATTCGCGTACAGTGCATGAATGCGCTGATTGCGGAATGCGTTTTATGGGCTTTGCACAAATGATCAATAGGCGGGACGACCGACGCGGGACTGGCCCAGCAATGCGTCGCACTGGTATGCAACGGCCAGCTCTCGGTGTCGAGCGATGACCAACGTTACCGTGTGGCGGACGAAGCTGGCCCACGCCCTACCCTTCTACTACGGCTGGGTAATCGCGGGGAACGGGGTGGCGGTGAGCCTGTCCACCCGCACCGTGATGGCGGTGGCGACCCTTTCCGTGTTCGTTGTTCCGATGACCCAATCCATGGGTTGGTCGGTGGGGATGTTCTCGGGAGCGGTCAGCCTGGGAGGTCTGGTCGCGGTCTTCGTTTCGCCCATCGTGGGGAGATGGCTGGACAAGTACGGGGCGGGAGTCATCCTGGCGACCGGTTCGTTCGCCACCGGGGCGCTGGCGATTGGGCTGGCTTTCGTTACCCATCCGCTGGCCTTCTATTTCCTGTACGTTCCGGGCCGGATGATCTTCTCCGGGCCGATGGAGATCGGGCTGCCCACGGCGGTCAGCAACTGGTTCATCCGACGGCGTCCGATGGGGCTGGCCGTGGACGCCGTCGGCAAGGGGGCCGGCCTGGCCATAGTGCCCTGGGCGATGCAGCTGATCATCACCGGGTTTGACTGGCGCACGGCGTGGGTCACCCTGGGGATTCTGACGTTCGCGCTGGGGGTCGTTCCGTCCCTGTTGTTAGTGGCACGGCGGCCGGAGGATATGGGGCTGGAACCTGACCCGGCGCCGGCGCGGGATGGATCAGCAATCCAGAATTCCGAGGCTGCCGAAGGTTCCGCCAACCCGGGTAGCTTCGCCGAGGTCAACTTCACAGTGGGGCAGGCGCTGCGAACGCAGGCGTTCTGGATCCTGGCGATCTTTTCCGGCGCCGGGATGATGGTCCAGGCGGGAGTGAGCCTGCACCAGGTCTCCCACTACATCAGCCAGGGAGTCGACCCGCGGTTCGCCGCGATGAGCGCGAGCATATTCGCCCTGGCCCAAATGCCGGCGAGCCTCTTCTGGGCGGCCCTGGCACGGCGGATGCCCATCCGGTTCCTGATGATGTTCGCGGCGTTCGTGGTGGCGCTGGCCGCGGCGGGGACGGTGATGAGCGACTGGCTGCTGCCGGAGATAATCTCGGCAGCGGGGGTCGGGTTCGGCGTGGGGGGTCTGCACCTGCTGATCCGGCTGGTGTGGGCGGACTACTACGGGCGGCAGAACCTGGGGACAATACGGGGATTGACGATGTCGGTGCAGGTGGGCGGACAGGCGCTGGGGCCGGTAATCGCCGGGTTCATGTTCGACTATTTCGACAGCTACCAGATCCCGTTTACGTTTTTCGCCGTGGCCGTGTTCTTGGCGGGGATCATGGCGCTGGCGGCCAAACCGCCACAGGCTCCGACCCCGGAGCCTGCGAGGGAACCGGCAGGTGTTTCGGGTTAAGCCGGCGCGCAAACGCCAATACCGGGAGGTTGACCACGCACCGGGTTGCCGCGCTGCTGTGCCCGTAGAAACTCCAACAACGCGGGCCAGTTTTTCGACCGAGCCACCGGTCACGAAGCCGCGGCTGAGGTTTGTCCCTCCCTGGGCAGGGATTCTTCCCAGTCGGGGATGAGGACGCGGGAGGACGATTCCAGCAACAGGATGAAGACGACTCCGGCGAGACTGGCGGCAATGGAGATGGTCCAGGCGAGATCGTAGGAGCCTCCCCCGACGTCGATGAAGCCAAGGAACCGCATGGGGGCTTCGCTATTGCGGAAGTCGTAGACCACGCCGCCGACGAGTCCGCCGAGGGCCATGCCCAAGCCGGAGCCGAGGTGCTGGAATCCAAAAATGGACCGAACGGGACCCATGCCATAGTACTGGCGGTTGGCGATGAGGAAGGCGGACATTTCCCCGCCGAATCCGATGCCGAAGAGGACCGCGAAGAGGTAGAACTCCCATGCGCTCTGGGCCCAGAAAAGCATTATGACGGTGACGCCCTGCAGGAAGTAGGGCAGGATCATCGTTACCTTGGCGCCCCAGAGGTCCGCAAGGATGGGAATGAACAGGCGGCTGCTGACGCTGGCCATGGTGTAGATGGTGACGATCCAGGCTGCGGTCGTGAGGGACAATCCCTGCTCGGTGGCGAAGAACACGACGTGCCAGATGACGACAGCGTGGCCCAAGCAGCCGAGGAAGTGGATGAAGGGGAGGTTCCAGAAAGCCCGGGTCCGGCGGGCATGCTGCAGGAAGACCTTGCTGCGCAACTTGGCGGTTGCCGCGTTGACGGGTACTGGCACCGGGTCGTCGTCGGTGGCCCCCAGGGGCTTCATCCCGCGGTCGGCGGGTTCGCTGTGGAAGAAGAACAACAGGGAGAACAGGATTACTCCACCCACGGCGGCGATGATCCAGAACCCGACCTGCCATCCGGTCAGGGCTACCAGCAGCGCCAGGCCCGGTGCGGTGACCGATGCTCCCATGCCTCCGATGGACTGCTGGATGCCGACGGCGACGCCAAGCTTTTTCTGGAACCAGGCGGCGACCGTAGTGGGGATGTTGACGGTGAAGAGGGCTTGGGCCAATCCCAACAAAAGGCTGTAGTAGATGTAAAGCTGCCAGATCTGCTCCACGGTGCTGAGGAGCAGCATCCCGACCACGTAGAGCGCGGCAGCAACAAACAGGGACTTGCGCGCTCCGTAGCGGTCGCCGACCCATCCGGAGACCGGAGAAAGGAGGGCGCTGGCGAGGCTGCGAAAGACCTGGGCAAGGACGATGGCGGTGACGCCCCAGGCGAAGTCGGTCTGGAGGACGACGAGGATGACGGCGAAGGCCTGGCTGACGAAATTGGCGGTGAGCCGGAGCATGGTGCCCATCCCGACCACGACCCAGGCGTAGTGGTACTGCTCCCGCAAGTAGTTCATCCGGCCCGTCAAGTCGATATTCAAACCGAATCACTCTCCATCACCAGGAATCAGGATGGGTGGTTATGCGCCGGGCCGGAAGTCGTCGGGAAAGCGGGACGCAAAACCGGGCATCCGCAATTGGGGCATTGTAACCACGCCAGAGTCGGGTGGCAACTTGACGTACCCGAGGAGAGAAGCGCTCAAGTGTCAAACCGGACAAACGCGGACATTCGCGCGTAGGGAGAGCGGTGCTTGGTTCGAGATTGTCCCGTTATTTTCGGTGTTTTTCCGCGGAATGTCCTGATTTTGTCCGCCAATGGCAATGGGTCAAGGGGACGTCGTCCCGAGAGCGGAATGACCTTTCTAGTCCCACTACATTCGTTTGTGTCCCATTGTGCAGGGCGGGGTACCCGGTAGCCCTTTCTTAATAGATAGCAGAGTTATGCCCGTGTCCGGGCTGGGCAGAGGGGACTAAGTGCCTATCCTAATAACTCGTGAAAACTCGCGCTCCCGTTCTGGGAAGCCCAGGTGGGGTTACGTTTAGACTGGGGCCATGAGCAAAGCGAAAGACCCCAAGCCGCCACGTCCCAAGCGGGCTGGCCCAGCCAACAAGACCAATCCCACCACCGGCGGTTTCCAGATTTCCGACGGACTCTGGGCAGTGCTGGAGCCCCTGATCCCCAAGCGTGTGAACACCCATCGGTTTGGGGGCGGCCGTCCCCGGGTTCCCGACCGCACCTGCGCCAACGGCATCTTCTACGTGTTGCGCACCGGTTGCCAGTGGAAGGCCTTGGACGCCACGGGGATCTGTTCCGGGTCCACCGCGCACCTGCGCTTTCAGGAGTGGGTTGCCGCTGGGGTGTTCCTGGAGTTGTGGCGGGTGGGACTGGAGCGCTACGACGAACTGCAGGGTCTGGACTGGAGTTGGCTGAGTATGGACGGGGCCATGACCAAGTCGCCCCTGGGTGGGGGAAAAAACTGGCGCCAACCCCACCGACCGAGGTAAGCGAGGCGTCAAGCGCAGCCTGTTGACTGAAGCGTCGGGCATTCCAGTGGGCTTGGCGGTGGACGGGGCCAACCGCCACGACATGAAGCTGGTGTGGGCCACGGTGGACAGCGTGGCGGTATCCCGACCGGCGCCCAGCCCAGAGCATCCCCAGGGGATGTGCCTGGACAAGGGCTACGACTTCGCAGAGGTGCGCCGCACCCTGGACGAGTTCGGCTTCACGGCCCACATCCGCAGTCGAGGCGAAGAGGCTCAAGCCATCAAGCGGGAGGCCGGTTTCAAAGCCCGGCGTTGGGTGGTGGAACGCACCCATAGTTGGCTGAACCGTTTCCGGCGCATTCTGGTTCGTTGGGACAAGTCCCCCGACAACTACATCGCCTTTCTTCACTTCGCCTGCGCCCTCATCGCCCTCAGAGCCGCCGGATTATTAGGATAGGGACTAACCGGAGAGTCTGCCCCAGGATGTATGCTCATGGTAAGGCGTGTCGTTCGGACCAAGACCGAGTGGACACTGGTGCATATCGCCCGATCGATAGCATGGTCCGGGAGTCTTACGACGGCATCATTGGTGGCGCCCCAAGCGGGGCGATCCCGTTGGGGAGAATGTCTACTGTCCGTGACTCCCTCCGGCGTCGCGTCTACGCAGCAATCATGGAGGCGATGATGAGCAGACGCCAGAACAGCGCGAAACCGACGGGGTTGTCCCGGCTGAACCTGAACGCGGCGGGCATCGACGTGGGCGCCACCAGCCACTATGTGGCGGTGCCCGCCGACCGGACTGAGCAGCCGGTGCAAGAGTTTGAGGCTTTCACGGCGGACCTGTGTCGCCTGGCGGACTGGCTGACCGAGTACGGGGTGGAGACGGTGGTCATGGAGTCCACCGGCGTATATTGGATACCCCTGTTTGGGGTGCTGGAAGAGCGTGGGTTTCAGGTGATGCTGGTGGACCCCAGACGCATCAAGAACGTGCCTGGCCGCAAGACCGACGTGGTGGACTGCCAGTGGCTGCAGCAGTTGCATACCTACGGCCTGCTCTCCGGAGCGTTCCGTCCCGAGGCGGACATACGGCGCCTGCGCAGTTATCTGCGACAGCGGGCCATGCTGGTGCAGTACGCCTCCCAGCATATCCAGCACATGCAGAAGGCGCTAACCCAGATGAACGTGAAGTTGCAGCACGTGATCAGGGACATCACCGGCAAGACCGGCATGGACATCATGAAGGCCATCGTGGGCGGCGAGCGGAACCCTGGGAAGCTGGCGCAACTGCGCGACCCCAGGATCAAGGCCGACGCGGCGACCATCGCCCGGTCGCTGCAGGGGCACTGGCGGGAGGAGCACATCTTCGAGCTGACCCAGGCCCTGGAGTTGTACCGGGCGTACCAGGGCAGGATTGCCGAGTGCGACCGGGAGATTGAAGCCCAGCTGGAGCGGTTCGAAGACCGCAGCGACGGCGAACCTCCCGCTCCCAATGGCAAAAAGCGCAACCAGAAGAACGCGCCCCGCTTCGACGTCCAGAGCCATCTGTACCGGATGACTGGGGTAGACCTGACCCGCATCGACGGCGTGGACGGCTTCACCGCCCTGAAGGTGATCAGCGAGATTGGCGCCGACATGACGAAATGGCCCAGCGCCAAGCATTTCGCGTCCTGGATGGGGCTGAGCCCCCACAACCGCATCACCGGCGGCCGGGTCATGAGCTCAAAGACCAAGGCCAGCGCCAACCGGGCCGCGGCGGCATTGCGTCTGGCCGCCAACGCGCTGCACCGCTCCGACAGCGCCCTGGGCGCCTTCCTGCGCCGGAAGAAAGCCCACCTGGGCGCGCCCAAGGCAATCACCGCCACCGCCCATAAGCTCGCCAGGCTCTTCTATTCCATGCTCCGGTACGGTCAGGAGTACGTCGACGCCGGCGCTGGATACTACGAAACTCAGTATCAGCAGCGGGCGTTGCGCACGGCCAAGCGCAGGGCCGCACAACTGGGCTACCAATTGGTGCCCATGGTCGACGCTCCGCACTACGCCACCCACACACCACCTGGCGCGCCCATTGTCGCGTGACAACTTTAGTTAGTGAGGAGGTCTCGCAGATGGTGGAGTCCGGGTCGATGGTCAACGGCCCGTCGCCGGGTCCCGCTCCAGCAGCCCAGGCCCGGGCCAGCAGCTCGCGGCTCACCCGATCCAGTTGGCGAACATGGCCCCACCGGAAGCTGCGCAGGAACGTGCCCAGGGTGGAGGGCGCCTTGACTGTGCCGCCCAGGGTGCGAGCTGTCCCGCCGGTGCGCAACACGTCGGCGTCGTCAATGCAGTCGCCCCCAGCCAGCGCCGACGCCACCAGCGTCATCATCTTGTCGCCCGTGTTGGCTCGGCCCGGGGCGTTGCCCAGGTCGAGGCATTCCTGGACCAGTTGGGACAGGCCCAGGTGGCGGGCCAAGGTGGTGGGAAGGATCAGCCCGGCATTGGCCACCAGACGGTGGTCATCAAAGGTGATTTGGATGCGGTCGGGGTGCTCCAGTGGTAGCATCTATTGAGTGCTCCTGGTCTCGGGTCGGTTTTGTGTTTCCAAAACCATTATCCCCGAAGCACAGGAGCACTTTCTTACCCCTTCAGCACGCCGCTACACTCATCTTTTCGGTGGATTGGGGCTAAGACGCGATCGCCCTGGGCCATCCGTGTCCATCGGTGGATTCGGGCTAAATTGGTATATAATTCTCAAAAGTTAAACTGCATCTTGATGCGTTTAAGAATCTCACCAACCTCGGACATTGGTTACACAGCCCTTGCGAAGGTTAGGTCTATCGCACCTCGGTTGGTTTGTGGAGTAGCGTTAACTCGAGACCTCCGGGTTGATCCTCTGTCACTATTGAGAATGAAGTAGAGGGCAGGATGAGCACCTTTGAAGAAGGATTCGCTGCGACCGAGAAAGCGGCGGACTCGGTGTTACAAGCATTGGGCGACGTTTCCAGGCTAGCCAGACAACTCCAAAGGGACGCGAAGGCGGGCAACATCGGGGCTATTAGGAGAGGAACCGCTAGGCTGGAGGAAAGCTTGAGCCTGATCCGCCAACAGGTCGGCAAGGCAACTCAAGCCTGGCCTTTCGCCCAAGAAGAAGAACTGGCATATTTGCAACACCAATATGCCGGTGAATTGCAGAATCAAGCCAAAAAGGAAGGACTTCGACTGTTTGAACGGGATGGCAGATTGATTGCTCACCCTTCTGTTATCCGGGTCTTGCCTGGGGAGCGAGCCGTGCGGATTGACCGCCGCCAAAGCTCATCCATCAGGCCGACGAAAATAGTGGCAGACCTCGCGAAGATCCAGCATAGCCCGTCCAGGTTCAGGCCTCAGCCGTTTCTGGAATCTCTATACGGCGCCTACCTGGCGCTTTCGCAATCTGACACTGCTGACAGGTTGAAGCTGGGGGACGGCGGCCAAGTAGTTCGGCTGGATCGCATATATAACCTGTTCACGGGCTTGCCTGGCGCACAACGGGAATACAGCCAGTTGGACTTCGCCCGAGACTTGTATAGCCTGGAAAGCAGTGGTGTCAGTGAAGCTCGTTCAGGGGCTCGCGTATCTTTCCCAGCATCCACGGGCACCAGGAATCCCAGAGGAACCATCTCCTTCGTCGGACCAAACGGCGAAACTGTCCTCTATTACGGCATCCAATTCACCGGAACAAACCGATGACCAATACGATTTCTGCCCCAGAATGGCTGGAGGTAATCAAGGACGAGTACCTGGACGGGTTCGTAAGGGACGGCGGCTCGTCCATTAAGTTCGTCGTACCAGTGAAGCAAGCCCTAGCGCCGTTGATAAAGACCCGACTCCAGGAGATTGGTTCCGGCCTGGACTACCTGGTGGTCAGAGTCGATTCGGGAGATACCCGGGTCCATATGCCTCAAGAGATTTTCTTCCGCATCGCCCAGCAGGTCGATTGGCGGCTGCTGGCCCGCAGAGTTGTACTGCGGTTGTCCAGGGATGTGGGGTATCTTACCGACATGATTGACCCCCGGACCGAGTCCCCGATTCTCCAGGCTATCGGCATTGCCAACTCCGTTGAGGAGTCCCTGGTTCGCATGGAATTGCGGATGCCCTTGTTCCGGACTGTCGCGCAGAATTCAAACATGTCCCGGGATTTCCGGATGGCAATGACCCATTTGTGCCTTTCGGAAATCGGTGGAGCCGGGCTGAGCGAAGGGGCAGAATTGATTGAATGGCTCGCCGGCCGCAACCGCAGAGTGTCCAGCGTCCGGCGTTACTCCATTTACAACAGCATCGTCCGCACCAATGCCCGACACTTCCTGGAATCCCTCCTCAACTGGGTGAAATTCGTTGGATATGCGGGAACACTGGTCCTGCTGGACGATTGTCGAGTGACCCTGCGGCGGAACCCAAAAGACGGCCTGTTCTTTTATTCCCGCCCGGCGACAATGGATCACTATGAACTGATGCGGGAACTCATTGACAGTACCGACCGCTTGGAAGGGGTTCTCATGGTGGTGCTAGCCGATGAAGGCTTCCTCGACCTGGAACTGCGCGGAAAAGGATTTTTTATCTATCAAGCACTCTACGCAAGAATAGGCGATGAGGTCCAGGACCGGAACCAAGCCAATCCCTGTTCCACTCTGGTCCGCTTGGCGGACTCCACCATCTTGGAGTAATTGGAACAGGAGTGATTCGAATGGGAATCGGCGCAGCAGAATCATCGTCCAAGCTAATGAACCGCCGGGCCCTGGAGGCTCTGAGGAACGGAGTGCCCAACGGCGACGCCGTTGCTGTGTTGGGGTGCAACCAACCTGCCGTTGAGCGTGAGTTCAACTCCATGCTCGCCCGCATTACCGGCGAATCCGATATAGCAGAATCCGGCTTGGGGATGCTGGTGGCGGGAGAATTTGGCACCGGCAAATCCCACCTGCTGAGTTACCTGGAGACCCAGGCCTTACAGCAGAACTTCGTTTGCAGCCGAGTGGTCATCAGCAAGGAAACGCCACTGTTCGACATGGAAAAGGTTTTCAAAGCGGCCGTGGCCAACGGTAGGGTTCCCGGGATTACCGGCCACATGGTGGAAGAGATCGCCCAAACGCTGGAATACAACTCCCAAAGCTACGCCGATTTTTTCGTGTGGGCCAACCGGGAGGACAACGGCCTGCATCGCATCCTGCCAGCGACCTTGTTGGTTCATGAAAAGGACAACGACCCCGAGTTACTGAATGAAATCAACTGGTTCTGGGCCGGTGAGAAAATTCAACTCAAGAGCGTCCGAGACGGGCTGACGCATATCGAGCAACGCCAAGCTTACTCCTTCCGGGCCCCGACAGCCAGGGACATGCCCCCGCAAAAGTTACGGTTCCTCCTGGAACTAATCAAGGCTGCCGGTTACCGCGGTTGGGTTATACTCATGGACGAAATCGAGCTGGTCGCCAATTACAGCATTCTCCAGCGCGCCCGGTCCTATGGGGAGTTGACCCGTTGGCTGGGTCGGGCAACCGACGAAAAATACCCGGGCCTGGTAGTCGTTGGGACCATCACCGCCGGCCTTGCCGAGTTGGTCCTCGACACCAAGGAAGACCGGGACAAGGCGGCCCCCCGCCTGCGGGCCAGAGGAAGGGACACTGACAATCTGGCCGCGGCCCGAGCCGAAATCGGGATGCGCCTCATTGAACGAGGGCAGCGCCCACTGGACGAGCCTGACGATGCGACCCTGTCCAACCTATATGACAAGCTAAAGGGCATTCATTCCCGGGCATACAGTTGGGATGCTCCAGACATTGACCGCGGAATCGGCCAGATGGGACGGCGCAGAATCCGCTCCTTCGTACGGCGGTGGATTAACGAATGGGACTTGCGTCGGCTGTACCCTGGATCGGAACCCGATATCGAAGTCACCGAGTTGCAACTCCGATACGGAGAAGACCGGACGCTGGAGCAGCCAGCCTCAGACGACCTTGACCTGCCCATTATCGGGGAAGAAGGAACGCCTCCATACGAACTTAACCCTCCAGCGACTGTGGAGGACGAGCCGCCTCCAGCCCTGGGTTAGTGAGCGATTACTTTGCCTATACCGTTCCGCGATTTGGATGAAGACGAACTTTCGGGCGTAGCCGGTTTTCTGCGTTTCATAGACGAACCGGACGGCGGAGGAATACGTGGCGCCTTGTTCATCATGTCCGCTCGCGGAGAACCGATTGAGTTCGCTTTCACCAGGATCGACGTACGCTCTGGCGTACTGTGGCGGCCGGGATATGCCCGAAGCCGGGCGATATCCGCACTGACCAAGGCTCTGTTTGAATCATCCTGCAACCAAACCGACGTGGTTTTAACGCTGGCGGAGGAAACGCCTCCAGCAGTATTTTCCGAAAACATACGCCCCGGAACTCCCCTATGCCGCATAGCGTCTCAAGACTCCGTGGCCGTGGCACCATCGGAGGCAGCTCAACCGGTATCCGAGTCCCTAATCCTGTATTGGATTAACGGCTTGCCCCCTTCCGATTCAGTGACGGCCCGTACTGTTGCACTCCTTGAGCAGCGGCAATTATTGATCGAACCATTTGAGCGTACGGCGCTGGGGATTCAAGAGGCCTTCAACTCATGAAGTTATTGCCAAACTGGCTGACCAGCGCCACGACTTCACACCGGCGCGCTTGGATTCCCTTGCGGCGTCAACTCCGGCCGCAGCCGACCCGCTCCGCTTCTCTAGTTCCATACCAGCGGCCGAGTGTGCGGAATACGCCCTGCGGTGTTGGTTCAGCAACATCCGTGGATTCCATTTTCTCCGAGGCAGGGGCCGTCCCATGGTCAGTGACCTCGGTTGTTCTGGTCCCGGTTTCTAGCGACGAAGCGCCAATGACATGCGATTCCCGACGGGAAAGCCGCTCGCCGTCCTCCAACGCTGGTCATTCTCAAGCTACACGTTCGCCCACCACACCCTCCCTGGCAACCCGGTTACGGTTGGTACTCTCACCGCCCATTGAGTCGTTGCTGCCCGGTCCTCATTCGGTCCTATCATGGGCAGGTGAGTTGATGCCGTTCCAACTTGACGGGGTTCGAACGTTAATCGGCAGCGAAAAATTGCTTTTGGCCGACGACATGGGGTTGGGCAAGACCATCCAAGTGGCTGCGGCGTTGCGAATTCTGATTGTGCAGCGGGCTATAGAGACCGTACTGGTTGTGGCTCCGGCGGCAGTTTTGGACCAATGGCGCCAGGAATTGCTCAAATGGGCACCGGAACTAAGAGTGATGGTCATTCGGGGAACGCACAGCGATCGGGCATGGCAATGGATAACCGATGTCCACGTCGCGATAGTCAGCTACGACACGCTAAGGGCAGATTTCACCGATAATCTACAGTCTCCAGTACGCAAGAAGACCTGGGGAGTTTTGGTTGCGGACGAAGCCCAGCGCATCAAGAACCGAAACTCCACCAGCGCGGCTGCGAAAGGACTGCGGCGTCTCCGTTCGTGGGCGCTGACGGGTACGCCTCTTGAAAACAGCGAAGAAGAGTTGGCGTCTATCGTAGAGTTCGTGGACCACGGGGATCTAGTTTCTAAAGACCACTACTCCCCTGGTCTCAAGCTACGAGAGCGACACCGTGAATTGCAAATGAGGCGGAAGAAGGCTGAAGTGCTCACGGAGCTTCCCCCCAAACTGACCACCAAGCTGGCTATCGAACTGCTGACTAACCAGCGGCGCAGCTATGATCGCGCAGAACGAGAGGGCATAGTATATCTGCGGCAGTTAGGGGCGGATGTACGGGTGCAGCACGTGTTGGAGTTGATCCAGAGGCTCAAACAAATCTGCAACGCCGAACCGGAAACCGGAGAGTCCAGCAAGTTTGAAGATATTCGACGGAGAGTCGAACCCTTGTCTGTACAGGGCTACAAAGCCATAGTTTTTTCTCAGTACGTCAGCAACGGGTTCGGAGTCGACGCGATGGCGGGTATATTGCGCGCGTTCGACCCTTTGACATTCACGGGCGACCTTACACCAGAAGAAAGAGGAGAGGTCATACGCCGTTTTCGAAACGACAACCGGCACAAAGTGCTTATTGTTTCACTGAGATCCGGCGGGGTAGGTCTTAACCTTCAGGAAGCCTCCTATGTGTTTCACGTTGACCGTTGGTGGAATCCAGCAGTGGAACGCCAGGCCGAGGACCGCAGCCATCGTTACGGGCAGTCGATGCCAGTCCATGTGTTCAAGTATTCCTGTATTGACACGATAGAGGAGCGAATTGACCGAATATTGGAGAGAAAGCAGGAGCTATTTGACGAACTGGTGGACGATGTAAGCATCGATCTCGGGAAGTCGCTATCAGCCGACGAACTGTTCGGCCTGTTCGGCCTGGAAGATCTCGCCCATAATCGTAGTGGTCGGGACACTTCCTAATCCCAAATCCCCCGATCGATGGCGACATATTGCTCACCCAGACCGATGCGCGCTGTCCAGTGTTGCTGGACGTGCGGCGGGATCGCATTGTCTCAGCGGTTGCGCAGCCGGTTCAACTCCGCCTCCAGCTCCCGGTTGCGCGCCTCCGCGGCCAGATGGGCCTGCCGTTCCGCATCGGCCCGGGCTTGGGAATTGTCGGCCCGGTCGCGCTGGTCCTCGTAGGTCAGGATGGGCTGTCCCGTGGCCGGGTCGTGCCAAATGAGCTGGCCGTTCTCCCACCGCGGGTGCAGGTTCAGCACCGCGCTGTAACCCTGCAGTACGCCGCCCGGCAACTCCTCAATCACCATGGCCTGGTACTGCCCGTCCACCAGACGGTCTCCCGCCAACCGTGTCCCGTGGAACTCCCCCGTCTCGTCAAACCGCCAGTACTCCGGTATGCCCAACTCCGCATAGTAGTCCCGCTTTGCGCCCACGTCTGCCTCCGCCGTGCTCTCCGACGCCACCTCCAGCACAAAGTCCGGCGGCTTTCCCTGCTCCGACACGATGTACCCGTGCTGGCCTCATAGGCCACCGGGTCCACCTCTGAGAGCCTGTCTACGATCTTTTGAGGATTAGCACCATGAAGGCAAGCACCGCCATTTGCAGGCTGGTATTGAGCTTCCTTTCACAGTTCTTCCAGAGTCGGCGGCACTTTTCCAGCCAGGCGAAAGATCGCTCCACCACCCATCGCTTTGGCAGCACCACGAAGGTGTGCAGTTCGTGGCGTTT
The DNA here is from genome assembly GCA_965220265.1 of Dehalococcoidia bacterium. GTDB lineage: Bacteria > Chloroflexota > Dehalococcoidia > Lucifugimonadales > UBA3495 > Bin87. The sequence continues at coordinate 478,190 of CBDCPM010000004.1, read as the reverse complement.
CACGACTTCCACTGCGGCTCCCAACAGGCTTTGCACCGCAGCGGCAAAGGGCTTCCCGGTGTAACCCCCGTCCACCAGCACCTTCTGGACCTGGCTGAGGTCGGCCCGGTTTTCGTCAAACATCGCCAAAGCCCCAGCCCGGTCGGTAACATTGGCGGTAGTCACATGTATCGCATGGGGCAATCCTTGCGTGTCCACCGCGATGTGACGCTTGATTCCGGACACCTTCTTGCCCGCGTCATAGCCCTTGCTATCGGCACTGTCCGTGTTCTTGACGCTCTGGGAGTCCACGATGCAGAAGCTGGTCTGCTCTTTCCGTCCATTGCTTTGCCGGACCGCGCCAACCGATTTTTTTTAGGACTTGCTCCAGAATGGATTCTTTCGCCGGGCCAGGCTGCTCGCTCCATTGCCGGAAATACTGGTAGCAAGTGCGCCAATTGGGGAAGTCTGCCGGCAGCATTCGCCACTGGCACCCGCTTTTCAAGAGGTACAGCACGCCGCAGAAAACGTCATACAAGTCCACGGTGCGGGGCTTGGTCCGGCGGCGAGCCGACTCCAACGTCGGCAGAATCCGGGCGAATTGCTTCCGGCTGATGTCGCTGGGATAGGAATGAGACATGATTACCCCTCCCCTGATAATAGTCTCAACTTAACCTATTTCAGAGATCGTAGACAGGTTCTAAGGCGATCAGCAGGTCAGGACGGCGCGCTCGAGACTTGTTGTACTCGGGACTGGGAACAATCCACCGGTCCGCCTCCACCAATGTAGTGTCGGGGTTCCCGAAGTGGACGGCCAGGTACCTTGGAATGCCGTGCTTGTGCAGGTGGTCGTAGCTGGTCATCTCGTCGGGCTCGCGCTTCGGGGGCTCCGGCAGGCGGAAGCGGGCCCCCTGCTTTGGTTTCTGCGTTGTGGGGATGCTGGGCTTGGCAGTGGTCATGCTGGACCTCCGGTTGGTGATGGGGGGTGGCGGCTTTGGTGGGACGGTGACGCCGATTATACCTGTGGCGAGTCCGGCCTGGGTAGCGTGGTCGGCAGCTCGTTCTGCTGCTGCCTTCTCCTGGTTGGCTCACCGGTGAAAATGGGGCGGTCCTTGCGAACCGCCCCTTGGCGATGGCTGCTGCGACGAACGGCCGGAGTTACTGGCCAGGCCTCGAAACTGTCAGCTCCAGACAGTGGGACAACTTCCTGCCGTCCTCCGCGCAGATGGCTCGGGTGTCAGCGCAGTCGGTGGTCGCCGGCAGGACGATACTCACGTCGCCGTTGACGTTGGGCTGAACCTCAATCCGCCAGCGCGCGGGTGGCCGTAGCGGCGCCGAAGTCGGGGCCCGAGTCGTCACGGCAACTTCCCGTGGGGGTGACGCTCAGCGTATAGAGACCCAGATGTTCCTGCCAACCAGCATGCCCGGCGGCGGTGTAGTAACGGCCGTCCTTCTCCGGCGTGAAGAATACCCGACTGTCCGTATTGGCATGGCCCGAAAGCCACTGCGCTTCGGAGATATCGAGTTTATTGTCATTCGTGGTGCCGCTAATGAGTTTACTTTCCGAGTCGTAAATCCCATGCAACAGTGGATCTCTCACGCCGGCGGGTCCGTCCTCCCTTTCCAGGTCGATCCGGTAGGTGCTTCCCTCATCCAGATCTACGGCAAACCAGTCCTGATCTTCCTCCCGCTCAATTTTGCCCTTGATCCAGCCGCACACCGCCACCTTCCCCTCGGTCTGCGTGTCGGAGCGGTAGTCGTCGGGACCGTCCCGATCAGTGATGTAGAGCGTGTAGGTGCCCAGGTCCCAAGGAGGATAACGCCCCTGAGCCGAAATATAGAAGCGTCCGCCCGTTTGCGGCGTGAAAACAATGGTGGAAGGTTCGGGGTTTTGGCCTATGTTCCCGCCCGTATTGGGAACCCGCTCGCCAGCCGCGTCGTAGATGCCCTGCAACTGCGCCCAGATCAAGTTCCCCTGGCTGTCGGAGTACCCGCCTTCCCCGCCGCGCATGTCAATCTCGTAGGTGTGTCCGGCCTGCAGGTCAACGGCGAACCAGTCGCGGTCGCCCGGGAAGTCGATCTGCCCCTGAACATAGCCGCCGACAACGACGTGCCCATTGATGTTGACATCGGCTGTCTGGTCGCGCGCGCCCAGGTTTTCAATCTTCGCGCGATAGGTGCCGGTACCGCCGCCGCTGACGTAATAGCGACCGTCGCTCGATGTGGTGAACGCCTTTAGCGCGGTCTCCTCCAGTCCACTTCCGCTGCCCGCGCCACTGTTGGGGATCATAGTCCCGTCGGAATCATGAATGCCGTGCAGCGAGGGGTACCAAAGCGTGCCGCGATCATCGCAGCTTCGCTGCCACGGCACCGAACACCGATCCTGGACCAGGATGCGATAGCGCGTGCCAGTCGTCAGATCGACCGCATACCAGTCTTTGTCGTGCGCCTTTTCCACCTTGCCCTGCTTCCACTGGCCCATCCGCAGCGTGCCCTCGGTTGCGGTGTCGGCGCTGTAGTCGTCGATATGAGTGACATCGTAGATTGCCATTTGATAGCTTCCCAAATCACACACGCACGGCAACCACCACTTGTCACCGCCGTGACTGACGGAGACGTAATGGGTGCCGTCTTCTGGCGCGGTGAACTGAACCAGGCCACCCAAGGACTTGTACGATCCGCTGTCGTCGGCGTTGCCCGAGATCCGAACCCCGCTCGCATAATAGACGCCCCGGATGTAGGGATATTCCAGGTTCTCGAGGCTGCGCTGTTCTATAATGTACGTGTGGCCAGTTTGCAATTCCACCCGGAAACGATCCCGGTCACCAAAGTGGTCGATGTATCCCAACCGCGTACCGCCCATGGCGAGTTCGAGGGCGTCCGCCAGCCCGTCGCCAGGGTCGTTACCCGATTTGTCACGTCCTGGACAGAAGCCCGGTAGTCGCCCAGCTCCATTAGCAGTTGAGTACCGGAACCCGTCCACCGCCACCGGAAACCAAAAACGCCCGTAGCAGCGAAGTGATAATTACCGGACACCAGCGGAGTGAACTCTTCCGCCCGGTAGTACCCGCCTTCTTCCAGCCGTTCGCCGTCCGGCCCGTACACACCCCGCACGCGTCCGCCAAAGTACGCTCTCGTGCCAAAGGAATAATGCCGGACGTGAGTCAGCGGATTGCCGCGGTCCCGTGATTCAATGCTGAACCGGTAGATGCGGCCAGCCGTCAGCTGCACCGCGAACCAGTCCACGTCGCGGTCATGCTCCAGCCAGGCGTCGCGGCCGCCGCCGACCCCGATTGCGCAGGCATTGTCCGGGTCGTCGCCACAGTCGTCGGCGAAGAGCACCGCATCGGTCATCACCAAGTAGGAGCCGATGGCATCGCCCACGGCCTCGGCCGCGATGTAGTATGTGCCGCCCCTATCAGGACGGAACTGGACCCGACTGTCCGACCCCTCACCGCCGTTATCATTGCGGGTGCGGCTCACCCGTTCGCCGGTCTCGCCGTGGTACACGCCGTCCAGGTACGGATCCGTCAGTGGCCCCGCGACGCTCGGTTCGTCGTAACTGTTCAGACTTGATGGGATCCGAAGCGATTTTTGCCTGTTCCGTGAGGTCACTCCAGCACAAATTGTCCGTCGCAGAACGCCTGAGGCCCCTCAAACGTGAACAGTTACGGTTCGTCCCGCCGGGAGCGGACCTCAATGGTGTAGAGGCGACCGGCCCGGAGCTCAACCGCGAACCAGTCGCGGTCCCCGGGGCGTTCGATGATTCCGTGGCGCGGGCGCTCTATCTTGCCGCCGGGGACCACCGCCCCGGTCGTTTCCGTATCTGCGCCGTAATCGTCGGTCATGCCGGTCCTGACCACCATCAGACGGTACGTTCCCACCGCGCCGCCCGCTCCCGCGGCCGCGATGTAGTGGGTTCCGCTGCCGTCCGGCATAAACCCCAACCGGCTGTTCTGGCCATTGCCCGAGTCGCCGTCCGCGCTCGCCGGCAGCAGCTCCCCATCCGCGTCGTACACGCCGGCGATGCGCGGGTTGGCCAGCGTTTCACCATTGGCCCAGTACGCTCCCTCTCCGTCGAGATGGATGCGGTAATGCTCACCGGCATCCATCTCCACCGCGAACCAGTCCACGTCGGCGCGGTAGCCGATCTCGCCCCGCGCCACAGCGACCATGACCCCGCCACCTCGACCGTGCCGGACCGCTCCCGGTCGGCGCCGTAATCATCGCCCGTTGACACATCGAGCGCTGACACCCGGTACGTGCCCGTCGGCACCTCGCCCCGGCCCTGCACCGCGATGTAGTAGCGGCCCGCCGCCGTGGGACGAAATTCCAGGCGACTGTTGGTTCCCCGTCCGCCGTCGTCATCTCTCGTGCCGTCGATCCGGTCGCCGTCGGCGTCGCAGATGCCCACCAGTAACGGATCCGACAGCGTTCCCCCATCCGAACTCCGGCCCTCGACCAGGATCTGATACAGCACGTCCGCTGCCAGTTCCACGGCAAACCAATGCACGTCGTCACCGCTGGCAATCTCTCCCGACGCCGACGTGTCCTCCAGGTCAGCATTGGCCCCCGCTACGCCAACCACGCCCGCGAGCGTCGCCCCGTTCAGGTCCGCAATCAGCGTCAGACTCCGCACCGACAGCCGGTACGTCCTAACCTGCGACGTGTGCGACGCCTGCTGCGCGCCCAGCGCGATGTAGTGGGTCCCGCTCCCATGTGACTGCAGCGCCACCCGGCTGTTGCGACCCTCGGCGCTGTTGTCGTCGCCGGTGCCGGCGAGCGGCTTTCCCTCAATATCATAAACGCCCAGCAGACGCGGATTATGCAACGTGCCCTGATTCGTATCGGCTCCCTCGAGGTCAATCAGGTAGACCGTGTCCGCCGACAGCGTGACCCCGAACCAGTCCTGATCGCCCGCCGTCTCGATCGCCCCCGTGGCCGAGCCGCCAACCTCCACGGCGCCGCCGGTCCCGGTGTCGGCGCGGTGGTCGTCCGCGGTCTGCGCGGCAGCGATATGCTCGACCCCCGTCACCGTCAGCGTGTAACTCCCCGTGCCCGCAGTCGCCCCGCCAGCCACGATGAAGTACTGCGTCGACTCCTCCGCCCGCCGCTGGACCTGGCTGTTCAGACCCTCCCCCCGCCGTTGCGGCGGGTGTCCGGCAACTCCTCCGCGTACGAGTACACCCCATGCAGATATGGGTTCACCAGCGTCCCGTCCGACGTCGAGGCCCACCTCAGGTCAATCCGGTAGGACCCGCCCGCCGACAGGATGACAGAGAACCAGTCCGTGTCCCCAGCGGTCTCGATCGCCCCCGTGGCCGAGCCGCCGTTCACCTGGCCCACGTTGCCGCCCTCGAAGAGCACGTAGGTGTAGTCGTAGGCCGGCCCCTGCGCCGCCGCCCCACAGGAACAGCAGGGTCATTGCCGCCGCCACGATGCTCAACCACAATGCCGGCGCGCCGGCGCGGTGTATCAGACTGCGCTGTTTCATGGAACCAACCTCAACAATTGTGTATCTACTGAACCGCGCTGCCGAACTGCTGCCGCTCGGTGCTCTGCGCGTGGCCCGGCGCGGCAGAAACAAGAGTAATGAGTGCGGTCGCCGCCGCCAGCAGGACTGGAGTCGGGGGTAAGACGGCATCCGCGCTTCGGTCATTTTTGTGTCCACTTTGCGTCCGGTTTCATAGGCTTCTGTACAGAAGCCAAGTCGAAGGGCTGGGCCACTGACGCATGCGTCCCGGATGACAACGTTCCGAAACCGCGGAACTCCGCGCCGCCGTCTCCGCTCTTCTTGCCGGCGGGTCGAACACCAAGTGGAATGCTCCCCTCACGCTGGGCGTGACAGGTCAGACACCCTAGTACTGTTTCAATCTGATCTTGTCGGATAGATATATTGGAGCTTACGGCGAGCATCTTGGGTGGTAAACCGCCAGTCTATGGCTGATTTTGCTGCGTTGCACTCGCGTTCGAGCGCCGCAACCTCTCGCCGCAGCTCCGCCTCATCGCTGATACGGCGGTTCAGACATCCCCTGCTGAAGACGCTCAACTCGATCTCAGCCATCCCTTCGGCAAGCTCAGGACAGGATTCAGCCAGCTGCCGTGCGTGGGAGTGTAATGAAACTCGAGGCGTTGGGCGATGCGTCGAGCTTCGCCGGGCTCAAATGCTGCGTAGAGCGCGCCGAGTTTGTGGGTGTTGAGGTTGTCCAGTACCAGCCGGACCACCTCGGCATCAGGGTATGCTTCCTCCACCAGCCACCGCATCTGGTGCGCGAAGTCTACGGCAGTGCGGCGCTCGGTCACCTCCACAGGTCTCCAGCCACCCCTCGGCTCACAGATCATGAACAGGTTCCGTGTCCCGTTGCGCTGGTACTCGGTGTCATAGCGTGCCACCCGTCCCGGGGCAGCCTCCAGGGGCGGACGCACCTCCCCAGTCAATTGCCGGGAGGTCTCGTCTGCCGGGAGGTCTCGTCTGCCGGGAGGTCTCGTCGAAACACCCTACCGGACGCTCCGGATGGTACGCCTGTTGGTACAGGTCCAGCACGTCCTCCATCCGCGCCACGAACTCCCCGCTCACCTTGGGGATACACCACTCCTGCTTCTGCCACGGCTTGAGTGCGTTTTTTTGAGCATCTGGCGCACCGTCTCCAGGGAGATGCTATCGGCAAACTCCAACTCCACCACCTACCTGGTCGGCCAACAACTGGAGTGTCCAGTGCGTGTGCCCTTCGGGCGCGGCGCTGCACGCAATGGCGATCAGGTGCGCTTCCTGCTTGCCGTCCAGCTTGCGCTCCTGGCCCGGCCGCGGTCGGTCATTGATGGCGGCCTCAAGTCCTTCCTCCACGTACCGCTCCCGCGCTCTGGCGACCGTGGCCGCGTTGACCAACAGCACATCGGCTATCTCACGGTCCCGAAGCCCCTGGTCAGCCTTGAGCAGCGACAGCGCCCGCTTCACGGTGCGCACTGACGCCTTGCCTCGCTGGGACACCTCATTGAGACGGGAGCGTTCGGCCTCGGTCAACTCTACTTTATACTTGATGGCAGCCATGGCTGGGCACTTCCTCACACAAAGATCATGCCTAAGTATGGCTGCTTTCTTATATTCTTACAAATCTACCTGGCAACGGTACTAGGCAGTGTTGACATTTCATCGTAGCCAGATGAGGGCGGCAGCGAATTGCAGAAAGCCAAGGTATCGGCTGGCCAATTTGTCAAACCTGGAAAATACCCGGCGGTAGTGCTTGATCTTGCCGATGAAACACTCTACCACGTGGCGTTCTCGGTATAAGGGTCTATCGTAATCCCGTGGCGCTTTGCGGTTGGACCGTGGGGGGATCACTGCCACCATGCCCTCTTCTGCCAAATGGTCGACGAAGTCCTGCGCGTCATATCCTTTGTCCGCGATTACGTACTCGCTCCGGTAGCCGGTGAGCAGGGTTTCCGCCTGGGTGATGTCATGCTGCTGTCCCGGCGTCAACGTGAACCGCAGGGGGTTGCCCAGAGCGTCCACGCTCCCGGGAACCTTCGTGCTGAACCCGCCGCGACTGCGGCCCAGGGCTTGCGCTGATTGCCCCCCTTTTTGCGGGGGCTCCCCCAGCGCACTGGTGCGCTCGGACCACCGTACTGTCGATGACCAGATATTCCAGGTCCGGTTCCGTACTGAAATGCTGGTGCAACCGCTCCCAGACGCCACGGTCGCACCACCGGGCGAACCGTTTGTAGATGGTGTTCCAGTTGCCATACTCGGCCGGCAGCAGTCGCCACGGCGCTCCGGAGCGATCCATCCACAGCACGCCCTCGACAAACCGCTGGCATTCCGCCGCGTCGCCAACGTACACGTCAGGGCAATCCCGCAGGAATTGCAAAATCTTCGCCCATTGGTCTGAAGGTATGGTTATACTCGCCATGGGGCAATTGTACCGCAGTCCAAATGTCAACACTACCTAGTAGCGGTCTCGATAATTTCTGAATGTCCGATGAGCATACCCATCGCCACAGTCGCCCCGCCAGCGCTCGAACTAACGGCGAGCGGTTCTTGAAGAGACGCATACTGAGAACGATCGCCGTCGTCGTGATGGCGGCCGTGTGTGTGGTCGCCTGTGGTGGCGACGCCACAATGCAGAGTCCCCCGACTCACCAATCCTCCGACCCGGCCGCAGCGACCTTGACAGTGGCGGCCACGCCTCCTACGGATAACGCGCGGCAGTGACGCGGTCGGCGCCGCTTAAAGGTTCCTGGGCGCTCTCAGCCCGGAGCAACGGGAGGCCGCCGCATATCCCTTCGACCGACGCGCCAACGTGGCCGACCTGGTCGAACCTACCGGCAGGCGTTCTTCGTTCTGACCGCAACGGGGTGCGGATCGACGATCTGATTGATCAACGGCAGAGGTTGCTGCGGGACTTCCTTGCGACCGCAATGAGCCCGTACGGATACGAAACGATCGTGGGTATCGTGGGCGCCGACGACGTGCTGTCCCAATCGCAGCCGGCGGACCGCATGGGCTGGAGCGAGGACAACTACTGGCTGGTGTTCTTCGGCGATCCTTCAGACCTAGTGCTCAGTCAACGTTGGAAAGGCAGGGGTAGAAACGATGGAGTTTGGCTCTGGCGTCGTGGGTGCTGAACCGCCAGTCGATGGTGACGGCCGTTGCGTTGGGTCTCGTAGGCGGTGATCTGGCGTTGCAAGGCGTCGGCGTCGGGATTTCTCCTCTTGAGGCAGGAGCGGCTCAACGCGCTGAACTCAATCTCCGCCATGTTGAGCCAACTGGTGTGTTTGGGCGTGTGGTGAAACTCCAGCCGCTTCACGATGCGCCTGGCCTCAGCAGCCGGGAAGGTCTCGTAAAGGGACGCCATGCGGTGGGTGTTCAGATTGTCCAGCACCACGCGGACCACGGTCGCATCGGGGTAGGCCACGTCCACCAGCCACTGCATCTGGTGGGCGAAGTCCGGCATGGCGCGTCGTTCCGTGATCGCCACGTGGCGCCAGCCAGCCAGGGGTTCGCAGGCCAGGAACAGATTGCGGGTGCCGGCGCGCCGATACTCGTAGTCCTGCCGCCGCGGTCGTCCTGGCTGGGCGGGCAACGGCTCCCTGACCTCGGCCAGCAGCTGGGTGGAGGTCTCGTCGAAGCACACCACCGACCGGTGGGGGTCGTAGGGCTCGGCGTACAGGTCCAGCACGTCCTCCATGGCCGCCACAAACTCCCCGTTCATCCGGGAGATGCACCACTGCGCCTTCCGCCAGGGCTTGAGGGTGTTTTTTCAGCCTGAGCCTTACCGTCTCGTGGGACAGCGACACCACCAATCCCAATTCCACTACCTTGTCGGCTAACAAACGCAGGGTCCAGTGGTCATGGCCCTCGGGAGCGTCGCTGCACGCCAGGGCAATCAGATGGGCTTCACCCCGATCGTCCAGCTTGCGATACCGATTGGCTTGGGGATGGTCATACAGCACACCGTCCAACCCCTCCTCGGCGTACCGCCGTTTGGTGCGGGACACCGTGCGCGGCGACGTATCCAGGGCCGCCGCCACCTGGGAGGCGCTCCACCATTCGTCGGTCTTGAGCAGGATGCGCGCCCGATTGATGACCCGAGCGGAGCGCTGGCCACAACGGATCAACCGCTCCAGTTGGGCCCGACCTTCTGATGACAACCGTACCGCATACTTCTCCGCAACCATGGATGCCACACCTCCCACACCGCTGTTTCACCACCAGCGTAGCGACCATAGCCCGTTTCATCCTTCATCTGCTGATACAAGTTTGATCCAGTACTAGTTTCCAGTTTCTTGGTCACCGTCATCCGTAACTGTTCAGAGTTGATGAGATCTGCGGGCTTTTTGGCCGTTCCCAGAGCCGTGGCCAAGTAGGCAATTCCGGTGCTGAGCCGATCAGATCCCCTCAAACGTGAACAATTACCGTCATCCCCCTTCGTTGCGTTATCCTCCACCCCTGCGTAAAATTGGGCATCCCCATGGCGCGTCACGTTGTCCTGTCGCCCAAAGTGATTTACAGGAGCGTAAATTGACTACCACCAACCAGACCGAGATCATCCTCTACACCCACCCCGACTGCCCCTTCTCCGCGCAGGCCAAGATGCACTACCGCCGCCAGCGCGTAGCCTACACCGAAATCGATGTCTCCAAGCAGCCCGACCAGGTGCCTGCTCTCCTCGAGCTCTCCGGCGGTGAGCGGATCACCCCCATCGTCGTCGAAAACGGCGTCGTCACCATCGGATTTGAAGGCGGCTATTGAGACTTCTAGCCCGGGGCCGTGCGCCCCGTAAATCCCGCAAAAATAATGACATTACTCCATTGCATGAATGGAACGTGCGTGCTAAACTTCCTGTAAGTCCAAACCAGCCGTGCGGGAGACCAACAATGGCAATCAACCCCGAAACCCTGAATCTCGATAAGAACAAACTGGCCGCTTTGGAAGTTGCCCTGGGCCGCATCGAAAAGGACCACGGCAAGGGAGCGGTGATGCGCGGCGACGAACAGGTCGCCCACCTCATCACCAACGTCATCCCCACCGGCTCGCTGTCCTTGGACCTGGCCTTGGGCGTCGGTGGCCTGCCCCGTGGCCGCGTTACCGAGATCTACGGCGGGGAATCGGCCGGCAAGTCCACCCTCGCCATCCACATCATGGCCGAGACCCAGCGCATGGGCGGTCTTGCCGCCTACATCGACGCTGAACACGCCCTCGACCCCCACTACGCCACCGCCTGCGGCCTCGACCTGAACAACCTGCTCATCTCCCAGCCCGACTCCGCCGAGCAGGCCCTGGACATCACCGAGCAGTTGGTCCGCTCTGGCGCTGTCGATGCCGTGGTCATCGACAGCGTCGCCGCCTTGGTCCCCCAGGCCGAAGTCGAAGGCGACATGGGCGACGTCCATGTCGGCATGCAGGCCCGCCTCATGTCCCAGGCCCTGCGCAAGCTCACCTCCACCATCAATCGCTCCCGCACCGCCGTCGTTTTCATCAACCAGATCCGCGAGAAGATCGGCGTCAGCTACGGTAGCCCCGAGGTCACCCCCGGCGGCCGCGCCCTCAAGTTCTACAGCTCCGTCCGTATCGACCTCCGCCGCAGCGAGTCGCTGAAGCAGGGGTCCGAAATCATCGGCAGCCGCGTCCGCGCCCGCATCGTCAAGAACAAGGTCGCCGCGCCCTTCCGCGTCGCCGAATTCGACATAATGTTCAACCAGGGCATCAGCAAGGTGGGTGACCTGATCGACATCGGCGTGAACCAGAACATCATCAAGAAGGCCGGTGCCTTCTACTCCTACGGCGAAACCCGCCTCGGCCAGGGCCGAGAGAACTCCAAGAATTTCCTCTTGGAGCACAGCGAAATCTCCGACGAGATCGAGGCCCTCATCCGCGGTGACGAAGACCCCGTCGACGGCGAGGCCAACGGCCACCTGAACGGAACCGCCGCCGCCGGTGACGCTGCTGCTGCTGCCGCCTATGTCGCCGACCCCAACTCCGTCAGCCCGAATTAACCGCACCAACGTGCGTGCCCGCAGCCCCGCTCGTACTGGGCCTGCCGAAGGGCTGCATACCCGCAGCCATTCAACAGGCCGTGCATTTGAAGCGCCGCCAGTCGAACTATGCGCGGAGCGTCGGCCCATCTGTCATTGCGACAAGCGCCGCCCAACCCGTCATTGCGAGGAGCGAAGCGACGTGGCAATCTCGATGAGCGCAACGTACTTCGCCTGCCTGCAACGGTGCGGGACCACTCGCCTTAGCGTGACGGCATGAACACCCCTGAGAAGTCGGGTTCCTACCCCGACGCCCTACAGGTCGCCCTGCGCTACGTCAGCTTCAAGCCGCGTACTGTCGCGGAGGTGCGCCGCCGCGTCGGCCGCGATTTCGACCAGCACGTCGTCGAACAGGTCCTTGCCTCTCTGAAACGCTACGGCTATCTCGACGACGCAGAATTCGCCACCCAGTGGCGCAGTAGCCGTGATCGCCGTAAACCTCGCGGCGCCTTTCTGATCCGGCGCGAACTTAGGACCAAGGGCATTGCCGAAGACCTCATCGACGATGCCCTGGTGGGCCTGGACGAAACCGACGCTGCTTTTCGCGCCGGGGAACGCCGCTCCCGTAGTTGGCTGTCCGGCGACCCGGTTCCCTATGAGACCTTCCGACGCAGGATGTGGGACTACCTCCAGCGCCGCGGCTTCCCCGCTGGCGTAACCCGCGACACCGTCCAACGCCTCTGGCGGGAGCTCGGGCCAGCCGAGCAGACCGACTGACCCGCGGTAGCGCTCACGCTGCTGCGCGTTCCCCGCTGGTGTCATCGCGCGCCAAACGCGGTAGTCCCGTCTGCCCTTACAGCCTCACCCGCCCGATGGCTAACAGCACCCCGCCGATGAGCGCGAGGATCCCCCACAGGGTCAACACCAGCCCTCCCGTCAGGATCATCCCGATTAGCGTGCTGACCACCACCGTCCCGCCGGCAATGTACATCAGCGCCTTGCTCCGTTTCAGGTTGACCACCCGGCTGATGATCTCTCCCGCCGCATAACCCACCACCAGGGGTGTGATCAGGAACGCTATCAGTCGCGCTCCGGTGAAAAACAGCAGCGTTAGTGACAGGACCACTCCGAGCACGCCGATCACTCCGGCCGCGACCAGCGCTTTGGCGTAGTTCGCCGGACGCACGTCGAAGGTCGGCAGTGGCGTCGCCTTCCCGCACTCGCGGCATCGGATACCTACCGGCGCCTGCACTAGGCACTGCGTGCACATCGGCCGCTGGCACTGGCTGCACGATAACCCCGTCGGCACCGCCGTATGCCAGTGGCACGTCATAACCTGTTGTTCGGCTTGCTGTTCGACCATACCTTCATTATCCCTTGGATCCTGCCTACTTTGTCAATGCGCGGAGGCGCGACGCCGTGGCAATTCCCCTGCCGCGGTAACGACTCCGGCACAACCGGATGCCCCCACTTCGCGGGCGACCGCTGGGTGTCCACCGGTCGCTACCCTGCATTATTTCTGTACTCGGCGGCGCGCGCGAGCCATTCCTCCCGGTCCGCGATGTCCCGGTCCCGCAGCAGCCGGTTGAAAATCACCGTGCCTCGTGGTATGCCCGCCGGCGCCGGTTGCCCGTTGGACGCCACTCGCTTGATCAGGATCAGCGCCGCTCCCGCCGCCGCGAACCCGGCTAGCTGCTCGTTGCCGCCAACCAGCAGCCACCTTTCCGGCCACGCTATCGCCATCACCGGAAGCGCGACCATCACCGCCAGCAGCCATTCCGCCGACCGCCGTGTCACCCGCCAGCCCAGGATGTATAACACCAACCCCACCGCGAAAAACGGCGGTGACAGTCCCAGTAGCCCGCCGGCCCAGGCGCCAACGCTCCGGCCGCCTGCGAAGCGCAGGAACGGCGACCAGTTGTTGCCCAAAATCGTGAACAGCGGCGTCAGCATCAGCCACCAGCATGCGTCTCCCAGTCCCAGGGCGTACTGTCCAACCAAAATCGGCCCTGCGCCCCGTCCCATGTCTATGGCGGCAGTTGGCAGCCACCACTTCTTTCCCATCTGGCTGGCCAGGTTGCTCGCACCCACGTTCCCGCTGCCGTGTTGCCGCAGGTCGATCCCGCTCAACGCCCGGCCCAGCAGATACGATACTGGAACCGCCCCGAACAGGTACGCAACTACCCACAGGCCGATCAGCGTTGCCGCATCCCCGGACATGTCGGCAACCCTATAGCTGCCGTTTGCAGAGCCGGTCGCCCGTTACTGGCGCGACGCCAACTGCCGGGCGGCTTCTTCCAGACGCTCCACCGTTTCCATGGGCGGCCCGTTGACGCCGGGCAGCAGCTCCCGCGAGTTCCCGCTGTGGTGATAGTCGCTGCCCCCGCACGGAATCAGATCGTAGGCCCTTGCCACGTCCGCCAGCCAGTCCACCGTAGCCTCGTCGTACATCGCATAATGGACTTCCATGCCGTGCAGGCCCGCCGCCTTCAGCTCCTCCACCGTCTCGATCAGCGACTGCTCCGGCTGCGGCTCGTTGCCCCGCCTCTCGAACCACGGGTGCGCGAACACTGCCACGCCGCCCACGTCGTTCAGCAGCTTCACCGCTTCCGGCGGGGTCAGCTTGGATCGTTCCACGTACGCTTTCCCGTTGCGTCCCAGGTACTCTCGAAACGCCTCGGATGGCTCCGAGAAATATCCCGCCTCAACCAGTGCTTGCGCCACGTGCGGCCGTCCCACCGAAGCGTCGCCGGCTATCTCCCGCACCCGCTCCCACTCGATGTGCATCCCAAACTCAGCCAGTTTCTGGACCATTCCCTCGCCGCGCGCCAGCCGGCCCTCGCGGAACCCCGCCAGCGTCTCCTGGAATCCGGCGTCGCTCACGTCCATGAAGTACCCCAGCATGTGCACTTCGCCCCCCGGCACGTCGCAGCCCAGCTCGATGCCTGGAATCAGCCGCATGCCGGGGACCCGGTCCACTGCCCTCTGCGCCTCCTCCAGCCCTGCCGTGGTGTCGTGGTCGCTCACGGAAATCGTCCGCAGTCCCTTCGATGCGGCCAACTCGACCAGCTCGGTCGGCGTCAGTCGCCCGTCCGACGCTGTTGTGTGCATGTGTAGGTCAACAGAAATAGCCATCAGGTCTCCCCGTTTCCGTGGTCTCCCGTATCGGTGGATGCTCGTATCAGTGCGTGCTTTCCTCGTTATGCGTCAACTCTGCGGTCGATCCGCACTATGTCCGTGGCGTGCCCCGTGTCGTTGTCGATGTCGATCAGCACGGAGTTCAATATGCACGCCCCCTTCGCCGGTTCGAACCGCTGCGGTAGTCCGGTCCTGAACCGCTCCAGCACCGGCGCGACCTCGGTGCCGATCACCGAGTCCTGCGGTCCCGTCATGCCCAGGTCGCTCACGTAAGCCGTCCCGCTCGGCATGATGCGCGCGTCCGCCGTCGCCACGTGCGTATGCGTGCCCACCACCGCGCTCACCCTGCCGTCCAGGTACCAGGCCAGGCCCTGCTTTTCCGATGTGGCTTCGGCGTGGAAGTCCACCACCACCGTTTTCGGCGCGAACCCTAGCTCGCTTTCTGCCTCCGCCAACCGCTTGTCGGCCTCCCGGAACGGGCAGTCGATGGGCGGCATGAACACCCGCCCCTGCAGGTTCAGCACCATCACGTCGCCGAACATCATCCAGCCCCGTCCCGGCGCGCCGTAGTAGTTCGCCGGCCGCAGCAGGGGCAGCTCCTCCATGTGGGGCAGGATCTCTTTCTTGTCCCAGATGTGGTTGCCCGAGGTCATCACGTCAACGCCCGCCTGCAACAGCGCGTTGGCTGTCTTGGGGGTCAGGCCGAACCCGCCGGCCGTGTTCTCCGCGTTGGCCGTGACGAGGTCGATCTGCAGTTCGCCGCGCAACTCGGGCAGCAATTGGGACAACGCGCCGCGTCCCGGCTTCCCGATTATGTCCCCAATCATCAACACTCGCATAACATCATCCGTAAGGGGCGACGCACGGTCGCCCCTTCTGGTCGCGCGTTATTCCCAAACGGGCGCTTATCTCGCGATGCTCTCCTCGCGGGTTTCGCGGATCACCGTAACCTTGATCTGGCCGGGGAACTGCAGGTCTTTCGACACCTTTCCCGCGATGTTCCTCGCCAGGCTCGCGCAGGCCACGTCGTCCACGTCGGTGGGACTGACCATCACCCGAACCTCGCGGCCCGCCTGGATGGCAAACGCCCGCTGCACCCCGTCGAAACTGTAGGCGGTGTCCTCCAACTCGCGTAGCCGCCTCGTGTACTGCTCGATTGACTCCTTGCGCGCGCCAGGGCGAGCGGCGCTGATCCCGTCGGCAGCAGCCACCAGGAACGACTCGATGCTGGTGTGGTCATCGTCGTGGTGCTCCAGCACGCAGTTGCATACCAGCGACCCGACACCGTTGCGAGTCGTCAGATCGAAGCCAATCTCTGCGTGTGGCCCGGGTATCTCGTGTGTCAACGCTTTACCGATGTCGTGCAGCAGGCCGCCGGTCCGTGCTGTTTGCACATTGGCGCCCACCTCGGACGCCAGCATTCCCGCCAGCAGGCCAACTTCGATCGAGTGCGTGAGCACGTTTTCGCCGTAGCTGTAGCGATACTTGAGCCGTCCCAGCAGCTTGATCAGCTCCGGGTCCAGCCCGCTTACTCCCACCTCAAAGGTGGCCTCTTCTCCCGCCCGCCACATCGTCTCTTCGATGTCGCGTTCCGCGCGGTTGACCGCTTCCTCGATCCGGGTGGGCTGGATGCGCCCGTCCTTCACCAGTTGGGTCATTGCCAGCCTGGCGATCTCCCGGCGCACCGGGTCAAAGCAGGATAGCGTCACTATTCCGGGCGTGTCGTCAACGATGATGTCCACGCCGGTGTGGGCCTCCAAGGCCCGTATGTTACGTCCTTCACGGCCGATGAGACGACCCTTCATCTCATCGTTGGGCAGGGAAACAACAGAGGTCGTGCTCTCCGACACCACGTCGGTGGCAAGACGATTTATGGCAAGTGTGAGGATGCGTCGGGCGTTGTCGTCAGCCCGGGTTTGGTGTTCCTTCTCCAACTCATAGTAGCGGCGAGCCAGTTCGTGGGATGCTTCCTCTTCGCCGCGCTTCAGCACGATGCCTCGCGCTTCGTCAATTGACAGCGATGCGATCCGTTCCAGCTCCCGGTTGTGCTGGTGTTTCAGGTCCTCGGCTTTTTGCAACTCGGACTTGGCGTGCGTTTCCCGTTCCTCCAGTTCCGACTCTTGCTGCTCCAAACCCTCCACTTTGCGGTCAAGCTGTTCTTCTCGCTGGATGTAACGGCGCTCCATGCGGTTGAGCTCGCGCCGTTGCTCCGTGATCTCCTTGTCACCGGCCTCTCGGATTTTCAGCGCCTCTTCCTGCGCCTGCAGGAGGATGTTACGCTTCTCCTCTTCGGCTACGGTGACCGCGTTAGCAGCCTCCTCTCGGCTGCGTTCCAGTTGGTTTCCGCCTTTCTTGGTTGACAGCAGCAGCCAAACCACTGCTGCTATCCCTGTTGCCAGCCCTGCTGCCGCCAGGACGGCAAGGACGATTTCTAGCATCAGATCCCCCCATTCCGTCCGAGCGTTAGCTCGGGAGATTTTGCCCTGAACCTATCCTAGTGTTGGGGTTTGTCAAAGTCAAGAAATGCCTTGCTCGCACTGCGCCCGCTTATCCCCTGCGCGTGCCTGTTAATGTCACTTCGAGAAGCCTGGGAACACGACAATCTCAACACGGTGGCTCCCATAACGTAGCTCCCGTCATCGTGGCTCCCGCCCTGACGCGTACCCACTCGAGTTCGTGCTGTCGTTCCGAGCGCCCTTGCCCCGGTCATTGCGAGCGAAACGCGGCAATCTCGTTGGCGCAGCAGGCGCCGTCCAGGCGACGGGACTGCCGCGTCGCTGTGCCCCTATCAATGACAAACTGGGTACGAGTCAGAGTCCCCCGCCGTGACTTGCAGTAAACCGATTTCGGAACGTTCCGATGGAGCGCAGGTATTCGTCATGCTGCAGTGGTCGGGCTGTTTGACCCCATATCCATCCGGTCGTTATGATCGTGCATCAATATTTTCCGCTGCCGCACCGGAGGCATCCCGTGCAACTCACCGAACGGACCCGCATCAGGAACCACCCCGAACGCGCCGTCCCCGAGGAGACCGCAGAGATCCTGTCCCAGGGATTGGTCGCCCACCTCGGCTTTATCGAGGATGGCGTCCCTTTCGTCATCCCCTTCACCTACCACTACGATGTGGACACTCCGGACCTGATCTACCTGCACGGCTCCGTCCGTAGCCGCGCCCTCCAGTGCCTGGCCGACGGCGCTCCCGTCTGCATCACTGTTACCCTCACCGACAGCCTGGTGTACTCCCGAAAGGCTATGAACCACTCGGTCAACTACCGCAGCGTCGCCCTCTTCGGCGCCGCTCGCGAGGTCACCGACGAACGCGAAAAGTTCGACCTGTTCGACCGCATGGTGCAGCGTTACTTCCCCGGGCGCGCGGTGGGTCACGATTACAACGCGCCGCCTCCCGCCGACCTCGGTGTCACCGCGTTGGTCGAGGTCAAGATCGAAGAACGCAACGCCAAGGCACGCCGCGGCAACCCCACCGGTCCGGATGACGACAAACCCGACGCCATGGGGTCGGCCGGCGTAATCGACCTCCGCCATCCGTAGCCGTCAATCGATCTCAACGGCTGCCCCGCCCCGCCACCGGCCCGAATGAGCCGCTGGACCGCTGGCTCCAGGTATCGCTACTACCGGGCTTAGTACTACAGTTGCAGATGTGACAGGCGGGTTTTATAGTGGCATTGGCGGGCTCTGGCTTGGTGGCGCCGTCTCCACCACGACCAGGACAGGATGAAATCCGGCAGTTGGTTCTCCGTCCATACCAGGCGTGTCAGCAGCCGTCGCACCTCCGGCACTGTCACGGGAATCAGTTCCTCATCGGGGCCATAGTGGCCCCCTTTTCTCCCCCTTCCACCGCCTGATTCCTGATTACCGTCAGATAGGCGTGGGCCAACATCGCCAGGGTGATGTGCCGGTACCAGCCATCCCAACGCCGCACCTCGTACTGGTCCAACCCCACCTCTCCCTTGGCCTCCTCGAAGCATTCCTCTATGGTCCATCGGGTCCCGGCCACCCTCACCAACTCCTCCAGGGTAGTGCCCGCTGGACCGAAGCAAACGTAGTAGGCCAACTCATCAGGTTTGGCAATGCTGCGTCGCGTCAGCAGCCAGTGCCCCTGGTCCGGTTCCCTCAAGGGCCGTATTTCCACCAAGGCCCAGTCGTAGACCCGGGGGCCCTTGGCGCCAGCGCCGGCGCTGCACCGGACCCAGGCGGATTCCCCAACCCCGGACGCCAGCCGGTCAGCCCTCACCTGGCAGGGTCCCTGCTCCGTCAAAGCCCACAGCTGCTCGTTGCGCTTGATGGCCAGCACGTGGGGAACGCCCTCCCGCTCCAGCCACCGCCGCAGGTTGCGGTCACTGCCGTAGACCTCGTCCCCGGTAAACCAGGCGAAGGGCACTTCTGACGTAACCGCCCGCTCCAACATCTGCTGGGCCAGTTGCCCTTTGGTCTGAAAGCCGACACTCTCAGGCACCCCGGCCTCCCGCCGGCGTTCCCGGTCATCAGCCCACACCTGGGGCAGATACAGCTCCCGGTCCAGCAGGGTTCTGCCATTGGCCGAGGCATAGGCCAGGAACACGCCCACCTGAGAGTTCTCGATCCGGCCCGCCGTGCCACTGTACTGGCGCTGCACCCCAGCCGATTTCTCCCCTTTCTTGAGGAACCCGGTCTCGTCCACCACCAGGACCGCATCGCCGTCGCCCAGATGCTCCACCACGTACTGCTTCAGGTCATCGCGGACCAAGTCCGCGTCCCAGACGTAACCCGACAGCAGGCGCTGCACCCCGTAGGGAGTGGCATAGCCCGCTTGCTCCGCCAGTTGCCAACCGTTCTTGCGCTCCACTGGACTGAGCAACCCTTTCAGATACTCCAGCACCCGCTTGCGCGGCTCCGGCCGCCGGAACCTGCCCGCGATGCACTCGTGCACCCGCTCGATGCCCTCGGCCCACCGGGCGACCTCCGCTACCTCGTCTCTCCCAACAATCACCACCTCACCTCAACACTCCTCGGCTGCCTAAAATTCTACCCTTTCATGATCTGCAACTGTAGTATTAGTCCCTATCCTAATAATCCGGCGGCTCTGAGGGCGATGAGGGCGCAGGCGAAGTGAAGAAAGGCGATGTAGTTGTCGGGGGACTTGTCCCAACGAACCAGAATGCGCCGGAAACGGTTCAGCCAACTATGGGTGCGTTCCACCACCCAACGCCGGGCTTTGAAACCGGCCTCCCGCTTGATGGCTTGAGCCTCTTCGCCTCGACTGCGGATGTGGGCCGTGAAGCCGAACTCGTCCAGGGTGCGGCGCACCTCTGCGAAGTCGTAGCCCTTGTCCAGGCACATCCCCTGGGGATGCTCTGGGCTGGGCGCCGGTCGGGATACCGCCACGCTGTCCACCGTGGCCCACACCAGCTTCATGTCGTGGCGGTTGGCCCCGTCCACCGCCAAGCCCACTGGAATGCCCGACGCTTCAGTCAACAGGCTGCGCTTGACGCCTCGCTTACCTCGGTCGGTGGGGTTGGCGCCAGTTTTTTCCCCCACCCAGGGGCGACTTGGTCATGGCCCCGTCCATACTCAGCCAACTCCAGTCCAGACCCTGCAGTTCGTCGTAGCGCTCCAGTCCCACCCGCCACAACTCCAGGAACACCCCAGCGGCAACCCACTCCTGAAAGCGCAGGTGCGCGGTGGACCCGGAACAGATCCCCGTGGCGTCCAAGGCCTTCCACTGGCAACCAGTGCGCAACACGTAGAAGATGCCGTTGGCGCAGGTGCGGTCGGGAACCCGGGGACGGCCGCCCCCAAATCGATGGGTGTTCACACGCTTGGGGATCAGGGGCTCCAGCACTGCCCAGAGTTCGTCGGAAATCTGGAAACCGCCGGTGGTGGGATTGGTCTTGTTGGCTGGGCCAGCCCGCTTGGGACGTGGCGGCTTGGGGTCTTTCGCTTTGCTCATGGCCCCAGTCTAAACGTAACCCCACCTGGGCTTCCCAGAACGGGAGCGCGAGTTTTCACGAGTTATTAGGATAGGCACTTAGTACTACAGTTGCAGATGTGACAGGCGGGTTTTATAGTGGCATTGGCGGGCTCTGGCTTGGTGGCGCCGTCTCCACCACGACCAGGACAGGATGAAATCCGGCAGTTGGTTCTCCGTCCATACCAGGCGTGTCAGCAGCCGTCGCACCTCCGGCACTGTCACGGGAATCAGTTCCTCATCGGGGCCATAGTGGCCCCCTTTTCTCCCCCTTCCACCGCCTGATTCCTGATTACCGTCAGATAGGCGTGGGCCAACATCGCCAGGGTGATGTGCCGGTACCAGCCATCCCAACGCCGCACCTCGTACTGGTCCAACCCCACCTCTCCCTTGGCCTCCTCGAAGCATTCCTCTATGGTCCATCGGGTCCCGGCCACCCTCACCAACTCCTCCAGGGTAGTGCCCGCTGGACCGAAGCAAACGTAGTAGGCCAACTCATCAGGTTTGGCAATGCTGCGTCGCGTCAGCAGCCAGTGCCCCTGGTCCGGTTCCCTCAAGGGCCGTATTTCCACCAAGGCCCAGTCGTAGACCCGGGGGCCCTTGGCGCCAGCGCCGGCGCTGCACCGGACCCAGGCGGATTCCCCAACCCCGGACGCCAGCCGGTCAGCCCTCACCTGGCAGGGTCCCTGCTCCGTCAAAGCCCACAGCTGCTCGTTGCGCTTGATGGCCAGCACGTGGGGAACGCCCTCCCGCTCCAGCCACCGCCGCAGGTTGCGGTCACTGCCGTAGACCTCGTCCCCGGTAAACCAGGCGAAGGGCACTTCTGACGTAACCGCCCGCTCCAACATCTGCTGGGCCAGTTGCCCTTTGGTCTGAAAGCCGACACTCTCAGGCACCCCGGCCTCCCGCCGGCGTTCCCGGTCATCAGCCCACACCTGGGGCAGATACAGCTCCCGGTCCAGCAGGGTTCTGCCATTGGCCGAGGCATAGGCCAGGAACACGCCCACCTGAGAGTTCTCGATCCGGCCCGCCGTGCCACTGTACTGGCGCTGCACCCCAGCCGATTTCTCCCCTTTCTTGAGGAACCCGGTCTCGTCCACCACCAGGACCGCATCGCCGTCGCCCAGATGCTCCACCACGTACTGCTTCAGGTCATCGCGGACCAAGTCCGCGTCCCAGACGTAACCCGACAGCAGGCGCTGCACCCCGTAGGGAGTGGCATAGCCCGCTTGCTCCGCCAGTTGCCAACCGTTCTTGCGCTCCACTGGACTGAGCAACCCTTTCAGATACTCCAGCACCCGCTTGCGCGGCTCCGGCCGCCGGAACCTGCCCGCGATGCACTCGTGCACCCGCTCGATGCCCTCGGCCCACCGGGCGACCTCCGCTACCTCGTCTCTCCCAACAATCACCACCTCACCTCAACACTCCTCGGCTGCCTAAAATTCTACCCTTTCATGATCTGCAACTGTAGTATTAGAGCCTATCCTAATAATCCGGCGGCTCTGAGGGCGATAAGGGCGCAGGCGAAATGCAGAAAGGCGATGTAGTTCTCGGGGGACTTGTCCCAACGGACCAGGATGCGACGGAAACGGTTCAGTCAACTGTGCGTGCGTTCCACCACCCAACGCCGGGCTTTGAAACCGGCCTCCCGTTTGATGGCCTTTGCCTCTTCACCGCGGCTGCGGATGTGGGCGGTGAAGCCGAACTCCGCCACAGTGCGGCTCACCTCGGGGTAGTCGTAACCTTTGTCCAGACACATGCCCTGGGGATGTTCCGGGTTGGGTATCGGTCGAGATACTGGAAGGCTGTCCACCGTAACCCGCACCAGCTTCATGTCGTGGCGGTTGGCTCCGTCCACCGCCAGACCCACTGGGACGCCCTGGGCTTCGGTCAGCAGGCTCCGCTTGACCCCCCGCTTGCCTCGGTCGGTGGGGTTGGCGCCGGTTTTTTCCCCCACCCAGGGGAGATTTGGTCATGGCTCCGTCCATACTCAACCAACTCCAGTCCAGACCCTTCAGTTCGTCATAGCGCTCCAATCCCACCCGCCACAGTTCCAGGAACACCCCCGCGGCAACCCATTCCTGAAAGCGCAGATGCGCCGTGGACCCGGAGCAGATGCCCGTGGCGTCCAGCGCCTTCCACTGGCAGCCGGTGCGCAGCACGTAGAAGATGCCATTGGCGCAGGTGCGGTCGGGAACCCGGGGCCGACCGCCGCCGAACCGATGGGTGTTCACACGCTCAGGGATCAGGGGCTCCAGCACATCCCAGAGTTCGTCGGAGACCTGGAAACCGCCGGTGGTGGGATTGGTCTTGGTGGCTGGGCCAGCACGCTTGGGACGTGGCGGCTTGGGGTCTTTCGCTTTGCTCATTGCCCTAGTCTATGCGCAACCCTGGTTTGGCTTCCCGGAACGGGGCCGCGAGTTTTCACCAGTTATTAGGATAGGCTCTTAGTATTACAACGACGGCTTGACGTGCTGCTTCGGGAAAGCTTCGTGGCGCAAGTACTGTTGCGACATTTGTACGACGTACATTTGCGAAGGGAATGGGCCAGCGGCAAGCGTCCCATCGTATATGCGTCGTTGTAATATTAGGAGAGCAATGCAGAACCCAGACACGGCCCACCCGCCGGCAGAACCGGCGCCCGTTTTCGGTGGACGGATCGTCATTCCCGGATTGGCCACCGGTCACACTGTGTTCCACTGGATCGTGCAGAGCTTCGTGGTCGCCCTGCCCGAGATCCAGCAGGCTTTGCAACTCAACAGCGTCGGCGTCGGCGGCATCTTGGCCGTGCGCGAACTGGCATCCGGAATGGTCGCCCTGCCCGGCGGTGTGCTCGTTGACGTCCTGCGCAGATACTGGGGGCAGCTCTTGGCTTTGTGCCTCGGTGGCTCTGCATTGGGTTGCCTCCTCATTGGCGTCGCGCACGTGTATCCGCTGCTGCTCATCGGCATGGCAGTGGTGGCGATTTCCCACTCCATCTGGCACCTCCCTGCTTCCGCCTCGCTTTCCCACCATTTCCCCCACGGCGCGGGATGGCGCTGGCCGCTCACGGTGTCAGCGGCAGCGTCGGCGATGTCGTCGGCCCCCTGGCCACCGGCGCGTTGCTGGTATTCCTGTCCTGGCGCGAGCTGCTCAGCGTTTACGCCGTGGTCCCCTTCTTCCTGGGCGCTGTGGCCATCTGGTCGTTGCGCAACATCGGGCGTGGGAAGGAGGAGCCCATCGTCGCGGTCTCAGAACGCGTCGAGGCCACCCGCCATCTGCTGGCGAGCCGCGCTCTATGGGGGTTGATGCTCGTGCGCGGCCTCCGCAATATGGCCCTCGTGGCATTGGTCACCATCTTGCCTCTGTACCTCGGCAACGACCTGCAGATGGGATCCGCGGCCCGGGGTTTCAACATCGGCCTGCTCATCGCCATTGGACTGGTCGCCAAGCCTGCCGCGGGCATTCTGTCCGACCGGTTCGGCCGCAAGCAGGTGCTGGTCCCCGGTTTGATTTGGTCCTGTCTGGCCGCATTCGCCCTCACTGTGTTTGACACCGGAATCCCGCTCACCGTGACCATCGCGCTGCTGGGGCTGTTCCTTTACCCTGATCAGCCCATCCTCACTGCCGCCGTTTTCGACGTCGTCGGCAGCGAGGTGGCGTCCACCGGGCTCGGTGTGGTGGCCTTCGCCGGATTCCTCATGGCAATGGTCTCCCCGCTCATTGCCGGCGTCCTCTACGAGACTCTGGGTTTCGAAGCCACCGTCTACTACATCGCCGCGCTGTTCGCCGTGTCTGCAGTGGTTTTCGTCGCACTTCCCCTGTCGCCAATCCAATCGGAACCCAGCCCAGAGTGACCCTTCCCGTGACCGGCCCACCCGATATGCCGCACCCGGACTGACCCGCGCGAGGTAGAAACGCGCCCGCCCGCAACCATCCAACGGCTCACCCGAACTGAGACTGTCATTGCGAGGGCAGCGCGGCAATCCCGCAGGGCTGGCTACGATCCGATCAAGTGCGTGACTGATCTGTCATTGCGAGCGAAGCGTGGAAATCTCGCAGGGCTGGCTACGATCCGATCAAGTGCCTGACTAATCTGCCATTGCGACTGGACTTTGTACGCTTATTTTGAAGGCAAGTGGGTACGCGTCGGCGCCATGAGCGAGGTGTGGGCTGGTGATATACTGGGTTTATACTCAGAGTGACCGTCTTACACTGCGATATATCGAGCACCATCATGACCGTTCTAGTGACCGGGGCCTCGGGATTGTTGGGGCGACGTGTGGTCCAGCAGCTGCTGGAGACCAACCACGAAGTTCGGGCTATGGTGCGTCGTCCGGGCAGCGAGCGCGTACTCGCCACGCCGCCGACGGACATTTGCTACGGTGACGTAGGCAACCCCGACGCCCTGGCTGAAGCGTGCCGGGACATCACGGCGGTGATCCACCTGGTGGCAGTGATCCGCGGCGGGCCGAGGCAGTTTGACGCCATCAACCGGCAGGGCACGGAGAACATTGTCGCAGCCGCCAAAGAGGCAGGCTCGGTAAAACGGTTCATTCACGTGAGCGCACTGGGAGCGGCCAACACGCCTCGCCTTCAGTATCTGCACTCGAAATGGCAGGGGGAACAGGCGGTCATCAGCAGCGGGCTGCCGTACGTGATCCTGCGCCCCTCGCTTATATTCGGGCCGGGCGACGCGTTCACGACCTCGGTGGCGGCACTGGTGCGAACCATGCCCATCGTCCCGGTGATCGGTTCCGGCAACAACCGACTACAGCCGATCCACGTCGATGACGTGGCGCGGTGCATAGCCCTTTCGGTCAGCGGGAACATCCGGGGCAACCGGACCATCGAGATCGGCGGGCCCGAGCAGCTGTCTTACAACGAGATCGTGGGTGTCGTGGGGCGGACCCTGGGGCGCAAGGTTCGAAAGGTG
Organism: Dehalococcoidia bacterium; assembly: GCA_965220265.1. Lineage (GTDB taxonomy): Bacteria > Chloroflexota > Dehalococcoidia > Lucifugimonadales > UBA3495 > Bin87. Next base: position 452,721 of record CBDCPM010000004.1, on the reverse strand, counting down.
AACGTGCCGCTGTGGAAGATGCGTCTGCCGGTAACCATCATGGAGAAGGTTACTCCGCGGGCGCCCATCAACCGAGCGATGCTGCAGCTGGTGACGCTGCGGAACGTGGCTGAGCCGGACTCGGTGGAGCGCGTCTTCGGGTTCCGGCCGAGGCCTCTGTACGGGAACATCGACCATGTGCGCAGCCTGACGGCTGCCCAAGCCATCCGCATCAACCTGGGCCTGTCTGCCGGTCACTAGCAGGAATCGTGTCGGCGAGATACGAGGAGGCGGTCGCCCGGCTGCTGGGCCTGGTCGACCACGAGCGTTCGGTTCCGGCGCAGCCGCGACAGAAGCGGATCTACGACCTGCGGAACGTGGAGCGCCTGCTGGCGCGGATGGGCAACCCGCACCGGCGACGCGGGATGGTGCATGTGGCGGGCACCAAGGGCAAGGGAAGCACGGCGGCGATGGTGGAGTCGATCACACGGGCGGCGGGATATTCCACGGGGTTCTATTCGTCGCCGCACCTGCACTCCTTCTGCGAGCGGATCCGACGGGACGGGAAGCCGGTCTCCCGTCGGCGTTTTGCGGAGCTGGCGGACGCGATATGGCCGCACCACCTGGACAACGCGGCCTATCCGCAGGCGGGGCCGGCGACGCTGTTCGAGTACATGACGGCCATGGGCTTCCACTGCTTCGCGGAGGACGCGGTCGGCGTGAGCGTGATCGAGGTTGGACTGGGCGGGCGGCTGGACGCGACCAACGTGGTGACGCCGGAGGTCAGCGTGATCACGCCGGTCAGCCTGGACCACATGGCGATCCTCGGTGACACGATCGGTGAGATCGCGGCAGACAAGGCCGGGATCATCAAGCGGGGAGCGCCGGTGGTGGTCGGGCCGCAGTTTCCTGAGGCGATGGAGGCGATAGACCGGGCGGCTGCCGGGCAGTCGGCGCCGGTGGTGCGGGTGGGCGACGCGATCGCGTGGGAGGTCCAGGAGGCATCGGCGGAGGGCCAGCGGCTGGAGATACGAGGCCGGCGTGGTACGTACCGGTTGCGGCTGCCGCTGCTAGGAGACTTCCAGGGGGCTAACGCGGCGACGGCGGTAGGCGCAGCGGAGGCGCTGGCCGACGCGGGGTACTCGATTGATAGCCACGCGATTGCACGCGGGCTGGAGTCGGTGGAGTGGCCAGGGCGCATGGAGGCGCTGCGGCGAGAGCCGACCGTGGTGGTGGACGGCGCGCACAACGATCACTCGGTAGCGACGCTGCTGGCGACGCTGGCGACGTACTTGCCGCACCGGAATCTGATAGTGGTGGCCGGGTTTTCGCGGGACAAGCGAGTGGACGCGATGGTCGAGCTGCTGGCGAAGCGGGCGGACCGGGTGATCGCCACGCGCTCGCGGCACCCTCGCTCCATGCGGCCGGCGGAGATTGCGGATCAGTTCCTCGGGCAGGGTATGGCATCGGATCGGGTCGGGATCAGCGCGCACACGGGGGAGGCAGTCGAGGAGGCAGTGGCGATGGCGGACGTTGATGACTTGGTGCTGGTCACAGGGTCGCTGTTCGTGGTCGCGGAGGCACGGGAGGCGATGCTGGGCATCGAACCGGAAACATACCCTGACCTGCTGCCGCCGGATTTACGGTAGCCGGGACGCGACTGCTACAATTGCCGGCATGATGCAGACCGAGTACGGGCGGCGGCGGGTGGTGGTGACCGGTCTGGGGGCGATCACGCCGCTGGGCCTGAGCGCGGACGAGTTCTGGGGCAACCTGGTAGCCGGCGTGTCAGGCATCGGGCCGATGACGCTGTGCGACCCGACGGACTATCCCTGCCGGATCGCGGGGCAGGCCGACGATTTTGATGCCACCGACTACATCGACCGGCGGGAGGCGCGTCGGATGGCGCGGTTCTCGCAGATGGCGGTCGCGGCGGCGTTGCAGGCGGTGGCGGACGCCGGGCTGGACATGGAACAGGAAGACCCGTATCGCGTGGGCGTCCTGCTGGGGAACGGGAACGGGGGATTCCCGACGCTGGAGGAGAACTGTCGGATCCTGGCCGACCGGGGCGGAATGCGGATGTCGCCGTTCTTTTTCCCGATGGTGCTGCCTAACATGGCGGCGGCCAACGTGAGCCAGTACGTGGGAGCGCGGGGGTACAACTCGACGGTCACGACGGCATGCGCAGCGTCCAACAACGCCATCGGCGAGGCGCTGATGGCGATACGGCACGGCGTAGCGGACGCGATGGTCACGGGCGGGACGGAGGCCGGGATCAGCCAGCTGGGACTGGCGGGATTTGCGGTGATGCGGGCGCTGAGCACACGGAACGATGAGCCGCAGCGGGCTAGCCGGCCCTTCGACGCCGAGCGGGACGGGTTCGTGCCGGCGGAAGGGGCGGGGATCCTGGTGCTGGAGGAGTCGGAGCGGGCCCGCACCCGGGGCGCGAACATCATCTGCGAGCTGGTGGGGTTCGGCGCGACGTCGGACGCGGGGCATCTGGTGCAGCCGCAGGAGACGGGAGAAAGCGCGGCGCGGGCCATGGCGGGAGCGTTGGCGGATGCGGGGCTGGGCACCGGCGACGTCGATTACATCAACGCGCACGGGACATCGACGCCGCTGAACGACGCAGTGGAGACGGTGGCGATCAAGCGGCTGTTCGGGGACGCGGCCTACAAGGTGCCGATCAGCAGCACCAAGGGGATGATCGGGCACTCGCTGGGCGCGTCGGGGGCGCTGGAAGCGGTGGCGTGCGTCAAGACTATCGTGGACCGGCGAATCCACCCAACGGTGAACCAGGAGTCGCCAGACCCGGGCTGCGACTTGGACTATGTGCCCAACGAATCGCGCGCAGCCGACGTTGCGGTGGCGCTGTCCAACGCCTTCGGGTTCGGCGGGCAGAACGCGTGCCTGGTGTTCCGGCGCTGGGAGGAGTGATCCCGCGCCTCGCGCCGGGGCAAAAATCCGCCGGCGCGTTTGAAGGGCGCCGGCGGGCAAGATTTTTGAGTAGCCAGGTGAAAGCGGCTGGCTAGTCGGCGGCTTCGGCGGTTTGTCCCGCGAGCATCTCGTCGAGCATACGCTGCAAGGCCATGGTGTGACTGCACACCCGTCGGGTCGTGAAGAAGGCGCACTCGCAGTTCCAGTCTCCGTCGCGGTACGCGACCCGGTAGGTATTGTGGTTGCCGATGAAGGAAGCCTCGAACGTGTGGATGTTCACCCGCTCCGGTTCCTCGGCGTACCTGCGTGCTTTGTCAACCTTGCCGATGTAGCTGGAACTCATTTCAACCCCCGCAGTGTGATGGGGCGGGGATGCAACCCCGCCCTCCTTTAATGGTACCGGCAACAGCCGGGCCGGGTCAATAAGCGGAAGGCGCGCGTTCAGGGTCTTTCGATTATTTGGGTGGTGCGCCGATCAAGGCTAACGGACGTGATGGATGCACGGCGCAGCGGCGCAAGGCGGCCGCGATATTGGTTTCCCCAGCCAATCGCATCACACTGATGGCCACATTGCGCAGGGCCGCCATGATCTGAGGTGCGCAGCCCGTTCGCACTTGGGAGCGGTCTTCATCAAAGGTGACGTCCCGTACCAATGCACTCGGTTCTCGATGCCCCAGTGTCCCCGCCAAAGGGCGAGGAGCCGGTCGGGACCGGCTGCCTCGGGCGGCAAGCTGGTAACGGCGTAAGCCACTTCTCGCCGAGTGGCGTTCTTCTTGCGGACGATGCGCTCTATCTTGCATACCTGGGCCCGGTGCGGCCAGTCGCTGTAGCCCACCACCAGGTCGGACACCCACAACCGCCGCTGTTCCACCCGACCACCGTGCTGGTTGGTTTGGAGCCCCTGGGCCGCCGCCGCAGGTTCACCATCCCAGATGGCCGTGATGTCCTGCTGCCGGGTGGGCTGATTGCCCTGCACCGCAAAGAAGTAGTGCCCCCTTGCAAAGAAGTAGTGCCCCCTTGAGCCACCACCCGTCGGCACACCTCCCGCTGGGTGAACTGGGCATCCCCGGTTACCACCAGACCTTCGTTACCACCAGACCTTCCAGGTCCAACTGCCCCAACAGACCCGCCACCGCAGCCAACTCATTCCTCTTCTCCCCCACCGCCTGCTGTCCCACCACAATCCCAACCTGATGGGCGTACGCCGCCACCAGATGCACCCAGGCAACGGATCACCCAGGCAACTGATCACCGTGGATGCCCCGCAACCTTTTACCGTCAATGGCCACCGCCGCACTCTCTGACCAGCCACGCTCCTGCAGCCATTGCCCCAACACCCCTTCAAACGCCTCCCGATCCAACCTGCTGAACACCTGATGCAGCGTGGACACGCACGGCGTCCGCTCCCGGGTGAACCCCAAGGCCTCGGACACTTCCTGACCCTGATCTCGGCCCCATTGTCTGATGGCGTACAGACTGCGCGCTCCGCACAGCATGGCGCACACCGCCAATCCCAAAATCGCCCCCAGAGGATGACGCTTCCCATGAGCGCTGCGCGGATCCCGCACCCGACCCAACACCTCAATCAGCGACAATCCAGCTTCTGATCCCGGCTCTGTCCTCATCGCGCACCCTCAAACCTGTGGATGCCTCGACCCTATATCTCCTGCGCTTTTTCCGTAACTGTTCAGAGTTGATGAGATCTGCGGGCTTTTTGGCCGTTCCCAGAGCCGTGGCCAAGTAGGCAATTCCGGTGCTGAGCCGATCAGATCCCCTCAAACGTGAACAATTACCTTTTTCCTCCAAGCTTGCCGCTACCCTTGTTTCCCATATAATCGAAAGACCCTGGGCTAAAATCGAGGCGATTTCGCTACCCGACGGGCAGAGTGGTCGGTACTACGTCTGGCTCAGTAAGGGTATTAGCTTGTCGATCAGTGCTTCCACGTCGGCCACGTATTCGGCTCCCATTTTGTAGAAGTTTTCATGGAGGGCGCTGGCTGTGTTGAGCAGCCGGCGGAAGTCGCCGTCGCCGGTTTCGACCCGGAGCCGGCTGGCGATCCGGTGGTAGTGACGGAGCCGGCTGTGTTCCCAGCCCAGCCTTTCCGCGACGGCCTTGAGGATCTGGGCAGTAGCGCCCCAGCCCTACTCGGACGCCTGCGGGAGATCGCCGTCGGCGAGTTCCTGTCTGGCCTGCGCCAAGGGGTGCTCGCTGGCTTGTTGATACTGTTGGGTGGTCACTCGGGGCTCCTCCTGCTGTTTTTGCAGGTTAGCAACTGCGGTTTGCCCTGGCAATGATGCCGGCGCGGCCTTCATGATGATGTTCGAATCTGAGTAGCGAAAGCGCCTCGCTAAAATCAGGGTCATTCGATTATCGTCAACCCCCACTCGTCATTCCCGCGTTCGCGGGAATCCGGTCAAACACGTGTCCTAAGAAACTATCTCAAAAGGCAGATGAACTGATATGACGGGGAATTCGGCATGGGTTAGGATAGGGAAAAGTGTGGGGGTGGACGATGGGAAAGGACGAAACTCTGGCGACGATTTGGGAGATTCCGGACCATCTCTGGGAGCAGATTCACCCGGTGATCCTGGATATGGACCCACCCAAGAGTACGGGGCGCAAACGCGCCGACCCCAGGCGGATGCTGGACGGCATCATCTTCCGGATGCGCAGTGGCTGCCAGTGGAACCGTCTGCCCCGGGAACTGGGAGACGACAGCACTATTCACCGGACCTTCCAGCGCTGGGTGGAGCTTGGAGTGCTGGAGGGCATCTGGGCTGTTCTGGTGGAGGGCTGCGAAGAACTGGGCGGAGTGGACTGGGAATGGCAGTCGGCGGACTGCTCCATGGGCAAGGCTCGTTTGGTGGGGGCGCCATTGGACGCAACCCCACCGACCGGGGCAAAGCGGGGAGCAAGAAGAGCATCCTGGTCGACGCGGCGGGCGGACCCCTGAGCGTGGCGGTGGCTGGAGCCAATGTGCACGATACGAAACTCTTGAGGCCGACCCTGGAGAGCATCGTAGTGGCGCGCCCGGAAGGCACCCGGAACCTGTGCTTGGACAAAGGGTATGACAATCCCACCGGCCACGGGACCGTTGCTGCCTTCCAGTACTGTCCGCACATCCGGCGCATTGGGGAGGAGAAGCTGGACCGATGGGGAGAGCAGACCTTTCCTGCCCGCCGGTGGGTGGTGGAGCGCACCTTAGGCTGGCTGTCCAAGTGCCGGGCGATACTGGTGCGCTACGACAAGAAGGCATCCAACTACGTGGGCCTCATCCAGTTGGCCTGCGCCCTGCTCTGGTACCGCCGTCAGCACCGACTACTGTTTTGAGATAGTTTCTAAGCTGTCTAAGCGCGCGGTTAGCATATCCTTTGTTAGCTGCCGTTCCGCCATTGACACCCGGGGGTAGATACACTCCTATGTGTTGATCACACATATCGTGTACGAAGTGGAAGCGGGGAAGTCGAGAGCGTTCCTGGAGCCGCTGTATCCACAGCCGAAAGGTCGTGGCTTCATTGAGAGGTCGTCATAAAAGTACGATAAGGGGTATTTATCGGATATCTATGCTGCCGGATATCCATCCATGACCAGCGTCCCGATCCCTGCCTCTGGCCACCAGTTGCCCGTGCCCTCCGACCGGGAGCTGATTGTCACCGCCATTCTGCCCGGCCTGCGCGGCGTCAAGTCCAACCAGTCAAAGGACGGCTGGAGTTTCTTCTGCCCGCTGGACCACCGCAAGAAGAACGCGCCGGCCGCAATTTGGGTGAACGACGACGGCTGGATCTCTGTCCATTGCTTCGATTGCCGTCGAAACGACGAGCTGCGGGAACTCCTGGTGGCGCCCCACCTGCGTCATCGGTCCGCTTTGCCACCGGCCGTGCCACGTCAATCGGCCGCACCACCGGGTCCACAGCCACGAACTGACTACCCGATCAGGATCTGGGCGGAGACGACGGCTATCCCCGCCGACGCTGGGCACCCGGCTCGTCGCTGGCTGGCCCATCGTAACTTGTGGCGTCCGGAGGTGGAAGCGCCGACATCGTTGCGTTGGCTGCCTGCGTCCCGAACGCGGCCGGGCCCACACACTGGAGCAGGATCCCTGGTAGCGTTGCTGGTGAAACCCACGGTGTGGGCAGAAGCTTGGCCAAGCCTGCCCACACCGCCGGCGGTGGAGATATCGCTGTGGATTCGGAGGGACAGCCGGCGTTGGACCGACCCGCTTCACAAGACGGCCTGGGAAAGCGGACGCTGGGGACAAAGACGGGGGCGGTTCTGATTCTGGGAAATCCCATGGTGGCTGAAGCCGAGGCGGAAGTACGGGTGGCTGAAGGAGTGGCTGACGCCCTGGCCCTGGCCGCGCGATTCGCGGGTCCGGCGATCTCCAGCATGGGCGACGCCGGAATGACGGCGGAGGGTTCCCCCAATGGCTGGCCCAGGCCGCAGCCAGCGTGGTAATCCACGCCGACAACGACGAAGCCGGTCAGGCCGCAGCCAGCCGGCTTTGCGGAGCGGTCCGCATGCATGGAGGCGCCGCGCGAGCGGTACTGCCGCCCCAAGGGAAGGACGCCGGTGTGATCGCTGGAGCCAACCCGTTCATGCTCTTGACGCAACGCTGGCCCGGCTACGCTGATACCCTGGCCGCGGTGAACGACTGGCCCCGCTGGGAAGCCCAACGACAGGCAGCGCTGCTGATGGAAGAGGTGCCCGCATGACACCACAGAATGGACACCACCAGACCACTGTCTTCGAGGGAGCGGAGCTGCCGCCGGATGCAGAGACGCAGGCACTGTTGGATCTGATGTCGCTGGCCGACGACATCGAGGCGGGCCGGTTGACCGACGAGGGACACCGGCGCGCTCGTGAAGCCCTGGCGATTCTGAGTCGTGATGTGGTTCGAGAACCGTCCAACTTCCGGCAGGCGGTGGCCATGGCGCAGACCAACCTGCGTGGGTCGCTGGACACGTTGACCAAGGCGATCGAGACGGCCAACCCGTTGCGGGTAGCGACCTGGGGACACACGCAGCCCCAGCCCAGGCAGTGGCTGATCAACGAATCACTGCCGGCTGGCCGTGTTGCGCTGCCGACCGGCGAGGGTGGGGCGGGCAAGTCCCGGCTGGCACTGCAGTTGGCCGCCGGCGTGGCGTCGGGGGGAGACACCATCAGTGGATCGGGAGCCCTCACGGCATCATGAGATTGGGGAATGCGGTGCCACCAGACGGGGCCAACGTGGTTTTTGCATCATGGGAGGATGAGCCGGAGGAGTTCTACCGGCGGCTGCACCAGATATCGGGGAAGTCAGCTCCGTGGGTTACACCGGAGCGATTGAAGGGGCTGCGCATCGTCAACCTGGTGGGCGAGGGTCCCATCTGGGCGCCGGAGCAGGGCCGGCACATCTCCACTATGGCGGAGCTCACCGTCACCGGCGAGCGATTGCGGCGTTTGTGCGAGCAGGAGGATGCCCGTTTGCTGGTGGTGGACCCCTTGGCGGCGGCCTATGCCGCCGATGAGAATGCAAGGGGTCTGGTGAGGGCATTCGTATCCCACTGGGACGCCTGGGGACAGGCCAACAACTGCACGGTGCTGATGCTGGCGCATCCGCCGAAGTCGGCAGAGGTCAATTACGCGGGTTCCACGGACTGGCAGGGCGCGGCACGAGCCTTGTGGACGCTAAGGTCGGAAAGCGGCAAGTTCCCGGATGCCGGACCGGCAATCTGGAAACTGGAGTTTGTGAAGGGGAACTACGGGCCGCGGCCGGAGCCGCTGCAGCTGCGCTGGGACACCGGCGGCGCAGGTCTACGATGGGAGGTGGTCGGCGAGACTGTCGGAGAGACCACGGAAGGTGGGTATGAAGTTGACGACTGAAGGCATACTGACGGGAATGGCGTCGGCCATCTTGGGAGAACTTGACAGCTCAACTCCTGACGACGTCGGGGTTGCAGAGAGTATGCAGTCGTCTTGGGGCCAGCTCTTTCCCGGTGCCGACAAGATTGCGGATGAGGTACTGGCTCAAGGGAAAGGAGAACGGCCAACGACACGAGAGCTATCCAGATGGGTCAACAGCGTCGATTGCCCGACAGACGCCATCGAAGTGATGTGCGACCGAATGACGGCGCTGTTGGGGTGCGACTTGCAACCACCGCTGAAGTTGCTCGGCGGAGTGATAATCACTTGGCAAACTATCATGCCCATCGGGGATCTGTGGGCATCTTACCGCCAAGCGGTGGACGCTGGCGAAGATCTGCGCTGGCCTCTGGCTCCCATAGTCAGAATGTGGCAGCAACGCCCGCGTCCGGTGGAACCCAGCCGGCGTACCACCGAACGGGTGATACCGGCTCGTCTCGCCATGGCTAGCACCCCAAGCCAGCGGAACGCGCGCCTGCTGTTCAGCCCGGCAGCGCACGCCAGGTACGGACCGGATGGCAAGCAAATGGTCATGCCGGGCTTTGCCAAACCCGACACCCCTTCCCCTGCCCTGCCGCTGGCGCTTTACGACCTGGGCGCCGGCCCAGCAATCAGTCCCGGCAAGGGCGCACCGCTGGCTCTGCGGATGTTTGTCGAGGCGGTGCTGAGCGTTCCCATGGATGAAAGGGAACTGGGTCAGCCTGTGGCAATGTCGGTGTCACTGCGGGAATTTCTGGCCTGGCTCTATCCGACCCGTACTCCCAGCCCAGCGGAGTACTGGCCACGCCTGATGGCCGCTATTGAGGCCCTAGACAGCTGGGACGCCAGGATTCCACTGTACGACCCACAGACCCAACGCAGCGAGCTGCGGCGCGTGGTGTCCGTGGATGGAATACCTCGCGGCCCCGGTGCCTTGGACGAGTCCGTCCGAATCATTGTTGACCTGCCGCCGGGATCTGGCCACGGTCCGCAGGTTTCCGATAACATACGTTCGTGGGGAGTGAAGTCAGCACCAGCGTACCGGCTGCTCATCAGCCTCGCCTACCAGTGGCACAATCCAGGAGTTACGACAGTCCCAATCGGTAAGGGCAGAGCGCGCCACTGGGTTCAGGTAAATGACTCAACACGCTATCCGATGATTAGCGATGCTGAGCTGGTGTCGCTGGCTTACTCCTCCTCGGCAGTAAAAAACCGCAGGGTTCTCCTGCAACGCACTAAAGACGTTATCGAACTGCTCGAGGGAGCCAAAGAGTTGCGGATAGTCAGTGGGAAAATCCTGCCTCCCGACCGTCGTTAGGTGTTACGCTTTCGACGGTCAACGTGTTCAGGGCTGACCCGTCAATCCGCGCCCGAATGACCCCATCGTCGTTAGGTGTTACGCTTTCGACGGTCAACGTGTTCAGGGCTGACCCGTCAATTCGCGCCCGAACAACCCTATCGTCGTTAGGTGTTACGCTTTCGCCACCGGGAAGTCCTACACCTTCGCCGTCCAAATTGACACCACTGAAGCAACCTGATGACCGGGGCACCGGTTCTATAGTCGGACACGGGTATTCCGAGCACTGCTTCTTCCCACAGCCTCAGGGTTGACGGCGAAAGCGCTGACAGATTCAGCAATCTGCGCATTCCTGATAGGGCATCCAGTCTGCTGCCCGGTTAGCCCGAATCCACCGAAGGGATGCGGCCCTGGTGTTGACACGAGGATTGATGGGTAAGGGAAGGCGAACGGGCCGGGCCCGGTCCCGATCGATGGGGTTGAGGGTAGTGGGCGGTGGCGACGCCAGTGGCAAGGTGACGGCCCGCAGTGGCGGGGGCCGGCGAAATCGGCCAGGCGGCAGGCCGGAAGTGGCACTGGCGGACTGGGCTGGCATGAGTTTGCGGGACAGCCCCTGGGGCTGTCCGGTGGACGGGTCGGGCGCCGACGGCGCGCCGTCAGGCTGGTAGGGGAATGGCGCGCAATCGGGCCAAGGCGCAACTGAACTGGGTTTCCCAGGGCTGGCCCTGGGAAAGATGCAGGGTGATAAGGCGCGCCGAGCGGGTGAGCCGTCCGGCGATGGAGAAGAAGCGCCGCCGGAGGGTCTTGGTGGTTACCAGTTGCTCCCCCAGACCGATGCGCGCTGCCCAGCGGGCCAGGTTATGCGCCATCACCTGGACGGCCAACCAGGCGGCGTTGGCGGCGAAACGGCCTGACGGGAGATGGTTGAGCCCCACACCGTACTTCAGGTCTCGGATGGCATTCTCAATCTCGGCATGGCGACGATGGTCGGCAGGGGGTCCCCGTCCCGATCGGTGATGCAGCCGTGATAGCTGTAGTCGACCAAGAGGGCCAACTGGGAGTTGGGCGTGGGCTGCACCCTTCGGACGATGAGCCGCGCCGGCGCGGCGTCGGGCGCACTCTCGAAGGGGATGTAGGTGGTTTCGGCCACGTCGGCGGCGCCGTCCATCCAGTAGGGTATGGGTGTCCAGTCCGCCTCCGGTATCGCCTCGATGAGATTGCGCAGGCTCTGGTGTTGGCGGATGGTGATGGAGTAGCGGACGTTGGTCTCGCGGCAGACCGCGACCATGGCGTGGGTGTAGCAGCCGCGGTCGGCCCGCATGGTGAGTGGTCCCCTGGCCCCAGCGTAGCGTACCCGTCCCACCGTCTCACGCAGGAAGTGGGCCGCGCCGCGAGCGGTGTTGGCGCGGCCCTCACGCAGCCGAGCCATCAGCACGTCGCCGGTGCCAGCGGCCACGGCCAGCAGCGGGTGATCGCCCCGCTGGCCAGTGTAGCCGTGGTGGCGCGCTCCCTCCTTGAACAGACCGTAGGTTTCACAGATGGTGGAGTCCAGGTCGATGGTCAACGGCCCGTGATTGATGGTGGAGAGGCCCGGGCCAGCAACTCCCGGCTCACCCGGTCCAGCTGGCGAGCGTGGCCCCAACGGAAGCTGCGCAGGAACGTCCCCAGCGTGGACGGCGCCTTCACCGTACAGCCCAGCACCCGCGCGGTCCTGCCAGCACGCAACACGTCGGCATCGTCAATGCAGTCGCCACCGGCCAGAGCGGATGCCACCAGCGTCATGATCTTGTCGCCCGTGTTGGCTCCGCCTGGGGCACGGCCCAGGTCCAGGTGCTGGTCAACCAGTTGGGGCAGGCCCAGATGCCAAGCCAGCGTGGACGGAAGGATCAGCCCAGCATTGCTGACCAGGCGGTGGTCGTCGAAGGCGATCTGGATGCGGTCGGGGTGGTTGCGTGGTAGCATCTATTTGGTGCTCCTTCTTTTGGGTTGGTTTGGTCTTTCACAAACCATTATCCCAGAAGCAAAGGGGCACTTTCTTATCCCTTCAACCCGCCCCGACACTCATCTCTTCGGTGGATTGGGGTTTACGAAGAAAGGTCAACGCAACCGCAATAATCGAGGGAACAACCGCGACAGACGGCAACAGCAGAACCAAGGTGGACTGCTCGGGTTCCTAGACCAGCTCTTTCGATAGTCAGACGAGGTACAGCACCATAAGCACCGGGACACCAGTGCTGCCGACCGAGACGCAGACGATCACGAAGATTCAGCGCCACGGCGCGCCAAAGACGGGTTAGGCGTCCAGCGACAGCACTGGGGATGCCCGCTTCACAGTTGATGAAGTGGTCGCCGATGTCACAACAAACCACCAACACCCACCGGGACCACGCGGGTCACTGGGACGCGTCCGCCCTCAGCGTCTGCACAGACTCCAGAAGGCGAACCGCGTACGCATCGGCTACAACTTTAACCCACGATGGCTTTAACCAAAAAAAGCCAAAAAGCAGCGAAGATCGTGTCCGCAACCGCGACGACAAGCCGTATCACCGCGACGCTATCTGGGTTGGCAAAAACATCCCACCACGGGTCTGGCCAAGGACGCCCCCACACGGTTAGCAACAGCAAAGTACAAGAGACCAAAACAAGTACGACCGCGATGGGCGTACCAATTGGGCGTAACCCCCACAGGTTGCGCCTAAATCCGTAATTGACGTTCTCAGAACCTGTCTACGATCTCTGGAATAGGTTAAGTTGAGACTATGATCAGGGGAGGGGTAATCATGTCTCATTCCTATCCCAGCGACATCAGCCGGGAGCAATTCGCCCGGATTCTGCCGACGTTGGAGTCGGCCCGCCGCCGGACCAAGCCCCGCACCGTGGACTTATATGACGTTTTCTGCGGCGTGCTGTACCTCTTGAAAAGCGGGTGCCAGTGGCGAATGCTGCCGGCGGACTTCTCCAATTGGCGCACTTGCTACCAGTATTTCGGGCAATGGAGCGAGCGGCCGGGCCCGGGTCAGGATTCCATTCTGGAGCGTGTCCTAAAAAATCGGTTGGCGCGGTCCGACAAAGCAATGGACGGAAAGAGCCGACCAGCTTCTGCATCGTGGACTCCCAGAGCGTCAAGAACACGGACACCGCCGGGCACAAGGGCTATGACGCGGGCAAGAAGGTGTCCGGAATCAAGCGTCACATCGCGGTGGACACGCAAGGATTGCCCCATGCGATACATGTGACTACCGCCGACGTTACCGACCGGGCTGGGGCTTTGGCGATGTTTGACGAAAACCGGGCCGACCTCAGCCAGGTCCAGAAGGTGCTGGTGGACGGGGGTTACACCGGGAAGCCCTTTGCCACTGCGGTGCAAAGCCTGTTGGGAGCCGCAGTGGAAGTCGTGAAACGCCACGAACTGCACACCTTCGTGGTGCTGCCGAAGCGATGGGTGGTGGAGCGGTCTTTCGCCTGGCTGGAAAAGTGCCGCCGACTCTGGAAGAACTGTGAAAGGAAGCTCAATACCAGCCGGCAAATGGTGGTGCTTGCCTTCATGGTGCTAATCCTAAAAAGATTGTAAACAGGCTCTCAGCGAAGACCAAGGGAAACCTGGCCCTGTCCCGCGTGGCCTCACGGAGGGACGTTACAGCCTGTTCGTATTTCGAATCCGCCCACGCAGGACAAGCTTCCTCCTCGTGCTCGGTAGGAAGTGGGTAGCCAATCCACTCCTCAACTTGCTGCCGCAACCCAGATGCTAGCACGGGATCGCCGGGAAGACGGCGATGCCGGAGCAGACGGGTTGTAGAGGAGCCACCCCAGCTTTCCCAAAGCCTTGGTTGCTTTTTGAAGCCCAGTTCCCGTCCTACTTGCGCCACAACAGCGGTACCGCCAGCGGCACCCAGAAGCCCGAAGAACGCGGTCACGAAGAATGGATGCCCGGGGAGTAGCGCAAACATCAGAAAACCCAACGGCAAGACAACGACGAGCGCGGGTTGGATGCGAGCGCGGAAGGTGTACAGGTCGGCAAACGACCTGAGGAGACAATCCGTGCCTGCATTGTGACTGGTTATTGATTGGTGTACAGATGACAGCCGCCTTCATTTCTGAGAATTAATTTCACAGTGTGTTGACGGTCCGTTCTGTACACTTTGTCGCCGTTGTCCAATCCAGTCGAATGCTCTGTGTACCATTTAACGGCATTCGGGTCGGGGTGGCCATAACTGTTGAGTCCTACCGAAATAACAGTCAAGGCAGGTGCCATGGCTCTTATGTGGTCTGCAAAGTAGTATCCCTTAACGAGGCTCTCGAAAAAGTCAAGGGAACCGTGATGTGCGGCCATCAAGATGTTACATGACAAATCTTTGGTTTGATAATCTTTGAGGATTCCATCACGCCACACAGCGGAACTTCCGTCGCCGGTTAGAATGGTGCTGCCCAACACCCTTGACAGATTGACATCCCGCTCTTCCACCTTGAGCACAAGTCCTTGGTCGTTGGCGTTATCTGGCAGTCTGTTGTCCTTCGCGCTCAAAAAGAGCAATCGTGTCCACCGGAAGTCTATGCAGAATCCCTTTGCGATTTCATACTGTTTTAATTCTCTGCGAAGACGCATGTAAGCTTTGTATTCGTCTGTATCTGTTGACGTTCCGGGATAGCCGCTATCCCAGACTTCTGTGATTGGGAAGCGGTCGTGGAGGGCTTGGACGCCCCTCATGTGGTCGGCATCCCGGTGAGTACAGATAAAAGCCCGCAGCCGGTCCCCTGGCCTATCTGGTTAGCGACGTAATTGAGGACGCGGCCCACGTTGTCTTGGGTGATGTTGCAATCTACCATCAAATTGGTGCCGTCCGCGCACTGGACCAGTACCATGTTTCCTTGTCCGACGTCGATGAAATGGATGGTTGTGGCCATGGTCACACCCCTCGTTTTGGGTTATCAGCAATTCAGATGCCGCGATCACAAAATTTATAATACTGAGACTAAACCATTAGGACCATCCGCATAGGACAAAAACGACCTCTAGGGCGGCCCGCGTGAGCAGCCTTTTTGCTGCCAGTAACTGCCGACCACCAAGGCGCAACCCGAGCACACAGCGACACTGTGCCACGTTGCGCCCGCTACCCGACCAAAGATGCGGTGAATTGCCCGAACGCACACCAGCGACGCTTTCAGAGCGTCAGTCGAAATGAAGGAGACGGCCAACCAGCAAGACCGAGGAGGACGCGATGGCCGACAACACGAAGAGAACAGGATTGTTTACCGCCGAGAACATTGCCGCCGTGCTGAGAGCCCTGCCCGAAACCGACGGAACCTACCAACAAGTGACCGAACAGGCACGGGAATACGGCAGCGACGTCACCCATTACGCACTCGGAAAGTGGGTCTCCACCTGTCCGCATTGCCTCAATAAATACGTTACCCACGTTGAATGATTGCCTCAACTAAAATGTTACCGAAAAGTCGGGAGGCAGCCACGCGGGTGGAGGAATTAGCAGGATGGCAAAGCGTGAATTGCTGGCAACAATACGGGACCGTTACCTGGCGTCTTCCAAGAAGGACAAGGGCCGGATCCTCGACGAGTTCATCTCGGTGACCGGTCACCACCGCAAGCACGGCATCCGGCTGCTGGGACAGTCCGGCGACGCTGGGGAGAAACCGTCAATGATCAAGGGCCGGCGCATCTATGATGAAGCAGTACGCGAGGCGGTGATCGTAATCTGGGAGGCCGCTGATCACATCTGCGGGAAGCGCCTGAAGGCGGCACTCCCCTATCTGGTGGAATCCATGGAGCGTCATGGGCATCTCGATCTGGATCCTGAGGTACGACAGCGGCCAATGGCGGCCACCGCGGCCACGTTGGACCGGTTGCTGAAACCCATTCGCTCCACGGCGGGCAGCCGGCGCAGACGGCGGCGACGGCATTCGATGAGCAAACGCGTGCCGGTGCGGACCTACAATGATTGGAACCGTCCCCCGCCGGGATATCTGGAGATTGACCTGGTGGCGCACTGTGGTGGCCCGCTCTCGGGATCGTTCATCCACAGCCTGGTGGCCACCGACATCTGCACTGGCTGGTCCGAAGCCGTTCCCCTGCTGGCCAGAGAGCAGTCGCTGGTGGTGGCAGGACTGGAGGCCATCGGTCAGCAACTACCCTTTACTATACGCGGCATCGATTCTGACAACGACAGCGTGTTCATCAACGAAACGCTGATCCAGTACTGCGCCGACCGGGGCATTGAGTTCACCCGTTCCCGGCCCTACCGCAGCAACGACCAGGCGTGGATTGAGCAGAAGAACGGTTCCGTGGTACGACGCTTCGTCGGCCATGACCGGTATTCGGGACAGGTGGCTGGTCAAACCATGGCCTATCTCTACGGGGCGCTGCGTATGTACGTGAGTTTCTTCCAGCCCTCATTCAAGCTGATCGACAAGACCCGGGACGGCGCCACCACCGTCAAGCATTACAGTCAGCCAGCAACGCCGTGCGACCGGCTGATCCAGCACGACGCAACCGGCGCTGAACTGAAAGCCATGCTGAATGAATATCGGACTGGGCTGGACCCGGTGTTGCTGCTGCACACCATCCGTGAGGCCCAGTCGGCCCTGGTGGCAACCACGTCTCCGGAAGTGCGGGAAACACCAGCAGGAGAAAGCCTCGAACGTTTCCTCGCCAAGTTGCCCAATCTGTGGCGGCAAGGCGAGACACGTCCCACACACGCAGCGCGAGGGCGAAGTCCGCGGCATTGGCGTACCCGCAAGGACCCCTTCGACGGTGTTTGGGGTGACGTGTTGGTGTGGTTGCAGGCAGAGCCGGATGCCACGGGCAAGGGGCTGATGGCGCGGTTGCAATCGGAACACCCGGACCGCTTCACCGAAGCACAGTTGCGAACCTTGCAACGCAGGGTGAAAGAGTGGCGCGGCATCATGGCCAAAAACCTCGTTTATGCTTCGTCCAACGCAGGCTCGGCGGAACCAGCTGGACTGCCGGAACTGGTTGGAGCGGATTCCAGGTGCTAAAGCTTCGGTAACATTTCTCAATGAGGCAACAGGATCAGAATACACGGCGGGACAGCCCACCCCACTGAAAGCGGCTTATTGAACTCCAGGTAAGTCCAGAGGTACAGTCAAGGCAGCCGAACTCGCAACCACGGACAGGGAGGACCCCCGTGCAGAGACTACTCTCGTGGACATCCCTAGTGATTCTCGCAGCCATGACGGCCTGCACGGCGTCGACACCAGCGCCCGGTCCTACGGAGACACCGGCTCCAAGGGCCGCCACCCAGACAGCAAAACCGGCGACTTCTGCGCCGACGAAGCCGCCGACGCCGACATCCACATCCACGCCCCGGCCAACTCCCACGGCTGCGCCCACTCCGACGGCAACATCGTCCCCAACACCAACGGCGACCCAAACACCCACTCCGACGCCTTCACCAACCGCCACACCATCACCAACGCCCACGCCAACCGCGACGCCGGCACCGACATCGACCCCGGCACCCACTCCGACGCCAGCACCAAACGCGACCGCGACGCTCAGCCCGACTTCTACGCCCGCGCCGACCCGGACACCGGACCGGTCCTACCTGTACGAACCCATCTCTCCTCCACTGCTGGCCGTCGCCGCGGACACCGGCGACGTGCTGATGGCAAGGCAGCGCCAGGGCCGGGCCAACACCGCTCGGGGCGCGGCACACTTCCTGCGGGAGACGGTGAGCCGAGTGCGCTACGGCGGGGCCACCGGACCACTCACGATGCGGGCCGACAGCGGCTTCTACACCCACGCCCTGGTCGCGGTCTGCCGCGAGACCAATGTCCGCTTCTCCATCACCGTCCGGCAGCACCAGAGCCTGCGCAATCTCATCGAGGCCATACCCGAGGGGGACTGGACGCCGATCCCCTACTGGATGGACGGCGCCGCTGACGTGGCCGAGACCACCTACACCCCATTCGAGAGCCAGCCTGCGCCACAGATGCGTCCGCCACTGGCTGCAGAGCGCCTGAACGTCAACGCCGTGTCCGCGTGGCTGGGTCACAGCAGCCTGACCGTGACGCTAAACACCTACCTGGTGCTGGCGCCGGACACTCTGGGGGACATCAGCGACGTTCCTTGACGGCCCAAGTTGAAGCCATACGCCACGTTGCGCAAACCAAATCCAGGGGCGTTCGGTGATATCATCGGGTCAAGTTTTCAAGGAGGGGTCTCGAGATGGATATTGGAGTTACCGCCAGGACTTCCAGCGATTCGGTTGACCCGGCCGAATTGGCGAAGCGGGCAGAGGAACTTGGGTTTGAGTCGTTCTGGCTTCCGGAGCACCCTATCATCCCCGTGCATACCACCTCCCGCTACGGCGGAACACCGGACGGGTCAATACCGGCTTCCATGGCAGACATCGGCGACCCGCTCATTGCCCTGGCCCGTGCGTCGGCGGCCACCAGCACCATCAAACTCGGCACCAGCATCAGTCTGGTGCCCGAACACAACCCCCTGATGCAGGCCAAACAGATCGCCACGCTGGACAAGTTGTCCGGAGGACGGTTCCTGTTCGGCATCGGCGCGGGTTGGCTGCAGGAAGAGACCGAGATAATGGGCGGCGATTTCCGGCATCGCTGGGGACAGACCCGGGAGGCGGTCCTTGCGATGAAGGAGCTCTGGACCAAGGAAGAAGCGGAGTTTCACGGGCGCTTTTTCGATTTCCCGCCAGTCAAATGCTCCCCCAAGCCGGTGCAGCAGCCGCACCCGCCCGTCCTTCTAGGAGGTTACGCTGCCAACGTGTTCAAACGCGTGGTGGCGTGGGGCGACGGCTGGATGCCTGTGCGGGTGAGCGAAGAGCAGGTGCGAGCGGGCCGCGCGACCCTGGACGAACTGGCCGAGGCCGCAGGTAGGGATCCCAGCACGATACAGCTCATCGTATCCAACCTCCAACCGGATCGAGATGTCATCGCCCGATATGGCGAGGCCGGAGCCAACCGGGTAACGGTGGCCCTGCCGCCGGACGCTGGAGCTCAGGGTCTGGCCGAGCTGGAACGTCTGGCGGAACAGGTTCTGTAACGATGTCGTTGGGCGGAGACCTAAAACCGCCAGAAAACCTGCCTGCCTGGTCGCTGATGCGGGGCAAAAACGACGGTGATCGTTGGGCGAGGAACGACGCTGAGATGGGCGAACTGGTCGCTTGGGCCGACATTTCTGATTTCGAGCACTACATGGGACCCATGCCCTTCCCGTACGACAACGGGGCGGCGGTGCAGTTGTACGAAGCCGCGAAATCGGACGCCTCGGCCCACGGCATCACTTTCAGCCATCAGCATTACGCCGGCGGTTTCCTGGAAGCGGTGTACGAAGAGTGCCGGAACCGACTGGGACTGGGACCGCTGACTTGAGCCCAGTGCCCCGACGTCATACGTACCCAGTCTGTCGTTGCCAGCGTTGCGCGGCAATCCCGTCGGCATAGCAGGAATTCTTGCGTGAAATTGTTCTTTCTCCACAGCTATTACTGATGCGTGAATGGGTATCTAAACCCGGCTTCCTTCCTTCCCTCCGGTAGCACTGGATTCCCCCTTGCGCGAGAATTGCGGATTGCCTTGCCGAGGCCACATATGTGCATGAAAATCGGCTATTTTCACGGTAATGACGGAAGGGATTAGTTAGGTGTCCGCTCACGCATCAGTAGGTCACAGAGCCGATTGAGCGAGCTGATCCGTGCGCCAACACTACGAGAGCGGCTCCATCCTGGTCACCACCAACCTCCCCTTCGACGAGTGGGCCGACGTGTTTGGATCACAACGGCTCACCGGCGCGCTGCTGGATCGTCTCACCCACCACGTGCACATCGTAGAGATGAACGGCGAGAGTTACCGGCTCAAGGGCAGCCGGCAGGACGCCCCTGCATCGTCGCCATCGCCGGAGCGCCCGGATGCCAATTAGCGCTCCGCGGACGCCAACGCCGGCCCACCGGCCAGGCCGCGGCCGTCAGGCACCGCCCAGGTGGTACGGTTTTCCTCCGCCCGAGTTGTCGATGTCCAGCGAAAAGGTGCGAGTTAACTGGCCAGCAGAATCGTCACAATCACACGATGGAGAATGAGACTGCGATGATGGAGCCAGGCCATCTCGGCTAGGGTCTGACCCTTAATGTGATTGGCGGATATGCCTTCTCAATGATCTGTCGACCCGGCCTCGAGATGGTAATTGTTCACGTTTGAGGGGATCTGATCGGCTCAGCACCGGAATTGCCTACTTGGCCACGGCTCTGGGAACGGCCAAAAAGCCCGCAGATCTCATCAACTCTGAACAGTTACTCGAGATGGCCCAGACGGTGCCAACCGCCTTGGCGAGCAGTGACCTCATAGGAGCGTGGCTTCAAGTCCCATCGCAGTCTTGCCCGCTCACCTGGCTGGCGCGCTATCCTACAGGAGGCAGACATGCTCGACATCGCCGGACACGCAGGTAGCGGTGCATCTCAGGTGGTCATCGGGGTTGACACTCACCGGGACCAGCACGTGGCGGTGGCCATCGACCGGCAACGGGTCCGGCTCGGCGAGCGGCACGCGCCAGCGACCATCTCCGGCTATGGGGAACTCGAACGGTGGTCTCGGGGCTTGGGGGACATCCACGCCTTCGGTATTGAAGGCACCGGTTCCTACGGCGCCGGCATCGCCCGCTTCCTGACCGGTCGCGGATATACCGTCGTCGAGGTTAACCGTCCCGATCGGTCAACCTGCTACCGGAAAGGGAAGAGCGATCCCACCGATGCGGAGATGGCAGCCCGTTCCGTCCTGGCTGGTGTGGCCGACGCCACTCCCAAGTCGGGCCAGAGCGAAGTCGAAATGATCCGCGTGCTCAAGAGCGCCAAGGGCTCGGCCCTCAAGGCCCGCACCCAGGCCATCAACCAGATGAAGGCTCTCGTTGTCACGGCCCCGTCCGAACTTCGCCAAAGCCTCGACGGTCTCTCCGCCGGTGCCCTGACCACTCGGTGCAAGAACTTCCGCCCGGGTCCTCTGATCAATCCCACGGCGGCGGCCAAGTATACTCTTCGCTCGCTGGCTTGCCGCTACCGTCCACTCAGCAAGGAGGTCCACGACCTGGAAGCCGAGCTGACGCGGCTCACCCGGACGGCATCGCCAACGCTGATCAGTATCTTCGGCGTAGTACTACAGTCGCGCTTCAAGGGAAGGACTCATATCACTGACCGTGCCCGAAGTTAGACGGCTGTCATGCACGCTGCTGTGACTACTTTATGAGAGTGCTGACCTGCCTATCCGGTAGCCGTGGTGGAGCTGGCGGCACCAAGCCAGAGCCTTGGAATCCCTTAGAGGGTGTCTAAAAATGGGGAAGGCGGGCCAGTCTGCGCAGGGTGAGGCCGGTCATTGCGATGTAAATCCAGGTTTCGGTGGTTTCACACAATGCTTCGTAGTCCTTGCTCAACCGCCGTTGCAGGTTCAGCCAGCCGAAGGTGCGCTCCACGACCCACCGCCGGGGCAGGACCTGAAAGGTATGCTGCTGTGCTGGGCGCCGCACCAACTCCAGGGTCCAGCCGCCCACCGTCCTGGCCCACTCTACCAATTTGCCGCCGTAGGCCCCATCAGCCCAGATCAGCTGTAGTCGAGGGAAACGGCCCAGCAGCCGGGTCAGTACCAACCGGGCGCCGTCCCGGTCCTGAATGTCGGCGGGATGCACTGCCACCGCCAGCGGCAGCCCCAGGGTATCCACCACGATGTGGCGCTTGCGGCCCTTCACCTTCTTGCCGGCGTCGTAGCCTCTGGGCCCCCTTTTTCCGTGGTCTTCACCGACTGACTGTCGATGATGGCTGGTTATCGATGATGGCCGCGCTGGGACTGGCCTGGCGACCCTGAGCCTGGCGCAGCTCGGCGTTCAGGACGCCATGTACCCGTTGCCAGGTGCCATCACGACGCCAGGTCCGGAAGTAGTGGAAGACAATGCGCCACGGCGGCAGGTCGTGGGGCAGCATCCGCCAGGAGCACCCAGTGCGCAGCACGTAGCGGATGGCGTTGACGATCTCCCGCCGGGGGTAGGTGATGGGTCGGCCGCCCGGTTTGGGCGGTGGCAACAAGGGCTCGAGCAGTTGCCATTCTCGGTCGCTGAGGTCGCTAGGATACGCTGGTCGTTTCATACCCCTAAGTTACGACCAACGCCTTTATCATGCCTCTGTATCTCTACCCCAATTTCAACCTTTTTAGACGCCCTCTTAGAGCCTGTTTACAATCTTTTGAGGATTAGCACCATGAAGGCAAGCACCACCATTTGCCGGCTGGTATTGAGCCTTCTTTCACAGTTCTTCCAGAGTCGGCGGCACTTTTCCAGCCAGGCGAAAGACCGCTCCACCACCCATCGCTTTGGCAGCACCACGAAGGTGTGCAGTTCGTGGCGTTTCACGACTTCCACTGCGGCTCCCAACAAGCTTTGCACCGCAGTGGCAAAGGGCTTCCCGGTGTAACCCCCGTCCACCAGCACCTTCTGGACCTGATTGCGGCCGGACCGGTTTTCGTCAAACATCGCCAAAGCCCCAGCCCGGTCGGTAACATTGGCGGTAGTCACGTGTATCGCATGGGGCAATCCTTGCGTGTCCACCGCGATGTGACGCTTGATTCCGGACACCTTCTTGCCCGCGTCATAGCCCTTGCTATCGGCACTGTCCGTGTTCTTGACGCTCTGGGAGTCCACGATGCAGAAGCTGGTCGGCTCTTTCCGTCCATTGCTTTGCCGGACCGCGCCAACCGATTTTTTTAGGACTTGCTCCAGAATGGATTCTTTCGCCGGGCCAGGCTGCTCGCTCCACTGCCGGAAATACTGGTAGCAAGTGCGCCAATTGGAGAAGTCCGCCGGCAGCATTCGCCACTGGCACCCGCTTTTCAAGAGGTACAGCACGCCGCAGAAAACGTCATACAAGTCCACGGTGCGGGGCTTGGTCCGACGGCGGGCCGACTCCAACGTCGGCAGAATCCGGGCGAATTGCTTCCGGCTGATGTCGCTGGGATAAGAATGAGACATGATTACCCCTCCCCTGATCATAGTCGCAACTTAACCTATTCCAGAGATCGTAGACAGGTTCTTACAAGAGGCACTTTCAGAGGCCTTCAATTCAAGTGCAACTGTAATAGTAGGACCCGACACGGCAGCAACCCTCCTGGTGACGGCTGGGAGCAACCCGGAACGTCTCCGCTCCGAGGCCGCCTTCGCCGCGCTGTGCGGGGTGAGTCCAATACCTGCTTCCTCCGGCAAGACCAACCGGCATCGGCTGAACCGGGGCGGCGACCGTCAAGCCAACGCGGCGCTCCATCGCATCGTTGTGGTCAGGCTCCGTTTCGATCCCAGGACCAAGGCGTATATGCTCCGGCGCACTGGTGAGGGGATGAGCAAGACCGAGGTCATCCGATGCCTGAAACGTTACGTCGCTCGCGAGATCTTCTCAGCTCTACAGACCCGGCCAGGATAACCCGTTGCGCAGCTTGACATCTATAGGAGCATCATTGACTTCAAGAGAACAGGCAAGGCTCCAGGTTCTGAACAGCCTGCTGGCGGAGCAGATTGCGTTGGATCAAGCGGCCGAGTTGATGGGAGTGAGTACGCGCCACGCACGGCGCATGCGGGCAGCCTACCGGGATCGAGGTGCGGTTCCCCTCGCCCACGGCCACCGAGGCCGAAGCCCGCCAACGCCACATCCGAGTTGGTGGTTGCTGACGTAGTGCACCTGGCTCGCACCAGGTACGAGGGAGCCAACCACACCCATCTGAGCGAACTGCTCAACGAGCGGGAAGGTATCGACATCGGCCGGACCACGCTGCGGCGCATACTGGTAGACGCCGGATTGAGCAGTCCGCGCCGTCGCCGTCCACCCAAACACCGGGTGCGTCGCCAGCGAATGCCGCAGGAGGGCATGCTGATCCAGTTGGACGGCAGTTATCACCGCTGGCTGGGGAAGCGGGACCGCAGTTCACGCTGCTGCTGGCGGTGGATGACGCCACCGGCGCTGTGGTGAACGCCCTCTTCTGCCAGCAGGAAAGCGCACGCAGCTATTTCCTGATGATGCAGGAGCTGGTGCAGAGCTACGGCGCGCCGGTTGCTCTCTACGCCGACCGCCACGCTGTTTTCAAGCACACGCCCGGGTCTGGGCTCGCTGGTGCGCCAACCCAGTTCAGCCGCGCCATGGACGAGCTTGGTATCCAGATGATATTCGCGCTGTCGCCCCAGGCGAAGGGTCACGTGGAAAGAGCGGCAGAAACGTTTCAGGACCGGCTGGTAACGGAACTCCGCCTGGGTGGCGCGACCACCATCGCGGAAGCTGACGGCGTGCTGCAGGGCTTCCTGCCACGCTTCAACGCACGCTTACCGCCCGCTGGCATCGGACCTCTGCCTGGACCGTGTCCTCTGCTTCAAGCACCGCAGGAAGGTGGCCCGGGACAACACGGTGAAGTTCCAGTGGCATACCCTGCAGTTGCTGCCCGAGCCGGAACGCCCCAGCTACGCTGGTACTACGGTTGAGGTCCTGGAAGGACTGGACGGCCGTTTGTCACTGCAACACCGGGGACGCATCATCCCCTCTCAAGAGGCGCCATCCAATCCGGTATTCATGCGAACCGGTTATGGATCATATCCGCCCGTTGCCAGTCGTCGTTCCGGTCCTGACCATCCGGCCAGCCCTTGGGCGACGACCTTCTCCCAACTCGACACACATCGTTCCGAAGGAACCGCGCGTGACCCGGTTGCTCGCCACGGGACCGCAGCCGGCAAGGTGGCAGCCATTCCGCCGCGGAAGCCGACGTTTCTCCAGAAGGCGCGGTGGCAGGCAATACAGAAGGCGAATCGTAAAGGCATGTCTATCCGAGGGATAGCCCGGGAGTTGGGAATCCACCGGGCCACAGTCAGAAGATACATTGACGCTGATACTCCACCGACGCGGCAATCCCGCATCGCGTCAACTACGCCCACGCCTGATACCATGGCGGCATAACCAAGTGGCATTTATGCTGAACACTTAGGCGGACATTTTCCCTGACCTTCGACACATCCTGGAGCAATAACTGCCCCAGCAACTCCGCGGCGGCCACTATCTCCCGCCGTTGGGCGCTTTCCTCCGGCAATTCTCCCTGCGCCTGCCTGGCCAACTCCAGCAACCGGTCCGCATCGGCCACTATCTCCGCCAGCAACGCCGCCCGCGCTTTGCGGTCCGACCAGTCGATCGCTGCCTCGCCCTTGATGCTGGAGCCCAGGTACCTCGCGTACCCCTGGGCTTCGGCCCATTCCCCGACGGTGATCTTCGCCACCGCCGCCAGGGCCCGCAACAGTTTGACGATCCCGTTCGCCAACAGATTGTAGGTGTCCTTCACCGGACCCCGTCCCAGGATGTAGGTCGTGTCCAGCGCCACCCGCATCCCACGCTTCTTCAGGTAGCCCGACTGCCGCGCCAAGCGCAGGCTCTGCTCGAATACCTCCCGCACCTTGTCGTGCAGGATCAACTGTGCCTGGAACACTTGCAGCGTGCTCTTGGCGAAGGGACGATCCTCAATCTCAATCCCCAACGCCACCTTCCACCGGATGTCGCAGTCAGCCCTCGCCTGGGCCTCGGCGTCGCTCACCTTGTCGTAGGTCTGCAACAGCAGCGCCGTGGCCAGCAGGCTGGGCGGCACGCTGGTGCGGCCATTGTCCAGGCAGTACAACTCGGCGAAATCAGCATCGCGAAACAGTCGACCACGCAGCGATGCCAGCAGACCGTAGAAAGTATCCTTGCCCACGTAGTCCAGATACATCCGGTCGGCTTCCCATAGCCCTCTCTGCTCAGTTCGTTCGCCCAGCATTGCCTTACTTCCCTCAACTAACCCGAATGGCCCGGAGTATAACCCTCAGCTAACCCCATCGGGCTTTCCGGCCAGAGTTCTAGAATTTTATCCGTCCGGCCCAGGATTGTGAGGCGTATTTGCCTCGGTGTTCGGCAGAAACCTTATCCCACGCAGGAGCGAAAGAGGATTGACAAGCACCGAAGACCGGCAATAAGCTCCAACTACCCTGTTCGGAACCTGCTGGTCGGCCGATATGGAGAATGCCAGTTTATAATCGGAAAAATCCCAGAACGTCCTATCCTCAGCGGAATCAGTTAAAACTGGGAAATCCTATGTTAGAAACCGTTGGTGCTAGTTTGAGATGATATTGAAGATGCCACCGGGTTCCTTATGCTGTAAGTTGATCCGCTCTACAGCGGAGGAGCCCTGTGAACATCGCCGATTTTATCACCGAACTCTACTGCCAGATAGACGACGCTTTGCCCCGATTGCCCCAGCATCCCCAAGCCGTGCTCTCCCGGGGCGAAGTGGTCACCATCGGAGTGCTCTACGCCGTCAAGGGCGTCAGCCGCCGCGCCTTTTTACGACTGGCTCAGGCACAACTATGGAGATCTCTTTCCCAAACTCCCCCAGCGCACCCGCCTCTTCCGCCGCCTGGAAGCCAAAGCCTGCTGGACCGGCTATTTCCTGGCTCAGCCCACCATCCTGGGCGTGGCCGACAGCTATGGCGTCGAACTGGGCCATCCGGTAAGGGCGGGGCGTCAGCTCCATCAGGTGGGCCAGCGAGGCAAGTCCAATCAGCGCTGGGTCCTGGGCGGCAAACTCTGCGTCGTGCTCAACAAATTGGGGCTGATTGTGGATTGGGACTGCGCCACTGCCAACGTCCACGACCAGCGGTTCTTACCCTTGTTGGCCTGCTACGACGGCCAGATGATCATACTGACTGACACCGGCTTTCACCGCGCCAAAGGCGACCCAGACAACGTGAAACTGTGTCGTCGCGGCCAATGGAACGTGCGGATGATCGTGGAAACCACCTTCTCCATGATGACCACGGTGTGGGGCAGCAAGGAGATGCGTCATAACACCTGGCGAGGATTTGAGGCGCATCTGAGTTACCTGATGGCCGCCTTCAACCTACTGGTGCAGTGGCATGGACTGGAACCGGACGAAAACGGACGCATCCATCGCTCCATTGCCCAATTCGTCCTCTGATATTAACTAGCACCAACGGTTTGTATAGCGCGTGAAGAAAATCGCGTTTCTCTTCCCACGTAGACATGATCAGACACTGTCTACATTCTGCGGTACCGAAAAGTTCGTCCAGATGATGTTCAAACGCCGAGTGCTCGTGCCAGCGTCTCATAGGTTCGTCCATAAACGATATGAAACATTCGCTTCTTCGGTTAGCGAGAATCCGCTCGATCAAGCTCATTGGGATCCCTTTGACACCGAAAGGATCGATCATCACGAACGCAGGTGCCAATCGCCTTTTCTGCTCATCAAGGTAATCCAATGTTTCGCCAACGTTGTCTTCGAAGGTGCCTTCCCATAAGTGGATTTTCGTTTTGTCATCATCGCCGCGTGCGGCAAGTAAGGCGCGAAGGTGCGCAACCCGTGCAGCGTCTTGCTCTATGAAAAGGCACACAGCCTCAGTATTAGCCAGTCGCCCAGCCTGCCTGTGTCGCCGAATACATTCCAAGGCAACTAGTGGCGAGCCTTTATCCCTATCGCGGTATTCGCCTGGTCCGGCAAAACCGTCGATAAACAAGATCCTCGAGTTACTGTTCCCCAAAAACGGGAACCAACCTTGGAGATAGGTATCGGGAATGAGATGCTTGCCTTGCGTTTGGTTTTCTCGGTCCCACAAGATGTCGCGCATCACAGAAATCACCTTTAGTATGAGTAAATCCGCCTTTCATGGTAACCGACGTGCTCTTATCTGAGAATGGCCCATCTGTCAGCAATTTTTGGGCACGCGCCATGATATCGCAGCACCATAAGCGCATAGCCCTTGTTCAGGTGTCGAGCGCTTAGTGGGTCAGGTACGGCCGCATCACAGCGACCGCCACGACGGCACTTTCCATTCCCGCCCGCGTGGGGCGCACGCGGGCGGGCAGGACGGACGCATCCAGGTTGTAGGTGTGCTTGACGGTTAACCATGGCTTCGGGTACATTGCGAGCATAATTCCGGCGAAATTGGCGGAGAAGGAACTATTTATGGCTACGTTGCAAGACCGCACCACTGTGGACATGGAACAGGCACTGCAGAACGGGTTCAGCCTGTCCTGGCTCCAACAGATCAAGGACCAGGTTCCCGGCGCCGAAGAAGAACTGGCGCATGATTCCACCCTGGCGCAATACACCCCTGACCTGCTGGACGAGTCGCCGAACCAGACCCAGCGGACGCGCGGCGCGATCACGCGCGAGGGAGTGCCACAGTACTCCGCCTACACCTTCCGCGACAAGAAGGAAGTCTGGGGTTTCAACCTGACCAAGCTGTACCAGGAAGCGGTCTCGCGGCAGTGGTCGTCGGCGACCGACATTCCGTGGGAGACCCTGCGGCCGCTGCCCGACGACATCGAGGCGGCGCAGTGCCAGCTGGCCACCTTCTTCGCGCAGGTCGAGTTCGTAGCCGCCGACGTGCCGGGACGGTTCATCGCGCAGATGTCGCCGGACTACCACGAGGTGCGGATGTTCCTGCTGACGCAGGTGATGGACGAGTCTCGCCACATGGAAGTGTTCCGCAAGCGCGCGCTGGCCAACGGCGGCGGGCTGATGCGAATGATCGACTCGGTGAGCGACGTGACGGGCGGGAGCACCGACAACGCCCGCGAGTTCACCGAAATGTCCAGCCGCCTGCACATCGTCGGCGAGGGCAACGTGCTTACGCTGTTCCGCTTGGGTGAGTTGATGGCGTACAACGACGCCGAGAAGGCCATCTACCGGCGGGCCGCGCAGGACGAGGCGCGTCACGTGGCGTTTGGCGTGCTGCACGCGCGGTACATGAACGAGTGCACGCCGGAGCGGCGGGAAGAGGTCCACGCCTATCTGGACGAGGCCGAGGACCGGCAGGCCACGGGCAACGGCGGTGAGAATCCGGCCGCCCGCAGCGCGAACCTGACCGCCGAATCGTTGGCCATCCTGCTGGGTGGCGGCGCGGACAAGGCCGAAGAGGGCCAGAAAATCCTGGCCGCGATCCGCCAGCGGCAGGTGAAAGAATACTTCCAGCGGCTGAAGTCCTGTGGCTTTGACGACCGCATCGAGAACGGCCGGGTGAACCCGGCGCTGTTGGAGGTCTACCAAGCGGCGGCGTAACTCGCTGAAATCTGCCTCAACTGCCGACCGCATTCTGGGCTAGCGCCATGCAGGCACAGACGCATCGAGATGCCAGCAGGAA
Organism: Dehalococcoidia bacterium; assembly: GCA_965220265.1. Classification (GTDB taxonomy): domain Bacteria; phylum Chloroflexota; class Dehalococcoidia; order Lucifugimonadales; family UBA3495; genus Bin87. Next base: position 423,444 of record CBDCPM010000004.1, on the reverse strand, counting down.
GTTGCTGGCCCAAGGCTATGCGGAATTGGAGCAGGGCGATACCCGCCAAGCGTCTGAGAAAGGCTGGGGAGCCACCGCGCAGATGCTCAAATCCATCGCCGAGCAACGGGGATGGGAGCACAAGGGGCATCGGCTGATACGGCGAGTCGCGAGCCGTTTAGCGGATGAGACCGGCGATCTTGACACCCGTAGGCTGTATCGGGTGGCGGACAGTCTCCATACAAACTTCTACGAAGACCTGGACACGGTTGAAGATATGGCGGCCGGGTTAGAAGATATACGGCGGTTCTTGGGTATACTGGAACCGCTGCTGACCGACGACAACCAGTCTAAGTGCCTATCCTAATAATCCGGCGGCTCTGAGGGCGATGAGGGCGCAGGCGAAGTGAAGAAAGGCGATGTAGTTGTCGGGGGACTTGTCCCAACGAACCAGAATGCGCCGGAAACGGTTCAGCCAACTATGGGTGCGTTCCACCACCCAACGCCGGGCTTTGAAACCGGCCTCCCGCTTGATGGCTTGAGCCTCTTCGCCTCGACTGCGGATGTGGGCCGTGAAGCCGAACTCGTCCAGGGTGCGGCGCACCTCTGCGAAGTCGTAGCCCTTGTCCAGGCACATCCCCTGGGGATGCTCTGGGCTGGGCGCCGGTCGGGATACCGCCACGCTGTCCACCGTGGCCCACACCAGCTTCATGTCGTGGCGGTTGGCCCCGTCCACCGCCAAGCCCACTGGAATGCCCGACGCTTCAGTCAACAGGCTGCGCTTGACGCCTCGCTTACCTCGGTCGGTGGGGTTGGCGCCAGTTTTTTCCCCCACCCAGGGGCGACTTGGTCATGGCCCCGTCCATACTCAGCCAACTCCAGTCCAGACCCTGCAGTTCGTCGTAGCGCTCCAGTCCCACCCGCCACAACTCCAGGAACACCCCAGCGGCAACCCACTCCTGAAAGCGCAGGTGCGCGGTGGACCCGGAACAGATCCCCGTGGCGTCCAAGGCCTTCCACTGGCAACCAGTGCGCAACACGTAGAAGATGCCGTTGGCGCAGGTGCGGTCGGGAACCCGGGGACGGCCGCCCCCAAATCGATGGGTGTTCACACGCTTGGGGATCAGGGGCTCCAGCACTGCCCAGAGTTCGTCGGAAATCTGGAAACCGCCGGTGGTGGGATTGGTCTTGTTGGCTGGGCCAGCCCGCTTGGGACGTGGCGGCTTGGGGTCTTTCGCTTTGGTCATGGCCCCAGTCTAAACGTAACCCCACCTGGGCTTCCCAGAACGGGAGCGCGAGTTTTCACGAGTTATTAGGATAGGCACTTAGTCTCCGCAACGAGTTGCACGAGCATAGTTCACGGCCCGTCGTACCGAGGTCGGCGGGCCGTCTTGATGCATCGGGTCAAATTGACCGCATGCTGTCACCTTCAACGATCCTGAACAACACCCGTGCATCTGATGCAAGTAGTCTTCCGCACCAGACAGCTACAGCGAAATTACGAGGACACCACTCGGGCTATCACGGATTAGGGGTATGAGGTTGGCAGACGTTACGCCGATCGCGTGAACCATCTCTATGAGGCCCGGGATTTTTACCAACTGTATGAAGCCAGGCGGTTGCATCCCTTGCGCGGGTCGCGTACGGGCAAATTGTCCATCTATCTGACGGGACGATGGCGTCTTATCGTGACGCGAGGCGACACGGCGCAAAGTATCATCATCGAGGTAGTGAGCAACCACTATGACGACTAGCGACGAAACGCTTTATTCCGATCTGGCCATACCGCCCGGCGAAGGCTTGCTGGAAGAGATTGAGTTCCGTGGCATATCCCCACGTGAACTCGCGGCGTCGCTCAGATTGCCCGTGGAGGCCGTGAACGAGCTTACTGGCGGAGATCGCGCTATAACTCCCGACATCGCAGCCAGTCTGGAGAGCACTTTGGGCGTATCGGCTCAGTCCTGGCTCAATCTCGAGGCCATATACCGGACCACGCTGGCGCGGCAATGGGAAAAGACTGGCGGCAAGAAAGAAGACTGGACACGGTGGTGCTACGGGCGACTCATCCGTCAGCGTGGAGAAGAGGACGCGGCGCCCGACCGAGCGGCCGTATAATCGGGCCGACCATCCCATTTCGTAAGGTGAGGCATTATGACCACGCAGAATGATCCGCAGAACGGCAGCGACCCGGCCGGACCGGTTGACGACAGCGACCCCACCGGTCACTATCGCTCGTCCGTGGCAGGGCGGGTTCAACAGGAGGCCGCCGACAGCGAAGCTCCGGAGGCCCCCGCCGCCGATACCGTTGAGGAGACAGCAGAGCCGGAAGCTCCAAAGTCTCCGACAGAGCGGTTTCCGTGGATGAAGGACACCAGGCAATGGGGGACGCGGGCTCCTCTTACAGCACACGGGCTGACGATACAAGCGATAAACGTGGGCCTGTACGGGGAAATACCTGAGGAAAGCCGGGAGATGACCCGGATGCCGCGCGGTTCCTTTGCCACGCCGGGAATGCCCCGTCTGGACAACTACTCGGTGAACCGCAAGGATGAACTGTGGTCGGATAACGCGGCCTGGCTATACGAGGAAGCGATACAGCGGCGCTGGAACGCGATGCAGGACATTCCGTGGGGTGAGATCCCCGACCAGCCGGAAACACTGGAACTGGCCTGGTGCCAGCTGTGCACGGAACTGGGCCAGCACGCCACTGCCGAGATCGACACCATCGGCCTGTGGCTGCACCGGATGAACTACTCGTATATTGAGCCCAAGATGTTCCTGGCGACCCAGGAATTCGACTCGGCGCGGCACTTTGAGGCGATGCGACACCGGGCGCTGTGCAACGGCGGCGCGTTGGGACTGGAGTCGCCCGGCATGTTGAGCCGGCGCATTGTGGAAACCCGGGCCGGCTGGCCAGAAGTGGCGGTTTCACTGTACATCGCGCGCGGCACGCTGACGATGTTGCTGTACCGCTTCGGGGCACACTTCGCCACAAATGCCGTGGACCGCAGCCTCTTCAGCCTGTGCCTGCAGGACAAGGCGCGGCACATGGCCTACGGGTTGGCCATGCTGAAGCTCACGGTTGCCGTCAAGGGCGTTGACTTCGGCGTGTCGCTGCGGCGTATCCTCGGATCCATCGAGAAGGACATGGCGGGAGAGATGAAGGACCCGGTGCTGTGGGAGGCCATGGCGATCATCGCCGGAGGGTCGGTTGCCGGGATGGCGGAGGGCATGACAGCGGTCAACAAACTGCGCACGGACTACGTGCGCCAGTACCTGACCCGGATGCATTACGTGGGAATCGACAAGCAGGAGAGCGGATTGCATCCCGACCTGGCGGCTGCGTTGCAGTGACGGGGAAGGCTAGAAGTCGGGCCGGAAAGGCTGGTTTGGGAAGTGGGATTGGGGCCGTAAAGCCGACGTGAGGAATGCCAGCGACCAGATGTGGCCGAGCTGGATTGCGCGGAATGTGGCGACGGTATTGACGACCTCAGCGTCGATGACGTGGTTGCCGAGCGGGTCGTCGCCGGTATCGTCCGTAAGACCCAGTTTGCCCGCCATCAGCGTCAGATTGGCCACCGTGGCTGCCCGATACAGCTGGAACTTCGTCTTCACCCGTCCGAAGTAGCGCGTCTGCCGGATGCCCAGTTGCTCCAGCCGCGCCAACCGATGCTCCACCACCACCCGTAGCTGACGGTACTCATCATAGTCGGCGCTCTGCTGCAAAGCGCGGGCCTGTTGCAACCGGGCTTCCTGCGGATGGATTTGCACCCTCCGCCCTCTACGGCCTTTGGCTGCAATGCATTGCGACCGCAGCGGACAAACTCCACACACCGCCCCGTGGAATTGGAAAGCCTGCAATTGATGGACGCGTCCCGTCCGGTCGGTGCGTTTCCCGACGGGGACAATGGTGTGAGTAACCTGGCCCGCCGGACAGGTGCAACTGCCTGCTGCCAGGTCAAGGTGGAAGTCATTCTTGGGGAAGTGCTTCCGGTTGGGACGCCCCGGCACTTTGGCCACCAGCTTGCGTCCCGCATCAGCGAAAGCCTGCCGCGTCCCACCGTCGCCGTAGGCGGTGTCGCCCAGGGCTGCGGTAACCAAGACCTCAGCATTGGCTTCACTCTGTTCCACCAAGTCCAATGCCCCCAGATTGTCGGGGGCGTTGCCTGGCAGCATGTCCACCGCGGCAATCAACTGGGTGTCCGTGTCCACCACAATGGCCGCTTGGTGCCCGTCAAAGCGCTTGCTGCTGCTCTTGCGACCGTGGCGCATCTCTGGATCATGCACCGACATCATCCGGTCCCGGCTCACACCCTCCTTGAGGCTCACCCCACCATCCCCGTGGCCGTCATCATCGCCACCCTTGCGCTCCACATCCTGTAGCAGCAACTGTCCCAACAACTCCGCAGCCTCCACTATCTCCCGCCGTTGGACGCTGTGTGTATCCAGCATGTCCCGCGCCTGCCGCGCCAACTCCAGCAGCCGGTCCGCGTCCGCCACAACCTCCGCCAACAGCTTCCGCCGCTCCCGCTTGCTCGACCAGTCGATGGCCGCCTCGCCCTTCACGCTGCTGCCCAGGTACCGCTGGTAGCCCTGGGCCTCAGCCCATGCTTTGACGGTGGTCCTATCCACCGCCGCCAGCGCCCGCAGCAGTTTCACCATCCCGTCCGCCAGCAGATTGTAGGTGTCCTTCACCGCCCCACGTCCCAGAATGTAGGTCGTGTCCAACGCTACCCGCAGGCTCCGCCGCTTCAGATACCCTGTCTCCCGCGCCAGTCGCAGGCTCCGCTCAAACACCTCACGCACCTGGTCGCGCAGTATCAACTGGCCGCGGAACACCTGCAGTGTGCTCTTGGCAAAGGGCCGGTCCTCCACCTCAATCCCCAGGGCCACCTTCCCCAGGGCCACCTTCCCCAGGGCCACCTTCCCCAGGGCCACCTTCCCCAGGGCCACCTTCCCCAGGGCCACCTTCCCCAGGGCCACCTTCCCCAGGGCCACCTTCCCCAGGGCCACCTTCCCCAGGGCCACCTTCCCCAGGGCCACCTTCCCCAGGGCCACCTTCCACAGGGCCACCTTCCACAGGGCCACCTTCCACAGGGCCACCTTCCACAGGGCCACCTTCCACAGGGCCACCTTCCACAGGGCCACCTTCCAACGGATGTCGAAGTCGCCTCTCGCCTTGGCCTCGGCGTCGCTCACCTTGTCGTAGGTCTGCAACAGCAACGCCGTCGCCAGCAGGCTGGGCGGCACACTGGTGCGCCCATTATCCAGACAGTAGAACTCGGCAAAGTCGGCGTCACGGAACAGTTGGCCACGCAAGGAGGCCAGCAAACCGTAGAAGGTGTCCTTGCCTACGTAGTCCAGATACATCCGGTCGGCTTCCCACAGTCCCCGCTGCTCAGTTCGCTCGCCCAGCATTGCACTCCCCCACTCCGTTGACTGGCATGACCCGGAGTATCACCCTAACCCCAATCAGCCGGGGTTTCCGTCCAGAGTTCTAGGGGGTGTCGTCAAAAGAGTTTGCTCCAGATCATCACTGCCCGGAGTTGGCAAATGGCCAGGTATGACGCCGCTCTCTTGGCATAACGGGTCGCCACTCCGCGCCACTGCTTGAAGTCCAAGAATCCGTTCTCCACCAAGTGCCGCAACTTGTACAGTGCCTGGTCGTAGTCCCGCTTTTCTCTCCGGTTGCTTTTGGGCGGTATCACTGGGTTCATTCCCGATGCCCGAGCGGTGGCTATGATCTCATTGGTGTCATAGGCTTTGTCCGCCAGCAGACACTCCGCCTCTATACCCTCGATCAGGGGCAACGCCAAAGAGCAGTCGGCCACCGTGCCTCCAGTAACCGCCAGCCTTACCGGCATTCCGTGGGAGTCCACCGCCAGGTGCAACTTGCTGTTCAGCCCCCTTTGGTGCGGGCAATAGCCTGATTTCCGCCCCGAGCGCCGGCACTGTGGGGATGGGCCTTGATGTAGCTGGCGTCTATCATCAGCCATTCGAAATCAGGGTCATCCATCACTTCCTCCAACAGTCCGGCCCACACACCTCGGTCCCGCCAGCGGCAGAAGCGGCGGTGGGTGTTCTTCCAGTCTCCGTAGTCCGGGGGCAAATCGCGCCAGGGAGCGCCGGTGCGCAGAACCCAGCAAACGGCGTCGATAAACCGCCGGTTGTCATGGGCTGGCCGACCTCTCTTGCCTGTTCCCCCGGGCAGGTACAGCCTCAGCCGCTCCCAAACACCGTCTGTCATATCGTGGCGCCGGTGCGCTGCCGTCATACTCTCCACCTTCCACACTCTCCCGGTTACCGGCAATTTACCACCCTCTCACTGTTTTGACGACACCCCCTAGGTAGTGTTGACATTTGGACTGCGGTACAATTGCCCCATGGCGAGTATAACCATACCTTCAGACCAATGGGCGAAGATTTTGCAATTCCTGCGGGATTGCCCTGACGTGTACGTTGGCGACGCGGCGGAATGCCAGCGGTTTGTCGAGGGCGTGCTGTGGATGGATCGCTCCGGAGCGCCGTGGCGACTGCTGCCGGCCGAGTATGGCAACTGGAACACCATCTACAAACGGTTCGCCCGGTGGTGCGACCGTGGCGTCTGGGAGCGGTTGCACCAGCATTTCAGTACGGAACCGGACCTGGAATATCTGGTCATCGACAGTACGGTGGTTCGAGCGCACCAGTGCGCTGGGGGAGCCCCCGCAAAAAGGGGGGCAATCAGCGCAAGCCCTGGGCCGCAGTCGCGGCGGGTTCAGCACGAAGGTTCCCGGGAGCGTGGACGCTCTGGGCAACCCCCTGCGGTTCACGTTGACGCCGGGACAGCAGCATGACATCACCCAGGCGGAAACCCTGCTCACCGGCTACCGGAGCGAGTACGTAATCGCGGACAAAGGATATGACGCGCAGGACTTCGTCGACCATTTGGCAGAAGAGGGCATGGTGGCAGTGATCCCCCCACGGTCCAACCGCAAAGCGCCACGGGATTACGATAGACCCTTATACCGAGAACGCCACGTCGTAGAGTGTTTCATCGGCAAGATCAAGCACTACCGCCGGGTATTTTCCAGGTTTGACAAATTGGCCAGCCGATACCTTGGCTTTCTGCAATTCGCTGCCGCCCTCATCTGGCTACGATGAAATGTCAACACTGCCTAGTCGTCTTTGCGCCGTTCGCGGGCTTTGGCGTGAACCCCGTCGCCGTTAAATTCCTAGTGCCGCTACCCCCGCCTTGGCGATGGCCTCGTCGTCGAACCCGCTGGGCAGGCCTCCCACTCCGATGGCTCCGACTACCATACCGTCGTGGAGAACGGCGACCCCGCCAGGTATCGCTATCAACTGGGGATCCCCGAAGGACTCGAGCGACCGGCCCGTGCTGCTGAGTTGCTCGGCCAAAGCGGCGGTATCCATGGAGCGGACCGCGGAGGTGTAGGCCTTGCGAACGGCGAAGGTGGGCCTCAGGCAGCGGTCCATCCGGGCGTAGGCCAGCAGGTTTCCGGCATCGTCGACCACGGCCATGTCGACCTTGCGCCGGTCAGGATCCCGGTTGTAATCGGCGATCATGGCCGAAATGGCGTTCTGGGCCTGTTCCAGGCTGATCATGGACTTGTTGTACATATTGTCGACCTCCGTGAATCTGTCGTTGGAAACTGCGCCGCTCTCGATTGCTACCAGACTGCTGATCGTTCGGGCGTTGAGTTTGGAGTTAGTCTATCTGCTCCCTGGTGCTGCGTAAATCCGGGGACTGTTCCAACCCAGCAGGACCGCGTAGCTATCGATCCAAGACCGGTGATGCCGATGCCCCTTGGTCAGGATATGGTCTTCGGTCCCCACCGGGATGCCGTGCTTTCGCCGGTGGTAGGCACCGGCCAGGATTTCCCGTTCGGCGTGCCGGAAGACTTCGATTTACCTCCTCCCGTACAGCCGATTTAGATTGCCGTGTCGATCCGGGTCCAACTCCTTTCCCTGCAAAGCTGGATGGTCGGGGCCGTACCGATGGGACCGGAACACCCCGTTGGCCATGCCGAACTGGGACGGAACGACGAAGGGGCTGACGAATTCCCACACTATCTCGTTTCTGGGGGTTACCTCGAACAACCTGCCGGTAAGACCCTCGGTAATCAGAGTGTTGCCGTTGGGCAGGCGTTGCGCCCCGCCGGTGAAGTGAGTAAAGAAGGAGACCATCGGCAGGCCCTGGTACTGCCACAGGATCTCGCTGGTGGACGGATCCACTTCGATAACCCGGGAGTAGCTTAATCCCCGACGGTGGGCGCCGTTATCCAACAGCAGCACGTGGCCGTTGTCCAGGTAGGTGGGATGATGTTGATGGGATATGTGGCCCGGCCCCCACTTCCATGCAATCTGCCCCGTTGACCGGTCCACCAACGCCACAGTATCGAGGATGCGGAAGCTGATCAGGAAGGTGCTTCCGTCAGGCGACGCCGTTAGGTCGTTCGCGCCTCCCCAGGCGTCGCGCCGCTCCAGGGGGCAAATAACGTCCGTTTCCAGATCCAGGTGGTCGGCGGACCGCCATACGTTCACCTCGACGCCATCAGGCGTGACCTCCACCACCTGATCGCCGAGCATCTGCTCCGGGTCGCTGGCGGTTGTGAAGCCGCCCCGGACCCTGCGGGTCAGTTCCGCGGGTATCAGGTCCCGCTGCAACAGGATCAGGTTGTTGCCGTTGGGAAGCCGGTCGTGGCGCCGCAGGCTGGGGTTGTAGTACTCCCAGACCAGCCTGCTGTCCCAGTCTAGTTCCCGGATGTGGTCGGCGCCCGGAGGGTTGGACCCTTGATCTCGGAAAAGCAAGTTGCCATTGTCCAACAGGTAGCCGTAGGCAATCCCGCCGGGATAGTGCCAACGGTGAACGAAGTTGCCTTCCATATCGATCAGGTAGGCGTCGTCGCCGCCGTTGGGCGAGAAAAGAGTGTAACCCCGGTACGCGCCGGCAGCGTGGTAACGGACCAATCCCGTGGGACGGTAGGACGTAGTCATGCGGTGCTCCTCTTGGTTGCCTGAACTAAAGCCACCGCCACAACGAAGGCGCGACGGGTATCGGACCGGGCTACAGGGGCGTCGCTGCGCCAACCGGTGAAAATCTGGCATCAATCCCAAGGCTTTGGGGCTGGCTAACCGACCGGCTGCGCGAGACCGACAAGAGGATACTGGACGCGAGACCGATGGTAAACTTGGCCCGACCTCTCGCCCTGTTACCGGCCGGGGGCCAGGAGCCGACTCGAATGCGCATCGCGGTACCCGATCTGGTTTCCAACTCCTACTTTCCCGCGGTTGCCGCCATAGACTTGGGGTTTTTCCAGGCCCAGGGAATAGACGCGGAGTTGGAGATGGTCTTTCCGGTGGGCAGGGCCATGGAAGCATTGCGGGACCGTAGGATCGACTTTGTGGCCGGTCCCGCCCACGCTACCCTGTCGGCATTCCCCGGCTGGCAGGGCGCTAAGTTGCTGGCCGCCCTGTCCCAGCATACCTTCTGGCTTCTGGTGTTGCGCTCCGACCTGGGAGTCCCGCTGGGGAACGTTGCAGCGGTCAAGGGCTTGCGCATCGGGGCAGCCCCCGGGCCCGACGCCACGCTGCGCCGGCTGCTGGCCAAAGCCGGCGTGGATCCTACGCGAGACGGTGTGACATTGGCACCGGTACCCGGAAGCGGCGATGCCGGCGTTTCCTTCGGCGTCCACGCCGCCCGAGCCCTGGAGGAGGGGATAATCGACGGGTTCTGGGCCAACGCGATGGGAGCCGAAGTCGCGGTGCGTAGCGGGATAGGCAGCGTGGCGCTCGACCCGAGGCAAGGACTCGGTCCGCCGGCAGCGAGGGACTTCACCTTTGCGGCGTTGGTAACTACTGACCGGCTGATTGAAGACGCTCCCGCCGCCGCCGCGGGAGCGGTTCACGCGATCGTGGATGCGCAGCGGGCGCTGCGGTCCGATCCGTCTCTGGCAGCCGAGATCGGCCACCGGCTGTTCCCACCGGGTGAAGCCACATTGATCGAGGACCTGGTACGGCGTGACGCGCCCTATTACGTCGCAGAAATTTCTCCGAACTCTGTAGCCAACCTGAACGAGTTCTCCCGAAATGTCAGCCTGCTCTCCGGGGACATAGCCTATGAGCAGGTGGTGGCCACCCAGTTCGCTCATCTCTGGACGGAACAGTAGGTGCGCCCGATGAAAGTGGATATCAGGGTACCCGTCGGCCTGCCGATCCAGGAGACCGCCGATTTCATTGCGGGATGCGAGGCCGCCGGATTTGCCGGAGTTGGTGTCCACGACCACCAGCACAGTGGGCGGGACGTCTTTCTCACTCTGGCCTTGGCCGCCGAGCGGACCTCCCGGCTGACCTTGTACCCCGCGACCTCCAATCCGGTCACCCGGCATTCGATGGTGCTGGCCTCGCTGGCCCACTCCCTGGAGGAGATCGCGCCCGAACGGGTGCGCCTGACCGTGGCTCCCGGCTACCTCGCTGTCGGAAATATTGGCCGGCCCCGGGCCACGGTCGATGTCATGCGACGGGCCATCACGACCATTCGCCGCCTGCTGGGGGGCGAGAGTATGGAATTCAACGGAGTCGAAACCCGGCTGCGCAACGTAAGCTACCGGCCGACACCAGTATTCATGACCGCCGCCGGTCCACGGATGGTGGAGTTGGCCGGTGAAGTTGCCGACGGCGCCCTGTTGCTCGTCGGCCTCCATCCAAAAGCGGTCGACGCGGCCCGCCGCCAATTGGAAATCGGCGCGGCGCGGGCCGGGCGCAACCTGGACGGTTTCCAGACGATCTTCATTACCCCAACGACGGTGTCGCATGACGGCCCGGCCGCCCGTCGCTTTCCCCAACAGTGGTTCCGGCCCGGCCAACCGTACCTGAAATACCCCAGCGTCTCCAACCTCGTCTGGTTGCGAGAGGCCGGCATTGACCTGGCCGACGATTTTGTCCCAGAGAGCATCGGCGACGCTCAGGCGGCCGAAATATGCGATTCCTTTGCTAGGCTTTGCACATTTCAAGCCGCGTAGGCGAGTGAATCTACAAGTCGGTGGTACAGGACAGCCGGGACTTTCCATATATCCGGTTCTGCCTCGGACAGTGAAAAACCCTCGGAGGCCAGCCACAGGTGGCGGCGCACCAGAGCGCTGGCATCCACGAAAGTTGGAGACGGCTTGGCGTACCAGGCCGCGGTGCGATGGCTCATGGGCTGTTGTTCCTGCATCAAGTGAGCCGCCAGGGTGGTCCAGGAGAATAGGCCCATCAGGATCGGCGTGGTGCGGGCAATGGCGCGATCGGACCACTGGCGTTGGGTCGCCACACCCAGATGTGCTCGCACCTCCTGGAAGGTGACCTCCAGTTGCCAGCGCAGCACAAACCATTCCAGAACCTGCGCCGGGTCCACGGCCAGGTCAGTGCACAGCAGAGCCTGTGTAGCGAATTCTCCTTGGGGGTCCCGAACCAAAACCCAGCGCAGGGGCACGGGCGGCTTGCCCGAACGATACCAGACCGCCGTTTGCGAGGTGAGCTCCACCCTGCGGGTGGTGCCGTCGTACCAGGCCACCACCGCGGTGGCCCAGGACTGACCGGGATGGTCGACGAGTGATTTCAGCGCGGGCCGCCGTCGGCCTTTCAGCGGTGGCCGACCGTTCCGGCTCGGTTGACGTGGTGGCGCCGGTTCATAGAGGGCCGCGTCCAGGCGCAATCTGGTGATGAGGTTCGAGGCTCTCGCAACCGCTGGCCCATATCGCCGCGTCCAGGCGCAATCTGGTGATGAGGGTAACGGGTTCACGGAGGGATTGGCAGCAGTGGAGCAGGTCCAGGACGGCGTAGCCGCCGTCGCCCACCAGCACCAGGGGGCGCTGGGGCAGCCAGCGGCGCAGTTGCATGACCATCTGCCGCGCCCAGTCGGTGAGTTTTTTGTGGCGGCGTCCGCGCTGCCGGTAGTAGCGTTCCGCAGGCGCCAGCACGGTGAGAAAAGGCCAGGCCCAATAGCGTCCCGCCCAGGGGACCTGGCCCAGCCACATCAGGGAAATCCAGCGCAGACCGCTGGCCTTGACCAGGTGGCTCCGGCTGGAACGCACCGCATCGCGGTAGATGCCCAAGGATTTGATTTTAGGACCGCGGCGCCGTTCCAGGGTTTCGTGATTGGTAAAAGGCTCGTATGCCGAAGATCAACGGACCATCGCCTTGATCCAAGTAGAGGATCAGCAGTCCCAACAGGATGCGTGCCGCTTGGCGGGGCGACCACACCGCCCGATTGAGCACTTGATGATAACGGGCGTAGTTGCGGTCGTCGCTCAGTCCCATGACACGGAGCGCCGATGCCACGGTGCGTTGGCCGGGAGCCAGTATCGCGCCGATCAGCAGGATTTGGGCTTTCCGCCAGGTCGGGCTGCGAAACAGCGTGGCGAAGGGATGGAGTACGGGTACAATCGCGTTGGGCAGGGTGAGCATCGCTTGGCCTTTTTCCAGGAGGGTCCGGCCAGCTTACCCTGTTCTTATGATTTATCTAACTTTTGTGCAAAGTCCAGGTTTGGTCTATTCGGCACACCGGAGGTAACTGTTCAGAGTTGATGAGATCTGCGGGCTTTTTGGCCGTTCCCAGAGCCGTGGCCAAGTAGGCAATTCCGGTGCTGAGCCGATCAGATCCCCCTCAAACGTGAACAATTACCACCGGAGGAGTGCTTGACCAGACTGAAGCGTGCCAGAGACGAATCGGGTATCAATCACGTCTTTATCTTTCCCACCCACACCCAGGAGGGTGGTTACGACATGCCGTGGGCCGAGGTTGACGCCTTCCGAGAGACAATAATCCCGGGTCTGGGTGCCTTTTCGTAGCGGCTCTCCAAGGCTTTTTGGCTGGCGGCCGTGTTGGAAAAACAACAGCAACAATGCCTGTTCATCTTTGCAAGGCGAGTCTCGGACCGATTCCGGGGCGACGGTGGCGAGGCCAACACGACTGGTTTGCCCCCAAAACTGGACCAGTGGAAATCCGAGTTTTGTGGGATGAACTGGAGCGACTGACCGAGAGAATCGTCCGGTGAGGTACTCTCGGCACTCCCCAGGTGCAGGCCAACGACGGCCTGCACCTGAATTTGGGCATGCTGTTGGTGGAGGTCTGCCGCGAGATGGGGCATCCACGAGCAGGTTTCTTAGCGGCGATGGCAGGGGTTTTCTGAGGGGTTTAGAGGCGTGGATGACCCGTTCTCCGGCGTCGGAATAGCGAGATGGGGGAGTGAAGAGCGTTTGCCCCGCATGGAACCGCGCGCCGACAACTGATGGTCAATATAGTCCTACCACCGAGATAGTGCCATCGGCCAGCGGCGGGCTACTAGTACTCAATCAAGCGTGGAATGGCAGGGATAAAGGCGATGCAATTTGGATCGGGCATCTTGAGTGCTGAACCGCCAGTTGATGGTGACGCCCGCTGCGTTGCGCTCGGTCTCGTAGGCCGTATTTGGTGTTGCAGGGCGTCGGCGTTGAGGTTCCTCCCTTTGAGACAGGCGCGGCTCAACACGCTGAACTCAATCTCCGCCATGTTCAGCCAACTGGCGTGTTTGGGAGTGTGGTGAAACTCGAGGCGCTTCACGATGCGCCGGGCCTCAGCAGCCGGGAACGTCTCGTAAAGGGACGCCATGCGGCGAGTGTTCAGATTGTCCAGCACCACGCGGACCACGGTCGCGTCGGGGTAGGCCACGTCCACCAGCCACTGCATCTGGTGGGCGAAGTCTGGCATGGTGCGGCGCTCGGTGATCGCCACGTGGCACCAACCCGCCAGAGGTTCGCGGAACAGGAGGGTGCCGCCGCAGCCGTCCCGGCTGGGCGGGCAACGGCGGGCGCACGTCCGACAGCAGTTGTGTGGAGGTCTCGTCAAAGCACACCACCGGCCGGTGGGGGTCGTAGGGCTCGGCGACAGGTCCAGTACGTCCTCCATCGCCGCCACGAACTCGCCGCCTACTTTCGGGATGCACCACTGCTGGTTCCGCTACGGCTTGAGGGTGTTTTTTTGAGCCTGAGCCTTACCGTCTCGTGGGACAGCGACACCACCAATCTCAATTCCACCACCTTGTCGGCTAACAAACGCAGCGTCCAGTGGTCATGGCCCTCGGGAGCATCGCTGCACGCCAGGGCAATCAGATGGGCTTCACCCCGATCATCCAGCTTGCGATAACGATTGGCTTGGGGATGGTCGTACAGCACACCGTCCAATCCTTCCTCGGCGTACCGCCGTTTGGTGCGGAACACCGTGCGCGGCGACGTATCCAGGGCCGCCGCCACCTGGGAAGCACTCCACCCTTCGACAGTCTTGAGCAGGATGCGCGCCCGATTGATGACCCGAGCGGAGCGCTGGCCACAACGGATCAACCGCTCCAGTTGGGCCCGACCTTCTGATGACAACCGTACCGCGTATTTCTCCGCAACCATGGATGCCACACCTCCCGCGCCGCTGTTTGCCAGACAGCGTAGCAACCATGGCTCGTCTCGCGCTTTACCTGCCAATGCAGGTTTGATTGGGTACTAGAACTCTGGCCGGAAACCCCGGCTGATTGGGGATAGGGTGATACTCCGGGTCATGCCAGTCAACGGAGTGGGGGAGTGCAATGCTGGGCGAGCGAACTGAGCAGCGGGGACTGTGGGAAGCCGACCGGATGTATCTGGACTACGTAGGCAAGGACACCTTCTACGGTTTGCTGGCCTCCTTGCGTGGCCAACTGTTCCGTGACGCCGACTTTGCCGAGTTCTACTGTCTGGATAATGGGCGCACCAGTGTGCCGCCCAGCCTGCTGGCGACGGCGTTGCTGTTACAGACCTACGACAAGGTGAGCGACGCCGAGGCCAAGGCGAGAGGCGACTTCGACATCCGTTGGAAGGTGGCCCTGGGGAAGGTGGCCCTGGGGAAGGTGGCCCTGGGGATTGAGGTGGAGGACCGGCCCTTTGCCAAGAGCACACTGCAGGTGTTCCGCGGCCAGTTGATACTGCGCGACCAGGTGCGTGAGGTGTTTGAGCGGAGCCTGCGACTGGCGCGGGAGACAGGGTATCTGAAGCGGCGGAGCCTGCGGGTAGCGTTGGACACGACCTACATTCTGGGACGTGGGGCGGTGAAGGACACCTACAATCTGCTGGCGGACGGGATGGTGAAACTGCTGCGGGCGCTGGCGGCGGTGGATAGGACCACCGTCAAAGCATGGGCTGAGGCCCAGGGCTACCAGCGGTACCTGGGCAGCAGCGTGAAGGGCGAGGCGGCCATCGACTGGTCGAGCAAGCGGGAGCGGCGGAAGCTGTTGGCGGAGGTTGTGGCGGACGCGGACCGGCTGCTGGAGTTGGCGCGGCAGGCGCGGGACATGCTGGATACACACAGCGTCCAACGGCGGGAGATAGTGGAGGCTGCGGAGTTGTTGGGACAGTTGCTGCTACAGGATGTGGAGCGCAAGGGTGGCGATGATGACGGCCACGGGGATGGTGGGGTGAGCCTCAAGGAGGGTGTGAGCCGGGACCGGATGATGTCGGTGCATGATCCAGAGATGCGCCACGGTCGCAAGAGCAGCAGCAAGCGCTTTGACGGGCACCAAGCGGCCATTGTGGTGGACACGGACACCCAGTTGATTGCCGCGGTGGACATGCTGCCAGGCAACGCCCCCGACAATCTGGGGGCATTGGACTTGGTGGAACAGAGTGAAGCCAATGCTGAGGTCTTGGTTACCGCAGCCCTGGGCGACACCGCCTACGGCGACGGTGGGACGCGGCAGGCTTTCGCTGATGCGGGACGCAAGCTGGTGGCCAAAGTGCCGGGGCGTCCCAACCGGAAGCACTTCCCCAAGAATGACTTCCACCTTGACCTGGCAGCAGGCAGTTGCACCTGTCCGGCGGGCCAGGTTACTCACACCATTGTCCCCGTCGGGAAACGCACCGACCGGACGGGACGCGTCCATCAATTGCAGGCTTTCCAATTCCACGGGGCGGTGTGTGGAGTTTGTCCGCTGCGGTCGCAATGCATTGCAGCCAAAGGCCGTAGAGGGCGGAGGGTGCAAATCCATCCGCAGGAAGCCCGGTTGCAACAGGCCCGCGCTTTGCAGCAGAGCGCCGACTATGATGAGTACCGTCAGCTACGGGTGGTGGTGGAGCATCGGTTGGCGCGGCTGGAGCAACTGGGCATCCGGCAGGCGCGCTACTTCGGACGGGTGAAGACGAAGTTCCAGCTGTATCGGGCAGCCACGGTGGCCAATCTGACGCTGATGGCGGGCAAACTGGGTCTTACGGACGATACCGGCGACGACCCGCTCGGCAACCACGTCATCGGCGCTGAGGTCGTCAATACCGTCGCCACATTCCGCGCAATCCAGCTCGGCCACATCTGGTCGCTGGCATTCCTCACGTCGGCTTTACTGCCCCAATCCCACTTCCCAAACCAGCCTTTCCGGCCCGACTTCTAGGGCCTCGCAGCCCGCGTCGTCCGCGCTGCTGATGGCGTGGACCAGGGTCACATCGGCATCCTGGTCCGCGCTGTCGTCCTCGGCCGCGGTAACTGCCACCGTTTGGGCCTCGCTCCAGTTCGAGGTCGTGAAGGTCAGCTTGTGGTCGGCGCTCAGGCCTGCGCCGGGCAGGGTGACGTCCGATTCCGAGTGGCCGCTGATGGCGATGGTGACGTCGCCAGACGGCTGGCTCTTCAGCTCCACCGTGTAGGTGTTGCTCTGGCCCTCGTCAACCGTCAGCGAGGTCGGGTCGATGGCCACCCCTAATGTCGCCGACTGCGATGCTCCCTAATATTACAGTTGCACTTGAATTGAGGGCCTCTGAAAGAGTCTCTTGTAAGGGATTCCAAGGATCGGGCTTGGTGCCACCGGCTCCACCACGGCTACCATATAGGCAGGTCAGTGCTCTCATAAAGTAGTCACAGCAGCGTGCATAACAGCCGTCTAACTTCGGGCACGGTCAGCGACATGAGTCCTTCCTACAAAGCGCGGCTGTAATACTAATCCTCATCTTCCGTCGCCGCCGTCACCGTTAACGACAACGATACCGTCTGCAGCGCGCTGCCCCCGCGATTGGTTTCGGGATATGCGGTCGCCTGCAGCGTGTAGACACCCGGCGGCAGCGCCTCGCCCTGAACCGTGCCGCCGCCGTCCGCGTACAGCGTGTATGGCGCCTCGTTGTCCGTGCTGGTCACCGTCTTCGCCCCTGACAGCTCCAGCCGGATGCTCCCAATCGCCGCTTCCGGCACCGTCTCCTCCCTGACCCCGTACTGTCCGTTCGCCGGATCGTCCAGCATGACTTCGGCCCCGTCCGCAAGCGACCCGACATCCGCCGCCGCCGCGTCCACCAGCGTGAAGCCCGCGAGCACGTCCTCCTCGTTGTAGATCATGCCGGCTGTGCCTTCGTCTCCGAGACGCGCGCCCGAGACGTTGCTCAGCAGCAGCGCGAACGACTTGCCGCTGCCCTCCGCGTCGTCGTCGACGATCGGCACCGACACGATCTTTTCCGTCTCACCCGGCGCGAAGGTCAGCGTCCCGGACGTCTCCTGGTAGTCGTTGGGCGTGGTCGCTCGGATGTCCTCGGTGCGGTAGTCCACCGTCACCGTCGACGTCGCGGCCGGGAACAGTCCCACCGTGAAGTCCACGGCCGCGTCCCTGCCTTCCCGCACAAAGGCGTCCCAGACACGGATCTGCGGCAGCACCGGGTCAACGAAACCTCCCCCGTGCCGAGCCGGACGACCGGCGACGTTTCGCTCATCCCCCCACTGAACTCAGTTCCGTCGACCACCGTCGGCGTGTCCACCTGGAACTGTGCCCGGATCCGGAAGTAACCTGTGCGGAGCCCGATCCGGCCCGTCATCGAGGTCGTGCCGGGTACCGTAATGTTGTAGGTACGTTGACCCCAGTCCGACACCCCGTCGGGCGATCCGCCGATGTTGTATCCCGTGATGGTCACGCCGGGAGCCGCCGCCGGATCGGTCCACGACGGCCTGAATTCGTTATCCGAGATCAACGTCCCGCTGAAATCGCCTGGCGGCCCGGGTGCGCCCGCGAACGGCATCGTGCCCCGATGCACGTCGGGGCCCGCTCCCTGATCGTTCACCGCCCGCAGATAGACGATCGCGTAACTTCCGTTCGGATGCGCTATCTCGTACCGGCCGTGATTGGCCCTGCCCGGCGCGCTGTCCGTAATCGGGATCTCACGGCTTGCCGAAGAACTCCGCGCCCAGGCGGTACTCGTAGCGCAGGATCGGCCGGCCGCCACTGAGCCTCGGTGGCAACCACTGCATGATCACCTTGCCGTCGCCCGAACTGAGGTTCGGCGAGCGCGGCGCGCCCGGGCGGCCGTTGGTGCTGGACGGCTCGTCGTCGGTGACGGTGACCGCGGCCTCGTCGGTGGTTGTCATTGTTCACCGACTATGACCCGATAAACCGCGAAATGTTCACAGTCTTTGACCGGGATTTTCAGGGTCATTAGGCCACCTTGGGAGCCGCATCGGCGACCATTGCCGCACTTCGTGTTTGAGGTGCAGCGATGGCATACCGGGAGGTTCCCTGAATGGAAATACAAGAGATCATCCGCCGCTGGCAGGCGGGAGTAGGCCCGCGGGAGATCGCGGCGGGTACCGGGCTGTCCCGTAATACGGTGCGCAAGTACCTGGCGGCGGCAAAGGCTGAGGGCATCGCCCGAGACGGGCCCGTTCCCGCTGAAGAGCAGTTGAGCCAGCTGGCTGGCATCAGCCAGTCGGGGCCGCGGCGAGTGGCGACGCCCCGGCAGGATCTGCTGGAGCCCTGGGCGGATCAGATCTACCAGTGGATCGCCAACGACCGGCTGCAGATGACCCGCATTCATGAGCTGCTGGCCGTCCGAGGGTGCGCAGTATCGTATCCGTCGCTGCGCCGTTTCATTTTGAAACGCAACTGGCGCAAGCGCAGCAAGACCACGGTGCGGATGGAGGACACCCCACCGGGTGAGGTGGCGGAGGCTGACTTTGGTCGGCTGGGGATGATTACGGACCCAGTGACCGGTCGCCGCCAGGCGGTGTGGGCCATGATCATCGTACTGTGCCACTCTCGGCATTGCTTCGTGTGGCCCATGCAGAGTCAGCAGCTGGAGGACGTCATCGCCGGACTGGAGGCGCCGTGGGCTTTCTTCGGTGGAATGCCCAAGTACCTGGTGATCGATAATTTCCCCGCCGCAGTGGTGGGCACCGACCCGTTGCATCCCCACTTCACCAAGGGGTTTCTGGAGTACGCCCAGCACCGGGGTTTCATCCCCGATCCGGCGAGGGCGGGCCACCCCAAGGACAAGCCCAAGGTGGAGCGTAAAGCATCATTATGCCCGCGCCCGGGCCGTGCAGAGGAAACTAACTGACGAGGCTGGGGCATACGTGTAAGCTCTTGGCGAGGCGTGTCGTCCGGACCAAGACCGAGAGGGCATTGGCGCTTGCTGCCCGGCGTAAAGCATGGTCCGGTAGTCTTACGGCGGCATCATTGGTGACGCCCCAATCAGGGCGATCCCGTTTGGGAGAGTGGCTATTGTCCGTGACTCCCTCCGGCGATGCGCCTACGCTGCAACGCTGGAGGGGATAGGATGACGACACGCCAGAGGAGCGCGAAACCGGTGGGAAAGACCGCAGGGGAGCGGCAGCGTCTACCGGCGGAGCGGTCCCAGTTGAACCTGAACGCGGCGGGCATCGACGTGGGCGCCACCAGCCATTTAGTGGCGGTGCCTGCGGACCGCGCGGAGCCGCCGGTGCGAGAGTTTGAGGCCTTCACGGCGGACCTCTATCGCCTGGTGGACTGGCTGGTGGAGTGCGGCGTGGCGACCGTAGTCATGGAGTCCACCGGCGTGTACTGGATACCGCTGTTCGGGGTACTCGAAGAGCGTGGGTTCCAGGTGATGCTGGTGGACCCGCGGCGCATCAAGAACGTGTCCGGGCGCAAGACCGACGTGCGGGACTGCCAATGGCTGCAGCAGCTGCACACCTACGGACTGCTGTCGGGAGCCTTGCGCCCCGACGCGGAGATCCGACGTCGGCGCAGCTACCTGCGACCGCGGGCCATGCTGGTACAGTACGCGTCCCATCATATCCAGCATATGCAGAAGGCGCTGACCCAGATGAACGTGAAGCTCCAGCACGTGATCAGCAACATCACCGGCAGGACCGGGATGGACATTATCGAGGCCATCGTGGACGGCGAACGGGACCCCCGAAAGCTGGCGCAGTTTCGTCGTCCTGGCATGAAAGCAGACGAAGCCACGATCGCCAAGTCGTTGCAGGGGCACTGGCGGGAGGAGCACATCTTCGAGCTGACCCAGGCCCTGGAACTGTACCGGTTCTATCACGATAAGATTGCCGAGTGCGACTGGGAGATTGAAGCCCAGTTGGAGCGGTTCGAGGACCTCAGCGATGGCGGGTCTCCGGCCGACAATGGCCGGCGACGCAGTCAGGGCAACGCACCCCGCTTCGACATCAGGGCACACCTGTACCGGATGACGGGGGTGGACCTGACCCAGATCGACGGCATCGACGGCTTTACGGTGCTCAAGGTGATCAGCGAGATTGGCACTGACCTGACGAAATGGCCCAGCGCCAAGCACTTCGCGTCCTGGTTGGGGCTGAGCCCCGACCACCGTATCACCGGTGGCCGGGTCCTGAGCTCAAAGACCAAGCCCAGCGCGAGCCGGACGGCCGCGGCATTGCGTCTGGCCGCCCATGGGCTGCACCGCTCCGACAGCGCCCTGGGCGCCTTCCTGCGCCGGAAGAAGGCACAGATGGGTGCGCCCAAGGCCATCACCGCCACGGCACATAAGCTGGCGAGGCTCATCTATTCCATGCTGCGGTACGGCCAGGAGTACGCGGATGCTGGCGCCGAATACTACGAAAGTCAGTATCAACAGCGCGCATTGCGCGCGGCCAAGCGCCGGGC
Organism: Dehalococcoidia bacterium; assembly: GCA_965220265.1. Lineage (GTDB taxonomy): Bacteria > Chloroflexota > Dehalococcoidia > Lucifugimonadales > UBA3495 > Bin87. The sequence goes on along the minus strand of CBDCPM010000004.1, from coordinate 402,568 downwards.
GGCCCAACTGGGCTACCAGTTGGTGCCTCTTTCCGATGACCAGGGACACGCCACGCACGCACCTCCTGGCGCACCAGTGGCTGCGTGACGACCCTGGTTAGTTGGGAGTGCCCCATGCACGGGAGCGCTTCTTCAAGGGCGCTGATTTCGACGGGTTCGTCCACGTGAGAGCGGCGGCGCCGAAGTGGTGTCTGGAGGTGGCTGGGATGCGGATCCATGGCACCACCCGCAAGAAGCCCCTGGTGGTTTTCCAAGATGAGGAGCGTCATACCCTGCTGCCCTGGGACGGCGAGCCCTACGAGATTGCCCACTGGCGCACCGCCAAGGTGCATCAGGACCATCACATCCAGTGTCAGCAGGCGCTGTACTCGGTGCCGCCGGACGTCTGCCCGCCAGGTCAGCAGGTGGAAATCAGGGTGGGCAGCAAGCTGGTACACATCTACCACCGGGGTCAGCTGATCAAGACCCACCTCCGCCAGCCCAGAGGCGGCCGCTCCACCGACGCCGACGACTATCCCGCCGAGCTGTCCGCCTACACTACCAGAGCGCCGGACCGCATCAAGCGCAGCGCGGGTGCAGCTGGGGCCGGCGGTGGCTGAATTTGCCCAGCGTCTCTTCGAGGGTCCCCTGCCCTGGTCCAGGATCCGTCAGGGGCACAAGCTGCTACGCCTGGGCGAGCGTTACACGGCGCAGCGTCTGGACGCTGCCTGCCAGCGGGCCCTGGCGGTGGACCTCATCGACGTCCGCCGCGTGGAACGCATCCTGGTGCAGGCCCTGGAGCTGGAGACCACGCCCCAACTGCCCTTGCCGATGCCGCCGGGCCGCTGCGCCCGTCCCGGTACAGTCTTCGCTTACACCGCAAGCCAGCGCGCGCAGTCAGCCTGAGGAGATTACCCATGACCCGCACCACCGAACTCACTCCCCTGCTCAAGAGCCTCAAACTGGGCGCCTTGGCGGCCACCCTGCCCGAGCGTATCGCCCTGGCCCGAAGGGAGCAGCTGGACTACGCCTCATTCCTGGAAATCATCCTCAGCGACGAGGTCAATCGCCGCGCTCACCGGCGCACCGAACTCCGGCTGCAGGGCGACGGTTTCGAGGAGACCTGCCGCCTGGAGGACTTCGACTGGTCAGCGTCAATTACCCTGGATCGCCGTTTGCTGGACGCCGTCTTCTCCCTGGAGTTGCTGGATAAGCACGAGCACGTCCTCTTGGTAGGTCCGGCTGGCGTCGGCAAGAGTTTCTTCGCCCAGGCTCTGGGCTACGCCGCCATCCGCGCCGGACATACCGTCCGTTTCGTCCACGCTGGCGACTTCTTCAGAGCCATGACCCAGGCCAGAGTGGACAACTCAACAGACCCGCCTTCCGGTCTTTCCTCACGCCCGACCTGCTCATCCTCGATGACCTGGGACTCCATGGCCTGACCGCCCAACAGTCCGCCGACCTCTACGAACTCATCCTCAACCGGCATCGAGCGTCCAGCTTCGTCATCACCAGCAACCGTGCCGTGGACGAATGGCTCAGCCTCTTCGATGACCCCATCCTGGGCAACAGCGCCCTGGACCGGCTGGCCAACGCCAGCTACCAGATCGTCATCGAAGGCACCAGCTACCGAGAGTGATTATCGCCGCACCGCGCCCTGCTGGGCACCAAAGGGGGTGATTGACCTGCCAACAGCAAACTGATATTTGTCACTTCACCGCGCTCCCAGAGTGGGTCAATGACCTTGAAAATGTCGGATCAATGACTCTGAAAATCGACAGACGGTGCATATCAGTACTTCGCACACCAAAAAGACTGCCTGGCGTGCCCAGTGAAGGACACCGGCCTCCTACCGGGACAAAAACGCCGCTACGTCGGCCTTACGATGTACCACCCCGTCTGCCTGAGGGCCAGAGAACGCAACCAGACTGCTGCGTACCAGCGAGAGCGGTTTCGGCGGCGAACATTGCAGAAGGAACCTTCGCTGCCCTGAATCGATTGGGATGAGACAAATCCCGACTGCGAGGACTGTGGAAAGTGGACTATGAGGGTTACACGGCAGCACTGGCCCACAACGTGAAGAAGATGGTCCGCAAGCTGGCCCGAGGGGTCGGGCCCCCTGGTCCGGCGTCGCCCGATGCAGGAACTGTCGCGGGTGCAGAGTACGCCATGGCTGATGCGGTGACGAATTCCACAACGCCACTGCGGTGTTTTCCCCTGATTAACTGGTTGTTTGTCTCCCTCAGGCCCGAAATGCGGTACACCCGCTGTCGTAACAGTTCAGAGTCGAGGGGAAACGAGCAGCTGACGGCAGGCGGCGAGAGGATTTAGTCCTTGGGCGCGCCAGGCGCCGAAGATGGATGCCAGCGTCATCTTGCTCTCGGTGCCCTGCTCCGAGCGGGTGCCGCCGCTGACCTTGCGGCTGATGACCAGATGACGCAGGCTGCGCTCGGCAGCGTTGTTGTCCGCTGGCACGTCCGGTTCGGCCACGAAGACGAAGAGTTCCTTGATGTGGCGCTCAATGCGCCGGCACAGCTTGCCCTGGACAGCCGACGGCTCAGACAGGAAAGGGCGGCAGATGGCCAGCAGCCTCCGCTCCAAGGCCAGTTGAGCAGTGCGCCGTCGTCGTGCCTGAGGATGAGAGAAGGCTTTGGCTTCCTCGTAGAGTCGATGGACTGCCGCCGCCCAGCGGGCCAGCGGGGCCTCTTTGAGGTAGAGGGCCACCAGGTCGTGGATGTCCCGCAGCAGGTGCGCCCAGCACCGTTGCTTGGGGCCATCGTAATGGTGGTAGGCGGCGTAGAAATCGCTGACCAGTACTCCGGAGAATGCCTCGCCCAGCGCTTCGTCCACCACCGCCTTGCCCCGACCCCGCCGCAGGAAGTAGCGCTCGGTGGGGGTGCTGAAAGTGATTGGTCAAGGGCTCGCACACGTAACCGTTGTTCCCATTCTGACGCCAGCCGGTTTCGTCGGCGTGGACCACTGGGCTGGCGCGGATGCGGTCCACCATCGCGGCCACCGCTGGTTGGGCCTGTTGCGCGGTCTGGTGAATGGCGCTCACAATGGCCCCCACGCTGAGGCGCAGCTGATGGACGGTGCGCAGATACCACTGGATACTGCGGATCGGCAGGCGCCCTTCTTCCCGTAGCGTGGCGATGCGGCTGATCAGGTTGACGCCTAGGCGTTGGCGCCCCAGTGTCACGCCGTCCAGTTGCGCGGTGGGCACTCGGCGCCGCCGACACACTGGGCAGGTCCTGGCGATGAAGACATGCTTGGTGACTTGCACCGGAACCACCGGCAACTCGATGACTTCCCGGGTGCGCTGGACCCAGCCGCCGGACAGGTGCGTCCCGCAATCGGGACAGCTCTCCACCACGTGCTCCACCCGATGGGTCGGTGTCATGCGCGGGCGGGCGAAGCCGTGGCGTCGCTGCTTTCGGGGCTGCTGCTGCGCTGGCGGCTGGCGGCCCGATTTCGCCTTGAGGCCGGGCATTCGGGGCGGGCCGTCCGGCTTCGCCCGGCCTTCCAGTTCGGCAATCCGCCGCTCCAACCGCTCAATCACCCGCTGCTGTTCCAGAACGGTGGCCTGCAGTTGGGCGATGATGGCGATGAGGAAATCGCGGTCGGCGGTGGTCAGGTCACTCTCAGTATCCACTCCCTCTATATGACATAACCACCGCCACCCGTGCCAGCGTCTGGCAGCCCGCCTTCGGCCAATTTACCTCACCAACTCTGAACAGTTACCCGCTGTCAGTCCGGCGACTTTCTCGACGCACCCCTCATGCATACCCACCGTGCGCGGTCATTGCGGGAATGCCGTCGGGCCATTCGCGGCGACCTCGTGCCCTCCCCATCTCTGATGCCCGTTATTGCCTACCGTCTGGCCTGGATAAAGTCTGCTACCCGTTCTGCCACCATTATCACCGCCGGGTTGATGGGAGCGCGTACCAGGTCGGGCATGATTGACGCATCAACGATGCGCAACCCTTCCATGCCATGCACTTTCCCATACTGATCGACTACGGCCAACGGGTCGTCGGACGGTCCCATTTTGCAAGTGCAGGAAATATGGGAGTAGGTAGTCGCTTCCCGCAGCAGCCACTGGTCCAACGCGTCATCGCTCGCCAGGTCCCTGTCCCCGGGTTCAATGCGTTTCCCCAAAAGGGGGGCCAGTTGGTGTCGCCCGGCCAAATCCAGGGCCAGATGAACGCCGGCCCTCAGCCGCGCTCTGTCAAAGGGTTCGGCCAGGTAGTTGTAGTGCATGGCCGGCTGCACCCGGTAGTCGGACGAGGTTAGCGTCAGTTCCCCCCAGCTTTCGGGCAGCAGCAGGGCGATTATCATTTCCATGTGCCGGTTGACGGTGTCGTCCCCTTCTGCCCCTGGCTCTTGAGTCCGTGCCCCTTGTGCCGAAAATGCCGGCGCGGTTCTCCTGAGCCGGGGCGCGACCAGGACGGAAAGGCTGATCCCCAGATCGTTTCTCAGATGGGACCCGGGAGCGGTCAGCCGCAGCGCCGCGCCGCCAACCCCCCGGTTGGAAGGAGAAACAAAACCGTCTCCAACTTCCCAGGTAACGTACACCTTCGGGTGGTCTTTCAGGTTCCGCCCCACGCCGGGGAGATCCTGAACCACTGGAATGCCCAGGTTCTCCAACTGCCCTGCCGGACCCACGCCGGAGAGCAGCAACAAGTGCGGCGAGCCGACCGCACCGGCGCTGAGAATGATCTGCTCGGCTTCAACGGTGAAGGTCTGGCCGCCGCTCTCGACCAGCAGACCAGTCGCACGCTTGCCTCGAAAAACAACCCGGCGGACCTGGCAATCGGGTCGCACCGTCAGGTTGAGTCTATGGCGGGCCTGGCTCAGGTAGCCCAGGGCGGTGCTGAACCGGACCCCGTTATGGTTGTTGGTCACGCCCGGCCCAACCCCGTTCGAGTCCGGATGATTGTGGTCGTCGGCTTCCTCAAAGCCGCTGGCGCGGCAGGCGCCGGAGAAGGCCCTTTGGGCGAAGTCCCAAGCGTCCGGGTTGGAATGGTGCACGAAGATGGGCCCTTCGGAGCCGTGATAGTCGCCCTGCCTGTCAACGTCCGTTTCCATTTTGCGGAAGAAAGGAAGGACCTTTTCGTAACTCCACTCGTCGTTGCCTCGCGACGCCCAGGCGTCAAAATCTTCGGGAACGCCACGGTAAAAAGCTGAGGAATTAATGGCGCTGGAACCACCGGTAACCCGGCCTCGGGGCACCAACATGGGCGGAGCGAGGTCGGTTGCAGTCGCCGTGAACTGCCAGTTATGGCGACTGGTGGTCAACGAGACCGGGTGGCCGCCGGCCGTTCGAGCCGCGGGCGGTATTGGGGCGGCGCTGAACCCGTATTTCAGTTCGTCGGGCAGTCGATCAAAATCCGGATAGTCCGGCCCGGCTTCCAATAACAGAACCGAGCGGCCCGGATCTTCCGACAGCCGTCCTGCCAGCACCGAACCGGCGGAGCCGGCCCCAACAATTGCCACATCGAATTTCATGGTGTTTGTCCTCGGGTTGAACTCACCGGGCTGAACATTGGAGGGGTAGCTTTGGATATGGATACGGTACCAATCGGCGAGCCTCAGGTTCAAGCGCAATCGCCCCGTACATCAAGTCTCTCGAGTTACCCGAGTAGCTCCGCCGCCGACCCTCTTGGGCTTTCGCTTGCTGGTAGGGGACACCGCTCATTGGGTTCCACTCTCTCATAGTCTATCCAACGGATGATAACGGAAGCGCCCATTGGTTGAACGGCGAGCCCTATTGGCGTCCGGGGTGAATGGGCGATTATAGGGCCAGTGTGAACTTCAGCGCGCACGGTGTTGATCTGGTAACTGTTCAGAGTTGATGAGATCTGCGGGCTTTTTGGCCGTTCCCAGAGCCGTGGCCAAGTAGGCAATTCCGGTGCTGAGCCGATCAGATCCCCTCAAACGTGAACAATTACTTGATCTTGTCCCGTTTAGTGCCTATCCTAATAACTCGTGAAAACTCGCGCTCCCGTTCTGGGAAGCCCAGGTGGGGTTACGTTTAGACTGGGGCCATGAGCAAAGCGAAAGACCCCAAGCCGCCACGTCCCAAGCGGGCTGGCCCAGCCAACAAGACCAATCCCACCACCGGCGGTTTCCAGATTTCCGACGGACTCTGGGCAGTGCTGGAGCCCCTGATCCCCAAGCGTGTGAACACCCATCGGTTTGGGGGCGGCCGTCCCCGGGTTCCCGACCGCACCTGCGCCAACGGCATCTTCTACGTGTTGCGCACCGGTTGCCAGTGGAAGGCCTTGGACGCCACGGGGATCTGTTCCGGGTCCACCGCGCACCTGCGCTTTCAGGAGTGGGTTGCCGCTGGGGTGTTCCTGGAGTTGTGGCGGGTGGGACTGGAGCGCTACGACGAACTGCAGGGTCTGGACTGGAGTTGGCTGAGTATGGACGGGGCCATGACCAAGTCGCCCCTGGGTGGGGGAAAAAACTGGCGCCAACCCCACCGACCGAGGTAAGCGAGGCGTCAAGCGCAGCCTGTTGACTGAAGCGTCGGGCATTCCAGTGGGCTTGGCGGTGGACGGGGCCAACCGCCACGACATGAAGCTGGTGTGGGCCACGGTGGACAGCGTGGCGGTATCCCGACCGGCGCCCAGCCCAGAGCATCCCCAGGGGATGTGCCTGGACAAGGGCTACGACTTCGCAGAGGTGCGCCGCACCCTGGACGAGTTCGGCTTCACGGCCCACATCCGCAGTCGAGGCGAAGAGGCTCAAGCCATCAAGCGGGAGGCCGGTTTCAAAGCCCGGCGTTGGGTGGTGGAACGCACCCATAGTTGGCTGAACCGTTTCCGGCGCATTCTGGTTCGTTGGGACAAGTCCCCCGACAACTACATCGCCTTTCTTCACTTCGCCTGCGCCCTCATCGCCCTCAGAGCCGCCGGATTATTAGGATAGGCACTTAGTGGACAGGCACCGCCACCTAGAAAGCGGGCCGGAAACCCCTATCTTCCCCAGAGTGCAATTTTCAGTGCGTCGAATATCGATGTAATTATGGGGTATTAGCAACGGATTGCCTATGGATATCTGCCGTATATGACTGTAAAGCGTCTGGCAGTTGCGGGGTAAAAACCCCGCCAATGGCTTTCCGGCCAGACCTCTAGTCACGGACCCTGACCAGCTTCTGCATTGAGCGAAGCTCGCTGGGTGTAATTGTTCACGTTTGAGGGGATCTGATCGGCTCAGCACCGGAATTGCCTACTTGGCCACGGCTCTGGGAACGGCCAAAAAGCCCGCAGATCTCATCAACTCTGAACAGTTACCGCGGGGTGGGTCCATGTGCCGGCCATAGTCGGTCCAGGACACCTCCGCCACGTACAGGTCTCCCTGGGAGTCCACGGCTATTCCGTGGGGGGAATAGAACCGGCCCGATTGGTCACCATAGGTCTCCCGTCCAACCCTAGCCAGGACCTCGCCCCTGGTGTTCATCACCGTTACGCGAGGGCCGAGATCGGTACCGATGTCGTTGGTGGCGATCCCACAGAAATATTCGCCGATGTAGAGGAGTTCCTCACCCGAACGGTCGTCGATGCAGATGGCCGCGGCGCGGGAGAGGTTGCCCCACTGGGTCTCGAATTTCCCCTCGGAGCTGAAAACCTGGATGCGATGATTCTCACGGTCGGCGACGTATACCCAGCCGTCGTTGTCGACAACGACATTGTGGACGATGTTGAACTGGCCGTCCCCGGTGCCCGATTCGCCCCACGAGAAGAGGAGCCTGCCGTCGGGCGAATACTTGTGCACTCTCGCGTTGGAATAGCCGTTGGCCACGTAGAATTCTCCAGTACGTCTGTCGAAGGCCACGTGGGCGGGCACGCTGAACGGGTCGCCGCTCATCTTTGGGCTCGGCTTGTGGGGCGTGCCAAGGGTCAGCAGCAGCTCGCCGTCGGGCGTGAACTGCCGGACCGTGCTGTCTCCGTTGTCCACGCAGAAAACGGTGTCGTCCGGTGCGATGGTCACACCGTGGGGGTTGGCGAACACACCCTCGCCCCAGGTCCGCAGCACGTTGCCGTCGGTGTCGAACACCATCATCGGTATGGTCCCGCGGTTGAAGACGTAGACCTGGTCCTTGGAGTCAACCGCGACGGCCGTTCCTTCCCGGTAGACGCACCCTTCGGGGAGCTGGCCCCAGTTCTCGCCCGACGCCCGGTAGTGGAAGCCGTTCTCGCCGATCACAACCGGCCCGCCCTTGTCGCCTTCGGCTCTGTGTCCCTCGACGCGGAGGCCGTATTCCCAGTCCTGTTCCTTGTCGACCATCCTCCTGACCTCCTCGAATCCGCACCGGCTGGTTCAGCAGCATACGCGAATATACCACGGGGTCTGCTGGGCACTCCCTGAGCCGGCCGCTTCTGGCTGCATTTTGCGCCGGCGGGCGGTCGTCAGGAAAGTTCCGGTGGCGTCGGTATCGCTTCGGCCATATAATCGGCAACGGTCAAAGCGGACAAGACCGGCCTCCGAATGCGTTCAGAGCGAGCGGTCATCAGTGTCAGAGATGCTCCAGAGCGTCGATAAGCAGAAAGGGGACATACGTATGGCAGACCTGAATTTTGCGACCCTCTCCGGCGATTATGCTGCCATCAGCGAGGCGGAGGTGGAGGACTTCAGGGCCAGCCTGCACGGCGAGTCACCGCTCCCCGGAGACGAGGACTACGACAGCGTCCGACGGATCTGGAACGCCATGGTCGACAAACGGCCTGCCCTGATCGCCCGCTGCAGCGGAGCGGCCGACGTCATCAACTCGGTCAATTTCGCCAGGGAGAACAACCTGCTTATTTCGGTACGCGGCGGCGGCCACAACTTCCCGGGCAACAGCGTCTGCGACGACGGGTTGATGATCGACCTTTCCCGGATGACCGGCGTCCGTGTCGATCCGGCGGCCAAAACGGTCCGGGCCCAGGGCGGTACAAAGTGGGGAGCGTTCGACCACGAAACCCAGGCCTTCGGACTCGCCGCGCCGGGAGGGACCGACCCGGACACCGGCATCGCTGGTCTTACGCTGGGCGGCGGCATTGGATGGCTGTCCGGCAGTTACGGCCTCAGTTGCGACAACGTGATTTCCGCCGACGTGGTCACCGCCGCCGGCCAGTCGCTCACCGTCAGCGCCGACGAGAACCCCGACCTGTTATGGGGCCTCCGGGGCGGCGGAGGCAACTTTGGCGTCGTCACCTCTCTCGAGTACCGGCTGCATCCCGTCGGCCCTCAGGTTCTGGCGGGCTACCTGGTCTACCCGTACGACAAAGTAAGGGAGTTCTTCGACTTGGTCAGCGAGTTTACCGCCAATATGCCCGACGAGATGAACATCATCACCTTCCTGACCACCCTACCCGAGGGCGGGGGCAAGGCCTGCCGCATTCTGCTCTGTTACTACGGCCCCATCGAGGAGGGCGAGCTGATCATCCGGCCTCTACGGGAGTTCGGCCCGCCATTGTCCGACGATGTCCGACCCAGGACCTACACCGAGGCCCAGTCGCTGGCGCTGGCCCCCCAGGGACGACAGAACTACCTTAAGTCCCATTTCATGAGTCAGGTCAGTGACGACGCGCTGGACATCACGCTCGATTTTTTTGACCGGGTCACCTCGCCGCTCTCGAGCGTCCTGTTCCAGTATCTTGGCAACGCCACCCGGCGTGTTCCCGCCAACGATACCGCCTTTGGTCACCGGGGCGCCCTGTGCGAATGGGCCACCAACGCGGTCTTCCTGGACCCCGGGGAGTCGGAGGTCCACATCCGATGGGTCAGGGATTTCGCTTCGGCATTGTCGCCTTTCTCCTCGGGGGCCTACATCAACCAGGTCGGCACCGAGGCGGAGGAAGGAGAAGAGGCGATACAGACGGCTTTCGGGGACAACTTCCAGAGGCTGGCAGGCCTGAAGCAGAAGTACGACCCGACAAACCTGTTCAGCCACAACCAGAACATCCGGCCCCGAATCTAGGCTACTGAAGGGTCGGGGTCTGGCGTATCGCGGCTGCGAGAGGTGCGCGGCGCCAGCCCGTCGCCAGAACAACAAGGGTAGTGGCGGTTAAAAGATTAGCAGTCTGGAAACCGTTGTTCCCGCTGAAATGGGGATCACACCCCCTAAAAGACATATTTTCCACCACGAGTTCCACCTTCCTCAGCCAGAGCCACGACGATCCGGCAAAAAATCCAAACTGAACGGCACCCAGCCAACCAAGCCACCGGCTCCACGCAAAACCCGAAAACGCAAGCCCAAGGTCAAAAAGCCCGCGACCGCACCGCGCGTCAGGCACACTCCGACCCCAGAGGAACTGGAACAGCGACGGCAGAAACGCCTAGAACTCAGTCAACGTTGGAAAGGCAGGGGTAGAAACGATGGAGTTTGGCTCTGGCGTCGTGGGTGCTGAACCGCCAGTCGATGGTGATCCCCGCTGCGTTGCGTTGGGTCTCGTAAAGGGACGCCATGCGGTGGGTGTTCAGATTGTCCAGTACCACTCGCACGACTGGGGCATCGGGGTAGGCCACGTCCACCAGCCAGCGCATCTGGTGGGCGAAGTCCTGCATGGTACGGCGCTCGGTGATGGCCACGTGGCGCCAGCCAGGGGTTCGCAGGCCAGGAACAGATTGCGGGTGCCGCCGCGACGATACTCGTAGTCCTGCCGCCGCGGTCGTCCTGGCTGGGCGGGCAACGGAGTTCACACCTCGGCCAGCAGCTGGGTGGAGGTCTCGTCGAAGCACACCACCGGCCGGTGGGGGTCGTAGGGCTCGCCGTACAGGTCCAGCACGTCCTCCATGGCCGCCACAAACTCCCCGTTCATCCGGGAGATGCACCACTGCTGCTTCCGCCAGGGCTTGAGGGTGTTTTTTCAGCCTGAGCCTTACCGTCTCGTGGGACAGCGACACCACCAATCCCAATTCCACCACCTTGTCGGCTAACAAACGCAGGGTCCAGTGGTCATGGCCCTCGGGAGCGTCGCTGCACGCCAGGGCAATCAGATGGGCTTCACCCCGATCGTCCAGCTTGCGATACCGATTGGCTTGGGGATGGTCATACAGCACACCGTCCAACCCCTCCTCGGCGTACCGCCGTTTGGTGCGGAACACCGTGCGCGGCGACGTATCCAGGGCCGCCGCCACCTGGGAAGCACTCCACCCTTCGTCGGTCTTGAGCAGGATGCGCGCCCGATTGATGATCCGAGCGGAGCGCTGGCCACTACGGATCAACCGCTCCAGTTGGTCCCGATCTTTCGCCGACAACCGTACCGCGTATTTCTCCGCAACTATGGATGCCGCACCTCCCGCGCCGCTGTTTGCCAGACAGCGTAGCGACCATAGCCCGTTTCATCCTTCATCTGCCTATACAAGTTTGATCCAGTACTAGCCGACCAGAGCGTAACGGTGAACATCACCGAGGATGACGAGGTCAGGGTGGCCATCTACCCCATCACCCTGGCGGTGCCGGAGGGGGCGACCGGCAGCTACACGGTAAAGCTGACCTCCCAGCCGTGTGGCGACGTCACCATAACGATTAGCGGCCACTCGCACACGGACCTGACCCTGTCCGGCACGACCCTGAGCGCCGATGACGAGCTGAACTTCACGACCTCGAACCGGAGCCAGCCCCAGACGGCGGCAGTCACCGCGGCCGGGGACGAGACGCGGCCTAGAAACCGGGCCGGAAAGCCCTGGTTGTGGTAGAAGGATTTCGGAGGTAAAGCCGACGTGAGGAAAAACAGGGACCATAGTTGTCCGAGCCGGGCAGCGCTGAAGTTGGCCGCCGCATTGGCGACCACAGTGTGGACATCATTGAGGACGACGCGGTGGCCTGCTGCGCCGCCACCGGTACTGCCCGACAGCCCGATTTTGCCCGCCACCAGGGTGAGATTGGCCACCGTGGCCGCCAGATACAGCTGGAATTTCGACTTGACCTTACCGAAGTAGCGGGCCTGCCGGATGCCCAGCTGGACCAGCCGGGCCAATCTGTGCTCCACTACCACCCGTCGCGCTCGATACTCGTCGTAGTCGGCGCTCTGCTGCAACGCTCGTGCCTGTTGCAACATGCCTTCCTGGGGATGGATCAGCACCCGTCGACCCGGCCTGCCTTGGGCCGCGATGCACTGGGAGCGCAGCGGACAGGCCCCACATACCGCCCCGTCGAACTGGAAAGCCTGCAAGCGATGGACACGACCGGTGCCATCCGTCCGCTTTCCCGCCGGCACGATGGCGTGGGTAACCTGCCCCGCCGGACAGGTGCAACTGCCCGCGGCCAGGTCAAGGTGAAAGTCATTTTTGGGAAAGTGTTTCCGGTCGGGCCGGCCCGGCACTTTGGCCACCAACCGGCGTCCCGCGTCGGCGAAGGTCTGGCGGGTCCCGCCGTCCCCATAGGCGGCGTCGCCCATGGCTTCCTCCACCACCGAGCCAGTACTCGCTTCGCTCTGCTCCACCAGTTCCAATGCCCCCAGATTGTCGGGAGCGTTGCCGGGCAACACGTCCACGGCGGTGATCAGCTGGCTGTCGGTGTCCACCACAATCGCCGCCTTGTGCCCGTGGCGCAGCTCTGGGTCGTGCACCGACAGCATCCGGTCCTTGCTCACCCTATCCCTGAGGCTCACCCCGTCATCAGCATCATCAGCATGAGCAGCAAAATCGCCATCGCCGCTCTTGCGCTCGATGTCCTGGAGCAGCAACTGTCCCCGCAACTCCGCCCCATCCACTACGCTCTGCCGCTGGACGCTGGCCTCCGGCAATTCCAGCCACGCCTGCCGCGCCAGCTCCAGCAGCCGGTCCGCATCGGCCACTATCTCCCCCAAAAGCTTCCGCTGCGCTTTGCGGTCCGACCAGTCAATCGCTGCCTCGCCCTTGATGCTGGAGCCCAGGTACCTCGCGTACCCCTGGGCTTCGGCCCATTCCCCGACAGCGATGTTCGCCACGGCCGCCAGGACCCGCAACAGTTTGACGATCCCGTCTGCCAGCAGATTGTAGGTGTCCTTCACCGCGCCTCGTCCCAGGGTGTAGGTCGTGTCCAGCGCCACCCGCATCCCACGCTTCTTCAGGTAGCCCGACTGCCGCGCCAGGCGCAGGCTGCTCTCGAATACCTCCCGCACCTTCTCGTGCAGGATCAGCTGCGCCCGGAACATCTGCAGCGTGCTCTTGGCAAAGGGTCTGTCCTCAATCTCAATCCCCAACGCCACTTTCCACCGGATGTCGCAGTCAGCCCTCGCCTGGGCCTCGGCGTCGCTCACCTTGTCGTAGGTCTGCAACAGCAGCGCCGTGGCCAGCAGGCTGGGCGGCGCGCTGTCCCGTCCATTGTCCGGACCGTAGATCTCGGCGAAATCGTCATCGCGGAACAGCTGGCCCCGCAGTGAGGCCAGCAAACCGTAGAAGGTGTCCTTGCCCACGTGGTCCAGATACAACCGGTCCGCTTCCCACAGGCCCTTCTGGTCTGAACGCTTTCCCAGCATCGCCCTGCTCCGCTAGCCTCGATTGCCCGGAGTATAACCCCTCGCCATAATCCGGTCGGTTTCCGGCCGGATTTCTAGCCCTTCTCCGGAGCCAGACGATGACGACGATGATGACGAGACCCTCCGGTCGTGAGGAGCACGCAGCCTCCGCCCAAGCCCACCGCAAAGCCGACCACCGCTCCGACGGCGACCGCGGCTCCGACCGCCACGCCCATGCCGACCGCGACGCTGGCGCCCACGGTCACTCCGGTGCCGACTGCCACGTTGGTACCGACACCGGTGCCCACGGCGACGCCGGAGCCCACAGCGACACCCGAACCTGAGCCGACAGCAACGCCCACGCCTACTCCAACGCCCACTCCAGTGCCCACCAATACCCCGACGCCGACGCCGAGCCGTTGCCCACGGCGACACCCACCGCCACGCCCGTCCCCGCACCAACTTCCACCCCCCAGCCGACGGCGACGCCGGTGATCGAGGCCGCCATCGCCGAGCTGCCGACGCCGGAAGCCACCGTGCCGGAACGCGTTCGCAGCACTCTAATGGGTGCCGCCAACACGCTGCGTGACCGCAATACGCTGATCATCCTGCTCATCATTATCGCCATATTGATCCTGGGCATTTTCATCTATCTGATCATGCGGAGACGATAGGCGTGTCACTTCTCAGCTGAACCTGACCCACCCGCCGGATTCCCGTGGCGCGAGGGCCGGATTTTGCCGTAACGGGGCCGAACCACGCGGAAAACGGGGCAGATCTACGTTGCGCCATGGGCCATGACGTGGCAATCTCGCCGTAGTCAATCCGTACCATCCGCGACCACAAAAGGAGCAACCCATGCCGCCGAACCTGGTGCCCTACCTGCTTTACGAACCCGAAGACTCGGGGATCCTGTGGATCAAGTTCAACCGGCCGGAGCGGATGAACGCGCTGATCGGCTCATCCGAGGAGAACGGAACCGTCGCCAAGGTCGGCGAGTACATGCGCGCCGGCGACGACGATCCCGACGTGCGGGTCATGGTGCTCACCGGCGTGGGACGTGGATTCTGCTCCGGCGCGGACATGCGGCGTGACACGCCCTCCGACCTAACCGGCGAGAACTTCGTGGGGAACCGGGGAACGATCGAGGGGCCGGACGCGGCGCGCGAGCACTTCTACCACGGCTTCACCAAGCTGCACCGGGACATCTCCCAGGTCCGCAAACCCACCATCGCCATGATCAACGGTCCGGCCGTGGGCTCGGGCATGGACATGGCGCTGCACTGCGACATCCGGCTGGGCTGTGAGAACACCCGCTTCATCGGCTACCAGCAGCTGGGGCAGATCATCGAGAACGGCGGCAGCTACTACCTGCCCAAGATGGTCGGTCTGGGCCGGGCGCTGGAGTTCGCCTACACGGGTCACCTGGACGCCCAGCGTGCCTACGAGTGGGGCATGCTCAACTACCTGGTTCCCTCTGAAGAACTGGAGCAGGCCACCCGCGACCTGGGCGACCGGATCATCCGCACGCCGCCCATGGTGCAGTGGATCAGCAAGCGCATCATGCGCGCCGCGCTGGACAGCACGCTGGAGACCACCATGACCCTGACGTCCAACGCCGGCGGCATCCTAAACGGTTCCGAGGACGCCCGCGAGGCCCGTCAGGCGTTTCTGGAGAAGCGGGCGCCGGAGTTCAAGGGGCGCTAGGCGGCGGTTCAGGTATAATCGGGGCACTGCCCATTGCGTCGGACACGAGGCTAGCTCGTCAAGCGCTCAGAGGTTCAGCATGACCACCGCCAACAGCGCCATCAACAAGCTCGAGCAGCCTGAGGAATTCTTGGTGTTTCCGGACCCGCCGGAGATTCCCGAAGACAAGATGACCAACTTTGACCACCTCGCCGTCAACGGCAACGTCCACCATCTGGCCATCCACTTCGGCAACCCCGATACGACTCTAGTCTCCGGCGAGCGTTACTTAGCCCTGACGCCAACACAGGATATGACCGGCCTGCGCTATCCTGACCTGCTGATAGCCTTCGGCGTGGATCCCGCGGCCTACCACCGTCGCCGTGCCTACGTCATTTCAGACCAGGGCAAGCCGCCCGATTTCGTCATGGAAGTGGCATCCCCCAGCACCAGACGTACCGACGCCACCGACAAACGAAACGATTACGCCGCTCTGAGTATCCCGGAATACTGGCGCTTTGATGAAACCATCGGAGGGCGCTTGCCCAAGCTGGCCGGCGACCGGTTGGTGGGCGGCGAATACGAACCCATCCCCGTTGAAGAATTGGCGGAAGGCATGTTGCAGGGCTACAGCACGGTCCTGAACCTGCACCTCCGCTGGGAACAAGGCTGGCTCGGATGGTATGACCCGGCGACGGGGCGGCATATTCTGACTTTCACCGACGAGCGGGCCAGGGCTGACCGTGCCGAAGCTGAACTTGACGCCGAACGGGCAGCCCGGATCGCCGAACGAGAAGCCCGGGTCGCCGCCCAAGCCCGCATCGCCGATCTGGAAGAGCGACTGCGCAGTCAAAGCTCCTGACCCGACTGGCGTAACTGTTCTATG
This sequence comes from Dehalococcoidia bacterium, assembly GCA_965220265.1. Lineage (GTDB taxonomy): Bacteria > Chloroflexota > Dehalococcoidia > Lucifugimonadales > UBA3495 > Bin87. Next base: position 386,584 of record CBDCPM010000004.1, on the reverse strand, counting down.
GCGGACGGGTTAGTCGGCGAACGTCAGCGCCTGTCCGAACTTTTCGCCATGGGTGATCTCGGACATGGGCTTGCGTGGTGTGCCGGTGCCCGGCTCGCGCATGATGCGGTACCCGAAGGGCAGCACGGTGATCAGCTCCAGTTCCTCCGGGATGCCCAGGAGGGCCTTGACCTCGTCCTGCGCCTCCCCGCGGACGCCAACGAAGCAGGTGCCCAGGCCCTCGGCCCAAGCCACCAGCTCCATCTGCTGCAGGGCGCGGCCGGCATCCAGCTGGGCGCGGCGGGCTTCGTCCATAACGATGGCGATGGCGACCTGGGACTTGCCAATGAACGTCCCTTGGGTGCAGATTTCGCCAAGCTGCTTGATGGTGTCCCGGTCGCGGACGACGATGAAGTGCCAGGGCTGGGTGTTGCTGGAGCTGGGAGCCCAGCGGGCCGCTTGCATAATTTTGTGGATGACGGCGTCGGGCACGGGGTCGGGCTTGAAATCCCGCACCGTGCGGCGCGTCCTGATGCAGTTGAAAACGTCCATATCGAAACCTCCGGGGAAATGGTGGTGGGTCAAGGTGTTTCACGATTCGCCAACGCCGCCTTTGGCGCGTACCGGGATCAGGATGGCTCCCAGCAGCAAGGCGATGGCCGACGGGGAGTACAACACACCCACCGACATACTACCCACCAAACAGAAGCCGAACAAAGCGACGGTAAATAGAAAAAGCAGAGTTTTGCGGATGTAGCGCCGACCGTCGAGGTAATGGACTGAAAGTAGCGCCAGCCCGGTCAGCACTACCGGAGTGGCCAGGGCCGGAGCAGCGTCAATGTCGCCGGCGGGAAATATCAGAACGGCAACTCCGACGGAGACGACCCAAGTCAGCCCATGCGCGACCCACAATGAGATCGCCGGCAGGTCTCCCCGGGCAACAGCGGTCAGCAACCGACGCATCAGCGCACCGGCGGCCACATTATCCAGCCCCGGCGGCCGGTATCTCGCAGGCGGACCAGATCTCCGCCCAGCGTGGTCACGTACAGGCTGCTCTGGTCGGCGTCGCCGAAGCAGCAGTTGGTGGGCATGTCGACCCCGGCGGGCATGGGGTACGTCTCCAGGACGCGCCCCTCGGGCGTCCACACGTAGAGCATGGGTCCGGGCCCGCCGGCCCAGTTGCCGGCCGTGCCCACGATGTTGCCCTCGGCGTCCAGACACATGCCGTCGATGCCGCGCTGGGGGCCGCGATGGTCGGTGCCAAACTGGTGCAGCACGATGTACTGGCCCAGCGAGCCATCAGCGTTGATCGGATACGACCTCAGTTCCCGCACGCCGCCCGGCTCGTTGTCGGTCTGAATGATGTAGAGAGTTTGGTCGTCGGGTGAGACCAGCAGGCCGTTTGTTCCGGTGGTGTCGAAGGTGACCTGCTGGCAGGTGTAGGATCCGTCGGGCTGGGGATCGGCGCGCAGGATGTCCCGGCCGGACATCTCCGGCTGCTCACTGGGGTCGACGTTTCCGGCATTCCACGGGTTGCTGAACCAGATGCGACCCTGCCGGTCGATGGCAAGGTCGTTGGGAGTGTTCAGCCTCTGGTCGCCCAACCGGTCCACGATGGTCGTGGTGGTACCGTTGGCCTCGAACCGTACGATGGCCCGCCCTCCTGAGCAGCACCCGTAGAGCCGGCCCTCGGCGTCGAAAGCCAAGCCGTTGGTGTGGTTGGTGTTCTCCCGATACACCGTGCACTCGCCGGTGTCGGGGTGGTACGCCATGATTCGGCTCTCGGGGATGTGCGTGAACAGAAGCCGGCGACCGTCCCAGGCGGGGCCTTCGGTCAGGCGACTGAAGGGTCCGGCGACGTGTTCCCATTGCAGTGCCATATTGTCCTCCTGGATCAAGAATGGGGATTTGTCCTCAATGAACCGGACCCGCGCATCAGGATAAACGGGAATCGGCGCGGCCCGCCCGGCATGGCGTCATTGTATGCCACCCCGCCGGCAAAGTCATCGCGGCGGGGTTGGTTGGGACCCGGAGCGCCGCACTCCCGCTTGTTTGGCGCGACGCTTGCGGTTATAGTGTGGACACTTATCATTATGTTGATTCCATCCTAAACAGGAGTTGTTGAGATGACACAGAGCAGTCGATTGCGCAGCGGCAACGTTGCTGCCCCGGAGACCGGCGTTACTGTCTACGAGGCGATCCACAACCGACGGATGAACAACGAGTTCACCGATGCCGTGCCCAGCCAGGAATCGTTGCAGCGGATGCTGGACGCGGCGGTTTGGGCTCCCAACCACCGATTGACCAACCCGTGGCGGTTCTTCGTGCTGGAAAAGGGCGGGCAGAAGCGCGCGGAAGTCGCGCAGTTGGCCTACGACAACCTGTTCGCCCGCAGTGGCAACCACGAAAACGCCAACGGCAGCCGACAGCGTGTACTGGATTCACCCGGACTGATCTACGTGTACAGCGTGCCGGGCGACAGCGAAGAGATGACCCAGGAGAACTACGCCGCGGCGTGTTGCGCCGTGCAGAATCTCCTCCTCGCAGCCGTGGCCGAGGGTCTTGCCGGCGACTGGAGCACGGGAAACACCACCCGTCATCCGGACCTGGCGGAAACTATGGGTGGTGAATCCGACTGGACGATGGTCGGGGCGCTGTTCATCGGGCAACCGGCGCGTCCGTCGGCGTCCGTGCGCGCGCCGGCGGATGAGGTCACCGCCTGGCTGTAATCCGAACCCCAGGCTCCCGCGGCCACCCTCGCTCCGGGGCGAGGGTGGCCGACTTGCGCTATACTGACCGCCGATTCATAGCACAAGGAGTTTCCCATGCCCTGGGCTGAGACCATCGTTGACACCCTGAAGAAGTGGGACACGTCGCTCATCGCCTACGTGCCCGACATTTCCATCGACCGGGTGACCAGCATCATCAACGAAGACCCGTTCTTCCACCTGGTTTCCTGTACCCGCGAAGAAGAAGCCATCGGCGTCGCGGTGGGCAGCTACGCCGTCGGGCGCAACGCCGCGGTGTTCATGCAGTCCAGCGGGTTCGGCAACAGTGTCAACGCGGTGGCCAGTCTGTGTCTGCCGGCGCGGACGCCCATTCCCATCTTCATGAACCTGCGCGGACAGGTCGGCGAGTTCAACATCTCCCAGGTCGCCATGGGCCGCAACACCACACGCATCCTGGACCTGTTCGGCATCGCCAACTACACCATCGAGAGCGAGGACCGGTTGGACACGTTGCTGGACGGCGTGATGAAGCTGTGCCACGCCCACCGCAATCCGGTCGCCATCTGCATGACCCCCATGCTTCACGGAGGCAAAATTGCTTAGGTTCGACGCCACCCAACTGGTCCTGCGCCACGCCGGGGATTCGCCCATCGTGGGCAACCTGGGCCCCACCAGCGACGAGCTATACCACGCCGGCCACCGCGACCGGAACTTCTACACCTACGGCAACATGGGGCTGTGCTCGTCCATCGCGCTGGGAATGGCCCTGTCCACCGACGACAAGGTGATCTCGCTGGACGGTGACGGCTCTCTGCTCATGAACCTGGGCGCAATCGCCACGATCGGTCGGGAGAACCCGTCGAACCTGATCGTGGTGGTTTGGGACAACGAGATGTGGGGACAGACGGGCGGACAGCCCAGCCACACGGCCACCAATACCAACCTGGAAGAGGTCGCCAACTCCTGCGGCATCACGAAGACGACCACCGTCGACGACCTCGAAACCCTGGAAGACGCCTTCGACCGCGCTATGCAAGAACCGGGCCCCTGGTTCATCGTCGCCAAGATCGAAGAGGCCGACGAGTACATGCCCGTGGCGCCGGTCGAGCCGGAGTTCACGCTTTACAGATTCCGTAATACCTACGTGGAACGATGACTACCCACATGACAGTGTGAGATACAGCGACTACATCATTTTCGCGGACGAAAGCGGAGATCCGAATCCAGCGTCCATGGACGCCAACTATCCGGTTTTCGTGCTCAACTTCTGCGTGTTCAGGAAGGACGAGTACGTGGCGTCAGTGCTACCTGCGCTAGCAGCTTTTAAGTTCGCGCATTTCGGCCACGATACCGTGGTGCTGCATGAAAACGAGATACGCTTGCAAAAGCCGCCGTTCGCATTTCTGAGAGACGATCAGAAGCGACGAATTTTCATGACAGAGTTAGACCACATTATTGAGGATGCCGATTTCACTATTATCTCGATCATTGTCGATAAGCGTTGTTTAGTCCACCGAAATGTCCTTAGATCTCCGGTTTATGAACTAGCACTCGATACCTGCGCAGAACACTTGCGTCGTTTTTTGGCGAGCCGAGAGGAAGGGACCCGAATAGCACACGTGGTCATCGAGAGCAGAGGGAAAGTCGGAGATGGCGAACTCAAGAATACGTTCGAGCATGGCCGGCACGGCGAGATTTCGGCGGGCAACGCTCCCACGCGATTTGAGCTCAGATTCGCAGACAAGAAAAGCAACTCGCCCGGGTTGCAGATTGCCGACCTCACCGCACGTCCCATAGGCCGACATTTCATCAACCCAGAACAGTCCAACCGGGCTTGGGATGTAATACAGACCAAGCTACTGCGGTCGTCGCAAGGGAATGTGAACGGGTGGGGGCGGACGGTTTTGCCAAGATAGGGAAAAGCCCCAGAACAGTCCGGGGCTTTTTACGCGGATTGGGAATTACCCTGGCCCTCAGCTAAAGGCCCGTACTGCTCCGAGCTAATCGCCAGCAGGCCATTGCCTGCCTTCAACGTACTTGATCGCTCACGGTCAAGCCGTAGCCAAGTCCGCCGGCCGTAACCATCCCCAATCACTGCTTAATGCTATACCCACGCGGTATAGACGTCAACGTTCCGTTTGCCACTCCCGCCCGCTTGGTCTATGATTGACCCGGCGGCTGAGGCCGCTGACTTGCGCTTACGGCGCCGAGGAGATGACCAGCCCGATGACGCAGGCCAACGCAACCGACGTTAACGCGGCAATCTCCGTCGCCAAAAGGCACGCAGACGCCGACGCGCTGCCCGAAGGCCTCACCACCGACGACCTGGTGGAAGTGTGCCGTCAGCTGGTCCTGGTGCGCACGATGGACGAGCGCATCTGGATGATGAACCGGCAGGGCAAGGTGCCCATCGCGGCCTCATGCCAGGGGCACGAAGCGGCGGAGTTGGGCTCGCTGTTGGCGGCGCAGAAAGACGGCGACTGCTTCCTCTTCCCGTATTACCGCGACCTGGCCGTCAAGATGGCCGCCGGGCTCACGCCGCGACAGGTAATGCTGTCCTTCATGGGCAAGGAGGGCGAACCGTACTCGGGCGCGCGCCAGTTTCCGCTACAGGGAGCCGACCTGCCACGAAACATCATCCAGATATCCAACGTCGTCGCCGCCGGCCTGACTCAGGGTGTGGGGTACGCGCTCGGGTCCAAGATGATGGGCGAAGAGACGGTAACCATCTGCTATTTCGGCGACGGTGCGGCCAGCCAGGGCGAAACCCATGAGGCGATGAACTTTGCTTCCATCCACCGGTTGCCCGTTATCTTCCTCTGCGAGAACAACAAGTACGCCATCTCCACTCCACTGGCGTCACAGATGGCCGTAAGCGACGTTGCGGCCCGGGCCGAAGGCTACGGATTTCCCGGGTTTGTGATTGACGGGCTGGACCTCGTCGCCTGCTATGAGGCGACGCGAGAAGGCATAGCCCACGCCCGCAATGTTGGACCGGTGTTGATCGAGATGAAAGTGGAGCGGTTCATGCCCCACACCACGGACGACGACGACCGCCGCTACCGGGACCGTGACGCCCTGGACGCCGCGCGCCAGTACGATCCAGTGGCCGTATTTCCGGCTCAGATGGTGTCGCGGGGCATATTGACCCAGGAGCAACTGGACGCGTTCCGCGCAGATGCCCTACAGCAAGTCAACGACGCCACCGACTTCGCCGACGCCGCCCAGCCGCCGGACGCGTCGACTATCTACGACCACCTGTACGTGTAACAACCTGCAACGATCGGCTCGGGCCTGCCATCCCGTCTCGCTGGCGCCGGCCGTCGCCCAATCCAAGGAGCCAGGTCGAAGGTTGCGATACCTAGCCAGACTCATCCGCATTCTGGTTATTTGCAGCGTCTATGCGCTGGTAATATGGTACGGACTGATCACCACCGCCGACCTGAAAACGTCGCCTATATTGACCAAAATAGCTATCGGCGTGATAGCGCTAGGCATTACGGGCAGCATATACACCATACTGGTGCAAGTAGCTAAAGAGATCAAGGGAGCTACCATGGTACTCGCTGAATTTTTGAATCGGCATCTATTGGAACCACAAAAGCAGCGACTTCTGAACCAGGGACGTGCGGAAGGAAAGGCTGCGGTCCGAGCAGAAGCCCGTGCCGAGGCCCGTGCCGAGATAATTGCAGACGTTCGCGCCCGGTTGCTCAAAGAGGGCATCGACCCTGAACGCATCCTCCCTCCCGAGGACACAGACGGCCGAAACCGCTCCAGTAACTGATCAGATCCGAGGCTCTCCTTCCCGGGTAGCGCAACAGGCGGCAATGACATGGCAGAGATGACCGTAATCGAAGCAGTGCGTTCCGCGCTCCACGAAGAGATGGAGCGCGACGAGCGCGTGTTCGTCATGGGCGAGGACGTGGGCCAGCGCGGCGGCGTGTTCCTGGCCACCCAGGGGTTCATCGAGGATTTCGGGCCGGAGCGGGTGATCGATTCCCCGTTGGCTGAAGCCTCCATCATGGGCATCGCCCTCGGAGCCGCCTTTCGGGGGATGCGGCCGATACCCGAGGTGCAGTTCTCCGATTTCGTGTGGCCCAGCGTCAACCAGCTGATCGGGGAAGCGGCCCGGGCCCATTACGGCACGAACGGAGCGCTGAAGGTGCCGATGACGGTACGCATACCCTACGGTGGGGGGATACGCGGCGGGTTGTTTCACTCCCAGAATGTGGAGGCGCTGTTCTTCCACACCCCTGGCCTGCTGGTGGTGACGCCATCCACGCCGTACGAGGCCAAGGGACTGCTCAAGTCAGCCATTCGCGACGACAACCCGGTCATCTTCCTGGAGCACAAGAAGACCTACCGACTGGTGAGGGGGGAGGTGCCCGATGGGGATTACACGCTGCCCATCGGACCGGCGGATATCAAGCGCGTGGGCTCCGATGTGACCGTGGTCAGCTACGGCCTGGCGATGCACTACTGCCTGGCCGCGGCGCAGGCGGTTGCCGCGGACGGTATCAGCGCGGAGGTTGTCGACCTGCGGACACTGAAGCCCCTGGACACCGAGACCATCCTGGAATCGGTCAAGAAAACCGGCAGGCTGCTGGTGGTGCACGAGGACAACATCAGCGGCGGCATCGGCGCCGAGATCGCCGCGCTGGCGGCGTACGAGGCCTTCGAATACTTGGACGCCCCCATCGCCCGCCTCTGCGGTCCCAACGTTCCGACGATGCCCTTTGCCCAGACGCTGGAAGACGCCTACATGCCCAGCCCGGACTCCATCGCCGCCGAACTGCGCCGCCTGGCTGCCTACTGATCACGCCCAGCGAATAACCAAGGACTGTCCCGTGGCTCAACTGATTGAACTCCCCCACGTCGGCGAGAGTGTCGTCGAAGGCACCATCGGCAAGTGGCTCAAGCAGCCGGGCGACCGGGTGGAACGGTACGACCCTCTGGTGGAGGTGGTAACCGACAAGGTGACCATGGAAGTGCCCTCTCCGGTCTCCGGCGAATTGCTGCGGATCATCGCCCAGGAGGGCGAGACCGTCCCCATGGGCGCACCCATCGCGGAGGTGGACGCCGACGGCGGCGGGTCATTCCCCAGCGAATCGCCAGCCGCAGTTGCGGCGCCCGCGCCGGCGCCCGCACGTGTCCCGTCTGCGACTCCGCTCGCTTCGCCGACTCCGACGTCGTACCTCATCACCGACGCCCGGCCGGTGGGACCTACGGGCGGTTCGGCAGTGGAAGCGCAGAGCCAGGAAGTGGCGCCTCCGACCGAACCGGCTCCGGCGGCGGCAGTAGCACCGACGGCGATCCGAGCGGTTGACCAAGCCCAGGAAACGACCGTTGAACGAGCGCCCAACCGCCTGTCTCCCGCAGTGCGCCGGCTGGCCGCCGAGCACAACCTGGACGTCGACCGCATCACCGGGACCGGCATGGGCGGCCGGGTCACCAGGAACGACGTGCTGCGCTACCTGGAGCAGCCGGCGGCGACCGTCACGGCGGCTCCCGAGCCTCCGCAGGTTGTTCCCGCTCCTGCACCGACCGCGGCACCAGCACGGGCTGACGAGGAGCGCGTCCCATTGACCCCCGTGCGCCGCATGATCGCCGACGCCATGGTGCGCTCCGTGACCCAGATCCCCCATGCTTGGAGCATGGTGGAGGTGGACATCACGGACCTGGTCGGCCTACGCAACCGTGAGCGCGATCAGTTCCGCGCCCGCGAGGGCGTCAACCTGACCTACCTGCCCTTTGCGCTGAAGGCTGTCGCCTCCGCTTTGAAGGACAATCCGACGATGAACGCGTCGTGGGGCGACGACTGCATCGTCCTCAAGCGGCGCATCAACCTGGGTATCGCGGTGGCGGCGCCGACGGGTCTGGTGGTGCCGGTGATCCACGACGCGGACCGGTTGAGCATCGCCGGCCTGGCCCACGCGGTCGCAGATCTTTCCGGTCGAGCGCGAGCGGGCAGCCTGCGCCTCGAAGACGTGCAGGGCGGCACGTTCACGGTCAACAACACCGGCGCCCTTGGCAGCGTCCTGGGCGGACCGATCATCAACCACCCCCAGGCCGGCATCATAACCACCGAGGCGGTGCAGCAACGACCCGTGGTCGTTGCCAATGACAGGGGCTCGGACGCCATCGCCATTCGCTGGATGATGAACCTGTGCCTGTCCTTCGACCACCGGATCAACGATGGCGCCGAATCCGGCGCGTTCATGCAGTCGGTGAAGGCTCGCCTCGAGGCGATGGATGGCGACACGCCCATCTACTGACGGCACGGAAATCGCTGCGGGTGACGGACCCTGCCGCATCATTCGGGCCGGCGTGGTTGGGTATCGGGAGACATGGGACTGGCAGGTCCGCATCGCCAACGGCGTCCGCGACGGGTCCGAGCCCGAAACCCTGCTGCTCCTTGAGCATCCGCACACCTACACCCGAGGCCGACTGGCCCCCAACAGTGACCTGCTGTTGGACGAGGCGACCCTGGCCGCTCGGGGAATAACCGTAGTCGAAACCGACCGGGGCGGCCTGATCACCTACCACGGCCCGGGTCAGTTGGTAGCCTATCCCATCATCCGGCTGCGCGGACGCGGCGGCCCGCATTGGTACGTTCGCACCCTGGAGCAGGTCATAATCAACGTTCTGGCCGAGTTCGGTCTGGCTGCCACCACCGTCGACGGACGCACCGGCGTCTGGACCGCCGCCGGCCAGCGCAAGATAGCGGCGATTGGCGTGAAGATTGCCGGCGGCGTCGCCTACCACGGCTTCGCCATCAACGTGGACCCCGACCTGGCCATGTTCGACGGCATCGTACCCTGCGGCATCGCCGACCGCACGGTAACGAGCATGGCGGCGGAGTTGGGGAAGGCGGTGGATATGGATACGGTCGGTTACGGTGTGGCGCGGCAATTTTGCGGCGAGCTGAAGCTGATGGGAGTGTTCGCCGATCATGCCATTGCGGTCAAAGGCGCAAAAAGCCCTAGACCGGAGCATCAGTGCGGCTCCTAATTATCGCGCTGACGCTGCCGTGGCCCGAAAGCAAATATGTCGGAAACTGGGCAAGTGAATCCGGGCAGTACCGGGTCGCCGACTACCGTATCTGAGTTGCCGTACCGAATCACCGAACCATCTTCGTGGTGGGCGTACACTTCCCGCGTTTCGGGATATGCCACCAGCACCAGCAGGACGCCAGCGTTCAGCCACATTTGGGTCTTGGCGTCGATGTCGGGTTGCCTGTCGTTTGGCGATACTACTTCCACCACCAGGTCCGGGACCACTTCAGCATAGCCGTGCGAGGGTGGCGGACCTGCCATGCGCGCGTATGAAATGAACGCATGGTCGGGGGCGCGCACGGTGTCTGGAGCGTGTTCAATAAAGATACCGGTATCAGTAGCAACGGTGTGCCCCAGGTCCCGATCCTCCACAAAATTGCCGATGCGCCGGCCGAAGCGTTCAGCAACCCTTCCGTGCTCGTGACTCGCCGGCGGCATCTCAATCAATTCTCCGCGGATCAGTTCGTAGCGCTTGCCGTCGTCGGGCATGGCCATGAGGTCGTCGGCGGTGAGCAGTTTTTTTGCCGTAGTCATAGATTGCACCCATTATCGGGGTCGTCCACAGGGCCGGCCCAAGCCAGTATAGCATCGCCGCTTTCGAGGCTGTAGAAGGGGATGATTGCTATACTGAGCCTACAACCGCAGCAAACCTTAAGAGCATTTGCATATGGAGGTTGGCCACCATGGTTTCCCACGGGAACCACCAACGCAAGATCGCGGCCATCGGCGTGAAGATAGCCGGCGGCGTCACCTACCACGGCTTCGCCATCAACGTCGACCTGGATATGTTCGACGGCATCGTCCCCTGCGGCATCACTGACCGAGGAGTGACCAGCATGGTTGCTGAGTATGCTACCCGCGCGAGCATGGACGCAGTCGCCAACGTCGCGGCACGAGAGTTTTGCGACTCCATCGGGTTGCGACAGGAACTGGTCAGATGAGGAGCTACTCAAAATGAACTTGCCGGAGTTCATAGCGACCTGGGAAAACACCAACCTGAACGAGGAACAGGGCGCCCAGCTGTGGTTCAACGACCTTTGCGAGGTCATAGGCCACGAAAAACCGCTCGGCTCATTCAACGGTTTGGCGTATTCTTTTGAGTACCAAGTTGAAACGGGGAAAGCCGACCTCTACTACGAGAACCACTTCGGCTGGGAGTTCAAGACTGCCGCGACGCAATTGGATCAGGCTATGCGGCAAGTTGTGAGTTACTCAATGTATCTCAAAACGCCGCCGCTCCTGATTGTTTCGGCGTTTAACGTGATACGCATTCGCACTAACTTTCCCGGCATGGCGAGCGCACAGTATGAAATGCGAATTGCCGATCTGATCCATGCCGAAAAGCTGGACCTCATCAAAAGAGCTTTCACAGAACCAGCGTGGTTCAACACCGGCAAAAGCCGGGACGACGTAACAAGGGAAACTGCAGAACTGTTCCAAGCCATCAGCAATGACATGAGCCAATCTGGCTACGACCATCATGACTTGGCGCAGTACCTGAACCAGATAATTTTTTGCCTGTATGCGGACGATGCCGGTCTGCTGCCGGAGCACTCGTTCACCCGGTTGGTGCTCAACCAGTTCAAGGACCCAGAGCGGTTCAGGCAAGGGGCGGAAAACCTGTTCGCGGAAATGAACCAGGGCGGGATATTCGGGCCTCAAACCATCGATCATTTCAACGGCGAACTGTTCGCAGACGTGCCCCATGTGACTCTCAACAACGCAGCTTTGGAGCGGCTAGCCGAGGCTGCGGAGAAAAACTGGAGCAACATAGAACCGTCCATTTTCGGAACCCTTTTTGAACGGGCACTGGGACTAACTGACGAACGAGCGCCGCTGGGGGCGCACTACACCAGCGAGGCGGACATCAGGCGGGTGGTGGAGCCGGTCATCCTGGAAACACTGGAGAAGGATTGGGAGGAGGCCAAAGCAGCAGCCAAGGCCAAAGAGCGCCACGACGCGGGCACCGCGAACGCCGCTATGATGGCCTACCGCAAGCAGATTGCGGAGCTGAAAGTCTTGGATCCGGCCTGCGGCAGCGGCAACTTTCTCTACGTTACGCTTAAGGCACTTTTAGACCTAGGGGGTGTCGTCAAAAGAGTTTGCTCCAGATCATCACTGCCCGGAGTTGGCAAATGGCCAGGTATGACGCCGCTCTCTTGGCATAACGGGTCGCCACTCCGCGCCACTGCTTGAAGTCCAAGAATCCGTTCTCCACCAAGTGCCGCAACTTGTACAGTGCCTGGTCGTAGTCCCGCTTTTCTCTCCGGTTGCTTTTGGGCGGTATCACTGGGTTCATTCCCGATGCCCGAGCGGTGGCTATGATTTCATTGGTGTCATAGGCTTTGTCCGCCAGCAGACACTCCGCCTCTATACCCTCGATCAGGGGCAACGCCAAAGAGCAGTCGGCCACCGTGACTCCAGTAACCGCCAGCCTTACCGGCATTCCGTGGGAGTCCACCGCCAGGTGCAACTTGCTGTTCAGCCCCCTTTGGTGCGGGCAATAGCCTGATTTCCGCCCCGAGCGCCGGCACTGTGGGGATGGGCCTTGATGTAGCTGGCGTCTATCATCAGCCATTCGAAATCAGGGTCATCCATCACTTCCTCCAACAGTCCGGCCCACACACCTCGGTCCCGCCAGCGGCAGAAGCGGCGGTGGGTGTTCTTCCAGTCTCCGTAGTCCGGGGGCAAATCGCGCCAGGGAGCGCCGGTGCGCAGAACCCAGCAAACGGCGTCGATAAACCGCCGGTTGTCATGGGCCGGCCGACCTCTCTTGCCTGCTCCCCCGGGCAGGTACAGCCTCAGCCGCTCCCAAACACCGTCTGTCATATCGTGGCGCCGGTGCGCTGCCGTCATACTCTCCACCTTCCACACTCTCCCTGTTACCGGCAATTTACCACCCTCTCACTGTTTTGACGACACCCCCTAGAACGGCGGGCCATGGACTACCAGACCGCGATGGGCAAAACCCCCGGTGCTCCCATGGTTAACCCGAACCAAATGCAGGGGCTGGAGATAAACGAATACGCGGCGCAATTGGCCAAGACTTCCCTGTGGATTGGCTATATCCAGTGGCACCAGGCCAACGGGTTTGAGTACACCAATCGGCCTATACTCAACAACATAGACGGGATTGAATGTCGCGACGCCGTAATCGAAGCCGGAGGCGCAACTACTGTCAAAGCGCGATGGCCTGCGGCAGACTACATCATCGGTAACCCGCCGTTCCTCGGCGCCAAGGATATGATCGATAACTTGGGCGAGGGATACACCAAGAAACTGCGCAAAACTTACTTAACGGAACTGGACGGCGCAGTTGACCTTTGCTGTTATTGGTTTGAACAAGCGCGCGCACAGATATCTGATCGGAAGGCGGGGCGAGCGGGGCTGCTGGCAACCCAGGCCATCCGATTCAGTAGTAACCGCCGGACACTCGAACGCATCAAGGAAACTGGGGATATATTCGCAGCCTACGATGATCTGGAATGGAAACCGGAGGAACCGGGTTCAGCTGCCGTCCACGTAGCTATCGTGTGCTTCGACGACGGCAGTGAAACCGAGAAAACCCTCAACGGTGCGTCGGCCACCGACATTGACACCCGCCTCGCCGACGCCGTGCATTTGGACAAGGCACAAATCCTGGCGCAAAACACCGGCATCTGCTTCAGAGGAGTAGAAAAGGGTGGCCCATTCGACTTGACCTCTGAGGATTCAGCTTCCATGCTGGCTGACAGCAACCCCAACGGCCGTCCCAACAGCGATGTCATAAAACGTTATATCATCGGCAGCGACTTGAACGGGAAGCCGAAAGAACGCTGGCTAATCGACTTCGGCACTATGTCCGAAGCAGACGCAAAACTATACAACTTGCCTTACCGACATTGTCTCGACCACGTTAAGCCTGTAAGAGACAAAAATAGGCGCGAACATCGCCGGAAATACTGGTGGATGTTTAACGACGCTACGCCTGCGCTTAACGACGCCATCGGGCAGTTGTCCCGGTACATAGGGACCTGCCAAGTCTCCAAGCACCGCTATTTCCAGTTTGTAGATGCAACCCTCACGCCAGACGTGACCGTTACTAATTTCGGTCGCTCGGACGATTACTTCTTGGGCATACTCGAAAGCTGTATCCACAAGATTTGGACTGCCGCCATCGGCACCCAATTGCGGGAACAAGAATCGGGACAGCGGTACATCATCAGCGAGTGCTTTGAGAAGTTCCCGTTTCCGACGCCGACTGGGGCGCAACGCACGGCAGTGACAAATGCGGCGCAAATCCTGGACACGCAGCGGTGCAACGTGTGCCAGCCCAATGGGGTTTACCGCCGGTCGATGACCAGCCTGTACAACGAAAACCCGCCCTGGCTACGATCGGCGCACGCCGACTTGGACCGGGCCGTGTCAGATGCCTACGGCTGGCCGGTCGATTTAGCGGAAAACGAAATCCTGAAGCGGTTGGTGGAATTGAACGTCAGCGGCAAAGCCGGTGTGCCTTAGAAAATCCTTTACGAGCAGTCCCCTTCCTGACCAGCCTGTGTTGCGCTGGGATATGCAGAAGATGCGGATACGAACCGCCCAGTATCACGCGCCACGATATGGCCGCCGACACCCGGACTATCAGGCGTCAGCTGCTGCGGATCGTAGAGGCGTAACCGACGGGGAGCGTCAGCTGATCCGCGGGCGGCTGCCGTTCCCGTCGTCCCCGGCAGGACCATCGTCGCGGAGGCTGCGGCGGCGAGCGCGCGGGCTGCGCTCCGGCTCGGGATCCGCCGGCGCGGGATCCGGCTCGGCCGGCTCGGCCTCGGCGCTCTCGGTGGCCGCCGGTTCGGGGCCAACATCGCTGGTCGCATCAGTAACGTCGGCGGCCGTGGATTCCACCACATCAGACGCCGCTGCTTCCGTGTCGGGTTCCTCCGTCGGCGCGTACTGGGGATAGGCGCGGCGGAAGTCGGCCAGGGCCGAATCCAGATGCCGGTGCATCTCTTCCGGCTCGCGGACCTGGAGCGGGATACGCCGGCGGTTCATGGTGTACACGCGGAGGGGATCGCCCATCATTCCGCGATCGCTCACCACTTCCCGGATGTCACTGAAATGGATGGTCCGTCTCCTCGGAGTGCCAAACATGATGATCAGGGCATCGGAATAGACCCGGTATTGGCGCGGCGACGTGAGCCAGGAATAGGCTCCCACGCCCAATCCCACGACGATCAGCAAAAAGGCCCCGCTGCCGCCGCTGCGGCTGGGGGCAGTTTCGCCATCTCCGCCCGAGCCCTGGGTCTGCGCGGCGCTCTCAGCCGGCACGTCATCGCCGCCGCTGCGGGCGTCCATGAACACCTGGTAGAGGCCGAAAAGGATGACGGCGGCGGCGAGGATCAGGGTCAGGTTGAACCTCACCCGGCTGGGCGCCCAATAAATCAGTGTGGTTTCGGGCTGCTGCATACTGTATTCGCACCTGCCTGCCGTGGTTGTTATCGCGACGCACGGCGGCATCAGGCTGCCAGTGCGACGCCGGATATGTTACCACACGGTGCCGGAGCGATTGGCGACGCTGTGCACGATCGGGCGAGCGGCGCGAGGGCCCGATGGTAGAATGCCTAAAGAGTAGTTACCTGACGGATCGAGCATCGGCAATGTTGAATTTGAGCGCCGACGAGCAGGCTTGGCTGGACGAATTCCGCCGGCAATTGGAAGAACAGTTTCCCGGCCTGGTGGAAGACATCATCATCTTCGGGCCGTACTCCCGGGGGATTTCCGATCCCGATGTGGATTTCAACACGCTGGTGCTCATCAAGGAAGGCGACCGTAAGAAGGCGGAGAAGGTTGCTGATCTGGGCTATATGGTGGACGTGGATACCGTTTGCGGGGCCCGACGCTTATGGTTCGTACTGCGGCGGTATGGGAAGAAGCCAAGCGCACGAAAGGCTGGATTTACCGGCTCGCGCACGATGGTATCAGCGCGTTGTGATTGCGGAATGGCGTGGCGCTGAGGATTGCCGGAGGGCTGCTGCTATGCCTCCAGCACAAACTCTACGCCGATGCTATTGCTCGGGCCTATTACGCAGTGCTGCATACCGCCAAAGCGGCGTTGGCGCAGTACAATGTCGAGCCGCGCACTCACCGCGCCCTAAACCCTTTGTTCGGCCGGCATATAGTAATACCCGGCCTGGTGGAAAGACATTGGGGTTCCGTTATAGGTAGGCTCGCAACGTTGCGTATGGCTGCCGACTACAACGCTGAGATGATTTTCAGCGAAGCGGACGCCGCTGCCGCTAGCCGACAGGCCGACGCATTCGCCAATCGCATCCGCGTCCTGCTCGCCGGTATCGTTGGCGCCGAACGATTGCAGCCGCCGCCCAACAGAACCGGCACTGCGCGCTTGCTTGACCCGGTGGGGCGTTGATGCCAGAATTGACGCCGACAAACTGGAAGTAACCACGCTTGGAATGACAGGAGGCGACGGCCATGCTGATTTGCAGGTTTCGCACGGGAGATCGGCTAGCCCACGGCATCGTTGACGGCGACACCGTCGTGGAAGTCCAGGGAGGCCTTTTCGACGGTCTCAAAGAATCGGGCAGCAAGTACGCGCTGAGTTCGGTCAAACTGCTGCCGCCGGTGGTCCCGCCCACCTTCTACGCCGCCGGCATCAATTTCCCAGAGCATGTAACCTGGGCGGCCCAAATGCGCGGCGAAGAACCCAACCTGCCCAAGAAGGCCGACGTGGGTTACCGCGCGGTCAACGCCCTGACCGGCCAGGGCGATCCCATCATGGTGCCGGCCGACGCAACTCAGGAGTTGCAGTACGAGGGCGAGGTCGTGGTGGTCATCGGCAAGGAGTGCCGGAACGTGAGCCAGGACGAGGCCCTGGACTACGTGCTCGGCTACACCATCGGCAACGACGTCAGCGAGCGGTACTGGCAGCGTAACGACCGCACCATGTGGCGCGCCAAGAACACCGACACCTTCAAACCCATGGGTCCGTGGATCGCCACCGGCCTTGATCCCGACGAGCTCCACGTGACAATCCAGGTCAACGAGCGTGTGGTGGGCGAGTACGACCTCAAAACCGCCATCTTCGGCGTCCGCGAGTACATCAGCGACATGAGCAAATACCTCACCCTGATTCCCGGCGACATACTCTGGATGGGCACCGACGGCGCGACCGAGAACATGAAGGACGGCGACATCTGCGACATCACCGTCAACGGCGTCGGCACGCTGAGCAACCCGGTCGTGTGGGGCAAGGCCTGATTGACACGGCAGTTCCCGGCGGTGGGGGCGAATGAACATTCGCCCCGACGGATACTCGCATAGGCGCCGGTAGGTTATGACGACTTCCGGCGAGTCGCTGGCATGTCAACGTTGCGGGTCGGGTCATGCGCCCGGTCACCGCTTCTGTGGAACATGCGGCGCCGAACTGCATGCCACCGGCGCGACGCCGGCCGCCGCGGAGGAAATCGACCGTCTGGCCGGAGCTCCGTACGTCCCAGACACCCACATTGGGACACCCAGCGGCGCTCCAGTTGTCACCGACCCTGCCTACGCGACCCCGAGGGACGACGCATTCCCCTACTACATTCCTCCCGGTCGCATCGTAGTGCTTACGGTGCTCAGTTCGGGCCTCTATATTTTTTACTGGATGTACGCGACGTGGCGGCAGTACCGGGAGCACACCGGCGAAACCGCCTACCCGATCATGCATGCGCTATCGCTCCTGGTGCCCGTTTACCAGTTCTTCCGACTGCACGCGCACATGCGGGTGTACCAGGAGATGATGCAGCAGCGGGGCGTGCCAACGACGCTCAGCCCGGTCCGTATAGTGCTGATATACTTCGGAGTCGTTTTGCTGGGAATGGTGTCCTTCATCCTACCAGCCGAGGAGCCGCTATCAACGTCCCAGCAAGCGGCCTACGTGGCCATCAACCTCGGCCAAGTCGCGCTACTGTCCTGGATACTCTCGCACGCGCAAACCAATATCAACCGGTTCTGGCAGCACCGCCTGGGCATCAGGCTGGGCTGGATGCCCCTGAGCCTCCCCGAAATAACGGTGGTCGTGGTGGGGCTGATCCTGGGATGGGGAATGCTGGCAATATTGCTGATAGACCCTTCGTTGCTGGCCGTGGATGTCTCGACCGTACCGAGTACGGCACCCGGTTCATAGTCCTGGCAACAATCTGCCTGTCCGACTTCCCTCGGTGGGTGGATGCCATGGTTTTGGGTAGTGGTGGTGAATAGCCGCGTCCGTTAATCGGGCCGGGCGTTCCTCATGGCACCACTCCCAAAATCACCAGCGGCACCGCCGGAACCCCTCTACCCTGACGCAGTACGTTCACCAGGTCACGCTCATAGTACGGCACGCCCGAGGACATCTCCTGCTCCAAAGCCTTCATTGGCAGAATTTCGATCCCCACATCGATAGCATCGGATACGTAGAAGTGCAGGTGCTTCACGAACAGATCGTGAGCCACAAAGGCATATTTCCCAAATTGCACTTCGACGGCGACCCGGTCTTTGACAAAATCGGTTTGATTATAAGAACCGATGGCAGTGTAACCCGCGTTCTCGATCTCGCGCTTTTGCTCATCCGGGGAAAGGCCATGTACCCGACGCATGAGGCGCTCGTCCGCGGCAACCCAAAAATTGCGGCGTTCCTGACCCCAATCCAATGCTCCGCATTCCCTTTTGAAGGCCGAATTCAGATCGGTGGGCGAATACAACATTTGCCCCCGCTTTCTGGATTCCTGTGATCTTTTGGTCCTGCACTCTTCGGCGTCCACTTTTGCCACGACGGACTGGACTTGATCCCAGAGTTGACTCCTGTGCACTATGAGGTGTTCTTCTCCGTTCAGGTGGGAATACTTGGCTGCGATCATCATCAGTGGCCTCCCCTGGGCAGGGAAGGATCATATATCGCCTTGCCCATGGGGCGGGTCTTCAAGACGCCTTGCTTCCACTGGCTCACTCTCTGCCAAGCGATATCCACGTATTCAGGGACGACGTCGCACCCATAGCCGATTCTACCGTGCATCAGGGCAGCAACCACCGACGACCCTGCGCCCATGTACGGATCGAAAACCGTATCTTCCTCCTCGGTCATCGACAGGACGAGGCGCTCAACGAGCTCCACCGGAAATTGGCACGGGTGAATGGTTTTCTCGGGATGGTTGCTTTTCACGTTGGGAAACTCCCATACGTCGCTGGGGTTTTTCCCTTTCGGATTTCCGGACAACTTGCCGACGTTGGGGCCTTTGTAATACCGCTTTTCCGGATATTTGGCCGGCACCCGGATGGGGTCCAGGTTCCAGGTGTAGTCGTCGCCCTTGGTCCACCAATTGATCGTCTCATATCGCCCTGACAATCTCCTGGCGGAATGAAGGCCATGCCCAAAATGCCAAATGATTCGATTCCGTAATTTCAGGCCCTCGGCGTAAAATATCGGATAAAGCGCTGCATCGAGGGGCACGATTTCGCCGTGATCAACGTAGTTGCCGACCTGCCAGCAAATTGATCCCTGGGGGTGCAGCAGCCTCACGCACCTCCTGATCACCTCGGCCTGCGATTTCAGGTAGTTATCGAGGGATGACCTGGTTTCGTAGTCCTTGCCCAGGTTGTACGGTGGAGACGTTACGATCAACTTCATTCGCAAGCCGGCAGCCTCGAGCCGGTCCATGAAATCGATGTTATCCTCGCAAACCATCACCGGCTGCCCGACGGTGCCCGGCAATGACGTTCGCTCCGGCGAGTCAACTTCCGTTGCGTCCAAGCCGGCTTCGGGTTTGGGCTGGAGTTGCATAGGGTACGCTCGGAACGGTTATCGGCCGCCGAGAGCGACCTGGACCATCCTCTTTTCCAGCGCCAGGGCCATCTCGATGGCCAGTTGCGTCCGCTCGTGTTCGCCGATGGATCCCACGAAGGCAACGCCCAGAAGGCGGCCCACTCGGAAATCTATGACGGTGGATGACAGCAGGCCGGCCGGGCCGCCCTGCAGCACGTACAGCCCCACGGACTCGTCGTAAAAGCTGCCCGTTTCGACCCGTTCCACGGACACTATCTGTTGACCGGATCCGACGCTTTCGCCAACGTTGTCTTCGAAATCCTTTACGAAGATATCGGCCATCCAACCGGACACCTGGTCCGGGTTCTCAAACAGATGAACCACCGTGGCTCCGACGAAATTCAAGCCGTTGGCCGGGGAAACGTCCGCGGTGGGAACGAACTCCCTCATAAACCCGC
Source organism: Dehalococcoidia bacterium (assembly GCA_965220265.1). Classification (GTDB taxonomy): domain Bacteria; phylum Chloroflexota; class Dehalococcoidia; order Lucifugimonadales; family UBA3495; genus Bin87. Next base: position 366,588 of record CBDCPM010000004.1, on the reverse strand, counting down.
CGATGCGTCCGGCCTCGCGGAAGCGGTCAGCGGTGCTGCCCGCGAAACCGTTTTCGGCCATCTCCTGGTTATCCAGCGGACCGGACCTCGCGAGTTGGTATCCGTGCAGCGATTCGGGCAAATCGGTGGCTTCCAACGCCATGTATTCCAAGTCGGCCTCGCCGACGCGGAAAGTGGCGTTCCACAACGGGTTGGATGTCACTGGGTTGTTCCTCCGGTGGGCTTCCTGTGTAGTTTCGATGTAGGGGCGAATGATCATTCGCCCCTACAAGACAGACACACGCTATCAGGCGGCGATCATGGGATATACGTGGCGGCCGCGGGACATCTCAACGGGTACGTCGGTACGGGTCCACTCGTTGCCGCCGTCGTTGCTGCAGTAGACGTGACCGTCGCGGTCGCAGCAGTAGACGTTGCGGGGAGCGTTGCGGTCGATGGCGATCTGGAACATGCGGGCCGGGGTAATCTCGCCAATATCCACCCGCTCCCAGGTCTCTCCGGCGTCCGTGGACCTCACCAGTACGCCGGCGTCAACGGTGCCAGCCGGTGCGCTGCCGCCACCGGCTCCGGCAGCCAGGTACATGCGGTTCGGGTCACTGGGATCTACGACCAGGTCGCGGCAGTAGCTGCCGCCCTCGAACATCTCCTCAATGGGAACGAACTCCCAGGACTCGCCGCGCTCCCTGCTCCGGAACATGGCAAGCTGGGTGATGATATACACCAGGCCGGGCTTGCTCGGATTGACCTGCACGCCGTGGAGGTCCACCGGGCCGAGGCGGGTGTAGTGTCCGTCGGTGATGCAGGACCAGTTCTCCCCGCCGTCCCGGGAAGCGATGAGGCCGCCCACTTCAATGGCCCCGTACACGTCGTCAGGATAAGCCGGATCAATGCTGATGCCGATCACCCTCTTGCAGATTTCATGCGGGTTCATGGTGATATGTGGATGGACCAGCCCCTCGGTGTTCGTCTGACGCCAGGTGTTGCCGCCGTCGTCGGACCGACACACGCGCCCACCATCGTAGCCGGCGAACATGATTGACGAGTCGTTGGGGTGCACGGCCAACGACCACACGTCGCCGCTGAGGGTGTCGGTGCGTTGCCAGTTCTCGCCCCGGTCGTCGCTGCGGTACACGCCGTCTTGGGTGCCAGCGAAGACGGTGCCCGGTTCGTCGGGGTGGGCCACCAGGGCGCGGACCTGGGGGTTTTCGGGCAGGCCGTTCTCGATCGAAGCCCAGTCGGACTGGCCTTCAGTGAGCCGGTACATGCCGCCCTCGCCCAGGGGAGTGCCTTCGGCGCCGATGATCAGGGCGCTCTCGCCGGCTAGGCCGACGTATACGTTGGTGTTGTGCGCGGTCACGGTTGTCATCGCATAATCTCCTGGAGTGTGTGCCGGTTGCAGTTTTGCAGATTGTTGGGGGAATGATGCGCCTTGTCAAGCGTGGAGCGGTTACGGCCACATAATCCAGCCGGTACGATTGGTGCGGGCGCGGAAGAGGTGGCCGCCTCCCGTGGTCACGTACAAGGTGCGCATGTCGGCGTCGCCGAAACAGCAGTTGGTGGGGCGGTCTACTCGCATCGGATGGGTTTCCAGCACGCGGCCCTCGGGCGAGAACACGTAGATCATCGGCCCCGGTCCGGCCGCTTCCCAGCCGGCGCACACGATGATGTTGCCCTCGTCGTCCAGCGTCATGCCGTCCACGCCCCGCTGCACGCCCTGGCTGCCCTGGCCTCGCAAATCGCCGTTGGCGGCGCCACCGTCGATGCCGAAGGTGTGCAATGTCTTGTACTCACCCAACGAGCCGTCCTCGTTGATGGGATAGGCGCGCAGCTCCCGCCGCCGGTCCGCGCCATAGTCGCTCTGGGCGATGTACAGGGTGCGCTGATCGCGGCTGATCAGGATCCCGTTGGGCCGGCTGATGTCGGTGGTGGCCCGCACCAACTCCCACTGGTCGTTGCCCTTGGGGTCCAGCCGCAGCACGGACATGTGGTCCAGCTCCTGCGGCCCACTGTCGCCGATGCCAGAATACGGGTCGGTGAACCAGATGCGGCCCGACTTGTCGACGACCAGGTCGTTGGGGTTGTTGTGCCGCTTCCCGTCCAGCAGGTGGGGCATCGACGTGGCCGTATTGCTGGCGGCGTCGAAGCGGGCAATGCGGCGCCGGCCCTGCTGGCAGCCGTACAGGTTGCCCGATGCGTCGAAACACAGGCCATTGGTGTTGAAGGCTTCGTCGAAGTACTCGGAAACTTCGCCGGTCTTGGGGTCATAACGCAGTATCTTCGAGGCCGGTATAAGGGTGAACAGCAACGCCTCGCCGTCCCAGACCGGCCCTTCCGCGGTGCCGCCGTAGGGACCGGCGACCAGTTCAAAGCTCCAGGACATGGGGAACCTCCTGTGGTTTGTCGCCGCAGTTTAGCACGCGTTGAAGCGTCAAGGCCGAAAATTGACGCAGTCGTCAAAGCAACATTATTATCAATGGCGGAGACGATATGGGAACCTTCAACGTGCAGGTCAGCGTCGGACATCCAGCGGGTGGAGATTTGTTTCCGGTGTCGGCAATGGTTGATACCGGAGCGACACATTCGATGATGCCGCAATCGTTGATGGCGCGCTTGAGAATTGCGCCGTTGCGGACCAGCCGATACAGAATTGCTGACGGTAGCGCCGTTGAATACGACGTCGCTGACGCACGGTTTGGCGTAGGTGAGGAAGTCAGATACTGCCCGGTCATTTTCGGACCCGAGGACGAATACCTCATAGGTGCGACTACACTCGAGATTTTCGAGCTCGTTGTCGATCCCGTAGGAGAACGTTTGGTTCCCGCGGATAGATTAACGCTGTGAATATCGGACAAAACAGGGGGCGAATGATCATTCGCCCCCGCATGATTTAAACTCGCTGCACTACCGCGGCTAGCGTCCCCGCAGCCTGGGGTCGAGGGTATCGCGCAGAGCGTCGCCCAGGAAGTTGATGGCGAACACCACAACCGAGATGGCGAGGCCGGGGAAGACGGCCAACCACCAGGCGATGCGGATTTCCTCCGTGCCACGGGTCAGCATACCGCCCCAGGTTGGGATGTCCAGCGGGACGCCCACGCCCAGAAAGGACAGGGACGCCTCAATGATAATGGCGAAACCCAGCGTGATGGTCCCCAGCACGTGTAGCTGGCCAGCACGTTGGGCAGGATGTGGCGCAGCATGATACGAATGGAGCCGGCTCCGATGGCGGTCGCCGCCAGGGTGTAGTCCAACTCCTTGATGCTCAGGACCTGAAACCGGATCACCCGTATGGTACCGGGCAGGAGTATCACCACCAGCGCGATGACGATGTTGTTGGCGGAACCGCCCACGGAGGCCACCAGTCCGAGCGCCAGGATGATGGGCGGAAACGCCATCATGGCGTCCACGATACGCTGGATGGTCAGGTCGATGAACCCACCCACGTAGGTGCTGAGTATCCCGATGAGCGCGCCCAGGATCACGCCGCTGACGACGCCCACGGGCTTGTTCCTGGCGAAGCTGACAAGTTTCTGCCATCGCGTCTGGTGCTGACGCATGTCCAGGTGTGGAGCCTCGGTGTCGGCGACGACCAGCCCTTGCCCGGTGTTAGTAGTAGTCATTGGGTAATTCTCCGTAAGCGCTTCCAGCGCGCTGCGCCAGGTCTAGGCGTAGCGGATGCGCGGGTCCAGCAGTCCGTAGAGCAGGTCAATCAGCAGATTGATGATCACGATGGACACCGCGATGACGACGATAATGGCCTGGATGGTCGGGAAGTTCCGCTGGAACACGGTCTCGATGAGCAGCGTTCCAATGCCGGGGATGCGGAAGATGCTCTCGATGATTACGGTGCCGCCGAAGAGGCGTCGAACTGCCAGCCGGATATGGTGAGGATGGGCAGCACGGCGTTCTTGAGGCCGTAGCGGATCAGCACCACCTGCGCGGCCAGTCCCTTGGCCCGGGCCGTCCGCATGTAGTCCTCGCGGATGATCTCCATCATCGAGGAACGGGTCACCCGTGCGATGAACGCCATGTCGTAGAAGCCGAGCACCAACGCCGGCAAGAACATTTGCCGGATGTTGGTCCACGGATCTTCCCACAGTTCAACATATCCCAACGGCGGCAACCAGCTGAACGCGCGCGATAACAGGAGCACCACCAGGACGCCGGCAAAGAAAGTTGGCAGCGAAATACCCACCAGAGTTAATACACGGGCCAGATAGTCCAGCACGCTGTCCGGTTTGATGGCCGCGCGTACACGGGTGTCCTGGAACTGGGGCTTCTTCACGTTGAGCATCAGGCCCCAGTTGGTGCCGGCCGCGATGGGATGCGCCACAAAATCGCCATCCGTGGCGCGTTCCATCTGAAAGTGCTGCTTCGGCACCAGGTTGGTGAAACCGCCGTTGGCCATGTCCAATGCACCCGCTTCGAACTGGGCCTGCAGGGTGCCGGTGTCGGTGATGATAAAGTGCTCGATACGATCAACGAAGTGGCGGCCTTCCTTGAAGTAGTTCTCGTTCTTGTTGACGTAGTAGTAGTAGTCGCCTTCCTGGTAATCGTCCAGGACGAACGGGCCGGAACCCGAGTTGTTCTCCAACAGAGCCCGCGGGTCATTCAGGTCAACGCCGGCATCCAGCAGGTGCCCGGGCAGGACCTTCACGTAGTCCACGGCCAGGAACTTGATGAAAGCGCCGGAGGCGAACGCCAGGTTGAACTCCACGGTGGAGTCATCAATGGCTCGGAGCACGGAGTCCTGGTTGGTCGGTGTGCAATCAGCCTGGTCTGCCAACTGGGCCACTCCCATTTTCACGGTATAGTTGCGCCAGAATCCCGAGCGGCCCGTGGAGTTGCAGGGGTTGGCGTAACGGGTGAACGTGGTCACTACGTCGCCGGCGGTGATGGGCGTGCCGTCGTTCCACTGCATCCCATCACGCAGGCGGAAGGTGTAGGTCAACCCGTTGGAGCTGACGTCCCACGATTCCGTCAGGTCGCCGGTGACGGCATTGGTGTCCACTGTGTCGTATTGGACCAACTGGTTGTACAGCTGCGAGTACGAGATCGCGCTGGAGAGGGACGCGGAACCCGCGGGTCCCAGTCCTTGGTGTCCGCGTAAGCGGACATCTTGAGCAACCCGCCGTATACCGGCCCGGCGCTGGGCGTCGGTGTAGCGGCAACGCGAGGTGCGGCCGTGGGCGCCGGCGTGTTGGTGGGGCGAACCGTCGCATCCTCGGCCTCGGGGATCGGAGTGTTGGTCGGTTGCGCCATTGCCGGCGCTTCTGTGGCCGCCGCTGTAGCCGCAGTGGGCGCGGCAGCCGGCGTTTCGGCTCCTCCGCAGGCAATGCCGACCATCAGAACTGCGGCGCCCGCGATCAGCGGCAACGTCCGCAGGAATGGTCGGCCCAGGGCAGATGGCTTCATAGTCGGTTCGAACCTCCAGTCTTCATTTATGCCGGATACGTCCTGTTGCGGATGGGTGAAAAAGGGCTATCGTGTAACTGTTCAGAGTTGATGAGATCTGCGGGCTTTTTGGCCGTTCCCAGAGCCGTGGCCAAGTAGGCAATTCCGGTGCTGAGCCGATCAGATCCCCTCAAACGTGAACAATTACGCTATCGTCCACAACTTGCAAAATATAATCCCCGGATGTAGACAATTGTGAAATTGCCACAATCCGTGAGATACGAGCGGGAATGGTAGCCCACCCAATTCATGGTGTCAATAGGCGAGTTGCGGGAACGGTCGACTGAATTACGAAATACGCACAAAATAAAGCCCCTTCCGATCGGAAGGGGCCATTTAGCATGTTGTAATTCGCCTCTACCGGCCGCGCAGCCTGGGATCCATGGTGTCCCGCAACGCGTCGCCCAGGAAGTTGACCGAAAACACCACGATCGAGATCGCCAGGCCGGGGAACATCGCCAGCCACCACGCCGTTCGTATGTACTTCTGCGCTCCCTCGGTCAGCATCCCGCCCCACGTCGGGATGTCAGGGGACACGCCTACTCCCAGGAAGGTGAGCGACGCCTCAATGATGATCGCCAGTCCCAGCGTGATGGTGCTCAGCACGATGTAGCTGGCTACCACATTGGGCATGATGTGTCTCAGCATGATCCGCCACGGCCGGGCGCCAATGGCCTGGGCCGCCAGGGTGTAGTCCAGCTCCTTGATGCTCAGCACCTGGGCTCTGATCACTCGGATCGCCCCCGGAAGCAGGATTACCACCAGTGCGGCCACGATGTTGTTGACTGATGCCCCCAGCGCAGCCGTCAACCCCAGCGCCATGATGATGGCCGGAAATGCCATCAAGGCGTCCACGATCCGCTGGATAGCCAGGTCCAGCACACCGCCCACGTACGCGCTCAGAATCCCGATAATCGTGCCGAGGCTGATCCCAATGATTACGCTCAGCAAGCCGACGTACATTGATACCCGCGCCCCGTATATGATGCGGCTGAGCACGTCCCTCCCCAGCTCATCGGCTCCCAGCCATGCCCCGGGCTGGGGCGCGATGAACGGCTCGTGTACCAGGTCCAGCGGGTCGTGCGGCGTGATTACCGGCGAGGTAATCGCTGTCAGGATGGTAAGGATGATTATGCCGGCGCTGATCGCCCCCAGCGGCTTGGTCCGAACGAAACTGACCAGGCCTTGAGCCACGGTTCGCTTGGGCCGCATGTCCAGTAGTTGCGCGTCAACTGCCGCTGGTTCTGCCGTTTGCCCTGTGTTGTACATGGCCATGAGTAATACTCCGCCGTTGCCCGATCGTTAGTCGTTTCCCGACCGTTATAGGTAGTCCCCGCCGCCCTATGCGTACCTGATCCGCGGGTCAAGCCAACCGTAGAGTAGATCGACCAGGAGATTGACCACCACGATGGACAGAGCCACGATGACGATGACGGCCTGGATAGTCGGAAAGTCCCGCTGGTAAATCGAGTCAATCAGCAACTGGCCCACGCCGGGAATGAGGAATATCTTTTCGATGATTACGGTGCCGCCGAAAAGCCGGCCGAACTGCCATCCCGAAATAGTCAAAATGGGCAGCACCGCGTTCTTCAGCCCGTGCCTCGACAACACCAACCGCTCGGCCAACCCCTTAGAGCGCGCCGTCCGCATATAGTCTTCCCGCAGGATCTCCATCATCGATGAACGGGTCACGCGAGCGATGAACGCCATGTCGTAAAAACCCAGCGCCAGCGCCGGCAGCACCAACTGCTTCACGTTGGTCCACGGTGCCTCCCAGATGTCCTCGTACCCCAGCGGGGGCAACCAGCCAAAAGCCCTGATCAGGACCAATGTCAACAGGATGCCGCTGAAAAAGGTGGGAATGGAAATCCCAACCAGCGTGAATACGCGCGACAGGAGGTCCAGCGGGCTGTCGGGTTTGATGGCGGAAATCACACCTAACGGAACGGCGCAAACAACCGCCAGCCCTATCCCCAGGAATGCGAGTTCGATGGTCACCGGGATGCGCTGGCCCAGTCGGTCCATCACTGGGCCGCCCCACCAGAAGGAAGTGCCGAAGTCGCCGCGCGCCAGCCCCGACACCCAGTCCACGTACTGCACTACCAAGGGTCGATCCGTGCCCAGTTCGATGCGGAGGAGGCGCAGTTCGTCCTCGGTGTAGGCGGCGTCATCCGCGCTGAGAATGGCCAGCGCCGGGTCTCCGGGGATGAGGCGCATCACTACGAAAACAATCACGGTGACCAACAACACCGTGGGAATGAACAGGCCGATTCGTTTGATGGTGTACTGTCGCATTGCCTAAGCCTCGCCGGAGAGCGGGCATGAGGCGGGACGAATATTAGCTCGTCCCGCCCGCCTGGGTACTAATCCAATGACCAAATGCTGGATGATGCCTTGCTGCTATTCGTACTGAACTTCTAGCGGTCCCACCACAGCTGCTCGTGCTTGAAGCCGTACTGCACGGTCTGCGGAGGGTTGAACCCCTTGATGTCTCGGTTCACTATCCAGAAGTTCCGGCCCAGGGTGAGGCTGACCCAGTGGTTGTTGGAGAACTCGTGGAGCCAGCGCTCGGCTTCCTTGTTGATCTCACGCCGCTTCTCCGTATCCAGTTCCACCTTCTGTGCCTCGAACCAGGCATTGACCTCAGGGGCCTCCCAGTCGGTGTAGTTGCGGGTACCACCCTTCAGGAAGATACCGCCGTAGAGCGCGTCCACGTCGAACACCGTCATGCCGTCGGCCTGGCAGGATATTTGCCAATCACCCTTGGCGTCTGCCGGACGCGAGGTGCCATACTTCGCGTAGCCGGCGGCGCTGGGAAGCGTTTCGATTGAGCCCGTTATGCCCAGGTACTCTTCCAGATCCTGCTTGATGACAGAACATTCGGACACGTACGTGCCGACTTGGCGAACCGTGTACTCCACCTCGAAACCGTCCGGGTAACCTGCTTCAGCCATCAGTTCCTTGGCCTTTGCAATATCTTCCAGGCCGCCCGGGGTATCCTTGGGACGCATCCCTGGCCAGCTTTCACACTCTTCAAGGGAATTGGCGAGTCCAACCAACGGGCAGTGGCCGCGGCCGGCTCCATGCAACGCCCGCTCGTTGTGCTTCTGGCGGTCAACTGCCAGGTTGATCGCCTGGCGAACCTTGTGGTCGGTGAATGGCTCGCGCTTGATGTTGAGCATCAGGCCACGGGTCGCGCCGCCATAGATGTCGTGGGCTACGTACTCGCTATTGGTGCTGGTTTCCAGGGCGTAGATCTCGCTTGCGGTCAGGTTGTTTCCCGCCGAGTTGGCCATATCAATCTGACGCGCTTCCATCTGCGAAATCAAGGTTGCCGGGGTCGTGATGATGAAATGCTCAATCCGGTCAAAGTAGGGCAAACCTTCCTTGAAGTAGTCTGGGTTCTTGTTGACCTTGTAGTGGTTGCCAGACTGGTAATCTTCCAGGATGAACGGCCCCGACGTGGCGCCGTGCTCCAGGATGTTTTCCGCCAGGTTCAGGTCAATCCCCTGCTCCAGCAGGTGCTTGGGCAGTATCTTGGCGTAGTCAATCGCCAGAAAGTTGATGAACGCCCCCGACGCGAAGGCCAGGTTGTACTCGACGGTCAGATCGTCAACCTTGCGAACTACTTCGTCAGCATTGATGGCGGTACAGTCGGTCTTATCGACAATGTTCACCACTTCCATGGGAATCGTATAGGTGCGCCAGAGACCGGAGCGGCCGCGCCCGTTGCAGGGATTCCCGTAACGCTGCATGGTGTACACCACGTCGTCGGCGTCCAACGTTTCCCCGTCAGTCCACTTCACTCCATCCCGTAGGTGGAACGTGTACTGCGTGCCGTCGGGGTTGATGCTCCAGCTCTCGGCGAGGTCGCCCACCACCAGGGTGGTGTCCACCGTGTCAAACTGAACGACCTGGTTGTAGAGCTGGGAGAACGAGATCACGCTGGACGTCGATGACGAACCCAGCGGGTCCCAGTCTTTCGTGTCCGCATAGGCAGACATGTGGACCAGGCCGCCGTGCTTCGGCCCGCCGCTGGGAACTGGCGTGGCAGCAGTCCGAGCAACTGCTGTCGGCGCCGGTGTGTTTGTGGGGCGCAGGGTTGCCTTGGGCGGCGGTGTAGCGGTTGCCGTAGCGTCTGCCGCCGGTTGCGCTGGTGCTGCCGTAGCGTCTGCCGCCGGTTGCGCTGGTGCTGCCGTAGCGTCTGCCGGCGCACTGCCACTGGTGCTGGCTTGCGACGCTGCGGGTTCCGGGGTTTCGGCACCGCCGCAAGCCACCCCAATAAGCATTGAAGCGGCTACGGCGAGACTGGCCATCAGGGTCGGCTTAAGATACTTCGACACGTAGGTCCTCCTTCACGATAGGCTCCTCGCCGGCTGGGAGTTTGCTAACCCAGACGTAAATACCGGTTTGGTCTGGATTCTGAATTGTCCGCACCGACTATAATATCAATCATTCGCTGCGTCAATAAATTAAATCGGATTTCGTATCATTATCTTTCGTTATACATCGCTATCGATTAAATTATGGATATCAATAGTCGTTTTGCGGTGAAGGCAGCCGCTGACGCCATCGCCTGCCTGGTACACCAATATATACCGGGTCGCGGGGGTTCGGGGGTTGTTGACTATGACCCCCCACGCCGATAGGCTTTTTTGACCCCAACGATACAACCGCCGTCCTGCCATTAGCCGCCGATACGCCGGTAGACGCCAACGGACACATCCTCGTCCGCCGCGACCATCACCGGCCGGCCCAGCGCAACGCCATTTCGCTGGATATGTGGGTGCAGCTAACCGCACTGCTGCGCGATCTGGACGCCGACCGGGATGTGCGCTTCGATACGGAGGAGGCGCAGTTCGTCCTCGGTGTAGGCGGCGTCATCCGCGCTGAGGATGGCCAGCGCCGGGTCTCCGGGGATGAGGCGCATCACCACGAAAACAATCACGGTGACCAACAACACCGTGGGGATGAACAGGCCGATTCGTTTGATGGTGTACTGTCGCCTTGCCTAAGCCTCGCCGGAGAGCGGGCATGAGGCGGGACGAATATTGGCTCGTCCCGCCCGCCTGGGTACTAATCCAATGACCAACTGCTGGATGATTCCGTGCTGCTATCCGTGCCGAGCTTCTAGCGGTCCCACCAGAGATGCTCGTGCTTGAAGCCGTACTGCACGGTCTGCGGGGCGTTGAACCCCTTGATGTCTCGGTTCACTATCCAGAAGTTCCGGCCCAGGGTGAGGCTGATCCAGTGGTTGTTGTGGAATTCGTGGAGCCAGATCTCCGCTTCTTTGTTGATCTCCCGCCGCTTCTCCGGGTCCAACTCCACCTTCTGTTCCTCAAACCAGGCATTGACCTCCGGGGCCTCCCAGTCGGTGTAGTTGCGCGTGCCGCCCTTCAGGAAGATACCCCCGTACACGGCGTCCACGTCGAACACGGTCATGCCGTCGGCCTGGCAACCCATCTCCCAGTCACCTTGGGCGTCGGCTGGACGGGCGGTGCCGTACCTGGCGTACCCCGCGGCGCTGGGCAGGGTTTCAATGTCTCCCGTGATGCCCAGATATTTCTCCAGGTCCTGCTTGATCACCGCGCACTCCGCGGGGTAGGTGCCCACCTGCCTCGCCGTGTATACAACCTCGAAACCGTCCGGATAGCCCGCCTCCGCCATCAGTTCCCTAGCTCGGGCAATGTCTTCCTGCCCGCCGGGAGAGTCCTTGGGTCGTATGCCCGGCCAGGAGTCGCACTCCTCGTACGTGTGGGCCAGGCCCACCAGCGGGCAGTGACCGCGGCCGGACCCGTATAGCGTCCGCTCGTTTACCTGCTGCCGGTCCACCGCCAGGTTGATGGCCTGACGCACCCGGTGGTCGCTGAACGGCTCGCGCTTCACGTTGAGCATCAGACCGCGGGTCCCTCCCAGCACCTCGTGGGCCACGTACTCGTCTTTGGTCGATTTCTCTATCGCGTAGTTCTCCGGCGCAGTGAGGTTGTTGGCGGCGGCATTCGCCATGTCAATCTGCCCCGCCTCCACCTGGCCGATTAAGGTGGCCGGCACGGTAATGATGTAGTGTTCAATCCGGTCAAAGTACGGATATCCTTCCTTGAAGTAGTCCGGGTTCTTGTTGACCTTGTAGTGGTTGCCAGACTGGTAATCTTCCAGGATGAACGGCCCCGACGTGGCGCCGTGCTCCAGGATGTTTTCCGCCAGGTTCAGGTCAATCCCCTGCTCCAGCAGGTGCTTCGGCAATATCTTGGCGTAGTCAATGGCCAGGAAGTTGATGAACGCCCCCGACGCGAAGGCCAGGTTGAACTCGACGGTCAGATTGTCAACCTTGCGAACCACTTCGTCGGCGTTGGTCGCGGTGCAGTCGGCTCTATCCGCCAGCTCCACCACTTCAATCGGGATGGTGTAGGTGCGCCACAGGCCGGAACGGCCGCGCCCGTTGCAGGGGTTGCCGTACCTTTGCATGCTGTACACCACGTCATCGGCGTCCAGCGTTTCCCCGTCATTCCACTTGACCTCGTCGCGCAGGTGGAAGGTGAAGGACGTGCCATCCTCATTGATCTCCCAGCTTTCCGCCAAATCGCCTACCACCTGGGTGGGGTCATCGGTGTCGAACTGCACGATCTGGTTGTACAGCTGGGAGTAAGAGATGACGCTGGACAGGGATGACGAACCCAGCGGGTCCCAATCCTTGGTGTCCGCATAGGCGGACATGTGAACCAGGCCGCCGTACTGCGGCCCGCCGCTGGGAACCGGCGTGGGAGCGGCGCGAATCACCGTAGTGGGCGCCGGCGTGCTGGTCGGACGAATGGTGGCCTTGGGCGGCGGTGTAGCGGTGGGCCCTGCGGCCAGTGGCGCTGGCGCTGCCGTAGCGTCAACCGGCGCACTGCCGCTGGCGGTAGCTTGCGGCGCTGCGGGTTCCGGGGTCTCCGCACCGCCGCAGGCCACCCCAATAAGCATTGAAGCGGCTACGGCGAGACTGGCGATCAGGGAGGTTATCAGCCTTGGCGACATCAGTATCGTACTCCTCGTCAGGTGAATATTTGTGACGACGCAGATCTTCTCCTTACCGTGAACAGCGTCATCGCATGCGACATCCCGTAAACTGTCAAGGATTGTTCGCGCCGATTGTAATGTCAATCATTCTCTGCGTCAATGAATAAAAGCATCATCCGTATGATTATCTTTCATAATATATTGTCATCGACAACATTATGCGTGCCAATAGTCACTATGCGGTGTTGATGCTTGCTGATGCTGTCGCGTGCCGGGGGAGTAACATGAACCCAGTCGCCGGATTTCAACGGTTGTTGACTATGCACCCCCGCGCCGATAGGCTTTTTTGACCGCAACGATACAATCGTCGCCAGGAGCGCCCACCCATGACCGACACCCCCGCCGTGCAAACCCCAGCCGCCGATACGCCGGTGGATGCCAACGGGTACATCCTCGTCCGCCGCGACCCGCCGGTGGCCACCGTGACCATCAATCGGCCGGCCCAGCGCAACGCCATTTCGCTGGATATGTGGGTGCAGCTCACCGGACTGCTGCGAGAGCTGGACGCCGATCGGGATGTCCGCTGCGTGGTGATCACCGGCGCCCCGAGCCCTGATGGAGGAGCAGAGGCGTTCTCCGCCGGCGCGGACATCAGCGATTTCGAGGAGCACCGCAGCGACTCGACCAAGGGGCGCGTGTATAACGCCGCCGTGGACGGGCTGCTGGAGACGGTGGCGGAGATCGGCACGCCGGTCATATCGATGATCCAAGGGTTTGCCGCCGGCGGGGGCTGCGAGCTCGCCGTCGCCACCGACCTGCGCATCGCCGCCGAGGGCAGCCGCCTGGGCATACCGGTTGCGAGGCTGGGCATCACCATCGGCCACCGCGAGATGTACGGGCTGGTCAACCTCGTGGGCAAGGGCAACGCCCTGTACATCCTCCTGTCCGGACGGCTGCTGGACGCCGACGAGGCCCTGCGCATCGGGCTGGTGAACCAGGTGGTGCCCGTGGACCGGCTCGAAGAGGTCACCTACAAGCTGGCGTCGGACATCGCGGCGCTGGCGCCCCTGTCCCACGCCGTCAATAAGAAGACGATGAGCCAGGTGCTGGCCAAGCCCTCCCTGGATCTCACGCCGGAAGAGGCGGACCTTCCCCTGAATCAGTTCGACACCCGCGACTACCACGAGGGCTTCCGCGCCTTCCTTGAAAAACGCCGGCCCCAATTCATCGGCGAGTAGCGGTCGACCCGTGTCCGACGCTCCCCAGCAAAAACCGCGCAAGCCGGCCCGGCAACGCGCCGACCTGCTGCTGGTGGCGCGGGGCCTGGTGGAGAGCCGCGAACAGGCCCAGGCCCTGATCATGGCCGGTGCCGTGCTCTCGCCGGCCGGGCCGGTGCAGAAGGCCGGTTCTTTTCTGGCTCCCGACACGCCCCTGGAGCTCCGCGAGCGGCTGCCCTACGTCAGCCGGGGCGGCGTCAAGCTGGCCCACGCCCTGGACACCTGGGCGCAACCCCATGCCATACCCCTCGATGGCATCACCGCCCTGGACGTTGGCGCGTCCACCGGGGGGTTCACCGATTGCCTGCTTCAGCGCGGCGCGTCCCACGTCTACGCCGTCGACGTCGGACGCGGCCAACTGCATTACCGGCTGCGCCAGGACCCGAGGGTAACGTGCATGGAGAAGGTCAACGCCCGGTACCCCTTTGCGCTGCCGGAGGCCGTCGATCTCCTCGTCGCTGACGTTTCTTTCATATCCCTCACCATGGCCTTGCCTGAGCCCTTGACTCACCTGAATCCGGGCGGCTACGCCGTTGCGCTCGTCAAGCCCCAATTCGAGGCTCGCCGCGGCGAGGTCGGCAAGGGCGGGATCGTCAGGAGCGACATGCTCCGTGCCGATATCCTCGCCAGAGTCCAGGGATGGATGGCTTCCCGAGATGATGTAGTCCTGGTTGATACCATCCCATCGCCCATTACCGGAGACGCCGGGAACCGCGAGTTCCTGGCCCTGCTGCGCAAGCATTGATCGTGAACGCAATCCGACGCCGGCGTGAGTAAGTCTGCATCGAATCCACCGACCCAATACCATCTGTCAGATCGCAAACCTTTTGGATGTATTTGAAACTCGCCGGCCGGAGCGACAGATGATCCTCCTGACCAAGATTGCCCTACAAAGTCGGACCGTAACGGTCATGATCCTGATCCTCGTGCTGGCTGGCGGCATCTACGCCTACCAGCAGTTGCAGCAGGAGCTTTTCCCCGAGATCAGCCTGCGAGTCATAAATGTCTCGACCTCCTACCAGCAGGGCACGCCGTACCAGGTATCCCAAGAGGTCACCAAGCCGGTCGAGGACCTGATCATCGGCATGGAGGGCCTCGAGGAAGTGACGTCCACGTCACGATCAAGTAGTTCCCAGGTCCGGGCCAGTTTTGAAAACAACGTTGACATCGAAGAGACTGAGGCGGAAATCGTAAGCCTCGTCTCCAGCCTCCGGCTCCCGGACAACGCCGGAGACCCGCGCGTGTACGAGCTGACCCCGAATCGGCGCCCTGTAATGGAACTGAGTGTATCGGGCCAACGCGACATCCCCGAACTGCTCCGGATCGTGGACCGGCAGATCGTCCCTCCACTTCAGGCAGTACCGGGCGTGCTCAGAGTGGCGGTTGAAGGCGGCGTCAACGAGCAAGTGTTCGTAACGGTGGACCCGGAACTGTTGGAAACCTATGGATTGACCATCCAGAACGTCATGGGCGCTCTCCAGAGCAACTCGGTGGACGTTAACGCCGGCAGCGTCGACTCCGGCGACGGCACCGTGACGGTCCGTGCGTTCCATGGCTACACCGATCTGGATGCCATACGGAACGTGCCCGTCGGATTTTCCCGCCAGGCGGCGACCCCAGGCTTTCCCCGGCCCAGCGCCAGCAGCGCCACTCCGATCAAGATGTCTGACGTCGCCGACGTGAGTGTCGCCACCCCAGAGGCCAGAACCATCTCCCGCACCAACGGGCAGCCCAGCGTCAGCCTGATCGTTCTCAAAATGGGCGACGGCAACACCATCGAAATCACCCACGCCATCGACGAGTTAATGGCGGACCTGCACGAACAACTTCCGCCGGACCTGGAAATCGCGGTGATCGAAAGCCAGGCTCCCCGGCTGGAAGAAGAACTGGGCAAGGTTCTCGGGCAGGGTATTCAAGGATTTTTCTTCGCCGTGGCTGCGGTGTTCCTTTTCCTGCTGCAACTGCGGCCGCGGCCCTTAGCCGGCATCGCCAACGCCATCCGGCCCACCATCATCATCGCCCTGTCCATCCCCCTCAGCGTGATGATAACGATGCTGGTCATGGCCCTGTTCGACTGGACGCTGAACTTCATGAGCCTGGCCGGCCTGGCCATCGCCGTCGGCCGGATCGTGGACGACAGCATCGTCGTGCTGGAGAACATCTACCGGCACATCCAGGAGGGCAGCCCCCGCGCCGTGGCGGTGATCGCCGCCACCCAGGAGGTCACTCCGCCCGTCGTGGCGTCCACCCTGACCACCGTGGCCGTATTCGTTCCCCTGGGATTCCTGCCGGGTGTGGTGGGACAGTTCTTCTCCCCCTTCGCCCAGACCGTATGCGTGTCCCTGTTGGCGTCCACCCTGGTTGCGCTGACCGCCGTTCCGGTTCTGGCGTCCTGGTTCCTGCGCCAGAGTGACATGGTTGAAGACCCCGCGGCGCCCCGGGGCGATACCTATTTGCAGAAGGCCTACATCCCCGTGCTCCAGTTGGCTCTGCGCTACCGGCTGATCACCGCCTTTGCCAGCATCGTGGTGGTTCTCGCAAGCCTCACGCTCATCTGGACGCTGCCCATAGAATTGTTCTCCCAGGGGCGTACCGAGGGCATTCGCATCGACCTCACCCTCAGCGGCAATCCCTCCACCATCCAGCTCGTCCAGGAGGTCAGCACGGTTGAACGCGTACTGGATGGATTCGTCGACAGCGGATCCGTGAAGAGCTACCAGGTGACCCTGGGCGCCAGCAGCCGAAGCTTCGGATCCAGCGCCGACGCAGCATTCGACCGGGCCGGATTCAATATCCTGCTGGGAGACAGCGCCCCGGACAACCTCGACGAGCAGATCAGGAACGCCCTGCCCGAAAAGCGCGGCGTCACCACCCGCGTTTTTGCCGACTCCGGCGGGCCGGGGCGGGGCGGCGGTCTGCGCCTCACCCTCACCGGCGCCAACTACGAAGACGTGCGCATCGCCACCGACCGGCTGCAGGCCGCCGTCGAACGCGACCCCGGCGTGCGCAACGTGCAGACCAACATAGCGGACGGTCGAGAGGAGCTGACCATCGCCATCGATCCCAACGCCGCCGGACGCTACGGCCTGTCCACGATGAGCGTCGCCAACCAGATCCGCACCTGGATGCGTGGCAGCGACGTCGCCGAGATCGACGTGGGTGGAGAAACCCTGGACGTGGTGGTACGCGGAGTTCCGGAAGCCGTGGACGACCCGGCGGACCTCCCGCTTCTGCCCATCACGGGAAACGCCGGGGTCATTCCTCTGGGCAGCATCGCCGACACCCGTAGCACAGTCGGGCCTAGTGTTGTCACTCACTACAACGGCCACCGTTCCGCCACCGTTTCCGGCGGCCTGGCCGGACGGGACGCTGGCGCCATCGGTGACCGCGTCGACACCATCGTCGCCGCCACGCCCCTTCCCCCGGGTGTCACCGTACGATCCGGAGGCACCTTCAGCGACATCCGGGAGGAGTTCAACAACGTCTATGTGGCCATGATCATCGGCGTGTCCCTGGTGTACCTGGTGATGGTGGCCACCTTGGGCTCGCTGAAGATACCCTTCATCGTGGTTCTGAGCATGCCGTTGGCCGTCGTGGGCGCGCTGATCGCGCTGGTCATCACCGACCGGTCGCTGAGCCTGCCGGCGCTGATGGGGTTCCTGCTTCTGGTGGGCATCGTGGTGACCAACGCCATCGTGCTTCTGACCTTCGTACACCAGCAGCGCCGGGCTGGCATGGCTCCGCTGGACGCGGTGATGTCCGCCGGACGCACCAGGGTGCGTCCCATCCTGATGACCGCATTCACCACCATCCTGGCGCTGATCCCCCTTTCGCTCAGCGAATCGGCCGGCCTGGTCGGCGCGGAACTGGCCACGGTCGTCATCGGCGGCCTCATCAGTTCCACCTTCCTCACCCTGGTGGCCGTCCCGGTGGTTTACATGCTGTTCGAAGAGTCGGTGCCCAACCTCTATCGTCGCGTGCTGCGGTTGCTTGGAGTGTCACAAGCGCGCCCTCAAGCCGAGCCGGATCAGGCGCGCGCGTTCGTCGCTCCCGAGATCGACGCCAACCCCGAACCTGGCGGCTCCCCAGCCTCTGACTGATCGCTTCTCATACCCGTTCCATTGGGTGCGGCCGTCCCACTGCACGGCGGTTGCACACCGCGCAGCATGGCGAAATTCGGGTATGATATTCGTGCTCATTCGGTAACTACCATTTTCACAAGGAGGCGGCGATGGCTACCGTCGGAGCGAATACCGTCGCCCAGTGCATCGACCAAGCAGTCGCTTTCCTGGCGCAGGCGGATCGTGAATTCGACGCGGGAGACCGTCGACAAGGCTCGGAAAAGCTTTACGGCGCAGCCACGCAAGTCGTCATCGCTGCCGCCAAGCAGCGTGGCTGGCAATATCGGAGCCACCGTGCCACCAAAAACGCGGTCATCCGGCTGGAATCGGAATACCAGGATCCATTGCTAATTGCCGGATTCCTCGCTGCCGAAAAGTTCCACAAGAACTTCTTTCACGATGAGATGGAAGACTACGAAATCGTAGCCGACCGGCCCATCGTTCACCGCTTTGTGGACCGCCTGGTGACACTGGTTAACGACTACGCACCGGACGCCTGATTCAACGCGACAAGCTCAATGCAAATTGGAAGTTGCCAAAAGGAGCAGAACATGTACGTACTGCGAAGAATTTTCAAGACCAAGCCCGGCGAGGCCCGCCGCGTGGCCAGCCTGCTCCAGAAGCAGGCCCAGATCTACCACGATGCCGGCCAGCGCAGCGAGTTCCGGGTTTATTTCAACGGCGCCACCACTCCGGCGGAACAGGACGTTGTCATTCTCGAGTGGACTGATGAGTCCCTGATGTCGCCCATGCGTGGTGACAATCAGCTGCCCCCGGCGGCGCTGGAAGTGGGCGGACAGATCAGGCCGCTGGTGGAGAGCAACCGCATCGAATTCTGGGAACTGATGTCGCCCGACAAGATGATGGACGTCTAGCCGCCGGCACATTCAGGAGGCAATATCGTGGAAGTAGCACAGGTGGCAGAGATACTCCTGGAGCGCGGACAGACCGTGTCCGTGGCTGAAGCCTGCACCAACGGCCTGCTCGGCTATACGCTGGGCACCATCCCGGGGGCGTCCCGGTTCTTCCCGGGCGGCGTCGTCGCCTACACCGGTGGGCTGAAGGAGAAAATCCTCGGCGTGCCGGACGAACTCTACGAAACGGCCGGCAGCGTGAGCCGCGAAATGGCAATCGCCATGGCCCGTGGCGCCCTCGAACTCACCGGCACCGACTATGCTCTCTCGACCACCGGCGTCACCGGCCCGGCCGCCGGCCGCAGCGGCCTGCCCATCGGCACCTTCTGGATCGGCCTGGCGGTCAAGGACGGCGAGGACGCCGCCATCGAGATCCGCGTGGGCGGTGATCGCGACGCCACCAAGCACGGCGCGGTGCAGGCCGCCATCGACCTGCTGGGCCGGGAGCTGGCCGGCTAGCGGGAGTCGAAGGCATCGTCGGAAGCGTCCGTTGAGTTTCGCGCGAGCCCTCGGCGATGCCATCGTCAATCCGCCGGAGCGGCATTCCCTGCGCTGGTGGGTATCGCGCGTCGCCCCGCCCACCGCAGCAACGCTAGAATTTATAATGGCGGTAGCCACGCTGCTCCGCCACAGCGAGTTGGGTCAACTGGGCCAACTGTTGGTCGCCACCAACATCCTGGATAAAGCTGTTGCTACAACTCACATCGACCCGGCAGTCACCCTCGCGATGGTAGCGATAACCCACATAGGAGGCAATCGCGTCATGGCGCTATTGGAAACTCTGCTGAGGCCTCTGCTCAACGCACAACTGGAAGCCGGAATAGAGAAGGGAAAAGCAGAGGGCAAGAAAGAATTTGAGGCGTGGAAAGCGCGCCAGCGTGCCGCCGGCGTCCATTTCGTCGAGGACGACCCGGCAGATGCTGACCCGCCACCAGAGCGATCTGCTCCTCATTAAAAAATAAAAACCTGCTACGGGCAGCACATTTCAGCCAGGAGCAAGCATGAAATTCGGAGTTTCCCTTTCCGCCATCGCTCAGCAGCCGGCCGGCGCCGACATGCAGCAAGCCTTCGCCGACATCTGCGCCTACGTGGGCGCGGCCCGCGACCTCGGGTTCGACATGGTCTATCAAGGCCAGCACTACCTGACCGACCCCTACCAGCAGCTGCAGACCATGCCTCTGCTGGCACGTATCTCCGCCGAAGCCCGCGGCATGGGACTGGTGGCAACCATGCTGGTGCCCCTGCATCATCCGGTCGACCTGGCGGAACGGGTGGCCACCATGGACGTGATCACTGGCGGCAACTTCACCCTCAGCGCCGCCCTGGGCTACCGCGACGAGGAGTACGACAACTTTGGCGTGCCCCGCCGCACCCGGGTTAGCCGCTACCTGGAGTGCCTGGAGGCCATGCGCCTGCTGTGGTCCGGCGAAAAGGTGAACTACGAGGGCCAGTACTTCCGGCTCAAGGACGCTCAATTGATGCTGCGGCCCGTGCAGCAGCCCCATCCGCCGGTGTGGGTGGCCGCCAACAGCGACGCCGCCATCACCCGGGCCGCTCGCATGGGCTACACCTGGTACGTGAACCCCCACGCCAAATACGACACGATCAGCCAGCAGGTCGAGATGTACCACGAGGCCGCCGGCGCCGCCAATTCAGGCGCGCCCGAACGCCTGCCCCTCGGCCGTGAGGTCTTCGTCGGTCGCACCCACGAGGAGGCCTACGCCAGCGCGGCTCCCTACCTCGGCGGCAAGTACGAGGCCTACGCCCAGTGGGGCCAGGACAAGGCGCTGCCCGGCGATGAGAACTTCCGCGAGCCCTTCGAGGATCTCGCCCGCGACCGCTTCGTCATCGGCAGCGCCGACGAGGTGGTGGAAGAGCTGTCCCGCTACCGGGAGCTGGGTATGTCCCACGGCTGCTTCCGCATGATGTGGCCCGGCATGCCCCTCGACGACGGCATCGCCAACCTCGAGCTTTTCGCCGACCGCGTAGCTCCACACCTGCGGGAGGACTAAGGTTAGCTGCGCATTTGCAGAAAGTTTTTGGCCACGAGAATAACCGTGTAGACCACCACTGAAGTATAGAGTGGTGGAATGAGTATCAATCCAGCCAAAGCTTGGTTAACATCCAGCAGAGCTTGGAATGTGGCAATGAAGACCAATATGGCCGCCAGCAGACCCGCCATGGCGGCCAAGTGCATTCCTTGCCGAAACCATTCGGGAACCAGACCTATCAGGATGATTGATGCTGCTATGAACTGCCAAGCGTGAGTTCGAGCCGGATAAAGTTCCGCAAGCAATTCCTCACTCAGGGACGGTGCAGCCAGCAGAAATAATCCTTCAGCAAACAGCGTCGCGATCCAGGTCCAACTTAGCGCCGGCCAAGTCCAGCCCAATCCCGCTAGCATATGAAGGGCTCAGCGCCATTACTGCGTTGAACCCATTTGAGCCATAAGCCCCAGACCGCGACAACCGGTAGCAGCATCGTCATTATGCCGGCGCAAACCAACAGTGATACCAAAAATACTGGGCTGGCTTG
Source organism: Dehalococcoidia bacterium (assembly GCA_965220265.1). Taxonomy (GTDB): domain Bacteria; phylum Chloroflexota; class Dehalococcoidia; order Lucifugimonadales; family UBA3495; genus Bin87. The sequence continues at coordinate 345,294 of CBDCPM010000004.1, read as the reverse complement.
CCATATGGCGATGGCGTCGGCCGCAACTTGGGGCACAGTTTGCCATATCAAATACGTTATCGCCGGCGGGATTACCAAGAGCGCGGCTGTTACCCCGACAGGGAAGGCCAATTGACCAAAAGTAGCTTTGCTAACGATTGTTGCCACTGCCATATCGTTCACCGCCGCCTTCGCTGCCCTTTCCCCGATTTTAGCACGGTTCTTGCGTGGGACTCGCTACCCCGCCCGCAGCATCTGATCCGTCTCCGCGCCGTCCTTGATCCGTTCCCAGTTGTAAAGCATCGGCGCCATGCGCACCTTGCTCCACATCTCCGACTGGTCGGAGTAGTGCGGGCTGGCCGGGTGACCTGAGGCTCCCAGGGGCACCGCCCATAGCGAGCGATTCCAGTCGGCCGGGTCGTAGGCATAGCGGAACACAGAGAGCCCGCCCACCGTAGCCAGGTCGCCCGGCGCATAGGAGCCAGCCCACGGGGTGTCGCCGTCGCCGCCGGTGGGTATCTCCGGCGGGTCCAGCAGGTCGCCCAACTCCGGCATCGCCATGGACAGCGGGTGCTGTGGCCGCGCCCGATGCACCCGGTCCCACCGCCAGCCGGCGATGTCGGAGCCCAGCCTCGCCGTCAAGGTACGGACCGCCTCCTCCAGGGCCGCAGTCAACGCGCCCGGCCAGTCCTCGCCGTCGGGCAGCAGATCCGTGTCGCCGGCGCTGATGGCGTCGGTCATCAGGTTCCTGAACCGGTTGAGGAATACGCCGCGGCCCCGGTCGGCCGGCTGCCAGCCCATGGCCGCCAGGTCCTCCCCGATGTTGTGCTTCAGCAGGCGCCACAGCAGCGCGTCGCGCATCGCGCTGTAGATGGTCGGCTCAACCGCGCCGGGATCAATGCTGCCGGACCACTTCTGCAGAGTGTCCAACGCGGCAGCAACGACCGGGTCATCGGGAGCGGTCAGTCCGGCCAGCGCACTGACGTAGGCTTTCGCCGGTATGGATACGCGCTCGGCATGGATGCGCCCCATATCGGCGGCGGCTGCATTGGATATGCTCTCAACCCCGTGGGTCACGCGCATCGCGCGATAGCCGGGCGCGAAGTCCATCGAAATGTAGTACGGATAGTCCTCGCCCACCGGCCGGTTGTTGGCCGTCACGATATAGCCTTGGGACGGATTGATGTAGCGCGGCATGTCCTCGAAGGGGATGCTGCCCTGCCACTCGTGCTCGCCATCCCATCCGGGAACCGGCAGCGGAGCCGGCACGTCGCCCGGTCGGCGGGGTATCTCTCCCCGGCATTGGTAACCGATGTTGCCGTGAACGTCGGCCATCACGAAGTTGTTGACCGGGTCCACCCAGCCCTCCATGGCGTCCGCAAGCTCCTCTACGCTGGTGGCCTCCAGCATGGCGGGCAGGATGTCCGTCCACGGGTCGCCGCCGTCGCCGGCCGTGTACCGCAGGGCCAGGCCGTAGCCCGACATCGGATCGCCACCGACCACCGGCCCGTGATGCGTCGCCCAGGTGCGCAGGTGCACGTCCTCACCGTCTTTGACCCGGATGACCTCGTCGCGAACGTCGGCGTTGTACCAATCCTCCTGGTGCTGGTAGAGGGACGGATCCGCGTCGTTGAACAGCTCGATGTACAGGTCCTGGTAATCGGCGGCGGTGTGGGTCACGCTCCAGGCCACCCATTGGTTGTGTCCGAAGTGCGGAAAGCCGGGCACTCCGGCGAAGGAGTTGCCAACCACGTCGAAGGTGTCGCAGGCCAGATGGTTCTGGTAATAGACGCTGGGCGTATCCAGGCCCCGGTGGCTGTCGCCGGCCAGCAACCCTCTGCCGGTGGCGGTCCGCTCCGGCCCGATGGCCCACGAGTTGGAACCGCTGTCCATCTCGCCGATGAGATTAAGGTTCGCGGCGTGCTCCAGCAGTTGCTCCAGGCCGACATCCACCGCGCCGTCGTAATCGGCGCCGGTGGGAATGATCACCGGCTGGCCCGGCGGGTAAGATGGGAACAACGCGGCGGCCCGCTCCGCGCCCAAAGCCTTCACCAGCCGTGCCCGCCAGGCCTTGGTCTCGAACACGCCCATTAAGATGTGGCGCACCTTGTAGATGGCCAAGCTGTGCCACGGCTCCCACGGCTCCGGTTCGATGCCGGCAATGGCATACTCCGCCGGCAGCGGCGCGTCGCTGGTGATGAAGGCGTTAACGCCGGCAGCGTAGGCCTCCAGCATGACCTTCGCCCGAGCGCCGGCCGCCTCGCAATCGGCCCGGGCCGCATCCTCCAACCGGTGCCGGCGCATCTGCATGTCCTGCCCCACGGCAAACTCGCCGGCCGCCTCGGCCCAGCGGCCCACGGCCCGCAGACGATCAAACTCCATGGCCCACAGCCGGTCCTGCGCGGTGACGAAGCCCTGGGCGAACCAGGCGTCGTGCTCGTTGGCCGCGCGGACGTGCGGGATGCCCCACTGGTCGCGCCAGACCCGCACCTCGGCCTTCAGGCCCGGCAGGTTGAGCACGCCGTCCAGGGGAGGAAGGGCGGCCTTCAGATCATGGGCAGTGAGGGTGGTGGATTTGACGACGGTAGTCATCGCGACAATCTCCAGGATCAGATACCGCTATCTTACCGCAGGACGCGCACTCCCGCTCCCCCGGCCCCCGGCGCCAACGCACCTACGCCCTCCAACAACCCGGCCATCGTCACCCCTGCGCCAGCGGGAATCCACCATCAAAATCCGGTGCATCCGTGCCAAACACCTGAAACGCAACGCTGCCCACCGACACATGGTCTTTCCAAAGTCCCCATTGTCATTGCGAGAGCAGGGCGGCAAATTCTGAGCGAAGAACGCGAACGCGAATGGTTGACCGATGAATGGCGCGACGGCACCATTACCTATCTGCGCATCAGCCGTTTTTGATGCACGCTTCAAACGCCAACGGACAACGGCCACCATTAGTATTGGCACCGCCGGCTAAACCCCAATCCACCGAAAGGACGAGGTTGGTGTCGTGCTGAAGGGATGAGAAAGTGCTCCCGGCTTCGGGGATAATGGTTTTTGAGAACGAAAACCACCCTGAAACGAGGAGCACCCAACGGATGCTACCACCTGAGCGCCCCGACCGCATCCACGTTGCCTTCGACGATCACCGACTGGTGGCCAACGCCGGACTGCTTTTGCCCATCACCCTGGCCCATCATCTGGGGCTGGGAGATCTGGTGGACCGCCACGTTGACCTGGGAAATGCGCCGGGTCGTGCCAACGCGGGAGACAAGGTGCTGACGCTGGTGGCGTCGGCGTTGGCCGGCGGTGACTGCATTGACGACGCCGACGCGCTGCGCGCTGGCGAGACCGAGCAGGTGCTGGGCTGTACGGTGAAGGCGCCATCCACGCTGGGCACGTTTCTGCGGAGTTTCCGGTGGGGCCACGCGCGGCAGCTGGATCGGGTGAGCCGGGAGGCGCTGGCCCGAGCCTGGGCAGCTGGGGCCGGACCGGGCGATGATCCGCTGACCATTGATCTGGACTCTACCGTCTGTGAGACCTATGGTCTGGGCAAGGAGGGCGCGCGCCATCACGGCTATACCGGCCAGCGGGGCTATCACCCGCTCCTGGCCGTGGCCGAGGGTACCGGCGAGGCGCTGATGTGTCGATTGCGAAAGGGTCGGGCCAACACCGCCCGCGGCGCCGCCAACTTCCTGCGCGAGACGGTGAGCCGAATGCGCTACGCCGGAGCCACTGGACCACTCACCATGCGGGCGGACAGCAGCTTCTACACCCACGACATGGTGGCCGCCTGTCGCGACCAGAAGGTACGCTACTCCATCACCGTCCGCCAGCACCCGAGCCTGCGCAATCTCATCGAGGCCATACCTATCGAGGCCATACCTGAAGATGACTGGACGCCCATATCCTATTGGATGGAGGGCGGCGCCGATGTGGCCGAAACCAGCTATACTCCCTTCGCCAGTGAGCCCGACGCGGTACCGGTGCGCCTCATCGTCCGGCGGGTGAAACCCACGCCCGACTCCCAACTGGCCCTGCTTGCCAACTACAGCTATCACGCCTGCATCACCGACCGGGAGGGCGACACCCTGTATCTGGAGGCCGACCATCGTCTGACAATGGATCCGGGCCACGCCGAGATCGAGAACGCCATCCGCGACCTCAAATACGGCGTGGGTCTCAACCACCTGCCATCGGGACGTTTTCCCGCCAACGCCGCCTGGCTGGCGGTGCAAGTCATCGCTCATAACCTGGCCCGCTGGACCACGCGCATCGGCCTGGGCGAGCAACTGGCAACCACCAAGACCCTGCGCAGGCGCTTCTTCTCCCTGGCTGGACGGCTCACCCGCAAAGCCCGCCGCCTCGCCCTGCATCTGCCACAGGATTGGCCTTGGCGAAACCAATTCAGCAGCGCCCTGGCACGATTGCGCGCCCTGCCACTCCCATCCTGACGCCGCCCTCGGCCTTTCACCTGTCTACGATGACGCACCACGCCTGGCCCAACCGCGCCAGGCTGGGCTCCTGACGGTCTCCGCCATCGGTCTGCGCTGAAAATCACTGCCAATGCCGCTACCAGGGGTCGTCAATATCCCCTTGGCGCGGCATCCACGCCCCACATCGTCCATTTCATCGGCATCAGGTCCTCGCCATCCCGCTCCCTGACCCCTCATCTCTCTCAAATGCCGCACCGCCCTATCCCATCGGTGGATTCGGGCTAAACGCCCCGACCGTCGTCTCGGCCGAAAAGCTCGAGGAGCGTTGACCCGCTCACCCATGACCTGTCCCCGCGCCCGACGCTCCGTCCCAATACGACGGATCATCCTCACCGTCTCCACCGTGATCCTGTTCGCCATCACGACCATGGCGTTCGCGAGCTCACATACCCTGCCCACCACCGATGAGCCTCTTTCCTCCGAGCATGCCCACGATCCCACTGCCGCCAGGAACCGCCGCGAGCCAGCAGATCCTGTGACGCCACCCCCGGACTGAGCGCCCATTCAAACGACGCAACTCCCGACCTCGGGGTCCAAGCGGACCGCAACGATCACGACCCCAAGGCTGGACGTCACGTCCAGCTTCCGGTGCAGGTTGGTCGAGTGATTTCGCACTGTGTGTGGACTCGGGCCCTGTGCAACTCTGAACGACAGCCATTCAGCCGCAAAGACACCAAGCGACGCAACCTGAAATACTCGGAGTCCACGACGGGAACGGGGACCTGATCGGCAGCACTGCCAAGCCCGGCAGCAGCAAGCCCGTCAGCATCGTCTTCCGACCGACCAGCATCGGCCATTACTACATCGCCATCGGCTCTGAGGGGACGGACCGGCCCGGCACACACCGGACCGGCGTTACCAAGAACATCGACTGACGACGGGAGCCCCACACAAATGGGCAGCAGGCACAACCTTCGAGTGGGAATTCGATTTCCCAGTCCACCCAAATTCGGCCCATGACCACGAGCCAGAACCGAAACGCAAGAAAAAGAAACCTGCCAAACCAGACGCAGCACGCACGCCGGCCCGCAAAACCTCAAAACCCGCGGCCGCCGCCGCAAAGCCAAAGCATCCGAGAAGCCGAAGCGAGTCCGCCTCACGTCAGAGGAACGGCAGGCAATAGGAATCACTCCCAAGGCGCACGACCACCGAACACCCGCGGCATAAGGAATCAACAACCCAGTCCTCAACAGGGCCGGCTCAATGAGCCGGCCCTGTTTTCATGAACTAAAAACCCAAGAAACTGCCCAAGCAAGGAATCCTACTCAATGAAGTGGCGGTTAGCCCCAATCCACCGAAAAGATGAGCGTGTCGGCGTGTTGAAGGGATGAGAAAGTGCTCCCGGCTTCGGGGATAATGGTTTTTGAAACAGAAAACCAACCCGAAACGAGGAGCACCCAAAAGATGCTACCACGCGAGCAGCCCGACCGCATCCAAATTGCCTTTGATGATCAGCGCCTGGTGGCCAATGCGGGGCTGCTTTTGCCCATCACCCTGGCCCATCACCTGGGGCTGGGAGAGTTGGTGGACCGCCACGTTCACCTGGGAGATGCGCCAGGTCGCGCCAATGCCGGCGACAAGATGCTGACCCTGGTGGCGTCGGCGCTGGCCGGTGGCGACTGCATTGACGACGCCGACGTGTTGCGCGCTGGCGAGACCGAGCGGGTGCTGGGCTGCGTAGTCAAGGCGCCGTCCACGCTGGGTACGTTTCTGCGGAGTTTCCGGTGGGGCCACACGCGCCAGTTGGATCGGGTGAGCCGTGAGGTGCTGGCTCAAGCTTGGGCCTTCGGCGCCGGTCCAGGAGACGAGCCGCTGACCATTGATCTCGATTCCACCATCTGCGAGACCTACGGTCTGAGCAAGGAGGGTGCGCGCCATCACGGCTACACCGGCCAGCGGGGCTATCACCCGCTCCTCGCCGTGGCCGAGGGCACCGGAGAGGTGCTGATGTGTCGATTGCGAAAGGGTCGGGCCAACACCGCCCGCGGCGCCGCCAACTTCCTGCGCGAAACGGTGAGCCGAGTGCGCCATGCCGGAGCCACTGGATCGCTCACCATGCGGGCGGACAGCGGCTTCTACACCCACGACATGGTGGCCGCCTGCCGCGATAAGAAGGTACGTTACTCCATCACCGTTCGCCAGCACCCCCAACTGCGCAATCTCATTGACGCCATACCCGAGGCAGACTGGACGCCCATCCCCTACTGGATGGAGGGCGGCGCCGACGTGGCCGAGACCATCTATACTCCCTTTGCCAGTGAGCCCGATGCGGTACCGGTGAGGCTCATCGTCCGGCGAGTGAAGCCCACCCCCGGCTCCCAGCTGGCCCTCATCGCCAACTACAGCTATCACGCCTTCATCACCGACCGTGAGGGCGACACCCTGGAACTGGAAGCTGACCATCGCCGCCACGCCGAGATCGAGAACGCCATCCGCGACCTGAAGTACGGCGTGGGCCTCAACCATCTCCCCTCAGGACGCTTCGCCGCCAACGCCGCCTGGTTGGCGGTGCAAGTAATCGCCCACAATCTGGTGCGCTGGACCACGCGCATCGGGCTGGGTGAGCCGATGGCAACCACCAAGACCCTCCGGTGGCGCTTCTTCTCCCTGGCCGGACGCATCACCCGCAAGGCGCGACGCCTCACCCTGCATCTGCCACAGGGCTGGCCTTGGCGAAACCAATTCAGCAGCGCTCTGGCTCGATTGCGCGCCCTGCCGCTCCCTTCCTGACCACGCCCTCGGCGTCTGACCCCTCCACCAGATTACCCAACTGTCTGGCTCAGCCGCGCCAGGCTGGGCCCCTGACGGTCTCCGCCTGCGGTCTGCGCTGAAAATCGCGCCCAACGCCGCTACTACGGGCCGTCAACATCCCCTTGGCGCGGCATCCACGCTCCACATCGACTATCTCACCGACATCAGGCCTCCGCCAGCCCGTTCCCTGACCCCTCGCCCCGTGTCGGACCACCGCCGCGGTGTCCCTTCGGTGGATTCGGGGTTAGTGGTAGGCATATTTAACCTTATGAGTTGTTGGGGGAAAGTAGCGGCCTAGGAGTTTGCAAAGTCAGCGTTCTCCTTTCCTTACCGGTGGCGTCAATATCGACTGTCTCGGCGCACATGAATTCGTAAGCCATTCCGATAGTGAGCCCGTCCAGTTCCGTAGCGTCATCTACCTTGCCATAATGCCGATCGCCATCGTCATCGGCTATACACCATGTTCCCAGTCGGTCACTGGCTTGTTCCAATCTGCCTCTTACGGTGATTGCCTCAGTGCTCAACTCCATCGCAACTTCCAGAACATCGGCCAGCTGACTCGCTTGTACTCTAGTAACGCCAGCGTTTCTGCTCTCGATTGAATCGGTGGTTGCCCATCGGTATCGCAGCCCTGTCCCGCTGTCTGCCAGCAAGCGCATCAGCTTGATGTAAGAACCGGCCAGGTGGCCTTTGTGTTCCGCTAGATTTTGACGAGCGGTGGTCGGATCATTACCACTGGCGAATACCCGGTCAATGCGTTCCAATGCTCGGCTTAGTTCGCTGTGCCCGAACATATCGGGTGGATTCGCGGGCTCCATAACTATGCGGTAGGAACCGGCAGCAGCAGGTACCGTCACGTCCATCAGATGCGCATTCGATGTGTTTCTAATGCGAGGCGATGCCTGTCGCAGTAACCTCAACTCCGCTTGGTGGGCGTAACGCACCAGCCTTTGCATATAAAGTATGAGATTGCCCAGGGCCTCGGCGCGCATCCGGTGGCCGGTAACAGATTCAGGTGGAGCAGTAATTATCTCCAGGACAAGGTTATTCCGTGCCTTAGCCCCAATCCACCGAAAGGATGAGGGTGTCGGCGTACTAACGGGGTAAGAAAGTGCTCCCGGCTTCGGGGATAATGGTTTCAGAAAGACGAAACCATCCCCAGACCAGGAGCACCCAAAAGATGCTACCACGCGAGCAGCCCGACCGCATCCAAATTGCCTTTGATGATCAGCGCCTGGTGGCCAATGCGGGGCTGCTTTTGCCCATCACCCTGGCCCATCACCTGGGGCTGGGAGAGTTGGTGGACCGCCACGTTCACCTGGGAGATGCGCCAGGTCGCGCCAATGCCGGCGACAAGATGCTGACCCTGGTGGCGTCGGCGCTGGCCGGTGGCGACTGCATTGACGACGCCGACGTGTTGCGCGCTGGCGAGACCGAGCGGGTGCTGGGCTGCGTAGTCAAGGCGCCGTCCACGCTGGGTACGTTTCTGCGGAGTTTCCGGTGGGGCCACACGCGCCAGTTGGATCGGGTGAGCCGTGAGGTGCTGGCTCAAGCTTGGGCCTTCGGCGCCGGTCCAGGAGACGAGCCGCTGACCATTGATCTCGATTCCACCATCTGCGAGACCTACGGTCTGAGCAAGGAGGGTGCGCGCCATCACGGCTACACCGGCCAGCGGGGCTATCACCCGCTCCTCGCCGTGGCCGAAGGCACCGGAGAGGTGCTGATGTGTCGATTGCGAAAGGGTCGGGCTAACACCGCCCGCGGCGCCGCCAACTTCCTGCGCGAAACGGTGAGCCGAGTGCGCCATGCCGGAGCCACTGGATCGCTCACCATGCGGGCGGACAGCGGCTTCTACACCCACGACATGGTGGCCGCCTGCCGCGATAAGAAGGTACGTTACTCCATCACCGTTCGCCAGCACCCCCAACTGCGCAATCTCATTGACGCCATACCCGAGGCAGACTGGACGCCCATCCCCTACTGGATGGAGGGCGGCGCCGACGTGGCCGAGACCATCTATACTCCCTTTGCCAGTGAGCCCGATGCGGTACCGGTGAGGCTCATCGTCCGGCGAGTGAAGCCCACCCCCGGCTCCCAGCTGGCCCTCATCGCCAACTACAGCTATCACGCCTTCATCACCGACCGTGAGGGCGACACCCTGGAACTGGAAGCTGACCATCGCCGCCACGCCGAGATCGAGAACGCCATCCGCGACCTGAAGTACGGCGTGGGCCTCAACCATCTCCCCTCAGGACGCTTCGCCGCCAACGCCGCCTGGTTGGCGGTGCAAGTAATCGCCCACAATCTGGTGCGCTGGACCACGCGCATCGGGCTGGGTGAGCCGATGGCAACCACCAAAACCCTCCGGTGGCGCTTCTTCTCCCTGGCCGGACGCATCACCCGCAAGGCGCGACGCCTCACCCTGCATCTGCCACAGGGCTGGCCTTGGCGAAACCAATTCAGCAGGGCTCTGGCTCGATTGCGAGCCCTGCCGCTCCCTTCCTGATCGCCCTACGGCTTCTGACCATCCACCAGCATCCCCGATAGCCGCCTCCACCCGCGCCAGGCCGGCTTCCGGCGTCTCCTGCTGACTGCTGGCTACCGATCTTGCCTGCCGCCAGCGCTGCGGGCCGTCAGAAATCACCTTCGCGCGATACTCGCACCCCGCACCCGTCCACATCCATCAGGATCAAGTCCCCGTAGTCTCATTTCCGGCCCTCCCATCCCTGCTCCAACCCCCGTGTCCGCATCCCATCGGTGGATTCGGGCTTAGCTTCTGAGACCAGCGGATCCTGAATGGGTTCTTCTTCTAGGAAGAACCCTTCTTCTGGCAGGAAAGAGGTCTGTTCAAGTGGTTCCTCCACTGCGGCGAGGATCAGCGGATCTGAGAACTTGCCGTAGGCTACAGTGATAAACCTCTCGGATGCCGGCGATGCCAGCAACAACTTCCTCAAGTCTATTTCGCCGCAGCGAAATAGACGTAGGTTCGAGGAGGAAACACCCGTCACCAAGTATCGGCCGTGGTCCCCTTCGGTTCCGACCATAGTACCGATGTATTGGCCTCCGATTTCGTCGCTGGCCGTAAACATCTGTATGCCGTCGTAGTAGTCCAAGACGGTATTGGGGGTGACCGTTTTCATAGTTGGACTGTCCCCGCGTCAGTGCTCACTGCATAGCCCGCATAAGGCCACCACGTGCGGTGCGAGCCGGCGCCTCGCTGCAACTTGCCAGCTCCACTGCCCAAATCAAGTTCGCAAACATGGTGGTCCTTGAAATGTGATCTGCGACATTGGTTCTCGGCACCAGACCGTCCGCTGTAAACGGATAAGCCACTAGCCTTGCATTCGTTTTCTCCGAATTCGTCGTCCGGCCTGAGTATGCGGTATGACTTGAAGTCTTCAGCACTCGGCGGCAAGGTCTTTACCAATCGGTACAGCTTGGTGGACTCCGTTATCTCCACCGCGTCATCTGGAGGGCAATCAGGCGGCAACTGGTCATAGTAATGCATCTCAGTTCCCCGTGCCGGGATCGCCATTGTAACCAAGCATATTACCGGCGTCAAAACGTTTGGACCGATTAGCCACAGCGCAAATCCAGCACCCGCATCACCTTGCGAGGTCAGTGACAGTTAGTTAGACCACGTACAGCCATCCGGCTGCCCGCACAAGTGGGAATCCACCATCGAATATCCCGTCAATCCTGTGCATCCGTGCCAAACGCCTGAAACGGAACGCTGCCCACCGACATCCTGATACTTGACATCAGCGAACATTAGTTCCTATACTATACCCGTCACGTGGAATTATCAGTCTCAGCCAGAGGTACGATAGGGTCGTTCGCGGCCAAACCGTCAGCATCAAAATCGCAAATCGGCCCTCCGACTCACCGGGACCGCCGCCGTCTTCACCCAGACCTTCACTGGCGCGGTCCCAACGGCCACAGGAGACGCCACTATCCTGGGAGATGCGGCCATGACCCTCGCGGTCGGCCCGCAGTGATCCGAAACAGGGGTTAAATCTTTGCGTACCGCCCCCGGCCGCGGGGGCTGACACCGACCCTTAATCCTCTGGCCAAACTGGACCGATCAACAACCCAGCCAACCGCGAACTTCATAGGAGAAGAAACCAGGGAGAAGAACCGGAAACCCAACGACAGCCCCTGGGCAAAAGCAGGCGTTAGCGCCTTCCGATGCGTTCCGATGCCGGAACTTCCCCGAGCATTGCTCTCACTTCCAGTGCCGAGGGAGTCGCGGCCGGATCGGTGTCGGATCGGGCCAGCTCAGCGGCGACGGCAGCGATGCGTTCACGCGCCAGGCTGCAGTATTCGTCGGACAGGTCGTTCCCAATGTACTGGCGACCCTCCAGCAGCGCGGCGACCGCCGTCGTGCCACTACCGATGAACGGGTCCAGTACCACCTCGGCGGTGGTGGCCGCAATCGCGCGGCGGGCCAGCGCCACCGGGAATGATGTCGGATGAGGGTTGCCCCGGTCCTGGCGTATCTGCCACACATCGCCGACCCCGCCGGCCTTGGGTGCCAGGCGGAATTCCGGGTTGGCGATCAGATAAATCACCTCGTAGGTGGGAAGAAAGTAGCCAGGGTTGTGATTGAAGCCGCCGGAACGCTGCCAGATTATGATCTGCCGCACCGGGAAACCCTCCATGATGTCGGCCCGGTCCTGCAGCAGGCCGCGCTGAACCCGCCACTTGTGGTTGTAGAAAATGGCGCCGTCGGGCGTCAGCACCCGCAGCATCTCCCGAATGCACTCGCGCTGCCATTCCACGTAGTCGTCGTGAGGCATGCAGTCGCCGTGGTCGGCGTATCCCTGCTGCAGCATCAGCGTCGCCCGCGACCACTTGCCGCCGTTGCCGTTCTTCATCCCGTTCCCGCTGCTGTTGAGCAGGTTATAGGGCGGCGACGTGACGACCAGGTTCACCGACCCCGACGGCATGTGGCCCATCGCCGACAGGCAGTCGTCGCAGTGGATTTGATTGAGCCAGGGTTCTATATTGGTCGGATTCATAGAAAGCGTGTAAGCACGCCTATTGAACCCCAACCACCGGATGCGGCGCATAGTGCGAACGCAGCAGGTTTCTGTGTATCTGCCCCGCCTGTCCACCACCCCACACCCTGACGCGTACCCAATCGCGTTCGAGCTGTCATTGCGAGCGCAGCGCGGCAATCCAATCTGGTTAGCGGAGGAGACGTCGTCCAGGCGACGGGATTGCCGCGTTGCTACGCTCCTCGCAACGACAAACTGGGTACGCGCGAGCCCAACGCCGCGTGGCGCGGAGAGCGATCACTCAACTCGCCGGCGCACGCCAGCCCGCATCCGAAAGCAATGCGGGGGCCGGCTGGCCCCCGCATGATTCCCATTTTGACAAGCCGCCACCGAGCCCGTTGCGGGACGGCGACCGGCAAACCGAACTTCAGCCCGTGCGTCGTGCCACGAGAAGGCCGTCCTCCCGGGTAACCTTCATGGCGAACGGGTAGCGGTCCACATCTAGCGCCAGGCCCACGTCCCGAGGGTGAAACTGAGGCTGGGCGTCATCGAAAAACTTCTGGGTTGCTCCGCCGGACATGATGAGCTTGCGCAGCGCCTCCGGGTCCGCGTTGCGTCCCTCCAGGCGGTTGCGCAGATACATGGCGCAGTGCTCGTCCTCGTCCGCGCGGTTCACACCCTGGTCGCCCATGGCCAGGATGGTCACCCTCTCTGGAAGCGGGTCCTCCGCCAACAGCGCCTGCACGGTTGCGCCGGCAACCACGAACGAGGTCACGTAAATCGGATCGCAGCCGGCCGCGCCGGCCGCCGCCGTGCCCACCGTGCCCGCTCGGGTGGACTGCACCACGCTCTTGCCGGCGAAACCAACCGAGGATGCTTCATACGGAGAGTTCCCATAGTCGAACTCGTCGGGCCGGCGCCCGTCCACCTCGCCCATGAGGATGTCGGCGATGGAAGGATTGGCGCGCCGGATCTCCAGCGCCTCCTCGACCTCGGCCACCAGGGTAATGCGCTCTGCGCCCCGGTCGAAGGCGATGGCCGCCGTGGTGAAGGCGCGGAACACGTCGATGACCAGTGCCGCGCCGGTAGCTTCGTTGGCATCGCGGGACAAACTGCCGATGCGTATTTCCATGCCGTCTAACCCGCCTTCACTAGCTTCTGCAGCGAACGTACCTCCCGCGGCGGATCCAGGTGCTGCCCGGTGTGGGTCCAAGACACCTCGCCGACGTAGATGTTGCCTGCCGAGTCGAGGCACACTCCGTGGGGTGCGATGAACTGCCCGGGCGCTTCACCCTCGGGCCCGTCGCCAACGCGAGCCTGCTGGCGGCCTTCGGTGTCGTACACGCTGACGCGGGGACCCAGACCGGAGGCCTGGGAGTTGGGGCCGATGGCCGAGCCCAGTTCGCCGATGTACACCAGGCCGGCAGCTTGGTCGATGTACAGGCCGCATGGCCGCGACATGTCGTTCCACTGTCCCATGAACCTGCCATCGGGATTGAACACCTGCACCCGGTGGTTCTCCCGGTCTGCCAGGTACACCAAACCGTCGCGGTCGGTGCAGATGTTGTGGGCGATGTTGAACTCGCCGGGGCCGTTCCCGGACTTTCCCCAGGAGAATATCAGGCGTCCGTCGGGGCTGTACTTGTGGATCCGGGCATTGCCATACCCGTCCGACACGTAGAAGTCGCCGTTACGCGGGTCGATGGCGACGTGGGTGCAGCGGTTGAAGGGATCCCCGGACATAAAGGCCGCCGGGTGTCCGCTGGTACCCAGGGTCAGCAATACATCGCCGTCCAGGGTGCACTTGCGCACGGTGTGGTCGCCGTCGTCGGTCAGGAACACCGTCCCGTCGGGGGCCATGGTGACACCGTGTGCGCGCGGGAACACGCCTTCGCCCCAGGACTGTAAGAAGTTGCCGTCCTTGTCGAGCACAATCATGGGGTGCTCGCCGCGATTGAAGGCGTAGACGTTGTCGTCGTCGTCGCAGCCCACCGCGGCGACCTCTTTGAACGTGTAGCCGGCAGGAAGCTGCCCCCAACCTTCCTGTACTTCGTAGGTGAACTGGCCCTCTCCGATAGTTACCATCCGTGTTCCTCCTCTCATGGCGGCGACGCTCCCCGGCGTCGTGCCCAACGGCGATTGTAACCCATCGGGCGCCCCTGCGACCCGGACGGGCCCGGTGCTACAATGGGGCATCCGTACCCGTTACTCGCATCCCAGTTCCCCATCAAGGAGGCCCCGCATGGCCGATCCCCGTCGCGATTTCGTCAAGTATACGTTCTACCGCGTGCAGCCGGAGTGGCGCCGCCTGCCCGCCGACGAGCGCGAGCGCAGCAAGGATGAGTTTGCCGCGGTGGCCGCCGAGCACTCCGACCGGGTCGCCCTGAACACCTACACCCTGGTGGGCGCACGGGGCGATACCGACTTCATGCTGTGGGGCGTTTGCCCAGAGCTGGAACCCATCAACGAGCTGGCCGCTCACCTCAACCAGACCCGGCTGGGCGGCTACCTGGAGACGCCTCATTCGTACCTCGGCATGACACGCCGGTCTCCTTACATCGACGACCACCAGCACGAGGGGCAGGAAGGGTCGGGAGATTCCGCGTCCATCCGCATCGTAGGTAGGCGCTACCTGTTCATGTATCCCTTCTGGAAGACCCACGACTGGTATCAGCTGTCCAAGGAAGACCGGCAGGAGCTGATGAATGACCACTTCGTCATCGGCCACAAGTACCCGCAGGTCAAGATCTCCACCGCCTACTCCTTCGGCCTCGACGACCCCGAGTTCATCCTGGGTTTCGAGACCGACGAGCCCGGCACCTTCCTGGACTTGGTAATGGAACTCCGCGAATCCAAGGCTCGTCCCTACACCCTGAAGGATACGCCCATCTTCTCATGCATCAACCGCCCCCTCCGAGACTGCCTCGACGACGCGGCGTAGGGAGACGGCTTTATGACCTCGCAAGCCGTTGCAACACCTCAACTCGGCACTGCCACCTTGCCCGATGAGGATATGCCGCCAGAGTTCTCCCTGGACATCAATTCCATACTGGCTCTGCTAGCCGACGACGACGCGCTGGACGACTGGCTACTCCGGTTCAACGCCGACAACGAGGACTCCGGTTACCAATTTGAGATTGACCGGCGCGGGAGGTTACTGGCGATGGCGTCCGAGGGCAGGGATGGATCAGAGCGACAATTCAATCTACAGTTTGATTTGCAGATCTGGACCAGCACCGGCCCCGGCGGAAAGGTGGTGATTGGCAACGAACTGGTGCGAATGCTCCGGCCGGGCCGCCGCGCGGCGGACGCCGGCTGGATTGCGCCGGAGCAGGTTGCTGAATTGCCTCCTGCGGGGCAACGCTTCGGCAGCATTCCCTTTGCCCCTAGTTTTGTGGTTGAGATTCGCTCCCGTTCCAACACACTGGAATCTCAGCAGTCCAAAATGGCGGAATGGATCGCCTACGGAGTCGCGCTGGGTTGGCTCATCGACCCGTTCCTGCGGCAGGTGCACATCTATCGTCCCAATACCGCACCGGCAGTGCTCGACGACCCAGAGACGGTCAGCGGTGACCCCGAGCTCCCTGGGTTTGTGTTCAACGTTCGGAGTCGCGTATTTGACCTGCAATGACCACCATCGATCAGCGGGACTAACGAATTAAAGCGCTCCGACGATTGCCGGAGCGCTTTTTGTATGCCGTAAGCGTCCTACCGTCTACCGCAGTGCCAGCATCCGCTGCAGTGCCACAACCGATTCCCGTTGCATCTGCTCGGGGACGGCGATCCGGTTGACCACCTCGCCGGCGACCAGGCTTTCCAGCGTCCACAGCAGGTAGGCCGGGTGGATGCGATACATCGTAGAGCACGGGCAGCTCACCGGATCCAGGCAGAACACCGTCTTGTCCGGGTTGTGCATGGCCAGCCGATTCACCAGGCTGATCTCGGTGCCCACCGCCCAAACCGAACCGGCCGGGGCCTCATTGATGGACTTGCGGATGAACTCAGTCGAGCCGTTCATATCAGCGGCCTCAACCGTCTCCATGGGGCACTCCGGGTGCACCAGCACGGTTACGTCGGGATAGCGCTGCCGGGCCGACTCGATCTGCTTGGTGGTGAAGCGGGTGTGCACTGAGCAGTGACCCTGCCACAGCACCATCTTGGCGTTGCGCAGCTGCTCCGGCGTGTTGCCTCCCATAGCCTTGAAGGGGTTCCAAACCACCATCTCGTCCAGGGGGACGCCCAGTTTGAGGGCGGTGTTGCGTCCCAGGTGCTGGTCGGGCAGGAAGAGGACCCGATCGGACTGCTCGAAAGCCCATTCCAGCACGGCGGCGGCGTTTGACGAAGTACAGACCGCTCCGCCGTTGCGCCCGCACAGCGCCTTGATGGCGGCGACGGAGTTCATGTACGTGACGGGCACAATGCCGCCGTGGTCTCCGAGGACGTCCTGCAGGTCCTCCCAGCCGTCCTCAACGTCCTGGATGGGGGCCATGTCGGCCATGGAGCAGCCGGCCGTGATGTTGGGCAGGATGATCTGCTGGTGGTCGCCGGCCAGGATGCAGGCGGTTTCGGCCATGAAGTGAACGCCGCAGAAGATGATGAAGTCGGCCTCCGGGCGGGATGCGGCTTCCTGGCTCAGCAGGAAGGAGTCGCCCTGGAAGTCGGCGTACTTGATGATCTCCTCGCGCTGGTAGTGGTGCCCGAGGATGGTGACCCGGTCGCCCAGGGTGTGCCGCGCCGTGCCAATGCGCTCGTCCAACTCGGCCGGTGAGCAGGCCAGGTACTCGCCTGGGATTTTCTGCCAGCGAACGTTGATCGCCAGCTCTTCTGCCAGGGACTTGGCGGGCAGTTCGTCTTCCGGTTTACAGAAGGCGGCGTGCTCAATTTCGGTGAGGGGAATGGTTGGTTGCCTGGTTTGAGTAACCATAAAAGCCGCCTCCTTAAACTAAAAAAGCGGTACTACGCCAGTGCGCCGGCCAAAGACCATGGTCCGGTGCGCATAATCCGAACGTCGACAAGTTGACCGGTTAGGTCGGTGTCAGCGGAGCAATTGGCGGTTTCGGGGATGTCAAAATAGATCAGCTTGTTGCCGCGGGTGCGTCCGGTCCAGCTGCCCCGCTTTCGATTTTCGGCCAGCACCTGCACCGTGTCGCCCATGTAGGCGGAGTTGATAACAGTCAGTATGCCTTCCTGCAGCGATTCCAATCCCCTGAGCCGGGTCTGCTTCTCTTCCTGGGGAACGTCATCATCCATCGTGCGAGCGGCGATGGTACCTGGACGGGTTGAATACGCGGCGCCGTGGACCTTGTCGAAGCGAAGGTCGTCCACCAGCCGCAGGGTGTTGTGGTACTGCTCCTCGGTTTCGCCGGGGAAGCCGACGATGATGTCGGTGCTGACGGTGACATCAGGGATGGTATCGCGGATCTCGCTGATGATGTCCCGGTACTCGGCGATGGTGTACGGCCGGCGCATCCGCTGCAGCACGTCGTCGTCGCCCGATTGCACCGGCAGGTTGATGTGCTCGCACACCTTGGGCAATTCGGCTACGGACTGGATGATGCGGCTGCTCATGTATGAGGGATGGGAGGTCAGGAAACGGATGCGGTCCAGTCCGTCGATGTCATTGAGCCGGACGAACAGGTCGGCGAGATCTTGGCCGTCATCGCGGTCGTGGCCATAGGCGTCCACCGTCTGTCCCAGCACAGTGACCTCACGGACCCCGCGGGCGGTGAGCAACTCCACCTCGTGGGCGATGTCGTCCACCGAGCGGCTGGCCTGGCGGCCACGGCGATAGGGGATGATGCAGAAGGTGCACATCAGGTCGCAACCGTGAATGATGGGCACGTAGGTGGCCACATCGGGCCGCTGGGGTGCCAGGGAGCCGACGCAGCCTTCCCAGTCCAGGCCGAGACGCTCGCCCACCAACTCCAGCAACGGCTCAAACTCCTGGGGACGCAGGAAAAGATCGACGTGAGGAAAGCGCCGCTGCAAGTCCTCGGTGCGGGGGCCTACCATGCATCCGGTCAGGGCCAGCACCGCTTCGGGACGCTTCTTGCGCAGGGGTTGGGTCAGGTTCAGAGTGCCGGTGACCTTGTCCTCGGCAGATTGGCGAACCACGCACGAGTTGAGCACCACCACGTCCGCGTCGGTTGGACGTGGTACGGACGTGAGGCCCAATTGCTCTAACGCCGACCCCAAGCGTTCGGAGTCGGCGGTGTTCATCTGGCAGCCAATGGTCCAGATGTGGTAGGTCTGCATTTAAGTTTAGTCCCGTGTTGGCGGGGGTATCCGGGTTGGAAATGGCGGAGGGAGTGGGATTCGAACCCACGATCCCAGTTTCCCAGGATAAGCGCTTAGCAGGCGCCCGCACTAGACCACTATGCGATCCCTCCCCACCCCGTTGGGTATCGCTCATTATAGCCCATTGTGAAACGCGTTACAAACGACGATTGCGATTGTAACTGTTCAGAGTTGATGAGATCTGTGGGCTTTTTGGCCGTTCCCAGAGCCGTGGCCAAGTAGGCAATTCCGGTGCTGAGCCGATCAGATCCCCTCAAACGTGAACAATTACTTGCGATTGACAGGGCAATCGCGTCTTATCCGAGGAGGACTGTGAGCAGGTAGTCCTCGTCCCAACCGGCGTGGAGGCGTTTGCCCTGGATGCCCACTTTCAGGGTGGTCTCGTTTTTCAAGAGGTTGTGTCCGATCTGCCGCAGGATGTTCATGTTCTGTGGGCCATTGTCCTTGCGCACTCGGCACTGATCTTCCCGAAAGGTCAGGTCCAAGGTCCAGTGCAACGAGTTTTCGATGCTCCAGTGGCTCCTGATGGCGGCCAGCAGTTGTTCTCCTGAGCCGGCCAGGCTGCTGATGTAGTAGCGGGGTTGGCTGGCGTCGCCATCAGGGTGGTGCGGTGGCCCACCACCCTGATGGCGGCTTTCAGTTGCGGCCATTGCTCTTGGGGGTCCAGGTAGTCCAGGCAATCCGGCTCGATGATGACCCAGCATTCCCGGCGTTCCACCCGCCCGTGTCCCTTGTCCACCGTCTGAGCGTGGTCATAGGGTGTCTCGTCAAAGCCCAATGCCTCAGCCCCTTCGAACAGGTCCTGAATACTCTCGTACAGTTGACCCTGGTTCTCCTTCACCGCCAGCACGTAGTCGGCGCCGCCGTCGGTGCTCTTCAGTCCGGGTGATCCGCTGGGCGATCTCACGCTGGCAACCCATGGCGTCAATGGTTACGATGCAGCCATGCAACTCCAGCAGTTGAGGAATGGCGGTGATCTCGTTGGATTTCTCGTCAGTCTTGACCTGGCCCAGGGTCAGGGTCTGCTGGGTGGCCCAGGCGCTGACCCTGTGAATGGCCCCCTTCTTTCCGGCCCGGTCATAGGACCGTCGGGCCGTCTTCCCATCGATAGCGACCACCTCCCCGGGGAGCAGTTCAGCGATGGCCTGGGTCCATGAGATGCAGCAGTTCTGCAACTGCACTGGGTCCAGGCGAGCGAAGACATCCCCGAAGGTGTCGTGGGACGGAATGCCGTGAGGCAGTTCCAAAAAGCTCTGAAACCAGGCCAGCTTGCTCCTGCCGAAGAGCTCGATGTGGACCCAGGAATCGGCGCCGCAGATGGTGGCGCAGATGGCGATGGCCAGGATGTCCACCAGTTTGTGGCGTCGGGTGCGCTCCACTCGGGGATCGTCCAACTCGGCGAAATGCTCGAGGATGGTTGCCTTGGGACGTTGCGCCATGCCCATTTCCCTCCACGATGGTCAATGAATCATGGCACGTTAGCATATTTCTAAAAAATCAACTAAGTGCCTATCCTAATAACTCGTGAAAACTCGCGCTCCCGTTCTGGGAAGCCCAGGTGGGGTTACGTTTAGACTGGGGCCATGACCAAAGCGAAAGACCCCAAGCCGCCACGTCCCAAGCGGGCTGGCCCAGCCAACAAGACCAATCCCACCACCGGCGGTTTCCAGATTTCCGACGAACTCTGGGCAGTGCTGGAGCCCCTGATCCCCAAGCGTGTGAACACCCATCGATTTGGGGGCGGCCGTCCCCGGGTTCCCGACCGCACCTGCGCCAACGGCATCTTCTACGTGTTGCGCACTGGTTGCCAGTGGAAGGCCTTGGACGCCACGGGGATCTGTTCCGGGTCCACCGCGCACCTGCGCTTTCAGGAGTGGGTTGCCGCTGGGGTGTTCCTGGAGTTGTGGCGGGTGGGACTGGAGCGCTACGACGAACTGCAGGGTCTGGACTGGAGTTGGCTGAGTATGGACGGGGCCATGACCAAGTCGCCCCTGGGTGGGGGAAAAAACTGGCGCCAACCCCACCGACCGAGGTAAGCGAGGCGTCAAGCGCAGCCTGTTGACTGAAGCGTCGGGCATTCCAGTGGGCTTGGCGGTGGACGGGGCCAACCGCCACGACATGAAGCTGGTGTGGGCCACGGTGGACAGCGTGGCGGTATCCCGACCGGCGCCCAGCCCAGAGCATCCCCAGGGGATGTGCCTGGACAAGGGCTACGACTTCGCAGAGGTGCGCCGCACCCTGGACGAGTTCGGCTTCACGGCCCACATCCGCAGTCGAGGCGAAGAGGCTCAAGCCATCAAGCGGGAGGCCGGTTTCAAAGCCCGGCGTTGGGTGGTGGAACGCACCCATAGTTGGCTGAACCGTTTCCGGCGCATTCTGGTTCGTTGGGACAAGTCCCTCGACAACTACATCGCCTTTCTTCACTTCGCCTGCGCCCTCATCGCCCTCAGAGCCGCCGGATTATTAGGATAGGCACTAATATTACAGTTGCACTTGAATTGAGGGCCTCTGAAAGAGTCTCTTGTAAGGGATTCCAAGGCTCGGGCTTGGTGCCACTGGCTCCACCACGGCTACCATATAGGCAGGTCAGTGCTCTCATAAAGTAGTCACAGCAGCGTGCATAACAGCCGTCTAACTTCGGGCACGGTCAGCGACATGAGTCCTTCCCACAAAGCGCGGCTGTAATACTAAGACGCGATTGCCCTGTTGCGATTGACCGATGCCCCGCTACGGCTTTCGTCAACGCGTTCCATCAAAGGTTCGGGCGCCGCTATTGTTGGCAGCCAAACCTACTTTACAATGAGAATGAAGCCGGTTCCGGATGCGAGACCCAGAAACAAAGGAGAGTAGTGATGAGGCAGAGGAGTATGGTGATTTTGCTCGCGGCGGCGCTGGCAATCGTACTGGCACTGGGAGCGACAGCTTGCAGCCAGGGCGAGCCCGAAACCGGACAAAGCGTGGAACCGTCCGCCGAGGCAGCGGCTCCCACGGCCGCTCCGGCCGCTCCTGCATCGCCGGCGATGCCCGCCACGGCAGCTCCAACACCTACCGCCTCGCAACCCGACCCAATACCGGAGGCCACGCGACCCACGGCCGCTCCGACAGAACCCGCCGCTGTGGCCGTTCCAACCGTCGTTCCCACGGAACCTGCCGCCACCCATCCAGTGCCGGCACCCACTCCTCCTCCCGCTCCGAGCCCTGAACTGCGGGCGTACGCGGCCGAGCACGCCCACGGGCCAGGCGCGATTTTCGTAGGCGATGGCACCCGGTTGCTCGGCCCGCCGCCCCACGAAAGCCTGATGCTCGGCGCACCGGTAGCCATCTACCGGCAGGGCTCAGCGGCTGCAGTTCTGGGCTTCCCGCTGGCCGGGATCCCCGACCCCTGTTCGTCTTCAACAACGACTCTCGACTTTGTACAATCAAGCGGCATAGGACAGCGTAACTGTTCACGTTTGAGGGGCCGCAGGCGGTCTGCGACGGACAATTTGTGCTGGAGTGACCTCACGGAACAGGCAAAAACCGCTGCGGATCCCCTCAAGTCTGAACAGTTACAGGACAGCGTGTCGAGCATCCTGCGGTACAAGAGGCGCGGGATTTTCATCGATTCGTGCTCGCGCCCGGACGGCCTAAAAGTTCCTTGCTGCACCCAGCGGTATCGTCTGACCAGGGCAATGGCGTCGGCGAAGGAGGGGCTGGTTTTGTCATACCACGCCGTGGCGCGTGGAGCCATGCCACCCTGCTGACCGATTAGGACATCCGCCGCCAGGGTCACCACGCTGAACAGGCCAAAGAGCGCGGGGTAGTACGCGCGATGGTCTGCTCCGACCACTGGCGCGGGGTTTCCATGCCCAGGTGGGCCCGCAGTTCCTCAAAGGTCACCTCGACCTGCCACCGCAGCAGATAGCACTGCAGTATCCGCAGCGGTTCCGCCGCGACGTCGGTGCATAGCAGCGCATAGGGCCCGAGGGGCTCCTCAAGGTGTCTGACGACGACCCAACGTATGAGAACCCGCAGCGGCCCGCCGTGGTACCACAGCGCCACGCCCGAAGTCAGCTCGACCATGGCGGTACTGCCGTCGGACCCGGTGGCACGGTATGGGGTCCATTGGGTGGTGAGGTCGTCCAGCACCGCAGTCGGACTGGGCAGTCGCGCTCCGACCACCGGGGGGCGGCCAATCTGGCCGGGCCGCCATGGTGGCGCGGGCGGGTACAGGGACGCGTCTTGGCGCAGTTTGGTTACGACGACGATGGGCTTTGACCTGCTCTGGCAACGAAGCCGGAACTCGCGCTTGGCGTAGCCGCCATCACACACCACCAGGTCCCGGTCCGGCAGCTACCGGCGCAAACAGACCAGCATCTGCTGGGCGTAATCGGTGACCATCTTATGCCGGCGGCCTTTGCGCCGGTCGCAGCGTGCCGCCGGCACCAGCGCGGTCAAAAACGGCAGCGCCCAGTGTCGTCCCGCCCACCCGATACGCGTCAGCAACATCAGGCTCACCCATTGCAGGCCTGGGGTCATCACCACCTGGTCGTCCTTGGATCGCCCCGGATCCCGGTATCGTATCGCCCCTTGGCCGCAATCTTCCGGCCCCAGCGCGCTCCACCGTCTCGTCAATGCCGAAAACCAACGGCTCGGTGGCCGAACCAAGGCGCCCGGCCACCAACCGCAACCGCGCCCGGCTCAGTTGCAGCGGCGACCATCGGGCGCGGTTGAGCACCTGGTGATAGATGGCGAAGTCGCCGTGCTGACCGATCCCCAAGATGCTGACCGATCCTCAGGATGTTGAGGGCGGCGGACACGGTGCGCTTGCCGGGAGACAGGATCGCTCCCACCGCCAGGAGCTCCCACCGCCAGGAGTTGAGCCTTGCGCCAGGTCCTGGCGTCAAACGGATGCTCAAAGGGCAGCAGCAGGGTTACCATGACGGCGGGCAGGGTAGGCACGCTCGACCTCTGGTAGTGATTTGGTCGAGCTTACCCTGTTCTTATAATTTGTCTAGATTTTGTACAAAGTCAAGCCCCGAGGATGATGGCGATAAATGTCGCGTCATATCCGGCGAGTGGGTGGGCCCTTGGACCCGCGAGGTTTTCACCGACGCTTCCGATGTGGACATCGACCACCACGTGCCATTGGGCCACACCCGCCTGTCCGGCGCCTAGCAGTGGGTCCCCGAGCGCAAACGCGCCTACGCCAACTACCTGTCCGATCCGGTTAGCATTCAGTCCACCAACGCTCCGGTCAATCGCTCCAAGGGCAAACAGCCGCCCGATGAATGGCGACCGGCAGAGACTGCCAGCTGGTGCCGCTACGCCGCCGGCTGGATCTTCGTCAAGGAGCGATGGGATTTGACAGTCACATCCGCCGAAGTTGACGCCCTCGAGGAGATGCTTTCCACCTGCGATAGCACTGGCTCGTGGGGCCTGTCCGGGCCGTCGGGTCGCTAAAGATTCGGGCCCGCTATGCTATAATTCCCGTTGCCCGTAGACATAATTTATCGCCCGAACTATTCGTTTTATTCGGGCTGAGAGCGCTAAGGAGGCGAGCCATGGAGATGGGTTTGGACGGCAAGGTAGCCATTGTCACCGGCGGCAGTGAGGGCATCGGCAAGGCGGCTGCCGAGCGCATGGCCGGCGAAGGAGCCAACGTGATCATCGTGGCCCGCCGGCAGGAGGTTCTGGATGCCGCGGCCGACGAAATTCGCACCGCCACCGAGGGAGAGGTGCTTCCCCTATCCGCGGATGTAACCGACAAGGGGACGGCGGCGCGCGTGGTCAACACCGCCGTTGAGCGGTATGGCCGCGTTGACATCCTGGTGAACAATGCCGGCACGTCGATGGCCAAGGGCTTCGAAGACGTAAGTGATGACGACTGGGAAATCGACTTCGAGCTCAAGGTATGGGGAGCCGTCCGCCTCATCAGGGCATCCATCCCCGAGATGCGCAAGGTCGGCGGTGGTCGCATCATCAACGTTACCAACCTCGGCGGGCGCACCCCGGGCGCCAACTCCATGCCCACGTCCATCTCCCGGGCGGCCGGCATCGCCATCACCAAGGGCCTCTCCAAGGATTTGGCCAGTGACAACATCCTGGTCAATACCGTGTGCATCGGCCTCATCAAGAGCGGCCAGCACCAGCGCCGTTACGATGCCCGCATCGTGAATGAACCCGACCTCGATATGGGCGACTTCTACGCGCAGTTGGCTGCCGGACGCGGCGTGCCGCTGGGGCGCGTCGGCGAGGGCTCCGAGGCCGGCGACGTGATCGCCTTCCTGGCCTCCGAGCGTGCCAGTTATCTCACCGGTGTCGCGATCAACATTGACGGCGGGGCATCGGCCGTAGTCTAGTGGCGACCCGTCGCATTCCGGCCTGTTTATCCGAAGGGGAGAACATCGTGACCGAATCATATCGAGACGAATTCGAAGCGCCGAACCGACTCCTGTTGGGCGCGGGACCGTGCACCGTCCACCCCCGGGTCCTCCGTGCCATGACCCAGCCTGTGGTGGGCCACCTGGATCCGGTGTTCTTCCAGGTTATGGACGAAGTCTGCGAGATGCTGCGCCAGGTATTCCACACGCGCAACCAGGTAACCATGCCCATATCCGCCACCGGCACCGGCGCCATGGAAACCGCGTGCGTCAACGTGCTGGAACGTGGCGACACGGCCATCGTCTGCCGGAACGGATACTTCGGTGTGCGGCTCGCCGACATCGCCCAGCGGTGCGGCGCGAATACCATCATGGTTGATTCTCCCTGGGGTAAACCGGCCGATCTCAACGCTCTGGAAGATGCCCTCAACGCCAATCCCGGCACCAAAATGGTCGGTCTGGTTCACGCCGAAACGTCCACGGGCGCAATCACTCCTCTGCAGGATGCCATTGACTTGGTCCACCGCCACGGTGCCCTGGTGGTCGCCGACGCCGTGACTTCCCTGGGCAGCCACGACGTCCAGGTGGACGACTGGGACATCGACGTCTGCTACAGCGCCAGCCAGAAGTGCCTCGGCGCCCCTCCGGGCCTGGCTCCGGTGAGCTTCGGCGAGCGAGCGATGAGTGTAATCGACAAGCGCAACAGCACTGTGGAAAGCTTCTACTTCAACCTGCAGGGCGTCGCCGAATACTGGAACGAGACCCAGCGCGTCTACCATCACACCAGCCCCATCACCATGATCTACGCCATGCGCGAATCCCTGCGGATGATGATGGAGGAAGGTCTCGAGGAACAGCATGACCGCCACGCCCGGGTCGCTGCGGGTTTGCGGGCCGGCCTGGCTGCCATGGGCCTTGAACTGGCCACCGACCCCGACTACCAGCTTAATCCCATCACAGTGGTCAATGCTCCCGAGGGTGTCAACGAGGCCGAGGTACGCGCCCGTCTTCTGAACGATTTTGACATCGAGGTCAGTGGGGGCCTGGGCGAATTCCGCGGCCGCGTCTGGCGCGTCGGCATGATGGGTAATGGCGCCCGCGAAGCCAGCGTGCTGTCTCTCTTGTCCGCTCTTGAGGTAGTCCTCGGTGGGATGGACTACGAGGTGGCCTACGGAGCCAGCGTAGCGGCGGCCCAACGCAGCTTCGCCAGCCACCGCGACTGACCCGTAAACCTCTGACCTACTCCCGCCGGCGACCCAGGGGCGCGATTCGCGCCCCTGTAATCATGCGATTCACCAGCTATTTCGAAACCGTTCGACAACGACCGGATCGCATCTTCATCGAATTGGAATGGATCCAGCGAGTGATGGAACACCCAACCTCTGAGGTGGTTCAAGCGGATGGGCGTATCAGATTGTTGGCTCCGATTGCGGAGATGGGCGGACGGTATTTGAGGGTCGTTCTGCTGCCAGATAGAATGACAGTGCACAACGCTTTCTTTGACCGGAGGTTCAGGCCATGAAGGTCAAGTACTTCTCGGACACCGATACCCTATATATCGAACTCTACGCGGCTGCGGTCGACGAAACCCGAGACTTGGACGAAAACACGCTTTTGGACCTGGATGACGCTGGCCGCCTGTGCGCCATCACTATCGAACACGCCAGCGCACGGATGGATATCCTTGCATTTTCGTTCGAACAGGTTCCCGCGCCTCACCGCTCCGCCTGATACCCGGCGTCCAGTATCTCCACCACGTGCATCACCCGAGCCTCGGATGCGGCATCCCGCAGCCCCTGCTCTAGTTGGCCGATGCATCCCGGGTTGGCGGATGCGATGACTTCCGCGCCCGTTGCCGCCGCGTTGCCGACCTTTCGTTGCTGCAACCGCCGCGACATATCCCGCTGTATCAGCGAGTAGAACCCGGCAGACCCACAGCACAGCGACGACTCCGCCATCTCCACCAACTCCAGTCCCGGTATGCTACGTAGAACCTGCCGCGGCGCTTCGGTGATGCGCTGGGCGTGTGCCAGGTGACAGGGGTCCTGCATGGTGACCCGCCAGGGCAATTCTGTCCTCGGCGGATCCAGGGGCAGTCCGGCGAGGAACTCGGTGATGTCCCGCGTGTTGCGAGCAAACTCGTGTGCCGCTTCAGCGTATCTCGGATCATCGCGCAACAGGTCGCCGTACTCCTTCATCGATGAGCCGCACCCCGCGGAAGCCGTGACGATCAACTCCACGCCGGCCGCCTTAAACGCATCGATATTGCGTCGAGCCATGCGGCGGCCCAACTCCAGATCGCCGGCGTGCAGATTCAACGCTCCGCAGCATCCTTGCGCCGGTGGAACCGCGACGTCGCACCCGTTCCGCTGCAGCACCCTGACCGCTGCCCGCATCGCGTCGCCCTGCATCAACGACATCACGCATCCGGACAGCAGGCCCACGGTCATTCGCTTCTCGCCCACGGCCGGAAAGACCTGGCCGCGCGGGCCGAAGAACTCCCTGCCCATGACGGGCATCTGCGCTTCCATCGCGGCGAGATCGCCCGGCAACAGGCTCAGTACCCGTGACTTGCGCACCAGTCGCTGCACTCCGGTCCGTTGGTAGAACCGCATCAGGTGTCCGGCAAGGCGCAGCCTGCGGTTGTGGGGCAGCGCGGTTCTCAGAAACAGCCGGGACAGACGGCTCAGTTCCGGACTCTGCAGGCCGTTGTCCTGGACCTGTGCCCGTGTGTGTTCCATCAGTCGTCCGTAGGGCACGCCCGACGGACAAACCGCCTCGCACGCCCGGCACTGCAGGCACAGTTCCCAGTGCGACACCAACCTGTCGCTGATGCCGGTGCGCCCTTCATGCACCGCCTTCATCAGCGCGATCCGGCCACGCGGCGACTCCGTTTCCAGGCGCGTTTCCACGTAGGTGGGGCACGCGCTCAAGCACAGGCCGCAGTGCACGCACCGGTACAGGTCTTCCTCGGCCGGCGCGTCGGAACCGGCGAACCCGGGCCCATCGTTCAGCGAGCCCTCGAAGGGCAATCCGTACGGGAAACCGTGACCCGCGTCGATCCCCCCACCCATGTGCTGGCCGGCGTCCGAGTGGCGGTCCGGTGCGCTGACCATCACAATCCTCCAATGAAACGTCCGGGGTTAAGTATGTCCTGGGGATCGAATTGCTGCTTCAACCGGCGCATGATTTCCATGCCCGATGGTTGTTCTCCCCAGATATCGATCAGCGCCTTGACTGCATCGGGACACCGCTCGATGACGGCTCCTCCACCCAGCGACGCGGCCTTGGACTGGATACTCTGGAGCCCGGTTGCCACCGGCGCCGGGTCTGCCTCGGCCAATTCGTCCCACCAGAGCAGACGACCGCCGCCAAAGCCAACGTCCGCCACCACCGACGGCGGCTGGGCGCTGACGAGCGTGACCTGCGCGAATGCCAGTAGCTCATGCAACGCTGACGGTTGAGCGATAATCCGAACGCAAACCCGTGGCGGCGACTCGCCGCCGGCCGGCAGATCGGTGAGCGCATTGATCAGGCCGTTTGCTTCGTCGCTCCTGGCGACGTGAACCGCATTCCCCACCTGCGCCCATAGACCCACCGTGTCCTCCACTCGGCGTTTCATCGATGTTGGCCGGCCGCCCAATATTGCGACGGTGAGCGCGCTCCCAGCCATCGATGGCGCGATCCGCATTGCCGCCTCTCCGGTCACGAGGTGCAATCCCAACGGCGCGTAGTGTTGGACCTGCAGGCTCTGGGCCGCGCCGGCGGCCGCGTCCACGCTGTCGAAGCCAGCCACGATTACGGCCCATTCCGTCGGCGCCGGAGCCAGCTTGAAAGTCGCTTCTGTGATGATCGCCAGTGTGCCCAGAGAGCCCGTATACAAGCGGTTCAGGTCGTATCCGGTTACGTTTTTTACGACTTTGCCGCCCGCTTTGCTCTGGGTACCGTCCGCTCCGACGACGCTGATTCCGATCAGCCAGTCCCTGGGCAACCCGTACGCCGACCGCATAGGTCCACTGATCCCCGACGCCAGGGTACCGCCCACAGTCGCCCGATCACCCAACGGAGCCGCGATAGGCACGTGTTTGCCGTCCTGCGCCAGGGCGCTGTCCAGTTGTTCGATGGTCACGCCGGCTTCGACGCTCACGGTCAGGTCGGCTGGCTGAAAGTCAACCAGCCGGTTCATTCCGGTCAGGTCTAACGCGATCCCCGGGCGTGTCGGCGTGTTTCCCAACTGCGTAAGTGTCCGCCCGCCCGACGGATACACCGCCACGCCGGTTCGATGCGCCCAGGCCATCACCGCCGCCACTTCATCAGCGTTGGTCGGCTTCACCGCCGCCACCGGTATCAACGGGCCGATCGCGTATATCGGCAAATCTGCCGCGTGGACTACAGCCTCGATCCCTACCAAATCGACCAGGTGAGAGAAGAGGGAACCGGAGCGGGTCATACCGCGAGCGAACACGTTGGTTCCTGCTCCCGTGCGATCGTTGACCACGCGCTCACACGTACATCCCGGCGGTATAAGCCGCCGGGTGCGCCGACGGCCGCCAGTAGCTTCCGTCCGGAAATATCTTGCCGGGATTCAGCCGGTTCTCGGGAGCGAAAGCCTCTCTTACCCGCTGCATCGCCTCCATGTCCGCTTCCGTGTACACCAGCGGCATGAATTCTTTCTTTTCCAGCCCGATGCCGTGCTCACCACTCAGAGTGCCCCCCAGCAGCGCGCACTCTTCCATCAGCTCCGCTGCCGCCGCCATTGCGCTTTCCATGACACCGAGTTCACGGGCGTCGAACAGCATGCACGGATGCAGGTTGCCGTCGCCGGCGTGGAACACGTTGGCGATGGTGATGCCGTAGCGCTCGCTCACCTCGCTGACCTTCCGCAGCATCTGAGTGAGGCGGGTTCGCGGAACCACACCGTCCACCAGATAGTAGTTGGGAGCGATGGTGCCGAACGCCCCAAACGCCGTCTTCCGACCCACCCACAGGCGCTCCCGCTCCGCGTCATCCTCGGCGACCCTGACGTCGGCGGCGCCGGTGTCCCACAGCGCGGCTTCAACCTCGCCGCTCACTTCGTCCACCTCTTCGTTCAACCCTTCCAGTTCGATCAGTAGCACTGCCCCGGCGTCGTTGGGATACCCGGCGTCGGTCACGTTCTGCACCGCCCTGATGCTGAGCGCGTCGATCATCTCCAGGGCGGCTGGCACGATCCCGTGACCGATCACCGCCGATACCGCGGTGCACGCCGAATCGATGTCGGGGAAAATTCCGAGGAAGGTTCGTACGGTTTCCGGCAACGGCAACAGCCGGACCAGTATCTTCGTGGCGATGCCGAAAGTGCCCTCGGAACCCACGAAGGCGCCTCTTAGGTCGTATCCTGCCGCCTCCCGTGCCATGCTTCCGAGATGCACGATCTCGCCGTCTTCCAGCACCACCTCCATCCCGATGACGTGGTTGGTGGTCGCGCCGTACGCCAGGCAGTGCGGCCCGCCCGCGTTTTCGGCGATGTTCCCGCCCAGGCTGCACGCCCTTTGGCTCGACGGATCCGGCGCGTAGCGCATCCCGAACCCCCGCACGTGATTGTCCAGGTCCAGGTTGATCACGCCCGGCTCCACCAGGGCGGTGCGGTTCACCGTGTCGATTTCCAGGATCCGGTCCATTCGCGGGAACGCGATTTGCAACCCTTCCGGCGGCGTGATTGCCCCGCCACTCAGGCCTGTCCCGCTCCCGCGTCCCACCACGGTTACGCCGGCGTCGTAGGCCAGCGCCATCACCCGGCTCACTTGCTGCGTGTCGGCCGGCAAAACGACCGCCCGGGGCATCGAGCGGTCGACGGAGCCGTCGTATTCATAGACCAGCAGGTCTTCCCGGTGCGCGATCACATAATCGTCACCAACTACGGCGCGAATGCTCCCCAGGAGGTCGTGGTCCGTCAAGGTCCGGTCAGTCCTTCCGGCGCTGGTAAACCTGGATCCGGTGCCGGTTGGCCTCCACGACGAACAGCCGCTCTTCGGGGTCCAGCCGGAGGGACACGGGCCCCCAGAAGTACGGTTCGGATTGCGCCGAGATCAGGTACGGCGTGTCCAGGTGGTCCGGTAGATCAGGAACCAGGTTGGCCATCTGACGGGTGTTGTACTCGTCGGGGTTCACCGACATGAAGTCCTGGGCCCATTTCGACAGCGTGGCCTGCCCCCGCAGCGATTGGACGAAGACCCCGTCCGAATCCAGCAACTGGATCCTTTCGTTGCCCCAGTCGGCCACGTAAATGTACCCTTCGGAATCCACGGCGACCGCAGAGGGCCGACTGAACTCCCCGTCTCCAGTCCCGGAAGAGCCGTAGGTGGCCAGGTGTTGGCCTTCCCTGGTGAACTTCTGGACCCGGTCGTTTCGCCAGTCCGCGACGTACACGTTGCCGGCCCCGTCCAAAGCCAAGCCCCAGGGCATGTTGAACTGGCCATCGGCGTCGCCGAACTCGCCCCAGCTGGAAACCGGCTCACCTTCGGAGGTGAAAACCTGCACCCGGTGGTTGTACTGCTCGGCCACGTACACCGTTCCGTCAGCAGCTACCGCGACGCCGGCCGGGCCGTTCAACTGGCCGGCCCCGTCACCTTTTTCTCCCCACATCCTGACGAAATCGCCGTCCGTGTCGAACACCGTCACTCGGTGCAGGTGCTCGTCCGTGACGTGGATGCGCTGGTCGTTGCTGATCGTCATGCCAATGGGCAGCATCCACTGCCCTTCGCCCCGCCCGGTGCCCTTGCTGAACTCGCCCAGGTATTCTTCGTCCCAGTTGAGGACGCCAATGCGGATCAATGCGGTGCGCGCAGCGTCGGCATGGTTCAGCACCATGATGCGTCCGTCGTTGGTGAAGCCGCAGTCGTAGGGGTTGATGAACCCTCGGCCGCTCTGGTTGGTGGTCACGCCGATGGTTTTGACGTATTCTATCGGCCCTGCGCTAACCGCGGTTGCGGTAGTCATTGCACCCACTCCTCTTTTGCGTAGGGGCGAATGATCATTCGCCCCTGCAATCGTCCACTACGGGTTTTCGCCGACCTTACGCCAACTGGTACTCTCGCGTAGCCGTCAGCAAACGCAACAGGTTCGCGATGCGCTGCTCGTCAGCCTCGGTGCGGGACCCGTCCCTGAGGTCGGCAGGTCCCTGCTCACTGGCGAACTCCGTGATGGACGTGGCGGTCGCTTCGGACAGTTCCAGAGGCCCGATCAGGTCCGCGCACGCATTGACCTGTTCCTCGGGCGATAGCACGCCCTGGCCCTGCCGGCCCATCCGGTCGATGATCGCCTTGACGCCCGGGTTGCCCGGGTCGCCCAGTTCCCGGCCTACAAAGTTGACCCGTTCCACCAGCGCGCCGCTGTCGATCCACTCGGCCCCTTCGTGCCAACCCTCAACGCTGGGCGGCTGGAAGATGCCCTGACCCATGTACATGGCCTGGCGGGCCAATTGGTCGGCGCCGAAAGTAGGCTCCTGGTAAGTTCCGGCCATCCGGACCGCGCCCACCACCAGTTCCACCGGTCCCTTGACCCGGGCGAACCGGGAGTCCTCCGACCTGAAGTAGTCTGAGTTGAACAGCGTGCGCATAACGGAGCGAATTTCGTACTCGGATGCGAAGTAGGTGGCCATCATGTCGCTGATGACTGCTTCACCGGCCTCGTCCACGTCGTCCGCAGCGAAGAACTGGAACAGGCGGGTGCAGACGAATCGCGCCGTGGCTTCCTGCTGCACAATGATGTCGATGATGTCCTCACCGTTAAAATTGCCCGTATGCCCCAGGAAGGTCTTTTCACCGTCGTCGTGGTCGTAGTCGCGGTAGTTGAAGTGCCAGTTGATGCGGCTGTACGGCCAGATGGAGTCGCGGCTGGCGCGAGTGGACATGTACTCGACGTTACCCAGCGTCCATCCGGTGAACGCGCGGGCGCACTCTTTGATATCGTCCTCGGTGTAGTTGCCGACTCCCATGGAAAAGAGCTCGAGCAACTCTCGCCCGTAGTTCTCGTTGATGTTGTCCCGGTGGTTGTCGTGGTTGTCCAGCCAGATGATCATGGCCGGGTCCTTGGACAGTTCCACCAGCATCGTCTTGTAGGAACCCAGCGAGTGGCGGCGGAAGGTGGTGATCTGGTTGACCAGAGCGTTGGCCTGGTTCAGCTTGGAGTAGCCGGTTGCGAACAGGCCGTGCCAGAACAGGGCCAGCTTCTCTTCCAGCTGGTTCCGGGTCGTCACCATCCGGTACATCCAGTATGCGCCGGCGCTGTTCAGTTCTCGCATCTCGGCCATTTCCGAGTGGTACCTTCGGATTACATCGTCAGGAATCACGCCGGCGTCGCCGGGATTAAGCAGATCTTCCACCACGTTTTCGTAGCCCTGCCCGACCAGCTGCTCCAGCTCATCGCGGGTGGCGCCGAAGCCGGCTCGACGCATCAGGTGCGCCATCAGGGCAATATCGGCGTTGCTCATAATTGCCTCCGCAAGTTCCGTTTTCAAATGATTGGTGTGACCCGTCGGGCTAGTTGCGGACGAAGTCCCACTGCTCGAACTGGCCGTTCACAATGTTGACCGGGTCCAGGCCCAGCCACTTGTCGGCAATCGTCGAGTAGCTCGAGCGGAAGTCGTTGTTCCAGTGCAGGTCGCCATCCAGTTGGTCGCGCTCGGCCAGGGATGGGTATTGCCCGTAGAAGCCGCCGTTGACCTGGTTGCCGATGATGAAGGCGGTCCCGCCCGAGCCGTGGTCGGTGCCGGTGCCGTTGTCGCGGATGCGGCGCCCGAACTCAGTCCACACCAGCACGATGGCGTCGTCGCCTCGGCCGTGCTCGTCCAGGTCGGCCAGGAAGTCGGTGATGGCGCCGGAAACCTGGGTCCACAGCCCACCGTGCACCTTGATCTCGTCGCCGTGGGTATCAAAGCTGCCGTGCTGAGTGTAGTAGATGCGGGTGCCCAGATCGGCGGTCATCACCTGAGCCACGTTTTTGAGGGACTGAGCGATGGGATTTTCGGCGTATTCCACCGAGGAGGAGTACTTTTCGGGAGCGGTGCGCAGGATGTCCGCGCCTTTCAGGGCGTCGCGCCCGGTTTGGCCCAGGTAGTCCATCACAGCATCCTGGATAGACCCGCCGTACATCTTGCCAAAGGCGTCCAGGCACAGTCCGCGGATACGCTCCTCTTCCACATCGGGGAACAGTCCGTAGGTCTCCAGGTTGCCCACAGAGGCCACGGGGACTCCGGAGGCGCCCATGGAACGCGGCAGGCCGCGGCCGAAGTTGACGCCGGTAATCACGTTCTGCCCGGCGGGGTCAAGGTCGCGTATGACGCGGCCCAGCCAACCCTCGGTGGCGATCTTTTCCGGCTCGCAGGTATGCCAGATGTCCATGCTGCGGAAGTGGGAGCGCGTGGGGTTGGCGTATCCGATGCCGTTGACGATCGCAACTTTGCCCTCATCCCACAGCGCCTTGATCGGCGCCATGTTGGGATTGAGGCCGAGCTGCCCGTCCAGCGGGATCACCTGTTCGGTCGGGATACTGACGTTGGGCCGGAAGTCATAGTAGTGCCCGTCGGCATAGGGAATCACGGTATTGAGCGGGTCATTCGCGCCAGTCAATTGGATTACGACCAAAGACCGATCATTATTGATGGTGGTCATCGTGGATGGACCTCCTCATTTAGGCGCAGCGCAAAGCGCCAGCGCAGGTTCGGCTGATGCTCGCAGTTTAAGGTGTGCATCCCGGCGTGTCAACGCGATTCGTGCAGTATCGACGCTCGCGTACGCGGGTTCAGAAGATCATGATGTCACCGTACGCCGAACCGGTCCGAAGCTAACTCGTGCATGATCAGACTGCGGGGCTGGCATCGCCACCCGATAGCGCCCTGCTCCACGTTCCCCTGACGCGTACCCGGTTGGGTATTGCGCGGGGAGCTCTGACGTAGCAATCCCATCGCCGGGACGACGTCTCTTCCGGCGACGAGATTGCCGCGCTGCGCTCGCAATGACGGGGCGAAGTGCGCTCGCAATGACAGTTTGAACGCGATTGGGTGTGTTTCAGATGGGTTGGATACTTGGTGCGGTCAGGGTTTCGGTGCGGTGATTTGGTTCGTTCTGCCAGAGCCTGATGGTCGTTTGTTAGCCCCACGGCCGGGGTGGTACGCAAAGTTTTAGCCCCTGTTTCGGATCACTGCGGGCCGACCGCGAGGGTCATGGCCGCATCTCCCAGGATAGTGGCGTTTCCTGTGGCCGCTGAGGACCGCGCCGGCGAGATTCCCGGGTGGGAACGGCGGCGGTCCCTGTCGTCGTACGACCAGGTCTTGCGATTTTGATGCTAACGGTTGGCCGTGAACGACCGGTTGGCTCTGGCTGAGCGAATTATCACCTGACGGGATTGAGTATGGAACATGAGTTCGCCTATGTCAAGAGGGAGGTGTCACTGACGCCTCCCCACTGTAGGCCCGTGCAAAAATATAACGGGGGCGAACCAAATGAATTCATGCGACGGATTCCGTCCACCTCGGTAAACCAAGGAATATGACGAAATTCGCCGGCACCAATCCGTAACCAACTTTTGGAACAACGAAGGTGCCGTTCGAACCAAACCGACAATCAAGGAGCAACCATGAACCAAAGCAACTCGCGCTTCGCCACCTCCTTCTTCAAACTCCATGATGAGGTGATGGAGACTACATCAGCTCTGATGTGCCTGCTGCAAGGAATGGAGTCAGTCAGAGCAGCGCATAGCTCGCAAGACGCTCTGAGGTGCGGCGAAAATGAACGGTGCCGATCTATCCCAGACCTACCGCACCTAAACGCAACCATCGGGGTCGAAATCCCATGCTCCAAAAACGCCGGGGTAATCAACCGCGGAGGGCTAGCTGAACAGATCGCCTTTAAAGGCTGGGTCGAACAAGTTTACAACATCATCTGGGAACGCCAGTTCCGAGGTGAATCGTACAAAAGCCTCCAATTGCCAAGTGATCTGCAAGGGAAAGCGACCTTAAACAAAACACGTCCAAAGATGGACATCGCCGGAGACCTTCGCCACATCAGGAACGATCTGGTACACACAGGGGTAGCTACTTCCGGGGAAACGGGCAAGTGCAAAATCCTCGAGTGGTTCAAACCTAGCGACCTCATGGTATTCAGCACTGACCACGTTTTTGATTTCTTGAATCAAATGGGATTCATGACCTCAACTCGCGTTGACGACACCGAAGGATCAGTAGCACAGCTCATGGCTCGCCCAAACTTGGACGAGATACCCTTCGACACTCCCGGCAAGCGCATCATTTCAGTCAGAAAGTGGATGAACAATCTTGAGGATGGTTCTGAGCGGCACTTAACCAGCGTGGTTTTCGAGGACGGGGTCCACATCCACAAGGCGAGTGACGTTCCACCAGAAGCCGTTCCAGCCAAGGGTGATGTGAACCCCGCGCTTTACGACGAAGCGGTCGACATCCTACTAGGGCGGCAAACCAGCGGTGTGCGCACATCAAGCCCCTGGATCGCCTTCAGCAACTTCGCTCAGTGATTGACAGCGTTTCCATGTCGCCCACTACGCAACCCGCAGCATCCCGACCAGGGATACCTCAGGCTTGTACTGGATCATCCTGGCCAATGCCATGGCGACGAACATCACTGTCGACAAAAGGAAGTGTAGTCCGGCTCGATCCCGGCCCCGGCAAGTGTGGTTCTCAACCCAGCCATTGCTGAACCACCAGCCAAAGAAGCACTCAACAGCCCAGCGCCGCCCGTAGAGCCGGTCCCAATGCGGTGACGCACGGCTGATCAGCCCGCCCAAGGTGTACGGGTCATCGTCGAAGGATTCCCACACCACATCGTCGCAGACCGAGTAACCCTTGAACGGTTCCTGCCGGCGATGACAACCGTTAGCGGGGCAACGGAACCCGTGTAACCCAGCCTGCGAATCGGTGCCAATGAACTCCATCGCCTTGCGGCCCAAGCAGACTGGCTCTCCCTTCAGCGTGTGTACAGTTGACTTGGACCGATTGGGCCGTTCAATACGCGGTATCAACGCAGCCGCGTTCAAGCCGTGAATCAGCTGAACGTTCTGGCGGCCGTCGTAGCCTTTGTCAGCCAACACGACATCAGGGTCAAATCAATCGTAATCCTGCTTGGAGCATGTGACCAACTCCCGTAGGAATGGGGAATCGTTTTCATTGGCGGGTGAAACTGCAAATGCCATCGGCAATTGCGTGGGCACATCCACCAGAGCGTGCACTTTCCAGCCGTACATCCAGACCATGCCGTCGGGTTCCTTGGAACGCGGGTCATGAACATTGCCCCACGCGGCTTTCTGATCCCGGGTAGTTTCGTTGTTCGGATTGCAGTAAGCCGAGACTCCAGTGGAGTCGATGGCCAAGACCTTGCCAAAGCCAGGCCGCAACTCGTGGACGGCGTTCGCCAATTCGACAAGCATGTAGTGCACGACCCAAGGATTGGCCGCCAGCTCGCCGAACACACGAGAAATGGTAGAACGGTGAGGAATCTGCACTCCTGCGGGCCAGCTGCAAGCTGCCCGCAAAGCGGGGTCGTTTCTCAGTTTGTCCACGACGCCTTGGCGACCCTTGATGTCAAGGATGTACGACACTAGGAAAGCCTTCACGATGGGGATCCGCGGATAGCGAGGCCGTCCTCTACCAACGGCACAACCAAGTTCAGGATCGGGGCCGAACAGGATCTCGCAAGCCACGTAATTGACCAGCGTAAGCACCCAGCCCAAACGGGCCAAGTCCGAATAAAGTTGCGGCACGACCGCGTTGCGATTATCATCGCAGGCGACCACCTGGAGGACTCCTTGCAGAAGGTGCTTCGGGGGTGGTCACCGGGGCCGAAGGAGCTGCGAAAACCTTCGGCCTCACCGCTTTAAGGGCTTGAAGTCCGTATCTAACGGTCGCCCGGGCGGCAAGTTTCCACCTGACCAGATTGTACGTTAAGGGTACAGTCGACGCAAGGAAATTGGGTCAGTTACAATCCATTTGTTCGCCTACTGGTTGTGAGTGCAATAAAACTGACAATCGGTGGCCAGTAGGCGTCAATCCGTGGTTGGAAATCAATGTACTGCGTGATAACATAGCTGTCAGAGCCCGGAAGCGAGGTAAAGCAAGATGGCGTACATCAAGATAGACGGCTTCCTGTGTGAGCGGTGCTGGCACCGCTGGGCGCCGAAGCAGCCAAACACGCCGGAGCCCAAGAACTGCCCGAAGTGCAAAAGCCCCTACTGGAATAAACCACGCATGACGCCAGCTCGAGGCAACCCCGCTTGGTCGAAGGACACGTCAGGGCGAGTCGCAGCGTAACGCAGTTGCTGATAGCAACGAATTGGGGAAAAGGCGATGCACATTACTGAGATGACCATCGAAGGTGGACCACCGTTCAATGGCTTGGTTGATTTCGAGTTCGACGAGCGCGTGAACGTGTTCGTCGGACCCAATTCGACTGGGAAGACCAGCATCATCAAAACGCTCAGTCATCCTCCAAACGATCGCGCCGCTACCGCTTGGCAAAATGCACGTGCCCAATTCCGGCTCAACGTCAGCGAAGATTGGCCAGAAAGGTGAAGTCCAAAGGAGCATTCGGTGTTTCGTCAGCTCACAGAGGTCGAGGACGCCCCTCGCAACTCACCATGCCTGACCTGATTGACGCATCGCCGGAGCAGATCGCCGAGGTGGTGCTACGAGCCAAGCCAAAGACCGACTGGCGGTATCTCAAAGGCAACCAGTAGTCGAACGTCTAAAGGGGCAATCCCATGCCTTATCTGAAACACATACCGACGGTGCATACCGTCTTGGAGGCAGAGGAGCACGGTTACGGCGAAATATGCTTGACCTCGGCCGACACGTGGCCGGATGAGTACGACTTTGTTCCTGTATACCGCGCCGACATTATGTGGCACAGCCTGGCTGGGGTCGGTCTCTGGTCGGTCACGGATGCCCCGCTCACGGAATGTTGGTTTCCCACGTTGAGCGAGGCTGTAGAGTTTGCCGTCCACCGTTGTGATCGTGAGATTGAACACTATCGGCGCACTGGCAAGTCTGCTGGCATGAGCATCGAAAACTCATCTGAGTCATGGCGTCGGTTGGTGGAACAAGCGCAGGAGCGTCATTCTGCCATGGAAGAAGAGATGCAGTCATTTTGGCACGGTGACGATGCCATAAGCGAAGACCCCCATGCGGGATGACGGTGTACACAGGTATATAATTCCCAAATGAAGACAGGGGCTGCCATGCCGATGTTTGTTCCGCTGTCGCCTTACGTGCTTCCCGAAATTCGCAATTTTCTCGGCGTAGATCGTGCTACTACTGCGTCGCTTTTCGTCGTCTCGGAAAACGCAATAAATTTCATCGAATTTGCGTAATTCGCAACTTGCATGGAGATGTCCAAAATCCCGGCCTATTTTTGTACGGGCCTAACCCACTGGTGTCCAGCTTGTCATTGCGAGGCGCCAAGCGACGTGGCAATCCCGTCGCCTGGACGACGTCTCCTTTGCCGGCGAGATTGCCGCGCTTTGCTCGCAATGACAAACGGGGTACGCGTGAGCCACGTTCCCCCGTTTGATACCCGATAGACCATAGGCTATACTACCCACCGCCCCGTAGCCGGTAGGATTCATATCACCGGCAACCAGAGAGACGCACGAACAACTGGAGCCGTTGGCAACATGGATTTCAACATCGCGGTACTTGGTGGAGACGGTATCGGCCCGGAGGTCACCGCCGAGGGCGTCAAGGCCATGCAGGCCGTGGGCCGCGCATTTGGACACAACTTCGTCCTAGAGTACGGCGACGTCGGCGGCATATCCATCGACAAACACGGCACGCCGCTGACCGACGGTGTCCGCGACCTGGCCGCTTCCGCCGATGCTGTCCTGTTTGGCGCGGTCGGCGGTCCCAAGTGGGACGACCCGTCGGCTCCTACTCGGCCAGAAGATGGTCTGCTCGCTTTGCGCGCCCACCTCAACGTCTTCGCCAACATTCGCCCCGTCAAGGTCTATCCGCAACTCACCGACTCCAGCGTACTGAAGCCCCATGTCCTCGAGGGTGTCGATATGGTCGTCGTCCGTGAGCTCACGGGCGGCCTCTACTACGCCCTGCCCAAGGGCCGCACCGAGACCCCCCAGGGGATCGTCGGCGTCGACACCATGCGCTACTCAGAGTCCGAGATCGAGCGGGTGCTTCGGGTCGGGTTCGAGTTGGCCCGCGGCCGGCGCGGCAAGCTGACCTCGGTGGACAAGGCCAATGTTCTTGAAACTTCCCGCCTCTGGCGCGCCACTGCAACCCGCCTCGCGGGCGAATATCCGGACGTCGAACTGGAGCACGTGCTCGTCGACGCCTGCGCCATGCAGATCATTCTGCGTCCCGCCTCCTACGATGTGATCGTCGCCGAGAACACCTTCGGTGACATCCTGACCGACGAAGCAGCCATCCTCGCCGCGTCCATGGGCCTCCTGCCGTCTGCCAGTCTCTCCGGCGTGCCCCAGGCCGGCGCCCGGACTCCAGGTTTCTACGAACCCATCCACGGCACAGCTCCTGATATCGCCGGCCAGGGTATCGCCAATCCCTGCGGCTCCATCCTCAGCGCAGCAATGATGCTTCGCTACTCCCTTGGCCTCACCGAGGAAGCCGCCGCCGTCGAGCGCGCCGTCCAGACCGTTTTGGAGCAGGGCTACAGGACAGCGGACATCGCCACCCCCGGCGATACCGCCACGCCCACCACCCAAATGGGCGACCTCATCGCCAACGCTATCGGCTAGGACTTCGGGCGCATCGACTTTGTTCAACATTCTGGGTAGTGTCGGCCTGACGGTCGCGATCCTGGTCTTCCTGGCCAGCGCGGTCGCCGTGATTTTCCTCGGCGTACAGCTCGCCCGTTACGGCGATGCTCTGGCATCCCTCACCGGATGGGGTCGCCTCTTTGTGGGCAGCATCCTCGTTGCTCTCGCCACGTCGCTCCCCGAACTGTCCAACAACATCACTGCCGTCCGCATCGACAATCCGGAGCTGGCGCTGGGCAATGTTGTCGGCGCCAATATGGTCAACATGTTCACCATGGGCATGGTGGCCCTGGTCTTTGGCGGTCGACGATTCCTGCAGCGAGTGGCCCCGG
Organism: Dehalococcoidia bacterium; assembly: GCA_965220265.1. GTDB lineage: Bacteria > Chloroflexota > Dehalococcoidia > Lucifugimonadales > UBA3495 > Bin87. The sequence continues at coordinate 304,288 of CBDCPM010000004.1, read as the reverse complement.
AACAGGGCTACCTCATCGTTTTGGCCGCTATTTTGACCGGCTTGGCCGTATTGTTCGCCGCCGTGCGGAACGACGTCAACATCTGGCAGATCGGAGTGTCGTCCATCATCCTGTTGATCGTCTACATGATCGGGATGTGGATCGTATACAAGCGACGCCCGGCTGACGCCGGCGACGATGGAGAGGAAGAGACCGGCATCACCCTCAGCCGGGCTTGGATCATGTTCGGCCTGGTGTCCGTAGGAGTGATCATCGCTGGCGTATTCCTCGCCCAGAGCGTGGACCGCGTGGCCGACTTGACCGGCATTTCCTCCGGCGTTCTGGGCATCCTCGCCGTGTCCATCGTGACCACCATGCCCGAGGCATCGGCCGCCGTCGCTGCGGCCAGAATGGGGGCCGCCGACCTGGGGGTGGCGGGCCTTTACGGCAGCTGCGTGTTCAACGTTACGATCCTGTCCTTCGCCGACCCCTTCTACCGCAACGGCATTATCCTCAACAATTCGGCGCCCGAGCACTTCGTCGCCGGAATCATCGCCGTCGGCCTGATCTTGTTCGGCGGACTGTTGCTCTGGGGCCGCAACCGTTTACCTCAGCCTGTGATCGTCGCCGGGCTTGCGGTGATGGCTGGCGTTTACATTGTCGGCGCGATCTGGGTCGCCATGCTCGGCGCTCCAGCGGCCTAGATTTCGGCCCCCGGAAAGCGCGCCAGTTCCACGAATCCATTCGTGATACCAAACATCATCCAACCGTCATCGTCCTCCCAACCGAAAAGCGCCGCTTCCACCACCCGTTCACCGTTGATCCCCACCACCAGTTGCTGCACGGGATAGGCCGGTCCGTCGCCCCACGGGCTGGTCGCCACCGCCCGGTCGGTTTCCGACAGGTAGGCCCGGCCGTTGGGATGGGAGTGGTAGATGATACGGGCCGGCGCCGCGGAATCCAGGCTGTTGTTCAACTCCAGGAGGTCTCCCGTGCTGAATACGTACGCCGACTCCGCGGTGCGTTCCGCCACGGTGGGGTGATTGCCCGATGCCTGGTCGTTTACCACCGGCCTGATTGCGCTCACTGTGGACCCGTCGGCCGGTCCGCTCAGCCAACCGCAGCACTCCGCTGGAAAGGAATTCCGCGCTTGTCGGAATACCTCCTCAAAGATTTCTGCCGGAATGTCCAGCGGTTCGCCAAAATTGGCCATAAAACCCCCTTGTTACGAAAACCGTAACCTGATATTCTAATTCGGCCTTCATTGACTGGTTTACCGTAACACTCCGGTAATGCCGTAGCGGTAAACTGAAAGTACAAACCGGCAGCCCGCCCCGCCGACCGCGGCGGCAATAGCGAACAGGATGGAGAAATGCAGACCCTAACCCGCAAATCTTTGAAACTCAAGGCGTGCCCCCGCTGTGGCGGTGATGTTTGCCGTATGAGGGACACCTTCGGAGTGTATCACCAGTGCGCCCAGTGTGGCCGCGAAATCCGACGCGTGGCTTCCAGCCCGGTCCTGGCGACCAGCATTGCCACGATGGATGCGCCATTGAATCCGGCCCACCATCGCGAGAAGGTAATGGCCTGATCCGAACCCCGAGCGCAAGTAACCGTAGGCAGCGGCCTCGGACTTGGCTCCGAGGCCGCAATTCTTTTAACACCGCATCTCGACCGTAGCGACAACCGTGCACCAAGTTACCCCGACCACGTACGCACAGCCACGACCAAGGGCCGCCACATCCGGTTAGGCCAAGGAGTAGAGATGATGGAAAGCAAACTGGCCCGCGAGCGGTCTGTTCGGGGCGTACGCCGCCGGCGCATGGATTTGGGTTCCTGCCCCCATTGCGGTGGTGACGTGCGCCATGTTCGCGACATCTACGGCGATTACCGCCAGTGCCTGCAGTGCAGCCGCGAAATCCACGCGGATACCGCGCCGGCGGTGCAGTCGGCGCCGGTGGGCGAGCATCCCGCGCCCGACTCCGATGAACTGCTGATCGCCTGATCGGCAAACCAACCAATTAAGGTTACGGGGTACGCGAGCAAATCGCGGACCCCGTCGTCATATCGTTATTACCTGAACCGTCGCGGCAGGTTGTCGTTGCGGTCCTTGACGAATTTGGCATATTCGCGGACCGCCTCTTCTTGGGAGGCGGTCTGAATCGAACCGGGACGCAACTGCCGGATGTAGCTGATCGCCTCGCCAGGTTCCCAGCCGGTGTTGACCAGGTAAGATGCCAGAACCGTCCCGGTGCGGCCAATCCCAGCGGCGCACGTGACCACCGTGGGCCGCTCCCAAGTTTCAATCTGCTGCTCCACGAAGCTGACAATGCGGTCGATCTGCTCCACCGACGGCGCCTCGAAATCTGGCACCGGCTCAAACAACTCCTCGAAACCCCAGGGCTCGGACGAAATCGTCCGTTCTTCCATGCGCACTACGGCGGTGATGTCCAGGCGCTCGAAGTAGATCAGGTGCCGCCGCTCCGTCGGCCCCATGGCCCCGGCCAGCGCGCCAGGTAGGATCCAACTGAAGTTGCGGAAATTGTCTTGCATGCGACGCTCCGTTGTGGGGCAAACCGATTTGGGCTCAGCGGAAGGTTCCGGCATTGCCTCGAGATGTCATTAGTTCCTGAAGGCGGCGCAACAGTTCCGCTCCGTCGATCCCGGCCACTTCCACGACCTTGTCCCGCGAACGCTGCCCGTGGATCACGCCCACCGCTGTTCCCGGCAGGTCCAGGGCCCCGGCCAACATCCCGGCGACCGCCAGGTTCGCCCGCCCTTCGGTGGGTGGTGCGGTTGTCCGGACTCGTATGCCACCGTCGTACCAGCCGGCTATCTCCGACCGCGCGGCATTGGGTTGTACCCGCACCCGCAGGCGGCATGTAACCGGCTTGGTCATCAATAACGTGATAGTAGGTCTGGTATAGTATGGGAGCCGCGGTTTTGGGAACCGTCGCGCGTTCGCAGGAGATCGGAATGGAGTATAGCAACATTACGCTTACGGTGGGAAACCGCGTCGCTACGCTCTGTCTCAACCGCCCGGACGCACTCAACGCCCTCAGCCTGGACTTGCTCGCCGAATTTTCCCACGCTGTCGCCGCCGTTAGCGACGACTGCTCCGTCAAGGCGATGGTGGTGCGGGGCGAGGGCCGGGGCTTCTGCGCCGGCGCTGACTTGCTATATTTCGACCAGGTTTTCGAAGACCTCTCCCTATTGCCCGATTACGTGAAGGACCTCAACGACGCATTCTTCGCTTTGGAGGCGATGCCCATTCCGACCATCGCCGTTGTACATGGGTACGCCTTGGCCGGAGGCATGGAGCTGATGATGGCTTGCGATATGGCCGTCGTCGCCGAGGACGCGCGCATCGGCGACCAGCATGCCAACTTCGGGTTGATCCCCGGCGGCGGCTCCACCCAGCGCCTGCCGCGCCGGGTCGGCATGCCCCGTGCCATGGAATTGTTGACTACGGGCCGGTGGCTGTCCGGTACGGAAGCCGTCGAGTGGGGTCTGGCCCTTCGGGCCGCTCCGGCGGAACACCTTGAGGCCGAGCTGGAATCCCTCCTTGAGGGCCTTCGCGCCAAGAGCCGCGTGGGCCTTAGCCTCATGAAGTCCCTGGCCCGCCGGAGCCAGGATCTACCCCTCCGCGATGGCGTCGCGCTGGAAGGTGCAACGTTCACCCACGTGTTCGCAACGTCCAGCCATCCCCGCGAAGGTATCCGGGCTTTCAAGGAGAAACGCCAGCCGCAATTCTAAAACCGCGTCGTAGTAGCGCAATTTCTTTGCCGTACTATCGCCGCCTTTGGTTAGGTTGGCCTGTTTGGGTTTATTGATTTGAAAATAAAGGACATCCTCGGCGGCCGAAGGACCATTTCCTTCGAATTCTTTCCGCCCCGTGAGGCCGACGGCGTCCCCGGCGTGGTTGACGTCGCGGACCGGCTGCAGCGATTCGCCCCCGACTTCGTCTCCGTCACTTACGGGGCCGGCGGAGGCACCAGGGCTTTCACCGAAGAGATCACCTTGCGCCTCAAACGCCGGGGCGACATGGAAGTCATGGCACACCTGACCTGCGTCGCCCAGAGCCGCGACGAAGTTCACGGTGTGCTCGAAAGGCTGACGGCTGCTGGCATCGAAAACATCATCGCCCTGCGTGGCGATCGTCCGCAGGATACCGAAGCGGATCCGCCTGGTGACGACGAATTCGCCCACGCCACTGATCTCATTGAGCACATCCGCTCCAAGTTCGACTTCGGCGTTGCCGGCGCTTGCTATCCCGAAGGGCACACCGAATCCCAAAACTTCGATTCTGATATCGCTTACGCCCGCATGAAGCAGGACCTCGGTGCGGACCTCCTTATCACGCAGCTGTTCTACGACAACAGTCACTTCTACGGCCTGCAGGAACGCGCTGCCGCCGCTGGGATTACCATTCCCATCATCCCCGGCGTTCTGCCCATCTTGAGCACCCCCCAGATTCGACGCTTTACCTCCCTGTGCGGCGCGACAATCCCGGCCCAGTTGGACGCTCGCCTGGAACGCTTCGCCGATGACAATCGAGCCGTACGCGAAATCGGCATCGAACATGCCGCTCGGCAGGCCGAGGACCTGTGGTCCAACGGCGTGCCTGGCATCCATTTCTACGTCCTCAATCGCACCTACTCGGTTTCCCACATCCTTAGCGATCTGCACATCGAAGGACACCAAGGCGATTGATCCAGCCGAGCCGCTGATTGCCCATGCTCTCCACCGGCGTTGACTTCATAGAGATTGATCGCGTGGCCAGTGTCCTGGACCGGTACGGGGAACGGTTCTTGCGCCGCGTCTTCACCCCCGGAGAGATCGCTTATTGCCGTGGTCGCGCTCCCAACCTGGCAGCGCGCTTCGCTGCCAAAGAAGCTGTAATGAAATCTTTGGGAACGGGTTTTCGAGGCGTCGGCTGGCGCGACGTCGAGGTCGTCCGCGCTCCCAGCGGCGCCCCGAGCCCTCGTCTGCACGGCCGGGCCCGCCGTCGCGCCGAACGCCTGGGTGTTACCGAAATCGCAATCAGCCTCTCCCACTCCCGCGGGTTCGCCATGGTCGTCGCGGTGGCCATGCGCCCTGACACCCCGGAATCCCTCGCGGCCGCACAGGCCACCCTTTGGGGCGATGCCGTGGCTCCGCGGGTCGATTGATTCGGCATGGCCATCAAGATAGTCACGGTAGCCGAGATGCAGGCGCTGGAAGCCGCCTCCGAAGCAGCCGGGGTCAGTACTGACACCCTGATGGAAAACGCCGGCCTGGCCGGCGCACTCCGCGTTCGCCAGCGCATGGGCGGCGCTGCCAGTCGCCGCGTCGTCGTTCTGGTCGGACCCGGCAACAATGGTGCGGATGGCTTGGTCGTGGCCCGGCACCTGAGCCGGTGGGGCGCCGAGGTGTGTTGCTACATTGTTCGCGGTCGCCCGGTGGACGATCCGAAGATGTCTGATGCCCTGGCCTATGGCGTGGCGGTTGCCGACTCCGCGGAAGACGACCAACTGACAAATTTGGGCTGGCTTCTCAGTCGCTGCGAAACGGTCGTCGACGCGATCCTCGGAGCCGGGCGGTATCGTCCTTTGGAAGGCTTGGTCGCGGATGTTGCGTCCCTGGTCAATCGCATCCGTTCCGCCCGGTCGGGTCTCTCTGTCGTCGCCGTGGACCTGCCCACCGGCGTTGATCCCGACACTGGGACCTCCGCCCCCAGTACGATCATTGCCGACGAGACCCTCGCCCTCTGTTATCCCAAATACGGTATCGCTAACTTCCCTGGCGCAGGCTGCGCCGGCAAGGTCACCGTCCTGGAAATCGGTTTGCCGGACGCGGTGGTCGCGTCCGCCGATGTTGACCTGCTCACCGAATGGATGACCGCCGCATCAGCCCGTGCTCTCCTTCCATCGCGGCCCATCACTGCGCATAAGGGGAACTTCGGCCACCTGTTGATCGTAGCCGGTTCTCGAAACTTTGTCGGCGCGGCGTCCCTGGCGGCCCGGGGAGCCCACCGCGCCGGCGCCGGCCTCGTGACTCTCGCCGCTCCGGAGTCGGTGTACCGTATCGCCGCCTCCCGGCTCACCGAGACCATCCACCTGCCCCTCCCGGAAGATGCTGACGGACGCATTGACGAGTCCGCCGCCATCGTCATACGTGAGCGGATCAACAATTACTCGGCGTTGGCGGTGGGCTGCGGTATGGGATGGTCGAGCGGTACGACAACCCTGATGGCAAATTTGTTGCTGAATGGTGAGGATGCTCCCGTGATGCCAACCGTCATTGACGCCGACGGATTGAACAACCTTTCACGGTGCCCCGATTGGGCCGACCGTTTGCATGCCCCAACCGTTTTGACCCCGCACCCCGGCGAAATGGCTACTCTCACGGAACGGGCCACCGCGCAGGTCCAGGCAGATCGGCTGGATCTCACCACCCAATCGGCGGCGGATTGGCGGCAGACGGTGTTGCTGAAGGGCGCCCACAGCATCATCGCTTCTCCAGACGGCCGGCGATGCGTCCTTCCTTTTGCCAATCCGGCCCTCGCCGCCGGCGGAACCGGAGACGTGCTTACCGGAATCATCGGCGGTCTCCTGGCCCAGGGCCTGGCTCCGTTCGATGCGGCGCGGTTGGGCGGTTTCCTCCATGGCACCGCCGCCGACCAGGTGCGGTCTCAATACGGCAACGCCGGTGTCGTTGCCAGCGATCTCTTGGATCGCCTGCCCGCCATCATGTCTGTCCTTCGCGGCCGGGGGGCGACCCGTGTTTAGCTTGACGCCGGAGCAGGCGACCCGGCTCTCCGAAACTCCGGTGGGCCATCTGGCCACCGCCGACGCCAACGGCCGGCCTCACGTCATACCGGTCTGCTTCGCCTACGATGGGCAGTACATCTACTCCGTCCTCGACGCCAAACCCAAGCGGGGCAGCCTCACCGGCCTCCGGCGCGTTCGCAACATCCTCGCCAACCCGCAGGTCTCGTTGGTCATCGACCACTACGACGAAGACTGGACCCGGCTCTGGTACCTGCTGGTCCAGGGCCGCGCCGAACTCATTGAAAGCGGCGCGGAACCCGCCGATGCCGTCAGTCTCCTCCGGTCCAAGTACCCGCAGTATCGGAAAATGGACTTGGACGGCAATCCCGTAATCAAAATAACCCCGGAGCGCGCCACCGGTTGGTCGGGAGGATGAGCCCTCGGCCACTCGCCTTGACCCCGTAGGCGGCGCACCCTAGAATGCCGGCACCCGGCCCGTAGGGCCGCTTGCCACAGGTTTGTATGACCCAACTCGTTTTCATCCACGGCCCCGGAGCCGGCGGCTGCGCCGATTCCTACGTCAACCAGGTCTACCATTATCCCCGCAGCCTGGCTCCAAACCTGCCCGGTCACCTTGACGGCGCTCCGTGCAGTAGCGTGGAGCGCTATACGGACTGGTTGCGGGGCTGGTTGCATTCCAGGGGACACACCCGCGACCTTGTGCTCAGTGGCTTCACCCTCGGCGCCTGCGTCGCACTGCAGTACGCCTTGGACTACCCTGATGAGGTGAAAGGCCTCGTGCTGATGACCATCGCCATGCGTCCCAAGCAGCGCAGGCCCCAGGACTTGCAGTTCCGTCTCGATGCCGCCGAGGACGACGAGACTTACGACAGGTGGCTTGGGATGATGAACGGCGTCATGCACTTCATCGAGCCCGATCTCCGCGCCCGCCTGTTGCAACGACACCGCGAGGTCGGGCCGGTCGCTCAGTACCGCGACTTGGTCGTCATTGATCGCTTCGACGTCCGCGACCGGATCCACGCCCTCAAGGCTCCCTTGCTGCTGATTCAAGGCGTTGACGACCCGTTAGCGACCGGCGACTACGAGGAAGAGATCCACCGTGCCGTTCCCGGTTCGAAGCTCATCAAGATGAAAGATGCCGGCCACTTTCCAATGGTCGATAAACCTGGTGAGTTCAACGCGGCAATGGACGCCTTTCTCACGGAAATCGACTGACAGACCAGCCGGTATATCCAGCAACCGATACAATCTCCAGGAGTTTAGACGTGGACGGAGTTACCGCTGTAGCCAACGTATTGAAGATAGAAGGCGTGGATTGGATTGCCGTCATGCCCTCCAACCCGCTCATCGAAGCGGCGGCCATCGCCGGCATCCGCCCCGTGGTCTGCCGCCAGGAACGCACCGGCGTGCACATGGCCGATGGCTTTTCCCGTATCAACAACGGCAACAAGATCGGCATCTTCTTGGCCCAGAATGGCCCCGGCGCCGAAAACTCCTTCGGCGGTGTCGCCCAGGCCTACGCCGACTCCGTGCCCATCCTGGTGCTTCCGGCCGGCGTCGCCCGTAATCGCCTCGGTGTGGAACCTAACTTCCATCCCGTCCAGGCCTACGCGCCCATCACCAAGTGGTCCGCCCACGTGAACTTCGCCGACCGGGTGCCAGAGCTCTTCCGGCAGGCCTTCACCAAGCTGCGGTCCGGCAAGCCCGGCCCGGTCCTGCTGGAAATCCCCTCCGACCTGGTGTCTGACCAGATCAGCGAGGAGAACTTTGATTACATCCCGCCGGTGCGGATGCGTGTCGCCGCTGACCCGGCCGCTATTTCCCATGGCGTTCGCGGACTGCTCTCGGCCCGCCGCCCGGTCATTATGGCCGGCCAGGGCGTGATGTACGCCGAGGCCACCGATGAACTGTTGGAACTTGCCGAGTTCCTCCAGATCCCCGTGTTGACCACGCTCGAAGGAAAGAGCGCGTTCCCCGAAAACCATCCCTTGTCCCTCGGCGTCGGCGGTTCCAGCCAGACCGGGCCCGTGCACCGTTTCCTCACCAATTGCGACGTTGTGTTTGGCGTAGGCGTCAGCTTCACCAAGAGCGGCTTCACCGTTCCCATACCCTCGGGCAAAACCCTGATCCACCTTACCAACGGCGACGGCGACATCAACAAGGACTATCGCACCGATTACCCCATCCTCGGTGACGCCAAGCTAGCCTTGCGTCAGTTCATCGACGAGCTCAAGGCCCAGGGGGCCCAGGAGCGCGACCCCAACCAGGAGCTCGCCGACGAGATCACAGCCAGCCGCGAGGCTTGGATGGCGGAGTGGCTGCCCCGCCTCACCAGCGATGAAGTCCCGTTGAACCCTTACCGCGTTGTCTGGGACATCATGCATACGGTCGACCTCGACAACACCATCGTCACCCACGAGTCCGGCAGTCCCCGCGAGCAGGTCTCGCCCTTCTGGGAAGCCCGCGCTCCCCGCAGCTTCATCGGCTGGGGCAAGTCCACCCAGCTCGGCTATAGCCTCGGCCTGGCCATGGGGGCCAAGATGGCCGCCCCCGAGAAAATGGTGATCAACTTCATGGGTGATGCCGCTTTCGGCATGGTAGGCCTTGACGTCGAAACCGCCGTCCGCGCCAACATCCCGATCACCACCGTGGTGATGAACAACTCCACCATGGCCATCTACCCCGACAGCCGTATCCCCACCGCCGTCGAGCGCTACGGTCTCAAGGACCTCAGCGGTGATTTCTACCGGGTAGCCTTGGCCCTCGGTGCCTACGCCGAACAGATCCACACCCCCGACGAAATCAAGCCCGCCATGCAGCGCGCCGTGCAAGCCAACGCCGACGGCCGCCCGGCCCTGTTGGAATTCATCACCAAGGAGGAGGGCACCTTCTCCAAGTTCCGCTTCGACTAAATCACCAGCGGTTAACCTCCTGGTGTTTCCTGGTACAGGGGCGAATATTCATTCGCCCCACTTTTTTTGCCTCAAAACCGCCAGCCATCGGAGCCAACTCGCCGGATATCTTACGGCTCGCTTCGTTCAATAGCGCCATGGTCACCCAACCACCCATACCCGAAACGGAACAAGATATAACCGCCGCCTGGATGCAGCAGGCGTTGACCGCCGATGGTCTGACCGCGTCACCGACGATCGCAGACGTCGCCGTTGAAAACATCGGCGCCGGCGTCGGAATGGTAGGAACCATCTTGCGTTGCCATCTGACCTATCAGGGCGATGCCGCCACAATGCCGGAGACGGTGATCGTCAAGCTGCACAGTTCACACCCGGGTACATTTCGGACCGCTCGTAGCCTGAACCTATACCGGAGGGAATACGCCTACTACCGCCAACTGGCTCCTAACGTTCCCCTGCGCTCTCCGGCTCTTTTGTACGGCGATTTCGACGACCGCGACCACCGCTTTGTCCTGGTTCTGGAAGACCTGCGCGACATGGCGACGGTGGACCAGATCGACGGGGCGAGCGCAGCGCAGACGATAACGGCCTTGCGGGCGATTGCCCGGATGCACGGCCGCTATTGGAACCAGGTGGATCGGCCACCTGTTTCCGGTTTCCACGATTCCGCCGATCCGGAGCGCCGGCGCCTCGTTCAAAATGTGTATCAGGCCAGCCTGCCAGCAGCCCTCGACCGCCTGGGCGGTCTGTTCTCCGATCGGATGCGGAGGTTAGCCGAGGCGTACGGGCATGGCATCGTCGAGCACATGGCCGCTGTCGCTGCGGGCCCGCTGACCTTCTGCCACGGCGATTTCCGGCTGGACAATGTGTTCTTCGGCGCCGACGGCACCAACGATTTCGCCGTGGTTGATTGGCAGGTCTGCGGTGTGCGCAGCGGGTTGTACGACGTGGCCTATTTCCTGTCCTCCAGCGTTCCCGTCGAGGTTAGGCGGCAGATTGAGCGCGAGGCGGTTGACGAGTATCACCAGGTCATACGGGGTATGGGGGTCGATGATTTCACTCGCGAAGAGTGCTGGCATAATTATCGGCAGAACATGCTGAGCTGTTTCCAGACCCCGATCATTGCGGGTGGCCAACTGGATCTCTCGGGAGAGCGCAGCCGCCAACTTGCTGACGCATTTCTGACCCGCACGCTCACCGCCATCGACGATCTGGAAGCGGAGGAGTTTCTGCCTGGTGGTCCGTTTCAATAAGAGATGGTGCGGCCGGTGTAAACCGTAATGGCTACCCGTCCTGCTATTCCCGCGGGCCCACGTGACATAATGGTGGACTGGCTACGGCAGGCATTCGCATATGCCGCAGGCTCTGATCCCCCGGAGTTGCAGGCCTTTCAAATCGAACCTGTGGGTTCCGGCCGCGGACTGTTGAGCGAAGTTATTCGTTGCCACCTGTTGTCGCCTCCTGACGCCCAACCAGCACCGAGGAGCGTAATCATTAAGCTTCATAGCCCGAATCACAAAACATCACGATTTGCCCGAATCCTCCAGCTTTACCGACGGGAATACGATTTCTACCGGCGTATCGGTCCAGCAGCCGCCATCCGTTCCCCGGCGATACTTTACGGAGACTTCGCTCCCTGGAGCCACCGGTTCGTGTTGGTATTGGAAGACCTGGCAGATTTGCAATCAATTCCCCAGGTAGACGCGGCCAACGAAATACAGTCGAAGACCGCGGTACGCGCCGCCGCAAAGATGCACGGCCTATATTGGAACGACGTCGGCGGACCCGCTTTGTCGACTTTCCTCGATTACACCAGGCAATTCCGGCGCTGGGCGCAGCTCGGATACCTATTTAACTTGGTGCCCACCCTCCATCGATTCGGCAGCCTGTTGTCCCCCGAAATGCGCCATCTCGCCGAGACCTACGGCCCCCGCGTCGCCGATCACTTGGCCGATTTATCGGCTGGGCCGAAGACCTTAACCCACGGCGATTTCAGGCTCGACAATATGTTCTTCGGGCCAAACGATGCCGACGATTTCGTAGCCGTCGATTGGCAGAACTGCAGCATCCATTCCGGCCTTCGCGACATCGCGTATTTCCTGTCCACCAGCGTCACTACCGAGCTTCGCCGCTCGGTCGAGCGCAGCATCCTGGAGGAATACCACGGCGCCCTCCGCGATGCTGATGTCAACGATTTGCAGTTCGACGACTGTTGGCGCACCTACCGGCAGGTCATGCTCAGTTGTCTGATCGGACCAGTCATTACCTGCGGCAGCTTGGACCTCGACGACCAGGACAGCCGGAGCATGATAGAAATCGGCCTGAGCCGCACCCTGTCAGCCATAGAGGACTTGGACGCCGGCGAGTTTCTTCCGGGCCGACGTCGCATTTTCAGTGTGGCCCCCGTCGTTTCCGCGATCTCCGCCGGTGTATATCGCGTTCGGCGAACAATCAGCCAGGCGTGTGCTCGCCGTACCCTCCGTTGCCGACTGGCCCGGGATCTGAATCTCGTCGGTGAAATTGCTGACACCCACGAGTGGCGCGACCAACTCGCTGCGATTTAGACTGGCCGCTGACATTCTCGACTAACGGAGTCAACCATGACTGTCGCCGAACTGCCGGCTGAAACTGCGGACCTCGATGCTTTCCGCGCGGAACTGGAGCGCATAATGGCCGGTGCGCCGGTGGCCACCAGTAAGCCGGCGCCGGAGACCAACGAACCTTCTGTCACCGCGGAACTCGACCCCGCGACACCCGAAACTCGGTCTGGGCCTCCGGTACCGGTAGCGTATCAACCCACCATCCGCGACTTGCCCGCCTGCGAGCGTCCCCGGGAACGCCTGCGCGAACATGGCCCCGGTTATCTCAACAACGCGGAGCTCGTCGCGATCCTCCTGCGTTCCGGAATTGCTGGCGAAAATGCCGTCAGCGTGGCAATGCGCATCATCGCTGAGTTCGATGGCCTCGCCGGACTGTCGCGCGCCGCCTACGCCGAACTCTGCGGCCAGCGTGGGCTCAGCGACGCGAAAACTTGCGAGATCATGGCCGCGCTGGAGTTGGGACGACGCATCTCCTCCCTCGCTCCCGAAGAGCGGTCCCAGGTATCCTGTCCCCAGGACGCCGCCAACCTGGTCTCGGCGGAGCTGGAATTGCAGGCGCAGGAAAACCTGGTCGTCCTGTTGTTGAACACGCGCAACCAGGTCGTGGCCCGCCGAACCATATATATTGGTACCGTCAACAGCAGTGCTGTGCGTCCCGCCGAGGTGTTGCGACCGGCCATCCGGGAAAACGCCCCGTCCATCATCGTGGTCCACAACCATCCCTCCGGTGATCCAACGCCCAGCCCAGAGGATGTGGTGGTAACCCGTGACCTGGCCGCCGCTGGCAAACTCATGGACATCGAGCTGCTCGACCATCTGGTGATCGGCCACGGCGGCCGTTTCGCTAGCCTTAAAGAAAAACGTTTGGGTTTCGAAACATCCTGATCAGTTAAGGAGTCAACGCCATGAGCGACTATTTCCTGCAACTCGAAGGCCGCGATTATAAGGACCTCGCCGAGGGTGCCAGAACTCGCACCTTCTGGGGAGCCCAGATGCTCTTTTCCCTGGTCGAGGTGGAGGCTGGGGCCTTGGTCCCCCTGCACACCCACCCCCATGAGCAGGGCGGCATCATCGTTGAAGGCGAACTCGAAATGGGGATCGGCGGCGAGGTGCGCGTTCTCAAACCAGGCGATATGTACATCATCCCCGGTGACGTTGAGCATTATGCCAAGGGACAGGACACCAAGGCGGTAGCCCTGGACATATTCAGCCCGGTGCGCGAGGAGTTCAAGTACTAGGGAGAGTCGCCTAAGTACTCCGCCACCGCCAACACTAAGTTGCCCATGTGTGGGTGGTCCGGTTCTACGTCCACCCGTATGTCGTACTCCTGCAACTTCCGGGTGCAAACCGGGCCCACCGACGCCACTGCTACTGATCCGTTCAGGCTTCTGCGCAGCGATTCTTCCCGGCCGGCGTTGGCGGCAATGGTCATTAGGTTCGGCACCTGGGGCCGGCTGGTAAAGGCCAGGGCATCGATCGTTCCCTGCTCCATGCGGTCGATCAGGTTAACCACCGGGGCAATGTCGTCCGGCAATCCCCAGTCGTATAGGGTGAGCTCTTCGTAATCCGCGCCCTGGTCCCGCAAATACGTGGGTAGCTCGGCATCCGGCCCACCGTAGCGCTGGAACAGCACCCGTTTGTTGTTGAGGTCCAGATCCTTCATAGCTGCGACGAGATCGCTGGAGGTATACGGCTCCGGAGGCATGATATCGATGGGAATCTTGTGTCGGCGCAGGATTCGCCCGGGTTTCGGGCTGCGCGCCACCACCGTTATCCCCCGTAGCGCTTCCTCGAATTCGGCGAGCCGCCCCATGCCGTCTGCGATGCCCATCATCGCGTTGGCCCCAACCCCCGTAAGGAAGATGGTGGCGTGGACTCGTCCGTCGCAGACATCACTGATTGCCCTCTGTACCTCCGGGCTGTTCTGCCGGTAGTGCTCCTGCATTACCGGCGCACTCACGGGCACACCAGCGTGCCGCCGGATGAGGCCAGCCATTTCGTCGGGCATTCGCGCCTCGACGAAGGCCAGCACTCTTCCGTTCAGCGATGCTTTGGCCATTGTGATGCGGAGACGCTGCTAGACCGCGCACTCGCCTTCGCCGCGTTCCAGCACGTACTGGTTGGTCCGGTCCCAGTCGAAGTACATCTCGCCGCCGCCCTCGGCTTCGTGCCCGATCTCTTGGGCGCGCGCCGCCACGGAGGTCATCTCCTCCAGGCCCACCCGGTCCAGGAAGTCGTTGAACCGTTCGGCATCGTCGGCGCGATTGTCTTTGTAATAACTAACGATGTCTTTTAACACCGAGGGCACCAGTTTGGCCGGGACCTTGACCCGCGGCACGCGGGTGCCGATCCGGGAATCCTCTACTCGATTGTCGCCGTAATTACCGCCCAGAAACAGCTCATAAGCTGGGATCTGCTGTCCGTCCACGCCTTTGACGGCGGCACCGTGGAACCCGATGTTGGCGATGTGATGCAGTCCGCACCCGTTGGGGCAACCGCTCATCTTGATGCGGATGTCGCCCACGCCCTTGTCTTCGGAAAGCCCGTTCCAACCTGCCATCTCTGTGTGTAATGCCTGGGCCAGTCCCATGGACGCGGTTATGCCCAGTTTGCAGCTATCGGTGCCAGGACAGGACACGACGTTGGTGATGTGATTGTGGCCAGGTTCAGCCAACTCCAGTGCCTTCAGGGCCCCCCAAACGTTGTGGAGATGACCCGTGGGTATCCATCGCAGGACCAGGTTCTGTTCTTGCGTGGTGCGCGCCTTCCCACCCGTGTATTCGCGCACGATATCCGCCAACCCGTGAAACTGTTCCGGCGACAGGTCTCCGCGCACCGTCTTGATGTAGACGACGTGGTAACCATCTTGCCGCTGCGCTTCTACATTGGAGTCCAGCCACGGCTGGTACTCGGGGTCGCTGTGGTCGCCATTCCCTGCGGACGGCTGTGCCGGCGGCTCTTCGTGCTGGATCTCCTCGGCGGTCATCAGCGGCCGGAAATCGATCGGACCGATGTTGGCCAACTCCGCGTCCACCATGCTGCGGAATTCGTCCAGGCCGATCTTGTCAATCAGCACCTTGAGGCGGGCCATCATCCGGTTCTTGCGCAGGATGTCGGCATTGTTGAACACCGTCCACACCGCCAGCGCCACCCGGAGGTAGTCGTCCTCGGACACCCATTCGTATAGAGGCTTGGCCAGCCGTGGCATGATCGAGGTTCCGCCGCCGCAGTAAATCTTGAACCCCTTGCGCTGCTCGCCGCCCATCTTTTTGTACTGGGACACGAACGTCAGGTCCTGGATAGCGGCCGCAACTTCATCGTGCTGGTCATTGCCGGTGAACGCCGACTTGAACTTGCGCGGGAAAGCCTGCGTGATGGGGTGGCGTACCCCAAACCGGACGTACGCCGTCAGGTACGGCGTCGGGTCGAATACTTCCTCAGGACTCACGCCGGCCGTGGGAGCCCCAACGACGTTGCGCACCGTGTTCCCGCACGCTTCGCGGGTCGACAACCCCACCTTACCCAGCAGGCGCAGCACTTCGGAGGTCTGCTCCAGCGGGATGTGGTGCACCTGGATGTTCTCCCGCGTGGTTATATGCCCTTTCTTCAACGGCGCGTACTTTTCGGTTACGTCACCGAAGCAGTCCAGCATGTCCGCCGAGATGATGCCCCCCGGCAGCTTGACACGGATCATCTGCACGTCGGCTTGCCGCTGCCCGTACACTCCCTGGCGGAGGCGGAAGGGTGTGAACACGGTGTTGTCCAGTTCGCCGGTGCGGAACCGGTCGACCTCCGCGTCGAACCGCTGGATTTCATCCTCCATGAAGGGGATGATCGCCGGCGAATCTGACGCCAGGTGCATGCTGGACTCGTGGATGTCTTGTTGGCTGGGCTGCTGTGCCTGGGTGGTCAAGGTGCTCCTCCTTAGCGGCTGGACATTAGAAAACCCACCGTTGCCATGCGGCAAGTCCGGTGGGTGCAGGTGTGAACCCGAAGTTGTCAGTCAGGTCAACCCGCCCCCGCTGTCGGGGGACAGGTACATGTGCAGATGCAAATCGATTTGTAAGTACTATGCATTTGCGAAAACTATACTGTCGAGGTCGGGAATTGTCAACGACGATTTCATGCTCAATATCAGGGGTTTTCCGACTTGCTGAATTTGCTTCGATCAGCGCAGCGAACGGTCCGATTTCACGTTCCCGGTTCCGACCGTATGACCCGAAACCAGCCACATTACCCGTTCTGCGATGTTGGTGGCCCGGTCGGCGATCCTTTCCAGGTCGTGGGCAACCCATAGGAGATAGGTGGCCCGCTCGATGTTGCGCGGGTCCTGCAGCATGTACGTCAGCAGTTCCCGGTAAATCTGGTCGTACAGATCGTCAACCGCGTCGTCGTCCTGGCAGATTTTGCGAGCTTGCCATTCGTCCCGGTTGGCGTGCGACTGCAGGCTCTCCTTGAGCATGGTCAGCGCCAGTTCCGCCATCCGCGGGATGTCGATCAGCGGCTTGAGCAGCGGTTGGTCTCCGATCCTCAGGCATATCTTGGCGATGCCTTCGGCGTAGTCCCCCATTCGTTCCAGCTCTACCGCGATGTGCACCGCCGACAGCAACGCCCGCAGGTCGATCGCCGTCGGCTGCTGGGTCGCCATCAACGAAACGCACTTGTTTTCCAGGGCGTCTTGGAGCCGGTCGATGTGGTCGTCTTCGTCGATGATCTGCTGCGCCCGCGCAAGATCTTGGTTCTCCAGTGCGTTGAGGGCGCCTCGGGTCGCCTGCTCAACGTGCGTAGCCATTTCCGACAGGTCGGCTTGCAAGCTTAACAGATCGCGTTCGAAATCTGATCTGAGCATTCGACGCCTCCTTTGGCTGGCCCCTTAGACCGCCTGACCGCCGCATTGGCGCTTAGCCAAAACGGCCTGTAATGTACGCCTCGGTACGCTCGTCCGACGGGTTAGTGAACAACGTCCGGGTGTCGCCGAATTCGATCAGGTGCGCTACCCGGTTTTCGTCCGGCAGCAGGAAGGCCGTCTTGTCCGAAACCCGGCCCGCCTGCTGCATGTTGTGCGTCACGATCACTATGCTGTAGGTTTTCTTCAGTTCTTGCATCAGCTCTTCGATGGCCAGGGTGGCGATCGGGTCCAGGGCTGAGCAGGGCTCGTCCATTAGGATCACGCTGGGCTCCACAGCCAGAGCCCGGGCGATGCACAGTCTCTGCTGCTGCCCGCCGGACAGTGACAGCGCTGATTCCTTCAACCGGTCTTTGACCTCGTCCCACAATGCAGCGCCCTGCAGCGACTGTTCCACGAGGTCGTTCATGTTGCTCTTGAACCCGTTGATGCGTGGCCCAAAAGCGACGTTGTCGTAAATCGACTTTGGGAACGGGTTCGGCCGCTGGAACACCATCCCGATCCGGTACCGGATTTGCGTCGGGTCCGAGCCGGGCGCGTACAGGTTGAAGTCTCCGAACCACATCTCTCCTTCCATGCGGAAGACCTCGATCAGGTCGTTCATCCGGTTTATGCAGCGCAGCAGGGTCGTCTTCCCCGCGCCGCTTGGCCCGATGATGGCGGTGATCTCGTGCTCCGGCATGTCCATGTTTACGCCCTCAACCACTTTGTTGGAGCCGTAATAGACCCCAACGTTGATGGCGCGGATTGCTGGAGGAGTTGCCACTGGGGTTGTAGCCATTGTGGTTTACCCCCGTAGGTTCTTCTGTAACCGGTTCCGCAGGAAGATGGCGAACGCGTTCATGCCCAGCAGCATGATCAACAGTACGACAATCCCCGCGGCCGCCAGGTGATGGAACTCTTCCTGCGGCTTCGAGATCCAAACGTAGATCTGGATCGGCAGCACCGTGAAACGGTCCAGCGGGCTCGCCGGAGCGAATGGCACGAAGGAAAGCGCTCCCATGATGACCAATGGCGCCGCCTCTCCCATCGCCCGGCTCACCGCCAGGATGATTCCGGTCAGGATGCCGGGCATGGCCTGTGGCAACACCAGCCGCCATATCACTTGCCACTTGGCCCCGCCCAGCGCGTACCCGCCTTCTCGTATCGAGGGCGGGACGGCACGGATCGCCTCTTCCGAGGACACGATCACCACCGGCATGATCAGCAGCGCCAGCGTCAGGCCCGCGGCGGACACGTTTTTGCCGTCCGTTTCCGGGGCCACCATCACGAAGAAGGCCACGAAAATTGACAGTCCCAGTATGCCGTACACGATTGACGGTACCGCCGCCAGGTTCTGGATGTTCGTCTGGATTAGCTGGGCGATCCTGCTGCCGCCGGAGTACTCCTCCAGGTAGATGGCCGCCGACACCCCCACAGTGAAGGATACGAAAATGCATATCCCCATCACCCACAGGGTGCCCACGATAGCCGGTAACAACCCGGAGTTCACCGCTTTGCTGGACGCATTATCCGTCAGCAGCGTTTTGATCGAAGTGCCGTCCAGGTTCAACCAGGCGATGGCCTCCGATATCACGCTGTACAGCAACGCAACCAGCATCAATAGCGCGACGACCACCGCCGCGACGCACACGGCGTAAAAGATGGCGGCGGTCCGCTTGCGGCTGGCCAACCGCTGGTTGTAGTTGCGGTCGATTTCGGCTGCCATTATTCGTACACCTCACGGAACTTGGCAACTACGAACTGGCTCACCAGGTTCATCAGCAACGTGATGATGAACAGGGTGATACCCACGGCGAACAGGGACTGGAATTGCGCCGTTCCCGGAATTGCGTTGTCGCTGAAGTTGGTCGTCGCCATGAACCCCGTCATGGTGTTCACGGGTTCCAGCGGGTTGAAGGTCAGTTTCTCGTTCTGGCCGGCCGCGATGAACACGATCATCGTTTCGCCGACGGCTCGGGACATTGCCAGGATGAACGCCGCGACGATACCGGACAGGGCAGCCGGCAACACCACCTTGGTGGCTACTTCAACTTTCGTCGCTCCCAGTGCGTAGGCGCCCTCCCGCAGCGCGTTGGGCACCGCCCGCATCGCATCCTCGCTCAGGCTGGAAACCATGGGGATGATCATCACGCCCATTACGATGGCGGCCGACAGCGCGTTGAAGATACCCACGTCGTCGCTGAGATTGCGCAGGATCGGAGTGATGAAGAACAGCGCGAAGAACCCGTATACCACTGTGGGAATGCCCGCCAGAATTTCCAGGATCGGCTTGGTGATCGCTCTGAGTCGCGGATGCGCGTATTCACTCAGGAAGACGGCGCTCAGCAGGCCCAGCGGAACGGCTACGAACATCGCCAGCACGGCGATCATGGTGGTCCCCACCAGCAACGGCCAGATGCCGTACGAACGCGGCACCAGCAGCGTGCGCCACTTGGTGTCCGTCAGGAACCGGTGCCACTTCACCTTCTCCGGCACGCTGAAGGAGTCGGTCTGCAGGCCCACGCCCTTTCCAGGGCCCGCCAGGGCTGCGACGGTAACCTTATGCGAGCGCCCCGGCGCGGCGTTGGCGATAACGCATGATGTCCGGTCTGCCGGAAGGTTCGCGCAGTCGGAAAGGTCCGCGCTCAGGCTTGGCAGCACGGAAACATCATATCCCGTGGGCTCCTGCCCAACTGCGGGCCTTTCCCATTTGACATAAATCAGGGAATCGGTCGTGGCCCGCACCTCGACCTTGGGTACAATCCCTGGAGCGAGTGTGCTGGGCGCAACGCCTGCCAGTCCTTCGGCTTCGCTGATCGCCACTCTCTCTGTCGGCCGTTGCTCGTAGAAATCCGCGGTGAAAAAGCGCACTCCCTCGAACAACAATACCGACATGATGCCGACGGTTGTCAGCACCGAAACGGACGCTAAAAGAAAAAGTACCCACTTGACGATGCGTTCAAGTAGGTACTTGGTGCCGCTCCCGGAGAGCGGTTGACCGGCCGTCGGCATTTCTTCGACTGCCGGTTTGGATCCAATTATTTTGTCGAAGAGCAATGCGGCTTACCTAATATGGCTGGCAACCCGGACCCGTCGTCGGGAATGGTCGCCTCGTTTTATTGCGCGCTACTTTTTCCCTTGGACATATTTATAATAGGTCAGTCAGCCTTCGCCGACAACCCAGTTCTTCGTGATACAAAAAATGACGGCGCCGGATACCGCGTGTGTGCGCAATCCCAATGCGATCTACGGTCAGGGGGACAACTTGAGCCAAAAACTGCAACTGAGCGTGGTCGATCAGTCGCCGATGCGTGAAGGTAGCAATGCCGGTGTCGCGCTGCGTGAGACCATCCAGCTCGCGACCGCCACCGAGCAGATGGGCTACCAGCGTTATTGGGTAGCCGAGCACCACAATCTGCCCAACTTCGCTGGTACCGCTCCTGAGGTCATGGTGGGCCAGATCGCCGCTCACACCAAGAGCATCCGGGTCGGTTCCGGCGGTGTCATGCTCTCCCACTACAGTTCCTTGAAGGTTGCCGAAACCTTCCGAATACTCGACTCTCTCTATCCCGACCGCATCGACCTCGGCCTCGGGCGCGCTCCGGGCAGCGACCAGATCACTGCGGCGGCCCTCGCCTACCCGACCATGCCCAAGGACATCCGCCATTTCCCCCAACAGGTCCGCGACGTCGTCAATTACCTGCACGATACGCAGCCCGACGACCATCCCTTCCATGAGGTTCTTGCCGCTCCTGAAGAGTCTGAGACCGTTCCTCAGGTTTGGCTGCTGGGTTCCCGGTACGAATCCGCCTTCATGGCTGCCAAGATGGGCCTGCCTTTCGCCTACGCCCACTTCTTTGGCATGGGCGCTACCGACGGTCCACAGATCGTCGAATCCTATCGGCAGAATTTCGAGGCTTCCCAATTCCTTGCTGAGCCTCTGATCAACGTCGGTGTCCAGGTTTTGTGCGCCGACACCGAGGAGGAAGCCCACCGGATAGCGTCCAGTCGCAACCTTGGCCGCCTCCGCTCGGTCACCGGGCGAGCCAAGGGAATTCCTTCCCCGGAATTGGCTGCCGAATACAAGTACCTGGCCAACGAGTGGCAGTTCATCCAGCAGTACAGCCGCAACTGCGTGGACGGCGACCCCGAGCAGATTAAGGCAGGATTGGAGAAGGTCGCTGAGGACTATCAGACCCCTGACCTGAGCGTGGTCACCATCTGTTACCACTACGAAGACCGCGTCCGCTCCTACGAACTCGTTGCGCAGGCCTGCGGTCTCGAACCCCTAACGACGTAGGGGCGAATAATCATGCGCCCCGGCGCTTTTGGATTGGGTTTGGCTTGAGAATTACGCTCCCAGCTTCGAAGCCAGGTCCACAAAGCTGTCAGCGACCACGTTGAACGACGGATCCGGCGTCGGGTCTGGCGTGCGGTCCGGCCCGTGCTCCCGCGGGCGTGGCACGAACCCGGTGCGCAGGCCCACCTTGGCGGACGCCAGCAGGTCGCCCTGGTGCGCGGCAACCATCATCACCTGCTCCGGTTTCAAACCCAGCAGCTTGACCGCCGTGCCGTAGCTCTCCGGGTCGGGCTTGTAGTGCTGCGCCACCTCTGCTCCCAGGATGCAGTCCCACGGCATTCCGCCGTTCTTGGCCATGTTGGTCATCAGCGCAATGTTGCCGTTGGACATCGGTGAGATGATGAATTTGTTCTTTAGCCGGTACAGCCCGGGCACGCTGTCAGCCCAGGGGCGGAGGTGGTGCCAGAAGTAGGTCACTTCCATCTTCTCATCATCGTCGAGACCGCTGATCTCGAACTCGTCCAACACTTCGTCCAGCGCCATGCGGTGCAACGCGTCCAGGTTCGTCCAGGGCAGGTTCCCGTTGCGGACCTTGTCCATGTAGGGACGATACTTGCCGCGCCACGCATCCGCGAATGCGCTCCAGTCCCGTTCGATTCCCTTGATCCGCCCCATGTTCGCGCACTGCTCGGTGATGCTGGATCGCCAGTCGACCACCGTGCCGAAAACGTCAAAAATGCAGGCTCTGATGTCTAAACCCAACGGGGTGTTGGCCATGATGCTTCGCTCCTTTTCCTGGGCAGTCCTGTCCTGCCGTCAGCGTCGTTATCCTAGCACATCTGCCTTCCCGAACCATTCGGCGCTTTCCGCCCGCCGCCCGCGACGAAACGCTCTCCATGGGACCTTTGCGCCGGTATGACGCGCCGACCGTGCGCTAAATCGCCATCGTGAGCGAAGCGCGGAACCCCGTCGCTGGAACCGGCGCTCTCCGGACTGCTGACCCCGACGCGCCTCCGTGTGTTTTCCGCGGACAGTCGAACAATGATGAGCACACGCGCCGGGCGCGGATGCCATCACGAGCGACTTTGGCGAGACTCTGGCACGTGCTGAGTAACGCTTACGCTGGCAATGACTCCGGGTTATAATCCGCACCACGACGCCGGTGCCGTTGCCGATGGGGGGAAGTGCGAATATGAAAGATCGTTACGAAGAGGAAATCGAGCAGTTGCTCAACGAACTGGAATCCGAGGTGCCTGAACCCCCTACCGCGCCGGCTGACGCTCCTCCACCGCTGGACGACCAGCCGTCTCCATTCGCTCCCCGACCGCGCCGGTCCAAGCGCCTTATTTCGCCTACCAAGTTGGCAATCGCGGGCGGGGTGCTGGCCCTTATCGGCCTGTTCCTTGCCAGGATTATGTTGCTGTCCTTGGCCGGGCTCGTGTTGATGGCTGCGGCAATCGCGTGGATGTTCTTCAGGCGGATGGGTAACCAGCGTCAGCAATATTGGCGCGGCCGCCCCATCGATCCGGAGCCTCAGGGAGCCTGGCAGCGCTTCCGCCGCTGGTTGTCCCGGTAATTACCAGCCGACGGCTGCTCCATCTTTGCGCGGTTCGCTGCCGCCGCTCAGTACCCCGGACTCGGGATCACGGCTGATCACCTGACCGCCGCCCATGCCGCCGGCCCCGCCCCGCTGCGGACCATGCATCACGTTGACCCGGTGGCCCCGCTGGTGCAGTCCGGCCACCACTTTGTCGTCAACGTCCCCTTCCAGCCAAACCGAATCACCGACCACCTGGAACCGCAGAGCGTCCAGGGCACCCTGCGAGTCCATGCCAAAGTCCACCATGTTGCTTATCACCTGCAGGTGGCCCTGGGGCTGCATGAACCCGCCCATCACGCCGTAGCTCAGCCACAGCTCGTCGTTCCGCGTCGCCATGGCCGGAATGATGGTGTGGAACGGCCGCTTCCCGCCCTCCAACGCGTTCGGATGTCCAGGCGTGACGTTGAACAGCGATGCCCGGTTGTGCATCACGATCCCCGTTCCGGGTACCACCAGCCCGGACCCGAAATTGGCGAACACGCTGTTGATCAACGAGCAGGCGTTCCCCGCGCCATCGACCACGCTGATGTATACCGTGTCACTTCCCGGCACCATCTTCCCGTACGGTGCCGTGTCCATCGCCCGCTCCGGGTTGATCAGGCCTCGCCTGCCCTTGGCGTACTCCTTGGACGTCCACATTTTGGTGGGAACTTCAGCGCAACGTGGATCGGCCAGATACTCAAACGCATCGGCGAATCCCAGCCTGGTCGCCTCAACCAGGTGGTGATACCGTTCCGCGCTCTGCGGCCCCATGCCGGCAATGTCGAATCCCTCGACGATGTTCAGCGCCTCCAGTGCGATGATCCCATGCCCGTTGGGCGGACACTCCCAGCACGTCACACCCCGATAGTCCGTCTTGATCGGCTCATCCCAGTCGGAGTGGTGCGATTCCAGGTCCCCTTCGGCAAGCCAACCACCCTGCTCCTGGACAAATTGCGCCATCGCGGAGGCGATCGGACCGGTGTAAAACGCCTTGCTACCGCCCTCGGCAACTGCCCTCAGCGTCCCCGCCAGGGTCGGCAGCCGCATGATCTCCCCTTCGCGCGGAGCCCGTCCATTCACCAGTAGCTCCTGGCCTGACGGCAGCGTAGCCAGCTTGTCTTCCTGCTGCTTCCACTGGAAACCGATGATGTCGCTCACCGGAAACCCGTTCTCCGCATAATCGATGGCCGGCGCCAGCGCGTCGCCCAGGTTCATTGTCCCTTCGTTCTGCAGCAATTCCTCCCACCCGTGCACCGTCCCCGGAACCGAGATCGACAGCGGGCCGAACGCTGGCATCCGGCTCCGCCCATTCGCGTGCAGTTCCTCAATTGACGCGGCTTTCGGAGCCCTGCCGCTTCCGTTCAACGCCAACACCTTCCGGTCAGCCGCTTTCCAAATCAACGCGAAAACGTCGCCGCCAACTCCGGTCGACATCGGCTCTACCACGTTCAACGTCGCCGCTGCCGCCACCGCGGCATCGACGGCGTTTCCGCCATCCATCAGGACTCTCAGCCCGGCCATGGCTGCCAGCGGCTGGCTGGTCGCGACCATCCCGTGCGTGGCGTGTACGGTGGAACGGCGGGAGTTGAAAAACATGGCAATGGCTCCGAATTTAGGTGCCTGCCAGTTTAGCATGCCCCCGGAAAAGAGGGGTTTCAGGTCGTTATGATAAGATGCTCGCGTCGTTTCCCCGGACCTGCTTTTACGTCCGTTTGCGATACGCCCACACGCTCATTATTTGTCACCAGCCAGGAGGTTCCTTGATGGCTATCACCGTAGGGCAGCCCGCTCCCGATTTCACCCTGCACGAAAACCCTCAGACCCGCCATAGCCTGAGCGATTACCGCGGGAAAAACGTGGTGCTCGCCTTCTTCCCTGGCGCTTTCACCGGCGTCTGCACCACCGAAATGTGTGCCCTCCGTGACCGCATCGGCGAGTTCGATTCCATGAACGCCGTCGTGCTCGGCATCACGGTTGACCCGCCTTTCGCCCAGGGCGCTTGGAAGGCGGCCAACAACGTCAACTACACCTTTCTCAGTGATTACAACCGAGAGGTTGTCAACGCGTACGACGTCGCTCTGCCCGGCCTCGCCGGCATGGAAGGCTATGTCGCCGCCAAGCGCGCCGTCACCATCGTCGACGGCGAGGGCGTGGTCCGCTACCACTGGGTGGCCGACAGCCCCGCCATCGAGCCGGATTACGAAGAAGTGCGGGCCGCCGTCGCCGCTTTGTAAGCGTTGCGGGCCACGCTTCGGCATGACTCGGGGCGGCTCTTGAGGGGTCGCCCCGCTTCGTTTTCACCCAATAGGCCGGGGTTTTCCTGCTAGGTGGTCCAGGGATAGCTGACCAACCTCTCCACCACCATTTCCGTCAGTCGTTCCGCGTCTACCGTCAGGCACACGTCTACGTTCGCCTCCCGGCCTGTCATGCCGTACCAATCCGCGACCGTTTGCCCCCGGGTTAGATCGCTGCCCGTTTCGATGGCTACCGGCAACCGCTGTATGGTCATTAGGGTCGGGTCAACGGCGGCTGCCACGGCGGGCACGTCGTTGTAACGCACCGCTTCGCCGTCCGCCAGCCGACCCAGACGACGGTATGCCGTCTGTGTATAAGCCGACGCCGAAACCAGCAGTCGCACTGC
Organism: Dehalococcoidia bacterium; assembly: GCA_965220265.1. Classification (GTDB taxonomy): domain Bacteria; phylum Chloroflexota; class Dehalococcoidia; order Lucifugimonadales; family UBA3495; genus Bin87. The sequence continues at coordinate 278,613 of CBDCPM010000004.1, read as the reverse complement.
CGGGGCGGGATTGGCGCGCAGTCGCTCAAACTGTTCATCTGAGAACCCGCACTGGTCGCATACGTCCAGTCCCACCTGGATAATCGGCACGCCGGAGTCGTACAGGATCGCCGCCGCTTCCGGGTCTTCGTGAATGTTAGCTGTCGCTACCGGCGACACGTTGCCGGGAACCCTCACTGCTCCACCCATGACCACCACTCCCGCCAGCGCGCCTGCGATCTCTGGTGCTAGCCGCAGTGCCAACGCCACGTTCGTCATCCGGCCCAACGCCAGCACCGTGATCTCGCTGGGAGAATCCAGGGCTCTGGAAGCGATCTCCACCGCCGCCCGGTGCGCGGGCCCGGTCTCATTTGGCGCAGGTTCTCGACCGTCGCCGGCCGCGTCTCCCAACGCGTCGCAGCCGTGGATGTGCGACGCCCAACCCCGGTTTGGCGGCCGGAGTAAGGGGCTTTCGGCGCCCGGATATACCGGGATGTCGTCGCGGCCTGCCGTTGCCAGTATTCGGCGCGCGTTGGCCGCGCATTGCCCCATCGACCCGTTGCCGTAGCTGATGGTCAGCGCATCGACTTGCAACTCCGGGCTCGCCAGCGCTAGAAGGATGGCCGCGCAGTCGTCCACCCCCGGATCGGTGTCGATTATTACCCGTTTCGCCATCCTGCTCCTTCGATCCGTGCCGGGATACTGTGTCAGTCAGCGTCGACCGGACATCTGGTCCAGTGCTGTTCACGCGATACGGTGCCGATTAGCAGACACGCGGCCCCTTACGTGCTGGTCGTCGGCCCTTTAGCACGGTCGGTACGGGCGAAAAAATTCGCGATAGTTCGCACACGAGGAGTTCACGACCGGCCAAGTCAGGTTGTAATGACCCGGGTTCTGGAGCAATCCCCGACCCTGATGCCCAACCTCGGCTTGAATGGCCTCGACGGCTTTCAAATCGCGCGTCCTGTTTTGACGCCCGCACTCGGTTGAGGCATTATACCTGCCGCTAGTTGGGCCGCTCGGTGTGGCCCACGCGGAGGAAAAACTGATGCCGGTCAACGAAGTTCAGGGTGTTGTCTCGCGGGCTAAAGGCGCGCCCGTGGAACTGGTTCCGATCTTCGTGCCAGATCCCGGCGAGAGCGAGGCGTTGGTGCGCGTTCAGGCCTGCGGTGTCTGTCACACCGACCTGCACTACCGGGAAGGAGCTATCAACGACGAGTTTCCCTTCCTGCTGGGCCACGAGGCGGCCGGCGTGGTCGAGAAAATCGGCCCGGACGTGTCCAACGTACAACCCGGCGACTTCGTGATCCTCGCGTGGCGCGCTCCCTGCGGCAACTGCCGGTCCTGCCTGCGCGGTCGGCCGTGGTATTGCTTTGCCAGCCGCAACGCCCAGCAGAAAATGACCCTTGCCGACGGTTCGCCATTGTCGCCGGCTCTCGGGATCGGCGCTTTCTGTGAGCTCACCCTGGTCGATGCACTCCAGGCTGTCAAAGTCGATCCGTCCGCCAGCTCTTTGGCCGCCGGTCTCATCGGCTGCGGTGTCATGGCCGGTTTGGGGGCCGCCATGAACACCGGTAATGTCGGTCGCGGCGACTCTGTCGCCGTCATCGGTTGCGGCGGGGTGGGCAACGCTGCAATTGCCGGCTCCCGTTTGGCCGGCGCCCACACCATCATCGCCGTAGACATCGACGACCGCAAGCTGGAGTGGGCCCGGGGCTTTGGCGCCACCCACACCATCAACTCGACCCACACTGACCCGGTGGAAGCCATCCGAGCGCTTACCGCGGGCAATGGCGTCAATGTCGCTATCGAGGCCGTCGGAAACCCGGTCACCTACGAGCAAGCCTTCTACGCCCGGGATCACGCTGGCACCGTCGTCCTGGTTGGCGTGCCCGACCCCTCCATGAAGATCGAACTGCCACTCATCGAGGTGTTCGGTCGCGGCGGTTCCCTGAAGTCTTCGTGGTACGGCGATTGCCTGCCCACTCGCGATTTTCCCATGCTCATCGATCTGTACCTGCAGGGCCGGCTCGACCTGGATGCCTTCGTCAGCGAGCGCATCGGCATCGGCGATGTGGAATCCGCCTTCGCCAGCATGGAACGGGGAGACGTCCTGCGCTCCGTCGTCGTGATGTAGGTCTGAACCGTGGCCACTTTCGTTCTTATTCACGGGGCCTGGCACGGCGGATGGTCTTGGTGGAAGACCAGTCCTCTATTGTGGCAAGCCGGCCATGTCGTCCTGGCTCCCAGCCTTACTGGGCTGGGTGAGCGGCGGCATCTGGCCGCGCTCATGCCCCCTGCGGCAATCAACCTCGACCTGCACATCCGCGATGTCGTCTCCTTGTTCCAAGCCGAAGACCTCACCGATGTCATTCTGGTCGGCCACGCCTACGCCGGAATGGTGATCACCGGAGTTGCGGAACAAGCTCCCGAACGCATCTCCTCCCTCGTCTACGTCAACGGCGTCGCCCCGTCTGACGGCGAGGCTATGGTCGATCAGCTTGAAGCCGTCCGCGGTCCCGAGTTCGTAGCTCGTATCCGGGGGTTTATCGCTGAAGGCGTGCCGTTCATGCCCTCCCCCACCGACGCGGCAGAAATCGCCCAGCGCTGGACAATAACCGACCCGTCGGATCAGGCGTTCATGCTGCCCCGCCTGTCTCCGCAACCAACGCTGACTTTCTCCCAACCCGTCCGCACCGGCAATCCGGATGCCGCTGCCCTTCACCGTGAGTTTATCGTGTGCAGCGAGTCCGGTTTCGAGCCAGTCGCCGAGCGGGCCTCCGCCTCCGGGTGGGGCGTCCACCATATCGATACCGGCCACGATCCCATGGTCACTACCCCTCAGGAGTTGGCCGGCATACTGCTCGCCATCGCATCATCTTGACCGGTCAGCCTCCGCTCTGGTTGCGGGTCAACGCCGTACCATCGTCGCCCCCAGCGTCCAACCTTCCGGCCTTTCCCAATCGTCAATCCGAGTGCGACATGGCCATACCGCTGGCGAGGCGGAGCCTTCTCGTGCTGACGGCTCTTCTCCGCCGCCCTTGCGTTGGATGTGGCTCAACCGAAACCAACTTCAGCCGCCCGACCTCAAGATTTTCTTGACGCATTCCGGGTTAGGCAGTACCATAATTTGCCGTCGGAGATCTACTTATGCCCAAACGTACTTACCAGCCCAAAAAGCGACGCCGCGCTCGTGTGCACGGCTTCCGCTCGCGTTCACGCACTTCAGACGGGCGCGCCGTCTTGCGCCGCCGGCGTTTCAAGGGCCGGCACCGGCTGTCCGTGTAGCCAACTGTCTGTTGGCTGCTTTGCTCGCCGACGGCGTTCTTCGATACGATGCAACGACACCATAGGCTGGGCGGCGCCAGCCGTATCTCTGAAATCCATGGCCGAGGGCGTAGCGTGGCTAACGGTCTCTTGGTGATGAGAGTACTTCCTAATGGCTTGGACCGCAGCCGCTTCTGCTTCGTAACCGGAAAACGTGTCGGTAATGCCGTGGTGCGCAATCGCGTTAAGCGACGTTTGCGAGAGGTCGTTCGCAATTCGGCGTCCGCTCCTGGATGGGACACCGTCCTCATCGCCCGAAAAGGAGCCGGCGACGCTGATTTCAGCGAGCTCGAACGCGCTGTACATAACCTGATTCGCCGCACCAGGTTGAACGCTCCTCCGGCCGTGGCCGCCCCTTCCGATGATTGCCGGGACCGCGCGCAATGAAAGTCGTCGCTGTCGTTGCCATCCGTTTCTACCAGCAGGCGTTGTCCCCCTACCTGCCAGGCCTCTGCCGATACCAGCCCAGTTGCTCTGAGTACACCGCCGACGCCATATCCCGTTACGGCGTCGTTCGGGGAACTTGGCTCGGCGTTCGCCGAATTTTGCGCTGTACCCCCGTGGGCGGTCACGGGTATGACCCTGTCGCTTGACCGTTGATAATGTCCTATCATTTCCTGCCCTCCCGCAAATCTTTGACCCGCTGGGCCATCTCGCACACATCCCGATCTTTGAGGCTGGTTCTGGCCTTCGTAGCGTTGGCTGTTTTGTGCCTGGCGATCACCGGTTGTGGTCGGAACTTAGGGGCGTCAACCCAGGGATGGGGTTCCATCGCGGTGGCCAACGGAGTGGTCTACGCCACCACGTTGTCCGGCCAGGTTTATGCCTTGGATGATTTCGGGCTGGATGGCGTCAGTACCCGTTGGGTGTCCGCCGTTGGTAGCGAAAATGGATTCGGCGGCTCCTACAGTTCGCCCGCCGTGGGACGCTTCGTCTACGTATCCGGCATCGACGGTATCTTGTACGCTTTCGACGGTTCTGCCGGCGCTGGGTCTGTTCAGGTGGCGTGGCGCCAGCCTCAGTTCGAGACCGAGGACATGCCGCCCCTGGTCGGAAGTCCCGCTCTGGACGAAGCCGGCGGCATTGTCGCTGTTGGCTCCGAGGACGGTGGCCTCTACGCTTTCAACGCCCTGACCGGAGAGAACCTCCGTTGGTCGCCCTTCCGCACCGACGGGGAGGTTTGGTCAACCTCTGTTCTACGGAACGGCGTGGCCTATTTCGGCTCGCAGGACGGCAGCGTCTACGCTGTCAATCTGGAAACCGGTGCCCTCGTCTGGCGTTTTGATACCGGCGGAGCGGTGGTTGCTACCCCGCTCATCCACAAGAACCTGCTCATAGTTGGCTCTTTCGACCGCCAGCTGTATGCCCTCGGACTGAACGATGGTCAGCCCCGTTGGCAGTTCGTGGCCGAAAACTGGTGGTGGGCGACCCCGGTTTCCTCTGGCCGTGCGATATACGCGGCCTCCATGGACGGCAACGTTTATGCCCTCGACGAAAACGGAGTGTTGCTCTGGAGTTACGACATGGGCGCCCCCGTCGTCGCCAATCCCGTGCTGACGGAGCGTGGTTTGGTGGTCGCCTCCCGGGAGGGCAAGGTAGTGCTGCTCCGCGCGACGCGGTCCGCCCAAGAGTCTCCTCAGGAAATCGCCTCCTACAGCATCCGCGATGGGCAAATTAAGGCCCCCCTGGTCAAGTCCAGCACCATCGGATTCGGAGGCTCCAACGAACAGGAAGTGGTGTACGTCGGAGCTGACGACGGTAAGGTTCGGCGGCTGCAGGTGCTGTCCGGCTTTATGCCCCATTGGTGTTACGACACGACCGACAACGTGCAATGTCCCCGGAACTAGCCACGCGGGAACTAGCCACGCGGAGCTGCTGCCCCGACGGCGACAGGCAGGAATAAGTGGAATTTTTCTCCATATTCATCCTCATCTGGAATGAGGTGATCATCCGGCCCATGCTCAACACCTTGTTGGTGTTGTATGTGCTGTGCTTCTCCCAGATGGGATTCGCCATCATCGCCTTCACCGTGCTAGTGCGCGTGGCGACCATACCCTTGACTGTGCGTCAATTGCGGCAAATGCGCGCGATGACCGCCATGCAGCCGCGAGTCCGTGAAATCCAGCAACGCTACGAGGGTGACCGTTCGCGAATCTCCCAGGAGACCATGCGGCTGTACCGCGAGAGCGGCGTGAACCCGGTCGGCTGCTTGGGCCCGTTGATCATCCAGATGCCCATTCTGATCGGCTTGTTCCGGGTGCTGATCCTTACCCTGTTCAACAACCCGGAAGACTTGGTGAAGCTGTCCGACAAGTTGTACTTCTGGATCACCTTCGTCCCGATCCATTCGGCGGTGCCGGTTAACAATACATTTCTGTGGCTCGATCTCAGCAAGCCGGACCCGTCGCCCATTGTCATGCCCGTATTAGTCGCTGTCACCACCTGGGTGCAGCAGAAGATGACGCAGATGCCGTCGCCGGACCCGCGTCAACAGTCCAGCCAAACGATGATGTTGTGGATGATGCCTATTTTCCTGGGCGCGTTCTCTTTGCAATGGCCCAGTGGGCTTCCCCTCTACTGGGTGGTTTCCAACATCATCGGTATCGCGATCCAGTATTTCATCACTGGTTGGGGCCCTTTGTTCCCGCTGTTCCCGCGACGCGGGCAGGATGCGGCAGAGACCGCTGCGGCAGTTCCGGACCCCGACCCGCAGGAGGGTAGACCCGATGAATCAGATAGTGCAAACCGGGAGAACCGTAGAAGAGGCCGAAGGGCAGGCGCTCGCAGCTCTCGGCGTCGACCGCAGCGAGGTAGAGGTCGAAATACTAAATAGGGGCCGTCAGGGGTTCCTAGGAATAGGCGGTGAAATGGCCGAGGTCCGCGTCACCCGTATCGGTGGCGCTACTCCATCCGAACCGGATGAAAGTGACGAATTCGACTTGGACGCGCCTCCATTCGATGAGCCGGAACCCGTTGATGAGCGGGAGCCGACCGGCGGTCCCGCGCCGATCCCGCCCATAGACTCGGACTCTCCCGCCGGAGCCGCTGTACAGGCTGTCGAGCGCATCCTCACCGCTGTCGGCGCTGAAGTTGACGTAACACTCCGCTCCGAGAACGACGAGTTGGCAGGTGGCCCGGTGATCGACATCAACGGCCCCGATTCCGGGTTGTTGATTGGGCGTCGCGGCAACACCTTGTACTCGCTCCAGTTCATCGTTCAGAGTATCGTCCGACAACGGTTCGATGAGGAGGTCCGCGTTTCGTTGGACGTCGAGCAATATCGTCAGCGCCGCGAGGATTCTCTCCGCGAAATGGCTGACCGCGTCGCCGAGCGTGTCCTTCAGACCGGCCGTAGCATAACTTTGGAACCCATGGCCCCTTCCGACCGCCGGGTGATCCACCTGCATTTAGACGAGCGCGACGGTATCCGCACCGAAAGCGTCGGATTCGGCGATGCCCGCAAGGTACAGATCATTGCGGAGCGGGACTGAACCCACTGGAGACCCGATATCAGGTTTTCGGCTGATATTGTCGACGGCGTTTTCGTTGACCCGCCGCTGGCCGGCCAATAGAATGCAACCATGATGTCGCAGTCGGCTATCTACTCGGGTAGCACCGTCCTTGACGACCCGCGCGAAGAGTGCGGAGTTGTGGCTGTGTATTCGCCGGGTTCGCACAGCGCCTCGCTCACCTCCATCGGCCTGTTCGCCTTGCAGCATCGAGGGCAGGAATCCGCCGGCGTCGCCGCAGCTGACCACGGCCGGATAAAGGTGTACACCGGCATGGGCCTGGTGTCGGAGGCGTTCCGCGATGGCGACATCGATGGCATCACGGGTGGATTGGCGATCGGCCACACCCGGTACTCGACGACCGGTGCCAGCCGCAGTGACAACGCTCAGCCGTTGCTGGTGCGAGGCCTCAACGGGCCGCTGGCGATTGCTCACAACGGCAACATAATCAACTCCAGGCAGTTGCGTGAGCAAGTACAGTCTCAATGGGACTGTCATTTCGAGACCAGCACTGACAGCGAAGTCATAGCCCATTTGCTGGCTAACGCTCCTGGCGATACCTGGCCTCAGCGGATCTTCTATGCCATGCCCCGTATGCAAGGGGCGTTCTCCCTCGCCCTGTTGACGCCCGATGCCATCATCGCGGTCCGCGATCCATTGGGTATCCGTCCCTTGTGCCTGGGACGCCTTGAAAACGGATGGGCCGTTGCTTCCGAGACCTGCGCACTTGACCACATGCAGGCCGAGTTCACCCGCGAAATCGAGCCCGGCGAGGTGGTCGTGATCAGCGCCGACTGCGTTCAAAGAGCGATTTACGGCGACTCTGCCCGCCGGGGTCGTGCGCTGTGCGTGTTTGAGTGGATCTACTTCGCCAGGCCGGACAGCGTGATGGACGGCCGGCTCATGCACTCCGTGCGTGAGGACATGGGTGCCCAGCTGGCCCGCGAACATCCCGCCGACGCCGACCTGGTGATCGGCATCCCCGACTCGTCCACTTCCGCCGCCGTGGGTTTCGCCCGTGAATCCGGTATTCCCTTCGCCAACGGTTTGGTGCGTAATCGCTACGTCGGCCGGACCTTCATCGAACCTGAGCAGCAGCGCCGCGACCGCGGCGTCCGCCAGAAGTTTAACCCCATGCCCGCGGTGCTCAGGGGCAAACGTCTCGTCGTCGTGGACGATAGCATCGTCCGCGGCACCACGACCCCCCACGTCGTGGACCTTCTGCGCCGTGCCGGCGCTGCCGAAATCCATCTCCGGGTGTGCGCTCCGCCCATCAAACACCCCTGTTATCTCGGCGTGGACATGGCGACGCGCCGGGAACTGATCGCCTCCAACAAGACCGTACCCGAAATCTGCGAGCTGACCGGTGCGGATTCCTTGGGTTACCTCAGCGTGCGTGGTTTGATGGACTTGGTACACGGTCAACAGGGTGGGTTCTGCGACGCCTGTTTCACCGGTAACTATCCGGTGCCGGTGCAGCTCGAACTGACTAAGCAGTCCCTGGAACGGGCTACCGGCTGATGACCGTTGGCGAGGTTGGCGCGGCTGCCTCTGCATCGGCCGAGTATGAAGCCGCCGGCGTCGCCTTGGACGCCATGGACGGCCTGAAAGACCGTATCAAAGCCTTTGCCGCCATGACCCATGGCCCCGAGGTGCTGGACAGCAGCGGGGGGTTTGCCGGGCTGTTCGCTCTCAGCGGCTATAAGGATCCTGTGTTGGTCGCCAGCACCGATGGTGTAGGCACCAAGCTCAAGATAGCGGCCCAGCTTGGTCATTTCGAGGGAGTCGGCCAGGATTTGGTCACCCTCAACGTCAACGACATACTGACCAAGGGTGCGCGGCCGCTGTTTTTCCTGGACTATTTGTCCTTTAGCGCGTTGGATGAGCATCGCCTGGAAATGCTGATGCGCGGCATAGTCTGGGGCTGCCGCGAAGTCAGTTGCGCTCTGATCGGCGGCGAAACCGCTCAGCTCCCCGGTGTCTACGCGGACGCCGATTTCGACCTCGCCGGTTTCGTGGTTGGCGTGGCCGAACGGGATAACTTGCTCGACGGCGCCCACGTCGTTCCGGGCGATCGCCTCATCGGCATTCCTTCCAGCGGCGTGCATACCAATGGGTTTTCATTGGTCCGCCGGGTGTTCGGTACCGACGACGACCCCGAGGCCCTTTTCCGTCCATGGCCCGGGTTGACGCGCAACTTGGGCGACGAGTTGATGGTGCGGCATCGCGCCTACTATCCCCTGCTGGAGCCCTACTTTGGAAGCATCAAGACGTTGAGCCACATAACTGGAGGCGGGTTGCCCGGCAAGATGCCGGCGTCCCTGCCGCACGGAGTGACCGCCGAGTTTCACGTCGGTGCCTGGCCCGTGCCTCCTGTGTTCGATGCAATTCAACGGGCCGGCGGGATCAGCGACGAAGAGATGTATCGCGTGTTCAACATGGGTCTCGGTATGGTCGCCGTGTGTGATCCCGACCACGCCTCCGAGCTGCTGTCGGGCCTGCCGGACGCCATGGATGTCGGTCGAATCGTAGCGACTACGGGTCCGAACCGAACGTTGTTCCGGACCGTTTAACACGGAGAAGGTGGAGGTTGTTTTATGAACCTGAAAAACCCGTTCAGCCGTGGTGCCCGCAACAATGTCGACGACAAATCCGAACCCATCCTCGATGTCATGCGCCCTTGGTGGGCCTGGGGCCCTTTGGGTCTGATCTGGTACGTGGGCCATGATACCGGATCGTCGATCGACGCCGGCCAGTTCCACAACCCCGGCGACGCCAGCGGTTTCAACCACACGATTGATCCCGGCGGCGGCTCCGGAGGTTTCGACGGCGGAGCCGGCGGCGTGTAGCTCCGGCCAAATTTCACGAGGAGATATCCAGCGAGTTGAAAGCTTTACTCAGCGTATTCGATAAAACCGGCATCGAGCATTTCGGCAAATCCCTCGCCGACGCCGGCTATGAACTTATCAGTACGGGCGGCACGCACCGCAGCCTCGCCGACGCCGGCGTTCCCGTCACGCAGGTATCCGACGTCACCGGCTCTCCGGAAATCCTGGATGGCCGCGTCAAGACCCTGCATCCGGTGATACACGGCGGTCTGCTGGCCCGCCGCGACTCACCCGCCCACATGGCGGAGTTGGAACAGCACCGCATCGGCGCTATCGATGTGGTGGTCGTCAACCTCTATCCCTTCGTGGAGACTATCAGCAAACCCGACGTCATGCTGAACGACGCCCTCGAGAACATCGACATAGGTGGCCCCACGATGCTCCGGGCCGCGGCCAAGAACTTCCCGTCCGTCGCCGTCGTCGTGGACCCGTCCGACTACAGGTGGGTGGCCGAAGCGGTGTCCGGTCCTGGCTTGGACGCGCCACAGCGGCGTGCCCTCGCCGCCAAGGCCTTTCAGCATGTGGCAGTGTACGACGCCGCGGTTGCCGGTTACTTGTCGTCTGACCCGACCTCGGAAGACGAAATGCCCCAGCAGGTGACCATCGGACTCACCCGGGTGTCGAGCCTGCGCTACGGCGAGAACCCCCACCAGCGGGGCGCCTTGTACGTCCCCGCCAGCGGCGGACAGGGTGGCTTGGCCCGAGCCAGGCAACTGCACGGCCGGGAACTGTCTTTCAACAACCTGATGGATGCCGACGCAGCCTGGCGTACGGTCAACGATTACGGCGACCCGTCGGCCTGTGTGATCAAGCACGCGAACCCCTGTGGCCTCGCATCGCGCGACGACGTTGCGGAGGCGTACGTGCTGGCATACGAGGGCGATCCCGTATCCGCCTTTGGCGGCATAGTAGGATTCAATCGATCGGTAACGGCGGCCGCTGCCCGGGCTATGGACCCCGTGTTCTACGAAGTGATCGTCGCCCCCGGCTACGATGACGACGCCCTCGAGATCCTCCGCCGGAAGCGCAATCTACGTATCCTGACCGTAGACCCGGTTGTCAGTTCCCCCGGTTCCGCGCACTACGACATCCGCCCTCTCAGCGGTGGCGTCCTGGTGCAAACTCCCGACGTCATTGACGAACACCCAGATGCTTGGACTACCGCTACCGAACGCGCTCCGACTCCTGCGGAGCTGGCCGACTTGGCATTTGCTTGGAAAGCGGTCAAGCACATCAAGTCCAACGCTATCGCCTTCGTCAAGGACCGTACCCTGGTCGGCATGGGTGCGGGACAGCCCAATCGGGTGGTCAGCGTCCACCTGTCGCAGCGTGCTGCGGGCGATAAGGCTGCGGGATGCGTCCTGGCTTCCGACGCCTTCTTCCCCTTCCCCGACAACATCGAGCTCGCTGCCGACGCCGGCATAACGGCGATCGTCCAGCCCGGTGGTTCCATTCGCGACGACGAGGTGATAGCCGCGGCCAATCAGGCCAATATCGCCATGGTGTTCACCGGCATTCGTCACTTTCGTCACTGACCGTCCCCGTTGGACGCCTACTTGGACATCGAGACCACCGGCTTTATCGGTGGTAACTCCTACCCGACGGTGGTCGGCATCGCCGTGGATTTTCCCGGTGATTGGCTGACCACCCAATTGGTTGGGGACCGCATTACCCCAGGTGCGGTTCTCCACGTCCTCGAGGGCGTGACTACCATCTACACCTTCAACGGCGCCGGCTTCGACCTCCCGTTCCTGGCCTGGAAGCCCGGCTTGGACCTGCGCCGGCGATTTGAGCATCAGGATCTGATGCAGGTTTCTCGGCGAGCCGGCCTGAAGGGCGGCCTCAAAGTAATAGAAAAAGCTCTGGGTATACCCCGCAATCTGCCGGATATGCGGGGATACGACGCGGTGCTTCTGTGGGAAAAATACCTGCGGGAGGATAACCCGTCCGCGTTGGAAATGCTGCTGGAGTACAACCGGGAGGATGTGGAAAACCTGCGCGTCCTCCGAAATATATCGGAGGATGAAAATTGGAACTTGGACTGAAAGGCAAGAACGTGCTTGTAACCGGCGGCGGCAACAATATCGGCCGGGCCATAGTGCTGGCATTTGCCGCCGAAGGCTGCAACATCGCCATAGCCGAGTTGGACCACGCTGCCGGTAAGCGCGTCGCCACCGAAGTCGGGGCTCTGGAATCAAGCGCTTCCGCCATCGTCGTCGACGCTGACGTGACCGATCAGGCCAAGACCGTCGCCATGATGACCGAGGCCATCGAACGGTTGGGCAACGTAGACGTCCTGGTCAATAACGTTGGCTGGACCATCGACCGGCTGTTCATGGACAAGTCGCGAGACGAACATGTCAAGGAAGTGGACGTCAACGTAATTGTTCACGTTTGAGGGGGATCTGATCGGCTCAGCACCGGAATTGCCTACTTGGCCACGGCTCTGGGAACGGCCAAAAAGCCCGCAGATCTCATCAACTCTGAACAGTTACACGTCAACCTCTGGGGCGCCATCAACTGCATCCACGCCGTCCTTCCCCACATGATCGAGCGGAAATCCGGCGCCGTCGTCAGTATCAGCAGCGACGCTGGCAGGATGGGCGAGTACCGCGAGGCGGTTTATTCCGCCTGCAAGGCCGGAGTTATCGCCCTGAGCAAGTCCCTGGCCCGCGAAACGGGCCGCTACGGTCTCCGGTTGAACATGGTTTGCCCCGGCCTGGTTGTGCCTGAGCAGTCCGAGGTGGCCGGCTCAGAGAGTATGTGGAGCCAGGGTATGCAGGATCTGTTCACCGACGAGGTGATTGAGCGGGTGAAGCGCGCCTACCCGCTCCGCCGCATGGGTTCCGCCCAGGAAGTCGCCAACGCGGTGGTTTTCCTCGCGTCCGACGCGGCCAGCTTCATAACCGGCCAGACCCTCAGCGTGTCGGGCGGCTATACCATGATGTAGCTGCCCGCATCGGCAGGACACAACGAATGAGAGGTGGGTCTGAGACCCGCCTCTCAAGTTCCCGTTCGTAGGGACGAACAATCATTCGCCCCCAACCTTTGGCACAATTACCGCTGGTTGGTTCCAACCAGGGCCCAAGCCTTCTCTTCCATCGTCGGAACGATGCCCTGCACCAGGTCGTTGTCGACGTTGGCGGCCACGGTGGGATAGCCCGCCCGGTCGATCATGCTAGCCAGGTTGCCAGCCTTGAACTGTTCCAGCGTCCAGGCCAGCGTGTTTCCGCTGGTGGTCGTGTCCCAGTAGACCCGGACGTCCTGGTTGCGCGGGCCGTAGTGGTAGTGCGGCGCGATCTCGAAGCAGTCAAACGCCAGGAGTTCGAATTCCTGCCCCAAGTGGTCGGTCAGCACGTGGATGGCCACGCCGCGGTCGTTGGCCGCGCCGATGTTGTCGCGGAACTCAACGCCGAACCGGATGTTACCGGCTTCGTAGATGTGGTCGCCGCGGAAGTGCGTGACAGTGCGCCGCTCGTCGCGGGCCTTGCCCAGCGCGACCTCTTCCACTTCGTCCATCTTGTTCCCGTCGATGCCGTTGGCCTCGACGGCGGACGCCAGGTCATCGTAGCCGGCGCGTCGTACCATGGAGGGCAGGTTGGTCCGGATGTTCTTGAGGGTCCAGCCCAAGGGCGTACCGACCGTGGTCTTGTCCATGTGCAGCCGGATGTTCATGTTCTCCGGCCCGTAGTGGTAATGCGGGTCCTGGTCGAAGCAGTCGAACCGCAGGATCTCGGTGTCGTGGCCGTCAATGTCGCCAAACACCTGGACCATCAGGCCCTGGTCGGGCATGATCTCCTTGCGATAGGACAGGGCCACGTCCACCGGCCCGATATTGATAGTGGTGTCTCCCTTTTCCATGAAGCTCGCCTCCTCCTGGAATGTAGGTTTATCTGGCGGTCACGACAACCGTGACCGCTCCATTTGCGCGAATTATAGCACTGCCGAAAATTAGCGCAAGAACACTTTTCAAAAGTTCGCCCAATACCATACCAATTGTCTCCACACTCCCTATAATTCACTGGTCTCGTAAAGCCATGCCCGAGCGACGCCACATCCTCATCACGGCTGACTTTCCCGGGGCGGCCTGCCCTCCCCGTAGTGTCATTCGATTCGCCGGAGTGGGAGGTCGCGAGCATCGCGCCACCGTGACTTCAATCCGCGCGCGCCGTGCGCACGCCATTGACGACCAAGGCGTTGAGTGGAAGGTCTCCTATTCCTCCGTCCTGTCTGTCGATAGTGCCCCTGCGCCTGACTGCACCCTGCGTGAAATCGAGAGCTTGGGCAATGGCCTCTTGTCCAAATTCAAATCCAGTGGAGCCTTGCCCGAGGCGTGGGCGTTCGGATTCGACCTCGCTACTTCCCGTGCTGGCGTCTGTCGCTATCTTGAACAGTGCATCGATCTGTCCGTCAGCTATTGTTTGGCTGCCTCTCGTGCCGAGATCGAAGATACCGTTCTCCACGAAATTGCCCACGCTATTGTTGGTCCTCGACATAACCACGACGCGGTTTGGAAATCCAAGGCGCGTGAAATCGGGTGCGTTGGCGAGCGCTGTCACCGTGTCCAGCACACCACGCCAAAGTGGGTCGGAGAATGCGGTTGCGGTCAGCGGTGGTACCGCCAGACGCTCCAGCGTCGCATGATGCGCAATCGCGTTTGTGCCAGGTGCCGGGGCGTCATCACTTGGCGCAGGAACACCGACGCCGCGTTATAGCCCAGCGCGGACCGGCGTTTCTTCGGCCCGGGCTGAGGACTCCAACTGCGATGCTATAATGCCGCCGCCCTCGGATCAGAGACTGCCTCCCTTCAATTCACCCTGCGGCCAGGAGATATTCGTATGAAAATAGGTGTCAGCGTCCCCCGTCTGCCGGACGCCGAAGGTATCCGCGCGTTCTGCGAGCGCGCCGAGCGCTTGGGCTTCGAGTCGGTGATGGCCGGCGATCACATCGTGCTTCCCGTCGCCGGTACGAACCAGTACCCCTACACTCCCACTGGCGCCTTCCAGCGCCCGTCCGACGAACCTTTCCTCGAAACCATGACCATGCTCGGGTTCATGGTCGCCTGCACCAGCGAAATTCGTCTGGGCAGCACCGTCCTGATCCTTCCTTACCGCAATCCCGTGGTCCAGGCCAAGATGTTCGCTTCGCTGGATGTGCTATCTGGTGGCCGCATGATTTGCGGCGTGGGTGTGGGTTGGTTGGAGAAAGAATTTGACATTCTGGGCGTCCCTTACGCCGACCGTGGACCAATGACCGACGAATTCCTCGCCATATTTAACGCCCTGTGGACCGAAGAAGTTCCCGATTTCCAGGGCAAGTACTACCAGATCGACGGTATCTACTTCGAGCCCAAACCCCTCCAGCAGCCGCGCATTCCCATTTGGGTCGGCGGTCACACCCGACGCGCTCTACGCCGTACCGCGAAATACGGTGATTGCTGGCACACTACCCGCCAAACCCCCGATTTCGTAGCCAAGAACCTTCCCTACCTGCGCGAGCAAACGGAACTGGCCGGCCGCGACCCGGCCGACATAACGATCTCTCTGAAGCGTAGCCTGCACTTCACGGACATGAACGGCGCCGAGGAGGGTGTGGGTGTCCGTTCCGGCGGCGCTCTGATCAACACCACCCAGGCTGTTATCGACGATGTCCACTACTGCAATGAACTGGGAATCGATCAACTGACCTTCGACTTCCGCGTCGACGGCATCGGTCCGTGCATCCCGGTAATGGAACACTTGGCGGAGCACATCCTCCCCTTGGCGGAGCGACTGGGCTGACCGACCTGAACAAGCGCAAATGAAATGGGGCGAATGATCATTCGCCCTTGATTTTTGTCCTGGTTCCGGCCCTTTTACAGCCCGCTTTCCTTGAACCACTCCGCGCGTTCAACCAGGTGCTCGGCGGTCATCCGCATCTCCGCGATCTGCTCGTCCGAAACCGGTCGTTTCACCGACCCGGGCACGCCCGCCACGAAGCTGCGATCGGGCACGTCCACATTGGACAGCACGACCGCGTTGGAGGCGATCAGGCACTCCTTACCGATTGTCGATTCGGTCAGGAAAGTGCAGTTGTTGCCCAGCAGGCTGCCGGTGCCAATCCGGTCGCCGTGGACTACCACACAGTGTCCAATGGACACATAGTCCTCTATAACCAGCCCATCGCCATGCACAACGGAACCTTCCTGGATGTTCACGTGATTGCCGATGGTGATGACCTCTCCGTCTCCCCGTATCGTCACCCCTGGCCAGATGCTGGTGTGCTCGCCGATTACCACGTTACCGACTACGTAAGCGGCTTCGCTCACCCACGCGGTGGGCGCGATCTTCGGTTCAATGCCACGCAAGCTACGTATCAAGATGCTTACCTCACAATAGAGCGCCCCGGCCCCTGCGAGCCGGGACGCGGTTTTCGCCAGAAATTATAGCGTGGCTTAGCGGCGGCAAACAGTGGCCGGATCACTCCCGCCACTCTTTCAACGCTTGCCTCGCCTGCCGTTCCCGTTCCCGTTCTATGATGGTGCGGCGCTTGTCGTATTGTCGCTTCCCACGCGCCACGCCCAGCTCGACCTTCGCATGGTGGTCCTTCAGGTAGAGGCGTAGCGCGGCCAGGGTCAACCCTTTTTCCGCCGTTTGTGCCGCCAGGTCGCTCATCTGGCTGCGATGCACCAGGAGCTTGCGGGGCCGGCGCGGCTCATGGTTCATGTAGCTCCCCGCGTCGTACGGCGCGATGTGCGCTCCGTGCAGCCACAACTCGCCGTCCTGCACCCGCGCGAATGCGTCCCGCAGGTCGACCTTTCCGGCACGGATCGATTTGATCTCAGTGCCGGTGAGCACCAGGCCTGCTTCCACTCGGTCCAGAATCTCATAGTCGTACAGGGCTTTGCGGTTGACCGCTACCTGTCGGTTGTTGCCGCCGGTCGCAGTCTGGACTTTCTTCTTACTGTTTCTGTTCTTACGCGGCATGGCACCCGCCCTTTCGTTTCCGCCTGGGCTGCGTCTCGCTGTTGTCGGCCGGTCCCCGTGGTTTACGGTAAAGCGGTACGCTATCGCGCAGCGATTTGTTCGTTGAGCACCTCAACAGCACGCATCAGTACTACGTCTTGACCGAGCTCTACGGGCAGAGGATGCGCGTCAGCTTCAATCTCGATGTCGGGGGTTACTCCCTCGCCTTCAATCTGGGTTCCGTCCGAAAGATACCATCGCCGGATGGTGAAGTAGATTGCCGAACCGTCTGATAATTCACGGGCGATGTTGACGCTGCCCTTGCCGAAGGTGCTCGTTCCCACCACGGGAGCGCGGCCACTGGTCTGAAGCGCTCCGGCCATGATTTCGCTGGCACTGGCCGAAAATTGGTTGACTATCACCACCATCGGTACGTCGGTGGCCGGCCCGCGTCGGTCTGCTTCGTAGTCGTTCCGGTCACCGTCTGCATCGATCTCGTACAGAATCGTCCCGCTGTCCAGGAACAGATCGGTGACGCTGACTACCGACGCTAGCAGCCCTCCCGGATTGTTCCGCAAGTCCAATATCAGGCCGCGCCCGTCCTCAGCTTTCAGGTCATCCAGGGCCCGACGCACTTCGTCCTCTGTGGTGTTGGAGAAACTGTAGAGCCAGAGGTGCCCTATCCCGTCATCCAGCATTTGGAACGCGGTGCTCTCGATCGGGATGCGCCCGCGCGTCACCGTGATGCTCACATCTTCAAATTCGCCTATGTGTCTCACCAGGAGCGCGACCTCGGTACCCCCTGGGCCTCTGATCAGGTTCACCGACTCGATCAGCGTCTGCCCGTCGATGTCTTCGCCGTCCACCGCCAGGATCAGGTCTCCCGCACGTATGCCCGCTTTCTCCGCAGGAGCTCCGGGAATCGGAGCGATCACCGTCAGGCCGGCTTCCGTCAGCGTGACTTGTGCCCCGATGCCTTCGAAGTAGCCCCGGTAGCCCTCCTGTTCTCGAGAGTGCTGTTCTGGGCTGAGGTACGAAGCGTGAGGGTCGTCCAGTGCGGCCAGCATCCCGCGAATCGCCCCTTCCGTCAGGTTGTCGGGGTCCAGCACCTCGTGGTCGACGTGTTGATCCAGCAGGATCCGGTACGTCTCGCCCACTGTACCCAACTCGGCTGGCAACCGATCTCCCGGGGGGATCGGCTCCGTGGCGCCGGCGCTCACCCGGTTGCAGCCGGCCAGAACCACGAGCAGCGACAGGGCAATCAGAAGCAGCGGCAACCTCGCGGCTGTCAAGCGATCAGTCATTGACTGCATTGTAGCACGCACCTTTTCGTTGACACTCCGTCGCGCCCGCTGATAGCATCCCCGGCACGTCTTGTCCCCAGCCAGGAGTTGGAATTTGGTCGGCATCGCTGCCTATGGCGCGTACATCCCCCGCTACCGTTTGGGCGCGGACACCGTCGGCTGGAACTCGCGCCAGGAACGTGCGGTGGCCAACTTCGACGAAGATAGCGTGACCATGGCCGTCGCCGCCGGATCGGACTGTCTCGCCCAACGTGACCGGAGCCTCATCGATGGCATCGTTTTTGCCAGCACCACCCCGCCCTACGCCGAAAAGCAGTGCGCTGCAATTGTGGCCGCGGCGTTGGACCTGCGAAACGACATTTTCGCCGTCGACGTCGCAAACGTTCTCAGAGCCGGGACCAGTGCGTTGCTCACCGCTTTGGACGCGGTTGCGTCCGGGCGGGCTAGCCAGGTCCTCGTCGTCGTTACCGATAGCCGGCAGGGCCCGCCCAGGGGTGAAACGGAACGCGCGTCCGGCGATGGCGCTGCCGCTTTCGTTATTGCTGACCAGGGAGTGGTCGCCGAACTCGTCGGCAGTCATGCCGTGACCGACAACATGCTCGATACGTGGCGTTCTCCTGGTGACCCCTTCGTCCGATCGTGGGAAGACCGTTTTGCTACCGAAGAAGGAATCGAGCGCATCGTGCCCGAGGCCGTCACTGGCTACTGCCAGCGCACCGGCGTTTCATTGTCCGACGTCGCGAAGGTAGCCCTTTACGCTCCCGATGCTCGCCGTCATTCCCGTCTGGCCCGTCAGTTGGGTTTCGCCGACAACCAGGTCCAGGATCCGCTGTTCGGGTCAGTTGGCAACACCGGTGCCGCCTTTGCTCCCATGCTCCTGGCGTCTGCGCTGGAGAATGCGGCGCCCGACGATCTGCTCCTGACCGTGTCGTACGGGGACGGCAGCGACGTCATCGGCTTCCGCGCCACCGCCGCTATCGCGGACGCCGGCGCCCCGTCCATGGGAGTATCCGGCTGGCTCGAGGCCAAGTTTGTGCTCGGGCAGTACGAAACCTACGCCCGCTGGCGTGAGGTCTGGACGCTGGACGACGCTTCCCGTCGTCCCGCCGCCGCATCGCCTTCCGTGTCCGCGCTGTGGCGCGAGGGCGACAAGAACGTGCGGCTCTACGGAGGTCGATGCCGAAGCTGTGGCTACGTGCAGTACCCGGCCCAGCGGGTCTGCGTGGAGTGCCGAACGGTGGACGACGGCGAACCGGTACGCCTTAGCGAGACGCCGGCCGAGGTCTTCACCTATTCAATGGATTACATCGCCGGCGCGGTTGATACCCCGCTGGTGGTCGCCGTCGTGGATTTCGAGGGCGGTGGCCGTCTGCTTTGCATGATCACGGATCGCGAACTCGATGAAGTGCGCGTTGGCCTGCCGGTCGAAATGAGCTTCCGTCAGCTGCGCGTCGTCAACGGCATCCACAACTACTACTGGAAAGCGATACCCAGGCGCACCCCGGCAGCGGTAGCCGGATAATCGTCGCAGATAGAATTATGTTAGAGGAGATTAAGACCGTTAGACGTTGGATTTTTGTACACGGAGTTTGGAGAGAGGAGGCGGATTGCGTGACCTTTGTCGGAAACGAAGTCTCGGGTGCAACAGTTGGCCCACAGATCTCTCCCGTCGCTGATACTACTCCTGTCGGTTACGCGCGGACCGATGTTTACTTTGGCGGCGGCAGGCTGAATACGACGGTTTCCTTGCCATCGTCTCATGCGGCCCTAGGGCACGTTCTGCTTGGTTGGAACCGCACTGGCACTCGTTTCGTTGCCGCTGGAGTTGGCAGCACGACCGGACACGCGTACGCTATCGTAGAATACAGCGTCGAGGTACCTGGATATTGGAGGACGCTGGTCGCTAGTGGCCATTTGGCAAACGTGCAGCCCAATCGCCCCGAACCGATCGGAGTCAGTGTGGAAGGCCAGACGATAACCTTGGAGGTCGACGGAGTAACGGTGCTCGAACATGTGTTGGACCGACCTCTGGAACGAGCGCAGATCGGTGTTATGGCGCAAGGGGAAACTCCGATTAAATTTGGTCCGATCAAGGTGGCGACTCGAACGCGTTCGGCCTTTGTCGTAATGCAGTTCACCTCGCCGTTTGATGAATTGTTTGACGATGTGATCGGGCCGGTGTGCGCCGAGATCGGCATAGACGCCTACCGCGCTTCCGACATTTACCGGCCCGGCGTCATTTTGCAAGACATTATCCAGGGGTTAGCTGAATCCGACGTGATCATCGCCGAGATCACGCCGACCAACGCCAACGTCTTTTACGAACTCGGTTACGCCCATGCCATGCACAAACCAGTGGTGTTACTGGCGGAGCGAGATACCCCGCTACCTTTTGACGTAAGCGGCTATCGCGTCATCTTCTACGAGAACGCCATTCGTGGCAAAAATAGCTTGGAAGCTGACCTGCGACGGCATCTTGTGAACATATTCGGCGCAATTCAACCACTTTAGGAGTACGGCAATGAGCGGAATACGAGATCGGGTCGCCGTGGTCGGCATGGGATGTACCCGTTTTGGAGAGCGGTGGGACGCTTCCGCGGCGGATCTCATGGTCGAAGCTGCCTACGAAGCCTACGAGGATGCCGGGCTGGAAACCGGCGACATTCAGGCAGCTTGGCTGGGCACCGTCAGCAGCTTCCGCACTGGCCAGCCATTGGCCGAAGCCCTCAAGCTGGACTACATACCGATCACCCGCGTCGAAAACGCCTGCGCCACCGCCACCGACGCTTTCCGCAACGCTTGCTACGCCGTGGCCGCCGGCGTGTACGACATCGTACTCGCCATGGGTGTTGAAAAGCTGAAGGATAGCGGTTTTTCCGGTCTGGCTATCGCTGCCGGCCCCGGCTCCGACGTCGAACCGCCCACCCCGCCGCCTTCCCAATTTGCGATGGCGGCCACACGCTATTTCCACCACTACGGTATCGACTACGACGATGGCAAACGCACCCTGGCCCAGATCGCTTCCAAGAACCATCACAACGGGACGCTGAACTCCAAGGCCCACTTCCAGCGTGAGGTCAGCGAGGAGCAGATAATTAACGCCCCGATGATCGCCTGGCCCCTCGGCCTGTACGATTGCTGCGGCGTCAGCGACGGTGCCGCGGCCGCCATCATCACCACCCCCGAGATCGCTCGCACCCTCCGCGACGACTACATCCTCGTCAAGGGGATCGGCCTTGCCGTCGGCGCGTTCGGTGTCCTGCGCAACGACTGGGACTTCACTTACTTCCCGGAAACCGTGCGCGCGAGCCAGGCCGCCTACGAGGAAGCCGGCATCACCGACCCTCGCGCCGAAATCGACATGGCGATGGTCCACGACTGCTTCACCATCACCGAGTTGATCATCATGGAGGACTTGGGCTTCAGCCCCCGGGGTCAGGCCAGCGCCGACGTCGCTGACGGCGCGTTTTCGCTGGAGGGCGATTTGCCTGTGAACACCGACGGCGGTCTCAAGTGCTTCGGCCATCCCATCGGCGCCAGCGGCATCCGCATGATCTACGAGGTCTACAAGCAAATGCAGGGCAAAGCGGGTGGCCGGCAATTGCAGAAAGCCGACTTGGGCATCACCCACAACCTCGGCGGTCGGCCAGGATCGTTCACCTGCTCTGTGGCAATTTTTGGACGACCCGATTAGCCGTTTTCCTTCTGCGTAGTCCCGCTACGCGTTCGTTATCAAGACACTCTGGCCGGAGCCGTGAAAGCGGTCTCCGGCCAATTTGATGGGAGGATGTCTCCATGCTTGGCCCTGTCAAGACCGTCGGGATCTACGTTTCGGACCAGGCGAAGTCCGTCGATTTCTACGTGGACATTCTGCGTTTCGAGGTTCGTCGCCGGATGCAGATGGCCACCGATGCTGAGTGGGTCGAGGTCGGCCCGCCCGGCGCTGAAACGTGCTTGGTCATATATCCCAGGGATCTGATGCCCGACTGGGCGGAGCGCAAGTCTTCGATAGTGTTTTACTGCGCCGATGTCGCTGGCACGGTAGCCGAATCGGAAGCGCGCGGTGTCAAAATTGCGATGCCGCCAGCCGAATTGCCGTGGGAAACCTTTGCTGCCATAGAGGATCCTGACACCAATTTGCTGGGCATGACCGACCAGGCGATCGCCTATCAACCCGAACTCCCCGGCGCTAACCGGTAGGATTCGAGCACAACACACGCCGAAAACGGCTGCTCAATTTTTGAATTCGGCCAAACTTGCAAGCCCGGCCCGAGGCTGTTGCCCGTCACCAATTGCTATAACTGGTGGCGATGTTGACCAATATCACAGAAACACATGATTTGGTCCGGGTCTCCGGTCGCGGCGCGTTGGTCAATTTCGAAATTGACGACCAGGTGCCGCTCAATGACGCCTGCCGCGCCCTCCGCGAGCACTTGGGCCGGAACCGTCACCTCTACGCTGGCGGCGAAGTCATCGCCGACATCGGTGTCCGCCTCCTCAGCGACAGCGATCAGGGGCGCATTCGAAAGGTCATCCAGTCCGAGTCTGGCCTGTCCGTAAAGTAATTCTGGTGCCGTCCCGAGATCCTGGAGCGGGAGAGCCTGCGAATCGCCCGCTTGATGGCAGAGCAGGCAGATATTGCGGGTCCGCGCTCCCTTGGCGATGAGCCGGGTGTCAACATGCCCGTCGTGACGGATAACGCAGATGCGGGCCACGAGGTTCACTCCCCAACCGTTGCTGAGGAATCCCTCCAACCCGAGCCCTTATTGGGCGAGACCGAAGGGCCTGATCGTGTCCCCACCGAAATCGCGCGCGGAAACTTGCGCGCTGGGGAGACGCGCGTTTTCCCGGGTCACGCCGTCATTTTGGGTAACGTAAACCCCGGGGCGCAGGTAATCGCCGACGGCGATATCATCGTCTTTGGCGGATTGCGTGGCCGTGCCCACGCCGGCGCCAGCGGCGACATCACTGCCACGATCATCGCCACGTCAATCGCCTACCCGGTGCTCCGCATCGCGGACTATTCCTGGCACCGCGACGGTCCGACCAACGCGTTCGGCCGCCACAGCAACGATGGAAACGGCCCCACGTTGGCCCGAGTGTCAAACGGCGCCATTCACGTTGCCCCATACTTGAACATTGATTCCATACATCAGGGAGGCAATCCTAATGAGCGGTAAGACCATCGTCATGACTTCCGGAAAGGGAGGCGTGGGAAAAACTACCGCAACCGCCAACGTCGGCACCGCCCTGGCCCTTCGTTCCAATCGGGTAGCCGTAATCGATACCGACATCGGACTGCGCAATCTCGACGTGGTGATGGGCCTCGAGAATCGCATCGTTTACGATCTGGTCGACGTCGTTGAAGGACGCTGCCGCCTTGAACAGGCCCTGATCCGCGATAAGCATGCTGGCGAACTGTACCTGATAGCTGCAGCGCAAACTCGGGACAAGGATTGCATCACGGCGCAGCAATTGATCGGTCTGTGCCAAAGGTTGGAGGATGATTTCGACTACGTCATCGTCGACTGCCCTGCGGGAATCGAACAGGGATTCCGCAACGCGATCGCGGCGGCTCAGGAAGCCCTTGTCGTAACCACTCCTGAGGTTTCAGCCATACGCGATGCCGACCGGGTGATTGGTCTTCTCCAGTCGGCCGATATCCGCGAGATCAGGCTCATCATCAATCGCATCAAGCCCGAGATGGTTCGCCAGGGCAACATGATGGACGCGTCGGACGTCTTGGAAATGCTGGCAGTCGACGCCATCGGATTGGTACCGTCCGATGACCGAGTCATCACCTCCACCAACAACGGCACACCCGTGGTGTACGACGGCCAGTCGGCTTCCGGTCGCGAGTTCGTCCGTATTGCCGCTCGCATTGACGGCGAGTATCTGCCGTTGATTGATCCGGTCGACGAAGCTCCAACGTCCATCATGGAAAAGGTACGCAACATCATGGGCATCAACCGCAGGGCTTCCGCTCATGTTTGATTTGTTGCGCAAAAATCGTGGCCACCGCAGCGGAAACCCGCGGCAGGTCGCCCGGGAGCGAGTTCAATCTGCCATCCGCCGGGACCGTATGGAAGTCTCCTCGCCGCAGTTGACCGCCCTGCGCGAAAGCATGCTCTTTACCATCCGGGAACACCTCCCGGTCGCTCCCGAGTTCACCGAGTTCGGCATTCAGCGCGACGGCGACGAGTTTTTCCTGATCTCTCGCGTCCGCCTCCAGCAGAGCCACTGACCAGCCCGCCGATACTGCCGGCTTCGCCGCCTTGAAGTCCGCAACGTCACCGTGCATGGGTGTGGCTCTGGGCTTCCGCGCCCAATCCCCCACGGTGGAAGCCCGTCGGTGGCGCCTTGCGCAGCCGGGCTCTCCTTCCTGATCGTGCTTTCCCGGCGCCGGATCGTGGAATACCTTGGCGTGGGACTCGCCGACCATCGGCTTCGGCATACGCAATTTGACCCCCGGTTGCCGTGGGTTATAATGCGCTAATTACGTCAAGTTAACCGCTGGTAACGACGGTATCAACGCAGCCGGCAGGGAAAGTTCGCTGAAATCTGGGCTGCGCATGTTTTCTGGCCACGCCTGTTGGTCGATACGGCATCCGTCGCAGTAGGAGTGTCGATATGGCCACGGCTCCCGCGCCGCAGCGCAACTTCTTCTCGCAAAAAGCCTATCGGTTCCTCGCCGCTCTGGTGTTTCGCGACTTCCGGCTCCTTGCCTTAGCGTCGTTGTCCAGCGGCAGCGGCGCGTGGGCGCTCATTGTGGCCCGCGGGGCATGGGTCTACAGCATTCCTGAGCTCCAGGGATCTTGGGGCCTCTGGGTGGGCTTGATCACCTTCGCGGCCATGTCGCCGCGGTTCTTCGCCACCCCCTTCATCGGGTATCTCGCGGACAGGATGACCCGCAAGACCCTGCTGCAATGGGTGTACGCCCTGCAACTGATCCAGGCGTCGATCATGGCTGTTCTGGTTATGGTCGGTATTGACAATCCGTGGTATGTGGTGGCCTTGGCCATCGTGAACGGCACCCTGCGTGCAACTCAGCAAACCGCCGCCCAATCGTTGACGCCCAACCTGGTGGACCGGGAACGGCTGCCCAACGCCGTGGCGTTGAACGAAGCCATGCAACAGGGATCCCGCGCTGTCGGTCCGGCTATCTTGTTGGCGGTATCTGCGGCGGTGGGTGGCAGCGTGCTGTTCGGTGGCGGAGGCGTAGCGTTCAGCATCCAGACCTTGGCGCTCACCATAGGGACGTCCGCGATCGTGTTCTGGGCCTGCGGGGTCTTCTATCTGGTTGCCCTGGTGTCCGCGCTCAGCATTCGTACCGTATCGTCCGGCGTCATTGACCGGCGGCGCAGTTTCTGGGCCAATACCGCCGCCGGGTTCGTTTACTCGTACAGCACTCCCCTGGTGTTCGGCATCATTCTCATGGCCCTGGCCCACTGCGTGCTGGTCATGTCCTTCGAGTCGATGCTACCCCCACTCGCCTTGGAGAAGCTGTCCCCGGATGGGGTCACGTTTAGCGAGAATGATGTTTACGCGCTGATGACTGCCCTGGGCATTGGAGCCTTGCTCTCTTCGATTTTCGTGGGCGGAATCGCCAGCCACATGACGCGCGGCCGGGTTTTCCTGTTCCTCGGTTTCACGAGCAGCCTGACCCCCATTGGGTTGGGGCTCTCCGCCCAGACCGGCATTTCCATGATCGCCGCGATTTTGATGGGGCTCGGTACCTCCGGGTTCATGACCATCACCCACACCATAATCCAGTCGGTTGTGCCGGATGACATCCGCGGCCGCGTCTCCTCCGTCTACTCCATGCATGTCGGCGGCAGCATGGCCTTCGCCAACCTTCTGTACGGCCGTTTGGCGGACTTCTGGTCGCCCGGCAACGTTATGGCGGTTGCGGGAGCCGCATTCACCCTCGTGGTGGTTGGGACGCTGATCGGCAGCGGTTTTTGGCGCGGCATCTACTTCCGCGGAGAGGCGCGCCCGGTCGCCGCCGTGGCCAGCCCCGCCGGCGGAGACGATTAGTTTTCTCCAGTCTCGCTGCTACAGGACGCTCCCAGTTTGGACGATTGTCTCGCCGTTCCGCGCTGGCAGACATTTGGTCGCGCGCTGGCCAGGCCGTGTGCCGGTGGCTGACTGATCGGTCTGATATTCTTAGATCGGGACACTGCCAATACCCGGAGTTGTACTGTGCCTTCCAATGAAATAACCCGCTACATAGAAACTACACCCAAATCCCGCGCGATTTGGGAAGAGGCTTGCCGGTACTTGCCCGACGGCGATAGCCGCCATTCCATATTCTGGAACCCGTACCCGATCTTCACCGAATCTGCCCAGGGCGCTGTAGTCACGGACTCCGACGGTGTCGAGCGCCTCGATTTCATCAACACCATGACCACCATGATCCTGGGCCATGGACCCGCCCCTGTTCTAGATGCTGCCCGTCAGCAGATGGAGTTGGGTCTGGCGTACAACTCGCCTAACCGGCATCAGGTGGAACTCGCCAAGCTGTTGTGCGAGCGGATCCCCTCATTCGACCGGGTGCGCTTCACCAACTCCGGCACCGAGGCGACGCTGAATACCATCCGCGCCGCTCGCGCCTTCACCGGCCGCAGCAAGTTTGCCAAGGTGGAAGGCGGCTATCACGGGACGCACGATGCTGTCCTGGTCAGCCTCCGCATCGACCCGGCTACCGGTGGTGCGTATGATCATCCTGAGCCCGTCGCGTCCAGCGCTGGCCTGGCCGACGGCGTCTTGGACCAGGCTGTTATCGTTCCCTACAACGATGTGGACGTCGCCCGACGCATCTTGGAAGATAATCGCGAAGACTTGGCTGCCGTCATAGTCGAACCCGTCATGGGTTCTGTGGGTATGCTTCCCGCCGACCCGGCGTACCTGTCCATGCTGCGCGATTTCGCTGATGACAGCGGGGCACTCCTCATATTCGACGAGGTCATCAGTTTCCGCGTCGCTCCCGGCGGCGCCCAGGAATATTACGGAGTCACCCCCGACATGACCGCTCTGGGCAAGATCATCGGTGGTGGCTTCCCCGTGGGGGCCTTCGGTGGCCGGTCCGACATCATGGCCCAATACAGCCCGGTCAATGGCGCCGCCATCGCCCACGGCGGCACCTTCAACGCCAATCCCATCAGTATGGCGGCTGGCGTGGCCACGCTGAACGAGCTGACCCCAACGGTGTATCGCCGCCTTACTGAGCTAACCGAAATGCTTCGGCAGGGAATCCGGCAGGTGTGTTCCGAATTGGAACAGCCGGTTGTGGTGACCGGCGCCGGCTCCCTCTTCGGCATCCACTTTGCCAGTGGACCGCTGCACAACTATCGTGACATCGCCGCTTCAGACAAGGACCTGGCAAGGCAGGTGTTCATCGGAATGCTGAACGAAGGTTTCTTGTTGGCCCCCAACCTGGTGGGCGCGCTGTCCACGTCTTTGGGAGAGGTTGAAATCGACGCTTTCGTGCGTGGATTCAAGCGAGTTCTGCAACGCCAGATCGACTAGCGCGCGGTGCTGGGAATCTAAAAGGGCAGGTCATGAACCTGCCCCATTTTGCTCACCTATACGACGGTGATCAGTCCACCGGAGGCCGCTTTTCCCACTTATCCGGTACCGGATACACCGGTGTGGCGATCTTGCGGATGTTCTCAGTGGCGAACCAGTCCGCGCATTCCTCCCGCCACTTGACGAAGTGTGGAGCATTGCGATGGGCTTCCACGGCCGCTTCGTCCTGGTACACCTCGAACAGGTGAATCTTGTTCTCGTCCTCGTTGTCTTGTAGAACGTCAAAGCGCAGGCACCCTGCCTCATCGTTGTTCGAACCCCTGGCGTCCCCCAGCATGGAGGCCATGAACTGGTCCTTGAAGCCGGGTTTGATATTGATTTCCACAATCAGCGCAATCATTGTTGTCTCCTTGGATGTCGGGGATTCCTCGGCGATTATAGCAGCGACCGGCGCAAAGTTGTAGAATGCCGGCCATAGTCGGCTCGCCACACGGGAGGCAATCATGGCAGATATCCCCATCGCGTATACCCTCACGGTGTGTCCCGCATGCGACTCGCTACGCGCCGCTTGGCGCCGCGAAGGCGTTGAATACGAGGAACGCCGCGTCGACCAGAGCCAGGACACGCTGGACGAGGCGTTGGACTTTGGTGATACTGTCCCCATCATTGTGTGGCCCGACGGAAAGGTGGAGACGGGATTCCGCGGTCAGCGCGGTTGAGAAATCGGCTGACGGGCCGGTGGTCTGTCCCCAACACTTCCCTCGGCAATTGTCGGAACCAACGTCGCTGAACTCAAGAGGTGCAATCATGGTGCAGGAAGCCAGCGTGGTGACCCCCGAGCGATATGCTCAGGGCATGACCTACGATCAATACATGAACACCGTCAAGGTCAACAAGGCCAGGATCGAAGAGTACTACTCCAACGTGGAACTGGATGCTGAGCAGACCGCCCGGCTGAAGGAGCTGACGGCCGCGGAAGGCGGTCCGGCTCGCTTGATGGTGATCGGCGAAGACTGGTGCGGCGACGTTGTGCGCGAACTGCCAGTGCTCGCCCGGGTTGCCGAGGCCGCTGGCATTGAGTTCCGCATCTTTCCTCGCGACGAGAACCACGACATCATGAACGAGTTCCTCAAAGAGGGACTGTACATGTCGATCCCCGTCGCAGTGTTCTACGACCAGGGGCATGAGTACATCTGCCACTGGATCGAGCGTTCACAGGTCGCCGGCCGCGAGCAGGGCGAGATTGAAGCAGCGATCCGCGCCGAGCAGCCGGATATCTCAGACCAGGACTTCGGTCGCCAGCGCCGTGCCCAAACCGCCGCCCGGGCGGGCGACTGGCAAAAAGCCACCGTTGACGAATTGGTGGGTCTTCTGCAGGCACACCTGCACTGAAGGCCGGGGCGGGCCTCTAGGACGGACCCCGTTATAGTCGGGGGCGGACCATTGTCCGCCCCCGACTCTATTTGACCGGTTCCAGTGTAAACCGGTAATTCTCGATCACCGGGTTCGCCAGCAGCCGGTCACACATTCCGGCCACTTCGCTTTCAGCTTGGGTCGGGCTATCCGTAGCCACGCGGATTTCAAGGTATTTTCCGATGCGCACGTCTTCCACGGTTTCGTAGCCCAGGCTGTGCAGACCGCCCATTACGGTCAGTCCTTGGGGATCGTTCACGGCGGGTTTCAGGGTGACGTAGACCCTTGCCAAAAACATGCTGGTAGCGCTGCCTCTCCGATCGCCCGTGCGTCTAGCCGCCGGACGATTGCGTCATATCGATCCCGGTCGTGCACGGCAGCCCGTTGGGGAATTCTGGCCCGGTGTTGCCCGGATAGTCTGTGAAGAACTTGGCGATGCGTTCCGGGTCGACTCCCTCCATCCGGTCCAGGACTCCCCAGGTTGTCAACGCAACCATCCCTTCCGGTATTGCCGGGTAGCGACGCACGATCGCGTATTCTTCCGCGAGCGGGATGGACTCGATGGCGGCTCGCAGTGCGGCCACTTCAGCGTCGCTCACCAGGTTGAAGCTGACGATAATGTTGCCGTGTTCCAGGTTGTGAACGATCAATTCGTCCGGCAGTGGATGATTGTAAAACCCGCAGTCGCTCCACGCGCCCCAGTGGCGGCCCGAGGTCGGTGGAACCGTGCTGTACCCGCCGGGTACCACGTCGGAAATCTTCATCTGGGACGCGAAGTGGTCCCTGCTGGGCATCGCTTCGACTTTAATAGGCCCGTCGGTTGGCTGCACTGCGACCAATGCCGGCTCGGTCGGGCCTGGCGTATCGGTTGGGTCTGGCGTATCGGTTGGTTCGACCTCCCGTTGCGACGCCGTGAACTCAGGTGTTGGCGTGTGTACGCTCTCTGCCGGCGCCATCGTGTAGGTGGGTTCGGCTAACGGTGTGGCGCTGGGCATCGGTGTGGCCGTTACGATTCTATCGGGTGTCGCTTCCTGTGCGGGAACTGGTTCCCTCGTTGATTCACACCCCAGTAGGACCAAAAACAATCCGAGGATACAGGCCGTTCCCAGCGCGATCCGCGCACTCATAGCGCCGGGCGACCTAAGGGTTCATGGTGCCGCCGGTCGTGCACGGAGCCCCGTTGGGGAATTCCGGCCCCAACTTTCCCGAATAGGCGTCGAAGAAGCGTTCGATCCGCTCCTTGTCTACCTCATGCATCGGCCCGTCGACGACTCCCCACGTGGTCAAATAAATCGTGCCTTTGGGAATCTCATCGTACGGTCGCGCCACTCCCCAGTTGTTGGCCAACCCGATATCGTCGAATGCGTCTTCCAGTTCGTCAATCTGCGTTTGGTCAATCAGGTTGTAGCTGACCACTATGTTTCCGTGCTCCATGTTGTGCACGACACGTTCGTCAGGCACGGGGTTAGTATAGAAGCCGCATTGCACCCACCCATTCCAGTGTCTCCCGGATGTGGGCGGTGTCGTCAGGTAACCCTCGGGCACCACCTGGCCAACGGATAGCGTGTCCGGAAAATGGTCCCGGCTCGAGGCGACCTCTGCCAGATCCCCAATACCCTCGACGTACTCGCTCGCCTCTCCTTGGCCGCCACCGCCGAAATTAATCGGCAGTACGGGGATCAGCAAAGCAAGGATGAATAGGACGGCTATCGCACCAAACGCGAACAGCAGCCATCGGTTACGAAATCCGCCGCCGGTGGCAATCGGTGGCGTGCGCCGTTGGGAACGCCGGGCGGCACTGCGCCGGCGATGTCGCGAAGGAGGCAATCCTATTCCTTACTTGGCGGCCGCCACGTATCGACGCTTACAGCGTGTCGCCGGTGAGCCGCTGGTAGGCTTGCCGATATAGCTCGGCGGTCTGCTGGACAATGTCGTCGGGTAATTCGGGCGCCGGCGGCTCCTGGTTCCAACCCTGAGCCGTGAGCCAGTCGCGAACGAATTGCTTGTCATAACTCGATTGGGATTTTCCAGGCGCGTATCCCTCGGCGTCCCAGAAACGACTGGAGTCCGGGGTCAGCAGTTCGTCGATCAGGATCAACTCCCGGTTGAGGAAGCCGAACTCCATCTTGGTGTCCGCCAGGACTATTCCCCGGCCTTTCGCATAGTCGTGTGCGTGCAGGTACACCGCCTTGCTGATGTCCGCAAGTCGTTGCGCTGTATCAGATCCCACCATTTCGACTACTTGCTCGTCGGTCATGTTTTCGTCATGGCCTTCGTCGGCTTTGGTCGTGGGTGTAAATAGCGGCTCTGGGAACATGTCCCCTTCCACCAAACCGGTGGGCATGGGCTTCCCTGATACCGTGCCTTGCCGCCGGTACTCGCCCCAAGCCGAACCGGTGATGTACCCGCGCACGATGCACTCTATATCGATGCGTTCCGCTTTCTTGACGATCATCGCTTGCCTTCCGACGTCATCCTCCGCGTAGCTTGGATGGGCAACGACCGGGTTGCCGGCGTACGCGGCTGCATCCGGCCCGTCGGCCAGGGCGACCAGGTGGTTGGGCACGATGTGGTCCGTTAGCCCAAACCAGAAAGCGGACATCTTGTTGAGGGCCTCCCCTTTGTCCGGTATACCGTTGGGCAGAACGACGTCGAAAGCCGATATTCGGTCGGTAGCCACCATCAGCAACAGGTCGTCCGTGAGCTGGTAGGTATCGCGGACTTTTCCGCGATGCATTCGGTCGGGCATTCGGGTTTCAATAATCATGGCAGTCATTCAGAGTAGGGATCGGGTCGGTCGAGAGGTGCGGGTCAGGCCAGCGCCGGCACGGGCAGCAGCCCAATGCGCTTGAAGTTGTCATCGATGTATCGCGTGTAGTAGCCGTAGTCGAAAAGGTCATCCATCTCTGTCGCGCTCAGGTGTTGGGTAGCCTCGAGGTCCGACTTAAGCAAAAGCCGGAAATCCTGGGCGTCGTCCCACGCCCGCATGGCGTTGCGCTGCACGATGTCGTACGCGGCTTCACGAGACAGCCCTTTGTCTTCGACCAGTGTCAGCAGCACCCGTTGGCTGAAGATCAACCCTCGGCTGCTTTCCAGGTTCTGCCACATCCGGTCCATGTCAACGCGCCAGCCGCTCACCACGTGGGTGAAGATGCTCAAAATGTAGTCCAGCATGAGGCAGGTGTCGGGCAGGATGATCCGTTCTGAAGACGAGTGGCTGATGTCCCTTTCGCCCCAAAGTGCCACGTTTTCCAGGGCGGGAACCGCGTTCCCTCGGATCGTGCGCGCGAGCCCGCAAATCCGCTCCGTCAGTTCGGGGTTCCGCTTGTGCGGCATGGACGATGACCCCGTCTGTCCGGCTCCGAACGGCTCTTCCACCTCGTGGACCTCCGTGCGCTGCATACCCCGTATTTCGGTGGCGAACTTCTCTAACGACGCGGCCACCAGGGCGGCAGTCGTGATGAAATGCGCATGGCGATCCCGTTGTACCACCTGGTTCGATACCGGAGCCACGTCCAGACCCAGGTGGTGGCAGACTCGCTCCTCAATGTGCGGCGGTATGGTGGCGTGGGTTCCCACGGCTCCCGAGATCTTGCCCACGCGTATCGAATTGCGCGCCGCTTCCATCCGTTCCCGTTGACGCCGAAGTTCGTCCCACCACAGGGCAAGTTTCAGCCCGAACGTGATCGGTTCAGCGTGCACGCCGTGGGTGCGGCCCATCATCAGCGTGTCCTTGTGACGAATGGCCTGTTTCCCGACGGCCTCGATAGCGGCGTCGATTTCCTTGAGCAGCAGGTCGGCTGCGGCCACCATTTGCAGTGCCTGCCCGGTGTCCAGCATGTCGGAAGACGTCATTCCTAGATGGAGCCAACGTCCTTCCGGGCCCAGGGTTTCCGTAATCGAACGCAGGAACGCCGTGACGTCGTGCCTCGTCGTCTCGAAGATCTGCATCATCCGCTCATGGTTGTACGCGGCTCCCCGCAACGACTCCATGTCCTCAAGCGGGACGACTCCGGCCTCGGCCCACGCCTCGCACACGGCCAACTCTACATCCAGCCACATGCGGTACTTGTTCTCATCAGACCAGACCTTCTTCATCTCGGGCCTGGAATAACGGTCAATCACAGCGTCGCCTCCGCGCGATATCCATAACGATCGAATATTCTATCACAGCTACATTCCACCCTGACTGTCCTGGGCGTCAAATCCGGTTCCTCAAACACCCAAACGCTTCGCCAGGATCAACGGGCCTGCGGTACGCTCACGTACTCCCGTACCGCTTCCAGAACCGGCCGGAAATCAGTGAATGGGGCGAATTGGACCCCGGCCTCGTCGCACATCGCCGCCATTTGACGATGCGCGAACACGGTGTCCGCGACCTCTCCGGCTTCGAAGTCCGAGCGGCCGTCCCCCATGAAAAATACGTGATGCCCCTGTTCCTGGAACCGACGCACGATCAAGGCTTTGCTGTTCCCCAGTTGCGGCGCGTCGGGGTACGCGAAATCGTACCGGTAACCCGTTACGTGTCCTTGCTGGTCGAATTCCGTTGCTACCGCGTACACCGGCATTTCCGGTTGCCCGCTCCCGTCCAGCAGCGCCTGGATGTAAAAGTCCAGGCCCTGGCTGATGATGCACATGGGAATCGAGTGGTCCTGGCAGAACGCAGACAATTCGGTGAAGTGCGGGCGGAAGTTTGCATTTGCTCGAACGTAAGCCTGCATCGCGTCCTTGTCTGCTTGCATCTGCCGGAACGTCGCCTCCTGGTAGTCCTTCAGCGACAATTCACCCGCCCGGAACCGGTCACGCACGTCGGTCCAGGATGGGTGGCCGAACTCGTGCAATAGCATTTCCGCCACGTTTTGGGCGGCGGCGGTGTCGTCGAAGTCTGTGAGCACCGCCGGCATCCGACGGTCCGCCCTGCCGGCTTTAGCGTTCACGAAGGGACTGCCGATAGCGCTCGACGGCCTCGCGGATATCGTCGTGTTTGATGCCGAGAATCTGGGCCGCATAGTACGCCGCATTTCTCGCTCCCCATCCGCCGACCGCCATGGCCGCCACCGGAATGCCGGGCGGCATCTGAGCCGTGGACAAGAGGGCATCCCACCCGTTGAGCTCACTCGACGTCAACGGGATCCCGATCACGGGCAATGTGGTCTGCGCTGCCAATGCCCCGCCCAGCGCGGCTGAACCGCCGGCGGCCGCGATGATCACTTCGATGCCCCGTTCCCGCGCCGTCGACGCGTATTCTTGGACACGCTCGGGTGTGCGGTGCGCTGACATGACACGGACTTCGTAGTCCACCCCCAGCGATTCCAGTGTGTTGATTGTCGGTTGGACGGCCTCCTCGTCGGAGGCACTGCCCATTATTACTCCTACCAGTGGCAAGATACTGCTCCTTGTTGCTTGATATGCGATCGCGCCTTGGGATGGCGATCAGTCAATTTCGGCAATGTCCCGGAACGCGACCAACAGCGCCTTCTGAATCGATTCGCTATCGTCGTCCACCTCTTCATCCTCTACGATCACGTATCCCGCGTCCTCGTCGTCAATCCCTACCCGCACCTCTATTTCCACCGGCTCTCCGTCGTGCCAGTAGAGCGTATAGACGATCTCGTCAGCCAACTCGTCATCACCATCCACCCTGTCGTCATCGTCATCGAAATCGTACTGCCACGATCGGTCCACGATCAGGCGTGCGCCCCCGTCAAGCAGGACGTCGTTCATTTTGCCCAGCATGCCTTCCACCGTCAATTCGACCGCAAATCGCTCAAGCAACGTGCGCCGCTCGGCAACGTCCGCCATCTGCTTGCCGTAACCCTCGTTGTCCACGCGGACGCGCAGTCGTTTCAGGTCATCTAGCCAGGGCATTGGTCAATCCTCCGTCGCGGGCTCTGCTAGGGCTGGTCCCCAGTGGCGTTTTTTGTGCGACCGTTAAGGTAGCAGAACTCGTCGACGCTGCGAAAGTCGGGCAGTTGCATCCTGCGGGCCAATACAACCAACGTGTCCAGCAGGTCGATGTAGCACAATCCGGGATGCCCGTTCCGGAATCCGGCCGGCAACATGCCGAAACGGCGCAGAGTCCGTTCCGTATGCGGACTCCATGGCGCGAAAAGCGTTGATTCCCTCAGGGTCAACAGATATGATGGCCACTCCCTTCCTGCTCCGGCCAACCCGAACCCGCCCGTTTCGGTGGCGCACTCCTCGAACCGATTTTCTAGTTTGATGGTGTCGTATAGCAGGAAATCCACGGCGTCACGCACTTCGGCGATCGGATTTATCCTAAACCGTTTCGTCTGCCTTCCGCCCGCGCCGCGATACAAAGTCGTCGCCTCAGCCTCGGTAAGCGAGATTAGATAATCCTGTTTGAGCCAATCGGCGCGCCCGTCGTTCCCCCAGCGGCGGCGGCGGAACGCGTCCAATTCCCCGCCTTGCTCCGCACGACGGAAAGTATCCGCAAGTGTCGGCCAATCAGGCGCAATCGAAGTTCTGGTCGTCATTGTGAGCCGTCGGTCGTCAGGCTATCGGATCGTGGCCGGTTGGCCTGAATGGAGCTCCGCAATGTCCCGTCTGTAATATGCGCCGTCGAAACTGATTTCGGCCGCGCGTTGATACGCACGATCCCGCGCCTCTTCGATGCTGTCGCCCGTTCCCACGCAGGCTAATACGCGCCCGCCCGAAGTTAGCAGCTTTCCGCTGCCGTCCCCGGTGCTGCGAACCCCGGCGTGGAACACTATGCCTTCTTCACCGTCCAACTCGGAGCCGTCCAACCCGTCTATTTCAAACCCGGTCTCATACGAACCGGGGTATCCCCCGGAAACCATCACTATCGCTACCACGGGACGGTCCGACCATTCCACCGGTGCAACGTCGTCCAAGCTGCCCGTCGCGCACGCTATCATCGCCTCGGCCGGGTCGCTGACCAGTCGAGGCATAATCACCTGCGTTTCCGGGTCTCCGAACCGGCAGTTGAACTCCAGCACTCGCGGACCGTCGTCGGTCAGCATCAGCCCGCAGTAAAGCGCGCCGCGGTAGGGCGAGCCACGCGAGGCTAGTTCTCGGATTACCGGGAGCATGAATTCGCCGCGAATTTGCTCGGCCAGGGTTTCATTCCAGAAGGTTGGCGGCCCGTAGCTACCCATGCCGCCGGTGTTGGGACCGGCGTCGCCCTCGCCTATGCGTTTGTAGTCCGTCGCCGCAACCACGGCCGACAGGTTCTCGCCGTCCGTGAACCCGAAAACGCTCACTTCCGGGCCGTGCAGCCACTCCTCGATCACCACAGTGTCCCCGGCCGCGCCAAACATCCGGTCTTGCATGCACGTCATGATGGCGGACTTGGCCTCTTCGAGGTTGGCGCACATCGCAACCCCTTTTCCCGCCGCCAGCCCGTCTGCCTTGACCACTAGGGGCCGGTTTCGGTGCTCGGCGTAAGCCAGGGCCGCCGATGCGCTGTGGAATACCCGGTACTCCGCGCCGGCCAGTCCAGCCGCGTCCATAACGTCCCGCGCGAAACTCTTGCTCGATTCCAGGCGCGCCGCCGCTCGGCTCGGGCCGAAACACGGGATCCCGGCGGCGGCCAGCCGATCCGACAGCCCAAGGGCCAGCGGAATCTCGGGGCCTACCACCACCAGATCAATCGACCGGTCCGTGGCGGTTCTCACCAACCCATCGATGTCGGTGTCGGCTACGGGTAGATTGATTCCAACGCTCACGGTGCCCGAGTTTCCGGGGGCGGAGAATATTTCAGTAACCGTCGTTGAACGCGCCAACCGCCACGCCAGCGCGTGCTCACGACCCCCGGAGCCAACCACTAGAACGCGCACTACGGGTCACTCCCACTCGATCGTTCCGGGCGGCTTGCTAGTAATGTCGTAGACCACGCGGTTCACGCCATCAACCTCGTTAACAATGCGATTGCTGATGCGAGCCAGTACGTCGTACGGCAACCTCACCCAGTCCGCCGTCATCGCGTCTTCAGAGTTGACCGCACGTATGGCGCAAGCGTATCCGTACGTCCGGTAGTCACCCATCACTCCCACCGTTCGGTTGTCGGTGAGAACCGCGAAACTCTGCCAGATGTCCCGGTACAGACCCGCGCCGTGGATCTCTTCCAGCACGACGCGGTCACAGTCGCGCAGCAACTCGACCCTTTCCGGGGTGACTTCGCCGATGATCCGTATCGCCAGCCCGGGACCCGGGAACGGTTGCCGGTAGATGATCTCTTCCGGCAGGCCCAGCTCCAACCCCACCGCGCGCACCTCGTCCTTGAACAAGTATCGCAGCGGCTCCACCAGGCCGAAATTCATCCGCTCCGGCAATCCCCCCACGTTGTGGTGGGTCTTGATGCGAGCGGAGGCCCGGTTCTCTGGCGTTTCGCTTTCAATCACATCGGGATACAGCGTGCCTTGGGCCAGCCAATGCACATTTTCGATCTCCGCAGCCGCGTCCTCGAACACCCGGATGAATTCGTTGCCAATGGTCTTGCGTTTCGTTTCCGGGTCTGTGACACCGCGCAACCCGTTCAGAAAACGGTCCGACGCGTCTACGTAGCGCAGGTCCATACCCATGTTCTTGTTGAAGGTTTCCTGCACCTGCTGTGCTTCTCCGTGTCGGAGCAGGCCGTTGTTCACGAAAATGCAGGTCAACTGCGGCCCAACTGCTTGATGCAGCAACGCCGCTGCCACCGAAGAGTCGACGCCTCCGCTAAGGCCGCAGATCACCCGGTCGCTCCCCACTTGCTCCCGCACTCTTGCCACCGTGTCGGCCACAAAATTGCCCGGCGTCCGCGAGCCGGAGCAACCACAGATCCCTCGCACGAAGTTGCGCAGAATGGTCATGCCGTCCGGCGTGTGCTGCACTTCCGGGTGAAATTGCAGGCCGAACCATCTCTCGCCGTCCGACACCGCGGCGCAATCACTGTTAGCGGTGTTGGCCAGCGTCGCCATTCCCTCGGGTAGCCGCTCCACCCGGTCGCCGTGGCTCATCCATACCGGCGCCGAAGCGCTGATCCCGGTCAGGAGGCTGCTTGCAGTTTCAGCTACATGCAGGTCTGCGTGGCCGTATTCGCGCGCGTCCCCCGGGGTGACTACCCCACCCAATTGGTGCACCATGGCCTGCATGCCGTAGCAGATCCCCAGCACCGGGATATGGGACTGCAGGACCCAATCGGCTATGGTCGGGGCCCCCGTGTCGTACACGCTGGCCGGGCCGCCCGAAAGGATGATCCCCTTGGCGTTCAGGTGCGCAATCCTTTCCCGACCCGCCGTGGCCGGTATGATCTCCGAGTAGACTTCCAGTTCACGGACTCGCCTGGCGATCAGATGCGTATATTGGGAGCCAAAATCGATTACCGCGATGGCGTCTGGCTGCGCTGTGCTGCTCATAAACTCCCCGCCGGCCTCTTGGGAATCTACGGGTTATATTAGCACAGCAACCCACCGGTCTCGGTCCGTGCCCACCTCCGTGTCGCCATCCTGCTAGAATACTGCCGGAACGCTTGAGCCTCTCCGTGTCCCCATGACTGTCTTCGCCACATCCAGAGTTCCGCGGTCGGACGCGTCGCTAGTCCGCCCGTGGCCGTTGCCGTTGAACCAGCGGAACCAATGCGACGGCTTGAAACTCCTGTCGGCGCTGGAACCGGACACGGTGCCGTTGTGCATTTTTGACCCGCAATATCGGGGAATTCTCGACAAGATGCAGTACGGCAACGAAGGCGTCAGCCGGGGGCAGAGGCGTTCGGGCCTTCTTCAGATGAGCGAACAGACCATCAGCGAATTTGTCGCCGGGATCGCGGCCGCTTTGATACCGTCTGGCCACCTGTTCTTGTGGATCGACAAGTTCCACCTGTGTACCGGAGTCGGGTCTTGGGTGGAAGAATGGGGTCTCGAGATCGTGGACCTCGTCACCTGGAACAAGGACCGTCTCGGCATGGGATACCGGACCAGGCGCGTCGGCGAATATCTGCTCATCTTGCAGAAACCGCCCAAGCGCGCGAAGGGAGTTTGGCAGCGTCACGACATCCCGGACGTGGTGACCGAGCGGGTGGAGCGCATCGGAAATGTTCACCCCAAGCCTGTGGATCTCCAGGCTCGTTTGATCGATGCGGTCACCGATCCGGGCGACGTGGTCCTTGACCCCGCCGCCGGCAGCTATTCTGTAATGACCGCGGCCCACCAGGTCGGTCGGCAGTTCCTCGGCTGTGACATCGCCGGCGACTTGTGATCGGACGGATGGTCAGGATCGAGGAAAGTAACCCGGGCCGCCGGGACGGCGGCTACGCTCGGCTCTTCAACGATCCCGATATCGGCGCCCTGGTTTCTCGCGTCCACGCCACCAGCATCCGCGCGGGCACTGAACTTGAACACATCATCCACCGGGAATCTGCAGCCAACGGCACCGCGATCGACGACTTGGACGCATTTCTCGAAAATGGCAGCGACGGGGTGTTCCTGGCCGACAAATCCGCCATCAAGAAATCCAGCCGGATCCATTTCCCTAGCGCCGAACCCGATTACTTGGTATTCGTGCGGGATGCCTCGAAACGCGAGTGCTACGTGCTCGAACTTAAAGACGGTGATCAGTTCGACACTAAGAAATCCAGCGGTGAAGTGAGCAATCTGTCGGCATTCAGCACCAACGTTGGCTCAACGATACCGTACTCAACCTCGATCAAGGTTTGTTCTTTCAATCAGGACGACAAGCAGGCAATCGTGGTCGGCTTCAAACAGACCATTGACGAAAGCATGGTCTGGACGGGTCGCGAATTCTGCGCGCTACTCGGGTTCGATTACGACGAGATCATCAACGAACGCAAAACCGACGCTAACGACAACCGGCGTTTCCTGGTCGAGCAATTGCTTCG
The DNA here is from genome assembly GCA_965220265.1 of Dehalococcoidia bacterium. Classification (GTDB taxonomy): domain Bacteria; phylum Chloroflexota; class Dehalococcoidia; order Lucifugimonadales; family UBA3495; genus Bin87. The sequence continues at coordinate 238,863 of CBDCPM010000004.1, read as the reverse complement.
TATCCCTGAATTGCGGTCCATTGCGGCCCGCGAGTTGAACAATTGACCAATCGATGGAACCGGGCCTCGCCGACCGGTCGCGAAGGATCCCGACCCATTTGCGCATCGGCAACTTTTATCCCCAGGCTGAACGTCTCTCTAAAATAGTGGACCTCCTCCCTTTGGACTTTGAAACTGAAATCCGCCAGGCAGCCCGACGTCTTGCCGACGGTGGCGTGATCGCCATACCGACGGACACGCTCTACGGTTTGGCGGCGGATGCCCTCAACCCCGAAGCCCTCGATCGCGTTTATGCCGCCAAGGGCCGCCCTGCCGACATGCCGTTGCCCGTGCTGGTGTCCGGCTGGGAGCAATCGGGACAGGTGACGGCCGTTCCCTCAGACAGCGAGGTGCCGGCTCGCCGCTTGGCCGAAGCCTACTGGCCCGGTCCGTTGACGATGGTGCTCCCGGCGGCTCCCGGTCTGCCCCACCGCTTGACCGCCGGCCGTAATACGGTCGCCGTGCGAATGCCCGACCACCCGGTCCCTCTGGCGTTGGCCGATGCCCTGGGTCGCCCCATTACCGGTACCAGCGCCAATCGCAGCGGCGAGCCCGACATAACTGACGCTGACGAGCTTCGCCGGACGCTCGCCCATTGGGTTGATGGTATCATTGTTTCCGGCCCTGAGCCTGTAGGTGCCGCAAGCACTATCGTGTCGGTGTCAGCAGGCAGTGTCCGCCTGCTCCGCGAGGGCGTACTGCCCTACGAGCGGTTGCTCGCCACCCTCGAAATGCTCGAGACGCCCGAATAGCGAGGTCGGTTATTACATCGGTGGAGACATACGATAGTTACCGGGCTGGCGTGCACGCCGAACTGCGATCAGCATTCGACGGCCGGCAGGGCATGTTGTACGACCTCCTGCGTTATCACTTGGGATGGGTGGATGAGAGGGGCAACCCTGCGGAAGACGCGCTGACTCCGTTGCATCACTACGGTGCGCTAGCGCTGGCTTCTGCAGACGCGGTATCTGGCGGGCATCAGGAGGCGGTATCGGCCGCGGCTGCTGTTGAGTTGGCATACAATTTCGTCCTCGTGCACAACGACGTGCAGGCCGGACGCATTGATCAGGACAACGTCCGTCCCAGCATCTGGTGGGTGTGGGGTCCGTCCCAGGCCATCAACGCCGGCGATGGATTGCATGCTCTGGCCCGCTCCGTGTTGATGCGGCTGTCCGACGCGGGGGTCGCCGCTGAGACCGTTCTGGCCGCATTGAGTGCTTTGGATCGGGCCTGTTTGACCCTATGCGAGGGTCAGTACATGGATCTCACCTACCAGGACCAGTTGATGGTGTCTGAAGCCGATTACATGGATATGATCGACCGGAAATCCGGGGCATTGGCTGGATGCTCAGCGCGTCTGGGGGCGTTGGCCTGCGGAGCCCAGCCAGCCACCGCCGATGCTTTGGAGCAATGGGGCACGAAGCTTGGCATGGCTCGCCAGGTCAGGGATGATATCTACGACCTGTGGGGGCGATCAGGTGATGGTTTCACGCCCGCCAACATCCTCAACAAGAAGAAAAGCCTGCCCCTGATCCACGCGTTGCATCACACCGACACTGCCGCCAAGCGCGAACTCGGCGGCATATACATGAAACGGGTGCTGGAACCCGGCGATGCGCCCCGGATTGTCTCAATCTTGGACGAGGCCGGATCCCGAGAATACTCGAACGAAAAAATCGACCAGCTTCTTCGGCAAGCGCGCGAGGCCGTAACTGGCGCGAATGTCACGCTGGAGCAGCCAGAGTTGTTGGATTGGGCGACCAAATTGGTCGTCGACCGTGATTCCTAACTGACCTGACCGAAGGTCGCAGCATGTCCAAGCGTTCTCTCTCCCAACTGGATGTCAACAGAAAGACCGTCCTGGTCCGGGTTGACTTCAACGTGCCTATTGAGCAGGGCGCGGAACTCATCTCCAATTACGATCATCGCTTGCGCGCCACCCTGCCCACCATCGAGTACCTGCTGGAGCGGCAGTGCAAGGTGGTGCTGTGCTCCCACCTCGGTCGACCCAGAGGCAAGGTCGACGATGCCCTGCGCTTGGCTCCGGTGGGCGAGCGGTTGGCTACCCTTTTGGGCCGGCCCGTTACCCCTTTGGATGATTGCGTCGGTCCAACGGTGGTCAAAGCGGTTGCCGAAATGTCTCCGGGAGATGTGTGCCTTCTCGAAAACTTGCGCTTCCATGCGGGTGAGGAAAGCAACGATCACGCTTTTTCGGCTCAGTTGGCTGGCTTGGCCGACTGCTTCGTCATGGACGCTTTCGCCGTGGCCCATCGGGCCCACGCTTCTACCGTCGGTGTCCCGCGCCATCTCCCTACGGCCATGGGACTCTTGACCCAGCGTGAGGTACGCTCCTTGGGCGTCGCTTTGGAAAATCCGGATCGCCCGCTGGCCGCGCTCATGGGCGGCGCCAAGGTTAGCGACAAGATTCTGGTCCTGGAAAACCTCCTTGCTCGCCTCGACCATCTGTTTATCGGCGGCGGCATGGCGGTGACTTTCCTGGCCGCCGCCGGCAAACCGGTCGGGGCGTCATCGGTCGAAACTGATCGGCTGGACTTCGCTCGCGACGTAGTTGAAAGAGCCGACGCTGCTGGCGTGAAGGTGCATCTGCCTCAGGATCTCGTAGTCGCCGATCAATTCGACCCGAACCCCGCTTCGGTCGACACTGTGCCCGTGGACAACGTCCCCGACGGTTGGTACATCATGGATATCGGTCAAGAAGCGGCCGCTACATACACGGCAGCACTCGCCGATTGCAAGACCATTCTGTGGAACGGACCAATGGGCGTGTTTGAAATGGAACAATTCAGCGCCGGCACCCGTCAGGTCGCGAATGGCATTGCGGGGTTGCGGGACGCAACCACTGTGGTCGGTGGCGGTTCCACCGCGGAAGCCGTGGAAGCCCTCGGCCTCATGGACAGCATGACCCACGTGTCTACCGGCGGCGGCGCTTCTCTGGAGTTTCTCGAAGGGCGCGTGCTCCCCGGAATCGACGCGATCCCTGATGTTTGACGGCCCGCCGGCCACCGGAGCTAAGCATGATTGATCTGGAACAAATCCGCGACAGTATCGCCAGCACCCCGTCGAAAATCGTCCTGTTGGTGGCCGATGGCTTGGGCGGATTGCCCCATCCTGACACCCGCAAGTCCGAGTTGGAAACGGCCGACATCCCCAATCTGGATGCGTTGGCCCAGCGCAGCGCCTGCGGACTTACCACTCCGGTGGAGATCGGTGTTGCTCCCGGCAGCGGACCCGGCCACCTGGCCCTTTTCGGGTACAACCCGCTGAAGTACCTGATCGGGCGTGGTGCCTTGGAAGCCCTGGGTATCGGCGCCGAACTGCTGCCCGGTGATGTAGCCGCTCGTGGCAATTTTTGCACCGTGGACGACGATGGCATTCTCACCGACCGACGGGCCGGCCGTATCGCAACTAAGCTGAGCGCTGCGTTGTGCCAGCGCCTCGACGGCATCGAGATACCCGGAGTACAGGTGGACGTGTTGCCGGTGCAGGACTATCGGTTTGTGCTGCGCCTGCGCGGCGAGGGTCTGTCCGAAGCGGTGGAGGAAACCGACCCCCAGCGCGAAGGTCTGCCGCCCAGGCCAGCTCGCGCCTTGTCGCCTGCGGCCGAGCGCACCGCCGAAATCGTTCAGGAGTTCGTGTCCCAGGCCGGTCGCATCCTTTCCGAGGAACAGCCGGCCAATATGGTCCTGCTCCGCGGATGGGCCCAGCTTCCCAACCTGCCGGATTTCGGTCAGGTCTATCATTTGAACCCCGCCGCCATTGCCGCCTATCCCATGTACCGGGGACTGGCTTACGTCGCCAACATGCGGATCATCCCTACCGGCATGACCTTCGGCGACGAGGTGGACACCCTGCACGCCAATTGGGACGACCACGACTTCTTCTTCATTCACTACAAGCCCGCCGACGCCGCCGGCGAAGACGGCGACTTCGATGGCAAAGTGAAACGCCTCGAAGAATTAGACGTCCACATTCCGCGCATCTTGGACCTGGAACCCGACGTGCTGATGGTCGCCGGTGACCACTCCACCCCCGCTATCATGGCATCCCACAGTTGGCATCCCGTTCCCTTCATGCTCCATTCCCGGCTGACCCTCGGTGAAGGGGTCGAGGGTTTCAACGAGCGCGCGTGTGGCCAGGGGTCTATCGGCCGCATACCGGCCGAAACCATCATGCTCCTGGCCCTGTCCCACGCCGGCAAACTGTCCAAGTACGGCCCGTAACCGAATCCAATCCCCCAGGATCTTCTGATGACCTCTCCCACCAACATCGTCGCCGGCAACTGGAAGATGAACACCGACCTCGCGTCCGGAGTCGAGTTGGCATCTGCTGTGGCCGCTGGCGTCGTGGCGGTACCCGGGGTCAGAGTCATAATCGCTCCACCGTTTGTGGCACTGGCGGCGGTGCGGGATGCCCTGACCGGCAGCGGTGTAGCCGTCGCCGCGCAGAACATGCACGCCGACGATAGCGGCGCTTTCACTGGCGAGATCGCTCCGCCAATGCTGGTCGGCCTGTGCGACTACGTGATCATCGGCCACTCCGAGCGCCGCCAGTTCTTCGGCGAGACCGACGAATCCGTCGGTCGCAAGGCCGCCGCCGCGCTGCAGCACGGGTTGCGCCCCATCGTTTGTGTCGGCGAAACCTTGGACGAGCGAGAATCCGGTCGGGCCGCAGAGGTCATCCGGCGCCAGGTCGTCGCCGCGCTGACCGATCTCGACCCTGAAGCCGCGGTCGGTGCACTTGCCATAGCTTACGAGCCCGTGTGGGCCATCGGAACCGGCCGTGCCGCTACTCCGGAAATAGCCGACCAGATAATGGGCGGGGCCATCAGTTCCACCGTCGCGGCGGTGTTGGGAGCCGACGCCGCTTCGGCCACTCACCTGCTTTACGGCGGCAGCGTGAATCCGGCAAACGCCGCCGACTTCGCCGCCGTTCCAAGTGTTAACGGTGCGCTTGTCGGCGGGGCAAGCCTGGACGCGGGCGCGTTCTTGGGCGTGGCCGCCGCGTTCTCCGACCGTCAGCAGTAGTCGCCACCCGGCCGGTTCATGTTGGCCCTGCACAACCTGATCGCTGTCGTCGGCCCCACCGCGGCGGGCAAGACTGCCTTTGCAATTGCCCTTGCGCAATGTTTTGACGGCGAAATTGTCAACGCTGATAGCCGGCAGGTCTATACCTGCATGGACATCGGCACCGCCAAACCTACTCCGAACGAGCGCGAGAGCGCTCGCCACCACCTGATCGACATCCGTCCGCCCGATTCGCCAATTAGCCTTGGCGAGTACTTGCTGTTGGCGCGGGAGTCCGTCGAGACCATCGCAGCCAGGGGCAAATTGCCCATATTGTGCGGCGGCACGGGTCAATACGTGTGGGCCCTCCTCGAGGGTTGGACGGTTCCCCAGGTGCCACCCAACCTGGCCTTCCGTGCTCAGTTGGAGCATCGTCTCGCTGCCGAGGGCCTTGGCGCCCTGTGGCAGGAGCTGCGCCGTCTGGACCCCAACCGCGCCGTCACCGTCGATCCACAAAACCCGCGCCGCATCATCCGCGCCCTGGAAATCCTACGCGCTACTGGGCATCCGGTCGACGTGACCGGCAAGAGCCCTGAGCCTCCGTACCGTTCCCTCGTCCTCGGTCTTGCCGCCGACCGCATTGCCCTGTACGATCGCATCGACGCCCGGTTTGATTCGATGATGGCCGCAGGCCTGCTGGACGAGGCCCGTCGCCTTGAGACTGCTGGGTACGCGCTGGGTAGCGGCGCTTTGTCTGGGGTCGGCTACACCGAGCTTGGCCAATACTTGGCCGGCGAGATGACTTACGACGAAGCGGTTTCTCGCTCCAAGACCCGGACGCACCGCTTGGTCCGCCGTCAGTACACCTGGTTCAAACCGGGCGATCAGCGCGTTCATTGGCTCGACGCCACCCACCGGTTGCCGGTCGCCGAGGCCTGCTCTCTCGTGCAACGTTTTCTAGGACCTCCGACCCCTTGTGATACAATTGGTGCCTGACGGAAAGGGTCCATTTCGGCGCAGGAGTCGCGACAATGGAATTCACCAAAATGCACGGCGCCGGCAACGATTACGTCTATGTCGACGCTCGTGTGATGCCCGAACGGGATTGGAATAGCCTGTCTCGGGCCATCAGCGATCGACATTTTGGAGTCGGCGGTGATGGGTTGATCCTGGTGATGGAATCCGACGTCGCCGACCTGAAAATGCGCATGTTCAACTCGGACGGGTCCGAAGGAGCCATGTGCGGTAACGGTATCCGGTGCTTCGCCAAGTACGCGATAGAGCGTGGCATCGTGTCCAGCTCCGCCCACCAGGTGACCGTCGACACGTTGGCCGGCGTTCGGACCATCGTGCCCCACTACGCTGGCGCCACTGTTGACTCGGCGCGCGTGAGTATGGGACCGCCGCGGCTCGCTCCGTCCGAAATCCCCGTCGATTTGGATCCCGCCATTGCCGGTCAATCCGGCCCGGTCATGAACTACGCTGTCCACCCTGGGGACTTCCGCCTGTTCCTTACCTTCGTGTCCATGGGTAACCCCCATGCGGTGACGTTCATCGACCAGCCCATCGAAGAATTTCCCTTGCACAACATCGGACCCCTGGTGGAACGGCATCCCATCTTTCCAGATCGGGTCAATTTTGAAATCGTCAATGTCCGGGACGACGGCAATCTGGACGCCAGGGTCTGGGAGAGAGGTTCCGGCGAAACTATGGCCTGCGGTACCGGAGCCTGCGCTATCGGCGTGGCCTCCCGGCTGTTGGGTCACACCGGCGACCGCGTGGCGGTCAACCTGCCCGGCGGAACCCTCAACATCGAGTGGGATGGCGCCGGCGAGGTTTATTTGGAAGGCCCCGCGGCAGAAGTTTTCAGCGGAGTGTGGACAGAATGAGCAATTACGTAACCGGCCCTACGACCTTTGACCAACTGCGTTGGTCGTCTCAGGTTTTCCGCAGCCTCGCCGACGATGCAACGTGCCTCGCCGCCCGCGCCCCGTCCTTCCGCGACCCGATCATATCGGGGCAGAAAAATGCGGACTGGCCTGCGCTGGTCGGCTACGTGAACCAATGGGGTTGCCGTATTCCCCGTCACAAGTCTGCGGGCATCGCCGCAGCAGTGGGCAACGCCGCGCCGTTGCTTGAGCCTATGGCGGCCTCTGCCCTGGAGTTCGACGACCTGCGTTGCTCCACATTGGATATCGTGGAGCGCGCCTTCGACTGCCTCACGGAGGCCGACGGCGTCGGCCCGACTGGGGCGTCTGCGATCCTGACCGTACTCAACCACCAGCTGTTCGTGTCCTGGGGCGCGGGCATCCGGAACGCCTACTTCCCGCAAGACCGCCCCAACGGCGCGACTTACTCCCAGTTCCTTACCGTCATGCGCATGGCCGCCCTGTCGGTGGCCGCCGACGCGCGCAGCCAGCATGGCATCGAAGACCCGGCGGGCGAACTGTCGGCCCAGTTGGGCATCGATCCCCCCTTCAGCCTCGCCAAGTTCGTGGATGAATACAACTGGGTGACGCTGGAGCGCGAGATGGTCTTCCAACCGGACGCGGCGGTTTCCGTGTAGGCAGTCGCATCCGCGAGCAAATCACACCGGTTCGTTGCTGGCCGCCGGTTTCTCCACCGTCGTTCCAGCGTCCATCTAACCAGCCCATAGTATCCCAGGAGCATCATGCCTAATCTGTCCCAACGCCTCGGCAAACTGGCCCCGTATCCCTTCGTGGAGATCTCCCGGATCATCGCGGAGAAGCGCGCCGCCGGCGCTGATGTGGTTACCTTTGGCATTGGTGATCCCGATATCCCCACTCCGCAACCCATAATCGACAGACTTCTCACCGCCTCCCAGGACCCCCCCAACCATCGGTATCCCGAAACCGACGGCCTCCCCGAAATGCGGCGCGCCATCGCCCACTGGTACAAGCAGCGCTTCGACGTTGACCTCGATCCCGACACCGAGGTATTGCCCCTGATCGGCGCAAAAGAGGGTATTGGTCACGCGGCCTTCTGCTTCCTCGATCCGGGCGACATCGCCCTCGTACCCGATCCGGCCTATCCAGTGTATGCGGTCGGTACCATGTTTGCCGGCGCCGAGAGCTACGTCATGCCCCTGTACCAGCGCAACGGCTGGCTGCCCGAACTCGATGCGATTCCCGAGGACGTGGCCCGCCAGGCCAAGGTAATGTGGCTCAATTATCCCAACAACCCCACCAGCGCGGTGGCCTCCCAGGAAGACCTCGAGTCCGCGCTGCGGTACTGTCGCGAACACGACATCGCGATGCTACACGACGCCGCATACTCCGAAGTCGGCTATGATGGTTACCGTGCCGGCAGCATGATGCAACTCGACGGTGCCAAAGAGGTCGGGCTCGAATTCCATTCCCTCTCGAAGACCTACAACATGACCGGATGGCGCATGGGCATGGCCGTCGGCAACGCTGACATGATCAAGGCCCTCTTCCAGATCAAGGCCAACCTCGATTCCGGCGTCCCTCAGGCCATTCAGGAAATGTCCATGGAGGCGCTTACTGGGCCCCAGGACTGCATTGATGACAACGTCGGCATTTACCAGTGGCGCCGCGATCGCGTCCTTCAGGCGTTGACTCGCATGGGTCTGAATGTCGAAACACCCCGTGCCAGCCTCTACATCTGGGCGCCCGTGCCCGAAGGCTTTACCTCAGCCGACTTCGCGGCTCGCCTACTGGAAGAGGTCGACATTGTTGTAACCCCCGGTTCTTCCTACGGGCAGTACGGCGAGGGCTACATCTCTGACCACTCCCGACGAGCGGGTCGAAACCGGCTGCCAACGTCTCGAAAACTGGACCATACCGGCGCCTCGTGCGTAGCCCTTTGGCCGTCCACTGATCATTCACCGATGCCCAAATCTCGCCAACCCAAACTCACTGGCCCGCAAACCGAACGGGCGGTTTTGGTTGCCGTGGAAGCGAAGATGCGCGGCGCGAATCTCTGGGGGCTGGATGACACCCTGGTTGAGTTGGATTACCTGGCGCGGTCCGCCGGGGCCGAGGTCGTCGCGACCCTGTCCCAGCGCGCGGAACGTATGACCCCAACCTACTTGGGCAAGGGCAAGCTCCAGGAGTTGCAGGAGTTATTGGAGGAAGAACGTCCGGACGTGGTGATCTGCGACGATGAGCTGACGCCCACCCAACAGCGCAACTTGGAAGCGGCTCTCCAGATCAAGGTCATCGACCGCACCGCGTTGATCCTGGACGTATTCGGCCGACACGCTCGTACCCGGGAAGGCCAGATCCAGGTTGAATTGGCCCAGCACCAGTACCTGCTTCCTCGGTTGGTCGGCCAATGGTCCCACTTGGAACGTCTCGGCGGCGGCATTGGCACCCGCGGCCCCGGTGAAACCCAGTTGGAGACCGACCGCCGCCTGATCCGCCGTCGCATCCAGAAAATCGAATCGGAACTCGACGACGTGCGCAAACGTCGCAGCCATTATCTCGAGCGTCGCCGACAGTCCTCCACCCCGATGGCCACGCTCGTCGGCTACACCAACGCCGGCAAGAGCACCCTGTTCAACGCCCTCTGCGACGCCGGCGTCCCCGCCGAAGACCAGCTGTTCAACACCCTGGACCCCGTTACCCGTCGTCTGCGCCTCCCCGATGGTAACGAGCTGCTGCTCAGCGACACGGTGGGATTCATCCAAAAACTATCGCCCACCGTTGTTGCCGCCTTCCGCGCCACCCTGGAAGAACTCAGTGAGGCCGACCTGCTGCTGCACGTCATTGACATAACCCACCCCAAGGCTCCCGAGCAGGTTGAGGTCGTGGAACAGACCCTGGCCGACCTTGACCTTGGCGGTAAGCCACGCATGTTGGTGATCAACAAGATGGACTTGCTCACGGACGACCCTGCGGACGTAGACGTCCTCGACCGGATCGACCTGTCCGCGATCTCCGGCGCCGAATCCCCTGCCGTTAGCGGTCGGGTCTTCGTGTCCGCTGCCCGGGGTTGGAACTTGCCGGCGCTCTTGGATGCGATACTGGCCCGGGTTGGCGACCCGGTTACCGTGCCCACGTCCGCCACTGCCTGAGCAAGACCCATGCCCACGTTGTCGATGAATCCTTGCCGCAAAATTCGCATCATCCATACCTCGGATACCCATTTGGGAGACGACTGGGACCCAGAATCCGCTCAACGCGCGCTGTCTGCTGTGGTGGACGGGGTGCATGCCTTGAGCGGTGATGCCCTCTTGATCGCCGGGGATGTCTTCGACAACGCCCGCATATCCGACACCGTGCTGGAGTTCTTCGTCGCCGAGATTGCCCGCGCTGAAGTGCCAGCCGTGATACTGCCCGGTAACCACGACTTGTATGACGCCTCGTCGTTGTACCACCGAGCTCCTTTCGCCGACCGCCCGGATAATCTCCACATCATCAGTGGTACCCGCGGACAGACCCTGACCTTTCCTCATCTGGACCTCGAAGTCTGGGGCCGCGCCATGGACAGCCATACGCCGACGTTCCGGCCCTTGGCCGGCATTCCGGCCCACCGCAACGGGCACTGGCGCGTCGCCGTGGCCCACGGGCATTTCCACTACCCCGACGATACCGAGGAACGCTCATCACCCATACGCCCCCACGAAATCGCCGAAGCGCCATGCGACTACATCGCGCTGGGCCATTGGGAGCGATTCGAAGACGTGTCCCAAAACGACGTGACGGCCTTCTATTCCGGTTCCCCGATGGGGGCGTCCACCACTCGAGGGAATGTGGCGGTGAACGTGGTGGATTTAGATGCGAGTTGCGTGAACCCGGTAAACGTCGTGCAGGCTGAACTGTCTCTACTATGATGGTTTTGACGGGATCAATCAAAGGAGTCGCGCCATGGCCACTATTGAGTCCTCCGGGCTGAAAGCCAGCCGACAAATCGCTAGCTTGCGCTATTTGTCCGACGGCTGGCGTAACGGCGAAGGGGTAGCCTTTGACATTGAATACCTGAACTGGTTGTCGGAAGCTTTCCTACAAATGTACCCGGTTCACGCCCCGGAGCCAATTATATGCCCGACTACATACGGCTTCGTTTCCGCGGAATGGTCATTTCCCGACGCCGAAATCAGCTTGGAGATTGCCCCCGAAACCCGCCGCGGAGAACTGGTATGGGCCGACACGCGCACCCAAAACTCCGGTGAAGTCCTCCTTGACATGGCAGAAGCCGAAGGATGGACTCGGCTGGCGAACTATCTTGCGAAAGTCGACGGAGCAACCGGGTGACCGCGCCTTACCTCTATTATGTGATGATTTATCCCAACCCAGACTCACCGGACACCGCGACTTCCGCTGACTTCAACCCCTTCCGGCGCACAGACCCTAATCTGTCAGCCTACGACAGCCGCCTTGTCTCGGCGGAAGCTGCGTACAGACACTTCGTAGGCCAAGGCGACACAGCCAGCGGGGTTATGGCTGTTACGGCAGAGGAGTGCGAAAGCCTGGGTCTCTCTATTGTGCCGGACCCGTTGCCCGCAAACGCAGCCCACTCTCTCATCAGATTCGACGCCATACCGGAGCGCAGAAACGCCTTCCGCAGTGTTGCTTTGCAACTCAAAGATTTTGCCGTAATTGTTCACGTTTGAGGGGGATCTGATCGGCTCAGCACCGGAATTGCCTACTTGGCCACGGCTCTGGGAACGGCCAAAAAGCCCGCAGATCTCATCAACTCTGAACAGTTACATTTTGCCAACCAGCGCGGCTGGATTTACAACCCTGACTGCTCGCCCAACGTCTGCCGCCAGCGCTTTGGTCCGATAGTAACAATGCTCGATATTGATGACCTGATGTCCGGTTTGTTTCTGCGTCGCCGCATTTTTCATTCGGAGGCGGATTTCCAGCACGCGCTGGCTTGGCATATTCACGAAACCCAGCCTGGTTGTGAGGTGCGCCTCGAATTTAATGCCTCCGGAGCGGGTGAGCGCCGATTAGCGCTGGAGATTTGGATTAGCACTAACCGGGCACATCTGGCCATTGAGCTGAAATACTGCACCAAGCTCTTGGCTCTCGATTGGCTGGGTGAGCAATTTGCGCTCCGCGATCAAAGCGCCCAGGATACAAGGAGGTACGACTTCTTGAAGGACATACAGCGCGTAGAACGGGTGTTAGATATGCGTGAAGATGCCAACCTGGGATACGCAGTTTTGCTCACCAATGATCACCGCTATTGGACGCCATCTACGAATACTGGCGCTGTCGATTCGGCATTTCGAATACACGACGGTCGGGAAGTCTTCAGCGGCAACTTGTGGTGGAGCGATAACGCCAGTGTTGGTACCAAGCGGAACCGCGAAGATCCGATCCAACTCAAGCATTCCTACCGGATGCGCTGGAGGGATTACTCATCGTTCGGCGACAAACCCGGGCAAACCTTCCGCTACTTGGCTATAGAGATTCCTCCAAGACAGGAGATCACGCTATGAAATCCATCTCCCGTGACCACCGCATCTACGTCCTCCACCCCGAGAATGAGCCGGCCGTAACCATCGACTCCGGCGACGACCTCATGGTGGAAACTTGGGACGCTTTCGAGGGCATCCGCGAACCCGGTGCCCTGCAGGAAAAGTCCCTCAAAGGCCCCGCCACCGGCCCGATCTACGTCAACGGAGCTGAACCCGGGGACGCCCTCCGCATCGAGTTCGTCAGCATCAAGCCCAAGGAGAACCCTGCCCACATGGTGATGCCCGGCCGCGGCTTCCTCGAATCCGAGTTCACCGAAGGCTACCCCACCGTGATGAGCATTGACGGCGATGACCTGGTGCTGCCCAGCGGCATGCGTCTGCCCTTGAATCCGTCACTGGGCCTGGTTGCCACGACGCCCACCTACCCGCAGGAAACCGCCAGCGACAGCGGCCCCTACGGCGGCGACATCGACATGAAAGAGCTGGTCGAGGGTAGCGTGCTCTACTTGCCGGTGTTCGTCCCTGGCGCCCTGCTTGCCATGGGTGACTGTCACGCTGTCGTCGGCGATGGCGCTGTGGCCGGAACCGGAGCCGAGTGTTCCGCCGACACCCACGTCCGCGTCACCGTCGAAAAGGGCATGAGCCTCACCGGCCCGCGCGCCATCACCCCTGAACACTACGTCGTCCTGTCCCACGGCGACGATCTCGGCCCCGCGATGAAGCAGGCCGTACGCGACATGGTGGACTTCTTGATCACCGAGAAGGGAATGCAGCCCTACGACGCCTACACCCTCTGCAGCCTCGCCGGCGACGTCCGTGTCTCCCGCACCTTCCGGCCCATCAGCCCCGTCAAGATGATGCTCTCCCGCCAGGCTCTGGAGCAACTATAGGCCTGGGCGGCGGATGGTCTCCTCGCGCGTGAACCGCCATATGTCGCCCGGGCATCACGCCCGCCCCGGTTCTGCTATGAGAATGCGCGTTGTCTGACAGGTCAGCCTACGCGCGCTGCTTTGCGGTGCTGGCCGTACCCGTTCTGGCGGTGGTGGTATTCGGACTGTTTGAAGACCAAATTGACCAATTCTTGATCACGTGGACCAGGAGTTCAGCTAACCCGGTGCAGCAATCCTTGGGCGGCATCATCTGGTTGCTGGCGTTGATCGGTTGGGCATTAAAGTTGTACATCCCGCCACTCGTTTTTTGGGAGTTGCTGCCCTGCTTGTGATGGCGGCAACATATTTTCATTTAACCCGCCACCAATAGTCCACGGTTAGCTTTGTTCGCCGAACACCTCGGCGAAAAATTCCTCGAATTCGGTCCGCCCTTTTCGTCCGCTGCTGCACGGGCAATCTCGATCTCTTGGCGTTCTTCAACGTCAGGCTCCAGGTCGGCGAGCCACGCCTCAATGGCCTCCACGGCAATATCCTGTACCGCCCTGCCGCTACGGTCAGCCACTTCAGTAAGCGCGGAATACAGGCTGCCCGTCGACAACAGGGTTTTCAAAAACTATCCTATGTCGTTGGATCGTTATTGTGTGGATGGTCGCCGCTGAATGCACGCTGTCGGTTACGTCGCCTCACGCCACCGAAAATCCCCCGTCAACCGCGATAACCGCCCCCGTCACGTAATCCGACGCCCGGCTTGCCAGGAACACCGCCGCTCCCTGCAGCTCGTTGGCGTCGCCCCACCTTCCCATCGGTATGCGCTTGTTGATCAGGTCGTAACGCTCCGGCTGCGTTTCCGGAATTGCCTGCGTCAGCTCGGTCATGAACCAACCCGGTAGTATCGCGTTGGACTGGACGTTGTCTCCGGCCCACGCCACCGCGAAGCTCTTGGCCAGCTGCACGATCCCGCCCTTGCTGGACGAGTAGGGCACCCCGCTGCCGCCGCCGCCGAAGATGCTGTACATGCTGCCGATGCTGATGATCTTCCCCCCGCCCTGGGCCTTGAAATGTGGGTAGATCGCCTTGCACGAGAGGAAAGCTGCCCGCAGATTCACGTCAAGCACGTTGTCCCACTCGGCGGCGGTGATGTCCTCCGGTGCCTTGCGCATCGTGGCCCCCGCATTGTTGATCAGGATGTCAACGTGGCCGAAATGGGCCATGGCGCGCGACGCCATGTCGTCGATGTCCGACTCGCTCGTGACGTCCGTTGGAATCGCAAAGGCGCTGCGGCCGGTCGCCTCGATCTCGGCCACGGCCGCTGCGTTCTTCTGCGCGTTGCGCGCGGCGATGGCGATGTCCGCCCCGGCGTTGGCCAGTCCCAACGCCATGCCCAAGCCCAGACCGCCGTTGCCTCCCGTAATCAGCGCCACCTTTCCGGTGAGGTCAAAAAGATTGCCGTTGCTGCTGGTCATTGCTGTCGTCTCCATGCTTGAATCGGAGAGAAGCGATCTCCGTTGGGAAATTCATCCGGCCTTCCGAGACCGGCGTCGGGGCTTTGCAGGCTAATCGCCCCACGGCCCCTCGTAGCCACACATCCCGGACCTCGGCGAGTTGACCACCGGCAACAGATATGCCGCTTGTTCGCCGGTGGTGGCGGCGCAGGAATCGCATAATCCGGCGGTCATCATTAGCCAATCATCCTCCGACTGGCCGACTCGAGTCGCCGCCGCTCCGCACACTCCGCATACAATCTCCGGCGCGTCGTTGCGGGCCAACAGGCGGATCCCGCCCGATGGCACAGTCAGCTCATCCACGCTGCGCAGCGTCAGGTGGGTCGTGGTGCCGAAGTCGTACTCGTACCGGAAGTTGGTTCCCGGCGGGACGGCGCGGCCCAGCGTGGTGCTCATTCCTTTATCGCCGTACTGAGGGTAGGAATGGTACTCCTCGCCTCCGATGTCAAACGCGCTGAGATGCCCGCAGCAGTCCACCCAGGTAGCCCTCAGGCAATCGTCCAGGTCAACCAATTTCGCGCTGGCCGGCGCCGCCAGGTGCAGCCAATATTCCGGTCGGTAGGCGTCCGTAACCGAAATGTGGATACCCTTGACCTGCCGGGGCCGACGGCTGGAGGAGGCGGTTGGTGGATCCGGCCATCCGGTTCGCGTCAGGCAACTTTGCAGATGCCGCGCCATCCCGGATTTGCGATACGATTTCCCGCACAGTTCACACCTGCCGCTGGCTGTGATGCGACTCATTACCCTGCCCCCATCCTGATTTTCCGCCATTGTGCCATTCGCCGGCGCCCCACGCCAGTCGTGCTGGCCCAACGAAAGAGGGCGACCCGCCGGGCCGCCCCCATATATACCGTATGCCGTTCGTCGCACCTACAGGTTGATCAGCGACGGCGCCGCCACGAATGCCGGAGCGAACACCAGCGATACGATCGCCATCAGCTTCAGCAGGATGTTCAGGCTCGGTCCGGAAGTGTCCTTGAAGGGATCCCCGACCACGTCGCCTTCCACCGCGGCCTTGTGGGCATCCGAGCCCTTGCCGCCGTAGTTGCCCAGCTCAACGTACTTCTTCGCGTTGTCCCACGTTCCGCCTGCCGATGCCATCATGATCGCTAGCATGAAACCGGCCGAAACCGCTCCGATGAGCAACCCGCCCAGGGCGGCCTCGCCCAATATGAACCCGGCGGCTATCGGGGCTAGCACAGCCATCACGCCCGGGAGGATCATCTCCCGCAGCGCCGCTCGAGTGCTGATGTCCACGCACCGCGCCGAGTCGGGAGTGGCCGTACCTTCCATCAGGCCCGGTATCTCGCGGAACTGCCTGCGCACCTCGTCGACGATGCCCTGCGCGGCCCTGCCGACCGCCTGCATCGTCAGCGCCGAGAAGATGAACGGGAGCATCGCGCCGATGACCAGACCCACCAAAATCTGCGGCTGTAGGATATTGATGCCGGTACCGCCAGCGGCTATCCGGCCGTCCGTACCCAGCGTTATCAACCCGGCGCTCACTGAATAGGCAGCCAGCAGCGCCAGTGACGTCAGGGCCGCCGATCCGATGGCAAAGCCCTTGCCCGTGGCGGCCGTGGTGTTCCCCAAAGCGTCCAGCGCGTCCGTACGCTCGCGCACCTGCGGGTCCAGGTTAGCCTGCTCGGCGATACCTCCCGCGTTGTCCGCGACGGGCCCGTACGCGTCGGTGGCCAGGGTGATGCCCAGGGTAGACAGCAGCCCGACGCCGGCCAGCGCAACCCCGTAGAATCCCGCGAACCAGTACGCCAGCAGGATGGCTACCGACACGCAGATCACCGGGACCAGGGTGCTCAGCATTCCTGAGGCTATGCCGCTGATGATGACTGTCGCCGCACCGGTCTGCGACGCTTCCGAGACCCGCTGCGTCGGCTTGTAGCTGTATGACGTGTAGTACTCGGTTGCCAGGCCGATGATCGTCCCCGCTATCAGGCCGGCCACCACGCAGCCGAACCACCACCAGTTGTGGGTCAGGGTGATGGTCAGGATGGCCGCAAATACGATCAACAGGCCGCCCGCCGCAAAGATGCCGTAGCGGAGCGCCCATAGTAGCTTTTCGAAATCAGCCTGCTCACCGCTGCGCACCACGAAAGTGCCCAGGATTGCGGCAATGATTCCCGCGCCGGCCAGCAGCATCGGGAACACCGCGTCATTGCCGAACACCGCAAAGGCGGTCGTGCTGGCCGCTGCCAACGCCACCGCCGAGATGATGCTGCCCACGTAGGACTCGAACAGATCGGCGCCCATGCCAGCCACGTCACCTACGTTGTCGCCCACGTTGTCCGCGATCACGCCCGGGTTGCGCGGGTCGTCCTCGGGGATCCCTGCCTCAATCTTGCCCACCAGGTCGGAACCCACGTCCGCCGCCTTGGTGAAGATTCCGCCTCCCACGCGTGCGAATAGGGCAATAGAGCTGGCGCCGAACCCGAACCCAGCCACCGCGCCGATGTCCTGGAAAATCACGTACAGGATGGTCACGCCCAGCAGGCCAATGCCTACCACGGTTACGCCCATCACTGTGCCGCTGGAGAAAGCTATCCGCAACGCCGGATTCAATCCCCGCATCGCCGCCGCTGCGGTTCGGATGTTGGCGCGTACCGCCACATTCATCCCCACGAACCCGGCCAGGCCGGAACAGATCGTGCCCACTAGGTATGAAATGGCCGTGGCCGGCACGCCCAATTCGTGGGTAAAGACCGTGTAGTCCAATACCCCCAGCACCACCGCCACCACGATTACAAATGGCAGCAGCGACATGTACTCGCGGCGCAGGAAGGCGGACGCACCGGTGCGGATCGCGTCGCCAATCTCCCGCATGCGTTCATTGCCCTGGTCCGCGCCGATGACCCGAAAGGCCATGAAGGCCGCGAACGCCAAGGCAATCACCCCGGCAACCAAGGCTACGATGATTGATTCCATCCTCTCTTCTCCGTTTTCCAGCTAAAAGTCACGACAAACATTGCATAAGTAGCACATGGCCAGTTGGGTGTCAATCAAGTTGTTTGTCCGTTTTCGGTGCCAAATCTACAATCCGTGCACTGATTTCGCCGCCGTCGATATCCAGTACTGCGATAGTCCCCAGAGAGCGGGGCGTGTGGCGACGACCCGGGTAAGTGGGACTCCCTGGGTTCACAAACAGTACCCCTTCTTGCGATTCCACCAATTCCTCATGCGTGTCTCCAAACGCTACCACGTCAACCTCTCCGCCAAACTTCTTCCGAAGTAGCGTGCCCAGGCCTGATTCCGGCCACACCAGCCCGGTCCCGTCCGGCATTGTCGCAATCACCGGCGGTGGCCACTGTATGTCGTGCACCATTCCAATGCGTATGCCGGCCACCTCGACTATGCGGGAGACGTTGGCCAGTCGCTCGCCTGGCTCAACGGGGTCCTCATACCCGCGCACCGCCAGCACGGGCGCCAGTCGCTCCAGGTAGTCCAACACGCCGATGCATTCCAAATCGCCGCAGTGGAGCAATAACTCGCAGCCCGCCAATGCGTCGAAAACCGCAGTCGGCAAGTCCCTGCCGCTCCCCGCGGAATGGGTGTCGGAGATCACGCCGATCTTCACGGGACCGGCTTAGCCCGTCGTGGGTGCCAGCGCTTCCAGCGTGGCCAGCATCGTGTCGCGGTCGGAACCGTGTGGGAACGCGACTATCGGCATATCGACGCCGTTGCTCCGGAAGCGGGACATCTTCTCCCGGCAGTCATCTGGTGTCCCGATCACCGTGATGTTGTCTACCATCTCATCGGCTATGCAGGCTGCCGCTTTGCCACGGTCTCCCTCCGCCCACGCCGACCGCAACCGGTCGCACTCGTCTTGGTATCCGTACCTGCAGAAAAGATCGTAGTAGTACCGGCCCATCCCGCCGATGTAAAAGGCCATGTGCGACCGTGCCTGCGCTACCGCGTCCGCTACCGTCGCCTCATCCCCACTGGCGCAGCTGAGGATTTGCGGAGCCGTCGTCACGTCGGAAACCTGCCGCCCAGCCGATTGCGCTGCATGCGCCAGTGGTTCCTTGACCACGGGAAGCTTCTCGCTATGCGTCCAGATGGGCAGCCATCCGTCCGCCGCTCGACCGGTCAACTCCAGGTTGCGCTTTCCCAGCGACGCCACGTAGATCGGCACCCGGTCCTGCACCGGTCGCACTCCCATGCGAAAACGCTTCAGGTTGTAGAACCTGCCCTCGTAGTTGACCCGTTCCCCCGAAAGCGCCAACCGGATGATGTCGATGTACTCGGCCGTGCGCGCCACCGGGTGGTCAAATTTCACGCCGTGCCAGTCCTCGATCACTATGCGACCGCTGCTGCCAAGTCCCAGGATGGCTCGCCCGTTACTGATGCAGTCTAGGGACGCGATGCTCTGCGCCACCAATCCCGGTGTCCTACTGTAAACGGTGACTATGCCGGTCCCCAAGCCTATGCGTTCCGTGTGGCATGCCAGCATCGTCAGCACGGTGAAAGCATCCCGTCCCCACGACTCTCCGGTCCAGAACGATTCGTATCCCAAACGGTCCGCGGCTTGCGCCACGGCAATCAGGTCGTCGTCATCGTTGTTGTCCCGGCTGCTGAATGTCAGCGCGATGCGTTCGGTGGTCAAAGTTCTTCCTCAATTCCGATTTTGCCAGATGTAGTACGGGTCAAGGGATTCCTCGGTCATTGTTTCGCCGAGCGCTTCCCCGGCGGCCGGAAACGCCTTGCTTTCCTGCTGGATCAACCTGCTCAGCTCCGCGGACCAGCGATCAACGTCAGTGCTGTCCAACTTGTCCGACAGCATCTCCGAAAACCCCGCAACAACTTGTTCGGTGGGAATCGCCAGCGTCGGCCCCGAAATAACGAACACCACCACCTCCGGCATTTTGTCTTCGTCGTGGTAGTCCACTCCAAGCCGCTCCAGGATGCAGTGCATCGCCACTCCGCGCACGATATCGTCCACCTGGTTGGGCAAGTGCATCAGGTGCAGGAATGGCAGATCTCCGCCCTCTCGCAAAGCGCTGGCGAATTCACTCTCCACGGTGCGGTAGTATTCGTCGTTGAACACTTCTTCCGTGGACAGTAGCCGGACTTCCGCGGACGGCCCCCGGGTGTCTACCACCATGAATTCCTTCAGGTGCGGAAATATGGCCAGGGTGATGTCCGGATACCGCCCGTTTGGAAGCGGTCCGCCGCTGAGTTCCTGGAACAAGGTTGTGCTCCTTGCGCCCGGTCGATCCCCGGGCGGGTTCCGACTCGGTGGAAGGTCGCTCGACTTTAGTGTTAGCCGATGACGAGATCCCGTATGGCCGCCGCTACGCCTGACAGGTCGTCAACCTCGGCGTCTGCTTTGCTATTCGGGTCGTCCGGGTCCTCGGGCTCGTAGAACCCGCGTATCCAAACGGATTTCATCCCCACTCGGTTGGCTCCGACCACGTCGTTGCTTACGTGATCGCCCACGTGGATCGTACTTGCCGGGCTCGATTCCAGGGCGCCCATCGTCATCAGAAATATCTCATCCGAAGGCTTAGCTAACAGAACCTCGTCGGAAAAGGTCATCGTCTGGAAATAGTCCGCCAACCCGTGTTGCTGCAAAAATTGCCTGAACGTATACCCGGGCGTCATTCCGGTGTTCGATATCAGGCCAATCCGCAGGCCCATTTCACGGACTGATTCCAGGGTCCGTTGCGTCGCCTCGTGAAACCGTGGAGGATAGTCAAAGAAGGACTCCGCGTATACCCTCTCGATCTCGGCAACCGTCGCCTCAGGCAAACGCCCAACCAAGCCATCTTCAATCAGGTTGACGAAGATCTCCACTTGCTCGCGGAAACTCACGTCCACGTTGTCGTTACGAACCGCCCGGCATGCTCGGTAGCACGCCCGATAGGCTTCTCGGATGTGATCCGGGTCTTGGTGGATCCCCTGCTCGGCCAGCAATTCACGGGCGCCGTCCAAGCGAACTTGCGCTCGTTGTTGGCCCAGTTCCCGGTTGTCCAGGATCAGCGTCTGCCACAGGTCGAAGGTTACGGCGTTTATTGTAGTCACGTCGCTTACGGTTCCTCCCGTTGTGGGAGCATAATTCTTGGCTCGCGTAACCGGACTACAGCGGAGGCCGCTGAGCGTGCCAGTCCGTCGCCTGCTGGTACGCGTACGCGGCACGCAGCACCGTCAGTTCGTCAAAGTTTCGGCCCGCCAGGTGTAGGCCAACAGGCAGTCCATCCGGCGCAAATCCGCACGGGACCGAAATTGCCGGCGACCCGGTGATGTTGTAGACCCGCGTGTACTTCGTCAGCATCGGCACCGCCGGCAGCGACTCCCCGCCGATCTCGATGCGCCGCTCCAGGATCTTCGGGGCCGTTACCGGCTCCACCGGTCCCGCCAGCAAGTCAACGTTGTCCAACAGGTCCGCCACCTGCCGGCAGAAGACCTGCCTGGCTTGTTGCGCCCTCAGGTATTCCGCGGCCGAGATGAAAAGCCCTTCTTCCAGCCGATCACGAACCTGGGGGTATAGCTTGTCTCCGTCGCTTAGCAGGAGATCCCGGTGCGCGGCTGTCGCCTCGGCGCTGAGGATGGCATTGCTGATGGGCTGGGCATAATCGTAGAGCGGCAGGGAGACTTCCACGATCTCCGCGCCGAGTTCTCCCAAAACTGCTATCGCCTGATGCGTCAGTGTCGCCACGGCAGGGTCGATTTCGGTTTCGAAATATTCCCTCACCACGCCGATGCGCAATCCGCGGATGTCGCCGGTCAATGCCGTCGTGTAGTCGGGCACCGCAGCGTCCGACGTCGCATGATCGCGAGGGTCATGCCCTGCAATGATGTTCATGGTCAACGCCGCATCTTCCACGGTGCGTACCATCGGCCCCGGATGGTCCAGGCACCAGGACAACGGGGTCAATCCGGCCCGGCTCACTCTCCCATAGGTCGGTTTCAGGCCCACTATCCCGCACAGCGCCGCCGGAATCCGCACGCTGCCGCCGGTGTCGCTGCCCATGGTGATCGTGCATTGTCCAGCCGCCGTCGCCGACCCGCTCCCGCCGCTGGAACCGCCGGTGATCCGCTCCGGATTCCACGGGTTGTGCATGTGCCCGTAATCGCCGTTCTCCCCCGTAGGTCCAAACGCCAGCGGGTGCATGTTCAGTTTGCCCAGCAATATCGCGCCGGCCTGGCTGAATCTGGCCGCAACCGTGCAGTCTTCTTCAGGCAGGTAGTTGTCGTAGACCCGCGTTCCCGACGTAGTCTTGACCCCCGCCGTGTTGAACAGGTCCTTCAACCCCACCGGAATACCGTGCAACGGCCCGCGGTAATTCCCCCTTCCGATCTCAGCCTCGGCTCGCCGTGCCGCGTCCCTCGCCTGTTCGGGCATCAGGGTGATGAACGAGTTGAGCGTCGGCTCGGTCTCTTCGATCCTGGCCAGGCACGCATCCACGATCTCGACCGGCGATACTTCGCGGCTCTGAATCAGGCCGGACAGTTCCCAGGCCGACATGTAATGCAGCTCGTTGCCTGCCATGGTCTAATCCCTGCCGGGCGTGGCTTCTTGGTGCGTCGATGGAATGAAAGCCGAGGGAGCTTCGGCGCCAGACACGTCAATTTCGTAGAGACGGGCTAACCCTTCGCGCATCAAACTCACCCGGCGCACGAGGTCTTTGCCCCGTTCCTCGTCCGACACGTCCAAACCCATCGTTTGGGCCATGCGGAGAATCCCCTCTTCAAACCCTGGTGAATTGGAAGCTGTGACCATTAGCTCTCCCCGCAATATTGGCATGATCTGCTGTCCAGACGGGCATCCGCGATTATGGCCCAACGTGCCCCAGTTGGCAAATGGGACCGGCGTACCGACAGGCCCGTTCCATTGCGTCGAACCCACCCCCGCCGTTCCCGTGAAAGCCGGTGCCCACGCGATATTTTTCAGTCGAGGCGAAAGGTGGACAGGTCCCTTGCCGCGCCTGAAACCACCAGTCCGAAAACGGGCTCACCCTGCGCCAAGCCCCATTTAAATTGACGCGTACCCACTTGCATTCAAACTGTCATTGTGAGTGCCATTTCCCTTGCCATTGCGAGCGAAGCGCGGCAATCTCGTCGGCGGAGGCGACGTCTTCCAGGCGATGGGACTGATGCGTCGCTACACTGGTCGCGATGACAAACTTGCTACCGGTGAGCCTATCCACAGCCCGGGCAATCCTGACCGTGCTCTATACTGATTCGTCCAACTTGCGGGCTCCGTCCACGATAACGCTGTTGTAATGCAATTGTTCTGCACCCATTGCGGCTCCGAGATTTCCACCGGAGTTTCGGAATGTCCGACTTGTCAGACGGTTATTGCACCCGCATCCATTGCGCCGGGTGCGCCCCGATGGGGGGTCTGGCAACCCGCCTTCGGGATAATGGCCCTCGTACCCACGGCTGTCCTGACCGCGTCGGTGGCACTGGTAATTCCCCTGGCTATCGCCGCCGTAGTTTCCGCGACCGCCTTGGGCATCCTCCAGGTCGTCCTCGTGTGGCTCCTCGGTATCCGTTCCTGGCCGCCCCCGTTGATGCTGGTGGGGTTCACCAGACCCTCCATTTCGTACCCCGTTACGACGTTGCTGGCAGTGGTCGCGATAGTCTGCAGCCTCGGATTCGCCCAGTTGTACACCATGACCGGGATGGCGTTGGGTTGGGACTTCTTGATGCCCCCCGAACTACCAGAAGGCCTTTTGCTGCCCGGAGGCTGGGTCGTTCTCAGCGCCCTGGCCTTGGCGGTTTGGACCCCAATTGCCGAGGAAGTGTTCTTCCGTGGATTCGTACTGCAAGGTCTCGCCAATCGTTGGGGTTTCGCGCCTGCCCTAGTCCTATCTTCCGCAGTGTTCGCCGCCCTGCACCTGGCGCCGGCTTTGCTGCTGCCTGTTTTCGTTACGGGCTTGTTGCTGGGCTTCCTGTACCTGCGGACGGGCTCCCTTTGGCCCTGCATCGCTGTCCACGCTGCCCAGAACCTGGTCGCCGTGCTCAGCGTATGGTTGCGCCTTTAGCGCCTGGGCCGCTATCAACCCAATGATGGTTGCTCCAATCGGCGGGCCCCCGTGCACAATCGCGCTGTCTGGACACCCGCCGGCCCGTAGGATAGTCTAGTCATACTCCAAACTTTCCCGAGTGCCACCTATGTCCACCCAGACCGCAACCCGCCCAGATCGCATCGCCGCCAAGTTCGCCGCCATAAAGGCCGAGAGCCGCCCCGGCTTGGTGGTGTTCGTCACCGTCGGTCATCCCTACAAAAACGCCGCCCTCGACGTCGTGCCTCGTCTGGTCGAGGCCGGCGCCGACGCCGTCGAGTTGGGCATACCCTTCAGTGATCCCATCGGCGAAGGTCCGGTGATCCAGGCGTCCAGCTACGTGGCTCTCCAAAACGGTGTTACCGCCCAGGATTGCCTGGATACCGCGGCCGCTCTCCGCCCCCAGGTCGGTGACACCCCTCTCATTCTGATGGGCTACTACAACACGGTCATGTCCTTTGGGCTGAAGGAGTTCGCCGCCGCGTGCTCCGAGGCAACCGTCGACGGCCTGATCATCATAGATCTCCCCAGCTCCGAAGCCGATGCCCTCGTGTACGAACTCGACCCCTACGGTGTCCGTCTGATCCCTTTGCTCGCTCCGACCAGCACCGACGACAGCATCGAGAGGTCGATCACTCTCGGCGGCGGCTTCGTCTACTGCATCAGCGTCGTGGGAATCACCGGTGCTCGTTCCGAGGTATCCGACCGTGGTCTGGACCTTGTCGACCGTGTCCGCCAGTACACGGACCTCCCGATCGCAGTCGGGTTTGGGATATCGCGCCGCGAACACGTCCTTGACGTCGGTAAGAAAGCCGACGCTGCGGTGGTCGGTAGCGCCCTCGTGCGCGCCCTGGCTGATGGGCCCGATGAGCAGGCGGCCAATCGTGGAGCCAGCGTCGTCGCGGAACTCGCCGGACGGCCTCTGTAGGCTTGGCTCGGGCCCCCGCGCTTGATGAACGGCAATATCCCCCAATATGCCGCTTTCCCCCGTTGACAACGCAGTATGACGGGAGTAGCATTTTTTTCGAAATGAGCACCGCCTGCCGCCAAATCGTCCCCGGGTATTATCGCCCATTCTACTTTTACGCTTACCGCAACACGGTCAGCCTAATTCCGGTGTTGGAAGCCCGATAAAACTTGGTGACAACCACTTTGGCAGGACTTCAGCCGGACGCAGGCTGAAGTCCTTTTTGTTGGACAGATCGGCCCCTCGCATTCGGTACCCGTCAGGAGGACAAACAGATGGCAATCTCACCGGCAAAAGACGTTAACGTGATGAGTAACAATGCACTGATCAAGCCGTCGGAATTGGAAGCTCGTATTCCTCTTACCGGAAAAGCCGAGGAGGTGGTGCTCGATAGCCGCCGCCAACTGGCGAACGTGCTGAACGGTGAGGACGAGCGCTTTGCGGTTATCGTCGGTCCTTGCTCTATTCACGACCAGTCGGGCGCACTCGACTACGCGGCCCGTCTCAAGCCCCTCGCCGACCGGCTCAGCGACCGAATCATGATTGTGATGCGTGTGTATTTCGAAAAACCTCGCACCACCGTCGGTTGGAAGGGCCTTATCTACGACCCTAACCTCAACGACACCTACCAGATCGAAGACGGCCTCCATCGTGCCCGCCAGCTCCTGGTGGAGATCGCGGAAACCGGCCTGAGTTCCGCCACTGAATTCCTCGATCCCATCGTGCCCCAGTACGTCTCCGACCTCGTCACCTGGGCCGCCATCGGCGCGCGCACCACTGAGAGCCAGATCCATCGCCAAATGGCTTCCGGCCTGTCGATGCCTGTCGGCTTCAAGAATGGGACCGACGGCGACCCCCAGACCGCCGTGGATGCTCTCGTCGCCGCCCGCACCCCCCAGGCGTTCCTCGGCATCGACCACGATGGCCAGGCCTCCATCGTGGAGACCCGGGGCAACCGCAACTGCCACCTGGTCATGCGCGGCGGTCGGAGCGGCACCAACTTCGACGCCCGCTCCATCTCCGCCGCCGCGGACGCTCTCCGCAAGTCCGGCGCCCCTTCGTCCATAGTGGTGGATTGCAGCCACGGCAATTCCAACAAGGACCACACCCGCCAGCACATTGCCTTCCGGGACGTTCTCCAGCAGCGGTTGGCCGGCAACTCCGATCTCATCGGGGTCATGCTTGAAAGCAACATCAACGCTGGCGCCCAGAAGCTCGGTGCGGACCCGTCCGAACTGGAGTACGGCATCTCCATCACCGACTCCTGCATCGGTTGGGACGATACCGTCGACCTGCTCGAATGGGCCTACGAATCCCTGGGTAGCGAAGTCGCCGTACCCGCAGATTAGTATCCCGACTCGCGCAGCCATCCTAACGGAAGAGGGGCGAACGTCAGTTCGCCCCTCTTCCGTTTCTGGCCTATGCTCTACCCGTACCACCCGTACTCACCGTGTTATAATCCAGGTAATTCCTTGTATAAATTTGGCCCCCCGAAGATCGGACAATTATTACCATTGCAGTCCTAGGAGGCCGGTATATGTTCCCAACAATTAGCCTTACCTCAGACATTTCCCGAGAAGATGTCTCCCGTATCCGCGATTGGCTGCGCGATCCCGAAGTGAGTTCGTTATGGTATGGCAACGATGATTCCGACGGGCACGCCCTCCACATCGGTTATGCGCCCGAATCGATCCAGGACGCCGATGAAGCGACGTGGAATCAGACGTTCAATCAGGACGAGCGACGCGTTTACTCCATCTACGCCAGTGACGAGGCTCATATCGGCGAGGGCCAGTTGCTGGTCGAATGGCCTCTTGAAGAAGCGCAACTCTTTATCTTGATCGGCCGCAAGGATCTTTGGCATCACCACTACGGGACCTCGGCCCTGATTACCCTTCTGGATGAAGCTTTCGACAACCTTGAGCTCCACCGCATCTGGGTGGACGTTCCGGAGTACAACGAGCACGCGCTGCAGATGTTCCGACACTTGGGTTTCGTACTCGAAGGACACTTGCGCCGTACCCATAGGAAAGACGGCAATTGGTACGATTCCTTCGCGATGGGTTTGCTGTCCGATGAGTACCGTCGCCGCCGCGAACGGGTCCTGTCCCAATACACGGCGTAGCCTGAGCCCGAGACGGAGGAAATATCATGCCGGTCATAACCATCAACGGCGTCATCGGCAGCGGCACGCTGGAGATCGGCCACCTGGTGGCCCAGAATATGGGCCTGAACTACGTCGACCGGTACATCTTCTCTGAGGCGGCCCGCCTGGTCGGCTCTCCGATCAGCCGCCTCATCGAGAAAGAGCAGCGGGTGGTCCCGTTCCGCGAAAAAGTCGCCCGCTTTATGCAGACCGTTCTCGAGCGTTCCGCCGTGGCCGGCGCGGGCGCCGAACCCTACTTCGGCCGTGGCATCGAGATGCTGCCGGCCGAGGCCTATACCGAACTGGTATCCGACGCCGCTTCGTCGTCCACCGTCCACGACCGCGCCTTCATCGAGGCCACTACCTCGGTTATCAAGGAATTAGCCGGGGGCGGCGACGTCGTAATTATCGGCCGCGGCAGCAACATGATCCTGGCCGATATTCCCGGGGTTATCCACGTCGGCCTGCTGGCGCCCATGGACGTCCGCGTCGACACCATGGCCAAGCGCGAGATGTTCTCCGCCGACGAGGCTCGCGCCTACTCCGAGGAGCTCGAGAACGCTCGGGTGACGTTCTACCGTAAGTTCTTTCGGGTCGAAGCAAACGATCCCACCAAGTTCCACCTGATGCTGAATATCGGGCGCATTGCCCAAAGCACTGCCGCGGAAATCATCGCCCACGCCTCAGAAGACCTTACCGAAACAGTTCCCGCTTAGCCGTGCTGCCCATCTCCGACGCCGGGCGGCGTCACGGATCCTTACCCGTCGTCAACCTTGTCCTGATCGGGCTCAACGCCCTCGTATTTCTTTACGAGATCGGCATCGGCGGGTTCGGCTTCCTTTTCGGCGGGGGTGGCCTCGGGATCTCCGTTTTCTTCCTGAAATTCGGCTTCATTCCCGCCGAGCTGTCATCCGGCCGGGCTTTCGAACTGGTCGGGCTTGGCTCTGGCGCCGTCAGCATCGCCTCACCCATCCCAACTTGGGGAACGATGCTCACCTCCATGTTCATCCACGGCAGCTTGATGCATTTCATTGGCAACATGCTGTTCTTGTGGGTGTTTGGCGACAATATCGAATCGACCTTCGGACACGTCAAATATCTGCTGTTCTACCTGGTCGCCGGCGTGCTCGCCACCCTGTCCCATTACGCCATCGATCCGTCCTCACAAATCCCGTTGGTCGGAGCCAGCGGTGCCATCTCCGGCGTGTTGGGCGCCTACCTCCTCCTGTTTCCCCGCAACCGGATCCGCACCCTGCTGATCTATATATTGATCACGGTCATCGAGTTGCGCGCGGTTTGGCTCCTCCTCATCTGGTTTGCCCTGCAGGCTATTCAAGGCCTCCTCTCCATTGGCGTCAGCCACGAGGTGTCCACTGCATTCTTCGCCCACATCGGCGGCTTCGTGGTGGGCGCTATCGTCGGCCTGGCGTTTCGTTCATTTCGGCGCGGCCCTACCAACTCGTTCCGCACCGGCGGTGGCCGCCGCGGCGATGGTGAATACCAACGGCCGCCCCAGTATTGGCGCGGCCGACGCATCGATTGATTTCCGCTTACCCTGCTCTTCTGTCCATGGCAACAGCGCGCGCCGGCGCTATGCCTCCGGATACGGATTCAACCCCAGCATGTCCCGGGCCTGCTGCGGTGTTGCCGGTTCTCTGCCGTGCAGCCGTGCCATCGTGACGGCCCATTCAATGTACTGCGCGTTTGATTTGGGTTCGGGGTTGTTGGGCAGGAAGGGACTGTCTTCCATGCCGACGCGGATGTGCGCGCCGGTGGCGATTGCGATGGCGCACAACGGGAAGGTTTGTCCCATGCTGCTGTGCGCCAGCCAGGTTGCGTCTGGGTAATGTTCTCTGATGGTGTCGGCGATGAGCATGTAGTTGCGTGGCGAACCCACCATGTTCAGGCGACCGTCGCCCCAATGGGCGCCCGGCTCTACCAGGAAGTAACGGGAATCCTTGATGTAGCCTTCCCGCATCAACGTGATGGCAGCGTTCACGTTCCCCACGTCGTGGACAGCCGGCTCCGGGAAGGTGCCTCGCTGGTAGCAGGCGTCCAGCGTGGCCACAATGTCCTCAAAGGAGTTGGGGCTGGTCACGGTACGACGCTGGCCGGTATCCGGGTCGAGCACCCACCGGGTGCCCGTGCCTAGGTTCAGCGACACCATCTCCACCGGCTGTGGCGTTTCCAGCAGATACCGCGTTACCGCTTCCACCGGGACATGGGCCTGCCGCGCCGTGGTGTGATTCAATACCAGGTCGCATTGCGCCCGTATCATCGCGGCCGTCTGCGCGTACCACGACGGGTCGTAGCTGATGCCTCCATCCGGCGTCCTCGCGTGGATATGGACTACGGACGCCCCCGCTTCATAGCACCGCACTGCTTCCTGTGCGACTTCCTCTGGTGTCCACGGTACGTTGGGATTTTGTTCTCTTCCCCGACTGCCGTTCAAACACCCTTTGATGATGATGGTATCCATTTGTCCCGCCTTATGGCCGCCTGATTTTGGTCGCCTTGGGCCGGCTCTTCAGCGGTGTGCCGGGTAAAGCCGGACCCTAACATTTACCGAGCATTAACACGGCACGGGAACGGGCCCGTCCCATCGGTTTGATCGCTATGCTATCATATTGCCCGGATGTGATTCTCGCGTGCCGCGTACCCTTTCCAAGCCCGCATTTGACGTACCAGCCGGAGGAATAACCAATGCTGGACTACAAGCCCAATATGGTCCTGACTAGCGACAAGGAATACAAGGTAGTCGGGACCCGCCCGGTCCGCCACGACGGGGCGGACAAGGTCACCGGCCTCGCCCGCTACAGCGCCGACCTCAACTTGCCCGGAATGCTGTACGGCAAGGTTCTCCGGAGCCCCCACGCTCACGCCCGCGTCAAGTCCATCGACACCAGCAAGGCCGAGGCCATGCCTGGCGTCCGTGCCGTCATTACTGGAGCGGATATCGTCGAACCCACCGGCCGAGCCTCCGACTTGGCCGAAGGCGCAATGATCAACTTCAAGTTCCTCAGCAACAACATCATGGCTCAAGACAAGGCCCTTTATAAGGGCCACGCCATCGCTGCTGTTGCTGCGGTCAACGCTCACACCGCTGAAGAAGCGCTGAAGCAGATCGATGTCGAGTACGAGGTGCTCCCGCCGGTCATTCACGCTCAGGAGGCTATGGCAGACGATGCCACCCTGGTCCACGAGCGCCTCGCCGCGTTCACCACTGCCGGTACTCGTGCCGGCGGCATATTGGACGACGACGACTCCTCCGCCGGTACCAACGTCGCCAACCACTTCGAATTCCGCATGGGCGATCTCGACGCCGGTTACGCCGACGCCGACGTCGTGGTGGAGCGCAGCGTGTCAACCTCCGCCGTCCACCAGGGCTATATCGAGCCCCACAGCGGTACCGCCATGTGGCACGACGATGGCAACCTGACCATCTGGTCCAGCAGCCAGGGCCACTTCACCGTGCGCGACCACACCGCTAGGCTCGTGGGCATCCCAGTATCCAAGGTCAAGGCTATCCCCATGGAGATCGGCGGCGGTTTCGGCGCCAAGCTCGCCGTCTACATGGAGCCCTTGGCCGCCTTGCTCGCTCGCAAGGCGCACGCTCCTGTCAAGGTCTCCATGAACCGTACCGAGGTCTTCGAGGCCACCGGTCCTACCTCTGGCACCGAGATCTCATGCAAGATCGGCGCGACCAACGACGGCAAAATCACCGCCGCTGAGGTGCACTTGATCTTCGAGGCCGGGGCCTTCCCCGGATCCCCCGTGGCGGGCGCAGCCAACTGCGTGTTCTCCGCTTACGACATCCCCAACACTTTCATCGAAGGCTACGATATCGTCGTCAACCGGCCCAAGACTGCGGCCTACCGCGCCCCGGGCTCGCCGGCTGCGGCCTACTGCGTGGAAGTCGCGCTGGATGAGTTGGCGGAAAAACTCGGCATCGATGCCATCGACCTTCGCTTGATCAACAGCGCCAAGGAGGGCACTCGTCGTCCCACCGGCCCGCTGACCCCTAAGGTCGGTTATATCGAGACGCTGGAAGCCACCAAGGCGCACCCGCATTACAGCGCGCCGAAAGATGGCAAGCGTCGCGGACGGGGAGTAGCTTCCGGTTTCTGGGGCAACAACACCGGCCCGGCCGCTGCTGTGGCCTTGGTCAACCCGGACGGCACCGTGACCCTCACCGAGGGTTCTCCCGATATCGGTGGCACCCGCGCCTCCGTTTCCCAGCAGTTGGCCGAGGTGCTGGGCATCGCCGTCGAGGACGTCAACCCGCAGATCGGAGACACCGACAGCATCGGTTTCACCTCCAACACCGGCGGCAGCAGTGTCACCTTCAAGACCGGTTTCGCGGCCTACACCGCCGCTCAGGACGTCAAGCAGCAGATGATGGCCCGCGCCGCTCGCATCTGGGAAGTTGAACCTGAAGACGTGCTCTACGAGGACGGCGTTCTCAAGCATCGCGCCGACGACCAGCTGCAGATGACCTTCCAGCAACTGGCCGCACGTCAGGTTCCCACCGGCGGCCCCATCGTCGGACGCGGTGGCGTCAACCCCGGCGGTGCCGGCCCGTGCATCGGTGTCCATATCGTCGACGTCGAGGTGGATGAAGACACCGGCAAGGTGGAAATCGTCCGCTACACCGCTCTCCAGGACGCCGGCAAGGCGATTCATCCCTCCTACGTGGAAGGCCAGATCCAGGGCGGAGCGGTCCAGGGTATCGGTTGGGCCCTCAACGAGGAGTATTACACCAACGACCACGGTCACATGGTCAACTCCAGCTTCCTCGACTACCGCATGCCCACCAGCCTTGACCTGCCGATGATCGACACCTGCATCGTTGAGGTCGACAACCCCAACCATCCCTACGGTGTTCGCGGCGTGGGCGAGGTGCCCATCGTGCCTCCAATGGCCGCCATTGCCAACGCTATCTACGACGCCATCGGCGTCCGCTTGACCGTCCTTCCCATGAACCCGGGCAACGTCCTGGAAGCCCTGTGGGAAAAGAACGGTAGCTAGCCCGCTATAGCCGCGCCGGGGGCGACCCTTACGGGTGTCCCGGCGCGCCAGCCAACCGTCAGGGGGATGCAAAATGCCCGACGTATGGATACCCCCGCAGATGCAGCGTATCACCGGGGCTCCCGACCGAGTTCAGGTTGCCGGCGCCACGGTTCGGCAGGTGATCAATAACCTGGAGCAGATGCACCCGGGCATGAAGGAACTCCTCTACGACGAGGAGTTGGATGACATCACCCCGGGCCTCGCCGTGATCGTGGATGGCGACGTGAGCCAGCTCGGGCTCATGGAGCGAGTCGGTGAGGACACCGAAATGCACTTCTTGCCCGCCATTGGCGGTGGTTGAACTCGGTCACACGTCTGACATCGATCGCGGGTCTGACGAAGATTGGGGCAGCAATATCAGCTGCCCCTTCTCTTGGCACCGTGGGTTGCTTGGGTGTTAGGTTGGAGACCGCCGGTCGCGCCCCTATTCGGGAAGCAACGTGATCACCGCCACGCTGCGACTGTATCCCTCACCGCCATTTGACCCGATGACCAGGACGCCCAGGCCTCCATGCAACGCCTCGTACTGATCCGTTTCCAAGCCTAGGTCATCTGCGTCCAGATTGCCGACTATCCCATGCGCGTCGACGTATCCAAGGAATTGCCGGGCCACCGGCAGGTACTCCATCGCTCGTCTGTATTCCGCGTCCGAGGATAGGCTCTTTCCCTGCCCGTTCTGCACGTTCACGACTGCCCTCAACGCTTGTTCGGTTGTGCCTACGGTCAGGTATTGATCGTGCAGCACATAGCCCGGTTGGTAGCCGATCGGCCCGCCCACGAGCATTGCCAGTGGGCCCAGGTCGAACACCGTCGCTGGACCTTCTCCACCGACGTCGACCGCGTTGGCGCTCATGCCGGCGTGCGTTTGCGCCAGCCCTGTAAGGCGGTTCATGGTCTGTACTAGTTCATCCCGGTTGCCCTCGCGGTAAGACAGCATTGCCACCGCGTCGACGGGATTGTCCAGCGGATTATCTCGCACTGCCTCAAAATCGAAGTCCCGCACCCCCAGGATAGCGGTCCCGACCAGGTGGTCGATGAACTCCTCTTCTGGGTCTACCCCCGAAACGTCCTCCATCAGCCACAGGACTAGGTCCAGCGCCTCCGCAAGGCTGGACTCTTCGTCCAACTCTGGCGCGTCCCCCGTCGCGATTCCGCTGGCTGCATCGTTGATCTGATCGATCAAACCCGCGTCGGGCAGCACATCCGCCAACTGGCGCCCTCGCCATGCCGCGCGCCAGTGGTCAACGTCCGGATCAAAGCTCGTTGCCAGAAACCCCAATGTGTCGTCTGGCAACAATCCGGCGGGGTCGTCCAGGCCCGCTACTTCCAGTCCGTCCGCTGGAGCCGACGGGGACACCCATTCTGTGACCAGACCCCGGTCAACCCATGTCGCTGCAACCCCCAGCCATTCGCTCGTCTGCCCCGGGCCTCCAGCCGGGCCAAGCAATCTGGGACCAAGGGATCCGAATGTGTCACCCCATCCCGCGAGAAGTTCTTCTCCCCGTTCGTAGTCTAGGTACGCCGAAGCAAATCGCCGTTCCGCCAGTGCGTCCCGAGCGGCCTCAAATTTGGTTGCCCGGGCAAGCGATCCCTGGCCGATACCCTCAATTCGATCAACAATCGCGTGCAGTGTGTCCTCGTCTGTGGCGTATATCAGCCAGTCGTCCGTCAAAGCATAGGTTTGATCGTCGGCGTCGGATGTCCAGGTCGGATTCTCTTGGTACGTGCGCGTGTCGAACTCCACATTCCCCTTGGCCTCGACATAATCTATCCACTGGTCGAGGAATTCGCCTGCTGCATCTTGGTCGCGAACGCCGATCAACACCGCCGCGCTGGGACGTCTCGTTTCCGCGTCTATATCCAGAATCCCCGCCGACACTTCCGGACCAATCCAGGACGCTACGTCCTGGTCGAAACTGATGCCGGTTTCCTCGGTAAAACCCGATTTCCAATCGTCGACTGTGCTGACGAATCCGGGATACTCGTTGAACCCCTGCCAAATCTCCCGCATGTACCGCATTTGTCTGTCCCGCGGTGCCAGGGTTACCCATGTGTATGCCAGCGTGTCTGGAGGGTAGTATCGTGCTGAGAACTCAGGTTGTCTGGTGCGTGCAAACACTCCCAGGAGTGCCATCGGGACCGGGATCACTCTGAAATATATCGCCAGTGCGATCGCCATCGCGGCGACTATTGTCGCCGTCCCTATTGCGCTCAATATCCTTATTCCCATGCGTATGTCTCCTTGCGTATCGATCCTGTTCCCTATCACTGTCCTGCGTCGCCGGCGGTCATTGGACCGGCGTAGGGTTCCCGGCTATGGTGCCTTTGTATATATTTACGATCCGTCTTCCTCTTCGGATGGCGACTCTACGAGTGTGTTTCAACCCTTGCTTGTTTGAGTTCATCCGATCTTCCTCTGGTGCGGCCGCCTGGCAATGAACCCCGCTCCGGACTACTCGATTCGGTCAGCTTCAGCCGCCGTTGACAAGGCCCAGCATCCGGGCTACATTGGCTGGGCGGTCCGACCGCATCTTAAAATTCGAAAACCAGACATCGGGCGCCATATAACCCCATCGGCTTAATTGGGAAGGCGGTGCGAATCCGCCGCGGTTGCGCCACTGTAAGCGGGGAGCCGGCCGACGAATGGCCACTGCCATCCGCCCAACGCGGATCGTGGGAAGGCGTCGGTTCGGTTGGGAGCCGCAAGCCAGGAGACCTGCCCGGTGTTGCCTCGGAACTCTGCTCTGCGCTCAACAGGGTCGTTCTGATTTGCGCGTGATTGATAGGTCAAGAGCCTCAAAACGTCAAGTGCGCTTCAGCAATAACCCTAAACCCTGGTGGAGTTGGTTCCCCAGGGTTTTTTGTTGCTAACAAGCTGATGACATCCTCAAATGCAGGAATCAAGATGACCGTCGTGGGCGTCGGCCCCGGCGATCCCGATATGCTCACCCTCAAAGGCCGTGAGGCGATTGAACACGCCGATGTGGTGGTGGGCTTCAAGACCGTCCTCGACGTCGTCGCCGGGCGAACCGGCCATGCCGAGGTGCGCCCCATGGCCTACCGCGATCAGGAGGCCGTGCTGGACTACGCGCAGGAGCAGGCCCAACAGGGCAAGCGCTGCGTCGTCTGCGTGTGGGGAGATCTGAACGTCTCCGCCAAGGAGCTCCTGAACCGGGTTCGCCGACGCGCCGAGACCGTCGAACTGGTGCCCGGAGTCAGCAGTATTCAGTTCGCCTGCGCCCGCTCTGGAATATCCTTCGAAGAATCATTGTTCCTGACCCTTCACCAGCGCTGGGACCGCGGCTCCGAATTGGGCGAGTTGGTCGAGACCCTGAACCACGGCCGGCGTAACGTGATACTGCTCCCCCGTCCCTTCGACTTTATGCCGCCGGCCATCGCCGCCAACGCCGTCAATGACGGTGCCGATCCCGACCAACCTGTCACCGTGTTCCAGCGCCTCACGCTGCCCGACGAGCAGCGCTGGGACGGGACGCTGGCCCAACTGGCCCAGGTCACCGACGAATTCAGCGATCTTTCTATCATGGTGTTTCCCCGGCCTACAGACGATCCGGACTGATCCATGACCACCGAAACTAAGCCCGCGACCGGTTCCATCGTACTGGTCACCACAGCCGACACCGACATCCTTACCGCCGAGCGCGCGCTGGTGGGTATGCCCTGGGGCGACTCGGTGACTGTACACGCCTTCAATCCGGTGGCCCTGGAAGGCGAAACTGATGGCGCCGCGAGTACTCGGCGTGACCTGCTGCAGGCCGTGGACGGCGCCTCCGTCGTCGTGCTCCGCCTCTTGGGAGGCCGGCGCGCCTTGGGCGACGTGTTCGATCCCTTGTGGGAAATCTGCCTCCGCAACCGCACCCCTCTGATCGCGTGCCCGGGCCACCAGGAATGGGACGATGACCTGGTCGCCGCCTGCACCGCTCCCGTTTCCGAGGTCGAGACCGTCTTCTCTTACCTGATGCGCGGTGGCGTGCTTAACTTCCGCAACCTCTTCCTCTTCCTCGCCGATACCTACCTGGGCGGCGACTTCGGCCACGAAGCGCCGGCGCCCATGCCGTGGCAGGGGATCTACCACCCTGAAATGGCCGAAGGCATTTCCGTTGCCGACTACCGGCTTGCCCGGTTTGCCCCCGGTCGTCCCTCCGTCGGCGTCCTTTTCTATCGCGCCCACTGGATGAGCGGAAACTTGGCGTTCGTCGACGACCTCATCGCTCGCTTGGAAGCCCAGGACGTCAATGTCCTCCCCGTGTTCTCCTACAGCCTCAAGCATCAGCCTGAGGAGGACGAGGCCGGCGGCCACACTCTCACGGAATACATGGTTGATCCGGACGGTGTCCCCCGTGTGGACTGCATCGTCAACACCATGGGCTTGGCCATGAGTGACCTCGACCACCAGCAGGGCGGAACGGGAGCCACTGTCGCCACCGGCTGGTCCCAGGAGTTCCTCGATAACCTGGACGTTCCCATCATTCAGGGCATTGTCAGCACCGGCAGCCGTTCCGATTGGGAGGAGAGCTCCCTGGGCCTGGGCCCCATTGACACGGCCATGAACGTCGCTTTCCCCGAGTTCGACGGTCGCATCATCGCTGTACCCGTGTCCTTCAAGGAGGAGGTCGGCGCCGCTCCCGACACTCTGTCCGCCGGCCGGATGCAGCGCTACGTCGCCCAGCCCGATCGGATGGACTTCCTCGCCAGGCTGGCCTCCCGTCACGCCGCGCTGCGCCGCAAAGCCAACGCCGAAAAGCGCATCGCCATTATCCTCAGCAATTACCCCACCAAGAACGCACGCATCGGCAATGCCGTCGGTCTCGACACCCCGGCGTCGGCCATCAACCTCCTCCATGCCCTCAAAAATGCCGGATACCACGTCGAGGACATCCCGGTCGACGGCGATGAGCTCGTCCAGCGCATGATCGACCGTTGCAGCAACGACACCGACACCCTTACCGAGGAGCAGCTTCGTCTTGCCGCCGGTCACGTCGAACGCCGCGATTACGCAGAGTGGTACACCGGATTCCCTGAATCCGTCCGCGCCGAACTGCTGGAATCCTGGGGTGACCCACCCGGCCATGTGTATCGCACCGGAGATCGTCTCGCCATAGCCGGCCTGCCCATGGGCAACGTGTTTGTCGGCTTGCAGCCGCCCCGTGGCTTCGGCGAAAACCCGATCTCCGTCTACCACAATCCGGACCTGACGCCCACGCACCACTACATCGCCTACTATCGCTGGATCCGCGACGTGTTCAAGGCCGACGCCATGATCCATATCGGCAAGCATGGCACGCTGGAATGGCTGCCGGGCAAGGGCGTCGGGTTGTCCCAGGCCTGCTATCCCGAGGTGGCCCTAGACGACATACCGCTGTTCTACCCGTTCATCGTCAACAACCCCGGTGAAGGCACCCAGGCCAAGCGTCGCACCCACGCCACCATCATCGACCACCTCATCCCGCCCATGACCACCGCTGACTCCTACGGCGACATCGCTAAGCTGGAGCAGCTCATGGACGAGCATTACCAGTGCCAGACCCTGGATCCCGCCAAGCTGCCCACCCTCGAAGCCCAGATCTGGGAGATGGTGCAGCAGGCCGAACTCCACCGCGACCTCGGCGTTGACGAGCAACCCGACGATTTCCTCGAGTTCATGCTGGAAATCGACGGCTACCTCTGCGAAATCAAGGACGCCCAGATCAAGGACGGCCTCCACACCCTCGGGCAGCCGCCCACCGCCGACCAGATGGTGGGCCTCCTCTGCGCCCTGACCCGCCTTGATAACGGAGCCGTCCCCAGCCTGCGGCGGTCCCTTGCCGAAGCCCTTGGCTACGACTACTACGCGCTGCTTGACGACCCGGCCGCCGCGGTCAACGGAAGTACCCCATCGGTGCTGCGGAGTCCAGAAGGTGAATCGCCCATCCGCAACGCCGGCGACGTCATCGAAGCGTTGGAGTCCCTGTGCCGCCAGGCCTACCAGCGTCTCTGCGACGACGGCTTCTCCGCGCATCTCATCCCGGGCGTGGTCGCGGACGCGCTGGGCAAGTCCGACCCCCGCACCGAGAGCGTGCTCTCCTACGTCGCGCAGCACATCTATCCCTCCCTCCTGCGCACCACCGACGAGATCGACAACCTCCTTCGCGGCCTCGAAGGGCGCTTTGTTCCCCCTGGCCCGTCCGGCGCACCAACCCGGGGCATGGTCAACGTCCTGCCCACCGGCCGCAACTTCTACTCCGTGGACCCCCGGGCCCTCCCCTCGCCAACCGCGTGGGACGTCGGCAAGTCCCTCGGTGACGCCCTCCTGCAGAAATATTTGGATGAAGAGGATGGCTACCCGGAAATGGTCGGCGTCGTGGTCTGGGGCACCTCCGCCATGCGCACCCATGGCGACGACATCGCCCAGATCCTTTACCTCCTCGGCGTGAAGCCCGTTTGGCAGGCCGAGAGCCGCCGCGTGAGCAGCCTGGAGGTCATCCCCATCGCCGAACTGGGACGGCCCCGTATCGACGTGACCGTCCGCATCAGCGGCTTCTTCCGCGACGCCTTCCCCAACCTGATCTACCTTATCGATCAGGCCGTCGCTTTGGCTGCCGCTCAGGACGAATCCCCGGAGGACAATTACATCGTCAAACATGTCCGCGAGGACGCCGAACGCCGCGCCGCTGCCCCCGAGCCCGAAGCCACCGATAGCGCTGGCGATCCGGCCCTCTTTCGCATCTTCGGGAGCAAGCCGGGAGCCTACGGCGCCGGCATCCTGGGCGTCTTGGACGAGCGCAACTGGGAGACCGTCCACGACCTTGCAGAGGTGTACACTGCTTGGGGCGGGTTCGCCTACTCCCGCCAGGATTTCGGTGTCACCGCCCGCAACGAGTTCCGGACCCGCTTCGGCCAGATCGTTATCGCCGCGAAGAACCAGGACAACCGCGAACACGACGTGTTCGACAGTGATGACTACATGCAATATCACGGCGGCATGATCGCCACCGTCCGCTCGCTGACCGGCCGCAACCCACGCCAGTTCTTCGGCGACAGCAGCGACCCGTCCCGCGCCCGCGTGCGGGATCTGCAGGACGAGGCCCGCCGCGTCTTCCGCAGCCGTGTCGTCAACCCCAAGTGGATGCAGTCCATGCAGCGCCATGGCTACAAGGGCGCTTTTGAGCTGGCCGCCACTGTGGACTATATGTTTGGCTACGACGCCACCGCGCAGGTCATCGAGGACTGGATGTACGAGGACGTCACCGAAGAGTACGTCCTGAACCCGGAAATGCAGGAATTCTTCCGTCAGAGCAACCCTTGGGCCCTGCGCGGTATCGTCGAAAGACTGCTGGAAGCAGTCCAGCGCGGTATGTGGGAAAACCCTCCCCCCGAGATGCTGGACGAGCTCCGCCGCATGTACCTCGAA
Organism: Dehalococcoidia bacterium; assembly: GCA_965220265.1. Classification (GTDB taxonomy): domain Bacteria; phylum Chloroflexota; class Dehalococcoidia; order Lucifugimonadales; family UBA3495; genus Bin87. The sequence goes on along the minus strand of CBDCPM010000004.1, from coordinate 199,380 downwards.
CTCGAGACCGACATCGAAGCCCGGCAGGAAGCCGGCGCCCGTACCAATCCCGCAACCACTTCATGAGCAGGAGGACGCGGCCCATGGAAAATACCCTCGAGTTGCTCAAGGAATTGACCAGCGATCCCAGGATGATGTGGGTGGTCGGCGGCGGTTCCGTGGTCAGCGAAAATCACGCCCACGGTATCCAGGAACCGGATGTCCACAATGGCTGGGCTACCGTCGAAGCCGACAACTGGCACTTCCATCTCCAATTGGAAAAGATCGACGGTATCCAGTTCGTGGAGGCGACCAGCCACGGCGACCTCAAGTCCTATTACGTCCGGTTCTCCCATGAGTGGGACGAGACCTTGGTGCGCTGCTATTTCCCCAACCCATATTTGGACGACGACGAAAAGCGCACCGGCCTGCAAACAGATAAGCTCCGGGCTTTCGAACAATCCCGCGACCGTTGGGTCGGGAAGGAGGACGACCTCATCTTCGTGGAGCGCTGATCAGTGCAATCGACGATATTGTTAGACTGCCGGTATTGTGCTACTGGCAGCGAAAGACTAAAATGCCACTCGTTGATGCGACGCAAAATGTCCATCCCACCAAGAGGAGTAAAAACATGGGTATGATCAATCGGTTCCTGTCCACCACCGATACCGCCGCATGGGCACCGTGGCTCGTCCTGGGCGCAATGGCCCTCTACGTTGTCGGTTACGTTGATGGTGGGGTCCACGCCGCTTCCATCGGCGCCCCGGGCATCCTGGGCACCGTTCACGAGTTCTTCCACCACGCCCGCCACGTCGCCTTCATGTGCCACTAGGCTCTACGCCGGCCCGGCGTTGATGTGACGCCGGGCCGTCTCTTTCTTCCGGCAGGAGCCGGAACGGGATCGGCAAGTCTCGCCGCGCAAACGCTTCGCGGAGCGCTTGGAGGAGTGCGTCGTGGATCTGCCTGACCGGTTTTCCGTTTTGTCACGGTTGGCCGCACTGGCCCTGTGACCCGTTCAGTCAGATAGTCATCGGAGGTTCATGATGACGCGCATTCTTCCCACTGCCTTGGTTATGGGCGTAATCGTAGGTCTGCTCGTTGCGGCCTACATGAACATCGTCAACGTGCCCGTGATGGAATGGGCCATCGGCCTCGAAGGCTGCGATATTGATCGCGCCGGCTGTGCGCAACAGTTGGCTAATGCTGAAGAGGAGCAAGCGCTGCCCCTGTCGTTCCTGATATCGCTGGGTGGCCAACGCATTGGTATGACGGTCGGACTGGCCGTCATCGGCATCCTCTTTGCCGCCGTCTTCACCGGTTTGTACCACCTGATGCGCAACGCCACCCCCGGTTGGAACCCCTGGGCCTGGGCCGCCGTGGCCGGACTGCTCGGTTTCTGGGGCGTTTCCATGTACACCCAGATCAAGTTCCCCCTCAACCCGCCCGGCATTGGCGATGAGGGCACGCTGCTGGCCCGTCAGGGTTTCCAGTTCCTCTTCATTGCGGTGTCCACCATTTCCGTATGCTTGGTGGTATACGGCATCGGACTGATCAACCGCAGTGCGGCCGGGTCCGGACGTTGGCTTCGCTACGCCGGGATCGGAATCGCTTACGCCGTGGTTGCGCTCCTGCTGGCGTTCGCCGTGCCCAGCGTGCGCGACGCCGCGCCAGCATGGCTTCCACCGGAACTGACCATAATGTTCCGCACCTTCACCGTCAGTGGCCACTTCCTCCTCTGGATGGGAATCGCCTTCGCCACCATTGGCTACCGCTACTATCGTGAGCGCGACGTCCACGCCTATCGCCAGGCCGGCGGCGCCGCTCGAGCAACCGCCGGCTGACCAGTCGATCGTCCTTTGGTGACCCCGTGACGCAAGCCGCCGCCGGCCGCGAGCCCAGGTTCCCATTCACCGCCATCGTCGGCCAAACGCCGATGAAGCGCGCCCTGCTGCTCAACGCCATCAACCCCCGCATCGGCGGCGTGCTGGTGCGCGGCAAGAAGGGTACCGCCAAGAGCACCGCCGTCCGCTCGCTGGCCGCGCTGCTGCCCCAGGTCCCTGTGGTGCCCGGCTGCCCCTACAGCTGTCAGCCCGGCGCTCCCCAGGATGTGTGCCAGTGGTGCCAGCAGGCCGGCCGATCCGGCAGCCCGTCCGCTCGCCAAGTCCGCATCGTCGATCTGCCTGTCGGAGCCACCGAAGACCGCCTCGTCGGTTCGCTGGACATTGAGCAGGCCATCAAGTCCGGCGAGAAGAACTTCGAGCCCGGCCTCATCGCTTCTGCCCATCGTGGCATCCTGTACATCGACGAGGTCAATCTGCTCAACGACCACCTTGTGGACGTACTCCTTGACGCCGCTGCCATGGGTCGCAACTACGTGGAACGCGAGGGCATCTCCGTCAGTCACGCCGCGGAGTTCATGCTCGTCGGCACTATGAACCCCGAGGAAGGCGACCTGCGCCCCCAGCTCCTCGACCGCTTCGGACTTGCCGTCGAGGTCGACGGCGTTTTCCTGCCTCCCGAGCGCCGCGAGGTGGTGCGCCGCCGTATGTCCTTCGAGGCCAGCCCCTTCGAATTCATGGACAACTGGGCCGAGGCCGAACAGGCTGAGCGCGAGCGCCTGTTGGGCAGCCAGCGGCTTCTTGCCGACGTCGTCGTCCCCGACGAGATCCTGGAGCTCATCACCGACATCTGCGCCGAGTACCAGGTCGATGGGCTGCGCGGCGACATCGTCATGTACAAGACCGCCAGCACCATTGCTGCCTACGAGGGTCGCACTGTCGTCGACGTGGAAGATGTGCGCGAGGCCGCCCTGATGGCCTTGCTCCATCGCCAACGCCGCCAGCCCTTCCAGCAGCCCCATCTGGTTACCGAGCAACTGGACAACATGCTGGAGGACTTCCAGAACCAGCAGCGTGACCGGGAGCCGTCCGCCGACCACGATTCGGCCAACGACGACCCCGGCGACTCCGATAGCGATAGAGAACCCCATCCTCCCGAAGACCAGCCTGAAGACCCCGCCGATAGCTCCCTCGGTGACGAATGGTTCGAGATCGGCGACCCCTACGCCGTCCAGAACCTGCAGGTCCAACCCCCTGATCGCCGCGCCCGTCGCTCCTCTGGCCGCCGCGCCACCACGATAAGCGGCACGTCAGCCGGCCGATACGTCGGCGCCCGCGTCCCCGAGGGTCCGGCATCCGACCTGGCGTTGGATGCCACCCTGCGCTCCGCCGCGCCCCACCAGCAGTCCCGCCGCCACGACTCCGACTCTGATGCCGCCGCGCTGCTCATCGAACCTTGGGACATTCGCGAGAAAGTGCGCGAGACCCACACCGGTTCGCTGATCCTCTTCGTCGTCGACGCCAGCGGCTCCATGGGCGCCCAGCGCCGCATGGTCGCCGTCAAAGGCGCAGTGATGTCCCTGTTGCTGGACGCCTACCAGCGCCGCGATCGCGTGGGCCTGATCGCCTTCCGCGGCACCGGCGCCGAGATGCTGCTCCCGCCCACCGGCAGCGTTGAGATGGCCCAGTGGTGCCTCCAGGAGATGCCCACCGGTGGGCGCACTCCCTTGGCCCGCGCCCTCTATCTCGCCATGGAAATCCTTGAAACCGAACGCCTGAAAGACCGTGACGTCCTGCCTTTGCTGGTGTTGATGTCCGACGGTCGCGCCAACGTTAATCTGGCTGGCGAACAGTCGTCCAACGTCCTCCTTCCCGACGAAGTACGCCAAATGGGCGAAACTGTGGCGGCCGCTAAGATACCCGCCGTTGTCGTGGACACCGAGCAGGATTTCATCAAGCTCGAGCTTGCGAAAAACATCGCGGACGCCATGTCCGCGCGCTACATCAAGCTCGACGACCTGGCCGCCCAGAGCCTCGCCGATGCCGTCCGCGGCGAACTGCCCGGCGATCCCGTTCCAGCGCCTAACGTCTCCCGATAGCGCTCCCCGCCGGCGATCTGTGCCCCGCTGCGGGAGGCGGGTTCTTCTCGATCATTTGATGAGTGGTAACATAATTCCACCCTGATACTGACAACGAGGTCCCATTATGCCGCGCACTCTCCCCTATGCCGATATGGACAAGGTCCTGTCCCTCTCCAAGCGACGGGGTTTCGTGTTCCAGTCCAGCGAGGTATACGGCGGCCTCGGCTCTACCTGGGACTACGGCCCCCTGGGCGTCGAGCTCAAGCGCAACGTCAAGGAGGCTTGGTGGCGTTCCGTCGTTTCCGAGCGTGACGACGTCGTTGGCCTGGACGCCGCTATCCTTATGCACCCCCGCGTTTGGGAAGCCAGCGGCCATGTTGAGAATTTCAGCGACCCGCTGGTCGAGTGCCGCCAGTGTCACCGCCGCTTCCGCCAGGACCAGCTCGAAACCGACTTATGCCCGGAGTGTGGCGGCGACTTCACCGAACCGCGCCGCTTCAACCTGATGTTCCGCACCTTCATGGGCCCCGTCGAGGAATCCAGCAACGAGGTTTTCCTGCGGCCCGAGACCGCCCAGGGTATCTTCGTCAACTTCCAGAACGTCCAGACCGCCACCCGCAAGAAGCTGCCCTTCGGCATCGCCCAGATCGGCAAGGCCTTCCGCAACGAGATCACCCCCGGTAATTTCACTTTCCGCACTCGCGAGTTCGAGCAGATGGAGATCGAATTCTTCGTCAAGCCCGGGTCCGACGATGAATGGCTGCAGCAATGGGTGCAGACCCGCTTCGACTGGTACGTCAGCTATGGCATCCGCCCCGGCAACCTTCGCCTGCGGGAGCACGCCGGCGACGAGCTCGCCCACTATGCCAAGGCCACCTACGACATCGAGTATCGCTTCCCCTGGGGTTGGGGCGAGCTGGAAGGCATCGCCAACCGCACCGACTTTGATCTCGGTCGCCACAAGGAGTTCAGCGGCGAGGACCTCACCTACTTCGACGACGAGATACACGAACGTTACCTTCCCTACGTCATCGAACCCTCCGGCGGTGTCGACCGCGCCACCCTCGCCTTCTGGCTGGACAGCTACGACGAGGAGCCCGACGGCAAGGACACGCGCACGGTGCTCCATTTCCACCGCGCCCTGGCGCCGGTCACCGTCGCTGTGCTTCCCCTGAGTCGCAACGCCCGCCTGGCCCCCACGGCTCGCAGCGTGTACGACTTGGTCCGCCGCCGTTTTCGCACCCAGTTTGACGACGCCCAGAGCATCGGGCGCCGCTACCGTCGCCAGGACGAGATTGGCACCCCATACTGCGTCACCGTCGATTTCGACACCCTCGACGACCACGCCGTCACGATCCGCGACCGCGACACCATGACCCAGCAGCGCATTCCGGTCGCCCGCCTCCTCGACGTCCTGCAGGACCGCTACGACCACGGCTGGTAGGCGCGCTCGCGTGGTATCGATCTTTCGGATCCGCATAACGACCAAAGTTTGCGGCCGATTGATGCTTGAGACGGATGCTTAGTTTCTGACAGTCGTGAGGCTGAGTGCAAAATCGCCCATGAGCAAAACTGAGCATAACCACTACTTGGCCAGAAATTATTTGCGAGCATGGGCGCCAACCGGCCAGCAGATTTACCAGCTCGATTTGTTTGCGGAGACACCTAAACCTAAGTTGGTCGGTGTCCGACACGCCGCCGTAGAAAGATTTCTGTATTCCCAGGAAGTGGAAGCACATTTTGAGCGACGCATTGAGAGACCGGCTTGGGGAGTCCTTGACAAGCTGCGCGCGCATGCGCCAGTGATGTACGCCGAGTTAGAGCCGTTGCTTGCATATTTGGTAGCGCAATTGGTGAGGACTCCCGAAGCGAGGGACTATTTGAAAACATTGAGCAATCCTTGGGCGCAAAACATGATCCAAACGTACCAAGAACAGGGCATCGATCTCGCAGCCGAGGGTTTCGGCGTTGATCGCTTGGTGTCAATGCACCGCGAAGAGATACCTTTTGCGCACTCCCATCAATCTGAACCGGGATTGCGTATCCTACGAAGTTTGGAATGGGCAGTCTGGCGTCTGGGCCCGGTTGGTGAATTCATTACTTCTGATAAGCCGGTCACCAAGGTCGTTGATCGGACGGACCGTCCAATATCTAAACTCGCTTTCCCACTGTCTCCAGAATCACTTTTGGTAGGAGGGTTGGGCGGACCAATCGCCCTGGACGGCGCTCGTTTTTCCAGCCGGTTCGGCAATACGGTCCTCGAAAGCAAGCGCGTGTCGGAAAGCGACGCGCAATCTGTGAATCGCAACTCGTCCGCTGGCGCGAATCGTTTCTTGTACGGTAGGTCACCCTCCGCTTTAGTGGCGGCACTACCGCCGATGAATCCCAAGCTTTACTGATGTCCCCCTCGATCGTCGCTCAAATGCTCCGCTCCGGCCTCTACACTGCCGTAATTGGTCGTAGCGTGCGCTTCTACCAGTCCACCGGGTCCACCATGGACGATGCTGCCGAGTGGGCCCGCGCCGGTGCCGAAGAGGGCGCTGTTGTCGTCGCCGAGACCCAGACCGCCAGCCGCGGTCGCCTGGGTCGACGGTGGATTTCCGATGAAGGCAACCTGTACTTCTCCGTTCTGTTCCGCCCGGAAATCGATGCGTTGCCGTTGCTCAGCCCGTTGGCCGGTGTGGCCGTCGTCCGTTCGATTCGTCAGGTGGCGGGACTGTATCCCAGCATCAAATGGCCGAATGACATAACCATCGGCGGTTTGAAAGTCGCCGGTATCCTCGCCGAAAGCGCCATGTCCGGCTCCCTGATACAGCAAGCGGTCGTTGGCATTGGAGTCAACGTGGCCTTGGACGTTTCAACAGACGCTGAAATCGCTGCCACCGCCACCAGCCTGAACGAACTCGCGGAACCCCAAGTTGACCGATCCGAATTGCTTCGCCGCATCCTCCAGCACATGGACGCCCTGTACCTGGACGTCCGCCGCGGACGTTCGCCCATCCCGGAATGGCGCCGTTGGCTGGATACGTTGGGCCAACGCGTGACCGTGACTCACCACGGTACTTCCAATGTCGGTCTCGCCGAGGATATCGACGATCTCGGCAATCTGATGCTCCGTACCGACGAGGGAGAGTTGTTGACCCTTACCGCCGGAGACATTACCCTCCGTGCAGCTCAAGGAGAGCACGTCCCCAATGCTTGAAAACCTCTACCTCGAAGGCAAAGTGGTTGTCATTACCGGGGGCGGCACCGGTCTGGGTCTGGAAATGGTGCGCGCCCTCACCCGCTCCGGTGCCAACCTCGTCATCGCTGGTCGCCGCCCTGGCCCCATCGAGGCCGCCCGCGACGAGGTCATCGCCGCCGGCCAGGACGCCATCGCCGTGCCCACCGATGTCTCCAAGTCGTCGGATGTCGACGCCCTGGTCGACGCTGCCATGTCCCACTTCGGCCGCGTCGACGTTCTGATCAACAACGCCGCCATGGTCGCCGAAAACGTCCTGAAACCCATCTGGGAGATCACCGACGAAGACTGGGACGCTGCCATGACCGTCAACCTCTCTGGCGCTTTCTACTGCGCCCGCGCCGCCGCCAAGCCCATGGCCGACGCCGGTAAGGGCAAGATCATCAACGTGGCTTCCGGCTTCGGCCTCCGGGGTGGTCGCGACATCTATATGTACTGCTCCTCCAAGGGCGGGGTGATTCAGCTGACCCGTGTCCTGTCGTTCAGCCTGGCCCGCTACGGCATCACCGCCAACAGCATCGTTCCCGGCTTCATTCCCACCATCGACCCGGGCGCCGACATCAATCGCACCCTGCCCCAGTCCGGCGACTTCCTGCCCACCGGCAAGCTGGGCAAGCCCGAGGATCTGGGCCCCGTAGCCGTCTTTCTCGCCTCCGACGCCTCCGACTACATGACCGGCGAAATGTTCATCCTCGACGGCGCCGGCCTCGCCGCCGGCATTGCTCCAACCGGTCACGCTCCTGTCGCCGCCCTGGAACCCTAGTCCAGCAATTGTGGCGCGGCGGCTCCGTCCTGTTCTTGTGCCTCCGTGGCGCACCAGTCCCGCACCCCTGCAATCGCCCGCATGCCTGCGATCACGAGGAGCGTAGCGATGTGACAATCTCGATCCTGCGCAGATCCCCTGATTTGACGCCTGTCCAACCGCGAACCGTCCACCACCAACCGACATATCCCATCGCGAAGGGCACGATCCGCCCATTGTGATTCTGTTCCACCCCGACCATCGTCTGTCATTATGAGGAGCGTAGCGACGTGTCAATCTCGACCCTGCGCAGATCCCCTGATTTGATGCCTGTCCAACCGCGAGCCGTCCACCACCAACTGACATACCTCATCGCGATGGGTACGATCCGCTCATGGTGATTCTGTTCTACCACTAACCATCGACTGTCATTGCGAGGAGCGTAGCCACGTGGCAATCTCGTCCGCATCCAATCTGCCCGCTGAGTTCGACCTCTCCGGTCACACCGCCATCGTCGCTTCCGCGGGCGGCGACGAGACGCCGCACATCGCCGCCGCCCTCGCTGAGGCCGGAGCCGCCGTATTCGCCGTGGCGCGTCACGCCGGTTCAACCGACGCCATTCGCGCCGCCGTTACCGCTGTCACCGGTGCGGACACCCAGGGATACACCGGTCGTTGGGACACTCCGAACGGCGCCGCGGCAGTGCTGGCCGCATTCGATGCGGTCCACCCACGGGCGGACATCCTGGTCAACGACACTCGCAGCTTCTTCGCCAAACCCGCGGTCGATATCGATCTTTCCGAGTGGGACGAGCTTCACGCCCGCAACGTCCGCGCCACCTTCATGCTCAGCCAGGCTGTGGGTCAACGGATGCTGGGCCAACGGTACGGCCGGATCGTGAACGTCATCTCCAACCTGGCGGAGCGCGGGATCATCAATTGCTCAGCCTTTAGCGCCACCCAGGCCGCCGTCCTCTCATTGACTCGCTCCTTGGCCGTGGAATGGGGCCGCAGCGAGATCCGCGTCAACGCCGTCGGTTCAGGTTGGTCCACCGCTGAGGACATCCCCCTCGAAACCCAGCGCGAGGAGCTCCTCGTCCGCTACACTCCCATGCGCCGCAAGGGCCACCCCCGCGACCTCGCCGCCATGCTCGTCTACCTCTGCTCACCCCACTGCGACTACCCCTCCGGCCAACCCGTCTACATCGACGGCGGCCTCAACGCCCACCCGTAACCGAGAGCGAACCGTGGTGACTCTGGACAACATAACCATCCGAGGGTTCAAGAGCATCGCGGCTCTAGAAGGACTAAAGTTGAACCCGATCAACGTGCTCATCGGGGCCAACGGCTCGGGCAAGTCAAACTTCCTCGAGGTGTTCTCGCTGGTGCGCGAAGTGGTTAGCGGCCGGCTGCGATATTTCGTTGCGGGGGCTGGCGGCGCAGATAGCATTCTTCATTTCGGATCACGTACAACGGAGCAGATAGATATCGTCATCTCTCTGAATGATGGCAATTGGTACAAGTTGACGTTAGCACCTATCGCTGGCGATTCTTTGGGCTTGATTCATCAGTCTGCCAGTTATTGGCAGCCACAGTTGTTATTGGACCCGTATGACCAACTGCCTACCGTCGGCCTGCTGATCGATGCTGACCCGTGGGTTTCGTATCATTTCCACGATACTAGCCGAGCGTCGCCGATGAAAAAGACGGCGGATTTGCACGATAACCGTTCCCTGCGTCCTGACGGTTCCAACTTGGCCGCGTTTCTGTACTTGCTGCAGAGCAGGCATTCGTTTTCCTACGAACAAATCAGGCGAACGGTCAGGTTGGTGGCGCCGTTTTTTGAGGATTTCAAGCTTGAGCCGCAGACGTTGAACCCGGACACGATCCTCCTCGAGTGGCGGCACAAGGGGTCTGATGCTTACTTCAACGCCGCGTCGCTTTCCGATGGCACGCTGCGCTTCATCGCTTTGGCAACTCTCCTACTGCAACCAGAGAGCCTGCGTCCCACGGTAATATTGCTTGATGAGCCGGAACTGGGCTTGCATCCATACGCAGTTACAATGCTGGCCGCCATGGTCAACAAAGCGGCAGTGTACGGTCAGGTGATTATGGCCACCCAATCCCCAACGTTATTGGACCACTTTGAGCCGGAAGAAGTTATCGTCGCTAACCGGATCAACGGAGAGGCGAGATTTGAACGGCTGGACGCCGATCGGTTGAGGGTATGGCTGGAGGATTACAGCCTTGGGCAGCTGTGGGAAAAGAATGAGTTTGGGGGTGTGCCGGGCCCGGAATGGCGGCCGATCTGACGACATGACGCGGCTACGCATTCATTGCGAAGGTCTAACCGAGAAAAACTTCGTTGATGAGGTGCTGGGACCACATCTGTACTCTATCGGATATACAGAGGTCAGCGCTCGGGTCATGGGAGAACAACGAGAGAGAACCCGGCGCGGTGGGATTCGTTCTTGGGAAGAAGCACGACGGGCCATCATCAATCATCTCAATGAAGATTCTGGCTTGACGGTGACCACCATGGTCGATTATTACGGCCTCCCCTCCAGCGGGCCGAGGAACTGGCCGGGCCGTGCGGAAGCGGTGCGGCTGCCTCTCCCGGATAGGGCGGTACACGTTGAAAATGCCATCCGTTCCGATGTGGCATCCTCAATGGGTGATGGATTCGACCCTGCCCGGTTTGTACCCTACGTGATGATGCACGAGTTTGAGGCCATGCTGTTCAGCCACTGTCAAAGATTCGCTGAAGCCATTGGTCACCCCGAACTCGCCGGTAGCTTCCAGGAAATTAGAGACTACTTCACCACTCCCGAAGAGATTAATGATTCCCCGGTGACCGCTCCGTCCAAACGGATCGAGAATTTGGCGCCAAATTATCAGAAGCCGGTGGACGGAACGGCGGCGGTTTCTGCCATCGGCCTCACAACCATAGGCCAAGAATGTCCCCATTTCGGGCAGTGGTTGGAACTCTTGGAAAGATTGGTGACCGCGGTCGCGTAATCCGTTGGGCGAGCGTAGGTGCAGAGCCCGCCCGGCTTTCCTTACCCCATCTCTGGCCCGCAGGTGCTACAATACCCTGCGATGGTTTCCGCCGATTCCCCCGTCCGTCCCAACCCGGTGGGCCGCTTGCCCGGCATGCGTGATTTTGACGCCGGCGCCCGCCGGCGCAAGCAGGACGTTGAGCGCAGCCTTGTCGACTTCATCGGGCGCTTCGGCTACTCCCCGCTGGAAGTTCCGGTCCTGGAGACCACCGAGCTGTTCCTGCGCAAATCCGGCGGCGATCTGGCATCCCAGATGTATTCTTTCACCGACCCCGGCTCCAATGCGGTCAGCCTCCGCCCCGAGTTTACCTCCGCGATCATGCGGCACTACCTGGAGACGACCACCGACAGCGACGAGACCCCGTTGGTGCGCTGGCAGTACTGTGGGCCCGTCTTCCGCTACGACACCGGTAGCGCCGCGGACACCGGCCAATTCACCCAGGTCGGCGCCGAACTGGTGGGTTCCAATAGCATCCTCGCCGATGCTGAGCTCTTGACCCTGGCCGCCGGTATCCCCGCCGAGTTGGGCATCACCGACTATCGCTTGCGCCTCGCGGATCTGGACGTATTGGACAGCGTGCTCGACACCGTGGGCCTGTCCGACCGCGCGCGCGAGTTCATCGTCGCCAACATGAACCGCATCGGCGACGGTAACGAAAGCCTCGCGTCGACTCTGCAACGTGCGGGCGAACTGCACATTGTCTCCGGCATTGGCCTGCCCGACGAGGAAAAGCACCTCGCCGTCGCGGTCAACGGCCTCCCCGACGGCGCGGCACGCTCCGTCTTGGCCGGCTTCATGCGCTGGAACACGTCCGCGGACATGCCCTTGGGTCGCCGTACCCCCGACGAGATCGTCGACCGTCTGTTGCGCAAGTTGCGCGGTGGCGACGCGCCCGACGCAGTCCAACGCGGCCTCGCGCTGGCCAGCCAGCTTGCCTCCGTCAAAGGCGACCCGGCGCACGCGTTGCCCCAGGCACAGTCCATTGTGGCGGCCGCCGGCGCGGACACTCAGGCCGTCGATCGGCTCATCGACCTCACCTCCCTCATCACCGGCGACCCGGCAGTGTCCCAGAGATTGGAGATCGATTTCTCCCTTGCCCGTGGCATCGCGTACTACAACGGAATAATTTTCGATATCGTGCGCGGTGACGCAAGTGCCCCTCTGGGCGGCGGCGGCCGTTACGACGCCCTGGCGCGAGCGCTGGGCGGCCCTGCTCCCGTGCCAGCCTTGGGATTCGCCTGTACCTTGGAGGCGCTTCTGGCGGCAATGCCGGTCCGTGATACCCCTGAAACCGATGCGGATTCTGTCCTAGTGTCCGCCCCGGATGAACAATCCCACGCGGCGGCGTTGCGCGCCGCTTCAGACATCCGGCGGCAGGGTGGCGTCGCTGTGCTGGACGTCGGCGGTGGTGCCGATGAGACCAGCTTCGTCCGGAAGATCGTCGTGTAGGCTCGGAGAAACGTCTTGAGACTGGTAATACCAAGCGACGGCGAACTGGGCGATCCGACCATGAGGTTCTTGGCGTCCTGTGACGTCAAGGTGAGCCGGCCCAATTCCCGCCGCTACACTGGCACCATCCCGTCTTTGGCCGGCATCGACGTTCTCTTCCAGCGTACCGCCGACATCACCACCAAGGTGGAAGAGGGCAGTGCCGAGATGGGAATCACCGGACTGGACCGACTTATGGAGTACCGTCGCGACGATGATTCCGTGATCCCCGTCATGGACGATCTCGGCTTCGGTGGTTGCGAATACGTGCTGGCCGTCCCTGACTCCTGGCTTGACGTAACGTCCGTCGACGATCTGGCCGACCTCGCTTTGGAGTTCCACGAGAGCGGACGCCAGCTTCGCATCGCCACCAAGTACCCGCGTCTCCTGCGCCGTTATCTGTTCGAGCTTGGCATCAACTACTTCACCCTCGTCCCGGCCAGCGGCACGTTGGAAGCTGCTCCCATCGCCGGCTACGCCGACCTCATCGCGGACCTCTCAGCCACCGGAACGACACTTCGCGAGAACCGCCTGAAAACCCTCGACGGCGGCACCATCCTAACATCCCAGGCCTGCCTCATCGCCAATCCGTCGTCCCTCGCCAGTTGCCCGTCCGATCTGGAGCTCGCCCGCTCTTTGACTGAGATGCTGGAAGCCCATCTGCGCTCCGAGCCGTATTATCGTATCACCGCCAACGTTCAGGGCCGTTCTTCCGCCGAGGACGTGAGCTCGATGATCCTCGCCCGCCCTGAAATCGCGGGTATCCAGGGTCCCACCGTAGCCCGCGTGTTCAGCGTCGAAGAGGAGGATTGGTACGCCGTCTCCCTGTTGATCCGCAAGAACCGCCTGTTGGACGCTGTCGCCCACCTGCGCGAGTGCGGCGGAGTGGATATCGCCGCCGCACAACTTTCCTACCTGTTCAAGGGCGAGTCCCAGGCGTTCAGTGGCCTCATGTCCCACATCGCCGCCATGAACGCCGACGAGCGCTGCCATGCCTAACCTGCCCATGCACATCTACCTGTGCCAGCAGGTTGCCACCGAGCTTGATTGGGGCTACGCCCACGATCATCCCGGCGCGGCGTACCTCGGGTCGACGACGCCCGACATCCGGGCCATGACCAAGTGGGACCGTGCCCGGACCCATTTCTCCGACCTGTCCGTCACTCACGTCGGCGCCGGTGTCCAGCGCATGTTCGAACTGCACCCGCACCTGGCCGGTTCCGAAAACGGGTTGTCTCCCCAGACCAGGTCATTCCTCTTGGGTTACGTGAGCCATCTTGTGGCCGACGAAATGTGGATCACCACCATGTTCCGTCCCCACTTCACTCCGGACAATCGCGTCACCGACACCGAAATCGAGTCGCACATCTGGGATCGGGCCCTTCAGCTGGACATGGATCGTGCGGTCCTGGACGAAAACGACCGCCTCGCCATTGAAAGCGACGCCATCGCCGCCGTCGACCAGATGCCGGCGTTGGAATTCTTGCAGGACGAACTGATCGACGAATGGCGAAGTTGGGTCGCACGCCTGTTGGGCTGGGATTTCACTTGGGAGCGCCTCAAGCGCGCGCTCAACCGCATGTACCGCGATAGCGACGAAGTGCAGCAGGTCGTTGACGGTTTCCTCGCCGAAATGCCCCAGAGCCTCGAGCGCGTGTACGAACGCATCCCCGCCGATCTCATCGACACCTACCGCCAGCGGGTTATCGACGAAACCAAGGCCCAGGCCCGGGAGTATCTCAGTGCGACTTAAGATGGTGCGCGGGCTGGCGGCCGCCGAAACGGTTCTCACCCGCATCGACCCCCTTGACCTGTCGTCCCTGCCCGAGGAGGCGCTGCGTCGCACCCGCGATCTCTTCGGTGACGACGCCACTCCGGAGTCCTCCGTTATACAGATGCTCCGCGAGGTTCGCGCGGAAGGTGACGTTGCCGTCCGCCGCTATGCTAGGCTGCTCGACGGCGCGGATCTGGCCAGCCTCGAAGTGCCCCGGGCCGAGCTCGAGGCTGCTTGGGAATCGACACCAGCCGACTTGAAACAAGCTCTGGAACTCGCCGCCCGCCGCATCACCGAGTTCCACGAGGCCACTTTGCCCCGCGATTGGGTGGACCTTGGCGGCGGTTTGGGCGAGTTGGTCAGACCCCTCGAACGCGTTGGACTCTACGCACCAGGTGGCACCGCTGCTTATCCTTCCACCGTCCTGATGACCGCTATACCAGCCCGCGTCGCCGGCGTCAGTGAGGTCGTCTTGGTTACACCCCGCCGCGGCCAGGAACCGTTGAACTCTACGGTCCTCGCCGCCGCCCGCATTGCCGCCGTGGATACCGTCTACCAGGTCGGTGGCGTCCCTGCCATCGGCGCGCTCGCTTACGGCACTGAGACCATCCGTAAGGTCGACAAGATCTGCGGTCCCGGCAACGTCTTCGTCGCCTATGCCAAACGCATGGTGCAGGGCCAGGTCGACATCGACGGCGTTTTCGGTCCCACGGAAACCATCGTTCTCGCCGACGCAACTGCGAACCCCGTCTTCTGCGCCGCCGATCTTATTGCCCAGGCCGAGCACGATCCCATGGCCTCCGCTATCCTCGTGACCGACTCCCAGGACCTGATCGATACCGTTGCAGCCGAACTGGACGCCCAGATTTCCGGCAACCCTCGCGCTGACACCATCCGCCATTCCCTCGAGCGTCAGGGTTGCATCGTTCTGGTGGACGACTTCACCGAGGCCATCGCCGTTGCCAACCATATCGCTCCCGAGCACCTCTGCCTCATGGTCGCTAACCCGTGGGCCTGGGCTGGTCAGGTGCGCAACGCCGGCGGCCTGTTCCTCGGGGAATTCTCCCCCGAGGTCATGGGTGACTACATCGCCGGTCCGTCCCACGTCATGCCTACCGGTGGCACCGCCCGTTTCAGCTCCGCTCTCAGCGTCCACCACTTCCTGCGAACTATGCCGGTGGTTGGCCTCAGCCCCCAGCGGTTCAGTGACTTGGGTGCCGCCGCCGTCCGTATCGCCGAAGCCGAGGGCCTGCCGGGCCACGCCGGCGCGGTGCAGGCTCGCCTCGACCACATCGCTGCCCTGCAAACTCGCTAACGCATTTGGAACGCCCTACCATGCCCGATATTGAAGATCTGCTCCTTCCCCACATCAGTCGCCTGAAGACCTACCAGGGGGTGTCACCCAGCGAAACGCTGGCCGAAGAAGCTGGCATACCGTTGGAACAGGTCATTCGCCTGAACGGAAACGAAAACCCTTATGGCCCATCCCCCCAGGTAGCCGAGGCGCTCGGCAGTTTCCGCGACTATAACCACTATCCCGATCCGTCCCAGCGCCGACTTCGCGCCGCCTTGTCCGATTACCTCGGCGTCTCTGAGGACAATATCGTCGCCGGCAACGGCAGCGATGAGATCATCGATCTGTTGATGCGCATGTTCCTGGCGCCCGGCGATGAAATCATCATCCCGGTGCCGACCTTTGGCATGTACTCGTTCTCCGCTGATGTCGCTGGAGCCAAGGCGGTCTCCGTCCCTCGCGACCACAATTTCGACATCGACATCGAGGCGATACAGGGAGCCATTACCCCTCGCACCAAGGCCATCTTTTTTCCCACCCCCAACAATCCCACGGGCAACGTGGTCACCGAGGCCCAGGCCCGCGCCCTGCTGGATACCGGCCTGTTGGTCGTTTCTGACGAGGCCTACTACGATTTCTGCGGCCAAACCCTGATACCGCTGCTTCCCGAATATCGCAACCTCGTGGTGCTGCGCACGTTCAGCAAGTGGGCCGGCTTGGCCGGGCTCCGCATCGGCGCGGGTGCCATGGATCCCGAACTGGCAGCCACCATGATGGGAATGAAGCCCCCCTACAACGTCAACCTCGCCGCCGAAATCGCCCTCCTGGCTTCCTTGTCTGACACCGCTCACCTCCTGGATCGCGTCGACGCCATCGTCAATGAACGTGGACGCATGTATCGATTGCTGTGCGAGATCCCCGGGATCACGGTCTGGCCTTCGCAGGCCAACTTCATCCTCTGCAAAATGCCCGATGGCCGCGGCTTGGACGTGTACGAAGCCATGTGCCGGCGGGGGGTCTTCCTGCGCTACTTCGACAACGAACTGCTCCGCGATTACATACGTTCCAGCGTCGGGAAGCCGGAAGAGACTGACGCTGTGATCGCCGGCTTTCGCGCCGTCCTCGGAGTGGACTAGCATGGCCACCCCCGATTCAACCGCACGCATTGCCAGATTGGAGCGTTCCACCGCCGAAACCAGCATTTCCATAGCTGTGAACCTGGATGGCCAGGGCCAGTATGACGTCGACACCGGCAACGGCTTCTTGGATCACATGGTCAGCCAGATCGCGCGGCACGGCCTGTTCGACATCACTCTGAAAGCCCAGGGCGACACCCATGTTGGCTGGCACCACCTCGTCGAGGACACCGCAATCATGCTGGGCCGCGCCTTCGGCCAGGCCCTCGGGGAACCGCGTGGCATCCGCCGGATGGGCCATGCCATTGTTCCCCTTGACGAGACGTTGGTAATGGTCGCGGTTGACTGGAGCGGCCGTCCCTACGTCACCGTGGAAACCACCCTCAACGATTCGATGGTGGAATCCCTGTCCGGCGACCTGATCGCCCACTTCCTCGAGTCCTTTGCAATCGAGGCCCGCATCAACCTCCACGCTAAGGTGCTCGCCGGCGTCAGCCCCCATCATAAGGCCGAAGCCTTGTGCAAAGCCCTCGCCCGTGCCTTGCGGGATGCTGTAGAACCCGACCCTCGCGCCGCCGGCCAGGTCCCCAGCACCAAAGGCACTTTGGATGCGTAAGGTTATAATGTAGCGGCGTAGGTCAGATCTAGGTCTGTGATCTGGAGCAACGTCAAATTCTATGTCCTGGCTTTTGCTATCGTCTTGGCATCCATAAGAGATCACCGACTCGACGAAGAGCGCCGGCGTGCCTAAAATGCGCGGCTCGATGCGGAGAATGCGCGGGAGCGAGCCAAAAGTGCACAGGAGCTAGCTCCTGCTGCCCAGTAGGAAGCCGAACTGCAACGCCTGCGTGCCGACCGCGCCGAAGCCGAATCGCAGCGTCTGCGTGCCCAGTACCAGGCCGGCGACCTGGCCGCCCGCATCCGCCGGCTTGAAGAACTTTACCGCATCAACGGCGACGACGCTGGTAACGATGCCACCGATAACCGCACTGTCGAATAATCGAGTATAATCGGAGTGAATACGGTGGTTTAGCCACGCGCTAACCGGGGGAACTATGCCGATCATTCAGAACAGCGTCTATCGAGTCAACCGGGTCCTGGTGAACGTCTTGGACAAACCTTTGGTTGCCCGCGCCCTGTCACCCTTTCAGCCCATCGCCAACACGCTCACCTCACGATACCTCGATTACGCCATGCCGGGCGATTGTCCTCCTGCCTCGCCTCCCGTCGCCTACACCATCATCGATGCTGACGGGAACACCAGGTGGAGCGGGGATACGGCCGAGCTCGCCGAGAACCCTGAGCACCGCCATAGCAACTCCCGCTGAACCTGCGATCGCAGGTCGCAAAAAGCCCTCCCCGCATCCGGTGAGGGCTTTTTGCGTGCGTTGACCCGATTGAGGTTATGCGCCGCGCACTGGTCGGCCGCGTCGAGCCAAAAAGTCCGGGAATGCCTCTTCCGCCAAGGTGCCCCGCAGGACGTTGGTGGTGAAGTCCTTTTCGTTCATCCACTGCTGTTCCAGGCTGCCGCCCATGTGCTGCAGCAGCAGTCGCTTGATCCCGATCACCGACGGTGTGTCGTTGGTGGCAATCTCGGTCGCCACCTCCATCGTCTTCTGCCGTAGCCGGTAGCTCGGCACCAGGTGGTTGAGCAGCCCAATCCGGTAAGCCTCTTCCGCTTCGACTATCCTGGCCGTGAACAGCAATTCCTTCGCCTGCGGCCAACCTACCTGGTTGGTTAGCGTCCAAGTCGAGTTGATCCGCCCATACGCCGCTGCCAGGAACCGGAACCGCGCCGCGTCGGATCCGATCCGGATGTCCACCGACGAAGACAGCACCGCGCCGCCGCCGTAGGCCAGTCCGTTTATCATCCCGATCACCGGCTTGTCGGACGCGCTGAGTTCATAGCCGCCTCTCTGCCGTCGGGCGGATCGAGTGTCCAGATCGTCCGTGGTCAGCCCGCCTGCGTTCAGCGCCGCCTGGTCTTCGCGTTGCTCGTGGATGTCGCCGCCGGCGGTAAACGCCGGGACTCGCGGGTGCGTGTCGGCGCCCGTGATCACGATGCACCCAATGTCTGCGTCCTCGTTCGCGTACCGCACGGCATCGTGGAGCTCTTCTGTCAGCTGCCGATTCATGGCGTTCAGCACTTCAGGTCGGTTCATGGTTAGAAACGCAACGTGTCCCACCTTCTCACGACGCCGGTCGCCGTTGCCTTCCCACTTGGAGACACGCTCTTTGTCTGACAGAATGTACTGGTAGTCCATGGAATCGTCCGCTCCTCTTCCGATGTTCGGTTGACCGCATTGTATGGGCAGCCGCCGGCCCTAGTCAAACCACCAACATGGGTACCCCCGATCAGTCATTGCGATCGGTATCCCTCCGACCAGTCATTGCGAGCGAAGCGCGGCAATTTCGCCGGCTCATCAGGATAGGTACCCCTCGAATTAGTCATTGCGAGCGAAGCGTGGCAATCTCGTAGACGTAGCAATGGCGGTCGCGCGCGGCCGTGCATGGACCAGATTCCCACGAATACCGTGGGCATTCGGCCGACGACGATTTACAAAAGTGAATCCGCCCGCGTCATCTCACCTGATTGACATACCTCATGCTCGCCCCGATCATAAACCCAGGTACCTGCTCATGCTCTCCGCTGCCATCAACCGTCGGTCGGTCCGCCCACTCGTGAGGCGGTGGGCGGTGGTTGCGACGTGTGCCCTCTTCATCACCCTAGGGATGTTCGGCCTGGCCGGACCTGACGCCCGCGTCCATGCCCAAGCCGACACTGTTCTGAATCTCCGGATCGAAAAGACCATCAGCCCGGTCAAGGTCCGCGTAATCCGCCGCGCCGTCACACGAGCCAACGAAAATGGGGCCCAGCTGCTGATCATCGGGCTGGACACTCCCGGAGGCCTCTACAGTAGCACTCGCGAGATTGTAGAGATCCTCCTCGGCTCCCCTGTGCCCGTCGCCGTATTCGTCTCGCCGCGGGGAGCCCAGGCCGGCTCCGCCGGAACCTTCATTACCGCAGCCGCCCACGTCGCGGCCATGACCCCTGGCTCCAACATCGGCGCCGCCACGCCTGTCTCCGGCACCGGGGAAGAGATCAGTGAGACCCTCGCCAGCAAGGTCACCAACGACGCGGCTGCCCTCATCCGTGCCATCGCCGAGGAGCGCGGCCGCAACGCCGACGCTCTGGAGGAGACCGTGCGCTCCGCCGCCTCCTACAGTGCCAGCGAAGCCTTGGAGGCGAAAGTCATCGACCTGATCGCCGATGACATCCCTGCTCTCCTCGCCGCCCTCGACGGCCAGACCGTATCCACCGTCGCCGGTGATCAAACGCTGCGCTTGGCCGACGCCGAGGTGCAGGAAGTCAAACTGCAGTGGCGCGAGCGTTTCGTCGAGTTCATCTCCAATCCGAACATCGCGTTCCTTCTCCTCTCCCTCGGCAGTCTTGGTCTGATATTCGAGATGTTGACGCCCGGTGCCATCGGCCCCGGCGTCGCCGGCATAATCTGCCTGGGTTTGGGATTTCTCGCCCTCGGGAACCTGCCCTTCAATTGGGCCGGCGTCGCCTTCATCCTCCTGGCCATTGTCCTGGCCGCGTTGGAGATTTTCGTTTCGGGTTTCGGCGCCTTGGGCATCGGCGCCGCCGTAAGTCTCGTCGTTGGTGGCCTATTGCTGTTCGGTGACTTCGGCGGCGGGCGCATTGCTCCCCCCAGCTTCCCCACCGTGTCGGTCAACCGTTGGGTGCTGGTCGGAGTCGGAGGCGCCCTGCTCTCCGTCTCTGGCTACTTGGCTTATGAAGTGATCAGGTCCCGCCTGGGACGCGGCCGAGGCGCGACGAACTCCGCTGACACTGGTGGCGACGGTCGCAGTTCGCCCGGCCATTTGGTCGGGCAGACCGGTATCGTCACGTCGGCTCTGCGACCCAGGGGCGTCATCGCCCTCGCCGATGAAACCTGGTCCGGTGTCAGCAATGACGGCCTCACGATCCCTGCCGGCCATCGCGTGCGCGTGGTCGCCGTGAACGGCCTGCTCCTCATTGTGGAGGTCGACGCCGGCCCTGCCACCGTTGAGGGCCAGGAATGATGCTAGAATGGGCGAAACCCACCTCTAACGCCGATGCCCATAAGGAGGCAACAACATGTCTGTAGGGATCGTCGTCGTCCAGCAATACCAGCGCATGGTAGTCCAGCGTTTCGGTTCGTATGTCGGCATCCGTGGCCCCGGCCTGCGCTTCCTCATCCCCATCCTCTATCACGGCACCAAGGTCGACCTCCGCGAGCGTGTCACCCGCGTTCCCACCCAGAAGTACATCACCGCCGACAACGTGGTGGTGGACATGGACTTCGTGATCTACTACCGCGTGATGGAAGACCTAGCTGACCGTGCCGTGCTGGAAGTTCAGAACTTCGAGGCGGCAGTCATCAACCTCGCCTTCGCCACCCTTCGCTCGGTGATCGGTTCCCTCGACTTGTCGACCACCCTGTCAGAGCGCGAGCGAATTCGCGACGATGTCCAGGTCCGCATGGACGAGGTCACCACCCGTTGGGGCGTCAAGGTGTCTCAGGTGGAAATCAACGAGGTTGACCCTCCGATCGGTGTCAAGGCTGCCATGGAGCGCCAGAAGTCCGCCGATGCCATCCGCACCGCGGAAATCACCGAATCCGAGGGCCAGCGTCAGGCCGCCATCAACCTGGCAGAAGGCCAGCGTCAGGCCGCCATTCTCAATGCGCAGGGCGAGCGTGAGGCGGAAATCCTCCAGGCCGAGGGCGACCAGCAGGCCGCCGTCCTCCGCGCCGAGGGTTTCAGCACCGCCCTGGAGCGCATCTACAGCGTCGCCAGCACCATCGACGGGCGTACCATGAGCCTCCAGTATTTCGAGACCCTCAAGTCCCTCGGCTCCAGCCCGTCTACCAAGTTCATCTTCCCCATGGAGTTCACTTCCATGCTGTCCCCCTTCCTCGGCATGGGTGGTATGAACCAGCAGGACGGCGGCGGCACCGGCAATAACCGCTCGAACACCGGCAACGGTGCCACCGGCGGCGACGACAGTCGCAACTAGCGGTGGCAGTAGCGCGAGGCAAATATCCCATGGAATCCGCCGGCACGACGATGTGGATGGTACGCGCCGGACCGGATGGTCACGTACTTCAGAATGTTTTGTGCGAAGGTATCGCATATTTGGGATGGGGAGACACGGGCGATGTATATCCTGAAACGACCATGGAAGAACTGGTGCCCCGCGTAGAACGTTCCAACCCCGCGATGAATCCGCGGGCAGTAGGCCAGACTGCAAGGATGATCTGGGAATTCTGCTGTGCGGTGAGCGTCGGCGATGCTATCGTTACGTATGATCCAAAAACACGGCAATATCATATTGGATTCGTGCAGTGTGACGCGCAATGCCAGGATGTCAAATGGGGTCCGTGGGGCGATTGGGATGAATTCACAGAGCCAGGGTATGTTCGTCAGGTGAAATGGGAAGATAAGGTTCCCCGGGATTCTTTGTCGATAAACGCTCGAAATTATTTGGCCCGGCCGCCTACTCACTTCCAACTTCCCGTCGAAGTAAAAGAGGAACTACGCCAGCTTGGCGCGTAAGGCGCAAAACGGCAGTCCGTTCGGCCCGAGTAACTGGGCATCCCTTCCGTTGCACCAGATTTTGCTGTCGGTGTCGGTGTAAGTCTGTCGTACTGCTCTTCGACAGTGCGACGCTAATCTCCTCTGCCGTTCTTTTTGGCGGCCTTTTCTTGCTGCGCCTTCCGTATCTTTGCAGCGATGGCTTCCAACTCTTCAGGCGTGAAGCCTTCGGTAAGCCCATCCAGAATGCTTGCTTTAAGACCCTTGGGCGTTTTGGCAATTAGCATCCTGATCCCTCCTGATAGAAAATCTATGGCAATGACCGCTACTTCCGCGGACAACCACAGCATACAGATGCTGAACGCCTGATCAACCGGCTCGTCTCCAAGCGATTCCGCTAGGGCCGATTTTAGCCGCAATTGCTGAAAATAGTACAGCGCAGCGGAACCCCCGCAACCGACGCCAGCAGTGAAATCGTCGCCGTCAACCCCGCGCCGTCCCTCACCGTCCATTGAGCTATTCTACCGTTGGCGACAATCGCTTCGATACCCGGCGCCCCGCAGCTAAAATTGGCCCAACCCCTCGCCGTCTCTCAGCAACCCCATCGCCGCCCCAAACGGCTCCGCGGTCTTCCCGTCTATCTGTCGTAGTAGCTCTCCCAACTCGGCGTCGGCACCCATTCGTTCCGTTATCCGCCGGTAAAGTTCCTCCTGCACCGTCTCCAGGAACTCCGCCCGACGCCGCTCGGCTCGTCGCTTTTCCAACCCACCCGTGTCGGTCAGGTATTCGCGATGCGCGATCACACTGTCCCACAGCTCGCCGATCCCTACGTTCGCGTATGCTTGGGTCAACAGCACCGGCGGGTTCCAACCGTCGCCTAGATCCGACAATTGCAGCGTCGCCGTGACCGCGGCCGATAGCTGATTTGCCCCGTCCCGATCGGCCTTGTTGATCACATAAAGATCCGCGATCTCCATCACGCCGGCCTTCAGCGTCTGTATCGAATCCCCCGATTCCGGCGTCATGGCTACCACCACCGTATCGGCCACGTCCATGATCCCCAGTTCCGTTTGCCCCACACCCACCGTCTCCACCAGCGTCACGTCCTTGCCCGCTGCATCCAGCGCCCGCACCATGCTCTTCACGATCCGCGGTAGCCCTCCCGACTGTCCCCGCGTCGCCACGCTGCGAATGAACACGCCGTCGTCCAGGTAGTGCCGTTGCATCCGGATCCGGTCTCCGAGCAGTGCCCCTCCCGTGAATGGACTCGTTGGGTCAACCGCCAGGATGCCCACCGTCAGGCCCATTCCGCGCAGGTGTTCCGCCAGTCGGTCCACCAGCGTGCTCTTGCCCACTCCGGGCGGTCCCGTGATCCCAACCGCGTATCCCGATCCGGTATGGGGGTCCAGCCGCGCCATTGCCGCCGCCGCCGCCGGATCGCCGCGCTCCAGCAGCGTCAGGACCCGCGACAGCGCACGCAATTCGCCCTTCAGGACGCGTTCTGCCAGTTCACTCATCACATATCCACGCGACGAAAATCGTAACCTCGGTAACGAAACACGGCGGCCAATTTAGCACCGGCCTGTGCTCGGGTCAAGGATGGCGCGGTCGCCCTCGCTTAACAACCCCCGTATCAAGGGTTATCATCTTTTCGCCCTTATCCCAACGACCTAACCCAGAGGTGACCCAAATGACTACCAGCTCCGAAACCCTACAAGGCCGCGTGGCCATCGTTACCGGCGCCGCCAGCCCCATCGGCATGGGCCGCTCCATCACCACCGGACTCATCCGCGCCGGCGCCCGCGTCGCCATGCTCGATATCAACGAGGACTGGCTTGACCAGACCGCCAACGATATGCGGGAAATCGGTGGCGACGATTGTGTCATGCCCGTTATCGCCGACGTCACCGACCCCGAGTCCGTGCAGAACGCCGTGCAACGCACCATCGCCGAAATGGGCGGCCTGCACATCCTCGTGAACAATGCTGGTATCAACCCGCGGACCGCCGGCTTCGGTGGCAGTGCCTCGGGCAGCCGCACCGACTTCTACAGCATCGTCCCCGACGCGTGGTTGCGTGTCATTGCTGTCAACCTCAGCGGCCCCTTCATCATGGCCCATGCCGTCGCGGGTCACATGGTCGAACAGGGATACGGCCGCATTATCGGCGTCACCACCAGCATGGACACCATGTGGCGCAAGGGCGGCGCGCCTTACGGCCCTTCGAAGGCCGGCCATGAGGCCCTCGTGGCCATCATGGCCCAGGACCTCGAGGGCACCGGCGTAACCGCCAACGTTCTGACCCCCGGCGGCGCCACCGCCACCAACATGGTTCTTCCCCCTGAGGGCTCCACCGCCGAAGCCCTTATCCAGCCCGAGGTTATGCAGGCTCCAGTTGTGTGGATCGCCTCTGATGACGCCAGCAATTGGACCGGTCGGCGCATCATCGCCTACCACTGGGATGAATCCCTGCCGCTGGAAGAGCGCCTGGAAAAGTGCGGCGCCCCCGCCGCCTGGCCCCAGCTCGGCCTCCAGGCCGTCCACCCTGACTGGTTCGGCCGCGGCTGACCGCTAACGCAAACCCGCAAATTCGTAGGGGCGAATAATTATTCGCCCCTACCTGTTTCGCCAAATGTCCGGAATATTAGTGCCGGAACCCCGTATCAAACCCCTGCGCGTTCGGATTGATCAGCAGGTCCGGCCTGCTGCCCCACCGCTTTAGGAACCGCCCGAAGTTCTTGCGGCTAAGCTCGTCGCGCTGGTTGTCGTCCAACTCCTCCCACTGCCGGTGTTCGTGCCGTACTAGCGGCAACCCGCTGTCGCACACCACCCGGTAGCCGGTGTTCTTGAACTGGAAGCAGTAGTCGATGTCTAGGTTCCGGTAGAACCGGAACGACTCGTGCATCAACCCGACCTTGGCTAGGTCGGCCCGTCGGAACGCCATGCAATATGCCTGCATCGCGTCGGCGTCGCCCCGTTCCACTTCCTCGTGGAAGTGCTGCATGTCGTCGGTAGTCAGCCCGTACGGGCCGAATACTCCGATGCTGTCGTCCGCCAAATGCTCGGCCACCGGCGACAGAATATCGCCCACCACTTCGGTCGACGCGTCCAGCAGCACGATGTACCGTCCCCGCGCTTGCTTCAGTCCGATGTTCTTGCCCGCCGCGTCGCCCACCACGTGGTCGCAGTGGATCACCCGCACGTTGTCGTGTTCGGCCTGCGCCTCTTCCAGATACTCCGCCGTCCCGTCCGTGGACCCGTTGTCCACGACGACGACTTCCACCGACGCTCCGCCGGTGTACCGTAGCACCGCCTGTACGCACCGCCGCACGTCGTCCACATAGTCGTAGGCGTTGATCATGAAGGTGAAATCGTAAAGGTCAGGCTCGCTCAGCAGCGACGGTACCTCCCGAGAAGCCGACACTGAGGACCAGCGCGCTTCCTGCAGTTCCAACGGAGTCTGCGGGCGCACCCGCGTCATCGGTCCAGCGTCCTGAATCACCATGCCACTCGCCAATACTCGTTCGCGTATCGCATCAGCGTCGTGGTAAGCGAATTGCTGGCGCAGCGCGGACCGCTGCTCGATAACCTCGCTGTTGGTTGGGTCGATTTCGTACCGCGCCGGCACTTGGTCCAGGTCCAGACCGAATACCCGGTCGAAGTCCAGGATCAGTTCCAGCTTGTCCTCCGCGGGAAGCTCGGAACGCGCCATCGCCCAGGTCACCGCCAGGGCCGTGGGCAGATCAAGGTCGTTGTGTACTGCGTCCCAGAACTTGCCTCGCCATTCTTGGGCCTCGCTGCTGATCGCATGGCTGGCGGATCCATTGCTCGACAGGCTCCGCCATACCCAGATCCGGTTGCGCAGCCCAGTTAGCGCCTTCTCCGCTGCTCGCAGCGAGGTGAACGTGAAGTTCATCCGGTGCCGGTATCGCACCGTCATGCACAGGTATCGGAACGCCAGCGGGTCAAATCCTCGCGACGCTAGGTCCTCGATCAGGAACACGTTTCCGGCCGATTTCGCCATCTTGGCGCCGTCCGCCAGCAGATGTTGCCCGTGCACCCAGTAGTTCACGTGCTGCTGGCCAAAAGTCGCTTCGCTCTGCGCGATCTCGTCCTCGTGGTGCGGGAAAACGTTGTCTACGCCGCCCGTGTGGATGTCGAACTTCTCGCCCAGGTATTTGTGCGCCATCGCTGAGCATTCGATGTGCCAGCCTGGGAATCCTTCGCCCCACGGGCTGTCCCACTTCACGTCCCTTCCCGGCTCGGCGGCCTTCCACAGCGTGAAGTCCCGCGGGTCTCGCTTTAACGGGTCCGCTTCCGCCCTAACCCCTTCCAGCAGGTCGCCGCCGACATTGCGCGACAACTTCCCGTACTCCGGATAGCTGTTCACGTCAAAGTAGATGTTCCCGCCCGCTTCATACGCCGCCCCGTTGTTCATCAGCGACCCCACCATCTCCAGCATTTCAGGGATGTGGTGCGACGCCCAGGGAAACACGTGGGCCGGCTGTATGTTGATCCGTTCCTCGTCCCGCCAGAAAACATCCGCGTAGAATTCGCCGATCTCCTGTAGGGACTTTCCTTCGGCCAACGCCGCCATGATCATCTTGTCGCCGCCAGCCTCGGCCAGCTCTTGGCGCATGTGTCCCACGTCGGTGATGTTCTTGACGTGGTAGACCTCGTTGCCGTCGGCCGTCAAAACACGCCGGATCCAGTCCGCCATCAGATAGGTGCGCAGGTTGCCGATGTGGGCATACCGGTACACCGTCGGCCCGCAGGTGTACATCGACACTTTGCCGGGCGTCATCGGTCGGATCTCCTCGACGTTTTTCGTCAGGGTGTTATAGATACCAAGCATTCCGCTACCTCCGGCGGGGCAGATGGCGCAAGTTTAGCACGGCGCTCCCCGCTTTGCACTCGCGCCGCCCGCCCGGTAACTGTTTAGACTTGCGGGGAAAGTGTCATTGCGAGCGAAGCGCGGCAATCTCGTTGGTTCCTCTCGGCTTCCGGCTTCCTGATCTAAAGGCGCAGCACGTTTGTAGGTATGAGGCGTCCGGCCACGGGATCTACGGCTAGAAGCGCCTCTTCCAGCGTGACCACGCCAAGCAAAGTAGGCTCGTCCGCTTCGGCGAAGATCACCGGAGTGGAGAATTCCTGTCCTTCAAGCCTGACCATGGTTCTTCCGATGTCCACCGGCGCATTGCTTCCGTCCGCCAGTTCAGACTGCACTGAGCGTTCCACCGGCACTCCCAGCCGCTGCAACGTGGTTCTGGGTACCGCTGTGAAGGTTGAGCCGGTGTCCACAATTACATTGATGTCTTCGAACCTCCGACCTTGCGGGTCTCCGATACCTATTGTGACCACTACGGTTCCCATTGCATTGCTCCTCGATTTGTTGGATTGGCGGTCTATGCGCTACTCATCTGCCGCAACGCAAGCGCCGATCAACCCAATCCTGCCAATCCCATAATCCCGCAAATCCTGATTCTGACAACACCGCGGTTGAAAGCGGGGGCGCGTTTGGGCGGGCTACGACTTTCGTTCCCACGTGTACTTGCCTGACTCGTTGAGAGTAAGCACGTAGTCACCAGCTACAGGGTCAAGCCGTTTTGGTACGCAGTCTTCAAAACTGAACACCCACTGCCTTCCGTCCACGGCCATGGTTGAGTGGACGGCTCCGTTCGTATAATTGATCCCATTGCCGACTGGTGGCAACCACATCACCGTGTCATCCGCGAACATGTGTAGGTGAGATGCGGCAATTTTCAGAGCATTGTCCGCATTTCCGTCCTCGCGTTCATGCTGACGCTCGCAGCTAAGCGCGTTTCTTGGTGGGTCTATGCACTGGACTTCCACCAGTCCAAATCTGACATTCGTCAAGACTGCCACACGACCGTGGTGTTCTTGCCGCAAATAATTGAGTGCAGTGACTGCCGCCTGTTGAGCAGAAACCATACTCCAGAGGTTTATGTTCATGAGCTTGTCAGGCAAGTCAGATACCTGCCTCGGGCTCAGGCCGCTTACCGAGAGAATCTGTACAACTGCACGCTTTTGTAATTCGTTGAGGTCGGAGCCCGACAAAATTTCATTCACTGCTTCTCGTTGATGCGGGTTCAGTCCGCTCGACTCAGCAATCTGCGTGGTTTCTTCCTTTTGCGTCGGGTTCAGGCCGGAACTTAACACAGTGTCGTTCACTTCGTCCTGTTGCCTTGCGTTCAACCCTCGCCCATGGTAGTCCCAGGCTACCCGACCTGCGACCATAACCGCTCCCAATGTCGCCAGCGTCAGAGCGACGTTTGGCAGCAACTGCCACACCAACCACGAGCCAGCGAACCAGTTTCCCAGGGCTGCGATGAACGCCAAAATTTCACATATGACTCCCGCCACCATCCATCGCGACCGGAAGATCATCCTTGTGTTCGTCATGCGAGATGGCTCCGTTATTCGCTGTGCCGTGCTTGTCTATTTTACCCACCTGTCACCTGCCGCTCCGCCAATGTCGATGGCGATGCGCTCTCCTCATCGCGATGATCGCGCTGCGCCACGGCGGGACGGCCCTTTGCCAGCGTTCCGCGAACCCTTGAGATACGATCGCGCCAATATCACTCCGCCCCCGACCGTCGCCAACCCAACGCACCAGGCCATCACCTTCCGCTGAGCGACCTTTCCGTCAAACGCATTTCCCCGCGCAATCGGCGCCATCGGTTCCATGTGGGAATGGGTGGGCGCATCCAGCAATACGTGACCCCACGCGCCGCCGAACGCCGACAAAACCATCGCCATCGTCGACGGTTGCGACTCCATGTGCCAGACGCTACTGGGCTCAGCGTTAGCCGACCGGTTCCACCAGCCTATCCCCCGGCCGAGCGCGGGGCGCAACAGCAGCAACGTGAGCGCGGCAACCGCAGTCGCCCCGGCAAACGTGTGCAGCACCTTGTGGAACGACAGGTCTCTCCGCAACGGATACGCCGCCAGCACCTCGCTGTCTATCGCAACTTGCGTGAACCCGTAGACGGGTATGCTGAAGTGGCGTCCCAAAACCGCTTTGGCTGCCAACGCGGGTCCCATGTGAAACGGCGTGAACGGCATCCCAGTGCGCCCTGTAACTCATTCGCCCCTGCCGTCTTCTGCGTATATATTCAAACCTCTACGGACTTGGAGCAACCGCTGCTCCCGAGGCCTTCAACGCCTCGATCTCCGCCGCCGAATACCCCGCTTCCGCCAGAATCTCGTCGGTGTGCATTCCGAACCACGGGGCCGGCGGCCCCAGCCTCGGCGGCGTTGCCGACAGCCTCGCCGTCGTGCCGGAGTGGTCCACGCTGCCCCACACGGTATGCTCCCGCGTCACGATGAACCCCGCGTTCCGCACCACCGGATCGTTCCGGTAATCTTCCATCGTCAGGTTTGGGGTAACCGACACTCCCAGCGGACGCAACACTTGCATCCAGTGTTCGACGGTGTTGACCAGAATGACCTCTGCGATCGCGTCGCCGTCCTCGTGCATATCTCGGAAATTCAGCGCCGACAACAGCGACCCGTAGGCGCCGCCATTGGGACAATGAATATACAGCCACCCGTCTGACGCCTGATACAGGCGGGAGCGCGGCGAGTATCCGCGTGCGTCCGTTCCCTCAATATCCTCTCGCCGGAATCCGTCGTAGTCCAGGAAGTACGGAGACTGCAGCAGGCCTGCCGTCAGCGCCAGCCCGCTGTCCACCGACTGCCCCTGTCCCGTCCGGTTCCGCTCGTGCAGCGCCAGCGCCACGGCGTACGCTCCCATCAGACCCGTCCCGTAGTCATTTACCGCATAGGGCGACAGCATTGGCTGGCCGTCCCGCCCCCCGCGCCGCACCTGCATCCCGCTGGTCCCTTGCGCCAGCTGCTCCCAGCCGGCCCGCTCCGACCACGGCCCGTCGTATCCAAAGGCATTCAACGACGCGTACACGATGTCCGGCTTGACCTTCTTGACCTCTTCGTAGCCCAGCCCCAGCCGCTGCACCGCCGACTTCCGGTTGTTCTCCACAATCACGTCGGCTGTTTCCACCAGCTTCCAGAAAACCGCCCTGCCTTCGTCGGTCTTCAGGTTCAGCATGATGCCGCGCTTTCCTCGGTTCACGTCTATGTAGCCAACCGGGTCCAGGATCCGCGTCGGGTCGTCGATCTTGATCACGTCCGCCCCGAATTCACCCAGGGTCCGCCCGCACGTTGGCCCCGCCAGGATGATGCACAGGTCCAGCACTCGGACTCCCTGCAACGCCGACATCACGTCGCCGTGGCCGTTGCTCGGTACCACGCGCATCGACGCGCTCGCCACTTCTGCCAGCACTTCATCCGTGTGTTCTCCCAGCTTGGGTGCCCGGCCCTGTATCGACCCCGGCGTGCCCCTCAGTCGCACTTGCACGCCCGGCTGTTTCATCTTGCCGTGCTCCGCGTCCTCAATTTCCACCACCATCTTTGCGTCCACCGCGTGCTCGTGCACCAGCCACTCGTCCACCGTCTTGCACACCGTGCACGCGCCACCCTGCGCGTTGATGTCCGCCTCCCACTGCCACGCCGTCCGCTCCTTGAACATCTCGGCGAACCGGCCCTGCCACAACGCCAGCGTGTCCTCGTCCACCGGCCGGCCGAACAACGACGCGACTTCCTCGATCCATTCGGTCTTGCCCGCAGCCGTCAGCGTCTGCCGCGCGAAGCGCTCGAACATCCCGTGGTGGTAAACCCACCGCCCGTCGGCGCATTCATACGGGTGCGACATCACCGTTCGCGGAAAGTCAAACAGGTTCACGTACTCATAGTTGTTGAACTTGATGATCCGGCTGCCCATCGCGGTGAACATCGCCGAGTGCAGCGGCACCTCGATGCGCTGACCCTTGCCCGACTTGTCCCGCGCGTTGATCGCCATCGCCACTGACACCGAGCCCAGCAGCGCCGAGAACGTGCTCGCAATCGGCAACGGTGTGAACAACGGCTCGCCGTCGCTTTCGCTCGTCTCGGGGTAGAAACCCGTCTCCGCGCTGATCACGGGATCCCAGCCCGGCTCGTTTCGGCTCGGGTGCTCCTCGCCGTACCCCGGCAGCGAGCAGTAGATCAGCCTTTGGTTGTCCGCCGATAGCTCCTCGTACCCGATTCCCAAACTGTCAGCGACTCCCGGGCGGAAGTTTTCGATGACCACGTCGGCATCGGCGACCAGCCGGCGCGCGTTCTCACGCCCGGCGTCGGTCTTCAGGTCCAGCGTCACGGATCGCTTGCCCCGGTTCCAAGTGGCAAAAGCCGGCTCCGACCGCGCCGGGTCGCCGCCCGGCCGCTCCACTTTGATGACGTGTGCCCCCTGGTCGGCCAGCAACATCCCCAGCATTGGCCCGGGTACGTACTGCCCGAACTCCACCACGTGGATGTCTCGTAAAGCGCCTGAAGTGCCGTTGGTGGTCATAACATGTCTCCTTTATAACCGGATGCGCTCCAAGTGTCATTGCGAGCGCAGCGTGGCAATCTCGCTTGTGGCCGGATGCGCCCCGGAATGTCATTGCGAGCGCAGCGTGGCAATCTCGCTTGTGGCCGAATGCGCCCCAAAGTGTCATTGCGAGCGCAGCGCGGCAATCTCGTCAAAGCATCTGGTACCCGGTGACCTCGAGCCACGAACGTCGGTACGCCCATGGCGATACGGACAACCGTTTTCACCCTTGCTTCCCGCCAAAACGCCCCGGATCGCACCCTTCCAGGCTGATCTCGGTGCTGCCCAATGCCACTATCTCGGCTATTCCCTTGCCCATCGCGGGCCCAAGCAGGATGCCCTTCTTCTGGCCCCCGGTGCAGATGTACACGTTGTCCCATCCCGGCGCTTGTCCCACGATCGGCAGCCAGTCCGGTGTCACCGGACGCAGGCACGCCGTGTGCATGACCTGTTCCGCTCCGCTTAGCGCCGGCATGAGCCGTGTCGCCATCCCCATGATGCTGTCCCGCGCCTCTTCGGTCAGGGACAGGTCAAACCCGACCTCTTCTTCCGTAGAGCCGCACCAGATCAGCCCGTCCGTCTTGGCATACATCGAACTGCCGCCGCCGATGAGCTCGTAGTCCAGTCCCGGCCCGTCCGGCCGCACCCGAATGATCTGTCCCTTCAGCGGATCCACTGGTATCGCGATGTCCAGCCACTGCTCCGCCGTTCGACACCACGGCCCCGCCGCGATCAGTACCGCCCCGCAGGCGATCTCGCCGTCGTTGGTCACTACCGATTCAACCTTCCCGTTGCCCAGCCGGAATCCCACCGCGCTGCCCGTCACCACCCTCGCGCCCCGTCCCTCCGCTGCCGCCGCTAACGCCTGGGTGAACTCCAGCCCATCCAGCGCGCCGTTGCCCACCGCCCGCACGCCCGCGATCACCTCCGGAGTGAGCCTCGGCTCCAGCGCCAACACATCCTCCCGTTCCAGCCATTCCGCCGAGAACCCGGATTCCGGTGCGTTGTTGAACGTCTCCAGCGTCTCCCGCAGGTCCGCTAGTTCTTCCTCGCCCAGCGCGACTTTCAGGATCGAAGTTATCCGCCCCTGGTATTCAATCCCGGTATCCGACGGCAGCTTACCCCACAACTCCTTGTGCAGCGCAAAGGATTGCAGCGCCATCGATTGCAGCGGTTCCGGCCAACCGTGCCCTTCCAGCGGATTAAGCCCCCCCGCGTTGTATCCGGACGCCTGGCTTGCCACGCCCTCGCGCTCTATGATCGTTGCTCGGATGCCTTGCTCGGCCAGGTAGTAAGCGGCGGCGCAGCCCGCCGCGCCCCCGCCGACAATCACCACGTCTGCAACTTGTTTGGAAGTCATGCTTGTGTTCCTTTCAAAACCGGACTTTCATCGTCCCTTTTCAGGGTTGCCGCGTGCGGCACACTCGCCCTAGTGTGGACCCCCGCAGTTAGAATATAATCCGCAACAGGAGGTGTCTATGCCAATCTACGAGTATCACTGTGCTGATTGTGGCGCCGACTTGGAGTCCATCCGGCCCGTGTCTCGCGCCGACGACCCCATCGACTGCAAGTCGTGCGGCCAGCCAGCCACCCGCCAGATTTCCAACTTTTCCTTCAAGTCCGACACGTTTACGTCGCCCAAACTGCGCAACCGGCCCGGCACCTTCCGCGGCCGTAGCACGGACGGCGCGCCAACCGCCTGATCGCCATAGTGCGGATCTCGAACCCGGGGCGGGTTTCGACTCTGCCCCGGTTCAGTCTCCGCCCGATCGTGCCCGTTCCTCGTTGCAAGCGATGCACGTGCAGGCCGCTCGCAGCGCTCGGTACGTGTAGATGCCGGTGTAGTGCGTATCGCTCCACAGGAACTGGAGCGCGTACTGTCCTACTGCCATCTGGTCCAACGCCCGTACGTCCTGCGCCACGCTGTCCGGGCTCAGCAACGCCCGCCCCGTCATCTCCTCCACGCACGACGCGCACGGGCAGCGCAGTCTCAGCATCCGGTGCGGATAGATCCCCCGGTGCCCGTCATCCCAGTTGATGACGATTGCGTTGCCCGTAATGTCAACGTCTGTCGGCTTGATGATGTCGTAGGTCGCCATGATCACTATCCACCCGACGCCGGCGCCTGCACCTCGGCCAGCCGCGCCGGTCTCGGCATCTCGTCTGGATCCGTCGGTATCTCGATGATGCTCGGCCCGTCCACCGCCAGCGCCTGCGCGAACACCTCGGTTATGTCCTCCGGCCGGTCGACATAAAATCCGGTCCCGCCGAACAGCTCCGCATACTTGTCGAACCGGGGGTTCACCGTGTCCGCACCCACGTACCGCTCGTTGAACGCGTACTTCTGGTACGCCTTTTCAGATCCCCAGCAGTCGTTGTTCAACACCACGGAGATGTTCTTCAACCCGTAACGCACGGCGGTCTCAAATTCCTGAGCATTAAAGAGGAATCCGCCGTCGCCGTTGAAATTCACCACCGGCCGCTCCGGCGCTGCAAAGTTAGCCCCAATGGAAGCCGGGAAGCTGAACCCCAATCCGCCCAGGTCCAGCGCCATGATCAGGCTGCGTGGTTGGTAGTAGTTCAGCCGGTCCTGCCCGAAGTTCGGCGTCAACCCCGCGTCCAGCGCGATGATGGCATTACGTGGCATGACCTTCCGCAACTCGGCGTACACCCGCTGCGGCTTGATGTAGTCGCCGGTTAGCTCTCCCTCTGCAGCCAGCCGTGCAGCCCTCGCCGCGTTCCATCCGGCCACCCTGCTCGTCCATTCCGGATCCGGCCTGAGCTCGGCCTCGGCGATGATCCCGCTGATCTCCTCCACCACCGCGCCCACGTCGCCCTCGACGCCCACCGCGATGGGATAGATCCTCCCGATCTCTTTCGGGTCAATCTCGATATGCACGATCCGCGCGTCGGCCGGTATATACCGGTTGTCAAAGAACGTCGTTGACTGACCTAGCCGTGTTCCCGCCGCCACGATCACGTCGGCATTACGGGTCGCGTCGATCGCTTCCTGCGCCCCCAGGCGTCCCAGGTGCCCCAGATAATTGGGATGATCGTTGGGAACTGCGTCCGCTCGCCCGTACGACGTGACAATCGGCGCGCCAGTCAGCACTGACAGCCGTGCTACTGCGCCGTCAGCCAGGCTCCATTCCACTCCGCCGCCGGCCACGATCACTGGCCGTTTCGCCGCTAGTATCTCCCGTGCCGCCGCCTCAACCTGCGCCCGGTCTCCCCGCGAACGTCCTTGTCCCGTTCGATACGCCTCAGGTGCCATCAGGTCCACGTCAACCTCTGCTCCCGGCAGCAGGTCCCGTGGAATGTCCACCAGCACCGGCCCCATCTTCCCCGATGTTGCGATCCGGAATGCCTGCCGCAGCGCGTCGGGCAGCCGTTCTACTTTGTTGATGGAAAAGCTGGCTTTGGTGATCGGTTCAAACAACGCCACCTGGTCGAATTCCTGCGTCGAGTCCAGGTGCTGGTGGTCCCGCGAAGCCGACGGCGCCAGCACCACCACCGGCGAGTGCGCCACATACGCTGATGCGATGCCGTAAGTCAGGTTCAGCACGCCCGGCCCGTTGGTAACCAGGCAGACCGACGGAGCACCGGCAATCCGGCTGTACCCGTCGGCCATCAATGCCGCGCCCTGCTCATGCCGCACCCCAACGAACTCCATGTCGTCGCGGTCGTAAAGCGGGTCCAGTACGTCCAGGAAAGACGAGCCCACGATACCGAAAATCTTGCTCACCCCTTCCTGCCGCAGCAGCTCAATCACCACCTCCCCGGCCTTCATTCGCTGGGCCATCGCCAAACGCTCCTTTTCGTGCGTAAATCGTCCGGCAGTGTAACATAGCACTAAACGGCGGTTTGGAACGCTGTTGCAATGCGGTCGTCCAACAAAGCTCCTCGAAGCCAAATGAACCGGTCAATTGACAACATGAGGTGGAAATTTTGATGAGGTGGAAATTTTGATGCAAGAACTAAACGCGATGCCGGAGATCGAATTACTCCGTCTCCACGGGGCGGTGATAGACGAGCTGCTTCGACGCGGTGTCGTCAAGTCTCGGAATAACCCTATAGGAGATTTCGTAGAGTGGTTGGTATGCAATCGCCTTGGTTTGCGAATGCAATCCAATTCTCAATCAGCCTACGACGCCATAGATGATCGCGGTACTCGATACCAGATCAAAAGTCGTGCAGAAGATAGGAACCGCGTCCAGTTTAGCGCTATTCGGAACCTCGATCTCGGAGGGTTTGACCACGTTATCGCGGTCGCATTCCGAACTGATTACACGATGAGATTCGCTGTTATGATCCCACACGGAATCGTTAAAACTTTGGTGAGATTCCAAGAACATGTCAATGCGCATATCCTTACTGTGTCGGATGACATCACCAGGCAGCCGGGCGTGACAAACATCGCGGGCTTGTTGAACGCTCCAGAGGGCGGCGGAGGACACTGACCTCGTTACTCAACCTGATCGCAGGGAGATGCCGCCAACGATGGCAACATCCCCATGCTATAATGCCGCATCAATCACCGAGGAGGCCTCCCCAAAATGAGCACAGTGGCAGTGGAGGTGGTGTACCGGGGGATTTTTCAAAAAACTCTGGCCCGGAACATCGTCCGCACCATCGTTTTTGCCGCCCGTAAGGAAGGCAAAATAGGTACCGCTTTCGGCCGCTACGGCGACTCCCCTGAACGCAACGGCATTCCCGCCAAACAGTTCGCCATCGTGTCCGACAGCCCCGAAGAACTCGAAGAAAACCTGGCCGTTTATGAGGCCCGCGAGGTTGACGTTACCATCAACGTCGACGACACCATGTGCAAGGGCATCGAGTCCTGGGCCTGGTACGGCTTGCAGCCCATCAATGCCCTGACTAAGTCCGGTGGAACCGTAATCGTTACCTCCCGTCAGGAGGCTGACGCTCTGATCGAAGATATCCATCAGAAGGACACCGCCTACAACCTCGCCATCGTGCCCGCGTCCACCAGTTTCTCCGGCCTCTGGGTGTACAAGGACGACCACACTGACGCTCGTATCCTCGGTGCTCTTGCTAAGGCTTGCCCCGAGTTGGTTAGC
Organism: Dehalococcoidia bacterium; assembly: GCA_965220265.1. GTDB lineage: Bacteria > Chloroflexota > Dehalococcoidia > Lucifugimonadales > UBA3495 > Bin87. The sequence goes on along the minus strand of CBDCPM010000004.1, from coordinate 162,638 downwards.
CTCGATTCCATGGTCGCCGCTATCGACGACCAGGGTTGGGGTGACCTCAAGCAGACCTCCGCTCGCAATTCTTTCGACCGTCTCGCCTCGCGCCCGGTGGAACCTGGCGAAGGCAACGACGACACTCCCTTCAGCTTTGAACTCCCTGGTTGGCACGAAATGGAAGAAGGTCTGGTCATCAAGAGTATTGAGCCGGGCGGCGGCTTCCGCGGCGGCAACGAGGGCTACGAGCCCGTCCGCAACGCGGTCTTCAAGAAGTTCAGCACGCGCTCCATGCGCCCCGTCATCAACTTCGAGACCTGCATCAAGTGCACTCTGTGCTGGCTCCAGTGTCCCGATACTTGTTTCGACGTGACTCCTGACGACCTCTACGACGCCAACATGGAGGCCTGCTGCGGCTGCGCCGTGTGCGAAGCGGTCTGCCCGGTGCCCGACTGCATCACCATGGTCAACGAGGCCGAGTTCAACGACAACAACAGCCAATGGGAACACTGGACCCGTGACAAGGACGGCTACGACAAGTGGATGACCGAGCTCATCCAGGTCCAGAAAGCCAGCGACGCCGACTCCGAACGGAGTCACGGCTATCGCAGCCCCGGCAAATACGAAGCCGAGTCCGAAGTTGCCCTCACCGGAGACGATGACTGATGGCCACCGAAACACTCCCCCAGACCGAGCGTCCTCAGGAGCGCGAAGAGCTCATCAGTGGCAGCGAAGCCATTGCTATCGCTTGCTCCCTCGCCGACGTCGACGTGATCACCGCTTACCCCATCCGGCCCTACGACACAGTCATGCAATACGTGTCCAAGCTCAAGGCAGACGGCGCTCTCGACTGTGACTTCATCGTCGCCGAGAGCGAGCACTCCCAGTTCGAAATCGTCAAGCACGCCTCCGCCGTCGGTGCCCGCACCTTCTGCGGGTCCAGTGGCGTGGGCTGGTTCTACGCCTTTGAGGCCATCACTGTAACCGCTGGCCTCCGCCTCCCCGTCGTCGCAATGGTCGGTAACCGTGCCCTCGACGATCCGGGTGCTTTCGGTGTCGAACACAACGACGCCATGGCCGTGCGCGACCTCGGCTGGATGCTCTATTGGGTCGGAACGGCCCAGGAGGCCTTGGACATCGCCCTCCTCGCTTGGCGTATCGCCGAAGACCCGCGAGTCTTCTTGCCCATGGCCATCTCCTGCGACGGCTCCTTCCTTACCCACTCCCAGGCCATCGTGCACGTGCCCACCCAGGAGCAGGTTGACCAGTTCCTGCCTCAGTACGACCGGGGCCGCCTCCAACTGCATCCCGACAACCCCATTACCGTTGCGCCGCAGGTCAACGAGGACTGGCTCATGGAAATTCGTCGCCAGACCGACGACGCCATGCGCCGCAGCAGTGATGTTATCCGGGAAGCCTACGACGAGTTCAAGCAATTCTTCGGCCGCGGCGACGACAGCCCATTCATCGAAGAGTACATGACCGAGGACGCCGATATCGTATTGGTCGGCATGGGCACTCTCGCCATGCCCGTCCGTGTCGCCGTTCGCCGCATGCGCGAGCAGGGCAAAAAGGTCGGCTTCGTCCGTGTCAAGTTCTTCCGCCCCTTCGCCACCGACGAGATCCGTGAAGCCCTCAGTCACTGCAAGGCCGTCGGCGTCGTCGACCGAGACTACTCTTACGGCTCGCCCTCCTATGGCGGCGTGCTGTTCAACGAGATCCGTTCCGCCCTGTACACCTTGGACGACCGCCCGCTCATGCAGAGCTTTATCGCCGGCCTCGGCGGCCGGGAAATCTTGGTCCGCGACGTGGAAGAGATGACCTCCATGGTCCAGGACTCAATCGACTCCGGACGGGTCGAGCAAGAAAACACCTGGATTGGTGTGCGCGATTAGGAGTGCCGCTATGACTACCATGACTCAAGACCTTCCCCAAGTTAGGGGCGTCAAGCAGATCCCGGTGTTCGAAGGCTTTACCTCCGGGCACCGCACCTGCCAGGGCTGCGAATCCGCCCTCGTGATGCGCCTCATGATCAAGGCCGCCGGCCCCCGCACGATCGTGGTGGGTAGCACCGGTTGCATGTACGTGGCCAACACCACCTACTACAGCACCCCGTGGGTCGTGCCGTGGATGCACACCCAGCTCGGCTCCAGCGGCTCCGCTGCTACTGGCACCGCCGCCGGCTTGGCCTCGCTCATGCGTAAAGGCAAGATGAAGGAAGAACCCATCAATGTCATCGCCTTCTGTGGTGATGGTGGTGGTGTGGACATGGGACTGTCCGCCATCTCTGCTGCTCTGCAGCACGATGAGTACAACCTCCTCATCCTGTGCTACGACAACGAGTCCTACGCCAACACCGACATTCAGGTGTCCGGCTCCAGCCCTTGGGGCGCAAACTCCACCTTCTCCCCTCCGGGTAAGGTTCACCGCATCATGAACCGCCGCTGGAAGAAGAACACCGTCCCCATGCTGGCCGCGGGCCATCCTGACGTCCGCTACATCGCCACCGCCTGCGGGTCCTACGGCCCAGACTTCACCAACAAGATCCGGCGCGCCCTCACCATTGGCGGCCCGACCTTCATCCACAGCATTGACCCGTGCCCCAAGGGCTGGGACTACGACCCCAAGTACTCCCACGAGTTGGGTATGCTTGCTGTGGAAACTGGCATCTGGGTGCAGTACGAGATCGTCGACAACGAACTGATCCTTAACGGACCCTCGCGCGCCATCTCCCGTGGCATCCGGAAGCGCAAGCCCGTCACGGATTACCTCCAGCGCCAGGGCCGCTTCGCCCACCTCAACGAGGAAGACCTCAAGTTCTTCCAGGATCGCATCGACGAGACTTGGGAGAAATGGTGGATTCCGGGCATCGTCCCCTTCGGCCCCCACGACGAAGGAGAGTAGCCGCAAGTCGGCCTTTTCAAGCCAACGTTGTTCAAGGGCGGGTTCAACAACCCGCCCTTTTTGGTTTTACACTACTACAGTCGTCTATCCGACCAACACCTAAAGCGTATGTTGACCCCTCGTAATAATGTGTTAGACTTGTCGCGGAACTGACACCGCGAGGTGAAACAATGGTAAAGGTTGCCCTGACATTTGAAGGCGATGCCGATGAAGTGATCGTTGCGATGCGACAACTTGCGGTCGGAGATGCTGCTGTCCCTTTGCCTGTTGTTCAAAATACCGAAACATCCGTGGTGACCGTGCCCGCGGAATCTCCTGACGATGTCCAGCCAAGCGCGTCGTCACCCGTCCCTGAAGGTCGTTGGACCATTGAACATGTCCGAACTTTTTGGGGCTTCTTGGCCGCTGATGCCAGGGAAATCTATCAAAGAGTTGCCCAAAGCGCGGGCTACGTTCTGTCTCGCCAGGCTTTGCTGGAAGAAATGCACCTGACCGTGCGCCAACTGTCCGGCCGCCTTTCTTCGCAAGGGCACGCCGTGAGACGGATCCGGCGCGTTCACAATGTGTCCCTGCCCCACCCAATGTCTTTCGACTCGCAGGCCGACGAGTACAGAATGCTCCCGGACGTCGCCGATGCTATTGTCAGGCTAAACCTGTGATGCTACTCTGCGGCATCCCAACAGTTGACTTCCCGATCCAGTCAACGCCCGGAGTATCCCCATGAGAATGGACCCCATTAACCTTTACGACTACGAGGCTCGGGCGAAACAGGTGTTGCCCCACAACAACTGGGAGTTCATCGAAGCCGGTTCGATGGACGAATTCACCACCGCCCGTAATCGTTCCGCTTTCGAAGCTCTGACCCTGCGCCCGCGTTTCATGCGCGACACTACCGAGCGCAAGGTCTCCACCACCGTCCTCGGCCAGGACATCAGCTTCCCCGTAATGATCTCCCCCGCCGGTGGCCACGGCAACGCCCATCCCGAGGCCGAGTGCGCAACTGCTCGCGGTGCCGGCATGTCCAACACCCTGATGATGTGCAGCACCTCGTCCAACTGTAGTATGGAGGAGATCGCGGAGGCGGGCACCGGCCCTCTGTGGTTCCAGCTTTACCACCGCGGCTACGACATCACCGAAAACTTGGTCAAGCGCGCTGAGGCCGCCGGCTTCCGCGCCATCGTCCTCACCGTCGACACTCCCGCCCCGAGCCCCAAGGAACGGGACATTCGTAACCGTTATGAGCGGCCCGGCGAACTCGGCAACTTCCGTGCGCAGCAAGACCAATTGGCCGCGGTCAGCGGAACCGACGAATCACCCCGTTGGGAAATGCCTCAGTCTCCCCCGCTGACTTGGGACGAAATCGATTGGCTCCGCGGCCTTACCGACCTTCCTCTCGTGCTCAAAGGGGTTCGCGTCGCCGAAGACGCTCGTATGGCTGTCGACCACGGCGTCAACGGAGTCTTGGTCTCTACTCACGGTGGTCGCCAGCTCGATAGCACCATGTCCAGCATCGAAATGGTGCCCGAAATCGTCGCCGCCTGCGGGGACAAAGCCGAGGTCTACGTCGACTCCGGCGTGCGTCGTGGCAGCGATGTGCTCAAGGCTCTGGCTTTGGGAGCCAAGGCGGTCGCGGTGGGCCGGCCCCTCTACTGGGCCCTCGCCGTCAACGGAGCCGAGGGCGTCCACCACATGCTGGAACTCCTCCGCGAGGAATTCAACCGCGCCATGGCCTACTGCGGCCAGAACAGCGTCGACGATCTGGAGAATCGCCTCCTCAACGTGCCGCGGGAATGGGGCCCATTCCGCACCGAGAACGACATCGCAGAGCACCTTCCCTTCTAATCACCTGTCTTCAGGTATCCGGCATAGCATCGTAGGGGCGGATAATCATCCGCCCCTACTTTTTCGGCCCTTGCCGCTGTCGATCAACTGCGCTCTAATCGTCCGCCGCGACACCCACCGTCCCCACGCCGACCTCCGCCAAGAACCCGGCCAGCAATCGATTGAAGATCGCCGCTTGCTCGAAGTGGGTCGAATGCGCTGCCCCGGCGACCACCTCTAGCCGGCTCCCGGGTATCAGCCGGTGCGCCGCTTCGATCACGTTCGGTGGGAATATGCGGTCCTCTTTTCCAACCACCAGTAGCGTGGGAACTGCAAACCCCGCCAGGTCAGCCGCCTGCGGCCCAGCCGGGTTCCGGAACAGTCCGGATACGATGCTCACCGGCATGGGCGGGTTCATCCTGCCGATCGATCCGAACAGGAAGGTCAACTCCGGTTGGCTTTCGATGAACCCGTCGCTCAGTGCCCGGCGCAGCGGGTCCTCCGGCGGATGCACATCTTCTAGCAGCGACACCACCGACGGATCGCCGATCCCTCCCGTCGTGTCCGCCAGCACCAGGCCGGTCACCCGCTCCGGATGCGCCAGCGCGAACCCCAGGCTCGTTACGCCGCCCATGGACTGCGCTACCAGTACCGCCCGCTCGATCCCAAGGTGGTCCAAGAGCGCTTCCAGGTCCGCGACGAACGTTGCTGGTTCCGGCAGTTTGCCGGTGCCGAGCGTCAATCCCCAGCCGCGATGGTCAAACGTGACGCACCGATATTCATGCTGGAATGCTGCTACCTGCTGCCACCAGCTCAGGTGGCTGCCGCCTCGACCGTGGGCAAACACCAGCGCCGGTCCCTCGCCGTGGCTCTCGTAAAACATCTGCGTTCCGTTGATCTCTGCGTACGGCATGTAGCGCCTCCCTATCCTTTCGTTGTCTCACGCTTCGCAACCCGATGTTCGCACAATACTTCCAAACCTAAACCGCCCATCTCTCGCGCCGATAGGCAGCTTCCCAGAACATGTACTCGTACTGGCTGCTCGCCATGAACGCGTAACGCATCGCCTCCCTCTCCTGGTCCCCAACCCGTTCGGCCATCTCATCCACGAAGCCCGTCCACGCGTCCACACTCGACTGCAGGAACCCTTCCACGTAAAACCGCGTCCATTGCCCGTACAGCGGGTGCTCCGACTGCCCCACTTCGTCCTTGAGCAGATGGTACGTCCACGGACACGGCAGTAGCGCCGCCGCCGTCGGACCCAGCCCGTACATCGCCGCCGTCACCAGCATGTGATTCACGTACGCCGTGTTCGTCGGTGACCTGGTCGCACCCTCCACTTCCTCCATCGTGAGCCCTGCCGCTTCAATTAGCACGTGGTGTAGTGGCCGCTCCACTGGCGTCATCACCCGGTGCGCCAACTCCTTCAGCAGGTCCGAGTCTGGCGACTTCGCCAGCGTCATCGCTACGGCCCTGCCGAACCCCTCCAGGTAATGGTAGTCCTGCCCCAGGTAGTACTGGAAAGTCTCCAGCGGCAGCGTTCCGTCCTTTATCTCCTGCAAGAAGGGATGCCGGAAAATCGCCTCCCAAATCGGTTCTGCCTCCGCCCTCAGTTGCTCGCTGAATCCCGCCATGTCCTGTTCTCCCTTCTGTGAACCCTGCCTGCGTTGCACTCCAGGGCCGTTCAGTTTTACCGGTTTTGTCAGAGCGAGTTATACCGAATGTGTCATTGCGAGCGCAGCGTGGCAATCTCGCCGACGGAGGAAACGTCGTCCGGGCGACGGGTTCGCCGCGCCGCCTCGCTCCTCCGAATGCCAACCGAATGCCCCCGCGTTGCACGCTGCGCCCATTGATATGCGGTTGCCACAGCGCCTAAAAACGCTCGTTGATCAGCACCAACTCCGCATAGGACGCGTATCGACATCCGAATCCCTCTCCAGCTTCCCTGGCGTGCGCCGTCAGAAACTCGAAAGGGCTGTTCCCCACGTCACCAAGGTTGTCAAGGTACACCCTATGTTCTCGCAGCGACGCCAACCCCGTCTCCCAGTGTTCCGACACGTCCACCGCGTGTGTCGGAACCGTCGAGCCGAACACCGCCACAAAACGCACTTCGTTCCACGGTTCCAGCCCTTCGTCCAGCAGCTCCGGGAAGATCCAGCGATTTCCCGCGTCTCGCGCCGCGTCGAACACCGCCAGTCCCACCCAGCGGTGGTCCGCCATGTTCAGATGTCCGCTGAAGAATTGCACGTGATGGTTGATCGTGATCACCACGTCGGGCCGGTATTTCCGTATCGCCCGGCTCAGGTCCCGCCGCAGCGGCAGGCCGTACTCTATCACCCCGTCGGTGTGACCCAGGAATTCCACCGTGTCCACGCCTACAACCCGCGCGCTGTTGATCTCTTCCTGCGCCCGCAGCGGCCCCACCTCCGATGGGTGCATCGAGTCGATCCCCGCCTCTCCCCGGCTGACCATGACGTACGTGTTGCGCTTCCCTTGAGCGGTCCACTTGGCGATTGCCGCGGCCGCTCCGTACTCCAAGTCGTCCGGGTGGGCCACAATCGCCAGGCCCGTTTGCCAGTTCTCCGGCACCGGCACGTTCGGCGCCTCACGCTGCTGCATAAATCCTCCTGCGAAGTCGTCCCATGATGTTTGATCGCGGACTGTCCCTCAACTCGGCTGGCCCGCTGATGATCTGAACGCCTGCCCTCGTCATTACAGGAGGCGCGGACTCGGCGACTGCACCACCGCCTCTGCCGTCGCCACCCGGTAATCGGCCGCATTCCAAACCGACATGATCACCCGCCGTGTCTCTACGCCCGCCGCGTTCGTGTCGTGACCGATCACCACGCCATCGCAGCACAGCTCCACGCCCGGCGACACTGCCCGATGATAGGCAATCGACATTCTGCCGCCCCACCGGAAGTCCTCGCCGAAATCCCCGCCCAGTAGGGATTCCAACCATCCTGCCGTAAACGAAGTTAGTCCGTTGCCGTCTCTCGCAATCTCCATCCCAAACATCGCCTTCGCCGCATTGGGGTGCCCCACCAACTCCTCGGCAGCCGGCAGCCGCAGCCGACCCAGGTGGCCGCCGTCGCTGGCGCGGCCCCGCGCAAGGTTCCTCACTGTTGGGTTGTCCCGCTTGCCTTCAGCGAATGCCCCGGGCTGGGCCTGCTGACTCGCCAATTCGAAAGCGGCTTCCGATCGCAGTATCTCCGTGCCGATCTCGTCGACCGCAAACGCTGCCATCTTGATCCACGGTCTGCAGCGCTCCTCCCGTAGTTCCCTCACCCATCCACCGACCTGTATCCGTCGCCCCATGATCGGCGGGCGAAAAAAATCCAGCCGCTGCCAGACCGTGGTCAGCGTTTCCCCCGCCGCGTGCCTTTCCAGCATCGCCCGGCAGTCTTCCGCAATCAGGTTGGGGAAACACCCATCGCTGCCCACCAGCAGCCGGTATTGCGCCAACGCATCGTCATCGATCGCGTATTCCAGGTTGCCGATCTGGTCGCCGGCCCGTAACCCGCCCCACGACCCGTTGCCCATTAGACGGGACCGCCCATGCGGCGCGCATATTCGACCAGGTCCGCCGCGGCCGCGTCCTCGTTGCCCAGCGCGCGGTTGGCCAGGCCTCTGCCCCGGTAGGCGTCGGCCAGGCTCGCGTTGAATTCCACCGCTTTCCCGAAGGCTTCGACCGCAGCCGCGTAATCTCCCAGCGCCGCCTTGGAGTTCCCCATTGACAGCCAGACGCCCGCCAGTTCGGCGTTCTTTTCGATCGCGGTTTCATACTCCGCAATCGCCGCATCGTCGTCACCTAGGTCCGCCCGCGCAACTCCCCGGTTGTGGTGCAGCGTCGCCGTATCCATCCCGCACGCCTGCGCCTCGTCGAAATCGGCTATGGCGTCGGTCGGCTCGCCTCGGTTCCGCTTGGCAATCCCCCGGTTGTAGAGCGCGTTGGCGAACGTGGGCACCAGCGCGATGGCGGCGTCGTAGTCGGCAATCGCCGCGTCGTACTCTCTGCGGTCGCTATAGAGGTTGCCCCGGGCGTATCGATAATCCGGCTCGCGCGGCCGGAGCTCTATCGCCCTGTCGTAGTAGCCCAGGGCCGTTTCCCGATCACCCGTGTCCCGGTACGCGATCCCCAGGTTGTACAGGGCGTTGGAGTGCTCTGGGTTTATCCTCCCGCACGCCAGGAAGTCAGCGATCGCTTCCTGGTACCGTCCCAGCGAGATCCGGGCCACCCCTCGCGCGTAGTAGTAGTCAGCGTCGTCGGGTTCCAGTTCGATCGCCGCGGTGTAGTCGCTGATCGCGTCCTCGTAGAAACCAAGATGCCGCCTTACCACGCCCCGAGCGTAATACGGCACCGGATATTCGGGATCGGCGACTATCGCCCGCGTGTAGTCCGCAATCGCCTGGTTCAGGTCTCCGCCGTTGCGGTATGCCAGGCCCCGGTAGTAGTAGGCCGGCGAGAATTCGTCGTTGATCTCCAGCGCGTGGTTGAAATCGTCAATCGCCGCGTGCAGTTGGCCCGCCCTCAGGGCCAGTTGTCCCCGCGCCGTGTAGTGAAATTCCGTCGGTAAATCCCCGCCCGTGCTCATCGTTCCTGCCCGCTGATCCTCATCGCTTCGGGATCTCCGGAGCAACTCGCCCGATCAATTCCCGATCTTTCGGGACTTGGAACCATTGCTGGATGTCGCCAACGGCATTGGGTCGACGCCATCTCACAGTTCCGTCTCGTATAGATCGTAGTGTGAATGGCTCATGCCCAGCGCTTCGTACGTTCGCTTTGCCGTCCGGTTCTCCCGCATCACGTACAACCGCATGCCCCGAATGTCCCCTCGTGCAATGGCCATCTCCGTGAGCCGTTGGTACAGCCTTCGGTACACCCCTTGCCGCCGCGCTTCGGGCTTAACATAAACCGATTGGATCCACCAGATCCACCCGTTGCGCCAGTCGCTCCATTCGGTCGTGACCATCAGTTGACCCACCGGGTCCCCTTCGGTCTCCGCCAACAGGTAGAACGCCTTCGACTCATCCGTCAATGCGGCGTCAACTCCCGCTCGCAGCGTCGCACGGTCCAGCGATATCCCTTCGGACTCCAACGCCATCGCCGCGTTGAATCTGGTGATGATCTCGCCATCGTCGACTCCGGCTTGACGTATGTTCAACTCTGCTGGCATGGCGTCATAATTCTAGTAACCCACGATATAATAGGCAACCTAATTGAACCGCTCACGCGTACCCGGTTTTGTCATTGCAAGCTGCGGAGCCGCGGGGTAGTCCCTCTTTCGCGGTGCTTGCCGTTGCTGTGAAGGACTTCCCCCGTCTTTCGCCGTTACTGGTAAGGAAACCGGCATGCGCACGAATTGTACTGTCCGACCGAAGAGGTGCGCCCATGCCCAACCAGGAACGATTGATCAACGACTTCTGCGACTTGTGCCGTATCGACAGCCCGTCCGGTGAGGAGTGGGACGTCGCTCTCCACGTCTCCGATCGTCTGTCCAACCTCGGCTTCCAGGTTGCCCGTGACGAACACGGCAACGTTATCGCCCGCGAGGACGGGGACAGCCCCCTCCTGCTCTCGGCCCACATGGACACCGTCGACCCCGGCCGCAGTATCAAGCCCCAGCTCGTTGGCGACCGCGTTACCTCCGATGGAAACACCATCCTCGGCGGCGACTGCAAGGCCGGTGTTGCCGCCATCCTCGAGGCGCTGCAGGCTGTCCATGAGGACAATCGCCCCCGCCGCCCGGTCCAGGTTGTGTTCACCCGGGGCGAGGAAATCGGCCTCGTCGGCGCATCGAACCTCGACTTCTCAATGATCAGCAGCACCGAGGCCGTCGTCTTCGACGGCAACGGCCCGGTAAACACCATCACCGGCGGCAGCCCCACCTACATGGCCTTCGACATTGACATCAAGGGCCGCGGCGCCCACGCCGGCGTCGAACCAGAGAAGGGTCTGTCCGCCATTCGGATCGCCAGCGACATCATCGCCGAGCTTCCCCAGGGCCGCATCGACCACGAGACCACCTTCAACGTCGGTACCATCTCCGGCGGTACCGTCCGCAACGCCGTTCCGTCCGAGGCAACCGTGTCCGGCGAGTTTCGCAGCATGAACATGGAGTCCCTCGAGCTCATGCGCATGCAACTCGTCGCCGCCCTCAGCACCATTCGCGGCCGCTACTCTGAAGCGGAGATCAACGAAAACCTGGAAATGATGTTCCAGATGTACCGCCTCGATCCCAATGAAGCCACCGCGCGGCTCGTTAGCCGGGTCATGCGCGATATGGGCTTGGAACCTGATATTCGGCCCTCCGGCGGCGGCACCGACGGCAACGTGTTCCGCCTTCACGGCATCGAGAGCGTCGTGGTGGGCATGTCCACCAACCTCATGCACACCATCGACGAGTACGTCGTCATCCCAGACCTGGTGAACACCGCGCGCTTCTGCGAGGAGCTGATGACCTTCGGCGCATGACCCCGTCGCCGGATGACCGCCCGTTAATCATCTCCCTGTCTCGATAGCCTGCTCGCGCGAAACGTAGTGCCGCACGGCCCCGGTCATTTCGAGCGCAGCGCGGGCAACCGCGTCGCGGTGACGCAAGCGTTTGACCACCACCGCCGAAGGTTAGGGCGATGGCGCCGCCCGCTCGGGTGGAACGAAATGCCCCGCTACCCCGTCATTGCAAGCGAAGCGTGGCAATCTCGTCGCCGCATTGTGACTATTCGAGCACACACGCCGAGCGCCGGCCCTGTATCGCCGGCAAATCCGGTTCAACGAACAACTAGGAAAAGTTCAGGGCGTCCGCACTTTGCGGACGCCCTGATTGCGGTCACTGTGGGCTCACCAGCCTCGATAACCCATCCCCAAACTCCTCCCGCTGCCACCGCCGGATTTCCCCGTCGCCGCCGTCTAATTCATAGTCCAGCCTGTCGGGCTTCAGTGCGATCCTCTCCAAGCTGGGCGTCGGCCAGATGTGGCTCACCGCCAATTCCAGTTCCTGCCCCAACTCCGTTCGCCACTGTTTCAAAGCCTTCAGCCGCTCCCGGCTTTCGTGCGTCCAGACCTCGCTGCTCCGGTCCAGCCTCGGCGGCTTCGGCGCCTCCGGGGCGGTCATTCCCCGCTCGATCGCTTCCATCAATTCCCCAAAGCAGCGGGATGCCAGCATTCCACCAATTCCCAGTGGCGGACTTCCGTCGCACTGCGCCAGGTCCAGCAGGTCCCCGTTGCTCGTCGCCTGCGTCGGCGGCACGTCCCAGGCGCACGCCTTCCCGTCGCGAAACGCGTACAACTCCATCAGCACCGCCGCTTCCCTGGGATTAAGTCCTTCCCACCCCCTCACCCGGCGAAACGCCGTCTCCAGGGGTTCTTCCGGTGGATATCGCAACGCCTCGATCCGTCCACACTCTTCCTGCACCCAATCCGCGCGGCCCAGTTTGTCCAGCCGGTACTCCAGCTCATCCGCCAGCGGCAACAGGTGGTGTACGTCGCTGGCCGCGTAATCAAGGGCCGGACCCGACAGCGGCCGTAACCCCCAGTGGGACACTTGCAGCTTGGGGTCTTTGGCGATCTCGACGCCGCAGAACTCCTCCAGCACCGCGCCCAGGTTTGGCCTGCTCACTCCTAGGAATCGCGCCGCCAGTCCGGTGTCGAATAGGTTGTTTACCGGAAATCCGAAATCACGATCAAAGTAACGCACATCCTCTTCGGATCCGTGCATCACTATGGCCACTTCCTCGTCCGCTAGCAACCCGCCCAGGGCATCCAGTCCCTTCACAGACAATGGGTCCAACAAGTACGTCCCGCGCCCGTCGGAAATCTGAATCAGGCAGATCCGCTCACGATATGCGAACCGGCCGTTTCGCTCAGTATCTACCGCCAGCCGCGGCGCCTGGCCCAACTCCTCCACCGCCTCGTCCCAATCACCCTGTTCGCCAATATATCGATACTGATTCCGCAACAATTACCCCGAATTACGCAATCGATTGTCTTGTATTCTCAACCCGCCCAGTGTAGCACACCTGACCGGCTCCCGCCGTGCTCCATGCCACTGCTCTGAGCCTCGCCAAAGCTGATCCATCGTTCCTTCGAAAGTGGGAACCCCGTTGCCTGCTCAAAAACGCTCCACGTTCCCTTCCAATCGCAGATGATAAATCAGGACGAAACACCATTGTCAGCGACTTTGGAAGGTCCTTGATCACCGCTCTCGTGCCTCCCCGGCCGGTCCTGATGAGCCCGATTCGCTGCGTGCTATACTCCTGGTAAATCCCACCCCAAGGAGCAATCCACCCCATGAGCGGCGCAGACCTCAAGCAGACCCTCAAACAGGGCGGCCGGATCTTCGGCACCATGATCAGCATTAACCGCAGCCCCCGCTGGATACCGATCCTCGACGGCGTCGGCCTCGACTATGTCATCATTGATACCGAGCACAGCCCCCGGAGCCGCGGCGAGTTGGGCGACTACCTCACCATGTTCAGCACCATCAGCGTCGTGCCCATCGTCCGCATCCCGATCCCCGATTCCCACTACGTGACCATGGCCATCGACGCCGGCGCTCAGGGTATCCTCGCCCCCTACTGCGAGACCGTCTATCAGGTGCGCGAGGTCGTGAAGGCTGCCAAGTTCCGCCCCCTCAAGGGCGCTGCCGCCGAAGACGCCCTGGAGTCCGGCAGGTTCCCTAGCGACGCCAGCCAGGATTACCTCGCTACCCGCAACCGTGACAACATCTGCATCATTGGCATCGAGAGCCAGGCCGCCGTCGACAACCTTGACGCCATGCTGGATGTTCCCCACATCGACGCCATCTTCGTCGGCCCCAACGACATGAGCATCTCCCTTGGTGTGCCCGACGACTACGCTCAGGAAATCTACAAGACCACTGTCAAGGGCATCATCGACAAGTGCGAAGCCCGCGGCCTGCCAACCCTGGTCCACCACCAGACCCCAGAGCTTTCCGAGTACTGGATCAAGCAGGGTGCCCGCTTCGTCCTCCACGGCACCGACCGCCGCGCCCTCGCCGAAGGCTTCCGCACCGAGTTCACCCGCCTCCGCGACAAGGCTGCTGCTGTCTAACGCCCGTGGGTAGTGTCATTGCGAGCGAAGCGCGGCAATCTCCCAGATCCATGGGTAGTGTCATTGCGAGCGAAGCGCGGCAATCTCGCTCCCGATCAAACGGCTCTCACTGCAAGACCCACGAGCCAACCACTTAATCCGGCCAACGCGCCAAATATCCCGGTGACAATTCATGAGGGCGGGTGCACAACCCGCCCTCATTGGATTCCCATTGCATCGCTTCCCCGCCCACACCTTCGGCGGGCCCAAACCTCAATTCCGCGAACTCCCTTCCCACCTTTCCCGAAGCGAGGCGATGTACACCTTCTCGTACTCCCCGTGGTGCCCGTTCGCCGAGTCATCTGCCAGCCGTTCCGCCCACATGTACTCCACGTCCGCCCACGCGATCGGAAACTTGGGCCGGTCAAAAAACGCCCCTACCGCGTCAAACGGCGTGGCCCCTTCCATGTAACCCAGCATCTGGAAGTTGTCGTACAGGTTCCCCTGTTCCGACATAAATCGACCCTTCATCGCAGCCATGATCAGGTAGTTCGCCATGTTCGTCCCAACCCGTCATTCGTAGCCCAATGCCGCTGGCCGGCTGCCTCACGCAGTCCTGTCGTTCCTGGCGCGACGCGGAAATGACGGAACTCTATGAATTATCGTCATTGCGACCGTAGCGCGTCAATCTCGTAGATGCGGGAGTGTTTGTCATCGCGGACGCAGCGCGGCAATCCCGTAGATCCATGTGTGTTTGTCATTGCGAGCGCAGCGCGGCAATCCCGTAGATCCATGAGCGTTTGTCATCGCGGACGCAGCGCGGCAATCTCGTAGATCCATGAGTGTTTGTCATTGCGACCATAGCGCGGCAATCTCGTAGATGCGGGAGTGTTTGTCATCGCGGACGCAGCGCGTCAATCCCGTAGATCCATGTGTGTTTGTCATTGCGAGCGCAGAGCGGCAATCCCGTTGTGGTCAGCGATCTCGCCATAGTGACGACCCGAACCGCGCCAACCTCGTTCCTTCCCCTATTTCGTCAGGATATGCACCGTCGTAACGTCTCCCGCCCCCGAACACTGCGCCACTCCGACCCGCGCGTTCTCCACCTGCCTCGGCCCGGCTTCGCCCCGCAACTGCATTACCGTTTCGTGCACCATCCGGATCCCGGACGCCCCAAACGGGTGTCCCATTGCCAGCAATCCCCCGTCCGTGTTCACCGGGATGTCCCCGCCCAGCGCCGTTCTCCCCTCTTCCGTGGCTCTCCAGGCTTCGCCGAACGGCGTCAGATGCAGGGCCTCGATCTGCTGCAACTCGCCGATGGTCGCCGCATCGTGCACCTGCGCCAGGTCCACGTCCTCAGGCCCGATCCCCGCCATCTCATACGCTTGCAACGCCGCCGGCTCCGTCCGGTACGGGCTGAACGCCGAGTGGTCGCTGCCTCGCCCGTTGTAGTTGCCCGAGGTCAGCGCCGCCGCCGCAACCCGAATCGCCCGGCTCCTGTCTACGCCGTAGGTGTCCAGCATATCCGCCGCGCACAGCACCGCTGCCGCCCCTCCCTCGCTGGTCGGACAGCACTGGTACAGCGTCAGCGGGTCTGCGATCAGCCGCGAGTTCAGCACGTCCTCCACCGAGTAGGTTTCTTTGCGGTGCGCATACGGGTTCATCGACGCCGCCTGCCGCGCCTTCACCGATACCTGCGCCAGCGCCGACGCCGGCGCCCCCGTTTCCTCCATGTACCGCTTCATCCGCAGCGCGTAGCCCGCCATCATGTGGTCGCCGCCGATGTACCGCGCCGGGCTGTTCTCTGCGGTCACTGTCACCGGCCCGCTTGGCACCTTCTCCGCCCCGAACGCTAGCGCCATGTCGAACACGCCCGACGTTATCCCCCAGTAGGCTTGCCAGAACGCCGTCGACCCGCTGGAGCACGCGTTCTCCACGTTGATGATTGGCACCCCCGTCAACCCAAGCTGCGCCAGCGTCGACTCACCGATCGACATCCCGTGGTAATACACGTGCCCGAAGTACGCCACCGGTATCGCCGACCACGGCACGCCCGAATCCCGCAGCGCGTCCACCACGGCGTCCCGCGCCAGGTCCGACAGGCTCTGCTCGGGAAATCTCCCGAAGGCGTGCAATCCCACTCCCACTACCATCACTTCGCGCCCGGGCCGAAACTGCGTCATCTTTCCACCACCTGATTGTCATTGAGAGCGAAGCGCGTCAAACCCGTGTCCGCCCCTGCAAGCCTGTCATAGCGAACAAAGCGCGTCAAACCCGTGTCCGCTCCGGCGAACCTGTCATTGCGGGGGAAACGGAGCAAACCCGCGTCCACTCCGGCGAACCTGTCAATGCCAGCGAAGCGCGTCAAACCCGTTTCCGCCCCTGCGAACCTGTCATTGCGAGCGAAGCGCGCAAACCCGCACCCGCCCGTGCGAACCTGTCATTGCGGGCTGAGCGCGGCAATCTCGTTGCTCTCTAGATGGGTCGCCACTTGTACACCGCCCGCTCCGAGCCTTCCACACCGCTCATGGCTACCGTCTGTAGCGCTAGCGTGACCGCCATCCCCACCCGCAGATCGTCATGCGCGCATTCGATCACCTCCGCTAGCACGTGGGGCCCCTCGGGCAATTCCGCCTCGCCCAACACGTACGGCACCTGCCCCGGCCATCCCGACGGCGGCACCCTGACGATCGTGAAACTGTACAGCGTTCCTTCCGCGGACAGTTCCACTTCCTCCAGATTCGGAGCCGTGCAGGATTGGCAGAACGTTGCTGGACCGAACACGCAAACGCCGCAATGCCGGCACCGCATTCCCAGCAACACGCCGCGCTCCCCGCTCTCGTCGGTCAGCCTCAGGCATTTTTCATCGACGGAAACGACCATATCCAACCATCGGTGTTTTAGGCGTCAGCCCAATTGACAAACGCCTGTATTATTCAGGTGGAAGGCAGTCTAAATCCGCCCCAATTTGCTGTCAATTCAGCCGAACTCCCCGAATCGACAGGCCGCCGTGTTCCAGTCGTTTCGCCCGCAGACGTCCAGGTATTTGCGGGCCTTACGAAAAACGTCGCTATACCTCGAACGCGGCTCGTATATCGTATACGCGATGGGTTGCCGTCCAAATCGGTGCATTACACATACATACAAAAACATATTCGTGAATTAATTCATGCACATTACGCTCGTGGCGTTGCTGATAACGAAAATTTGACTGATCTTGGCCGGTACGTGTATCGTGCGCCGACAACCCACCCGTAACACCGTATTTGCGTTTATTATCGGAGGTGACGAATGTCGCTTAAGGCAGTCTGGCTCGGTTCATTAACCTTGTCCCTGGCGCTCGTCCTGGCCTGCGGAGGAGCCGCTACTCCTACTGAGCCTCGGGTCGTCGAGGTCACGCGTGTCGTGACCGAACAGGTGGAGGTCGAAAAGCAAGTAGAGGTCGAAAGGCAGGTGGAAGTCACCAGGGAAGTCCTGGTTGTAGCCACGCCGGTGCCGCCAGTTCAAGGCGTGGTTCGCCAGCAAGACGATCCGGCGGGCACGCTGACCGTGAGCCTGCAAAATCTCGGTTCACAGGTCACCGACCCGATCTTGCAGGGTCGCGCCGGGCATGCCCAGTACCAGGCACCCATCTACGACGCTCTCCTTGGGTTCAACCACGAGTCTCAGTACGGTGGCGTCGGCCCCGGAGTGGCAGAGGAATGGGGAATCGACCCCGATGGCACTAGCTGGACTTTCAATATCGCGGCGGGCTTGGTGTTCCACAATGGCGAAGTCCTGGATGCGCATGACGTGAAGTTCAGCCTCGAGCGCACCATGTACCACGATGAAAGCGTTGTGGGCGACGGTAACCGCCTGAACCGGCAACTCAGACAGCCGTCCGAGGAGGCCATCGAGGTTATTGATGATCTCACCCTGCGGATGCACACCGACGGATCAAAGCCTCACTTCTGGAGCTTGCTGACCAGGGCGGTGTTCCAGGGCGGCCAGATCATGCCCAGGGACTACATCGAGTCCGTTGGCGACGACGGTTTCCGCGCCGAGCCCGTGGGCAGTGGGCCCTGGATGTACGCCGAGCACTCCGTGGGCGATTACTTCCGGTATGAGGCCTTCGACAAGTCGCACCGCGGCATCCCCCACTTCGCCAACATGAGCCTGCTGCTGGTCCCTGAGGAGAGCACTAAGCTGGCCATGGTCCGCACCGGCCAGGCCGATCTCATTGACCTGGTGCCGGAGTCCGCCCCTGAGTTGGAAGCGGCGGGCGCACAGCTCACGGTCATCGAGGGCGTGGGCATGTTCATCTACCAGTTCTGGGGTCTCTACTTCGACGAGGCCAAAGCATTGCCCGTCGGTGATATTCGCGTTCGGCAGGCCATGTCACTGGCCATAAACCGCCAGGACATCATCGACTTCACCCTGAACGGCTATGGGCGACCCTCCATGCCCTTCGCCACCTTCCCCACCAGCGTCGATGTCGACGTTCCCCGGTGGCAGAAATGGGGCGAAGAGGAATTGGTGTACGATCCGGATCGCGCTCGAGCGTTGCTGGCAGAGGCCGGATACCCTGACGGATTCGAAGTTACCTTCTGGAGCACTAACTTCTCGGGCACTCCGTACATGAACGACCTCAGCCAGGCCGTCACGGGTTTCTGGGAAGAGATCGGTATCAAATCTGACCTGAAGGTCATCGAGATCGGCGTGTTCAGTCCCATGACGCGGCGGCCAGGACACGACGAATGGGGCGAGGGCTTCAACGGCGCGGTCAGCATCTTCCGCAACGCGGGCCGGCCGCTACCGGTACCCCGGTATCAGTCCACTTTCCACCCGGACAGTAACCACGTGGCATTCGGCGATCGCGACAGTCTGACACCGGTGGGAGAGGAATACCTGAGGCTCCACGAGATCGCTATCTCCGAGCGTGACGATGCCAAGCGGGCCGAGGTTACCAACGCTATCCTCCAGTTGGTGGCCGATCAGTGGATTGGCGTGCCGATTGTCCAGGGGGTCAGCCTGTACGCGTCCAATCCGGAAACCGTGGGCCGCTGGCAGGGCATCTACGGTCGCGGGGAACTCGGTGACGTGTTCCACCGCATTCCCCATGCCGAGGGCAATCCCTGGCAACAATAGAGTTCGGATCCGGATGGGCGAGGCTGCCTAGGCAGGCAGACCTAACCGGGATTCAACAACACAAACCTTGACACCACACGCTGGTCGCGCCGGGAACGGGCTGAACCTCCCGGCGCGAACCATTCCTTGAGTTCGGGGATTTGCAAAAATACATCCTCAACCGGCTTTTGCAGGGTATCGTCCTGCTTTTCATCGTCGCGCTGATCGTGTTTGCCCTGGCCAGGGCGACCGGAAATCCGGCGGACCTCATGGTGCCCGAAGATGCCACCGAGGAAGAGCGCCAGTTCGTCGAGAGGAACCTCGGCCTCGACCGCCCGTACCATGTCCAGCTCTTCGTGTTTCTCACCGGCATTGTCCGCGGCGACTTCGGTGACTCCATCGTGTACAAAAAGCCGGCGGCGGAGCTTTTCTTCGAGCGGCTGCCCAACACGCTCAAGTTGCTGCCGCTTTCCATGTTCATCGCGGTCAGCGTCGCCATCCCGTTGGGGGTGGTGGCGGCCGTCAAGCGGGGCACTTGGATCGACCAGGTGGCCGGAGCCATCGCGGTGTTCGGAGTGGCAACTCCAAATTTCTGGATCGCCATCGTCTGCATTTACATATTCAGCGTGTGGTTGGATGTGCTCCCGCCAGGGAGAATGGGCGGCCCCCTCCACTACATTTTGCCGGCGTTCACTCTGGGCACATTCTCCATCGCCGGGATCATGCGGCTGATCCGGTCCAGCATGCTGGAGGTGTTGGATACCGAATACGTCAAGCTCGCCCGGATCAAAGGTTTGCAGGAGTGGAAGGTCTTCTGGAAACATTGCCTGCGCAACGCCCTGATCCCGGTGCTAACGCTATTCGGCGTCTTTGTCGGCGGGTTCGTCACTGGAGCCATCGTGACCGAGACCGTGTTTGCCTGGCCGGGTATCGGCCGCCTCACTATTGACGCCGTGGCGCAACGCGACTTTCCCCTGTTACAGGCGGTGATCCTGCTGGACGCCGTGATAATCCTGGCCGTAAATTTGGTGGTCGACATACTGTACGCTTACGTGAATCCGAGGATCCGGTACGACTAGGAGCGATATGGCCAGCGACCGCATAGAAACCGGCGTGCAGGTACTGGAGGTGTCCGGAGAGCGGCAGGAGCGGCTCAAGTACGAACTCAAGCGGCTGCCCTGGGTACCCGTGGTCATCATTCTGATCATGGTGTTCGCGGCCATATTCGCTCCACTCGTCGCCCCCCATTCGCCGACCAAGCAGTCCCTGCGCGACAAACTTCAGCCGCCGGCCTGGCAGGCAGAAGGAAGTGCCAAGTATCTGTTGGGCACCGATATTTTGGGTCGGGATATTCTTAGCCGTTTGATCTACGGCGCCAGGGTCAGCTTGATCGTGGCGTTCACTGCCCTTCTAGCCGGTGGCGCTATCGGCGGCGTCCTGGGCCTGCTGTCCGGCTACGCGGGCGGCAAGACGGACACGTTCATCATGCGGGCGGTGGACGCCACCCTTGCCTTCCCGACAATCCTCTTTGCTTTATTGTTAGCAGTGACCATGGGGCAAGGACTACAGACCGTGGTCCTTGCCGTGACCCTCATCCTGTGGGCGAGGTTCGCGCGGGTCACGCGAGGCGAGGTGCTGGGGCTCAAAGACAACGACTTTGTCGCGCTGGCTCACGTCCACGGTTGCTCCGGCGCCCGGATCATGTTCGTTCACATAATGCCCAACGTGTTCAACTCCTTCATGGTCATGTTGACGCTGCACGTCGGCCTGGTCATCCTGACCGAAGCATCGCTCAGCTTCCTGGGCGCCGGAATCCCACCGCCCACGCCATCGTGGGGGCAGATGGTCGCGGACGGCCGGGCAAAGGTCGCCACCGCGTGGTGGATTTCCATCATCCCCGGCGTCGCGATAACCATGGTTGTGATCGCGTTCAACGTGTTCGGAGACTGGTTGCGCGATCGCTTGGATCCCAAGCTGCGCCAATTGTAGGCCGGAGCGGAGCGGGTCGGATCGAGAGACGGCTGGTGCCCGAGCAATTCGCGACTTGACTTCGGGGCGCTCCTATCGGGGGCGCCCCTGCCTCGTCCCCAGTTCCCTGAGTTTCCCTCGAGGGTGGTGCAGCGACGCTCCCGGCCCGGATGCATTCCGCAGCGGCTATTTCTGCGGGGTCGCCAGTCTGGTCAGCCTGTCAACAACCAGGCGCGCCAATTCCCTGGACCAGAGCAGCAGCGCGGCGCTGATGAGGATTATCACCAGGCCTCCTCCCAGCATGAGGCCGTTGACATCGACGCAGAGACACGGGGTACCCACGGCCACCACGTAGCCGCCGGCAAGCATTGCCGCCAGCGACGCGGCCCAGAATATTGCGGAGGTCAAGGCGATCCAAACGCCTCTGCCGGTTAGCTGCAATTGACGCACTCTTCGCTTAGAGCCTGTCTACGATCTTTTGAGGATTAGCACCATGAAGGCAAGCACCGCCATTTGCAGGCTGGTATTGAGCTTCCTTTCACAGTTCTTCCAGAGTCGGCGGCACTTTTCCAGCCAGGCGAAAGATCGCTCCACCACCCATCGCTTTGGAAGCACCACGAAGGTGTGCAGTTCGTGGCGTTTCACGACTTCCACTGCGGCTCCCAACAGGCTTTGCACCGCAGTGGCAAAGGGCTTCCCGGTGTAACCCCCGTCCACCAGCACCTTCTGGACCTGATTGCGGCCGGACCGGTTTTCGTCAAACATCGCCAAAGCCCCAGCCCGGTCGGTAACATTGGCGGTAGTCACGTGTATCGCATGGGGCAATCCTTGCGTGTCCACCGCGATGTGACGCTTGATTCCGGACACCTTCTTGCCCGCGTCATAGCCCTTGCTATCGGCACTGTCCGTGTTCTTGACGCTCTGGGAGTCCACGATGCAGAAGCTGGTCTGCTCTTTCCGTCCATTGCTTTGCCGGACCGCGCCAACCGATTTTTTTAGGACTTGCTCCAGAATGGATTCTTTCGCCGGGCCAGGCTGCTCGCTCCACTGCCGGAAATACTGGTAGCAAGTGCGCCAATTGGAGAAGTCCGCCGGCAGCATTCGCCACTGGCACCCGCTTTTCAAGAGGTACAGCACGCCGCAGAAAACGTCATACAAGTCCACGGTGCGGGGCTTGGTCCGACGGCGGGCCGACTCCAACGTCGGCAGAATCCGGGCGAATTGCTTCCGGCTGATGTCGCTGGGATAGGAATGAGACATGATTACCCCTCCCCTGATAATAGTCTCAACTGAACCTATTTCAGAGATCGTAGACAGGTTCTAAGGATTTGATGCGGGTTACTCACGTTAGAGTGGGCCAATTTTAGCACGGGCAGATATCTGACGCCTGTTACCCACTCCTCGACGCAGCACGTGTCCAACTTCGCTGAAGACGGTCCTGCATGTCGTCGTGCCTTGGCCGCGCCCATCGCCCTCTGCCCGCGCCCGACACGCATTTGTCGCTTGACCGCCCCCAACTCGCGTGATAGCGTGAGCCCTACGTAATCCGTCGCCGGCCGCAGGATAGCGGCCGTTGGACCTCGAGTTTGTTTATGAGTAGCATCCTCGGTCTGGAGCCATTGCCCAACCGCCAGTCGTGGGAAAAATCCCTCGGTGAGTTTCTGGAGATTGTCGTCGGCTCGAACCCTGACAAGACATTCATCGAGATCGCCGGCCGGCAAATTACCTACGCCGACTTTTATCGCCGCTGCCGCTCGGCGGCCACCATGTTCCGCGATTTGGGCATCGGCCACGGCGACCGAGTTTGCATTTTCCTGCCCAACGTCCCCGAGGTCCTCTACACCTGGTTCGGCCTTGCGCTCATCGGCGGTATCACCGTAACCATCAACACCGCCTACCGCCGCGACGAGATGGCCTTTATCCTCAACAACGCAGAGGCCTCCGCCCTCGTCGCCCATGAAAGCTTGCTCGACGTCGCTACCCAGGCCGCTGATATCGCCCCGTGCGTTCGCCATCGGCTCTTCGTCGGCGATGATGCTGCGCCTTCCGGTTGGACCAAGTACTCCGACCTGCTGGCCGCGTCGCCCGAAATCGCCGAGCTTCCGCCCGTGGCTCCCACCGACATCTCGATGCTCCAGTACACCTCCGGCACCACGGGCAACCCCAAGGGCGTCCAGGTCACCCATCAAATGTACGTGTCCGCCGGCCAGGGTTTCGCTCTCTGGACCCAGGCCACGCCCGATGATCGCTTCTTTACCTGCCTCCCCTACTTTCACGCCAATGCCCAGTATTACAGCACCATGGGTACCCTGGCGGCCGGCGCCACCCTGGTCGTGCAGGATCGTTTCAGTGCCTCCCGCTTCTGGGATCAGGTCCGAGAAGCCCGTGCCACGGTGGTCAACTTCATCGGGATGATGATGCCTGTACTCTCCAAGAACGATCCTCAACCCGACGACCGCAACAACACCGTGCGCCTCTTCTACGGTTCCCCCGCCTTTTCGCCTGAGTTCCTCGCCGAGTTCGAGCAGCGCTTCGGCACGGACATCATCGTCGGCTTCGGAATGACCGAGACCTGCTACGGCACCATCGAGATCATCCGTGGCGAACGCCGTCCCAACTCGTCGGGTCAACCCCGCCAGCATCCCGACTCCGGATTTGAAAACGCCGTGCGCATCGTGGACGATGCCGGCGATCCAGTTCCAAACGGCCAGCCCGGCGAAATCACTATTCGCAACCCCGCCACCATGGCCGGCTACTGGCGCAACGACGCCGAGACCAGCGCCTCCCTGCGTGACGGTTGGCTTTTCACCGGCGATCTTGGCTGGCTCGACGACGACAACTATCTGTATTTCGTCGATCGTAAGAAGGACGTCATCCGTCGCCGTGGCGAGAACATCTCCTCTCAGGAAGTCGAGGACGTGATCAAGAGCCACGAGAGCGTCCTGGACTGCGCCATCATCGCCGTTCCGTCGGAGCTCGGCGAGGACGAGGTCAAGGCCTATATCACGCCACGTCCCGGCGCGTCTCCTCAACCCGAGGACGTGATCTACTGGTGCGCCGACCGCCTCGCTTACTTCAAGGTTCCCCGCTACATCGAAATCCGTGACGAACTCCCACGTACCCCGAGCCTTCGGGTCAGAAAAGATGTCTTGCGCCAGGAGCGCGAAGACCTGATCTCGGGTTGCTTCGACCGCGAAGCCGCCGGTATCCAAATCCGGAGATGATAGATATTTGGTAACAGGAGCTATTTGATGATCAAGATCGAAGCAATCTTCCGGCCCGAACGCCTGACCAATATTAAGGATGCTCTCAGCGAGGCCGGTATCGTTGGTCTGACGGTTACGCAAGTCTCCGGCCGCGGGGCCCAGGGTGGTGTCGAGGTGACCGCTGCCCGCGGTCTCAGCACCTACCGCATCGACATGCTCCCCAAGGTCAAACTCGAAGTCGTCGTGAACGACCCAGATACCGATCGCGCTGTCGACATCATCCGTACCAACGCCATCACCGGCGCCCCCGGTGACGGTAAGATTTTCATCTATCCCGTCGCCGACGCCATCCGAATCCGCACCGGCGAACACGGGAGCGAGGCCGTCTAGGGTTCCCCATCAATCCTGCCGTCGTTCACCCGCTCCCAATCGGTAACCATTACGCAGACCCGTTCCGTATGTCCATGTAATATTCTCCGGAGTTGACTCGATGCCCGAACCCCGTTATTGGCTGTTCAAGTCCGAGCCTAATTCTTACTCCTACGACCACTTGGCGTCCGAGAACGACCAAACCGCTGAGTGGGACGGCGTGCGCAATTACCAGGCCCGTAACTTCATGCGCGACGACATGCGCGTTGGCGATTGCGTCCTCTTCTACCATAGCAACGCCAAGCCGCCCGGCGTCATCGGCACCGCTCGCATCGTTCGCGAGTCCTATCCCGACGATACTGCGTGGGATCCAAACTCCCGCTACTACGACCCCAAGTCCAACCCGGCCAACCCGACCTGGCTGATGGTTGACATAAAGGCCGAAAACCGTCTGCCGCGTTTCGTCAGCCTGAACGAGCTCAAGGCCAACCCGGCCCTCGCCGACATGCAGGTGATCCGGCGTGGTCAGCGTCTCTCCATCCAGCCCGTAACCCCCGAGGAATGGGCCGAGGTCCTCGCCATGGCCGACCGCCCCGCTGACTAGATGCGGATCGTTAGCGTTTGACACCAAACGGGGCGGGTTGCAAGACCCGCCCCGCTTCTTTCATGAGTGTTGCCTATCACGATCAGCGTCGCTCAGTTACTACAGCGCCCCGCTGATCGTGATGTCCAATAGCGCTGGCTTCCCGCTGTCGAATGCCCGTTTTACGGCCGGTCCGATTTCCGCGGGATCGTCCACCCGTTCGCCATGGACGCCCATCGCCTGCGCCATCATCGCCAGGTCCAGCCGGTTCGCGAATTCCATTCCCACGTATGCGCTGTCCCGCTCCCGGTCGTCCAGCATGTCCCGCAGGTAAACCTCCATGTTCACCTTCAGGATGCGGTAGGCCTGATTGTTGCAGATCGCATAGACCACCGGGATGTTGTACCGGCTCGCCGTCCACAGCGCCTGCACCGTGTACATCGACGCGCCGTCGCCCACCACCGCCAGCACCGGCCGGTCCGGATGCGCCAGCTTCACTCCCAGCGCTCCCGGCATGGCCCAGCCCAGCGCTCCTCCGCGTATCCCGTAGATGTCGCCCGGCTTCTCAAAGTCGAACGCCCGGTTCACCGCTGGCCGCGACGTCACCGCTTCGTCGGCCACGATGGTGTTTGGCGGCACGGCAGCCGCCAGCTCGTGCATCATCCGCTCCACGGGCATCGGCGCGTTGCCCCACGTCGCCTTGATGCGTTCTTGGTATCGTTCCGCATCACGCTCCCGTGCCGCCGCCAGTGTGGCCGCCCGAGTCGCTGCGGCTTCCCGCTGGCCGCCGGTCATGCTCGATTCGAGTGATACCGCCAGGTCTGCCATGCCCGCGGCCGGGTCCGCCATGATCCCCACTTCCGTCGGGTAGCTCTTTTCAATCTCCCAGTAGTTGCTGTCCATGTGGATCAACTTCGTGTCCGGATTCAAAAATGGCACGTCCACGTACAGGAACGACGCGAAAACGTCCGTGCCCACCGCCATCACTACGTCGGCGTTTTGGAACTGTCGCGCCGTCGCCGGACTGTTGAGGTTCAGCATCCCGCCCCACTGCGGATGCGCCGTCGGGAAGTTCACCTCGGAGTACGACGTCGCCACCACCCGCGCTCCCGTTTGCTCTGCGACCCGTACCACCTGCTCCACCGCTCCCGACTGCGCCACCCGGTCTCCTAATACGATCACCGGGTTCTCTGCCCCCGCCAGCAGCTCGGTCGCTCGGTCCACCGCGGCGGCATCCGGTCGGATCCGGAAATACCCATCCGATGACGGAACAGCCTCGAAATCAATCTCTTCGTCCAGCGTGTCCCATGGGAACGACACGAACACCGGTCCAGTGGGCGGCGTTTTGGCCTCTTTGAACGCCCGCCGGATCGCCACCGGAATATCCGACGCGTGCCGGATCTCGACGCTCCACTTGGTGTATTGCTTGGTCATCTCCACCAAGTCGCCCGACAAGACCGGTTCGCTGATCAGCATCCGCGTGTCTGAATTCCCCGCCGTCAGCACTAGCGGCGTCCCGCCCCGGAACGCGTTGTACAGCCCACTGATCCCGTTCGCCAGACCGCCCGCAATGTGGATGTTCGCGAATGCCGGCTTCCCCGTGGCCCGAGCGTACCCGTCGGCCATCCCCACCGCCGTTCCTTCCTGCAGCGCCTGGATGTACTGCAACTGCGGGAAGTCCTGCAGCCCGTCCAGGAACGGTGTCTCGCTGGTGCCGGGATTGCCAAAAATATACTCCACACCTTCGGCCACCAGCATCTGTGCCAGGGTGTGCTTGCCAGTCATCCGCGCCATGATCCGTCTCCCCTGCCTTTGTAGTCCGTCGTAGGGGCGAATATCATTCGCCCCTGCTCGCTTGCTTCAGTCCTCTCTGGTAGCGTCGATTTACTGGTAAACCATCCACTCCAGTAGGTTGTTGTCTGGGTCTCGGGCGTACAGGCTTACCGCCGGCAGGGCGCCCCGCTGCCGTGCCCCCTTCCGTGGACCCGGTCCTCGGATCACCTCGACCCCGGCTTCCGCCAGCATCTTCTGGCATGCCTCCACCGTGCCGTCCCACACGAAGCAGATGTCCGTGCAACCCGGCACTGCCGTGGGTCCCCGGTAGTCCGCCAGGTACCCTTCCGGGTGCACGTTGATCTTGGAGTCGCCGATCTGGATAGAGAAGATGTTGGCCGTCCCTGCTCTCCATCCTTCCTCGTCGTTAATGCCAAAACCCAGCTTCTTGTAGAACTCCATCAGCCGCTCGGCGTCGGCGGTGGGCATCGCGATGTGATCAATCCCGATCGTTGCCATGGTCATTCCTCCGTGGTTTAACCCTATTCGTATATCATCCATTCCAGCAGGTTCCCGTCCGGGTCCCTCGCGTAAAAGCTCAGCGACGGTGCAGCGCCCCGTTGCCGCGCACCCTTCCGAGGCACCGGACCCTGAACGACCTCCACTCCCGCCTCCGCCAGCATCGCCTGGCACTCACCGACAGTGCCGTTCCAGACGAAGCACATATCCATGCAGCCGGGCACGGCCGTCGGACCCCTCAGGTTAGCCATGTACCGTTCCGGGTGCACATTGATCTTCGAATCGCCGATCTGGATCGAGAAGATATTCGCCCTGCCCGCACGCCATTCCGCCTCGTCGTTGATCTCAAAACCAAGCTTCTTGTAGAACTCGATCAGCCGCTCTGCGTTCGCCGTGGGCATCGCTACATGGTCAATGCTGACCGTTGCCATAGGTCGTTCCTCCGGATGAATGGGCCCGGCCGTGTTTCTCCCCGCGCGGGGTGGGCGACGGCCGGCCGGTTGCTGTGAGCGCTGCGTCAGTTTGCAGCGGCTTGCGCCTGTGCGGTGGACGCCCGCCGCAGGAACTCGATGATGATGCGCTGCGTGTCACCGGCCGCCTCGTTGGTCATCAAGCCGTGTTCCGCGCCCGGTATAACATGCAACTCTGCGCCGCCGATCCCCGCCGCCAGGCTGCGCCCGCACTCCACCGGAATCCGGCTGTCCGCGTCCCCGTGGACCACCAGCGTCTGCATCCTTAATTCGGATAGCCGCGATTCCAGCGAGTCGCCAATGTCTAGGTACGCCTGTTGCGTGGCGGCAATCCCATCGATGCGGGCCAGGTTCTCGGCGGCTATTCGCGCGAACCGCCCTGGATCGTCCGAAGCCATCTGCGGGAACCGGTCCTTCAGCGCGTGTTCCACTGCCGCGGACCTGCCCACTGCCGCGATCCTCTCTTTCAGGCTGTTCAATTCCTGCCGCCGCACCTCACGCTGGTCCTCCTGCGAATAACTCATCGTGTTGATGAGTATCAGCGTGTCCGTCGCTTCCGGATAGTCCAGCGCGAATCGCGTCGCGATCGGCCCGCCGGCCGAAGACCCCAGGATATGCGCCCGCTCGATCCTCAGATGCCCCAGCAATTCGTGCAGATCCCGCGCGCAGTTGGCCATGTCGTACCCGTCCGCCGAGGTATCAGACTCTCCGCACGCCCGTCGGTCGTAAAATACGCAACGATACTGCGCCGACAGTGCCGCTGCCTGCCGGTCAATCGTATCTCGGCTCCCATCACCGCCCCCCAAACCGCCATGTATCAGCGCCAGCGCCGGCGCACCGTCTACCCCGAACACCTCGTAGTGCATCCGGTACCCGTTGATCTCTGCAAAAGCCATCTTGAACCCCCAACGTCATTCGCCAACTTCGCAACAATATAGTCGCCCGTCATAGGCGTGGCAAGGCGGGACTAATCGCCCGAGCTACCATCCGGGATCGTGTTCCCCCGAGCTGGTGTGCCGGACCGACCGGAACACCGCAAGCGCAGCCTTGATGCTCATGTCGGTCCCAGGGTACTCGTTGATGCCGCTCTTGGTTACCGGCGCTCGTGGCACACACGGCCCTTTCCAGTTCAGCGCCGGTTGGAGACTCGGAGTCGGTTTGGTTCTCAGTAACGCTTGGACAACTCCGGCGGGCCTGCCAGGAAATCAGGCCCCGTCTGGCGCAGGCGGTGTCGGCAACCCACGGCGCGGAGGATCAGCCGCAACTTGCCGGGCCGGAGATCTACCTCAATACCATCGCCCACTCCCGCCCGGGCGTAACCGGCCGGATCGGCTTCTTTGAGGAAATGCTCTTGGTATTGTTCTCCGCAGCCGTAGTTGTCTTGGTCATCAACGTATGGGACTCGCACCGCGACCGCGCCGGCGAAATGTTGGCAGTACGCCCGGACCGTGACGGTCATTGCGCGGTGTTCCGCGATGCGGTAAACCGTTGCATCGAGCCGACCGCTTCAATCGTAATCGGAATGTCGGTCGCTATCGCCTAGACCCCGTTGCTGTGGTACAAGTGGGTTCCTGGACGGCGGTTTGATGGTTGGCGCTGTCAGGTCGCCGAAAACAGGCGGCGACCCCTATGCTAAAATTCAATGCGGTACGCAACGCCATGACCACCCAAAACCACATCTACTTCGATCACGCCGGCACCACTCCCATGGACGAAAGCGTCCTGGAAGCGATGCTGCCCTATTTCACGCGGTTGTTCGGTAACGCCTCCAGCGTCCACACCGTCGGACAGGAGGCCCGTTATGCCCTGGACGCCGCGCGAGAACGCGTCGCCCGGGTGCTGAATTGCCGGAACCGGGAGGTGGTCTTCACCAGTGGCGGCACCGAATCTGACAACGCCGCTATCCGCGGCGCTGCTTATGCCCTAGAGGAAACCGGACGCCACGTCATCACGGCGGCCGCCGAGCACCACGCCGTGCTCCACGCTTGCCAACTGCTGGAAAACCGCGGTTGGGAAGTCACTTACCTGCCCGTGGACGACTACGGCCGCGTTGACCCCCAGCAGGTCGCCAACGCCATCACCGCCGATACCGCTCTCGTTTCCATAATGTATGCCAACAACGAGATCGGCACGATCAATCCCATCCCTGAAATTTCCGCGGCGGTGAAGGAGCGTGCTCAGGCACTCAGCCGTACCATCATCATGCACACCGACGCTGTTCAGGCCGCCGGCTTTCTGGACCTCGACGTTCGTCGCCTCGGTGTGGACATGATGAGCCTGTCCGGCCACAAATTTTACGGACCCAAGGGAGTGGGCGTTCTCTTCTTGCGAAGAGGCGTGCCCTATCTTCCTTTGATCACTGGCGGCGGCCAGGAACGGGAACGCCGCTCCGGAACCGAAAACGTGGCCGGCATCGTCGGACTGTCCGTAGCCCTCGAACTGGCGGATAACCGGCGGGAAGAGGCCGGTTCCCATTGCGCCGCCCTGCGCGACCGCATCATCGCCGAGGTTCAGCGTCTCATCCCCGATTCCATCCTGAACGGACACCCGGACGACCGCCTGCCCAACAACGTCAACTTTTCCTTCGATGGCGTCGAAGGTGAATCTATCTTGCTCGGGTTGGACCTCCAGGGGATCGCCGCCAGTAGCGGCAGCGCCTGTAGCAGCGGCTCTCTTGAACCGTCCCACGTCCTCCTGGCCTTGGGCCAAACCGCCGACACCGCCCGGGGCTCTCTTCGCGTCACCCTCGGTAAAGACAATACTGACGCCGAGGTCGACCGCCTGTTGTCTGTGCTCGTCGGCCTCATCGGCGATTTGCGCCAGCTGCCCACTTTGACCGGAACCGGCGATGACTAATCTCTTTGGTCGCTCGTTCGTCCGGCGGGCTGCGCCGGTATTACTGGTGGTGTTGCTGATCGCGGTCGCCTGTTTTGCTTGCTCGTCCCAGTCCCCCAACATTGGCAAGTACTACAAGGGACGCATACTGCACATCAGCGTCGCGTCGTTGGAACGCACCGACGAGTTGCGCTGGACTACGTCCACCCGCTTTCCTGCCCAGGGTGCCGTCGACGAGCCACTCTACAAGCTTACCCCGCAATCCGTCGAAAACGAATTCGTCATCGTGCGTGTGAAGGTTGAAAACCACACGGCCACCAGCGCCTTCGTCAACGTCGACCGCGATTCGGCGCAACTGCGTGACTTTTTCCAGGGCCGCTACTCGCCAATCAACGTCGGCGCTCTGGCGCAGGAAGCAGACGTTCCCGAAAAGCCGTCCGATCGTTGCACCGTCCCGGTAAATCCCGACACCCCGACGGAATGCGTTCGATTCCTGTGGAACGCTACCTACGAGGAAACTCAGCCCGACGGCCAGACTAAGATAGTCCAGCGGGCCCAGGAACTGCCCCGGGGGACCGGTTTGGACGGGTGGATGGTGTTCGAAGTTCCCAAGGACACCGAGTTCCGCTCTTTCCGTTGGGCCGCCGGCGACACCGTCATCATCGACTTTTGATCGGCATTGGCGCTGACCGTCAACGGGAAACAACGCGGGCTTTGCGGATGCGTTAGCTTGGTAACCCTGTGCCGTGGTGGGCCCGCTCGGCGTAGATTGCATGAACCAACCCGCCGGCACGGACACCGTACCTGTCGGTCGTCGCATTTTCCACTTGGTGGCCTCCAGCTTCACCACGCTGTTGGCCCTCGCCATTCCCGAGCCTGCCTACATGACCCTCGTCGGCGGTGGCGCTCTGCTCTCGTTGGCGCTGGACGTCGGTCGCCAGCGCACCGGGTTCGTAAACCGCGCCTATATGGGGCTATTCCGATCCATACTGAAACCGTCGGAATCCACCGATATTACGGGCGCTACCTACCTCCTGATTGCGACCTTCTTCGCGTTCTATTTCTTCGGACCGGAGGTAGCGATACCGGTGTTGATGTTCGTCGCCGTGGGAGACCCGGCGGCCGCCCTGATCGGCCCCCGCGGTCCCGGGCCGCGTTTTTGGGGTAAATCGCCCGTCGGCAGCCTTGCTTTCGTCGCCGCCTCCGTGGCCGTCTGGGCCATCTTGGTGGCTTTGGGATACGGGACGTGGTCCTGGGCTGTTTTGATCACGGCTGTTTTCGCCGCCGCCGTCGAGTTCGCTCCGTTCCCGTTGGATGACAACCTGACGGTGCCGTTGATCGCCGGAGGCTTTATGGTGCTGGCTCAGGCCCTTGGTTTGTGACGGCGCCGCAATCTATGCTGGGGCCGCGTCGTACTCAATAACCTCTGCCCGCTGACGTTGGAAGTTGAGATACGATGCCTTTGACATCGCCGGCCTGAACGACGATGTTACCCGTTTGGCGCCCTCAGCATTATCGGCTAGCAGATCAATCACCGACATCGCCATGATCTTCGCCGGATCGACCACCGCTTGTTGATAGTCCGTGACTAGGTATTCTAGGCTGTGGCCCGGCCCTTCTGCTCCGGCCGTGTACGGGTGAATCGCCGGAATAATATGGCTCAGGTCGCCCATGTCGGTGGAACCACCTCGGTTTCGGGTGGGCGGCATCATCAAAACGCGGCTTTCCTGCAGCAGGTCCTTCGCGTTCCCCCGGAATACGTCTAGGAGTTGCTGGTCGTGTCTCATCGGCAGGTATCCCGGTATGTTGGTAATCGACACCGACGCGCCTACCGCCAATGCTCCCGATCGGAAACACCGGTCCACTATGTTTGAGTTTCGCACCACGGCCTCGGGAGTCCCGGACCGGACCCGCCATTCCAGCCTTACGTCCGACGGCACCGCGCTCACTGCCTCGCCCCCGTGCGTCATGATTCCGTGGATCCGCACCGTGTCCTGCTCGCGGTAAAGCTCGCGGTTTGCGTTGATCGCCTGCAGCGCGAAGTTGGCCGCGTTGAGCGCATTGATCCCTAGATGTGGCGACGCCCCCGCGTGTGCCCCTCGTCCCGTAAAGCGCACGTACTTGACCACGTGCCCGTTGCTGGTGCCTCCCATGGCGAACGTGTGCGATCCCATGTCGCTGGCGGTATGGCACATCATCGCGATATCCACGTCGTCGAACTCTCCCAGCCGGATCAGTTCTTGCTTCCCGCCCATGAACTCGATCTTGCCCGACTCGCGCAGATCGAGCCGCCGCGCCACCTCAATGAATTCCTCGGCCGGGACTGCGAACGGTACGACCTCACCGCTCAATTCTGGCAACACTTCAGGCGAGGATAGTCCGACCACCGCCCCCAGCATCATCCCGATTTGACAGTGGTGTCCGCACGCGTGCGCCGCGTTGGTAGTTTCGGCCGCAAAGGGATGGCCGTTTACAATCAGGCTGTCCAGTTCCCCGATGATCGCCACGCGCGGACCCGATCCCGCTCCGCCCTTCACGGTGCCCTTCAGCCCGGTCAACGCCAATCCCGCGCGGAATTGCACTCCGAGCTTGGCAAACTGCTCCGCGACCACCCTGGCCGTCCGGTATTCGCTGTATCCCGGCTCCGGGTGTTCCAGGATATCTTTGGCGACCGCGATCAGATCGTCGCTGTGCCGGTCAATTGCGGCGCATGCCGCCTGCTTCAATTCTTCACGCGTGGCCATTGAGTTCGTTCCGCTTCGAGAATGCGATGTTCCGCTGCTGAGTTCGTGGTCTGGGCACCCGTGCGCCGCCTTCCCCCGCGCGGTCTGCAGCCGTTATACCTCGGTGTAAGTATCTTCGGACGCGAGGGTCCGCATGAAGTTCATGTATTCCCGTGATGTCATGTCGACCCGATGGTTGGCCACTACTTGATTGGCCTCTTTTGCCCCGTCAGCCATCAGGTCGATCACCGTCGATGCCATTGCCTTGGCTCCGGTGATTACCGCCATCTGGTAGTCCTGCACCACGTAGTCCGCGCCGTGGCCAATGCCCGTGGCACCTCCCACGTACGGGTGCAGCACGGGCATCAGCGCGCTAACGTCGCCCATGTCGGTGCTGCCGGTTCTGTGCTCTGTGCGGCCAATATTCTCGGCTCCAACCAGTTTTTCGGCGTTCGCGCGAAAAATCGCCTGCATCCGGTCGTCCTGCAGCATCGGCAGGTATCCGGGAATGGTTTGGATGTTTACCGTGGCGCCCACTGCCATGGCCCCCGCGCGCAGGGCGCGGTCAACCTTACGATTGGCGTCCATGACCGCATCCAGGGTTTTGCCCCTGACGAACGTTTCCATCCGCACGTCCGCTGGTACCGCGCTAACCGCTTCGCCGCCTTTGGTGATGATGGGATGAACGCGTACCGTGTCGGTGTCCACGAACGTTTCACGGTTGAAATGTATCGCGGTCATGGCCAGTGTCGCTGCGTTCAACGCGTTGATCCCAAGGTGCGGCGACCCACCGGCGTGGGCTCCCTTGCCCACGAACTGTATCTTCTTGGCGACCATCCCATTGTTGGTTCCGGTGAGGCACAGTTGCTTCTCGCTCGGCGAGCTTGTGGTGTGCATCATCATAGCCAGGTGCACGTCATCGAATTCGCCCAGCCTGATGAACTCCGGTTTGCCGCCCAGGAATTCGATCTTGCCGTCCCGCCGCAATTGGTCCCGGTATTCGATCTCGATGTATTCCTCGGCTGGGACCGCCATGGACAGTATGCGTCCACTCAGGTGAGGCAATACGTCGTCTCGCATCAAGGCCCGGGTCACCCCCAGCATCATGGCGATCTGGCAGTGATGCCCGCAGGCGTGAGCGGCGCCTGTGTTCGAGTTCGCATGCGGATGCTCGTTCACAATCAGGCTGTCCAGTTCGCCGATGATCGCCATGCTCGGCCCTTCGCTGCCGCCGATGATTTCTCCGCGCAGGCCGGTCATCCCCAAGCCGGACCGGAATGGGACTCCCATGGCCGCGAATTGCTCACCAACCAGCGCGGCGGTTTTGAATTCCCTAAATCCTGGCTCGGGGTTGGCCAGGATCTGTTGGGACAGGCTGATCAATTCCTCGGCGCGGGAGTCGATATCAGCGAATGCCCGGTCCTTCAGCTCTTCTTTGGTCGGCATTCCCAGCTCCCCGGGGCAATCTGAGGCCGCTCTCGGCGACCGCGCGCGAATGGTAACATAACCTTCCGCCCGTGCCTATTCGGTTTGCGAAACGGCCGCAATACTCCGGCCCATGACCTGTTCAGGTGACCGTTGGAGTGAGGGGATGTCGTCCTCCAAGTTATAATCCAGCTATGGCACTACGAATAGTAATTTCCCCTCAGGCATTCAAGCAGAGCATCAGCGCACGTGAGGCCGCGTTGGCCATTCAGCGCGGCATCCTGCAGGCCGCTCCAGACGCTGAGACCATCCTGATACCGGTGGCCGATGGCGGTGACGGGACATTGGCGGCCCTCATAGATACCACGGGCGGCGCATATCATCAGGCCACGGTCACGGGCCCCCTCGGCGAGCCGGTCGATGCGCGGTGGGGCGTGATGGGCGACGGCGAAACCGCGGTCATAGAAATGGCCTTGGCTTCCGGTTTGGCCTTGATCCCCGACAATCGTCGCGACCCGCGCCGCGCCACCACATTTGGCACTGGGGAGTTGATGCGCGCCGCCCTCGAAGATGGCTACCGCCGTGTCATCGTGGGTTTGGGCGGTAGCGCCACCAACGACGGCGGCGCCGGGATGGCGTGCGCCCTGGGCGCACGGTTCCTGGACGCGGGAGGTGATCAGTTGCCGCCCGGCGGGGCCGCGTTGGCAAACCTTGCTCACGTTGACACTTCCGCGCTGCATCCGGATATGTCCGAAACCACCATCATCGGCGCGACCGACGTAACCAACCCACTATGTGGTGAAACGGGTGCGTCCGCAATCTTCGGACCGCAGAAGGGGGCCACTCCCGAAATGGTTTCCGAGTTGGACGGTTGCCTGGCGAATCTGGCTCGTGTGGTCCGGTCTGATCTCAGTATCGACGTACTGCACACGCCCGGCTCGGGGGCAGCCGGCGGTTTGGGTACCGGTTTGATCGCGTTCGCCGGCGCCGAATTGCGTTCCGGAATCGACATGGTTTGCGATGTACTCGACTTCGACCGCCACGCCCGGGAAGCCGACCTCATAATAACTGGGGAAGGGCGGGCCGACCGCTCAACGGCCTTCGACAAAGCTCCGGTCGGCATCGCCCGTCGTGCCCGGCAGTTTGGCGTTCCAACCATCTTGGTGGCCGGTAGTCTGGGCCCGGGTTACGAAACCCTCTATGACCACGGAATCGACGCCGTTTTGCCCATCGCTGAGGAGCCGGCAGATCTGGACTCTAGCCTGCGGCGCGGCTCCGAACTCCTCCAACGGGCAGCTGAACGCGCCATCCGTCTCTACGGCTTGGGACGCAATGGCTGATGCCTGATTTCACTTTGGATACCGAGCATTGGCTTCCCAGGCAACCCGGCGCCGTTTTCGATTTCTACGCCGACGCATTCAACCTCGAACGGCTGACTCCGCCGTGGCTGCGCTTTGAGGTTGTCACTGCGGCTCCTATCACCATGCAAGCTGGCGCCGAACTCGACTACCGGCTGCGGTTGCACGGTTTGAGTTTGAAATGGCGCAGCCGCATCACCGTGTGGGACCCGCCGCACCGCTTCGTCGATGAGCAGCTCCGGGGACCTTACCGGCGATGGCTCCACGAACACACTTTCACGTCCCACGAAGGCGGTACCCTCGTTCGCGACCACGTGGAATACGGCATATTCGGAGGCTGGTTGGCTGACCGCCTGCTAGTCCGGCGCGACCTCAGGCGCATTTTCGCGTTTCGCCAGCAACGCCTGGCCGAGATCTTCAGCCCCTAGTGTGCTCCACGGCGGCTCGTCGCCGGTCAACCCACCGTCAGGTCAGGCAACGCGCGAAGACACGAACTGCAGCACAATGCCGGCCAGTTCCATTGCCCGTTCCGCGTCCACGTCGTCGAAGGCTTCCGACGGTATCCCGCTGGGCAAATATTCTGGATACCTCGTGATGTCGTAGTACTTGTCCAGTTGCCGTGCGTCCGCTTTGATCGTGTCGAAGAACATCTCGAAGATCTTGGCGTCTTCGCAGAGGTCGATCAACGAGTTTCCCCACACGTCTTCTGCCCCGCGCTTATACAAATAAGCCTTAACCGCCTTCTCTGCGGCCTGTTGGCTCAGGAAGCAGGCAACGTTGTATCGGCCTCCTCCCCGGTTGAAACCCGCGTCCTCAAGGTCTTGCTCCGCCTGTCGAAACCAGCGAGCGCCTTCCGCAGCGAAATCAGGCATCAAAAATCACCCTTCCTTGCTTGCAGGCCTGGTGTAGTGCCGGCAGCGTGTCCTGCAACTCTTCGAATTCAGACGGCGTGTATACCTGCGCTCTCATGCCGACCTGCGAGCCTATATGATACGAGAAGAAGTCGGCGCGCCTCCCAAATGGTCGGTCCGTATCGTGGACAAACAGCAGATCGATGGTGCTGCTGGGCGAGTAATCGCCGCTCACCATATCTCCAACCAGGATCGCCTTCTCGATGCCCAACGTGGGCAGCACGTCCAGTATCTCGGACAGTTGCTGTTCCATCATTTGCCGCCTGAACTGGATGAACCCTACTCGCATCGGCATTGCCCTACTCCTTGTTCAGCAGCACCATGTGGACCTCACGGGGTCCGTGCACACCCACCACGATAGTCTGCTCAATGTCCGCGGTCCGACTGGGCCCGGTGATGAAATTCAGGTAACTGCCCATTTCGCCCCCGTTCCGCACGTACTCCAGCCGGCGCAGCGTGAACAGGTCGTCCAACGTGCCGAGAATATCCGCGGGCCTGACAATCGCTACATGGACTGGCGGCACCACCGACACTAGGCGGCTCAGGCCTCGCCTGGGCAAAACAATCACCGATCCCGTTTCCGCAATCGCGTAGTCAGCCCCAGTGATCCCCATGCCTGATTCGGCCAACCGCTGCCGCACGTCGGTCCGGCTGGAAGGCCCGTCGTATACCGCAGGCCAGCACAGCCCACCCGCCCCCGCGATCGCAGCGTCCACCGGGAGCGTGTCGAATACCGGCTGTTGCGACCTTGCAACCGATGTCGCTCCCAGCCGTCGCACCAGCGACACGACATAATCCAACACTTCCTCCCCTCCCCCACACCTGTGCACGTTCCAGCCCCGGAGCCCAGCCGTCGCTTCCATTTGGTCCAGTAGCTCCGGCGTTTCCCGGGCAATCCGCTCCCGCACGGCTTCCGCTTGCGTCTCCAGGGCAGGGAGTTCTTGCGTCAGAATGCCGTACGGTTCTGGAGGCGGTCCGCTCTGCCTCCCTAGTGCCGCCCGCACGGTCTCCCTGAACTGCTCCGATGGGATACCCATCGAACCGCTTTCGTCCGAGCTTCCTCGTGTGAATGGGATACCCATGCATTACGGCCGATTTCGGTCGGATCTGGTTCCTGATAGCTCGTCGCGCCAGATTTCGCCGAACGAACGGGATGCCGGAATCGGCAAGTCCCGGGAACGTGTCCAGCGCGAGACCAACGGTATGCGCGTCTGACCCAGCAACCCGCCTTTCGACACGGGCCGTAGCAGCGTCCTGCCGATCTTGCGTCCCAAGTTGAGCAATACCGGATTAGACATAACGGTGGCAAAGCCGCGCGCTAGCAGTCCGGCCGTATCTGAAGCAGTGTCCTGATACGACCCTTGACCTTCGGCTATGTTGTGTCGCAGGTGCAGCAGCATTCGGGGGATGTTAATTTGCACCGGGCAAGCGTCCCGACACGCTCCGCATAGGGTCGATGCGTTTGGCAGATCCTTGGCCTGCCCAATGCCAACCAGCGCCGGCGTCACGATCGAACCGATCGGGCCGGGATACACCCAGCCGTAGGCATGACCTCCCACCCGCTGGTACACGGGACACACGTTCAGGCACGCCCCGCAACGGATGCAGTACAACGACTCGCGCAATGCAGGGTCTGCCAGCAGACGACTCCGCCCGTTGTCCACGATCACCAGGTGAAATTCCTCCGGGCCATCTTCATCATCAGCCCGACGCGGCCCGGTGACCATGCTCATGTACGACGTGATGCGCTGGCCGGTGGCCGAGCGTGGCAGCAGCCGCAGGAACACCGTCAGGTCCTGCAGAGACGGGATCACCTTCTCCATGCCGGCTAGGCCCACGTGGATCCGCGGTGCGGAAGTGCACAGCCGACCATTCCCCTCGTTGGTGATGATCACCAGCGAGCCGGTTTCCGCGACCAGGAAATTGGCTCCGCTGATCCCCATGTCCGCGTCTAGGAACTTCTGGCGCAGCACGACTCGAGCCACGCGGGCCATCCCCTCGATATCTTCAGAGTACGGGACTCCCAGCTGCTCCGCAAAAAGGGCGGCCACCTGCGCACGGGTTTTGTGCAGGGCCGGCGCCACTAGGTGCGAGGGAGTTTCGTCCGCCAACTGGATGATGTATTCGCCCAGGTCGGTCTCGAAAACATCGATTCCCTGCTCCTCGAGCACGTGGTTGAGACCGAGCTCCTCCGATACCATCGACTTGCTTTTGGTTACTGTGCGCACCCTGTTGGCGCGGGCGATTTGCAAAACGATCGCGTTGGCTTGCTGCGCATCGGCGGCGAAATGGACCTGTCCGCCGGCCGCGGTCACGTTCCGTTCCAGCATCTCCAGGTAATAGTCCAGGTGCCCTATGGTGTGTTCTTTGATCTGCCGTGCCTGTACCCGCCATTCCTCCCACACCTCGGGCGTGACTTCGGCGATCGCCTCGCGCCGCGTGCCGTCAAATCCGGTCCCGGCACGGCGAAGCGCCTGGCGAAGCTGCGTGTCCTTGACAGCCGCCTGCGAGGCGGCTACGAACTGGCGCGTGACGACTTCCGCCATGGTTAACTGGCCTCGTCGTCCAGAATTTGGGCAATGTGGCGAACGCGGAACGGCAGCTTCCGACGGCTTATCGCCCCACCGATGTGCATCAGACACCCCATGTCGCACGCTGTCAGCGTATCTGCGCCGCTGGTAGTGGCTGCCTCGACCTTATCGGCCAGCATCTCTTCAGAGATGTGGGGATATTTGATCGCGAAGGTTCCGCCGAACCCGCAGCACTGTTCCGCGTCCGGCAGTTCGACCCGCGACACGCCCGGTGTCGCGTCCAACAATCGCTGCGGAGCCTCTTTGACTTCCATCTCGCGCAAAAGGTGGCAGGATGGGTGGTACGCGACGATGGTGCCGGTTACTGGGTCGTCCCCCACTCCCGGCTCGTAGCCGGCCACATCGGCCAGGAATTCCGTGAATTCGTACACTCTCTGGCTGAGATCTTTGGCTCGGGCCCGCAGTTCGGGATTGTCGTCGAACAGGTCAAGGTAGAACACGCGCATCATGGCTCCGCACGAGCCCGAAGGTACGACCACATATTCCCGGTCGGCGAGGATACTCAGCGTGCGTTCCGCGAGTTTTCGCGCCTCTGCGGTGAAGCCCGAGTTGTAAAGGGGCTGGCCGCAGCACGTCTGCCCTTCTGGGAAATCGACATCCACCCCAGCGCGGCGTAGCACCCGCACGACGCTGACTCCAACCTCGGGATAGAGCTGGTCGACGATGCACGTAACGAAAAGGGAGGCCCTGATGGGCTGGGGCTGACTCAAATCAAATCCTCGTTCTGCGGCGAACCAAGGTTAGCAGAGTGGTACCCGTGGGACAAGACAGAACCGGAACGCCGTCTTGGTCTCAACGGCCGCGATGGGTATCATATTGCGGCCATTACCGCCTCGGGGAGAAGAGAAATCATGGTAGAGGAACTCGGCAGAATTACCCGCCCGGCTACTGCGAACTATCAGGGAAAGCGCAAGCTTTTGCTGGCCCCGCTGATACATCTGGCGGCTCCCGCGGAATCCGTGCCGCTGGAAGGAACGGAGATCCTGCATCGCTATTGGGAGCAAGTGGATGTCCAAGTCAGGGCTGTGCAGAACGCCTTGGGCAGTATCATGCACGTCTACCACGAAAATTTGCCTGAGGGTGGCCCCGCGGGCCTCGGCTATCTGGAAGCGACTGCCCAGGGCAGTCACGCACTGACCGCGGGTTTGGTCGATGCCGGGGCTACCCTGGAAGCGACGGAGTCTATGGAAATCTTGGCCGAAAACTTGGATCTGCAACGCTGCCTGATGCAACCGTTGATGAGCCCAACCGTTGCATCTCGACTCCAGGAGTGGTTCGGCGAGGCCAATCACCGGCGTTACGAATTCGTCGCCAACACTATCAACACCACCTTGGGCGAAGACGAAACGGGCCTGCTCTTCATCAACGAAAGGCATCAGGTCCAATTCCCCGGCGACATCGAAGTGATCTACATCGCTCCGCCGGCTTTGGACGAATTCCGCCGCTGGCTGCAGAACTGGAGCGAACAACTCCAACGCCAAATGTCCGAAGCGACCAGCGACGCCGATCCCTCCGACTCATCAAGCTGACGTAGGCAACGAAAAGCCCCGGGCTCACACCCCGGGGCCGTATCCGATGATATGTCGTTCCGTTAGCGGCGGTCAGCCCTAAATCCCGATGCTGGCGGGAGTGCGAGGGAGTCGAACCCACCTACCCCGCTCGTCACGAGGCATAACGGATTTGAAGTCCGCAAGAGCCACCGGGCCCCATCCACTCCCGCGCTAACCGTGCTAGCTGCCGAGTACGGCGTCGATCTTCCGCTTCAGAGCCGGCTTGGGTTGGGCTCCGACCACCTGGTCAACCGGCTGACCGTCCTTGAAGAAGATCAGCGCGGGAATACTGCGGATGCCGTAGCGCTGCGCGATATCAGGGGCGCTGTCCACATCCAGCTTGGCCACGTTCAGCTTCCCTTCGTACTCCAGCGCCAGGTCATGCACGGCCGGCGCGATCATCTTGCAGGGCCCGCACCATTCTGCCCAGAAGTCCACCATCACCGGCAGTTCCGAGTCCATTACGCTGCTTTGCCAGTTTTCTCCGTTCACTTCGATAGGTTCGGGCATTCTAATTCCTCCAGGGTGAGTCGCTGACTCGCGGTTACAGCAGACGACGGCAACCGTCGCTACGGTCGGTTGGGATGTAGCCAATATTATACCCCGGCTGTTGGGCGGTCAACCGAACCGGTTACCGTCGCATGCGCGTGTTCCTGCGATCTCTATTTCGGTGGAAAGGCCCGATCGCTTTTGCCGGTGAGCGGGCGGTAGAGCCAGGCCTTATCTCCATTCCACCGGCGAAAACCATCGGCCTATACGAACTCCGGGTCTGCCGTTA
Organism: Dehalococcoidia bacterium; assembly: GCA_965220265.1. Lineage (GTDB taxonomy): Bacteria > Chloroflexota > Dehalococcoidia > Lucifugimonadales > UBA3495 > Bin87. The sequence goes on along the minus strand of CBDCPM010000004.1, from coordinate 120,714 downwards.
CCGATAGATGTTAGTATATTTCCCATGACCCAAAGCGCAGCCACCAACGAGTTGGTCTCATTGCAGCGCGGCGATGTCGTCGAGCTGGACCTTCACTCGTGGGGCCGCCTCGGCGAGGCCATGGCCTCCCACGCTGGGTCGGATGTTTTCGTGTTCGGCGGCATACCCGGCGAACGAGTCGAAGCCGAGATCGTGGCCATCCGCCGCAAGTACATTGCCGCGCAAGTCACGCGGGTCATCACCCCTTCATCATTGCGCGTCGAACCGCCCTGCGAATACTTCGGCCGATGCACTGGCTGCCAGTGGCAGCACGTTGACTACGAGGCCCAGTTGGCGACCAAAACCGGGATTGTGCGCGATGCGTTGGAGCGGGTCGGACATTTCCACCAGCCCGAGGTGCAGCCCACCTTGGCGTCGCCGCGCCAGTATCACTACCGTAACCACGCCCGGTTCAACATCTGGCGTGAGAGCGGAAGCCTCGGGTTCACCCACCGTGAACGGCGTCGCTTCGTGCGCATTGATCGCTGCATGTTGATGCACGATGGCATCAATGATCTCCTTGCCCAGTTGCAAGGCCGCTGCGGTGAGACTTCGCAGTTGGCAATTCGTCGTTCTCCGGACACCGGTGACTACCTTATCCAGCCGACCCTCAAAAACACCGAAGTCGCGGTCCCGACGGGACAGAAAAGTTACCGGGAATCGATCGCCAGCCAGGAATTCCAGGTGGCTTCCCCGTCCTTCTTCCAGGTCAACGTTTGGCAGGCGGCTCTGCTGACCGAGCTGGTCAAGGATGCTCTCAAACTCACCGGTAACGAGACCGTTGTCGATGCCTACGCCGGCGTCGGGACATTCGCGGTATTGCTCGCGCCATACGCTCGCCGGATCATCGCGGTGGAAGAATCCACCGCGGCCATGACCGATGCCAGCGAGAACGCGTCCGGCTACTCGAACGTGCGCCTGGTCATCGGCAAAGTGGAAGAGGTACTCCCGCATCTGGACGAAACACCGGACGCCGTGATCCTGGACCCATCCCGGTCCGGATGCCAGCCCCTGGTCCTGGATTCCCTCCTCGCGCTGAAGCCGGACCGCATCGCCTACGTGTCCTGCAATCCCGAATCATTAGCCCGGGATTTGCGCACGCTCAGCCGAGGCTACCGGGTTGAATCAGTCCAGCCCGTGGATATGTTTCCGCAAACTCACCACGTCGAATGCGTTGCGACGTTGGTCGCAAAACCTGCGACCGGCGAGATAGTGCTCGCCTCGGCGTCTCCCCGGCGTAGAGAACTACTGACCGGGCTCGGCATTGATTTCCGCGTCGCGCCCTCTGACATTCCGGAAGATCCGGAACCCGGCGAGACGCCCGAGCGGATGGTACGCCGGCTGTCGCGCGAGAAAGCGCTGGCCGTCGCCCAAGCGGAGTCGCCAGCATCGGGCTATTACGTTGCCGCCGACAGCACGGTGGTCCTCGATGGAGAATCGATTGCCAAACCCGCGGACGCCCAGGAGGCCCGCTCCATGCTCAGGCGCCTGCGGGGTACGACGCATCAGGTTGTTACCGGCTTCACCGTATACGACGCGCAAACCGGACGCTGCGTCACGGACGCCATCGCCGCCGACGTACAGATGCGTGATTTCAGTGACGCCGAGATGGAAGCGTCCATCACCAGCGGGACCCCGATGGACAAAGCCGGCGCGTACGCCATCCAGGATCCAGACTTCAAGCCGGCGTCGCTTCTTTCCGGTTGCTATTCCAACGTGATGGGTTTGCCGGCCTGCCGGGTGGTGGAGAACCTGGCTGAGATGGGATGTTCGCTGCCTGACCGGTTATCCATGAGGGTCCCGTCGGGATGTACCGTCTCCTGTACCTTGGGCTCGTTGTCGCCCTGATTTCTTCGGACGCTGGACCGTGAATTTCTTCGGGATCGGCACCCTTGAGCTGCTGGTGATCCTGCTGGTCGCCTTCGTAGCTTTAGGCCCGGGCAAGACGGTTGAGGTCGCTCGCACTATCGGCAAGATGGCCCGGGAAGCCCGGCGCACACTCACCGAGATCATGGACGCGGCCTCGCTGGAAGAGCGAGGGGAACGCGCTTCCGACAACGCTGAGCACAGCTCGCCGGCGTCGCCCCCGACCGAGCCCGTGTCCGAACCGTCTCACCTGTCGGCCCAATCTAGGCAACCGTCCGACCTTACCGAATCCGGATCGCCCGATCCCAGACCGCCCGACAGCCGATGAGCCGGGCGATGCCCTTGCGGGAGCATTTCCGCGAGTTGCGCTCGCGGGTGTTGGTGTGCCTGTTGGCGTTGCTCGTCGGGACGGCGGTTTGCTTCTACTTCTACGAAGACATCTACCAGGTCTTGCTCCGCCCGGCTTACCATGCGTCTGACGTCGAAGAGTTCAAACCGGTGCGCACCGAGATCACCGAGTTCCTCAGCATCACCGTGCGCGTCACGCTTCTAGGCGGATTCGTACTGGCCCTGCCTGTAATCCTGTATAACACCATCCGCTTTGTTGCTCCGGGACTAACCCCCAGGGAGCGCAAAATCCTGTTCGCGTTCTTGCCGGCGGCTCTGCTCGCCTTTGCGGGCGGCATGGCGTTCGGCTATTTCGTGATGATCCCGCCGGCCCTGAGCTTCCTAATCGGATTCGGCAGCGAGGTTGCAGACCCGTTCATTAGGATCAGCAATCTCGTGAACATTATGATCCGGCTTCTCTTCTGGCTCGGATTGTCTTTCGAAACTCCGTTGGTGATGTACGTACTGGCCGTGCTGGGCGTTGTGAATGCCCGGGCATTTGCCCGTTTCCGCAAGCTCTGGTTGGTCGCCGCATTCGTTATCGCAGCCGCTATCACTCCTACCGTCGATCCCCTCAACCAGGCCATCGTGGCCGGCCCGCTCATCGTGTTGTACGAGCTCGGCATTCTCCTTGCGCGCTTTGCCGGACGGCGCAACCGCGCCAACTCGCCCCCGAACTCGGAACCTGAAAGCGAGTAACAGATAAGGAAACGGGCTCGCGAGAAGCAAGCCCGTCTCAGCGGTTCAATTCCATTTGACGCCTAGGAACGTTGCTCTTCGGACGCCGCGGGCTCTCTGTCCGGCTTGTCGTCCTCTCCGGTCACGGAAGTCTTGAACGACCTGATCCCCTTGCCCAGAGCCGACCCGACTCCCGGTAGTCGGGAGGCGCCGAAAATCAGCAACACCACCAGTAGAATAATCAGGAGTTCGGTAAGTCCGAGGCCCGCAATACGCATGTTTACTGTGTCTCCACGAAGGTGCCCTCATTCTAACAGAAGGCCCTTGAACTAACCACCGGCCCAAGCTCGACTTTACGCAAAATTTAGAGGAAGCAACGGATGCCATCACGTTGGGACGCCGCCACTCATGGCTGGAGTCGGAGGGTTTTTCACTATCCGCTGCCAACGCTGATGTCCAGGAACTTACGGCTACCCTGTACCATTGAGTTGCAACCTCTCTCGCTTACGCGGCTTAAAATGCGTAAAGTCGAGCCAAGGTGCGCGGAGCGTATCGTGCTGTGCTCAGCATCGCTGCCAGCGGCCACGACAGACGGCCAAACCTAATCCGTGTCCTTCAATGCGTGCCAGCCATCCTGCGAAGCAAATCCCTGGCGAAATCAGTACACTGCCTCTCTGAGGCCGTCCGGATTACTGAATTCGCCGGGACCAACTTCATTGCTTTGAAAAAGCCTCCACAATGTCTGTCATGGCGTTGCACAATTTGACATATCCTACTAACATCTAAACGGATACCCGATTTGCGCAGGGAGCGACCGGTCGTTTCACACACGAGCAAATCAAGGAGAATTGAATTGGCTGATATGCCTAGCGAAAAGGCCATCCAGCGGATGCGTCTGTTCATCGACCGTTACTGCGAAAAATCCGGCACTTTTAAACATCCGGGAGAGGGCGTCACCGAAGCCGTCGTCCTGGGGCTGGCCCAAAACGTGGATGACATCGGCCGCCCACTGTGTCCTTGCCGCTTTTATCCCGACAAGACAGAAGAGATCAAGCATCGCACGTGGGTCTGCGCCTGCGACGATATGCAGATTTACAAATACTGCCATTGCCTGCTGTTTGTGAACGAAGAAGGCTTGCCAATCACCGAATACCTCCCAGAAGACCACGAAGGTCGTGCCATCTACGGTTTGGTGGAAGACCCTACTCCTGAAAAGGGTAGGCCCCTTCGCAACAAGGCCGAGGAACGTGAGCAGGAGCGCCAGGATAGGCCTTCCTGAAGACCGGAAACACCTCCGTCGCCGGGCCTTGCTCGGACGGAAACGGCCGCTCCCCGAAGCATCAGGGAGCGGCCGTTTTGTGCTTTGCTGCAACTTGCCGCTGTCCACCGCCGCCGCTATAATGCCACAACCCGCGCAACCTCCGCCTTGGCAGTGCATTGCCGATGAGCAGCGAGCTGCGCTCGAATAATTCACCTAACCCGGACAGATTGATGACGACCGCTTCGGAGTATGACGTAGCAGTAATTGGTGGCGGCCCCGGCGGCTACATTGCCGGAATACGGGCCGGTCAGCTGGGCCTGAAAGCCTGCGTCATCGAGAAAGAAGCCCTGGGTGGTGTCTGCCTGAATTGGGGTTGTATACCCTCAAAGGCCCTCCTCAAAAACGCCGAGATCGTCTCTTACGTCCATCGCGCGGACCAGTTCGGTCTGAAGTTCGACAACTTCCGTGCCGACTATAGCGTCGCGATGAAACGCAGCCGGCAGGTCGTTGATCGCATGACCCATGGTGTCGACTTCTTGCTCCGCAAGAACGGCGTTGACAGCATTTCGGGAACTGCACGCATCGCTTCGCCCAACGCGGTCGACGTTACGGGACCGGACGGACAGAACGCGCGGATCACGGCCCGCAACATCATCATCGCTACCGGTGCGAGGCCCCGCAGCATTCCGCCGCTTCCCGTGGACGGTGAGCGGATCATAACCAGCCGCGAGAGCATCGTTGCCGAAGATGTACCGGGTTCTATCGCCATCGTCGGCGGCGGCGCGATCGGTGTCGAGTTCGCGTATATTTACCGTATGTACGGTGCCGAAGTGACCATTATTGAGTTACTGCCCCATATCGTACCCAACGAGGACGAGGAAATCAGTCAGCAGCTTGAGCGCGCCTTTAACCGTCACGGCATCAAGCTCGTCACCGGAGCCGGTGTGACCGATGCCCAGGCTGACGCGAGCGGCGTCACCCTGACCATTGATAAGGACGGCGTAACCGAGACGGCTCGGTTCGATAAGGTACTGGTGGCCATTGGCGTCCTGCCCAACACCGAGGACTTGGGACTGGAAACCGTGGGCGTGGCGACCGAACGCGGCTACGTTGTTATCGATGACAAGATGTCCACCAACGTGCCTGGCATCTACGCCGTGGGTGACGTTACCGGCAAGTTGGCCTTGGCCCACGTCGCGTCCGCCCAAGCCGTCACGGCCGTGGAATCGATCGCCGGCGAAGAGACCCAGCCGCTGGACTACACGTTCATGCCGCGCGCTACCTACTGTCATCCCCAGGTCGCCTCGTTCGGGCTTACCGAAGCCCAGGCCATCGAACAGGGCTACGACGTGAAGATCGGCCGGTTCAACGTCCAGGCCAGCGGTAAAGCCGTCGCCATGGGTGAAAATGACGGGATGGTCAAATTGGTTTTTGACGCCAACTACGGTGGAGTGCTGGGCGGCCACATGTGCGGCCCCGAGGTCACCGAGCTCTTGGCGGAGTTGCAGATGACCCACCTGTTGGAAGGCACTACTTTGGAACTTGGTTGGGCGGTCCATGCCCACCCCAGCGTCGCCGAGATGGTGCACGAAGCCGCTCTCGACGCCGAAGGCCGCGCGCTGCACATGTAGGTCGGCGCACGGATGTCGCCCTTGATCGGGCGGCGCCGCCAATCTGCCACTGAGGAAGGGATATGCTCAAAGCGGACGTCCCCGAGCTTAACAAATCCGACCTGCTGGGCTTCTACCGGCAGATGAAGCTCATTCGTGAGTTTGAGCGAGAGTCGGAACGGCAGTACACCCGAGGCAACATCAAAGGTTTCCTTCACGTCTACAACGGCGAGGAAGCGATCGCGGTCGGCGCCATCAACACTCTGCGGCCCGACGACTACATCGTGACCCACTATCGGGACCATGGCCAGGCTTTGGCCCGCGGCATTACCAGCAACGAGGTGATGGCCGAGCTGATGGGCAAGGCCACGGGATGCAGCAAGGGCAAGGGCGGCTCCATGCACCTGTTCAGCTCCGACCTGAACTTCATGGGTGGCTATGCAATCGTCGGTGGCCAGCTTTGCATCGCCACCGGCATCGCGCTCGCCGTGCAGTACCGCGGCGACGACCAGGTCGTGCTGTGTTTCTTCGGTGACGGCGCCGTCAACGAAGGCGAGTTCCACGAAGCTATGAACCTCGCCGCCATCTGGAATCTTCCGGTCATCTTCTTCTGTGAGCATAACCTGTACGGCATGGGCGCCTCATCCAAGGAAACCCTCGTGATGTGGGATTCCCTCCACGAAATGGCCGCCGCCTATGGGATGTCCCGCTACGAGGTGGACGGAAACGACATCCTCGAAGTGCGCGCTCTTATGCAGAAGATCAACGCCGAGGTTCGGTCCGGCAAGGGTCCCGCTTTCGTTGTCGCCCGTACCTACCGCCTGCGCGGCCATTCGGTCGCCGACCCGGCCGACTATCGCCCTGACGACGAGGTCAGCTATTGGGCTGGTCAGGACCCAATCCCCCGGTACCGCGAGTGGCTGACTGACGAGGGCATCGCCACCGTCGAGGATTTCGAGGAAATAGACGCCAACGTCGATGAGGAAATCGTCGTCGCCGCCGAATTTGGCGAAAAGTCGCCGTGGCCCGAATCGGCTTCCCTTTACGACGACGTGTACACCGACCGACCAACCGAAGGTATCCCCGCGTAACACGACCCATTCCTGGCGAGAGGAACCATTATGTCGGTCATCACCTATCGCAACGCCGTTTCATCAGTCCTGCGCGAAGCCCTCGATGAGGATGAACGCGTTTTCCTGATGGGCGAAGATATCGGGCCCTACGGAGGCGCGTTCGCCGTCACCAAGGGCTTTTGGGAACAGTACGGCCAGCGCCGCATCAAGGACTCTCCCCTTGCGGAATCGGTCATCGTCGGAGCCGGTGTAGGTGCGGCAATGGCCGGCCTGCGGCCCGTTGTCGAGCTGATGACCATCAACTTCAGTCTTTTGGCTATGGATCAGATCGTCAACCACGCGGCCAAAATACGGTACATGTCCGGTGGCCAGTTCTCGATTCCGTTGATCATCCGTACCGTCACCGGCGCTGGCGCATCAGTCGGCGCGACCCACTCCCAATCGTTCGAGGGGTGGTACGCTGCCGTGCCCGGCCTCACCGTCGTGACACCATCAACCCCCCGCGACGTTATCGGCCTGTTCCGTTCTTGCCGCGAACTCAGCGACCCGGTGATGTTCGTCGAGCACATCCTGCTCTACGGCACGCGAGGCGAGGTTCCCGAAAACGGCGATTTCCGCATCCCCATCGGTCAGGCCGACCTGCGGCGCACCGGCAGCGACATCACTCTGTGCGGCTACTCCCGTATGGCATTGGTCGCCGAGCAGGCGGCCGACATTCTCGCTCGGGAAGGCATCGAGGCCGACGTCATCGACCTGCGTTGCTTGCGCCCACTGGACATGGACACGGTGGTTACCTCTGTCAAGAAAACCCACCGCGCTCTGATGGTGGAGGAAACTACCCGCTTTGGCGGTTTCGCTGGGGAGTTGGTCTCTCAAGTGCAGGAAGAGGCGTTCGAGTATCTGGACGCACCCGTCGGCCGGGTCGCTGGCGCCGAGGTCCCCATACCTTATTCTTTCCCGCTGGAACAGCTCGCGATACCCAACGCCGAATCGGTCGCCGCCGCTGCACGTAAGCTTGTCAACGGCGCCTGAACCTTACGATCGGCCTTGGGCCGTCGATACCCTTCTACACCCCGACATCACAGGAGAACATTGTGGCTACCAACGTCGTCATGCCGCAGATGGGATACGATATGCGGGAAGGCACCGTCGTCCGCTGGCACAAGCAGGAGGGCGACACCGTCGACCGCGGCGAGGTGATCGCCGACATCGAGACCGACAAGGCCACGGTCGAATTCGAGGCCTACACCGGCGGGGTGCTGGGTCGAATTGTAGCCGAGGCTGGCATCGCGGTGCCCGTCGGTCAGCTGATCGCCATCATCACTGAACCCGGGGAAGCGGTCCCCGAAGCCGCTGCTCCCGCGCCGTCCGCTGCTCCTGCACCGGTCGCCGCCCCGCCCGCGCCCGAACCAACCCCCGCACCTGCTCCCTCAGCGGCGCCGTCTGCGGACGGCGGAGTTCGAGCCTCCCCCATAGCCCGGCGTTTGGCCCGCGAGCGCGGTATTGATCTGGCGTTGGTAACCGGTTCGGGTCCTAACGGCCGCATTACTGAGCGGGACGTGGAGAACTACCAGCCCGCTGCCGCCGCTCCCGAACCCGTTCCGGCCGCTGCGCCAGCTCCGGCGTTCGCACCCGTGGACGCGCCCGCCGACTCGCGCTTCGAGCTCAGCCGGATGCGTCAGACCATTGCACGAGTGACTTCGGACAGCAAATCCACCGCGCCCCATTTCTACGTCACCGCCGAGATCGATATGGGCAAGGCCATGTCAATGCGCCGTGACGTGAACGACGCTTCCGACCCCGAGAACCGCGTTAGCGTCAACGACCTGATGGTCAAGGCTTGCGCGCTGGCCCTCGCCAAGCACCCCAAGTTCAATTCGTTCTTCCGGGGTGACTATCTCGAGGTTCATGGCGCAATGAACATCGGTATCGCCATTGCCCTCGAGTCGGGTCTGATCCTGCCCGGCGTGAGTAACTGCGAAAGCAAGAGCCTGCTGCAAATCGCGGCCGGCACGAAGGACCTCATCGCCCGCGCCAACGGCGGTACCCTGCGCAACGAGGAATACAGCAGCACCACGTTCAGCATCAGCAATATGGGCATGTTCGACGTCGAAAGCTTTACCGCCATAATCTACCCGCCCCACGCCGCTATTCTGGCCGTGGGCAGCGTCAAGCAGCAGCCCGTGGTCCGCGACGGCGAACTCGCCGTCGGCCAGATGATGAAAGCGACACTTTCCACCGACCATCGCGTCGCCGACGGCGCCGAAGCGGCTCAGTTCCTCATGGAGATTAAGCGGGTTCTCGAAAACCCAGTCAGCTTGTTGCTCTAAACCGACGGCGAACCCACGGAGTTCCCATCATGCCCCAAATGACCGGCGGCCAGGCTGTGGTCGCGTCCTTGCATGCCCAGGGCGTCGACACCGTATTTGGCATCATATCCGTCCATACCCTCGACCTGTTCGATGCGTTGTTCGATCGCCAGGACGATGTCCGTTTCATCGGCGGGCGTCTCGAGCTGGGCTGCGGCTATATGGCCGACGGCTATTCCCGCGCCACCGGGAGGCCCGGCGTTCTCCTGACCAGCACTGGTCCTGGCGCCGCCGATTCCGTTGGCGCTATGGGCGAAGCCTACTTCTCCGCGTCCTCCATCCTCCAGGTGACCACCAACGTCGAGACCGAATTCGTCGGCAGCGGCAGAATGGCCACCCACGAGACCAAGGATCAGCTCGGCATGTTCGCTGCCGTGACTGACTGGAACGCCCGCATCGATCAGATAGAATCCATCCCGGATCATTTTGTCGAAGCGTTTGTCCGGTTCGGCGAGCGTCGTCCCCTCCCCATCGAACTCGAGGTTCCCACCGACCTTCTCGGCCAGCAGGCGGAAGTTGAGGTGCTCCAGCCTCGTGAACCCGACGTCCCCCAGGGCGATCCGGTTCAGGTCGAAAGGGCTTGGAACCGGCTCCGCAACGCCAAGCGCCCGGTCATCTTCCTCGGAGAGGAGATCCACACCACCGGTGGAGCGGATGACATAATCCGCCTGGCCGAAAGGCTGGGCGCCCCGGTGGTCACCGGCGACGGCGCCAAGGGGACCTTCCCCGAAAACCACCCGCTATCTCTGGGCATGGCTCTCGGCAATCGCATCTGGGGTCAAAATCCGGTCTTGGACTGGTTGGGTGGGTGCGACGTCGCACTGGTGTTAGGCAGCAACCTTCCGTACCGCTCTACCTCAGGCGTCGGCTTGAAACTCCCGCGGAAAATCGTTCACGTCTTGCTGGACGGAGACTACATCGGCAAGAACTATGACACCGAGGTTGCGATTGCTGCCAACAGCGGTGCCGTAGTGCGCCAGTTCCTCAGCGCAGCCGGCGACGCCGACGTCGGGACCGGCGAAGACTATCGTAAGGAAATCGCCGACCTCAAGGCCAGCGTCTATTCCGGCCTCCAGGAGCAGTGGGGCCCCGAGCTGCAGGCTTGGGAGGCCATCCGCTCCGTCATACCCGACGACACGATCTTTTCTCTGGACGCGACCGTCCCCGCCAATCGGGCGGTACGCTGCCTCCAGATGAACCGCCCGCGCAGCTATATGTACCCACACGGCTGGGCCGGCCTCGGCTTCGGTTTCCCCGCCGCCATGGGAGCCAAGGTGGGCCGTCCCGAGTGCCCAGTGATCTGTGTAACCGGAGACGGTGGCTTCCAGTACAACGCTCAGGAACTGGGCACTGCCGTGCAGTACGGAATCAATCCCATCGTCATGGTGTTCAACGATTCGGCATGGGGGGTGCTCAAGGGTTTCCAGCAGGACCGTGGCGGCCGCCGGATGGCTACCGATCTCGTGAACCCTGACTTCGTCAAGCTATTCGACTCCTACGGCATCGGCGGCACCCGGGTCCATAACGTGTCGGAGATGACCCGCGCCGTCCAGGACGCCGTAGTTGCCGATCGCATACACCTCATCGAGGTCGTGATGCCCGACGGCTTTCCTGCCTTCTGCAGGAATTAGACCGTGTCCATCCAGCACAGTCGCCACACTGAGACGGTCCGCGAGCAGTTTCGCATCCAGTCGTCCCAGTTCGAGCAGCAAATCGGCGGTCACGGGAACCGGGCCATAGGCCCTTGGATCGTCGAAAGCCTGGGTCTGAACGGTACTGAAACCGTTTTGGATGTCGCGACCGGAACCGGCCTCATGGCCCGGGACTTGGCGCCCCACGTCGCGCACATCACCGGTATCGACGTAACACCGGAGATGCTGGCTCAGGCCCGTCAGATCGCCGCCGACACCGGTATCGCCAATCTCGCCTTCGACGATGGCGACGCCACCTCTTTGCCCTATCCTGACGACCGATTCGACCTCGTCATCAGCCGCATCGCCATCCATCATTTCGACAATCCGGAGGTTGAACTGCGCGAAATGCGTCGCGTGTGCAAGCCACATGGCCGGGTCGTAATCGTTGACATTACAGCGTCCGACGACCCATCCATCGCCGACGCTCAGAACCGCTCGCACACCACCGCTTTTTGCCCGTCTGACCTCCGCGCGTTGCTGAAGCTGCTCGGGGCTCAATGCCAGGCACACCAGCGAAAACCATGCGGTTCGTGACCTCGACGAATGGATGGACTTTACCGGCACTCCCGATGACGTTCGCGCCGCCAGTCATCATGCCTTAGAAGATGAAATCGGGGGCGGCCTACCCACCGGGATGCACGCCCACCGCGAGGATGGTCGCTTCAAGTTGGTGCATCACTGAGCCGTTCTGGCCTGCGACCTGACCCGGGGTGACGGTAGTGCGCCAATCGGCCTGGCCTGACTTTGTAGGGGCGAACAATCATTCGCCCCTGTTTTTTGCTGAACGCCCTGGCCAGATGCGCTAGCTGAGACATGGCGGCATTCCCGGTCAGTGCCGGTGTCCTATTGTCTGAAATCTGTCGCACGGCGCTCTGGAGATATTCAGTCGTTTTTCATTAGCATCAGGCCATTAGATTCCAATTCGTATCCCATGCGACACGACCCAAACGCCCCAACGGCCAATCTCCGGCGCATCTATCCGCTTTCGCCTCGAGACCTTACCGAGGAGCAGATCGCGGTCACTTTTGCGATGACCTCCCGGAGGCCCGAACCTTTCGACGAAATCGCTTTCCAGGTTACCGCCGAACGGGCCGCAGATTTCAACGAGCGATGGGTCGTCGGATACGGCCATGCGTCCGTGGCTGAGCATGCGATAGTTCATCTGGCAGTCGAGAACATCTCCCGCCTCGCCTGCGACACCCTCGAAGATAACCGCCTGGCTTCGTACACCGAAAAGTCCTCCCGCTACCAGATCATCGACCCCGAGAGCTTCCATATCCCTCGGGAGTTGGACCCCAGCCCAGCCCTCAGATCCCGGTACGTCGCTGTATGCCGGTCCCTCTTCGTAGCTTACGCCCGGCTCATCGAAGGTGTTACCGCCCATCTCGAATCTAGCCAAGTGCAGCGCGACAACGAGAGCGACGTAGCCTACGCTCTGCGCCTGCGCCGCCAGGCCACCGACGCATGCCGCGCGGTCCTGCCAGCCGCTACGCTGACCAATGTGGGAGTCACCGCCAACGCCCGCACCTTGGAACACGCCATCAGCAAGCTGATGTCGTCGACCCTGACGGAAGAACGAGACATTGGAGTGGAACTGCGGGAACAGGGTCGCTCCATCACCCCCACGTTGGTCAAATACGCCGACCATAACTCGTATCTCGCTGAAACCCGTCGCATCGCGCCCGGTGCCCCCCAGCAGCCCGAACGGGATGCCCACTGGTCCGTCCGCCTGTTGGAGTTTGACGGTGACGCACCCCGCAAGTTGTGCGCTGCCCTGTTATTCCGCCGGGGCGGCAGCTACGGCGACGCCTTGGCTTCAGCGAAAAACATGCCAGTTGCAGACTGTCTGGCGATCATCAGTGAGGCCGTACGCGACATCGGCCCCCACGACCCGCCTCCCCGGGAATTCGAGCTGGTCGACTTCACTTTCGAGTTTGTCTTCGACTATGGTGCGCTCCGCGAGTTCCGGCGCCACCGCATGCAGACGTACCTTTCCCAGCCGTTAACCGTAGTGAACGGGCATGAAACGCCGGCTCTTTTCGTGGCGTCTGGGATGTCCGGAGTGTTCGAGACGGCGATTGCCGAAGCCGATGATTTGTTCAGAACTCTCGCTGACGAAAATCCGGCGCTGGCCCAGTACGCTGTGACCCACGCTCACCGCCAGCGCGTGCTGTCCAAGATGAACCTGCGGGAGTGCTACCATCTATTCAAGCTCCGGAGTTCGCGCCAGGCTCATGCGGCCATTCGTCAACCGGTGTTGGAAGCCATGCGTCTCGCCGTCGAAGCGCAACCGGAGCTGTTTCGGTATTTGCCCTTGCGCAACGCTCCCGCCTGGTGGCCGTTCGCCCGGGAATAGCTGGAGCGGCCGCTACGGATCCGAACAGTCCCTGGTGAACCCGCAGTTGAGACAGATGATCTTGCAACTGCGTTCGTACATCCTGTTTCCGCAGATCTCGCAATCCAGCCCGTCATCAGGCTTCGGAGTGCGCGGAGTTTGAGGCCCGGTCCGTTGGGCGGTCATGTTCCATCACCTTCCTCTCCAGATCGATGGCGGCACCGGCGGTCCGCCGATGATTCGAGCGCTCAGGAATGTTTCTCCTGTGGGCACCGTCGGTCCGTGCCGTTCGTCCGGTAGCAGTGCCACCTCTTGGAACCCGAAAACCGATTGGTCCAGTTCCAGGTCCTTGACACCGCTTCCGTCATTTTCATTCACCACGATGCGGTCAATCAACTTTCGGTCGTCGTGGCTCACTAGCCAAATCTGGTAGGAGTCGGCGGGCATACCGGTCACCATCAGCACGCCATGCGTGCCGGTTGGGTCGATCATCAGCAGACCACGGGCCGCGGTTTCGGTTCCCATGGGGGACGTCATCGAAAGTTTCTCTGTCTCTGGCTGCGCTGAAAGCACGGTGGCTTCAACCATATCCGCCATTTCCTGCTTGACCAGGTCTACCGATTCGGACCCTTCGGCCGCCCGTGCCTCGGCCGCCTCCGACCGCGCAAACTGCCCTTCGTTGGGCGCCAGGTTCCGGGCACTGCCGGTCCGGCTGATGGGAATGGCCTGTCCATTTTGTTCGTCACCCCGCGCCGCTGCGGCGGTTCGCTCCTCAGTTGTACGCACTTCGACGTGGGTTAGCGCTTCCGACGCTGAACCCGCTGACGCTAGGGCCGCCGACTGCTGCCCCGCCGCTAAGTTGCTGATCTCCCTCTGTTGGGAAATCATGAAACCCACCGAGGCGGCCAGCAGCAAGCTCAGGGTTCCGACCGCCAGCGGCGCCATCCAACGGCGCAATCGCTTCACCGACCAGCGAGGGTCCGGCTCGATGCGTCGTGCAGCGCCCGCATGAGCCGTCCTGCCTGTGGAGTTGGCCAGCACGCGCTCCTTCAGGCTCACCGGCAGTTCGACCTCAGGAGCCGAGGCGGTCAGTCTCGCCGCGGTCTCTTGGAACCCCAGCAGCACCTCTTGGCAATGCGGGCACCGGATCACGTGGTGGAACACCGCCTGGAACTCGGCGTCGTCCAGCGCGTTCAGCGCGAAGGCGGCCAGCTCCCCTTCGGGATGCTCCGAACCGGCGTATATTTCGCCTGAATTGTCAGACCACATGTGATTCCAACGCAGCCTTGAGTTTCTGCATACCCAGTCGCATTCGAGTCTTCACCGTTCCCAACGGTATCCCCAGCATCTGGGCTATCTCCGATTGACTGTATCCGTGCCAAGCCGAAAGGTAAAGCGGACGGCTCTGCTCTTCGGGCAACGTCATCATCGCGTCCCGAACCAGCCGTGCGTCGAATCCGCGTTCAACTTGCCGCTCCACGCTCATTTTCGCGTCCGGGATCCGTTGCAGCGCGTCGATCTCAGGATAAACCGTGTGATCCGTGGTGCGCCTCCTCGATCGGTACATGTCAACTACCTTGTGATGCGCGACGGACATGATCCACGTGCTTGGCGCAGCCATCCCTGGGCGGTAGCTCTCCGCTTTCAGCCAGATGTTGGTGAACACCTCCTGAACGGCGTCTTCGGCCAGTGCTTCGTCCTTCAGGATCGAAACCGCCAGCGAGAAAACCCTCTTGGCGTAGCGATCATAGATCTCTTCCAAGGCCCTCTCGTCGCCGGCGCCGACTGCGGCTATACGCTGTGCATCTTCAGTATGTGTGTTGTCTGGCACCACCCCTCCAAAGTTATCGGGGGTTCCATGATTGCCGAGTTACTAATATATACGCGCGGCCCGGCTATTCGGATTGCTCCAGCCCAACGCCCTCCACCAAGGGGGTGCGTAACGGAGCCTCGGGCATCAGACCACCAGGCTGTCAAATATCCCTTGCAGGTTCGGCAGGTTCTCAAGTGACCAGATCAGTTCCAGGGTCTGTTCGCATTGCTGCTCTGTGATTGTCGGGCAGGCCAACCGGAGGAATTTTGCGTCCACATCAGCGTCGCTCAGCGGGTTCTTCCCGTGACCCTTGGGGAATCTGGTCTCCGCAATCTCAGTTTGGCCGTTGTTCTTGATCACCTCGATCCGGCAGTTGTACTCCGCAGGATACTTCTTGGTGAACTCCTCGTTTTCGTCTATCCGCATCTTGTTGATGATGGCGCGGAGTCCCTGGTCTGCAACCCGGTCCGACTCGAAGGTGGCCGGCGTAACCGCTCCGTCCCGAAGTCCAACCGCGGCGAGGAACGGGATGCTGTGGTCGGCCGTTTCCCGCGTCTGCGGGTCCCACTTTTCTGGCTCTGTGGATGCGCTGCTCACCGCGGAGCGATAGGACTGTATCTTGATCGATGCTATGTCGTCCACGGCGACTCTGTCATGGAGTTGTATGGCCAGATCAATTGGGGCTTGAGTGTGTATCTGGGACGGGTAGAACTTGAAAATCGTGTCCGAGATGCGAAACGGAGCGTCATCGCCGCCCATCGCGTCGATTTCGATCGGATAGCCGATCACTTGCTCCCACAGTCCCTTGCGACCCTCGAACGGCTCAAAGGGCCCCGTCATCCCTTCGGCGGCCAACTGCGCCGCAAAGATGCCGGACCGGGTCGCGGCGGCCGCGGCGCACCCTTTCCACATGGACAACTCGCCCATCCGCGTCACCCGCAACGGCACGTTCGGGACTACAGCCAGCGATATCGCGTGGCCCATTTGCTCTTCGTCCAGCCCCAGCACCTTCCCGGCCGCGCAGGCGGCCCCGATGACGCTAAGGACTCCCTGGTCCCATTGGTTGTCCGGCACGTGGTCCGCAATGCGGCAGAAAGCCTCGTAGGCCAGCGCAATCGCCGTGATGAGCGTCCGCCCGTCAGCCTCGACGCTGTCCCCCACCGCCAGGGCCGCGGGTATCATGTCGCTGGGATGCCCGCCTCCGGGCGAGAAGTACGAGTCATTGCAGTCCAGGTATCTCACCATGACCCCGTTGGCGAACCCGGCCATATCCAGGGACGAGCGGTCGTAGGTGCCCAGGATCCTGGCCGAGGTCTTGCTGGACACGTCTCCCGCCAGTTTGCGAGCTACTTTGGCCGGTTCGCTCAGGTAGCCCCCTACGGCGCACCCCAGGGTGTCGGCAACGGTGCGCTTGACTTGATGCACCACCTCGGGCGGCAGGTCCTCGTACGTGAGATTGCAAGCATAGGAGCTCAGCAGCTCGGTGGTGCGGTCCATAAACCCCGTTACCTCTCTTCTTCGCGTGTGCCGGAAGACCTATCGTGATCCATTCTGCCGTTCACCGGCGCGTAGTCGCTCCTGGCTGCAATCTAACGAATGACCGCTTCTGCCATGCGCTCCAACTGGGCCGACATCTCCTCTTCGGTCTCGCAGTGCTCCGGTCGGACTACTACCCGATCGGCCCCCGCGTTAAGGAAGTCCTGCACCAGTTGCCCATCGGGAGCCTGACCATAAACGGAGATCGTCAAGGATTTGGGATCACGCCCCCTCGCCTCCGCCAGCTCATCCAGCCGCTTCCGGCTTTCTTCCACCTCAGCCGGCGTGATCCGGTTGGGTAGCCAACCGTCGCCCCAAGTGGCTACCCGCTGTAGGACCCTGCGGGCCAGC
This sequence comes from Dehalococcoidia bacterium, assembly GCA_965220265.1. Lineage (GTDB taxonomy): Bacteria > Chloroflexota > Dehalococcoidia > Lucifugimonadales > UBA3495 > Bin87. The sequence goes on along the minus strand of CBDCPM010000004.1, from coordinate 103,702 downwards.
CCACCCAGTATGACAGGCGGGTGCGGCTCCTGAATCGGCTTGGGGTTCGACTTGACGGCCGGAAAATCGTAGTAAGTCCCATGGAACTCGGCTTCGTCTTTGGTCCACAGTTCTTTCATCACGTCCACGGCTTCCCGCGTTTGCGTCCACCGATGGTCGAAGTCGCCGCCGAAAATCTCCGTTTCCTCTCGGTTCCATCCGGCGCCGATGCCAAACAGGAACCTCCCGCCGCTGACCCGGTCCAGCGTGGCAATCTCTTTGGCCAGCATCAACGGGCTGCGTTCCGGCACCAACGTGATCCCGGTACCGAGCTTTATCGTGGTCGTCGCTCCGGAGGCTCGAGCCAGTGCTATGTAGGGATCGGCGAAATGCGCGTAGGTCCACGGGATCTCGCCTCCGGAAGGGAACTGGCTCGCGCTTTGCACCGGCAGGATCGGGTGCTCCGCGTACCAGATCGATTCAAACCCCAGCGACTCCGCCGTGCGGGCCATGAACGCCGGATCCAGGGTGTAGGCCGGCAGAGGTATGGAAGTTCCGACTGACATAACGTGTGCTCCTTTGTCTAAACGGGTTAGGTGTTGTCGAACAGAGCTCGGCGTACTTCCGTGGAGGTCAACCCCAAGTATTTTGCAACGTCGGATATGATGCCGCTCAATGTTCCCACATTCAATTGGCGATGACGGGGAACCGACACGCGATGCTCCGTGCCACGAATATTGCTTTCCAATCGCAAGTGGCTGCCCCGCTGCCGAATCAATCGGTATCCGTAGTTGCGGCGCAACAACCTAACCAGCTCGTCGCCCGAAAGATCACGCGGAAGCGTCATACCACCATGACTTCATCCTTCACCAAATGCAGCCGGATTGCGGTGGGCAACTCGTCATCATCAAAATGACAAAGCACCGCATCCTTCACCATCGCTTTCAGGTCTGTCCAATCGCTCCCTTGCGTGAAGATGCTGTGCCCAACGGCCCGCGCATCGTAACCACCCTCCACGGCCTCGGTAATCTCAAAAACAATCTCGTCCACTTCCCCAAATCCTTTCATCAGCGTGGCCCCAGACCGCTACCACCAGTTTCCAACATTTAGCCATTCGTGCAGGGATCGAGCGGCAGAGCGCATGCTTCCATCCAAAATCTTCACCTCTTCGATACGCTTCGCGGAAAACGATCGCCTCCGGCGCAGGCTCAGGTCATACAAGTACCAGATTTTACCGTTGGTTAGCACCGCCACCCCAGCCGTCAGATCTTCTACATATCCTGAGAGTTGAGCTTCTTCTGGAGCGGGTTTTAGCTCGTTGGAGGCGCGCTTAGCTTCGACAACTACGACAGCGTGGGGAGAGTCGGGCCCCCAAAAGACGTAATCCGCATTACGTTTGACGAATGATTCCCATTTCGGATCCGCTTCGTAGGCGCGCTGATCGAAGTTCGCGGTTTCCCATCCCAACGCTTCAATGATTGGATCAATCAGTGCATACCTTGTTTCCATTTCTCTGTAACGATATTCTTCGAACGAGAATGTCGCGACTTGCTCCCTGATCCGCCTAATGGCGTCTTCCACCGCTCGAATCGACATTTCGATCCTCACTCACGTAGTTGGCCTCGGTATATCTTCCTCAGTCATCCGCCGCCACCGCTTCCCGCGCGCCCACGATCGCGTCGTACACCTCAGCGCCTTGACCCACAATCACGTCCACATCCTCGGCAAGGAGATATCCTTGCTCCACCAGCGTCCCGGCGTATTCCCGCACCCGCGCCAGGTATTCGTCTCGCGACGCGTAGCGCTCTTCAATCGAAGCGCGCGGGTCGCCGGACGCCATCCGCTCTTCCCGGCTGATCGGGAAAGGAATTGCTCCGCCCACAACGGTCCCGCCCGGCGATAGCACCTGACCCGGTCCGCCGATGTCGGCGTGCCGGACGTTCCAGCCGGTATACGTGGCCAGGGGTACGGCAATTGCTGGTAGCCGGATGCCGCCCACCTCGTTCCCATCGGCGTCTACAGCTGACACCAGCGACGGATACACGTCACCGACTTCCGGCGGTATCACGGTCGGCACGGCACGGTCGGGTCCGAAGTCCAAACCACGCATGATCTTGTGATGCTCTGGGAACTCGACCCCGGGCAATGCTCGAAAGCGGTCGGCCAACTCCCCGGCCTCGGCAATCGTATTATCCGCATAGGTAGGATACCCATTTTCGGGCGGGAGTTCGTTATGGGTAACCCAATTGTCCAAATGCACGAGCGCCGCGCGCATGAGCGGCCGGTAATCGACGTAGTTCAGAGCCTGCGTCCCCCTGGCCCCCGAATCGGGGTTGGTATCCGAGATCGGCAGGTTGGCCGGACCGTGCTGCGTTCCGCAGAACAGCCAGGAACGCACGTTTTCGGGCAACGTCACGTCCGCTTTGCCGTCGGCAGTTACGTGGGCCAGCGCTCCATGTCCACCCCAATATTCCGACGACGTATTGGTGTGGATGACCTTGGGCGCCACTCCGCGACGCGTCACCTCTGCTAGGACGCCTTCCTCCCCGCCCGGTTCCAGATCCAGGAATGGAGGCAGGTTGTTCACGCTCCGATTGGAAAGGCTTGACGGCTGCCCGAACCGGACGTTGAACTCACCCATTTTGCCGCCGGCCACATTGGGCAGCATTCCCTCGAATACGATCCTGCCCTCTTCGTCGCGGTTCAGTCCCAGGTGCAGCATCTGCCGCAGGAAACGGCCGCTCTGGCTGCGTCCATACGCGTAGGCCCGTCCGAGCGCGCCGGCCAGCGGATTGGCAGTTCCCTCCAAATCCGACTTCCCGTACCGCAACCAGGCCACGATGTCCCGCGTCGCCAATAAACCCAGCCCGACCACCGGAGCGTGCGAGGTCTCGTATACCACCCGATACACTTTGCCGGCCTCAAATCCGCCGTCCAAAGTCACACGCGCTGCATCCGGTATCCGCCTGCCACCGTCCAAACGGGCGAAAGCCCATTTGTCACGCGGAATGACGGTCTCCGGTGCATCCTCGTGTTCCTGGACGGTTAGAACGGAATCCCAACTCTCCAGGTGGTTGGTGGGATACGGCATGTGGTCACGGTCGGACAGGAACTGGGTGTCGATGCGTGTCAACGGTTGAAAAGAAACCACGATTTTGCCGGAAACCGGCGAACCGTCAGGATTCTTTGCGTTCGGCACGTTGCACCGGAATAGGCCCGGCGCATCCGGCACGTCGTGTTGCCACCCGCACCAAACCAGGCTGTACCCGTGCCTCATCAGGAACCCGTTCCCGGGTTGCGGCTCCGCGTTTGGCGGACCGTCCGGCGCGCTGTTTAGGTTTTTCAGCGCTAGTTCCTTTCCGCGGTTCAGCACGTCCAGCAGCAGCCGACCGTTTCCGTGGTCATTGTCGACCGGCTTGATGATCCGAAAATCGGAAGTGAATTCCACCAGGCCATCGCCGTTTCGCGGCGCCAGCGCGATGTCCGCGACTACGGCGTTGTCCGGATGTAACGGATCCACGGCGAAGTGCGCCAATCCGTCGATCTGCTCGTAACCACCCGCGGCGCCGAAGGTTTGGCCCTCGGCGAACGGCTTCCTTGTCGTGATTTCCAGTCTGACTAGCGCCATCTCCATTCACCTCAGGTCTTCGCGGTTGCTGTTCCGGCCAGCCGACGGGCAGTTACAGGATTTCGCTCGCGTCGACGTCCAGATCTGTCGGTGGTTCCGCTCCGGTGTTGTCCCTCCACCACTGGGCGAACGGGTCGTCCCCCATCCGCTCCTTGAGCCGAGCCAGGTGCGCCTTGACCTGCACCATCATGGGCAGTTGGTGGTCCGCGGCCAATTGATACGTGCGAGCTACCCATTCCAGAGCGTCTGGCAGGTTCCCTCGTTCCTCTTCGACCATTCCCAATTGGCCGTAGGTGCGCGCCGCGCGCAGCACGTCCCGCACGCTCTCAAAAGCAACGCGGGCTTGGTCGTACCAGTGATAAGCTTGGTCCAGGTCGCCCTGTTCGTGGTGAACGACACCTAGTTGCCGCGCTTCCACACCGACTCCCCGCACGTCGCCCATCTCCTCCCGGTACTCCATCGCAACCCGCAGCCACTCGTCTGCTTCGTCCGCTATGCCCCTGGCCTGTGCCAGCGTGCCTAGGTGATGAAACTCTACGATCATCTGCTCGGTCATGCCCAGGCGGTCGGAGAGGCCCAGCGCCTGCTGGTACCAGGATTGCGCGTCCTCGAAGAGGTACTCCGAGTGGTCCACCGTGCCTAGAGAGTGGAAGATGTAAACGGCGGTTTCCTCGTCGCGGTTCTCTTCCACCATCTCGCGCGCCCGGTGGTACCAGCTCCGAGCCTCTTCGTACTCGAACCGTAGGTGGCACGCCGACCCCAGGCCGCGGAAGTCGTTGATCATTTCCTCGTAGTCGGGCAGCCGCTGGTGGATGTCCAGTGCCCGCGAGTACCATTCTTTAGCGGCCCCGTACTGACGTTGGTGGTGCCGCACCTGCCCGATCGCGAAGCACGCGTCCGCAATCGACTCCTGGTCCTCGCCACCGTCGATGATTTCCAACCCCTTCTCCAGCCACTCCGAGGCGGTGTCGTACTGTCCCCGCCGCGTCGAGATCAGACCGTTCTGGTGATAGACGGCCGCGGTTCGTGCGTCCGTTTCCCCGTCCGGTTGCTCTAGCAGATAGTCCAAGAGTTGCCGGTTGAACAGGTCGGCCCGTTCCAGGTCCATCCGCTCCACCGATTCCATCGCGTCTGTTCCCAGCAGGTACTGCCAGAATTCGATGGCTCCGTTACCCTCCGCCTCGCCGGCGGTATGCCCAATCGTATCCAGCAACTGCCCCCGCAAACGGCGCAACTCCGGGAACCGTTTCTGCATCCGGTACACTTGAGCCAACGGCTGGAACAGTACCTGGGCGCTGTCCCATTGCCGGTACTCCAGGGCCAGTCCCAGCGCTTGCGTCAGGTTTCCCTCCTCCGCTAGCACCGCCGTGACCCCCGTGTCCTGGTTCTCATAGAGACTCTCCATGAAGTAGTCTGCGGTATCGGCATATACGCGTACGAACTCCATTTCCAACTGCTGTATCCCGTTACCCGACACTTGCCGCCCCAGTTTTCGTCCCAGGAACCAGGGCATCGACGGATTGATCTGGTAGACGCTGGGAGAAATCGATTCCAGCAGTCCCGCCGCGTGCGCCGACCGCAACATGGTCCGGCACGCCGCGTACGACCGGCCGGTGGACTGTATCCCGCCGTCGGGAGTTAGCAGGCTGCGCGACGCCCCTGCGGTGAGATCGTCTCCGACGATCTGCCCATATGCCCTCTCCTCCGTCATGTGCGACAGAACGTCCAGCATGACCCTGCGCTGGAACAGCGAAAGGAACGGCAGATGCGTTCGGTTGCGACGCGACATCCGCGAGAAAGAGTACTCCATCGCTGCCGTCAACACTGCTCCACGACCCGCTTCTCCGCCGTCCGGATCGCTCTCTATGAGCCTGGCCATCTCGCTGACCACCGCCGCGGCCGGAACGTCTTTCACCGGCGGAATCGCGATTTGCATCGACAACGGGTGTCCGTCCAAAAGGTCTAGCAGTTCCTCGAAATCCGCGCCGGTTCGCGAAGCCGGGACCTCCGCCTCGTGCATGATCTGGGCGGCCAAAGCCAGCCGGTCGGTACCCGCCAACCCGTCTAACGTGAGCGACGCGTGGGGAACCGAAACCCATTCCTCGGCAACCCTCCTGCCCGATAGCAACGCGCTCGTCCCGACCGGCCCTGTGGTCACCTCGCCGAGGAACGCCGCCAAGTCCGGCAGTTCCTGTTCGTTCAGCAGTCCGGGGGTCCCGTCTGGGAACCCGGCAACGTTTTCCACGTTGTCCCACACTAGCAACGAAGCGTTTTCTTGTAGATAAGCCGTCACCCACCGCTGTTGCTGTGTCGCCGGCATGTCGGCGAAATCCAGGCCTGAGACCGCCGTTCCGATCTCGTGGACCACGCGCTCCAGGCCGGCCGGCTGCGATGTTTCGAACGCCGCGTAGAACACTCCGCCGGGATAGGCGACACGGGCCGGCTTCAGGAACCACCGGCACAGTCCGAGGGCCAGTTCCGTCTTGCCCACTCCGGTGTCACCCGACAGGTGTACCACCGAATGCGTTTTCAACGCTCTTTCCAATTGCCGTAGCTCTGCTTGCCGCCCGATCAATCCATACTGGCCGGCTACCGGGATCTGCAGATCTTCTGTGGGCGCCTCTTCCGGATGGATTACCGGCGGAGCCAGCGGGTCCGGTTGATGCTGCGTTATCCCTGGAGGCCGGTGGCTCCGGGACTGGTAAACGGATGGCAATTGCCAGTCCCAAAACACCCGCCGGCCGTACATCGTGACCCGTTCCGGCGTGTCCATCAGCCCGCGCCGTAGGGCGGCCACCGCCTCAGCTACCGTGTTGCCCTGCGCTATGCGACGGTAAAACGTCGCCACCGCGTTTTCTCCGGTATCGGGATGCATGGGAACCGGCACGACCGCTACTTGGGAAACGCCCGCTTCCGCCACTGCCATCGCAGCCTCGGCCCATCCCGTGGACGGCGGGAACTCTTCCTGGACCCCCGCGGTGATCAGCGCCACGTTGACGCCGCCGGAAGCCAGCGTCTCGCCTAGTGCGGCAGCGGCGACCGGATTCGGGCTGCCGTCTTCCTGCTCCAGCAAGATTGTCCCGTCATCACCCAGGGTCGCTCCGTCTATGTGCGCGACGTGGTAGTGATTTGGGCTGTGTGCTAGCAGGTCCTGCAGTGCCTTCAATGTGGCCGGCCTTGGATTGTCCAACGAAACTTGGACGTTCAGTCCCTCCAGTGCCGCCACCGTCGCGTCAGCCAGGCTCCCCCCTGCCGCCACCGGTTCTGCCAGCAATGGTCCCGAGCTCGGAACCTCAAGGGCCAGCGGACTCGCCGAGAGCATCAGCACGTGCAGGGTGTCTTCCTCCACCTCCTCCACATCGTCGCCCGGCACCTCAGCCAACGACTGCCGTACTACTCCAACCAACCCGTTAATGAAATACCCCAGCGATGGGTCGTTCATCAGTTCCCAGGGCAGCGACATGAACTCCGGTCGGGAGGACACGAGCGTCAAGACGGCCCGATCGTCGCGCCCCATCACCTCGTCCAGTATCTCCCGACTGCCCGTGTCTGCAGCAAACGCCGATTCGAACAGTAGCCGCCCCAGGTTGCGCATCGCTAGCTCGACCGCTTCAATCTGGGCGATCCTTCCTGGCGACCCTCCCCGGTATTCCGTGTGGTACCGGTCCAGTGCTCCGCGTTCCTCCTCGGAGAGTTCTACGCTAAAGGCCCTGGGCGGCGTTTCGCGTGACTCGCCGGACGTTTCAACTAGTAGCACCTGTACTTGGCCTACGTCGTACAAATCGTGGATTTCCAAACTAGCGGCCATATTGGAGAATTGCTCCTGTAAGTCCTGCAGCGTTGAATTGTTTGGACTGGGTGCGCTCACCTGGCGTCGGGCGAACTATGCCGGCGCGTCGACGGTTTTCGAGGCACGAAATATCCAATACAAGTTCAGTGAATGAAGGTCATAACTTGCGCCTTACGACATTAGCTGTTCCGCAATGGTTGGAGCGCATTTGGGCGAAGGTCTGGCAGCCGTTCAGCACTGTCCCTCCCACTGGAGGTCGGGATATTTACATAACGTTGATCATGTTGTTGACCAACCCAGACACTTCATAACACGATTCAGCCTTGTTGCCACACCGTGCGAACTCACATATAATTTAACGCACGTTTCGGGCAAACCTGTAGACTTCATTCGAGTCGGCGGCATTATACAACATAATGCCGCCGTTCATTCCGCCATGACGTACGGATAACCTCCATGACTGTCCCAGCGCCAGTTCGGCGTTCTTGGTTACTCACCCCGGTATCGCAATCTGAACGCGTGTCGGCCACTCCATCAGCAGGAGCCGACGTAGTCGTCCTCGACCTTGCTGAGTTCGTGCCCGAACCCGACAAACCTGCGGCTCGGGAGGCCCTGCGCGATTGCCTGGTGCCCGCCAAATCCGCCGGTGCGGAGGTGTTCGTCCAGATCGACCCCGAGTTGATGCTGGCCGACCTCAGCGCCGCGCTATGGCCGGGCCTAGATGGCATCGTAGTGACCCGCGCCGATACTCCTGAACAGGTCGCCGCGGTCGACGCAATCATCTCCGACCTTGAAAGTCGCCGTGGGATTTTGCCTGGCAGCGTCGATCTGGTCCTGTGCTTGGAGACCGCCTTGGGCAACCACAACGGTTTCGAGGTCGCCAACGCGAGCTCCCGGACTTGGGGCCTCTCGCTCGGCCGCGCCGACCTGGTCATGGACCTGCGGCCGGAACCCTCCGGCGAAATTCATCTGATGCAATACCTGATGCAGCGTCTGGTTACCTTGGCCTCGGCTACCGGCGCCGTCCCCTTGGGAGCTTGGTGGCGCTTCCCCGATCGTGGCTTGCTCGCCACCCCTGAAAACACCCTCGCGGCCGCCCTACGGGGGCGGGCCATCGGTTTCAAGGGCTCCTTCTGCATCGTCGACAATCAGGTCCGTCCTTTGAACGAAGGCTTTACCCCTTCGGAATCCGAGGTCGCAGCCGCGCACGGTCTTTGCGAGGCATACGCGTGGGCCACCGCGTCGGGCACTTGCACCGTGGTATCCGTGGATGACCGCGTGCTCACGCCTGACATCGTCCGCCAGGCCGCTAACTCGGTCGCTTTCGTCGATGCTTGTTCAACCCGCGACCGTCTCAAGGCCGCAGCGGTTGACGGCATTCCCATTCCTATTCCTTAGGAGTTCCCCATGGCCAGCACACCGCGGCGATTGAAGCGGTCCGGCCTGACGATGCCCATCGTCACCCCGCGCTTCATCAACAACGCTTGGCACCGAGGGTGCGATTACATCAACATGGACTTGGAGGATTCAGTCCCTCCGCGTCTCAAGGACGTTGCCCGTAACCTGATCCGCGAATCTATTCCCGTGGTGAACAAGGGTGGCGCGGACGCCGTATGCCGCATCAACCACGACCTGATGGAAGCAGACCTCAATGCTGTCATCTGGCCGGGCCTCGTGCAGGTGAACTACCCGAAGACCGAGTACGGCCACGAAATCGCTCGTATGGACGAGATCATTACTCGTCTCGAGGCCGAGCGCGGGATTCGCCCCGGCACTGTCGAGATCGGCGCCAATATCGAGACCGCTGTCGGTGTTGCTAACGCCTACGAGATCGTTACCGCTAGCCCGAGGGTTCGGGACTTCGGCGGCGCGTCCGGCTACGACATGTCTCGTAACCTCGGCGTTGAGATGTTCGTTGGTTTCGACCAGTTCGTCTACGGCAAGGGCGAAGTCGAGCTTGCGGCTTGCGTCGCCGGTCGCGAACCCCATGCGGCTCCCTTCACGCCGAACATTACCGGCAGCGTCAGCGATCCCGACTGGGCTTTCGCCGAGGCTGACGCGTCGCGCAAATGCGGCTTCCGAATCGGTGGCGGCTTGCACCCCTATGTGGTGGAACCTCAGATCCGAGGCTTTGCGTCCTCCGATGAGGAAATCGATGATGCTAAATGGGTGCTGCAGGAGTACCACAATCTTGCCCGCTCCGGCGCAACCTGGGTGCAGATCGACGTTTCTAGTGCGGACCGGGAAGGCTCTCCCCGTCCTATGGGGGCCGACTCCTATCTGGGTCGCCATCGTGTGATCGATCGGTACGAAGCCGCCCGTGCTCAGGAACTGCTGCAATGGCAAGACCTTTGCCAGGATCGCGACCAGGAAAAAGCCGAGGCCATTGCCCGCGTCCGCGCGGCCGAGGCCGCATAATTCGCACGGTGATTGGGAGACCCCCTCTATGTCCATTCTTGTTCGACGGTCCAACCTGATTATTCCCGCTGTCGAACAGCGGATGATTCGTTGGAGTTGGAAACGCGACGCCGATGCCATCATTATCGACTTGCAGGACGGCACTCCGGCCGACGAAATCCAGGGGGTCCGCAAAACCCTCCGACAATCGATCGGCATCGCCGGCAAGGCCGGAGCCCAGGTATTCGTGCGGGTCAACCCCGAGTACGTTTACGCCGACAGCCACGTTGCCGCCGGTCCTGGGCTGACTGGCATAGTCCTCCCCGGCGTCGAGTCCGCCAATCACGTCTCCGAGGCTGCCACAATCCTTACCGAGCTCGAACGAAAGCATGGCGTCGTAAGTGGCTCTCTCGAGATCACTCCGTCCATCGAGACCGCCGCTGGCGTTTGGCACATTCGGGAAATCATCACCGCCTCCAACCGTGTGAAACAGGCGGTCATTGACGAGGCCGCCCTCGCTGCCTCCCTCGGCATTACCCAGTCCTCCGACCACGACCCGTTTGTCTACGCGCGCGGCAGATTGTGTATCGAAGCCACCGCCGCTGGAGTGCAACCCATTGCTGTTGCCGATCCCATGGGTGTTCAATCCGGCCATTTGTCCGACGAGGAGATGACGAAAATCGCCACCGACTCCCGCAATCTCGGTTTCAAGGGCATGATCTGTGGGCACCCCAGTTGGATTGGCGCAGTTAACGAAGCGTATACGCCCACGGAATCCCTGGTCGATTACTACACGCAGGTTCGCGAGGTCTTCGCCCAGGCACTCGCCGCCGGAACGGCCGCAGCCCCCTTTGCTGGACGCATGATCGATGTGCCGGTGGACGAGTGGGCCAAGGACGTTCTGGCCATGAGCGCCGCCTGCGCCGCCCGGGACGCTGAAAAACAGGCCGCCCGCCAGGCTGCCGACGTGTGGCTGGACGCCCAGCCGATTGCCCGGTAGCCTACCCCCGCTCTTGCAGTCGAAACTTCCCCGCCCGGGCCGGGATGTCCCTTGGCCCGACCGCCTGCTCGGCAGGTTGACTGTGCCCGTTCCCCAGCGTTAGCTTGGGCACATGCCTGCAATGAGGTGCGCCATTGCACGGATCTCCCCAATACTCATTGGCAGTCGCGGGCCAACCGCGGTTCCGACCCTGCCGCAGCTCGTTCCTGCACGCACTAGATGACGGAGTACCCAATGATCTACATCGACGATGACCTGCGCCGCCGCATCGACAACGCCCTGTCAGACCGCTGTCCCATGTTCATCGCCACCGTCTCGCCCGATGGCGAGCCCCAGATCAGTATGCGTGGCTCCGTTCTGGTTTTCGATCGCGAGACCCTGGCGTTCTGGGAGCGTGGCTGGCGCAACTCCGCTGCCAACATCGAAAACGGCTCCAAGGTCGTCCTCTTCTACCGCCACCCAACTGAGCGCATCAACTTGCGCTTCTACGGCACTGCGACCATGTACCGCAGTGGAGCCATCCGAGACAACGTCATGTCTCGCACTGTCCAGGGCGAACTCGACCGCGACCCCGATCGCACCGGCGCCGCAGTACTGGTCCGCCTCTACCGTATCAACCAGCTATCCGGCGAGGTGCTCCAGGAACGATGAACCGTAATCTCGCTGTTTCCATCACGCAACTCACGGTCCACGTTCTGCACATCGAGACGGACCGGCCGTGGTATTCCAACGTTCTGGTAAATGCGGTCATCAATGGCCTGATCGTCGGCGGGTCCGCCGGTTTCGCGATCGCCCTCATGTCTCTTCTGCCCGGTTGGAACGCGGTGTCCCTCGCGGCCACGCCCACCTTCTGCATCGCCTCCCTGTTGTGCGCCACTGTGATCGCAGTAAAGACCTGGTCCCGTTGATTGCAGGCCCGGCGGGACCGTCACGCTGCCGCTTCCCGTGCGCAGTCGTCCCCGACCAGGAACCCTGACCGGTTTGATTCTGAGTTGACCAACGTCGCCGTGTTGCGGCCATTCCTACTCACAGGATACCTTTGCAACGGTATCCTATAGCATTGAAGCGCGACATGGCCGCAGCGAGTCCTTCATGATCGCTGAGTGAAACTCTACCTAGAGTATCCGCCGGTCAACATTCAATTGACCGAGCAAATCTCCCAAAGATGCCGCGGGTTTCAGCGCTCCGTGTCGTCGCCCAATACTAACCGTTCCCAGTCCGGGAATTTCCCGTGCTTGGCGATATGTTGGATCGCTTTGTCAATTGACAGGCGGGCAAGTAACTGTTCACGATTGAGGGGACTCAGGCGTTCTGCGACGGACAATTTGTGCTGGAGTGACCTCACGGAACAGGTAAAAATCGCTTCGGATCCCATCAAGTCTGAACAGTTACGCGGGCAATGCGTTCCGCCGTCTCTGTCGTCTTTGTGGTCTGTTCGCTTCGCGGCACCGCGCCGTCATGTACAGCCCTAGAACGTAGCCTATAAATCGCGTTGATCTCGTCCATCAGGGATTTGCGATCTTCTACGGATTCGCACAAAACCCACGCTGCCCTTAGCCTGAGTCGGTAAGTCAGCTCGGACCTGTCACCCATGTCTTCAAAATACAACGACTCAAGCGCTATACCGAGGTCGATGATAGAGTCCACGAATGACTGATCGCTTTTGGACTTGATCCATCGCTTTAGCGGGACCGCAAGTTTCTGCGCGTTTTCCGTGCTGAAGCTTTTGCGCGTTTGGTATATAGCAACTGCCTCTTGAACGGTTGCCTCACTGACCGTTTTGCTACCCCGGCTACGCAACCCGTACAGGTAATTGATTTGCGATCCGGCGTGCGGCCAATCCACAACGAAAATCGCGTCGGGATCAAGATGGGTCCACTCCGATAAACATTCAACGGTCCAGTCACATGCCAAGGACAACGCATCGCAGAACTCGACGACATCGAATTCGGGCAAGTCCGAGCATAATTGTTCCTGCCTGAAGATATCCGATGGGAGGCGTAACGGATCGGGATCGGCAAATATCGGCGAAACTGAGTGATCGACCATTACTAGTACTGTTTCAATCTGATCTTGTCGGATAGATATATTGGAGCTTACGGCGAGCATCTTGGGTGGTAAACCGCCAGTCTATGGCTGATTTTGCTGCGTTGCGCTCGCGTTCGAGCGCCGCAACCTCTCGCCGCAGCTCCGCCTCATCGCTGATACGGCGGTTCAGACATCCCCTGCTGAAGACGCTCAACTCGATCTCAGCCATCCCTTCGGCAAGCTCAGGACAGGATTCAGCCAGCTGCCATGCGTGGGAGTGTAATGAAACTCGAGGCGTTGGGCGATGCGTCGAGCTTCGCCGGGCTCAAATGCTGCGTAGAGCGCGCCGAGCTTGTGGGTGTTGAGGTTGTCCAGTACCAGCCGGACCACCTCGGCATCAGGGTATGCTTCCTCCACCAGCCACCGCATCTGGTGCGCGAAGTCCACGGCAGTGCGGCGCTCGGTCACCTCCACAGGTCTCCAGCCACCCCTCGGCTCACAGATCATGAACAGGTTCCGTGTCCCGTTGCGCTGGTACTCGGTGTCATAGCGTGCCACCCGTCCCGGGGCAGCCTCCAGGGGCGGACGCACCTCCCCAGTCAATTGCCGGGAGGTCTCGTCTGCCGGGAGGTCTCGTCTGCCGGGAGGTCTCGTCGAAACACCCTACCGGACGCTCCGGATGGTACGCCTGTTGGTACAGGTCCAGCACGTCCTCCATCCGCGCCACGAACTCCCCGCTCACCTTGGGGATACACCACTCCTGCTTCTGCCACGGCTTGAGTGCGTTTTTTTGAGCATCTGGCGCACCGTCTCCAGGGAGATGCTATCGGCAAACTCCAACTCCACCACCTACCTGGTCGGCCAACAACTGGAGTGTCCAGTGCGTGTGCCCTTCGGGCGCGGCGCTGCACGCAATGGCGATCAAGTGCGCTTCCTGCTTGCCGTCCAGCTTGCGCTCCTGGCCCGGCCGCGGTCGGTCATTGATGGCGGCCTCAAGTCCTTCCTCCACGTACCGCTTCCGCGCTCTGGCGACCGTGGCCGCGTTGACCAACAGCACATCGGCTATCTCACGGTCCCGAAGCCCCTGGTCAGCCTTGAGCAGCGACAGCGCCCGCTTCACGGTGCGCACTGACGCCTTGCCTCGCTGGGACACCTCATTGAGACGGGAGCGTTCGGCCTCGGTCAACTCTACTTTATACTTGATGGCAGCCATGGCTGGGCACTTCCTCACACAAAGATCATGCCTAAGTGCCTATCCTAATAACTCGTGAAAACTCGCGCTCCCGTTCTGGGAAGCCCAGGTGGGGTTACGTTTAGACTGGGGCCATGAGCAAAGCGAAAGACCCCAAGCCGCCACGTCCCAAGCGGGCTGGCCCAGCCAACAAGACCAATCCCACCACCGGCGGTTTCCAGATTTCCGACGGACTCTGGGCAGTGCTGGAGCCCCTGATCCCCAAGCGTGTGAACACCCATCGGTTTGGGGGCGGCCGTCCCCGGGTTCCCGACCGCACCTGCGCCAACGGCATCTTCTACGTGTTGCGCACCGGTTGCCAGTGGAAGGCCTTGGACGCCACGGGGATCTGTTCCGGGTCCACTGCGCACCTGCGCTTTCAGGAGTGGGTTGCCGCTGGGGTGTTCCTGGAGTTGTGGCGGGTGGGACTGGAGCGCTACGACGAACTGCAGGGTCTGGACTGGAGTTGGCTGAGTATGGACGGGGCCATGACCAAGTCGCCCCTGGGTGGGGGAAAAAACTGGCGCCAACCCCACCGACCGAGGTAAGCGAGGCGTCAAGCGCAGCCTGTTGACTGAAGCGTCGGGCATTCCAGTGGGCTTGGCGGTGGACGGGGCCAACCGCCACGACATGAAGCTGGTGTGGGCCACGGTGGACAGCGTGGCGGTATCCCGACCGGCGCCCAGCCCAGAGCATCCCCAGGGGATGTGCCTGGACAAGGGCTACGACTTCGCAGAGGTGCGCCGCACCCTGGACGAGTTCGGCTTCACGGCCCACATCCGCAGTCGAGGCGAAGAGGCTCAAGCCATCAAGCGGGAGGCCGGTTTCAAAGCCCGGCGTTGGGTGGTGGAACGCACCCATAGTTGGCTGAACCGTTTCCGGCGCATTCTGGTTCGTTGGGACAAGTCCCCCGACAACTACATCGCCTTTCTTCACTTCGCCTGCGCCCTCATCGCCCTCAGAGCCGCCGGATTATTAGGATAGGCACTAAGTATGGCTGCTATCTTATATTCTTACAAATCTACCTGGCAACGGTACTAGGGTCTTGCCAAGGAGGTTTGTTGGATCCGTGTGTATCGTGGGAGCGAAATACGGCGGCAGGCTAGCGGTAGAATTCGGCAGCGTAACTACGCGGATCCCAGGACTCACCTCGATTTCCTTATCTACGCGAACTCCAGAAATCATCGCTATCCGTCGAAACGAGACGGAGGTCTGTCCCAAGGACTCGTAAAAGGCCCGAGTAGCCCTTTCACTCCCGTGCCCGATCGCAACCGCGACGAGTCGCTGCAACAAGCTGTCCAGCGTGATCCCAGGCCCGTAGCCTCCGACAACGGTGATCGCCGCTGTTTGGATCCGGTTGTCTCGGACTAACTGGCCCAATTCGGCACGTAAGACAGACAGCAATTCGTTGCCAATTGCGCTTTCAGTGATCCTAAACTAAAGCCAAGGTGAAATGCGCAGATGGTGGGGTGTCAAACGATGGAGCCGGGTCGTTCCCCAAGTACGGATGAGAAGGATTCACGGGCTTAACCCAGCTGATCAACATCGCCACTTAAATGTACATCCCACCTTGGCTTTAGTTTAGGTGACCAGTGCGTGGGGTGGTTCAAATCCAGTTCAGACCAATGCCGCGACCATTGGGTTTGTAGCAACCGGCGGTACGCGGGAACATCGATTTTCCCACTCGAGCGGTCGTGAGTGACTAATGTGTTTGCGACCGCATGCGAAAGCAGATCCGCCAACCGTCTCTCGCGCTCGATGTCCAAACTCTTCGGCACGCAACTTACCTCAACATCGAGGTTCGACGATCCTGTAATAGTTTCGGATGTGGTCTAGTTAGTAGCCACCACCAGCGCGTCCGCCGCCTTCACCCCCTGCCCTTCGGGCAACACCATCAGCGGGTTGATGTCCAGCTCGCCCAGCGACCCTTCCAACTGCGCCGCCATCTGCGAAACGCCCACCAGCACGTCAGCCAGCGCGTCCACGTCCGCCGCCGGCGCCCCACGGTACCCACGCAGCAACCGCGCTCCCTTCACCTCATCGATCATTTCCAGCGCATCCCCCCGCGTGATCGGACACAAACGCAGTGCCACGTCGTTGTACACCTCAACCATCACGCCGCCCGTGCCGAACAGCAGTGTCGGCCCCAGCTGTGCGTCGTACGACACCCCCACAATCGTTTCTACTCCTCCCGAAACCATCTCCTGTACTACCGCCCCGTCGATCCTGGCGTCGGCGTCGTAAGCCCTGGCATTTGCGACCACCTCGGCGAACGCCGTCCGAACTGCGGCAGCGTCGCGCAAACCCAACCTTATCCCGCCGGCCTCCGTCTTGTGCAGAATGTCTGCCGAGTTCACCTTCAGTGCCACCGGATACCCGATCCGCTCCGCTGCGGCCACCGCCGCCTCGGCGTCGCCCGCGATCTCCTCCCGCGTCGTCGGCACGCCAAACGCCCGGATCAACGCCTTGCTGTCGTACTCCGACAGCGACCCGCCGCCCGCCGCCAGCGCCTTCACGGCCTCGGCCTGCTCTGCGGTCATCTCCCTAGCCTCGGCGAATCCCAGACTCAACCGCCGTTCGCGCCAGTCGTGGTAGTCGTTCAGGTACCTGACACCCGCCGCCAGTTTGTCCGGCACGTAGAACACCGGTATCCCCGCCTGCCTCAGCATCGGCAGACCCGACTGCGCGCCGCGCGTGCCCGTCCACAAGAACGCCACCGGCATCCCGCTGGCGTCCCGCTGAGCGATCACCTGCGTAGCCTGCGGATCAGCGCCAGCCGATGCAACCACCAGCGTCCCCACTCCCTCGTCCTCCGCCATGTACGACATGATCGCCGGGAAATCATCGCTGTTGGCGAACCCAGTCACGTCTGACGGATTGGCCGCCCATCCAAACCCCTTCAGGATCCCGTTGATCCCGTCCCGCGCCCGGTCCGACAGCGGCGGCAGGTCCAGCCCTGCCTGCCCGAACATATCCGCCGTCAGGCTGCTGATACCGCCCGAGTGCGACACCACGGCAACCCCGCGCTTTGACGGCCTCGGGCACCGCGCCATCAGGTTCGACACCTGCAGCAGGTCGTCATAGTCCTGCACCCGTATCACGCCGTACTGCGCGAACGCCGCCTCATACGCCGCGTCCACACCCGTCAGCGCCGCCGTATGCGACCCCGCGGCCCGCGATCCCAAATCAGATCGGCCGATCTTGATCAGCACGATCGGCTTGCCCCGTTCCGCCGCCAGCCGCGCCACCTCCAGGAACTTGCGCCCATCCTTGAACCCCTCGACGAACCCCGCGATCACCCGCGTGTCGTCGTCGTCCAGCAGGTACCTCGCAAAGTCGCAGAAGTCCAGGTCCGCCTCGTTCCCCGTGGACACGATGTAAGTGAACCCGATGCCTTCGTCTACTGCCCGCGTCAAAAACGGCCCGAACGCCGAAGCGCCGCTCTGGCACACCAGCCCGATCGGCCCGCTCAAGGCCGACGCTCCCAGCGACGACGCGCTCGCCCAGATATCGTCCTTCAGGTTCGCCAGCCCCAGGCAGTTGGGCCCGCTCACCCGCATCTCGGACTCCCTCGCGAATCGCCCCAGCTCGCCCTGCAGGTCCCGTCGGTCGTCCACCTGGCGCTCGGCGAACCCAGCCGAAATCACGATGGCCGACTTCGCCCCTTTCTCGTGGCTCTCCCTCAGCGTGTCCAACACCGCGTGGTACGGCACCACGACCCCAACCACGTCCGGCGCCTCGGGCAGTTCCGACACCGACGGATAGCACTGCAATCCCTGCACCTCTTCGTACCGCGGGTTCACCGGATACACGTTCACCCCGTGCTCCATCGACCCCATCGCCGCCGCCAGGAACCGCCCGCCGTACTGCATCCTCGGCGTCGCCCCCACCACCGCAATCGACCGCGGGTTTAGCATCGCGTCAATCGAAGCCAGCTGTGCATCAGTCCAGAAATCCATCAGTGTCCACCTTTCCGGTCGTTTCAATTCTCATGGTCCGCGTTCGCTCTCAGGTGCTCGCGTATCGCCTCGATATCCAGGTTGTACGCCAGGTCTTCGCCGATCCCCACCTCTGCGGCAATCCGCGTCACGTCTCTTCTCACATCAACCACGTACTCGTCATCGTAGTCCTGCGGCCCTTGGGGACATTTGGTCAGCCTCAGGACCAGCGCAATTATCGTGACATACCCCTCGTACACGAAAGAACCTGTCCCGCCGCCGGCTATCCGGTCAATCGCGAACGCCCGCATCGACAGGTAGTTGTGCACCGGATTGCCCTTCCGTCCGGACCGCAACTGCCTGCCCCCCAGGCCGAACTCCAAACCCCCCTGCCGTGCTGCACGACGCGCAGGCGCATCCTAGCAAGGACAGCCGCTCGTTCTGTACCGCCACCGCGTGCTCGACATCAACCATGGTTCGCCAGTCGCTGGACCGTAATTCCAAACTGTAGGGGCGAACAACTATTCGCCCCTACTTGATCGCGCCTATTCTGTCATTGCGAGCGCAGCGTGGCAATCTAGGCCCTGCAGATCCTAAGTCTCTCCCGACCTCCGCGCGTCCGCCCGCCAATCGTCCGGACTCGGCCCCCGGTCGATTAGCACGTCCACCACGGCCGGCAGACCCGAAGCCCGTGCGTCCCGCAGCGCGTCGCCCAGGTCCCGCGAGTCCGCCACCTGCACGCCGAAGCACCCGAACCCCCGCGCCACCGCCGCGTTGTCCGTCTCCGCGAACTCCGACGCGATGTACTGCCCGGGAGCCTGGTGGTGACGCACCATCCCCAGCGCGCCGTCGTTGAACACCACGCAGGTGATCGGCAGGTTGTACTGCATCGCCGTCGACAGCGCGTTCACCGTCATCATGTACCCGCCGTCACCGGTCACGGACACCACCGGCCTCCCAGGATAGGCGATCTGGAGCCCAACCGACGCCGGCAGTCCCCAGCCCATGCCCGCCGTGCCGCCCGGGCAGAAGAACGTGTGCGCCTGCTGCGACTGGAACAGGTGCGCCATCCACGTCCGGTTGTTCCCCGCGTCCAGCGCGTACACCGTGTCCGCTGGCATCGTCTCCTGCAGTATCCGCACCAGGCGCTGCGGCAGCACCGGAGACGAATCGGTGTGCAGACCCGCATCCTCGTAGAACCCCGCGTCCGTCTTCCGTCCCGGCAGCGCGCCGGCCCACTCGCTCCGGCTCCCCGCCGTCGACCCCGATGCATCCGCCGACGCCTCGACCAGTTGACCCAGGATGCTACCCGCGTCTCCGATCAGCCCCAGCTCCACCGGGAAGGTCCATCCCGCGTTCCGGTCGTCGATATCAATCTGGATGATCCGCTGCCCCCGCGGGTTGAAGATGTTGGGCCGCTCGCGCACCGTGTCCTGCGGGCTCAGCTTCGCCCCCACGATCACCACCGTGTCGGCGTCGCCCACCGCCCGGTTCGCCGCCTCCTGCCCGTAGACCCCGACCATGCCCACCGACAGCGGGTGCGTCTCCGCGATGGCCGACTTCCCCTTGTAGCTCGTTGCCACCGGCGCGTTCCACTGCTCCGCCAACTGCTGCAATGCGCCGTGCGCCCCCGCCATGTGGACGCCGTTCCCCGCCACGATCACCGGCCGCCGCGACTGAGACAGAATTTCGACCGCCTTCTCGATGTCCGCCGGCGCCGCCTGCGGCTTGGCCGTGTTCAGGTACCCCGCCGTGTCGTGGATAAACGGCGGCGACTCCAGGTCAACCTCGCCTCCGATCGACGCCGTCCGCATCAGCAGGCACGCCGGACCCGGCCGTCCGCTCATCGCGTGCTTGATCGCCAGCTGCGCCCCCAGCGCCGCCTCCTTGGGCGAAGTCGCCAGCGTCGTGTACTTCGTCATTGACCGGAAGATGCTGTGCAGGTCGATGCTCCCGTACTCGCCCGCGCCCGACTGGTTCGCCGGATGCTGCCCCACTCCGCCGTCCGACGTGTCCGTCAGCACCAGCATCGGGCTGCTGCTCAGCATCGCCTCCATGATCCCGAACGCCGCGTTCGACCCCATGAACAGCCCCTGCCCCATGATCACCGCTGGCTTCCCCGTCGCCCGCGCGTACGCGTCGGCCATGATCGCCGCCGTCTGCTCGTGCCGCGCCAGGTACGTGTTGATCGCCGGTTCCTTCCCCACCAATTGATCGTAAATCTGCCCCGTTCCGCCGCCCGGTATTCCGAACACGGCGTCGATCCCCGCCTCCTGCAGAAACTGCACAATCAACTCATTGGCCTGCGGCATAACAACCTCTCCATTCCAAAATCGTCATTGCGGGGAGCACTTCCCCGCTTGTCAACGCAAGGAGCTTATCCCCACCTGCCATCGCGAGGGACTGATCCCCATCTGTCATTGCGAGCGCAACGCGGCAATCTCGTCGATACAGCGCACGACTCTGCAAATCGCCTTCAATTCCCGCGATGATACCCACCCCCTGCCGGCCGGTCAACAAACCCAGTTCCTGAACAGAGACCAGGCGTTGACCCCGATTGCCGCCGCATCTACCATGCCGACCACTGAAACTGGACGTGCGGAGTATGCCATGACAACCCAACAACCCCGTCACAGCGAACCCAGCGCCAACAACGACCTTGGCGACTTGCTGCGCGGCATGCTGTTCGGCTGCCAGGTGCGTTCGGAGAACACTCAGCTAATAGTCGGACAACCCAGCCTTCAGCTCGACAATTTGATCACGGCCCCTGACCGGGCTCCGGTAGTCGTAGAGGCCGAGTACGAAGCCTTGGGAACTGGTGAAACCGACGCGTTGGGAAGGTTAGGACTGCCGGTTGTTAATGAAACTCATTCCATAGAAGCCTCTATCGCTTTGCGTTATCCCGACTCGGTCAGGTTTGGCGAGGATCTGCGTTCTTCTCTAAATTCTGCTCGGCTATCTTATGCTGTGTTTTACGACGACGAAGATCATAGCCGCTTCCCCGAATCGGGATGGCTTGAGGGATCCGTGTCCGACTTGGCCGATCTGATCCGTCTCGTGTCCGTTCCCCATAAAGCCGTGAATGCTGCGGCTGACGCGCTCCAAGATGGCATAGCTAAAGCGGCAACTATCCTTGACGTAATGGCGGATAACCGGCCCAATACATCTGCCACGATCGCGCGGCTTCTGGGCATGGCGGATGTCCAACAGACTCGCCGCATGGCTTCCGCGATCCTTGCCAACGCCCTGGTGTTTCATGAGCGCATCGCGGGGATGCATGACGGCGTGAACACCCTGGTACTCGTCTGCGGCCCCGAGGTTTCAAATCCTAAGTCCGCGACTCTTGCATCTTGGGCGACCATCCTGGACATCAACTATTGGTCCATTTTCGCAATCGCCCGCGACATATTGACCCAGTTGCCGGCCCCTGAAGCCAGCCAGATCTTGAACGTGCTGCGCAACACCGCAGAGGAATTCGGCGCTACCGGCGTTAACAACGCGCACGACCTCACCGGCCGCATCTTCCAGCGCCTCATCGCCGATCGCAAGTACCTGGCCACGTTCTACACTCTTCCGGCGTCGGCTGCTTTGCTGGCTCGATTGGCAGTTGCCAAGTTGGATGGGATCGATTGGTCCGATGCTGGAGCAATCGGCAACCTGCGCATCCGAGATTTTGCCTGCGGCACCGGTGCCTTGCTATCCGCCGTCTACGACCAGATCGCCGCCCGTCACGAACGGGCCGGCAGAGACTCTTCCTCCCTCCACGTCCGCATGATGGAGGAAGTTCTGTACGGTTGCGACGTGATGCCGTCAGCGATCCATATCTCAGGCTCTACTCTGTCAGGGGCCCATCCGCATATCCGGTTTGGTCAGTCCCGACTTTACACCATGCCGTATGGTCGACAGACAGATTACAGCGTGAAAATCGGGTCTTTGGAACTCCTTCAATCGTCAGCGGTACAGACCTTGTTTAACACCAGCGATCCGGCGCTGCGTACCGGAAGTGTCGGGGAACAAACTGCAACTCGAGTGAGTGCCGAGATCCCAGACGGGAGATTTGATTTGGTGATAATGAACCCGCCCTTCACCAGTAACACAAAAAAAGCGGCTTCCGGTGATGGTGTTCTAAACGCAGCCTTTGCCGCTTTCGAATCCACGGAAGCCGCTCAGAATGAGATGGCAAACCGGCTCCGGCAGATGTCCAAAAACAATTGCTATCACGGACATGCCGGCTTGGCGTCAGCTTTTGCTTCTTTGGCCGATCGCAAACTGAAGCCGGGAGGGATAATAGCATTAGTCTTGCCATTTACAGCGATCAACGGCGCTTCGTGGGCTAAGTTCAGAGCGTTGATGGCGGATGCATATTCCGATCTGACGATAATCAGCATCGCTGCACCCAGCGATGACGATCTGGCGTTTTCAGACGACGATCTGGCGTTTTCAGCAGACACCGGCATGGCGGAATGTCTGGTAATTGGTAGGAAAACGGGTGGGAACCCACGCGGTCAGTTTGTTTCCGTGCATCGCCGTCCACATGGGCTCGCACACGCAGCTGCGATTGCCAACCGAATCATTGACAGTCCTACAGTCCGAAACGTGGAAGATGGGCCCTTTGGCGGCACCCCTTTGGCTATAGGACAAAAACTCGAAGGACAATCCCTAGAAGCACCCACCAGCAGTTTCACGACTGGCTGGGGAGTTGCAGGCATTTTAGATGGTTGCGTCGCTCAGGTTGCCCACTCGCTGTCCTCAGGGTGCCTGCGGCTGCCTGCCCAATCAAGATCGTACCCCCTCCCGATGGTGTGCCTAAACGAAATTGGTCAGCGAGGTGTAGACCATCAATTTTTCGTGAGCATTGCCCACAACGCGCCATTCACGAAGACCCAATTCACCGCCAACTCCACGTATCCTGCCTTATGGAATCATTCGGCGAAAAACGAAACTAAGTTAGTATGCATGCCTGATTCACAGATGTTGGTCCGACCAGGTATGGAAGACGCGGCCAGCGCTTTGTGGTCCGTAGCGAGCAGGTCCCATATTACCCAAGAATTTCGATTTACATCCCAGCCGCTAGCCGTCGCAACGACAGACCACGAGAGCATCGGCGGCAGGGCTTGGCCCAATGTGAATTTTCAGGACGATAGGTTCGTCTCAGCTTTTTCATTGTGGTCCAACTGCACGTTGGGTTTGTTGTTATTTTGGTGGCATTCCAGCCGCCAACAAAGCGGTCGTGGTGCCTTGACAATAAACGGGATAGAGGCGCTTCCGGTTCTGGATCTTGGAAGCTTGGCCGACGATCAACTCGAGATTGCTCGATCGATCTTCGACGAATTACGCGAGCTAAACCTAAACCCCAATCCACCGAAAAGATGAGCGTGTCGGCGTGTTGAAGGGATGAGAAAGTGCTCCCGGCTTCGGGGATAATGGTTTTTGAAACAGAAAACCAACCCGAAACGAGGAGCACCCAAAAGATGCTACCACGCGAGCAGCCCGACCGCATCCAAATTGCCTTTGATGATCAGCGCCTGGTGGCCAATGCGGGGCTGCTTTTGCCCATCACCCTGGCCCATCACCTGGGGCTGGGAGAGTTGGTGGACCGCCACGTTCACCTGGGAGATGCGCCAGGTCGCGCCAATGCCGGCGACAAGATGCTGACCCTGGTGGCGTCGGCGCTGGCCGGTGGCGACTGCATTGACGACGCCGACGTGTTGCGCGCTGGCGAGACCGAGCGGGTGCTGGGCTGCGTAGTCAAGGCGCCGTCCACGCTGGGTACGTTTCTGCGGAGTTTCCGGTGGGGCCACACGCGCCAGTTGGATCGGGTGAGCCGTGAGGTGCTGGCTCAAGCTTGGGCCTTCGGCGCCGGTCCAGGAGATGAGCCGCTGACCATTGATCTCGATTCCACCATCTGCGAGACCTACGGTCTGAGCAAGGAGGGTGCGCGCCATCACGGCTACACCGGCCAGCGGGGCTATCACCCGCTCCTCGCCGTGGCCGAGGGCACCGGAGAGGTGCTGATGTGTCGATTGCGAAAGGGTCGGGCCAACACCGCCCGCGGCGCCGCCAACTTCCTGCGCGAAACGGTGAGCCGAGTGCGCCATGCCGGAGCCACTGGATTGCTCACCATGCGGGCGGACAGCGGCTTCTACACCCACGACATGGTGGCCGCCTGCCGCGATAAGAAGGTACGTTACTCCATCACCGTTCGCCAGCACCCCCAACTGCGCAATCTCATTGACGCCATACCCGAGGCAGACTGGACGCCCATCCCCTACTGGATGGAGGGCGGCGCCGACGTGGCCGAGACCATCTATACTCCCTTTGCCAGTGAGCCCGATGCGGTACCGGTGAGGCTCATCGTCCGGCGAGTGGAGCCCACCCCCAGCTCCCAGCTGGCCCTCATCGCCAACTACAGCTATCACGCCTTCATCACCGACCGTGAAGGCGACACCCTGGAACTGGAAGCTGACCATCGCCGCCACGCCGAGATCGAGAACGCCATCCGCGACCTGAAGTACGGCGTGGGCCTCAACCATCTCCCCTCAGGACGCTTCGCCGCCAACGCCGCCTGGTTGACGGTGCAAGTAATCGCCCACAATCTGGTGCGCTGGACCACGCGCATCGGGCTGGGTGAGCCGATGGCAACCACCAAGACCCTCCGGTGGCGCTTCTTCTCCCTGGCCGGACGCATCACCCGCAAGGCGCGACGCCTCACCCTGCATCTGCCACAGGGCTGGCCTTGGCGAAACCAATTCAGCAGCGCTCTGGCTCGATTGCGCGCCCTGCCGCTCCCTTCCTGACCACGCCCTCGGCGTCTGACCCCTCCACCAGATTACCCAACTGTCTGGCTCAGCCGCGCCAGGCTGGGCCCCTGACGGTCTCCGCCTGCGGTCTGCGCTGAAAATCGCGCCCAACGCCGCTACTACGGGCCGTCAACATCCCCTTGGCGCGGCATCCACGCTCCACATCGACTATCTCACCGACATCAGGCCTCCGCCAGCCCGTTCCCTGACCCCTCGCCCCGTGTCGGACCACCGCCGCGGTGTCCCTTCGGTGGATTCGGGCTAAAACCCGCCTTTCTAGCATACGCGGACCCAGTGCGCGCCCTCTTGGACCGTCGCGTTATCTGCGACCTCCTCGGCTTCGATGAGGAAATCTATCGAGCCGTACGCCGCCTCTCCGCCAAGTGGTGCGCCGAACCTTCCGTCCACGGCGGCAAGGTCCGTTCCAAGTCCGCTCGGCTAGTGGTCTAGCGATCTGGTTATCCCAAGGTGTTGACCATACCCATGGTGAGGCCCAAATAAATCGACAGTGGGAGAAACCGATATGACGACCCTCAAAACGTATAGCCGCATTCCAGTTCGATGCATATCCGCGACCGACCTGCCGGATTTGATCGCATCTAAACGGCGAGAGGTGGAGGAATACGAACAACGCTACGAGTTGGCCAGCGAAAAAATGGCCGAACTCGTCGACTGCGAGTCGATCATACCCACCATCGACGTCATCAAGGGGCATCACGCCTACGCCGAGCTGAAATTCCTCCTCAAGGAGATCCCCACGATTGCAACTTCCGGGACAAATACCAGTAGGTCCGTCCCAGATCCACCTCGCTGATTATCTGATACCTCCGCCCTTACCCACCTGCGAACGCCTGTGCTATAATTATCCAGCAGGCGACAAACTCAGGTCCCGACCAGGTTCCGAGCGTTCACGGCCAATCAGCACTAAGTCGCTGCCGGCCTTTGTGGGCGACTGCCACCGGCCACTTTACCCGGTGTAGTCGCCCCGGCCACCGCGCCCGCCACAGCGCGCCATGCCTTGGGCATGGGCAATGAGAGCAAAAAACCACAGCGCAAAACCTCCGGCCGTAGGGCTGATCACCGCTCGGAACCTGGTCAACACTCTTCAAATTCAGCGCCTGTCCAATCCAAGCCTCAGGAGGAAGCCGATCAAAACACCGATCCGCTAATCATCGTCGGCAGCAGAAATCGCCTGTCCGCTGCCGGCGCCAAACCGTCCCGACCCACATCGCATCCATAATCAGACCGGCCCCACGCCGGCCATCCTCCCGTGTCAATCGCAACCCACGCGGATGCGTACCCAACCGCGTTCAAACTGTCATTGCGAGCGCCCTTCCCGTGTCATTGCGAGCGCCCTTCCCGTGTCATTGCGAGCGGGCTTTCCCGTGTCATGGCGAGCGGGCTTTCCCGTGTCATGGCGAGCGGGCTTTCCCGTGTCATGGCGAGCGGGCTTTCCCGTGTCATGGCGAGCGGGCTTTCCCGTGTCATGGCGAGCGGGCTTTCCCGTGTCATGGCGAGCGGGCTTTCCCGTGTCATGGCGAGCGGGCTTTCCCGTGTCATGGCGAGCGGGCTTTCCCGTGTCATGGCGAGCGGGCTTTCCCGTGTCATGGCGAGCGGGCTTTCCCGTGTCATGGCGAGCGGGCTTTCCCGTGTCATGGCGAGCGGGCTTTCCCGTGTCATGGCGAGCGGGCTTTCCCGTGTCATGGCGAGCGAAGCGCGGCAATCTCGTGGGCGCAGGAGACGTCGTGCCGGCGGCGGCATTGACGCGTCGCTTCTCGCAATCACATACTGGGCGCGGGTGAGCAACCGACGCGGTTGACCCTGAAATTGTGCTGCCCTATTATCCGGGTATTCCAACCTTCGAACTTCATTGCCGATGGCGACACCAGGACCCACCGCAGATAAACATGCACGACTGGCGCAAAAGCTGCTCGACGACGCCAGGCGGGTAATCGCTGCCGGCGACACGGTACAGGGAGCGGAAAAGCTGTGGGGGGCTACCAGCCAGGCGTTGAAAGCCTACTGCGAGAGTTACCGGCTGCCCCACGCCGAGTGCGCCCACCGTCGGCGCGCCGCCTTGCAGTTGGCCGAGCAGCTCAACAATCCATTCGTCCGCGCCACCTTTGGCGTGGCCCAGTCCTGCCATTCCAACTTCTACAACGATTGGATGGAACAGGAAGACCTCGAAGGCTACCTGCCGGATATCGAATCCCTGGTAAACATAATCCTCAACGCCAGGGCCCCGTGAGCCGGCCCTCCACTGACCCGGAGCCCACTCCCCGCTCATCGTGAGCCCGTACTCCGCTCACCGTGGGCCTGCCCTCCACTGACCCGGAGCCCACTCTCCGCTCATCGTGAGCCCGTACTCCGCTCACCGTGGGCCTGCCCTCCGCTCACCGTGGGCCTGCCCTCCGCTCACCGTGGGCCTGCCCTCCGCTCACCGTGGGCCTGCCCTCCGCTCCTCCTGAGTCTGCCGAAGGATCACCCTGACCCTCGTCGCAGCATCATACGGACCCCGCCGAGGGACTCAGTCAGCTGCCATTCGCTGGCGAGAATGATCATTAGCCCGGGCCCTTGCCGTCCCATCGGTCTGCCCCACCGAACCAACCTCAATCCGAACCGCACCGCAACTGCTGCCCTGACGCGTACCCACTTGCGTTCGAGCTGTCATTGCAAGCACTCTTTCCCTCGTCATTGCGAGCGCCCTTGCCCTTGTCATTGCGAGCGCCCTTTCCCTCGTCATTGCGAGCGCCCTTTCCCTCGTCATTGCGAGCACTCTTTGCCTTGTCATTGCGAGCGCAGCGCGGCAATCTCGTTGGCGGAGAAGACGTCGTTCAGGCAACCGAATTGCCGTGGTGCTTCCCTCGCCGCGATGACAAACTGCGTACGCGTCGGAATTCCCGCCCGGTTGACCCCGCCCCCACGCTGCCCTATCATCCCGGCTAGTCTACCCACCGGCCGGTTCCTGTCATTGCGAGCGCAGCGTGCCAATCTCGTTGCCGCTCGGAACCCGAGCCGTCCCAACCGACGAGAGGTGCACCATGCGTGGATCGGAAGCCGTAGTCAAAGCCCTCGAACAGGAAGGAATACGTTACATATCCGGATTCGCCGGTGGTGGCCTCGCCCCGCTGTGGGGGCCCCTGCGGTCCTCCACCATCCGGCCCTTTGCCGCCCGCAACGAGCGCCTCGGCGTCGAGATCGCCGACGGCTACGCCCGCGCCACCGGTGAAGTCGGCGTCGCCATGACCGGCACCGGACCCGGCGCAACTAACTGCCTCACCGGCATCGCGGGTTGCTACGCCGACAACGTCCCCGTGCTGCTCCTCATGGGTCAGCACCCCCTGCGTAACCTCGGCCAGGAGTGGCAGCAAGAGGTTTCCGCCAGCATCTTCGATGACCTCTGCAAGTGGCGTGCCACCTTCACCCGCGTCCAGGACATCCCCCAAGTCATGCGCCGCGCCTTCACCGCACTGCGCTCCGGTTCCCCCGGCCCGGTCGTCCTCGAAATGCCCCAGGACGTCCTTAGCGCCGAGGCCGACGACTCCGTCCTCGCGTACACCCCGGTCGGTGTCCCCGGCAAGTCCGGCCCCGCCGATGCCGAGGTCCAGCGCGCCGCCGATCTCCTGGTCAACGCCAAGCTTCCGATCCTGAACGCCGGCGGGGGCGCCATGAGCGCTGGCGCCGCCGATGAGGTCATGGAGCTCGCCGAAATGCTCTCCATGCCCGTCGCCACCACCATCATGGGCAAGGGCATCTTCCCCGAAAATCATCCCCTCTCCCTCGGCGGCGGCGTCTACCCCCGCAGCCGTTACGCCTCCGGCGCGGCCCTCCAGATCAACCGCAAGGCCGACGTCGTCCTCGCCGTCGGCAACTCCTTCCGTCAGCCCAACGGCACCGACGGCCGGCCAATCCCCGATGGCGTCAGCATCATCCATATCAACGCCGATCAGGCCGATCTCAACAAGACCTACCAGGTCGACCTACCCATGCTGGCCGACGCCAAGCTGGCCCTGCGCGCCATCATAGACGCCGTCCGCCAGCGCATTGGCCCCAACGCCGGTGGCATCAAGCAGGAAATTGTCGATGAGATTCGCGCCTGCCAGGAAAAGTACGAGGCCGAGTGGATGCCCCGGTTCACCGACCCGGAAACTCCCACCAACGGCTACCGCGTGGTCTACGAACTCCAGCAGCTCATCGACCCCGATCGCACCATCGCCCTCCACGACGCCGGCGGCAGCCGCGGCTACGTGGTTCCATTCTGGCAGACTACCCGCCCGCGAAACTTCGTCGCCATGGGTGGCATGGCCGCCATGGGCTGGTCGGTCGGCGCCGCCATCGGCACCAAGCTTGGCCGTCCCGACCATCTGGTCGTTCACGTCCTCGGCGACGCATCCTTCGGCATGACCGGCATGGATCTGGAAACCGCTTCCCGTATGGGCCTGCCCATTCTCACCGTCGTCATCAACAACGGCGGTACCGGCGGCGGCATGATGGGCATGGAAAACCCCAACGGCACGCCCCCGGAAATGGCCGTCCTGGGTGGCAATTTCAGCGTGGTCGCCAACGGCCTCGGTTGCTTCTCCGAGCGAGTGGAACATCCCGAGGATATCCGTCCTGCCTTCCAACGCGCCATCCGCGCCACCGAGGAAGGCCAGTCCGCCCTCGTAGAGGTAATGATCCGGCCTCTGCCTACTCCCGAGCTCCCCGACGACTGGTCGCTGTAATCCGGGTACTGCCTGCGTAGGGACGAAAAACCGTTCGCCCCCCTCGCTAACCGGGGCCTCCCCGGGAAATGTTCGCTGTAGGCTAATACCGAATACCGTAGGGGCGAATAATCATTCGCCCCTGTTCATTGCCACTTTCCCCGCCGTACACCGGAGATGCCACCATGCAAACCGTCACCATAGACCGTGCCAAGCGCCTCAGGGAGGAATCCCACTTAGGCCACAATCGCTGGCACCCCGACATCCCTCCCATCGTCGAGGCCGACCCCGGCGAGGAGGTAGTCCTCGAGACCCGCGATGCCTCCGACTCCCAGATCCAGCCCAACATGACCTCCGCCGACCTTGGCGGCCTAGATGCCAAGGTCGGCCACCCCCTTACCGGCCCGGTCTACGTCAAGGGCGCGGAACCCGGTGACCTGTTGGAGATAGAATACCTTGACATAACGGCCCAGCCTCGGGGTTGGACCCGCAACCGCCCCGGCGCCGGGTTCCTCCGCGACCTGTTCACGAACCCGTACCTGGTCCACTGGGATATCGCCGATGGCTGGGCAACCTCCGCGCAAATTTCCGGTGTTCGAATCCCCGATGGGTCCTTCATGGGCACCGCCGGTCTGGCGCCTTCCCACGAACAGATGGCCGCTTGGGCCGCCCGCGAGGCCGACTGGGTGCGCCGCGGCGGACAGGCCGCCCCGCCCGACCCGGAGGATGCTGTACCAGCCGGCGGCCGGATCGCCAATGAAGGCTTGCGTACCATTCCTCCGCGCGAAAACTGCGGTAACGTGGACGCCAAGCAATTAACCACTGGATCGCGCCTGTTTATCCCGGTTTCCGTGCCCGGCGGCCTCTACTCCGCCGGCGACGGTCATTTCGCCCAAGGCGATGGCGAGGTCTGCATCACGGCCATTGAAATGGGCGCAACCGCGGCCGTCCGTTTCGCCATCCACAAGGGCGAGGCAGCGCGGCACAACATAATCTTCCCGCGCTATTCTCATCCCGGGTACTTCCTGCCACCCGAATGGGCCGCACCCCGGAACTTCACCGCCACCCTCGGCTACCCCATCCGCGCCGACGGCACCCAGGAGGGCGAGGACAGCCTCTCCTTGGCTGCCCGCAACGCCCTGCTCAACATGATCGCGCTGTTGCAGGAGCGCGGGTGGACCGCCGAGCAAGCGTACATAATTTGCAGCGTCGCCGTAGACCTGCGCGTCAGCAATATCGTGGACCTGCCTAACATAACCGTCTCCGCCTTCCTGCCCGAGGATATCTTCGCCGGCTGACCATCCCGTTCACGCCCGGCACGATCAGGGGCGTCCCGTTTGGGGCGCCCCTATGGATTCTGCGCGGTCAAAGGCTTGATTACCCTCTGGGCGGTTCGGCCGCGGGTATCTCCCCCGAACGGGCAATGAAACGCCCCGGCCATTTGCCACCGGCCGGGGCGATCCATCGTCCCTCGCCGATGCGAAGAACTGGCTCATTGACGGGCCAGCTCGCTTGTGGCCCGCCAATGTGTCACCTGCGCCGCGGGAGACGCATCGCCGCCCGCAGAGTGGTTTCGATTAGTTGGTGCGCTTCACCTCTAGGACTTCTCCAGGGGCCAGCGCCACGCGACGCACGTTGATGCCCATCTTGAGCATCCAGTAACCCAACGTCGCCTTACTCACCCCGAGGGTGTCCGCTGTCGCCGTCAGCCCTTGGTCATTGACCAACTCAGGGAGCAGCCGCTCCAGAGGCTGGTCAAATTCCCTTTCTACGCGCAGCATCAGTTTGGTTTTCCGTGCCATGATGCACCTCCGTTAGTGTACCTATTTGTGTACATTCCATTGCCGACAGCACAGGTACCATTGTTTTCAATTACCGGTCTCGATTTTGCGCTACACTACTCGCTGATTTGACCAATGTCAAGCGCAACCAAAGAACAAATCTAAAAGAATTTTATAAATTTTTAGAACGCTATTGGTTACGTGCTAATTCTGCCATACGGCAGCCCAGGTTGCTGAGAGGCGGGACACCAATTCCGGGCGTTTTTTGCGATTTTTGATGGTCTGTGGTCCAGGTCGGATCGAGCGGTCCTTTTCGGTCGTACCGGACTCGGCCTGGCTGCGATCGAGTCGTTGACATTAGGAGCCAGGTTGACGGTAGCGGTACAGAGCGGACCTCTGCGCCACGGGGTGTAACCAATACCCCGAATGACTGCCCCTTGAATCGTTACCCTTCCGAAATTGTTGTCGTGTACCGAATTGTAGTACACCATCCGTCAGATCAGATCGGTACACGGCTTTCAGTGCTTCGAGCGCGGCCGCGTAGTTCGTAACCGATAGTGTACTGATCCTTGGCGAAGTACACTCAGAATCTAAGATTGCATTCCCTGCTTTGCTGAGTACATGTATTGAATGGGTGGGGAATTACATTGATTGTGTATTACGCGCATTTGCGTGTAATACGATCCTTGAAAGCGCACGGGCGAAAAACGCAAGTGTAATTCACGGTCGCAATACATTGTCGGTCGACCTGAACATTAGGTCATCGACCCAGAATGTAGTGGGCGCAGCCGCCACACTCCGCCAGGCTAGAGGTGACTACGGCGATTGACACCGCCCAACCCCTTCCCTAGCCTGAATCCAAATCCAACGCATTGCGTTGCGCTGATTTACGGGAGATTGAACTTGAACATCCCTACCTTGCGCGATGTGTACCGCGCCCGATCAACGATCGCTCCATATTTCCCACGCACTCCGCTCACCTATTCTTCTGGGCTGAGCGCGGTGTTGGACGCCGAGGTCTACTTGAAACACGAGGAGCACCTGCCGTTGGGGGCCTTTAAAGCTCGCGGCGGCATCAATCTGCTTGCCAACATGGATGAAGCGGACCGGCAGCGCGGCGTGATCACCGCAAGTAGCGGCAATCATGGTCAGTCCATCGCCAGTGCCTGCCGCACCTTTGGAGCCCGAGCCTTGATTGGCCTGCCCGTTGATGCGAACCCGAATAAGGTGGCCTCAATGGAAGCCTTGGGAGCTGAGCTGATCTTCCACGGTGCGAATTTTGACGAGGCTCGTCGTTACTGCGAGCGGCTCGCGGCGGAAGAGGGTTACCGCTATATCCACCCTGTCAATGAGCCGGAGCTCATAGCGGGAGTCGCCACCGCCAGCCTCGAGATCATTGAAGACCTGCCCGACGTGGACGTGATGTTCTTGCCTATCGGTGGTGGCAGCGGCGTATCAGGAGCCTGCATCGTCGCTCAGGCGCTCAACCCCGAGATCCGGGTCGTCGCCATACAGTCTGAAGCCGCTCCGGCTGCCTACCTGTCTTGGGAGCAGGGTCAGTTGGTGCAGGCTCCTATGCGGACGTGGGTGGAAGGCACAGCGACCGCTGAAGGCTACGAACTACCCCAGCAGATCATGCGCCATCGCCTGC
The DNA here is from genome assembly GCA_965220265.1 of Dehalococcoidia bacterium. GTDB lineage: Bacteria > Chloroflexota > Dehalococcoidia > Lucifugimonadales > UBA3495 > Bin87. The sequence goes on along the minus strand of CBDCPM010000004.1, from coordinate 70,776 downwards.
ACGATTTCGTCCTGGTCAGCGAAGACGACATCCGGCGCGCCGTCGCTATGCTGGTGGAAAAGGCTCACACTCTGGCCGAAGGGGCCGGGGCCACCGCGCTGGCCGGAGCCATAAAGCGCCCGAATCTCGTGCGAGGGCTAAAGGTGTCGATAACCGTTAGCGGCGGCAACATTACGCTGGCGCAGCTGCGGGATTGCATCAACCTCTACTTGGAGGACTGACTACTGCGTTTCCAGGAATCGGGCCAGTTCATCCCGGCGGAATTCGGGTAGAGTGTGCTCACCCTCGCGGTCGATGAGCCACAAGCCATCTGAGGCTTCCATCATCTGACCGATTTCCCAGCCGGTGACGCCGATCCGGTCCAGGGCCCGCAGTGCTCGCGGGACGTCTCCCGCCCCCATGGTAGCGATCAACGCGCCGGAGCCCAGCAGTCCCAGTGGGTCGATGTTGACGGCGTCGCAGATCTCCCGGCACTCCGGAAGTACTGGGACGCATTCTGCCTCTGCCACCAATCCCAAGTTCGACGCAGTGGCAATTTCCCGGAGGGCTGTGATTAGGCCGCCCTCCGTAATGTCGTGCATGCTATGAATGTCCACGGCGCCACGGAGAGCCCGCGCCGCCGATACTACGCTGATGCCTGGATTGCTCAGGTACTTTGATGCTTGCCCTATCGTTTCGGCGTTCACTCCGTTTGAGTGCAATGCGCCCCAATACTCGCGGGCCAGTATCGCCGTGCCCTCAATTGCCACGCCGGCCGTAACTATGATGCTGTCGCCGTCCCTCGCGCCCGAGGTGACCACCAACTGTCGCCGGTCCGACAATTCGCCCATCATCGTGCCCGATATGATCGGCCGCGGCACGCCGTCCGTTACCTCTGTATGTCCTCCGATCACCGAGACTTCCAACTGGCGGCAAGCCTCAGCGATGTCCGCGAAGATCGCTCGGGCGTCGTCCGGGCCGGCGTGGGATGGCAGCAGAATGGTGGGCATGAACCAGCGCGGCTCAGCTCCAGAGCACGCGATGTCGTTGGCGTTCACCTGGACGGCATACCAACCGATCCGGTCCGTGGCAAACGTGATCGGATCCGATTTGGCGACCAGCAATCGGTTACCTATTTGCACCACGGCGCAATCCTCCCCGACAGACGGCCCCACCAACAGCTGGGGGTCTGTTGTGTTGAGGCCAGCGAGCAGCTCCGTCATGAGTTCGGGTGGCAATTTTCCTGTTTCCAATTCCATTCCTTCCGACAAGTGGGCGGATGGAGCCAGTTTAACAGAAGTGCATCGCGGGCAAATCAATTGACCCGCTGGCAGGTCGCCGCCCCGCGAAAGGAAATCTGATGACACCGGCTCGTTGCGCCTGGCCGTGCTTCCGGTTTAACAGAAACCTGTCAGGCAGCCTCTACCGAAGCCAGCGCGACTTCTGTCGGACGCCGCCAGGCCCAGCGGCATCGCCGAACGAACGTCGGAACACGGTCCAGCGATACGGTTTGGGACCTGCAACTGCCCAGTCCATTGTCGTAAGGAAAAGTCTGTCACGGGCCAATGCGTGATTTTTCCGTAAGCCCGAATCCACCGAAGGGATGCGTGGGGGCTGGCTACGCAAGGGAAGAGAAGCGTGGGTGATGGGACAGCAGTGCCCTGACGCCGCCGGATTCGAGCGGGTGAGGGTAGAGACAGCTATGCCAGGGGGATGCTGACGGCTCGCGAGTGGCCGCGGAGGGCGAGATCGTCGGGCAGATGGCAGCTGGAGACACGCGGTGCTCAGCCTGACGCGGGACGGCCAGGCGGTTGGACGGTCTGGTTGAAGGGTCGGACGCCGAAGGCGGCGTCAGGAAGGGAGCGGCAGGGCTCGCAATCGAGCCAGGGCGCGACTGAACTGGTTCTCCCAGGGCCAGCCCTTGGGAAGGTGCAGGGTGAGGCGACGGGCCTTGCGGGTGATGCGTCCGGCCAGGGAGAAGAAGCGTCGCCGCAGGGTCTTGGTGGTAACCACCAGCTCGCCCAGGCCGATGCGCGCCGTCCAGCGAGCCAGATTGTGGGCCATGACCTGCACCGCCAGCCAGGCGGCGTTGGCGGGGAAGCGTCCCGAGGGAAGATGATTGAGGCCCACGCCGTACTTCAGGTCGCGGATGGCGTTCTCGATCTCGGCATGGCGGCGGTGGTCGGCCTCCAGTTCCAGAGTGTCGCCCTCCCGGTCGGTGATGCAGGCGTGATAGCTGTAGTCGGTAAGCAGCGCCAGTTGGGAACCGGGCGCGGGCTGCACTCTGCGGACGATGAGCCGCGTTGGTGCGGCGTCGGGCTCATGCTGGAAGGGTGTGTATTCAGTCTCGGCCACGTCGGCGCCGCCGTCCATCCAGTAAGGGATGGGCGTCCAGTCCGTCTCGGGTATGGCCTCGATGAGATTGCGCAGGCTTTGGTGCTGGCGGATGGTGATGGAGTAGCGGACGTCCATCTTGCGGCAGACGGCGACCATGGCGTGGGTGTAGAAGCCGCGGTCGGCGCGGACGGTGAGTTGTCCGGTGGCTCCGGCGTAGCGCACCCGGCCCACCGTCTCCCGCAGGAAGTGGTCCGCGCCCCGCGCGGTGTTGGCCCGACCCTGGCGCAGCCGCGCCATCAGCACGTCGCCGGTGTCCGCGGCCACGGCCAGCAGCGGGTGATAGCCCCGCTGGCCGGTGTAGCCATGGCGACGGGCGCCCTCCTTGCCCAGTCCGTAGGTCTCGCAGACGGTGGAGTCCAGGTCGATGGTCAACGGCGCATCGCCCGGGCCTCCACCGGCAGCCCAGGCCCGAGCCAGGAACTCCCGGCTCACCCGATCCAGCTGGCGAACATGACCCCACCGGAAACTGCGTAGAAAGGTCCCCAGGGTGGACGGCGCTTTGACCACGCAGCCGATGGCGCTGGCCGTCCCGCCGGTGCGCAACACGTCGGCGTCGTCAATGCAGTCGCCGCCGGCCAGCGCCGACGCCACCAGCGTCAGCAGCTTGTCCCCCGGGTTGGCTCGACCCGGCGCATCTCCCAGGTCAACGTGGCGGTCCACCAGCTCACCCAGACCCAGATGGTGGGCCAGGGTGACCGGCAGGAGCAGTCCGGCATTGGCCACCAGACGGTGATCATCGAAGGCGACGTGGATGCGGTCGGGGCTGCCCAGTGGTAGCATCTAACAGGTGCTCCTCGTTTCGGGTCGGTTTCTTGTTTCAAAAACCATTATCCCCGAAGCCGGGAGCACTTTCTCATCCCCTCAGCACGCAGCCACATTCATCCTTTCGGTGGATTGGGGGTAAGGTGGCCTGCCCGATGTCTGGTGGGTGATACCTTCCGCCCCGTGCCGAGCCTTCCCGGATTAACGCGATTTAGACCACGCGGGACGCGGAATCTAAGGATGCAAACTTCTGCACAGAAATGGTGCTGGCCGTACTCAGACACCAACTCGAAACCGTAACGCCTGACGCCCACGCTAAACCATCGACCTGCCGCAAGGAGGACATCAGTCAACCAGTCTGGACATCTCGGGTCACGGCACAGGGACAACCCTGGGTTCTGGTATTTTCGTCGGCGACGCTCGCTGTCGCCCGACACCCGCTGGCTCCGTTCCACGCGGCCCCACAACCTAGACGCCACGCGACTTGGGGGATTTGCCCGCTGCGGGTGGTCTGGATTGCAGGCTAACCCGCACCGTATTCCTTGAGTTATCAGCGAGCACTGCTGGTGGCCACGTCCCGCCGTCGGTCCAGGCTGCTGCTGGCAATTCAATAGCTGCCTGACTTGGCCCGGGGATCGGCGATTGTTTGTGCCGGACTAAGGGAATCAAGAACCCGTCGATTTTCACAGTCACCCTCGCGAGCGCAGCGGGGTGATCTCGCCCGCGCGGGTGACTATGCTTAGGCAACTAACCGCAATGGGACGGCATTCCTGCATAATGACACGCGTCATCAAGCGTGCCCCGATCGTCTTCAAACGGGATCTCCCGGTTGCAAGCCGAGTGGCACGTGCTATAATTCGCTACATTCCGGTTGGGTCGCCAATCGGTTTTCTTTTCGGCGCATTCGTCTAGCGGCCCAGGACACCGCCCTCTCAAGGCGGAGATCAGGGGTTCGAATCCCCTATGCGCCACCACCAATTGATCACGCCGACGCCATCGCAATGACGTCGGCGGATTGATTTTTTGGCTGGTCTTCGGGCGTTGCCATGCTGGATTCGACGACACTCACGGCGTTGGTGCTGGTATTGGTGTCTGCCGTCGCCCACGCCACCTGGAACCTGCTGCTCAAGCGCGCGCACCGGCAGGAAGTGTTCGTCTGGTGGTTATCGGCCGCCGGCGCGGTTGGTGCGGTGCCCATTGCCGCCGTCCTCGCGTTCCGGACTCACTTCGAGCCGGTCGGGCTCTGGTTCATCGTTGCTTCTGCTCTCGTACACATCTGTTATTTCCTCAGCTTGGGACGCAGTCTGGCGCGCGCGGATCTATCAGTGGCCTATCCAATTGCCAGGGGATTTGGGCCGGGCCTGGTGCCGGTGCTGGCCGTTCTAGCCCTTGGCGAGACCGTCACCGTCCCGGCGTGGGCGGGCATCGGGATCATCGTGGTCGGTATCTATACCATGGCTTGGTGGGGCCGGGTTCGCAGCATCGTTGCCGGCGAACTCTCGGTTACCAGGTCGGGGATCGGCTATGCCCTGGTAACCGGACTCTGCATCGCGCTGTATACCTTGGTCGACAAACAGGGAGTGTCCTATGTGAGCCCGTTCCTGTACCTGTATCTGATGACGTGCGGCGTGGCCGTGGGCATGCTGCCTTACATCCTGCGCACGTACGGAGCGTCAGCGGTGGCCCAGGAATGGCGGGGAGGAATTAGGGCGGTCGCCACTGCGTCGAGCCTGTTGTTCCTGGCCTACGGGTTGGTTCTAACCGCAATGCGTTTCGAGGCGGCAAGCTACGTTGCACCGGCTCGCGAGGTGGGCCTGCTGTTCGCGCTCTTGCTCGGAGCCCTCGTGTTGAAAGAACGGATTACGGCCGGACGAGTGGTGGGCGCAGCGATGATAGTTGCCGGGTTGGTCCTGATAACTGCCTTCCGGTGATGAGCGGTGAGCAGGGGATATAATGGGCTCGACACTATCCGATATCGATGTTGCTGGAGGATGACCGCTATGGCTGATCAATTCGACCTGTTTGAGGCAATCTACAGTCAGCGCCAGATTACCCGCTACAAGCCTGACCCCGTGCCACAATGGGCCATCCAGCAGATGGTAGACGCGGCCGTTCGGGCTCCCAATGGCGGCAACACCCAGCCGTGGGAATTCGTGGTGGTCAACGACCCGGATACAGTGCGGGCGCTGGGCGAACTGTACAAGAATACGTGGTTGGATGCGATGGGATGGGAACCCTCACCCACGGAATCGAGGGTTTACCGGCACGCCCGATACCTGGCGCATCACATGCCCGAGGTCCCAGCCATGATAGTGGTCTGCGCGGACCACTCGCGCGGCGGCGGCTTTCAGTCGGATCAGCCGATCGAACGTGGCCGGCACGCGGCATCGATCTGGCCGGCGATCCAAAACCTGTTCCTTGCCGGGCGCGCCTTGGGTTTGGGCACACGCATCACCACCGTCCTCAATCGAAGGGAGGACGAGGTGCGCGCTATTTTGGGCCTCCCCGAATTCGCGGAAATGATCTGCGTTACGCCAGTTGGATACCCCCGCGGCAATTTCGGCCCCACCAACCGACGCCCAGCGTCGGAGGTCACGTCGTTCAACCGGTGGGGATTCCGGGACTGGGCCGACTGACCGCACGAGGTTAATATGACCAGTTACGGCACTCTGAAAATCGACGGCGTACGCTACATCGTTACGATGGACCCGCTGCGGCGCATCATAGTCGATGGGTCGGTTGTCATTACGGGAAACCGTATCAGTCAGGTCGGGAAGGCAGCTGACCTGGCGGACGTCCCTGCCGACGAGATAATTGACGGGACCGGTATGGTGATTACTCCGGGGTTCCTCAACGGGCACATGCACATCAGCTACGCCCATGCGGCGCGCGGCCTGTTTCCTGATGATCTCGGAGCGGAATACCTGCCCAACGTGTTCCGGCTCCAGCAGGCAATGACCGCCGATGACGAATACGCGACCTCCATGCTCGCCATCACCGAGTTGTTGAAATACGGGACCACCACCTTTATAGATCCAGGGACAACCACCCATCTCGACGAATGCCTGGCGGCTTACCACCAGGCCGGCTGCCGCATAGTGATCGGCCGCAGCGTGCAAGATCGTCCTAACCCGTTGAATTTGCCAGTGTATGGGACCGATGCGGCAATCCAAGCTACGGAGGAAATCGTCTCTCGCATAGATAGCTTGCCGAGCGATCTGATATCAGCATGGTCGATGCCGTTCTCAGCGGAGTTCTGCACGCCGGAGTTGCTGGCCGCCTGCGACCAAATCGCCTCGGATCATGAGACGCGATCCACGCTGCACTTTACAAACGGTCCCCGTTGGATCGAGGAGTGCCAGCGAGCGCATGGCTGTTCACCAACGGAATATCTGGATCGTTGCGGAGTTCTCAATCCGCGAATGACCCTCGCGCACTGCCTGGGAATAAGCGTTGACGAAGCAAAGCTAATCGCTGATCGCGGTTCCGCCGTGGTGATGTGCCCGACTGCCGCCATCAAAGGTGGCGCCGGGACCTCCTCACACGGTCTGCTGCCGGAGCTTCTCGAATATGGTGCGACCGTGGGCCTCGGCACCGATGCGGGTAACAACTCTAACCTGCTCGAAACCCTGCGTTCGGTCTATTTGGCCGCTGTGTTGTACAAGGATGGCCGGCAGGATGTAGGCATGGTACCTGCGGAGACGGCGCTCGAACTGGGGACCATCGGCGGCGCGGCAGCTCTTGGTATGGAGCACCTGTTAGGTTCGATCGAACCGGGGAAAGCGGCGGACCTGGTGTTGTTTGACACCCGCCGGGCTGAATGGGGAGCTTTGCACAATCCGGTCAACAGCTTGGTTTACAACGCCGACGGTCGCAGCGTGCACACGGTCATAGTAGATGGCAAAGTTGTCGTGGCTGATCATCGGCCGCTGTTCGTGGATGAGGCGGCGCTGGTGGAAGAGGTGCAGGGCAGAGGCGAGGCGCTATTAAAAAGGACCAGCGTGGAGTTTCCCCCACGCTGGCCGATTGTGTGAGCGCGCAGACGAGGGGGTCAAGTTTCCTGGCCGGGTTCCCCAATGTCCCGGAGAATGTTTTCCAGGGCTTGGTCCAACGCGGGATCCAGGTCAACCGGCTCGACATAAGGTGTGTACTGGTAATCCAGCCGGACCTGGTCAATTATCTGCTTCGCTTCGTTGTTGGTGCGACCGAGCCGTTCCAGGTTGTCCAGTAGTTCCTGCGACTCCCGGTTTCCCATTTGCTCCAATTCCGACAGGTCCATCTCGATCTTGAACAGCGAACGAACGCGGCGCAATATGTCGTAATAGGCGCGGTGGTCCTGGGTGATACCCAGTTGGTTATTGTTGCTGGTCATAAAGGGGTACATGGGGGCCATGGCTCCCATGCGGAACATGTGGACTTCGGGATACTGGTAGTGGGCCACGGATACCAGCGCCATGCCAATGGTGGGCCCTTGCCTGCCCCGACTACCGTAACTGGAGAACTGAACCCCGTGGCGCTCCAGCTGTTCGCGCATTTCCGGGCGGGAATACACGCAGGTAATGCGACGCTCAAGATCTGGAGGCGCGGGTCCGTTGACACCCTCTACGGCAACGGTTTGCTGAATTCCCAGTTCCTTAATTGCCGAGAAAAAGGCTTCCGCGTAGATGTCCAGGCGATACCACGGTTCTTCTCCGAGGAAGACCACCAAGCCGCCGCCAATCTCGTAGAATGAGTTTTGGCGCGACATCGCAACACTGGGCAAGCCTTCGTTGAAGGCGGCCGAGGGTCGGAACGCATCATGAGTACCGGCCACTTGGAACGGGTAGCACATCCGGTTGACATATTCGCTGAATTGCCCAACCTGCCGCCCGCCGTTTTTGTCGATGAGGTAGCGCGGCAACCCACTGGAGATACGTCCGCCGTTGGACCACTGGCGCCGCCAGCCGGCCAGCAGATAGTTGGCTTCCGGCCTGTCGGTAAAGGTGAATAGATCCTCTGGCATAGTTGACAGCCTCCTGCCTGGATGCCGCGCTGAGGTTTGGCTCAATATATCACATCGCCCGCGGGCGACCCGTATTGGTACGCCGACAGGACATCGCGGTGAGACTGACGTCCAGCCGAGTCTAGTTGCGCGAGAAACCGCCGCCACCACCGATACCATGGGTCCGCTCATTGACCAGAAAAGTAGCGGTGTCGCGGCCGCGGACCGTTTCCAACTCGGCGTCGAACCGTTGACCGCCGAACTCCCCCAGCATCTCGAAGCGCCGTTCGGTATAGACCCGTCCCTCGTATCCTTCGGTCTGAATGTCGCGCTCTGGTTCACCGGAGAGGTACATCTCAACTGCCGTCGTCATCAGGGAGTCCCGGTCCTCTCCGCTGAGAAAGTTCGGAGCGCGCAAGAATACGTAACCCCAGCGCATGCCCTGGTGTTCCATCATGAGGTCAGACTGCCATTGTTTTTAGTCAAGGCTGCAGCACTGAGAACATTGTCGGAAGTGCATCAGTAGGACCAAGGCGAGCCGGACTGCGCGGGCTCAATCATCGCGGGATCCCACGTCATATGGTGGGCGGTGAGGGACTCGAACCCCCGGCCTTCTGCGTGTAAAGCAGACACTCTAACCATCTGAGCTAACCGCCCGGAGGGTGCGCGACACGGGTAAAGAAATGGTGCGCTTGGCGAGATTCGAACTCACGACCTCTGCCTCCGCAGGGCAGCGCTCTATCCGCTGAGCTACAAGCGCACGTCAGAAATGGTGCCGAGGGAGGGATTTGAACCCACACGTCCGTAATGGACACTGCGCCCTGAACGCAGCGCGTCTGCCTTTTCGCCACCTCGGCAAGGTGGTTTCCGATTTGTTAGGTCCCGCTGCGGTCGGTTTGGTGGGCGATGGAGGATTTGAACCTCCGACCTCCTCGGTGTGAACGAGGCGCTCTAACCGCTGAGCTAACCGCCCCAGCGTGACTTACAGGGGAATATTATAGCCCTGGTCTGTCCACACGGCAACCGAAAACGCTCCAGGTGAGCGACGGCGCTGCGAGCAGAAACGGCCGGCCAACGAGGATCCGGCGCTGGTGTATCCGTTGTTAGATATACGCACGTTATGTAAAAAAGCCACTAAATCCGTGGGTACCGTCAACATAACGTGCCTTGTGCGAACCAACCGCATTCAGTGTGCGCCGACCCCGCTGGGCTCTTTGCCAGGTTCTCCCACGGCTCCTGATTCCCTAAGCTTGGCAAACGCTTCCGAGTCGTAACCCAGTTCCGCCAGCACTTCCTCATTGTGTTCTCCCAACAGCGGAGGAGCCATCCGCAGCTGGGCCGGAGTTCCCCGTAGCTTAATCGGCGAGTTGGGGACCCGGAGGTCCGGCACGTGAGGGTGGTTGATCTCAAGGAACATTTCCCTGGCCTTGACCTGTTCGTCAGCCACCACGTCCGATGTCTTGTTGATCGGTCCCACCGGAACTCCCGCCTCATCGATCACCTTGACCCAGTGTGCCACGGTGTTGCTGGAAAAAATGCCGTTCAAAAGGTCAACCATCTCGCCACGGTGCGCGACCCGATCGGGGTTCGTGGCAAACTTGGGATCGTCCTTCAAGTCGGGATGCCCGATTGCGTTGCAGAACCGCTCCCAGAGGTTCGGGTTGGCGACCCCCAGGATGAAAAAGCCATCGGAGGCCTGGAAGCTCTGGTAGGGCACGAGGCTGGGATGGCCGGAGCCGAGGCGATGGGGCTCGATACCGGTGCCGATATAGCCGGTCGCGTGGTAGCTCATCGCGGCCACCTGCCCGTCAAGCAGGGCCGTGTCGATGAGCTGGCCTTCGCCGGTCTTGTCGCGGTGGTAAAGGGCGGTGACGATGGACCCGTAAGCGAGCATGCCGGTGAAGAGGTCCACCAACGAGAACCCCACGCGCTGGGGAGGGCCGTTTGGATCACCGGTCAGGTGCATCAATCCGCTGTAGGCCTGGATGATCAGGTCGTAACCGGGTTTGTTGGCCATGGGACCGGTGCGCCCGTAGCCAGAGATGGTGCAATAAACGATGTCGGGGTTGATGGCCTTGATGTCCTCGTAGCCCAGACCCATGCGGGCCAGGGTGCCGGCGCGGAAGCTTTCGATCATCACGTCGGCTTCCTTGGCCAGCTGTTTCACGATGTCCAACCCTTCTTCGGACTTCAGGTTGACCGACAAGCTGCGTTTGTTGCGGTTGAACGACATGAACTGCGTGCTTTCGCCGTTCCAAATGGGTGGCCATTTGCGGGTCTCGTCGCCATCGTTGGGCTCTTCGATTTTGACGACATCGGCCCCCATGTCGGCCAGATTTTGAGTGCAAAACGGACCCGCCAAGGTGCGGGTCAGGTCGACGACCTTGATGTTTTCCAGAGGCTGAGGCATCGTTTCGGTCCTCGCTTTTTCAGGTTTTGCGGATTATAGCACGGGGGTATTGGCGCGTTGACGCGAACGGTGTCAGGTGTTAGCGTGAGCCCGATTTTTCGTTATGTCGGGTAGGGATGACGAACTCTGGAGATCGCCGCCCGTTGATACTCTCCTTGGGCGGCATCAACATGGATCTGGTTACTTTCTCGGCCCGCTTGCCAGCGGACGGAGAAACGGTAGTTGGCGACCGGTTCGTGACCTATCCGGGGGGCAAGGGAGCCAACCAGGCAGTGGCGGCGGCCAGGATGGGAGCTCGGTCCGCGATGATAGGGCGGGTCGGGGATGATGTGTTCGGGCCAGAATTGGTCGAATTGCTGGAATCGGCAGGCGTCGAAACCGGTGCGGTGGGCGTCACGCCGGATAGCAACTCGGGTATTGCCGTCATCAGCGTAGGAGACCGTGGACAGAACCGTATTATCCAGGTTCTGGGCGCCAACGACACCTGCGGTGATGCGGAGTACGAAGCCATCGCCGAGCTGATACCCCGCGCTTCAACTCTCATGCTGCAATTGGAAGTGTCGGTGGACCTGTCGATCAAGGTTGCCGAGTTGGCAGTATCACAGGGGGCGACCGTATTCCTGGATCCGGGTCCTGTCAGACCGGTACCGAACGAATTCTACCGGTACGTGTCCGTAATCACGCCCAACGAAACCGAAGCGGAAGCACTGGTAGGTTATGTGATTGCGGACATGGATGCGGCGGCATCGGCGGCCCGCCAGTTGCTGGAACGGGGGGCAGGGTCAGCGGTCATCAAGATGGGGGACCAGGGCGCATATTGGGCCGACGGGAGCGCGAGTGGGCATGTGGTTCCCTTTAAGGTGGAAGCTATAGACACGGTGGCGGCGGGTGACGCGTTCAACGGCGCTCTAGCGGTAGCGTTGTCTGAGGGCCATCCGTTGGAATCAGCGGTCCGATGGGGATGTGCTGCTGGCGCGTTATCGGTCGCGCGTGTTGGGGCTCAGGATTCGATGCCGGAACGTGACGCGGTGTTGGCGCTGTTGAGCGAGCGCGTGCGGTAGGATGAACAGGCCGGTACGATCAAGGCTATGACGGACAGCGACAAATTCTGCGCCAGCTGCGGAACACGGTTGGCCATACGCGAGCACGAGGGTCGGAAGCAGCCAGTGTGCCCGACGTGTGGGCGCGTGGTGTACTACGATCCGAAACTGGCCGCCGCGTGTGTCATCGAGCGGGATGGGCAGACGTTGATGGTCAGGCGGGCCGTGCAGACGGGATACGGGTTGTGGAGCATGCCGGGTGGTTATGTCGACCGGGGGGAACCGGTAGAGGCTGCGGCGGCCAGGGAAGTCGTTGAGGAGACGGGGCTGATGGTGGAGGTGGGGCTACTGATCGGGTTGTTCTCTGACGCAGGTAATCCGGTGGTGGTGGCAGCCTACTCGGCGACGGAAGTCGGAGGGATACTGGCACCAGGACCGGAGTCGTTGGACGTGGGCTTTTTCCCGATCGATGATCTGCCTCCTCTCGCTTTCCCGAGGGACGAGCAGATCATTCGGCGTTGGCAGCAAATGCGCAACGGCCGCTCTTGAGCAGACGGTCGTGTCGTTGTTCAGTAGGCTGACGCCACTGCAACGTCTGGCCGAACAGGCCGGTCGCAGCCTGCTCGACGTGCTGTACCCACTGGAGTGCGCAGGTTGCGGTGGTTCCGGAGAGGCGATCTGCGACAAATGCGCAGCATCCTTATCCCGTTTAGTCCCGCCATTTTGCGAGGTTTGCGCCGCACCAGACGTCGGTGGAACTTGTCAAACCTGTACGGGATCAGGTCGGGAGTTCGACGGCATCCGTGCTCCGTTTCGGTACGAGGGAGCTATTCGGCACGCGATACTAGCCCTGAAATACGGCGGCATCAAGGCGGCCGCGCCGCAACTTGGAGACATGCTCGCCGAATACATCCAGGCCAATCCGCTTCCCGGGGATCTGCTGGCGCCGGTACCGATGCATTCCAGTCGGAGGCGGGAGCGCGGGTACAATCAGGCTGATCTCCTGGCGCGTCGGGTTGCGGACCGGTGCGGAATTTCGTACCAGAGAGACCTTTTGGTCCGTACTCGGCGGGTTGATCCCCAGGCTGGGGTCAGCAGCGCCGCCGGGAGGTTTGCCAACGTGGCCGATAGCGTCGCGCTATCCGACGGCAGCGATGTAATAGACCGACACATCATACTGGTTGACGATGTGGCGACCACGGGGAGCACCCTGGATACCTGCGCCGCGGTGCTCAGGAAGGCCGGCGCCGCGTCGGTTTGGTGCCTGACGCTGGCGGTGGCCGGAACCCGTCACCGGGGAGAATAGTCAAGCGGCACGGGCAGCAAAGTACGACCCGGTTGAAACCACCGTTGTTAGGTTGCAATCGTTAGCGCCGCGATGGGATTGCAGTCCCGTTCATGCGCCGTCACACGCGCTAAGCGCTCCTGCCAGGTCGGGGTGATTGCCGGGATTCGCTCGAAATAGCGACCGAGCAGGCTTACATGGTCCGTCTAGGGGGTGTCGTCAAAAGAGTTTGCTCCAGATCATCACTGCCCGGAGTTGGCAAATGGCCAGGTATGACGCCGCTCTCTTGGCATAACGGGTCGCCACTCCACGCCACTGCTTGAAGTCCAAGAATCCGTTCTCCACCAAGTGCCGCAACTTGTACAGTGCCTGGTCGTAGTCCCGCTTTTCTCTCCGGTTGCTTTTGGGCGGTATCACTGGGTTCATTCCCGATCCCCGAGCGGTGGCTATGATTTCATTGGTGTCATAGGCTTTGTCCGCCAGCAGACACTCCGCCTCTATACCCTCGATCAGGGGCAACGCCAAAGAGCAGTCGGCCACCGTGCCTCCAGTAACCGCCAGCCTTACCGGCATTCCGTGGGAGTCCACCGCCAGGTGCAACTTGCTGTTCAGCCCCCTTTGGTGCGGGCAATAGCCTGATTTCCGCCCCGAGCGCCGGCACTGTGGGGATGGGCCTTGATGTAGCTGGCGTCTATCATCAGCCATTCGAAATCAGGGTCATCCATCACTTCCTCCAACAGTCCGGCCCACACACCTCGGTCCCGCCAGCGGCAGAAGCGGCGGTGGGTGTTCTTCCAGTCTCCGTAGTCCGGGGGCAAATCGCGCCAGGGAGCGCCGGTGCGCAGAACCCAGCAAACGGCGTCGATAAACCGCCGGTTGTCATGGGCCGGCCGACCTCTCTTGCCTGCTCCCCCGGGCAGGTACAGCCTCAGCCGCTCCCAAACACCGTCTGTCATATCGTGGCGCCGGTGCGCTGCCGTCATACTCACCACCTTCCACACTCTCCCTGTTACCGGCAATTTACCACCCTCTCACTGTTTTGACGACACCCCCTAGAGGCGCGGTGAGTTTGACATCCTACAGGCAGTCTGCTGAAATGGCGGCAACGGCTACCAAACCGACACCAAAGGATAGGAGGCAGCATCATGGCAGGCAACACTATCGTCTACGTTGGCGCCGAAGCCAGCGGACTGTACCGAAAGACGGCGGGCGATGCGCACTGGGATCTGCTCACCGATGGGCTAGCGCCCGCCACGCAGGCGCGGGCCATTGCCATTCATCCCAACGACCCCCGGACGATTTTCTGTGGGACCCAGCGCGGCGTTTACCGAAGTACAGATGGCGGCGACCACTGGCAGCGCATGAACATGATTGAAGGACGCGTGGTCTGGTCCATTCGATTCCATCCCAACGATCCTAGTATCATGTTCCTAGGCACCGAGGGCGCCGAGGTCTATAGGAGTGAAGACGGAGGCGAGAACTGGGCGCACATCGCAACCGTGTCGAACCCCAGCCAGGTGCAGATGGCCTTTGCGATGCGCATCCTGGGCATTGACATTGAGGCAAGCAACCCGGACAACATGTACGCAGCGCTGGAAGTCGGAGGCGCGGCCAGCAGCACCGACGGTGGCCACACCTGGACCATCCGCAACAGCGAGTTCGCCGGCGACGTGGACCTGCTTGACCTGCACGGCGTGGCCGTGGGTGGCGCAGATTCACAGTCGGTGCTGATCTCCAACCGCACGGGCGTGTGGCGGAGCACCGACCGGGGAGCGTCGTGGCAGGACTGTCAATTCGACCGGTTCTCGGACATCAAGTACTCACGGGGCGTGGTTCGAGACCCCAGCGACCCGAACACTCTGTACGCCTGCGTGGGCATGAACTTCGGCAGCGAACAGGGCGGCGTGATGCGGACCACCAACCTGGGCGAGTCCTGGGAGCGGTTCGACAAAGGCGTCAGCCCGGGCAGTACTACCTTCGGGGTGGCGGTGAACCGGCAGGACCCGTCGCAGGTCTACTTCTGCACCCGCCGTGGCCAGGTTTTCGGTAGCCATGACGGCGGGGCCAGCTGGACAGCGGACGCCGTTCCGGAGACGGCGGCGAACGTCATCAGCGTGGCTTGCACCTCGGCATAATCGCTCCGGCGATACAGCCCACAAAAAGGGAGGGGCTGGTTTTTCAACCAGCCCCTCTTTTTGCCGATCGGCACGCGGTGATCTAGCTGCTGGCTTTGGGTAGCCAGTCCTGGTTCCAAGGGAATTCGTTGGGGCCAGCGCCGAACGCCGGCTGGCCCTGGTCGATACGGTCGCGGTAGGGGCTGGTGACGGGCTCGCGGTAGGGGTAGATCCCGCCTTCGTACATCTGCTCGCCCTTCTTGAAGTGGGTGGCCTGTTCCAGGGTTTCCACGAAAGGCATATTGATGTCGTAAAGGTTGCCGGCGCTGGCGCGAGGCCGCGGGCCAGCCTTGGAGACGTGTCCGTAGAGTTCCCGGCCCATGATGCGCTCGGCCGCCCAGACACAGTCGATGAGTTTGTCGATGTCGACGCCGGTTGGGATACCCATATCCTCCATCATGTGGAGCAGGTCTTCAGTGGGTGCCATACCGGTGGCACGACCATTCCCGCAGTAGGGGCAACCGCCGAACCCGCCGATGGTTCCGTCGAGCTCAAGGGTATCCTCGGGGCCGAGAACGCGCATGGCGGCGTAGGCGGAGGCGATGGCCATGTTGCGGCCGTTGTGCAGGTGCAGGCGGAAGTGGCTGATTTCGGGCCAGCGCTCCTTGACGCGAATGATGCTTCGTCCACCTTGGCCGGCGTGCAGTGGCTCATGGGGTCGCCCATGGAGCAACTGCGGACGTCGATTCCGGCTTCGTCCCACAACCCGTGCTGATACTCCAGCAGGGTCATCAGGGTGTCCACTTCGAACTCGCCGAGGAAGTTGGAGCCCCAAGAAGCGTTGCAGCCGATGCCGGCCTCGGTGATGCCGACTTCCTGAGCCTGGGCAATGATCGCCGGCCACCGTTCCATCTCATCCATCTGGCTGCGGTTGGTGTTACGGCGGGCGAACACGTCGCACAGGTGGCAACTGAGGCGCGGATAGGGATCACGCTCGATAGTCAGGGGCGGCGAGTAGGCGCGGGCGCGCTCAACGCCGCGCTGGTTGAGGGCCAGAGCGGAATAGGTCACTCCTGCTTTGGGGGTGAACTTTTGAACGATCTCGTCGATACGTTCCATCTGCGGGGTCCACTTGGGACTGACAAAAGAGCCTACGACAATGCTCTGAAGGCCGGTTTCGGACAGCATGTCGAGGAGTTCAACCTTGTCGTCAACGGAAATGTTGGCATCCTCAATCTGCATGCCCTCACGCATGCCCTCTTCCTTGTAACGAACGGTGGGCCATTGGTTTAGCATGGGAAACTCCTTGCGCGGCGAGGCGCGGTTAGGTCGGTTCCGGAGGCGCGCGAACGCGCGGAATTCTAGTATTACAACGACGGTTGACGAGTACGGACCTTGACTTTGGCCTATGCTAAACAGGAACGGTACTCAAATGAGGGTGTCTTTGCGACCCGCTGATACGAAGCTTCAAGCGTGGTTCGCCAAATCCGTCGTTGTAATACGAGGGTTGGGCCGCCGGCGTTGTCAAGGAAACATCCGGCATGCCCGGAGTAGACAGCAAGGGCGGCCCGGGTCCCGCGCCGGGGAGATCAGGTTGCTCGGCGTAGGCAACCGGGTATGGGTACTGCGATACGTTTCGCGGCCGGCAATCCGTGTTGAATCGCGATCGCTACCCAGAAGCGCCCGCAGTCAATGCTGAGAGACCGGCACCTGGCAATGTGTGCGGCTGCCGCTGGAAGCAGTCGGCAGTCACGGATATTGACCGCATGTTCAGATGGATGCGTTGAGTTACCGCAAATAGGCCAACCGCAGCGGGTCAACGGACAGGCGAAGGACCAGTTGACCCGCAGACTGGCGAAGCGATGTTGCGATAGGCGGGTTCCTTATTTGAGCGGGCAGGCGATTGGCTGTTGACCAGGTCCCAGGAACTAATCAGCCCCACGGCCGGGGGTTTTGCGCTGTGGTTTTTGCTCTCATTCTCCATGCCCGAGGCATGGCGCGCTGCGGCAGGCGCGGTGGCCGAGGGGACTGCTCCGGTTAAAACGACCGAGGACAGTCTCCTGCAGAGGCCGGTAGCGACTTGGTGCTGATGTGGCCGTTTTGCCTGGGACCTGGTCAGGAAAGGATTTTTCGCCTGTAATATTATGGTAGCACAACCGTTCTGGGCGGTTAGGGTCTGCGATGTCATCAGTTTCGGGAAGTCGTCGGGTAGACCCGAAGGGACCCTGATCCGGCGGCACCGTCAAATTTGGCCGCCCGCAGAAAATTGGAGTGTGCCGTCGGTCAGGGAGATCCTGAGGCCAGAGCGTAGGCGATCAGCTTGTAGACCAGCTTGGCAGCGGTGTATGAGTGGGCGGGCAGGCCCTGGTCAGGTGCCAACTCGCATACGTCGAAACCGACGATACGGTGTTCTCCGCATACGCGCCGAAGAAGGTTTGTCAGTTCCGACCAGTGCATGCCGCCGGGTTCCGGAGTTCCCACGGCGGGCATTTCGGCCGGATCCAGGACATCCAGGTCGACGCTGACGTACACGGGAGAGCACAAGCCAGAGGTTATGTCACGTATGTAGTGGTCGTTCGCTGGCGGCCAATAGCAGGTTGGAATAGAGGAGCCCTCAATATAATCCCGCTCTTCCAAGGCCAGCGTGCGGACACCCACCAAGGAGATTGGACAGCGCTCGGCAATGCGGCGGGCTCCGGAGGCGTGGCCCCAGGCGGTGCCCTGGTAGGTGTCGCGCAGGTCAGCGTGGGCGTCGACGTAGAGCACAGACAGGTCCGGATTGCGCTCGAGATGGGCGAATGCCGACCCAATGGCGGCAGAATGATCGCCACCGATCACTCCGGTCAGCTTGCCGGAACCCAGGGACGCGTAGTGGGAAACCGCCTCACGTACGCGCTCCATCATCTGACGAGGGTCGCCGGCGTGGGGTTCCAGGGGTGGCGTCGTGTGGATGCCGAGATCGGCTACGTCGATACCGAGCTCGATATCGTAGTCTTCCAAGGCGGCCGAGGCGGCGATGATCGCGGCTGGGCCGTGGCGCGCACCGGTGCGGAAAGACGTGGTGCTATCTATGGGGACGGGAATGAGGACGGCGGCCGCGGTATCCAGCGCGGATTGCTCGGGCGGTAGAGCCAGAAAGTTAGTCGGCGTCCAGGGTACGGGTGGAACCCAAGATTCAGGCAACAGGCGAGCCGGAAGCGGCGGCTTGCAGCAGGGTGCGCTGGCGTTCGGTCTCGCGAGCGCCCTGATCGGCGTCGAGCCATTCCAGGCCGCGGTCGAGTACCCATGTCTTGACCTGGCGCAAGTCGAAAAGGGAACGGGCGTCGGCCAGGGCCTGCTCGTGGTCGAAGGACTTGCACGAGAAAACGTCGATGTTGACGTAGTCGCGCTCTGGGAATGTGTGGACGCTGATGTGGCTTTCGGCGATGATGACGAAGCCAGAGATACCGTTGTCGGCGGGCTTTGGGCCGTGGTATTCCAGCACTTCCGGTTCGGTGATCCGGGTCATCCCCAAAACGGCCGGGTATTCGTCGAGGAAGGTTCGCAGGCGGCCGGTATCCCACATCATGCCGGGGTCGCCGCCGAAACCGTCGATGATCAAGTGCATCGTACTACCGAGCCCCCCACCCGATAAAATGGGCCCCGTGAGGACGGGGCCGCACCGTCTTGTGAAATTGCGCCACATAGAATATCATAGCCGCCACGCTAATTCAAAGGGTGAAATCCGCAGCCGCTGCTCATCGGCGCCGAGGTCGCAAATCCGTTGACCCGGCGTCGGCGTATGATAGCCAACCGAACTTCAGGCTTGATGTTGCCGGCAGGGGCGCGACAGACAAACAGGACTATGGCCGTAGAAGCTGAAAACCAAAGTGTTCCAGAATTGGAGCCGGTCACGGAGTCGCCTGATTTCGACACGATGATCGAGGTCCGCGATCTGACCCATTATTACGGGCCGATGCTGGCGGTTGAGAACGTCAACTTCACGGTGCGCCGCGGTGAGATCCTCGGGTTCCTGGGCCCGAACGGGGCGGGAAAGACGACCACCATGCGGATCCTGACCGGGTTCATGCCGCCGACGCGGGGCACGGTAACGCTGGACGGGTTCGACGTGGTCGAGAAGTCACTGGAAGTGCGCAGGCGGGTTGGCTACCTGCCGGAGTCGGTTCCGCTGCACACCGAAATGACGGTCACCAGTTACCTGAAATACATGGGCACGCTGCGCGGCATGAACGGCCGCCGGATCCGCGGACGCATCGACGACGTGATCGACGTTTGCCATTTAGAAGACTACAGCAAGACCATCATTGGCAAGCTGTCCAAAGGCTTCCGGCAGCGCGTGGGAATCGCACAGGCCATCCTGCATGAGCCGGAAGTGCTGGTCCTGGACGAGCCGACCATTGGGATTGATCCTATCCAGGTGGTTGAAACGCGGAGCCTGATCCAGGATTTGGGCCGGGAGCAGACGGTCGTCCTGAGCAGTCATATCCTGCCGGAGGTCAGCATGATCTGCGAGCGGGTTCTGATCATCCACGAAGGGCACATTGTGGCGGCCGACACTCCAAACAACCTGGCGCAGCACTTGCGCGGTGTGGCTCAATTGGAAGTGGAGATTGGCGGGCCACCGGCGGACGTGCTGCCGGTACTGCGGAATGTTGCAGGAGCCACCGAGGTCACGCACCACCCGCGCCCCGGCGTGAACGCGTATCGGGTTAAATTCAGAGAGGGTCTGGACTTGCGCGACGAAATATCCCGCACCGTGGTGAGCAACGGCTGGAGCCTGCTCAGCATGCAGATGAGCAGCATGAGCCTGGAGGAGATATTCCTGCGGGTTACGACGTCTGAAGACGACGCAGAGTAGCCGGACCATAAAGATGCGAACCATCCGCGCGGTGGCGTTCAAGGAAATCCAGATCTACTTCAGCAGTCCCGTGGCGTACATCGTGGCGCTGATCTTCATGGCGCTGAGCGGGTTCTTCTTCGTCCGTGATCTGGGAAACCCTTTCCCCGAAGCTTCCTTAAGTAATTTTTTCCAGGGCGCGACTTTCTTGCTGATCCCACTGGCGCCGGCGTTGACAATGCGGCTACTGGCGGAGGAGCAGAAACTGGGAACTATCGAATTGCTGCTGACCTCCCCGGTGCGGGACTGGGAAGTGATCCTGGGGAAGTACCTGGCCAGCCTGGTTTTCCTGCTATTTCTGCTGAGCCTGACTTCTTACTACGTGATCCTGTTGCTGGTTTTCGCCACGCCAGACCCGGGGCCGATCTATTCTGGGTATCTGGGCCTCGTGTTATACGGCATGGCTGCGTTAGCAGTTGGGATCTTGACATCCACGCTAACCAGCAACCAGATCATCGCAGCCGTGGTTGGAATCGGAATCCTGGTCGCCCTGTACGCCACATCGTTCATCGGCGACGTAGTCACCGGCGTCTGGGCCACCGTGTTCAATCAGCTGGGATTCACCAGTCATTTCAACGACTTCGATCTCGGGATCATCGATTCGACGCACATCGTTTATTTCGTGACCGTGATTGCCCTGTTCCTGTTCCTGTCGATACGCGCGCTGGAGTCGCGGCGCTGGAGGTAATATGAGCCAGCAGCGCATTGGCGACGGGCCCCGAGATTGGCGCCGGCGCAGGGGACGAGGACGCCAGGGCGATGCCGGAGACGGTAGCGGGCTGAACGATCAGCCGGCAGCGTTGGAGGAACAGTCCCGGACGCTGTTCTCGTTCATTGAGCCAGCTTTCGATCTGATCGCGGTTTTCTACGCGCCGATACTCATCGCCGGAGTCATCGGTTTGATCGTTGGCGCGGTGCTGCTGGCGTTCATCGGTTCCCTGAAGCTGTACGGTGGGATCGTCCTGGGCATCGGCGCGGTGTTGGTGCTGCTGGTCGGGCTTTCGTATTTCAGCCAGGTCTTGGCGGCGTTTTTCAGCCGAACCGGACGGTATGGGATCAATACGGTGATCATGACCGCTGCCTTTTTCGGGCTGGTCGCGCTGGCAAACTACGTGGGATTCGAAAACCATTTAAGGGTGGATACCACGGCGACCAATCAGTTTTCGCTGGCGCAACGCACCCGTGACCTGCTGGACGCATTGGATCGGCCGATCAGCGTCATCGCCTATTACCCAGATGAAGTAATCGATATCGAGATGCTGACCAGGCGAGGGAAGGTTGAGACGACGCTGAGCGAGTTCGGACGGCGTAGCGGTGATTTTACCTATCGTTTCATCGACCCGCAGAAAGAGGCGGACCTGGCGCGGGGCCAAGGGGTGACGTCGTACGAAACGTTGGCGGTGTCGGCGGTGGGTACAGATATCATCGATTTGGTCCAGCCCACGGACGAGGTCTACAGTCGGCTGGAACAAGACCTCTACACCGCGCTGCTGGTGGCGACCGAAACGCAGCGCAAGAAAGTCTATTTCCTCGGCGGACACGGTGAACGTGATATCAGCCGAGAGGCGGAGGACGGGTACCTGAAGATTCGCGAAGGGCTCGAAGTGGACAACTACGAGGTGACGAGCCTGCCGTGGGCGCCGGTGGACGAAGAAGTAGTGGTACCCGACGACGCCGCGCTCCTGGTGATCGCCGGTCCGACGGGAGCGTTGCCGACAGCGCACCTGGACGCACTGAATTACTACATGGCCGGCCGGTACCCCGACGGGGAGCCGCGTCGAGAGGCGGCGCGGATGATTTTCCTGGCCGAACCAGACACGCACGATACCTTCCGGGCCTTCCTGGCATTCTGGGGAGTGGTGGTGTCCGACAGCTACATCCGCGATGTTGAAGGATCGCAGCCCAACGCACCCCGCACGTTACGAGTGGGCATTTACAACCCGCAGGCGCCGCCGGAAATCGTGGCGCCCAGGGGACGACCGTTGAACGTGGCTTTCATGCCGGGAACGGCCGCGATTGAACCGATACTGGAAGAAACAAACACGCGCTTGCCGCGTCCAATCGCGGCGACCACGGCGTCGGCTCGGCTGATCGACGACATTGAGCGCGTTGATCCGGTGGAAAGCGACCCGAGGAGGGTGTATTTCCCGGCAATGTACCTGGACATCATTGCGCCGGTGGGCGCGGCGGCGCCGACAGAGCGGCCCCCGGAGAACCAAGTGGCGAGCATGGTCGTGTTCGGCGACTCCGATTTTGTGTCAAACCGGAACGTGGACCGGGGTTCGAGCGCGGCGCTGTTCCTGAACTCGGCGAATTACCTGATGGGCGACTACTCGCTGGTGTCGATACGGGACCGGGAGTTCGTCTACCGCGAGTGGAACCTGGACGAAAACGAGTTCAACTTCGTGCGGTTCTCGACATGGCTGCTGCTGCCTGGACTGATGGGCATCATGGCGATCGTGGTCTGGTGGGTTCGCAGGTAATCGGACTGCATCGGTAGCGCCATGAATATCCGATTGACCATCCTGTTGGTGTTCGTGCTGGCGCTTTTCGGTGCGCTGGCGCTTTGGTTTAAGCCATGGGACCAGAGCGTGCCTCGTCAAGACGAGCCGTGGGCTTGGCGCATCGACGACGACGCGATAGTGAACGTGGTGGTGTCGCACCAGGGCACGACGATGGTTTATGACAAGGACCTGGGTCGCGGAAAATGGTTCATCGTAGAAGGCGATGAGCGGGAGGAGGTCTACCAGGACAAGTGGGGTGGCACACCCCTCCTGCTGAGCGGACCCAGGGTCAACCGGGTGTTGGCGTCGACGATCGAAAATCCGGCCCAGTACGGGCTGGAGCCGCCGGAAAGCGTCATAGTCATCACCGAGGAAACCGGACGGTCCTATGAATTCTGGCTGGGCAATCGAACACCCGACGAAGGTTACAACTACATGCGGCTGGTCGGGGACGCTCAACTATTCACGGTTCCGGAGATCTGGGCGACGGTGGTGAACCGGTTAGTGACCGAACCGCCGCACATCCCGCCCCCGCTGGAGTTGGGGTACTTCTACGAGGAAGATTTCCGGGACATCCAGGAGTTGGCGATTACCCATAACGGCATCACGGTAATCTACGCGCCGGAACCTGGCGAGCGGACCTGGTACGCCACGATTGGAGACGAGCGAAAGGCGACTAAGGAACCGGAGTGGTGGCTCTCGCAGTTGCAATGGTTTGGGCAACCCGGCAAACCGGGCGGCCCCGAAAATCCTGGCGGCTGGCATGTTGACGAGGAAGGAGCAAGCGATCCGAAATACGGACTGGAGCCTCCGGACACCACGATACGGATCAAGACGCACGAGAAGACGCGTGAGTTTTACATTGGCAGCGGCCACATCGAGGTAGACGAGGACGACCGACCCATCCTGGACGCCGCCGGCAACACGCAGGTGCTGGTGCACTATGCCGGCCGGCCTGACGACCCGATAGTTTATGTCATCAACACAGTGCGCGCGGAGCGGACCTTTTGCCTGGTGACGAACCTACCCACCGAATTGCCCTACGACTGCCCATAGGCGGGCCGCTGAGGAGGCTGTTTTGAAGGCAGAGATCATCTCCATAGGCACCGAGTTGCTGATGGGGGAGTTGACTGATACCAACTCCAGTTGGATCGCTAGTCGATTGCCGGCCCTCGGCATCCAATTGGAATTGGTGAGCATCATCGGCGACGATTTACCCAAGCTCACCGAGGGTTTCGCGCGCGGTTGGGAGCGCTCAGATATCATCTTTACGACAGGCGGCCTGGGACCCACGCAGGACGACCTGACCCGGGAGGCCGTTGCCGCGGCCCTGGGTGAGGCACCCGTGGTTCAGGAAGCCGAACTGGAAAACCTGAGGCAGTGGTTCCGGAACCGCGGACAAGACATGCCGGCTCACAATTTCAAACAGGCGCACCTGATACCCTCGGCTGAGTTCATCACGAACCGGAACGGTACGGCGCCCGGATGGTGGGCGCAACGGGACGGGAAACACATCATTTGCATGCCCGGACCCCCGGGTGAAAACCGGGCCATGTGGCAGGATGAAATCGACGTCAAACTGAAAGAAATCATCGACACCGAGGTCACCATCACGCGTAACATCAAGACGCTGGGACTGGGCGAGGCTTCGGTGGACGAGATAATGTCGGAGTTTTTCGGCCTGGAGAACCCGTATCTTGGGATTTATTCCAAGGCCGACGGCATCCACCTTCGGATCATCGCGCGCGCACAGGATGAGGCCGTGGCCCGGGAGATGATCGCTCCGATAGAAAACGCCATTCATGACCGGCTGGCTCCGTACGTTTGGGGCTACGACGACGAAACGCCGGAGCTTTCGGTCGGAGCGGCGTTGGTGTCACGCGGCATGACCCTGGCGACGATGGAATCGGTCAGCGGGGGATTTTTGGCCAACACGATAACCGAAGCTCCGGACAGCAATCGGTGGTACCGAGGAGGAACCGTGGCGTATACGACGGAGGCAATGATCGCCGCCGGGGTGGACGCCTCAGTGCTCGCGAGCCACGGTGCCGTGAGCCAGGAAACAGCCAACGCGATGGCTCTGGTCGCCCGGGCTGCCACAGACGCGGACTTTGGCGTCGGCCTGAGTGGAGTGCTGGGACCGCAGGAGTTGGAGGGTCACCGGCCCGGTACCATCCATATTGCGATTGCCCATGGAGAAGACGTGCGTGAGTTTCCGTTGCGCACCCCGCCGCGCCGGCTCGTGATCAAACGACGTTCGTGCAACACGGCGTTGACGGAGTTACGCAAACTGATTACCGAAGTGGCTCCGTAATCCACGGGACAGCGTTAAAGTTAGGGCGTCCGCTTTTGCGGACGCCCTTTTTGCTTTGGATGCAGGGAAACTTCACATGGTCAATGTGCGATAGAGCATGGGCAGCCTCTCAGGGAGCGCCCAGATATCGTCCAGCACCTCGTAGTTAAGATCTCCGCACATGGTCTTGAGGTAATCGTGACCGGCCTTGTCCACCGTGAGACAGAAGGGGACAATGTCTTTGCGCTTGGCTTCCAGCAGCGCCTGGTGAGTGTCATGGACGGCGTATTCTTTCTCGACGCCCTCGCGGCTGTAACCGCGGTCCTGGGGACGACCATCACTAATCAGGAACATGATCTTGGTGACCGCGTCCTGGTTTTCCAGCTTGGTGATGGCGTGTCGGATGGCGGATCCCATGCGAGTAGCGTGCAGAGGGGTCACCTTGTCGATACGCCGCTTGATCTTGTCGTTGAACTGCTCCTCGATGTCCTTGATCACGTAGAATTCCACGTTTTCGCGACCATAGCCGGAGAAACCGTAGATCCCGTAGGTGTCACCGATGGACTCCAGCGCGTTGATCAGCAGGGCGCAACTCTCGCGTTCAAGGTCGATGATGCGCTTGTAGTGGCGACGCACCAAGCCCTCACGGCGGCGGCGCAGCCAGACCATGTACTCGACGGGATCGTCCGGGGCGTCCCGGTCGTCGACCGAGTGTCGGCCTTCATCGATGGCTTCGGCGGTTGAAGCCGACATGTCCAGCAGGAAGACCACCGCGACACTACGTTCGACGCGGTTGCGCCGCCAGTAGATCTTCTCGTCGGGCGGTACGTTCATGCGCAGGTCGGCCCAAGCTTCGAGGGCCGCGTTGAGGTCGATGTCCTCGCCGTCGATCAGCCGGTAGGTCTTGCGCCAGGTTTCGGGCATGATCAGCTCAAACTGCCGTTTGATGTGGGCCAGCAGCGAGGCGTAATTGCGAAGGGAATCGTTGTAGAAGTTCGGGTCGCCTTCGTCGAGGATCTTCTCCTTGACGATGCACCATCGCGGCTTGTAGTCGTTGGCGCGGAAGTCCCATTCGTCGTAAACGAAGGTCTTGGGTTCCAACGCCTCCAGTTCGCCGCCAGAGTCGTCGTCGTGCAGGATGGGACCGTAGCCGCGCCCCGGGTCGTTGGACGGAGGGGGAACGCCGGCTTCCTTCATGATGTTCTGGGCGAACATAGCCATGCTCTGATCTACGTCGCCTTCCTGGGCGTCGAGTTCCAGTTCGGCGCTATCCTGGAGCAACTGTTCGAGTTCCTCCTGGGTCATGGGCTCGGCGTCGCCCATTTGGCTCTGGTCCATCTGGAGCTTGGTGAGCAACTGGACCATTTCGGGTTTGAAGTCACCCCGATACTCGACCGGCTCGGGAGATTCGTAGGGGTCTCCTTCGCCCTGATCACCTTGCTGCTCGCTCATCTGCGCCTGCAGCTTGTCGAGCAAAGCCTGGTACTCTTCTTCGGAAAATTCGCCGGGATCGTCCAGATCTTCAGGTTGGTACTCGTCCTCGGGTTCCTCCTGGTTCTGGAGACGGGAGATGATCTCGTAGGCCCTCAATGCTGCTTCGGCGGTGTCTTCGATGGAAGCGCGGATCGTCCGCAGGCGGTGCATGATGCGGGCGAGCATAAACGCTTCTTCCCGATAGTCCTGCGGCACCGGCAGACCCTCAAAGCGATCAAGGCTCATGTGGACCAGCAACTCGATCAGGGCTTCCTGCAGCGGAAGCTCCTCGATTCGGGGTCGCTGGGTAAGGGCGTCGCCCTGCACGTCCAGCGCCGCCCTACGGATGCCGGGATACTCGGTCTTGATGCGATAATCCAACCGGCAGTCTTCGAGCACACTGAACAGGTCGAAGGCCATCCGGCGGTCTTCGAATAGGGCCAGGAAACGACCGATGTCGGTGTAAACACGCATGGTGCCACCGGGCCCCTCGCCGATTTCGATAGCCGGCGCGGCGTCGGAATCCTGTAACTGGAAGTGCTCGGCGGTGGCGGTGCGGACGGCTTCGATGCGCGCCTGGATCGCGTCTTCCATTTGTAACCGGCGATCTTCAAACACGTTGGCAGGAGTGCCGAACTCGAACCGGAAGCTCCCGAATTCGAGGTGGGACACCTGGTGGGTGGCGACCACCTTGAACCAGGCGAAGTTCTGAGCCTTGTCGTTATAGTTATCAATCACCGGCGGCAGATACACCTTGGTTCCGTCGGTAGAGGCAGTGTCCTGATCGACCCAGCCGATCTGTCGGCGAACGAGTTCCGCGGTGCTCATCACCTCGATGTTTTCTCCGGATAGCGCGCGGGTGTACAGGCGCATAATCCCCTTCACCCGCTCCAGGTCCAAGCTGGAAGAAAGTGTCTCCAACATGGCTTCGGAAGTATTGGATTCGATCTTGAAGAAAGCGATGCCGCTTTCGGGGTTTTCGTTGAGGAGTTCTACCCCGTGCTGGTACCACTGGTCGAGTTGCTGCAGCGTGACCCGGTTCAGGACTGGGTCCAGACTCTTGAGGAACGGTGGGACGGCGTCGGGGGTGCTGGCCAGCAGTCCCTCGCACAAGTCCAGAATGTGCCCCTGCGAGCCGGCGGAGACGTGGGACAACGCTTGCGCCCCGTCGTAAAGGAAGCGAGAAGTGTCGCGGAGGCCCATCTTGGCGAGCTTTTCGCCAAGGCGCAGGAACCTTCCGGTTTGGCCTTCTTCCACGTGCTGCAGAGCGCGGGGAGCCATTTCCAGACACGCCTTAACCTCCCGCCAACTGCTGTCGGTCAGGGCGCGAGACATGGACAAGAAAGCCTCGCGTTCGCGTCCCATGGCCGGGAGGACATCCCGACCCAGCACCAAGCACTCGGCCGCCACGTCGTAGGATTTGTAGGACAGCGCCTCGATCAGGGACGCGAACACCTCGACGTCCCAGAAGGGTAGGTTTCTCACCAGATCGGGGCTGACCTCGAAGAATCGAGCTGCCAGCGTGCTGGACTTCCAGGTACCCTTGTAAAGCGAGCGGCCCAGACCGGCCCAACGCGGGATGTACTGGGGCCGCAGGTTGGTAACGATGGAAGGGCTGGCTTTGAAGAAGGCGACTGCCAGTGTAGGGGAGTCCTGGGACAGGTAAGTTCCACAGCGAGCCCATTGCATGAATGAGGCGAAGGCGAGGGATCGAGACACCTCGGGGCTCACACGGTAGTATTCCACCGCCGATTCCCAAGACCGAACCGTTTGGGTGCCGATGGCAACGCCCTCGCGGGCCCATAGCGCCGTTTCTTCGTCACTGAAGGACTCGGCCATAGCGTCGGCGACGGCCTGATAGGCTTCGGCAACTGCCGGGGGTAGCTTGGCCAGTTCGTCCAGCAGGTTGCCTGTAGCGGAATTAGTCAAGGCTCGTGTCCTCCTTTGTCAGTTCGCCCTCGATGGTGTCGAGGAACTGGTCGAGGATTTTCGCGGTGGCTCCGTAGACCAGATGCTCCTGGTAACCGTAGGAGCGCACCGAAATTCGCTCGCCATTTTCTATCCGGGAATCCCAGCGCAGCGTGGCAGGATCGCGCAGAACATTGACGGGGATTTCGACGACCTCTGCGATCTCGTGCGAGCTGGGGTTGAACCGGTACGGGTAAGGGATCGTACCCACAAACACTTTGACCAGGAAATTGGAACGGGTGACGTTGTCGTCAAGGCGTCCCAAGATTGTTATGTCATTGCGGGCAATGCCCATTTCCTCTTCGGTTTCGCGCCGGGCGGTGTCCTCGAAATCCACATCTTCGGGGTCGCGGGCACCGCCGGGAAACGACATTTCTCCCTTGTGGTGCTCCACCGTCATGGACCGCTTGTTCAGCAGGACGCAGAACTCACCACCCTTCGGGTACAACAATAACATTACTGCCGCCGGCATCAAGCCTTCAGCGGCGACAGTAATTCGCTGGCGGTTTGCCAGCGCATTGCGGACTAGATCTAGGGTGATTGCACCCATTGAGGTTCCGTCAACTACTCGAAGATGGAGTACACCACCTCTTCGATGCTGCGTTGGAGTTCGGTCTCATCGCTCAGGGTCCACACAATAGCCACCTGGCAGGCGCGGCGAGCGGAGATGCCCTGCCGCATCAGCCGTGCGGCGTAGATCAGCAGACGAGTGCTGGCGCCTTCGGCCAAGCCGTGCTCGCGGAGGTTACGGATCTTCTCACCGAGGCGAGCCAAAGAGTGGGCCTGGTCTTCAGAGCAACCGCTTTCCTTGGCAATGATTTCGGTTTCAACGTCAACCGGCGGGTAGTCAAATTCGATCGAAATGAACCGCTGCCGGGTGCTGTGCTTCAGGTCCTTCAGAGCGCTCTGATAGTGGGGGTTGTAGGAGATGCAGAGCAGGAACCGATCGTCGGCTTCGATGATGTTGCCGGTTTTTTCGACCGGGAGAATGCGCCGGTGGTCGGTCAGCGGGTGGATCAAGACGGTGGTGTCCTTACGGGCTTCAACGACTTCGTCCAGGTACAGGATGGCGCCGGCCTTGACTGCGCGGGTCATGGGACCGTCGATCCAGCGGGTGCCGTTGGCATCCAACAGGTAGCGGCCGACAAGGTCGCTGGCCGTGAGGTCTTCGTGACAGGCAATGGTTACCAGCGGCACACGAACATCGCCTTCCCGCATTTCCTGGGAAGCATCGTCCCGAACCGTGTTAATAGGTCGACCGAGCTTCCAAGCCATGTACTCAACGAATCGCGTCTTGCCGCAGCCAGTGGGGCCTTTGAGCAGTACCGGGATGTGTTGCTCGTAGGCGGCTTCGAACAGTTCCAACTCGTCGCCGACGGCGCGATAATACGGCTCGCTGCGGACCAGGAACTCTTCGATGGCGAACTCTTTGAAACTGGGTTCGTCTTCCATCATTTTGATGTTTGCTTCAACCATTGCCTTGATTTACCTTTCCTTTGACTCGGGCCTGCCACAAAGTTGCCACTCCGCGTTCCAACGAGGCCAAATCAGCAGAGTTTTCAACCACCACGTCGGAACGCCGGTTGCGTTCTGCCGCCGGCATCTGCGAGTTAATTCGTTTTCTGGCTTCTTCCTCGGTCATTCCGTTGCGCTGGCGCAGGCGTTCGACCACCACGTCGGCTGGGGTATGTGTTGACCAAACTTCGTCGACCAGATCGTTCCAACCTGCTTCAAAGAGGACCGCAGCTTCGACAACCGCCACGCCGACGCCTTCGGCGGCGAGGTTGGCTTTCCGTTCCTCAACCATCCGGGCCATCAACGGATGCATTATTCCGTTGAGCCTTTCCAGTTCGGCCGGATCAGCGAACACTATGGACCCGAGTTTGTGCCGATCGATTTCGCCTTCCGTGGTCAGTATGTCCTCGCCAAAGGCTGCAACGACCTGGCGCCAGGCTTCGGAGTTCGGTGCGTAAGCTTCGTGACCCAACCGATCCGCGTCGATTATCGACGCGCCTTGCTCCCGCAATAGCTCGGCAACTACGCTTTTACCGCTTCCAATGCCGCCCGTCAGACCGATTGTAAGCATGACCGCCCGAATAAATAGACTGCCGGGCATTCTAACAAGGCGGTAAACATCGGTCAACCGATGCCCTTGGCTGTAACTGTTCAGAGTTGATGAGATCTGCGGGCTTTTTGGCCGTTCCCAGAGCCGTGGCCAAGTAGGCAATTCCGGTGCTGAGCCGATCAGATCCCCTCAAACGTGAACAATTACCCTTGGCTCACCGCGTACCCACTTTGCCAAACCGGGATGCTCCATCTACTGTCATTGCGAGCGCAGCATGGCAATCTCGTGAGCGTAGCAGGGGCGTTTTAGCATGGGTTAGCCATTGCCGGAGCGGGATTGCCACGAATGCCTGACGGCATTCTCGCAATGACAGACTGAAATGGGTACGCGTGAGTGACGACACCCTCTTGACCTAACCGAACGCGTGTTCCATAATGTAACTCGTCACGTGAAATTCCAGTCCCAGCCAGAGGTATAAGGGTCGTTCGCGGCCAACCCGTCAGCATCCAAATCGCAAACCCGTTCCCGACGACCATCGTCCGCCCGTTTCTCAGCGGCGTGGTCCCCTTGGGGACACAGCGACGGCTCACTCGCTGCGTGCTGCACGACGGCAACGTCGTCCACGATTTTCAGTGGGCAAAAACCTTGCGTATCCCCCCGGCCGCGGGGCTGACACCGACCCTGATCCTCTGGCGACACTGGTTCCAGCAACAACCCAGCCAACCGACCACCACCGACTTTGAAGGAGCAGCAAGGAGCGGAAACCGGAAACCCGCCCACAGCTCACGTGAGCCGTCTTTGCCACGGTGCGCCTCGCGACGCCGGCATTCCCGCCGGTGCGCTCCGGGTCCCATAGGGCCCGCCTTGGGCTGTCCTGCGCCAGAATGTCTATGCCATCCCAAACCGGGTACGCGTGAGACGCCCTTGGACGATGCATGGCCTGCTGGTCTCATGATAGAACATGAAGATGACCTTTGGATTGCCCGGAGGCAAGGCCGGCCCATTGCAATGCCGAGGAAGCCGTACCCGTTTTCCCGGACCATTTGGCATGCGTGAGATCGACGAATTAGGCTTTGGCTTGAATTCCGCTGCATGCGCATCCGATTTTGATAAAATCGAGGCGAAACGGAGTGAGTTCACGACACGAAAGGGGGATCATCATGCCCATCGCGAGACTTTACACGGGAGAAGACGGTCAGTCGCACATCGAGCAAATCGAGCTGGAATCGCACCCAGAGTACGCCGCCATGCAGGCAGCGCAAGGGATCGTGTTTCGGCGGGTCGAGCCTGGGTCTTTCAGTGACTGGCACCAAGCGCCGCGCCGCCAGTTCGTCATCACGCTGGAAGGTGAGGTAGAGATAGGTTTGGGAGACGGGTCGGTGCACCGGTTCGGCGCCGGTCAGGCGATGCTGGCGGAGGATCTGACCGGTCAGGGTCATACGACGCGGGCGGTTGGCGACCAACCGCGACTGACTGCGACCGTACCGCTGGACGACTAGTCGTCTCGCGCCCGTTGGCTCACCAATTGGAGGCATTCAACCGAGAGCAACCATGGCCACGTCCACAGTGACATTTCCGCCACGCCCAGTGGTTAACAGGAACGACCTGCCGCCGGGACCTCCCGAGCTGCCAATTATCGGACAGACGCTCCGGTACTTGCGCGATCCGATCCGATTCATGCTGGAGGCGGCAGAATACGGGGATCTGGTGACGCTATCGGTAAAGCCGGCCCTGCTCCTGATGGTAAACCATCCTGATCTGATACGGGATGTGGTGGTCACGAACCACCGCCTGATGGGGCGGGGGCCGAATGCCGACGTGCTCAAGTACGCGATGGGCGACGGGTTGGTCACCGCCGGCCCGCTCGACCACCTGCAACAGCGGCGACTGATGCAGCCGCAGTTCCACCGAAGCCGCGTCGAAGGCTACGGGGAGCTGATGCGGGATTACGCCGCTCAGCATCGGGCATCGTGGACCGACGGGCAGCGGGTGGACATGGCCCAGGAAATGGGAACACTCACCCTGAGGGTGGTGGTCAAAACGCTGTTCGGACTGGAGCTGCCGGACGACGTGCGACGGATCGGCGGGTCGTTCGAACTGATCAACAGCTACCTGGTGGCGCGGGTGAACCAACCCCCAAAAATGCGCCGGCTACTGCATCGACTGCCGGTACCGTACACGGTGCGGTTCCGGAGGGCTACCACCCAACTCGACCGCATGATCTTTGGACTGATCGCCGAGCGGCGGGCAACATCTACAGGAGAGGACGACCTTCTTTCCCTGTTGCTTGATGCTCGTCTCGAGGACGACGACGGCGTGGGGCAGCCGCTCACTGATCAGCAGGTACGCGACCAGACGATCACCATGTTTGCAGCGGGGCATGAGACCACCGCGGTTTGCCTCACGTGGACGTGGTATCTGCTGGCGAACAACCCTCAGGCTCAAGCGCGATTCCACGCCGAACTGGACGAGGTGCTCGGCGACAGAGCGCCTGAACTGGGCGATCTGCCGAAGCTAACCTTTACCGACCAGATACTGGCGGAATCACTGAGGCTGTATCCGCCGATCTGGTTCTGGTCACGGATGGCGTTCCAACCGTTTGAACTGGGAGGGTACCAAATTCCACCGGGTGCGCTGTTGGCCGCGCCTCAACTGGTGATCCAGCGGGACCCGCGCTGGTTCGATCAACCGCTGGAGTTCCGACCGGAGCGTTGGACCGAGGAATTCAGGAGCAACCTGCCGCGCTACGCTTATTATCCCTTCGGGGGAGGGCCGCGTCAGTGTATCGGCGAGGGCTTCGCGATGATGGAGGCGAAGATGATCCTGGCGACCCTGGGCCAGCAATGGAAAGTGCGCCACGACGCGCGGCACAAAGCGGAAATGCTGCCCCTGATATCACTGCGGCCCAAGGGCGGAATGCCGATGTACCTAGAGCAGAGGGGGAAAAAATAAGGGCGACCAACTGGTCGCCAATTTTCTGGGAAAGCAGCGCGATTGGCTGCCCCGCCTGGGTTCGAACCAGGGCTTACAGCTCCAAAGGCTGACGTGCTACCGCTACACCACGGGGCATCTGTTTCGATTATAGCATGGTGCCCCGGACTGCCCTTCCGGGTACGCTATACTGCCCCTCACATAACCCAAAAATCAGAGCAGGTGAACGTTATGGAAACCGTAGGATTCATCGGATTGGGCAACATGGGCAGTGGCATGTCCGCCAACATCCAACGCGCCGGCTACCCAATGATCGTATATGACCTTCGCGAAGAGGCGGCGCTCCCCCTGCTGGAAGGCGGGGCTCGACTGGCCAACACTCCCGAGGAGGTCGCGGCCGGCAGCGACGTGACCTTCACGTCGCTGCCGGGTCCCTACGAGGTAGAGGCGGTAGCCACGGGATCTGGGGGTGTGCTGGAAGGTATCAAGCCGGGCAGTGTCTACATCGACCTGTCATCGAGCCGGCCCACGTTGATCCGGGAGATCGAGCCCAAGTTCCGAGCCAAGGGCTGCCACGTGCTGGACGCGCCGGTTAGCGGGGGCAAGACGGGTGCGGCGTCGGGCAACCTGGCGGTGATGGTGGGAGGAGACCGGGAGGTGTTCGATCGGGTGAAGCCGATCCTGGACTCCTTTGGTGACAAGGTGTTCTACGCGGGGGAGATCGGCGCGGGTAGTGTTGCCAAGCTGGTGCACAATATGATCGGTCACAGCGTGCGGCAGGCCATTGCCGAAGGTCTGACCCTGGGCGTGAAAGCGGGCGTCGATCCCGAGCCGTTGTGGGAATGCGTCAGGAGGGGAGCGTTGGGCAGGATGTCCTTCCTCCACGAGGGGTTGGTACGGACGATGTTTCGTGGGGAGTTCGAGCCGGCGAGTTTCGCGCTGAACCTGGCACACAAGGACATCTCTCTGGCGACCGAGTTGGCGCGGGAGTATGACGTTCCAATGCCGATGTCGACGCTGGCGCAGCAGATTTCCCTGCAAGCAATGAACCGGGGTTGGGGTCAAGCCGACAGCAGCAGCACCGTGCGATTACAGGAAGAGCAGGCGGGGGTGGAGGTGCGCGCGCCGCAGGTGGACGCGGAGCGGGCGGCGCGGTTTATCACTACGCATCCGGACGCAGAGTAACTGAGCCAAGGCAGCACAGGATCGTGCGCGCAACGTTGCTGGTCGCCTGTGCTGCCTTAGTTGTCGTGTCGCTTTCATGCCTCGGCGGCGACCGTCGGCCGGCAACGCGGCCGGGCTTGTTGGCCACGCCGGACCTACAAGCCACGATTAACGCGGCGCTAGCCAAGATCGACGCAAGGGGAGCCGTGGCGACGGCTACCCCGCGTAGCGGGCCACGTTCGCCGGCTGCTACGGTTGCTGCGGAATCTGGCCCGAACACACCGCCGGAACCTACGTATACGCCGGTTCCGACTGTGCCGCCGGCGCCAACAGTGACGGCAGCGCACAGCACTCGGCTGCCTCCTGCTGTCACACAACCGGCGTCTCCAACGTTGCCGCCAACGTACACACCAGCACCGACGGCAACGCCGGCACCCACGCCCACTGCGACCCCGGTCCCGCCGCCTGAACTGCGGCATATAGATGAAAAGCGGTACATGCTGGAACTGATCAACGCCGAACGCCAGCGGGACGTGTTGAGTTCGGTCGCTTTGGGGGACAACATCGCCGCTCAACTGCACGCGGAATCCGCTCTGGAAAACTGCTTTTCATCCCACTGGGGTATTGATGGTCTCAAGCCCTATATGCGTTACAGCCTGGCCGGCGGTTATCAATCCAACGGCGAGAACGGTAGCGGATTGGACTATTGCATCAGGCCGTCCGACGGTTACAGCGCCAACAGCAGCATCGAGCAACAAATTAAAGAGGCGATGGACGGTTGGATGAGCAGCCCTGGCCACCGCCGGAACGTCCTCGACCCTCAGCACCAGCGAGTTAACATCGGGATCGCCTGGGACCGATACAACACGGCAATGTACCAGCATTTCGAGGGAGGCTATGTTGAGTACGACCGACTGCCAGCCATCTCAAACGGCGTCCTGTCATTTTCTGGCACGGTAAAGAGCGGCGTGCGGTTCAGCCAAGAGCAGGATCTCAGCGCACAGATGAATTATGATCCACCACCGCATTCACTCTCCCGTGGGCAGGTAGCCCGGACTTACTGCTACGATAACGGACGTCGGGTAGCAGGATTGCGGCCACCGCTTGCCGGGAGCAGCTATTACACGACACACGAATTCACCACCACCTACAATCCTTGCCCTGACCCCTACGATGTCCAGTCCGACGCGCCGGCGCCGCGTTCTCCCAGTGAAGCACATCGAGCCTGGCAGGAGGCATATAACGCCAGCCAAGCCCTTCAGCCTCAAACCATCACCGTGCCGTGGGTTACGGCATCGGAGTGGACCGCCAGCGGAACCGAGTTTGCGGTGAAAGCCGACATCAGCGAAATTCTGGACCGGTACGGAGATGGAGTTTATTCAATCATGGTGTGGGGAGAACTCGGCGGCACGGATTTGGTCATCTCAGAATATTCCATGTTTCACGGGGTTGAGCCGCCGAACAACTATAATCCCGGCAGGCAATAGCTACGCCGATGTCGCCATTAATCGGCCAGTCTGCGCAACTGCGCGGAGACGACATCGACGAACAGAACGAGCACCAGGTACCAGAAGAGGATGAGGGTGACCTCGGTGAATTTGAAGTGGCTCATCGCCAACCGGAATTCGGTGCCGAGCCCGCCGGCAGAGACGAAACCGACGACGATGGTGGTGCGGATGATCACCTCCCACCGGTAGAACAGGTAGGTGATGAACTTGGGGAGCGCCTCGGGAAGCACCCCGTAGAGCAGCACCTGCATCCTCCCTGCCCCGGTGGAACGTAGTGCGCGCATCGGCCGGGTGTCGAGCCCTTCGACGATTTCTGATCCCAACTTGCCCAGGATCCCGCCGTTGTGGATGGCCAGAGCCAGGACACCGGGCAGCGTGCCCTGGGTGAAGACGAACACCAGGATCATGGCCCACACCAGCTCAGGGACAGCCCGGCTGACGGTGAACAGAGCGCGCACCAGGAAAAAGGGCGCCGCCCAAAGGGGTGAGCTGTACGGGGCAAGGGTGCCCATCATCACGTTGCGGGCGCCGAACATGAACGTGGCAAGCGCGCCCAGGGCAGCCAATCCCGCTGCAGCCACGCTCATGCCGAGGGTTTCCGCGGCCAGTCGGCTTTTTTCAGCCCATTCGCCAGCCTGGAAAAACGCCGGAGTTGCGGCCGTTTCCAGCCCCAGCAGACGGCCAGCGAAAGCTGCCCCTCTATCGATTGCTTTCAAGGAAAAGAGATCCTGGCGGGGAAACTGATCGTCGGTGAGGATGGTCGCCCACGCGGCCACTGCCAACGCAAAGGCGAAAGCGGCCGACACAGCGAGAAATCCGATCCTACGAGCCGGAGCGATGGGCGCAATGGCGCCGCCGCGGGCTACCGGTTCGCCCCGGCTGTATTGCTGGGCCATGGGTCTAACCCTGCTCTATGGCCACACGGCGCCGAACCATTGAGCTCCAGAGGTCCACGACGACCACTAACGCAATGAGAAAATAGACGAAGGTCCACATCCGGCTGTAGTCAATGTCCTGCAGGGAAATCTGGATGTTTTGGCCAAGCCCGCCAAGACCCACGAAGCTCAAAATGGCGGCCGACCGGATCCCGCATTCCAGACGGTAGAAGGTATAGCTCAACATGTCGGGCAGAGCCATGGTCAGCCGGCCGAACCAGAACACGCGCCATTCCGTAGCCCCGGTGCCTCGAAGGGCCCGCAACGGAGCGTCCGGAACGTCCTGCAACAATTCGGCGTAGATCCGACCGAGGATGCCACCATAGGGCAACCCAAGAGCCAAAACGCCCGCCATGGGTGAAAGGCTCAATGCGGCAACGAATATCCAGGCCCATACCAATTCGTGGATGGCGCGGAATACCGCGAGCACGAAACGCGCTGAGGAAATGTTCCACCGCTTCGCCCAGGGAGAGCGAACCACGGTTCCGGATCCGATGATCCCCAGCGGGAACCCGATAACCAGGGCAACCGTCATCCCGGCGCAGGCGTAGGCGATGGTCGTCCAGGTGGAACGCGCGCCGATCGACAGGACATCAAGCGTCAACTGCGGTTGAAAAGCGGCTGCCACTATCTGCCCGACCGCCCGAAGACCGCCGGTGTTGATTACTCCGTCCCCCCAACCTATCCCAACCAGGCTGACGGCGAAAGCCGCGAAAAGGATCGCGGTGAGCGCGCCGCGTCCGCCCAGCGAACCGTGGGACGTCCGATCATTCATCCCTCAGGCCTTGCAGGGCGTAGAGGGCGTCCAACTGATCATCCGTGACGCGTTTCGACGGGAGGTCAAATTCCAACTCGCCGTTGCGTATGCCGATCAGGCGACCGAAGTAGGTCCTGGCCAGATCAATCGAATGGACGGTGGCCAGCAGCGTTTTTCCGGCTTCACGGGCCGACGCGGTAAGGATGTCCATCACCTCTTCAGCGCGGGCCGGGTCCAGGGACGATACTGGCTCGTCGGCGACGATGATGGCGGGATCCTGCACCACCAGTCGGGCGACGGCCACGCGTTGCTGTTCGCCGCCGGAGAGGAAGCCGGCGCGTACCCGTGCCCGCTCCGTGACGCCCACCCGGTCCAGGGCAGCCATGCCCATCTGTCGATCCTGCGGCCAAACGAGGGAAACCACCGACTTTAGCGTGTTCCAATGGCCCAGTCGCCCGGCCAACACGTTCTGCAGGGCGGAAAGGTTGGGCACCAGGTCGTACTGCTGGTGGATCATGCCGACTTCGCGGCAGAGTTCGCGGCCGGAGTGCAGGTGGGCCAGGTCCTTTCCACGCAGATGGATGGACCCCTCGGACGGCTCCAGCTCGCCGGCGATCATGGAGAGCAGCGTGGTCTTGCCACTGCCGCTGGGACCCAACAGCGCGACGGTCTCTCCAGACTCGATGTTCAACGAGAGTGGACGAACCGCATCGACATCCCCGTAACTTTTGCCGGCCTGATGGACGAGTATGGCCAGGTTGCTACTGTTCGGAGATGATTCCGAGATCGCGGGCGATTTTTTCGATTGCCTGATAGTTTTCATTGTTGGTTGGGATGAACCGGTCGGCCTGGAAAGCGTTCATGATTTCCGCATCGCGCCCACTGTTGGACGCGTTCAGTTTGAAGAGGGCGTCGACCACGCGCTGGGCGAAACCGGATCCGTAGACCTCGTCCAAGCCGGGGCGCACAACCCAGTGATAATCGACGTAGCCGGGGGTAGTGTAAAAAGCGTCGACCCTGGAGGCGTCGACATCGCCATTGTCCAATCGGATCTTCCAGACGTTGGCGTTGAGTGCGCCGGCCTCGACTGCACCGGCTTCGATCTGTTTCCACGTGGCGTCGTGGGACCCGCTGTAGGCGACGCTCTTGAAGTCGTCCTCGGGAACGATGCCCTCCAGGCTTAGAAAATACCGGGGCATCAGATTGCCGGAAGTCGAGCTCTCGCTGCCGAAGGTGAAAGTGCGGCTGTTGAGGTCGGACAGCGAAGCAATACCGGAGTCGGGAGCAGCGACGAATACGGACGTGAAGTGTTCGTCGCTGCTGCGCTGCGCGACGGCGTTAGAACCGGGTACTGCCAGGCGGGCTTGGACCCCGGTGAGGCCGCCGTACCATGCCAATTGGACGTCGTTGTTGTTCCAACCCGTCACGAGCGCCGCGTAGGACTGGGATGGCAGGTACTGAACGGCAACCCCCGTCTCCTCGGCGATGTGTTCGGCGAGCAGATTGAACCGTGCCTCCAGGATCGCTACGTCCTGGTCCGGGATACCGCCGATATAGAGGGTGGGTTGGTCTTCATCTCCGCATGCGGCGATGGCCAGTATGACCACGGCCGCGGCAACGGCACCGGCCGCCCGGAGCAAAAAACGTCTGAACATCTGCGTTTCACCATAATCAGCGAAGCAGGCGTGTGAACACGCCAAATCTAACTGGGAAAGACGGGAAACGCGGACGCAGAAAGATAGCGAGCCGGTCAGTCACATCGCGCACGATGCACCCGCCCACCACTCAACCCGGAGTGGTCGGCAAGATCGTCAAGTGAAGCCGGACTCTACGCTGTGCATACGCCCGGCAATGATAACCACGGCTCGCAGCGACGTCAACGCAGCGAAAGTATTATCGGCGTGCCCCAGGGTGGGGCGGGTCGCCCCTGGGCGTGAGCGCGGTCAGTGGGCTTGGGGCCAGCCAACTTACCCAAGCCGCCGTGCTACGCCGGGGATAGCGTCACCGAAAATCGGCGGGCGCCGGGAAAGCAGCCAGCAGCGGCGAAACGGTGTCGATGGTCGCTGAGCCTATGCTTTCGATCGTGGGGCAGCCGCACATGCCCATGGTGGCGTCCAGTTCGTCGCAGAGGAGTTCGAGAACGGCCTCAACCCCAGGTGAGCCGTCGACCGCCAAACCCCAAAACAGTGGACGGCCGATCAGCACCGAACGGGCTCCAAACGCGAGCGCTTTGAAAATGTCGGTTCCCCGACGGATGCCTCCGTCGAGGTACACCTCGGCGTTGCCGCCGACGGCGCGTACCACTTCCGGAAGGACTTCGATGGTAGCCGGGGTGGTGTCCAGATAACGCCCGCCATGATTGGAAACAATGACAGCCTGGGCACCATTTTCCGCAGACAGCCGTCCGTCCTCGCCGGCCATGATGCCCTTTACCACCACCGGCAGCCGAATGTTTGAGGCGAACCATTCCAGATCGTCCCACGTGGACGCAACGTCCCTGATGTCGCTGGGGCCGGCCGGGGCGTCCGCGGCGAACTTCCAACTGTGGGTGCCGAGGTCCAGCTGGGCATAGTTGGGGGAATCCGCTCCGACATAGCCGTTGCGAATGTTCCGCTCCCGCTTGGGCTTGATCTTGGCGTCCAGCGTCATGCAGATGGCCGAGTATCCAGCTTCCTCGGCGCGG
Organism: Dehalococcoidia bacterium; assembly: GCA_965220265.1. Classification (GTDB taxonomy): domain Bacteria; phylum Chloroflexota; class Dehalococcoidia; order Lucifugimonadales; family UBA3495; genus Bin87. The sequence continues at coordinate 30,630 of CBDCPM010000004.1, read as the reverse complement.
GCGGCCATCTCCAAAGTCAGCCCTCGGTCTTTGAAGAAATACTGCTGGAACCACAGCGGACCGGATGCCGACTCGGCTACGTCCTCCAGTGTGCGGGAGGCGTGGGAACTGAGGACCATGACCGTACCCATTGCTCCGGCTGCTTTGACCGTGGCGATTTCCGCCTCGGGGTGCGCCGAACTGTGATTGCCGGCGGGATCGAGCATCACCGGCATGGCTATTTCCTGTCCCAAGACCGTGGTAGCCATGGACCGATTTTCGACGTCAACCATCATCCTGGGCCGCAACATGATGGAGTCGAACACCGCCCGGGTGCGCCGAATGGTGATTTCGTCGGTGGCTCCTCCGGCGATGAAATCGTAATGCCCTTGCTCGATGCGTTCCTTGGCTATCTGTTCGTACTCGAAAATGTTGACGGGATCCGCGGCCATGATGACTACCTCGTGTGTTCTGTTTAATGATCAAATTGATGGCCGCCATTATACATATCAAAAAGCGGACCTCGTGACCGATGTGGGATCGCCCGCCGCTTTGCAAACGGACGCGAATTCGGTACCGGCCGTGTCAATGCGTGGCGTCTCTACCCAGCCGATTTGGTTCCAGAAACCTCGCGGGTACGGGCAGGTTCGTTTCTCTATCGCTTGACCCTCAATCGGGCCCATGCTAGCCTCGTTCCAGGAGAAAGCCGGACCGGCCGGGTGACCGCCGCGAGGTCTTGTACCTCGGGGAGGAAAGTCCGGGCTCCACTGGACAGGGTGCTGGGTAACGCCCAGGCTCCGGCGCTGTTTTTGGCGCCGGGGACGGAAAGTGGCACAGAAACATACCGCCGAGGCCTGTTCAGGGCTGAGGCAAGGGTGAAATCGGACGGTAAGAGCGTCCGGCCGAATGCGGCGACGCACCGGCGGCCAAACCCCACCTGGAGCAAGGCCAAATAGGGGGACTATGGGTGTCCGGCCCGTCCCCGGGTTGGCCGCTTGACCCCACCGGCAACGCTGCTCTGAACATCAGGGCGATACGGCGCCAAACCGTATTCGGGGCTAGATAGATGGTCACCGTCCGCTTTCGGCGGATACAGAACCCGGCTTACAGGCCGCCCGGCATTCTCCGTTTCCATCAAATCACCAGGGCACGAATCATCGAAACTGGTAATTCGCGCTAACCGCGGAGAGAGACATGGTCAGAACGAACCGAGCCAAAGCAAAACTGCTCGCCGGCGAGATCGCCGTCGGCGGCAGCGTAAATTTTTACGCTCCAATCGTCGTGGAAATGTACGGCGTCCTGGGTTTCGATTGGGCCTGGATTGACTGCGAGCACGGGTCGTCCAACGACTCCGAGTCGGAGAACATGATCCGGGCGGCCGAATTGCACGACATCACTCCTGTCGTGCGGGTCCCGAACGCGGAGCCATCCACGCTATTGCGGTTCCTGGATCGAGGGGCGCAGGGTCTTATCGTCCCGCATATCAACAACCGCGAGGAAGCCGAGGCGGTGGCGCGGGCGTCCCACTATCATCCGACGGGTGACCGGAGCAGCTCCACCGGGGGGCGCACCAACCGGCTCGGCAGCGGGCTACCACCCGCCGAATACTACGAGGCCGCGAACCGTGAAACCCTGGTGATCTGCATGGTTGAAACTCCTGAAGCCGTTGCAAACGTGCGCGAAATCGCCGGCGTGGAGGGGGTTGATGCGATATTGGTCGGCAGCAGCGACCTGACGCAAGCCATGGGCATGCCGGCGCCGGCCGAAGTTGACGCCGCGATTTCACAGGTAATCGATGGGACGTTGGCGGAGGGCAAGATCATCGGCGTCGCCGGCGCCGGCATGACTGTCGACAATGTCGGGCGTTTCCGCGAGTTCGCCGAGCGTGGTGTGAGGCTGATGTCGGTCAATCTCCAGGACTTTGTGCGGCAAAGCGCGGGACGGTTCCTGACCGATATCAGGGCGTGATTTGCTGCGGGTAGCGGGTTGGCCAGCGGCAGGCAGTAAAGGTGTGCAAACTTTCGGTTGTAGCCTTTAGCCGGCTTACGAGATTGACAAACGGCCGGAATGTATAGTGGCGAACTATGAGGATCCTGCATTTTTCCGACCTGCACATTGGCGTGGAGAACTACGGGCGTACGGACCCCAACACGGGGCTGTCAACCCGGTTGGGGGATTTTCTGGATGCCCTGGACGAGTTGGTGGAATTCGCGCTGACCGGTGGGGTCGATCTGGTGCTATTGGCCGGCGACGCGTACAAGGGCCGTGATCCGTCGCAGACCCACCAGCGAGAATTCGCCCGTAGACTGCTGCGGCTCTCGAATGCCGGAATCTCGACTTTCCTGCTGCCTGGCAACCACGACCTGCCCGCGGCCACCGGAAGGGCCCACGCGGTAGAGATATTCTCGACGCTCGAGGTGCCCAACGTATACGTCGGATCCAGCCTGCAGACGTATACGGTGCCGACCCGGGCCGGGCCGTTGCAGGTCCTTGCGGTGCCCTGGCCGTCGCGGGGGGCGATGGTGGCGCGAGAAGAGTCGCGGGGTCTCAACATCGAGGAGATACGGGCGGAGACGGAGCGGCGGATGACCCTGGCCGTCGCCAACCGCGCCCAAGCGATCGACCCCGATGCACCGGCGGTACTGGCGGGCCACGTCACAGTGAATGGGGCCACCGTGGGGTCGGAGCGTTCGATGATGCTGGGCAACGACCACGTGCTCAATGTTAGCGCGGTGCAGCGGCCGGAACTGGAATACGTTGCGCTGGGACACATACACAAGCACCAGATCCTGCGTCCGCCCGGTGGACATGGCCCGGCAGTTGCATACTCCGGAAGCCTACAGCGGGTGGATTTTTCTGAGGAGGCGGACGACAAGGGATTCTGCGTGGTGGACATCGATCCACGGGCGCCTCAGGGAGAAAGGCTGACCGATTTCCGGTTCCATGAAATTGCGGCGCGTCCGTTCGTGACCGTGGACGCGGTCGTTCCGGAAAATGAACCGAACCCCGCCGAATTCGTAACGCGAGCGATTGGCCGGCATGAGGTAGATGGGGCCATCGTGCGGCTCCGTATAAAGATGTCGTCCGAGCAGTCTTCGAAACTAAGAGACGTGGACCTGCGTCCGTCGTTGTCGCCGGCGCATTATGTCGCCAGCATATCTCGGGAGGTTACAGACGCCGAGCGGCGGCGGATATCGGTAGAACCGTCGGACCTCCAGCCGCTGGCGGCGTTGCGTCTGTACCTGGAGAGCCGCGGGTTCGGCGCCGAAAGGCGGGACCATCTGCTGGAACGTGCCGAAGAGTTGTTGTCATCGGTCGGAACGGACGCTGTCCCGTGACCTCGCCCGGCCAACATCCCGGATCCATAGTCGACGTACCTGGCGTTTCGGCGGGGCATTGGACCGACGCGGAAGCCGCCACCGGTTGCACGGTGATCCTTTGCACCGACGGGGCTGTAGGCGGTGTCGCGGTGCGCGGCGGCTCGCCGGGGACACGCGAAACCGATTTGCTCGATCCCATCCGGCGGGTTGACCGGGTCCACGGAGTCCTGCTCAGTGGTGGCAGCGCGTTCGGTCTGGCCGCAGCCGGAGGCGTACAACAGTGGTTGGAGGAGCGCGGGATCGGTTTCGAGACGCCACACGGCTACGTGCCCATCGTTCCGGCAGCGATACTCTACGACCTCGGCGTGGGCAGATCGGACGTGCGGCCAGGTGCCGAGGCGGGCTATGCCGCTTGCGTGGCATCGGACAGCGGAGCGATGGCGGTCGGTTCGGTAGGGGCGGGCACGGGCGCCACGGTGGCCAAGGGGCTCGGGATCGGCGGGGCGGTCAAGGGGGGGATCGGTTCGGCGACTATCGCGCTGGCCGACGGTGTATCGGTCGGCGCGGCGGTTGCGGTCAACGCCTGGGGCGGGATCTACGACCACCGCAACGGCGAGTTGATTGCCGGCCCGCGCGGCGATGATGGCAGCTTGTCGGATCCGCTAGAGGTTATGTTAAATAGGAGGAATCCTGCCGAGACGTCTCCGCTGGTGAATACGACCATCGGTGTGGTGGCGACTGACGCAACGCTGGACAAAATGCAGGTCAATTTCGTTGCTTCCACCGCGCACGACGGCATGGCGTTGACCATCCGCCCGTGCCACACACCGAGCGACGGCGATACGTTATTCTGTGTGGCGACGGGCCAAAAATCCGTACCAGCTGACTTGATGGCCATAGTTGCGGCCGCCACGCACGTGACCGCGCTGGCGATCCTGGATGCGTTACAGTCGGCTCGGGGGCTCGCGGGAATACCAGCGGTATCGGAGTTGCGCAATGGTCAGACCTGACGATGTCACGATCGGTTTCGTAGGGGCCGGTGTTCTTGGCAGCGGGCTGGCGCTGGCGCTCAGCGCGGCAGGTTGGCGCGTTGGTGCGGTGGCCAGTCGCACCTACGCGAGCGCGGAGCGAACGGCCAGCCTAATCGACGGCTGCGAGGCTCTAGGCACCACGCAGCAGGTCGTGGACGTCTGCGATCTCGTGTTCGTAACTACTCCGGACACGGCCATAGCCCAAGTGACGGCTGACGCTACGTGGAGGCAGGGCCAAGGGGTCGCGCATTGCTGCGGCGCGGCGTCAACGGAACTCCTTGCCGCAGCGTTGGACGCCGGCGCCGTCACGGGTGCGATGCATCCGTTTCAGACGTTTGCGGCAATAGATGGACCGGCGCAGGCAGCCGAACGGCTAACCGGAGTAACATTTGCCATATCGGCCAACGGCTGGCTGACGCAGTTTCTCCCCAACCTGGCTCAATCACTGGGAGGGTGGGGCATCGCGATCCCCGACGAAATGCGTCCCCTTTACCATGCTAGCGCGGTGTTGAGTTGTGGGTACCTGTCCACACTAATTGACGCTGCGGTAGGATTGTGGACCAGCATGGGCTTCACAGAGGAAGACGGTGTCAGGGCTGTCGTTACGTTGGCACACGCCACGATTGAATCGATTGATCGTCAGGGGCCGGCCAACGCGGTAACGGGGCCGGTAGTGCGTGGAGACGCTGACACGGTGGCGGCGCATCTAGATTCGCTGTCGCGACATGCCGCGCATCTGCTCCCCCTGTATCGCCAACTGACGGAATCGTCGCTCCATCTTGCCCGGGCCAAGGGAATCGAGGAACCGCAGTTGGACCGATTGAAACGGACAATTGGCGCGTCCGACTGATAAAATCGCGGCAACATGGCGATCACAATTCGACAACTGGCCGACATGAAGCGGGCCGGGGAGAAAATCCCCATGGTCACCGCATACGATTACACGGCCGCACGTATCGCCGACGCCGCCGGAATCCCGATCATACTGGTTGGCGACAGCTTGGGTATGGTTGTCCTCGGTTACGATTCTACGGTGCCGGTTACCATGGACGATATGGTGCGGCACGGACGGATGGTGAGCCGGGGGGCGTCAGAGGCCCTTGTAGTGGTAGATCTGCCGTTTATGGCTTACCAGGTCGATCCGGCAGAAGCGCTGCGCAATGCCGGTAGGTTGATGCAAGAAGGCGGGGCCCACACCGTCAAGTTGGAAGGAGGTGTAGCCATCGCGAGCACGGTGCGCCGTATGGTGGATGCCGGCGTGCCGGTGATGGGGCACATTGGGCTGACGCCGCAGTCGGTGAACGCCCTGGGCGGCTACCGGGTGCAAGGACGGACCAAGGCGGCGGCGCGGCGGGTGTTGGACGACGCCTTGGCATTGCAGGAGGCGGGAGCATACTCGGTCGTTTTGGAGTGCGTGCCGGCCCCGTTGGCGCGGGTGATCACCGAACGGCTCACCATCCCCACCATAGGGATCGGCGCGGGGCCGGACTGTGACGGGCAAGTCCAGGTTTTCCACGATATGCTGGGTCTGTTCCCTGATTTCGTTCCCAAGCACGCCCGGCAATACGCCAATCTGGCATCGGACATGACGCAGGCCTTCCAACGATACGCCGAAGACGTGCGTACCGGTCAGTTCCCGTCAGCGGCGGAAAGTTTCACGATGAATGAGCAAATACTTACCGAACTGCTGGACTCAGAGTAAAGAACCCTGTTGGCGATCGCTGGCGGGACGGCAGGATCAGCGTTTTCGGGATATGTTCCCCCTGAAATAGATAGTTGCTGGTGTGCAGGATGCTTCTCGTCGGGGCGTTTTGCTCTACATGGTTCGTCACCGCAAGAAGACTGCCGGCGTCTTGACCCCGAATTGTTATAATCGTCGGCGTCGGCCCGGTGGTTACGGTTCGAGCCGCAAATCAGCGGGCACCTGAGAAATTTCCTGAACCCAGGACATTCCGGACACCACGAACCAGCCGGTGCTCGACACAGATTGCTCCATCCAACTAAAGGATCGACCTGAAATGCCCAGACTTGAAGGAAAAACAGCTATCGTAACCGGCGCCAGCCGCGGGATAGGCGCTGAAATCAGCAGGCTTTTCGCGGCCGAAGGCGCCAGAGTGGTCTGCGCCGCGCGTACCGTCAACGAGGGTGACCACCCCTTGGAAGGCTCGCTGGCCAAGACGATCTCGGACATCAAAGAAGCCGGCGGGGAAGCCACTGCGGTAGCAGTCAACATCTCGCTGCCTGAAGATTGCGAGCGGCTGGTGGAAGAGACCCGAAGCATCTACGGGCCAGTGGACGTGTTGGTGAACAACGCTGCGTTGACTTACTACCTGCCCGTTAAGGATTTCCCCATAAACCGGTGGATGCGGTCCTGGGCAGTGAACTTCCACGCGCCGTTCATTCTCAGCCAACTGGTCCTGGGGGATATGACCGAGCGGCGGTCGGGGAGCATCGTCAACATCTCCTCCGGTTCGGCTGTCGGCCCGGGCCGAGGACCATACACCACGCCGCCGAACAACGGCACCTGCTACGGCGCGGAAAAAGCGGCGCTGGAGCGGTTCTCACAGGGTCTGGCGCAGGAGGTTTACGAGTACGGGATTTCGGTTTCCGCGGTGGCCCCGTCACTGGTGGTGCCGACGCCCGGTACTGTCTTCCATCATCTGGTGGAGGGAATGGATGATCCGCGGGGCGAGCCGCCAGAACTTTTGGCCAAAGCTACACTGCTGCTGGCTTCGGAGCCGGCAGAGAAAGTAACCGGCCGGGTTTGTTACAGCCAGCAGATCCTGCTGGAATTCGGCTGGATTACCGAAGGCCGGGGCTGGGGTGTCGACGACACGCGCGGTCCCGGAAGCGGATACAGCCAAATCTGATCGCCTCCGTGATAATATGGCCGAAACGCCGAGCTCAGGAGATCTACCATGGAGTTCCAGCTAAGCAGCGCAGACGCCGCATTCCGAAACGATCTGCGAGAATTCATTGATGGTGAGTATGTCCCGGAATGGGACCTGGGAGAACGGAGCTCCGGCGAAGAGAACTGGGAACGCACACTGGATGTGCGCCGCAAGTTGGCCGACCATGGCTGGCTCACCATGCACTGGCCCGAGGAATACGGCGGGCAGAAAGCATCCCCGGTACGCACGGCCATTTTCAATGAGGAGATGACGTATCACCGCGCGCCGGGCCGCGACAACTTCGGCGTGCGGATGATGGGCGCTACGCTGATGATCCACGGGACGGACGAGCAGAAGGCTGAGCATCTGCCTCCGGTTGCCAAGGGCGAAGTGCAGTGGTGCCAGGGTTACAGCGAGCCGGAATCGGGATCTGATCTGGCGTCGCTGAGCACGCGCGCCATCCGAGATGGCGACGAGTTCGTGGTTAACGGCAGCAAGATCTGGACATCCATGGGTCACCGGGGTGACTGGATCATGCTGTTGACCCGCACCGACACCGATGCGCCCAAACACCGTGGGATCAGCTTCTTCCTGGTTGATATGAAAACGCCCGGGATCGAGGTCCGACCGATCATCAACATGGGCGGCCGGCACGAGTTCAACCAGGTGATCTTTGACAATGTACGCGTCCCGGCGCGCAACATCGTGGGTGAGGAGAATCGCGGCTGGTATGTGGCGGTGACGCTGCTGGACTTTGAGCGGTCCGGTATCGACTATTCCGCGGCGGCCCGCCGCCATCTGGACGACACCCGCCAGTGGGCCGACGGGATCCGCCGCAACGGAAAACCGCTGAGCCAGGAGCCGTGGGTACGCAACGTGTTGGCCGACCGTTACATCGAGTGCGAGGTGGCAAGGCTGATCGCCTACAACGTGGCCTGGATGCAGGGAGAGGGCTTGGTGCCCAACAAAGAAGCCTCGATGTCTAAAGTGTTCGGTAGTGAGACCGTGCAGCGGACCACCGCTTCCTGCCTGGAGATCATGGGCATGTATGGCGGCCTACGGGACGAGAAATGGACTCCCATGGAAGCCGATATGCAGGAGCACTGGCTTCGCGCGTTCTCCCATACCATCGCGGCCGGAACCAGCGAGGTCCAACGCAACATCATCGCGAGCCGTGGGTTGGGATTGCCGAGAGGATAAAGGAAGGTACGAATATGGCAGGCTTGCCCGTCCTGTACTCCATCAGTCCTGAGGGCGTCGCGACTCTTACGCTCAATAACCCAGAGAGGAGAAACGCTCTCTCATCGCCGACGTTGGCGGCGTTGGAAAGCCTGCTGACCGAGATTTCGGATGACGATGCGGCGCGCGTAGTCGTTTTCAGGTCAGAGGGCCCGGTGTTCAGTTCCGGCCATGATCTGAACGAACTGGTCAACGGTGACGCCGAGGACTACGCGGGGGTGTTTGAAGCCTGCACGCGGGTGATGGAGGCTATCAGGTTGCTGCCCAAGCCGGTGATAGCGCAGGTCCAGGGGCTGGCCACGGCCGCGGGATGCCAACTGGTGGCCACCTGCGACATTGCGGTGGCCGCAGACACCGCGGCATTCGCGACGCCCGGTGTGCAGATTGGATTGTTCTGCACGACGCCCGGCGTGGCGGTGGCGCGTTCGGTGATGCCGAAGAAGGCGATGGAAATGCTCCTCACGGGTCGGCCGATTTCGGCACAGGAAGCATTGGACTTTGGTCTCATCAGCCGGATCGTGGCTGCTGATGAACTGGAAACGCAGGTAGCGGAGTTGGCGACCCAGATCGCGTCAGCCAGCGCGCACACGCTGGCGCTGGGCAAAGCTGCTTTCTATCGTCAAATCGAGATGGACCGTCCGTCCGCCTATCAGTTTGCAAGCCAGGTTATGGTTGACAACCTGTTGGCCGACGACGCCAAGGAAGGCATATCGGCGTTCCTGGGAAAGCGGCAACCGGTTTGGACGACCTGATAAATCCTTCGGCCGAAATGGGGGATCCGCTCGCACCGCTTACCCCCCGTCGACGCGACGGGTATGAACCGTTGCCCAACGGATCAACGCTATTGGCTTTTTGGCAGTGGATGGGCTCGGACCTTGTGAGCAATACTCTTCGAGGCGCGTTTGGGGAATATTTGGTCTCTCTGGCGGTTGGCGCCGCAGATGGCGTCCAAGAGGAATGGGCCGACTATGATGTCAGGACATCGGATGGTCTCAGAATTGAGGTCAAAACCTCCGGTTACGTTCAAAGTTGGAAACAATCAAATTTGTCCTCACCCACCTTCGATATCGGACGCAAACAAGGTTGGGATGCAGGGACCAACACATTCACCGAACACAAAAGGCGATGGTCAGACGTTTACGTATTTTGCTTGCACCATTATCAGGATAAAATTAGTATCGATCCCTTGGACATGACCCAATGGACTTTTTACGTATTAGCCACCACCGTGCTGGAGCGCGAAATCCCGGAGCAGAAACGCATCGGTCTTGGCAGCCTAAAGCGCCTTGGCACGATATCTGTCCAGTTTGAAGGCATCAGCGACGCTATACGAACCGCAGTCGCGAACCGCTAAAGCATTGCGACCAGTCTAACGGAGTCTATAATGGCACTGAAAGAATTCATCAAGGAATCGTTCGACGCCAACTGGGATTGGCTGGTCCGGTATGTGGATGGGCTGACCCAGGAGGAGATTGAGTTCGTCCCCAACGAGCAGTGCCACTCCATCGGGTTCATCGTGTGGCACTATGGGCGCGCCCTCGATATGTGGGTGCAGTCGCTGGCCAAGCAGGAACAGCAGCTTTACGAACGGGAATGGGCGCAACGGTTGGGGTTCGAACCGGAACCGATGAACGTGGGGTTCGGCTACACGGTGGAAGACCTGACCAGCTGGAGCTGCCCTGGAAAGGCCATCCTGATGGAGTATGCCGACGCCGCGCGAAACAACCTGCTGGAGTTCCTCGAGGATCACGACGACGACTCGCTGGTGAACACCCAGATGACGAACCGGCGCGGAGAGAGCATGGCCGTGGCCGACATGTTCCGGCTGCTCATCTGGGAAGTTAACCAGCACGGCGGCCAGGCCGGCTACCTGCGAGGCATGCAGAGAGGATTGAACCAGTAGGAGCGACCAGGGGAAACAACCGGGGGCGGATGCACATTCGCCCCCGCTTTATTTGTAACGGAGGTGAAAGACCATGACCACCAGCACGTTGCGGTACCGATACGATCCGCTGAACCAGAATATTATCTGCAATGAATCCGCGATTAACGACCTGCCGTCGACCGTGGACGGTCTTGCGGCCAGTCGGGCGATGATCACCTGCGGGCCCACGATCCTCAGCGCGTGTGACGTGGTGCCGCGCGTCCAGGAGGCGCTGGGCTCACGTTACGTCGGCACGTACTCGGGAGTGGCGCCCCACTCGCCCGTGGCAACCGTGGAGGCCGGCGCGGCTATGGCCCAGGAAACGCAGCCGGACATCTTCATCAGCGTGGGTGGCGGCAGCACACATGACACGACCAAGGCCATCGCCGTTCTGCTCGCCGAGGGCGGTGACATCCGCGACTATGCCATCATCTTCGAGCCCCCGGACAAGATTACCGTTCCGCCCACGCCGTCGCCCAAGGTTCCAATCGTGAGCGTGCCCACCACGATGGGTTGTGCCGAGTTCAGCCGGGGCGGCGGTGGCGTCACCGACCACCAACAGGGACGCAAGCTGAGCATCGCGGGGGACGGAGTGACCCATCGCACGGTGGTAATCGACGGGCAGGCGCTGGCCACCACGCCGTTGCGGATCCTGGTGTCCACCGCCATCGGTCAACTGCGCATTGCCATCGAGACGGTTTACTCAACGGGACATAACCCCATCGGCGACGGCATGGCCCTCCACGCAATTCGTCTGCTGTTCGAAAACCTGCCCCGCTGCCAGGATGGCGATATCGACACTCTGCTGGCTACCAAGACCGCGTGCGCCATGGCGTCCCTGGCGTCCTTCGGCGGGCTGGGGTTGAACACCGCCACCTGTCACCATGTGGGCGGGCTGTACGACGTGCCTCACGGCGAGGCCAACGCCATATTGCTCCCGCACACCATGCGGTACAACCTGGACGCGTGTGCCGACCGTCAACGGCTGATCGCGGAGGCCATCGGGGTCGCTAGCAGCACGATGACGGACGAAGAGGCTGGCCTGGCCGCCGCTGATGCGGTTGACGGGCTTTGCCGGGAACTGGAGCTTCCGCGTACTTTGCGAGAAGTCGGTGTGCCGGAAGATGGTCTGGAGTACATTGCCACAGCCACACTGCAGGATCGCAGTCTGAGCACCAACCCCAAGCCGGTTGTGGACGCCGGGCCGATTATGGAAGTGTTGCGGGCCGCCTACTGACCTTCGCCTACAGGTTTTCGATCTGCACGGGTTCCACGGGATCGGGCAGGTCGAAGCCGAACACTCGGGAATAGAAGTACAGTTCGGCTTCCAATGCGCGCTTGATGTTTTCGGCGCGACGGAAGCCGTGCTGCTCTCCTTCGAAGGGCAGATAGGCGCAAAGGATACCCTTGTATCGCACTGCTGCGTACATTATCTCGGCCTGATTGGGCGGGACGATCTGGTCCTCCAAGCCTTGGAAAAGGATGATAGGACAGGAAAATCCTTCGGTATGGTTGATCGGTGAGCGACTCCGATACGTTTCCGCGCTCTCGGGGTAGGGGCCCACCAAGCGGTCCAGATAGCGGGACTCGAACTTATGGGTATCCTCGGCCAGGGCGGTGAGATCGGAAACGCCGTAGTAACTGGCTCCAGCGGCGAAGACGTTGCGAAAGGCCAGCGCGGCCAGGGTAGTGTAGCCGCCGGCGCTCCCGCCGCGGATTGCCAAGCGATCGCCGTCGGCCAGATGCTGGTGCACCAGGTGGAGGGCGGCGTTGGCGCAGTCGTCGACATCGACAACACCCCAGTTGCCGTTCAGCAGTTGGCGATAGGCGCGACCGTATCCGACGCTGCCGCCGTAGTTCACATCGACAACCGCGAAACCGCGAGTGGTCCAAAATTGCACCGACATGTCCAACGCGCCAGAAGCGGCACCCGTGGGGCCCCCGTGGCTCAGAGTTAGCAGAGGCGGCAAGGCGCCTTCGGGTGCATGGTAATCCGGGTTGCGTGGCGGGTAATACAGGGCGTAGGCCGGGCGACCGTCGTTAGAGGGAAATTCTATGGTTTGGGCCGGCGAGATGTAGTCGGCAGGGACGCCGACTGTTGAGGATTCTCGGAGCGTGTCCCAAGCACCAGTGCGCAGGTTGACGCGCATCAATGACATGGGCCGCCTGGCATCGCCGGCGACGACGGCAGCGGTTATGCCCGACGCGGCTAGATCTCCGCGTCCCATTTCGCCGGCCGGAACGTTCAACGGGGTGAGTGTCCTAGCATCCGGGTCCACCAGGTTCAGTGACCAGGAGCCGCTACGGTTGAGCGCACACACGATGTTGCCGTTGCCGGCAAAGGCGTACGCGCGGGACCCGAAGACCCACTGGGGGCGGCCGTACTCGGCATCGTCCGGATACAGGGATTCGGGGCCGTCCACATCAAGGCGATACAGGTTCCACCAGCCGGACTGATCCGCCACGAAGTGCAATATTCCGCCAGGCGACCAATCGGGTTGGCACACTGACACGGCATTTCCACCGGCAACCAGAGCGGTTTCCCCCAATGAGCCATCTTCCAGAATGGGCGCCGTCCACAGGTGGGTTCCATCCCATGGCATGTTGGGGTGGTTCCACGACAGCCAGGCGAGGGTTTTGCCGTCAGGGCTCATGCGGGGCGATGAGACAAAATCCCATCCGCCGAACAGGATGATCTGGTCGCCGACGCCGTCGGCTGGAACTGCCGCGATGCAGTTGACGACATTCTCTGGGTCGGTGTGGTCTTCGCGCACGCAGATGAGGCGGTTCCGGGTGCGGTCCAAGATGTAGTCGGCGTAGCGCAACGGTGCGTCGAGGGTGACTGCCTGGGGTTCAGCACCGGATTCCCGACGGTAGATGCGCTGGTCATCGAAGTTGGAGAACCATACCGTGCCGCCATCCGCTAACCAGGCTCCACCGCCATACTCGTGGACGCGGGTGCGGGCATTGAACGGAGCCGGGTTCACGTCGGAGACGGCGCCGTCCGGTTGAAGGCGAACTATTACGTAACGTCCACCCTCGGACGGTCGGGATTCCGTCCACAGGATGGCGTCACCGTCGATCGCTACGCTGCCTATGCCAATGGACTCAGCGACGATGGCCTCGGCCGTGATGGGAGACCACCATGAACCGTATGGGGCTGTGGTTGGAGTGGCGGGGTTCGTCAAGGTCTGTCTCCGATGTATCCTACCAGAACTGTATCGCACAGGTTTCTACGGGCAGTCTAGGCAACGGCAGGCATCACCTCGGAGGCCACGGTTTCCATGGCAGGGAACACGACCTCGGGATCTCCGGAGTACGGGGACACCACGATGCGCGATACGCCGATATCGGCGAAAGCCTGAGCGTTGGCGCGCATCTCGTCCGGCTCGGTGCCCAGGGCGAAACGGCCGGGCCGGCCTCCCTGGAGTGGAACGCTTACCGAAACGGGAATTGCGGCGGGGTCACGCCCCGCGCGGTCGGCCTGTTCGTGCAGATACCGGATCCCCTGGGCCAGATCTTCTGGAGGCATGGCCGTGGGATGCCAGCCGTCGCCGCGGCGGGCTGCCCGACGGATAGCGGCGCGACTGGTTCCTCCAATTATGAGAGGGATGCCTGCTGGTCGGACGGGCCGAGGCGAGAATGCCATTCCTTCGAATTGGAAGAACCGGCCATCATGGCGCGGGTTGTCGTCGCACCAAAGGGTCTTCATTATGTCAATGGACTCGTCGGTGTACGGACCCCGCTCGGAGAAGGGCACGCCCATTGCTTCCAACTCGGTTTCGATAACGCCCACGCCGACACCGAGGGCCACGCGTCCGCCGGACAATTGGTCCAACGTGGCGGCCTGTTTCGCCAATCGCATCGGGTTGTGGTAGGGCAAAACCAGTACGCTGGTACCCAGGATGACCCGCTGGGTTTGGGCGGCGGCAAATGTCAGGATAGTCATTGGATCGTAGTACGGTCGATCGCCGAGGCGCTCGTAGACGTAGCTGACGTTAAATACGTGGTCACTGGCCCAGACGGAATCGTAGCCCAGCTCCTCAGCTCGGGCGGCGACGCTCACCACGTCCTGGACGTTGGCGAGGCCCTGATTATTGGAAAGGGAAAAGCCGATGTTCACGGTAATCCTCGCAAATGGGTGGGACCGGTCAGTCCTCGAAGAAGCGGCGGGGGTTGTCGACCATCATCGCCTGTACGTCGGCGTCGGTCGCTCCCAGCTCCAGCAACCTCGGCAGGACGTTTCGGGTGATAAATAGATATCCGTCCGGGTTGAAAGCTTCGCGCTCCTGGCGTAGTTCCTCCGACGGCTGCACCACGGGCGTCGAGTGGTCGTGGGACAGCATCAACCGGTGCGCCCAACCTGCGTCGACGAGTTGTTTGACTACTTCGGTGCGCTGCTCCCATTTGGGAGTCTCGGGCGTGCGTCCACCGGGGTAACGGTCGAGGCCCAGCCACACGCCTTCCTCCAGGAGCCCGATCAGGTAGCCGACGTCGGTGTCGTCGTTGCTGTGGCCGATGTAAACCCGGTTGAGGTCGACGCCTTCTTCCTTCAGGATGCGTACCTGCTCCTCGCCGACCCGGTCTGGCGACCAGGTGTGAGTGCTGATACGGGTTCCCGTGGCGTTGCAGGCGCGGGCGGCGGCGCGCAATATGATCTCCTCGTTCTCGGTGATGCCTCCACGGTCACTGGCGACCTTGATGATCCCCGCCTTGACTCCGCTGTTTTCAATGCCTTCCTCAATCTCCTTGATAAAGAGGACGGCAACCTTGTTCACAGGCGCTCCCCAGAAGATGCGAGGAACAGACAGGTGGTTTCCGGTGCAGGGGATGGCGTGGACGCCGGAGCGGCGGCTAACCTCCTGCATCATGGCGACGTCGCGGCCCAGGTCGAAGGTGGTGACGTCGATGATGCTGCGGACGCCTCCCGCGTAAGCCTCGGCAAGTGCGGCGGTCGCGGCGTCAGCGATGGCCTGACGGTCCTGGAACCCGGGGTAGGTTGCCGCAGCTCCCGCGGCGCCCAGGGTGATGTGCTCGTGGCTGAGGGTGAAACCCAAATCGGCGGAGTCGATCGGGCCGAGGACGGTGTTGACCTGGGACATCTGGTTCCCTCCCTTATGTCAAATGAATGATTTCGACGTCACCCCAATGCTGCTGGAGATGCTCAGCGACGAGCCGGCGGTGACAATTGTGCGGTTGGGGCTCGGTGCACAGCAGGCAACTATCGGCGATTATATCCCGAGGGATGGCGGCCCGGATGAGCCGGCGTTCAATCAGGGCATGGAATATAGGTTCGTACTCGTCCCAGGTTATGCGCTTATTCCGGTAAGCGTCCAGCAATGCGTCAGTGGGCGACAGCCGTGGCAAGTGGACGTAATCCATGCCGCACAGTTCACGGAGAAACCATGGTAGATCGCTTTTCTTGGTGAAACCCGCGAGGCCGGAAGTGTTGCGCAGGCGGATATCGACCACGCGTTTCGCACCGGAGTCCCGCAGGAGGCCGAAAAATTCGGCGGCGGATTTCCGAGTGAAGCCGATTGTGTAGAGCTTCACGGAATGGCCTCCCATTCATCGTCGGCGGGTGGCAGGTCGGCTGTCACATATGCGAACTTGTGAGCCTGCCTGGTCAGGGCCTCGACGATGACGTCGTCCCGGGAGCGAAACATGTCGCCTTGCGGCGGCAGCTTGTGGATTTCTAACAGGCGGCTCATGGAGTCGTCGTAGCTCTCCAGGGACCCATCAGCCTGGATGTGGGCAACGCTGACGCCCCGATCGTCCAGAGATCGGGCCACCAACAGGGTGCGGTGGCATTCCAGAGGCTCTTTTTCGGTGCACAGAAGCACCGTGCAGTTTTCTTCAGCCACCCGGATAACTCGGCGCAATCCGTCATCGAATTGATCGGTTGCAGCGACCCGATCGTAATGGACACGGCCGTCCGCGCCGTAGCAGGAATGGTCAGCAGGACGGCCGCCTAACTCTCCGCCCAGGTACGTGTATCCGATGCCGATATCGCCCAGCACCCGCTGGAGACTTTCATGATTGAACTGTGGGGAGTAACGGCTGTACGGAGCGGAACGGACGTCGATGACCTCATCGACGCCGTGCCGTACCAACAAATTGATGAACGTCTCCGGCGGATGGTTGGAATGTCCGACAGTGAGGACTGTGGGTTGAGTCAGGTTCAATCCGATGTCCTCCGTCAGGGCCGGATGATGGCGGCGATGAGTTTGTACGCGTGGCCTTCGAACGGTTCGCCGAGGCTGACCGTCAGGTAGCGCTCGCCCACGCGGTATTCGCCGTAACCCAGGTCCACCGAGCCGCTTTCGCTCACGGGGTCGGTAATGCGAAAGCAATAGGTTGCATTGCAGTGAGTGAACCGTCCCCGCAAAATCGGGTAATTGGCGCTCGGGCGTGACGGCTCAGATACAGTAACGGTCAAATCATCAACCCTGACCAGGCGCAGCGAGGTGTCATGCCCAGAAGCGATATCGACAGGCACCTGGTCGTTTTCTCCCCCGCGGGAGCTGAAACCGTTGGTCCAGAGCGGAGCCTCGCGGTCCGCCAGTTTCGGCAAGTCATCCCAGGTGAATCGTCCTGCTTTGCGCCACCTGCCCGACGCGATCAGCAGCCAATTTTCCTGCTGATAGCTATTGGGTTTGGGTCCGGCAAGAGGTACCTGGATGATGTCCAGGACGTCTGGATCGCTGCCGTCAGCGTAGTATCGTTCCTGCTCGGAGACTTCCTCGTTTTCGCGACTGCTGACCGGACGGATCCAACCGCCGGCGCTACCGTCCGCCAGTAGTTCCTTCCCGGCCACACATCGCTCGCCGTATTTCCGCGAATTGGCGAGGCAGACGATGTGTTTGACGGTCGGGGCGGTCACAGATGCCTCCGCATCAGTCCAGCAATCGCCGCGCGGCTTGCCAATAAGCCACCGCGACAGCAGTGTCCAGCCGGTCGTCCGCGTCCCGCAGACGGCCCTCGGCGTCGATGCTGACGTCCGACCAATTGGGCAACAGGGGCGACAGCAGCTCAACGATGTTGCCGGCGTGGAGGCCGCCGGCGACCACTAATCCCAAATCGGGAGCGGCTGCGTTCAGGGCTTCCAGGTATGCGACTGAGCGAGTGGAGTCCAGCGGGACGCCAAGACCCTCGGACGCGTCCACCAGCACGTCGGTTACCAGGCCGGAATACGTGGCGCAACGGCGGGCCAGTTCGTCCGGTTGGTGATGGGTAGTTTCCATCGCCTCACGTCCCGCCTGAAAGACGATCCGGGACGGCCGACAACGTTCCTGGAATTTCGCCAATGCGTCCGGGTCGGGCCAGGGAACGCCACGCGTGGCGTTGATCTGGATACCGTGACAATTGGGTCCGCCTGCTTCTGAAGCTCGGGACAAGGCGTCGGCGACGTCAACCTCCGCACCCGGGCGATAGTGGACCAGGTTGAGACAGCGGGGATCGTCGGAGAAGATGCTGGCGATGGTGCCGGGCGCAGGGCAGCGATTGGGCGCGTCACTGGATCCGCCGGACAATAGGGCATTGCTCAGCAACACACCGCACATCAGCAGTCGATTGGGTTCTGCCGGGACCACCTCCAGCACGGCATCGACTTCGCCCTGCGAACAGAAACCGGTAATGCCGACGTAGGGTGCGGTGCGGGTGAGTGTCACGCTGCGCTCAAGACGAGGAGAGGGCTAGACGCCCAGGCCCAGGGTTTCGGCGGCCATCTGGCGGAGCAGGTATTTTTGGACCTTGCCGCTGGAGGTCATGGGGTAGTCGTCCATCAGGACCAGATGGCGGGGTATTTTGAAGCTGGCCATTTTCCCGCGGCAGAAATCGCCAAGGTCGGCGTCGGTGATGGCCTGGCCCGGCTCGACGACCACACAGGCGCAGGCGACCTCGGTGAGGCGCGGGTCCGGGACGCCGATCACCTGCACCTTGTTGACCGCGGGGTGCTCGAGGAGGAACGCCTCGACCTCGGTGGGGTCGACGTTTTCGCCGCCGACCTTGAGTACGTCCTTGTAGCGGCCCATGAAACGGATGCTGCCGTCGTCGCGCATGGTGGCGACGTCGCCGGTGTGGAACCAGCCGTCGCCGTCGATGGCTTCCGCCGTGGCCTCGGGTCGCTTGTAGTAGCCCTGCATGAGGGCGTAGCCGCGGACGCAGAGCTCGCCGATGGTCGATGGCGGCTGCATTGCGCCGGTTTCGGGGTCGATCACCTTGAACTCGTAGCCGGGCAGGGCGTGGCCGCTTTCGACGCAACGGTCGTCCTCGGGGGCGTCCAGGAAGGAGCGGGTGGCCCCGACGCCGACCTCGGTCATGCCCCACGCCGACAGTGAGGGGCACAGTTTCTCCTGGGTCAGGCGCGCGGTGGGTTCGCTGGAGGCCATGCCCACGGCCAGCAAGATGGTGCGGAGGCTGCTCCGGTCGATGTGGTCCACATCGGGATGGTGGGTGAGGTCGAAGAAGTGGGTGTCGAAGCCGTTCATCACCGTGGCCCGCTCCGATTCCAGCAGGGACAGGACTTCTCCGGCATCAAATATGGTGGTCAGCACGATGCGGGCGCCGGTGACCCACGACATCAGCGGGCCTTCGTAGAGGCCGAAGCAGTGGAACAGGGGCAGGTACATCAGGATAACGTCGCGGGGGGACACGGCCATGCGGTTCGCGGCGTCCGTGATGGTGCGGATGGGGTTGTGGCAGTGCATCACGCCCTTGGGAAAGCCGGTGGTGCCAGAGGTGTACATCAGCAAGAAGGTGTCGTCTGGGCTCACGGCAGCATCACGTTGTTTCAATTCGTCGAGGGGCACTTCATCGGCGCCGGCCAGCATGGCATCCCAATCGATGACACCGGATGGCTTGTCGTCGCCGATGACTACCACGTTGCGAAGGGCAGGAAAAGCAGCAGGCCGCAACGCCGTGGCGTCACCGGTGTCGATTTCGGGTGCGACCTCCCGGAGCATGTCGAGATAGTCGACGGGGCCCGAGCGGTCCACCAGGATCAGGGTAGTGGAATCCGAGTGATTGACCAGGTACTCCATGTCGGTGGTACGGAAGCGCGTGTTAATGGGCACGAGCACCGCGCCGATCTTGGCGACGGCGCCGAACAGGAACAGCCATTCCGCCCGATTGGGCATCCAGAGGGAGACTTTGTCACCGGGTTGCACGCCGAGGCTGATGAGGGCGCGGGCCACGCGGTCGACTTCGTCTCTGAATTCCGAAAAGCTCCACCGACGGCGCTCGTACATCAGCGCTTCGCGGGGACCGAAGCGGTCGGCGGCCTGGTTGAGCAGGTCTCCAATGGTGTGCTTTTCAAACCAGTCGGACATGGGTAATGGCCTCCGGTGGTTTATTCAGTTTCTGGTGGCGAATGCGATGCGGACGAACCCAAGCGGACAGCGGAGCTAATCCAGCGTTTTCAGCTCGGGCATCACCTCGGCGGCGAAGAGGCGCATGTTTGCCTCGGCGGCATCGTAGGGCATGGCGGCGTAGCTGAAGGCGCCCACGTAGGTGTCGTGACCGGTGCGGCCACGGATTTGCAGGATTTTTTCGTAGCACTGTTCGGGGGTGCCCCAAACCTGCAGGTTGACGAAGAAGTCCACTACCTCGTCGTCGCCGTAGTCGAGCATCTTCTCGGCAACCTTGCCGTAGTATTCGTAGCCCTTGATGTCCTTGTGGAGGTCGGCTTTGAACTGGTAGTGGTCCATCACGGTGTTCCAGTAACCGCCGATGTAGCGGTGGGCCATGTCGCGGGCGTAGTCGGCATCCTCGTGGCAGAAGGTCCAGCAGGCGACCACAGGCGAAGGAGGGCCGGCCGACGCGCTGCCGTGGCTTTCCTGCCAGGCGGTGCGGTAGTTGCTGAGATCGCGTTCGACCTCATCCCACGGCTTTTGGGGGATGACCAGCATGCCGACGCCGAGTTGGGCCATGATGCGGCTGCTCTCCGGCGAAATGGCGGCGGCGAAAGTGCGATCCTTGAAGCTGCGGAATGGGTTGGGACGAATTTCGCGACGGGGCTGCTGGATGTATTCGCCGTCGAATTCGCAGAACCCGCTTTCCAGGCCGGACAGCAGGCACTCGGCGGACTCGATGAAGCGGGTGCGGGACTCGTTCATGTCGACGCGGAACCCGTCGTACTCGACCTTGGCCAAGCCACGACCCATGCCGAGGATGAACCGGCCGTCGCTGAGGTTGTCCAGCATGGACACCTGCTCGGCGACGCGCATGGGGTCGTGCCAGGGCAGGACGCATACCATGCTGCCCAGCTTCATGTCAGTGGTGCGCCCGGCCATGTAGGTGAGGAACTGGAGCACATCGGGGCACATGGTGTAGTCGGTGAAGTGGTGTTCCACGCCCCATATCGACTCGAAACCCAACGGCTCGGCCAGATCAGCCAACCGGAGTTCTTCCCGGTACACGTCGTAGTCGGTGGTGAACTTGCCGGGGTTCTGGAAGATGGTGGCGGCGCCTACGTGCATGGTTGCCCCTTGTTATGCCGATTGCCGGTCCTGATGATGTTCGTACCGAGGTGGTTAGAGCGAGGCCCGCACCTTGTCTGGAACGCAGGCGCACATGACCGCCTGGGTCGAGGCGATTTCCGGTCGCGCAGCAATCACCCTCACTAGCGCCACGTCGAGCCCCTCAGCCAGCTTGGCGAAAGCGGCGGCGGCGCCGTCGGGTTTGCCGTAGTAGCCGACAGCGAGGAGAGCGTCGGAAGGGTAAGCGTCGGCCACCTCATCCATGTCCCCTCCGCGTGTGCGGATGGCGTCGGCGCCGGCCAACTCTTCCGTATAGCCCATGCGCTCGAAGTGGGCGCGGTAGCCGAATTGGCGTTCTCGTGTCGTGGGAACCGCGGCGCCCAGCGGGTAACCCAAGCAGTTCTTGGCGAAGGCGCGGCGGGCCACGTCCTCGTCGTCGTCGACGCAGATGCGGATGTATTCCACGACCTTGACCTCGGACGGGTCACGGCCGACCCGTTCCGCTCCCTCGGCGATGCGTTCCCGGCTCCAGGCGATCTGGGATGGGGTGCACCAGTTCAGGCAAACGCCATCGGCGATCTCGCCGGCCAGCCGCAGCATCTCGGGGCCCAGGGTCCCCAGGTAAACCGGCGTGTCGGGCGCGGGCCGAATGGCGAGGCGGATGTTGTTGTAGTTGATGTGCTCGCCCTGGTAGGAGACCCGTTCACCGCGCACCAGGCCACGGATGGTGGTCAGGTAGTCGCGCATGAGGTTCAGAGCAGAGACGCGGGGGAAGCCGAGGTCGCGGCGGTTGGCGGGACGATAGGCGCTGCCGGCGCCGATGCCCATGATGAACTTGCCGCCGGTCTGCTGGCTCATGGTGCCGCCGGACATGGCGAAACCGATGGGTGTACGGTACATCACGGGGGAAACGCCAATGCCGGTGGTCAGGCCGCCCTCGACGACGTCGCAACTGGCCTGCCAGCGGCGGGCGCATACCTGGAACGAATCGGTGCCAATGTTTTCGGGGGTCCAGATGCTCTCGTAGCCCAGTTCAGCGGCCTCGCGGGCCAGGTTGGCCTGATCGTCCCAATTCATGCCCAGGGTGTGGTCCAGTCCGACGCCGATTTCCATTCCGTGTCCTCCAGCGATGATGCGTATCGATTGCCGAATTTTACCACGCGAACGCCGTGGCTCGGGGCCCGCCGGTTCGCTTGGACGGAGTGTTTGGGATGTCATGTTTCGGTGGGCCGGCACGCCCCGGTGCTATAATCGGCGCCGGTCTGCGAGGGAGGGTCTAGAGACTTGGCCACACTACTAGGCGCCCGGGCGAGCGAGACCTTCGGCTCGTTCCGACAGCGCGACTTTTCGCTGGTCTGGGTATCGGCGAACATCGCGATGGTCGGCCGGCAGATGGAAGTCATCGCGATTCTCTGGCTGGTGCTGGAGTTGACCGGTGATGCTCTGCTAGTCGGTCTGGCCGGCGGATCAGCACTGGGTCTGGCGTTCCTCTCCGTATTCGCCGGTGCGGTGGTAGACAGGTTGCCGCGCCGATTGCTCATGGCAGCGGGGCATTTCATCGCCGCGGGGCTGGCGTTCCTGCTAATGCTGCTCCTGCTGAGCGATGCTCTGAAAGTCTGGATGATCTTCGCTGTCATCATCGGCGGGGGCGCATTCCGTACCATGGAGCTCCCGGTGACCAATGCCCTGCTGATTGATACGGTGCCCCGTGAGCGGCTCACCAACGCGGTCGCAATGTTGGGTTTGGGTCAAAATCTTACGCAATTCGTGGGCCCGATCGTGGGCGGGTTTCTCTATACGCCGCTCACGCCGGCCGGGTTGTTTGGTTTCATCGGCGCGCTATATTTGGTTGGCGGAGTGTTGGCCCTGATTGTGCGAACGCGCAACGTAACTGCAGGAAACACCACGCCCCGACAGATCATCATTGGGGTCGGCGATGGGTTGCGCCACGTCTGGCAACGCAAGCAATTGTTCATGGCGCTGCTGATAGCCGCGATGTACAACGTAACCGGCTTCCCGTTCACCACGGCCCTGATGCCGATCTTCGCCAAGGACACGCTCCAGGGCGGGCCGGAGGTACTGGGCCTGCTCAACGGTGCCATGGGCGCCGGCGCGGTGGTCGGCGCCTTAGTGGTGGCGGGCTTGGGCAATCTGCGGCGGCAGGGGTGGTGGCTCGTTTGGGCGGTGAACGGCGGGTGGCATGGCTCTATGATCCTGTTTGCGGTTGTGGTCCTGACGCTGCCGGGCCTGCTGCCATTGACAGCCGTGCTGGTGGCGGCCCTGGCGATCAAGGTTCTGACGGGCATAGGCCGCTCCGTGTCGCTGGTGCTGGTGATGACGGTACTGATGGGGAATTCAGATCCGGAGTTTCGGGGACGCATGGGCGGGATGCGAGTGCTTGCGATCCAGGCGCATTTCCCGGCCAGCGCACTGAACGGGTGGATGGTGACGCAGATCGGAGCGCCGTTGACTGCGCTGTACCTGGGCATCGCCGGCTCGGTCGCGGTGTTCCTGTGCCTGTTTTCGCGTCGGTTGCGGGAAGCGTAGGGGACGACACCCGCGAATTTGACTAGGCAGTGTTGACATTTCATCGTAGCCAGATGAGGGCGGCAGCGAATTGCAGAAAGCCAAGGTATCGGCTGGCCAATTTGTCAAACCTGGAAAATACCCGGCGGTAGTGCTTGATCTTGCCGATGAAACACTCTACGACGTGGCGTTCTCGGTATAAGGGTCTATCGTAATCCCGTGGCGCTTTGCGGTTGGACCGTGGGGGGATCACTGCCACCATGCCCTCTTCTGCCAAATGGTCGACGAAGTCCTGCGCGTCATATCCTTTGTCCGCGATTACGTACTCGCTCCGGTAGCCGGTGAGCAGGGTTTCCGCCTGGGTGATGTCATGCTGCTGTCCCGGCGTCAACGTGAACCGCAGGGGGTTGCCCAGAGCGTCCACGCTCCCGGGAACCTTCGTGCTGAACCCGCCGCGACTGCGGTCCAGGGCTTGCGCTGATTGCCCCCCTTTTTGCCGGGGCTCCCCCAGCGCACTGGTGCGCTCGAACCACCGTACTGTCGATGACCAGATATTCCAGGTCCGGTTCCGTACTGAAATGCTGGTGCATTCGCTCCCAGACGCCACGGTCGCACCACCGGGCGAAGCGTTTGTAGATGGTGTTCCAGTTGCCATACTCGGCCGGCAGCAGTCACCACGGCGCTCCGGAGCGATCCATCCACAGCACGCCCTCGACAAACCGCTGGCATTCCGCCGCGTCGCCAACGTACGCGTCAGGGCAATCCCGCAGGAATTGCAAAATCTTCTCCCATTGGTCTGAAGGTATGGTTATACTCGCCATGGGGCAATTGTACCGCAGTCCAAATGTCAACACTACCTAGATTTGAGTGGTCACAGCGGTCACAGCGGTCGCAATGGAATCATTTCGATTGCTCTAGGGGATGACGAGGAAGGAGCAGATGGCTACTTATAGTGAAATTAACGGCTATGAAGCCGAGCCTATCGATGCCAGCGTTCGCGACGAAACCGAAACCACCGACATCGTCGAAGAAGTAAATTATCGGATCACCAGCTACGGGGTTGATTTTGACGTAGAGGGGCTGGTGCGAAGAATAAATGAGGACGACATTTTCGTACCTGATTTTCAACGCGGTTTCGTGTGGAGCTTCAAACAAGCCTCTCCATTCATTGAGTCTTTGTTGTTAGGTCCCCCTATTCCAGGGATATTTTTGACCACGGAGCCTATCACAGAAAAATTGATGGTCATTGACGGACAGCAACGCCTGAAGACATTGCAGTATTATTACTCTGGAAAATTCCGCGAGGGCAACCAAGATTTCGCACTACAAGGGGTTGTGCCCGCATTCGACGGAAAACTTTACCGCGATTTGCGCCAACCTGACCGTCGTAGATTGGACAACTCGCTTTTTCATGCCACCATAAATCGTCAGCTCTTTCCAGATGATGGAATGAGCAGCGTGTTCCACATTTTCCAGCGTCTCAACCGCACTGGACAAAGGTTGACGCCTCAAGAAATCCGGCAAGCAATATACCGAGGTCCCTTATTTTACCACGTCCGAGATATGAATGTCAACGATGATTGGCAAAACGTAATTGTTCACGTTTGAGGGGATCTGATCGGCTCAGCACCGGAATTGCCTACTTGGCCACGGCTCTGGGAACGGCCAAAAAGCCCGCAGATCTCATCAACTCTGAACAGTTACGGCAAAACATATTTGACCGTGTGAATCCCCGTCAGAAAGACCAAGAACTAATCCTGCGATTCTGGGCCATGTACATAAATGCCGAAAACTACGCCGCACCTATGCTGGGCTTCCTCAATGACTTTTCAGACAGATACCGGAATCCTGACCAAGAATTTCTGGACAAAGGGAAGGTCCTGTTCGCTGAAGTTACCCAATTGTTCAACGCCGCTGTAGGCAATCGTGCATTTCGAACGGAGGGGAGCAGGCAGTTGAATGCAGCAGTTTTTGACTCGATGGCAGTCGGGTTAGCGCGACGAATCTATCCGACCACAAAATCCAAACCTGGTGCCGACTCTGTAAGGGTTACGCACGACGCTCTCCTCAAAGATAGCGAATATATTGGGAGCGTTTCTGGTGGAACTGCCCAAACCTTTTCTGTACAAACTCGTCTCCGGAAAGCAACCGATGCTTTCGAGGGGTCGTGAAATGCAGAATCCGAGAGTTCAGAATCGGTTACAGGAAATCCTGGACCTGTTCAGAGAACTCAGCGGGGCCAACCGATTGCAAGTTCACTGGGGGCGATATCTGTGCATTATGATCGCCAGCTTCCTTGAGAACGCGGCGCAAGCCATCTATGAGGACTATACTGACTCCACTGCAGGCGGTCATGTGGCTCAATACGTGAGCAACCAAATCGCATTCACCGTCGGCAACGCCAACGCGGACAGTATGGTGAGAACAGCAAAAGCGTTTAGCGAAACCTGGGCAAGCGAGTTGCGTTCATTTTTGGCCGAAGACGACCGGCAATCTGCTATCAACACGATCGTAGGCCAACGCAACCTTATCGCCCATGGCGAACAGTCTTCGATTTCCCCGGCGCAATTGAGATCCCATCTTGGAAAAGCCGTCGAAGTAATAGATTTTATTGAACACCAATGTCTCGAACAACCGCGAACCAACACTCGATGTTAGCTGATTTACCAACAGGAGGTAGTACCTTGACCACACCGAACATTCCCACCGAGGAACAAGTACTAGGCTGGTTCGATTCGCTGAGCAACTGGGGCCGCTGGGGCGACGACGACGAGCTGGGCACTCTGAACCTGATCACCGATGCCAAGCGGAGGGAGGCAGCCGGGCTGGTGCGCGAGGGCATCAGCGTTACGTGCTCGCGTCTACTGGTGCCGGAGATGGCGCCGGACGTAACCAGCATCCCGCCACTGCATTACATGGTGTCCACCGGCGAGTCCGCACCGTCGGAAGGCAGCGGAGGAGCCAGTGATTTCATAGGGGTGTCCTTCCACGGGCTGACGGTGACCCACCTGGACAGCCTTTGCCACCAGTTCTGGAACGGGAAAATGTACAATGGGCAGGATGCCGGCCTGATCAACAATGCGAACAAAGCCGGCGCCGGGGCAATCGACAACGTGCGGAACGGTGTCGTCACTCGCGGGGTGCTGCTGGACATCGCCGCTGTGAAAGGCAAGGACTGGCTGGAAGCTGCCGAGCCGGTGTTCACTGCAGACCTGGAAGCCGCCGAGGAAGCGCAGGGTGTTCGTGTCACGGAAGGAGACGCGCTCTGCATTCGCCTGGGTTGGTACAAGCGTCGCCAGGAGGTTGGTCCTCCTACCGCGGCGGAGGGGCGACCCGGCCTCCACGCTGAAACCTTGCCGTGGCTTCGGGAACGCGGGGTATCCATCGCGGCGTGCGACGCTTCTTGGGACGTGGCGCCCAGCGATTATCCCTATGTCGGTCTTCCCATCCACAAGGTTGGGATAGTCGGCATGGGGCTCTGGTTGATTGACGCGGCCAACTTCGACGAAGTGGCCCCGGTGTGTCGCCGATTGAACCAGTGGGACTTTATGTTCACCGTCGCGCCGCTGCGGTGGCACAACGCCACCGGTTCGCCAGTGAACCCGTTGGCGACTTTCTAGGCGGCGCGAATGCCCAATCCTGACGACTACGGGCCTGGTCTACTGGCTCCATACCGGGTACTCGATCTGACTGACGGCCGCGGGTTACTCTGCGGGAAGATACTTGGCGACCTCGGAGCGGACGTCATTCAGGTCGAGCCTCCGGGGGGCAGTCCAGCGCGGAAAATCGGGCCGTTCTACAAGGACGAGCCCGGGGCGGAACGCAGCCTGTTCTGGTGGGCCTACTGCGCCAACAAGCGGGGCGTCACGCTGGACGTCGGCAAGACGGACGGAGTTGCGCTGTTCCGTCGACTGGTGGGTCAGGCCGACTTCGCCGTTGAATCAGCGGACCCGGGTTACATGGCATCGTTAGGGTTGGGTTACACCGAATTGCACGATTTGAACCCGCGGCTGGTTGTGGTCTCCATAACGGCCTTCGGCCAGGACGGGCCATACACCGACTACGCGGCGTCAGACATCGTTGGCATGGCGTTGGGCGGGTTCATGCATCTCACCGGGGACAGCGACCGGCCTCCGTTGAGGGTCAGCATGCCCCAGTTCTATCAGCACGGGAGCGCGGCGGGCGCGGCGGGCGCGATGATCGCCCATACCCATAGGCAGTTGACGGGCGAGGGGCAACACGTCGACGTGTCCTGCCAGCAGGCAGTGGCTCGGACGCTGGCCCACGCACCGCAGTACTGGGACCTGGAGCAGACCATCCTGCGCCGCATGGGCGCTTACCGGGAATCCGCCGGCGGGACGTTCACGCGCATCAACTGGCCGTGCAAGGACGGATACGTTAATTTTCAGCCGGGCGGCGGGACGGCGGGAGCGGCTCGCAGCGTGCGGGCGATGCTGGAATGGATGACCGAAGAAGGTATGGGAAGTCCGGAGTTGGACGCGGTCAACTGGGAGGAGCTTGGCTATGGTACGGCGCGGGCGGAGATCATGGAGCAGACAGTGGCTGCGGTGGCTCCCTTCTTCATGACGCACACCAGGAACGAGTTGGCCGACGGCGCGCTGGAAAGGCGCATCTTGCTATTCCCGGTGGCTACGCCTAGCGACATCCTGGCGCACCGGCAACTGGCGGCGCGGGACTACTACGATCAGATCCAACACAGCGACATTGGCGAAACCGTCACCTATCCGGGCCATTTCGTGAAGGACCTACAGGATCCTTCGCGGGTGGGGATACGTCGGCGAGCACCTCATATCGGGGAGCACAACCGGGAGGTTCTCGGTGGGGAGTTGGGCATTAATGAACGGGACCTTTCGCGGCTCACCGAGCTGGGCGTAATTTAGAGAGCTACGGGCGCATGCGGAGCGATTGACAATGGCCGATTTGCCACTGGAAGAGCTGAAGGTACTGGATTTCTGTTGGGTGGCCGTAGGCCCGATGACTACCAAGTACCTCTCTGAGTATGGTGCGACGGTGTTGCGGGTGGAGTCAGGCAAACGGCCGGAAACGCTGCGCCGTGCCGGACCCTTCGTCGGTGGCCAATCGGGAATCAACCGGTCGGGTTATTTCGCTAACTACAACGCCAACAAATATGGCCTGTCCATAGACATGGGTCATCCGCAAGCTCCGGATCTCATCCTGCGCATCGCCAAATGGGCCGATGTGATTACGGAGAACTTCACGCCGGGGACGCTGGAGCGATGGGGCCTGGGTTACGACGAGCTGAGCAAGGTCAATCCGCGCATCGTGCTGTTCAGCGCGTCGATGCTGGGGCGCGGGGGCCCGATGCAAACGCAGCCCGGGTTTGGCGCGGTGCTGTCGTCGCTGGCGGGATACACCAACATCATCGGCTGGCCGGATCGCGGGCCGGTTAACCCTTACGGCGCCTATACGGATTTCGTGTGTCCGAAATTTGCGGTGGCCGCGATACTGGCCGCCGTGGACCGGCAGCGTGCCACCGGCCAAGGGACGCATCTTGACATGTCTCAGTTGGAAACCAGTCTGCATTTCGAAGGGCCGATGCTGCTGGACGCAGCCGTCAACGGACGCGAACCGGAACTGGTGGGTAACCGGCACCCTTCGGCCTCGCCCCACGGAGCGTATCCCTGTGCCTCGGACGCCAACGGCGAATCCGACCGTTGGATCGCCATCGCAGCGTTCACCGACCAGCAGTGGGAGGCTTTGCGCGACGAAGTTGTGTCGGATGGGTTCGACGAGATTTCCTCGGGCGAGTTCCGCACTTTTCGCGTACGCAAGGCTCACGAGGACAAACTCGACGGCATCATCGCGGATTGGACGGTGAAACACGACCGCCACGAGCTCATGCGTCGCCTACAGGCGGTCGGCGTCCCGGCCGGCGTGGTGAATGACACCCGCGATCTCTTCGAGGATCCCCAGTTGCGTCACCGGGAACATTTCACCTGGCTGGACCATCCCGAGATGGGGCCCTACGCCACGGACTACACCGAGATGCAGCTTTCGGCGACACCGGGACGTCTGGATCGACCGGCACCGCTGCTGGGGCAGGATACGGAGTACGCGCTGCGCGAGATAGTGGGGCTGAGCGAGGGGGAGTACCGGGAATTGCGGGAAGCGGGAGCGCTGGAGTGAAACCGGCGCCTGCTCGTGGTGTCCTTCCGGCGGCTGGGTGTTTATGGTCCAACTGATATTGCTGGCGGTGCATATCGCCGCCGGGTCGGTGTCGCTGGCCACCGCCGCTAGCCCTGGTTACGGCGAAGGGAGGGCGGTGGCATGTGCTGGCAGGCCGGATCTATGCGGCAGGGATGACGGTGGTATTCCTGACGGCGATTCCGCTGGCGATCATGGGGAGCAGCCCTTTCCTGTTCCTGATCGCGTTGTTCAGCTTCTACCTGGTGTTTGCCGGGTGGCGTTTCGCCCGTAACCGGCAACGTCGGGCTCACCCGGTGGACTGGGTTGCCGTCGCCGCCATTGGAGTCACCGGACTGGCGATGTGGGGTTACGCGATAGTTCTGGCAATGGGCGGGAGTTCCCAGTGGGTAACGCTGTTGGTGTTCGGCGGGATTGCGATCGCGTTGGGCGTGGCGGACGCCACGTTCCACCGTGCGCAACCCGGCGGCTCGCGTCGGGTGTCGCGGCATCTCACCAACATGATGGCAGGTACCATCGCCACGATCACGGCGGTGACCGTGGTGAACGTAGACATGGATCCGGTGTGGGTGCCCTGGATACTGCCCACGGTAGTGATCACGCCATTGATCGTGTGGTGGAACGTACGGATCCTGCGGCGGTCGCGTTCAAGTTGACATCCCAAATGGCTAGCGGATACATTGACGCTCATCAACCGCAACCCCAATGCAACCCCAAGTTTGTCGCGAGGCTGTACCGATGCTGAAAGACCGAATTCACGATGAGTTGTTGTCGCCGGAAAACCTCCGCAACCCGTATCCGTATTACGCGATGCTGCGGGAAGAGGCTCCGGTGTATTGGAACGCCAAGTTCGACACCTGGGTCGTCACGTCATACCAGGCGGTGGTGTGGGCGCTGCGGCATCCAGAATACTTCTCGTCCGAGGTGTTCCTGCGGGACGATAAGCCACCCAGGCCTCCGATATCGGAAGAGGACTTCTCAAAGTACAAGTTCAACCTCGATTATATGAACAACTGGTTCATCCGCCGGGACAGGCCCGACCACCTGCGGATGCGT
>CBDCPM010000003.1:0-135008 GCA_965220265.1 Dehalococcoidia bacterium | reverse complement strand
CCGGCGCCGCTGCCAGGGACATTAGTGACCAATTCGCGATCATCAAGGTTTTGCCTATCCAAGCCGACCGGGTCCGAGGCGCGCTTCTCGCGAGCATCTCCCAACGCACCAACGGGGGCATCACCGCGGCAAAAAGGAACCCGGCTTGCTCACGCGCGCCGGGATAGGAAAGGCGGATTTGGCATCCCTTGGATTAAGAACAGGAAGGTGGTGGCTCGTCGAACGGCAGGCCCTTGGCGTCAGCTTCCTGACACCTTTGCCACCATTCGTTCCACCTTTCGTTTGCTCGGGCTTCACCTCGGGCTTCACCTCGGGCTTCGCCTCGGGCTTCGTGTTTCTGGATCACCGGGGTGACCCAGCGCGCTTTCGCAGCTGCGTACGTGATCACGATGGCACCTCCTACTATGGTCAGGGGTCGGTTCACAATCATGGCCGTCATGACGACCGGTATCGTGGCGACGCCCAGTTGGAGCAGAATGTCCAACGCGGCACGCGTGGTCCACTCTGTTGTTCCCATTCCAGCGGGTCTGCTGTGGTCGTTCAGATAGATCAGCGATACAATCACCGCTACTGCTATCCACAGGGTGAATAGGGTGGCGAAGAAGGTGTCGGCGTGCTTTCTCCTTACGCTCCAGACTGACTCGCGTGGTTCCTGACGGTCCGACGCCGTTCTCGGTATCGCGTCAGGCGTTTTCTGCTGGCTCATGACTTGCCTCCTTTGGGCAGCATCGCCACGAGCCTAACCGTCCACCGGTGCAGCTCGTAGTACGGCTGCGCCGGTGTGCAGGGCCAATTCCCCGCGGTTCCTCTTTTCAGCAAGGTGCGTTCACTGAGAACGACCTGATCTTGCACCTGAATTCTACTGTGGAGCGGCGTTGCTCGGCAACTGGCTTGGTGGCCTCTCGCTTATCCGCCTTGAGGGCATTGTCGTGTCGATTGCGCACACCGTAATCGCTCGTCCTTCTTGGTGGAAGCTGGCGTTGTCAGAAAACCCGGAAATATCCGGGATTTCAGGTGTTTGACCCGGTTTCGAAATCCGCCGGATGATTAGCCAATGTCCGGCACGTCGGCCGGGGAATCGGAGTAGCGAAATCGCCTCTTTAGTCAGCTGCCCGTTTGACAACTCTGGGCGATTCGCGTAACATTAACGCACTCTCCCTCGTGATCTACTCAGCCTTGAGCCGAGATGATCGCGAGGACTATTTTTGTCCTCAGAGCGGTGCCATTGATGACCACGCCCCTTCGCTTGGCCCTGTTCATAGACGGGCAGAATGTTTACCGGCGAGCGAGGGCCCTCTTTTCCCCCAACTCTCAATCCGGGAGAGACGGACAGTTCCGCCCCATGGACCTGGGGCATCTGATCGCAGGCAGAGGTGGCCCAAATGGTGCCCCCTGCACCCTGTCGGACGTGCGCATTTACTCCGGAGAACCGGATGCGAGGCGAGATCCTCGCACCTACGCGGCCCACCGAAGGCAAGCCTATCGCTGGGCATCAGATGGAGCGACGGTGATCACCCGATCTCTCCGTTACCCGCGGGGTTGGCCGACTGTATCGGCCCAGGAGAAGGGCATCGACGTCGCCCTGGCGGTTGATTTCGTGAAACTGGCGATCGAGGGCGATTACGACGTCGGTGTGATGCTGTCCACGGACAATGATCTGCTGCCGGCGCTTGAGGTCGTCCGCGGCCACGACCCGGGTAGGATCCACGTCGCTGTGGCCGCCTGGAGCGCTCCAGGACATCACCAACGGCTGCGCCTTCCAGGGCTCTGGTGCCACTGGCTGGACCAGGCCGATTACAACGCCGTGGCCGATCTGACCAGGTATTAATGCGGATCAACGGGACGCACGCCGTTATTACGCAAAACTGAATAAGCGCGGCCGCTATTCAGTTTTCACGGCGAAGTCGTAATAACGGCAGTGCCAGGAGTTCGCAGACCGTTTCCCAGGAAACGGGGTTGGCCACCTCGGGTCGATTCCGGTAGGAGGCAGGATCGTACGTTAATCGGACGCCAGGGCGAAATCCGCGACCCCTCGAGCGAGGGCCAACACTACCGCATAGCCGGGCTCAACCTGCTCGCCGCCATCGTCATTTACTGGAATACCGCCCATCTCGGCAAAGCGGTCAGACAGCGGAAACACGCCGGGCTGACCGTCGAGCCCGATCTCCTAGCCCACATCCTGCTCACTGGCGAATACCGGTGGCCAAAGCGCCGATAGCGGCCTTAACGTACGCTTCTGCCCCCCTACCGAAATCGACCCGAGCGGGGACACATCAAGGCAGCGAAATCCGCCATCGAGTCGGTGGTGAGAACTCGCGCGCGGGCTGATTTAAGTAACGGCTACTGTGCGAATCACGGCAGGTATCAGCAAGACCACGGATGCCGGTATGATAGCCGCGCGAACTATCATGTCATGTTCAGCATCCTGTCCGGGAGTGGGTTATGACGGCGGGAGTGAAGGAACAAGTCGGAGAGATTCGGGGCGTGAATGTGCGTTGGGTCAACGTCATCGTAGCGGGACACACCGTAGAGCAGATTCTGTCCTTCGAGGTTGCGGAAGCGGAGGCGGTCCATGGGCGGGCATTTGATGATGAATTGGACGAACATATCCAGATGGGAATGTTCGCCATGGATCGGATAGCAGCGGATGGCACTATGCACAAGGTGGCTTCTGCCAGGAGTTATGTCCTCGACGGCAAGTGCATAAGGCCGCGAAGATCGAGCATTGCAGAGAGATCGAGCCCATGAGCGCTGGCTGGCGCATCACCCGAGCAGACGGTACTGAAGTTCAAAGCGAACCCTGGAGTTGCGTCCCAGGAACGGAGCCGATGTCACACAGCGATCTTCCCCCCGATGACGAGGTTTCGCGTTTCCTCCGGGGAGTCGCAGATCGAATGATGCATGACTTGGCAGATGCCAGTCTCAGGCCAAACCGGGAGAGCAAGTCAGCGGGCTCTCTTGGGTACGGTTATCGGAACTACAATCTGTGGTATTCGCACTCGCCCTGGAGCGCATGGGATATGTCCTACCGGCTCAACCTGCGCCGTGGCGACGGGGAAAATCTTGATACCGATATTCCTGGGTGGCAAGTGGCCGTGAGTTTCACGTATCTGAAAGACGGAGACGGAGGACTGGAGCGTCGGCTTGACGGCCTGATCGTCCATGGCGACCAGACAATGCGGACCGACCAGGTGGAGATTGAGGATGATGAGGTCAGCGAGTATGGCGTGATTGAGGTGGCGCATCGCAGCGATGAGCTCAGCGAGAACTTTGCCCGTACCCTGGCGAGGACGCTGGCGAAGTTCATCGAAGTCATCACACCCGTGGTGGATAGCTTCGAGGGGGAACACGAGCGGCGATGACTGGCGTTTTCAATTCAACTCTGAGCTGGCTGGACAGCAGCGAGCACGAACGCCGAGCGGTGATGGAGTTGGTATCCGCGCTCAACGAGCCAGGGACACTGGACGAGCTGGGCATTGGCAGCATTCGCGACACCATCGCCGACGCGCTCTTTCCGGGAACCAGCACGATCCAGACGCGGGCCCGGTATTTTCTCTTTATTCCGTGGATCCTGCGGATGGTCGAAGACCGCCCCGGTGCGCAACCAGAGCGGCGAGTCATCCAGTTACAGGAACAACTCTGCGACGCGTTGGGTGTCGCCCACGGCAACAATACGGGGGTAATCGGGCGAGAAGCTAAAGGAAACCTCAAACGGTGGCCGATGTCCATCTATTGGTCGGGCCTGGAACGTTGGGGGATCCGACGTTATGGGGGTTCAACGGCTGCGTACTTCGCTTCGCTGAGGCGGCCGTCATCGCTGTTGATGGCCGCTCATGCCGTTGAAGAACCGGTCGAAGAACGTCGTTACGAGGCCTCCGATCCGGGCCCCAAGAACTGGGCGTCTTTGCCTGAACTGCCAGACGGTTTCCCTGAAACCACGAATTTCCTGCTCACCGAAGTGGAAGGTATATTCCTGCGTGAACGCATCGGCCAGCATCACCCTGGCACCTACTTGGCGTATCTTTTGAACAATGGCGATTCGGACGGGATGTTGGAACCGGAGTTCCTCTGGGAACATCCGGCCGCCGGCGCCGCGCCCGCTACGATCCGGGCATGGCTACATGACGCTCGGTTTTTCAGCCTGGTGCACCGCGGCGCGGCCTTGTTATACAACTTCATGCTGGCGCAGGAGCTCGGCAACGGCGAGCGCGAGCAGGAATTCTCCCGCAGCCTGAGCGAGTGGTCAGATGATATGGAGGCGCGCGAAGGTGACCTGGCAGGTTGGGACCGAATCAGCATGTGGGAACGGCTCTGGGCCGCCAATCCGAAACTGCGTAAGCGGACTCGGGAGTTTGTGGACATTTGGCACCATTTGGCAACAACGAAATCGGTTGCGAATCTGGTGGGTGGTACGGAGGCCATGAGGCTCATTCAGCATCGCGAACGTTCCTTGAAAGGGACACGCGCCAGGCTGTCGTACCCTGAAGCTCGCGATAATCGTAGCGGCTATCCGTCCTCGGAGCGCTTGCAATTTCGCTGGTCGCAAGCCCGCCGGA
Organism: Dehalococcoidia bacterium; assembly: GCA_965220265.1. Taxonomy (GTDB): domain Bacteria; phylum Chloroflexota; class Dehalococcoidia; order Lucifugimonadales; family UBA3495; genus Bin87. Next base: position 130,452 of record CBDCPM010000003.1, on the reverse strand, counting down.
TCGCCGCGGACATACTTGAACCGTTGTGAGATGCCTGATGTTCGAACCGGGTCAACGTCGATTATTCCATGACGCTCTTCGTGCACCCGAAGGGTATAGGTTCGATTGCGCTGTTGGAACAACATTCACCCTAGACTTGCTGGCGCTGCTATCGGTGTCGCTGGCGTTCACCTTCAGGGACCCAGAGGATGGCGAAGGTCAGTTGGCATCGGATCCGCTTGCGCTGTTGGAGAGCGCCCGGAGGCACTCTCCGCAAATAGTGCTCTTTTGCCATGGTGGTCAGACCAGCGTGCCGATGCCGGGGCAGCCGGCGTTGGCCTTCCTTGAGCAATCGGTGGTCACGGCTCTGCCGCCCTCGCGAAATGGCGCCCAGGGGGTGTTTCATCCCAAAATATGGGCGCTGCGCTATCGATCTGAAGGGATGCCGACACGATATCGTCTGGTGTGCCAATCGCGGAATTTGACATTCGACAGGTCGTGGGACGCGTCGCTCGTGCTTGACGGCGAGTTGGCAGAACGGCAGAGGGGATTCTCTCTCAATAGCCCACTGGCGAAATTCGTGGGGACGCTGCCTGGGCTGGCGTGCCAGCCGATCTCAAATGACCAACAGGCTATCGTTGATCAGGTGGCCGATGAGTTGCGGCGGGTCAACTGGTCCTCACCTGAGGGGCTGGAGTTAAATCGGTTCCTTCCCTTTGGCGTCCGACGCCGCAACCCTGCCTTCCCCTACCTTGAACACCGCCCCATCCTGATAATATCGCCGTTCCTGGGTGATGACGTGCTTGAGTCGATTGCAGAACCGCGCCCCAATGCAGTCCTGGTCAGTCGGCGGGAGGAGCTGTTGAAAACTTCAGCCGACGTCATTGGGAAGTTCGGTAAGGTCTACGCTTTTCGAGACGGTCTCGATCTTGAACCCGAGGACCCCGACACGGATCTGGCGCCGCTATCTGGCCTCCACGCGAAGGTCTATGTGATTGACGACGGACGACGGGACGCGCGCGTCATAGTGGGTTCGGCAAACGCCACCAGAGCGGCGCTCGGAAATCCACCTACGAACGTCGAGTTCATGGTCGAATTGGTGGGTAGAAAGAGAGATTTCGGTATCGAAAAGCTGCTTGACTCGGGTGGGGATGGGGATGGAGGTACTTTCTCAAGTCTAATAGAGCCCTTCGATACCTCACTGGCGGGTACGGTGGAAGAGGATGGCGAGGACCGCGAACTGGAATCCATACTCGAGGCCACGGCCGCTGCATTGGTCAAAGCCAGCCTGATAGGAAGCGTGGAACCAGTGGAAGACGGCCAATATACCTTGAAACTGAATTTGGCCGAGGCTCTCGACCGCCCCGACGGTGTCGACAACGTTTGGTGCTGGCCTGCAACGTTGGCAGCCGAACGCAAGCTGCCGCTCACCGAGCAGGTGGTGTTCGAAAGGTTATCGCTTGCCCAATTGTCGGGCTTCCTGGCGATCGAGGTGGCAGCATCGATCCATAGAAAATCAGGTATCAAACGGTTTGTGCGTCCCATTGAATTGAGCGGGCTCCCGGATGATCGATTGCAGCGTCTGCTAACCAGTGTGCTTGGTGACCACTCCCGCCTGGTGCAACTGCTCTGGTTGTTATTGTCGCCCGATGGTGATCTCACGTTCGCTGAATTCGGCCATCTGTTGGGGAACAATGAGGCGGAAAGCTCGTCGCCGTTGGCGTTGCCGGGCTTGTTGGAGCGAATGCTCACGACTCTAGGCAGAGATCCGAGTCAACTGGATGCGGTAAACACGCTGATCAACGAATTGCGAAAAACCGCAGACGGGAAGAAATTGATGGGGACCGACCTCGATGCAGTTTGGGAACCTTTGTGGCAAGCACGAGGGAAGATGCGATGACAGCGGATATTGGATCCAGGTCAGTGGAGGATGTGCTCAGCGGGCTGAAGGATTTTCAGAAGCGGACGGCTCACCGAGCGTTCGAGAGGTTGTTCACAGCTCCGGACAGTACCCGCCGGTTTCTGATTGCCGACGAGGTTGGGCTGGGGAAGACCTTGGTCGCCACGGGAGTGGTTGCTCTGGCGATTGAACATCTGCGTGCGATTAACACGCCACGCATCGACGTGATCTACATCTGCTCCAACCAGGCCATAGCCCGCCAGAACATCGACCGCATCAAACATCGTCTGGGCATCGAAACACAAGCGCTGGAATCGAGGATTACGCTGCTCCCCTATCAGCTCAAGACACTGGACCGACCGGTGAATCTGATTGCCCTCACGCCGGGAACCTCGTTCAATTCCGGCAGCGCGGAGGGAATAGCTCGAGAACGCGTCATCCTGTTTCGGATGCTGACGCAGGCCTGGGGCAATCTGGGCCGCGGCGCTCGCCAGGTTTTCCGCGGAGGACTGAGCTCCGTCCGACGGTTCCAACAGTATGAATCCGGAATGTCAGACGCGACTATCGACCCGACAATTCAAGATCGTTTCGCGGAAGCTTTGGGCGGTCTGGAAGGGGAATTTCATGTGGAGTTCGAGGAGATCCGCGATTTGTTATCGACGAGCCGGGGACGGCGCACTGGAGCGCCCCGACGCCGTGCGTTCATTGCGGCCCTTCGTCGCCGGCTATCCTATGCCTGTTTGGACGCACTCGAGCCCGATCTCATCATATTGGACGAATTTCAGCGCTTCCGGGACCTGCTCAGCTCCGGTACCGAGAGCGGCGAGTTGGCGCAAAGGCTCTTTGAGTACGAGGACAGCCATACCAGGGTACGGACGCTGTTACTCTCGGCAACCCCGTACAAGATGTACACGCTAAGTCACGAGACGGAGGACGACCATTACCGTGACTTCCTGAGGACCGCAAAATTCCTGGAAGGGCCCGAAGGTTCGGTTGAACCGCTCCGACAGGCGCTCCGTCAGTTTGGCTATGGACTCCCGCAGCTGGCAATGGGAGGAGAAACCGGAGCCGTCGCCGCCGATGGGCTTGCCGAGCATCGCGCCCGGATCGAATTGCAACTGCGACGGGTGATGTCCCGGACTGAGCGCCGAGGTCGAGAAGCTGGGGGAGATCCGATGCTATCGATCGAGAATTTGGGCGCGGACCTACAGGTGGACGACGTGGAAGCCTATCTCAGCGCCCGCAACATCGCGGCCCAGACCGACTCTCCCGATGTCATGGAATACTGGAAATCCACACCTTACCTGCTGTCCTTCATGGAGCAGTACCGATTGGCAGAACGGGTCAAAAACGCTGTTGAGGAGGATCCCGCCGGGCCCGTAGCCGAATTGATCAGGAATAACCCCAACCTCCAGTTGAACCGGGAGGCTACCGTGGACCGGGCAGAGATCCCCGGAGGAAACGGGCGCATGAGAACGTTTCTGAATGACCTGCAAGGCGCGGGCCTCCATAGATTGCTGTGGCTTCCGCCGTCCCTGCCTGCATATAAGCTGGGGCCCGATTTCGAGCGAGCTCGAAACTCCACCAAACGGCTGGTGTTTTCCTCGTGGGCGATGGTGCCCCGGGCAGTTGCAGTGATGGCCAGCTACGACGCGGAACGTCGTTACATGCCTGACCCCGGGCGTAACCATCGATATGAAGCGCAATCGCTGCACCTCGCGCGAGACGCCCATTCTCTTTTTGCGCTGCTCGTACCATCCGCGACTCTAGCCGACGTGGGGGATCCGTACCGCTATCAGGCGGCCACAGCTCGCGAACTGTTGGAAGCCATTCAGGAACGACTGCGGCCAATGGTCGACGACATCAAACGTGGCGCTCCAACTTCGGGACGGCCACACCAGGCCTGGTACGCCGTGGCCCCGCTGCTTCTTGATGGCGTATCCCAAGGAATACCGGGTTGGCTACAGGGGCCGCCCGGGGGCACTTCGCGCGCTGAACTGACCGATAACGGAGAATCCATCGCGTGGCGCCAATTGGTTAGCAGCGTCGAAATGGGACTTGCCGATCCTGCCAGCTTGGGCCGCCCGCCCAGCGATCTGTTGGAAGTGATGGCATCATTGGCCGCGGGTTCTCTAGGCAACGCCACGCTACGCGCATTATCCCGGATCACGGGCACGCCTGCCTCGGACGATCAACTCAGAACCGTAGCGATGCAGGCAGCATGGAATTTCCGGTCCTTCTTCCGCTCCCCCGTATCGGAAGGTCTCTTGAACAACGTGTACAGGCCGTCCGTTCCCGTGGGCAGGAGAGGATACTGGCGCCGGGTCCTGGCATATGCAATTGAGGGCGGGTTGTCCGACGTTCTCGACGAGTACTTCCATGTCATCAGCGAGTCTCACGGCGGTGCGACAAACTCCGAAGCTTTGGTGGCATCGCTTTCAGAAACCCTGCACTTGGCCGCCGGCAGGCTGGAGGTGGCCGAATGGAAGGTCGACGACACTGGGGTCTACCGGCAAACCTATTCTATGCGGCAACACTTTGCCCGTCGTTATGCCAGCAACCGGGCAGGTACTCTGGATGAGCAAGCCAGTGAGCGTTTAGATGCCGTTCGTCGCTCTTTCAACTCCCCGTTCTGGCCGTTCGTCCTGGCCACCACGTCCGTTGGGCAGGAGGGCCTGGATTTCCACTGGTACTGCCACGCGGTGGTGCACTGGAACCTCCCTTCAAATCCAGTGGACCTGGAGCAACGGGAAGGCAGGGTCCATCGGTACCATGGCCACGCCATTCGCAAAAACATCGCGCAGTCGGTGGGGAACACAGTGATCGATAAGGTCAGGGAGGCGATCAACCGCGACCAGTTCATGAGCCCATGGGATGAGGCGTACCGTCTGGTTGACGCTGATTTCAGCGACGATGGGGGACTCTCGCCCCATTGGGTGTTCCCGAAGGGCAATGCTCGCATACAACGCTATGCGCCGGTGCTCCCGCTTTCGCGCGACGCCCAACGAGTCGATGCCCTTCGCAGGTCATTGGCGGTTTACCGGATGGTATTCGGTCAACCTCGACAGGATGACTTGGTCAAGTTCATTTTGCGCGAGGTACCTGACGACCGCAGGAACGAGCTTGCCGCCGCCTTGACCATCAACCTGAGTCCGCCGGTGTGACCACACGCGTAGGAGATATGGTTCAGGCATCTCCAGTGCTCTTGCTCCTGGACGACCAGGGCCACTTGCCCCAGGGCCACCAACGCATTGCCTCAATAAAACCGTTACCCAACGCAAGTGGTTGCCTCAAATAGGATGCTACCGAACGGAGCGCTTCACTAATGACCCTTTGCGCGAACCAAACGCAGTATCAATCGCGTCTACGTGTCGGTTGGGTCGCCGGCGTGATCTTCTGGTTTGTTGTCAAAGGCATCATCCCATTTTCGTGTCAGGATCTCGAGTGAGCGTTCGACGATATCTAAACTAAAGCCAAGGTGGGATGTACATTTAAGTGGCGATGCTGATCAGCTGGGTTAAGCCCGTGAATCCCTCTCATCCGTACTTGGAGAACGACCCGGCTCCGTCGTTTGACCCCCACCATCTGCGCATTTCACCTTGGCTTTAGTTTAGGAATGCTTGCCTGTCGCCACCCGCAAAGGAAGCGCCTGGTATGGAAGCTACGATGGCCCGTCCGCGCTGACCTAATTCCACATCGCCCACGGCGACGCTGTCAAAGGTTATTTCTTGTGCCTCAAACTGGATCCGGTGCGCGATCATTTGATTGCGTTTGTTTCGGAAGTAGTCAACCCGTTCGCGCATTGGGCCCTCGAAGTCCTCGATGAGCAGTGGCGATAAATTCCTATCGTTGAGGAATAGGGACCCGAACATAATCGGGCTCATACAAGCGAACGCGTCGGCGATCTCTGTGCCGAGCCCACCACCATATGCTTGCAAGGTCTCCTGAAGATGGTCGGGAATAGGCGTTTTGAAGCCCAAGGTTGAATTGACCGTGCTGAAAAATTCGGACAGTAGGATGTAGTCTCTCGCCCGGTGCATTAGCACCACAGCGTCTCCATAGGTTGTACTTTTATCCATATCTCTATTGGGATTCTTCCACCTGGCTGACCGTAGCGACACGGTCCCCGAAAATTTCGCTCGCGTCATTGGCGAAGTCATCGGGCACTATGAACCTCCGAACCATACCAATCAGCTCATCTGGGGCAGGGTGGATCAGAACGAGGGCTTCATCTACGCGACGGAGCTGTCTGCCCGGGTGGGTTTCCCTTCCCCAAAAGGCTTCATCGAGTCCAAGTAGCAGATCTTTCTCCTCATCTTGAAGGCTTCGGCCACGAGGAATCCCATTCACAGCGTAGTCCGCGGTGATACGCCATTCACGCTGTCGGTAGTAACCGAGCTCCTGATTGTGATGATCGTCGTCCGTTGGATAGAACATGGCCTGCGCGATAGAGGTAGCTCCTATCATCGTATTGAAAGGCGCGGTTTCAAAGTCCAGATAATTCAGGACACCTCTTATCGTTTTCAATGGGACTTCGAACTCCTGAACAACACCACGTGATTCATCGCCATTTCTCAAAGTAACTAAGCAGTCATCTGCTATGGAGTTTGCTTCGGGATTTTGAGCCTGCCAATATGCCAGGCTATCAAACTGATCAAGTTCGTTGAGCTTTTCCAGGAAACTGCGGATCTGGCCGAGATGACCAACGACAAACGGCCCGAGCAATGCCAAGTGGTCGTGTGCCGACAAGGCTTGAGGCATGTATATGACGGGTAGCACCCCGATGCGCCTCAAAGCAGTCGTATCAAACTCAAGAGCGAATGGCCCGAAACGCGTTGAATGCCCGCCAAGTTCTTGGGTAGACAACTCGGTGAAGCAAATGCGCCGCTGCAAAACTTGAATGGGTGACGGGGTCCCGAGTCCGACGGGATCTTCCCACTCGACTACTTCCGGAGCCAAAACCAAACCCAGTTTCTCCATAGACTGGAAAATTGCCCATCCGCGGTCGGCGGTTTGGCTGGGCGTTTCGCCAGGGCGCGGTCGCGGAAAACTATGATAAAAAAACCTAGCCCAATTCTTCACGATCTTCGTTACCTCAGGCTATTTCAATGATGTTAGCATGCCCAATCGTAGATAGGCAGGTCTTTTGGGGCGATACCGACGACGGCAGGTTTGACGAGGTCGTCGGGTCGTCTCTCGGGTGGTTTAGGTTCAGATTTGGATCAATCGCCCGCTCAGGATTGGCAGAGTTTGAGCCAAACTCTGCCATGCCAAGCGAAAGGTAGTCGCGGACGAGTTGGCCCGCATTACGTAACGGCTGTTGGGCGAACCACAAGGAGCATCAATAAGGCAATGAATCTGTATGACCTCATCCTCATCCGACACCGAGCGTCCAGCTTCGTCATCACCAGCAATCAGGCCGTGGACGAGTGGTTGGGTCTGTTTGATGACCCCATCCTCGGCAACAGTGCCCTCGACCGGTTAGCCAACGCCAGCTATCAAATCGACATCGAAGGCACCAGCTACAGGGAGAGATTATCGCCACACCGTGCCCTGCTGGGCTCTGCAGGAGGTGATTGACCGCCAAACAGTAACCTGATATCAGTCAAATCACTGCGCTCCCAAGGTGGTCAAAGACCCTGCGAACCGACACGTAGTGTCGACTATTTTTGCCGACGGCATTTCTGATTGTCGTTGATCATCAGTAGTTAATCACGCGATCCTCCTAAGGCTGTATCCGGTCCACTGGTGTTCGCCGAAACCTAACCCGCGAGGCGCAGAGGCTCCTCCAACACGTCAAGGATGGCTCCAGAGCGATACACTCGATTACGCCGTGCCGCTCCGACCTGGGCGACGATGCCCTCCGCCTCCAGGCGATCCATGGCGCGCTGGGCTGTGGTGAATGCCACTTCCAGTCGGGCACTCAGACCCCCCACCGTCCAGAAGGGGTTCTCAGCGAAGAGGTCGAGCGCCCTTTCCGGGAGTCGGGACTGTCCACCAGCCAGACCGCGCTTCCATTGGGAGAACAGGTCATCTATACGCTGAATCCGGTTTACGGCGTCCTGGGACTGGAGAGCGACACCTCTCAGGAAATAGGTGAGCCATTCTTCCCATTCGCCGCGCTCCGTCACTCCGAGGAGGCGTGCGTAGTATTCTTCCCGAGTGGCCTCAAAGTAGGCACTCAGGTAGAGGAGAGGAGATTACATCCCGCTTGACTAGCAGCAGCGTAATGAGCAGCCGTCCCACGCGGCCATTCCCGTCGAGGAAGGGGTGTATCGCCTCAAACTGGGAATGTGCCAGAGCAGCGTGCACCAGAGGTGGCAGGGCGTCGTCATGCAGGAACCGCTCCCAAGCATCTAGGCAGGGCATGAGTTCCGAGACTGGCGGCGGGACATAGGTGGCATCATTCAGCGTACATCCGGGCGGGCCGATCCAGTTCTGGCTACGCCGGAACTCCCCCGGTGTAGCCACGTCGCCACGAACGCCCCGCATGAGTCGTTCGTGCATCTTGCGTACTAGGCGCAGCGACAGGGGCAGCGTGTTCAGCCGTTCCAGACCATACTCCAAAGCCGCTACGTAATTGCCCACCTCGCGCAGGTCGGCAGGACTTCGCTCCACGGTCGCGCCGGCCTCGGCGGCCAGCAACTCGCCAAGGGTCGCCTGGGTTCCCTCAATGCGGCTGGACAGAACAGCCTCTTTGCGGACGAAGGGCCGGATCAGGAGGTGAGGATTGGGCAAGCGCCGTCCCTCGCCCGCGAGCCTGCCGATGGCCCGGTCGGCGGAGGAAAGACTTACCGTCAGACTGTCATCCCACGCCAGAGGCGGTGGGAGCGAGGCCGGTACATAGGCGCGGTAGCCACCCAGACCGGTCGCCATATGACCATGAGGCTGACGTTTTGGTGCAGAAGCGGTTGCCATGTTATCCCTTATTAGCGGATGTGAGAATAGCCAAGGCCCTTATTATCGGTTTAGCATCCTTGTGAAAACAAGTCAACGCATCCTGCAGACTACCTGGATAGTGGAAAAGAGAACATAGTGGGGACCGCCACAGTTGATTAGCGACAATTAGTCCTGCCGCGCATTGCCTCAAATAGGACGCTACCGAAAGGAGCGCTTCACGTAATGCATATTGCGCGAATCACGGCGGGTATCAATAAGATAGCAGCATACTGCACACCGTCACGGTGTAAGGGCTGATCAGGTTCGCTGATGCGTTGCAGCTAGCCTTTCCGACGCTGGTGGTAACCTATCCCAAAATTCGTGGCTGCATCTGCCGGGAGACCCCGTGCGACCATAGTTCAGAACCTTTCGATTGAGGCAATGCGCACGGCGTGAGGGGTCGTCTCGCGTCAAGGATGTCGAGGGTTGGCACACTTCGTGATTTGGTAGTCAACAGTCAATTCGGAGGAGTTCCGGCAATGAGTCAGAACCTGGATTATTCTGAGACCTTTTATCGGCAACACGCCCGGCGTTACGCCGAGGTAAGCCATAATTTCATCCAATCCGTGTACATCGAAACCTCCCACCCGGCGCTCAGGGGCGATGAGGACCTGATGGATCGCCTGCATGAGCTGATCCCTGCCGGATCGCGAGGGTTGGACGCAGGCTGTGGCGCGGGCGCCCGTGATGTCTTCCATTACTGGCAGCAGGGCCACGATATTCTCGGGGTGGACGCCGTGGAAGAGAACATCCTGGAAGCCCGGCGGCTTCATCCAGAGATCGCACAGAGGGTATCGGTGGCGGACCTGCGCCGGCCTCTCGACTATCCGGACGGCTCGTTCGATTTCATCCTTTGCAACGCGGTGATCCAACACATCGCGCCGGATATTGCCTTGGGCATCACGCTGCCGGAGTTTGCGAGGTTTCTGAAACCCGGCGGGGTACTCCAGCTTATGTTCAAGACCGGAAACGGGGTCGCAACCGTGTACGATCGGGACTACGCCGTGGACCGAACCTTTCAGCTCTACAATCCGGAGGATATTCTGGACCTCCTGATGGGCCGGGGGTTCAGCATTGTCCCGGCAGAAGGCGACAAACTCGGAGGCGTCATGAACTTTAAGGACCCGAAGCCGATGGACCATTGTGTCTTCTTCGCCCGCAAAGACGAATAGACGTGGGACGCGACGCTGCCACGGCTCAATGCAGTGCGCGGACGGATGAGAAGGTGAGTCCGACAATACCCAGAGACCTTGGAGACATCACGCCGGACTGGGTGACGGTAGCGCTGGAGAGTGGCGGCGTCTCCGGCGGCGCTATCGTCACCGGATATTCGGCCGAAACCATTGCCGAGGGTACCGGGTTCGTTAACCAGCTGTTTCGGCTGAGGCTGGACTACGACCCGGGGGTGCCGGATCTGCCCAGCACCATCATCGTCAAGCTGCCAGGCTCAGATCCTGGGCTGAGGGAGGTTTCCGACAGATTGGGGCAGCATCGGCGCGAGGTCAGGGTTTACCAGGTGTTGGCTGCCAACCCTCACCTGCCGGCGCCCCGTTGTTACTACTCGGGTATCGATCCGATTACTGGTGATACTGTTCTGCTGCTGGAGGACATGAACCACGCGCGCCAGGGCGATAGCGTTGTCGGCTGCGGCTTCGACGAAGCTCGCCAAGCCATCGTCCAATTGGCGAGATTCCAGGCGGGCTGGTGGGATAGCCCGGCGCTCGAAAGACTGGAATGGCTGCCGTCAAAGGAAGCGGAAGCTGGACGCTACCAGGCAATATACCCTGGGGCATGGCAGTCGCTGATAGAGAATGCCGGCGATGGTATGCCTCGGGGTTTGCGCCGGTTGGGGGATCGGCTGAGGTCAGCGGTTCCCAGGATAAAATCGGAACTCAACACGTCTCCCCGAACGATTGTCCACGGCGATTATCGCCTGGACAACTGCTTTTTCACCGACGATGCCCTGCCACGTCCGCCGGTGGTGGTCGTTGACTGGGAATTTTGCGTCCGAGGCCGCGGGACCTGCGACGTGGCCACCTTCATCTCCGAAGCCTTTCCCGCCCAACGACGCAGAGAGGCGGAGTTGGCTCTGGTCCGCACATATCACGCCGTGTTGATGGACAACGGCGTGGCCGATTACTCGTTTGAGGAATGCTGGCGCGATTACCGGTTGGCGATGCTGAAGATCTTTATTTTTTGGATAGTAACGGGAGGTTACTGCAATTACGAAGGCGAACGTGCCACGTTGTACCTGCACAACACTCTTGAGCGGCTCGATGCTGCCATATCCGACCTTGAATCGGTCGAATTGCTCGACCACTAAACCGGAGCGCAACCGAAATCGCCATGCCTCGCAGGGCCTTTTCAAAGTCACAAGCCGTCCGCTCATGGTGAGCTTGTCGAACCATGGGCGCGTCCTTCGATAGGCTCGGGACGAGCGGGAAAGTCCAAATCCAATGACCGTGAAAAGGCCATGTGATGACGGCGGGGGTGATTGACCGGCAAACCGCAAACTGATAATCGTCAGATCGCCACGTATTGGGAGGCCGGATACCCAAGAACATCGCCGGCGCAACCACCTGAAAACATGGAGGTCAGCATGAACGTCATCTGGATAGTCTCCGACTCGTTTCGCAGGGATCACCTGGGCGCATACGGCAACAACAACATCCGGACTCCGTCGCTTGACGCGTTGGCGGCAAGCGCGGTGAGGTTCGACAACCACTATTCTGCCGGATTTCCGACCATGCCCACACGGGCAGACCACCAGACCGGGCGCTGGACCATGTCGTTCATGGGTTGGGAACCGCTCCCGGCGGGCGTGACCACCCTTGCCGAGATATTGGCCGAACACGGCATGCACACGGCTGCCTCCGTCGACACCCCCTACTACCTCAGGGGCGGGATGAACTACGACCGAGGCTTCCAGTCGTTCTTCATGAACCTGGGACAGGATACCCTCTGGTCGCTGCTCCCCGAGCCCGGCTACCATAACGAAGCCCTGGACGTCAGGGCAGCCTGGCGCAGCGAGGCAGATCGGAACGCGCCCAAGACACTCATGACCGCCATGCGGTGGCTAGAACAGCACTACAAGGAGGACTTCTTCCTGTACGTGGACACCTGGGACCCCCACGAACCCTGGGATGCGCCGCCCTACTACACGGAACTCTACTGGCCAGGGTACGACGGCGAACTGGTGCTGCCGGTGTACGGCAACTGGCATGACGTGCCCGGGTACCAGGAGGAGCAGCTCCGGAAGGGACACGCCACCTACTGCGGCGAGATCACCATGGTCGACACGTGGGCGGGCTTCCTGTTGAGGTCGGTGGAGAACATGGGGCTGGCCGACCGGACCATCGTGATCTTCACCACCGACCACGGGTTTTACTTTGGAGAACACGGCGGCCTGTTCGGCAAGATGAGCTCCGACAAGTATCCCGACGGCACGCTCAGACCCTATGACGAACCTTGGTCGCAGTGGAGCTACTCGTCGCTCTACGAAGAGATCGTCCACCTGCCCCTCCTGCTGCGGGCGCCAGGCGTCCCGCCGGGCAACTACACCGGCATCACCTCCGCAGTGGACGTGATGCCCACGGTCCTGGACCTGCTGGGACTGGAGATCCCTGGCTTCGTGCAGGGCCGCTCCCTCGCCCCGGCGCTACGCGACCCCGCAACCCAGGGCCGGGATTTCGTCGTGAGCAGCCTGCCCTTCGCCAACCCCGGCGACCCGGTGCACTCCGTGGATAACCTGCTCCGGGTACTGACGGAGCCGCCAGTGACCACCGTGACCTCCGGAGGTTGGAGCCTCCTCTACAGCTCCCTACCCGGGGTCTCGAAGCTCTACAACCTTACCGCCGACCCCAAGCAGTCGACCAACGTCATAGAGACCTACCTGGACGTGGCATCGGAATTGCACCAGAAGCTGGTCTACTTCATGCGCGAAACGGAGGTGCCGAAACGCCTCCTGGACCCGCGACTGGAGCTGAGGATGTGAGAACCCACCACGCCCCGGAAGACTTACGGGGCGCTAAACGGCGTCCCGACGTCATCCATCACAGGGGAAGATCCTCAAGGGGCGGGTCTTGGTGGTCGCCGGTTGATCGCCCAAACTGATGCGCGCTGCCCAGCGGGCCACGTTTTGCGCCATCACCCGAATCGCCAGCAAGGCGGCGTTGGCAGCGGAGCGGCCCGAGGGGAGATGGTTGAGCCCCGCGCCGTACTTGAGGTCTCGGATGACGTTCTCGATCTCGGCGTGGCGGCGATGGTCGGCCTCGAGGTCCAGGGTGTGGCTGTCCCGGTCCGTGATGCAGGCGTGATAGCTGTGGTTGGTAAACAGGTCTCTTCTTGATCCTCGGCGCTACCTTACCATTCCAGTTTTGGGGCTGTTACAATTTGCACCGCAACCCCAAACTAACGAAGCTTTTGGAGAGTAATCATGGCTGTGTCCGCCGGGATATCAAATGCGCTGGAACGTAACTGGGGTATGGTAGACCGCGCCATAGACGGGCTGAGTGATGAGACACTGGCGCGCCGGATATCCGACAACGACAATTCCATCGGTTGGCTCCTCTTCCACATGAGCCGGGTGGTGGACGTTTTCATGAATGCCAGGTTCCAAGGCAAGCCTCAGATATGGATAGAGGACGGTTGGTGCGAGAAATTCGGCCTGAGCGACGACCCGGAGACGACCGGCCAAGGCTGGGACACGGCGCGCGTGGCCGCGTGGCCGCTTCCCTCCAAAGACGTCCTGGTAGGGTACTACGAGGCCATGAAGGCCTGCTGCCGGGACTATATGTCCTCCGTGACCGACGAGGAGTTGAGCGCCACCATGAGCCTGAGGCCCGGTTCGGACCCCGAGCCGAAAGAAACCATCATGGGTGTCCTGGTCTTTGACAACATCGTCCACGGAGGCCAGATAGCCTTCCTGCGCGGCCACTTGGAAGGCATGGGCTGGTTCGTCTAGCCCGAACGCAGGCTTCCCGGACAATTTCTACAGGTTTACCGAAGAGCACGGCGAACTCAAGCCGTGCTCTTCCTTAGCTCGACTATGGACCAACGAAAACTTTCACGCCACCGCGGCCGCTGATGCGTGGGACACAACGGGAGCTTGGGCATCGGCTATGGGGACCAGTTGGTAGCCCAGTTGGGCGGCACGCCGCTTGGTGGCGCGGAGTGCCCTTTGACGATACTGGCTTTCATAGTACTCTGCGTCGGCATCCACGTACGCTTGGCCGTACCGCAGCATGGCGTAAATGATGCGGGCCAGCTTGTGGGCCGTCGCGGTGAAGGCCTTGGGCGCTCCCAGGTGGGCTTTCTTCCGGCGCAGGAAGGCGCCCAGGGTGGATGGCGCCTTGACCGTGCCGCCCAGGGTGCGGGCTGGTCCCCCCAGTGTGCAACACGTCGGCATCGTCAATGCAGTCGCCGCATCCAGCGCAGACGCTACCCGCGTTATGACCTTGTCGCCGGTGTTGGCCTGGCCCGGCGCAGCGCCCAAGTCCAGGTGCTCCTATACCAGTTGGGGCAGGCCGAGGCGTCGGGCCAAGGTGGTGGGTAGGAGAGCTCTGCATTGGCCACCAGGCGGTGGTCATCAAAGGTGATTTGGATCCGGTCGGGGTCGTTGCGTGGTAGCATCTATTGAGTGCGCCTGGTCTCGGGTCGGTTTCGTCTTTCCAAAACCATTATCCACGATGCACAGGAGCACTTTCTCACCCCTTCAGCACGTCGCGACACTCATCTTTTCGGTGGATTGGGGGTAAGCCAGAAAAGGAGCGACATGACGACAACGGTCTACAGGCTGGTCCTTGCCGATTTTGCGCTCAGCTGTGACACCAGCAGTACGCCTGAGCAAACGGCCGTTGGCAAGGAAAAACCATGAGCTACTCACGTCCCGGCTGCCTGATAGACAGCGTAAACGGCAGAAGAGCCGGCGGGTACCGTCGGCACCCGGAGGTGGCAAACTACCCCGAGCCGGGGGATTACCCCAGCACGGCAGAATACGAATGGGCTTGCGCCCACTGGGACGACGAGCCAGGGCGCGAAACCGTGCAGTCCTCCTGGTATGCCTTTGCCTGCTTCCTAGCAGACGCCCAAGACTTGGACGGCTACAGCGTGGAGGATCTCAACCGCATCAGGTCGAAAAAGTCCTGGCAGGAAATACCCGGCTATGACCGGGCGGCTCCGCCAGCGAGAGCCCAACTACGAATGATCGTCGACGAGTTTCTCTACGAGAACGCCAGCCGGAAGGAAAACGACCGAGTCAATCTGGTCATCCTGTAAAACACGCAGCGCAACTCCGCCGAGCAACGATCATTCAACCTGATTGGTTCTCGTGCGTACCATCCCGTTGCAATTTGGCAGATGTCGCCGGCCAGGACTTGACCTCGGCAGTCGACGCTGGGACTGATTGAAGGGTCAGGACAGGAACCAGACCGCTGCAAGCAGCGCCGCGGTTGCGGCGGTGATGCCCAAGCCCTGCGCCCCCGATTTCGCGGAGGTCGTTCCGATGATGGCGGGTGCATTGGCTCAAATAGAACGCTACCGAAAGGAGCGCTTCACGTAATGACTATTGGGCGAACCAACGAGAGTATCAATAAGGCCACTAGAGCGAGCAAAAATGATTCATCCACGGCGGCTGGACTGGGCTCGCCGTAAAGGGTTTGCCGGGCCCAATCTGGTTGGTCCTTGGCAAGGTATGGGCACAATCAATTGAAGGGCCAATCATGGTCTGGGCCGGCTCCCCATTCGATCGATATCTCAGAAACGCGCCCTTTTGGAAGCGTTTCCAGTTGTTCAAGCTCGGAAAGGCTCGAAATAAAGGATCCTTACCGTTGTGAGCCCCTCGCTTCCAGTCAGGCATCCAACTTCTGCCGGAGCGTTTTGAGGAATATGCTCGTCACCGGGAATGGGTCAGTGCCGACTACAAAAACATCTAATTAAATCGGTTCCGTTCCCTTTTGAGCGGTTCCCAAGGACGGATCCGACTCTCCAGGATCCCTCTTAGCGATAATTCTTCGCATAGCGTCAAAGCACTCGACCACGCTTCTTTCCTGACGTCTTTCGTTAGGAAGCGATTCGATTCTTTTTGACACGAATATGGCCGCTTGGATTATTTCATCGAGTCGCGTCCGATTTAGCCGCGATTCAAAAGCCTCATAGAAGCTCAGGTAGGATCTGGCAACGCGGAATGGGTAATGCATCCGATCATCTTTGATTTGTTCATCGATTATCGTCCTCGCTTTTCTAAAAGAGGCCATGCATCGTTCGGAATCATCACTTTCCACAGCCCTGACCAACAAAAAGCGCGCATAATGATTGTCAATTTGATAAGTGGAGTTGTTTCCTCGGGATGCAAAGGAGTAGGCCGTGGCGAAATATTTTTCAGCTCTGTCTAGTTCCCCCAATGTTAGACATGCGATAGCATACTGCAGCCAAAACTGCGGGTTCCTTCTGCAACCTCCCAAGTTCTTTATGCCTTCATAGTAACGAATTGTAGCGGGCCGTCTTTGCTTTTCCGGTAATAAGTTCTGCAAAGTCGAGAATTGCATCAACTTTCGCAGGAGGAAACGATGTATTTCCGAATATTGCCCGGCCCGATCGACTGCCTTGGCCATTAATACCAACGTGTCAATTGTGACGTTCACATCGGCGACACGCTTGAGGATAAATTGAGCTGCCGTCGCAGACCGGAGTTTAACTTCGCCAGCTTGGAAATCGAAAACCTCCCTGACCGCGTCGTTCTTTTTGAACTGGGTCTCCATGACTGTGGATCCCCAGATATCAATCATCAAGTTGATGGTCGGTCTCGCCTGAACTACTGCTAATATCATTATTGATAGAAGCACTTGATAATAGTCACGCTTGCTGTTAAGCCTTTCTAAGATTCGATAGAAACGAGACGCTATCTGAGGCGAGTCGAATAGCTTTATCAGAATGCCACTACATTGTGAACGGCATTCGTCTGCAAGATAAATCATTTTGCGCTGGGTAGGCCAAGCTGCTTTCTCTCCCCACAATCCATAGCGGTCAAAGAAATCGATTATCCATTCCAGGTCTATGGGCGTCAGCAAATCTGCTGGGTATTCGAATATGCTCTCCTTTCCTACTGCCTGAGTGAGGCGATCAATCATCACGTCATGCACAGCGGTTCGCGCTGAGAGCACGAGAGAAGCGTTAGCGCCGGCATTGAGGCTGAAATGCTCGATGATGTCCATCCAGTCAGGATAATCATCAATGCATAAAATAGTTTTATCTTTTGAATTGAGGACCTGATGCAGTTCCCGAAAGATATCTCCGCTCCTCACGGAGACCGTATACACTTCGTAGCCGTGCTCCAAGGCTCGGCACTTGAGTCCTTCTAGGAAATTGGTTTTACCATTGCCGAGCTCGGAGTGAATTACGGCGATGCGCGATCCGCTGTCAAGCCTCGTCAGGATCCATTCGGTAGCAGGCCTCTCTAAGAAATAGGGGTTGCCTTCATGGAGGCTGTCCCACACGAGATCGGTCTGCAAATGCCCCAACAACAACAAATCGAAAATGGACTGGTCGGAAAACGCAGATTGTATTTCTGGGCGTGAGAAATGGTTGATGCTGTACCCGATATGACGCTCGGAATCTTGAGAGGTATATTCTTGTGATTTTGATGCCAATAAATCGGCGAAATCAGAGGTGTTCAACGGCAACGTTGCGCCGAAGCGAGATACCCGTCTCTTAGTGAGATCTTCAGCGCGATCGCCAATCACGAAAAAGCATTTTTGTTTCAAGCGAGGCGACTCGAATAGGAGTCGCCGGATATCTAAGTCAGCCAAAGAATAACCGACGAAAAAGACGGCCCGCGCTAAGTCTAAATCTTGCCTGAACATTGTTGCCCAAGGCGAATCACTTACCGACGCCGTGAGGTAGCTTGTATCAGTCAGCTTTAATTCAGAGCCGATGGTTTCTGGAGTGAGGCGGTCTATAAATCCATTGAAATGGACGCAAATGGTTTCGGATACCCTATCGTCGCCGCGCAACCGTGCTTCTTCACGCAATGTCACTGGCCTGAGACCGCGATCAACTTCAGAATACGCTTTCTCTAGAACGTTGTCATAATTGGTGGTGTAAATACGACGCCAAGGGATGCTAGCGATCTGTTTGTGGGCATCCGTGACGGCGGTTGCCGTGAATTCCGCCTTTAGTTGTTCGACCAAACGCCCTTCGCCGTTCAGTATGGTGAATTCTTCGGCTGCGTCATCTAAAGACGTGCCTTCTGGTAGGCCAGTTAACAATGCTAGGTGATTTGCAAGTTCCACCGCCGACTTAAAAGGTTGCCCCAATCGATTAGTCGCCTCTCGAGAAAATCCTGCTCCAGTGAAAAGAACAGCATGGCCATCGAGGCACAGTTCTAGGGCTTCTTCCAATTCCATCAGTTGGCCTCTGGGTTAGTCGCCTGGATGGATAGCAAGTCCACCGCTCTGACCGTGATTACTCTCGGGATTTTATCATTCAAAGGCAATCGGCGGTAAGCCCGAATCCGCCGAAGCGATGGGCGCTGGTGTCCCGCGTCAACTAGATTTGCCGAGTCCTGTTGCCTCATTGAGAAATGTTACCGATTGTCCGGAGCGGATGGACCGGGGAAATGGCGCGGAAGGTAATACGACGGACTTCTAACGGAAGATGAACCCGGGTCGGCAACAGCGGATGCCTACGCCACTAATCGAGAGACGCGAGCAAGCGTTCAATAACCTCTCTGGACCGACCCGCGACGAAAGAACTGGCCGCAAGTGCGGCGCGATTGTGCGCCTCGACGGCGTCTGGGTTACATGTGGCAATGCTTATAGATCCAGGGGTACCTGATAGGGCGACGGCTACATCAGGTGCCAATGGAAGGCACGTATCCGATCCCTCGGTCGTATGCAAATTGGTGAGTCCATGACTGCCGATGACGAACTCGCAGGTGCCCAGATCGGCCACCGCTATTCGCAAGCCTAGAGGAGCCAAAAATTCCCGCTCCTTTTCAGCGAGGATGGGATGATCAGCGGACGCGAAGTTTGCGCGATGGTTCTGGGACAAGTCAGCAAACAAACTTCGTACCTGAGGATCTGCGAGAAGATCCTGTCGAGGCGGCAGCTCCTGACCACACTCTGCGGCACGTTGGAAATACAGATCCAAATACAGGTCGGATTTATCATCGCCCAAACCGATCTCGTCCTGCGATTCACGCGCCCGGCGGAATTGCGCCAGAATGATTTGCTTGCAAACCTCCAAATCGGCCCGCGAGGCACATGGAGCGAGCAACCCATTCCTCTGCCACTCTCTAGCGAACTGGATCAACCTACCGGCAGCAGGGGCGGCGACAGAATCGAATTTCGCAAGCAGTTTGAGCAGTAGCTTCGAGCCGCAGTGGAGGGAACCAACCGTCGGTAATTTTCTTGAACTTCACGCGCTGTTCAAAACGTAACCGAGGGTCATATGACGAAATTGCCTACAACCCGCAATCAATGGCCGTCATCAAAATGGCCAAGCAGGTATTCATCCAGTGTTCAATGTACTTTGACGCGGGCAAGGATATATGGTATTCTGAGCACAACAAAGCCCCCCACGCCGGCTGTTTGGCCGGCGCACCAGGGGGGGTTATTTATTTAAGCAGCCATGCTTTTCCGGCAGCCCAACAACCCACCGCCACGTCCGCCCGGCGGAATATCGCAGCAGATCCAATGGTTGATCAGCCATGGCTTGGAAGTACCGGATCAAGGTCTGGCGGCACGATGCCTGAACCACATCGGCTGGCATCGGCTTAGTTTGTACTGGCAAAGGTTCATGGGGGCAACGGCGGTAGGACAAGCCACTGCCTTCTGGGGTGGGGTGTCGTTTAACGATGTCATGTGGCAGTACATGTTTGATCAGAGGCTCCGATCGCTCGTCCTTGAGGGAGCCAGCTATATTGAGATTTCAATTCGGACGCGTTGGACGGACGAAATTGTAAACAGCTCCAGCCGCGGTGATCTGGGCCACCAGGACGCGAAGCTATTTGACCACAAATACTATTCAGGGAACCTGAAGCGCCTCAAAGACGAATACGAACGGGCCAATAAGGGCGGCGCTCCGTTTGCGAACGCTAAGGTACAGGAAGTAGCGGAGGCGATGTCGTTCGGCCAGCTGTCCAAGTGGTACGAGAATATACGGCTAGGGAAGATCAAGCAGGCCATTGCAAACAGCTATTCCATAGACCAATGGATTCTGGTCTCGTCGCTGCGGCATCTTTCCCGCGTGCGTAACCTGTGTGCTCACCACGAGCGGCTTTGGGACAGGAGCCTCACCACAATGCTGGTGATCCCCAAGAATCTGGGCGGTAACAGTAACGCCAAAGCTTGGTTCAACGACAAGGAGCAAGGGAAGATATACAACGCTCTGGTGATGATGGCGTACCTGCTGGATATCATCACGCCAAATGGAGATTGGTCAGATCGGCTGATAAGCCTCGTGCTGTGGGCCAAAAAGGAGCAAATGTTAGAGGGAGACATGGGCTTTCCTGAGGGGTGGGAGGGCTTGGAAATATGGCGGAATCGGGCTCCGCTTGGCAGCACGGAAACGACGGGGACTGCCGCAGTACCTTCCCGGTCCGTCGCCTTGGGTTAGGAAGCTAACTGCTCACGGCCGTTTGCGTGTTGTTAAAGGCTCCGGAAATCGCGTCGGCCTGGGTGCGGTAGAAGCCGAGAGGGTCGCGGACGAGTCCGGCTGATTCGGCTGACGAGAAGACCACTCGTCCCTTCAGAAGCGTAGGTAAGTATGCAGATGGCAAAAGGTCTCCTGCAGGGCGCGTGGTCGGATGTCGATTTCCTACCTATTCCGCTTGAACGTGAGGAGGTGAGGGCTTGGCCGCGCTGGGCGGTGCCGGCGACAGTGTTCTCTTTACGTGAATCGGCTCCGTTGGTATGCTGGGCGCCAATCGAGAAGGTGTGGCTGAGAGCGTGGCGGGCAGCGCCATAGCAATCTTTGGAGATGGCTCAAGAACGGCGCTGACTGGTTGCATGGGGTATCATGATCTTTCCGTGTATGCCAGTGTTGCACTGGAGGGTGGTGGCGGGGAGCGTCGTATGCTGCGCTCCGCGGCGCGGTAGAGCCATCCCTGAGGAGCGGGCGATATGACATTCGGCGAAGCAATCACACAGGCCCGTAAGGACAGGAAACTGAGCCAGAAGCAGGTAGCGGCCGAAACCTTGAAAGAAGACGGCCAGGCCATCTCGGCTCAATATCTGAACGATATTGAGCATGACCGGCGCAATCCTCCCAGCGAACATATCGTTCGCCAATTGGCGGATACCCTGGATCTGGACTTGGACTATCTGCTCTTTCTGGCGGGAAGATTTCCCTCAGACGTGCTCAATATGCCGCGTGATCAGGAAGGCATCAAAACGGCGATGCGGGCCTTCCGGCGCAGCTTGAGTGGGCAGAGCCGATGAGTGCAAACTCGATCAGATGGATCAAAGATCCGACCGGTCGATTCCCGGAGCGGCCGTACTATCGTCAGGAAGATCTGGATGGCCTGAGCGAAGAATGGATCGTCGGTTTCCTGCTGGAGACATACGGCAAGGCTGAGTTCCCGGTGTCGACTGAAGACCTGACTGTTATGATCGAATGTGATACGTCCGACTTGGACCAGTACGCCGACCTCAGTGACGAAGGCGAAGAGGGCGAGGAGGTACAGGGCCTGACCCTGTTTTATCCCGACCAGAAACCCGTGGTGAAAATCTCCCAGGAGCTGGCCGATGCGAGCCATCGGGAACACCGGCTGCGGACCACCCTCACCCACGAATTCGGCCACGTGAAGTTGCACGCGAGGCTGTGGCCATTCGATCAGCCAAGGCTTTTCCCGGATGAAGAGGAAGCGCCCGGGCCTAGGTGTAAAAGACCGGGAGACAGCGGGGGATCCGGCGCCGATTGGATGGAGTGGCAGGCCGGTTACGTGTCGGGAGCCATCCTGATGCCGATTTCGCGACTCGGGCGGTTGGTCCAGGTGACGTTCGACGCATGGGGTACCTTTGGGTCAGTCCCCACCGCGTCGGTCAAAGGAGCGGATCTCATCGCCAGGGTAGCGGGCCGGTTTAAAGTCTCGAATGATGCCGCGAGGGTGAGGCTGGCACAGTTGGGATACCTGACGGATGGACGTGAGGAACGGTCGCTGGAATTGGGTTAAAAGGCTTGCATTTTTTGCGGGCTGTGCTACGCTGATTAGCGTATCCGCTGATTTAGGTTCTTATGTCATGAGTGTAGAGCGCGATAAACCAACCCGCAGGTCGGACACGATCCTGCAGACCCGTCGGGAACCATTGCCTTGGCCCGACGACGCCACATTCAGGATCCTGTCGATTGACGGTGGCGGCATCAAGGGTATTTTCCCGGCGGCGATCCTGGCCTATCTGGAGGAGAACTGTCTGGATAGTCAGCCCATCGGGGACTACTTCGACCTGATCTCCGGCACGTCTACCGGCGGGATCATCGCCCTGGGGTTGGGCGCCGGATTGGCGGCGCGCTCCCTGTTGGACCTGTACGTCAACGAAGGACACCGCGTGTTTCCGCCGGAGCAGCGCGCGCGTAGCCAACGACTGTTGCCCCGATTGTTCGGCAATCGTTACGACCGGGCCGCCCTGGATGAACTGCTTCGTGAGACTCTGGGGGCGATAACCCTTCGGGAATCCAGGTACCGGTTGCTGATACCGGCGACCGAGGCCAAGCATGGCGACCCCGCGGTGTACAAGACTCCCCACCACCCCGGGTATTTCTTGGATGGTGACAAGCCCATGGCCGAGGTGGCGGCCGCGACGTCGGCAGCTCCCACCTACTTGAAGCCGGTGGTCCAGGATGGATACATCCTCCTGGACGGGGGCATCTGGGCTAACAACCCAACCATGATGGGGTTGGTCGAAGCTCTGACCTGCTTCACGGTACAACGTGAAAACGTCGCGATTCTGAGTATCGGATGTGGGCAGGACGGCTTTCGGATCGATGGCAAGCAGGCGGCCGGAGCCGGGCAGTTCCAATGGCGCGAGATCATCTACGTGGCCATGCATTACCAGTCCCTCACCGCCATCAACCAGGCTGGACTGCTGATCGGTCGCGACAAGGTCACGCGTCTGGATCGACTGGAAGGAGCCCAGCGCGTCGATCTGGACGACTGGGAGAAGGCCAGACGGTTGCTGCCGGAGGAAGCATTCGCCGTCGCGGAGCAGTACGCTGACCGGATTTCGGAGGCGTTTTTCACTCATACATCGGCGCCGTTCACGGCGCTGGCATAACTGTAAGGAGTAAAGACATTGGCCAAGAACATTCAGCAGTTCGCCGAGTTCCTCAGGGATGAGGTGAACCTCAATCAGAGCCGGCTGGACCGACTGGAAACGTCCGTGGGCGCGGTAAACGACTATCTGAAGGACAATCTGCCTGGGTACCAGACGATGGATAAGCAGGGGTCCTATGCTCTGGGTACGCTCATCAAGCCGGTGGACGACAACGATGAGTACGACGCCGACATCCAAATCGTGATGAACCCGAACCCCAAGTGGGAAGCCAAAGACTACGTCCACGCGATCAACCGGACTCTGGCCGGCAACAAGACGTATGCCGATAAGCTCCGGCTCAAGACCAGGTGCGTGACCGTCGACTACGCCGGCGATTTTCACCTCGACACGGTACCTCGGGTGACCAGCGGTGATAAGCACTACGTCTGCAACCGGGTTGGCAACAAATTCGAAGAAACTGACGGTACCGGATACCGGGACTGGTTCAACGAAAAGAACCGGATCACCGGAGGCAACCTGAAGCGGGTGGTGCGGTTGCTCAAGCATCTGCGAGACCACAAGAACAGTTTCACGGCCAAGTCAATCCTGCTGACCACCTTGGCCGGCAATACCATCAAGGCTTCCGACGAGGGCACCGCGGCGGTGAGCACGGTGGCCGACACGCTGGAGACTATCCTGTCCCGTATGGACAACTACCTGCAGCAGCATCCCAATATGCCGGAGATCAAAAATCCGGTGCTGCCGGCGGAGAACTTCAACCGGCACTGGGACCAGCGGCGGTACGCGAACTTCAGGGGCCGCGTGCGGTCATATGCCAAGACAGCGAAGCAGGCGAAAGACGAGTCGTCCGCTGAGGAGGCTACTAAGATATGGCAGGAACTGTTCGGCGAGAGCTTCGGCAAAGGCAGGAGTTCCGGGAGTGGCAGTGGAGGAAGTAGTGCGGGAGGAGGTGGGAACCGCACTGGTCAACGGGCGCGCCCCAGCACTCCCGCCGTGGCTCCTGCTGCCAGCATACCCGTAGCTCGGCGGCAGAACGAGGCTCGCGGATTCGGATAAGCACCATGACGAATGAGCACTTCCATACCGAGTCGCTTGAGGAGTTCGCGAGCCAGCTGGCGGAGCTTGGTTTCCAATCGGTCGTAATCTCCGGCTCATCGCGCTGGAGAGGCCCGGTCCATCCGGCTTTCGGGGCGCTGACTGCTGAGACGACGATGGACATTGTGGTTCGGCCCGGATGGCCATTCCAGCCTCCGGTCCTCCTGGTCGATGGTCTCGATACCAATCATTCAACGCTGGACGGTTTCGTCTGTATGTGGCGCGACGGGGACCCCAGCCTGGAATGGACCACGGTGGCGGGATTCTTCTCCCGTATCGAAAAGTGGTGCGAGAACGCAGCGCGTGGTTGGCAAGACGACCCGCTGGGGTATGACGCGTTCCTCAACTTTGATGTCAGGAAGAAACTGCCGAACATTGCGACGTTTGACCTTCCCCAGCTCGGCGTTCGGGCCGGCCAGTGGGGAGAGTGTCATGGGGCGGTTGATGGCGTCCCAATGAGGGTGGACATTGTTCCCGGGCGCCAACAGACAGCGAACCAGCTGAGGTGCCTTTGGTTCCATGTGGGCGAGTTGGGTACGCCGCCTCCCCGCAGGTTTTCGGAAGTGTTCAGATACCTGTCCAGGAACCAAAGGAGGGGGCTGGAACGCGCTCTGGAAGATCGGCGTCGGCCTGAACCATTCATAGTAAGTGGCGGAGTGGATCTCGTCCTGTTCTGCTGGGAACACATGGGCAGGATCGACCTGCTGCCGATGGCGTGTGAAGGAACGAACGGGAACGTGGAGGCAATAGCGTTGCAGCCAGCACCGACTGACGAAAGCAGCCTGATTCTGCGGGCGGGAGCTGATGCGCCGGCGCTGCAGAGCGCCAGGGCTACCCTGTTCGGAGCTGGGGCTCTGGGGGGTTACGTCGGAACTACGCTTGCGGAAAGCGGGCTCGGCCACCTGGACATTGTGGACGGTGATGTGCTTTTGCCGGGCAATGTGGTCCGGCACGTCGCGGGCCACGATCAGGTGGGAAAGGCTAAGGTACAAGCGGTCCGCCAAGTAGTTGTAAACCACGCGCCTTGGACCGAAGTAAGCGAGTTTCCGGAATCGCCGATGACGCCTGGCAGGATACGAGAACTCATCTCAGACACCGATATTGTCGTCAATGCTACTGGCAACGACGCTTTCACCTGTGCGTTGGCCATGGTGGCCGAAGAAATGAGGAAGCCACTGGTTTCCGGCGCGCTCTACCGTGGAGGAAATATCGCACGAGTGCAGCGGCAAGTGTTGGACGTGGACACTCCAATTCATCTCAGGGAGGAAGGGGCGAACTATCCCCTCATTCCTGGCGGTGATGAAGGTAGCGACTTCGCGGTGCCCGCATTGGGTTGCTCGGCTCCGGTCAACAACGCCCCACCCATGTCGGTAATGGGATGCGCATCTCTGATAGTCCAAGTTGCGATCGACGCCCTCACCGAACGATTTGAATACGATGACGAGGTGGTCGATGTTTACCGGGCGACCGCCGCGGCGCCGTTCGATCGGGTCGGACGCCTGGTTTGTAGTGATGATATGGGTTAACCTTGACATCATCCAATCATGGCGGTATAAAAACTATTGCTCGCAAAGATTTTCATAGCTTTTAGAAACGGTGTCAGATGGCCACCCCTACAAAGCCAAAGCGGTCGTTGGCCGGCGTCGAGTTGATCAGGGTCCTCACCTATGAAGGCGACCGTATCTTCACGACCGAGAGGGCGAGAGAGCTGGCTCCCCGGGCAGGCCTCAACGATGACTACGTGCTCGAGGCGCTGCACCACCTGCGTCGCAATGACTGGATCGTTCCCCTGCGACGCGGACTCTATGCCTTGTCTTCACCAGTTCCCGGCATCGCGGCTATCCACGAGTACGAGGTGGCCATGGCGCTGGTTCAGCCGGCGGCCATTTCCCATTGGTCGGCTTTGAACGACCACAGTTTAACGGAGCAGATCCCACGGCACGTATTCGTGCTCACCACTACGGATGTCTCTGTGCCGCGGAAGCGGACGTCGGAGAGTGCCGATGCCAGGGGCGGTTATGTAGTGAACGGTACGGTGTACCGGTTCGTGCAGGTGAGACCGGAGCGCTTTTTCGGTGTTGAACGGATCTGGATGGGCGACGCTCGTGTGTCCATCACCGATCTGGAGCGTACGCTTCTGGACGGTCTCGCCATGCCGCAACACTGCGGTGGTTTCGGTGAGGTGATCCACGCTTTCGGAGAGGCGGCGGAGCGTCTCGACGTCGAGAAGATCGTTGGATACTCTCAGAGATTGGGTCTCGTCGTCGCCAAGCGGGTAGGGTGGGTGCTGGAGCGCCAGGGTTGTGAATCTCCTCAGATCGACGAGTTGGCGGCACTTCCCATCAAGGGCCACCGCAAGCTTGATCCAACCGGTCCCAGGAAGGGAACATACAACAACCGGTGGATGCTTCAGGAGAACCTGCCGGGAATGTTGGACGCATGAGGCCGCTGGAAACTCGCTTGCGTCAAGCCTGGCGGGATCAAGGCGTGCAGTCCTACGTCATAGAGCGAGACTACCTGCTTTCCTGGGTGCTGGCCGGCATCAGCGTGGTGCCAGAGCTGAGAGAGACACTGGTTTTCAAAGGCGGAACGGCGCTGAAGAAGTGCTACTTCGGGAACTACCGGTTCTCGGAGGATCTGGACTTCACCGGGCTGGAAGGCGTTCCAACGGGAGATGGATTTAGGAGAGGCTATCGTACGGGCGTGCGACGAAGCACATAGATTGCTTGATGAATATGCTCAGGTGGGCTTGCACTGCGAACGCCATATCGAGAACATTCCGCATCCTGGCGGACAGGAGGCGTTTCGTATTCGGGCACAGTTGCCGTGGCATCGGCGGCCGGATATTCCGATCAAGGTCGAGATCACGGTGGATGAACAAATCCTTTGGCCGGTGGAACGTCACAGGGTGATCCATGAATACGGCGAGCCGCTGGAGGCTGAGTTACAGGTCTATTCCCCAACGGAGGTGGTGGCCGAGAAGTTGCGGGCGATCCGGCAACAACTGGAACGTTTGGAGAGCAGAGGATGGATGCGTAACCGGGCGCGGGACTACTACGACCTCTGGCGAGTCATCGGGAATTACTGGGATCGCCTGGACCTGATCAACTTTCGGGATCGCCTCGTTGACAAGTGCAGGATGCGGGACGTTGATTTCGAAGGTCCCGATGATTTCTTCGATCCGCGTATAGTGGATGATGTGGAACGTAGGTGGGAGGCTTCTCTTGGCCCGTTGATCGGCGATCTTCCATCATTCGAGACGGTGATGGATGAACTACGTCCACGGGTTGAGGTTCTCCTCGATCCAGAGGCTTAAATTGGATAGCTATGGCAAGCAGAAATCTCACCCAAGCCGTTGAGGCTTACTTCACCGACCTGCGCCTGGTGCGTGGCTCGGGTGGCGCCACCGATGAGCGTTCACTGTACGTACCGCTGGCTAACCTGCTGAACGCCGTGGGCGGCACGCTGAGACCCAGGGTGTTCTGCGTGCAGGACCTGGCGAACCAGGGCGCTGGTCACCCCGACTTCGGTCTGTACACTACCCGGCAGGTGCAGAAGGGTAAGCCGAAGTCAGGCCAGAAGCCGGAGCGCGGAGTCATCGAGGTGAAGCCCGTCGCGGATGACGCTTGGCTGACCTCTGCCAGTGATCAGGTGACGGGTTACTGGAAGGAATACCGGCAGGTGCTGGCCACCAACCTACGCGACTTCGTGCTGGTGGGTGAGGATGCCGCCGGCAATCCGGTGCGCCTCGAATCCTTCCGCCTAGCAAGTTCCGCTGCGGAGTTTGACGCGAAACTGGCGCGGCCTCGGGCCTTTGCCACCGAGGTCGGACCCGGCCTCGGCGAGTACCTGACCCGCGTGCTGTCCCACTCCGCCTCGCTGGCCGAACCGAAGGACGTGGCGTGGCTGCTGGCATCCTACGCACGCGACGGGCTGGCCCGGGTGGAAAAGGCCGGCGACGCCACGTCGCTGGCAACCTTGCGCCAGGCGCTGGAAGAATCGCTGGGCGTGAGGTTCGACGGCGAACAGGGCGCGGCCTTCTTCCGGTCCACCCTGGTGCAAACGCTGTTCTACGGCGTCTTCTCCGCCTGGGTGCTGTGGGCGCGGCAGACGCCCAAACCGTCCGGCCTCTTCAACTGGCACGAGGCCGTCTGGCATCTGCGGGCGCCGGTGCTGCGCGCATTGTTCCAGCAGCTTTCCGACCCCGGGAAGTTGCAGCCCCTGGGGCTGGTGGAGGTGCTGGACTGGACCGCCGCCGCGCTCAACCGCGTGGAACGCGACGCCTTCTTCGCCAGGTTCAGCGAGGGCGAGGCCGTGCCCTACTTCTACGAACCCTTCCTCCAAGCCTTCGACCCGGACCTGCGCAAGCAACTGGGCGTCTGGTACACCCCAGCCGAGGTGGTGCGCTACATGGTCGCTAGGGTAGACAAAGCCCTGAAGGACGACCTTGGCATCTCCGACGGGCTGGCCGGCGAGAACGTGTACATCCTCGACCCCTGCTGCGGCACCGGCGCGTACCTGGCCGAGGCTCTGCGTCGGATCGCCGCCAACCTGCAGAACAAGGGACTCCGCGCGCTCACCGGCGCGCAGGTGAAGCAGGCGGCCACCCAGCGCGTCTTCGGCTTCGAGATCATGCCCGCCCCCTTCGTGGTCGCTCACCTTCAGGTCGGTCTCACCATGCAGGAACTGGATGCCCCGCTGTCCGATGATGGCGACGAACGCGCCGGCGTCTTCCTCACCAACGCGCTGACGGGCTGGGAGCCCACGGTGCAGAAGCCCCTGCCCTTCCCGGAGCTTGAGCAGGAGCGGGAACGCGCCGAACAGGTGAAGCAGAGCACCAAAGTCCTGGTCATCCTGGGCAACCCGCCCTACAACGGCTTCGCCGGCATGGCCGTGGACGAGGAACGCGAACTGTCCCAGGCCTACCGCACCACCAAACAGGTGCGGCGGCCCGAGGGCCAGGGGCTGAACGACCTATACATCCGTTTCTTCCGGATGGCGGAGCGTCGCATCGCCGAAAAGACCGGCCAGGGCGTGATCTGCTTCATCTCCAACTATTCGTGGCTGGACGGTCTCTCCTTCACCGGCATGCGCGAGCGCTACCTCGAAGCTTTCGACGCCATTCGTATCGACTGCCTCAACGGCGACAAGTACAAGACCGGCAAGACGACACCAGAGGGCGCACCCGACCCCAGCATATTCTCCACGTCCGAGGATCCGGTGGGCATTCAGGTGGGCACGGCTATCACTACGCTGGTGCGCAAGGCTGACCATACGCCAGCGCAGCGGGTGGATTTCCGCCATCTTTGGGGTCAATCCAAGCATCGCGAATTGACGGAAACGGCGGAGAGTGGGCCGGAGGTTTTGTACGGCGGCGTCACGCCGTTGCTGTCGCTGGGACTGCCGTTCGCCGACCTGGCGGTGAGTGACGGCTGGCAGGACTGGCCGGCGCTGCCCGATCTGTTCCCGACCTCGTTCCCGGGGGTGAAAACCAGCCGGGACGGGTTCTTGGTTGACGTTGATCTCGACCGGTTGAAGCAACGGGTGGCCGACTACTTCAGCGCCGACTTGGGCCATGAGGAAATCGCCCGCCGCTATCCCGGAGTGATGAGGTCTACCGCACAGTTCAATGCCCACAGGGTGCGGGACGCGCTACTCAACAAAGGTGGCCCGGCTGAGGATGGTTATATCCGCTACGCCTACCGACCGTTTGACAACCGCTGGCTGTACTGGGAAGCAAATAGCCCACTGTTGGATCGCCCACGCGCAGAGTACAAGCCGCACGTTTTCGAGGGGAACTTGTGGTTGGTATCCCAGCAGAAACCGCGCCGGGAATGGGGATCAGCGCAAGTCGTCACACAGATCGGATGCCTCGACCTGATGGACCGCAGTGCCACCTGCACCCCAGCGTGGCTTTTGGATGACGGCCTCGACATCGACGGTGCTGACTCGCAACGCCGCCCCAACCTGTCGCTCGCAACACAGCACTATCTGAACAGCCTGGGATTGAGTGTTGAGGACCTGTTCCACCACGTCATCGCCACGCTGCACGATCCGGCCTACCGCTCCGCCAACGCCGGCGCCCTCCGCATGGAATGGCCGCGCATCCCGTTGCCCGGCTGGCCCGACGGCGGCGGCGATTCCCAAGGCGCGGCGGATGCGCTGGCGGAATCGGCGGCCCGGGGCCGGCAGTTGGCCGCGCTGCTGGACTCCGATACCCCCGTCGCCGGCGTCACCACCGGCGCGCTGCGTCCCGAACTCGCCGCCATCGCCGTGCCCACCACCACCGACGGCGGCAACATGGCAAGCGACGACTTCGCGGTGTCCGCCGGCTGGGGACACCTGGGCACGGGCGATGCCGTCATGCCCGGCCAGGGGCGGGTGGTTGAGCGCGATTCCAAAGCCGCTGAATGGGCCGCGCCGAGTGACGCTACATCGACGCTGGGCGACACCACCTTCGACGTGTACCTGAACGAGCGAGCCTACTGGCGCA
Organism: Dehalococcoidia bacterium; assembly: GCA_965220265.1. Taxonomy (GTDB): domain Bacteria; phylum Chloroflexota; class Dehalococcoidia; order Lucifugimonadales; family UBA3495; genus Bin87. The sequence goes on along the minus strand of CBDCPM010000003.1, from coordinate 99,776 downwards.
ACGTCCCCGCTGGCGTCTGGAATTATCAGTTGGGCGGATACCAAGTCCTCAAAAAGTGGCTATCGTACCGAGAAAGTAAGATCCTTGACCGTGCCCTGCTGCCGGAAGAGGTGCAGCACTTCATCGACACCGCACGACGGATCGCGGCGATTATCCAGCCGGGCCCACGGCTAATGCCGGAAAGATAGACGGCAAATCTTCGTCACCAGGGCTATTACCCATGCGATCTCTTGAAGATATAGCTTACGCAATCGATGCAGCGTCAGATGAAGGCGATGAATTGTCGTTACGCCAACTCGGCGTTGAATGCGAGAGTCAGTTGGACGACGCCGAAGGCGTTGACCGCGTTCTTCTTCTCTACTACCAGTCCAATACGTACTATGGCATCGTCTCCCACAAATGGAATGAAGCCTCTTCTGCTTGGGATTGGGAACAATCCGACGGTGTAAATAATCTCTTATGCCTTCGACAGGCTATCAGCGAACCATCATTCGAGTCGATAGACCCCGTCGTCGCCTGCCAAATTTGGACCAATCTCGCAAACCGTTTAAACTCGCTGGGCCGTCCCATTGCTGCTAACGAGCAATGGTTGAAGGCGTTGGAGATCGAACCACAATTTGCCAAAGCCCTTGCCAATCGGGCGAAAGGAATGGCGTTTTTTGCGAGCACGGTTTATGACCTGGGTCATACCGTCATGTTGTTAGCGGCCGCACGGTCGTCATTTGACGCGGCACTCGACGAATGCGCAGTCTGGGAAAGTGGCGATCGTGCCTCAATCGCTCCTGGGCTGACAGAAGAACGCGAGCGAGTCGCTAGGTTCCTAACCGAGGCGGAATACGACGAACAGTTTGATACGACCCAATGGTCATTGGGTAGTACCGATGAAGAGCGTTCGTATAGACGTTGGTGCTTGCGCGAGCGTTTGTTCCTGAACCCGCTCAATGAAGCATACACGGAAAGCGTGGCCGCGAACGACGTTTTGCACCTGCCGAGCCACACTTATCAGGTCGATGAACCAGCGCGATTCCCTTCGTACTTCAATCTATTGAAGCAGGAATACGTCAGTGCCCGTTACCGTCTTTACCGGGCGGTGCATCAGGATGATCCGGATTTTGTGATGCGCGATGTTCTGATGCTGGGTGGGGATGGAAACCAAGTCTTGGGGCACTGCACCGAAGATCTACGATCAGCGTTTCGGTCCGCATACTCGATTTTCGACAAAATAGGCCTGTTTTTGAACGACTATTTTCAGGTCGGCCTTAAGCCGCGGGAGGTTAACTTTCGGAAAATCTGGGTCGAAAAACCGAAGGGCTCTAACATCAACCTTCGGCCGATATTCGAAGGCCGTCCTAATTGGCCACTTAGAGGTCTGTATTTTCTGTCAAAGGATTTATTTGATCCCGATTTAGGTGAGGTTGCAGAACCAGATGCAGACGATCTTGACCGACTACGTAATCAAATCGAACACCGCTTTTTGAGCCTGCAACTATATCCGGAAATGGTTTCTAACGAAACTCACCAGTGGATTACGATCGACGAACTTCAAGGTAGTGCTTTGCGACTCTTGAAAATGGCTCGTGAAGCTTTAGTGTACCTGTCACTGGCCATGCATCGCGAAGAGACCCTACGCCAACAAGATTGTGATGATGGCGGCCGACTGGTTCTGCCGCTGGCGTCAAGGCCGATCGATGTATTTGAGAGGCTTGGGATTTTCGAGTGATGGCGATTACCGTGACGGATTCAGGGCCAAACGCTCCGTCACGAACTCTAACCTGATAGTGTTCTGCTAGACGATCGCTGCCTCCAAGGCAAATGTTGACCAATGCAAGATCAAAGGTATCGCAAAGCCGATCCGGCGGATTCGCCGCGGGTGTAGCGGCCGACCATGCCGCCGCCCTGCTTCCAGTGGCCCTGGCGCTCGATCCCGGGGGCGGGGCACCGTTCTGTACCATGCGGCAGGCCATGCCCACCCGTCAGCCATTCCGCTGACGATCTCCCACATTGGTAAAACTATGGCCTTGTAGGGAACCCTGTGGTGGCAGTGTGGCTTGCCGTAACCCCGCCGTCGACAAGACAGTTAATACCAATCGCCCGCGAGGTGCCGCGGTACAGGAGAACATATGCGGTTCGAAATTACGAGGACCTCTGGAGAGACGCTTCCCCTCGAACTCAACGCCGGAGACATGCTTTACATCGTCGGCGCCAACGGTGCGGGCAAATCTGCGTTGCTCATGGAGTTGCTAGCGCAGGCTTCTGGCTCACCGAGTCGATGGTTATCCGCCAGACGGCAAATTCATTTGTCAGCGATGTCCGGAACGACCGGGATCGGAGTATATGAAGAGACCGACTACCGGCAAGATATCGCCGAAACGCGGAAGGGTATCTTTGAGAACCAATTGAATAAGCCATTCATGATCGAGGGTCGTTGGCGAGAACTGGAACCCGAGGATAGGCTGACTAAGCCTTTGTTCGATTTGTTGACCGAGGAAAATCGCAGGGCCTACACCATCGCGAAACGGATCGATCAGGGAATGCGCGTTGAAGCGCGGGGCGAAGCAGACCATCTGCCGTCGCCAACGAGCCACATTAACAGGGTATTGCACCGGGCAGGATTGAACATATCAATCGAAGTGGAACCGACCTGGAAGATAATGGTTCACAATCGAGACGGATCCACATACGACCTGGCTTATGCCTCCGACGGCGAACGTAACGCCGTGCTAATGGCTGCCACCATCCTAACGGCGCCAGAAGGGGCTTTGATCCTCGTTGACGAGCCAGACCGACACTTGCATCCTTCGGCGATAGTTCCATTGATGACGGCTCTGGTGGACCTCAGAAATGACTGCTTATTTGTGGTTGCGACCTACGACGCTTCGCTGCCAGATTCCAATCGCAACGCGCGTACGCTGGTCATAAGGTCATGCGAATGGACAGGCGGGAACCCGACCGCGTGGCAACTGGACGACATCGCGTCCGGGCAAATTTTGCCTGAAGAGGTGAGGTCCGCTCTGCTCGGCGCCCGAAGCAAAACCATACTGGTAGAAGGAACGGAGACAAGTCTGGACTCGCGGCTATACTCGGTACTTTTTCCGGGCGCCGACATCAAACCAAGTGGGGGCCACGGTGACGTCGAGAATGCAGTAAGTGCCTTACGAGGGAACAGCGAGTACACGCGAATCGAAGCTTACGGTATAGTCGATGGAGACGGTCGGGCCGAACCACCGGGGGAGACAAATGACACGTCAGGCATCTATGTCATGGAAGCATATTGCGTAGAATGCCTTTACTACTGCGAGGATGCGGTAAGCGCTGTAGCCACGCACCTCGCTCCCACAGTCGGGGGCGACGCTCAAGACATCGTGGAGCAGATAAGGCAATCGGTCTTGGAACGATTGGCCGACGATGTGATAGAAAAACAGATGGCGGCTCGGCGGAGTTGGAGACGAGTCAGCGCGGATATCGTCAGACAAACACCAAGTTGGCAGGACATAGCGGCGAACGATGAGGTCAAATTCACGATAGAACTAGACTCCCCCAAACACTCCGAACTCGAGCGCTATCGAGAATTGCTGCAGGCTTCGGATTTCGATTCCCTCGCCAGCAGGTATCCAATTTACAGGTCAAACGCCCTAGACGCCATCCCCCGCTTGCTTGGGCTCCGCGACAGAGATGCTTACCAAAATACGTTGCTCCACCTAGTGAGCACAGACGCCAACCTAGCAGACAAACTCCGGAGCCGAATGGGAACTTGGGCTCATGACTTGGCTATCGATTTGCGAGTCTGACCACGATAGTACTCTGTGTCAGGATCGGTTGGTGAACCCCGATGTCATAAACGCCGATACGAGCCGAGCAACCGACTTACAGATACCGCAGTGCCGACCCGGCGGATTCGCCGCGGGTATAGCGGCCGACCATGCCGCCGCCCTGCTTCCAGCGGCCCTGACGCTCGATCTCGTGGGTGGGCGCGCCGTTCTGGGCCATGCGACGGGCCATGCCCACCCGCCCGCTGTGGCCGCTGAAAAGCTCCCAGTCCGCCAGGCCGGCGGCCCTGGCAATCGTCTTCACTCTGCGGGCGATCTGCGACTCCGACAGCCCGAATACCTTCTCCTCGCTGGCCACGCCGGCCGGCCGGATGGCTTCCAACGCTTTCATGGCGGCGGGAGTGATGGCCACCACGGCGCCCTGGGCTTCGGCGTCGGTCTTGGAGCGGACCACGGTGATGCGGCCGCTGCCGTCGTCCCAGCGCTGCACGTCGCCCCAGGTCAGAGACGAAGCCTCGGACCGGCGCAACCCCCCATCTGACAGGACAGCCACCAAGGCCAGGTCGAGCTTGGCTCGCTCGGAGGCTTGCTCGGGCGTCTCGATGCCGCGGCCGCGCTTGCGGGGCTGGACGGCGGTGAGCCGGATCACGGCGAGCACGTCGGCGGTGAGGGCGCCGGACTGGCGCTGAGGCTTCGAGAGCCGCCGACCCCATCCCTTTAAAGAGGCGCGCACGCCCGGGTCCCGACAGGGCGTTTCCAGCTTTGCCCACTCATGCGCTTTCGAGATGGCCGACGTGGCCAGCCGCAGCGTGGCGATGCTGGCGCCGGAGTTCGCCCGGGCGGCCAGGTAGCGGGCCACGGTGAGGGGCTCGGCGGGCAGGGACGTGAGGCCCACCTCGTCGCACCAGCCGGTGAAGATGCGCCACTGGGTCCCGTAGACGCGCCTGGTGTTGTCGGAGAGGACCGACTCCAGAGAAGAAGCCACGCCCTGGTCGGCGGCCCGCAGCGCCGGGATTGACGGGGGTTGATGGGGAACGAGCTCTTGGCTAACGGTGGTGGTCATGACTTTCTCCGGCGGCGGTCTGGCGGCTTGGAATAGCGCACGGTCATTTCGGCATGGGCGGCGGGCGATCAAGTTTGCGAATCTGAGGACGACTGCGCTTGAGCGAGGTCGTAACCGCTGAGTACGCGGATCCGTTCCCACAGGGCGATACGGTCACTTTCGAGATCTTTCCACATGGCTGCCACATCGTCGATGGGATCGGTTACCACCACCTCGCACCTACAGCCGGAGTACTGGTCGATGCGTTCCAGGTCGCTCCGGAACTCGCGAGACCAGCCGGCATCGTGCCGGATGATGGCGGCGGCTATCTCCGCCACCGAGTCCCGGGGATAGATGACGCCCAGGATGGACAGGAGCGCCGCTCCCGAGTTCCACAGCAACTCGTGGGCATTTCGCCCCTGGTCGGTGTGGACATTGAGGCGGTGTCGGCGAGCGGGCGGGTCGCCTTCGGCGTACCAGGGGAAATTGTCCCGCAGCAGTTCGATGTTGCCGTGGACCCGGGCCGCGCGCTTGAGGCGCTTCAGGGTCGCCAGTTCCCACTCGTTGGACGCGTCGCCGTCGTGGCGGAAGCGGTCCGCGTCCCTGGAATCTCCGGTGAAGATGCGGCCTTCCCTGGTAGCGCGGGCGATGACGTGGTTCAGGGTGCGGCGCCCGGCGAGGTACTCCACCGGTGTCTTGACCATCTGTCCATCCACCACTCCATGATGGAGGCTGTCGTACTCGCCGTGGCCCGGGTAGTGTCGCTCCCTGAGCTCGGCCAGAACCCGTCCGAGGACCTTCCTGCGGTCATCCGCGTCGTCGGCAGCGGGATGAACGATGATCAGGTCGAGATCGGACTGCTGGTCCCAGCCGCCGGTGGCCCGGGAGCCGAAGAGGACGACGGCCTGGGCGTCGGTCTGGACCGCCAGGTCCCGGCAGAGATCTATGGCGGCCGGATCGGGACCCTGGTGGATCACGGACGGCAGCTGGTCGCCGATGCGGTGTCGTCTCACCGGCGGCATGGGGTCGTCTCCGGCCGGCCGGCGCGCCGGCGGCGATGGACCTGGTGGTGGTTGACGATGGTGGTCATGGTCGGGTCTCCGGCGGCGGGATTTCGGGGGCGATTTCGGCGGGTAAAAGATGCGCGATAACGGTAATTATCGCGCGGCGAACAACCGTGCGCAAGGGGCCAGTTTACCCGTCGTTTGCCGGCCTCCGGCGGGCCGAAAAGCCGCTCTCGGCGGCGGGTCGCCCTTCCGCCGGCCTACCAGGAGCACCCGGTCCTGCTCCGGGACCACGATCACAGCCGCGGCGGCGGCAGCGATGAATGGATAGCTATCCATTCCAATGGTATCCATACCTATCCATTGGATTGGACGGCGGCCTGGATTGCATTGGTATCCATTGCATACCAATGCAATTCATCCCCGGCCACGGCGCCGTCCCGATGCCCGCCCGGGGAAAAGGATCAACGAGTCCCGGGGTGCTTTCACTACAATTTCGGTAACGCCACCAATCACCCGGAGGTGAGAACCATGCCCAGCTGCGTTGCCTGCGGCGCCGAACTGGAACCGCCCGTCCGCACACCCCACACCGTCTACGTGAAGAGCCTGTACCGCATCGCCGGCCAGGACTACTGCCGCCATCATGCGCTGCGAGCCGCGGTGGTTGCCGGCTTCATCACCGAGGTCAAGCCCGGCGCCGGTCCAGTGGTAGCCGTTTCCCGGGAGTGAGCATTGCGGAGCGCGCCTGACGCCTCGCCCAGTGGACCGATGTACACCATCACCACGCACCGGCCGTGGACCACGCTGATCACCCTGAACATCGAGACCGCAGAGGTGGGGGCATGGCTGACGCCGGCCCACCTGGTGGGGCAGACCATCGCCATTCGCGCCGGCAAGCGGCTGGTCCGATAACCCGACGTTCCCATCGAGCGTGAGCTGCGGGACCGCCTGGGCGAGGACTGGTGCCGGACCATTGCGCTGGACGCGGCGCTGGACACCACCGTCCGTATCGGCATGGTCTGGGTTGGAGATGCCACCCCAATGGGGCACTATACTCGTATCCGTTATTTTGGGCTCGTCAACCCGCCGCTCGACCCGCTCGCGGTGGCGCAGTCGGCGCCGTCGCGGTCTCATGGGCTACCATCCCACACCGGTAGACCACACTTGCGACTTCGGTGTGCGGTCAACCGGAAGAAGCGTCAGCACCGGGAACTTCTCGGGCCAAGCGAGGACAGCTGCGTCCCGGTCGAGGTTGGCGAGCGGCGCCTAAAAAGGAGGCATCGCCATGGCAGAGGAATCGGGGAAGCGCGGTTGGCTCACCCCCGTGCGCGTGAACTTGTTGGTCATCGCGCTCTTGATTGCGATACTGAACGGTGGCATCGTCTACCTCGTTTATCTGTCAATCACATCAAAAGAGATATCAGAGTTTGTCACCGGCGCACTCGTGGGATTGCTGCCGGTGGGAATCACCGCATTGTCGAGCCTGGGCACGACGTTGATGAACGACAAATAGCCGAAGCATTGACCGGGAATGGATCATGAAAAGGATTGTAGTTTGCTGCGACGGCACGCGACGCAAGTACGACTCCCCTGAGAAGAACACCAACATAGTGCGCCTGTTCGAGCGACTGGGTCAGGACGGACCGGAGCAAATCTCCTACTATGACCCGGGCGTCGGAACGCACAGTCCGTTGCGGAACGGAACCATCGGTTTGCTGGACAAGCTGGTGGCATCAGCATCCGGCATGGGGATAACCAGCGAGGGTCTGAATGGCAACCTCAGGGAAGCCTACCGGTACCTCATGGCCTGCTACGAGCCAGGGGACCAGGTCTACCTGTTCAGGTACAGCCGGGGCGCGCACACCGTTCGGGTGTTGGCCGGCATGCTGCACAAGTGCGGTCTCTCACCAAGGGGAGCGAGAACCTGGTCCCCTACATGGCCTCCATCTACCGCGGGAAGGGCAACAATGAGATCGCCGCCGGGTTCAGGTACAGTTTCTCCCGCAAGTGCAAGCCTCACTTCATCGGTGTCTGGGACACCGTGGCCTCGATCGGGTGGGTGAGGCGAAAACAGTTTTCCAACAATCGGCTGAACCACGACGTTGCCTATGGATACCAGGCACTGGCCCTGGATGAAAGACGCCACCACTTCCGTGTCTCGCAGTGGGATGAGACCGATGTGCCCGCGGGCCAGACGATAGAGCAGGTGTGGTTCCCCGGATGCCACGGAGACGTGGGTGGGCAGGAGTCTGACCGGCACATCTCTGACATCACGCTGGAATGGATGCTGAGCCACGCTGAGGACAAGGGATTGAAACTGCGACCCGGTTGGAGGGAGTCGTTGAGCCCCGACCATTCGGGGGAGATCCGACGGTCGGACCGGCACATCTGGCGGCTGGGCGCGAAGGACCGCCACATCCCTGATGGCGCCAAAGTTCATCGGAGCGTATTGCAGCGCATGGCCGACCCCGACAGCGGCTACCAACCCGGCAACCTGTCAGGGTCATACGTAGAGGCGAATTAACACTGGGATGGTTGTTGTCCCAAAACCGACGAGCGGGTAACCGCAGCCAGCCAGCATACGGTGCCCGACTCACCGGTTCCCAACCTCACTAGATCCTGGCAAGATTTGTATCATATCGTGATACAATTGTGCCGGCGCGAGGGCGACGCTCGATCTCCCTGGAGATGGATATGCCGACGGTGGCCATCGTAGGTCAATACCAATTCGTTATCCGCACCAGGGAATTTGATTTTGAGCCGCCCCACGTACACGTACGCGTCGGGAACGAAGACTGGGCGCGGATCCTCCTGGACAGCGGCGAATATTCCCATGAGCCTCCTGGGGGTCACTATCGCGCGATCCTCGAGGCCTTCGACGCCCACGCGGCCGCCATCCGGGAAGAATGGTTCCGGATTCATGCGAGGTGAGGGACAATGGCCACTACCCTGGTGACAAATGCCGACCGGATGATGGCGTCCGCCTCCGCGCTGGACGGCGGGATCGAGCTCACCTTTGTGGATGGATGCTCGGGTCTGATCCCGTTTAGCGACCTGCCCGAAGTCTCGGAAGGTGGCGGTCTCAAGGACCTGGAACTGCCCACGCCGTATGAGATGATCCTGATCACGGTTAGAGGCGACCGGTCCGAGATCCCCTGGGACTTCGCCCGGCACTACTGCGATCCGACCTACCGGCCGCGGATGGAGGCTCAGGCCAGGCAGGCACGCGAGAGTCTGGGCGGCCGTATCCGGGGGCATCGTGCCGCAGCCGGTTTGACTCAGGCAGAACTGTCATCTCGCGCCGGGATCGGCAGAGTAACGCTCACCCGCATTGAGCAGGGAGAGCACAGCCCGCGAACCGAAACCCTCACGGCAATCGCGCGCGCCCTGAAAGTTAAGGTTGAGGACCTGATTCTGCCGCCAGCTCGTCGAAATCCATGACCCACAGCCGACATGGTCCTGGATCCGTTCTGCGGCTGCGTGGCCGCCTGCCTGGCGGGGAACTCGGCCGGCCGCCGGTGCAACGGCTCCCGCCGCAAGTTCCCCTTCCACCCCTTGGAGCTGGATCACGTCGTTCCCGCCGTGGCGGTGTTCAGGACAACGACGAGCATCTGCAACTGCTGTGCGCTCACCGCAACCGGGTCAGCAGCGACCCACTCCACGCGCCGGGCAAGCTATCCCCCGCCAAAGGTGAGCGACTGCATTTGGGTACCCGATCCGGTTCGTATAAGAGGCTACGCGGAAAGGGAGCCCTGAAGAAGGTGGACAATGGCGATAGTGCCTGCGTACAATTGTACTCAGCGGCCGGCGAGGGGTTTGGCATGCCCGACGTCCACTTCCACATCTGGATTTACCAGAGAGACTCAGACGGTGTCATCAGGTCAATGGAACGCAGGGCGGAACAGTTCGATACACGGAGGAAGGCCAACTACGCCTTGGAAATGTTTCGACGACAACGCTCCCTCGCGGGCCAGGTGCTGCAGTGCGTTGATGGGACTTTTTGCAAGCCTCCGCCTGATTGGGTAGTGACTCAGTTTGAAATGGGGTATCAGAGAATCGGATAGTAACTGGGTTACACCGCCCAGCCAAGCCTCGGCTCAGCCAACTCGCCGGCTGAACGACAACCGCAATCGCGGCAACTGTAACGTTGCCGTCGTTCAGCACCCAGCTTTGATAGAATCGTCGGGCACTCCGCGGCGAAACCACCAAGGGGAATCCTATGGTTGAACCAAGTTCAATACCGACGCAAAGTCGAACTACGGCCCAGCCCTCACAACCCTTGCCCATAAGACCCCAAACTCCTGACCCGCACGCGATCAAGATCGCAGAGGCCATCCAGAAGGCCATCGCCCCCAGTGTGGTCATCCTTCACGGATCTCGAGCCCGCGGGGACCACAGGCCCGATTCCGACCTGGACCTCCTCATCGTCTCGGTACCAGAGGCAGACCAAAACACCTTCGCCGGCCAAGCCGCGGAAGCATACATGCGCAGCAATCCCCCGACCCTCGACCTCGACGTAGTATCAATCCCGCTCAAGGACTTTCAGAGGCTCCGCCACGCCAAACAACATATCGCCGGACAAGCCGACCACTGGGGAACCTACATGAGCGATTATAGAATGGGCCACCACGACGACTATCGCAACGAATACCCCATGCACTGGCCGGCCACCCAGCGACGCCTAGAAAACGCTGCCGAATGGAGCAAGCAGTTCAACGACATGGTTGACCAAAACAGCTGGAACCAGAAGCTTCTGGGGTTCTCAGCTCAGCAGGGTGTCGAGAACGCCCTGCGTGGCATCAACTCCGCTTACAACGACCCGACGATCTTCCGCCATGATCTCAACCGCATCTGGAACCACTACTTGGAAAACCACCATGACTACACCGACCCTCAAGCCCAGGAACTACGCCAAGCCGTCGACGACCTCCTCCAATACACCACATACACGGACCCGAACTCTCCCACTGGCTACGGCAACTGGCTCATCGACTACGCAACCGAATACCGCTACAACCGTGACCCTCGCCCCATGGACCAAGACCAAAAGGTGGAACTGAGGGTCCTAATCAACGAAGTCATCGACCGCCTAGCTGACATGACCCACCAGATAAGCGGAACATCCGAAGCTGACATCTTCCCAGACGGCAAGCCTTGGGAATAATTCCTCAACGTTGTAAATACTATCGAATTCTCTGATACCCCATTTCAAACTGCGTCACTACCCCTGATTGGGTGGTCCGCGGATATACCATAGCCGGGCCAAGGGAAGTGACCGCGGAATACTTCATCGACGACACCCCATCAATCCGACCGTCGCGCAAGTTGGCACAGGGGGATGAAGAAACTGGAGCAGTATGCGCGGAACCACCCCGATGACGTGCTGCGGCGACCGTTCGACGACTCCACCCCGCAGTAACGACCCAGGTCTTGTCGATACCCGCCTCGGTTCGCATAACATCCATTACGTCCATTCCCCACTCATTGTATAATCTCAGCCGAGTACAATTGTCCGCGCTGGCGGCTGGGGGACTGCGATGGCTGATGTCCACTTCCACATCTGGCACTACAAGAGGGATCCAGGCGGCATCATAAGGTCGCTGGAGCGCACCGAAGAGCAGTACGATACGCGCCGGAAGGCCAACTACGCCCTTGAACTGTTTCGACGTGAACGCTCCCTGGCCGGCCAGGTGGTGCAGTGCGTTGACGGCGCTTTTTGCAGGCCACCACCCGATTGGGTGGTTCGCGGCGTTACCCTGGCCGGGCCTCGGGAGTTTACGGCGGAGTACTTCATCGACTGGACGCCATCCATCCGGCCGTCGCGCAAGTTGGCGCAGGGGATGGAGAAACTGGAGCAGTATGCGGAGAACCACCCTGATGACGTGGTGCGGAAGCCGCCCAGAACTGATCATTGATGCCGGCTGCAGTTCATACATTGGGCCATTGCTCAGCACAATGGTCCGGGCACTCGCGCTGTTGTTCATGCGTGTATTCGCCATCCGTAGGACCACGTTCACGGAAGGGATGTGGAGGTCACTATGACCGATGACCAGGAGCGCCGTTTCGCCGAATGGCAGGATAGCTTGACCATCGACATACTGGAGCAGTCGATACCGGCCATCGCTGACGATCTGGCTGACTGGTACTGCCGCAATCACCGGCCCACGCTGGACCCGGCGTCATTCCCGGAAGCGTTGCGCTCGGCCCTGCTGCGGAGGATCTGCGCCTGGTGCGGCGAACGGATCCCGGCCGGCCACGGCTTCGACACCCGAGCCGGTGATCTCAAGGCTTGCGGGCCGACGTGCTGCGACCGCATCAACGAAGCGCACGGGGTTTGACCCGACCGGGTCACATGGACATTCACAGCGAGATTACCATCCCCGGCCAAGGGGCCCGCCACGGCGACGCGCCCGCCTGGCTGAGCGCCAGTCCCGTCTGGCCTGAGGTGAAAACCCAGACGGGCGGCGGTCAGCTCTACCTGCACCAAGCCATGGGGCTGGAGCTGTTCGGCCAGGGTCACAACCTGGTGATCAGCACTGGTACCGCCAGCGGCAAGTCCCTGGTCTTCCAGGCGCCCACCCTGCACCACCTGGCTACCCATCCCAACGCCACGGCCATTGCCATCTATCCCATCAAGGCGCTGGCCCGGGACCAGGTCGTCCGCTGGCGGAACCTGGCGGAGGCCACCGGACTGGACCCCGAGAGCATCAACCGGATCGACGGCGACGTCCGCGACCTCACCGAGCGGCGGCAGATCCTGCAGCGCACCCGGTTGGCCCTGATGACCCCCGACGTGATCCAGCAGTGGCTGATGGCCTACTCGGAGCCCCTCTACGGCAAACGGCCCCTGCGCCACGACCTGAGAGAAGTGCAGAACACCCAGTACAACGTGCGCCGCTTCCTGTCCAACCTGGCGTTCCTGATCCTGGACGAGGCTCACACCTATGACGGCGCTTTGGGAACCCACTGCCTCTACCTGCTGCACCGGCTGCAGCAGAAGCGCAGGGAGTTGATGTCGCAGTTCGAGCCGCTGCGAATGATCGCGGCCAGCGCCACCATCCACAACCCGGCCCAGCACCTCGAGACCCTCACCGGCCTGCCGTTCCAGGTGGTGGACGACCGCTACAACGGCAGTCCCCGGGCCGATCTGACCGTGCAGCACGTCGTCGGCCGGGAGCCCCATGACGAGGGCTGGCGGGACCTGCAGGCCGCGGTGCGGGAGGTGATCAGCGAGGATCCCGACCGGTCGTACATCGCCTTCATCGACGACCGGCAGCTGGCGGAACGCGCCGCGGCGGGCATCGAGGCGGCCCGCAGCATCACCGAGGATGCCATCATCGTGGAGTCCAGAGACGCCATGGCTTACCGGTCGGGCCTGATGCGTAGGGAGCGCATCGAGGAGGCCCTGCGGGCCGGAGACATTCGTGGACTGGCCAGCACCAGCGCCATGGAGCTGGGCATCGACATCCCCGACCTGCAGGTGGGCTTCAACCTGGGGTTGCCCCACTCGGTGGGACGCCTCAGGCAGCGGGCCGGACGGGTGGGACGCACCGGCCCGGGGCGGTTCATCATCGTGGCGCCGCGCCATGCCTTCCAGTTCCACGAGGACAGCCTGGCGGCGTACTGGGAGCAGCCCGTGGAGCCGGCCCGGCTCTATCCGTCCAATCCCAACATCAAGAACACCCACGGCCGCTGCCTGGCCAAGGAAACGGACCTCAACGGCATGGAGCGCGCCATCCCGTCGCCCACCGACGCCTGGCCGGAGCAGCTGCCCCAGACGCTCCGGGAGATCGCCCGGGGCGACCACTACGCGCCGGAGTTCCAGACCGGGGACCCCCAGCAGCCCCACCGCAACGACATCCGCGACGCTGCCGATGGTCGGGCCCGCATCGTGCAGCTGATGCCCGGTGGTGAGATGGAGCTGCTGACCAGCGAGGTGACCCGCCGGGAGGCGGCGCGGGACGCCTACCCGCTGGCCACTTACTTCCACGCCAAGCAGTCCTATTCCATCCTGGCCTGGCGGGAGTCGGGCGGCGAAACGGTGATCACGGCGCGTCACGCTCCGCCGCGGGAGACCCGGCCCATCACCCGCAGCGGGGCCACCGTCACCCTGCAGCAGCCCCGTGTGTCTGCGCTGGGACACCTGGAGTACTGCACCCACGCCCAGGCCGTGGCCTGGGAGCGCATCATCGGCTGCTCCATACGGGAACCCGGCGACGCCGAATGGCGGGATGTCAATTACAGCACCGAGGGCATCCCTGAAGTGGTTTCCAACCTGCGCACCACGGCGACGGTGATCATCATCTGGGAGGACTGGTTCGACGACGCCAACACACGCCGGGACGTGGCCCGGGTCCTCCGGACGGTGATGTGCAGCCGGGAATCGATCCATCCCGCCGACATCCGCACCACGCACCAGAACGTCCAGGTGGTTCGCGACGGGCACAGCAGCGAGGTACACCGCGCCATCGTCATCTGGGACAAGGTGGGCGGCGGCCTGGGATTATCAAAGGCCATCGCCGACAACCTGGGCCAATACACCCAGGCGCTCCTGGAGATCGCCCGACAGCCGGGCCAGCGTTCGGAGCGGGATCGGCTGCTGCGGGAGGAAACCGCAACCGCGCTGCACCGGTGGGCGGTTGCCGTGGCGCCAAACACTCTGAGTCCCGAGCAGACCCCCGTCATCACCGAGTACGGCGGCGTCACCTTCCGCAGCCAGCTGGAGGCCCGCTGGGCGGCGTACTTCGATAACCGCGGGATCGTCTGGGAGTACGAGCCGGTTCGCCGCGACGGCTGGACGCCCGATTTCCGGCTGGTATTGAACGGCGTGGAGGCCTACGCGGAGGTCAAGCCGGTGAGCGAGTTTCCCATGGACGTGGCCCAGCGGATACTGGGCTCCGGTTGCAGGGATGTGGTCATCCTCGGCCAGGGACCTCGCCATGCCTGGCGCTACCGTGGCGACGGCTGGGCGCCGGTCGACCTCACCGCATGACCACAGCCTGCCGACGACGGCTATTTCTCCGAGTGCTGGACCGGCAGCAACTCCAGGGCAAAGGCTCGGCGTTGTTCGGGCTCAACGGAAAGGAACTCGGCAATGGCTATCTCCGATCGCTGGATCCAATCCTCGGCCTCGGCGGCGGAGAAAGTGACCACCGGGTCCTCCTCGGCCAGCAGCCGCTGGTGGTGCACGGCGAGAAAGGTATCGGCGAAAAGCCTGACCGCCTCGGGGTGCTTGGCAAAGTCGGCCTGCATCAGTTCATGTGCCGAGTCGCCGCCCAGGGCCGCGTAGACTCGGCTCCACTCCGACGCGCTGCCCTCCGTTTCTGACGGCTCCACCAGCAGGTCCGCGTTGCTGCGGGCCAGGGCGTGGTACACGGCGTAATAGACAGTGCCGACCGCGAGACGAAGCTTAGTTTGGTGGAGACAGTCAGACAGCGGAGTTGCCGCCATCTCCCGCGCCAGGGCGATGAGTTCTTTCCATTTCATGGCATGACCTCCGTGGTCATCGGATGTGATTATGAGAAGGCGGCAGAGTACGCCGGGTTGCCGGAAGCGCCGGCTGCAGCCGCTCGATACGAGCGTGGGGAACCCATGTCTGAAATCGGCAGGGGGCCGGCTGCCGGGTCGGTGGAACCGGACATGGAGCTGGCCGGAAGTCAGGCGGTTACCAGTTCAATTCGCTGTTCGTAGCGCCGGAAGTCCGCGCCGTTGAAAGTGAGCAGCCGGCGCTCGCCGTGGGCCAGCATGGTGGCCACGATGTTGGCGTCGTGAACCTGCCGTCCTCCCACCTCAACATCCCGACACAGGGTCACCAGCGCCTCGGTCACCCGTGGGCCATCCTCAAGCACCTCGAAAACCCGGTTCAGGCGGCCGATGTCGTCGAGCGCCTCCCCGCGGGTTATGGGCACCGGCCAGGGCTGAGGACGGGTCACGACCGCCAGATACTCGCGCATGACCTGGCGGCTGATGCGCAGAGGCTCGGGACCGCGAAGGGCACTTTCCAAACCGGCCCTGGCGACCTCGTGGTGCGGCGCCTCGCGGATGCGGGCGTTCACCAGGATGTTGGTATCGATGAACATCGGCCGCCCTAAATCCTCTCGTCGTAGATGTTATCCCGGCGAAGGCTCAGGTCTGCCGGCCATGCCCCGGCGGAGTGAACGGGCCAGAGTTCATCGAGGGTGCCCCCGCGCTCGGGTGCGGAGTGCTTGCGCCGGAACAACAGTGTCTCAGCCTCCATGTCAACGGCGGCGGTCTCCCATCCGGCCATGGTCCAGGCCAGGGCATGGCCGTGCCCGTTGCCCCGACTTTGATTGGCCCACCAGGGCCGGTGCATACGGGCCGACAGGGGGAGTTGGAAACCCAGGACCGCCTCCACTTCGGCGAAGGAAGCGCTCCACTCATGGGAGCGCAGGCCACAGAGGTGCGCATACAGTCTCCGGTATTTACCCCGCATCACCATGTCCCGATACCTCTGCTCCCGGTCAATCACCATGCCAACCTCCGGCACCAATCCGTGCCATGCGACGGACGCGCATCGGATTCTAATATAGTTAGTTAGTTAGTACTCATAAAATCGAGGGAGCGGGCACGCCCTGCAAACAGTTTCGGGGCGGTTGCAGGAAGCTTATCCAGAGCGCAGCCCAGAGGACTCAGAAGAGCGGCTTCGTATCCGGCGGAGCCGGTCGCGATCGCCCTTGGCCGGTGGACCGGCTCTGCCGACGCGGACCCATGGATTGCACCGCCGTCTTTGTTGGGAAAGCACGTTCGCGGTAAAAGGCCTGCAGGCTTTGTCGAAACGTGCGCTGGTCCACGGCGCTCTTGCCGAAGAGAGTCCACTCCCGGTTCTTCCTGGCCGCCGCCAGTCCAATGGCGCCCAACTCGGCGAAGGGATCCAGCACCCGCCCGCGGCCCATGGCGATGAGACGATCGGCCAGTTCCTCGGGGAATTCCCGCAAGACACCGTCCCGGAGTTGTGCTTTGAAGCACCATATGTCTCCCCGGCTTGCGACTTCGTCCCTGATTTCCAGCGGGATGCGCCAGCGGTCGCCGGCGAAAACATAGATGGCGCGATGCTGCCCTGGGACCCGGCGCATGGTAGCAGAGGGTGGGTCCTCTTTGGTCAAGGTATCCCAGACGATGACCTGCTCCGGGGAGAACTCCGCAATGCCGCCGGGACCAACGTCCAACAGGTCGGTCGTCAGGTCGTAACGATGCACGTATAGCAGCACCCCGTTGGGCCCGGCGACGCGCAGACCCTCCCGGATGATTGACTTCTGGCGATCGACATAGCTTGACCTGGCCTTCCGTACCTGGGACTGGTTCGCGTGCGGCGGCCGGAACAAGGGCGGCATGGCAACCACGGTCTCCGCATATCCATCAGGCAACTGGCCCATCAGCTCCTTGCCGTCGCCCAACACGTAGTCGTTGCGACGCAGGGCGGCGGGAGGATCGGCGGTGGGCGGCGCATCGGGGATATCCTTGTAGGTTTCCCGGTGCCTGACCCGGTCGATCGCCTTCCGGTCCACTGCCAGCTCAGCGGCCAGTTGGACCGAGGATTTCAGCGAGGTGCGGACGTAGCGCACCTGGTCGTCAGTGAGCTTTCGATCTGGCCGCATTATCCCATCATACCCCACGCCGGGACAATACGTTGTCCCAGGCTCCCCTGAAAAGGGGGCACGGACGAGCTTATTCGTGCGGCGGCCTGGGACAAAGGCGAGCCTGGGACAAAGGGGTCCAGCGGCAGCGGTGCACCAGGAAACATTAAAATACTCCGTTTTTAATTGCTAATACCGAGAGATTTTATACTATTCTTGATTTTATTATAAAAATTATGTATGGTCAAACACCACATTGTAAGTTTTAGTGGCTAATCCCGAAGGAAAACAAAATGACTACACCCGTACTAACTACTGGGCCCGAGGCTCCGC
The DNA here is from genome assembly GCA_965220265.1 of Dehalococcoidia bacterium. GTDB lineage: Bacteria > Chloroflexota > Dehalococcoidia > Lucifugimonadales > UBA3495 > Bin87. The sequence goes on along the minus strand of CBDCPM010000003.1, from coordinate 82,036 downwards.
CGCCCTCCGACAACTTGGCCAACATGCGTCAGCTGATGCAGAAACTCGTCAACCAGGTCGCCGAGGAAAGTCGGGCTGAAACCACGCGCTATCAGCAGAACCAGCAATGGGAGACCTTCGTGAAGTGGTGCGAGGCAAGGGGATTCCAATCCCTGCCGGCTGACCCGGAAACCGTAGCCGTATTCATCTTCACACAGGGCTACGGCCGCAAGAAATCCAACACCCTGAGAGGCTACGCTTCCAGCATCGCCGCCAAACACAGATCGGCGGGAAAGGACAGCCCCTGCAACGACAGGGTGGCCATGGTCATCAAGGGGTTCGTCAACCGCGCCAAGGAAGCGGGACAGCGGGAGAAACGCGCCAAACCCCTCACCGCCGAGGACCTGGAGAAGATCCGGGACACCGCCTGCATCCCCCGAAAGACCGACCGCGGGATGGAGCGTCCCTCCAATGCCCGTCGCCGCGGCCTGGTGGACATCGCCCTGATCTCGGTAATGCGGGACGCTCTGCTGCGCCGCTCCGAAGCCGCCGAAGTCCGCTGGGAACGCATCGCCCCCCAGCCGGACGGCTCCGGCCGGTTGACCATACCCTGGTCCAAGACCGACCAGCAGGGCGAGGGCGTGGTGCTCTACCTGGGACCCCCCACCATGAAGGCACTGGACCGGATCCGGCCCAGACAACGGCAGATGCTTGAGAGAGACAAAGACGAGAAGGGACTTTTCGGCTTGAAGGCGGCCGCCATCAGCGAACGCATCGCCGCCGCCGCGCTGGCTGCCGGTCTGGGCGAGGGCTACAGCGGCCACAGCTGCCGCGTGGGCATGGCCGTCGACCTGGCCGACGCCGGCGCCACCATGGCCCAGCTCCAGGCGGTGGGCCGCTGGAAATCGTCGCAAACGGTGGCCCGGTACGTCGGGTCTCAGTTCGCCGGACGCAGCGTCGTCGCCCAGCTCTATGCCCGCAAGCGGAAGAAGAAAGCCTGATGGGGTATGACCACCTGTGCCGTCAAATCGGGCGCTGCCTGAGCCATGGCCCACGGTCGGTGCCCCAGTTGGCGGTAGAGTTGGGCGTGGCTCCCGCCCGCATACACTACGCAATACGACGGCGGTTGGTGGGCATCTACGTCACACCAGCTTGCCGTGACAGCCGCGGCCATGTCATCGAATGGGGATTGATGAGGCCCTGTCCTTGGTAATGGGCCCAGACCTCTGCGGCGGAGAGGTTGTACTTGGCGGTACGGTAACGTCTGATCTTGCGAGCCATGATACTGAAGCTCGCCCTGTCAGGATCTTCCCCGGTGAACCGTTTTCGTTAGTGAATGCCTTTCTCGGATGGTTGGACGTACCCGCCGCAACATCCTGCTTGCGGACAACGTCGCTGATAAACTGAGTCCATGGATCCATTCGACGCGTCAGCGATCATCAACTGGTCAGATACCCCCGACACTCGCCATCAGCTACCGGCGATGGTGCGGCAGCTCGGTTTGGACAGGGGGTATGGAACGGCTTGGTTGCTAAGAGCGGGAACCATTTATGGCCCGCGCTCGGTCTGAACTATGAGACCGTGTGACTCGCGACAATCAGAGTTGCGGTTCGGTCGATTCTCAGGCAACCTTTTTCTATACGAACGAGGAGCACGAATACAAAAGTGACGGAAGATTTCTACGGATCCAGGGAGGCGATGCCTCTTGAGCTTTCCGCGCCACAACGAGCGGTCGTTGTGGCGCTCCAAAGGCACGATAGCGACCGGTACCGATTGAGCCAGTGGTACCTTGGCACCCTCTACGCAGTGAACAACCCATACAACCCTGATCGGTTCTCGCAAGCTGCACAGTCGCTGCGAGAGCTCTTGGAAAAATTGCCGAGGGCTGTAGGGGAAAGCAATCTGCCCGCGGGCAGCCGACTCAATCTCCACGGTAAACGCAGGGAGTTGAACGCGCGCATCGTCAAGGACCTGCAGCGCTACCCTGACGGATGGGAAGGCGAAGAGATCGATCTCCGTCTGGCCAAGACATTACGGGAGGTCGCCGAGTATTTCAGGTTGAGCCAGCAGCCGACCCGTAGTGAACAAATCCAGGGTGCCGTGGCGAATGTCGATCCTCTGGTTGACCAGATGGACAGCGCGACTCGTGACCGGAGACGGGACGCAATAGTGCTCCTGTGGCGACAACTGGAATCGTTCGCACATCACCAGTCTTACGATGAAGAGGCCTTTGACGCTTGTCTGAGAACTCTGGAAAGAACCGTGTTGGACCTGCTGGCGCCCATCACCGCCCAGGACCAGCAGGAAATCCAGTCAATCTTGGACAACGCCGGCAGAACTACGGCCGACGTGGACCGCATCTTCGAGCTGATCGACCGCCGGGGGGCAAACTACGCGTTCTTCTTCAACCGTGCATCCGATCCGTCCTGGGTGGGGATACTCAAAGAACGTGGATATTTCGCCCATCCTCCCAGCATCCAGGAACTGGATGATGGACAGGTCCATGTACCTTCCTGGTGGCCAATGCGGTACCTGGTCAGGATGGCAGCGCTGGTCCCTGACGAAGTCATAGCGATTGTGCAGCAGTTGCCGAGGTTCAACAATGCGAGCATCTCCGACGAAATACTGGACATCGCGCGGCAACTCCCCGGGGAACAATCGGCGCAACTGCTGCCTGAAGCGCTCCGCTGTACGCGCGCTTTCACGCCGATCCTGTCCTACAGGCTGGTCGAACTTCTGGTTCACTGGACCGACGAAGGACAGACAGCGGCCGCGCTGGAGCTCGCCAAGAGCATCGTGTATTTCGCCCCAGACCCTGAACGGGATGAAAAGGCGGCCCGGCGGAGAGAGAACCCGCACGACTGGATGGCCGCGCTGCAGCCTGTTCCTCGCCTGGAGCAATGGGACTATCTGCAGCTGATGGAACAAGGCATTCGACAACTCGCCGCCGCAGAACCCTATCAGAGCGCACGCCTCCTCATCTCCGCCTTGAACCGATTGATCCGGCAGACACTTCACCAGGATGAACTCGGCCGGGACGGAGATGAGGACTATTCGCAAATTTGGTATCAGCGCCTGGACGGGCCGTCGGATGCGGTGCTGCAACCAAGCGAGACCCTCGTGCTCACAATGACGCACGCCTGTGAGCAGGTTTGGGAGAGAGATCCAGACTCGGCCGCAGCACTGGATGAGGAACTGCGCAACCGGCGGTGGCGGATCTTCCGACGGCTGCGCCAGCACCTCTACGCGCTGCATCCCGATGAGCAGACGAAACCCTGGATACGGCAGGAGATCCTCCAACACCAGGATCATGGCCACCGTCAATACCACTACGAGTTCCAGCAGATGCTGCGCTCCGCCTGCGAGACCTTGGGCTATGACCTACTCACTGAAGAGGAACTGACTCCCATCTTTGAAGCCATCCTGGACGGGCCGGACCGCGAGGCAACCCTCAGGTCTATGGGCGAGCACTACACCGAGGAGCTGTTCGAACGACGTCGACGCAACTTCCACCGGCTGCAGCTGCAGCCGTTCCGGAACGTACTCTTCGGAAAGTATCGGGACTACCTCCAGGACCTGGAGCAAGAGGCAGGCATATCCGTTTCAGACGAGGATTACATGCCGGTTGGACCCATGCGAGCGGGCATGATCAGCGGACACAGCCCCATTTCGGTTGAAGAACTGGCAGGCCTGGAAGACGAGGACCTGCTGTCCTACATCAACAACTGGGATGACGAACACGTCGATACGGAAGATCGGCTGACGGAGGTCACCGTCGACGCACTGTCGGACGCATTTGGGCAACTCTTCCAACGGGCGGTAATCCCAACTCCAGACCGTCTGCATTTCTGGCTCGGAAACCGGCACCGGATCGAACGCCCCATCTACGTCCGCAAGATACTCGGTGCAATAAACTCTCGAGTTGAAGCGCAGGATCTAAGTGATCTCGACCAATGGCTGGAATTCTGCGAATGGGTGCTCTCACACCCCGATCGGGAGCGCCAGCCCAGCCTCGAACCCAGCGACCGGACAAGGAACAATCCCTATTGGGGCAACTGCCGCCGGGCGGTTGGCGACCTGCTGGGCAAGGTGATCTCGGTAGGTTTGGAAAACGGACTCGCCATGCCGCTGGTCGCCCAAGACAGATTACCCACCCTGCTCGAGGCGCTGTGCACCGAATACGACTGGCACCTGGACGAGGACCAGAGGGAGTTCGTAGGACATGAAGACGCGTTTGTGCGAGCCATCAACAACACCCGGAGCCGCGCGCTGGCTGACCTGTTGAAGTTTGGCCGGTGGCTGCGGAATCATGATCCGCAGGCCGATGTTGAGGCAATCACGGCGACCCTGGAGGGGCGATTCTCCCCGACCGCTCAGTATCCGCTGACCACTCCAGAGAGGGCTTTCCTGGGCATCGGATACTTGGATGCCCTGGCCATGGATGAATCCTGGGCCCTGGCCCGTAAGTCCGACTTCTTTCCGCGGCACAACTGGCGCGACTGGATCGCCCCATTCGGCGTTTTCCTATACTATCATCGCCCCTACCGGCGGCTCTTTGAAATCTTCGTGGACGACTTCGCCTTCGCGGCGCAGAATATACCGGCGCACGCCGAACAGGATCCCTCGCTCTCCCGGGTGCTGGACACCCTTGGTCAGCGACTGCTCGTATATCACGCCAGCGGAATGTTTCCGCTGCTGGGAGACGGCAGTCCGCTGGAAAGTTACTACCTGGCCACCGTTGGACGATGGCAGCACTGGGCGGGCCTGTTCGAAAACGTGGGCCGGATCCTGTGCCACCACAAAGGAGAACTGGACGAAGCCGTCAAGAGCAGGTATGAGGCCTTCTTCGAATGGCGCTTGGAGGTGGGCGATCCCAGCGAGCTGGCGCGGTTTGATTCCTGGCTGGAGGCCAATTGCCTCAGCGCAGAATGGCGTCTGGACGCCTACTCCCGCGCTCTGGACGTATGCCAATTTGACCGCGGTTCCTTCTGGCACCGCTGGGCGCCGATATCCGAAATGATTCCGGAGCACACCGGCAAAGTCGTCGAATGCTTTGCCAAGCTGGTGGTGAGGTTCCAGGACGATGCCTACATAACACCTGAGCCGGCGAAACGAATTCTTAGAGCGGGTCTGGCCAGCGGTGAGCCGGAAGTGCACGAAAACGCCGAGCGCGCACTGGAAATCCTGCTAGCCAGTGGCCGGTTCGACGTGTCCACTCTGGATGCATAGGTCCAGTCGAGGCTTTTCATGCCAAGCGAATTCAATGTAGAACGCACCGAGTTCGATCTGGATACGTTCCAGCAGATCCTCGAAGCAATGGACGGTTATCATGTCCTGCCGTGGCTCAAGACCTCCGGCGACGATGACGACAAAATGGTCGACGTCGAACCCTGGGAGTTGCCCGGTATGCCTGAGGTGAGCGTCGATGCCTGACGATACCACGTGGCTTTGCCATCGACCGCGGTTTCGTCGATTGCTGGTCTCCCGACTCCAAAGATGCGCCCACGTTCCGCCCCATGCGAGAAATCACGTTGGAGCGCGTGGCGATGATGATATTGAATAAAGAAAACAAGCCCCCGGCGCACGGGCAGGACCCGAATGTTGCATCCGAGCTTCGACCCGCGAGGCTGACCTACACCGGAAAGGAGTTCATCGACAACCTCAACAACCCCTCCATCAAGGCGCAGGCCACGGAAGCTGTCAAACAATGGGTACTGCCGCTGATGATGCAAGTGGTGACGGAAGCGGCCAAGCAATTAATCCCGACGGAACAAACCGCCGCCAGACCTTCTGTTGCTGCCGGCGCGGCAGATCTGCAGCCGGCGCTGCGGATGGGGACGCTGCGGTAACAGAGCCTCGGCTCTGAGTAAAACGGGACGTGGACCATCGGCTGGTTCGCTCGCCGCCTTGCGCCGATGGACCAGTGATCATGGGGTGAAGCCGACGCCTCGAAAATGCGGCGCGGCCGCAGGAGATCGGCGTAGCTGACATCCTGCGGCCATACCGCCAATAAGCGGAACGCCCGGGCAGAGCGGCGAGCAATGCCCGGGCGTGTCCTCCCACTGCCTACCAGACCCGGACGGTCGGCAACTCATCCCCGTCGTCGTCGCCGCCGTTGGGAGCGGCCACGATGGTGATGTGCAGGTGGAGGTGGACGGTGCCAGCGTGGATCACCACGCGGCCATCGCCAACGTCCAGGGACGCCGTCTCCGGTTCCGCCGCGGCCGTGGCCGGCGGGCGGCTCAGCGCCTCCGCTTCGTCGGGGATGTAGCGGGCCTGCAGCGGGTGCTGCAGGTCCTGCTCTCCAGGCAGGGCCGCCAGACGCTCCACGTGGTCGTCCATCCCGAAGAGCACCCGGGTGCCGCGGCTGGCCGCCGCGGCCAGGATGCTCTCGTCGGGCTTCATGGTGGGGAACACCGCCACCGCCACGACGTACGCGTTGATGCCCAGCTGCTTCTTGAGCCGGGAACGGACCGCCATGGCCGCCTGCCAGCAGCGTTCCAGTACGTCGTCGATGGGCGTCTCCGTGCCATCGTCGTCGCGGCGGTACCACCGGCCGTCCTGGACCCAGTGCTCGCCGTCCAGGTAGGTCACCGCGATGCGGGTGAGGTCCTTCGGCAGGACCACGCAGTGGGGGGCCGGCGACCCCGGCCCCACCCACGGGTGGAACACCGCCTGGCCCTTCCGCTCGCTGGCCTCGAACTGGGCCAGGGCTTCCAGCTCGGCCAGGGTCATGGTGTTTGTGTTGTTGTTGGTTTTCGCGACTTTCATGCTGTTTTTTCCTTTGAGGAGTGTGATTTTGAAGTTGCGCCCAGTCCACAGACACACGAAAACGGGCCGACCTGGGCATTTCCAGGTCGGCCCGCGGCATCCGCACACCAGGCGCTGTTGGGGTTCCGTGGGGGTTCCGGCCGGGCGCGTCAGACCTCCCGCGGTCATGCGGCTGGCGTGCGCGCCGGACGGCCGGCAATCACCGGCGGCCCTCTCGGCCAGGTATTGCCACCGGCTGGGTGTTGCTTCATGGTGTGGTCACCTCCTTGGGATGGGATTTCGGCGGGATGGGATTTCGGCAACCCCTCTTGGGGTCGCCGTCCGGACGTGTCAACAACGCGTCGGCGCGGCGTTAGCGCCCGATGTGCAGGTCCAGACGCCGCAAGCGGTAGATCATTCGCTGTGGTGTCGGCGCGACTGCTCCCTCCGATCCGACGTCGTCTCCCAAGGTACGGAACCGCTGCCGCGCCAGCTCCGCCAGCGGGGTCGGGCCCATTTCAGTCCAGCGGGGGGCGTCCTTCCAGATGGGATCGAAGCGGGGGTGCACCGGGCCGCTGGCGGTGAGCACCAGCAGGTCCTGGGGCCGGGAGAAGGCCACGTAGAACTGGCGCATGTGGTCGAAGGCCGCGATGCGCCGGGCGGGCTCCCAGTCCGACCGCCGGCAGTGGCGGGCCAAACTGCGGCCCACCGGGTCCACGCTGGAGGCGTGGAAGTCCAGGGAACCCACGATCACCACCGGCCACTGCCGGCCCTTGGCCTGGTGGACCGTCGTGATCGTTAACTCCCCGGCGGCACGCTTACGGCCCCCCGTCCCGCGGCCGGAGCCAGCCGGCACGCAGCGGACGGGAACGCCCGCGCACTCCAGGCTGTCCAGGTACGGTTTGCTGACCCACTTCCCCACGCTGTGCAGCAGCAGCGCCGCCTGATCGTAACCCGCGATGACCCCACACTCCTTCAGGAACCGCAGCAACTCCGCCAGCTGCCTTCCCTCATCCTCAGGGTCCTGGCCCTCCACAGCGATCACCGCCGGATAATCGTCGTACCGGCTCGGGTCGTGGGGGATGATGGTCTTGGCGTGGCGGAAGGGCGTGCCACCCGGGTCCGGGTTGCTCCAGTCCGCCGACGCCATCCACCGGTCATAGGCGCTGACAATGGCGGGATGGGAACGGTAGTTCACGTTGAGCTCCACGGCATGACAACCCAGGAGCCGCTCGGGAAACCGCAGGATGTTGCGCACCGTGGCGCCGCGGAAACGGTACAGACTCTGGTCCTCGTCGCCCACCACGCACAGGTTGTCGTGGCGCTCCGCCAGCCGCAGCAGGATGCCCTCCTGCACGTAGGAGGTGTCCTGGTACTCATCGCACATCAGGTAACGTACGCCGCCGGAGATCCGGTCGGCGACGTCGTCGTCATCCAGCAGCAGGTCGGCCCAGGCCTGCAGGTGGGCGAAGTCGACGGCGTTCTCATCCAGCAACAGGTTCTCGTAGCGCCGGTAGCAACGCCCCAGGGCCGCCAGAAACCGGCTGCGCGAGCGGGTCAGGTCCCGGGTCCGGATCAGCTCGTCGCAGATCCGGCCGAAATACTTGAGAGCGTTGCCCACCACCGAGTGGGGCCGCCGCCAGCCCCGGCCCGCCAGGTCGGGAAGATCGGGTCCGAAGACCTCGTCGAACCGCTCGTACAGAAACCGCCACTGCTCCTGTTTATCCAGCAGGCGGAAACCGCGCCTCAGCCCCACCCGCTCCGGATACGCGGCCAGGAGCCGCCTGCACAGGCTGTGGATGGTGCAGACGCGCGTGCGCCGGAGGTCGCCGTCGTATCCCGCCGCCCGGCCCACTGCGTCCAACCGCTGACGCAACTCCCCGGCCGCGTCGGCGTTGTAGGTGCACAGCAGCAGCTCCCTGGGTTCGGCTTTGCCCAGCAGCAGGACGTTGGCAGCGCGCAGCGCCACCGACAGGGTCTTGCCAGCGCCGGGTCCCGCAATGCCCAGCACCGGTCCCTCCAGTCGCCGGATCAGCTCCCGCTGGCCAGCGTCCAGCCCCGGGTAGAGTCTCAGGATGGCGGGCGCGATGCCCGTTTCATTGGTCATGTCGATTTGCTCCAGATTTGATTCATGGGATTTGATTCATGGGAATAGATGAGACGGGCCGAGCCGCCACCGTGACCGGCGGAGCTGCCCGTAATTTCAAATGAAAAGGCGCCGGTGGCCCTGAGACCAACCGGCGCCTTCAGTGCGTGAATACCGCCCCTCGGGATGAAACTCGAACCGCGTGCCACCTACCTTTTGGGCTCCCTCCCAATGCGGATACGCTCCCCCAACCGGCAGCGCACGGCCCTGGACCGGATCGTGAGGACGGTTGTTCCGCCCACCGTCAGCCGCAATACCCCGGGTCGCCCCCGCCCAGAGATCGATACCTCCCCCTCAGCTCCGTCGCCAGCCACCGCGTCGCCAGCCTGGCTCAGCCGGATCAACCCGTCGGTAACCGCAAACACCTCACCGGCGATGCGCTCCGCCGGCAGCGTGTCGGACACCCGGCGGCTGCCGACGATCCTCTCCAGGTCGGTCATCAGGTGTTCGGTTCCCCAGATGACGTACACGCCTTTGCGCCTGGCCAGCCTTTTGATGGCCTCATCAGGCTCCATGTCGGGGAAAACCAATACTGGGATGACGAATGGGTTGTAGGCGGTGCGCGCACGCTCGGCGATGTCGTCGTGCAGGTCCAGGGCTCCCAGCCAGGCCGCATCCAGCGGGGAGGTCCCGATGGTCTTCCACCCCCGGCGGGTCTTCAGGTACCACTCCCCGTCGATGATCTGGTAGTGGCCACCCTTCACCTGCAGGGCGAAGCGGCCCAACGCCTCGATCCACACCGCGAAGTCCAGCTCGATGCGCTCGTAGCCTTTGCGCCACTCGTAATAGCAAAAGCCCCGGCGGTCGCTGCCAGCCAGGGCTTCGTAGGTTTTGCGTTCCGCCTGCCGCTTCGGCTTCTTGCGGCGACCCGACGGAAACTCTCGTGGATACATTCTCATGGGTTGTTGTTGCTCCTTTGCTTTGCCCCCATCAGGGGTCTGATTGGGTGGGTTTGAATTGGGGCCCCCAGAACCCTCGGTCCTGGGGGGTGTGACATAATCGCAGCCGATTACCGCGAAGGTGCGGCTCGGAAGCCGATCCCGGGCGGTCGCGATGTGCCGGCGCCAACGGGAGCCGCGCCCTCGATAAGGGCGGATATCTCCGCCAGGACCTGCCGCCTTTCCAACGGCTGGCGCAGCCCGACTCCGGCCGCGGCATCGGCCAATTGCCCGGTGCAGCCCTCCAGGTCCCACACAGCGGAACACGGCTGCGCCGGGCCAGGCCCTCGATGCGCCGGTCGGGGTCCATGTCGAAGAGGGCCAGGGCCGGCGCAACCGGCAGCGGACGCTTCAGCCTCCCCTCCAGCATCTCCCTGGTCAACAACGCCTCCACCCGGGCCTGTTCCAGAGGCGACGGCGTGATCCTGGGGCCCGACCCGTCATCGGTGTACCACTCTCCGCCCTTCAGGGAGAACCGGCCGTATCTCACCGTCAGGCAGAAACGACCGGCGTTCAGCAGCCAGGTGACGAACACCGGCTCCGGCGGGTCGGTACCGGGCTGCCAGTGACGCAGGACGTAGGCGGACACGCCGTCCACGCCGCCGCGGGCCAGTAGGACGCCGGTGGCCCGGTCGTCGGAGGCATTCCCGTTGTGGGAGGAGGAAATATGTTCGGGTTGCATTGGGTCTGCTCCTTGGCGCCGCCCTCGGGCGGCGCGGGGTCTTTGCGTTGGATATCGACGGGACCGGTGTTTGCTCCGCCTGCGCCGGGGCGGTCGGCCCTTTTCCGCCCGAACACGTTCTGACGCAGGTTTCTGATGAAGCGGCCGAGGATCCCAGTCCATACGGCCAAGTCCAGCTCGATGCGCTCGAAGCCTCGGTGTCACTCGCAGGTTTTGAGTTCCGCCCGCCGCTTCGGTATTTTGCGGCGGCCCGACGGAAACTCTCTCGGGTACATTCCCATGGTTTTGCCGATCAGGGATCGATTGGATTGAGGTTTGACATGGAGAGGACAATGGGCCCGCCGCGTCCAGACAGCGAAGAGGCCTGATCTCCAGAGTTTCAGGTCTGGCCGACCACGGGAAATAACCCGCACGGTCGCCCACTTCTACCCCTCTTTCGGGACGCCTCAGAGCCTATGAAAGTCCCAAACCGCAGGTGCATCTCCCGGACGCCGACCTTCGACAGCCGACCCGGATCAGGTTGAGCCCGCCCGCCGTGAGAAACCGGGCGGTTGACTTCTATTCCTACCGCGGCTCTCCTCCCCGCGAGATTGGCATTGTTGCAGTCGTAGACGACCAACGTCCCGCCGATATACGGGCCGCAATTTACCCAGGTTGCGGCATTCATCGACCCGACCGGCGATGCTCCATCCCTCTGAAACTGCTCAACTGGAATGCCGAATGGGCCGCGGCCAAGTGGAAAGCGGAGGAGATGCGGCGCCACATCGGCCAGCACGCTGCGGACATCGTCTGTCTCACCGAGACGGACACCGCGTTTGACGCTGCCCGGGATGGCCACTCCATCTGCGCCCAGGCCAAGAGAGGGTTGTGTAGTCAATTACCATATCACCGGTTCACCGTTGATCCTGATCACCTATGCACCAAAAGTCCTATTTACCAAATCAACAAGCGGTTTTCGTTAACGACCTCGCCTCTGGAGACCTTCCTCAAGCATCTCAATCACCATAGCCGTCACGCTGGAATCTTGATCCACCACCAGATGGCGTAGACGCCTGTGCACAGCAGAGGGTATACGGCAATGAAGCACGGTAACATCCGGCGCCGCTGCCTGCTCACGGAATGCCTCTCTCCGTTCCTGATCATCGGGGGATTCGGGTCTTCGTGAGAAGGCCATTACACATCTCCTTTATCTCGTCGCAGATGCCGCTGATCTCTCCTTGCGCCACCCGATCCCGGCCAGCCAACACAGATTTACCTTCGCCTGCCGCTACCGCATAGGCTTCCCGTTCCGTGGTACGCGCCTGGAGGACCGGGAGACCCAACTCCTGTAGGGCTGCGTCAATGCTTTGGCTAAAGCGTGTGCGGGGCCGGCCCATGCTGATCACAAATGCGGCTTTGGGACACCCACCATGTCCAGCCTGCCGAAGCTTTACCGCTGCAACGATATCCTCACAGGCCCACACGTCCCAAACCCGCGGTTTGCAGGGAATGAGCACGACGTCGGCCACCCTGATAGCGTCTGCGTTCACGCGGGTGATGCCCGGCGGACAATCTATGACAATCCAACGGTATTCCCCGGCAGTTGCTCTCACCTGGCGGACCAGCGCTCCCGCTTCCACACCCTGTACCGTCAGATGCGAATCCGGTTGGGGGTCCACCGATCCCCAGCCCACTGCGCTGCGCTGGGGATCGCAGTCTAGGAGGAGCGCCGCCGGCTCGTCGCTGCCTAGAACGGATGCCAGGTTGGTAGCCAAACACGTTTTCCCAACGCCACCCTTCTGGTTCACTACGGCGATTACCGGCATAGCTGTTGCCCTCCTGCATCACGCCAACGTACCTATGCACCACTTTACCCATGCACCATATCAACATACCACCAATGCTTGCACCATCTCCGCCAACAGGTTTGAGGCAATTTGCCATCGGTGTCGCGACGACAAGTAGAGGAGATACCGAGAGCTTTAAAATACGAAACGGCGTCCCCTTCACATACCCACGCATACATCGAGGACTTCTAATTGTTCCACTACACCATTGCACCCGTATCCCGCATCCCCATGATGTCAGTCGTACTTGGACCGAAACTTTACGTTAGAAACCGGTCCCATCCCCGATAAATTACAGTTGCGACACCCAGACCGGAAAACGGAACCTTGTCCCCGCGGGATAAACATGACGTGGGACACGTACACTTGCGAACCCTGCGCATGCTGCGCGAGCGTCAGGCGTATCAACCTTGACCTGCTGGCCCATCAAAAACTAGCGCGGCTGCCATTGATGTTGAAATCGCGAGGCCGCCTGCGCCCAATGAGTGGGTGGGACGACAGGCGGTGCTCAGATGCCGACTCCTTGCCGTCCATCACGCAGAGCCGGCGACCCTACTGTACCGGGCCACCAAATCGCCATGTTCAGTCGCTCCTCTTCAGGCTCTCTGGCGCAGCATCCACCATACCTGCCGCATCCATCGGCGAACGCCAATGGCGGCTACCATCTTTGCAGAGCAACACCTGTGTTTTGGTGTCCCATTTTGACGATTTTCCCTACTCAAATATACCCATCCCCTACTGTGCCTCTATCAGATGGCAGGGAGAGCGTTGACCGGCAATGCTTGATGGTCGGAGTCGCCCGGCTGTGAGGCAGAGTAAACATCAGGGGGCCAATATGGGTCGGGCGGCATCACTCTCCAAGGCAGGCCATCGTTGCGGGGATTGCTCCCAAGACGCTCGATGGTGCAGCCGCCCATCCCTGCGATGTCAATAACCGCCTTCCTCGCCCGATGTCGGTACTTACGCAGGTCAGAATCTCGAATCAGCACCTCGGCCGGATAGCAAATACCGATAAGGTCGTCCGAAGAATACTCGCGGTAGTTAAAGCGCGCAGGATTCGCTTCGCTCCGGCCAGTACGGATGGCATTGGGATGGTAGGGCGAGTAAATGGGCCGCTCACCTTTGCCATGCACGACGTTACCCTGACCATCCACCACCTGACCACCGGAAGCTCTCATAACGCCAGGACGGGTGGGACGAATTAACCTGCCATTGTGGCCGCCCACCCGGTCCCACTCGCAACATAAAGTAAGGTACGCACGGTATGCTGGGCCGGAGATCTTGCCCAACTGCCGCAGGATAGGCCGGTCCACTGGCGGTCCCACATCAGAACCGGATGGCAGGCACACTATCAGAGCCATTTGGTCGTCAAGCTTCAGCCCGGAGATCGCCAAAGGCGATATTGGATAATAGAGGCCGCCCTGCGGCATATCCACGAACATGCTGCGGACCTCGTTGACCGCGCGCCGGAGCGCCAAACCCTTCTGTGCGCCGGTCGGTCGATAGTCTTTGAGGTTCCACCCCAGCCATTCACCAGCAACTTCCCTGATCGTGAATCGCAGCTCATGCAGTCGCCCATCGCGCGCCGCCACAGGTAGAGAGAGGAGGGACTCGATGAACAATCGTAGCGACAGGGCCGCGCCCCGACCACGCCTCAGCGGCGCGGCAGCGCGGTCGTACAGGGATAGGAGCGCCGGTAACGGAGGCCGGTCCGGGATCAATCCGGGAAGATGGGACTGGCTGATTTCTGATTCGACCAATCCCGGCAAAGCAGGCGGCTGGGGATTATTCAGAAAGGGCAACCGGTCATTCCGCCGAGCGAAGGTCGCTGGAATAATACCTTTGGCACGCCGTTCAGGTTCAACCAGCTGGGGGCGTTCTTTCCAAGCCTTCACGACGGGTGCCAGCGGGAAACGAATATCCTGGGCCTGCAGCTCTTCCCACTCTCTCTTCAGCACCGGTAGTCTGAACCTGACCACGCGGGCCACACCGCTGGGCGACACCGAAAGATGGTCGCCGACCAGCAGCCCCTGCTTCTGCCACATCTGCTCCATCCACTTGACGCATTCCCGCAGAGCATCCAGTGGACATTCTCCGGCCACCAACCAGGCGATCAACTCCTCCGGTTCCGGACCGCCCATCTCGTTGACGAGGACTTCCCGGGACTCGGCGTCGTTGCTCTCCCCACATTCAGCAGGGCAATCATCATTTTCAGAGGGCTGCTCATGTGTTAGCGCCGTCAGGCTTCCATCCTGGTCTTGGTATACCTCGTAAACCGAGGTCTCAGCTATATTAGTCCGTAATGGAAGCATATTTCCTATCCGACTCCTCGACAGATTTCTGATGGGAATAACTCAGGCCAGGCCCGACCCAAGCCCCATCCGCCTTGAACCCGACGATAGCGCCCCCGGCGACACGTATCGAATTTATACCGACGGTGACGAGGGATGGGCCGTAGTTGCTCTTGGCCACCGCCAATTTCAGCTCGCTCGATTCAGCCTCGCCTTCGTCTTCAGGCTGATGGCGGGTCATCGCCAGAACACCCCTGGCCCCGTCCACCCACGCGGCGCTACCACCCACTTGGCCAGGGTCGTAAGGGTCCTGATTGCCTGAACGGGCTGTCTTGTTAGAGTGGGCGGTGATGAGAACGCCGGTCCCCAAGGCCTTAGCCTTCAACGCCAACGCTCCAAGAAATTCCCGAACCGGCGCCGCCGCATTGCTTTCTCCCGAAAAGGCGGACAACGCGGGATCAATGATAATGAGACCCGGCTTTATTCTTGCGGCCGCAATCCACAGGTCAGACCAACCGGAAAGCGGCCCAGGGGGGGCGTTGTAGGATGCTGAACGTCCGGGAGCAGACATCGGGCCGAATAATGGACGGCCGAGCAGGTCAATTACATAGATCCGGCTAAAAGCCTCCCTGCGTGTTGTTTCCGGTTCCTGCTTCATCACTTCCGCCACCAGACTGCGCACTCGCCAAGCGGTGACTTCAGGAACATCCTCATAGGTCACCAGTATCACCGGGCCGCCGACGCCGTCGAATATCCCATCGACTACGGGACCGCGTTCTCCGTCGTTCAGACGGGCAATGCCCAAGGCCAGAGACACCATCAGGGCCGACTTGCCAACGCCACCGGCCCCAGCCAACAACGCTACGCTGCCCTCGGTCAGAACGGCTCCGTTGCAACCCGCTACAGAGAGCAGGGATCTGGGCAGGTTGCCCGTGATATCGGTGATTGGCCAAGCGTCGCGCCGGTCTGCGACTTCGTCGACTGCATCCAAGTCACGCGCCAACTGGCGTACTTCTTCTTGGATTAACGCATCCTCCGGGTACGCTGTGACCCAAGCCCTGAGTTCGGACAGATAATCCTGCCCGGTCGCAGCGAGCTCGGCGCCGGCCAGGATGCCGTCGTGTGCTGTCATATTCACCTTCACCCGTTGTCCTTGGGGGCAGCGAAGATGACTCCAGCCTGCCGGTAAACTTCCCACGCCGCCCAGGTCGGGTTGCAGTCCCGCAATGTGATAGCGTAATCCCGCCATTCTGGCGGAAGGGGCGGCAGCGGCGCAAAATGAGCGGCGACGGCCGCAGGGTCCTTCGCCCCGTCTGCGGCCGGCAAGACCGCGGTACAATATCCGCCTGCTTCCCTAATCGCCCGTCGCAAATCGGCGGCGGCTCGCTGCCCCCCGGGGTCGTCGTCGCAGTGAATAATTGCGCCAGCCGGTGCGTTGGCCAACCATACCGCCAAGTTGCCAGAGCGCATCGGGCTGGTTCCGAAAGTCGCCAGCGCGGGCCCGTCATAGCGGCTGGCCAACGCCAGGGCATCCGCCACACCCTCGCCAATACGCACCGCGGCGGTCGCTTCGTCCCATAGCGGGTTGCCAAATACGACAACACAATCGGTCAATACTCCTCGACTTTGCTTGCCCAGCCAGCCGGATTTGGTTTCCAAATCCGCCGGTGTGCCGTCAGAAGCGACTCCGGTCAACTGGACACCCCGCGGGGCCGGCAACTCCGGCCAGCTGATCGTCCAGTCCATCGGTTCCGCGGCAAGGGCGACAATACTCCCGGAACCGCAGTGTCGGCGCCTCTCAGAAGCGGCCGGGAGCCATCGCAAGGAGTCCGGCACCGGTAACTCAGGGCACCATAAATTGCGCCTGGCCAACCACTGACGTACGGGATGAATCCGGCTCATTGGTATCGGCTCACTCATGCTCCAAGTTGCACGGGCCCATGCGATACGGTTAGCGTGGGCAGGGGGAACATTCTGTTCCCCAACCGGTTTGCGGGCCACCGCCGGCTGGCCGGCTACGACGCGTCCCGGCGTATCAGGCAGCAGCCGTTGGCGCTGCAACCACGCAACCGCAGCAGACCGGTCACAACCTATGAGATGGCTCACCAAATCCACGCCGCCGCCGCCAACGCCTGCCTCGAAGTCGTACCATTGGCCAGCGTTCTCACCGGCCACATTGACGGCCAGCGAGCCACGCCGCCGAAACCGCCACTCAGTGGCGGTTTTGTGCGTCGGTTCGCCCACCAGTAACGTGGCCACAGCCCGCACAACACCGGGCCAGTCAACCGACCCGGCTGACGTCATGACCGCCGTTCCTTCTCGGTCCGCAACTCGTTTTCGACAACCAACCTAATCCATTCGGACATCTTCATCCGCCGATTTCTGGCTGCCTCCTTCACTTCGTCCATGAATTCTGCTTCGACCATGACGGTCATTCGCTTGTCACGTGCCATATCGCTTCCTGGCTCCGCTCTCTGCTGAGTTGGTGGATAGCAAAACGCCATCGGGAATGCCCTAGCTTCACTACGATTGCCTAAGTTTCAAGACTCTAGCCACCCACGCAAAATGGCGTCGGCATCGGTGCTAATAACCCCGTTCCGCGCCACCATATCTAAAGCCTGTAACCGTGCTGACGCGAGGTTGCACCCTGTGGGCATTCTAGCCACTGGCCATCTCACGGAGCCGTAGGCATCCCATGATTCTTGCTTGGTACCGTCGTCCGCTGGGTCGTCCCAGATGATGCCGATCAGCACCATCCCTTCGGGCGAATCATCGCGCCAGACGCTGAATCCAACTCGACCCTCGTAACGGCCTAGGCGTATTGCCGAATCCGATAGCCGATCGTTGATTGTCGGCATTTGATCGCTTCTCCGTGTGTGAATATCCCCGGTAAATTGTTGCAACAACATGGTAAAGGTATTACCTGATTTCTTTGTTTGTCAACACTACGACCGGTCAAGTCATAAAATCGGCCTCCGACAAGTGGCCATCCGGTTTGATCAGATTATCGGCTTGATCAAAGGGATTTTGGGCTCTCCCGGGGACTTGAACTACGGGTTGGGCGGCGCCCTACAGGAGCGCCCGCTCAACCCACTACCTACTCCCCGGTAGGGAAGTAGGTAGTGTAGGGAAGTAGGGATACTGCAGTAGTAGGTATGATAAATCATAAAAACGGGACACCAAAACACGTTAAACGGGACACCAAAACACGAAAACGGGACACCAAAACACGTTAAACGGGACTCCAAAGCACGTTAAACGGGACACCAAAACACAGCGTCTATGCTAGTCATTACCGGTGTCACGGAATGGCTGGTTGCTGGATGAATTGACGGTCGATACGGCGACAATTTGAGTTTTGGAGAGTCCCAGCGTGAACTAAACATGCCCGGAGTCAGGGATTAGCTGGCCTCTACACAAGCCGCACGATATGGTATATCCCGGAAAAGCCTATTCTCAGCCGGGCAACGAGCCAGCTCCTATGTGTGGATATCGACCCATAGCCCTTGTCGTGGAGCATCAGGTAACTTGGTATGAACGTCTCTGCCAGTACCTTTCTCCGCCCGCCGGAAGCCGCCGAGAGGCTGGTGGAGTTGCAGGGCATGGCTGTATTGCAGCGGAACTTCGGAGTTTCGGCGATTATCCGTTGAGTGTCAGCTAGGGTAGTCACTGGACGACTACGCTAGCTGCAATCACGGCGAGGGAACTTGGTGTTTTGGCGCCCCGACTTCGTTGGCTGAGACAGTTGGCTGGCTGAGACATTGGATCTTGGCTTCGATCATTCCTGAGCACTCGAGTCAGCGATTTAAGTGGATGTTTGGCTATCGACTTCGCGTAAGGGCAGTGAGTTACGGCATATAGTGTCCTGTTTGCAGTCGGGCACGCCATTGAGGGTGCATGGGTAATATGGTTTTTTGGTGTATTGAACCTTTGTTGTATAGGTGCTGAAAATCTTGACAATAACTCCTGCGGCCCGTTTCTATCGTCTGGCTGTGCGGTGCAATCCGTGCTTCGAGCGGGAGAATAACTGCGTGTGGGATGGTGATCGGGCGCGGAACCTATTCTACCTTTGGCCACCATTGTGTGGGGGCATGGTGCAACGGAGTAATGGTGCGACGGTATGATGGGCTTGAGGTGATATGGTGCAACAAGTCGCCACGGCCGACAGTCGGGTGTGCCAGTCGTGTTTGAACTAGCAGGTCACTTCATCTTTGGTCAGGCTAACGACGATTTGCCAACGCTAAGGTTTCGGGAGTGTGCGCCAAAAGGAGGTATACAGTTGGCGAAGGCAGCAAGTAGCCTGCGGCCCCACATCGTGCAGGTGATGGCGGCGCGCCAGGGCCGCATTCTGAGCACGGAAGAGATTTATGAGATGGTCGCCGCCTCGGGAGTGGCTGATTTTAACCCGAGGGCGAAGCGGGACCGGAACCTGGTCAATCGGGAACTCTCGGATCTGGCAGGCTGCACCACGCAGGGCCACAGCCGTCCGTCTCCCCAGCTGATCACCAGGGTCAGCCGCGGCCGCTATCTGTACCGCGAGCCCGACCGGCCGATGGACGTGGCGCTGCTGCAGGAGTACCTGGAGCCGGTGGAGGTGTACGAGAAGCGACCGGCCCGCCGGCGTGGTGACGGTAATCGCCGTCCAAACATGCCGGAATCGGTGCGGATGGCGCTGTACTCGGTGCAGCGGGGCGTGTGCCCCGGCTGCGGCTTCCACCAGCCGCATCATCTCAGGTTCGAGGTCGACCACATCGTGGCCTTGAGCGACGACGGGGAGCACGAGACCCGCAACCTGCAGCTGCTGTGCCCGTATTGCAATCGGGTAAAAGGGACGCAGGGGAGCCACGGATTCCGCATGAAGATGGCAGAGCTGCGGGCCCACAACGTGGGGACAGGTGTGATGGTGGATGAGCGGGAGGCGACGTTGACCGGCCGGCGGCTGGCACAGTACCACCAAGAGAATGGGGATGCGGCGTCCTGATGGCGGAGGGCGCTGCCGAGTAACGGGACGGGGACGTGAGGACAAGGTACGTGTTTTGGTGTCCCGTTTCGGTGGTTCAGCCTACTGAAAAGCGTAAGGCCCCTACTGCGCCACCTTCAGGCAGAGGGCAAGGCTATCCGTAAGCTGCGCCAACCGGCCCACACCGGTAGCCTTTAGCCATACGAGGTTGGCCGGGCCTGCGGTTGCGCCGGCAGGGAGGTGAAGCACGGCGGAAGGGCGGCAATTGATCGGAAATGCAGCCGCGCGCGGCGATGACCTCGGCGGCGGCCGGGGACTGGAATGCCGGTTGTAGAGGAGGGAGGCATTGGGCGAGGCGGCAAGACCAAGATCCGGTGCAAAGTATGACGCTACCCCGTGCAAAACTCCTTAATTTGATACTCAAAACAGTCTCCGCCTACTCCTGCAAGGGGGTGGGTGGCTCCGCTGACGTGGACGAGCAGGAACTGGTGTTCACCGGCCGGCGGCTGGCGCAGTACTACCTGGAGGGTGGGGATGAGGCGCCCTGATGGCGGAGGCTCGATCGCGTCAAGGGAACGGGGACGTGAGGACAAGGCGCGTGTTTTGGTGTCCCGTTTCGGTGGTTCAGCCTACTGAAAAGCGTAAGGTCCCTACTGCTCCACCGTTAGACAGAGGGCAAGGCTATCCGCAAGCTGCTCCAGCTGGCCAGTTCCGCCAGGTAGATTGCCTGGGACGACCGGCTGTTTGCGGATGGCGTCGCGAAGGTTCTCTGGGACAAATGCCGGCGGAACGCCCACCGTCGTTAGGTGTTACGCTCTGCTGCGCTGGCTCGGAGTGTGCAGCCCCGGCGTGTCCCGAGCCGATCGTCTCAGATCGCGTCGCCGGAGCGGTACGGGGTCTCGTAGTCGCGGAGACCCTCGTTCCAGACGCGGCGCACCACCTGGCCGGGAATGGCGCGCACCTCGCGCTGCAGCGGGAAGCCCACGTCGGGAGTGCCGGAGAAGTTGAGCTTCACCAACTCGGTCTCATCGGTGGTGATCTCCACGCGGAGGTTCACGTCGACCCGCAGCTCCTCGATCAGGTTGACCAACTGGTCCAGGACGTCGGCCAGGGCGAGTTCAGTGACGATGGGTTTCCGTCGTTCCACCATCGGCTTCTTGGCGCTGAGCGACGACGGTAAGGACGAGGTCCGCAACTTGCAGCTGCTGTGTTCCTGCTGCAATCGGGCGAAGGCAACCAGGGGGAGCCACGGGTTCAGGATGAAGATGGCCGAACCTCGGGCTCACAACGTGGCCGAGGGGATGATGGTGGCCGAGCGGCTGGCGGTGCTCACCGGCCGGCGGCTGGCTCAGTACCACCAGGAAGGGAAGGGGCTGTCGGTACGGGCGTTGCGTCCACGGCGGCGTCAGCGGTCATCGGCGAGCCTGGCCTGCAGCTTGGGATTGAGCGTACTGACCAGCCGATCCAGGCGTTCGCGCATCCAGGAGACTGCGTCACGGAAATCGCTGCTCTCCTCGTTATGTGACAGAAAAGCCAGGCCGCCCGGTCGCCTGAAGCCGATCCTGGGCCGACCGGCCGCGTTGGTCCAGTGCTGGAGGTCGTCGCCCATCTCCGCACGCAGCTCCTCGAAGGACACCGCGAGCTCGTCGAAGATACGGACATCGCGTGCCTGGTCCTTCCGCGCGGTCAGGTAACAGCCGAGGTCGGAGGCGCTGCGATGGATATATCCCCCAAAGCAGAGGCCCCAACCGGCAAAGCCGGAATGTCGTACGGTCACGGACAGCGTTGAGTTCTTGACCGGCGGGGGGAGCTCCGCGGTCACGTCCGCGAAATCGTAGCCCCGAAGCACTGCGGTCCAGAAGCGGAGGTTCTCCTCGTCCTGGGCCGAAAGGGTCTCCTGCTGGGTGTCGGCATCATCAATGACGGCGACCCGTTCAACGCTACCGTCAACGACAAAACGCTGGACGATTTCCGTCTGGGCCAGGACCCGGGGTTGCATGATGAGGCGATTGTCGCCGTCGCGGTAGAGCGCGGCCTCCACCAGCGCCAGGTTGAAGTGCAACCCGCTGTAGCGCTGGACGAAGTCGACGATGTTGGCGGCGCCCTCCTGTATGCCGTCGCCGATGATGAGCAGCAGAAATTCACCGCGCCTGAGGTGGCGCGTAACACTGTCGACGAATTCCGCCTCGTCCAGATCGGGGTGATGCTCCCGGACCAGTTCGTAGAGCGCATTGCCCTTCCGGCCCGTGGCCAGGGACACCCTGCGCTGCAGGTCCTCGTATCCCCACGAAGCGAGGTCCTTGGCGTAGTCGAGGATCTGTCCGATAACTTCGCGCCGGGCCTGGGGATTGCGCCACAGCTTGAACTCGGCGAGGGTCAACCAGCCCAGATGATTGACGTACAGCGCACCCAGATAGCCGGCGGGCGTGGGCAACTCGCGGCAAACGGGGATGGCTTCGCCGTAAGTGGCGTCGATGGCGGAAATGGGAAGTGCCCGTGGGAAACGGAACAGCAGGTCCTGGAGGGTGTCCTCGCTGACCCCGCCCTGGGAGACTCCCGCGTACAGCGGAACGCGCTCCAGCACTTCCTCGACGATGCCGTTGCCGGTATCGAGCCGGATCAGATTGCCATATATGCCTGTTGGCATCGGTTCACCTCGTCGGGGGCCTGTTGTGTCCGGAAGCGTCGAAACCGAAAGCGCGTGGTTGCTGTGTGTACCTCAACCGTCCGGGAGGAGCGGAAAAGCGCTGCTCCGAAGGGCGGCTGAGACTCTGCCTCGCCAATTCTCGACGCTATACGATCTCGTAGTACCGCAGGTCCTCGTTCCAGACACGGCGAACGATCTCGGCGGGAATGGAGCGGACCTCCCGCTGCAGCGGAAAGCCCATGTCTGGGGTGCCGGAGAAGGTCAGCTTAACCAACTCGGTCTCATCGGTGGTGATCTGAACGCGAAGGTCAGCGTCGGCCCTGAGCTCCTCGATCAGATTGACCAGCTGGTCCAAAGCGTCGGCCAGGGCCAGCTCGGTGACGATGGGTTTCCGTCGCTCCGCCATCGGCTCCTCCACGGCGGAAAGTCTACGGTGGGGTTGCCCGTACTGAGCACGGGCGCAAACCGGCCCGCCGGGGCAATTGTCGCACAAACGGGACGCCCGTTCCAACGGCGGGGATGTCGCCGTGGTTAGCGCCTACGGAGTTGTTTAGGCGGGCGGCAGTGGGATGGGCTGACCGGGCCGGAGTCCGGAGCGCCCGGCGGCGGGAAAGAGTCGTCAACCTGTTTGTAATGCGTGTGGGAGAAACGGCGACGACGGACCACCGCAAGGTTTCCATCGTGGTGATCCCCGACACTCCCGGCAACCTGCTGGGCGGCTGGAACGACCGCCACTATCCCGACGCGCTCACCATGGAGTGGGACACCGTCAGCGGCGACAACGTGGACTACGAGGTCCAGATCAGGGACCACCAGTACGAGCGGTGGCTCGACTTGGGCTTGGAACTGGACCCGCCGACAGGCCTGATCCACCGGCGGGACGGGAAAACCAGCGTCAAGATCCTGGCGGCGTCCCCGCGCTACGTCTCTCGCGTCACACCGTGGGGCACCGGCCAGGTGGCGGTCCACGTCGATGTGGGAGCCGTCCACGGACAGCGCGGTCCAGTCCTGGGGAACCTCCGGGGGCGGCCGGCTGCCCAGCAGGCCCTCGGGGCCGGTGCGGGCGGAGATGTAGGGACGGCGTCCCACCGCGGCGGTGCGGAAGGCCGCCCCGCCGGCGGGCACGGCGAGCGCCCGGTCGATGGCGTCGTCCAGGCGCCGGCGGCGGCTCTGGATGTTCGGGGCCAGGCCGTCCAGTGCGGACAGCAGCTGATATGTGGTGAGGCCCAGGTCAAGCGCCATGCTGCCGGGATGAGCGAGCCGGTCAGGGCAGGACGCCGATACGGAACTTCCTGGTGCCGCAGTCCGCGCAGGTGGACCGGGTGGCGGGCCGGCCGTTCTTCATGGTGACGGCCTCGATGTCGCGGGAGGCGGTCCTGACCTTGCACTTGACGCAGTAAATCTCCACGGGTTCGGACGGGGTGGTCATAGTTGGACGCTCCTGGGGGAGAATGGCTGTCGCCATTGTAACCCGCCGCGGCGCCTCCCCGACCCGCGGCCGGTTGCTCGCATTTTGGTGACACTTGCCCCTTATGTTCCCAAGGGCGGAGTACATAAAATGGTCTTACCGTTGCGGGCGGTGCGGCGGACGAACTGTCCCCGCCCGCAGTGGACGTACCAGGCAGGTTGCGCTGCTCGTTGCCTACGATACGTCCGTCGTTGCTGGCCAGCAGGTTCCGCGAAGGCAGCCTATCGGTGCTGGATCTCCGGCCCGCCGGCGCATGTCTCGCGCCGGCGTGAACGAAGGGAGCGGATGAGCCAGCAGTCCTGGTGGACCTGCCGGTTTGGATAGAGCTTCAAGCCGATGATCTTGATGGTCTCCAGTTGGGTTTTGAGCCGGTGCGCGAGCTCTTCCTCGGGCGGGACCTTCTCTTGCGGGATGCCGCGGGCCGTGCAGTCCTGCGCCGGCTCGCGGTGGCTGATGGCATCGACCACCGTGTTCACGTCGTCCCGCTGTTCAAAACCTACGCTAACCTATCCAGTCTGCTCCAAGCTCTCGATTGGCGATTGTCCAGGCGCGGCCGTTGACGCTTCGCCGACCACTGCCGGCGTTGCCGGACTTACACGGTCTCCGTGTCCTGACACCGGGAAGCTCAAACCCGGCCAGTTGCTTAAATGCATCGCGGCGTTGTGATCAGTTTCGTTCAACGCGCCGCATCCACCGCACCGCCATTGACGGTAACGGAGATGCAGGTCATCGTTCTTCCAGCCACAGTGAGCGCACAACTTCGACGAGGCGAACCACCGGTCCGCCTTCACGAACTCGGCGCCATACCACGTGCACTTGGACCCCAGCTTGGCCGGGAACCCGGCCATCCCAGCGTCGGCAATCGCTCTGGACAGCCGGTTGGAGTGATTGCCGCGGCCGTGGACGTTCCTACTGCGGGCGATGGCCCGGTCTGGTCGCCGCAGTCGCTTGATGCCGCTGTCCAGCGCTTTCGGATTCTCAACCGTGGTGCCATCCGAGCACGTCGCCATCAGGCCAACGCCCACGTCACTGCCGATGGTCGGCCCCGACTGCACCGCCGACAGCCCCTCGCCAGCCTCGACGCAGCAACGGGCGAACCACGTCCCAGGCGTCCGGTCGACCGTAACCTCGCGGATGGATCCGGCGAACCGCGGATGCTCCACCATGGCGACCTTGCCGATCTTCGGCAGGATCACAACCTTGTCGTCCACGCGCACGGTGTCCGGTCCATTGTCGGCGCGAAAGCCCTGCTCATGCCTCCGGCGCTTGAACCTCGGGAATCCGGCAGGGCGACCGGAACGCTGGCCAGCCCTCACGCGCTGGCGATGAGCTCCCCAGGCGTTCGCCGCCTGACCCAAGTCGACGATAGGGTCGGCAATCTCGGGGCCGGGGGCGGCAGCGCCCGGGAGAAGATGCGCAGACCGGGCGGAGCGTCCACACCGGCGGGCGCTCCGCCTGAATCTCTGATAATCTGAACCCGAGCAGGGGAGTAGCCATCCGCTGGGGCAGCAACCGGGAACCAATCGGAATTGAACCCCAGCGGCAGGAGTGGAACATGGTCGGTCGTCCCCGATACTTCCAGATTGGGTTCATGAAATGCGGCACCACCTCAATTGCCGCCTTTTTCAATCGCAACGGGATTCCGTGCGTACACTACGACCAGGGCCGATTGGGTCGCACGATGCAGCGGAACCAACTGCGGGGCATACCGTTGCTCACCGGATACGATGACCGGTATCAGGCCTTCACCAACATGGAATACTTCACCGCCCGGGACGATTTTGCGGGATACAAGCTATATCCGGAAATCATGCAAGACTACGAGGACGCCAGGTTCATTCTCAACACCCGGGACCGGGAGGGCTGGATTCGCAGCATGGCGGCATTCGCCCTGAGGCAGGACCCTCACCGGGCGGTCAAGGAGCAGTACTACCAGTGGAAGTACGGCACCGCCGATCTGGACGCCATCTGCGATCACTGGCGGGAGGAGTGGGATGCCCACCACCGGAACGTGCTGGCCGACATTCCCGCACAACGGCTGCTGGTGTTCGACATTGGGCGGGACGACCCGGCGCTTTTGTGCCGGTTCGCCGGCCTGCCGGCGGAGTGCGCCCGGCACTACGGGCGGGAGAACGCGTCGCTGGGCCGATATGGGACCGTCGTATCGAGATACGTGCCGATGGCCGTGAAACGGGCCGTTCCCGGAAGAGTCAAGCATCGGTTGAAACGGTGGTTGCGTCACTACTAAACTAATACCAAGGTGAAATGCGCAGATGGTGGGGGTAACACGACGGAGCCGGGTAATTCTCCAAGTACGGATGGGAGGGATTCACCAGCGCAACCCAGCTGATCATCATCGCCACTTAAATGTACATCCCACCTTGGCTTTGGTTTAGGTTGAAGCACATCGATGTGGATGTGGGTATGGGTGCAACATTGCCTGGCGGCGTGGGGCGTCCTGCCCTTGGGGGCGCATCCCGCGGCGGATCTTCGGATCCTGGAGGAGTCGCGATATTGATCTTCGGTCCAGACCGCGCGCTGGTCAATTCGATCAACCAACACCCGGTAAACCAACACCCTTGATTTGATCTTTGCAGACTGGTGAATATACTCTCCGCTGAGCGCCGCCGCGTTCTGAAATAGGTTTGACGAATGCCCAAAATCCTTTGCCTGTTGCCCAATCTGCACACATCGCTGCACGCCAGGCGCATCGATATGCTGCGGGAGGGGGGTTATGACGTCGCAGCGTTGGCATTCACCAGAAGGTCCCACCGGTCTCGAGACCTGTCCTGCCCGGTGGTAGTGCTGGATGATATCCCCAATGGCCGATACTGGTCCCGAGCTGCGCCGCTGCTGCGCGCGGTGCCGGCGGTCCGGGCAGCCCTGCGGGGCTGCGATGCGGCCTACGCGTTCGCTCCGGACCTGGCCGGACTGGCTGGCATCGCCGGGTGGGGACTGGGCCGCCCGGTGGCCATCGAGGTGGCGGACGTCATGGGAGTGCAGACCGCCGGCGGGGTGACGGGAGGGGCGGTGCGGCTGCTGGATCGTCTGGTCGTCAACCACTGCGGTCTCCTGGTGTTGACCACGGAGAATTACTTCCGGTATTACCGGGGATGGTTGGGAGTGAAGACGCCCGGCCTCGTGATCGAGAACAAGGCTGAGGAGGTCCTGATCGAGCTGGCCTCCGCCTCGTCCGCTGCGGCAGGGGCCAACCCCCATCCGCACGATGGCCCGATTCGGGTGGGATGGTTCGGGATGTTGCGCGACGAATGGACGCTGGAGGTGCTGGACCATCTGACCAGGGCCGCGCCGGACCGGTACACCGCGTTGCTGGCGGGTCTGCCGGGCACGGCGGTCCGGGGATTCGATGCGCGGCTGGCCGCCAACCCCAATCTGGAATACATCGGACCGTACCGCCACCCGGATGATCTGCCGGACCTGTACGGGAGGGTTGACCTGGTGATGGCCGGCAAACCGCCGGAGGTCCCCCACGCCTGGTCAGTAACCAACCGGTTCTATGACGGTTGCCTGTTCGGGGTGCCCCTGGTGGCGCGCGCCGGCAGCGGGGACGCGGCGCGGATAGCCGAGCATGACATCGGGATCGTCCTCCGGTCGCCGGACGCCGGGGACGCGGCCGTGGAGCTGGGCGAAATCTCGCCGCTGGACTGGGCGAAATGGCGCGCCAACCTGTCGGCGCTGGAGCCGTATGTCTACTCCCTCACCGACGAGGGCGAACGTCTGAAGGCAGCCATCGACGATCTTTGCCGCCGCAACTGAGACCGGAGGAGTCCAACGGTCGGGACCGGTGGCCGGAGGGACTTTTCGGTGCAATGGGCGGCGATTCGTCCGCGGCAACGTGGGGGTGGGTCCGCCCGGTGTCGGCGCAGCCGCGCTGCGTTCGGACCATCGAATACCGGTATGGCTGGGGCATCGACTACAGCTGAGGCATCGACAAATGAGGCATCGAGAAAAGGAGCGAACCATGGTCGGAAGCCCACGTTATTTTCAGGTTGGATTCCGGAAGTGCGGGACGACCTCAATATCCGCCTTCTTCAGTCGAAACGGCATCCCGAGCGTGCACTACGACGATGGCCGGCTGGGGCGCCGCATGCAGCGGAACCACCGGCGGGGCGTGCCGCTGCTGGCCGGTTACGACGACCGTTACCAGGCATTCACCAACATGGAGTACTACGACTCCCGGGACTACTTCGAGGGATACAGACATTATGCTGAGATGATGGCGGCCTACGAGGATGCCAGGTTTATTCTGAACACCCGGGACCAGGAACGCTGGATCCGCAGCATGGTCAGCTACGCCGTGCGGCCAGGCGCCCAGAAGGTGATCAAGGAGCAGTACCACCGGTGGAGGTACGGCACCACCGACATGGAGGAGCTGAGCGACCTCTGGCGCGAGGAGTGGGACGCCCACCACCGTGACGTAATTGCCGACATACCCGCGGAGCGGCTGCTGGTCTTCGATATCGAGCGGGACGACCCGGCGCTTTTGTGCCGGTTCGCCGGGCTGCCGCCGGAAGGCTCGCGCCACTACACGCAGGCAAACCCTTCCCTGACTCCGGTCGGCGCGGCCCTATCCAGGTTGGTGCCGATTGCCGCGAAACGGGCCGTTCCCAGTAGGATCAAGCATCCGGTGAAGCGATGGCTGCGTCGTCGCCAGGATTGAGCGGGCTTGCGGGAGACATTGGTGCGGAGTCGCCCGGCGGCGGGGCCGGCCCGGGGAACATGTCAGTGCCCTGGCCCTGGCCAAGCCCATGACCGCAGGGACGACGCCAGGACATCTGCGCGGACGCCAGGAGGTTGTGATTCTCCTGGCCACCCGGATCCTGATGCTGGGATTCTCGGTGGGCACGCAGAGCCTGCTGGCCTACGCGCTGTTGCCCGAGGGCCGGGGAGCCTACGCCCTGTGCGTGCTGTTCGCCCTCCTGGCGGGGGTGGCCACCACCCCCGGTTCGGACCGGGGATCCCAGTATTTCGTGATGTCGACCCGGCTCAGCGTGTCGCAGGGCGTCTCCGCGGGGTTCGCCATCTGCCTGATTGGCAGCGGGCTGGCCGTGGCGGCGGCGCTGCCTCTGATCCACAGCGGCCTGGCCCTCTTCGGAAAGGCGGATCCGGCGTCGTTTTACCTGGCGCTGGTTCTGATACCGCTATCGACGCTGATGGCGACCACCCAGCGCCAGATTGCCGGCCTGCGTCGATTCCTCCAGCTGGCCGGGTTCACACTGGTTCGCGCGGGCACGGTCGTCTTATCGACCGCGGCGCTGGTGTGGGGCCTGGGCATGGGGGTCAACGGCGCCATCGGCGCGCTGGCGCTGGGGCAGGCGGCCATGCTGACGATCGGAGTGTTCGACCTGCGCCGCAATTGCGGGCTGCGTTTCCAGATTCCCTCGCGGGAAGCGGTGGGTTGGGTATTGCGATATGGACTGCGCCTGTACGTGGTGAAGATTGGCTCGGCGCTGGAGTATCGGGTCAGCGGGCTTGTGCTGGGACTCATGGCGGCCCCGGGGGACATCGGGCTGTTCGTGGTGGGGGTGGGGCTGGTCACCGAGGCGCTGATAGCATCAAAGTCGATCAGCACGTACCTGCTGCCCCGGGTGGCGGCCGACCAGGCGGGACGCCCGCAGCACGCTGCTTTCTGCTGCCGGGTGTCCGTCTGGGCCACCGGCGCGCTGTTGCTGGCCGGCTGCGTGGTCAGCGTCCCGTTGGTGCCGCTGCTGCTGTCGGAATCCTTCTCGACGGTGGTGCCGCTGATCTGGATCATGTCGGTGGGAGTGGCGGGCGCCGCGGTTTCGCAGGTATGCGGGACCTACTTCCGGGGCACCAACCGGCCCGGCGTGGCCTCCTGGGCCATGTGGGTGGGCCTGTGCGCCAACGTGGGGCTGTTGTTCCTGGCATTTCCGGAGGCGGGAATCACGGGCGCGGCCTGGGCCCTGACCGCCGGGATGCTGGCCCGCGGCCTTTTCCTGACCCATATGTTCCGTCGAGCGACGGGGCTGCCCTACTCGGCCGTGTTCCTGCTGCGGCCCAATGACGTGGCCCGAGTGTGGAAATCGGGGAAACGTCTCCTTGCCGCCGGAGCGCGGAGGAGCGTGGCCTGACGCCGTGCTTGCGGTGATGCCCCGCACCCGCGGGCGGCCCTGGGTGGAAGCGGTCGGCTATCATTATCAATTACGCCGGTGCGATACTTCAGGCTGGCAGGAAATTCGGATTGGCGAAACATTCACGATACCAGGAGCGCGAGTGGGAAATGGACGAGCCTACCAAGTACTTCCAGATCGGGTTCAAGCGGTGCGGCACCACCTCGATCGCGGCTTTTTTCAATCGCAACGGCATCCCGGCGGTGCATTTTGACTGGGGCCGTCTCGGGCGCACCATGGAGCGCAATCTGGGCGAGGGGCTCCCGCTGCTCCGCGGCTACGAGCGCTTCGACGCGTTCACCCACATGGAGTACTCGACGCCGCACGCCTGGTTCGACGGTTTCCGGCGCTGGCCGGAGCTGATGGAGACCTACGAGAATTCCCGGTTCATCCTGAATACCCGCAGTCGGGAGGGTTGGATTCGGAGCATGCTGCCCAACAACCCCGAAAGGCGGTACTGGAGGATGGACTATTTCGAGGCCCGCTGGGGCACCAGCGACCCGGACGAGTTGGCGGAGCTATGGTCGCGGGACTGGGATGAGCATCACCGCGGCGTGATGGCCGGTATCCCGGAGGACCGCCTGCTGGTCTTCGACATCGAACGCGACTCGCCGGAGCTGCTGTGCGACTTCATCGGCCTGCCGTCGTCGTCGGCGCGGCACTGGACCCGGGAGAATGCGAGGCTGCACCCGCTGGCGGCCCGGCTGGCGTCAAAAATCCCCGTGCCGGTGAAGAGGATGCTTCCGGACCGCATGGTGCGGCCCATCAAGAGAGGGCTGCGCCGCCGATAGCGTCGGGACGCACCGGACATGCTGGGCTGGGTTCTGCTGCTCTACGCGGTGGTGCAGGGCGTCACCGAGTTCCTGCCCGTTTCCAGCAGCGGCCATCTGGAACTGCTGGGCATCATCGTGGGCGCGCCGGCGGAGCCGCTGCTGCTGGCCACCTGGCTGCACCTGGCCACGGCGCTGGCGGCGCTGGCGTACCATCGCCGGACCTGCTGGTCCCTGGTGCGGAGCGTCCGGCGCGACGGCGGGGCGAGGCGGTTCGTGGTGCGCTGCGCTGCGGCGGAGGCGGTGACGGGAGCGGCGGGAGCCGCGCTGCTGCTGGCGCTGACGCAGCCGGCGATGTACCGCTGGTGGCTGTCGGCGTGGCTTCTGGGCGTGATGATGCTGGTCAACGCCGCGGCGCTTTGGACCGCGCCCCGGGGCGGTCGCCATGACGCCGGCGCGCTTCCGGAGTTGTCCTGGGTTCAGGCGATGGGCCTGGCCCAGGCGCTGGCGATCGCGCCGGGCCTGTCCCGTCAGGGGTTGACGATGGCGGCGGGGATGCACCTGGGGCTGGGGCCGAGGGCCGCCGCCGACCTGTCGCTGCTGTTGGCTCCGCTGGTGATGGCGGCGGCGGCGGCGCTGTGGTCGGCGCGGGTCTGGCCGGAACCGCTCCGGTGGTTCGCCAACTGGGAATCGGGACTGGCGCTGTTCGCGGTGTTCGCGGCCACCTTCTGCCTCGCCCTGGTCACGGCCCGGTGGACGGTGGCCTGGGTCGAGGCCGGCCGTCTGCGGTGGTTCGCTCCCTGGAGCGTCGTACTGGGACTGGCAACGCTGGCCTGGGCCATCTGGTCTTGACCATCACTGGTCGTGACCATCATGGAGATGGAATACCCGACGGCGTGTCAGCTCGCCATTGCGGATCGGGCCGGCGGAGCGGGCCGGTGCGGTATCATGCCGGGAGGAGGCTCGACGTGAATTCCGAAAAACCCCATGCGGCAAAACGTCATCCGGGAAAACTCCATCCGGGAAAACCCCATGCGGCAAGACCCCATCCGGCACCGGTTGACGATATCGCCATGGGGCGCGGACTGCGGGTGGTATCGGTGTCATGACGCAGCGGGAACGATACCTGTTGACCGGGGTGAGGGTGTGTCTGGCGCTGGTGTGCCTGATACCGCTGGTGGTGAGCTACACCACCGTGTTTCCCTTCGTGGTGGGCAAGTCCCTCTTGGCCCGATCTCTGGTTGAGATCGCGTTCGCGGGCTGGCTGCTGCTGGCCTGGCGGGCGCCCGAGTACCGGCCCCGTCCGTCGGTCATCCTGCTGGCGCTGCTGGCGTGGCTGGGGGTATCGACGCTGGCGGCGCTGTTGGGCGTGAACGTCGGCCGGAGCCTGTGGTCCGGCTACGAACGGATGCACGGCGTCGTGGAGCTGGCCCACTGGTGCGGTTTCATCCTGGTGGCGGCGTCGGTGTTCCGCACCTTCCCGGCCTGGCAGGCGCTGCTCGGCGCGCACCTGGTGGTGGGAGCGGCGGTCTCGGCGCTGGGGTTGGCCGGATACCTGGGCCTGGTCGGGTGGGTCTGGGTGTTTTCCGAGGTGGCGCGGGCCGGCTCCACGCTGGGCTCGGGGCTTTTCCTGGGGGCCTACGCGGCGATGAACGCCGGTTTCGGCGTCGCGCTGCTGCTCTGCCCCTGGAGGGACCACTGGCGCTGGCGGGGCGCGTGGACCCGGTACCTGGTGGCGGCGGCGGTGGTGTTGAACCTGGCGGCGCTGTGGACCTCGGCCGCCCGGTCCGGGCTGCTGGGGGTGGTGGCGATGGCGCTGGTGTTCGCCGCCGGCGCGCTGCTGCTGGACCGGCGCCGGATGGTGGTCGGCGCCGCGCTGGCGGCGCTGACGGTGTTGGTTGCGGTTACCGCGGTGGGGCTGCTGGGCGGCAGCCTGGGCCTGCCGGCGAAGTACGACGTGATGTCCCGGCGGCTGTCGGTGGCCGTGGCGGGTGAGGAGGGCCGGAGCGCCCGCAACCGTCTGAACACGCTGCGGATCGGGCTGGAGGCATACCGGGAGCGGCCGCTGCTGGGCTGGGGACCGGAGAACTACCGCTCGGCGTGGGGTCGTCACATAACCGTGGACGAGTACTCGGGCCATTCCGTGGACCAGGCCCACAACAAGGCGCTGGACACGCTGGTGAGCACGGGCACGGCGGGATTTTTTGTCTACTCGGTGCTCTGGCTGGCGCTGGCGCTCACGGCGCTGCGCCTGGCGCTGGACCGGGAGGGCGTGGAGCGGCGGTTTGCGCTGGCCATGGCCGCGGCGCTGGCCGGGTATCTGACGATCAGCCTGTTCCTGTTCGACACCCAGTCCTTCATGCTGCAGTTTGCGCTGGTGGTCGCCTTCTTCGCGTCCCAGGAGCACGGGGTCGGGGGACTGCTGCGGACCTGGCCGTCCTGGCCTTTCTGGCCGTCCTGGGGTCGCCGGTTGGCCGGCGGGCTGACCGCCCGGGCCCGCCGGCGGTACGCGGCTCCGGCGGTGGCGGCGCTGGTGGCGGCGGCGCTGGTCTTCAGCCTGGTCCAGTGGAACGTGAAACCCTTCCTGGGGGCCCAGAACATCGCGCTGCAGCAGACCTGGCCGGAGACCCTGCGGGAGGCCCGGGAACTCTACCGGGAATTTCCGCCGCTGGCCGGCCACTGGCGCACCGCCATGGTGGTCAACACCATCAACGTCATGTCGTCTCTTCCCGAGGATGAGCTGGACCAGGTCATGGCGCTGGTCGGCGCGGAGATCGAGCTGAGCCTGGCCGACGAGCCCGACAGCTGGTATACGCACTACCTGGCGACCCGATTCTACGAGTCGGCGTCGCAGCGGCAGGAACGGTACCTGCGGTTGGCCGAACATCACGCCGGCGAACTTAAGAGGGTGGCCCCGCATTCTCCCTACCTGCAGGAGCTGACGGTCCTGCCGAGCGCTTCGGGCAGCGCTGCCGACGCCGGTCCCGACGGGCGCGGGTGGTGAGGAGGGTGCGCCGCGTGGCCGCCTCAGGTCCGGATGCCGCGCTCAGCGCTCTGCCGGTGTCGGCGGCGGCGCGGCGGAGTGGCGCAGGCGGCGCGCCGGCAGGAAGAACCCGAGGCCCCAGCTGAGGTGCATGGTGGCCAGGGCCAGGGGCAGCAGCAGGGCGGCCCGGTCCCGGCGGCGAATGCCCACCGCCGCCGAGCCGATGGCCAGCGACAGCAGGTAGACCAGCGGAAGCGCCAGGGCCAGCCGGGGCTCGGGCCCGGCGCAGAGCGCCGCGGACAGGCCCAGGCCCGCGCACAGGGCCGGAGCGGCCAGCTGACGGGGCCGGGTTGATCTCGGATGGCGCAGCAGCATCGCCGCCTTCCAGCGTCCGTAGCTGAAGTACTGCCGGGCCAGCTGGCGCAGGCTCCGGCGGGGCCGGTACAGCACGCGCAGCTCCGGATCGAACCACACCGTCCCTCCCGACCGGCGCAGTCGCCAGTTGAGCTCGTAGTCCTGGTTGCGCAGGAGCGTGGGGTCGAAGCCGCCCACCGCTTCCAGGGCCTCGCGGCGGAACACGCCCAGGTACACCGTGTCCACCGGCCCCTCGGGGCCGCCCGTCTTGTAGCGCGAGTCGCCGGCGCCCAGCGGGGTGGTTAGGGCCAGGCCCACCGCCCTGGCGAACCGGCCGTCGCCCACCGGGATCTGCCGTCCGCCCACGTTGGCCGCTCCCGTCCGCCGCAGCGTGGCCACCGCCCGGGCGATGTAGCCCGGGGTGAGTTCGGCGTGGGCATCGCAGCGGAGGATGACCTCACCGGCGGATGCCGCGACGGCGCGGTTCAGCGCGGTGGACGCGATCCGCTCGGGGTTGGGTATCACGCGGACCCCGGGATGGGCCTCCCGGATGACCCGCGCGGTCCGGTCGTCGTCGGAGCCGTCGGCGACGATGATTTCCAGTGGGCCGTCGTAGCGCTGGGCCACGATGGAATCCAGGGTGGCGACGATGGTGCCAGGGGCGTTGCGGCAGGGAATGACCACGCTGACCGCGGGCGGATCCTGGGGCAGGGGCTTCACGAGTCGGCTCCGTCGGGAACGGGCCTGAGGTCCCCCCGGTCCCGGCTGACGGCCGCGGCGCGTCGGGCCATCGCCGTCCGGCACCGGGCGTTTTCCCGTTGCAGGAGCGACCGGTTCGCCGGTGATATTTGCGGGCGCGCCGGGCGGACCTCCGGGCCATGGAAGAAGAGGCGGCGCACCGCCGGCGAGTCCTTGACCCGCTGCAGGGCGCCGTGGGCGCCGGCCCGGCGCAGCAGCACGGCGGCCAGCTTGCCCAAAGCGGAGAATGGCATCCAGCGGGCCTGGACCGACGGGTTGACGGGACGGATGGCGTTTGCCGCGGCGAAGGGGGCCACGCCGCAGCGGTCGGCGAGGCGCGCCAGCGTCGCGGCGGTCCGGTTCACCAGGCGGTCGAAGTCGACGATCATGACGTCGGCGCCGCTGTCGCAGATCGCCTCAAGCTGCCGGCTGGTGAGCCGGTCGGCCACCACCCGATGCTCCAGGAACCGCCGGCCCAGCCAGGCGGAGGGTTCCCCACGGCTGGCCCGAAAGAGCATCGTCGACTCGGCCCGGGCCACGTGGTCCCGGATGGTCACCACCACCAGGGTGCGCACGCCGGCCTCGTCCAGGGCCCGGAGGCGGGTGGTTAGGCGGGGATCTCGATAGGCCCGGTTGCTGACGTCGGCCAGCACCCTGGGTCCGGCGATGCGGCGGCGGGCCCTCCGGAAGCGGCCCGGGGAGCGGTAGTAGCCGCCCTCCTTGATTTCGGGGAAGGCGAACTCGGGATGGGCGCGCAGGAGCTGGAACAGGAAATCGGTGCCGGAACGGCCCGGGCCCACGGCCAGCAGGTAGTCGTGCTGTTGATGTGGGTTTGGGATGATGATGCTCCGCGGGGGGTCCCGCCGGCGCCGGGCCAGGGCATGGCCACCTGTGTCCGTAGTACAGGTTATCCGGTGATAACGGATAAATCCACACTGTTATACCATGATGATACATGCGCGCGGTGTCGCGTCAATATGCCGGGCGAGCGGGCAACGCTCGCCCGGTGAGCGGATGGCCTGGGCCCGGCCGGACCGGGCGCCGTCGGGGGGTCAGCGCCGGTGCGCCCGCAGCGCTTCCGCACGCGCTGGGCCCGTCGCATGGCGACGAACCTGTCCGGCGATGGCGGCGCGCTCCGTTGTTTCATCCTGGGGGCGGCGCGCCACGGGTGAATGCTCGAGAAAGTGAAAAATAGTGAAACTATTGCTATCCAGTCAGTCTTAGTCTATATGGAAGCACACGTCGGTAGTGTATAATGCCGCTCGCTCCCAGCCTGAAAATCCGGCGGGAGGCCCAAACATACCAGTCAACCGACCATCCCGAAACCGACGCCTCATATCAAAGCAAGCCCCTCGCCCTGATCAGGTAGCCAAGCATCATGCGCATCGCCCGTTATTGCCCCCCCCCCCCCGAGTTTTAGCCATGAAAAGGCTGGCTGGGAGCTCCCCCCTCGTCCTGCTGGCCCTGGCCGCCGGACTGCTTACCCTGATCACGGCTGGCCTGATCCTGGCTTGGCCGGCGTCCGCCCAGGGCGCGGACCCGGCGGACCTGGCGCCCGCCAACCTGACCGCCGCCGTGGTGGACGGAGCGCTCACCCTGTCTTGGGCAGCTCCGGCCAGCGACGGCGGCTCGGTGACCGGCTACCGGATTCTCCGCCGCCGTCCCCTGCAGGGTGAGGATTCCCTGCTGACCCTGCAGGACGACACCGGCACCTCCGCCACCGCCTACGCCGACTACTCCGCCACCGAGGGGGGAGTGCGCTACGTCTACCGGGTGGTGGCCCTGCGCGGAGATGAGGCCAGCGGGCGCTCCAACTTCGCCGCCTTCAATCTGGACGATGACCTGACCAACGTGGGCCCGCAGCGGGCCCCGTCCAACCTGGCCGTCGCCGTGGAGAAGGGCGCGGTGACCCTGCGCTGGGACGCGCCGGCCCAGCAGGCCGAATCGGTCACCGGCTACCAGGTGCTGCGGCGACGGCCCCTGGAAGGGGAAAAGGACCTGTTGCTGGTGGACCGGGACACGGGCAGCGACGCCACATCCTGGGTTGACTACGACGCCACCGAGGGCGGCGTGCGCTACGTCTACCGGGTGAAGGCCCTGCGCGACGGCGTGGTCAGCCACCACTCCAACTTCACCGCCATCACCCTGGAGAAGGACCTGAACCCCCAGCCGCCGCTGGAATCGGCCAGGCAGGGGTCGGAGCCGCCGATCGTGCCGCTGGCGGTTTCCACCACCACCGCGCTCAGCGTCAAGAGCACCGGGCGGACCACCGCCACGGTCACTGTGTCAGTGGCGTCCGGCGACGAGGGAACGGTTTACGTGCGGTTCCGGCCGTACGACGAGATGGCCTGGGCCGCCAATTTCAGCGCAGACACGCCATCCCCGGGTGCTGATGTGACGGTTGCATTGACCGGGCTGACGCCCAACATTTCCTACTTCGTCGAATCGGCAACTGTTGCCGATTTCGCTAAAGGTACCAAGGAAAGCGCCTTCACCAACCGGCCGGCGGGCGATGACTTCGATATGCTGCACGCGTCCAACACCGAACCCACCGGCATCTGGGGGGATGCCACCACCCTGTACGTAGGAAACCCAGAAAGCACTGCCTTCACAAGTCAAAGCCGGGTATACACCTACAACCTTGCCGACCAGTCGCACGCGAGTACCATTAAATTGGAAGACCTCACCGATTGGCGTGCAGATGCCAAGGCTCCGCAAGGGATCTGGTCGGACGGCACCCACCTGTGGGTGGCAGACGAAGAAAATGGTTATTTGGAAGCCGTGGCTTTCAAGGCTGATCCCCCGACCTACAACGCGGATGAGTCTTTCCTTTTCAACGAACGTGGCGCCACTGACACCTTTGGCCTTTGGGGGAATTCCAGCGTCATCTGGGTTTCCTACGATGATCTGAATCCCGGACAGGACGGGATTTTTGCCTACAACAAGGGCGACAAGGGGCGTTCCAGCGGCAACGACATCGATCTGGATGACGACAACGCTGATCCCCGGGGCATCTGGTCCGACGGCGACACCATGTGGGTGATTGACCGGGATGATGACAAGGCCTACGCCTACGTGCTGACCACCGGAACAACCTTCGGGGACCGCGACACGGAGCAGGAATTCGACCTGCCCCCGGATAACGGCAATCCGCTGGGCATCTGGTCCGACGGCGACACCGTGTGGGTGTCGGACTGGAACGACGGCAAGATCTACGCCTACTACCTGCCGGGCGGCAGCAGCGGCCCCAGAGTTACTGCGGTCAGCGCCAAGAGCACTGGGCGGGAAACGGCCACGGCCACGGTGGAGGTGGATGAAGACACCGACGCAACGGTGTACCTGCGCCACAGGCTCACCTCCGAGACCGCCTGGAACGCCACCCTAAGCGGAGCCACGAGTGGCACGGGCACCCCCGTGGGCATAGATTTGACCGGGCTGACGCCCAACGCCACGTACGACCTGGAGGCGTCCCCGGACAGCAACTTCGCCAGCGGCGTTGTCAGCGGCGTCTTCACCAACCGGCCGGCGGGCGAGGACTTCGATATGCTGCACGTGTCCAACACCATCCCCACCGGCATCTGGGGGGATGCCACCACCCTGTACGTGGGAAACCCAGGGGACACAAAAGAGGCTGCCAAAGTATTCACCTACAACCGTGACGACCAGGCGCACGCGGGTACCATTGCGGTGGGCGGCCTCTCCGGTTGGACTGGAGGTACCAGTTCTCCACAAGGGATCTGGTCGGACGGCACCTACCTGTGGGTGGCAGACCCTGGTGGCGGTGACGTGGACGCCGTGAATTTCAAGGCGGATCCTCCGACCCACAACGCGGATGAATCCTTCTCGTTCTCAGACGTTGCTAGCGGTAGTGATACCTATGGCCTTTGGGGGAATTCCAGCATCATTTGGGTTGCCTGGGATGATACTTTTTACATATCTAACCGCATTTATGCCTTCGGCAAGGGCGACAAGAAGATTGGCCACAGCTTATCGCTGGATGGCAGCAATGCTATCCCCCGGGGCATCTGGTCCGACGGCACCACCATGTGGGTGATTGACGCGGATGATAACAAGGCCTACGCCTACGTGTTGAGCGCCGGGGCAACCTTCGGGGACCGCGACCAGGAGCAGGAATTCAACCTGGACCCGGCCAACACCAGTCCGGTGGGCATCTGGTCCGACGGCGACACCGTGTGGGTGTCGGACCAGACCGGCGGCAAACTCTACGCTTACTACCTGCCGCTTGGGGAGCCCGGGCTAACCGCGGTCAGCGCCAAGAGCACCGGGCGGAATACGGCCACGGCCACGGTGGAGGTGGAAAACCCGGACTCCGCAATGCTGAGCGTGAACTTGCGCCACAGGCTGACTACCGAGACCACCTGGACCAACGCCACGGCGCAGGTTACCGCTGGCATCTCGGCAGCCTTCGACCTGACCGGGCTGACGCCCAACGCCACGTACGACCTTGAGGCGTCTCTCGACAGCACCTTCATGGACGGCACCGAGGTCGGCGCCTCCTTCACCAACCGGCCGGTGGACCGGGACTTCGGTACGCTGCACGCCGACAACGACGGCCCCAAGGGGTTGTCGTCCGACGGCACGACCATGTGGGTGGTTGATAACGGAGAAGACCACATCTACGGCTACAACCTGGGCGACAAGGCATACAACTCCGGCAAGAGCTTCGGCCTGGACACCGACAACCACTCGCCCCGGGGCATCACCAACAGCGATGGGACCATGTGGGTCATCAACGACAGCCCCAAGAAGGCGTTCGCGCACAACGTCGGCACCACCGGCACATTCGGCTCGATGCTCACCGCCAAGGAATGGGCCCTGGACACCGACAACGACGTGCCCGAGGGCGCCTGGAACGACGGGGATACGGTCTGGGTGGTGGACCGCACGGACCGCAAGCTCTATGCCTACGACTTCGTCACCGGCTCCACGGTCGTCGCGCGGGACGCCACCAAGGATGTCTCTCTGATCGCCGACAACAACTTCCCGGAGGGCGTCTGGTCGGACGGCACCGTGTTCTGGGTTTCCGACCGGACCGACACCTACATCTATGCCTACGGTCTGGATGGAACACGGCTGGAGAGCTCCGAATTTGACCTGTCCAGCGACAACGGTCATCCCCGCGGCATCTGGTCCGACGGCGACACCCTCTGGGTGGCCGACGGCGACGCTGACAAGATCTACGCCTACTACCAGCCGCCTTCGGAGCCCGGGGTCACCGGCGTGAGCGTCGATTCGGCGTCGATAAGCACGAGCGGAGCCACGGTCGAGGTAACGCTGAACAATCCCGACTCGGAAAGCTTGATGATGCACCTGCGCTACTGGGACACCAGCGGCAGCCCGCCGGCCAGCGCCAACTACACGGTAACGACCACGGGAACCTCGGCGACCGTCCCCCTGAGCGGCCTGAGCCAGGGCGTCGAGTACCAGGTGGACGCGTCGCTGGAATCGGACTTCAGCGAGGGTGTGGCCAGCGCCAAATTCACCACGCTGGACGTGGCCGGCAAGCCCACCGAGGTGACGGTCACCAAGGACGACAAGAAGCTCACCGTGGCCTGGACGGCGCCGACGGACACCGGCGGGACGGCCATCACCGGGTACAAGGTGCAGTGGAAGTCGGGAAACCAGGGCTTCGGTTCCTCGCGGCAGCAAACCGCCGGCGCTGCGGACACGTCTGACGACATCACCGTACTGACCAACGGCACCGAGTACAC
Source organism: Dehalococcoidia bacterium (assembly GCA_965220265.1). Classification (GTDB taxonomy): domain Bacteria; phylum Chloroflexota; class Dehalococcoidia; order Lucifugimonadales; family UBA3495; genus Bin87. The sequence goes on along the minus strand of CBDCPM010000003.1, from coordinate 41,620 downwards.
GGTGCGGGTGCTGGCCACCAACAGCGTCGGCGACGGCGCCTGGTCCGATGAGAAGAAGGGCACGCCCAGCACGGTCCCGGGCAAGCCGGTGGTGAGCATAGTGCAGGGCAACACGGAGCTCACGGTCAGTTGGACGGTTGATGACGGCGGCTCGGCGATCACCGGCCACACGTTGCAGCACAAGCTGGCCAGCGTCGCCGGTTGGGCCAGCGCCGACGTCACCGAGGTTGACAAGGCGGCCGACCAGACCAGCCACACCATCACCGGCCTGACCAACGGCACCAGCTATACGGTGCGGGTGAAGGCGACCAACGCGAACGGCGCCAGCGACTGGTCCGACGAGGCGACTGGCGCGCCGGTAGCGGGCCCCAGCGTAACCGACGTGGACACGGAGGACCTGGCGAAGACCACCGCCAAGGTGGTGGTGACCATTGCCAACCCCCAGTCCACCAGCGAAACGGTCCATATGCGCTACAAGAAGACCGCGGATGCGAACTGGAGTACGGCGAGGACGCTCAGCACGATGGGAACGGAGGTCAAGTTCCCGCTGACCGGGCTGAGCGGCGGCACCGAGTACCAGGCGCAGGCGTCGCTGGACGGCACCTTCGCGACGGGAGTCGTGTCCCACACCTTCACCACGCTGAACGAGCCCGGCGCGCCCACCGGGGTGACGGTCACCAAGGACGACAAGAAGCTCACCGTGGCCTGGACGGCGCCGACGGACACCGGCGGGACGGACATTACCGGGTACAAGGTGCAGTGGAAGTCGGGAAACCAGGGCTTCAACGTCTCGCGGCAGCACACCGCCGGCGCTTCGGCCACATCCTACGATATCACCGGGTTGACCAACGGCACCGAGTACACGGTGCGGGTGCTGGCCACCAACAGCGTCGGCGACGGCGCCTGGTCCGACGAGAAGAAGGGCACGCCCAGCACGGTCCCGGGCAAGCCCAGCGTGGACGTATCGGCGGGCAACGGGCTGCTCCAGGTGCGGTGGACCGTCGACGACGGAGGCGCGGCCATCACCGGCCACACGTTGCAGTACAAGCTGTCCAGCGTCACCGGTTGGGCCACCGCCGACGTTACCGAGGTTGACAAGGCGGCCGACCAGACCAGCCATACCATCACCGGCCTGACCAACGGCACCGACTACACGGTGCGGCTCCAGGCCACCAACGCCAACGGGACCGGCGCCTGGTCCGACGTGGAGCGCGGGACGCCGACAGCCAAGCCGCCGCCGTCGGTGACCATCGCCACCGAGGAAAGCGAGCCCATCCGGGGGCCCTTCACCTTCACCGTCACCTTCAACGAGGAGGTGGAGGATTTCCATTGCTACGAGGACGAACCGGAGAATCCGCCGGACGGCCCCCGGTGCGAAATCGGGGCGGGGTACGTGGGCGGCGCCCTGGTGGACGTCAGGGATTTCCAGGAAGTGGAGGTGAACTCCGCCGGCGAGCACGTTTTCAGCGCCCGGGTGGAAGACATTCTCACCGGAACCCTGGCCATCTTCGTCAACGAGGGCAAGGCCCGCGCCAAGGCCGGCGGCCTGGGGAACACCTTCGGCGCCTTGCAGGTCGAGGTGGAACGCCCGGTCCTGCCGGATACTCCCGGAGTCAACTTCTGGTCAGCGAACTTGACACCTGCTGCCATCGGCGGGTACCTGGGCTACGGCTCGGTGGGCGGCCCTACCGGCGGCAGCCTCAGCGATGACGAATTCCACCGGCCGGGCCAGACCTACACGGTGAAAGCGCTCCTCTACAACCCGGCCCAGGGGGAGGTGATGCTGGACCTGTCCCACGCCCTTCCCAACAGGGGCGAGCGCATGATCCTGGCCGTGGACGGCAAGTGGGTAAGCGAGTCTAACCCCGAGCAATCCGGCGTCAACGAGGGCGGCGAGGCCCTGTGGACCTACCACTGGCACCCGGCCGACCCGGGCTTTGAGGCCGGCCAGTCCGTCGATGTGCGTCTGTCCCGGCAAGCCCCCAACATCCTGGTGACCCGGGAGTACGCCGCCATGTCCTGGGATGACCCGGAGGACGACAGCATCACCGGCTACCGCATCGAGCGGCGGGACCGGGACCAGGGTGGCGGGTTCAGGACCCTGGTGGCGGACACGGGCAGCGCTGACACCAGCTACACCGACCGGTCGGTTGAGCCGGGTGGACGTTACGCCTACCAGGTAACGGCGCTGAACGACTACGGCGAGAGCGATCCTTCGGGCCCGGTGGAGGTGGAGATCCCCGGCGGCCCGCCGGACCGGCCCACCGGCCTGGGCGCCACGGCCAGCGAGGAAGCGGTGACCCTGTCCTGGGACGACCCGCAGGACGACGGCATCACCGGCTACCGGATTGAGCGGCAGGACCGGGAGGGCGGCGACGGGTTCGCCACCCTGGTGGCGGACACGGGCAACGCCGACACCGGCTACACCGACGGCACGGTTGAGGCGGGCGGAAGTTACGCCTACCGGGTGTCGGCCAGCAACGGCGACGGGGAGAGTCCGCCCTCGGCGGCGGCCAACGCCGACGTTCCCGGAGGCAACCCGTCCGGAGGCCAGGCGCCGGCCAAACCCACGGGCCTCAATGCAGTGGCCAGCGGCGGGAATGTGGTGTTGACCTGGGCCAACCCGAACGATGACGGCATCACCGGTTACCGCATCTGGCGTCGCAATCGGGACCGGGACCCGGCGGGTCAGTTCAGTGTCCTCGTGGATGACACTCACAGCGACGCCACGATGTTCACCGACCGGGGGGTGAAGCCCGATACCCGCTACGCCTACCGCATCGCGGCCGTCAACGACGCTGGCGAGAGCCAGTGGTCGGGATCTGCGCGGGTGCGGACGCCGCCGGCGCCGGTCCACCGGGACGGCTGAGGCGAGGGAGCCCCGAAAAAGACCGACCAACCTGGGATGACTGAGCTGGCGGCGGGACCCGCCTCCCGATGGGACGCCGCCGCCGGAGCCTCCTGATGCCGCGCTACCAGCGAGCCTACGACCTGACGATCATCCTGGCGGCGGGGTTGCTGCTGCTGCCGGTGTGGGTGGCGTTGTGGGTGGCGATACCGCTGGCGATACGGCTTTGGGACGGCGGCCCGGTGTTCTACACGCAGGCCCGGCTGGGGAGAGGCGGGAGGCCCTTTCGCATCATCAAGTTTCGGACGATGGTGCGGGACGCGGAGGCTGGCGTGGGACCGGTGTGGGCGATGGTGAACGACCCCCGGGTCACCCGGGTGGGCCGGCTGCTGCGGGCCACGGAGCTGGACGAGCTGCCCCAGGTGGTGAACGTGCTGCGGGGGGAGATGAGCCTGGTGGGACCGCGACCGGAGCGACCGGAGCTGGCGGCGCGGTTCGAGGCGGAGGTACCGGGCTTCGGGGAGCGGCTGGCGGTGCGTCCGGGCATCGCGGGACTGGCCCACGTTTACGGAGACTCCCACACGCCGCCCAGACACCGGTTGCGCTACGACCGGCTCTACCTGGCGCGGATGGGTCCCGGGCTGGACACGCGGATCATCCTGCTGTCGCTGTGGGTGGTGACCAGGCGGGTACTGGGGCTCCGGCGCGGGTCGGCCCGGCGCCGCCGCGCCGGAGCGCCCCAGAGCGCGGCCCGCGGGCCAATCCGGCTGAAGCGATGACGTCGCAATGGTCGCCCGATTCGGTGCGGGCGCGGCGCGCTGTGGAGCGGGCCGAGCGCGCCGCGCTGCTGGGCCAGGAGCCCCTGGCGCTCTGGTTCACCGGACTCTCCGGTGCGGGCAAGACCACGCTGGCCAATGCTCTGGCGAGACGGTTGCATGATTGCGGGTATCACACCTACGTGCTGGACGGCGACAACCTGCGCCGCGGCCTGAATCGGGACCTGGACTTCAGCGAAGCGGCCCGCCGCGAGAACGTCCGTCGCGTGGCCGAGGTGGCGAGCCTGATGCACGACGCGGGGGTGATGACGCTGGTGGCCTGCATCTCGCCGTTTCAGGCGGAGCGTGATTTTGCGCGCAGCCTGCTGCCGGCGGGCCGGTTCATCGAGGTGTTCGTGGACACTGCGCTGGAGCTGTGCGAGCGGCGCGACACCAAGGGCCTCTACCGGCGCGCCCGGGCTGGCGAAATCACCGACTTCACCGGGATCGACTCCCCATTCGAACGGCCGACGCGTCCCGAGTTGACCATCGACACCGGCGACTGGTCTCCGGACGCGTGCGTGGAGGTGATGATGAACTACCTGTACGGCCGCGGGCTGCTGCCGGCGCTGCGTCGGGGCTATCCCAGGCGGTAGCCGACCCGGGGCTCGGTGAAAAGGTAGGTGGGGCGCTTCGAGTCGTCGCCCAGCTTGTGCCGGATGTCCTTCACGTAGGTGCGCAGGAGATGGGGCCGGATGGGGGCCTCCGGACCCCAGACCAGTTCCGTCAGCTGGGCGTGGGTCGACACCCGTCCGACGTTGATGGAGAGGGCGCGGAGCAGGCGGTACTCGACCTGGGTCAGATGCACGGGCTGGCCGGCCATGGCGACGGCGCGTCCGGCGTAGTCGATGGTGAGGTCGCGGAGCGCGAAGGGGTCGGGTTCGGCGGCGTCGCCGGCGTCCGCCGGATTCCGGAGCGCGTTCCTGATCCGGGCCACCAGTTCGGTCGGCGAGAAGGGTTTGACCAGGTAGTCGGCGGCTCCGACCTCAAAGGCCCGGGCGACGTCGGCATCCGCGCCGCGGGGGGAGAGGAAGATCACCGGGACGTTTGAGGTCCGGCGCAGGCGCTGCATCAGCTCGCTTCCCGCGGGGCCGGGCGGCGTCAGGTCCAGGAGGACCAGGTGGGGCTGCTCCGTCCCCAGCAGACGCTCCACGTCGCCGGCGTTGTCGGTGCCGGCGTTGTCGGTCACGATGGGGGAATAGCCGGCTGCCGCCAGGGCGTTCCGGAGGTAGGACCGGGTCTGCCGGTCGGCGGAGATCAGGAGGATGCGCTCGTTGCCCCGGGCCTCCTGGCTGACATCGGGGAGGGGATGCTCCCGGCCGGTGGCCGCGTGGTCGGCGTACTCATCGACCGAGGGCGCCGTGAAGGCGACCCGGGCGCCGCGTCCCGTTCCGGCGCTGGTGGCCCAGATGCGGCCCCCGTGGGCCTCCACGATGCCCTTGCAGATCGCCAGTCCCAGGCCGTCCCGGCCGGCCCGCCAGCCGGCCTCCTCGCCGTCGGCGCGGCCGAACTTCCGGAACAGGTGGGGCAGCTGCTCCACGGCTACGCCGCTGCCCTCGTCGGCGACGGAGATCTCGACGTAGATGTCCATGGGCGCGCCGGCCACCCTGATGACGGACCACTCGGGCGAGTGCCGGGCCGCGTTGGCGAACAGGTGGTTGAGAACCTGGAGCAGCCGCTGCCGGTCCACGCTGATGCGGGGCAGGTCCGGCGCCAGGTCCACCTCGATGTGGTTGCGGGCGCCGCCGCGCAGGAACGCGTTGCGGGCCTGGTTGACCAGCGCCGCCACCTCGGTGGGTTCGGTGGCCACCGACAGCTCCCCGACGTCGATGCGCGTCAGGTCCAGCAGATCGGCGAGCAGGCCGCGCATCACATCGGTCTGCTCGTCGATGATCCGGTAGAACTGGCGGGCCTCCAGTGGGTCCAGGGGGGACGGGGAACCCAGCAGCGTGGCGGCCACGCCCTTGATGGTGGTCAGGGGCGTCCGCAGCTGGTGGCTCACCATGCCGAGGAACTCGGCGCGCATGCGCTCCAGCTCCTCCAGCGGCGATATGTCCTGTATGGTGGCCAGCACCGACACGATCTCGTCGTCCTCCGAGCGGATCGGCGTGGCGTTGATCAGCGCCGTGGTCCGCTGGCCGTCCGGGGAGTGCACCACCACCTCCTCGGCGCGCACCGTCTCGCCGGTGCGGAGCGCCCGTTCCGTGGGGAGCTCGCCCGGGCCGATCTCGCGCCCGTCCAGGCGCCGGAAGACCATCACCTCCAGGAGCTGGTCCAGGGTGCGTCCCGGCGCCAGCAGGCCGCCGCTGATGCGCCTCGCCTCCTGGTTGAGCGATACCACCCGCCCCGAACGGGCGTCAAATACCACCACGCCCACCGGGGTGGTGTTGAGCAGCGCCTCCAGGTCGGCCCGGGAACGCTGTTCCTCCCGGTAGCGGTGAGCGTTGGCGATGGCCAGGGCCGCCTGGGAGGCGAACAGCACCAGCACCTCCTCGTCCTTCCGCGTGAACTCCAGACCTCCCGCCTTGCCCGACAGGTAGAGATTGCCCACCTGCCGGCCCAGATGCCGGATCGGCGTTCCCAGAAAGGTCTGCACCGGCGGCAGGATCTCGGGCAGGCCCGCCGCCCGGGTGTGGGCGGAGAAGTCGGCCAGCCGCAGCGGCTCCGGCAAGCTGCTCAGGTAGGCGAAGAACTCCGGCCCCCCGGGCAGCTCCAGGAACCGCCGATGCTCCTCGGGGGTCAGGCCCGAGGTGATGAAGTCCTGCAGCTGGCCCGCGTCGTCCAGGGTGGTGATGCCGCCCATCCCGGCTCCGGTCAGGGAGCACGCGCCGTCCACCACACCCTGCAGCACCACCTCCAGGTCCAGGGTCTCGGTGATGCGAAGGCTGGCCTGGCTCAACCGGGAGAGGAGATCGTCCGGCTCGGCTGGCTCACTGCTCGGATTGTTGACTGCGTTCAACGCTGCGACTCCGCCGGCGGGCCGTTGCTCTCGCTGCTGCCGGCCGTCTCCGGTTGACTATAGCATGCCCGTCCCAGCCGGCGGCGGGCATCGTGAAAAGGGGCTCGCCGGCAACTGGCGCCGGCCGGGCCGCGCTGGGATTGGCGGCGGATCGTCCCCCCTTCCGGGCGGGCGGCAACGCGCCACTGCGCAACCGGCGCTATCCAACCGCGGCGCTCGGGGAGGGACCGGCGCGTTGCCCGTTTCGCCCCACCCCGACGTACTGGAACCCCAAGCGCCGCATCGAATGCGCGTCCAGCGCGTTGCGTCCGTCGAACACGAAGCGGGGCCGGCGCATGTGGCGGGCGACTTCCTGCCAGTCGGCGCTGATGAACTGTTCCCATTCGGTAAGCAGCACGATGGCCTGGGCCTGGTGGGTGGCCTCCAGCACGTTTTCGGCGACGTGGACCCGGGATGAAAGGTGTGGTCGCGCCGTCGCCATTGCCCTGGGGTCATGGGCGCTCACGATGGCGTCCTCGTTGACCAGCGCACCGATGAGGTCAATGGCGGGCGCGTCGCGGATGTCATCGGTGTTGGGCTTGAAGGACAGTCCCAGGACGGCGACCCGGACGCCGGCGAGGTCGCCGTCAAAGCGTTCCCGCAGCGCGTACAGGGGCAGCAGCCTCTGCCGGTTGTTGACGTTGATGACCGCACGCAACAGTTCCGAGTTGGCGCCGATGGTGAGTCCCAGGTGATCCAGAGCGCGGACGTCCTTGGGGAAACAGGAGCCGCCGTAACCGACGCCCGCGTAGATTCGCCCGCCGTTTCTGGGGTCCATGGCCAATGCGTCGCTCACCGCGTCAACGGACGCGCCGACCCGGTCGCAGAGGGAGGCGATCTCGTTGATGAAGGAGATCCGAGTGGCCAGCAGGGCGTTGTTGGCGTACTTGATCATCTCGGCGCTGGTGATGTCCGTGATGATATGGGGAGCCTCGATGCCGGCGTGCATGGCCTTCACTCTGGCGATGGCCTCGGCGTCATGGGGGTCGGCGCCGATGACGATTCGATCCGGGTTCCGCCAGTCCTCAATCGCCTGCCCTTCGCGCAAAAACTCGGGGTTGGCGACGTAGCGCAGGCCGGTGCCCCTCAGTTCGTTTTCGACAATCCGCTGGCCCGTTCCCGGCGGCACGGTGCTTTTCATCACGACTGCGGCGCCGCTCTGCCGCCGCGACTTGATCCAGGCCAGCGCTGACTTCACCTGGTCCAGGTCGGCGCTGCCGTTGGCGGCCTGGGGTGTCCCGGTGGCGACGAGCGCCACCGCTCCAAGCGGAGTGTCCACGGCGTCACGGTGGTCGAATCGCAGCCGTCCGAGGGCCATGGCGGTCTGGACCATCTCCTCCAGGCCGGGCTCGTAAAAGGGTACCGCTCCAGACCGCAGATGCTCGATACGGCTCGGGTCGATGTCGATCCCGAGTACCCGATGCCCGGCGGCGGCCAGGTTGGCCGCCGCCACCGTACCGACGTAACCGAGGCCGATGACAGTTATATCCAATCTACGCTGGCCTCCCCATTGGCGACGGATGTTGATCTCAACCTGTCCCGCATCGGTGAATGCTATCGCAACTTGATCACTCTGGATACCGCGCATCGCGGGACTGGCCCACGTGTACGGGGACTCCCACACGCCGCCGCGGCGCCGGCTGCGCTATGACCGGCTCTACCTGGCGCGGATGGGACCTTGGCTGGACACGCGGATCATCCTGCTGTCGCTGTGGGTGGTGGCCAGGCGGGTACTGGGGCGCCGGTCGGCCCGGCGCCGCCGCGCTGGAGCCCCCCAGAGCGCGGCCCGCGGGCCAATCCGCCTGAAGCGATGACGTCGCAATGGTCGCCCGATGCGGTGCGAGCGCGGCGCGCTGTGGAGCGGGCCGCGTGCGCCGCGCTCGCTGGGCCAGGAGCCCTTGGCGCTCTGGTTCACCGGACTCTCCGGTGCGGGCAAGACCACGCTGGCCAATGCTCTGGCGAGACGGCTGCATGATTGCGGGTATCACACCTACGTGCTGGACGGCGACAACCTGCGCCGCGGCCTGAATCGGGACCTGGACTTCAGCGAAGCGGCCCTCCGCGAGAACGTCCGTCGCGTGGCCGAGGTGGCGAGCCTGATGCACGACGCGGGGGTGATGACGCTGGTGGCCTGCATCTCGCCGTTTCAAGCGAAGCGTGATTTTGCGCGCAGCCTGCTGCCGGCGGGCCGGTTCATCGAGGTGTTCGTGGACACTCCGCTGGGCCTAAGAACCTGTCTATGATCTCTGAAATAGGTTAAGTTGAGACTATCATCAGGGGAGGGGTAATCATGTCTCATTCCTATCCCAGCGACATCAGCCGGGAGCAATTCGCCCGTATTCTGCCGACGTTGGCGTCGGCCCGACGCCGGACCAAGCCCCGCACCGTGGACTTGTACGACGTTTTCTGCGGCGTACTGTACCTTTTGAAAAGCGGCTGCCAGTGGCGAATGCTGCCCGCGGACTTCCCCGATTGGCGCACCTGCTACCAGTATTTCCGGCAATGGAGCGAGCGGCCTGACCCGGCGAAAGAATCCATTCTGGAGCGAGTCCTAAAAAAAATCGGTTGGCGCGGCCCGACGAAGCAATGGTCGGAAAAAGCAGACCAGCTTCTGTATCGTGGACTCCCAGAGCGTGAAGAACACGGACACCGCCGGGCACAAGGGCTATGACGGGGGCAAGAAGGTGTCGGGAATCAAGCGTCATATCGCGGTGGACACGCAAGGATTGCCCCATGGGATACACGTGACTACCGCCGACGTTACCGACCGGGCCGGGGCTTTAGCGATGTTTGACCGGCGCCGAGACGGCCTCAGTCAAGTGCAGAACGTGCTGGTGGACGGGGGTTACACCGGGAAGCCCTTTGCCACTGCGGTGCAAGGCCTGTTGGGAGCCTCGGTGGAAGTGGTGAAACGCAGCGAACTGCACACCTTCGTGGTGCTGCCGAAGCGATGGGTGGTGGAGCGGTCTTTCGCCTGGCTGGAAAAGTGCCGCCGACTCTGGAAGAACTGCGAAAGAAAGCTCAATACCAGCCTGCAAATGGTAGTGCTTGCCTTCATGGTGCTAATCCTAAAAAGATTGTAAACAGGCTCTAAGTGCCTATCCTAATAACTGGCGGAAACGTGCCTGCCCATTGGGGGACGCGAAGTTGGGGTTGCGGCTAGACTGGGGTAATGACCAAAGCGAAAGACCCCAAGCCACCTCGTCCGAAGCGTGCTGGGCCTGCCACCAAGACCAATCCTACCACCGGCGCGTTCCAGATCTCCGACGAGCTGTGGGAGGTGCTGGCACCGTTGATCCCCAAGCATGTGAACACCCATGGTTTCGGCGGCGGTCGGCCCCGGGTCCCTGACCGCACCTGCGCCAATGGCATCTGCTACGTGCTGCGCACTGGCTGCCAGTGGAAGGCGCTGGACGCCACGGGCATCTGCTCTGGGTCCACCGCCCACCTGCGCTTTCAGGAATGGGTTGCCGCTGGGGTGTTCCTGGGGCTGTGGCGGGTGGGACTGGAACGCTATGACGAACAGAAGGGTCTGGACTGGAGTTGGCTGAGTATGGACGGCGCCCTGACCAAATCGCCCTTGGGCGGGGGGAAAAACCGGCTCCAACCCCACTGACCGCGGCAAAGGCGGGGTCAAGCGTAGCCTGTTGACCGAAGCCCAGGGCATTCCGGTGGGTCTGGCGGTGGACGGAGCCAACCGTCATGACATGAAACTGGTGCGGGCCACGGTGGACAGCCTGCCCGTGCCGCGACCGGCGCCCAGTCCAGACCAACCCCAGGGTATGTGCCTGGATAAAGGCTACGACTTTGACCAGGTGCGACGCACGTTGGACGAGTTTGGCTTCACCGCTCACATCCGCAGCCGGGGCGAGGAGGCCAAGGCCATCAAAAGAGAAGCTGGGTTCAAAGCCAGGCGCTGGGTGGTGGAACGCTCGCACAGCTGGCTGAACCGCTTCCGGCGCATCCTGGTGCGCTGGGACAAGTCTCCCGACAACTACATCGCCTTCCTTCACTTCGCCTGCGCCCTCACCGCCTTCAGAGCTGCTGGGTTATTAGGATAGGCTCTAAGCCCAAATCCACCGAAAGGGTCTGGCCACCGCGAGAAAGCCAGGGATGAGAGGAGCCGGATCGAGGCGGCGCGGCCTTGACCCACTCCAATCCGGCTGGCACAGGGTGTGATAGCCACGCCAAGGGGATGTTGACGGACCGCAGCTTCGGCGACGGGCGAGATCAGCGGGCAGATTGCAGCAGGGGATACGCGGGAACCGGCCTGGCGCAGATTTGCGAGGCAGTTAGGCGGTCTGGCGGACGGGGTAGACGCCGTTAGGCGATCAGGAGGGTAGTGGCAGGGCGCGTAGTCGCGCCAGAGCGCTGCTGAATTGGTTTTGCCAGGGCCAGCCCTAGGGAAGGTGCAGAGTGAGGCGGCGTGCCTTGCGGGTGAGCCGTCCCGCCAGGGAGAAGAAGCGCCGCCGGAGGGTCTTGGTGGTTGCCACCGGCTCGCCCAGACCGATGCGCGTTGTCCAGCGTGCCAGGTTGTGGGCTATCACCTGTACGGCCAGCCAGGCGGCGTTGGTGGGGAAGCGTCCCGAGGGGAGATGGTTGAGGCCGACGCCGTACTTGAGGCCGCGTATCGCGTTCTCGATCTCGGCGTGGCGGCGATGGTCGGCCTCCAGGTCCAGGGTGTCCCCGTCCCGGTCGGTGATGAAGCCGTGATAGCGGTAGGTGGCGAAGAGGGCCAGTTGGGAACCGGGCGTCGGTTGCACCCGCTGGACGATGAGCCGCACCGGCGCGGCCTCGGGCGCGCTCCGGAAGGGGTGCAGGTGGTCTCGGCCACGGCGGCGCCGCCGTCCATCCAGTAGAGGATGGGCGTCCAGTCCTGCTCCGGTATCGCCTCAATCAACTCCCTCAGGCGGGCGTGCTGGCGGATGGTGATGGAGAAGCGGACATCCAGCTTGCGTCAGGCGGACACCACGGCATGGGTGTAGAAGCCGCTGTCGGCCCCACCGTGAGTCGCCCACCGGCACCAGCATAGCGTACCCGACCCACGTCTCGCGCAGGAAGCGACCAGCGCCCCGAGCGGTGTTGGCGCGGCCCTCGCGCAGCCGAGACATCAGCACGTCGCAGGTGCCGGCGGCCACGGCCAGCAGCGGGTGATAGCCCCGATGGCCGGTGTAGCCATTGTGTCGCGCCCCTTCTTGGCCAGCCCGTAGGTTTCGCAGATGGTGGAGTCCAAGCGGAAGGCTCCCGACCGCAGCCCATAGGTGTGCGACTGCTGCAGCCACTGGCAGTCCAACACGTCGGTCTTGCCACCGGGTTACGTTCTTGATGCGCCGCGAGTTCACCAGTATCACCGTCGCTGGAAAACGGAAATCACTGCCCCCAAAATTAAGTTTCCAAGCGACGCGTAAGAGGATGCCAAAACAAGTAGGCCATGTTGGTCTGGCAATAATGACCATCCAACCAACTCCCCAATAAGCGCGATAATAGGCAGAATAATTAAACCCGCCCCGATTAGGCCTAATACGCAAAGGACCGATGATGCGGATTTTGCCGAGGTCAAAGCATGGCCAAATAGTATGCCTGCTACTAGACCAAACGTTGGAGCCAATACCAACAGCGCGATAGATTTCGCTCGAATAGACTCTGCTTCCATGACAGCGTCCCCAGGAAGTACTATCGTTGATACCAACAATCCGATAGTCGAAACCAAGAACACGGTAAAGAGAACCCTAGACCGGCACCGAGGGTTCAGTATATTCCAAGGCAGCTGCAGCAGCTTCAGGATACGTGTTGACCTTTGGAGTAGCCTTTCACACCAATCGGGTAGCCCAATCGGCACGGGCAAATTTCCGCCTGGAATGTACGGGGCCGCAAGGGCAAAAAGCCACATCGCCATGAAAGCTGTAAGCAGCGCTACTCCAGCGAAAACTAACTGGTTGGTCGAATGCAACACCGTAACCGCGATGATACACACCCCCGCCGAAATTACTCCGAGTCCGCATAACATTACCCACATGGCTAACCTCCACGACAGACGCGCATTGCCGGGTCGATTCCGGTAGGGGGCAGGATCGTACGCTAAGGGGAAAGGCGCCGGTTGAGTGTGCGATAGACGGTTGGTCTTGAGACGGAGAAGAGCTCGGCGAGATCGCTGATGGAATACTCGCCGGTGGCATGCATGCGGCAGAGTTCCCGCTGCTGTCGGTCGGACAGTTTGGGCTGCTTGCCGCGCAATTGCCCCCTGGCGCGGGCGATGGCCATGCCCTCGCGGGTGCGCATGCGGATGAGATCGGCTTCGAATTCGGCGAAGGTGGCGAGGATATTGAAGAACAGCTTTCCCATCGGATCGTCCGGGTCGTAGAGGGCCCGGCCGAGGGCCAGTTTCACGCCGCGTTCCTGAAGCCGATCGGCGATGGCGCGGGCATCCGGGACGGACCTGGCCAGCCGGTCGAGTTTCGGCACGACCAGCGTGTCGCCTGCGCGCACGGCGGCGAGGGCCTGGTCGAAGTCGGGGCGGGCGCGGGTGGTGCCGGTGAGGCCGTGATCGGTGTAGATGCGATCCTCGGCGACACCCAGCTCCAGGAGCGCCTGGCGCTGGGCCGCCGGATCCTGCCGGTCGGTGGAACAGCGGGCGTATCCGATGAGCGTTGCCGTCATGGGGGAAGTGTACGGATAGGGTCCCGCTTCCGCAATTGTTTCCGTACCATTCATATCATATGAGACGCTTCATATGAGACGCTGCTGGTTCCGGTTTGGCGGGGGTCGGGACGACCGACTGCCCCGTTCGCTGGACGATCCCCTTACGGACAGCGCCACGCCTGCCGGGATGAACGGATAACGGAGAGGTGGAACATGCCGAGACAAAGCATCTGGAGCGCACGCCAGCGCGCGGCGCTGTTCGACCTGCCCATGGACGAAGCCGCGCTGCTGCGCCATTACACGCTGTCCGACGACGACATCGAGCAGATCCGGGTGCGGCGCGGAGGACACAACCGGCTGGGCTTCGCGCTCCAGCTTTGCGCCTTTCGATATCCGGGGCGGATTCTGGTGGCGGGGGAGGCCATTCCCCCAGACTGTGCTGGGGCCGCGGATGGCGCCAGCGCTGAAAACGCCGTATCATGGCGTCAGCATAGGGACGTGTTGCGTCGAGCACATGGTGGCCATCCCGCAGGACGGGTACGGCAGGACGGGTACGAGTTATCCGATGCCTTGACCCACCGCCCGGCGCATCCGTGGGCCAATAGATTGGCCGACTAACAAGGGGGGTGCGATGGCGCAGGTCTTTGATGGAATCACCGTCCTTGACTTCACCAGCGGCCGGGCTGGCGGCGTCGCCACCATGGTGATGTCCGACTTCGGCGCCGAAGTCATCAAGGTTGAACCGCCGGGGGGAGAAAGATTCAGGAGCTCGCCGGGATCGATCCAATGGAATCGCGGCAAGAAAAGCGTTGTCCTCGACCTGAAGACTCAGAAAGGCAGGGATAGCGCCCGGGAGTTGGCGCCGCTTGCCGACGTTGTCGTCGAAAGCTTCCGGCCCGGGGTCACCCAGCGGCTGGGCATTGACTACGACAGCCTGCGCGCCGGTCATCCCGGGCTGGTTTATGCCACGCTGACCAGCTTCGGACCCGAGGGGCCCTACGCCAACTACAAGGGTTACGACGCGGTGGTGGCCGCCAAGAGCGGCCGGATGATGATGTTCGCCGAGCAGCACCCCAGGGAAGGCCCCAACTACGTCGTGGTTCAGGGCGTTTGCCACTCCGCCGCCACGGCGCTGATTCGCGGCATCACGGCTGCCCTCTACGTACGGGAAAAGACCGGCCTGGGTCAACGGGTGGAGACCAGCATGCTGAAGGCCGTGACCACCTATGATCACGTGTCCTGGGTATACGGCCAGATGATTGAGAACCTCCCCGACACCTACCCGCCGGATCCCAGGGTGGGCATCGGGCGTCCCAACCCCACGGGCTACCTGCCCGCCCGTACCGGGGACGGCCACTGGATCCAAATGGGGAACGTGGTGGAGAGGCTGTTCCGGTCCATGATGCACTGGCTGGACATGGACTTCATATACGAGGACCCGCGTTTCAAAACCGCTCCCTTCCTGGACCGAGAAGCCGTCGCGTCCCTGGAAGGAATCATGCTGGAGAAAGTCCAGGAAAAGACGCTGGACGAGTGGATGGCCATATTCCTGGGCCAGGCCGGCAACGTGGCTGCCGAGCCCTACCTCACCTCCGAGCAGGCCCTGGACCATCTGCAGATCGTGCACAACGGCAACGTGCAGGGCGTGTTTGTACCGGGAGTCGGCGAAACACGTCAGCTTGGCCCCATAGTGAACATGAGGGGGACACCGGGCAGCGCGCGGGGGCCGGCCCCGGCACTGGGCCAACACACAGCGGAGGTGCTCGCCCGCCTTGGCGGCGACGCCGGAACTCGTTCCAATGGGAGCAAGGAACCGATGCCGATGCATCCGTTGGAAGGAATAACACTCCTGGACCTGGGGACGGTGATCAACGGGCCCCTGGGTTGCGCCCTAGTGGCCGAGTTGGGCGCCAGGGTAATCCGCATCGAAGCGCCCGGCGGCGACTGGGGCAGGCAGGGCATGCCCATGACGGTCCACCGAACCATGGCGGGCTCCGAGGACATTTGCCTGGACCTCAAGACCCCGGAGGGCCAGGAGATCATGGGCAAGTTGGTGGCCAGGGCCGACCTGCTCCTTCACAGCATGCGTCCGGGGGCTCCCGAGCGCACGGGCATCGGTTACGAGCAGCTATCGAAGATCAACCCCAACCTGGTCTACCTCTACGCCGGCGGCTACGGCTCCACCGGGCCCTACTCTCACCGGCCGTCCATGGCTCCCATCGCCGGGGCCGTGTCCGGAGGCGGCGTGGCCCAGATGGGGCGGGACGCCTTCCCGCCGCCGGACCAGTCCATGTCCATCGACGACATTGCGGCCGTATCCAGGCAGCTAAAACGGGCCAACGACGGCACCGCCGATCACACCACGGCCATGGTCAATGCCGTTGGCCTGTTACTGGGGCTGTATGCCCGTGAGCGCACCGGCGCGGCGCAATACGTCGAGTCCACCATGATCGCCGCCAACGCCTATGCCAACGTCGACGACTTCTACTGGCACGAGGGCAAGCAACCTCGCCCGCTGCCGGATGGTGACGGATACGGGCTGCACGCCCTATACCGCCTGTACCGGGCCAAAACCGGATGGGTGTTCCTCGCGTGTCTCTTCGAAGACGAGTGGGAGGCGCTGTGCCGCACCATCGACCGCACGGACCTGCTGGATGATCCCCGGTTTGCCACTCCCGGGATGAGAGGAGAGCACGACGATGCGCTCGCCGGCGAGTTGGCCAGGGTGTTCGCTGCCGAAGAACCGCTGCATTGGGAGAGGCTGCTCACTGCCGCCGACGTGGCATGCGTCAAGGCCGAGGACCGGGGGATGTATTTCTTTTTCAACGAGGATCCCCACGTGCGTGAGAACGGGCTCCTCACCCAGGTGGAGGGGCCACGCTATGGTCAGTTCTGGCGGCATTCTCCCGTGGTCGAGTTCTCGGATACCACTGGCAAGGCGGGACCGGGGCCGCTCAAAGGTCAGCACACTCGCCCCATTCTGCGGGAGCTGGGGTATACCGACGAACAAATCCACGACCTGAAACAACGGAAGGTAGTGGACTGGGAGGAGGAATAGCAGGCAATGGCGCCCAACATCATCCCGGCCAACACCAACGGGATTCGGGACAAGGCCGCGATCGTCGGCATCGGCGAAACGGAGTTTTCGTGGAACTCGGGCCGCAGCGAGTTGCAGCTTGCCTCGGAAGCGATCAAGGCAGCCTGCGACGACGCGGGCATCGCGCCGCAGGATATCGACGGCCTGATCCGGTACGACATGGAGTCGAACCACGAGACCCTGCTGGTGCAGTCGTTGGGCATCAAGAACCTGCGTCACTGGGAATCCGTCTCCTATGGCGGGGGCGCGGGCAACGCCGTTGTGGGGCATGCCGCCGCCGCCATCGCCGCCGGATATTGCAACTATGTGGTGTGCTTTCGGGCCGCCAACCTGCGTTCCGGGTTGCGCCTGGGCCGGGCCAGAGGCCCGGAGCGAATCGCCGGCGGGGCGGACAGCTTCGCCGTTCCCTGGGGCAACATGGCGCCGGCGCATCGTTTCGGCATGTTCGTCCGGCGCTACATGCACCATTACGGGGCCACGAGCCGCCACTTTGGTTGGGTCGCGGTCACCCTGCGGGAGCACGCGTCCCGGAATCCCCGCGCGCTGCGAAGGGAGCCCATCACCATCGACGACCACCAGAATTCCCGCATGGTCGTGGATCCGCTGCACGTCCTGGACTTCTGCCAGGAAAACGACGGCGCCGCCGCTGTGGTGATGACCACCCCGGAGCGCGCCAGGGAACTGCGCCACTCCGGCACGCTGACTCTAGTGGAGGCGGCTGCCCAGGGCTCCGGCCCCCGGAACGACGGCATCATCTACCGTCCCGACCTGGCGACGGCGGAGTCGGAGAACACCGCACGCGATCTTTGGGCGCGGGCCCGGCTGGATGCCACGGACATGGACGCGCTGATGTTCTACGATCACTTCACGCCCTTCTGCCTGCTGAACCTGGAAGCCTACGGATTTGTGCCCCGGGGCGAGGGGAAGGACTTCGTGGAAGGGGGCGGAAACATCCGGTTCGATGGGTCGCTGCCCACCAATACCCACGGCGGCAATCACTCCGAGGCGTACATCCATGGCCTGACCCACGTCCAGGAGGCGGTGCGGCTGATCCGGGGCATTTCCACCGCGCAGCCGCCCCACAAGACCATCAACCGGGTCCTGTCCTGCAGCAGCGTGGCCCAACTGAGCGGCGCCGTGATAATTCGCCGGGGATAGCGCCGGAATGGCCTCCGGATTGTCTCGGGATAGCGAGGAGCTTCGATGACCCAGCAAGGAGAACACACCGTCAGGTCCCGGCCCATGACCGCGCCCCTGGAGGGCATACCGTTGCCCGACCTGGAGCGGGTGCCGGACTACGAGCGAGGTTTCTGGGAGGGCTCACGAAACGGCGAGCTTCGTATACAGCGGTGCTTGGATTGCGGGTTGTTCCGGCACCTGCCAACGCCCATGTGTCCCGAATGCTCGTCGCTGGACTACAACTGGACCAGGGTCAGTGGCAGGGGCTTCGTCTATTCCTACGTAATAGTCCGGCATCCGGTGCACCCGGCAATCCACGAGAAGGAACAGACGCCCTACAACCTGTGCGTGATCGAGCTTGAGGAGCAGGAGGGCCTTAGGATTTGCAGCAACATCCTCCAGGTGGCCCCCGAGGACATCAGCATCGACATGCCGGTTCAGGTTACTTTCGTTCCTGCGGTCGACGATCTCGAGGTAGTGCTGCCGTTGTTCCTGCCCGCCCTGGAGCCATAGACGCGCGACCTATGTCGCGACATTTATCTGCTCTGGAGACCCGTCGCGTGCAGGCCCGTCAAAGCCGCATCGTGGCTACCAACCCGCACGCAAGCCTGGGGCTCTCAAGCCCTCTGACACGCCTAAGAGCCTATCCTAATAACCCGGCGGCTCTGAGGGCGATGAGGGCACAGGCGAAATGCAGAAAGGCGATATAGTTTCCGGGAGACTTGTCCCAACGGACTAAAATGCGCCGAAAACGGTTCATCCAGCTGTGAGTGCATTCCACCACCCAGCGGCGGGCTTTGAAGCCGGCCTCCTTTTTGATGGCCTGGGCCTCTTCGCCTCGGCTGCGGATGTGCGCCGTAAAACCGAACTCCTCCAGGGTCCGGCGCACCTCAGCAAAATCGTAGCCTTTATCCAGGCACAGACCCTGGGGATGCTCCGGGCTGGGCGCGGGGAGCGGTACTGACAGGTTGTCCACCGTAGCCCGCACCAGCTTTATGTCGTGGCGGTTGGCCCCAGCCACCGCCAGCCCCACCGGAATGCCCTGGGCTTCGGTCAACAGGCTGCGTTTGACGCCGCTCTTACCCCGGTCCGTAGGGTTGGGGCCGGTTTTTTCCCCCGCCCAGGGGGGATTTGGTTATAGCCCCGTCCATGCTCAGCCAACTCCAGTCCAAGCCCTTCACTTCGTCATAGCGTTCCAGCCCCACCCGCCATAGCTCCAGGAACACCCCGGCGGCGGTCCATTCCTGGAAGCGAGATGGGCGGTGGAGCCGGAACAAATGCCCGTAGCGTCCAACGCCTTCCACTGGCAGCCGGTGCGCAGCACGTAGAAGATACCGTTGGCGCAAGTCCGGTCCGGGACCCGAGGCCGTCCCCCGCCCAAGGGATGGGTATTCACCCGCTGGGGAAGCAAAGGGGACAGTACTTCCCACAACTCGTCGGATACCTGAAAGGAGCCGGTGGTGAGGTTGGTCGGAGCGGCTGGGCCAGCGCGGGGCGGTCGCGGTGGCTTGGGTTCTTTCGCTTTGGTCATTCCCCTAGTTTAGCTTCAACTCTGGCTCCTTCCCCTTCGCTACTTATGCGGATTTTCACTTGTTTTTAGGATAGGCTCTAAACACCCCAGTAGGGTTAGGACCAGAAAACCTCAGGCCTGAACGACCGTAGAGCCGCGCGAAAATCCAACTCAGCGTTACCTGAAAGTCGTCCAACATATCAATACCGAGGTTCGCGACAGTGACCACGACCATCCAATACGCCCAAATCGACGACCGAATCGTCGGCCTTGGCGACGTTCTACGAGGACAAAAAGGCCTCACTTGCATTACTTGCGGTGACCGCCTCATCGTCAAAGACGGCCAAGGAACCTTGGCTAAAGCACGCTCGCCACGCAGTGCACCAAAAACGAAGCATTTCTCCCATACTTCGAACAGCCAGTGCCACGGTGAGGGACCAGCCCACTACAGCCTCAAAATGGACATCGCCGAATCAATCCGTAGGGCACTCGAGATGCCTCCTGAACGGAGAAACTTCCATGGCCAGATCTTTTACCGATGCCCCAACGAGAAGTACGGCGTGCACTGCATCGACAAGTCCGCGCCGCCCAGCAACTTCAGGCCCAAGATGATGCCGGAGTTCCAACTTGGCTACCACAACTTCGACCTGCTGAAGCAACTGACAGAAGTAAAAACCGAAGCCCGCCTCGCGGACGGCAAGACCCGTGCTGACATCGCTGGCTTCAACCACCAAGGAAAACCTATCTGGATCATTGAGATCGTCAGGTCCACCCTGAGCGACGCCGCCACCGACAACGCCCAGAACTCCGGCCTGCCACTGTTCATCATTGATATCAGCACATTGCCAAAAGGCAACGAACCACCGTTCTCCGCGGAACTGAACGACAATCTGTACGTCACGATGGCCGGCAATATCGCCAACGGCTTCTACCCAACGGCGGACACCGTCTACAACGTGCCCTGCGAACGCGAGGCTTTCGGAATGGGTCCGAAAGACCACCAGTGGAGCAAAGAAGAAGCCTACCTACACGTGAGCGCGGAAGACTGCACCGAACAACTGGATTGCCCAAGCTGCGAACTTGTCCTCCTGCACGAGTGCAATGCGGGTGAACCGAACAAAGGCGTATGCCCCGACACTTGGTACATGTTCCAAAACGGGATCACCCCCATTCAGATGTACACGCTGCCCGAGCACCTGGCCAACAGCCACATCCCCGATTTCTCCAACCGTTTCAATCCAAACGCTAAGAACCCGCCTCCCGGTTGGCTCACCACAATAACCGTACAAGAAGCGAATAGCCCGGCGAGAGTGCGCTGATCCGGCTTCTGCCAGACGTGCACTGAGTTCCCAGGCTACAGGAATTCACACCACCTAGACCAAGTGAGAACCCTATGGATGAGAGTTTTGACTCCTTCGGCTACGTCGAACAGGTAGGCCGTGACCTCGTGCGCGATTTCGATAGAGCTCGCACAGCGACGACGCCAGGACCGGTGGGGAGCGCGATGGAACGCTCCGTGCGCAAGGCACTGAAAACCCTGCTCCCCTACGGCGCAGCCATCGGCTCAGGATGCGTCATCGACAGCCAGCATCAGACCAGCAGACAGATGGACGTGGTGATCTACGAGAGAGACATCTGCCCAGTATCCTCCATTAACGACAACCCGGAGACTACGTATTACCCCTGCGAAGGCGTGATCGCCGTCGGCGAAATCAAGAGCACGCTAGGCAAAGTCGAGTTCGACGACGCCGTGAAGAAAGCGGAGTCAGTCAAAAAACTGATGAGAGCCTTTCAAATTGCACCAATGCACGGCGCGCCCACGGGACGCGGAGCCTTCTACCGACACTACGGCACCACAAACTCCCGAGTCTCACACGGGTCGTTTGACCCAGCAGTAGACCCCAAAGGCGACATTGGAGCGTTCATACTGACAGGCGAACTGCGGGCTAAAATAACGACGGTGGAAGACTACTACCAGAACCAGACACCACTGTACCCAGATTGGCTGGTTTCCTTGCAAGACAAGGTCATCTTCCACCCCACCAAACGGGACACAAACCACGGCAACATCATAGTGCCGATGAGGATAGCCGAATCCATCAGTCTGCCGCGTATGGACAGCCCGTTTGGACACCTACTCATGCACTGGTACACTTTACTCCACCAAGGCGTGACCGCCTACCTCGAATCATTCCACAGGTAGATCGTCCGCGACATCAAGTTCCAGCCAATACCAGAGTGACCGTCGACGACCACACCGAAGCTGCCGACCGCCCGGCACCGGCCAACGGCAAAAGAAACACGCAACCAACGACCCACGAGCCAAGGCGTGGCCCACAGCCCTCCCTACCCCAAAGGCCGCAGCGCCCCCAGCGCGGAAAATAGGGTAATCTGCGAAAGACAGGCAGGCAGTAGCTCACGGGCCGGGGCGCGTCGCCTGTCGTACCCAACCCATTGAATTGCTTACAGCCGGCCGTTGCGGCTAAGCAACCGCCCCAACAGACTCGTGGACATCTTCGCCCGACGACGACCCAATCCGACGGAACGATGAGTCACCAATCCCTGTTGGCACAATAAAACCGTCGCCGACCGACGGCGCCGTCGGTTTTGTATGGCATCCATGCGCTAGATACCCCCACTCAATTTAGCCCTGCCGGAAAATCCGTTGCGATCCTGCAACCAGGTTCGAAACCGCGAACTGCAATTCCCGCCGAGCTATGAGACGCGACGACTTAGAAGAAGCCGTTTCAATAGCGCGGAATTGGAAGTGTTCGTCTCTCGCTAGGATAATGTAGCCCCAGTCTTGATCGGCCTTGTCCTGAACTACCACGCCCAAGAAGCTTTCTGTCTCATCCATGAACCAACCCTCCTCCGTCAAGAGAGGATTTGAGTCGTGGACTACGAAGCCACACACACCTTCAAATTCACTCTTGGCAATGGCACCGACGTACACTCTGGGAATTCTGGGAGGCCGGTTCTGAGGGTTGGCAAACTGTAGTATTTGAGTGCGAGATGAGAATGGGTGCCAGTAGGGACCGTCTGCTTTGTATTCACCATCTTCGATGTACCCTTCAAGAGCTTCAGGGAAATAGCCCATAGGCAGCGGGAACAGGGCGTTCGGATTATGGTTAACCACTAGCCCTTGACCCCAAGGCTCAACCAAAGGAGGTTCGGCGAGACTGTATTCGAAATACGTAGGATCCATGGCATCAGGATCCGGGTTATGACAATACCCTGACCTAGATACATCAAAATGCTCGACCCCGAAACCCTCCTGATACCCCATCCTCGTGAACTTCGCATGAGTGCCACTGTTGGTGAACATTACCGCGCTGACATATTCGGTGCCAGGATATTCAAAAAAATTCGAGGGGATCATCTTGTCCCCATATGTATGGGATTCAACAACATCGGTGTTGATTAACAAGGTTCCTTCGGGTGTCCAATCAGCTGACTTCCGCAGACCATAAAGATACTGGGTCAGGCTACTATCTGCCAAGGTCAAAGACTCCTGATTGAAGAACGCTTCAATGGCTAGGATGAAAGGCCGACCCTTACAATGTTCCAGCTCCCAATACTTATTCTGTAGTTTTGAAAACAGAGGACTACCAAACCGGATGGGAACCTCTTCGTTCTGGAAGTGCGCTAACTCACTTGGGTCGAGCTTGGAGGGCAAGGACTGGCCGACAAACAGGTTTCCTTGAGAGACATTCACAGTAGTTGCTTCGATTGAAACTGTGACTCCATCGCGAGTAACGATGAAGTCCGGGCTTGGATGGGTTCTGTCTACGTCAAAACCAGAGTTGGAGAAATAGGCGAAGAGATATAGTTCAAAGAACCGCGCATCAAAACCCGTAGTTTGAAACTGCTGCAAAAAATTGCCATCCGGGTCGTCAAAGTCCTGGTAGACCACGTCCAACATGTTTCGGGCCGGATGATCAGTTGGGGCATCGACCAATGACTTGAAGTGAGGATTGAGCTTCTCCAGCGGAACGCCAGAGACGAAAAGACCACTCTTTAAATCGGGCATCCGATGACCTCTCCTCATGATTCCTGCCGCAGTGGGCAGGTTCCACTGCTACTTCAAGTAGTCGTAAGCCCAGCACCACGCCAGCAAGTCTCTTCAACAGTTTGGCAAAGTTGGGGATCGCACTAGCCAGCCTTGGGACCGACAAATTGCCGCCTTCTATTGTACGGTAATGTGGTAGACATCAGAAATGCTGTCGAGGAATTTTCAGTGCCGTTCCGGTGGACGCGGTATGACCGCGCAAGGTTAAAAGGTAACCAATACCGAAGAATGTCACCAACAGGTAGGGAAGGTATCAGACGGTCTCGCCAAGCCGGGCGTCAACGTCAAGGGCAGCCGCCAGCCGATGAACCAGCCGCCCAGATGGACCATTTTACAGACGCCCTTTACAGACGACCAAGTCCAATAAAGCCGTGAGAGCAATCAAGTTTGGCAGCGTGATGTTGACGCTGTTATTGGCCATAGCGTGCGGCGCCGGAACACCGAGCGACGAATCACTCGGCAGGCAGGACAACATCCCGACGCCCGACCGGCGCAGGTCCAAGTCATCGACCGAGAACCGCCGGACGGCCTGACGAACCCCGCAGCGAGTGCCGCGTACGACCAGGGCTACACCAATATGCTCGACGCGGCCTGGTTCGCCGCCATTGCGGCCTACGACGAAGCAATCCGCATCCAGCCCGAGGTGGCCGCACTCTACGAGGCAAGAGGTACCGCGTACATGTACACCGGCAGGCACGACCAAGCACTGGCGGACTACGGCCTCGAGATTGAAATCGACCCGACCGATGCGGGACTCTGGCGACGTCGCTCGCACGCCCACACGATTGCGCCGACACCCCAGCCCGAGATGGGTGAGCCGTCCGGCGATAGAGAAGAACCGCCGCCGGAGGGTCTTGGTGGTCACCACCTGCCCGCCCAGCCCGATGCGCGCCGTCAAGCGAGCCAGGTTATGCGCCATCACCTAGACCGCCAGCCAGGCGGTGTTGGCGGCGAAAACAGCCAGGCGGCGGGATCTGCGTTCCTTGGGCATCCTGGAGAATCCCCGCGTAGGCGGATTCACATAATGATCCTTTGGACGAACCAACGCAGGTATCAATAAGACGAAGTACGCCAGCACGATTGACATATAAATCAGGTGCGACGACCCTCGCAGGCTATCTTGCATTTCGCGTCTGGATCCGTAGGAAGCCTAATACGCACGAATATTGGTAACATTTGATTTGAGGCAATGCGACAAAACCGTTACCCAACGCAAGTGGTTACCTCAAATAAAATGTTATCGGAAAGTCTGGGAGACGATCGCGTGGGAAGAGGCATCAGCAAGATGGCAAAACAGATATTGCTGGCGACGATCCGAGACCGCTATCGAGATTCATCGAAGAAGGATAACAGCCGTATCCCGGACGAGTTCATCGCGGCGACCGGCGACCGTCGCAAACACGGCATTCGGCTGCTGGGACAGACCGGAGACAGTGGAGAGTTGCTGTTGGCGGTAAGGGCCAATGCACCCATGACCAGGTGTCCGTGAAGCGCTGACCGTGATTGCCGTGGCACCGGTCCGATCGAAAAGGTGGTATGCGTAGCCAGCGAACGCTGACGATCGAGGGGGCTATCCGGAAGGTGGTGGCCATCCGTGGGATGGGCAGGGCATCGTCAATGGAATGGTTCCGGTCCGGCGCTGCCGGTCGACTGTCCTCGTTGTACCTTCGGGCAGGCGCAATATATTATTCACCTAATTCGATTGTAATTCGACTGGAGAGCTACCGATGACGGCCAATATTAATGGGTACTGCCTCGGCATTGATATGGGGACGAACTCCATCGGTTGGGCGGCGGTGAAAATTGACAACCGCGGGGAATCATGCGGGGTGCTGGATATGGGTGTCCGCATTTTCCCGGACGGGCGCGATGAGCAAAGCAAAACGTCCAATACGGTGGAACGCCGTGTGGCGCGTGGCCAACGTCGGCGCAGGGACCGTTACCTGGGCCGGCGGGACCACCTGATGCGAAAACTCATCGAGTATGGCCTCATGCCGGCCGACAGGGACGCCCGAAAGAAGCTGGAGCAGTTGGATCCTTACGCGCTGAGGGCCGCCGCCCTGGACGGACCACTAGCGCCCAATGAACTGGGCCGGGCGCTCTTTCATCTTGACCAACGCAGGGGTTTCAAGTCTAACCGCAAGGCGACTGGTGATGATGAAAAGGAAGACGGCAGGGTACGGGCTGACATCAATGAATTGCGGCGGCGCATCAATGAGAGTGGAGCGCGCACCTTGGGCGAGTTCCTGGCCCGGCGGCACAAGAAGGGCCGACCCGTACGCTCACGCCCCGATACCCAACTACGCGCCGACCGGGCGATGTACGAAGCGGAGTTTGAAGTCATCAGAGTATCTCAGGAGCCACACCATAGCCTGGATGCGGAGCAGTGGGGCGAGCTGCGACAAATCATCTTCTTTCAACGCCCGTTGAAGCCTGTGGAACCTGGTTGGTGCCAGTTTGAGTTTGAGAACGGGGAAAGGCGCGCGGCGAAAGCCCTGCCCATTTTCCAGGAGTTTCGGATGCTCCAGGAAGTCAACAACCTGAGAGTTCTTGTCGGACTTGACCCGGAGCGGGCGCTGGACGAGCAGGAGCGAGAACGCATGATGAAGCGGCTGCGTTCCGGCAAAGATGTCAAATTGAGCGAGGGTAGGGACAGAAAGCCCGCCAAGGCCACCAGGGACTTGGGGCTGCCGTCAAACGCCGTTTTCAACTTGGCCGCTGGAGGGCGCAGCTCAATAAAGGGCGACGAGACGGTTGCCAGATTGGCAAAGCCGGGGATGTTCGGCCGGCAATGGTTTGACTGGTCTCTGAACGAGCGCAACGAAATCGTGAACTTTCTACTGGCGATGGAGGATCCTGGCGACGTCAGGGAGTGGGCGGTTGCTGAATGGGGGCTGAACGATGAACAGGCGGAGGCGATGGGCAACGTTTCACTGGTCAGCGGGTACGGCAACCTGAGCGAAAAGGCAATTCGTAAAATCCTGCCGCATTTGGAGAAAGGCAGGATATTTTCGGACGCGGTCCAGGATGCCGGATACCAACACCATTCGGACTTTCGCAACACCGAAGCTGCCGACGAACTGCCCTATTACGGACAGGCGCTGCCTCGGGACGCCGTGGGCGCTGACCCCACGAAAGACCCGGCAAGCGATGGCGAACCCCTTCGCTATGGCCGGATTGCCAACCCTACAGTGAACATCGGCTTGAATCAGCTGCGGCGCGTGGTCAACCGGCTCATTGAAGTTTACGGGAAGCCGGAGGAAATCGTCGTTGAACTGGCCCGGGAGCTGAAGTTGAACTGGGAGCAGAAACTGGAATCCCAGCGGCAGCAACGGGAAGGCAGGGAGCGCAACAAGCATTTTGAGGAAATGTTGCGGGCAGCCGAGACGGACGTTACGCCCGATGCGCTCCGCAAGCTTCGACTATGGGCAGAACAAGGGACAATTCAGTCGCGTGTTTGCCCCTACACCGGCAAGCCAATTTCTTTTGAGATGGTGATGTCCGCCAGAACAGAGGTTGACCACATTCTGCCGTTTTCCCGCACGCTGGATAACTCTATGGGGAACATGGTGGTTTGCATGGCCAATGCCAACCGGGTCAAGGGCAACCAGACTCCTTACGAAGCATTCGGACACAGTCCACCTGGCTATGATTACGACCGGATTCTCGCCAACACGGCCGACTTCCCGGCGAATAAACGCTGGCGATTCCAGCCCAACGCCATGGAACGGTTCGAAGGGCAACGCGATTTCCTGGACCGGCAGCTTAACGAGACGCAATATTTGTCTCGCACGGCGCGAACTTACCTGGCTTACCTGTACGATGAGAAAACCGACGGGCGGTCCAGGGTGCGTGTGATACCCGGACGGATGACCGCGCTGCTCCGGCGGGGGTGGAACCTTGAAGGAATGTTGAGCACAGCGGATGACGGCGAAATGCTCCGCAAGACGCGAGACGACCACAGGCATCACGCCATAGATGCTTTCGTAGTGGCAAACACGACACAGCGGCTGTTGCAGCGGTTCGCACAGGCTGCGGGGTCCGATTATCGCGATGCGGCGGAAAGGCTGGCGGCGTTGGTTCCTACGCCGTGGGAAGGATTTGATCGTAGCCAAGTCCAGCCGTTTCTGAACCGCATCGTAGTATCGTACAAGCCGGACCACGGCACGACTGGCGTACAGGGCCAAACCACCGGCCAGTTGCACGAGGCCACGGCCTATGGATTGAGAGAGGCCACAGATCACGGTCGGCACAAGGTGGTGCTGCGAAAGAAGTTGTCCGATTTCAAGAGCCGCGACAGCTTGCGCGCCGTCCCTGACCCGGCGTTGCGGGATGCGCTATTGCTTTTATGGGACGAAGTGGGCGCCAAGCCGGCGGACTTTGCGGCACGGGCTGAGAATGTAGGCATACTGATGAACGGACGCCGCCAGCGGGTGCGGAGAGTGCGAATCACATCTGAGAAACGTGTTATCCCAATCACCGACAACGCGGGCAAGGCATACAAGGGCTACCTGCCGGGCGGCAACGAATTCGCCGATATTTGGCGGATGCCGGACGGGAGTTGGCGGACGGTTGTGGTGTCAACCTTCGATGCCAATCAAACCGATTTCAACATCTCGGATTGCCGACCTCACCCTGGCGCAAAGCGACTGATGCGGCTGCAAATCGACGACATCGGCGCACTTGGGCAGGGAGCGGATCGCCGTATTGTCCGGGTCAGGATGATGGATAATAACGCCACGAGCGGCCCTCGGATTGTGCTGGACGACCACAATGAAGCCAATGTTGCCGACCGTATCAGGCAAGATCGGCGGATAAGAAGGGAAACCGGAACCAGAGTCGGTATGAAGGAGGAGGTATATTCCGCTGCGAAACTCCGCCGACTGGGCTTCCGCAAAGTGAGTGTGGATGAGATCGGCAGGGTGCGTGACCGCGGGCCGTTCAAGCCATGATCGACTGGGTTTCTCCAGATCATTTGCGTGATCCGACTCCCGGCGCCGGCGTATGCTGATATTGGTGTCCCGCGTCAACCAGGGAGGTATGCACCGGCCCTGACTAGCACACCGCCAGAGTTCGCCGAATAATGAACGCCGACGTACGAGCGTTCAACGTGCTGGCTCCCTACAATGAAGCCAATGTTGCTTTCAGTGCAGGGAAAAGCATGATAGAAAATGGAACCGCTACTTGCCATCTCAGAACGCACGCTTTTCGTAAGGATGTTATTGATGAGACTGGTCACTCGTTAGACCTGAGACGCCGATGATCGGGCGGGTTATCGAGATAGCCAGCGAGGGTCGGCATCTGGCGCGTTATCGAGGCTTGATGACGGTGTCTGCCGGCAGCACTGAGGACGGGCGCGTACCTCTGGACGACATCGGCGTTCTCCTGTGCAATGCCCGGGGACTGACCTACTCCAACGACCTGCTGACGGAGCTGGCCCGTCGGGGCGCAGCTGTAGTGTTGTGCGGCGCTAACTACCTGCCAGTGGCGTGGATCTGGCCGCTGGATGGGAACCACATTCAGGCATTGCGGATGCGCTGCCAGCTGGAAGCGACACTCCCATTGCGCAAGCGTCTTTGGCAAACGATGGTGAAGGCTAAGATAGAGCAGCAAAAGTCGGTGCTGGAAATGTTGGGCAAGTCCGACGGCGGCTTGGATACCCTGGCCCGAAGGGTAAAGTCCGGCGACCCTGACAATATGGAGGCTCAGGCGGCACGGCAGTACTGGCCTCGGTTGTTCGGTACTGATTTCCAGCGGGAACGTTTCGGCGAAATGCCGAACCCGCTGCTCAACTATGGCTACACCGTACTAAGGGCTGCGATGGCACGCGCTGTGACGGCCGCCGGCCTGCACCCGTCTTTGGGAGTTCACCACCATAATCGCTATGACGCGATGTGCTTGGTGGACGACCTGATGGAACCGTTCCGCCCCGCCATTGACTATGCCGTCGTTCGTCTGGTCGAGTCGGGGTGCACCGAAGTAACCTCGGAGGCAAAACGGACGCTGGTTGGGGTGTTGGCCACCGATATGAGCACTGACCGGGGGACTACGCCTTTGGAAACATGCTTGGAGCGAGCGGCTCAATCCCTCGCCCAATCCTTCGAAGTCAAGCAGGCGTCACTGGTATTCCCTGACCGTCTCATTGCGGATGTGCGTTGAGAAACGGCCGATGCTGTCGGGTTATAGGCTGATGTGGATGATGGTACTGTTTGACCTGCCAGTGCTGACGAAACGGGAGCGCAAGGATGCCTCGGACTTCCGGAAGTTCCTGTTGGACCAAGGGTTTGAGATGTGTCAACTGTCGGTGTATATGCGGTTCTGCGCCGGCAAAGAGCAGGCACAGGTTCATACCCGTAGGATTCAATCTGCGCTGCCGGCGTCGGGCAACGTCCAGATCGTGTATTTCACTGACAAGCAGTATGAAAATATTGTCAGTTTCAGAGGCACCACACGGCAGGCGGCCCGAAAGAACCCCCAACAGTACGCCCTATTTTGAGGCTCGGGTGGAGATTGTGAGGGGCAGGCCGTGGCCCACCCCCTGCATTTGGTGCTTTAGGCTAATGCCTTAGGCTTGTTAACGGTTGGGTGACCTGCACCCTGCAACCCCCGATCTCCCATCGGCTATAACCGCCATCAGGCAAGGCGTATTCTAGCACGCCGAGCAGTGAAAACCAGAGCGATTGACGTCATTTTGACCGCTGATCGGTCGGTTTTTTTCAAGCCCGAACTTAGCGATTATGCTTACCTCCAAGTTTGACGGGTGGCGATCGATTGTAGCCGATGGGAGATCGGGGGCTAACCGCAACAGACCGCCTTCGTGGGTGACGACGGCCAGCTATTGTAGCCGATGGGAGATCGGGGGCTAACCGCAACTAATCCGGCCAGCCGGTGAAAACGCACGTCATTGTAGCCGATGGGAGATCGGGGGCTAACCGCAACTAGAGCCCCCGCCGTTACGTCGGCGCCGGTATTGTAGCCGATGGGAGATCGGGGGCTAACCGCAACTATCCTGGTCTTTGGTCCAAAGGCTCGTAAATTGTAGCCGATGGGAGATCGGGGGCTAACCGCAACACGAACTGCACACGCTGCTGTCAAAATACATTGTAGCCGATGGGAGATCGGGGGCTAACCGCAACTCGTGGGGGACTTGTAAGTGAACACGATTCATTGTAGCCGATGGGAGATCGGGGGCTAACCGCAACGAGGGCAACGTCATCGAGCGGATCGGGCTCATTGTAGCCGATGGGAGATCGGGGGCTAACCGCAACTAGTTGATGCCGCTCACGTCCAGGACGTAGATTGTAGCCGATGGGAGATCGGGGGCTAACCGCAACAAGTTCGTCCAGTTGTCATCGTCGCTGTCCATTGTAGCCGATGGGAGATCGGGGGCTAACCGCAACTGCTCCCACTTCTGCTGACGCTATCGCTCAATTGTAGCCGATGGGAGATCGGGGGCTAACCGCAACGAATACGATGCGCTGGCAAAGCAGAACGGGATTGTAGCCGATGGGAGATCGGGGGCTAACCGCAACTGAGCGTGGCCGACATCACCAGCACGCGGTATTGTAGCCGATGGGAGATCGGGGGCTAACCGCAACGAGCATTGACCGCCAGCGATGACGCCTCCATTGTAGCCGATGGGAGATCGGGGGCTAACCGCAACGACAAGCTCGCGCGGTCGAGGTGGATATCGATTGTAGCCGATGGGAGATCGGGGGCTAACCGTAACTAGATAGCACAGGCGGCGGCGACGAATTCGATTGTAGCCGATGGGAGATCGGGGGCTAACCGCAACAGGCCAACTAGCCAATCGGCTGAGACATGCATTGTAGCCGATGGGAGATCGGGGGCTAACCGCAACTACTGATGCCATCTCCTGCGGAGTCAAGAAATTGTAGCCGATGGGAGATCGGGGGCTAACCGCAACCTCAACGCGGATACGCCGTAGCCTGCTAGCATTGTAGCCGATGGGAGATCGGGGGCTAACCGCAACTGCTGCTCCAGCGCGCGCCATTGCCGTTAGATTGTAGCCGATGGGAGATCGGGGGCTAACCGCAACGCTCACTTTGCCATTACCCCGCTGACTACCATTGTAGCCGATGGGAGATCGGGGGCTAACCGCAACACCGCGTCGCCGGCGCCGTTGTCCTCGCTCATTGTAGCCGATGGGAGATCGGGGGCTAACCGCAACTGCGGGCCGTCTTTCAAGCTCCGTCCACGCATTGTAGCCGATGGGAGATCGGGGGCTAACCGCAACGGGCGCTGGGCGTGGGAGTTGGCCGAAGTCATTGTAGCCGATGGGAGATCGGGGGCTAACCGCAACACCGCCGCAGTCGTGGCCAGCCGCGTTGATATTGTAGCCGATGGGAGATCGGGGGCTAACCGCAACCCGTGGTCAGCGGGAGCACGCTCACCATCAATTGTAGCCGATGGGAGATCGGGGGCTAACCGCAACACCGTACCCTGTGCCTTCGCTGTTGGATCAATTGTAGCCGATGGGAGATCGGGGGCTAACCGCAACTAGGCCTGGTTGTAGGACCAGTAACCCGGATTGTAGCCGATGGGAGATCGGGGGCTAACCGCAACAATATGGGTATGGCGGACGACCGTGCTTTGAATTGTAGCCGATGGGAGATCGGGGGCTAACCGCAACAGCACCGCCAGGCTGTCGTAGAGCTGGATCATTGTAGCCGATGGGAGATCGGGGGCTAACCGCAACCGAAATACCACGCCACCAGCGCCCAGGATGAATTGTAGCCGATGGGAGATCGGGGGCTAACCGCAACTAGCGATCACCCTGCACACGGGGCCGGTGGATTGTAGCCGATGGGAGATCGGGGGCTAACCGCAACAGCACCGCCAGGCTGTCGTAGAGCTGGATCATTGTAGCCGATGGGAGATCGGGGGCTAACCGCAACCGAAATACCACGCCACCAGCGCCCAGGATGAATTGTAGCCGATGGGAGATCGGGGGCTAACCGCAACTAGCGATCACCCTGCACACGGGGCCGGTGGATTGTAGCCGATGGGAGATCGGGGGCTAACCGCAACAACTCATGGAGAGTGTCGAGGGTGGACGGTATTGTAGCCGATGGGAGATCGGGGGCTAACCGCAACTACGAGCTGCTGCTGTCGAAGATCACGGTGATTGTAGCCGATGGGAGATCGGGGGCTAACCGCAACGCGTACCGCTCACGAATCAGGCGCCGCCGTATTGTAGCCGATGGGAGATCGGGGGCTAACCGCAACACGTCGATTGTCAGCAGCAGGTCGTCTTCGTATTGTAGCCGATGGGAGATCGGGGGCTAACCGCAACATCGTGTCGTCGTACTGGCGCAGCTCGGCAATTGTAGCCAATGGTTGACGCGGGACACTGGTACGGATCGACTCCGATGGGGGGCAGAATCGTACGCTAAGGCCGTTATCGGCGCTTTGGCCACCGGTATTCGCCGGCGAGCAGGATGTGGGCCCACCTAAGGGGTGAGATGTGGGCCAGAGCTCGGGCTCGACCGTCAGGCCGGCGTGTTTCCGCTGTCTGATCGCTTCGCCGAGATGGGCGGTATTCCAGTAAATCACGATGGCGGCGAGCAGGTTGAGCCCGGCCATGCGGTAGTGTTAGCCCTCGCTCGAGCGGTCGCGGATTTCGCCTTGGCGTCCGATCCGGAGTGCGTTCTTGAGCGCCTGATGAGCCTCGCCCTTGTTGTGCGGCAATGAAGCGAAGGAGGTTCCGGGGAATGGCCTCCCCCGCCACCAGAATCCGCCCCGGATATCGAAAGGCGCAAAGCTGGAGCGCGAAGCCCGGCCGGTTGTGTCCCCCGCGCCTCAATAGGTGTAAAAGCGCGTCATCCCTTTTGATGCCGGTCAGGCCGCTGCCTCCAGGATAGTGGGCGTCGGTAGCGCCTCGTGGCCGACGGCGTTCGGTATGGTGATGTAGCGGCGAGCCTCGGCCCATTCGTCATGCTGCTCAGCCAGCACCGCGCCCATCAGACGCCGTGCCGACAGCCGGTTGGGGAAGATGCCCACCACGTCAGTGCGGCGACGGATCTCTCGGTTCAGCCGTTCCTGCGGGTTGTTGGACCACAGCTTCTGCCAGTGGGTCACTGGGAAGGCCGTGAAGGCCAGGATGTCCGGCGCGGCGTCCGCCAGCAGCTCGGCCACCTGGGGAAAGGGCTCCCAGAGTTGTTCCACCACCCGGTCCAGTTGGGCGTGGACCTCTGCGGGAGATAGTTGCCGGTAGATGGTGCGCACCATGGTAGCCACGCCAGGTTGGGCTCGCTTGGGTACTCGGGTGAGCAGGTTGGCCATGAAGTGGGTGCGGCAACGCTGCCAACCCGCCCCGGCAAACACCGCGGCGATGGCGTTCTTCAGCCCCCCTGCTTTCGCAGGGGCAGGCTCTGGTGAGCATCGGAGGTTACCAGTTCCACTCCGCTGAGACCCCGAGTGGTCAGCGAGCGCAGGAAGGCCAGCCAGAACGCGCCGTCCTCGCTGGCGGCCACGTCCAGGCCCAGAATCTCACGCTGCCCTTCGGCATTGACTCCGGTGGCTACCACCACGCAGACGTTGACGATGCGACCACCCTCCCGAACCTTCTGGGTCAGGCCGTCCAGCCACACGTAGGGATACGGGCCACCGTCCAGGGGACAACCCAGGAAACTCTCCACCACTTCATCCAGTTGCACGCAGATGCGCGACACCTGGCTGCTGGAGATGCCATCGCAGCCCAGAGCCTTGATCAGGTCATCCACCCGCCGGGTGGAGACGCCCTCCACATAGGCTTGCTGGATGACGGCCAGCAGGGCTTTCTCGCTGCGTCGCCGCGGTTCCAGCAGGCTGGGGAAGTAGCTGCCTTCCCGCACCTTGGGAATGTGCAACTCCATTGCTATTGAGCTCTGTGGTACCCACCCGGGTATCCCAGGTGCGGTTGCGGTAGCCATTGCGGTAGGTGACCCGCTCTGGGCTGCGTTCGCCGTGCTCAGCGCCGATCTGGGCGGAAACCTCGGCGTCCATGATGCCGTCCACCAGGACGCGCAGGGCTTCCCGCAGAAAGTCCACGTCTCCGTCCATGCCGCGCTTGCGTAATAATTCCAAAAGATCCATGCTGTGTTTGACCACCGTCGTTCTCCTTGTTTGGTTTGTGGTAATTCCACAAGGATGACCCGGTGGCCAGCTTTTGGCCAACCGCCCAACTCTTACACCACTTCCTGGGACTCTACGGACTCTACTGCCCGATCGTCGGGTTGCGGCTGTCGACGGTCAGGGTGCATTGCCTCAAATAGGACGCTACCGAAAGGAGCGCTTCACGTAATGACCATTGCGCGAACCAAGCGTTGTATCAAAAGGGGGCATTTTTCACGTCATCGGAGGCAATCTTGCAATATTGAACGGGCACCAGAGTTCACGACCTTGCTCCTGCAAATTGGCAATCTACGAATATATGTGGCATGGCGCCAGCTCTAAGGGTTCGTCGGGCGTGGGACATTCCAAGGTTTGGTTTGGGCCACGTACGCCAAAAGCACGGACAAGACCACTAAGGCGACGGCCACTAACCGCACCAAGTCAAGGAACCAAAGTGCCCTGTCAGGCCAGACAAGCCACCCCAAAAGGTATGCGCTTGCGATGGTGGTTCCTACTATCGTTATGTGGATCGGTATCGGAACTCTTCCGCGTCCAGTCAACTTCACCAATGATCCCAAACCTACACCACACAGTAGACTGATCGCGGCACCAAACGCGACCGCGAATCGCGCTGGTTTGTCAATTTCCAGGGAGTTTAAAACTGCAAATACAAGCCAGATCGCGGTCAAGATCAGGAATCCGGCCGCAACGGTGATTGCCCCCGCGAAAACGATGTCCTCATACGTGGCGCTCTGTGTGTTGAGCCTCCGGAAAAATGCTAATGCCGAGCGGATTCTGATGATTTGAAACAGCGTCGCTATACTGACCAACACGGTGAAAACCGTTAATGCGTCGCGTATCCCCTGAGGTATAAACCCGGATTCCATCGTCATAATCCCATCTCGTACCGAGGGACTCGGCTATCCACTAAGAGCCTATCCTAAACCAAAGCCAAGGTGGGATGTGCATTTGCCGGAAGTCGGGGACCGGGTTGGGAGTCTCGCAGGAGGGATTCGGCCCTTGATTGCAGGACCGTGCGGCAGCGGCGCTTGACCTCGTCTTTCCGGCTGGTCAGCCTGGCCAGGAAGCTGCCTACCCTCTCCTGCACCGCCGCTCTGCTTCCCAAGCACAGGTTCCCGGTCGCCTCTTCCCGCGCCCATCCCCAGATGGCTTCATCGGCGTTGAAGTCTGGGGCGTTGAAGTCTGGGCTGTAGCCCGGCAGATTCACCAGCCTCAGCCCCAGGCCAGGCCTCCGCAGATACTCCCGCACCGCCTCGCCACGATGGGCTGGGGCATTATCCCAAATTACCCGAAGCGGCCCAGAGTGCCGCTGGCGCAACTGGTCCAAAAAGGCTGCCGAGGTTCCGCTGTTGCTGTTTCCCGCCAGGTCCATCCATTCCACCTCTCCCGTCTCCAGACACACCGCCGAATAGTAGCTGGCTTTCTCGCCATACCGCGGACTGCTGGAGTTCACCAGGGCTGGCTCTCCCCGCAGCACCCACCGGCCCCGCAACTCCGCATCGGCACGGAAGTGGGCCTCGTCGGCGAAGCATATCTTGGCTCCGCTCCCTACTGCCTCCTCCCGCAGGGCGGCGTACGCCGCCACGAAGGCCTCCCGTTTCTCCTCATCCGCCTTCAGCAGCCGCTTCTGGGGGCGCTTGAAGGCAAATCCCAAGCGGCGCAGGTAGGTCAGGCAGCTGCGGCACAGGCTGAGGCCGAAGCGTTCCCAGACAAACCGATGCACCACCTTCCAGTTCCAGTTGGCCAGGTCCAAGCCCGCCGCGGCAGGCAGCTGCTGCACCGCCGCCCTCAACTCCTCCCGCTGCGCCTCGCCCAGGGCGGGGGGGAACCACCGGTCTGCTCGAATAGCAGGGCTCTGGGCCCTCCCTCACCAAAGGCCGCCGCCCATCGTCCGATGGTGTGAGGGTCCCTTTCCAGCGCCGCCGCCGTGGCCGATGCCCGCCAGCCTTGGGCCAGCAACAAGATGGCGTACCACCGCTCCCGCTCCCTTGGCGTCGGCGCCAAGATCATCCGTCGACGCAAATCCTTGACTTCCATTTGCCATTGTTCCAAAGACCGATCTATCTCCCTCACGCTCATCATCTACCCCCCCAACACCCAACTACTGCACTCTCTGGCCCAGTTCCTCCACAAATTTATCCCATTTTTCTGCGTATTTCACCTCGGCTTTGGTTTAGTAACCCGGCGGCTCTGAGGGCGATGAGGGCGCAGGCGAAATGCAGAAAGGCAATGTAGTTGGCGGGAGACTTGTCCCAACGGACCAATATCCGCCGGAAGCGGTTCAGCCAACTGTGCGTCCGTTCCACCACCCAGCGCCGGGCTTTGAAGCCAGCTTCCTTCTTGATGGCCTGGGCCTCTTCGCCCCGGCTGCGGATGTGCGCCGTGAAGCCGAACTCGTCCAGCGTGCGGCGCACCTCACCAAAGTCGTAGCCCCCGTATCAAGTACGGGGCAGGCTCTTATCCAAGCACATACCCTGGGGGGTCTCCGGATGTAAAGGGCGGCGGTAAAGTAGGCCACGTGGGCGGCTCGAACGTCGACAGCCCAGTGGTACGTTTTGCCGTCGCCGTTTACGCCGCAGGTTACTGACAGCCGGTCCCTTGTGGTTTCCAAGGGCGAACCGATAGAGTGGAAGGTGGTAGTCTTGAACAATATCGCAGCGTTGTCAGACTTGTCTGGACCGGCATATTCCGCAACCCCCACAAGCTGATGGTCGCGTGCTATCGACGAGAATCGGGTCTCCTTGCCCAGAGCCCACGGACGTCTTTGCCCGAGTGAAATCCCGTGGAATTATTCAGACAACAGAAACAGATTGAGGAACGCCAAGTCAAACTCGCCCTGGCTGGAATGGGTTTGGAACTTCACGCTGCACATGTCAGACGAGAAGAAAGTCCCGACTTCATTTTGCCTCTGGGCGGGCGACGAATCGGCATCGAACATACAGAATTCTTTTTTCCAGAAGAGGAAACCGGCGCACCCCGTGGGTTTCAGAATCTTCGGCACGAAGCGGTCGAGATGGCCCGTCTCAAATTCAGGGCAAACGGCGGCCCTCCGCTATACGTGACACCGGAATTCATCGATATTCCCCATCCCATGGGGCCCAACACACGGAGTTGCAGGGACGATTTCGCGAAACGGTTTGAGCGTGTGGTGAGGGCAAATGGATGGCCGGACGATCCACATGACCATCGGGCTTTCCACTTCCATCCGGATCTCCCGGAAATTTCTTACTACATGGTCTCTCCCAGTATTGACGGAACTGACGAACTATGGGCCTGTGGTGGGGCGGTCATCGAGAGGTATGTGGAACCTCGCCACGTTCAAGCTGTGTTAGACAAGAAAGCGGAGAAGCATGACGTCTATGCCCAAAAGTGCGACAGCGTGTGGCTCCTGATTGTGAATGGCGGTGCCATACGCACCGTTCCCTGTGAACTGGAGGACTATGCCCGAGACGCTTCGTATTCGTCACCTTTTGACCGAGTTTTTTGGCTCGACCGTTTTCCTTGTCGCGACTTGGTTCGCCTAAGACTTTGAAAGTAGAGCGGTTCAACCCAGCATGTGCCGCTTCCAGGAGCGGACACCGCTCAGCGGCGAGAACGCCGTGATGAGTAACCGCCAGGTCGTCAGCGTTCAGTGACCATGGACCGAGCCACAGAAACGGGCGGCTCGACCGAGCCGCCCGTTTCTGTGGCTCGGTGGCCGGTGCTGCGTTTCGACAACACCGCAACAGGCATCACCAAGCTGCGCAAACACCTTCAAGAGCAGGACACCGCCCTGGCCGTCTGTGAACCAACGGGCGGTTACGAACGGCTGCTGACCAGCCGGTTGCGCGAGACCGATATTGCGGTGCACATGGTCCACCCGGGCCGGGTGCGCGCTTTCGCCAAAGCCTGCGGACGAGGCCAAGACCGACCCACTGGACGCCCAGGTACTCTCCCGCTACGGGGAGGTGTTTCCGGAGGCGGATACGTGGGAACCGGAGACCGACCCGCAGCGTGCAGAGTTGCGCGACCTGCTCAGGCGGCGGCGGCAATTTGTTGACCAGCGGGTCCAGGAGTTGGTGCGGCTGGACAAGGACGTTTCCGCCACTATCGCCAAGTCCACCAGGCGCCACATTGCCTGGCTGGAGAAGGAATACCAGGCAGTCCTACAGGACAATGCCACTCTCGCCGACCGCGCCGCCCTGTACCGCACCGTGCCCGGCATCGGGCCGCTAACCGCGGCAACCCTGGTGGCTCACCTTCCCGAACTGGGCCACTGGGATAGCAAAGTTTTGACCTCCCTGGTGGGACTGGCGCCCTGGTCCCGAGACAGCGGCAAGCAGCGATGGCATCGGGCTATCAGGGGTGGCCGGGGACTGGTGCGGAGAGCGCTGTACATGTGCGCGTGGGCGGTCATCCGCCACGACAGCGAAATGCGTCGGTTTTATGACCGACTTCGTCAACGTGGGAAGCCGGGGAACGTTGCAGTGGTAGCGGTGATGCGCAAGATACTGCTCCAGCTCAACGCAGTAGCTCGCAGAGGGACGCCGTGGGTGCCACAGGACGCGTGACCACAAGTCCTGATAATTCCCCAAAAAAGGCTTGACTTCGAACACGGATACTTGACGGGACACTACCAAAGGCGGCTGTGCCCTGTCAGCCCCCCCTGACAGGGGTAG
This sequence comes from Dehalococcoidia bacterium, assembly GCA_965220265.1. Classification (GTDB taxonomy): domain Bacteria; phylum Chloroflexota; class Dehalococcoidia; order Lucifugimonadales; family UBA3495; genus Bin87. The sequence continues at coordinate 2,671 of CBDCPM010000003.1, read as the reverse complement.
GTATGGCCTGAAATCGGGTTGCGACATAGCTTGGGAAGGCGCACCGCCATCCGGCATCTTGGTTGTGAGACCACCAGATGCCGGAGACCCGCGATGCGCCTTCCCAGCGAATGCTATCAGATGCAAAAAGCGATTGAAACGCATTTACCTCACCTCTCCCAGCCACAATTGACCGGCCTGGCGCTGTGGGTCTGCGGGGCCATCCTCGCCGGCAGCGCCTGCCAGAACGCCGTGGCCTCCGCCCTCTCGCCCTGGAGCAACTGGTACAACCTGCGCCAGCGCCTCAGGGAGTGGCTCTACGACGGCGGCGACCGCGCGACTCCCTGCCAGACCGAGCTGGACGTAACTCTCTGCTTCGCGCCACTGCTGCGGTGGGTCCTCTGCTGGTGGCGGTCGGGCGGCTTGGCCTTGGCCATAGACCCCACCCTCAAAGGCGACCAGACCACCGCCATCGTCATCAGCGTGGTATACCGCAGTTGCGCCATCCCCGTGGCCTGGCACATCCGGCACGCCGACCAGCCCGGCTCCTGGATGGACCCCACCGTGGAACTGCTGCAAGCCTTGGCCCCAGCGGTTCCCGAGAATATGACCGTCATCGTGCTCTGCGACCGGGGCATCGCCAGTCCCAAGCTGTGGCAGCAGATACGGGATCAAGGCTGGCATCCCGGTATGCGCTACCGAAAGAACATCACTTTCTGCGCTGACGGCGGCAAACGATTGCCCGCCCAGCACTTCGTCTCTCGTCCCGATACGGCGTGGATTGGCCGCGGCACCGCCTTCAGCACCCCCAAGGCCCAACGCCGCTGCACCCTGCTGGTGGTCTGGTACTCCGAACAGGAGGAACCCTGGATCATCCTCACCGACCTTGCACCCGATCAGGTGGGACCCAGCTGGTACGCCCTGCGCTTCTGGATCGAGTTGGGCTTCAAGGCCCTCAAGAGCCTGGGCTGGAAGTGGGACAAGACGCGGCGCACCGACCCCACCCGCGTCTCCCGGCACTGGCTCGTCCTGTCGGTGGCCACCCTGCTGGCCCTGGCCTATGGCACCAGGGTGGAGGACGCCCAGGACCGGAGGATTGCTCCAGGCAACCTGCGGGCGCCGCCCAAAGCGCTGGCTCCCAATCACCGTGACCCTTGGAGCCGTCCGGCGCGCACCGTGAGCGTGATCCGCCACGGCATCGACTGGCTCCGGCGCTTGCTGCTCAAGGGCCGCCTCTGGAGCCGCGTCTGGCTGCTGCCCGAACCCTGGCCAGAACCCAAGCTCAACCTGGAGATTACTCGCCATGTCCCACCGTAAAAACCCTATACCTACCCCTGTCAGGGTGGTTCCCCCCCGCCCTGGGCGAGGCGCAGCGGGAGGAGTTGAGGGCGGCGGTGCAGCAGCTGCCTGCCGCGGCGGGCCTGGACCTGGCCAACTGGAACTGGAAGGTGGTGCATCGGTTTGTCTGGGAACGCTGCGGCCTCAGCCTGTGCCGCAGCTGCCTGACCTACCTGCGCCGCTTGGGATTTGCCTTCAAGCGCCCCCAGAAGCGGCTGCTGAAGGCGGATGAGGAGAAACGGGAGGCCTTCGTGGCGGCGTACGCCGCCCTGCGGGAGGAGAGTAGGGAGCGGAGCCAAGATATGCTTCGCCGACGAGGCCCACTTCCGTGCCGATGCGGAGTTGCGGGGCCGGTGGGTGCTGCGGGGAGAGCCAGCCCTGGTGAACTCCAGCAGTCCGCGGTATGGCGAGAAAGCCAGCTACTATTCGGCGGTGTGTCTGGCGACGGGAGAGGTGGAATGGATGGACCTGGCGGGAAACAGCAACAGCGGAACCTCGGCAGCCTTTTTGGACCAGTTGCGCCAGCGGCACTCTGGGCCGCTTCGGGTAATTTGGGATAATGCCCCAGCCCATCGTGGCCAGGCGGTGCGGGAGTATCTGCGGAGGCCTGGCCTGGGGCTGAGGCTGGTGAATCTGCCGGGCTACAGCCCAGACTTCAACGCCGATGAAGCCATCTGGGGATGGGCGCGGGAAGAGGCGACCGGGAACCTGTGCTTGGGAAGCAGAGCGGCGGTGCAGGAGAGGGTAGGCAGCTTCCTGGCCAGGCTGACCAGCCGGAAAGACGAGGTCAAGCGCCGCTGCCGCACGGTCCTGCAATCAAGGGCCGAATCCCTCCTGCGAGACTCCCAACCCGGTCCCCGACTTCCGGCAAATGCACATCCCACCTTGGCTTTGGTTTAGTCAGAGGCAATTTCGCTACTCATCAATCTGTCTGACCCTGACCAAAACTCGTTGGTTCGTTGACGGATCTCGTTCCGGCTCCGTAACTTCTCTGACCCGGTCTATCTACGCGCAAAGCATCACCGCACATTTCATGAACGACCCAGCGAGGAGGTAACACCGATGATACGAAGCATCGCCATACTTTGCGGAACCGCGGCTCTCTGGCTTCTCAAGCTTGTCGGGGTCCTGGTCGTCGTCTGGGCGGTGGGAGCAGGAAGCCGTGAATCTTCGGCGGGTCTTGTCCTCAAGCATTTGCTGTTCCTGAAGCCGGGTTATGTGTGCTGGCGGCGCGGCTCGTCCGCGTCTCGGAACGCTGGGCACCGAAAAGCCGATCCGACAGCCATCCGGAAACGCTATGGGCAAAGCTCGGCACTTCCCAAGCCTTGCCACTCGGCGACCCGTAACTTGCTTA
>CBDCPM010000002.1:0-308392 GCA_965220265.1 Dehalococcoidia bacterium | reverse complement strand
GGACCGTGGGGGGATCACTGCCACCATGCCCTCTTCTGCCAAATGGTCGACGAAGTCCTGCGCGTCATATCCTTTGTCCGCGATTACGTACTCGCTCCGGTAGCCGGTGAGCAGGGTTTCCGCCTGGGTGATGTCATGCTGCTGTCCCGGCGTCAACGTGAACCGCAGGGGGTTGCCCAGAGCGTCCACGCTCCCGGGAACCTTCGTGCTGAACCCGCCGCGACTGCGGTCCAGGGCTTGCGCTGATTGCCCCCCTTTTTGCCGGGGCTCCCCCAGCGCACTGGTGCGCTCGAACCACCGTACTGTCGATGACCAGATATTCCAGGTCCGGTTCCGTACTGAAATGCTGGTGCATTCGCTCCCAGACGCCACGGTCGCACCACCGGGCGAAGCGTTTGTAGATGGTGTTCCAGTTGCCATACTCGGCCGGCAGCAGTCACCACGGCGCTCCGGAGCGATCCATCCACAGCACGCCCCTCGACAAACCGCTGGCATTCCGCCGCGTCGCCAACGTACGCGTCAGGGCAATCCCGCAGGAATTGCAAAATCTTCTCCCATTGGTCTGAAGGTATGGTTATACTCGCCATGGGGCAATTGTACCGCAGTCCAAATGTCAACACTACCTAGATTTGAGTGGTCACAGCGGTCACAGCGGTCGCAATGGAATCATTTCGATTGCTCTAGGGGATGACGAGGAAGGAGCAGATGGCTACTTATAGTGAAATTAACGGCTATGAAGCCGAGCCTATCGATGCCAGCGTTCGCGACGAAACCGAAACCACCGACATCGTCGAAGAAGTAAATTATCGGATCACCAGCTACGGGGTTGATTTTGACGTAGAGGGGCTGGTGCGAAGAATAAATGAGGACGACATTTTCGTACCTGATTTTCAACGCGGTTTCGTGTGGAGCTTCAAACAAGCCTCTCCATTCATTGAGTCTTTGTTGTTAGGTCCCCCTATTCCAGGGATATTTTTGACCACGGAGCCTATCACAGAAAAATTGATGGTCATTGACGGACAGCAACGCCTGAAGACATTGCAGTATTATTACTCTGGAAAATTCCGCGAGGGCAACCAAGATTTCGCACTACAAGGGGTTGTGCCCGCATTCGACGGAAAACTTTACCGCGATTTGCGCCAACCTGACCGTCGTAGATTGGACAACTCGCTTTTTCATGCCACCATAAATCGTCAGCTCTTTCCAGATGATGGAATGAGCAGCGTGTTCCACATTTTCCAGCGTCTCAACCGCACTGGACAAAGGTTGACGCCTCAAGAAATCCGGCAAGCAATATACCGAGGTCCCTTATTTTACCACGTCCGAGATATGAATGTCAACGATGATTGGCAAAACGTAATTGTTCACGTTTGAGGGGATCTGATCGGCTCAGCACCGGAATTGCCTACTTGGCCACGGCTCTGGGAACGGCCAAAAAGCCCGCAGATCTCATCAACTCTGAACAGTTACGGCAAAACATATTTGACCGTGTGAATCCCCGTCAGAAAGACCAAGAACTAATCCTGCGATTCTGGGCCATGTACATAAATGCCGAAAACTACGCCGCACCTATGCTGGGCTTCCTCAATGACTTTTCAGACAGATACCGGAATCCTGACCAAGAATTTCTGGACAAAGGGAAGGTCCTGTTCGCTGAAGTTACCCAATTGTTCAACGCCGCTGTAGGCAATCGTGCATTTCGAACGGAGGGGAGCAGGCAGTTGAATGCAGCAGTTTTTGACTCGATGGCAGTCGGGTTAGCGCGACGAATCTATCCGACCACAAAATCCAAACCTGGTGCCGACTCTGTAAGGGTTACGCACGACGCTCTCCTCAAAGATAGCGAATATATTGGGAGCGTTTCTGGTGGAACTGCCCAAACCTTTTCTGTACAAACTCGTCTCCGGAAAGCAACCGATGCTTTCGAGGGGTCGTGAAATGCAGAATCCGAGAGTTCAGAATCGGTTACAGGAAATCCTGGACCTGTTCAGAGAACTCAGCGGGGCCAACCGATTGCAAGTTCACTGGGGGCGATATCTGTGCATTATGATCGCCAGCTTCCTTGAGAACGCGGCGCAAGCCATCTATGAGGACTATACTGACTCCACTGCAGGCGGTCATGTGGCTCAATACGTGAGCAACCAAATCGCATTCACCGTCGGCAACGCCAACGCGGACAGTATGGTGAGAACAGCAAAAGCGTTTAGCGAAACCTGGGCAAGCGAGTTGCGTTCATTTTTGGCCGAAGACGACCGGCAATCTGCTATCAACACGATCGTAGGCCAACGCAACCTTATCGCCCATGGCGAACAGTCTTCGATTTCCCCGGCGCAATTGAGATCCCATCTTGGAAAAGCCGTCGAAGTAATAGATTTTATTGAACACCAATGTCTCGAACAACCGCGAACCAACACTCGATGTTAGCTGATTTACCAACAGGAGGTAGTACCTTGACCACACCGAACATTCCCACCGAGGAACAAGTACTAGGCTGGTTCGATTCGCTGAGCAACTGGGGCCGCTGGGGCGACGACGACGAGCTGGGCACTCTGAACCTGATCACCGATGCCAAGCGGAGGGAGGCAGCCGGGCTGGTGCGCGAGGGCATCAGCGTTACGTGCTCGCGTCTACTGGTGCCGGAGATGGCGCCGGACGTAACCAGCATCCCGCCACTGCATTACATGGTGTCCACCGGCGAGTCCGCACCGTCGGAAGGCAGCGGAGGAGCCAGTGATTTCATAGGGGTGTCCTTCCACGGGCTGACGGTGACCCACCTGGACAGCCTTTGCCACCAGTTCTGGAACGGGAAAATGTACAATGGGCAGGATGCCGGCCTGATCAACAATGCGAACAAAGCCGGCGCCGGGGCAATCGACAACGTGCGGAACGGTGTCGTCACTCGCGGGGTGCTGCTGGACATCGCCGCTGTGAAAGGCAAGGACTGGCTGGAAGCTGCCGAGCCGGTGTTCACTGCAGACCTGGAAGCCGCCGAGGAAGCGCAGGGTGTTCGTGTCACGGAAGGAGACGCGCTCTGCATTCGCCTGGGTTGGTACAAGCGTCGCCAGGAGGTTGGTCCTCCTACCGCGGCGGAGGGGCGACCCGGCCTCCACGCTGAAACCTTGCCGTGGCTTCGGGAACGCGGGGTATCCATCGCGGCGTGCGACGCTTCTTGGGACGTGGCGCCCAGCGATTATCCCTATGTCGGTCTTCCCATCCACAAGGTTGGGATAGTCGGCATGGGGCTCTGGTTGATTGACGCGGCCAACTTCGACGAAGTGGCCCCGGTGTGTCGCCGATTGAACCAGTGGGACTTTATGTTCACCGTCGCGCCGCTGCGGTGGCACAACGCCACCGGTTCGCCAGTGAACCCGTTGGCGACTTTCTAGGCGGCGCGAATGCCCAATCCTGACGACTACGGGCCTGGTCTACTGGCTCCATACCGGGTACTCGATCTGACTGACGGCCGCGGGTTACTCTGCGGGAAGATACTTGGCGACCTCGGAGCGGACGTCATTCAGGTCGAGCCTCCGGGGGGCAGTCCAGCGCGGAAAATCGGGCCGTTCTACAAGGACGAGCCCGGGGCGGAACGCAGCCTGTTCTGGTGGGCCTACTGCGCCAACAAGCGGGGCGTCACGCTGGACGTCGGCAAGACGGACGGAGTTGCGCTGTTCCGTCGACTGGTGGGTCAGGCCGACTTCGCCGTTGAATCAGCGGACCCGGGTTACATGGCATCGTTAGGGTTGGGTTACACCGAATTGCACGATTTGAACCCGCGGCTGGTTGTGGTCTCCATAACGGCCTTCGGCCAGGACGGGCCATACACCGACTACGCGGCGTCAGACATCGTTGGCATGGCGTTGGGCGGGTTCATGCATCTCACCGGGGACAGCGACCGGCCTCCGTTGAGGGTCAGCATGCCCCAGTTCTATCAGCACGGGAGCGCGGCGGGCGCGGCGGGCGCGATGATCGCCCATACCCATAGGCAGTTGACGGGCGAGGGGCAACACGTCGACGTGTCCTGCCAGCAGGCAGTGGCTCGGACGCTGGCCCACGCACCGCAGTACTGGGACCTGGAGCAGACCATCCTGCGCCGCATGGGCGCTTACCGGGAATCCGCCGGCGGGACGTTCACGCGCATCAACTGGCCGTGCAAGGACGGATACGTTAATTTTCAGCCGGGCGGCGGGACGGCGGGAGCGGCTCGCAGCGTGCGGGCGATGCTGGAATGGATGACCGAAGAAGGTATGGGAAGTCCGGAGTTGGACGCGGTCAACTGGGAGGAGCTTGGCTATGGTACGGCGCGGGCGGAGATCATGGAGCAGACAGTGGCTGCGGTGGCTCCCTTCTTCATGACGCACACCAGGAACGAGTTGGCCGACGGCGCGCTGGAAAGGCGCATCTTGCTATTCCCGGTGGCTACGCCTAGCGACATCCTGGCGCACCGGCAACTGGCGGCGCGGGACTACTACGATCAGATCCAACACAGCGACATTGGCGAAACCGTCACCTATCCGGGCCATTTCGTGAAGGACCTACAGGATCCTTCGCGGGTGGGGATACGTCGGCGAGCACCTCATATCGGGGAGCACAACCGGGAGGTTCTCGGTGGGGAGTTGGGCATTAATGAACGGGACCTTTCGCGGCTCACCGAGCTGGGCGTAATTTAGAGAGCTACGGGCGCATGCGGAGCGATTGACAATGGCCGATTTGCCACTGGAAGAGCTGAAGGTACTGGATTTCTGTTGGGTGGCCGTAGGCCCGATGACTACCAAGTACCTCTCTGAGTATGGTGCGACGGTGTTGCGGGTGGAGTCAGGCAAACGGCCGGAAACGCTGCGCCGTGCCGGACCCTTCGTCGGTGGCCAATCGGGAATCAACCGGTCGGGTTATTTCGCTAACTACAACGCCAACAAATATGGCCTGTCCATAGACATGGGTCATCCGCAAGCTCCGGATCTCATCCTGCGCATCGCCAAATGGGCCGATGTGATTACGGAGAACTTCACGCCGGGGACGCTGGAGCGATGGGGCCTGGGTTACGACGAGCTGAGCAAGGTCAATCCGCGCATCGTGCTGTTCAGCGCGTCGATGCTGGGGCGCGGGGGCCCGATGCAAACGCAGCCCGGGTTTGGCGCGGTGCTGTCGTCGCTGGCGGGATACACCAACATCATCGGCTGGCCGGATCGCGGGCCGGTTAACCCTTACGGCGCCTATACGGATTTCGTGTGTCCGAAATTTGCGGTGGCCGCGATACTGGCCGCCGTGGACCGGCAGCGTGCCACCGGCCAAGGGACGCATCTTGACATGTCTCAGTTGGAAACCAGTCTGCATTTCGAAGGGCCGATGCTGCTGGACGCAGCCGTCAACGGACGCGAACCGGAACTGGTGGGTAACCGGCACCCTTCGGCCTCGCCCCACGGAGCGTATCCCTGTGCCTCGGACGCCAACGGCGAATCCGACCGTTGGATCGCCATCGCAGCGTTCACCGACCAGCAGTGGGAGGCTTTGCGCGACGAAGTTGTGTCGGATGGGTTCGACGAGATTTCCTCGGGCGAGTTCCGCACTTTTCGCGTACGCAAGGCTCACGAGGACAAACTCGACGGCATCATCGCGGATTGGACGGTGAAACACGACCGCCACGAGCTCATGCGTCGCCTACAGGCGGTCGGCGTCCCGGCCGGCGTGGTGAATGACACCCGCGATCTCTTCGAGGATCCCCAGTTGCGTCACCGGGAACATTTCACCTGGCTGGACCATCCCGAGATGGGGCCCTACGCCACGGACTACACCGAGATGCAGCTTTCGGCGACACCGGGACGTCTGGATCGACCGGCACCGCTGCTGGGGCAGGATACGGAGTACGCGCTGCGCGAGATAGTGGGGCTGAGCGAGGGGGAGTACCGGGAATTGCGGGAAGCGGGAGCGCTGGAGTGAAACCGGCGCCTGCTCGTGGTGTCCTTCCGGCGGCTGGGTGTTTATGGTCCAACTGATATTGCTGGCGGTGCATATCGCCGCCGGGTCGGTGTCGCTGGCCACCGCCGCTAGCCCTGGTTACGGCGAAGGGAGGGCGGTGGCATGTGCTGGCAGGCCGGATCTATGCGGCAGGGATGACGGTGGTATTCCTGACGGCGATTCCGCTGGCGATCATGGGGAGCAGCCCTTTCCTGTTCCTGATCGCGTTGTTCAGCTTCTACCTGGTGTTTGCCGGGTGGCGTTTCGCCCGTAACCGGCAACGTCGGGCTCACCCGGTGGACTGGGTTGCCGTCGCCGCCATTGGAGTCACCGGACTGGCGATGTGGGGTTACGCGATAGTTCTGGCAATGGGCGGGAGTTCCCAGTGGGTAACGCTGTTGGTGTTCGGCGGGATTGCGATCGCGTTGGGCGTGGCGGACGCCACGTTCCACCGTGCGCAACCCGGCGGCTCGCGTCGGGTGTCGCGGCATCTCACCAACATGATGGCAGGTACCATCGCCACGATCACGGCGGTGACCGTGGTGAACGTAGACATGGATCCGGTGTGGGTGCCCTGGATACTGCCCACGGTAGTGATCACGCCATTGATCGTGTGGTGGAACGTACGGATCCTGCGGCGGTCGCGTTCAAGTTGACATCCCAAATGGCTAGCGGATACATTGACGCTCATCAACCGCAACCCCAATGCAACCCCAAGTTTGTCGCGAGGCTGTACCGATGCTGAAAGACCGAATTCACGATGAGTTGTTGTCGCCGGAAAACCTCCGCAACCCGTATCCGTATTACGCGATGCTGCGGGAAGAGGCTCCGGTGTATTGGAACGCCAAGTTCGACACCTGGGTCGTCACGTCATACCAGGCGGTGGTGTGGGCGCTGCGGCATCCAGAATACTTCTCGTCCGAGGTGTTCCTGCGGGACGATAAGCCACCCAGGCCTCCGATATCGGAAGAGGACTTCTCAAAGTACAAGTTCAACCTCGATTATATGAACAACTGGTTCATCCGCCGGGACAGGCCCGACCACCTGCGGATGCGTCGCACCATCCATCCGGTGTTCAACCCCAAATACATCGACAACCGGTTCCGAGCGATGGTCCAACGCATAATCCAGGACCTGCTCAAGGATTTTGACCCCGAAAACGGAGAGATGGACTTGCTCCGGGACTTCGCCAACGCGATGCCGGTGTTGGTGATAGCCAACTGGCTAGGGATGCCGGCGGAGGACCGAGAGTTCATCCGAACACTGTCGCGTCAGTTGCTGTCTCTGGACCAGGAGTCGCCCGACCGGCACACCCGCGTGCATGAAGCCATCACCACCCTGAATGATTACGTTAACCCACTGGTGGAGGAGCGCGTCAGCGAGCCGTCCGACGACCTGCTGTCGGTGCTGGCTATCGGTGAACGCGAGGGTGATTTGAGCCGGGAGGAGGTGCTTGGCAACACCCTTTTGCTGCTCATCGCTGGCCACCAGACCACCATCAACCTGGTGGGCAACGGAACCATGGCGCTGATGAAGAACCCCGAGCAGTGGAACATGCTCAAGGAAGACGACGGCCTCCTGGTTCGCGCGACGGAGGAATTGCTCCGCTACGATTCGCCGGTGAAGCGAGCCCCGCGCATCGCGCTGGAGGACATCGAGCTAGGCGGTCAGAAGATCCGCGAGGGCGAGAAGGTGATGACCATCATCAACTCAGCCAACCGAGACCCGATGGCGTTCGAGAACCCCGAGGACTTGGACATCACCCGTTACCCGAACCCGCACGTCGCTTTCGGCGGTGGGATCCACCACTGCTTGGGCGCCAACCTGGCTCGACTGGAAGGGCAGGAGGCGTTCCGGGCGCTGACCCGCAAGTTCCCGCCCTTCAGGTTCGCCAGCGACCCCGACCAACTGGAATACCACAACCTGCTGAATATTCGCGGCGTGGTGAGCCTGCCGGCGGAGTGGTAGCAGCCATCGCTGGACACGTGGCAACACAAAAAGGGGCGAGTGAAAATTCGCCCCTTTCCTGTTTGATTGGTATGCGCCAGGCTATGGTTCGATCATCCCGTAGCCGACGTTCTTGACGGTACGGAAATAGGTTTCGACTCCGTTCTCCAGCTTGTAGCGCAGACGGCGGATATGGACGTCGACCGTGCGCGTGCCGCCGATGTTTTCGACCCCCCAGACGTTGGCCAGCAATTGATCCCTGGTGAATACCTTACCCACGTTGGCCATTAGGAACCGGAGAAGTTGAAACTCCAGCCAGGCCAGGTCGATTGGCCGGCCGTTCGCGGAAACCTGGTACGTGGCAGGGTTGAGTGATATCCCGCCTACACGGATCGAGCCCGCCGAAACCGACGCGGTGGCGTGGCGGCGAGCGAGGCGAAGGATTCGCTTGATCAGCTCCGCGGGTGAACAGGGCACGGCGACGAAGTCATCGGAATCCTCGTAAAGATCGGGAGCGTCCAGTTCATAGTCAGCGACGCATCGGAGGACCAGGGGCCCGGTGTCGTCGTACGGGTGCACGGGCATATCCGCGTCGGGCGACAAAAGCAATACAGCCGGAGAATCGACGCCGTAATCAGAATCGACGTCATAGGCGACTTCTGGGCCGATCAACTCGATGGCGCCGGTGTCAGAAGCGGCGGCCAAAGCGCCTCTAATCATTTCCCAACCCTGTCCCAACAGGAGGACGCGAGGTACGGCGTCGTTGGCGGGTCGATAACCTGCATACGTAATCATCGCCGAACCTCATCCGCAGCGCGAGGATTGTTTGGAAGGTCACTGCCGATGGTTCTATATTGCGCATAACGGATTAACGGACAATTACGAACTCATTACGCTTTTGTTACATGCACTGTAAGATCGATATGGATGGCGGCTCGCTGCCACGATGCGTCGTGTAAACCGGACGTTAGCGGCCAATTCGGGAGACCACCGATGCGATTTCCTCCCCTGGTTGAAGGGCGATTCATCAAGCGATTGAACCGTTTTGCGGCCCTTGTGGACGTGGAGCGCAGAGAGTATCTGGTCCACGTGCCCAATTCGGGCCGAATGGGTGAGCTGCTGGTGCCGGGATTTCGGGTATTGTTGTTACCTGCTCCAAGGGGAGCCAACCGGAAGACGAGCTACGACCTGGCTCTGGTGGATACGGGCGACGCCCTATCGTCCGCCGATGCTCGCCTGCCGAACAAGCTTGTCGCGGAAGCTTTGGCGCAAAGGCGTATGCCGCAATTTGACAATTATCCGGTGGCGAGGGGGGAGCAGGTTTTTGGAGAGAGCCGGCTGGATTTCCTGCTGGAAGGGCCCGCGGGCAAATGCTACGTCGAGACCAAGTCAGTCACGCTAATTGAGAATGGCGTAGGCCTGTTTCCGGACGCTCCCACCGTTCGAGGCGTAAAACACCTCCGCAGCCTGATGGCGGCGCGGGATGTGGGCCACGAGGCGGCGGTAGTGTTCGTGATCCAGCGCGCGGACGCCGAGGAGTTCGCTCCTCACGATGTAGCCGACCCGTTGCTTGGGGCGACCCTGAGGAAAGCCCACGATGCGGGGGTGGCGGTATGGGCGTACCGGTGCAACGTCAGCGAGCAGAGCATCGAACTCGCCGACACGGTGCCGGTCCTGCTGTGATCAGTTTTCCCGATCGCCACGCTTGACCGGTGCGAGGAACCTGAAAGTGGCCGAGACTCAACCATCATTGATGGAGATATACCGGCGGTTGCTGGCCGCCTACGGCCCGCAAGGCTGGTGGCCGGCGTCCAGCCGGTTCGAGATGATCGCCGGAGCCATCCTCACCCAGGCGGCTGCCTGGCGGAACGTAGAACGGGCGTTGGACAACCTGCGTTCCGCCGGGATAGACGGTTGGTGGGCGGTGCACGAATTGCCGGTCGACTCGCTGGCCGAACTGGTGAGACCGTCGGGGTACTACAACGCAAAGGCTCGCAAGCTGAAGGCCTTCGCCTCCCACGTGTGCGAGGGCTACAACGGAAACCTGGACCACATGTTCGCGGCTGACACGGGATCGGTGCGCGGGGAGCTGTTGGGCATCCATGGGATCGGCCCGGAAACCGCAGACGACATCCTGGTGTACGCGGCCGGAAAACCGTCTTTCGTTATTGATGCTTACACCGTCCGCATACTGAAGCGGGCGGGACTGGCTCCCATGGGGCTGGATAACTACCACGGTTGGCAAGCGTTGTTCCACGACAACTTGCCGTCGGACGTCTCCTTGTTCAATGAATATCACGCCCTGTTGGACCATCACCACAAAGTGGCCTGCACGAAGAATTCCCCGCGCTGCGACGGCTGTTGCCTGCAGGACATTTGCACCACCGGGCTAGCCGCCGTCGAGGCGCCACCGGTGCTATGATGGCGCCATCCGACTCGGAAGCGGAGGACCGGAAATGCAGGTAGTCAGGATCTACACAGGCGCGGACGGCGAATCGCACATTGAAGAAATGGAATTGCCCTTCGAGCAGATGGGCCATGCCTTGAGGACCGCTACGGAGGCGGCTACGGGCGTGCAGTTCAGCAGTTTGAAACCCACCCAACTGGTGGACTTTCACACCGCGCCGCGACGCCAATACGTCATCACGCTGCAGGGCCAGGTGGAGATTGGAATTGGCGATGGCACCAAGCGGATCTTCAACGTCGGCGATATCGAGTTGTGCGAGGACCTGTCCGGCCGCGGCCACACGACCCGTAGCGTGGGTGACGTCGATCGAGTGAGCGTGCAGATCCCGTTGGCCGACCAGACCCCCGGCGGCGGTCTTGGGGTATAGCAACGCCGCACATGGCTGGGGTTACACGCCGATCATGAGCTAACCGAATGCCAATCAGTTTGACGCGTCCCAGGAGACAATCATGCCAATAGCAGCGCTAGCCGGCGACTTGGAAATGTATTACGACGACGACAACTTCACCGATCCGTGGCGCGACCCGGCGACGGTGGAAACCATCGTGCTGCATCATGGCAACGCGAAGAACGGGCGGCTGTGGTATGCGTGGCCCCCGCTGCTGGCCCGGCAGTACCGGGTTATCAGAGTGGATGCTCGTGGGTTCGGTCGTTCAACTGTGCCGGAACCGGGCTACGATTGGTCATTGGAAGGGTTCACCGCCGATCTTCGGAACCTTCTCGATTACCTGGAACTGGGCAAGGTGCATCTGATCGGCGAGACCATTGGCGGCACGATTGCCCTGCAGTTTGCGTACCAGTATCCCGAACGGCTGCACACGGTCACAACGTGCACGTCGCCCTACAACTTCACCGGGGTTGATACCTACCAGAACTACTATCGCCTGGTTGCGGAAGAGGGTGTGGAAGGCTGGGCGCGGGCCACGGGAGGCCGCCGTGTGAACGCAGATGATGCGCCCGAACACCACGAGTGGTACATCAACCAGATGGGTCAGACGTCGCGTCACGTGGTACTGGAAACGCTGGCCTACCTTGGCACGCAGAACTTGTCGGACAAGTTGCCCGCCATCCACACGCCCGCCCTGGCGATGGTCGGGGAGCTCAGCGAAGGCGACATTCCTGACCGGGCCCAGGGCCAGGCAGAGATGATGCCCAACTGTACGCTGGCGCGGGTACCGGGCGCCGGCGGTTATGTCCAGCACTCCGCGCCAGAGAAGTGCGTGCTGTCATGGCTCGAATTCGTGGGGACGGTGCACCAGCCGTCCTAGCTGGCGCGAGAAGGTTCACTGACCCGTCCACCGGAATTGCGCGAACAAGCGGGACGTCCCTCTGCACGTCCTGCTTGTGCTGTTTATCCCGACGGTTCGCTGGCGTTCGGGGAGAAGTCGTTGTGCTATGCGCGCCGCTGGGCCACGGTTTGGTCTAGAACAGTGACTTGGACTGGCCTCCGTCCACGTTGAGGCAGGCGCCGGTAATCAGGCCGGCCCGGTCGGAGGCAAGGAATGCCACGGTCTCGCCGATGGGCTCGGGCCAGCCAAACTTGCCCATGGGCAGGTTCCGGTCGATGAACTCCGCTACCACCTCAGGCGTGTTGTTCTGCTGGAAACGGTCCCAGCTGCTGCCGGGAAAGTCGATGCTGCCCGGCGCGACGCAATTCACCAGTACCCCGGTTTGTGCCAACTGCAAAGCCAGGTGCTTGGAGAAAGCAATCATGCCGGCCTTGGCGGTCATGTAGTCGACGGAGCCGCCGTGCTCGCGTCCGTAAATCGAAGCGATGTTGATGACGCGGCCCCAACCCTGCGCCTGCATGTGGGGGAGGGCCAGCTTGGTCATGCGGACCGCAGAAATCAGGTTGACCTCCATGCCTTCGATGAACTGCTCCATGGAGGTCTCATCGAAGAGGACGGAACCACGTCGGCCACCGACATTGTTTACCAAGATGTCCGGAGGGCCGAGGGCAGCGGTGGTCTCTTGAAGGAACCGCTCAGCGTCTTCGGGACTGGTGACGTCGGCCTGGCTGCCGTTCGCCGTCACCCCCATGCCGACGAGTTCCGACACAGTCTGTTCGACCGTTTCGCCATCGCGCCCGCAAATGGCAACGGTGCAGCCTTCCCGGCCCAGGGCCAGGGCGCACTGACGACCGAGACCACGACTACCGCCGGTGATTATCGCAACCTTACCGTTCAGGGTCAAATCCATGGGATAGCCTCCCTATGTCAAGTGAAGTGGGAACGGGGGAATTATAGCGGGTTGAATTCGCTGATGGCGGCCTGTGAGGGCCGCCCGCTCATGTGTACTGGCTATTGGCGGTCGGTCTCTACGAAAATGCAGGGGCAGGCGGCAGCAATATCGTGTCGAAGCCGATCACGGCACCCAACGGTCCATTCGACACCGATCGGATCCCCGGTGTGGTCGGCGCGGCGACGCGACATTCGAATCGTCCAAAACTGGCATTTTGCGTTTGACGGAAAACAGCGCGCGTCTAACATGACATGCCGACTGCTACCGATCCCATAACAGCAAGTCAAACATAACGCGTACGTCGCAAGGTCATCATCATGTCAAACCCGGCAGACCAGTTGCAGAACTTCATCACACACGAAAGCGCTTGCCCCATCTGGGGGACCGAATGTCAGGAAAAAACACAAAGCGCAAGCTCGATCACCGTAGTCGGTTCCTCACGGAGCGGAGGGGACTACGTCATCGACAGGGATGTGTTCCCCGAACTCCGTCAATTCTATGCCGGACTTCATTCGGAAGGATTTGACAATTTCAGAGCACGACTTACAACGTTGCTGGTCCGGCAGCGGCGGTTCGGCGACCGTTGCCCGAGAATCACCGTGTCCACAATCGCTAGGGCTCAATCAGCCAGCACCTTGGCGTTGCAAGAAAGGCTCGACAGTCTGATGCTTTTTCTGATCGACAGCTCGCCCAAAGTTGGCGAACCCATTAGCATAGTACGTCCAGATCAACCCCGAGAAGATCTACAGAATTACCAGTTGGCGCTCGCGCATTCAGAATCTATGGAGTTTCAGGAGCTTTCATACCTCGCAGACAGTCTGCATGATCGGGGTCTCATTACAAAAGCGGACGTAGATATTAGAGACGATTTAGGACGAGTACGATTTAACTTCGGATTTCGATGCACGATCACTATTCGTGGTTACTCTGCGATGGAACAACGGCGGACCGCAGGCAGGGCCGACCAGTGCTTTGTCGCAATGTGGTTCAACCAAACAACAGACGTCCTTTACGATAAGGCCATCGAACCCGCGGTAATCGCGGTTGGGTACCGGCCTTTGAGGATAGACCGGAAAACTGATTTTCTGGGCAGGATCGACGACCAAATTGTCGCCAAGATACGCCGGTCCAGGTTCGTGATTGCGGACTTCAGTCACGGCTCCGACAGTGCCCGAGGTTCCGTGTACTATGAAGCGGGATTTGCTCACGGGCTGAGCATACCCGTGATATTCACGTGTCGAGACGATCAATTCGACAACCTCCACTTTGACACCAATCACTTCCTGCATCTCTCGTGGTCGGTCGACTCCCCTGAAGACCTGATCGAGCCGCTCAAAAATAGGATTACCGCTAACCTGGGCTACGGCCCAAATCCACCGGTTGTTGACGGCGGATACCAATAGCCAACCCAACACCGGACCTGCCAAAATCCGCCGCCGTTTGTCCTAAAGGCCCCATGCTATAATGCGGCGCGATTCTTATTCGAGCGGAGAACTGATTGGATGATTAAGCGGTTTTCGGTTCTGTACGTGGGGCAGATCGACCTGGACGATGTGGGCGCGGCGGGCACGCCGGCCGACCAGCGCCGTTACACGAACGACCAGCTGGTCCAGGCTTACGATCACGCGAAAGCGTTGGCCAAGCACATGGATGAGCGCGGGTTCTACTGCATGTGGATGGCGGAGCACCACTTCCAGCACGAGGGCTACGAGTGCATCCCGAACCTAATCCTGATGGGAGTGCATCTGGCCGGGCAGACCAAGAACCTCAAGTTTGGCCAGGCATTCAACATCATCCCCATGTGGCATCCGCTACGGGTAGCAGAAGACTTCGCCATGGCCGACGTGCTGACCGGCGGGCGGATGATATTCGGTGTCGGACGCGGCTATCACAGCCGGGAGGTAGAAACCTTCGGCGCGCCCGTGATCGACAACGATGCGAACCGTGAGCTGTTCCTCGAGCAGATGGAAGTCATTCTCAAGGCGTTCAACGAAGACTCGTGGAGCCACAAGGGGAAGTACTACACCATCCCGCCGGAAGTGCCCTACCGCGGGTATGACCTGAAAGAAATCACGATGGTGCCGAGACCGATCAACAAGCCGGTAGAGATCTGGCAACCCATCGCCAGCGGACGGACGCTGAACTACATCGCTGAGCGCGGGATCAAGGCGATGGTGGCGCTGACCGGCGAACTGTACGCCGAACAGATGATAACCCAATACCACGACGCGGCAACGGCGGCCGGTAAGGACATTCCCCTAGGCGGAGACATGGCACTGGGATTCGGCTTCTACATTGCGGGCAGCCGGGAAGAGGCCATGGAAAAGGTGAGACCTTTCCACGATGAACGCTACAAGTGGTTCGCTCCGTTCGGTTTCGTTCGCTACACCGACGAGCAGGGTCGGCCATGGGGTACGCCGGGCGCGCCGGCTCGAACCCCGCGGATTGAAGACGGTGTGGATCAGAAAGCCTGGTTCTGCGGCAACCCGGACGACTTCATCGCGTTCCTGCGTGAAATTGAGGACAAGTACCCCGGGCTGGAGGATATCGTGCTCCAATGGCCAGAAGGTATGCCGTGGAGCGAGTTCAGAGAACAGCTGTCCATATTCGCAGCAGACGTGATGCCGGCTTTCGCCGGACGAGAAGCCGCCCTTACGGTCGGCGACGACTAGGCTCGGGGATAGCAGCGTTGGAGCGATTGCTTGGCGAACCCTGAGCACGTTGCTATCGCCAAAAGGCGAACATTCGCCATAGCGCGCTGGCGGGCGCGTGAATTTCAGGGCCGTCCGCGACTCGACCTTTCTGGTGCCTATCTCAGTGGGATCAGGATGCCCGGCGTCGATTTGGGGTTCGACGATCTGACCCAGATAGACCTGACATCTGCCGACCTGCGTCACGCCAACTTCGGCGGCGCCCGTTTGCGAGGGGCTCACCTATCTCGTTGCAACCTGAACCGGGCGAATTTCGCTGACTCGCAGGCGGCCGAAGCCTCGTTTCTGCGCTCGGACTTGCGGGGCAGCAATCTGGAGAACGCGGACCTGCGGGGAGCAGACCTTTCCAACTGCGACATCGCGTTCGCGACGCTGGTGGGCGCAAATCTGGCCGGCGCGGACCTGACCGAAGCCGATCTGACCATGGCTGACCTGACCGACGCCAACCTGAGCGGGGCCAAGTTGAGCGCGACATGCCTGGACGTGGCTAATCTCACCCACTGCGATCTGCGCCGGGCGGCCCTGGTGCGGACCCGCCTGGATCGGACGTTGCTGGAAGACGTCGTCCTCGACATGACACTGTTCGCGGACTGCGACCTGAGCGGGGCACTGGGACTGGAAACGCTGCGACACGACGGGCCCAGCATCGTCGGAGCAGACACCCTGGCGCGCTCCAACGGTGGTATTCCTGAGTCCTTCCTGCGGTCAGCCGGAGTGCCGCCGGAATTCATAGAAAGTCAGCCCAGATCGGGCAATCAGACAAAGCCTCACCGGCGGGTTCTGCTGATTGGTTCCGTGGTGGATGACTCCATCGTCAGGTGGCTGGAGACGGAACTCAGGTCGCTTGGGTTGCAATGCTGGAGCCTCCTAGCGGACGACGAAGAAACGGCGTACAACGCGAGGGTGATCCCCCCGATGAGTCGCTTCAGAGACTTCGACCGGGTGGCCCTCATATGCTCCCGAGACGCTTTGGAAAGCCCCGCCTGCTGGAGGCTGTACCAGGAAATCATGCAGCGTCAGGCGACTTCGGCGGCCCGGCGCTCCTACGTGGCTGCGTTGGCCATGGACAACTGCCTGGACAACGACGGTGACGATTTGTACCGACAGCTAAAAGGCGGGCCAACGGCGCGAATGAGACCGCGCAAGGACCGCGTGGGAGGTTACCGACGCGACCTTCCGGGCGTGTTGTCTACTTTGACGGCGGAGTTCAAAGCGCAGCCGGATACATGGGACGACGAGCCGCAGGCCGGCGACGCTGTACCGGAAGCGATAGGGTAGCGCGGAACAGAGTCAGTGGGGGTGCTGGGAGTAGTCCCACTCCGTCGGGACGTACTCGATCCGAACGTCGCTGCCCAGCATCAGGCAAGCTTCTCCCCATTGGCCGGCGGCGCCCGTGTCCCAGACTTTGGCGCTGTCCACCGGGCGGAGTCGGATACCGTCCTCGCCGCCGTAGATCAGCATGATCACGCCTTCACCAGAGTCCTCGGACAGCGCGGCCATGGCGGGGCTGGGTTCGCCGTTTTCCCATCCGACCACGTCGCACCATACGTCTTCACCCAAGGGGTCAGGCGCGAGGACGCGCAGAATAGGCCTCGGGTCGGTCAGCAGATCGAAGACCCGATTGAGGTCCATGGGGCTGTTACCGTCTGCGACTACTTCTACTTCGTACAACATGATGGTGGTTCGGAAGAATGGCGGTTTGGGACAGCCGCAGGTTCTTTACAGTGGGAAGTTATGCCCGGTGCTACAATGTCCGCGCCGTTTGCATCCAGACAAAACTTAGCGCAAGGGAGTAGAAATGGTTGGCATCGCTTTTCAAAAACACACGCTGCCCAACGGTCTGGATGTCATAGTCCATCAAGACCGTTCGATCCCCGTGGCGGCGGTCAATGTGTGGTACCACGTGGGTTCAAAGGATGAGGAGGTCGGCCGGACCGGCTTCGCTCATCTCTTCGAGCATATCATGTTCCGTGGTACGCGACACCACAAGGGCAGCCATTTCGAGCCACTGCAGAAGATCGGCGCGACGCTGAACGGCTCGACAACCGGCGACCGGACGAATTACTGGGAGGACGTGCCCTCCAATTACCTGGAACTGGCGTTGTGGCTGGAAGCGGATCGGATGGGATTCCTGCTGGACGCGTTGGACCAGGATGGGTTCGATACGGAACGGGACGTGGTTAAGAACGAGCGTCGGCAGAGCTACGAAAACCGCCCTTACGGCATGGCCCAGTGGCATATTCAGCAATCGCTGTTCCCGCTTCCGCATCCCTATCACTGGATGACGATCGGGTCGCAGCAGGACCTTGACGCCGCGAGTCTGGACGACGTGAAAGACTTCTTCCGCCAGTACTATTCCCCGTCCAATGCCAGTCTTGCCATCGCCGGCGACATCGACACTGGTGAAGCACTCGACCTGGCCCATCGTTACTTCGCGGATCTTGACCCGGGCCCCAGCGTGGGCCGCTTCGAGAGGGCCGATTCGCTCCTGTCGGGCCGGGTGGACCTGGAAATGACTGATCGGGTGACGTTGCCCCGGATCTACGCGACGTGGCTGGCTCCGGCAAATTTTTCGGGTGACGACGACGCGGGCGACATTTTGCGCGCGATCCTGTCCGACGGGCAGAGCAGCCGAATGTACCGCACGCTAGTCTATGAAAAGCAGATTGCTCAATCCGCCTCGGTGGGATACAACGCCGCAGAAATCGCCGGGCAGTTTCGCATGGAGCTGACGCCCGCGGAGGGGCACACCCTGAATGAAGTGGAGGCAGCGGCCGAGGCCGTGCTGGCCGGTATCGCGGATGACCTGCCGACGGAGGAAGAGTTCGAGCGGGCGGTCAACCGCATCGAGATGCAGCATCAACGGATGCTCTCACGGGTGGGCGGCTTCGGCGGACGCGCGGACGCCCTCAATTATTTCAACGTGTTTACCGGCGACCCGGACGGTCTGAACTGCGCGATGGACAAATATCGTCGCGTCACGCGAGAAGACGTGCTGAGGGTGCACCGACAAATCATGGATGCGGGGCAGGTCCGGATGCGGGTATATCCGGAACGCGCACTGAGTACAACCACAGTCGCGCTGGATCGAACACAACAGCCGGCGAGCGGTACGAAACCGGTGTTCGTCCCGCCAGTCCCGGAGCGGGCCAGGCTTCCCAACGGAATGGACGTGATGGTCGTTACCAAACCGGGCGTGCCGTTGGCGGCCTTCGCACTGTTGGCTCGGGCCGGCGCGACCGGGGATCCCGCCGATCTCCCAGGCCTAACGTCGTTCACTGCGGCCATGATGGACGAGGGAACCACCAACCGGAATAGCCAGGAAATCGCCTTAGCTTTTGAACATATCGGTTCGCGACTGTCGGTGGAAGCGCGCAAGGAGGTGACACTGCTCACCGCGGAAACCCTGGACCGGCATTGGCGTCACGCCCTGGGACTGGCCGCCGACGTGGCCCGCAACGCCAATTTTCCGGATCATGAGCTGGAACGGGTGAGACGCGAGCGGTTGACCGACCTGCGCCGAGCCCGGGACGACGCTGGGTTCGTGGCAGAAGCGAACTTTGGCGCGCTGATATTCGGGTCGGAGTCGCCCTACGCGCATTCGAGCCTGGGCAATGAGGCCACCGTCTCAGCGTCGCAGCGTTCGGACCTCGTGTCCCGGTTCCAGCAGGTCTTGCGGCCGGACCACCTGTGCCTTCTGGTTGCCGGAGACGTCAGCCTTGAAGAGGCGGTGAGCGCGGGCGAGGAATATTTCGGCGATTGGTCGCCTCACACGAATGGCGCCGCGAGGGTCGATGTCTCGACCGGTATGGTGGAATCTGGTCCGCGGCTGTTTCTTATCGACAAGACGGCTGCCGCTCAGTCGGTGATCCGAGCCGGACTGACCCTGATAGAACGCGGCGATCCGGATCACATGCCCCTGTCCGTGTTGAACTACGCTTTCGGTGGACAGTTTTCCGCTCGCCTCAACCAGAACCTACGGCAAGACAAGGGGTACTCCTATGGCTATAACTCAGGGATATCTTGGTACAACGCGCCTTCACTGCTGTCCGCCGGCGGGAGCGTCCAAACGGAGGTGACGCGCGAAGCAGTGGTCGAGACGCTACGCGAATTCAAGGACATCAGCGGCGCCAGACCGCTAACCGCCGAAGAACTGGAAAACGCGCAGAACGGGTTGCGACTGGGCTACCCGTCCGGGTTTGAGCGACCCACCCAGTTATTGGGTCAGCTGGTACCGCTGGTCCAATTCAACCTCCCAGTGGGATACTTCCGGACGTTCGAGGAGCGGTTGAATGGAGTGACGCTGGCCGACACCCACAGGGTTGGATCCGAGTACTTGTCGCCCGAGCGGCTCACCGTGCTGGTGGTGGGCGACCGGGAGCGGGTCGAGGAGCCGTTGCGGGCGCTAGGATACCAGCTCACGGTTTTGGATGTAGAGGGAGCAGCGGTGGAGTAATCCGCGAGAGCAAAAAGGACAGTCGAAGAGAAAAGCCGTGGAGCCCAAAACGCTTTGCGATAGGCTGCTATTATGCCGAGTACGAGGAAACTATCGTCCGTACCCTCGAAGATGCGGGTTATTGGGATGATGACTCGGCTTGGCGTCCGTATGGCGACCTGGAAAACAATTACGGCACGATTGGCAATCAACAAAGCGAAGCCGTTGCGGCATTGGTAGAAAAGATTGTCAATGCCATTGATGCCCGTTTGACCGACGCCTGTCTCATGGCTGGTGACGATCTGGAGTCGCCGGACGCTCCGAATTCGATTCGTGAAGCGGTGCACCGATATTTCGGTGGAGGCGGTTCGTTCGATCCCGACCGCAGTGGGCGTCTATCGAACTGGACCAATGCTCAGCGAGGCGCCAGGAGCGCCCGACCATCGCTCACGATCGCCGACGGCGGAGAAGGTCAAACGCTCGACGACTTCCCTGACACGTTCCTGTCTCTGCACCGCAACAACAAGATACGTACGCGGTTCGTGCAGGGCAAGTTCAACATGGGCGCCACGGGAGCGTTGCCATACTGCAGTGAGAAACACAACTTTCAGCTGATCATTTCCAGGCGGAACCCCGCTCTACTTACCGACCAACCGTTTGCCAGAGATCAGGAATGGGGGTTCACCGTAGTGCGTCGAAGAGATCCGTCGACTGAGTCTCGGAGCTCGCTATTCCAATATCTCGCTCCACGGCAGCAGTCCGACGACGTTCGCGGGAAGGTTCTGTCTTTTGCGGCCCCTTCATATCCCATTTTCCCCGATCGTAACGGAGCTTACGTCCGACACGCGGAGTACGGGTCCTTAATCAAGCTCTACGGGTATCGGTGGCAGGGGACCAGTTCCAGCATTGTCATGCCCGGGGACGGAGGAGGGTTGTTCCGCCGCGTAGAGATTGTCTTGGCGGAACCGGCGTTGCCGGTGAAGTTATACGAAGACCGCGGGTACACCGCCAACGAGAATTTCCGTGGGGTGCGGGGGATACTCACTGATTTGGAACGCAGCCCGCGTGATCTCGAAGACGGTTTCCCGATTAGCGCGGATCTGGGCATTGGTTCCCGCCAGGCCGGTGGAAGATCCCATCAGGTAAGGGTGCGCGCGTTCGTGTCCACGCCGGGTACATTCCGTAGCCATCGCACGGCGAGGCACGGTGTCCTGTTCTTGTACAACGGTCAGTTGCACGCTTCCTACTCCACACGGTTCTTCAGTCGTAACTGTTCAGAGTTGATGAGATCTGCGGGCTTTTTGGCCGTTCCCAGAGCCGTGGCCAAGTAGGCAATTCCGGTGCTGAGCCGATCAGATTCCCTCAAACGTGAACAATTACCTTCAGTCGCCAAAGCGTCCGGAAAAGCTACCTGGGCGACGATCTGCTGGTTACGGTCGATTGTAGCGACATCGACCGGCGAGACTTTGAAGAATTGTTCATGAACAGCAGGGATCGGTTGCGGACCGATTCCAGCCTTGCCACCGACTTGGAAAGCAAACGCGAGCAATTCCTGCGCAACAGCGAGGAATTGAATGCTCTCAATCGCTCCCGCAGGGAAGCAGCCATCGCTCAACGATACGACGAGGACGCGCTGAGACGCGACCTGCTCAGGGATATTCTTCAGAACAATCCAGATATATCTCGGTACCTTCTGGAGGGCGCCGCCATTGTCCGGACGGGTCGCGGCCCCCGCCGGGATCAGGCGGGAGAGTTTGTAGGCAGGCGTTTCCCCACGTACTTCAGACCACGCCGGGTGGAGTGGGGTGTCGGCGCGGGAAGAGCTGTTCGCGTAGAATTCGAAACCGACGCGGAGAACCACTATTTCGATCGGAGTGTATCACCTGGATCTTGGTCCATTACAGACACAAACGGGGAATCATGGACCAACCACTGGGATCTAACCGGGCCCAACAACGGAGTTGCCCGGTTCATTTGGGACACCGGCGCTCTGCCTCCCGGATTCATAAAGCCGGGTTCGAGTTTCGACTTCACCGTCGCTGTATCGGACGAGTCCCAGATAGAGCCGCTGCAACATGCGGTCAAAGTGAACATCATCGAACCGGTAGACGGTACGGGTGGTGGTGACCGCACCAGGCGCAACCGCGGCGCCGAAGGAATCCAATCGCCTAATATCTATGAGGTGCACGAAGAAGATTGGCATACACACCCTTTGGGCCCGTTTCACAGTAAGACTGCAGTACGAATTGCCGCAGATTCGTCGCATGCTTCTGATCGAGAAGCGTGGGATTTCTACGTCAACGTCGACAATGAAAACATCCGCCTGCACAGTACGCGCAAAAACGAGCCCTTGGAGTCCGTACGGAAATCCTTCTCAACGGCAATTGTGTTTTCGGCCCTGGCCATCATTCGCGGCGAGTCGGCGGATGATCCCGGAAACTCCGATGGGGACCAGCGTAGGGCAGAAAGTAGAGCCGAGGACTTACCCGCCACAGTCGACCGGATCACGGCTCATCTAAGCCCGGTATTGTTGCCGGTAATTGCGGCCTTGGGTGTCGATGACGGCACGGGTAACTGTTCACGTTTGAGGGGCCGCAGGCGGTCTGCGACGGACAATTTGTGCTGGAGTGACCTCACGGAACAGGCAAAAACCGCTGCGGATCCCCTCAAGTCTGAACAGTTACCGGCACGGGTGCGTCCGACTGACGCTAGGTCCAGGTCCAACCACTATTCGGTCAGGGCAGAATCCCATGCTCGCCTCTGGGAGGCGAACAGTGGCTCAATGCCCCGCGCCGCCAGAGATAAGGCGTCGCCAACTCGTTGTCGTGGGAAGGGCTCGCCTTCGGCGGTCCCCTGTATTTCGACCACTGAACCGGTGTCGGTCATGACAATGTTAAAGTCGGCATCAGCTGTGGAGTCTTCCGAATAGTCCAAGTCGAGCAACAGGTCGTCGTTCAACAGCCCGACGCTGATTGCGGCGACGGAGCAAAGTAAAGGGATGCGCTCCAGTTTATGCGCCACCGCTAGTGATGTCAGGGCAAGGTGTAGTGCGACGAAGGCGCCGGTGATGGCGGCGGTGCGCGTGCCGCCATCGGCCTGGAGCACATCGCAATCCAGATAGATAGCCCGCTCACCCAGGGCTTCCAAGTCGGTGGCTGCGCGAAGCGAACGGCCGATAAGGCGTTGGATCTCCTGGGACCGGCTCGCGGTACGGCCAGAGTCCCGGTCTCGCGATCGCCGTGTGGATGTAGCACGGGGAAGCATGTCGTACTCGGCGGTCACCCACCCGGAGCCTCGACCCTGCATCCACCGGGGTACCTGTTCCTCCACCGACGCGGCACACAGAACCGCCGTGTTACCCATTTCGATCATGGCGGATCCTTCTGCAAACGGTTGGTATCCGGTTGTGATGCGAACGCTGCGCGCCTGGTCCCATCGCCGGCCGTCGGCCCGTATGAGCTCGCTGTTCATGTTGTTAATGTCCTAGTTGGAATACGCGTCATTTTAGCGACAAGAACCGGCAGACGGCAGTCCTTTGGCTAACCGGATTTCAGTTGCATCGGGAGAAGCGAAAGCGCACAATCGGCGGGTGATTTTCGGACTGTTCGACTCGCCGTGGCAGTTGCTGGGTCTCGCCGGTTGGTGTTTCCTGATGGGTTGGGGCTTTCGAATTGGCTTGCTACGGATGGCGCTCTCGCTGGCGGCGTTGGCCATGTTGATTGGTCTGGCGTGGTTGTTTAAAGACGCCGAAACTCCGGCGCTGGTGTACGGACCGCTGGTGTTCGTAGGCGTCATCAGCGTTATCAGCGTGGGCATTTTTGGTCGCCAGCTCGAACAGCGGCTGGGCTATGAATCCACGGCAGTCCGCGTCAATCACGCTGGAGGATTGTTGCTCGGGCTACTCATTGGCGCGGCGGTTTGGCTCTTTGTTTTGTGAAACCAAACTCTGACTCCAGCTCTGCGTGCAGGTGGATCACTTGGGAGAGCCGCATCCGGGAAGGTAAGTCAGCGCTGCTATAATCCTGCCCACCCTTAGCGCAGACAGTAGACGAACCCGAGGCAGGCGTATGAACGCGATCAACTCCGACATCGACGCCGTAGGAATAGTCCTGGCCGCTGGGCGCGGGTCCCGGATGCGTTCGCGGATTCCGAAACCGTTGCACACCGTTGCAGGACGTGAACTCATCCGTTATCCCATTGCGGCGCTGCAAGAGTGCGGAATCTCCCGGCTCATGGTAGTCGCATCTCCGGAGAATCGGGATGCGATTGCCGGTGTCCTGGGAGATGAAGTTATCTTCGCGGTACAAGCCTCGCCTAACGGAACGGCCGATGCCGTCGCTTGCGGCCTGGCTGCCCTGCCTGCGATCCCGCGCCTGGTAGTCGTCCTGGCTGGCGATACCCCGTTGGTGAGACCCGAATCGATCCTGAGATTGTTGGAGAACCACCGGACTGATTCGAAGCGCCGGATGACCATACTGTCTGCCGCCGACGCTTTCGGTCCGGACCTGGGGCACATCAAGAGAGTAGAGTGCCATTCGGTAGATGGAACAGGCGAGGTGCTGGGCATAGAGGAGGCCGCTGATCGAGCTGAAACCGCTTGTGGTCTTGCTGAGGTCAACACCGGGGTCTACTGCTTCGACGGTCCCTGGCTGGACAAATGCATCGGGACAGTGCCGGAGTCCGCTGCGGGAGAACGCTACTTGACTGCTCTGGCGGCCACGGCAGTGGACGCCGGAGACGCGGTTGAGGCCGCGCCGATTGCGTTGGCTGACGAGGCGATGGGCGTAAACGACCGGGAGCAACTGGCTGCGGTCGGCGCAGTTCTCAGGGACCGGATCAACCGCTTCTGGATGTCTGAAGGCGTCACGCTGGTCGATCCGGCAGCGACCTACATCGATGCCGATGTGGCGATTGGTCAGGATACGGTGCTGCAACCCAACACGATGCTCGTGGGCAACACAATCATAGGCGAGGACTGCGAGATCGGGCCAGACGCTCGCGTCTGTGGCTCCTCGGTTGGCGATCGGTGCCGTATTGTGGCTTCGACCCTCGAAGAGGCGCGGGTCGAGGATGATGTCGAAATCGGCCCGTACAGCCACCTGCGCCCCGCAGCATTGATCGAGTCCGGTGTACATTTGGGCAACTACGTGGAGGTAAAAAACAGCCGCGTGGGCGAGGGTACCGCTGCCGGCCACTTTTGCTATCTGGGCGATGCCGATATCGGCGCAGGGGTGAACATCGGAGCCGGCGCTATCACATGCAACTACGACGGGGTGGACAAGCACCCAACAGTGATCGGGCGAGGAGCGTTCATAGGGAGCGACACGATGTTGGTCGCCCCAGTAACCGTGGGGGACGGCGCGGCCACCGGCGCCGGCTCAGTGGTCACTCGCGACATCCCGGAGGGTAGACGCGCCGTCGGCGTTCCTGCTAGACTCCTCCAGCAACGAAAAAGCGGGAGCGACTGACCCGCTCTCGGTGCCGCGAGCGCCGGTTGAGGGCCTCTGGCTTGGATACTGATAGTAGCTTACCTCCGTTATTGTTCCTGGCAGCCTCGCTGCTGATCTTCGCTTGGGCTAGTGTCGCTGCAGCGTCCAGACGACAAAGCCAAGCGTCCGCGGTCTATTTCACCCGGCCGACATCCCCGGCAATTGGGATCCTGTTAGCTGCTGCCGCTGCCACGGCCGGCGGCTCTGGGTTGGCGATCGCATACCAATTCTCCAACGGATCGCCGCCCGTCATTGCGCTGGCGTTGGCGGTGTTGGTGACCTCCGCGATACTGGCGGGCGTTTACCTCAGTGCACGCCTTTGGGCTCGACTCTCGCCCCGCGTTGTGCGCCGGGTGGCGGATCCCAGGGCGTGGGCGGGGAATGGAAACTGGGTCGGTTCCGGAAGTGGCACCAGCCTGCCGATAGCTGTTGACGGAAGCGGTGACGGCGATCCTGAAAACGGTCATTCCGACGGGCCGACGCTAACCCCCGCGGAACTCATGAACCTGGACCGCAATGATATCGACATGGTCCGGTCCATCAGCCACATGGACGATCTTGACGTGCAGGACATCATGGTGCCTCGGCTGGACGTTCAGGCCGTGGAGGTGGCAACGCGTATGGACGATCTGGTCCAGATGCTGGTTAGCACCAGGCATACGCGGGTTCCGGTTTACTGCGACACGATGGACAACGTCGTGGGTATCATCCACATCAGCGACGTGCTGCAGGCGGTGGCGAACGGCGCAACCGAATCCAAGGTCAACGCCATTATGCGTGAACCCGAATTCGTTGCGGAAAACATGGCTGTCGACGATCTGCTCCACTTGATGCGGTCAAAATCGTTGCAGATGGCGATTGTGGTGGACGAGTACGGCGGAGTCGAGGGCATAGTCACGCTGGAAGACGTGCTGGAAGAGATTGTTGGAGAAATTGACGACGAATTTGACGACGCTGAAGCTGAAGAGCTCGAGCCCGTAGCCGATGGATCATGGCTGGTCAAAGCGACGGCCCCGGTGGAGGACGTGTCGCGCGCCGTCGGGTTGAAACTCGATTCCGGCGACGTCAATACGATCGGCGGCTATGTGTATACCCAGTTGGGACGCATGCCATCTGTCGGAGACGTAGTCGTCTCGGATCAGACGTCGATCGAAGTCACGCAAGTACGAGGGCGCCGCATATACCAACTGCGGCTGGTTCCCGCAGCCGTAGTGAAACGAAGCAAGACCGAATAGCCTGTCGGTCGATGGGGTGGGCAACCTTAGCGGACGCCCACCAGCTCTCCGCTGAGGATCAGGAAGTGGTCGTACCACCCACTGGGGACCGGCAAGACCAAGTGAATGGTGGCCCGGTCGCTGCTGTTCAAACGCAGGTCGGTAGCTTTAACCACCTCGGTGTGCGTAGCCGCATACAGGTAATCACGCTCTGAGGTGTTCACGAACATCAGCAATTCGTCGCCTTCGGTGAGCAGACGAGGAGCGCGGGTGATGCTCCCAAAGCTGCGTACACCGGAGCCGGCCGGCCCAAACAACCACATGGCCCCGCGTTCGCCAGGATTTGCCGTCACCGGAGCGTATCCGGCTGCCGGATTGTCTCCGGAAGCGTAGTTGGCAATAGAATCGCCGGTAACGCTGACCTCGTCCAGTTTGGCGTCGATCCCCAACGCCGGCACGATCAAGCGGTTTGTCGGAGGTTGGGTCCCTACGGGCCACGCGGCTGAGCTGGGCATCTCTGCGTAACCCAGTTCAGCCACCCGCTGGGCGTGAACGGCTACGGGTAAGAACACAATGGATGCCCCCGTTCCGCCGTCTGTACCCGCCGGCGCTGCGGCTTCGATCACCGTGGCGTCCTGACGTTGTGCCTCATAATCGTCGAGGCTGGCCCTCAAAAAGTAGAGATATCCGTAATATGCGAGGCCTGCGACGGCCAATGTCCCGCCAACCGCCATGAGAGAGATGCCCGCCCAGCGCAACCCGTAATATTGCGCTCGGGCGCGCATCTGCATGTAATCAAGTCCAATTTGCATATTTGTTCCCTGAGTATTCTTCGCGCCATATTCCGTTCATGCGCGCGATACCGTGCCGCCGAAATTCCGGCGGTCTGCCTAGGAAATCCCGCTCAGGCGGGTCGCCGTGATCAGTGCCTTCCCGCCCTGATAGGTTCGTTGACAAAGATATCTCCGTTGCGGATTTTGATGTTGTACCCGCAACCGGGATTGGTGCATGTCCAAGCTTTATAGTGGACCGCAGCACCCTGAGCACCGTAGTCCGAGAGTGGTACCAACGACCCAATGTTGCACTGCTGACAAATCGGCAACTCCATCGCTTCCACCGATATTACCTCCCTTACCGTTCCAGACTGGGTATGCAGCCCTGAGTATAGGCATGTCGGCGCAGATTTGCCTTCATATCCGCCAACGTTCTTTGGCGGTTTTATAAAATGTCTACGAGGAACGGGTCACGGCTCAACCGAAAAGTGTGCGGGGCAGTGTTCGACACTGCCCCGCACCATGAAACGGCTGCAGCCGATGGCATTATTCCAGATAGTCGCGCAGTTTCTTGGAGCGGGTGGGATGGCGCAACTTGCGGATGGCCTTTGCCTCGATTTGACGGATTCGCTCGCGTGTTACCCCGAATTCGCGGCCGACTTCTTCCAGGGTGCGCGTGCGCCCGTCTTCCAGACCGAAACGTAATTTCAGCACGCGACTTTCCCGGTCAGTCAGGGTGTCCAACACCTCCTGCACCTGCTCCCGGAGCAGTTGTGCCGAGGCAGCGTCGGCCGGAGCCAACGTGGTACGGTCCTCGATGAAGTCTCCTAGGAACGAGTCCTCCTCTTCTCCGATCGGGGTTTCCAGCGAGACCGGCTCCTGGGATATCTTCTGGATTTCCTCGACCTTCTCGGGCGTCATTTCCATGGCTTCCGCTAGCTCTTCGGTGGAAGGCTCGCGGCCTTTTTCCTGCAGCAGCCGGCGATGGTGCCGCATCAGTTTGTTGATGGTCTCTACCATGTGGACGGGGATACGGATCGTGCGAGCCTGGTCCGCGATGGCGCGGGTGATGGCCTGTCGTATCCACCAGGTTGCGTAGGTACTGAACTTGTAACCCTTGCGATAATCGAATTTTTCCACTGCGCGGATCAATCCGATATTGCCCTCCTGGATCATATCCAGCAACGCCATTCCCCGGCCTATATATTTCTTGGCCACGCTTACCACGAGGCGCAGGTTGGCTTCGGTCAAATGGGTCTGGGCTCGTTCGCCGTTCTTCATCGTGATGTAGTAGTAGCCTGCCGCCTCGAATTTCTTGTCCTCGACCCGGTCGATCAGCCCGGGGTCGCGGAGCAGTTGGGACAGTAGCAACAGCGAACATTTGTCGTCGTGCACGTACACCGACGGCACGTCCAGCCCCTGTTCCGGGCTGTAGCAACCTTCCACGCCATCCGGATGCAGCTCCGCCCAAATCGGCACGTAGGCGGTGACTGCGTCAACGATGTTACGGGGCAAGACCCAGGTATCCAGCGAGAGCTGTACGATGCGCTGGTAGGCGACCTCGACGCTGATCCCGAGATCGATGGCTACCTGTTCAATCATCTCCGGGGACACCTCGGCGTCGATGGCTTTCCGAAGTGCCGGAGAGTCCTTGACCTCATCCAGGGTCATGGCTTCGTTGAGTTCGAGATAACGCGCCAGGGAGCGAACCAAAGGCGCCGCGTTGGCGATACGGGCCAGCAAAAGCATGGTGGTTTCCCAGACCGCGTTGTCCAACTCGACGTCGCCGATAACGGGCAGGTAATTAACGCTGAAGCCGTTGGCGAGGCGAGCGGCTACCTTCCTGCACGTGTCCTTTGACTCGAGCAGCGGTTGGTCGTCCAACAATTTCTCAAGTTCTTCCGGGTTGTCCAGCGTAGCCAGATACCTCATGCCATCGAACTTACGCAGGTGGTTCAGCCCCTCTAGCTCACGAGCCAGGCGACGTTCGTCGGCGGAAGTGAGCAGGTCGACTCGACCGATTTCACGCAAGTACATTCGGACCGGATCGTCTAGAGCATCAGCCCCGTCGGACGTATCGACGTCGGCCCAATCGCGCTCCTCACGAACCATGTCTCGAGCCGATGGCCCGTCGAGCTCGGGGAGCACGGTGCGGACGGCAGCCGCACGGCGGATTTGCCATTCATCCTCCGTGGAATCCGGGTCGTCTTCGATTACTACCGCTACGGTCGCTTCGTCCTCTTCGGGCCGCTCGTCTTCGTAGTCACTCTCATCAGCAGCGGCGAGATTGGAACGGGCCCGACCGAAATTGTCTGAGTCATCGGAGATGGCGACCGCTTCACCCGCGTCATAGTCCCCGTCTTCATCGTGGACAATTACGTTTCTGCGGTTGTTGATGATGGTCATAAACCCCTCCCTTATTTGTGGTGTGGCGAAGCCGGCTGCAATTGCATGTCGATCTCGCGACGGCGGTTCGTACATTCGCGCAACCTGGCGGAGATGGTCGGGTCTGCGTCGAGCAGACCCTCATCGGCGAGTGCGCTGGTTGAATGCGCGATTTCCTGGTTCATATATTCCTTTTCGATTTGAAGGCAAACCTGTTCCCATGCCTGGTTCAGTTTGGCCGATGTTGACAGCATGAGCTCCCGGTCCTGGAGTTGCCGGAAGTGAGGTTCCAGCTCCGGTCCGACTTTCGGAGGGTCGGAGAATTCCGTGCCCACAGCAGACAATACGTTGTGGAATATTTCACGGTTCTCGGACTTGCTGAACCATTGTGCTTGGACCGTTGCCGGGGCGTCAGGCCCCAACTGCTCCACGTGTTGGAGTAGCATCGCCAGCAACCACTCTTCGGCGGTGTCTTGCTCGCGTGTTGGTAACGGTGCTGCGTCGTCGGCTCGATCGGCTGCTCGGCCCCCGCGTCTATCGGCCAAAGCTTCTCGTATGGCTTCATCCAGAGCCGACTCGAGCTTGTCGCGATCAATGGACAACCGTGTTGACAATTGGTCCACATAAAAGGGGTGCTGCAATTGATCGGGTATCCGAGCCACGAACCGCAACAAGGTGCGGCCTATCCAGGCTCTCCCGCCCGCACTGTTTAAGTCAGCACGCTCCGAAAGAGCCAAAAGTAGGTAATCGAACAATGGTAGGGCACCAGCGATCAATTCGGTCCACGCGTCGGGAGACTGGCGGATGTAGTCGTCAGGGTCCTTCCCGGGCGGCAACTCGGCGACCCGCAGGTCCAACGCCTCCGGCTGTTGCAGCACGGATCCACCTGTTTGTTGGGCGGATCTTTGGTCGCGCTGTTGAAAGACGCCCCACGACGACTCCAAGCTGCGCAGCGTGGCGTTGCGCCCGGCCGGGTCGCCGTCAAGGGCCATGGTCACCCGGTGAGTCAATCTACGCACCAGGGACACCTGGTGTTCTGTCAGAGCCGTTCCCATGGATGCGACCACGTTGTCGAACCCGTGCTGGTGAGCCATCACGGCGTCCATGTAGCCTTCGACGATCACCGCACCGTGCTGGCGCACTGGCTCTTTGGCCAGGTGCATGGCGTACAAGATCCGCGACTTGTCAAACACCGGGGTCCGGGGCGTATTGAGATATTTCGGGGTGGCGTTGTCATCCAAAGCCCTACTGCCGAAACCTGCCACGCGGGTCGACCAGTCCCGGATGGGGATCATGAGACGTCCTCGAAACAGATCGTAATGGCGCCCGTTGTCGGTTTGCCTGGCCAGGCCGGCTTCCGTGATGTCTTCGGGCGTGTGACCCGCTCCGGTGAGGTGCGTTAGCAACCGGTTGTCTCGAGGCGGGCTGAAACCGAACTCGAAGGTCTGTAAAGACCGCTCGTTCACTCCTCTGCCGTGGAGGTATTCTCGAACGAACGCAGCTTCGGGCTCCATCAGAGCGCGCTGGAAAAATTGGCGTGCCGCGTCGTTGATCTCGAACAGTAACCGAGAGCGACCACCGGTTTCTGCCTGGTCGGTGATGGTGACGCCGACCCGGGCTCCCAACCGCACCAACGCTTCTCGAAAGTCCACACGGTCGGCCTTCATCACG
Source organism: Dehalococcoidia bacterium (assembly GCA_965220265.1). Classification (GTDB taxonomy): domain Bacteria; phylum Chloroflexota; class Dehalococcoidia; order Lucifugimonadales; family UBA3495; genus Bin87. Next base: position 277,107 of record CBDCPM010000002.1, on the reverse strand, counting down.
AAGGAAAACGCGTCGCCGCCCTCGGCGCACGCACCGAAACAACGCCAAGACTGCCTGTCAGGAAAGACAAAAAATGACGGTGTCTGTTCTTGGTGGAAAGGGCAATTCGCCTTGAACGAACTACCGGACCTCTGCAACTGAACGTACCCGCCGACCAATTCGACGATGTCCAGCCGGCTTTTTACGTCATCAAGTTGCGTCATAAAAAAGCAAATTACCACAAAGACAATTCGCCAAACCTATTTTATCACACAATCTTCGCTTGGTGCTGGGACGGGTACTGACCCCAGGGCAATCGCGTCTTATCCGAGGAGGACTGTGAGCAGGTAGTCCTCGTCCCAACCGGCGTGGAGGCGTTTGCCCTGGATGCCCACTTTCAGGGTGGTCTCGTTTTTCAAGAGGTTGTGTCCGATCTGCCGCAGGATGTTCATGTTCTGTGGGCCATTGTCCTTGCGCACTCGGCACTGATCTTCCCGAAAGGTCACGTCCAAGGTCCAGTGCAACGAGTTTTCGATGCTCCAGTGGCTCCTGATGGCGGCCAGCAGTTGTTCTCCTGAGCCGGCCAGGCTGCTGATGTAGTAGCGGGGTTGGCTGGCGTCGCCATCAGGGTGGTGCGGTGGCCCACCACCCTGATGGCGGCTTTCAGTTGCGGCCATTGCTCTTGGGGGTCCAGGTAGTCCAAGCAATCCGGCTCGATGATGACCCAGCATTCCCGGCGTTCCACCCGCCCGTGTCCCTTGTCCACCGTCTGAGCGTGGTCATAGGGTGTCTCGTCAAAGCCCAATGCCTCGGCCCCTTCGAACAGGTCCTGAATACTCTCGTACAGTTGACCCTGGTTCTCCTTCACCGCCAGCACGTAGTCGGCGCCGCCCTGGGTGCTCTTCAGTCCGGGTGATCCGCTGGGCGATCTCACGCTGGCAACCCATGGCGTCAATGGTTACGATGCAGCCATGCAACTCCAGCAGTTGAGGAATGGCGGTGATCTCGTTGGATTTCTCGTCAGTCTTGACCTGGCCCAGGGTCAGGGTCTGCTGGGTGGCCCAGGCGCTGACCCTGTGAATGGCCCCCTTCTTTCCGGCCCGGTCATAGGACCGTCGGGCCGTCTTCCCATCGATAGCGACCACCTCCCCGGGGAGCAGTTCAGCGATGGCCTGGGTCCATGAGATGCAGCAGTTCTGCAACTGCACTGGGTCCAGGCGAGCGAAGACATCCCCGAAGGTGTCGTGGGACGGAATGCCGTGAGGCAGTTCCAAAAAGCTCTGAAACCAGGCCAGCTTGCTCCTGCCGAAGAGCTCGATGTGGACCCAGGAATCGGCGCCGCAGATGGTGGCGCAGATGGCGATGGCCAGGATGTCCACCAGTTCGTGGCGTCGGGTGCGCTCCACTCGGGGATCGTCCAACTCGGCGAAATGCTCGAGGATGGTTGCCTTGGGACGTTGCGCCATGCCCATTTCCCTCCACGATGGTCAATGAATCATGGTACGTTAGCATATTTCTAAAAAATCAATTAAGACGCGATTGCCTGTAACTGTTCAGAGTTGATGAGATCTGCGGGCTTTTTGGCCGTTCCCAGAGCCGTGGCCAAGTAGGCAATTCCGGTGCTGAGCCGATCAGATCCCCTCAAACGTGAACAATTACGATTGCCCTGTTTCCCGAAGCGGCACGTGAACTCGCCGTTGTAATACTATATAGCCCGGCGTAAAATGCACCCAAATTAACCATAAGGATAGTGAGTGTACCCAAAGTTACCATAAGCCAAAAAATGGCTTGTCGTTAAGGGTATTCGCTGCGATGCTACACTGATCATCAACGGTTGGATATGCTTCGCTGTGGCCAGGCCGAGAAATCACGTTACATCCGAACTCCGATACGAGGCGCTGAAATTACTCGGTAGTCGTTTGAGGTCCGCCAGAATCGGGGCCGGTCTCACCCAGGAAGAAGCCGCCGCTCGTCTCGGCATTTCCGCTCAGACAATCCGCAATTGGGAAGCAGGCAGGCATGAACCAAGTACCACCGCTTTCGAAGGTATCGAGGTCCTCTACGAGGTAGGGTCCGCCGAGATCTCGGAAGTCCTTAAAACTATCCAAACCACTCCAGAACCGGCGTTACGTTACAACCGAATTCCAGCGGATGCGGCAAAGTTGAGGAAAGCTCGGGCACGATCTGGACTTACTCAAGCTGAAGTAGCAGCACGAACCGGCGTCAGCGAAAACTCTATCGGGCGCTACGAAAACGCGTTAGCCCGGCCCACGTTTAGCAACCTGATGAAGCTGGCCGAAGCGTACGGCACGCAGGCATATGATCTCATCGCGGACGGCAGCGAGGCGGAAGTAGCATACCTATTCCCCGGCTTCGGATTGCGGGGACAACGTGTCCCTGCACCTATGGACGAAGCGCAAAGAGCCTACGAGACTGCCAAACCGGACCTTTCCCCTGAAGCGGTGAAAAGCATCACGGATTTCATCCGGTACATCCACCAACATGAACGCGGACAGCAGGACCCGACGAAACATGACTAAGAAACTATCTCAAAACAGTAGTCGGTGCTGACGGCGGTACCAGAGCAGGGCGCAGGCCAACTGGATGAGGCCCACGTAGTTGGATGCCTTCTTGTCGTAGCGCACCAGTATCGCCCGGCACTTGGACAGCCAGCCTAAGGTGCGCTCCACCACCCACCGGCGGGCAGGAAAGGTCTGCTCTCCCCATCGGTCCAGCTTCTCCTCCCCAATGCGCCGGATGTGCGGACAGTACTGGAAGGCAGCAACGGTCCCGTGGCCGGTGGGATTGTCATACCCTTTGTCCAAGCACAGGTTCCGGGTGCCTTCCGGGCGCGCCACTACGATGCTCTCCAGGGTCGGCCTCAAGAGTTTCGTATCGTGCACATTGGCTCCAGCCACCGCCACGCTCAGGGGTCCGCCCGCCGCGTCGACCAGGATGCTCTTCTTGCTCCCCGCTTTGCCCCGGTCGGTGGGGTTGCGTCCAATGGCGCCCCCACCAAACGAGCCTTGCCCATGGAGCAGTCCGCCGACTGCCATTCCCAGTCCACTCCGCCCAGTTCTTCGCAGCCCTCCACCAGAACAGCCCAGATGCCCTCCAGCACTCCAAGCTCCACCCAGCGCTGGAAGGTCCGGTGAATAGTGCTGTCGTCTCCCAGTTCCCGGGGCAGACGGTTCCACTGGCAGCCACTGCGCATCCGGAAGATGATGCCGTCCAGCATCCGCCTGGGGTCGGCGCGTTTGCGCCCCGTACTCTTGGGTGGGTCCATATCCAGGATCACCGGGTGAATCTGCTCCCAGAGATGGTCCGGAATCTCCCAAATCGTCGCCAGAGTTTCGTCCTTTCCCATCGTCCACCCCCACACTTTTCCCTATCCTAACCCATGCCGAATTCCCCGTCATATCAGTTCATCTGCCTTTTGAGATAGTTTCTAACAGGTTGGCGTGTAACCAGCCTACGACGCCCGCACGGAGTGGCGCGGGGAACGGGCCGAAGTGGAGTGCGTGCGCATCCTGCATCTGGCGGCGATCACAATGGAAGCCACGGTGGACAGCGCGCTGTCCCTGCTGCTGGAAGCCGGAAAGCCCTTCGACTACGCCGAGGTGCGGGATCTGACAGAGCCCAAGGTGCCCGAGGCCCCAGCGCTGACACTGGCAGGTCGTCCCGACCTGAAGATCTACGACCGTCTGCTGAGGGGCAGCATGGTCACGGCAGGGGTGTGCGGATAATGGTCACCGACACCAGCGTCATGCAGGACCGCATCGGCCAACTGTGCCATCATCAAGCGTAACTGTTCACGTTTGAGGGGCCTCAGGCGTTCTGCGACGGACAATTTGTGCTGGAGTGACCTCACGGAACAGGCAAAAATCGCTTCGGATCCCATCAAGTCTGAACAGTTACCATCAAGCTGCCCACCATGGGCGCCCAGTCGGTGGCCCGTTTCACCGCCGCTGGCCATGGTGATGCCCTGCCCACATTCATCGAGGTGCTGGAACAGGAATCTGAGGACCGCCGCCACCGGCGCATCAACCGGCCGCGTCAGGGATCGAGGCTGCCTTCGGGCAAGACCTGGGAGACCTTCGAGCACCACCGGATGCCCCTATCCCTGCGGCAGCAGCTGAACCAACTGGCCAACGGCGACTTCACCGAACACGGAGTCAACGTGCTGGCCTTCGGACTGCCCGGCACCGGCAAGACCCACGCCCTGTGCGCCGTGGGCCACCGCCTGTTGGAAGCTGGCCACTCGGTCCTCTTCGCCCCAGCCTGCCGCCTGGTGCAGGATCTGCTGGCCGCCAAGCGCGATTTCGACCTGCCCAGACAACTGCGCAAGCTGGACAACTACGACTTCCTGCTCCTGGACGACCTGGGCTATCTGCCCCAGGGCGCCGAAGTGTCCGAGATCCTCTTCACCCTGATTGCCGAACGCTACGAACGGAGGTCGCTGGGCATCACGTCCAACCTGGTCTTCTCAGAGTGGGAACGCATCTTCGCCAACCCCATGGCCACCGCGGCGGCGATTGACCGGGTGGTGCACCACTCCGTCATCCTGGAGTTTGACGTCCCCAGCTACCGGACTGACGCCGCCCAGCAACGGGGCCAGGCGGAGGAGGTGAACCGGCAAAAATAGTGGACGACAATTCGGCAAGTTTAGTTGACGCGGGACACTGGGCCCATTCCCTGACCGGAGCTTGCTCCACCGCCGCCAGGGCCCGCAACAATTTGACGATCCCGTCGGCCAATAGATTGCAGGTGTCCTTGACCGCGCCCCGCCCCAGGATGTTGGTCGTGTCCAGCGCCACCCGCACCCCACCCCCTTTCAGACAGCCCGACTCCCGGGCCAGCCGCAGACTCTGCTCGAACACCTCCCGTACCTTGCCGTGCAGGATCAGCTAGGCGCGAAACACCTGCAGCGTGCTCTTGGCGAAGGGCCGGTCTTCCGCCTCAATCCCCAACGCCACTTTCCACCGGAGGTCAAAGTCAGCCCGGGCCTTCGCCTCGGCGACGCTGACCTTGTCGTGGGACTGGAGCAGCAGCGCCGTCGCCAGCAGGCTGGGCGGCACGCTGTCCCGGCCGTTGTCGGGGCAGTACAACTCGGCAAAATCCGCGTCCCGGAACAACCGGCCACGCAGCGAGGCCAACAGGCCGTATAAGCTTTCCCACCCCACGTGGTCCAGGTACAGCCGGTCCGCTTCCCAAAGTCCCCTCTGGTCCAAACGCTCTCCCAGCATTCTCAGCCCTCGCTATGCTTGTTGACTCCAAGTATAGCCGCTGACCCGGCTGCCGCCACTTTCCGGACAGATTTCTAGCTTGTGCTATGGGGGGCTACCTGTCCTAGCCAGCTAAGATTGCTACTCAGCTGGCCAGAACCGTCACGAGCACTTGGCAATTCCGCATATTGGGCGCCAAGGATAACAGTTCACCGGATATGGCTGGTTTTGCCAATTCAGTGATGGTGCGGTATCTGGACTATAACGATATTGGTGTGGGTGGTCATCCCAGTGACTCGATTCCCAGCGCTCTTGCCATGGCCGACTATCTGGGAAGCGACGGCCAAGCTTAACATGATGAAGCAGTCGTTACGAACCCTCCGTCTTAGACCATAGATTTCAGACAGCGGGAAGGCGGGGTTAAGCCGACGCAATCCATTCGACGGCACGTTCCCCTATCATGACAACCGTTGCATGGCTACCACCTGACCTTGTAACCCGCGGCATCACCGACGCATCGACCACCGACAACCCCTTTACACCCTTGACGCTGCAGTATTGATCCACAACCGCCATTGGGTCTGAATCCGGGCCCATCTTGCATGTGCCGGACACATGCCTGGCTGTTCCCACGGTTTGGCGTATATAGACGTTCAAAGCGTCGTCGTCGGCCAGAATGTCATCCGTTGGGTGGAGCCGGTAATCGGCCACGTCTTTATACGCATCGGATTCAAGGAATCTGATCGCCATCCGCACGCCTTCCCGCACCCGACGGATGTCGTTTGGATGCTGAAGATAGCGGTAGTTGAACTCTGGCTGCACTGAGGGATCGGCAGACGCAAGCCTGACGTATCCTGCGCCGTCAGGTAGTCCGAGCGTGCACGAGATTCGCGCCACCCGGTCCGGAGGAACATCATCATTGAGGAACTTGGTCCGTAAACCGGGGACGCGCTCCGGCCGTTCGTCAACCATCGGGGTGGTCCTCAGCAACATATCATTGACTTCGCTGGACCCGTGGGAGGTGTAGTGCAAACAAAAGCGTGCCGCGTCGGCATCAGACGTCAGGGTGATTCCGTCTTTGACTTTGAAAGTAATCTGGGCGCTCAGGTGGTTAAACAGGTTCTGCCCCACTCCGGGAAGCTCATGAACGAGCGGTGTCCCAAATTGTTGAAGTTGGTCTTTGGGGCCGATTCCCGATAGCATCAGCAGGTGAGGCGACTTGATAGCCCCAGCGCTCAACACAACCCGGTCTGCTTCAACGTTGAAAATCTCGCCTCCGCTTTCCACTTCCACACCGACGGCTTTTAGATCCTCGATCAATACCTTCCTGACGGAAACCCCTCCCCTCACCGTAAGGTTAAGACGGTGGCGCATGGGATTCAGGTGAGTGATAGCAGCGCTCATCCTCCAGCCGTCCAGGTTGTTCGAGGGCCACACGCCAACGCCCGCGGGGTTCGGGCCATTGGTATCCTCGACTGTCCCATAACCTGCTTCCAAACAGGCTGCGTGGAAGGCCTTTTGGATGTCTGCCCAGGGCCCGGATTGACGACGCCTTACTGGCATCGGTCCGTCGGCTCCATGAAAATCATCCCGAATGTCGAGATCGTGCTCAGACTTTCTAAAGTAAGGCAGTACCTTGTCATAAGACCATTCATCGTTGCCCATAGCAGACCAGGAGTCGAAATCCTCAGGTAACCCCCTTTGCATTGCCTGACCGTTGATGGACGACCCTCCTCCGATCACCTTGCCCTGCGCTACGTGGATCTCGCCTTGCTCCTCGGTGATCGTTCCCCGCAGGGCCCAGTTATGCTCCGAGTCTGGGGATTCTGCGAAACTTGTGTGGCCGAACTTTATCTCGTCCGGAAGATAGTCTGGATCAGGGTAATCTGGCCCGGCTTCCAGCAACAGAACGGAGGTATTCGCGTTTTCAGCCAATCTGCTGGCCAACACCGATCCAGCCGCTCCCCCACCGACGATAACAACGTCATATTTCATGGGTCCTCCTTAAACGCTTCGTCTTCTAACCCAGGATTTCCCAGTTTTAACTGATTCCGCTGAGGATAGGACGTTCTGGGATTTTTCCGATTATAAACCGGCATTCTCCATATCGGCCGACCAGCAGGTTCCGAACAGGGTAGTTGGAGCTTATTGCCGGTCTTGGGTGCTTGTCAATCCTCTTTCGCTCCTGCGTGGGATAAGGTTTCTGCCGAACACCGAGGCAAATACGCCTCACAATCCTGGCCCGGACGGATAAAATTCTAGAACTCTGGCCGGAAAGCCCGATGGGGTTAGCTGAGGGTTATACTCCGGGCCATTCGGGTTAGTTGAGGGAAGTAAGGCAATGCTGGGCGAACGAACTGAGCAGAGAGGGCTATGGGAAGCCGACCGGATGTATCTGGACTACGTGGGCAAGGATACTTTCTACGGTCTGCTGGCATCGCTGCGTGGTCGACTGTTTCGCGATGCTGATTTCGCCGAGTTGTACTGCCTGGACAATGGCCGCACCAGCGTGCCGCCCAGCTTGTTGGCCACGGCGCTGCTGTTGCAGACCTACGACAAGGTGAGCGACGCCGAGGCCCAGGCGAGGGCTGACTGCGACATCCGGTGGAAAGTGGCGTTGGGGATTGAGATTGAGGATCGACCCTTCGCCAAGAGTACGCTGCAGATGTTCCGGGCACAGTTGATACTGCACGACAAGGTGCGGGAGGTATTCAAGAGCAGCCTGCGCTTGGCGCGGCAGTCGGGCTACCTGAAGAAGCGTGGGATGCGGGTGGCGCTGGACACGACCTACATCCTGGGACGGGGCGCGGTGAAGGACACCTACAATCTGTTGGCAGACGGGATCGTCAAACTGTTGCGGGCCCTGGCGGCCGTGGCGAACATCGCTGTCGGGGAATGGGCCGAGGCCCAGGGGTACGCGAGGTACCTGGGCTCCAGCATCAAGGGCGAGGCGGCGATTGATTGGTCGGACCGCAAAGCGCGGGCGGCGTTGCTGGCTGAGATAGTGGCCGATGCGGACCGGCTGCTGGAATTGGCGCGGCAGGCGTGGGTGGAATTGCCAGAGACCAGCGTCCAGCGGCAGAGCATAGTGGACGGGGCGGAGTTGCGGGGACAGTTGCTGCTCCAGGACATCGAGCGCAAGAGCGGCGATGGCGATGTTGCTGCTCATGCTGATGACGGGGTGCGTCAGGGACGGGGTGTGCGTCAGGGACGGGGTGAGCCTCAGGGATGGGGTGAGCAAGGACCGGATGCTGTCGGTGCACGACCCGGAGATGCGCCACGGGCACAAGAGCAGCCGGCGACGGTTTGACGGGCACAAGGCGGCCATCGTGGTGGACACCGACAGCCAGCTGATCACCGCCGTGGACGTGTTGCCCGGCAACGCTCCCGACAATCTGGGGGCATTGGAGTTGGTGGAGCAGAGCGAAGCGAGTACCGGCTCGGTGGTGGAGGAAGCCATGGGCGACGCCGCCTATGGGGACGGCGGGACCCGCCAGACCTGCGCTGAGGCGGGGCGCCGGTTGGTGGCCAAAGCGCCGGGCCGGCCCAACCGGCAACACTTTCCCAAGAATGACTTTCACCCAGAATGACTTTCACCTTGACCTGGCCGCGGGCAGTTGCACCGGTCCGGCGGGGCAGGTTACCCACGCCATCGTGCCGACGGGAAGGCGGACGGACCGCACCGGTCGTGTCCATCGCTTGCAGGCTTTCCGATTTGATGGAGCGGTATGTTGGGCCTGTCCACTGCGGTCCCAGTGCATCGCGGCCCAAGGCAGGCCGGGACGGCGGGTGCTGATCCATCCGCAGGAAGCCCTGCTGCAGCAGGCCCGGGCCTTGCAGCAGAGCGCCGACTACGACGAGTATCCAGCGCGCCGAGTGGTGGTAGAGCATCGGCTGGCCCGGCTGGCCCGGCTGGTCCAGCTGGGAATCCGCCAGGCCCGCTACTTCGGTAGGGTCAAGACGAAATTCCAGCTGTATCTGGCGGCCACAGTGGCCAATCTCACCCTGGTGTTGGGCAACATCGGGCTGTCAGGCAGTACCGGTGGCGGCGCAGCAGGCCACCGCGTCGTCCTCAATGATGTCGTTGCTGTGGTCGCCAATGCGGCGGCCAACTTCAGCGCTGCCCGGCTCGGACAACTATGGTCCCTGTTTTTTCTCACGTTGGCTTTACCGCCGAAATCCCTCTACCCAACCAGGGCTTTCCGGCCCGGTTTCTAGGGCCTGGTCTCCTCCCCTTTTTAGCCCCAGCCGCGTGTTGATGCGCTCGGACGATGGCGCAATCCACGTCATGAACTTCCCACGCCAACTCCCCAACAATATCCGCCTCTTGTTGCAGACCCTCCAGGAGCCCTTACCACACACCCTTCGCTCGCCAACGGTAGAAGCGGCTCGCTACCGTTGACCAGGGACCGTATCTCTCCGGTAAGTCCCGCCACGGCGCTCCGGTACGCAGCACCCAAAGGATGGCATTGATGATGTCCCGATGGTCTTTGTTGGGCCGTCCAGTACGAGGTCTCTGCGCCGGCAACAAAGGTCCTATTCGTCGCCACTGACCTTCCGTCAAATCACCTCGTCCCACTCCCCTCACCTCTCACCCGACTCTTGCTAGTTAGTTTACCCTCCTTCCCCCTTTGCAAACACGCCCTAATACCGTTTCAATCTGATCTTGTCGGATAGATATATTGGAGCTTACGGCGAGCATCTTGGGTGGTAAACCGCCAGTCTATGGCTGATTTTGCTGCGTTGCGCTCGCGTTCGAGCGCCGCAACCTCTCGCCGCAGCTCCGCCTCATCGCTGATACGGCGGTTCAGACATCCCCTGCTGAAGACGCTCAACTCGATTTCAGCCATGTTCAGCCAGCTGCCATGCGTGGGAGTGTAATGAAACTCGAGGCGTTGGGCGATGCGTCGAGCTTCGCCGGGCTCAAATGCTGCGTAGAGCGCGCCGAGTTTGTGGGTGTTGAGGTTGTCCAGTACCAGCCGGACCACCTCGGCATCAGGGTATGCTTCCTCCACCAGCCACCGCATCTGGTGCGCGAAGTCCACGGCAGTGCGGCGCTCGGTCACCTCCACAGGTCTCCAGCCACCCCTCGGCTCACAGATCATGAACAGGTTCCGTGTCCCGTTGCGCTGGTACTCGGTGTCATAGCGTGCCACCCGTCCCGGGGCAGCCTCCAGGGGCGGACGCACCTCCCCAGTCAATTGCCGGGAGGTCTCGTCGAAACACACTACCGGACGCTCCGGATGGTACGCCTGTTGGTACAGGTCCAGCACGTCCTCCATCCGCGCCACGAACTCCCCGCTCACCTTGGGGATACACCACTCCTGCTTCTGCCACGGCTTGAGTGCGTTTTTTTGAGCATCTGGCGCACCGTCTCCAGGGAGATGCTATCGGCAAACTCCAACTCCACCACCTGGTCGGCCAACAACTGGAGTGTCCAGTGCGTGTGCCCTTCGGGCGCGGCGCTGCACGCAATGGCGATCAGGTGCGCTTCTTGCTTGCCGTCCAGCTTGCGCTCCTGGCCCGGCCGCGGTCGGTCATTGATGGCGGCCTCAAGTCCTTCCTCCACGTACCGCTTCCGCGCTCTGGCGACCGTGGCCGCGTTGACCAACAGCACATCGGCTATCTCACGGTCCCGAAGCCCCGGGTCAGCCTTGAGCAGCGACAGCGCCCGCTTCACGGTGCGCACTGACGCCTTGCCTCGCTGGGACACCTCATTGAGACCGGTCCGTTCGGACTCGGTCAACTCTACTTTATACTTGATGGCAGCCATGGCTGGGCACTTCCTCACACAAAGATCATGCCCAAGTATGGCTGCTTTCTTATATTCTTACAAATCTACCTGGCAACGGTACTAGTCCGACGGCAGCGAGTGCCGCTAGAGGGTAAGCCTTTTCCGCCGGTGTGTACGAGTAGGGGACAGGTTTCAAACCTGCCCCCTACTCAATTACCCATCAAAGCCAGGTTGGGCCATCTGCCCGACCAATGGCTTCTGCGCTAACGGTTAGCTTGGTACAAGGGACCCCGGAGAACCTGGCCGGGTAGCGCTCCGGTGTGCTCTCCGCCTTCCAGCAGCACCTCGCCGTTGACAATCACATAATCTATCCCCACGGCAGGCTGCTTCACGTGCATCTCTCCGCCCGGGAAGTCATACACCGGCTCGCGCGGCGCGTGGTCGATGGTGTCTGGGTCGAAGATGGTTATGTCGGCAACCTTACCGGCAGCAATGAACCCCCGGTCGTGGAGATCGTGCATCAGGGCGGTCTTCCCGGTCAAGCGGTAGACGGCGTCTTCCACGGACATAATCTGCTTTTCCCGAACCCAGTAGCTTAGCAAGTGGGTACTGTAGTCAGTACGGTCTCCCTTTTCCGGCCGAGCGCCGCCATCGGTGGTCCCGATAACAGTATACGGCGACCCCAGTATCTGACGCTGGGCTTCAGGATCGCTATTCCGGTCGATTACCTGGAAACTAGTCCGCAGATCATCGTCCAGGACCAGGTCCAGGAAAGCGTCCATAACCCCTTTCCCTTGCTCCTGGGCTATTTGCTCGACGCTCTTGCCACTGTACTTCCGGTTCCGCTCGTGGTGCCCCATGTATACCTGAACCAGGTCCCAGCGCCGGTTGAAGCTCATCACCCTGGTACCGCGGGCGGCCTGGTAAGAGTGGGTGCCTTCGGTCTCCACCGCCTCAATGCTTAGCGTCCGGCGAACCTCGGGGTCACGGAAGGACTGCATCCTCTCTGTAACCGGCAGGGCCATCACTGGGTCCCAAGTCGTCATGCCCTGGAACACGGTAGTAGGGCTGATCATGTCCTCGTCTTCCAGGCCCCCCAGCCCTGCTCTCAAGTCGAAGATCGGCCCGGCGGTGCCGGATAAGCACGAGGCGTAAGCCCTGGCCCCCGTCTTGAAGGCCTCTTCAACCATTTGTAGGTGCTCTTTCCACTCGTCGGGTTTGTTCAACTCTTGGCCTAATATATTGTAAATCGCGGGGCGGCCGGTCCTGCGGGATAGCTCCTGGGCAATGAGCGCCGGGGTTCGGAACCCGCCGGGGCCCCCGCCACTTACCTGAAAGACACCAGTGCCGAGCTCGCCCAACACGCTGCCTACTGCGTATCGCTCTTCATCGGTGGCAACTGAGGATGGCACGCTGACCCCGAAATTCTCTATCCCCTGGTCGGCGAAGTTGCCAATGCTGAACCCTAAAGCGCCAGCTAGTATCCCCTCGCGGACCTGGTGTCTCATGGCCTCAATTTCCTCCGGGGTGGCTTCCCGTGTCTGGGCGGCCTCGCCCATAACGTAGCGCCTGACTCCGGAATGGCCGACGAAGGCACCTACATTGATGCCACGCCGCCGGCCGATGGCATCAAGGTACTGTGGAATGGATTCCCAGGCGAAATCGACCCCCTTCCGCTGCACACTCAGCGGGATGCCCTCCATCTTGTCGAACATGTCCAGGTACCAGTCCCCATCTCCCGGTCGTGTCGGGGCGATCACAGCCCCGCACTGACCCACGATGATCGAGGTGCTACCGTTTAGCGACGTAGAAGTGACAATGGGATCCCACATGCACTGGGAGTCAAAATGGGTGTGATGGTCAATGAACCCAGGGGCCACTACCCGACCATCGGCGTTGATAGTGTGAGTGGCGGGCTCACTGAATTTGCCCACCCCCACGATTTTGCCATTTGTTACCGCCACGTCCGCGTAGAATGAGGGTCCACCAGAGCCATCAACCACGCGCCCATTCTTTATGAGTAGATCATATGCCATTACGCTTCCCTCCCTCTGCCCCGATGAGTCGGAGCGTGAGATCAAGGTAACAAAATACGGTTAACGGGTCAATTTTCCGGCAGGTCAATCGTATTAGATATTTTCTGTCCATGATTCCGACGAAAGTAAGCGTGAGATTATCATAGCATGGATGTTTCCGTAACAGAATTGGAGGATTTGGATGCTGGATTCCGGTTTGCGCCGGATTGACGCTGGCAATGCAATCCAAATGCGATTGCCCTGCTTTATGACGGTAATTGTTCACGTTTGAGGGGATCTGATCGGCTCAGCACCGGAATTGCCTACTTGGCCACGGCTCTGGGAACGGCCAAAAAGCCCGCAGATCTCATCAACTCTGAACAGTTACTTATGACGTCGTCATCTCGCAGCCCAACCAATTCCCAGTTACACTGGCCTGTGGCAGTAAGCACCATGACTACACCGAACGACATCACCGACCTGATGAAGGCCCTCGACCGCAACCCCGAACTAGACGCAGCGTTGCCTCAGCGACTCCTCACCCAAGATCTGCTGGAATTGCCCAACAACGTGGCCCAACTAACGGACGCCGTCGCCAAAATGACCCGCGTCTTCGACCAGAGGCTTACCGCCCTGGATAGCCGCTTCGACACCACCGACGAGGTCTTGAACACCGTACGAGGGCAGCTCAGCAACATCACCGGCTCCGACTACGAACGCAAAGTCGTCAGAAGGGCGGTTCAGCTCGCCAGACGATACCTCGACGTCCAGAACGGCGAGATCCTGCTGGCCATCAACCAGCCCGACAACGCGACGCTCACCAACATCGTCGCCGCAGCGGTCGAAAGGCGGGCCATCACCGAACAGGAAGCCTACGACATCTACGAAGCAGGCACCATATTGGCCGGCACTGCACCAGACGGCGAAGTCGTCTACGTCGTCGGCGAGATCTCGGCAACGATTGACGACCACGACATTAACCGCGCCGCGGCACGTGCTCGCATCATGCAAAACGCCAGCGGCGGCGGCACCGCGGCGGCCGTGTTCGGCACCAACATCTCCGACGCCAACGTTCAGCACTCCCAGGACAGCAACGTCACGGTCATCGTCCTGAACGAATGAACCTGTAACCTGTACGGGCATCGCGGTGCTGATGGCCGAAAACAGGACCACGGTCACCTCCGAACCGACATCCTGCGACGCCGCACAGACGGCCGGAGACACCCGCATTCAGGGTAGCAAGGGCAATGGCATAGGATTCCCAAAGTGGATGGTGCCCAGTGCTCGTGACAGCGACGACGACAGGGTCGTGTGCGAAATATGACCACGCAACGTACGCTGGACTACAATGAAGAAACGCCGCAGAGATTTGCGGCGCTTCTGGAACACACGACGCTGATCAGCATCACTAACCCGCTTGGGCACGCGGATCAGCATGGGTCCACGGCTTCACGACCACCGCGTAGTGCCAATTTAACCCACGATGAGACGGGGCAGTACCACGGCACTAAGTGCCTATCCTAATAACTCGTGAAAACTCGCGCTCCCGTTCTGGGAAGCCCAGGTGGGGTTACGTTTAGACTGGGGCCATGACCAAAGCGAAAGACCCCAAGCCGCCACGTCCCAAGCGGGCTGGCCTAGCCAACAAGACCAATCCCACCACCGGCGGTTTCCAGATTTCCGACGGACTCTGGGCAGTGCTGGAGCCCCTGATCCCCAAGCGTGTGAACACCCATCGGTTTGGGGGCGGCCGTCCCCGGGTTCCCGACCGCACCTGCGCCAACGGCATCTTCTACGTGTTGCGCACCGGTTGCCAGTGGAAGGCCTTGGACGCCACGGGGATCTGTTCCGGGTCCACCGCGCACCTGCGCTTTCAGGAGTGGGTTGCCGCTGGGGTGTTCCTGGAGTTGTGGCGGGTGGGACTGGAGCGCTACGACGAACTGCAGGGTCTGGACTGGAGTTGGCTGAGTATGGACGGGGCCATGACCAAGTCGCCCCTGGGTGGGGGAAAAAACTGGCGCCAACCCCACCGACCGAGGTAAGCGAGGCGTCAAGCGCAGCCTGTTGACTGAAGCGTCGGGCATTCCAGTGGGCTTGGCGGTGGACGGGGCCAACCGCCACGACATGAAGCTGGTGTGGGCCACGGTGGACAGCGTGGCGGTATCCCGACCGGCGCCCAGCCCAGAGCATCCCCAGGGGATGTGCCTGGACAAGGGCTACGACTTCGCAGAGGTGCGCCGCACCCTGGACGAGTTCGGCTTCACGGCCCATATCCGCAGTCGAGGCGAAGAGGCTCAAGCCATCAAGCGGGAGGCCGGTTTCAAAGCCCGGCGTTGGGTGGTGGAACGCACCCATAGTTGGCTGAACCGTTTCCGGCGCATTCTGGTTCGTTGGGACAAGTCCCCCGACAACTACATCGCCTTTCTTCACTTCGCCTGCGCCCTCATCGCCCTCAGAGCCGCCGGATTATTAGGATAGGCACTAATATTACAGTTGCACTTGAATTGAGGGCCTCTGAAAGTGTCTCTTGTAGTGGATTCCAAGGCATGTGCTTGGTGCCGCCGGCTCCACCACGGCTACCATATATGCAGGTCGGCGCTCTCATAAAGTGGATACCGTAGCCTGCATAACAGTCGTCTAACTTCGGTCATAGTCATCGACATACGTCCTTCCCCTGAAGCGCGACTGTAATACTAAGCTAGCCGGCGACCAACTCGTGCACGACCACTACGAACCCTGTGCCGTCGCAGAACTCGCCGACGGCAGCCTGCAGGGCTATAGCCCAGTGCTCAACCTCAACCTGCGCTGGGAGAACGGCCAGCTGGTCTGGTACGACCCGGCCACCGGCAGACCTATTCTGACCTACGAGGACCAGCGCGACCGCGCCGTCACCGAGCGGGAACGGGCCGACGCCGAACGACAAACCCGACTGCAGGAGCGCGAACAGGCCGACGCCCGGATCCGCGAACTCGAAGACGAGAACCGCCGGCTGCGCAACCAGTAGCATCATCCAACAGAACCATTGAAAGAGCCCCCGCGACTTGCTGGGGGCTCTTTCAATTGGAACGACCCGACGGTCACCAGACACCGTCAATCCAGCGCCAACGACCGCCGTGCCTTCAAGTAGGGAAACAGGCCGCACACACGTGCAATAGGTCGCACCTTCGAGTTTACCTTCGCGCTACCGGAGCCCGCCAACGCCGGTAACACCCAACCGCGCAAGCGGAACGCCACCAAAACTGCATCGAAACCCAAGGCAACGGTCCAGAAACCGTCGAAGGCTACCAAAGCCAAGCGAACCCGCCAGGAGCGACAGAAAGACTTGCCAACCAGCCAAGCCGAGAGCCGAGCGAACCGAAAAGAACTCGGCCTCCACAAGGACTGCCCCAATCCCGCGGTCGAGGGACTAAGCCGCTGCGCAGACTGCAGAAGGAAGCGCAGCCAGTACGAAAAGCGGAACCGACAGCGCCGGGCCACAAAATAGCCGCCGCGAACACAGTCGCGGGTGCGGTCCTGGGCGTATTGCAGTTCCTTGCGATACCGCTCACCTTCATAGGATTACGAGCAACAGGAACAGTAGCAGTCGTGGGGGATCGGCAGTCTTCGTCGCAACTTAGTCAGGTTCGACGTTGTGCCGCCTCACACGGCATTAGGCCACAGCGAAAGCAATCGGATTACTACCGGCTCCTGATCGACAACGTCAAGCCGGCCCGGTTGAACAACAACGTTCCCGCCGTCATCTAAGAACCTGTCTACGATCTCTGGAATAGGTTAAGTTGAGACTATGATCAGGGGAGGGGTAATCATGTCTCATTCTTATCCCAGCGACATCAGCCGGAAGCAATTCGCCCGGATTCTGCCGACGTTGGAGTCGGCCCGCCGTCGGACCAAACCCCGCACCGTGGACTTGTATGACGTTTTCTGCGGCGTGCTGTACCTCTTGAAAAGCGGGTGCCAGTGGCGAATGCTGCCCGCGGACTTCTCCAATTGGCGCACTTGCTACCAGTATTTCCGGCAGTGGAGCGAGCAGCCTGGCCCGGCGAAAGAATCCATTCTGGAGCAAGTCCTAAAAAAAATCGGTTGGCGCGGTCCGGCAAAGCAATGGACGGAAAGAGCCGACCAGCTTCTGCATCGTGGACTCCCAGAGCGTCAAGAACACGGACAGTGCCGATAGCAAGGGCTATGACGCGGGCAAGAAGGTGTCCGGAATCAAGCGTCACATCGCGGTGGACACGCAAGGATTGCCCCATGCGATACACGTGACTACCGCCAATGTTACCGACCGGGCTGGGGCTTTGGCGATGTTTGACGAAAACCGGGCCGACCTCAGCCAGGTCCAGAAGGTGCTGGTGGACGGGGGTTACACCGGGAAGCCCTTTGCCACTGCGGTGCAAAGCTTGTTGGGAGCCGCGGTGGAAGTGGTGCAACGCAACGAACTGCACACCTTCGTGGTGCTGCCAAAGCGATGGGTGGTGGAGCGGTCTTTCGCCTGGCTGGAAAAGTGCCGCCGACTCTGGAAGAACTGTGAAAGAAAGCTCAATACCAGCCGGCAAATGGTGGTGCTTGCCTTCATGGTGCTAATCCTCAAAAGATTGTAAACAGGCTCTAAGAGCGGTCATCGACGAACTGAACCAATACGTTGCCAATGCTTTGGCCTTGACAGTAGGCCACACCGACCCAGAAACAGGAGCGATCAGTACAGCCATCGGCGAAACATGGCGCAGGCGAAGACGCAAAAACTCAAGATGCCGGCGACCTCGTCAACCTCACGACACTACGGACGACCCTGACCAAAGAACCCAAGTCAACCGCACCGACGTAAGTCGGGCACGCTGATCCCTCAACCGCCACACTCAGGTCGACAGCCTGTAACCCATGCGAATAAGCCGCCAGATCGTCAGGACCATTCACAGCGGTCAACGGTACCCGAACCTGTGACTCCCCCACCGGCAACTGGTCGACCTTCGCCACCGTGGCAAACCAGTTCCCCTCATTGCAGGCCAAGACGAGAAAGCAGGACTCCTCGATCACACCGCGGTGATTCGGGATGAAACCGTTGTGCACCGTGCCGGGAGCAAATTCCGACCCATAAGAAGATGCACGGCGAACCCCGTCCCACAAGTAAGGCCAGACCCCACCACGAACCACCTGCAACATCTGAGAGCGCGTCGCAGTACCCTTCAAACGTCGCAGGCGATCAGCCCTGATGGCCCGAATATTCCGGCAGGACGCGCGAGTACCTAGTACTGTTTCAATCTGATCTTGTCGGATAGATATATTGGAGCTTACGGCGAGCATCTTGGGTGGTAAACCGCCAGTCTATGGCTGATTTTGCTGCGTTGCGCTCGCGTTCGAGCGCCGCAACCTCTCGCCGCAGCTCCGCCTCATCGCTGATACGGCGGTTCAGACATCCCCTGCTGAAGACGCTCAACTCGATTTCAGCCATGTTCAGCCAGCTGCCATGCGTGGGAGTGTAATGAAACTCGAGGCGTTGGGCGATGCGTCGAGCTTCGCCGGGCTCAAATGCTGCGTAGAGCGCGCCGAGTTTGTGGGTGTTGAGGTTGTCCAGTACCAGCCGGACCACCTCGGCATCAGGGTATGCTTCCTCCACCAGCCACCGCATCTGGTGCGCGAAGTCCACGGCAGTGCGGCGCTCGGTCACCTCCACAGGTCTCCAGCCACCCCTCGGCTCACAGATCATGAACAGGTTCCGTGTCCCGTTGCGCTGGTACTCGGTGTCATAGCGTGCCACCCGTCCCGGGGCAGCCTCCAGGGGCGGACGCACCTCCCCAGTCAATTGCCGGGAGGTCTCGTCTGCCGGGAGGTCTCGTCGAAACACCCTACCGGACGCTCCGGATGGTACGCCTGTTGGTACAGGTCCAGCACGTCCTCCATCCGCGCCACGAACTCCCCGCTCACCTTGGGGATACACCACTCCTGCTTCTGCCACGGCTTGAGTGCGTTTTTTTGAGCATCTGGCGCACCGTCTCCAGGGAGATGCTATCGGCAAACTCCAACTCCACCACCTACCTGGTCGGCCAACAACTGGAGTGTCCAGTGCGTGTGCCCTTCGGGCGCGGCGCGGCACGCAATGGCGATCAGGTGCGCTTCCTGCTTGCCGTCCAGCTTGCGCTCCTGGCCCGGCCGCGGTCGGTCATTGATGGCGGCCTCAAGTCCTTCCTCCACGTACCGCTTCCGCGCTCTGGCGACCGTGGCCGCGTTGACCAACAGCACATCGGCTATCTCACGGTCCCGAAGCCCCGGGTCAGCCTTGAGCAGCGACAGCGCCCGCTTCACGGTGCGCACTGACGCCTTGCCTCGCTGGGACACCTCATCGAGACGGGAGCGTTCGGCCTCGGTCAACTCTACTTTATACTTGATGGCAGCCATGGCTGGGCACTTCCTCACACAAAGATCATGCCCAAGTATGGCTGCTTTCTTATATTCTTACAAATCTACCTGGCAACGGTACTAGTACTGTTTCAATCTGATCTTGTCGGATAGATATATTGGAGCTTACGGCGAGCATCTTGGGTGGTAAACCGCCAGTCTATGGCTGATTTTGCTGCGTTGCACTCGCGTTCGAGCGCCGCAACCTCTCGCCGCAGCTCCGCCTCATCGCTGATACGGCGGTTCAGACATCCCCTGCTGAAGACGCTCAACTCGATCTCAGCCATCCCTTCGGCAAGCTCAGGACAGGATTCAGCCAGCTGCCGTGCGTGGGAGTGTAATGAAACTCGAGGCGTTGGGCGATGCGTCGAGCTTCGCCGGGCTCAAATGCTGCGTAGAGCGCGCCGAGTTTGTGGGTGTTGAGGTTGTCCAGTACCAGCCGGACCACCTCGGCATCAGGGTAGGCCTCGTCCACCAGCCACCGCATCTGGTGCGCGAAGTCCACGGCAGTGCGGCGCTCGGTCACCTCCACAGGTCTCCAGCCACCCCTCGGCTCACAGATCATGAACAGGTTCCGTGTCCCGTTGCGCTGGTACTCGGTGTCATAGCGTGCCACCCGTCCCGGGGCAGCCTCCAGGGGCGGACGCACCTCCCCAGTCAATTGCCGGGAGGTCTCGTCTGCCGGGAGGTCTCGTCTGCCGGGAGGTCTCGTCGAAACACCCTACCGGACGCTCCGGATGGTACGCCTGTTGGTACAGGTCCAGCACGTCCTCCATCCGCGCCACGAACTCCCCGCTCACCTTGGGGATACACCACTCCTGCTTCTGCCACGGCTTGAGTGCGTTTTTTTGAGCATCTGGCGCACCGTCTCCAGGGAGATGCTATCGGCAAACTCCAACTCCACCACCTACCTGGTCGGCCAACAACTGGAGTGTCCAGTGCGTGTGCCCTTCGGGCGCGGCGCTGCACGCAATGGCGATCAGGTGCGCTTCCTGCTTGCCGTCCAGCTTGCGCTCCTGGCCCGGCCGCGGTCGGTCATTGATGGCGGCCTCAAGTCCTTCCTCCACCTACCGCTTCCGCGCTCTGGCGACCGTGGCCGCGTTGACCAACAGCACATCGGCTATCTCACGGTCCCGAAGCCCCGGGTCAGCCTTGAGCAGCGACAGCGCCCGCTTCACGGTGCGCACTGACGCCTTGCCTCGCTGGGACACCTCATTGAGACCGGTCCGTTCGGACTCGGTCAACTCTACTTTATACTTGATGGCAGCCATGGCTGGGCACTTCCTCACACAAAGATCATGCCCAAGTATGGCTGCTTTCTTATATTCTTACAAATCTACCTGGCAACGGTACTAGCTGCTCCAACGGTCGGTAATAATCGACGTACAGAGGATCAATATCGCCCCGGGTCGTCGGAACTACAAGAACGCTGGAACTCGCGCGGTTGTAGTCGTCGCGACTGACTACCATCGCAAGGCCAGGACCCGCCAACTCCACGCCGCCCTCAGCGCCGAAATCGCACCTGTATATCTGCCCTTGCGAAACATCAGCCATAAACAGTCCCAACGCGGAGTCGGCATCCCGACCTCAGTCCAGGTCATCCCCAGGCACGAGGGAAAGAACCCCACTGCTGGGAACGCCGTCAGACCAGTAAGACGCCAGCACCATTTCGGACGCATGGGCGAAAGCGTAGGCAACAGCCAACTCCCAGTTACGGATGTGAGTGTCATCCAGCAACAAGGCCAGATCCAACTTTGAGCGGCCGTTTATCCACGTCTCTAGGACATGGCCAGGGCCCAACCGACCCTCAACGGCCATCCGCGACAAGACGCCCAATCTCTCCAAGCCTGCTTCATCCAGCCAACGATCCACCAACGCGACCAGGCTGGCCTCCTCCTCCTTGGCCATGCCGGCTCGGGACAAATAGCGCATCATCCCATCTCTGCCCCGTCCCATCAGCTCCGTGAAATGACGCACCGCGCCGGCCGCCAACGTCCCGACCTCCAGATCAGATGCAAGAGCAGAAGGCTCATGAGCCAACACCGTCTCGGACCAAGGTACATCAGTGCTCTTGGCCTCGACGACCAACCGTACACGCGACATGCGAATCACTACCGACACGTCGGAATCGTCATAGGCCTCGGGAACACCACGGTCAACATCAGGAACCATGCCGCCCAAAAAATGGAAACCACGATCTTGGCACTCCAACACCGAGCCCATAACGGCGGTGGAGATAACGTCGGGCGGTTTAGTCGCAAGAACACCAAGCATAGAAAAGACCTCCCTTGATAGAGAAACATGACGGGGTCCCGGACACGCGGGAATCAAAAGAGCCCCAGGTACCGTACAGGTACCCAAGGCTGGGCAGGGAGAGCATTTGAAACCAGCCCCTCGCGTTGCTCTCTCGCTGCGGACGGGGCCAAAACCGGCGCTTGCAGCCAACTGCCGGCAATCCTGCATAACTCCATTCGGAACGCCGTCGGTTGAAATCCGGAGCAACGTTCATCAGGGTACGAAACCCACTGAGCAGGCGATTGGTCGGCAGAACGCGGACCCGGCAGACCGCCGATGCCCACGAAACAGTCCAACCCCTGCTCGATCATCGGCGTTCATTCTACACGCTCACCGGACAATCGGCAAAGCCGTGACCCGCCGACAAACACCAGAAAGTGCCGGAACAGGACCAAAGAAATGCACGGTGCACTGCAAAAGTTCAGGTGCGACCACACGCGCGACCAGCGACTGTACCGGTTGTCATTTTCCAGGGTCATTGACCCGGTATTTCCACGGGCATTGACCCACCTTGGGAGCGCGGTGATTTGATAAATATCAGGTGGCAGTTGGTCGGTCAATCACCTCCTTGGACGCCCGATGCGGCGACAATCTCTCGCGATAGCTGGCGCCTTCGATGACGATCTGGTAGCTGGCGTTGGCCAGCCGGTCCAGGGCGCTGTTGCCCAGGATGGGGTCGGCGAAGAGACTGAGCCACTCATCCACGGCGTGGTTGAATTGGCCTATCGACCGGAGCTATGGTACGCGACCGACAAGTCGTACCTGTTCCTGAACGTACCGCTGATAGCGTTCAACGGCCTGGTCCACTACCGGCTCCGGACGAACCGGACGGTCACCTGGCGCTGGCTGCTCTTTCTCAGCGCCATGTATATCGCCCTGAGCTCTGCCGCCGTCATCATCGGCGGCGAGTTCCATCTGCTCATCTACGTGGCCTACTCTGGACTTTGCACAAAAGTTAGATAAATCATAAGAACAGGGTAAGCTGGCCGGACCCTCCTGGAAAAAGGCCAAGCGATGCTCACCCTGCCCAACGCGATTGTACCCGTACTCCATCCCTTCGCCATGCTGTTTCGCAGCCCGACCTGGCGGAAAGCCCAAATCCTGCTGATCGGCGCGATACTGGCTCCCGGCCAACGCACCGTGGCATCGGCACTGCGCGTCATCGGCGCACCGTGTCATGGGACTGAGCGACGACCGCAACTGCGCCCGTTATCATCAAGTGCTCAATCGGGCGGTGTGGTCGCCCCGCCAAGCGGCACGCATCCTGTTGGGACTGCTGATCCTCTACTTGGATCAAGGCGATGGTCCGTTGATCTTCGGCATACGAGCCTTTTACCAATCACGAAACCCTGGAACGGCGCCGCGGTCCTAAAATCAAATCCTTGGGCATCTACCGCGATGCGGTGCGTTCCAGCCGGAGCCACCTGGTCAAGGCCAGCGGTCTGCGCTGGATTTCCCTGATGTGGCTGGGCCAGGTCCCCTGGGCGGGACGCTATTGGGCCTGGCCTTTTCTCACCGTGCTGGCGCCCTCGGAACGCTACTACCGGCAGCGCGGACGCCGCCACAAAAAACTCACCGACTGGGCGCGGCAGATGGTCATGCAACTGCGCCGCTGGCTGCCCCAGCGCCCCCTGGTGCTGGTGGGCGACGGCGGCTACGCCGTCCTGGACCTGCTCCACTGCTGCCAATCCCTGCGTGAACCCGTTACCCTCATCACCAGATTGCGCCTGGACGCGGCCCTCTATGAACCGGCGCCACCACGTCAACCGAGCCGGAACGGTCGGCCACCGCTGAAAGGCCGACGGCTGCCCGCGCTGAAATCACTCGTCGACCATCCCGGTCAGTCCTGGGCCACCGCGGTGGTGGCGTGGTACGACGGCACGACCCGCACGGTGGAGCTCACCTCGCAAACGGCGGTCTGGTATCGCTCGGGCAAGCCGCCCGTGCCCCTGCGCTGGGTTTTGGTTCGGGACCCCCAAGGAGAATTCGCTACACAGGCTCTGCTGTGCACTGACCTGGCCGTGGACCCGGTGCAGGTTCTGGAATGGTTTGTGCTGCGCTGGCAACTGGAGGTCACCTTCCAGGAGGTGCGAGCACATCTGGGTGTGGCGACCCAACGCCAGTGGTCCGATCGCGCCATTGCCCGCACCACGCCGATCCTGATGGGCCTATTCTCCTGGACCACCCTGGCGGCTCACTTGATGCAGGAACAACTGCCCATGAGCCAGCGCACCGCGGCCTGGTACGCCAAGCCGTCTCCAACTTTCGTGGATGCCATCGCTCTGGTGCGCCGCCACTTGTGGCTGGCCTCCGAGGGTTTTTCACTGTCCGAGGCAGAACCGGATATATGGAAAGTCCCGGCTGTCCTGTACCACCGACTTGTAGATTCACTCGCCTACGCGGCTTGAAATGTGCAAAGCCTAGCTACTATCCCGCCCTGGCGCTGTTCGCCATCGTATTCACGTCCCTATGGCTCAGTCTCGCCTGGACGACGATGGTTGCCGTCGTCTATGCCGTGGTCAGCCTGGCGATGGGCTCCGGTCTCGACTTCGATTTAGGTCAGGAGAAGGCTCTGCTCGCCAGGGCGGTGGCGATGTACGGCATCGTCGCATGCGTCAGCCTGATCGCCCGGTTCGAGCGGGTCAGGCAGCAGGAGTCCATGGAAAGG
This sequence comes from Dehalococcoidia bacterium, assembly GCA_965220265.1. Lineage (GTDB taxonomy): Bacteria > Chloroflexota > Dehalococcoidia > Lucifugimonadales > UBA3495 > Bin87. Next base: position 252,801 of record CBDCPM010000002.1, on the reverse strand, counting down.
GAGAGCGGGCTGCTCCGGGAGCGAATCGAGCTCTCCCAGGCCATTCACGACACGGCCGCCCAGACCGCCTACATGATCGGGCTGGGGATCGGCCGAGCCATGCAGCTGGCCGGCGAGTCGAACGAGGAGCTGGCCGCGACATTTTCGCTGTCGCAGACGGCCATGTGGGAGTTGAGGCGTCCCATCGATCAGGCCACATCTTCGAGGGAAGGGAGCTGGGCCGAGTGCTTTGGTCGCACGCCGAGACATTTGCGAAGGTCACGGCGGTCTCCGCCGAGATGTCGCAGTCCGGGAGCGAGCCGCCCCTTGCCGTGGAGACCTGCTCCCGCCTCTTCTCCGTCGCTCACAACGCGCTTACCAACGCTTTCCTCCACACCCAGGCCAGCAAAGTCGAGGTCAGGCTGGACTTCGAGGCTGACCGCATCCGGCTGTCCGTTTCGGACGACGGGGTCGGCCTGCCCGACGACTACGCCGAGCGCGGCCGCGGTTTCAGCGGCATGAGGGCGGACGCTGCGCGGCTCGGCGGCCAGCTCATCGTCGAGACGGGCGGAAGGGATGAGGGAACTACCGTGACCTGCGAGACGCCCTATGAGTAGATTGCAGGAGGAGAGCGAGATGCCTAGGACGGAACGGATCAGGGTGATGGTGGTGGACGACCATCCCATCATGAGGAACGGCCTGCGGGACGCGCTGGAAGACGTCGGGGACTTCGAGGTCGTCGGGCTAGCCGCACACGGAGCGGAGGCGGTGAGGACGGCGCAGACCCTGCGGCCGGAGGTCATCGTCATGGACGTGATGATGCCGCAGATGGACGGCGTCGACGCCTGCCGGGAGATCATGGAACTGCTGCCGGACACGAAGGTGCTGATGCTGACGGCGTCGAATGAAGAGGATGCGGTCGTGGAGGCGATCGCCGCCGGGGCCACGGGCTACCTGCAGAAGTATTCGGGACCGGATGAACTCGCGGGCGCCGTTCGAGAGGTGGCGCAAGGCCGGTTGCGCATACCGGACGTCGCCATAAGGCGGGTCTTCGCGCTGCTCCGTGAGCACCGTGAACTCATCTAGCGCGCCCTGGAAGGGTTGACCTTCAGGGAGCGGGAGATACTGAAGCTGTTCGCCAGCGGCAGGTCGTACACGCAGATTGCCGAGGCGAGGGGCAACAGCACCGTGACCATCAAGAACACGATTTACCGAATTCAGGATAAATTGAGGGTCACTTCAAAGCAGGAGGTCGTCGTCTGGGCTGTGCGAAGCGGCTTGCTGGACGACATCGCGCCGGGCGACTGACACCGTTGCGCTCCCGTCAGCAGAGGACCGGCTTGCGCTGGGTGCAGTTCAGACTTACCGCCTGGCTCACCCGGTCGAGCGGCAACGCGCCCTTCTCGTCCGTCCCACCAATTGGCCAATTCGCAGGGCAAATGCAACATCCAGGGTGATTGACCTGCCAACCACGACCTGACATTAGTCAAAATACCGCGCTTCCGGCTTTGCACCGAAAGTCATTTCTGTTCCAAAAGCCACCCCGCTGTTCCAAAAGTCATCAAGCCTTCAGTAACCATAAACAAACGTCAAGTCGGTTGAAGGAGGCTCTCCGTTCGCGATGGAATCGATGGTTTGGGCAATCTTGGTTTTCAACTCTTTAATCTGGGGTTGCAAATGTAGCGTGTCAGTTTCTACCACTCTTTCCGAGTCCTGTTTGAGCCACTCATCCAGTGATGATTGGGGGGCCACAGATTCATTCTCGGCTCGATAATAAATCTTTGCGATGCGGCTCCTCGCCTCAGCAGGAAAGAACGGTATGCGTATCTCGGACCAATACCTCTCCGCTAGCCTACCGCCTTGCCCCCCGACGGATACGTGATCTAAGAGGGTGTCTAAAAAGGGTCCAATTGGTCTGGACGCATGAAGGCAGAGAGGGAGGAGTTGGTCGTAGTGTGGGGGTATGGAACGACCAGCTTATCCCAGCGACCTCAGCGACCGAGAATGGCAACTGTTGGAACCCCTGTTACCTCCGCCCAAGCCGGGCGGTCGGCCGATCACCTACCCGAGACGGGAGATCGTCAACGCCATCCGCTACGTGCTGCGCACCGGCTGCTCCTGGAGGATGCTGCCCCATGACCTGCCGCCGTGGCGCATTGTGTTCCATTACTTCCGCACCTGGCGTCGGGACGGAACTTGGCAGCGGGCCCACGACACGCTGCACGCCATGCTGCGGCCGGCTCAGGGCCGGGAGACCAGCCCCAGCGCGGCCATCATCGACAGCCAGTCGGTAAAGACCACGGAAAAAGGGGGCCCAGAGGCTACGACGCGGGCAAGAAGGTGAAGGGACGCAAACGCCATATCGTAGTAGATACCCTGGGACTGCTGCTGGCGGTGGCGGTGCATCCGGCTGACATTCAGGACCGAGACGGCGCGCGGTTGGTATTACGGCGTTTGATGGTCCGCTTCCCTCGGCTACAATTGATCTGGGCCGACGGCGCGTACGGCGGCAAACTGGTGGCGTGGGCCCAGACGGTGGCCGGTTGGAGATCGGAACTGGTGCGCCGTCCAGCACAGCAACACACCTTCCAGGTGCTGCCCCGGCGTTGGGTAGTGGAACGCACCTTCGGTTGGCTGAACCGACAGCGGCGATTGAGCAAGGACTACGAGGCATTGTGCGAAACCACGGAAACCTGGATCTACATCTCCATGACCGGCCTCATGCTACGCCGACTGGCCCGCCTTCCCTCTTTTTAGACACCCTCTAGTATTACAGTTGCACTTGAATTGCGGGCCTCTGAAAGTGCCTCTTGTAACGGATTCCAAGGCTCGGGCTTGGTGCCGCCAGCTCCACCACGGCTACCGGATAGGCAGGTCAGCACTCTCATAAAGTAGTCACAGCAGCCTGCATGACAGCCGTCTAACTTCGGGCACGGTCAGCGACATGAGTCCTTCCCACAAAGCGCGGCTGTAATACTAAGTTTCGGTCAGTAGCTAACTGGTCGGCAAAACCGGGTCAAATCTTCGTCGGCGTTGACATGTTAAACTGACTTGGTATCGAACAACGCCAATTTCGCGCTCGAAACGGCATCTGGAGGAAAGCATGGCTACCCATTCTGAATCTGCGGTCAACGACCTGCAAAGGACCGCCCTCGAAAACCTCTGGGTGTACCTGAGGGAACCCAGCGACATGGCCGAGAAGGGTGAACCTCAGATCTTTGTGGAAGGCAAGGGTTGTCAGGTTACTGACGCGCTGGGCAACACCTACATCGACGCCATGTCGGGCCTCTGGTTGAAGAACGTCGGATATGGCCAAAAGGAAATTGCCGACGCAGCCTACGAGCAAATGCTCAAGATCACCTATATGCCGATGGGCACCACCACCGAACCCACGGTTATGCTGGCGGAAAAAATCGCGTCCATGATGCCGGGCGATCTTTCCCGCTGCTTTTTCACCAGCGGCGGTTCCGAGTCGGTGGAAACGGCATTGAAGCTGTCCCGCGCTTATTTCAAGCGGATGGGCGAACCGCAGCGCACCAAATTCGTCAGCCGCAAGGACTCGTACCACGGCGCCACCATGGGCGCAATGGCGCTCGGGGGCAACTTTCTCTACCCCAGGGAAGACTACGAGCCCCTGATGCCGAATACATTCCACGCTCCGCAACCCAACTTCTATCACTGCGAGTTCAATAGCGAAACGCCGGAAGAATGTGGTCAACGGTGCGTGGACGCAATCGAGAGCATCATCCAGTTCCAGGGGCCGGAAACCGTGGCAGCGGTTATAGCGGAACCCATCTCCAGCCCCATGGCCGCGGTGGTGCCGCCGGACAACTATTGGCCCCTGCTGCGGGAAGTTTGCGACAAGTACGGCTGCCTGTTGATTGCTGATGAGGTGATCACCGGCTTTGGCCGCACCGGCAAATGGTTCGGTTGCGAACACTGGCACGTCGTTCCGGACATGATGACCGTGGCCAAGGGCATCACCAGCGGATACATCCCCATGGGAGGAGCCATTCTTCGCAAGCCCATCGCCGACGCTTTTGTAGGCGGCCCCAAGGCGGCCTTCCGGCATGTGATCACCTTCGGCGGCCATCCGGTGGCCGCGGCTGCCTCCCTGAAGAACCTGGAAATCATGGAACGGGAAGGGATGGTGGAGAATTCGGCCCGGATGGGGAAATATCTGCTGGACGGTCTCGAAGAGCTCAAGCAAAAGCACTCCATAATTGGCAACGTGCGTGGTCTGGGTCTCATGTGCGGGCTGGAGATGGTGAAGGATCGGGAGGCTAAAGAACACTTTCCAGCCGACGCCGGCCTGGGACCGAGGTTGACCCAGGGCTTTGCCGATAATGGCCTCTTCCTGCGCGGCGGAGACCTCATGAACATCATGCCGCCCCTTTGCGTCACACCCGGCGAGGTTGAACAGATCGTGTCCACGATGGACAGCGTGATCGGTCAGGTGGCTTCGGACCTGGGAGCGGCGTAACCACTGCACGCCATGACCATCCTGCAGAGTTGGGGGTGATGAACCTGTACCTCCACGGCATCGGCGGCGACCGGACCAACATCAAGGTGGACGACAGCCTGCGAGCGCAGCCCAGCGTCAACCACGACATGGTGCTAACCAATCCGCCCTTCGGCCGCACGTCCACGCTGACCTACGTCAACGCCGAGGGCAGAACGGAGCGCCAGAGCCTGACGGTGGAGCGCCCCGACTTCTAGGCCACCACCAGCAACCGGCAGCTGAGCTTCCTGCAACACGTCCGCACCCTGCCGAAAATCAACGGCAGCGCGGCCATCGTGCTGCCCGACAACGTGCTGCCCGAGGTCGGGGCCGGCGAGACCATCCGCCGCCGTCTGTTGCACGAGTGCGACGTGCATACCCTGTTGCGCCTGCCCACCGGCGTGTTCTACGCCCAGGGGGTCAAGGCCAACGTGCTGTTCTTCGACGGCAAGCCGGCCAGCGAAACGCCGTGGACCGGCGGCCTGTGGATCTACGCCTGCGCACCAACCAGCACTTCACGCTGAAAACCGACCCGCTGACCCGAGCGCACCTGGACGATTTCGTTTCCTGCTACCGCGCCGACGACCGGACGAAGCGGGAGGAGTCCGAGCGGCTCAAGCGGTTCACCTACGACGAACTCACCCAGCGGGACAAGGCCAACCTGGACACCTTCTGGCTGCGCGACGAGAGCCTGGAGGACTCCGAAAACCTGCCGCCGCCCGACCAGATCGCCGAGGAAATCATGGAGGACCTGCGGGCCGCCCTGGAACAGTTGGAGGAGATCGCCGGGGATTTGGGGGCGAAGACAACCGCACTAAACGTGAGCAAGTGATTGATTCCAGATCCGAGGCGTCGCGAGTTTGGGCACCACACCGCATGAAACTGTGAGAGCTGGTAGCCAGCATGTACGACCTGCATAAACTTGGGTGGCATAGCTTCCAACAGTTGTGCCACACCATCGGTGGTGAAATCCTCGGCCAGACCTTGGAGTCCTTTGCCGATTCTAATGACGGTGGCAGGGACGGCGCGTTCAGAGTCACATGGAACCCGGATGGACACGGAGACCTTGAAGGCTCTTTCGTGATCCAGTGCAAGTTCACCGAGAAGGCAGATGGTCGTCTAACGCCATCTGCTTTGTCTGAAGAAGTGGAAAAAGCCAAAGCGCTCGTCCAGCAAGGAATTTGCGATTCATACGTACTGATGACGAACGCCGACATCGCGGGGACATCGCACAAAAGAATTGTCAAGATGTTCGAGAACGCTGGTGTCAGGCACGTCCGCATATTTGGCCAGGAGTGGCTAACCAGGCAAATTCTCGAAAACAAGCAAATCCGTATGTTGATGCCACGCGTGTACGGATTAGGAGATTTAAGTGACATTTTGGACGAACGTGCTTATGCACAGGCGCAAGCAGTATTAGAAACAATGAGGGAAGACATCAGCAAAGTCGTGATCACCGACGCCTATCAGCGAGCGGCGGCAGCGTTGGACAAAAATGGATTTGTGCTACTTATCGGTGAACCAGCCGCAGGGAAGACCACGATCGCATCACTGCTAGCCATGGCCGCACTGGACAAGTGGAACGCCCCCACTCTCGTGTTGCACGATCCTGAGCAGGTTATCGACCACTGGAATACCCATCAGTCAACGCAATTTTGCTGGATTGACGATGCATTCGGCGTGACGCAACATGATGATGTCCTAGAAGTCGGGCCGGAAAGGCTGGTTTGGGAAGTGGGATTGGGGCCGTAAAGCCGACGTGAGGAATGCCAGCGACCAGATGTGGCCGAGCTGGATTGCGCGGAATGTGGCGACGGTATTGACGACCTCAGCGCCGATGACGTGGTTGCCGAGCGGGTCGTCGCCGGTATCGTCCGTAAGACCCAGTTTGCCCGCCATCAGCGTCAGATTGGCCACCGTGGCTGCCCGATACAGCTGGAACTTCGTCTTCACCCGTCCGAAGTAGCGCGTCTGCCGGATGCCCAGTTGCTCCAGCCGCGCCAACCGATGCTCCACCACCACCCGTAGCTGACGGTACTCATCATAGTCGGCGCTCTGCTGCAAAGCGCGGGCCTGTTGCAACCGGGCTTCCTGCGGATGGATTTGCACCCTCCGCCCTCTACGGCCTTTGGCTGCAATGCATTGCGACCGCAGCGGACAAACTCCACACACCGCCCCGTGGAATTGGAAAGCCTGCAATTGATGGACGCGTCCCGTCCGGTCGGTGCGTTTCCCGACGGGGACAATGGTGTGAGTAACCTGGCCCGCCGGACAGGTGCAACTGCCTGCTGCCAGGTCAAGGTGGAAGTCATTCTTGGGGAAGTGCTTCCGGTTGGGACGCCCCGGCACTTTGGCCACCAGCTTGCGTCCCGCATCAGCGAAAGCCTGCCGCGTCCCACCGTCGCCGTAGGCGGTGTCGCCCAGGGCTGCGGTAACCAAGACCTCAGCATTGGCTTCACTCTGTTCCACCAAGTCCAATGCCCCCAGATTGTCGGGGGCGTTGCCTGGCAGCATGTCCACCGCGGCAATCAACTGGGTGTCCGTGTCCACCACAATGGCCGCTTGGTGCCCGTCAAAGCGCTTGCTGCTGCTCTTGCGACCGTGGCGCATCTCTGGATCATGCACCGACATCATCCGGTCCCGGCTCACACCCTCCTTGAGGCTCACCCCACCATCCCCGTGGCCGTCATCATCGCCACCCTTGCGCTCCACATCCTGTAGCAGCAACTGTCCCAACAACTCCGCAGCCTCCACTATCTCCCGCCGTTGGACGCTGTGTGTATCCAGCATGTCCTGCGCCTGCCGCGCCAACTCCAGCAGCCGGTCCGCGTCCGCCACAACCTCCGCCAACAGCTTCCGCCGCTCCCGCTTGCTCGACCAGTCGATGGCCGCCTCGCCCTTCACGCTGCTGCCCAGGTACCGCTGGTAGCCCTGGGCCTCAGCCCATGCTTTGACGGTGGTCCTATCCACCGCCGCCAGCGCCCGCAGCAGTTTCACCATCCCGTCCGCCAGCAGATTGTAGGTGTCCTTCACCGCCCCACGTCCCAGAATGTAGGTCGTGTCCAACGCTACCCGCAGGCTCCGCCGCTTCAGATACCCTGTCTCCCGCGCCAGTCGCAGGCTCCGCTCAAACACCTCACGCACCTGGTCGCGCAGTATCAACTGGCCGCGGAACACCTGCAGTGTGCTCTTGGCAAAGGGCCGGTCCTCCACCTCAATCCCCAGGGCCACCTCAATCCCCAGGGCCACCTTCCCCAGGGCCACCTTCCCCAGGGCCACCTTCCAACGGATGTCGAAGTCGCCTCTCGCCTTGGCCTCGGCGTCGCTCACCTTGTCGTAGGTCTGCAACAGCAACGCCGTCGCCAGCAGGCTGGGCGGCACACTGGTGCGCCCATTATCCAGACAGTAGAACTCGGCGAAGTCGGCGTCACGGAACAGTTGGCCACGCAAGGAGGCCAGCAAACCGTAGAAGGTGTCCTTGCCTACGTAGTCCAGATACATCCGGTCGGCTTCCCACAGTCCCCGCTGCTCAGTTCGCTCGCCCAGCATTGCACTACTCCACTCCGTTGACTGGCATGACCCGGAGTATCACCCTATCCCCAATCAGCCGGGGTCTCCGGCCAGAGTTCTAGGCAACAAATCAACTGATCAGTCTGGCAGTCGCGCGACGCACCGGGTCGTCGCGACGACCACTCATCTACGCGGCAGGGGTGGCGGCGAGCCGGCGGCCCGCCGCCCGGCTCAGGCCGAACCACAGGGTAACCAGGAGACACAGACCGGCGGATATCCCAATAGCGGCGGGCCAGCCTACCCAACCGGCGGCGGCAGCCAGTGGCAGCGCACCGACGTTATGGAAACCGGGCGTGAAATGCAGCACGCCCATGACCCGGCCCCGTATCTCGGCCGGGGCGGATAACTGCAGGATGGTGGTGGCCAGGGGCCAGACGGTCCCCAGACTCAACACCCCCACCACCAGGAACAGCGCCCACGATACCCAGAACCAGTTCGACCACGCGAACAGCGTCAGGACGGCGCAGAACGCCACGAGGCACACCAGAAACCAGCGGTACAGCCAGGCCCGATGCATGAACGTGATGCTCAGGTTCCCCAACAGCGAGCCGACGCCTGACGCCAGCAGCAGCAGACCGGCCCCTGACGCCTCGGTGCCCAGGTAGTCCTTGGCGAAGGCCGGAATCACCGCCAGATGGCTCATCCCGAACCCGCCCCAGGCACAGGCCAGCACGAGGACGGTGAGCAGCACCGGGGAGCGCCAGATCTGGACCATTCCATCCGTGAAGTTGCGCAGTATAGGCTGGGAGGTTGGCCGCGCATCCCGCGGCGCGACCTGGATCCTGGAGACGCAAAAAACGCTGACCATGTAGCAGGATGCGTTCGCCAGCAGAGCGGCGCTGATGCTCCAGTGGTCGATAACCAAGCCCACCAATGGCGGGCCAACTATCCTGCCGATATGCACCGCAGCGCTGAAGTGGGCCACCGCGTCCAACAGAGCGCGTTGGTCCACCAGGTCGGCAACCATGGCGACTCGCGCCGGCTGGTTCAGCGCCTGGAGCGAGCCCAATAACGCGGCGGCTACGTAGATGTGCCAGACGGCGATCACGCCGGTCAGCGAGAGTGCTGCCAGCGCCGAGATTAACGTCCCCACCGCCAGCTGGATCGTCATCAGCAGTCGCTTGCGGTCGACGCGGTCGGCTATCACCCCTCCCACCATCAGCAGACCGACGTTGGGCAATCCGTAGAGGAAGAGCACCAAACCCAGTTTGGTGCTCGATCCACTGACTTCCAGCACCAGCCAGGCCAGGACGAGCATTTGCATTCCCGCGGAGAGGGCCTGGGTGGAGGATCCGGTCCAATACCACCGGAAGTTGGCCGAACGCCACGGACCCACTATCCGCTGGGCGTAGGATGTGACGCGGTTGCTGGAGGTTTGGGGCTCGGTCAAGATGCGGCCCGGTTGGCCGTTTCTGCTGACGCCACGGCCTCTGGCCGCTCGCCAATTCGCCGCCGAAGCGGGATGGTGCGCAATACACTGACCACGGGGCGATTGTAATCCATCCACGGGCGGGCCGGGCATATCGAGCGTCCGCCGTCATTGCCGTCGCGCTAGGGTACATCCAGCGGTGACGCGACCAGCCGTGTCCGGCGCTGGACACCGGAGTTGAGGCTGTCATGTCGGCATAACGCCTGACGCGTACCCGTTTGTCATTGCAAGGAGCGACGCGGCAATCCCATCGCCTGGGCGACGTCGCCTGCACCAACGAGATTGCCACGCTGCGCTCGCAATGACAGTTTGGACGCAAGTGGGTACGCATCAGGGTATAACGCTCGCTGCACCTGCGCGCTTGATCAAGAGGGGGGCGAACTCGTGCGTACGCACGGGCATACCTGGCCCACGCAAAATCTCGCGCGACCATCGCAGCAATTGAGACGGGGCGTGGACGACGGCACAGCACCGCCGTTGGCATGCCGACGGAATTGCGACCCCCGCATCAAACACGGGATCGCAATGCCGGTCTCGCGAGGTTGTTCATGGCGACGCCCTGCGCTGAGTGAGTTACCTACTGCTTTTCGATGGTGTGGCGGTGGTTGTTTTGATTTGGGTGTCAGGCGTTGCGGTTTCGGGACGGTGTCGGAGCACGGCCAACACTTTTTTGCTCGCATAGTTTTTGAGTCCCAAGCTTCCGTGACCCGCGGGCAGCCGGCTGATGAGACCGGTGCCGCACGGCACGGGGCGGAGGTGACACCCGCAGGGTCGACACTCGGCCGCCCCGTCGAATAAAGAGAGGGTAGCGGCCGCTGGCGACCATGATGCGAAGAACCGACTGGGGCCGTTGCCGACCCGAAACCGTATCGCCTAGCTATTCGGATGTAGGTTTGGCGACGCCGCTGGCCTGGCGGCGGAATTGCCTGACGGGACTATTATAGAACGCGCGTACTATGAGATACAAGGGGCCAGTGTCACCAAGCAGGGCCTTTCGATTGTTGTCGCCAGGGATGACGCGATGTGCGCGTCACCGGGCGACGCAACCGCTGTCGGCAAGAGCCCGTGCTACGGCAACGAGATTGCCACGCTTCGCTCGCAATGACGTTTGGGAAAATCGAATGACCCTGGTCACCAAGGCGGGGAATTCCGGAGCCTTTATGATGGCGCTGCGTCCCGCGCTGCTGCTTGGGATTTCGCGTGAACGTGGACCGTTATTGTTAAGCAGGGGCCGGGGTCCTGGTCGCACAGGAATGACGGATTCATTTTAGAACGGCCTCATCAGTTCCACGTGCCCACTTTCGTGAATTGTCACGGCGAGAGCGCCGACAGGCATTCGTCGCAATCTCGTTTGCCAGGGGACGGGGACGCAGCGTCACAGGAATAGCGAGGCTAGAAGCTGGCCAACGGGTCATCCACGTCGCAAGGGAACAATGCCGGTAACTGTTCACGTTTGAGGGGCCGCAGGCGTTATGCGACGGACAATTTGTGCTGGAGTGACCTCACGGAACAGGCAAAAACCGCTGCGGATCCCATCAAGTCTGAACAGTTACCAATGCCGGGGATGGCATGCGACGGCGGCCGGGGAGTCGAAACAGAATCCCAAATACTGGTCCATTGAAACCCTGCCCAAATGATGCGGTTCACCCACTTCTCCCAAGATTGCACGGGCAGGGTTATGGTCGATGGCCTAAAACGACACCGGGCGGCACGTGGGTCCGTCGTTTTCCACCCATCAATCGATGATAAAAAACATTGACGAATGGTTCCAATCGGGCTAGCATGGCGTACAAATTAACGGAATGCCGCTAACCGCCGGAGCGTGCTCAAAGAAAGGGTCGTTTCGACACGCCTCGGCGCCAAAACCGGCAGGGACAGTGATTGCCCTGAAGTTGGCGGTTAGTTAAGGCAAATACGCGGACCCAGGAGGTAACAGGATGGCAGACCAAGACATTGCTTTGATGGCGCACCTCATGCGCCGCGCGGGTTTTGGAGGGACGTACGGGGAGCTGGAGGCGCGTGCTGCCAAAGGCTACGAGGCTACGGTCGAGGAGTTGCTCAACCCGGAGTCTCAACCCGCAATTCAGGACGACATCCTGATGCGGTATCAGCCCCAGTGGGTCTCCAAAGCCGGGCTGGAAGGTCAGCAGGAAGAGTGGACCTACCGGATGATCAACACCAAGCGGCCATTGGAAGAGAAGATGGGGCTGTTCTGGCACCACATTTTCTGCACCGGCCACGCCAAGTGCGAGTACCCCAAGCAGCAGAATATTGAGCTCGATATGTTCCGCACCGTGGGGTTCGGAAACTTCGAGCAGTTGCTGCAGGGCCTGTCCGCGGACCCGGCAATGGTGTTCTATCTGGACAACTGCATGAGCCACAAGGACGCCATCAACGAGAACTGGGGCCGAGAGTTGCTGGAACTCTTCTCCCTGGGCGTCGGGATGGACGGCGAGGCCAACTACTCGGAGGACGACGTCAAGGAAGCCGCCCGGGCCTTCACCGGTTGGACGGTAACCAACTCCATCCCGAGGTATCCGTACGGCAAGTACGAGGCCGCGTTCATCTACGACCCGTCGGACCACGACTACGGTGAAAAGACGTTCCTGGGTGAGAGTGGCAACTGGAACGGGGAGGACATCGTCCGGATCGTCGCCCGGCAGCCGGCAGCCGCCCGGTTCGTTGCCCGGCACATGTACAACTTCTTCGTCGCCGATGAGCCGCAGGTACCCGCCTGGCAGAACACGCCGCCGCGGGACCCCGAAGCCATCAAGATGCTGGAGGACGAGTACTTCCGCTCGAACTATGACATCCGATCCATGCTGCGGGTACTGTTCAACTCCGACTTCTTCAAGAACGCCCGCTTCGAGAAGGTGAAGAGTCCCACCGAGACCGTCGTCGGCACTATGCGCCTGGTCGGGGACTTTGAACTGCCCAAGCCCGGCCTCAACGCTATGACCCTGACCATCAGGTACATGGGCCAAGACCTGCTCAACCCGCCCACGGTGGAAGGCTGGCACACCGGCCGAGAGTGGATCGACAGCGGCACCCTGGTGGAGCGCATTAACTTCACCGCCGACGCGGTGGGCGACACCTCCCATCGTGGCGTGCAGGACATCATCAACCGGCTGGGCTCCCAGGGCGACACCATTTCGTCGGAACAGTTGGTGGACGGCTGTCTGCAGTTGCTGGGCCACTACCAGTTGGCCGACGTCACCCGCAATGAACTGGTTGCCCTGGCCGATGGCGAAGGCGAGCTGCGGACCGGCGCTGACGAATTCGGTCAGCGGGTCGGCCAGATGCTGCAGTCCATTGTGGCGACCACCGAGTACCTGTTCGAGTAACGAAAGAGGGGGAACGATATGACATCCACCAAGAAAGATCCGGTGCTGGTGGTCCTCCAGTTGTCGGGGGGCAATGACGCCCTGAACACCATCGTCCCGTATGGTGATCCTCTTTACCTGGACAACCGGCCCAACGTGCGGATCCCTGTCGAACAGATTCTGCCAATCAACGACCGCATCGGCTTCAACCCGGCGATGGGGCCCATGAAACGCCTGTTCGACGATGGCAAGGTTGCGGTCATCCAAGGAGTGGGGTATCCCGCGCCCAGTCGCTCTCACTTCCGCTCCATGGATATCTGGCACACTTGTGAGCCGGACAAGGTTGGAGACGAAGGCTGGCTGGGTCGCGCCATACGTGACATCGACCCGCAGAAGGAAAACGTCCTGACCGCCGTCAACTTCGGCCGGGGCCTTCCCAGGTCGATGGTCGCCCCTGGCGTGCCCGTGGCCTCGGTAGGCAACCTGGAAACCTACGGCGTGCTCACCGGCATCGAGACTGACGAGCTGCGCACCAAGGCTCTCGACGTGTTCAGCCGGGTGTACACCCCGATGCTGGGGCAGGGCCCGGTACTGGACTACTTCGCCCAGACGGGTCTGGACGCGCTGGAAGGCGCCGACATCCTGAGCACCGCTCCGACGATGTATTCCTCAACCGTGGAGTACGGCTCCGACACCGTGGCGCAGTACATGCGAAACATAGCGCAGACGCACCTGGCCGGTTTCGGGACCCGGGTGTTCTACACCACCGCGCCTTACAACAGCTTCGACACCCACGCCGGCGAGTTGGCCAACCACACACGGCTGTGGACGGAGACGTCCCACGCCATCGCCGATTTTTACGACGACCTGAAGGAGCACAACGCCGGCGGCGACGTCGTGCTGCTGGTCTTCACCGAGTTTGGGCGCCGTGTCCATGACAACGGGTCCGGCACCGACCACGGATCCGGCGGCGTTGCCTTCGTCGTCGGCGATCCGGTGAAGGGTGGCCTCTACGGTGAGTATCCGTCGCTGGAGGAGAACAAACTCCTAGAAGGCGACCTGCACTTCAACAACGACTTCCGCGGCGTGTATTCCACCCTGCTGGAGAAGTGGATGGGGCTGGACGCCCAGCCCATCGTGAACGGCTCCTTCGAGCAGATGGACTTCATTTAGCCCGACGCAGGGAGGCAATTATGGTTACAGCTCAAAGAATTTCCCACGTCCAACTGCAGTACAGCCACACCATCGGCCGTGGCGAGCAGTTTGGGCCGGGATTCACTTATCCAATTCACATGGCCCGCGGCGAGGACGACCTCATGTACGTCCTGTGCCGGTCTTCGGAATACCGACCGGAGGGCACCCGCATCACGGTCTGCACCGTTGACGAGGAATACGTCAACGCGTTCGCCCGCGGCGTCCCGCAACAGGGGCCTCACGAGTACAACTTCGGGGACGGTTCCCTGGTTTGGCCCGTCAACGTGGCCATCTCCAGCGACGGCACGGTCTACGTGTCCGACGAATGGGTCCACCGGATCTCGATGTTTACCCGGGACGGCGAATTCGTCAGCAAGTGGCAAGAGAGCGTCGGAAGCGGTGACGGTCAGCTTGACCGCCCTTCCGGACTGGCCATCGACGCGGACGACAACGTCTGGGTCGTGGACGGGAATAACCATCGGGTACAGAAGTTCACGCCTGACGGAAAGTTCCTGGCCAAGTTCGGCAGCTTCGGCAACGGCGACGGAGAGTTCGACACGCCCTGGGGCATCGAAATCGACAAGCAGGGCAACATCTTCATCGCCGACTGGCGCAACGACCGCATCCAGAAGTTCACCGCGGACGGACGGTTCCTGATGAAGTTCGGGTCCTCCGGCTCCGGCGACGGCGAGTTCAACCGGCCCGCCGACGTTGCGGTTGACCGGGACGGGATCATCTACGTCGCGGACTGGCTGAACGACCGCCTGCAGATCTTCGACCCGGACGGAAATTTCTGCGGCGAGAAGACCGGCGACGCCACCGTGTCCAAGTGGGGCAAGGACAAGCTCGACGCCAACCCCGAGATGTGGGGAGAGCGCGACCGAGCCCCGAATCTGGAGCGGGAGAAGGGGTTCTGGGCTCCCACCGGTGTCACGGTAGACGACTCCAATCGGGTGTTCGTCTGCGAGGGACCTCGCAACCGGATCCAGGTCTACCAGAAGCAGTCCCCCATGTTCATGGGGCCGCGCCTGTAGCACACGATCGCTACGGTCAACGCTGGGGCCCCCGCTCCGGCCGGATCAATACCGGGTTGCACCGGCGGTCCGGCTATGGACGGGGGTCCCGTCACGTGATAATAGGATTGACAAGTGAGAATTCGATCCCAGGAGGCAGCTTAAGCCATGCCCACTACCGTAGCCTGTATACCCAATTTGGAGTGCGAAGCGTTTTATTTCGACATGGAACGCCGGGGAATTGTCCTGGCGAACATGGAACCCAATGAGGTTGCGGGCGCCCTGGAACGGGGCGAAGTTGACGCCGGCCCGGTGTCCCTATTGGACATCGACCGGTTGACGGTACGGGCGTCGACGATCTCCGGATTCTGCGTGGCATCGGCGACGCGGGCCCCGTCTTACGTGCTCCTCACCAAGACTCCCATTGTTGAGCTGAACGGGTGCGCCATTGCGGTCAGCAATCCCGACCCGACCGCGTTAAAGCTGCTCCGAGTGCTGCTGACCCAGAAGTATGGCGTCAGCGGGACGACATTCGTGGGGCGAGATGATGAACATGACGCGATTTTCCTCACCGGAAACCAAGGGCTGAGGGGACGTCGGGCAGAGCGAGGGTTCCCCATGCGCTTAGACCTCGGCGAGGAGTGGCAGGAGTGGACTGGTCTTCCCTTTGTATTCAGCCGCTGGTTAGCGCGGGACGGCATGGAGCGGCAGGATTTCGTGGTGTTGCAAGATTCCCTGTTCGTGGGCCAGGAGGACTGGATGAACAACCTGTACAAGTCGACCGGGCCGCGCACAGATCTGTTGATGCTGCCGCGCGAGGTGCTGGAGTACGTCCAGGGGATGAGGTTCTTCATGGGCGTGCCCGAAGAGCGGGCCGTTGAAGCATTCCGGGAAAAGCTGGGCTTGCTTGAGGACACCGCAGAGTAAGGTCCCGCACTGATCGGTTGAACACAACGCAGGGCACAAAGCCGGCGATAACGCAGGGCTCTCGGGGACATTCTCATTCGTATCGATTTGGCGGAGGTTGATGATGGTACTCGTTGGACAGGAACTCGAGACCGGCACGATCCAGTACACCAGCCGCGACGGGACGACGATCGACGCTTTCTACAGTCGTCCGGCCGGCGCCGGCTCGTACCCCGGCGTGATCGTGACCATGGAAGGCATGGGGTTGATGGACCACCACAAGGAAATCGCGGTGCGCTTCGCCGGACAGGGCTACTTGGCCATTGCACCGGACCTGTACACCCGTGAGGGCACGCCGGAGCCGGAAAACGTCCTGGCGACGCTGTTCGCCTCCCCGGACGCCCGAGCCATGGATGATCTGGAAGGGGCCGCTGCGTTCCTCAAGTCCCAGGGTCATAGCAACGGCAAGGTGGGCATCATCGGCTTCTGTTCGGGCGGACGCTACACCCTGATGATGGCCTGCCTGAGCAGCAACATCGACGCGGCGGTGGACTCGGCCGGCGGCCATATCGTCCACGAGCCGACCGAGCTGCGGCCGGTGCAGCCGATGGACATGGTGCCCGACCTGTCTTGCCCGTTGCTGGCGTTATTCGGCGTGGAGGACGAGAATCCCACGGCGGAACAGGCCGATCAGATGAAAGGGCTGCTGGAGCAGCACGGCAAGACCTACGAGTGGGTGATGTACAACAACGCGGGGCATGCGTTTTTCGCCGACTACCGGCCGAGCTACCGCGCCGCGCCGGCCCAGGATATGTGGCACCGGGTGCTTCTGTTCTACGGCCAGCACTTGAAACAGTAGCGGTCGCAGCATCCGCCGGCAGGTTCCGTTGCCAGGCATGGCAGACAGTGGGCGGACTCACGCGTACCCAGTTTGTCATTGCGAGGAGCGGCGCGGCGCGGTGGTCTCGTACCCCGAACGGTGACATATTCACCGACGAGATTGCCGCGCTTCGCGCGCAATGACACTGCGAGGAGCGGCGCACGCGCCTCGGCTCGAGGCCGGGAGGTAACCGAATGAGCCAATCTCATGGCGCGAATACCATTGGCTGGCGCGACTGGGGCGAGGAAGCCTTCGAAGCTGCCCGGTCCGAGGACAAGCCGGTGCTGCTCACGCTCGGGGCCACCTGGTGCCACTGGTGCCACGTCATGGACGAGACTTCCTACTCGGACGAAAGGGTCATCGAGCTGGTCAATTCGCGGTTCATACCGGTGCGGGTGGACGTCGATCAACGGCCGGACATATCGCTGCGGTATAACCAGGGCGGGTTCCCGTCGGTGGCTTTGCTGACGGGAGACGGCGAATTCCTTGCTGGCCGGCCCTACACCCCGCCCGACGAGATGGCCGCGCTGTTGGAGCAGGTAGCCAGCGGCGAATATGTACCAGAAAGTGGACGGTATGCGGCCCCCGCAGCCTCGCCCGAACGTGTTGAAGCCAATGCGTCCGTCGACGCGGTACTTAGGCGTCTGATAGAGCTGTATGACGAAGAGTTCGGGGGATTCGGGCTGGAACCCAAACAGCCCCCGTGGGAGGCGCTGGAGTTCCTCATCGGGCGCTACGGGCTCACGGGCGACCGTGCCAAATTGGGAATGGTCGAAGCCACCCTCCAGGGAATGTGGCACGGGATCTACGACCGCAAGGACCAGGGATTCTTCCGGTACTCGGTGAGCCGGGACTGGAAGGTGCCGCACTACGAGAAGATGCTGGTCAGCAACGCCAGCCTGGCAATGGCCTACCTGGGAACGTTCCAGGTCACCCGAAAAGCGGTCTACCGAACCGCCGTGGACAGTATTCTCGACTACCTGCTCACCACCCTGTTCAGCGCAGACGATGGACTGTTCCATGCCAGCCAAGACGCCGACGAGCCCTACTACCAGGGATCGTGGAAGGACCGGGACGCGGGCACGCCGCCGCCCGTTGACCGCACCCTCTACGCTGGATGGAATGCGCTGGCCGCCCTGGCTTTGACACACGCGGGTGAGGTGTTGAACCGCGCGTCCCATAGCCGTTTGGGGGCGGACATCCTGGATAAATTGTGGCAGGGGAGCTGGACCTCCACAGGCGGACTGAGGCGACGCGTTGGCGAGTCGAACGGCACTGCGCCCGTTCTGATCGATCAGGTGAATTTCCTGCGGGCCTGGCTGGCCCGGTACCAGTCCACAGGCCGGCCGGACTACCTAGGCAAGGCGGTTGAGGTCGCCAAAACCACGCAGGAGTTGTTCAGCGCGGAGGACGGTGGCTGCTACGACACGGCGCCGCCACAATCCTTCGAGGCCGGATTCCTTCGGAGGGAGCGACCGGTGTTGGACAACAGTTGCTGGGCCGAAGCGCTGCTGGCACTGTCGCACCTGACCGGAGATGAGAGCTACGCTGACCAGGCCGCCTCCGCGCTAAGCATTTTCGAGTCCGTGGTTCCCGGGAAAAGCTATCTGGGCGACCACGCGTCGCGCCGGATGGAGGAGGACGAGGAAGCCCTGTTCCTGCCGGCCGGCGCTGCGTGGGGACGGGCCAAGAGCTTCCTGACACACGGGCCGGTCAGCCTGGTGCTGGTGGGCGATGCGTCGGACCCATCCTATCGGCCGCTACACCAAGCGGCCTTGCGGGTGCACGCTCCCCACAAGGTTGTGCAGCCACTGGACGTGGAACGCGATGCCCAGCGTATACGCGAACTGGGGTTCCCGCTGCGCCGGGATGCCGCGCTCTACGCGTGCATGGGAGACCGGTGCCTCACCCCCATAAATACAGCCCAAGGCGTCAGGGAAATGACCCGGTCCCGGCCCTGGGACATTGGGTGATTCGATTACGTTAGGTCAGTTGCCAAAGGGCGTAACGGCTAACGTGGCTCACGCGTACCTAGTTTGTCATTGCAATTAGCGGAGGGATGCGGCAATCCCGTTACCTGGACGACGGTCTCCTCCGCCAACGAGACTGCCGCGCTTCGCTCGCAGTGACTTGGGACCGGGCGCTCGCAATGACAGTTTGAACGCAAGCGGGTACGGGTCAGCCAGCGTGGCCGGCCGGCATCACCCACTACCAGGACTTCAGGACGGGCAGCACCTCTTTGGCGAAGAGCTTCAGGCCGCGCTCGGCGACATCCATAGGCGTGCCGCCGAAACGGAAAGCCACGTTCAGCTCGAAATCGCCGAGGAGGGCGCGCCGATCCTCGAGCCCGCGCAGAATCTTGTCGGGGGTGCCCCAACTGGCCGCCTTCATGAACCCTTCGACTGCGCCTTCGAGACCGGCGGAACGGGCGATTTCGGCCTTCTGCTGGTAGGCGTCATACCCTTTCACGGACCGGAAGTGATCTCCAAGGAATTCGTAGTGGTAGAAATTACTCTCGACGAATTTCCCCTGATATTGTCGCGCTTCCTCTTCACACTGGTCCAAATCGGTGCCGCAGACGACGAATTCCGAGAGCATTAGCGCGGGCGGCTCGGTGCCGTGAAACTCGCGGTGCAGGGCTCGGCCGCGCTCGATACCAGGCATTCGCATTTCCCAGGGGCGGTCGGCGAACATGATGATGTGCGCGCCAAGCTTGGCCGCCGACAGAACAGATTCGTCGCTGGCGGCGACGGCGTAGATGCGTCCGTCGAATGAGTGCTGTGGTCGGGGGCGAATTTCCGTCCGGGGTTGCTTGTAGTGGGTGCCGTTGCCCTCGATGAAACCGGTCCTTAGCGCTTCGACTATCATGGGCGCGGCCTCGTCGAAGCGCTCGCGCGACTCGTCCATGCTGACGCCGAAGGTCTCGAATTCGCGCCGTGCCAGGCCTCGCCCGAATCCCAAGCGAAGCCGGCCGTTGCTCAGCAGGTCGAGAACAGCGGCGTTTTCGGCGACCCGCAACGGGTTGTGCCAGGGGAGGATCACCGCGGCCGTTCCCACGTCGATGTCGGGGTGCGTGGCCGCGATGTGGGTCATCAACTGGAGGTTGTCCGGCACGAAGGAATAATCGTTGAAATGGTGCTCCGCCGACCAGAGGCATTCGAATCCCTCATCAGCCGCGATCTCTGCGAGGCGCAGCTCTTCCTCCCACATCTGGCCATCCGAGCCTTCATCCCAGCCATAGCTGGAGAAGATCATCATCATTCCGACATCCATCCGATTGCTCCTTGCGATTGGTTCAGGTTATATGTCCGCTTCCGTCATCAGGAACTAAACGCGACGCATCGCTAAACGCTTTGTCATTGCGAGGGGCGAAGCGACGCGCCAGTTCCGTTGACAGTACGACGTCCCTTTCGCCAACGAGATTGCCGCGCTTCGCTCGCAATGACGGTTTGAACGCGAGTGGGTACACGTCAGCTAAAAGGCCGGCTTGACGGGATACGGGGTCAACGCTAAACGCTTTGTCATTGCGAAGGGCGAAGCGACGCGCCAGTTCCGTTGACAGTACGACGTTCCTTTCGCCAACGAGATTGCCGCGCTTCGCTCGCAATGACAGTTTGAACGTGAGTGGGTCCACGTCGGCTAAAAAGCCGGCTTGACGGGATACGGGGTCAACGCTAAACGCTTTGTCATTGCGAGGGGCGAAGCGACGCGCCAGTTCCGTTGACGGTACGACGTCCCTTTCGCCAACGAGATTGCCGCGCTTCGCTCACAATGACGGTTTGAACGCGAGTGGGTACACGTCAGCTAAAAGGCCGGCTTGACGGGAAACGGGGTCAGCTGGAGTTCGTGGGTCCAGCAGGACTTGTCCTGGGTGTACAGGTAGTAGAAGGCCTCCGCGATTTTCACGGGATTAATCATCAAATCCGGGTTCTGCTGGGCCCGGGGAGTGGCCCGCGTGCCAGGAGAATCGATGGTCCCGTCGATGATCACGTTGGCGACGTGAACGCCGAACTCGGAGTACTCTTCCGTCAAGACCTGCGCCAGCGTCCGCATCATCACCCGGGGATAGTACAGCGACTGACCGGTGTATCGCTTCTTGCCCCGCAACGACGACGGGTTGTTGGAGATAAGGATGGTGCCCTCGCCGCGCTCACGCATGGCGGGCAACACCTCCTTGGCGACGAGGAAGGGACCGCTGCTGGAGATATGCTGGGCGGTCTCGAATACTTCGATGGGGGTGTTCTCCAGCAGTTCCATTTCCGGCGGAAGGTCGCGCCCGTCGATGTAACCCGCGTTATAGACCAGTACGTCCGGGTCGCCAGCCTCTTCCCGGATCTGGGCGAAGGCGTCGGAAATGGATTCGCGCGATGACAGGTCGAGTTCCACGATTGTGCTGTCGCCGCCCTGTTCGTTGATCGCCGCCTGCAGAGGAGCGGCGTTGGGGGCGGTGCGGGTGGTCAGCACCGTGAGGAACCCTTCCTGGGCGAACTTCTGGGCAACGGCTCCGCCCACGCCCCAGCGCACGCCGACGGGCAGATCGCTGTCGTCGAGTTCTCTGCCGTGAACCAATTGGGTGTTGCGGCCGTCAGCCTGCCACTTGGATGTCGCGCCGATGACGACGGCGACCGGTTTTCGATTTGTGCTCATGCCATATTCCTTTTCAGATGCGGACTGCCCGCCCACGGAGCGCGTGGCTCCGCGTGGAACAGCCTCTCGATTTCAGGCCCAACCGCTCCGACACATCGAAGCGGCAGGCGAGGGATTCTTTGATGCGGGTACTGTACTACAAACCTCCGGGGGAACGGTAATTTTCGGATGCGGCGGCGCGCCGGCGGGTTCGACCCCCCTCATGCGTACTCAGTTTCCGCAAATCTGCCATTGCGAGGAGCGAAGCGACGTGGCAATCCCGTTAGCGTAACGATGGCCCTGGTCCCAACGAGATTGCCACGCTGCGCTCGCAATGACAGTTCTGATCAAACTGGATACGCGT
Source organism: Dehalococcoidia bacterium (assembly GCA_965220265.1). Taxonomy (GTDB): domain Bacteria; phylum Chloroflexota; class Dehalococcoidia; order Lucifugimonadales; family UBA3495; genus Bin87. The sequence goes on along the minus strand of CBDCPM010000002.1, from coordinate 231,016 downwards.
GAGGTTCGACACGGTGTTGCGCTGCCCAAGGATCGGCCTAGAATGTTTAATCCGAACCTCACCTAAGGAGCGCTGTGATGGGATTCAAGCTCGTGATCTGCCCACCCAACTACCAGGAGCACTGGCCGCAGAGGCTCCAGGAGGAAATTCCTGACATCGACGTTCACCTGTGCCCGACGGTGGGCGAAGCCATGGAGGTTATCGGCGACGCCGACGCAGCCTTTGGCGACATCGTGCCCGAATTGCTGGAACGGGCGGACAACCTCAAGTGGATCGCCTGTCCGCAGGCCGGGCCGCGCGCCGGCTACTACCATCCTTCGTTGATCTCCAGTGACATCGTGGTTACCAACACCAGGGAGATCTACAACGACCACATCAGCGCTCACATCATGTCCCTACTGTTGGCCTTTGCCAGGGGATTGCAGGTGTACATTCCCCAGCAGGTCGCGGGAGTCTGGCAACAGGGATACCCGACCACCTACCTGCCCGAAGCCACCGCCGTAGTGGTGGGTGTTGGCGGCATCGGCGCTGAAACCGCCCGGCTATGCTCTGAGTTCGGTATGACCGTGATTGGAGTAGACCCCCGACTGCCGGCTCCCACCGCCGGCGTAGCCGAACTGCACCGTCCCGACGAACTGCTGGAAGTCCTGCCCCGGGCCGACTTCGTAGTGGTCACGGTGCCGGAAACGCCGGAAACACAGGGCATGTTCCACGCCGAGCAGTTTAGGGCCATGAAAAACACCGGGTTTTTCATCAACATCGGTAGGGGAGCCACCGTGATATTGGACGACCTGGTGGACGCCTTGCGGGGCGGCGAAATCGCCGGCGCCGGCCTCGATGTCTTCCAGATCGAACCTCTGCCGGCCGGACACCCTCTCTGGACCATGCCGGGTGTGCTCATCACGCCCCACGTGGCCGGCAACGGACCCTACCTGGACGACCGGCGCACCGAGCTGTTCATCGACAACTGCAAGCGCTTCAACGAGGGTCGGGCACTGCGCAACGTGGTGGACAAGGCCAACTGGTTCTGATGCCAGGAACGTCAGTCCTCGCGGCGCTCCTCGCGCATGGTGATCAGCGCCAACGGGATGGACGAGACCGCAATCAGCAGCAGCGCCGGCGCAGCCGCCCGAGCGAAGAACGCTTCCTCGGCGGCGGCCCAGATGGATGACGCCAGGGTGGTGAAGCCGATGGGGCTGAGGATCAGCGTCGCCGGCAGTTCCTTCATGGTCAGGAGGAACACCAGGGCGGCTCCCGTCAGGATTCCGGGTCGCACCAGCGGCAGCGTGACCGTCAGGAGGACCGACAGCGGGCCCCGCCCCAGGCTGCGCGCCGCGTCCTCAAACTCGGGACGCACCTGCAGCAACGAGGTTCGCAGGGAACCCACCGCCGCCGGCAGGAACAGCGTCACGTACGCCACCGCCAGTATCGCCAGCGATTGATAGAGCCAGGGAGCGTAGTTTGCCCCGAAATACACCAGGCCCAGCGCGATCACGATGCCGGGCAGGGCGAAACCGACGAACCCCAGGCGCTCCAGCCACCGGCTGAACAGGCCCGGATAGCGCACCGCCAGCACGGCGATGGGCGCGGCGCACGCCACCGTCAGGACCGCCGCCAACGCTGAGACCCCCACCGAATTGGCCGCCGCCGTCCAGAGCAGCAGCAGGGGCTCGCCCGCCGCCACGCCTCGCACCGTCCAGTAGATCAGTACCACCACGGGCAAGCCGATGGAAACTGCCAACACGGCGCCGCAATACGCCAGGGCTGGCCCACGCCAACGGCCGAGGGGTATCGGCTCGGGCAGTCGGGTCGCGCCCCCGCGGCTACGATAGTACCGACCGCCCATTGCGTTGCGGGCGGTGTTTTCGCCCCAGACCACCGCCAGCGCCAGCACGATGAGCGCCAGCGACCACGCGGCGGCCAGGGTACGGTTGAGCGCGGCGCCGTATTGGATGAAGATGCTCCAGGTGAAGGTCTCATAACGCATGATGGCAACCGCGCCGAAGTCGCTGAGGGCGTAGAGCGCGGTGAGCAGCCCGCCCGCCAGGATGGCCGGCCGGAGCATGGGCAACGTAACGCTGCGGAAGGTCTGCCAGCGGTCGCGGCCCAGGACCCTCGCCGACTCCTCCAGCGAGACGTCCATGTTCCAGAGCGCCGCACGCAAAGGCAGCAGCATGTAGGGGAAGCTGATGATGATGAGGGTGAAGGCGGCACCGGGGAAACCGTAAATGCTGGGGATGCGTTCCACGCCAAACCCCGCTTCCAGCCACCCCTGCAGGATACCGCGGGGACCCAGTCCCACCGCGATGGCGAAACCCACGATGTAGGACGGCAACGCCAGGGGCAACATGGTTGCCACGCGCCAAAAACCCCGCCATGGCAGGTCGGTACGCACCGTGAGCCAGGCCAACGGCGCCGCCACAAGGATGCAGCCAACCATCACCGTTGTCATGAGGGCAACGGTACGGCCCACCACCCACAGGGTGCGGGTCCGGAAGATCAGATCGATGGCATCGCCGCCGGCTCCCATCGTTCGCAAAGCGAGATAGATTGGGGCGACCAGCAGCAACACCGCCACCACCAGCGCCGGCGCCCAGACGACGGCCGGCGGTCGGGCTGCGCCCTCAAACAGACGATTCGAGGTGAACCGTGGAACGGATACAACCAGTTTGCCTACGGCGGACATGGTTATTCCTGCATCACGAGTGACAGGAAACTGCGGTGAACGGGAGGCGAGGGTCTCATCGCAATCTTGCTAGCGCGTCAAATTATACTCGGGCAAGGCCAGCATCACCCGTTTCAGTACGCAAAGATGCCGGTCCAACTCCTGCGGTTCGCGACGACCCCGGCGCGATTGACAGGACCTACTGCCGAGCGCAGAATGGCCCAAAATCGGGGTCTTCGGCCCCCCGTCTGGCAATGAGCACCGGAATGCGCTCGTGCATTCCCCATTTGAAGGAGGTCCACATATGGCGTTTCCCGAACGAATGAAATTTGGCATCTTTCTCGGCCCATTCCACCGTGTGGGCGAAAACCCCACGTTGGCCATGGAACGCGACCTGGAACTCGTGGAATGGCTGGACAAGCTGGGGTTCGACGAGGCGTGGGTCGGCGAGCACCACAGCGCCGGCTGGGAGATCATTTCGTCACCGGAGGTCTTCATCGCCGCCGCCGCCCAGCGGACCAACCGCATCAAGCTGGGCACCGGCGTTGTCAGCCTCCCGTATCACCACCCGTTGATGGTTGCCAACCGCATGGTCCAGCTGGACCACATGACCTACGGACGGGTGCTTTTCGGAGTGGGTCCTGGCGCCCTCCCGGGCGACGCCTACATGATGGGCATTCCCCACGAACTCCAGCGCGAGCGCATGGACGAGTCACTGGGCATCATCCTCCGCCTTTTCACCGAGACCGAGCCCATCACCTACAAGAGCGACTGGTTCGAATTGAAAGAGGGCCTGCTCCAATTGCGGCCCTACCAGCGACCCTACATGCACACCGCCGTGGCCTCGGTGCAGTCGCCGGCCGGAGTAACCCTGGCCGGCAAACACGGCTGCTCGGTCCTGACTATCACCGTTCCTCGGGACCCGTCCGCCGGCCCTTCGGACCTACAGGGACTTTGGAGCATGGCCGAAGAATCTGCCGCCGAGCACGGCAATACGATGAACCGCGACGACTGGCGGTTGGTGCTGCCCTGCCACCTGGCCGAGACGCGCAAGGAAGCCCTGGAGGACGCCCGAATGGGCGCTGGCCGTTACCTGCGGGAATACAGCGAGGAAACCAACGGGCGCAAGGCGGTTTTCGACGGCCCGCTGGACAAGGTGATCGACCACATGGCCGACAGCGGAAGCTGGATCATCGGGACGCCCGACGACTGCATCGAAGCCATCGAACGGCTCGGCGAGCAAAGCGGCGGATTCGGCGCGTTCCTGGTCCAGACCATCGACTGGGCGCCACGGGAGAAGATGTTGCGCAGCTACGAGCTCATGGCCCGGTACGTCATGCCCCACTTCCAAGGCAGCGTCCTCAGTACGCAGGCTTCCAACCAGTGGGCCAAAGAACGGCAGGAAGACCTGGTGAGCGGGCGGGTCCGCGCCATCGACCGCGCCCAGCAGGCGTACGCTGAACGCACCGGGTGAGGAGGCAAAACGTGACAGTTACCTCAGTCCAGCACCGCGTTGACGAGCTCTTCACTGACGCACGCCAAGTTTACGAGCAAGCCATTGAACGGCTGGAGCATGGCGACATCCGCGACTCAGCGGAAAAAGCGTGGTGCGCCACCAAGCGAGCAACCGACGGCCTCATTCTGGCCCTCACTGGCGAAGAACCTGTAACAACCGCTGCCACATCGGACGGATTGGACAACCTGGCTCGCGAAACTCCAGAGACCAGGTCTCTGCAAGGCCGATACTACAGTCGTCTAGGCCAATTGCATGGGGCCTGCTTCTACGACCGACGGTGTAATCAGGAAACCGAGCGCCGCATTAGGGAAACCATAGCGTACGTCAACGACGCCCTGGCAATCATCGACGGATAAGTGATGCGCCACTGCGGTAGCGCTTGTCCGCAACCGGCCCGCTCCCGAATTGGGAGCGGGCTTTGTGCTTGGTTTGCTGGCTAGGCCGCCACTTTCGCGGCGGCCCAATCCACGCCGTTGAGCACCAACTTCTGGAACTCCGGTGTTTGGAAGCTCCGGCCATCGTGGCCCAGGAGCAGGACGTAGACGTTGCCGTCGCCGTACTTGCGCGTCCATCCCAGCGGATAGGTCCCGCCCGGCATGAACGTGGGGTTGCGATCGGGTCCCCAAGGATACGTCCCGTCACCCGCGGCGCCGGTGAGGAAGACGTTGTTGCCGTCCTTGATCGCGAGGTTCATGTAGAGCTCGTCGTTGGTCGAGAAATCGGCGATTCCGGCAACCCCGGGGTGGCTGGCGTCACTGACGTTGACCGTGAACTCGCCGTAGGGCGGATGGTAGCTGGTACCGGAGATCCAGCCGCCGCCGGTGATGTCGTGGTACTCGGGCCTCGTTGCGGCCACGCAGGTGGCGATGTGTATGCAGACGAACCCGCCGCCACCGCTCACGTAGCTCCTCAGTCCGTCCATCTGGGATTCCGACAGTGTCCAGTCGCCGAAGTCCGGCACGTTTTCTCGCCGGGTGTTGAAAACTACCGCTTCGTAACCGCTCATTGCGGACCGATCCGCAAGCGGCGACGCGTCCTCGGTAATCGTGACCTCGTGACCGGCGTCCTTGAGAAACGATTCCAATATTGGCGTCGACTCCTCGTAAGGGTGACGTCCTCCTGACAATACCAGCAATTTCATAGATCCATACCTCCAACCAAGTGCCGGGAATTGTAGAGACACCAGCCGCCCGTGGCAAATCACATCCGGCGCAGGAGCGCTGCCAAATCGCGTTCTATCCGGCGGTCGTTTCAGGATGTAGCAACGGTTTTGCCCGAGCTGTGCTGTGCCGTGGGTCATCGGCAAGACGATGACTGGACCCCGCGCGCTTGCGGTCTCCGGTTGGCACCGAAACTGCACGCCAACCAGTGGAGGCAGGGTTCCGGATCGCCAGCCGAGTGCGGTGGAGCGTACCCATCGTCTTGAAGGCTTTCCCGCCGGGTGTGCGACGATTTCATTAAAATCACGTGAATAAATACACGTAATGGATCTGTATCAAAGGACTTGATGTACATCACTGGGACAGATTCACATACCTAGTATTGGATTTACACCGTTTTTATGCGGCACATCATATTCGTTAATTATTTGCCTTACTATGTAAGTTTCATGTGCTAATTGTGCATATTTTGTCGATTATTGCGCTTGCACAGACATTTGCTGACGATCTGAATACCTTACCGGATAGCCGACCCGATGGCCGCAGCCTGCAGACAACGCGTTCATCCAGAGCCAGCAGTAACGGAGGCGCATTACGAGGCGGCTGCTGGTTTGCCAGTTGTCGGCAAACCGGAGTAGTCAGGAGGAACCCGCAATGAGATTGAAACCGATTGTCATGATCCGTTTTACCAGAGGGCCGGGTTGGCAATCGCCGCCTTCCCAGCGTTGCTGACACCAGCACAAGTTTTCGTCGGGAAACCATGCATCGCTGATTTTCGAGGGATCCGGAAGTCCGATATTGCGTGACGTCCCAATCTATCTCTTGAGCATCGTGATTTCCTTTGAGAACGTAGGACTCCACGGGAGTATCGGGCGACGTTGAACGTATGACTATAGGAGAAGCAATACCATGCGTACGAATCAGAGTAAACCCGTCCACCGATTGAACAGATCGATAGCCATTGGCTTGTTACTAGCCGGTGTGATCGCGTTGTCCCTGCTTGTCATGGCGAGCCCCGCTCCTAGCTTCGTGTTTGCAGGCTCGGGCGTTTCGGAGAGCAGCGTCCTCGTCAGCAACGCGGGCCAAACCCGCACCGTGGACATGATGGATATTATGCTCGCCCACAGCGATGACGAGGGCGGCGAAGTTTCCGGTTGGTCCAGTGCCAACGACCTCTACCAGCCGGTCCGCGGGAGCAACGGGGACCCTAATTCCCCCTCACCGCGGGTCGAGGCCAGAGGCTTTACCACCCCTCGTATCGCCTCAAACGGTGTTCGGATGTACGAGGTTTCCCCAAGCGAGTCCGGAGGGTGGCCGACGCGCGTGGCGGGAGACGACACCTACGGCAACGGCGAACTAATCGCGGTGGAGGTCGAGTTCAACGAAAGTGTGAACGTGAACGGCAACGCCACCTTTCGGATGCAGATCGACTCTAGCAGAAGGGATCTGGTCCCCGTGTCCCACCGGGACGACTCGGTGATCTTCGCGACGCTGGTTCGATCCAGTGATGTGGATACGAACGGCATATGGATCGGCGACAACACCGTGACTCTTGACCATAATCCGGCCAACTATTTCCAGAACGCAAGCGGGGATCAGAACGTCAACCTGACCCATAGCAGGCTGGGGACTCAGACGAACCATAAGGTCGACGGCAGCTCGACGCGACCCAAGATCAACCGGGTGCGTATCACCTCGTCGCCACAGTTTGCCGACGCGTACGTACGGGGCGAGGCGGTGAAGGTGGAGGTCAGGTTCGACCGGTCGGTGAACGTCAGAGGCATCCCGGCCGCGCGGCTCAGCGTCGAGGCCCTTGGGGCCGTCGGTACCCGTCATGCCAACTACTTCAGCGGCAGCGGCTCGTCCACCCTCGTGTTCGTGTACCACGTGGGGCTGCTGGACAACGACAGCAACGGTATCGCCATTCCCGCCAACTCCCTGGCCAAGAACGGGGAAATCGGCCAGGGCACCAACAGCGGCGGTTCCATCAAGGGCTCCTCGGGCAGCCTGCACGCCAACTTGGCCAGCGGTGGACGGGGAAACAACAGCGGGCAAAAGGTGGACGCCCGGTATGTCGCCATACCTGAAGTCATGGCCAACGCACTATGGGGCTGGAAAACCCAGACCGGGACCAGCGAATCAATCACCATGGACTTCACCGTTCGGGAAGACCCGGGCCATTTCTCGGAGGACTATGCCCTGGTTGCGGCATTCGGCTGGAGCAGCATCGGCAACACCCGCTTCGGGTTCGGCATTCGGACCGACGTGGACGATCCGGACACAGATGGCTCCGAGGGAAAGGGCATCGTTTTCAACCGCTGGGGCACCCACGACACCGAACAAGCCCAGCCCACCGAGGATGGGTGGGTCGTAACCGGCACTATCCTAGGCGATTTCATCAGCATCCGTAAGCCCTACGACTGGGGCGAGGGAGACTACACGGTCCGCATCGCCCATGATGGGAGCGCGGACGATGCGGACGGACGCTGGTACGGCATGTGGATCACCGATCCCGAGGGAGACGAAACCCACATGGGCTCCCTGAAGTTTCCTATGGTCAACGGCTCGCCGCCGATGATCAACCCGCGTCATGACGTGTACTCGTCGATGCTCGTGATTCTGGGTGGCTCCGTGATCAAACCCCAGGAAATACCGGTGTTTGAGATCGCTCTCAGCCCGCCCGACGAGGGTAGCAGCACCGACCCGCCGAAACGGATCACCGCGACCTACTCGAACCTCCACGGCGTGATGAGCAACGCCAACATTACCCACGACCGGGCCGATGAGCTCGTCATCCTGCGCGCAGGAGGCACCACCCTCCGCTCCACCGATCCTGGTACGGAGATCACCATTCGCAACGATGAGGCAACTGGCGGGCCCACCATCAGCGGGACCTTTGAGGTGGGAGAATCGCTCGGGGTGAACACGTCCGACATTGCCGATGCGGACGGCCCGGAGGACATCTCCTTCACGTACCAGTGGCTTCGCAATGACGGTACCTCTGACACCGAAATCAACCGCGCGGTTACTCAATACTACCGCTTGACCAGTGCCGACGTGGGCAAGACCATCAAGGTGCGGGTCAGCTTCACCGATGACGCGGGTTACGCTGAGACGCTGACCAGCGCGCCTACAGAGGCCATTACGGCCCCACCGCTTACGGCCGAGTTCAGGGATGCTCCGTCGTCTCACGACGGTCAGAACGCGTTCACCTTTGAACTGAGGTTCAGTGAAAACTTCGATCTAAGCTACGTTACGCTGCGGGACCATGCTTTCACGGAGTCAGGCGGCAGCGTGACCGGAGCCCGTAGGCTGGACCGACCGCGCAACATACGCTGGGAGATCCGCGTGGAACCGGACGGCAACGGCGCGGTGTCAATCGCCCTGCCCGCGGCCACGGACTGCTCCGCTCAGGGTGCGATCTGCACCGGGGATGGAAGGATGCTGTCCGATGCAACGGAACTGACAGTTCCCGGTCCGGGCGGATGATCAAAACCAATGCGGTGGCCGGTTCCAGGTAGAGGCATGGTCGCTGCCCGAACCGGCCATAAGGATCACAGCCGCTAAACGGCTTGGGGAACACCCGGGCCGTTGGCGTTGCGGCCCACACCGACGTACTGGAAGCCCAGCCGTTGCATCTTGCCGCCGTCCAGCGCGTTCCGTCCGTCGAATACGAAACGCGGCGGGTTCATGCAGCGGGCAATGTCCTGCCAGTTGGCGTCGACGAACTGCGCCCACTCGGTAACGAGGACAATGGCCTGCGCCTGGTTGGCGGCCTCCAGCACGTTGTCGACGAGCCGCACCGAGGCCGGCAGGTGCGGCCGGGCCGTGTCCATGGCCTCGGGATCGTAGGCGCTGACGATCGCCCCGTCGTCGCATAGGGTATTGATCATATCCAGTGAAGGCGCTTCCCGAATATCGTCGGTGTTGGGCTTGAACGCGAGGCCCAGCACCCCAACTCGCAGGCCGTCTATGGCTCCGCCGAAGCGCTGCCGCAACGCGTAGACCGGCAGCAACCTTTGCCGGTTGTTGATGTTGATGACGGACCGCAGCAGCTCCACGTTGGCGCCGCTGGTGAGGGCAACGTTGTCCAAGGCCCGCACGTCCTTCGGGAAGCAGGAGCCGCCGTAGCCGACGCCGGCGTAGATTCGCCCGCCGGTGCGCGGGTCCATCGCCATGCCGTCGCTGACGGCGTCAATGGAGGCTCCCACGCGCTCGCACAACGAGGCTATTTCGTTGATGAAGGAAATCCTGGTGGCCAGGAAAGCGTTGCTCGCGTACTTGATCATCTCCGCGCTGGTGATGTCGGTGACGATGTACGGCGCCTCGATGCCGGCGTGCATCGCCTTCACCGCCGCGATGGATTTGCCGTCTCCTGAATTGGCGCCGATGACGATGCGGTCCGGCTGCTTCCAGTCGCGCACGGCCTGTCCTTCGCGCAGGAACTCGGGGTTTGACACGTAGCGCAACCCTGACGTGGCGCGTTCGGCGTTCCGCATCTCCTGTTCGGTTACCCGCTGGCCGGTGCCGGGAGGCACGGTGCTTTTCATCACCACCACGGTGTCCGCATGGTCTTGCGACCTGATCCAGGCCAGAGCGGATCTCACCTGGCTCAGGTCCGCCGCGCCGTTGGCGGTCTGCGGGGTGCCCGTAGCAACGAGGGTTACTTCGCCCAGGGGCTCAGCGACACGGTCTAGATGTTCGAAGTGCAGGCGTCCCTCGCCCAACTCCGCGCCGACCATATCCTGCAAACGCGGTTCGTAAAAGGGAAGTTGCCCGGCGCGGAGCTGGGCAATGCGATCGTTGTCTATGTCGACGCCGAGCACACGGTGGCCGGCATCGGCCAGGCAGGCCGCGGCCACCATCCCCACGTAGCCGAGCCCAATTATGGTGATATTCAAGGCAGGTGGCCTCCTTTCGTTGCCACGTCGACGGGACGCGGTTTCACAAATCAATTGTCGGGTTGGGTCGATTCCGGTGTCAAGGTGGCCTGAAGTGGCACCGCGCATCGTTTGGACACTCGCGAGGAGGGCCTCACCTCGACCTTTTCACCGAACAGTATCAAACCTGAATTGGGCGAATATTCGCCGAATACCGTCTGATTTCCAGTATGTGGTCAAAAAACCAAGAATAGTAAAGTAATCCTGCCGCTAGTGGTCGCCAGCCGTTGTTCGGTGTTACGCGACGTGGCGGTCGCAGCGCCTGCCGCTACCAAATAAAGCATCGACGAATTCGACCATGACAGAGACGGAAATCGCGTGCATGTGGGGATGCTGAAATGTATCTTGCCAAATCCATCGGGTACAAACGCCCTCTGATCGTTGCGGTGGGCGTGGCGCTCGCTCTCGCGGTGTTTGCCTCCACGGACACGGGCCACGGCGCCAATCTTCCGGCGTGCCCCAGCGACTGGCCGGCGGTGGGGAGCGATGACGCCATGCTGGGAATGGACTATGGCGGCGGTTCATTTGAGGGGTTCCACACCGACTCCAACGGCGACGAGTGGTACATCATCCGCAGCGTCGACGACAACGGTTACTCTTTGGTCCGCGCCTATCCGGCTTCCGATCAACACGCCGCGGGCTACGTTACCGACCAGCCCAGCAAGGTCTGCTATCTCATCGTGCGGGGACCCCAAGACACCGAGGATCGGGACCCTCCCACGCAGATTGACTTCCCCAACGAGCCGAGCCCGACACCTCCGGTACAACCGGCACTCGCGGCACGCCGGGCACGGGCGGAAGCGGAGGAGGCGGCGGCGGTACCGGTGGCGGAGGCAGCGGCGGCGGAGGCAGCGGCGGCGGAAACTGGCCTGGCTCCGGCCAATACCCCGGCTGCGGGAATGCGAACATGGGCAGCTCCGGAACCCCAGCGGCTCCCGATGCGCCGACCCTGACCGGCGCCATGCCGGCAACGTCCGTCGGCGTCGGGTGGACCGCTCCCAGCGGCAACGGCAACCCGGTCCTGCACTACGCCATCATGTACACCGAGCAGGGCGGCGACAGCGCTAAAGTCAGCGCCGGCGGAACCAGCGAGATCCTGACCGGGCTGAGCCTGGGAACCACCTACGAAGTCCGCGTGGCGGCGTGCAACTCGGTGGGATTTGGCCACTGGTCCGACGGCGCCACCATTACCACCTCAAGCACGTCCGGCGGTGACGGCTCCGGCGTCACCGTGGGCAGCAACACGAACTCCGAATGTGGCATTGCCGGAAGGGGCACCGACGGAACTCCGGCCGCTCCGGCGCAGCCCAGCGTGGAAAGAAGGTCCGACGCCCAAGCGTTCATCGAATGGGTCCCTCCGGATAACGAAGGTTCACCCATCATTGCTTACGTCATCCTGTACACCCCGTCAGGGGGGACCGGCACTGAAGTTTCAGGGAACGGCGTGAGCGAGATCGTCACCGGGCTGACGGCGGGCGCGGAGTACCTGGTCCAGGTGTCCGCGTGCAACGCCGCCGGTTGGGGCGACTGGTCCCCGGGGACAATCCTGTCTGGAACGGTAGGTTCGCCCAACAACGGCAACAACGGCGGTACCACCACTTGCGGAGACGCGGCGCCGGGCAGCACCGGCACGCCGTCCGCCCCTGACGCGCCCACTCTGACCGTATTGACCACAACTTCGATCAGCGTTGCGTGGACGGCCCCCAGCCAGGGAACGTCGGCCATCATCCGATATGCCGTTCACTACGCTCCTGACGGCGGGTCCGGGAGCTGGACCAACGCCACCGGCACCAGCGTAACGCTCACGAGCCTGACTGCCGACACCCAATACCACGTGCGCGTCGCCGCGTGTAACGCGACCGGCTACGGCGATTGGTCGCCGACCGCGTCTACTCCGGCCAGCAACAACGGCGGCGGCAGCAACAACGGCGGCAACAATGGCAACGGCGGCAACAATGGCAACGTAATCAGCGAATGCGGTGCTGCCGCGCGCGGCAGCACCGGAACGCCAGACCGGCCCAGTCCTCCTACGCTCATCGTTACGCAGGACAACACCAGGGTTGGCGTGGAGTGGGTAGCTCCCAACGACAACAATTCGCCTATCATCGGGTATACCGTCATGTATGTGCCCGAGGGCGGAACCCGCAAGGTGGTTAGCGTTGGAGGCTCAAGCGAAATCATCCAGGGGCTCTCCCCCAGCACCACCTACGAGATCAGAGTGTCGGCGTGCAACGCGATCGGGTTCAGCAATTGGTCCCAGGGCGCGACCATAGTTACGAACAGCACACCGGGCCAGACGGGCGGCGGCATCGTCGGAGCTATCAACAATGCTTGGTGCGGCGTAGCCGGCCAGGGAAGCACGGGCACTCCCGGTGCCCCCAACCCGCCGACCGTCACTGTTGGAGGCGAAGATTCGCTCGATGTGCAGTGGACCGCCCCATCGGACAACGGAGGGTCGGAGATCAAGATGTACGCCATCCAACACACGCCTCCAGGAGGTATGGACGGCACGGTGAAGGTGATGACCGGAATGAGCCACACGCTCACGGGCCTAGATGCCGATACCAACTATTCCGTGCGGGTGGCGGCCTGCAACGCGGTCGGAATGAGCGCCTGGTCGCCCGCCTTGGTAGTCCAGACCGATCCTGCTTCAGGCCAGTCCAATCAACAAACGCAGCCCACCGAAACGCCCGGCGATGGCGGCGGAGACACCGGCGGCGACAGCGGGAATACTAACGGCGATGGCGATGATGACAAGGATGACTACGACATCGTCATCACTGGCATATGCTCCACTGGGAGGTGGCAAGGGCATCATCATAACGACACCAGCAACTACTGGGGCGGCACCGTCACCTGCCTCAGGGAAAGCCTCATCGACGCCATGGAGCCCGCAACCCCCGGCCCGCGCGACCGGATGTGGACCAAAAAAATGATGAGTGACCACAAGCACCCCGGTTTCACGGACGATGATCACGGAGGCAGCAGTTGCAATGCGCAGCATGTTGCCACCCACGCCAACCACGGGATACTCCCCTGCTCGTCGCAGTAGGGGCAGGGGCAGATGGCCAATCCAGCAGCGCGCGGGCAAGGGGCGACCAGTTTGGGCTTGACGCCCCGCGAGTTGCGGGTCCTGAGCCCAGACGGCCGACCGCGCTGGCGCTGGTTGAGGGCAACATCTCGGATACAGCCTGCCCGTACAGCGAGCCGGACGGCTGCTCCGCTGGTCAAACCGTGAGCAGGCGGACCCAACTGATCCCAGACCCGCTCCGCAAGGTCACCGACACCTGGTCAAATGCCGGGCTGAATCTGGTATTCAATCTACCTCAAGGAAGGCAATCGGCCTTCTTGAGATCCTTTTCAAAGCCGTCCAGACCCTTGTCCAATCTTTCCAGTTTGGACATCGTTTCCTTGGCGCCGACATCGTCGTAGGGCATTGCGTCAACCTCATACTCTTCGGCAAATTGGCCGCCCAATTCACGGCACTCCGCGTCAGGGGAGAAAATGGCCGTCAACATCAGTTCTCGCGTCCGGGGCACCACCACGTCAGCTTTTGCAGCAATTTCCAACGGCGTTGGCTCACCGCAGCCAACCAGCGATACGAGCCACAGGCCGATGATCAACGTGAGTAGCAGCGTCTTCACGGTAGCGTTCCGCTTCAAAGTACGCGGATCATAACATTCTTTTCGAGACTACCGAGCCGTGGGCAGACAAGGTTACGCCCCGTGCGTAACCTCTTCCCTCCTCGTAACGGAGGACGTTGGAGACATTCCCATCCCGACATATACAGTAACGCTCAGGGATTGGTTCCATCATGATTGATGCGCCAACCGGCCAACCGCCGTCACGATTGTCTGCGGTTTACTGACAAACACACTGCCAGCTGCGTAGGTCACGGTCTTGCCAGCGCAATCTCGACTGTTTTCGAGGCGGCAACACTTCATTGGCGATCAGCTTTTCCGGTTGAATTCACCCTCCGTCAACGGCATACTGGCGCCACCATTCATTCTGGCAACCATCCCGCTGCATCTCGCGGACCGTTGCCACTCGGGGAGAATTCGCCCATGGCAACCCTGGTAACCGGTGGCGTCGGCTTCGTCGGCGCAGGCATAGTCAAGGAACTGGCCGCGCGTGGCCACGCGGTGGTCAGCTATGACGTGCTGGCTCCCGACGCGCTGATGGCGCATTTCCTTGGAGACCTGGCCGAACACGTCACCTTCGTTGGTGGCGATATCCTGGACACGGCCGGCCTTGACGCCCTGCGGCGTGACCACGCCATCGACAAGGTGGTGCACGCCGCCGTGTTCACCGTCAACCGCACCGACCGGGAAACCGCTCGCAGCAAGGAGATCCTCGACATCAACCTCACCGGAACGGGCAACCTGCTGGAACTGGCCCGTGAGGTCGGCGTCCAACGGTTCGTCTACATCAGCTCCGGCGCCGCCTACGGCCTGTGCCGCGACCCCGACCAGACCTACAATGAGGACGACCACCCGCAGCCGGGAAACCTGTACGGCATCACCAAACTGGCCAGCGAGCAGTTGACCAGCCGTTACGGGCAGTTGCATGGTTTCAGCGTGGCAAGCCTCCGGGTCAGCACGCCCTACGGTCCCATGGAGCGTATCACGGGCCACCGGGACAACATGTCCACGCCCTACCAGTGGACGGGCCAGATGCTGCGGGGCGAACCGATCACCCTGGACACCACCGATTACGGCCGGGACTACACCTACCTGCTGGATACCGCGTCGGCCATCGCCACCGTGGTCGACGCTCCCGAACTGCCCCACGACCTGTACAACATCACCAACGGCGTGCCGGTGACCGGAGCCGAGATCCAACGCACCCTGGCAGAACTGTTTCCGGAGACACGCCTCGTAGAGACCGAAGCCACTGAGCCGGCGGGTTCTGACCCGGGACCAACCCGTGGCCCGCTATCCGGTTACCGATTATGGCACGACCTGGGCTGGGTTCCGCAGTATGACCTGGCGGCCGGCTTGACCGATTATGTCCGATGGCGTCAGGAGTCGGGTTTTCTGGACTAGCAGCTCCTCTGCCCTCTCTGTTCCGCTGGACCAAGGAGCAAACATCATGGCGTTGCCTCCCGATCGCATCGACTACCTGCCCATCATCGACCGGCCGGTCATCAAGTGGCCCAACGACGCCCGGGTGGCGCTGTGGATCTCGCCCAACATCGAGCACTACGAGTACCTGCCCATCAACGAGGGCGTGCGCGACCCGTGGCCGCGGATGCCATATCCCGACGTACAGCAATTCACCTACCGGGACTACGGCAACCGCGTCGGCTTCTGGCGGATGCTCGAGCCACTGGACAAGCACAACATCCGCTGCTGCATCTCGCTGAACCTCGCGGTGCTGGAGCACTTCCCGGAGATCGCCGAGGCGATGGTGGAGCGGGATTACGACTTCATGAGCCACGGCATCTACAACACGCGCTACCTGTACACCTGTACGGAGGATGAGGAGCGCGAGTTCTACCGGGATTGCATCGACACCCTGAAGCGGCACACCGGCAAGCAGCTGAAAGGAATGTTGGGCCCCGCAATCACGGGTACCGTGAGCACTCCCGACCTGATGGCGGAGGCCGGCCTGATTTACCACACCGACTGGTTCCACGACGACCAGCCTACTCCCATCAAGGTGAACAACGGCGGCAAGCTGGTCTCGGTTCCCTACTCCATCGAGCTGAACGACTCCTCGGTGCTGCGGGACAACCACTACACGGCCGAATACTTCGCGGACATCTGCAAGCGGCAGTTCGACCGGCTGTACGAGGAAGGCGCCGAGAGCGGGCAGGTGATGTGCATTGCCCTGCACCCGTTCCTGATTGGCCAGCCTCACCGGATAAAGTATCTGGACGACGTGCTGGGGTACATCATGGCCCACGGCGGGGTGTGGCAGACCACGGCCGACGAGATCGCCGAGTACTACATTGCCAACTACTACGACCAGGCAATGGAGCACGCCCAGAAGTTCGCGCAGTAGTCGGCGTACCCCACGATCCGCCCCAAGGAGCATCCCTACTATGCCCGCTCAACGCACCTTCGGCATGGACCACCCGCATCACGAGTGGTCACCCATCATCAGCCGGCCGGCGCTGCGCTGGCCCAACGACACCCGGGTCGCCCTGTGCGTCGTCCTGGTGCTGGAGCACATGGAATGGGAGGCGCCGGAGGGGAGCTACCAGGTCGCCAACCTGGCCGGCGGTTCGGCGCCCCGAGCATTTCCCGACTACGCCAGACTGTCGCACCGGGAGTACGGCCATCGCATCGGCATCTTCCGCCTCCTGGACACGCTGGAAAAGCACGGCATTACGGCCACCATCGCCATGGATGCCATCACCGCCGAAAACTACCCGTTCCTGGTGCAGCACTGCCTTGACCGGGGCTGCGAGATCATCGGCCACGGGGTTTCGGTCAGCCGCATGATCACCAGCAACATGTCCGAGTCCGAGGAACGCGACTACATCCGATCCTCTGTCGATGCCCTCACCCGGGCGACTGGCAAGGCTCCGCAGGGCTGGTTTGGCCCTGAATATGGTGAGTCGGACCGCACGCCGCAATTGCTGGCCGAGGCCGGCCTGCGCTACGTGTGCGATTGGACCAACGACGAGCAGCCATACCCGATGACCGCTGGCGACAACCCATTCTTCGCTCTTCCGTTGATGTACGAGCTGGACGACGTGGCGTCGATGGCCCAGCGCAAAGTCACGGTGGCCGACTACCAGCGCCGGCTCACCGAGAGCTTCGACGTGTTGCACGATGACGGAGCGACACATGGCCGGCTCATGGCGCTCAACTGGCACCCGTGGCTGGTGGGCCAACCCTTTCGGGTGGGCGCCGTGGACGAAGCGCTGGGCTATATGATGGAGCAGGGCGGCGTGTGGGCCGCCACCGGCTCCGAAATCATCGACTGGTACCAGTCCCAAACCGATTGACGACTCCAGCCGTGGAAGGCTTATAGCGAAATTATGCTATGTTATCGTAATTTGGTAACTTAGGATAACTTTCCTATAGAATACCGCCATGGACCCGATCCGCAACCCATACGCCCCCGGTGCCGGCACCCAACCGCCAGAGCTCGCCGGCCGCGATGAAATTCGCGAGACGGCGCGCATCGCTTTGGAACGCACACGAATAGGACGCCCCAGCAAGAGTCTGTTGATGGTCGGCCTTAGGGGCGTAGGCAAAACGGTGCTGCTTGACCGCATACGCGAGGATGCGGAAGCCCGCGGTACGTGCGCGTTGCGCGTGGAAGCTCCAGAGAATCGCTCCCTGCCATCCATTTTGGCTCCACAATTGCGTACCGCGTTGCTCAAACTGTCGCGCCGAGAGGCGGCAAGGGAGCTGGCGCAACGGGGGCTAAGGGGGCTGGCGGGATTCGTCGGGGCGCTGAAGGTGAAATACCAGGATATTGAGGTGGGGCTGGACTTCGACGCTGAGCCGGGTCTGGCGGACAACGGTGACTTGGAAACCGACCTCCAGGCTTTGTTTGAAGTGGTTGGAAGGGCGGCGAAAGCGGGCGCGACCTGCATGGCTCTTTTCGTTGACGAGATGCAGTACGTACCGGAGGATCAATTGGCTGCCCTGATCACCGCCTTGCATCGTACCGCGCAGCGTCAACTACCCATCATAATGCTTGGTGCCGGGCTTCCCCAGGTACGTGGCAATATGGGAAGGGCAAAGTCCTACGCGGAGAGGCTCTTTGAGTTTCCTGAAATCGGAGCGCTTTCTCCCGATGACGCCCGGCGCGCTATTCGCAAGCCCGCCCAGTGTGAAGGCGTAAACATAAAAGACGACGCATTGGACGCCATTATTGACCAAACACGTTGCTACCCTTACTTCCTGCAGGAATGGGGGAAACACGTTTGGGACGTTGCCGAGAGTTCCACCGTTACAGTTGCTGACGTCCACTCCGCTTCACGACTGGCGACCGCCACCCTAGACGAAAGTTTCTTCCTGGTCAGATTTGATCGACTCACGCCCTCGGAAAAACGATATATGCGTGCAATGGCGCAACTCGGCGCCGGGCCGCATCGCTCCGGAGACATTGCCGGTCAACTCAACCGCAGGGTCAACTCGCTGGCCCCCACTCGCAGCCAATTGATCAATAAGGGTATGATTTGGAGTCCCAGCCATGGCGACACCGCATTTACAGTACCCATGTTTGACGAATTCATGCTGCGCATTATGCCAAGCGACGCCTGGCAAGAGACCTCGTAGCCGGGTGCGCGGAGCGATCAACCGGTGCCGGTCCAAACCTAAAGGGAAGTGAACCATGGCCTCCTCACTGATTCGCGGCAAGCACATCATCAGCCCCCAGAGTTCCGGCGGCGTCACGACCGTCAGCGATGCGGCCATCTACCAGGAGGACGGCGTCATCCGGGATATCGGCTCCTATGAGCAACTGCGTTCGCGCTACCAACCTGACGCCGAACTGGGAGGCCCCAACGTCGCCATCATCCCCGGACTGGTGAACACCCACCACCACGGGCGCGGCGTGACGACCCTGCAGATGGGCACCTGCGACGACTGCCTCGAAGTTTGGATACTGGCCGGCTGGGGTCGCCGCCCCTACGACCACTACCTGATGACCCTGTACACCGCCCTGAACATGCTGGAGTCGGGCCAGACCACGGTGATGTACAACCACCCCCAGACGGCGGCAGCCACCCTGAAAGAGGACGTCGACGCGGTGCTGCGCGGGTTCCTGGACGCTGGGATGCGGGTGGCTTTTTCCAGCTACCTGCGCAACCAGAACCGCGTGGTCTACGCCGGCGACGACGACTTTGTGGGCGGCTTGCCGGCCGACCTGGCCGACGACGTGCGACGCTACCTGTCCGTCGCCCACATGAGCGACGACGACTATTTCGCCTTCTGCGACACCATGGTCGCGGAGTATCACAACCACGCGTCCGGAAAGGTGCGGGTGCTGTTCAGCCCCGCCAACGCGCAATGGAACTCCGACGAGTTCCTGGTGCGCTGCAAGGAGCAGGCGGCCCGGCATCAAACTGGCATTCACATGCACCTGGTGGAGAGCCCCTATCAGAAGGACTACGGCATCCGCACCTGGGGCAAGACCCCGGTGGAACATCTGCAGGACCTGGAGTTCCTGGGGCCGGAGGTGTCCTTCGCCCACGCGGTGTGGCTCACCGAGCGGGATATCGACCTGCTTGCCGATTCCGGTTCCACCGTCGCCCACAACGCCAGCTCCAACCTGCGCCTCAAGAACGGCATCGCTCCGGTGAACCCCATGCTCGCTCGCGGCGTCAACGTCGCCATGGGCACCGACAGCACCGCCATCAACGACGATGACGACTTCCTCCAGGAGATGCGGCTGGTCAGCAAGCTGCACCGCCAGCCCGGGCTGGAACAGCCGGCCATCTCCATGGATCAGGTACTGACCATGGCCAGCGCCAACGCCGCCGCCCCTACCGGATTCGGTGGCGAAATCGGAAGACTGGAAGTGGGGCACCGCGCTGACATGCTGCTGATTCGCCTGGACCGGCTGGAGGACCCCTACCTCGAGGAAGATCTACCCCCGGTGGAACTCGTGCTGGGACGAGCCAAGCCCAGCGACATTGCCGCGGTCATCGTCGACGGCGAGGTGTTGCTGCAGGACGGCGTCCACACCCGCGCCAACAAGGTCGACGTAGCCCGGGAACTGCGTGAACAACTGGCCCGCCCGCTGGAACCCCAGACGCTGGCTACCCGGCGCATAGCGGCGCAACTGTCGCCCTATGTCGAGCAGTTTTACCGCAGCCGCCCGCCGGCAATGGGTGCGCCGCACTACGTGTACAACGGCCGGACCTGAAGGCAGTCGGATATACTGCAAATTGACCGAAATATTGGCGGCAGGTTAACAAGCCTCGCGGACAAGCGTTTAGAGGACAGGCTGAGATGGCGGAAATACGGGTAACAGTCGGCATCTGCAAGATGGGCGGAGCGGAATTTTACCAGGTGCAGCCTATTGTGGACGTATGGGCAGACCACTCAGTGTTTCCGGAGACGGTCTTGAACAGCTTGGGCATTGAACCCAAGCGCCAGCAGGCGATACGCCTTCCCAACGGGAGCCTGGCGGACTGGGGCTACGGCATGGCCCTGCTGGAGATTGGCGACCAGCAGTGGCCTTGCCCGGTGGTGTTCAGCCCCGATGACGAATACCGGCTGGGCGCATCCGCCCTTCAAACTTTCAACATCGACCCGGACTACGATAACGGCGAACTGGCGCCGGCGGGTCCGATATTGTCAGGCAAACTGGAAGATCCCTTTGCGGGAGAGTTCGCACGGCCAACTGCGGTCGCGCCTTTGTCAGGATATCGCATCTGGCTGCACTACGACGATGGCGTTGCGGGCGAAGTTGACCTGTCGCACCTGGCGGACCAGGATGCTTTCGCACAGTGGAGCGATCGTCAGTTTTTCCTGTCAGTGAATCTGAGGCCCGACGGTGTGGTGTATTGGGGTGACGGCGAGGATATTGCCATGTGCAGCGATTCGCTGTACCTGGAATTGACTGGCCAAGCCGGTTAGCCGGCAGGCCAGTTGGAAATGCCTGAAGTATGCCGGATCGACGGAGGCAGCCTGCGGTTTTACATCTATAGCAATGAACACGGAGCCCCGCATGTGCACGTAAGATACGGCGGCACCTGGGTAAAGGTTGCCATCGGCGACACGAGCCATCTCATAGGAAAACTGCCCGGACGGCAAAGGAATTTGGTGCAGTCATGGATTGACGACCATCGGTATGATTTGTTTGACGCCTGGAACCGAGCGCAGCGCGGCGAGAATCCCGGCAAGATTGTATAACAGCGAGGATGCAATGGCACTACAGGTTGAAACCACGCTCGGTGCCATGACCGGCGCCCGCTACATTGAGAGCCTAAGGGACGGGCGCGAGGTTTGGCTGGACGGCGAGAAGGTCGCGGACGTCGCCGCCCACCCCGCCACCACCGGCATGGTCCGCGAGCTGGCCCGCATCTACGATCTGCAACACTCGGACAAGTACCGCGACGAGATGACCTTCGTTTCGCCGGAGACGGGCAACCGCTGCAGCCTGTCCTGGCTGCTGCCCCGCAGTCGCGAGGACCTGAAACGGCAGCGGCGCAACAGCGAAATCTGGAACGAGGAGTCGTGGGGGCAGTTGGGGCGCAGCCCCGATATCCTTGCGCCCTTTATCACCGGCCTGGTCGCCATCAGTGACGCGCTGGAACAGGTGAAGCACACCAGGTGCAACTTCGCCGAAAACGTCATCAATTACCACCGCTACTGCATGGAGAACGACCTGTTCCTCACCCACGCGCTGGGCGACCCGCAGGTGGACCGAAGCTCGCAACCGCAGAACGAGACCCGCGCTGAGAGCGAAACCGAGGTCGCGTTGCACGTCGTCGAAGAGACCAACGCGGGCGTCATCGTCCACGGCGCGAAACAGCTTGCCACCGCCGCGCCCATCAGCAACGAGACCTACGTTTCCCTGTCGGCCACCTTCATGCGCCGGTCCGATCCGCGGTTCATCCTCTCGTTCTCCATTCCCACGGACACGCCGGGCATGAAGATATTGTGCCGGGAACCGGTGTCCCAATGGGTGGGAAGCTACGGCCATCCCCTGGGCGCGGTGTACGACGAGCAGGACGCCATGCTGTTTTTCGACCACGTCCTGGTGCCGTGGGACCGCATCTTCATGCTCTACGACTCCACTCCGCTATTGCAACGGTTGGGCTCCGAGGCCAACTTTCGGGGCTGGGGCAACCTCTGCCGCATTCACCAGCGCATGAAGGTCATGACTGCGGTGGCTACGCTCATATCCGAGGCCATCGGGGTAATCGAGTACCGCGAAGTGGCCGCCAAGCTGGGCGAGATGGCGATGCACACCGAGATGTGGCGGCACGCCATGGACGGCGTCGAGCACAACGCCTACCCGGCCGACAATGGCTTCATGTCCCTGGGCTCGGTATCCGGCATGAACATCTACTTCGCCCAGACATCGCAGCGCATGGTCGAGTTGCTGCGCGAGATCTCCGGCTCCGGGATGATCATGCAGCCCAGCGAGGCCGACCTGGCAAACCCCGAGTTTCGCCCCTACCTCGACCGGTACATGCCGGGCAAAGGCGTGGGCGTGGAGTACAAGTCCCGCCTGTTCCGCCTTGCGCACGACCTCGCGGCGTCGTCATTCGGCATGCGCCAGGAGATCTACGAGTACTGGCACGGTGGCGACCCCAACCGCAACCGCATAAACCTCCTCCGCAACTACGACCAGACCGGAATAACTGACCGTATCAAGGCGTTGATCGCGGAACCGCTGCGCTCGTAATCCATGTCAACACCGCTCAACACTCACGCGCAAGTCGCAACATCCTTAAACACCATCTGAATTCGTAATGTAAGTGAGGCGGTTCTCGTTTATTCCAGATGGACGCCTAATGCTCAGGCAATCAGAAAAATGCAAGCCACTATTGCCAGTGTCCCGGCCATCGCTGCCGTTGCTATTCCAGCAGTCAGTTTCCGCCGTTGTCTGATTTCTCTGGCGTTAATCTTACTCGCCAAACTCTGGATATCTGTTGCCAGCACGTGGGGTTTTGCCGCCCGTCTGTAACCCGTACGCGGTGCCGGGAACACCTGTTTGCATTTCAAACATCGCCACAGGTTCTTTTCGTGGGGTGAGGTGCGCGGCCGGATGCTTTGGCTTTTGCATTTGGGGCACAGTGCTACCAGCTTTTCGTCAGCCATCTGACGACGGTCGCCAAATATCTGGGTGGCGTAGATCCCGCCTTTACGGGTTTGCCCGACTCCCGCACCCATCACTACCCATTCCAGGCGAAGTAAGTTAGCCCGATGCGGCGGACTTTTCATCCACGAATCTACTACTTTTTTACCAAGCTCCTGCTCTGTAGTTTTGTAGTAAGTGAAGTAATCCTTCGACCACGGACCTTGGCAGTTCTCTGCCCATAAACCGTCGCCACACTTGTGCTTCCGCCCTCTGCTAGCCGGCGTACCGTCTCCGATCCCTTCATGGGCGAGCTTGCCGACTTTTGCCATGTGCTTGCTATGGGAGCGGGCGGCGGCGTTCATATTCCGCTTTGCTTGAGCTTCCTTCAGTCCGCGCTTTTTTCTCTCCTTGTTAGTGTTGGCGACGATGCTCCGCTCAATAGCTTTCAAGTCCATTTCGCCGCTCCTTATGATGCGAAATTGTCACTGTAAGTAGCGATAGCAACGTGGCAATCTCGCCTCCACAGCGGGTCTGACGCAACACAAGCTGGCTATACCGGCGAGATTGCCACGCTTCGCTCGCAATGGCATGCGGGTATGGACTACTCCCAAGTGGCAAATCCCATCGCGCAGCCGGTGCCCGCGGGTGAGCGGTAGCACGGGACGTAGTCGACCACGTCCATGTCGAGATGCTCAGTCGCTCCGGTCACGACGATCCAGTTGCGAATCTCTGAACTGCCGGAATTGATCTTTTCGCGGGGCAGCGCCATCAGCTGGTCGACACTCTTGGCCTGCATCCCCGCCAGGGCCTGCTGGTCCAGTTCTTCGTCCACCACGAAATGGCTCATGCCGCCGGACGCCAATATGCCTACCCGGACGTCCCTGGACCACGACTCAATGGCGGAGCGCAGCGCCTGGCCGAGGTTGAAACACCGCTTGGGCGTCGGCTGGTTCGGCGGATAGTAGGTGTTGAGCATGACGGGCACGGTGGGAATGATGCCGTCCGTCATCAGCCGGTTGTAAACGTACCCGAAGGCATGCCCGATGCCGCCCTGGGCCCGGCCCCCTTTGTCGGGATTCAGGAACTTGGAACTCCCCACGTCGAACTCGTCGTCCATCAGGCTGTCGATGATATGGAGACCCAGCGCGGAGTCCGTGGGCGCGTACACGTCCTCGGTGTTGTATCCAATGAGATGCTGCCCGCCCGTGGATGGCCCGGCCTCATGGCCGGAAACCTTCACCTGGTCGCCCCAGTACACGCAGAAGGCCGGCATGTTGTCGTCCAGCAAGTACTCATGCTGGTCGTCGCCGACCATCACCAGCACGTCCACTTTGGCGTCATACAGCTTCTTGGCCAGGTGGGCGATCGCCTTTTGGTTCTGCTGGTGGCGTTGCTCGAACTTGGCCGGCGTGATCTCCTTGGCGATCCGCTCGGCGTCGATCCGCGCCAGCAAGTCCTCATAGTTGGAGGTGATGCCGTCGGTGCCGATCAACTCGGTGTTGCCTTTGTCGCGCTCGCCGCGGCCGGCCCAGCCCTCCGCTGGGGTGCTCAACTGCGGACTGTGTGAAGAGGCCAGGCCCAGTACTAGTTCTGCCATTGTCCGGCTCCTTTTGCTGACGGATCTGCTGTTCGGTGACGGTCGCTGCTGCTGCCGGCGCTCGGCGTAGCATGCTACCCAGTTTGCAGGCTATTCTACCGTATCGGCGGCGCACATCGCGGTGACGGAAGTTGGATGCGACGGGCCTTGCGAGGCGGCGACAGCGCGACCTTGACAGCCCACTCGCTTGCGCCTCCGGTGCGCCCTGTATATCATGGCGGCGGTACGGTATCCACTGCCCACGCATTGCCCGCCAAGGCAATGGATCGCCAGGACATAGGCGCCATGCCCGAGGCAAAAGGAGCGAATGTAGCATGAAGTACGATTACATCGTGATCGGCGCCGGTTCTGCCGGTTCCATTATCGCGAGCCGGCTGACCGAGGACCACAGTAAGCACGTCTTGCTGATCGAGGCGGGGCCGGACTACCCTGAGTTCGAGCATCTGCCCGAAGAGGTGAAGTTCGGCTACAACACCGAAATCGACATCATGGTCAGCGATCATAACTGGCAATTCGTCGGTAAGGGCACCGACACCTCTCCGGAGATTATGGTGCCCCGCGGCAAGGTCACCGGCGGCTCCAGCGCCATCAACGGCCAGGTGTTCCTGCGCGGCGTGCCGGAGGACTACGACGGCTGGGCCGCCCAGGGTAACGACGAGTGGGCCTACACCAAGCTGCTTCCGATCTTCCGGCGCATCGAGACCGACACCGACTACGGCAACGATGACTTCCATGGCGGCGATGGCCCCATCGTCATGCACCGCTTCGCCCGGGAGACCTGGCTGCCCGCCCAAAACGCCTTCAGCGCCGCCTGCATTGCCGCCGGATACCCAGAAACATGGGACCACAACTCTCCCGATTCATACGGAGTCGGTCCCACTCCCTTCAACAATCCCAATGGTATTCGGATGAGCACGAACCTCGGCTACCTGTCCGAATCCCGCCACCGCCTGAACCTCACCATCAAGGCCAACTGCCACGTGCACCGGATCCTCTTCGACGGCAACAGGGCCGTCGGTGTCCAGCTGGAAACGGGCGGCGAGACCTTCGTGGCCGAGGGCGAAGAGATCGTCCTCAGCAGCGGAGCCATCGGTTCGCCCCACATTCTGATGCTTTCCGGCATAGGTCCAGCCGCCCACCTCCGGGAGATGGGGATCCCGGTGATCCAGGACGCCCCAGGCGTCGGCCAGAACCTCCGCGACCACCCCACCGTCTGGTGCACCTGGCGGACGAAACCGGAGGTTGAGCTCGACGGCCTGTCTCCGCGCTCGCAGTTGTGTCTGCGTTACACCGCCGACGGCTCGGATCTGCGCAACGACATGAAAATCAGCATGCAGTCCTTCGCCACGGAGCGGATCAACCGGGGTGGCGACCGCATGGTGCCGCTGGGCATCCGGATGACCACCGGGATCCAATTAGCGGCCGGCTCCGGTCACATGCGGTTGCAGTCCACCGACCCCTACCAGCAGCCCTTCCTAGACTACAACTATCTAAAGGAAGAGTCGGACCGGGTGCGTCTGCGCGATTCGGTGAAGCTGTGCCTTCAACTGGCTGAGCACGAAACTTTCCAGGACCTGATCCAGGAGAGGACTGAGCCGCCAGCGGAGGCTGTCGAGAGTGACGATGCGCTGGACGCCTGGATCGCCCGCGAAGTCACGACCTCGCAGCACATCTCCGGGACGTGCAAGATGGGGCTAGATAGCGACCCCATGGCCGTGGTCGACCAGTATGGCAAGGTTAAGGGCGTCACCAACCTGCGCGTCGCCGACGCCAGCGTCATGCCCGACTGCATCCGCGCCAACACCAACGTCACCTCCATGACCATTGGCGAACGCGTCGCCGAGTTCATCCAGGAAGGACGGTAGTCGGCAGCGTTGTAGGGGCGGATGATTATTCGCCCCTACGCAAAGACTAAACCATGCCTCCCGCCCGCAAATGGACCCGGATCGAGGATATTGCGGTCCTCCATCTCTACCGCGGCAAGGTTGCCCACGACAGTCGCGAGGTAGCGGCTTTGGCGGTGGCCCTGGAGCGCAGCCCCAAATCCATCGGCACGCGGATACAGGCCTTCGCCGGACTGGATCCGGCTAACCCGTACTCGCCATCGAGTAAGGCCACGGCCCTCACCCAATCCGTTTGGGCCGAATACCTCGCCGACCGCACCGCCATCGCTACTGAAGGGCAGCGGGCATACTTGGGGATACTCAATCGGTATGCGATGGGGCGGCCCTAATTGTCATACCAAAGTGAAAGGGCCATAAGATGAAACGATAAACCCATATCCCGTAAAGGTGCTGAGAACGCACGGAGGTTAGTCACGATAGCCTGCGTTCCACCGTCCAATATGGTACATCGGGTACCGCAAAAGGAGAGGATGTTATGGTACGCACAATTGGCGATGCCAAAATGGATGACCTATTGGCCAAGCATGCGGAAGAGATTGAACGTCTGGAGTCGCTTGCTAATGCTAAGGCCAAACAAAATGATGAACTTATTGCTAAATTCCACGAAAGTCGAGCGAAGCGCGGCGGGGTGGGCGGTGCAAGATAGACCACCAGGATCGAGTAGTCCGCATAGCTGGGAACAAGAATGGCAAGAAGCAAGAGCCATGTTGTTGGACATCCACCAAAATGTCGTGGATATTATCACTTTACATGCTATCAGTTTACTAACCATTCTAGACCGGTACGATAAGATTGAGATATTGGAAACGAGCGTGCTAACTGTGATGCAACGCGGCGAATATGCCAGTGCGTTAGATCATCTGCGCAACTTTGTTCTTGAAGATGCTGCCATGTTTAAATTGCTGCCGCAGTTGATTGACAACGCGGAACCCGGTTTGTCCCTGTTGAATAATTATGCCGAAGAGTACTGCTTGTCAGCGCTGTTGTAGCGTGTGCTCGCTCGAATTCGGCGGGCTACGGTACGCATCGGCGTGTAATGGCAAGACGTAGGGGCGAATAATCATTCGCCCCTAATTTATTCTGCGTGATCTGCGGTTTAGACAAGGACGCCAAAGCCCGACTTGGTGCAGATTTCCAGCCGGTTGTGGTCCGGGTCGTGGAAGTAGAAGGCCTGCTGACCGTCGTGGCGGGTCTGGATGTCGGTGCACTCCACCCCGATGCTCTGCAACTCGTCGCGGGCCGCAGAGATGTCGTCCACCTCGAACGCGGTGTGGTGCGACGGTGCGGACGGCGAGTCGGGGTTTTCAATAATGTGAACCATCGCTCCGCTGGGCAACTGCAGCCAATACAGGTTGTCGCTGTCCACCATCTTCGGGATCTGCTTCACGCCCAAGACATCCTGATACCACTTGAGCGCGATGTCCTTGTCCCGAACGTTGTAGGTGATGTGGTTGATCGCCTTCAGGCGGATGTTGTCAGCGCTGAGTCCCATGGGGTTTCCCTCCCGTTTGTCGTGATGGTTCAGTTTGATTTGGCTAAAGCTCCAGCAGCCTCTCCAGGTTGGCGAAGAGGATGGCGTCTTTTTCGTCGTGGGTCAGGCTGTCCAGGCCCAACAGCCAGGATACCGGCCAGTCCGCGCACATATCAAACGGCCAGTCGGTACCGAAAACAATTTGCTCGATGCCCACCATGTCGATGAGCATCCGCAGACCCTCCTCGCTGTGGGTCAGGCAATCGTAGTAAAACCGGCTGAGATAAGCGCTGGGCGGCTGGTCGATGTTGGCGCGCGCTTCCGGGCGCACCTGCCAGCCACGGTCCATGCGACCGATGCCGTAGCAAGCATAGCCGCCACCGTGGCACAGACACACCCTCAGGCCGGGATAGCGGTCCATAACGCCGCCAAAAACGAAGGAGGCGTACGTGATCGCCCGGTCGGCCAGGTTCCCGATGGTGTTGGGCAGGTGGTAACGGTTCAATCGCGACGAAACCACGGTTTCGCCTCCCTGATGGATCAGGAACACCGCCCCCAAGCGTTCCGCGGTAGCCCAAAGTGGTTGGAAGACCGGATCGTCGAAGGTGCGCCCATTCACGTGGTCGCCGATCATGGCCCCCTTGAGGCCCAGTTCCTCCACCGACCGGGTCAGCTCCTCGATGGCCGCGCCGACATCCTGCATCGGCAGGTGGGCCAGTCCGGCGAACCGGTCCGGATACTCCTCGGTCAATTGAGCGACGTAATCGTTGCACTCCCGGTGCATGGCCATCGTCTGGTCCACGTCCAGATCGTAGAAGTACATGTTGGCGTTGGTGGACAGTACGTGAACGTCCACGCCCAGGGAGTTCATGTCTGCGATGCGCTGCTCGGGCGTCCAAAAGGTGCGCGGGTTGTAACGGTGCTGGTTATAAAGCTGCGGCGCGGTGACCCCGAACCAGTTTTCGCCACTCTGCATCGCCCGCAGCGCGCTGGCCGGCGATATGTGCGCGTGGACATCGAGAACGCGTACTGCCATTATCGGTTTGCTCCTGTATGGTCGCAATCGGCCAAGCCGTGGCGGCTTCCAGGCGACGGACGTTGCGGTGAATTATAGCCGCTTTGGTTTCATTCGTCAGGCGACGGTTGGCCGAGCCATTGGGACACCAAAACCAACCCCTGTTATCATATTTTCGCCACATTAAACTCCCTGGCACCTCGTTGCCCCGGATCCCACGCTCATGACCACGCCTGCTCCACGCACCCAACACCCGTACCACATGTACGACGCCATCGTCGCCCAGCCCGACGCAATCCGTTCGGTCATCTCGACCCAACAAGAGCGTTGCGCGGAGGTGGCCGAGGTTCTATCGCGCAAACGCCGCATCTACGTGGTCGGCATCGGCACGTCGTGGCACGCGGCACTGGTGGGAGCGTCGATCATGGACGCTGGCCCCGAGGCCTTCGCGTGCAATTCGTTCGAGTTCTGCGTCACGCCGCCTCGCGTCACGTCCGACGACGCCGTTATCGTCGTAAGCCACCGCGGCACCAAGCGGTCATCCTACGATGCCCTGGACGTCGCCAATGATCTCGGCGCCTATACCGTGGCCATCACTTCCACCGACCCCGGCCCGCGCATTCTGGTCGCCGACGCCGGCATCCGCACCGTGGAACAGGAGAAGTCGGCGGCGTTCACCATCAGTTACACCGCCGCGCTCACCGTGCTTGCCCTGCTCAACCTCGGCATGGCCGGTCGCCTGGATGATCCGGCCAACGGACTGGACGCGTTGCCACAGCAAATAGCAGGCATTCTGGGCGCCGAAGAAGACGTTCGCGCGGTGGTCGATGAGCATCGCGCGCGGCGCAGATACATCTCCGCGGGATGGGGCGCCAACCGGGCCAACGCTTACGAGGTCGCACTCAAGATCAAGGAGACCAGCCGCGCCGATTGCGAGGGTTTCCAGACCGAACAACTGCTTCACGGGCCCTTCTGCTCCCTGGATTCTGACTGCGTGCTTACGCTTCTCGCTCCCGCCGGTGAGGACCGCGGTCGCTCCGTCGACCTGGCCGAGGCCGCCCGGGAGCTGGGAACGCCAGTATGGGCGCTGACCAACCGGGCTGACGGGAAACTGGAGGATGCTGGCGCCCGCATGTTCCCGTTGCCTGATTGCCCTTCATACCTCATGCCGATCGCCAGCGTCGTCCCCCTGCAACTGTTCACGTACCATCTGGCCCTGGCTCGGGGGACGCATCCGGACCTGTTCCAGCAGGATGATCCGCTCCAGGCCACGGCCCGCACTCACTACGATCTCTGAACTCAATCCAACCCAGGAGGCCACCATGCCGGACAACGCAGACGCCCAGCGCCTGATCGAGGAAGCCGCCCAGACCCGGGGCTACACCCTGGAGATGCACCGCATCAACGCTCTGGCCGACCCCGAATGGACCCAGAAGTACGGGGAGTTCATCGAGGCCACCTATACGGGCCAGCGCCTGCTCGATCGCAAGACCAAGGAATTGCTGCAGATCTGCGTGGAAACCGCCCTTCGCGCCGACCAGGAGCAGATCCAGGCCCATATCCGCGTCGCCCTCAACGAAGGCGCCACGCCCCGCGAGATACTGGAAGCGATGCAGGCCGTGATCGCTCCCATGGGCGCGCTTGCATTTAGACGTGGGGTGCAGGCGTGGGCCGCCGAAACGGGGTTTGAGTTCTGACGCGCCAACGTCGGCGCAAAATTGATGATGCTAAGATATGGCATCCCGACGATGACTAACGCTGCACAGCGGCTCGTCTAAAGAGGGGGATTATCATGGTGACAGCTACCACTTTACAAATGGAAGAAAGTAGATACGAGCTTGAATCGATCGACGAAATCGACAACGAAGATGCGGACTACAGGATTGATCAGTTTGAATTAGTGTCGTCACCCAACGATTTCAACACGAAAACGTTGGTCGATTTTATAGACAAAGGTGTCGTAATGATTCCCGGATTTCAGCGCAACTACGTCTGGGACATTAAAAGAGCCTCTCGACTGATCGAGTCCATAATCGTTGGCCTGCCTATCCCTCAGATTTTCCTATACGAACAAGCATCAAACAAATTTCTCGTGATAGACGGACAACAGCGGTTGATGTCCATCTATTACTTCGCCAAGCAAAGATTCCCTAGGAAGGAAAAACTGGCCGAGCTTAGATTGCTCGCGGACGGTCGCGGACGGTCGCGGACGGTCGCGGACGGGTACCGGCCGACCTTCTGTCCGATGACGATTACTTTATGGACTTCCAACTGAACCTGCCCGATAACCAGTCCGGCCGTCCCAATCGGTTTCATCATCATCGTTACTCTGAACTGGACGACGAATATCAGATACAGTTCGACCTTGGGACGATTAGGAACGTCATCGTTCACCAAATACGGCCCGAAGGCGACGACGCGATGTACGAGATATTTAATCGGCTCAATTCTGGGGGAGTAAACCTGAGGCCTCAGGAAATCCGCCGCTGCATGTACGATTCAACCTTTTACGACATGCTATACCGGATCAACACGCAAGAGCCATGGCGTCAAATTGTGGGCGCTCCGATCCCAGATATCCATATGAAAGACGTCGAAATCTTGCTTAGAGGGTTTGCGATGCTCATGGGCGGAGAATCATATCAGCCGTCGATGGTTAAATTTTTGAACAATTTTTCTCGGATAGCACGCTCCTTCGACGCCGAACTCCTCACCCGTTTGGAACATTTGCTGGATTCGTTCTTGACAAGTTGCACAGCGCTACCCGCCGACGCCTTTCACAGTAGTCCAGGGCGGTTCAGTCCCATGATATTCGAGGCTGTGTTCGTCGCCATGTGTACAGATCCGTATTCCGAAAAGACGGCGGTTCATGACACCGTCGAGGTCTCGCTGCTGAATAAACTCAAAAGAGACCCCGAATTTCGACAAGCAGCCCAGGTAAAAACCTCGGACACCGCAAACGTCCAAACCCGGTTGTTGCGGGCGCGAGACATCTTGGTGATGTGCCGAGACCATGAATGACCAATGGCCAGTAAACATTATCGAATCCATGATCTCCGAACATGAACAGCTCATAGAATATATTTCGGCTGTTACGGATATTTCGTTGAAACTGAGGGTCGAGAGGGATTTCAGCAAAGCGCTGTTGCTTTCTGCTTCCAGTTATTTCGAGCAACGAATCACAGACACAGTGTTGGACATAGTCTACGACCAAACACGACGATCCAGTGTGATCACGGCGTTCGTCCGCAACAAAGTGGTTTCTCGTCGATATCATGACTGGTTCAATTGGGAAAATGATGGAAGGCCTGCGGTGAATGCTAATCGGTTTTTCAGCGCTTTCGGTAGCCAATTCGCCGACTATATGAAAGATAGAGTCGCAAATGACCGAGATCTCGATGGATCCATTAAAGCGTTTCTGGAGTTGGGCAATCTCAGAAATCAGTTAGTACATCAAAATTATGCGCAGCTCAGCATTAACAAGACTGTCACAGAAGCTATACATTTGTACCGTATTGCAACCTATTTCGTAGAGATTTTCCGAACCGACTGGGCGGAATACATCAACGCCGAGACCCCACATCAGTAATTTCTACCGACGCAGTTTCTGCTCCATATGGTGTTTCGGCGTTGTATCGACATCGATATCCCTCATCGTTGACGCTTTTCGCAGCCGTCCCCTACAATCGGTTAGGTTCACCTATGGCCTTTTTTCGTAACCCAACCTACGGGAGTCGTAACCTCGTATGAACACGGACGGCGACAGCATCCGCAGATCCTTCGCGCAATTCTTCGAGGAGCGGGGCCACCAGTACATGCCCTCCGCCTCTCTCATTCCCGCCGGCGATCCCACGCTGCTCTTCACCTCCGCCGGAATGGTCCCGTTCAAACCCTTTTTTATGGGCGAACAGACCCCGCCCCGTCGCCGTCTCACCAGCTGTCAGAAGTCGTTTCGTACCACCGACATCGACGAGGTGGGTGACCACAAGCACCTCACCTTCTTCGAGATGCTGGGCAATTTCAGCATCGGCGACTACTTCAAGAAGGACGCCGTCGCCTTTGCGTGGGACCTTTGCACCGGGCTGTTCGGTTTGGAACCGGAGCGGATGTATGTCACCGTGCACCTCGACGATGACGACGCATACGACCTGTGGCTTAACGACATCGGCGTACCCCCGGAGCGGATTTACCGCTACGGCAACAGCGATAATTGGTGGGGTCCCGCCGGCCTGGAAGGACCCACGGGGCCGTGCTCCGAACTCCATTACGACGGCGGAGCCGAAAAGGGCCGAGGCCAGCATCCCGTCACCGACGAAATGATGACGCCCGATGAGCTCACCGCCATGCTCCGGGTGGAAGCCGAGGGAAGTCCCGCCGCCGAGCCGGGCGGGTGCCACCCCAACTGCGACTGCGAGCGGTTCGTGGAACTGTGGAACCTGGTCTTCATGCAGTTCTACCAGGACCTTGACGGCGTCCGCACGCCCCTACCAGCCCCGAGCGTGGACACCGGCATGGGCCTCGAGCGCGCCGCCGCCGTTCTCCAGGGCAAGCCCAACGTGTATGAGACCGACCTCTTCAGGCCTATCATCGACGCCGTGTGCCGGCTCACCGGGCACGAATACGGCGAAAACGTCGAAACCGACTACGCCATCCGCGTTGTCGCCGAGCACGCCCGCGCCGCTTCGTTCCTCATCAGCGACGGAGTTGTGCCTTCCAACAGTGAGCGTGGTTATGTCCTCCGCCGCATCATCCGGCGGGCAATCCGCTATGGCCGCCAGCTCGGGCTCGACCGTCCTTTCATGACCGAAGTTACCGACGCCGTGATTACGCGCTTCGCCGACGCGTATCCGGCCCTTTCCGAGAACGAGGGGTTCATCCGTCGCGTCGTGGGTCTGGAAGAAACACAGTTCCTAGATAACATCCGACAGGGCATGCCATTGTTGGAAGACGTCCTGGCGGCATCGAAATCGGAAGGCGTCATCGCTGGGGCAGTCGTATTCGAGCTATACGACACCTACGGGTTCCCGCCCGAGTTGGTGGACGAGATCGGCCGCCGCGAGTACGGCCTCGCGGTCGACATGGACGGGTTCAACGCCGAAATGGAGGCCAAGCGAGAGCGAGACCGAGCCGGGCGCCAGGTCACCGGCAGCATGGAAATCGTTACCGCCTACGAGAACCTCGGCGCCGGTCGCACTTCCTTCGACGGATACCAACGTACGACGATAGACACGCGCGTCCTCGGCATGCTGCGCGAAGGAGAGGCGGTTGGACACGCCACCCGTGGCCAGCAGGTTGAGATCGTACTTGCGGAGACCTGCTTCTACGCGGAGGGCGGAGGGCAAGTGGGCGATCAAGGACTGATCATTGGGCCAAATGGACGCGTGCGAATCGAAGACACCCAGAGCCCGGTGGCCGGCCTCATCGTCCACCAGGGGCTCGTCGCGGAAGGCGATATTGCTCTGGGCGAAGCGGTTACTGCGCAAGTGGAAACCGAGCGCCGCCTTGACGCATCGCGCAACCACAGCGGCACCCACCTGCTCCATGCCGCGCTGCGGTCCGTGCTGGGCCCCCACGTTCGCCAGGCCGGCTCCTTGTGCGCACCCGGCAGGCTGCGCTTCGACTTCAACCACGTCGGTGCGATGACGTCCGACGAGCAGCTATCGGTCCAGGGCCTGGCCAACCGGAAGATACGCGAGAACCTGACGGTCACGGCTCGCGAAACCACCTACACCGAAGCAGTGCGCGACGGCGCGCTGGCATTCTTCGGCGACCGTTACGGCGACGTGGTGCGAGTGGTGCGGATGGGCAGCCACGTCGACCACGACGAGCCGTTCAGCTTCGAGGTCTGCGGCGGTACCCACGTGCATGCCACGGGCGAGGTCGGCACGCTGGTCGTGCTGGGAGAATCCAGCATAGGTGGCGGCATGCGGCGCATTGAGGCCATGACCGGACGGGCCGCCGAGGACCTGTTCGTGCAGCAGACTGCTACGCTGGAAGCCATTTCAAGGAGGCTGCAAGTCCCGGTGTCCGAGCTGGAGGCTCGGCTGGAAGCATACATGGCCGACACCGACGTGCTGCGCCGCCGTTTGGCCGATGCCGAACGCGTTGGTCTGCGCTCAGAAGCCGAATCCCTGCTCGAGCGCACCCTCGATGTGGACGGCGTCAAGCTGGTCGCCGGCGTGACATCCGCCCACAACGTCGAAGCCATGCGAGAAATGGGTGATTATCTCAAGCAGAAGCTGGAGAATGTCGTGATCGCCCTGGGCGCGGTGATCGACGGCTCGCCGATGATCGTGACCATGATCACGCCAGACCTGGTGAGCCGCGGTCTCCACGCTGGCAACATCGCCCGCGACGCTGCCAAGCTGATGGGCGGCGGCGGCGGTGGCCGTCCGGAAACCGCCCAAGCCGGAGGACGTCAGCCGGAACGCCTGGGCGCTGCCCTGGACAGCGTGGCAGGGTTGGTCAGGGCGGGACTGGGCAATTAGCCGTTCGGCATGGTGAGGAGGATAGCGACGTGGTAACCCCGTCGCCCTTCTCTGACCCCAAGGATCTCGCCCGCGCTGGCCGTCTGCTGGGCCTCGACGTCGGTGACCGACGCATCGGCCTGGCGGTAAGCATACCTCCGGGGGAGCTCATCCTGCCCGCCGGCTATCTGCAGCGCCGCAATCGGCGGGCCGACATTGCCGCAATCCTGGAGCAGGCCGGTCAGCGCGACGCCGTGGCCATAGTTGTGGGCATGCCCTACGACGCCCGTGGCCGCTCCGGGGAGCAGGCCCGCAAAACCGATGCGCTGGTTAGAGCGTTGCAAAAGGCCACCGATATCCCCGTGCTGACCGTCGACGAATCTTTCAGTTCTAACGCCGCCGCCAACGACTTGCTGCAGTCCGGGCAAAGCCCGAGCCGCGATCCCGGCGCGATTGACGCCGCCGCTGCTGTAACGATCCTGCGCTGTTTTTTGACCTCGTAGCCGTCAATCCTGTCCCGGGGACCCGTTTCCCTCCGAAACACCCCGATTCCCATTTCAGACGCACTTGACGTCTAGAGAACGTGAGTTCTACAATGCTGGCACGTTTAGAACGCACGTTCCGGAGTGGAGTATGTTCGCCGTAAACGCCGTCGCACCCAACCAACGCCAAATCGCCGAAGCAAGATTCGACCATTACGAAGATACCGGGTGCGAGGTCGCCCCCACCTGCTTTGGCTGTCCATTACCCCGCTGCAAGTTCGATGATATGGAATGGTTCTACAAATACCGCCGTTTGGGGCGCTATCTGCACATGGCGTCGGTCATCCACAGTGAAGGGTTATCCATCGCCGAGGCCGCCGAACGTTTCTGCGTAACCCAACGCACCGTGTTCCGCGTCCTGAATCGTTGCCGCGACGCCATGCGCGAATTGACGCCTACGGAAGCCGCCGTGTTCGCCAGTCTCGCCGCATAACCGTCCTGAACGGAGCAAAGGAACCGATGAACGAAGACGGTCGCAACACATCGCTGTGGCGGTTCTTTGCTGGCGCGGCTCAGTCAGCGCCAGCATGTTGCTGTCGGTGGCTTTCAACAGCTGCGCATTCTGCAACGGACTGCCCCTGCTGGGCCATTTCCAGTCACTGACCAATCGGGAGGACGGGATCATAATAACGGCAACACTGCTGCTGTTTCCCGTCACCGCAGCGCTCTATGGAGTTTTCAAAATGTTCTTCGCAGCCAAAGAAGCCGTAGAACGGAAAGCCCGCGAACGCGGCCGCCGGGAAGGCATTCGGCAAGGCATCCGAGAAGGTATCAGGACGGGTCGCCAGACAGAACGCGAGCGCATCAATGCGGCTCTGGAGCAACAGGGCGTGGAACTCACCCCGGAACTCGTCAAGATGCTGTCCGGGGACGACGAATAATCGCGTCTAACCCCGGGGCAACCCCAGGCCACGGCCGGCAACGATGCCCCGCTGGACTTCCGAGGTGCCGCCCGCGATCTTGTGGGAGAAGCTGATCATCCAGTTTTCCGGCAACCGGCCCTTCAGCGGCGCGCGTTTCTCACCACGCGCCAGCGCACCTTGCAGCCCCGCCACTTCCAACACGCTGTTGGCGGACCGGTGCAAAGTTTCACTCCCGAAAGCCTTGCTCATGGATGCTTCCTTATTGGGAACAAGTCCTTCTCCCTGCATCCATGCCACGTTGTAGGCCATCAACCGCGCCACCTCACACTCCACGTACCGATCGGCCAGCAAGTTCCGCACCCAGGGTTCCTGCGTCACCTTGACGCCGTTGCGTGAGACCTTTCCCGCGTACTCCCGGGTGTCGTCCAGCAGCCGCCTCGCAATGGCCGAATAGTCGATGCCGGAACGCTCGAAGTCCAGCAGGGTCACCGCCACGTACCAGCCGCGATTCTCTTCGCCGACCACGTTGCTGCTGGGCACGCGCACGTTGTCGAAAATCACCTGGTTAAACTCGTGCCCGCCGGCCATGTTGATCACCGGCCGCACCT
Source organism: Dehalococcoidia bacterium (assembly GCA_965220265.1). Taxonomy (GTDB): domain Bacteria; phylum Chloroflexota; class Dehalococcoidia; order Lucifugimonadales; family UBA3495; genus Bin87. Next base: position 193,545 of record CBDCPM010000002.1, on the reverse strand, counting down.
CGACGCCCGGCGTCTTCATGTCAACCAAGATGAAGCTGATGCCCCGGTGCCTGGGCGCCTCCGGGTCGGTTCGAGCCAGGCACATGATCCAATCGGATCGATGCGCCAGTGTCGTCCAGATCTTCGCCCCGTTGATTACGTACTCGTCACCATCGCGCACGGCACGCGTGCTCAGCGACGCCAGGTCCGATCCCGACTCGGGCTCGCTGTAACCCTGACACCACTGGACCTCTCCACGGGCAATGGGCGGCAGGTGAGTCTGCTTCTGCTCTTCGCTGCCGTGAATCATGAGCGTGGGTCCAAGCATGCGCACCCCGAAGATATCCCGTCCCGGCGCCCGCAGGTAGGCCAGCTCTTCGTTGTAGATGGCCGACCGCACGGGTGAGGCATCCTGCCCGCCGTACTCCTCCGGCCAGTGCATCGTCAGCCAACCACGCTCCGCCAGCTGGCCGCGCAGGTGCATGGTGAAGTCCCAGTCGTATTCCTCAGGCCAGCGTCCCCCGCCCTCCCAATCGGCCGGCAATTCGGCGTGTATGAACTGGCGCAGTTCGCCTCGGAAATGATCGTCTTCCGGAGTGAAGCGGTACTCCAAACCATGCCTCCTGCGATATCAGTCGATCTCAGCCAACCCTACGTCAGGGATCAAGCGTCGACCGCGACGCACGTTACCGTGCGAACGACGCCGACCACGGTGTGGATCTTTTCCGTCACCAGCCCTCCGACGACGGACATATCGTCACCCGAGATGACGGCAATAATGTCGTAAGGGCCAGTGACTACATCGACCGACTCGATCCCGTCCAGGTCTCGCAGTGTTGTCGCTACGTCTCGGGTCCTGCCTACGGCGGTTTCAACCAGCAAAAAGGCCTTCGTTGCCATGGCTTAGCCTCTCCTCGTTCATGGGTGATACAAAATGGTGAAGCACCGGCGGCACGAAGCGCTCGGCGATGCGCCGGGGGATTCTACGGCTCCCCTGTAAGGGGTGTCAATTGAACTGCAGCGTGCCTACAGGTCTGCCGCCAATCGTCGTACCAACTCCGTCGCCGCTTGCCGCGTTTCATCTCGCTTCAACGCATACTCCAACGAAGCCCTCAACAGTCCCATCGGATTGCCACCGTCGTACCGTATGCCTTCAAACTCGCAGGCGTATACAGCTGCGTTTTCCATCAACAACGCCAGGCCGTCGGTCAACTGGATCTCACCACGCGCTCCCGGCGGTGTTCGCTCGAGGCAGTCAAAAATCTGCGGCGGCAGCAGGTACCGTCCCACGATGGACAGGTTAGAAGGTGCCGCTCCGGGCGGTGGCTTTTCCACCAACCCGCGGACCCGGTGCCGGCCCTCTCCCGACGGTTCCGAATCCACCACGCCGTAGTTCTGCACCAGTTCCCACGGAACTCGCTCCACCGCTACCGCTGCGGCCCCGTCTTCGCCATCGACGGCTGCCATCATTTGGGACAGCACTCCCGGCGAATGGTCCACGATGTCGTCGGGCAGTATCACGGCGAAGGGTTCGTTGCCTACTGCTTCTCGCGCCATCAGTACCGCGTGCCCCAGACCCAACGGCTCCTCCTGAATCGCGAAGGAAACGCTAGCGAGATTCGCTCCGGATCTCGCTTTCTCAAGCAGCGCACTATCTCCGGCCAATCGATCCTCAAGGTCCGGCCGCGGCCGGAAATACTCAGCGATCCCTTCCTTTCCAGGGGAAATAACGACAATTACGTCCGTTATTCCCGCTTCCGCTGCCTCCTCCACCACGTATTGCAGCATCGGCCGGTCGAGTATTGGCAGCAGCTCCTTGGGCACGGAGCGGGTTACCGGCAAAAACCTGGTTCCCACGCCCGCAGCCGGTATTACTGCTTTGCGAATCGCGGCGCACATCGCCACCAATCATAGCACGGCACGGTGATGTGGTCTGGGCGATTGAGCGAAGGCTACCTATTCCTGGGCGCCAACCGCCACGATCCGCCGAACTTAGCAAACGGCTACTCAGGATGCGAAAGCCGCTCGCCACCCTCGATTTGCCGTGACGGCACGCGCCGGTTGTTGGCCAGATAAGCAATTACGATCATCGCCGGCATTGCGAGTATCAACATTCCGATGATGATGACCACGGTAAGCTCGGTGAACCCCAGCTTGCCCAGCAATATGTGGCTCAGCGCAGCCATTATCCACTGGAGCAGGGTTGGATCGGCCTCACCGTGGTGAAGACCCAACACTGCCAGTATCGCCGTGAGTCCGGCAAGTCCCATGCCGCGCGCCTCCTGGGTCAGACCGCTGGTAACGGGTTGCTAGTAGCGCCCTGCGGCTCCGGCCGCAGCCGTCGCCAACTGCGGATTGACGTCGGCCGGTCGCGAGTTGTAACGACTGGAATAATGGTGTTCCTTGATGCTGTAGGCCATTATCGCCGCCGGAATCAGGGTCAGACCCGCGATCAGGAACGGCCAGAAATAGCTGTTACCAGACCACTCGTAGGCGTAGCCAGCCAACTGGATGCTGAAGAAGGAACCGATCTGGTGCGAGAAAAACACCCAGCCGCTGATGGTTCCCAGCGCACGGAACCCGTACACGTCCGCCGTAAGTGTCGATGTGAGCGGCACACTCGCCACCCACGACATCCCCGACAACAGCGCGAACGCCACCAAGCCCAGCATCCCGTAGCCGAACAGCGGCAGGAACACCAACGCCATGAACGCCACTCCTCTAGTCGCGTACACGAGCGCGAGCACGTTTTTTCGTCGCATCCGATCGCCCATGAACCCGGTGATGATCACTCCCGCCGCGTTCAGTCCGGTCATGACGCCGAACATCAGCGCGGCGAATATCTTCTTGTCATCAAAGGTCATCCATAGGAAATGCACCGTGTCCGGCAGCACGTCCTCCGCATAAGGGATGAAATGAATGCTCAACAGCCCGGTCGTGATGCCGCAAACCACGTAGGCACCGGACAATTGCCACATCGGCGGCGTCTTGAAGCACTGCCGCCAACTGCTCACCTCGTACAGTCCGGAGAGCCTCTGCTGTGGCGCGCTGCCCGCCGGAGCATCCTCCGGATTGGGATCGCCGTCAGGGTTCAGGCCCAAATCCGCTGGGTTGGGTCGCAGGAAGAACACCGCCAGCGGCGCAGCCAAGAATATCACCATCGTCCCCAACAGGAACCAAACCGTGCGCCAACCGACTAGTTCCACCGGTCCAATGGTCAGGCTCGACTCGTCAATCAGGCTCATCATGTAGGCGGCGAACGGGATCATCAACAACCCGCCGATGGACGTTCCCGCCGCTGCCAGCGCGGTTGCCTTACTCCTCTTCCGCCGGAACCACCGCACCACCAGCGCCAGCATATTGGTGATCGACGCCGCGCTGATACAGGTGTTGATTACGATGGAGAACACCCCTATGAACCAAAGCAAGTCCAACGGAATGCGTACCACACCCAGGTTCACCACGTGGTCCAGGTCTTGTATGAAGGCCAGGCTCATGATCGCCAAGCCCATGATCGCCAAGCCAGTCCCAAACACCCTGCGGGGACCGTACCTATCGAACAGTGCGCCCATGATTGGCTGCATGGCCCCGTTGATCAGAAATCCAACCGATCCAACCCACGAGATGTCCGACCGGTCCCAGCCGAACGTGGGCTCCATCTCGGTCACGAACAGCCCAAATCCCTGCCGTCCCGGTGTCGACAGGAAAGACACAAAGAAGCAGGTGGCAACGATATACCAGCCGAAATACATCGGCGCGGCAACTTGCGCTGCGGATTTGGATGTCATATACCCCCTAGCTTCGCAGGTTCCGTGAGGCGATGACCAAGCACCGCCAAGTGTCTTGCAATCATAGCAGCCCCATAAATAGGGTGCCAGTACGCATCACTTAGCGGAGCCATGAACAACCCGTCGCGGGCAGACCGAGGTAACCAACTATACGTGCTCGTATCCCGCGTTTGCCGGCCGTCGGTGATTGTGCCACGGCCGGTGGTGCGGCTAATCCGGCTAGTCGGCAACCCCGGCTGCGACCGGAGCAGTCTGGTACCGTACGGAATACCTGCGCTCCCGGATGGAGAACGCGCTGATTGCCGCCGGATACAGCATCACCGCCGCGATGGAGAACGCGATCACGTAGTCGCCGGTAATCTCACGCAGGTAACCGGCCAGCAGCACGCTACTGAACCCGCCAAGCTGGTGGAACAGGAAGGCCACGCCCGAGATGGTCGCGAGCGACTTGAGCCCGTAGACCTCTGCCGTGAGCGACGTCGTCAGGGGCGCTGTGGCGATCCATGACAGTCCGGCGACGACCGAGAATATGAGCAGGCCGACCAGTACCGGGATCTCCGGCACAAGCAGCGACGCCACCAGTATCACGTAGCCGGTCCCGCGACAGAAGTACACCGCCGCCAGCCAGTTCTTGCGTCCGCCAATACGGTCGGAGATCCAGCCGGCTCCCGTGGCGCCCAGCGCGTTGAGGCCCGACATAAATCCGAAAATCAACGCGGCCGTCTGCGGCTTGATGCCTTCTTCCACCGCCATCGGCACGAAATGCACCGAAAGCATGAACGTCGTCGAACCGCAGATAAAGTACGAGAAGCTCATTTGCCAGATGGGGAAGGATTTGAACGCCTGCCGCCAGTTTTCGGCGAACAGTGGCGGCGGCGGCGCGGCGGCTCCCGGCGATCCCTCCGGTACCGTGTCCGGTACCGGGTCACCGTCCGGCGTCAACCCCTTCTTCGCGGGGTCGTCGTGCAGGAACATAAAAGCCATCGGGAGGCCCAGCACCAGGATCATCACCCCCAGCACTATCCACGACAACCGCCAGTCGATCAGGCTGATCAGGTACGCCGCAAAAGGCACGAGGATCAGGCCGCCCAGAGACATACCGGATGCGTTGAGGCCGATCACCAAGCCCCGCCGGCGTCGGAACCATTTGCTCAGCATGGCCCCAGTGTTCGTCAGCGACGTGCCGCTCTGGCCCACTGCCGACACCACGCCGAAAATCGCGATCAAGTACCAGATGCTGCCCGTCGCCGCCATCAGCAGCGTGGACGCTCCCACGACCGAGATGCCCGTCATCACCACGATCCGCACGCCGACCCGGTCGAACAGGTAGCCCATGAACGGCTGCGTGACCCCGTTCAAAAGCGCGCCCAGCGCCGCAGCCCAAGACACCACCGTCCGGTTCCACTCGAACTCCGCCTCCATGGGCACCACGAACGCGCCGAAGGCATTCCGCGACCCCATGGTCAGAAAGGCGATGAACATGCAGGTGGCTACTACGAACCACCCATAAAACACCCCCGGTCGCGCTGGACTACTCACCGCCATGATGCCCCCAGGCCCGGATCGATACTTGCGCCGGATTGTATGCTCATGGCCGCAGAGGCGCAAGGAAGTGAGCCCTCCACGCATACACCTGTCGTCATCACGAGCGAAGCGTGGCAATCTCATCGCGACAAGGCACCTACGATTACGAGGTTTCTGCTTGCCCCTTCAAAGCGATCATGCGGGCGGTAGCAACAGTGTTACGCTCCCAATCTTCCACCGTTTCCGGGCGACGTTCAATGCGTTCCAAGAAGGGGTGGTCGAGTTCATGCCAAAATACTTGCCCTGCTTCCACCATCTCGGAAAGCCAGTCGCTGATGAAACGCGCTGCTATCACGGGGCGAGCGGGATTGCCCGTCAACCGCGCGAGATGATCTGCTGTGCGGATCGCGACTTTGGCGTCCCTTTCCTCGGCTACGTAGGCTATGACCACCGCTAGGTACACTGATTGGCCTTGCCCATCCCTGGTTTCGAGAATCAGTGGGGTTTTTAAGAAATTATTCCGGTCGGCCGGGGGCATATCTTCCTTCCCCGGCAGATGTAGCAGGGTCACCTTATCGCTGGCTGCGAGTGTCCTGATGAAACACAGTCCCATATCGTCCGCGATAAGGCAGCCGTCATCCGCCATTCTCTTCCTCATCGTCAACCGGAGGGCAAGTCGGTCGCCTCGAAACTGTCCCCGGCGGTCCAATTCTTGATCGCGCATGTCGCTCCCGCGTCGAGGTGGACAGAAGTCGACGCCCATTTCGATTGTAGCAGGGGGTAGTGGATAGCAAAGTCAGTGACCATTGCCGATGCTCCCCAGAAAGGCGATCATCCGTTTAGTAGCCGTTGGCAATTCGCGCAGTTGGCACTCCCAGACCGTCAGCACCGCCCATCCTTGCTGCTCCAATAGGGCGATGTTTCTGGCGTCGCGGGCGTGGTTGCGCTCCAGCTTTGCCACCCAATAATCCCGATTGGTGGCAGGGATACGGACACGCGGGCAATTTTCATGGCGGTGCCAGAAACAACCGTTAACGAACACGACCTTGCGGCGCGACGGAAAAACCAAATCGGGCCGACCCGGTAGGTCAGCCCGGTGCAGGCGATACCGATATCCGAGGCCGTGCAACAGCCGCCGGACCTGCATTTCAGGTTTCATGCCCTTCGACTGGACCCGCCCCATAATGCGGCTGCGGGTTTGGGGAGAAACAGTGTCGGCCATAACCCCGGATTGCCCCTAGCAGCTTGCTTAATCTGGATTGAAACTTTGGGCCAACGGGTTGAGTACGTTGTCAGCTATCCAAGTTACTGCTGGTACACATACAGCGTCGCCAAAGGCGTTCAGAGACTGGCGCTCCGAATCTCCTTTGATGTGGAAATGATCTCGTACGCCTTGCAACCTGGCATATTCCCTAGCCGTTAGTGTTCGCATCCGAATGCTGTCATGTCCAGCGACCACCATGAATTGTTTCCCACTGCCGCCGACCGCTGTTCTCAGGCAACCCGCAATGTCATCGGAGCGAACTTCTGCTTTTTGCCCGGTGGGCCTACGGCGGCGATAAAACGTCCGCGCTGTAATACGGTTTGCATCGGCCAATCTGCGCACCATGTCAAGGTGCAAAGGGGGCATCATGCCTATATGTTTTTCAACTTTCTCAGATGACCACCACCGCGGGTCATCAGGCAACAACTTTTCAACTATTTCTTCCGAAAACCCCTGGGTTTTGTGAAGAGGGGGTTCGGGAATGTCCAAGTGCGCCCAATGGATGCGATCGTTGTTGCACATTAGTTCTTTCAGTTTAGTGGGCAAAAGCCGCTTGGGCCTAAAATATATGCGATCTGCGTTTATGTCCCGGCCGCTGAATAGCTGCGGGTCTTTTATGCCGACCATGAACACGCGCGGTCGGCTCTGTGGCACAAAACAACGAGCGTTTAGGGTAAAAGCGTCGCAAGCGTATCCAAGCTCGTTGAGAGCCTCGGCGACAGCGTAGAAATCCTGCCCGTGATTGCTGGAAAGCCACCCGCCGACATTCTCCAGCAGGATGATGGGCGGGCTGTCTGATCCCTGCTGCCAAAGGATTCCATAAAATCCCCAGAAAGCACTGGAATGCTTGCCGTCCAATCCACCACGGTTCCCCGCCAACGAGAGGTCTATACAAGGAAACGAGCACGTCGCTAGCGTCGTTCTCGGAACATCCTCCGCGCCGACCGAAAATACGTCCCTGACCTCGTAGCTATCGCCAAAGAAGCCTTCGTACACCCTCTCCCTGTACGGATCCCAATCGTTGGCATACTTAACCTTCCATCCAGCATTTTCAAGCCCCATGCGAAACAGGCCAATGCCCGCGAAGTATTCAGCAGCTGTAAACGGATTCATCGAGGTTTTCAGACCATCAGGTTTTCGCCGTGTGCAGCGGAGATATGGTCGGTTCCTCCAGCGCCCCGGGTATTCTGATTAGCAACGACAAATCCGTTTCGACTTGGCTCACTCTCTCGTTGTATTTCTCCAGCAGCGACCTTATCCAGAGCGCAACTTTATCGCCGGAGAATTCAGAAAGCTCCTCTATATTCTGCGAAACGAACGACTGGATCGATTCGACGGATATGTTTTCTCCTATTTCTTGCTCGGCATTTTGCCGCGCTCCTGACAACCGATCATCAGGCACAAGCAAAAATGCTCGATATCCACCAGCAAGATTTTGTCTGCATTTAACATAGTGCCCCAGGTTCGGGGCTATCGTCACGTGAAAGACGCTGTTGTTGATTTGAAAGTCCCCTTGTTCGTCGGTTTGGTCGTCCGCGGCGCTCGCCGCAGAATTCCGTATCTCATAGTTCGGAAAGCGTACAGCAAGCTTAGCGCCAACAAGATACTCCGCCACATCACCTGCTTTGTGTCGGTCACGGGCTGCTCGCAAGATCCTGTCTACGATTTCGCGTGAACTTGCTCCGGGACTGTAATCGAAAGAAATCCAATCGGCATTCAAAATGTCTCTGGCTCGGTCCACCAGAAACGACTGCATTGCGTTAATTGCGGAGTCACGATCTTCGATGTCTAGCCGATCGAGAGGCGTCGTTGATAGAACGTCCAAAAGAGGCTCAAGATTCCTCATGAGACCGCGGTTCGTTCTTCCGGCTTCTTTCGATAGCACTCTAGTCTCATCGAACCGAGCCAAGATATTTCGGAGGTTAGTCGGGGTAGCCCTCTTCAATTGAGTGCCGCGTTTGGTTTGGTGATCCCTTATGTCGAAAACAGGGTTTGCTCTTAGATGCTCTAACAGCACTAGTCCGCCAGCCACATTGCCACGCGTGGGAGGTGCGCCCAACGAGGATTCCCACCACTCCTTGATAATATCCAAATACCGTTCGGTAGGCATTTGGGTCTTCTCCACACTTGGGAATGTCGCGACCATTTCGTGTTGTGATAGAGCGGCGCACCCGCTGAGTCACAATCGCTAACCCCTACACGTCCTTCAGCGCCAGCGCGTCCTCGCCGGCGCTGTTGCCGGCCAGGCGACCGAACACCATGCCGGCGCTCAGGCCGCTGCCGCCCGGGTAGTTGTGGTAGAACAGTCCGCCCACCATTTCGCCGGCGGCGTAAAGGCCTGGGATGGGATCCTGGGCGTTGGTCACCACCTGGCCCCGGTTGTTCACCTTGACCCCGCCGAAGGTGAAGGTAATGCCAGTGGTTACGGCCCAACCACGATATGGCGGCGTGTCCAGCGTCTGGGCCCAGTTGGTCTTGTTGACCGCCAATCCCTCGGTGCAGCGTCCGTCCTTCACCGTCGGGTTGTACTCGACGTCCTGGCGCACGGCGGCGTTGTACTCCTCTACCTCCCGCACCAGCCCCGCGGGATCGATGTCCATCATTCGGGCCAACTCCTCGATAGAGTTGGCCTCGGCGGTGGTCGCCTGCGGAATCCAGTACTCGTCCCGCAGCAGGTGCTTCACCTTCTCGTCGAAGATCTGGAAGCACAGGCCCTGGGGTTGATCCATCAGCGCACGTCCGTAGGTCACGTAGGTGTAGTTGCGGAAGTCCGCGCCCTCGTCCAGGAATCGCTCCCCGTTGAGGTTGACCATCAGGCCGAATGGATAGGAGTGTTTCTGGAACAGCTCGGTGACCGTGCGGTCACCGAAGGTCGGTGCGTTCATGTCCCACGCCACCGCGTGGCACGATGACCAATGCCCGTAGGACTGCGCTCCAATGTCCAGCGCCATCTTGATGCCGTCGCCGGTGTTGTAGGGAATGCCCCGCACCTTCACGGTCTCCCAACCTGGGCCCAGGTAACGGCAGCGCATCTCGGCATTGGCCTCGAAGCCGCCGGCGGCCAGGACGACCGCCCGCCCCGCCAGGTCCTCGAACCCGTCCGGTCCCTTGACCCGCAGGCCGGCCACGTGACCTTTCTGATCCTGGATCAGCGACACACCTTCGGTGGAATACCGGACCTCGACGCCCAGTCGCTCGCAGACGTCGAACTGCTGGTCCGACAGGCCCTTGCCCGCGCCCACGGCCTCGACCACCAGGCCACCCCAGAATCGGAACTTGTCGCCGTCACGGAACGCCTGGCGACCAAAGGAAAGAACGAACCGCACCCCGTGCTCTTGCAGCCACTTCATCGTCGGGTACGAATGGCTCACCAGGATCTCGGCGAGCTCGGGGTCAGACAGGCCGTGGGTGACCCGCATCATGTCGTCGTAGAACTGGTTTTCGGTGTACTGACCAACCTCAATGGAGTTGGCCTCAGTCTCGGACATGTCGGGGATCAACCCCTTGATGTCATCCAGCCCGTTGTAGGGGAAACGGATTATCCCGCCGGTGAAGTAGGTGTTACCGCCGCGGAAGTAATCCGGGGCTTTCTCGACGACCAGAACCGACTGGGTCTGCTCGCGGGCGGCGATGGCGGCGGACAGTGCGGCGTTGCCGGCTCCCACCACGATTACGTCATAAACAGTGTCATTAGCAGGCAAAACCGCACCTCAGAGGCCGGCCGGACCGTTGCCGGCAGGCAAATTTCCGTACCCGATGATACCACAGCGCCCTTTGCGGCCTGCGTGACCCTTGGTGTCAGACCCCTCGCTGATGTACCCTTGCCAATGTCCCGCCACACCCAAGCTTGCACGTTCATACCGGCCCATCCGCCTCCTTCCCCGACGCTCGGGCAATGGCGGAAAACCGGAGCAAATCGGTGAAATCATGCAGTACGACGTAATCATTGTCGGCGGCGGTTCCGCCGGCTCAACCCTGGCCGCCCGCCTGTCCGAAGACCCGGCGCGTTCCGTACTGCTGCTCGAGGCAGGGCCCGACTACGCCGACTTCGAACAGTGGCCGTCAGAACTCCGCGATGGCACGAGCCAGGAGGCCTCGACCCCCGGCGCGGCCTTCAACTGGTCCTATCAGGCCGTCGCCACCGACCAACAATCCGAGCCGATCCAGATCGCCCGTGGCCGCGTTATGGGCGGCTCCGGCTCCGTCAACGGCCAGGTCTTTCTGCGCGGCCTGCCCGAAGACTATGACTCCTGGGCCGACCAGGGCAATGACCAATGGGCCTATCAGCACGTTCTTCCTTTCTTCCGCAAGCTGGAATCCGACGCCGATGTGCAGGACGACTTTCACGGCAGCGACGGGCCCATCCCGGTCGTGCGCGCTCCCCGCGATTCCTGGCATCCCTTCCAGCATGCCTTCGTCCAAGCCTGCACGGGTCTGGGCTATCCCGAGGACACGGATATGAACCATCCGTCCTCGGCGGGCGTGGGTCCCGCTCCAATGAACAACCCCGCCGGCATCCGCATGAACTGCGCCCTCGCCTACCTGTCCGCAGCGCGGCACCGCCTCAACCTGACCGTACGTGGCAACGTCCTGGTGCGGCGCATCCTGTTCGACGGCCAGACCGCCGTCGGAGTGGAAGCCGAGAGCGGCGGGGAGGTATTCACGGTGTACGGCAATGAAATCGTCATCTGCGCCAGCGGCATCGCCTCGCCCCAGCTGCTGATGCTGTCCGGTATCGGCCCGGCCGACCATCTGAGGGAGCTGGGCATCCCGGTCGTGGGCGACCTCCGGGGTGTCGGCCAAAACCTGCGTGATCATCCGCTCGTCTACGTCGACTCAGAGCTGAACCCTGACTATCACGCCGTCGACTTCTCCGGCTCGCGCATCCAGACCCTGCTGCGCTACACGACCTCCGGGTCTCCATCCCGCAACGACATGCACGTCTACGTCAACAATGTGGCGTCGGGCCCCAGTCCACTGGGTAGCGGACCGGGCGCAGACCGGCCCACCCTGCGCATGACCTGCATCCTTCAATCAGCCGACAGCGCCGGCGAGCTGCGCCTCACCTCCGCTGACCCCCACGACAAGCCCCTGATCAATTACCGCTACCTCCGCAGCGATTGGGACCGTCAGCGGCTGCGCGAAGCCGTACGCCTCTGTCGACGTGTTTTAGACCAACCCTCGTTCGGGTCCATTGTCGGCGACACGGTCTCGCCCACCGCTGAGGAAATCGCTTCCGACGCCGCCCTGGATGAATGGCTCCTGCGCAACGTGTTCACCACCTTCCACACCTCGGGTTCCTGTCACATGGGGCCGGCCGACGATCGCATGGCCGTCGTTGATCAGTATTGCCGCGTCCACAGTGTTGAAAACCTGAGCATCGTCGACCTGTCGGTCTGTCCCAACGTAGTGCGGGCCAACACCAACGCCACCGCCATCATGATCGCCGAGCGCGCCGCCGGCTGGATCGGCAACGCCCAACTGTAGGCCGTCGCTATAATATTCTTCGTTCCCATCTTCGTCGTCCCAGGAGTTCCGTCATGCCAATCTCTGAATACGTCAGCCGTTCCATGGAGGAGGGTGGGTGGATTCGACGCATGTTCGAGGTCGGCATCACCCTCAAGGCCCAATATGGCGACGACAACGTTTTCGACCTGTCCCTGGGCAATCCGATCATGGAGCCGCCAGCCGAGTTCCACGCCGAGCTACTGCGCATCGCCCAGTCACCCGCGCCCGGTATGCACCGCTATATGCCAAACGCCGGCTATCCCGAGACTCGCCAGGCAGTCGCCGACACCCTATCCGCCGAAACTGGTCTGCCTTTCAGCGCGGGCGACATCGTCATGACTTGTGGCGCGGCCGGCGCGGCCAACGTAGTCCTCCGTGCAATCCTCAATGCCGGCGACGAGGTGATTATCCTGTCGCCCTTCTTCGGCGAGTACGTCTATTACATACAGAACCACAACGGCGTTCCCGTCATCGTGCCCACCACCGCCGAGTTCGGCCTGGACCTGGCTGCCATCGACGCGGCAATCACCTCGCGCACCCGCGCCGTTATGGTCAACTCCCCCAACAACCCCTCCGGCGTCGTTTATCCCGCCGACGACATTGCCGCCCTTGCCGACGTGATAACCCAAGCCGAGGCACGACACGGTTCCGAAATCTTCATCATCAGCGACGAGCCGTATCGCCGCATAATTTACGACGACCTCGCCTATCCCCAGGTCTTCCCCCACTACGAGCGCACCATCGTCGTCAACTCCCACGCCAAGGACCTGGGCCTACCCGGCGAGCGCATCGGCCACATAGCCATCCATCCCCACTATTCCGGCAAGGCCGAACTCTTCGACGGCCTCGTCTTCTGCAACCGGGTGTTGGGGTTCGTCAACGCTCCGGCACTGATGCAACACGTTGTGCGCGCCGTGCAGAACGCGTCGGTTGACGTCAGCGAATACCAGCGCAAGCGGGACTTCCTCTACGACCGCCTCACCGGGATGGGCTATTCGGTGGTGAAGCCGCAGGGCGCGTTCTACTTATTCCCGCGTTCGCCCCTGGCAGACGACGAGGCGTTCGTCGCGGCGCTGCAGGAATACAACGTCCTCGTGGTGCCGGGCAAAGGGTTCGGCACGCCCGGCCACTTCCGCATCTCGTACTGCCTGGAGGACCGAGTGCTGGAAGGGGCGATGGACGGCTTCGCCCGCGCCGCCGAGCAGTACCTGCGCTAGCCGTCGGGCCGAACCGCGCTCCTTATCCGAGCGAATATCGGGCCCAGGTCGATGGCGACTCCGGGCATGGCATCAGACGTCAGAATATCATCAGGCCCGTACACCGTGGCTAGCCCCATGGATTGCCCATCACCGAGGTACTTGGTAATCGATTCGACATTGAGATCAACGGCGAGCATTTCGCTGACGCCGTTGCGAGCGTACACGGGCAGTTTCACTTCCAAATCGTGGCGGCGAGTGGAATCGGAAAGGACTTCGACCACTACGTCAGGCGCGCCGTTGATGCCGTGATTGTCATCGCTGAAGATATGACGTCGCTCGTTGGATACGAACAGTACGTCAGGTTGGAAGGTGTTGTGCTCGTCAATGACCACATCGTACGGCGCGACGCGGGTTTCGCCAATGTCCAGCGCATCCGTTTGCAGTGTGAGCTGAATATAAAATCGCCCCGTGAATACCTGATGCGGATCATTGGGCCCGGCCATTGTAACGAGCTCTCCCTCGATAAGCTGGTACCGCTCCCCGCGATGCGACGGCGGCGTGAGGGCCATGTAATCGGCTCCGGTCAATTTGGTTGCCGGGTTTGCTTCGGGCTGAGTCATAACCTCGCCTCCATGCCCGGTCACGGCCAGCCGCCGTTGGCATCTCGAGAGGGCAGGCGCACCGTGGCGTTGCCCCGCGTCGTCACCTGCTGGCGCTGGTTCTCCCCCCAGATGTCCATGTCCACTAGGTATTCGCCGTCCTCGACCCGCTTGCCCGTCACTTTCCCTTTGCACCACGTGGTGTCGCCCACCACGTTGAACCGCCGCAGTTCCACGTGCATCCGCTTCAGGAACCCGTCGTCGCCTATCCAGTTGGTCAGCAGGTTCCCCATCCAGCAGCATCGCTGGCACCCGTAGTCATAGGCCCCGGGAAGTCCCGCCGATTCCGCCGCCTCCTGGATGTCGTGGACACGGATTATGGCCTCCTGCGCTCCCGTGTTGGGGTCGGTGAACCCCCACGACGGATGGCGCAGCATCTCCTTCAACTGGATGCCATGGCTGATGCCTCCGATGCACCCGGCCACGAACGCCGTGATGTCCCCGTGGCTCAGCGGCCCCTTCACCACCGGCGTCAGCTCATCACCCACCTGCACGTCCTCAAACCACCTGGGATTGTTCCCGCGGATCTCCTCGTTGAGAACGGCGTTTTGGATGGCTTCCAGCTCGTCCCGGGAATACTGGTACGGTTCGAAGCTGTATTTTTGCCGCTCCCTGGCCGCGCTGCGCTCGGCGCGCACCTGCCACCCTTTGGTCTTGGCGATCGCCTCCCCGCGCTGGTTGTAGTAGTCAGTGACGCTTGACTGGATGACGATGTGCCCCGCGAACTCGCTTTCCTTCTCTTCCAACCCGGTGAACTGCTCCTGGACGCTGATCTCGTCGCCCAAGTAGATCGGCCGATACCACTCCCAGTCGTTCCCCGCGTGGAATCCGTGAACGCCGGGCAACCCTCCGGTGCGTCCGGAACACCAGTAGACGCTGTAGAGGAAACAGGGCGGCGCGATGATCGTCCCAAATTTACTGGTTTGGGCGTAAGAGCGGTCCCAATACAGCGGGTTGGTGTCGCCAATCCCCTGGCAGAAGTGCCGGATGGCGCTGCGGGACGCGTCCTCGTTGAACAACCCCACACCGTACTGCCGCGGCCGGTTGAACGTGCCCAGCCGCCCCCGCAGCCGGTCCAGCCCTTCTTCCGTGATGCGTCCCGATTCTAGAACCATGTGGGGTGTCCTCCAGGTGTTGCTTGCGGGGCTGCCGGAATTTCAGCCGCCTATGGGGCTGCCGGCACCGTCAGGACCGGTGTACGCTCGCGCAGGTATTTCTCCGTAACGAACGGCGACCCGAACCCGTATCGTTCGGCGCACTCTCGCACCACCGCCAGCGTTTCGGCGCGCAGCGTTTGCGGAGCCGGCTCGATTCCGCCCGATATAATGCTGCGGATCAACCGTCCCGCCAGGTCCTGCTTTGTGTCCGGATGCCCGCAGATGCCCTCGTAGGCTACGCCGCCGCACGTCGGGCAGTACCACCACTCCAGCGTGAGCACCGACCGGATACCGAGGTCGGGCAACTCGTCAAAAATTTCGTGCGCCGCGTAGCGCCCGTAGTAATCGCCCACGCCGGCATGGTCGCGCCCGAACATGTGGTGCGTGCAGCCCAGGTTCTTGCGCACCAGAGCGTGGAACACCGCTTCCCTTGGGCCGGCGTAACGCATATCCCACAATAGCGCCGTGGTGCGGTGGATCTCGTCGCGGAAAAACCCGTGCGTCCGCAAGTTCTCGTGGGCCAGCACTATGGCCTCGTCGATGTAGTCGCCTTCTTTCTTCTCGCCGATTACCGCGCTGACCAGCACGCCGTCGGCCTGGGCTTCCATGAACGCCCCTTTCATCAGGTACTCGTGGCCCGAATGCGGCACGTTCCGCGTCTGGTGCGCCACAGCTCTTTGCCATCCCACGTCCACCAACTCCGCCCGCAACTGCGCCGGCGTCTTCCAGAATCGGTCGAAAGGCGGATTGATGACCGGCTGGCATACCAGCGTTATGTCACCTGCCACGAAGCGGTCGGCGTATTCCAGCGTGCGCTGCACTCCAGGGTGCTCAGGATCGGTGGTCGTGTAGACCTGTCGCGCCATCTGGGTCAGGTCAACCGCGAAAATCTCCGAGATGTCGAGCGTCGCCAGCGGATTCCCACCGTGCGTCAACAACACCGTGTCTCCCACGCCCACGCCGGCCCTTTGCAGCTCCGCTTCGGCCACGTCCAGCACGATTGGAATCGGCCACACGTAGCCGTTGGTCAGCCGCATCGTTTCCGACACCGCCGCCACATCCGCGCTCCCCATGAATCCCGTCAGCGGCGAGAAAAACCCGTAGGCGATGTTCACGCATTCGTGGACGATTTGCTCCCGTAATTCGATGGCAGGCAGGCGGGCGATAGCCCCGTATTCGGCAGGTGGTTTTACTCGCTCCACGAGCGTACCACCGTGGGGAGAAAGCCCATTGTCAACTTGCATACTCATGGCTTCGGCATTGTATCACCGGCGGTACCAATCCGCCGGGTCGTTTCCGCCGTAATAGGCGACAAGCGATCGCGAATTTGTAGGAACGACTGGAGAAACATTATGAATTCGCTGGCAAGAATCCGTTTTTTTGCTGCAGCAGTAGTGCTGTTGTTGCTTTCCACTGTTGGCCTGGCCTGTGGCGGGTCTGCGGAACATGCTGCAGCGCCAGCGGCGCAATCCAGCGCCGCGCCGGCGTCCGGCGCACCGGGATCCTCCGGCTCTGCCGGCACGGCGCAACGTATCGCTGCTACCCGGGCCGCGACCGAATCAACGTCCCGCATCGCCATTACAGGATCTGGCACGCCGGCTCCAGCATCAAGTCAATCCCAGGCAGCGGTTCCGGCTAACGCACCCGCGTCAGGAGCTGCCCCGTCCGCGGCCGGCCAGTCTGGAGCATATGCCGGATCGGGGCACAAAGGACCCTCTGGCCAACCAGGTGTGACAGGCCCGACCGGCTCTACCCAACAGAAGGGAGGCCCGGTAATTCCTCCGGAATCGGGCGGGACGGACAACCCTAACGACGGCGCCTATCCACTGACCTACTATGAGCACTATGGCGTCAACCCGTTCATAGACGCCGACGAGGATCCCCTGTCCACGTTCGCGCTCGACGGGGATACCGCGTCGTATGAGATCTTGAAACAGTACCTCCGCGACGGATTTTTGGTTGATCCGGACTCGGTACGGGTCGAGGAGTACGTCAACGGCCTTCCCCAGGGCTACGCCGCCGCCGACACCGCTCTGGGCCTGCACCTGGACGCTGGCCCAGCTCCTTTCGGCGATGCTGGCTACAAGCTGCTGCGGGTGGGCGTGAGCAACCCGCAGCCCACCGACGACCGCGATCCCGTATCCCTGGTTTTCGTGGTGGACGTGTCAGGCTCCATGGAGGCCGACAATCGCCTGGGCCTGGCCAAAGAGGTGATTTACGGCATCTCCGAGCAGCTGATCCCCGGGGACCGGGCTGCCATCGTGACCTACGCCAACCAGGTGCGCGTGGTTCGCGATTTCACCAACGTCGACAACGCCCAGGACATCGCCAGTGCCGCACGGCGACTGAGTTCGGGAGGCAGCACCTACGCTGAGGCCGGATTGACGCTGGCCTACGATCTCGCATCCAACGAACTCGAGCGCGACCGCAATGTCCGCCTCGTGCTGCTGTCCGACGGAGTGGCCAACGTGGGCTCCACCGGGCCCGACTCAATCCTCAAGATCGTCGACGGATACGCCCAGCGCAACGCCACGCTGACCACCATAGGTGTGGGCATCACCGGCAACTACAACGACGTGCTGATGGAGGTCCTGGCCAATCGCGGGAACGGCACCTACCACTACTTGGCCAATCGCGAGGCGGCGTCACGGTTCCTTCAGGAAAGCGCAACCGGAATATTCACCGAGACCGCGCGCGATGCCCGCATCCAGGTTGAGTTCAACCCCGAAGTCGTCCGCAAATACCGCCTCATTGGTTACGAAAACCGAGCCGTCGCCGACGAGGACTTCCGCGACGACACCCTCGACTTCGGCGAAGTGGGGTTCGCCCGGGACGTTTCCGCGCTGTACGAACTGCGCCTGCACGACAACCCGCCCGCCGAGGCGACCGTAGCCGAGGCTCGCCTGCGTTGGCTGGATCCCCAGTCCCGGGCGCCGACGGAACTGGCCGTGACGATCATGGCCGGCGACATCGCCGACGACATCGCCGCTACCGACCCGCACTTCCGCCAGGCAGCCGCGGCCGCCGAGTTCGCCGAGCTGTTGCGCGAGTCCTTCTGGGCGCAGTGCGGCGACCTCAACTCCGTGCTGGACCTGCTGGACGCGGTGGACCCTGACCTGGGCGAGAACCAAACCTACCGCGAGCTACGCCGCCTCGTAGTGGAGGCCAATGGGTACTTCGAGCCATCCTGCCGCCGCTGACCCGGCGCGGCTATTGACCCGTGATAATGCGTTGGGGCGTCCGCAACGGACGCCCCAGCCTAGCTGTCGCGATATTCGGCGGACCGCTTTTGTCTGAACGCCGCCACACCCTCGACGTGGTCCTGGAAGGTCAGCGTAATGGTCTCGCCGGCCGCTGCCATCTTCATCGCCGTCTCAAGGTCGAACTCCAGCCCCTTGTACAGCATCAGCTTGGACAACCGGATCGCAATCGGCGGCCCCGCCGCGATTCGCCCTGCCAGCTCCATCGTGGCCGCCTCCAACTCATCCTCACCGACCAGGCGGTTCAGGAACCCGAGGCGGTGCGCCTCTTCCGCCTCCAGGAAATCTCCCGTGAACAGCATCTCGGCGGCCCTACCCAAGCTTCCGAGCGTTCGCGGATATAGCCACGTCCCGCTGAAGCCGGGAAAAAGGCCGATCCGTACGTACGCAGACATGAACCGCGACCTCACCGTCCCCGTCCGAATATCGCACGCGCAAGCCAAGTCGAGCCCCGCTCCTGTCGCCACGCCGTTCACCATCGCGATCACCGGCTTTTCGCACCGCTGTACCCCCAGGATCATGTCCTGTGCCAACTTGAAACTCCGTCGCACCTGGTCAGCGTTGCCCGATGTCCACCCGCTGCCGCTCCCATTCGTGGAACCGCCCAACTGGTCCATGTCCCCGCCGGCACAGAACGCCCTCCCGGCACCGGTAATGATCACCACCCGCGTGTCCGGATCAGCGTCGGCCCGGACTACGGCGTCGGCGATTTCTACCTGCATCTGGTCGTTCAGCGCGTTCAGCCGGTCCGGCCGATTCAGGGTGATCCAGGTGATATTGGTGTCGCGATTCGCTTCGTACAGGATGAGTTCGTTGTCGGGCATTTAACGGCTCCTCTGGTGGGATAGACGATTAATTTTAGATGGCCCCAATCGCAGACCGGCCGGGCCCGCTCGGCTATAATGAGCCCGACTAGATGGATACCATCCGCCGCTCGCTCAAGTGATCTTTGCCGACAAAACCGTAGCCGCCGTTGCTCGTGGGCTCGCCGCGTCAGGCGACCAGACTCGACCCGAAGATCACGGCAAGTCTGCCGTTGGGTACACCGGGTTGAGCGACCACTTCCGCGAGGGGGCGTGGAAGCGCCTGCGCGACGACGGCAATCTGCCCCCGGCGACCAATAAGGCTTGGGGAGAGGATAAAGGCAATCAGCGCCCGTCACGGTGGCATGGATCAATAATTCCTTCGTCAGGGCCCGCAGGCTGCACACTAATTCCTATGAGAACGAAGATCTCGAGGGTCAGGCAGCCGACGGTTTCCAATTGTCCGAACACCTGTTTACGCGCCTGTACGAACCATTCTGGCCCGATAGGCCAACCAGCCATCACTCGCACACAGGCGAGTAATATGTATAATCCGAGAAGTGACTTCACATGGAGGTGTCCAGTTGGAAGATTCGTCTAACGGGGTATTAATCGCCATCGATTGGGAAAACATTCGTCGCGGGGCTCAACTCTATCAGAAAACCGTAACTCCTCAAGCGTTGTACGAAGCCATGACTAATGTGGGACAGGTATTTGGAGAAGTATTAGGCGGCAAAGCATTTGGAGACTGGAGCCTCAGGCCGGATGATGGCACCGCGTTCACGCAAGCGGGCATAACTCTTTATCACGCGCCCCGGACCATGGCCGGTAAAGACCGCAGCGACCCTTCCATCCTGCTGGAGGTTTACGACTGGCTCCGTGATCGCGAAGACTGTAACGTTGTAATCCTCGGTTCCGGAGATTCCGACTACCAGGTGCTGGTTGACCGCGCCCGCGGCATGGGCCGGCGAGTAATTATCTGTGCCTTCAGTCAGTCCGTCGCCCGCGATATGCTCGCCGTTGCTCCACTCTTTCCTCTGGAAGCCGAGCTCGGGTTCCAGCTGGCCGAACACGGTGACCTGGACATCCAGTTCCCAACCCCCGAGGAGCAGGCGGAAACCGCACAGGACGTGCTACAGATCTTCGTCCGCGAGATGAGCAAGCTGGAATCCCGCATGAACTTCGTGGGTTACAGTATGCTGTGCAACCAGTGGATGCTCGACTGGGGAATCGCCTGGAACGAATTTGAATGCCGCCGACTAGTGGAAGAATGGCTGTATGAAGGTATGATTGAACGGCATGATGTCCCCAACCCCAACAACCCCCAGTACCCTACCTCTGCGGTGAGACTGATCCGTACCAACGAATTCGTTCGCGAGGCGCTGGGTCTCAACCGTCCGGCTATCTCCAACCCGGTGGTCGCCACCATCGGGGATGAGCCTTACCACCCGGAGTAAATGGATGACCTCATTCAGTTACATCGACCATCTGGAATGCACCATCTGCGGAAACGCTTACCCGTATGATGGACTGGCCACTGTCAGCGAATGCTGCGGCAAGGTTCTCTTCGTCCGTTACGACTTGCCCCGCCTCCGGCGGGAGGTGCAGCGGTCCGTGTTCGATAGCCGCCCCGGCAATATGTGGCGGTACAACGAACTCCTGCCCGTTACCGACCCGGACGCAGTCATTACCCTCGGAGAGGGTGGCACTCCCCTCCTCGACGCCACGACGCTGGCCCGACGGGTCGGCATCCGTCGCCTCCTCATCAAGGAAGAAGGCCTCAATCCCACCGGAACCTTCAAAGCCCGTGGCATCGCCGCGGCCGTGTCCAAGGCGGTCGAAGTAGGAGCCCGCGGGTTCACCATGCCATCCGCCGGCAACGCGGCCGGCGCCGCTGCCGCCTATTGCGCCCGCGCCGGTACGCCCGTCAAGGTGTTCATGCCTCAAGATGCTCCCGACGCCAACAAGAAGGAATCCATCGTCGCCGGCTCCGAGCTAAATCTCGTTGACGGTCTGATCGGTGACGCCGGACGCATCGCCGTCGCCATCGCCGCCGAGCAAGGCCTGTTCGACCTGTCCACCCTGAAGGAACCTTGCCGCGCCGAGGGCAAGAAAACCATGGGCCTCGAGATCGCCCACCAGTTGGGCTGGCGGATGCCCGACGCCATCGTCTACCCCACCGGCGGCGGCACCGGCATTATCGGGATGCACAAGGGGTTCCAGGAACTGCTCGAGCTCGGTTGGATTGAGGGCAAGTTACCTCGTTTCTACGCTGTGCAGGCTGACGGCTGCCAGCCCATAGTCAAGGCATGGAACGACGGTACCGACACCGCCGACCCGTGGCCCAACGCCACCACCAAGGCCGACGGTCTCCGCGTCCCCGGCCCCTTCGCCGACTACCTCATTCTCCAAGCTCTCCGGGAAACCGGGGGCGGCGCGCTCGCCGTCAGCGACGACGAGATGGTCGACGCCATGTATACCCTCGCGAGCACCGAGGGCGTCATCGCCTGTCCAGAGGGCGCGGCCACCTTGGTGGGACTCCAGCGCTTGCTCGCCGATGGCAGCATAGGAGCGGACGAGGAGGTCGTCCTCCTGAACACCGGATCGGGTTACAAGTACCTCGATCTGTTGCGAGGCCCGGGCGAATAGCCCCGGCCTCGAGCCCTATAGCGCCGCCATCGAGCTACAGCAGCGGCAACTGGAACGCCCGGTCCGCCTCCGTAGCGTTCTTTCCCAGATGGATTGCGGAGTAGCCTTTCCGGCGCAGATGCTCCGCCAGGTCCGGAAACCCGAAAACCGTGTACACCTGTTTGGGCCGCACCGCCTCGACGTACGCGACGAGGTCGTTGAAATCGGCGTGGTCGCTGTAGGGCAGGCTGGCGTCGCCGGGCCTGCCACGACCCCAGGGTTTTACTCCGGTTCCCGCCGCCCACCCGGTCAGTTCCAGGTTACGAACCGGCTTTCGGTCGGGCTTCACTCGATTGACGGTCTCTCGCGACTTCTTCCCCGGCGGAAACAGCAGCACCTCGTCATTCCGGATGTCGCCGTCGCACATCCGATACTCGCCTTGAAACCGCACTCCTCCATCCTCGTACTTGCGCACAATCTCGTAGACGCTCTCTTCGCAGGCCACGCGGAACCCGGCCGCCAGCAGGTGATACAACGCCTCCTGCGCTTTGCCCAGCCTCCAGCCCAGCACCACCGGCAGCGCGCCCTCGTTCAGCCATTGCGCGACCACCCGCATGGCGATGCCGATCGCCTCTTCCTGGGGCGGGAAAACGTAATCCGGGCGTCCGTAGGTGCTTTCGATCACCAAGACGTCGCACGGAACCGCCTCATGCGGCTCGTTGATCGGCGAGGGCTGTGTCCGCAGGTCTCCGGTGTACAGCAGGCGCTCGCCCGTGACCTTGCTCTCAACCAACGTCTGCGCGGATCCCAGGCAGTGGCCTGCCGGATACAACGTGACCGCGTAATCGGAGCGTTCCAGTGCCTGGCCAAAGCCCAGTTCGACCGGCTCCGAACGACTTAGGTAGTCGCCCAGCAGCAACCTCGTTCCGGGCGTTAGCACGGGACGGCGGTGCCGCGCCGTGTGGTCGGAATGCGCGTGAGAGATAACCGAGGTGTCCTGCTTGCGCAGGGCGTCAAGCCACAACCCGATCTCCGGTAGGTATATTCCTCTGTCAAATACCACTTCCAAATCGAGACGCCCTAGCCGCCGGCTGCAGCGTCGGGGAGTATAGCACGGGGTCCCTGGACGCCCATGTTCAGTCCACCCGTCGCCATCCAGACCGGTTCCCGCCCCGCTGCGTTGGAGCGTGCGGTATAATCGACGCCAATCCCGCCGGCGCGGAAGCTGCCGCAGCAAACCCACCGCCCGGCCCTACCGAGGAGCAGTTAGATGTCAGGTCAAATCGGCGACAATGCGCCGGACTTCACTCTCGCGTCGCCCAACGACGGCGACATCACTCTAAGCACCTACCGCGGGACCAACACCGTGGTCCTCTCGTTCCACGTCCTGGACTTCACCAGCGGTTGAACGGACCAGGCCACTTCCTTCCGCCGTTTTAACGCGCGGTTCCAGGAGTTGAATGCCCAGGTGCTGGGCATCAGTTGTGACCACGTCGCCGCTCATCGGGCTTGGACCACCACTATGGGTGGCTTACCCTACCCCGAACTATCGGACTGGCATCCCAAGGGCCGGGTGACCACCGCATACGACCTTTGGAACGAAGAGCGCGGCGCCGGAACTCGCGCCGTCATCATCGTCGATCGAGAAGGCGTTATCCGGTATCGCGAGACGTACCAACCGGGCACGCTGCCCGACCCGGAAACAATTCTGCAGGCCGTGGCCGACCTCAACGAGTAAACCAATGGGGCGGGTCAACGACCCGCCCCAAATTCTTGAATTTCCGATGCGGCCGGAGCTATCCGCCGATCCCCTCGATCCGATACTCCACCGCGCCGCGCGGCGTGGCGATCGTAACCTCCTCGCCCGCGCTCCGCCCCATCAGGGCCTGCCCGATAGGTGAGACCGTCGATATCTTCCCCGCCGATACGTCCGCCTCGCGCACGTCCACGAGGGTGAAAACCCGACTCTGCTCCGAGGCGATGTCGTGCAGGGTGACCCGCGACCCGATGCTCACCTTTTCCGTGTCGGCGTTCGCCGCGTCCACGATCTCCACGTTGGCTAAGTCGTTCTCCAATTGCCGGATGCGTCGCTCCGTCATTTGCTGCTGTTCTCGGGCCGCATCCAATGGCGAGTTTTCCCGCACGTCGCCGTCGCTTCGTGCCAACCGGATCGCGTCTCGTATCTGCGGGACCTGTTCGCGTAGCCGTTGCAATTCGGCCTGCAACTCGATATGCCGCTCCGCGCTCAGCCGCGCGCTCGGCGTCCCCGCCGCCCGCGCTCCTGCCACTCCGCCCGCGAACCGTCGCCGGTTGCGCCGGGGAGCCGCTGCATAGCGCGCCAGGCTGATCTCGGTCCAGCCTCGCTTGTTGGCAAACGTCAAGAATTTCTTTACGGGATCCAGCCTCAAGGCGGCGTCTTCTACGTTCTCCGTGGTCCACTTGGCGTATTCGCCAACCTCTATAGCATGGAGCGTAGCCAGCGCTTTGTCTTTCCCTATCCTGGCCTGGAAGCGCAACAGTTCCTGCTGGCCCTGCATTACCTGCTTGCCATCTTTTAGATGTTCTACAAACCTACTGATCCCTTCCGAAATCGAGAGGTGCTGGTCGTCGGTCAACTGTTTATCCCTCCGGTTTTGGCGCCGGCTCAGACTAAAAACTTCGTTCAATATAGCATTTGGCCGGCAGTAGGGCAAACGCGGGCCCTTCCTTGCCTGCTGCCGTATTCCCGCAAAGGAACGCCCGCGACGACCATCATCCCGTGCGTGGCGCAACCACATATCGTTTCCAATATGTGGCTCTGAGAACGATGCGCGGCAGCATCGATTCAGTCGCCGAGTCGCGGTTTAATTGCCGTAGCCCGGATGCCGGCATATCATGAACCTACATCGCACCGGTTGGCGGCACTCTGCGCTCATCGTCCTGCCGACGGTGCCTCAATACGGGAGTTAAACATGACGGCAGCGCCGCTAATCACCATTCCCGCCCGGCGCGGCAAGTCGGCTTTTGTAGCCGGGGGCCACAGCGTCAGGGTGATCAACACCCACGGCCAGCAGGTTATCGACACCTGGGCATTTACGCGTGACGACCTGACCGAGTTCATGTCCATGGAACATTCCCGCACCTCTCTCCAGAGGATCATGCCAATCATCGGGCAATCCATGGTCACCAACCGTCGTCGGCCGATCCTGACGTTAGCGGAGGACACTTCGGGAGGGATACACGATACGTTGTTGGCAGCGTGTGACCGGTATCGCTACGAGTTGCTGGGATGCGCGGATTACCACGACAACTGCACCGATAACTTGGCCGCCGCGCTGGCGGAACTGGGCCTGTCACCGCCGGAAACCCCCAGCCCGTGGAACCTCTTCATGAACATTCCAGTTGGACCCGACGGCGCGGTTGGATTCGAACCGCCGGTCTCCAGGGCAGGGGACTACGTAACCCTGCGCGCCGAGATAGACTGTATCGTCGCGTTCTCGGCGTGTCCTCAGGACATGGTTCCCATCAACGGGGCCGATTGCGTGCCCACCGAGGCCCACTTCGCGATAATTCAACCGTAGCTTCTTCGCATTCGTATCTCCTGCGTCTCGGGCTCTGCGCCCAACAACGGCCCGACCTACCCGCCTAGTCTGCCCGCCCACGATTGCACGGCCTGGTGAGCGGGTCAAGAGCGCGCCAGCGGGGACTAACTTTCGCGTAGATACCACCGTCCCCGTGGGCGGGCGCCGATTGCTGACATACACGCGTTGCGCCGGTCCAATCGCCCTATGCTATGCTACCGAAACTCAACCCACGAAGCTCTTAACCCGCAAAGCTGTGGAGGCCGTTAGCATGAAAGCCATCCAGATCACCGAATACGGCGGACCCGAGGTAATGCACTACGTTGACCTCCCGGATCCCAGCCCCGGTCCCGATCAGGCCGTTGTCGATGTCCAAGCCGTCGGCGTCAACTTCACCGATATCTACAGCCGCATGGGCGTCAACCCGCCCGGGCTGCCCTGGGTCGCCGGCGTTGAGGGAGCCGGCATCGTACGGCAGGTAGGATCCGGGGTATCCAATGTGGCCGCCGGCGATACCGTCGCCTACTGCAGCCACCCGGGCTCATACGCTGAACAGGCCCTGGTTCCGGCCTGGCGCCTGATCAAGATGCCCGACGGCCTGTCCGCCCGCGACGGTGCGGCGGCTATGCTCCAGGGCATGACCGCCCACTACCTTTGCTACGACACCTACCGCGTCCAGGCCGGAGACCGTGTGCTCGTCCACTCCGGCGCCGGCGGCGTCGGCCTCTTGCTCATCCAAATGTGTAAGGCTCTCGGCGCTTACGTCTACTCCACCGTTTCCACGGAGGCCAAGGCGGAACTCGCCCGGGGAGCCGGCGCCGACCACGTGATCCTCTACACCCAGCAGGATTTCGCCGCCGAAATCGCTCATGCTAGCGATGGCGCGGGCCTCCAGGTCGTTTACGACGCTGTGGGCAAGGACACCTTCGACCGCAGCATCGCCTGCCTCGCTCCCCGCGGTTACATGGTGCTCTACGGCCAGGCCAGCGGCCCCGTCGAGTCCATGGATCCCCGGGTTCTGGGCAACGGTTCCAAGTTCCTCACCCGCCCAGGGCTCGGCGACTACACCGTCAACCGTGAGGAGCTCGAAAAGCGCGCCGGCGCCGTGCTCGGATGGGTCAAGTCTGGTGAACTCAACCTGCGCGTGGAGCACCTCTTCCCACTGTCCGAAGCCGCCGAGGCTCACCGCCAACTGGCCGGCCGCGCTACCACGGGCAAGATCATCCTCACGCCGTAGTCGCTTCGTGCAGCCGCCATCGACGCACCCAAATCAGCAATGCTCCCCCATCAGTTGAGCCTCTCCTCGCCTGCTCCCAGTGGCATCCTGCTCAGCGACCTCGATTGGGTCGCCAACGTGGCGGAGAAGTATCAGCTGGAAGGGTTGGCAATCCCACCAGGCTCGGTGGTTCTGGAGCGTATTTCAGCCACCGGAGGACGCTGCTTCTGCTATCCGGACGGCTCCTGGCTCATCGGATTGTCCCTCCCCCGGCTGCAACGTTCCGGTCGCTTGGGGGTCGAAGGCATATTGGCGCACGAACTCCTGCACGCGTGGCTTTGGTCCCAACACAAGTACCAGGGCCACGGCGCAGTCTTCGAGGGCAATGCTTCCGTCCGCGGCATACCTCGTTGGTGCTCCGCTTTCGGCGAGGTTCGCCGTCAAGGACCGCAGCAGTTGGCGCTATTTGACACCTGGCCACCGTCGCCGGTTACGGGGCAATAACGTACTTCCCGGTTTTCGGCGCGCTATAACTCCGACACAACCCATCAATGATAAATCAAGAGCCGATGCGTGCTAAAACGTATTGTTTTGCGAGTTTTTGCGAAAATTGTGCCAATTCAGCCGCTCGATTTGACATTGAGCACTCGTCGGGCTAAACTGCGGGCAGTTAAAAGCAGGTCTGCACACCCATCAACCTGCCCTTAAGCAAGGAGGCCAAATGAGTGCAGCCGCGCTATCAGCGCACCGACAATCGTCGAAACCGTACTCCAAGTGGTCCCGCGCTATGCGGGATCGGTGTAGCGACATTCTTCTTTCTGGATGCCACCGTCCAAGCGGGGTTGACACCATCCGCGGGCGTGCCAAGCACCAGTTGCCCTGCGAGCCTTAGCTGCTCTCAGCCTGAATCGGGCGGCGGAAGTAGCGTTCCGCCACATGCCCACCCATCCAGGGTTTTCGCCGCAACGCCGACCGTGAGTCGGTGCGCACTTAAACGCGTGCCGTCTGCGATGAATACGCTTGTCTCTACATCGGCCGCGACGGCAAACAAGGCCGAAACTTGGCCGAAAATCCACCATTGCCAAACGAGTTTGGCTATTGATGACGAGGAGTCAATATGAGAGAAGTCCTTAGATCCAAGATCCATCGCTGTTGGGTAACCAGCGCCAACCTGGGCTACGTAGGCAGCATCCTCATCGACCGTGATCTCATGGAACAGACGGATATCATCGCGTTCGAGAAGGTCCAGGTGCTGAACATCAACAACGGCGCCCGCTGGGAGACCTACGCCCTGCCGGCCGAGCGCGGCAGCGGCACCATCGCCGTTCAGGGCGCGGCCGCCCGGCTGTGCCAAGAGCGCGACTGCCTCATCATCCTCGCTTTTGAGGTCACCGACGAGCCTGTGGACCCCCGCATGGTGCTGGTTGACGAAAACAATAATTTCCTGGAGTGGATCGAAGGTTCAACGTATGCCGAACCCCAGCGCGAGCCCGTCGCGCTTTTCTGAGCGCGAAACCGAAGAATACTACGACGCTGAGGACGCCCTCTACCGTTCCTTCTGGGACGCGGAAGGCTCCCTGCACTGGGGCATGTTCGACGCCCCTGAAGAACCGAGTTCCGGTTCGCCGAACTCTGGTTCAAATGTCCGGGACGGTTTTCTGGTTGCCTGCTCACGGCTGAACACCATCATGCTGGAGAACTCCGGCATTAATGGTTCGGCTCGCGTGCTTGACTTGGGTTGCGGCAACGGCGACACCGCCATGTGGCTGTGTCGCATCACCGGGGCCCACGTCACTGGCATAGACCTGAGCGGCGTGCGCATCGCGCACGCCGTCGAGTCCCTGAACGGCGTTCCCGAATTGGCGCCGCGTCTGGAGTTCCACAAGGCCTCGGCGACCGAACTGCCCTTCGCGGATGGCGCCTTCTCCCACGTCTGGAGCCAGGCCACCATCTATCACATCCCGGACAAGCTCAGGACCCTGAAGGAAGCGTATCGGGTGTTGCGGCCCGGTGGGGTGATGGTCTTTGATGACTTCACCAAACCCCGGCCCGACATCAGCGACGCAGCGCGGACCTTCGTGTACGACCGGCTGCTGTTCGACACCGACTTCAGCTTCAACTCGTACATGGACGCCCTGTGCGAAACGGGCTTCAGGGTGCTGGAAGCGCGGGACCCGTCGTCGCACCTGGCCCGCAGCTACTCCTGCCTGTCGCAGATGGCCGCCATCGGCAATGATCCGGAACGGCGAGAACGTTTCGCCGCTCTCTCTGACGCCTACCTGAAAATGGTGAAGGCAGTGCGCAACGACGAGTTGGGTTGGGCCCAATACCTCTGCGTCAAGTAAACGCATCACTAACAAACCCACGCAAGGAGCTGTATATGGTAACCGGGCATCGGTTTTCGGAACAGGAGACCGAAGAGTACTACGACGCTGAAGATGTGATCTATCGTTCCGTCTGGGATGCCGACGGCAGCGTTCACTGGGGCGTCTTCGACGGCCAACCCAGGAGAGATGATCACATCCGTGAAGAGTTCCTCACCGCTGGCATCCGCCTAAACGAGTTGATGGTGGAATACTCCGGCATCGACTCCGGTTCCCGAGTCCTGGACGTCGGTTGCGGCAACGGGACCACCGCCACCTGGTTGTGTCGCGCCACCGGAGCCCACGTAACCGGCATCGACCTCAGCGGCGTGCGCATCGCCAACGCGGTCGAGTCCCTGGAACAGCTGCCGGAGCTCGCTGGCAAGCTGGCCTTCGAGAAGGCCTCGGCCATCGAATTACCCTTCAAAGAAAGCACGTTCACCCACGTCTGGAGCCAGGCCACCATTTACCACGTGCCCGACAAGGTGAAGGTTCTCAAGGAAGCCTTCCGCGTCCTCCAACCCGGCGGGCAGTTCATCTTCGACGACCTCATCAAGCCTCGTACCGACGTTAGCGACGCGGCCCGCACCTTCGTGTACGATCGCCTGTATTTCGACACCGATTTCAGCTTCTACAACTACATGGACGCGCTGACCGACGCCGGTTTCCGGGTGTTGCAGGCCCGCGACCTCTCATCCCACCTCGCCCGCAGTTACACCTACCTGTCCAAGTTGGCGTCCATTGCGGAAGGTCCGGAGGGATACCAGGACCGCTTCGACTACCTGTCCGACGCCTATATGAAGACGGTGGACGCCATCAACAACGGCGAGCTCGGCTGGGCGCAATACCTGTGCATCAAGCCGGCCTAGTGCAATACCAACTGCGGAGCTGATACCCATGCCTGAATCGGGAAGCATAAATCCGGAAGAGAGAGTCCAGTGGGTCTACTCGTCCACCACCAACGATGAGTTGGCCGAGCGTTACGACCAGTGGGCCCAGGAGTATGACGACGATCTGGAAAACACCTTCGTCTGGCTCGCCCCCCGCCGTGGCGCCGAGGCAGTAGCCGAGTACGTCGCCAAGAATGCGAAGGTTCTCGACGCCGGAGCCGGCACCGGCCTGGTTGGAGTAGAGCTCCAGCGCCTTGGCTTCACCGACATCTGCGCTATGGATCTGTCCCATGGTATGCTCGACGAAGCCCGTGCCAAGGGATGCTACAACGACTTCCGACAGATGGCTCTGGGCGACCACCTCGATTTCGACTCCGATGCCTACGACGCCGTGGTCAGCGTCGGTGTGTTCACCCCCGGACACGCTCCGCCCAATTCCTTCGTGGAACTGTGCCGCGTGACCAAACCCGGCGGCCACGTCGTTTTCAGCATGCGCCCCGATACCCACGTGGAACTCGGATTCAAAGACCATCAGGACGCCCTCGTCGACAACGGGTCCTGGACCCTTATCAACGCCAGCGAACCCTTCCAGCCGCTGCCCAAGGGTGAGCCGGAAGTGATGCATCAGATCTGGGTCTACCGCGTCAACTGAACTTCCTCTCCGGACGCATGTGGGACAACCTGAAGGGCGGCCTCATCGGTCGCCCTTCTTTGTTGCCATAGCCTCCGACGGTAAGCCGTCCAGCCTTCCGCACGTCAGTGGTGTCCCCGCAGATACCGCACGATCTCCATCATCACCTTGCAGTCCACTTCGTTGTAGCGGGCAATCTGCCGCATCAACTCCAGATCCCCCATCGGGACGCCCTTTTTGTGGGCTTCGGCATCGCACCGCCACGCTCCGACCATTGCTCCCAATCCATCTACCTGGTTGTCTTCCCAATCGGTTTCTATGAGCCCATGCGAATACATCGCCTTTGCCACCGCCTTCAGGCCGAATCCCAACGCGCCGCGCACCACCACCGGTTCCTTGTGCATAACTTCCCGTAGAAAGTCGTACCAGCCCAACTCCGACCAGTTCGCCCGTTCCCCGTGCCTGTTCCTGGCCGAATTGTGCTGCCGTTCGAGCACATTCACCTCCGCCCCCGACCAATGCACGACGCGCGGCTGGTGATTACCCGGATCCAGGAGATCTCGAACCGACTCCATGTGTTCCACCCACTCCCCGATTATGCGCAGTTCATCCTCTTCTGAAAGTTCATGCGTCACAAACGACACGAACCGCCACTCACCGTCTTCCAGATGCCCGCACCCGATCATGAAGATCAGTGACTGTCCGCCCTTCTCCGGCAACTGGCTGAAGTCGTCGTTCAGGTCCCCGCAGTACTCGAAGTCCACGTAAAACTCCACGCCCGGCTCCTCGTACCACGCGTCCTTAGTCTCCACGACTCGTCGGGGCAGCACGGTCGGCCCATCGCCGGTATTGACTTCGAGCATCCGCGAGAGTGTGGGTCCGTAGGTCGCCGCTCCCCGGGTAATCACCTCATCCACGTTGACCCGCGTATCGTCCCATCGGCGAACGCCCGTCTCGTGCGCCCTTGCCCTACCGGCCATTCCCACCCGCCACAGCAAAGTCATCTCCTTCAACTCGTCCGCCAGCCACTTCTTGACCGATCCCCAGTCCTCAGGTCCCACGCTCTCCTCGTCGTCTCCGTCCGGCTCCGGATGGTTTCTGTCCACCATCATGTCGCCGTCGTCCGCGCTGCCCATGTTGGGATACAACTCCGGCACCGAAGGCTCCGGCAGAAGTTGCCATTCGTGCCCCTCCGTCCTCATCCTGCGCACCCAGTCCAGGGCGTCCGCTACCATCTCTCCCAACGCAGCTCCGGCGACCTGTGCGTCCTGCGGCACCTGCCCGAGCCGTTGCAACGCGCTGTTTCCCCGAAGGTGTTCCCCGCGCTGGGTCCTTTCCCACCCGCGACCAAGCACGTATGACTCCGGCGGACGATACCCCTGCAACCGTCCCAGCATCCGGTTGTATATGTACAGTTGCGCTTTGTACGCCGCGGCACTGCCGCCGTTCAGCAACTCATTCCCCGCCGCGTTCAAGTGCAGCGTCGTGAACTTGGTGTCCACCACCCGGTAGTGCCACCCGTTGGCCCCCAGGTCCGGCGCACCTAATGCTGCCGCTGCTCCCGCAATGTCATCCGGAAACAGCTCTTGGAGAATGTCGCTCCGAATCAGGAAGTCCGGCGCGCCGTAGGTCAAATTCTCGGCGTCCCGCAGCACTCCCTGGTGTATCACCTCGGTTCCTCGGCACATCTCCTCGTAGGTCTCTTCGGCTTTTTCCAGTCTTCGAATATCCCGGTACTCGTGCGCGATGATTGTTGTCGGGTACCGTTCACTCAGCAGCCTAAGGATTCCCGCCTCGAACTCACGCCCCTGCCCGAAGATGAAAGCCATGAAGTCCAGCTCTTCCCTATATCCGCCCATCCCATGCCCCGGCCGGTAGCCTCTGCTCTTGCCGTACCGCTGCAACCAGTCGATGAGCGGATCACCCATCATCCAGTTCCTTGTGCACCCCGCGCTGATCCACGCATCCCACTGCTCGCCCGTCACCGGAACCAAGACTTCGCTGCCG
The DNA here is from genome assembly GCA_965220265.1 of Dehalococcoidia bacterium. GTDB lineage: Bacteria > Chloroflexota > Dehalococcoidia > Lucifugimonadales > UBA3495 > Bin87. Next base: position 161,109 of record CBDCPM010000002.1, on the reverse strand, counting down.
TCGTCTCGCCTCGTCAGCGCTTCGATCCCCATAGCTGTCCTCCAATTAAAACGCGGTCAGTTTGTCATCGACGTCGGCTACTCGCAATCCTCCCGCGCGTTGTACGAGCGACGTTGATGCCTGCCAAGACACGAAAAATCCCGTGCCATCAGCAACGATAGTGTCGAGACGGCATCCGTGGCATTTTGCGCCACTCTTTCCGCGCTTGACCGCCCGGGCCGGCCGTGATACTCTCGCGCCACAAAATCGAATAGAATTCTGGCGGGAGCTTGGTTATGCCAGGCTGAGAGGGTGGCCGAAAAAGCCGCCGACCGTTGCACCTGATCCGGGTAATGCCGGCGTAGGAAGTTCGAATCGCAATTCGTTTACCGCCAGAGTTTAGAACCTGGCGGTTTTTCGTTTTCCGGTCACCGCCGTGGTTCAGTCGTTCGAATCAATCGGGAGGTCCGTCATGCTGGATGCCACCCTGGGGATCGTAACGCTTGTTATGGCGTGCGCGGTGTTCCTTGTGCTCGGCCTGACGTATGCCTGGCGACGAAGGCGGCAGAGCGTAGAGGATTACACCACCTCCCGCAACCACGCCCCGGTTAACGTCGGTATCGCCACCCTGGTCGCGTCAATGTTCGGCACCTGGGTGCTCCTCAGTCCCGGCGAGTCCGGAGCCAACTTCGGCATCATTTCCTTGGTCGGTTACGCCCTGGGCATGGCCGGAATCCCGGTCATGTTCATGTTCGTCGGCCCCCGCATCCGCCAGCTGATGCCGAACGGCCACTCCGTCACCGAGTACGTCCGACATCGCTTCGGCATGATTCCCTTCGTAGGCATCTTCGTGGTCATCATCTTCGTAATCGGGATCTTCATCACCGCGGAGATGACCGCCATCACCGCAGCAGTGAGCATCCTCACCGGTTCGCCGGCCTGGGCTACCGCCGTTGCCGTCGGTGTGGTGGTCATTGCCTACACCGCCTACGGTGGCCTGCGCGTCTCCATCTATACCGACCGGATCCAGTTCTGGATCCTCATCCCCGTTCTGCTTCTGTTGGTCATCGTCGCCGCCATCCTGGTGGGAGGCTCCGGAGCCTGGGGCGAGGCCAAGCAGGCCGGCCTCCTATCCGTCACCACCCCGGGCAGCTACTTCTTCGCCATCGTGCTGATCATCGGCATCGTCGCGTCCAACGCCTTCCACCCCGGTATGTGGCAGCGCGTATACACCGTGGAGAGCCAGGCCGCCCTTAACCGCAGCCTCTGGGGCGCGGCGGCCATCGCCATACCGTTGACCTTCCTGCTGGGAATGGCCGGCATCGCCGCCGTGGGCAACGGGTCAGTCGGTCCTTTCCAGTACCCGGAGGTCGCTGCGGCCCTATTCACCCTGGCCGCTGACGTGTTCCCGCTGTGGATGCATTTCCTGCTCCTCATCTGCGCCCTCATGCTCGCCATGAGCACCCTGGACACCCTCATGAATGGACTGGCCAGCGGCATGGCCGCCGACCTGGCCGGGGTTGGACTGGAACGAGGCATGCTTATGGGCCTGGCCCGCGCCGTTACCGTGGTCGTCACCATACCGGCCATCATCGTCGCCTCTCAAGGCCACAGCGTCCTATACGTTTTCCTAATCGCCGACCTGCTCGGCGCGGCGATCGCGGTTCCCATGCTGGCGGGCCTGTACTCCAGCCGGATGCCCGGCTGGGGAGTGTTGCTGGCCGGAGCAGTCGGTATAATCATCGGCGCCCTGTTCTATCCCAAGCCGGACCTGCTCTCGCCCTGGGCGCTCACCGCGCCTCCTGGTGGGCAGATGTTCTGGGCCTTCGCCTCGGCCCTGGTGGTTTCGTCCGTCATCTCGGCGGTCGTGGTCCTGGGCCAGCGCCTCGTGGCACCCGACAACGAGTACGACTTCGCCATCCTGAACTCAGATGTCCAACTTATCGACGAACCCGCTCCGGCGGACGACTAATCCCAACCACAGCATCCGCATGGCGAACAATCATTCGCCCCTACATCGTTCCAAAACCCCAATCACTCGGCAGGAGGAACCACAGCATGACCATCGTCAACAAGGACTATCTCAGTGAACAGGCCCAGGTCGACCCGGAATCCGTCCGGCCCTTCCCCAACTCCCGCAAGGTGTACGAGACTGGAAGCCGACCCGACATCCAGGTGGCGATGCGCGAGATCTCCCAGTCGGACACCCATTCCAGCGAGGGAGTGGAAAAGAACCCGCCGGTGTACGTGTACGACACCTCCGGCCCATACACCGACCCCGGCGTCGCTATTGACGTGCGTGAGGGTCTGCCCGCCCTGCGGCAGCAATGGATCGAGGAGCGCGGTGACACCGAGGAACTGCCCTACCTCACCTCGGAGTATGGACGTGAGCGCCTGGCTGATACCGCCCTTGACCGCTTACGCTTCAGCCACATCCGCAACCCGCGTCGCGCCAAAGCGGGGAAAAACGTAACCCAGCTCCACTATGCTCGCCAAGGCATCGTCACTCCCGAGATGGAATACATCGCCATCCGCGAGAACATGAAGCGCCAGGAGTTCTTCGGCACCAGCCTCATGGGCAGCCGCAAGGCAATGAACTTCGGGGCAAACCTGCCCGAGGTGGTCACCCCCGAATTCGTCCGCGATGAGGTCGCCGCCGGCCGCGCCATCATCCCTTCCAACATCAACCATCCAGAGTCCGAGCCGATGATTATCGGCCGCAACTTCCTCGTGAAGATCAACGCCAACATCGGCAACTCCGCCATCACCTCCAGCATCGAGGAAGAGGTCGAGAAGATGACCTGGTCCACCCGCTGGGGCGGCGACACCATCATGGACCTCTCCACCGGGCGCAACATCCACGAGACTCGCGAGTGGATCATCCGCAACAGCCCGGTCCCCGTTGGCAGCGTACCCATCTACCAGGCCCTGGAAAAGGTCGACGGCAAGGCCGAGGACCTCACCTGGGAGATCTTCCGCGACACCCTCGTCGAGCAGGCCGAGCAGGGCGTCGACTACTTCACCATCCACGCCGGCGTTCGTTTGGCGTATGTCCCGCTGACCGTGAATCGGGTCACCGGTATCGTGTCGCGCGGCGGCTCCATCATGGCCAAGTGGTGCCTCTCTCATCACCGAGAGAGCTTCCTCTACGAACATTTCGCTCACATCTGCGAGATCATGAAGCAGTACGACGTCGCCTTCTCCCTGGGCGACGGCCTGCGGCCCGGCTCAATCGCCGACGCCAACGACGAAGCCCAGTTCGGCGAGCTGGAAACCCTGGGCGAGCTGACCAAGATCGCCTGGGAACACGACGTCCAGGTCATGATCGAAGGCCCCGGCCACGTCCCCATGCACCTCATCAAGGAGAACATGGACAAGCAGTTACAGGACTGCTACGAGGCCCCATTCTACACCCTGGGCCCGTTGGTTACCGACATCGCACCGGGCTACGACCACATCACCTCCGGCATCGGCGCCGCCATGATCGGCTGGTTCGGCACCGCCATGCTCTGCTACGTGACCCCTAAGGAGCACCTCGGCCTGCCCAACCGCGACGACGTCAAGGAAGGCATCATCACCTACAAGATCGCCGCCCATGCCGCCGACCTCGCCAAGGGCCACCCCGCTGCCGCCATCCGCGATAATGCCCTGTCAAAGGCCCGCTTCGAGTTCCGCTGGGAGGACCAGTTCAATCTCGGCCTGGATCCCGACACGGCCCGCGACTACCACGACGAGACGCTACCCAAGGACGCCCAGAAGGTCGCCCACTTCTGCTCGATGTGCGGCCCCCACTTCTGCTCCATGAAAATCACCCAGGACGTGCGAGACTACGCCAAGAGCAAGGGTATGGGAGACACCGCCGCCGCCCTGCTTCTCGGCATGCAGGAAAAATCCGAAGAGTTCAAAGCCACCGGCAGCGAGGTCTACCGCAACGTCTGACGGCGACCACGACTTGTCCAAAAAAACGTAGGGGCGGATGATCATTCGCCCCTACTGGTGGCTGGGTGTCACTCGTCAATTACTTGAACACGGCCAGGCACTTCGTCGAATTGAATATGTACGTCTCGTACCAGTCGACAACATCCGCCCGGTAACCGAGTTCATCCACCGCTCCAACCAGGCAGGCCCAGTTCAGCAGTTCCTGCTGGCCCGCGTCCTCGATCTGCGCTGTGGAGATGCCGGCCCATGCCTGGTAGTCTCCCGACTTCATCTCCTCGAACCGTGCACGGTCGGATTCGATGTCGGGGTAGAGCCACCAGTTCTTCTCGGTCAGAAAGGCGTGGGACCATGACGACGACGCGATCAGCGCCACTCGCCACGGCGATTCCTTCAGCGCCTGCGCGGCCGCGGCTCCAATTTGCATGCACCGCTTCGGCGAAGGCCCGGGCGGGTCCGGGTCCGGCGAGCGTTCTACACTGCCGCCCTGGTTGCGGATCACCCTGCTGCCGTAGCAGTTCACCAGCATCGGCACCACCGGATAGTCGAAACCCTTCCGGTCGTAGTCCAGGTAAAGCAGCGTGTTAAGGATGGCGTGCCCCAATCCCGGCTCATGCAACGGCTGGTAGGCGTATGACATATCCACGCCACGGTCGATCATACCGGAGACCAGCGCACGCGCGCCTTCCTTATGCCCCTGGTACTTGAAGGCCGTATCCGCTCCCTCGTCCCACACGTTGCGTCGCGCCGTGCCATTACCGTTGGCAAAGGGCCGGGCCTCAAAGTCATCGTAGGCCAGCACGCAAAACGGCGGGATGATGTCCTCCTTGAAGTTCTCGTACTGGTCGTCTCCCCAGACCACCACGAAATCAGGGTTGAACGCGTCCAGTTCCTTCCGCAACTCCCGGAATCCCGCCACCATGCGTTCCCTCAGGCGAACGGCCGAGGCGTAGCCTTCGTCCTCACCGTATTCGATCCGCATGGGTTCCGGCCAATTCGAGGGATTCTTCATCTCCGCCGGCACCTTGTCGTTGGTGCGCAACGTCCGCTTCAGCGATGACTCGCCGTCCTCGTCGGGCCTTATGAGTGACGGGGAGTGTGTGAGTCCCAATCCGAGTATTTCCGCCATGATGACGCCCCTCCTAGTGAAAAAGTATAAGGGCGACCAGCCGGCCGCCCCTTTCCGCAAGCAACCCGAAGGTTACTTGAAAATCGCCAGGCACTTGTTGGAGTTGAAAACGTAGGTTTCGACGTAGTCCAGGATCTCCGGCTTGTAGTCCAGCGTGTCCATCGCTCCGGCGAGGCACATCCAGTTCAGCATCTCCTGTTGCCCTGCGTCCTCAACCTGATCCGTGGAAATCCGCGACCACGCCTGGTAGTCGCCGGCCTTGAGCTCCTCGAACCGCGCCCGGTCGGACTCCACGTCCGGCCACAGCCAGTGGTTCTTTTCCACCAGGAAAGCGTGGGACCATGACGACGACGCGATCAGCGCCACCCGCCACGGCGAATCCTGCAGCGTCTGCGCGGCTGCCGCTCCCACTTCCAGGCATCGCTTCGGAGAGGGCCCGGGCGGGTCCGGGTCCGGCGAGTACTCGACGCTGCCGCCCTTGTTGCGAATCACGCGGCTGCCGTAGCAATTGACCAGCATCGGGACCACGGGGTAGTCAAACCCCTTGCGGTCGTAGTCCAGGTACAGCAGCGTGTTCAGGATGGCGTGGCCGAGCCCAGGCTCGTGCAGCGGCTGGTATGCGTAGGCCATATCCACGCCCCGGTCGATCATGCCCGAAACCAGCGCCCGCGCGCCCTCCTTGTGTCCCTGGTATTTGAACGTTGTGTCCTTAGGCTCATCCCACGCGTTGCGCTGCCGATGGGCAAAAGGCTGAGCCTCGAAGTCGTCGTAGGCCAGCACGCAGAACGGCGGGATGATGTCCTCTTTGAAATTCTCGTACTGGTCATCTCCCCAGATCACCACGAAGTCAGGGTTGAAGGAGTCCAGCTCCTCGCGGATGCGCCGGAAGCCGGCCACCAGCCGCGCCCGGTGCTCCAACGACGAGGCGTAACCCTCGTCCTCCCCGTACTCGACCCGCATGGGCTCGGGCCAGCTACTCGGGTTTTTCATCTCTTCCGGAATGCGCTTGTTCCCGCGCAGCGTCCGCTTGAGCGGGATCGCCTTGTCTTCATCCGGGGAGATGAGGGGTGGATAGTGTGTCAAGCCAAGGCCCAGGATCTCTGCCATTTCGTCACCTTCTTAATTAGTACGGCACTGTCGGTTGTGATGGCGCCATTTTCTGTTTCCAGGCAGTACGTGTCAACCGAAAGCGTGCGGAGCCGGGTCCCATGACCATCCAATTCGCCGGCCGTCACGCTGCACCAGCGATCGTTCCAGCCGCGGGCAACCGGCATGGCGACCCTTTAGTGACACCACCGCTCCTATCGTTGATTCGCCTGATGGTACAATCGGTCATCAATGATCGAACGTGATCAATCAGCGTCGCGAAGTGCGCCGCATTGGTCCCCAACCGTGCAGCGCGCCCACCGTATCTGCAACGATCGTCAGCAATATCACCGACGCCCAGCGAGGTAACTTCAGTGCCCGAGCAGAACTATGACGTCATTATCATCGGCGGCGGCATGGCCGGCCTGACCGCCGGCATCTACGCGTCCCGCCACGGCCTCAGCACCGCCATCGTCGAGCAGATGATGGCCGGCGCCCAGATCATCAACCTTGAGCGCATCGAGAACTTCCCTGGTTTCCCCCAGGGCATCGCCGGTTACGAGTTGGGCCCCGCGACCCAGGAGCAGGCCATGAACGCCGGCGTCGCGATGCTGATGGACACCGTTGCCAGCGTGTCCGCGGACGGCGACTACCTCCGCGTCGCCGGCGAAGGCGGCGACGCCTATCTGGGAAAGGCAGTGATTATGGCCGCGGGCTCAACCCTCCGCACCCTGGGCATTCCCGGCGAGGAGGAGTTCCTTGGTCGCGGCGTGTCCCACTGCGCCACCTGCGACGGCCCGCTCTATATGGGGCAGACCGTCGCCGTGGTCGGCGGCGGCGACTCCGCGGCAGACGAGGCCCTAACCCTGACCGAGTACACCGAACGTGTCATCCTTTTCCACCGTGGTGACAGCCTGGACGCCCAGCAGGTCCTCCAGGACCGCATCGCCTCCGAGCCGAAAATCGAGGTGCGCTACAACTCTGAAGTCGTCGAGGTGGTCGGCGAAGAAACCGTCACCGGCGTCCGCGTCCGCAGCGCCGACGGAGAGAACGTCGAACCGGTGGGCGGACTATTCGTCTACGTGGGCCTCGAACCTAACTCATCCCCGGTCTCCGATATCGTTCCTCTGGACAACGCCGGACACATTCCGGTGGGTCTCTCCATGGACACACCCCAGCCCGGCCTGTTCGCCGCCGGTGACATCCGACAGCAGTCGGCGGCCCAGCTCGTCGCTTCGGCCGGCGACGGAGCAACAGCCGCCATTGCCGCCTACCGCTACATCAGTGCCCGCGACTGGTGAGGTATTCGCCATGCAGATCACCGAGCACGTTTACAGCACCCACATCCAGGAAGACCCCAACACGTTCGGGGCCATGCACCCCGGCGGCACCCAGATCTACTTCGTGGGCGATCCGTCGGACAGCATGGTCATGATAGATTCCGGGGAGCCGTACCGCTTCTGGACCCGTCAGATAATGGACTACTGGGCGGAACTTGGCAGCCCCCGCATCGGCGCCATCCTGATCACACACGGCCACGGCGACCACATCGGCGGCCTTGACCGCCTTCAGGAAGCATTCGATTGCCCGGTGCGCTGCCACCCCAAGCTGGCTCCGCGTCTGCAGCACACCCTCGGCGGTGATTTCGTCGATGCTCTTCGGGCCAACGAAACGATCACCACCGGCGGCGGGGCGACCCTGCGCCCTTTGTTCACCCCCGGCCACGAGGACGACCACGTCTGCTATTTCCTCCGCCCGGACCGTGTGCTCTTCAGCGGCGACAACCTCCTGGGCAATTCCTCGTCCAGCGTGCGCAACCTGAAGCAGTACATGACCTCCATGGGCCGCATGGCCCGCACCCGACCCTTGGTTGTATGCCCCGGCCACGGCAACACCATCATCCGGGGTCAGCAGCGCATCCAACAGCAGATCGCTCACCGCCTTGGTCGCGAGGATCAGGTTCTGGCTGCCATGGATGCCGGTGCGTCCACCGTGGACGATATTGTGGCAGCGGTCTACCCACGCAACCTGCGCAAGTCCCTGCGCGCCGCTGCCGGACGCAACGTACGCACCCACCTCGAAAAGTTGCGCCAGGAAAATCGCATCATCGAGCGCAAAGCCACCTACGCCCTGCCGGACTAGAGGCCGTAAAGGCCGCCTTCGGCATGATGCTTCACCGGGCAACCGGGGCCGCCGGGGCCATCGGCTGCGGCCTGGCCCTTTTCTGCCTGGGCCTATTTCTCCTGACCCCGCCGGCAGTGCTTCTTTTGAAGGGAGTCGGCTGGGCGCTCGTCGTCGTGGGCATCCTGCTGGCGGGGCTCGGAGCATGGACCTGGTGGAAGGGTCGTTAGCTTCGTTTCCGGGGGATTCGCGCGGCGCGACGCATTCCGGGGAGCCGTCCGCCGGGACCAATATCCCGCTGCGCAAATCGGCGTCGAAACTCCGTCCCACGGCGCGATTCGCCGCAACAGGTGAATTCTATTGGGAACTTGAGATCAGTTGTTGACAAAGGGGTTAACAGGGTATAAATTGCCCCAAATGCCGCCGCAATCCTGCGGTCAAGCCAACCAGCGAGGAGGCAAATATGCTTAAGATTGGACACGAGGTAGTCCGTCCCGGAAGGCACTGGGGGGACGCCGAAGTCACCATTCCGATTCCGGAAGAACTGGAAACCACCCCAGGTATCCCGTTGACTGCGCGCGAGGTTGACTGGTACGCCCGCGAGTATCCGCTGGAAACCATGAACATTACCGAGCGCGCGTCCCGTGACTGGGCGAACACCCTGCGCGACCTCCACGCCGAAATGCGTGAGATCCGCAAGGAGCACGACAAGCTCAACACCAACCTCATCATGGTCGCCCGGTCCACCGCCGAGATGGACCCCACCGCTGATGCCAGCGGCGAGGACATCTCCGAGTTGGTCAAGGAAAAGGCCCGCCAGCTTGGTTACCTCGAAGTCGGTATCACCGCCTACGATCCACGCTACGACTACAAGAGCAAGCGCGGCTTCACCATTCTGCCCCACGCCATTTGCTTGGCCTATGAGCAGGACTTCGAGCCCACCCAGACCATCCCCAGCGTTGACGCCGAGATCGTGCACTCCAGCACCTATCGGACCCAGGCTGCTGCCGGTCTGGAACTGGGTAACTTCATCCGCTCTCTCGGGTACAAGGCCCACGTCATCCACTCCAGCGATGCCACCGGCCCCGTAATCCCGATGTTCGTTGCTGCTGGTCTCGGCCAGTTGGGCGCGTGCGGCTACCTGCTGTCCCCGCACACCGGCAACCGCATGCGGCTGATGATGGTCACCACCGACGCCAGCGTCACCTATGACGCGCCCGTCGACTACGGCATCCACGCCTTCTGTCAGGTGTGTCAGGTCTGCGTGAACCGCTGCCCCGGCCGCGCGCTCATGCGTGACAAGATCTGGTGGCGTGGAATTGAGAAGAACAAGCTCTACTTCAAGCGCTGCCGCCCCGTCATGGCTCGCTACCTCGGCTGTGGCGTGTGCATGAAGGTCTGCCCGATCCAGAAGTACGGCCTGCAGAACGTCATGGAGCACTATGCCGCCACCGGTCAGGTTCTCGGCAAGGGCACCCACGACCTCGAAGGCTACAACTTGGAAGGCAAGGGCTACTTCGGTCCCGGCGAACTCCCCGTCTTCGAGCGCAACTTCTTCGAGATGCCGCACGGCAACTCCGACGAGTGGGCCTTCGACGAGATGAAGGAAGTCTCTCGCGAGAACGACGGCGAGATCCCCGACGAGCTGCTCGAGGACCTCAAGCTTCAGATCCACCGCGCCATTCAGTTGCAGTCTGGCGACGTACTGCAGATGATGGCAGAGGACCAGGACTACATCTAGTAGCCAGTCCACATCTCGCCACACCGGCAATCGGCCGGCGGGTTCAAAACCCGCCGGCCTTTTTGTGTCGCCCCCTTCTGCATCAAGTCGGCCGGAGACGCCATTCCAAAATGATGACAAACGTCGGTTTCAACCGCGTTCCAGGCTGTCTTAGAATGGACGCCAGCGATTCCCCTGGTGATTGTCGATGGCTGAGCCAAGCAATTTCGCGCGAATCAGGGCCAGTCTCAATGACCTGCTGCGTGAGACCACGCGGGCGGAAATAGCGGACCGTGTCGCTAATGGTTGGGCACTGGATAACGACCGGGTAGTCGTTTGGGAGCAGCGTGACGCTTTCGGCCGGCGGGGTTTCGACTGGGATGATGTGCCGTCAACCCTCATCGACGAAGACGCAAGCAGTGGCGGCCGCACAGTTCTGTTGCGCCCCGCTTTAGAAGACTTCCTGGATCGCGACCTTCGCTCCGTGCGCCCCTGGCGCTGGCCGTGGGGATGATCCATCACATCAGATGACTGCATTGACCACTTCTCTCCCTTCCCTTCTCATCTCCATCCCCGAAGGCGTTCTCGATCTGGGCTGGGGCCACCCGTCACCCGATCTGCACCCCACCGGTGCGTTGGCCACCGCCAGCGAGCGCGTCCTCTGACAGCAATCCGCCGTACCGCTGCAGTCCAGCGCGGTCCAGGGGTTCGGCTCCCTCCTGGAAGCGCGGCCAGTTTCCTTTCGTCCCAAGAGGCTTACCGAAACCTACCGGTGGACCCCTCCTCGCTTTTCCTGACGGTCGGGGCTTCCCAGGGTATCGACCTGGCTACCACGATCTTCGCCCAGTCCGGAGACACGGTATTCGTAGAAGAACTGACCTACTACCTGATCGGTCGCATCTTCCTGGATCATGGCCTGAGCGTGGTAGGCATACCCACTGATAGAGACGGCCTTGATACCGACGCTCTCGAGGCGATGCTGATTGACGGCCACCAGCCTCGCTTGCTCTACGTCATACCGGCCTATCAGAACCCCCCTGGGCGACGCTGGCCCTGGAGTACCGGCAACGGCTGATCCAATTGGCTAAACAGTATGGTTTCACCATCCTCGCCGACGAAGTCTATCAATTGCTCCACTATGGCCCTCCCCTTCCTCCGCCGTTGGCCACCATTGACGATACTGAAGACGGCTGCGTCGTTTCCCTGGGGTCGTTTTCCAAGATACTTGCCCCAGTCCTCCGCTTGGGATGGATCCATGCCTCGTACCATATCATCCGCCGTTTCGTCGAATCCGAGGTCGCGGCCAGCGGCGTCGGCCTGAGCCACTTTCCCGCAGCCGTGGCACAGGCCACCCTGGACATGAGGCTCCTGCAGGAAAACATCGCCAACTTGCGGCGGGTTTACACTCTGCGTCGCGATGCGGTGACCCGGTTGTTGACTACAGACTTGGCCGAGCAGGTCGATTTCGATCAGCCGGACGGAGGCTACTTCTTTTGGCTGACCCTGCTCGACAGCATCGATGCTGACGATTTGTTGCCGAAGGCCCAGCAATCGGGCATATCGTACCGCCCCGGAACAGCGTTCTCGGCCGTCGGCGGCTTCCGAGACAACCTCCGGATCAGCTTCTCTCTATATGAGGTGGGTGATCTTGCGGAAGCGCTTTATCGGTTGGGTCAGGCGATCCGATCTGCCTGATTCTCCGTCCCATTGCTGAGGCGATGCAGGACCGGGGTTTCACGGTTCGCGGGCGTTTCATCCGCCCCGGTCGCCCTTAGCGATTACGCACTGCCGGCATGCCCAGCCTTCGTTCAGTTCCGTTCGCGATGCGCCGAATGTTGTCCCGATGCTGCCAGATGATCACCGCTCCGCCGATACATGCGTACAGGGTGTAAATTTGACTGTGCCCGATCAGCAGCATCAGGGCAAGGCTCAGAACCGCCACCGTTAGCGTCCCGGCGATGCTGCCCAACGACAATATCCGGCTGGACAGCGTGATAACGAGAAACAGCGACCCACCTGCCAGGGCAACCCAGGGAGCCATCACTGACAGCGCGCCCAACCCCGGCAGAATGCCGCGTCCTCCGCGGAAGCGCAGGAAGATCGGCCAATTGTGCCCACATAGCGACAAGAGCGCTGCCGCCACCTCTGCTTCACCCAGCCCGATCACTGCCCTCGCTAATATCACGGCCAGCACACCTTTGCCCGCGTCCAACACGAACACCACCGCCGCAGCTTTGCGCCCGGAGGTCCGCAGTATGTTGGACATTCCCGTCCGGCCGCTGCCGAAATCGCGGATATCTGCCCCCATGGTCAGGTTTACGAAGATATAACCCCAGGACATGGAGCCCACCAAGTACGCGATCACGCATACGGAGATGTACAACAGCGGCAGCGGCGCCTCCTGATCGCCAACGCCGATCAGCGTAACCCCGGCCACCGCCAGGATCGGCAAGACGACCAGCATCGCCAAAGTGGCGTACGACGCTCGGCGTAGCAGGGTCATGACCAACCGACTACCTGGTGCGGTTACGAATGCCGGACCGTGAGGGTCTGTCCGCGCGCTCCGGCCGAAAAATCAACCGCAGATGCGTCCGGTCGAATCCGAACCGATCGCGAATTTGGTTTTCCAGGTAACGCCGGTACGAAAAGTGCAGCAGCCTGGGGTCATTGACCGAAAACACGAAGGTCGGCGGATTGACGCCCACCTGCCGCGCCCGTCGAATGCGCAGGCGGTTGCGTATATTCCCCCGCTGAGAGGGTGGGGTGTGGGTGGAAACCGCGTCGGCAAGCAGGTATTGCAGGTCGCGGAACGGGACCCGTTTCTGACGCTCCTGCCAGAGCGATAGCGCGTTATCCAGCAGATCATCGATACCCTCGCCGGTGAGCGCCGACGTGAAGCACACCGGAACGTACGGCATGAAGTGAAGCCGCTCCCGTACCCGATGCAGGCACCGTTCCATGCGGAAACGGTTGCGGTTCACCAGGTCCCACTTGTTCACAACTACGATCAGGCCCCTATTGGTGTCCCACGCCAAACCGGCGATGTGCGCGTCTTGCGCCGTCGCCAACTCGGTGGCATCGGTGATCAGCAGCGTGATGTCGCTGCGGTGCACGGCGTTCACCGCCCGCAGAACGCTGTAGCGTTCGATCCCGCGCTCCACCTGACCCGGCCGCCTGATCCCCGCTGTGTCCACCAGCGTGATGACGTGGTCCCGATACGATATCGCCGTGTCCAGCGCATCGCGCGTGGTGCCGGCAACCGGACTGACAATGCTGCGTTCCTCGCCAATTATGGCGTTCGTCAGCATCGACTTGCCCACGTTGGTACGTCCGACGATGGACAAGCTCAATTCCGTAGGCGGCACCCATTCTTCAACGGGATCCTCGGCTTCATCCTCTTCCCACCAGTCGTCGTCGGCTGCAATCTCCCCACTGGAACCGTCCTCCCACAGATCGGCGAATTCCTGCCTCGGCAGCAGCTCAACGATCCGTTCCAACAGATCGTATACGCCGTAGTTGTGGTACGCGGAGATGAACGCCGTTTCGTTGATCCCCAACCCGTAAAACTCTGCCGCGGCAAGTTCCCGGTTGTCGTTATCCACCTTGTTGACGGCAAGCAGAATGGGCTTGTCCGTACGCCGCAGCCTCTGCGCCACCGCCTCATCCGTCGCAGTGACACCCTCAATGGCGTCGGTGAGAAACACAATCACGTCGGCGGCGCCCATGGCCATGTCGGCCTGCTGCTGGACCCGCTGGGGAATGTGTCCATCCGGGTCATCTTCCAGACCCCCGGTGTCGATCAGCAGGAATGGCCGGCCTTTCCACGCTGCGCGGGCGATCAGGCGGTCGCGCGTCGTCCCGGCCACTTCGGACACGATAGCGTGACGACGCGACAGTATGCGGTTGAACAGCGAAGACTTGCCGACGTTCGGGCGGCCGATGATCGCCACCATCGGGTCCACCGTCAGCATCGGTACCCGACTCACCGGCGTATCCTGCAGCTCGTCGTCTGTTTCAGGCGTATCCTGCAGCCCGTCGTCTGTTTCAGGCGTATCCTGCAGCCCGTCGTCTGTTTCAGGCGTATCCTGCAACTCGTCGTCCCTTTCGGGCGTTTCCTGGTCAAATTCGACGGTAGTCATAGATTGTCAACTTAGATCCTATGTGTCGCGTATGCAGGCCGGTGACCAACACCGGCTCGTCGAAGATGCCTCCGGTGGCAGCCGACTTCCGCTGCTCAGTACGCCGGCGCGTAACGTATCACGCCAGCAGGAATTCCAAAACCGCCTTCTGCGCGTGCAATCGGTTGTGCGCCTGCTGGTACGCGACCGACTGTGGGTGTTCCAGCATCCCGGGGGGCACCTCTTCACCGTAGTGCGCCGGCATATCGTGCATGAAGCACGCCCCCGGCGCCGCCTGGGCCATCAGCGCCCCGTCCACGGTGTAACCCTGGAAAGCCCTGATGCGTTCATGAGCCTCTGCCTCGTCTCCCATGCTGGTCCAGACGTCCGTATACACGACATTGGCATCGATCACGGCGTCTTCCGGCTTCACCAGTGGATGCACAGTGGGTCGGGGCCCTCCATCGGCACGCACCCCCCGCTCCGCGGCATCGTCAAACACCGCCTCTTCCAACTGATAGCCATGGGGCGCGGCGATGGCAAAATTAATTCCCACAGCTGGAGCGCCCAAACAGAGACTGCGTGCCACGTTGTTTCCATCGCCGATGTAGGCCAGGTTCAATCCATCGGTCTTCCCGTGGGTCTCCGCAATGGTCAGCAGATCGGCCATGGTTTGGCACGGATGCTCCACGTCGGAAAGTGCGTTTATCACCGGCACGCCGCCATACTCCGCCAATCCCACCAGCGAATCGTGGGCATTGACGCGGGCTACAATGCAGTCCACGTACCCGCTCAATACTCGCGCCACGTCAGCCACCGGTTCACGCTTCCCCAGTCCCACCTCGTCCTGGCCCATATACAGGCTGAACCCGCCCAGTTCCGCTATCCCGATTTGGAAACTGACTCGGGTCCGCAGAGAAGGCTTTTCAAACAGCAGCGCCACCCTCTTGCCGGCCAGCGGGTTGGCATTCCCCGGGGGTGCCGCTTTCAACTCTTGCGCTCGGTCAATGAGCCGGCGCGTCTCCTCGGGCGATATGTCGGTTATGGATAGGAAATCGCGCTTGGCGTTCATATTCTGCGTCCCGTGGAACTTGAACGGGAGAGTAAGTTATCCACTGTGATGGACGCCACCGCATCGGGCGCGACTGCGGCGCAAGGCTCGATTCAGCGTCACCAAATGGACAGCATCAATATGATAGCATACGGCCCGCCGACGCAGAGGTCCGAAGCCACGTCACAGGAGTAACGATGACTGAAAACACTGGTAACCGGGAAACAGAACTGTCGCCTGGCCTGATCGGCCGGCGGGAAGTGTTGGTATGCGAACACAACGTAGCGCCCCACATCACCAAGCTCAGCACACCTTCCATGATTCGGGCCATGGAGCAGGCTTCGCAGCGAGCGGTGCTGAACCATCTCCCGCCCGAGCAATCCACGGTGGGGTTTGAGGTCAACATCCGCCACGTGGCCGGCGCAGATATCGGAGCCACGGTAGTAGCCGTAGCCGAGTTGGAGCGTATCGACGGCCGGTGGCTCTATTTCAAGGTGGAAGCACTCGACGGCGACCGCACCATTGGCGTCGGGACTCACCGCAGGGCTATTATCACCTTGCCGCCCGAAGCAACCAACCGCGGAGGTGGCGATGACAGTCACACTCGCGAGCTTTAGCCCGCCCGGCCGCGCCACAGGATAAGGGGCGGGTTTGAGACCCGCCCCTTTCGCATCGCCAGATGCAAAAAGAACCGGCGCTACGGGTGAGGTAGCGCCGGTTCCCCGGGGAATAGTGGTGGTCGACTTCCTGGACTGCTCTCCCGATTACAGGTTGAACTGCGGGTCCAGGTACGACTCGTCCTTCTGGTAAATCTGCAACCGGGAGCGCAGAGTGTCGCACACCAGCAGGCGGTTGTTCGCCCGGTCAAACGTCACACCCATGGGCATGCGGAAAGTGCGCTGCTGCTGCTCCAGGTCGGGAACCCGGCGGCGGGCCTTGACCATGTCGGGGTTGGCGTTGAGGGAGAGGTCGCCCCACTCCGAAACCTCGGTTGCGTCGCCTTCCAGGTAGGCCATGGGTCGCGTGCTGGCATCGTAGATCACCACGCGTTCGTTGAGCCAGTCGGCCACGTAAACGTCGCCGTCGTTATCGATGTCGACGTCCAGCGGGTGGTTCAACTCACCGGAGCGGGTGCCCCGACTGCCGAAGGTCGCCAGGTGGGTGCCGCCGGCGGTGTACTTCTGTACCCGGTGGTTACCCCAGTCCGCAACATAAATATCGCCGCTGTTGTCGATGCCGATGCCGGAAGGCATTTCCAGATCCTCTAGACCGTTGCCTTTGACGCCAAAGCCGCCCAGGTACTCACCATCCTTGGTGAACTTCTGTACACGGCTGGTCTTGGACGAGACTACCCAGAGGTTGTCGTCGGCGTCGAAAGCCAATCCGGCGGCGCCGCTCAGCTGGCCCTCGCCTTCACCGGCTTCGCCCCATTGCTTCTGCACGTTACCCTCGGCGTCGAACACGGCGATCATGTTCTTCCACTCGTCGGAAGCGTACACATTACCGGCGGCATCGATAGCAATTCCGGTAATCCACTCGAACAGGCCCCGCGAGTTGGACTGGTAGGCAGCGCCTTCCCGGCCGAATTCGCCCAGGAACTCCTCGCCGCCCTTGCCGTCGATGTTACCGATTGTGCACTTGGTGATGCGAGCGCTGGGGTTCTGCTCACCGCCGCGATTGGCGATAAACATCACTCCGTCCGGCAAAGCTGCCACGCCCACCGGCTGGCTGAAGCCCATGCCCACCTGACCCTGACGGCCAACATTTTTGACGTAAAGCCATGCCCGACCGCTTGCTACGGTATTCTGAGGCATAGTTAATCCTCCAATTGAGAGTCGTTAGTCAGAGCGGCGGCGCAACTGCTCACCGCGCCGCCGCTGCTATTCTGACCTTGTGGGCCTACTTCTTGATGAAGTTCATCTTCGGGAAGGCGCCGTTGACGATGGGGTTGGCGTCCATGCCCAGCCAGTCCTCGACGATGCTGGTGTAAGCGCCGCGGAAATCGTAGTTGGGAACCAGGTCGCCCTGCTCCAGATCCTCGGCCTTCCGGGAGGGGTACTGGCCGTAGAAGCCACCCTGAATCGGGTCGCCGATGACGAAGGCAGCGCCGGCGGCGCCGTGGTCGGTGCCGGAGCCATTGTCACGGACGCGGCGACCGAACTCGGAGAACATATACATCACGATGTTCTCGCCAGTGTTGTGCTCCTTCATGTCCTGGAAGAACGCGCTGACGCCCTCGGAAATTTCCTTCCACAGCTGCGGGTGCGCCGCGGCCTCACCAGCATGGGTGTCGAAGCTGGCATGCTGGGTGTAGAAGATCTTGGTGCCCAGGTCGGCCATGTAGACCTGAGCAATGTCGCGCAGGTGATGGGCGATGGGGCTGTTGGGATATTCCACGTTGCTGGAGTACTGCTCCGGCGCGACCTTGACGATGTCGGCGCCGATCATCGCGTCCGTGCCAGTGGACCGCAGGTAGTCATTGACGTAGCTGCCACCGATGGTGGGAGAGTACATCTTCGAGAAGATGTCGAGAGCCCTGGAACGCTGGTCAACGTTCTCAATGCCAGTCAGCAAGCCATAGGTGTTCAGGTCAGCAATGGCTGCTACCGGGACGCCGGGGACGGCCAGCGCGCGGGGCAGACCGTGGCCGAAGTTGATGGCGGTCAGGACGTTTTCTTTGCCCGGGTCCATCTCGCGAGCGACGCGGCCCGCCCAGCCTTCGGTGCCGACTTTGTCGGGCTCGCAGGTGTGCCAGATGTCCATGCTGCGGAAGTGGGAACGAGGGCTGTCGGCGTAGCCGATGCCGTGAATGATGGCAACCTTACCCGCGTCAAACATTTCCTTCAAAGGACCCATGGTGGGCGCGAGGCCCAACTCATCATTAATGGGGATGATGTCTTCCCGCTGGTAATGGATGGTCGGCCGATTGTCGTAGTACGACGAATCGTTGTAAGGGATCACCGTGTTGAAATAGTCGTTGCCGCCGGTGAGCTGCAAGACCACGATGACCGGATCTTTCTTGGTGGAGGTCATTGTGCATGCTCCTTGTGTTTTGCCTTCAGGGTGAGTGGGGGCGCTTGGGGACGGAGCAGTCACGGCCTTTCGGGTCGGTCCAGTGGAGCCGCTCCGTCCGATGTGCGATTGGGTTTAGCCGAACTGGTATTCGGTGGTGGCGCTGATCAGGGCCATGGTCTCGCCAACACGGGTGGCGGTACCGGCGTAATCGGACCAGTCGACGTTCCCGCCGGAGCGGATGTGCTCGGCCAGCTGGCCGCGGGTCTCTTCGCTCAGTTCGACGAAGCCCATGTAGTCCGTGCAGGCATCGAGGAGATGGTCAGGAGTTTCCACGCCTTCGTTGCGCATCCGGTCGATGATGTCGCGCATGCCGGGCAGTTCAGAGTCAGACACCCGGTCAGCCACAAAGTTGATGCGGGCCAACAGGGCGCCGGAGTTGATCCACTCCAGGCCGGTGTGCCAGCCTTCCACCGACGGCGGGTCCAGAATGGACTGGCCCATGTAGGTGGGCTCCTTGCCGATGTCCAGTACGCCGGGGTCCGGGTTCTGGAACAGGCCAACCATGCGCAGCGTGCCGGCGACCACTTCGGCCGGGCTCTTGATCTTCTGGAACCGTGCGTCCTTGAACCACTGGGAGTTGAACATGTGGCGCAGAACGGGCTTCATTTCAAACCCGGAGTCCTCGAACACCTGGCACATCTCGTCCAGCGCGTCCTCGTCCCGACCCGGCTCGATGGTCCAAGCGGGAACCTGGGGCTCATCGGCGACGAAGAAGTTGTAGAGATGGCGGCAGATGAAGCGGGAGGTGGCCGGCTGCTTCAGGATGATGTCGATGATGTCCTCACCGTTGAGGTCGCCGGTCTCACCCAGGAAGGTCTTTTCGCCGTAGTCGTGGTCCTCATCCTTGTAGGCGAACTTCCAGGGATAGCGGCCGTAGGGAGCCCGCGGCAGCTTGGCCTGAATGGTCCAGCCGGTGAATGCCCGCGAGCACTCGCGTACGTCAACCTCGGTGTAGTTCGAAACGCCCAGGGAGAAGAGCTCCAGCAGCTCGCGGCCCCAGTTCTCGTTCACGGCGTCCCGGTGGTTTTCGTTGTTGTCCAGCCAGAAGATCATGGCCGGATTCTTGGACAGCTCGATCAGCATGTCCCGATAGTTGCCCATGCCGTACTCTCGCAGCATGTCAATCTGCTCGAGCAACTGGTCGCAGTTGTCGACCTTGGAGTTGCCGGTAGCAAAGACGTGGTGCCAGAACAGCGAGATCTTCTCTTCCAGGGGCCGATCGCTGGATATCATGTTGTACATCCAGTTGGCCTGTCCAGAGAAGGGAACGCCGCCCGGGAGCAAGAAGCTGGGGTGGTACCGGAGCAGGAGAGCCATCTTCCCACCATCGCGGTCTGCGGGCGGATCGATCAACTCTTCCACAGTGGCTTCGTAACCCTGGGCAACGCATCGCTCCAACTCTCCGCGGTTGGCGCTAAAACCGGCGCGCCGCATCAGGTGGGCCATCAGTGCCAGGTCATCCTTGTGTGACATCCTGTGCCTCCTTCCTACGATTTTATGCCGTTTTCGCCGGGTTTTGTGTACCGGTCCCGGCCTTACGACGGTTGGCAGTAGTGTAATTTAGTTGTCAGACCCTGTCAACAAATTGACGTATGGATCAAATTTGATAACCATTATAATCTGGTAACCGCAACCCAAGAAGGCCTGCCAATCGCGCTCATGCCCGACTAATTTTCGACGGTTGAGGGCACGGTATTGGACAACGTCCCGCCGGCCAGATGGTTACTTCGGCACCGCCCAGGTCGGCGGCGGTGCGTGGGTAATGGCCGCATCGTCGTCCGCTGGAATCTGGGCAACCAGCCGGCCGTTTTCCACCTTTACATTGTGGTAGAACAGCTGGGCCCGCGGTCCGTTCACGCACACGCCCTGCCCTTCTTCAAAACGCCAGCCGTGGTCGGGGCACAGAAAACTCTTGTCCCACTTCACCACTCGTCCGAACGCGTGCGGGCACACCATCGACAGCAGGCGGTATTGCCCGTCCCTTGCCTTAGCCAGCCAGTGCTCCTCGCCATTTTCCAACCGCACTCGAGCCGGAAGTTCTTTGAAATCACCGACCGCCCCCAGGTCTACCTGGCGCGCCGGGGCCATTTTGTTCCGCCCAATGTCGGCGGGGTCGGTTACCATTCGCCGACGGCGGTGGTAGATGTCTTCGCTCATGGCCCTTCTCCTGCAGCGTGTCACCCAATCACCCGTCGCCGTTCAATCGACGATTATTGGCCCTGGGCGGTGGTCAGTCCGTGGGTAGCCCTCCGAAGGCTTCTTCCATTGTAATGATCGGAAATATCTCGGTCCGGTTCCAAGTGGCCAAGCCCATATCGATCACGGCGTCATCAACCGCGTGGGCGTCCGGGCCGTCCAGGACCAGCCACGTCTGGTGCGAGGACTTCCCCACCCAGCCACCACGGTACTCGCAACCCCGGCTGGCCAGCGTCGCGGTCAACTCCGCCGACATCCGCACAACTCTGTTGCGCACGCCCAAGTCAACCCCGGGGCATCGCTCCGGGGCGTGTTCCAGCGACACCATGTACAGGGCCATCGCCGCATCCCTCCATTCAGTGCAATCTTCTGCGTAGCTCGGCGCTACCGGGCCCCCGCCGGGATCGGCAGCGCGCTGTGACGGAAAATTCCCGGCTTCGTAAGTCCCGTGAACTGTTCCGGACGCATCGCCTCTGCCAATCCCTCCAGCACGTCGATCACCCTGGGCCCGTGCCTGCTGGGTATCTGGCCGTCAAACAAGTAAACCCTGCCGTCCCGCACCGCGTTCAGCGAATTCCACTCCTCCCGCTCCGCCAATCGCGCCGTTTCCAATATGGTCCGGTCCATGTTGAACGCGCATGGCATCACCATCACGTAGTCCGGCTGATACTCGGCGATCTCGCCCCATCCCACTTCCCGCGACTTCCCCCACTTCTCGGCCAGTCCTTCCGAACCACCCGCCAATTCCACCAACTCCGGCGTCCACTGTCCCGTGTTACGCATCGGCTCCAGCCAGTCAATGCAGAACACCCTGGGCCGGCTGCCGTCTGCAGCGCGTTCTGCAACGTAGCCGGCGCGCTCCCGAAGTTCCCCTAACAGGTCCTCCGCTCTCCCGGCTACTCCCGCGGCATCGCCGATGCGCTGAATATTCCCGTATATGTCGTCCAGACTGGCCGGGCGGATACTCAATATGTCCGGCTGATAATCCAGCACTTTGCTGGCCATTTCGAAGACTGACCCCGCCCCAACCGCGCACACTTCGCAAAGTTCCTGGGTCAGGATCAGGTCGGGTTGCAATCGCCGCAACAGATCGCCGTCGATGACGTACACAGGATTGCCCGCCGCCCGCGCCTGCTGAATGATCGTGTCGATTTCCGCGCTGGAGAGGTGGGACTTGCTACGCACACTCCGGCTCACGATGGGCAATCCACGGGCCCCTGCCGGATAGTCGCACATATGAGAAACGCCAACTAGAGAATCTCCCAACCCCAAGGCAAACACGATCTCCGTGGCGCTGGGCAACAATGAAACGATGCGCATGGCGGGCATTGTAGGCCCATGAAACACGCTTGGCAATCCGAGTCCGGGTCGAGAGTAAGCGCGTCCAAATGGTATCATTGAACACTCCCCTACACGATTTCAGCTACGCGCCAACCATCATCGTTGGCTCCTGGCTCGTGCCATCCATATACAATGCCCGCCCGCGTCCTCAACGGCAATGAAATCGCCGCCGACCTCCGAGCCGAGGTTGCGGCCGGCGTGTCCGATCTCGCCGCGTTCGGCAGAACTACTCCAGGTCTGGCGGCCGTACTCGTGGGTGACGATCCGGCCTCCGCGGTATACGTACGGAACAAGAGCAGGGCGTGCGCCGAGGCCGGCATATTCTCGGAAATCTTCCACCTGCCCGCGGACACTGCCCAGAATGACCTTCTGAACCTCATCGACCAGTTGAATAACGACGCCAGGTTCCACGGCATTCTCGTGCAACTCCCGCTCCCCGACGGCCTGGACGAACCCGCGGTAATCGAACGCGTCGACCCGCGCAAGGACGTCGACGGCCTCCATCCCATCAGTCAGGGCCGGATGCTCCAGGGCGAACCCACCTTCCTCCCGTGTACCCCTTCGGGCGTGCAGCAGGTCCTGCTACGCAGCGGCTACGATCCCGCCGGTCAGCATGTCGTCATCGTCGGCCGAAGCAACATTGTCGGCAAACCCCTTGCCGCCCTTCTGATGCAGCGCAATTCCGGAGGCAACGCCACCGTGACCGTGTGTCACACGCGCACTCGGAACCTGGCCGACATCACCCGCCAGGCCGACATCCTCGTCGCCGCCGTGGGAGTGCCCGGTGCCATCGGCGCCGATATGGTTCGAGATGGCGCCGTCGTCATCGACGTGGGCATCAACCGGGTGGACGACGCCACCCGTCGCCGTGGCTACCGGCTGGTCGGCGACGTCGATTACGACGCCGTCGCTGCCAAGGCCGAGGCCATCACTCCCGTTCCTGGCGGCATTGGCCCCATGACGATAGCCGTCCTCCTCAGCAACACGTTGCAGGCCGCCCGGCGCAGCGCCGATGCGAACCGGTGACTTCGATTACATCCTGCCCCAGGAGCGCATCGCGCAGTCTCCGGTGGAACCCAGGGATGCCTCTCGGCTCCTGGTCCTAAACCGCGATCAGCCAAACGGTTGGCTCGAACACCGCAGTTTCCGCGACCTGACCGAATACCTACGCCCTGGCGACCTGATGGTCTTCAACCGGAGCAGAGTGATACCGGCCCGGTTGTACGGCACGGAGACCCGATCCGGCGCCCGCGTCGAGGTGTTATTGGTCCGCCGCCAGGAACCGGGGGTTTGGCAGGCCCTAGGGCGCCCCGGTCGCCGGCTGCGGGAGGGCGCACGCGTAACGGTGGAAGCGGACGACGGGTCCAGTTCAGCGCAGGTCGAAATCCTCGCCGCCCAGGAGAACGGTCTGCGGTTGGTGCGCGTCAGCGACGAATCCGCCCTGGACCGCTTGGGCGAACTGCCGCTGCCTCCCTACATTAAGGAGACGCCCGACGACCCGGACCGGTATCAGACCGTCTACGCCGACACACCTGGAAGCGTGGCAGCGCCCACGGCCGGACTGCACTTCACCGAACCGCTGCTCGACCTCATTCGCTCCCACGGAGTGACCACCGCATGGGTCACCCTCCACGTTGGCCTTGATACCTTCCGGTTGGTCCACGGTGAAGACATCGCCGAGCATAAAATCCACACCGAATGGTTTGAACTGCCCCAAGACACGGCGGAGGCTATCAACGCCGCGCGGCGGCGCGGTGGCCGAATCGTCGCCGTCGGCACCACCACCGTCCGCACCCTGGAACACGTGGGCCACAATGCCCGCCTAGACGGAGCACGTGAAATCCACGCGGCTACGGGAGACGCTGACCTGTTCATCCTTCCCGGCCACCGGTTCCGGTTGGTGGACGCCATGATCACCAACTTCCATCTGCCCCGTTCCACCCTGCTGATGCTGGTGTCCGCCTTCGCGGGCCGTGAGCGCATCCTGGCCGCCTACGAAGAAGCCATCCGCCGCGAGTACCGCTTCTATTCATTCGGCGACGCGATGCTGCTCATCTAACGTCGCGGCATACCCTACCGGCAAAATCCAGCTACCGACGGTGCCGCGAACCCGATCAACGGGATGGTGATCTAGGCCTCGCGGTCGTGTCCCAAAAGCGCCGCTACTATCTCCGGCGCAACCGCATCCACCCGCGTCTCGATGGCCGCCGTGTCGAGAGCCGCTACCGGATGCTGCAGGTAAACCGACCCTGCGTAGTCGGGGCGACCCAGCGATACGATATGCTGCTCGGCCGCCGATCGGAACCCCTTGGTGTGCACCACCACAGTCCGCACTCCCCGATCTTCCAGTTCCATCGCATCGCGCAAACTGCGCGCTACGCAGCTCCCTCAATCCCCCACCGCTGTTACCACGAAGTCACACTCCGCAAGCTCGTCAATGATCTCCGGCGCGGCCGGAGCCGAAAACACCCACTTGGATCGCACCAGCGAGTCGGTCATCCCGTAACCATCCGCCAGCCGCTGTCGGATCGCCTCCAGGATCACGTCGGCGTTGCCCTTGCGGTTGTCGAGGAATCCTCCCTTCAAACCCTCCAGGGTTTCCAACGCGGCCGCCGGCCGGCGCTCCGGCTCTTCCTACCTGTCGGTGGGATCCACCAATCCCAACGCCGCCACTCGCTCCGCCAGGTCGGACCCGCTATCAATCATGGTCATGGTTTGATCCTTCTGAAATTGCGTATTTGCGAATGCGGACTACCCGTTCACTCGCACGGGGGCGTAGGTAATCCTCGAGCCCCAGCCTGGGATATACACCGAGTGCCGGCCCGGCCCGCCGGCCACCATTATATGGATGTCCTCCGCCCGCCGCACCACCGGCACCATTGCATCGTCGTCTTCCCGGTCGATCCAGCGTGGCCACAGGGTGTTGCGATGGGCGTGTCGGCCATGGATACCGCCGAGTTTCAATATCGACAGAGGCTGCCGGGCCAGCTCGTACAGGTACGAACGCACGTCGTTCTTGCTCCAACCCGCGCTCGCGATTATGTTGGCGTGCTCCGGTCCAAGAACCAGCAGCACGTCTCCCATGACGTGGATGTTGTTGCAGCCCGGGATGGCCATGGACATTGCGAAGGTGGTCAGCAGGTCTCGAGGGTTGTCCGCCCCGTGGTTGTTCAGGTTGTGGGGCGCCTCCGCGGGATGCACGGTGACGACAGACTGGTTGGCGCGGAACCCGCGTTCCACGTGATACGGCTCCCAGGGGTTTTCCGGCTCGTTCTCGGCGATGCAGTAGGTGAACTTGCCGGGATGCCCAAAGGTTGCCCGATCCTCGTCGCCCGGCAGGGCACCGCCCAGGTTGGTCAACGCCAGCTTCACCGCCCGCCCGATGGTGGCGTTGGCCCGGTTTCCCTGGCCGAAACAGTTGCCGCCGGAATTCATCCCCAATTCGCCGGCGATCGGCCCGTTCACCACCACCAACGGCGTGGCGATATGCGTCGAGCATTGCACGGAAGCCAGGTTGAATCGGGGCAGCAGCAGCGCCTCAATCGCCGCGATGACCACCGGAAAGTACTCCGGCAAACACCCGGCCATCACCGCATTGGCCGCCAACTTCTCCATCGTGGCCCTGCCGCCTCGTGGCGGTATTTCCCCGACTAACTCAAGCGCCGACCGACCCGACGCGTCCACAAACTCCCGCACTCGCTCCGCGGTCGGCGGGACGATGGGAAGACCGTCGGTCCAGCCGGCCTCGTATGCCAGGGCGAGGGCCTCCCCGTATTCGTCAATCTCAATGAGCATGGTTGCACGTTACCTCGCCAATCGTTGCAACTCCGGAGTAAGCACCTGCTTGAACGCCAGCAGGCGATCCACCATCCACCCTTGTAGTTCCTCCAGCGAATCCGGGTCATCATCGATGCTCCCGTCTCGAACCGCCGATATCCGACAAGCCCGTCGGTTATCGAGGCGCTCCCATTCCAACGATTCCGCCAAATCGGTTTGTATTGCGTCCGACATGGTTGCGAGCGCGTCGAACAGTTGCTTATTAAGATCTCCGTCGCCACGGTCAATGTAGACCTCAACCCTAGCGATACCACGGCGGGGACTGAAAGAAGGGTTATAGCCAATACCGCGAAACCCCGAACTGAACGAATACCAGCTCTGCGGTTGACCCTTTCGGGCATTGGTAAACCGATACTGGTCTCGTAGCAAGTCTATTAGATTTTGGAAGAATTCACGGTAACGTTCGCCTCGTTCGGAAACGTAGGGGCGGCCGCTATCGTTCCGGTCAACACTGGCCGATTGCTTCTGCCAGTCATTGGGAAACGCAACCGCACGGAAATGTGCAGCCGGCCGGGAATCATCTATCCGCCAAGCTTCGACTACGACACCGAAAAACGCCGTATCTTCGTTGGTCCTTTGGTTTAACCAGTCCAGTGCTTGCCGGTGCTCGTCTCTAAACTCCCGAGTCAGCCACGCCACCGCGTAAGCGTCGTAACCTGCGGCATAGGTCAGCAACTTGCCCAGATGGTCGTGATTGGTCGCTTCCAATTGATTTTCGATTACGACGGGACGATTACTCCCCAAATCGTGCGCCAACACGTCCAGCGAAAATTGACCTACCGCCGCTTCGGAGGTTCGTAGTTCCAGATCCAACCCCAACGCATCCCCCAACTTGTCCAGGTTTTCAGCCAGCCACGGCGTGAAATCCTGCGCTTCGTGGGGCCATACTTCCCGCAGATCGACGTGCTCAATCGCGCCCAAATCCACCATTTGCAAATCCTTTCAGTTCCAGTCCAACAACCACTACATCAACAGGTCTTCCTGCTCGATGAGCCGCTGGTCCACCGGGTCAACCACCATCGCCAAGTCTTCGAGGGTAGTCGCGCCCATCAGATACTGATCTTCCGGCCCGAAAGCAACCCGCGCGACCGCGTTTCGCCCTTGCACGGAAAATCGAGCCCAGGCGGTCTGAAGCTCGACCCGGCGTCCGTCTGCCACACGAGCGAACCTGGTCTCCACCGGCTCAATCCCAAGTTCGCGCAATAGGCTCGCCGGCAGCATTGTGTTGGTAGCTCCCGTGTCCACCAAAGCCGAAACTGTGGCACCTGCTTCCGCGAAGAGGTTACCCGCCCATAAATCGACGCTGAAAGTTCCCATATTAGTTTGCCCGTACCTGATGCCCGGTACGCCTGAGACTACCGCCTAATAAACCTTGTATTCCTCCAGCACGGCAGCATCCAGGTGCAAGCCCATGCCCGGCTCCGTTGGCGCAATGATCTCCCCGTGGTCCCACTCCGGGAGCACGGTGTTCAGCTGGTAGTAGACCGGGTCCCGTTCCTCCTCGAACACCTCTACGAACAGACCGTGGGCGTGGGCCGGCAGCAGTTGCACTGCCAGCTGCGGCTCCTCGTGGTGCGCCATTTGGACGCCTCGCATCTGCGCCGCGCCGGCCACCCGACGCCATTCCGATATGCCGCCGCAGATCGCCGCGTCGATGTTCAGGATGTCCACGGCTTCAGTGTCCATCAGCCGGTGCCCGCCCCACGAGCTGCTCTCGCCCTGACCGGCGGCGACCGGTATTCCAGTACGCAGCCGCACCTGGCGCATGTCGTTGTCCGCGTTCTGCCACCGGCATGGCTCCTCAAGCCAGGCCAGCCCCATCTCCTTCGCCGGCCCCGCGAACTCCAGCGCCTCCTCCAGCGTCCACGCCTGGTTCGAATCGCACACGATGATGAAATCATCGCCCAGCGTGTCCCTTATCGCCCTCACCCGCAGCAGGTCGTCAGCTACTGCGACGCCGCCCGTCTTCAGCTTCACGCCGCCGATCCCGCGCTCCTTTTGGCGTACGAGATCCTCCACCATAAAAGCCGTATCCCGTCCCTGCACGTAGTACGCGAACCGCACCACCGGCGATCTTTCGGCGTACCCACCCAGCAGCGTCCGCACCGGCACGCCCAGCGCTTTACCGGTGATGTCCCACAGCGCCACGTCTATGGCCGCGATGGCCCGCATCGCGATCGCCTTGTCGCTGATCCGGGGCGTCAGCGCGAACATCTTCTGCCAGCACCGCTCTATGGCCATTGGGTCCTCACCCTTCACGGCCTCCGCCATCGGCCCCACCACTAGGTCCTTCAGTAACTCGTAGCCCGTCCGCTCGTCCCCGGAGTAGACCTCGCTCACCAACCCTTCGTCGGTGTGCACTCGCGTGACTATGGTGCACCGCGATTCAATCTGGTACACGCTGCCGCTGAACCGCGTGCTCAGCGGGATCCGAACGATATCCGCCTCTACGTTGGTGATACGCATGAATGCGCCGCCTCCAATCCTTCCAAACTGCGACCAATTATACCCGCCGACATCCCGGTGAGTGGTTCGGGCTTGCCGCGCCTGCGCGCCAGCGGCGGTACCGGGAAACCCGCTCGTTCCTTGACCCGTATCGCGGCCCGTCCTACAATCCTAACGCCCCGCCGGCCGGGTGTTGGCTCCAATTCAACCTTGGCTGCTGCGGATCATCCCGAAAGACGTTGGTGACTAGAAGATGCCCGTTAGAGTCGGCCGTGTACCGTATCTGGAAGCTGAACCCTTCTACTTCGACATGGCGCGTCGCGGATTCGAACTGCGTCAAACTACCCCTCGTCAATTGGGCGACGCTCTGGACAACGGCGAACTCGACGCCGGCCCGGCCCATCTGTCCGACGTGTTCCGTCTAGAAGACCGCTTCGAGCCCGTCGGCGGCTTCTGCTTTTCGTCTTTGAGCCGTGCCGTCAGCGTCTGCCTTTATTCTCAGCACCCCATGGAGGAGCTCGGCGGCGTCACCATCGGGGTGTCCGACGAGGATGTCACCGCATCCAAGTTGCTGGAAATCCTTCTACGTCGCAAGTACGATCTGGAACCGGGCGAATTTGTGCTCCGCCCCGGCGACGTCAACCGTCCGGATGAAACCTTCGATGCTTTCCTTCTCATTGGGAACCGCGCCCTCCGCCGCCGGCGCGGCGTCCGCGGCTTCGCCCACCGCTTCGACCTCGGTACGGAATGGACCCAGTGGACCAATCTGCCCTTCGTATTCAACCAGTGGATCATGCGCAAGGGCCTTGATGACCGCGAAAAGGCCATCCTGGAGGACACCCTGTACGTTGGCCTTGAAGAGGGGGTGGACGGCCTGTACCACCTCAACGAACCCCGCGATGACCTGCTGATGCTGCCCCGCGACGTCGTCGAATACGTCCAGGGTATCCGCTACTACGTCGGCCGCTCCGAGCAGCAGGCCATCACCCGCTTCCGGGAGTACCTGGAAGGCCTTACCGAGTAGCAAGGTCGAGCGTCGCGTCGCTGCCCGCCGATGGCAAAAGTTGTTGACCGAACCCGCGCTCTGACCGGGCGCCCGTCTTTCATCTGCGACTACTCGCCGCCTCGCTCCGGCCGGCCCGAGGATGTTCCGGGCCCCCCCGAAGCCGCCGATTTCGTTTCCGCCGCCTACAATCCCGGCAGGGTCGTCAGGCTCAATTCAGTCGCCACGGCAGCCGTGCTCCGCGACCGCTTCGCCGCGGACCCGATCTTTACCCTGGCCACTCGGGACATGAACCGCCTGGCGCTGGAATCCCTGCTTCTGGGAGCGCAAGCGCTTGCGTTGGAGAACGTCATAGTGGTGGCCGGCGACCCCTTCGGCCCGCGCGACATGGCGTCCGCCGTCAACGATTACCGTCCCACGGAGTTGATCGCGTCCATCGCCAGCTTGAACTCCGGAGTCGACCACCGCGGCCGCCCGCTGCGCGCTCCCACCAACTTCTGCATCGGCGCGACCGTCGACCTGGGTCGTGGCGTCGAACCCGAGGCGGAGCTCGCCGCTCGCAAAGTCGAGGCCGGCGCGCAATTTCTGATCACTCAACCGATCTTCGAACCCTCGGCGATCAACCACTTCGCGGAGGCCATTGCACGTGCGACGGGCAGCCCGCCAGGGATTCCTATTTTCTACGGCGTGGGCCTAATGGAACCCGACGGTGTCTCCTTCGCCGCCGTCCCCGAGCGGGTCAGGAGTGATCTCAAAGCCGGCCGTTCCGGCGTGGACATCGCTCTTGAGGTATGGGAAGGATTGCGGTATGTCGGGGCCGACGATTGCTACGTAGTGCCGCCCATCCGACGCAGCGGCGCCAGGAATTACGCCGCCGCCCGCGAGTTCCTCCGGCAGGCCTCCGCCTGAGCTCACCAATCCGTTACGGTTGTGTCCGGCGGCTGACCCTTCGGATCGAGGCGATAAGCCACAGCAGGTTGGCCAGCGCAATCGCTCCGGCTACCAACCACAGCGCCGTCCCGGCCGGCGGGCTCAGCGCGAGACCCACCCCCAACCCGAGGTAGAACACCACAACTGCGACGACGAACAGCAGGATGTGCAGGCCGAACAGCAGTGCATAGCGCATCAGCAGCGTCTCCTCGAGCCGCAGTCTAGAGGGACTTTACGGCCCCCACGGTGGCGCCGCCGCAACCTCCCCGTCGCTGACGATGTCCACCACCGTAGGCCGGTTGGCGCTGACCGCCTGGTCCAGTGCAGAGTTGATCTGGTTAGGGTCCGTGACGCGGATGCCCAACGCTCCCATCGACTCCGCTATCTGCGCGAAGTTGGTGTCGGTAAACCGCCACAACTCGCCGGGATTGCCGCCCTCGCGCCCTTCGTATGCCGCCTCGTCGCCCCGCCTATCCTGGTTCAAGCCACCGTTGTTGTGCACCACGATCACCGCGTTGATGCCGTAGCGAACCGCAGTTTCCAGCTCGCCGATGTGGTACCACATGCCACCGTCGCCGGTCCAGCAGACCACCGGCCGGTCCGGCACTCCGCACTTGGCCCCCAGCGCCGCCGGCAGACCCCATCCGAGCGAACCGGCCGCCCGCAGGTAAGACTGACCCGGGTGGTTCAGGTCGACCATGCTGCCCGTCCAGATGCCGGCGTGCCCGGTGTCCGCTAACAACACGGCGTCCGAGGGTAGGAAGTCCGTCAGCTCCTGGCACAGCCGCTCCGGCCGTATGGGCACCGCGTCCGACGTCAGCACCGGCTCGTGTTCGTCCCGCCAGTTCTGCACGTGCTCCTGGGCTCGCGACACCCAGGTCGCGTTGCCTCCCGTGGGTTCCAGCACGTCGATCATCGCCTCCAGGGTACGCTTGGCGTCACCCTGGAGCCCGTAGGCGGCTGAATATGAACGGCCCAGTTCGCTGGCGTCGAGGTCAATCTGTATCACCGGAGTTCCCACCGCCGGGATGCGCCAGTCCAGTGTCACCTGGCTCCCGGTGTGGCTACCGATGAAGAGAACCAGATCCGCCTCCGACACGACCCTGTTGGCCGACCAGCGCGAATAGCTGCCCACGACGCCAACTGAAAGCGGATGATTCTCCGGGATGCAACCCTTGGCGTTCAACGCGGTGGCCACTGGGATGTTCAGCATCTCCGCCAACCGCAAGACCTCGGCTTCTGCGCCCGACGCCGTCACGCCGCCGCCGGCCACGATCACCGGCCGCTCGGCCTGCGACAGTATCCGCGCCGCTTCGCGCACCCGCTCCGGCTCCGGAGCCGGTCGGAACGCTGGCCTCTGCGTGAATGGTTCCTCAACGATCACCTCGGTATCCAGCATGCCATCGGTTATCACGTCGCCGGAAATGCCGGAGAAGTCCAGGTGAGCCGGCAACGTCTGGCCGGTGGTCACCTCGCGGAACGCCTGCCGCAGCAGGTGGGGCAACTGCTCCACTGTCTCCACTTCCGCGCTGTATTTGGTAACCGAAGCGAACGGCTTGGAGTGCTCGATTTCCTGGTACGAGTTCCGGTGCCGGTGCATCGGAGGCCGGTGGCCCGTGATGGCAATCACCGGGGAGACTCCCAGGTAGGCGTCCTGCAGGCCAGCGGCCAGGTTCGCCGCACCCACCGACTGGGCAAAACACAGCCCCGGCTTGCCGGTGACCCTGGCATACGCGTCGGCCATGTATGCCGCCGACTTCTCACCGTGGCTGATGATCCGTTTGATCCCAACGTCCTCCATCTCCACGAGGGCACGGCGGATGATCGCGGGAACGAAAAACACGTGGGTTACGCCGTACTCGCGCAGGGTCTCCGCGAGGAAACGGGCTCCGGTCATGGTCGGCATCAGGGCCTCCTTAATTAACAGTGCCGTCATTCCAGCCGGGGCCGGAATGACGGATTCAAGACGGAATCGGGTTTGATCGGCTAAACGCCGCGTTCTTCAAACACTTCTTTAGCTACGCGCACTGCGTTGGCCGCAACCGGCCAGCCCGCGTAGAAAGCCATGTGCATGATCACCTCGGAAATTTCGTCGCGGGTCACACCGTTGTCCAGCGCCCGCCCGATGTGTCCGCGCAGTTGATCCGTGCGGTACAGAGCGGTCAGGGTCGCAACGGTGATCAAGCTCCGGTCCCTCTTGGACAATTCCGGTCGCTCCCATACGTCGCCAAACAAAACGTCGGCGGAGAGTTCGGCCAGCCTGGGCGATACTTCTTGCATTACGGTTCGGGCTGCGGGCTGCGTCATAACGCCTCCTGTGTCTGTTGCCGTGGATTCCCGCGTGCGGGAATATCAATTTGGTTGAGTGGTGCGCTTCACGCCGGCCGGAACATCGGCAGGCTGATATTCTCGTCAATCTCCTCGAACATTACCTCCACCGCCAGGCCGCACTGCACGACATCGGGCCGTATCTCCCCTTCGCCGAAATCAACACCCACCAGCCAGGACGGTATGCGCGCGCCTTCCTCCAGCTCCACCACCGCCGCGATGTATGGCACCTTGTCGCGGAACGCCGGCGTCGGTCCCCGGTGAACGATGGCAAACGTTTGCAGGGTGCCGCGCCCGCTGCTCTGAATCCAGTCGGTGTCCCTGGAGAAGCAGTCGGGGAACGGGCAGATATCGCGAGGGTAGAAGTACGCCCGGTCGCACGCTGTGCAGTGGCGCAGCCACAACTCGCCGGCCTTGCACTTTTCCCAATAGAAATCGGATTCCGGCTGCGGCGGGGGCAGCGGTATCTGAGGAGCGGCCTGTGTCATCTCGTCAATCTCCGTTGCGGAAAATAAGCCGTGTCGGCTCGGCGAGCCAACCGACGGTAAGCATAGCGACGGAAGTGCCCACGCGCAACCTTGCCAGTCCGCCCTCGCATACTTGGCAGTTGGGCCCGGCTGGATCAAGGCGCCTTTGGCGTCGTACTCCCGGGCAACGGCCGTGAGCGGGTCCGTTCCTGCTCAATCACCCAGAAGCAGCCAGACCATTCTGACCGCCCGACCACGGTATCAACAACGAACTGAGGACGTTTCTCGGTAGGAATATCAGGAATACGAAACAGTACTACCGCCGGCGGCGCCGGTAACCCGCGGTCATAAATCAATGCTCCAAAATCGTTCTTATCATAGGTCAACAATATCCGGTCTTCAATTACAGCCATGAATAACACTTCCACATCATCACTACCCCGTGCCGTTTCAAATACTGATAATACGTCGTAACCGGCGTCTCGCAGTAATGACACCAACTCTTCGTCCATATTTTCATCCACTATAAATTTCACGATCGTTCTCTACTCCTAAAATCCAGTCGTCTATTGACGACTTGTTTTCGACATGTGCCATTTTCTCACTGGCGCAACGCAAGCACGCCCGTATATCTTCCCGCGTCAACTGCGGATAGCTGGCAA
Source organism: Dehalococcoidia bacterium (assembly GCA_965220265.1). Taxonomy (GTDB): domain Bacteria; phylum Chloroflexota; class Dehalococcoidia; order Lucifugimonadales; family UBA3495; genus Bin87. The sequence continues at coordinate 127,685 of CBDCPM010000002.1, read as the reverse complement.
GGATCGCAGCTTCACCGGAACCTGCCCCCATCAGTTCCAGGATGAAGGACACGGATAGCCGCGTACCTTTGACTACCGGTTTGCCCGCCGATATATTTTTGTTGATGTCGATGTGATCTCGCCAATTCATAATGTTCATACCTGTAGCACTTAATTCATTGAGCAACTGCTTAATTATATCTATCTTTCTGGTGAACGGTCAATTCAGCACCAGCACCCCACCGGCAACCACCATCCACGCTGCAATCGCCATCAGCAGCGGCACGTCTCGCAGCATCAGCAATTCCGGCGATTCGGCATCCCGGCTGTGGTTCAGCAGGTACAGGTAGCGGAACAGACCAAATATCACCAGCGGCACGGTGAGCAGCATCGTGTTGTTTTCGGGCAGGTTGTCCGCATCCACCGCGTACAGCGTGTAGCTCACCAGCGCCGCCGTGGCCGACAGGATCAGCAACTGCCCCCCCAGCGGCGGCGCGTAGTGCGACAGGGTCGCCCGCTGCGCCTCAGGTTCTTCGCCGGCCAGTCTCGCCTCGGCGTAGCGGCGACCGATCACGATGAACAGCGCGCCCGCCGCGGTAACCGCGTAGAGCCACGGCGAGGGCGCCGCTCCCACCCCCACCGCTCCCGCTACGGCGCGCAGCACGTAGCCGCCGGTCACGATCATTACGTCAACCAGAGCCACCCGCTTCAGCCGCAACGAGTAGCCCACGTTCGCGACTAGGTATATACCGCCGATCAGGGGCAGTCCCAGCCCCGGCGCAGATGTGCCATACAGTCCCAACATTCCGGCAGCGGCCAGCGCCGCCAGCGCCAAGCCGGCCAGCCATCCCGGTAGCAGCCCCGATGCGATGGGCCGCACCCGTTTCGTGGGGTGCCGCCGGTCCGCCTCCCGGTCAGCCAGGTCGTTCAGGATGTAGACCGCTGACGACAATGCGCAGAACGCGGCGAACAGTCCCGCCAGCCGCGGAATATACGGCAGCAGAGTCGCGAGATCCCCGGGTTCCCAAACCAGGTCCACCGCGAAGAGCAACGGCAGGAACACCAGCAGATTTTTCACCCACTGCAGCGGACGCGCCGTTCTGAAGAGCCCAGCCAATCGGCTCATGATTCTCGTGTAATCGCGCCGTCACCAGCCGGGGTGATCGCGCTGCGCCGGACCGTCCTGATCAGCCACATCCAGGCCAACCCGCCGACGATCGCGGCCAGCCACAGGGTGGCCAAGCGGGTCAGCAGCGTGGCCAGCGCAGCAGTGGCCGCCGGCAGACCGGCCTTTCCCAACAGGGCCACCATGCTCCCCTCAAATCCGATCAACCCGCCCGGCAGCGCCGTGACTGCGCTCACCAGCGCCGCCGCTGCCGATACTGGCAACGCGATTTCCAGCCCAATCCGGTCACCCAACCCGATGAGGATCACCCACAGCGCGCTGCCTTCCGCCGCCCACGCCAGGAACCCCAGCGCTAGGGGGTGTCGTCAAAAGAGTTTGCTCCAGATCATCACTGCCCGGAGTTGGCAAATGGCCAGGTATGACGCCGCTCTCTTGGCATAACGGGTCGCCACTCCGCGCCACTGCTTGAAGTCCAAGAATCCGTTCTCCACCAAGTGCCGCAACTTGTACAGTGCCTGGTCGTAGTCCCGCTTTTCTCTCCGGTTGCTTTTGGGCGGTATCACTGGGTTCATTCCCGATGCCCGAGCGGTGGCTATGATTTCATTGGTGTCATAGGCTTTGTCCGCCAGCAGACACTCCGCCTCTATACCCTCGATCAGGGGCAACGCCAAAGAGCAGTCGGCCACCGTGCCTCCAGTAACCGCCAGCCTTACCGGCATTCCGTGGGAGTCCACCGCCAGGTGCAACTTGCTGTTCAGCCCCCTTTGGTGCGGGCAATAGCCTGATTTCCGCCCCGAGCGCCGGCACTGTGGGGATGGGCCTTGATGTAGCTGGCGTCTATCATCAGCCATTCGAAATCAGGGTCATCCATCACTTCCTCCAACAGTCCGGCCCACACACCTCGGTCCCGCCAGCGGCAGAAGCGGCGGTGGGTGTTCTTCCAGTCTCCGTAGTCCGGGGGCAAATCGCGCCAGGGAGCGCCGGTGCGCAGAACCCAGCAAACGGCGTCGATAAACCGCCGGTTGTCATGGGCCGGCCGACCTCTCTTGCCTGCTCCCCCGGGCAGGTACAGCCTCAGCCGCTCCCAAACACCGTCTGTCATATCGTGGCGCCGGTGCGCTGCCGTCATACTCTCCACCTTCCACACTCTCCCTGTTACCGGCAATTTACCACCCTCTCACTGTTTTGACGACACCCCCTAGTACTACAGTCGCGCTTCAAGGGAAGGACTCATATCACTGACCGTGCCCGAAGTTAGACGGCTGTCATGCAGGCTGCTGTGACTACTTTATGAGAGTACTGACCTGCCTATCCGGTAGCCGTGGTGGAGCTGGCGGCACCAAGCCAGAGCCTTGGAATCCGTTACAAGAGGCACTTTCAGAGGCCCGCAATTCAAGTGCAACTGTAATACTAGCGCCGCGGCCAACAGCCGGGGCGACATCAAGCGGCGCAGCCCATCCTGGGATTGCGCCAGCGGTTCCCGCCATCGCCGCAGCACCGGCAGTCGCAGCGCCTGCTCTCCGTACCGTGAGGCGGCTAGCAACCCCGTTGCGATTCCGATCACGAGCAGCGCGCCAACCGTCAGCGCGATCGCCTTCGGCAACAGCAGCACTCCCGTCAACCCCAGCAGCGCAACCGATATCACGTCCGTGAGCCGCTCCATCACCACCGCCGGCGCCGAAGCCGACACCGGAACGCCGGAACGCTGGTTGAGCCATACGCACTTGAGCAACTCACCGACCTTGCCCGGCGTGATGGACAGCGCCAACCCAGCAACGAACACCGGCGCACTTATGGATGCCGGCACGTCGATCCCCAACGCCCGCAGGTACATCGACCATCGCAGGTACCGCAAACCGTAGTTGACCACCGCCAGGCCCGCTGCCGCCGCCAATCCCGTGTATGCAGCCGGCGAGGCGAGCAATGTCCTGCCAACTTGGCGTAAATCCCCGTATGCAACCAACCCGCCGAACACCGCCACCGTCAGCAGCCCCAGGAGGAGAAGTCTCCGCCCGTTCAACCCGCCTCCGCAGCCGTTCGTGCTTCGTCCTTCCCCGTGTCCAGAGCCGGCATCTGGCATATCTGCGCCGCCAGGTATCCCGCTCCGAATCCGTTGTCGATGTTGACCACGCCTACCCCAGGCGCGCACGAATTCAGCATACCCAGCAGCGCTGCCAGCCCGCCGAAACTCGCCCCATACCCCACACTGGTGGGCACCGCAATCACTGGCGCCGACACCAGGCCCGACACCACGCTTGCCAGCGCCGCTTCCATCCCGGCAACCACTATGATCACCCGAGCTTCCTGCAGCCGTTCACGCTGCGCCAGTAGCCGATGCAGTCCCGCTACGCCCACGTCGTTCACACGGGAGGCTTTGCACCCCATCAACTCCGCCGTCAGGGCAGCCTCTTCTGCCACCGGCAGGTCGGCGGTGCCGCCCGTAACGATCAACAGGCCCGCGTCCGCCGGCTGTCCCACTCCATCTTCCGGTACGACTATACAACGCGCTAGCTCGTGATAACGCGCCGTCGCAACCTTCGCGACCACTGCTTCGTACACCGGGGGCTCGGCGCGTGTGACCAGCACAGGATGGCCACGCCCGGCCATCGCCGGCACTATCCCGGCAACCTGATCTGCCGTCTTACCCTCCGCCAACACTACCTCAGGCCAACCTGTCCTCAGCGGCCGGTGGTGGTCCAGCTTCGCGTACCCCAGGTCCTGGTATGGTAGATCACGCAGGGCTTCCATCGCCCGGGGCACGGTCACGCTCCCGTCCCGAACGCTCTCTAAGAGGATTTGGAGCGACTCCGCGTCCACCGCTAATTCGCCTCTACCGGAACCGCGGCCGTTCTCGCCTTCATCAGTCTATACAGCCCGCCCAACGTGCTCATCCCGGCCACGTACGTCGCGAAAACGGCCACCGCGATCCAGGTCAGGACCACGAACCTGCCCGGCATCGATAGCGCCGCCGTCAAAATCACCGCGATCACCACCAGGATGACCCCAGACGCTGCGCCCACCGCAACGCCGAACTTGGCCGCAGCGACGAGCGGCGCCGAACCAGCGGTGTCCACCGACCTGATGCCAAAATAGGCCCCAAGGAAAGGGCCAAAAGGAGCCAACAGGAATTGCGCAACGGGGATGATCGTGCACACCAGCATCACGCCGAGAGCGGTCAACAGCCCTTTAGCCATAGTTGCTCCGTTCGATATGGCTCCGTTCGATATGGCTCCGTTCGATATGGCTCCGTTCGATATGGCTCCGTTCGATATGGCTCCGTTCGATATGGCTCCGTTCGATATGGCTCCGTTCGATATGGCTCCGTTCGATATGGCTCCGTTCGATATGGCTCCGTTCGATATGGCTCCGTTCGATATGGCTCCGTTCGATATGGCTCCGTTCGATATGGCTCCGTTCGATATGGCTCCGTTCGATATGGCTCCGTTCGATATGGCTCCGTTCGATATGGCTCCGTTCGATATGGCTCCGTTCGATATGGCTCCGTTCGATATGGCTCCGTTCGATATGGCTCCGTTCGATATGGCTCCGTTCGATATGGCTCCGTTCGATATGGCTCCGTTCGATATGGCTCCGTTCGATATGGCTCCGTTCGATATGGCTCCGTTCGATATGGCTCCGTTCGATATGGCTCCGTTCGATATGGCTCCGTTCGATATGGCTCCGTTCGATATGGCTCCGTTCGATATGCCCACCCTAACAACATCGGAGGATAAGTATATCCGGTGCCTCCAGCGGCTGCACCGTCGCGCATCGTTATAATTGCCGGCACCGCTGCATTAACCGAATTTGTAAATGGAGGCGATTGCCATGAGCAATCCCGAACCACTCACGGGCCAGGACGGGCCTTTCGCCGAACTCCTGGGCATACGTCCCGGCATATCTTCCGACGGCGTGGGCACCGCGTTAATGACCGTGGCGGACAAACACCGCCAGCGCGCCGGCGTCGTTCAGGGCGGCATATTGGTGGCATTGGCCGACTACGCCTTCTTCCGCGCCTGCCGTTCCGTCCTACGGGAAGGCGAGCATGCTGTTACCATCGAGTTGAAGCTGAACTTCATCGCTCCCGCCCGCGACGGCGAATTGACCGCTCGCAGCTCCATCAAGAGCCGTGGAGGCCGCATCGTCGTCGGCGATATGGAAATCCACGGAGAGGAGGGCCAACTGATTGCCACCGGCATTGGAACCTATATGACGGTTTATGACCGCCGCCGGCAGCAAGCAGAGGCGAATACCTGATGCAGTTGGCTTTTTGCGCAGTGGTTGGGTATAATCTGCGCAGGACGGAGGTGTCTTTTTGCGCGTCCCGATGAAAGTGGACTACGGCGTGCGCGCGCTGGTGGAGTTGGCTATGCGCTACGGCGACGGCCCGGTCCAAACGGCTGCTATCGCCTATCGACAGGGCATACCGGAACCGTACCTTGAGCGGTTGATGTCCACCCTCAACAAGAGCGGTTTCGTTCACAGCCGCCGTGGCCCTCAGGGGGGTCATTCACTGGCGCGGGATCCTCAGGATGTAAACCTGTACGACATCATGCAGGAACTTGACGGTAATGGGTCTCCCTTGGACTGCCTCACCCTGCCCACTGACTGCATGTTCGCCGACTCCTGTGCCCAGAAGGAGATCTGGCAGACGGTCGAGTATTCTATCCAGCAGGTGCTGCAGGCAACTACGCTGGCTCATCTGGCCGATCGGCAGAGCACCCTCACCGCCGCAGGGGATCTCGAGCCGGACATTTCAGAACCGGTGGCCGCGGTCTCGGTATGAACCGCCCCCGATTTGCTTGACAACTTTCCCGGCCCAACAATACACTCCTTTCACGATGCTACGTGCCCAAATTGCGCTGGCTGCCTGCGCCTGTCCCTGCACATAGGGGGCGGGCCGACTAACATCTGCTTCGCGCCTGCGTCCACCGAATTCACCGCCAGACGGTTCGGGGCGCAGGTTTTTAGCTGAATCTACCGAACCGTCAACCGGGAGGAACACAAAATGGTCCAGCCCCTACGCTTGACCCCTGATCAGGTCAAACGCTACAGTCGCCACATCATCATGCAGGACGTCGGTAGCGCCGGACAGCGCAAGATGATGGAAGCCAGCGCGCTGATAATCGGGGCCGGCGGCCTGGGTTCGCCGTCCGCGGTATATCTGTCCCTCGCCGGCGTTGGCAAGATCGGTATCGTCGACTTCGATGTCGTCGAGTTGTCCAACCTGCAGCGACAGATCCTGCACCACACCCCTGACGTCGGCCGGCCCAAGGTCCAGTCCGCCAAGGACAATATCCTTTCCTACAACCCTGAGGTCGACGTAGTCCTTCACGAGGCGTGGCTCACGTCGGAAAACGCTTTCGACATCATCAGCCAGTACGACATCGTCATCAACGGAGCCGACAACTTCGCCACCCGTTACCTGGTGAACGACGCCTGCTACCTGCTGAACAAGCCCCTCATCGACGGCAGCATCCTGATATTCGACGGCCAGGCCACCGTCTTCCTGCCCGGCCAGGGCTGCTATCGCTGCCTCTTCCCTGCTCCTCCCCCTCCGGGCATGGTTCCCAACTGCGCCGAGGCTGGCGTCCTGGGTGCCCTCACCGGATTGGTCGGGTCCATCCAGGCTACCGAAGCCCTCAAACACATACTTGGCATCGGTGAGAGCCTCAGCTCCCGCCTACTGGTGATCGACGCATTGAGCATGCAATTCCGCGAGGTCCGGCTGCGACGCAACCCCAACTGCCCGCTCTGCGGCGACAACCCCACCGTCACCGAACTCATCGACTACGAAGTGTTCTGCGGCGTGGCCGAAGCGCCCGAACCGCTGGCTATCGGCGCCGGCGCCCACTAAGTCGTCTCCTCCCGTCATCCAGAGGCGATCCGGAGCCCTGAACCAATGACGATTTACAAGGGACTCATTGCCACCATCGGGAACACCCCCTTGGTGGAGTTGCAAAACCTCAGTCCGAAATCCGGAGTCCGCATCTACGCCAAGCTGGAGGGGCAGAACCCCACCGGCAGCGTCAAAGACCGCATCGGCCTCAAGATGATCGAACGGGCTGAAGCCGACGGCGAGATCTCGCCCAACCGCACCATCCTGGAGCCCACCTCCGGAAACACCGGAATCTCTCTTGCCATGATCGGTCGCCTCAAGGGTTACAAGGTCAAGGTGGTCATGCCGGAAAACGTCTCCGTGGAACGCACCCAGCTTCTGGAAGCCTACGGAGCGGAGATCGTGTATTCCGATGGTACCCTCGGCACCAACGGCAGCGTGGTCATGGCTCAGGAAATTGTGGAGAAAAACCCCCACGACTACCTGATGCTCTACCAGTACGGCAATGACGGAAACCCGGACGCTCACTACGAGGGCACCGGCCGGGAAATCGTCGAGGCTCTGCCTGAAGTCGACGTATTCGTCGCCGGCTTGGGCACTGGCGGCACGCTCATGGGCAACGCCCGCCGCCTCAAAGAGCACCGCGGCGACATCAAGATCATCGCCGTCGCTCCAGAGCCGGACGACTTCATCTCCGGTCTGCGCCGCCTCGAAGACGGGTTCATCCCGCCAATACTGGACATCAACCTCCTTGATAACCGTCTCCTGGTCAACAGCTTCGACTCCTTCTACATGACCAAGGAACTGATGAACAAGGAGGGCATTTTCGCTGGCATCTCGTCGGGTTCCGTCATCGCCGGCGCGCTAAAGTACGCCGACCGAATGGAAGGCGGCAACGTGGTGTGCCTCCTCGCCGATGGTGGCTGGAAGTACCTCAGCAGCCAACTGTGGACCCGCGACTATGAAACGCTCGCCCAGGAGGTCCAGGGCAAGATCTGGTGGTAACGGTGGGTCTCAAAACGATCCCGGTCAAGCCATCAATCATTTCCGCCCTTGCCCCGACCTTATGCCGATGCTATAATGCCGCTACATCATGCCCCGCTGCTGAGCAAAGTGAAAATCCCTCACTATTCTTGCAGCGAGCGGTTCACGGGATTACAAAGCGGGGCGGGTACCCGCTTTATTTCTGTGAGCACGATGTACATCAGATCACTATCGGCGGCGCAGCCGGCGGAGGACAAGCATGAAAAGCGATTTCATGATGGCGTTGAATCAACTATCCGCCGAGCGAGGCCTGCGCAAGGAGCTGGTCCTGGATAAGGTGGAGGTCGCGCTGGCCACCGCATTTCGCCGCGACCGCGTGGCTGGCTCCCAAAACCTGACCGTCAAGTTGAACCCGAATACCGGCGACATCAGCATCTTCCCTCTTCGTAGCGTCGTCGAAGAAATCGAGGACCCAGAGACCCAGATCGCCCTCGCCGACGCTTTGAAGATCCTGGCCTCCGCCGAGATCGGCAGCGAAATATCCGAGGCCGAAGAGGTCGCCTACGACACTAGCCGTATTTCAGCCCAGACCGCCCGACAGGTGCTCATGCAGGGCCTGCGCGAGGCCGAAAGAGAAAAGATCTTCGAAGAATACTCCGCCTACCAGGGGGAGATCATCAGCGGCAGCGTGGAGAGTATTGAAAAGGGGCCAACCGTATTTATCAACCTCAACCCCCATCAGGCGCAAAGCCAGAACCGCGCCCGGGGCGTCATGCGCCCCGATAACCAGGTGATCGGCGAACGTTATCGCAAGAACCAGTCGCTGAAAGTCCTGCTTGTCGAAGTACAGCAAACCACCCGTGGCCCGGAGGTTGTGGTCAGCCGCGCCCATCGCGACCTTCTCCGCCGCCTGATGGAATCCGAGGTCCCCGAAATCAGCAACGGAACCGTCGAAATCCGTTCCATCGCTCGAGACCCGGGTATCCGTAGCAAGATTGCCGTGTCCTCCCATCAGGATGGCGTCGACCCTGTCGGCTCCTGCATCGGCTTGCGCGGTAACCGCATTCAGAGCGTAGTCAACGAGCTTCAGGGGGAGAAGATCGACGTCATCGAATGGGACCCCAATCCCCGGGTTCTCATCTCCCGCGCCCTCAGCCCCGCCGATGTCGGCGGCGTCGAGCTGGACGCCGCCGAGAACACCGCGTACGTCGTCGTGCCCGAAAGCCAGATGTCGCTGGCGATCGGTCGCGATGGCCAAAACGCCCGTTTGGCTGCCCGGCTGTCCGGTTGGCGACTGGACATCAAGAACGTCGAGCAATGGGAAACCCTGCGGTCGGCTCGTGCCGCCGAGGCCTCCCGCACCGCCGCCGCCGAGGCCGAAGCCGCCGGGGTGGCGGCTCGTATCGCTGCCGAGGCCGCCGCGCACACCGCCGCTGATGAAGCGACTCAGCCGGTCGCTCCGGAAGCAGAACCGGTCGAATTGGCTCCAGCCGCCGAAGCCATCGTCCACGCGGAAGCGCCGGCCGATGTTCCGCAGCTTTCCGAGGCTATTCAGGCGGAGATAGAAAGCCTCCTCACCGAAGACGTCGTCCCGGCAGCAATCGAAGCGCAACCCGCAGTGGGGTCCGTCGCCGGAGAACCGCAGGAGGCCGTCGTCGAAACCCCGCCTGAAGTTGCAGATCCCGCATACGACGAAGCAGCGTTGCTGGATGCCCTGATCGCCGAAGAAGAGGCTGGGGCCGCGCCCGAACTTGTCGCGACGGATGGCACCATCGGGCTCAGCGTTGACGCTCTGGACAGCTTGACCATCGACGATGTGGCGGAAGAGTTAGAAGACGAGGACGAAATCGAGGAAGACGACGAAGAACCGGATCCAGCAATGGCCAATCTTTTGGCGGCCCTGCCCAACCTCGCCCCCGACGCCGGCAAGATCAGGTTCGCCGAGGACATCGTGGGCGAATTCAGAGGCGGCGCCGGCGGTCGCCGCCGGCGCGGCGTTGGCAACCGTCGCGGTGGCAACGTTCCCGGCGCCCGCGGGCCCGGACCGCGCCGCAGGTAAGCCTTGACGCTCTGCCGACCTGTCGGCACCGTCACGCCCCGCGCTATTCAGGTAACCGCAATTCCGAAACAGCGTCACATCCCAGAACGCAGTTGTATCGCCTGCGGCAACAAAAAACCGAAAGGCGATTTGGTCAGGCTCGTCCGCACGCCTGAAGGAGAAGTGCGGCCCGATACCACCGGACGCGCCAACGGCAGGGGCGTCTATCTTTGCCATCAGGCAATGTGCTGGGAAAAGGGTCTCGTCCGCCGTTCTCTTGAGCGTGGACTTCGCAACCCCGTATCCAACACCGACCTGGACGCTCTGAAACGGTATTTCATTGAAACTGTCGCACCCGGTGTCTACCATGCCGGGTCCGAGACCGTCAGTGGTGCGGTTCGGAACGCGGGAGGCTGATCCTCGCCGGGGCTGCGCCCCTGGTGGACGACCATTCCGCTGGAGGAGATATTACCCATGACTACATCAACCGAACAACGCTCGGGCGCCCGCCGCACCCGCCGCAACGAACCCCGTCGCGGCACATCACGCGCGCTGGTCCTGCCGGAATCCCTTACCGTCAAGGACTTGGCCGAACTCCTGGACCAGTCTGCTGTCGACGTAATCAAGCAGTTGATGCGGCACGGCATCATGGTCAACGTCAACCAAGTCGTCGACCACCAGGTGGCCACCGTGGCCGCGGCCGCTTATGGGATCCGCACCCGACTGGATGAGCAAAAGGCGGACACGGCCTCCATCAACGCCGCCTCCCGGGAAGTGAACGAACCGCTCCAACCTCGCCCGCCCGTCATCACCATTCTGGGTCACGTTGATCACGGCAAGACCAGCATTCTCGACTATATACGCAAATCCGCGGTCGTCGAAAAGGAGGCTGGCGGCATCACCCAGCATATTGGTGCGTACCAGGTCGTTCACCAAGGGCAACCCATCACTTTCCTTGACACTCCAGGCCACGCCGCTTTCACGGCGATCCGCTCCCGGGGAGCGCGGGTTACCGATATCGCCGTGCTGGTCGTCGCTGCCGACGACGGCATCATGCCGCAGACCGACGAGGCAATCGACCACGCGCGAGCCGCCGACGTGCCCATCGTCATCGCCGTCAACAAGATGGACCTCCCCACCGCTCAGCCCGACGTGATCAAGCGGCAGCTCAGCGAGCGCAACCTGTTGGTGGAAGAATGGGGTGGCGATGTGATCGCCGTACCCGTTTCTGCCCAAACGGGTGACGGGATCGATGACCTCTTGGAAAACCTGCACGTCCTGTCGGAAATTCTCGAGCTCCGGGCTAATCCGGACCGCCCAGCCGCCGGCGTCATCGTGGAGGCCACCCTCGACCGCCGCCGCGGGCCTTCCGCCACCGTTTTGATCCAGGCTGGGACCCTCCGTGTTAGCGACTATATCGTCGCCGGCACTTCCTGGGGGCGCGTCCGCGCGATCACCAACGAGCACCGGGAAACCATCGATTCCATCACACCCGGGTGCCCCGGAGTGGTGTTCGGACTCAACGCAGTACCCGAAGCCGGCGACATCCTGACAGTCGTTGCCAGCGAACGCGCCGCCCGCCAGATGGCCGGCCGTCGTGATCAACGATCCAACACCGGTAGCCTGGACACGGTATTGACTCTGGACAACGTCGTGAAGCAGATCGACGCCGGCGACGTGAAGGAACTGGTGTTGGTCCTCAAGGCCGACGTCCAGGGAAGCGTCGAAGCTGCTGTACATGCCGTTGAGCAGTTGTCCGGGGGCGACGTCAAAACCCGCATCATTCACTCGGGTTCCGGAGCAGTCAGCGATTCGGACGTGCAATTGGCTGCCGCTTCAGGTGGTATCGTTCTCGCCTTCAACGTCGGTTTCGAAGTGGGAGCCGAGCGTACCGCCGACCGCCTCGGTGTCGAGGTCCGCGAATACCAGATCATCTACCGCCTGCTCGAAGACGTGGAAGCTGCGCTCCACGGATTGCTGGAGCCCGAGTACCAGGAGGTGGTCGTCGGCCGTGCCGAAATCCGGGAAATCTTCCTCGGCCGTCGCGGTGTCCGTATCGCCGGATGTCGCGTCCTCGATGGCCGCATTGCCAGGCAGGGCAATATCCGGCTTATGCGCAACAGTGACACGGTCGTGGAAACCCAGATCGGCAGCCTCCGTCACTTCCGTGACGAGGTGAACCTGGCAACCGCCGGAACAGACTGCGGTATCATCCTCGAAGGTTTTAATGATGTCGAGGAAGGCGACCTGATCGTGTCCTACCGCACGGAGCGAGCTAGCTAGCGCGGCGGACAACACGGCGAGGTTCACCTATGGCTGATCGCAGGCGAATGGAGCGGGTCAATGGCCTGCTCCGCGAGGAGATCGCTGGCCTGCTTGCTTCCCAGGTCAACGACCCCCGCCTTAGGGGCGTCATCACCATTACGCAGGTGCGCACCGCGTCCGACCTCCGCAACGCTCGGGTGTACATCAGCGTGATGGGCAACGAGACCGTCCGCCAGGAAGCCCTGGCCGGCATCCAGTCCTGCGCATCCTATCTCCGGCGAGAGTTGCGCAGTCGCGTCTCATTGCGCTATATCCCGTTCCTCAGTTTCCAGTTGGACGACGCCATATCGGAAGCCGATCGCCTGATGAGAATTATCGACGAGCTGGAGCCCACGAGCGAAACGGACGACGGCACTCCAGCACCGGCGGGACGTGCGTGAGCCCATGTCTGCTGGTGGACGTGACCGCCCGGCGATTAACGGGTTTCTCAACCTTCATAAGCCCGTCGGCATCACTTCGATGGACGCCGTACGGCGCGTGAAGCGGATTACCGGGCAGCGCAGGAAAGTGGGCCACGCAGGTACTCTGGATCCGCTCGCGGAAGGGGTCCTCCCCATCTGCTTCGGACAGGCCACCCGACTCATGGAGTTGGTCGTCTCGGGCTGGAAGCGTTATTGCATGACGGTCCGATTGGGTGCCGTCAGCAACACCTACGACGCTGAAGGCAACATCGAGGAAATCGCCGATCCGTCTCTGTTGACCCGGGGGAGCATCGCTTCGGCCGTCGGCAATTTTGTTGGCGACATCGACCAACTGCCCCCCATGTACAGTGCGGTCAAGGTTGACGGCCAACGCCTCTACGACCTCGCTCGCGCCGGCCGTCAGATCGAACGCACTCCCCGCCGCGTGTCCGTGCGTTCGATTTCAATCGACGACATCCAGCTCCCTTTCCTCACACTCACCGTCGAATGCGGCCGCGGCACGTATCTGCGTTCCATCGCCCACGACCTCGGTCAAATCCTTGAATGCGGTGCGTATGTAATTGAGCTGGTGCGTTCGTCATGCGGCCGGTTTGCAAGCTCTGACGGGATTACCCCCGACTCCCTGGAGCAAACTGCCGCCGCTGGCGATTGGATGAAACACCTGCATCCTATCGACTGGGCCCTGCAACAACTGCCCGCCATTGCGGTCGATTCGGCCGGCGCTCGGGCTGTGCGACATGGCCGGTCCGTGACCGTGCCACCCTCGCAAACCGATCAGTTCGAAGATCAATTGTGGCGCATCTACGATCCGGACGGCGTGTTCCTCGCTCTGGCCCATCGTGAGCCTCACGGTCTATTGGCTCCCACCCGGGTATTCGACCTCACGGAACCATCCCCATACGCCCCCACAGTTGTCTGAGTCGCATCCTAATCACCTCATGGCAGCCGCAGATCTCCTATGCCAAGGGTGTGGACGACCCACTGCGCATAGCTACAGCTGCACCTTCCGGCCACGTGGTGGGGCGACCGGGACCACCAAGTGCCTCCGTTGCGCCCTACGTCACTGGCCGATGCTGCGTCGGTCGTTAATCGCCAGCGCCGTGGTGGGCACGGCCCTCACGGCGCTGAATCAGGGTGATGTAATCCTATCCGGTAATTTGGCCGGCGCGTTGGCGTGGAAAATTCCGCTAACCTACTGCGTTCCCTTCCTGGTAGCCACCTATGGAGCGTTGGCCAACAGCCGAAACTGAAGCCAACTCGCCGCTCAGTACTTACGCAGCACTTCCACCACTCGACCCTTTACCTCGACATTGTCCGCCGCCACGTAGATCGGGTCCATCGTGCTATTGGCCGGCTGTAATCGGACCTGGTCCCCTTCGCGGAAAAACTTCTTGAGGGTAGCCTCCTCCTCTTCTTTCAGCCAAGCCACCACCATCTCGCCATTGCGCGCCGTGTTGGTCGGCTTGATCACGACCACATCCCCGTCGTCGATCAGCGCGTCGATCATCGACGTCCCCTTGACCGACAGTGCGTAAAGCGTCCCGTGCCGTTTCTTGAGATCCGGGCGCACCTCAACGATGTCGAATTCCGCGGCCGAACCCACCCCTTCAGAGGAGAATGCCGGTATGGGTTGTCCGGCAGCGATGCTGCCCACTATCTGCACCCGGGCGGCTCCATTGGCCACCGGCAGACCCGTTTCGTCCAGCAACTCGATCCCCCGCGCAACCTCTGAGCGCCGCTTGAGATACCCGTCCCGCTCCATCAGTCTCAAGTTGTAGTCGACAACCGACGTGCTGCTGATGCTGCACCCGCGTTGGATGTCCCGCACCGTCGGCGGGATCCCGTTTTCGTCCAGAAATTGTCCGATGAAATCCAGGATTTGCTGCTGTCGCGGCCTCAGGTTTTTCTTCTGTGGCATAAGGGCTTCCTCCACACCTTGTGTATTCTCCGTATCACAAACTAATGTTCGGCACCGATATGCTAATCAAAATACAAGGGGTTGTCAACATTCGCCGGTATGGGAAATGCCGACCTATGAAACTCGGCAACCGCCGCCGCCCACTATTCAACCGCAGCCGCGCCCAATGTGGTCGGCCGCGGCTCAACCGAGGGGAGAAACCTGCTTTCCACCCCCGGACGAAACGGTAGACCCGTCCGGCCGGATCGCTACGCCGCTAAGCCACAGAACTAACTGTCGCGGGATCGGTTGAGCGCTGTGACCAGGCGGCCCTTCCGCCTGGACGCGTTATTCTTGTGCAGAAGACCCTTCCGGACCGCCACGTCGAGCATGCTCATGGCATTGCGCACCGCTTCTTCGGAATGGGGGTCAGTGGCCGCCACGGCGCGCCGGGCACGACTGACGGCGGTACGGGTGGCGCGACGCACGCTCATGTTGCGCGCGTTGCGCTTTACAGATTGGCGGTGGGCTTTTTGAGCCGGCAACGTTCTTACTCCTGGAAACTGATTTGCTAGGGTACGATGTTACCAAACCCCTTCCCTGTTTGTCATCTGGTAAAGATTGACGGGACTGTACCGACCATCCACAATCACGGTGCGCACTGATCCGCGCGTGATAGACTTTACACGGAGTCCAGCTGCCGTCGCCTTGTTCTCCGTCCCGCCACTCCCTGTCGGCATCCACAAGCGACAGATCACGATTCAAGTCTGGCAAACCCGCTCGCCAGCCCTTTCTTCCTACCCGCCGTCCCGGAACAACCAGCGGTCCGTTCGCACAAAACGACCGGCAAGCCGGCCCGGTTCACCGCGGAATCCGGTCAGGTTGACAATTTCGACCATCTTGCCCGAAAATTGATGCGCAGAAAGCCGCACCCGGCGACGAGTGCGTGACGCGCTTTTCTGCACTACTATTCCTGTTTACAACCACAATACCCTCATTAACGGAGGATCCCGGCTATGCCCGAAAAGCAGTTGATTTTCGATGAGAACGCTCGACAAAGCCTGATGAACGGCGTTAACCAGCTCGGGCGCGCGGTCGCCCTGACCCTTGGGCCCAGCGGCCGAAACGTCATTTTGGGGCGCGTCTGGACCCTCCCCGTGGTGTGCAGCGACGGCGTCACCATCGCCAAGGAAATCGAACTGCCCGACCCATACGAAAACATGGGCGCCCAGGTGGTGAAGGAAGCCGCCTCCAAGACCAACGATGTGGTCGGCGACGGCACCACCACTTCCATCGTACTCGCCCGTGCCATCATCCAGGGCGGCTTCATGAACGTCGCCTCCGGCGCCAATCCATTGGCAATCAAGACTGGCATCGACCGGGCCGTGTCCGCCGTGTGCAACGAGATCAGCAACCAGGCGGCCGCCGTCGAGAGCCGTGAGCAGGTCGCCCGCGTTGCCGCTCTCTCCGCCCACGAAGAGGCCATCGCCGAGTTGATCGCCGACGCCATGGACAAGGTCGGACGCGAAGGCATCATCACCGTGGAGGAGAGCCGCAGCCTCGTCGATGAGCTCGATGTCGTGGAGGGCATGCGCCTGGATCGCGGATACCTGTCGCCCCACTTCGTGACCGACACCGACCGCATGGAGTGCTCCATAGACGAGCCCCTCTTCCTGCTCACCGACCAGAAGCTGTCTTCCGCCGCCGACGTGGTCCCCACCCTCGAGGCCGTGGCTCAGGGCGGACGCCGCCCCTTGATAATCATCGCCGAGGACGTGGAAGGCGAAGCCTTGGCCACTCTGGTCGTCAATAAGCTGCGCGGCACGATTAGCAGTCTGGCCGTCAAGGCGCCCGGTTTCGGCGAGCGCCGCAAGGCGCTGCTGGAAGACCTGGCGATCATGACCGGCGGCACCGTCGTTTCCACCGACACGGGGATGCGGTTGGATTCCGTCTCCATGGATCAGTTGGGCTCGGCCCGCCGCGTCGTGGCCACCAAGGACGAGACCACCATCGTCGAAGGTCGCGGCCACGAGGACGACATCGCCGGCCGCGTCTCCGAACTCCGCGTCCAGATCGAGGAATCCACCTCCGACTACGACCGGGAGAAGCTCCAGGAGCGCCTTGCCAGTCTCGCCGGCGGCGTCGCCATTATCAAGGTCGGCGCGGCCACCGAACCCGAGCTCAATGAACGCAAGAGCCGAACCGAAGACGCACTGGCAGCCACTCGCGCTGCCGTTGAAGAAGGCGTAATCCCCGGCGGCGGTGTGACCTTGCTCCGCGCTCAGGCCTCCCTGGACGGCATCCTGGAAGCAGCGTCCGGTGACGTAGCCGTCGGCATCAGGCTAGTTCGGGAAGCCTTGGAGGCGCCCCTTACCACCATCGCCGACAACGCCGGCTACAAGGGCGCTGTCATCGTGGAGAACGTCCGCAACGGTGAGGCCGACTACGGGTTTGATGCCGACCGCGGCGACTACACCAGCATGGTCGCTCGCGGCATCATTGACCCTGCCAAAGTTGCCCGTTCCGCTCTCCAGAACGCCGGTTCCGTCGCCGGAATGCTCCTGACCACCCAGGCGGTCATCACCGAGATCCCCAAGTACGAACCCCTGCCTGCCGACATCCAGGACTTCATGCACGACTAGTCCCAATAAGCCACGCAGGTCCACCCGCCGAGCGTCCTTTCCAGAGACGCCGGCGGGTGAATTGTTTTTGATGCCATGACTAGCCACGAAACAACCATGCGTGGTGCACTCAATCGGGACGCCATCGCGGCGTTGCTGGCAGATGTTCCTCCCTTGCTCGAAAGCTGTCCCGACCTCCAAAGCCAGCTCCAGCCCAACGGCATCGACATAACTATCCGCTCGGTGGCGCGCTGTTCCGCCGGCAGCGGCCCTGGCGCCATCGGCATCCTCAACGCGGATCGGGTGTTGCCTGACCCTACGGTAATCGACTTCGACCCCGACGGTTGGACGCTGCTACCCCCCGGCGAATACGTCGTAACCTTCAACGAGATCGTCAATCTTCCCCGTTGGCTCATGGCCCTGGGCCGCCCTCGTTCCAGCCTCCTCCGCATGGGTATCACCTTGCATACCGCCGTTTGGGACGCCGGCTACAGCGGTCGCTCACAAGCGCTGCTCGTCGTCCATCACGCCGATGGCCTTCGCCTGCAGCGCGACGCCCGCATTGCCCAGCTGGTGTTCTTCCCCCTGAGCGAGCCCGATGCCCGTGGCTACAACGGACGCTACCAGCGCGAGAACCTGTGAACACCGGCTCCGATATCGCTGTGAACCCAGGGGAGCTGCGCCAATGGGTCGACCAGGCCGCCGCCGCCGCGGGTTTCGACCTCGTCGCCGTCGCGTCCGCCGAAGTCTTCGGTTCCGAACGTGAGGAAGCGCTCCATCGCATCGACGCCGGGCTCATGGACGGCCTGCCCTGGTTCAACGCCCAACGCGTCCGGCGCGGCACGGATCCCGAAACGCTGCTCCCCGGCGCCCGCTCAATTATCTCCCTAGGCTGGAACTACTGCCCCCCTGCGGACCCTCCAGCTCCCAATGACCAGGGTCTAATCGCACGGTACGCCCGCGGCCGGGACTATCATCGCGTCATGAAACGCCGCATGCGCCGGATGGTTCTGGACCTCACCGCGCAGCTGGGCAACCGGTTCGCGGCGCGCTGGTACGTTGACGACGGGCCCATGCTCGACCGCGCCGCCGCCTCCCGCGCCGGCCTCGGCTGGTTCGGCAAGAACGGTAACATCCTTAACCCTACCTACGGCTCCTGGCTGCTCCTGGCACAGATAATCACCGATCTCCCATTGACTCCCGACCTTCCCCTCGCCAAAACCTGCGGCCAATGCTCCCGTTGTATACCGGCCTGCCCCACCGATGCCATAGTCGCACCGTACGTTGTCGACAATCGCCGCTGCATCAGCTACCTGACCATCGAGCACAAGGGCGCCATACCCCTCGAACTGAGGCAGTCAATGGGCAACTGGGTCTTTGGGTGCGACATCTGCCAGGAGGTCTGTCCCGTCAATCGCAAGGCGAAATCAACCGGTGACCCCAACTTCGGACGCACTGACCTTTCATCCGTCGACCTGGTAGAACTCCTCGCGATGACCGACGATCAGTTTCGCCAACGCTTCGCTGGCTCCCCCGTCATGCGCGCCAAGCGTGTGGGCATGCAACGCAATGCCTGCATCGCGCTGGGGAACTCCGGCGATACCTCCGCCGTCCCAGCCCTAACCCGCGCGCTGCGGTCCGCTCCCCCACTCGTCCGCGGTCACGCCGCATGGGCCCTTGGTCAAATCGGCGACAATGCCGCCCATTCTGCCCTCAACGAGGCCTTGGCCGCCGAACCTGACGCCGAAGTGGTTTGGGAAATCACGCGCGCCCTGGACGGCGCCCACACCGCCTATCAGCTGTCGTAACGCGTCGACTGCCTGGGAGCCGATCGTCGGTTGCTCCCTCTGCTTCGCGGGGTCCGCCGTGCCATGCTTCCTGCGCGCCCACCCTCGACGGACGTTTCCGGATCCGGCGCCACCGTCTCCGGGACCTCAGCCGCTTGCCCCGCGCTGGTGGAGTCACGTTCCGATGCTTCGGTGTCCCTGGTCGGCTGCGGTCGGGCTGGTGCGCGGTTCGGGTTCCGCCTTCGCCGCTCCCGCTGAGCGTTCACCCTTTCGTCTTCCGCCGCCAGCGCGGCGTCGATCTGTAACAGCGCCTTTTCCCTACCGTCCCGGAGTTTCAGCATCTCACCTTCCAGCAGAAAAAAATCGCTCTTGGACAGCAGGTGAAGGTTGCCCTGAAACGCCATGTACCAGTCTTCCGGTGCCCACTTCCGCACGTATTCCAATCTGTACGCGATCAGCCCCGCTTTTATGTACTGACCGGTTTCCAGAATCACGTCCGGCTTGATTCCGATACGGTAAGGCCATGTGGCCTTGCCCTCATTGAGCCACAGGTCGGAGGCAATTTCTTCGTACCCCTGGGTGACGGTCGCCGTCGCCGTGAACACGCGAGACCCCGTCACGTAGTATATGACCCTGTCCCCCGGTTCCACCCGCTGCACCTTGCGCCGGTATTCCGCCTTCAGCCCCTGTCTGGTGAACCCGATTTCGCGCGTGATGTTATAGTTCGCCTCGTTGCAATTGATCATCCAGAAATTGTGTGGCATAACCCCAACCTGCTCTGGCTAGCTCAATATTCAGCCTGAAGTTGCGCTTATTTTAGCGCACTCAGCCCACGCGACCGCGCCTGCGGCCAGCCTCCGACCGATGGGCGGGAAAATTCCCGCCCATCAATCCCGGTTACCCAAGTTCGGCGCTGAGGCTGTAGATCTCCCCTGGGCGCCCGCCTTCCGGCAGGCCAAGCGGCATTTTCACGTTCAACAGGAACGGCCGCTTTTCGCGCTCGACCACGCCCAGCCCGTGCTCAATCGCATCGCCTATGTTAGCCTCGTCAGTTGCGTCCATCGCCTCGACGCCAAATCCCTCGGCCAGCTTCACCGGATCAATGTTGTCCAGCACCACGCCACGGTACTCTCCGGTCTCCCGCATGTCGGCGTTCGCATTGGCAAACGAACTGGCGACAACACCATACACGCCGTTGTTGGAGATTACGTAAAGCACCGGCACCCCGTGACTGGCCGCCGTCCACAGCGCGTGGTCCGAGTAGTACAGCGATCCGTCGCCGACCAAACCGACCACCGGTTGGTCCGGCGCTCCCAGCTTGGCGCCGATCGCCATGCCCACGCCGTATCCTTCCGATCCGCCGGCCGGCCGGATGTACTGGTTGCGACCCGCCTCGTCGTTGTTCGCCAGGATGTCCTGCGCCACGGCAAACTGCTCGATCGTTACCAGTCCACCGCCGCGGCTCTCCAGCGCCTTGTCCAGGGCGTCACCCAGGGCCACCGCCCGAACCTTGCCCTGTTCCGCAGGAACCCGCCACGCGGCGTCCCTGCGCTGCGCCCGTAGCGCCGCCACCTCTTCCCGGGCTCGGCTCCGTCGGTCGGACAGGTCGTCCGCCGTGCCGTCCGTTGCATCCAGCAACCGTTGCGTCGCCCGCTTCTCGTCGGCCAGCACCGCCAGATCCAGACCGGGGATGTTCTCCAGGTTCTCCGCATCCGCGCCGATGGCAATCGTCCGCTCGGCGTCGAAGAACGCCGTGTAGTCGCTGGCGTTGCCGGCGCCGTTGTGCGTCACGCCGATGCACAGGA
Source organism: Dehalococcoidia bacterium (assembly GCA_965220265.1). Classification (GTDB taxonomy): domain Bacteria; phylum Chloroflexota; class Dehalococcoidia; order Lucifugimonadales; family UBA3495; genus Bin87. The sequence goes on along the minus strand of CBDCPM010000002.1, from coordinate 106,862 downwards.
TCAGGTCGGGGTCGATCTCGGGAGCCTGCTCCAGCCTTCTGCCGCCCGCGTGCAGCGGGTGCTTGATCGACACCGCCCGCGGATCTCCCACGACCGGCACCCCGAACCGCTCCGCCAGCGCGGTAACCTCGGCAATCGCGCCGCTCTTCCACACCCCGTCGCCCACGTACAACACCGGACGTTTGGCGTCCCGCAACGCCCGGACCACCGCGTCAAGATCGGCGTCCGATGGGTAACCCGCATGGATTTCCGGCAGCTGCCCGTCGATGATGTTCGCCGTGTATTCAGTCGGACCCAACAGCCGGTCGTAAACCGCCAGGTGCACCGGACCCACCGGCGGTGTCATCGCCACCCGCAGCGCCCTTTCCAAAGCGGCCGGCAGTCCCTCCGGCTCGATAACCGTCCAGTTCGCCTTCATCATCGGCGCGGCAATCGCCGTCGGGCCGGCGTTGTGGCTGACGTCCAGGCTGATCTTGCCCGCGAAACTGCCAGTGTCCCCCGCGAATGTAATCACCACCACCGGCAGGCTACCCGTCCATATGTTGATCAGTTGACCCATAGCCTGCGCCAGGCCTGCCCCCAGGTGCACTACCATGACCCCGGGAGCGAGGTTCGCCTGCGTATACCCGCCGGCCATCGCCGTCACCGCACCCTCGTGCAGCCCAAGTATGCCGTGTATGTCCGACCGCGCGTGCAGTTCGTTGAAGAACAGCGCCTCGCGCGACCCCGAGTTGTTGAAAACGTACTTGACGCCCGACGCCACCATCTGTTCGACCATCAAACGCGATGCGCTGGCGGTCATCTCTCTGGTCTGCATGATGTCTCTCCTGGATGCGTAATATCCGGCTTGCCAAGAAATCAGTTAAACACGGGACTCGCGGAGACGTTGCCAACCGGCGTTGGGACATCACTCATGTCCTACCTTTCGCGGTCACGTTCCTCCGCACTCTGTCGACAGTATAGCCTTGCCCGGTACCCGGTCAAGCAAACCGCCAGTGCCCCGGCGATCGGGCGAGCGCCGTTGTACAGGGACGCACAATCATTCGTCTCTGCCTGCCCATCACCCGATGCCCGCTTTGCTGCGCGCCCTTACCTGAGCATCGCGAATGCGGCGCTGCAAACCCGATCCTGGGCAAGCCTTGTTGGCTGCAAAGTATTCCTTGTTTCGCGTTGACAACCCCGATGCCGCCCCCTACCATCGCCCCATTCGAAAACGCTTCTCTTAGCGCAGGGACGCCGTGAAAGCTTCGTACTTCGGTTGCATGGGTTACGCCGAGCGGGACCGCTTTCCCGCCGGTTGGCCCGTCCCGCCCGCCTATCACGATCCGAAGGTCTCCCTCAGGTCCTATCAGGAGGGCATGGCCGAGTGCGAATTCGCAGAGGACATGGGTTTCGACTGGATCAGCCTTTCCGAGCACCACTTCTCAGGCAACCGCACCACGCCCAACCCCGCCGTGATGGCTGCTGCTGTAGCGGAACGTTGCCGGACCGCCAAAATCGCTCTCCTCGGGCAGTTGCTCCCCATCAACAATCCGGTCCGCGTCGCTGAGGAGATCGGCATGCTGGACAATCTCACGGGCGGCCGCCTCGTCGCTGCGTTCATGCGCGGCACCCCCAGCGAGGACCAAGTATACGACCTCAACCCGTCAGAGGGCCGCGGTCGGTTGATCGAAGCCATGGACCTCGTCCTAAAGGCCCTCACCGAGCCCGAGCCCTTTTCCTGGGAGGGCCGCTACTACCAGTACCGCACTGTGTCCGTTTGGCCGTGGCCGGTGCAGCGCCCGCTGCCGCCGCTGCTCGTGGCGACCCGCAGCGCTGATACCGTCCAGTTCGCCGCGTCCCGCCGCCTCGGCCTGGGCATTTCCTACGAACACCCCGACGACATGGCCGGCGTGGTCGAGGATTACCGGCGCTGGTCCAGCGAAGCGGGCTGGCAACCCGACGCCGATGACATTGTCTATCGCGGCGGCATATGCCTGGCCGAGACCGACGAGAAGGCACACGCCCTGCGCGACCGGGTGCACAGCGCCGGCGGCGGTCGCGGCATGAACATCGGACGCTCCCTCGCCCAGGCCGTGCAGGCCGCCCGCTCCGGACGATCATCGCCGACGCCCGATGCACCGGCGTCTCCCCCGCCGTCCGGCGGCGCCCCGCGAACCCAGCTCAACTTCGTCGGCAGCCCCGACACCGTTGTCGAACAGCTCCGCGCCTACCACGAAAAATGCGGCGTCGGTGTCGTCGATTTCGCGTTCCAGCAACCCGGTCTCAACCACAAGGACGTTACGGCCGAGATCAAACTCTTCGGCCGAGAAGTTTTGCCCCGAATCAGGGAATTCTAGTCGATCTGCGAGGCATCATGGCTGACTTCAATACCGGAAATGTTCGCGCTAACGGCATCAATTTTCACTACCTCGAGATGGGCGACGGGCCCCTGGCCATCTGCCTGCACGGGTTCCCCGACCACGCCTGGTCCTTCCGCCACCTGTTGCCCGACCTCGCCGCCGCCGGGTTCCGCGCCGTGGCCCCGTTCATGCGCGGCTACGCCCCCACGGAAGCCCCGGCCGATGGCCGTTACCACTCCGCCCTGATGGCAAGGGATGCGGTAGAACTGATCGGGGCGCTGGGAGCCGACCGTGCCTACCTGATCGGCAACGACTGGGGCGCCGGCGCCGTCGTCGGAGCCACCGCCCTCGCGCCCGAGAGGGTTATCAAGCTGGTGACCATCGCCTCCGGTCGGGTGGACCGTGAGCTATCCATGGAATTCCAATACCTGCAGGGCACCTGGCACGGGTTCTTCTTCCAGATGCCCCACGCCGAGGAAGTCGTTGCCCATAACGACTACGCCTTCGTGGAGGAGTGGTGGCGCTGGGCCTCCCCCGAGTGGGACATTCCCGCCGAGTCCCTGGAGAGCATACGGTCGACCTTCCGCAAGCCCGGCGTCGTCCAGGCCGCCCTCGGCTACTACCGCGCCCGCTACGACGCCTCCCAGGTGGACGACCAGGTGCGCGCCGACCAGGCCGTCATCGCGGCCGGCCCCATTCGCGTGCCGACCCTCGCCCTCCACGGAACCCGCGACCGACCCAAGCGGCTGGAATCCTTCCTGAGTTCAGGCATGTACTCCTACTTCTCGGCCGGATTGGAAAAAGTCATCACCCCCGGCACGGGCCACTTCATGCACCAGGAACGGCCCGAAGAGGTCAACCCCAAAATCATCAAGTTCCTGGCGCGCTGACACAAGGTACTTCGGCTGTCATTGCGAGCGTAGCGCGGCAATCTCGTTGGAGCAGGGGCGTCCGGAGCAAGCAACTGCGCCGACAGGAGACAGCCGCACCGCTGTGCTCTTCGCGATCACGCGAACGAGAACCGAAAGGCTCTGTGCCCGCTGACCGACAATCGTAGGGGCGAATTATCATTCGCCCCTGATTTTTCCTTGGTGTGGACGTGCCCGGTCAGCCCCGGAAGGGCCGGAAGAACTCCCGCACCTCGTGGGCCAGCAGTTCCGGCTCCTCCAGCGCAGCAAAGTGGCCTCCGCTCGGCATTTGCACCCAGCGGCGCAGATCCCAGGAGCGCTCTGCCCACTCCCGCGGCGGCTTGGCGATCTCCTGCGGGAACATCGCCATCCCCGCTGGCGTTGGGACTTTTTCCCCTTCCGCCATTTCCCATACGGAGCTCTGGTTCTCTTTGTACATCCGTACCGACGACCCGATGGTGTTGGTCACCCAGTAGATGGTGACCGTGGTCAGCAGTTCGTCCTTCGTGTAGGTGCTTTCCACGTCGCCGTTGCAGTCGCTCCACGTCCGGTACTTCTCGACGATCCACGCCGCCAGCCCGACCGGAGAATCGTTCAACCCGTAGGACAGCGTCTGCGGCTTCGTGCCCTGGATGTGGCTATACCCGCCCTCGCTCTGCTGCCATGCCTCCCGCTGGTCCGAGTGCGCCTGCTCCGCCTCGGTCAGCGGCTGAGATCCCGGCCCCAGGTACGGCGTCGGACGTGTGATCGAGGTCAGGTGCACGCCAATCATCTTGTCCGAATGGGCATATCCCAACCGCGACGTCACGCCCGCCCCAATATCCCCGCCCTGCGCCGCGAACTTGGGGTACCCCAGGTTCTCGGTCATCAGCTTCGCCCACAGGTCGGCCACCTTCTGCACCTGCATTCCCGGTTCCTGAGAGGCCTGCGAGAACCCGAACCCCGGCAGAGAAGGCGCAACCACGTCAAAGGAGTCCGCCGGGTCGCCCCCGTGGCTCCCCGGATCCGCCAGCAGCGGGATGATCTTCGTCATCTCAAAGAACGTGCTGGGCCAGCCGTGGGTAATCACCAGCGGCATCGGGTTCGGCCCGGTGCCGTTCTCCTTGATGAAGTGGATGCTCAACCCGTCCACTTCCGACTTGTAATTGTTGAACGCGTTGAGTTTGTTTTCCTGCGCCCGCCAGTCGAAATCCGTCCGCCAGTACTCAACCAGTTCCTTGATGTAATCAAGGTTGGAGCCGTACTCCCAACCCGTGCCGGGCATCTCGTCGGGCCACCTGGTGTGCTCCAGACGTCGGCGCAGATCCTCCAACACCTCGTCGCTTATCGCAATCTCAAAAGGCTCCATGATATTTCTCCTTTTGGGGTTCAGTCCGGGCGCCCCTTACCCCTGTCATTGCGAGCGAAGCGCGGCAATCTCGTCGTTGCTGACCAGGTCGCCGCCGCCTACGCCTGTATCCGGTAGACCCGCGTCGCGGTGTCGTGGAACGCCGCCGCTCGCTCCGATGCGGAGTAGCCTTGCGACAGCCGCTTGAAGGCGTTGTACATCACGTGGTAAGAGAACGAGACCTTATCCACCGGGAAGTTGCTTTCGAACATGCACTGGTCCGGCCCGAACTGGTCCAGGCAGTGCCGCATCCAGTCCCCCACGGAAGCCGCAATTTCATCGGACCCGACGGGCGTCTCCCGCGTGTGCCAGTCGAACCCGATGCGCGGCATGCCGATCCCGCCCAGCTTCATGATGATGTTCGGCTCGGCTCCCACCGCATCGATTCCGCTGCGCCACTGCGGAATTACCTCGTCGTCTCGACCGGCGAAGGGCCCGGTGCGCATCATGCCGCCGATGTGGTTGAGCACGATGGTGAGGTCGGGCACCTTCCGCGCAAACTCGGCCAACTCCGGCAACTGGGGGAAGTAGACCGAGGTCTCGAGAATCAGTCCCATGTCCTGCAAAACTCGCGCACCGGCCAGATAGTCGTCGCGCTGCAGCAGACCTTCTACCTCACGGTTCTCCACATCCGGATGCGGATCCCAACCCACCGAGTGCCGGATACCGCGGAAGCGGTTGGGACTCGCCGCTTGCAGCGCCTCCAGCACCGGCCGGACGCCATCGCCCATCTTCAGGTCGGCCCGCCCAATGATCGCCGCCGCCGCCCGCCCTTCGCCGTACTGGCCCGTCGCACTCTCGTCCGCAATACCCTGGACGAACTCGACCTCGCCGACGGGGCGGAGCTCTTCGGGCCCGTCCGTCCGGTACTCCGAACGCGCCTCCACGAACACCGTGGATCGCACGTTGTGACCGCTGTTGATATCCGCTGCCAGGTCCGGCAGCAGGTATTGCTGGTAGTCCGCCGGTTCCGGCCGCTGGACCCAGAAGTGGTGATGCGGGTCACAGATGGGGAGATCGGGTTCCAGGATCGGTTCCGTCGTCAGGGCCAGCCATTCGTTGCCACTTGGCGGCATGATCGCACCTCCGGCTTCAGGGTGATTTGGGGGATGTTCGTCCGATGATAACACGGCCCTTGGCCGCCAACCGGTTACTCGCTCGCCACCGCCAGCGCCCCCACCGCCACGGTGCCCAGGTCCACCGGCAGAGCCTCCCAGGTGACACCACGGTCTCCGCTGCGGTAAAGCTTGCCGCCGTCGGTCCCGCCATACACGGTATCCGGCTCCTGCGGGTCCCAATCGAACGCCACCATCATGTCAGTTGGGTTTTCTCCCTCCCCCACACCCTGCACCAAATTCCAACTGCGCCCGGCATCGGTGGATCGGTAGAACTTGGGGTTGCCGCGCCGAGCGTTCTCGGAAACGGTCACCAGCACCAGGTCAGCGTCGTCGTGAGCCGCCGCGATGTGCAGCGTGTACCGCCTGTCCAGACCGTCGTTGATCATCTCCCACGTGTCACCACCATCGTCCGACCGATAGGGAGACGCCGCCGTCGCGACGTATATCCTGTCGGGCCGGTCGTTGCTCAGGTTCACGCAGTGAATATCGTCGTCGAGTCCCGGCAGTTGCCGCCAGCTCGATCCTCCGTCTGACGAGCCAACCATCCCGCCCACTTCGATCCCCGCATACAGCCGGCTCGTGTCACCAGGCGCAGGACGTAGGTCTCGCACGTGGGAGTCCCGCGTCGGCGCGTGGAAACCCCATTGCGTCGCTTCGGGGACCGCCCGAAATGCGTCGAACTCATCCCAGTTAGCCCCGCAGTCAATCGAGCGCCAAATCTCCGCCGGCTCGCTGCCGACATACACGGTGTCCGCGTCGTCTGGATGCGCCAGCACGCTGTGCGCGTATTCGGTGGGGTACGATCCCAGGTGCTCCCACGTCATGCCGCCGTCGTCCGTCCGGTACACTCCCGCTTCGTAGGCAGCCAAATACGCCCGTGACCGGGCCACCGGGCTGGCGCTTACACGCGCCGCCGCGTGGGCCAACCGCTTGACGAGTCCCTGTTTCCATGTCTTGCCGCCGTCGTCGCTGATGACGGCACATACTCCGTCGTGCATTCCCACGTAGATCCTTTTGGTTCCGGCCATCTTCGTCCTCCTTGCGCGGGAAATAGTTCCTTTCCGTGGGCACGAATATACCAGACACGAACGAGTGCCCCGCTATCCTCCGGGCATCGCAAACGTTCACCGTCCCGCCGGCCAGGCCGACGCATACCCACTCCGCCGAATGACCATCACCCAATACCTGATAGCGGGACGGAATCCGGGAGGCCCGCAGTCACCGATCTCAACCGTTGCGCACCGCCTGCCTCCACCTCAAAATCCTGTCCATCCTATTGTCCATCTAAATTCACCCGCTCCCGGGCAAACCGGTTCCGCATCGGTGACCAGCACCTTTTCAAAGCAATTGACTCCATCAGACTCCGCTCATCCTGAGCCTGTCGAAGTACGCCCCTTTCGCCCGCTCATGGTGAGCCCGTCCCCTTGTCATTGCGAGCGCCCTGTCCTCAGCCCCTGCCAGCGCCCCCTCCATTGTCATTGCGAGCGCCCTGTCCTCAGCCCCTGCCAGCGCCCCCTCCCTTGTCATTGCGAGCGAAGCGCGGCAATCTCGTCGGCGTAGAAGACGTCGTCCACGCAACGCGACCGTAAACCATGACATCACCCCCTTGCCCTGTTGCGAACGTATGCTCTATAATGGCTTCACAGGCGATAAATCGGTTCCATCGACCAGGTTCCGAGCGTTCACGGCCAATCAGCACCAAGTCGCTGCCGGCCTTTGTGGGTGACTGTCTCCGGCCACTTTACCCGGTGTAGTCGCTCCGGCCACCGCGCCCGCCACAGCGCGCCATGCTTCAGGCATGGAGAATGAGAGCAAAAACCACAGCGCACCACCTCCGGCCGTAGGGCTGATACCGCTCGGAACCTGGTCAACACTCTCCAAATCATCGCCTGTACATCCCCAACATCCGGAGGAAGCCCACAGCAACACCAACGCCAACACTCTCCGGCGGCAGCGGTCAATCGCCTGTCCTCTGCCGCCTCCAAATTCCGATACCAGGCAAACGCGGCGAAGCTACTTACAACCCGGTCGACTCTGCCCGGGCGGCGTGTCCATGAAACGGACACGTCCCGCGGAATCGAGTCCTCCTGAAGTTGCCCGACCCGTAACTACCCGCTCATCCTGAGCCCGTCGAAGGATGCCCCCTTCGCACATTCATGGTGAGCCCGTAGAACCATGATCGGATCAGGGAACGACCCTGACATGGTCCTGCCCCGCGGTCGTATCTAAATTGCGACGCCGGGTCTGGGATGCCACAATGGGCGCACCCAAGACCCGCAGCGGCCCGGGCGACAACCGCACGGCGACGTTCCGTCGCCCCTGCCAGGAGTAACTATCATGCCTCGCCAATTGACTACCCAGGAAGCCCACAAATTTCTGGACAGCAAACCCGGCTGGATCGTGCTGACCACCATCGGCCCCGACGGGTTTCCGCACACCGTACCCCTGGGCTATTTCCGCCTCGGCGATGAAATCCTGATGGGCGTGCGGGCACACACGCTCAAGCTGCGCAACATCGGCCACAACCCCAACGTCAGCCTGCTAATAGAAACGGGAAGCAGCATGCAGGACATCAAAGGGTTGATGGTGCAGGGCACCGCCACGGTTCACACCGAACCGGACGAGATATTGCACTACTCCCGGGAAGCAGCCAAGCGGCGCGGGGTATCCGAGGATGATCTGCCCACCGAGCCGCGTCCCGGCGCCGCCTACATCCGGGTAACGCCCGTCCGCGTCCGTTCGTGGGACTATTCCGAGGACCCACCGCGCGCTGCGAGGCGGTAAATTCCGGGGGCCACCGCGATTACATTGGCCGCGTCAGCGCGGAATATGCCGGTTGACCCACTCCAGTTCCTCCGCCTCTGAATCGAAGTAGTCGAAGCGGTGGAAGAGCCCGGTCTTGCCCCGGGCGTTACGTATCTCGTCCCGCCTGGCGACGGTGGCCGCTATGTCGACCACCAGGCCGCCCTCGTCGATCACTACGCCGTAATCTTTGAGCGCTGCCTTCGGTGAAACGAAGCCGTCCTTGACATCATCCAGCACCAACTGGGCTTCCCGCTCCAGGGGATCGCCCCATCCGCCGCCGCCGGCCGTGCAGATGCGCACCACGTCTCCCCGCTTCCATTGGTTGTCATCGGAAAAAGCGCGAACCTCCCGCTCTTCGGGCGTGCCAGGATTCAGCACGACCCGCGATAGTCCTCCACCCTTTCCACCGGCCACTCCCCAGGCCGGGAATCGGTTGTTCTCCACACGCAACCCGAACGTACCCTCATCTGCCAGTAGCCTGACGTCCCTGACGACGCCGCAGCCGCCTCTGTACTTGCCTGGACCTCCCGAGTCGGTCGCGATCGCGTATCGTTCCAACCGCAGCGGATACTCCATTTCCATGAACTCACCGGGGTAGTTCTCGTTGTGCCGCTGGTAAATGGCGTCCAAGCCGTCACCGAACGGACGGCCCCCGTGCCCGACCGCAATGCCATCCGTACAGAGCAGCCAATTCCCCGTCCCGTTTTCCTTCATCCGCCAGTAGGCAATCACGTAAACCGCGGCGGCGGCCATCACCCTGCCCTCCGTGGCCTGGGCGACCACGGCCCGCACCGCGCTCTTCAGCTTGGTGAACGTATGGGCTCGGCATCCCAATGCCGGCGGCCAGTCCGGTCGTAATATGCTGCCTTGCCTGAGTCGCACATCGTCGATCCCTGCCAACAGCCCGTGGTTGGCCATCAGGGAAGCGTCGAACTGGTGGAAGTACTGGCCAAAATAAGCCTTTAGCGCCCCGTCACTGGCGATGAAATTGATCGAGCCGTCCGCCTGGTCATCGCTGCCTGTGGCATCCAGCAGAATTTCGTCACCTTTCCGGACCAGCTTGATATGGAAGGAATGCCACCGGTCGCCGACCCCGGCGTGATCCATGAAGTCCCGCACGGAATACTCGCCCTCGGGGATCATCTCCAACGTCTTGTCACGAACCAGCCGTCCGGTGTCGGCCTGATCTTCGGCGATTGCGGATAGCATCGTGTCCCGCCCGAAGCGTTGGAACATCTCCAGCAACCGTTCCTGCGCGCGATTGGCCGCCGACATCAGGGCCCTCGAGTCGCCTTCCAGCAAATCTGGATACCTGGAGTTCCTCAGGATGATGCGATAGGCCTCTTCGTTGAGCCTGCCCGCGTCGATGATCTTGATGGGAGGGACCAATGTGCCGTCATGGAAGATCTCGGTGTTCGCCGGCCCGATGCTGCCCGGACGCGACCCGCCGAGGTCCCAGAAATGGGCGAACGAGTGGCAGTAAGCCACCACCTCGCCTTCGAAGAACACCGGCGCTATGAACACCATGTCCGGCGTATGGGTGATGCTCCCCTGCGAGAGGTACGGGTCGTTGTACCAATACAGGTCCCCGGTACGCATCGATTCCACCGGGTAGTTTTCCCACACGCAGCCCAGGATGTCGCTGCCCATGGTGTCCCCGTAGATTTCCCTTCCGCCGCCGTCCAGGAAGCTTACGGTATAGTCTTTCTTCTCCCTGATGAAGGCGGACATGGCGGTACGCTCGATGATGAGCTCGCACTCCAGCCGCGCAGCGCGCAGCGATCCCCGGATCAACTGCCTGGTGACCGGGTCCACCGTCTGGCGGTCCTGGTCATCGGGCTGACTTAAGGCGTTGGCACCCGGTGACGGTATCGTCATCGTCCGTTCTCCTCCGCACGCATGATGCAGTTGCCATACCGGTCAATGCGGGTTTCCCATCCCGGGTTGATCACCACCGTCGAGTCCATCGCCTCCAGAATGGCCGGCCCGGCAATGGTCGCCTCCGGGCACAATCGCTCCCTCCGGTAGATGGGGCACGGAGCGAAATCCCGAAATTCCTCAAAGTACACCTGGCGCCGGTCGACAACGGCGTCTGCGGGTTCCCCTCCGGCGGTGGGCAACGTCGGCATGGCGACATCTCCCAGATGGCCCGAAGCCGTCACCCGCAGCGTCACGATTTCCACTGGCTGATCCAGCGAAAACCCGTACAGCTGGTAATGTCTGCGGTGAAACTCCTCAATCATCGCGTCCAGCCCTCGCTGATCAACCCGCGTCCCATCATAGGGAATGGTCAATTCCGAACCCTGGTGCTCGTAACGCAGGTCGGCCAACCAGACCAGCAGCCGGTCGGAGTCGGAAACACCCTCCGTTTCCAGCCACTGTTGTCCTTCCCGTTCGAGGCCGTCGAAAATCCCGGCCATGCCCGGCAGATCGTAGTCAGGCGACTGTTGCAACGACGTTCTGGCGTAGTCGTTCTTGAACTCGGCCACCAGCAATCCGTACGCCGACGCTATGCCGGGGTGCGGAGGCACCACGACCGTAGTGACGCCCAGGAGATTGGCGACCTCTATAGCGTGCATCGGCCCGGCTCCGCCATAGGCCACCAGAGCGAAGTCCCTGGGGTCGTAACCGCGCTCCACGCTGATGTTTCGAATGGCGCCGACCATGGCGTTGTTGGCGATTTGCAGGATGCCACTGGCTGCGGTCGCGACATCCATGCCCAGTGGCGACGCCACCGCGTCACCAATCGCGTTGGCCGCGGCTTCGGTATCCAGTGTCAGCTGCCCGCCGGCAATGCTGGAACTGACGCGTCCCAGGACCAGGTTCGCATCGGTAACGGTGGCACGGTTCGATCCTCTGCCGTAGCAGGCCGGACCCGGGTCCGCCCCGGCGCTGGCCGGACCCACTGTCAGGCTGCCGTAAGGCGATACCTCGGCGATGCTGCCGCCGCCGCAACCGATGGTCGCGATGTCCAGCATGGGCAACTGCACTGGCCAGTCTCCCAGTCGGCCGTTCAGCGTCAGGCCCGGTTGTCTGTCCTGCACGAGGGACACGTCGGTGCTGGTGCCGCCCATGTCGAAGGATATGCAATTTTCGACTCCAGTGGCCTCGGCTATCTGGAGGGTAGCCATCACGCCGGCGGCCGGCCCGGACAGGGCGGTGTAAACCGGCTGCTGGATGGCGGTATCTGCGCCGATGATGCCGCCGTTGGATTTCATAATCGACAGCGACGCTGTGGTTCCGAACCTCCGCAGCGAACTCTGCAGGTTGTCGATGTAGCTACTAACCTGCGGCGTGACGTAGGCATTCAGCACTGTGGTGATGGCGCGCTCGTACTCCCGGTACACCGGCAAGACCTCCGAGGACAGCGAGACTGCTGCCTGCGGCAGTTCTTCCTGCAGGATCTCCCTGGCGCGCCGTTCATGGGCCGGATTGGCGTACGAATGGAGGAAAGCCACCGCCACGGCCACCACTCCTTCGCGCGCGAAATGCCCCGCCGCCTCACGCACCGCCACCTCGTCCAGCGGCACAAGGATTTCACCGTCAAAAGCCGTGCGCTCTTTCACCTCAAGGCAATCGCGGGGACGCACCGGACGCTGGGGTTTGACCCAGGAATTCGGGTTGGCTAGACGAGGCGTCCCGTGCCTCGCAATTTCCAGTACGTATCGGAACCCCTCGGTGACCAGCAAACCTACAGGCGCTCCCCGGTTTTCCAGAACGGAGTTGGTCGCGATGGTGGTGCCGTGGAAAATGCGGGCCACTTCGCTCGCGCCAACGCCGTTGGTCGTTAGAATCTCAGTGAGTCCCGTCATGAACCCGACCGACGGGTCGTTCGGCGTGGATGGGGTCTTGTGGACCCACTGGGCGTTGGACGACGTGTCACACAGCACGATGTCGGTGAAAGTCCCACCGACATCAACCGCCACGGAGTAAGAAGGTATGATCAGCTCGTTGATCGCTTACTTGCGGAACAAAGCCGCAATCCGCTCCCCGACGATGTGATCCTCCCCAGGGTTGAGCCCAAACATGTGGATGGTGATGCAGTCCTCTCCATCCCGAACTCGCGTCCAGATCGGCGGGTCTCCTTCCTTGAGCCGGTCCCGCAGTTCGTAGATGTCGAAGCCAGCGACAGTCGAATCCACTCGAATGTTGAGCCCGTAGGGTTGGTGGCCGATGACGTTGTCGATCATCTCGGCCTTCAATCCGGCGACGCCATCAACGGCGCCGAGAATGACGCGGGTCCGCCGTTCCGCGTCGGCCAGCCGGTCCTCGTGGTTCAACGTCATCCAGGCCCGGACCGCTGCCACCGCGCCAATCATCTCCTGGCGGTCAACCTTCTGCGGGCGTCCGACCCCGCGTACCCGTCGGCCCTCGTAGCTGGCGAAAGCCTGCAGCCCTAGTTTCCGGATCATCTCCTCAGAACCCAATGCCAGTCCCGTGGATTGCGGCGCGCCCATGTACTTCGCCGCTATGCACTGGAAGTCGGCGCCCATCCTGACGTACTTGCCAAAGTTCTCCAACGGATAGATCTGCCCGGCCGCGTCCACCGTGACCAGCACATCGTGGGCGTGGGCGATGGCTATGGTGTCCTCTAGGGACAGAGCATCGGGATCGTATTCCTGCTCCACGGCGTAGTAGTGCACGGCGGCGGTGTTGGGGCCAATGGCGCTTTCCAGGTCCTCGGCGGTGGTCCGCTCTTCGGAGCCGAACATGACCAACTTGGCACCCGCAAGCTCCAGGCAGCGGTCGTACCAGTACCGTTGCCGGGTCTGGATGAGAATTTCGTCCTTCATCCCTTGTGTGTTGGGCAACTGCTGGATCCTGTCGTCATCGTCCCCGGCCATGGCGGCTGCGGTGGCGAGCATGAGGGCCGAACCCGCGCCCGAGGTGATGTAGGCGGCCGGCACGTTCGCCATTCGGGCGATGGCCGCGCCCGCCGCTTCCTGCAACTCCATGAGCGGAATGTACGCTCCATCTGCCTGCGCCATCGCCTCCCGGACTTCCGGGATCGGAGTGGAGCCGCCCAGCATGGTGACGCTGCCGGTCGCATTGATGACCGGAACCGCTCCCAGTTCCTTGTAGATGTCTCCCCAATCTCCTGCCGGCATGTCCTGTCTCCTTAATGATCCGTCTGAAGCAATGATCTCTTTGGAACGACCTCTCGGGTCTGAATGGCTCAAGCCACGCCAAACAACTTCCGAAGCACTTTGCGATGTTTGTTCGTGCGAGCCCTTTGCGGTCGCCCGACTTCTACTCCCCGGTGAACACGGGCGGACGCCGTTCGCGGAACGATGCTGCCGCCTCGGCCACGTCGTGCGGCGCGCGGCGGGCGAATACGATGCTGTGCGTTTCGTACTGGAGTTGGTCCTCCAATGTCGTGTCCAGGCTGCGCTGCAACGCCCTTTTTGACATCTGCATAGCAACCGGCGGCCAGGAGGCAATCTGTCTCGCCAGCTCTTTCGCATTCGCCAGCAGATTGTCGGCCGTCGTCAGGCGGTCCAGCAGCCCCAGACGGTAAGATTCCTCGGCATCCACCGTGCGGCTGGTGAACACGAGGTCAAATGCCCGGCTCGCCCCAACGATGCGCGGCAGGAAGTAGGACAGACCCGAATCTGGGCTCAGGCTGCGTTCTATGAACACTGTCTTGAAGCGAGTGTTTTCGCAGCCAACCCGCATGTCGCACGCCAGCGCCAGACCCATTCCGGCGCCGGCGGCCACGCCATTTACTGCTGCGATCGTTGGCTTGTTCAGGTCCCGGTACACCATCAGAGCCTGTCGGCCTACCCAGTTGTACTCGTCTAGACGCTCGCCACGGCTGGCGTGCTCTTCATTGGGGCGAGTGCCGGTAAGATCGGCTCCGGAGCAGAACCCGCGGCCTTCGCCGGTAAAGATCACGGCTCGTACGCTGTCGTCATCCCGCAGTTCGACGCAAGCCGCCATCATCTCTGCGTGCAGGTGCCGGTCGATGGCGTTTAGCTTTTCAGGCCGCCTCAGGGTAACCACCGCGATCTGGTCGTCGCGGTCGATACGCAGGTGGTCGTACCCCATGCTATTTCACCGCCAGCATGTCACACGCCAGGCCCAGCATGATCTTGGTCCCGCTCACCAAACTCCTGATGCCCACCGACTCGTTGGTGCCGTGGGTGTAGTTGAGCATCGGGTCGTCGTCCGGATGGGAACCGGAAAAACCATAAGTAACCGTGCCTAGGGGCCGGGTGAATCGTGAGTCGGTAAACCCGTTGCTGATCGCCGGAACCCACTGGATGTCGTCCCTCTGCAGTGCCTGGGCGGTGACCCTGCGGATGCTCTGGGAAAGCGCGGAATCGAACGGCGACGAATTGGGCCGCGCCATGTAGTCAATCTCGTAGGAAACGCCCGGGACATCCGCCAGGACTTCGTCCAACTGCTCCCTCACGTACTGGTCATCCTGGTGCGGCAGCGTGCGCACGTCGCAGGTCAGGCGGATGGATTCGGGCACGCTGTTGGACTTGATGCCGCCCCGGACCATGGTGGGAGTCAACGTCATGCGCGACAGGGCGCGCAGCATGGACGCAAAACGTGGGTTGTCAGGCTCAATCTCAGCGATGATGTCGTCCACGTTCTCTGCAGAAGGCCTGTGCTCGATGGCGAAGGTTGAGAGGTGGTCGAAAATAGCCCCCGAGGTGTTCCGGTCAGCCTCAAAGCCTTCGATGGAGGATAGCGCACGGCTCAGCCGATACAGGGCATTGGTGCCTTGCCAGGGCATGGACGCATGAGCACTGGTTCCCTTGACATCTATCTCGACCTGGAGCCGGCCCTTTTCTCCCACACCCAGCACGTAGGTTAGCGCACCCGCCGCTTCGATGGGAGTGCCGCCACCCTCGTTCACGGCATAGGGAGCCGCCAGTTTCTCGGGATGGTTGTCGGCCAGCCAGCCGAACCCGTACCGGCCTCCGTGTTCCTCGTCCGCGCCGGCAGCCAGTATCAGCCCGTCCTCCAGTTCTATGCCGTTGCGCTTCAGGATGCGGACCGCCATCAACTGGGCGGTGAGAAGCCCTTTGCAGTCCGACGCGCCACGTCCAAATACGCGGCCGTCTGCAATGGTCGCGCTGAAAGGAGGGAACCGCCACTTCGAGTCGTCCTCCACCGGGACGACATCGGTGTGGGACATGAACATCAAGCCCGCGTTCCCGGACCGCCCCTCCAGCCGCGCTATCAGGTTGCCCCGGTTGGGCGCCGATTCCAGGATCTCCGACTCGACGCCGTCCTCGGCAAGGAAGTCCCGCGCCAGTTCGCACACGGGAGTCTCATCTCCGGTGGGCATGAACCCCGTGTTCACCGACGGGATGCGCACCAGTGCCTGTTCGAGGGCAACGATGTCATCCTGTGCTTCGTCGACCTGTCGGAAAAGGTCTGGTAGGTCGGGCATTGCCGATCCCTCCTGGAATGGTGCTGGCGCGTCGCCGTGAGTGTAAGCAGGGGGCCGGCGGGTGTCAATGCGGGTTGTTTCGGGCCACGGCCAGCCTGGCAGGAAACCCCCAACTGAACTCACAGGAAACCCGGCACCCTGGCGCCCCCATATCGGCCGGGTTTATATTTATAATGCACCCGTGACCCCATCGCCCTGACGGAACCATCGAGACCATTCTGATGACCACCTCGTCCCAAGTTTTTTACCGCAAGTGGCGGCCAGGAACCTTCTCAGACCTGGCGGGCCAGGATCACGTGGGCAACACGCTCCGGCAGGCCGTGATGCAGGGGCGGGTCAGCCACAGCTACTTGTTCTGCGGTACCCGGGGCAGCGGTAAAACGACCACCGCCAGGGTCCTGTCCAAAGCCATAAACTGCCTGGACCCGCGGGACGGCGACCCGTGCGATCAGTGCGCCATCTGCGTGTCCATCAACGAGGGTCGCAACCTGGACATCATCGAGCTGGACGCAGCCAGCAATCGCGGCGTGGAAGAGATTCGGGAGATACGCGACAAGGTCCATTTCCAGCCGGCGCAGAATAGGCGCAAGGTCTACATAATCGACGAAGCCCATATGCTCACCCGCGAAGCTTCAAACGCTTTCCTCAAGACCCTGGAAGAGCCACCGGCCCACGTAATATTCATCCTGTGCACCACCGAAGCCGACCGCATCCTCCCCACTATTGTCTCGCGCTGCCAACGCTACGATTTCCGCCGCCTGCCGGGCCAGACCATCTACGACCGGCTGGCATACATTGCCGATCAGGAAGGGGTTGCGATCCAACCAGACGCTCTTCGCATGGTGGCGCGCAACGCCGCCGGTTCCATGCGGGACGCCCTGAACATGCTGGAGCAATTGGCGGTATCGGTGGATCGGGAAGTAACACTGCGCGACGTCGAAGAAGCCCTGGGACTGGTTCGCAGCGACGCCTACCTGATCCTGGCACAGAAGCTGCTGGCCGGAGACACATCCGGTTCGCTGGAAACTATCAATGTCGTAGTTTGGGAAGGCGGTGAGCCACGCCAGTTGCACCGGCAAACACTGGATATCCTGCGCTCCATACTGCTGTTGTCGTGGGACGCCGGCGACACCCTCGACCTCCCGCCAGACACCTTGTCCAGCCTCAAAGCGGAGGCGCAGAAACATGACTCTTCGATAATATTGCGGGCGGTTCGAATCTGGGGCGAGGCCAACCTGCGGTACGACGCTCCGTCCACACTGCCGCTGGAAATCGCGGCAGCCGAGATCAGCCGGAAAGACATCGTCGCCGAAGCCCCGCCGCGCAATACACCGACCCAATCCACGCCGCCCGAAACGTCCCGTCCGCCCCGGCGCGAAGCTCCACCTGCCAGCCCGCCAGCTCGTGAATCCCGGCCCGCCGCCGCACCGCCGGCGCGGCCATCGCCACCCGTCAATGCCGAGACTCCGGCGCGGTCGAACATGCCGGCGGTCTCACCGGACAGCCTCCAAGGGCAATGGGAACAGGCGGTCAGGCAGTTGGGCCGTGTCAAGGGCAGCAAATATAATCTGGGTGCTCTGCTGCGCGATTGCCGGCCCAACGGTGTCCACCTGTCAGATGATGCCGTGACCCTGGTGTTGCCCTTCACCAACGCCGCCAATCTGGACCGAATGCAGGAAGAACTCAACGACCCACGGGTTCGTGATACTATTGAGCAGGCTATCGAACAGTATTTCGGCGAGCGCCATCCGTTTACTGTGACCTTGGCCGGCGCCAGCAGTGACGGTGAGCGCCCGGCACGTAATTCGGTACAGGACAGCCCTCTATACCGCACCGCCATCGGCCTGGGAGCGCGTCCAATCGAGGAAAACTAGCAGGAGGCTCCGTACGTACCATGATGAACCGCAAGATGATGCGCCAGGCCCAGCAATTGCAGAACCGGTTGGCCAAGGCCCAACAGGAACTGGAAGAGATGAGCGTCGAAGGTTCCGCTGGAGGTGGTGTCGTGCGCGTGACCATGACCGGCAAGCAGGAAGTTACCTCGGTAATCATCGAGCCGGAGGCGGCGGAAGACATCGACCTGCTGCAGGACCTCGTTGCCGCCGCGGTGAACGACGCCTCCAACCGGACCCAGGAACTGGCCGCGCAGAAGATGGGAGCGGTGACGGGCGGCATGAATATTCCCGGGTTGTTCTAGGTATCCTTGATCGCGGACTCCTGGGTGCGGCGGGCTGCCGGTTCTAATAAGAGAACCAAGCCCGACTGCCATCGGAGCCGCAACCCACCGGATAAACCCTCCGCACCGCTCGCCTCGGTAACCGACGGCGGCAGTTGCCCTCATCATGGTCAGCGAATATAACCCCGGCACTGCACGATCCCTTAGCCGGCTCATCGACGAGCTCAACAGGTTGCCCGGCATCGGCCCCAAGAGCGCCCAGCGCATCGCCGACCACATCATCCGGCTGCCGGCAGAAGAGGCCAGATCGCTGGCCGACGCAATCCTGGAGGCCAGGGAAAGCCTGCTGTTTTGCGACCAGTGCCGCAACCTTACTGATGCGTCGCCCTGCGAGATCTGCTCCAATCCCCAACGTAACCAGGAGCAGATCTGCGTGGTGGAAGAGCGGCGCGATCTCGTAGCTCTGGAACGAACACGCGCCTACCGAGGGTTGTACCACGTGCTCCATGGGGTCCTTTCTCCACTCAACGGAGTTGGTCCGGAAGACATTCACCTCCCGCAACTGTTTGAACGCCTGAGCAATGGCGACAACCCGCTGCTGGAACTAATAGTGGCCACCAATCCAACGCTGGAAGGGGACGCAACCGCTGACTTCATCAACCGCCGCCTGGCCGGTACCGGCATCCGAATCACGCGCCTTGCCCGGGGACTTCCTGTCGGGGGTTCGCTGGAGTTCGCGGACGAGACCACGTTGAGCCGGGCCCTCGCCGGCCGCAGCCCCCTGGAATAGTGTCGCGGCCTGAGTGATGACCTCGCCCCGAACCTATCGCGCTCTCGGCTTAACCCTGCGCAGATCGCCGGTGCGCGAAGCCGATCTGCTGTCCGTGATGTACACGCGTGAGTACGGCAAGTTGGAATTGCTGGCACGGGGAGCGCAACGCCTTACCAGCAAGTTGATGGGCCATCTGGAGCCGCTCACGCTGGTGCGGGTATCTGTGGCGCGCGGCCGTTCCATGGACCATGTCGTGGAAGCCGAAGTAGTCGACGCGTTTGCCGCCGTCAAGAACGGTTACGAGAATTCGGCTCGCGGGCTGTACGTCGCTGAGCTCCTCGATGGGTTCAGCGCCTTGTCCGTCGCCAACCCGGAACTATTCAGTCTTGCCGTGCAGACCCTGGAAGCCCTGGGTGCCGCCCAAAATCACGCCCTCGTGCTGCGTTATTTCGACCTGCAATTGCTCGGGCTGTCCGGATTTATGCCTGAACTCTATCACTGCGTGGAATGCGGCGAGGACCTGGAACCCGACCGTCACCGGTTCGCCGCCGGAGTTGGCGGAACCTTGTGCACGGAATGCGGCCCCACTGACGTGGTGGTGCGGCCGTTGTCGTTGTCGGCGCTGAAACTGCTGCGGCTACTGCATCGTACGGAATCAGTCGGAGCACTACCCGAGGTGGCTGTTCCGCCTACGCTGGAGCGCGAGGTACGTGAGCTGCTGACTGCAACGTTACAGTACTGGCTGGACCGCAGGGTGAAGTCTCAGGAATTTTTAGAAACCGCAAAATTTGCCTGAATGTCGTTGCGCCGGGTATTGACCTGCTAACGACCAATAGCGTAAAAGTCCGTGACATACAAACTATGTGAAGTGCTCGAAATTCGATCGGGCGCATAAATTGACAGTGGCAGAAATTGGTACGGCGCTTCTGGGACCCGTTTCTTGGGTCATCAACCCATGGTCGGGCCCTGCCGTAAATAATCTTCATTGCTCGCGATGACGAGCTGTCTGCGCCGGAAAGGCGTGGTGGGAGTGTTTTGGGAGTGAATGTATGTTCGACAAGGTATTGGTGGCGAATCGCGGCGAGATAGCCGCTCGCATCATCCGTACGTGCCAGCGCATGGGCATCGCGACTGTGGCCGTATATTCTGAAGCAGACTCTGGGGCCCTTCACACGAGGATGGCCGATCAGTCGGTATGCATCGGTGGGGCCGCGGCAAAGGATTCCTACCTCAGCGTTGACGCCGTTCTTGGCGCGTGCCGCAGCACCGGCGCACAAGCCGTGCACCCCGGATATGGTTTCCTGTCTGAGAACAGCGAACTAGCACGGCGCTGCAAGGAAGAAGGGCTCGTTTTCATCGGACCAGGCGAAGAAGTGCTCAATCAGATGGGCGACAAACTTTCCGCCCGGCGCGTGGCGCGAAAATCCGGTCTGCCGGTTATGCCGGGTACGGAGGAGCCCGTCAGCGACGACGAAGCCATCGCTAAGGCGTGGGAACTGGGATTTCCCATGATGGTCAAGGCCATCGCCGGCGGCGGCGGCATTGGCATCCACGTGGTCCACTCCATGGCTGAGTTGGAGCCCATCATCGAACGAACCCGAAAGACTGCCCAGGCAGCCTTCGCCGATTCCAGCTTGTTTTACGAGCGATACCTGCAAGGCGCGTCGCACATAGAGGTGCAGCTGATTGCCGACCAGTACGGCAACGTACTCCACCTACACGAGCGAGACTGCTCCATCCAGCGTCGCAATCAGAAGCTGATCGAGGAAACGCCGGCATCGGCCAAGTTGCCCCAGGAGATCCGGGAGCAGATTGGGCGTCTGTCCCGGCAACTTGGGCGGGAAGTCGGCTATACGAACGCCGGTACCGTAGAATTTCTGGTCACCCCGGACGGACACTTCTACTTCCTGGAGATGAACCCAAGGTTGCAGGTGGAACACGGCGTGACCGAACTGCTAACCGGAAGGGACATCGTCGAACTCCAGTTGCAGTCGGCCGCCGGCATGCCGTTC
The DNA here is from genome assembly GCA_965220265.1 of Dehalococcoidia bacterium. Classification (GTDB taxonomy): domain Bacteria; phylum Chloroflexota; class Dehalococcoidia; order Lucifugimonadales; family UBA3495; genus Bin87. The sequence goes on along the minus strand of CBDCPM010000002.1, from coordinate 85,934 downwards.
AATATCCGCCAGGGTGATATCTCGGCCAACGGCCACGCAATCGAAGCGCGCGTATATCCCGAGGACCCGGACACCTGTCTTCCCCACGTTGGCGTGGTAACCGACGTCCAACTCCCGCAAGGTGACAATGTCCGGGTGGATACCGCCCTTTGCGTCGGTTATGAGGTTTCGCTACACTACGAACCGCTGCTGGCAAAAGTAATGGCTTGGGGGCAGGATCGGAACGCGGCAATCTCCACGCTGGACTCCGCCTTGGAGGATTTTCGACTGGAAGGCGTGAGCACAAACATCCCCCTACTGCGAGACGTGCTAGCCAGCCCGGAGTTCGTTTCGGGCGGATACCATACAGGGACTCTTCCCACCATTCTTGAGCGACGGCTCGAAGCCAAAGACGCCAAACTCAACGTGCACCGCAACGGGACGAACACCACCCATAGCGTGAGCTCCGGCGCTTCTGCGTCGGGCCTCGACCCGCGTGCTCTGGCGGCAGCAATCGGCGCCGCCGCGGTTTACGCGGCCCAGGGTCAGGCGGGATCATCGGCCGGTGACCACGGTTCGCGCTGGCGCACGCAGGGCCGTCGTGAGTTGTTCCGATCGCGGCTAGGTAGTGGATCCTGGTAGATTGACCACCATCAGAGTACGTGTCGGTGACCAGTGGTACACCGTTGAGGTCGGCGACCTGACCCGGTCCCCCGTTCAAGTCACCGTTGACGGAGAGAGTTTCGACGTCGACCTTGATATCAGTTCGGCTCCGTCGCCTCCACGTCGCGGGAGACCGGCTGGCGGTCTCACCATACCGGAAGCTCCCACCGCGACACCCACAGGGTCGGGGGCGTCGGTGGACGACGACATCCTGCGCTCGCCCATGCCAGGTCGGGTCATGTCAGTCATGGTGCGTCCCGGAGATACCGTTGTGGCCGGAGACGAAGTATGCGTGGTGGAAGCGATGAAAATGGAGCAGAGCATCCTGGCCCACCGCGACGGCGTGGTAAAGACCGTGTTTGTGCAACCCCTGGATTCCGTCAACGCCAACGACCCTTTGGTAGAATTGGAATAGCCAAAACTACCCCTGCCCCCGCCGGCGCAGCATCGTCTGCAAGGCAAAGGGTCCTGGAGGATACTGGATGCGGGCAACCGGGCAAGCCACCTCAACGCCAGCGCGCACCAGCCAGCCCGTTCAACTAACCTGATCCGGTAAGGTTTTTATGCCGCAGGAAGTCATCTTCATCAAGGGTGCTCGTGAGCACAACCTGAAGAACGTAGACGTTACGATCCCCCGGGACCGGCTGGTGGTGATCACCGGCGTTTCCGGATCCGGAAAGAGCAGCCTGGCTTTTGACACCATCTACGCTGAAGGCCAGCGCCGGTACGTGGAGTCTCTGTCCGCCTACGCCCGCCAGTTCCTGGGGCGCATGGACAAACCCGACGTCGATTACATTGAGGGACTGTCGCCGGCCATTTCCATCGACCAGAAGGGCGTCTCGCACAACCCCCGCTCGACGGTAGGCACTGTTACCGAGATTTACGACTACCTCCGCCTGCTGTTCGCCAGGGTTGGTAAGCCCCACTGCCCCAAGTGCGGCAACCCGGTGGCCCGCCAGACCGTCCAGCAGATAGTCGATGCCATCCTGGGCCTGCCCGAGGCGTCCCGCATCACGCTGCTGGCGCCGAAAATACGGCGCAAAAAGGGCGAGCACCGGGAGGTTTTCGAGGCTGCCCGCCGGGGCGGGTTTGTCCGCGTCCGAGTCAACGGCGAGGTGATGCTGGTCGAGGAAACCGACACCCTGGCGTTGGACAAGCAGAAGTGGCACTACATCGACATCGTGGTTGACCGCCTCATAATTCGAGGCGACACCGAATCCAGCCGCGTCACTGAATCGGTAGAAACCGCTCTACGGGAGGGTGAAGGGGTCCTCACTGTAGGACGAGAGGGCGAGGACGACCTGGTATTCAGCGAGCAGTTCGCTTGCGTCGCCTGCGGCATCAGCCTGCCCGAAATCGAACCGCGCACCTTCAGCTTCAACAGTCCCCACGGCGCGTGCGCAACTTGCACCGGCCTTGGCTATCAGCTGGAGGTTGATCCGTCGCTGGTCATTCAAAACCGGTCCCTTTCGCTGTTGGAAGGAGCCATCGTGCCGTGGGCGCGGTCCGGAGCGGCCAACGCCTGGTACGCCAGCATGATGGAGGCGGTGGCTGGAGAGTTCGACTTCTCACCTCACGTTCCGGTGCGGGAACTGACCGACGAGCAGGTCAACACCGTGCTGTACGGCGCCGGCAAGCAGCAGGTGAAAGTGCGCCACCGCACCGGCCGGGGCCGCACCTATGCCTGGAACACCACCTACGAGGGGGTGATCCCCAACCTGCAGCGTCGCTACCGGGACACCGAGTCGGACCACACGCGCGGTGAGATCGAGCGGTACATGGCCCAGCGGGCTTGCCGCTCCTGCGAGGGTGCCCGTCTACGACCGGAAGCGCTGGGCGTGCTGGTTTGCGGGCGGAACATAATGGAGGTCACCGGCCTCACCATCGGGGAAGGGCTACGTTGGGTTCGCAGCATCAAGCCCGGCGACGTGCCTTCCCGCAATGGATCGAACAACGGGAACGACGGCAGCAATGGGCATCTGACGGAACACACACTTGATATCGCCGACGCGAAAACCGCCACAAACGGCGACAAGTCCAAGACCCGCCGGTCCCGCAAGAATGGACGACGCGCTGTTGCCGATATCGCGGTCACGCTCACCGAACGGGAGATGGTCATCGCTGACCAAATCCTCAAAGAGATCGACGGTCGCCTGCATTTCCTGGACAGCATCGGACTGGACTACGTGACGATGAGCCGTACCGCTCGCACGTTATCCGGAGGAGAAGCCCAGCGTGTCAGGTTGGCAACCCAAATCGGCAGCGGGCTTACCGGGGTACTGTATGTATGCGACGAACCCACCGTCGGATTGCATCCCCACGACGATCATCGGCTGATCGGGACTTTGACTCGGCTGCGCGATATGGGCAACACCGTGATTGTGGTGGAGCACGACGACGCAATGATGAGGGCCGCCGACCACATCGTTGACCTCGGACCCGGCGCGGGAGAGCACGGCGGCCATATCGTGGCCACAGGCAATGTGGCCGATGTGATGGCAAATGAGGCGTCGCTCACTGGAGCGTACCTCAGCGGCCGCAAACGTATTCCCGTCCCGGAAGAACGACGGCCGGGAAACGACAAATCAATCGCTGTAGTCGGGGCAAGAGAGAACAACCTCAAGAGCGTAGACGTGGAGTTTCCGCTGGGCCTGTTGGGCTGCGTTACCGGGGTGTCCGGAAGCGGGAAGAGTACCCTGGTGTACGACATACTGTACAAACGTCTGGCGCAGGTCGTTGCCCAGGGCCGGGACCGTCCCGGTGAGCACGACGAGGTCACCGGCATCGAGCACATCGACAAGGTGGTGAACATCGACCAGTCCCCCATCGGGCGGACCCCTCGCAGCAACCCGGCGACATACACCGGCGCGTTCACCCCCATTCGGGAGTTGTTTGCGACGCTGCCCGAGGCACGAATCCGGGGTTACAAGCCAGGTCGTTTCTCTTTCAACGTCAAGGGCGGTCGTTGCGAAGCGTGCCAGGGCGAAGGCTATATTCAAATAGAGATGCAGTTCTTACCGGACGTCACCGTGCCATGCGAGGTTTGCCAGGGTCGCCGCTACAACCGGGAGGCGCTGGAGGTGACCCTGCGCGACCAATCAATCGCCGACGTGCTGGCGATGACCGTTGAAACGGCACTGGACTTCTTCTGGAACTACTCACGCATGCGCAACAAGCTGGAAACACTGCGGGACGTGGGATTGGGCTACATCCGCCTGGGGCAGCCGGCCACGACCTTATCCGGAGGGGAAGCACAACGGGTCAAACTGGCGACGGAGCTATCCCGTCGCGCCACGGGGCGCACGCTATACCTCCTGGACGAACCCACCACCGGCCTGTCTTTTGAGGACTGCGCGGCCCTTCTGCGAGTTCTGCACCGGCTGGTCGACCAGGGCAACTCCGTGTTTGTCATCGAGCACAACTTGGACCTCATCAAAAATGCCGACTGGATCATTGATCTGGGCCCTGGCGCGGGTCATCTGGGCGGCAACCTGCTGGCCTGCGGTACACCGGAGATGCTCGCACAAGTCGAGGAAAGTCACACCGGTCGTTACCTACGGGATGCGCTGCGGGTTGAGGCACAAGTCAGCGCGGCGGACTAGCGATCATTCGCGTTCCGGGCCGCCTCCCGCCTGCTCTCTGGCTGTCTTCCTATCGGCCACGATTGTCCCCGAACGGCGCCGCCTTTAACTACCTCTTTCTGACGGCTCCCCGCGCCTGGTGAGCAGGGCGCCCCGCCGGGACCCTGGAGATGTAACGCACAGTTGCGGTGGCGTTGCTGCACGTCCTCAAAAGGTCAGCGCAATCTGTAGAAATAAATATCATCAAGCAACGGAATATGATTATCCAAGGCGCGAAGTATTGACATTATTGCACCGGGGAAGTAACCTTCCGGGAAATTGTGCGTATCTACGCAGTCCAACGAAGGAGGAGGATATGCTAACGATCGGACACGAGGTTCGGCGACCCGGAAAGTATTTGGGCGACACCCCTGTCACCATCCCGGTGCCGGAAGAACTCGAAACTACTCCTGGCATTCCCATGAACCAGCGCGAAGTTGACTGGTACTCCCGGGAATACCCCGTCGAGACCATGAACATCACCGAGCGCGCTTCCCGCGACTGGGCCAACACCATGCGCGACCAGCACGCCGAGATGCGTGAGATCCGCAAGGAACACGACAAGCTCAATCGCAACCTGGTTATGGCCGCCCGCCTGACTGGTGAGTTGGAGCCCACGACCGAGTCCACCGGCCAGGACGTCTCCGAAGCCATCAAGCAGCGGGCCCGCGAACTCGGTTTCGTCGAAGTCGGCATCACCGCCTTTGACATCCGCTACGTGTACCAGAGCAAGAAGGACTGGGTCCGTTTCCCCCACGTCGTCTGCTTGGCCTACGAACAGGACTTCGAGCCCACCCAGACCATCCCCAGCATTGACGCCGAGATTGTGCACTCCAGCACCTATCGGACGGAAGGCGCTGCCGGCCTGGAGCTAGGCAACTTCATTCGCGGCCTCGGCTACCGCGCCCAGGTTCACAGCCCCAACGACAACACTGGCCCCTACATCCCGATGTTCGTTGCTGCTGGTCTCGGCCAGTTGGGCGCCTGCGGCTACTTGCTGACCCCCCACGTCGGCTCACGCTGCCGCATCATGATGATCACCACCGACGCCAACGTCACCCATGACGAGCCCGTCGACTACGGCATCCACGCCTTCTGTCAGGTGTGCCAGGTCTGCGTGAACCGCTGCCCCGGCCGCGCCCTGATGCGCGACAAGATCTGGTGGCGCGGAATCGAGAAGAACAAGCTCTACTTCAAGCGCTGCCGCCCCGTCATGGCTCGCTATCTCGGCTGTGGCGTGTGCATGAAGGTCTGCCCGATCCAGAAGTACGGCATGCAGGCCACGATGGAGCACTACGCTGCCACCGGCCAGGTTCTCGGCAAGGGTACCCACGACCTCGAAGGTTACAACATCGAGGGCAAGGGCTACTTCGGTCCTGGTGAACTCCCCATCTTCGAGCCCGGCTTCTTTGACATGCCGCACGGCGACACCGGCGAATGGGCATTCGACCAGTTGAAGGACGCCGCCCGCTCCAATGGCAACGAAGTCAGCGACGACATGCTCCAGGAGTTCCGGGCCCACGTGGTCCGCGGTCTCAACCAGAGCACCGACAACGTCGACATGATGTACGAGGAGGAAGACTACATCTAATTCGATGTAGCCTGCCAAATCGGCCAGTTCTTCGAAACGGTCAAACAGGGGGAAGGCAATTGCCTTCCCCCTTTTGCGTTTTCAGAGCGGCGCCGGACAGCAGATTGCACCAAGCATCATGCTGGGCGAGGAAACATCGATGACAGCAGCCTTCAAGCTACCAGCAATGATCATTTTATCGATAGCGATCCTGGCAGTTGCCGCTTGCAGTTCCGCAACTCAGGTGGAAACAATGCCGGCGAAAGAGGCGCGTGAAACCGCACCGGTCACGGGCATAGAGACCACGAACACGAGCACGTCCAATCAGGGTGGAGCGCGCCTGGACCACGTGAGACAGCGGGGACACATCATTTGCGGGACGACCAAGGTGGTAGCGGGGTACGGGTTCCTAAATCAGGATGGAGAGAATGACGGTTTTGAGATCGATCTGTGCCGGGCGGTGGCGGTGGCGGTGTTCAACGATCCCGGAGCAGTAGAATTCCGGTTCATCGGGTCCGCCGCTGAGCGCGGCCCGTCTCTCGCATCGGGCGGGATTGACATCCTGGCGTGGGTGAATACGTGGACCACGAGCCGGGATGCAACCTGGGGAGGTAACTTCGTCCACACCACCCTTTACGACGGACAGGGATTCGCCGTGCCGGCAGCGCTCGGGATCACCAGCGCGTACGAGCTGCAAGGGGCGTCGGTATGCGTGGCGCAGGGGACCACCACGGAGTTGAACCTGGAGGACTTCAACCGCCAGAACGAACTCAACATGAACGTGGTGACCTTCGGACGATCGAAACTTCCATCGCAGCCTACGTGGCCGGGCAGTGCGACGCCTACACCACCGACCGCACCTTTCTGAAGGGCGAGATCATCGCGGCCGGTGGAGCGGAGGACGAGCACGTCATACTGCCGGAAACGATCTCTGAAGAGCCGATCAGCCTGGCGGTGCCACATGGCGACGACCAGTGGTTTGATATCGTCAAGTCGGTGATCGGCATACTGATCTACGCCGAGGCGTACGACATCAACTCCGGAAACGCGCCCACCGCGAGCACGGGCAACACCAAGGTGGACCGCCTGTTGGGGTTCGAGGGTTCCTGGGGACAGGACAGCCTAGGCCTGAGCCAGACGGTGGCACGGGACGTGGTGCGGGAGTTGGGCAACTACGGCGAGGTATACGACCGACATTTCGGTTCCGGAGGACTGGGGGTGCCCCGCCCTCCCGGGAGCCGGAACGCGTTGTGGGCCGATGCTCCATGCGAAAACTGTCCCAAGGGAGGCCAAATCTACGCGCCGCCATTCCGGTAAGCAATGAGCCAGGCTGAAACCACCAGAATGGAAGCAGTCGCCGCGCGGGCAGGCGGTCCGGCCGGAGAATCGCGCTGACAGGATGAAGCGCGATGGTCGGGACCGTCGGATCCGGACCGAAGCGCCAAGCCGGGGTCTGAAGATACAGCAAGGGGGCGACCGGTTGGCCGCCCCCTTGCGTTCGCCGATAGGTCGGAGCGGTTACAACCGGAGAGTACTAGGATCGATTTCGCGGCGAGGGGGGGCGCCGGCACTTACGGGATGGTCCTCGCGGAGGTTGGTGATCAAGTCTTCCAGAGCAGCCTGGTACTCCGCAGAGGTGTCGGACTGGCCGGTAAGGTCGAAGAAACGATACTCCTCGGTGAGGAGGCGGGCGGCACGATTGCGGCCAGTGCCCATGACGCCATCGGCGTCGACGAGGAACATGGTCCACGTATCCGAAGATCGCTGCGCTTCCCGGACTGCGGTGATGTCGTTGCGGACGGTCTCGCTATCGAGGCCGGCGGCGGTGCACACCACGACGAGACGGTCGTAGTGACGGACCCAGCGCTCGATCTCCTCCTCGCCGGAGGTGGCGCGGCGGTCGACCAGGGGGTTGCCGCGAAAACCCTCGGCGAAGACCCAACTGCGCACTCCCTGGGCGCGCAGGTTCGCTTCCAACTGGCGGGCGAAGGGGACGTCGGCGTTGGCGCAGGATATGTGCACTTCGAGGGTGGTCACCGGCGCGTTGGCAACGCTGTCCTGGAGACCAGCCACCACGATGGGCACCCCGGAACCCAGGATGAAGGACTGCGGAAGCGCGCCGCGGGAACGGAGCAGGGTATCAAGACCGATGGTGCTGGGGGCGTCGTGTCGAACCTCCTCCAGCCCGATGGCCGCATCCATGGCACAGTTCTGGAACACGGTGTAGCCAATGATGCAGTTGCGGAAGTCGGCCTCGCCGGTCACCACGTCGTTGAGCACGGCCTCGTAGAAGTCGGCCCCGTTGAGGGTGCAGGACGACAGGTTGGTACGGGATAGGTTGGAGCCGTTTAAGCTGGCGCCGGTGAGGTTCGCGCCGGTAAAGTTGGCGCGGTCCAAGTTGGCGCGGTCCAAGTTGACGTTGGTGAGATCCGCTCCCGACAGGTTAGCCTCAGAAAGGGTGGCGCGGTCGAAATTGGCGCCGGAGAGGTTGGCGTTTCGCAGGTCGGCGCCCCTCAGGTTGGCGCCGGAGGCGATGGCGCGGCTGAGGTTGGTCTCGCGGAGATCCGCGCGGTAAAAGTGCGCATCGTTGAGGTAACTGTTGGACAGGTCGGCGCGGCGGATCATGGCGCCCATAAAGTCACCATCACGCATATCGGCGCCCCGTAGATTGACCATGGGGATGCGGGCATGGCTCATGTAGCAGGCGTTGAGGTCCATGGGCTGGTTGGAGTGCTCTTCGCGCCAGGCGGCGACGGCGTCGCGACCCTGCTTCACGATCTGGACCAGTGCAATGTCGGCCATATTTACACTTCTCCATAGGGGTTCAGCCGCGATTTTAGCACAAAATCGCACCGAATAAGGCCCCGGACAGGGGTGGAACGGGCGAGGGAGAAGGCTAAAAATGCGAGTATTTTACGCACCGGCGATAGCAACACCGGCAACAATCCTGTCGGCGGGATGCGGATCCGATGACTAAGAGCCTATCCTAATAACTGGTGAAAACTCGCGGCCCCGTTCCGGGAAGCCAAACCAGGGTTGCGCATAGATTAGGGCAATGAGCAAAGCGAAAGACCCCAAGCCGCCACGTCCCAAGCGTGCTGGCCCAGCCACCAAGACCAATCCCACCACCGGCGGTTTCCAGGTCTCCGACGAACTCTGGGATGTGCTGGAGCCCCTGATCCCTGAGCGTGTGAACACCCATCGGTTCGGCGGCGGTCGGCCCCGGGTTCCCGACCGCACCTGCGCCAATGGCATCTTCTACGTGCTGCGCACCGGCTGCCAGTGGAAGGCGCTGGACGCCACGGGCATCTGCTCCGGGTCCACGGCGCATCTGCGCTTTCAGGAATGGGTTGCCGCGGGGGTGTTCCTGGAACTGTGGCGGGTGGGATTGGAGCGCTATGACGAACTGAAGGGTCTGGACTGGAGTTGGTTGAGTATGGACGGAGCCATGACCAAATCTCCCCTGGGTGGGGAAAAAAACCGGCGCCAACCCCACCGACCGAGGCAAGCGGGGGGTCAAGCGGAGCCTGCTGACCGAAGCCCAGGGCGTCCCAGTGGGTCTGGCGGTGGACGGAGCCAACCGCCACGACATGAAGCTGGTGCGGGTTACGGTGGACAGCCTTCCAGTATCTCGACCGATACCCAACCCGGAACATCCCCAGGGCATGTGTCTGGACAAAGGTTACGACTACCCCGAGGTGAGCCGCACTGTGGCGGAGTTCGGCTTCACCGCCCACATCCGCAGCCGCGGTGAAGAGGCAAAGGCCATCAAACGGGAGGCCGGTTTCAAAGCCCGGCGTTGGGTGGTGGAACGCACGCACAGTTGACTGAACCGTTTCCGTCGCATCCTGGTCCGTTGGGACAAGTCCCCCGAGAACTACATCGCCTTTCTTCACTTCGCCTGCGCCCTCATCGCCCTCAGAGCCGCCGGATTATTAGGATAGGCACTAAGTGCCTATCCTAATAACTCGTGAAAACTCGCGCTCCCGTTCTGGGAAGCCCAGGTGGGGTTACGTTTAGACTGGGGCCATGAGCAAAGCGAAAGACCCCAAGCCGCCACGTCCCAAGCGGGCTGGCCCAGCCAACAAGACCAATCCCACCACCGGCGGTTTCCAGATTTCCGACGAACTCTGGGCAGTGCTGGAGCCCCTGATCCCCAAGCGTGTGAACACCCATCGGTTTGGGGGCGGCCGTCCCCGGGTTCCCGACCGCACCTGCGCCAACGGCATCTTCTACGTGTTGCGCACCGGTTGCCAGTGGAAGGCCTTGGACGCCACGGGGATCTGTTCCGGGTCCACCGCGCACCTGCGCTTTCAGGAGTGGGTTGCCGCTGGGGTGTTCCTGGAGTTGTGGCGGGTGGGACTGGAGCGCTACGACGAACTGCAGGGTCTGGACTGGAGTTGGCTGAGTATGGACGGGGCCATGACCAAGTCGCCCCTGGGTGGGGGAAAAAACTGGCGCCAACCCCACCGACCGAGGTAAGCGAGGCGTCAAGCGCAGCCTGTTGACTGAAGCGTCGGGCATTCCAGTGGGCTTGGCGGTGGACGGGGCCAACCGCCACGACATGAAGCTGGTGTGGGCCACGGTGGACAGCGTGGCGGTATCCCGACCGGCGCCCAGCCCAGAGCATCCCCAGGGGATGTGCCTGGACAAGGGCTACGACTTCGCAGAGGTGCGCCGCACCCTGGACGAGTTCGGCTTCACGGCCCACATCCGCAGTCGAGGCGAAGAGGCTCAAGCCATCAAGCGGGAGGCCGGTTTCAAAGCCCGGCGTTGGGTGGTGGAACGCACCCATAGTTGGCTGAACCGTTTCCGGCGCATTCTGGTTCGTTGGGACAAGTCCCCCGACAACTACATCGCCTTTCTTCACTTCGCCTGCGCCCTCATCGCCCTCAGAGCCGCCGGATTATTAGGATAGGCACTTAGTACCCTCAGAACCTGTCTACGATCTCTGGAATAGGTTAAGTTGAGACTATGATCAGGGGAGGGGTAATCATGTCTCATTCTTATCCCAGCGACATCAGCCGGGAGCAATTCGCCCGTATTCTGCCGACGTTGGAGTCGGCCCGCCGCCGGACCAAGCCCCGCACCGTGGACTTATATGACGTTTTCTGCGGTGTGCTGTACCTCTTGAAAAGCGGGTGCCAGTGGCGAATGCTGCCGGCGGACTTCCCCAATTGGCGCACTGGCTACCAGTATTTCGGGCAATGGAGCGAGCGGCCGGGCCCGGGTCAGGATTCCATTCTGGAGCAAGTCCTAAAAAAAATCGGTTGGCGCGGTTCGACAAAGCAATGGACGGAAAGAGCCGACCAGCTGCTGCATCGTGGACTCCCAGAGCGTCAAGAACACGGACACCGCCGGGCACAAGGGCTATGACGCGGGCAAGAAGGTGTCCGGAATCAAGCGTCACATCGCGGTGGACACGCAAGGATTGCCCCATGCGCTACACGTGACTACCGCCAACGTTACCGACCGGGCTGGGGCTTTGGTGATGTTTGACGAAAACCGGTCCGGCCGCAATCAGGTCCGGAAGGTGCTGGTGGACGGGGGTTACACCCGTGGTGCTGCCGAAGCGATGGGTGGTGGAGCGGTCTTTCGCCTGGCTGGAAAAGTGCCGCCGACTCTGGAAGAACTGTGAAAGGAAGCTCAATACCAGCCGGCAGATGGTGGTGCTTGCCTTCATGGTGCTAATCCTAAAAAGATTGTAAACAGGCTCTCAGATTTTATTGAGTTATTAAAATCGTCGCGAAATCCAACGATGGTTCGTGCAAGTCGCTCAGCTCTCCAGCGCGCCAGAACCCGAGAGATGGTAGCGGGGGAATGACCCAGACGTGGCCAGCGGGCAGCGCACTCCCTGGCGATGTCCGCTCTGTCAATGCCTGCGGCGTCCTCGTCATAGATGAACTGGCCCGCTCCGAGCATCTGCCCCGGCGGGCCCGTCCGGAAGCCGCTCCGTTCTCTCACTGCCATTCCCGGAACCCGTTTTCTGACGGTTCGTTTCCCGGGAGATGCGTGTAGTCCAGGGCAGCCTGAGCCGGCCGGATGCATTGTCTGGGGGAGAAGGCGTAGAGTCTCCAGCGCCTAGAAATCCGGCCGGAAACCGACCGGATTATGGCGAGGGGTTATACTCCGGGCAATCGAGGCTAGCGGAGCAGGGCGATGCTGGGAAAGCGTTCAGACCAGAAGGGCCTCTGGAAGCGGACCGGTTGTATCTGGACCACGTGGGCCAGGACACCTTCTACGGTTTGCTGGCCTCACTGCGGGGCCAGCTGTTCCGCGATGACGATTTCGCCGAGATCTACGGTCCGGACAATGGACGGGACAGCGTGCCGCCCAGCCTGCTGGCCACGGCGCTGCTGTTGCAGACCTACGACAAGGTGAGCGACGCCGAGGCCCAGGCGAGGGCTGACTGCGACATCCGGTGGAAAGTGGCGTTGGGGATTGAGATTGAGGATCGACCCTTTGCCAAGAGTACGCTGCAGATGTTCCGGGCGCAGCTGATCCTGCACGAGAAGGTGCGGGAGGTATTCGAGAGCAGCCTGCGCTTGGCGCGGCAGTCGGGCTACCTGAAGAAGCGTGGGATGCGGGTGGCGCTGGACACGACCTACATCCTGGGACGGGGCGCGGTGAAGGACACCTACAATCTGCTGGCAGACGGGATCGTCAAACTGTTGCGGGTCCTGGCGGCCGTGGCGAACATCGCTGTCGGGGAATGGGCCGAGGCCCAGGGGTACGCGAGGTACCTGGGCTCCAGCATCAAGGGCGAGGCGGCGATTGATTGGTCGGACCGCAAAGCGTGGGCGGCGTTGCTGGCTGAGATAGTGGCCGACGCGGACCGGCTGCTGGAGCTGGCGCGGCAGGCGTGGGTGGAATTGCCGGAGACCAGCGTCCAGCGGCAGAGCGTAGTGGATGGGGCGGAGTTGCGGGGACAGTTGCTGCTCCAGGACATCGAGCGCAAGAGCGGCGATGGCGATTTTGCTGCTCATGCTGATGATGCTGATGACGGGGTGAGCCTCAGGGATAGGGTGAGCAAGGACCGGATGCTGTCGGTGCACGACCCGGACTGCGCCACGGACACAAGAGCAGCCGGCGGCGCTTCAACGGGCACAAGGCGGCGATTGTGGTGGACACCGACAGCCAGCTGATCACCGCCGTGGACGTGTTGCCCGGCAACGCTCCCGACAATCTGGGGGCCTTGGAACTGGTGGAGCAGAGTGAAGCGAGTACTGGCTCGGTGGTGGAGGAAGCCATGGGCGACGCCGCCTATGGGGACGGCGGGACCCGCCAGACCTTCGCCGACGCGGGACGCCGGTTGGTGGCCAAAGTGCCGGGCCGGCCCAACCGGCAACACTTTCCCAAGAATGACTTTCACCCAGAATGACTTTCACCTTGACCTGGCCGCGGGCAGTTGCACCGGTCCGGCGGGGCAGGTTACCCACGCCATCGTGCCGACGGGAAGGCGGACTGACCGCACCGGTCGGGTCTATCGCTTGCAGGCTTGCCGATTTGATGGAGCGGTAGGTTGGGCCTGTCCGCTGCGCTCCCAGTGCATCGCGGCCCAAGGCCGGCAGGGTCGACGGGTGCTGATCCATCCGCAGGAAGGCATGTTGCAACAGGCCCGGGCCTTGCAGCAAAGCGCCGACTACGACGAGTATCGAGCGCGACGGGTGGTGGTAGAGCATCGGCTGGCCCGGCTGGTCCAGCGGGGAATCCGCCAGTCCCGCTACTGCGGTAGGGTCAAGACGCGATTCCAGCTGCATCTGGCGGCCACGGTGGCCAATCTCACCCTGGTGTTGGGCAACATCGGGCTGTCGGGCAGTACCGGTGGCGGCGCAGCAGGCCACCGCGTCGTCCTCAATGATGTCCACACTGTGGTCGCCAATGCTGCGGCCAATTTCAGCGCTGCCCGGCTCGGACAACTATGGTCCCTGTTTTTCCTCACGTCGGCTTTACCTCCGAAATCCTTCTACCACAACCAGGGCTTTCCGGCCCGGTTTCTAGGGCGATGACATACCTGTCCCAGTCCCACAACACCTGGCCAAAGAGGGTTTGAACATCCACGACGCTAGAGATCCCGCGTTCCCGGTCCGCAACCTGTTGCACCTGCATAGCCGCTTTTAAACGTTGAAGAGTGACCTGATCCCGGGTACCCAGGATCTGACTAAGCGAGTGCTGATTCAGGCAATCGGAATACCGGTCCCCATTCTTGCCCACCTCAACGGTCGGCAATGAAACCACGGTGTCTGGATCTTCCTGACGGTGTTGATCCGAGGTGATCGCCATAGAGGTGAACGCCAATTGTCCATCGCCACATTGGTTCCAGCTCATGATCAGTGCCTCTCGTTTGGTAGCAACGGGCGCACCTTTGAATCTCTGCCCCTGTGCAATGCCCAGAAGACATATTCGTGAAACGGGACATCCCGATGGCTGTGCCGCGCGCTCGGCTTCATATTTGGCAGCGGCGCGAAACGCGTTTGGCCTTCCGGCTACCGCGGTGGCGCACAGTGGTCAAGAGAGCTCAGGCGCCCTGCTAGAGCTGACGAGAAGATTCGTCAGTAACCGGGCTCATACGCCAAGCGGTCTGTTGTCCACGGACGGCGGGCGGGATTCAATCCAATCCCGGACTTCCTTCTCCCGCCACGCGACGGCTCGCGGGCCCAGCCGCACGGGCCGCGGGAATTCGCCCGCTTTGATTTTCGCGTAAAGGCCGGACCGGGATAGGGCGCAGAGTCTGAGCACTTCCGATTTCCGTAGCAGCCTGTAATCCTCTATGGATGTATGCACGATTGAGCCTCCCCTATAATGGGGATCGCCGAAATCGGACAACGCGCTGGCGCAATGGTTCCGCGGCCGTGACGACGGAGGCAAATTAATTTGCCGGAAGGGCCATCAATTTCTCGGCAAAGGGAATTGACGTCATTTGCCCGCCTAACCCGTTAGGGTCGGGTAGCTTTCGTAGTGGGCGCCGCGCCCAGGGGGCTCAGGCTGCCATTCTCGTAGCGCTCACTGACGCTCGCGTCAGGTGTGGCGATATGCCAAAATCTCTCGTGGTTCAATGGGTTTTAGGCACCTACACGGTACCACGGTTCATGCAACCGTAATTTGCGCGCTACCGAGAAAGCGACCTCCTTTTGTGTCATTGGCCACAGACTACGGCGGATTCATGACGGTGTCAAGTCCGGGGAGTTGCCGGTGGTGGCTCAATATGAAATGGGGTATCACGCGATGTGATAATGTCAGCCTTTCGTCTGAACTGCCAAGAGTAGCTACGATGGTGGGCTCGGGACTGTGAACCCATTCCCCTTGTTCCTGCACGAATGGGTTTCGTGTGGTGGTCATTGGGGGAATCTGACTCTGGCGGATGACCTACTCGTCGACGATGTCGGCTGTCCTTGGGATGAACTCCAACCGTTGCAGGGCAGGCTCGTGGATGGTTCTCCAGTTTCTGAGCAGGTCCTGTCCAAGTAGGGACGGGAGTCTCAGGTCTACATCGTCGGGTTTGCCGATTCGGACCCTGACGCGGTATCTGAATACAGGTGTTCCCAGTGAGTCTCGGAAGCTGATCACGGCGTCTTCGAGGTAACGTTGGGAGGTGCCTGCGACGCCCCTGACGGTGGCTGGCCGGTTGAGGCTCTGGTACGGGATGAGCAATTCGGGGCCGTCTTTAGGGTGTATGCAGGTGTTGTCGGCGCCGGTGTCCACGAGCAGTGGGATAGTTCCTGTGATGCTGAGTCTGGGTATCTCGATGTGGGCGCTGACGTGGGGGCGACCGTTCTCGAAGTATGCGGTAATCACAGTATTAGCACCGGGGGCTCTGTGGTCAGGTATTCCACCACCGTGGGTCGGTAGTCTTTGCCATTGGGCTTGAGCTGGTCGATGACGACGTCGAGGGATTCGCCTAAGACCAGGACTTGTTCCGGCCCCATGCCGGCCCACTGTTCGTAGTGTTCTTCGCCGACTGATGAGATGGCGTCGCGGAATTTTTGACGGAGCAGTTCGTGTTCTCGTATTTGTTCCGAGATGGTCGCCGAATCGGTTAGGGTGCCGGTGTCGTCCGGTTGGTTTTGTATCAAGGTGAGCCTCCGACTGTTGGTACGGGAGCGGGAGATCGTTTCGGGGATGGTTTCGGAGTGCAGTTGTGACTGCTGTTGACTGTTACGTGTAAGGTGCAGTCGGTCTGGGATGTCAGTGAATAGCCATGGAGTACGAGGGTAACGACGTGGGCCGTTGAGTGCAAGCGGCACTGTGCGGTGGGGGTCCTGCCGCCAGCGCGTCGTGTATTCGTCCCCAATCTGTAGATGAGAACAACCTTGGATTTATCGGAATCCCTGATACCCCATTTCAAACTGCATCAGTACCGAGTTGCCGTCTGAATGCAGTCGGACTGGAAACGCACTTAGCGAGTTTCACTGGCGCCACACCGTTACTATCCAAAGCAACAAAATCTGTTGTCTACCGTTGGATCGTTCCCTTTCTAACCACGCCTAACCGCCAATAGCCAATGACATCGGCCTATCGGAACGAGCACCAGCACCGCAAAAGCAGCACAACTTGCAGAAGTGCCAACTCCGCCGTTGCCGTCGTCAATGAAGCTTGTTTGAGGCGCAACGTCTTCGCTTGGGCGGTCAGTAGTCCGTGAACGCATGAGTGTGCTGTTAGGTGATTTCAGCCTGCTACGAACTTGGCCCACATTTCCATCAGTTCCCGGCGTGGTTCAAACAGGTCCGTCCTTGTATACGCCTGCTCCGTCGGATTGCCCAGGTTGTGCGCCAGTGCCGCTTCACCCACCTCCCACCTGGTGTCAGTGCACTCCATGCACCAATCCTTGAAGCTGCTACGGAATCCATGGGCAACTGCGGGTATGTCAAGCCGCCGCAACATGGCAGTGAGCACCATGTCGGACAACGGCTTGCCGTGTAAGCCAGGGAACACCAAATCAGATAATCCGTCGGCCAACTCTTCAGCCTGCCGGAGCACCTCAATTGATCTGCCGGGCAGCGGAACTTTGTGTTCGCGGCGCGCTTTCATCCGCTCAGCCGGAACAGTCCATTTCCGTTCAATCCAATTGATTTCATCCCATGTCGCCAGCCTGCTCTCCCCGCTACGGGCGACTGTCAAAACCAGGAACTCGAATGCCAATTTGGTGATCGTGTCGGCGGTTGACGTTCTCACCCGTTCCAGAGCGGCCGGGACTTCGGAGTAATGCAGTGCCTGATGGTGTTGCTTGGTTCGAGGCATCTTCGGCAGCACCTTGGCAATGGATCGATTGGCGGGGTTGTCCGTCCGGTAACCCTGGGCTACGGCCCAATCCAGCACCGTCTCCATGCGTTGCCTCACCCGGCTCGCCGTCTCGGGTTTCTGCGTCCACATCGGGGTGAGGACCGTTAGGATATCCGCGGTGGTGATGTCGGTGACCAGCTTGGACCCGATCTTTGGGAACGCGTAGGTCTCGAGCGTGCTACTCCATTGGGCAGCGTGTTTGGCGTTGGACCAGGTCGGTCTCCGCATTTCGATTACGGTCTCGGCCGCTTCGGCAAACGCCGGCGTCGGTGGTCTCTGGCGAGCCGCGATCGCTTCCCTCTTTTCCGCCAAAGGGTCGCGACCCTCTCGGATCATCCGGGTATTGAGCAAAGCAGCTTTGCGGGCTTCCGCCAGCGAAACTGTGGGATAGCCACCAAGGCCCAGATTGCGCCGCTTCCGGTTTATGGTAACCCGTTGAAACCAATACTTGGCCCCGGATTTCTCCACCCGGAGATTCAAGCCGCCGCCGTCCGAGTAGGTGCCAGTTTCCTGGACCGACTGGACGAAAACCGCGGAAAGGGCGTTTCGTTTGCTTTTCGAGGCCATCAGGTCTCCTCCCGGCTATACCAATACTATACCATTTTTTTGTTGGATGATCTTGGATTTCGTGGGATTTCGCCGGACACAAAAATGGCCGTTTCCTACTTGATTTGAGTAGGAAACGGCCGGTTCTGCCGGGGTTTTACGATGTAAAGATGGCGGAGAGGGCGGGATTCGAACCCGCGATACCCCGAGGGGTATACCGGTTTTCGAGACCGGCGCCTTCAACCACTCGGCCACCTCTCCGTATCGCGCGGCCGTCTGCCGGAACCTTGCCGGCGGGGGCCGAAAAGCAGCGTTGGTTGACGCTCGTTCATTGTATCAGACATCGTTCGCGCATTGCCCTTTGGTGTTCGCCATCACGGCATGGAGCGGTCGGATGACTTTCGACAGAGCGTTCCATATAATGCTCCCAAGCGCACCGTGAAACCACCGCAACCCGTCAGGAGGCCCATCATGGCAACCGCAACCAGGTTCGAACGAATCACCCAGCCCCTGGTCAAAATCACCGAAATGGACCACATCGTGCTGCGTACCAAGGACGTCGAGGAATCCCTCCGCTTCTACACCGAGGTCCTGGGGCTCCAGGCCGAGCGGGTTGAGCAGTGGCGCGCCGGCGAGGTGCGCTTCCCGTCGGCCCGCATCAACGCCGACACCATCATCGACTTCTTCGCCTCCGACGAGATCCCCAGCGGCCGCGACGACGTCCGCAACCAGGACCATTACTGTATGGTCATCGATGAAACCGACATGGAGGCGCTCAAAACTCGCTTCGAGGATGCCGGTATCGACATCCAGGCCGGCCCCGGCAAGCGGTGGGGCTCCCACGGCGACGGCATCTCCCTTTACATCTATGATCCCGACGACAACGTCGTCGAACTGCGCTACTACTGATCGCCGATGTCACTCCAGCCCCGTTTCTCGGAAACCGCGCCGGCCCGTCACGATGGGCCGGCGACGTCGCCCTACTGGGAAGAGCCGGCGTCATCTCCCTATTGGGATGCACCCGAACTCGCCGACCTGGACATCGGGGCGACCCACCCTGAGCCGCCGGCCGGCGGCGCGCCCGCCATTCTCCAGGGCCTCAACGAGCCTCAGCAACAGGCGGTCCTCGCCACTGAAGGCCCGTTGCTGATCATCGCCGGTCCCGGCTCCGGCAAGACCCGGGTCATCACTCACCGCATCGCCTACATGGTCGGCGAGTGCGACGTCCGCCCGTGGCAGATCCTCGCCGTGACCTTCACCAACAAGGCCGCCCGCGAGATGCGAGAGCGCCTGGACCGGTTGCTCCTGAGCCGCAGCCAGGACGTGACCATGGGCACCTTCCACGCCGTCTGCGCGCGTATCCTGCGCCGGCACGGTGAGCGTGTGGGGCTGGACCGCAACTTCACCATCTACGACCAGGACGACCAGATCGACGCCCTCAAGTCGGCCATGCAACTGGCCGATGTTGATGTGAAACGCTACCCGCCACGCGCCGTCCTCTCCCGCATCTCGGCGGCCAAGAGCGTGCTGCAGGACTCCCAGGCCATGGCGCGGGCCGCCTACGACAGCGACGAAGAATACGGCGCTCACTGGATCGATACCTGCGCCCGCGTCTATCGTTACTACGAGGAAGCGCTGAGCCGCCAGAACGCCCTGGACTTCGACGACCTCCTGGTGCGGACCACCCATCTCCTGGAGCGGGACGCTGAGGTCCAGGCCCAGTACCACCAGCGCTACCGCTATCTCCTCATCGACGAGTTTCAGGACACCAACGTCGCCCAGTATCGCCTCGCCCAACTCCTCACCGGCCCTCATCGGAACCTGTGCGTGGTCGGCGACCCTGACCAGAGCATTTACGCCTGGCGCAACGCCGACATCGGCAACATCCTCAGCTTCCAGAGCGACTATCCCAACGCCACCGTGGTCAGCCTGGGACAGAACTACCGCTCTACCAAGAATATCCTGCACGCGGCGGACAGCGTCATCTCGAAAAACACCGAGCGCATCGACCATCAGCTTTTCACGGACAACCCAACCGGTGACCCCGTCACGCTACACGAAGCGTTCAGCGAGGAGGACGAGGCGCTTTGGGCCGTGGACGAGGTGTCGCGCCTGAGCCGCACCGGCCGGTTCCGCAACGGCGACTGCGCCATCATGTACCGCATCAACGCCCAGAGCCGCGCCTTCGAGGACCAGTGCATGCGTCAGGGCATCCCGTACCGGCTGGTCGGCGGGGTGCGCTTCTACCACCGCAAGGAGATCAAGGACGCGGTCTGCTACCTGCGCGTGGTCTTCAATCCCGACGACGAGGTCAGCCTGCAGCGCGTGATAAACCAGCCGCCGCGAGGCTTGGGCGCAAAGTCAGTCCAGCAACTCACCGCCTTCGCCGCCCGACGCGGACTTACCAGCCGCCAGGCCATGCGGGAAGTCGCCGCCGCCCGCGCCGAAAAGCTGACGTGCCCCATCGAGGTGACCGCCCGCGCCGCCCGCGCCATGGCCGACCTTTCCGTCACCCTGGACCGGCTCACCGAAGCCTCCCGTGAGCTGGGCGTGGCCGACCTGCTGGACCGCGCCCTGGATATGACCGGCCTGGCCAAGCACATGAACGCCCAGGACGACGGCGACGAGCGCTGGGAGAACATCCTCGAGCTTCGCGGCCTCGCCGAGGATTACGGCCCCTCCGGCAATGACACCCCCGACGGCCTGGGCGCGTTCCTGGAGCGCGTGTCCCTGGTCTCTGACGTTGATGCCTACGAGCAGTCCGAAGACTCCCTGACCCTCATCACCCTGCACCAGGCCAAGGGCCTCGAGTTCCCCGTGGTCATGATGGCCGGCATGGAGGAGGGACTGCTCCCCCACAGCCGTTCCATGGACACGCTGGCTGAGGTCGAAGAGGAGCGCCGCCTTTGCTACGTGGGCATGACCCGCGCCAAGGAGCGCCTCTACCTCCTCCGCTCCTTCCGACGCCGCTACCCATCGACAGGCGGCGTCACCCTGCCCTCCCGCTTCTTGGAAGAGTTGCCGGAGGATGTGCTGGCTTCGCCCGCGCTGGATCGTCCGCCGGGATCTCGCGCCGACTCCCACGGCCTCAACCCGTCCCGGTCCTCGCGCAACGCCGACGTCGGCATCGGCGGCTCCTACGGACAGGCCCGCCGCGCTTCCCGCACTCGCCTGGGCGATGGCGCGGGAACCGGTGGTGACGCCACCCGCGGACGCCTCCGCGGCAACATCGATGAGCGCCTGACCGAATGGACCTCAAGCCGTCGCGCCCCGGCGGAACCGGAGCCCGAACGGGTTCCCCTGACGGTGGGCGAAATCGTCCGCCATCCCACCTTCGGCGAGGGCGTCGTGCAAGACGTTGAGGGCAGCGGCGATACCGAACAGGTCACCGTCAACTTCCCCGGCGCAGGTCTGAAACGGCTGCTGGTTAGCCTCGCGCGATTGCAACGCGGTTAGCCCTTCGCCGCTCTGGAGACTCTTGCCTTTGCGCGCTGGCCGTAGATGTTACGCTTCCTGATTCCAACTGCGGCTTCTACGATCTGACATGCCAATGGCGTTGCCAATTCATCAATAACGTTGTTCGTGATAATGTTTTTGTAAATCGTATCATTTGCAGTGCCTTGACCCGCGACCGGTGTACTTTGTAGCAGGGTTTTTCGATTATATAGAAAACAAGGATGGCGGCGAGCTTGGAGAAACCCGGGTAGGAGATCTAGGGTCAGGGCATCCCAAGGTTGGGGGGTGCGCGATGGGGCAATGGCAGGAACCGGAAATTGGGTTGTCGCTGATCGAGGTGTTGGGCCGGTTGCCGGACCCGCGCCGCGCTCCTGGGAAGCGGCATCCTCTGGGGGCGATTTTGGGATTGGCGGTGTGCGCCATGCGGTGCGGTGCGCGCCGTCTTCACGCCATCAGCCAGTGGGGACGGGACCAGGGCCGGGAAGTGTCCCTGAAAGTGTCCGCGGCTTTGGGGTTCACTGGGGAACGCACCCGGTGCGTGTCCAGGCTGCATCAGGTGTTCACCAGATTGGACCGAGAGGCCTGCGAGACGGCCTTGGGGCAATGGCTGCAAGCGCGTGGCCGGTCCGAGGGTGCGGCGGTGGCCGAGGGTGCGGCGGTGGCCATTGACGGGAAAGCGCGGCGCGGGATGCACGGTGATCGGTTGCCTGGGGTGCATTGGGTGGCGGCCTACGCCCATCAGGGCGGGATCGTGGTGGGACCGCAGGCGGAGGGGGAGCAGAAGAATGAGTTGGACGCGGTGGCGGGTCTGCTGGGGCAGTGGGACCTGGAGGGTCTGGTGGTAACCGGTGATGCCCAGTTCACCCAGCGGGAGGTATGCCCGCGGATCGTGGCTCAAGGGGGATCGTGGCTCAAGGGGGAACTACTGCTGCGCGGTAAAGGGGAACCAACCCACCCGGTTGCCGGACCTCACGGCCATTGGGGATGCGGAACCTCCCGCGCCACCACCGGCAGTCCCGACCGACCCGCACGGTGGTCGAGTGGAACCGCGGCGGTTGTGGGCCGCTGACCTGCTGGTAGGCTACAGCGACTGGCCTCACCTGGGCCAGGTATGCCGACTGGAACGTAGCGTCCGCAACCAGAACTCCACTAACCAGAACTCCACGCGGCGAGAACTGGCCGACGCCGTTACCAGCTTGCCGCCTCAGGCAGCCAGTCCCGCAAGGCTCCTCACCTGATGGCGGGGGCACTGGGGCATCGAGAGCCGAGTGCACTGGGTACGCGACGTTACTTTTGACGAAGACCGCTCTCAGGTACGCGTTGGCACAGCGCCCCAGATCAGGGCCGCCCGGCGCAACCTCACCAGCAGCGTGATCCGATTGGCTGGCGAAACCAATATCGCCGCCGCCTTGCGTCGCTACGCCGTCCACCCATCGCGCCCATTAGCATTGATCGGCGCACCACTCCAATAATCGAAAGACCCTGATTTTGTAGCGAGGGTAGTGCAATTGTGAATTTTTTCGCATTTAATGCTGAACAGTCTCAAGTCGATATAAATGTTCGTATGTCGCAACGTCCACGGCGTCCGCACGCACGTGGATTTTTTCCGGAGGGATTATGGTGCTGAAATCGACGATTGTATTGACCGTCGCTGCTTCGCTGCTCCTGGTGGGCATCGCCTGCGGCGGCGCTGCCGAGGAACCTGTTCCCGCAGCCCAGCAGGCCGCTGCTCCCGCTGCGACCGAAGCTCCGGCGGTCCCGGCACAGTCCGCCGCCCAATCCGCTACTGCGCCTGCTCCCATCATCGCCACGGCCACCCCCAGTCCGACCAACACTCCTTCCGCCGCGCAAGAGACGGAGGTTATCGGCGGCCGGCTGAGCGTAGCAGTTACCCCGCCGGTGCAGGAGCTGGTGCGCGGCTGGCTGGGTACCACCACCTCGGCCAACGCCCAGGTGCGCCCCTTCGCCGAACCGCTGGTCCACACCGACCGCTTTGACGGCTCATTGCAGCCTGGCCTGGCCACCGAGTGGGAACTTTCCAAGCCCGACGGAACCCAGTGGGTGTTCCGCCTCCGGGAAGGCGTTCAGTTCTCCGGCGGTTGGGGTGAGTTCACGGCGCAAGATGTCCCTCACTCGGCTGCCCTGATTATCGGAGAAGAAGCCATTGCCACCGACACCGGACTGTTCCGAGGTCTGTTCGGTCAGACGGCGGACGAGCTGTTCGAGAATATCCGGGTGGTCGATGACTACACCGTGGAGTTCAACCTGTTGCGGCCCGAAGCGTCCATGGACTTCGTGGTGTCGGCGCAACAGGGCAACTTCTTCATCTACAGCAAAGAGCAATGGGATGCCGAGGGCGAGCAGGGCTACATCGACAAGCCCGCCGGCAACGGCCCCTGGCAGTTCGAAAGCCGTCAGTTGGGCGTGGGTGGCAACATTCTCTATTCTCGGGTCGAAGACCACTGGCGTCAGTCTCCCTTCTGGGCAGAGTACGAGCAGGTCAATATGCCGGAGGCGGCAACGCGCCTGGCCAACCTGCTGACCAACCAGGTGCAAATCGCCGAAGTCAACCGGGACTTGCATCCGGAAGCCAAAGACGGCGGCATGATCATCATGGAGAGCGAACTGCCCTCCATCCAGGTTGCCTTCGTCATGGGCGGCATCTACTCCCCGCTCAGCCCGTTCCATGACCCCACCGATCCGCACCTTGACATCCGCGTCCGCGAAGCCATCAACCGGGAGGAAATCAACGCGACGCTGTTCAGCGGGTTTGGTTCCCCTCATCTGGTTTGGGGCTTCCATCCCAGCCTGCCCGGCTGGAACGACCGCTGGTCCCGGGAATTCGACGAGAAATACGGCTTCGACCCCGACCGCGCCCGCGAGTTGATCAAGGAATCAGGTCACGAAGGTTACCTCCTCAAACTCATCATCACCCAACTCTCCGGCGTGCCGGAAATGATCCCCATGGCCGAGGCTGCTTTCACCTACCTGAGCGACATCGGCATTGATGTCGAGGCCGAGGAGATGGAATGGGCCCGCTTCCGCGCTGACTTCTATCGTCCCGGCAAGACCCACGGCACCATCGCCCCCATTCGGGGCACCCTGCGTCCCGCCGAGGTCACCCTCCGCTTTTACAACGTCAGCGGACCCGAGGGGTTCCAGCGCATCGTCCCCGACCCCCAGCTCGACGAGCTGTACGCTGAAGCCATCACCGCGGTCAACCCCGAGGTGAAATCCAACGCCCTCCGCGCGGCCGGCGACATCAAGTTCGACCAGTATGCCGAGGTGCCCATCGTATGGCTGCCCGGCCAGGTCGGCGTCAATCCCAACGAAATCGGCGAGTTCATCTGGCCCGGCAATATCAACACCGCCATCACTCACATGGAGTACATCACTCCGGCCCAGTAGCGGGCGAAACCACTTGCCTCTGGTTCGCGTGGACGGAGGCTCCTTCGTCCACGCGCGCATAACCCATCGGCAATCGGAAGGTGACCTACCGTGCAACGTTACATCTTCCTGCGGATCATCCAATCCATCCTGGCCCTGCTTGTGTTGACGGTGATTGTGTTCAGCCTGGCTCGCTTCGCCGGGGACCCGCTGGACGTACTGTTGCCCCTGGAAGCCACGGTTGAAGACGCGGCGCGTGTCCGTGCCGCGTGGGGACTGGACCAGCCGATCTACGTCCAGTACTTCAAGTTCTTGAGCAATGCCTTGACCGGCGATTTCGGCGAGTCCATCAAGCACCGGGACCAGCAGGCTATCAACCTAGTCTTCGACCGCCTGCCGGCTACGGCGCAACTGGCCGGACTTGCGTTGGTCGTAGCAACTCTCATCGCGGTGCCAGTGGGTGTGCTGTCAGCAGTCAAAAAGGACACTATATTCGACTATATCGGCAAAATACTGGCGCTGACCGGTCAGTCTTTGCCCGCCTTCTGGTTGGGCCTGGTCCTGATGTGGATATTTGCCGTCAACCTGGGGTTGGTGCCTACGTCCGGCAAGTCCGGCATCACGTCATACATCCTGCCGGCGCTGTCCATTGGCTGGTTCCAGGTAGCCGCGCTCATGCGTCTGGTTCGCTCGTCCATGCTCGACGTATTGGATACCGAGTACGTCAAGCTCGCCCGTATCAAGGGCGTGTCCGAGAACAAGGTTGTCTGGAAACACTGCCTCCGCAACGCCGCCATCGCGCCGTTCACCTACTTTGCGCTGATCCTGGGCTCACTGTTGGTGGGCAGCGTCAGTATCGAGTACGTCTACGCCTGGCCAGGAGTCGGCCTGCTGGCCGTGGATAGCACCATCGCCCGTGACTTCCCGGTTATCCAGGCGGTGGTCATTGTCTTCTGCGTGGTGTACATCTCCGCCAACCTCCTGGTCGATATCGCCTACGCCTACGTCGACCCTCGCATTCGCTTCAGTTAGTCCGACCACGGTAGCACCGCTTTATGTCAGTGCCTCACGATGGACGGCCGCATTGTCCCGCCCACTGAATAGGAGGGAACCCTAATATGGCCGCTGAAGACCGCACCAGCCCGGTTCCCGCCTCCGCGGAGCAGGGTATCGAAGAGTCCCAGCCTCAGCAGTCTCGCCTCACCATGGGCGTTTCGGAACTGCGCCGCTTGCCGTGGTTCCCGGTGGTTGTCCTCCTCGTGGTGCTGGTCATCCCGGCGATCTTTGCCAACCAGATCGCCCCCCACGATCCAACCCGGGGCAGCCTCAGCAGCCGGTTGCAACCCCCGGTTTGGCAGGAAGGGGGCAGTTCGGAGCACATCTTCGGCACCGACAAGGTGGGTCGAGACATCCTCACCCGCATCATCTACGGCAGTCGAATCTCCGTCATCATCGCGCTGATCGCCATCGTCGTCAGCGGCATCGCCGGGACGGCCCTCGGCATCACGGCCGGATACTGGGGCGGTTGGGTCGACGCGCTCATCATGCGCCTCGTGGATATCTCACTATCCATCCCAATCATTCTGCTGGGTCTGGTGCTGGTTGCGGCGCTGGGTCCTCGTACCAGTACGGTCATCGGCGTCATCGTCGTGCTCCTGTGGTCCCGCTACGCCCGCCTCGCGCGCGGCGAGACGTTGGCGGTGCGGGTGCAGGACTTCGTCTCCCGCGCCCAGGTCGCCGGTTCCGGGCACATTCGTATCATGTTCCGGCACATCCTGCCCAACGTCTTCAACAGCCTCGTCGTACTGGCCACTTTGCAGGTCGGTTTCGTTATCATCCTGGAGAGCACCCTCAGCTTCCTCGGCGCGGGAGTGCCCCGCCCCAACCCAGCGTGGGGCCTCATGGTCGCTGACGGCCGCGAGTTGGTAGCGTCCGAAAGGGGCTGGTGGGTTTCTCTCCTCCCCGGCATGGCGATCATGCTCGTGGTGCTCAGCATGAACCTCCTCGGAGACTGGCTCCGCGACCGCCTCGACCCCAAGCAGCGCCAGGTGTAATCGGTTTTGTTCTGATCGGATCCTGCGGTTGCGCTCGAGCGGCCCGCCATCGGCGGGCCGTTATCTTTTGTCCCTGCCGGCACCCTGATCTGACCCTCGGGAATGTTCCAATCGTCTCCCCCATCCTCACCTTCGCGGCGATGGCCGACCGCGTATGCAGGCTCAACGGAAACTTCGAAAATGTTCCGCGTGACCGTCAACGATAATCATGCATCATTGAGACATGATATGCGAATACCGTCTCATTATCATTAATTTTATGGTTGTAATCGTGAGACTAATCTGTATTATTTACGGAACTCGTATCGTATGGTTCCCGCATGGCATCGAAGTGTTTAACAACACAACTGACGTGATCCATCCGAATTTCGCCGCGCTACACCGATATGGAGGAGTGGAGATGTCGACACGCTCTGTCCTAGTCGCCGCCATCCAGACCCACCAACACGCCCACCGCGGCCCAGGCTATCACCGAAGTGGGCGGTCGGCTTCGGATTGCGTCCATACCGCCGGTGCAGCAGTTGGTGGGTTCCTGGCTGGGGACCACAACCGCCGCCAATATGCAGGTTCGGCCGTTCGCCGACCCCTTGGTGCACACCGACCGCTTCGACGGTTCCCTGCAACCGGGCCTGGCCACCTCCTGGGAAGCCAGCGCGGACGGAACCCAGTGGACGTTCCAATTGCGGGACGACGTGCCCTTCCAGCGCGGTTTTGGACTGTTCAGCGCCCATGACGTGCCCCATAGCACCGGGCTGATCGTCAAGGAGGACGCAATCGCCAGCGATACGGGCCGTTTCCGGGAACTGTTCGGCGATACCTACGATGCCGTACAGGACAACGTGGTGGCCCTGGACGACACCACCGTTCAGTTCAATCTCCCGGTTCCCAACTCCATCGTGGACTTCTTCGCCTCCGCCCAGCAGGGCAACCTGTTCATGTACTCCACGGCCCAATTCGAGGCTGAGGGACTGGAAGGCTACGATAGCAAGCCGGCCGGAGTGGGGCCGTGGCAGTTGGAGGAGCGCACCCTGGACGTGAACCTGCTGTACTCCCGCATCCCCGACCACTACCGGCGCTCGCCCTTCTTTGAAGAGCTCGAGTACGTCCTGATACCTGAAGAAAACACCCGCCTGGCCCAGCTCAAGACCGGCCAGGTGCAGATCGGCGAAGTCAGCCGCGAACTGCACGCTGACGCCGTCGGATCGGGACTGCAGGTCGTCCAGAGCCAGCTGCCGTCCCTCCAGGTCACCTTCATCATGGGCGGTGTCTATAATCCCGAGTTCGGCAGCGAGTGTTTAAAGGAATCCGACGAACCGCCCTGCTTCTATCATCCCGACGAGCCGCACCTGGACGTCCGGGTGCGGGAGGCCGTCAACCGTAAGGAAATCAACGAGCAGTTGTTCGACGGCATCGGCCAGCCCCACACCGTGTGGGGTTACCACCCCTCCCTGCCCGGCTACAACCCCCGCTGGCTGGAAGAATTCGACGACAAGTACGGGTTCGACCCGGAGCGGTCACGCCAGCTGCTAAAGGAAGCGGGATACGAGGGCTACAAGCTCAAGATCCTGCTCACCGAGCTCCCCGGCGTGCCCGAGATGATTCCCATGGGCGAGGCGGCTTACTCCTACCTCACCAACGTGGGCATCGACGTGACGTCGGAAGCCGTCGAGTGGTCAACCTACCGCGCCGATTACTACCGTCCAGGCAAGACTCACGGCACCATCGCGGCCTCCTGGGGAACGTATCGCCCAGCCGAAATCACCTTGAACGGTTACAATCGCAGCGGCCCCACCGGCTTCTGGCGCACCTCCGTTGACCCCAAGACTGACATCTTGTACAACAAAGCCACTCAATCCATGGACCCGGTGGTGAAATCCGACACCCTTCGGGAGTTGGGCGACCCCAAGTATGACCTCTACTCCGAGGTTCCCATCGTCTGGCTGCCGGCCCAGTTGGTCATCGACCCGAAGGCCGTTGGCGAGTACGTGTGGCCCGGTAATATCAATACCAGCTTCACCCACACCGAGTACATCACGCCGGCCCAGTAGGGTCTGGCTCACGCCCCAGCGGCGTGTGATCCCGCCGTGGTACTTCCCGGCGCTTCCGGATTGCACGCCGCTCCATATTTCACGAGTTTCGCCGGATAACGTTGACAGTTGAAATGATTACCCGTACCATCGGGCGAATTACAAAACGTAAGCATTAATCAAGTCCAATAGCCGCCGATTCGCGACAATGGGTGAATGCCATGCAGCGCTACATCATACTCAGAATTGGCCAATCCATTCTGGCCCTGTTGGTGCTGACCGTCGTGGTGTTCACCTTGGCGCGCGTGTTCGGGGACCCGCTGGATGTGATGCTGCCCCTTGAAGCCACGCCCGCCGACGCCGCCCGAGTTCGCACCGCCTGAGGGCTGGACCGGCCGATCCACGTCCAATATTTCACCTTCCTGGGCAATGCTCTCAAGGGGGATTTTGGCGAGTCCCTGCGCATCCGCGGCCGGACGGCCATCAGCCTGGTCCTGGAGCGCCTGCCCAACACCGCCGCGCTCGCGGGGGTGGCGGTCGTGGTGGCAATTCCGATCGGAGTGTTATCGGCGGTCAAGAAGGACACCCCGCTGGACTACATCGGCAAGACCATCGCCCTGTTCGGCCAGTCGCTGCCGGCATTCTGGCTAGGTCTGATGATGATGTGGATTTTTGCGGTCCAGTTGGGCTGGTTCCCGGTGTCCGGCAAGGAACACGGGGTACTGTCGTTCATCCTGCCGGCGATTGCCATCGGATGGTTCCAGGTGGCCGCGTTGATGCGCCTCGTGCGGTCCTCCATGCTGGACGTGCTCGATTCCGAATACGTCAAGCTGGCCCGCATCAAGGGAATTCCGGAATGGAAGGTCATCTGGAAACACTGTCTCCGCAACGCGGCAATCGCGCCATTCACCTATTTCGGCCTCATTATCGGCTCCTTGCTGGTGGGGTCGGTTTCCATTGAGTTCGTGTTTGCCTGGCCGGGCGTTGGCCGGTTGGCCGTGGACGCAACGGCGGCGCGTGATTTCCCGGTGGTTCAGGCCGTGGTCATTACCTTCTGTCTGGTCTACATCGTCGCCAACCTGCTGGTTGACATCGCCTACGCCTACGTCGACCCGCGCATCCGCTACACGTAGAACGGCGCGTTCGACCCACTGTCCAAGGAGCGATTGCCATGGCTGCAGACGACCGAATAGGCGGACCTGTTGTCGCTGAAGAGGCCGTAGTTCCCGTTGAGGAGGCTGGCGGGCGCAGCGTCGGCGGCGTTTTCTCGGAAGTTCGGCGCTACCCGGTGTTACCCATTCTGTTGCTTCTCATCGTGCTGGTGATCCCCGCGGCTTTCGCAGATTTCATCGCTCCCCACGATCCGAAACTGGGCAGCCTGAGCGTCAAACTGCTCCCGCCCGTGTGGATGGAAGGCGGCACCACCGAGCACCTTCTCGGCACCGACCGGGTGGGGCGAGACATTCTCACACGCATTATGTATGGGGCTCGTGTCTCCGTGGTCACTGCCGTGATCGCCATCTTCATCGCCGGCATTATCGGGACCAGCCTGGGAATCATCGCCGGATATACGGGCGGCCTGGTCGATGGCGTGGTGATGCGACTCGTCGACATCTCCTTATCAATCCCCATCATTTTGCTGGCCCTAGTCCTGGTCGCCGCCGTCGGCGCCAGCATGAGTACGGTGATCACGGTGCTGGTCCTGTTGATGTGGTCTCGGTACGCTCGCCTGGTGCGCGGTGAGACGCTGGCCGTTCGGGTGCAGGACTTCATCGCACGGGCGCAGGTGTCTGGCTCGTCCCACCGACGGATCATGTTCCGGCACGTGTTTCCCAACGTGTTCAACAGTGTCATCGTGTTGGCTACCCTCAACGTGGGCTTCGTTATCATTTTGGAAAGCACCCTCAGCTTCCTGGGCGCTGGTATTCCGCCCCCGCAGCCGGCTTGGGGCTTGATGGTCGCCGATGGCCGCGTGCTTATCACCTCGCCCAACGGCTGGTGGGTGGCCATGTTCCCCGGCCTCGCCATCATGCTGGTGGTGCTCAGCATGAACCTCCTGGGCGATTGGCTCCGCGACCGCCTCGATCCCAAGCAGCGCCAGGTGTAAGGATCACGACCAGGCTGTCATTGCAGGCAAAGCACCGCAATCTCCTACGAGGCAACAACGAGGGCAGGTTCCGAGCAGGGACCGCCCTCGTTTCGGTTTATTCCGGCAGCAATAGCGTCAACCCCACCCGACCTATACAATAAACTCGCGTCTACGCGCTCAACCTTGCCAAGGAGCCAACCACCATGCAACTAGGAGCTATCTTCCCCCAAACCGAAATCGGCGCGGATCCCATCGCCGTCAAGGACTTCGCCCAGGCTGCTGAGGCTCTGGGTTACGAGCACCTGCTGGTCTTCGACCACGTCCTCGGCGCCGACCACACCCAGCGCGCGGAGTGGAACCGGCCCTACAATAAGGACGACATGTTCCACGAACCCTTCGTGATGTTCGGCTACCTCGCCGCTCTGACCGAAAAGATCGAGTTTTGCACCGGCATCATCATCCTCCCCCAGCGTCAGACCGCCCTTGTCGCCAAGCAGACGGCTGAGGTCGACGTCCTCACCAACGGCCGCCTGCGCCTGGGCATCGGCGTCGGTTGGAACGAGGTCGAGTACGAGGCCCTGGGCGAAAACTGGGAGAACCGTGGCCGTCGCTCCGCCGAGCAGGTCGAAGTCCTTCGTAAGCTCTGGACCGAGGAGGTCGTGAACTACGAAGGCCGTTACCATAAGATCACCCACGCCGGCATCAACCCCCTGCCCGTGCAGCGTCCCATCCCCATCTGGTTCGGCGGTGGCGCGCCACAAGTCGTCCGCCGTATTGCCCGCACCGGTGATGGCTGGTTCCCTCAGTTCCAGCCCGACGGCGCCGGACGCGAACGCCTGGAGGAGATGCGCGAACTGGCTCGCGGCTACGGACGCGATCCGTCTGCCATCGGCGTCGAGGGCCGCGCCTCCCTGGCCGACAGCAACAACCCCGACGATTGGAACAAACTGGCCGCGGACTGGGACGACGCCGGTGCCACCCACTTCTCGGTCAACACCATGCGCGCCGGTCTCAAGGGCCCCGACCAGCACATTGAAGCCATCCGCCGCTTCAAGGAAGCCGTGAGCTAGCCGCGAACTCCCGCATGCCACTGGATACGTAGGGGGCGAATAGTCATTCGCCCCTGCTTTGGCCCCATCGCACTCCACTGTGTGATCTATTGAGGGCCCTGGGGTAGATTAGACTGGAGGCGGTGTCTTCTGATGACCAGTCGGCGTCACAGCAATGGTGATGGAGTGAACGGAGATAAATGACGATTATGTCTCGACCGATCGACAACTGCTATTGGGTGCTGCCAGGCAAACTCATGGCAGGGGAATACCCTAGAAATTTGGACGACGCTTCGTCGCCGCAGGAGACCGACCGTTTGACGGATGCCGGCATAACCGCATTTATCGATTTGACTGAAGAAAATCCGCTATCCCCGTACGCACAGTGGCTGGATACCGCGTCCCATCAGCGAGTTGCCATCACTGACGCATCCGTACCGAGTTCTCTGAACTGGACCGTTGAAATCCTCGAAACCATAGTCGGAATATCGACGCAGACCATACCGTTTACGTCCATTGTTGGGGCGGGACCGGGCGTACCGGCACCATCATCGGTTCCTGGCTGGCCCGTCACGGGCAAACCGGCCAGTCGGCCCTAGAACGGCTCCACGAAATCTAGCACGAATGCCCCAAGTCGAGATACGCCAAGTTCCCCGAAACTACCTAACAACGGGAGTACATCCTTAACTGGCGAGAAAACCAACGACCACTGCGCTGGGCGTATTCATCATAGCGTATGCCTAGTCAGTCCCGGTTCTAAATAAAGGTAAAACTATGACCGACCAAGAATCCAACGTGACTCTGATCTGGGCAGCAGATCTGGTGCGGCATGCGGCTTTTCTGCATCAGAAGATCGCGGGTATCGATTTCAATGTCATCAAAAACTTAGCCGAGATGTCCGAAGACGAGATCGCTTTGACCGTCAGTGAATTTGATCAAACCCCGCAGGTAGCTGCACAATTCAAACGGTTCGTCTACGGCATCCCAATAGGTTCTTTTGTCGTGACTGGCGCTGCTAAAGGCATAGGCAGGCAAGACCGGAAATGGTCAATCGGTCAAGTTGTTGGCGGCTACGAATTCCGCGACCAAAACAGGAACGACCGTCACACCATCAAGGTAAAGTGGTCTGGCCAATCCTACTCAGTCGAGGAGATCACGCGGTTGATCGGGGTCAACCCGTCCGGTCGCCGCTCAACGGTAACTCCACTTGGCGTCGTTTACATCCCGGAAGGCGGTGCCGAGACAGCATAGGAGCCGCTGTTATCTACACCCTACCTACCAGATCCTTTAGCGCAGCATACGTCCTTGCCCCTGTTTCGGTGTCGCCTTCTCTCGCGAAGATGTTGGCCATGAAGTCCGTTGCCCCACCGGAGGCAAACTCCTCCAGTTGACGTCGCAGCGAATCCTCGTTGCCGATCACCGCCACCTCCGAGGGCCCTTCCACATCCTCGATGTCCAGCACTCGCCGGTAGTTCACCAGTTGCCCGTACCGCTCGTACGCCTCCGCCGCCTGCCGCCGTCCTACGGCCTCGTCGTCGCACACCGTCGTCGGTAGCCCAACGCAAACGCGCGGAGCCTCTCGCCCGCTGGCCTCGGCGGCCCGCCCGATGCGCGGCGTGATGTGCTCCCGGATCGTCCTCGGCCCTGCCATCCAGGTGATGGTCCCGTCGGCCCGTTCTCCCGCCAGCCGCAGCATACGTGGAGCCAGTGCCGAAATCAGCACCGGACACTTGGGGCGGTCCAGCATGTCGAGCTCCGCGTTTACGTTGTAGAACTCGCCGGAGAATTGCACCCGGCCCTCTTCCATAAGCGGACGCAGCACAGACAGGTACTCCCGCACGTGCAACGCCGGCCGGTCGTAGGACAGCCCAAAGCTCCCCTCTATCCCTGGCCGATGGGACGGCCCAAGCCCCAGCACGAACCGCCCGTTGCTCGCCGCTGCGGTGGTCAGCGCCTGCTGCGCCATCGCCACCGGGTGCCTCGGATACGTCGGCACCACGCCGACCCCCAGCTCGATCCGGCTGGTCTGCGCTCCCGCCAGCGCCAGCACGGTCAGCGCGTCGTATCCCCGCGCAGAGATGTGTGGTACCCAGAAGCTGTCGAACCCGTCCTCTTCCGCCTGCTTGATCCGCCCGATCAGTTCGTCCAGGCTCATCAGGTCGGCCGTCGACGCCCCAACAAATACTCCGATACGCATTGTCGTCCTCCATGTACCGGTGGCGAGGCGATCCAACCCTGTTTGCGTTGTTACGCGGCCAGTATCCTCTCCGCGACTTCCCGCGCCTCGTCCCGCGTGCTCACGAAGCGGTCCGCCGGAACGCGGTGCAGTATGTTCAGCGCCCGCAGGTTCCGTTCCACGGGGCCGGATAGCCCCATTACGATCGGTTCCGTGTCCTCGTCCAGCGCCACGTCAATCATCTGCTCCACTACCATGGCCGCGCTGTCGTCCATGTACGCAGTCTCGGTGAAGTCGAATATCACCACCTCGTGCTCCTGGATGTCCTGCCCGATGGTGCTCACCAGGTTGCTCGACGAGGCCACGGAGAATCGCCCCCGCAGCACCACCAGGCCCACCCGGGCAGAGAACTCGTCCGCGTTCTCGGCGTCCGGGTCTAGCGAAAGGAAGCTCTGATCCAGCAGCGGCACGGACACGACGCTGTCCAGCTCCTGCCGCTCCAGCAGCCTCGCGCTGGCCATGCCCGCCGCGATCAATCCGATGGCAATCGCCGTCACCAGGTCTAGGAACACGGTCAGCCCAAACGTTATCACCATCACCAGCAGGTGTTCCCTCGGCATCTGATGTACCCGCGTCACGAACCGCCAGTCCATGATGTCCCAGCCCACTTTCACCAAGATACCGGCCAGAACCGCGTGGGGTATCGCCTCCACGTATCTGCCCAGGCCCAGCACCAGCGCCAAAAGCACTGCCGCGCGGATCGCCCCCGACAGCTGCGAGTTTCCGCCGGACCGGATGTTCACCACCGTCCCCAGCGTCGCTCCCGCACCCGGAAGCCCTCCGATCAGCCCCGCGATCATGTTGCCGATGCCCTGCCCGATCAGCTCCCGGTTCGGGTTGTGCCGCGTCCGCGTCAGCGAGTCCGCGATCAGCGATGTCAACAGGCTGTCGATCGATCCTAGCAGCGCCAGCACCAGCGCCGGCTCCAGGGCGCCCAAGACGAATCTCATCGAGAAAACCGGAACCTGCAGGTCCGGCAACCCCGTCGGCACGTTGCCGATAACCGGTAGGTCGTTCAGCCACAGGATGCCCAGCGCGCAACCCGCGATCATCGCCGCCAGCGGCGCCGGCAGTACCCGTCGGAAAGGGCGTGGCCACAGCACGCCCACTATCAGCGTGACCACGGCGACCGCCAGCGCCTGGAAGTTGACGCTGGTAACCACGTCCTGCAGCGCATTGACCGCCCCGATCACTCCTCCTACCGCCACCGGCGATC
The DNA here is from genome assembly GCA_965220265.1 of Dehalococcoidia bacterium. Classification (GTDB taxonomy): domain Bacteria; phylum Chloroflexota; class Dehalococcoidia; order Lucifugimonadales; family UBA3495; genus Bin87. The sequence continues at coordinate 50,762 of CBDCPM010000002.1, read as the reverse complement.
CTAAGAACGGAGCGATCTGCACGATCATGATGATCACGCCGATCCCCGTCATGAACCCGGAAATCACCGAGTAAGGCGTGTAGGCTACGAACCGCCCGATCCGCGCCAGTCCCAGGGCGGCCTGTATCAGCCCCGCCAGCACGACGATAGTGAACGCCTCCGCCAGGCTGTTCGCGTGGCTGGTTACGATCACCGCCATCGCGATTGACATCGGTCCCGTCGGACCCGAAATCTGCGATCGCGTCCCCCCGAAAACTGACGCGAAGAACCCAACCGCGATCGCGCCGTACATTCCGGCCGTCGGACCCAGACCCGATGCCACGCCGAACGCGAGAGCGACCGGCAGACCTACCACCGAGCAGGTGAGGCCTCCGAAGATGTCGCCGCGAAGTTTGTCTAAACTGTAGTCGAATTTCACGGTCTTAGCAGTGTCGAAACTCGGTCCAGGATCCTGTGGCCCACCTCGTATTTGGTGAGCAATGGCAACCTTTCGACCTCCATCTCTCGGTCAATCAGCACCACCCGGTTCGTGTCCACGCCAAATCCGCTGCCTTCTTCCGTAATATCGTTGGCTACTATCAGGTCCAACTCTTTGCGCCGCACCTTATCCGCGGCATTCGCCTCCAGGTTCTCGCTCTCGGCTGAAAACCCGACCCGTACGAAATGTCCCCTCGCCGTCGCCAATATGTCTGTCGTCTTCTCCAGGTCTATGGTCATCTCGTCTGCAGCCGTCTTCTTGATCTTCTGCTCCGCCATCACCGCTGGCCGGTAGTCCGCCACCGCCGCCGCCATGACCAGCGCGTCCGCCGTCCCCGTCTCCGCCAGCACTGCGTCGCACATGTCCTGTGCCGACTTCACTGAAACCACCCGCACCAGCGCCGGATCCGCCAACGCCGTCGGCGCCGTCACCAGCACTACGTCCGCCCCCCGGTCCCGCGCCGCCTCGGCCACCGCGTATCCCATCCGTCCCGAGGAGTGATTCGTGATCACCCGCACCGGGTCGATCGCTTCCTGGGTCCCACCGGCGCTTACCACCACCTTCCGTCCGGCGAAGTCTCCGTCCTTCCCCAGCGTCGCCGCGATATACCCCAGGAGATCCGCCGGCTCCACCAGCCTTCCTATTCCCATCAGTCCGGACGCCAACCGACCCGGCGCCGGCCCGGCCAGGAACACGCCCCGGCTGCGCAGCCGCGTGATGTTCTCCTGCGTCGCCGGATGGTCGAACATGTTCGCGTCCATCGCCGGCGCCACCAGCAGGGGCGCCTCTGTCGCGATCACCGTCGTCGTCAGGGGGTCGTCCGCCAGGCCCCCGGCCAGCTTCGCGATGCAGTGCACCGTCGCCGGAGCGATCACGACGATATCCGCCCACCGCGCCAGCGCGACGTGCTCCACACTGTGCTCCGAGTCTGCGTCGAAGGTGTCCGTCACCACCGACCGGTGAGTCAGGCTGCGGAACGCCAGCGGTGTCACGAACTGTGTCGCACCATAGCTGAGGATCGTCTCAACGTTCGCCCCGGCCTGCACCAGCTTGCTCGCCAGGTCCAGCGCCTTGTAGCAGGCGATGCTCCCCGTCACCCCCAGAACGACGTTCTTGCCGACCAACGCGGATTCCATATCAGCTCACCCTGCTCAGCCCTGCGGCGCTGCTCGGTCCAGGAGCCCCGGCTGCGTTCTTCCGGTAGATGATGTCGAGCCCGACCAGCGTCAACTCCTGGTTGATGTCGTCGAACACCGGCGCGTGGTCCGAGATCACGGTTACCAGCCCGCCCGTGCCCACGACCTTGGCGTCCTCGCCGATCTCCGCCTTGAACCGTTCCACCATCGTGGTGACCAGCCCCGCATACCCGAGCACTATTCCCGATTGCAGCGACGTTGTCGTGTTCCGCCCCACAGCTTCCGTGGGCGCGACCAGTTCCACCCGCCTCAGCTGTGACGTGTTGTAGTACAACGCATCCGCCGACAGGTTGATCCCCGGGGCGATCGCCCCGCCCAGGTACTCCCGGTCACGCGACACCGCGTCGAACACCGTCGCCGTACCCAGGTCCACCACGATCATCGGCGCGCCGTACAGTTCCACCGCTGCCACCGCGTCCACGATCCGGTCCGCCCCCACGTCCCGTGGGTTGTCATAACGGACCGGCATCCCGAGGTCGATCTGCGACGTGACCTGCAGTGGCGTGACCCCGAAGAACCGTCGGCACAGATCCTCGAACATGCCTGTCAGCGGCGGTACCACCGAGCAGATGCACGCCGCCGTGATGTCCGTCGTTGCGATCCCCCGGAACTCCAGCAGGTTCTTCAGCAGGATCCCGTACTCGTCCGCCATTCGCCGCGAGTCCGTCGCCACCCGCAGCGTGGTCGCCAGCCGCTCCATCGGACTGGCCCCCTTCCCGCTCCCCTCGATGGCGCCTCCGTCTCGGAACACCCCGATGGTCACGGCCGTGTTGCCAATGTCGATCGTCAGCAGCATTTCAATCCAGTTATCCAATGAGATTCAATAACTCATCTCATCGGCGGCATTATAAATGTCAACTCCGTTCCCCGTAAACTGTTTTCAATTATGATTCTTACTCCCGCGCAAATTTCCAATTGCAACTGTCCCTGCCCAGCGCCGCTCATCTTGAGTCCGTCGAAGGATCAACGCGAGCTAGTCGAAGCGTCGCCATCCTCCATCGCGAGTCGCCGAGCGCGGTCGCGAGTTTGCTCCCGCTTATTCCGCGGGCCCGGCGATCCCTACCTGAACTATCCGCAGCTGGTCAATCCCGGCCACCCCCGCGTACTGGAACGACTTTCCGTGCGCCTCGCGCGACTGCATGCTCCGCGTCACCACCTGCTTGTTCCCCGCAGCAGGCCCGCAAACGGCGCTGCTTGCGTGCCCGCGTCTGAGTTCGTCGGAAACGCAAAGTCCAGACTCGGCACGTTGGTGAACTCGATCCATCCCTACTCGTCGCTCACCCAGGATTCGGTAATTGTGCTGGAGTCGGCGACCTCCATCAACGTCGCGTTGATTTCCGCAGGGGTCTTCCCCGCCTCCAGTGCCGCCGCGATGTAGTGCGCCGTCAACTTGGCTTCGGCGAGGTAACTGTTCAGAGTTGGTGAGGTGAATTGGCCGAATTGGGTTTGGAGATGGCTGGCGTTGGGGATGGTGGTTATGTCATATAGCTGGGATGGACGGTGAAATTGATCTCCGGACTGCCGACCGGGATGTGCTCATCGGCATCATCATCCGACAGCAGGCCATCATTGAACGCCTGGAGAAGCGGATTGCCCAGTCGGAAGGCAAGGGCAAGTCCGGCGGTTCGGGACGGATGCCCGGCCTGAAGCCCAAAGGCGACGGGAAACCGGATCGACCCAAGAAGCCGCGCCAGCCCCGTCGCTCGGGCTTTGCCCGAACCAGAATGCCGCCCGACCAGCGTATGGAGCACGCGCTGGAGCGGTGTCCCGATTGTGGGATCCAGTTGTCCGGCGGCTGGACCCAGCGCACTCGGGAGGTCATCGAGTTGCCCCAGGTTCCGGTGCAGGTAACCGAGCACGCCTATATCGCCCGCGCCTGCCCCCAGTGCCATCGCCGCTGGGTGCCGCCATCGCAACTGGACGAGGTGGTGCTGGGCCAGCAGCGCCTGGGGATCAACCTGGTCAGCCTGATTGCCGCGCTGCGGGAAGAGGCCAGGCTGCCCTTCCGTACCATCCAGTGGTACCTGGCTGCGGTGCATGGTCGGCGTCTCAGCGTGGGCGCCATCGTGGCCGCCACACCAAGGGTGGCCGACCGAGCCCAGGGGATGATGACCGACATCGTGGAACGGATCCGAGGCAGTCCGGTGGTCCACGCCGACGAGACCGGCTGGCGGGAGGACGGACACAACGGTTACGTGTGGACCTTCAGCACCCCCACCCAACGCTACTTCCTGCACGCTACTTCCTGCGGAGGGGACGCGGCAAAACCGTGGTGGATGAGGTCCTGGGCGATGAGTTTGCCGGGGTGCTGGTCAGCGACTGCTATGCCGCCTACCACCACTATGACGGCCCCAAGCAGCGCTGCTGGGCACATCTGTTGCGAGACATCCACGACCGGCGCGTCCTCTACCCCGACGATCTCCCGTTGGTCCAGTGGGCGGACGCCGTCCACCAACTCTACCAACAGGCCAAAGCCTTCACCCATCCGGCAGAGCAGCAGCGGCGCGCTGCCCAACTGGCCCTGGAACGACGGCTGCTGGCGCTGTGCCGTCCCTACCGGGATGACCCGGCGTCGGCGCAGGCCAGACTGTGCCGACGCATCAGTAACCACATCAAGGAACTCTTCGTCTTCGTGGCTCATCCGGAGGCGCCGCCGGACAACAACGCCGCCGAGCGCAGCCTGCGCCCAGTGGTGATCAGCCGCAAGATCAGCGGCGGCACCCGCTCGGAGCGGGGCACCGAGACCAAGATGGCGCTGGCCTCAATCTGCGGCACCTGGCGAACACAAGACCTCAACACCCTCACCGCCTGCCGACAACTCCTCGCTTCCCCTCAACTCTGAACTGTTACTCGGCGAGCATGTGCGCCGTTTCGTCTACGTCGGTGAATACCACTAAGTGCCTATCCTAATAATCCGGCGGCTCTGAGGGCGATGAGGGCGCAGGCGAAGTGAAGAAAGGCGATGTAGTTGTCGGGGGACTTGTCCCAACGAACCAGAATGCGCCGGAAACGGTTCAGCCAACTATGGGTGCGTTCCACCACCCAACGCCGGGCTTTGAAACCGGCCTCCCGCTTGATGGCTTGAGCCTCTTCGCCTCGACTGCGGATGTGGGCCGTGAAGCCGAACTCGTCCAGGGTGCGGCGCACCTCTGCGAAGTCGTAGCCCTTGTCCAGGCACATCCCCTGGGGATGCTCTGGGCTGGGCGCCGGTCGGGATACCGCCACGCTGTCCACCGTGGCCCACACCAGCTTCATGTCGTGGCGGTTGGCCCCGTCCACCGCCAAGCCCACTGGAATGCCCGACGCTTCAGTCAACAGGCTGCGCTTGACGCCTCGCTTACCTCGGTCGGTGGGGTTGGCGCCAGTTTTTTCCCCCACCCAGGGGCGACTTGGTCATGGCCCCGTCCATACTCAGCCAACTCCAGTCCAGACCCTGCAGTTCGTCGTAGCGCTCCAGTCCCACCCGCCACAACTCCAGGAACACCCCAGCGGCAACCCACTCCTGAAAGCGCAGGTGCGCGGTGGACCCGGAACAGATCCCCGTGGCGTCCAAGGCCTTCCACTGGCAACCGGTGCGCAACACGTAGAAGATGCCGTTGGCGCAGGTGCGGTCGGGAACCCGGGGACGGCCGCCCCCAAACCGATGGGTGTTCACACGCTTGGGGATCAGGGGCTCCAGCACTGCCCAGAGTTCGTCGGAAATCTGGAAACCGCCGGTGGTGGGATTGGTCTTGTTGGCTGGGCCAGCCCGCTTGGGACGTGGCGGCTTGGGGTCTTTCGCTTTGGTCATGGCCCCAGTCTAAACGTAACCCCACCTGGGCTTCCCAGAACGGGAGCGCGAGTTTTCACGAGTTATTAGGATAGGCACTAATACTACAGTTGCAGATCATGAAAGGGTAGAATTTTAGGCAGCCGAGGAGTGTTGAGGTGAGGTGGTGATTGTTGGGAGAGACGAGGTAGCGGAGGTCGCCCGGTGGGCCGAGGGCATCGAGCGGGTGCACGAGTGCATCGCGGGCAGGTTCCGGCGGCCGGAGCCGCGCAAGCGGGTGCTGGAGTATCTGAAAGGGTTGCTCAGTCCAGTGGAGCGCAAGAACGGTTGGCAACTGGCGGAGCAAGCGGGCTATGCCACTCCCTACGGGGTGCAGCGCCTGCTGTCGGGTTACGTCTGGGACGCGGACTTGGTCCGCGATGACCTGAAGCAGTACGTGGTGGAGCATCTGGGCGACGGCGATGCGGTCCTGGTGGTGGACGAGACCGGGTTCCTCAAGAAAGGGGAGAAATCGGCTGGGGTGCAGCGCCAGTACAGTGGCACGGCGGGCCGGATCGAGAACTCTCAGGTGGGCGTGTTCCTGGCCTATGCCTCGGCCAATGGCAGAACCCTGCTGGACCGGGAGCTGTATCTGCCCCAGGTGTGGGCTGATGACCGGGAACGCCGGCGGGAGGCCGGGGTGCCTGAGAGTGTCGGCTTTCAGACCAAAGGGCAACTGGCCCGGCAGATGTTGGAGCGGGCGGTTACGTCAGAAGTGCCCTTCGCCTGGTTTACCGGGGACGAGGTCTACGGCAGTGACCGCAACCTGCGGCGGTGGCTGGAGCGGGAGGGCGTTCCCCACGTGCTGGCCATCAAGCGCAACGAGCAGCTGTGGGCTTTGACGGAGCAGGGACCCTGCCAGGTGAGGGCTGACCGGCTGGCGTCCGGGGTTGGGGAATCCGCCTGGGTCCGGTGCAGCGCCGGCGCTGGCGCCAAGGGCCCCCGGGTCTACGACTGGGCCTTGGTGGAAATACGGCCCTTGAGGGAACCGGACCAGGGGCACTGGCTGCTGACGCGACGCAGCATTGCCAAACCTGATGAGTTGGCCTACTACGTTTGCTTCGGTCCAGCGGGCACTACCCTGGAGGAGTTGGTGAGGGTGGCAGGGACTCGATGGGCCATAGAGGAATGCTTCGAGGAGGCCAAGGGAGAGGTGGGGTTGGACCAGTACGAGGTGCGGCGTTGGGATGGCTGGTACCGGCACATCACCCTGGCGATGTTGGCCCACGCCTATCTGACGGTAATCAGGAATCAGGCGGTGGAAGGGGGAGAAAAGGGGGCCACTATGGCCCCGATGAGGAACTGATTCCCGTGACAGTGCCGGAGGTGCGACGGCTGCTGACACGCCTGGTATGGACGGAGAACCAACTGCCGGATTTCATCCTGTCCTGGTCGTGGTGGAGACGGCGCCACCAAGCCAGAGCCCGCCAATGCCACTATAAAACCCGCCTGTCACATCTGCAACTGTAGTACTAAGTATGCACCAGGACGCACGCGGGGAGGTTCCGGTCGATACAGACGTGCTGTATCTTGATGCTCTCTGCCGATGAGGTTAGCTCCGTCGGATCGGTCAAATTGGCCTTGTCGATTAAATCACGGTAGTAGTCGCTGCCTTGACTTTGTACAAAATCTAGAAAAATTATAAGAACAGGGTAAGCTCGACCAAATCACTACCAGAGGTCGAGCGTGCCTACCCTGCCCGCCGTCATGGTAACCCTGCTGCTGCCCTTTGAGCATCCGTTTGACGCCAGGACCTGGCGCAAGGCTCAACTCCTGGCGGTGGGAGCTCCTGGCGGTGGGAGCGATCCTGTCTCCCGGCAAGCGCACCGTGTCCGCCGCCCTCAACATCTTGGGGATCGGTCAGCACGGCGACTTCGCCATCTATCACCAGGTGCTCAACCGCGCCCGATGGTCGCCGCTGCAACTGAGCCGGCCGCGGTTGCGGTTGGTGGCCGGGCGCCTTGGTTCGGCCACCGAGCCGTTGGTTTTCGGCATTGACGAGACGGTGGAGCGACGCTGGGGCCGGAAGATTGCGGCCAAGGGGCGATACCGGGATCCGGGGCAATCCAAGGACGACCAGGTGGTGATGACCCCAGGCCTGCAATGGGTGAGCCTGATGTTGCTGACGCGTATCGGGTGGGCGGGACGACACTGGGCGCTGCCGTTTTTGACCGCGCTGGCGCCGTCGGCACGCTGCGACCGGCGCAAAGGCCGCCGGCATAAGATGGTCACCGATTACGCCCAGCGGATGCTGGTCTGTTTGCGCCGGTGGCTGCCGGACCGGGACCTGGTGGTGGTGTGTGATGGCGGCTACGCCAAGCGCGAGTTCCGGCTGCGTTGCCAGAGCAGGTCAAAGCCCATCGTCGTCGTAACCAAACTGCGCCAAGACGCGTCCCTGTACCCGCCCGCGCCACCATGGCGGCCCGGCCAGATTGGCCGCCCCCCGGTGGTCGGAGCGCGACTGCCCAGTCCGACTGCGGTGCTGGACGACCTCACCACCCAATGGACCCCATACCGTGCCACCGGGTCCGACGGCAGCTCCGCCATGGTCGAGCTGACTTCGGGCGTGGCGCTGTGGTACCACGGCGGGCCGCTGCGGGTTCTCATACGTTGGGTCGTCGTCAGACACCTTGAGGAGCCCCTCGGGCCCTATGCGCTGCTATGCACCGACGTCGCGGCGGAACCGCTGCGGATACTGCAGTGCTATCTGCTGCGGTGGCAGGTCGAGGTGACCTTTGAGGAACTGCGGGCCCACCTGGGCATGGAAACCCCGCGCCAGTGGTCGGAGCAGACCATCGCGCGTACTACCCCGCGCTCTTTGGCCTGTTCAGCGTGGTGACCCTGGCGGCGGATGTCCTAATCGGTCAGCAGGGTGGCATGGCTCCACGCGCCACGGCGTGGTATGACAAAACCAGCCCCTCCTTCGCCGACGCCATTGCCCTGGTCAGACGATACCGCTGGGTGCAGCAGGGAACTTTTAGGCCGTCCGGGCGCGAGCACGAAGCGATGAAAATCCCGCGCCTCTTGTACCGCAGGATGCTCGACACGCTGTCCTATGCCGCTTGATTGTACAAAGTCGAGCGGCCAGCCTCGATACGTAGGAACTCCCCGTCGCTCTGTACCACCGACTTGTAGATTCCCTCGCTTACGCCGCTTGAAATGCGCAAAGTCCAGCTTTGCGCCGTGCGCTGGACCGCAGCCATGATGGCTCCCACGCTGAGGCGCAGCCCATGGACGGTGCGCAGATACCATTGGATGGCGCCAATGGGCAGTCGGGCCTCCTCTCGGAGCGTGGCGATCAGGCTAACCAGGTTGACCCCCAGGCGCTGCTGGCCCATCACCATGCCGTCCAGTTGCGCTGGGGGCAGACAGCGGCGTCGGCAAGCTGGACAATTCCTGGCGATATGGACGTGCTCGGTAACCTCCGCCGGAACCTGGGGCAACTCGATGACCTCCCGAGTGCGCTGGGTCCAGCCGCCGGACAACTGGGTTCCGCAATCGGGGCAGCACTCCACCACACGCTCCACCCGTCGCGTGGGCGTCATGCGACGGCGGGCAAAGCCGTGGGGCCGACGCTTGCGCGGTCTCTTGGGCTGGGCAGGTATCCGGCTGACCTGGGGTTTTAGACCGGGCATCCCCGGGAACCGCCGGGTTTGGCCTGCCCTTCCAGCTGGGCAATCCGTTTCTCCAGGCGCTCGATGATGGCCTGCTGTCGGGCTATGATGGTGATGAGCACATCGCGGTCAGCGGTGGACAGGTCAATTTCCGGATCCATACCCGGTATATGACATAACCACAACCCCTAGAAAGCGGGCCGGAAACCCCTATCTTCCCCAAAGTGCAATTTTCATTGCGTCGAATATCGATGTAATTGCCAGGTATTCGCAACGGATAACCTATAAATATCTGCCGTATATGACTGTAAAGCGTCTGACGGTTGCAGGGTAAAAACCCCGCCAATGGCTTTCCGGCCGGACTTCTAGCGCCAGCAATACTCAAACCCCTTTGCACCAATTCAACTCGCCAAGTCTGAACAGTTATGGAGAGTGCAGGGCAATCGCGTCTTAATTGATTTTTTAGAAATATGCTAACGTGCCATGATTCATTGACCATCGTGGAGGGAAATGGGCATGGCGCAACGTCCCAAGGCAACCATCCTCGAGCATTTCGCCGAGTTGGACGATCCCCGAGTGGAGCGCACCCGACGCCACAAACTGGTGGACATCCTGGCCATCGCCATCTGCGCCACCATCTGCGGCGCCGATTCCTGGGTCCGCATCGAGCTCTTCGGCAGGAGCAAGCTGGCCTGGTTTCAGAGCTTTTTGGAACTGCCTCACGGCATTCCGTCCCACGACACCTTCGGGGATGTCTTCGCTCGCCTGGACCCAGTGCAGTTGCAGAACTGCTGCATCTCATGGACCCAGGCCATCGCTGAACTGCTCCCCGGGGAGGTGGTCGCTATCGATGGGAAGACGGCCCGACGGTCCTATGACCGGGCCGGAAAGAAGGGGGCCATTCACAGGGTCAGCGCCTGGGCCACCCAGCAGACCCTGACCCTGGGCCAGGTCAAGACTGACGAGAAATCCAACGAGATCACCGCCATTCCTCAACTGCTGGAGTTGCATGGCTGCATCGTAACCATTGACGCCATGGGTTGCCAGCGTGAGATCGCCCAGCGGATCACCCGGACTGAAGAGCACCGACGGCGGCGCCGACTACGTGCTGGCGGTGAAGGAGAACCAGGGTCAACTGTACGAGAGTATTCAGGACCTGTTCGAAGGGGCTGAGGCATTGGGCTTTGACGAGACACCCTATGACCACGCTCAGACGGTGGACAAGGGACACGGGCGGGTGGAACGCCGGGAATGCTGGGTCATCACCGAGCCGGATTGCCTGGACTACCTGGACCCCCAAGAGCAATGGCCGCAACTGAAAGCCGCCATCAGGGTGGTGGGCCACCGCACCACCCTGATGGCGACGCCAGCCAACCCCGCTACTACATCAGCAGCCTGGCCGGCTCAGGAGAACAACTGCTGGCCGCCATCAGGAGCCACTGGAGCATCGAAAACTCGTTGCACTGGACCTTGGACCTGACCTTTCGGGAAGATCAGTGCCGAGTGCGCAAGGACAATGGCCCACAGAACATGAACATCCTGCGGCAGATCGGACACAACCTCTTGAAAAACGAGACCACCCTGAAAGTGGGCATCCAGGGCAAACGCCTCCACGCCGGTTGGGACGAGGACTACCTGCTCACAGTCCTCCTCGGATAAGACGCGATTGCCCTGATGGAGAGTGGTAACAGTTCAGACTTGGGGGGAAGTGAGCAGCTGACGGCAGGCGGCGAGAGGATTTAGTCCTTGGGCGCGCCAGGCGCCGAAGATGGATGCCAGCGTCATCTTGCTCTCGGTGCCCTGCTCCGAGCGGGTGCCGCCGCTGACCTTGCGGCTGATGACCAGATGACGCAGGCTGCGCTCGGCAGCGTTGTTGTCCGCTGGCACGTCTGGTTCGGCCACGAAGACGAAGAGTTCCTTGATGTGGCGCTCAATGCGCCGGCACAGCTTGCCCTGAACGGCTAGCGGGTCAGCCAGGAAGGGATGGCAGATGGCCAGCAGCTTCCGCTCCAAGGCCAGTTGAGCGACACGCCGTCGCTGGGCCTGAGGATGAGAGAAGGCTTTGGCTTCCTCGTAGAGTCGATGGACTGCCACCGCCCAGCGGGCCAGCGGGGCATCTTTGAGGTAGAGGGCCACCAAGTCGTGGATGTCCCGCAGCAGGTGCGCCCAGCACCGTTGCTTGGGGCCATCGTAATGGTGATAGGCGGCGTAGAAATCGCTGACCAGTACTCCGGAGAATGCCTCGCCCAGCGCTTCGTCCACCACCGCCTTGCCCCGACCCCGCCGCAGGAAGTAGCGCTCGGTGGGGGTGCTGAAAGTGATTGGTCAAGGGCTCGCACACGTAACCGTTGTTCCCATTTTGACGCCAGCCGGTTTCGTCGGCGTGGACCACTGGGCTGGCGCGGATGCAGTCCACCATCGCGGTCACTGCTGGTTGGGCCTGTTGCGCGGTCTGGTGAATGGCGCTCACAATGGCCCCCACGCTGAGGCGCAGCTGATGGACGGTGCGCAGATACCACTGGATGCTGCGGATCGGCAGGCGCCCTTCTTCCCGTAGCGTGGCGATGCGGCTGATCAGGTTGACGCCTAGGCGTTGGCGCCCCAGTGCCACGCCGTCCAGTTGCGCGGTGGGCACTCGGCGCCGCCGACACACTGGGCAGGTCCTGGCGATGAAGACATGCTCGGTGACTTGCACCGGAACCACCGGCAACTCGATGACTTCCCGGGTGCGCTGGACCCAGCCGCCAGTCAGGTGCGTCCCGCAATCGGGACAGCTCTCCACCACGTGCTCCACCCGATGGGTCGGTGTCATGCGCGGGCGGGCGAAGCCGTGGCGTCGCTGCTTTCGGGGCTGCTGCTGCGCTGGCGGCTGGCTGCCCGATTTCGCCTTGAGGCCGGGCATTCGCGGCGGGCCGTCCGGCTTCGCCCGGCCTTCCAGTTCGGCAATCCGCCGCTCCAACCGCTCAATCACCCGCTGCTGTTCCAGAACGGTGGCCTGCAGTTGGGCAATGATGGCGATGAGGAAATCGCGGTCGGCGGTGATCAGGTCACTCTCAGTATCCACTCCCTCTATATGACATAACCACCGCCACCCGTGCCAGCGTCTGGCAGCCCGCCTTCGGCCAATTTACCTCACCAACTCTGAACAGTTACGGAGAGTGTTTTTAGTTGACAGAGTCGGGCAGGTGGCAGTAACATCTGTTGCTATTACGCCGGAAATCCAACCGGCAGCAAAGGAATTATATGCCTACCGTCAATCAACTGGTACGCAAGGGCCGCAAGCCGATGCGCAAGAAGACTAAGGCGCCGGCCCTCCACTGGGTACAGAACTCCCTGCGGAACCGCACACGTTGGGGCCCTGGATGCCCTCAGCGTCGCGGCGTGTGCATCCAGGTTCGTACGATGACCCCCAAGAAGCCCAACTCTGCGCTCCGGAAGATCTGCCGCGTACGGCTGACCAATGGCGTGGAAGTGACTGCCTACATCGGCGGGGAAGGGCACAACCTGCAGGAGCACTCGGTGGTGCTGATCCGCGGCGGCCGCGTCAAGGACCTGCCCGGTGTGCGCTATCACGTGGTACGAAGCAATCTCGACACCGAAGGCGTCGACGGACGCCGCCAAGGTCGCAGCAAATACGGTACTCGTAGAGGCTAACAACGATCCGAACCGAGAAATAAAGCCACCGTCACCCCCACCGCCGGGGGTGGCTCATTTTGGAACGCAAGGTGGATTAATCATGTCACGCAGACGTCGAGCCGAACCGAGGATAGTGAAACCCGACCCGCGGTACAACAACGCGGAGTTGGCCAAGTTCATCAACCGGGTCATGCTCAAGGGAAAAAAGTCCACCGCTCAGCGGGTCGTTTACGACGCCCTGGAGCTGGTGCGGCAAGACAGCAACCAGGATCCAATGGGGGTGTTCTCCACGGCCCTGCGCAACGCCACTCCCCTGGTAGAGGTACGGCCCCGCCGTGTTGGCGGAGCGACCTACCAGGTTCCGGTCGAACTCCGCACCAGCCGCAGCGAGGCGTTAGCGATGCGTTGGATCATTCGAGGCGCCCGGGGCCGCAACGGCATGCGCATTGCCCGTGGGCTGGCCAACGAATTCATGGACGCTGCCCGTGGCGAAGGTTCCGCAGTGCGCCGTAAGGACGAACTGCACCGCATGGCGGAGGCGAACCGCGCCTTCGTACATTACCGCCGCTAAACCCCGCCTTCCGTTATAGGGGCGAATGATCATTCGCCCCTAACTTTGTGTCATTCCCTCCCCCCGAACTTCCCCCAGGTACAGGTATGACTGCCGTAATAACAAACGCCGATCTGATCCGTAATATCGGTTTCATCGCGCACATCGATGCCGGCAAGACCACGGTCACCGAGCGCGTGCTCTACCTGACCGGACGCATCCGCAAGGTCGGCGGCGTGGATGAGGGCACCACGGCCATGGACTGGATGCCTCAGGAAAAGGAAAGGGGCATCACCATTACCGCAGCCGCCACCACCGCCTACTGGCGCGACCACCAGGTCAACATCATCGACACCCCCGGCCATGTGGACTTCACCGCTGAGGTGGAGCGCAGCCTGCGGGTCCTCGACGGCGGCATCGTGGTGCTAGACGCCGTGGCCGGCGTGCAGCCCCAGTCCGAGACGGTTTGGCGCCAGGCCGACACCTACAACGTCCCCCGTATCTGCTTTGTGAACAAGATGGACCGGGTCGGCGCGTCCTACGAGCGCACCATCGAGTCCATTCGACGTCGGCTGAAAGGAAACCCCGTAGCGGTGCAGGTACCGATCGGGGTAGAAGACGAATTTCGCGGCGTGGTCGATCTGATAGAAGGCCAGGCCATTATGTATTCGGACGGGCGCGACGATGTGGCTGACCCACCCGAGCTCATGCCTATCCCTGCCGGGTTCGAGCAGGCCTATAACGACTACCGTCAGGAAATGATCGAGAAGATCGTCGAAACCGACGAGGCCCTCCTCATCAAGTACCTTGAAGGCGAGGACATCTGTGCCGACGACCTGCGTTCCGCTCTGCGGGCCGCCACCATCAACCGCCAGTTGGTGCCGGTGCTGTGCGGCAGCGCGATGCGGGGTAAGGGCATCCACCCGCTTCTCGACGCCATCATCTGCTACCTGCCCTCGCCCCTGGACGTGCCGGCGGTGGAAGGCACGGTGCCCGACACCGACACAGTGGAGATCCGGGAACCCCTGGACAGCGAACCGCTGTCCGCCTTGGCGTTCAAGGTAGCGATCGACCCCTACGTGGGTCGCTTGGTGTTCCTCCGGATCTACTCCGGAAAAGTAGAATCTGGCGCTGCCGTGCGCAACGTGACCCGGGGGAAGCGGGAACGCATGGGCCGACTGCTGCGTATGCACGCCAACCATCGGGAAGAGTTGCCGGAGATCACCGCCGGCAACATTTGCGCGGCGGTCGGGCTGAAGGACACTTTCACCGGCGACACGATATGCACCGACTACAAGCCGGTGATCCTCGAACCGCCTCACTTCCCGGAGCCGGTGGTGTCCGTGGCCATCGAGCCCGCCACCCGAGCGGACCAGGACAAGCTGGGCGAGGCGATGCGAAAGCTCTCCGAGGAAGACCCGACCTTTGTGGTGCGGTTCAACGACGAAACCGGGCAAACGATCATATCCGGGATGGGCGAACTGCACCTGGAAGTCCTCGTCGACCGGATGCGCCGCGAGTTCGACGTTGAGGCCCGGGTTGGACAGCCAAGGGTCGCCTACCGTGAAGCCATCACCAAGCCGATCCGGGTTGAAGGGCGTTTCGTGCGGCAAACCGGCGGTCACGGCCAATACGGGCATGTTTGGCTGCAATTGGAACCGCAAGAGCGTGGCGCCGGTGTCGCATTTGTCGACGGGACCTCTGGGGGCACCATCCCACGTAATTTCATTCCCGCGGTCGAGTCCGGAGTGAAGCAGGGTCTGGACAATGGCCCATTGGCGGGCTATCCTCTGGTGGATCTTAAGGTCACGTTGGTTGACGGTAGCTACCACACGGTAGACTCGTCCGAAATGGCCTTCCGTTCCGCAGCGATGATCGCGATTCGGGACGGAACGCGCCGGGCGGCTCCGGTGTTGCAGGAACCCTTCTTCGAGATAGAGATCGCGACGCCGGGAGAGTTTCTCAGCGAAGTGCTGGGCGACTTGGGCGCACGCCGCACCCAGATCCGCAGCATCGAAGGGCAGGACGGCCTGCAGACGGTGAGCGCGATGATACCCCTCGGGGAAACCTTCGCTTACACTACCGCGCTACGGTCGCTCACTCGCGGTCGAGCCTCGTATACCATGGAATTCCGGCACTACGAGCCGGTACCCGAAAACGTGGCCCGGACCCTGGTTACCAACAGGTAGCGAACGGGCGCACCCAAAACCACACACCAACAGGAGCCTTATCGGATTAGATTATGGTCGCACGGCAACAAATGCGGATTATCCTTAAGGCGTTTGACCACAAGGTGCTGGACCAATCCAGCACACAGATTGTGGAGACGGCCGAACTAACCGGTGCCCGGGTGGCGGGACCGGTTCCCCTGCCCACTCAAATCAGGCGGTTCTGCGTCATTCGTGGTCCCCATGTCGACAAGGATTCCCGCGAGCATTTCGAGATCCGGACGCATAAGCGGCTCCTGGACATCATGGAACCCACCAGCAAGACCATCGACGCTCTGACCCGGCTCAACATGCCGGCGGGAGTGGACATTTCCATCAAACTCTAAATCGGCCGATCCCGCGGCCCGGCGAAGGTCGGAATCACGGGTGAGGCGGTCAAAACGCCGAACGGCGGGGCGATCAGGCTTGAAAGAATAGTGATCCCGTCGTAGAATTACAGTTCCGGCTGGCGGCTGGCATGAAAGCCACCGCCGCCATTTTATCTAACGAACACCATCTACCGCTCGTAGGCAAAGAAAATGCTCAAGGCGTTCCTCGGCAAAAAGATCGGCATGACCCAGGTGTTCAACGACGCCGGCCAGGTGGTGCCTGTAACCGTGATCGAGGCCGGCCCCTGCGCCGTTACCCAGATACGGACCACGGAAAAGGACGGCTACGAATCGATTCAACTGGGGTTCGGGCGGGTGCGCAAACCCATCAAACCCGCGGCGGGCCACCTGCGAGGCAGCCAGATCGGCCGTCGCCTCGAGGAAGTGCGCGCTGACGACACCAGCGAGTTTGAAGTCGGCCAGCTGGTTTCGGTGGATATCTTCGAACCTGGCGAAATCGTCGACGTCGCAGGCAAGTCCAAGGGTCGCGGGTTCGCCGGAACAATGAAACGTCACGGCTTCCACGGCGGTCCCCGGACCCACGGTCAGTCAGACCGGCAACGGGCTCCGGGTTCCATCGGCGGCGGAACCACGCCCGGCAAGGTCTTCAAGGGACTGAAAATGTCCGGGCACATGGGCAACCGCCGGGTGACCAGCAAGGGGTTGGAAGTGGTCCGCGTGGACACCGAGCGGAACCTGCTGATGGTCAAGGGCGGCATTCCCGGCGCCCCCAACAGCGCGGTTACCATCCGCAAGACCGGCAAGAGCAAGGCTAGGGAATAGAACGAACCGAAACGCCTGCTCGACAACGGCGGCTATCGGCAAGGAACTGATCCGAAATGGAACTCCCCGTTTTGAACATCGGCGGCGACGCCATTGACACCATCGAGGTGGACGAAAGCGTATTTGACGTCCCGATGAACCAGACGCTGGTTCACCAGGCGATGGTCATTTACCAGCTGAACCAGCGACAGGGCACCCATTCCACTCGCACCCGTGCTGAAGTGTCGGGCGGTGGCCGGAAACCCTGGATACAGAAGCACACGGGCCGCGCCCGGCAAGGAAGCATTCGCTCCCCGCAGTGGCGACACGGAGGCATCGCCTTCGGCCCGAAGCCTCGAGACTACCGAAAAGCCTTGCCCCGCGCGATGCGCCGCAAGGCTTTGCAGTGCGTCCTCTCCGAGAAAATCCGTGGCGGTCGCCTCATCTGCGTCGACTCGCTGGACAGCTTGGACGGAAAGACCAAGTCAATGAAGCAGGTTCTGGAGAACCTGAACATCACCGGGTCGGTGCTGGTGGTCACGGAAGAAGCCCAGCAGAACGTGGCGCGGGCCGGCGGCAACCTGAAGCAGGTGTGGACTCTGCCCTCGGACCTGGTGAACGCCAACGACGTGCTGAAACGGCAGACCCTTCTCATCACCGTGGGCTCCGTTCGCCGGATCGCGGAATTGTGCTTGGCGCCAAAGTTTCGGGCACGCCGGGCGGCAAGCGAGGTGGCAGAATAATGAACCTCAGCGAAGTCCTGCTGCGTCCCACCATCACTGAGAAGAGCACCCTTTTGCAAGAAGAGGGGCAGTACACCTTTCAGGTCGCGCCCAAGGCCAATAAGACGCTGATAAAGCAGGCGGTGCAAGAATACTTCAACGTCACGGTCATCAGCGTCAACATCACGCTCAACCACGGCAAGCACAAGCGGTATGGCCCCCGTGCCAAGAAACAACCCAACGTGAAAAAGGCCGTGGTCACGCTGCAGGCCGGCGACCGGATCGAACTTATTGAGGGCCTGTAACCCAACGCCGTACGTCGGCAACGTGAGCACAAACTATGCCTCTGAAGAACCTTCGTCCCGTAACTCCCGGCACGCGCAACGCGGTGCGCCCCTCCTTCGAGGAGGTCACCACGAAGAAGCCGGAGAAGTCCCTGCTGGAGCCGCTGCAAAAGCGTGCCGGCCGGAACAACAAGGGCCGCATCACTGCTTACCACCGCGGCGGTGGCTCCCGGAAAATGTACCGGCTGGTCGACTTCAAGCGGCGCAAAGATGGCGTACCCGCCACGGTCAAGACCATCGAGTACGACCCTAACCGGACCACTCGGATTGCCCTTCTGCACTACGCGGACGGCGAGAAATCTTACATCCTGGCACCGGTTACCCTTTCCGTGGGGGACAAGGTGCAGTCCGGACCGGATGCTGAAATCAGCCCCGGCAACGCTCTTCCCCTACGTAACATCCCCACCGGTACCGTGGTGCACAACCTAGAGTTGACCCCCGGCCGAGGCGGCCAGCTGGTACGTGGGGCCGGCACGGGCGCACAGGTGCTGTCCCGCGAGGGCGACTACGTGCTTATCCGCCTGCCCTCCGGCGAAATGCGCCGGATCCTGCTGGCCTGCCGCGCGAGCGTGGGCCAACTGTCGAACCCCGACCACAAGAACGAGAGCCTGGGCAAGGCCGGCGCAAAGCGTCACCTGGGACGTCGGCCCCACGTGCGCGGCGTGGCCAAGAACCCGGTCGACCATCCCCATGGCGGCGGTGAGGGTCGCTCGCCCATCGGGATGCCCGGACCCAAGTCGCCCACCGGCAAGCCCACGCTGGGACACAAGACACGTAATAAGAAGAAGACCTCCAGTAGCTTCATCGTCCGCGGACGACGCTGGCGGAGGTAGAAACTCAACCCTCGTGCCGTCCGGCGGCGCGACAGGCAGAGACTGTTACCATGTCAAGGTCAATCAAAAAAGGACCGTACGTCCACCCCAAGTTGCTCAAGAAGGTCAACCGGGTTCGAGAATCCGGTGAGGCCACCGTTATCCGCACCTGGTCACGGGACTCGATGATCATGCCCGAGATGGTCGGGCTGAACTTCGGCGTCCACGACGGCCGGCGGCACGTTCCGGTGTTCATCACCGAGAACATGGTGGGGCATCGCCTGGGCGAGTTCTCACCGACCCGAACTTATCGCGGTCACATCTCCCGGTCGGAACGCTCGAGCAGGGTGAGGTGAAGCAATGCCAGCCGTGCGAGCAATGGCCAAGCAGGTAGGCGCCTCTCCGAAGCGTCTCAAGCCGATCATGGACGCGGTACGAGGGATGACCGTAAACGACGCCCTTGACCACCTGAGCCTGATGACGTCGCCGTGGGCACGGTCGGTGGCAAAGGTGGTCCAGTCCGCGGCGTCCAACGCCGAGAACAACGAATTCATGAACCGAAATGAGTTGCGCATTACGCGTATATCGGCGGACCAGGCGCGCCCGTTGAAGCGCTTCCGGCCCCGCGCCAGAGGCCGGATTGGACGGGTTACCCGACGCTCCAGCCACATCATCATCGAAGTGGACGCGATACAGGAGGGGTAACTCATGGGACACAAAACACATCCCCTTGGCTTCCGATTGGGCATCATCAAGGACTGGCGCACCCACTGGTACGCCAATGGCGGTTCCCAGTACCGGGCCGGCGTGCAGCAGGACCTGACGCTGCGCCGGACCATCCATAAAGAGTATGCAGCCTTCTCAGACGCCGGCATCGCCAAAATCGAGATCGACCGCACGGCTCAGGAAACCATCGTCAACATCCACTCTGCCAGGCCTGGGATCCTGATCGGCCGCGATGGCGACCGGGTCAAGGGCCTGCGCGCCCGTCTCGAGACCATGACCGCCGGCATGCTCCGGCTAAACATCCTCGAAATCGAGCAGCCGGAACTGGACCCTTACCTGGTGGGCCGCAACATTGCCGACCAGTTGAGCCGACGGGTAGCCTACCGCCGGGCCATGCGCCAGGCCGCGCTCCGGACGATGCAGGCTGGTGCAGAGGGCGTCAAGATCATCACCAAAGGGCGTATCTCCGGCGCGGAAATCGCCCGAACTGAAAAGCTGATGATGGGCCGGGTGCCATTGCACACGCTGCGCGCCGACATTGACTATGCTTTGGCCGAAGCGCACACCTCAATGGGACGCGTCGGCATCAAGGTCTGGATATACAAGGGCCAAATCATGCCGCCACCTGCGGAAGATGACGGCGAGCTCGACAGCATCGAGTTCCGTGTCACGAGCCAGGACACCGAAGCGGAGTTGCAGGCCGCGGAGTTCGAGAATTAGCGCGCGCAACAAATCAGTCTTTCCTTCCATGACGAACAAACTGGGAGTTTGGCACCATGCTGCAGCCTAAAAGGACGAAATATCGCAAGATGGGCAGGGGCAAGCGCCGGGGCGTGGCTACCACCGGGGGCACTGTCGAGTTCGGTGAAATCGGCTTGAAGGCCTTGCGCGCCGAGTGGATCACCGCGCGTCAGATTGAGTCCGCCCGTGTCGCCATCTCCCGGTACCTGCAACGCGGCGGCAGTACCTGGATCCGCATTTTCCCGGACAAGCCAGTTTCCAAAAAGCCGGCCGAAGTACGCATGGGCGGCGGCAAAGCGGCGAACGACCACTGGGTCGCCGTGGTCAAACCGGGCCGCATCATGTTCGAGATCGGCGGCGTGCCCCTCGACCAAGCGGAAGAGGCCCTCCTGAGAGCCTCGCACAAGTTGCCCATCCCCACCAAGGTCGTTTATCGGGATCGGGTGAACTCGCTCCTGACCGGTTCCGCCAGGTGATAGCCGTTATGAAGATGTACGAAATTCGGGCGTTGTCCGACCAGCAAATCGAGGAAGAGCTTCAGAAGTCCTACCGGGAGCTGATGAACCTGCGTTTCCGGGACGCTGTCAACCAACTGACCGACACCAACCAGCCGCGTAAAACCCGCAAGGACATCGCGCGGATGCTGACTTGCTTGCGAGAACGGCAGCCGCAGTAGCGACGCGCGTTCGGTCGTGACCGGTGCTTCCCCTACGCAAAGACTGATTTTTCAGGATTACCTTATGGCCAAAACAATGCGAAAGATCCGGGTCGGCTCCGTAGTGGGAACTCGGATGGATAAGACCGCCGTCGTGGATTTGGTGTGGAAGCAACGTCACCGCGTCTACCGTAAGCAGATGCGGCGCGTTACCCGTTTCTACGTCCACGATCCCGCGGGACAGTGCCGGATCGGCGATACCGTCCGCATCCAGGAAACCCGACCGATCTCGCGCACCAAGCACTGGAGGCTCCTGGATATCCTGGCGCGCCGGGAGGTGGCCGAAGTCCGTGCCATTGACCTGGAAGGAGACGCCGTTATTGAACCCGACGCGAACGATCTGGAAGCAGACGGCGCAGCGGCGGTCGATGACATTCCGGAAGATACTACCGATGACGACGAGGATGCGTAAATGATTCAGAGTTACACCAGACTGCACGTGGCCGACAACAGCGGCGCGCGACGCATACGGCTCATCAATATTCCCGGCTCCAGCCAGCGCAAATACGCCTCGATCGGCGACATCATCGTCTGCACCGTGCGGGAAGCCATCCCAAATTCCCCGGTCCCGAAGGGATCCGTGGTCAAGGCAGTGATCGTCCGCCAAGCGGCTCCCCTGCTCCGACCCGATGGAACCTACATCAAGTTCGACGACAACGCTGCCGTGCTGATCAACGACAACCAGCTACCCCGTGGCACCCGCATCTTCGGCCCCGTGGCCCGCGAATTGCGTGACAAAGGCTTCATGCGGATCGTGTCCCTCGCGCCGGAGGTGGTGTGATGGCCAAGACGAAGATCCGGCGTGGCGACGACGTTCTGGTCATCGCCGGCAAGGACAAGGGCAAGACCGGCCGCGTTCTCAATATGCTGCCCGAAAGGAACCGGGTCCTCGTTGAGGGCGTCAACATGGTAACCAAGCACTACAAGCCTCAGCCCGGCGTCCGCCAGGGCGGGCGTGTGCAGCAGGAAGCGTCGATCCACTTTTCCAATATCAAGCTCATCCAGAGCAACTACACCGAACCGAGCACTCAGTTCCGCAATCGGGACGAGTAACCTTCGCGAGAGTGATTCCCATGGCTACTGACCAGCAGGAAAGAACCGACCAGGGCGGAGGTCGCCGCCAGCGGCGCCGACAGGAAGAGGCCGAATCCAATGGCTCTCAACCGGCGGAGCTGCCCCCTCCCGCGTTCAAGATCCGCTTCCGGAACGAGATCGTTCCGGCGATGGTGTCCGAGTTCGGATACACCAGCCCCATGCAGGTACCCCGGGTTACTAAGATCAACCTGAACATCGGTCTCGGCGAAGCTTTGACCAATGGCCGCGCCATGGAGAGCGCCGTCCGGGACCTGACCACGATCTCGGGCCAGAAGCCTGTCATCACCCGCGCCAAACGGTCTATCGCCGCGTTCAAGGTGCGAGAGGGTAACCCCATCGGCACCGCCGTGACCCTGCGGGGTGACCGCATGTATTACTTCCTGGAACGGCTGGTAATCACGGCCCTACCGCGTATCCGAGACTTCCGTGGGATTTCGCGCAATGGTTTCGACGGCCGGGGCAACTATTCCCTAGGCCTTCGCGAACAGATCGTGTTCCCGGAGATCGACTACAACAGCATCGACCGGCTGCGTGGGATGCAGGTTACCATCACCACCAGCGCCCGTAACGACGCAGAAGCGACGCGCTTGCTGGAACACTTCGGGATGCCATTCGTCCGTCCATAGGCTGCCCGCCCGACCGGTACCACAAGCTAAGCAGAGGGAGAAAAACTTGGCCAAGAAATCTTTGATCGTCAAGAACGAGCGACGCAAGCGAACCGTCGCCAAGTACGCTGCGGAACGTGCGCAGTTGCTGGCGGAAGCACGAGATATGTCCAGGTCTGCACGCGAACGGTTTGAGGCTCGCCAGAAACTGGCCCTCCTACCCCACGACGCCAATCCCAACCGCATCCGGAACCGGGACGGCGCCACCGGACGGCCGAGGGGATATATCCGCCACTTCGGCCTGTCCCGCATCTCCTTCCGGGAAATGGCCTTGGATGGACTGCTCCCCGGAGTGCGGAAGGCCAGCCTCTGATCCCAGATTTGAACCTGAGCATGAGTACAGAAAAATGAGCTTTTCCCTCGCTACGCCGGCGGAAGAACTGAAAGACAAGGAGCGATTCCGCGATGCCGATTAACGACCCGGTTGCCGATATGCTGACGCGTATTCGCAACGCCATCCAGGCACGGCACCAGACGGTACTGGTGCCCCAGTCCAAGGTAAAAACGGCCATCGCCGACATCCTGAAGGCGCAGGGCTACATTCGCGACTGGGACGCGGCGCGCAACCAGAAATTCCCCACCATGCGGATCCATCTGACCTACCGCGATGACGCTACCAATGCCATCCGTGGATTGAAGCGGGTCAGCAAGCCCGGTCTGCGCGTGCACGTGGGCCGGGGCGAAATCCCCCGGGTGTACGGTGGATTGGGCATCGCCATAGTTTCTACCTCCCAGGGAATGATGACCGGATACGAAGCCTGGCGTAAGGGCATCGGAGGAGAGTTGGTCTGTTATGTCTGGTAACGAGGTCCCCGTCAGCATCGGCGTCGCCAAACGGATACCACCCAGCGAGCGACCCCTGTCCCGCATCGGCCGTCAACCCATTCCGGTCCCCAGCGGTGTTCAGGTAGAGGTGCTCTACGGAGGCATCAAGGTCACCGGCCCTCGGGGCGAACTCATCCAAAGGTACCACCCTGAAGTCACCGTGAAGGTGGAAGACGGGCAGGTGATTGTCGACCGGTTGACTGATCGCAAGTTCCACCATTCACTTCACGGACTGACCCGCTCGTTGGTGGCCAACGCCATCACCGGCGTTACGGAAGGGTACAGCAGGACCCTGGAACTCATGGGCGTGGGCTACCGCGTTCAGCAGAACGGCGACGGCATCACGCTGAGCGTCGGTTATAGCCACACCGTCGACGTGTTCCCGGAAGAAGGCCTGACCATGGAAGTGGAAGGCAACAACCGCGTTCATGTCAGCGGCGTCGACAAGCAGAAGGTAGGTCAACTAGCCGCTAAAGTACGGAAGGTCAGGCCTCCCAACCGGTACAAGGAAAAGGGTATCCGGTACCAGGGCGAGGTTCTGCGCCTCAAGCCCGGCAAGGCCGCAGCGCGTCGCGCTGTGTAGCCAGTCATCGATACCCACCAGCCAACTCCATGTGAAATTGATCCAACTCGGCTGTCATGGATTTTTGCCAAAGCTGGAATTCGACGGCCAAACCACAGCAAGCGAGAGCAATCTGTAAATGCCACGCGACAAAGACTCCCGAAAATTGCGTATCGTCCGGCACCGTCGGGTTCGCAACAAGATTAATGGAACTGCCCAACGGCCGCGGCTCTGCGTGTTTCGCAGCCTGAAGGGCATCTATGCACAGGTAATAGATGACGTGGAAGGTCACACCCTGGCCTACGCGTCCAGCCACGAGGTTGACGGCGAAGAGGCCACGCCCAAGACGGCGGCGTCCGCTGCCGTGGGCAAGCTGGTCGCCGAGCGCGCCATGGCTGCCGGAGTTACCTCCGTGGTGTTCGACCGGGGTGGCTACCGGTTCCACGGCCGAGTCAAGGCTCTGGCCGACGCAGCCCGCGAAGGAGGGCTTGTATTCTAATGGTTTCACCCGCATCCCGTAGAGGCCCAAGAAGCAACACTGGCGGTAGGGGCGGCGAAGGCAGCCCTGATCGTAGGGGAGGCCGCGGCGGTCGCGGCCGTGACCGAGACCAGCGGCAACGCGATGACGACAGCGGTGGTATGACCGAGCGGGTGGTCCACACCCGACGCATCTCCAAGGTCGTGAAAGGTGGACGCCGGCTTCGGTTCAACGCCCTGGTGGTGGTTGGCGACGGCCAGGGACGCGTGGGTGTGGGCATGGGTAAGGCACTGGCCATTCCCGATGCGGTTCGCAAGGGAACGGCAGTAGCCCGACGAAGCACCATCATGATTCCCATCAAGGGGAGCACGATCCCCCACGAAATTTCCGTCCGCAAGGGCGCGTCTATCGTCATCATCAAGCCGGCTCCTCTGGGAACCGGCATCATCGCCGCCGGAGCAATGCGCGCGATGCTGGAGCTGGGCGGCGTTCAGGACGTCGTGGGCAAGTCCCTGGGGTCCCGCAACCCCATCAACATCGTCCAGGCGACCATGGAAGCTTTGGGCCAGTTGCGCGATCCGGAAACGGAACGAGCCAAGCGGCTGGGCCTGACCCGCCCGGGCGCCAACGGAGCCACGGAAGCCCCTCCAGCGCCCGTCCCGCCGAGCCCGCCGCCTGCTGAACCCGCTGCGGTGGCAACGCCTGGCGAAGCCGCCCCGACGGCCGCATCAGTGCCCACCGCCGAGGTCGTCGCTGTGGCCGTAGCGGACAGTCCGCCGACGGAACCCACCGACGCGCCTGCGCCTGAAGCAGAACCGGCTGCGGAGACCCCATCGGCCGAAAGCGCCGGCGAACAATCGTAAAGGCGGAAGTTTCCCACATCTGCCGTTGCAGGCAGATCTCAGGTAATAAACAAATGGCACAGATCAAAATCACTTGGAAGAAAAGTTGCATCGGGCGTCCGTCCAAACAACGCCGGATCGTGGACTCATTGGGTCTCAAGAGACTGAACCACTCGGTCGTCCACGAAGACAGCCCCACCATCCGGGGCATGGTCAATAAGGTGCAGCACCTGGTCACGGTCGGACCGGTCGAATAACACCCGATCCGAATAGATTACGGAGCGATTGCTACCATGATGGAACATGACATCTCGCCGCCCAAAGGCGCGCGGCGAGCCCGCAAACGGGTGGGCCGAGGCGACTCCGCTGGCGGCGGCAGCTACGCCGGACGGGGTATGAAGGGCCAGAAATCCCGCTCAGGTCGCGGTCTGCGACCCGGCTTTGAGGGCGGCCAAAATCCCTTGATCAAGGGTCTGCCCATGAAGCGTGGGTTCAACAACCGCTACAAGACTTACTACGCCCTGGTTGACCTGGACACGCTCCAGGAACGGTTCGAGGCGAACGCGCAGGTTACACCCGAACTGCTGCATCAGATGGGCGTCATACGGCGCACCAAGCTGCCGGTGAAGGTGGTGGGAGACGGAGAACTGCAGCAGCCACTGACCGTGGCGGCCCACAAGTTCACCGCGTCAGCCCGGGCCAAGATCGAAGCGGCCGGGGGATCCGTAACCGAGCTCTAGCCTCGGGAAGCGGTTGGGACTGACGGGGCAAGGCGCGCCATGATTCAGACTGAGGCGCAGACAGGAGGTCGATGGCCACGCCTGGTGCAGGCGGCAATCGACGCTTTCAGCCTGCCCGACCTGCGGACCAAGATACTGTTCACGCTGGCGATGCTGGCCCTTTACCGGCTGGTCGCCCATATCCCCATACCCGGACTGGACGTCGACGCGCTGGAGCAGTTGTTCACCAACAACCAGCTCCTGGGGTTCCTCGACCTGTTCTCCGGTGGCGCCCTGCGCCGCATGAGTATCGTGGCGCTGGGGGTGTTCCCGTACATCACCGCGTCCATCATCATGCAGTTGCTGACGCCCGTGATACCGCAGCTGCAGAACCTGTCGCGAGAGGGTGAAGCCGGGCGCATCAAGATGAACCGCATTACCCACTGGGGAACGGTTCCCATTGCCATCGCCCAGGCCTTTGCCCAGATGGTGTTGCTACAGCAGGCCGGCGTACTCACCAACGTCGGGTTTGCTGGAGATTCTTTCCTGCCCACATTGGCCGCCGTCCTGTCCATGACCGCCGGAACCATGTTCCTGGTCTGGCTGGGTGAGCTAATCACCGAGCGTGGCATCGGCAACGGTATTTCGCTGATCATCTTCGCCGGCATCGTGGCAGGATTCCCGGGGTTGCTGGCCACCGGGTTCCTGGACCGTGACAACATCATCGGCGTGTTCTTCTTCGCCCTAATCGGCCTGCTGATCATCGCGCTCATCGTGGTATTCAACGAGGCGCACCGCCGCATACCGGTGCAGTACGGGCGCAGCATCTTCCGAGGCGGCCAGATGTACCGTCAATCGGGATCCACGTACATACCGTTGCGGATCAACTCGGCCGGCATGATCCCGCTGATCTTTGCCTTCTCCATAGTAATCCTGCCGGGTACCGTGGCCCAATACCTGAGCTCTGCCGGTGGTTTCCTCGGCAACATTGCCAGCAACCTGCAGGTCGCCCTCAGCCCCAGCGGCCCCGTTTACTGGTTGCTGGCATTCGTCCTGGTGGTGGCGTTCACCTTCTTCTACACCCTGGTGGTGTTTCAACAGCAGAGCATCGCCGAAAACCTGCAGCGCAACGGGGGGTTCGTGCTCGGCATCCGACCGGGACGGCCCACCCAGGACTATCTGAACCGCGTCATCATTCGCCTCACCATGGGCGGCGCGCTATTCCTCGGCTTCATTGCCATAGTGCCCTACATCGCGTCGCTGATCACCAACGTGGAGGCAATCGCGCTCAGCAGTACCAGCCTGCTGATCATGGTGGGCGTGGGGCTGGACACCCTGCGACAGCTGGAAGCCCAGCTCATGATGCGCAACTACGAGGGGTTCCTGAGATGAATCAGGCACAAGGCATCAGACTGGTTTTGTTCGGACCGCCCGGCGCCGGCAAGGGTACGCAGGCCCAGTTGCTCAAGGAGCGCCTGGGCATCGAACACATCAGCTCGGGCGACCTTTTCCGGCACCACCTGTCCAACGGCACACAGCTGGGCGAGTTGGCCCGGGGTTACATGAACCGGGGCGAGCTGGTCCCAGACGAAGTGACCATCGGCATGGTCATTGACCGCATCGGCCAGATCTCCGACGCAGACGGCTTCATGCTGGACGGTTTTCCCCGCAACACCGTCCAGGCCGAGGCGCTGGAAACGGCTTTGCAGCAGCGGGGCCAACACATCGACCGGGTGGTCCACATCCAGGTCGCGGACGAAGAGTTGATCCGCCGGTTGAGCAATCGTTACGTCTGCCGGGTCTGCCAGCGCCCCTACGCGCGCGACGCTGTCACCGGCGCGCCTCCGGAACAGTGCATGGAATGCCCCAACGGCGGCGAAATTTACCAACGGGATGACGACACCGAGGAAGCAGTGGCCATTCGCCTGTCCGTCTATCACCAGGAGACCGCCCCGGTGCTGGAGTTCTACCGCCAGCGAGGCCTGCTCGCCGAAATCCCCGGAGAGGGGCCGATCGAAGCGGTGAATGGCGCCGTGTTGCGGACTTTGGGCGTCGGCCCCGGCATGGGCATGGCTGTTTCAAAATCGTAGGCACTCCGGTATAATTACAATGGTGGAAACTACACCCAAACGCAAAACTGCTTCCAATTCTCCTTCGTCCTACAGCGGAGGAATTACCATAAAGTCCCGTCGAGAGATGGAGGCCATGGAGCGTGCCGGCGCGATTGTCGGCGCCACGTTGACGCTCCTCAAGAAATCGGTTGTACCGGGCATGACCACCGGCGATCTCAACCGAATCGCGGACAAGAACATCCGCAGCATGGGCGCTGTGCCCACTTTCATCGGCTACCATGGCTTTCCCGCTGCCATCTGCGCCTCGGTGAACGAGGAAATCGTCCACGGTATCCCGGGCAAACGGGTGCTCAAGGAAGGCGATATCATCAAGATGGACGTAGGAGCGACCATCGACGGTTTCATCGGCGACGCCGCCATTTCGGTCGCCGTCGGCGAAATCAGCGATGAAGCCCAGCGGCTCATGGACGATACCGATGCGAGCCTCTACGCCGGCATCGAGGCGGCCAAGCCGGGCAACCGCATCGGCGACATTGGAGCCGCAGTTTCCGGATACGCAATACCGCGTGGCTACGGAGTGGTCCGCCAGTTCGTCGGCCACGGTGTGGGTCGCTACCTTCACGAAGATCCGCAGGTGCCGAATTACGGAGAAGCTGGCAAGGGCGTGTTGCTGCGCCCGGGAATGTGCATCTGCATCGAGCCCATGCTCAACCTGGGAACGGAAGACACCACCATACTGGGTGACGATTGGACGGTGGTTACCTCTGATGGTTCACTGTCCGCTCACTTCGAACACACGCTGGCAATCACCGAAGACGGTCCCAAGATACTGACCATGCACAATTAACGATTCACGCGCCGCCGCTCGCCCTACCATGGGCGGACCGGGGCGAAAGCAGGAAGGTTTATGGCAAAGAAAGAAGCGATTGAGGTTGAGGCGCAGGTAACCGAAGCCCTGCCCAACGGCATGTTCCGGGTGGAACTGCCCAACGAGCACAAGGTACTCGCACATATTTCGGGAAAGATCCGCATGCACTTCATCCGGGTGCTCCCGGGCGACAGGGTGCTTGTGGAGCTGTCTCCCTACGATTTGAGCCGAGGCCGCATCACCTATCGCTTCAAGTAGCCAGAACCGCGGAGAATAGCGATGAAAGTGTCCGCATCCGTGAAGCCACGCTGCGACCGCTGCCGGGTGATCCGGCGCAAGGGCGTGGTGCGCATCATCTGCGTAAACAGCAAGCACGTGCAACGGCAGGGTTAGCTCGACTTAGCGCAAGCTGGTCAGCCGGTGCCACGGCCACCACCGAAGTTCAGGAGCATAACCATGGTTCGTATCTCCGGAGTCGACGTACCCGACCGCAAGCGCGCCCACATCGCGTTGCGCAGCATCTACGGCATTGGCCCCGCCAAGGCTATCGAAATCGTGGGCAAGGCCAACCTGGACACGGACATGCCGCCGCGCATGAACGAGCTTTCAGAGATCGAGGTCGACCGCATCCGGGTCATCGTTGACCAGGACTACATCACCGAGGGCGACCTCCGCCGCGAGCACAACGAGAACATTCGCCGGCTCATCGACATCGGCAGCTACCGTGGCCTGCGCCACCGCCGCAACTTGCCCGTGCACGGCCAGCGCACCCGCACCAACGCCCGGTCCCGAAAGGGCGCCCGGCGCACTGTGGCCGGCCGCGGTCGGCGCACCGGCGGCAAGAAGTAATCTCGGCTGGCGTCCAACCCCGCCGAGCCATGCCAGGAACTCTAACGAGGTAAGAACCAATGCCCCGACCACGCGCACGTCGTCGTGAGCGGCGCTCCATCCCCCAGGGGCGCGCTTACATCTACTCCACGTTCAACAATACGCTCGTGAGCCTGACCGACACTGACGGAAACGTCGTAGCGTCCACCAGCGCCGGCACCGCCGGCTTTCGCGGGTCACGCAAGGGTACTGCCTTTGCCGCCCAGCGTGCCGCCGAACAGGCCGCCCGCCGTGGCGTGGACATGGGCATGCGGAACATTCACGTCTACATCAAGGGCGCTGGCTCCGGCCGCGAACCCGCCATACGGGCGCTGCAAGCCGCCGGCCTGAACGTATCCAGCATCCGCGACGTGACTCCCATTCCCCACAACGGTGTCCGCCCTCCCAAGCGGCGCCGGGTATAGATTCGCAACTTCCATCCCTCACACCACCAACGGATAGACCAATATGGGCAGATATACCGGACCCTCGTGCCGCCTGTGCCGTCGCGCCGGCGAGAAGCTATTCCTGAAGGGCGATCGCTGCTATTCGCCGCGCTGCGCCATTGAACGCAGGCACATTCCACCTGGAGGCGGCGGAAACCGTCGCCGGCGCGTGTCCGAGTACGGCGTGCACCTGCGCGAGAAGCAAAAGGCCCGGCAGATGTACGGCTTAATGGAAAGCCAGTTCCGCAAGTACATGACCGAAGCGTTCAACACGCCCGGCATCTCCGGCAACAACCTCCTCCGTACGCTGGAGCGGCGGCTGGACAACGTGGTCTATCTGCTGGGTTTCGCCGATTCCCGCAAACAGGCCCGCCAGATGGTCCAGCACGGACACTTCAACGTCAACGGTCGCAAGACCGACATCCCATCTTTCCTGGTCAAGCCGGGTCAGACCATCGCCTGGACGGAAACGTCTCGCAAGCGCGAGTTTTTCGCCGACCGAACTGACGGCCTGCCCAAGCGTACCCTCCCCAGCTGGCTGACCCTCGACCTGACCCAAATGGAAGGTCAGGTGATCTCAATGCCGCCGGACAACGAACTGCCCGAAACCATCAACTCCCGCCTGATCGTCGAGTTCTACTCAAGGTAACCTGCGGCATGTTAGATTCTCAGATTCTCCCGCCATTGCGGGATCCCGAACCCGAAATACCTTCCCCGTCCATCCGGGTGATCGACAGCAACGATACTTTCGCATGCATCGCCCTGGAACCGCTGGAGCGGGGCTTCGCCACCACCGTGGGCAATCCGCTGCGGCGATTGCTCCTCAGCTCCATCCAGGGAACCGCCGTGACCTGGGTGAAGATTGAAGGGGTACCCCACGAATACTCCATCATAACGGGCGTTAAGGAAGAGGTCATGGATCTTCTCCTCAGCGTCAAGCGCATCCGGATCAACGCTTTGTCCAAGCGTACCGGCAAGATGCGCCTGGACGTGACCGGGGAGGGCAGGGTCTGCGCCGGCGACATTGCAATCGCCAGCGACTACCAGATCGTCAACCCCGAATTGCATCTGGCCACCCTGGACAACCCTGACGTGTCCCTGTCTATCGAGTTCAACGTGGAGTCGGGCAAGGGTTATCAGCAGGTGGCCCAAGGCGACAGCATGGCCGGACTGCCGGTGGGCGTGTTGCCGGTGGACGCCATCTACAACCCTGTCCGCAAAGTGGAATACTCCGTCGAGCGGATGATGGTCGGTCAGCAAACTGACTGGGAGCGATTGATCCTGCAGGTGTGGACTGACGGAGCGGTGAGCCCGTTGGCTGCCATCCAGGAAGCTTCCGAGAACCTCGTTCAGCACTTCTTTATGTTCAACCAGCTGAGCCGTCCCGCCGACGTTCCGCTGGACACCAGCAACCTGAACGTTGCCTCAGAAGTGTACCTCATGCCCATCGAGCGCCTGGACCTGTCTTCGCGCACGCTCAACTGCCTGAAACGGGCCAAACTGGACCGCGTTGGGCAGGTGCTTGACCTCAGTTCCGATGACCTGCTGAACATCCGCAACTTTGGACAGAAATCCCTCGAAGAGCTGCAGGGCAAACTGACCGAGCTGGGCGTCAGCTCGCCCCGCGTCAGCGCGGCCGTCAGCGAGGCGGATCCCGACCTGGATGACGAGCAGCTGGACGAATCGGACGCCGGCCTGGTGTTCGATCCCAATGAAGAAGACGACGATTACGACGACGGTGACTAGCCATGCCATCCCATCGCGTAGCCGGCCGCAAACTCAGCCGGTACAAGGATCAGCGCAAGGCGCTGCTGCGTGGCCTGGCCGCGGACCTGATACGACACGAGCGTATCACCACCACCTTGGCCAAGGCCAAAGAAACCAGGATAATGACGGAGAAGCTCATTACCCACGGCAAGAAAGGAAGTCTGCACAACCGGCGGACTGCCTTGAGCCGACTGCCCAACAAGGACGTGGTGGCCAAGGTATTTGACGAACTCGGCCCCCGCTACGCCGAGCGACCCGGCGGCTACACCCGAATCATCAAACTCGGGCCCCGCCAGGGCGACGGCGCATCGATGGCCGTTATCGAACTGGTGTGATCCCGGCTAGACACCCACCCACATTGAGGACTTGCCATTGCCCAACTGACCGCATGACATCCCAACGCACCGGCGACGCCGCGGAGCGGCGCATCGCCCTAGTGGTGGCATACGAAGGCACCGATTACGTCGGGTTTCAACTCCAGGCGGATGCTCCGACGATCCAGGGAGAGTTGGAAAAAGCCTTCAGCCAGCTTACTGGGGAACGCGCCAGGGTCCGCGGGGCCAGTAGAACCGACTCCGGTGCCCATGCGCTGGGCCAAGTCGTTGACTTGGTTACTGGAACCCTGCACGGAACCGACGTAGTAGTCGCGGCAATGAACCACTACCTGCCGGACGCTATCCGTATCACCACGGCGACCGACGTGCCCCAGGATTTCCACGCTAGGCGCAGCGCCACCAGGCGAAATTATCGGTACAGCATCGTCAATCGACCCATACCCTCTCCCCTGCTCCGGCTCACGCATCACGCAGAACCGGTGCCGTTGGATCTCGACTTGATGCGAAAGGCGAGCGACAGCCTGCTGGGCATCCGGGATTTCCGGCAAATCGCCACGGCGCATCCCGCCGATCAGAGCGCGGTGCGGCAGGTGTTCCGGTGGGACGTGAAACACCAGACCGACGATCAGGATGTCATTGTTATCGACTGCGCGGCCAACGGCTTCTTACGACACCAGATAAGACGAGCCAACGCGGTACTAGTGGAGATAGGAAAACGACGATTGCCCATTCACGCCATGGCCGACACCCTGGCCGGGCGCACCCAGAAACTCCATCTCATTGCCACGCTCCCCGCAAAAGGACTGTGCCTGCGGTCGGTACACTACCCCGAATTCAATCACTTGCTGAAGGTAGCCAGTTACCATGAAACGAACTAGCACTTATTTCGCCAAGGCCGGTGACGTGCCGGACAGTTGGCGCGTCATCGACGCCACCGGCATCAGCCTGGGCCGGGTGGCCCGCCAGGTCGCCGTGGCGCTCCAGGGTAAAGACCAGCCAATGTACACTCCCCACGTTATCACGGGGTGCCACGTCGTGGTCATCAACGCTGACAAGGTTCGCATCACCGGACGCAAGTTGATGCAGAAGATGTACTACCGTCACAGCGGCTACGTGGGCAACCTCAAGTCGTTCCTGATGCGGGACATGATGGAAGAACGCCCGGAACGGGTTATGCAACTGGCCGTAAAGGGCATGCTGCCCTCCAACAAGCAGGGCCGCCAGATGCTGCGGCGTCTACGCGTCTACGCCGGCGACCAGCACCCGCACGAAGCCCAGGTGGGCAGCGCCCAATAGCTTCGCAATCGCTTTCCGACAATCGCCAACGCAAGGCAGGTAACATTCCAATATGGTGACGCAAGTAGAACCGCAACCGCAGTACTTCTACGGGACCGGCCGGCGCAAGTGCGCCATAGCCAAGGTGCGCATTTATCCGGACGATGGAACCGCGATCATCGTCAATGACAAGCCCATGGAGGAGTACTTCAACTGGCTGCCGTGGCAGTCCACGGTGCGGGAACCCTTCGCGACATCGGGGACCGTCGGCCGCTTTCGGGTAATGGCCAAGGTCTACGGCGGCGGCGTCAACGCCCAGGCCGAGGCCATCCGTCATGGCATATCCCGCGCCCTGGTCGTCTTCGATCCCAACCTGAAATCCAGCCTGCGCCGCGCCGGCTTCATCACCCGCGACGCCAGGGTCAAGGAAAGCAAGAAGTACGGACTGAAACGCGCCCGTCGCGCTCCGCAGTACACCAAGCGGTAAACCCGCGCGAGCAAAAGGAACCCCTCGGCGAGAAGCCGAGGGGTTCCGCATTTCAGAACAGGTCGCGTCCGATGGTCAGCCAGTAGAACATGATGTACACGCCCGCGACCACCATCAGCCAAGCGCCCACCACGCCCACGTAGGGCAGGACCGCCCGCATCCACCGCACCATCACCGAGCGGGCCAGGGCCATACCCAGCGTCAGCGCCATGATGACGCTGCCCATGCCGGCTGCGTACAGCACGAACTGCCCCAGCGTGTCCAACCATCCCGAGGACAGGCCGGCGCCCACCCCCAGCACGGCCAGGAACAACGGCAGCGTGCAGCTCAGGGACGCCAGCCCGTAGCTGATTCCGAACAGCACGTAACCCGGCAGGTTCATCTGGCTCGGGTCTCCGATCCGAGAAGCCGCCCGCAGGGCCAGGCTGGTGTAGATCTTGCCGCCGCCGGCCATGAATGCCCCGGCTCCGATGAGCAACGCCCCGATCGCCAGCCCCACGTAGGGCAACGCGGCAACCACGATGGCCTGTGAGCCGAAGCCCAGGATCAGACCCACCAGGCCGAACAGCACCACGAACCCTGCGGATACCGACAGGCCCACCATGACGGCCCGCGCCACCAGTACGAACGGCCGCTGGTCCTGGTTACCGCCGCTCACGTACAGGCCCAAGTATGCAGGAAGCATGGCGAAACCGCACGGGTTGACGGCGGAAGCCGCCCCTACCGCGTAGGCAAAGCCGAGCTTGATCCCGACGTTGCTGAGGCCCGTGCCCGACGAACCGGATAGCAACTCAACAAACCGGTTCACGCCGTCTATGCCCTCCGTGCTCCGTAAGAACAGGGCACCTACGATAGCCACGGCGTAAGCGACAACGGCGATGAGCGTCGCCAGCACAACGCTGCGACTAACGGGTAGGCGGTCCCATAAAGTGGTGGTCGAGGTCTGAGTTTCAACTGGAGTGGTCATGACGCTCACATGATATTCGGTCGGTGTTGTCTGCCAGGTGTGTTCCGCTCCCCGATACTCGTGCACCCGATCTCGGTCGCGCCCTTAGGTCGTGGTTACTCCGTGCTGGGCTAGTTCCGCACCACCACCGTATCGGCCACCCGGTCGGATAGTGAGCGATGCTCGTAGTCGTCCATCAGCAGCAGGATAGCGTCCGCGAAGAAGCCTATGACGAACCAGTGGGCAACGATCTTGACTACCTCGCGCACAAAGGTGGTGCCCCATCCGGCCGGATCGCCGTCGCGTTTCACGGCGCGGATGCCCAGTAGCTGCTTACCAGGAGTCTGCCCGCGCCCCAGGACGATCAGCCACCAAATAAGATAACCGATGATCAGCGTGAGAAAAAAGAGAATGCCGTCAAGTAAATTGGCGAACATTCGCCGTATCGGGCTGGCGTATTCCATGGCTAAGCCTCACCTATCTATACGTCGCGTTGTGGTGACCGGTTCAACACCTCTGCGAGATTGCTCGGAATGGCCGCAGGCTGACCCTGGCGGAATACTCGGATCGATCATCCCCTCAAACTCAGCAATAACTGCTCCGCCTCCTGGCAAATGTCGTCTACCACTTCGGCGGCGGGGCGAATGGCGTTCACTGCGCCGGCTCCCTGACCCATATAGACGGACGAAAGCTCCGGATCTTGCCGCGCCCGGGCGGCGGCCACGTCCGAAGCCAGTTCTTCCCGGTGTTCCATTATTTCATCATCCCTGCCATCCCATTCCCGAACCAGGCGGTTCCGGTAAACCCGCCCTGCAATGCCATCCGGCCAGGGCGTGTTGCCCAGCAAATCGTACAGTCGCGTGAAGGCGGTGTCCTGGCCGTCAGACAGCAGGATGCGCTCCTTGAACGCCTCGGGCACCTCCACCGCCTCCGGAGTGGCCAACAGGGCCGTGCCCAGGGACGCTCCTTCGGCGCCGGCGGCCAAGACGGCTGCTAAAGTCCGACCCGTGGTGACGCCTCCCGCGGCCAGCACGGGAATATGCGGGTACTGATCCACCACGGCGGTAAGCAGGGGCAGCAGATTCATCCCGCCGGTGTGTCCACCAGCTTCATTGCCCTGGGCCAGGAGCACGTCCGCCCCGGCGTCGGCGGCCATTCTGGCACCCTCCAGGGATTGCACCTGGCAGATGACGGTCGCTCCCACATCCTTGGCCTGCCCTAACCACGGCCGCGGATCGCTGAACGAGAATATGACCACCGGAACCCTCTCCTCCAGGGCGATCTCAAAGTTCTTTGGGTCAGGCTCAATCAAATGCGTGATGAAACCCACCCCAAACGGCCTGTCAGTCGTGGCCCTGATGTATGCGATCTGCTCTCGCAGCCAGTCCGGTCCAAAGTCGTTGCTGCCGCCGAAGGTGCCGAGCCCGCCGGCCTGACACACGGCCTCCGCCAGCCAGCCGCCGCTGTGGTTGCTCATCGGCGCGTTCATCACCGGGAGCGTCAGCCCCAGCAGGTCACTAAATCGGGTGCGTAGCACGGGCCGGTCCGTTCAGACACCCAGGTGGGCCTGCATCGCGTCCAGCAGGCGCGTCACGTTGGCCGTGGTGTCCGCCTCGCAGTAGATGCGAAGCAACGGCTCGGTGCCTGAGAAACGGGCGGCAACCCATCCGGCGTCCAGCATCCACCGTCGTCCGTCGATTTCGTCCATGCCGCGCACGGGCATACCGGCCAGCTCGGTGAGCGGCTCGCCGGAAAGTCTCTCCGTGATCGCCGTCCTGTGCGCCGGGTTAAACCCAACGTCCCGCCGCTCGTAGCAATGCTCCCCAACCAGGTCGAACAGATGGCGTACCATTCCGGACGCCGTCAGCCCGGCGACGGCCATGTATTCGAGCAGCAACAATCCGCTCAGGATCCCGTCCCGCTCCGGTATGTGGCCGCGGAAAGCGTAACCTCCGCTCTCCTCGCCGCCCAGCAGGGCATCGTCCGCCAGGAAGCGCGGGCCGATGTTCTTAAACCCCACCGGCATCTCGGCGATACCCACGCTGTAGCGTTGGGCCAGCTTGTTCAGCATCACCGATGCGGTCACACCCTTGACCAACGAGCCCCGGTCGCCCCGCTCCAGCAGGTACAGTGCCAGCAGCGAGAACACCTCCAGGGTGCTGACGAACCGCCCGTTCTCGTCCACCAGGCCGATGCGGTCGGCGTCCCCGTCCAGCGCCAGGCCGGCCGACGCGCCATCATTGGGCACGCGACGGCACACTTCAGGCAGGTTATGAGCGATGGGCTCCGGCTGTGCCATTCCAGGAAAGGACGGGTTCACCTCGGCGCGCAACTCGGTGACGGTGGTCGTGCCGCCTTTCAGCATCCCCGGGATGAACCCGGCGCCGGCTCCGTGCATCGCGTCCACGATCACGTCGAGTCCGGCGGCGGCGATGACGTCCAGGTTGACCAGGCCGGCGATGGATTCCCTGTACGCGGGAGCCGGGTCAATGTCCTCGACCAGGCCGGCGTCGCGAGCTACATCCAGGGGCATGGTCCTCGGCGGCCTCGCCGATTCGATGCACAGTTCCAGCACGTCCGTCATGGCCTGGCTCGCGCTGCCGCCCTGCGCCGATTTGAACTTGAACCCGCTCCACGCCGCCGGATTATGACTGGACGTGATCACCACGCCGCCGGCTGCGCCACTGTGCACAACTTGATGACTGACCACCGGCGTCGGAGCCGGCTCACGGCACAGACGGACGGCAATGCCGTTGCCGGCGATCACAGAGGCCACGGTTTCGGCGAACTCGCGTGACGCGAAACGGGTGTCGTAACCTACCACCAGGCCACTACCAGCCGAGCCGTCAACCCGCAGGTAGTCGGCCAGACCCTGGGAGCAGCGCGCCACGTTGGCAAAGGTGAAGTCATCGGCAATGATACCGCGCCAACCGTCGGTACCGAACTTGATTGGGGATGCCATCTCGGGATTATAGCACCGGGGCTCACCGCCAACGGCGCCGTGCGATTACCGTGCCCGCGACACGGTCCGGTATCGACCTCCGCTCGCTACGGTCTCTCAGGACAAATATGGCATCGACGAAGAACCCGATCAGGGTCAAGTGCAGCAGGAACTTCACCGACGCGCGGATGAGTTTCATCCACCAACTCGCCGTTCCGCCGCGCCGCCGCCGGACGTCGGTCCCGGTCAGCCTGCGGCCCGGCGGCCCGAACTTGATCATGACGCCAAACCACAGGATATAGGTGATCAACACGGCCAGCGGAATATGTACCGTGAGCAGGTCAGAGAAGTCGAAGCCAACCGAGTCGGGGCCGGGAGATCCTAACCCTCTAATGATGAATATAACGGCGGTACCAGCCCCGAGGAACAGCAGGCGGTCGATCAGCCAGGAGGCGAATCGGCGTAGAGGAACTATACTATCCATAAACTACCGCTGAATGACGAACCAGGGTGTGCTCCCGTACCGTACAGGCGCATTACAATTCTAGCGGCGAGCGGACCACAAGCAGGACATTATGAGTGACCGGTTTCAACGATTCGCGAGCATCATGCTCCGCGCGTGAGCAAAATGGCACTCCTGAAAAAAGCAATACGCCCCTCTCCGTGAGTGGAGAAGGGCGCGTATCAGCGAGTCGCCGTATGCCAGGGAACTAGTCGCCGGCGGTAGCCAACGCACCGGCCGCCTGCTTCAGGGTCTCGGCCTTGTCGGTGCGCTCCCAGGGCAGGTCCAGGTCGTTGCGACCGAAGTGGCCGTAGGCGGCGGTCTTCCGATAGATCGGCCGCCTCAGTTGCAGGTCCTCGATGATGGCGCCCGGGCGCAGGTCGAAGTGCTCACGCACCAGTTCCTCGATCCGCTCGTTGGGGATGTGATTGGTGTCGAAAGTCTCCACGGCCACGGAGGTCGGCTCGGCGACTCCGATGGCGTAGGACACCAGCACCTCCAGCCGGTCGGCGAAACCGGCGACCACCAGGTTCTTGGCCACGTAGCGGGCGGCGTAGGCGCCCGAGCGGTCGACCTTGGTCGGATCCTTGCCGGAGAAGGCTCCCCCGCCGTGGCGGGCGATGCCGCCATAGGTGTCGACCAGGATCTTCCGGCCGGTCAAGCCGGTGTCACCCTGGGGGCCGCCGACGACGAACCAACCGCTGGGGTTCACATAATACTTGGTGTCGGCGTCCAGCAACTCGGCCGGTATGATGGGCCGGATGACGTGCTCGATGATGTCGGCCCGGATCTTGGCGCTGAAGGCCTCGCGGTCGTCGGTGTCGTCATGCTGGCTGCTGATTACCACGGCGTCCACGCGATGGGGCTTGCCATGGCGGTATTCCACCGTGACCTGGGACTTGCCGTCGGGGCCGAGGTAGGGCAGTGTGCCGTCCTTGCGCACCGCGGCCAGTCGCTCGACCAGACGATGGGACAGGTCCACGGTCAAAGGCATCAGGTTGTCGGTCTCGTTGCACGCGAACCCCACCATCATGCCCTGGTCGCCGGCGCCGGTGGCGCGGCGGGCGTCGGCAGCAGTGCCGTTGGTGCGGGCCTCAAGAGCTGTGCTGACGCCGGCGTTGATGTCAGGCGACTGCTGGCTGGCGTTGCGGATGATGCCACAGGAGTTGCCGTCGATGCCGTACTTGAGGTGGTTGTAGCCGATTTCCAGCAGGGTCTTGCGGGCGATGGCGTCGAAGTCCAGGTCAGCCTTTGTGGTGATTTCGCCCGTGACCATGACCAGGTTCTTGCCGGCGACGGTCTCGCAGGCGACGCGGCTCATGGGATCAACGCTCAGGGCGGCGTCCAGCACGGCGTCGGAGATCTGGTCGCACACCTTGTCGGGGTGCCCTTCGGTGACCGACTCGGAGGTGAGCAGGTACTTGGGCGAGGTTATAAATCGGATTGGCATAGGTTCATTCCTCCTTGAGGTTCATCGGATTGATTCGCCGGGACGATCTGTCCAATGCCCCGGCGTTGGGGACCGCGGGCGAGGCCTAGGTGCCTTCTTCCCAGCTTTCATTGTAGGCAGTCTGTTCCACCGTGAGGGTGTCGATGTTGATGCCCATGGTCTCCAGCTTGAGACGGCCCACTTCGGCGTCGATTTCCCGCGGCACCACGTGTACGCCGTTGCCCAGGCTGGCGTGGTTCTTGACCAGGTACTCCGCGCTCAGGGCCTGGTTGGCAAAGCTCATGTCCATGACGGCGGAGGGGTGACCCTCGGCGGCGGCCAGGTTGATCAACCGGCCCTCGCCCAGCAGGTAGATGCGCCGCCCGTCAGCGATCTGGAATTCCTCGACGAAGGGGCGGACTTCCCGGTGGCTCACCGACATGGCCTCCAGGGCCGGAATGTTGATTTCCACGTTGAAGTGGCCGCTGTTGGCGACGATGGCGCCGTCACCCATGACTTCAAAGTGTTCCTTGCCGATGACATGCCAGCCGCCCGACACGGTGATGAACGCCTCGCCCTGCTTCGCGGCCTCGATGCTGGTCATGACCTGAAAACCGTCCATCACCGCCTCCAGGGCGCGAACCGGGTTAATCTCGGTCACGATGACCTGGGCGCCCATGCCGCGAGCGCGGGAGGCGACGCCGCGGCCGCACCAGCCGTACCCGCAGACAACGACGCGGCGGCCGGCCCATAGGATGTTGGTGGCGCGGGTGATGCCGTCCAGCGTGCTCTGGCCGGTGCCGTAGCGGTTGTCAAAGAAGTGCTTGGTCTCGGCCTCGTTGACCGCGATGATGGGATACTTCAACTGGCCATCCGCGGCCATGGCGGTGAGGCGAACCACGCCGGTGGTGGTCTCCTCGGTTCCGGCGATCACGTTGGAGAGCAGGTCGCTGCGATCCTTGTGGAGGATTCCCACCAGGTCTGCGCCGTCGTCCATGGTTACCATGGGGGCATGGTCCAGCACGGCGTTGATGTGCTGGTAGTAGGTCTCGTTGTCCTCGCCCTTGATGGCGTAGGTCGGGATCCCGTACTCCTGCACCAGCGCGGCGGCAGTTTCGTCCTGGGTGCTCAGGGGGTTGCTGGCACAGATCACCAGGTCGGCGCCGCCGGCCTTGAGCGCGATGGCCAGGTTAGCGGTTTCGGTGGTGACGTGGAGACACGCGGCCATCCGCAAGCCGGCCAGGGGCTGCTCCTTCTGGAACCGCTCCGTGAT
The DNA here is from genome assembly GCA_965220265.1 of Dehalococcoidia bacterium. Classification (GTDB taxonomy): domain Bacteria; phylum Chloroflexota; class Dehalococcoidia; order Lucifugimonadales; family UBA3495; genus Bin87. The sequence goes on along the minus strand of CBDCPM010000002.1, from coordinate 9,668 downwards.
GATATTGACGACCGGCATCTCACGCCCGGCCCAGCGGATCCGGTCAACACCGGCCGCGGCCAGGGAAAGGTCTTTCACGTCTCCTTTGGTATTCTGAACAGTCAAATCACTGTACCTCTCGTTTGTGCAGTTTCTAGTGCGCCATGCGGGAGACGGCAAGGATTTCCAACAGTCGCTCGATGAAAGTGCCTTGGTTGCCCGTATCCGTGAAAATGGCGCAGTTGAGGTTTTGTAGACACTCGGTCAGTTACGGTTAGTCGCCGTAGGACGTGGGATTGCCGGCGGCGATCCATGAGGGTGTCCCGTCCTCAACGTTGTAGAGCATCTCCGAGTCGTAGCCCATGGCGGCGGCCAGCTCGCAGGCCAGGCCGCTGCGGACGCCGGCCGCGCAGATGAACAACAGTTTCTTGTCGTCGGGCACTTCGTCCATTCGTCCGGCCAGGTCGTCCACGTTGATGTGGATCGCGCCGCTGGCGTGGCCGGTGACCCACTCGTCATCGCGGCGAACGTCGATCACGACGGTGTTTTCCGGATCGGCCTGCAGGATCTGCAGGGCTTCGGGAGAATCGACCCGGTAGTAGGGTTCGCCTGGGTTCTGGCGTGGCATGTCAGGTACCTCCTTGGGTTTGCACGTCACTCCTGCGGAAGCAGGGATCTAGGGTTCGGTGGCGGATCAAGATGGGTGCCGGCGATGGGATGCAGCCGGCGGTAGGCCGCTTCCGAAATGCGGCTTCGGTCGGTGATGATGGAGTTGGTCAGGGCCGTCTGGCATTCGCAGGGCTCCAGAGCTGCCAACGCCGGCATGATGTGACGCAGGATGATCCGGCTGTTGGCCACGTTGGCCACCAGGTTGTCGACCACCATCTCGACCGTCACGTCGGCGTGGTCCGGATGCCAGCAGTCGTAGTCGGTGACCCACGCCATGACGGCGTAGCACATCTCGGCCTCTCGGGCCAGTTTGGCCTCCGGTAGCGTGGTCATCCCGATGATGTCGCCGCCCCAGGCACGGTACATATTGGACTCGGCACGGGTGGAGAAGGCCGGCCCTTCCATGACCACCAGCGTTCCGCCCTGGTGTGTCGGGATCCCCTGACCGGCTCCTCCATCGGCGATGACGGTGCTTACCCCGGGACAGAAGGGGTCGGCGAACGAGATATGCGCGACCACGCCGTCCTCGAAGAACGTGCTGTCACGCCGGCGGGTACGGTCGATGAGCTGGTCCGGAACCACCAGGTGCTGCGGTTCGTAGTCCGCCTGCAGGCTGCCCACGGCGCTGACCGACACGACGCGCTTCACTCCCAGGGTCTTGAGCGCGTAGATGTTCGCGCGGAAGGGCAGCTCGGTGGGATTCACCCGGTGTCCCCGTCCGTGTCGCGGCAGGAAGGCCACGGGCACGTCCAACAACTCGCCGACCGTGATGAGGTCGCTGGGCTTGCCGTAGGGGGTGTCGATGTCCACTACGGCGGTTTCGGCGAAGCCTTGTATTTCGTACAGGCCGCTGCCGCCGATGATGGCGATTTCAGCTCGGGGTTGATTTGGCATTAAAGTGATTTCCTAAATGTCCGAGGGTTGGTTGGACAGAGCGCTGACGGTTATGTCCAGATGATGTCGGCGACGACGCCGAGCCAGAAAAGGACGCCCAGAACGATGCACACCACTTCGCCCTTTCCGAAGCGGGCGGACTGCGTTAGACGGCTGTCCACGCTGGCCCAGTAACTGTTGAGGCTGGACTGCATGACGCACAGGACAACGATGGTCACGATCAGGGCAATGATGCTGAGAATGACGCCAGACAGGAACACCACAACGTTGGCGGGGTCGCCGGTGGGCGGGTCGGGGCTCCGCATGGTCCCCGCGGCGATGCCCACTATCCCGTTGATCACGACCACGGTGGTGAGCAGTCCCACGTCCAGGCTGTCGGGTATGCCGCGTTCCTCCATCAGTTCCTTGTACTGACGAATGTGGGCGTGGTAACGGAAAAAGCCGTACACCGGCACGATCTGGGTCAGCCCGTGCCACACCGGATGGTGGGTTACCCCGCTTTCAGCCGCCATCTCGACGGTGTGATCGCGGTACTGCTTCCAGGTGCGGTACATCCAATAGAGCCAGTAGAGGCCCATGCTGATGACGGACAGCACGATGATGCGCGCCACGGAAATGTACGCGCCGCGCGCCAGGTCGCCGGCGAGCGGTTCACTTTCTCCGTAGATGTCGGACTGCCAGGTTGTCATCAGGTGGATTGCCGTTCAGTGTAGGTGTGAATTGTCAAAGAGCATTTGGTTGGTTGAGCGAGAGTCGCTGTTGGTTGGATATTTCGGTCGGCTCGTCGCCGCCATGCCGGCCGTTAGTGGTATCCGTACGACTGGGCGGTTCGGACCGCCATGCCAGCCACCGAGTCGTCGGTTTGTCGGGCCGCCATCAGGAGTTCCTTTCAGCGCAACTGCGGTACCGCTTCGGGCAGATAGTGGGTCGAGCGAAAGACACTGTTGACCATGAAGCCCTGCTCGTTGGCGGCGAAATGCGGGTTGATGTACTCCCAGACCACATCGCCGTCCGGTGTCACCTGGAAGATGCGGCCAACCTGGCCCTCGGTGATCAGCGTGTTGCCGTTGGGCAGGCGGCGCGCCCCCGAGATGTACGCGCTGAAGAAGTTGAAAGGAGGGCTGTCCTGGTACTGCCAGACAATCTCATTGGTCGCCGTATCCACCTCGATGACGCGGGATGCCGGCAGCGGGCTGTGCCGGCTGTGGGAGCCGTTGTCGTAGATCAGCACGTTGCCGTTGTCCAGCATCGACGGGTCGTGCTGTTGCGCCAGCACGTCATCGCCGATCTGCCACTGGATTTTTCCGCTGGCCTTGTCGATGATCCCCACGGTGGAGATATTTCGGAAGCTGAACATCACCCGGTTGTCGGGCAGCGGCACCACCGTGTTACCGTGGCTCCACTCGTCCCGATGGTCGTTGAAGGTGATGACGTGGGTCTCGGGATCCAAATGCTCGGCGGCGTGCCATTCCCACACCCGGTTGCCGTTGGCGTCCACCTCCACCAGCACGTCGCTCCACATCCCCGTATATTCGTCCCGAGTCTCGGAACCGGGCTGCCCGCCCTTGATCGTGGCAGTCTGGGCGTCGTCCATCCGCTCCACCGTCATGTAGAGGCAGCCGCCCGATTCGGTGCGCCGCGCATCGTGGTGATGGTAGGAGTCGCGGTGCTCCCATACGATGTTGCCGTCCCAGTCCACCTCCAGCATGATCCCGCCTTTGAACCGCTTGAGCGCCTCGAAGGTGTCCCAGCCGCCGTCGTCCCGCACCTTGCCGCCGTAGAACAGGTTGCCGTTGGGTAGCAGGTAGCCGTAGAGGCCGGGCGGATAGGGCATCTGCCATTGGTGGGCTACCTCGCCGTTCATGTCCAGCAGGTAGACCTCTCCGTTGCCGGACATCGGCGCGTATAGCGTGTAGCCTGGGCAGGCGCGTTCCGGGTCGCAGGCGGTGAGGCCGGTGCGCCCCATGCGCAGGCGTGTCTGTTTCTCGATGGTCATGGATTACATCCGGGGGCAGGGCGGACGACGAAGTCAGGCGGCGTCCACAGCCTGCCGCAACGATTCGGTGTAGGGCGGCCGGCATACCATCGTTTCGGTGACGATGCCGGCGATGTAGCGGTGCGGGGTCACGTCGAACGCGGGGTTATAGGCGGGAGTGCCTTCCGGGGCAGTGGGCGTACCGCCGTAGCCCGTCACCTCATGCTGTGGCCGCTCCTCGATGGCAATGTTGTCGCCATGGGCAATGGCCATGTCCACCGTGCTGGTGGGCGCGGCTATGTAGAAGGGAATGCCGTTTTCGTGGGCCAGCACCGCCAGCGAGTACGTGCCCACCTTGTTGGCGGTGTCGCCGTTGGCTGCGATGCGATCGGCCCCGGTGATAACGCACGACACCTCGCCCTTCTGCATCAGCACGCCAGCCGCAGAGTCGGCGATGAGGGTAGCGGGTATCCCCAGCTGCTGGAACTCCCAGGAGGTGAGGCGCGCGCCTTGCAACCACGGCCTGGTCTCTGTGTTGTAGACGTTGAACCTGCCTCCAGCCTCCCAGCCCGCCCGGATGACACCCAGCGCCGTTCCGAAAGCGGACGTCGCCAGTGCCCCCGTGTTGCAGTGGGTCAGCACTCCTTGACCGTCAACCGGCATCAGGGCGCGGCCGTGCTCGCCGATCCGCCTGTTGATGGCCTCGTCCTCCTCCTGGATGCGGCGGGCCTCCTCCTCCAGTCGGGGCCGGATGCTGCCCGGGTCAGGCTCAGCCTCGGCGACGCGGAGCATCCGGCGCACGGCCCAACCCAGGTTGACGGCGGTGGGCCGTGCAGCGGCGATATGGGCTCCGGCCTCCCGCAGCGCGGCGATGAAGTGATCCCGCTCCCGGGATTGCAACTCTGCGGCGGCCAGCACCATTGCGTAGCCCGCGGTCACCCCGATGGCGGGAGCGCCACGAACACGCATCTCGGTGATTGCAGCGGCAGCGACGCGGTAATCGGTAATGCGTACGGTAACATGCTCGTGGGGCAGAACCGTCTGGTCCAATAGTTCCAGGCGACCATCAGTCCAGTTGATTGGGCGAATTTCGGTCATAAATAGGTAAACTATGTGAAGTGCGCCGGTGGCGTCCTGTGCTACGCTGCGCGAGCATCCTGGCGGACTCTGCGTACCGCCCAGACAAAAATAAAGACCCACCCGCACCGGGAGGGGCCATCTTCACAATCCTCCCTCATCTTTCGTCACGCCACTCGGTGATCGCGATGATCGCGCCACGCCGTGGGGGGACGCCGGATTTAGCACCTCATCCCGCGGGGTGAGCGAGACAGGTTGCCAGGCTTCACAGGGCCGTTCCCTCCGCCTGTCTGAATAAGGGTTCCAGCAGCGTATGCAGTTTTTAACTGCTATCAATGTTACCTGCCGGGGCGGGATTTGTCAAGGTAACGGCGAATTTCGTCGCCCTTACAGCCTCTCTATCGCACGCTGGCCGGTGGCGCATTGGAGCCGAATCCGGTATTCTGTGCGCCATCACCCAGAGAACACAAAGCCGGGAGGGTTTGCGAAAATGACCACCACCGCTGCCGCAACAGCCGACGACCTCTGCACCATAGAACAAGAGGCGAGCCGGTTCAACAACGAGTTCGGCGAAATGAGCCCCCGCGCCAAGATCAAAGTAAAGGGCGAAATGTCCGAATTCGTGCAGAAGTTCATCGCTGCCGCGCCCTTCATCGTAATGGCATCCTCCGACCCAGACGGCAACTGCGACGCCTCCCCCAAGGGCGGCAAGCCCGGCTTCGTTAAGGTGATCGACAGCACACGGCTCCTCCTGCCCGACGTCGCCGGCAACCGCCTGTTCCAGTCCTACCAGAACATGGACTCCAACCCCCATGTCGGCTTGCTGTTCATGATCCCCGGCGTCAACGACACTGTGCGGGTCAACGGTACGGTGACCATCGTGAGCAAGGAGGAGTTGGAACGGCAGAAGGTGGAGCTGGAACTCTATTGGACCGACGACAACGCCAAGCACCTGCAGGGCGTCATCATCAACGTCGAGGAGTCCTACGGCCACTGCCCCCGGGCCTACAACTTCGCCAAGCTTTGGGACACCGACCAGATCGCGGAGAACCAGGCCAACCGGCCGATCCCATTGCGCCCGTAGCCTCCAGACTACAACAGGGAAAACTGCGGGGGCGGATCGAGATCCGCCCCCGCAGTTTTCCCGATGCGAGCGTGGACTAACCCAACCCGGTGGCCAATCGGAATACGAACAACGCGGGCTGAATGAGTATCCGGCCCAGGAAGTTGATGCCGAAGGCGTAGCTCAAGAAGAGGTTGACACCTATCAGCGCCATCAAGGGGATCCAACCGTAACGCTCGAACTGCAGGTGCGACCGGTAGAGGGACCCGGGGAGCAAACCTCCGACCACCTTGCTACCGTCCAGCGGCGGAAGGGGAATCAGGTTGAATATGCCCAGGATCAGGTTGAAAAATATCGCGAGGAACGCGGCAAAGCCTAGGACATCAACGATCCCAGAAACGAACCGCGTGTCGGTGACCACCGGCAGCAGTTCGAAGCGGAACACCAACCCCAGTACAAAGGCCAGCACGAAGTTGGACAACGGCCCGGCCAGCGCCACCATCGACATCCCGAGCCGCCCGTGCCGCAGGTTGTAGGGATCGACTTGCACCGGCTTGGCCCACCCGAAACCCACCACCATGAGCAGGATGAATCCGAGCAGGTCGATGTGCTTGATGGGGTTGAAAGTCAGCCGACCCATACGCCGAGCGGTGTCATCCCCCTCGATGTGGGACGTCAGCGCGTGGCTGAACTCGTGGACGGTGAACCCGACGATCAGACCAAGCAGCCCGATGCCGATCACCAGGACGAACGCAACCGGGTTCTCCCGCAGCAGGTCAAGGCTCTGAAGGATCACGTAGAAGAGTTTTCCAGGCCGGACCGCCCCCCGCGACGCGATGCGGGCTGCACGCGAGGCAGCGCCATCAGGTCGGCCTTTAGGCCGGCCAGTCCTTCCGCTCCAAGGTCATTGGCCTCGGCGACGATAGCCACGGTGCCGGCCTGACGCAGCGCCAGTAGCTCGTTGGCCGAGGGTCGCACGCCGACCCGTACAACCTGGTACTTGTCGGTGCGGCGGGCTGCGTCGGCCACCTGGCCCAGATCGGCCAAGGTCCAGGGGCCGGTCATTGCAGACTTATCCAGCACCAGGAAGTCCAATGGCGTGCCCGCCAGAATGCGCCAGAGGTGCTCATCCACATCGTCGGGAATGCGCGCCCCGTGGGTCATCTGCGGTTCGGCCAGGTCTATGGCATCCACCAGCGCACCGGCCAGCGGAGACACGGTGAAATCCGCTCCGGCGGACTGCCAGTTGCGAATGCCCTCGGGTTCCAGTGGAACGCCCCCCATGCCCCAAACGCCGTGCTCCAGTTCGGGGAGCGCATCGGGGGTGAGCCCCGGCGATGCGATGACCACCGCGTCTGCAACGCCGGCGGCAGACGCGAGGGCCGCCTCGATGTCTCCAGAGCAGCGGGCGATCAGCGCCATGCCGGGCAGCCGTCCCGATTGCACGGAGCCGAACCCCAGCGAAGGGCCGCTGCCCGATTCAATCCGTTCCAGGAGGTTCCGTAGTCGTGTCATTTGGCTGCTTGCCTATCCGGAAACTGGTAGGGGCGGATATCATTCGCCCCTACTCTCTCGTTGCTTCGCGCTTACAGCGGTTGCCAGACCCGCTTGCCGTCCACGCGGGCGATCTTGCCGATCTGCTTGCCGGGCGGGAAGTGTCCGGCGCAGATAATCCAGTCTCCCTCTTCGGCGGCGTCCAGCAGACGGCCCCGGGAGGCGGCGGATTGCTCCTTGTCGGTGTCAACTCCGGCGCACCAAGTCGGTTCGGATATCTGGGCGATGGTGTGGAGCACGTCGCCCATGACGACGCCGCGCTGGCCGTTGGAGTTGATCAGCACCACCTGGTGGCCTGGGGTGTGTCCCGGAGCGGGAGCGATCGAAATCTCGTCGCTGATGACGTGCTCCGGTTCCTCCAGGATCTGCTGGAGGCGCAGGCGGCGCAGGGGCATCACCTGCCGGTCGATGTACGGATAACGCTGGCGACCCTCTTCCGACGTGAAATAGTCGTAGTCGGGCCGCGACATGACGTAGCGGGCACGCCGGAAGTTGGGCGCCGGCATACCGCCGGAGTACCGTAGGTTCCAGCCCACGTGGTCGCCGTGCAGGTGGGTGTGGATGATGTAGTTGACAGAGTCACTCGGTCCGACGTTGGTGTTGTTCACGCCCACGTTGGACTCCAGGTGGGGGCGCAGTTCCTCGTAGAGGTTCCCGGTGACATTGCCGCGGTCAGGATGCGGACCGGGTCCCATGCCGGTGTCCACCAGTATGACGTGCTCCGAAGTCTTGAGAAGAAAGACGCCGTAGTAGAGCTGCAGTTGCCCGTCTTCCAGGGTGTCCTGGTAAGCCGCCCATGCGCCATCGGGGACGTCGGGGAACATCGCCGAGGGTTCTCGCGGCGGCGGGACCATGTCGATGACGGCGGTAACTTCCACGTTGCCGATGGTTGCTTTGTCTGCCATTGCTGAAATCCTCCTGAGTGCGCTGCAGATGCCGCGAACGGCCTATTCATCCACTTCAAACGTGACCAGGGAAAAGAGGTCGTAATCGGCCAACGCCTGCCGGCCGCCGAGACCAATCAGTTCTATGACGACACCGATGCCAGCGGTGTAGCCGCCAGCTTTTTCGATCAGTTTTGCCGCCGCCTCGAGACTGCCTCCCGTGGCCACTAGGTCATCGATAATCAATACGCGGGCCCCCGGCGTCACGTCTTCGGCGTGAACTTCCAGGGAGGCCTGCCCGTATTCCAGGCTGTACTCGTAGGACAGGGTCGAACCGGGCAGCTTGCCCGCTTTGCGCAACAGTACCAGCGGCAATCCCATCCGCGTAGCCATCGGAGCGGCGAAAATGAACCCTCTGGAATCCACGGCCGCCAGGCAGTCCACCTGTCTCTTGCCGGCCAAATCCACCATGCGGTCGATGGCCTCGTTGAAAGCTTCCGGCGACAGGAGCAACGACGTGATGTCCTTGAACTGCACCCCGTGAATCGGGAAGTCGGGGATGTTCCGAATATGTGCAGCTAGGTCGATTGGCATGGCGACGATACAAGCACCCACCACTGCGGCGCTAATGTTGCCCGCAGCAGGGCGGAAAATAGTCTATTAGCAGTGGGTTGTACAGTCAACAGACAACCGCGCCGGTAACTGTTCAGAGTTGGTGAGGCGAATTGGCGGAACTTGGTGTGCGGGTGGCTGGCGCTGAGGGTGGTGGTTATGTCATATAACTGGGCTGGATAGCGAAATTGATCTCAGGACTGCCGACCGGGATGTTTTGATTGGCATCATCGTCCGACAGCAGGCCAGCATTGAGCGGCTGGAGAAATGCATTACCCAGTTGGAAGGGCAAGCCAAACCCAAAGGCTCCCGCCGGATGCCCGGTCTGAAACCCCAAGCAGACCGGAAGCCAGCCCAGTCCAAGGAACCTCCCAGTCCAAGGAACCTCGCAAACCCCGACCGCACGGCTTTGCCCGAGCCCGTATGACGCCCACCCACCGAGTGGAGCATGTGGTGGAGCAGTGTCCCGACTGCGGGACCCAGTTGTCTGGGGGTTGGGCCCAGCGCACTCGGGAGGTGATCGACCTGCCGCAGGTTCCGGCGCAGGTAACCGAGCACGTTTACCTGGCCCGCACCTGTCCCCGCTGCCGACGCTGCTGTGTTCCCAAAGCGCAACTGGACGGCGTGGTGATGGGCAAGCAGCGCCTGGGGATCAACGTCATCAGCCTGATTGCGGTCCTGCGGGAGGAAGCCAGGCTGCCGTTGCGCACCATCCGGTGGCGCCTGGATACCGTGCATGGGCTGCAACTCAGCCTGGGGGCCATCGTGGCGGCCACACCGCAAGTGGCTGGCCAGGCCCAACGGGTGGTGGCGGACATCCTGGAACAGGTCCGAGGCAGTCCGGTGGTCCACGCCGATGAGACGGGTTGGCGACAGGATGGACACAACGGCTACGTGTGGACTTTCAGCACCCCCAACCAGCGGTACTTCCGGCGACGGAACCGGGGCAAGGCGGTAGTGG
>CBDCPM010000001.1:0-103591 GCA_965220265.1 Dehalococcoidia bacterium | reverse complement strand
GGTGGTCGCCTTCGAAGAGGCGTTCGGCGAATTGGGCCACCGCGGGTCCCAGCTTGGCGGCCTGGCGTTTGAGGTGGTCTGGGTCCCGGGTGGTGTAGGGGGCGACCTTGGGGGGATAGTCGGCGACGTCGGTGGAGCGGCCGCCTTTGGGCTGGCGCGGATGGGTCTTGATCAGCTGGCCCCGGTGGTAGATGCGCACCAGATTGCTGTCCACCCTGACCTCCACCTTCTGGCCGGTCCGGCAGAGCTGGGAGGGCACGGAGTAGAGTGCATCCAGGCAATGGATGTGGAAGTCCCGATGGACGACGTTGGTGCGCCAGTTGGCGATTTCATAGGGGACGCCGTCCCAGGGGATCAGGGTATGGCGCTCCTCATCCTGGAATACCACCAGGGGCTTTTTGCGGGTGGTGCCGTGGATGCGCATGCCGGCGACTTCCAGACACCATCTGGGCGCGGCGGCGCGCACGTGGGTGAAGTCGGCGAAGTCGGCGCCCTTGTAGAAACGCTCTCGGGCGTAGGGCACCTTGCGCTCCACCTTGGGTTTGTCCTGGGGATGACCCTTGCGGGCCGGATCGGGGATGAAGCCCCGATGCTGGGCGTATTCCAGAAAACCCCTGGTGAGAATGGGATGCAGGGGGTCCGTGCCCACCACGGCGGCGGGGAAATTGTCGATCACCAGGTACTTGGGCATCCCGCCGAAGAAAGCCCACGCCGCTTCTAGGCCGGCGATGACGTCCGGAAGCTTGTGCTGCTGCATGGGCCAGACGAAGCAATGGCGGGAGTGGCACAGCACGATGACCATGGCCCACACCGCCTTGCGCTGGCCGGTGGCCGGATCGGTGATCATGCCCAGCCGACCGAAATCAGCCTCGGCCACCTCGCCGGGCGGCGTGTCCGCCATCCGCACCGTGGTCTTGCTGCGCTTGCGCCAGTTGCGATTGATAATGAAACGGCGCAGCGACTGATACGACAACTGGCAACCCCGCATGGCCAGCAACTCGTGGATGCGGGTCATCTGCAGCCGGTCTTTGGTGAGCCACTGGTAGATCTGGTCCGCCCACGGCTCCAACTGGTCCTGCTGGGGCGTCGCCACTTGGCGCGGACCCACCTGGCTGATCGTCGCCAGCCGGCTCATTTGGTCCTCAGTCGTCTCCAGATCACCTTGCGTGATGCCCTGCAACCGCGCCGCCGCCAGGTATTTACGTACCGTATTGCGCGACAACCCCGTGCCCGCCGCAATCTGCCGCGGACCTTCCCCCGCCTGCCAGCGGCGGATGATCTCTTTTATCTCCATCCTGGAAACCTCCCGAAACGCCATTGCTGCACCTCAACATCAAAGTGCAACAATGGTCGCCGATCTGGCTCCCAAGGTGGGTCAATGACCTAGGAAATACGGGTTAATGACCTTGGTTATTTTCGTGGTTTACTGGGTCAAAGACCGCGGCAAATGACACGCTCGATCTCGCGAGTAACGTGACTGGAGGACGTCATTTGTCGACGAGTAGCCCAAAACAATCACCTGAAATAATCGCCGGAGACAATGAGATAATTCATGGTTCCCTTTGACCCGTCTGACGTCTCCAATTGGGCGAACCGGCCCGATGCCAACCACCAGCTGCCGGAACTTATTCGGCGTCTGATCTTGGCAACCGATCCTGAACTGTCTCGTTTGGATATACCCAGTGGCAGCGCAGTTTGGCTGTCCGGCTGGGATGGACTGCTCACGGCGGAGACCGGGAACGCTTGGGTGCCGAAGGGCGGCTCGGCCTGGGAACTGAGCTGTCGCGGCGATGTCGGCGCCAAGGCAAACGACGATTACCGCAAGCGGACCGATCCACCCCAGGGAGCCCCCGACACGACGACTACGTTCCTGTTCGTTACGGCAAGGCAGTGGGGCGGCAAGGAACAATGGGCGGAAGCCCGTCGGGCCGATGGCAAATGGGCTGACGTGCGCGCTTATGACGCCAGCGACCTGGCGGCGTGGCTGGGAGAAGCGCCAGCGGTGGCGGAATGGTTTGGGGGCGTTATCGGCAAACTGCCCTCCGATGGGTACACCACGCTGGATGAGTGGTGGGAAAACTGGGCCACCGTCGCCGAGCCCAACCTCAGCCCGGCTTTGGTGGTGGCCGGCCGTCAGGAGAGCACGGACAGATTGTCGGGATGGGTCCAGCAAACACCATCCGCTTACTATGTGCAGGCGCAGACCAGGGAAGAAGCCATCGCGTTCGTAGCGGCGTCCGCACGAAACAGCGACGATGTATGGGGAGCCGCGCTGCTGGCAAGAGCGCTGGTTGTGAAATCCGAAGACGCTTGGAGCAGTTTGGTGAGACACACGTCGCCGTTAGTGCTGTTTCGCGCCTTTGACGGCAACGCGTCTTCGCAAGTCGCTACCGGCCGTGGGCACCATGTAATCACCCCGCTGCACGCGAGCGAAGCACTCAGAGGAAATGGCGTTCAACTATCCATGTTCGGGCGTGACGGAACGGTAGCGGCGCTTACCGATATGGGCTTGAGCGAAACAGAGGCGCGTGCGCTCGTTCGGAAAACAGCCCGCAGCCTCCCGATAATGCGTCGGTTCCTGATTGAAGAGGCGGGTGGAGCGATACCGGCTTGGGCCTCCGTGGACCCACAAAGCCTGCTCCCGTCACTGATGCTGGTCGGCCAGTGGGATGAAGCAAACGAAAGCGACAGGGAGACCGTAGCCAAAATTGCTGCACGGCCATACGAAGAGGTTGCCCGTGAGGCCGCGGCACTGGCACAAATTGAAGACAGCCCCGTGATGAAAGTTGGCGGCAGGTGGCGATTCCTGTCCCATGAAGAGGCGTGGCACCTGCTTGCGCCGCGACTGACTACAGACGACGTTGAGCGGTTCACTGAGGAGGCGGTGCTGGTTTTGGAGGCCGAATCCACCGAGTACGAATTGCCGGTTGATGAAAGGCATCTCGCCGGGATCCAGGGCAAGGGTGTCCCTCACAGTCGGCCGCTACGCGAGGGCATCGCCCGCACACTCGCTCTGATGGGTAATCAAGGAGATCGTGCCCAGAACGTGGAGGATGTACCGTACCGTCCGACCATGGTGCTGAGGCGTGTTTTAACCGAAGACAAGGGTTGGGAAATCTGGGCGACGCTCAGCAGGGACCTCGCCACGCTCGCGGAAGCCGAACCCGCAACCGTGTTGGAAGCCATCGAACGGCGTTTGTCTGCGACGCCCAGTTCTTTTGAGGACCTATTCCACCAGGAGGGCGATCCGCTGTTTGGCGGCGCACAACATACGGGGCTTCTGTGGGCGCTGGAAAGGTTGGTGTGGGCGCCGGAGTATTTCTCCAGGGTGGCGGTGAGCCTCGCTCGGTTGGCGCGAACTGATCCTGGTGGACGCGTTTCCAACCGTCCGGCCGAAAGCCTTAAGACGATGTTCCTGCCGTGGTTCCGAGTGTCGGAAGCCTCAGACGTCCAGCGTTTGGAGACCTTGCGCACACTGCTGACTAGGGTTCCTCAAGAGGGTTGGAAGACTTTGGTCAGTGCTTTTCCGTCTGGGCATGGCTTCGTCGTTGATCGCGAACCACCGCTATGGCGTCCTTGGGGCCAGGATGGCATACCACGACCGAATTGGCAGGAAATCAGAACCGCGGTCTCGGAGATGGAACGCCTGTTACTTGACCATGCCGGGGATGACGCCGAAAGGTGGAAGGATATCGTCGGGTTGATATCCAACCTGTCGCCCGACACTCGGCAGCAGGCGACCATGGTGATGGCGCAAAGGGCCGACGTCATCAAACAACACCCAAACTCTGTTGACTTGTGGACGGGACTGCGAACGAAATTGAACCATCACCGCAGCTACCCAGATGCCAAATGGGCCATACCTGAAGCAGAGCTGACCCCGCTCGCAGCCATTTATGATGAATTGACGCCCAGCGACCCCACGACGGCGTACAGCTGGCTATTTGGTGGATGGCCTGACCTACCTGATGGCAGTGACCGTCGCAACCTAGAGTCGCACCATGCGAAACTCGAAGCTGCCCGCCAGTCTGCGATCGTGTCCGCATACGAAAGCGGCGGGCCTGAAGCAGTTCTTTCCATCGCAGAATCTGCGGAACAGCCAGGTGAGGTCGGCCGCACTTTCTTCATTGGGGTTGGTGCTGTGCCTGCTCTTGAACTGGCCTTGGAGCACGCGGGTTCGGAGGAGGCACATTACCAGCTGATAGCCCGGGGCATATTCTGGGCGCTTTTCCGACAATCCGGTTGGCCAGCCTTGGATGAAGTTCTTGAACGGGCTAAGACGGCCGGGGCTTTGCCCCAGGCGTTGGCGGATGTGTTTCTGGCCGCGCCGGCAGACCGGGAGACCTGGTTGCGACTGTCTGAACAGCAATCGGGAGTACAGAGATGCTATTGGGAATTGATGCATCCCTGGGGCGTCTCGCAGGAAGACGAAACGGATGTCGCCTTCGTGGCCCTCAAACTCTTGGAATATCATCGTGCCCCCGCGGTAGCTGATTGGACATCACATCAACCGATTCACCACGAAATCGTGGTACGCACCCTTGAGCAGCTGCCAGCTGACTTGGTGGATACCTCAGCACCGGAGGCGCGTTCGAAGTGCTCCATCTATGACATCACCAGCCTGCTTGAAAAGCTGGACCAGTCCGATGCGGTGGACGACAGCACGATCGCCCACCTCGAGTTGCCGTTTATCTCTGGACTGTCTCACGATTCGGGGCGCCACCTGGCCTTGCACCGCGAAATCAGTAGAGATCCCGCGCTTTTCGCCGACTTGGTTGCCTATATGTACCGACGCGACGACGGGCAGACTGACGATGCGGTTAATGAACAAGCGGCGTGGGTAGCTGGAAGTATCCTTGTGCCGATCATGATGGGGCAGGGCATCGTCCCGGGCAGGATGGAAGATGGCGTCGTGGATTATGAGGCGCTCACCGCTTGGGTCAACGAAGCGAGACGTCTTTGCGCAGAGAGAGGACGTGGTGGAATCGGAGATGATTTCATCGGGCAATTGCTGTCCAGAGCCCCTGTTGGGGACGACGGGATATGGCCCTGTGAGGCGGTCCGCGAATTGTTGGAGCAGGTTGCCTCACAAAACATGGAAAATGGGTTCGATGTGGGGACTCATAATCGCAGGGGTGTCACGAGTCGGGGTGCTTTCGACGGAGGCGGCCAAGAGCGAACGCTGGTGGAAGAATACAGGGGACAGGCAGATGAAATTGCGGCCCGTTGGCCGACAACGGCCGGCTTGCTGAGGCGCATCGCAGAATCTTACAAACTAGAAGCGCAGTGGCGGGATCGGGACGCTGAAGAGAGAGACAGGTTCGGCTTTTAGGCATCGTTCTTGACGGGCTCCGTCAAGGTCTGGCAAATGCCACTGCAATCTTGCTGGATGTTCCGCCACCGACATTCGAAGTTAGGGCTCAAGTTCAAGATGTGAATCCGGTGCCCCGAGCTGCCATAGTGAAGCCTCGACCAGTTACAGGTACCGTAGCGCCGATCCAGCGGACTCGCCGCGGGTATAGCGGCCGACCATGCCGCCGCCCTGTTTCCAGCGGCCCTGGCGTTCGATCTCGTGGGTGGGCGCGCCGTTCTGGGCCATGCGGCGGGCCATGCCGACGCGTCCGCTGTGGCCGCTGAAGAACTCCCAATTCTCCAACCCCGCGGCCCGGGCGATTACCTTCACCCGCCGCGCGATCTGGGACTCCGACAGCCCGAACACCTTCACCTCGCTGCCGACCCCCGCCGGCCGGATGGCGGAAAGCGCGGTCATGGCGGCGGGGGTGATGGCGACGGTGGCGCCCTGGGCCTCGGCGTCGGTCTTCGAACGGATCACGGTGATGCGGCCCGAGCCATCATCCCAGCGCTGCACGTTGCCCCAGGTCAGAGATGAAGCCTCGGAGCGGCGCAAACCGGCGTCGGACAGCACGGCCACCAGGGCCAGGTCGAGTTTGGCTCGCTCGGCCGCCTGCTCATCCGTCTCGACGCCGCGGCCGCGCCTGCGCGGCTGGACGGCGGTGAGACGGATCACGGCCAGGACGTCGGCGGTGAGCGCCCCAGACTGGCGCTGGGGCTTGGCAAGCCTGCGTCCCCATCCTTTAAAGACGCGCGCACGCCCGGGTCCCGGCAGGGCGACTCCAGCTTCGCCCATTCATGGGCCTTCGAGATTGCCGACGCGGCCAGGCGCAGGGTAGCGATGCTGGCGCCGGAGCCCGCGCGAGCGGCCAGGTAGCGGGCGACGGTGAGGGGCTCCGCCGGCAGAGACACGAGCCCAACCTCGTTGCACCAGCCGGCGAAGATGCGCCACTGGGTGTCGTAGGTGCGGCGGGTGTTGTCGGCGAGGACCGACTCCAGAGACGAAGCCACGCCCCGGTCCGCGGCCCGCAGCGCCGGCGCTGAAGGAGTCTGCTGGGAAACTATCTGCGAATGGCTGGGGGCGGTGGTCATGACGACTCCGTTGAAATGAGAAAGCGGAACGCGTTATCGGCGCGGGGCGATGCGGCTCACGGTCCAGGGACGGACCTTTCATGAACGGCGGCCAGGTCGTACCCGCTGAGCTGGCGGATGCGCTCCCACAGGGCGTCCCGGTCGATTTCCAGGTCACGCCACATGGCGGGCACGTCTGCAATGGGATCGGTCACCACCACCTCGCAGCCGCAGTTGGAGTATTGGTCAATCTGGGCAAGGTCGCTCTGGAACTCGTGGCTCCAGCCGGCGTCGTGCCAGGCGACGGCGGCGGCCATCTCCGCCACCGAGTCCCGGGGGTAGATGACGCCGAGGATGGACAGCAGCGCCGCGCCCGAGTTCCAGAGCAGCGCGTAGGCGTCCCGTCCCTGGTTGGTGTGGACGTTGATGCGGTGGCGACGTTCGGGCGGGTCGCCCTCCGCATACCAGGGGAAGTGGGTTCGCTGGGCCCGGATGCCATCATGGACCCGGGCCGCGCGCCGCAGGCGCTCCAGGGTAACCAGCTCCCACTCGTTGGAGACGTCGCCGTCGTGGCGGAAGCGGACCTCGGCGCCGGGAACCCTGGTGTAGATGCGCCCTTCTTGGGCCGCTCTGGCCATGACGTGGTTCAGGGTGCTACGTCCGGTGACGTACTCCGCCAGCGTCTTGACCATCTGTCCATCCACCACCCCATGATGGGGGCTGTGGTAGTCACGGTATCCCGGGTAGTGTCGTTCCCTGAATTGCCAGAGTACGTCAACAACACTTTCACGCTCCTCTTTCCCGCCACCGGCGCCCTGGACGATGATCATGTCCAGATCGGACTGCTGGTCCCAGCCGCCGGTGGCCCGGGAGCCGAAGAGGATGACGGCCTGGGCGTCGGTCTCGGCAACCAGGTCCCGGCCGAGATTGATTGCGGCCGGGTCGGGACCCGGGTGGACCACGGCCGGCATCTGCTCGCCGATGCGGTGTCGTCTCACCGGCGGCATGGCGTAGTCTCCGGCCGGCCGGCACGCCGCCGCCGGCGGATATGCAGATGGATGAAGGGGGTGGTCATGGGCGGGTCTCCGGAGGCGGGGTTTCAGGGGTGATTGAAGCAAGTAAAGATGCGCGATAAGAGTAATTATCGGGCGGCGAATGGGCGTTCGCAAGCAGTGGTTTTCAGCCTTGTTTGCCGGCCGTCCGGGGCCGGATTTACAACACCGGCTGCGGTTTTACCACGGATCCACCACCGGAAGGGCTCGATCCTCCCCTCGACCTGGCCTGCGGCCGCCGCAACGCCATGGGCGATCAATCCATACGTATCCATTGCAATGGTATCCATACCCATCCATTGGAATGGACGGCGTCATGCAATGGATTGGTATCCAATGAATTGGAGTCCATTGCATACCAATGCAATTGGTCCCCAGCTACGGCGCCGTCCCGACCCCGCCCGGGGAAAACGATAAACGAATCCAGGGGTGGTATCACTACAATTCGGGTAACGCCACCAATCACCCGGAGGTGAGATCATGCCCAGCTGCGTTGCCTGCGCCGCCGAACTGGAACCGCCCGTGCGCGCGCCCCACACCGTCTACGTCAAGAGTCTGTACCGCATCGCCGGCCAGGACTACTGCCGCCACCACATCATCAGGGCCGCGGTGGCCGCCGGCGTCATCACCGAGATCAGGGCCGGCGCCGGCCCGGTGGTGGCGATGGCCCGGGAGTGATCCCTGCGGTGGCCTCAGATGCGACCCCGCCCGGCCGGACCAACGGGTTCACGCGGAACATCCTTTGCCGCCGGGGCTCACGTCAATCACGCGGACGGCAATCCGCCGCCGCTCCGCTTCGGTCAGCTGTTCTTCCAGCCGCTGCCGCAGCTCGGCGGGGCCGGTGGGACGACGGCCCCGAGACGGCGAAGGGATCTTATCGTCGCCGAACCAGAACACGAGATATACGCCGTGGCCACCGGTCGCGGGATCACTGACGTACCGCGCCATCAGCTGGTCGCGCAACGCACTCCACAGCTGGGGGTGCCGGTCCTTCTTGATCTCCACCGGCACGTTGAACTCCGCCCCATACGAGACGCGGATGTCGGAGCGATTGTCGTCAGCATACTGGCCCTCCGGTTGAGCGTCGACACCGGTGGGGAGGTGGCCACGCAGGCGGGAGAGCAACGCGTCTCGGCAGCGGTCCTCGTGCTTCGGCTCCCGCGGACGACCATAGGAGTCCTCGTTCCAGTACTGGTGCCAATCGTCGGTGTTGCTCTGGCGGATCCGGCAGGCAAGCACATCCAGTTGATCCACCAGCAGAGCGGCCAGGTCTCCGGCGTTGGCCGGAGCGCTGTTGCTGAGGGTCTGGCGAACCTGCTCCAGATTCGGATGATGGTATGAGGCATCCCGGTGGATGACTCGCTGCCGGTCTCTGACCCGTGCCAAAAAAACGCGCCACTTTGACAGCGCCTCATCATCGACCAGCGCGTCCAACGCCAGCGCCGCGTCATCGCCGGTCAGGGACCCCAGCCGGTGTATCAACCGGTCGACCTGCTCCGCGGCGCGCATCTCGGCGGTGACCCAACCGCGTGACTCGATGGGTTCGAAGGTTCGGCCCATCAAACCGATGAGGGTCTGCAGGGTTCGAGCGTCCAGGCTCTCGACCAGGAAAGGGAGGCTCTCGTCGGGGGCGAAGAAAGCCGCCATCTTCCTGATCCGATCATCCCTGCCCCTGACCAATCTTTCCAGGGGTTCGAGATAGGTCCCCGGCACCATGATCGTGCCGACCGCCAGCCAACGGATTCGGTGGGCCAGGTTCAAGCTCTTCCGGGAAAGTTTCTCTTCCATCAACTCTTGCAGGGCCGTCCGGTCGGCGTGCTGCAGGGCGGCCCACAGCAATCCATCCAACGTCTCGAGTTGGCGCAGACTGCAGCGGAGCGGAAATGACGCCAGGAGACGTGGGCTGGCGTGTGCGGCGACCCGGGCGTAGCTCCCATGGTGGACGAGTTGATACAGCTCGGGAACATGCTCTTTGCCACCGCGAATGGCTGGGACCGCGCACTGCACCAGCACATCCGCCACGAGTTCAGGACGCGAGTCCAGCCATCTCAGATACCACGGCGGGTCGCCGTCGGGGCCATTAGGAGTACAGTAGTTGAAGGCCAGGGCCTGGCGCATCTGGAGTGGGCCCAATCGTTCCACTCCTTCGGGATCGTCCCGGCCCATTTCGTCCATTCCAGCCAGAAACGGCAGGCTCAACGGGTGCACTTGGGACTCGGTAAACAGCCGAACGATCTCCGCAACCCCGGGGACATCGCTTCGACTGACCGTCCCTCGGAGCCCAGCCATCGTAGCCTCCACGAGTTCGTCATCTCTCAGAACTCCCGCGAGGCCCTGTTCTGGACCCACACCAACCACGGGCGGCGGGAAGCCGCCGAAATGAACCATGGCCAAGTCGAACAGCAGCTTCGGATTGGCTCTGTTTTCGCGCAGGGCATCGGCGTGAGGCCGAACGCGCCCAACCCACTGCCGGCGCCCACGATCAGCATCGGCCTGGCCGGTATCAACGTTGCGCTCCGGAATGGGTGGTGCGGCCGGCGGCGGTCGCAGGAGTTCCGCCAGACGGCGTTCAAGCCCCTCGTGACCACGGGTGCGTTCCCATAAAATCGACCGGGTTAGCCCCAGGCCTCCGGCTTCCTGACCACAGAAGTGGACGGCATACCAAAGCAGGTGATCCGCGGCGCGGCGGTGAACGTCCGCCCACGCAACGGCGGTTTCCAGGCACCACAGACCGAAGTCATCTGGAGGATCGCAGCCATGCTGGAGGTTCCAGACCTCGCCGGCATGAGTGTCGAACCCGCCACCGTCCGGACAACGGTCCAGACCCTCCAGCAACAGAGCTTTGTAGACATCAGGCCGCTGCTCCAGCCAGCCGCGTATCTGGGCGACGGATTTATCCGGCAACCTGGGAGGGTCCCAAAACGGGTAGGTGCCGGCGCTCAGCCAATTGTAGAGTCGAACTGGTTCCTGTTCATCGCCCAAGCTTTCCAGGGCCCTCGCCAGGAGTCTGGTCGGCAGACGGTCCAGGTAATACCTCCGGAACGTCGCACGCAGATCGGGCATCAGTTCGTTCAGGCGATCGAGGAGCTCCGCGATATCCCGGTCGGACGACTGCTCCAGGAGCCGGCGTTCCCAGAACACGAAATAGGCTCCGATGAGATCCGCATTGCCCTTCGCGGTGAGATATCGCCAGATCTCCGACGGAGGTACCTCCCCAGGATAGAGGGCGGCCAGCAGGGACGCCAGCAGTTCGTTATCCGGATCGCCAATCGTCCCATTGCTGGTATCGAGCAGTATCCGCCGCAAGCGAGTTGTTCCTTCATCACTCTCCGTTGTGGTATGGATGAACGCATCGAGCGCTGCTTTGGTCACGCGGGGCCACCGGGTATCGTCATAGATGACCTCGAGCAACACGGCCGCGAGACCGGCCAACGGCGCGCCAGGGCGCAGGGCGCGTAGAATGAGGTCCGTTGCCGCCTGGTGATCTCGATCCCGGCGTGGATCATGCAGAAGATCTCTGATGGCGGACTCCATGTCGGGAGTGGCCAGCGGCGCAAAGGCGGCGGCATTGATGCCGTAGTCGGCCACTTCACGGTTCAGAGACGCCAGCAACGTCCGCTTGTCATCCACGGAGAAACCGTGGAGGTCGCCATACAACCCGACGCCCACGGGATCGCGGCCGATCAGATCATGGCGCGCCGCCGGGCAGAGCGCCGCCAGCCAGGCCGACAGTCCCCGAAATACCGTTACCACCGCCCCATCTCCCGCGGCGATCAGTTGAACGACCCGATTGGCCGGAAGTCTATCTTCGATTAGATGAGCCAGATAACGGGCGGCGAGAAACTCGGCGATTTGTCGGTGCACCGGCGCAACGCGACTGCCGTCAGCGCCCAATCCGGTGAAGAGCCTGGAGGACAGAGCACGCTTCGCGGCCGCGGACTCTGAATGCTCCAGGTCGCTCACGTTGATGAAGTCGGTATCCGTGTCATCGTAGACCAGCGACCACCCGGCAGCGCCGGAAAGCAACTGATCGGCGCACAGCTGACCGGCGTCGTCCAGCAGTCGCTCAGCAGGAGGCGGCGGATCGCTTATAGAATGTTCCCGATTGCGTTCCCTGGCCATCTGGAAACAGGCCATTTCGAAGGTCTCCAGCCTACCCTGGGGCCAGATGCCGTTCCCACTGACGGCCGCTGCCAGCATATTCAGGGTCAGTGGATTGCTGAGCAGGGTGTCAACTCCTCGCTCCCGCGCCTCCGACACGAACCCCTGAGCGCTGCCAACGTCAGGATGCGCTTCCAGGATCTGCGCGACATCCCGGTCGGTGAGGGGATCGAGCCGGAGAACCCTCACACTGGCGTCCGGGGACACCATGGCCAGCCGCTCCCGGTCGTTGTCGCCCAGCCAATCCGCCTCCCGGCATGAGATGCGAAAAGGCGGTCGGCCCAGGGCGTCCAGGGAACGCCTGATGCTGTCCAGGGCTTCGCGGCGGTCGCCGGAACCGACCCGCATCTCGTCCAATGCGTCGATGAACAGGGTCTTGCCCCGCCACTCGGGGTGGCAGTGGACATCAGATGCCAGAAAATCACGGGCGGACTTCAAGATGCCTTCGGCGCCAAGGAAGTCGGCCTCGGTGGTGAACGTCGTGCTCTTGCCCGAGCCCGGGTCGCCCAGCAGGACATACGCCGGGGCAGAGCGGAACAGCTCGAGCGACCCAGTGATCGGTTCGCGGCGCTGGGCTTCCGTGTGTGACAAAACCTCGGTGCAGGTGCGCTGGACGATGACGCTCATGCTGCCTCGAACCAATGCTCCGCGGGCTCGCTCAGGAACTCGTTGAGAGGGATTCCGTCCGCTCCCACCACCAGGGAGCGGACGGGGCTGAACTGCTTGTCGAACTCCGCCATGCCGGAGGCGTCCCGTCGCTGCGGGCCGCTCTTGACCTCGATGGCCACCACCCGGCGACCCCGTTGCAGCACGAAGTCAACCTCGTGCTGATTCTTCCGCCAGTACTCCAGGGCGATGTCCGACGCCTCTGTGTTATAGAGGTGCGCGCCCACCGCGCTTTCCACCACCCGGCCCCAGAAGGTGCGATCCGCGCGTGCCTCGTCGAAAGAGTACCCGGACCCGGCGGTCATCAGGGCGGTGTTCAGGACGTTGAGCTTGGGGCTGGATCCCCGGCGGCGGTGAGCCTGGTTGGAATGATTGGGCAGGCCGGCGAGCAGGCCGGCGCTGGCCAGCAGGTCCAGATACCGGGCCAGGGTGGTGGTGTTGCCGGCGTCCGTGAGCTGGCCCAGCATCTTGTTGTAGGACAGAATCTGACCGGAATACTCGGCCCCCAACTCGAACAGCCGCCTCAGTAGCGCCGGCTTGTCCACCCGGGTCATGGCCAGGATGTCCCGCTCGATGTTGGGCTGGATCAGGCCCTGCAGCACGTAGTCGCGCCACCGGTCCTGATCACGCACCAACGGCGCAGCGCCCGGGTATCCGCCAAAGTAAAGGTATTCGTCCAGGGTGAAATCAAAGGCGCGGGACATCTCCGGAAACGACCAGTGGGCGACCCGGAGCGACTCGAAGCGTCCGGCCAGGCTCTCGCTCAGACCGGATTGCAGGAGCAGAGGGGCGGACCCCAGGATGACGACGTGAAGGGGGCATTCCCGGGCGCGGTCGGCATCCCACAGGCCCTTGACGGTTTCGGACCAGTCGGGAACCTTCTGGATTTCGTCCAGGACCAACACGAAACCCGCCTCGGAGCGCTCCGCCTGGGACCTGGCCACCTCCCAGTTCCGGACCAGCCACTCGGTATTTCGCACCTGGGGTGCCAGGATGGTATTCCTGCCGACCGGATTGGCCTCAAAGACGAAGGCGGGAGAATCGGGTTCATCCACTGCCAAGTAAAGGCTCCGCTGCGGTATCTGCCCGAGTGCCTGGCGTACGATGGTGGTCTTGCCGGTCTGCCGGGGGCCGAATACCGCAATGATCCGGCTTGGAGCCTCCTCCAAGCGATGGGAAAGGGCCGTGACGTGGGAACGTTGAAAGACAGGCATGGACTCATTGTATGCTATTGAGTAATTATACTCAATAGCATACAATACTAATACCACAGCCGAAGCTTTGGTGCGGTTGGCAATCTACAAACGGGGGCAACGGTGTGACGGATACCGCTGGGGATTTCGGCCAAGAGGCCTACAGTCAGTTTTACCTCCCGCTGACGGAGCGACTGAGGGACCGTGGCATCGACGCTATTAACCCGCAGCAGCACGGTTTCAGCGGACGCTGGCGAGCCTTCCATACCGGATACGAAGGCATCGTTCATATGCTGGTCCTGGACGAGGATGGCCAGGACTCGGTGGGGCTGCGGTTCGATGATAAACAGTTGCATCGCCCCATCTACGAGACCCTGTGGCAAGCCCAAGATCAGATACAAAAGGAAATACCGACGGCAAGGGTCGAGCGGTACGAAGATGACACCGTATTATGGATCGGGGTATCAAAAGACGCCTACGATTCTAAGCCGGTGCCCCAGCGGTTGTGGACCAGGGACTGGATGTTCGCCTACATACTAGACGTGGAAACGCGCTACAGCTGAGATTGAACAGAGCCATGCAGGGACAGTCATAGGCGGTCCATGATCTGCGCCGGTAGGTGATGCGACGAACTGCTCGGATGCGGTGTGACCGGCTGACCAGAGCTCGGGAACGATCCTCCAGCGTAGTAGCCGTGGTCTCCGATCTCGACGTGCCCGAAATTGAGGAGAGAAGATGCCGGCCAGGGTTCTATATCTTTTTCCCGATACCAACCTGTTCATTCAATGTCTCCCTCTGGAGCAAATCGATTGGACTCAATGGCACGACTTCGACGAGGTGCATCTGCTGGTGTGCCGCCCGGTTCAAAGAGAGATCGATAACCAGAAGAATCGGGGCAACGACCGGGTGAGCCAACGCGCCCGGAAGACGTATCAGGTGTTCCGGAACATCGCCACCGGCAAAGACGGCCACGAGCTGATCCGAGAAAGCGGTCCACGGGTCGAACTGCATCTGGAAGCGCTGAGCAGGCCCAGCCTAGAACTGGAGGACCGTCTCGATTACGGCAAGCCGGACGATGAGATTGTCGGTTGCTGCCACAAATACAGTCGTGAGCATTCTGGCGCGGACGTGCGCCTTCTGACCCACGACGGCGGTCCCATGATGACGGCAAGGGGCCTGGGCCTGCCCTTTGAGCCCATACCCGAGGATTGGATCCTTCCACCCGAGAACAATCCAGCGGAACGCGAAAACGCTCGCTTACGGGAAGAGGTCAACCGTCTGAGGAAAGTTGAGCCCGATTTTCTGATTCGGTGCGTGACCAACCAGGGGCAGGAGGTTGAAAAGCTGGAATTCGAGTGCCAGGTCTTCGAGCCCCTGACCGAGGCCGACATCTCGGAACTGATCCAAGCTCTGAAGTCCAGATGCCCGATAAGCAAGTACTTCGGTCCGAATGAACGAACGACACGGGGAAACTCCACTGCGGTATCGCCCTTGGAACGCATCATGATGCAGGCAAGGGCGGCGGATGTGTTCGTCCCCGCGTCAGGGGATGAGATCGCCAGATACCGCGACCGGGATTACCCGAGGTGGATCGACGAGTGCCAGAGCATATTGTCCAACCTGCACCTCGCCTTGCAACAAAGTTCGGGTCGTCCGGCGTTTCGTTTTCTCGTGGAGAACCGCGGGACGCGCCCCGGCAAAGACACGCTGGTTGATATCGTCGCAAGAGGCAACTTCGAGGTGTCGCCGCCGTGGCATGAGATGGATGACAAACTCGATATAGCAAACGGAACGAGTTTAGAACTTCCGTTTCCTCCGGAGCCACCCCAAGGCCGCTGGGTCTCGGCTTTCAACCCGCTTCCCGGGCTCATGGACCGCCTCATGTTACCCGAGTCTGCGTTATATCCGGATTGGTTGGGGGGAGAACAGGACCGAAGGCGGGACCCAAACGCTTTTTACTACAAGCCCACACGTCCGGACGAACCGGTTAAGTCATTCAGCTTGGAATGCGAACAGTGGCGGCATGGCACTGGGGAAGAATATTTTGATGTCGAACTCTGCGTCAACTTTACAGACGACCACGTGAAGGGAATGGTCGAATGCGTGGTGCACGCTGAAAACCTTTCCGCGCCGACCAAAAAATCAGTCCCAATCCGGGGAGTTGTGATGAAGGGAGATACGAAGGACTTCGCGTCCAACCTTATTCATAATGTGCATGGCGGGCGTGGACACCGACCCTAAGGCCTCAATTATCGTCTGTTATCGCCGCATTTTCGCGATTGGGAATCCAGAAAACCATCTCCATCGACAGCTCCCTGCCATCTGTCGGCGACTCTTCAAGCCCCATCGGAAACTTCTGGATCTGCTCCGAACCCATTCGGGCGGTTACTGCTGCAGCAAGAGCATCGAGAATATCGTCCCTCGCTACGTCCTTCCTCAAAAACTTCGCGCATGCTTTATCGTAAATCGCTCTTGTTCGTGGCTCTACCTGTTCAAGGACACGGATGCGTTCGTCTATCCCCTTCCCTCCTCTCTCCTTTTTCCTGAATGTCATAGCATTCCTGTTGTTGAATGCCCAGAAGAGAACTTCTGGATGAATTTCCCGGACGTTGAATACCCTCCCTCCGCCGTAATTGAGCAGTGCGTCATCCACGTCAGCAATCTTGTGCGAAATTGCAAATGTCTGCTTGCTGATGGATTTACCGGAACTCCCCATCGCAGCTGATTTGGCGCCCTTGTAATCGTCCGGATGCTGGGCAACGTGCTCTACCGTTCTCCTGGTCGGTGCCGGGAAAACACTGCTTCCGCGCTTGCCCAATTTCTTCCTAACCTCCTTGTCGCAGATCCGTCCCTCGGAGCCGGTTGGAAGTCCGATGGGAATGTCCACCAGGATCGAAGTGGCTGCGCAGTAATGGTCCAGAAGGCATCTAAATGTGGGGAACGTTTTAAAATCGTACTTGCCACTTCTGCTGAACCCGACGCTGAACCAACCGCAAGGACACCCGTCCACGCCGATAAACTCAAACTTTGGCATAGGTTGCTGTTCTCCTTATCTGGGAGATTGGTTTCTGAAGCCGCTCCTACCTCCGAGTGACACGGGCGTTTGGCCACCGCAGCGAAAAGCGTCTTGGTTCGTCGACCGGAATGTGACCTGAGAAGTCCGTGGTGGATCTAACGGCTAACAAGGCCAGACAACTCGTTTTGCGGACACATTCGGCTGACAGGCTCCAGCTAATTTGGTGAAGTTATTCAGGAACCATGTGAACGGTAGGTCCACCCGGAAACCGCTGGTGGCGAGATCGACTCAGCGAAGTCGAAGCACGGTAGTCGGTTGGAGGCTCTTATCTATGATACTCGGTTGATTCGCACAACCTCCATTACGTCGGGTAACGTGGTGACCATTGCCAATGGCGGTACAATGGGCGACGGCGGAGTTCGGAAGGATTCTGGTCGGACCGAACCTGGCAATCTCCATGGCGGAGTCCCCCCACATCCTTGGCTGGCACGCGCCATTGGAGTACAGTTTCACGGCCAGCTTCCTCTTCACAGCGACAGACATCGGAGGCCCCAGGAAGAACGACTCATAGCGCTGTTCCCCGCGACCGAAGGGGCAAAGGAGTCAAGTGCCACCCCGCCGGTGGACGGCGCACCACCAACGGGGTGGTGGAGCTTGGCTAAACGGAGAATCAGCGTACCAGGGGCGTTGCGGAGGTGTGATGAGCCAACCAGCGCCCGTAACACCCGCGGAAGCGGGACGCATATCAGCCCTGATGATCGAGTACGAAGCCATCTCGACCTGCCTGCGGGAAGAATGCGAAAGCCTGACGCTCCAGCACCCTCACCAATGGGCCGGCATGAACTCCGACCAGCGGCTCATGATCGCCGACACCCTGCCGGAACTGCTTGCCAAACTCAGGCCTAGGGAGAACGACCAGCGCACCGTGGCAGTGCTGTACCTAGACCCGGCCCCGCCAGAGATGATCCTGTTCGCTGGATATTGCAGCAAGCGAAAGCCCATTCTCAAAGCGAACGTAACATTGCCCAGACCCAGTGTCGAGGGACAGATAGACGTCCTCGTCTACACCGGAGTGCCGGCGATCAGTCGCCCGCTTCCCCGGAAGTTTCCATCAGTGTAGGTCCGCGCGAGGCCGCGCTCACGGAAAGAGCATGGAGAATGCAATGACCGATGACCGGATGCGCCGTTTCGCCGAATGGCAGGATGGTCTCACTCTGGACATAGTGGAGCAGTCGATTCCGGCCATCGCCGACGACCTGGCCGACTGGTACTGCCGCAACCACCGGTCTGCGCTGGATCCGGCGTCGTTTCCGGAGGCGTTGCGCGCTGCCCTGCTCCAGCGGATCTGCGGCTGGTGCGGCGAACGGATCCCGGCCGGCCACGCCTTTGACACTCGCGCCGGTGATCTGAAGGCCTGTGGACCGATGTGCTGCGCCGCATCAACGAAGCCCACGGAGTTTGAGTGACGTTGACGACGCCTGGTGGCTTCGGCTATCGTGATTGCGTACAATGTCAGTGACATCAACGGTAATCACGCCTACTCGAGGTTTCCAGCAATGGCACAGATCACCGCCCGAGTGCCCGATGAAGTGGCCGAGGCCTTGGACACGGCGGCAGCGGCTCTCAACCGCAGTCGCGCCGAGGTGATCCGGCAGGCCCTGGAGAGCTACC
Source organism: Dehalococcoidia bacterium (assembly GCA_965220265.1). GTDB lineage: Bacteria > Chloroflexota > Dehalococcoidia > Lucifugimonadales > UBA3495 > Bin87. The sequence goes on along the minus strand of CBDCPM010000001.1, from coordinate 85,409 downwards.
TGGAGGACTTCGACGACCTGACCGTGGCCCTGGAGCGGCTGCGGGATCCCTCCGATCCGGTCCTGGACTGGGACGAGGTCAGGCGTGAGCTACTCGATCCGGATTAGGGGCAGCGCCCAACGGGAGTTGGCGCAACTGCCCCGAGAGGCCAGGGAGCGGGTCATCGCGGCCATCGACGCACTGGGGGAACACCCGCTGGCCGGCAGCCCGCTGAAGGGCGGGTTGCGGGGGTTGCGCCGCCAGCGGGTGGGCGACCACCGCATCCTGTACGAACTGCTGGACGACGAGCTGATCATCCTGGTGGTGCGCGTCGCTCACCGACGCGAATCGTACCGTCGCAGGTAGTACACCGTGGAGATTCACGACGAGATCACCATCCCCGGCCAGGAGGCCCGCCACGGCGATGCCCCTGCCTGGCTGACCGCCAGCCCCGTCTGGCCCGCGGTGCAGGCCCAGACGGGCGATGGCCAGCTGTACCTGCACCAGGCCATGGGTTTGGAGCTCGTGGGCCAGGAGCACAACCTGGTGATCAGCACCGGCACCGCCAGCGGCAAGTCCCTGGTTTTCCAGGCGCCCACCCTGGATCACCTTGCAAACCACCCCAACGCCACGGCCATCGCCGTCTACCCCATCAAGGCCCTGGCCCGGGACCAGGTCATTCGCTGGCAGGGCATGGCGGAGGCCGCCGGCCTGGATCCCGACGCCATCAACCGCATCGACGGCGACGTGCGCGACCTCACCGAGCGGCGGCAGATCCTGCAGCGTACCCGCCTGGCATTGATGACCCCCGACGTGATCCAGCAGTGGCTGATGGCCTACTCCGAGCCCCTCTACGGCAGACGGCCACTGCGCCACGACCTGAGAGAAGTGCAGAACACCCAGTACAACGTCAGGCGCTTCATTTCCAACCTGGCGTTTCTCATCCTGGACGAGGCCCACACCTACGACGGCGCGCTGGGCACCCACTGCCTCTACCTGCTGCACCGCCTGCAGCAGAAGCGCCGGGAACTGATGGCGCAGTTCGAGCCCCTGCGTATCATCGCGGCCAGCGCCACCATCCACAACCCGGCCCAGCACCTCGAAACGCTCACGGGCCTCCCCTTCCAGGTGGTGGACGACCGGTACGACGGCAGCCCCCGCGCCGAGCTCACCGTGCAGCACGTCGTCGGCCGTGAGCCCCACGACGAGGGCTGGCGGGACCTGCAGGCGGCGGTGCGGGAGGTGATCAGCGAGGACCCCGACCGGTCGTACATCGCCTTCATCGACGACCGGCAACTGGCGGAGCGCGCCGCCGCCGGTATCGAGGCCGCCCGCAGCATCACCGAGGACGCCATCATCGTGGAGTCCCGGGACGCCATGGCCTACCGCTCCGGCCTGATGCGCCGGGAGCGCATCGAGGAGGCGCTCAGGATCGGCGACATTCGCGGCATCGCCAGCACCAGCGCCATGGAGATGGGCATGGACATCCCCGACCTGCAGGTGGGCTTCAACCTGGGGCTGCCCCACTCGGTGGGGCAGGTGAAACAGCGGGCCGGACGGGTGGGACGCACCGGTCCAGGCCGGTTCATCATCGTGGCGCCGCGCCACGCCTTCCAGTTCCACGAGGACAGCCTCGAGACCTACTGGGGCCAGCCGGTGGAGCCGGCCCGGCTGTATCCGTCCAATCCCAACATCAGGAACACCCACGGCCGCTGCCTGGCCAAGGAAACCGATCTCAACGGGATGGAGCGCGCCATCCCGTCGCCCACCGACGCCTGGCCGGAGCAGCTGCCCCAGACGCTGCGTGAGATCGCCCGCGGTGACCACTACGCGCCGGAGTTCCAGACTGGGGACCCGCAGCAACCTCACCGCAACGATATCCGGGACGCTGCCGACGGGCGAGCGCGCATCGTGCAACTGATGCCGGGCGGCGAAACCGAACTATTGACCAGCGAGGTGACCCGCCGGGAGGCGGCGCGAGACGCCTATCCGCTGGCCACCTACTTCCACGCCAAGCAGAGCTACTCCATCCTGGCCTGGCGGGAGTCGGGCGGCGAGACGGTGATCACGGCGCGCCACGCTCCGCCCCGGGAGACCAGGCCCATCACGCGCAGCGGCGCCACGGTCACGTTGCAGGAGCCCCGGGTGTCAGACCTGGGCCACCTGGAGTACGGCACCCACGCCCAGGCGGTGACCTGGGAACGGATCGTCGGTTGCTCCATCCGGGAGGGGGGCGACGTCGAGTGGCGAGACGTTCACTACGACGTTGAGGGCATCCCCGAGGTGGTGACCAACCTGCGCACCACCGCGACGCTGATCATCATCTGGGAGGACTGGTTCGACGACGCCAGCACCAGGCGCGACGTGGCCCGAGCCCTGCGGACCGTCATGTGCAGCCGGGAGTCGGTCCACCCCGCCGACGTCCGCACCACGCACCAGAACGTCCAGGTGGTGCGCGACGGCCGCAGCAGCGAGGTGCGCCGCGCCATCGTCATCTGGGACAAGGTGGGCGGCGGGTTGGGACTGTCAAAGGCCGTGGCCGACAACCTAGGCCGCTACACCCAGGCGCTCCTCGAGATCACCCGCCAGCCGGGACAGCGTTCTGAAAGGGACCGATTGCTGAGGGAGGGCACCGCCGCCGCGCTGCACCGGTGGGCCACCGACGTAGCTCCCCACACCCTGGGTGCCGAGCAGACTCCCGTCATCACCGAGTACGGCGGCGTCACCTTCCGCAGTCAGCTGGAGGCCCGGTGGGCGGCGTACTTCGACCGGCAGGGCATCTCCTGGGAGTACGAGCCGGCGCGGTTCAGCGGCTGGATCCCCGATTTCCGGATAGTGCTGAGCGACCTCGAAGCCTACGCGGAGGTCAAGCCGGTGAGCGAGTTCCCCATGGACGTGGCCCAGCGGATACTGGGCTCCGGCTGCGGGGCTGTGGTCATCCTCGGCCAGGGACCACGCCATGCCTGGCGCTACCGCGGCGATGGGTGGGCGCCGGTGGACCTCACCGTATGACCACAGCCCTGCCGATGGGAACTATTTCTCCAATGGTTGGACCGGCAGCAACTCAAGGGCAAAGGCTCGGCGTTGTTCGGGCCCTATGGTAAGGAACTCGGCGATGGCCGTCTCGGCTCGATCAACCCAGTCCCGGGCCTGGTCGGTGGTGAAGGTGGCCGCCGGGTCCTCCTCGGCCAGCAGCCGCTGATCATGCGCGGCGAGGAACTCATCGACGAACCGCCGGATCGCCTCGGGATGGCGGGAGAAGTCGGCCTGCAGCAGCTCATGCGCCGAGTCCCCGCCCAGGGCCATGTGGACGCGGTTCCACTCCGGCGCGCTGCCCTCCGTTTCGGACGGACCGATCAGCAGGTCCGCGTTGCTGCGGGCCAGGGCGTGGTACATGGCGTAATAGACGGTGGCGACCGCGAGACGAAGTTTGGCCTGGTGGAGACGGTCAGACGGCGGAGTTGTCGCCATCTCCCGCGCCAGGTCGATGAGATCTTTCCATTTCATGGCATGACCTCCATGGTCATCGGATGTGATTATGCCAGGGGGCAGCGCACGCCGGGTTGCCGGAAGCGCCGGCTGCAGCCGCTCGATACGAGCGTGGGGAACACAAAACTGAATTCGGCAGCGCGGCAAGCCGGCTGCCGTGGTCGGCGGACCCGGACACGGAACCGGGCGGGAGTCAGCCGGTTACCAGTTCAAGTCGGCCGCCGTAGCGCCGGAAGTCCGCGGTGTTGAAGGTGAGCAGCCGGCGCTCGCCGTGGGCCAGCATGGTGGCCACGATGTTGGCGTCGTGGACCTGCCTGCCTCCCACCTGGACGTCCCGGCACAGGGCCACCAGCATGTCAGTCACCCGCGGGCCATCCTCAAGCACTTCGAAAGCTCTGCTCAGGCGCCCGATGTCGTCGAGGGCCTCCCCGCGGGTGATGGGCACCGGCCAGGCCTGGGGACGGGTGACGACCGCCAGATACTCGCGCATGACCTGGCGGCTGATGCACAGCGGTTCGGGACCGCGAAGGGCGCTTTCCAAACCTTCCCTGGCGATTTCGTGGTGCGGCGCCTCGCGGATGCGGGCGTTCACCAGGATGTTGGTATCGACGAACATCCCCCGAGTTAAATCCTCTCGTGGTAGACGTCCTCCCGGCGGAGGCTGAGGTCTGACGGCCACGCGCCGGCAGAGTGGACGGGCCATAACTCGTCGAGATCAAGGTTTCCAATGGGCTCGGGCTCCCTACGCCGGAACAGCAGCGTCTCGGCTTCCATGTCGACCTGGGCGGTCTCCCATCCGGCCGTGGTCCAGGCCAGGGCGTGGCTGTGCCCGTTCCCTCGGCTCTGGTTGGCCCACCAGGGCCGGTGCATACGGGCCGAGACAGGAAGCTGGAAGCCCAGCACCGCCTCCACCTCGGTGAAGGAAGCGTTCCACTCCCGGGAGCCCAGGCCGCAGAGGTGGGCGTACAGTCTCCGGTACTTGCCCCGCATCGCCATGTCCCGATATCTCTGTTCTCGGTCAATCATCATGATGGCCTCCCGAAACCATCATAGTTAGTTAGTACCTACTGCGTCAAAAGCCTCAAGATCCCATGGGGGAGGGTTACCAAGATCCGGCTTCCGGCCGTGCCGGAAGGACAACTGCACGGAAGGCGGGGCATCAGAGCAAGATCCGCTGGTCCGGCCCAGGTGGCCGCGATCGCCCCTTGCCGGTGGACCTGCTCTGCGGAGGCGGACGCACGGATTGCACCACCGTCTTTGTTGGAAAAGCGCGTTCCTGGTAGAACGCCTGCAGGTTTCGACGAAACGTGTGCTGGTCCACCGCGCTCTTGCCGAAGAGGGTCCACTCCCGGTTCTTCCTGGCCGCCGCCAGTCCAATGGCGCCCAGCTCGGCGAAGGGGTCCAGCACCCGCCCGCGACCCATGGCGATGAGGCGATCGGCCAGTTCCTCAGGGAATTCCCGCAAGTCACCGTCCCGGAGTTGCGCTCTGAAGGGCCACAGGTCTCCCCAATCTCCGACCTGGTCCCTGATATCCAGCGGGAGGCGCCAGCGGTCCCCGGCGAAGACATAGATGGCGCGATGCTGCCCCGGGATCCGGCGCGTGGAAGCAGAGGGCGGGTCCTCTTTGGCCAAGGTATCCCAGACGATGACCTGCTCCGGGGAGAACTCCGGAATTCCGCCGGGACCGACGTCCAGCAGGTCAGCCGTCAGGTCGTAACGATGCACGTAGAGCAGCACCCCGTTGGGCCCGGCGACGCGCCGGCCCTCCCGGATGATCGACTTCTGGCGATCGACATGGCTTGACCTGGCCTGCCGTACCTGGGACTGGCTCGCGTGCGGCGGCCGGAACAAGGGCGGCATGGCAACCACGGTCTCCGCATATCCGTCGGGCAGATCAGCCATCAGCTCGAGGGCGTCGCCCAACACGTAGTCGTTGCGACGCAGGGCGGCGGGAGGATCGGCGGTGGGCGGCGCATCGGGGACATCCTTGTAGGTTTGCCGGTGCCTGATCCGGTCGATCGCCTTCCGGTCCACCGGCAGCTCGTCGGCCAGTTGGACCGAGGATTTCAGCGAGGTGCGGACGTAGCGCACCTGGTCGTCGGTGAGGTTTCGTGGTAGCGGCATTATCCCATTATACCCCATGGCGGGACATTGCGTTATCCCAGGCGCCCCTGAAAGTGGGGAACGTTTGAGCCAAATCATGCGGTGTCCTGGGACAATGGCGAACCTGGGACAATGGGGTCCAGCGGCAGCCCTGCACCAGGAAACACTAAATTTATTAGTTTTTAACTGCTGATCATACTTAGTTTTATACTAATCTTGATTTTATCAGAAAGATTATGTATAGTCAAGAATCATAATGTAAGTTTTAGTTATTAATCCCGAAGGAAAACAAAATGACCACACCCGTACTGTCCCCAGAGCCCCAGGCTCCCCCATCCCCCGCCAACCTACCGGACGTGCGGGAGCTGATGGAGAAACTGGTCAGCGAGGTGGCCGAGGAAAGCCGGGCTAAAACCACCCGCTATCAGCAGGGCCAGCAATGGAACACCTTCGAAGAGTGGTGCCAGGCAAGGGGATTTCAATCCCTGCCGGCCGATCCGGAAACCGTGGCCGTGTTCATCTTCACACAGGGTTTAGTCGGCAAGAAACCCAACACCCTCAGAGGCTACGCCTCCAGCATCGCCGCCGAGCACCGGTCCGCGAAATACGACAGCCCCTGCAAAGATAGGGTGGCCATGGTCATCAAGGGGTTCGTCAACCGCGCCAAGGAAGCGGGCCAACGCGAAAAACGCGCCAAACCCCTCACCGGTGAAGACCTCGAGAAGATCCGGGAAACCGCCCGCAACCCACGAAAGACCGAGCGCGGAATGGAGCATTCCCGCAACGCCCGACGCCGCGGCCTGGTGGACATCGCCCTGATCTCGGTGATGCGCGACGCCCTGCTGCGCCGCTCCGAGGCCGCCGAAATCCTCTGGAAACACATCGTCACCGAGCCGGACGGGTCCGGCCGGTTGACCATACCCTGGTCCAAGACCGACCAGGAGGGCGAGGGCGTGGTGCTCTACCTGGGACCGCCCACCATGAAGGCGGTGGACCGGATCCGACCCAGGCAACAGCTGCTGCCCGGGGAGGAAAAGGACGAGGGCGAAGAGAAGGTGTTCGACCTGAAGCCGGCCACCATCAGCGAACGCATCGCCGCCGCCGCGGTGGCCGCCGGTCTGGGGGAAGGCTACAGCGGCCACAGCTGCCGGGTCGGCATGGCCGTCGACCTGGCGGAAGCCGGCGCCACCATGCCCCAGCTCCAGGCCGTGGGCCGCTGGAAGTCATCCCAGACGGTGGCCCGTTACGTCGGGGCACAGTTCGCCGGCCGCAGCGTCGTCGCCCAGTTGTATTCCCGCAAGCGGAAGAAGAAGGCCTGATGGGGTATGACCACCTGTGCCATCAAATCGGGCGCTGCCTGAGCCATGGCCCACGGTCGGTGCCCCAGTTGGCGGAAGAGTTGGCCGTGGCTCCCACCCGCATCCGATACGCAATCCAACGGTGGTTGGTGGGCATCTATGTCACACCGGCCTGGCGGGACAATGCCGGCAGAGTCACCGAATGGGGATTGATGAGGCCATGGCCTTGGTAAGGGGCCTAAAAGCCATTTTTTGCCGACTTTGACCGGGGGAACCGCGAAGATTCTCAGGATATTTGACCACCTTGGGAGCCAGATGGGCGACCATTGCTGCACTTCGAAACTGACAGTGTTGCGATGGCGTACCGGGAAGTTCCCCAGATGGAGATGCGAGGAGTCATCCGCCGCGGGCGGGCTGCTGTCCACCAGCGCCCTGCACGACGGGAAATCGCTGGTTTACGAATTCATTGAGCTGATAGCGCATGAACCGGGATAGTGCCCCTGCACGAGCTGGAACGGCCCTTTGGGCCCACCCAGGAAATCGCCTGGCGGAACGTCGCCCCACATGGAGTGGCGAGGTTGAGGATGCCATCGCCCACCAGACTCGAGCGAACCTCTGATCCTCAGACGTCATTATCCCGCGCCTCAGCACGAGACTCCCGGATTTTCCGACCGGCCTGCGAAACTGTGATCTCACCATCCTTGAGAGCTGCCAATACATCGTTGTTGCCGGGCAAGCACGTGGATGCGTCGGTTCCACTAGAACGACTGATGTGCTCTCTCAAGGCTCTGTTGATATCGGTCTGATAGCCACGACCGCCCGGAGCGCGTTCCTTGAACCAGGCCAGAATATCCGCATCCAACCGCAGGGTGACCTGCTGTTTGATCGGCCGGTAAAGGTCAGCGCGGCGGGCGTGGGTCCAGTCCAAAACCTCGGGGATATCCGTCGTGTCAATCTGGTCTTCCGGAAGCTCGGCCAACGCCGCCAGCTCGGCGCGTTGCTCATCGGTCAGACCAGCGTCTCCTTTCTTCATATTCCCCCTTCTCACGGACGGTGGCCCTCCGAGCGCTGATGATCCGTCCCGGATATTTACGCTCGTCCAAGCCTATTTCCGGCCAGGTGTGAATCACTAAGATGAGCACCTCTTCAACCATGCCGAAGGTGCGCGATCTGGGTTCGTCTTCGTAGGGATCCTCAACCGACACATACAGCGGGTCGTCGAACACCAGCCTGGCCATCTCAAATGAGATGTGATGTTTGCGCCGGTTCTCATCGTTCTTTTCCGGGTCCCAAGTCCACTGCACCGAGGCCTGCCTTATTATCATTGCAAAATAGTAATTGCAAATACGTAGTTACATCCTAGCACGTAAGCAGCGAATGATGCGCCGCACGCGCCCGGGCAAAGCGGAAAGCAACGCCCGGGCGCCCCTTTGAGCCTACTGGCTCCGCACGGTGATCAGCGGGGGATCGTCTCCCATATCGCCATACACGATGGTGATGTAGACGTTTACGGTTTCCACCCGCTCCAGGACCAACGCGCCGACCCGCCCCCTCACTGCGGGTGAGGAGTCCTCGGCCGGTTCCGGCGACACCTCGGCAGAGGGGCGACTCAACGCCGCCACCTCCTGCTTGATGTACCGGCGGCTGAGGTGCGTCTGCAGCTCATCGTCCTTGGGTAGACTGACCAGCCGCTGGACCAGGTCAACCTCGCCGAAGATCAGGTGTACGCTGCGCCCTTCGGCTTCTTCCAGGATGTCCTCGTCCTCCTCCATGTCGGGGAACCACAACACCGCGATGACGTAGGTGTTGAGGTCCAGCTCGCGCTTGATCTCGGCGCGGACCGCCTTGGCGGCCTGCCAGGCGCCCTCCAGGGGGTTGTCGACCGCCGCCACAGCGCCGTCGGCATCGTGGCGGAACCACTGCCCGTCCTCTACGGAGCACCGGCCTTTCGGGATGGTTACGGCGAAGCGGCCGACCTCCTCGAAGAGGGCGACGCAGTTCGGGACGGGCTGGCCGGCGGCCACCTGGGGGTGGAACAGGGCCTGGCCCTCCCGGTTGCTTGCCTCGAACTGCTGGCAGGCCTCCATCTCGGCCAGGGTCAGGGGTCGGTTGTTGTCGTCGTCGTTGTTTACGACTTTCATCTGTTGTTACCTCTTTTGAGATTTGGTGTTGTCGATCGCGCCGGTGGCTCAGACATGAAAACGGGCCGACCCGGGATGTGTCCCAGGCCGGCCCACGTCAGTGGAACATACGAGCGCGGTGGATTGTTTCTGGGCATGGCTCTACCCAGGTGAGGTTGGGGATGCAACCGGACCGCCGGTGTGCCGACGGGTCCATGCGGCGCACCACGCATATCGGACAGGCGGAGCCCTCGCCCTAGCAGTGACGCCGTTCTCAGTGTGCATGATGTTGTTCACCTCCTTGCAGCAGGGTCGCGGCGACGTTCTCGTCGCCGTCCAGGTCGTCATTGGCCGTCAGGACTACGAGCGGCGGTCTTTCCGCCTCTGCGGCATCGCACCGGTTGCAGCAGCAGCGCGTCCAAGCCACACATCCAGCCGCCTCAGGTATGGGATGACCCGCACCGGTCTCTGGGCACGCTCCTCATCAACGGATGACTCCGGCGGCCGAAACCGCTGGCGGGCCAGCGCCCGGCGGTCCATCCGGTCCCAGCGGGGCAGGCGCTCCCAGGCGTCTTCAAAACGAGGATGCACACGGCCGCTGGCAGTCAGCACCAGCAGACTCCGCGGCCGGGAGAAGGCCACGTAGTGCTGGCGGGCGTGGTCGAACTCCGCGATGCGGTCGGCCGGCTCGAAGGCGGGCCTCCGCACGTAGGGCGCGAGCTCCCGGCCCACCGGATCCACGTCGGGGTTGTCGAAGTTCAGTGAGCCCACGATCACCACGTCCCATTCCCGGCCCTTGGCCTGGTGGATGGTGGTGACGGTGAGACCCCGGCGGGAACCGGCGCGTCGGCGTCTCCCGGTTCCGGAAGGCGCGCGGTTCACCGCTATCCCCGCGCCTTCCAGGGCGTCCAGGTAGCCGACGGCCGAGGCTCCTTGCACCGAGTGCAGCAGCAACGCCACCTGGTCGTACCGGGCGATGACCCCGCGGCCCTTCAGGAACTCCACCAACTCCACCAGCTGTCTCCGCTCGTTCCCGGCGCTCCGGCCCTCCACGGCTATGACCGCCGGATACTCCCGATGCGCGCCGGTGTCGTGGGGCGTGATGGACTTGGGGTAGCGGAAGGGCCGACCGCCCGCATCGGGACTGGACCAGTCGGCGGCGGTGGCCATCCACCCGTCGTAAAAGCGCACGATGTCCGGATGGCTGCGGTAGTTGACGCCCAGCTCCACGGTGTGGCAGTTGGCGAAGCGGTCGGGAAACTCCAGGAGGCTCCTCACGCTGGCGCCGCGGAAACGGTAGATTGCCTGGTCGTCATCCCCCACCACGCAGATGTTGCCGTGGCTGCGGGACAGCCGCAGCAGCAGGCGCTCCTGGACGGCGCTCGTGTCCTGGTACTCGTCGCAGATCAGATACCTGGTGCCGTCTGCGATGGGGTCCGCGATGCGGTCGTCCTCCAGGAGCTCCGCGGCCCACCGCTGCAGGTGATCGAAGTCCGCCCGCCCCTCATCGAGGAGCAGGTCCCGGTAGCGGAGATAGCACCGGCCCAGGGCGGCGTGGAATGGGTCGCCGGAATCGATCAGTTCATCAGGGGCGATGAGCTCGTCGCAGATCCGCTCGAAATATTTGCAGCCGTGCCGGATCACCAGATGCGGCTCTTTCCAGCGCCAGCCCTCCCCCTCCAGAACGTGCAGGTCGGAACCGAATACATCGTCGTAGTGCTGCATCAGGAGATGCCACTGCTCGTCCTCGTTGAGCACCTTGAAGTCAGACCGGAGACCGGCGCGGTGAGCGTGGGAGCGCAGGATCCGGCCACACAGGCCGTGGATGGTGCCGATGCGCACCTTGGTCAGGTCTCCTGTGCAGCCGGCGGCGCTGGTCAGCCTGATGAAACGCTGGCGAAGCTCCCGTGCCGCAGCCCGCGAGTAGGTGCACAGCACCAGCTCCTCGGGCCTGGCCTTGCCCTGCAGCAGGATGTTGGCGCCCCGGAGCGCCACCGCCAGGGTCTTGCCCGAGCCGGGACCGGCGATGCCCAAAGTCGGGCCTTCCAAGCGCCCGATGAGCTCCCGCTGGCCCTCGTCCAGCCCCGGGTGCCGGTCAAGAATGGCGGGCCCAACGCCCGCGGTGTCGTGGTTCATGTTGCTGTTCTCCTGATTGATCTATCGATTGGATTGGAATTGGGGATGTGAAAAGTGGCGGGCTCGCCGCGATGCCAAAGCAGAGAGCGCCGGTGGAACGGGTCCCCACCGGCGCTCTCTGCTTGATCGACCACGGGGACACAGCCCTCAACGCCGGCGTCCGGCGCTCCCCTTTTGCGGCGTCCCAATGCCGATGATGGTCCGAACCCGCAGGTGCATCTCCCCGGCGCTGACTCGCAGGACGTTGCGACCGCCCACCGACAGGGACAGGGTGCTTGGCCTCTCGATTTCGGCACGAGTCTTCTCTCCTGCCGGCACATCCAGCTGGATCAGGCCGTCCGTGACGGCCGCCACCTCGCGGGCAATGCGGTCCATCGTCAACGCGTCGGTCACTCCCCGGCTTCGGACGATGGCGATCAGGTCCGCCATGAGGTCCTCGGTGCGCCAGACCAGGTAAACCCCCTTCCGGCGCGCCAGCTTCTCGATGGCCTCGTCGGGCTCCATGTCGGGGAACACCAGCACCGGGATCACGAAGGGGTTGTAAGTGGTCTCCGCCAGTTCCTTGATGTCGTCGTGCAGGTCCAGCATGGCCAGCCAGGCCTCGTCCAACGGGGAGGCGGCGATCGGCTGGACGCCGGCCCTGGTCTTCAAGTGCCACTCACCGTCGACGATGAGATACTGACCGCCTTTCAGTTGCAGGGCGAAGCGCCCCAGGCCCTTGACCCACACGGCGAAGTCCAGCTCGATGTGCTCATATCCCTGGCGCCACTCGTAATAGATAAAGCCCTGGCGGTCGCTTCCAGCCAGGGCTTCGTAGACGCGTCTTTCCGCCTGCCGCTTCGGCTTCTTGCGACGGCCGGCCGGAAACTCTCTCGGATACATTCTCATGGTTGGTGGCGCTCCTTTGATGCGCTGCTTTTGATGTCGTCACGGAATGGGCCGGCGCCAACGGGAGCGGCGCCCTCGATGAGGGCGGATATCTCCTCCAGGGCCTGCCATCTTTCCAGTGGCTGGCGGAGCCCGGCTCTTGCCGCGGCATCGGCCAATCGCCCGGTGTAGCCTTCCAGGTCCCACAGCAGCGGAACGCGGCTTCGTCGCGCCAGGCGCTCGATGCGCCGGTCGGGGTCCATATCGAAGAGGGCCAGGGCCGACGCAACGGACAGCGGACGGTTCAGCCGCTCCTGCAGGATCTCCCTGATCAACAGCGCCTCCACCTGAGCCTGCTCCAGCGGCGACGGCGTGATCCTGGGGCCCGACCCGGTGTCGATGCACCACTCTCCGCGCTTCAAGGAGAACCGACCGTATCTCACCGTCAGGCAGAAACAACCGATTTTCAGCAGCCAGGTGACGAACACCGGCTCCGGCGGGTCGGTCCCGGGACGCCAGTGGCGCAGGACGAAGGCGGACACGCCGTCGACGCCGCCGCCAACCAGCAGGGCAGCGGTGGCCCGGTCGTTAGCGGCATTCCCGTTGTGGGAGGAGGAAAGATATTCAGGTTGCATTGGTTCTGCTCCTTGGCGCTGCGCTCGGGCGGCGCGGGGTCTTCATGTCGGATATTGACGGGACTGGCGTTTGCTCCGCCTACGCCGGGGCAGTCGGCCATTTTCCACTACCCACCACCAACACGGTCTGACGCCGGTTTTTGATGCGGAGGCTCGGCGGCAGCCGGCACGGATTGAGGTGGGGAAGTGCGACGTCCGCGCACCTTCAGCAACTGTCGTCGGCAGATCCTCCTCTTCCAACACCATCTCCGCGGTCAACAGGGTGCCCAGCGGATGCCGGCAAGGGCCGTGTTCTAAATCGGAGGATCCTTTTCCCGCGGCAAGGGGGCTATGTCGCCTGGACCGGTTTCAGGACCTCTCCGCGGCTCTCAGAACGACGATTTTCCCAAAATCGGGCGATTCGGCCGTTTTCGGGGGGTGCCCTGATGTTTCCCGCTCATGTGGTGGCGCACCCAGCATTCGGCTGTCATCGGCCACGAGGCGCACCGCCAGCGTTGCATCGGCCTTGCTCCTGGAGCGCCACAAAATTAGAACCGGAGCTCAATCGACCCAATGGAGCCGTTTCCCGGCGAATTGGTCGGGCGTAGAGACCCGCAGAGGCTCTGTTTTCACCTCATCGGACCTGCACGCCCTGGCGCCGCGGCGGCGAAAGCGAAAATCGGACCAGGCTTCGACGCCATACCGGCTGGTGGAGTTGCCGTCGTAGTTGACCAACATCACCCTGGAACCGCACTGGCCGCGGACGTCGCGGAAATCGCCGGTTCCAGGGTGTTTCCCCAGGAAACACTCTACGTCAGAGCCGCTGAGGGGCCCTGAAACTCTTCCAAAGGCACTGAGTGCCTTTTGGTCCGGAAACGCTAACAACGGCCGCCAGGGTAAGCACCTGGCGGCCGTTTTCGACACCGACGTTGCTGACGGCGATTTCGTCGTCACCTTCACTGGGGGTACTGGGCAGGATCTGCCTGAACCACTCCACCTCCACCCGATCCGACAGCTTCACCACCATGGGCCAGCGGTCGAAGTGGTCCCTCGGCCAGGGCTCCCAGGGGTCCTGGGGACTGACCGCGACGTCGCCACCAGCGACGGCCAAGCGCTCCAGGGCCCCTGGACCCACCTCTTGCAGGAGGGCCACGTCGGCGTCCATGGCCAGTAGCTCATCCACCGCCTGGAGCCTCATGGCGATGTTCCAACTCACCAACGTGATCATGACGTCTGCCTCTGCGGGACTCGCGGCCGGCTTGGCTTGTCCCGACTGTCCATAAATATCCGATAAATCGCCCTTATCAGACTTTTATGAGGGGCCGATATTCTCGCTCCAGGCGGCACCTCTTCTGCAACGCTTAGCATGGCTGGCCAAAGCAACCGTGACCAGCGGCACATCAGTTCATCCAGATGTGGGCGGTGTTAGAACGTTGGATGACAGGTCGTTCGGTGCGATGGCCTGCGAGATCCCAAGTGGGTCAGATCATTGGGCACCCGTCAGGACAGGATAAGTTGGTCCGCGGGGATCGATCAATTGGGCAATTTCTTCGAGTTGAGCAACCACGGAGGCGATCCTTGCCTCGGCGGCGGCACCCGGCGGCGGCATCTCCAGAGGCACACAGTAGTCGTCAGCCCGATACAGAGGCCATTCCGAATTGCCCCGACCACCCAGTTTCACGCGGACCTCTTCGGTCGGGACGCGTTCACGGCTGCCGCCGTACCTGTTGAATATCAGCCACAAGGGGCGATCTGTCGCTCGCCAAGCTTTGCGGTTCACGCCGAGGAAGGCGTAGGTTCCAGCAAGCAGCAAATATCTGCCAGCGAACTCACTATGTCCACCGCTGCTCAAGTTCTCGGTGTTGGCCCACCCGCGTCGCGCTGCCCGATTGAGAGCCTCCCGGATGAGATCCTGCAAAACCCGGTCCCTACGGAGATCGGTTTCATCGTATTCACGTCTGACGAGGCCTCGGAGTTGTTCGATTTCAAACTGGGTTTGCGAATCCTCACCCGATCTCGCCGGTTGTGCTAACCGGTCCAGCAACTCATCCCAACTGATCAGTATCAGGTGACGCAGGCTCGCCGTATCCCGAACCGTGATGAGGTTAGTTGCGCCGTGCTGATCGCCCATCCGGAAGCCGACTGCTTTGAGACGTTCGGTCAAATCGCCGAGCAGATGATCCAATCGGTCAGATGGAGCCAGGAAAACGAGGGCCGTTGGCACGTCGGGCGGCAGACGTTGCCAATAGGTGTTCGGTTGATGATGTGTCAAAGGCGCCGAAAATTTGGCCTCTATGAGAGCTTGGACTTGGCCGGCCGCGTCGAAACACGCCACATCAGGGATGCCTCCATCAGCGTCGGAGAATTGGTTTTTGACCGTAGCAACCGGCACAATGTTGGGCACTTGCTCACGCAAGATGTCCGTAAGCCTATTTCTAGCCGCCTCCGACCGGTTCAGTATGAACCCGAGCGCATCGGTGGCGGCGTCCTCCCGGGCGGCGATGTACCGCCTGGCGATGAAACTCAACAGCGTGTGTTCGTTGGCCATTTTCAATGGGCCCCAATAATGTTGCCATCGACGTCAGCCGCTCAAGTAGAACACCCGTAGTCAGCGGATCTCTGCCGCCTTCGACACATCGCCGCTATACGAGAGCATCGGCAGGGGAGGCCGCACGGAGGCGTGTGAGATTACCATCTCACCATTTGATTGTTGCACCAAATAACCAAAGCACCCGATTATCAGAGCACCCCGTGCTGCCATAATGCGCTAGCGGCCGCGTCGCTGGAGGCCTTCCTCCAGCATCTCGATGACCATAGCCGTCACGCTGGAATCCTCGTCAACCACCAGATGCCGTAACCGCCGGTGCAGTTCAGAAGGGATGCGGCAGTGCAGCACGGTAACGTTCGGCGCGCCCGCCTGCTCCCGGAAGGCCTCTCTCCGTTCCTGGTTATCGGGCGATTCGGGTCTTCGCGCGAATGCCATCACACATCTCCTGTACTTCGTCGCAAATAGCGTTAATCTCAGCCATGGCCACCCGGTCCCGGCCTTCGAGCACTGACTTTCCCTCGCCGGCCGCCACAGCATAGGCCTCTCTTTCCGTAGTGCGCCCCTGCAAGATGGGCAACCCCAGTTCCGCCAGCGCTGTGCTGATCTGCTGGGTAAAGCGTGTGCGGGGTCGCCCCATGCTAATGACGAACGCAGCTTTGGGCCGTCCCCGATTCCCGGCCTGCCGGTGCTTCACCGCCTCAACGATATCTTCGCAGGCCCACACGTCCCAAACACGGGGCTTGCAGGGTATGAGTACGATGTCAGACGCGCGAATGGCGTCCGCATTGACACGGGTGATGCCCGGGGGACAGTCGATGACAACCCATTGATATTCATCGACGGCTGCTCTCACCTGGCGGACCAAAGTTCCTTCCTCTACGGCCCGGACCGTGAGTTGCAGCCGTTCCTGGGGAGCCAGGGCGATCCAACCCGACGCGCTGCCCTGGGGATCGCAATCCAGAAGAAGCGTTGGTTCTCCGTTACCTAAAGCAGAAGCCAAGTTGGTAGCCAAGCATGTTTTGCCGACGCCCCCCTTCTGATTGACTATGGCGATCACCGGCATAGCTGCTGACCTCCTGCATCACACCATCTTACCTATGCACCGCGTCACCTATGCACCATAACAACATCACACCGCTGTTGTCATTAATGGCAGGTGCAATTTTCAGGTTGTTTGCCGACGAATGCTCGGCTAGGTCAGCCCCCGCCAGCATGGCAGGAAACTGGGGTCGAGATCCTGTTCTAAAAAGGCCAGAGGGCATTCGCATCGACAGATCCCACAGTACCTTTGCGGCTGCTTCTCGGCCTCTCCAAGGCTGAGCCCCGGCGATTGCGGCGCAAACCAGCCCAAAACGGTGATTTTCGGGCGTGTTCTAATTTTTCCCTCGGCACCACCTGATGGATGCTCACCGGGCACAATCGCCAATAGTCGGCGACGCAGGTCAGCTCTTTTGTAATCCGTCTCACGGTGCGCGTGCGGAAGGCTGATCCGGTGATCATCTCGCGACGCGTCCAACAACAAAGTCATCGCCATTCAGCCAACATACGTTTCCTCTCGGCACGGTCAGCGTTGCGCCAGCGCTCGGCGCGTTCTTCCGGCGCCTCGACAGGAAACTCTTCCGTTCTGACTTCCCGTGCGATTTGAGGAACGGTGGCATGGTCAATGATGATCACGCTGGGCGGGATGCCATTACGAAATCTCAACAGGTCAGATTTGGTGGGAAAACGCAGGCTGTTTTGCTCTTTGGACAGAAACGGCACTAATCCTGTATCGCCCCACGTGACGGGGTGATCAGCCTTCCGGTCACACCGTCCGTAAGACGACCTCCACCGCTTCGCCGGCGCCGCTGACACGAAACCAGGTTTGGCAGTCCCACCCGTAGGCACAAAGTTCACAGTCGTTATCCCGGGATAACCAGTCCGGTCGGTTCGGGTTGCATCTGACCGCGATCATGTACTGCTTGCGAAAAAGGCACCCATTGCATGATATGAGCGGGTGCGGCGTGGAATCAGGCATCATGATCGGCGCCGTTACATTGGCCGCGTATGCACAGTCGGGCCAATGGCTTTTGGAAAACCTGAACAACGACTCTTGAGGACCGTATTTCTTCTGATACGCCTTCAAGAGCAGTCGTTCGTAATTGGTCAACACAATTCTCCCTCGCAGCCGGAGCCAGACACCGCGCAGGGGCCGAACGGAGCCGTGTGTTTTGGTGTCCCGTTTTCAGGGCTTTTCCTACTCAAAAATGTCTGCCCCTACTGGGGCCACTCCCTGACCCACGGTGAGGAGAATGTCGGCCGGCAACTGTTGATAATCGGAGTTGCCAGACTCGACCGTCGGATAGCTGTCCGGCGGCCAGTACGGATCTGGCGGCATCACCCGCCAGGGCAGGCCGTCGTTGCGAGGATTGCTTCCGAGACGCTCGATGGTGCAACCGCCCATGGCCGCGATGTCGATAATGGCCTTGCGGGCCCGGTGCTTGTACTTTCTGAGGTCGGAATCGCGGGTCAGAACGTCAGTTGGATAGCAGATCCCGATGAGATCGCCCGATGAATACTCGCGGTACTTGAAACGCGCAGGGTTCGCCTCGCTGCGGCCGGTTCGTACGGCGTTGGTATGGTAGGGCGAGTTCACCGGCCGATCTCCTTTGCCCAGCAGCACGTTGCCCTGGTTGTCCACAACGTGGCCGCCGGACGATCGCATCACGCCGGGACGTGTGGGACGGATGAGCCTACCGTTGTGGCCACCCACCCGGTCCCATTCGCAACAAAGAGCCAGGTAGGCCCGGTAGGCCGGACCGGAGACTTTGCCTAACTGCCGCAGTATCGTGCGGTCCACGGGGGGGCCGACGTCCGAGCCTGACGGGAGACACACGATCAAGGCTAACTGGTCCTCCAGCTTAAGGCCCGAGATGGCCAGGGGCGATATTGGGTAGTAGAGGCCGCCCCGCGGCATATCAACGAACATACCGCGGACCTCGTTGACCGCGCGCCGGAGCGCCATGCCCTTCTGGGCACCAGTGGGACGGTAATCCTTGAGGTTCCACCCCAGCCATTCCCCGGCAACCTCCCGTATGGTGAAGCGCAGCTCGTGCAATCGTCCGTCGCGGGCCGCCACAGGCAGGGAGAGGAGCGACTCGATAAACAGGCGCAGCGACAGAGCCGCCCCCCGACCACGACGCAGAGGGGCCGCCGCTCGGTCGTACAGGGAGAGCAGCGCCGGCAAGGGAGGCCGGTCAGGAATCAGGCCGGGCAGATGGGCTTGGGTAATGTCGGATTCGACATAACCGGGAAGGGCCGGCGGCTGGGGATTGCTCAGGAAGGGCAGCCGGTGATTGCGCCGGGCGAAGGTGGCCGGGATGATTCCTCTGGAACGACGTTCCGGCTCCACCAGTTGGGGACGTTCCTGCCACGCCTTTACCACCGGCGCCAGCGGGAACCGGACATCCTTGCCCTCCAGTTCCTCCCACTGAGCCTTCAGGGCCGGCAGTTTGAATCTGACCAGCCTGGCCATGCCCGCCGCCGAGACTATCATGTGGTCGTCAACGGGCAGCCCCTGTTCCGTCCACATGCGCTCCATCCAGCCGGCACACTCCTGTAGAGCATCCATGGGGCACTCACCAGCCATCAGCCAGGCAACCAGCTCCTGGGGCTCCGGCCCGCCCATTTCGTTGATCAGGATCTCGCGGGTCTGGGCCACGTCGTCCTTGGAGGGCGCACCAAGTACCGACTCAGGCGAGTTTCCCTCTTGGGCGTGGTAGACCTCGTAGACTGAGGTTATCTCTGTATCAATCCGCGATGGAAGCATATTTCTTGCTCGACCCTTGAGCGGATTGCTGCTGAGCATAATTCAGACCCGGCCCGGTCCAAGTGCCTTCGGCCCTGAAGCCGACGATGGCGCCCCCGGCGGCACGTATTGAATTCAGGCCCACGGTGACCAGGGAGGGGCCGTAGTTGCTCTTGGCAACCGCTAGTTGCAACTCGCTGCCTCCGGCGTTCTCATCGTCATCCTCCGTCTGAGGGCGGGTCATGGCCAGAACGCCCCTGGCGCCGTCCACCCAGGCCGCGCTGCCACCCACCTGGCCGGGGTCATAGGGGTCCTGCATGCCACCACGGGCTGCCTTGTTGGAGTGAGCGGTGAGGAGAACGCCGGTACCAAGGGTCTTGGCCCGGAGGGATAGCGCCCCCAGAAACTCCCGAACGGGCGCCGCCGCGTTGCTCTCCCCCGAGAAAGCGGACAGTGCCGGGTCAACGATGATGAGACCCGGCCTTATCCTGGCGGCCGCCAACCACAGATCGGACCAACCAGTAAGCGGACCGGGGGGAGCATTGTAAGACGCCGAACGGCCGGGGGTGGACATAGGGCCGAACAGCGGGCGGCCCAACAGATCGATCACGTAGATTCGACCAAAGACCTCCTGGCGCGCTTCCTCGGTCTCCCGCCCCATCACCTCGGCCACCAGATTACGCATTCGCCAGGCGGTCACCTCGGGAACGTCCTCGTAGGTGACCAGTATCACCGGACCGCCGACACCGTCGAATATTCCCTCGACCACCGCACCGCGGACGCCGTCGCCCAGCCGGGCGACGCCCAGGGCCAAGGAGACCATCAGGGCCGACTTGCCGACACCTCCGGCACCGGCCAACAGCGCCACGCTGCCTTCGGTCAAGATGGCCCCATTGCCGCCCGCGACCGAGAGCAGGGAACGGGGTAAGTTGCCGGTGATATCGGTGATCGCCCGTACCTCGCGCTGGTTGGCGATCTCGCCGATGGTATCCAGCTCGCTGGCCAACCGACGCAGCTCATCGCGAACCAGTTGATCCTCGGGGTTGGCTCTGAGCCACGCCCTAAGTTCGGACAGGTGGTCCTGCCCGGTGGCACCGAGCTCCTCGCCGGCGAGTATGCCATCGAGCGACGTCATACTCACCCGCCATCCTCTGGAACGAAGAAAGCCACACCGGCCTGCCGGTAAACCTCCCACACTGCCCAGGTTGGATTGCAGTCCCGCAACGTCACCGCGTAATCGCGCCATTCCGGAGGAAGGGACGGCAGGGGTGGGAAGCTGGCTGCCGCGGCTGCCGGATCCTTGGCGCCATCAACAGCAGGCAGGACCGCGGTGCAACGTCCGCCCGCAGCCCTGATAGCCCGTCGCAAATCGGCGGCGGCCCGCTGTCCGCCAGGATCGTCATCGCAGTGGATGACGGAGCCCGAAGGCGCGCTGGCCAACCATGAAGCCAAGTTGTCGGAACGCATCGAACCCGTGCCCAAGGTACCCAATGCGGGGCCTTCGTAGCGGCTGGCCAGCGCCAGAGTATCGGCGATACCCTCGGCGATGCGCGCCGGCGCGGTGACCTCGGCCCAGAGGGGGTTGCCAAACACGGCAACGCAATCGGTCAACATCCCGCGGCTCTGCTTGCCCAGCCAGCCGGACCTGGTCTCCAGCTCCGCGGCCGCGCCATCAGGGGCAACCGCGATGAGTTGGACACCTCGCGCCGGCGGCAACTGGGGCCAGGAAAGTGCCCATTCCAATGGCTCGGCGGCAAGGGCGACGATGCTCCCGGCCCCACTGTGGCGGCGCCTCTCGGCGGCGGCTGGCAGCCACCGCAGCCCATCGGGTACCGGCAGTTCTGGGTGCCAAAGGTGGCGCCTGACCAACCACTGTCGCACGGGATGAGCACGATCTCTCGGTACCGGCTCACCCATCCGCCAGGTGGTCCGCGCCCACGCGACGCGGTCAGCGTGATCGGGGGGATCAGCACGATTTGCGACAGGTTTGGGAGGCGGCACGGGACAGCCTACTGCGACGCGGCACGGAGTGTCGGGCAGCAGGCGTTGGTCCTGCAGCCAAGCCACTGCGGCCGACCGATCACAGCCCATGAGATGAGTCACCAGATCCACGCCGCCGCCGCCAACACCAGCCTCGAAGTCGTACCACTGGCCGGCGTGCTCTCCGGCCACGTTGATGGCCAGCGAACCGCGGCGCCGGAAACGCCACTCGGTGGCGGTCTTGTGGGTCGGTTCGCCCACCAGCGACGTGGCGACAGCCTGTACCAGGCCTGGCCAGTCAACGGAGCTGGCCGTTGTCATGACTCCCGGTCCTTCTCGAGCCTGAGTTCGTTCTCGACCACCCAGCGGACCCATTCGGACATCTTCATCCGCCGCTTTCTGGCCGCCTCTTTCACCTCGTCCAAGAACTCCGGTTCGACCATGACGGTCATTCGCTTGTCCCGTGCCATAGCGCTCCTGACTTTGCTCTCTCTGCACTGTGAAATGGCGACGCGCGCCGGCCATATCCCAACTTTTTTCTACGATTACCTAGATTGCCAGTTCTGGCAGGAAGGTCCTGGCAGAAGCCATGACAGGCATATCCTCGCCCGACTCGAGCCACCCGGAGAGGTTTGCGTCGGCGTCGGTGCTCAGGACGCCGTTCCGAGCAAGCATCTCCAGTGCCTGCAAACGCGCCGACGCCAAGTCATAGCCGGTGGCCATACGCGCTGCGGGCCAGTGGACGGATCCGTAGGCATCCCATGATTCTCGTTTCATGCCATCCTTGGTCGACTTTTCCCAGATAATGCCGATCAACATGATCCCGTCGGGTGAATCGTCGCGCCAAACACTGAACCCTCCAGGGCCTTCGTAGCGACCCAAACGTATCGCCGTGTCGGACAGTCGATCGTCGATGGTCGGCATTTGATCTCCCCTCATAATGGCAATATTCCCGGTAATGTATTACCAGAACATGGGTAACTTATTGCCGGGTTCAGGTTCTTGTCAACACTTCGGGGCGATCTAATCTTGGAATTCGGCAAGCTTCGCACCGCTGTGTCGATGGGCGAAATCACCGGCAATAGCCGGCGTTCCGGCGCTCGGCGATGTAGGAAAACCCCAGGTCGGGCGGCGCTCCCCAAGAGCGTCCGCCCGACCCACTCCCTACTCCCCGGTAGGGCAGTAGGGAGTGTAGGGTAGTAGGGATGAGGGTAATCGCAATATGTAAAGCTGCTAAAACGGGACACCAAAACACGTTAAACGGGACACCAAAACACGAAAACGGGACACCAAAACACGTTAAACGGGACACCAAAACACGTTAAACGGGACACCAAAACACGGGGCGTCAGGCTGACGTTACTCGGCCATCGTACCATGCGAATCGACTTGGTGAAGCTGGCCCGAGACGTTGTTGTGGGCTCTGACGGACGTTGCAGCTGCCAAGGTCGTAGCAGCTGCGAGAAGTTGTTTACCCCGGAAACACACCCGGATTCCGACGTAATTACCCGGACGTCGCCCTCTCCAGGTCTGGCGGATGCTCCCAAGTGTTTTGGCGTCCCGCCAATGTCTGCAACAGTGGTATCGGAACGTCAAGCAGCCCCGGAGATGCGAGCAGTTCCCGGGACAGGTTCCCCGGGTCCGGAAAACCAGCTGGGGGATCGCGGATCGTCGCCGTGTTCTATGTCCTTACCAGCCTGCGAATGCGGATTCAGCGGCGGTACACGGGAGAAATTCTCTTTCCTCCGGATCTTGGATCTCCGACAGGTGCTATGGTGCATTGATGCAACGGTGCAATGGTCTACCGGTGATCCATAATTCCAATTCTGGTGGAGACCGACCACTCGGTCCTCTTCGCACCGGACTACCGCTTGGTGCAGGAGCTCTTGGCTGCCAAGCGCGACCTGGGCGTGCCTCGCCCGCTGTGCAAGCTGGACAACTTCGACTTCCTGCTCGTGGACGACCTGGGCTACCTGCCCCAGGGAACCGAAGAGTCCGAGGTCATCTTCACTCTCATCGCCGAACGCTACGAGCGGAGGTCGCTGGGCATCACGTCCAACCTGGTTTTCTCAGAGTGGGAGCGCATCTTTGCCAACTCCATGGCCACCGCCGCGGCGATTGACCGGGTCGTGCACCGCTCTGTCATCCTGCGGTTTTACGTCCGCAGCTACCGCACCGACGCCGGCCAGCAAGGGGCGAGAGTAGCGCGGCCGACGAGGTGAACCGGCAAAAATAGTGGACGACAAGTCGGCAAATGTAGTTGACCAGGGACAGAGGGGGCTCCAGCAAAAAGAGGGGACCTGGGATGGCAAATTGTTTGGTGCAACGGTGCAATGGTGATGAAGTAAAGAGGTAATACAGTACAATCTTGCAACGGTGATGCAGTAGTATGGTGTATGGGTGACATGGAATAATCGGCCTGGAAGATCAGTTTTGAAGCGTTGCACGGTTACCGCAGCGGAGGTTGGCAGTTGACTAAATCAGCGAGCAACCTGCGACCCCACATCGTGCAGGTTATGGCGGCAAACCAGGGGCGTGTCCTTTCCACCGAGGAGATCTACGAGCTGGTGGCGATCTCAGGGATAGCCGACTTCGACCCCGGGGCGAAGCGGGATCGCAACTTGGTCAATCGAGAACTCAGCGACTTGGCGGGCTGCACCTCCCAAGGGCATAGCAAACCGTCGCCCCAGCTGATCACCCGGGTTAGTCGGGGGCGCTACCTGTACCGGGAGCCCGACCGCCCCATGGATGTGGCGCTGCTGGAGGAATACGTGGAATCGGCGGAGGTGTACGAGAAAAGGCCGCCTCGACCGCGCCGTGGCGGGTCCGACCGGCGGAATGTTCCCGAAGAGGTTCGGATGGGCCTCTACGCGGTGCAGCGTGGCGTGTGCCCGGGGTGCGGGTTTCATCAACCGCATCACATGCGGTTCGAGGCGGACCACATAGTGGCGCTGAGCGACGACGGTGAGGATGAGGTCCGCAACCTACAGTTGTTGTGTCCATACTGCAACCGTGCGAAGGCGACTAGGGGGAGCCACGGTTTCAGGATGAAGATGGCGGAGCTGCGGGCTCACAACGTGACTGAGGGGATGATGGTGGACGAGCGGCTGGCGGGGATCACTGGTAGGCGGCTGGATCAGCACCACCGGGAAGGGAGTGGACTGTCGGCCTGAAAGCCGTGAATGTCAGCTTGGCGTTGGCTTACGCCAGGTAGTTTCAGTCGCTGTAGAACGGGTCCCTGCAGAGCTACACGATCTCGTAGTCGCGCAGACCCTCGTTCCAGACACGGCGAACGATCTGGGCGGGAATGTCGCGTACCTCCCGCTGCAGGGGAAATCCCACGTCGGGAGTGCGGGAGAAGACCAGCTTCACCAGGTCGGTCTCGTCAGTGGTGATCTCCACGCGGAGGCTGACGTCGGCCCTGAGCTCCTCGATCAGGTTGACCAGCTGGTCCAGGGCGTCGGCCAGGGCCAGCTCGGTTACGATGGGTTTCCGTCGTTCCACCATCGGGTCCTCCACGGCGGAAGGTCTGCGTTGAAATCGCCCATCCCGTTCACGGGCGACAACCGGCCCGCCGGGGCAATTGTCGCACAGCGGGACGCCTGCTCCAACGGCGGGGCTGCCACCGCGGTCATCGCCGAAGAGTCGCTCAGGCGGGCGGCAGCGGGAGGGGCTGACCGGGCCGGAGCGCTCGGCGGCGGGGACGTATTCCGCCTTGCAAAAATCGTGATTGGAGCACTGATCGTGGTCGGAGCGCCGAATGACGTTACCCCGTGCAGAGCTGAGCAACCCCAATCTCCAGGAGGACAGTCGCGGAGTCGGTGCCGGGGCGGTTGATGTTGACGGCGGTCGTATGGACTGGCGAAAATATCACCGGATTTGAAGGCAATACGGAGCGCGGAGGAAGTCGATGAGCACTGCCAGCATTCCTGAACTGCGGAAAGCGCAAACCCGCGCCCGGGCGCAATTGGCCCGGGCGGCGGTACGGTACGGCAAGCGGGCGCTGGCCCGTCGCGGGTCCGGCGAGGGCGGTCCGCCTTCGGACCGTGAAGCAGCGCTGCTGCGGGAGTTGTTGGCTGCGGCGGAGACGATGACGGCGGCGGCCCGGGAACACCGGGCGGCCGTCAACTGGCAGCCCCAGCAACAGCCCTGGGCCGGCGTCGCGGGAGCCAACCCGGATCCGTTGTCGGCGCTGTGGTGGGCAGCGTTCCGGCTGGATGGGGCCAGGGCCGCCGGGGATCCGGATGCGACCGTCGAGGCTGGCCGGGCACTGCGGGAGGCGGCGATTGCGGTAGGGGAACGTGGGCTGAACCGGGCGCCCCGGGCGAGCCGGGTGTCTGACGATGGCGGCAGCTCGGCTGCTGGTTCCGGCTGATTGTGGAATTGCGGGGGAAGCTGACATTGCCGAGGGTCGGGCTGACTGGGGTGACCCGGACGCCATCGTTGGGGAGTACTGGAACCGGGGTGGGTTTGATGACGTTGCCGGGTAGATTGTAGGCGCCATGGGCAGGGCCGACGAGGGTGCGTGGTTGCGCTGGAGCGCTTTGGTGATGACGGGCTCGCCGGATCTGGTCAGGTGTAACGCCCTGCTGCGCTGGCGCGGAGTGTAAACGCCCCAGCGGGTCCCGCGCCGGTCGTCTCAGACGGCGTCTCCGGACCGGAGCGATGCGGGGTGTCGTAATCGCGCCGGCCCTCGTTCCAGACACGGCGAACGATCTCGCCGGGAATGTCGCGCGTCTCCACCAGGACGGTGACCTCCACCGGCTCCGGGGAAACCGGCAGGGTGCCGGTCTCGATGCGCGCCACGTCCACCAGGTCGCCGATCAGATGGCGCATGCTCTCGGACTGGTCGCGGATGATGCGGAAGAACTGGGTCATCTCGGCCGGGTCCAGGTCCGGGGCATTCTCCAGCAGGGTGTCGGCCGACCCCTTGATGGCGGCCAAGGGCGCCTGCAGCTCGTGGCTGACCATGCCCAGGAACTCGGCGCGCCGCCGCTCCAGCTCCTCCAGGGGCGTCAGGTCCTGCAGGGTCACCACGTAGGACTCGACCTCCCCGTCCTCCGACCGGATGGGCGTGGCGTTGAGCAGGGTGGTGACGCTGCGGCCGTCGGGCACCTGGAGGACGATCTCCTCGGCCCGCACCGTCTCCCCGATGCTCAGCGCCTGGACGATGGACAGCTCCTCCAGGGAGACCTCCCGCCCGTCGGCCCGCCGGATGGTCAGCAACTCCAGCAGGTGCTCCGGGGGCAGCTCCGGCGTGCGCAGGCCGTTGAGGATTCGCACCGCCTCCCGGTTGAAGGAAACCGGCGCCCCGGTCCTCCCTTCGAAGACCACCACCCCCACGGGAGCGGTGTTGATCAGGGTCTCCAGGTCGGTCCTGGCCCGCTGCTCGTCCCGGTAGCGGCGGGCGTTGGCGATGACCAGCGCCGCCTGGGCGGCGAACATCGCCAGGGTCTCCTCGTCCTCGGGGGTGAACTCGCCGCCCCCCTCCTTCTCGGCCAGGAAGAAGTTGCCCACGCCCTCGCCCCGGTGGCGGACCGGCGCGGCCAGGAAGGGGAAGACGGCGCCCACCGGCATGGGCAGGCTCAACTCCGGCAGGCCCAGCGACCTCATGTGGGACTGGAAGTCCTGCACCCGCAGCGGCCCGGCGGTCCCGACGACGTACTCGAAGAGCCCCCGGCCCCCCGGCACCTCCCACAGCCGCCGGGTCTCCTCGGCAGTCAGCCCCGAGGTCAGGAAGTCCTGGATGCCCCCGGCATCGTCGAGGAGGATGATCACCCCGTAGCGGGCTCCGGTGAGCGACCGGGCGGAGTCCAGCACCCCCTGCAACACCGTCTCGAAGTCGAGGCTCTCGTTGATGCGCAGGCTGGCCTCGCTCAGTTTGGAGAGGCGCTCCCGCAGCTCGCGTATCTCCCTCCGGTCGGCTTGGTCCATCGGTTCCCGCCTCCTTACGGCGTGGGCGCACCGGGTCCGGAAACCGTTCGGCCCAGCCGCCGCTCATTATAGCTGTTCGAGGGCCGCCCTGCATAGGATTACACGTAAATTACAGAGATATTCCACGGCCTTGCCATAGAAACGGGAGGCATGGCGGGAGTTTAATTCAGACCCGAACAGCCCCACCGCGGGAGGTATTCACTTGCCATTCGGTAGGCCGGTAGACGGAGTGGAGACGACAGGGCCTGACGCGACGACGCGGGCGCCCGCGCCTGCCCCCGTGGGCCTAGCACAAATGTTCACCCCCCCCCTGACAGGGGTAGGTATTTTCGCGTCATGTTGATGACCCTCATTTCGGTTGATGTTGCGGACTATGGTTTACAAACCTGAAGACGCGGCTTTCACCCTCGCTCAAGGCTGGAGAGGTCTGTGTTCAACTCTCGTACATTCCGAGGTTTTGTACCTAATCTCGGCCTTTACCTACCCCTGTCATCCCCCCCGATTTTTCCTCTCATATGGCCCTCCGCTAGCCCCACAGCAGCCTCCGGGTCCATCCCACGCCAATCCGGTCGAATCACGACCCCTCCGGGGTGATGCGCCATGACGGGCATCACCCTTCGGCTCAAACCCCCGGGCAGACGCGCCGCCCTCATCGTCGTCACACTGCTGGTAGTCCTGGCCGCGTTCAGCCTAGCAGCCGTCCTGTCCGGCGTCCTGCCGGTGCAGGGTCAGGAGGGCTCCGCCCCGGCCCAGCCCACCGGGTTGACGGTGGACGCGGTGAGCCACGACTCCGTGACCCTCGCCTGGGACGACCCGTCGGACAGCTCCATCACCGGCTACCGGGTCCTGCGCCGCTCCCGGGACGGCGACGAGTACGGGGACGGCCAGGGCGCAGCGGACTTCGCGGCGATAGAGGACGACACCGGCACGGCGGCGACCTCCTACACCGACTCGTCGGTGACCCCCCACACCCGCTACGTGTACCGGGTCGAGGCCGTCAACGCCAACGGGCGCAGCCCCCGCTCCGGCTACGTCAACGTGGAGACCCCGGAGGCTCCTGCGGAACCGGAGGAACCGGAGGACTCGTCCACGCCGGCCCAGCCCACCGGACTGACGGCGGGCGCGGTGAGCCACGACTCGGTGACCCTCGCCTGGGACGACCCGTCGGACAGTTCCATCACCGGCTACCGGGTGCTGCGCCGCTCCCGTGACGGCGACGAGTACGGGGACGGCCAGGGCGCAGCGGACTTCGCGGCGATAGAGGACGACACCGGCACGGCGGCGACCTCCTACACCGACTCGTCGGTGACCCCCCCCACCCGCTACGTGTACCGGGTCGAGGCTGTCAACGCCAACGGGCGCAGCCCCCGCTCCGGCGACGTCAACGCGGAGACGCCGCAGGAACCGGCGCCACCGGCCCAGCCCACCGGGCTGGTCACCGCCGCCAGCGAGAGCCAGGTGCTGCTGAGCTGGGACGACCCGTCGGACAGTTCCATCACCGGCTACCGGGTCCTGCGCCGCTCCCGGGACGGCGACGAGTACGGGGACGGCCAGGGCGCAGCGGACTTCGCGGCGATAGAGGACGACACCGGCACGGCGGCGACCTCCTACACCGACTCGTCGGTGACCCCCCACACCCGCTACGTGTACCGGGTCGAGGCCGTCAACGCCAACGGGCGCAGCCCCCGCTCCGGCTACGTCAACGTGGAGACCCCGGAGGCTCCTGCGGAACCGGAGGAACCGGAGGACTCGTCCACGCCGGCCCAGCCCACCGGACTGACGGCGGGCGCGGTGAGCCACGACTCGGTGACCCTCGCCTGGGACGACCCGTCGGACAGTTCCATCACCGGCTACCGGGTGCTGCGCCGCTCCCGTGACGGCGACGAGTACGGGGACGGCCAGGGCGCAGCGGACTTCGCGGCGATAGAGGACGACACCGGCACGGCGGCGACCTCCTACACCGACTCGTCGGTGACCCCCCCCACCCGCTACGTGTACCGGGTCGAGGCTGTCAACGCCAACGGGCGCAGCCCCCGCTCCGGCGACGTCAACGCGGAGACGCCGCAGGAACCGGCGCCACCGGCCCAGCCCACCGGGCTGGTCACCGCCGCCAGCGAGAGCCAGGTGCTGCTGAGCTGGGACGACCCGTCGGACAGTTCCATCACCGGCTACCGGGTCCTGCGCCGCTCCCGTGACGGCGACGAGTACGGGGACGGCCAGGGCGCAGCGGACTTCGCGGCGATAGAAGACGACACCGGCACGGCGGCGACCTCCTACACCGACTCGTCGGTGACCCCCCACACCCGCTACGTGTACCGGGTCGAGGCCGTCAACGCCAACGGGCGCAGCCCCCGCTCCGGCTACGTCAACGTGGAGACCCCGGAGGCTCCTGCGGAACCGGAGGAACCGGAGGACTCGTCCACGCCGACCCAGCCCACCGGACTGACGGTGGGCGCGGTGAGCCACGACTCGGTGACCCTCGCCTGGGACGACCCGTCGGACAGTTCCATCACCGGCTACCGGGTGCTGCGCCGCTCCCGTGACGGCGACGAGTACGGGGACGGCCAGGGCGCGGCGGACTTCGCGGCGATAGAGGACGACACCGGCACGGCGGCGACCTCCTACACCGACTCGTCGGTGACCCCCCACACCCGCTACGTGTACCGGGTCGAGGCTGTCAACGCCAACGGGCGCAGCCCCCGCTCCGGCGACGTCAACGCGGAGACGCCGCAGGAACCGGCGCCACCGGCCCAGCCCACCGGGCTGGTCACCGCCGCCAGCGAGAGCCAGGTGCTGCTGAGCTGGGACGACCCCGGCGACGATTCCATCACCGGATACCGGGTGCTGCGCCGCTCCCGGGACGGCGACACCTACGGCGACGGCCAGGGGCCGGCCGGGGTCACCGTCATCGCCGAGGACACGGGTTCGGCGGCCGCCTCCTACACCGACGACACGGTGGCGGCGGGGACCCGCTACGCCTACCGGGTGCAGGCCATCAATGCCCAGGGCCCGGGACCGGAGTCCCCCGACGCCTACGCCGCAACGCCGGAGCACACCCCCGACCCGAAGAAGGCGCAGCAGACGGTCAGGGCCACGGTGAGCATCTGCGACCGCACCGACGACGTGGAGACGACCATCCTGGCGACTTCCGCAGTCACCTCCACCGACTGCGCGGCGGTGGACGACGCCGAGCTGGCGAAGATCACGGTCCTGGACCTGTCGAGCCTGAGCATCCCCGCCCTGGCGTCGGGGGACTTCGCCGGGCTGACTGGCCTGACGGCGCTGTACCTGCATAGCAACGAACTGTCGGAGCTGCCGGCGGACGTGTTCGACGGCCTGACCAGCCTGACCGAGCTGAAGCTGAGCACCAACGACCTGTCGGCGCTGCCGAAGGACGTGTTCGACTCGCTGACCAGCCTGACCACCCTGAGACTGTACTCCAACTCGCTGACGGCGCTGCGGGAGGACGAGTTCGACTCGCTGACCAGCCTGACCGTCCTGGACCTCTCCTCCAACCAGCTGACGACGCTGCCGGAGAACGTGTTCGACAACCTGGCCGCTCTCACTAACCTGAACCTGCGGAACAACGCCTCCCTGACGCTGCCCGTGGCGGAGGACCGGGTCATGCTGCTGTTGGTGAGCCTGACCACCTACAACAACGAGGATTACGCCCAGCCCACCAGGACGGACATCTGCTCCCGCACCGACGACGTGGAGACGGCCATCCTGGGCCAGGTGCCCTACACCGTTCCCTGCGGCCAGGTGCCGGAGGTGTCCTTGGCGCAGATCGAGAGCCTGGACCTGTCGACCCGGGGCATCACCGGCCTGCAGGCGGACGACTTCGCCGGGCTGACTGGCCTGGAGACGCTGGACCTTCGGGGCAACGACCCCGACTGGCCGCTGCCCATGTCGGGGGACCCGGTCCTGGGGCCATTGCTGAGCCTGACCACCTATAACGGCGAACCGTACGTGCGGACGGTGGACATCTGCTCCCGCACCCAGGCCGTGCGGGACGCCATCCTGGCGAGAGGCGAGGTCACCGCCGCCGGCTGCGCGGCGGTGGACATCTACGAGCTGGAGCACATCACGAACCTGAACCTGCGGAACCGTGGCATTACCGCCCTGCGGCCGGGGGACCTCGACGGGCTGAGGGGCCTTACCTTCCTGTTCCTGGAACGGAACTCGCTGACGGCGCTGCCGGAAGACGTGTTCGACGACCTGGCCGCGCTGACCTACCTGTACCTGGAACGGAACTCGCTGAGCGGCCTGCCGGAGACCGTGTTCGACAACCTGGCCGCGCTGATCTAC
The DNA here is from genome assembly GCA_965220265.1 of Dehalococcoidia bacterium. Lineage (GTDB taxonomy): Bacteria > Chloroflexota > Dehalococcoidia > Lucifugimonadales > UBA3495 > Bin87. The sequence continues at coordinate 54,245 of CBDCPM010000001.1, read as the reverse complement.
CTGGACCTGCGGGACAACGACCCCGGCTGGACACTGCCGGAGTCGGGGGACCGCATCCTGAGGCATCTGGCGAGCCTGACCATCTACAACGGCGCATGGTACACGGGGTTCGCCTACATCTGCCAGCGGACCGGCCAGGTGCGGACGGCCATCCTGGCGGCCACGCCGGCGGACGACGCCTGCTACTCGGCGCTGCCGGCCGAGCTGGCGAAGATCACCTCCCTGGACCTGTCGGGCCGGAACATTTCCTTCCTGCGGCCGGACGACTTCGACGGGCTGACCGGGCTGAAGACCTTGGACCTGCGGAACAACGCCCCCGGCTGGACGCCGCCGAAGTTGGGGGACCGGGTGCTGGAGCCCCTGGTGAGCCTGACCACCTACAACGGCGCACCGTTCCTCCAGGTGATCTCGGGTCAGTCGCTGGGGGTGATTGACCTGGGCCGACGGCATTCGGTGTCCGAGCAGGTTGCCGAAGACCTCACTCTGCATCACGCCTACGGCAACTCCCACCCGAACGGGCTGTGGTCCGACGGGAGCACGCTGTGGGTCGCGGACGGCCTCTCGGATTGGCCCCGCACCATCGAGCTCGTCGTTGTGAATTCGGGGGACTTGCGGCACTACTTCATTCCCTTCGCGCCGCACATCCTTCCCGCCGCCTTTCCGCCGTACCTGCATTCCCAAGGGACGTTATCAAGCCACGACGGGATAAGCGCGCTCTATGCCTACGACCTCGAGACCGGCTCCCGACGCCCGCTCTCGGACATCCTGCACGGGGTGGAGCGGGCTGATGTGGTAGGAAATGAACAAGAACCCCGCTTCACCGAGGAGTTCAGCCGGGAAGGGGCGCGGCTGGGGCCGTTCGGTCCGACCGGGGTGTGGTCGGACGGCGAGCTGCTCTGGCTGGCGGACGAATCCCAGGTGATCAAGGCCTACCGGCTCTCCTCCTTCCGCAACCGCGCGGAGGCGACGGGCGCGGCGGAGCTGGCGCCCGGGCGCGCGATCCTGCTGCCCCCCAGCCACGTGGCGCGCGGCCTGTGGTCGGACCGGACGACCCTCTGGGTGGTGGAAGGCGTCAGCGGCGAACTGCGCGCCTACAACCTGGCCGACGGGCGCCGGATGAGCCAGCTCGACATCACCGGCATCGAGGGCGACCCCTGGGACATCTGGTCCAACGGCGTCACGCTCTGGGTGTCGGGCTGGTCCGATGCGGGCCGTCCCCAGGTGTTGGCGTACTACCTCGCCGGCGGCCGGCGCGACCCGGCGCGCGACCTGCCCCTGCTGCAAGTCGCCTCAGACGGCTTGGCGTCTCTCCCGGCCGAGGTGCGCGGCCTCTGGTCGGACGGCGAGCGGATGTGGGTGAGCGACGGCCAGTCCCAGGTCTGGGTCTACTGCCTCAACGCCAACGCGAGCTGCCACACCGAGGACGGAACGCTTCGCCGCGACCGGGTCTTGACCCGCCGCGTCGCCAACCTGCTGACGCGAGACGAAGGCCGGGACATCGTTCCCGCCAGCAACATCAGAACGTATACCATCTGGTCCGACGGCGAAACGCTCTGGCGGATGAATAACGCCAGCACACCCCCCACGTTTGAAGCCCACAGCCTCAGCACCGGCGCCGACATAGGGCGGGACGTAGTGTTGACCAGTGCAAACGCACATCCGATCGGCGTCTGGGGCAACGACAGCACCATCTGGGTGTCCGATTACCAAGATGACAAGCTCTACGCCTACGACAGGACCAACGGGACGAGCTACGACGAGACCCGCAACATCGACCTGGCTGGCGGCAACGACAACCCGCGCGACATCTGGGGCAACGACAGCACCATCTGGGTCGCCGACGGCAGGGCCAAAAAGCTCTACGCCTACCACCTGGCTGCCGGGGACGACTTCGGCGGTCGCGACGAAAGCAGCGAGTTCGACTTGGCCCCGGGCAACGACCGGCCGATAGGCCTGTGGTCCGACGGGAATACGATCTGGGTCATCGACAATACCGATGACGTCGCGTACGCCTACGCCCTCGCGGGCGGGGCCCGCCGGCCGGCCAAGGACCTCAGCCTCGTCGTCTACCTGGGCGATTTCGGGAGCCCGGCCTTCTTCGACGGGCCTCTGGGCATCTGGTCCGACGGCACGGAGCGGTTCTGGGTCAGCTATGCTACCAATTTTGCGACCTCGATCTACGCCTACCTCGCTCATTCCGACCTGTTCGAGTAGCGCCCGGCGACGACGGCGGGCGGGGCCGACAGGGCAACGCGGCGCGGGACGGGCGGGAGGCCGACGGGCCTCGCAGCGGGCCTGATCGAGGGACTGTTCTACATCGTCTCGACGCCTGGGACTACCACCTTCAGGGTAACGGTGGCGAAGGTGGAGCGGGCAGTGGACCGGGTATCAGTGTCGGGCAGCGTGGTGACCCTGACCCTAGCCTCGGCGGTGGCCTTTGGGGACACGGTGACAGTTAGCTATACTCCGCCGCCGGACGCGTCGGCATCCCGCATACGGGACCGGGCTGGCAACGCGGGCAGGTCGTTCAGCGGGCAGGCGGTTGGCAACGACACCAAGCCGCCCCTGACCGCCAGCGTCCTGGATGTGCCCCAGCCCCACGACGGGGAGACGGTGTTCACCTTCGAGCTGAGGTTCAGCGAGGAACCCCACCCGGACTTCAGCTACGAGACGCTGCGGGACCACGCCTTCACGGTGACGGGCGGGAAGATCACCCGGTCGCCGCGCATTGAGCCGCCTGGCAACGTGCGGTGGCGGATCCACGTCCGGCCCGCCGGGGACGTCGACGTGGTCATCGTCCTGGCCGTCACCACGGACTGCACCGCCGCCGGCGCCGTCTGCACCGGTGACGGCCGGATGCTGTCCAACCGGACGGAACTCACCGTCAGCGGACCTTAGCAACGGGAGGTTGTCCAGCAAAACGACCGGGAACGGCATGAACCCCAATGGCGCCAAAAATCAGGCCCGGCCCCGTGGGGCCGGGTGCGGTCAGGAGGTGGCAAAGATGGCACCAAACCAAGACACCGTAACCCAACGAGCGGCAATCTACGCCAGCGCGCCCGACGATGGCATGGCGTCCATCAGGAACCAGCTCGACGTGGCTCTAAGCTACGCCGAGCGAAACAACCTGCTGGTGGTCGAGGGGTACGTCGACCTCCGCGGGGAACGCGGCCGGTTGCTCCGAATGATGGCGGATGCCGCCGCCGCCGAGCCTCCGTTCGGGAAGGTGCTGGTGTCCGAACTGAGCCGCATCTCCCGGAGGGCGGACGAGCTCAACGAGCATTCAGGCGAGGCTGGCGGCCAATGGAGTGGATCTAGTTATGGCTACTGAAAACAACATGGCGGCAATTGTCTCGGGCATCGAGGAATACCAGCGCAGCGACCACTCGGAACGGGTTCGACGCGGCATGAGGGCAGCCGCCCAACGGGGGTTCTATGTGTTCGCCCAGGCACCCTACGGCTACCGCAAGGTCGTCGTCCGGGACCAGGGCTTGCGTCGCTACAAGCTGGAACTGGACCCACCGGCTTTGGAGAGGGTCCGGACGATCTTCGACCTGCGCCTCGAAGGAGCCGCCGAGTTCGAGATCGCGGCGGAACTGAACGCCAGCGGCGCCAACCCGCCGACGGTCGGCCGGTGGGAGACTAGGCACGTACGCCGCATCCTGGGCAACGAGGTCTACTGCGGCACCGCCGTGGCAGCGAAGCGGGATATGGCGAATCCCGAGACCGCGGTTAGGGTGCCCAACGCCTTCCCGGCAATCGTTACACCGCAGGAGTTCGACCGGGCGCAGCGGATGGGATGAACTCACCGGCCGCTGCACGGCACGGCGGCCACCAAGCGCAGCCAGTTCGTAGGAAAGCACCGTGTACCCAGAAACGCCGACACCCGGCCCCGGCTGTCGTAGCCGGCGCGGTAGGCGTACTCCACCTCGGCGCCCTCGGGTCAATTTGCAGCGTCATTGACCGAGATTTGTTGTTGTCCAGCGACTCTGTCCGTGTAATTTGAAACCTACCGCCAGGGCATCGACATCAATCCCGCCCAGTTCTACGCGCGGCTGCGGTCGTCGCCGCAACTGCCCAGCACGTCGCAGCCCACGCCCGGGGACTTCACGGAACGGTTCGGGTCTCTGGTCGCGGACGGACATCGGGTGGTTTGTCTCACCGTGGCGCAGCAGCTCAGCGGGACCTATAACTCGGCGGCGCCGGCGGCGGCCAGCCGGTGCGGAACATCGCCGGTGGCCAGCGCTCATCCGGCGCGGGCGATGGAACAGCGGCGACGCGTGTTGGCGCCGGTTTATCGTCGGCCGACGCCGACGTGAGGCTGGGTGCGGATAACGAGGAGGGGATCAGACCCAGGGCCGGCGCTTGGAGAAAGCCTTGGCGGACTCGGGGGTGGGCAGGCCGCGCTGTTCCAGCAGCATCAGGGCCATGCGGCGAAACTCCTCCCGGTCGTGGCCGGTGATGACGGCCTGCTCGTGGGCCTCGGAGATGGCCACGGGGTAGCCCAGGCCCAGCTGGCACTGCCGCACCAGCATGGCGTGGCTGAGCGCCAGGAGTTCGGGATCACCGGCCAGCCAGTCGGGCACCTCGACGCGGGCGATCTCCGTGCCGCCGTTCAGGTAGTAGAAGTGGCTCCACTCCTGTCCGGTGGCCAGCCCCAGGGCGAAGCGGGCGGCCAGGTGGCTGGAACGATAGAGGGGCGAGCGGTGACCCGGCTCCAGCAACAGATCGAACAGCTCACGGTCGTCGAAGTCCGCCGCCCCGTCGCAGGTTTCCGACTGGGAATGGCGGGCGGTGCAGAGGCGGTTGCAGTCGGCGTCGCCCTGGTCGCAGAGCATGAGGCGCACGGCGCCGGACGCCTCGGTGGTGCGGGGCCGGGAGGTGTAGGCGGCCACGGCCACCGGACGCCGGTCGGTGGCCGCTGCCCGCAGACGGGCCAGGGCGGGCTGCAGACGGTCGCCGATGAGGGTGTCGGCGACGTGGCGGGGATACTGTCCGCGCTGCAGGTCCCAGAAGGCCAGGGTGCCGTCCAGCAGGGCCAGCGCGGGTCGGTCATCGGGCAAGTTCTCAATGGCGTCGGCCAGGCGTTTCACCTCCCGCACCGTGCGCAGCGCGCCGAGCAGGGGGCCGGCGATCAGGGCCTCGCCGCGTGTCCCGTCGGGAGGACGGAGGTACAGGTCGTCGTCGTCCACGGCCAGGGCGGGCTCGCTGAACAGCTGGCAGCCGAACTCTCTGCCGTAGGTGATGGTGCAGCCGCCGAGGTTGATGAGGTGGCAGCGCAGGGGCAGGTGGCGGTCCACGTCGATGTGAGAGCCGTCCACGGAGACCGCGGTCCAGTCGGCGGGAAGGTCCGGCGGGGCGATGCTGTTCAGCAGGCCCTCGGGGCCGGTGCGGGCGGAGATGTAGGGACGACGGCCCACCGCGGCGGTGCGGAAGGCCGCTTCACCTGAGGGCACGGTCAGCGCCCGGTTGATGGCCTCGTCCAGGCGCTGGGTGCGGGTCTGAGCGTTGTCGACCACGCCGTCCAGCGCGGACAGCAGCTGGTATGTGGTTAGGCCCAGGTCCAGCGCCATGGCGAAGATCGACCAGACCGGTCAGGGCAGGACGCCGATGCGGAACTTCCTGGTGCCGCACTCTGTGCAGGTGGAGCGGGTGGCGGGTCGGCCGTTCTTCATGGTGACGGCCTCGATGTCGCGGGATGCGGTCTTGGCCTTGCACTTGAAGCAGTAGATTTCGACGGCTTCGGACGGGGTGGTCATCCTCGCAAACTCCTGGGGGATGGCTGCTGCCATTTTACCCCGCCGTGGCGGCTCCCGGAGAGGCCCTGCAGTCAGTGGCGCCAATTTTGGTGACACCCGGTCCTTACGCCGGCGCGAGCGGAGCGGATAGACTGGTCTCACCACTGCGGGCGGTGGGGTGGACGGACTACCGCCCGCCCGCAGTGGACGGATGGCGCTTTCGAAACGCTGTGAAGTGACGCTGCGGCGGGTTGCAACGCGGCTGGGCGCGACACCCCCAGTATTTCGACCGTCCATGGGCATGATCTGCGGACGGGTGTCCGTGGTCTGAGACCCCTGCCTGGGGACCTGGCAGACCGATCGCGGCGGGGATTGCGCATGGGGGACGGGGACGCAGGAACCTCGCGGGGTGCGGTGTTTCTGCGGGCCGGCCGGCCGGCTCGGGGCCGAGCCGTCCGAAGCCGCGCAGAGATCGGGCGCTGTAGCGGAGGTTCCAATGGCGATCTGTCGTCATGGGGCCAGCGCCGCCAGGTTGCGGGCGAGGTTGTAGGCGAACCAGCCGTCGCCGTTGAGAAAGACCGCCAGCCGCTCCGGCTGGTTGGGCTGCCGCACGACGGCGCCGATACCGTCCCGGTAGGGTTCCCAGCGGTGGACCTCGCCGTAGGACAGCGTGACGTCGGCCGTCGAGCCAAGCAGACGCAGGCCCTGGCTGGTCAGCGCCATGCGGCCGGTGGCGACGGTCTCCCGGTCCTCGCTGGGCGCCGCGCGGCCCACGAACAGCCGCGGCGGGTAGTAAGGCAAGGTCCCGCCCGCCGCGGCCGCGCCCGTGATGGTCGCGCTCCGATCCGGTTGCGGAAGGGACAGGCGATACTCCGCGTCGTCAAAGAGCCATACCGGTTGCTCCGATCCGTCCAGACCCAGGGATGCTGCGGCGTCGTCAGGAAAGGTCATCCGGTGGGGTATCAGGCCGGCGGCCGACGCCGTGATGGCCGCTCCCTGGATGAACTGGCGCAGCATTCCATAGCGGTCCAGCTCGGCGTCGTCCAGGTCGAAGTGGCGAGCGTAGCGCAGCAGGGCGGCCTCCCGGTCCAGGTCGATGCCCGCATCGCCCAGCAGCCGCAGCGCCGCCCGTTCCCACGCTCTCAGCAGCAGCGTGTGGCCAGCAACGTCGGTGAGGCCGGAGCGCTCCAACAGTCTCGATACCCGCTCCAGTCGCCGCGGCTGGTTTCTCGTCGCTAGCGCGGCAGCCACCGCCGCGCTCAACAAGGCCGGTTCCTCGTGGGTCTGGGCCGCGGCCGCGGCAAACTGGCCCTCCCGGAGTTCCCGCAGCCGGTCCGTTTCCGCCCGGGTGGGAACGTGGTCCACCGTGCGGTTCATGGGGGAGAGATGCCATCCGGCCGCCAGCACCGCAGGAAGATCCTCAGCAGGCACGTAGCATTCCTGAGCCAGCCTCGCCAGGAGTTGCATGACGCGCCGCTGGGTGAACTCGGGACGTTCGGCGGCCCGGGCCGCCAGGTCAACCATCTGGGCGAGGCCGCTCCGGTGGGCGTCCCGGCACCCAGGGTGGCTGGTGCGGAACCAACCGGCGCCGCGGCCGCAATATCGACAACTGCCCATGCTCGTCTCCCGGGTGAGACTGGGGCCATGATATGACATCACGCAGATTGCCGCCCGTCGGATGACGGCGCGCGTCAACGCTGAAGCCGTGGGCAACGAACGGTTGTCCCCGATCAGACGAACCGTGCTCGGCAGGGAAGATCGACAACGACACCCGTCCTGCTGACGACGGTTTACATGCGCCGCAGCCGACCCGGTGGAGTGGCGAAATCGCCTCATTGCGACCCATGTCGATGGGCGAGCGCGGGCGGCGTGGGTTATAGTCAACGGCGCGAAATCGACGGTGGCCAATCCGCCGCCGTCCGGCCGGCAGAGCGGAGCGAGCAGGATGGTGTGGATCCAAGTGGAAGTGGTGGGCGATGTTGACGAGGTGATCAGATTCCTGGGCCACCTGGGCGGCGCAACCGTCCGTATTCCAGATGGGCGGCAGATCTCCGCGCCGCAACCGGCGGCAGGCTCCCCATCGCCACCGTCGGGCGGCTGGACGGAGCAGTTGGCCTCCGACTTCACGGCGAGCCTGGACGCCGCGGCCAGGCGTACGGCGCTCCACGTGTGGCGGGCCGGCACTGCGGGCATACACCGGCGTACACTTTGCCAACGGGCCGACCTGACAGCGGCGGAGCTGCGCTCGGTGCTGATGCGGATGAGCCACGCGCTGCGGCGGTTCCAGCGGGAACGGGGGATTATGCTGCCCCGGCCGGTGGCGGCCAACAGCCCGCTGCAGAGCTACTTCGTCGATCCCGACTTCGCCGCGGTGGCGACGTCTCACAGGTTCGGGGCGGGGATGCCGGATCGGGCGGTCGATGGGGCGGGGCTCCCCTGACGGGTTCCCGTCGTTGGGTGTCTGGGAGAGCCAACCGTGCACTGGAGGTGGAGGCGCAGGCGACAATGGTCTGCCTGCGGGTCGTGCTGGTCCGCGGGGTGGACGCCGACGACAGGATGGCGCGTATGTACGCCGGATGCATGGCGGACGCCAACACCACGCTGCATAGTCTGACTGCGTCCAGCGCCAGCGGCACCGTTGTGCTGAGCGCCGCGGCGGTGGAGGAGCGGGTGCGTGCGCAACTGGAGCGGGGGGAACTCACCATGGCGGAGATCAGGTCCGACTACGCCCACTACTGCAAATAGGTGTGGGCGAGAGTTGCGGAAACGGCGTGGGGAAAGGCGCTTGGGCTGCGCCGCGATCCGGTATCAAAAGCCGCCAGGACCAAATTGCATCGCCTTTATCCCTTCCATGCCAAGTTTGATTGAGCGCCAGCTATACAACGACGGCTTTAGTGAGGCAATGGTCCATCGCCAGGTGAGAGTCCTGTACGGTCTCGTCGTCGGCGCTGTGGGCGGGGCACGCACTTCCTCAGTCCCGTCTGACGGTCCCGTGCCATTGGGGGCAGTTGTTGCACTAAACTGGCAATGCGCACCACCAGGTCCCCGCGGCAGTCCGGCTACATTGCTACCGAGGGATCCTGGATTTTGAGTTGTCCGGCGCCTGGGGGATGGAGAAACGAGTGATGGAGAGATGAGTGATGGAGTTCTCCGAGCTTGAAGTCCTGTCCTTTCTGATTGCCGCCGGTCAGGTGTTCATCATGGTGCCCGGTCTGGCGCTCTTCTACGGCGGGCTGGTGCGCCATAAAAATGTCATTGGGACGATGATGCACTCCATCACTGCGATCAGCGTGGTGAGCGTGTTGTGGGTGCTGTGGGGCTACAGCCTGGCGTTCGGCAACAGCGCGGGCGGTCTGGGGTTCGTGGGAGACCTCTCCAAGTTCGGGATGGTTGGGGTGGGTCTCCACGAGCAGTCATTCATGATTTTCCAGGGAATGTTCGCCATCATCACCGTTGCCCTCATTTCGGGCGGGTTCGCCGAGCGTTTCAAGTTTCCCACCTACGTCGTCTTCGCCGGAGTGTGGGTAACCGTCGTGTACGCCCCGCTGGCCCACTGGGTCTGGGGCGGCGGCTGGTTGGGCAATCTGGGCAGCGTGCTGGGGATGAGCGAAGCGGGGTTCGCCCTGGACTTCGCCGGAGGAACCGTCGTACACATCGCATCGGGCTCGGCGGCGTTGGCGGCCGCACTCATCGTGGGTCAGCGCATCGGTTTCGGATCGGTAACCGTGACGCCCCACAACGTGCCGTTGGTCATGTTGGGGGCGGGTCTGCTGTGGTTCGGGTGGTTCGGATTCAACGCGGGCAGCAGCTTTAATCTTTCCACTGAGACCGCCGTCAATGCCTTCGTCGTCACCAACACATCCGCGGCGGCGGGAATGGGGTCCTGGTCGGTCGTCTCGTGGATACTCACCAAGCGACAGTCGGGCAGTGGGGCGGCGGCCGGCGCGGTGGCGGGCCTGGTGGCCATCACTCCGGCGGCGGGATTTGTGGGCGTAATGCCGGCCCTGATCATCGGGGGCGTGTCCGGCGCAATCTGTTTTGCCGCCGTTGAGCTGGTGCACCGGCTGCGTGTCGACGACTCCCTGGACGTGTTCGGCATTCACGGCGTTGGCGGGATGTGGGGCGCCGTTGCTACGGGCATCTTCGTGGGCGTCGGTTTCGGCGCGCTGGAAGCCGACGTGTCACGGCTGGAGCAGATTTTTTACCAGGTGGTCGGCATTCTGGCCGCGTTTGCCTGGTCATTCGTCATGACTAGCATAATCCTGCTGGTGTTGAAACACACCATGGGTCTCCGGCTCAGTGAACCGGATGAGGAGAGGGGCGTAGACCTGTCGCAGCATGGGGAAGCGTGAATCGCGCAACTGCTCACTTCCCCCTCAACTCTGAACAGAGTAGGTTTCCGGCCAGCCAGCGTTGATGCATGGCCGCGCCCGGCACCTGGCGCGGCAATCCGTTCCCGTAGGGCCAGCGTAATCACCAGTGACGGCGCCGGGCGGCAAACGGCGCCGGTCACCCCCTTACCCCTCGCCGGTAGATCCGGCGGGGGCTTTTTCGCCCACAAATTGACGCGCCCCGCGCCGGAAGGCGCTGTTCCCCTCCGGCAGGCCGGATACGGTGACCAAATCTGGCCCCTTTCCCGGGGCGAGGGGTATCAATAGCGTCCCGTGTAGATGGCATCCTGGTGGGGACGATCGGATTGCGATTTCCATCGCGACGACCGTGCGGTGGCGAGGCCTGGCGACGAGTGGCGGGCAACGTGGCAGCGATTTCCGTAATCCGGCCCGTGGAAATCAGGGCGGCGGAAATCGCAATCGGGCCAGTGGCGACACGCCCCGCACGAACCGATTTACGTAATGACTCTTTGGCGAACCAACGCGGGTATCAATAAAGCGGAGGGTGCCGGAACGGCGCACGGACAGATCAGGTCCACCGATGCGTTGTAGTGGGTATTTCCGACGACGGTGGCCGGCTATCTCACGTCTCGTGGCGCGATTCGTCAGGAGGCAACAGGCCGGCAGGACTAATTGTCGTCTATCACTCGGTCCTCAATCCTCACTTCCATTGAGCGCACGCACCGACCCAGCTGTGCTCCCTTAGTTCAATGCCCCTGGTTCAGGGCATTCGCGACCAGCCGGGAAATAATCGCATTGGGGGCACTGCAATCCGATCAGTCGCCCCAAGTCTCGTCAGCTTGCGCGAACGTGGCTTGCCGTCGGGATTTATGATGTCAAACTCCCTCGCGTGAGCCAACTCCAGAACAACCCCGTCGAGGTCCGAGAATCGAGCAGCGGTTTTGTTTGCGAGCGCATGGTGCATCACGTCCACAGTGACCGGGTTTTCAGCTGCCAAAGCATGCAGTTCCGCTGGCATGTCGTCGAGCAGTTGATTCCGCATCTGATTCACATCGAGTTCCTCAAAGTGAAAAAGCGGCAGTGTGCCGGTGTTCAACGCATCCCATCCCATCATGTCGAAGCCGCCAGAGCCATAGTGCACGAAGGTATTGAAGCTATTCCAATGGCATTGGATCATGACGTCCCGTGCTGTTGGGTGCCTCGAAAGATGCAGGAACCATAAGGCGCGGCGGGACTGCTTGGGCCGGATGAAGAAGGGCGTATCATAGGTCGCGCCTGTAGCAGCATGAAAATGGTCGCGCAACACGCGCTGAGCCAACGCCCTGCCACCGTCGCCGTCCCTGAACTCAATCAAGTCGTGTATTTGGGATTCCGTCAGCTCGAGTGGGGCAACTGCCCGTATAAATTGTGGCCTTTCTGCGAGATGATTAATCAGCGCGTCCGCCGCGAACGTCAGGATAACCTCCGCTCTCGGCAGCTTTGCAAAAATGCGGTTAACCAAGTCGAGTTCCACCTGGGAGAACCCGGTTTGATCCAAGAGAAAAATGGCGCGGCCAGCCCGCGGCTGCCGATGCAGAATCGCTGCAATGATTTCATCAGCTACGTCTTCAAACCGGCTGTCGTGGACAACAATTTCATCTCCATCGACTCCGTAGTCACGGTCGGCCAGGACCTGGCGAAGGTGATGGGTGTGATCGGGGTTCACATCAACAAAGTGATACTGGCAATCGAAGCGCAGGGGTTTGGTACGGTTTTGATTCAGTCTCTCCTGGGCGCTCCTGCACTCTTCAAGCATGATCAGGGGTGTGCCGGATGCGGTGTTGCCGCCATCCTGAAATATCCCGCCCCCAGCGAATCCATCGACGAGATCGAGTTTGAGTTCATCCCGAGCTGGATTCAAGCCCATCTTGTCTAAATACGCACAAAGGTATCTGCGAAAAACATTGAGCTTCGCCTTGCTGTGTTCCTCAACCTCCGGAGGAGGGGAGTTAGGGTGCCATACAAAGGGCATCTCCTTCCTCCGCATTGAGGTAATTAGGCGTGGCATTATGCTCTATTCCCTCGAGTAGCCGTCCGCCTGATTTGGGCGTCCGTCCGCCCCACTGCTTGAAGAAAAACGGAACTCCTTCCCGTGCACAGAGGTCCCTTATGTCAAGGACCCAGGGCAGCTCCATCGGGCGGGCTTTCGGACCGCTCTCCCCGCCGACGATGACCCAGGAGATCCCTTCAATATCCATATCTCCCACCGGACCCAGCAGCGGTTCTACGGAAAGAAAACGAACCGAGACTGGAGCTTTCTGAAGGTGTCGTACCCTGGCGGTTGCCATGCCGTCTTCTACGGAAACGCCACACCAGATATGGCGTGGGGTGAGTTCCGATCCGTATCGATGCCGTAGGTAATCTCCCATGAGGGAACTCCGCTTTGTCAGTACCTGAAAAACGTGCCGATCGGCCGCTTCCATCGTGTCGAACACACGGTCAATGAAGTCATTGGGAATATCCTTGTGAAACAGGTCGCTCATTGAATTCACAAAGATCCTTCGCGGACGCTTCCATCTGAGGGGTTGGGACAGTCTCTCGGGCCGGAGTGTGAGGTCGAACCCGCTTTCGAAATGATGACCGAGAGTACCGCGAAACCGCTCGGCAAACCGCTCGGCATAACAGTTGTCACACCCGCGCGTGACCTTTGTGCAACCTGTCACGGGGTTCCAGGTTGCGTCAGTCCACTCGATTGACGATTTGTCGCCCATGCTGATTATGCGCGGAATGGTCTGGCCGAATCTCGTCCGACTGTAGGATTGGTGCGGTAGTTTACACCACTGCTACCGTGGCGCAGGTAACAGTTCAGACTTGGGGGGAAGTGAGCAGCTGACGGCAGGCGGCGAGAGGATTTAAACCTTGGGCGCGCCAGGTGCCGAAGATGGATGCCAGCGTCATCTTGCTCTCGGTGCCCTGCTCCGAGCGGGTGCCGCCGCTGACCTTGCGGCTGATGACCAGATGACGCAGGCTGCGCTCGGCAGCGTTGTTGTCCGCTGGCACGTCCGGTTCGGCCACGAAGACGAAGAGTTCCTTGATGTGGCGCTCGATGCGCCGGCACAGTTTGCCCTGGACAGCCGACGGCTCAGACAGGAAAGGGCGGCAGATGGCCAGCAGCTTCCGCTCCAAGGCCAGTTGAGCGACACGCCGTCGCTGGGCCTGAGGATGAGAGAAGGCTTTGGCTTCCTCGTAGAGTCGATGGACTGCCGCCGCCCAGCGGGCCAGCGGGGCATCTTTGAGGTAGAGGGCCCGCAGGTCGTGGATGTCCCGCAGCAGGTGCGCCCAGCACCGTTGCTTGGGGCCATCGTAATGGTGATAGGCGGCGTAGAAATCGCTGACCAGTACTCCGGAGAATGCCTCGCCCAGCGCCTCGTCCACCACCGCCTTGCCCCGACCCCGCCGCAGGAAGTAGCGCTCGGTGGGAGTGCTGAAAGTCCAGACGTAACCGTTGTTCCCATTCTGACGCCAGCCGGTTTCGTCGGCGTGGACCACTGGGCTGGCGCGGATGCGGTCCACCATCGCGGCCACTGCTGGTTGGGCCTGTTGCGCGGTCTGGTGAATGGCGCTCACAATGGCCCCCACGCTGAGGCGCAGCTGATGGACGGTGCGCAGATACCACTGGATGCTGCGGATCGGCAGGCGCCCTTCTTCCCGTGGCGTGGCGATGCGGCTGATCAGGTTGACGCCCAGGCGTTGGCGCCCCAGTGCCACGCCGTCCAGTTGCGCGGTGGGCACTCGGCGCCGCCGACACACTGGGCAGGTCCTGGCGATGAAGACATGCTCGGTGACTTGCACCGGAACCACCGGCAACTCGATGACTTCCCGGGTGCGCTGGACCCAGCCGCCAGTCAGGTGCGTCCCGCAATCGGGACAGCTCTCCACCACGTGCTCCACCCGATGGGTCGGTGTCATGCGCGGGCGGGCGAAGCCGTGGCGTCGCTGCTTTCTGGGCTGCTGCTGCGCTGGGGGCTGGCGACCCGATTTCGCCTTGAGGCCGGGCATTCGCGGCGGGCCGTCCGGCTTCGCCTGGCCTCCAGTTCGGCAATCCGCCGCTCCAACCGCTCAATCACCCGCTGCTGTTCCAGAACGGTGGCCTGCAGTTGGGCGATGATGGCGATGAGGAAATCGCGGTCGGCGGTGGTCAGGTCACTCTCAGTATCCACTCCCTCTATATGACATAACGACTGCCACCCACGCCAGCGTTCGGAAACCCGGATCCGGCCAATTCACCTCACCAAGTCTGAACTGTTACTGGCCCAGGATTGGTAATTGTTCACGTTTGAGGGGATCTGATCGGCTCAGCACCGGAATTGCCTACTTGGCCACGGCTCTGGGAACGGCCAAAAAGCCCGCAGATCTCATCAACTCTGAACAGTTACCAGGATTGGATTTGACAGCCTGCTATCGGCATAGTAGCTTAGTTCTGACAATACCCCTCACGCCTCTCATCGGAACGGCGCACCAGGGGGGTTTACTATTCTATAGGCGATAAAATGACCACTGGGGAGACGAGTTTGACGTCCCCTGCTCCCGGTACGTCCATCCAGGATCGCCTGGACCAGTTGTGGCAACGCGGCATGGCGATTCCGCATCCGGAGAAGGCCACCCATTTCCTCAGCCACGTCAATTTCTATCGATTGCGGGGCTACTGGGATCCCTTCGAAGATCGGACGGTAAACGGCGACCGGCACGCCTTCAGAACTGGCGCTACCTTCGATGCCGTGATCGAGCGGTATGAATTCGATCGGGAATTGCGCACTCTGCTCCTGGATGCTTTCAACCACATTGAGGTATCCGTACGTACCCAATGGGCTCACCATCTGGCCGGCGGCGCAGGCGACGGTCCGTCTGCGCACTTGAATTCACAACTGTTCTCATCACGGTACTATCAGAATTTGGCAGACCTGCATCGAGCCTATGACCGGCATGGCAGAGGAACGCACCATTACCATTTTGCGGATTGCCCGATCTGGGCGATTGTCGAGGTGATGTCGTTTGGTCAGCTTTCCAGATGGTACGGAGACACCTGCCGCCCGGTGCGACGACTGGTTGCCGGCGCCTACGGGATTGACGAGCGGATACTGCGGGCGGTCCTGCGCCACTTGGCGCCGATCAGAAACATCTGCGCGCATCACGAGCGCTTGTGGGATAGGGAGTTCATCACCAGGATTGCAGTACCAAAGAGGCTGGGTGGATTCAGGGATTCACCCGGGTTCTTCAATCGGGCTGATAACGGTGGGCTTTATAACGCGTTGGTGATGGTTGCCTATTTGACCGGGGTCATCCAGGGCGGTGCGGGATGGGCAGAGGGCTTGAAAACCCTGATGAATCGATACCCACGCATTCCTCAAGGTCGCACGGGTTTCCTAGCGGACTGGCAGCGCCTCGACATCTGGCGGGCGTGACTCCGGGTGTGGCGGGGTAGTTTTAAAATGGCGGTGAGGTTCTGATGCTCAGTGCAAGTCATCGCTGTCTTCCCAAACAGGGACGGCACAATCCGCCGCCGGACTATTTAGCGTCAAGCCGAGTGGGGGTTCGGCCAGGGTCCAGGCAACTGCACGAAAACGTTGGGAACTCTCCGGACAATAGGAGGAAGGCACTTGAGCGTCCGCGAACCTGTTAATCCCCACGTGATGGCTTTGCATTACCGAGTGGCCCGCAACGATGATGTGAATTACAGATCGACACAGCGAAGCGTGCACCGGCGGGGGAGGGTTGACGTGGTAATGGACGGCGGAGAGGTCACTTTGGAACTCCATGGCCATTATGCGGACGAGGCATCGGCGCGAGCGGCGGTCCGCGATTACATTGAGGAGTGGGAATTTCAGGCCGACCTGACCATCGGCGCCGGCAAATTACGCTTGGAATTCATCCGGGCCGAGATCGTGGACCGCGACCCCGTGTTCGGGGATCGGCATGTGCCATCGTGGGTAACATTGGCATCGATACGTCCTTCCGCCATACACGCTCCGGTCGATTACCCAAATCCGCCCCTGGGAGTTACCGTTGACTTTGATGACAAGCTGTTTGCCGCTATGCGACAGCGGTACGACGTGTATTCGCGGGATCCGCAAACCCTGACCGCGGTGGCGTATTTTTGCCTGACCTGTCTTGAGAAGACAGTTCCGCCAAAGAAGGGCAGAAATGCTGTGGCCGTGTTGTACGGCATCCCGTATCGCGATCTACAGAGAGTCGGCGACCTCACCGACCGTAAAGGGGGGTACCAGGGAGCCAGAAAAGCCAAAGCCATGGATAGTGAGCTCACCGAGGAGGAAAGGGACTTTCTCGCCGATATGGTCAGGTTGATGATACGGAAGAGAGGTGAGGCGGCTGCCACAGACTCGGTTGAGGGTGCCTCCGACGCGTAGTAAAGCCAGGGCGATGCCCGAAGGGTCGAGCGATGGAGCCGCCCCGTGTCATTTGCCCGCCGGCGAGTGGCGGAAAAGGACGTAAATCGAGCCAAGCTTCGGACCCTCCTAAACGGGTGATAAGAGCCACTTATCGCACCTTTGGCCGGCTACGATCCGCACCGCCGTCGGAAGACTGAGAATGGGGAGCCGGTACAGCTACGGCACGAGTGACCGCGCCCGTCCCTAACTTCCAGGTTATCGGCCTCACAGTTTGGCTGCCTGAAGGTCAGAGAGGCTGACGTTCATTACACCATTCCACGGAACACTGCCATGACGTGACGCATTGAATCATCGAGGGCGGAAAAACGAGACGACGAAATCCCCATTGGGCCGGTATGCGGCATTCTGGCAGTGGTCGTTTTACATAATGACCATTTTGAGCGATCCAACGTGGGTATCAATAAGGCCGAGCCGTCTGCGCAAGGCGCGGGCAAATCAGTTCCGCCAATGGGTTGCAGCGAGTCTTCCCAACGGCGGTGGCAAGTTATCTCCCATTTCGTGGCTGGATCCGCCAGGAGACCTTGTGCGAGCGAAGTTCAGCAACATTTCTCTATGAGGCAAGGGGGACAGGCCCTCAATTATCCCGGCGAAAGTGTAGGTTCACCACTGCAGAGGGATGAGAAATAGGGCGTCAGCAGGTGCCCGCCAGTCTTCCAACCAGCGGGCACCTGCTGGGCAGCCGAGGGTTTCACCCTTTTTTCTCCGAAACAGCACGCGCTGCTATACTGCGACCACGATTCGTAGCGAGGTTCTGCATACTGCAGGTTTACAGGGAACGCAAAGCGCAATTCCTTCATTTATCCAGTTTCCCCGGTCCACCTCACCGTTGGTAGGTCAGAAGTAGAAGCTCGAGGTCTGTGTCAGGTGACCGCTGTTGGACTCGTCGGGCGTTGATGCCGTACGCAATGAAATCTACCCCGGAGATAGATAATGGCTATGCAGGATAAGCGAGGCAGGATCGATGCCCGCTGGCAGACGCTGCAGCCGGGTTGGGGAAAGGACCACTCCTCGGAGCTCCGGTCGCTGCACGAGTTACTGCAAGATGACGAGGAGATCGAGGCGCTGGTTTCCTGCACTTGGGGCCCTGGCTCCGTGTTCCGGGAAGATGCAGGCCGCATGGACCGAATGCGGCGGAACAAGGGAGTAGCCCTCGTAACGAGGGAACGGGTGGTGATGCTGAAGGGGGCATCCTTTGGACCACATTTGGTCACTGAGATGCCCTTGGAAACCATAACCTCAGTGGATTACGACGGCGCTGGGGACGGTTTGACCATCGCAGGCTTGAGCCTGAGCAATTGGTTGGGCAACGACGATGCCCGGGGCATCAACAAGATCACGGAGGTCCGCGACGGCCAGGCTCGTCGGTTCGCCGAAAAGGTGCAGGACACGAAGGCCAACCCTCCTCCACCCCTGGGGTCCAATTTCGAGGAACCATCCGCCTCAACGAACGCGGCACCAGATTTTGGTCGGACGCCGGCAGTCCAATACGCTGCAATGGGCAAAACGGAGCGAATCGACGCCCAGTGGCGGGAACGGTCGACCATGTGGGGCCGAAACGAGCCCAACCTGCTGGAGCGCATCGTAGCCGTGCTGATGAGCAACCTTTCCGGCGAGAAGACTGACGTCTATCCCGGCGAGCGCCGGATGCTCCACGAGATACTGGAGGATGACGAGAGCATCGAGTATTGGATGGGGGGCCGATGGGGCCCAGCCGATGAATTCGATACCATCGCGCAGGCTGTGACCAGAGCGGCCGTGAGCACTGCCTTCGGTGCGGCTCTGGGCCAACCGGTGGGCGGGGCTCAGCGTTTCGCGCCTGAAGTTCACAACGGCGTCGTGGTGGCCACCGACCGGAGGGTCGTCATGTTGAACTCCGGAATGGTCACCCAGACCATAGTGGAAATACCATACGAGGGTCTTCAGGTCGCGTACAACGAGGGACTCATCACTTCAGGCATCAAGTTCTGGGGAAGCACTGACGAAGAGTACGCTTACTATTTTGACCATAACGGTAAAGCCAAGCTGAGGCCCCGCGCCCGGCCCCTCTTCAACGCCGTCAGGACACACGCCAGCGACGCGTAGGACGGGTCCGGGACGTAAGACCACTCTCCCCCAAAAGCGGAGAAAGTACCGATCGCCACCAGGGAAGCAGATATTCCCACTCGAAGGTAGTTCCTACTGCCCACTTGCGCGGGCTGCTACTGCTGCCACTTATCTTCTCATTGCGGGGACTAACGCCGCCGACACGGTTACGAGAGTCCCAGATACGTAACCCAGGGTCAAGCAAGAGAATTAGCCAAACGCTCAGTACTAGAGAGGGAACGTTTGAAATCGCGGACGGCTATCGGCGCGGCAGCGCATATTGCGATGGGGAGGACATTATGTGGCGCTTGTTGGTCATCATGCTGGTTCTCGCTGCTATGGCGCTGGTGTTCGTATTCGATCCCGCGGGGGTTATCGCAGAATACATCATCCCTGATTTTGGGGAGATGGGCTGGAAGCAGTTAGCTGCCTGGGTTTTCCGCGTACCCGGTACCGGCCTGGCGCTGTTGCTGGTCATCCCACTCTGGATCCTGGATTTCAAGTGGAGAGAAGCCAAGCATCCCAAGTTGATCGAGCCGGTAACCCAACCACCCAGTGGGCTGTCTGCAGCGGCGGTTTCCGTGCTGGAGAGCCGGCAGGTCAACGACCGCACTTTACTGACGTCGGTAGTCGAGATGTGCCAAAGAGGCATGCTGGAAATCACTCCGGTCAGGAGGGCTACGCGGAGAGGTGAATATTCCTATCAGCTGACTGCCCGGGAGCCGACGAACTTCGATTGGGAGCGTCTGGTGTGCGACCAGCTACCCACGGGGCCGATCACGGTAGAGCGAATGGGTGAACGGCTGGGGGAGCAGAAAGAAGCCGTGGGTGATGGGCTGGGGGAATATCTGCAATACCAGGGGCTTTTCAGCGATAACCCGATACGAGTAATGCGGGAACACCAAGGACAGGGTGCGTGGGCGGTAATACTGGCGGTGATCCTGTTGGGAGTTGGCGTGGGGTTGTGGCTGGAGCTATGGATTTCCCAGTGGTGGATCAACGCAATCGCCGGCGGCGTCCTGGGGTTCGTATACTTTCTGATTTTTGATCCCACCAATGTAGGCAAACTCAAACCTACTGAGTCGGGTTTGAATGAGATCGGCCAGTGGTTGGGGCTGAAGGAATACCTGGCGGGTCTGGGCCCGGCGGATGCTGTGGCTAGTTCGGATCAGATGCTGGCGTATGCAATCGCACTGGATGCTGCCGGGCCGTGGTTGAACGATGCCGTTTCGGCCCCAAACTGGTTTGGCGCGACCGAGAACCCCGAGGAGCAGGGGCTGGACTTGGACCAAGCATATCACTTCCTTTTGTCTGCGAAAAGATGGAACCTGACCGGACGGAACGAAGCGGTGGACAAAGTTGCTGCCGAGGAAACCCAACGCGAGTCAGCAAGCTCAGCGCCGCGGCCCGCAGCACGTCCTTCCGGTGAGCCTAGCGAGCTGGGGGCGGCTCCAGTTGCTTCGGCAAATGCGCCAACGCTTATCAGCCCGGAGCCGGAGCAAGTGTTCTACGATGCCGGCCGGGTTTTCGTTTCCGCGAACCTTTTGCGGTTCCCCGGCAAAACCGTGACGATGAACAGAGTCAAGTCTGCGGCTGTGGTCGAAGTTGAAGTGGAGGCAGAAACGGGTTCGAATAAGTTCTTGAAAGTCGTCGGCAACCTTATAAAATGGCCGCCCGTGGCGGGCGCTACGGTGCTTTCGATTATTTTCTTGTGGGGGGTTCTTTTTGCCGTTCTAGATCAATTCGGTTTCATAGCAGAGAGCAGGTTCGCCGACCCTTACGCAGGGGGCAATCCTTCATTCCCTTTCAATACGGGCCCGGGGGAGTATCTCTTGGAGAAGTGGGATGATCTCGCGGAGACAATCTCGTCTTTGATCGACCCTTCGACAGTGGGAGGTTGGCTCTTTGTCGGAGCCGTTATCCTGGGGGCGACGTTGGCGGGTTTGTTAGGACACAAAATCGTCGAATGGGGCACGGCCAGAACTACTAAATACCGCGCCGGCATTGACGCAACCGGTGAGAGCGAGTGGCTTTATTCCGGCGAATACGAGGAGCGTGCGGAGGCGGAAAGAATAGTATCAGCGATCGAACTGGCCAGAGCTGCTGGCGCGGCCCCCGTTGCTCCGACGAATGCCCCAGCGTTTACTAACCCCGAATCCACCGCAGGGATGTAGCCATGCCGGTCAGACAAGCGATGTGAGGCAAGGGAGAGAGACGGTGAGGGCTTGATCCCAATAGATTTGGCTGTGGAAGAGTGCGGTAGCAACGCAAAGAGGACGTTGACGGCCCGCAGTGGCGGTGCTGGGCGAGATTATCAGGGCGGTATGCAGCCAGAAACTGAAACGCTTGGGAACCGACCCGGCTCGGGTCTACGAGGCGTTTGGGTAGTCTGGTGGATGGGTCAGGCACCGACGGCGCCGTCAGGCAGGAGATGACAGCGCTCGCAATCGAGCGAGGGCGCGACTGAATTGGGTGTCCCAGGGCCAGCGCTGGGGAAGATGCAAAGTGAGGCGGAGCGCCGAGCGGGTGAGCCGTCCGGCGAGGGAGAAGAAGCGTCGTCGGAGGGTCTTGGTGGTTACCAGTTGCTCACCCAGACCGATGCGCGCGGTCCAGCGGGCCAGGTTATGTGCCATCACCTGGATCGCCAGCCAGGCGGCGTTGGCGGCGAAACGGCAAGGCTGCGGGATCGGCGTTCCTTGGGCATCCCGGAGAATCCCCGCGTGGGCGGATTCACATAATGACCCTTGCGCGAACCATGGAAGGTATAATTTAACGTCGGTGATCTTGGGCGCACATAACCAACATGAAGGGCAATCGCCAGGTCCAAATCCCGGAGAGTCACAGTGCCAACTCAATACGTTTGCCTAGATGAATCCGGCCACACTGGGGCCAACCTTTTGGACTCAGCGCAGCCAGTGTTCGTATACGCAGCAGTTGCTATCGATGAAAGCCGGGCCTTGGAGGTGCATCGTGAAGCAATCGCAGAATTTAACATCAGGGCCTCGGAACTGAAAGGGAACTCCCTGCTCAGGCGTTCCAAAGGGCGAGACGCTATATCCTGGCTTTTGGAAGAAACCAGCCGGCAAACGAGGATAGTGGCCGTCAATAAGGAGTATGCCTTGGCGTGCAAATTCTTCGAGTATGTATTTGAGCCGGCGTTAGCAGAGCGTAACGCGTTTTTCTATTCCATTGATTTCCACAGGTTCATAGCCGTGCTTCTTTACACCCACTACAGGTCAAGGGACGTGCGCGGAAAGCGGATGTTGGAGGGCTTTCAGCGGATGATGAGGGAAAGCGATGATGGATTGCTGGAGCATTTCCTATTTAGCGAAGGCTTCGCGGTTGAAGCACGTGACCCCTTGGCTCATATAGCCACATTCGCGCTTTGCAACAAAGCCCGCATAAAAAGGGATGTCAAATCGATAAAGACGATGGACAGCGCCAGGGGCTGGTCATTGGAATTGTCATCGACATGTGTGCACTGGCTCTTGGCTTCTTGGGCCGAGGATTTCGAGGCTCTGCAGGTGCGATGCGATGCGTCTAAACCCGTAGCAGAGGATTTAGCCTACTTCGAGAATTTCCTTGGCCGGGAGGACAAGGCGTATATGTGGTTTGGGAGAGAGAACAACCCCTCGTTCATCTACAACTTGGCCGAGCCGGTGCAGCTCGTTGATTCGAGGAAGTATCCCGGGGTTCAGATTGCGGACGTCTGGGCTAGTGCTCTGACTTACGCTTTCAACCACGCTGATGAAGGCATCTCCCGACAGTGGCTGGAACTTACGGAAAACGTTACCAGCAACACCATTGCCCCTGATATGGACCTGATCGAATTACGAAAACCGGGACCCTTCATCAACACAGCGGTGTTGTTGGAGCTCAGCCGCCGTAGTGTAGAAGCGCAGGGGTTATTTCTCGGGATGGACGAGTTGATTCTCAACGCGCGGTCTGATTTTTACGAGGGACGCGCTAATTTGGGCTAACAGCTTGCGGGCTAGCACATTGTGATCAACGCTGTAGACGGCAGTAGTAGTCTTTGCTCAGCCGTCGGCAGCGACTCAACCAGGCCAGGGTGCGTTCCACCACCCATCTACGGGACGATTGGGCATCCAGCAGATCTTCGCCCTGTCGCCACAGGCCAAGGGCCGTGCAGAGCGGATGGTGTCCACCTTCCAGGACCGGCTGGTCACTGAACTCCGCCTGGCCGGCGCTGCCACTATGGACCAGGCCAACACCGTCCTGCAGGAGTTCCTGCCCCGCTTCAACGCCCGCTTCTCCGTGACGGCGGAGCAGCCGGAGACGGCCTACCGGCGGGTGCCCGACGACTTGTCCCTCACCGAGACGGTCAGTATCCAGCACACCCGCAAGGTCGCCCGGGACAACACGGTCCACTACCAGTGGAGGGTGCTACAACTGCTGCCCGGCGCGGAGCGCCCCAGCTACGCCGGACTGCAGGTGGAGGTGCTGGAGCGGGCCGACGGGGAACTGATGATCAAATACCAGGGGGAGACTGTCGAATTTCAGGAGGGGGACCCGCCCGCCTCGGCCCTGTGGGGAGAAGGCACCGGCCGCTCCTCCACCCCAGAGAAGTCAGGGGCGGCTGACGATCAAACTGGCAGCCATCTGGATGAGACCCAGCAGAAGCTCCTGGCAGACCTGGAGTCCTCGGTGGAGAAGCGGACCAAGACCAAGGCCGCTGCCTCCAAGGGAAAACCCCTTCGCCACCAGCTGCACCGCACACCTACTGCCACCCAGCAGGCCCGGTGGGAGGCGGTACATCAGGCCAAAAGCCGGGGACTGTCCGTGCGTGCCATTGTCAGAGAATTGGGCATGTCACGGGTGGCCACCAGAAAATATGCCCTGGCAGAGAGTCCCCCTACCAAGCTGCTCAGCGCCAAGGAGCGGGCCAAGGCCGAGGCCCTGGTCCTGGCCCAATCACAGATCGCCGCCGACTAACCTGGGTGACAGATTCGCTTTTCAAAACAGGGGACGGAATCGCTGGACAACAACAAATTGACACTGGTATCAATAGTCTGTGCAGAGGCAAAATTGATGAATATCGCAACTTTAGCGCCGCCGGTAGCCTTGGTATACAGCGTGCTTTGGCTAGGGAAAGGATCCTCACCGGAAGACGCGGTTCCTATCGGAAGCGGAACAGTGATCGACGTAGACGGAGTTCAATACCTCGCTACCGCTTTTCATGTATTTCAGTCCGCAAACGTCCCGCTCGTTCGCATGGATGGACAATGGAAGCAAAGCAACGCTGGTGTAGTCGCTTATGACGAACCACTAGACATCGCGGTGATGAAATGTCCCGCGAGGTTGAGGCCCGAGGACTCTGGCGGCCTCCTGGTTCAGGGCATCGCTAGATTGCCCATAGGTACCTTTGGGTTGGCTCTCGGATTCCCTGATGTTTTGGATGCCGAAGGGAGTAGGCACGCTTTAGGCCACATATCCGAGGTAAATGGTCGGCCCGTTCCCTTTCCAACCCAGGCAGTGTTCTATACGGGTCAATCAGGGTTCGCCGGCGGAACCGGAAAGCTTATTTGTTCGGGATACACCAACGCAGGGTACTCGGGAGGTGTACTCGCCTTCCCTACAGGCGTTGCTCAACAGTGGTCATTGGCGGCGATCATTACGGGATTTCCCAAACTGTGGAGACCAATACAACTGCCCGAGGGCTCACTTCTAGCGGTGGATGGAACTCCAAAATCGCAGGAGCACATGGGGCTTATCCAGGCGGTGGCCATGAACGAGGTCGAGGCCATCGTGCGCGAAGGTAGGCTACGGTCTCGATAGTAAAGAGAAGGCAGACTTTGCGCCCAACTCTGCCATGCCAAGCGAAAGGTAGTCGCGGACGAGTTGGCCCGCATTACGTAACGGCTGCTGTGCGAACCACGGCGGGTATCAATACGACACGGAGGGTTAAACGATGATCGAGTTGACTCACATCACCGCGCGTTATTTGAAAGCTCTGGCCGACGGAGGGCCCAACTACGCTGGTAGGTGGGTTCTGATCCGTTTCAAGGGCGACCAATTGGAGTTTACGCTTTTGACGGGGAAGAAGAGGCAGTAGGGAAGCTGGAAGAGGAGAGACATCTTGGAGTGTGACCGGCTGACGGGGCAGTGGATGACGCACGGGCATACAACGAGAGGATTTCACGCGCCATTATTCCAAATCATAGTATGTCCTATGCGATATATTGACAACGCAGATATCGTATCATATATTGCAATAACATTTCAGTTTTCAGCATCGCCGCGCGATTGATCGCCGTATTTCGTGGCTCGACGGTCTTCGCTGCAATATATTCGTAATCATGTGGCTCACGACACCGTGTTTGAGAGATTAACGTGACCCTGAGGTAGAGTTGCGATTCGGTTCACATTTGGTGGAGCCATTTTCCCCGACATGTTAACTAAACCAATGCTAGGTTGAACCCCTCAGGGATTCTTATGAGGGTCGATGCAGACCCCGTTTTGGCATTAGTTTGAGAGCAAACGCCTCGGTTTCAATTGTGGGGGAGCGCGCGCGTCGACTGGGAGCCCTGCAGAACGGAGTCCGATGGTAACGCACTGGCTGTTCGTGCGTCCTACGGCAGTGGCCTCCGTGGCACTGGAGATGTCGAATCGAGACATAGGATAGTTCTTGATCGTTAACATTATGGCCAGCATCCACAATCGCACCGTTGGCATCCTACGGCTGTTGGGTTCTGCGCCGGCCTTGGGCCGAGTAGACCGGAATCACCCACACGTGGTCGGTCAACGGTTAAGAATCCGCTTGGAACGGACGGCATTGGGGCATGAAATTCGCTTTTTGGTCTGAGGAGCTTGAGATGTTTATGAGTCGCTTGACGAGAAACCCAAAAATGGTGACGCTTTTGGCAGCGCTGTTGCTGCTGGCCCTGGTGGTAGCCTGCAGCGGCGCAGCGCAGACTGAAGAAACGACCGCGGAGCAATCGGCAGCGGATCAGACGGCTCCCACTGCGGCCCCGGTAGCCACGGCGGTTGCGATTATCCCTACCGCGGCCCCGGTCGCCACCGTGGTTGCCACTGCCCCTACAGCTCCCTTGAAAATATCCATGGAGCAGCCGACGGGCACCCTTACCGTCGGGCAAAAGGAACTCGGACCCTTTACGGGTCATCCTGGGTTGGCGGTCAACCCTCAGATATTCGTTCAGGGCACCGCGCCCGTCGGCGAGTCACTGCTGACGGTTAACAGTGACTTGGAGCCCGTGGGCATGCTGGCCCAAAGCTGGGAAGTTTCGGAAGATGCCCTGACCTGGACTTTCCATTTGACTGAGGGTGTCCAGTTCCATAAGGGTTACGGCGAGATGACTGCGGATGACGTCATCTGGAGCTTCGACCAATTCGCTAACAACTCGACACACCCCAGATCTTCCAACATCCGGGGCGTTTGGAGTAGTCCGGAAGGACACGTTAGGGCGGTTGACAAATACACCGTCGAGGTGAACACAGGCACGCCCTGGTCTGAGGTACCCATCAACGAAATGCTCACTAGCCCTGGTGGGTCCGCAACTTGGGTCGTCAGCAAAAAACAGACCGATGAAATCGGCGCTGAAGAAGCCAATGGTCAGATCGCGGCCACAGGCTCCTGGAATTTGGTGGAGTTCCGAACCGCCGAGTTCTGGAAGATGGAAGCCGTTGAAAACCACTGGCGCAAGACGCCGCATTTCGCGGAGCTGATCTTCCGCGAAATTCCCGAAGAATCGTCTCGGATCGCCGGATTCCAAACCGGTAATTTGGACACCACCCTGATCGCCTTTGATTCCCTGTCCCAAATCGAAGCAGTTGAAGGCGCGGAAATCATGCGGCTTCCCGGAGGCGGCGAGTCGGCCTTGACATTCTATGGTCAGTACTACATCGGAATCGGCACGGAAGACCAACAGCCCGGCTACGATCCAGACCTACCCTGGGTGGCGGCGGACCCTGACATAACCTCTGCCGAATGGGAGCGGGCGGCCAAGGTTCGCAACGCTTTGTCCATAGCGATTGACCGGCAGGGTATCGTGGACACGCTGCTGCACGGCTACGGCACTCCAGCGGTGCTGTGGGACTTCGGCCTGTACGAAGATTCCTGGTTGTCGCCGGAAATGCGGTGGGAGTACAACCCCGACCGGGCCAGACAACTTCTCACTGAGGCCGGTTACCCTGATGGGTTCAGCATTACGCTGACTCCAGCGTTGCGGGGCGCACCGGTGGAAGTGGAAGCCTGCGAAGCTATTGCTGCGATGTGGGCAGATATCGGCGTGGACGTGGACTTCAAGAGCGTTCCTTTCACTACTCTTCGTCCCAGCCTGATAGCTCGCAACTACCAGGGTTCAACCTGTCACGCCGGCGGCATCCGGCTGGAGCCGGGACAAGGCTTCTCCGGTATGCTGTCCGAACTGCACCACAGCGCGGTGTGGAACCGCGGAGTGGAGCATTCCTGGCTGGACGAAAAAGTGTCCGAGCACATGGCCGAGGTGAACACTGCCAAGCGTCGGGCGTTGGGCATTGAAATCGCCACGTTCATGTTCGACAACGCCATTACCGGCGTCGGGCTCTATAACTTCGACGTGGTCTGGCCGGTTGGCCCCAGAATTCAACCTTGGCCCGAAGGCGTGCGGTACCGTGACCTGAGGAACATCAACGGTTACGAGTTCATTCGACCTCGGTAACTTGGGGGAAGGCCTCCCGGAGTTGTTCCACCACTCGGTCCAGTTGGCCGTGGACTTCTGCGGGAGACAGTTGCTGGTAGATGGTGCGCACCATGGTGGCCGCGCCGGCCCTTCGACAAGCTCAGGAGGGCGCGCTTGGGCACTCGGGTGAGCAGGTTGGTCATGAAGTGAGTACGGCAGCGTTGCCAACTGGCACCGGCGAACACCGCGGCGATGGCGTACTTCATCACCTGGTGAGCATCGGCGGTACCAGTGCCACCCCGCTGAGACTTCGGGTGGTCAGGGAGCCCAGGAAGACCAGCCAAAAGGGGCTGGCTCAGAAAACTCTCCACCACTTCTCCCCAACGAAAGCGCCCGGCTGGCATCGAGCCGGGAGAGTCGCCGTCGCCAGGCCTTGAATTTATCCTGGCCGACCCTCGTGCGGGGCCGGAGGGATGGGTCTGCTTCGGGGCGATTCCGGTAGGGGGCAGGATCGTACGCTAAGGGGGAAGGCGCCGGTTGAGTGTGCGATAGACGGTTGGTCTTGAGACGGAGAAGAGCTCGGCGAGATCGCTGATGGAATACTCGCCGGTGGCATGCGTGCGGCAGAGTTCCCGCTGCTGTCGGTCGGAGAGCTTGGGCGGCTTGCCGCGCAATTTGCCCCTGGCGCGGGCGATGTCCATGCCCTCGCGGGTGCGCATGCGGATGAGGTCGGCTTCGAACTCGGCGAAGGTGGCGAGGATATTGAAGAACATCTTTCCCATGGGATCGCCCGGGTCGTGGAGCGTCCGGCCGAGGGCCAGTTTCACGCCTTGTTCCTGAAGCTGGTCGGCGATGGCGCGGGCATCTGGGACGGACCTTGCCAGCCGGTCGAGTTTGGGCACGACCAGGGTGTCGCCCTGGCGCACGGCGGCGAGGGCCTGGTCGAGGCCGGGTCGGGCGCGGGTGGCGCCGGTGAGGCCGTGATCGGTGTAGATGCGGTCCTCGGCGACGCCGAGTTCCAGGAGGGCCTGGCGCTGGGCGGCCAGATCCTGCCGGTCGGTGGAACAGCGGGCGTATCCGATGAGCGTTGCCGTCATGGGGGGAAGTGTACGGATAGGGTCCCGCCTGTGCAATTGTTTCCGTACCATTCATATGAGACGCTGCTGGCGCCGGTTTGGCGGGGTTCGGGGCGACGGACTGGACCGTCCGCTGGACGATCCCCTTACGGACAGCGCCGCGCCTGCCGGGATGAATGGATAACGGAGAGGTGGAACATGCCGAGACGAAGCATCTGGAGCGCACGCTAGTGTGCGGCGCGGAAACACGCTGGCCTGACGGTCGAGCCCGAACTCCTGGCCCACATCTCACTCCTTGGGTGGGCCCACATCCTGCTCACCGGCGAATACCGGTGGCCAAAGCGCCGATAGCAGCCTTAGCGTACGATCCTGCCCCTTACCGGAGTCGACCCGACTGTGGGCACCGTCGGCTTGGACATGTGTATTGGCAGGTCGTGGGGACACTCGTCTTGGCGGTTTTCCAACCTGTTGACCATGGGTGTACTCCAATTTTACGTGCGGCGAGGCATCTGTAACCGCCTCCAGATTGACATTGGGGAAACCGGTAGAATAGTCTAACGAACCTTGTCAGGAGGTACTTCGATGACTAGCAAAACTCCACCCTTGGCGGACGCCGCCGACATGGTCCATTTGGAATTAACCAATCAGCTCGGCGATGAGTTCCAGATCGCCCGCGTCATACCCGATTCGTTCAGCCACGAGGGCCAGCTGTTCCACTATGTCACCGTCTACCTGAAGGCCGGGCACCCCGACATGGACCCGCGCCAGTTGACCCAGATCGAAGTTCAGATCTACAACAAACTGTCGGAACAGGGTTTCGACCCGGTGCCCGCCATCGACTACGCCGATGAAGAACAAACCGTCCTATGACCACGGGCTCCCAATCGCGGCCGGTCCAAGCGCATACGCCCCTTGACTGGCAGGACCTGATCGACAGCGCACGCCGCTGCCTAACGCCGCCGGGCGCTGCCACGCGGGCCGACGCTCACCGGGCCATTAGCACCGCCTATTACGCCGCTTACCACGCCCTGTGCGAGAGCAACGCGGAAATGATCGTCGGCCAACCCGCCAACCAACTCGCCGTTGACGCATGGATGCGCGTTTACAGAGGTTCATCCCACCGCCAAGCCACAGGGAACCTCGAGAGATATCGAATATCCCTGTCCGCGAACGGCGAAGCCTTCGCCATAACCTTGGGTGCCCTATACAACGCTCGAATCCGCGCTGACTACAACCCTGCCAGCAAATTCAATGCCACGGCAGCCCAACACCGACTCAGCCAAGCCGAAACCGCCATCCAAGACTTTCTCGCACTTTCCACCGAAGAACGGACCGCCATCGCCACCATAACATTATTGAGAAACCGCTGACGAACGGCTCTTCGCATAGACAAGCCCATCGCCTCGGACAGCCGGAAAACAGAAACCCGACCACTAGGGCCCCCGGTCAGTCCACGCCGGAGGCCACCAAAGCTCGCGATGCGCATTCGGCCCCATGAGCCTGCGACTGCTCAGTCACGGCACCAGCATCAGCTTCATGATACTTCCGCTAATGGATTGTAAATGTCCTGCACCGCGCTTCGACCCAAGATGTAGATCGTGTCAAGATCCATCCTCATTCCTCGCCTCTTCAGGTACCTGCCTCTTGACAGTCGGATTTACGTAATGACCCTTGCGCGAACCTGGCGGGGTATCAGTAGCTGTCTCTGACCTCGTCAGCGGTCGGGAAAATAGAACATCCCCGAAGTCGCCCAATTCGGCCGGTTTTGGCGCGGATCGGGCGGACGCAGAGCCACGGAGAGGCGCTGAAACTTTGCCAAAAGACCTGGAGGTCCTGCGTTCGCAGTCGTTGGAACGCCGGTGAGAACAGGGGGAGTTGAGGGCGCCGAAGGAGATCCGGCGCTCACCTGCCAGAAGTGGTTGACGCCGGCGAGTGGGCAGACGTGCGCGACCAGATTAATAGGAGCGGGGGCGCTGGTATTTTCGGTGGGGCAGCCTGCGCTTATCCTGGCATTTCCCAGACGAAGAACCCCGTCTGCGGCTAAGGTGTGGCTGTTTGCCAGGACGACCAGGCACCCCAGACCGGGCCATATTGGATCCAGTTCCATCGCATCCCGATCACAATGAAGTGATAGGGTATCCCACTTTCAAGACCGCTGATCACGCCTTCGGCACCAGAAAACGGAACCATTTGGGCGGTCGCGTAATTGCCCGCCGTTACATCCGCTGACTTGATGTAGACCGCGAAATGAACGTGGGCGTTTTGCGCAGGCGTCCAGACAAGCCTCACCGAGCCGGCTGGAGCCCCCTGAGTAGCGGCAGTCAGTCCGGTGACCGGGCCGACAAATTGTGGCTCGTCCGCCGGCAATGCCGGAGGAGGAGATCCTTCCTGACCGGCGGTGCCAATGGTGATTTTGGTGTCCTCGTTGAGGTCTCCCCACATGGCATCCAGCCTTAGGACACCTTCCAATCCACCCGGCACTTCGAATGTCATGGTGGCTGAGCCATCGGCTCCAATTGCGCTGGAGCTTACTATGAAGGTACTCAACGAAACCCCGTTTGGAGCTTGGGATTGCCCGGCTATTCTCAGGCTGGTGAAAGCGGCGCCGACGTTCGAAAAATCCTGCGCATACACGGTCGCTGTGTCACCTGTATTGACCACGCGAGGTTCCACCCTTAGTGAGGGCTCGAGATTGAAGTCCTCAACGTCGGTGCTGGACATGCGGCCTTCACCGTCGACCATGCAGATGTAGTTGACGTTCCCGGGACTGAAGGCGGGAGCGGTGACCTCGAAGGTCACGGAAACCCTGTCGTCGCTGCCCACCAGGGCGCCACCGACTTTGGTGCCATTGCGGATAATACGTTCGCACAAAGCTGCCTCGTTGGTACCATTGTCCAATAAATCAGACGTCACCGCTGTGTCGTGCAATACATAGACGCTGGCAGTGGTCCCGTTATTGAAGCCGAAACCGGTGACCGTCATCACGTACCCGCGGCGGTTGCCCACGTCGGACAGGGTGATCTTGGCCAGGGTGCGCACCGTGTTCAGTGACGTGAAGTTCTTGCTCACCCGCTCAGTCGGGCCCAGCAGGGCGTAGCCGGTGCTGTGAGTACCCTCTTCGGACGGGTTCTTGATGCCGGAATCGGACTCGATGACCAAAGTCACCATGTCGCCAGCCAGGAGGCCGTTGGCGCCCTCGCAGGCGTCGGTGGCGTTGGTGCACATGTCGGGCACCAGCACCTGGATGGCGATGTCATCCTTGTCCGCGGTGAAGTAGTCGTCGTTCTTCAGCGTCAGTGAGGTTGTCGCGTACACACGGGCGCCGTTACCGGTGACCAGGCGCTGCGGCGAGGACACGAAGTACACGTCGCTGGCGGATATGGAGTCGGGCTCCACGAAGTCGTCTTCCAGGTAGAGGACGATGGAGCTTCCAACAGCCATGTTCGATGGCAGCGAGTAGATGGTGAGTTGGAGCTCCGGCCCACTGCTGGCGGTGGTACTGCTGGAAGTGACCATGGCGGATGGTTGGTTGGTGATTTGGCCGGCATTCCCGGCTCCACAACGTGCATTGGTAGCTGCAACTGCCGGATCGGAACAGTCAGGCTCTTGCGCGCGCACAATCCCGGGTGTCGGACTCAGCATCGCAATCGCGAAAAGGAAGAGAGCGAGCGTAATAGCCCGCCGCGGAACGTAATGTCCTTTTTGAGCGTCCATTGTCGTGCTCCGATAATTCCTCGAATTGATGCCAGGAAGAGTCCGCGCGATCGTACCATCTATTGTTCTGGATCAGCAGGGGCTTTGCATAAAAAGTGAGGATTGGATCGGCCTTTTTGTGCAAATTGCCCTCACATGCTGAACAAATACCATGGCGCGCAGGAAACCCGCTCTGACCTCTTTCCTGACTGGCGAGAATTGGAACGCGACGGTTGTTCCATATCAAACACAGTTGCTTTGCGCTGGCCAGCGACGGCGCAGCGTTACGTCTTGCCACTGTCCTTGACAAGGCGTCCTGTAAAACCGGACCATAGCCAGCTGATGACGTGGTTTTGACAAGTAAGGGAGTCGAAATGTGGCTTCGTACAAGTTGCGATATTACCTTTGATGTGAGCGTCCCTACGCCTTTTATCCTGATGCTCCGCCCTCGAAGTGGAGCACAACAGTGGGTGGCGCATGAGGACTGCACGTCGACGCCAAGCGTACCGATCACAGAGCATGCGGACAGTTACGGCAACCTGTGCGAGCGGTTGATCGCACCCCCAGGTGAGTTTTCGATCCGTAGATCTGCGGACGTTTCAACCGCAGACGGCATTGATGTGTCGCCTGGCGCGCCATTTGAGGAGGTGCACAATCTACCGTACGAGGTTCTAACCTATCTTCTTCCCAGTCGTTATTGCGAGTCCGACCGGTTTATAGACCTCGGTAGGGAAATCGTAGACGGCGTCGAGCCCGGCTACGATCAAGTGGCTAGAATTGTCGGGTGGATCCGCACCTCCGTGCGTTTCAATCCAGATTCCAGCAATTTTCAGATGTCGGCAGTCGAGGTCAACCAGCAGCGCGAGGGCGTATGCCGAGAGCTCACTCATTTGGGCATCGCGTTATCCCGCAGTCTGTGTATCCCAGCGCGTATGGTCGTCGGCTATATGCACGAACTCGAACCGATGGATTTTCATGCCTGGTTCGAGGCGTACGTAGGTGGCCGTTGGTACACCTTCGATGCAACGCAGGCCGTTCCACGTGGAGGGCGAGTTGCCGTCGCTTATGGCCGCGATGCGGCGGACGTGGCGATGTTTAACCAGTTTGGCCCAGCGCTGTATCCCAGGGCAATGCAGGTACGGGTCGAGATGCTCGACGCTCACCCGAGTAGCAATTGAGAATCCACTGTAGACCGCCAGCGAAAACGTGACACATCAGGGGATTAGGAAACCCGAGAGATTGAGCGGGTAGAGCGCACTGCTGGACCGTATCGCCCACCACGTGCACATCATCGAGATGAACGGCGAAAGCTACCGCCTCAAGGGCAGCCGGCAGAACTGGCCGACGCTTAGAACACCGCAACCGCCAGCCACGCTCGGTCCCCAGGTCGCCAGGCTGGTCAAAGCCGTCAGGCATCATCCCGATGGTACGGTTTTACGGGACCTTTGGGAAAGTCAGCTCCAGGGATTGCAGGGCCAATTCGTCGGGCCACCGGAGCCGAAAGTCGAGACAATAGAGTCGCCTAATGTGCTGGTCACGAATAAGCGACCCATAAAATGGACGGCATTCGTAGCACGGATTTCGGCGGTCTACCCACCGATGGACTTTTTCAACAGTCCCACTACTTGTCGTTAAGCATGAGTTCGCAAGGAACTCTGCCATCCCGAGCGAAGTGTCAACTCGGGCGAGTTGGCCGGCATTACGTAACGGCCGTTGCGCGAACCACGATGAGTGTCAAGGAGATGCCAGATCGGGCTCCCAAGTCGGGGAGTAGATGAGCCTTAAGGCAAGCAACCTGGTTCTCATCGCCCTCTGAATGTAGGTTCCACCTTGGCTGCGGCCGAGTCGAGATCCACATTGTTCATTGGTCATCCGGCCGAGCGAGCAAAGATCGGATCTCCTTGTCTCGGATTTCCGCAAACGCATACTCCTTCAAGGGGTCGACATCTGGAATCTCGACAACGCCGGAAAATCTCGATGAGCTGCGACCGCCCAGTTGGATCACGTCTGCTTTCACCAATGCAGTAAGCCCGTCCGCAACAGCTGAACGCGACATGGCGGTCAGACGAGTGAGGTCCTTCTGCCTGATTGGAATTGTCCTTCCTTCGCCGTGATCATTGCCCTCGAGGGCAAGCCTAGAAATAAGTGCCGCCGCCACGCGAGAAGACGGAGTGCCACTAGTGGCCAACGATGTCCAATAGAAGCGCGCCAGGCGGCGCATCACTAATTGGTGCATCCGCTCTTTAACCTGTGGGATCCGATCGACTATGTGATCGATTAGTGCCACGGGAATCCACACGACGATGGCCTCGGTCACGGCTGAGTAACTGGCAACCCATCGCTGGGCGGCCATCAGGAACTCGTGCTCGCCAATCAAGAAAGGGGCTTCCAACTCAGAGTATGGATACTGCCATGGAACGACGGTTCCGTGCTGGACGAAAAGCAGGTGAGTGAACAGCGACCCGGAACGGATCAGCGGGGCATCCGCAGATGCTTCGACGTAGCCCATTTCGAGCGGTTCGGTTGCTTCTGTGAGGGCGTCTTCCAGTTCCGGCGGTTCGACTGTCTGGAAATCCGGGCAACGAGCGAGGGCATGGGCGAATCCAGCGATCTCGACAGGCATAGTGATCCAACCTCCTCGGTACTGCCATCAAGTATAGCGTTCCATGCCACGTTGTACATGTATGATTGACCGCATATATTTCATCGGTTCAGCGACATCTGATATGCTGTAAATATGGTGTCATAATTGCGTACCCAGTTTTGGAGGTGGCCGCTTGCGATAATTTTGGTCTGCGTATCCCAACGTTCCGGATGGCCACCTTTGGTGTTCGGGCTGACCCGCGGGGAGGCATATTACACGCGGGAATCCGCGCCAAGAAAGGACCTCTCCGGTGGGATATCGCCGGTGCGAAATTACCGGGACTGCGCCGACAGAGGCGTATGTCCGTAAGCGGTATCACGCTGATACATCTGGAGCCCGTGCGGAGCGGATCTCATCCGACCGCGGCAAACGCTCCTCACCCATAAACATCCAACACAGGAGATATCGATCGATGGAACTGAACGATCAACTGAGAGAGCTGGTCAGTGAGATCAGCCCTACCGATTCGCAACAAAAGGCTTTGCGGGACGCACATATCCTTTTGCGAGAGCGGCTCATGGGGGACGACGATCTCAAGTCGCTGATCATCGAGACGTTCCTGCAAGGCAGCTATCGTCGCCGCACCAGCATCCGTCCTCAAAGCGACGACAAGCCGGACGTGGACGTGGTGGTGGTGACCAGAGTAGACCGGCACAAGTTCACCCCGGACCAGGCGATGAATCTGCTGGTGCCGTTCCTGAACCGGCACTACGAAGGGAAGTGGAAAAAGAAGGGACGTTCCATCGGCATCGAAATGTCCCGCGTGAAGCTGGATGTGGTGCTCACCTCGGCGCCCTCTGAAACGGAAGAGAAGAACCTGTTGGCCCAGCTCGCGCAAGAATACGCCTACGGCGATTCCTGGGATGACGAGGGGCAATGGAAAAGCGAGCCCCTTTGGATCCCCGACCGTGAAGCCCGTAACTGGCAGCGCACGCATCCCAGGGAACAGATAAGGTGGACGCAGGAAAAGAACCACAAAACTAACGGCCACTACAGGTCGGTGGTGCGGCTGGTCAAATGGTGGTGGCAAACGCAGCATCCGGAGCAGGAACACCCCAAGAGCTACCCGCTGGAGCATATCGTCGGCGATTGCTGTCCGGACGGAGTGACCAGCCTGGCCCAGGGTTTCACAGAAACCCTGGAGGAGATTAACCGACGCTACCAGCTGTTCTCCGGTTCGGGACAGGTCCCGTTCTTGCCAGACCGAGGAGTACCTGAGCAGAACGTGCTGAAACGCATCACCCCGCAGGACTTCAGCCAGTTCCATCGGAAGGCCCAGAGCGCCGCCAAGGTGGCCCGCCAGGCTATGAACAGCACCGACGCCAGTGAGAGCGCACGGCTGTGGCAACAGATCTTCGGCAACCGCTACCCCGTACGGCCCAACCAGCGCAGTTTTACGCGCAGAGAGGGGCCCAGTCAGCTCCGGGGCGGGCGGTTCGGATAACCGCATCGTGGAGATTCAACCCGGCAACAACCTTCGGGCAGGCCTGTCTTCCCTAGCGGACCTGCCCGGAGTAGTCATGCTGGCGCAGCCAGAGTGGTATGCGCAGGAACGGCGCTGGGCGATGCATCTCCGTATTACCGCGGACGCCGTGTTTGGCGGGCCAATACCTCAGGTGACGGATTGGTTCGCCCTCGTCGGCAACAACTATCCAGACGACAGCATCGGCATTTGGCCCGCCAAGGTGGGTGGAATATCCCAGACGTTTCCGCACCAAAATTTCAACGGACCGGGCAAACCCGATCAGCCCTGGCGCGCGGGATTGTTGTGCACTTGGACTGAAACGGCGCCGCTGCAGCGGTTGGGATATAACGTCGAGCCGGCAGAGCCGGAAGGGAAGTTGGCCTGGCATGTGGAGCGGGCACAAACCTGGGTGGAATTGGCGTCGCGCGATGATCTTGTCCAAGCGGGGGACTACTACGAGCTGCCATACGTGCCCTGTGCCGATGCCGCCAGGGTCGCTTTCTCTGAGGGCGGCGCGTCGCTGCAGCAGTGGCTGACCAGCGGGAAACGTTGCGGGACCGCTCGCGCGGTGACCCTGGACACGACCTCTCCAATCTTCGCCGTGACGGAGTTCCACGTTGGGAAAGGTCAACCGGCGGTGCAGCAGGAGTGGGGTCGGGAGCTGGACGCCCGCGAGGATAAATCGTTTGCGTGGGTCAGGGCCCACAGTGCGCCAATCTTGAAACTCTATCAATTGCCGGCATCGTGGGGCGAACTGAGACAGGCATTCAAGGAGCAATCTATCGATTTAGACCGGTTGCTGCGGCCGTTGGTCATGGCGTCGCAAAAACCCGCCGTACTGTTGATTGGGTTTCCCATTCCGGAGAGGGTGGGTGGCCCCAACCTGAGAATACACTGGCTTGCTCTGCGCCTACCGGACCACAATTCCGGGCGTCAGCCGGGATTTCGCAATAACGAGCAAGGCAGATGGCTGGCGTACAAACGAAGCGCGATACCCGATGGCGCCGCCCTGCAGTGGCTCAGGAGCGAAAACTGGCACCAAAACGAGATTTCCGTCAGAGGCAGGTTGGGTGATGCGACAACCCACCGTCCCGCTCTCATCATAGGAGCCGGTGCGGTCGGCTCGGTTCTCGCCGAGATGCTGGCCCGGGCCGGTATCCGGGACCTGACCGTCATCGACCCCGACTTTCTGGAAGCCGGCAACCTGGTGCGGCACACCCTGCCGGTTTCAGACGTCGGCCGGTCCAAGGCAACTGGGGTTGCCGAAAGACTGACCGATGCCACGCTGCACGCCCAGATCACGGGCATCGACACCGCGTTCCCGCCCGATGATGCCGAGAACGAAGAGCGCGTGGGAAGCGCCAGCATTGTCATCGACACCACCGGTGATGACGACGCAATAGCGGCGATGAGCCGGTTCCTCTGGAACGAAAGCAAGACATTCATATCGGTTTCGCTGGGGCTGCACGCTCGCCGTCTGTTCTTCTTTGCCGCCAATGGAACATCGTTCCCCCGCGATGAGTTCACGCAGCGGCTTCAGCCCTGGCTTCGCCTGGAAGCTGAGGAGTACGAACTGGATGAAATGCCTCGCGACGGTCCCGGCTGCTGGCATCCGAGGCATCCTGCCCGCATTGATGATGTTTGGATGCTGGCCGGGGCTGCGGTGAAGCTCATCGAACGGGCCATCGATAACCCTTCCACCGCTTCGACCTTCGCCGTCTTGGAGCAACAGAGAGACGAAGACGGAGACTTCATGGGCATCAGGATGTTCAGGGATGATGACCTGCCCGACTGATGCGGCGTTCAGGTCTACTGACGGACAGTTCCGGTTGTTCATCGGCGCCGGTCCGTTGGCGCATGTGCTGGATTTATGCCTCGATTCCCACCCGTTGGAGACCGGCGGAGTGCTCATTGGCCATTACGGCGAGACGCTGGACACCGCGGTCGTGACCCGGGTCACCGGGCCCCCGCCCGATTCTCGGCGGCGGCGAACTGCCTTCTACAGAGGCACCCAGGGACTGCAGGAGTTGCTTGGTGCGCTGTGGCGAAAGAACGAATACTACTTGGGCGAATGGCACTATCACCCTGGGGGTTCGCCTGAACCCAGTTCTACAGACATCAGGCGAATGCAGGAGATTGCCGAAAGCGACGATGCCAGGTGCCCGGAACCGATCCTGCTAGTCGCGGGCGCAAATTGTGAGATGACCATTCATGTTTTCCCCTGCAATCAGGAGGCGGTTCGACTCACGCCGGAGCATGAAAACGGCTCTTCTGGAGATTGCAAATGACGGATCCAACTGGTCGGTCCTTCCTCAGTTACCGCAGGAGCCGCAGTGACGAATGCGCCAGGCTGATTACCTCCCAACGCGAGCGAGGGATCCCAACCTGGCGCGATGTCGACGACCTGAACACCGAGCCCACGGAAACGGAACTGCGCAGGGTCTTGCGTGACGATGGGGTGGCCAACGCGGTGCTTTGGATCAGTCCCGAAACGGCGGACTCTCCGATGATACGCAATGTGGAAGCGCCGGTAGCCGTCGAGCGTCACGGTAGGGGTGACGGATTTTTCGTAGTACCCGTTGCAGCCGGAGGCCTGGGCTATCAGGAAGCCGCCACAGCGATACGAAACGGCGTGAGCCTGTTCAACGTAGCCAACTGGAACATGATCAGGATCGATTCCGACCCTGCCACGGACGAGGATATCGACAAGGTCGCCAACCAGGTACTCAAGCAGCGGTTACAGGCCATTGCCGCGTATCTGCCCGCTGATGCGCCCCTGAGGATATCGTTCAACACGAGACGAGCCGGCGGCAACCAGCCCGGGGTGGCACTGATCATCGACTGGAGCCACCGTTTCGAGGGTGACTATAACCGCGAAGCGTCGGCCGAGGACTGGAGGTTGAAGTTGCTCCCGGCCTTAACCGATGTGAAGCAGGCCGTTGAGCAAGTGCTCCCAAATAGACAACTCTTGGTTAGCGGATTCGCGTCGTTGCCTGCGGCTACTGCGCTCGGTTGTGAACTAATGGCCACTTCCGGCATCGACACCGCTTGGGAACAACGGATGCCGGACGGCGACACGCAAACCTAGAGCCTGAAAAGCGATCGCGAGGACACCGGCTTTTCGGTCAGAATCCTGGACGGAGATCTTGAATCTGGCGATTTGGCGGTGATGGTTTCCGTCAATAACGACGTCACTCAGGCGGTTGCATCGTCGGAAGGTGAGACTGGGCCATTCAGGGCCTATGTTCACGTCAACCGCGACGATAGCAGGCAAGGCGCCGTTTTGGAAACGCCCGGCCAAGCTGTGGATATCGCCCGGAAAACGGTTGAGGCTGCCCGCCGGGCTCGGGGCGAGTACGCGATAGACGGGCAAATTCACCTGTTCATGGCCGTGCCAGTTGGACTAGCCATGCTCATAGGTCAACTGCTGAACACCTTGGGTCCGGTCCAGACCTACGAGCACATCCCATCAAATCCGGTTGGAATGTATGCGCCGGCAGCCTTGATCAATAGCTGGCGGTGAGGAGCGAAAGAGAATGGAAATAGCTGACGGTGGAATCCAATTCAGCGCGAATGACCTGGTGAATCATCTGGCCTGCCAGCGCCTTACGGAACTGAACAATGAGGTCGCGAGCGGCATTCGTGGTGCTCCCGGCGGTTGGGACCCGGAGCTGGCGCTGCTGCGAGAGCGGGGCTTGGCGCACGAACAGGCCTACATTGAACACCTGAAGGACCAGGGCAAGCAGGTGACCGTCATCGAAGGGGTGGGCGTTGATGACGGATCATTCGCGGACACCATGGCCGCCATGCGCGCGGGCGACCAGGTCATTTATCAGGCGGCCCTCCGCCACGGGTGCTTTGCCGGCCGCGCCGATATCCTGCGCCGAGTGGACGTGCCCAGCGCACTGAGTGAATGGTCTTATGAGGTGACCGACACCAAACTCGCCCGTGATACCCGCAGCGGCACCATCCTGCAGCTGTCGCTATATTCGGACCTGGTCGGAGCTTTGCAAGGGAAGCTTCCCGAGTTCATGTACGTGGTGGCCCCATGGACGGAGTTCGAGCCGCAGCAATACCGCACCAGTGATTACGCCGCCTACTACCGGTTCATCAGGCGCTGGCTCGAGAGGTCCGTCGATGGGACTAGTATGGCCGTTGCCTATCCAGACCCCAAGGAACACTGCGGCGTGTGCCGTTGGTCGGACCAGTGCGCACGGCGCCGGCGGGAGGATGATCACCTCTGCCTGGTGGATGGCATTTCAACCTCCCAGATCACCGAGCTGACCGAGCGTGCCATAGACCGCACCGCGAGACTGGCCACGGAGTCATTGCCGATAACCTGGCAGCCAAAGCGGGGTGCCCAATCGGGTTATGCAAGGGTCCGGGAACAGGCGAGACTCCAGGTAGAGAGCCGGGACAAGGATATTCCGCTGTACGAGACGCTGCCCCCGGAACCTGAAACCGGCCTGGCTCTGTTACCTGAACCCACGGCGGCCGACATCTTCCTTGATCTGGAGGGCGATCCCTTCGTCGGGCGCGCAGGCCTGGAGTATCTGATCGGCTACCTGACCGTCGATGAGAACGGCCAGGAGGACTACTCG
This sequence comes from Dehalococcoidia bacterium, assembly GCA_965220265.1. Taxonomy (GTDB): domain Bacteria; phylum Chloroflexota; class Dehalococcoidia; order Lucifugimonadales; family UBA3495; genus Bin87. The sequence continues at coordinate 13,509 of CBDCPM010000001.1, read as the reverse complement.
GCGCTGTGGGCGTTCGACCAGGCAGCGGAGAAGCGGAACTTCGAGGAATTCGTCGATTGGGTGATGAAACGTTGGGAAGAGTGCCCTGACCTGCATATCTACCACTTCGCGCCCTACGAACCCAGCGCTTTCAAGCGGCTGATGTGTCGATATGCGACCCGTGAGGAGGAAGTGGACCGGATGCTTCGTGCCGGTCTGTTCGTCGATCTCTACCGGGTGGTGCGCGGCAGTCTGCGAGCCGGCGTCGAGAGTTACTCGATCAAGGAACTGGAGCAGTTCTTCGGTTTTACCCGTGAGGTGTCGCTCAGCGCGGCCAACTCGGCGCTTTTCGCCCTGTCGCGCGCTTTGGAATTCGGGGACGCGAAAGCCATCGAAAAAAGCGACATGGAGACGGTGGCGGGATACAACCGGGACGATTGCGCCTCGACGCTTAACCTGAGAGATTGGCTGGAGAACATCCGGAGCCAGCTGGTGGCACAAGGCGAGGCGATCGCAAGGCCGGCTTTTGTTGATGGTGCAGCGTCTGAGGAAATCAGTGAACGGCAGATGATGATTCAGGCGCTCGCCGAGCGTATCGTGGGAGACGTGGACCCTTGGGAAAACGACAAGGACCCCCAGCAGTACGGTCGCTGGGTGCTGGCTAACATCCTGGACTGGCACCGTCGGGAGGAGAAGGCAACGTGGTGGGAGTACTTCCGTCTCAGCGAACTTTCGGTAGAAGAGTTGGCCAATGAACGGGCCGCCTTGGCCGGTCTGGATTTTATCGGCGCAGTCGATGCTCCCGGGAGGACACCGGTTCATCGTTACCGTTTCCTCACACAAGAGACCAATCTACGCAACGGTCAACCATTGCGGGCTGCAGGCGGCGATCGTTTGGGTGATCTGGTGGCGCTCAATACGGAGAATTACACGGTCGACATCAAGAAGCGTAGGGACACGGCCGATGTACATCCGGCAGCCGTGTTCACCCATGACCATGTGAACACCGGTGTATTGCAGGAAGCCTTGCTACGCTTGGGACATTACGTGGCCGACCATGGCATCACAGAAGACGGTCCTTACCGGGCGGCTCGGGAACTACTGCTACGCAGGGTGCCAAGCGTGGGTGATGAACGGATTCGCGCAAGCGCGGAGACTGGTTTGGATTCGGCGCTCCGCATCGCTGGAAAAGGCGATTTCGGCGTCCTACCCATACAGGGGCCGCCCGGCACCGGCAAGACCTATACTGCGGCGCGCATGATTTGCGAGTTGGTCGGAATGGGTCGCCGCGTGGGTATCACGGCCAACAGCCATAAAGTCATCGCAAATCTGTTGGGTGAGGTGATGAACGCCGCCGAGGCGAGTTCTCTTGATTTGCGAGCGGTGCGCAAGATCACCAATCAGCCGGAGGAAGAAACGCCACAGGGCGTGACGCTGACGAAGGATAACGGGGAGGTGTTTCAGGAGCTGGAAGGCTCCTGTCAGGTGGCCGCAGGAACGGCTTGGCTGTGGGCTAGGCCAGAGGCGCTGGAAACCGTCGACGTGCTGGTCGTGGACGAGGCAGCGCAGATGTCTCTAGCCAACGTGCTGGCGGTTTCCCACGCCGGTCGGAACTTGGTCCTCGTCGGCGACCCCCAACAATTAGACCAGCCGACACAGGGCGTTCATCCGGAAGGAACCGACGGTTCCGCCTTGGGCCATCTGCTTGGAGACCGCCAGACCATCAGCGAGGACCAGGGACTGTTTCTGGAGGAAACCTGGCGGTTGCATCCGGACGTCTGCGCTTTCACATCGGAGGTGTTCTACGAGGATAAGCTCACGGTGCGTCCCGGTCTGGGTAGGCAGGAGGTCAAATCCCCGGGCCTTATCAGGGGTACCGGTTTGCGGTTCGTCCCCGTGTCCCATGCTGGCAACCAGAGCTCGTCCGCGGAGGAGGTTGAGGCGGTGGCTTCCCTGGTCAATGGACTGACCGACGGCGCTTCACGATGGATCGACCGGGATGGACAGGAACACCCGATCGGTCTTGATGACGTGCTCATCATCGCTCCCTACAACGCCCAGGTTTTCAAGATACAAGAGCGGTTGCCGGGCGCAAACGTGGGTACGGTGGACAAATTCCAGGGGCAGGAAGCTCCGGTCGTAATCTATTCCATGGCGACCTCCGCTCCGGAGGAGGCTCCCCACGGGATGGAGTTTCTTTATAGCCTGAACCGGTTGAATGTAGCCACATCCCGAGCGCGCTGCGTGTGCATCCTGGTAGGTTCCCCTGAACTGTTCACCCCGGAGTGCCGCTCCCCTCGGCAAATGCAGTTGGCCAACGCGTTTTGCCGCTACCGGGAATTGGCGGCTACGGTGGATCTATCCGACTGTTGAGAGAATCGTCCGTGCCATTGGGATGGCGGAGCGCGATGGCCCGGTCAACTCGCCTTAGGACAAATCTCCGGGCCATTCCACCGAGGCCGAGTTTGTTGGGTTTCACCGGTGTCCGACCCATGGTCGCCTCCAAGGTGGCGCCGTTGGTGCTTGCGATGGTGTACGGGCCGTGGATCCATTCAAAGTGAGGTGGTCGCGGAGACAGACGCACGATGTGATTCACGTCAGGGACCTTGTGCGCCAAACAAGCGACCTGCTAAGGCAAGCAATGAGATTATTGTAGTTGTTGACGGTTTTTCATGGCCGTCATCGTCAGAGTTCGAGATTGTTCAATCTGGCCAGTGCCGCTGCCGGCGTCCATTTCGCTGGCCGTACCGATGGAAAGGAATCATGGAAACGAATCATAAGATCACTGTGGCAGGGGTTGCGAAAGATGCTAGAGCAAAGACGATTGCGGATATCGAACAACTGCTAGTTTTATCCAGAAAGGTGGCTTGCGGTCTGTCTCAACCTTTCAACCTTGCCAAGATCATCGTCACCGACCAGTTTCAGGAGATGGTTAACCAGGTTGAACGAGGAGGAGGCGTCGGAGGAGATTACAGGTCGTTGAGGTCCGATGTCCGCGCCATCGCTACTACGCGAAAAGTAGAACTTCCAAGTGGTGATGTCCAATTCATCGTAATCATCGACGCAAGCCAGATGGATGCTTGTGATCTTACCTCCCCCAGGTTCGTAGCGACGCTCTACCACGAACTGCTTCACGTTCGCATCAATAGTTCTCGTTTGATAAACGAAGGAGAAGGCGAGCCCGTGAGGAACCCATGGAGTCGAGAAGCTTGGCTTGACGGCTGCGCCGAAACCATCATCGACGAATATGATGTGGACCGGGAAGTCGATGCCTTCATCGGAAGCGTTTGCAAAAATCCTGACGGGAGCGACTGCTCTCTATGGGAACTTGAAGAAGCGTACCTGATGGATTGGGTGGGGGGACTGGTTAACGGGTTGAACCAGATGCCTTCAGTCATTGATGCCGATGTACGTGCCTATCAAGTAGGTCGTATTGCCATCGATGCCTTGGCGGAGAAAATAATCCCCTACGTCAAGGACCTGCTCACACTGCTAAGCCACACAGTTGCCATCTACCATAAATCCGACCGGTGGCCAGAAATCCTGGATCTCATTAGGAGTACTGAAGGGGGCAGGCGTTTCCTGAGGCAGAATCTCGATATCATCATCAACCAACTCGGCGATCTCGAGTGTTCGGTATTTGATGCCAAAACGGTGATAGTCGCCGCCGTAGAGGATATTTTTCATCATTGTGGTCTCGGCTTTCAAACGCTTGACGAAGGCGTATACATCAGCGTTCAGGCTCCCGCGAAGTGAGCCCACCGGTTCGTAGTTATTCGGCCGACCGTGGGCTCTCGAGATTATCGTGATCGGCACCTGTTGCTTCACACAGAAGGGTTCCCATGGCTCAGGGAAGCACCGACGCCGGGCCATTTTGCCAGCATCACGTTATTTCGGGCGCAAGGGTTGTCAACAATAGCGTTGCCAACGAATGCGTTGACAGTTATGATTTGCCCATGACGATGGAACTCAGAAAGGCTGGGAGCATCTGGGTTGACGGCGACCGGTTCTTTGACCGGGAAGTCGAACTGGCCTCGTTGTCTGAGCGGGTCGGCGACGGCGTCCATACATTGCTTACCGCCCAGCGCCGGATGGGAAAGACCAGCCTGGTGCGAGAACTGCTACGCCGTCTGGCTGACGGAGACGATCACGAAACATTATTTGTCGACTTTGAAGATGCGGAGACCGCCGAGGACGCGGTGGCCGAACTCGCGTTTCAAGCCGAGGCTCTCCAGAGTACTTCGCGAAGGATCAGGGCCGTGTTCGCCAATGTCCTGCGCGGGCTGGGGCAAAACGTCGAGGAACTTGCCGTATCGGAGTTACGGGTGAAGTTCCGGGCCGGGATTGATGCCGGAACCTGGCGCCGCCGCGGTGATGACGTTTTCGTTGCGTTGGCCGAGAGCCCGAAACCGGTGGTCCTGGCCATCGACGAGCTTCCCATCTTCGTGAACCGGCTGCTCAAAGGGGATGATTTCCGCATCACGCCGGAGCGCCGGAATAACGCGGACCTGTTCATGAGCTGGCTGAGGAGAAACAGCCAATTGTACCGAGGCCGAGTCTGCATTATCGTCTCCGGCAGTATCGGTCTCGAGCCAATACTGGGACAGGCAGGCTTGAGCGCTCAGGCGAACTTCCTGTCGCCGCTGGAATTGAATCCCTGGAGCCACCAAACTGCGTCGGACTGCATCGGCGCCTTGGCGCGCAGCTATGGGCTGGAACTTTCCTACGATGTCCGGCAGGGGATGTGTCGCCGGCTGCGCTCCTGCATCCCCCACCACGTGCAGCATTTCTTCGACCAGCTTCACGAACACCTGCGCCGGGAGGGGCGGTCAGAAGCGTCGCTCGAAGACGTTGAGTTCGTGTACCAACGCTATCTGCTGGGAGTGCGCGGCCAGCTTCACCTAGAACATTACGAGGGTCGGCTCAGGATCGTGTTGGGGGACGAGGGGTACGGCACCGCTCTGGAATTGCTGACCGAGGCTGCGGTCAACGATGGCTTGCTCACCGGTGGAACCATTGAGCAGTATCGAGAGGGGCTGTCGTCTGGGGAGGTCGATGAACACCCGTCGATACCCGAGCTGTTGTACATCCTGGAACATGACGGGTATTTGGAACCCCACGAAGGCGGATTCCGTTTCGTTTCAGGGCTGCTCGAGGACTGGTGGCGTACACGGCACCGAGAGTTTTTCACTCCGATCGCGCGACGGTAGGTTGATGCCAGTGGTGGCCGATGGCTCTGAATATCAAGAAATACAATCCTGGCTTCCTCACCGACGATGAGCTGATCTTCTCGTTCTGCGTCCGGACGGCAGAATTCGAGTCGATCATTGAGACGCTGGGTGACACCGGCGCGAGTTCAAACGCGCACACGGTCGTGATCGGACCGCGCGGCAGCGGCAAAACTCATCTGCTGTTGCGCGTCGCCGCCGAGGTGCGCCGGGAAGCGGCCTTAGCTGGGCTGTTTCCCATAGTCTTTGCCGAAGAGAGCTATGAGGTCGCCACGACCGGGGAATTCTGGTTGGAGTGCCTTGGCCTCCTTGCCGAACAGGCGCCCGCGGCGGAGCGGGACGACCTGAGGCTGAGTTACATCGACCTCAGGTCCATGCCCCTGGAGGACGACCGCGCCCTGGCGGAGCGATGCCTGGGCTCGCTGCTGGATTTTGCCGACCGGCAGGGCAAGCGACTGCTGCTGATCGTGGAAAACCTGAATATGCTCTTCGCGGAGATGTCCGACCCTTACCTGGGGTGGCGGCTCCGCAAGACGCTCCAGACCGAACCCAGAATCTTTCTCCTGGGGAGCGCAACCAGCCGGTTTGCGGAGATAGACCATCCCGAACACGCTCTTTATGACCTGTTCCGCGTGATCACGCTGCGTCCCCTGGACACCGGCGAATGTGAAACGCTTTGGTCGACGGTGTCGGGTCAACCGGCCGGAACACAGCCGGTCCGGCCGCTCCAGATTCTGACGGGAGGAAACCCGCGCCTGATCTCGGTTATAGCGGGTTTTGAAACGGCGTATTCGTTCGGCGAACTGATGGACAACCTGCTCGACTTGGTGGATGAGCACACGGAATATTTCAAAAGCCACCTTGACGCGCTGCCCCGGCAGGAGAGACGCGTGTACCTGGCGCTGGCGAGGCTGTGGAAACCCGCGACGGCCCGTGAGGTAGCCCAGCTGGCGCGGGTAGATGTCCACAAGTGCAGCGCTCAGCTCAACCGGCTGGTCGAGCGCGGCGCAGTGGCGATTGAGGGCGGAACCGCCCGGCGACGGCAGTACTATCTCACGGAGCGGATGTACAACATTTACTACCTCCTCCGACGTCCCAGCGGCGAGAGCCAGGTTGTCGAGGCGCTGATCAGATTTATGGCGAGTTACTATTCGCCGACTGACCTGGTGAATATCGGAGTTGGCATGGTTCGAGCCTCGGACGGCGCCAACCCATGGCTGAGGGAGCTTCAACACGCGGCATTCAAGATGCTGGTCGACCTGTCGGAGTTTGACACCCTGGACGTTGCCGTACCGATTGCCGATGTACTGCTCGCAGAGGCGCGTACTCTGGCTGGAGAGGGCAATATTCAGATTGCTCTGGATCGTTATGACGAGGTGATCCGCAATTTCGGTGGCAGGGATGCACCCGAGATGGTGATAGCCGAAGCCGTGGCGCTGGTACGTAAAGGAGTACTACTGTGCCGGCTCGGTCGGGTCGACGAGGGTTGGGCCAGTTACGCTAAGGGTGCGCCGTCCACGCAGACTACGGACCCCCGTCGCGTGGACGGCTTCGTTGAGCTCTTGGCCGGCGAAGATTCTGACTCGTCTGTCTGGGGGCTCGGCCTTTTGGAAATCATCGGCCTCTTGCAGCTTGGAAGAATGCATGACGTACTCCGTGAAATAGACGAACTCCTGGCGCAGGGTTTGCCGCCCGAAACTGACGACGGGCATTTTTTCATGATGTTGGCGCTCACCATAAAGGGCCAGCTGGTAGCCAGCAATGGTCTCACCCTCAGCGAGGTCGAGGCAGTTGACTTACTCGCCAACCCGACATTTGTGGGCGGCAACCCAATGGGCCCACAGAGCATGCAAGTACTGCTCGAGTTCATAGCCAGCGTAGATCCCAGCGAGGCGCTTGAACTGATTGAAGATTCGCCCATAGGTTATGCACTGTTGCCGATAGAGGTGGCGTTGCGCAATGAACTTGGCCAAGAGACGTCTGTTGCCCAGGAGATACAGGAAGTCGCGCAGGATATCAGAACTGGGTTCGGCACGTTCAGGAAAATACAGGCAGCCCGGGCTGCGTCGCCTCTGCTGGATCTTGGAAGATCCAGGCGGTGCTCACGAAAGAATGATCCCGTTGTTTAACCCCTAACCCACCGAAAGGATGTAGCCACCTTGAGGAGGGAAGGGCTGAGACGTGCCGGATAGAGACGGGGTAGTCTTGACCTGCTCCAATCCGGCTGGGCGCAGGGCGTGGTGACCACGCCAAGGGGAAGGCGGCCGCTGTCAGCGCTGGCGGTGGGGGAGATCGGCCGGTGAGGTTGCCGTCGGAGACACGCGGGGCCCAGCCTGGCGCAGATCCGGCCGGCGATTGGGTCGTGCGGCGGACCGGCAGACGCGGTGGGCACGGTCAGGTCGGGAATGGCAGCGCGCGCAATCGTGCCTGGGCACGACTGAACTGGTTTTGCCAGGGCCAGTCCTGGGGCAGATGCAGAGTGAGGCGCCGCGCCTTGCGGGTGAGCCGTCCGGCCAGGGAGAAGAAGCGTCGCCGCAAGGTCTTGGCGGTTGCCACCGGCTCGCCCAGACCGATGCGCGTTGTCCAGCGAGCCAGGTTGTAGGCCATTACTTGTACGGCCAGCCAGGCGGCGTTGGCGGGAAAGCGGCCCGATGGCAGATGGTTGAGCCCCACGCCGTACTTCAGTTCGCGGATGGCATTCTCGATCTCGGCGTGGCGACGATGGTCGGCCTCCAGGTCCAGGGTGTCGCCCTCCCGATCAGTGATTAAGGCGTGATAGCTGTAGCTGATGAAGAGGGCCAGTTGAGAGCCGGGCGTGGGCTTCACCCTCCGGACGATGAGACGTACCGGCACGGCGTCGGGCTCACTGCCAAACGGTGTGTATTCAGTCTCGGCCATATCGGCGGCGCCTTCCATCCAGTACGGGATGGGCGTCCAGTCTGCTTCGAGAATGGCCTCGATGATGTTGCGCACGCTCTGGTGCTGTGGGATGGTGATGGAGAAGCGGACACCGAGCTTGCGGCAGACGGCGACGATGGCGTGGGTGTAGAAGCCGCTGTCGGCCCGCATGGTGAGTTGACCGGTGGCTCCGGCATAGTGCACGCGGCTCACCGTCTCCCGTAGGAAATGGGCGGCACCCCGAGCGGTGTTCGCTCGTCCCTTGCGCAGCCGTGCCATCAGTACCTCGCCGGTGCCCGCGGCCACGGCGAAGAGCGGGTGATAGCCCCGCTGGCCGGCATAGTTGTGGCGCTGTGCGCCCTCCTTGGCCAGCCCGTAGGTCTCGCAGACGGTGGAGTCCAGGTCGATGGTCAACGGATCATCGCCCGGTCCCGCACCAGCCGCCTAGGCCCGGGCCAGCAGCTCCCGGCTCACCCGGTCCAACTGCCGGACGTGGCCTCAACGGAAGCTGCGCAGAAAGATACCCAGCGTGGATGGCGCCTTGACCACGCAGCCCAGTAGCTGCTCGGTTCGACCAGCGCGCAGCGCGTCGGTGTCGTCAATGCAGTCTCCACCAGCCAGCGCCGACGCCACCAGGGTCAGCAGCTTGTCTCCCGCGTTGGCTCGGCCAGGAGCGCGGCCCAGGTCAACGTGGCGGTCAACCAGGTCACCCAGACCCAGGCGCTGGGCCAGAGTGACCGGAAGCAGCAGTCTGGCATTGGCCACCAGGCGGTGGTCATCAAAGGCGACTCGGATGCGGTCGGGGTCGTTGCGTGGTAGCATCCGTTGGGTGCTCCTTGTTTCAGGGTGGTTTTCTGTTTTACAAACCATTATCCCCGAAGCCGGGAGCACTCTCTTATCCCATCACCACGACGCCACACTCATCGTTTCGGTGGATTCGGGCTTAGGTGTTTACTGTCGATAACGTCCTTGCTGTCTCCGACGCTTCTTCCTCCCATGTCTTGATGGAATCTGCCTAAACTGCCGATTCAAGATTTGGAGTTGGTCGATTAGTAATTGCTGATTTGCGACCGTCTGAACAAGTTGCTGATTCGACTGCTCGAGATAGTCGACCGCCTGTTGCAAAGACTTCCCCGTCGACCGGGAACTCAGCCATTCAGCGAACAGGACCCCGGCTGCCACCGGTAGACCAATCGACAACGCGTTGTCTGGTAAGTCTCTGACGATTAGGTCTAGCAAGCTCTGAAGGAAGGTCATGATTAGTGATTTATCATCTTGTCGCGAGTCCCAAATCAGAATTCCGGCACTCGACAAGATGTAGGCACAGAGGAATACCTCCATTCCATGTCTCTTCAACCACTGTCCCATGTTGCGATGCCTCCAAATAGTCAACTTTTTGACGCCAATCGATCCTACCTGCACTAGCTCTCTTACGAAACCGGTTCGAATGCCATATCCGCTACGCGCATTGCCTCAACAAATACGTTACCCGACGCAAATCTGAATGAGGCTACAGGATTCGGCAGGAATAGATGACACGGAACGACTGCGGCTCAGCGCCAACCCAAAACGTTCCTGCGGATACCGGCCCACCGTCCTCCAGGTCCAGTCGTCTATAATTGCCTCATGGCGACGTATCCGCACATCGAGCGCTACCGTGAAGAGCTGCAGGAGCCGATCGCATTCGGCAGATCTGACAATGAGCTGAATATCCGACCGGCCTTTCAGAACTGCCTAGCAGCCTACTGCCGCGACCATCGGGAAAAGCTGGTCTTGGTGCCCGAACTGTCGGCGGCGTCGGGCATCCCTGACGGCACCATCAAGGACGCTCTCCGCATGGCGCGCGGCTTTTGGGAATCCAAGGACCTCCACGACGACCTGGACGCTGAGATACAGGCTAAGTTCAACCGTGGGTATCCGCGGGACAACATAATCTTTGAGGATTCCCAAACTGCCGTGCTCTTCCAGAACAGCCGAGAGGCCATGCGGGCTGACATGACCCGGCCCGTCGTCAACGATCGGGTGACATCGAGATTACGGCAGACGACATGCATGAAGGGGAATTAGAACGCAACAGCGGCGCGTCCCAGCCGTTTGCACACGTTGCACGAGAGCTTGTTCGGAGAACCGGTGGGCCGGCTGACGGATACCAAACTGTCGGAAATCTTGGCGGAAGCCCGCAATTTATTCTGATCTCGCATACTTAGGGTACCTACGTTAGGGTCTTACGGTAAACAGCATTATGGGCGCAAAATCCTCGATCGAATGGACGGACGCAACCTGGAATCCCGTGACCGGTTGCACCAAGGTCACGCGCGGATGCGACAACTGCTATGCCGAGAGGTTTGCCGAACGGTTCCGGGGCACCCCGGGGCACCCGTACGAAATTGGTTTTGACCTTACGCTCCGCCCTGATCGTCTATCCCAACCGCTCAGTTGGAGAGCGCCGCGGATGGTGTTTGTGAATTCGATGAGCGACCTTTTCCATAAAGACGTGCCACGCGAGTTTATAGACAGGGTGTTCGACACTATGGAAGCGGCGGACCGGCATGTCTTCCAGGTACTCACGAAGCGGAGTTCGTTGATGCTGGATTATTTGCGTAGTAGGTACGGCGACCGTGGCGCGCCTCCTCATATCTGGTGCGGCGTTTCAATCGAAGATCATCTGGCCACGGCTCGTATCCGGCACCTTCAACAGGCTCCGGTTGCGCTACGCTTTTTGTCCATAGAACCGCTACTGGAGCATCTGGGAGAAATCAATCTGGATGGTATCGACTGGGTTATCGTGGGTGGTGAGAGTGGCCCGGGAGCACGACCCATGAAATTACCTTGGGTCGTGGACATAAGAGACCTCTGCGAGGAGCAAGGCATTTATTTCTTTTTCAAGCAGTGGGGCGGCCGAACCCCGAAATCTGGAGGTCGACTTCTGGAAGGCGTTGAACACAACGCCAAGCCCCCATACCCCGACCTGGAGAAAGGCTATGCCCTTCACATGGCATCTTGATTCGCCCCCGCCCGTGATCGAGGAACATAGCAGGGCCAAACTTCAAGTACTTCGCCTTTATCTGGCCCGGTATTTGGACCGGTTGGGTTCCATCCCGGCTCGAGATGAATTCAAGCTGGACTTGGTGGACGGGTTCGCCGGCGGTGGCATATTCCGCGACGGTGACCACATCATCTCAGGCACTCCCCTGATCATGCTGGAGGAGAGTTGCAAAGCCCAACACCGACTAAATGAAGGTCGAACTAAATCCCTCCGCTTCGACTGCAAGTTTCACTTTGTTGATGTCAATCCAGATCATATTGACCATCTGCGCAGAGCCCTGGCAGATCGCGGTTACCAGGTTGATGGCGACGATATCGGGGTGAGAAACGCCTCATTCGAAGATGTAGCGGACGATATTATCGCCAGCATCCTTGACCACCAACCCCGAGCCGGGCGCGCGATATTTCTTCTGGATCAGACCGGCTTTTCGCAAATAGAGACTGGTCTGGTCAAGCGCATCTTTTCACGGTTGCCCAGAGCAGAGGTCATCCTAACCTTTGCAGCGGATTCGCTGCTAAATCATCTCGCAGACCGACCGCAGTTGGTCAGGGCCACTGCTCCGCTGGAATTTACGGAATCCCAAATTCAAGATCTGGTGCGGCTCAGGAACGAGGATGGTGGCAGGGCGGTTGCTCAGCGCGTTATGCGTCAGCATATTCACGACAATACAGGAGCTACCTACGATACGCCGTTCTTCATCCGACCCAAGCAGTCGCGCCGTGCATTGTGGTTCCTGCACCTTTCGAGGCACCCAACAGCTCGCGACGTCATGATCCAGTGCCACTGGGACAGCTTCAACGCCTTCGAGCACTATGGCTCTGGCAGCTTCGACATGATGGGGTGGGATGCTTTGAATTCTGGAACATTGCCGCTGTTTCATTTCGAAGAATTTGAAGCCAACCAATTGCGGGACCAACTCCTCGACTCCATGCCGGTAGAGCTCTACCCCTTGGTTGCAGAAGGACCCATTACTGTCGAGGCGATGCACCACGAGTTGGCTAACAGGACCGCCGCGCGATTCCATGATCTTGATCACGTTGTTCTAGAATTGGCTCGACAAAGAGAGTTCGAAATACGGAATTCCCAGGGTAAGCCCCGTTCTTTGAGTCTGAAACGGTTATCCCCAGATGACCGCATTGGGTTGCCCAGAATGCGCATGTTCCCAGGCTTCGCATCTCGACGTTCACTCAATAACGTTCTCTAGTTTCACTGGCGCTCTGTGAATTTACGCGGTCATTGACCCGGGTTTGCCACAGTCATTGACCCACCCTGGAAGCGTGGTTATGTTGCTAATATCAGGTTGTGGTTAGCCGGTCAATCACCTCCTTGGTTGCTGAGCAGGGCGCGGTGTGGCGAAAGCCGTTCCCGGTAGCTGGTACCTTCGATGACGATCTGGTAGCTGGCGTTGGCCAGCCGGTCGAGAGCGCTATTGCCGAGGATGGGATCGTCGAAGAGGCTGAGCCATTCGTCCACGGCCCGGTTGCTGGTGATGATGAAGCTGGAAGATCGGTGTCGGTTGAGGATGAGCTCGTAAAGATCCGCCGATTGCTGGGCGGTGAGCCGGTGGAGGCCCAGGTCATCGAGGATGAGCAGGTCTGGGGTGAGGAAGGACCGGAAGGCGCGGTCGACGGAGTTGTCGACTCTGGCCTGTGCCATGGCCCTGAAGAAATCGTCGGCGTGGCTGAAGCGCACGGTGTGTCCAGCGCGTACTGCCGAGTATCCCAGGGCCTGAGCGAGGAAGCTCTTGCCGACGCCGGCTGGTCCGACCAGCAGGACGTGCTCGTGCTTGTCCAGAAACTCCAGGGAGAAGACGGCGTCCAGCAATCGGCGATCCAGGGTAATTGACGCCGACCAGTCGAAGTCCTCCAGCCGGCAGGTCTCCTCGAAACCGGCGCCGTTCAGGCGCACTTCGATGCGCCGGTGGGCACGACGGTTGACCTCATCACTGAGGACGATCTCCAAGAAGGAGGCGTAGTCCAGCTGTTCACGACGGGCCAGGGCGATGCGCTCGGGCAGCGTGGCGGCCATTTGCCCCAGGCGGAGTTGCTTGAGCAGAGGGGTGAGTTCGGTTACGCGGGTCATGGGTATAATCTCCTCAGGCCGACTTCCGGCGGTACGGGTCGCTTTGGGCGAAGACGCATCCGGGCCGAGCGAAGCGGCCGGGTGGCAGGGGCAGCGGCAGTTGGGGCGTGGTTTCCTCTTCCAGAGCCTGGACCAGGATGCGCTCCACGCGGTAGACGTCGATGAGGTCGACGTCCAGGGCCCGCTGACAGGCGGCGTCCAGGCGCTGGGCGGTGTAACGGTCGCCCAGACGCAGCAGCTTGTGTCCCTGCCTGATCTTGGACCAGGGGTGGTCGC